>CAWEOL010000001.1:0-274392 GCA_963810675.1 Ilumatobacteraceae bacterium
GTCGCGACATCTGCCTTGACGCGCCCCGACGAGCTCAGCAGGAACAGCCGGGCCCCCGCGGTGGACGGGTCTTCCCGCAGCAGGCGTGCCACCTCGAGCCCGTCCATCTCGGGCATGTTCAGGTCGAGTACAGCAACGTCGAATGCATCGCCACGTACGGCCACGTAGCGCGCCCGGACGATGGCTGTCGGACCGTCGTCGGCCTCCTCGGCGCGCATGCCCCATGACCGCAGCTGTTCGGTGAGGATGAGCCGATTCGTTGCGTTGTCATCCACGACCAGCGCGTGCAATCCGGCGAGCGTGGGGATGGGCACGAGGGCCTGGGCTGAGGGGATAGAGCTCGAGCGGGACGACGAACGTGAACGTGCTGCCAACTCCGGGCTTGCTCTCGACGGCCACCTCTCCACCCATCAGCTCGACCAGTTGCTTCACGATGGCGAGACCCAGCCCGGTTCCCCCGAACCGCCGCGTGGTCGTGGCGTCGGCCTGCGAGAACGGATCGAAGATGAACTGCTTGGCCGTTTCGGACATGCCGATGCCGGTGTCGCGGACTTAGAAATGGACACGCATGAGGTCGGCGCCGTCTCGTTGCTCGGCCGGCCCATCGGCCTCAGCGTCGGATCACCACCTCACCCTCCTGGGTGAACTTCACGGCGTTCGAGGTGAGGTTCACCAGGATCTGGCGCAGACGGGTTGGATCGCCGCGAACACCTGTTGGAAGGTCTGCCGCGCAGTGCGCCAGCAGTTCGATGCCTTTGGCGTTGGCGACGTCGCCGAGAAGGTTGGCGACCTCGTCGATGAGTTCGGCGAGATCGAAGCCAACGCTCTCGAGCTGAACTCGACCAGCTTCGACCTTGGAGAAGTCGAGAATCTCGTCGATGATCGTCAGCAGACCTTCACCAGCCCGCTGCACCCCGACGGTGTACTCCCTCTGTTCGGCCGTCAGGGCGGTGTCGAGCAGCAGCTCGGAGAGCCCGATCACCGCGTTCATCGGCGTACGGATCTCGTGACTCATCGACGCCAGGAACTGTGATTTCATTCTGGATGCTTCCATCGCACTGTCGCGAGCTGCAGCCAATTCGACGGCGGCCTCGTCACGCTCGGTGACATCGTGCACGTTGACGACCAAGCCACTCCACCGACCGATCACGTGTCAGGTCGGTGATCGAGCCCTCCACCGACCGCCAATTGCCGTCTCGCGTCCAGAGCGCGAAACGCACCGTCGAGGTCTCGCCCGGCTCGATGGACTCACCGCTCACGATGGCCGTCACCTCCGCTCGCTCATCCGGGTGCACCATGGCGATGAATGGCGTGCCGACGATCTCGCTCGGCGGGAAGCCGAGCACGCGCTCAGAGGACGGGCTCTGGTACCTCACTTTGCCCCGCTCGTCGATCACGGTGATGAGGTCGACCGAGTTGTGGACGAGTGAACGGAAGCGTGCCGATTGGCGAGCACCTGCCCGGCGCAGTAGCAACCCCATCGCGACCGCTGCCGCCGCGCTGAACAACCCGAGGATCACTTCCACGAGTACCAGATTCGTGAGCGCGTCACGTGCGTTTCTCGTGACCCCGCCGGCGGCGTCTCCCGTGACACTCGACAACTGGGCCGCGAGCACGCGCATCTGTCGCACATCCTTGGCATACGTCGGCGATTCCTGCCCGGCGGCGAGCACACGATCGCCGGTCGTCGTGAGCTCGAAGATCAGCTCGCGGGCGTGCTCGAGTTGGCGCCGAACCCTTGGCTCCTCAACGGCGGAGATCATGACCGTGGCGTCGGTGCTCCCCTGCGGCGCGGCCACCTTGCCACCGTCGAGCAAGACCGTCGCGGTGCTCGATCAATACGTCGCGGCTCGGCCCAGGGTCTGCCTGGATGCCCTGAAGCGTCAACAACACATCCTTGATGTACCGCTCGACGAGCGTGCGTTGGCGCGCTGTGATGTTGACGATCAGTGCGGTGTCGCGCTGGTTGGCGGTCGTTGCCACGTTGTAGCCCACCATCGATGCGATGAGGACGAGGAACACGGCGATGGTGAGCACGATTCCCCGGTCGCGTCTTGCGACTGACACGAGTGCCCGGCCAGGCTGCCACCGTGAACGGCGGGGCGCATCGACCTTCGGTTCAGTGGACGTCGAACGTTGCATACATCCGTCCCAAGTAGTGGCCCTCGAGGTTGCAGTAGAGAACGTAGTGGCCGGGTGAAAGGTCGAGATCCATGTTGGTGCTGTCGCCTGCTTCGAGGATCTCGACCGCTTTGATCCGCGTCAACGATGGTGAATCCTCGGCAACCGAAAGACCGTCGGCCCTCAACGGAAGCTGATCCGCAGCAAGGTCGGTCCGATCGACGTTGAGCTCATGTGTCGAAGGTCCGTCGTTCTCGAGGTGCAGCGTGATCGCGCCCGACGGCGCAGTCGTCGTCGAGACGTGCAACAGGAAATCTTCCAACTTGACCTGAACCGCGCCGGGACCGTTCGATGATGCACCCCCGCCGCAGCAGGTGAGTACGCAGATTGTTCCCACGAACCGAAGGCCCCAGACACGACGTGCCACTTGACGAAGACTAGGCCATTCGACCTAAGCCCTGGTGCGAGCGGGCAATTACTGATGACCCGCAGGAGACAGGCCCTCGCCGCGACCCCCCACCATACGGGGATTTCTTCATCGTGGCAATGAGCCAAACGGCCCATCGTATCCGCTGCTCCCTTCTCTTATGATTGGCGGCGCGTGGCCCGAGGACGGGGAGTTGACCCACGATGGGGACTATGGATGATAGGGATGGCGACACAGGTGTCGTGCGCGCGTTTCTGAGGCGGAACAAACTGAAGCTCGTTCTGGTGATCGGCGACGGCATAGCTGTCTTCGTCGGCTTCGCGGCTGCCCTCTGGCTCACCGCCTTCACGGACACGCACGGCGAGCTCCGAGCGCTTGGCATTGCTGCTCTCGCGTCAGTTCGCGGGTGTGTGGGCGATGCGATCCCAAGGACTACTGCTAGCCCGTGTGAGTGCAGTGCGAGTGGTCGAGACCACGCGCACGGCCCGAGCCATGTTGGTGCTCGCCGGCTTCATGCTTGTGTTCGACCGCGTCGTCAAGGTCGACCTCTACGTGCGATACACCGCGCTCGCGGGTGCCCTGTCGTTCACTTTGGTCTGCGCGTCACGCTCGAGGTTCCGCTCTTGGGTGGGTCACGCTCGCGAGCGAGGCGAATACCGGCGCAGCATGGCGATCATAGGTACCGATCAGGCCGCTGCGCATCTCATCGACCTGTTCAACACTCACCGAGACATCGGCATCGTGATCACCGGCGTGATCGGAGATCGGGCGGAGGCGGCCGCAAACGGGCTCGGGGACCATTGGCTCGGCGACGTCGAACACGCCGAGTACTTGGTCGATTTCATCGGTGCGTCAGGCGTCGTCATTTCCACCAGCAGTCTCGAGGCAGGCCGCCTCAACGAACTCATCCGCAACCTCCATTCGGCAGGATGCCACGTGCACATCACCACCGGCATCGCGGGCATCGATGCACGTCGACTTCGCTCGCTGCCGCTCGCTCATGAGCCGTTGTTCTACGTCGAAGCGCCATCGCTGGCGAAGGCGCAGGTCGTCGCCAAGCGGTGTTTCGACCTTGTTCTCGCCAGCCTCACGCTCGTCGTCCTCAGTCCCGTTCTGCTCGCTGTCGCACTCGCTGTCAAGCTCGGAGACCGGGGACCTGTGTTGTTCACCCAGACGAGAGTCGGTCGCGACGCACGGACCTTCGGTGTCCTGAAGTTCCGCACCATGAGGCTCAACGCAGAGCATGAACTTGCCGATCTCAGGGGAGCGAACGAACGGCACGGTCCGCTGTTCAAGATGGTCAAGGATCCGCGAGTCACACGAGTTGGCAGGTTTCTTCGCGATTCAAGCCTCGATGAACTGCCTCAGCTCATCAACGTGCTCAAAGGTGAAATGAGCCTGGTCGGGCCGAGACCCGCGCTGCCCTCCGAGGTCGTCAAGTTCCCTGCTGCGCTTCGTATGCGTGAGCAGGTCCTGCCGGGGATCACCGGCCTCTGGCAGGTCGAGGCGAGGGACAATCCGTCATTCGAGGCCTATCACCGCCTCGACATGTTCTACGTGGAGAACTGGTCGATCGGGCTCGATCTGGTCATCCTCGCAGGGACGTTCGAACAGATCATGTGGCGCCTGACACGAACGGTCCTGCGCGTGCGGAAGCCCGAACCGGTCGCCCCGATTGTCAAGGGTGGCCCAATGTCGACGCCAGTGCGCAAACCACCGTACGATCAGGTCGCATAGCGCTTGTGAGGATGAGATGAGCACGGTGAGACCGTGCGTGCACGGTGATCTCTCACGCGTTGCCGATCTATATATCAAGGCCTTCGACAAGACGAGCATTGCCCGCTCGACGGACCTTTCGCGGTACTTCGGAGATCTGTATCTGGCCAACCCGTGGTACGACACGCTCAATCCTCCGCTCGTCGCCGAGTCGACCGGGCAGCGAGTCGTCGGGTTCATCGGCACTGTCCCCATGCCGCTGCGCATGTGCGGACGCCACATTCGAAGTGTCGTCGGTGGCAACTTCATGGTCGATCCCACGCACAACGATCCACTGGTCGCGACGCGACTGCTGAAGGCCTTCCTCTCCGGTCCGCATGACATCGCACTCACCGACACGGCGAGCCCGGTCGCGATCAGGATGTGGCACGGACTAGGCGGCGAACTGGCGCTATTCCAGAGCATGCGCTGGGTGCTGCCGTTGAAGCCCCTCTCGCTCGGCGTCTCGTTCGCCGGCCGGACCCGATCCACCGGGCGACTCGCAGCTGCCCTGGCGCCGGTCGCTCGAGCGCTCGACGGACTTGTCGCCCGACGCTGGAGCACGGCGCCAGAGCGGATCAGCACGGCAACGGTCCGGCCTGTCGTCGCCGCCTTCGTGCACGCCTTTGTCAGCGAGCTCGACGACCCGGGTCAGCTCCAGTTCGCTGGCACCTCCGAGGAGTTTGCGTGGTTGGCCAACATGGCCAGCTGTAAGACGCAGTTCGGGCCGCTTCGCATGATCGCTGTGTACGGCACACAACCTGCGGCAGTCGGGGTGGTGATGTACTACCCCAATCGACGCGGGCTCGGGCAGGTCGCACTCGCCGCGGCAACGCCTGGTAACCACGTTCGCCTCCTGTGGGCGTTGCGGAACGACGCCATCGAACACGGCAGCGTCGGGTTGATGGGACAGGCCGATCGTCAGTTGGCGATGGCATTGAGCGATTCGCCGAGTGTGTACGTGTACCGCAACGACTTCGTGATGTTGCACGCCCACGATCCCGGTCTGACAGTACCGCTGCGTACGGGTGACGTATCACTGGGCCGCCTCTGCGGCGAGTGGTGGACGCGAACGCAGGGCGATGCGTTCGACTAGGAGTTCGGATGAGCGCGGCGGATGATCTTGCCGCTCGACGTCTTCGGTAACGCGTCGACCGCCGCGATCTGGTGAGGCACCTTGTAGTCCTCGAGATGCTGGCGGAGGTATCGCTTGATCACCGGTTCATTCAGCTGAACACCAGCGGCGAGCACGATTTCGGCCCGGATCGCGTTGCCAAGTATGTCGTCGGGAACGCCGATCACCCGCGCCTCGACGATGTCCGGTCTGGAGTAGAGCAGTTCTTCGATCTCGAGTGGGCTGACCTTCTGCCCTCGACACTTGATGATGTCGTCGGTACGCGCCACGAAATGGAGGTAACCGCCGTCATCCATGCGGAACAGATCGCGGGTGCGCAGGATGCGCGAGTTCGGAACGTCGGTGGACTGAACGACTGCAGCCGACGCGTCGGGATCGTTCCAGTACCCCAACATCACGCCCGCACCCCGAACGATCAGCTCTCCAACTTGACCGGGTGGAACAGGCTTCCCGAACTCGTCTTCGAGCCACAAGTCGACACCGGGCATGCCACGTCCCACGGACGTGGGTCGTGTGTCGATCTCGTTCGGTGGCAGATACGACGTGCGCAGGCACTCGGTCTGCCCGTGCATCAAGTAGATCTGCGCCGCTGGGAACATCGCTTGCAGCTTCGGGAGCAGGCTCTGCGGCATCGCCGCTGCGGCGTTGGTGATGTACCGGAGCGTGACGAACATCTCGCTCGAGACGTTCTCGAGGCGCAGGAGCAGAGCGAACAGAGTCGGTACGCCTGCGAAGCCGGTGACTCGCTCGTCAGCCATGGTCCTGACGAGGTCGTACGGGAAGGCATACCCAGGCTGCAGGATCAATCGGCCGCCACATCGAAACGTGACGAGGAGTTGCAGCAACCCGTAGCCGAATGCGAGCTGTAAGACGCTGAGGACGATGTCGTTGGCGTCGTGCTCGAGGTAGCTGCTCACCGCGGTCGCGACCGCGTCGACACTTCGGTGCGTGAAGGTGACGCCTTTGGGGCGCCCGGTCGAGCCTGACGTATAGATGATCGCGCAGAGGTCGTCGTCGGCCACCTCGGGCGGCGGCGGGACGTCGTTGTGACGCTGCCGTGGGTCGATGACAGCTCCATCGCCGTCGAGCACGATCTGGGCACACCGATGCATCGCGATCGCCTGCGCCTCGACGAGCACCGACTGTCGTTCCGGCACCACCACGACCGCCGCAGGTTGGCAGTGATCGATCACGTATGCGAGCCGTTCCGGCGGGGTCGACGGATCCATCACCACGAAACATCCGCCTGCGGCAACGATCCCGAAGGCAGCGATCACTGCAGGAACACTGTTCGGGATGACAACCACCACCCGATCCCCCACGACTACTCCGATGGCCTGCAATTCGGCACGGAGCGCATCCATGCCGCGCTCCAGCTCTGCGTATGTCCGCCGCCTGTCACCACAGACCAAGGCAAGTTTGTCGGGATACGTGGCGGCCGCCCTCGCGAGGTACTCGTGCAGCAGCATCTGCGGCGCTAACGAAGCTTGCCGTCGACGAACGATGCGATGCGATCGATGGACTCGAAGTTGGCGGCAACCAGTTCATCATCATCGAACGTGATCGAGTACTCCGACTCTAGGAACGAGATGACCTCGATGACGCTGGTCGAGTCCAGTACGCCACTCTCCAAGAGAGAAGAATTGTCAGTCACAGAAGCGCTGTCGCCGAAGAGAAGGTTGGTCTCGATGAATCTCCGGACGGAGGCACTGATCAGACTCTTCTGCATGGTCGTTCCTTGGCTAGATGAGAGTTGAACGGCATCGATCGACATCTGTCGTGAACTCGGGCGGTCGGTGCGCTCGGGTCCGACTGTCACGGATGAATGCATGTTCAAGAAGTTGCGTCGAGAGAATACCGACAAATGCCATGTTGTCCGTGTTGCTCAACGGTTGTTGGTCCGGCGAGTTGGCGACCCCACGAAGTTTGCTGCACAAGGCGTCCACTGACCTCGGATCGAACACGCCTGCGCGGACGAGGCTGTCGCGTGACAAGACGTCACTCACGATCGATGGTGCGTCGCGAGAGAAGAAGCATGCGGCATCGGGAGCCCGGTACGGCTGCTTCTTGCGGGAGATGATCGTATCCGGCACCAAGCCGGACGCAAGCCGCTTGAGGATGTGCTTTTCGTCGAGTCTCGGCAGCTTGTAGCTCGCTGGCAGCGAGCTACAGAACTCGACGACGTCGGCGTCGAGGAAGGGGAAGCGACCTTCGACCGAATGGGCCATCAGCATCCGATCACCCTGGGACGAAATGATGTACGGCGAGAGCAATGTCACGATTTCGACGTACTGTGCTTGGGACAGCCCCTCCCATTGCGAGAATCGCTCGGGAAGGTCCGCGAGAATCGGCGAAGCCGGCTGCGCGGCGAGTGCGTCGTTGAACTCGCTCGAGAAGAAGCGCTTCAGCGTCGACGTCGTCCTCCAGCGGGGATGGTGGGCAAAGTCGGGCTGTCCGACGCGGTCCAAACCCTGCCGCCAGAACGTGTGCGAGACACCGCCCATACGTGTCGGCGAACGAGCCAGGTACGGATAGATGCGGTTCAAGAGCAGGGGCCGACGTTTTGAATCGGGGCGGCGCGACCAATACTCGCGGATCTTCGCCTCCCGAAAGATGTCGTAGCCGGCCAGCATCTCGTCCGCGCCCTCGCCGGTCAACACGGCCTTCGTCCCACCGTCACGAACGAGCTTCGACAGCAGAAAGAGGGGCGCGAGCGCCGTTCGCAACACAGGGGCCTCGGCGTGCCGGATCGCATCCGAGAATACGGCAGCGATGTCGGCGCGTCGAACGACAATTGTTTCATGTTGACTGCTGAGGGTCGCCGTCATCCGCCGTTGATGAACCTGCTCATCGAATTCCTCGTCCTCGAATCCGATCGAGAACGTCCGGAAGTTGCTCGTCGCCGCGTCGGCGCCCATCCGGGCGATCAACGAGCTGTCCAGGCCGCCCGACAAGTACGATCCGACCGGAACGTCAGCACGGATCATCCTCAACCGTGTCGCCTCGTAGAGCTTGTCGCGCAGCACTTCGGTCGCCTCAGTGAGCGACATCGCGAACGGCTCGTGCTGATCGCGAAACGTCGGTGTCCAGAAGACGCGGTTGGTCACTCGCCCATCGCCGTGATACACGCGGTACGTTCCAGGTCGGATTGCCTCGATTCCACCGAACGCGGTGGTGGGGGCGACTGGCGCCCACGACGTGAACGTCTGATCGATGCCCCGAGGGTCGAGTGTTCGAGGAACGTCGGGGTCGGCGAAGATCGCCTTGACCTCGCTAGCGAACCAAACGGTTTGCTGTTGCTCGCAGACATAGAGTGGGCAGATCCCGATTGGATCCCGCGACAGCATGAGGTCATTGCGAACGCTGTCCCACAGCCCGAACGCCCATTGCCCGTTGAAGCGGAGAACGCATTCGGTGCCCCAGATCTCGTACGCGGCGATGATCACTTCCGTGTCGGATCGTGTTCGGAACTTGTAGCCGAGGCCGGAGAGTTCGGCTCGCAGCTCGACGTAGTTGTAGATCTCGCCGTTGAACACGATCCACGTCGTCCCGTCGGTGTTTGCCATCGGTTGTTGACCGGTGACGAGGTCGACCAGCGACAATCGGGCGTGAGCCATCCCGACTCGATCATCTCGATAGAGCCCGTAATCGTCCGGCCCGCGATGCGTGATTTCACCGATCATCGCTGCGAGCAGTTCGCGCGGAGCGTGAACCGCAGCGCCTCCGAACTGGGCCTTTCCCGTGATGCCGCACATTCGGACTAGACGCCTCCGGGTTGGTCGACGGAATCGCCCACCTCGGGCACTGGACGGACCAACTGTGCCGGTAGGTGCAGCGGCAGCGTGCTGCGGCGCTTGTTCTCGATGTCTGCGAAGACACGCTCGACCTGCTCGCCAGTCAGATCGAGCGCTGCGGCGACGTCTCCGGCGGGGATGCCGGCATTGTGAGCGAACAGGCACAGGTCCATGGCGCGGTACGGCAAGGCGAAGTAGAACTCCTCTTGGGTCTGCTGGAGTGAGAACGTGTCGGTCGTCGGCGTACGTTCGCAGATCTGCTTCGGAACTCCGAGCGCGGCTGCGATCGCGTACACCTGTGTCTTGTACAGGTGGGCGATCGGCTTGATGTCAGCCAACCCGTCGCCACCCTTCACGAAGAAGCCCTGGTCGTATTCGAGTCGATTCGGCGTGCCACACACCGCGAAGTTGAGTGCATCCGCGTAGTAGTACTCCATCATCGTGCGAATTCGTTGTTTGAAGTTCGTGGCCGCGACCATCTGCAGGTAGGCCGTGGCGGAGAGCCGTGCCGACATCACTCGCCCTGTCGGATCTTCGACAACGATTCTCGACACGTTCAACCGGTCACCATCGAGCAACGACGGAATCGTGAGCTTGCTCTTCCAACCCGGTCCAAAGTCGGCGAACACCGTGCGGATCGCTTCTTGCTGCCGCTCGTAACAGCGCGCCCCTCGCAACAAGTCGCTGATGTCCTCGATTGCGAATCTCACTCCGAGCACTTCAGCCAACTGCTTACCAAGCCGAAGCGAATCGTCCGACGAATCCTCTTCTGGCATGAACAGAGCGAACACCCGGTCCGCACCTAACGCCCGGACACATAAGGCAGCGCAGGCGGCGCTGTCGATGCCGCCCGATACACCCACCACTGTGCCCCGTCGCCGACATCGCTGCGAGACAGTTGTGCGAATGGATTGGATGATGGTTGAAATCTCGGCCTCGATATCGAGTTGCAGCACGGAGTCGTCAAACATCGGCACCGAGCCGTCCCGTCGCGACCATGTGCGTAGCGTACTGACTACGACGCGTACTGAGTCACTCGGCGCCGTTCAGTGCGAACCTGCCGTGGTGGCGGGCGCCGAGTCGTCCAACCGGTCATCGAGCCGAACCAAGCTCGAAACGAGGCCAAGACTGCCGAGCGCCGTGTACCAGGCGCCGAGAATTCCAAAGGTCTCCTCCACAACACTCCACCGATGCCCGGTTTGCGAGTTCATGGTCACGACGGCCGAATAGAAGTCGATGAGCTCAGAGATCACTAACAACGCGATCCCTATGAGGAATACCCCTGCGCCTAGCCGTCCACGAATCATTGGACCGAGAATGAATGCAATGATCAAGAATATGGACCAATAGACGACTCGAACGATGATGTCACCACCTGCAAAGGCGTTGTGCAGTCGGAGCATTTCGTCAATCGCAAGGATGCAGAAGAGAATTGCCGTGAGAACTAACGCGCGACACGCCCGCGTCGCCTGGGTGCCGGCAACCGCGAGCACACAGGCGACGACGGCGGTGACGAAGAAACCGGCACTGCCAAAGATTGTCACGAATCCGGGATGACCGACGTCGCGAATGTAATCGAAGTACGCCGTCACGTCGTCGAAACGGCTTCGTCCGAGCCGGCTGCCGGTGATCGACACGACAAGGATCAACACGGGGAGGGCCGCCGAGGCCACCAGGTACCAGCGCGGTGTCGAAGGACGGTCTGACCGCGGTGGCACTGGTGGAAGTCTACGGGCGTTTCTGGTTCTCCTCACGACAGATCGCCGACGTCGCGCCGACCTACGTAGTCGGGGTTGCACCGGTCGTGGAGGTGGACAGCTAGGAGTGTCGCGCTGCGCCCCAGCAACGTTCGCGGTTACAGTTCTCGGGAAGGTTGACGACTCCGTGACAACGAGTCTCTGAAGCGACGATTGCTGCGAGGAAGAACCCATGAAGAGCCGGTTGCCAAGCCGGGCGGATGCGACGTTGGTCATCGTCCTCGTGATGTGCGTGGCCTGCGTCCAGGATTCGGCAATGGGCGATGCGGGCCGAGGAACACACCGGCAGCCACCGACGCAACTGCGCCGGCAGCAGCTATAGCCCCGACGAGCGGACCCCTCCTGCTCGGACAGCAAGGTCCGATCGCATCGAACTTCGACGTCAACACCTATCTGACCACGGGTGGTGCAGTGCCGATGTCGACGGCAGAGGAACCGTCGGGTGCCTTCCGTACGGTGTGCCAGTTCTCACATCTGGCCTACGACGATCCGATCGTGTACCCGGGCCAGCCCGGCAAGTCGCACCTCCACATGTTCTTCGGCAACACGTCGGCGAATGCGGACAGCACGTATGCATCTCTCCGTGGCGCTGGTGACGGCACATGCCAGGGTGGTCCGATCAACCGGACCGCATACTGGACGCCGGCGATGTTCAACGCAGCCGGCAAAGTCGTGGTACCCGACTTCCTCATCGTGTATTACAAGGGAGAGTACGCCGACGCCGCCGGCATCAAGGCGGTCGCGCCGATTCCTACAGGGTTGCGAATGATCGCCGGGTACGACATGGCAACGGGTTCAACTGAGACACATTTCGACTGGTATTGCGAGACCAACCAGATCAAACAGCAGACGATCCCGCACTGCGCCACCGGCGAACGAGTCGGTGTGCTCCTCCGCTTCCCAGAATGCTGGGACGGAACGAACCTCGACTCGGCCGACCACCGCGGCCACCTGGCCTACATCTCGTACACCACCGGCGTCGCCGCGTGCCCGGCCGGATACCCCGTGCATATCGCTGAGCTGACCGTTGCCGCTTGGTGGACCCACGATGGCGATTCCGAGAACTGGTACCTGTCCTCAGATCGCATGGCCGGCATGACCCACGCCGGCGGATCGACGTTCCACTCCGACTGGTTCGGCGCGTGGGATCCCACCATCGAGAACCGTTGGGTCAATCAATGCATCCGCGCCCTCCGCGGATGCATCGACGGCGAACTCGGCGACGGCAGCAAACTCGCACAAGTCACCCCCTACAGTGGACCCCTGCTGGTCGATCCCCCTCCGATACCATCGTAGTCGCCGACTCGTTGGCCAACGTCCAGAGTTCGTCGTGAGTGCCGGGGTGTGCCCGCCAGACGGCTGACGGATCCGTCGCCCGAAGCGCGTCCTCGGCACAGACAGTCGAACGCGCACAGTAGGCCGTACCAAACACCGACGACGGTGAGAGATTCGGTGATGGCGAACATCACTGTGATGGCACCGAGCAGAAGTGTGGCACGCCCCAACGGATCGCCGAGCTTGGTCAGCCGCCATCCCCAAAGCATCGTGGACGCAAGTTGGAGGAGGTAGAGCATGAGGCCGACGACGCCGACACGAATGAGCAGTTCGAGCGCACCGTTGTGACTGTGGAACACGGGATAGCCGATGGCGTTGAGGAACGATCGCGTCGGTTCACGGGAGAAGTCCGTGTACGTGCCGCCCCAGCCGTACCCCGTCCACGGCCTCTCCTTGATCGCCTTGATGACAGCCGCCCAGAGCAGCGACCGTCCCGAGTAGGAGTCGTTCTTGTTGAACAACTTCAAGATGGGTTCCTGGAAGGCGAACGCCAGGATGAGGGCGAGCGACGCCAACCCGACCGTCACGATGTTGAACGACCGCCTGAGGATCGCAGCCACGTAGTCGTATTGCATGAGGACCCACAACAAGCCCAGCGTGACGAGCATGGTGAACTGGCCGGTCGCCGATTTGGCGAGGATGAGCAGGGCCACGACGCCGATCACCATGAGGTAGCGCAACCACCGGCGTCGCTCGAAGCACAGCACGAGCACGGTCGTGAAGATCAGACAGGGCGCCATGAAGTTCTTGTGGATGAATCCACCGCGCAGACCACCGTCGGTGTTGCCGAGGTCGATCGCACCGGAAAACGCACTCGCCGGTTTCATGACGAGGGCGACACCGATGAGCGCGATGGCCAGGTAGCCCGCATGAATAGTGGCGCGGCAGGAAATGCGCAACCGGAAGCACCCTGGCGAAGATGATCACCACGAGGATGTTGGTCAAGACGTCAAGTGAGCGAGGCACGAACGCCGGCCGAAATGCACTCCACGTGTACGAGGAGATCCACCACGCAACGAACAGCAGGAACGGGATCGGGAGGATGATGAGCTTGATGCGCGCTGGCGGCGAGAGCAGGAGAGCCGGCACCACCAACATCATCTGCAGGGCGACGTACTTCTGGGGGTGCAAGTGATAGAGATTCTCGAACGCTCCGTAGCCATACAGCAGGCCGAATATCAGCGATACCGCGCCCAACTGCATCCAGGTCTGATCCACAGGTCCTGTCGGAACCTGCCGAGTCTCACGTTCGCGGTTCGCGGTCACGAGCTGCTTCGAAACCTTCGCGAACTCCGGCGGCGCCACGCGGTCGAGAATACCAACTCGCCTCGGTAGACTGGGTTTGGCGGCGGCTCGGCGGTCTCGCCGAGGGCACCTATGTCGACAGATTGCAAAGGATGTCATTGTGGCCGTGGAGCATCTCAGGCGGTATCCAACAACCCATCGCCCGCACCTGCGCCCGGCCTCCGCACTCGCCATTGGCGTTGTCATGGTTGCAGCCACGCTGGCTCCCGGCGATACCGGTGCGGCGTCGACGGGGCCAGCGGCCCTCAATCAAGCAGCGAATGCGAGCGCCCCGGCGCGTCGCATCTGGAGTGGAGGATCGTCGCTCGGAGGCTGTGCGATATTTCCACCGAACTACCTCTACAACACCCCAATCGGGTCCTTTCCAGTGCGCCAGGAATCGGCGGCTGTCATCGCCCACAGCAACGCGCTCGGGGGTCGGAGCACGCTCCAGTTCGCGTTCTGGTCGAGACCCTCGTCGGGCATGCATCCGATTGTCGTTCCGGCGTCGCAGCCATTGGTGCCCATCACTTATGACCAGTACGGCGAAGTCAGCGATCCCGGACCATTCCCGATTCCACTCGATGCGCCACAAGAAGACAACAGCGACAAACACATCATCGTTGTGCAGCAAGGTACGTGCGCCCTGTTCGAACTGTGGGCGTCGCATCGCTCGTCCGGAGGATGGTATGCCGGCACGGGTGCACAATGGGATCTCGGCAAGACCGACAGCCAGCCGATGTACTGGCCGTCCGCCGACTCCGCTGGGCTCCCCATCCTGCCTGGGTTGCTTCGCTATGACGAGGTCGCATCCGGTCGCATCAATCACGCCCTTCGAATCATCGTCAACCAAACGAGAAGGGCGGTGATTGCGCCGGCTTCGCATCTGGTTGGCAACAACGACTCACTGCTCTTGCCCTTCGGTGCTCGCCTGCGTTTGCGCGCCGACTTCGACATTTCAGGCTTCACCGGGCAGTCGCGTGTCATCGCCGAGGCCCTGAAGAACTACGGGGTGATCGTCGCCGACAACGGACCGAACTGGATGATCTCCGGAGAAGGCGACGCGCGTTGGGATGATCACGAACATGGATCAGATCCGTGCGCTACCTGCCTCGGCGTTCGAGTACGTGGACAGTGGCCCGGTCATCACCGGTTGACTCGATGACGCCTCGGAACGACGAACCTATTGCAGTGAAGCGCCTGTTCGGGATCGATTTTCTCGACGTCCCGTCGATCGGCGAGGTCACCGAAAAGCTGCTCCACGACGTCGATCAGCCGTCCGCCTCGTGGCGGAGCGTCGTCACGCCGAACGTCGATCATCTTGTTCGCTACACCCGGCACCCCGAGGAGCGCCGGGCGGGCGAGGCCGCGTATGTCGCTCTGGCCGACGGCATGCCCATCGTGTGGGCCAGTCGGCTGCTGCGGCGACCGTTGGCCTGTCGGCTCACCGGCACCGATCTGTTCGCAGATCTGTGGCCTCGGCTGGTTGCGCAGGGTCGACGAGTACTGCTGGTCGTCGGCAGTGACCAGGTGGCCTCGAGGCTGGCGGCCGAACACCCGATGGCGACGTTCGTCGTCCCGAAGCAGTTCGACGTCGAGGATCGCGTTGCGCTCGATGTCGTGGTCGACGAGATCATCGATCGCATCACTGCCGTTCCCGTGGACTTCGTCATCCTCGGTGTCTCGATGCCAAAGAACCATCGGCTCGGACTGCTCCTCAGCGAACGTCCGGTGCCGGTCTCCCGAGCACCGATCGTGTTGCTGCTCGGCGCAGCTGCCGAGTTCCACGTCGGGTTCCAACAACGCGCCCCTGGCTGGATGAGACGATCTGGTCTCGAATGGGTCCATCGCCTCATTCGTCGGCCCGGGTATATGGCGAAGCGCTACCTCGTCGACGACATGAAGTTCCTCCAGCTGGTCTGGCGAGAGTGGAGAAACCCTGTGAGCACCCCTTCGTTCTCCGTGCGACCGACATCGTTCGCTCCGATCAGCGCGCTGGCCTACTGCTGCACTCGTCTCGGGCCACGTCTCCAGCGAAGGTTTGGGAAGTACGGGTTCAACCTTCAGGCTCGGCTTCTCAATGCCGACCGCTTTCATCCGACCATTCGTGCTGTGGCCGAGGATTGTGCGTTCGAGTTTCCGGCGCTCGACCAGTACTTTGCCGAGATGTTCGTCGGCGGCGGCTACGAGAAAGAGCTCTACACGGTGCTTCGAGTCCCTCGCGAAGCAGGACTATTGCCTCATCGACGCCGGCGCCAACTCGGCTACTGGTCGGTTCTGGCGTCGGGCGCCCAACTCGGTCACCAGCAAGCGATCGCCGTCGAGGCATCCCCGCAAACGTTCTCGTTGCTGCAGCGCAATGTAGGTCTCAACGGCAACCGGATCGTGGCTGTGCACGCAGCGGTCCACGAGCGATCGGGCGATGTACTCGCCTTCGACGACGCATCGGAGCACGCCGCTCGCAAGGTCGTGGCGAATCAGGCGCTCTCAACGTTGCCGTCGACGGTCGTCGTTTCTGTCGCCATCGACGACCTCGCTGCACGTTTCGCGCCCGATGCGAGAGCGTTCGTCGTGAAGCTCGACGTCGAGGGCACCGAGCTCGCAGCGCTCTCCGGAGCATCGCGCGTGCTGCAGGATTGCGATGTCGTGTTGCTCGTGGAAGACCACGGGAGTGACCGCAGCCATGCGGTGACCACCTACCTGCTGGACCATGGCTTCGTGGTCCACTTCCTCCAACCCGAAGCCGAACCGATCCAGATCGTGCGGCCGTCCCAGCTCGATGTTCTGAAATCGGACGTGAACCGTGGGTACAACATCTCCGGCCATCGGGGATCCAGCGCTCTCGCTGCCGCAGCAGGGCTTGCCAACCACGATCACACTCGGGATGGTGATGGCTGACATGGAACTGCTCTTCGCGCTACCCGGCCTGCATCGCGTACATCGGGGAGCCGAGGTAGCGATCGAGACCGTTGCGTCGGAATTGAGCAGCCTTCCCGGATTCGATGTCACACTCATCGGCTCCGGACAGCCTTCGCCCGGTGCCTCCTATGATTTCATCACGTCTGGATGTCTTCCGCGGGAACGGTTCGAGCGATACCCGAAATTTCCTCCGATGCGCAGCGAATACATCTACGAGGAGTTGACCTTCGTGCCAGGCCTTGCCCGCAAGATCGCCGGTCGTAGGTTCGATGTCACGTTGACCTGCTCCTTCCCGTTCACCAACCTGGTCCTCCGCGGATTGGGGCGACGCATGGGCGCCAAACACGTTTACATCACCCAGAATGGCGAGTGGCCGGCGTACGTCCGAAAGCGCGAGTACCGCATGTTCGGTTGCGACGGCCTCGTCGTGACGTGCCCGGAATATCTGGAACACAACAGGAACCGCTGGAATTGCAGCCTCATACCGAACGGGGTCGACGTCGAGCGATTCCGACCCGGCCAGGGAGATCGTGCCGGCTTCGGACTGCCGCTCGACGGGCAACTCGTGCTCATGGTGAGCGCCTTGGTGCCCACGAAGCGCGTCGTGGAAGGAATGCGCGCGTGCGCGGAGATTCCTGACGTCGCATTCGTAGTCGCCGGCGACGGCCCGCATCGTGACGAAACGGACCGAACGGGCCGCGAGCTGTTCGGGGATCGCTATCGGCGTGTCTCGGTCAACCACAGCGAGATGCCAGATCTGTACCGCTGCGCGGATGTCTTCTTGCACATGAGTACTGATGAGTCCTTCGGCAACGTCTATCTCGAGGCGCTGGCGACGGGCCTTCCCATCGTCGCCCACGATCGAGATCTGACGCGCTGGGTGATAGGCGACCAGGGCTGGCTCGTCGACACGACGTTGGCCGATGCCACTACCGCTGCGATCCGCCAGGCGCTGCACGAACGTGAGGTCACGGACTGTAGCGTTCGCCGCGTGGAGGAGCAGTTCACCTGGCCGCACATCGGCCGTCGCTATGCCGAGTTCCTGACGTCGGTGGTCGAGGGATTGTGACGTGGCAACCGACAAAGCGCCATCGGCCGACGCGGTTCTCGGCATCTGTACATTCCATCGCAATGACAAGCTGACGGCGCTACTCGAGCGGGCATCGGAATTGTGTGACGTCGACGGCGCGCCTCGTTTGGCGATCTTCATCGCCGACGACGGCTCCGATCGCTCGGCCGAACCAGTTGCCCGAGCGTTTCGCGACCGCTTTCGAGGTGGGGTGTCGTATCGGCACGTCGGCTCCGGCAACATCTCGACCGCCAGAAACGTGGTCTTGGACGAGTGCCGTCAACTGGCTCCGTTCGTTGCGGTGATGGACGACGATTGCATGCCGGACCCCGGATGGTTGGTCGAGCTGCTCGAGATGGAACGCTCCACGAACGCCGACATCGTGACCGGTCACCGGATCTTCGGTGCTCCCCCCGGCGCACCGAACTGGCTGATGGAACAGCCGTTCTTGAATGATCAGCCCTCGTTCGAGGACGGGTCAGAGCCCTCGATGGGCACGACCGGCAACGCTCTGTTCAGTTCTTCGTGGTTGAACAACGGAGGTGTGCGGTTCGATCCGGCCTTCGGCAAGGCGGGCGGCGAGGACATGGTCTTCTACGCCGAGGCGAGAAAGCGCGGCGCCGTCATTCGGCATGCAGCCCATTCGATCGTGACGGAGGACTTCACGGGAAGCCGGTTGACCTTTCGCTACCACCTGTTCCGACAGTTCTGGCTTGGGAACAACATTGCCCAGATCAACCGCACGACTCACGAGGCCACGTCGACTCGACTGCTGCTCCGCTGCGGCAAGGCTCTGCTGCAGGCCGCCGTCACACCGTTCACAAACCTCATCCGACGCAAGCCTCCCCAGTTTCGGTGGGCGCTGGCCAGTATGGGACGCAGCGTCGGGCTGGCAATCGGTGTGTTCGGGGTGACCATCGATCACAAGACGTGAGGTGTCGATCGCGCCTACGACCCGGCGTGCTCAGCGGCGGACGGCATTCGCGAAGTGTTCGGCGAGGGAGCGGATGTTCGTCTCTTCGTCGTGCAGCTGCTCGACTCGTGAACGACCCGCGGCTGCGAGCGAGCGAGCTAGGTCTGGACTGGCTATCAGCCTCTGTATCGCATCCGCCAGGAGATCAGGGCGAGCAGGAGCGACGAGCAAGCCGGTGACATCGTGCTCGACCAACTCGGGTACGCCCGCGATACCGGAGGCGATGACGGGCAATCCCGCAGCCATTGCCTCCATGATGACGACGGGCAACCCTTCAGCGAAGGACGGGACGATGAGGGCATCGGCCTGGCCCATTTGCGCAGCAATCTGCGCCGGCGGGACGGCGCCGATCATCGTCACGCTGTCACGAATGCCGAGTCGATTGAGAACGTCGCCATACGGATCTTCTTCGTTGCCTGGACCTACGAGCACGAGCTGCACCATGTGTCCACGTGCCCTGACCATTGCCAACGCCTCGAACGCCACGCCGTGGCCCTTCTCGGCAGAGAGTCGGGCGACGATGAGAGCCCGGAACGGCGAGTTCGGCTGACGATCAATGACCTGCAACGGACCGCTCAGATCTACACCGCAGCGAACGACGTGCACTCGATCCCACAGGTCGGGTGGAAGCCTCCAAAGCAGCTGAGCCTTGGTGAAGTCGCAGACGGCGATGATGAACGAGGCCGCCCTCACCTTGCGCTGGAGGAGATGTGGCGGTTCGTTGAGGCAATCTTGCGGGCCGTGGACCGTCGCACTCCACGTCATCGTGCGGCCTCGCCGGGCACGGTTGAAGTAGGTGGTCGCGAACCATGAAATGTTGGCGGGCGCCTGGCCGAAGTGGGCGTGAATGTGTTCGATACCTTCGTCGCGGCACATCCGCTCCAGCAGCAGGCCCTCGCCTACCTGCACCATGCGACGCCCGCGCCGATCGAGATCGAGCCCAACCCCGCGCCACGCCACGACCAGGGTTGCGAAGGTGGCGACCGGATCGGTCAGCACACAGGCCGCAATCGTACGAAGCATCCACAGGACGGGCATTCCCTTGAGGTACCGAGTGGCCGCTGCCTCGGCACGGTCGACGTCGCTGAGCACGTCGCTCTCCGTGTTGATGGCAAATGTCACGACCTGGTGGCCGAGCGCCCGCAGCGCGAGGACCTCGCGCTGGATGAACGTGTGGGTGGCCCCCGGGTAGTGGGTCGCGAGGTACGCGAGGCGCAAGGGCTTCGCCGGCATCGATGCGTTCACGATTGGCCTTCCGGCCTGAGTGAACGAGACGTTCCGGCCCCGATCATGCCTCGAACGCGGCCAGTCGCAATCGCGCCACGGCGCATCGTTCCAACGATGGTGCGGCGGCTGGGTCGCTGTGCGTTCGGCCGCAGCGCGCGCACGCCGCGCAGCGTGATGGTGCCCGATTCGGACGGGATGCCGTGGCGGGCGATGACCTCGCTCATTCCACGCCCATACAGGTAGTGCTGACGCAGCATCGCTCGCACACCCGGCCGATGCACGTAGTCGATCACGGCGTCTTCGACATATCCCAAGGTATACCCGTGGCGGATGAGGTCCCAGCCCAATGCGATGTCCTCGCATCGCGTCAAGGTCTCGTCGAAACCGCGCACTGCCTCAAACGCAGCACGTCGAACGGCGAGGTTGCCGGACAACAGATACGGCGTGCCGAGAAAGGTCGGCAGTGCGCCAGGTGTGGTGGGTGGATGCCAGTGCGCCATACGCGGTGAAGGGAAGACGTCGACCACGCGACCGGAGACCGCATCGCGCTCGTCGAGTCCGGCGAACAGCGCAGCGAGCCAGCCATCATGGACACGATCGTCGGCATCGCAGAATGCCACGAAGTCGGCGCTGCACGCGGTAAGACCGGCGTTGCGGGCGTGGGCCGCTCCGCGAACTGCAGACGAGTCGACGCAGCGAAGACGGTCATTTCCCAACTCGGCGACGAGCCTCCCAACTTCGGTGTGGGCGTGCCGCGAGGGAGTGTTGACGGACAGGACCACCTCGAAGGGTCGATCCAGGGTCTGCGTCAGCACGCTTCGAATCTGAGTCGTCAGGCTGTCGGCGACGCGCCCGACGGGAATGACCACCGCGATCGTCGGCGCGGTCATCGCGGATCGCCCTGTTCGATCTCGTCGGGGCCGAGGGCGACCGCAGCGTGCAGAGCCCGCACGTTCGCACGCTGACACACGAAGAGTGCCACCCAGGCGCATGTGAAGAGCGAGACCTCGCTGATCACTGTAGCCACCGCCGCCCCACGCCACGAATGAGCGGGGATGAGTGTTGCGTACAGGATCACGCTCAGGATCGCGTTGCCGATGAGCAATCGCGTGCGCAGTCCGTTGCGGTCGAGACCGAGCAAGCCGTTCATCGCAAAGGTGCCGATGCCACGGAAGAAGATGAGCGGCAGGAGCCATCGAATGATCTCGTCCGTATTCGCGTACGCAGGGCCGAGCAGGCGTGGTGCGATCGGCGCCGCGAACCACAGCACGATCGTGATGAACGCCACATACAGCGATGCCAGCTCGGCGAGTCGAACGGCTCGTTCCGCAGGTTTGATGTTCGTCGCCGGATCGAGGAACGAGACGTGCGTGACGCTGAGCAGTGCCGTGACCGGCAACAGTCCGATCTGCACCAAGCGGTACGCGAAGCCGTACCGGCCGGCGTCGACGACGAAGCCTGACCGGTTCAACGCGAACTTGTCACCATCGTTCTGCACGTTGATGGCCGACAGTCCGGATGCGTAGGTGACGATGCTGCGGAGATCGTGCCGCCGAATGGATCCGACGAGGCGGGCACGCTTGAAATGGCGACGGACGATTCCTGACGTGACGACGAAGTACGCGATGAGCATTCCCGTCTGCGCGATGCTGTACGGCAGCAGTCGAACGATGTCCGCCCGCCACAGGGTTACGAGCATCACAATGCGCGCTGCGTGGTAGGAGATGCGGGTCTGGACGACCCGGATGAACCCTTTCTCGACCTGAATCACGCCCAGCAGCGCGCTCGACAGCGAACCGAAGATCAGTTCACCGGCGCACAACAGCACACCCGTCACGATGCCGATCGCGTGGACAAAGACCGCCACGATCGTCACGGCGACGACAGAACCCAGGGAGCCGATGATGGCTGCCAGGGCGACACATGAGCGGACAACGTCGATGGCGGGATCGCGACCCCGCTTGAGGTGGTCGAGAACCGTCAGGAACACGCCACTGCTGGCGAAAGCGGACAATGGCCCGATGACTGCACCGACGGCGAGGAACGCACCATAGCTGGTCGGGCCGAGTTTGATGCCGAGCAAGGTGAACGACGCTGTTGCCGCGACGAGTGCGGCTCCTTCGTTCAGCAGGGACCAGGATGTCTCGTGAGCGAGTGTCGGCACGCGACGGCGGGTCATGACGCCGTTACTCCGGCGACGTGTGCATCACGACTGGTCCATGCATTGCAGGAGAACTGTTCCATCCGCGGCGAGCGAGAGTCCACTGCCTGAAATTCATGGGCGTGGCAACCGGCAGCAACTGCCCGCGGCGGTTCTGTAGTTGCTGAGCGACAAGCGTCAGCCCGCGCACGCGTTGGCGCCGCAGCGGGATCGCGAGGACGACAACGTCAGCGATCTGCGAGAGATGAATGCTGGAAGCTGTTCCGAACAGTGCTCCGGCATCGAAGATCACCAAGCCTGCGTGGTACGACGCTTCGGTGATGATCTGACGAATATCGAACCGCCTGAGAGCCTCCACGTCGGCTTGCGTTTGACGAGTGACCAGGTGCAGACCGGGTATCCGGCAGATCGGGAGCGTCGGCGGAGCGGGCGTCGCCGAGCCCCTTGGCAAGAGTTTGGTCGGAAGGAGGTGTGCGGCACCCTCGTGCTTCATCGCCATCAGGTCGGACAGGCTGATCGATTCGTCGGCGAACAACCGGCTGAGTTCTGGCTCGTTTCCGTCGGCATCGATCACCAGTACCTCGGAGCCCCCGGTCGCATAACGGTTGGCCATGGCCAACGCCAACGTGGTCGCACCTGCACCTCGCTCGGTGCCCACGACGGCGATCGTCAGTGCCTCGTTCGGGATTGCATTGGCCTCGGCCCGCACACAGATCATCTCGACGACCGGTTTGAGGCTCAGCGGTAGGTGTTCCAGTGCAGCGAACCGATGCTTCACTCCTGGCTCCCGAGGCAGCCAGCCGACGAGCGGTTCCCCGAGCACCTCCTCGGCATGCTCGTCGTCGAGCAATCGACCCGACAACCGGGCCACGATCAGCGCAGCGACGAGTCCCACTGCAATGCCGCCGAGGATGCCACCGGCCAATAGAAACTTGCGTGACAGAACTGTGCGGGACGTCGGAAGTGACGCAGGCTGAACGACCTCGCTGGTGACGTGAGGGGCTGCGCTCGATTCGAGTTGGGACCTGTCCGTCGCGAGCTGGGAGACCTGCTCGAGCAGGGTGTCGCGCTGCGCCGCGAGATCTGGTGCGACCTGCTCGGGTGTGGGGATGACCTGATTCGCATTGAACGTGGCGAGCGTCGACGTACGGCTTGATCACCTTGGCAATCGCGGCGTAGACGGTGGCGAGTTCCGTTCGGACGCTCTCGAGCCGGGTGTCGATCTTGGCGATCTCGGTGGCCTGCGAGTCACTCACGAACTTGTTCAGCTGATCGAAGTACGACGTGACGACGGTGTCCGCGATCTTCTGCGCGCGTTGCGGGTTCGCCGTCCGACACGGTGATCGTCACCACGTCGGTGGAGGGTGATTGTGTCACCGTGAGGGCCTGGTGGATGCTGAGAACAGTCGCTCCGTCGTTCAACTCGGCGGCGACGGAGCTTGCGAAGGCGTCGGATGCGAGGACGCTGAGTTGACCAGCGATGTAGCGATCGGGACTACCGGACGAGGGAACTTGCGTACCGGTAGGTGGCGCGATCAGCAGCACTGCTTTCGATTCGTACATTCCGACCAATCCGTTGGCGAGGACCAACGCGGTTCCGCCGAACAGCAGGACGCACACAACGACCACCCACCAGAATCGGCGCAGCGCGTGGAGGATGAACGAAAGTTCCACTGATCAAACCCCGATCGCGAAACGAGAGTCGGGCCGCTCTGACGCCCGATGTGCCAGCACCTCACGCTGCAATGTCAGGCGCTGCACGCGACTGGGCGGCACCGAGTAGCCGAGTGCAACCAACTCACCGGAATACGCGGCAACCGCCTGCATCTTGGCGTCGAGGTCTCGACGACTCAGGCGTGGGGTGAACCAATGCATTTCGTCGCCGAGAGCGTGCCGTAGCCACGGGAGCGATCTACCGCGTGCCACGGATTTCAGGAGAGTGCCAGGCCGTGTCGCCGACGGAAGCTCGCAGTAGAACAGCATCGGGGTACGGTACATGAGCCGGTCGAGGACAAGCATTGTGGTGTACCGATGATCGGAGTGTTGGAGCGGCCACGCCGGGAGCAATACGACCGACGCTGTCACCAGCAGTGACCCGAGCATCGCCCACATCGAATCCGGGTCACGCTTCACGATGAACGCCTCTTCGTCGAAGGGCAGCCAGATCGGCGTGACACCGAGGAGATCACATGCCTTCTGGTCCTCGGCTCGACGCTCGCCGATCGCCTCGGCAGCCGTGGCGACGCCGCGAGGTTGATCCCAGTACGACGGTGGTCCGGATCGTTCTGGGTCTCCGGCGAACAGCGTGATCACATGGACGTCTTCGCCACGCTCAACGAGGTTGTGCATCGTGGCGCCGACCGATAGCACAGCATCGTCGAGGTGCGGAGAAACAACAGCGACGGTCAAGAGCGACGCCTCCCTCTCGTCACGGCCATAACCGGTTCCTCACCTTGCTCGGCCAACGGTCGACGTCAGTTCCGTGGCGGCAAACAGCGCGATGGCGCAGCGCTCGAGTCCAAAGCTGGCGCACGCCGAGTGGGCCGGTGCACCTCCGTCGGATTCGATACCGAACAGATGGCCGAAATGTTCCTGGTGATAGTTGACCGACGCGCACGCCGTCGGATGCTCGTCTCGAACACCGGAACGACGAATTCGATCTTCAGTTCTTGTTCGCGCTGGCTCATCGACATCAACCGCCCCGCCCGCCCGAAGAACGGATCATTGGCGACCTCGGAGTGAGCGTCGAGTCCGACGTCGTCGAACACCTGTGGTGCACGCTCCAACCACAGCTGTCGCCACTCGATCACCTGTTCGGGGGTGCCGACGCGAACATGTTCACGTTGTCGAAATGCCCGCATCCGCATCGGGTCGACTGATGGTTCGTTGCGGAAGCAGTAGCCGCGGATCTCGATGATGATGCCCTCAGGCTGGAGCATGCCACGCAGCGATGGATAGACCGGATAGCAGCACGCGGGCGAGAGCGCGACGTCGCTTTGATCGAGGGCTTCGGAGTAGGGCTCGCCATCGTCGAGCCGACGCAACAGGTCGGCGTACTCGTGATCGCCACCCGCGAACGAGAACACCGATCCGGCGAGATTCGGGAAGCTGCGGAGATATCCGGTGGTATCGAACGTGACCTGCGGGAGCAGTGGCGGAAACTCGAGCGCGATCGCACCATCGTTTGCGCCGACGGCCTTGATGGCCTGATCGAACGCGTGCACAACCGCCTCGAAGGTTGCGTTCCTGCCGTACAAACCCGCGGCATCCGTGGAAATGAGAAGACCCGAGGACACCAGCCGATCACGAAGATCACGATGGGCCGCGGCAAGATCGTCGGGTGACACGGTCAGCTTCGGTGCCCTGAGACGTTGGTTCCGAGGAGCGAGTCGAGAGCACTTCGAAGGCTGCTGATCGACTCGAAGGTGGATCGCTTCAACAGCATGTCCGGGAACTCGACGTCGAATTCTTCCTCGAGGGCGAGCATGACGTTGACGCTAGCGTGCGAGGTCAATCCGGCAATGTAGAGGTTCTGATCTTCCGCGAGGGTCGTTGCGGCACTCATCAGGTGACCGTGCTGCGCCAGAACATCTCTGATTTGTTGGGTGCGGTCGCTCACCGAGTGATTTCCCTTCTGTCGTTCGAGTTGTTTGTGGCTGTGGACCGAACGAACAGACACACGGCTATCGCATAGTCGCCGTGATGGGCGAGGCTGACCGACGCCGGGACGGTGCCCAACTGGTCGGCCTGACGCCTGAGCGAGCCGCTGAGGGTGAGCGTCGGCGCCCCCGTGGAATCGTTACCGACCTCGATGTCGAGAAACGACACCCCTGCGTTGGTACGCATCGCCTTCACGGTGGCCTCCTTCGCCGCGAAGCGCGCAGCCAAACCTGACGCCGACAACACACCGTCCTGCCCCCGGCACGTTTCGATCTCGGCGGACGTGTACACCCGGCGCAGGTAGCGATCGCCGAAGACGTCGAGCGAATCTCGCACATCGGCGACAAGAACCAAATCGGTGCCCACCGAGATCCACGGTTGCACGGCCGACAGCGCCTCGACGCTGCTCGTTGCATCGGCTTCGGTAGTGTTCGTTGTCAGCATCACATCACCCGTCCCGTCCTTCGAGCTGTCGACTCACGATCGTATGAACAGGTTTTGTCCCCCAAGGAGGCTAGAGGTGAGCGGGTTTGTTTCAAATGCCGGATTGTGCAGTCTTGCGCCTGACACTTCCTTAGACAAGTCGGGAACCCGGCCTCGCCTCGGCGAGAGGCGCAATACTTGGCGGCGATGATGCGGGCTGGCAATGACCCACGGGCCCACTCGGATCATGCCTGCGCCGAGGCGCTTCCGCATTACTTCGGGCCGGCTCACCGGGCTCGATTCGCCATGGTCCACTGGCCGGCCGGGCCGATTCGCGGCTCAGTCGTCGTCTGCCCTCCGATCGGCTACGAAAGCGTGTGCGCCTACCGAGCCCTACGAACGCTCGCCGACGATCTGTGTCAGCACGGTTTCGTCGTGATGCGGTTCGATTACGACGGCACAGGAAATGCCGTCGGTGTTCCCAACGATGAGCACCGTGTGCAGGCGTGGCGTGATTCCCTGAGCGACGCCGTCGCCGAGATCGGTTCGTTGCACGCCTCGGTGCCGGTCCTGGTCGGCCTGCGATTCGGTGCGACGCTCGCGGCTCGATGCGTGGCCGACGGACTCGCCTGCAAGAGCATCGTTTTGTGGGACCCGGTTCTCGATGGTCGCCGGTACTCGCGATCCCTCAAGCTCCTCGCAGCTTCCGGCGGCGAGCAATCGTCCACGACCGACATCTCGGTCGGCGGAATACCCTTCTCCTCCGAAACCCTCGCCGAAATCGCGCTGGTGAGATTGGAGCTCCAGGGGGTCAGCTGCCCGGGCCTCGTGATCGATCGCGGCGAGCAAGAGATCCCGGACATCACTCTGCCGGATGGCTGGGACCGAGTTGCGTTGCCGGGTACGTCGGCCCTGCTCGACATCGACGCTGAGCTCTCCGTCGTTCCCGTCGACATCCTCCGCACGATCGAAGAGTGGATTCTGTCTCACGCTGACGAATCAACGGACGCAATCGCCGCCCCAGTGTTGACGTCCTCGTGTACCGAGCCACTCGCCACTCGCGACCTCATTCACACCGCTCTCAGGATCGGGCCCGGTTCGCTGTTCTGCATCGAGACGGTCGAGGCCGGACGTACGCCTGGGGTTGCGGTTCTGATGCTGAACAACGGAGTTGCCCAGGCAATCGGCCCGGGCCGATCGTGGGTCGAACTCGCTCAGGTCCTCGCTCTCGACGGTTATCACGTGCTGCGGCTCGACCTGAGTGGACTCGGCGAGAGTCCAGCCCGACCGGGTCGCCTTGAAAACGACCCATACCCCGTGATGGCCGGTGAGGACATCGCTGACACCGTTGATCATGTCGTCGCAAAGCAGGTACAACGCGTTGCCTGTCTCGGGTTGTGCTCCGGCGGACAGTTGAGCTTTGACGGAGCAACACGAACACCCGCAATCGAGGTCATCATGAGCATCAACGGGCGATTCGACATTCCATTCCACGACAAGCGCCGCGATCGGCCGAGACGCGCTGCCGGACAAACGATCAGAGTCGCGGCATTTCCCCTCCGCAAGACACGTTTGCTGCCGACGATCGAGCGGCTCCCGCACTGGTTGTGGAACCTTCTCGACCGGTTGCACCTGGTCGCCCTGCCAACTCATCCCCTGCGCAGATATCGGCGAGGACCGGGTTCAGCGCTGCTCGTCTTCGGACCCGCCGAGGCCGGCCTCCGCGCGCTGCGCCGTCGTGCTGGCCGCGAATTCGACGGCATCGTCAGCGACGATCGTATGAAGCTCTGTGTCATACCGCACCTCGACCACAGCATGTTCAATCTCGATGCTCGAACCACGGTTTTCGAGACGATACGGTCTTACCTTCGGACGGCGATGCCAGGCGACTCACGTTGTCGCTGATCGCGAGGTCAGCTCGTGGTGGTGCCGCGGTGCTCGATGACGACGTCGACGATGCTTTCGTAGAATGCTGTTTCGCCGAACAGTTCGACGAGTCCGAGGCGGCGGAACTCGTCGATCACTGATGGTTCTAGTTCGGCGAACTTGATGGTCACGCCTTGCTCGATGGCCGTGTCGTGGAGTTGGCGGATCGTTTCTGCGGCGGAGTAGTCGATGTCGTCGATGCCTTCGGCGGCGATGCAGAAGGTGCGCACGGGTTCTGGGTCTTTGCTCTGGAGCAGTGAGGTGACTTCTTCTTGGAAGTAGTTGGCGTTGGCGTAGTACAGCGATGCGTTGAACCGGTAGACGATGAGGCCTGGCAGCGAGCGTGTGGTCGGTGACACCGGCACCATGTGGGTGCGAGTGCCGTCGATGGTGAGCATGTTGTTGTTCGGGTGGTAGGAGCGGCGCAGGTGGGAGATGATCGAGGCGATGATCGCCAAGATGATGCCTTGCTCGACACCGATGAGCACGACGGTGAGCGCGGTTGCCAGGGCGACGATGAACTCGTCGGGGCGCAGTTTGAGGATTTTGCGCATGCCGGGGATGTCGACGAGCTCGATGCCGATCAGGAACACGACCGAGGAGAGCACGGCGTTGGGCATGTATTGCAGTGGTTTGGTGAGGAACAACAGCACGATGATCACGATCACACCGGTGGCGACCTGGGCGAGCTCGCTGCGACCACCGGCGCCGTCGACCATCTGGGTCTTGGTCGGGCTGCCGTTGACCACGAACGTGCCCGAGAACCCGGCCGACACGCTGGCCAGGCCGAGACCGACGAGGTCGGTGTTCTCGCTGAACGCCTCGTTGTACTTGGCCGCGTAGGCCCGCGAGGTCGCCGCGCTCTGGGCCAAGATGAGCACCAGGATCGACAGTGCAGTGGGCACCAACTGGCCGACCTCGCTGAGGGTGACACCCTTGGGGAAACCGAGCGTGGGCAGCCCACCGGGCACCGTGCCGAGAGTCGACACACCATGATCCGCGAGATCGGCGACCTTGCTGACCACCATCGAACCGACAACCGCGATCAACGCGCCGGGGACCTTGGGGGCGAACTTCTTGCAACCGAGAATGATCGCGATCACCGACAACGACACACACAACGTCGTCACACTGGTGTCGGGGATGTCCTTGATCGTCCCCCACAGCTTCTTGAGGCTGCCACCCGACGGTGTCGGGACACCGATCATCCCAGCCAGTTGACCGATCGCCACCTGCACACCGACACCGGTGAGGAACCCGACCAACACCGTACGCGACAAGAAGTTGGCAATGAACCCGAGCTTGATGATCCGTGCCAGGATCAACAACACACCGGCCATGATCGCCAACATCCCGGCCAGAGCGATGTACTCAGACGACCCAGTCGCAGCCATGCCCGCCAACGCCGCGGCCATCACCGCCGCCGTGGCCGAGTCAGCACCAACGACGAGGTGCCGCGACGAACCCAGGAAGGCGAACACCATGCACGGCAGCACCAGGGTGTACAAGCCGGTGACCACCGGCATACCAGCGATCGTCGCGTAACCCATCACCTCGGGAATCGCCAACGCAGCGAGAGTGCAACCGGCCACAACCTCAGTCGGGACCCGCTTCTTCTCGATCGGCAAGATGCCCTCCATGATCGGAAGACGATGCGATCCAGTACTCACAGCCATCGTGGGCTCCTCCATGCGTTTCGTCGAACGTAGTTCACCCTCGACTGGTTCATAGCGGACTCATGGCCCACGTGGCGTCGCTGGTGAAACCGTGTGACGCCAACGACGTCGATCGACGAAAGTAGCACAGGCAAGGAGGCAGCGACCGGGGTGGAGGTGCGCACCGTTTGTTGACACAACTGGATCAATCATCTCCGGTCGTACCAGCCGCCCGCATCCTCGGCGACTGCGACGAGGCCGCCGTGATCGTCGTGTTCGTAGTACACCATCGAGCTCAGGGGTGGTGAGTACACGTGAACGCTCGTCGCCACAACGCTGCCTCGGTTGATGACAGCGTGAACTCCTGAGGCGTCGAATCGGGCAGCCTCGCCGGGTGCGAACGTGCGCACCACGGTGACATCGCCCTCGACGCGCGCCTCATCGAGCTCGCCGCGGACCACGCTGAACGCTCCTGCTGAACCACCGTGATCATGCAGATCGAGCGAACCGCCGCTAGGCCAGCAGATCACCCACGCGTCGTACGCGGGAGTGCTGAGCACTCGCTGGTATCGACGTTCGGTCGGCACCTCGCCATGGCCGAGCTCCCACGGCATGGTGACAGCAGCGAGACCGGCGGCGATCGCCACGAGCACGTCGTCACCTACGGTTCCACGAGATGGATGGCCAGATGGATGACCAGATGGATGCAGGGCGCGTTGGGCGGCACGCCTCCAACCGTCGACATCGGTGGCTTCGACGCTTTCTGCTTCGACAACGTGCATCGGAACTCCCTTGAACCGGGTCAGCGACCGCGCCGGGCCAATTCCCGACCATCTTGGTCAGGTTTATCGCTCGATGGGCGAAGATGCAACAGTGTCGGCACAAAAGCCGACCAAATTGGTCGGATTTAAATCAGCGGGCGGCGAACGCGATCGCGGCGCGGTCGGCGACTGGCCGGAGGTAGATCTCGCTGCCGGGTGCCAGATCGAGCCGGTCTGCTTCGCCGCGGGTGATCTGTACCCAGACCTCCTGGCCGGCAGCGTTCGCGTCGACGCGTACCTCGAAGCCGAGACGCACCAGCCGCACCACGGTGGCAGGTGTGGCTCGGAGCTCGTTGTGCATCAGGATCTCGATGTCGTGGGGGCGAACCGCAGTCGCCGCCGAGCTTGGTCACCGGCCCGAGGAAGCTCATGACGAAGTCGTTGACCGGCTGGTCGTACAGCTCGTCGGGCGTGCCGATCTGCTCGATGGAACCGTTGTTGATCACCACGATCTCGTCGGCCACCTCCATTGCTTCTTCCTGATCGTGAGTGACGAAGACGGTGGTGACGTGCACCTCGTCGTGCAGGCGACGCAACCAGTCGCGGAGCTCCTTGCGAACCTTCGCGTCGAGCGCGCCGAAGGGTTCGTCGAGCAGCATGACCTGTGGCTCGACTGCGAGTGCGCGGGCCAGCGCCATCCGTTGACGTTGCCCACCAGACAGCTGTGACGGATACCGATCCGCGAACTGGCTGAGATGAACGAGGGCAAGAAGTTCGTCGACACGCGCTCGGACCTCTCTTTTCGGTCGCTTGCGGATCTCGAGTCCGAAGGCGACGTTGCCGCGCACCGTCATGTGTTTGAACGCTGCATAGTGCTGGAAGACGAAGCCGACGTTGCGCTGCTGCGGCGGCAGCGACGTCGAGTCTTCGCCGGCGATCTCGATCGATCCGCTGTCGGGTTGCTCGAGACCGGCGATGATGCGCAGCAAGGTCGACTTGCCACCGCCACTGGGGCCGAGCAGTGCGGTCAGCGAACCGGTAGGGATGTCGACGGAGACATCGTTCAAGGCGACGAAGTCGCCGAAACGCTTGACGACGTTGTGGACGCGGATGCCCATCAGCTGTGCTCTTCCGGTCGCAGGACGTTGATCACGATGAGGGTCAAGATGGCCACGATAGCGAGCGTGACCGAGACGGTGTACGCCGTGATCTGGTCGAAGTTCTGAAAGCGCTCTTCGACCACCAAGGTCGCCGTCTGCGTCTTGTCGATCAGTCGGCCCGACACAACGGCGACCGCTCCGTACTCGCCGAGCGCTCGGGCCAGGGTCAAGACGATTCCGTAGGCCAGTGCCCACCGAATCGCCGGCAGGGTGACCCGGCGGAAGGTCTGCACTGTGTTCGCGCCGAGGGTCCACGCTGCCTGTTCCTGTTCGGTCCCGATCTCTTCGAGCACTGGCGCGACCTCTCGGACCACGAGTGGCAGCGAGATGAACACCGTGGCCAACACCATGCCGGGGTAGGCGAAGATCACCCGGACGCCGTGGTCATCGAGCCATCCGCCGATCGGCGCGAACCGCCCGTAGACCAGGATCAGCGCGAGGCCGACGACCACGGGCGACACCGCAAGTGGAAGATCGACGAACAGGCTCATCAGACGCCGTCCCGGGAAGCGGTGGCGGACCAGCAAGATGGCCATGCCGACGCCGAAGATGGTGTTCAGCAGCACCGTCCAGAAGGTGACGATCGCCGTGACGCGGAACGCGTGCAGGACCGACGGGTCGGTCAGCGAATCGAGCACCGGGCGAATGCCGTTCTCGAACGTGCGCCAGAAGATGAGGCCGACCGGAACGCCGACGAGAAGGATGAGGTAGGTGAGCGCGATGAATCGCAGGACGTACTTCGACGCGCCGGTGCTCTTACGCATGTCGCGCCGCCCATCGTTGCAGCAGGTCGAGGCCGGCCAGCACCACGAGCGCGATCACCAAGAGCACAGTGGCGACGGCCGCGGCACCCACGGTGTTGTCGGTCTCGATCTGCGCAAAGATCTGAACCGATGCGACCTGGGTCTTGAAGGGTAGGTTGCCGGAGATCAAGACGGTTGCCCCGAACTCGCTGATCGCCCGAGCGAAGGCCAACGCCGTGCCGGCCGATATTGCCGGCAGCAGGTTCGGCAGGACGATCCGTCGGAACGTCGTGAAGGGGCTGGCGCCGAGCGAGGCCGCGGCCTGCTCCATCTCACCGTCGAGCTCGAGCAGCACCGGTTGCACCGTCCGCACGACGAACGGAAGCGTCACGAACAGCAGAGCCACGATCACCCCGGCACGGGTATAGGCGAGCTCGAGCCCGATCGGGCTGTTGACCCCGTAGAGCGTGAGCAAGACCAAGCCGGCGACGATCGTCGGCAGTGCGAAGGGCAAGTCGATCAGGGCGTCGACGACGCGTTTGCCGTGGAAGTCGTCGCGCACCAGCACCCAGGCGATCAGCGTGCCCACGACCGCGTTGAGTATGGCGACAACGAGCGCGCACCCGACCGTGAAGCGAATGGCGGCCGCCGCTTCGGGTGCCGTCACTGCGTCCCAGAACGCCGCAAAGCCCTGGCTCTGGGAGCGCCACACGACGGCACCGAGCGGGATGAGCACGAGAAGGCTGAGCCACAGTGTGGCCAGACCGACTCCGAACATCGTGCCGGTGTTGAGCGAGCCGAGGCCCCTGCGCCGTGCGGCGACAGGGGCCTGGTCGGGTCTTCGCAGCGTCGTCGTGGCCTCAGCCAACCGATACCCCGATGCCAGACTCGACGTCGGCCATGATGCTGCCCTTCGGATCGAAGAACTTCTTGGTCACATCGCTCCAGCCACCGAGATCGGCGATGGTGAACAGACCGGCCGGAGTCGGGAAGTCATAGGGGCTATCGACGCCTTCGATGACTGGACGGTAACCGTTCTCGGCGAAGATCTTCTGAGCCTCCGGTGTGCGGACGAAGTCGAGGAACGCTTTGGCCTGTTCGGGGTGCTTGGTCGACGAGGTGACCGCCGCCGGGTTCTCGATCAGGATCGTCGAGTCGGGCACGATGTAGTCGATGTCCTGGCCGTTCTGTTGGGCGAAGATCGCCTCGTTCTCGTAGGCCAGCAGCACGTCACCCTTGCCCGACGTGAACGTCTGCAGCGACTTCCGTGCGCTGTCGTCTTGCACCGGTACGTTCTTGAACAGCGACTTGAGGTAGGCGATGCCGTCGGCCTCGGTGCCACCACCCTTGATGGCCTGGCCGTACGCGGCCATCACGTTCCACCGAGCACCGCCGGACGTGAACGGGTTGGGCGTGATCACTTCCACGCCGGGCTTGGTCAGATCGGCCCACCCCGTGATGTTCTTCGGGTTGCCCTTGCGCACGACGAGCACGACGGCCGAGTCGGTCACGTTGCCGGAGTATGCGTCCTTGTTCCAGTCCTCGGCGACAAGGCCCTCTTTGACGAGTCGGGTGACGTCGGGCTCGAGTGAGAAGGCGACGTAGTCGGCCTCGAGACCGGAGACGACCGCTCTGCTCTGGTCGCCTGACGCGCCGAACGACTTGGTGAAGGTGATGTTCTTGCCCTGTGGGGTCGCGTTGAAGGCCTCGATAATCTTCTCGTAGGCCTTCTGCGGTGTGGAATACGCCACCAGCGACAGTTCGGCGCCCGGTAGTTCGGTAGCCGGCCCCGGGGTGTCTGCCGGCGTGGCGCCGTCCGTGCCGGGGGCGTCGGTCGCTGACGGCGTGGTGTCGGCCGTGCCGGCGGCCGACGGCGTGCTGTCGTCGCCGCAGGCAGTGATGCCGATCGTGGCTACGAGGCCTGCGCCGAGCAGGCGTACGAAGCTGAATCGGGAACGGCGGGATGCTTGCATTTGGGGGGTCCTCCGCGGACTCGTCGAAACCAACCCGATAATGTTGATCTAGTTAGTCAGGAATATTTCCCAGCAGTATGGTAGGAAAAGTGACCGTTCGTCAAGGCCATCCGTCACAATGACGACATGAGGGTCAGCGCCAGCCTCGACTACGCCATTCGGGCGATGATCGAGATGGCCGCGGCGACCCCGCCCGGTCGACCGGTGAAAGCCGACGAGATCGCCGCCCGGCAGGCGATACCATCCCGGTTCCTTGCCCAATTGCTGGCCGAACTGCGTCGGGCCGAACTGGTGTCGAGCAGCAGGGGCTACGCCGGCGGGTACTGGCTGGCCGTACCGGCGACGCAGATCACCGTTGCCGACATCGCCAGGGTGATCGACGGCCCGCTGGCCGATGTGCACGGTGTGTCGCCAGAGCTGTTCGGGCCGCCCGGCGTCGCCGCGCCCACCAAGGAGTTGTGGATCGCGGTGCGCGCCGCGTTGCGGTCAGTGCTCGAGCAGGTCACGATCGCCGACCTCGTGGCCGGCACGTTGCCGCCCTCCGTCGCGGCGCTGCTTGTCGATCCCGATGCCTGGATTCGTCGTCCCGATCCGCTGACCACGCGTCGGGCGATCGATCTCGATCCGTGAGATGTCGATCGTTGACGATTCACTGGCGCCGGAACGCGGCGGGGGTAGCGCCTACCGAGCGCTTGAACGTCGTCGTCAGGTGACTCTGGCTGGCGAAGCCGGTCTCGTAGGCGATGCGGGCTACCGGCAGATCCGTGTTGCGCAGCATCTGCTTGGCCCGTTCGACGCGTCGTTGGATCACGTAGCGGTACGGCGGCACCCCGAAAGCCCGGGTGAACGCGGCGGCGAACGCATGGACGGCGATGCCCGCCTCGGCCGCCAGGCGTTCGAGCGCCAGATCCTCGCCGAGCGCTGACTCGATGAGATCCCTGACGTGCAGCATGCGCGCCTTCCTCGTATCGGCGACCGAATCGGGGCGCGGTGCCGACGTCGCCCTGGTGGAGTGGTAGCGCAGCAGGTGGATCGCGATCATCCGCACCAGATGGTCGGCATAGATTCCGTCGGATGGGCTGGTGGCATCGTGCCGGGCCGTGTCGAGCAGAGCGAGAGCGAGTTGCTCGAGCAGACCGTCTGAGAAGCCGAGCTTGGGAAGCAGGTCGACGCGTGAACTGTCGAATCCGAAGTGCTCCTCGGCGACACGGTCGAACATGCTGCGGCGTAGGTACACGAGTTGGATGTCGGGGGCGCCGGTGAGTTGCCAAGACGATGGCTGATCGGCGGGCACGACACCGAAGTGCCGCGGACGTAACTCCACCGAATCGACGCGCCCCTCGCCGTCGATCACACGGGTGACCGCCGCGGCGCGGTTGGTGCAGTAGGCGATGCAGTAGTGGGGGACTGCCTGCAGCGTGCGACGCCACGGCGCCTCGGTGGCCAGCGACGTGTAGGCATCGTGCCAACCCAGGCCGCGAGAGTCGGCCAGCAGGCGATGCTTCGGCCACAAGGCGATGCCATGGGTCTCGGCCACAGGAAATTCACTGAAGGCGACCGGGCGATCGTGATCACGAACGTCGGTTTCTTGAAAGACAGCCCCCAAGTCATTCGTCACAATCGCCAAAACGTAACTCACGTTCAATCGGGGGGTTGTAGCGATGACACAAGCCGATGCTGCCGCGCAGGTCGATGTTCCCGTGCTCGTCGTCGGTGGGAGCCTGGTCGGTCTGGCATCGGCGATGTTCCTCGCTCAGCACGGTGTCGAGGTGTTGTCCCTTGAGAAGCACCATGGCACCGCCATCCACCCACGAGCCGGTTACTTCCAGCTGCGCACCATCGAACTGATGCGAGTCGCCGGCATCGAGGATCGTGTCCGCGCCGCGGCGCTGGAACTCTACGAGCCTGACGGCGGCCTCAATGCCGTCGAGACGTTGGCCGGTCGGGAGATCGCCAACTACATCCCCAACATCAACCACGGCGTCGACGACGTCAGCCCGGCGCGACGGCTGTTCATGCCGCAACAGGTGCTCGAGCCGATTCTGTTGCAGCGGGCCCGCGAGTTCGGTGCCCGCTTCCAGTATTCGACCGAGATGGTCGGCTACACCCAAGACGACGACGGCGTCACCGCCACCGTTCGCAACGTCGACGACGGCACCGAGCAGTTGATCCGCGCCCGGTACCTGATTGCGTGCGACGGCAACCGCAGCCCCATCCGCGAGAGCCTCGGGATCCGGATGATCGGTCACGGATTGCTGTCGCGCAGCATCACCATCTACTTCCGCGCCGATTGCTCGACGGCGCTGCGCGGCAGGAACCTCGGTGTGATCTACGTGAACAACCCGCAGGTGCGCGGTTTCTTCCGATTGGAGAAGACCGGGCTCGGCGGGTTCCTGGTGGTGTTCACGGTCGGCGACATCCACGAACCGGGAGCCCGTTTCGTGGCCGACACGGTCACCGACGAGATGGCGGTGCAGTTGGTCCGCGATGCCGTCGGCGACCCGGACTTGGAGGTCGATGTTCTCGATGTCGACAAATGGCGCGCCGTTGCCGAGGCGGCAAACACGTTTCAGGGTGGAAGGATCTTGCTGGCCGGTGATGCAGCGCACACGATGCCGCCGACCGGTGGGTTCGGCGGCAACACAGGAGTGCAAGATGCCCACAACCTGGCCTGGAAGGTGGCGCTGGCGCTTCAGGGAGCGGCCGGCAGAGCGCTGGTCGACACCTACGATCACGAGCGTCAACCGGCGGGGATGCAGGCGATCGAGCAGGCCTACAACCGGTATGTGCTGCGGTCGGACCCCGACCTCGGCACGGAGGGGATGCACGACGCGATCCCCGACATGCATGTCGAGTTCAATCGGTATCGCTCGGCTGCCGTCATACCTGATGCCGATTACGTCGACGACGGGGCGACTGACATCGACCCACGCCAGTCTCGGGGGCTGCCTGGGACGCGGGCACCGCACGTCGAACTGCGCCGGGATGGCATGCCGCTGTCGACACTCGATCTGTATGTCGGTGAGTTCGTGCTGATGGCCGGCCCGGAGGGTGCGGCATGGGCAGCGGCCGCAGCGGCGGCCACCGCACAAGTCGGAGTCAACGTGGTGTCGCACATCGTCGGGGGCGACCTCGTCGACCGATCCAGCGAGTTCGGAGCGGAGCCATTCTGGTCGGCGTACGGGATCGGCCCATCGGGTGCATCGCTGGTACGGCCCGACGGCTATGTGGCTTGGCGGGCGACGACGGCCACTGAGAACGCCGTGGATCTGCTGACGGCGGCCCTTCGTCAAGTGCTGTGCAAGTAGCGGATGCGGCCGGGGCCGACGCCGAAGACGATGTTCGACAAGATCTGGTCGGCACACGAAGTTGCCGCTCTGCCGGGAGGTGGGATTACGAGGGCTTTGCCGGCGTCGTCGCCCTGCCCCTCCGCTTGTGAAACGTCACGTCTCGTACAGCTCGGCGACCGCGGTGATCGGCGGTTGGGTGTCGGGGTTCGGGCACAGGGCTTCGATCGTGCCGCCTGGTTCTCGCGGCGCCGGGCATGGAAGGGCTTCGGCGTAGGCGACCCAGCGCGAGATGTAGTCCGCCACGCCCAACGCACCTTTCAAGGTCAGATGTATGCCGTCGCGGCTGATCCACCCGGTGTCTCGAGCGGTGTGCGGGTACCACTGGGCCAGGAGCACGTCGGGAAACGCGCCCGACGCAACCTTGTCGCGCAGCGTCTGGTTGTTCCTGACGAAGGCCTCGTCGGCAAGGTCGCCGTTGGGCAGTTTGTACTTGACACCTTCGCGGTAGGTGAGCCAGATGATGTGACGCACCCCCTTGGCTCGTGCCGCCTCGACGACGGCGTCGAAGCTCTTGGGAAACGACGTCCACCACTCGTCGTAGCCGGCCATCACCACCAGGTCGTCGAATCCTCCGTGCGCCGCCGCGATCGCTGCGACGGCGTTCGGAGGTACGGGCGGCTCGCCGCACGACGGAACTCCGAGCGTGCGGCACGACTCGGCGTCGAAGGTGTACTCGAACCCATTGAGCGCGCGGTACCCGTTGTACCGATCGACGGCCAGCAGCGTCGAGTCGCCGATCAGCAGGACCCGCGGCACACGCTGTTCTGGTGAGGCGGACTGGCCGACCACCGCTGCCGTCGACGTGGTTGATACAGCCGGACTGGCCGAACTGGGCGGGCCGCAAGCAGCGATGATCGTCAACGCCGTGGCCACGGCGAGTTCACGGTTGCCTCCACGCCGAGCCTGTCGTGCCCGTGCCATCTCGGCACTGTAGCGATGCCACCTTCTAGCGGGCGCCCCAGACGAAGCGGTGAGTGTGGATGCCGAAGTAGGTGAAGCTCTCGACGCTGCGCACGCCATCGATGGCGCGCACTTCGTCGTCGATCACCGTCAGCAGGCGCGCCGAGTCTTCGCACAGCACCTCGACCAGCAGGTCGAACGAGCCCGAGGTGAACACGACGTATATCACCCCGGCGATGTCGGCGATGCGGTCGGCGACCTCGCGCACGTTGCGTTCGACCCGCACACCGAGGGCGGCCATGACTGGGTAGCCCAGAGCCAACGGGTCGGTGACGCCGACGACCTTGACCACGCCGGCGTCGAGCAGCCGTTGCACGCGCAGTCGCGTCGCTGCGGGCGAGAGGTTGACCAGCTCGGCGAGATCAGCGTAACTGGCTCGCCCGTCGCGCTGCAGCGCTTCGATGAGCTGCCGGTCGGTGTCGTCGAGGTTGATGGTCGGCATCGGATCCTTGGTCATGTGATGCCTGCTGACAGGCCGAAGTCGATCGACATGTTGGCGCCGGTGATCGCCGCCGCCGACGGCTGGGAAAGGAACCAGATCAGCTCGGCAATCTCGACCGGTTCGATGAACCGTGCGCCCGCGGCCTGCGGATAGCCGCGCAGCAGTTTGTCGAGGTACGCCGCAGGGTCGATGCTGGCAGCCGCCTGGCCGCGCAGCATCGGTGAGTCGACATCACCCGGGCAAACCGCGTTGACCCGCACTCCGACCGGGGCCAGCTCCAGGGCGAGGGCGCGGGTGAGGTTCGAGACGCCTCCCTTCGACGCGCAGTAGACCGCGGCGCCTGCGTTGCCGTGCAACCCGGCGTCGGACGACATGTTGACGATGCATCCGCCGGTGGCCGTGAGATGCGGGATGGCCGCGGAGCACACGAAGTACAGGCCCTTGAGATTGATATCGATGACCCGATCCCATTCGTCTTCGGTGGTCGCCGCGCTCGGGCCCTCGGTCCATACGCCGGCGGCGTTGACGACGGCGTCGAGCCGACCCGCCCAGCGCACCGCCTCGGTGACGGCCCGTCGACAATCCTCGACGTTGCTCAGATCGGCGACGATCGACAGCATGTCTCTTGCTGAACGGTCGGCTGGACGGTCGGCTGAACGGTCGGCCAGTTCGATCACCTGGAGGTCGACCGCGGCCACCTGCCAACCGCCGGTGAGGAAGCGGGCAACCGTTGCGCCGCCGATTCCGCCGGCTGCGCCGGTGATCAGCGCGACGGACGCCACGAGCGATCCTCGGGAAGTGAGTTGCCGCCGTCGACGACGATCTGCTGGGCGGTGATGAAGCTCGCCGTCGGATCGGCGAGGAAGCGGACCGCGGCGGCGACCTCGTCGGGCGTGCCGCTGCGCCCGAGTGGCGTGAAGCTGCCGGCGTTGTGCTCGCCGATGAGTTGGGCGCCGGTAGCGATCCATCCCGGAGAGACGGCGTTGACCGTGATTCCGGCAGCGGCCACCTCGAGGGCGATCGCCCGGGTGAGGCCGATGATGCCGGCCTTGGCGGCGTGATAGCCGGGATCGCCGAGGAAGGCCTGCACGGGGCCCGACGTCGAGGCGATGTTGACGATTCGCCCGTAACCGCGCTCGCCCATCGAGGCGAGGCAGGCACGCGTGACGTTGAAGCACGTCGTCAGGTTGCGATGCAGGCTGTCGTTCCAGTCGTCGGCGGTGACGTCGGCGGTCGCCCGGCTGTGCGGCTCGATCCCGACGGCGATCATGCCGGCGTTGTTGACGCAGATGTCGATGCGCCCGGCCACCGTGAGTGCCGCGTCGACCAAGGCCTGAGCAACACCGTCGTTCATCAAGTCGCCGACGAACCCGGTGGCCCGGCCGACCGATCCCTGCAGCTCGGCCACGCGAGCATTGATTCGGTCAGTGGTCGAGGCAATCACGACATGCGCGCCGTCGGCCGCCAGCGCTCGGGCACACGCAAAGCCGATGCCGTCAGCGCTGCCTGCTCCGGTGACGATGGCCACCTGGTCGTCGAGTCTCATCTGTTACGCCTCATTTGGGCACGTCTCACGACGACAATGCTTGCACGGCCTCCGCGAACACCGTGGTATGAGCCTCGACGTCGGCAGTTGTGTGATGCGGTGACATCAGGGCCATGTTGTGGAACGGCGTCAGCAGGATCCCGCGGTTGATCGCCCACAGGTGCATGAACGCGTCGAGCTCGTCGTCGACCGCGGCTGCCGCCGCGGCACCGTCACGAGGTGGTGGGCAGAACCAGTACTCGGCGCGGCCCCCAAGTTGTTGTACGTGCCAGGGCAGCCGATGGTGTTCGATGGTGGCCTGCACGCCGGCGGTCCACATGGTGGCCAGCGGGATCATGTGGGCGAAATCCTCGTCGCGCAGCGCCGAGCTGAGTGTCGCCCGCACCGCGGCGACCGCCAGGGCGTTGCCAGTCAGCGTGCCACCCACACCGCTGACATCGACGGCACTCGAGGCGATGAGGGGCGCCAACCGTTCGGCTATCTCGGCGGTCATGCCGTAGGCCGCGGCCGGCATGCCGCCGCCGATCGTCTTGCCGATGACGAAGAAGTCGGGTTGCAATCCCCATGCTGTCGTGGCACCGCCGGGGCCGACGCAGATCGTGTGTGTTTCGTCGATGACCAACAACGTCTCGTTGACGCGGGTGAGCCGGCGCAACTCGTCGTGGAAGCCGGCGTCGGGAAGGACGATGCCGATGTTGGTGAGCGCCGGTTCGGCAAGCACGCAGGCGATCTCGCCGGTGGCGAGCGCAGCTTCGAGGGCAGCGAGGTCGTTGAACGGAACGACGACGGTGGTCGACGAGGGATCGAAGGCTGCTCCGATGTTGCCGGGTCGGGCGACGGTACGACCGTCGCCGTCGAGCGTGGCGAGTGCTTCGTCAACGGAACCGTGGTAGCACCAATCGAAGACCAGCACCTTGCATCGGCCGGTCAGCATGCGGGCGAAGCGCAGCACGAACCGGTTGGCATCGGTGGCGGTCATCGCCATCTGCCACACCGGCAGCCCGAACCGCCGGGCGAGCTCGGCCCCGACCCAGGCGGCGTCGACCGACGGCAGCATCGTGGTGATGCCGCGCATCGCCTGGGCATACAGCGCCTCGGCCACCTGCGGTAGCCCATGACCGGTCATCGCCCCGGTGTCGCCGAGACAGAAGTCGATGTAGTTCAAGCCGTCGACGTCGGTGAAATGGGCTCCCTTTGCGGTGTCGAAGAAGATCGGGAACGAACCCGGCCAGCGGGTCATCCACGCCATCGGAACACCGCCGAGCAGGTTTTCCTGGGCCTCTTTGGCCAGCACCGACGAGCGCGGGTGGGTGGCGATGAAGCGTTGCTCTTCCTCGGCGTGCCGGCGGCGAAGAACTTGTCGATCGATCATGAAGACAAGTATTGACGATTGAATCGCTCGTCAACAACCCCTATTTCGAAAGCTTGGCTAGTCCTCGATAGGCAAAGATCAGGGTGATCGTCGACAAACCGACTATCGCGACCAGTCCTCCCCACGTTTGGTCCCAGGTGACGGTGCCGAGCCAGCCCTGGCGTGCCATCCGCAAGATGTTGGTGAACGGGTTGATTCGGGCGACGGAGTGCAGCCAACCGGTCATCACGCTGAGCGGCGTCTGGGCCTCGGTGAGGAAGATCGAACAGAACAGGGTCAACTGCATCAACGCAGCAGCGCGCATGTCGCCGAAGCGATAGGCGAGACCGAGTCCCCATCCCAAGGCGATCATCGCCACGCCGAGCCCGGCGATGAACAACATCGCCAGCCCGACGACACCACCGGTCAATCGGGCGCCGAAGAGCAGTCCGACGATCACCACGGTTGTGATCACGATCAACACGCGGACCCAGGCGGTGAACAGCGGACCGACGATCAGCGCCAGCCTCGGCGCAGGCGCCATGCGGAGTCGGTCGAAGAAACCGCTCTCGATGTCGCGCACGGTGCTGAAACCGAGGCCGACCCCGGCGAACCCGGCCCCCATGCAGCAGGCCAACGGCAGGTACCAGTTGACCGAGCGATCGGTCGGGAAGCCGGGGATCTTGGTGATGGCGAAGAACGTGCCGCTGAACGCGATGGTCTGGAAGATCGGCATGGCCAACGCGGGGAAGAATGCCGACGGAAGGCGATGGATGCTGTGCAGGCCGCGCAGTGCCAGGCCACGAGAGGAGCGCAGCAACGTTCCACCACGGGCTTGGCCGGCATGGGCAGTGCCGCCGGCGAGAGAGGTCGTCGGGGCGTTCATCGGGCCGCCAATCGTGAGTACAGGGTGCGCAGCGCCAATGCGATCGACAGGACACCAATCGCGGCCGGCACGAGCAACGCCGAAGCCACGTGTCGCGCGGCGAACCCGTCGATGACCAGACCGCGGACTCCCTCGACGAGGTGAGACACGGGGTTGACATCGGCGATCTTCTTGTACGTGCCCTGCATCGTCTCGCGGGGGAAGAATGCGCTGGAGAAGAACAGGGCGATGAACAGCAGCGGGAAACTGCCCTGCACCGCCTCCGATGATCCGGTCTTCAATGCGATCGCTGCGGTGAAGCCACCGAACGCCAGCCCGATGAGGCCCCCGGACAACATGATCACGAGCAGACCGGGAACTCCGGCCTTGATCGTGACGCCGAAGGGGACGAGGACGAGCACGAAGAACAATGCCTGGAAGGCGCCGAACATCGCCGCCCCAGCGAGGCGGCCGACGAGGATGCTGACCCGCGAGGTCGGTGTGGTGAGCAGACGGTCGAAGAAACCCTGCTCGATGTCGGTGGCCAATGCGGCGCCGCCGACGACGCTGCCGAACAGCACGCCCTGCACGATGCTGCCCGCCAGTGAGAAGTCGAGGAAGTTGTCGACCTTCGGGAAGTTGGGGAGGTGAACGGCGCGTCCGAACGATGAGCTGCCGAGGGCAGCGAAGAACAGCGGGAAGATCAGTGACGGGACGACGATCGCCGGTTGGCGGACAAGCGCCTTGACCGATCGCTTCGACATCGCCAGCGTCTGCGAGAACCACAGACCTTTGGCCTGCACCGGGAGCGGGGTGACGAAGGCGGTCGTCACTTGCGGCGCCCTCGCTTGCCGGTCGGCACCGGCCCTCCGGCGTCGGTCATGGTCGCCGAGGCGCCCTCCAGCCGATACCCGGTCGACTCGGCGAACACGTCGTCGAGGCTCGGCTCGTTGAGTTCGAGGTGTTGGACCTTGACACCGGCGTCGTCGAGGGCGCGGACGACATCGGTGACCGCGGCTGCCCCACCGACGAGGCCGACACCGAGACTGCCCTCGGCTGTGGTGCGCATCTCGCCGAATCGGGCCAGGGTGTCGCGCGCCATCAGCGTGTGGGCGGCAGAGACGGATATCAAGAGCGTCGGCGCGCCGACGGCGGCTTTCAACGCGGTCGGTGTGCCCTCCTTGACGATCTTGCCGTGGTCGATGATGGCGACGCGATCGGCCAGTTGGTCAGCCTCTTCGAGGTACTGGGTGGTGAGCAGCACGGTCGTGCCTTCGCTGTTGAGTCGGCGAACCTCTTCCCACAGCGTGATGCGGCTCATCGGATCGAGCCCGGTCGTCGGCTCATCGAGGAACAGCACGGTCGGTTGGTGGACCAGGCTCAAGGCCAGATCGAGCCGGCGGCGCATACCGCCCGAGTAGGTTCCCACCCGACGATCGGCTGCACCGATGAGGCCGACGCGCTCGAGGAGCTCTTCGGCGCGGGCCTTCACCTGTGAGGGCTGCAAGCCATACAGCACTGCCTGCAGATGCAGGAGCTCGTTGCCCGTCATCAACGGATCGATGGCCGCGTCCTGCAACGCCACACCGATGTTGCGGCGTACATCGTTGGCCTGGGTGACGACATCGAAGCCGGCGACCTGAGCGCTGCCTGCTGTGGGCACGAGCAGCGTCGTGAGCATGCGGATGACCGTGCTCTTGCCGGCACCGTTGGGACCGAGGAAGCCGAAGATCTCGCCTTGACGAACCTCGAGATCGACACCGTCGACTGCCTTCACGGATCCGAAGTGGCGAACGAGGCCCTGGGCGAGGATCGGATTCATTTGACGATTGGTGAGTTGGTTGGGGTCCATTTATGTTCAGCTTGCACCAAATATCTTTGTATGTCAAACTCTTCGGGTGGATGACAAGGTAGAGCTCGACGGGCCCAACCCCGACGGGCCAAACCCCGACGACACGGCGCTCGACGACGCTCTGGGCTTGGTGATCGCCCGCATGCGCGCGATCTGGCACCGACGGATGCGCGCTTTCGACCTCACTCCGCCGCAGGCGATCTCGTTGCGCAAGTTGCTCGACGGACCGTTGCCCATGGGCGCGGTTGCCGAGGTGCTGTCGTGCGATGCATCGACCCTGACCGGTATTGCCGATCGACTCGAAGAGCGCCGTCTGATCCAGCGCCAAGTTGATCCGGCCGACCGTCGAGTCAAGTTGTTGGCGCTCACCGACGAGGGCCGGAAGCTGGTCGAGTCGATCGACGGCCCGTTCACGACCGAGATCCCGGGAATCGCCGCCTTGTCGGAAGCGGAACGCGTCGAATTGACGAAACTGCTGAGGCGCGCGTTTGCCTAGGTATTACGGCGTGGCGGCGGCTGGCGGGCTCGAACGCACGACGATGATCTGGGCAATCGCGTCGTAGGGCCAGCCGGTGGGCAGTGTGATTGGCGCGTTCGGAGTGGCAAGCACCGAGATCCGCTGCTCGCCGATGCTGACGTAGCCGACTTCCTGTCGAGCGGCCTCTTTGATGCCGTCGGGGGTCTGCAGCCGGTTGACGTCCGCGGCCAGCTGGGCGTTGGCGTTGCTGAGCACGGCCAGTTCGTTTTGCTTTTCGGCCAGATCGGCGCGCTGCCGGCGCCAGCTCTTGACCGGCAACACGAACAGCGAGGCCATCAACGCGGCGGCGATCACCATGGCAACGAGACCAAATGCGAGCCGCTTGATGCGGCCTTTGACCAGTTGTTTGTCCTTGGCGATCGGTCGGGTGAACTCGGCAAAGCGTGACGTGTCGACCTCGCGGTCGACGGGCTTCCGAGCGGAATCGCGAGGACGCTGAATGGAGGTGGTTCTGTGCCCGTCGCTCACGGGTGACATTCTCGCAGCTCCGTGCCGAGAAACAGCGTCAATGTCAGCGCGGGGCCAGCGCTGCGCGCCCGCGATAGGCGGCCGACTCGCCCAGCTCTTCCTCGATGCGCAGCAGCTGGTTGTACTTGGCGACACGATCGCTACGTGCCGGAGCCCCGGTCTTGATCTGACCGCAGTTGGTGGCAACCGCAAGATCGGCGATCGACACGTCTTCGGTCTCGCCGCTGCGGTGACTCATCACACTCGTGTAGGCATGACGCGACGCCAGCTCGACGGTGTCGAGCGTTTCGCTGAGCGAGCCGATCTGGTTGACCTTGATCAGCACACTGTTCGCCACCTTGCGGTCGATGCCCATCTGCAACCTGGTGGTGTTGGTGACGAACAGATCGTCGCCGACGAGCTGGATCGTCGAGCCGAGGGCCTGGGTCAGTGCGGCCCAACCATCCCAGTCGTCCTCGGCCATGCCGTCTTCGAGGCTGACGATGGGGTAGAGACTGGCAAGCCGATGCCAGTACGCCGCCAACTCGGCCGACGACAGCACCTTGCCCTCGCCCTGCAGGTGATAGCTGCCGTCGCGGTACAACTCGCTGACCGCAGGATCGAGTGCGATGGCGATCTCGTCGCCGGGTGAATAGCCCGCCTTCTCGATCGCCTCGATGAGGATCTTGATGGCGTCCTCGTTGGCCGCCAGGTTTGGGGCGAAGCCTCCCTCGTCGCCAACGGCCGTCGACAGCCCGCGGTCGTGCAGAACCTTCTTCAACGTGTGGTAGGTCTCGGTGCCCCATCGCAGCGCCTCGGCGAAGCTGGGCGCGCCGACCGGCATGACCATGAACTCTTGGAAGTCGACGCTGTTGTCGGCGTGGACACCGCCGTTGAGCACGTTCATCATCGGCACTGGCAGGACATGTGCGTTGGGTCCGCCCACATAGCGGTACAACGGAAGCTCGAGCTCTGCGGCCGCGGCCTTGGCGACCGCCAGGCTTGTACCGAGGATGGCATTGGCGCCGAGACGGGCCTTGTTGTCGGTGCCATCGAGGTTGCCGAGCTCGATGTCGATCATCCGCTGGTCGAGGGCGTCGAGCCCCGTCAACGCGGTGGCGATCTCGCCATTGACGTAGCCGACAGCCGTACGCACACCCTTGCCGAGGTACCGCGGCCCACCATCGCGCAGCTCGACTGCTTCGTGCTCGCCGGTGGACGCGCCCGATGGCACGGCAGCGCGCCCTGCGGCGCCGTCCTCGAGCTCGACCTCGACCTCGACGGTTGGGTTGCCGCGCGAATCGAGGATCTCACGGCCGACAATGCTGACGATTTCACTCATATCCGGCGAGGGTAGCGGTTGCCTGCGTCAAGGTTGGCCAGACATCCGGTTTCGCTCTCAAGATCGAGCGGATCGTGCCGATGATGTGGACATGGATGCGCAGCAGTGGCCCTCCCCTTTCTTGGCTCCTTCCTTGGCTCCTCCCGGCAATTCGCTTGCGCCACCGTTGGTCGCACCACCCGCCGGTCCCTCTGCCGCGCCGCCGTCGCTGCCCGCCAGCACTGGCAACTACGAGCCCGAGCAGGTGCAGGCGCCCGTCATCACCCGGGCCTACGAGCACACACCACATCGGGGGCCCGAGCTCGTCGGAACCGCCTCGATCCGGGTGCTTGCCGCGGCCGGATGGCTCGGCTGCGCAATTGTGTACACGATCGCCGCCGTTGCTCTGTCGAAGTCGTATCGACACATCACTGCTGACAATTGGCGGGCGGCTTTTGATGAAATCAGCTGGCTGATGCCCTTGCTGATCTCGTCGTTTGGCATGGCCTACCTCGGATGGGTCGTTTGGACGACGTTGGCGGCGATCAACGGCCACCGCGTCGCTCCCCTTGCGTCGTCACCATTGCTGCCGCCCTTCGCCTACCTGTTCGGTCCAGCCGCAGCGGCCGCCGGCGCGATCTACCTACCCCAGTACAACGGCATCTGGCTCGCCGCCGGCATTGCCTGGGTGTGCATCGGACACGGGTTCGTGCTGGTGTCGCTGCGCAGTTCGGCACGCCGAATCGGCGCCGACGCCGACGAGTTCACCAAGCTGCTGTGGTTCCCGCTTGCGGCGCTGGGCTACCGGATCATCGCCACGATGGTCCTGCCCGACACCAGTTTCAACAGCACCGGGTGGTTTGCCCTGCTCGTGGCGATCGACGTGACGCTGATGATGGCCACGTCCCACGCCGTCTGGCGGGCGATGCACTCGTTCGACCAGGCCTGTGCCCGCGACCGCTACATGGCGGTGGAGAACCAACTCCCCGCGTTCATGGCAGCCACCCACCACTGACCGAGAGCGAAACACGGCACCGAGATCAGGGCGTGCTACTCGGCACGCTTCACCTCGTCCCACAGGGCATCGAGCACTGCCAGATCGACTTCGCCCATCGCCACACCGCGATCAGCGGCAAGACGTTCGACGCCCTCGAAACGACGGCGAAACTTGTGGGTGGCGGCGCGAAGTGCTGCCTCGGGTTCGATGTCGAGATGGCGGGCAACGTTGACGACCGCGAACAGCAGGTCGCCGAGCTCGTCGTCGATCCGCTGACGGTCGCCATCGCCCAGGGCCTCGGCCAACTCGGTAGTCTCCTCGGCGATCTTCGGTAGCGCCCCGTCGACATCCGGCCAGTCGAACCCGACCTTCGCCGCCTTTCGCTGCACGTGGTACGCGTAGCTCAAAGACGGCTGCGACGACGCCACGCCGTCGAAGACGCTGGTGCGGCCCTTCTCGGCGTGCTTGATGGCGTCCCAGTTGGCCACCACTGTGCGGGCGTCGGCGGCTTCGACCGAGCCGAACACATGGGGGTGTCGCCGGACGAGCTTGTCGTGAATCCCGTCGACGACATCGACCATCGTGAACCGACCTTGCTGTTCGGCGATCGTCGTGTGGAACTCGATCTGGTAGAGGAGGTCGCCGAGCTCTTCGATCAGGGCGATGTCGGTGGACGGGTCGTCGGCGTCGAGCAGTTGAAGGGCATCGACGACTTCGTAGGTCTCTTCGAGCAGGTACTTGATCAGCGATTGATGTGTCTGCTCGCGGTCCCACGGGCATTGCTCGCGCAGGGTGCGGGCGAGCTGATGGAACTCGACCAGTGAACCACCCACCGGTGCACCGAGGTGGGGGATGTAGATGCATGTGAGGTGATCGGCCTCGATGGTGCGGTCGAGCTCTGCCCACGTTGTTGTTGTGATCAGCTCGTCGGGTGTGCCGAGTCGTTGCAAGATCACGACTGCTTCGGCTCCCGTTGCGGCCTCGACGGACAACTTGATGTCGCTGAGGACCCAGTTGGCGTGGGTGTGGGCGACGATCAGCGGCCCACGATCGCCGGCGGCGGCGGTGGCGAACTCGTGGCCGTCGATCAGCCGCACCCCGGCCTCGACCGGGTCGATGCCGAGGCGGGCGTAGGCGATGTCCAGGAACGACATGGCCGGCAAGATGGTGCACTCGACTCTCTCGTCGCCGGTCAGTCGGCGGACGGTTCGTTCCAGCACCAAGGGAGAGCCGGGCACGGCGTACAGGATCTCGCCATGTTCGGTGGCCGCGGCGACAAGGCGCTCGGTGATCTCGGCGTACACATCGGTGAAGGTCTCGGACGACTCGTAGACGTCGTCGAACGACGTTGCGGCACCGACCAACGCCGCGCAGGGATGCCGATTCGTGCGAATGAACCGATGGGGTATTTCCGCGATCGCGTCGAGTGTTTGCTGTGTGACGTATTGCGGGCCCGCCGGACCGAGCCCGACGATCGTGACGTGACGACTCGTCACGAGCTGAGCGCGACGACCGAACCCGACGTCGGATCCCACCTGCCGTAGCGCGGGTCGACGAACACGTTGGCCGTAGGCAGGTCCCTGAGGGCGGTGGCGGTGTCGAGCGTGCCACCGGCACTGAGCTGCCGTGCCGCCTCGTTCAAGACGAGCAGGTCGCGAAGCCCCACTGGTGCGGCGGTCCACACTTCGCCGCTTGATTGCTCGAGCCCGTTGGCGACCGCCTTGCGATCGACATCTTTGAAGACGCCCGATTGTTCGAGCAGATGCAGCTTCAGCCAACCGTCGAGCAGGTTTCGCGTCGCATCGCCATTGGCGACTCCACCGACGATCTCGCTCTGCAGGACGTTCGCAAACAAATCGCTGCGAACCATCGTCGACAACTCTGAGTTGCTCAGCGAATCGTCGTTGATTCTTGCGGCGATCTCGTTCTGGTTGAACGAGGCGCACGACGACAGAGTGAGCAATGTGCAGGTGGTGGCCAAGACGGCCGCGAGACGTCGATTCACGTCATGACTCTAATGGCCACCGTCGCTGCCCGCCCGTTCGGCAGGCTTGTCGACATTGGCCTCGGCCGGCCCGACGTCGTCCCAGCCGTCGTCGGCCCACGTCTTGTCAGCAGGTCGCTGCTCGTGGGGTGCCGGTGTCAGCACGTCGCGCACGTACGACGTCACGGCCTCGCCCAACCCGACATCCTCACCGGCGGTTTCCGACATGAACCACAGGTGCTCGAGTACCTGGTGGATACAGCTCGGCGTGCTCGAGCTTGCCGACCAGGTCGGGCGGTACACCGTCGATGGTCGGTTCGAAGCGCTCGTCGAGCCACCGCGCCGCGGCGACGGTTTCGGGCACTTTGCGGCCTGATTGCTGCTCGATCACGGCTCGGTATCGGCTGATGTCGTTCAGCAACCGTCGTGCCTGGTTCTCGCCGGTCTCCAACCCGGTCAAGGCCTTCAGCCGCTGCCCGTGAAAGCCGTGTTCGACGACGCGAGGGATCAGCCGCAGCTTCGAGCCGTCGGCGGTGGTGTACAGCTCCAGTTCCTGCGGCGTCGAAGCCGAGCTCGTGCAGACGCTGCAGCCGGTGGTCGATGCGGAAGGTCTCGTCGATGTCGAACTCGTCCGCGCCGGTCAGTTCGGACCACAGTTGCTGGTACGTCGTCTCGATGGCCTGCGCTGTGGAGATCGGGTCGATCCCATCGGCCAACCGGCCACCGGCCTGCAGGTCTTCGAGATCGCCGGCGACGTTCTCGGTGGCGATCGACAGATCGAGTCGTCCGTTGTCCGTCGGACAGCGTCGGGTGCCGTTCGCCGGTCTCGACGTCGATGATGTAGGCGCTGAGCGCACCGGCGTCGCGACGGAACAGGGTGTTCGACAGCGAGCAGTCGCCCCAGTAGAACCCGGCGAGGTGCAATCTGGCAAGCAGCCCGGCAAGCGCGTCGAGCAGACGCTCGCCGAGGTACGGGATGTGCAGGCCGCGACCCGAGAGCAGCACTCGATAGGGCAGCGAGTAGTCGATGTTGCGGGTGATCAACAGTCCCTCGGCGTCAGCATCGCGCTCGGTGACGACACCGACCACCTCGGCCGTTGGTAGGCCGGCGGCATCGAGCTCGCGGAGCAGCCGCCACTCACGCTCGGCCAGGTGATCGGGCAGTTCTTTGACGACGTATGTGATGTCGCCGGACTCGACGAGGCGGACCACGTGTCGGTGCAGACCGGTGACCTCGTGCAACCCCGGGATCGTCCAATCGTCGAGCGGTTCGGTCGAACGGCCAGTCGACCAGCGCGACGTGCTCGCCGGGCTTGGCGATCTGCAGCCTCATGCCGGTATCAGTTCGCGGAGAAAGGCGACGAGGAACTCGGCAGGTTCGGCACCGCGTTTGATCGGCACCACGAGCTGCTGCGAGTCGGCCTTGAAGATCGCATCGCGGGCCAGTCGCTGCAGGCGCATCTCGGCGCTGGTCTTCAACGTCAATGGTGCGAGTCGCGCCTGGTTCGAGGCGATCGAGACGTCGCGCAGGCCCAGCCGGTGACATTCGGCGCGCAGGTAGCCGACCGTCAACAACGCCGTCGCCGGTGTCGGCACCGGGCCGTAACGGTCTTCCCATTCGACGCGGATGTCGTCGACCTCGTTGGCAGTGGTGACGGCCGCCAACCGACGATATGCCTCGAGCCGTGACTCCTCCTTCGTGACGTAGTCGACCGGCAGGTAGGCGTCGGTGGGCACGTCGAGCTTCAACTCGCTCGGCTCCGCTTCAGCGGTTCGCCCTTCATCTCGCCGACCGCCTCGGTGACCATCTGGCAGTAGAGGTCGTAGCCGACGGCGGCGATGTGGCCGCTCTGCGATTCGCCGAGCAGGTTGCCAGCGCCGCGAATCTCGAGGTCGCGCATCGCGATCTTGAACCCGCTGCCGAGGTCGGTGGCTTCGCCGATGGTGCGCAGTCGCTCGTAGGCCTCCTCGGTCAGCCGGGCGTCGCGCGGGTGGAAGAGATACGCGTAGGCGCCGCGACCCGCTGCGACCGACCCGGCCGCGCAACTGGTGCATCTGCCCGAGCCCGAGCAGGTCGGCGCGCTCGACGACCAGTGTGTTGACGGTCGGCATGTCGATGCCGCTTTCGATGATGGTCGTGCAGACCAGTACGTCGTAGCGACCCTCCCAGAAGTCGACGACGATCTGCTCGAGCGAGCCTTCGTCCATCTGCCCGTGAGCGACCGCGATGCGCGCCTCGGGCACCAATTCGCGGAGCCGCTCGGCGCACTGCGAGATCGTCTTGACCCGGTTGTGCACCCAGAAGACCTGCCCCTCGCGCAGCAACTCGCGTCGCAGTGCCTCGACCGCAACTCGCTCGTCGTACTCGCCGACGAAGGTGAGGATCGGCTGGCGATCTGCTGGTGGGGTCTGCAGCAGCGACAGGTCACGGATGCCGACGAGACTCATCTCGAGGGTGCGCGGGATCGGCGTGGCGCTGAGTGTCAGCACGTCGACGTTGACCTTCAACTTCTTCATCGCTTCTTTGGCCTGCACACCGAATCGCTGCTCCTCGTCGACGATCAGCAGGCCGAGGTCTTTGAACACGACTCCGTCCTGCAACAGCCGATGGGTGCCGATCACGCAATCGACCTCGCCACTGGCGAGCCCGTCGATCACCCGCTTGGCCTCTTTGTTGGTCAAGAAGCGGCTGAGCGTCTCGACACGGATCGGATAGCCGGAGAAGCGGTCGGCGAAGGTGTTGCCATGTTGCGTCACCAGTAGGGTGGTCGGCGCCAGCACGGCGACCTGCTTGCCGTCTTGGATCGCCTTGAACGCAGCGCGGATGGCCACCTCGGTCTTGCCGAAGCCGACGTCGCCGCAGAGCAGTCGATCCATCGGGTACGGCCGTTCCATGTCGACCTTGACGTCGTCGATGGCAGTGCGCTGGTCGGGCGTCTCGACGAAGGGGAACCCGTCCTCCATCTCCGCTTGCCACGGCGTGTCGTGCCCGAATGCGTGCCCTGAAGCGTTGATCCGCTTCTGGTACAGCACCACCAACTCCTGGGCGATCTCGCGCACGGCACTGCGAACGCGCGACTTCGCCTTGGCGAAGTCGGAACCACCGAGGCGATGCAGTGTCGGGGCCTCGCCGCCGACGTACTGGCGCAGCGAGTCGATCTGATCGCTGGGCACGTACAGCTTGTCGCCGCCCTTGTAGCCGAGCAGCAGGTAGTCGCGTTCGGTGCCGCCGATGGAGCGCTTGACCATGCCCTCGTAGTGACCGACCCCGTGCTGGTAGTGGACGACGTAGTTGCCGGGTTTGAGGTCCTCGAAGAAGCCGGTGCCTTGCCGCTTGCGTGGTCGCGGTTGGCGATGGGTTCGCCGTCGGCCGGTGAGGTCGCCCTCGGCGAGGATCGCCAACCGTGCCTCCGGAAGCGAGCAGCCGCGATGCAGCGGTGCCGTGACGACGTATCCCCCGGGCTTGGTGAGGTCGGTCGTCGGCGTGGCGATGGTGAAGTCGAGACCGCGGTCGCGCAGCAGATCGGCGAGACGAGCACGCGCTACCGATGCCGTCGGCTGCAACCACCACGCGGAACTTGTCGGCGATCAACTCGGCAAGTCGCTTGGCCAGACCTTCGCCGTCGCCGACAACCGGGCCCCACCCGGTGGCCTGCACCATCGGCGCGTCGGGGTGCTCGGGAGTCGAGCTCAGCGTCCACATCGACGGCGAACTGCCCAGTAGACCGGTCGGTGTCGGCGTGCAAGCGAGGGAACTGGCGATCGGCATCACGGGCCCAGGTCGACGCCAACGTGCGGGCCAGATCGTCTTCTTCGGCCAGCAGGTCGTTGGCCCGGTCGCGCATGCGCCGTGGTTCGACCAGGGCGACCTTGCCCGAGGACGGCAGCAGATCGGTGATCAGCGTGTCGCCGTCGACGAGCCAGGGCAGCCAACTCTCCATCCCGTCGAACACGGTGCCCTCGGCGAGCCGTTCCCATTGCTCGCGCCCCCACGGCTCCTCGGCCACCAACGCGGTGGCCCGCGCCCGGACTGCATCGCTGGGCAGAAGCTCGCGGGCCGGGAAGATGTGAACCTCTGTGAGGTCGTCGGTGCTGCGCTGGTCGTTGACGGTGAACTCGGTCAGCCGGTCGACCTCGTCGCCCCACAGATCGATGCGGATCGGCGCGTCGGCGGTCGACGGGAAGACGTCGATGATCGCACCGCGCCGGGCGACCTCGCCGCGGTGTTCGACCAGGTCTTCACGTCGGTACCCGAAACCGATCAGCGTGTCGAGTAGGTGATCCGGGTCGATGATGTCGTTCGGCCGGACACGATCGGTTCGATGTTGATCGCCTCTGGGCTCAGCCGTTGCAACAGCGCCCGCACCCCGGCAACGATTATCCGAGTGTGTGGCGCCTCCCGCGGCGGTAGCACTCGTCGGTTCGTTGCGCAGGCGCCACAGCACCTCCATGCGTCGCCCCATGGTCTCGACGCTCGGGCTGATGCGCTCGAACGGCAGCGTCTCCCATGCGGGGAACAACACGACAGAATCGGGTGGCATGAACTGGCAGAGGTCGTCGTAGAGCTGTCCGGCATCGGTGCCCGTCGGGGTAGCTACCAGCAGCGGATGGCGATCGCCGAGTTGGGCGAGGGCCGCGATCGAGACGGCCCGTGCCGATTCCGGTACAGCTACGAGCGCCGACGGGTTGCCGAAGGCCTGGATGAGCCCGGTGTCGTCGCGGAGCAACCGGGGGAGTGTGGCAAGCGACATGACTGCCGCTCAGGGTACCGAGCCGTTGAACTGGCGCATCGCCGCGTCGGGTCCATCGGTCAGCAGCACCTCGACAGCGTCGGCGGCGTCGACGACGGCTACGTCGAGCAGTCTCGCGTTCGCCCTTCGGGAGCCGCGAGAGCACGTGATCTGCGCCACGTTCCTTACTCGGTGGCTTGCCGATGCCGATGCGGACGCGCACGAAGTCTTGAGTCTTCAGGTGCTGGGTGATGCTGCGCAGGCCGTTGTTGCCGGCGAGCCCGCCACCCACCTTGACGCGAATCACGCCAGGAGGCAGGTCGAGCTCGTCGTGCACCACGATCAGTTGCGCCGGGTCCGACAACTTGTGCCGGCGCATCAGCGCTCCGACCGCTTGGCCGCTCTCGTTCATGTACGTGGTCGGGAACGCCAGCACCACCCGATGGCCGGCGATTCGGGCGTCGGCGACCAACGCCCGGTCGCGGCCGGCCTTGAACTTCACCCCTGCCCGTTCGACCAGCAGACCCACTGCTTCGGCACCAACGTTGTGACGCGTGCGCGCATATTCCCTGCCCGGGTTTCCCAACCCGACGACCAGCGCGTCGATCACGCCGGGTCAGGTCATTCTGGACGGGCAGCGCCGGCGTCGCCGTCGGCGGCCGGGGCGTCCTCGCCCTCGACTTCGCCTTCGACTTCGGCGACCGGCTCTTCGACCTCGGCGGCGGTGGTCAACACAGTGACGACCGGCATGTCGGGATCGCCCAGCGCCGTCACGCCCTTCGGCATGGGAATGTCTGCCAGGCGGATCACGGTGTCGGGCTGCATGTCGGTGATGTCGATGACGAACTCGTTGGGCATGTCGGTCGGGGTGCAGCTGACTTCGAGCGAGTCGACCGCGGTGTCGACGAGCCCGCCCATGGCCGCCACGGCCTTGGACTCACCCTCGAGGCGCACGGCGATATGAACGGTGATCTCTTCGTTCATGTTGACCTGCAGGAAATCGATGTGGTTGACGGTGCGCCGGATTGGGTGACGCTGCATCTCTTTGACCACGGCCGGGTAGCTGATACCGCCGACCTGGAGTGCCAACACCGTGTTGGCACCGGCGGGGCCGCTGAGGGCCATGCGGAACTCGCGGCGCTCGACCGTGACGCTGATCGGCTCCATGCCCCGACCGTAGAGAACGCCCGGGATGTGGCCGTCGGCACGCAGACGGCGGGCAGCAGGCGAGCCCGAACCGGTGCGGGGTGTGGCGACGAGTGTGGTTTGCGACATGACGGGGCCTCGAAACGATCGACAACGATCAACAGTGATCTAGAACGGGTGGCAAGCCTAGCGCCGCGACTTCCCGTGGCCAACGGGCCGCGGCAACAGCTACTACCCAGAGCTCAGCCCTGGTTCTCGCCGCCGAAGATCTCGCTGACACTGGTGTCGTCGAACACGGCGTTGAGGGCGTCGGCGATCAACGGGGCGATCGACAGCACCTCGATCTTGTCGATCTGCTTCTCGGGTGGCAGCGGCAAGGTGTTGGTCAACACGACGCGGCTGATCGGAGCATTCTTCAAGCGGTCGACGGCCGGCCCGCTGAGCACGCCGTGCGTGGCCATCGCCCACACCTCGGTTGCGCCACGCTGCAACAAGATGTCGGCGGCGCTGGTGATGGTGCCGCCACTGTCGATCATGTCGTCGGTGAGGATGCACAGTCGCCCGTCGACGTCGCCGATCACTTCCTTGGCCTCGGCCTGGTTGGTGGAGCCTTTCGGGCGGCGCTTGTAGATGAACGCGAGGTCGGCGCCGAGGTCGCCGAGGTGCTCGGCCATGCGCGCCGCGACCTTGATGCGTCCGGCATCGGGCGAGACGATGACCGGCTCGTGCGCATGTTGCCGCACGTACATCTCGAGCACCGGGGTGGCCGTGAGGTGGTCGACCGGACCTTCGAAGAAGCCCTGGATCTGGCCGCTGTGCAGGTCGAGCGACACCATCCGCTTGGCGCCGGCCGCCTTGAACAAGTCGGCAATCAGCCTGGCGGTGATTGGTTCGCGGCCCTCGGCCTTGCGGTCTTGACGGGCGTAACCGTAGAAGGGACAAACCGCGGTGATCCGTTTGGCCGACGCTCGATAGGCGGTGTCGATCATGATCAACTGTTCCATGATCGAGTCGTTGATGCTGTGCTCGTCGCTGCCGCAATGGGTCTGCATGATGAACACGTCGCTTCCGCGGATGCTCTCGCTGAACCGGGGACGGATCTCGCCGTTGGCGAACTGCACCAGGTTGGGGTCACCAAGTTCGATGCCGAGATGTTCTGCCACCTCTTGGGCCAGCGCCGGATGCGTACGCCCGGAGAAGAGCGACATGCGCTTGGTGGTGAATTTTTCCATTTGAGGGGCTCCGCAACGCTTAGTCGGCAGGTGCAGTGTAGAACGCTCCGGTCGACGCCGAAGAAGCAACTGCCGTGCCCGGCGCCAGGTGGGCATATGGGCCAACGTGTGCATCGTCGCCGATCTCGCTGTCTCGACCCACGCTGTTCTCGACCACCGCGCCGGAGCCGACCACGCAATCGATCAGGCGGCTGTCGGGGCCGATCTCGCAACCGTCGCCGATGACCGTGTTGCCCTGCAGGATCGTCCCTGGGTACAAGGTGACATCGCGGCCCAGCTGCACGGTGACATCGATGAAGGTCTGTCGCGGGTCGAGCATGGTGACGCCGTTCAACAGCCAGCTGCGGTTGGTGCGGTGACGCAGCTCACGTTCGGCGAGCGCCAGCTGCCATCGATCGTTGACCCCGCGAGTCTCGGCCTCGGGTGCCTGCACCGTGCCGATCTGGTGGCCCATGCCCGCCAGCACTTCGACGACATCGGTGAGGTAGTACTCACCCTGGGTGTTGTCGGGGCTGAGCCGACGCAGGGCCGGACCCAGCAGGTCGCGTCGGAACGCACACATGCTGGTCCACACCTCGGGGATGGCGAGCACCTCGTCGGCGGCATCGCGTTGCTCGATCACCTGCAGCACCCGTCCGTCGCCGTGCTTCGATGGCGCCCGCACCACGCGCCCGTAGCCGGTCGGGTCGTCGAGCACCGAGGTGATGGCTGTTGCCGCGTTGCCGCTGGTCAGGTGGGTGGCGACGAGGTGCAGCAACGTCTCGGCGCGCAGCAGCGGCGTATCGCCGGGAAGCACGACGATCGTCGAGTTGTCGTCGAGATCGTCACCAGGAATGGCGGTCATCCCAACCATTGCCGCGTCGCCGGTGCCGCGCTGAACGGTCTGCTCGACGAAGGTGACGTGCGCCCATCCGGGCGCCTGCTCTTGCACCTTCTTGGTCACCCTTTCGGCACCGTGCCCGACGACTACGACGGTACGGTCGATGTCGAGCGCCGACAGAGCATGGATGACGTGCATGACCATCGCCCGGCCACAGATCAAGTGCAGCGGTTTCGGGCGGGTCGATCGCATTCGCGACCCCTCACCCGCCGCCAGCACAATCGCCGAAACTGTCATGTGCCCGTTCTATCGCGTCGCGGCGGCGAAGTGGTGAAGTTGTGTTCCGGGGAGAGGATTCGAACCCCTATAGACGGCACCAAAAACCGATGTCCTACCATTGAACGACCCCGGACAGTCGTGGCCAGAGGCTACCGCCGGGGTCCCAGAGCACCACGAGGGTTTCGGCGCGTCCTCCGGTCGGCCCTCGGTCAGCCCTGGTCGAAGTCGGCGACCCGTCGGAACATGCGGGTGTAGCCGAACAACCGCATGTACCGGGGCATCAGGCTCGGGGCGATGTTGGCCAGCACCACGACCGGGCGGACCGGCGGCGTGTTGACCATCACCTCGCAGCGGTTCTTGCGAATGCAGCTGACCACGACCTCGGCGACCTTCGCCGGCGACGACCGCCCGACGATCTTCGGAGCCTTCACGCCCCGGCCTTCCCAGCGGTCGTACATCCCCGAATCGGACACGAAGCCCGGGCATACCACCGAGAATCCGATCGGGCCCTTGTGGTACTCGCCGCGCAGCGAGTTGGTGAACCCGACAAGGCCGTGCTTGCTGGTCGCGTAGGCGACTGCAAATGGCACGCCGACCTTGCCGGCGCCTGAGGCAATGTTGACGATGTGACCACGGCGCCGCTCGAGCATGCCCGGCAGAACCGACCGAGTCAGCAACATCGCCGAGATCAGATTGACGTCGATGGTGCGCACGATGTCGGCCTCGTCTGCGCTCTCGAAGTGCGAGGCGGTCTCGATTCCGGCGTTGTTGATGAGGATGTCGATCGGGCCCAATTCGGCCTGCGTGCGCGACAGCAGTTCGGCGCGGTCGTCGGCATTGGTCACATCGCAGCGAACGGCGATCGCCTTGACGCCGAGGGCCGTCATCTCGTCGCGCACCGCTTCGAGCTCGTCCTGGGATCGCGCCGCGAGTGAGAGGTTGACTCCCTGTTCGGTCAGCGCCCGGGCGATGTGCACCCCGATGCCACGCGACGCTCCGGTCAGCACGGCGGTGGTACCCCGCAAGTCCTTCATCGTGGCCCCCTCTGAGCGCTGCCCGCTGCCGAACAGTAGCCGGGATACCCGCGGTGTCGTCCGAGCGTGTCGACCCGCCGCCCCACCGCGATGTGTCTAGCGTGGGCGCATGGTGAGACCGTTCCGGTTCGCAGTGCAGGGGCGCACCCTTGGACGATCACGATGCACTGGTGGCCGCGGCCCGCACGATCGAGGCCCTCGGGTATGACGAGCTGTTCTCGTACGACCACATCGGGACCGTCGACCCGTTCATTCCTCTGATGGTTGCGGCCGAGGCGACCACCCGACTGCGGGTCGGTCCACTGGTGTTGAACAACGAGTTGCACCATCCGGCGCTGCTGGCCCGTACCGCGGCCACGGTTGATCGGCTGACGGGCGGTCGTCTCGTGCTCGGGCTCGGTACCGGTTACACGAAGTCAGAGCACGATGCGATCGGCATGCCGTTGCGCGAGCCTCGCAGCGCGCGTCGACAGGTTCGAGGAATCGGTGATCGCCTTGCGGTCGTTGCTCGACAGCGGGTCAGTCTCGCTCGACGGATTGCATCATCAGCTCGAGATCGAAGACCTGGGAATCAGGCCGACTGCAACAGCGGGTGCCGTTGCTGATCGGTGGACATGGCAAGAGAGTCGTGCGCATCGCCGCTCGTCATGCCGACATCTTCCAGTTCACCGGGCTGACCCATGGCGAAGGTGGTCAACCCGCCGCTGGTGGATTCGCGATCGACGCCGTGAGGCAACGATCGCGGTGGCTGGCGGAAGCGGCCGGGGATCGGCTCGCCGGCATCGAACGTTCGGTGTTGGCGCAACTGGTTCACATCGGTGACGGCTCGAGCGAGCGGATCACGGCGACGGCGGATCGATTCGATATCGATCGAGAGATCATCGATGGGACTCCTTTCATCTTGATCGGCTCGGTCGACCAGGTCGTCGACAAGCTCGAGCGCCTGCGCTCGGACGTCGGAATCAGCCACGTCGTGGTGCGGGATCCACAGGGCTTTGCCCCGGTGGTGGCGATGCTGGCCGGACGCTGAGCCGTGGCCGTCGCCCGTTTCGTCCCTCGTTGGGAGGTGGCTGACGTGGTCGGCGCTGTCGTGGTCGTCGATGTCCTGACCCGGCGACGAGCGGTGCCGACGATCTGGCAACCGCGAAGCTCATCGAACGTGCTCGACTCGGTCAAGCACTCGACGCCGACAGAACAGGTGAGTTGATCGACGCCTCCGATGAGGCCAGGCGAACGCTCGCCCTCGGTCGCGCACACGCCGACCCCGACGACATCGCCTACGCCATGCGCGTCGAACCGTCACGCAGCGGACGTCGGCAGCCATCCCGGCATCCTGCCAGACATTGCCGCCGTGACCGCCGTCTGTGTCAGCACATAGAACACACGTTCGACATTTCTGCTGACACAGACATTGTGGTGCCGTCCCGACGCAGCTCTCTGCGCCGACCGCGCCGTCAGTCGGATCGGCGGCAGCGGTCAGAAGCCGGCGAGCGGGGATTCCAGCCGCATTCCTTCGACTTCGCCATGGAAGTTCGGCGCATCGGCGATCGTTTGTTTCTCAATCGGTCGTGTCCATGATCGTGTGATGCTGGCGCCGCGCCTCAGCGGGGCCATGCTGATGGTGGTCCGGTGGTCATGGTTGTCGCGTCGGGGTAGGTGATGGTGAGGTTGCGGTGGGAGTCGATGGCGAGATTCCATCCGCCTTCGTGCGCGCTGTGGTGATGTTTGTGGCACAACGGCAGGAGATTGTCTATATCCGTTCTGCCGAGGTGACGGAACCAGTCGACGTGGTGGATCTGGCAGTTGTCGTAGCCGACGCTGCAGCCCGGTATGGCGCAGCAGCGGTACATCGCTCGGAGGGCTCGGCGTTGGGCGCGGTTGGCGGTGCGGGTGGTGTGGCCGAGGTACATCGAGACGCCGTCGGCGGCGACGATGATCGGGGTGATGTCGGCCTGGCATGCCCAGCGGCGCACGGTGTCGACGGGCAGGTCGATCGGTAGCCCGTAGTCGATCACTGATTTGGGGTGTACGCCGTGGAGCAGTGTGTCGGCGTCGATCAGTACTGAGATGTCGATCCGCCCGGAGGAAGCGTGTCCACTGGTCAGTGCGACCAGCGCGAGCGCGCGTAGGTGATGTTGTTTCAACAAGGCGTCGGTGGGGCAGGTGTCGGGTTGCTGGTCGTGGAACAGCGCCTCTATGGTGCGGCGCAGCCGGCCGTCGAGCAAGGCACCGGTCTCGGGGTCGAACTCTCCGTGCAGGCACCACATCCCGCTGTCGCGGTCGATCCAGGTGCGCAAACTGGTGTTGCGTCGCTGGCGTTGCAGCCGGTCAATTCCGTCGTCGTTGTCGATGCGGCGGATCTCGGCTCGAACGGTGCGGGCGAAATCGTCTCGCGGTAGCTGCGACGCGGCCAGGGCCAACACATTGCCGCGTTCGGCGAGACGGTCGCGTTGCTCGGCAGTGAGTGGGCGCAGCGCGCGGGCTGACCACGTCGATGTGCCCGCCAGAAGTGTCGCCGTGGCGTAATGCGGCACCGAGTTGCGGGATCGCTGCGGTCGTCTGAGCACGCTCGAAACGTTTCGATGCCTCGGTCAGGCTCACCCGTGCGGCCTCGGCGACGATGTGTTCGGGGAACATCGATGGTGACTCGGCAGCCAACTGGGCCAAGCGGCGGGCAGCAACCACCTCGATCGAATCGAGCCAGCCACGGAGCCGACGCACATTACCCAACACGCCGCTTACTGCATCGCGATCGGCGCTGGACAGATCGACCGCGGCGATGGTCTCGACCAACCCGACCACAGATTCCACAGACACGACTCACCCCTTTCCACCGGACGAACACTCGATCTCAGACGGGGGAAGTCGCTACCGAGAACACTACCAAGGGGGTGTATCGGAGTTCCCGAGGTGGTCGAAACCGTCATGACGGAGGTGGTCGCAGATGAGTACGGTCTAGGACGGAAGCGCTGACGATTGGAGATGTGCTCATGCCCCGGATCACCCCCAACCTGTGGTTCGACACCGAGAGCGAAGAGGCCGCGGCCTTCTACGTGTCGGTGTTCCCGAACTCGAAGATCACGAGCGTCACTCGCTATGGCGACGGTGGTCCGCGGCCGGCCGACATGGTGATGACCGTCGACTTCGTGCTCGATGGCCAGGAGTTCACGGCGATCAACGGTGGTACCCAGTTCAGCTTCGACGAGGCGATCTCGCTGTTGATCAACTGCGCCGACCAGGGCGAGATCGACTACTACTGGACCAAGCTCTCCGAAGGTGGTGAGGAGAGCCAGTGCGGATGGCTGAAGGACAAGTACGGACTGTCGTGGCAGGTGGTGCCGGCCGACTGGAACGAGTTGGTCAACGACTCCGACCGGGGTCGCGCCCAACGGGCCATGCAAGCCGTTTTCGGCATGAAGAAGATCGATATCGCCGCGATCCACGCTGCCGCCGACCGGGTATAAGGGGGACGATGTGCCCGATGGACGTGGATCGACTCCCCGACGCCATGCTTACGGCGCGGTTGACGCTGCGCCGTTGGGTCGAGGCAGACGAGCCGCAACTGAGTGCCGCGATCGTTTCCAATCTCGATCATCTCCGTCCGTGGATGCCGTGGATCTCGGTTGAACCGTCGACCCATCAGCAGCGGGTCGCCCTGATCAACCAGTGGCAGGCCGAGTGGGAGCAAGGCGGCAGCGTGGTGGTCGGAGCATTTCTCGACGATCTCGTAGTCGGTTCGGCAGGGCTGCACCGACGTCGCGGGCCGGGTGTCCTCGAGATCGGCTACTGGGTGGGTTTCGACCACACGCGGAACGGCTTCGCCACCGAGATCGCCTCGGCACTGACCACTGCGGCCTTCACCGTGCCCGAGATCGAGCGGGTCGAGATCCATCACGACAAGGCCAACATCGCCAGCGCCGGCGTACCCCATCGCCTGGGCTACACGTTCGTCGGTGAGACTGAAGACGTCGTCTCGGCACCGGGCGAGGTCGGCACCGACTGCCGATGGCTCGTGTACCGGCAAGACTGGATCGAGCGGTCGGACCCGAGCCGAGCGAGCAGCTCTGAGGTCAAAGAGCATCAGCGTCAGCCCATTGAACGGCGACAGTCGTTCTAGGAGCTGACACAAAGTGTCAGCGTCAGTTCGCTCGACGTCGAGTCGTCTGCGCCGAGGTCTGTAACTGAACGTGCGACTGCAAGATGCCGACCACGACGCGTTGGGTACCAGGTCGCTTGGCGGTAGCGTCTCACGAGCTATGGGTTCGCTGATCAAGAAACGCCGCAAGAGAATGCGCAAGAAGAAGCACAAGAAGATGCTTCGCCGTACGCGTCACCAACGCCAACGCGGCAAGTGACCCTCCAGACCTCGTAGAACGGCCGCCCGCAGCACTTGCAGGCGGCTGTTACGCGTCTACGGGCAGGTCGAGGTGTGCACGACTACGGCATCGGGCAGCGAGGCACCGAGATCGTGGTGACCGCGCAGGTACCAGGTTGCGCCGCTGCCGGCAAGCGTCGGGCGCCGACCCGCTGCCTCGCGGATGCGGTCTCGCCATCGCGCCAGCGCAGGGAAAGCGACGAGCGCTGCCGGCTCGAGATCGTTCGCCCCATTGTCTACCGGTCCGCCGAGATCGTCCCAGGCTCGATAGACGACGGGAGTGCTGACGGCCAGGGGTGGGACGACGAGTGTGATGGCGATCGGCTCGAACGGCAACGGCTCGACCAGTTCGCCGATGCCACGCACTCGGGCCCGTCCGCCGACGAGGCAGAAGGCGACGTCCGCGCCGAGCGCTGCTGCGCCCTCGACGTCGTCGTATCCGGCCCAGCGCAAGACGGCGGCTGCATCGGCGGAACCACCGCCGAGCCCGCCACCGTGTGGAAGTGACTTGTTGATGTGAACGGCGGCAGTCCGACCGACGTGACGCAACGCCGATGCCACGAGGTTCGACTCGTCAAGGGGCATGCCGGCTGCATACGGCCCGTCGGCGGTCAGTCCTGTCGACGCCGAATCGATGGTCAGGGTGTCGTGCCATTCGAGGGTGACCATCTCGGCGTCGATGAGGTGGTACCCGTCGGCGCGTACGCCGGTGATGCGCAGGCTCAGTGTCAACTTGGCGGGAGCCTCGACCACGACCGCGGTCACGTCGCCGCCAACCATGCCGTGGTGAGGGCTCCCCATTCGGTCACGTCGAGCTCTTCGGGGCGGCGTCGAGGGTCGATGCCCGCTACGTCGAACACCTCCGGCGCGACAACTGCCGCCAACGACCGGCGCAGCATCTTGCGTCGTTGGCCGAATGCGGTGCGGACCAACTGGAACAGGGGCCCCGGCGCGACATCGACGGCGGGCGACGGTCGTCGGCGGATGTCGGCCAACGCCGACTCGACCTTCGGTCGCGGTACGAAGACGCTGGCCGGAACCGTGCCGGCGATGCGCGCCGTCGCCCAGTACGCGACCTTGACGCTGACCGCGCCGTAGGCCTCGGTGCCCGCTGCGGCACACAGTCGGTCGGCGACCTCGCGCTGCACCATCACCAACATGCGCTCGACAGCCGGCACGAGATCGAGCAGGTCGCAGACCAGTGGCGTGGCCACGTTGTACGGCAGGTTGGCGACCAGCACCCAACGGGACGCCGCGGCCAACGTGGTCGCCCAGTCAAGTCGCAGCGCGTCGGCTTCGACAACCGTCACATTCGCCAGATCGGCGACGACACCGCGCAGTGCGCCGACGACACCGTGATCGACCTCGATGGCGGTGATGGTCGCGCCCGTCTCGGCCAACGCGAGGGTGAGCGAGCCGAGCCCGGCGCCGATCTCGACGACATGATCGTCGGGTCCGATGTCGGCCAATCGGGCGATCTTGCGCACGATGTTGGCGTCGACGACGAAGTTCTGTCCGAGATCACGACGCGGGGCCAAGCCGTGTTCGCTGAGCAGCGCCGCGATGTCGTTGCGTGAGAGCACGCCTTACCAGCTGATGCGCACCGGCGCCGGAGCGTCGGCCAGATCACCGATCAACGTGAAGATGTCGGTGTGCAGGACGATGTCGACGCCGGCGGGCAACGGCGTGCTGACGGTGTTGACGCAAGTTGTCGTCTGGCCGTTGTCGGTGTTGGTCACCGTGAGCGTCTTCCCCCACGGCGCCAGGGCCGTGGTACACGGCCGGGTGGTGGGGTCGGCGTACCGGCGGAAGCTGGCCCGACCGGTGGCTTCGGTGGCGGTGGGACCTGGTGGAATGATGATGTCGACGACGGCCGGGTCTGCGCCTGACGGCGGACCGTTGAGGAAGATCGGCGGGTCGGGCATGTATGCCGAGGTCGATGGGGCTTTGTCGGCGCCGACCTGGGGAACCCCCGCGGCGCCCAGCCGTGGCGCAGCAGAGCCTGCGTCATCGCGGTTGATGATCCACAATGCGGGGAGCGCCGCCACCGTGAAGATGGACGCAAGTGCGAGGCGACGTCGGTCGTAGGGGTTCATTGTGGGGTTTCCCGTCCGTGGGACCTGGAAAAAGGCTACGGACGAATGCCTGGGAACGCAAGGCAGGCATTGGTCACCGTAGCGGCTCGAACGTCGTCGAGGGCCGCATGTCGCAGGTCGGCAAGGGTCTGGACCACGTGGGTGACATATGCCGGTCGGTTGGGTCTTCCCCGATGTGGCACGGGCGCCAGGTATGGGCTGTCAGTTTCGGCGAGCATCCGATCGATCGGGCACAGCTGCGCTGCTTCGTGCAGGTCTGTCGCCGTCTTGAAGGTGACGATGCCGCTGAACGACAGGAAGGCGTTGCGCTCGAGGCACCGTCGTGCCTCGTCGGGACCACCGGTGAAGCAGTGGAAGATGGTCAGCTCAGGTGTGCCCTCTGCGTCGAGGATGTCGAACGTCTCTGCCCACGCGTCGCGTGTGTGGATGACGAGCGGCAGCGACCGCTCGTGGGCGAGTTGGATCTGGGCCGCGAAGGCGGCGCGTTGGGCGTCTCGTGGTGAATGGTCGTAGTAGTAGTCGAGCCCACATTCGCCGACGGCGATGACGTTGGGGTCGTCGAGGAACGTGACGATGGTTTCGACGCCGTTCTTGGCCTCGTGCGGATGCAGCCCTGCTGTGGCGAAGATGCCGTCGTGCGTCGCCGCGACGGCGATTGCCTGCTCGGTGGTGGAGGCGTCGCAGCCAACATTGATCATCGTCGTGACACCCGCGGCCCGCGCCGCATCGATCACGTCGTCGACAGCCGCGCCGCGGGTGTCGTAGAGGTGGCAGTGGCTGTCGGTGTATGCCACGCGCCACTCACACTGCCTTGCGGGGGAACAGTGACTCGCCCTTGGTCACCGCCAGCCCCCCTGGGTACCCACCCCACTCGACCCCGGTGGGAAGACGTTGGTCGTCGACGCGACCGCTGAGACCGAGGCGTTCCCACACCGTTTGGCAGGTCTCCGGTACGGCTGGCGAAGCGAGGATGGCGACGATGCGCAGTGCCTCGAGGGCGTCGCCCATCACGGCATCGACCGCCGGGCCGGGCTCTGCCTTCCACGGCTCGTTGGCCTCGAGATAGGCGTTGGTGGCACGTATCAGGCTCCACGTCGCGTCGAGGGCGCGACTGGGCGCGGTCTCCGACCAGGCGTCGGCCGTAGCCGCGTATGCGGAAGCGGCGGCGGTGGCCAGGGGCGAGTCTGACCGCGGTGCGGGTCCGATCCCGCCACATTTCTTGGTGACGACGGTGGCCACGCGGGCTAGCAGGTTGCCGAGATTGTTGGCCAGATCGGAGTTGTAGCGACCGATCAATCCCTCGTAGGTGAAGTCGCCGTCGTTGCCGTATGGAGTCTCGGCGAGGACGTAGTAGCGGAACCCGTCGACGCCGACATCGGCGATCAGGTCGAGCGGGTTGACCACGTTGCCGGTGGTCTTGCTCATCTTCTCACCGCCGACCAGCAGCCATCCGCCGACGGCCCAACCGGCCGGCGGCTCGATGCCCGCGCTGAGCAGCATTGCCGGCCAGTACACGCAGTGGTGGCGGATGATGTCCTTGCCGATCAGATGGTGGGCCGGCCACCAGGAATCGAACGCGGCGTGGTCTGACCCGTAGCCGACTGCGGTGAGGTAGTTGGCCAGGGCGTCGAACCAGACGTAGGCCACGTGCTTCGCGTCCCACGGGAGGGGGATGCCCCACGTCGAGCTGGTGCGACTGACCGAGAAGTCGCGCAGGCCACCGCGTATGAGGCCGAGCGCCTCGTTGCCGCGGAACTCGGGCACGATGACGCCGGGATGAGCTGCGTACCAGTCGAGCAGTCGATCCTGGAAACGGCTGAGGCGGAAGAAGTAGTTCTCCTCCTCGACCTGCTCGACCGGACGCTTGTGGATCCGGCACAGGTCACCAGGGTCGAGCTCGTCGTCGGTGTAGTACTCCTCGCAGGCGATGCAGTACTTGCCCTTGTAGAGGTCGAGCTCGATGTCGCCGGCGTCATAGCAGCGTTGCAGCAGTTCGGCGACGCCGATCTTGTGGCGTTGCTCGGTGGTGCGGATGAAGTCGTCGTTGGAGATGTTCAGCTGCTGCCACGCCTGCTCGTACAGCGGGGCGATCGAATCGGTGAACTCCTGGGGCGACAACCCCGCGGCCTCGGCCGCCTGCTGCACCTTCTGGCCGTGCTCGTCGGTGCCGGTGAGGAAATGCACGTTGTCACCGAGCAGGCGGTGCCATCGGGCGAGTGCGTCGCCGACGACGGTCGTATAGGCGTGGCCGAGATGCGGCTTGGCCGTGACGTAGTAGATAGGGGTGGTGAGGAAGTAGTTGCCCACGACTGGATCCTTTCGAAGAATGGCGAACGGTGGCTGGGTCAGGAGCCGGTACGCATTCGACGGGTTCGAGCCGGGGTACTCACACCGCCAAGGATACGTCGCACTGCCGTGCTCGCGGCAAGCGACTTACGTGCGGAGAATCGAGCTATCGGCGGAAGATGCGCACTCGGGTCCGGGCGTAGCGGGTACCTGCGGCGAAGCCGGCCGCGGCAACTCCCACCGTGCCGAGGGCTTGCGTTGTACGTCTCACGACCGCCTTCGTGCGCTTGCTGAAGACGACGATCGGCCAGCCGTTGTGGTTCGCGTAGCGCGCCAACTTGGCATCGGGATTGACGGCGACCGGATGGCCGACGGCCTCGAGCATCGGCAGATCGCTGGCCGAATCGCTGTAGGCATAGCACTGGGCGAGATCGAGGTTCTCCCACCGGGCCAGGTCGGTGATTGCCTCGACCTTGCCTGGGCCGTAGCAGAACGGACCAGCCAGGTCGCCGGTGTACACCCCGTCGGCGATCGCGCTGACGGTACCGATTCCAGCGGTCATTCCCATCGCCTTGGCCAGCGGCTCGACCAGTTCGACCGGTGATGCCGAGACGATGTAGGTCGCCCGCCCGGCGTGCCGATGACGGTCGACGAGTGCCTGTGCCTCGGGGCGGACCTTGTCGAGCAGCTTCGGCACGATGTCTACGTTGAGCGCGACCAGGTCGTCGACGCGGATCCCCTTGACGGCACCGAGGATGCGATCACGAACACCGTTCGACGTGTCGTCGCTCGCTCCGCTGAACCGGAAGGCAATGGCACCGACGGCGTCCTTGCCGAACTGGGCCGGTGGCACCAGACCGGCGCGCCATGCGGCGACGCCCAGAACGAATGCGCTGGAACCGCTGATGAGTGTGCGATCGAGATCGAAGAACGCGGCGCTCGGCCCGGCCGGAACGTATCGAGTGGCTGTGGTCGCCGGCTTTACCGCATCAGACACGGTTGCATCAGACACGGTTGCATCAGACACGGTTGCATCAGACACGGTTGGTTCAGTCATGGCGACCCTCCGCCAGCGACAGGTCGTAGACCCGCCGCTTCGGCACTTCGAGTTGGCCGACAACGGCCGCTACCGCATCCTTGCGACTGCTGCCGACGAGCGCCAAGTTGAGCGCCGAGCGAATTTCATCGTCACTGACCTCGCCCCGTGGAGGAGCACCTTCCACCACGATCACGTACTCGCCGCGCGGTGCCGTGGCGCGCAGATGAGACACGGCGCCGTCGAGCGTGCCACGCCAGACCGATTCGTAGATCTTGGTCATCTCGCGTGCCACGGCCACGCCGCGGTCGACTCCGCACGCCGCAGCGAGGTCGGCGACCGTTCGAGCGACGCGATGCGGCGCTTCGTAGAGCACCGTCGTGCGCGGCTCACGGGCCACGGCAGCAATGCGCGTGGCCCGGTCACGGCCTGACCGTGGCAGGAAGCCTTCGAACACGAATCGAGTGGTGTCGAAACCGCTGACGACGAGCGCCATCACGAATGCCGCTGGTCCCGGAACTGCCGACACGGTGTGGCCGGCATCGATCGCGATGCGCACGAGCCGCGACCCTGGGTCGGAGATCCCAGGTGTTCCGGCGTCGGTGATCAACGTGACCGTCTCGCCGGCGTCGAGCAGCGACAGCACGTCGTGGGCACGTTCGGTCTCGGTGTGCTCGTTGCAGACGGCGAGGCGAACCCCGCTGATGCCGGCGTGGGTCAGCAGCTTGCCGGAGTGCCGGGTGTCTTCGCACAGGATCAGCGAGGACTGCTGCATGGTCGCGACCGCCCGTGGCGACAGGTCGCCGAGATTGCCGATCGGGGTTGCCACGAGCACCAGTGTGCCGGTCATTCGCGCACCTCCACCACGTCGCCCACACGGAGACCCCACCGACCGAACGCGCCTTCTTGCGCTTCGATCACCGACTTTGCTCGCCAGACCGGCGCACCGATTCGGTGCCGGTGCATGTGCACCGTCTTGACGACCACACCCTTCTCGTCGAGATAGGCGACATCGAGTGCGAAGCGCATGCCCAGGGTGTGTACCCACCGGCAGTTCGTCAGAACCATGGCTCCTTCGATGCCGTCTCGGCCGAGCAGGCCCCGACCCTTGGAGCGCCGATCGGCCGGTGACTCGCAGGAGGCCAGTACTCGCCCTTCTGTCACCAACCACGCCATGACCCTCAGCCTTGCACGTTTGCAACCGTTACCATCATCGTCCCGTGTCGATACCTTCTGTCGTGACGCATCCTCCGCAACGGTCGTTCAAACCGCGTCGGCGCGGCCTGTCACCTTCACGAATCGCCGCATACGAGCGAGCTATGGCCAAGTTCGGGATAGCCGTCGACGGAACGCAATTGTCGTTGGAGGAGACGTTCGATGGCACCGGCGACGTGGTCCTCGATGTCGGCTTCGGCGGTGGCGAGGCCTTGATCGAGATCGCTGAACTGCGCCCGCTCGAACATGTCATCGGCGTCGACGTGCACACGCCCGGCATCGCGACAGTGCTGACGGCGATCGAGCGTCGCGGGCTGCGCAACGTCAGGGTGGTCGAAGGCGACGTCCTCGACTTCCTGACCCGCGTTCCCGCACGATCGCTGGCCGCGATACGGGTGTTCTTCCCCGATCCGTGGCCGAAGCATCGCCAGCGCAATCGCCGGTTGATCCGGCCAGATGTCGTCGCCCGATTGGTGCCATTGCTGCGCATCGGTGGCGTGCTGCACGTCGCCACCGACGACCTCGACTATGCCGTGCAAACCCGGCGAGTGTGCGACGACTTCCCGGCACTTCGCGGGGGCGTCATCGATCGTCCCTCGTGGCGGCCGACGACCCGATACGAACAGCGCGGCATCGACAGCGGCCGCACACCCGTCGACCTTCTCTACAGAGCGTCGGCCTAAACCGCTTCAGAGAGCTCGCCGAGCGCGTCGTCGAGCGCGTGCAGGTAGTGGTCGAGGTCCCATTCGGTGACCGCCAGGCCGAGGTTGAGGCTGCCTCGTGGGGCGGTGTACACACCGCGCTGCAGCAATGCCAGGAACAGCGCTTCTTGCAGTACGGGATCGCGCTCCAACAGGTCTTCACCGTTCTGCGGGCGACGGTCGAGGGCGTGCACTGCGTTCATCGAGCCGAACCCGGTGATGCTGAGGGGCAGCTTGTGCTGATGGAGCACGTCGTCGATGCGGCCGCGCAGTTCTTCGCCGCGTGCCGTCAGCGTGATCGCCGTGTCAGAGGTGAACAGCTCCGATAGCACGACGCAGCCGGCCGACATCGTGGCGATGTTGTTGTTGAAGGTGCCGGCGTGGGGGATCGAATCAGGCTTGCTCGCATCGAAACGATCGAGCAGTTCGGCGCGTCCGGCGAACGCGCCGACCGAGAACCCGCCGGCGAAGTACTTGCCGAACGTGGCGATGTCTGGGCGCACGCCGAGCAGATCGGCAAGACCGCGAGGACCGTGCCGGGAGGTCATCACCTCGTCCGTGATCAGGATGGCTCCGGCTCGCTGCGTGGCGTTGGCCAAGCCACTCAGGAAGCGGGCATCGGCCGGCACACAACCCGAGCCGAGCATCGGCTCGACGATCACCGCGGCGAGATCGGGCCCGTGTTCTTCGATCAGCTTCTCGCACCCGTCGAGATCGTTGTACGGGGCGACGATCGTGGGGAACGGAACGTTCCACGGCGCGTTGCCGTGCGAGTAGTAGAAGACCCCGCCGTGGTATCCGCCGTGCATGACCATGATCGCCGGACGATCGGTGACGATCCTCGACAGTGTGATCGCCATGAGGTTTGCTTCGGTGCCAGAGTTGGTGAAGCGAACCCGCTGATGACCGAAGCGGTTGCAGACCAGCTCGGCAAAGCGGATCTCGGCTGGATGCACGCCGCCCACGCTGGTGTTGTTGGAGAGCGCATCGGCAACGGCTGCGTGCACGCGCTTTTCGCTGTGACCCAGCAGGCCGGCGGTGTAGTCGCCGACCAGGTCGACGTAGGAGTGACCATCGGCATCTCTCAACGTGCCGCCGTCGCCGCTGACGAACGTCAGCGGAAAGGGGGCGTGATGCAGGATGCTTCGAGTGCTTCCGCCGGGGAGCACGGCGCGGGCGCGGTCGTGCTGCTCGCGTGACGCCGGGTTGCGGTCCGCGGTGTCGCGTCGGAGACGTTCCACCACGGCCACAAGAGCACTCTCTGTGGTCATCGACCACAGTATGCCCGCGATCTTCGCGGCTGGCGAAGCCGTTCGATGACACTTCGGTGACGACTGTGGCCGATGGATCGAGTAGACTGGTCAGTCAGTATTGCTGACTCGCCAGTCAGTGTTTGCCAGCTAGCCGCCAACTGACCGACAAGTGATCGACGTCAGCACTGAACAGGGAGAGGCCGAGTGGCCGTCATCGAAACCAAGTCCGTGACGATCGATTCGTTGATCGAGGAGGAGGAGCGCCGCTTCTTGGCCCGGATCCCGCTATCGCTCGCCCGCGCTGAGGAGGCCTCGGAGGTGCTTGCCGGTGGGGCGACATCGAACTGGATGATCTCTCGTCCGGCGGCAGTGTGGGTCAGCCACGGGCGCGGTTCGCGAGTGTGGGATGTCGACGACACCGAGTACGTCGACCTGCACGGTGGATACGGTGTGATGGTCGCCGGTCACGCCAATCCGGCGATCGTCGAGGCGGTGCAGCGTCGGGTCACTCAGGGCACTCACTTCGCCCAACCGACCGACGACTCGATCGTGGTTGCCCGCGAACTGGCCCGTCGGTTCGGCCTGCCGCTGTGGCGCTACAACAACTCCGGCACCGAGGCGACGATGGATGCCGTCCACCTGATGCGAGCGATCACGGGTCGCGACGAGATCGTCAAGATCGAGGGCACGTATCACGGTCATCACGACGCGGTGATGGTGTCGCAGTGGCGCAACCTCGACATGCTCGGGCCGGCCGACGACCCGCACCGAGTTGCCGCGGCCGGCATTCCGCAAGCGATGGCCGACCTCGTGCACCTCGTGCCGTTCAACGATCTCGCCGCCTTGGAGCGCGTGCTTCACGCCAACCAGGGCTCGATCGCCGGCATGATCATGGAGCCGATGATGATGAACGCCGGCATCATTCCACCCCAGGCCGGCTACTTGGAAGGTGTCCGCGAGTTGACCCGCCGGTACGGCGTGCTGCTGACGTTCGACGAGGTCAAGACCGGACTCAGCGTGCACCCCGGCGGGTCACCGGCTTGTTCGGCGTCACGCCCGACATCGTCTGTCTCGCCAAGGCGCTGGGTGGCGGCGTTCCGTGTGGTGCCATCGGCGGCACCCACGAGGTGATGTCGGCGATCAGCGACGGCCGCTACGACCAGGTCGGCACGTTCAACGGCAACCCGTTGACCATGGCCGCGGCGCGGGCGATGCTGACCGAAGTGCTCACCGACGACGCCTACCGTCAGGCAGCGCGAGCGTTCGCAGACGATGTTCGATCGGGCGATGAGCGTCACTGCAACGACACGGTGTGCCCGGCTACGGGTACGCCTTCGGCTTCAAGGGCTCGCTGGTCTTCGACGAGACCCCGGCACGCAACTGCCGCGACTTCCTGGCGATGGACACCGGTCTCAGCCATCTCCACTTCCTCGTGCAGCACAACGGTGGCGTGTTCATGGCGCCGTGGGGCAAGAGCGAGCAGTGGACCATCTCGCCGATGCACACCGACGACGACGTCGATCGGTTCTGCGGCAACGTCGAGCGGTTCGCCACTCTGGTCGCCTCATGTGCCGATGGCCACTCTCACGAGTACGCCACCGGCGGGTACTACTGAGCCGGGGCCGACATGAAATCGAATCAGCTCATCCACACGCTCACGGGCCGCGAATACGCTGCCGCCGACGTGTTCGACGATCGAGCGCGAGCGCATCTTTCACCGATCGTGGTTCTACGTGTGCCGCGACGATCGGCTCGCCGCCGGCGACCGGTTCGTGGCCGACGTCGCCGGTGAGAGCGTGCTCGTGGTCAAGGACCGCGATGGTCACGTCCACGCACACGCCAACGTCTGCCGCCACCGAGGCGCGAGGCTGTGCGAGGAGAGCGGGCCGGGCTCGAAGGCCGGAATCACCTGCCCCTATCACGCGTGGACGTATTCACTCGACGGGCGATTGATCGGCACCCCGCACCTCGCCGCCGACGAGATCGACCGCGACTCGTTGTCGCTGTGGAGCGTGGCGTGCGATGTCTGGCATGGCTTCGTGTTCGTCAACCTGTCGGCCGATCCGACACCGTTGCGCGACTCGTTCAGCACAGGTCTCGACTCCGTCCAGCTCTTCGAGCACCTCCATCTCGGTGAGCTGCGCACCGCGGTCACGACGTCGACCGACGTCCGCGCCAACTGGAAGATCCTGGTCGAGAACTACCAGGAGTGCCTCCACTGCTCGTGGGTGCATCCCGAACTGGTTGACATCGTTCCGTTGTACAAGACCGGCTCGGTCGTCGACCCTGCACGACCCGATGGTGGGGTCAGCATCCGGGGTAACAGCTTCAGCCTGACCGGAAAGTCGAACTTGCCGGTCCTGCCGCACATGTCGGTCGACGAGGCCGAGTCGTATTACGGGGCAACGATCTTCCCCAACATGTTCATCGATGTCACCGGCACATGCGTCGTCGTGTCGTCGCTGTGGCCGAAGAGTGCCGCCGAGACGACGGTTGTGATGGAGTACTTGTTCGCCGCGGACACGATCGCCGCTGCGGGCTTCGACCCCACCGAGATCGTCGAGTTCAGCGAGTTGGTGGGCCGGCAGGACTACGACGTTTCCGAGCGTGTTCAACGCGGAGTGTCGTCGCGCTACTTCGATCATGGCGTGCTTGCGCCGCAGGATCATCTCATCGTCGATTTCCTGGCGACGTACCGATCTCACATGACCGAACTAATCTGAGGATCGTTGTTCAACCGGGGGAGAACCATGGAGAGTCGCTTTACACGTCGACAGGTACTGGGCGGCTCGGCCCGCGTCGGACTTGCATTGGCAGTTGGTGTGCCGCTGCTGCAAGCATGCGGTGACTCCGGCGGGAGCTCGGGAGGAAAGCAGACGGCCGCGATCAAGGATGGTCTCGCGCCCGAGGCCGGCCCACTGCGGATACTCAACTACGACTCGTACGTCAGCCCCGACATCGTCTCGGCGTTCGAGGAGAAGTACGGCGTGAAGATCGAGGTCACGACCATCACCACGGACGACGAGGCGATCACCAAGTTGGCGTCCGGCGCGATCGACGTCGACCTCGACCTCAGCGCAGCGACCAACTCGCTGTTCAAGTTGGTCGAATCCGGTTTGATCCAGCCGCTCAACAAGACCTATCTCACCAACATCGGCAATGTGGCCGCACCGCTGCGCGACCCCTACTACGACAAGGGCGGTGTGTACACCGTGCCCTACACCGTCTTCGGCACGGGCATCGGCTTCCGCGCCGACAAGGTCGACCCCGGAAGCGTCTCGTGGGAGACGCTGTGGAACCCAGAGTTCAAGGGCGTCACATCGATCCTCGACGATTCGCGCGAGGGTCTGGCGATGGCCATGATGCGCAAGGGGTTGACCGACGTCAACACCGGTGATCCGGCGGTCATCACCCAAGCGGGTGACGATCTGGGTGAGCTGACCAACCTGATGAACATCAAGGTCAATATCGAGGGCTACACCACCATTCCCGAGGGCTCGACAACGGTCGCCCACACGTGGAGTGGAGACATGCTGACCGGTGTCGGCTACCTGCCCGAGGGCACCGGCGCCGAAGTGCTGGGGTACTGGCAACCCGATCCCGCAGTCATCAACAACGACACGATGTGTGTGCTGACCAAGGCGAAGAGCCCGGTGCTGGCGCATCTGTTCATCAACGAGCTGCTCGACAAGACCAACGCCCAGACCAACTTCCAGTTCGTCGGGTACCAGCCGGCCATCGAAGGGCTCGGCGCTCAGGAGTTGATCGACGCCGGCCTGGTTCCCGAGAACCTGCGCAACTGTGTGCTGACCAACGATCAGATCGCCAAGGGATACCGATACCTGCAGCTGAGCACCGACGTCGAAGCGTTGTGGAACGACGCCTGGTCGAAGTTCCGCGCCGGAGCCTGACGGTGGCCAACGCTGCGGGTGCCGCACCTGGCGGGCATCGCAACGGGTTTTGGGGTCTGTTGAGCTTGCCGGGCGTGGCGTGGCTGCTGGCGCTGTTCGTTGTTCCGTTCTATGCGATCTGCGCGGTGGCTTTCGGCCGCGTGGATCCGATCCTGCGAACTGCAGACCCGGTGTGGAGCCCGCTCTCGTGGGACTTCGCGGCGATGAACAAGGTGTTCGGTCGGGTGTTCGGAGGCGACCTCGGCGGGGTGATGATGCGCACGCTCTCGTACGTCGCGGCGGCGCTGCTGCTGTGCTGCCTGATCGGCTACCCCGTGGCGTACTACGTGGCCCGCTATGCCCGTCGATGGCGTGGGCTCCTGCTGGCCGCGTTGGTGTTGCCGTTCTGGATCAGCTACCTCATGCGCATGCTGGCCTGGGTCAACCTGTTGCAGGTCGACGGTTACTTCAACCAGGTTCTCGGCTGGCTGCACCTCGGCGGATCGCGCAATTGGCTCGACGGTGACTCGCCGACCGTCGTCATCGGCTTGGTGTACGGCTACATCCCGTTCTTCATCCTGCCTCTCTATGCCGCCCTGGAGCGACTCGACGGGCGGCTGATCGAGGCGGGTCGTGATCTCGGTGGGTCTCCGCGCCGAGTGTTCCAGCGGGTCACGCTCCCGCTGTCGATCCCCGGTCTGATGGCAGCATCGGTCATCACCGTGTTGCCGATGTTCGGCGACTACTACACCAACACGTTCCTGTCGGGCGGGTCGCCGCGAACCGAGATGATCGGCAACCAGATCGAGCGCTATCTCCGTGGCACCAGCCAGCCGCAGACCGGCGCATCGCTGGTGCTGATCCTGTCGGCGATGCTGCTGGTGTTGATGACGTACTACCTCGTCGTCACCGTGCGAGCCCAGCGGTCGGTGGCCACATGAGAGGGGCCCACACGAGGCGGTATCGCCCCCGGCGCCACGCCTACGGCTTGGCACTGATCACCTGGCTCTACGTCCTGTGGTCGCTGTTGCCCGTGCTCGTCGCGATGCGGATCTCGTTCAACTCGGGCAAGAGCCGGTCTGCGTTCCAGTCGCCGTCGTGGCGTTGGTACTTCACCGACCCAGTGCAATCTGTCTTGCACGACGACACGCTGGTGACACCGCTGCAGAACACGATCAAGCTTGCGGCACTGACCATGCTGATCACCGTGCCGATCGGTGTTGCAATGGCCATCGGTCTGCAGCGCTGGCGCGGCCGAGCCTCCAAGGCATCGAACGCCTTGATGCTGTTCCCACTGGTGACACCGGAGATCGTCATGGGTGTTGCCCTCTTCCTGGTCTTCACCCAGGTCTACAGAGGTGTGCCCCGGGGGTTCACCACGCAACTTCTCGGGCACATCACGTTCAGCATCTCTTTCGTAGTGGTGATCGTTCGCGGTCGCCTGTCGGCGATCGGCCCCCAATACGAAGAAGCCGCGAGGGATCTCGGGGCCAATCGGTTGCAAGCGATGCGCCTGGTGCTGCTGCCGCTGCTGGGGCCGGCGATCTTCGCCAGCCTGATAGTGGTGTTCGCCGGTTCGATCGACGACTTCGTGATCTCGTCGTTCCTGTCGACGGGTGCGGCCAGCGAGACCGTTCCGATGAAGATCTACGCCGGCGGTCGGGCGACGGCGACGCCGGCGCTCAACGCCCTGGCCACCATCATGCTGGTGTTCACCCTCGCCGCCGTCGGTCTGGCTGCACTGGTCATGCGGGGCATGCGCTCGCGCCAGGGTGGGGGCGAGGGCGCGCAGCTCGGCAGCCTCGCTGCCGTCGGCTGACGCCCCCAATCCCGGCCCAACCTTGTCGCTCCCAACACGCTCGGCGCGTCGTCAGTGCCAAAGTTCGTGTGAGGGTTCTGCGGATCAGTTGGCCAGCAAGCGGATTGCGTTGGGAGGCAGGTAGGCGTCGACCGTCTCGCCTTCTGTCCCGCACAATGGCGAACCGTCGTTGGCCACGAGGGCCTGCAACGTGTGATCGCCGAGGCGCAAGATGACCTGGGTGACGGCGCCGACGTAGATCCGTCGTTCGACGGTGGCCGGCACCGCCTCGACGTGTCCGCTGCCCAGCGGCGACAGCAGCACCCGTTCGGGGCGGATGACCACGGTGCATTCGCCGCTGATGCCGGCGGTATCGGCAGCGTGCTCGGCACCGTTGACCACGACATGACCCGACCTGCTGACCACGGCCGGAAGCAGGTTGGCCACTCCCAGGAAATCGGCGACATAGGCGCTGGTCGGTTCTTCGTACGTCTCTTTCGGCGAGCCGATCTGTTCGATCTCGCCGTGATTCATCACGGCCAGGCGATCGCTCATGGTCAGCGCTTCCTCCTGATCGTGAGTGACGTACACGAAGGTGATGCCGACGTCGCGGTGCAGGGCGCGCAGCTCGACCTGCAGCGTCTTGCGCAACTTGGCGTCGAGGGCGCCGAGTGGCTCGTCGAGAAGCAGCACCTTGGGTCGCAGCACGAGCGCCCGGGCCAGCGCGACGCGCTGCTGCTGACCTCCCGACAGTTGATGGGCCTTGCGCCGCTCGAAACCGTTGAGCCGCACGAGGTCGAGTGCGTCACCGACTCGCTGGGTCACTTCGGCTTTGCCGGCCTTCTGGAACCGCAATCCGAATGCGATGTTGTCGGCGACGCTGAGGTGGGGGAACAGGGCGTAGCTCTGGAAGACGGTGTTCACCGGCCGCTTCTCGGGAGCGACATCGACCATGTCGATGCCGTCGATGAGGACTTCGCCAGTGTCTGCCGACTCGAAACCACCGATCAAGCGCAGCGTGGTGGTCTTGCCGCAGCCGCTGGGGCCGAGCAACGAGAAGAACTCGCCGCTCTCGATCGTGAGGTTGATGCCCTTCAACACCGGCGCTCGATCGTATGTCTTGGTCAGGCTGACCAGCTCGACCCGCCCGCCGGGCCCGTCGACAACTCGCTGGTTCGAGCGCATCGGTACTTTCTAGCGCGTTTGACCGGCTGGAAATCGAACGTGGCCGAAAACGCCAAATGGGGTCCACGGTCGCCGACCTGCGGCAACCGCGGACCCCGCTCTATACACGACGATCAGCCGTCGGCACCACCGTGGCCGTTGTGGTCCCCACCGTTGTGGTGACCGCTGTCGTCTGCGCCGCTGCCCCGACCTGAATTGTCGTCAACGGTGTTGCTGAGCGAATCGTCGATGCTGTTGTCGGTGGCGTCGACGCCGTTGTCGTCGATGCTGTTCACGGTGGCGTCGTCGACGCCGTTGTCGTCGATGCTGTTCACGGTGGCGTCGACGCCGTTGTCGTCGATGCTGTTGTGGGTCGAGTCGTCGACGCTGACATTCGGCCGGGTCGCCTGGGTCACGGGGGTGTTCGTCTGTGTTGCCGGCACCACGATGGTGACGCAGCGCGGGTCGTTGGCATGCTCGGCCTCGTCGCAGTTGCCCTTGACGTCTTCGACCGTGGTCTTGACCGTGTTGAGGTTCGGCGATGACTTGCTCGTCTGGGTTGCCGCGTAGGCCGGAACGCCGAATCCGATGACTACGGCGCCTACTGCTGTCCAAATCACTGTCTTGTTCATTTCGTGTGTCCTCCTGTGTGGGTTGTTGCAGAGGACACTCCGACACCATGGACGTCGGTTGCTGCACGATCGTGCTAGCACTCCTGGACAGGTTGGACCGCGCCTGGGGCAGTATCGAGGATCGCCTTGCCGACGACCGCAGAGAAGATGATTGCGCCGCCCACGATGGTTGCCGCTTTGGGTGCCTCGCCGAGCACCAGGAACGCCCACAGCGGTACGAACACCATCTCTGTTTGGGCGAACACGGTCATGGGGACAGCGGGCACGTGCTTCGATCCGCGATTGAACAAGGTGGTACCGACCACGATGAAGACAGCGCCATGAACCAAGGCCAGGCCCATGTCCTTGGCCGGCGGGAACAGCGTCTTGCCGTGCGCCAGCGTGATGATCGAGCACAGCACGATCATCATCGCCGCATAGCCCGAAAGCACGGGGGACCAATCGACATTCGAGTTGGAGCGCACGCTGATGGTGTAGATCGCGAAGCCGACCGATGCCATCAGCGCCGCGAAGTTGCCGATCATGTTGCCGGCGTGCAGATCGCCGAAGACCGTGACGACGAGACCGAAGAAGGCGACGACGATCGCTACGAGCGTGACTCGCGACAGCCGTTCGCCGAGCACCATCCGGGCTAGTACGACCGCCACGAGCGGGGTGATCGATCCGAGGAACGAGGCGTTGGCCGCCGTGGTCGTCTTCACCGCGTAGATGAAGGCCAGTGAGGCGAGCAGCAGCCCGATGTTCGCGGTCATCATCCACCGCCCCGACGTGTACGCCCTGCGGAGCAACATGGGCTGGCGACGGAAGGCAGTGACCACTTCCATCACCACGACGACACCGACCGATCTCCAGATCAAGTATTGGAACGGGTCGGCGTGCTTGGCCAGGCGAGCGGTGACGGCGCCGAAGCTCCAGACCACCCCGGCGCCGAGGGCCATGATGGACGCGGCGATCGGGATGTGCGTCGTCTGTCGGGAGGTCGTTGCGCTGGCCGTCAATTCATGCCTCGTTCACGGATCCCGTGTCGTGTTCACGCGCCGCGGATGGAACGATCGTACCGCGATACTGTCCAGCGCTACATGGCTGGGACGGCAGCGAACTCGAAGGTCTGGTGACGTCCAGTCAGCGCTGAGCGGTCATCGGCGAGTCGCGTAACATCACGTCGCTGCGGTCGTCGGCCGGGAAGAACAGTTCGATCGCCAGCTCGTCGACGGTCACATCGAGCGGTGTGCCGAACGTCGTCAAGGTACTGAACAGGGTCAGTTCGCCCAGGGGTGTGGCGAGCCGGAGCGGCACCAGCAACGGCGGGTCGTCGCCTTGGGCGGTGCCGACGAGTGGTGCGATCTGGGCCACGGTGGGATAGCTCGACACCTCGGCGAGCAACGCCGTGAGAGCTGGGTCGCCGGTCAGCATGATCGAGCGACGCAGCTGGCGGAGCAGGTACGACGCCCAGTCGACGAAGTTGGTGGTGCGTCGGGCGAGACCGTCGGGATGCAGGCACAGCCGGTACACGTTCATCGGGGGACCGAGCACCGTTTCGGGAAGACCATGCGTCAGCGTGAGCCCGGCACGGTTGGCAAGTACGACGTTCCATTGCCGATCGATCACGACTCCTGGGTACGGATCGTGGGCATCGAGCATGCGTTGGATCGAACCCCGCACTTTGTCCATTGACGGATCATCGAGTGGCATCTGTGAGAACTGCGGCGCGTAGCCGGCGGCAAGCAGCAGTCCGTTCCGTTCACGTAGCGGGACCTCGAGATGATTGGCAAGCGCCAGCACGAGTTCGGCGCTCGGTCGCGAGCGGCCGGTCTCGACGAAGCTGAGGTGGCGAGTCGATACCCCGACCTCGAGTGCAAGGTCCATCTGGCTTCGTCGCCGTCGAGTCCGCCAGTCACGCAGCAGTTCTCCTACCGATGGTTTGGCCATCGTGCCACTGTAGGAAGGATTGCCCGCCCGCACCATGACCTGTGAGGTAATGCAATTGCTGCGATGGTGACCCGATGGGTAATCGCCACGGCTACCCGACGCGGCGCATGGTTATGCCCATGAGCACCACAGAAACCACCCCAGATACCACGTCGATGACAGCCACGATCGATCTCCATCTCGAGGCGTACGCGCTCGCCGATCTCGATCGGCGCAACGACCTCGTTGCCGCCAACTGGAACGTCGACGGCGTTCTGCTCGATCCGCCCTTCGCTGGTCGGGGCCATCTCGAGATCAGCGCCATGACCGACATCGTGCTGGCTCATTTCGCGGGCCATCGCTTCCAACGCAACACCGCGGTCGATGCCCATCACGGCGTGGCACGCTACGGATGGGATCTCGTCGGGCCGGACGGCACTTCTGCGGTCAGCGGTACCGATTTCGTCGAGTTCGATGACGACGGCAAGTTGCTACGCATCGTCGGGTTCTTCGGCGCACTCGAAACGCTCTAGCGGTGAGATCGTCGAGTCGAACGGCTCATCGGGCGAGTTCGGCACGCAGCTGGTCGAGCCCGATCGGGCCGAGGCGCAAGGCCTTGGTGTGCCATGCCTTCAGGTCGAAGGTCGCGCCTGCGGCCGCCCGAGCATCGTCGCGTGCTGCAAGCCATTCGCGCTGGCCGATCTTGTAGCTGATTGCCTGCGCCGGCCAGCCGAGGTAGCGATCGATCTCGCTGCGCAGGAACTCGGCAGTAATTCCGGTCTCGTGCAGGGCGAACTCGAACGCCAGATCAGGAGTCCACACCTCACCGCCGTGGAACGGTGTGCCGTCGTTCAGCATGGTGTCTGCAGGTATACGCATGCCTAGATGCATACCGATGTCGATGATGACGCGCACGGTGCGCAACATCTGGGAGCTGAGAAAGCCCAGCCGATGGTCGGGATTGTCGAACCACCCGAACTCGTCGCTCAGCTGCTCGGCGTAGAGCGCCCACCCTTCGCCGTGACCTGGGATGAAGGCGCTGCGCTGAACGCGGCTCAGCGACGCGGCTTGCACCTTGGCGTAGGCGATCTGCAGGTGGTGGCCCGGCACCGACTCGTGGTAGCACGTGGTGACATCTCCCCACCGGGGGAACATCGTGCGGCCGAGGGTCGGGTACCAGGTGCGGCCGGGACGGGTGAAGTCCTCCGACGGACCCGTGTAGTAGGCCGCCGCTCCAGAACCCTCTGGCGGAATCAATGCCTCGCAGCGATCGATCACGGCGGGAATTTCGAAGTGTTCCTTGCTGCGGGTCAGCGCCTCGTCAGTCAGTGCCTGTAGCCAGTTCTGATACGCATCGACTCCGTGTTCGGCCCGGTCGGGATCGCGTTCGAGCAGGTCGATCACTTCGGCGAAACTCGCCCCCGGGCGGATTCGGGCACAGGTGTCCGCGATCTCGCCTCGCAGGTTGCGGAAGTCGCTCCACGCCCAGTCGTACATCTCCTGAGGGTCGAGGTCGGCGCCGAGCATGGTGCGCACGCCGACGCGGTAGCGCTCGGGTCCGCACCCATCCACCGGATCCGCGTCGGGTGCGTATTCCTCGCGAAGGTACGTGGCGAATGCGCCGTAGGCCGCGTTGCTCGCGTCGGCGCCTTCTCGAATGCTGTGCTGCAACGTCTCCGGCACGTCGGATCGTGCAGCGGCCTCCTCGGCAAGGGTGTCGAACCAACGGTTGGCTGCCCAGGTGGCGCACTGTTCTGCGGCAACGAGTGCCTGGCGGCGGGCGGCCTTCGTGCCGGTGGCGCGCCCATGTTGATAGGTGGCCCGCAGCCCATCGAGCGTGGCAGGGACCGCCTGCAGTCGAGCTGCGATGTTCGCCCAGGCCTCTTCGCCGGTGCGCGGCATCAGATCGAACACGGCGCGCACAATGTTGGAAGGCGCGTCGAAGGCGCGCAGGGCGCGGAGCCATTCGCCCGTGTCGTCGGCGAGCAGCGAAGCCTCGAGACGCTCGGTGATGAACTCTTTGGCCAGCCGGTCGTCGTCGTTCGTGGCGGGTAGGTCGGCGATCTCGGAAGCGGCCCTTCGAGTGTGGTCGACCCGTGCCTCGTGGCCCGCCGGCGAGTAGTCGGTCAGCTGGTCGTCGTAGCCGTCGATGCCCTCGTCAGCGGCCATGCATGGATCGAGCGCGGCACGTTCGGTCACGAATCGATCGGCGAACTCAAAGATCGGAGACAGGGCCATGGATCGAGCGTACGGCTTCGCCACGCCAGAGGCGGCGGGAAAGGTCGGCGACCCCGACGCTGCGACCGTTATCTGAGCATCACTTGTCGTGAGCCACTTCCTCCATAGCTGGTTCCGCGGTGGTGGGCTCTGCGCTCGACTTGCCGCTTTGGCGGTGATCCAACCACCTGTTCAGTGGGCTGGGGATAGCTGCCGGACGGTCGCCCCAATCGGTCACCTCGGTCGATTTGGCAGTGACGTCGTGCAACGTGCGCCGCTCGCGACCGATGACACCGCCGATGAGACCGAGGCCGAGCAGGAGGATGCTTATCGGAAGCACGAGCACGCGCACCGCCGCCTGCCCGGGCCGGAGGGGCTTACCGTCTCGGCGAACGACCCGCAGACCGACCACTGCCTTGCCGAACGTCCTCCCGGTCAACGCCAATTGCACTGTGAAGTAGGCGTACGCCCAGACAACGAGCAGGATGGCCGACCACAGCGAATCGAGTTTTATCTCTGAGCCGTTGTCGCTGAACAGGAGGTTGACCATCCACCCGGTGATCGCGCTCGCGACACCGAAGAGGAAGACGATCGTGAACCAGTCGATGCTGAACGCCGCGAGTCGGGCGATCGGACCCGCATAGTGCCCGCTGATCGATGGGCCACCGCGACGCGGTTGGGGTGTCGCCTCGTCGAGAAGCGCCGGAGGGGCAACCGGATCGAGGTTCGGGTCGCGATGGACGATGCGCGCGGCGACCCGCGTGACGATGGTGTCGATGCCCGTGATCTGACGGCGGATGAGGTCGATGGTGCTGGCCGTGATACCTCGGGTGCTCTGGGCGACGATGCCGGCGAGGTCGGCCCGCTGCACGATCTCGTCGATGTCGACTCTGTCGACGATGGCATCGATGTCGATGCGCGCCATGATGGCGTCGAGATCCACGCGGCCCATCAGCGCGTTGAGGTCGGCACGTTGCACGATCCGGTCGACGTCGATCCGATCGAGAAGGTGATCGACGTCGATCCGGTCGAGCAGGTCGTTCAGCACGACCCGACCCAGGATGGCGTCGAGGTCGATCCTGGAGACAAGTTGGTTGACGTCGATCCGTGCCATCAGCGCGTCGACGTCGAGCTTGGCCAGGAAGGCGTCGAGGTCGATCCTGGCGAGCAGTTCGTCGATGTCGATCCGCGCCATCACACCGTCGACATCGACTCTGCCGAGCAGTTCGTCGACGTCGATCCGCGAAACGACATTGTCGACGTCGACCGCCCCCACCACGGTTGGTACGACCGAGTCGACGATTCGCCCGATGGGATCGAACAGCGACCGTCGTCGAGCGTTGTGGTTGCGATCGGGTGGGTTCGCTTCGGTCACGTCTGCTCCGCTTCTGCACGTTCGACAAGTCCCTACTGACAATGATCGTGCGCTTGAAGGCTTGCGGGCAGCGTACACACCGACCCGGCATCTAGAGTCCCGACAGGATGCCCGACAGAATCACGGACAAGCTGGCAACGTTCCCCCGGGCGACGCTGCGGTGGATACGTGGCCGCGCTCCCGAGCCGGGCACACTGCGAGCCGACCTCGTGGCCGGCGTCCCCGGAGCGATCAGCAGCGTGCCCGACGGCATGGCGGCGAGCGTGCTCACCGGCGTGAACCCGGTACACGGGCTGTACGCCAGCCTGGTCGGTCCCATCTCCGGTGGTCTCACTTCGAGCACGAAGCTCATGGTGATCACCACGACGAGCGCGTCGGCGCTGGCCGCCGGATCGGCCGTCAGCGTCTTCGCCGAGGCAGATCGGGCGCGCGTCTTGTTCCTCCTCACCGTGCTCGCCGGCGTGCTGATGCTCGTCGCCGGTGTCATGCGCCTCGGTCGGTACACGCGGTTCGTTCCGCACTCGGTGATGATCGGTTTCCTGACGGGGGTGGCAACCAACATCGTGCTCGGTCAGCTCCCCGACTTCTTCGGCGCTGAAGCGTCGGGGCCCTATGCGCTTGCCAAGGCATGGGATCTGGTCACCCATCCCGGCCGGATCGATCTCGGCACCACCTTGGCCGGTGTCGTCGCCCTCGTGCTCCTCTTGGGGCTCCAGCGGACCAGGGTCGGCCCGTACTCGGCCTTGGTCGCGCTCGCCGTCCCCAGCGTCGCCGTCGCCATCTGGGGCTCGGGTTCGATTGAGCTGGTCAGCGACGTCGGCGAGATTCCGAAGGGTCTGCCGACGCCGGCGTTGCCTCACCTGTCCGACCTCACGTTGGGTGTCGCGGCCGGAGCATTTGCCGTCGCCGCGCTGGTGCTCATCCAGGGTGCGGGTGTCAGCGAGGCGGCACCCAATCTCGACAACACGCGATCCGATGCCAACCAGGACTTCGTCGCGCAAGGCATCGGCAATGTGGTGTCCGGCCTGTTCCGCGGGCAGCCCGTCGGTGGCTCGGTCGGTCAAACTGCAATCAACGTCACATCCGGCGCGAAGGGACGGTGGGGCACGATCTCTGCCGGCGTGTGGATGGCCGTCATCCTCGTTGCCTTTTCAGGCGTCGTCGGCAACGTGGTGATGTCGACGTTGGCGGCGGTGCTCATCGCCGCTGCCATCGGATCGTTCCGTACCGGTGCGATGCAGGCGATCATGCGCACCGGCCGCAACTCCCAGATCGGTGCAATCGCCACGTTCGTGGCGACCTTGTTCCTGCCGGTGGCTGCAGCCGTCGGTGTGGGCATTGCTCTGGCCTTGCTGATGCAGATCAACCAGGAGGCACTGGACCTGAAGGTCGTCGAGCTCATCCCAGATGCCGAGGGTCGTTTCGTCGAGCATCCAGCGCCGAAGCAACTCGAGTCGCATCGAGTGGTGCTGCTCGACATCTACGGCAGCCTCTACTACGCCGGTGCGAAGACGCTGCAGGTCCACCTGCCCGAACCCGCGGGTTCGGTCGGATCGGCGGTCGTGCTCAGGCTCCGCGGACGAGCGATGCTCGGTTCGACATCGTTCGCCGTGCTGACGGACTACGCCGAGCGTCTGCAGGCGGTCGACGGACGGCTGTACCTGAGTGGCGTCGACGAGGCGACACATCGTCAGATGCTGCGGAACCGAACTCTCGAACGAACCGGCGTCGTCGAGGTCTTCGAAGCGAGCGAGATCGTCGGCGAGGCCAGTCTCGAGGCCTACCATTCCGCCGAGGCCTGGGTCGAGCGCCACGGATGATCTCCGTCGTCTGGTCGGCGACGACGACGTTACGAGTCGTCTGCTGCGATGGTCACCGGCCTGCGCATGTTCCCGGTCAAGATGTAGACGCTGACCAGCAGCACCCACAACGGAAACACCAGGACAACCCAGAGACTGAGTGAGATGCTGATCATCAGCATCAATGCCGTCGCGTAGGTGCCAACGATGACGGGCCGAGGCATGGTCCGGGTCCTGACCCATATGGTCCCCAGCGAGATCATGAACACCGCTGCCATCTTGATGGCGTAGATGTTGGCGATGCGGTACATCGTGTCGCGGCCAAAGCGAAACAGACCGCTTTCAATCATCTCGGTCGGTTGCACTGAATAGGTCGCAACCAACGCGCCGCCCACCGCCGAGGCGACGAAGGTCATCGCCAGGAACAGCAGACCGCTGCCGAAGAAGACGCTGGCGAAGAAGCGGTCTTCCAGATCGCCGATGCGATCGCGCACCACGCCGATGAACCAGAGGAAGGCGATCCCGGCGAACGGCACCAGCGTCAGCGCGAAGGTGACGGTCCGGCGTTCCGAGTTGCTCCAAGTCTTGCCGGCCGCCGCGTCGGCCGGCACGGCGAGGCGGAGCAGGATGTACGACGTCCCCAGCAACACCGCGAACAAGATGCCGGCGACAGCGGCAGAGCGGGGTGTGCGAAGGCGCAGACCGATCGCAGGGAATGCCTCGTTCGTCATGCAGCCACAAACCCCCGCATCGGCCGACTGTAACCCACGGGCACGTCTCGCAATGCCCGATCCGGATGTGGCCGGCGGCTGCCTGGCTCGTGTGGTCTGCATCCAGACGCCGAGCCAGGAATTGCCGACGTCTGGCATGGACCGCAGAGCGGTCACCCCGAGCGGAGCGAAGGCCTGCATCAACGTGAACTCCGCGGCCGACCGAATCCCGTCTGGGTCGAGGCGCTCGATCACCATTGTCAGCTTGCCGCCGACAGGTCGACGGTGATCTTGAGGTCGAGAGCTGCGGCCATCCTCTGGAGCGTCGTGAGCGTGGCGCCGACACCGCCGGCCTCGAGGCGGGCTACGGCTGCCTGGCTGGTGCCCATGCGGGCGGCGAGCTCGCGCTGGCTGAGGCCCGCCGCCTCGCGGGCGTCGCGAACCTTCTCGCCGACGTCGAGGGCGAGGCGAGTCGCCTCGTAGGTCTCTTCGAAGGCGGCGCGTTCGTCGGCGGTCATGTCGGCCAGGCGGTTCTTTTTCAGTTCATCGATCGTGGTACGGGCCATCAGTCGTCCTCCTCAGCGGTGTGTCCTTCGGTGATGCAGCGGTTCATCGCCCAACGCGCTCGCTGCACCTCAGCGCGTTCGTTCTGTCGGTGCTTGTGGAACACGGTCAGCAGCACGATGCGCCGACTGTGGCGAAGAAGTAGGTGATTCGCCACGCCACGCGGAGTACATCGAACCGCAGCTCGAACAGTCCGTCGCCGAGCGCACGCGACGCTGGCATCCGAAGCCTCGTTCGGCCAGACGCTCGACGTGGGGGAGCACCGAGGCGAAGTCGTGCACGGTCAACCCGTTCATCCATTGCTCCATCTCCGACTCCAGCTCGACCGTCCACATGACATCAAAGATGATATCAAGCGGCAGGCCGAATGGCGAGCGATTCAGCCTTGCGCGCCTCTGAGGACGTCAGGGCGGAACAGACGGCCGATGGCATCGCAGACTCGGTCTTCATCGCCTGGCCAGAGGTGGCCGTAGACATCGAGGGTGACCTTGGCGGACTTGTGGCCGAGCGCTGCCTGCACCTGCTTCACGCTGCAACCAGCGTGGATCAGGGCGCTGGCGAAGAAGTGGCGCAGATCGTGGAACGTGATCGACTCCGGCAGCCCAGCGCGTCGACGAGCAGCACGCAGCTCGTATCCGAACTTGGCCGAATCGAACGGCACGGCGTTGCGGTGGAGGAGCACACCGTCGGCACCGACGCCGTGCCGGTGAATGTGCGCAGCGAGGTGATCGAGCACCCACTGATCGGCCGGCACGATGCGCGTGCTCGCCTCGGTCTTCGGCGATGTGAAAGATCCCGTCGCCGAGCCCGTCGCTTGCTGCCACTGCCGGTCGATCGTGACCGAGCGGCGCAGGAAGTCGACGCGGTCCACGGTGAGGCCGGCCGCTTCGGATTGGCGAAGGCCGAGGCCGCCGCCGATCACGATGGCCGCCTTGAACGGTTCGCTGGTCGCTGCCAGCAGTGCGTCGACCTGGTCGATCGACCTCGGGAAGATCGGCGGCGCGTCGACCCGTGGCAACCGGACGCCGTCGCACGGGTTGCGTCCACCAAGTAGACCGTCGTCGAGCGCGGTGTTGAACACGCCGGAGACGTGCTGCATCACGACCCGCACCGTGTTCGGCGCGAGCGGCAATCCGCTCAGGAACGACTGCACGTCGCCCTTGCGGATCGACGCGATCGGCCGGTCGCCGAAGTAAGCGATCGCGTAGCGCAGCCGCTCCTCAACCGTGCGGTGTGTGCGTGGCCGCCAGTTGCCTCGCTGGCGGTAGCGCAGGGCGACCTCGGAGAACGGCGTTCGGCCGAGCCGAGGCGGGGCGTAGGTGCCAGTCAGTAGCCGGTGCTGCATGTCGAACGAGGTGCCGCTCGGCGTCGGCCTTGCGCTCGAACGACTTCGACAGCTCCTTGCCTTGCGCGTGCTCGCGCCACATTGCGAGGTAGACGACGGTCTTGCCGTCCTTGAGGAGCCGTCGGCGGACGTACGCCACGCCCTACAGCCTTCCACGCGACCACGGGTCGTCCGGACGGTGTCGCCGTCGGGCGCACCGGACCAACTCGAGGAACGGCTCTCGTGGCACGAGCACTCGCCGACGGATGTTGAGCGAGGGGATCTCGCCCCGAGCGATCGAGTCGTACGCACCCGATCGGGAGATGCCGAGCAGCCGGGCGACCTCGTCCACCGTGAACGTCAGCCGTTCGTTCATCGGGTCGGTTGGTGCGTTCGTGGTTGCCTCGCTCATCTGTGACCTCCTCGTCACCCACCTACAGAGCCGACTTCGGCCCAACCGCAGCACTCGACGCGCAAGAAATTTTCGCGACACCACACACCTGCACCCGGAGTTCGTGCACGGCCGACTACGGACCGACTGCCATGCTTGGCACGTGAAGGACGCTCTAATCGTCGACGAGCCTCGGGGTGAGCGCTGGGACCTCGCGGTGGACTTGCTGACCAGGGGTGAGGGATTCGTCTCACTGGGGACTCTGCTGCTTTACCGTTCGACGAGTGGTCCAGTGCCCGACCATCGAGTGCACGTAGAAATCCGGGCGAGCTCGAATCCGGAGCGGCTGACAACGGCTCGCCGTGCGGCTGATGTCGAGAGGGGCCTGGCCTACCTCGAGGAGATTCTTCGAGACGAGCGCTTTGCTGAGCTGACGGTCCTCTACGACGTCGTTTGCGAGTACGTCGACGACTACGACACTGGCCGAGTACTGCTCGCGACAGTCGACCGCGAGGGCGTCATCTCGTGGGCATCGGGTTTCGATCCACCGCCGTCCTGACGCATCAGTCGCGTGTCCAGCGACATCTCGCGAGTACGCAGAAAGTACGCAGCTTCTGCGGACTCGGTACTACTCGGCGGACAGCAACAGACGCGAACGACCAGGTCAGCGCACTATCCACGCGACTGCCCAGCCCGCGAAGCCCCTGTTACACGTTGAAGCGGAACTCCATCACATCGCCGTCGATGGGGTGGTAATCCTTGCCTTCGATTCGGATCTTGCCGAGTTCTTTGGCCTTCGACCACGAGCCGATCTCCAGAAGCTCGTCCCAATGGATCACTTCGGCCTTGATGAAGCCACGCTGGAAGTCGGTGTGGATCCGACCGGCGCACTCCGGAGCGTTCGAGCCGGCGTAGAACGTCCATGCCCGCGTCTCTTTCTCGCCGGTGGTCAGGTACGTGCGCAGGCCGAGCAGGTGATAGGAGCTGCGTACCATCCGGAACAGGGCACCCTCGCCGAGACCGAAGCCCTCGAGCATCTCGGCCCGCTCGAGCGGATCGACGATCGTGGCCGCCTCGGCTTCGAGTTGCACGCACATGCCGATGACCTCGACGTTGTCGCCGGCCGACTGAAACTCGTCGCGTACCCGTTGCTCGACCTCGGGGATCTTGTCGAGGTCGTTCTCGCCGACGTTCACCACGGCCAGCACTGACCGGTTGGTCAGCAAGAAATATGGCTTCAGCTGCTCGCGCCACTCGGGCTTCAAGCCGGCGCGGTACAGCGGCCGGCCTTCCGACAATGCGTCGTACGCCGCCTGCAGCGATTCCAGTTCGCCGGCTGCCGACTTGTCGAGCTTGGCTTGACGAGTGGCCTGGTTGAGTCGCTTCTCGATTGTTTCCAGATCGGCCAGGGCCAGCTCGATCTCGACCACCCGGAGGTGTTCGATGGGATCACTCGGCCCGGTCACGTCGTCGTCTTCGAACGCCCGCAGCACGAGCACGATCGCATCGACCTCGCGAATGTTGGCCAGGAACTTGTTACCGAGGCCCTCGCCCTTCGACGCTCCTTCGACCAGACCGCCGATGTCGACGACCTGCACGGCGGCGTGCACGATCGATTTCGACTTGCTCATCGCCGCCAGCCGATCGACGCGCTCGTCGGGCACCTTGGCGACACCGACGTTCGGGTCCTTCGTGGCGAAGGCGTACGGCGCGGCAAGCGCGCCGCCACCGGTGAGGGCGTTGTACAGCGAGCTCTTGCCCGCGTTGGGAAGGCCAACCAGGCCGAAGCGTTCCATAGCGAAGAGTTGAGGCTACCCGGCCCGATTTCCGCTCGGCCCACACCGCCGTCGATCTGTGTGGCGTGAAGCGAATTCTCGGAGCCGTATTCGTGGCAGTCGTGATAACCGCGCCGGTCTCGGCGGGGGCCGATCAACTCGGTGCTCAGGTCCCGTCGAACTGCGTCGCCCACGTCAGCTTCGACGGCGGCGTCGACCTGGTCGACGACTATCGCTGCGCGGGAATCGCCATCGAGTTCCATACGGCCGGAGTTGCATTCTCGCCGGGTCCCATCTGGGCGGGGCAGTGGCTGTTCGTCGACGAGGCCGGGCAGTTCCGCGTCGGTTCGTGCACCTTCAATCGCGGCATCCATCCGACAATCGACTTTCCATCAGCAGTTGTCGGCCAAAGCTTTCCCAACGATCCGTCTGGGGCGAAGGGCGCGTATCTCACGTGGAGATATGGCGATACAACCGACAATCTGACGGCGGCGGCCATGTGGGCGGTCTTTCACTACTACGCCCAAGACGGCGCCGGTACCAGGCGTGCCGCGAATGGAGCGGCGCCGCTTGTTTCATCGCTCGACATGGTCGCCCGGGCCAGTGGTCGCGCCGACATCCAGGCGCGCGCTGTCGAACTCGATGCCGAGGCCGTCAGTTTCGCCGGGACCTGGGTCATCTCGGTCGCGGTTGGAGCAGATGGTGGAATCGACGTCGCCCTCATCGTGGGGACGCAGCCGGTCGTCGGTGCGACGATCACGTTGTTGTTGAGCGGGCAGGATGTGCCCGTCGCGATGCAGACCGATGCTGGCGGTCTGGCCCACTCGACGATGCCGGTAGTACCGGGAAGGATGACGGTCGTCGCGTCCACGTCGGCTCCCGCGCCGGCGCTCGTCTATCGCGGCAGGCCGGCGGGTCCGGATCCCAACGGTGCGCAGCGGCTGATAACGGGTGGCGCGCCCGGAGTCGTGTCAGCCACGGCGATGGTCGACGTCCCGATTGCCACGACGACATCGACGACGACCGTGCCGCCGACCACGACGTTGCCGCCGACCACGACAGTGCCGGTGACCGTGCCGCCAACGACGACCACGACCACGACCAGCACGACTCTGCCGCCCACTACTTCGTCGACCTCGACCTCCACGACCATGGTGCCGGCCACCACTACGTCGACCGACAACACGATCGCGCCGACAGTCGTCGAAGTCGCTCCACCGTCGGTCCCGCCGGCATCGACAGGTCCAGAGGTGGTTCCCGTCGCCGAAGTGCTCCCGCCGGCGCCCGGGCCAGCCCTGCCACACACCGGAAAGGGCAGCGACGTGATCTCCTACGTCGCCACAGCGCTGCTGGTCGCCGGGATCGGAATCGTCGGCGTAGCCAGCCGTCGACCTCGCCGAAGGGTCATCTACACTCGATGAGATGAGCCCGGTCGACGCCCTCGAACGTGTGGTGCACTGCCTTGACAGGGCCCACGACACGGGGTTCAAGACGAAGGCGTTTGTCCGGGCCCTCGAAGTCGTTCGGGCCATCCCACCCGAGGAACTGGAAGCACGGGCCGCCGCGGGCACGCTCACCGATCTCGAAGGGATCGGCGATTCGACGGCTCGGCTGATCACCGAGACCCTCCGTGGTGACACGAGTTACGTCGACAAGATCGAGGCCGAGACCCAGGTCAAGGTGACCGACGACGGTGCCCGCTATCGCGCCGCACTGCGCGGCGACTGTCACATGCACAGCCGGTGGAGCGATGGCGGTGCAACCATCGAGGCCATGGCACGCACCGCACGTGCTCTCGGCCACGAGTACATGGTGCTGACCGATCACTCGCCCAGGCTGACGGTGGCCCACGGGTTGAGCCGCGAAAGGTTGGAGCAACAACTCGCCGATGTCGCCATCCTCAACGAGAAGATGGCGCCGTTCCGCATCCTCACCGGCATCGAGGTCGACATCCTCGAAGATGGCACGCTCGATCACGACGACCAGGTCCTCGCCCAACTCGACGTGGTCGTGGCCAGCGTCCACTCCAAACTACGGATGGAACGGCAACCGATGACCGAGCGGATGGTCCGCGCCGTCGCCTCGCCGCACGTCGACATCCTCGGCCACTGCACGGGCCGCATGATCGGCAAGCGGGATCCGTCGACGTTCGACGCCGACTACGTGTTTGCGGCGTGCGCCCAGTTCCACACCGCCGTCGAGATCAACTGCCGGCCAGAACGGCTCGACCCGCCGCGCCCGCTTCTCGATCTGGCAATCGAGTACGGCTGCTACTTCGCCATCGACTCCGACGCACACGCGACGGGCCAGCTCGAATGGCAACCGCACGGCTGCAACCGGGCCGCCGAGTGCGAGGTGCCGCTCGACCGGGTGATCAATACCTGGGCGGTCGACGACTTGCTGCGCTGGGTGCAGGCGGCCTGACCCGGCATGACCGACGGTGTAACGATCGAGGACATCATCCTCGAGACGGACGCCGAAGTCCGGCCATTGGTCGAATCGTGGGTGCGGTCACTCGAGGCCGAGGACAAGAGCGATCTGCAGAGCTACGTCGGTGCCGTCCGCTCGTTCACGGCATGGTCTGAGGGCGCCGGAATCCCTGTTGATCCGACCCGACAGAGCGTCGACCAGGTGCGTCGCTTCATCGCTGTCCAGCTCCAGGCCGAAGAGAGCGGTGGTGCCAAGGTGTCTCGCGAGTCGGTGGTGCTGCGCTTCGAATGCCTGCGGCAGTGGTTCCAGTGGCTCGTCGATGAGGGTGAGCTGGAGATTTCACCGATGGCCAGATTGAGGGCGCCGATGCTCACCGCGCCGGCATACCACCCACAGCGCCCGAACCTCCGCTGACTCCTGAGGTGGCGCGGCCCGCTGCGGAAGGTGGCCAATGCGGTATGTTTGGCCGACCTGGGGTTACGTCGCGGGGAGGGTTCGATGTCTGAGGAGTCTCGGTCTGGCACTCGTATCTTCATCTCCTACGCGCACGAGGACGAGGATCTCAAGCGTGAGCTGGACAAGCAACTCAAGGTGCTCAAGCGCTCGGGGAAGGTCGAGGTCTGGAGTGATCGGCAGCTCATCGCCGGCTCCGACTGGGACGAGACGATCATGTCCGAGCTGCGGCGCGCCGATGTCATCCTCCTGCTCATCAGCGCCGACTTCAACGCGTCCGACTTCATCTGGGACAAGGAGCTGGTCGTGGCCATGGAACGCCACAGCGAGGGCTCCGCACGGGTCGTGCCGGTCATTCTCCGCGAATGCGACTGGCAGCGTCTGCCCTACGCCGCGCTGCAAGCACTTCCCATGCACGGGAAGCCCGTGACCGAGTTCCTAGACCGCGACGTCGCATACACCCAGATCGCCCGCGGCGTCGAGCAGCTCGTCGACTACATGAACGCGCAGGTGCGCTGAGGCGGGGTTGAGCGAACGAACCCCTTGAAGGAGCAGAGTGAGTGACACGACGACGGCACCGAGTACCAACCAGGGAACGATCCTGGTCTACTGCCTCAACGCGCCGGAGGAAAGGGATCTGGAGTTCCGCGACGCGATTCGTCAGCACCTGAAGCCGATCATCCGCAAGCTGCGTGAGTCGGGCGTGCTGCTCGAGCTCCTCGATGACGATTCCATGCTGGCGAGCGCTGAGATCGAGGTTCACCGCCGACGCTTGAGTGATGCTCACATCGTCCTGGCCTTGCTGAGCTCGGCCTTCATCGACGACGACGACATCTACGATCGCAGCCTGCCGGTTCTTGCACGCGCCGAGGCGGGGCAGCTCGTGATGATCTCGATCCTGGTGCGTAACTTCAACTGGAAGGACACGCCCTTCGCCGACGGGCTGGTCCTGCCCGACAATCAGACGCCCCTCAACAACTGGCCCGACAAGGACGACGCGGTGACGGCCGTGGTCAAGGAAGTCGGCGATGAGATCAAGCGGATCGTGAACAGGGAGCGCGTCGCCCGCCCGCCCCTCACCCCCGCGGTCGCCGGAGAGACGGCACGGCTCGCCGATGAGCCCGCAGAGGCGGCGTCGGACGTCGAGATCGAGAATGGTTCAGGACCCGATCCACAAGCCGAGGCGGCCATCGAGCCGTCTCGGAATTTCGTGCCACCGACATCGGCTTGGGAGCCGCCCACGGTGCAGCAATCACTCGCAGCCGCGCCGACAGCTGGGACATTTGCACCCCCGGTCGTGGCTCCAGCTGGCGTTGCACGTGCCGAATCGACGGCGCCTACTCGGGAGAAACCAATCGCGGTGGTCGACTGGCGCAAGCGGTATTACCGGCGGGTCCTCTGGAAACGCGGGCTCGCCCTGCTGTTGGACTACGGCGTCTTCTTTTTCGCACCTGCCTTCGTCTTCGGCATCCTGGCCTATGTCCTTGGCAACGAGAACGTGAGCTCGAATGTGGCAACCGTCATCTTCCTTGTCTCGTTGATCGCCCTCATCACAATCGCACCTGCGTTCGAGTCGTCTCGATGGCGCGCCACCCCAGGCAAGCGAATCCTGAAGATGCAGATCACGACCAAGGATGGTGACCAGATCTCGTACTGGCGCGCTTTCCAGCGCAACATCATGCGAATCGTCGTCGCGTTCGCCTACTTCCTGCTCATTCCTCTCGTCGTCCAGGTCGCTCGCTTCCCCAAGACGAAGAAGCTGTTCCACGACGAGATCACTCACACCGAGATCGGCGAGCGTGTGCCGCACTGACATCGCGGACGCTGGGTCGGTCCACGCTTCATCAGGCCTGGTAGCTGACCTGCGAGGAACCAAACGGCCACACCGCTAACCTGGCTCCCCATGTCGAAGAAGACGAAGAAGAAAAAGGCGCGCATGCGCCGCTCCAAGGCCAACCACGGCAAGCGTCCCAACATGGGACGTGGCTGAGCCAATCGTTTTCCGGCAGCTTCGACACCGCCCGCACCTTCAACACGTCGCGGCGCCGATGTCGACGTGCTGCACGGCGTCGCCGTCGCCGATCCCTATCGGTGGCTCGAAGACGGTGACTCCGAACGAGGTAGCGGCTTGGGTTGCCGCCCACAACCAACGAACCACGCAGGCGCTCGATGCCCGGCCCGACCTGGGGCCCCTGGCACGAGCGCCTTTCCGCGCTCACCGCGCTGCCGACGGTCGCTCGTGCTGTCGGTGCGCGGCGAGCGGTTGTTCGTGCTCGAGCGCGGCGTGGGCGCCGATCAGTTCTCGCTGGTCGTGCGGTCGGCCGTCGACAGCCGACGCGCCTGCGCAGACGCTGCTCGACCCGGCCCAGCGTGCCGCCGATGCAGCCGTCGCGATCGACTGGTTCGAGCCGTCGGCCGACGGTTCGCTGGTGGCGTGCGGACTCAGCGAAGGCGGTACCGAGGAGAGCATCCTGACGTCGCTCGATGCCGACAACGGGCGCACATCTCGTCGACTGCGATCCCCAACACGCGTGCGTCAACGATCGCCTGGTTGCCCGACAGCTCAGGGTTCTGGTACCCGCGCTATCCCGAAGACGACCAGTACCACCGCCACGTCTACTTCCACCGACTTGGCACCGATCCGACCACCGACCCGTTGGTGTTCGACGACCTGCCCACCCCCGAGACCTGGCCCGACGTGCTGGCGAGCGATGACGGTCGCTACTTGCTCGTCTCAATGCTGGTTGGGTGGGGCGCGGATCGATGCGCATCTGCTCGATACCGAATCCGGCGAATGGCGTGACGGTGATCAGTGGGGTCGAGGCGCAGTCGTCGTTCTTCTTCCACGCCGGCGAGTTGTTGGCGGTGACATCACGCTCGATGCGCCCAACGGTCGCGTCGTTGCCGCTCGGTTCGACAATCCCGGCCGAGTGGCGCACGGTCGTCGCCGAACGCGATGTCGTCGTCGCTCGGGCCGCCAGTCGTCGGCGATCGGCTACTGGTCGTGTCGAGCAGGGCCGCGGTCGACACGGTCGAACGTATGGAACACAGACGGCTCGCTCGAAGGCAACATCGACGGGCTCGGGCTGATCAGCGTTCAGTCGCTCGACACCGACGGCGACATCGCCTTCTTGACGACCGCATCGTTCGATGCGCCCCCGACGTTGTACCGGTTGGTCGAGCGACGGCGTCGAGCGATGGTCGCCCGAACCCGACGCCGTCGGTGATCCCCCGCCTGACGGTCAGTCAGCTGACATTACCCGTCGCTCGACGGCACCGAGATCGGGCTGTTCGTCATCCATCGCGCCGACGTCGTGCCGTCGACGCAGACCCCCGCTGCTCCTCACCGGTTACGGCGGTTTCGCCATCGTCGAGTCGCCGGCGTGGCTCGTCCGTGCTGCCGCGTGGTGCGCGGCCGGTGGCGTGTTCGCCGTCGCCGGTCTGCGCGGCGGCTACGAGCACGGTGAGGCGTGGCATCACGCCGGCCGTCGAGCCAACAAGCAGAACGTGTTCGACGACTTCCACGCCGCAGCCGACTGGTTGGTCGCCCGGGGTCTCACATCGCCTGACCGGCTGGCCATCGACGGCGGTTCGAACGGCGGGCTGCTCGTGGGTGTCGCGATCACCCAGCGACCCGACCTGGCGAGGGCCGTGTGGTGCGCGGTGCCGTTGCTCGACATGATCCGCTTCCCGCAGTTCCTCATCGCCCGGCTGTGGACCGACGAGTACGGCGACCCCGATGTCGCCGAGGAGTTCGGTTGGCTGCACGCCTACTCCCCGTATCACCACGTCAGTCGAGGGCGCGATTACTCCGGCGGTGCTGTTCACGACCGCCGAGGGCGACACCCGGGTCGACCCGATGCACGCCCGCAAGATGGCGGCAATGCTCACGGCCAGCTCGCAGCCAGGACGATCGGCCGGTGCTGTTGCGCCAGAGCGGTCGCAGCCGGCCACGGGGTGGGCAAGCCGGCTTCGATGCGTGTCCGACGACGACGCCGATGTGTTGTCGTTCTTCTGCTGGCAACTCGATGTCGAGACCTTGCTCGACCCCCGCTTGTAGCCTGATCTCCGATGCGACGCGGGAACCAGGTGCTGATCCGGGCTGTCGCGGGCGTTGTGGCCCTGGGTGTCGTGGCTCAGTGTGGCGGGTCGAATTCCCAGAACTCGTCGCCGCAACCCGAAACGACGGCGGCCGTCGTCGACACCACCGTGGCCACGACCGCACCTGTCGATACGACCGCCCGGCACGCTGCCACCGTCTCGACGACCACGACTGTCGCCCCCACGACTACTACGACGGCCCTGCCGACGACGACCACGACCCCTGCGCCGGTTCTGGTCATCGACCCCAACTGCCCCCTCACTCTGCACGCCGCGGTGATCGACCGCGACCGCCAGCGCGCCTGGCTGTGTGACCACGGCGTCGCCCTGCCCGAATTCGTGATCACCACCGCACGCGAACAGCCCGATCCGGGGACCTACCCGGTGTTCGCCAAGTCGATGCACGCCTCGTCGAAGTTCGGCGGGCATTTCAGCACGATGAGCCATTTCGTTGCCTTCACCCGCGGCGAGGAGACCGGTGCACGAGTTGCCTTCCACACCGTGCCGGTCCTGCGAACCGGCGAGTATGTGCAACCGCTCGCCTCGGTCGGTTCCGAAATGGAGTTTGGCGCTTCATCGGGTTGCATTCGGGTGCTGCCCGAGCAGGGTCAAGTGATATGGGATTGGCTGCAAAAGGGGGATGAGGTGCGGGTCATCAGCTGATCACGGTTCGACCTCGTCGTCGTCACCGCGCAGATAGGCCTGACCTTCGAGGCATTCCTGGCGGAACGGGCACCAGCGGCACGAGACGCCCGGCTTCTTGACGGGGTTCTCGCCCTCTACCTGTAACTGGATCAGCCGGTGGATACCGTCGAGCGTGCGACGCAGCGCCGTGCGCAACACGCCCTCGGTCACGTCTTCGACCACCGGCTGGGCGGAATCGAGGTAGAAGGTGGCCAATTTGCGCGGTGGCACGTCGCGGACCAGTGTCTCGACCAGGGCGTAGAACCGCAGGTCTTCACGGTGGCGTTGGCTGACTCGGCCGGTCTTCAGATCGATGATCACCTTGCGGCTCTCGCGACCCTCGGGCCTTCCCATGACGAGATCGACACGGGCCCGTAGCAGGATCGGATGATCGAGCGGCCACTGTGCCGCAGCCTCGGTGACAGGGTTGCTGCGCATGTCGAGCGGAGGAAAGCATTCAGCGAACTTGCTGACCCGGTCGACTGCTTGACCACGCAGATCGGCCTCGTCGCCGGGGGAGAGACGGGCGATCCACCTGCCGAAGTCGCGCTCTTCGTCGCCGAGCCGGGACAACGCCTCGTCGACGAGCTCGCGCGGGCTCGGCTCGCCCCGCCAGTTGAGCATCAGCTGGATGGCCTTGTGGGCGACCTGGCCACGGGCACGTGCCGGGGTCCACTCGAACTCGTCAGGGGCCAGGAAATGCACCTCGCAGTCGTGCACGCTGGCCAGCGTGTGCTTGGTGACGAACACGGTGTGACCGTCGAGCCGGTCGCTGAAGTGGGCGAATGCCTCGTTTGCCTGGTCGCGCAGATCTTCGACCAGTGCGACATCGAACACTGTTGGCTCTGCAGACCGTCGCAGCAGCGCGAGCGTGCGTTGCTCGCGCGGGGTTGAGTTGCCGAGGTTCCTCCACGATCGTCGACACTAACCACGGGGTGTCGCAGCTGGCCTGTAACACCCGTGCGCGACACTGATCGCATGCCCGTCAGCAACACCTCCCTCGACTTCGCCCACGCCGCCCGCACCCTCGGTCGCGAGGTTCGTCGCCGAGGTTTGGTGGCGCCAGGCTTTCGCTGCCCCCGCGGATCTCCGGTGTCGACCGTTCGCTCCGGCGCGTCAGCAACGGGGCGGTCGTGGCGGTTCAGCTGAAGGGCCGTCCATGGGCGGCAATCGTCGGCGACATGATCGAGGGGGTGATCGTGACCAATCAACTCCTACCACCTCGTTCGGATCGACTCCGGGCAGAGCTGTGGCTGGCGCTCGGGTTCGAGGCGCCGCGGCTGCGCTCGGTCGCCTAAGCCTCCACAGAGATCAACCACACCACCGTGGTGTTCGGCGGCACCTCGGCCTTGGCGCCTTGCAAGGCCTTGTCGTCGAACGCCTTCGGGCCCATTGCTTCCACGATGAACGCCTTGCTGCCATCGGTGTATGCACCCTGCTTCACGTCGTTGATCGGGAGCGATTCCGGTGCATCGACCTTCTGGAAGCCTTTGCCGCGCAGTGTGTCGGTGTAGGCGGCTATTGCGTCGTCGGGACTCATCGACGTCGTACGCATCTCGCTGAAGATCTGCGTGGGCGATGCCCCGAGCGTGGCCGCCAGCGCCGGGAGAGCGACAACTTCTGAAACGCCCTCGGGCACGGGCATCGAATCCCACCAATCGGGCTTGGCGACAACAGGGTCGGGCTTGCACACGGTGTCGGGGTCAGGCAGCGTCTGGTTGGCCAGCAAAGCCCCTTCGATGTCAGTCACACAGGTGTTCACCAGCAGTTGACCGTGGCCTTCGCCGGTGTAGGTCACCAACCTGGCGTTGGGCCCGAGCTCGCCGGTCATCTTTTGGGCCCACCGGATCGGTGTCGCCGGATCGTTGGTACCGCCGACCACCACGATCGGGCCGTCGCCGGCGTATGACAGCTTTACCGGCTCGGCCTTGCCGACCAGCTTGTTGCACTGCTCAGCCTCCGAGGTCACGTCCTCCGCCGTGATGTCCTTGCCGAATCGCGGTGCAGCGGCATGCAGCGTGGCCACGAGCGCTTGCGGATCCGGTGGAGGTGATGCTTCGATCCCACTTGCGCACTGGATGACGGGGAACGATTGAAACAGCGTGTTGAAGGTGCCGTCGCTGTTCCTGCCGTTGTACGAGTCGGCGAGGGCGAAGATACCGGCCGGGTCGCCATCTTCGGCTTTCGCCAGGGCCTGGGCCAGCACGGGCCACTCGCTCTCGCTGTAGAGCGCGGCGGTCGTGGCCCCCTCCATGACGGCGTTGTTGGCCAGGCGACCGTCGGACCCGACGATCGGCGTGTCGTCGAGTTTTTGCTTCAGCGCGTCCCAACGTGCACCGACGTCGGGAGCGGTGAAATCACACGTTGGATCCTTTTCGCACCAAGCGATCCAATTGTTGAACGCGCCTTCGAACCCGACGAGCTGGGTCTTGAACTCCTGTTCGACGGTGTCGCCGTTGGGTTCGAACGCCGAGTCGAGCACCATCGCTCGGACCCGATCCGGGAACATCGTCGCGTACGTCGCACCGAGATAGGTGCCATACGAGACGCCGAGGAAGGAGAGCTTTTCGTCGCCGGCCGCCGACCGGATCGCGTCCATGTCGCGAGCGGTGTTCTCCGTCGAATAGAACCGCAACGTGTCGCCGTACGTCGCTTTGCAGCCGTCGGCAAACCCCGGCTTGGCCTCGTCCTTCAGCGCCTGTTCGGCTGGTGTGTCAGGTGTTTCGTCGATGTACAGGTGCTTGTCCTGGAATTCGTCGGACACGCAATGGATGCCACCCGAGCGGTCCACGCCCCGTGGATCGAAGCCGATCAGATCGAAGGATTGAAGGCCGAGAGTCGACGAGATCGCTGTTCCACTGAACGCGATCGGATCGAAGCCGGAACCGCCCGGCCCCCCAGGGTTGAACAGCACCGCGCCCTGGCGATCGCCGGAGGCCGGAACCTTGACAAGGGCGATGTCGATGCTGTCGCCGGTCGGATTGTCGTAGTCGAGCGGTACGGTCAGCGTGGCGCATTCCAGGGCGGGGTCCTCGGCGCTCGGGTCGTGGCACGCGCCCCAATCGAGGCTGCCCTCGGCACCTGCCGGAGTGTTGGCGGGAGTGTTGGCGGATCCATCCGCCGTCACGGGCGCGCTGCCGATCGGGTCGGCACGGTTCGAGTGGACGGCGGGTGTCGAGCCACACGCGGCGAGAACCACCAGCGCGACGAGGGCCAGTGTGAGGCGATTGAGCCGCATGGCGGCAACGCTAGGGCACGCCAAGGATTTCGCGTCCGCGCCCCCCATACGTCGATTTGCGGTTGTGATCCACGCTGACCCACCGACTTGGGCGCCACGCGTCGACTTTCACCGGGCGTGATGCCTGACCGTGCCACTTAGCTTATGAACCTCTCGACGACGAGAGCGGACATCACCGAGTCGCCGATGTGAATAGCCTTGTCCTGCTCACCTGCCCGGGTGGTGAAATTGGCAGACACGGGGGGCTTAAACCCCCCTCCTCGCAAGAGGGTGCGGGTTCGATCCCCGCCCCGGGCACGCATTGTGAACTGGTCTTATAGGTCGGGTAGTGATTTGGGTGGTGTCCGAGTGTTGTGCGCGTGTCACATCCGTGTCACAACTCTGTGACACCCTCGATCTACGGTTGTGGGATGGCGAAAGGGTCGGTGCAACGCAATGGAGCGGTGTGGTCGTTCGTCGTCGACCTCGGTCCCGATCCGGCGACCGGTCGTCGACGCCAAGCTCGCCGTTCTGGCGTTCACCACGAAGAAGTCAGCCGAAGCAGCTCTACGTTCGTTGGCGACGGCTTCCGACGCTGGGACCGTCGTCGCTCGCAATCGCACCACGGTGTCGGGCTTCTTGACCGAGTGGCTCGAGACGATGCGACCACGAATCCGCGAGACGACCTTGGGTCAGCTACGAGATGGCTGCCAATCGCATCACTCGACAGATCGGTGCTGTCCCGTTGCAAGCGTTGACGCCATTGCAGGTCGAGTCGCTCTACGCAACGTTGCTCGCGAGCGGTGGTGCCGGCGGGCGGCCGTTGGCGCCGAAGACGGTACGCAACTGCCACATCGTGCTACGTCGCGCGTTGACTGACGCCGAGCGCTTCGGTCTTGTCAGCCGCAATCCGGCCGCTGCAGCTCGGGCCGTCGCCGCTCCGAGAGCCGAGCAGCGCACGTGGTCGTCCGATGAGATCCAACGGTTCTTCGAAGCGCTGGTGGGGGAGCGACTGTCGATGGCGTTCGTTCTCCTGGCGACGACAGGCATGCGTCGAGGCGAGGTGCTCGGTCTTCGATGGGAGGACGTGGACTTCGCTGGTCGAGCGTTGTCGATCGTCCAGACACTGACGACCGTACGCGGCGACAAGCACATCGGCCCACCCAAGACGAGCAAGAGCCGACGCAGGGTGTCGATCGACGCCGTCACGCTGGACGCCTTGAAGGCTCATCGCAAACGGCAGCGAGTCGAGCGCATCGCGGCAGCCGACGTGTGGTCGAACGAGGGCGAACTGGTCTTCACTGACGAGCTCGGTGAGCCGGTTCACCCAAACCGTTTTTCGCAGTCGTTCGACCGAATCGTCCGCGATGCGGCACTACCGAGGATCCGCCTGCACGACCTTCGCCACAGCTACGCAACGCTCGCTCTGAGGGCTGGAGTGCACCCCAAGATCGTCTCTGAGCGCCTCGGGCATTCGACCATCGCAATCACCCTCGATCTCTACTCTCACGTCGCCCAGGGCCTAGACGCCGACGCTGCCGAACTCATCGCCTCCCGTATCTACGGCGGTACGCGATGACATTCATCGATGGAGATCTCTACGAGCGCTCGTTCGACACGCCGTCCGGACGCGTAGACGTCCTTGCTGAGATTGTTCTGCACGAATCGCAGATTGAGCTCCGCGATATTGCCGTGTATCCGAGCGGTGGGGTCCGCTTCTCGATCTCACCCACGGAACTTGTCGGATGGGCCCGTTTGGCCATCATCGAAATGGCTGAAGCGGGGTTCGATGAGTTGCTCGTGACGGGAACGCGCCTGTCCGGCGCTCGTCCGGGTCGTAGAGTGAATCTCGTCATCCGGCTCCGAAGGGAGCAGCCATGAGCCAGACGAGCAGCACAACTCAGAGTCCGGTGGACCGCGAGGACTGGGAGCAGGTTCTCGCGCAGCTTCGCGCCGAAGGCTTCTCACCGATCGAGTCGATCAAGGTCACTCGCGCGGTCCTGCACGTGAGCCTTGGAGAAGCGAAGCGGATCGTGCATCAAAGCAGAGCTTGGGAAGACGCCCGCGAGAGTTTCGATGAACTGCACGCCGTGGCAGAGGCTGCGGCGGTAGATCTTTAGCGAGTTCGCCCGTCCGCTCAGCGGACACGTCGTTTGCGCGGTACCAGTTCCAGCTCGAGCGCATCCGCGATGGCTGTCAGCGTGCCGATGGTGGGGTTTGGGCCATCCGCGCTAAAGAGTCGACGAATGGCCTCGGGTGCGAGGTCGGCGCGACGAGCGAGTTCGGCTTTGGTGATGCCCATCGTCTCCCGTTGCTCGTCGAGTGCCAGCACCAGCCTGTCGATCTGGTCGATTCTTCGTCTCGCTTCGTCGTAAGCGTCGGTGAATCCTGGCGCCGTGTAGAGCCCGTCGGCGTTGGTCGTCACCGGGAGATCGATGTCGTCCGCTGTGCCGAGGATCCGATCGAAGCCGGACCACGTCACCAACACGTCGGCGTCGGGGATGCCTGGCTCGCCCGCATCCTGTACCCCGTCGGCGTCGAGATCGAGCCACACGAAGTCGCCGACGCTGCCGGTGCCCGCGTAGCCGAAGTCCTGGGTCGTGTCGACCTCGTTCTCGCCGAGGGCCTTGAGCGCTGTCGAGTCGAGTCCGCCGTCGGGATCGGCGGTGTTGACGACACCGCTCGGCAGGTCAGGGTCGGCCGTGTCGACGGCAATGGTGTAGTCACCAGCAGCCAGCCAGCCCAGCGGCACGCTGCCGTCGTCGGTGGTCCACAGACCGCTGGCGTTGGTGACGAGTGAGATCGTCTGCCGCCGGAGTTCGTCACGGTCACGGTGATGTTCGGGATCCCGGGCTCGCCGATATCCCGGACTCCGTCGGCGTCGAGGTCGAGCCACACCAGACGGCCCCGGTCGGCGCGACTGGCGGACGCGATACTGCACAATCCCTGCACGGGACTTGGTGGTACCCGGCGGACCGCGGCGGATCATCCGGCCTTGCACGGACATCTAATGTGAACGTGAGCAGGGCAGACGAATCCGGCGGACCAACCGTTGCATACGTGAAGTCTTAACTTAAACCCGTGACCTTCGGGTCATGCGGGTTCGATTCCCGCCCCGGGCACCCCGATATGGCTGGAACAATAGAGTCTGGAGCACTCAGGCGGACAGTCCGACGCAGACTGTCGCGGATGCGTTCAGCAATGGTGTCGACAGCAATGGTGTCGACGGCGTCGTGGCTGAGGTCGCTGTGGGAGCAGTTTCGAGTCTGACTCGGTGTTAGGCGAGGTCGCTGAGCAGGGCTCGGACACTATCTGCCGAGTCGCGGTGGAGCGCGAGGGCGGCGAGTTGTTTCGCCTTGTTGGCCGATGTCGAGCGGATCGCGTCTTTGACAGCGGGGATAGCGCGCGGGGTCATGCTGAGCTCGCGAACTCCGAGGCCGACGAGAAGGGCTACGGCGAGGGGGTCGGCGGCCATCTCGCCGCACACGGCTACTCGGGCCCTCGCCGTTGCGGCGTTGGCGACTTCGGAGATCAGGTGCAGCACTGCGGGGTCGAGCGGATCGGCGAGCGACGCAACATCGGCGTTGCCGCGTTCGGCCGCGAGCGTGTACTGGGTCAAGTCATTGGTGCCGATGCTGATGAGGTCGACGAGCGGCACGGCGGCTCGGGCGTGGAGCGCAAAGGCGGGCACCTCAGCCATCGCGCCGACCTCGAACCCTGGGGGAAGATCGCCGGCTCCGCATCCGACCTCGACGGCTGCCTCGGCGAGCAGGGCGCGGGCGGCTCGCAGCTCGTCGATCGTGGTGACCATCGGGAAGAGCACAGTGATCGGGTACTGCATCCCGGCTCTGACGAGGGCGCGGAGCTGTTCTTTGAACAAGTCGGGCTGCTGGAGGCTGAGCCGTAGACCGCGGCGACCGAGGAACGGGTTGGCTTCGGCGCTGGAAGGTAAGTAGGGGACTGGCTTGTCGCCGCCGACGTCGAGGGTACGAACGGTGAGGCGCCGGCCGCCGAGGGCATCAGCGATCGAGAGATAGGCCTCGAGCTGTTCGTCCTCGCCGGGCGGTTGGAGACGGTCGAGGAAGAGGAACTCGGTGCGGAGCAATCCAACGCCATCGGCACCGTGGCGAACTGCTTGAAGAGCGTCGTCGCGGGAAGCGATGTTGGCGAGGACCTCGATGGACACACCGTCGGAGCTGATCGCCGGTCGGCTGGCCGCCTCGAGAAGGCTCGTGGCGTGCCTTCGTTGTCCGTCGGCCTTGTTGCTGAACTGCTCCGTGACGGTCGGATCCGGGTCGATCACGACGAGACCTTCGGTCCCGTCGACGAGGATCATGGTGCCATCGGGGACGTCGAGCACGTCATGACCGGCGCCGACCACGGCGGGTATCCCGAGGGCGCGGGCGAGGATGGCGCCGTGGGACAGCGCGCTGCCGGCCGCGGTGACGATGCCGAGCACGGTGGTGGGGTCGAGTCGGGCAGCCTGGGTCGGTGTCAGGTCGTCAGTCACGACGATGCCTGCGAGCGGGTGTGCGGGCCCGGGGGCGAGGCCGAGCAAGTGGGCGAGCACCTGGTCGCCGACGGCGCGAATGTCGCCGGCCCGCGACTGGAGGTAGGGGTCGGTGAGTTGACCGAAGCGGGCGGCGAGCGCGTCGACGGCGACGCGCCAGGCCTGCTCGGCCGTGACGCTGTCGCTCGCGACCAGCTCGAGCGCTGTGCCGACGAGCTCGTCGTCGTCGAGGAGAAGTACGTGGGCATCGAAGATCTCGGCCTCGCGCTCTCCGGCGGCGCCAGCGACGTGATCTCGTGTCGAGGTCAGCTCGGCCCGGGTCGCTTCGAACGCGGTTTGGAGCCGATCCTTCTCTGCCGTCGGTGTGCCGGGAATCGCCTCGAGTGGTTCGGCGACGGTATGCGTTAGAGAGGTCTTGGGTCCGATGCCGATGCCGGGCGACGCAGGGGTCGGACCGGCGCCGTTTGTCTGACGTCCCGAGCCGATGCCGGTCGGCGGTTCGTCGAAGTTCCGCCGCACCAGGGCGGCGATTGCGGTCAGCGCTTCCCGAGCTTGGCGACCGGAGGCACTCACCTCTATGTGATCGCCAGTCGGTACGCCGAGGGTGGACAGCGCGCTGACACTGCGGCCGCTCACCGTCGGACCGTCGGTCGTGAAGTTGCGCACGGTGACGTCGGCGTCGAAGCGACGGACAGTCTCGACGAAACGGGCCGCAGGACGGGCGTGCAGGCCGTGTTCGTTGTGCAGGGTGAGCTCGATGCTGGCGACGATCCCGGCTGCGACGCCGTGATCCGCCGTCGCGGGAGTTTCGATGCCGAGCAGCTTGGTCTTGATCTGTCCGGCCTGGGAGGCGTCGGCGGCGACCTCGGCCAACGACGCGCCGGCTGCGGCGAGGGCGACGGCGGCGACGAGGCCCTCGACGATCGGCCCGTCCGAAAGCACGACACGGCACTCGTCGGTTGCGCCACGCAGCTCGAGTGCCAGTTCTGCGCTGAGCACGGCGCTACCGAGATCCATGATGACAAGCACACCGTCGGGAGAGGCGACGAGGTCGATGGCTTCTTTCACCCGCGCCGCGTCGGTGCCGAGCACGTGGCCGTCGAGACCGGCGGCGACTTCGATTGGTGGTGGTGTGCCACGGACCATCTGCAGAGCGAGTTCGACGGCGGCATCGGCCAACCGGCGACTGTGGGAGACGACAACGATTCCAACCATGGCGACCTCACTCCCCGAATGCGCCGGCGGCGGCTTCGAACAGCAACGCGGCTGAGGTGGCGCCGGGATCCTGGTGGCCGGCGCTGCGCTCGCCGAGGTAGCTGGCCCGACCCTTGCGAGCGACCATCGGGATGGTGCTGTCGCGCCCGCGGATCGCTGCCTGCCAGGCTGTGGTGAATGCTTCGCTGGATGGCATCCCGACACCCACTGCGGCGTCGAGCGCTACGAGAGCAGGGTGCAGACTGTCGAACATCGTCTTGTCGCCGAGCTCGGGCTTGCCACGAGCGACGAGACCCTCGACCCCGGCACGGAATGCCTTGACCACATCGTCGGCCGAGAGGGCGACGCTGGCCCCGCAGGCGGTGCCGAAGCGGAGGAAGAACGTCCCGTACAGGGGGCCGCTGGCACCGCCGATGCTGCTGACCAGCGTCATTCCGACCAGCTTGAACAGCTCGTCGGCGGTGCCGAGGGAAGTGGCGTCGAGTTTGGCGCGTACCGCCTGCATGCCTCGGTCCATGTTGATGCCGTGGTCGGCATCACCGATGGCCGAGTCGAGTTCCGTGAGGTACTCGCGATGCTCGGCGATGAGGTCAGCGAACCGACGGATCCAGGTCTCGAGCTCGGCGACCGTCACGGTTTCAGCGGCCACCGCTCACGCCCCCCACCGCAATGCCGGGGTGCGCACCGGGGCGTCCCACAGACTGACCAACTCCTCATCGAGCTTGAGCAGGGTGATCGAGCAGCCGGCCATCTCCAGCGACGTGATGTATGGGCCGACCAGGGAGCGCTGGATGCTGATGCCGTGGCCGCCGAGGATCCGGGATACTTCGGCGAACATGACGTAGAGCTCGAGCAGCGGTGTACCGCCCATGCCGTTGACGAAGGCGAGCACTGCGTCGCCGCGGTCGTAGGGAAGGTCGCTCACGATTGGGTCGAGCAACCGCTCAGCGATCTCGGCTGCCGTGCCGAGCGGTTCGCGATAGCGGCCCGGTTCGCCGTGAATGCCGATTCCGATCTCCATCTCGGTCTCAGCGAGCTCGAAGGTGGGTTTGCCGGCGGCCGGCACGGTGCAGGACGTGAGAGCCACGCCCATGCTGCGACCCCAGCCATTGACCTTGCGAGCGATGGCTGCCACCGACCCGAGATCGGCTCCAGCCTCTGCGGCGGCGCCGCAGATCTTCTCGAGCAGGACGGTGACACCGACACCGCGGCGGCCCGCGGTGTAGAGGCTGTCGGCGACGGCGACGTCATCGTTGGTGACGATGGTTTCCACTTTGACGCCGGCGTCCTCGCCGGCCATCTCGGCTGCCATCTCGAAGTTCAAGATGTCGCCGGTGTAGTTCTTGACGATGTGCAGCACGCCTGCACCGGCGTCGACGAGCTTGGTGGCCTCGTACATCTGGTCAGGTGTCGGGGACGTGAACACCTCACCGGCGCAGGCGGCGTCGAGCATGCCGACGCCGACGAAGCCGCCGTGGAGCGGCTCGTGTCCGGAGCCCCCACCGGAGATCAGACCGACCTTGCCGGCGACGGGTGAGTCGGCTCGGTAGATCACCTTGTGCTCGTGGTCGACCCGCAGCTCCGGGTGCGCGGCCGCGATTCCAGCCAGCGCGTCGGTCACTACGGTCGTGGGTTCGTTGATCAGCTTCTTCATGGTTGCGATTCTCCTCTGTTGATCTTGGCGCTCAGACGACCGACTCGGCAACGAGCGAGTCAGGGACGTAGTTCTCGGTCATCAAGGCTGCACTCCGGTCGAGCTTCGTGCGGGCGATCACCGTGTACACGGCGGCCGCTACCACACCAGCGGACAGCTCGGCGGCGACGTACACCGGCATCTGCGTCCAGTGGACGCTCCCGCCGAATGCCTGGAGCACGAGCATCGGGCCGACTACACGGGCCGGGTTGATGGCGGCCGACGTTGCCGGCGCGACAGGGATGATGGCGGCGAACACGACGAAGCCGATCGCCACGCCGGCGAAGCCGGACGCTGCTTTCCGGTGGATGACGCCGAAGATCACGAACACCAACACGAACGTGCCGACGAACTCGGCGCAGAAACCTTGCACGTTTCCGACGCCCAAGGAGCTGTTGAACGACGCCACTCCGAGCCCGACCTCATGCGCCTTCGGACCGAGCACCCCGACGATTGCCAGCGCGCCGATGGTTGCTCCGACGACCTGGGCGGCGATGTAACCGGGTACTTCCTTCCAAGGGAACTTGCCGGTGACGGCCAACCCGAGGGTGACCGCCGGGTTGATGTGGTTGCCGGACACGTGGCCCAGCGCGTAGACGGTTGCAATGACGACGGTGCCGAACGCGAAGGAGATGACGCCCAGATCGGCCATCGTGAACGGTGCACTCCCGTTCACGATCAGCGTGGCCGGCACGGCGCCGACCCCGATGAAGACGAGCAACGCGGTTCCCAGCACCTCAGCCGCCAGCTTCTGCGACCTGGTGTTCTCATCCATGGATAACCCCCACTTCTTGGTTGAACCATCGACCCCCAAAGCCGAATGGTATTCGACAATGTCGAATAGCTGTCGACAATATTCGACTGATAGGGTGTCGTCAAGAGATCTCTTCGAGAAAGATTGCCGCATGATCCAGAGCGTTGACCGATCAGTCCGCATCCTGCTCGCCCTACAAGCAGCCCGCCGCCTCAGCCTCAGCGACCTGGCATCCCGGCTCGACCTGCCCAACTCCACCGTGCACGGCATCTTGCGCACCCTGGCCGCTCACGGCATGGTCGAGCAAGAACCGGGCTCGCTGCGCTACATGCTCGGCCCGGCAGTGCTCCGGCTCAGCAGCGTCTATCTCGACAGCCTCGAGTTCCGCAGCCGCGCTTTGAAATGGGCCGAAGAGCTGGCCCGGCGAACCGGCGCCTCCGTTCGAGCCGGTGTCTTGCTGCTCGACGACGTCATCGTCGTGCACCACGAACCGCGCCCCGACGGAAGCCGACAAATGCCCGAAGTCGGCTTCGTCGTCCCCGCCCACGCCAGCGCGCTCGGCAAGGCACTCCTCGCCTTTCAGCCGTTCGCTCCTGGGCGGCTGGCCACGCCACTTCGCAGCATGACCGGCGAAACCATCGTCGACCCCGCACGACTGGCCGACGACCTCGCCGAGGTCTCCCGCACCGGGGTCGCGACCGAACACGACGAAGCCGTGCTCGGTGAATCCAGTCTCGCCGCCCCGATCTTCGACGCCACCGGCGCCGCAGTCGGCGCGATCGCGGTCGTGTTGCAGTCCTCCGAATGGCCTCCGCCCGCCTCGCTGCACGACGACGTACGCGAAGCTGCGCGCAACATCTCCCGCGAGCTCGGCGCATCCGGCTGGCCCGTCTACACCGTCGACGAAGAACCCGCAACCAGCGCCTGAGCCGAGCACTCCGCGGCCACGCTCGGTCAGTAGGGGGACAGCTTTCGTGCGCCCTTCTGCGTTCGTGGCTTCCGTCGGCGACTGGTCGGGTGCGATTTCGGTACTGCGGGTACTCACAGCGCGCCCGACCAGGCTCAACGGGTTCGATTTCGGTACTGGGAGTAACGAAATCGCGCCCAACAAGTCCAAGGCTCGAGTGGGAGAACAACGCACTGAACCGGCAGAGATCTGTGTTCCTTTGGCCTTGTCTTGACTCGCTGTGAGGTGCACAAAAGGTGCACAGGATTTGCGAGCATTCTCGATGTCGAATCGGACTCATTCCATCCAGCCTTCGACCGCGAACCCGCTGGCGGCGAACGCGACGCCGGTCCTTCAGGCGAGCGCGGCGGCGGATTCGAGGTCGATGACGGCATGGGCGAACCGGCCGACGGCGGCAGCATGGATCTCCTCGGGGTTCATCCATTCGAGGCTCGTCAGCCACGCCATCAGACCGAAGGCCATGTGGCGCCTGTAGTCGAGCCAGAGGTCGTCGAACGAGGGCCCGTCGACACCGCCAGCCGAGATACGGGCGAGGTATTCGCGTATCAGGTCCTGCTCGCTCCGGCGCCGATCGGCGATCTCGAGCGCAGAGCCGACGAAGTAGGCCACGTCGTGGGCGCACCGCATCCGGCACATCGTCTGCCAATCGACGAGACCGAGCGTTCCGTCGGGACGTTGGAACCAGTTGCCGATGTGGGCGTCGCCGTGGGTGAGCACCCATGGGCCGGCGTGGTTCTGGTCGACCCATCTCCAGAACAGATCGACGATGTCCTGCGGGCGGTGCAACTGCTCGGGGATTGCGGCCGCTCGCAGCGGGAGCGCGAGGAAGTGGGCCACGCGTTCGGCGTCCATTGTCGCGAAGTAGTGGCCCGAGGGGTTGTCGCGGGTCACGTAGCAGTCGATCGCCGGGTGCGAGTGCAGTATCGGGCTGTTCCAGGTGGCAGCGTGGTATCCGGCGATCAGGCTGAGCCCTTCGGCTGCTTCGTCGACCGTCATCGGGGACGTCGCCCGACGAAACGTAGCCGTGGCCGCACGCAGATCATCGAGCACGATGACCCCGAGTCGCGAAGCCGAGTCGGCTCCTGCCCACCAGGCGACCGTGCCGGACGCCGGCAGCTTCGGTGCGATGTCACGGTAGAAGGTCGCCTCCCGCTCGTAGATCCCCGTCGCAGCCATCAGCGACGCGTTCTCCTTGAACCCGCCCTTCACGCACACCGATGTGGGGGCGCCGTCCGGACGTCCGACGCCGCCGTAGGTCAGGCGCGCCAGAACCTTGGTGGCGGTCCCGTCGAGCACCTCGTCGATGTCGACGGCGCTCACTTCGATGCCCGGAAATCGCTCCTGCAACGCTCCGGTCATCCACGTCGGTGTGATCTCGTCGATTGAGGTCGGGACCGTCACCATCAGCGGAACCCCCGGAAGAACTCGCGCACCTCGTCAACGAACAGCTCGGGAACCTGCAACGCGGCGAAGTGGCCGCCGCGGGGCATCGAGGACACATGCACCAAGTTGAAGTGCTGGCGCGCCCACGCGAGTGGCATTCGGTAGTGCTCACCGGGAAAATCGGCGTAGCCAGTGGGCACGGCGACCTGTGGCGAGGCGATCTGCCCACCGGCGCCGGAGTTCTCGAAGTACCACCGCGCCGACGAGTTGACCGTCTGGGTCACCCAGTAGATCGAGATGTTCGTGAGCAACTCGTCCCGGCTGAACGCACTCTCGACGTCGCCATCGCAATCGGTCCATGCCCGGAACTTCTCGACGATCCAGGCGGCGAGTCCGGCCGGTGAGTCGTTCAGCGCGCTGCTCACCGTCTGGGGGCGGGTGCCCTGGATCTTCCAGTACCCGGTGTCGCCGTCGAGGAACCCGAACGTCTGCATCGCCCGCTCGAGATCCTCCCCCGACAGCCCGGCGAACGGGTCACCGACGGGCGGAGCGACCGGGATCAGGTTGAGATGTACGGCGACGACGTGCTCGGGGTCGAGTTCACCCAGCAGCGCCGAGATCTGGGCGCCGATGTCGCCGCCCTGCGCCACGTAGCGGTCGTAGCCGAGCCGGCTCATCAACTGGGCGAACGCCGGCGCGACCACGCGGCCGTGCACACCGCGTCTCGTGGTAGGTCCGGAGAAGGCGAATCCTGGAAGTGACGGGGCGACGACGTGGAACGCGTCTGCCGCGTCGCCACCGTACGCGACCGGATCGGTTAGTGGACCGACGACCGAGAGGAACTCGGCCACCGAACCGGGCCAGCCGTGGGTCAAGATCAACGGCATCGCGTCCGGCTCATCTGATCGGGCGTGCAGGAAGTGGATGTGAATGCCGTCGATCTCGGTGACGTACTGAGCGAACGAGTTGAGCCGGGCTTCTGCCGCTCGCCAGTCGAACGTCGTGGCCCAGTACTCGCACAGGTCTCTGAGGTATGCGACGTCTGCCCCATACTCCCACGTGGTGCCCGGCAACTGATCAACCCAGCGTGTTCGATCAAGGCGGTCACGCAGATCTTTGAGCACCTCGTCTGGCACGTGAACACGGAATGGATCGATGCTTATCTCGTATGCATCGGCGAGATTGCTCATTGTGCTGCCCCTGACGACCGGGATCTTCGGCCGCTCGGTGACAGCTTAATCAGCTAGTTGATTACACTTTCGAATCGAACTTCGTGTCGTGCCCCAACCAGCCACATCGCTGCGAGTCCGAGACAGATCACAGGTGCGGTCAAGCCGATAGGCACACGGTGCTCGACAGCGAGCGTCATTGTGGATCGACGTCACCTGGCCAACCGCTGACCTCGACATATCGGAATCCGTCGATGGTGAAGGTCGGCTCGAACATGTGCGGCTCGCCACCGGCGAGCACGAATCTGTCGGTGGCGGCCGCGTTGCGCAGCGGGCGGGTGCCGAGCTCGCCGTGCTCGAGAACCTCGGCGTGTCGCAGGACAACCTCGGTACCGGCCGGGCCGTCCACGGCGAACCGCATCCAGCCCGAGATGTTCTGGCCGACGTCGAGGACTGTCGCGCCGGACGGCGTGGTGATCACGTCGGCGACGGCGAGCACTTCGATCCGCCGCACGGGTGTCCGACCTGATCGACCATCCGATCACCCAGGCGAGGGAGCTCGAGGACGATCTGCCAATCAGAGGCGTCGAAGCCGGGGTCGCTCCAGTTGGGCTGATCGAGGCGGGCGTCGACGTGCTCGCCGCCGTAGAGGCTCGCGAACACCTGGGGCCCGTACGACGCACGCCACATGTCGTCGCCGTAGACCGCGCGCGCTGCCAGAAACGTCTCGGACGTCAAATCCTCCGCAACGGACCGTTGACGACAGCGGTGCAGGAGATAGTGGTACACCTCCGGAAGGGCGCGATCGAATGCCAGGATCGTGCCCTCATCGATCGCCACCGAAGGCTGAAACTGCATGTCAGTACATCGTTCCTCGTCGACGACTTCCGAACAAGGCTTCCAACTATTTTTCACGGGCAATCGTCAGGCCCAATTCCGGCCTCGGTGGTGGGCATCCGTCGGTCCATCGGAGCCAATCGCCGTGCGGTCCAGTGATCGCAAGCGTTCGTGAGGTTCCCTCGCCGGGGCCAATGTAGAACGCACTTGTACTGAATACACTAACGTTCTACTCTTGTTCCGTGGATGTAACTCACACCACGGCCAATGAGGCCGTGCTCTCGACAACTGATCGCCGTCGGTACGACTCGCCCTTGCGGGCAAAGCGGGTCGACGAGACGAAAGCGGCCATCCTCAACGCCGCCACGGAGCTCTTTACGACGCACGGTTGGGTGAATACCGGGATGCGGGAGGTGGCACGACTCGCAGGTGTCGCCATCGAGACGCTCTACTCCCACTACTCGTCCAAGCGGATACTGCTCGATGCGGTCCTCAATCGTGCCGTGATGGGCGACTCCGAACCGGTACCGGTTGCCCGGCGAGCGGAGTTCCTCGACATGGGCCGCGGCAGGCGCGCTCAGCGCATCGCCGCCGCGGCCTCGCTTGTGGCAGGCATCCATGAACGTACCGGACCCTTCGCCAAGCTCATTCGCGAGGCTGCGACGACGGACGCGGAGATCGCGGACGTGCTGCGCGCCACTCGCGAGCGACAGCGCCAGGACGTCGAGGCAGGCCTGGCGCTGATCTTGGCACGGTCTCCCACGGCGAGCGAGCGCGATGGCGTGTGGGCGGTTGTGAGCCCCGAGGTCTACCTGTTGCTCGTCCAGGATTCGGGCTGGTCGATCGACCGGTACCGGCAATGGATGTCCGACATTCTCACGAGCGTCCTCCGGCGCTCGTGAACGAGAGGAGACAACGGTGGCTGCTGATCCGAGTGCACCCGCTAACACGAACATGATGCGAATCGTCCACACGGCACTGCGCCACGATCTCGAGCGAGCACGGGCGACGCTCACGCGGATCCCGCCGCCGGACGACCGCCAACGCGTCGCCCTCGCCCGCCATTTGTTGTGGATGATGACGTTCCTCGAAGCGCATCACCGATCCGAGGACCTGGGCTTGTATCCCGTAGTTCGCAAACGCAATCCCGGAGCGGCCGCGCTCCTCGACGACATGGCGACCGACCATGCGGCCGTTGCTGTCGCTGTCGCCGCTTTGGAGGTGGCTGCCTCCGACTATGCGGAGCACGACCAACACGAACCTGTGATCGCCGCGCTCGACGGCTTGCGCGATGTCCTGACACCGCACCTGCAACGCGAAGAGGACGAGATGATGCCGGTCGTCTCTCGGGTGATGACTACAGCGGAATGGGACGCGATCGAACACGCGCACAACCTCGCCGGCAAGTCGACGGTGCAGCTGGGTCGGGAAGGTCACTGGCTGATCGACGAGGCCACACGGGAAGACCGGGCACGGGTGCTCAGCCTCGTTCCGATGGTGCCGCGTCTACTCCTCCTTTACGGCTTCGGCCCGGCCTACCGGCGCCACAAGCGCGCCTGCTGGAACCCTCGATGTCGCCGAGTGCAACGCCAGGGTTCGACTGCAATCGTCGTCGATGCGGACATCGACGCAGTGTGGGACGTGGTACGCGATCCGACCCGGGTCGGCGAGTGGAGCCATGAATGCGTCGACGGTGAGTGGGTCGGTGATGCCACCAGCGCCCGGCCGGGCGCCTGCTTCCGAGGGCGGAACAAGCAGGGCCTGTTCCGATGGGGTCGGCTATGCGAGATCGTGAACGCCGAGCCCTACGAGTTCGTCTGGCGCACGGTCCCCACGAGGCTCTATCCCGACAGCACCGAGTGGGCACTCCGCCTGGCTAAGGCAGACGGCGGCACGCGGATCGAGCAAACGTTCCGGGTCGTGAAAGGGACCAAGCTTGAGCCGGTCTACGCGACAGTCCTGCCGGCCCACCGAGATCGCACCGCAGCCTTGACGCTCGACCTCGAGCGGATCGGCGCGCTGGCCAAGAGGGCTCCAACCCAACCCGAGTATGCCACGCGCCGGCCGTCGCACACCTGAACCGCCGCCTTCGTAGTCCTCTCCGTCCTGGACGAGTGCAGCGGTATTCGGACACGGTGATGCGCTCAGTCCCGACACGTTCGTGACGTTCAATCGCATGCGGCTGTCGCCCGCTCGTGGCCGGGCGCGAGCGTCTCGAACGCGGTGTGGCTGGGCTGCCTCGAACTGTCACCGTGCACCCCTTCGATCTGGGCAGCGGTTCACGCATGTTATTGCAGCGTTACACGCATTCAAGACAAGCGATTCACGCCCTGCCAGGCTTCTGCGAGCACGGGCGTGGGCACGGTGGGAGCGACCTCGGCGGCGAGGAAGCCGGCGTGCAGTGCCCACATGCGACGGTCGTTGTGGTCGGCGGCGACGAGCAGGGCCGAGTCACGGCAGCACGCCACTCAGGCCGTTCGCGCCAACCCGGTGATGCCACGTCGATGGGCAATGATTGGCGACCACACACAAGACAGATCCGCAACGATCGATTGGAGAACCGATGAGAATTGGCGCCGTGTTTTCGCAGGCTGATAGTGGCACCGATCCCGATGCGATCCGGCAGTGGGCCATCGATGCCGAGGCCGCGGGCTTCGAACATCTCATGGCCTATGACCACATCCTCGGAGCCTCGCCCGAACGGCTCGGTCCCGGCCCGTTCGGCAACTTTCCCCGCCCTCCGTACACGTCGGAGCATACGTTCCACGAGATCCTGGTGCTGTTCAGCCACCTCGCCGCGCTGACCACTCGAATGAGCTTCATCACCAGCGTGCTGGTGTTGCCGCAGCGTCAAACGGCCGTGGTCGCCAAGCAGATCGCGTCGATCGATCTGCTCAGCGGTGGTCGGATCCGCCTTGCGGTCGGAGTCGGTTGGAACGCTGCCGAGTACGAGGCGTTGGGCGTAGATTTTGCCGATCGCACTGCGCTGCTCGAGGAGCAGATCGATGTCATGCGCCTGCTGTGGAGCCAGCCGATCGTCGACTTCGAGGGCCGCTTCCACCACCTTCGCGGTGTGGGGATCAATCCGCTGCCCACCCATCCGTTGCCGATACTCATCGATAGTGGCGCATCCGATGCGGTGCTGCGTCGGGTGGTGCGCAAGGCCGACGGTTGGATGCCGCTGCTGATCCCAGGCCTCGACCCCATCGACATCGGTTCGGCGGTGACGAAGCTGCGCCGATTCGCAGAGGAGGCCGGCCGCGATCCCGCCACGTTGCCGATCCACGGTCGTGTGTACCTCGGGCCCGGCTGGCAGACCAAGCTCGAGCAGGCGTTGGAGCTGGGATTCTCCGACTGCAGCATCGGTTTCAACCGTATGGCCCAGCCCGGCTTGTTGCACGCCCAGCATCTCCAGGCCATCATCGACGCCAAACCCGAGATCGACAGGCTTCTGCCAGCGTGACCTCAAGTCCCGTGGCGGCGCGACTGCGGGCAAGGACATCCCAACTCGGCACGGACACGAGTCTGACCGAGTCTGTCGATCGCGTCGCGGACGGCGGCGTCCTCGTGCACTCAGAGCAGGCGGACGGTGCCTCGCTCGGGATCGACTTCGACGTAGGCGCCGTGGGGGATGCGGGTGGTGGCTCCGTGGGCGCCGATCACCGCCGCAAGACCGAACTCGCGCGCAACGATCGCCGCGTGGCACAGCGCTCCGCCTTCTTCCACCACGAGGGCCCCGATCACGGGCAGCAACGAGTTCACCGATGGTCCGGTGAACGGCGCGACCAACACATCGCCCGGCTCGAGCTGATCGAAGGCGAGCATGAGGTCGCGCACCACACACGCCCGCCCGCGGTAGGTGGTGTCGCCGATGCCGATCCCGCTCACGGTGGATGGTTCGTCGTCTGTGGGCGGTGGCGTGGCGTCGGCGCCGAGGTTGGCCATGATCGCTGCGGTGACGCGAGCCATCGCCTTCGGGAGTGCGTCGAGTGGGGGAGGAGCCTCTGGCTCGCCGAGCAGTCGGGGCGGGGGCGCGGCTTCGACGCGGTCGCGCTCGGCGGCACGCTCGGCGAGCTCGTCGGCCGATGGTCCGTCGGCGCCCCGCAGCACACGGTCGAGCTCGTCGGGGAACAGCTCGACGACGTGCGCAACCTCGTGCACGCCTCCGGCCGCATGCACGCGTCGACCGGCTTCCAGTAGGGCGCGCCGCACCAGTCCGCACGGCCAGTTCCAACACAGGCCGCGGATGTCTTCGCGCTGGCGATGCCCGTATCGAGCTTCGGCCAGCAACTCGTCGAAGTGGGCTCGGTGCTCGGCCGGGACGCGGGCGCGAACAGCTGCGTCGTCGGGTTCGGCTACCTCGAGATGCTCGGTGGCACCGCGTAACGCCGCCAGCTGCAGCGCCGGAACCTCGGCCAGTGTGGGCCGGTCGACGTCGTCGCTGGTGACCGTGCGCCACATGTGCAGCTCGAGCCAGGCGTCGACGGCGGCTCGGGCGTCGGGGCCGAGTGCTCGCACATCGTCGACAGAATCGAGCGACGCCGCCGGCACCCCGCTGTGTTGGATGGCGCGGGCCACCGGGCGCAGCATCACGGCCGTCTCGACCGTTGCCGGTGAGCTGCCGGTGAGCAGGCCGGCCGCCTCGTTGGCGCTGATTCCCCACCCCTCACAGTGAGCCAGCAGATCGCCGGTGGGCACCAGATCGCCGCCGTGTGTCGCCAGGTTCCTGCGTGCCGATTGTTCGAAGTGCGACAGCGCGCTCGCAAGGTGTGCCGCAAGCTCGACATCGTCGAGGTCGCCGGGCTCGACAGCCTGCAGCTCACGGTTCTTCGCCAGCTGTGTTGACCGGTCGCGGTCGAACCACTGGTCGACTTCCTGGCGCCAACGCCGTTGCGCGAACGCCTGCTCGGCAGTCTTGGCGCGCCGGCGCAGCTCGGGGTGCAAGCGGGCGATCAGCTTCATCACGAACGCCGGCGGCGGTGCCTTGGGCGTGGAACCGGGTTTCTCGCCAACACCCAGCGGGCGCATGTACAGGCAGCCGTGGACGAACTTGGCCTGCACGGTGACGAGCGGCAGGCCGTAGCGCTGCATCGGCTCGACGATGCCTGCTTCGAACGCTCGCCGGTAGGTGTCGCGCAGGAACGGGGACAGCGGCCGTAGCCCGTGGTGGGCTGTCTCGAGTTCCCATTGGCCGGGTGCCGGCGGATCGAACGTCACGGCGGGTGGTGCGATGTGGGTGATGCGGTCGATCATGGTGCCCCCTTTGCTTCCTACCGACTTAATCATGTCTGTCGACTGCCGTCAATACGGAATCTTGTCATCATGTCGGATATCTGCCAAGATGACCGTGCCAAGATCGACCTGGAGGGGACCGATGAGCGAGTCACCGAAACGATCCACGAGCAAGCCCTATACCTCAACGTTGCGCGACCGTCAGGTGGCCCAGACGCGGGAGTTCATACTCGACGCTGTGACCACGCTGCTCGGTGATCGACGCGCCGACGAGGTGAACACGCGCGACATCGCCGCGGCAGCCGGGGTTTCAGAGCGCACGGTGTATCGCCATTTTCCCGATCGCGACTCCTTGCTCGAGGGGTTGTCGCAACGGTTGCCTCACCTCGACGGCGTCAAACCGTCGTTCGGAGTGGGGAGCCTCGATGACATCGCTCCCACCAGCCGCCGCCTGATGGCGTTGCTCGACGAGCACTACGTGACTGCTCGCGCCGAGGCGGTGTTCAACGCTGATCCGCGCCGCTTCGCAGCCGACACGCAGGCCAACACACGCGAGATGCGCGAGTTGCTGGCGAAGGGACTTCCCGAGCTCGGCGAGCGCGAGCGCCTTCGCATCGCCGCCGTGATCCGCTGTCTGGTTTCGACGCAGGCGTGGCTGCGGATGCGGGAGGAGTTCGGTGTACTCGGCACCGAGTCGGGCCCGGTGGTGGCGTGGGTGATCGACACCATCATCCGCGAGCTCCGCGCCGGCAACACCCCACCTGCGAGGTAACGGAGTGATCGCTGCGAACTCGGGGCCGCTTCATCTGGCCGGCACCCGACAAAGGATTGGCCAAGCGACTCCATCGATTCGTCGCACCCACGCTCGTCAAGACGATATCCCTGGTGACCGACTTCCTGGGCTGAACGCTCAGCGTCAAGCTGTCAATCGAGCTCCTGCGGGCTCCGGCCGTCGTCCACCACCGCTATGGCGCTGATTTCGATGAGGTAGTCGGGCGACGTCATCTTCGTGACCTCGACCATCGTTGATGCGGGTAGCGGCGGCCTGAAGTACTGGCGGCGAACCTCGTGAATCAACGGGAAGTGCTCCATGTTGCGCACGTACACGTCGACCCGGCAAATGTCGTCGAGCGTGCCTCCCGCGGCAGCCATCGCGGCTTGCAGGTTCTCGCAGACCTGCCGCGTCTGTTCGGTGATGTCGCCGATACCAGCGATCGTCCCGTCGGGACGACGGGCCGTCAGACCGGAGACGAACACGATCGTGCCTTTGGCGGCAATCGTCGTCGCGTGCGAGAAGTGACCGGAGGGTGGGGACAGATCCTCGCTCACGATCTGGCGCTTGGTCATGTCGATACCTGCCTCACCCGTTCGCCGGCGGACGAACGAAGCGGACGTCGAGCAGTAGGTCGATCTCGTCGCTGATCACGTCGGGGGCGTAACTGACACCGAACGCCGATCGACTGATGGTGGCCCGCCCGGTGAAGCCGAAATGTGTCGACCCGTCGATCGGGAAGATCGCTTCCCCGTTGTAGGTCACGTCGAACGTCACCGGCATGGTGACGTTCCTGACAGTCAGGTCGCCAGTCAGGGCATAGCCCGAGTCGCTTTCGGCGATCGATGTGGAGCGGAACGCCATGCGCGGGTGGTTGGCGACATCGAGGTACTCGGGCAACCAGGACGTTCTCGTCGCGGAGGGGGTTACCGGTGTTGATCGAAGCCACCCCCGCATCGATCGTGACGGAGGTGTTGTCGAGGGCGTCACCCACCTCGAGCTCTCCGATGTATTCATCGAACGTGCCGCGGATCGCAGAGATGCCGAGATGCATCAGCGAGAAACCGAGCTGGCTGTGCGCCGTGTCGATCGGATACGTGCCGACCGCAATTGGTAGCCCCATCCTCCACCCCCTTCTGAGCCCGACTCGCGTGGCCGGCGGTTGTCCGTCGAGACTGTATGACCGCACGGGGCAAGAGTCCAGGCTCAGCGGACGTCGGGTTCGTTCGCCGCCACTGACACCCAAAGACACCGCCGTCGTCGCGCTCGACCGGGTCAACATCGAGCTCCACCTCGGCGAGTTCACAGCCATCATGGGCTTCAGCGGATCCTGCAGCAGCACGGTAGGGTTCGCCGATGTGTGAGTCGCCAGTCGTTCGTTCGGCACTTGTCGACGACCTCGACGCAGTGGTGACAATCCAGTACTCGGAACCGACTCCAGAGATGATTGGTCTCGCCGGCAGTCCCGAGCGTGCTCGACGATTCGGACGTGCACTGGCGCGTTCGGATGGGATACTGGAGCCCACCCGGCCTGTTGTCCTGATCGACGGAGCGAACGGCCCCGTCGCGTTCATGACCTATTCGATCGGCCCGACGGAGTCCGGAGCACTCACCCCGACTCTTGTCGCTCGAACTGTCGTTGCACTCGGTCCGAGCGTGTTCGGGCTACCGCGCCGCCTCGCTGCCGCGACGAGCAGTCCAGCTCGTGGCTCCAGAGCATTCGCTCTACATCGCTGAGCTGCACGTACATCCGGACCATCGCGGCCGGGGTCTCGGAAGTCAACTGTTGTGCTGGTCGTCAAACAGGTGCGTCGAGTTGGGGCTCGACCAACGGAGTTTGATCACCGGAACCGCGAACCCAGCCATCCATCTCTACGAGAGGCACGGATTCAAGATCACCGCGACCGCGACTGACGCGAGGTACGAACGCATCTTCGGCCAAGCAGGCCGCGTGCTGATGACTGCACCCGCCTGAGTGTGATACCAGCACGTGCAAATCGTTGTGCGCCGGTCGCTGTGGATTCGTAACGGCGCGCTGCACGACTGTTGGTGCCACCCACTACCGAGCAACTGATGTTGCGTGTGGCGAGCCGAAGCTACACGGCGTCGACCTGGGGCATGATCTCTTCCTTCAGCCGCTTGAGATCGTCGAGCGTCTTCGCAACCGGCACGTCCTGGAACGGCGGCCAGAGGAGCGGCATCGTCAGCCCGGCCTCCTTGTAGCGCTTGAGGTTGTCGGCGAGCTGCGCCGCGGTTCCGACCATCAAGTTGCTCAACTTGCCCTGTGGCGCCTGATCGGTCTCCTCGTCGGTGATGACGAAGAAGAGCATGCTGCAGACCTCGAGGCCGTCGATCGAGTGAGAACTGCCGAGCTCCTCGAGCTCTCGCTGGATGGCGCCGCGCCACTCCTTGAGGTCGTCCGGCGTGTCTTGGATCCCGATCCAGCCCGACAGGCCGTACTTCGCGATTCGGTTCGCCGAGCGCTTCGGGTCCTTGAGCCCGCTGAAGAAGATCGGAGGGTGCGGCTTCTGTACCGGCTTCGCTCCGAACCCGCATCGGTCGAAGTCGGCGAAGTCGCCGTGGTACTCGAAGAGGTCGTTCGTCCAGATGCCCTGCATGATCTCGATCGTCTCGCGCACGTGCTTGTGCCGGTTCGGGAAGATGTGCGAGGCGCTCGCGGCCGCGAATTCCTCGGGCATCCAGCCGGACCCGATGCCCACGTTGACCCTGCCGTTCGACAGGTGGTCCACGGTGGCGATCTCCGCTGCGAGGACGCCGGGCGCTCGGTATGGCGTGTCGGTGATGCTCATGCCGATCCGCACTTTCGTCGTCTTCGCAGCGAGCCAAGGGATCAGCGGCCAGCCTTGGAACCACTCACCGCGGGATGACACCGGCAACGCCTTCGGGAACTCGTTCATCATGCCGAACGGGTACTGAAGCTCGACGCGATCGGAGGCTTCGGGGACGACGATCCGGTCGAGCGTCCAGACGGAGTCGAAGTCGAGTTCCTCGGCGAGGCCGGTGAGATCCTCGAGTTCCTTGATGGTCACCTTGTCGCGGAAGTTCGGCAAGTACAAAGCGAGCTTCATGAGAGACGGCCTCCTCATCGTGTGTTCGTGGATGGCGACGGCCAAAGCCGCGGCCGAGTGGCACGCTTCCGGGCCCCCCGACCCTGCCTGGGGCGCGACATTAACAGGTCGTCCTAATGCTCAGTGCGGCCCCTGTGCCTCCGCTTCGGCGCGGAGCCGGTCGCGCAGTTCCCGCTTGACGACCTTGCCGTAGTTGTTGGTCGGCAGGGCGTCGACGAACCGATAGTCCTTGGGTCGCTTGAACCGGGCGATGTGGTCGAGGCACGTCCGGTCGAGGTCGTCGACCGGCGGTGGGTCGGCGCCGTCGGCGGCCACCACGAAGGCCACAACCGCCTCGCCCCATTCCGTGTCGGGCCGGCCGACGACGGCGGCGGCTCCGACGCCGGGGTGGCGGAGCAGCGCCTCTTCGACCTCTCGGGGGTAGATGTTCATACCCCCGCTGATGATCAGGTCCTTCGACCGGTCCCGCAGCGTCAGGTACCCGTCGGCGTCGAAGTTGGCGACGTCGCCGGTGTGCAGCCAGCCTCCCCGCAACGCCTCGGCGGTGGCATCGGGTTGGTTCCAGTAGCCGGCCATGACCACGTCGCCCCGGACGACCACCTCGCCGATCTCGCCGAAGGGGAGTTCGCGGTCGTCTTCGTCGACGACGCGGACCTCGACGTCGGTGCGGGTGGTGCCGACGCTCTGCAGGCGGTCGCGCCATCGGGGATGGCCGCGGTCGGCGTGGTCTGCCTTGGACAGGGCGGTGATCGTCATCGGCGTCTCCCCCTGCCCGTAGATCTGGGCCAAGCGGGGGCCGAAGACGGCGAGGGCGTCGTCCAGGTCGGCCAGGTACATCGGTGCACCGCCGTAGATGATCGTCTTCAGGTGCGAGAGGTCGGCGCCGGCGACAGCCTGGTCGCCCGCAAGCCGCTTCACCATGGTGGGCGCGGCGAAGAACGACATTCCCGGCCAGCGCTGCAGGAGTGAGGCGATCTCCTCGCCGTCGACGCCACCGGACTGCGGCACGACGCTGACCGCCCCTCGGGCCACGTGGGGCAGCCCGTAGAGCCCCGAACCGTGCGACAGCGGCGCGGCGTGGAGGATGCAGTCCTGCGGCATGACCGGGTCGATGTCGGCGAAGTAGCTGAGCGACGCCATGAGCAGGTTGCGGTTCGTGAGCGTGGCTCCCTTGGGCCGTCCGGTGGTGCCGCTCGTGTAGAACAGCCAGGCCGGGTCTTGCGGCTGGCGCCCGACGAGCGGCGCCGGCGACGACGCCGCGAGCCGGTCCCACCGATCACCGGGCGCCACCACCGCCGCCTGCAGCGTGGCGACGGTGCCGACCAGCGACTCGGCGTCGCCGGCATGCTCGGCATCGGTCACGACGACGCTCGACCCGCTGTGTTCGAGGATGTAGGCGATCTCGTCGCGGTGAAGTCGAGCGTTGACCGGCACGGCCACGAGACCGGCGTGCCAGATGGCGAACAGGGCCTCGAGGTACTCGGGTCGGTTGCGCATCACGATGGCGGCTCGGTCACCGGGCGACAGGCCGAAATTCTGGCGCAGGCCAGCGGCCGCGCCGGCCGTGCGGGCGGCGAACGCACCCCATGTGGCGTAGACGCGCTCGCCGTCGGCCAGCGCAGGGTCGTCGGGCCGCCCGCGGCCGTGACGCTCCACCCAGACTGCCGGGTTCATCGAACCGTCCGGCCTTCGGCGATGGAGGTGAGATCATGCGCGCGTGGTTGCCCCAACACGGGGCCAGAGTAGTAGCGCCGTTCGGCCACGGCGAACCCGCCCGGCGCGGGTGAAAACCCCGACGATCCAGCCGTTCGACGAACTACCATGACACCGACACCCATGTCCATGGCCACCGCTCTCCCACGATGAGGCTCGCCGAGAACGAGGCGCGGGCCCGGCTGGCGGCACTCGACCACGGGATCCTGTGCACGGTGCACGCCGAGCGGGGCGTCGACGCCGTTCCCGTCGCGTACGTGGTGGACGACGACGGCTATGTGGGTGTGCCCGTCGACCGGGTGAAGCCGAAGGCCTCGTCGCGGCTACAGCGCGAGCGGAACCTGGAGGCGGATCCGCGGGCCACGCTGCTGGTCGAGCACTGGGACCGCAGCGACTGGTCACGGCTGTGGTGGGTGCGCGCCGAGCTGCGCTGGCAGGGTGACGCAGCCGCCAGCCGGGCGGCGGCCCTGGCCACCCGGCTGGCCGAGCGCTACCCGCAGTACCGAGACCAGCCTTTCGACCGGGTGCTGGTGCTGCGCATCGTCGGCGTGGCCGGCTGGGCCGGCACCAACTGATTCGTTGTCCCTACTCCCCGTGGTTCATCCCTGACATGCCCTCGCCGACATATTCGTCACAGGACACGTCCGGGTTGAAGTCGGCGAACGGGCCTTTCGGATTGTCGCGCCACGCCCACACGTGTAGCTCGTAGAAGGGATCCAAGCCGTACCGGTTCGGAGCGCCGACGAAGTTGAAGAGCTGACCTTGCAGCACTGGCGCACCGGGGTCATGACCGGCCGCGGCGTCGTTCCACTGCGCAGCGAGGACAAGGAACTCGACCCCGACCAAGCGCAATCGTCCGTTGTGCTGCTCGTAGATCAACAACTCGGGCGTGCTGCCCTCGAGCTCTCCATCCTCGATGAGAACTTCCGTTGGCGTAATGGATTCCCATTGCGCCTTCTTCAGGACTGTTCACGCAGGCACCAAGTGACGCGTAGTCCGTCGCGTTGCCGACGTCACGAAAAGCCCGCGTCGCATCCCGAACCGTCTGAATCAAATTCGGTGATTCCTGGTGGTTGTCCGTGGCCAGTGCAATCGCCGTTGGCACCATCACCGCCACTGCAGTGAGACCGATAATGACGAATCTCTTCACGTGCATCTCAACTCTCCCTTCAGCCTCAGGCATGGCAACGCCGCACGCATCGCTCCTGTCATCAGGGCGGCGCAGGCGTTGGTCCCCGAGGCGCCGAATCGTCTGGCTTGCATCTCCTTCACAAGACCCCGATGCGGCACAGGCGGTCCCCACGCCGAAGGTCGGAGCCCGCTGCGATGATAGGCTCAAGCCCCGCGATCATCAAGCGCTCTGTCGGCATATCCGACACTGTGCTCGCTCTCTTGCCCAGCCGAACTGCCCGATGCGCTGTGCGGCCCGATGCGATGATCTGCGCTCTTCGGTAGCTTGCAGAAGACGCCCAGTACGACGCTTGCATGTCGAGGCGATTCGTCGGGGTGCGTTCACCGTCGCTCGCGGCGATGTCTGCATGAGCGAACCGAACGCCGACGAGAATGGTGAGCGGATGAGGAGCTATGTGCTGGGTTTTCAAGACGTCGACCGGAGCCAGATCGCGGTCGTAGGTGGCAAGGGCGCGCACTTGGGGGAGCTTTCGCGGATCGACGGCGTCCGCGTGCCGGCCGGATTCTGTGTGACGACGGATGCCTTCCGGCGGATCATCGCGGAAGCGCCGTCGATCGATGATCAGCTCGATCGGCTGTCGCGCGTGGACCCGGATGACCGGGAGGCGATCCGTGCGCTCGGCGCGGAGATCCGCGGGACCCTCGAAGGGATCGCGATCCCCGATGATCTGGCGGCGGCGATCACCCGAGCGCTTTCCCGGCTCGGCGAGCAGACCGGCTACGCGATCCGATCGAGCGCGACGGCGGAGGACCTGCCGTCGGCCTCGTTCGCGGGCCAGCACGACACATACCTGAACATCGTGGGGCCGTCGGCCATCCTCCAGCACGTCAGCCGGTGCTGGGCATCGCTGTTCACCGAGCGGGCCGTGACCTACCGCCTGCGGAACGCCTTCGACCACCGCAAGGTCCACATGGCCGTGGTCGTGCAGCAGATGGTCTTCCCCGAGGCTGCCGGCATCCTGTTCACAGCAGACCCTGTCACGTCGAACCGGAAGGTCGTTTCCGTGGAGGCGAGCTTCGGCCTCGGCGAGGTGTTGGTCTCCGGTCTGGTGAACGCCGACGTCTACAAGGTGCGCGATGGCGAGATCGTCACCAAGGCAGTCGCCACCAAACAGCTGGCCATCCACCCCTCGCCGGCAGGCGGGACGCAGCAACAGGCGATCGAGCCGGCACGGCAGGACCAGCAAGTGCTGACCGATTCGCAGGTGGTGCGACTCGCACAGTTGGGCCGGCGGATCGAAGCGCACTTCGGCTGCCCCCAGGACATCGAGTGGTGCCTGGACGCCGATGGCTTCCAGATCGTCCAGAGTCGGCCGATCACCACCCTGTTCCCCATCCCGGCGGTCGACGACCGAGCGAACCACGTGTACGTCTCCGTCGGTCATCAGCAGATGATGACCGATGCGATGAAGCCGCTCGGCCTCTCGGTGTGGCTGCTGACGACGCCCGCGCCGATGTTCGAGGCCGGTGGGCGATTGTTCGTCGATGTCACACCGCGCTTGGCCTCGCCGTCGAGTTGCGCCGGCCTCCTGGAGGTTCTGGGAAGGTCCGATCCGCTGATCAGGGATGCGCTGCAGACCATCCTCGATCGCGGTGCCTTCATCCCGTCGCTCCCGGACGAAGGCACCGTCGGGCCGCCACCTGGCGGGCCACCCACGCCGATCGAGACCGATCCGGCCATCGTCACCGAGCTGATCGAGCACAACCAGGCTTCCGTCGCCGCCCTGCAACGCGACATTCGAACGAAGTCCGGATCCGCGCTGCTCGACTTCATCCTGGCCGACTTCCAAGAGATGAGGCGGATCCTGTTCGACCCGCGAAGCCATCAGGTGTTCATGTCTGCGATGGACGCAACGTGGTGGCTCAACGAGCAGCTGCAGGAGTGGCTCGGCGAGAAGAACGCGGCTGACATACTCACGCAATCCGTCCCCAACAACGTCACGTCGGAGATGGGGCTGGCGCTCCTCGACGTCGCCGACGTCATCCGTCCACACCCGGATGTCGTGGCCTTTCTCGAACACGTCGAGGACGACGGCTTCCTGGACGAACTGGGCAAGCTCGAGGGCGGGCGCGACGTGCGCGACGCGATCCGGGCTTACCTCGACAAGTACGGCATGCGCTGTGTCGGTGAGATCGACATCACGAGACCGCGCTGGAGCGAACACCCCACCACGCTCGTGCCCCTCCTCCTCGGGAACATCAAGAACTTCGAACCAGGCGCCGCCCAACGGCGTTTCGAGCAAGGACGGCACGAAGCGTCGACGAAGGAACAGGAGCTGCTCGAGCGCTTGCGGCTGTTGCCCGACGGAGAGCAGAAAGCCGAAGAAGCCAAGCGGATGATCGATCGTGTCCGGACGTTCATCGGATACCGGGAGTACCCGAAGTACGGCATGGTCAGCCGCTACTTCGTCTACAAGCAGGCCCTGCTGGAGGAGGCGGACCGCCTCGTGCAGGCCGGAGTGCTTCGTGAGAAGGAAGAGATCTTCTACCTCAGATTGCAGGAACTCCACGACGTCGTGCGCACGAACCAGATGGATGACCAGCTCATCCGCGAGCGCAAAGCTGCGTTCAGGTCGTATCAAGCCCTCAACCCGCCCCGGGTGCTCACGTCGGATGGCGAGGCCGTCGCCGGGGCGTACCGACGCGACGACCTGCCAACCGGCTCGCTGGTCGGTTTGCCGGTTTCCGCCGGGACCGTCGAGGGACGGGCCAGAGTCATCCTCGACATGGCGCAGGCCGATCTCGAACCGGGCGACATCCTGGTGACCTCCTACACGGACCCCAGCTGGACGCCCCTGTTCGTCTCGATCGCGGGTCTGGTGACCGAGGTCGGAGGCCTGATGACCCACGGCGCAGTGATCGCTCGGGAGTACGGCCTGCCAGCCGTCGTCGGGGTGGAACACGCAATCCGGCTGATCCGGGATGGCCAGCGAATCCGCGTACATGGAACGGACGGGTACGTCGAGATCCTTTCCTGATGCCGTGTCAGCCAACGTTTGCCGCGCTCAAACACGTGCCGAGCGAGCTCTGGCGTCAAAGAGCATCAGCGTCAGCTATTTGAACGGCGGTCGTTCTGTGAGCTGACGCGAAGTGTCAGCGTCGCTGAACTGGGCAGCCCCATTATGATACGCACGGTTTCGGGGCTGCCCAGTTCGTCGCCGAGCCCTCGCCCGGGTGCGCCACTAGGCTTCACTTCATCAATCGTTGCGGCCGGCGGGCACGGGGAAGTTGTTGTAGCCGTAGGCGGCGGCGAGTTGTTCGGGTGTCATGGTGATGAGGCCTTCGACGTATTCGCGGGCGCTGGGGCTGAGTCCGTCGAGGATCTCGGTCCGGGTTGGCGCCGCGGGCACGGGGAAGTTGTTGTAGCCGTAGGCGGCGGCGAGTTGTTCGGGTGTCATGGTGACGAGGCCTTCGACGTATGCGCGGGCGCCGGGGCTGAGTCCGTCGAGGATCTGTGTGCGGGTTGCGTTTGCGGGCCCTGGACCGGAGCTCTCGGTGTCGACGGTCGCGATGAGGCCCCAGGTGATGGTCGCTGTGGCGACGACAGCGGCAACGAGCAGAAGGCTGAGTGTGCTGCGCTTCAGCGTGACGTGGTTCGGGATGGTGGCTGTGGTGTGCATGGCTGGTCTCCTTGAGGTGATCGCCGGTCGGAATGGCCGGTCGTCCGAGATCGACCTTGGCGGAGCGTGGTTTCACCACCTTCCCAGCCCGGCTTCACCGCCATCCCAAGGTGATTTCATTCGCGGCGTCAGTGCCTGATCGCCCCGCCCCGGACGCGCCCAAGCACCCGGGGACTCGCTGCTCGGGATCCTGCGATCGCCAACCCAGCAGGACCGTGGCACCGAAATCGGAATGAAATCGCCAGCGGGTACTGTTCGGCATCGGGGAAGTCCGCCCAGCGGTTGGGGGTTGCTGATGATGCACTTCGGGGTTCTTGGATCGCTCGAGGTTCGCGACTCGGACGGCACCCTCATCGACGTGGGTGGCCGTCGCCAACGTCAACTGTTGGCGGCCCTGATCAGCCATGCCGGTTCGGTGGTCTCGGATGATCGGCTGACCGAGATGGTGTGGACCGAGAGCGTTCCGCCTGAGGGCGGCGTCCGCGCTCTGCGGACCGTCCTGTCGCGACTGCGAACGGCGCTGCACGATGCCGGCTCAGAGCTGATCCTGACCAAGCCCCCCGGGTACTTGCTGGATCGCGGTGGGTTCGACACCGACGCCGACGAGTTCGAGGGGCACGTGAGAGCGGGCGTGAGACTGCTGGGAGCGGGAGACACCCAGCGTGCAGTTCAGTCGATCGACGCCGGCCTGTCGCTCTGGCGGGGCGCTGCCTACGCGGAGTTCGTCGACGAATTGTGGGCGCGAATCGAGTCAACCCGCTTGGAGGAACTGCGAGCGGTCGCCCACGAGGTGCGGGTCGAGGCGATGGTCAACTCCGGCGCTCACCGCGAGGCGATCGCCGAGCTCGAAGGCCTCGTCGATTCGTACCCGTTTCGTGAACAGTTCCAGCTCCAGTTGATCACCGCCCTCTACCGTTCCGGCCGGCAGACCGAAGCCCTCAGACACTGCCAGAAGTACCGCGACGTGCTGGCCGACGAGCTCGGCCTCGAACCATCTGCGGCGATGCGTGAACTGGAGTTGCAGATCCTGAACCATGCTCCCGAGTTGGCAGCCACGCCGGCCGGTCATCCACGGATCAAGTCCTACGAGCTCGCCGAGAAGATCGGTGCGGGAGCCTGGGGTGTGGTCTGGCGGGCCCGTCAACCAAGCGTCGACCGCGACGTGGCGATCAAGGTCATCGACCCGGACATCTCGAACGAAGCCGAGTTCATCCGGCGGTTCGAAGTCGAGGCCCGCATCGTGGCCGGTCTGGAACACCCTCACATCGTCCCGGTGTACGACTACTGGCGCGATCCGTCCGGGGCCTACCTCGTCACGCGGCTGATGCGCGGCGGATCGGCCGCCGACCGGCTGGTGTCCCACGGCCGGTGGGACTTGGCGACGGTGGTGGCTCTGGTCGAGCAGATCGGTGGTGCCCTGATGGTCGCCCACCGGGCGGGCGTCATCCATCGCGACGTGAAGCCGTCGAACATCCTGCTCGACACTGATGACAACGCCATCTTGAGCGACTTCGGAATCGCGGTGCACGGTGCCGGTGCCGGATCGACTCACTCGACCGGCTCGATCGGATACGCCGCGCCCGAACAACTGACCGGTGCGCAGGTCGGCCCGAGCAGCGATGTGTACGGCCTCGCCGTCACCGCGTGGGAGCTGCTGTCGGGCTCCCGCCCTGCCGCTCTCCGCCCGATCTCGCCCGACGGGGGTGAACAATGCTGGCTCCCTCCGTTGCACTCGATTCGGCAGGAGATTCCCGCTCAGGTCGACGTGCCGCTTCGTCGCGCCACCCAAGTTGACCCGGCCGATCGGTACGCCGACGTGAGCGAGTTCGTGGATGCCTTCACGGTTGCAGCCGGGGCGACACCGCGCAGCTACGCGCCGGGTTCACCGCACGTACGACCCCAGCGGGAGTCAGCGCATCGACGGCCACTCATCAACCCGTACAAGGGACTGCGTCCCTTCGCCATCGCCGATTCGCTCGACTTCTTCGGTCGCGACGATCTGATCCGACAGATGCTCGACACCCTTGCCGATGGCCGCTTCGCGGCGGCCGTCGGCCCATCCGGTGCAGGCAAGTCGTCGCTGGTCAGTGCGGGCGTGCTCCCCGCGCTTCGTCGCGGCGACCTACCAGGAGCAGAACGATGGTTCATGACGACCATGGTTCCGGGATCGGACCCGTTCGAGGAGCTCGAGGCGGCGCTGCTCCACGTCGCGGTGAACCCTCCCCCGAGCCTGGCCGAGCAGCTCGACAGCGGGCCCGACGGCATCCGCCACGCGATCTGTCGCACCGTCGGCGAGGACTCGCACCTGTTGGTCGTCATCGATCAGTTCGAGGAGCTCTACACACAATGCCCCTCCGATGTCGCCGACAGGTTCATCGAGGGCGTCTCGACCGCAGTGTCCGAGCGCGTGGGGCCGAGGTCACCGCATGTGATCGTCACGTTGCGCGCCGACTTCTTCGACCGGCCGCTCAGCGACCAGCGCCTGGCCCCACTGTTCAACGCCCACACCGTCGCTGTCGGGGCGATGAAGCCTGACTCGATGGAGCTGGCGATCACCGGCCCCGCGGCGCGCGCCGGCGTTGTCATCGAACCCGCACTGATCGACGAGGTGATGGGCGATGCCGAGGGACAACCGGCGGCGCTCCCGCTCGTGCAGTACATGCTCACCGAGCTGTTCGAGCAGCGCGACGGGCCGGTCCTGACTCAGGCGGCCTACCGATCGTTGGGTGGACTGCGAGGAGTGGTCGCCCAACGCGCCGAACAGATCTTCGGCGACCTCAGACCGGAGGGCCATGCGGCGACGCGGCGGATCTTCGGACGGCTCGTGAGCGTCGGTGACGGCGTCCCCGACACACGCCGGCGCGCTCGCACGAGCGAGCTTCAGACCGACCACGATGCCGAAGCCGCAGCCGAGGCGATCGAGCGGTTCGGGCAGGGTCGCTTGCTGGTCTTCGATCGCGACGCAGCGACGCGTGAACCGACCGTCGAGATCGCCCACGAGGCACTCCTCACCACGTGGCCTCGTCTCAAGGGATGGCTCGACGAGGATCGCAGCGTGCTTCGTTCCGTCACCCACATCTCACTCGCGTCGAAGGCGTGGGAAACCAATGCTCGCGATGCCGGGGATCTCTTGCGTGGTGCCCGGTTGGCCGACGCGATGGCGATAGACGAGTCGTCGCCCGAGCGGTTGACGAGCGCCGAGCGCGAATTCGTCGCAGCAAGCCGGGTCGCGTTCGAAGCCGACCAGACACGGCAGCACCGTCAACGTCGCCGCCTGCGCACCGCGCTGTCGGTGACCGCAGTCCTGCTGGTGGTCGCGGCGATCGCCGGCGCGGTCGCGTTCCGCCAGTCCAATCGTGCCGAGGCGACCGCCTACGAGGCGGAGACCCGGCGGTTGGTGGCCGAGTCGGCCAGCCTGTCGTCGACCAAGCCCGACACGGCGTTGCTCCTGGCGCTCGAGGCCCGCCGCAGGGAGCAGTCGATCGACACGCTCGGAGCACTCCAGCGTGTCTACGCCCACAAGCCGCACGCCTGGTTGGGCTTCATGTGGATCGATTCGGTGGTCGACGTGGCGTTCCTGCCCGACGGTCGTCTGGTCACCGCCGGCAAGCACGAGTTGGCGGTCTGGGACCTGAGAGACCCGAGAGAAGCTGTGGTCGTCGCCCGACTTGTTCGCCGTAGTCGCCGCCTCACCGGTGGGTGACATCGTCGTCGGCGCCACCGATCTGGGGTACACGACGTTCGACGCCGAATCGGGAGCGCGGCTCGACGACCGCCCGCTCGCCGCAGGCGAGCCGATCACCGCCGCCGCCATCAGCCCCGACGGGTCGATGCTCGCCCTCGGTACCGAGGCGGGACGGCTGATGGTCGTCGAGCTCAATGGGGAGCGCGTGTACCAAGTAGACGCCGAGCCGCTCGGCGGCGACGTCGAGTCGATCGCCTTCGATGCAAGTTCGCGCAAGCTGGCGTTCGCCAGTGATCGTGGACAGGGAGCGATCCTGTGGGATCTCGACGAGATGCGCCAGATCGGCGCGTGGGATACTGGGGGGCCCGTTGGGGTGGTGTTCGTCGACGACGTCCTGTGGGTCGCCTCGAACCGACTGCGCCAGTTCGACGCAGCGACCGGCGAAACACTGGGAACCCCGTTTGATCTCGACGGCGCGTTCGACGGAGAGGTCGAGGAAGTCGCACTCGGCAAGGTCGGCGACGAAATGTTCCTGGTCGCTGCCGAGGGCGCAGTCGCCGTGCACATCGAGTCGGGCGCCGTCCGCCGCCTGCCGATCGAAAGCCACATTCTATTGGGCATCGCCATCGACCCGGAACACGCAACAGTAGCCCGGGCGACGCACGAGGGGGTCGATCTGTGGGCACTCGATGGCATGGGCACCGGCGTCGTCGCCTCTGTGCCGAGCGCGTCGGGCGGCATCGGGTTCGCCCACCTGTCGTCGGACGGATCGACCCTCGTGTCGTCACTCTGGACGGACAGTGAGCGCGACGAAGCTGGCATCGGCGACATCCGCGACCTCCGCCACGGAGGCGCCCTGGTGGGTGGCGTCGACCGACCTGGCGACACGGGACTTCGCGTCGCCGGCGACACGGTGATTCGAGTCGTCATCGATCCGACATCGTCGTCCACGCAGCTGGCCGTGTGGAATCCGGTGACACGGCGCTTCGACGAGTTCTCACCGGTCGAACCGCCGTGGTTCGTCACAGACGCCTTCGCGGCGGACCACCGCTTCGTCGCCGTGGGGTGGATCGACGACACGGTCGACGTGTTCGATCGGGCAACCCGTCGTCTGCTGCGTCACCTCGCCCCGCCCCTCCCTGTCAGGCCGCTCGGAGAGATGTGGGTGCAGGACGTCGAGTTCTCCCCCGACGGACGCCGACTGATCATGTCGACGGTCGAGGATGGCGTGGCGGTATACGACACGACGTCATGGGAGGTCGAGATGCTGATCCAGCCCGAGATTCGCACCAACGAGGCCGCGGGCAACGGGTTCCAGCACATCGTGTTCACGCCCGACGGCAAGTTCGCTGTGACGTACTCCTCGTTCCAAGGGCTCGACATCCGCGACCCGGGCTCGCTCGAAGTGCTCAGGTCGGTGCCAGCCGAATCGACCACGAACTTCATCGGCCGCGCCCTCGACATCAGCGCCGACGGCTCAGTGATCGAGGTAGAGACGCGCGACGGTCCCCGCCTGTACGACTTCGAATCGCTGACGCCGATCGGCGACCCCTACCCCAACGAGAGAATTGACACCCACGGGCCTGCGGCGACGTACGCCCACGACGTCGACTGGTTGGCCACCAGCGTCGGTGACCAAGTCGTGGTGTTGGACGTCGACCCCGACATGTGGGAGTCCAACGCCTGCCTGTTGGCGGGTCGCAACCTGAGCCGTGCCGAATGGGAGCAGTACGGCTTCACCGAGCCGTACCACCAGACATGTCCTCAGTGGGGCGAGTACCCCACCACACCCGAGTCGGGCGCAACGTCGTCCACGTAAGGACTCACACCAACTGGCAGACACCCCTTCATGGGGAGGTGCGACTCATCGGCGAGCTGCGCGCCGCCGGGGGAGCGACCGCACGCCTGTCGACGGGGACGATGTGCTGGATCGAACGACGAGGCGTGGACGAATGCGCACGTTGTGCCCCGGCTCGCCCTGGAGCATGCGATCGAGTTGTTCCAGGCACTTCGCCGCGAGCGCGGGGAACTCCTGGCGGACCGTCGTCAGCGGTGGCACGAAGTACGCGGCCTCGGGGATGTCGTCGAAGCCCGCGACTGAGACGTCGCCGGGGACCGAGACACCGGCCTCAGCGAACGCCCGGAGCAGGCCGAGTGCCATCTGGTCGTTCGCCGAGAACACGGCGGTGGGCAGGCCCTCGGCGACCATCTGAAGTCCGGCAGCATGCCCGCTTGCCGAGCTCCAATCGCCACCGAACATCCGCTCGGCAGCGAGATCGTGACTGCGAAGGGCGTGACGCCACCCGCGTCGCCGTGCTGCGGCCTCCGGTGAGGTAGCGGGTCCCTCGATCAAGGCGATGTGGCGATGGCCGAGGTCGATGAGGTGCTCGGTGACGAGCCTGCCGCCGGCCTCGTTGTCCATCGAGACCGACGCCAGCTTCGGTTGCGTCAGGCGGAAGTCGGCGCACATCGTGACGACGGGGAGGTCCCTGGCGACCACGCGAGCCGCGGCGATCCACTCTCGCGCCGGTGCTATCAGCACCACCGCTTCGGCCGCTTGATCCTTGAAGTGCTCGACAGCCGTGCGAAGTTCCTCTGCCGACGACTCGCTGACGCTGGCCAAGCTGACGAAGTAACCCGCCTCGCGGGCGGCAACCTCGACAGCGATCATCGAACTGTTCGGGCCGAAGAGGTTTGTCCTCGGGGTCAGCAACCCCACCACGCTCGAGCGCCTTGTGACGAGCGAGCGTGCTGCAGCGTTGCGCCGGTAGCCCAACTCGGCGATGGCGTCTCGAACCCGCTCGCGCGTAGCCGGTCGCACGTGAGGGTGGTCGTTGAGCACGCGCGAGACTGTCTGATGAGATACCCGCGCCACGCGGGCTACGTCGTGCATGCCGGGTGGTCGGGTCATTTCGTTGTCGACGATATCGCCCGACAGGTCAGCCCTCACCGTGGCGGCCGAGCGTGAGGATTCGCTGCATGACGATGAACATGAGCACCAGCAATCCCGTTGCGATCCGGGTCCAGCCCGAATTCAGGGTGCCGTTGAACTTGACGAGGGTGGAGATGGTCCCGAGCACGAGGACTCCGAGCAGCGAGCCAATGACGAAGCCGTACCCACCGCTGAGCAACGTGCCGCCGATCGCGACGGCAGCGATGGTGTCGAGCTCCATTCCGATGGCGTGGAGCGGGTTGCCGGATTGGACGGCGTTGAACGTGTACAGGAGGGACGCGAGCGAAGCGCAGAACCCACTGATGACGTAGACCCCGATCTTGGACCGTGGCACCGGGAGGCCCATGAGCGATGCGGAGGACTCGCCGCCGCCGATCGCGTACACGGTGCGTCCGAAACGCGTCTTGTGGAGAACGTAGAACCCACAGGCGACGACGGCGAGCGCGATGAAGACCGCTGGCGTGACGGTCGTGTTGGGAAAGACCGTGATCCGCGATTGCGACATCGTCACCCAGAACGCGTCACGGATCGGGATCGACTCGACCGAGATCACGTAGCACAACCCACGTGCCAGGAACATCGCCGCCAAGGTGGCGATGAACGGTTGAATCTTGAAGTAGTGGATCATCAATCCGACGAGCAACCCCAGCAAGCTGCCGGTCAGGAGTACGACCGGGATCGCAGTGGGCGATGTCCAGCCCGAAACGAGGAGCTTCGAGGCGATCATTGCCGACAGGGCGACAACTGCGCCGACAGACAGATCGATTCCACCCGTCAGGATCACGAACGTCATGCCGACCGCTAGCACGATGAGGTGTGAGTTGGTGATGAGCACGTTCGCCAGCACTTGTCCGGTGAGGAAGCTGTCGTACAGCGCCGAGCCGATCCCGAGCGCGATGAGCAGAAGCAGACCTGTCGCTGTCACGGGGAGGTAGCGAGACCAGTACCGGTGCTTGCTGTGCGCCGAGACCGGCACCAAACCGGGCTGCTGGCTGGCGAAGGCGCCGTGGGCGAACATCACGATTCTCCGGTGACGTCGCTGGCGACGGAGACGAGATCCGAGGCATCGGCGGTGGACACCGTGACCGTGCCTTCTCCGACGATCGATTCGGGCGACGCGGCAGGCGCGAATTGCTCCGGTTCCCGCCGAAAGACGAGCCGGGTCACCATGGCGCGGGCTTCACGTGATTGGATGAGACAGACCAGAGCCACGATCGCCGCCTTGTACACGAGCGTGATCTCCGGTGCGATTCCCAAGGTCAGGATCATCGTCGTCATCGTCTGAATGATGAAGGCGCCCACCAATGTGCCCGAGAGTGAGAAACGGCCACCGGCAAGCGATGTGCCTCCGATGACGACAGCAAGAATGGCGTCGATCTCGAGGAACAGCCCGGTGCCGTTGGGATCGGCTGCTGTCGCGTTCGACGTGATCATGAGCCCGGCCAAGCCGGCGAACAGAGCGCAAATGATGTACACCGTCCAGGTGATCGAGCGTGAGCGGACACCCGCCAAGCGAGATGCTTCCGGATTGACTCCAACCGACTCGAGCAACACGCCCAATGCCGTTCGGCGAGTCAGCAGTGCGGTGATGACGAAGATGGCGGACGCGAGGATGATCGAGAAGGGCAGGCCGAGCCAGTAGCCCCCACCGATCAGCTTGTACGGCTGCGAGCGGACGGTGATGATCTGCTCGTCGGTGATGAGTTGAGCGAGACCGCGCCCGGCGGTCATCAACACGAGCGTGGCGATGATCGGCTGGATCCCGATGACGGTTACCAGGAATCCGTTCCACACGCCGCACAGAATGGCCAGCCCTAGCCCGATGCCCACCGCAATGAGCACGTTGGCGACCCGATTCGGGTCGCCGGTGCCCTGCAGGAACATCGTCGCGGCCGCTCCCGAGATCGCGGCCACTGCGCCGACCGACAAGTCGATCCCGCGGGTGGCGATCACCAGGGTCATCCCGAGTCCCACGAGCAGCGTCGGGGCTGTGTTTCGGGCGATGTTGATGAGGCTTCCGAACAGATTCCCTCTGACCACACGAATGCTGAAGAAGTTCGGTGCCTGCAACCGAGTGGCGACCAGCAGTGCAACGAGCACGAGTATCGGCCAGATCAAACGGTGGCTGAAGAGAGCCTTCACACCAGTGCCCCCGTGTCGTCGCTCGGACCCGCGCCTTCCGCGATGATTGCGATCAAGTCGTTGACGGTGGTGCCTTGGTTCACGATCTCGGCGACCTTGTGGCGATCGCGCATCACGACGATGCGGTGCGAGAGGCGAACCACCTCCTCGAGCTCGGACGAGATGAACAGCACCGACATACCGTCCTCGGCAAGCGACGTGATGAGTCGCTGGATCTCTGCCTTGGCACCGACATCGATGCCTCGCGTGGGCTCGTCGAGGAGGAGCAGTTTCGGAGCGGTGAGCAGCCAGCGAGCGAGGAGGACCTTTTGCTGGTTGCCGCCGGACAGGTTGCGCACGATTGCCTCGGGGTCTGTTGGCCGGATGTCGAGCGCCTTGATGTAGCGATCGGCGATCTCCGCTTGCTGACGTCGGGGTATCGCCCGCGCCCAGCCGCGCTCGGACTGCATCGCCAACACGATGTTGGCGCGAACCGACAGGTCGCCGATGAGCCCTTCGGACCTTCGGTTCTCCGACGAGAAGGCGATGCGGGATCCAAGGGCTACGTGCGGGTTGCGCATGCGCATCTCTTGGCCCTCCACGACGACGGTGCCGGTGTGGGCTCGGTCAGCGCCGTACAGCAGCCGAGCGATCTCGGTGCGTCCTGAACCGAGCAGCCCGGCCAACCCGACGATCTCGCCGTTGTGCAGTTCGAGATCGATGGGCCCAATTGCACGGCGCCCCAAGCCCTTCGCCTCGAGGAACAGCGGGGCTGAGCCGATATCGGCGCCGGACCGAGCCGTCACGTCGAGCTCATCGAGCATGCCGAGGCTCCTGCCGAGCATCTCCGACACCAGCTGCAGGCGCGGCAGCTCGGCGGTGAGGTGTTCGCCGACCAGCAGCCCGTTTCGGAGGACGGTGATGCGATCACTGATGCGGTACACCTGATCGAGGAAGTGGCTGACGAACAGCACTGCGACCCCCGATTCCCGTATGTGTTCGATGACCTCGAAGAGCTCGTCGACTTCGTGGGCGTCGAGGCTGGAGGTCGGTTCGTCGAGCACGAGGACTTGTGCTTCGACTTGAACTGCCCTGGCGATCGACACGAGTTGCTGAACGGCGAGGGAATGCGAGGCGAGCGGTGAACCCGGATCGATGTCGAGGTGGAGTTGGGCCAGCACCTCGGCAGTTCGGCGACGCATGTCCTTGCGGTCGATGGCTCCCAAACGCCGGCGTTCCCGACCGAGCATCACGTTCTCTGCCACGCTCAGGTTGGTTGCCAGGTTGATCTCTTGGTGAACAGTGCTGATTCCGAGCGATTGGGCGTGGGATGGGCTGCGAACCGTGACCGGCTCTCCTCGCAACCGGATCTCGCCGGCGACGGGCCGATGCACACCTGTAAGCGCCTTGATCAGCGTCGACTTGCCGGCGCCGTTCTCGCCGAGCAGAGCATGGACCTCGCCCGGCAGCAGCCTCATCGACACTCCGTCGAGCACTCGTGCACCGGGGAATGTCACCGTGATCCCGCGCAGTTCGACTGTGGGAAGGCCCGGCTCTGTGACTGGACCTCGCTCGCTCGTGTGGGTCAGCATCGTGTCATCCCGGCTCGCTCACCGCGCCGGGGCCCGGCGTCGGTGACGCCGGGCCCGGGGCAACATTTGAGATCAGTATTGCCGATCGGGCAACGCTGCTATGGCCTGGTCCTGAGTGAACGTGGTTTCCTCGGTCACCACTCGTGCCGGCACCGTCTCGCCACCGAGGACCTTCCCTGCGAGTTGCATCAGTTGTGGCCCGAGGAGCGGTGAGCACTCGACGATGAAGTTGATCTTCCCGTCAGCGAGTGCCTGCATGCCATCGTGGACCGCGTCGATCGTGACGATCTTGATGTCCTTGCCGGGTACGAGGCCCGCGGCCTCGATGGCCTCGATGGCACCCAGCCCCATGTCGTCGTTGTGGGCGAAGACGAGGTCGATCTTCGGGTTGGCCTGCAGGAACGCCTCCATCACCTTCTTGCCGCCTTCACGGGTGAAGTCGCCGGTCTGCGAGGCGATGAACTTGAACTTGGGGTCGGTCACGACGTTGCGGAAACCCTCGGCGCGGTCCAGTGCAGGCGCCGAGCCGGTGGTGCCCTGCAGCTCGACGATGTTCACGCTGTCGGCAGATGCGAACTCATCGTTGGCCCAGTCGCCGGCCTTCTCACCTTCGAGGATGAAGTCGGACCCGAGGAACGTCTTGAACAGATCTGTCTCCTTCGAATCGATTGCCCGGTCGGTGAGGATGACCGGAATGCCTGCGGCCTTGGCCTCGCCCAGCACGGCATCCCACCCGGTCTCGACCACTGGTGAGAAGGCGATCAGGTCGACCTTCTGCTCGATGAAACCGCGGATCGACTCGACCTGCGCTTCTTGTTTGCCCTGCGCATCGGTGAACAGCAGGTCAGTTCCTGCGGTCTTGGCCGACTCTTGGATCGACTTCGTGTTCGCGGTTCTCCAACCACTCTCCGCACCGACCTGGGCGAAACCGAGCTTGTACTTGCTCAGGTCAGGAATGTCGCCGGTGGCGGCGGCGCCGGTGGTCGCGGCGGGCGCAACCGTTGCATCGGCCGCGGGGGCGGCCGTTGTGGCGGCTGGCGCGGCAGCCGTCGCTGAGGCGGCCGCGTCCGTCGCCGTGCTACCGGCGGAGTCGGAACCGCACGCGCCCAGGATGAGTGCGAGCGCGACCAAGGTCGCACCCGCTATCGGGTTCTTGCTCGACATTTCTGTTCCTCCCCAAGAGGGTTTCTTCGTCGACGTGAGGCACTCGAATCGAGCGCCGTTCTGCGCTTTCCCCAAAGTCGACTCCGAGTCACGGTGACCCGTTGAGTGGAATTGTTAACGCTAACAACCGTCGGGGTCAAGTGATTTCGCGAACAGATTCGAAATACTTGACAGCTCGACTGTTAACGTTCACAGTGTCGTCGATCCTGACGTCGGTCGCCCGGTTCGATCTCACCCGATCGAACGACCTCCGACGCTGACTCACATGAAGGAGTGATCGAGCCGTGTCGGCGCAATACTCGGACAAGTACGTGGTCGGCGTTGACTTTGGGACGTTGGCAGCTCGCGCGCTGGTTGTTCGCGTTTCCGACGGGTTCGAAGCCGGCACGGGTGTGCATGCTTATCCGCACGGCGTGATCGACGAACGGTTGCCGATCTCTGGCGAGGAGCTGCCACCTGACTGGGCACTGCAGGATCCGAACGACTACCTCGAGTCGCTCGCTACAGCAGTCCGCCTCGCTGTTTCGTCATCGCGTGTCGACCCCGCGACGATCATCGCGATCGCGACCGACTTCACCGCCTGCACGATGGTCCCGACACTTGGCGATGGGACGCCCCTGTCACAGTTGCCGGAGTTCAAGGACCGACCTCACGCCTACGCCAAGCTTTGGCGTCATCACGCTGCGCAACCCCAGGCGGATCGGATCAACGCGATCGCCGCGGCCCGCAACGAGCCGTGGCTCAGTCGCTACGGCGGACTCATCTCGTCTGAATGGGAGTTCGCCAAGGGGCTCGAACTGCTCGAGAACGACGGCGAGATCTATCGCGCCATGGAACGCTGGGTCGAGGCTGCCGACTGGATCGTCTGGCAGCTCTGCGGCCGCTACGTGCGCAACACGTGTACCGCTGGATACAAGGGCATTCGACAGGACGGCGTCTATCCATCGACGGAGTACCTCGCCGAACTCAACCCCGCCTTCGCCGGCTTCGTCACTGAGAAGCTCGACCAGCCTGTCGGTGCGCTCGGCGAATCGGCGGGCACCCTCACCGCTCTCGCCGCGGCTCGCCTCGGCCTGCACGAGGGGATCGTAGTGGCGGTCGGCAACGTCGATGCTCACGTCACGGCGCCTGCAGCACGGGCGGTGGAGCCCGGTCGCCTTGTGGCGATCATGGGGACGTCGACTTGCCACGTCGTGAACAGCAACACCCTGCGCGACGTTCCCGGCATGTGCGGCGTCGTCGACGGAGGCATCGTCGCAGGAAGCTGGGGTTACGAAGCCGGCCAGAGTGGGGTGGGCGACCTGTTCGCATGGTGCGCCAACTACGGAGTTCCCATCGAGTACGTGCAGGCTGCAGCATCGGCGGGGATCGATTTCCACGATCACCTCAGCAACCTCGCCGCGGCTCAGCAGGTCGGCCAACACGGGTTGCTCGCCCTCGATTGGCACAACGGGAACCGTTCGGTGCTGGTCAACCACGAGTTGTCGGGCGTCGTGCTGGGCCTCACCGTGAACACTCGCCCGGAGGACGTGTACAGAGCGCTTGTCGAGGCCACTGCATTCGGGGCCCGAACGATCGTCGACACGCTCGTCGAGCATGGCGTCGCAGTCGACGAGTACATCGTTGCCGGCGGCTTGGCGAAGAACTCGATGGTGATGCAGATCTACGCAGACGTCCTTCGGCGGCCGCTCTCCCTGATCGGCTCTGAACAAGGACCCGCATTGGGATCAGCGATCCATGCCGCCGTCGCCGTGGGCGCTTACCCCGATGTCGCCGCGGCCTCGGCAGCCATGGGCTCGTTGCGCCCCGCTGTGTACGAACCTGCATCTGCCGCCGCCGATCGCTACGACCAGCTGTTCGCCGAATACACCGGACTTCACGATCACTTCGGTCGCGGTGGTTCCGATGTCATGCGCCGGCTCAAGCGGCTTCGCCGCGAGGCGATGACATGAGCACCACGAGCTCCATCGCCGCAACCATCGATCGATTGCGGGTCGAAGTCGCGGCCCTGCATCGTGAGCTTGTTCGTTATGGCCTCGTCGTATGGACGGCTGGAAACATCTCCGCACGCGTACCCGGCGCCGATCTCCTCGTCATCAAGCCATCGGGTGTGCCGTACGACGAGCTGACGCCCGAGAAGATGGTCGTCTGCGATCTCTACGGCACCGTCATCGAGGGTGACCTCCAGCCGTCGTCCGACACGGCCACATCGGCCTACGTGTATCGCTCGATGCCCGACGTCGGTGGCGTCGTCCACACGCATTCCACCTATGCGACAGCGTGGGCCAGCCGCGGAGAGTCGATTCCGTGCGTGCTGACGATGATGGCCGACGAGTTCGGCGGCGAGATCCCGATCGGCCCATTCGCCCACATCGGAGACGACGAGATCGGCAGGGCGATCGTCGAAACGCTTGGCGACCATCGCTCGAATGCCATCCTGCTCAAGAACCACGGGGTGTTCACGATCGGCAGAACCGCCAAGGACGCTGTCAAGGCAGCCGTCATGTGCGAAGACGTGGCCCGCAGCGTGCACATCGCCCGTCAGCTCGGCAGTCCCATCCCGATTGCGCCGGCAGACATCGACGCCCTCTACGACCGCTACCAGAACGAGTACGGGCAGCGCTCCACGATCTCGACAGAACAGGACAAGCCATGACCTCGCTCATCGACCTACATGACCCGCGAACTCACTCCCGCAGTCCCGGAGCCGGTGAGATCTGGTTTCTGACGGGCAGCCAGTCGATGTACGGCGAGGGCACGCTGCGCCAAGTGGAAACCCAGTCGAGGGGCGTCGCCGAGATGCTTCTGACAGCAGGGTCGCAACCCGCTCAGCTCGTGTGGAAACCCGTACTCATCGACTCGGCAAACATTCGGCGCGCCTGCCTCGATGCGAACCGCGACGATCGCTGCATCGGTGTGATCACCTGGATGCACACGTTCTCCCCGGCGAAGATGTGGATCCAGGGCCTCGATGAGTTGCGCAAACCGTTGCTCCACCTGCACACGCAGGCCAACGAGTCCTTGCCGTGGTCGACGATCGACATGGACTTCATGAATCTCAACCAGGCTGCCCACGGTGATCGCGAGTTCGCCCATGTGCAGACCCGACTCGGCATTGCGCGCAAGACGGTTGCGGGCCACGTCAGTGATCCCGCGGTGCAACGACGCATCGTTACGTGGATGCGGGCCTGCGCTGGTGCGGCAGCCCTTCGGCAGCTACGGATGGCACGGTTCGGCGACAACATGCGCAACGTCGCCGTCACCGACGGCGACAAGGTCGAGGCCGAGCATCGCTTCGGAGTGTCGGTCAACAGCTATGCGGTCAACGATCTCGTCGCGGTTGTCGAACAGGTCGGCGACGCCGCCGTCGACGAATTGGTCCAGACGTATCTCGATCTCTACGACGTGGCTACCGAGCTGCGCCCGGGGGCCGAGCGGGCCGCAGAGCTTCGCGACGCGGCCCGCATCGAGGCGGGCCTGCGCGACTTCCTCGACGACGGCGGATTTCGCGGCTTCACGACAAACTTCGAGGACCTCGGCGGCCTGCGACAACTTCCCGGGCTCGCGGTGCAGCGGCTGATGGCCGATGGCTACGGCTTCGGTGCGGAAGGCGACTGGAAGACCGGATCGATGGTCCACACCTTGAAAGCAATGTCCGTTGGTGTTGCCGGCGGTACCTCGTTCATGGAGGACTACACCTATCATCTCGGGCCCGGCACGCCGAAGGTTCTCGGTGCCCACATGCTCGAGGTGTGCCCGTCGATCACGACCTCATCTGTTCGGGTGGAGATTCATCCGCTCGACATCGGTGGCCGGAACGATCCGGTGCGCCTGCGCTTCGTCGCCGATCCCGGCCCGGCGATCATTGTCGGGCTCGCGGATCTCGGTGACCGCTTCCGATTCGTCCTCAACGAGGTCGACCTCGTCGAACCCGACGAGCCGATGCCCCTGCTGCCCGTCGCTCACGCGATGTGGACACCCCGACCGTCGATGACCACGGCGCTCGAGTGCTGGTTGACCAGTGGCGGGCCGCACCACACCGTGTTGTCGTCGAGTGTCGACACCGAGGCGCTTCATGACCTTGTGACGATGCTTCGGACGGAACTCGTCGTGATCGACAACGAGACGACGACTCGGCGCTTCGGAGATGAGCTGCGGTGGAACCAGGCGTACTATCGCCTCGCGCAGGGGTTCTGAACGCGACGACGAAGTCGGGTCAGGTGTCGAAAGCGGGATCGTCATGTCCCGCCCGGTACAAGCGGTTCGGCGTATGCGGTGGACCCGAGGTCTGTCTCAGTCGTCGAGCAGCTCCAGTGCTTGTTCGGGACAACCGGCAGATGCATCCCTGGCGGCTACCAGCTGATCGCTCGGGACATCGATGGTTCGACCGCGGAGCGTCACGTAGCCCTCGTCGTCGCATTCGAGAAACTCGGGAGCGAGGGTGTAGCAGCGCCCGTGCCCCGTGCAGGCATCCGCATGCACGGTGAGCTTCACGAAGTCACGTCCCACTGCAGTGGAAGCTTCAGCAGCGTCATCATCGCACCGCCGCCTCGCTCCATCAGCGTCTCGTCGCCCACGACCCGGAAGTCGGGGATCACACGCAACCACTCCTCGACGGCGATCTGGATCTCCCGACGGGCAAGATGGGCTCCGAGGCAACGATGGGGCCCACCGGCGAAGCCGAAGTGGACGTTCGGCTTGCGATCGAGGACGAACTCATCGGGCCGGTCGTACACCTTCGGGTCGCGGTTGGCCGCCGAGACCAGCCCATAGACCATGTCGCCACGCTTCAACGGGCATCCGTGGAAATCGCTGTCACGGGCGACCTTGCGGCCGTCGCCGAAGATGATCGTGAACAATCGGAGCGACTCTTCCACCGCTGAAGGAATCAAGCCGGGTTCGTCGATCAATCGGCGTCGCGCCTCGGGATGCTCGGCCAGGTACTTGAACAGGTAGCCCAGTTGGGCGCGAGTGGTGTCGAGGCCGGCGAGCACCAAGACAGTCAGCATGTCGAGTATCTCGTCGTCGGTGAGGTTGCGTTCGCCGAATTTGGCGTGGATGAGGTGCGATGCGAGATCGCCCGGGCGAGCCTCAGGTTCGCCTCGCCGCGCGGCCAGCGACGTCACCCAATAGTCGCGGATGCCGTTGAGTGCCGCGACCATCGGCTCGATGCCGTCGGGATCGCCGCCGAAACCATGGAAGAAATCCTCCACCCAGGGGACGAAGAGATCGGCGTCGGATGCCGGACAGCCGATCATGGTGAGGAAGACTTCCGTCGGATAGCGCAGGGCGAACCCGGTGACGAAGTCGCAGCCGCTGGCCGACACGAGCTCGTCGAGCAGCCGGCGGCAGATCTCGCGGGCCTGCGGCTCGACGCGATCTACAGACCCCGGTGAAAACCAGGGATTCAGGATCTGCCTGTACGTGATGTGGTCCGGCGCGTCGATCTGGGTGGGCACGAAGCGGTAGGCGGGATCGGGCTCCCACGGTGTGATCGATTCGCTGGAGAACACGTCCGGGTTGCGATACATGTCGCGGACCTGCTCGTGGTCGGTGAAGATCCAATACCCCTGAGCCACGGTGTTGACCAGCGTTGGGCTCATCTCCCGGTACTCGTTGGCGATGCGCCAGTAGCTCCCTGCCTCGAGAGCCGCCGAGAAGTCAGCGTGCACGACCGGGCACGTCCCCACACTCTTCGCTCGAGTCTCGACCGACTCCGTATCGCTGTCCATGATGTCCCCTCTCGACACTGGCTCCGGCCTCGCGGGCCGCTGATCATGTCGCATCGTAGATGAAATTCCTACGGAGGAATAGAGGGAATCTGAAATTCTCATGATGATTGACAATGATTTATCATGATGAACTATTGCCTCCGTCTCCATTTCGTCGTATCGTTCCTGTTGCGTGGGCCACCCGAGTGGCTCCGCGCTGGCAAGGAGAGCACCCCGATGAGCATCACGATCAACGAGATCCCCATCATCGACACCGACACTCACGTCGTCGAGCCACCGGATCTGTGGACCTCCCGTGTCGCCTCGAAATGGGGCGACCTCGTGCCGCATGTGGAGTGGGACGACCACATGCAGGAAGAGGCGTGGTTCACGGGCGAACAACGACTCGGCGCCGTAGGAGCGCCGGCCATGGCCGGATGGCACGAACACCCGCCCTTTCACCCACGCCGGTTCGAAGACACCGATCCGGCATCGTGGGACGCCACCAAGCGCGCCAGGTTGATGGACACCTATGGAGTCAAGTCACAGATCCTGTACCCGAACGTGGCCGTGTTCGACGCCAAGAGCATCGTCAAGATGGGTGACACAGCCCTTCAACTGGCATGCATCGAGGCGTACAACGACTTTCTCGTCGACTTCGGCAACGAGCAGCCGGGTCGATTCGTCGCCGTGTCCGGTCTGCCGTTCTGGGATCTGCAGGCCACCTTGTCGGAGATCGAGCGCTGTGCAGCGAACGGTCACAAGGGAATCGTCTTCACACAGGACCCGTCGTACTTCGGTCTCCCACAGTTGACCGACCGGTATTGGGACCCGATGTGGGCTTCGGCGCAAGAGAAGGGCCTCCCGGTCAACTTCCACATCGCCTCGGGCGATCTCGATCTGTTCAACGTCGGTCATCCGGACAACGGCATTCACGCCAACTACGCGGCGATGGGGGTGTCGTTCTTCCTTGCCAATGCGCGAACCCTCGCACAGCTGGTGACCGGCGGCATCTGCCACCGGTTCCCTGACCTCAATTTCGTATCGGTGGAGAGTGGCATCGGGTGGATCCCATTCGCCCTCGAGGCACTCGACTGGCAGTGGCGTAACTGCGGCGTTCACAAGGAGCATCCGGAATACGACCTGCTGCCGAGCGAGTACTTCAAGCGTCAGATCTACGGCTGCTTCTGGTTCGAACGAGACTCGGCCATTGCGGCGTTGGACCAGATCGGTGCCGACAACGTGCTCTACGAGACCGACTTTCCGCACCCCACGAGCATGTCCCCGGGACCGGCGAGTGATGCGCAGCGGCCCGACGAGTACCTCCGCGAGGTGTTCGGCACCGTCGACGAGTCTTCGCTCCGCAAGATCCTGCACGACAACGCGGCGCGGATCTACCACCTCGACTGAGTTCGGGCGAAGGGGATATCCGCCGAGGTCAAGCGGAGCTCGGCCGCCAGTTGGGCATCACTGCAGGGCGGCCCTCGACCGAGCCGACGTCCTCGAAGAACACCTCCATCGGAATGCCGGCCTGCAACTCCGGGTCGCCGGGCAGATGGCCGACGAAATGAGTGCCCGGCGCTTCGTCGAGATCCACGAGCACGAGGGTGTACGGAGTCGGGTAGGCGGGGTGCACCTGGTGTGTTACGACCGTCCACGAGTAGAGCGTGGCGTCGCCACTGATCGGCTGCCAGCGACCATTCCAGCTCCGACAGTGACGGCAGTACATGCGCGGCACGTGGAGGACGGCATTGCAGTCGTTGCACCGTCGAACAACCAGTTGGCCGCTGGCGGCCGCCTCGAAGAAACCGCCGGTGTCGAGATCGTCGACGACCGGTAACAAGCGGGGGATTGTGTCGCTCATCGTGGTCAGCCTTTCCGCAAGATCAAGCCGCTACCGGGTGGCAGCGGTGTCGACGTGACGAGACAGACCTCGGCGCCGGATACTTGTGACGTCGATGTGCCGCGCATCTGGCGAACCCCTTCGAGGACGTGGTTGAGGCCGTGGATGTAGCCTTCCGAGAGGTGACCACCACCCGTGTTGATGGGGATCGTGCCATCGAGGTCGATCGCTCCGCTAGCGACGAATGGGCCACCCTCGCCCTTTGCGCAGAAGCCCCAGTCCTCGATCTGCAGTAGCACGGTGATGCTGAAGCAGTCGTAGAACTGGGCGACGTCGATGTCGGCGGGGCCGAGCCCGGCGCGGCGGTACAACACCTCGGCCACGGCGGTTGCAGGCAGTGATGTAATGGTCCGCCGGGCCAACGACGGGAACATCATGCCCGGTTGCGGGCTCGGGATCGTGGCCTGGGCGACGGCCCGGATGAGCACCGGTGGTTGTGCGAGCTGTCGTCCCCGTTCGGCGGTGGTGACGACGACCGCACACGCTCCGTCGCTTTCAAGACAGAAGTCGAACATTCGCAGCGGCGTCGAGATCATCCGCGCCGAGAGGTAGTCGTCGATGGTCATCGGGCGATCGTGCATCTGCGCACGCGGGTTGGCGTTCGCTCGCTTCCGGCAGGTCACCGGGATCTGCCCGAGCTGCTCCGGAGTGGTGCCGAACTCGATCATGTGCCGCTGGGCGAACATGGCGAACGCCTGGCCCGGCGTCAAGAGACCGTACGGCATGTACAGCTCGTCGTAGGTGCCGCCGCCGCCGACTATCTCGCCGCTGGCAGACGACATGCCGTACCGGCGGCCGGAGCGTCCATTGAGTTCGCGAAACACCAACACCGTGGTCGCCTGCCCCGACAGGATGGCTCCGACGGCCTGGCCGACCATCGCCGCGGCTGCGACTCCGCCAGGGCCGACCTCGGCCCAGTAGGTCACGTTGGGCATGCCGATCGATTCGACGAGGTCGTGGTGGTACACGGTGTCCATGTCACAGCGCACGATGCCGTCGATCTGGTCGGGTTGCAGGCCGGCGTCGGCGATTGCCGAAAGGGCGGCTTGCGTGGCCAGCGTCAGGTCACTTCGTCCGGAGTTGCGGCTGTAGTCGGTCTCGCCGATGCCGACGATCGCACAGCGGTCGCGGTGGTTGAGCTCCTCGTTGACGTTGATCAACCTCGGCCGATCTGTCCGGCGTCGACCGGGATCGCTGCGCCAGTGATGAACCGAGCCGCATCGGAGGCCAACCAGGCGATGACTTCGCTGACGTCACTCGGCTCGAGCCAATCGGTGGGCAGCACTTGCATCGAGCGAAATACCTCGGTGGCGTCTTCCTTGGTGGGGTTCTCGATCTCTGGCCTGAAGATGTCGTACGTCGGCTGGTTCATCATCATGTCCGTGTGGATCAGCCCTGGACAGACGCTGTTGACCCGGATGTTGTAGGGGCCGAGCTCGTTGGCCAGTGTGCGCATCAACCCGTTGACGCCGTGCTTGGCGGCGACGTAGCCGGCGATGTTCGAGTAGCCCTTCAACCCGGCAAGTGAACTGGTGAGCACGATGCAACCACCACGGTCTGCCTCGATCATCGGTGGCACCACGGCCTTGATGGTGCGAAAGACCCCGGTGAGGTTGACGTCGATCACATCCTGCCAGTCGCTGTCGGACATCTCCCAGGTCTTCACCATCGTCGTGGCGATTCCGGCGTTGGCGGACACGATGTCGATATGCTCAAGGGTGGCGATGGCCTCGGCAACGGAGTCCCCGAGCGCCGCGGAATCGCGCACATCGACCGTGCGTGCCAGCACCTTCTGCCCGGTCTTCTCCACCAGGCGAACCGTTTCTTCCAGGTCGTCCGCGGTGGCAAGCGGGTAGAAAACCGACTCGATGTCATGGTCGATGTCGATGATGACGACATCAGCGCCGTTCTCGGCCAGCGTGACTGCGTGGGACCGCCCCTGTCCGCGAGCCGCACCAGTGATGAAGGCGACCTTGCCGTCGAGGTTTCCCATTGGAGCTCCTTTCGTACCGATCAATTGGAAGGATAATTCGTCATGATAAATCATCGCCTGCCCGAATGGAAGCAAAAGATGCGTGACGCCTGGACTTTTCCCCAGCACCTTCGCATCGGGGCGTATATCATCCTGATGAATTATTGTGAGGAGCTCCCGTATGAAGCAGCTGGGTGGCATGGACGCCAACTTTTTGAACATGGAGACGTCGTCGATTTACGGGCACGTGTCGTCGATGACCATCTTCGAGGCGACGCCGGGCACCGGCGGCGCAGGGTTGGACATCACCAAGCGGGCGATCCTGTCGCGCATCGACCAGCTGGAGCCGTACCGCCGCCGGCTTGTCACGGTGCCGTTCGGATTGGACATCCCCTACTGGATCGAGGACCCCGACTTCGACATCGACTACCACGTACGTCACCACGCAGTCCCACCCCCGGGCACTCCCCAACAACTGGCGGAGATCGTCAACCGCATCATCGCTCGTCCGCTCGACCGCCGCCGCCCGCTGTGGGAGCTGTACATCATCGAGGGCGTCGACAACGGCAAGTACATCGCTCAGCTGAACAAGATCCATCACGCCACCATCGACGGCGCGGCAGGTGTGCTCCTGCTGGGTGCGATGCTCGACAAGGACCCCAACAGTGTCCCGAACGAGGCACCGACCAACGGGTGGCCGGTCGACCTGATCCCCAGCTCGCTCGAGATGCTGACCCTCACGGGTCGAGAGTTCCTCAGGCGGCCCGAGAAGATGATCCGGCTGGCGATCCATGCAGTGCGCAGCATGGCGACGAGCACCGGCAATCCGGGCCTGGCTGTTGTCGGTGAGGCGCTGGCGCGACCCTTGCCCGGACCGCTTGGGCGGGCAGTGCGCAACCGGCTGCGCGGTGACCGCTCGGGCGAGGACGACCTGCCGGACTTGTCGTCGGTGCCGGCACCGCGAACCCCGTTCAACGCCAGCATCGGCCCGCACCGGCGGTTCGCGTACACAACGCTCTCGCTGGAGGACGCTCGTGAGATTCGCAGAGCGTTCGGCGTCACCTTCAACGATGTCGTGATGGCTCTGTGTGCAGCAACGCTGCGCGAATACCTGACGCTTCACGATGCGCTTCCAGTAGAACCACTGGTGGCGATGGTGCCCATCAGCGTGCGCAGGGACGACGAGGAGGATCTCTTCCGCAATCGGGTGTCGGCTCTCACCTGCGAGCTGGCAACGGACGAAGCCGACCCCGTCAAGCGGCTGAAGCGCATCTCCCGCCGCATGGCGGAGGCCAAGAAGCGCTTCGATCCGGTGAGTGCCGATGCGTTGCAGGACTTCACCCAGTTCGCCCCTCCTGCCGTGGCCGGTCAAGCAATGCGTCTGCTCAGCAGATTGCGCATCGCCGACCGCATCAACTTGCCGATCAACGTGGTGATCTCGAACGTGCCGGGACCGAATCATCCGCTGTACTCGGCCGGCGCAGAACTCAAGCACTTCTACCCTGTCAGCACGATCAGCGATGGCATCGGCCTCAACCTGACCGTGCAGAGCTACAACGGTCAGCTCGATTTCGGCTTTGTCGGTGACCGCGATCTGGTGCCCGACGTATGGATCCTCGTGGACCTGCTGCACGACGCGATGAAGGAGTTACACGAGCGTGCCATCGCCACGCAGAAGGCGGCATCGAAAAGGGCAACGCCGAAGAAGGCAGTGGCCAAGAGCAACGCGGCACCGGCTACGTCGTAGACAGCTGCGTCACCGAACGAGGTGCTCGGCGGCTTGGAACATTGCCTCGCGCTTGCCCGCCAACGACCGATCCTCGGGCCACACCTGATCGGTCCAGATGACGACGTTCTCGAAGCCTGCATCTTCGTAGCGTCTTGCGACATCAGGGTCGCAGCCCTCCATACGAAAGATCAGCTCGAAGGGGCGCTCGCCACCCGCATCTTCGCGAAGCTGGTGGAGTTTGGTACGCAGGCGGACTGCGTCGTCGAACGACGGCGTGCCGGACGAGAACCAACCGTCTCCGAGCCGTGCTGCCCGACGTAGCGCGTTGTCGCTGTTGCCTCCGAGGATCAGCGGAATGACGGTGAAGCGCTTGGTCACTTGCACGCCGCAGATCGAGAAGTGATCACCGCGGTGTGTGATTTCCCCGCCTCGCCAGGCATTTCGCAGAACAGCGAGCGACTCCTCGAACCGGCTGACGCGCTCGTCGAAGGGCTGGTCGAGGGCGACGAACTCCTCGGCCAGCCAGCCGAAGCCGACGCCCAGCAACAGCCGTCCCGTCGCAAGCTCCTGTACGGTGCAGGCCGAACGCGCCGTCGCCAACGGGTGACGAAGTGGCAGGATGTAGATGCCGGTGGCGAGCCGCAGCCGCGATGTCACAGCCGCGGCCGCCCCCAGTTGCACCAAGGGGTCCACCAGCTCTGTGGCGGGATCGATGATCGGCCCGGTGTGGTGCTGCTCGCCTTCCTGCTCCTTCGTCGGATGTGGTGTGGAGAAGCCGATCGGCAGGACGACGTGCTCGCCGAGCCACAGCGAGTCGAACCCGGAGGCGTCGGCGGCCCGGGCCAGTTCCAGGAACTCGAGAGCGTGGACGTTGTACGCCGTCAGACCGATCTTCATGGAGCTGCGCACCTCAGCGCAACGACTCGCCGCCGTCGACGATCATGTTCAAGCCGGTGATGAACTGTGCCGCAGGGGAGCACAGGAAGTTGGCCGCTTCGGCGAGGTCGCGAGGCTGCCCGGCGCGACCCATAGGCACGGTCGCCGCCATTTCGGCGAATACTTCGGGGTTCTGTGCCGTCAGTGGCGTCTCGGTGATACCGGGGGAGAGGATATTGACGCGGATGCCGATCGGCGCAAGTTCGGCCGCGGCGACGCGCACCGCTTGGTTCACACCCGCCTTGGTGGCCGAGTAGATGAGCCGTCCAGGCACGGCTCCGAGTCCGCGGATCGACGAGACGACGACGATGCATGAGTTGTCGATCGCGTGCTCGAGCATCATCTTGGCCGCCAACTGCATGCACAGGATGGTTCCGGTGAAGTTGAGCGCGACGACCTCGTCGGTTTCCTCAGGGGTCAGCTCGAAGAACGGCGTCACCCGGCCCGTACCCGCATTGGCGATGAAGTGATCGAGACGGGGGATGCGCTGGTGGAGATCGTCGAACAGCGCCGTGACCGATGCTCGGTCGGCGATGTCCGCCGTCAAGCCGACGACGAGTTGCCCGGCCGACGCCTTGGCGCACAGTTCGGTGACGGCAGCGTCGATGTCGGCGCGGTTGCGGGCGACGACCACGATGTTCGAACCCGACTCCAACAACCGTTCGGCGATTGCGCGGCCGATTCCCTTGCTGCCGCCGGTCACCACGGCCCATTGGCCGTGAAGCCCTCGTGGAGGGGTGCCCAGCGCCACCGTCTCACTCACGGAATCGGGTGTGGTCCGTAGCCGCCTACTTCTGCAAGGTAACCGGCAGTGTCCTGGCGACGCTCGCCCCAGAGAATCTCGAACACGAGACGGCTGATCTGCCAACCGGTAGGGCTGCGCCGCAGCTGCTGGTGGTATCGGGCGACGAGCACGACGACGGTGGTGGGGTCTTCCTTCGGGAGCTGATACGAGGTGTGGTAGGTGAGAGCCTTCGCCGTGTCGCCGTCGATCTCGGTGTGGTACACGCTCAGCAGATGGTGTTGCCACACGAGACCCTCGGTGGCAGAGGCGATCCACTCGGCAACCTTGTCGCCTCCGCTGACCGGCTCGGAGTTACCGTACTGGGCCCAGAGATCGTCGGCGAGCACCGCTCGTAAACCCTTCGAGTCCCAGGTGTCGATGCAGGACGCGTACCGGTAGATCGTGTCCGCGACGTCGAGGCGGTCTTGCAGCAGTTGCAACGCATCTGCGTCCATCAGCCGACCGCCGTCCAAACGCTTTTCACGGTGGTCATCTCCTCGATCGACGTCGCGCCGAGCGTGCGCCCGTGGCCCGACAACTTCACTCCGCCGTAGGGCACGCTCGGGTACACCATCTGGTACGTGTTGATCCACACCGTGCCCGCCTTGAGCGCTCTCGCCGCGCGCTGCGACCGGTTGAGGTCGTTGGTCCACACGCCGGCGGCGAGGCCGTAGCTGACGTCGTTGGCGATGCGGTAGGCATCCTCCTCGCTCGAGAATGGAAGAATGCCCATCACCGGACCGAAGATCTCCTCCTGGGCAATCCGCATGTCGTTGCGAACGCCGGTGAAGACGGTGGGCTCGTGGAAGTAGCCCTTGTCGCCGATCTGGTGGCCGCCGAGTACCAGTTCCGCACCTTCCTCCTGACCGATGGCCACGTACTTCTTGATCCGTTCGAGCTGGGCCGCTGACACCACGGGACCCATCTCAGACGTGGGATCCATGCCCGCACCGATCTTGATGTTCTTGCTTCCGTCGACGATGCGGTTCACCCACTCGTCGTAGATCGATTCATGCACCAGCGTCCGAGTGCCGCACGTGCACACCTGGCCAGAGGCACCCCACACGGCAAACATCGATGCCGCGGCGGCGGCGTCGAGATCAGCGTCGGGAAAGACGATGAACGGGCTCTTTCCGCCCAGTTCGAGAGCGACGCGCTTCACACGCTTGGCCGCTGCGGCCTGGATGGCACTGCCCGTGGCGACGGAGCCGGTGAATGAGATCGCGTCGACCTCCGGATGTTCGACAAGTGCCTGGCCGACGTCTCGTCCGGTGCCTTGCACGACGTTGAACACACCCGGCGGCAGCCCGGCGTCGATCGCGACCTCGGCCATCAGTACCGCTGCCATGGGGGTCTGCTCGGCCGGCTTGAGGACGACCGAGTTGCCGGCCGCAAGCGCAGCAGCGACCATCGCGAAGACCGCCGTTGGCCCGTTCCACGGCATGATCAGGCCGACGACTCCGATGGGCTCGCGCACCTGCGACACGTTGAACTCGCTGGGTACAGCGGGGATGGAACCCTGCAGCTTCGAGGGCCATCCGCTGAAGTACTCGATGCCGTCGACGGCGAACTGCACGATGAAGCCGGTGTAGGAGCGAAGCAATCCTGCATCGAGCACGTCGATCTCGCCGAACAGCTCACCGCGTTCGGCGACGAGGGCGGCCATGTTGCGCAGCACCTTCTCTTTGCCATCGGCGGCTGGTTGCGCCACCGGCCGTCCTCGAAGGCGGCGCGGGCGGAACGCGCCGCGCGATCAACATCGTCGCCAGTGCCTGCCGCGGCCTTGGCGATGACGGCCCCGGTCGACGGGTCGACGATGTCTAGCGTCGCGCCGTTGCCGGCGCCGACGCGTTCGCCATCGATGACGTGTCCGAAGACGTCGTGCTCGATGGCCTTGCGGGTCTCAGCGGAAACCCGCTCGTCGATGACGGTCATGATGTCGTGTCCTATCTCGGCGCCGGTAGGAGAGGCCGAACCCCCCACGTGCTCCAGGCACCACGAAGACTCAGATTAATCTCATGATGAATTTCTGTCAATTGTCACAGCACGACCAGGTTGCTTTCATCATGATAATTGTGCACAGTACTCACCAGATGGATCTGATCACGTTTATCGACACAGCTCGTATCTGGCTCGACTCGCACGCCGCACCGCTGACACCGTTGAACGAGGCTGCCGAATGGGGAGTCGGCGACGATGATGTCGAGGTCTTCCACGATCTCGCAGATGACGAGGAGAGGCTGCTCTTGTGCCATGCGATGGCCTGGCAACGCAAGAAGTACGACGCCGGGTACGGCGCACTCTCCTGGCCGATCGACCTGGGTGGCGCGGGACTGGGCAGAGGTTTCGAAGACGCATTCGGGGACTTGGAGGCCGGGTACGTCCACCCACCGCACCACGAGACGTTCACCGTGACGCTGAATCTCGTCGCTCCCACCGTCGCTCGGTTCGGCCAGGAGGAACTGCGCAACACTCTGCTGCCTCGGCTCTTGCGCACCGAAGTGCTGAGCTGTCAATTGTTCTCCGAACCAGGAGCCGGCTCCGACTTGGGTTCGCTGACGACTCGCGCCGAACGCGACGGCGACTCCTGGGTGATCAACGGGCAGAAGACGTGGAGCTCGGGCGCCCGCTTCGCCGAGTGGGGCGAACTGATTGCCCGCACCGACTTCGATTCACCCAAGCACCAGGGGCTGACCGCGTTCATGGTCAACATGGACGCCCCAGGGCTCACGGTGCGGCCGATCCGACAGATGTCCGGTGGCTCGTCGTTCAACGAGGTGTTCTTCACCGACGTACGGATCCCGGATTCACAACGACTCGGCGAGGTCGGCGAGGGCTGGATGGTTGCGCTCACCACGCTCGGATTCGAACGCGGGTCCAGCGGCTCCGGTCGCGGTACCAGTACCGTCGGCGGCTCGTTCGAACGGCTCCTGGGTGTGGCCAGATGGCTGGAATGCGCCGACGATCCGCTCATCCGCCAGCGACTCGCCGACGTGTACACCCGCGAGCGACTGCGCGAGTTCGTCGCCGGGCGAGCGCTGGCCTCGGCCGTCGATGGCGGTCCACCCGGGCCGTACGCGTCGATCGGCAAGCTCTTGTGGACGCAGTCGATGACTCGGATCGGTGAGGTTGCCGCCGAGTTGCTCGGCCCACGGCTGACCGCTGACACGGGCGAGTGGGGCACGTTCGCATGGACCAAGCAGTTGCTCGGGGCGCCGGGCTATCGGATCGCTGGAGGAAGCGATGAGATCCAGCGCGAAATCATCGGTAACCGTGTGCTTCGCTTGCCTCCCGAACCGCGACCTGACAAGGGCGTGCCATTCCGAGATGTGCCCCGATGATCAGGTTGGCGATCACCACGGTGGACGGAGGGTGATGCCGTGGTCGACCTACCACGAGCGCCGACCTGTAGCCTGCCGCGGTGCCAAAGCAGCGAACGAAGTTGAAGATCGTGGCCGGTACGACTGTGTTGCGTCCGTTGAAGACGTCTGAGAGCGTGGCTCGCGACATCGTGCACTCCGTCGTGACCGGCGGCCTCGGGGAGGGCGACAGCCTGCCGGCCGAAGCCCGCATGCTCGAGCAGTACGGAGTCAGCCGAGAGTCGTTGCGGGAGGGACTCCGCCTGCTCGAGGCCCAGGGCCTGATCACCCTTCGTCGAGGTCCGGGCGGCGGCCCAGTGGTGGGCACAGTAGACCCGGCCAACCTCGGCCGGGCCTCCACGCTGTACTACCACCTCGTCGGCGCCACATATGGCGAGCTTTTCGAAGCCTGGGCGGTGGCAGAGGGCTACCTGGCCGAGCGCGCCGCCCGTAACGAAGACCGGGCGCTGGTCCGAGCCACGCTCTCTCCCTACCTCCACGACGATGAGAGCGAGTTCGCTTCGCTCGAAGAGTTCGTCGCTCACCACACGGATTTCCACACGGAGGTCGGCACGCTGGCCGGGAACCGCGTGATGCAGCTGTCGCTGATGGCGATCGGCCAAACCGTCACACATCACATCGCGTACACCGCAGATCCGCGTGATGTCTCCGACATCCTTCTGCATGACCATCGCGTGATCGCCGCTGCGATCATCGCCGGCAAGCCCAACAAGGCACGAGACGAGATGCGCAAACACCTCGCGCAGGTGGCCGCGTTCTACGATCGCTTGTCGGGCGGCTCGGTTCTCGATCAGCTCATCGAATGGCGCTGAGTTAACTTCCGGTATTTATCATGATGAACTCTTGACAAGTGGTGTTCGTTCGGCTCTCATGGGCACGGTCGAACCATCAAGAGGAGATGTCGTCGTGAGTTGGAGTTTTGAAACCGATCCGGAGTTCCAGGCAGAACTCGACTGGGTGGACGATTTCGTGCGAAACGAGGTCGAGCCGGTCGATCAGGTCATCCATCACGCCTGGGACATGAAGGATCCCGTGCGGCAGGCGCTGATCCCTCCGCTCCAGGAACAGGTACGCAAACGCGGGTTGTGGGCTTGCCACCTCGGGCCCGCACTCGGCGGACCCGGCTACGGCCAGGTCAAGCTTGCCCTGCTCAACGAGATTCTCGGACGATCCCACAGCGCGCCCATCGTCTTCGGTTGCCAGGCGCCCGACTCCGGCAACGCCGAGATCCTGGCTCACTACGGAACAGCCGAGCTCAAGAAGCGGTACCTCGAACCCCTCCTCGCCCAAGAAGTGGTCTCGGCGTATTCGATGACCGAGCCGCGTGGTGGATCCGACCCCACCGGGTTCGTCACACGTGCCGAGCGCGACGGCGACGAGTGGGTGATAAACGGGGAGAAATGGTTCTCCTCTCATGCCAACTTCGCGGCCTTCCTGATCGTGCTGGCGGTGACGGATCCCGACGAGGAACGGCACCGGAAGATGTCGATGTTCGTCGTCGACATGGAGACCCCGGGTGTCGAGATCGTCCGCAACGTCGGCATCTATGGGCATCTCGAGGAGGAAGCAACGCACAGCTACGTGCGCTACACAGACGTGCGAATTCCGGCCGACCATCTGCTCGGTGAACGCGGCGAGGGCTTCCTCGTGGCTCAGACCCGCCTCGGCGGTGGACGAATCCACCATGCAATGCGCACGATCGGTCTCGTGAAGAGCGCGTTCGATCAGATGTGCGAGCGTGCCCTGTCGCGGTCCACGCAGGGCGAAACGCTGGCACGAAAGCAACTCGTGCAGGCGATGATCGCCGACTCGTGGATCCAGATCGAGCAGTTCCGGCTGCTGGTGCTACGGACGGCATGGCTGATCGACAAGTACGACGACTACCAGCGGGTGCGTGCCGACATTTCCGCGGTCAAGGCCGCAATGCCGAAAGTGCTGCACGACGTGGCCAGCCGAGCGCTGCAGATCCACGGCTCGCTCGGAGTGACCCACGAGATGCCGTTCGCGTCGATGGTGCTCGAATCGTTTCACATGGGTCTTGCCGACGGCGCCACCGAGGTGCACCAGATCACCCTGGCGCGCCAACTGCTGAAGGGCTACACGCCGACGCCAGACCTGTTCCCCACGCGGCACATCCCGAAGCTGAGAGCAGAGGCCGAGGCTCGCTTTGCCGATGTGCTGGCACGCGCCGGTCGGGGCTGAGGTCGGGTACCCCGTGGTTTCAACGGTCGTCGACATCATCCGAACGCAGGCCACTCTCGACCGTCCGGTGCTGGTCTTCGAGGATCGGGCGATCAGCTATCGCTCGCTGGACCTCCGCTCCAGCCAGGCTGCACAGGCGATGCTCGACGCAGGGGTGAATGCCGGAGATCGAGTTGCGTTCCTCGACAAGAATCGTCCCGAGTACTTCGAGCTGCTGTTCGGGGCGGCCAAGATCAATGCAGTCTGCGTCTGCGTCAACTGGCGCCTGGCACCTCGAGAGGTCTTGCAGGTGGTGACCGACGCGGCTGCCACAGTGCTGTTCGTCGGAAACGACCTCGCCGATTGCGTCGACCAGATCGAGGCGTTGCTGCCCGACACGCTGATCGTCTCACTCGACCACCCCAACCGGTGGGTGGCCTACGAGGCATGGATCGGTTCGCAACCAGCCGTTGATCCGGGCGTTGCCTCCACCATCGACGACACAGCCCTACAGCTCTACACGTCAGGCACCACGGGTGCCCCGAAGGGCGCGATGCTCAGCAATCGCAACTTCTTCGCGATGGCCGACGCGACTGGTCCAGTGTGGGGATTCCACTCGGGGATGGCCAGCATCGGCGTGTCCCCGCTGTTCCACATCGCCGGCACAGGATGGAACCTGATGGTGATGAGCTTCGGTGGGACGGTCGTGTTGCACCGTGAGGTCGATGGTGAGGCGATCTTGCGTGACATCGGGCGGTATCGAGTCACCCATGCGATTCTGGTGCCGGCGATCCTGCAGCTGATTCTCGCTCGAAGAAACCAGGGGACCGCCGATCCGTCATCGTTGGAGACCGTTGTGTACGGCGCTTCCCCGATCAGCGATCGCGTCCTGCTCGAGCTGTTCGAGGCGTTTGATTGCAAGTTCATGCAGGGCTACGGGCTCACTGAAACGAGCGGAGCGGTCACCACGCTGCACGCCGAAGATCATGACCCGGCCCGACCCGATCTGCTGCGGTCCTGCGGTCAACCGCTCGACGGAGTCGAGGTCCGCATCGTGGATCCGGAGACGGGTGTCGATTGCGACGACGCTGGCGTCGGCGAGGTGCTGATCCGCAGCGCTCAGGTGATGACCGGCTATTGGCGGAACCCGGCGGCAACCGCCGAAGCCATCGATTCGGACGGCTGGTTTCACTCGGGCGACTCGGGCTACCTGCGCGACGGTCGCCTGTACCTACGCGACCGCGTCAAGGACATGATCGTCTCGGGCGCAGAGAACATCTACCCGGCAGAGGTGGAGAACGTCCTGATGGGCCATCCCGGTGTCGCCGAGGTGGCGGTGATCGGTGTTCCCCATGAGCGCTGGGGGGAGACGGTGAAGGCGATCGTCGTGTGCGCTCCAGGCGCAACTGTCACCGACGCCGACATGATCGCCTACGCGCGTGCCAACTTGGCGCACTACAAATGCCCGACCTCGGTCGACTTCGTTGTCGAACTGCCCCGCAACGCCACCGGCAAGATCTTGAAGCGCACGCTGCGCGAGCCCTTCTGGCAGGGTCACGATCGCCGCATCGGCTGAGGCTCCTATGCCGCTCAGACGTCGACGAGCTCGGCTCGCCGCCCTCTGCGGACGACCCGCCAGGAAACAGGCCGCGGATACCAGAGCTGCAGCGTGCACGGCGCCCGAAACGGACGCCACTCACCCTCGGGAAGCCTGAGTCTGTCGAGCACGGCGAAGAGAACGGCGGGGTGGACCCCGAGTGACGAATGGCTCGCGTAGACCTCGATGTTCTCGGCCAGCGGACCGGTCTCGTCGATGCATGTCTGCCACCGGGCAACGCCATCTCGTCGCGAATAGACCGACGTCGCCGGCACCGTCAGCTTCGGACGCTCCTGTTCGGCAATGCCATTGAGATCGACGTCGGCATTGTGGAGGTGCTCGAAACGCTTCCACAGGGGCATCGCCGTGCTCTGGTCGCCCTCGACCATGCGATACGGGCTACCCAGAGAGATGACCTGTCTGACGAGATCCGGGTATTCGCGAGCTAGCAAGCGCGCGTAGATGCCGCCCAAGCTCCAGCCGACGATGCTGACCGTGCGTTGGTGACGTTCGGCCAACTCGCTCAGCCGCGACCTGATGCCCGCAATTATCGTTTCCGTAGGGCCGATGTTGCGGCCGAGCCGCCAGGCGTGAGTGGAGTAACCCTGGCCACGTATGGACCAACGCAGAGGAACTGTCGACGCATCGTCGGCTGTGAACCCGGGCAGCACAAGGACGGGATGACCATCGCCACGGCCAGGTCGTCGCAGCAGCGGGACAGCGGCCACGAACGTTGCGGCCTCCAGAGGCCACATCAGCTCCATCGCACGCCTGCGAAATGGCGGTGCGCTCACCGGTCGGCGCGTGCCGCTGTTGTCGAGGCTCATGCTGGATCGGAAACGTGCAGGATCTGCTTGCCGAGGTTGCCGCCGTCGAACAGTCGCCGTAGTCCCAGCGGTGCGTTTTGCAGATCCTCGAGGACGTCGTGCTCCACGTGCAGGCTCCCAGCCTCGTACCAGCCGAGCAGGGTGCGACGTGCCTCGGTGAACCGATCCTCGAAGTCGTACAACAGGAACCCCTCCATCCGTGCGCTCCGGGTTGTCAGCAGCTGGTAATTGTGCAGACCGACTTCGGGTCGTTCCGGGCGGTAGCCGGTCGAGATCGAGCCACAAAGTGCAATTCGACCGTGTTCGGCGATGTTGAAGAGGACGGCGTCGAGCAGTGCGCCACCGACGTTGTCGAAAGCGACGTTGTACCCGTCGGGCGCCAACTCGCGGAGCCTCCTGCGGATCTTGTCGTCGTAGTGGTCGACGCAGTCGTCGAAGCCGGCAACGGCACGCACCCAGTCCTGTTTGGGCTTCGAGCCAGCCGTGCCGATCACTCGTGCGGCGCCGAGGTTGCGCGCCACTTGGCCGGCCACCGACCCAGTGGCGCCCGCCGCGGCGGTGACGACGACGGTGTCGCCTTCGACGGGCTGACCGATGTTGCGCATTCCGAAGTACGCGGTCATTCCGGTGACACCGGCGATGCTGAGCATCAACTTCGGGTCGCGCGACCTCGGGCGGTATCGGGGCCAGCTCGGTGGGTGGGTTGGTGTCGCAGGTCAGGTCGAGCAAAGGATGTGTCTGCCAGTTCAGCGTGCCGTGAACGAACTCGCCAGGGAGAAAGTCGGGATGCGCTGAGGCGATCACCTGACCGACTCCCCAGGAACGCATCACCTCGCCGATCGCTACGGGTGGGACGTACGACCGAACGTCGTTCAGCCAACCTCGTTGGGCAGGCTCGAACGACAGCCACAGCGTGCGCACAAGTACTTGTCCATCGGCGGGATCCGCGATAGGCCGTTCAACGAGCTCGAAGCTGTCGTCGGTGACGACGCCGGTCGGGCGGGCACGGAGCACGAGTTGGCGGTTCACGTCGGAGCGCATCTGGTCCACCTCTTTGGATCACTTCTGAGAAAGGTGCGGGCACCAACCATTCTACGACTATACATCATGAGGATTGTGCTTCGGGTGTGAACTCCGGAAATCATCATGATGATCTCTTGACTTTATCGATCGCCATGCTTACGATGCGAATTGCCTACACCCGCCGCCTCCTGCGGCCGTGATGACGTTGGTGGCCATGACACTTATTCCTACTGATCCTTCCCGCAGGCCCAAGGCCCGTCGTGGTCCGTTGGCGGGTGTGCGCGTCACCGATTTCTGCTGGATGGTGGTGGGTGCGCTGGCGACTCGATTGCTTGCCGACTTCGGCGCGGAGGTGATTCGCATCGAGGACCGCAACCGGCTCGACATGCCGCGCCGCCTGCCGTTGTACAAGGGTGGCGAGATCCGGTCATACGGTGAAGAAGACGCCAAACCCGACCCGAACAAGGGCGGCATGTTCAACAACTGCAACCGCAACAAACTGGGCGTGACCGTCAACATGCGCGATCCCAAGGGGCGCGAGCTCGTCGACCGGTTGATCAGCGAGAGCAGCGTCGTGACGGAGAACTTTGCGCCCGGTGTGATGGAGCGTTGGGGCCTGACCGAGGAATACGTTCGGCAGTTGCGTCCCGACGTGATCTACGCCCGCATGAGCGGCTTCGGACACAGTGGCCCCTACTCCGACTATCGCAGCTACGGCCCGGTTGTGCAGGCCGCATGCGGTCTTTCGTACATCAGTGGTCTTCCGGGGCGCGAACCGTCGGGTTGGGGGCTGTCGTACATGGACAACCAGGCGGCGTACTACAACTCGTGTGCACTCATGATGGCGATCCTGGCGCGCAACGTCAGCGGCCTGGGTACCGACATCGACGTCTCCGCGGTCGAAGCCGGCGTTGAACTGCTCGGCTCGGTGTTGCTCGATGTCGAGGCGAACGGCCGCTTGACAAGGCGCTTTGACTATCCGACCGGGAACCGCCTCGAACATCCTCGCGCCGCCCCCCACGGGGTGTACCCGACGGAGGGCAAGGACCGTTGGGTTGCGATCGCCGTGTTCGACGACAGCGAGTGGGCGGCATTCGCCAGTGTGGTCGGTTCGCCGATCTGGGCCGACGTCCGCTTTGCCACCCCCGAAAGTCGCGCTGTCCACCAGGACGACCTCGACCGCGAGATCGCTGCGCTGACCAGCGGGCGCAACTGCCACGAGCTGATGCACGCACTGCAAGCCGCTGGCGTGCGCGCCGGCGCGGTGCAGAACGCAGAAGACGTCAACGAGCACGATCCGCAGATGGCTCACCGCGACGTGTTCTTCGAGCTCGATCATCCGGTCATCGGCGAAGCCCGGTTCGAGGGCGTCCCGTTCACCGCCACGCAGTTCGCACCGGATCACTGGCGCTCGGCGCCACTACTCGGAGAAGACAACGAGTACGTGTTCGGCACGATCCTTGGTCTGAGTCCGGACGAGATCGCCGACCTGACGGATCAGGGGGTGATCTGATTTGGCCGCGGCGACACCGTATGACGGGCTCACGGTCGTCGAACTGTCCGACGATCCGAGCGGTGAGATGACCGCGCTGCAGTTCGTGAAGTTGGGCGCCAAGGTGATCAAGGTCGAGCCACCCGGGGGTGCGCCATCCCGTCACGCCGGTCCGTTCATCGACGACAAGCCCGACCCTGATCGCAGCCTCGAATACTGGTACTACAACGGCGGCAAGCGTAGCGTCGTCATCGACCTCGAGAGTGACGGCGGCTGTGCCGAGCTCGAGCGACTGATTGCCACGGCCGATGTTTTCGTCGTCGCCGTACACCCCCGACGGCTGCACGCGCTCCGATTGGACCTCGCCGCGATCGCCGCGGCTCACTCCCGGCTCATCGTGTTGTCGATCACCGACTTCGGGCTCACTGGCCCTTGGGCGGAGTACCTGTCGAGCGATCTCGTAGCACTTGCCACCAGCGGGCTGCTGATCACCTCCGGATACGACGATCATTCGATTCCACCAATCCGGCCCGGCGGCAACCAGGCGTACCACACGGCAGCCAGCTTCGCCCACCAGGCCGTCCTGCTCGGCCTGCTGCAACGCCAACAGAGCGGCGATGGCGGGCTCATCGATGTTTCCATCCAAGAGGCTGCCGCCGTGACGGTCGAGCTGGCCAACCCCTACTGGTTCTACCCTCGGGCGCTGGTTCAGCGGCAGACGTGCCGCCACGCGCAGCCGGTACCCACCCAGTCGGCGATCTTCCAGTGCGCAGACGAGCGCTGGGTCTACTTCGCGCTGATCCTGTCGGATCCGAAACCGTGGAACACGCTCGTGCAATGGATGGACAGTGTGGACCTGGCGATCGATCTGAAGGATCCTGCATACGACGATCTCGTCTACCGTCAGCAGAACTTCCCCCACATCCAAGACCTCGTGGAGGTCTTCTTCCTGGTGCAGGAGAGTTCGGTGGTCTATCACGAGGGCCAGCGACGTGGCCTGCCGATCGGCCTTCTCAACGCCCCCGAGGATTTGTTCGACGACGAGCACCTGCTTGCCCGCGAGTTCTTCCAACCTGTCGACGAGCCCGGCTACGGCACGGTGCGCATGCCCGCCGCCGCGTACCGTTTCTCGACGATGTCCACGATTGCACCGCAACCGGCCGCCAGGCTGGGCGAGGACTCCGCCGAGGTGACCACCGATTTCGGCAGGGCGTCGTGAGTGGCCCGCAGCCGGTCGACGCTGCGCTTTTTGCCGAGGGCGCCACTCTTGCTCTCGCCGGTTCGCGTTGCCGGATGTGCAGAACCGTGACCTTTCCACAACAGGTCTCGTGCCCGCGATGCGCCGGCCTCGACGTCGAGGCTCACCCATTGGCGACCGAAGGATCGATCTGGGCGTTCACCGAGCAGCTGTTCCCTCCGAAGCCTCCGTACGCGGTGCAGGGTGCCGACTTCCATCCCTACTTCGTCGGATACGTGGACCTGGGCGAGGTGATCGTCGAATCGCGGATCGTCGCGACGCCTGGGTCGCTTCGCATCGGCCAGCCGGTAACCCTGGTGACGGAGGTGTTCACGCCTGCTGGCGATGTGCTCACTTTCGCTTTCACTCCGGTGCTCGAGCCAACGCAATGAGCACCACCGAGGTTGCCATCGTCGGCATCGGCATGCACCCGTTCGGCCGTACGGAAGGTGTGAGCGGGCGCCAGCAGGGAGCCGTCGCGACCCGCGCTGCGCTGGCGGATGCCGGCATCGGATGGAACGACGTGCAGTTCGCCTTCGGCGGTAGCGATGCTGCGGGCAACGCCGACGCGCTGGTCGCCGACCTCGGGCTCACAGGCATCGAGTTCGTCAATGTGTCCAACGGTTGCGCCACCGGTGGCAGCGCGTTGGCGATGGCCGACCGCGCAATTCGCTCCGGCGCGTACGACGTCGGTGTTGCGATCGGCTTCGACAAGCATCCGCCGGGGGCATTCAACGCCTTGCCGGCACAGTACGGGCTGGCCGATTGGTACGGCGAGACCGGCATGATGCTGACGACGCAGTTCTTCGCGATGAAGGCGCAGCGCTACCTGTTCGAGCACGATCTCGATGTCGGCGTTCTCTCGGCGATTGCCGCCAAGGCGTATCGCAACGGCGCACTGAACCCCAACGCATGGCGTCGAACGCCGATGTCGATCGAGGAGATCGCCGAGTCGCAGATGGTCAGCCCTCCACTGACGAAGTACATGTTCTGTTCCCCGGCTGAGGGTGCAGTAGCGCTCGTACTGTGCCGCGCCGACTTGGCCCACCGCTTCACCCGGTCGCCTGTCCTGTTGCGCTCGTGCGTCATGCGCACCCGGCACTACGGCACGTTCGAAGTGTTCAGCCCGTCGCTAGCACCCGAGCGAGCGGAAGGTCCCACCGTGTACGCATCACGCGAGGTCTTCGAGCAGGCCGGCATCGAGCCCGGAGAAGTCGACGTCGCCCAGATCCAGGACACCGAGGCAGGCGCCGAGTTGATGCACATGGCCGAGACCGGGCTGTGCGCGCACGGCGATCAGGAGAAGTTGATCCTCACCGGTCAGACGGAGATCGCCGGCCGGCTACCGATCAACACAGACGGCGGATGCCTCGCCAACGGTGAGCCGATCGGGGCTTCCGGACTGCGCCAGGTACACGAGAACGTGCTGCAGTTGCGCGGCGCCGCCGGGGCGCGCCAGGTGCCGGGGAATCCCAAGGTGGCCTTCACCCACGTGTATGGCGCGCCGGGCGTCAGCGCCTGCACGGTTCTGACGGCGTGAAGATGTCCACGTGCCTCGGGAGACGACGATGACGACCGAACCGTGGGAGCAGGACGTGCCCGTGGAAGTAGCCCCGGTTCGTGCCGGCGAGGAGCTGCCGTGGGATCGACTCGAGCGATACGTTCGTGCCCAGCTGGAACTACCGCGGGACTCGCCGACGATGAGCGTGCTGCAGTTCCCCAATGGCTCGGCCAACCTCACCTATCTGCTCAGCTTCGGTGAGCACCGCCTCGTGCTGCGCCGTCCGCCGTTCGGCGTCATCGCTCCCGGGGCGCACGACATGGGGAGGGAACATCGCGTCCTGTCGCGCCTGTGGCAGCAGTACGACCGCGCACCTCGTGCGTTCGTGCTGTGCACTGACCACGAGGTCGTGGGTGCCGATTTCGTCATCAGTGAATATCGCGCCGGCGAGGTCATCTGGGCGTCGTTGCCACCGTCGATGGCTCAGGTTGCCGACGCCGCAACCCGCATAGGGCTCGCCACCGTCGATGCTCTCGCTGATCTGCATCTCGCCGATCCAGCGGCATGTGGTTTGAGCGATCTCGGTCGCGTGGACGGATTCCTCGATCGCCAACTCGCCGGTTGGCGCAAGCGGTGGGATCTGGTATCCGGCCCCGAGCACGCCCTGACGATGGAGGCGGCGGCCGACGAGCTCGTCCGGCTGAAGCCGTCGTCGTCGAACGGAACGTTCCTGCACAACGATTTCAAGCTCGACAACTGTCAGTTCACCCCGGGCCGGCCCGATCGGGTGACATCGGTCTTCGACTGGGACATGGCGACTCTCGGCGACCCATTCGTCGACTTCGGGACACTGTTGAACTACTGGCCCGATCCCACCGACACCCCAGAGGATCGCGCGCTGCACGTGCCGGGGATGGAGCGCCTGGGGTTGCCGTCGCGGGCGGACGTCGTCGAGCGATACGCGGCGCGCACGGGTTTCGATGTCGACAATGTTGACTGGTACGAAGCATTTGCCTGCTGGCGCGTGGCCGTCATCTGTCAGCAGCTGTATCAGCGGTACGTCCGCGGCGAGAGCACCGACCCACGCATGGCCACACGTGGCGACAACGTGGGGATGCTGGCCAACCGGGCGCGACGCATCCTCGCCGACAAGGGAGGTTGATGATGGACGTCGATCTGACAGGCAAGATCGCGCTGGTCACCGGCGGCAGCCGCGGTTTGGGCCGCGAGATGGTGCTGGCCTTCGCTCGTCACGGCGCCGATGTCGTCATCGCCAGCCGCCGCATCGAGACCTGCACCGAAGTGGCCGACGAGGTTCGTCGGTCGACCGGTCGCCACGCGCTGCCCGTCGCCTGTCACGTCGGGCATTGGGACGACCTGGAGCGGCTCACCGAAGCCGCGTATCAAGAGTTCGGGCGGGTCGACATACTTGTCAACAACGCCGGGACCGCGCCCGTATACCCCTCACTGATCGAGGCCAGTGAGGACCTTTTCGACAAGGTCATCGCCGTCAACTTGAAGGGCCCTTTCCGACTCAGCGCGCTCGTTGGTGCCCGCATGGTCGCCGGCGATGGTGGGTCGATGATCAATATCTCCAGCATCGCCGCCCATCGACCACAGGTGCACGACATCCCCTATGCTGCCGCCAAGGCGGGACTGAACACGATGACGCTCGGACTGGCGATGGCATTGGGCCCGAAAGTCAGGGTCAATTGCGTGATGGTCGGGCCGTTCCTCACGGACATCTCCAAGGCATGGGATCTTCGAGAACTTCCAGGCATTCGCCAAGCAGCGCTACCCATTGGGGCGGCTGGGCGAGCCGCACGAGATCGTCGGCACCGCTCTGTACCTGGCCTCGGACCTGTCGAGCTTCACCACCGGCACTGTGCTCACCGTCGATGGTGGTGTGTCTGTGTCGTCTCCGTTCCCTGCCGAGGGCTAGGTACGAACGGGGATTCCTTCGGCACCAACAGAAAGTGATCCAACCATGCAGCTGCAGAACAAGGTCGCCGTCATCACCGGCGGCACACAGGGCATCGGCAAAGGAATCGCAGTAGCCTTCCTCGCTGAGGGCGCCAGCGTCGTGATTTCCGGACGCAGCGCCGACAAGGGCGCGGCTGCGCTCGCCGATCTCGGCGCTCCCGACCGCTCGGCGTTCGTCGCCGGCGACGTGACGTCTCAGGCAGATGTCGAGGCACTGATCGACGCGACGATCTCGCGGTTCGAGAGCGTTCACATCCTGGTCAACAACGCCGGCGGGTCGAGCGGCTTCGCCCTGGTCGAGGACCTCAGTGACGAGGCCTGGCAGCAGGCCTTGAACTGGTGCCTCAACTCCACGTTCTGGGCGACGCGCCGTGTGCTCAAGCCGATGGTGGCGCAGGGCTTCGGCCGCATCATCAACATCTCGTCGGTCGAGGGCAAGCTCGGCAACAAGGCATCCGTCAGCCACTACATCACCAACAAGCACGCGATCAACGGCTTCACCAAGGCAGTGGCGTTCGAGTACGGCACGAAGGGCATCACGGCGAACGCGATCTGCCCCGGCGCGATCGAGACGGCCCTGATGATGGAGGTCGGCCCGAAGTACGCCGAGGGCCTTGGCATGACATACGACGAGTACAAAGCCACGTACGCCAAGGAGTCGATGATCAACCGCCTCAACACCGTCGAGGAGGTGGCCGCGATGGCGGTGCTGCTGGCCTCCGATATCGGCGGTGGCATCAACGGCTCCCTTCTCAACGTCGACGGTGGCACTGCCCCGTGGTGATCAGCTCTCGCCGACGGGAGCGGGGGCGGTCTCCGAGGCTTCTGCGGCCTCAGCGGCCAGTGCGGCCTCGCGCTGGAGGCGCCGGCTGCGACGGGTCTCGCCGACCACGCGGCTGGCCAGCGCCACGGCGATCAGCAGCGCAGCTCCCTGGAACAGCGGTTGGATCCAGAACGTGCCCGGACCGAACGCCAACTGCAGGCCCTTCACGCCGAATGCGAGTGTGAAGTAGGCGACGAGCGTGCCCCATACGTTCGGCCGGCGGGTGAATTGTGAGGCGCCGAAGAACACGGCGGCCAGCGCCGGGAAGAGCAGACCTGGCCCTGTACTCGAGCTGTATGTGCCGACCTTCATCGAGAAGATCACGCCGGCAAATCCGGCGATGCTCGCCGACGTTATCAACGACCCGAACGTCAGACGTTCGACATTGAGTCCGGCAAGTCGGGCCGCGTCGGGGTTACCGCCGACGGCGTAGAGGTAGCGGCCGACCGGCGTGTGCTCGAGGACGAACGACAGGATGAGGGCCAACACGAGCAGGTAGATCACGACGACGGGCACGCCGAACACGTCACGCGTGCCGAGCCGGGCCCACCCGCGTGAGAACGCGCCGGTGATCTGACGGTTGTTGGCGATCTTCAACTGGAACGCCATCAACACCTGGGCCATGCCCAGCGTTGCGATCAAGGAGTTGACCCGGAACTTCACCACCACGACAGCGGAGAACAGCCCGACCAAGGCGCACACGCCGATGGCGAACAGGGCGACGAGACCGATGGGGGCGCCGCGATGGTTGGCGCCGAACCAGTTCAGGATGACGAGCGACAGGCCCATCATCGCCCCGACCGACAGGTCGTAGACGCCCGCGACCAATGGGACGAGAAACGCCAAGGCGAGGATCGCGGTGACGACTCCCTCGCTGAAGGTGAGGCGCCACGTCGTCTGGGTGAAGAACGTGTCGCCGGTGATGGTGCCGAAGAGGATGATGAAGCCGAGCCAGAGGAACAGCGCGCTGAACCGGCCCAACGTCACACTGAGGGGCTGGCGCGGAGCGCTCTCGGATTTCAGCACGGAACCGACTTCCGATGTCGTGGTCATGATGAATGGTCCCCCAAGTGGATGTTGATCTCGTCGTGTTGCGTCGTGGTCATGCCGCGGCACCCGCGACCTGGGCATGATCGATGCTCTCGGCGGTGAGGTCGATGCCTCGGTGAAGTTCTCTGGCCACGATGCCGCGGACCATGACGAGCACGCGGTCGCACAGGCGTGCGAGCTCGTCGCTGTCGGTCGAGACGAGCAGTACCGACATCGACTCGTTGGAGTTTTCCTCGATGATCGCGTGCACCTGTTCGCGCGCGCCGACATCGATTCCCGCCGTTGGGTCGTCGAGCACCAGTACCGCGCGGCGCCAGGCGCAGGGCGCGGGCGACCAGCACCTTCTGCTGGTTGCCGCCGGACAAGCTGGTGATGGGCACGTCGGGGCCGCGTGTGACAATGCCGAGGCGGTCGATCCAGTCGCGGACCTCAGCCCGCTCCGACGTGACGTTGATTCGGCCGCGAGTGGTGTGCCGCTTGAGGTCACCCATCGTCAGGTTTGCCCGCAGATCCAGGTTGCTGAACGTGCCGTAGCGGGCTCGTTCGCCCGAGATCCATGCCATGCCGGCGGCGAGTGCGGCCTTCGGGTGGGCCTGCGGGACCTCTACGCCGGCGATGGAAACCGTGCCGTTGCGGCCGAGGCGGCCGGTGACCATGCCGACCAGCAGTTCGCGCCCGGAACCGGTAAGTCCGGCCACGCCGACGATCTCGCCAGGGTGCAGGACGGTGCTGACGTCGAGCACAGAGTCTCCCGAGAGGCCCCTGATGGCCAGCATCGGTGCGTCGCTGTGGGTGAGCGCTCCCGTGCGACCCTCGCCCTTGACGAGCTCCATGCCGATGATGAGGTGCACGAGCGAGTCGTGATTGACCTCGTTCACGCCGACTGTGGCGATCCGGGCGCCGTCACGCAGGACCGTGATCGAGTCGGAGATGCCGAGGATCTCGTCGAGGTGGTGAGATACGAGGATCACGGCGTTGCCCGCCGCAGTGAGGTGGCGGATCGTGCCGAACAGTTGCTCGACGTCACGAGCGGGCAGGGCCGCAGTAGGTTCGTCGAGGACGATGATCGACGGCTGGTCGTTCTCCGGGAGTGCTCTGGCGATCGCCACTCGTGTGCGGTCGGCGATCCCGAGCTCGGCGATGTTCTTGCGGACATCGAGCTTCGATCCGGCCCGGGCCATCACGTCGCGGGCGGCCTCGCGGGCCGCCCGCCAATCGATGGCACCGCCCGGGCGCCGCGGGTAGCGGCGCCCGAGCATGATGTTTTCCCGTGATGCTCAGATCGCTGACCAGGCCCAGGTCCTGGTGGACGAACCGAACGTTCAGCCGGTGAGCATCGCTCGCCGATCCCAGCTCCAACGGTTCGCCGTGAACCGTCGCCGATGCGCCCGGATCGGGGTGGTGATACCCGGCGAGCACCTTGATGAGCGTCGACTTGCCGCTGCCGTTCTGACCGACGAGGGAGTGGACTTCTCCCTCGGCGACCGTCATGGACACGTCGTGAAGAACGACCTGGCCGGAGAACGTCTTCGACAGGTGGTGGATCTCGAGCGCGCTCACCTGAACGTCACACGCCCCAGAGCTTCTTGAAGTCGTCCTTGAAGCCGTCGGGCCCGGGCCAGCCGTTCTCGAGGCCGACGATGGCCTTGGCGGCATCGGGGCTGTCGACCAGGTAGAAAGGCGGCACGGCGTTCGTGCGCTCGTTGCCGCTGTCCCACTCGCCATTGGCCACTCTGGCCATCTGGTCGGCGAGCGTCCACATTGCATATTCCTGCGGCAGGGCCGTCCAGACGGCTTCCTTGCCGTCGATGATTGCCTGCAGTTGCGGCTGGCCGGCCTGGGTGCCGGCGATCTTGACCTTGTCGGTCATGCCGGCGCTCGCCAGGGCCTCGGCGAGGCCGGGCTCGAAGCCGCTGTATGTCAAGTAGAGGTAGTTGATGTCGGGGTTCGCCTGCAGGAACGACACGATTGCGTTGGCAGTGCCGCCACTGGTCAGGTCGTCGAGGGTGAGGTCCAGTGACTTCGTAGAGCAGCCGCTGCACGTGGCGAACTCCGCCTTCGCACCATCGGCCTGAGCCGACAGGATCGGGAAGGCTGGCAGGTTGACGACCAACGCGTTGGCCTTGCCGCCGCTGTCGTTGATGATCCAGTCGACGAGCACCTTCGAGTACTGCTGTGCGGCCGATGAGTCGTAGCAGTCGGCATAGAGGTTGTTGGCGTCACCGCCGGGGACATCGGTGGCGTAGCACGTGAAGTACGGGATGCCGGCTGCCTTCATCGCGTCGTACTGCGGCTGGAACGCTGCGGCGTCGGTGCCGGTGCCGGCGATGAAGTCGGGCTTGGTGTCTATTGCCTGCTGCACGGCCGAACCGAAGTCGGTGGCGGGAGCATTGATCGACTCGAAGTCCCAGCCCAGTGCACCGGCAGCCTCCTTGAGATAGCCGGCCAGTGCGACGCACGAAGGATCGGCACAGACGATGAACGTCACTTTCTTCTTGTCGGGCTTCTTCGACAGCGATTCGGTCTGGACGATCTCGGTCGGCACGGTCTTGTACTGCGCGACCAGGGCCTGCGTATCGCCGCCGGTCGCAGCGCTTGTCTCGGTTCCGCCGGCAGCGGTGGTTGCGGTTGACCCAGCGGCGGTGCTTGCCGATGCTGCGGATGCGGCGGTGGTCGTGTTGCTGTTGGCGCTGTCGCTGCCGCACGCGGCGACGAGCAATCCAGCGGCGACGAACGCCGCGGCGGCGTGACGTCGGTGACGGGCTGAGTGACGGTTGAGCATGTTTCTCCGGGAATCGTGTTGAGGTGTTCGGGCGTCCGCGAGAGCGTCGATGGTCGTCTTCCCTTGTGCGAGACGAACGCGACATCGAAGGGTTGTCGACTGAGATGTCGATGCGGAACATCCGTACTTCAACCCATCGTGGAGCGAAAGTCAATAGTTCATCATGAGAAATTTCAACTTCGCCTCTGAACTTGACTAAGTTCATCATGATGAATACGATCTGAAGCCTTGAGAGAAGCGTGCGACTGCGACGAGCGAGGGGGCTCCAGATGAATAAGATGGCAACCGGACGCGGTCCGGGGGGCCTCCCGGCACTCATTGCGGACATCGGCAAGGCCGGCCCGGTTCACTCGCATTTCGAGGAATGGGACGAGATCCGCGAGCAGTGCCCGGCCTTCTGGAACGACGTCGAGGGAGGAGGCCACTGGGTGCTGACACGCTTCGAGGCGCAGCGCGATGCGTTGCAGAAGATCGAGGTGTTCTCCACGCAGTCGACGATCATCTCGGACCCGGACCCCGACTACATGCTGCTGCCACTGTTCCTCGATCCGTCGTTGCACATCAAGTACCGCCAGCTGTACAACGCCCGCTTCTCGCCGGGGGTCGTCGAACGCCTCACGCCCATCGCTCGGCAAGCGTGCCGTGAGACGATCGCCAAGTTCCTCGACCGCGGGCATTGTGACTTCATCCACGACTTCGCTGACGTCTTCCCGACCCAGGTGTTCCTCATCGCCATGGGGCTCCCGCTCGATGACGCGCCGATGATGGTCGAATGGGTCCGGGCGATATTTCTCGGCCTAGCCGGTGTCGACACGGTGGCGGCCGCGGAAGCGAACGCCCAGCTGTCGAGCTACTTCGTCGAGCTGCTCACCGACCGCCGGGCGACTCCGCGCGACCCCGAGTTCGACGTAGTCACCTACTTCCTGAACGCCCGCATCGATGGGCAGCCGATCAGCCAGGAATACCTGCTCTCGATCCTGGTCACGCTGGTGTTGGCAGGGCTCGATACCACGAAGAGCCAGCTCGGGTTCAACTTCCATCACCTTGCGACGCACCCGACTGATCGGCGCGGGCTCGTCGACGATCCCTCGCTCCTACCAACGGCGATCGAGGAGATGCTGCGCGCGTTCGCCTTCGTCCCGCCGGCCCGCAAGCTGGCCGCCGACATCGACTTCGCCGGGTGCCCGATGACGAAGGGGCAGATGGTGCTGATGCCGCTGTGGTCCTCGAACCGTGACGAGAGCGTGTTTCCGCATGGAACCGAGGTGATGCTCGACCGCTCTCCCAACCGACACATCGCGTTCGGTGCCGGGCCTCACCGCTGTGCCGGTGCGCACCTCGCGAGGCGTGAACTGTTGATCGCGATGGAGGAGTGGCACGCTCTGATCCCTGACTACGAGATCGACGCCGGCGAGCCCCTCGTGGAGCACGGTTGGCAGCTCGGGCTGGACTCGCTGCCCCTGCGGTGGAAGAAGTGAGTGCCATGGAGATCACGGTCAACGCCGATCTCTGCAGCGGTCAGGGTCGCTGCTACGCCGTCGCGCCGACGCTGTTCAGTAGCGACGACGAGGGGTTCTGTGCCGAGCGTGGCCAGACCCGCGTCGTACCGGCGGGGCACGAGAAGGCGGCGCTGCTGGCAGTCAACTCTTGCCCGGAAGGTGCGATCGCGTTGTCGGGTCGAGTCTGAGTCAATATCATCATGATAAATGTTTGCAAATCATCATGATGATCATTGACGGAGCGACTCGCGGCATGGTCTACTTGCCATGCCCTGCACATCCCGCCCGTCGTCGAACGCTCAGCGTCGGCCGGACACCAGGAGCGCCTGCCCGGGGATCTCGAGGCCGTCGTCGGTGAGGTACGGAGCCGCGAGGTCGGCTGCAGTGCGGCGGAGGGCAGCGAGCTGGTCGGGCGAGGCGGCCTGGAGCACGGCTGCGAGCGGACCGGCCAGCGAGCCGACCCGCTCGACGTGCGCGTCGACGGTGTCGGCCCGGAACGTGACGTCGATCGCTTCGACTGCCACGTCGACGAACCCGGCGTCCTTCGCCAAGCGCCTCGAGCTCGGCCGGATCCCCGAGCGAGAAGATGCCGCCGGGACCGATCGGGGGTCCGCCGCTCACGAGGCCGTTCGCCATCGCGGCCATGCCGACGCAGGTCATCCACGGGTTGTGCTCGATGCCGGCCCAGGTGAGCGCGCCGAGGCGGCCGCCGGGACGGAGCACCCGGAGGATCTCGGCGAACGCGACCGAGGGATCGGGCGTGAACATCAGCCCCATGCGGCAGGCCACGACGTCGAAGGAGCCATCGGGCCGGTCGATGGCCGCGGCGTCGATGACCGCGGTCTCGACGTTGCCGAGCGCCGCGTTTCGGCGTCGGGCGACCTCGACCATGCCGGGGGCGATGTCGCTCACGACGACCGAGCCGGTCGGGCCGACGAGCCGCGACCACGTGGCGCCGAGGCTGCCGGGTCCCGCTGCCAGCTCGAGCACCCGGTCGCCGGGCTGGACCGCCACCCGATCGAGCGAGCGTCGCGGTGGCTGCGACCGAGTGCTCGTCGACGTCGTCCGACGTTGGCGTCCCACGCTTCCGCCACCGCGCTCCATGCCTGTGCCGGGTCAGCTGTGCATGCTCGTCCATCGCCATCGTCGTCCTCCTACTATCGCTACAGTTGATCTGTAACCAATACAGGAAAGGTGTATCGAAATTGGGGGAAGCTGTCAAGCGTCGGTCATACGACTCGTCCCGCCGCCAGGCACAGGCGAAGGAGACCCGGTCGGCGATCGTGCGGGCGGCCCGCGACCTGTTCGTCGAGCAGGGCTACGGCCGCACCACCATGGCCGACATCGCCGGCGCCGCCGGCGTGTCGGTCGAGACGATCTACGCCGCCTTCGGCAACAAGGCGACGCTGCTGCACAAGGCCTGGGACATCACGGTCGGCGGCGACGACCAGGACATCGTCTTCCACGAGCGGCCCGAGGTGCTGGCCATCCGCAACGAGCCCGATCTCGCCAAGCGGCTCATGCTGCACGCCGACCTTCTCGACCCAGACCGCCCAGCGGATCGCGCCGTTCCAGCTGATGGTGCAGTCGGCCGCCGGGGCCGATCCGGCGGCGGCCGCCATGCTGGAGGAGATGGGCCGCCAGCGCCTCGTCGGGATGACCGTGATGGCCGCCGAGGTCGCCGAAGACGGGACAGCTCGCGGTGTCGGAGGAGGAGTGCCGTGACGTGATCTGGTCGATGACCGACGGCATGCTCTGGCACCGACTCGTCAACGAGCGGGGCTGGACCAACGAGCGCTTCGCCGACTGGCTCGGGCGCATGTGGGTCGACCTCCTGGTCCGGACGTGATCTTCACAAGTCGGTTGACGGCACGTCGATGCGTCGCCGGCATCTCGAGCAAATTGTCCCAAAACGCCCAAGTGGGCCCACTCGGAGAGGGGCCCACCCGGGGTTGTCGAGGTCGATTGGAATCGACTCGATTCTGTGGCCGTCAGACGGTTGTCGTCGTCTTGCCGGGACTGTCGTTGAGCATCGACTCGGGGATTGTGTCCGGGACGTTGACCTTGCCCTTCTTGCGGGTGTCCCAGATGAAGGCCCCGCCCATGACCGTGCAGACCACGCCGAGACCGGCGAGCAGTGCTGCGACACCGAGGGCGAGCTGCAGGGTGCTGTGCGTTGCCGCACCGACACCGAGTTCGGCGACGAGTGCGTGAGCTGTGCCGCTCCAGGCCATGTCACGTGCCTGAGCCTGCACCGGGATCGAGCGGTCGAAGCCGGTCCAGTAGCGGCCGTCGACATTGAAGTCGCAGGTGACGCCCTCGGTTGGGAAGGGCTTCGGAACCGCAACCATCTCGCCGTTGCAGTCGTACTCGGTGGCGAGTTTGCCGTCTGCGTCAGTCAAGTTGTTCTCTGTCAGCGTCACGGTTTGGACGCCGCTCAGCGTGTGGTGGGAGATCGTCGCCATCTGGTACATGAACTCTGTGGCGGTGTTGACGAGCGGATCTTTCGGATCCAGATCGGAGTTGACGACCGGGAACTTCCAGTCGTCCTTGAGCAGCGTCATGATCGCCTGTGCGCCGGCAACTTCTCCGCGGTCGACGAGTTGACCCTGGTCGTTGTAGCTGAGCTTGACGTTCTGGGCCTCGCTGAAGGCTTGAAGTGAGCCGTAGCCACCCTGGACCTTGCTGTAGGCGACGCCTGCGCCGATGAAGTAACCGACTCCGACGAGGACCAAGAAGATCCCAAGAAGTCCTAGTGGCTTTTTGAACATGACAACCCTCCAGTTGAATTTCGAACGGGTTCGTGAAACTTTTCACGGACTCTGGTCATCAATCTGCTCCTTGCAGGGCCAATGTGTTAGGGACTTTGACCCTCAGTCCACAGGGACCGTCGTGACACAGCATCGGGACGTTCGGCAGGGTGATTCGTCTCCAGTCGGCATCGCCGATCGCCTCGACATCTACCGGTTGTCGGCCTCCGTGCCGAACCACCGACAGCTGGAAATGTAGAGTCGGCGCACGACGGAGGGGAGACGATGACGACGCAGGACGATGTGTTTCGGTTCGATGCGGCGCCGATGAGCACCGATCGATCGGCGGGGTGGCAGTACGTGCGGGCGGCGGGCGACGTGATCGTGGGGTCCGACGGTGCCTGGTACTTGACCAGTGCGGAGGCCGTGCGCTTCGCGCAGCGTCATGCCGACGTGTTCTCGTCGGCGCGAGCGTTCGACATGCTGGGAAGCCCGGTTCCGCTGATCCCCATCGCTGTGGATCAGCCTGACCACGCTCGCTTTCGTCGGATTCTCGATCCATTGTTCGCGCCTCGGGTGGTCAACGTGATGGAAGACGGTCTGCGCGCCCAGGCGCGCGACCTGATCGCCGCATTCGCGGGCCGCGGCCGGTGCGACGCGGTCGACGATCTCGCTCGGCTCTACCCGACGCAGGTCTTCCTCACCCTGTTCGGCATGCCGCTCGAGGACCGTGATCAGTTCATCTACTGGGCGGAGACGATCATCGAGAACTCGAACCGCGATCCGACGGCCGTGCCCCCTCCCGAGGTCATGGAGTGCGCGGGTGCGCTGTTCGGGTATCTCCAGCGTTACGTCGACGAGAAGCGCGCCACACCCGGAGACGACGTGTTGAGCCGCGTCTTGGCCCTCGAGGGCGACGACGCCTGGTCGAACGATCAGGTGCTCGGTTTGTGCTTCTTGTTGACCCTGGCTGGGCTCGACACCGTCACGGCGATGATCGGGTTCATCATCTACCACCTCGCCCGCGATCCCGAGCTGCGCCGGCGGGTCGTTGCCGAGCCCGATCTCGTGCAACCGGTCATCGAGGAAATCCTGCGTCTCGAGCAGCCCGCGCCGGTACAACCACGTGTCACCACTCGAGACGTCGACGTGTGCGGCGTCACGATCCCCGCAGGTGCGAGGGTGATGTTGTGCGTCGGTGCCGCCAATCGAGACCCGCACTTGTTCCCCCACCCCGACGTGATCGACACCAGCCAAGCCGACACCGGCCACGTTGCCTTCGGAGGCGGGATCCACCGCTGCCTCGGTTCGCACCTTGCTCGCCGCGAGATGCGCATCGTCGTCGAAGAGTTCCATCGCCTGATCCCCGAGTACTCGCTCGCCGAGGGCGCCGAGCCGGAGATCGTGTTCCCCTCCGGCACGTTCCATCTGCGCAGCCTGCCCCTGGTCTTTCCCGTCGCGGCGCCGGCATGAGGTTGGTCATCGACTACGACCGCTGTACCGGACACGGCCGATGCTTCGCGCTCAGCCCCGAACTGTTCCTCGACGACGAGAACGGCTACGGACAGGTGATCGGCGATGGTCACGTGTCAGACGAGCTCATGGCCGCGGCTCAGCGGGCGATCCGTGCGTGTCCGGAGCAGTCGATCCGTCTCGAACCGTGAGAGCTCAAGCGGTGATCAGGCCGAACTCGAGCTGATCACGTCACCTCGATGATCGAGACGTCGATCTTTCCGTTCGTGGGGCTGTTGTACGGCTGGCTGAACGAGCGATAAACGTTGCCGCTGTCGCTGGTGGCCGTCTCCGTTGTGGTGAACGGCGGCGTGTCTGACGCCTTGCCGAGTGCCGACTCGAGGGAGCTGATCTGGTCGGGGGTCGTGCCAGGAGTGACCGCCTGGGTGAGAACACCGAACGACTCCCAGTAGAAATCACTCGAGGTCGGGTCCGCGCCGTCGATCCAGACCAGGCCAACCTCGGCGAGCTGCCCCGACTTGGGCGCGGTCAGCTTGGCGACGATGCCCACCTGGGGCGGCAATGCGGAACCGGTGGGTGAGAGGGTGACCAGGAAGTAGCCGGCGTAGTCGCCGGTGAGCTCGGTGGCCTGGCTCTCGCTGATCTCGGGCACGTCGGTGCCGGCGATCGCCGCGTTCCAATTGGTCACGAAGTCGGCTGCGCTGGGCAGTGCTGCAGCAGGCACCGTCGTGGTGGTGGCCGGGGCCGCCGTTGTGTCGGGGGCCGCCGTTGTGTCCGGCGCAGCGGTGGTCGTCGGGGCCGCCGTGGTCGCCGGGGCTGCCGTGGTCGGGGTGACGACTGCGCCGGAGGTGGTCGACGGTGCGGGGGCGACGGTGGTGGTGGCGGCGGCGACGGTGGTGGCGGCGGCCACAGTGGTTGTGACCGCTTCGGTCGTGGTCGCGGCGACGGTGCTGGTGGTCGTCGTCGACGTTCCAGTGATGCCGCCGACGACGATGATGCCTTTCATCACGTCGTCGAGGCTGGCTCCGCCCGACGGCACGGTGGTCGCAGAGGTCGTGCTGTCGTCGCTGGAGCTGGACAAGGCGACGATCACCAGGATGATGATCGCGGCGATGAGGAGGGGGATCAGGATCTGCAGCCACATCGGCATGGAGCGGTAGCGGTGCCACAGGCCGGTCGGTGGCGCCACGGGTGTCGCAGCGGGATCGGGCACGCCGGGAAGGTCGGGGGTCGGGGTGTCAGTCATTGCGGCGAACTCTATTCGACAGGGCAAAGCCGCACGGCGATGAGGTTTGGTTCGCCTTTGGCCGACTCGGGTTCGCCGTGGCGGATTCGGCCCGATGCTACGTTGTCGAGAACAGCAAGGGAGCACAGTGGGCTTGAACGGCCGACCCCATCTATCTCGTGTCAGTGCCGGCGAACCCTCGGTACTCGAGGCCGGGCGCCGACTCTCGGGTCGGTTCTTCGCCGTCCCCCCCGATAGCCCACGCGACAGGCGACCAACCGATGTGATCCTGCTCGTTGTGGCGACTGTGGTCGTCACAGTTTTCGCGTTCCGGGCCGGGTCGACGGCGGGTGCGATGGAGAGGGCGCTCGTCAACTTGGTGGCCGTTCTCCCGGGCCTGCTCGATCCGTTGTGGTCCATCGGGCACGACTCGCTGGTGTTGTGGGGGCTCGTGCTCGTCGTCAGTGCGATCGTGCGCCGGCAATGGCGGCTGAGCCTTTCGCTCGGCACCGCCGGACTCGCCGCTGTCATCGTCGGGCCCATCGTCGGGTTGCTCGCCAACGGTGACTGGCCGACGTTGACGCCGCAGCTCTTCAAGGTGACCCAGGATGTCGCCTATCCCGCGGTCTCTTTGGCATTGTGGGTGTCCATTGCCAGTGTTGCGTCGGCGTACATCATTCGCCCGTATCGATTCTTCGGTCGCTTGCTGGTGAGCATCGCTGGGTTCTCGTACTTCGTACTCGGCATCACCACGGCGGGTGGCACCGTGGGGGCGATGGCTCTGGGATCGGCGATTGCCGCCGCCGTGCACCTGATCTATGGCTCGCCCGCCGATCTGCCCAAGCTCACGTCCGTGCAGCAGGTGCTCGCCAGCATGGGAGTGCAGGCCGTGCCCACCTCTGTGTCGCGGCGCAACGGAATGGTACGGGTTCGTGCCGAAACCGACGACGGTGCTGACCTGGACGTGAAGATCTATGGACGTGATGCGTGGGACGGTCAGCTCCTCGTCACCCTGTGGCGCCAGTTCTGGTATCGCCAAGGCGGTCAGACCCTGACCTTGTCGCGTCTGCAGCAGGTGGAGCACGAGGCTTTCCTCACCTTGCTCGCCGAACGACGTGCCGTCAACACCTACCTCGTCATAGCTGCAGGCACCAACGTCATCGGCGATGCCGTGTTGGTCGTCGAGCGCCGCGGTCACCTGCTGCTCGACGCCGATCTGCCCAGCGACCAGCAGCTGGCGGCGATGTGGGAAGCCCTTGCCGATCTGCATGCGGCCGGGCTCACTCACGGTGCCATCGACGCGGGCCGGGTGTTCATCGATGGCGACGCGATCGGATTCGTCGATCTGTCGTCGGGCGGAGTCCTCTCCGATCCCACGACACCGCTCATCGACCGGGCGCAGATGCTGGTCACCATGGCCGCCCTCGTCGGCACGGAGCGGGCTCTGGCCGTGGCAGTGGAACAACTGGGGAGAGACGGGCTCGCAGATGTGACGTCGTATGTGCAACCCGCTGCCCTCACGCCCACACTGCGGAAGGCCTGCGACGCCGTCGAACTCGACATCGACGAGCTTCGGGTCGCAGCGCTCACCGCCGCTGGTGAGGTGGCGCGCGACCTGCAACGCTTGCGCCGCGTCACCTTGGGTGGAGTTCTGACGGTGGCGCTGCTGTTCATCGCCGGCAACGTGTTGATCTCCGGTCTCATCGACATCGGCATCGATACCGTCGTGTCGGCGATCAAGGAAGCCAGCCTCCCGCTGTTGATCCTCGCCTTCTGCGTGTCGAGCATGGGTCGTGTGTCGAACGCGGTGGCCTTGTCGGGGATGACCCCGACCCCAGTGCCCTTGGGTCGCCTCACTGCCTTGCAGTTCGCGATGACCTTCGTCGGGCTGGCGATGCCGTCGACAGCGGGGCGCGTCGCAGTGAACATTCGCTTCTTCCAGCGCAACGGCGTCGAACCAACGACTGCCGTCGCCATGGGCGCGCTCGACAGCTTCACCGGCTTTCTCTGTCAGGTGTTCCTCATGGCCTCGATCCTGCTGCTCGGTCTCGGGTCACTGAACCTGCAACTGTCCGAGAACTTCACGATCGAGGATGCCAAGACGCTGCTGAAATGGCTGTTGGTCATCCTGGTGATCGCAATCATCGTGATCTTCGCCGTGACCGCGATTCGCAACTGGCTGTTCGACAAAGTGCGCAAGGTCCGCGACTTCATCGTCCCGCTGTTGCAGTCGCCGCGCCGACTGCTGATCGCCTTCGGCGGCAACATGACCGCGGAACTGATCGGCGCGTTGACGCAGTACATCGTGCTGTTGGCGTTCGGTCAGACGGTGGACTACCTCGATCTGGTCCTGGTGAGCATCTGTGTCTCACTGTTCGCCGGGCTGATGCCGGTGCCGGGCGGAATCGGTGTCACAGAGGCGGCGCTCACAGCCGGATTCATGTCGCTTGGTGTGCCCGAGTCGATTGCCTTTGCCGCGGCGATCACCTGCCGGATGATCACCTTCTACATCCCTCCGCTGTTCGGTGTGTTCGTGTTCCGGTGGATGCAGAAGCAGAAGTACCTCTAACAGCGCTGCCGCGTCACATGTGCTAATCCGGGAAACCATCAGTGCCTCAATTGCCATGGCAATCCAGGTTCTCGGCAACACGATCAGGTCGACTGCGCGGCGTAGTGTTCTTCGCGATCCCTATGACGACGATTCCCCGCGACACGAGCCGCCAACTCGACGAGATCCTTGCCCGGCTCGATCGTGAGCATTTGTTGGTGATCGAACTCGGTGATCTCGCTCACCTGTTCATCGAGCCCGACAGCGATCCGTTCGTCGCGCAGCGCGGCCCTACGCAGCCCGGAGTCGATGACCTGGCTGCGACCTTGGCTGCGGCGAAGGTGCTTCCGGATGAGTTGACGGTGCGTGTGGTCCTCCCACCGGGCACGTCGCCCGACGGGCGCGCCGCCGACGCTCAGAATGCGCTCCACAGCCGGGCGCTGTACCTCGCATCGGTCTCCTGGCGCGATGCCATGGCCGTGCGCAGCATGGGACGCAGGCAGTTGCCGCTCGGCCTGGTGGTCAGCGTGCTCAGTGCCGTGATCGCGTACGCCGCCGGATTCGCCGCCTCCTCCTCCGACAGCACCATGCAAAGGGGAGTGCTCGTGGTCGTGGCCGGTCTGATGATCACGATTGCATGGGTGGTCAGCTGGATGGTGGTCGAGACCACGCTCTTCGATTGGCGACCCGCCGGCCGCAAAGCGGCCGCCTACGAACTGCTCGCACGATGCACCCTGGAGATCACATGATTCGCGCGGGTCGCTGAGATCCGCCATCTACGCTGCCGGGCATGGCTGGCTTCTGTCCGGAACTGGTCGGGTCGATGTCGGAGGGTGCGGCGGGCAACCCGACCGGGGTGATGATCGAAGCGGCGTTCGCCCATCATGGGTTGGCGTGGCGTTACGTCAACATGGAGGTTCCCGCCGCCGCTCTCGGCGATGCCGTGCGCGGCAGCCGGGCGATGGGCTTTCGCGGTTTCAACTGCTCGATGCCCCACAAGGTGGCGGTGATGGCCCACCTCGACGGGCTCGGCGCCTCGGCGAGTGTCATCAGGGCGGTGAACTGCGTCGTACATGACGGCGAACGGCTGATCGGTCACAACACCGATGGTGAGGGCTTCTTGCGGGCGCTCGCCGAACGTGTCGCGGTACGCGGGGCGCGCGTCGTGTTACTCGGCGCCGGTGGAGCTGCGCGAGCAATCGCGGTGGAGCTGGGGTTCGCCGGTGCCGCCGAAGTCAACATCGTCAACCGCGACCCGACACGCGGTGCAGCGCTGGCCGCCCTGGTCGCCGCCGACACCAATGCCGTATGGACACCGTGGGTCGGCGACCTGCACATCCCGCCCGGCACGGATGTGCTGGTCAATGCCACTTCCGTCGGCCTGTACGCCCCCGACGATCGCCCCGCAGTCGACGTCGCTTCGCTCGGCAATGCCGGTTTGGTGGCAGACGTCGTGTTCAACCCGGTCGACACCCGCCTGTTGCGCGATGCAGCCGCGCTCGGCTGCGCGACGCTCGATGGGCTCGGCATGCTCGTGCACCAGGGTGCGACGGCCATCGAGCGGTGGATCGGGGTGTCGCCCGACCGCGGCGTGATGCGGGCAGCACTCGCCGCGGCGCTAACGCCTCAATAGGCGAAAATGTTAACCTATTTTCCCAATGGAGCCCTTGCGACTGTCCGTTCTCGGCTTGGGGACCGAGCTGCCGCCCGCGGTTGACGTGCGTGTCCTGGCTGCCGCACGCTTACATGCGCACGTTCGCCGACGGTGCCGGCGAGAACGGCCTGCACTCCCACGACGACGACGCCATCTGGCTGGTCCTGGCCGGTCGGGCCGAGTTCCACACCTTCGACGATGTACTACTCGGCATGGCCAACGTCGGTGGCGGGGTGCTGGTCCCGGCAGGCACGGCCTACCGCTTCGTGTGCCATGGCCGCAGCACGTTGATGCGCGTCGCCGCCCGCACCTGATGGTCGAAGCCAACGTAAAATGGGTTAGTATTTTGCGTCCAAGACACACGGAGGATGATCGACCTTGGGGCCACTGTCACGACTACGAGTGATCGACCTGTCGCCCAACCGCGTCGGCGCGCAGGTCACTCAGCTGTTCGCCGACTTCGGCGCCGACGTCATCCAAGTCGAGCCACCCGGCGGGGCGGTGATCAGAAGACACGCTGCCTACCCGTTCTGGGCTCGCGGCAAGCGCAGCATCGTGCTCGACATCCACGACGCCGCAGATCGCAAGATCATCCGTGACCTCGCCCGCCACGCCGACATCTTCATCGAGACCAACCCACCAGGCCTGCTCGACGAGCTCGGGCTCGGGTACGTCGATTTGAACGCCCTCAATCCGCGGCTGATCTACACCTCGGTGACGGGGTTCGGGCGCCAGGGCCCATACCGCCACGCACCCGGCTACGAGGGTGTCGTCATGGCCAAGCTCGGGGGGTTCCACACGTTTCGTCGCATGAGCCCGCACAGCGCGCCGCCGTTCGTCAACGTTCCCTTCGCCTCGTTCGCGGCCAGCCAGGTCGCCATCCACGGCACGCTGGCAGCGGTCATCGAGCGCGAGCGCAGCGGCGCCGGACAGCTTGTCGAGACCAGCCTGCTGCAAGGCTTCACCACCCTCGACACGTGGGCGTGGTTCGAGCACTTGATCGCCGATCGGTGGCCGGATGCGTTCATCAAGACCGATCCATACGACGCCGAAGGCCGCCCGGCCAGCCCTCTCACGTTCATGCTGATGGTCTGTCTCACCAAGGACGGCTCGTGGCTGCAGTTCGCGTCCGTCGCCCCACACCTGTTCGCCGCGCTCATGAAGTCGCTCGGTCTCGACTGGATGTTCACCGACGAGGCGTGGAAGGGCCTACCGCTCTTCGGTGACGATGCTCCGAAGCGGATGCAACTGTGGACGAAGATGCTCGAAGCGGCGCGCTCCAAGACGCTCGCCGAATGGAACGAGATCTTCGACGCCGATCCCAACGTGTTCGCCGAGCAGTTCCGCAATGGGCCTGTCGCTCTCGAACACCCGCAGCTCATCCACGACGGCTTCACCATCGACCTCGACGATGCCGAGCGTGGGCGGGTACGTCAACCGGCTGCGATCGTCAAGGCGGCGCGCACGCCGGCTGACCTGACCCACAGCGCCCCGACTCTCGATGGCGACCGCGAGGGCATCCTGATTCTCGCCGCCGACGCCGGCCGGCCAGAGACTCCGGGCACGTCATCGGACAACCTGCCGCTCGCCGGTGTCACGATCCTCGAGCTCGCCACCCTTTTCGCCGCGCCGCACGGCACCACGATGCTCACCGATCTCGGTGCGCGGGTCATCAAGGTCGAGCCGCTCGAAGGCGATCGAATCCGAGCGATCCTTCCCTTCCCCGAGTCGGGTGGGATGAAGGTGATGCAGGGCAAGGACAGCATCGCGGTCGACCTGTCGACTCCCGAGGGTGTCGCGCTCATCCGTCAGGTCGCCGCGACGGCCGATGTCGTCGTGCAGGGCTTCCGGGCCGGGGCCATGCGCAAGCTCGGGCTCGACTACGAGGCGGTGAGCGTCACCAATCCCGAGGTGATCTATGTGAACGCGCCGGGCTACGGCGTCGATGGCCCGTACGGCACGAAGCCGGCCTACGCGCCGAGCATCGGGGCCGCCTCGGGCATCCCGCTGGCCAACGTCGGCAGCACCGTCGAGGAGCGCGACGACCTCACGATGGAACAGGTTCAAGACGGCGCCAGACGCCTCTCAGCGGCAAGTGCGTTGGCCAACGCCCAGGCCGACGGCTTCGCAGCACTCGGCGTGGCGACCGGAATCCTCTTCGGGTTGGCGGCTCGCGATCTGGGGGCGGGTGGCCAGGAGTTGTTCAGCTCGATGCTCAACACCGGATGCCACGCGATGTCAGCGCAAGCGGTCACGTACCCGGGCGCTCCTCGAGAGCCGGCGCCCGACACCGATCTACGCGGTTTGGGTGCGTTGTACCGCATATACGACGCGCAGACCGGATACGTGTTCATTGCCGCGCCGACCGACGTCGAATTTGCGTTGCTTGCCAGTGCGCTGGGTCCGTACGCCGAGTTGCTCTCCGACTCCCGTTTCGCCGACGCCGCCTCACGACGTGCGCACACCAGCGAGTTGATCGCCGCATTGACCGACGTGTTTGCCGGCAAGTCGGCGGCCGAATGGGAAGCGGAGCTGCTGCCGAAAGGGATCGGATGCGTCGCCGTCACCACCGAGGCGATCGAGTCGATCATGTTCGACGATTCGTTCGGTCGGGCCAGTGGCTACGTCACCGACGTGATCCATCCCACCTTCGACGAGCATCCGCGACTGGCCCCGTACATCAGGTTCTCCCGCTCCAGCACCCAGGCCAAACCGGCCGTTCTCAATGGCCAGCAGACCGACGAGATCCTCAGCGAGCTCGGCAAGAGCCCCGACGAGATCGCCGACCTGCGCCAGCGCAACGTGGTCGCGTGACCTCCCCAGTTGACCAGGGAATGGCCGACGAGGATTTCACCGACAAGGTCGCACTGGTCACCGGCGGCGGTCGGGGCATCGGCCGGGCGACGTGCGTATCGCTGGCACAGCGTGGCGCGGACGTCGCGTTCAGCTTCAGGCGCGAGGCCGACGAAGCCGCTCACACGGTCGCTGCGATCGAGGCGTTCGGGCGCCGTGCGCTGGCCATCCAGGCCGACATGGGTGTTGCCGACCAGGTCGGTGCAATGGTCGAGCAGGCGCGCCGCGAGCTCGGTCCGATCACGCTGCTGGTCAACAACGCCGCCTACACGCACCTGTTGCGCCCCGACGACCTCACGCCCGAGCGGTGGCGGCGGTTCATCGCCACCAATGTCGATGCGCCGTACCTCACCACGTGGGCCGCTCGGCCCGACATGCGCGCTGCCGGTGGCGGAGCCATCGTCAACGTCTCGTCGCTCAGCGCGACGTCGCCGTCGCCCGAGATGGTCGGGTACTCGACGAGCAAGGGCGCGCTGAACTCGTTCGGACGGGCCTGCGCTCGTGCGTTCGCTGCCGAAAACATTCGGGTCAACACCGTGCTACCAGGACTGATCCTGACACCGCGGGCCGAAACGGTCGACGCCGAGACCATGCGCGGGTTCACCGCGAACATCCCGATGGGTCGCGGCGGGACTCCGCAGGAGGTGGCCGACATGGTGGTGTTCCTACTGTCGGCACGGGCCAGCTACATCACCGGCGAGGAGTTCGTCGTGGCCGGCGGAGTGCGCTAGCACTGATTGAAAATACCATTTTTAATTTGCCCGGTGACGTGTTACAATCATCCTTCGTTGGCATTTCCCGGCACCCGCCTCGGGATGGTTGCCCGCAGAAAGGGGCCTCATCGGAGTGCTGATCGGCATCGTGTCCGACGTCCACGGCAACGCAGCGGGCCTTGCTCGCGCCCTCGATCGAATGGGCGATGTCGACGATTTGCTGTGCGCCGGCGACATCGTGGAGGAGTTCCGTTTCAACAACGAGACCGTGGCCCTGCTGCGCGACCGTGGGGCACGGTGCGTGCTCGGCAACCATGACATCGGCTTCCTCGGCCCACACGGCGAGCGGGCCCGCGCCGCGGGCCACATCGACCCCGACCTCGTGGCCTGGCTCGGCTCGCAACCGCTGACGATCGACACCTTGGTCAAGGGCAAGCGGCTCGTGCTCACCCACGCCAGCCCGTGCCCGCCGCACAATCAGTACGTGCTCCCGCATTCGCCCGAACTCGAGCGGATCGCCCAGATCGATGCCGATTTCGTCATCATCGGCCACACCCACAAGCAGATGGTCGAGCGCGTCGGGCGCCCTCTGGTGATCAACCCCGGTTCGGTCGGCCAGGCGCGCGACCACTCCAACGGTAAACAGCTGTCGTACGCGGTGCTCGACGTCGACACCGATCGGGTCGTCATCGACGACTACCGGCTCGACGACGACGGCCTCGAAATCCTCACCCTCGAAAGGCCCGACAGCACGTCCAGACAGATCGCGATGAGCGGAGCAAAGGTATGACCTCACAATGACCATACGAGACAAGTGCGCCGTCGTCGGCGTCGGCGCGACCGACTACTTCAAGCGTGGGCAGTCGTACCCCGAGAGCGAGTTCTCGATGGCGTGCACAGCGATCCTCGCTGCGCTGGCCGACGCCGGGCTGACGATCAACGACCTCGACGGGTTCTCGATCTACTCCAGCTCGTGCGACCCCGCCAGCGTGGCTGCAGAACTAGGCGTTCCGGAGGTCCGCTGGGCGACCACGACCACCTCGGGCGGCGGCGGTTGCGCCGGGGCGCTCGGTGTCGCCGCCGCGGCGATCGAGGCCGGCATGGCCACGACGGTCGTCACGCTGATGACGTTGCAGCAGCTCAACAAGCGGCTGGGCGGCTCAGCTGTCGGTGGCATGCTCGGCTACGCCTTGATGACCGACGGCGGCGGCAGTCCGTACGGCGGCGGAGGCATTCCACCGTCGGCGGCGTTCACCGCCAACAACGGCCTGCTTTCACCAGGTCACAGCTTCGCCCAGATCACATCTCGCCACATGCACCTGTACGGAACCAAACGCGAGCACTTCGCCGAGGTGTGCATCTCGACGCGCGACAACGCGATCAAGCGGCCGACCGCGCTGCGCACCGAGCCGCTGACGCTCGACGACTACTTCAACGCCCGCATGATCAACGACCCGCTGTGCCTGTTCGACTACACGATGGAGAGCGACGGTGCGGTGGCCGTGATCACCACCTCGGCCGAGCGGGCCAAGGATCTCAAGCAGCCGCTCGTGCTGATCGTCGGTTCTGCACACGGTGGCAGCGGTCGCTGGGGGCCGGCCCTGTTCCGCTACTTCCAGACGCCCGACGACGAGTTCGCCTCGTCAGGCCACCGTCCCGTCGCCAAGCGGATGTACGAGATGGCCGGCGTCGGCCCCAAAGACGTCGACGTGGCGCTGCTGTACGACCACTTCTCTCCGATGGTGATCATGCAGCTCGAGGACTACGGGTTCTGCCCGATCGGCCAGGGCGGTCCCTTCGTCGCCGACGGCAACATCCGCTACGGCACCGGGTCGATCCCGGTAAACACACACGGCGGCAACCTCTCCGAGGCCTACATCATCGGCATGACCCATGTGCGCGAGGCCGTCGAGCAGTTGCGCGGTGTTGCGGTGAACCAGGTGGCCGGTGCCGAGGTCGCGTTGGTGACCGGTGGCCCGGCGGGCCTCCCCGTATCGCGGAACGTTGCTGAGGAAGGGCTGATCCACGATGACTTCGACCTTTGGACAACTGACCCGGGGCGTGTTCCCCACGATCCTCAACGAAACCCACGCTGACCCCACGACGCAGCCCTTCTGGGACGCCGCCAAGCAGGATCGCCTGTCGGTGCCCAAGTGCACCCAGTGCGGCACGTTCCGACTGCCACCATCGGCGTTCTGCTTCGTCTGCCAGTCACGCGGCGTACGAGTACATCGATCTGCCCGGCACCGGCACGATCTACAGCTTCACCGTCGTGCGTCATCCGCTGCACCCCGACCTCGCCGACGCCTGCCCGTACGTGTCGGGCGTCGTCGCGCTCGACGGCACGCAGGGGGCCGGTGCCCGCATGCTGGTCAACATCATCGACTGCGACCCCGACACGGTGAAGATCGGCGACCGCGTCGAGATCGTCTTCGAACACGTCAACGAGGAGATGAGCACTCCTCGCTTCCGGCCGATCCCTACCCAAGCAGGAGTGTGATTCCATGAAGATCTGGGCCAACTCGGGCGACTCGCATCTCGTCGAGCCCGACGATCTGTTCACCACCAGCCTGCCGTCGGCGCTGGCCGAGCGCATGCCGCGGTCGGTGAAGGACCCCGACGGACGCCACGAGACGATCTACGTCGACGGCCAGGAGTTCCGGCGTCGCATGCCCAAGGTCGTCACCGGGCTCAAGGACGAGAACGGGCTGACCGTTGCGGAACGGGCGCCGGGCGCCAACGACATGAAGCTGCGACTCGTCGACCTCGATCAGGAGGGCATCTGGGCCGAGCTCGTGTACCCCTCGATCGGGATCTGGATGTCGTCGATCGCCGACCCGAAGCTGCTCGCCGCCGGGTGTGCGGCCGATCAACGACTGGGCGATCGAGTACCAGCGGTTCAACAGCCGCTACGTGCTGCACGGCGACGATCCCGCTGCTCGACGCCGAGCACGCCGTCGCCGAGATCCACCGCGCCGCCGACATCGGGTTCGCGGCCGCCTACTTCTCGGTGACGCCAGGTCTCGGGGTGGACGACTGGCAGTACGACATGTGGGAGCCGGTGTGGGCGGCCATCGCCGAGACCGGGCTGGTGATCGCCTTTCACATCGGCACCGAAGCCCACGATGCCTCGACGATGCACGGGCTGTACTTCCGCGGACCCGGTGGCGCGCTCATCAATTACGTCGAGACCACCTACGGCGGCCAGCGCGCCGTCACCAAGCTGATCGCCTCCGGAGTGTTCGACCGCCACCCGACGCATCAAGGCGATCGTCTCCGAGGGCGGCGCCACGTGGGGTCCGTTCGTGGCCGACCGGCTCGACGAGGCCTACCGCCAGCACTGCCTCGATGGTGCGTCCGCAGTTGCGGCGGCTGCCGAGCGAGTACCTGTACGAGAACGTCTACGCCTCGTTCCAGCACGACCGCTCGGCGGTCAAGGCGATGACCTCGATGGGCTGGCGCAACGTGTGCTGGGGCAGCGACTACCCCCACATCGAAGGCACGTTCGGTCACACCCAGAAGACGCTCCACGAGCTCTTCGACGACGTCGACGAGGCGTCGACACGGCGTATGACGGTCGGTGTGTTCGAGGAGTTGTTCCCGCACGTTCCACCGGCGCCGGCCAACGGAACCCTGATACCTGGCGAGATCGCGGCCGACGAGCCCTGACGAGCGAGCGCGTGACCGATGAACTGATCTCGCGGCGCCGTGACGGTCACGTGATGATCGTGACCATGCGCCGCGAGGCCAAGCGAAACGCAGTGGATCGCGCTCTGGCCGACGCGCTCAGCTCCGCCCTCGACGAGATCGACGACGACGACTCGGTCTGGGCCGGGGTGATCACTGGTGGTGCGTCGTTCTTCTCGGCAGGCAGCGACCTGACATCGGGGGGCGACTACAACACCGCACGCGGTGGCGAGTACGGCATCATCCGTCGCCGGCGCCGCAAACCCCTGATCGCCGCAGTCGAAGGCTACGCGCTGGGCGGTGGGCTCGAGATCGTGCTCGCCTGCGATCTCGTGGTCGCCGGCAGCGATGCCCGCTTCGGGTTGCCGGAAGTGTCGATCGGGGTCATCCCGACGTGCGCCGGCCTGTTCCGAGCGCCTCAGGCGTTCCCGCTCAACCTCGCCCGTGAGCTGATCCTCACCGGCCAACCGATAAGCGCCGACCGGGCGCACGCCGCCGGATTCGTCAACGTGATCACCGAGCCGGGTGGCGCGCTCGACGGCGCTGTCGCCTTGGCACAGCGCATCTGTCGCAACGCTCCGCTGTCGGTGCAGGCCTGCCTCGCGGCGGTCAACGAGCAGCTCGCCGCCGACTCGGAACTGGGGTGGGCCGTGACCGATCGGGCCAAGGAAGCGATCTTCGGTACCGACGACTCGGCCGAAGGTGTGCGAGCGTTCCTCGCCAAGCGCCCACCCGAATGGCGCGCCCGATGAATCCGGAGGAGCCATGACGTACGACACGCTCACGCTTGCAGTCGACCACGGAGTCGCCACGCTCACGCTCGACCGACCCGAGCGGCGAAACGGGATCACCCGCGAGATGTGCGCCGAGCTGTACGCGGTCGTCCAAGACCTTGCCAGGATGTCGGATGTGCGCGTGGTCGTGCTCACCGGCTCCGGCGATCAGTTCTTCTGTCCCGGTGCCGACCTCGACCTCAGCCAGCGCGAAGCCGACGCACCTCCTCCCGAGATGTCGGATCCGCGCCAGCTGCACATCTCGGCGATCCTGCACGAGATGCCGGCGGTGACGATCGCGGCGATCAACGGCTCATGCGCCGGCGCCGGGCTCGGGTGGGCGGCGGCCTGCGATCTGCGGGTTGCCGCCGAGCACGCGATGTTCGCCGTCGCGTTCCTCGACATCGGTGTAGCGGGCGACATGGGGCTGCCGTGGTCGCTCTCACGCATCGTCGGCGGTGCCAAGGCGCGCGAGTTGTTCTACCTGCGCGGCAAGTTCGACGCCGCGGAGGCACTCCAGATGGGCCTGGTCTCGGCCGTCTTCCCGTCGTCAGAGTTCGCCGACGGTGTGTCGCAGGTGGTCGAGCGACTACGCCGCGCCGCACCGCGGGCGTTGCGGACGATGAAGGCCAACTTCGTCGCGTCCGAGCGACTGCCGTTCGTCGACTTCATCGACCTCGAGACCGAACGTCACCTCCAACTCGTCACCGGCCCCGAGTTCCAGGCCGGCGTCGACGCCTTCATCAAAGGACGATCCCGCTGACACAGGCAGTCACCTTCAGCCCGGCCGACACCGACACCGAGCCGTACGACGAGTTCGCCCTCGTCGCCGAGAACGCGGCCGAGATGTCGGTCGACTGGCCCAACAACCTCACGCCCAGCCGCGCCGAGGTCACCTTGGCCTCCGGACAGCGGATCAGCATGATTCGATGGGGTGCGACAGCACCCGAGATCGTGTTCCTGCACGGCGGTGGCCAGAACGCACACACCTGGGACAGCGTGATCGTGGCCCTCGGACGCCCGGCGCTGGCGATCGATCTGCCGGGGCACGGTCACTCGGATCGGCGAAGTGACCGCAACTACGGCCCCTGGGAGAACGCCTTGGCCGTCGCCGAGGTGATCGAGCAGCATGCTGCAGCTGCGGCCGCGGTGGTCGGCATGTCGCTGGGCGGTGCGACCACCATCCGACTATCGGCGACGCGTCCCGATCTCGTTCGTCACTCGGTCATCGTCGACGTCACGCCCGCGGTCAACGGCGAAGGTCGCGTGATGACTCCCGAGCAACGCGGTTCGGTCGCCCTCGTCAGCGGTCCGCACACCTACGAATCGTTCCAAGCGGTGTTCGACGCGACGATGGCAGCGTCACCGAACCGCACCAGGGCAGGGGTGCTGCGCGGTGTGCGGCACAACACCGCGCGATTGGCCGACGGGCGGTGGGCGTGGCGTTACGACCTCGGCCCCGCGGACGACAAGACACGGACGTGGATCGACTTCGACTCGCTGTGGCTCGACGTCGCCGCGCTGACGATGCCGACGATGCTGGTGCTCGGGGGCGACTCCGTCTTCGTGCTGCCCGACGATGTCGTGGAGTTCCGACGACGACTGCCTTCGGTGCGGGTCGAATCGGTGCCGGGAGCCGGCCACGCGGTGCAGAGCGATCAGCCCGCCGTGCTGGTCGCGCTGCTGGATGAGTTCGTACCAGCCTGACAGCGGTCAGAGCTGCCACACCCTCGACGGTGCGCCGTCGAACCGTTGACACTCGTAGTGACGGGTCATCGACGAGCCCGCTGGACCCAACGCCATGTGCGTTCGGAGATGGCGGCGGTGGAACAAGATCGTGAGTTCGGCGTCGTACCGGCCGATGTCGGCGTCGGCGACGACGAATCGTTCGAGCTCGCGTTCCGCGTCGAGCCAGTCGGAGGGACGGCGACCGAGCAGGACATGAACGTCGTCGATGTCGGCCGCATCGAGCGCATCGCCGATCTCCGATCGTCGTTGCAAGTGGCGGGCCATGCGAAATGACAGACGCAGTTGGTGCTGAACCTCGGGGTCGTCGATGCTCGTGGACCCCAGCGTGCGCACGAGTTGGCCGAACGTTGGTTCATCACGCCCGTGCCGGGGCTCGGGTATGACGACATCGACGCCGGGCTGCGGCAGGTCGATGCCGAGATACTCGCCGAGGAAATCGGTCGTCATCAGGTTGGTCTCCGAGTTCCACTGCATGAACGTCATCAGGTCGGTGTCGATGTCGGGAGCAACCACTGCCGCGCCGAACTGGAGCTGGTTGCCCATGCACGCCGCGAAGTGGTGTCGTTTGATCGCCTCGAGATCGACCGGTTCGCCGGTGAGCTCTTCGTAGCGCGAATAGATCTTGCCCATGTCGCCGAACGGGATCAGCGTGTCGCGCATCCGCCAGATGGTGATGTCGCAGAGCGGGTCACCGACGTGACCGAACTCGAGGTCGATGATCGCGACCAGGTGTCCGTCGACGTGAAGGAACTGGCCGCTGTCCCACACGCACGGCGCCAGCCGCCCCTTCCCCTCGGGCATGTGCCGGTGAAGCCAGCCGATGCAGAACTCGGCGAACGGATCGGCGTGTTGCTTGCGCTCGCGGTACCGACGCTCCATGTTCCGGTGCCCGGCCATGCCTGCGTCGTCGCCCGGGGCGGGGTGGACGATGCCGGCGTCGATGAACGGCGCCGGGTCGACCTGGTGCAGTCGAGCGAGCTGTTGGAGGTACTCGTCTACGACGCGGTCGCGGTCGGCGTCGCTGACGCCCTCGAAGTGCGGCTGGCCCGGAACCCGTTCCATCAACACGGCGTCGATGCAGCCGGGAGTCTCGATGTAGCCGAGAAGGTGCGGCACCGGGAACTCGCGCTCCTCGAGCAGTTGGTGGAACGTGTACTCGTGGCGCAGCGGAAACGCCTCTGAGTCGGTGCGGTCACCGCGCAGCACCAGGGCGATCGGCTCGCCGTCACGTTCCACGTCGACGAACCAGGTGGGGCGCCAGCGGAGCTGACGGGTGATGCCGACGACGCGACCGCCGACGTGGTCGGCGACGATCTGCGCTGCTCGCTCCGTTGAAGGAACGGCAGTCATGCCGGCTTCGGCTCCCTGGGCAGCCCGAGGGCCCGTTCACCGAGCAGGTTTTGCATGATCTGGTTGCTGCCGCCCGAGATCGTGTACGCCTTGGCGTAGAGGAACTCGTCCTGCCAGTGACCGTCGTCGAGCGCGTCTGGGTCGTCAGTGGCCAGTGCGCCGCGCATCCCCTGGATCTCGATGCCGAGGTACGACAGCTTTTCGTTGACGCACGGCGAACCCGAGCTTGGTCAACGGCACGTCGGCCTCGCGGTTCTCACCGCGCAGCCGCCGCGCCATCGCTGCCTGCGACGTCAATGTGGCCACCTCGACCCGTGCGTGCGCGTCGGCGAGCCGCTGGCGGATGATGGGATCATCGGCGATCGTGCCGCCCCGGTGCGGGCGTTGTCTTGGCGAAGGCGATCAGCGCGTCGAGGTTCTGGCGGAGGCGGATGACGAGTGCACCGACGCCTGCACGCTCCGACGCCAGGCTGGTCGTGGCGATGTGCCACCCGTTGTTCATGTCGCCGATGAGATCGCCGGCCGGCACGACAACGTCGTCGAAGAACACCTCGTTGAAGTCGGACGTGCCGGTCATCTCCTTGAGCGGGCGCACCGTGATGCCCGGTGTCGCCATGTCGAGCGCGAACGCACTGATGCCGCTGTGCTTGGCGAGCGTCGGATCGGTGCGTGCCAGCAGATAGCCCATGTCGGAGAACGCTGCGTTGGTGCTCCACACCTTCTGCCCGTTGACGACAAATCGGTCGCCGTCTCGAAGGGCGACCGTGCGCATTCCGGCCAGGTCGCTGCCTGCATCGGGCTCGCTGAACAGTTGACACCAGACGTGCTCGTAGCTGCGGATCTTGGGGAGGTACTGCTTCTGCTGGTCGTGGGTGCCGAACTGCAGCAAAGCGTGGCCGGCGAGCGAGCCGGACCCGACTCGGGATCGGCGCTCGGGCCATGGCGAGCTCCTCGGTGACGATGAACTCCTCGGCGGCTTCGTAGTCGTCACGTCCGCCGAACTCGATCGGCCAGTCGCCTCCGAAGAAGCCGGACTCGTACAGTCGCCGGCTCCACTCGCGGAGGATCGTCGATTCGGTGGCGTTCTCGGGCGATCGAGTGCCGACTCGATAGGGCAGGTCGGGGCCGTGCTCGGCGATGTAGGCGCGGATTCGATGGCGCAAGGCCTGCTCGTCGAACTCGCTCATGTGGCGTCTCCCGTGATGCGTGGCACCGACGTGACAGTAATCTGACAGAGACGTCAAGTTCGCAGGGGAAGCCCACGGGGAAGGGGAGTCGATGTTCGATCTGACGGGGAAGTCGGTCGTGGTGACGGGCGGAGGCCGCGGCATCGGTCGCGGAATCGCCAGGGCGATGGCGAAGTGCGGCGCATCTGTCGTGGTGGCGGGACGCACCGAATCTGTGCTCGATGAGACGGTCGGCGAGTTGCGGACGCTCGGGGTGCGCGCCATTGCCCGACAGACCGACATCACCAGCGCCGACGGCATCGACCGGCTCGTGCAGTCGACCATCGCCGAGTTCGGCGTCATCGACTGTTGGGTGAACAACGCCGGCAGTGCCAACGCAGCCGACGTCGGTCCGCTGATGGACTTGACCGAGCACCAGTGGGACGCGGTCGTCGATCTCAACCTGAAATGGACGTTCTTCGCCGCGCAGGCCGCGGCGCGTTCGATGGTCGGCCGCGGCGGCTCGATCATCAACATCTCGTCGCGCAGCGCATCGCAGCCGTGCCCGATGACGGGGCAGTACGGCGCAGCCAAGGCCGGCGTCGAGAACCTGACAGCAACGATGGCCGCGGAATGGGGGCACCACGGCATCCGCGTCAACGCGGTTGCACCGGGACTCGTGCCGACGGAAGACAGCTTCGCCCCGGGGGGAACCTTGAGCAAACCCAGCCGCGTCGCCCGGCAGGTGGCCACCGTGCCGTTACGTCGTCTCGGTACGGTCGACGACATCGGGGCGGTGTGCGCCTTCCTGGCCTCCGACGAGGCCGGATGGGTGACCGGCGAGACCATCCAGATTCACGGCGGCAGCCGCATCCCGGTGGGCTATCTCACATACATGCACCACATCACCACCCAACTCGAAGGCGCGCAGGCATCGTCGGCCGCCGACGGCACCTGACAGGGGAACCGAGACACCATGCCACTTGACCTCTCGCCGTACCTCGATCCGGCTTCGACCGCGATCGTGGCGCTCGAAGTGCAGGAGAACCTGTTGCTGCCCGACCGCGCCCTGATACCGGGACTGGCAGCCCATGCGACCGCCATCGGTCTGATCGAACGGCTGGCGTCGCTGTTCGACTCTGCCCGGCGCGTGGCAGTGCCGGTGATCTATGTGACCGACGAGCGGCGCTCCGACGGCTTCGGCGGGGCGCGCAATCTGCGCGTGGCCCGTTCGATGGCCGGCGGCAAGGCCGTGGCCGGCCATGGACCGATCGTCGCCGAACTGACGCCGCAAGCCGGCGACATCACCATCGAGCGCGAGCACGGGATGACCGGCTTCTACACCACCCCACTCGACGCCTACCTCCGCAACCTCGGGGTCACGACACTCGTGCTCACCGGCGTCTCGGCGAACATCGCCGTCAACGGAACGTCGATCGAGGCGATGAACCTCGGCTACCAGGTGATCGTGCCGAGCGACTGCATCGCCGGGGATCCGCCCGAGTATGTCGAACAGTTGCTGCGGTACACGATCCGCAACGTCGCGTTCGTGGCCCCGGTGCAAGGAATTCTCGACCACTGGAACGCCCTGCCCGGCAAGAACTGACCCATCCGAGTGCGGATGAGGTCGTCAGATGGTCTTGGGGTAGTACTGGCCGGGTTCGAGCTTGGCGACGTCGGCGTCGAAGCTCGAGGCGAACGGCCAGTCGGCCTCTTCGCCGGGGAGCGGGTTCTGGGCGAACCGTCCCGCCTCGCCGCCGACGCGCTCGTTGCCGACGAGCGACCACGCCTGCCGCTTGTACGTCCAGTTGTCGGGCTGCAGGCGATGGCATTCGTTGAAGTGTTCGATGGCTGCGGCGCGATGGCCGGCCCGCCACAGGTGGTTGGCGAGTTCGAAGTGGGCGGCACCCAATGACAGGTCGGGCGGCCGCGGCTGCGACGCGGCGATGACCTCGTCGGGTCGCATTGCGTACGGGCTGGCGGCTCCGTGGCGCGCCCAATCACGGATCGCGTCTGGATAGGTCGAGCGGTCCTGGCCACCCTGGAGCAGCTTCATCAGGTTGGGCGCTCCTGGCTTGTCGCCCTGCGCGGCCCGCTCGGCGGTGGCGCGCTCGGCCATCCGCTTGGCGAACGCTTCGGGATACTGGGGGCGGCCCCGGCCAGCCCGGTTCGGGCGGCCGCACGATCACACCCTCCTCGTCGATCCAGATGACGTTGGGGATGTTGACCACGCCGAACAACGCATCGAGTCAGGTGCGTCGGGTCGAGCAGCGACGGATGCTCGGGGCTGCGCCGCCTCGATGAACGGCCGCGAGGCGTCGGGGCCGCTGAGCTCCAGCGACACTGTGACGACCTCGACGCCGAGAGGATGAAGTTCTTCACGCAGTGCCTGCCACCCGGGCAGGTCGAAGCGACAGCCTCAATAGGGCGCCCAGGCGACAAGCACCACCTTCTGCCCACGCAGCGACGAGAGTCGGAACTCGTTGCCGTCGAGGTCGGGCAGGATGAACTCGGGTGCCTCGGCGGTCATGAGCGCGCGGCCACTGAGCGACTCGGGGCCAAGTGCCCACAAGTCGTGCTGCTCGTCGTGCACCAATGCCATGCCGAGCACCGCTGCGGTGCCGGTGACATCGAAGCCACCCGACGGCAGCGGCACGCATGTGTCGCCCTTGCATGCCCCTTCCGGCTTGATCTCCCAGCCGGTTCCGGCCTGGAAGATGTCGACATCGATGTCGAGAGTGTCGAGGATCACGCGTTGCTCCGTTCGTGTTGGGAGGCCCGGCTGGCAGCGACGCGGCGGGCGTGGGCGCGCCGACCGCCGAGCTCGGTGTGCAGGGCGATCAGCCGCATGGTCCACTCGGTCATGCCGTACTCGGTGGTGACGCCGATGCCGCCGACGACCTGGTGGACATTGTCGTAGGTCTCGCGGGCGGCGAGGCAGGCAAATGTGGCGGCGGTCGCGGTGCGGTACTCGTCGGTGTGGTGCCAGGCACCCCTACGTGCCATCCAGCGCGTCGCCTGGGCCATCGAGTACGAACGGGCCAGGCGATGTTGCACCGCCTGGAACGAGCCGATCGGACGGCCGAACTGCACGCGGTCGCTGACGTGCCGGGAGGCGAACTCGACGGCGGCGATCGCCATGGCAGCGGTCTCGGCGGCGATGCCGACCTGCCAGGCGCGACGCAGCGCATCGCCGCTTCCCGGGCCGCGCGAGTCGGCGCGGCGCACCCGCACGCGCCCCATCGGGTAGCCGGCACGCGATGGCACCGGTTCGACCTCGACGTCGTCGGCGCCGGCAACGAGCATGTCGTCGTCGCGCAACACGAGGTAGGCGTCGCAGTGACCCGCGTAACGCACCAGCCCGTCGGGCGCGCCGACGAGGCCGACCACCGGTGGAAGGTCGGTGATGCCGGCGAGAGGTCCGACCAGCACTCGGGCGACGATCGGTGCCGATGCAACCGCGGCACTGGCCCGCTCGGCGACCAGGATGGCCTCGATCGGCCCTGCCTCGGCGTAGACATCGAGGAACCCGTTGTCGCCGAGGCGCGTCACCAACCGGCGATCGACCGTGCCGTGCATCTCGCGGGCGCGCTCGTGACCGGCGTGATCGGCGAACATCGCCCGCACGGCATCGTCGAGGAGCTGTTGTTCGATCGACAGGTCGAGATCCATCGTCGGCCCGTCACTTTCCCCGAGGCAGATCGAGGCACAGGCGGGCGATCATGTCGAGCTGCACCTCGTAGGCGCCGGCTGCGATCATCGCCGTCGTGCCTGTGACGACCTGCCGATCGGCCTCGGTCCCGCCCGCCAGGGCCTGGTCACCGAGCAGTTCCTGGCACGCCCAGCCGACCTCACGCTCCATCGGGCCGGTGATCGAGCGGGACACCGCGGCGAGGGGACGTGAGCCGTGCGGATCGCTGATGCGCTCGGCGACGGCGACGTAGTTCAACGACCGCGCCGCTTCGCACCATGCGTATGCGAGCCCGATGGTCTCGGCGACGCCTGCGTCGTCGACATCGACGCCGAGGGCTCGGGCATCGGCGACCGTGGTGTCGAGCACGTGTTCGGAATGCGCATGGCGGGCGATGCCGACGCGTTCGTTGGCCAGTACGTTGCGAACGATCCCCCAGCCCTGGTTCTCGTCGCCGAGCCGATTGGCCACGGGCACGACGACGTCGGTGAAGTGGATCTCGTGGATGAGGTGTCGGGCGTAGGGGTTGGGGATCTCGCGTACCTCGATGCCCGCGGTGTCCATGGGGACCAGGAGGATGGTGATGCCTTCGCGCTTGGGTGATTCGGGATCGGTACGCACCAGAAGGAAGCACCATTCCGCGGCGTGGGCGTACGACGTCCAGATCTTCTGACCATTGACGATGTACGAGTCGCCGTCGCGGACCGCCCGTGAACGCAGCGCAGCGAGATCAGAGCCGGCGTCGGGCTCGGAAAAACCCTGGCACCAGTTGACCTCGCCGCGGCTGATCGGCGGGAGATGTCGCGCCTGCTGCTCGGGCGTGCCGTACGCCATCAACGCCGGACCGATCCAGTTGGTGTTCATGTACTGCCCGCCGCGGGGCTCGCCGACCCGCCACGTCTCTTCGCTGATGATCAACTGCTCCCAGGGGGAGGCCTGCCGACCGCCATGCTCGGCCGGCCAGTGCGGCGTCAGGAATCCGTCGCTGCCAAGCGCCGCGCAGAACGACTTGACGGCATCGACGTCGTCGGGCTCGGGCATGTCGCGATCGTCGAGTGTCCACCCGGGCCGGATGTTGGCCTCGATCGAGGCGCGCAGCGCATCGCGGAACGCTGTCTCTTCGGCGGTCCAGTCGAGATGCACGAGACGATCGTAGTTCCTTCGGAGGCGACCGGCAGAGTCGACCGCATTAGTGTTGATTCATAGTTTGGGTAAGTTGATGGCCACAGTTTGACGAAAAGAGGTGACTCTATTAGCGTTTCCCCGTGATTGATTTCGACTTCACACCCGAGCAGGAGACGTTCCGCAGCGAGCTTCGTGGCTACTTGGCCGAACGGCTTCCGGCCTCGTGGCAGGGCATCTTCGTCGAGGGTGACGAAGCGTGGCAGATCAGCCGTGACATCTGCCGCGACCTCGGCGCGCGGGGCTGGCTGACCCCGGCCTGGCCCCAGGCGCACGGCGGGCACGACGCCAGCATCTGGTTGCAGGCAGTCGTGCAGGAGGAGTGCTGGGCTCACAACGAACCCCGCGGCCCGCAGTACATGAACGTCAACTGGCTGGGGCCGTCGCTGATCCACTTCGGCACCGACGAACAGCAGCAGTTCTTCCTTCCGAGGATCGCCGCGGGCGAGATGACTTGGGCGCAGGGTTTCAGCGAGCCCGAGGCCGGCTCGGACCTGGCCAACCTGAAATGCATGGCAGTGCGCGACGGTGACGGGTTCGTCGTCAACGGGCAGAAGATCTGGACCGGTTACGCAGACCTTGCCGACTACTGCTTCCTCCTGTGTCGCACCGATCCCGCGAGCCGCCGCAAGGACGGGTTGTCGGTGTTGCTGGTCGATCTGTCGTTGCCGGGCATCGAGGTCAGACCGATCTCGACGACCCTCGGCTATCACCGCATCAACGAAGTGTTCTTCGACGACGCCTTCGTGCCGGCGTCAGCGCTGCTGGGTCCCGAGAACGACGGCTGGCGCGTCGCGATGACGGCCCTGGCGTTCGAGCGATCCGGGAGTGCCCGCTATGCGCGTGCCGCCCGCGTGATCGGTCTGGTCGAACGCAATCACGGCAGCGAGTGGGACGACACGCGCTGGGAACAGTTCGCGTCGCTGCTCGCCTTTGGGCGGGCGACCGAGTTGGTGAACTACGCGGTGATCTCGAAGAAGGAGTCCGGCGAGGTGCCGCGCGTCGAAGCCTCGGCGGCGCGCATCCACAACTCGCTGCTCGAACAGGCGCTGTCCGACTTCGCCGAGGAGGTCAGCGGGCTCGACTTCGTCGTGTACGGCGGTGACGGGCACGCGATCGACAACGGCGAGTTGGAGTCGATGTGGCGCAACGCGTTCGCGGCGACAGTGACGGCCGGCTCGTACGAGATCCAGAGCGGCGTCATTGCCGGAGCACTGGGGATGAGCAGATGAACGTCGAGCTACCAGAGGCGACCGTCGATTTCACCGAGGTGTTGTCCCGGGCGCTCCGCGACGAGTCGTCGCGTGGCGCCACCCTGTTCACCGTGCTCGACGAGTTGGGCGTGCTCGATCTCGTCGGCGCCGAGTCCGCAGATGCACCCAACGGCCAGCTCAACGCGGTGGTCGCGTTGGAGGAGATCGCACGCTCCGGCAGGCGGGCACCCGTGGCGGAGACAATGTGGGCTCGAGGCAGGGGCCTCGACACCGGGGCCGGCTTCGTGGCGATCGCGTCGGCACCCGTCAGTAGCGGTGATCGGCTGCTTCCGTACGGCGCACTCGCAGCCAGCGTGCTGCTCGGCTCGCCCCGGTCGCCGATCATTGCGGCGATGCCGGTCGGCCTGCGGCCGGCCCACATCGAGATCGATCCCGATCACCTGTGGCTCCCCGACAGTGTCGAAGCGTCGTCGTTCGCCGCGCTCGACCAAGGTTTCGCCTGGCGGGCAGCCGCGGCAACGGTGCTGGGCGCCATGGCAAATGCCACTGCGATGGCGATCGCCCACGCCCGAGACCGAGTGCAGTTCGGCAAGCCGCTGGCGTCGTTCCAGGCTTTGCAGTTCCGGCTGGCCGAGTGCCACTGGCGGCTGATGGGCCTTCGCCTCTTGGTCCGCGAGGCAGCGTGGCGCGCTGATCGCGGCGACGCACGCGCCGATGCTCTGTCGGCCCTGGCCTGGCTGTATGCACGCGATGTGGGCCGCATCGTCACCAAGCATGCACATCAGGTGCACGGGGCGATCGGCTTCACCCGCGAGCTCGGCCTGACGACGGTGACAGGCGCCGCTGCGATGCTGCGTGCCCTGTACCCCGCCGGTGATGCTGCACGTCTGGTGCACGACGCTCGCGGCTGGGCCGGCGATGTGCCGCCCTCGACGATCCTCGGTGGGTTCGCGGCCGATCGAGTGAGCTCATGAGCACGCCAACAGGCTCATCGTCGACAGTGGGCAACTGGGGGCGATGGGGAGCCGACGACCAACTCGGGGCCCTCAACCTGCTCACGCCCGAGACGGTGCTGCGGGCGATGCAGATCCCGACGACCGGACGCATCATCCCGCTCGGCAGCGAGGTCGGCAAGCGCGGTGCGATCTCCGGCGGTCGCAACGTCACATGGCACGTCTCGATCCAGACGCAGCATCCGGCCGACCCGGGTCGGGGCCGGGCCGAGGACACCCTGACCATGCACACCCACGCCCACAGCCACATCGACGGCCTCGCCCATGTCTGGTACGACGCACAGCTGTTCAACGGGTTTCCCGCGAGCACGGTCGGTCGAGGTGGCGCGAACAAGCTGAGCATCGGTGAGGTCGGCGGCATCGTCACCCGAGGCGTGTGCATCGACCTGACGGAAGGGGGCAAGCGGCAATGGCACGTGGGCGAGCTCGTCGACGTTGCCGATCTGGAACAGGGCCTCGGCGTGATCGGCACCGGTATCGAGTCTGGCGACGCAGTTCTGCTGCACTCGGGCTGGTTCGCGTTGCACCTCGCCGGCGACGAGCGTTTCGAGATGGGTGAACCCGGCTTGTCTCCGGCGGCGGCCGACTGGCTTGCCGGGCGAGACCCCGTGCTGGTCGGCATGGACAACAGTGCGATCGAACCGTTGCCACCGGTGCCGGGAGCGAATCCGCTGTACGTCCACGAGACGCTCCTGCGCGATCACGGCATCTACATGCTCGAACTGCTCGACCTCGCCGAGTTGGCCCGAACAGGCGCCGGCACTTGCCTGTTCATGACAGCGCCGCTGCGCATCGATCGCGGCCTCGGCAGCCCGGTCAATCCCATCGCGGTGATCTGATGGCGAGCAAAGCCGGCCAGACCCTGGCGTTGCGGATCGAGGCCGACATCCTCGCCGCAGACCATCGGCCGGGCACTCGGCTGGGCTCGGAACCAGAGCTCATCGAGCGGTACGACACCAGCCGCACCCTGTTCCGTGAGGCGGTGCGCTTGCTGGAGCACGACGGAATCTGCGAGATGCGGCGCGGACCGGGCGGCGGCTTACGCGTCGTCGAGATGGACAGCGATGCAGTCAGCCACGCCGCTGCGCTGTGGCTGCATTTCACCGACGCGCCCGTCGATGATCTGTACGAGGTTCGCCAGATCCTCGAATGCCGATGCGCGGCGTGGGCCGCTGAGCGCATCGACGCTGCGGGCGCGACCCGTCTGACAGATTGCCGCCGTCGGGAGGAAGACGCCATCGCCGCCGGCGACATGCACACGTTCACCGAGGCGGTCAACGACTTCCACGTCGCGGTCGCCGAGATCGCCGGCAACGCTGTGGCGCTGCTGTTCGTGAAGGTGCTGAGTGAGCTGAACCGCTCGTACAGCGGCGTGCCCGACTACGACGCGGACGGGCTGGACAGCGTTCGGCACGCACACGAGGCGATCGCCGCGGCGATCATCGCCGGCGACCCCGTGATGGCATCACACCGCACGCTGCGCCACATGCGCGCCAGCGGCGACTTCCTGCAGGGTCGCCGCGCCACACGTCCCTGCTGATCCGGGCTGACGGAGGTTGTCGAACAACGCAGTTTGCGGCTATCGATTTCCATCGGAGTGCGTGCTGCCCACCCGGGGTGTCCGGCAACACTCCGTGAGACGAGGCACACCGAACTGTCTGATTGGCGGGCATGTATGGTGGTCTGGGTCAGCGTATAGAGCGACCGTTGCGTCAATCAGCTGACATAGACATCGGACGCTCCGAACTGCTCGGGCTACTGAGGATCGCGTCGACGCCCAGCCCGTCCGAGGCGACATTCCGTTCGACGTCCTCGTCGCAACCACCCTGCGTGCTGGCCACGGACGAGCGACCGTCGGCCGTCAGTGGGCAGTTCTGCCGGCCACCAACAGTTGAAGTTGACGTTTACGAGCAGATTGCTGTGTCCGGCGCGCCAACGCAACACGATTGCCGGCGCAGAACAACGCAGGCCACCGTCATTGTGAACGATTGGCGGCACATGCTTTGCGGACCTTGGATCCCGACCTCGATCCGTAATATCCGGTGTTGCGCCTAGCGCGCATCGCGGCAGTTCGGAGCGCCAGGCAGCGGGTCAGGCCGCTCGGGCTCGGGGTGGGCCGTGGGTGGTGATGTGGCCGCCTGGGCGGGTGACGGTGAGGGTGCGGTCGGGTGTGAGGCGGAGTTGCCAGCCGCCTTCGTGGACGAGGTGGTGGTGCTTGGAGCACAGCGCGGTATCAGGTTCCTCACCCAGATGCGCTGGCGAGCTCGGCGTCGAGCTTGGCCAACAGCACCGGCACTTCGGCGAGCGCCCGCAGTGCGTCATTGAGATGGGTGCAGCCGGCAGTGCGCGCCAGTCGTTCGAGCACGGTGGTGCGCAAGTCGCGCAGTGGCGTGCCTACCACGACCTGAGCCGTCTGTACTGCGCTCGGGCACGACAGGAAGGGCAGGATGCGGGGGTCGGGTTCGACGGATGTCAGCAGCAGCGTGTCGGGGTCGGCGGCGGCGCGCAGCACGTACTCGTGAACGGCGACCCGGCCGTGGTCGGGGTTGCCCGCCGAATCCTGGAAACCGGAATCGATCATGATCGTGCCGTCGGTTGCATCGCGCCACACGTCGATGCGTCGGGCCCGGCGCATCGACAGGGGCGGTAGCTCGGCGAGCTCGTGCCAACCGTACGGGTCGTGGTCGTTGATCAACGGCTGCACCGCTTGGGTGCGGTGTGTGCGGGTGCCGCTGCGGATCTCGACGAGCGCGCTGGAGCCGGGGGCGAACCCAATGCAGACGCCCTCCATATCGGGCCGCGGGCCTCTGTCGGCGCTGGCCTGCATCCATTCGTCGGTCCACTGCGACAGGGCGAATCCCGCAATCAGGCTCGACCCCGAGATGTCGTCGAGCAGGAGATAGAGCGGGGTGCCACTGTCGAGCTCGAACGACAGGAACTCGGCGAGCGCGCTGCGCAGGTAGCCCCCGCCGCGGCACCCGACCAGATCCTGCAATCCGTCGGCATCAGGGTTCGACGAGACGTGCTCGATCGTGCGGTTGGGTCCGATGCCGACGACGGTCGACGCCATGGCGAGCTCGACGGGTGCATCGGCCGAGGAATGAGTCACCGCATCTCGGGCGCGTCCATCGAGCCTCAGCTGGCGTCCCCACCCTTCGGGCCACGTCATGTCGATGGTCGAGGTGCGCCGGATCGACGACGCCGGACGCACCGGAGCCGGACCGGCTGGACCGTTGACCGCCTGGAGCGGATCGCGCTGTGGCGCCGCAGTCAAGAGCGGGCCCCCTTGGTCTGGAACCGGATCGCACCGTCGAGGCGTATCACCTCGCCGTTGAGGTACGGGTTGTCGACGATCGCCATGGCCATGCGGGCGTATTCGTCTGGCTGACCCATGCGCTTTGGGAACGGTACGACTGGGCCCCACTCGGCCTCGATCGCGTCCAGCGACTTGCCGTACGCGGGTGTGGCGAAGACACCGGGGGCGATGGTGGCGACACGGATGCCGAGCACCGACAGATCGCGGGCTGCGGGAAGTGTCATGCCGATGATGCCGCCCTTGGCTGCACCGTAAGCGACCTGGCCGATCGTGCCCTCGTAGCCGGCGATCGAGGCGGTGTTGATGATCACGCCGCGTTCGCCGGTGTCGTCGGGCTCGTTCTTCGACATGGCAGCCGCCGCCAGCCGGAGGACGTTGAAGCTGCCGTTCAAGAAGATCTGGATCACGCCGATGAACGCGTCGAATGCGAGCGGATTGCCGTCGCGATCGAGGGTGCGCCCGCCGCCGGGCCCACCGTGCGTGTCGACCGAGACCTTCAGCGGGCCCATCGCCGCGGCGGCCGCCATGGCCGTGTTGACGCTGTCTTCGGACAACACGTCGGTCTTGACGAACACTGCGCCGGTGCCCAGTTCGGCGGCGAGAGCCTGGCCGGTCTCGTCGGCGAGGTCGGCGATCACGACCCGAGCGCCGGCGGCGACCAGGCGGCGGACGGTTGCGGCTCCGAGGCCGCCGGCCCCACCGACCACGATTGCGCTGGAACCTTGCAGTTGCATGTGAGGAGCTCCCGATTGTTGACGAACGTGTCAGAAACTACTCGTTGCCGTCACTGATGGCGAAGGCGGTCGCGCAGCTCGATGTACTGGATGGTCTCGCTGCGTGACCGTGGCCACCGGTTCGTTCAGCCGTCGCGAAGGCGGTCGCGCAGCTCGATGTACTGGATGGTCTCGCTGCGTGACCGTGGCCACCGGTTCGTTCAGCCGTCGCGAAGGCGGTCGCGCAGCTCGATGTACTGGATGGTCTCGCTGCGTGACCGTGGCCACCGGTTCGTTCAGCCGTCGCGAAGGCGGTCGCGCAGCTCGACTTTGCGCACCTTGCCGCTGGGCGTGCGCGGCAACTCGCCGATCGGCACGAGATGCTCGGGGGTTTTCTGCTTGGCGACTCCGATCGCCGCGAAGTGCCGACGGACATCGTCGAGATCGAGGGTGTGACCGGGTCGCAGCTGCACGAAGGCGGCGACGCGCTCGCCGTACCGCTCGTCTTGCTGGCCGACCACGGCGGCTTCGACGACCGCCGGGTGCAGCATCAGCAGATCTTCGACCTCTTTGGAGGCGATGTTCTCGCCGCCGCGGATGATGACGTCCTTCTTGCGATCCGTGATCGTCAGATATCCGTCAGCGTCGAGGCGCCCGATGTCACCGGTGCGGAACCAGCCGCCGGGCAGGAAGCAGTCGGCGTCGAGAGCAGGGTCGGTGTACCCGACAAACAGCTCCGGGCCGCGGCTGATGATCTCACCGTCGTCGCCGACGCCGACCTGGTGATCATCCTCGTCGAGCAGGCGGATCTCGTTGCCGGCGGTGAGACGACCATCGGTGCCGGCCCGCTTGTCGAGCGGGTCGGCCGGCGTGCCGGTGGTGATCACCGGGTGCTCGCTCGACCCATACGCCCGATAGGCACAAATTCCGGTGCGGTCGCCGCGCTCGACCAGGCTGGCCGGCACACTGGCCGCGCCGACCATGAAGTTGGTGAGGCCCGACAGGTCGGTGCCCTGCCTCGCGGCCTCGTCCATCAGTGTTGCGAGGTAGAACGGGGCCCCGGCCATGCCAGTGATGCCGTGGTCGGGTACGAGGCGCGCTGCCAGGGCGGCGTCCCACACATCCATCGACACCGTCGAGATGCCGAGCACGAACATGCGCAGCAACCCGAGCACGCCGGCGATGTGCCCGGCAGGGAAGGCGGCCAGGTTGACGCCGGTTTCTGCACCCATCGTGGCTGCCGTCGAGCGGATCTCGGCGACCAACGTGTTGGTCGTGTGCTGCACGCCCTTCGGGTCGGCCGTCGTGCCCGAGGTGTAGATCAGCAGGCAGCGTTCGTCGGGGTGGGTTGTCGGCAAGGTCGCCGGCGGTTCGGCGTCGGCGATGCGGACCCACGGGATCGAACCGGCCGGACCGTGCTCACCGATCAGCACCAGGTGCTCGAGGGCAGGCGTGGCGGTGATGCCGGCGAACCGCTCGCCGTAGTCGATGTTCCTCCAGTGATCGGGCATGATCAGCACACGGGCTCTCGACTCGCGGAGGATGAAGCCGACCTCGTGGGCTCCATAGATGTGAACGATCGGCACGACGGTGGCTCCCAGCATCAGCGCACCCTGGTAGGCCAGCGCGCCCTCCAACCAGTTCGGCACCCAGATCGCCACCACGTCACCGGGCGCGATGCCGAGCCGCGCCAGTCCGCCGGCGACACGCAGGCTTTGCCCGTACAGCTCACCGAGTCGGATCGACGTCGGAGTGGGGCCGCCGACGAAGTGCATCGTCGTATTGGGAAAGGTGTCGGCGCCGTGGTGCAGGTGATCGGCGATCGTCTCCGTGCCGAAGAATCCCTCGAGATACCACCTGTCGCGCAGATCGGCGCGGTCAGTCGTCAGGTTCATGGTCGGCCTCCGAGTCGCACGATGGCATCATGGCCGATCAGGATCGTCACCGCGCCCACGCCGACGCAGCCAGGAGGAGCACGATGGACACGGTGAGCACGAAGTCGCGCAACATCGACACGCCCGACGGACAGATGCGACTCTGCGAGGCGATGCCCGACGCACCGGCGGGGGCGGTGATCGTGATCATGGAGGCGTTCGGCCTCAACGACCACATCGAGGACGTGGCTCGGCGATTCGCCGCCGCCGGCTATCACGCTGTCGCCCCAGATCTGTTCCACCGCGCCGGCGGTGAACCCGCCGCGTACGACGACTTCACCCGGGTGATGCAGCTCTTCGACGGGGTCACGATCGATACCGTCGGCGACGATCTCGACGCCGTGCTGGCCGCACTGGCCAAAGAGGGCTTCGAACCGGCACAGGTGGCCATCACCGGGTTCTGCTGGGGTGGTTGGGTCACGTTCCTCGCGGCTGTGCGCCATCGTCTCGGCGCGGCCGTGACCTGGTACGGCGGTGGCATCGTCGAGAAAGGAATGCTGCCCTTCCCGCCGCTCATCGACGAGTGCCCATCGCTCGGTACCCCGTGGCTGGGCTTGTTCGGCGGTCTCGACAAGCACATCACCGCAGATCACCTCGACTGCCTCGATGGCGCGCTCGAGGCGGCCACCGTGCCTCACGAGATCGTGCGCTACCCCGACGCCGACCACGGCTTTCACTGCGAGGGCCGCCCAGCGGTGTACAACCAGGCGGCTGCAGCGGCCGGATGGCAACGTTGCGTCGAGTGGATCGCTGCTCATTTCCGCTGAGTCATGGGATCGGTACGGCGCCCAACGACGCGTACAAGGTGAAGGCGTCGCGGAAGAGGTCGGCGATGTGCTCGATGTCGGGGATCTTCGCGGGGTCGCCCATCACGCCGACGTCGAACGAGCCGGCGTTTCGTCGAGCCGTGAAGTTCAGCGCCCGACCGCTGCCGAGCAGCGCTGTCGGGTGGTTCGATCGTTGGGCAAACCCGGCGTAGGCGCGGACGTGCTTCGGCCCGGGCACGTTCGAGACGGTGATGTTCCCGGGCAGGATGGAACCGCCCGAGCTGACCCGCTCGGCAAATCGTCGACGGCGAACGAGCGGGCCGAACGGTGTCTCGGGCTGGTTGAGCAACGCTTCGTCGTAGGGAGTCCTGCGTAGTTCGAGAGCCATCGATCGCTGGATCTCGCGCAGTCGCTCCACCGGCTCGGCGACGTTGGTTGCCAGGTGAGGGTGAATGGCCACGATCCTGTTCCCGAAAGGGCCATGTTCGGGCTTGCGGTAGCTTCGGGCCGAATTGGTCGTCAGCGGCGTCTCCGGGAGATCGTCGATCTCGATGAGGTACTCGCGCATCGTCGTGCCCGCGACGGCCAGGAACAGGTCGTTCAGCGTGGCGTCGAGCGAGTGGGCGACCTCTCGCATTTCGTCGAACGGCAGCGTGACCCTGGTGTACGTGCGCCGCGCCGACGTCGGTCCGGACAGCGACAGTGTGGGGGTCTCGGCGCGCCGCATCGTCGGGTCGCGCAGTGCCTCGACGGCGGCGCGACGTTCGGCGCGCCGAGCCGCTTCGTGCACTCGTTGTTCGCGGAAGGAGCGAACAGAGTCGGCGAGCCAATCGTGACGCGCCGGAAGCTGGTCGGCGGAGGGTAGTGGCGGCAATGCGATCGCCGGATCCGGCGGGTCGTCACTGAGCAGACCCAGCACCGTCTGGAAGCCGACACCGTCGGCGACGCAGTGGTGAACGCGCACGTAGATCGCGATTCGTCCGCCCTCGACCGGATCGAGGATGTGGATGAGGAACGGCGGCCCACTGAGGTCGAGCCGCACCATGACGTGCTGCTCGACGAAGGCGTGCAGATCGCGCTCGCCGAATGGCGTCTGGCTGCGGTGCACGACGATGTGCCGGTCGTAATCGACGTCGTCGGCGCGCACCCATACGTCGCTGTCGAAACCCAGTGGGGCCCGGCGCAGCTCGCGCAACAGCGGGGTGTACGGCAACCGCTGGATGAGGTGCGACCGCAATTCCTCGGCGGCGTCGTCACGGTGATCGTCGGGCACGTCGAGCACCAGCAACGAGCCGATGTGCATGGGCGTCTCGTCACCTTCGAGCAGGATCAGGAAGTGGTCGTCGGGCCGCAGCTTCTCCATGCCGGCTCCTGCAGGTCGGCTGCCCGTCATCGCGTCAGCTGCGGCGGCGTTGCGCGCTGAGCTCGGTGTGCCGGGCGAACATCGTGGCCGCCAGACGTTCGAGCTCGACGGGTACCTTGGGGAACAGCGGCAGGCCGTCGGTCCGCGAGGGGAGTGCGACGGTGGCGGTGCCGTAGGCGGTTTCGGTGTCGCGTTGGTTGATCATGTGCAGTTCGAGATCGACGACCTTCTGACCGCCCTGCTCGCGTTTGGCGGTGACCTTGCCAGAGAGGAATTGGGTGTCGCCCATGTAGTTGAACTTGCGGATCGAATCTTCCAAGGCGATGATGCAGGCGTCGTCGCCGGCCCAGTCGGACACGTGATGGTAGAACCAGCACTGTCGCTGCACGCCGTAGTCGTAGGCCATCGGGTTGCCGATTGCCTTGGCCCATTCCGAGTCCCAGTGCAGGCGTTGGGCGACGTCCCACACACCCTGACCGTTCTTGACGTAGAACGGTGCGATCCGTTTGCGGTTCTTGTACCCGATACGCGACGACCGCAGGCCGTAGGGCACGAACCCGTACCCGCCGGCATGGAAGGCGATCATCTCGGTGATCGTCGTCGGTCCCTTCACCATCGGGCGCAGTTCGTCGCCGACGGTGACGTCTTCCCAGTAACGCTTCTCGGCACCGAGCGGGGCTTCCTCGGCGTAGATCGCGTCGATGCGCTCGTAGTCGGCGTCGGTGTAGTGGGCCGCCTCGATCTCGGCGTACTTGCCCTTCTCGCGTGACTTGCTGCGCTCGGTCAGCACCCGCAGGATGCGGTACACACCGAGGACCTCGCCGAACTGGTTGATGGCGACGTCGCGGCTGACCTGGATCACCGAGCGGCCGGCGAACTCGGACTGCTTGACGTCGACGCTGTCTTCACCGCGGAAGCTGAAGATGCGGTCGCCGGGGCGCAGCGGGCGGTACCACTCCCACGTGCCACCCGATACGAACACGTGCACGCCGCGGAACATGCTCTTGGTCTGCGCCTTGATCTCGTCGGGGATCGGGTCGCCGAGCATCGGCGTCTTGATGTGCCCGATCTGCGTGCCATGGCCGACCTGGCTGCCCCACCGGGTTGCCGGCCCGTATGTCTCTTCGGTGTACAACGGGTTGTCGTCACCGACGCCGAGCGCCCAGTTGCGGATCGCATCCTCGGTGGCGACCGAGTTCAGCTCGCGGTAGCGACTGGCGACGTCGATGTCGAGCAACAACCGGGCCTTGGCGATGTCTTCGTCGGTGAGCTCGTGCTGGAGGGCCTTCTGGAACTCCTGCTCGAGCTCGTCGTCGACCTTGAACGCGTCGTGTGTCGGCGTAGCTTTCTCGGTGTCGCTCATCACGGCTCCTGACTGGTTGCGGCGACGAACTCGTCGCGGATCTTGCGCTTGTAGAGCTTGCCCGCCTCGGTGCGGGGCAGGTCGTCTCGGAACTCCCAGCGGCGTGGGAGCTTGTAGCTGGCCAGACGCTGCCTCGCGTACGCTGCCAGCTCGGCCGCCAGCTCGTCGCCGGCGTCGGCATGCGACCGGGGTTGGACGATGGCCACGATCGACTCGCCCCAATCCGGGTCGGGCAAGCCGATCACGGCAACGTCGTGGACCTTCGGATGCTCGAGCAACACGCCCTCGATCTCGGCGGGATACACGTTGGTGCCACCCGTGATGATCATGTCTTTGGCGCGATCGGAGATGAACAGGTAGCCGTCGTCGTCGAGGTAGCCCATGTCGCCGAGACTGAACCGCTTGCCTTTGAACGCCGACTCTGTCTGATCGGGGTCACCGTGGTAGCTGAACCCGATGCCATTGTCGAGGTAGATGTGCCCGACCTGTCCCGCCGGCAACTCGTTGCCGTCGTCGTCGAGGATCGCCAGTCGCATCCCTTTGATGGCACGACCGACGGTGCCGGGCTTCTCCAACCATCGGTGGGGTTTGGCGATCGTGGCTGCGCCTTCCATGCCGCCGTAGGTCTCCCAGATGACCGGGCCCCACCAGGCCATCATCTGCTCCTTGACGGGTCGGGGGCACGGTGCAGCCGAATGCACGACCGAGTGCAGGCTCGACACGTCGTACTGCTCGCGTGTCGCCTCGGGGAGCTGCAGCAAGCGGTGGAACTGGGTCGGCACCATGTACGCGGTGCGGATGCGGTGGCGTTCGATCAGTTGCAGCGTCTGTTCGGGATCGAACTTGGCCATGATCACCAGCCCCTGGCCTACGTGGAGCCCGCCCATGTAGTAGCTGTGCGAGCCGCCGTGGAACATGCCGGTCGACACCAGCATGGGACCGTCGAACGGGCGGAAGTCGAACGCTCGTCCGAACACAGCGGCGTTGTTGGCGACCTGGCCGACGTCGCCGGCCGGGATCGGCCGACGGATCCCCTTGGGCTTGCCGGTGGTGCCGGAGGTGTAGACGAACAGGCCTCCGGGGTGGCGATCGGGAGGTGTGGTGCGCGGGTGCCCGGCGCGCTCCTCGGTCAACGAGCGACAGCCAGGGATCTCACCCACGGCGAGCACGGCCAGACCGAGCGCCCGGGTATCGATACCGGCGAGCAGCGGTGCAAAGCGCTGGCCGATCACCAGCACCTTGGCGCCCGAGTGCTCCATGATTGCGGCCAGCTCGATTGCGGTGAGGTGGGTGTTGAGCGGGATGAAGTGCAAGCCCGATTCCTGACAGGCCAGTGACGTCTCGATCAACGTGTTGCCGTTGTCGACCACCACACCGACCGCGTCGCCGTCGGCGGCGCCGAGCGAGCGGAAGAGGTGGACGAGCTGGTGGGCATCGCCGGCGAGCTCGCCGTACGTTCGTGGGCCGTCGGGGCTCTCGATGATGGCCGGCAGGTCTGGCTGATCCTCGGCGATCCACCAGAAGCCGAGTCGCCGGTCCCAGGGGCTCTGCATGACAAAATACTAACCCATTTATTGCGGTGGCGACCCAGTCGAGTTGCTCGCCCACTAAATCTTCACCTATTTTAGCTGGATGGACGACGCGCCCGATCACCCGATCGCTGATCCGGTGATCACCATCGACGACTTTCGGGCCGAGGTGCGCGCCTTCCTGGCGGCGCGCTACGAGTTGCGCGACCCCGAGACCGACGATCGGCGAGAAGACATCATCGCTCGCACCCCCGACGGCCACGAGGTGATGGTCGCTCGTGCACAAGAGCTGCAGCGCGCCCTGGCGTCGGTGGGCCTGTCGGGTGTTCACATCGACGTGGCGTACGGTGGCCGCGGGCTGACCCGTGCCCACGCCAACGTGGTCGACGACGAGTTGCGACGGTACGAGGCTCCCTCGTTGCGTCCACTGGGCATCGGTATGCACCTGGCCGCGGCAACGTTGCTGGCGGCCGGGTCGGAGGACCAGAAGCTTCGCTATCTGCCTCCCCTCATCCGTGCCGACGAGCAATGGTGCCAGCTGTTCTCCGAGCCCGATGCCGGTTCGGATCTCGTGTCATTGCGGACTCGCGCGGTTCCGGACGGCGACGAATGGGTTGTCGACGGCCAGAAGGTCTGGTCCTCCTACGCGGCCGATGCCCACTTCGGCCTGCTGCTCGCCCGCACCGATCCCGCTGCGCCCAAACCCCAGGTCGGCATCACGATGTTCATCCTGCCGATGGACGCGCCGGGCGTCGCGGTCCGCCCGCTCGTCGACATTGCCGGCGGCCGGCATTTCAACGAGGTCTTCCTGGAGGGGGTGCGGCTTCCGGCGGACGCAGTCGTCGGTGATGTCAACAAGGGGTGGGGCGTCTCGCAGGGCACCCTCGGTGGCGAGCGGTCCGGATACATGGGTGGCTCGGGTGACGGTCGGCGGCGACGCCAGGTGATCACGGCTGCCCGCGCTGCTGGATCGGCCGATGATCAGGTGGTGCGCCAGCGGATGATGCACGTCGTCACGGCCGAGCGGCTGCTCGAGTTGCTTCGCGACCGCTACGTCGGTGGTGTCCTGGCGTCGGGCAACCCGGCCGCCGGGTCGATGATGAAGCTCGCTGCCGGCACGTTGGAGCAGCAATGCTCCGAGCTCATCGCCGACATCACCGGAGCCCGTGGCATGGCGTGGGCGCAGCACGACCGCGACGGCGACATCGTCAGCCACGACCTGAATGCGACGCGCCAATCGCGCATCGCCGGCGGAACCCATCAGATCCAGCGCAACCTGCTGGGTGAGCGCGTGCTCGGCCTACCTCGCGAGCCGTCGTCCGGCTGATTTGGCACCCGGCTGATCAGGTGCCGGCCGCGATCGTCACCAACTCGTCGCGATCGTGGCCGCTGATGGTGTAGGTCATGGTTGCGTGCCAATGGGCGATGGCCGCGTCGGCTTCGCCATCGCGGATGAGGCCGACCAACTTGCGGTAACCGCGGACGGCTCGCTGCATGAGTGCCTGGTCGACGTTGTCCATGTTGCTGAGGTAGTAGGCCCGAACCATGTTCTGCAGGAGTTTGGTCAGCATGGCCAGCGTGTCGTTGCCCGATCGCTCGACCAGCGTCTCGTGCACGCGGGCAGCGGCGAGCCCGAACCCCACGCGGTCGTTGCGTTCGGCGGCCTCCGAGGCCAGCTCGACCGCGGCATCGAGGGCGGCGATGTCGCTGTCGTCGTGGTGCTTGGCGAGTTGCCCGGCGATCTGCGGTTCGATCATCTGGCGGGCCGCGTCGAGATCGCCGAACGTGGTGCCGTTGATCTGCAGCGTCACCGCCAGAGCCATCGCGATCGGCTCGAGGCTGGGGTGCGTGACGACCGGGCCGCCGCCACGCCCACGACGAATGGCGATCAGGCCCTGCGACTCGAGGACTCGCAGCGCCTCGCGGAGAGTTGTGCGGGCGACACCGAACTGGGCAGTGAGCTCGTCTTCGGGTGGAAGGCGCTGACCCTCGGCGAGCTCGCCACTGACGATGCGCTGCCGGAGCTCGTCGCTGACGATCTCGTGGGTCTTCTTGGTGGGTCTGCCGCTCGCCTTGTTGCCCTCGATCTTGCTCGAAGTGTTCGCCGTCGTTCCGTTCCGCACCGAAAAGAGCATACTATTTTCGGGTGACCCAGTCGATCTCCCCACACACCGACACAGCAGACACCGACACAGCAGACACCGAACCAGTAGACACCGACACAGCAGACACCGACACAGCAGACACCGACCCAACAGAAACCAGCACGGTGCGCATCGAGGTCGTCGGTCGGGTGTGCATCATCACGTTCACCCGCCCTGACCGACGCAACGCGCTCCACGACGAGATGTACGCCCCGATGATGGCGGCAATCGAGGCATCGGTGGAAGACCCCTCAGTGGGATGTGTCGTCGTGACCGGCGAGGGAAGTGCGTTCTGCGCCGGCGGCGACGTCAGGGACGGTACCGGTCGGCGCCCCGACGGCTCGCGACCCACACGTGAGCAGCGGATTGCCCACCTCGCCGCCAACTCCCGGCTCTCGGTGTTGCTCCACGAAGCCCCGATCGTCACCATCGCCGCCGTCAACGGTGCTGCCGTCGGGGCCGGCATGGCCATCGCCCTCGCCTGCGATCTGCGAATCGCGGCGTCGTCGGCGAGGTTCATCGGCGGCTGGGCGCGGCTCGGGTTCTCCGGCGACTTCGGCGGCCCGTGGTTGCTCGCCCACCGGGTCGGGTCGTCGAAGGCGTTGGAGCTGTTGGCCACCAATGCCACGGTCGATGCCACCGAGGCGTTGCGACTCGGCATGGTCGATCGGGTCGTGGCCGACGAGGACTTCGGTGAGGCATGGCGGGCGTGGGCGGCGACCTTCGCCGATGGGCCGCAGACCGCCATCGGGTTCATGAAGCACAACGTGGGCAACGCTTGGCGACTGTCGCTGGCCGAGGCCATCGCCATCGAGGCCGAGCATCAGGTCGACAGCTCGCTGACCGACGACCACCGCGAAGCCGTGCGGGCATGGGTCGACAAGCGCGACCCTCAGTTCGGGCCGCGCTGATCCCTCCGCTGATCTGGGATTGCTATGTGGTCCAGACCAGCGGGAGGCTGTCGAGGCCGATCTGGCCGCCGTGCTCGAGCACCTCGGCACCGTCGCGCAGGTGGTAATCGGGGATCCGTTCGTGCCACATCTCCAGGGCGATGCGCAGCTCCTGTCGGGCGAGATGCGAGCCGAGGCAGCGGTGCGGGCCGGCACCGAAGGCGATGTGGCGGTTGTCCTGGCGATCGATGATCACCTTGTCGGCGTCGACGAACTCGCGCGAATCGCGGTTCGCCGAGGCGAGTGGCATGAAGATCATCTTGCCGGCCTCGATGGGGCACCCGGCGATCTCGGTGTCGTGCATCACCTTCCGCCCAGGGGTGACGAACGAGTAGTAGCGCAGGAACTCCTCGATGGCGCCGGGGATCAGCGTCGGGTCGGCGACGATCCGGCGCCGATCGTCGTCGTGAGTTGCCAGGTGCCAGAAGCTGTAGGCGAGCTGCGCGGCAACCGTGTCGAGCCCGGCCATGAACATCAGCAGGCAGAAGGCCAGCATGTCGCCGTCGGGGATCGGCTTTCCGTCGATCTTCCAACTCGACGCGCGACGCTGAGCAGATCCTCGCGCGGGTCCCGGCGCCGTTCGGCGATGAGGTCGGAGAAGTAACCGGTGACGGCCATCATCGCGTCGAGTTGGCGTTGCTGAGCGTCGGGCTCGGCATAGCCGGTGTGCAGGATCTCGGTCTCCCAGTGCTGGAACGTCGCCGCATCGGCGCGCGGGAGACCCATGATGTCCATGAAGATCCGGTTCGGGAACAGCAGGCCGACATCCGTCACGAAGTCGCATTCGCCGCGATCGGCGACGTCGTCGAGGATCTCGCCGAAGCACTTGCGGACGTTCGCCTCGAGCGCGGCGACTGCCGCCGGAGAGAAGAGCGGCCCGAGCAACTGGCGCCATGTCGTGTGGATCTGGCCGTCGAGCATCTCCGGAATCCACAGGTACGGCGGATCGGGATCCGACGGCACGACTGCGCAGTTGGCGAAGACCTGATGGTTTTGGAACGAGGCGCGGATGTCGCTCATCCGGGTCACCAAGAAGTAGTCGGCCTCACCGGCCTTGCCCTGGTGAACGGGTGCCTGCTCGCGCTTGGCGTCGAAGTTGGCGAAGTGCCAGCCGCCTTCGGCACGCGAGCGGCTCACGTCATGGAAGTGGGTGACCGGGCATTGAGGGCGAGTGGATTCGTTCTGTTCGAGCGTTGTCACCCGGTCATAGTAAACCTTGAGAACTCAACCGTCGAGCGCGAATCAGTCGACGATGTCCACGATGTTCACGATGTCGATGATGTCGATGACGTCGATGATGCTCTCGTCGGCGCCGGCCTCGAACAGCATCGCGCCCGCTACTCGCATGTGCTCGCGCCAGTGAGCTTCGGCGCCGGCACCGTCGCGTCGAGCGATGAGATCGACCAACTTGCGATGCGACTTCTCGGCCTTGCGCACACGCTCGCTTCGATCGCCGGCCCAACCGGCGACGACACGCGAGGCGTGGTGCTCGGTGATGTGTTCGAGTGCCGCTGCCATCACGGCCAGCGTGGCGTTGCCCGACATCTCCATCAGTTCGGTGTGGAACCGCCATCCGACGATCGGGTACTCCGTCTCGGCTGCCGCCAGGGCCTCGCGTTCGTCCTCGACGATCTGACGCAGACGATCGATCTGCTCTTCGGTGGCTACCTCGGCAGCGAGGCGCGCCGCGGGCGGTTCGAAGATCGTGCGCGCCGCATAGATGTCGCGCAATGTGGCGCCGCGCAGGTGCAACATCATTGTCAGGCTGCGTACTGTGACGGACGCGTCGGGGATGCGGACGATCGAACCGCGATGGGATCCACGCTTGACGGTGAGCAACTGCTCCATCTCGAGGATCCGCAGGGCCTCGCGCAGCGTGGGTCGTGAGATGTCGAACTCGTCCATCAGGTCGGCCTCGGTGATCGAGGTGCCGACGGGGAGCCGTCCTGACAGGATTCGTCTCCTGAGGTCTGCTGCAACCACGGCGCTCACCTTCGGCGAGCCGGCGCCGTTGCCGGCACGGTGAGGGCCCGCTGTGCGTCCGATGTTGCCGCCAGACGCCATTCTCGGAATGTAGCTCAGTGCATCAAGCCGAATCGTCATAGTATACTATGACAATTCACTGTGACAACTCACTAGGTGAAGGAGCTTGATGGAGTTCAGCTGGTCGGATCAGGAGGTGGCGTTCCGGGCTGAGGTTCGTGACTTCCTGAAGCGCGAACTGCCCGAGCGGTGGTACTCGCTGGTGCCGGGCGAGGAGCCGGCATCGGAGTTCACCTTCGAGTTCTGTCGCAAGCTCGGGCGCGCCGGGCTGATGGCCCCTCACTGGCCGGCGCAGTACGGCGGTCGCGATGCGTCGGGTTGGCAGTTCATCATCCTCGGTGAAGAGCTGTGGCGTGCCGGTGAGCCACGGGGCGCGCAGTACATGAACGTCAACTGGATCGGACCGGCGATCATGGCCGCCGGCAACGACGAGCAGAGGGCCTACCACCTGCGGCGAATCACCGCCGGCGACGTCATCTGGTGCCAGGGATTCTCCGAGCCCGAAGCCGGCACCGACCTTGCCTCGCTGGTGCTCCGCGCCGAACGGCACGGTGACGAGTACGTGCTCGACGGCACCAAGGTTTGGACGTCGTACGCATCGTGGGCCGACTTCTGTTTCGTGCTGGCGCGCACCGATCCGGAGTCGAGTGGCAACCACGGGATATCGATCTTCCTCGTGCCCACGGGGCTGCCCGGGTTCACCATCGTGCCGCTCGAGACGATGCTGGACGTGCATGTCGTCCACCGGCTGACCTTCGAGGGCGTACGTGTGCACGAGTCGACCATGCTCGGGACCGAGCACGAGGGTTGGTCGGTCATCAGAGAGGCGCTGGCCCACGAGCGCATCGGTGGGCCTCGGTACGCCCGTGCCGAGCTGATCCTCGACCAACTGCAACGTCGTTGCGTCGACCGTGGGACGTGGCGGAGCGACGCCACACGAGCCCAGTTCGGACACGCTCGTGCCGCGATCGAGGCATCACGCTGGCTGGCGTACCGAGTGATCGACGATCGGGTCAAGGACCGTCCCAACGGGCCGATCGTCAACCTTGCCCGCGTTGCCATGGTCCGCGCCGAACGCGCCGTCGCCGAAGTTGCGCTCGACAACCTTGGCGACGACGCATTGGCTCTCGGTTCGATCGGCAACTCGCAGCTCAAGACCAGCATGATCGCCGGGCTCGGCGGGGGCAGCGTCGAGGTGCAGCTCAACCTGATCTCGCGCGCGTTGTTCGCCGCGGAGGGGGTGTGAGCATGGACTTCGACGTCAACACCCGACAGCGTGAACTGTTGGCCACGTTGGCCGCCTTGGCCGCCAGCGTGTCTCGACGTCCACGCGGAGACGTCGGCGGTGTTCTGGCTGACGCGTGCGACCCCGAGCTCGAACGTCGATTGGGCGAGGCCATGATGGTCGACCACCGCGTCGACCTGCTCGACCGCGTGCTGCTCGTCGAGGAGGCGGTGCGGCTGGGTGTGCCAATCAATGCATCCGCAACGTTGCTGTTGCGGGCGATCATCGGGCCATCGATCCCGCCCGGCCCGCTGGGTGTTCGCGCCGTTCCGGGCGATTCGCCGCTGCGCTTCGGGCGCGATGCTGTCGGGGTGATCGACGTATGCGGCGACACACCGACGTTCGCCGAGACCCGACCCGACCACTTCCGGCCGGTTGTCTCCGGAACAGTGGCAGGCTACGGGGTGGTCGCCAGCGGGCCGGCTGTCGAGTTGCCGTGGAAGTCCGAGCTGGCCCCCCTCGTCGTTCATCAGCTCGGGCGCGCTGCAGAGGTTGCCGGCGCGGCGAGACGTGCGGTCGAGCTCACCGCCTCGTACCTGCGTCAGCGGCGACAGTTCGGGCGCACCCTGTCGTCGTTCCAGGCACTCCAACACCGCCTCGCCGAGCTCGCCGTCGATGCCGAGGCCGCGTCGACTCTGGTCCGCATGGCCGCCTACACCGGCTCGACCGCGTCAGTGCGCGGTGCGGCGTCGTACGCCGTCGCCGTCGCAGCGCGGGCCGTGCCGGAACTGCACCAGCTCACCGGAGCCCGCGGGTTCACGTTCGAATCCGGCCTGCCGGCGTTCACACTGCACCTCGTCGCCTCGCGAGCGGAATTGATCAGCTCCGGCGTGTCACCATGCGCCTACGCCGACGAGATCTGGGCCTGAGGTCGGCGATGGCCCAGTCGATCGAAACCCTCGACCTCCCGCACGTCGACGTGCTCGCACCGGAATACGAAGTCGACCCCACCGCCACGCTGCGCGCCGCGCGAACGCAGGGGAGTGGCATGATGACGACGCACCGAGGTGTCGAGTTCCTCGACTGCCGTTGGGTCGAGACCTTGATCAACCACCCCGGGTTCCACACCGTCGATGCCCGGCACTTCACCGCGAAGGGCGCGCCGGCGTCGCTCGTCGAGTTTGCCGAGAACGGCCTGCTGTTGTCGATGACCGGCGAGCAGCACGACCGAATTCGACGCGTGCTGTTGAAGGCGTTCGCCCTGCGGCGGGTGGATCAGAACCGATTGGTCATGAGCGAGCTCGCCCACGACAAGATCGACGCGTTCGTGCAGCACGGCTCGTGCGATCTCGTGGCCGACTTCACCGAGCCGTACCCGATGGAGGTGCTGTGCCGGTTGATCGGCATCCCCATCACCGATCTTCCCCGCTTCGTCGGTGCCGCCCGCGAGATGCACCTGATGGCCGAAGTGCCGATGGCGCCAGGGTTCGAACGAATCGATGCCGCACTGCGAACCATGAGCGACTATGTCGTCGAACTGGTCGAGCGACGCCGGCGGGAACCGCAGGATGATCTGCTCACCGGCGTTGTCGAGGCTGAACGCACAGAGGGCAAGCTCACCGCGGCCGAGCTCGTCGGCAACATGATCAACGTGCTGTTCGCCGGAGGCGGTACGACCCGCTTTCAGCTTGCCTCCGCTCTCCGGTTGGCGATCGAACTGGATTTGTGGGAATCGCTCGCCGAGGATTCCTCGCTGATCGCCAACTTCATCGAAGAGTCGATGCGCTACCGTCCCGTGACCCAGTTCGTCGTGCGAATCCCCGATGACGACGTGGTGATCGACGATCTACTGTTCCCCGCGCGTCGGCGGATCATCCTCAACCTCGAGGCTGCATCGCGAGATCCCCGGGCGTTCCCCGACCCTGACCGGTTCGACATGAATCGCCCGAACCTGCTGCGCTCCCGCCTGCCGTTCGGCTGGGGTACCCACTTCTGCCTCGGGGCGGCGTTGTCACGCGCCGCCATGGGCACGGCGATCGAGACATTGACGAGCGCACTTGCCGAGGTGCGCGTCGACGGCGACGTCGAGCTGTCACCGGCGCGCGGCATGCTGCGCGGCCCGCAACGCCTACCCATCGCCTTCGCCCCCCGCTGATGACACACGGAGGTCAGGCGGGCGGCGGCCATCCGATCGAATCGGCCTTCAGGAACCGGGCGTGGTCGCGTGCTGCATCGTCGTCGGGGTGCTCGATGAGCTCGATCTGGTTGCCATCGGGATCGGCGACGAAGCCCATCACGACGGCGGCACCCGGCCCGAAGCGGATCTCGGTTCGCGACTCGAGCCGGGCCGAGCCGCCCCACTTCGACGCCAGCGACATCCTGTCGGACACCGAGTCGACCACGAACGAGAGATGGGCATAGCCCAACTGGCTCGGGTCGCGCCCGCCCGCTACCGAAGAGACGACGTCGACGTAGTGCAGGAGTTCGATCACCAACCCGCCGCACGACATGAACAGTCCTTCGATGCGGGCATTGTCGGTACCCATGAGGCGCGCCAACTCAGTGCCGGATCCGTGGAACCTGCCTGTGGCCGCGGAGAAGCCGAACACGTTGCGATAGAACGCCTCCGACTCGTCGATGTCGTCGACGACAATGGCGATGTGGCTGTACGCCACTACGGCAAGCCCACGTCAGCCGGCGGCGTTGATCGCGTCGACGATCTGGCTGGGGCCGAACGGGAACACCGTGAGCGCTTGTACGCCGATCTGGGCCAGGGCGTCGTTGATCGCATTGGCCAGCGCCGGCGGCGAGGCGATGGCCCCGCCTTCGCCCATGCCCTTGGAGCCGCCGAGTGCCGACGACATCGTCTCGATGTGGCCGTACTCGAAGTCGGGGATCTCGGGAGCCGACGGGATGAGGTAGTCGAGGAACGTCGTGGCCAACGGGTTGCCGGCGTCGTCGTAGGCCATGTCTTCGAACAGCACGCCGCCGATACCTTGGGCGACGCCGCCGGCGATCTGACCCTCGACGACCATCGGGTTGATCATCTGCCCGCAGTCCTCCGACACGACATAGCGCTTGATGTCGACGATGCCGGTCTCGCGATCGACCTCGACGATGCAACCGTGCGTAGCGTTGGACCACGTGAACTGGTTCGGCGGCCGGTAGCGCGAGGCCACCTCGAGGCCGGGACCCATGCCGGGCGGCAGCATGTCGGGAGCCATGTGGGCGGTCATCGCCAGCTGGGCGAACGGGATCGCCGCCTGCGGAGTGCCCTTCACCGACACGACGCTGTTGGCCACTTCGAGGTCGTCGGGGCTGGCTTCGAGGAAATGCGCAGCGATCTTGACCAGCTTGTCGCGCAGTTCGACCGAGGCGAGTTGCGCCGCGCCGCCGGCGATGACCGCCGTACGGCTACCGCCGGTGCCGGGGCCCATGGGCGATGTCGCCGTGTCGCCCTGGATCACCGCGACGTCGTCGATGTCGCAGCCGAGATGGGTGGCGACGACCTGGGCGATCGTGGTCTCGATGCTGTGGCCGTGACTGCCGGTGCCGAGGCGAACCTGCACCTTGCCGCTGACATCCATCGTCAGCACCGCGGGATCGGAGTTGAGCACGCCGAACGCGATCGCCGACGGCTCGACGTAGCCGGCGACACCGAGCCCGAGCAGGCGACCATCGGCTTTCGCCTCGGCCTGCTCCTGTCGGAACGCGTCGACGTCGAGCATCTCGACGACCTGGTCGAGGGTCTCGGTCGGGGTGATGTTCTCGACGACCATCTGGGTGGCGGTGGTGTACGGCAGATCGCCGGGGCCGATGATGTTGACGCGGCGGAACTCGATGGGGTCCATGCCGATCTCGCGGGCGACGACGTCCATCATCTGCTCGCGGAAGATGGTCTCCAACGCCCAGGGTCCTCGATAGGCAGCCTTGCCGACAGTGTTGGTGTAGACGGCCGTGAACCCGGGGATCAGCACCGGGATCTTGTACGGCGCCGGGAACATCCCGATCGCCATTCCCGCCATTGCAGAAGAAGCCGGCGGGTAGGCCCCGACCTCTTCGAAGAACTCGGCCTTGACTGCCAGGATGTGCCCCGCTTCGTCGACGGCGAAGGTCAGTGTGCCTTCCTCGGAGCGGGCCTGGTTCGACGCCATCAGGTTCTCGCGGCGGTCCTCGATCCACTTGACCGGTGCGGTGCCCAACTTGAACGCTGCGGCGATGACGGCCGCTTCTTCGCGCATCACCATCATCTTCTGGCCGAACCCGCCACCGACATCTTCGGCAACGGCACGAATGTGCGACTCGCCCAGCCCGGTGAGGCGGCCGGCGAACGACTTGATCTCGTGCACCGATTGGGTCGCGGCTCGGATTGTCATCTCGCCGCGATAGCGGTCGTAGTGCACGGTTAGACCGCGGGGTTCCATCGGTACGTTGGTCGCCCGGGCACCCCGGAACGTGCGGGTGATCACATGCGGGGCGCTGGCGAACAGCGCCTCGATCTCGGGCACCACCGGCATGGGCATGGCTTGCGACACGTTGGTGTCGGTCTCGGGATGGACGAGCTCGGTGGAGGTGATCGGGTCGTGCAGACCGAGGATCGGTGGTTGAGATTCGATCTCGACCTCGACGAGGTCGGCCGCGTCTTCGGCGATGTAGCGCGACGTGGCGATGACGATGGCGATCGGGTCGCCGACGAAACGCACGTCACCGGGTGCCAGGACGCTGATTGGCGGATAGGGCGTCTCGCCGCCCATCTCGATGCGCGGGCCCAGCATCGACGCCCAGTACTGCTTGATCTCGGGGTTGAGGTCGTCGCCGGTGTACACGGCCTCGACACCGGGCAGGGCGCGGGCGGCGCCGACGTCGAGCTTGGTGATGCGGCCGCGGGCGATGTTCGAGCGGACGAAGGCGAGATGCAAGGTGCCGGGCGTCTGGACGTCGTCGACGTACCGGCCGTGGCCGGTGAGCAGGCGCGGATCCTCCTTGCGCTTCACGGATTGGCCGATGTAGCGACCGACGGTGGTGTGACCGCCGGTGTGGTCGACTGTGTGGTCGCTGGTCTTGTCGACAGTGGTCATGCCGGGCTCCCTTCGCTTCTGGCAGCTTGTCTGGCCGCATTGACGATGCCGTGGTAGCCCGTGCACCGGCAGAGGTTGCCCGACAGGGCGATGCGGATCTCGTCGTCGCTGGGGTCGGGGTTGTCGCGCGAGAACGCGGTGAGCGACACCACGACACCCGGCGTGCAGAAACCACATTGCAGTCCGTGGTTGTCCTGCATCGCTTGTTGGAACACACTGAGCGAACCGTCGGCGTTGGCCATGCCCTCGATCGTCGTGATGTCGGCGCCGTCGAGTTGAGCCGCGAACAGCAGGCACGAGCGCACGGCGGCGCCGTCGAGCAGCACCGTGCACGCACCGCATGCGCCGTGCTCGCAGCCGACGTGCGTGCCGGTGAGCACGAGGTCTTCACGCAGCACATCGGAGAGCAGCTTGCGCGGCTCGCAGGTCACGGTACGGCTGCGGCCGTTGACGTTCATCGTCAACGTGACATTGGAGATGGTGTCACTCATGAGCGTGCCTCCTCGATTGCCTTGGTGAGTGCTCGTCGCACGACCACTGCCGCCACCTGCTTGCGGTAGCCGCCCGAGGCGTGGATGTCGTCGCTGGGGTCGAGCGGCGCAGCGGCCTCGCGGCCGATTGCGGAGAGATCGGCGCCGGCCCCGGCGGCGACGAGCGCCTGCTCGGCAGCAGTTGCCCGGATCGGGGTGCCGCCCACGCCGAACAGGCCGATGGCGGCCTTGACGACCCGGTCGCCGTCGAGTTGCACACCGCAGACTGCGCCGCAGATCGCGAAGTCGCCATGGCGACGGGCCACCTCGTCGACAGCGAACCCGCTGGAACCGCCCCAAACGGGGAACTGCACGGCAGTCAGGATCTCGTCTTCGCCGAGCGCCGTCGACCACGGGCCCTCGAAGAACTCTGCGGCAGGGACCTTGCGGGACCCGGTGGGACCGGTGGCCTCGAGCAACGCGTCGAGCGCCAACGTGACGGCGGGCAGTTCTGATGCCGGGTCGGCATGGGCGATCGACCCGCCGACGGTCCCGCGATTGCGGATCTGGAAGTGCCCGATGTGGGGGAGTGCTCTGGCCACGAGTGGGGCATCGCTCGACACGGCAGCGCTGTGCTCGGCGACTGCCTGGCGCACCAGCGCCCCGATTCGCAGATCGCCGTTGGTGCGCTCGATCGCATCGAGCCCGGTGATGCGGTTGAGATCGATGAGGTGCCCGATCGAGCTCAATCGCAGCGACATCATCGGCACCAGGCTCTGGCCGCCGGCCAGCACCTTCGCCTCGTCGGCGTGTTCGGCCAAGAGCCCGGCCGCGTCAGCCACGGTTGCCGGTGCGTGGTAATGGAATCGACTTGGTTTCACGCCCCCATCCTCTCGAAACAGCTTGTCGGAAATCCGCACACTATTTAATCCGTACGTCGCCTGGCGAAGCGGCGTTCGCCCGGCCGGTCATCCGCCGTTTGACATCACGGCCGCAGGATGAGCCCGCCGTCGACGTTGAGCACCTGTCCGGTGATCCAACCTCCGGCGGGGCTGGTGAACAGCAGCAGGGCGCCGCAGAGCTCGTCGGGCTCACCGACGGCGTGCATCGCGGCGCGTTGTTCGACCATCTCGCGGTAGGGCGAGCCTTCCGGCGTCAACATCTTGCCAGCCTCGCTGGCGGTGATGCCCGGGGCGATGCAGTTGACCGAGATGTTTGCCGGGCCCAGCTCGCGGGCCATCGTCGTGGTCAGGCCGACGATCGCCAGCTTGGTGATCCCATAGACGCTCTCCGCCGGGAAGGCGCCGGCCGACGACTGGTTGACGATCCGGCCGCCGCCACGTGCCGTCATCGAGGGTACGACTGCCTGGATGCACTGCCAGGCGCCGGTGACGTTGACGGCGAAGGCTCGATCCCACTCGGCGCGCCCGTACTGGATCGCCGGTGTCATCACGATCTGGGCCATCAGGGCTGCGTTGTTGACCAGCACATCGACCCCGCCAAATGCATCGGTCGTCGCCGCGACCATCGCCTGCACAGACGCCTGGTCGGCGATGTCGACCTGCACGGCCAGCGCCGATCCTCGCTTGGTGGTGATGGCCTTGGTGGTGATGGCCTCGGCAACCGACTGGGCGGCCTCGAGCCGGATGTCGGCACACACGACCGACGCCCCGACATCGGCGAGTGCGTGCGCATATGCCTCACCGATGCCGCCGACGGCGGCACCCGTGACGATCGCGACCTTGCCCTGCAGTGACCAATCGACTGAGCCCATCACCGCTTCCCTTTCCCCTCGCCGACCATCGGTGGCCACAGACCGTACTTCTGACATCACCGTCAGGTCGAACCGGCCGAGTCAGGTCGGGAGATCAGAGCGGCGGCAGGTGGCGCGTGGCGAGCACGCCCATCGCCGGGCCGACCAGCTGCGTACGGCGGGCGACCTGGGCTGCGGCGTACGGCAGCAGGTCGATCGCGGTGATGGTCTCCGCACGCACGCGTTCGAGCAGGAGGGCCGAGCCCTCGGCAACTGTCGTGGGGCGGTTCTCCCAGCAGTGCCCGGAGGTCGTCGAGCTCGGCGATGGTGTGCGATTCGCCGGCGCGGTCGACTTCGCGGAGGTACTTCACGATCCGTGCCAGGCCTTTCAACAACCGGGCCGGGTAGGGATCGACGATCTCCGGGGCGATGCGATGCTGCATCTGGTGCAGCGTGGCGTCGAAGTAACGCGTGTCGTCGGTGTCGGCCAGCGCGGCGAGCTCGATGTCGGGCATGGCGACTCCCATCGCCGCGGCGAGCGCCTCGACCGTGAGCCGTCGGTGCAGAGCGCCGTAGATGAGTCGATTGCCGTGTTCGGCCTCGAGGTCCGCGGACCCGCCCTGACGCTCGGTGCCCAGTGCCGCGATGCGCAGCTCGGCGAACAGCGCGTGGTACCGGATCCGGTTTCTGTCGGGCTCGATCCCGGCGGCCGTCGCGTAGACCGTGAGGAACCTCTCGAAATCGGGCACCGGCTCCTGGGCGTTGCGGGTGCCGACCCAGGCGAGGTCTTCCATGGGATCGCCGAGGTGGGCGAGCTCGAAGTCGAGGAACGCAGTGACCCGTCGCCGATCGTGGAGGAAGTTGCCCGGTCCGGTGTCGCCCTGCACGAGCGAAGGCCGCAGGTCACCCGTGTCGGGGATGTTGCCGCGCAGCCATTGGAAGCACGCGGTCAGGATGGGATCGGGCACCGAGGCGCGGTCGAGCCTGGCCTCCCACAGGTCGAGCTCGCGTTGCACGGCGTCGCCGATGGTCGTGACGGGCCCGAGGCCGGGAAGATCGAGCTGCCGGGGGTCGGCAGCGTGCAGTCGGGCGAGCCAGGGTGCGAAGTCGTCGATGATGGCCGATTGGTCGGCGGGGTCGAGGCGGGCAAACGCCGCGTCGCCAACGGCGTGTTCGAGTAGCACGGCTTCGAGGGCGGGGTGTACTCCGAGCACGGCCGGGCTGGGCAACCCGATCTCCCTGACCGCACGATAGACCTCGGCTTCGCGTCGCAATGTGTAGTGCTTGTCGTCGGCCGGCACGTGGGCATCTGCTCGCAGGAACCAGGTGCCCGACGAACCGGTCACATCCCACGCCTGGTGGCTGCCACCGCCTGGACGTCGCTTCAGAGCGACCGATGACTCGCCGACGAGGTCCGCCGCCCAACTGGCGAGCGCTGCCTGCTGATCGCCGCTTGCTTGGTCCATCGCCGGGAAACCGTAACCTCATTTTCATGCAAGCTTCCTATGACACGATCGAGTTCGCTGTCGCCGACAACGTCGCCACGATCACACTGAACCGCCCGGATCAGCTGAACTCGTTCACCGAGACGATGTGCGCGGAGATGGTCGAGGTGTGGGGCATCGTGCGCGACACCGACGACATCCACGTGGCCGTGCTGCAAGCCAACGGTGAGCGGGCATTCTGCACGGGGATCGACATCAAGTCGGGCGCCTGGTGGGCCGATCGCAACGTGTGGACGCACGAGGATCCGGGTGTGTTCCTCGGACCGCGGGCCAACAAGGTCTGGAAGCCGGTGGTATGCGCGGTCAACGGCATGTGTGCCGGCGGCGGCCAGTACTTCGTCAACGAGTGCGACATCGTGATCTGCTCCGACAACGCCGTGTTCTTCGACCCCCACGCCAATGGCGGCATCGTCTCGGCGCTCGAGCCCATGGGCATGCTGCAGCGAGGTGTGCCGTTGGGAGATGTTCTGCGCTGGGCGCTGATGGGCACGGAGGAACGGATCACAGCCGCCACCGCACTGCGGTTGGGTCTGGTGACCGAGGTGGTGCCAGTCGCCGACCTGCGCGACCGCGCCGCCGACATCGCCGCCCAGATCGCAGCCCGCAACCCGATCGCGATCCAGGGCACGGTGCGGGCGATCTGGGAAGCCACCGAGATGACCCCGCACATGGCCAAGCAGAACGGGATGGCCTACACCCACATCGGTAACAAGCCGGCTGCCACCCGCGCCGGCGCCGAACGGGTGAACCGCAAACCGACGTTCCGCTGAGGGCTACGTGATGTGACGAGTGATGTGACGAGTGATGTGACGAGTGATGTGAAGTGGGCGGACGCATCATTCACGTGCTCGTGACATTGCGGCAAAGTGCGTGGCGCACACTCGCACCATGCGAAGCATCACACTGCGTGGCCCCGTGTTGCAGCGGTCGGTTCGTGCCCTCTTCGGTGCGCCAGTCCGTTGGCTGTGGCCGTCGACCCGCTCGGGATTCGACAGCGTCCCCGGGAAGGACCGGCCGTGTTGTGTGCAAACCACCTCAGCTTCTTCGACTCGGTCCTGATCATGATGAGCCTCGATCGACCGGTCTTCTTCATCGGCAAGGCCGACTACCTCGACTCCTGGAAGACACGCCGACTGTTCCCCGCCATGGGAATGATTCCGATCGACCGCGAGAACGGGACGCGAGCGATGCTTGCCCTCGACGCCGCGATGAACGTGCTCCGTGATGGTTCCTTGCTCTGCGTGTTTCCGGAGGGAACTCGTTCGTGTGACGGGCATCTGCATCGCGGCTACATCGGCGCGGCACGCGTCGCCACCGCCGTCGGCTGCCCGATCCTGCCGGTCGGCATCGCCGGCACTCGCGAGATCCAGCCGCCCGGGGCTCGCCTGCCGAGGCCACGACGGGCCTGCTCGATCTCGATCGGCGCCCCACTCGTCGCTGCCGACGTCGAGCTGAGCCGTCGTCGCAGTGCGGCCCGCGCCCTGACCGACGAGTTGATGGAACGAATCGCCGAGTTGTCCGGCCAGCAGTACATCGCCGAGCACAGCCCGCGGACGCCTCGGCCCGAGGCCGGTGCGCAGCTCTCACGGCCACTGACACGGCGGACTCGGCGACGGGCAGGGCGAGCGCTCACCACCCTGCACACCGCTGTACCGGCATAGAGCCGACGACGTCAGATCGCGCCGGGTCGTAGGCGCTCGATCTCGTACTGGAGCATGTCGTCGAGCGAGTTGGCCGGCGGTCTGGGCAGCACGACGTCACCGTGTTCGCGGCTCGGCACCAAGACGACCGCTTTACCGGGGCTGGTGACGACACCGCGCTGGTTCGTACAGCGAATCTCGACGTGCACCTCGCTGCGCACACCCGACGCCGTATCGGTCTGCACCTTGTCGACCACCTCACCGGTCAACCACGTCGTGTCACCGACGAAGTTGAACCGGCGGTGCTGGCAGTCCAGCTTCCACAACCACGCGTCGTCGCCCATCCAGTCGCTGACGAGGTGGGCCAGCCATGTTTCGCGCAACCCGCCGTAGTCGTATGACGTGGGAAGGCCGAGCTCCTGCGCCCGTGCCGGCTCCCAGTGCAGTCGTTGCACGGTGTCGGGGATGTTGAGGTTGTTCGGTGGGAAGAGCCCCGGTGCCTTCTTGCGGATCAGGTACGACAAGCGGAACGCGCCGGGCGGGGTCAGCTGCATGCCCCACCCGAGGTGCCACACGATGACGTCGGTCGTGCGCAGCGGGCCCTTCACCTTCGGATCGACGGCATCGCCGATCTCGACGTCTTCGAAGTACCGCGTGCTCGGCACCGCGGCGCGTCTCGGCCTCGTAGGCGGCGTCGATCTCGGCGAGCTGCTCGGGCGTGTACGGCTCGGGTTGCTCCTTCTCCTTCTTGCGCTCTCGCGACGTGTGACGCTCGGCGTTGATCCACGTGCCGCGTTGGATGGCATGCAGATCACCGCGCTGATCGGCGTAGATGAAGTCGTGGGTGACGTGGGCGCTGCGCCCGCCGAAGTCGCTGCGCTTGTCGGCGACGCCGACCTGGGAGCGTAGGCACTTCAGCTGGTCGCCGAGGCCGATCGGACGCCACCACTCGAACTCCATCACCGCCTGGTACGAGCCGAGCCCGGCGAACGGGTCGCCGCTGCAGCAGCGCCTTGTTCTCGGGCGGGACCGGCCGCGGCGAGGCGTCCTCACCCATCGTGTAGAGGAAGGTCGGCGGGGTGATCAGCCCACCCCACCGCGTGCCCCGCGCATACGCCTCGTCGCAGTACAGCGGGTTGTCGTCGCCGTACCCGTAGGCGAAGTGACGCAACCCGTCGCGTGAGACCTCGTAGTTGTGCGGCGGGGCGACGATCGGCTGGGGAACGCCGATCCGCTGACGTGAGCGCTCGAATGCGTCGTCGGTGAGAACGCCGAAGAGCGGGTCACTGGTGTCGGTCATGTTGTCTGCCTCCTTGGAGAGATCACTTCAACAGCTCGACGATCGCGCGCGAGTAGCCGGCGACGCGCGCGCGGCGAGACCATGAACGATGGCGGGGAGTGGAAGCGGAGCTGCGGCAGCCGGCGACGGGCAGCGATGCGATCACGCGCCGTCGGCCGTCGTGCCGTACACAGCGATCGCGTCGAGCATGTCCTGCGGCACCGCCGCCGCCATGCCGTCGATGTCGGTGGCTTTGAAGGCGCTGCGGATCTCGGCCACGGCAGAGTCCCAGCCGTGCAGCGACGTCAGGGTGTCGTACGTCTCGCACGGTGACGTAGAACGCGATCATCAGCCGCGCGTCGCGCTCGGCGCGGGCCGGATCGTCGTCGTCGATGCAGGTGATCACCCAGCCCCACTTGCGCAACTGCGCAGGGTCGCGGCCCGCTGCGGTCGGCGCCCGCGGCGAGGTTGGGATCGATCGTCTCGTCCCACCAGCGGTCGGTGAACAGGCCGTGGCCGATGATGCCGTCGGCGACTCGTCCGGCCGACCTTCAGCATGCCCGGGTTGAACGCGCCGAGGAGGATCGGCACGTCGATCGGGCCGAGCACCGGGGCCATGATGGCGGCGTCGAGCGCGTAGAACTCGCCGTCGTACCTGACCGGCTTCATGTTCGGCGCGGTCAGGTAGGCGCGCGACTCGCCCCGACCATGTCGGCCATTCGCGCCAGCGGGCGATCGGCGGGCGCGGCGAACCAGTCCTCGTTCATGCGGCGGGTGCCCGAACCGAGTCCGAGGAACACCCGGCCCGGTGCGAGCTTGTCGACGTGGCGCACGGCCGAGGCGTGCACGAACGGAGACCGGGCGAAGGCATAGGCAACGCCGGTGCCGACCTTGGCGGTCGTCGTCGACGCCGCCATCTCGGCGAGCGCCACGTAGGCATTGCGGTCGGCGAACTCACCCGAGCAGAACGCCTGCGCACCGGCGAGCTCGGCCTGACGGGCGATCTCGACACCCGGCCACGGCATCGCCCAGCCGTGCTCTGTGACCTGCTGCGGGGCCGACTCGCTCATGACCGCTCACCGGCGAGCTTGCGATTGTCCCAACTCAGGACCCTCTTGTCGGGTGTGAATCGAACCCATCGCATGGTGCAGGCATAGTGCACCTTGTCGAGGCACACGAACCACACCGGCAGCGCGATCGGCATTCCATCGCGCCGCAACGTTGTCATGATCCCCGTGTGTGAGCCGGCGACGAACTCCCAGATCTCGTCATCGGTCAGGCGCAACGAAGGCCGCGCCACTTGCTCGCTCATGATCTGCGCAGCTCCCGGAACGGGACGTCGGTGTCGGTGCTGGGCTCGCGCGGCAATCCGAGCGTGCGCTCGCCGATGATGTTCCGCTGGATCTCATTGGTGCCACCGCCGAGCGACGGCACGAAACTCGACAGGCCGGCCCGTTGAACTCTCCCGTGCTCGCGGCGAATCGGCGCCCATCAGCATCCCTTCGGCACCGATCATCGACAGCGACAGATCGCGCGACTCGTGGGCGAGCATCGCCAGATCGAGCTTCATCATCGACCCGTCCGGCCCCGGTCGGCCGGTCTTGGCCAGGTCGCGCGACCGCTGCCCGTTCAAACGGTAAACCTCGCTGTGAACGTAATACCGCATCAGCCGGTCTCGCGTCGCCCCGTCGTCGACGACACCGACATCGCGGGCCAGGGCAATCATGCTCCGCGAGCTCAGCAGCAGCTCGGTTCGTTTCGTCGGGTCCTCGACAGCACGCCTCGACAGCTCGATCAGGTCGCCGACCGTGCGGTCGAGGTTGCCTTCGACCGATCCGGCGGCGACGGTCACCACGCCGCGTCCCTTGCCGGCAGCGGCCGACGAGCGCTCGTTGATGAGCGTGGTGCGGGCCACGTTCCAGCCGTCGTTGAGATCGCCGATGACGTCGGCGACCTTGGCGCTGCGCCTCGGTCAGGAACACCTCGCAGAAGTCGGCGGCGCCGTTCATCTGCACCAAGGGACGCACCTCGACGCCGGGCTGGCGCATGTCGAGCATGATGAACGACAGACCACGGTGCTTGGGCTGGTCGGGGTCGGTGCGAGCCAGCAGCATGCCCCATTCGCTGACGTCGGCCTGCGAGTTCCACACCTTCTGCCCGGTGATGACGAACTCGTCTCCGTCGCGCTCGGCCCTCGTAGCGAGGCTCGCCAGATCGGATCCCGCACCCGGCTCGCTGAAGAGCTGGCACCACTGCTGTTTGCCGCGGCCCATGGGGGCCACGAACCGCTGCTGTTGCTCGCTCGTGGCGTGCTTGATGAGGGTCGGCCCGCCCATGTTCGGCCCGTTGCCGGAGGGCGGCCCGACGACCCCGGCAGCGGCGAGCGCTGCGGTGACGACTCTGGCGTCGCCACCGCTGCGCCGCGAATCCGCCGAGACCCTGCTGGCCACGCCGGGAAGGCGAGCCCCGCGTCGAAGAGACGATCCCACCACTCGACCAGGGTGAGGTCGAGGCGCCAATTCGCCTCCAACCACTCGTTCACCGCGGATTCGTTCACGGGCGCCCTCTGCTCACGAGTGTTCTCCAATTCGGTCCACAGAAATAGGTTAATATATTCTGCGATGATGGAAGAACTGGCCGGGGAACTCGCTGCGGGAGAGCTGGCCGGCAGGGTCGCGATCGTCACCGGCTCGACGCGGGGCATAGGTCGAGCGATCGCCGAGCGGTTTGCGTGCGAGGGCGCTTCGGTCGTGGTTCACGGCCGTAGCCCGGAGGCTTGCACCGAGGTCGCCGCGGGCATCCCCGCGGTCAGTCGGCTTTGCCTGCGACATCGCCGTGCCCGGAGCCGCCGACGAGCTGGTCGCGGCAGCGCTCGCCTGCTTCGGACGGCTCGACATCCTCGTGAACAACGCCGGCGTGGCGATCGACAACTTCGTCACCGGCGTCACCGACGAGCGTTGGGACGCGGCGATCGCGGTCAACCTCACCGGGCCCGTTCGCCGTGCTGCGAGCTGCCACCCGGGTGATGAAAACGGGCGGCGGGGGCGTCGTGCTCAACCTGATCTCGTGGGCGGGCGAGCGCGGCAACGTCGGGCAGATCGCGTACTCTGCCTCGAAAGGTGGCCTGTTGTCGGTCACCCTCTCGGCTGCCAAGGAGCTCGGCAAGTTCGGCATCCGTGTCAACGCCCTTTCTCCTGCAGTCGCGACCGACATGACAGCGGTGATGGACGAGCGATTGCAGAAGCTCAGCAAGTCGCGCAAGCCATTGAAGATCGATGGCGCTGCGGCTGACGTGGCCGAGGGTGCGTTGTTCCTGTGCTCCGACCGATCCCGGTTCATCACCGGTGAGACGCTCCACGTCGACGGCGGGTTGCACCTCAGTTGAGCGACGAAATCTTGCCCGTCATGCCGTTGTCGCGGCCCGACCTCCGGCTGTTGCCCGAGCCGTCGATCGAATCGCGTGCGTTCTGGACGGGTGGCGAACGCGGCGAGCTGATGATCCATCGCTGCCAGTCGTGCCGGCGGTTCTTTCACCCACCGGCACCGGCCTGCTTCCGATGCCGCTCGGTCGAAGTCGCTCCCGAACCGACATCGGGGCTGGCGACGGTCGCGACGTTCACGATCGATCGGCACCAGTGGTTCATCGGGTTCCCGCCGCCGTACGTTGTCGCGATCGTCGAGCTCGACGATGACGCGACTGTCCGCTTGACCACCAACATCGTCGGCTGCGGAGTCGACGAAGTGTTCATCGGTCAGCGCGTCGCCGTCGAGTTCGAACGATGGGGCGATGGATGGGGCGACGTATGGATCCCGGTGTTCCGTCCGGTGGCGCCATGACTCAGCCGAACAACCCTCTCGACGGTCGGGCCGTCATCACCGGCGCCGGGCAGTCTCAGGTCGGTCGCCGCCTCGGCCGCAGCGGGCTCGATCTGACGGTTGAGGCATGCCTGCGGGCGATCGCCGACGCCGGGCTCGACCCCGACGACATCGACGGTGTGGCGACGTACCCCGGGTCACACCCTGCTCCCGGTTTCAGCGGTGCCTCCACCCACGAGTTGCGCGACGCACTGGGGTTACGCACGAACTGGTTCCTCGGCACGAGCGAAACCGCAGGGCAGCTCGGGCCGATCATGGACGCAAGTGTTGCCGTTGCGACGGGGCGAGCGTCGCATGTGGTGTGCTTCCGATCCGTCTGGGAGGGCTCGGCGCAATCGGCCGGCCGAGCGTCGATCTATCAACACGAAGACAACGGTCCGTCGCCGCGCGCCGATGCCGGCCGGCAGTGGACAGGACCGTATGGAGCGCCATCCGCTGCCGTGTGGATCGCCATGTACGCCCAGCGCTACATGTACGAGCACGGGCTCACCCGCGTGCAGCTGGCCCAGATCGCGTTGACCTGCCGTCGAAATGCCGGGCTCAACCCCGACGCCGTGTATCGCACACCGATGACGCTCGACGACTACCTCTCGGCGCGCATGATCGCCGAGCCGTTCTGCCTGTACGACTGCGACGCGCCGTGCGATGGCGCAACTGCGTTGATCGTCTCTCACCGCGACGCGGCGACCGGCCTGCCGAATCCCCCGTTGACGATCGAGGCGATCGGGTCAGCCCTGTACGAACGCCACACCTGGGATCAACGAAGCGACCTGACGACGATGGGAGCCCACGACTCCGCCCAGCAGATGTGGCAACAGACCAAGCTGACTCCCGACGACGTCGACATTGCCGAGCTGTACGACGGTTTCAGCTACCTGACATTGCAGTGGATCGAGGCATTCGGATTTTGCGGTCACGGGCGCGCCGGCCACTTCGTCGAGGGCGGCCATCGCATCGCCCTCGACGGCGAGCTACCCATAAACACCCAAGGCGGCCAGTTGTCGGGCGGGCGCCTGCACGGCGTCGGACACCTGCACGAGGCATGCATCCAGTTGTGGGGTCGGGCCGGCGAGCGCCAGGTCCCGCGGCCGCCGGAGGTTGCGGTCGTCGGGGCGGGCGGCGGGCCGGTGACCGGGTGCATGCTCCTCAGCCGGCGCGGCTGATGTCGGCTGCATTCGCCTGCGGGGGCCACGGCCATCTGCTGGCCCGCCGTCTAGCGGATCGAGCCACGTTGCTCGATCGCGCTGTGGGTCGCGTCGGTCGCGTCGATGGCGTCGATGCGACAACATCGGTGGTGACGCCGTGAAGTGCGTGGTCTGGGCGTTCGATCTCGACGGCACTCTGATCGGCTCGGTGCGTAGCGAACAGCTCCGCCCGGGCGCCGCCGAACTGCTCGACGCCTTGAGTGGGCGCGGAGTCAAGTGCGTTCTGTGGAGCGCGGGCGGCGCCGACTATGCCCGCCGCAAGGCCGGTGCCCACGGCCTCGACGACAGGTTCGTCGAGTACTACCCGAAGGCGGTGCGTGACCCGTCGACGCGCTACGTCGTCGACCATTTCGACCTTGCCCACCGACCCGACGTCTTCGTCGACGACTCGCCGGTCGACCTGCCGCTCGACGCCCGGGTCGTGCCGGTGCCGCAGTTCATCGGTGGCAACACCAACGATCGCGCCCTGTTCGATGTGCTCGACGCGCTCGAGCACCTCATCGTCGTGCCGTCATGAGCTCCGGGTCGGGTCGCACTGCCGTGACCGAGCGCCTCGCGGCCCTGTTCACGCACTGGCCGGCCGAGCAGGCGCTGCAGTTCACCGCCGAGGGTGTGCAGCACTGGTCGACGTGGGGTGACGTCGCTCGGTTGCACGACGCCATCTCCGACGTACTCGCCGCGAACGATGTCCCCGCCGATGCCATGATCGCCATCGTCATGCGCCAGCGCCCGGCCCTGGTGGCGACCGAGCTGGCGGTGCTCGCCGACGGTCGAACTGCGCTACTGGTGTCGCCGTTGCAGGCCGACCGCGTATTGGCCGACGAGATCGCCTCGTTGCGCGCCGCTGTGGTCGTAGCCCACACTGCCGACTGGGCCCGCCCCGGCGTGGCCGACGCGATCGCCGACTCCGGCGCACTCGGACTCGAGGTCGACGACGACTTCGAAGTGCATGTTCGGGCCGACGTCGACGTGGCGCAAGCGGGTCCCGTCCTCGACGCTGCGGTCACCGTGCTCACCAGCGGAACGACGGGTCCGGCCAAGCGCCTGCCGGTTTCCTGGGAGACGTTCGTCAAGCTGGGTGGCGGCCCCGACGGGCGCACGCCGAAGTCCGACGGGGGCGCCTTGATCCTGTCGTTGCCACTCGTCACATTGGGCGGGCTGCTGTCGATGTCGCGGCTGGTGTTCATGGGGCGACCGATGTCGATGATGGAGCGGTTCGACGTGCACACGTGGGCATCGTTGGTGAAGGAGCACCGGCCGACCGTGATGGGCGCGCCGCCGCCGGTCGTGCAGATGATCCTCGATGCCGACATCTCCCCCGACCACTTCGAAGGCGTCACTGCATACATGACCTCGTCGGCACCTGTCGCCCCCGAGGTGGCCAAGGCCTTCGAAGATCGCTATCACATCCCCGTGCTGCTCGGCTATGGCGCGACCGAGTTCCTCAGCAGCGTCACCGGCTGGACGGCCGAACTGTGGGCCACGTTCGGCGCGACGAAGTTGGGCAGCGTCGGCCGGCCGTATCCCGGGGTCCGCCTGCGCGTGCTCGACCCGAACACCGATCTGGAACGCACGACCGGCGAGGAGGGCGTGCTCGAAGTCGACCCGCCCCGAGCGCGCCGGCCACCTTCCCGATGGTTGGCTGCGCACATCCGATCGGGCGCGGATCGACGACGACGGGTTCGTGTGGATCCTCGGTCGCACCGACCAGGTGATCGTGCGCGGCGGCTTCAAGGTCAACTTGGACCAGGTCGAGGCGGCGCTCCTCGAGCATCCGGCTGTAACCGGGGCGTGCGTCGTCGGAGTGCCCGACGAACGCCTCGGCCAGGTGCCCGCCGCTGTGGTGACGGTGGCGACAGTTGACCCCGATGCCGGCACACGCGCGCCAACCGAGACCGAGCTGACCGAGTTGGATCTGATCGCCTGGACCCGCGACCGATTGCCCCCCTACTCCATACCCGTCATCATCAGGATCGTCGACGCCATCCCGCAGACCACGACCTTCAAGGTGCACCGCGCCGCCGTGCAAGAACTGTTGCTCGGCGGATAGACATCATGGCTGCCTCATCCGGCTCTGATCGTGGGTGGGGCGGTGGTGATGGTGGTGCCGTCGGGGTAGGTGATGGTCAGGTTGCGGTGTGTGTCGAGGGTGAGGTGCCAGCCGCCTTCGTGAACGCTGTGGTGGTGTTTGTGGCACAGCGGGAGCATGACGTCGATGTCGGTGTGCCCGTGGTCGCGGCCCCACCAGTGGAGGTGGTGGATCTGGCAGTTGTCGAATGCCACGGTGCACCCCGGGATCGCGCAGCAGCGGTAGATGACTCGTAGTGCTCGGCGTTGGGCCCGGTTGGCGGTGCGTTGTTCGCGTCCGAGATGTAGTGAGGTGCCGTTGCTGGCGGTGATGATCGGCACGATCACCTCGGCGGTGCAGGCCATGCGGCGGATGGTCTCGACCGGCAGGTCGATGTCGAGGCCGCAGTCGATGACGCTGTGGTCGTGTTCGCCGTCGCGCAGGGTTTGGGCGTCGATGAGCACGTTGAACTCGACACGGGCACCGCGGTTGCCGCGGCCTTCGGTCAAGGCGACCAGCGCCAAGGCCCGCAGATGCTGTTGTTTGAGCAGCGGGTCTGTGGGGCAGGTGTCGGGTGTGGTCTCGCGGAACAGTGTTTCGACCATCGTTTGCAGTCGACGGTCCAAGATCAGGCCGGTTTCGGGGTCGAACTCGCCGTGTAGGCACCACATCCCGGTGTCGCGATCGATCCAGCTGCGCAGGCTGGTTGCTTGGCGTTGGCGGTGCAGCCGGTCGATGCCGTCATCGGTACAGACCCGGCGCAACTCGTTGCGCACCGCCCGGGCGAACTCGTCGCGTGGTAACTGTGCCGCGGCGGCAGCAAGGACGTCACCGCGACCGGCGAGACGCTGTCGTTGGTCGGGGTTCAAACCGCGCAAGGCGCGGCTGACGACATCGACATGCCCGGCCGAGGTATCACCAGCATCCAGGGCGACACCCAGTTCGGGCACCGTGTCGAGGGTGCGGGCCCGCTCGAACCGTTTCGATGCCTCACCCAACGAGACCCGCGAGCCGTCGGCAACGGCACGCTCGGGGAACATCGACGGTGACACCGTCGCCAGCTCGGCCAACCGTCGTGCGGCGGCAACCTCGACCGAATCGAGCCAGCCACGCACCCGGCGCACATCGGCCAACACCCGCTCGATCACCGGCTGCTCGGCGCCGGCCAGATCGACCCCAGCAATCAATTCGACCAACCCGGCAACCGACACGACACCCCTCTCCACCAACAACCACTCGAACACCGGCGGGGGAAGTCGCTGAACACAACCCTACAGAACGGGTGTCACACGGTAGACGGGACCCGGAGCGGACCGCCGAGCGATTCGTTGTGGGCGGTGGCTCGCCAATGCTCGCGCGTGCGAAAGTCAATCGATTGAGTCCAGGAAGTACTGGCGATCATCGGGCTGTCGGTCTCCACCTGCCGAGGTGCGGACGAAGCGCCTCACGCGCTGTCTGGATGGTCTCGGCATCGAGGTGACAGCACGGTGCCGGCGGTCATGATGCGCCGCGTAGCCGGCGCTGACCGACCGCGCCGCGCAAGCCGACGCACCCGATGCACCCCACGCAGTCCACACAGCCGATGCACGCCACGCAGGCGACGCACCGGCGGCAGCGCACACATGCAAGGGTGGCGATGCAGTTGCGGATCCCCACACCGAAGAACGTCAGGATGCTTCCCGCCACACCGGCACTCCCGGAGGTGGCGATGCTTCCCGCCACACCGGCACTCCCGGAGGTGGCGATGCTGCCCGCAACAGCCACGCTGCCCGCCGTGGCGACGCTGCCCGCAACAGCCACGCTGCCCGCCGTGGCGACGCTGCCGGCAACACCGACGGACCCAGCGGTCGCCCTGCTGGTGGCGGCCAGGCTGTCGGCAGTGCCCACAGCCGCCGACCTCGTCAACTCACGATTCACGTTCGCGATACTGGCCCGTGGAGCGGGGGTGCGCAACGAGACAACCTGCCCAGCGAGTGCTTGTTTGCTGGGGCGAGAGTCTCGTTGTCGTGGTTGTGAGGTCGTATACCGAGTCACTGGCGTGAGATTCCAGCGGGCGCTGGCCTGCTGTCGCTTCGGGTCGCCATCGGTGGCATTGCGATAACCCCACCCCAGGACGCGTCGATCACCCCAATAACAGCGGGTGGCGGCCCACGGCGTGCCCGAAACTAGTGCAGGCAGCGAGGGAGCGCATCAGTCCGGTCTCGAGGCGAGGAGTTCGTAGGCTTGGGTCAAGTGGTGTCGCCCGTGTCGGAGATCGAGGTTGATGAGCGCCTGGTTCGTTCGTTGCTGGCCGATCAGCATCCAGATCTCGCCGCGCTGGCTTTGCTTGCGTTGGATGCCGGATGGGACAACACGCTTCGGCGTATCGGCGACGACCTGCTGGCACGACTGCGGCGCCGGGCCGTCGCCGCGAACCTCACCGTCAACGAGCAGCGCTGGCTCCCGGCGTTGAGCCCAATCCGCACATTGCCCGTGCCTGTCCCGATTCGTGTCGGTCGACCGTCGGGTAGGTATCCCTGGTCGTGGTCGATCGTCCGGTGGATTGAGGGGACCCCGGCGGATCGCGCTACGGCCATGGCCTCAACAGTGGTGGCCGACTAGCTTGGCGATTTTCTCCGGGCGCTGCACCACCCGGCTCCACCGAGCGCGCCCCACGATCCGTTCCCTGGAGTGCCACTCGTCGAGCGCGTCGATACCTTCGAAGAGCTGTTGACCGAGCTCGCAGCCGAAATCGATGGGCGCCCAACCATCCGGCTGGCTCCGTCGAGAACAGTGCACAGGGCTGGCGTTCGGCGCTCGCCCCGGCCGAGGTCCCATAACACTCACTCCAAGAGTCTCGTCGACCACGGCATGGGGCACTGCCGTGGTGCCAGGCGCCTTCATGGTCGGAGCCTTCGTTCGTCAGCGTGGAATGGTGGGGATTTCACCGACCAACGAATGAGGCGTCGCTTGCGGCACGAACGCCGGAGTGCTTTCTCGGGTATCAGCGCAGCGCCTCGAGCTGGGCTGCCAGCGCTTGTACGGGACCGCTGTTGCGGGCCTGTTGCTCGGCGATCTCGGCAGGGAGCGTGCCGGCGGCGCCCATCTGGCCGAACAACCGCATCAGGATCGCGCTCAGACGGAAGGCCGTGAACACGTCGTAGAACTCGATGTCGGTGGCCACTCGGCCGGTGAGGTCCTGCCACCGCGCCACGAACTCTTCGGCGCTGCCGATGCCGGGCAGGTCGCTCGCCGGACCGTCCATGAACCGCCACCAGCCGAGATCGGCGCCGGGCCCGGCCAACGACACGGTATCCCAGTCGAAGATCGCCACTACCTCGGTGCCGTCGAACATGATGTTGGCGAACCGGGAGTCGCCCCACGAAAGCGCCGTCGGCTGAGGTTGCGGCAGATGGTCGAGCAACCATTCGTAACCTGCTTCGATCGTGTCGTGGGTTGCGCCACTGGACGGGTCGTCGAGCCAACGCCGCCAATAGGCGAGGTGGTCGGCCAGCCCGCTGGTGCCGGTCGCAGGGGCGAGGAACCCGAAGCGCGACACGTCGGCGCTGTGCAACGCGGCCAGTACGGCAACAGCGTTGTTCCACATTGCCCGTCGCTCGTCGGGGTCGGCATCGAACACGAACCCAGCCGTCGGCCAGGCCGGCTGGTCGCCGGGCACCTGACCGTGGATCCGCTCCATCACGAAGAACGGCGCACCGAGCAGCGAGGCGTCGTCCTCGTAACCGTAGACGCGGGGCACCGGCACGCCGTCGAGGTCAGCAAGCGATGCATACATGTCGTGGTGCACCTTGATGTCGGCGCCGATGTACAAGGGGTTGCTGCTGGCGACGCGCACGACGAATCCCTGTGTCACCTCGCCGGTGTCAGTGGACCAGCCGGCATCGAACATCAACGTCTCGTTGGCGACGCCGGTTCCCTCGGGCAGCGTTATCGGCGAGATCGAGACACCACCACCGCGGAGTGATGCGCGGCGCCAGCCAGCCGCCCAGCACGGTGCGCATCCGTTCCGGGTCGCGCTCTGTGCGCTTCAGTTGGATCAGCTCTCGCGCATCGTCACTCATGAGCATCGTCGGGAACACTCAAGGTCGCCGGGAAGGCGTTGATCATGTCGGAACGCTCGACGTAGGCGTGACCGACTTCGCCGTCCCACATCGCCGGGCCGTGGTTGAGGACGTACATCAGGCCGGGGCCGTCGAGGTCCTTACCGACAGCGAGTTGCTCGGCCATCGCCAACCACAGCGAGGTGCGCGTCGTGATCGTTGTGTTCCAGCGACCGCCCGGCCAGCGCAGCCCGATCGACCAGCTCCTCGGGTTCCAGCGTCAGGCTTGCGCAGCCTTGGCGCCTCGACGACCTCGGCGTGAACCAACTCGCCGTCGCATCGACCACCCAGCCGCCCTCGAGCGAGATCGTGCCATCGGGCCCCCAGTACCGGCCGAGCCCCCAACCGCGGCCGCTCTCGGGGTACAGGCAGCCGATGATCACATGGCCACCCCACGGCGCGCCGGTGCCACCGCCACGCGGGCCGGACGAGTGGTCGCGCCAGCCGTAGCCGTCGAACGGCAACGTCGACTCACCGAACTGCACGGTGCCAGTCGCGTGGTACAGCTGCTCGTAGTGCTCCTTGGCCCACCCCTGGTCGTCCATCGTCCGCCTTGCCGGTGGCCGACGGTGGCCGCGGTGTGCATGTCCCACGCCGGTGTCGACGAACTCGACGTCGAGGTCGACGGCGAAGCGTTGCTTGGCGCCATCGCGGGCGCGACCCTCGGCCATGTCGTCGAGCGAGGTGTGCAAGCCGTATCCGTCGAAGCTCGACGTGCCAGCGTCGGAACGGCTCGATGCATCGAAAGGTGGTGTTGGCACCCGCCGGTCGCCGCTCGGGGGCGGTGCGGTGGAACGACCACATCGACAGCACGCCGTCGCCGTCGGGCAGCATGGCGTAACACATGTCGTGCCACATGCACCAGTCGTTGGGCACGGTGCCGAGGTGCAGCCAGAGCGCGACGTCGGTGGCGGGGTCGTGCACCGCGAACAACATGTTCTCGCACCAGAACGGCACGTCGGGCGGCGTCGTGCGGATCGTCTCGCGCTCGGCCGGCAGACCGCCGGAGAGATCGAGTCGCCCGACATCACACGCTCCACTCGAGGACCAGGTTCTCGACCGAGCGCAGGCCGGGTGGCCACATCAGCTCGGTGCCGGGCTTGATCGTGTAGTCGGGGATGCGCCGGTGCCACTCGGTCAGCGCGATCCTCAGCTCCTGGCGGGCGAGGTGCGAGCCGCTGCAGCGATGGATGCCGGCCGTGAACGAGAAGTGCGGGTTCGGCTCACGGTCGAAGTGCAGCTCGCCGGCGTCGGCCTGGAAGGCCGGGTCGGTGTTGGCTGCGCCGATGTCGATGACGACGAAGTCGCCGGCTTTCACCTCGACGACCGCACAGGTCGTCGTCGACCACGGCCACCCGGAACACCTGCGGCGTCGGTGTCTCCCAGCGCAGCAGCTCCTCGACCGCCGACGGGATCGATCGCCCGGGATCGGCGGCGATCTCGGCGCGCAGGTCGGCGCGGTTGGCGAACTGGTGGTAGAAGAGCGTGAGCGAGTTGGTGATCGTGTCGAGGCCGGCGATCAGCAGCAGGAAGCAGGCGTCGAGGATCTCGTCGTCGGTCAGCCGGTGACCGTCGACCTCGCTGTCGATCACCTCCGCCATCACGTCGTCACGATCGGCGCGCCGCTCGCCGGCGTTCGTCGATCAGCGCCTGGAAGTACTGGTACGTGCGATCGACGACGTCTTGGTTGATCGTCCGAATCGCGATCGGCGTCGGCCGGATCGATCGCCCTCGCGGTAGCCGGGGCGCAGGATGCCGTCCTTGAACTCGAGCAGCAGCGCCGCGTCGTCGAGCGGGAGACCCATGAGCGTGAGGAACACCTGCGTGGGCAGCGGCACCGCGAAGCTCTGGTCGAAGACGCACTCGCCATCGTCGATGAAGCCGTCGATCAGCTCGTTGACGAGGTTGGTGATCGTCGGTTCGAGATAGCGATGGTGCGCGGCGCGAACATCGGGTCGAGCAGTTGCGGTACAGCTGGTGGTCGGGTGGATCGATCTCGATCGGGATCAGCGGACGATGGGCGCGCCGATCGGCCCGAACTTCGACGAGTAGATCTGCGGGTTGCGGTACACCCGCTCGGCGGCCGCGCGTCGTGGTGACGACACGTGCTCGTCTCTGCGGAACGCCGGCCCGAACCGGCGCATCGACTCGAACGTCTCGAACCGTTCGCCGATCTGGCTGTAGAACGCGTGCCGGTAGGCCGCGTATTCGTCATCCACGGCGTTCACGCGGGTCCGAGTCGGCGACCGAGATCCTGGCGAGTACGGACGGACCGTTGCACCGGAAGCGATAGCTCTCGCCGGCCGGTACGAGGATGCCCTCCTTCGCCATCAGCTCGCCGAGCAACGTCTCGTTGAGTCCGTGGAACGTCGCCCCGCCTTCGAGCACGATCCAGATCGCGTCGGTCGGGTGTGCATGCAGTCCGTTCTCGCCCTTGCCGTCGGCGAACGCGCGCACGTACATCCCGATGCTGCCGCTGCGGGCGACGGCGCGCGGCCCGCCGCCCATCTCACCGCGAGCGTGGATCACCTGGAACGGTCGACGACCTGGTCGCCTCGTCGAGCGCCAAGCTCCACGCCAGGTCGTCCGGGATCAGGCCGTGATCGATCTCGTCGCTCATCGCACTGCTCGCAGGGCACGGCGCATGCGTGCGAAGTGTTCGGTGCGCCAGCCGTCCTGGTCCTCGCCCCAGCCGATCTGCTTGCCGTCGTGAACTCCCACCGCATCGAGGCGTTCGAGCCGTTGCCGTGCTCGCAGTTGTGGCTCAGGGCGACGCCCTCGGCCTGCATCGTGCGGCCCGTCCGGTCGACGAGCTCGACCTCCATGTGGGCGCTCCAGCCGGTCGCCGGGTCGCGGTAGTTCTTCATCCGGCTGCGGCGTCGTGTCGAGCCGAGCGAACTCGCCGTCCTTCAGCAGCCACCCCATGTTGAGCGGCGACCAGCCGTCGGCGGATGCCGTCCTGCGGTCGCACGAAGCTGAGGAAGCCGGTGTCGCAGCCGGTGTCGTCCCACGCATGACCGAAGATGTACTGGATCCGCCCGCGGCCGCGCTCGCGCTCGATCTCACGCCACCGGGCGCCGCCTGGGTTGGCGACCGCGAGCGCGACGTGTCCTCCTTTCGGCTGCACCGCCGTGTGAGTGGTGCCGGCTACGCGGGCCCCACGTGCGGTCGCGCACCGAGTAGCAGTCGATGGGGATCCGCTCGCCGTCGAGCACGAGCTCGCCGGTGAGGTGCCCGAGCTGGTCGAGGTGTGGGTTGTGCAGCGCCGGAGCCTCGCCCGGCGTGAACCGGTGCGGTGGATGGACGCTGCGGTGCTCGAACTCGATGCCGAAGCGGCTTCCGGGTCGGCGTAGGCGACGTGGTAGTCCATCAGCGGGGTCGAGCATCTTCACGCTGAAGCCGCCCTCCGGGAACGTGATGTCGCGGAGGTCGGCGACGGCCGGGCTTCGTCGATCGGCACGTCGGACACGATGCTTGTAGTACGCCATGCGCGCCGGGATCGGCACCACTCGGGTCCCATGCGAAGACCCGCCATGTGACGGTGCCCTGGTTGGTGTGGCGGCCGGCGTGCAGCCAGCCGCCGAGCCGCCGCTCGGGAACGGAGAACGACCACCACGTCGTCTCGAACCACAGCGGGTCGTCGATGGTCGGTTCGTGGTACGTGTCGTCTTCGGGGACGAACGGCGTGTCTTCGGTGATGTCGTCGGAGATCATGTGGGCTCCTCGTCGAGTCGATAGGTGCTCACGGCTGTGTCGTGGAAAAGAGCCGTCACGTTCGCGCGGTGGAGGTCGTACGTCAACAGGTCGAACGCCGTTCCACAGTGTGGCGTAGTCGCATCGAGAAACGGTCGACGGGGAAGTTGCTCTCGAGCATGCAGCGATCGACACCGAACGTGTCGATGCACAATCGCACTGGCTCGCCCCACGCCTCGGCGATCTCGTCGGCCGACGGGGGAGTCGTTCGCTTGTGCCACTCCATGCCGTAGATCGGCATGCCGATCCCACCGACCTTGAGCGACCACGTTGGGGCACGTGGCAACGTCGACCATCAGCGTCCGCCATCGTTCGAGCACCGCGTCGCGATCGGTGTACGGGCCGAGCATGATCGGCCCGCCGAGATGGTTCAGGATGATCGTCGTCTCGGGGAAAGACCGGGCGAGGTCGGCGACGTCGGGTAGTTGTGGGAAGTACACCCAGGCGTCGAACGTCAGGCCGAGTTCGTGAAGCACCTCGAAACCCGCGCGGAAGTCGGGATCGAGCAGCAGACCCTCGCCGGGATCAGGACTGTCGGGGCGCACGAGTGGGCTCGGGTCCCACGTCGCCCGTTGGCGGATGCCGCGGAACCGCCCTCGTGCTGCGGCGATGTGGGCGTGCAACGCATCTTCGGCGAGCGTCGCCCAGGCGCAGGTCGGTGGCGCCGACGATTCCTCTGATCGACCGGGCCGCCGTTCGCCGCGACCCACTCGGTCTCGCCGACCGAGCGAAGGTGTTGCGGGCCGGACTCGCGGTACCAGGCGCTGCACTCGACGAACACGGTGCTGGTGACTTGCGGGACCGTGGCGAGGTCGGCGCGCAGGTCGTCGACGAGGTAGTGCGACTTGGGCAGGTCCCACAGGTGGTGGTGCGGATCGCAGATGGTGGCCGGCAGCGTCATTCGGCCACCACTTTCACGTCGGCCAATGAATTGCCGACAACCGTGACTCGGAAGCGGCGCGGTGTCTCGCTGTAATAGCGAGGCGCCCACGAGCCGTCGAGGTACTCGCCGACCACCGGCATGCGCCACGACGTCACCTTGGACCGGGCGAGGTTGACGGCTACCAGCGCCCGAGGCTCGTCTCGGGTCATGGCGTGGTATGCCGCCGGGTACGACCACTCCTGCGTGCCGTCGTCAGTCACACTGTCGGGCAGGGGAGGTTCTGGCGCGTCGAGGGGCAGGCGGCGGTCTCGCCACAGGTCGTCCTCGCCGGGCTCGTGGCGGATCTCGGCTTCGCCGCGGACGGTCATCTTCGGCAGCGGGTACCGACCGTCGTCGATCGTGATGCAGACCCGCGGATCGCGGCGGATGTCGTCGAGCCAGGCCACCTTCTGGCGAGCGGTCATCAACAGCTCACCGTCGCGGTACAGGTACCCGACGGGAACGACGAGTGGTGAGCCGTCCGCGCTGATCGTGGCGATTCTCAACAGGCCCGTACGCGTCAGCAGACGCTCGATCTCGTCGTGGCTCAGCTTCGGCATCGGCTCAACGATTCTGCCAACGAACGGGACGGTGTGAGAGGAACGACTCCATCGCGACCTGTGAGTCCTTCGTCATTCCCGTCATGATCTGGTTGCGGTTCTCCAGATCGGTGCCGGCCCGGAAGCTGGGGATCTCGGCGGTCGGGTCGGTTGAGCGTCAGTCGGCTGACGCCCTCTGCCGGATGGTCGACGAGCACGTTGTCACCCATGAGCGGACTCCTCGTTGCCGACGTCTCGCACCAGGTCGAGCATGCGGTCGAGCGTGTCGAGCTTGTCGGTGGGCGTTCGTCCCATCGGCTGCAGACGAAGCGACGTGACCCCTGCGTCTCGGTAGGCGCGGATGCGATCACGGATCATGTCGTCGGTGCCGAAGAACGAGGTACGCATCGCCAGGTCGTCGGGCACCGCCGCCTCGGCCTGGTCGCGCTTGCCGGCCAGCCAGAGCTCGCGCACCCGAGCAGCCGGTTCGGCGTAGCCGATGCGCGAGTAGGCGTCGTTGTAGAAGTTCATCGTCGGTGAACCCATGGCGCTGAGCTGGAAGGCGAGCGCCTTCTTGCGGCCTTTCAGCGGCCGCTCCATGTCGTCGGTGAAGGCGACCGGTCCACCGGCGTCGATCTCGAAGCCGTCGAGCGAACGCCCGGCCGCGTCGGCTCCCTTACGGAGTTGCTCGAAGTAGTAGCTCGACGTCTCCGGCACGAAGCACGTACCGACCCATCCGTCGGCCTCGGCACCGGCGAACTGCAGCGCCTTCGGGCCGAGGGTGGCGAGATGGATGGGGATATCGGGCCGCGCCGGCTGGCCGATGCGTATGGCCTTGCCCTGGCCGCCCGGCAGCGGCAGTTCGATCTGCTTGCCGTGATACTCGATCGGTTCACCACTGAAGGCCAGACGGATCACGTCGACCGTCTCGCGCAGCCGCTCGAGCGGACGGTCGTAACGTTGGCCGTGGAGGCCTTCGACGATCTGTGGGCCACTGGCGCCGAGCCCGAGCACGAACCGACCGCCCGAGACGTGATCGAGGGTCATCGCCGTCATTGCCGTCATCGGTGCGGCGCGAGCGGTTATCTGCAGGATCCCCGTTGCCAGCCGGATGCTCGAGGTGAGCGCGGCGATGAAAGCCAGCGGCACGATGCCGTCGGTGCCCCACGCCTCGGCCGACCACACCGTGCCGACACCGAGCCGTTCGGCGGCGACGACGTGCTGGGCGGTCTCGGAGAAGTCGGGTGAATCGCTCCAGACGAAGTCGGCGAGGGTGATGGCCGTCTGCATACGAGTCATGCCGTCACGTCCCGGTGAACTCTGGGGGGCGCTTGCCGACGAATGCCGTCATGCCCTCTTTGAAGTCATTGCTGCGCAACGTCAACTCGACCGCCATCGTCTCGGCGTGCATGGCCTCGGCGAGCGAGGTTCGGGCGCTGTCGTGCAGCAGTCGCTTCGTGGCCGCGATCGCCTGAGTGGGTCGAGCGGCGAGTTCACCGACCCGAGCGCGTGCGGTGGCATCGAGCACATCGTCGGCGACGACCTCGCTGATCATGCCCCACGCCAGAGCGGTCTCGGCATCGAGTTGCCGACCGAGGTAGAGGAACTCCTTGGTGCGGGTGAGGCCGATGAGGCGGGGCAACAGCCATGACCCGCCGCTGTCGACGCTGAACCCGCGATCGGTGAACGGATCCTTGAAGCGGGCCCGATCGCCGGCGATCACGAAGTCGGCGGCCAGTGCGAGATGCAACCCGGCGCCCATCGCGGCGCCCTGGACGGCAGCGACGACGGGCACCCGACAGTTGAACACCGAATCGACGAGGCGGTGATGGCTGCGGGCGAGCCCGCGCACCATGTGACCGTTGATCGGCTTCTCGCCCGACTTGTTGGCGGTGATGTCGGCGCCGGTGCAGAACTGCTTTCCCTCTGCGCGCAGCAGCACCGCGCGCACGTCGCCGGCACCGTTCGACACCTCGTCGAACACGTCGGCCATGGCCGCTGCCGCGTCGCGTGACAGCGCGTTGCCGACGGGCTGGTTGTCGATCGTGACCACGACGACGGCTCCATCACGTTCGGTCGAGAACTCACCCATCCCGCGAATATAGGTGAAGATTTACCGGCGATCGACATCGGAGAACCCATCCGCGATTTCTGGGCTCGCGAATCGTCAGTGACGATATGAGCCTGGTGTGCTCGCTGAGCACGCTGAAACGTCACAGACGATTCACGAGAGGTCGCGGCCATTGCGTTGGCGCACCCTGGCGTTGCAGGCTGTGGGTCATGGATCTCCACCTCACCGAACGTGGGGCAGGTCCCAGGGTCATGTTCGTGCACGGATCGATGACGACCGGCGCCAAAGCGTGGGAGAAGCAGGCAACCCTTGCTGAACGGTGGACGGTCGTGGTCGTCGACCGGCGAGGTTATGGGCCGAACCCGATCGCCGCCACCTCGGATTTCGACGTCGATGGAGATGACTTGGCGGCAGTCATCAATGGCGATGTGCACCTCGTCGGGCATTCGTACGGGGCGCTCGGGGCCATGTTTGCCGCCGCCCGGCGGCCCGCACGCATCCGCTCGTTGACACTGATCGAACCGCCCGCGTTGGCCCTCATCCGCGGCCATCCGCGCGTCGTGGAGGAAATTGCCGGTCACGAGCAACTCCTCCGTGACGCGCGATCGCCTCGGGAGTTCTACGCGGGCTTCGCTCAACGGCTCGGCGCGCCGGTCGATTCGGTTCCCGATCCGCTACCAGCCGACCTCGATCGGCAGGTGCGCCTCGTCATGCACGAACGCCCGCCGTGGGAGGCAGTGCCGCCCCTCGACGAGCTTCGCCGAGGGGGCTTTCCGATCTGGGTCGTCACCGGCGGCTGGGACGAAGCCCTCGAGGCAGCCGCAGACGCTCTGGTAGCAGCCATCGGCAAGACCGCCCGCCGAACCGTCATCACAGGTCGTGGTCACGTTGTGCAGCGTCTTGGAGCGCCGTTCAACGATTCTCTGGAGGGTTTTCTCGGCACGGCCGACCGGTCCTGACCAAGGTCAACCCACGCCGAGGGCGCGCAGGCAGAACAGCGTCGTCGCCTGCTGGTCGATCGTGCTGCGACGATGCGGTGCGTCGAGGCCGGCAGCGTGCAGGGTTGCGGCGGCGACGAGCGCTGTCGCCACACCGACGTCGTCGACGACGAACACGCCTTGATCGACGCCGGCCTCGATCGCCGATCGCAACGAGGCGATCAGCACCAGCCGACCCTGCGCTGCGACAACCTCGGCCTCGTCGGTGCGGCTGCCTGTGATCGAGCTGAGCATTGCGACGCGCTCGGCGCGCTTCGCGGTGCGGGTGAATCCGAAGATCTCGTCGATCCACCACTCGACGGCGTTGACCGGAGAAGGGGCGTCAGCGAGTCGCTTGGTCAGTCGTTCGGCCGCCCACTCGCCGTCGCGCAGGTACATCGCGTAGAGCAGCGCGTCCTTCGAGTCGAAGTGTCGGTAGAACGAGCGAGTGGATACTCCGGCGGCAGCGAGGATGTTGGCGATCGTCAGTTCCTGACCGTGCTCGCGCATCGCTGCGTAGGCGGCGTCGAAGATCAGCCGCCGTTCTGATTCGTCGTCGAACTGGCGTGGCCGGCCGACCGCTCGTTTGGTGTCCATCCGCCGCCCCTCCCGCTCAGGCCGCCAGCGCCGCCGGTGCCCCGACCTCGGGGAACAGGTCGAGGAAGGCGCCGCAGGTGATGCGGTACCTGGTTTCACTGTCGACGTCGTCGAGCAACTCGTGCAGCGTGCGTTGCGTGTGACCGTACGTGCCTTCCATGTGCGGATAGTCGCTGCCGAACATCACGTTGCGGTAGCCCATCGCAGTGACCGCGGCGACGGCTGATTCGTCGTGCTGGAACGACGCATAGACCTGCGAGTAGAGGATCTCCTTGGGTGTGCGCGAGAGCTGCGGCCGCACCATCATGCTGTGCTGGCGGTAGCCCTCGGTCATACGATCGCCCAGGAACGGAACCCACGTGGCACCGCCTTCGGACACGAGCACCTTGAGCTGCTGATGGCGGTCGAGTGCGCCCGGACGCGACCATCTTCATCGCTGCCCGCTGACCGGAGAACGTCGTCTCGGTGTAGTTGAGCACGGCGCCGCCGGGGCCGCGGTAGGTGATGCCGATCTGCTCGCCCTCGTCCATGTGTACGGGGTCGGTTCCGATGTGGAAGGCGATCACGATGTTGGCCTGCTCTGCTGCAGTCCAGAAGGGCTCCCAGTCGTCGCGGTTGTAGTCGGGCGTGAGCCGCGGCGGGGTCGTGGGCATGAAGACCGCGCGGTAACCCTTGCCGGCGCAACGCTCGAGCTCTTCCACCGCGTCGTCGATCGACAGCATCGACACCTGCGCGGTCGGCACCAGCCGTGGCGAGATGGTCATCAGCTCGCTCTCGCCCCAGTCGTTGCTGACCTTGATCGCCGCCTTCAGCGCTTCACGAGTCGTGAACGATGCGTTCCACAGACCGAGCGACGGGAAGACGACCTCGCCCCACACACCCTCGTGGTCGAGGTCTTCGATCCGCTTGCTGAGGTCGAAGGCACCTGGCGCCCGCATCGAGGACTCCATGAACTCGAGCTGCGCTTTGCCCGGCAGCTTGCGCCGGAAGGATTTGCCGTCGACGTGGACGGTCTCCCATTCGCCATCGTCGTCCTTGAAAGCGTGAGGCATGAGGTCCTTGAACTGTGACGGCACGTTGTCGCGCCACAAGTTGTCGGGTTCGATCACGTGCGAGTCACCGGAGTTGGTCCAAATCTTTTCCACGTCGGCCATTCTACGCCTCCCCGTGCTATTTGGCAATAGCGTTTGCAAATATCACTTGGCTCTTCCTGAGCCATGGACCTGACAGAGTTGTCAACTACGGTGTACCGCATGACTCTCGACGAAGTACTCGCCCGTGAAGGGATCCGCGACGTGGTCGCCCGGTACAACTCGTGCGGCGACACAGGCAAGTTCGATCGACTGTGGGACCTGTTCGCCGACGACGCCGTGATGGAAGTCGGACCGGCCCACGGCGAACGCACCACGTACACAGGCCTCGAAGAGGTCAAGCGGATCTTCACCGGAGCGCAGGATCGGGTGCAGGCCCAGGCCGAGGCCGCGGCGCCCACCTACATCCGCCATTTCACGGCGACGCACCAGATCGATCTCGTCGACGCCGACCACGCAACCGGCCGTTGCTACTTCGCTGTCATCATCGGCGCCGTTTCCGGCCCGGGTGGCCTCGACCACTGGGGCCGCTACATCGACGAGTACGTTCGTCTCGACGGCACCTGGCGATTCCAGCGCCGCCGCGTATACGTCGACGGACGTACCGAGACCAGCTGGTTCGCGCCGTAGCCAGTCCCTGGATCAGCTCGGTTCAGTCGATCATCACCGCAACGACATGGGCGTGCTTCTCGGTGCGAGGCAGCCGGAAAGCGACGGCCGCAGCGCCGAACGAGGCAACTGTCGCGCTCGCGAACAGCAGCCGGAAGGCGCTCAGGCTGGGCACCAGCCGGCCTCCATCGCTGATGGTCATGCCACTCAAGACGGCGCCCACCAGAGCGCCACTGATCGAAGCGCCGGTCGCGCGCGGGTCAGAGTGCCGATGGCGTTGGCCGACGCGGTCTCCGAATCCGGGACGAACGACATGATCGCCGACGGCATCGCACCGTACGCCAAGCCGACCCCAGCGTTGACGATCACGACGCTGAGAGCAAGCTCGGGGACCGATCCCAGCATCATCTGCCGTGTCGCGTAGCCCAAACCGATGACCGTCGCGCCGAGCCACAGCGATGTGCGCGCCCCGTGGTGATCGGTGATCCATGCCGACAGGGGAGAGGTCAGCATCATCGCCACGGCACCAGGCGCCATCACCAGACCGGCAACCACGACCGACAGCCCGAATCCGTGGGGCACCGACTTGGGTGTCTGCAGCATGGCCAGTGAGGCGTACATGTTGCTGAACATCGCGAATCCGAGCAACAGCCCGGCGCCGTTCACCAGCATCATCGGGCGCTCACGCATCAGCGTCACGTTGACCAGCGGCAGTTCGAGCCCCTGCTCGAATCGGTACCACCGCACCAGACCAAAGAATCCGATCGTGTACAACGCAAGCGGCAACGGCTGGACGATGCCCCAGCTCGCCGTCTTGGACAGTGGCAACAGGACAGCCACGAGACAGGCCGACAACCACACCGCGCCGATCGTGTCGAATCGCTGCGCGTTGCGGGTCGAATCGTCGGGGAGCATCATGAACGCGGCTGCCAACGCCACGACGGTGAGCACAGCACAGGCCCAGAACGCGGCCTGCCAGCTGAACAACCCGGTGAGAACGCCGGCCAGCGGCAGGCCGATACCGCCACCGATCCCCAGCGTGGCACTGACCAGGGCCACACCTTGGCTGGTCTTGTCAGGAGGTAGCACCGCCTTGGCGAGGCTCATGCCAAGGGGGAGCACGGCGATGCCGAAACCCTGCATGGTCCGGCCGATGACGAGGACGAGCACAGTGGGCGAGAGCGCGGCGATTATCGAACCGAACAGCATCATGTTCAAACAGACGATCATCATGCGACGTTTGCCGTACATGTCGCCGAGGCGGCCCATCACCGGGTTGGCGATCGCGCCACTGAGTACGGCCGCCGTGGCGACCCACGAGATGTTGCCTGCCGAGGTGTGCAGCTTGTCGGGCAGCAGCGGCAGCAAGGGTAGCGACACGGTCTGACTGATCGACACGAGGGCGCCGCAGTAGCCAAGTACAGCGATCGTGCGGCGTGGGCTCGAAGCGCGCGGCGGACGCATTCCCCCTACCCTATGACCCTCTTGCCGGACTTGGCTTGCTGAACTTGACGATTTCGTCAACTCGCGACAGGATCGCTGTTGTGGAGTTCACCTTCTCGCCCGACGACGAGTCGTTCCGCGACCAGGTGCGCACGTGGATGACCGAGCACCTGGTCGGCGAGTTCGCCCAACTCGGCAGCGGAATGGACCTGGGCGAAGGAGACGAGCTCGACGTCCGCCGGGCGTGGGAGCGCGAGCTCGCTGCCGGTGGCTGGGTCGGCATCGGTTGGCCGAAGGAGTACGGAGGCCGCGACCTGCCGGTGACACAGCTGCTGGTGTTCAACGAGGAATACGCGCGTGCCGGTGGGCCGGGGCGCACCGGGTTCTTCGGCGAGCAGCTGCTCGGACCGACCTTGATGGCGTTCGGCACCGACACGCAGAAGCAGCGCTTCCTGCCGCCGATCCTGCGCGCCGACGAGTACTGGTGCCAGGGTTTCAGCGAGCCCGACGCCGGGTCAGACCTGGCCAACGTGAAGACGACGGCCGTGCGCGATGGCGATGAATGGGTCATCAACGGTCAGAAGGTGTGGACCAGCCTGGGCCATCTCGCCGACTGGATATTCGTGGTCTGTCGCACGGATCCAGCCGCGGCGAAGAAGCACGAGGGGATCAGCTTCCTCCTGTGTCCAGTCGACCAGCCCGGCGTCGAGATGCGCCCGATCAAGCAGATCACCGGCACAGCCGAGTTCAACGAGGTGTTCTTCACCGATGCGCGCACGCCGGCCGACATGGTGGTCGGGCCGATCGGGCAGGGTTGGAAGGTCGTCATGGCCACGCTCGGGTTCGAGCGCGGTACGGCGTTCCTTGCGCAGCAGTTGCGCTTCGCCGAGGAGTACCACAAGGTCGTCGCCTTGGCCCGAGAACGGGGGCGGGATACCGACCCGCTCGTGCGTCAACGTCTCGCCGACGCGCACATCGGGCTGGAGATCATGCGGCTCACAGGGCTGCGCACCGTGTCGAAGATCATCCGAGGCGGCACGCCGGGTCCTGAGTCGTCGATCGGCAAGCTGCACTGGTCGCGCTGGCATCAGCGCCTCGGCGAACTGGAGATGGACCTCATGGGCGCTGACGGCCAGATCCTGACCGACGGCGTCGCCGGCGACTTCCAATACACGTTCCTGTTCTCGCGCGCCCACACGATCTACGCCGGATCGTCTGAGATCCAACGCAACATCGTCGGCGAGCGCGTGCTCGGCCTGCCCCGCGAACCGGCTTGACGCCGACTCGCGTCAGCGGTTGATCGACTTGGCGATGTGCAGCCGGGCGTCGAGGCCGGCGAATGCCGGTGGCCGCTTCTCCTGAAAGCTGGTCACCCCTTCGAGGAAATCGGGGTGCACGCCCATCTCCGACATCAGCACCAGCGAGCGCAGCCGCGATTCCTCGGCTGTGCCCTCCCAGTCGGTCAGCACCTGACGCTTGATGTGCGCCATCGCCGCGGGCGAGCAGTTGGCAGCGACGTCGCGGGCGTAGGCCAGCGCGGACGGTACGAGCGCGTCGGGCTCGAGCACGCGGCTGACCAGGCCCATCGACAAGGCCTCGTCGGCCGCTACGACGCGCCCCGAGATCAAGAGGTCCATGGCGTTGGCGGTACCGACCAGACGCGGCAGGATCCACGACAACGAGTTCTCGGCCGGCAGGCCGCGGCGGGCGAACGCCGTGGTGAACTTGGCAGCCGTCGATGCGAAGACGAGATCGCAGCTGGCTATCTGCACGAAGCCGATGCCGGCGCAGGCCCCGTTGACCGCGGCGATGATCGGCTTGGGGATGAGCCTCGCCGTCGTCATCGGCCACCGTCGGTACAGCCCGCCGGAAGTGCCCTGCTTGGCCGACTCTTCGAGGATCTGCAGGTCGAGTCCGGGGCAGAACGATCGCCCGGCACCCGTCACCACGATTGCGCGCACTGCCGGGTCGTTGGCCGCGGCGATCAACGTGCCGAAGTACGCGTCCTCCAGAGCGAACGTCCAGGCGTTGTTGCGGTGCGGCCTGTTCAGCGTCAGCAGTAGCACGCCGTGGTTGTCGGTCTCGCGGAGCAGTTCATCGATCTCCGGGTAATCGGTGATCGGTGTCGTAGGGTCAGTTGACGTCATTGTCAACTACTCTTCCACAGCGAGATGAGAGCTGTCGTCTGCAACGAGCACGGGCCACCTGAGATGCTGCGGGTCGTCGATCTTCCTGACCCGCCGGCGCGCCCGGCTTCGCGGTGGTCGATGTTGCCTACGCCGCCGTCAACTTCCCCGATGTGTTGATCATCGCCGACAAGTACCAGGTGTCGGTACCGACACCGTTCGTCCCCGGAAGTGAGTTCTCGGGCATCGTCACCGCCGTCGGCGAGGGCGTCTCGAACGTCGCGGTCGGCGATCACGTCTTCGGGTCGACGATGTCGGGCTCGTTTGCCGAGAGGGTCGCGGTTCCTGCGGCGGGCTTGCGCACCGTGCCCGCAGCAGTTGCGCTCGACGCCGCCGCCGGCTTCTGGGTCGCCCATGCAACCGCCTATCACGCCTTGCGATCGGTTGCCGAAATCGCTCCCGGCGATGTGGTTGTCGTGCTCGGTGCCGCCGGTGGCGTCGGGCTTGCCGCTGTCGAACTGGCAGCCGTGCTCGGCGGGCGGGTCATCGCCGCGGCCTCGACCGACGACAAGCTCGCTCTCTGTCGTCAGCGGGGTGCCGAGACGACCATCAACTACGTGCAGAACGATCTCCGCGAGGCGTTGCGCGAACTGGCGCCGACCGGAGTCGATGTGGTGATCGATCCTGTCGGTGGACCACATGCCGAGCAGGCCCTGCGGGCGTTGCGTTGGAAGGGTCGGTTCGTCACCGTGGGCTTCGCGTCGGGCGAGATCCCGCGGATCCCTCTCAACCTCGTGTTGCTCAAAGGGTGCGTGATCAAGGGCTTCGAGATCCGTACGTTCGCCCAGGTCGAACCGGAGCTGACCGCACGAGACGAGCGCGAGTTGCTCGAGTTGCTTGCCAGTGGACGAGTCGTTCCGCACATCTCGGCTGTCTACGACCTCGATCACGCCGCCGAGGCACTCGGCGAGGTTGCCGGCCGACGCTCGACCGGCAAGGTGCTGCTGCGCCTCACGGGTTCGTCGTGACATCGGTGCTGTTCTTGTGCACCGGCAACGCCGCCCGGTCGGTGATGGCAGGCGTGGCCCTTCGGCAGCGACGACCCGACTTGCACGTCGAGACCGCCGGAACGCTGTCGGTCGACGGGATGCCGATCAGTTGGCGCACGCGGGCAGCGCTCAACGACGTCGGCCTGCCGTGGCCCAAGCACGCCAGCAAGCAGGCCGGACGAGCGGAGCTTCATCGCAGCGACCTGGTCGTCGCTCTCGCGCCCGAGCACGTCGAGTGGGTACGGCGCGAACATCCCGACGTCAGTGGTCGCACCGCGACCTTGATCCGTCTGACGAAGGAGCTCGCGCAGAGCCCGGTCCCGATTGCCTCACGCCTGGCTGCGCTCGACCTCGCATCGGTCGAGCTCGAATCGTGGGAGGAAGTCGTCGATCCCGGAGGTGGCGAGGTCGATGTGTTCGTGGGCTGCGCCCGCGAGATCGTGGCGCTCATCGACCAGCTGGCGGAGCTCCTGTGACGTGCCGACAGCGCCAGGCTTGTGGTCAGCCGCGCAGCACGGCTGTCTGGGCCGGGTCGAGGTACTCCTCGACCCTGGTGACCAGCCCCTCGTCGTTCAAGGTCACCACGACGCACGAGTGGGCGCGCAATGTGCCGCCGCTGGCGGTGCCGGTGAGGATGGCCTGCGACACGAAGCCCGTCGGCGTCGGATGCAGCGCCACGTCGACCCAAGCCAGGTCAGGAACGTTGCGGTGCAGCCAGGCGATGGTGCGCAGTGTCTGCGCAGTCGTGACCTCGGCGTCGTCGAAGTTGTGCCAGGTCACCGCCTCCGGAGCGCACATCGCCACGTACGACTCGGCATCGTTGGTGCGGCTCGCAGCACCGAATCGCGCCGCGATCGCCAGCTTGTCGTCATCGGTCAGTTCGAGAGTCATCGCTGACCAACCTGTCACACGGGGGTGCAGCCAGTGAAGTTCGGTGTACAGCACGGCATCGGGGACTCGCGGTGGACCCCGGCGATCATCTCCGGTCACGAGACAACGCGGTTCGCCACCACCGCCGAACGGGTCGGTTTCGACGCCATCGCGTTCACCGATCACCCGGCGCCGTCGAACCGGTGGGTCGAGTCTGGTGGCGAAGGCGTGGCCGACCTGTTCACAGCACTCGGGTTCTGCGCAGCGGTCACGTCGCGCGTGCGTCTGCTGACCTACGTGCTGCTGCCGACGTATCGCAACCCCTTCGTGACAGCGCATCAAGTCGCCACGCTCGACCAGCTCAGCGGCGGTCGGGTGACGGTCGGGATGGGCACCGGGTACCTCAAATCGGAGTTCTATGCACTCGGCGTCGACCCCGACACCCGCCGTGCCCGCTTCGAAGAGGCGATGATCGTCTGCAAGCAGGTCTGGGCCGGCGAGGACGTGACCATCGAGGGCCACGGATACTCGGCGCGGGGAGTTCGGTCGGTGCCGGCAGCGGTGCAGCGGCCGCACCCGCCGCTGTGGTTGCACGGCAACACGGCATGGGCAACCGATTGGGTGGTGCGCGAGGGGCAGGGCTGGCTCGGGATGATCATCGGCGAGGAGCGGATTGCGACCCTGCGCACAGTGCCGATCCCGACCGTCGATGCGTTCGCGGATCGCGTCGCCGACGTGCGGGCGCGCTGCGAGGCGATCGGGCGCGATCCGGCCACGCTCGAGATCATCAACACCGGGTTGTGGGGGATGCTCGACATCCGCTCCGGTCTCGACGCCGATGAGATGCGCGACCAGGTCGGGCGCCTGGCGGATTGCGGCACCGACTGGGTGACGTTCAACCTGTGCGGCGACGACACGAACGTGTCAATCGAGACCATCGAGTGGTTCGGTCAGGAGATCATCCAGCGCCTGTGAGGGATCGCTGGTTGTCGCGCAGCGCCTTGCGCATGTCGACGTCGCCGAGATCGACGAAGTCGCCGATCCACTTGCGCGGCTCGACAAGTCCCTCGGGATGCGGCCAGTCGCTGCCGAGCAGGATGCGATCGGCACCGTGCAGATCGCGCAGGTGGGTGATGCTGTCCTCGTAGAACGGTGCGACCCACACGTGCTCGCGGAACGATTCGATCGGGTCACGGGCGAACAGCTGCGGCGTCTTGCCGTAGGCGACCCGCAGCCGACGGTGCAGCTCGGGCACCCAGGCCGAGCCGAGCTCGAGTGTCGCGACCTTCAGGGTGGGGTGACGATCGAACAGACCGTGGCAGATCATCGCCGCCATCATGTCGAAGATCGGCCGTTCGATGCCGACGGCCAGGACCTCGGTGAGCGGCGACGCCTTCATGCCCATGTACCGCGTGCTCTCGCCCCAGTCGGCGAGGTACTTCGTGTAGCCGGCGTCACCGGCGTGGATCGACAGGATCGTGCCGGCCTCGGCGAGTTTGGCCCAGATCCGGTCGTGGCTCGGATCGGCGGGAGACAGCGGGCGGCCGTGCGGGCTCGACACCGGCCCGGCGCGCATGATCACCATGCGAGCTCCGAGCGCGAGCACGCGGTCGACCTCGGCCTCGGCCGCCACAGGGTCGATCAGTGAGATCATCGGTCCGGTGATGATGCGACCGTCGCGGTCGTAGCCCCAGTCGTCGTCGAGCCAGCGGTTGTAGGCAGTGAAGATCGCCATCGCCGACACCGGGTCCTCCTGCAGCATCTCCTCGATGCCGAGACCGAGGCTGGGGATCAGCCAGGTCTGCTCGACGCCCTGCTGATCGAGGCGCTCGATACGCCGATCGCGGTCGCGGTACTCGGGCTGGATCGGCTGCATCACGACGATGTCGCGCAGCTCTCTGGCGTCGTGGTTCTCGGCGCGGAAGTAGACCTCCATCGAGCCCGGTACGCCGACGGGGTCGTAGGTCGGGTTGGGTACGACGGTCAGCTGCTTGGCGTTGATGAGCAACGTTGGGCGCCCACCTGCGGTCGCCCACTTGACGATGCTCTTGTACTTCGGGTCGAGGTGTCGCGTGAGGCAGTCCTGCGGCTCGTAGTAGTGCTGGTCGGCGTCGTAGAGCGCGTAGTCGACGTTGGGTTCGGCGTTGGATTGGGTGTCTACGAGTGTCGTCATCAGGGAACCTCTTCCACCAAGTCGCTGTTGGGAATTCGCTGTTTCGGTCGCTACTTGACACTACCGTCAAATAGCTGGATTGTCGAGTCCCTCCTCCGCTCGTGCCAGAGTTGGTCGGCATGACCAGCGCCGCCGACGATCCGCTCGACTTCCTCGATCTCGAGCAGATCGATCGCGACCTCTATCGTGGCCGCCCCGGTCGATGGCCGGCCGATCGGCGAGCGATCTACGGGGGCGAGGTCGCCGCCCAGGCGTTGCGTGCGGCCGCCTTCACAGTGCCTCCGGAACGAATTCCACATTCCCTGCACGGCTACTTCCTGCGCCCCGGTGATCTCAACCATCCGGTCCTGTTCATGGTCGATCGTGACCGCGACGGCCGTTCGTTGTCGGCGCGTCGCGTGTCGCGGCGATGCAGCGTGGCGAGGTGATCTGGGAGATGGCGTGTTCGTTCCACACGCCAGAGGACGGGGCCGAGTTCATCCAGCCGGCCAGGGTCGGCATCGCTGCACCCGACGATTCGCCGGCGAACGCGTGGGATTGGTGCCGGCTGCTCGACATCCGCGTGCCACCACCACCCGACGGTCGAACGACTCGGCCGGGGTCGGTTGATCGCGTGTGGGTGCGGGTCAACGTTGCACTGCCCGACGACCCGATCGTGCATTCATGCATGCATGCCTTCGCCTCCGACGTCGGCTCCGGGTTCGGTGATCTCGATATAGACGGCATCCCCCACGGTGGCCCGAGCATCGACCACGCCCTCTGGTTGCACCATCCGAGCCGGGCCGACGACTGGATCATCTACGACTGCGTTCCGGCCAAGGTCGGCGCGCACAGGGGCGTGTACACCGGTACCGCGCACGATCTCGAGGGTAACCTCGTCGCCATGCTGGCGCAGGAGATGCTGCTGCGCCCCCAGCGTCTCGATGGAGGTGCTCGATGACTGTTGCCCTCATCACCGGATGTTCGAGTGGAATCGGCCTCGCCGCGGCCGCCGAGTTCGCTCGGCAAGGATGCACGGTCGTCGCCACCCTTCGCAACCTCGACCGAGCCGGTCCGCTGCGCGGTGCGCTTGCAGATGCCGGGCCGCGAGCCGACGTGCGCACGCTCGATGTCGCCGATGACGAGTCGGTCCGGGCCACGATCAAGGCGATCGTGGCCGACCACGGTGTGATCGACGTCGTCGTGAGCAATGCCGGCATCGGCATCGACGGCACGACCGAGGAGTTGACGATCGACGACTTCCGCACCTCGTTCGAGACGAACACCCTGGGAAGCGTGCGGCTGCTGCAGGCCGTCATGCCGACCTGGCGTGCGCGCCAGGATGGGCGCTTCATCGCTGTCAGCAGCATGGGTGGCGTGGTCGGCAATCCCTTCAACGATGCGTATTGCGCGTCGAAGTTCGCCCTCGAGGGCCTGCTCGAGTCGTTGCACCCGGTCGCCGCGCAGCATGGCATCAAGGTGTCGCTCGTCGAGCCCGGTCCCGTGACCGGTGAGTTCGCCCACAAGTACGCACCGGCCGGCCGTACCTCCGATGGGCTGTATGCCGAGGCCCGGGCCAGGTTCCAGGTCGTGCAAGACGGTGGCTACGCCGCCGCCCAGACCAACGAAGAGATCGCCGACATCCTGTGGAGCGTCGCCACGTCCGACGCGCCGCTGTTGCGTTATCAGACCTCGGAGATGGTGTCGAAGGTGCTCGGCCTCAAGCTCAAGGACATGAGCGGTGAGCGAGTCACGGGCATGACGAGCCGCTGGATCTGAACCTGCTGCGGATCGGCGGTCAGGTGCCAGGCAGTCGCCGGGCGATGAACTCGTGCACGGCGCGTGGGAAAGCCAGACGGTCGGGACGGAACAGGTCGTGGGCCGCTCCGGGAATCGTCACCAACTCGACTCCGGCGACTCGATCGCGCCATTCCTGCAGCGTAGAAGCATTGAGCAGGCAGCCAGGCTCGGTGCCGGTGGCGACGAGCACGGGAAGTTCCGTTGCGGCCAACTCATCGAACAGGTCTCGATCGACCGATGCGCCCAACACCTCGCGGATCACGTGTGGCGCGACTCGCTGCGACATCGGCTTGCCGCGGAAGCGACTGTCCAGGAAACGATCGGCGACGTCGCCGCCGAGATGTTTCTCGCGTGCCCAGTAGTCGCCGATCGAAACGGTTGCCACTCGCGCCGGATCCGCCAGCGCCACGTCGAGCCCCCACGTCGTGCCGCGCGAGAAGGTCATGAGGTGGAAGCGCTCGATGCCTTCGGTTTCGAGCACCGCTGCCAGGTCGTTGGCGTGCTCGGCAGACGAGTACCCCGTGGCCGGTGCCTCGCTTCCGCCGCGCCCGCGCACCTCGACGACCAGCACACGCCGTGGCGCGAAGAACGCCAGCATGTCGGTGTACTCGTCGGCGTAGTCGGTGAAGCCTGGCGAGAACAGGATCGGCAGACCGGCGTCGGTCTCGCCACCAGGGGAGAGGTCAGAGGCGTTGTCGAGGTAGCGGATGCGCACACCACTGCGGGCCGTGGTCTTCTCGGCGAACGACTCGACCGGCTTCACGAACGTCAGGCGAGCTCTGCGATCAACGGCGCGTAGCGATCGATGAACGGCATCGTGGTGGCCGGGTCGTCCCAGCCGGTGCGTGAGGCACCGATCACGGTGCGCACGACGCCGAGATCGCGATAGTGGCGGAGCGTCTCTGCGGTCGGGTCGCCGAAGGTGACCAGCGAGATTGGGATCTCTCGCCCTGCCTCGCCGGCGACTTCTCGGAACCGGGTGATGCGTTTCTGCACGTTGCCGAGAGCGACGTCCATGGGCATCCATTGGTCGGCCCACCGCACGGCGTGTTGGGTTCCCAGCTTGCCGCCGGTGCCGAGCAGCACCGGAGGGTGCGGGCGCTGGGCGGGTTTGGGCAACGACCACACCGGATCGAAGTCGAAGAACTCGCCGTGGAACTGCGACTCGTCGTCGACCCAGCAACTGCGGAGCGCGGCGACGCACTCTTCGGTAGCCCGGTAGCGCTGCGCCCAGGTGATGTCGGAGCGATGGTTGTGCAGCTCCTCGGCGTTCCAGCCCACGCCGACACCGAACAGCAGGCGTCCGCCCGACAGCAGGTCGAGCGTCGCCGCAGACTTGGCCAGATCGAGCACGTGGTGCTCGAGCACGAGGCACACGCCGAGGCCGAGCTGCAGTCGTTCGGTCGCCGTGGCCGCCATCGTCAGCGCCACGAACGGGTCCATCATCCGCCGGTACTGGTCGGGCATCTCGCCGCCCGCGGGATACGGGGTCAGTCGCGACGTGGGGATGTGCGAGTGCTCGCCGATGAAGAACGAGGTGTAGCCGCGGTCTTCCAGGGCTCGAGCGAGCACGTCGGGGCGGACGTCCTCGGGTGTGTTCATCGTCGAGAAACCGAGTTCCATGTGTATCCCTGCTCAGCGCGGCTCGCGTGGAAGCCCGAGGTTGCGTTCTCCGAGAATGTTCTTCATCACTTCGGTGGTGCCGCCGGCGATTGTCGCTGATCGGCTGGTGAGCAGCGCATACGCCGCATCGGGGGCGAGCCCGGCCATCAGGTCGGCGCCGGCCAGGTCGGCTCTGACCTCGGCGAGACGCTTCGACAGCACCGACCAGTTCTGCTTGATCAGCGACGACGCAGCACCAGCGGCAGCGGGATCGTTGATGTTGGCCAGCGCCCGCTGGGCCATCCACTGCAGTATCCGCGCGGCGATGTAGACGTCGAGCACGCGGTGACGCATCGGCACATTGGCATCGGCGACAGCCGGCGAATGCGTCATCGTCATCGCCTCGTCGACGAGCTTGCCGGCGATCGAGATCACGCCGGCGCGCTCGAAACCGAGTGTGGCCGTCGTTACCCGCCAGCCCTCGTCGAGTGGGCCGAGCAGCGCGTTCTCGGGGACGAAGACGTCCTCGAAGAACAGCTCGGCGAACTCGGCCTCGCCGTTGATCTGCTTGATCGGCCGTCGCGACAACCCTGGTGCGTCCATCGGCACGAGTAGGACCGAGATTCCAGCGTGCTTGGGTGCGTCGGGGTTGGTGCGGGCCAGCAACATGCAGTGTGTGGCATTGAGGCCGATCGAGGTCCACACCTTCTGGCCGTTGACGACGAACCCGTCGGGTGTGCTCTCGGCCCGGGTGCGCAACCCGGCGAGGTCACTGCCGAAGTCTGGTTCGCTGAAGCCCTGGCACCAGAACTCGTCGCCGTTCAGGATCGCCGAGAGGTGCACCTTCTGCTGGTCGGTGCCGAACGTGGCGATGGTCGGCCCGACGTTGTTCGTGCCGAACACCGCAACGCGCCGCGGCGCATCGACACGGGCGAACTCGGTGTCGCAAGCGAGTGTGTCGACGACACCGAGGCCGCGCCCCCCGATCTCGATCGGCCACTGCGGCGCCCCCCACCCGGCCTTGCCGAGCTCGCGTTGGAAGTCGGCGAGCGCCTCCCACTGCTTGGTTGCGCCCCATCTCTCGCGATGGCGGGCAACGATCGCCTCGAGGATCGGTCGCAGTTCGGCGGCGTGTGGGTTCGTCGGAATCAGTTCGCTGATCATGCACCCGCCGCTTCGTCGATGCGGGCGAGGTCGTCGTCGGCCAACGTCAACCAGGCTGCTTCGAGGTTCTCGTCGGCGTGGGCGACCTGCGACGTGCCGGGGATCGGCAACATGTTGGGAGACCGGCTGAGCAACCAGCGCAATGCGACCTGTTGCGACGTGGCGCCATGCTGCCGGGCGATCTCGGCCGTCACGGCACTGACCCGGCGACTGGGCAACAGCACGGGCGCCCACGGCATGAACCCGATGCCGTCGGCCTCGCAGGCGGCGATCACCGCGTCGCTGTTGCGGTCGCCGGCGTTGAAGCGGTTCTGTACGGTGGCTACCGTGCACAGCTGCTGTGCGAAGGCCAGTTGCTCGACGGTCACGTTGGAGATGCCGATGTGGCGGACCTTGCCGGCTTGTTGCAGCTCGACGAAGGCGCCGATCGTCTCGTCGTAGGGGATGTTGGGGTCGGGTGCGTGCACCTGGTAGAGATCGATGACGTCGACGCGCAGCCTCCGCAGGCTCTTGTCGCACTCCTCGCGGATGTGATCCGGGTGGCCCAGCGGCGGCAGCGTGACATGGCCCTTGAGGATCTTGGCGGGCTTGTACCCCGCCTTGGTCGTGATGACCAGATCGTCAGGGTATGGGTGGAGCGCCTCGGCGATGATCTCTTCCGACTCGCCGTAGCCGTAGATGTTGGCGGTGTCGATGAGGTTGACGCCGCGATCCACGACGCGACGGACGATCTGTCGCGTGGTCTCGCGATCGCGCGTTCCCTCGGCGTTGCGCGCCCCCGAGATCCGCATGGCTCCGAAGCCGAGGCGCCGCACGGTGAGGTCGCCGCCGATCGTGAACGTGCCGACGGCCTCGTCGGTGATTGCCATGTCGCTCATGAGTACACGAGCCTAGTTGACACAACCGTCAGATTCGATATGGAGAACGTGAATTCGGGCATGGTCCGCCCGACGGCCAGGCGAGTGTCGGCCGGGCGCCCGCCGACCCATTGGGCGCGATTTCGGGCTCTTCTGATTGATCCGTGGGTGGTGTGAGGGGTGATCCGCGGTTGCACCCCGTCTGCTTCCTAGGTTTCCGAGCTATCTGACGGCTTCGGAAGTGGAGGTAGACGGGGTGCGGAACGCGATCGTATGGCAGCGCATGCTCGGTTTGAACTCGACGGTCATCGAGGGGGTGAGTTTCGATGAGACCGCTGAGGTGGTGGTTGTGTCGGTGCGACCCGCAAGGGGGCTCAGCGCCGGTGCGGACAGTGTGGTCGGCGATCGCCGTGGTATGACCGTGGCGACGGTCGTCGACGGTGGCGCGGTTTGGATCTGGGCACGGTCCGAGTCGAGCTCGAGGCCGAGGCGCGACGGGTGAATTGTCGGGTGCATGGGCCGACGGTGGCGCAGGTCCCGTGGGCTCGTCACGGTGCGGGGCACACTCGCGAGTTCGATGACACCGTTGCTTGGCTGTCGGTGAAGTGCTCGAAAAGTGCGGTGACGGAGTTGATGCGGATCGCTTGGCGGACTGTCGGTGCGATCCTGACCCGGGTCCAGACCGACATCGACGCGACGGTTGACCGGTTCGCTGGATTGCGCCGGATCGGGATCGATGAGATCGCCTACAAGCGAAACCACAAGTACCTGACGATCGTCGTCGATCATGACAGCGGGCGGCTGGTGTGGGCCGCCGCCGGCCGCGATCAACGCCACGCTTGGAACAGTTCTTTGTCGAGCTCGGCCCGCAACGCTGCGCAGAATTGACCCACGTCTCAGCCGATGGCGCCAACTGGATCGATGCCGTGTTGCGTGCCCATGCCCCCCAAGCGGTGCGTTGCGCCGACCCGTTCCACGTCGTTGCCTGGGCCACCGAAGCCCTCGACGAGGTCCGCCGCGCCGCCTGGAACCGGGCACCAGGCCGCAAGAAGGTCGGCTCGCCAGCACACCGCACCCACGCCCGTGACGCCACCGGTGTGGCCCGCTCGTTGAAACGTTCCCGATGGGCGTTGTGGAAGAACCCCGACCATCTCACCGAGCACCAACAACATCAGCTGGCCTGGATCGCCAAAACCGAACCCGAGCTGTGGCGCGCATACCTACTCAAAGAAGGCCTGCGCTACGTCTTCGCCGTCAAAGGCGACGAAGGCAAACAAGCACTCGACCGGTGGATCTCATGGGCTCGACGCAGCCGCATCGAAGCCTTCGTTCGTCCTCCAACGACGCATCGTCCACTACCGCGCCGAGATCGAAGCCGCGCTCGACGCCGGACTCTCCAACGCCATCGTCGAATCGACCAACACCAAGATCCGGCTCCTCACCCGCGTCGCTTACGGCTTCCACAAACCCGAAGCCCTCATCGCCCTCGCCATGCTCTCCCTCGGCGGACACCGACCCCAACTCCCACGATGACCCACGGACATGTCACAAGAGCCCGATTTCGGCCAGTCCGTGGCGTAATACCGCCCACGTTCAGCCTGCTCGGGCGCGATTCCCGCCGTCCGTGGCATGGTTTCGCGCCCAGGCCCGCGCTGGATCGAGCGTTGGGTCAGCCGACCTTGGTGTGCGGTGCGCCGACGAGGACGACCACCAGTTGACATGGCACCGTACCCCGGTTCCGCCACGCGTGGCGGGTGCCGTTCTGGATGACGGTGTCACCCGGATGCAACTCGACCTCCGTGCCGTCGTCGAGTTCGAGGACCACTGAACCGGAGACGACGAACTCGTAGTCGACGCTCGCTGTCGTGTGCATTCCCGGATGATCGGGCTCCATGTGGGCCGCCATCCCCGGCAGTGCGGATTCCATAGCGGCAAGGGCCGCCCCGATGTCGAGGTCTCCCATCATCACGTCGGTCGCCGCCGGCACGGTGAACAGCCCGAACCGGAAGCCCCCGAGCGGCGGGAAGTACGCCTGGTGCGCGGGCATCGACCCGTCATCGGGGAGCTGCGGCGGTGCGTCGGCGCCCCACAGCCGGAAGAACTCGAAACCTGGCAGCAACGCCAACCGGATCGGTTCGATCACTTCGTCGCTGGCGATGATCGCCTTGCCGCCGGTCGAGTGACCGGTCACCACGCGCCTGATTCCCATTTCTGCCTCCTCTTGCCGGCTCGTCAACCTGTGTGTGTGCCCGACCGCAGGATCGTGCCGGGTCGGGCCGGGGTGAACTTGCCGGCCGTTACGATCTCCACGCCGTTGCACAGGACGTGATCGATCCCGTTGGCCTCGGCATACAACCGCGGCGCACCGGCGGGTAGATCGCTGCGCATCTCCATCGGTGTTCGACGAGATCCGCTGCTCGTCGAACACGATCACATCGGCGTAGGCACCCTCGACGAGCCGCCCGCGATCGCGGAGAGCGTAGAGGTCGGCGGGGACGGCGGTTAGCAGGTTGATCGCCTCCTCCATCGGCAGCAGGTCCGCACCTGGTGACCGCCTCGTGGATCATGACCGTCGCGTAGTTGCCGCTGTAGAACATGTCGAGGTGGGCGCCGGCATCCGACGCGCCGATCACGGCGCGCGGATCGCGCCACACCTTCAGGCGCGCCTCCCAGTCGGCGGTGGGCTCCTCGACGGACGGATGACCGAAAGACGTCTCCAGGTCGTCGGCGAGTGCGATCTCGCACAGCGTGTCCCATGGCGACGCACCGCGCTCGGCAGCGATCTCACCGATGTTGCGACCGAGGTAGCCACGTTCTCGGGAGCGACCGTGTGGAAGATGGTCATCTTCGCCCAGTTGGTGAAGTGCCGCATCATGTGCTTGCCAGCGGCGATCTCGCCAAGGCGGGCGCGCTCGACCGGATCGCGGAGCAGGGCCACCTTGTCGTCTTTCGACAGCAACATCGGCTCCTCCCAGCCGGGCACGGCATCGAGCAGAAAGCCGTTGGCGAAGCTCATCCGGAAATCGAGCGACATCGGTGCAGTCGAGCCCGACGACCTTGCCGCCCAGCGCGTGGCCACGTCGCTTGCCGCGAGCTTGGCCGATGCCGTCGTCGAGGGTGCGAGCGGTCACCGCCAGCACGTTCCAGTTGAGCGTTGCATCCGCGGCAACCGACATGTCGGCCATGAGATGGGCGACGTCGTCGTCGAAGGGCCCGATGCAGGGAATGAACTCGAGCGACGTGCCGGGGAAGTCGGCCAGCACCGCGCACAGGCTGATCGAGCTCGCTGCGTTCGGCGTATCGGCTGGGCACCATGTTCTGCTCGGTGTCGTTGTGGGTGGTCGACCACGACGACGAGAAGCCGATCGCGCCGGCCGTCGAGCCCGTCGCGCAGCAGGCCGCACATCGCCGGCCACCTCGTCGACGGTTGCCGCCCGTCGAGTGGCGTCGGTGCCCATCACGACGCGGCGCAGCGCCGAGTGACCGACCATGAAGCCGGCGTTGATCGACAGCCGGTGCTCGAGCGCGTCGAGGTACTCGGCCGTGCTCTTCCAGTTCCACGGGACGCCTTCCTGAAGCGCGCGCAGCGGCATCCCCTCGACCCGGCTGAGCATGCGCATCAGGTAGTCACCGTCGGCTCGGGTCGTCGCCGAGCGGCTGCGATGCTGAAGCCGCAGTTGCCGCCGATCACGGTGGTGACGCCGTGCAGCGGTGACGGCGACACGTCGAGTCCCAGAACACCTGAGCGTCGATGTGGGTGTGCACGTCGACGAAACCGGGCGCGACGACGCGGTCCGTGGCGTCGATGGTCGCGCCGCCGCTGCGCCGGTCGAGATCGCCGATCGCGGCGATGCGGTCGCCGACGATGCCGACGTCGGCGCGCCGTCGTGGTGCGCCGGTGCCGTCGATCACGTCGCCGCCGTGGATGATGACGTCGAACATGGGTGTGGTCCTCTCATATCGCCAAGGGGTAGCCGCCGCTGACCCGAATTGTCTCGCCGGTGATGAATGCGGCCTCGTTCGAGCACAGGAACATCGTCGTGGCGACGATGTCGTCCATGGTGCCCAGCCGGTGCACCAGTTGTCGGTTGTTGACGAAGTCGTCGACCAGGTCCGTGGGGAGATCCGCCATGGCGTTCTCGGTGGCCATCAAGCCCGGCGCAATTGCATTGACGCGAATGCGGTGATCGGCGAGCTCGGTGGCCAAGGCAATTGTGAGTCCACGGACGGCGAGCTTCGACACGCCGTAGGGCGAGATGCTGAGATGCGACGCGATCGACGAGATGTTGACGACAGCACCGCCGCCACGTTCGCCCATCGAGTCGCGACATGCCAGCGTGCAGTTGACGATGCCGATGACGTTGACGTCGAAGAGGGCACGCGGGCATCGTCGCGGTCGAGAACCGAGAACGGCTGGTTGTACTTCATCAGGTGGAGACCGGCGTTGTTGAGTAGCACGTCGATCCCGCCCAGCTCGGCGATCACCTTGCCGACGGCTTCTTCGACCTCTGCCTCCTTGGCGACGTCGCAGTGGACTGACATCGCCGTTGCGCCGCCGGCACGCGTAGCCCGGCTGCGGTCTCGTCGGCTTGCTGATCGTCGATGTCGGCGATCACTGCAGCCGCGCCCTCGGCGACGAAGGCTCGGGCAAAGGCCCGGCCGAAGCCGATCGCTCCACCAGTGATGAATACGACCTTGCCGTCGAAGCGCGGTACTGTACCCCTCGGAGCCTGCGCGCCGAGCATACGGTTCCGGCCCCTGTCGCCCCGTATCAGATGGACGTCGTCGGAAC
>CAWEOL010000002.1:0-5000 GCA_963810675.1 Ilumatobacteraceae bacterium
GATCGGCCATCGCTCCGGCGGCGACGATGCGGCTCTCGGCCATCAGCTCCGGCCCCGGCGATCCCTCGCGCACCTCGAGCCACAGCTGGTCGACGAGGTCGTAGCGCTTGAGCGCCCGGTAGCAATCGGCCAGAACGGCGTGGTGGTTCAACGTGCGGTCGAGCTGCCTGGCGACCTCCAGTTCGGCAGCAGCCTTTCGCCACTGCCCGGTGCGGTACAACGCCAGCCCGGCGATCTCGTGACCGAAGGCCATCGTGGGAAGATCGCGCAGCACCGGTTGGACCATCCGTCGGGCATCGTCGAAGCGCCCTCGATCGAGCGCGTCGGCGGCTGTCGCCAACCGCTCGCGGTACTTCGCTGCTCGTGCCGCCGGAGCAGCTCGTTGCAGGTCGTCGGCCACCTCCGGTGCGAGATCCACGGACTTGCGACGCCCAGCTCGGCTTGACGTCGTCATCGGCACGCTCGGGACGCTTGGCACGCTCCGTGGCCTTGCGCGCCTCGGACCGCAGCGGACCGTCGTCGATCCACCGCTCACGCTCCCACGGCGCCGGCTCGGCCGGCTGACGTGGCTCGCGCAGCCCACGGGCCGCCTTGACTTCGGCCGAGCGGATCTGTGCCGTTGTCCTCGGAGGCACGACGCGCCGCGGCGGAACACGATCGCGCCCGCCGGGCCGTGCGGACGATTGCGGTCGTGCCGAGCCGTACCGGCGTGGGCGCTCGCCGTCGTCGACTGGCGTGGCCCGCGGATCGCGTCGCGGCGGTCCACTTCGCCGCCCGTCGTCGCCGTAGCGGCGGGGCTCGTGCCGGCCGGCCGCGCTCGATCGACCGTCGGTCGTCGCGACCGTCGGCTCGACCGGCCGCTGCGGGCGCCGTGCGGCGTCGCCGGTCACTCGCCGATCGCCGGACTCTGCGTCACGACGCGGTCGGGCGGGGCCGGATCGCGGTGGACCTGCTCGACGCGTGTCGGGTCGAGCACCGCTCTTGCCAGCGTTCGCCAGCACGCTTCGGGCATCGCTCTGGCCGGACCGCGACGGGCGTCCGGGACGCGGCTGGGCGTCCGGCGTTGGCGGATGGTCGACGGTCGGACGGCATAGGTATTCGAGCCTAGGTCCGTATCGTTCGGCCCGGCCCAAAAATCAACACGGCCCAAAAATGCAACGAACGCCCCCGTCAAGGGGCGTTCGTGCTTGAGAAATCCGGCGGCGTCCTACTCTCCCAGGGGGTCTACCCCCAAGTACCATCGGCGCTGGCAGTCTTAACTTCCGTGTTCGGGATGGGAACGGGTGTGACCCTGCCGCTATAGCCACCGAAATCTATTTGTCAAGGATGGGTCCGCGGATCCGTAGATCCAGCGGTGCCCTCCGAGCACTCCAGAGCAAGCACGAGCGATTGTAAATCCAAGCCCTCGGCCGATTAGTACCGGTCGGCTGAACACGTTACCGTGCTGTACACCTCCGGCCTATCAACGTGATGGTCTCGTCACGGGCCTTACTGCGTTAACCGCATGGGAGTACTCATCTTGGAACGGGTTTCCTACTTAGATGCTTTCAGCAGTTATCCCTTCCGGAGGTGGCTAATCTGCCATGCCCTTGGCAGGACAACAGACACACCAGAGCTCCGTCCGTCCCGGTCCTCTCGTACTAGGGACAGCCTTCCTCAATATTCCTTTGGCTGCGGAGGATAGGGACCGAACTGTCTCACGACGTTCTGAACCCAGCTCGCGTACCGCTTTAATGGGCGAACAGCCCAACCCTTGGGACCTGCTTCAGCCCCAGGATGCGATGAGCCGACATCGAGGTGCCAAACCTTTCCGTCGATATGGACTCTTGGGAAAGATTAGCCTGTTATCCCCAGGGTACCTTTTATCCGTTGAGCGACCACACTTCCACACGTGATGGCCGGGTCACTATGCCCTGCTTTCGCACCTGCTTGACCTGTCAGTCTCGCAGTCAAGCTCCCTTGTGTCATTGCACTCGACGGCTGATTGCCAACCAGCCTGAGGGAACCTTTGGGCGCCTCCGTTACATTTTAGGAGGCGACCGCCCCAGTCAAACTACCCGCCTGACACTGTCCCTGATCCAGATAATGGACCCAGGTTAGAGTCCCAACATACACAGGGTGGTATTTCAACGATGACTCCACAATGGCTAGCGCCACTGCTTCCAAGTCTCCCACCTATCCTACACAATGCAGGTCAAAACTCAATATCAAGTTGTAGTGAAGGTCCATGGGGTCTTTCCGTCCTTCCGCAGCAAACGAGCATCTTTACTCGTACTTCAATTTCGCCGGGTCTATGGTTGAGACAGTGGGGAAGTCGTTACGCCATTCGTGCAGGTCGGAACTTACCCGACAAGGAATTTCGCTACCTTAGGACCGTTATAGTTACGGCCGCCATTCACTGGGGCTTAGGTTCACAGCTTCGCCTTTCGACTAACCGTTCCCCGTGACCTTCCAGCATTGGGCAGGCGTCACAGCGTATACAGCGCCTTACGGCTTCGCACGCTGCTGTGTTTTTGGTAAACAGTCGCTACCCCCTGGTCTGTGCCACCCTCTCGCGCTCAGAGAGTAAATCTCTTCACGCTAATGGGGTCATCCTTCTCCCGAAGTTACGGATGTAATTTGCCGAGTTCCTTAACCATAGTTCTCCCGATCGCCTTGGTATTCTCTACCCGCCCACCTGTGTCGGTTTGGGGTACGGGTGCCGTGCCAACTCACTGTTGGGCTTTTCTTGACAGTATGGGATCAATGACTTCGACTGAATCGACTCGGCATCACGTCTCAGAGTTATGGCCCCAACTCTCATCGGGACCCTCCTACACGCTTACCCGGGGACTACCATCGCCCCGGTTCACCTACCCTTCTGCGTCCCCCTCCAGCTATCCGCCACCAACTCGATGGGATCGCCCGAAGGCAGCCCCCATGTTGTCGATCTTGGACTTGGCGCGGGCACGGCAGTACAGGAATATCAACCTGTTGTGCATCGACTACGCCTTGCGGCCTCGCCTTAGCTCCCGACTTACCCTGGGAGGATTAGCCTTCCCCAGGAACCCTTGGGCTTTCGGCGGAGGGGTTTCTCACCCCTCTCTCGCTACTCATGCCTGCATTCTCACTCGATGGCGCTCCACGTCGGGTCATCCCGCCGCTTCACTGCACCATCGACGCTCCTCTACCACTCGTACTTACGTACGAATCCATATCTTCGGCTCAGGACTTGAGCCCCGTTAAATTGTCCGCGCAGGACCACTCGACCAGTGAGCTGTTACGCACTCTTTCAAGGGTGGCTGCTTCTAAGCCAACCTCCTGGCTGTCTAAGCAGTCCCACATCGTTTTCCACTTAGTCCTGAATTAGGGGCCTTAGATGATGGTCTGGGCTGTTTCCCTTTCGACCAACGAAGCTCATCCCCCGTGGTCTCACTGCTGCACTCTGGAGTCCCGGCATTCGGAGTTTGGCTGGGGTTGGTAAGCTTGTAGGCCCCCTTACCCATCCAGTGCTCTACCTCCGGGACTGAACATGCAACGCTGCACCTAAATGCATTTCGAGGAGAACCAGCTATCACCAAGTTTGTTTGGCCTTTCACCCCTATCCACAGCTCATCACCGCCATTTTCAACTGACGTGTGTTCGGCCCTCCACGGGGTCTTACCCCCGCTTCAGCCTGGCCATGGATAGATCACTTGGCTTCGGGTCTACAGCATGCGACTCTATCGCCCTATTCAGACTCGCTTTCGCTTCGGCTCCCCATCACTGGTTAACCTTGCCACATACCGTAACTCGCAGGCTCATTCTTCAAAAGGCACGCCATCGTGGCTTCCTTACGGAAACGACACTCTGACTGTTTGTAAACCAACGGTTTCAGGTACTATTTCACTCCCCTCCCGGGGTGCTTTTCACCTTTCCCTCACGGTACTAGTTCACTATCGGTCGCCAAGGAATACTTAGACTTATGGGGTGGTCCCCACAGATTCACGCCGATTTTCTCGGTCTCGGCGTTACTTGGGATGACATGCGGAGGCTGCGTGTGTTTCGAATACGGGGCTATTACCCACTACGGCCGGCCTTTCCAGAGCCGTTCTTCTACACAGCAACTTGTTAACTCCGTGATACATCAGGTGCTGTATCTCATGGTCCCACAACACCGCGTCAGCAACGCCACCAGGCTTGACACTGACACGGTTTAGTCTCTTCCCTTTTCGCTCGCCGCTACTAAGGGAGTCGCGGTTGCTTTCCTTTCCTCGGGGTACTGAGATGTTTCAATTCCCCCGGTTCCCTCCTCCGGTCCTATGTATTCAGACCGGGGTAACACTCCATGACGAGTGCTGGGTTTCCCCATTCGGACATCTGCGGATCAATGCCTAGTAGACGGCTCCCCGCAGCTTTTCGCAGTCACTCACGTCCTTCATCGGTTCTTGGCGCCAAGGCATCCACCGTTGGCTCTTTGTAGCTTGGAAGAACAAAGATGCTCGTGCTTGCTCTGCAGTTCTCAAAGGGCAGCGACGGGGCCGCAACACACGATGACTACCTGACGCAAACGTCATTGGCAGAGTCGGATCGTGCGGGGCACACCGTGGGCAGCGGGAGCGAGAGCTCCGTGCCGGCGCCGAGGTCGAGGACCCACGTGGGTCGACTCCCTCAAAACGGAAGAGAAGACAAAGTTTGTCGAGCCGGCCTGCCAAGAGGACGAATCCTGCGATTGACCTGCCATTTCGACGTACCCACCAATGCACCAACTGGGAGTGGTTCGAACCGGGTAGGACGAATGCCTACCAACGATTGAACTGTTCTCCTTAGAAAGGAGGTGATCCAGCCGCACCTTCCGGTACGGCTACCTTGTTACGACTTCACCCCAATCACCGACCCCACCTTCGACGGCTCCTTCCTTACGGGTTAGGCCACCGGCTTCGGGTGTTGCCGACTTTCGTGGTGTGACGGGCGGTGTGTACAAGGCCCGGGAACGTATTCACCCCGGCGTGCTGATCCGGGATTACTAGCAACTCCAGCTT
>CAWEOL010000002.1:7500-139327 GCA_963810675.1 Ilumatobacteraceae bacterium
AGCCGCGAGCGCACCGAGTCCTTGGCCATCATCTGGTTCACGGTGAAGTGCTTGCCGACGTCGCGGAGGAACTCGAGCATCGTGATCGGGTGCGTCCAGTCGGCGTTGTTGACCAAGCGTCGCCTGGTACGGGCCCGGGCTCGAAGTCGAGCAACTTGGTGAGCTGCACCTTTGATGCATTCGACGTTGTGACGCAGCGTGTCGTCGTCGAGCAGGTTGCGTTCCTCGCTGCGGCCGCCCGGGTCGCCGACCATGCCGGTGGCACCACCGGCCAGCGGGAACGGCCGGTGACCGGCGAGCTGGAAGCGGCGCATGAACAGCTGACCGACGAGGTGACCGACGTGCAGCGAATCGGCCGTCGGATCGAAGCCGATGTACAGCCCGATGCGGCCCGTGGCGAGCCGAGCGGCAAGCGCATCGCGATCGGTGGTGTCGTGAACGAGTCCACGGGCGTCGAGGTCGGCAAGCAGATCCATAGCCCACCATGTTGCCAGCTGCCTCAATCGAAACCGCACATCCGTTACGGGCGAGTCGGCACGAGCCAGCGTCGTGGCAACTCGGCCGCCTTCGTGATTCCGACCCTCGCGGTGACGACGGGTGTGGCGGGAGGCGGGGTGCCGTCGTCGAACACGGTCGCCCCTGAACCGTTGAACGACATGTCGATCCCGAAGTGCCGGCACAACTTGGCTGGCCCGTTGGTAGATCGGCGGTCGACTCCCTCACATGTCACCGCGCGTATCAGGACAGCCTGCCCATCGCCCTCGTCGCCGGTCACGATGTTGGCGCAGTGGTGCATCCCGTAGACGAAGTACACGTAGAGGCGTCCAGATGGCCCGAACATGACCTCGTTGCGTCTGGTGCGCCCTCGATAGCTGTGACTTGCGGGGTCGTCGTGCGTGTAGGCCTCGACCTCCACGATCCGTCCGGCGCGATCGCCCACGACAAACAGCTTGTTGAGCAGTTCGGGAGCGACGTCGGGCGAGTCGCGCCCGAAGAACGCAGGCTGCAGCCGCTTCACGCCAGAGAGGTGCGCAGCCTGACAACCAGGGCGGCAAAGCGCTCGAGTTGTTCGGCGACGGGTATCGGGCCGGCACCTCCGGGCGTGATCCGTCGGGTGACCGAGACGCCGGGAGCGACCAACGCTGCCGCTTCTGCTCCGAGCAGCGGATCTGCTTCAACCAGTGCGCGCAGCGCCCCGTCGCCGGCCAATGCCCTGCGCACGAGTGTGCCGACGACCGCGTGGGCCTCACGGAACGGGGTGCCACCCTGCACGAGCCACTCGGCCAGATCGGTCGCCGCGCTCGTCTCTGCGTCGGCTGCGGCTTGCATGCGCTCGGGCACCCAGGTCGCCGTGGCGATCATGCCGGTGACGGCACCGAGGCCCAGCCGGATCTGATCGACCGAATCGAACAGCGGCTCCTTGTCCTCCTGGTAATCCCTGTTGTAGCTCAGCGGTAGACCCTTCATCGTCGCCAGGAACCCGGTGAGGTTGCCGATCAACCGGCCGGCCTTTCCTCGGGCCAGTTCGGCGATGTCAGGATTCTTCTTCTGCGGCAGCATCGACGACCCGGTGGCATAGGCGTCGTCGAGGCGGGCAAACCCGAACTCCTCACTGGTCCACAACACGAACTCCTCACCGATGCGCGACAGGTTGATCGCGACCATCGTCAGCGCGAACAGCGCTTCGGCGACGTGATCGCGCGAACCGACGGCGTCGAGCGAGTTCTCGAATCGGGCCGCGAAGCCGAGCTTGCCGGCGGTGAAGTCGGGGTCGAGGGGCAATGACGAGCCGGCCAGCGCTCCGGCGCCGAGCGGAGAGACATCGATCCGTTCCATGGCGTCGAGAAGTCGTTCGACGTCGCGACCAAGTGCCCATCCGTGGGCAAGCAGGTGGTGGGCCAGCAGCACCGGCTGTGCCCGTTGCATGTGGGTGTACCCGGGCAGATAGACATCGCCGGCAGCGCGTGCCCGATCGAGTAGCACCGACTGCAGGTCGACGATTCGCTCGGCTATCACCAACAGTTCGCGCTTCATCCAACGCCGCACACCGGTGGCCGACTGGTCGTTGCGGCTACGTCCGGTGTGCAGTTTGGCGCCGGTTGCACCGGCGAGTTCGGTCACCCGACGTTCGATGGCCGTGTGGATGTCTTCGTCGCTCTCGACGAACACGAAGGTGCCGGCACCCAACTCGGCGGCGACCTGGTGGAGCGCAGCGATGATCGACGACGCCTCCGAATCGGTGATGACGCGTGAGTGGGCCAGGCCCTCGACATGGGCGATCGAGCCGGCGATGTCATCGGGCCACAGCCGCCGGTCGAACGACAGACTCTCGGTGAATGCCATCAGCTCCACAGCCGGCCCGCCTTCGAACCGTCCGTGCCACAGTGCCTTCCCCGTCGGCGTTGTGTCGTCGACGCTCACGACAGGCCCGCCAACTCGCGAAGGTGGTCGGCCAACGCCCGGCCTCCGAACGTCTCATCGGCGACGCACATCAACGTGTCGTCACCGGCGACCGTACCGACCAACCCGTGCATCCCCGAACGGTCGATGGCCGAGGCGACGACATGGGCGCAGCCGGGGGGCGTGCGCAGCACCACCAGGTTGGCCGAGACCTTGACCTCGGCGACCCACTCGCCCATCACGCGACGCAATTGGTCCTCCGGTGCGATTCGTGCCGGCTCGTACTCGGGAATGGCGTACACGGTTTCACCACCGGGCACGCGCACCTTGACCGCGCCGAGATCCTCGAGGTCTCGCGACACCGTTGCCTGCGTGGCCGCTATTCCCGAGTCGGCCAGGAGCTCGACCAGCTGCGGCTGATTGGTGACGGCATGGCTGCCGATCAACTTGCCGATCACCTGTTGACGCTGAACCTTGCTGGCCATCAGCGCACGCCCATCAGGAACGCAAGCGCAGCGCGGGCAGCGTGGAGACGGTTGTGCGACTGCTTGATCACGTGGCTGCGCGGACCGTCGATCACCTCGGCGGCAACCTCGTATCCGCGGTAGGCCGGCAGGCAGTGGTAGAAGCCTGCGCCGGGCGCCGCTGACGCCATCATCTGTTCGGTCACGGTGTAGGCCTCGAACGCTTGCTTGCGCTCGTCCTTCTCGGACTCTTGGCCCATCGATGTCCACGTGTCGGTGTGCACGGCGATCGCGCCATCCACGGCCTCGACCGCGCGGTGCACCTGCCGAGCTCGACCGTTGCCGAGCAGGTTCAGTCGTTCGAGCTCGGCATCTGAGGCGCCGTAGCCGACAGGGCATCCGAAGGTGATGTTGGCGTCGAGCAGCATTGTGGCCTCGGCGAGCGAACGGGCCACGTTGTTGTAGTCACCGATGAAGGCGACCGTCTGTCCCGTCAACGGACCGTGGATCTGTTGCATCGTCAACACATCAGCAAGGCCCTGCAGCGGGTGCGAGTAGTCACTGAGCATGTTCACGATGGGCACACGGTCGAGAGCAGCCATCCGTTCGACCACGTGGTGGTCGAACACCCGCGCGGCGAGCAGGCCGTGATAACCGGCCATCACGTTGGTGACGTCCTCGACCGACTCGCGCACGTCGAAGCCGACCTCCTCGCCGCGCGTGTAGACCGGATGTCCGCCGAGCTGCACGACGGCCATCTCCATCGACTGGCGGGTTCGGTTGGACGGCTTCTCGAAGATCAGGGCGACGCCCAGACCGCCGAGCACGGGGCGGAGGTCGGTGCGTTCGGCGAGGTGCAGCACCTGCACCAGCTCTTCAGCCGTGAGGTCGGTGATGTTGAGCAGATGTCTCATCGCAGTACAGCGTCGACCATGGCAACTGCCTCGTCGATCTCCGCCTCGGTGACAGTGAGCGGCGGCGCGAAGCGCAGCGACGTCGCGGTGACGGCGTTGGTGACCAAGCCGCGGTCGAGCAGCTCGGAATAGGCGGTCTTGGCGTCACCACCGTCAGACAACTCGGCCGCCAGGAGCAGCCCGCGGCCGCGCACACTGGCGATCCCGCGCAACTCGCTTAGCTTGGCCGTGAGGTACTCGCCTCGTTTGGCGGCCAGACCCGGAGCATCGATGCTGCGCATCTCGTCGATGACCGCGCTGACGACCGCAGTGGCGAGCGCGGTACCGCTGTAGGTGCTGCCGTGATCGCCTGGTTGGAACACCGCGGCGACCTCGTGCTTGGCCCACGTTGCTCCAACTGGGAAACCGTTGCCCATTGCCTTGGCCATGGTCACGACATCGGGCACGATGCCGGCGTGTTGGAAGCCGAACCATTCGCCAGTACGACCGAAGCCGGTCTGGATCTCGTCGATCATCAGCAGGAGGCCACGCTCGTCACAAAGCGCTCGGACATCGCGCAGATACTGATCGTCGGCCGGCAGCACACCGCCCTCACCCTGCACCGGTTCGAGCAGCACGGCCGCGACTGTCGGGTCGATCGCCGCCTCGAGCGCGGCGATGTCGTTGAACGGGACGTGCCGGAAGCCGTCGGGCATCGGGAAGAACGGCTCGTGCTTGGCAGGCTGACCCGTCGCGGCCAAGGCGGCCAACGTGCGCCCGTGGAAACTGCCGTAGGCGCTGATCACGGCGTGCCGACCGCGACCGCCGAACTTGCGGGCCAACTTCAGCGCTGTCTCATTGGCTTCCGCACCGCTGTTGCAGAAGAACACCTGACCGACGGAGCCTGTCGCCTCTTCAAGCAATGCGTCGATCTTGATCGCCGCCTCGGTCGCCTTGTCGGTGGCGAACAGGTTGCTGACGTGCATCAGCGTCGCCGCCTGCTGGGAGATCACGTCGGTGATCCGCGGATGTGAATGACCGAGGGCGATGACTGCCAGACCACCGAGAAAGTCGAGATAGCGCTTGCCGTTGTTGTCCCACAACTCGGTGCCGCTACCGCGAACGAACATCACTTGTGGGGCGCCGAACACCGGCATGAACGGACAGACGGTTGGCGCCGCCGACGTGTCGAACGCGTGCGTGTTCATTGGACCATCGTCCCTATCCCCTCGTCGGTGAAGATCTCGAGCAGCAGCACATGGGCGATTCGACCATCGAGGATGTGAGCGCGGCGCACTCCGTTGCGTACCGCGCGTGCAGCTCTCGACCTTCGGAATCATGCCGCCGGCGATCGTGCCGTCGGCCGTCAACGCATCGAGCTCGTCCGGGGTCGTCTGGCGGATCAGTGATTCGGGATCGTCGACCACTCGCCGCAAACCCTCGATGTCGGTGAGATAGACCAGCTTCTCGGCGCCCAAAGCCTCGGCGATCGCCCCAGCGACCGTGTCGGCGTTGATGTTGTAGGCCTGTCCGTCGGCAGTGGTGCCGATGGTCGCGACGACGGGGATGAACCCGTCGTCGAGTAGCGCTCGCAGGATCGTCGGATTGATCGACTCGACGTCGCCGACGAAGCCCAGTTCAGCGTTGCGGGCGACCGCACGGATGAGAGCGGCATCCTCGCCCGAGACGCCAACGGCGAGCGGGCCGTGCACGTTGATGGCGGCGACGAGCTGCGGGTTGACCTGGCCGATCAGCACCATCCGGACGATGTCGATGGTCTCGCCGTCGGTGACCCGCAGGCCTTCGCGAAACTCGGACTGCTTGCCGAGGCGTGTCATCAGATCGTTGATCTGCGGCCCGCCACCGTGGACGACGACAGGGCGCATCCCGACCTGGCGCATCAGCACGATGTCTTGGGCGAACAGTTGCAGGGCATCGTCGTCGGATGCCCCCGCCAAGGCGTTGCCGCCGTACTTGACGACCACGACCTGGTCGGCGAACCGGCGGATGTACGGCAGCGCCTCGACCAGTGTTGCCGCACGGTCAGCTGCCGCGGTCGCCGTCATGGGTAGAGGCCAACCATTGACAAACCGACGGTCTCGGGGAGCCCGACGGCGACGTTGGCTGCCTGTATCGCACCCCCCGAGGCTCCCTTGGCGAGGTTGTCGATTGCACAAATGGCGATGACCGTGTTGGTGCGTTCGTCGTAGCGCGCCGTGATGTGAGCGACGTTGCTGCCCATCGTCGCTTTGGTCGACGGTGAGTCGGGACGTACGACAACGAACGGTTCGCCGCTGTATCGACCGGCAAGGGTGGCGAGGAGCGACACCGTGCTGACCTTGCCTGTCGGCCTGGCGTAGCAGGTCGCCAGCAGTCCTCGGCTCAAGGGTGCGAGGTGTGGAGTGAACAGCACCTGGGCGCCGGTCTCCTGCTCGATCTCGGGGGTGTGGCGATGATCCAGCAGGCCGTAGGCGTTGACATCTTCGTCGACCGTGCAGAACATCGACGTGTGTTTCAGCGCCCTTCCGGCTCCGCTGACACCGGTGATCGAATCGACGATCACACCGGTCGGCTCGACGACGCCGGCTTCAACCAGTGGTGCGAGAGCCAGCGTCGCCGCCGTGACGTGACAGCCGGGTGTGGCGACGAGTGTCGCTTCCTTCAGGTCTTCACGGTGCAGTTCGGGAAGCCCGAACACGGCCGAGGCCAACAGTTCGGGCTGGTCGTGGGTGAAGCCGTACCACGTCGGATACAACGACGCATCTTTGAGGCGAAATGCGGCCGATAGATCGACGAGGCAGCCGACCTTGGTGTGCAGTTGTGGCGCCAGCGCCATCGACGCCTCGTGGGGCAGCCCGAGGAACACGACGTCGAGGCCCTCGGCCAGCGCCGGGTCGAACTCGGCGAACACGAGGTCGGGGTAGCGCGCCGCGAGGCTTGGATACAGGCTGCCGGCCAGTGTTCCGGCCTGACTGTCGCCGGTCGCATAGACGACCTCGAATTCGGGGTGTTGCGCGCACAGCCTGAGCAGTTCCGCCCCGGTGTAGCCCGACGCGCCGATGATGCCGACTCGCTTCACAGCGTATGATTATACATCACGACGCATTATCATGCAACCGGCTCGGCGCTACGCCCAGCTGGTCAAACCGATACGGTCGATACCTGAAAGTTGACGTCGACGTGTTCGAAGCCCATCGACTCGAGCATTGCCGTGAGCACGGACGTGGTATGTGCCTGGGCACGATCGATGAGATCGGTCTGTTGAGCGGCGGCGGCCATCTTGTTCGTCGCCGCTTCATACAGGCCCGCCTCGCTGGTCGGGTTGTCGTTGAAAATCCCGCCGATGCGGTTGAGTAGGCCGCGGTCACGGTTCATGACGTGGCTTTGGTCGTGGTCGAGCACGGGTGTGCCGGCGTAGGCCCCGGGCAACGTGACGACGACCGACTTGTCATCGTCGCTGATCTGCACTGCCCCGGCGCCAAGGCTGCCGAAGTCGACAACACCGTCGACCGTGCCGACCCCGACGAACTGAACGCGCTCGCCGGCGATGGCGCTGGGCACCCATTTGACGTCCTTCTCGAGGTCGAGGGTCACTTCGAATTGGGCCTGCGAGGCGTGGAAATCGGAGAGATCGCGCAACTCGGCGAGCACGAGCGGCGGCGAATGATCTTTCGTCGTGGTGGTGAACGGCGAGTGAAGCAGTTGAAAGCCGACCAAGGCGGCCACGACCACGGCGCCGATAATGGCCAGGGCACCAGCGAATTTCTTGAACATCGGGGGATTGTTCTCCTTGTTGGTTCTCCAGCGAACCAATCAGCATGCGTGACCGCCAGAATACTGGAGTGAATTCCGACTACGGCGTCACGCGAGGGATGTTGCTCTTGGCGACGCCACCTCTCGACGACCCCAACTTCGACCGCTCGGTCGTGTACATGTTGGAGCACAGCGCGGATGGCGCGGTTGGCGTCGTACTCAACCAGCCTACCGACGAAACCTTCATCGATGGCCTCGAGCGGTGGATGGATCTATCGGCCCCGCCTGCTGTCGTGTTCAACGGTGGACCGGTCCAGTTCGATGCGTTGATCGGGCTCGCCGAACTGCGTGGCCCGCGGGAGGATGCATGGAGTGCGATCCTTCCCGATCTCGGCAGCGTCGATCTCGCCCGGGATCCGGTTGATGTCGCCGACGAGGTGGGGAGGGTGCGGATGTTCCGCGGCTATGCGGGATGGGCGGCCGGTCAACTCGACGACGAGTTGGCTGCGGGCGCGTGGATGGTGTTCGACGCGCGACGCGACGATGTCTTTCACGAAGCGCCTCGAGATCTCTGGCGCCTGGTGTTGCGCCGGCAACGGGGCCGGGTCGCCTGGTTGGCCAACGCTCCCGACGACTTGTCGATGAACTAGCGGCGACGACCGTCGACGCTAACCGGACGACTTCGTGGTGCGGACCAGTCCGTACATGACCAGCGAACGCTCCTCGATCTCGCGTTCGGTGGTTCCGTCGTCGTACGCCGGGGAGATCAGCGGGCTTGCCAGTTCAATCCTGACCAGGACGATCGCTGCGATTCGAAGTGGGGCGAGCCGGCTGCGTTCCCAGTAGAACCGGAGACCTGCCTCGTACACGGGCCCGTTCCGGTGGACCACAGCCGGGCCCTTGAACCGGTAGCCCTTCCGGAGGATCGGGTCGACCACGTTGACTTCGACGACGGCGTTTGTGGCCTCGATGTTGGCGGCCGTCTGGTGCGAGTGCAGGTGTGCAAAGACCAGATGCTCCGAGTCCCACACGGCAGTCGTCCCCTTCGGCGAAAGATTCGGAGTCCCGTCGGGGCACACGGAGGCGACATAACCGAGCCGCTGTTCGTCGACGACCCGTTGCATGTCCTCATCAAGCACCCCGCAAGCGTGCGCCTCGAGCAAGGCCGATGCAACCGCGTCGCAGCACGTCCGGTGAATTTCCGTTTCACCCGCTGTGGGAAGCTAGGAGAGGGGATCTTCAGCAAAGGGAGGCGTTATGAGTGTCGTGAAGATCATCGAGGTGGTCGGACGGTCAACTGTCAGTTCCGACGACGCTGTCAAGTCGGCGTTGGCAGAGGCGAATCGCAGCCTGCGCAGCATCAAGGCGCTCGATGTCGTCTCGGTCGGCTTGCGAGGCGACAATCTCGACGAGTGGGGCGCGCTGGTGCGAATCTCATTCCTCGTCGAGAACGTCACCGACTGACTCACAAGCCAATTCGGCAACACGACCGCGTCCGCTGCCTGAGCGCACGATCTTCGTCACTCGCGCCGCCGGGTAGTTCGTGGAACGTTTGCTGACCGCGTCTATGCGGCGGCTGCGGTGGTGAAGTCGAGCCAGCGGGTGTCGAAGTGTTCGCCGGTGGGGTGGGCGTACTTCTTGCCGGGTGGTGGTGCCGGTGGTGGACCGTTGGGCAGGTTCGGCCGGGCGGCGTTGGGGATCGGTCGGCCGCGGGCGTCGTAGAAGGTGAGGTCGCCGGCGATGTTGGGGTTGCCGGACATCGAGAATTCGTTGCGGTGGTAGCCGTCATGATGTTTCGGGCACAACGCGCACAGGTTGTCGAGATCGGTGCGGCCGTTACGGATCCATTCGAGGATGTGATGGACCTCCAAATGGGTGGCTGCGTGGCATGACGGATGGCGGCAGGTGCGATCACGATCAAGGACCGCCCGGCGGGTACGCAGTGGCACGATGTGGCGGGCCCGGCCGACATTGATCGGCAGCCCAGCGGTGTGCCACAACGGCTGGATGATCCCATCGCAGCACAACAGGTCACGGATCGCGTCCGGCAAGCAGGGGCCGCTGTTGAACCAGGCATGCGCTGGACCGCCATCGTCATCGGTGTTGAGGTGCAGATAGGTGCGGAACCGGTCACGTCGCGACCCGCTCGTCACCATGCCCAGCGAGCGGTTGCAGACCTCGACGAAGGCATCGAGCCAGGTCACATCGCACTGTCCGGCGAGGAACAGGGCGTCGCGCGCCTCGTTGATCGCTTGACTGATGATCGCTCCCTGATCGGCGGGGGCGTTGAGATGCAAGGAGAACCTGCCGGCCTCGTCGAACGATGTCGACAGATGGCTGCGCGAGTCACCCCCGCACACGTCGCCCGGCGCTGGATCGTCAGGCGTGGGGTCGATCTCGTGCACGTAGCGTGACAGCGCTGACCGCAACTGTGACACGGTGGCGTACTTGGCCAACTCGCAGGCCTCGGCATCATTGTGCGCCGGGGTGTGCTTGACCACGGTGACGACCTGATCGACGGACAACTCGCCATCAGCGAACGCCGCGAACGTCACCGGCAGTTCTGCGGCACGGCGGGCGACATCAACCAGTTGCCTGGCCCGCGCCGGCGACAGCCCGGTCTGCCAGGCCAACCAATGCTCCGGCGAGCGGATCCCCCACTGCTCCCACAACCCACCATCGAGGGCCTCGACCACCGCCTCGACCAGCTGTGCATGAAGCACGTTCAAATGCCCACAAAGGTCAGCCATACGGGTCTGCAAGACACCAACTGCGACTTCATCCACATCAGCTATCGTACACCTGTTCGATGGCGATGTCCACCGCGACCTCACACAAATGTTCGAGATTTAGCAGGTAACTACCTATCCTGCCAACGATTTATCCCGACAGGCATTGGTGAATTGCGACACAATCATCAGCGTTTCTGCAACTCGTGCTGCTCGAGCCGTAGCGTGAGGCCATTCGAAGGCGCCCGATTCTGCTGTTGCTACCTGCCTTCCTGGCAGCCGCTTGCGCGTCGTCCAGTTCCTCGGTCACCACATCCCCCGGTTCCACGAGTGTCCCGACGACTACCGCGTCACAGCCAACAACGACGCACCAGCTGGCCGACACGCCGGCGACCACGACTCCGGCGACCACAATTTCGGCGACCACAAGTTCGGCGACCACGGCGCCGGCCACAACGATCGCTCCGTACGTGAGTGCGGTCTATGAGGATCCGGCCAATTGGATCTGTCGCGGCGACGTGACCGACACGTGCGACAATCCAGCGCCACTGACCAATGTTGCGGCCGACGGCACGCTGACGATCGAGCCGTATGTGGTCGCCGCCGATCCCCCGATCGATTGCTTCTACGTATATCCGACGAGTAGCGAGGACTCCGCATTCAACAGCGATCTTGTTCCGGGTGCCGAGGTCACCGTCACCGATCTGCAGGCGGCACGATTCAACCAGGTGTGCAAGCTCTTCGTGCCCGTCTATCGCTCCGTCACGTTGGCCGGTCTGTTCGGCAAGGCATCCGGCAGCTTCGCCGAAGGGTGGGATCTCGCCTATCAGGATGTGCTCGACGCCTGGCGCCACTACTTGGCCAACGACAATCACGGTCGCCCGGTCGTGATACTGGCGCATTCGCAGGGAAGCTTCCACGTCGTCCGGTTGCTTCGTGAGGAGATCGATCCGAAGCCGGAGCAGCGCTCCTTGATCGTGTCGGCGATCATCGCCGGCACGTCGTTCCAGGTGGCCCTGGGCCAAGACGTCGGAGGCGACACACAACACATGCCCCTGTGCCGAGCCAACGGCGAGATCGGCTGCGTCGTCACCTTCCAGAGCTACCGCGACGGCGTCCCGCCGCAACCCGGAGCACTGTTCGGCGCACCGCAGGGCTCGACTGCCTCTGCCTGTACCAACCCCGCAGCGCTGGCCGGCGGCGCCGGCGTGCTCGAGGCCGCCGCACCGACTGGATCATGGGTGTTCACCAACCCCGACGCCGCCCCGACGATCACGACATCGTTCATCGGCGTCCCTGGCCTGATCACTGCTGAATGCAAGGTCAAAGACGGGTACAGCTACCTGGCGATCACCGTCAATGGCGACCCGAGCGACCCGCGAGCCGACGACATCCCAGGTGATGGTGCGCCCAACTGGGGCCTGCACACCGTCGATCTGTCGATCACCCAAGAGTCGTTGATCGGTCTCGTACGCAGTCAATCCGCGGCGTTCCTCGGCGGGTAGCAGCTAACTAACCGCGAATCGTTGCACCGAGTTTGGCAACGCCATTGATGACCTTCGTGCGCAGGTCGGTCAGTTCGGAATCGCCGAGGGTCCGGTCGAGTGCCTGCAACCTGAGTCGATAGGCCAGGCTCCGGCTGCCCGCCGGGACACCCGCTCCGCGGTACACGTCGAACAGGGCCAAGTCGACCAGCAATGCTCCCGCCGCCTGCCGGATGGCCTTGTCGACCTTCTCGGCTGTCACCGAGTCGGGCGCGACGAACGCCAGGTCGAGGTCGCTCGACGGAAACCGGCTGGTCGGCTTCCACATCGACACCTTGGCCTCGTGAGCCAGCAGCACCGAGAGGTTGAGCTCGAGCACAGCGACGCGCTCGTCGATGCCGAACGCGTCGAGCACGTCGGGATGCACCTCCCCCACCACGCCGATCGCGTCGCGGCCCAGTGACAAGGTGGCCGATCGGGTGGGGTGCAGACCCGCAGGCGGCTTTGATTGGTCGACCCGGGCGCCGAACCCCATCGTTGCGGCCAACTCGCGCCACACATCCATCGCGCCCATCGCATCGCGACCGGCCAGAACGACAGCCAACTCCTCGTACTCGTCGGGTAGCTCTCCGTCGCCGGGCGGGTAGGCGTTCCCGATCTCGAACAGGCTGACCTCGGCGCGGCGGTGCGATTCGTTGAAGGCGATCGCCTTCAACAGGCCGGGACGCAGCGTGGTACGAAGCACGCTCTCCTCTGCCACCAACGAGTTGATGATCCGCAGGGCGGGACCCTCGAGGCCGGCCCGAACCAGATCGTCGTCGGCCAGGAACGGGTTGGGCATCGCCTCGTCGAGTCCGAGGCCGAGCAGCACCTCGCGTAGCTGTCGGCGCCGAGCCTGCAGCAATGACAAGCGGCCGTGCATGGTCGACTTCGGCACCGTCTTGCCGATCTTGCCGTACCCGTACTGACGGGCGACCTCTTCGATGATGTCGACCTCGGCGGTGCAGTCGGGTCGCCACGAGGGAACCGTGACGGCCAACGTCTCGGCGCCGTGCGCCTCGAAGCCGAGACCGGCTATCAGGCTGCAGATCTCGTCACTGGTCAGCGCCGTGCCAAGGAGGGAATTGACCCGGGCGACGCGCACATCGATGACTGGAGCAACGGGGAGGAACTCCGACGTGGCGTCGACCATTCCTTCGTGCACGACGAGTCCAGGACAGGTCAGCCGCAGAAGATCGACGAATCTGGCGATCGTGGCGGGCATGCCGCGCGGATCGACTCCGCGATCGAACCGCAGCGAGGCCTCACTTCGCAGGCCGAGGCGAGTGGCCGTCTTGGCGATCCCGATCGGCTCGAACCAGGCGATCTCCAGTGCGATCGTGGTCGTCGTGTCACTGATCTCGCTGTCGAGCCCACCCATGATCCCCCCGATGCCGATCGGCGTGTTGTTGGCATCGCAGATCAACAGATCGTCGCTTGTGAGTGTGCGCTCTGCACCGTCGAGGGTGATCATCGTTTCGCCGTCGTCGGCACGTCGCACGCGGAACCCTCCGCCACCCAACGTGTCGAGGTCATAGGCGTGGTTCGGTTGGTTGAGCTCGAGCATGACGTAGTTGCTGACATCGACGATGTTGTTGATCGGACGCATTCCCGCAGCAACGAGGCGCTGACCGATCCATTCCGGCGACGGGCAGACATGCACTCCGCCAATGACCGTGCTGGTGAAGCGGGCGCAGCGATCGCCATCGACCAGTTCGACGGTCGCCTGCCGGGTCGGAGCCCCACTGGTCGCCGTGATCGAGGCGATACGTTCGGTGAGGGGTGAGCCCGAGTCGCGTCGCCACCTGGCGGGCGACGCCGAGATGTCCCCAACAATCCGGCAGGTTGCGGGTCACGTCGAGGTCGTACACGGTCTCGAGAGCGAGACCGAGGGCTTCGCCGTACGGCTGGCCGAGAGGCGTCCCTTCGGGAAGGATCACGATGCCTGCATGGTCGTCGCCCAGCCCGAGCTCGCGAGCCGAGCACAACATCCCGTCACTTTGGATGCCCAGGATCGGCTTCGGTTCGATGACCCGGCCATCGGGCATCGCCGTGCCCGGTGTGGCCAAGCGGCACGATGTCGCCGGCCTGCATGTTGAACGCTCCACACCACACGTGCCGCTCGCGACCGTCGCCGGCGTCGACGTAGACGCGGTGCACCTTCGCTGCGTCGGGGTGCCGTTCGGTGCGCACGACACGGGCGGTGATGACGCCGTCGACGGTGGCGCCGACGTGAATGATCTCATCGACCGCCAGGCCGAGATCGGTCATGGTCGCGGCGATGTGTCGATGTCGTCGCCGAGGGGAGCAAGTTCGTTGAGCCACGAGTGAACGATCCTCATCAGAACTGCTCCAGGAAGCGAAGGTCGTTGCTGTACATCTCGCGGACGTCGGCGATGGCGTGGCGTTCCTTGGCCATGCGGTCGATGCCGAACCCGAATGCGAAGCCACTCCACTCCTCCGGGTCGAGGCCACCAGCACGCAACACGTTTGGATGCACCATGCCGCTGCCGCCGAGCTCGAGCCATTCGCCCGACGGTGTCTGGATGTCGAACTCGGCTGAGGGTTCGGTGAACGGGAAGTAGCTCGGCCGCAGCCGCGATCCGAAGTCGGCGCCGAAGAACGCCTTGGTGAAGACGTCGATGGTGCCCGCGAGATCAGCGAGCGTGATGCCCCGATCGATCACCAGCCCCTCGAGTTGATGGAAGACGGCAAGGTGCGTGGCGTCGGTGGTCTCGTTGCGGAACACGCGGCCGGGCATGATCATGTAGATCGGTGGCGGCACGGTCTGCATCACCCTGATCTGTACCGGCGATGTGTGCGTGCGCAGGACCGTCGAACCTGGTTCGGCATGCTCGTCGTGCTCGCACGTAGAACGTGTCGTGCATGCTGCGCGCCGGGTGATCGAGCGGCATGTTGAGGGCTTCGAAGTTGTACCAGTCGGTCTCGACGTGTGGACCTTCGGCGACTTGGAACCCGAGTCCGATGAACACGTCCTCCAGCCGCTCCCATGCTTGCGTGACCACGTGTGCGTGACCACGCCGCGGACGCGACATGACTTCGGTGAGATCGAGCCGTTCTGCCGCCAACTGCATCACCCGCTCTGCAGCGGCCAGTTCACTGCGGCGCCGGGCCAAGCTCTCGGAAACGGCGGTCGTCGCCTCGTTGACCGCCTGGCCCGCGGCCTTCTTCTGCTCGACGGTCGCCAGCCCGGCGAGACCTGTCTTGAACGTTGCGAACGGACCACGTTTGCCCAACAGCTCGGCCTCGAGCGCGCGCACTTCGTCGGCCGTCGTCGATTCGCCGATTCGCGTCTGTGCGTCCTCGGCCGCCCGTCTCACTTCCTCGATCATCTCCACACTCTCCTCAGCGCATCACACGACATTGGGCATGAACCCCCGAGCGGTGAGGTGGCGAGACGTCAGCGAGTCAGCGCGCAACCCCGAGCAACGCCCGGGGGCACCGAAATCGCCGATCGACCATCGTGCCATCCTAGACAGTGCTCCGCTGCCGAGCCACTTCAAATGCCAGCACCGTCGCGGCCATGGCGACGTTGAGGCTCTCGACCGTGCCGGCGTGGGGAATGGTGATCCACTGGTCGATCGCCGCGTCGTCGTCGAGCCCGTGTGCCTCGTTGCCGACGACCACCGCGACCCGACCGTGGTACACCGGGTCGGTGTACACGTCGCCGCGGTGCGACGACGTACCCAATCGGCGGAAGCGCGACAGCGACTCGAGTGTGGCTTCGACGACCGGGATGCGAAACAGCGAGCCCGCCGTCGCCCTGACGACTTTCGGGTTGTACGGATCCACCGAACCAGGGGTGAGAACCACCGCGTCGGCGCCGGCCGCCTCTGCCGAGCGGATGATGGTGCCGGCGTTGCCCGGATCGGCGATGCGATCGGCTACCAACACGAACGTCGCCGTCGTCGGCAAACTTGCCAACTGCATGGCGACCACGGCCAACACGGGCTGAGGCGACTCGGTCGAGGCGACCCGCTCCATCACGTTCGGTGCCAACTCGTGCACCAACACATCGGCATCGATCGTCGTGCCAGGTGCGACGTAGCAACCTTCGACGTGCCATCCGGCCGCCATCGCCTGGTGCAGCAAGCCGACCCCCTCGACCACGAACACACCTTCCTCGTAACGAGAACTGCGGCGCCCCAACAGGCGCCGCAGTCGTTGAACCCGCTCGTTCGAGAAGGTCAGCCCCGAAGGGTGGTGGCCAGCAGGGTGGTCGGTGCTCAGAGAGCAGCCTTGGCGGCAACGGTGAGTGCAGTGAAAGCCGCAGCATCGGTCACTGCGAGATCGGCCATGACCTTGCGGTCGACCTCGATACCGGCCGCGTTGAGCCCGGCGATGAACCGGCTGTAACTGATGTCGTTCAAACGGCACGCAGCATTGATTCGCTGGATCCACAGCCGACGGAACTCGCCTTTCTTGGCACGACGGTCGCGGAACGCGTACTGCCCGCTCTTCATGACCTGTTCGTTGGCCGCCCGCACCGAGCGACTCTTGTTTCCGTAGTAACCCTTGGCACGCTCGAGCACCTGCTTACGGTGCTTCTTCGAACCAACGGCGCGCTTTACACGAGCCATTTCACTATCTCCTTGTCGTTCTCCTTGTCAGCGTTCGCCGAGCAGGCGCTTGATCTTGCGGGCATCGCCAGGATGCACGGCCACCATCCCGTCGAGGCGACGGGTACGTGTCGACGGCTTCTTCTCGAAGAGGTGCTGTCGGTTCTGCTGCAGGCGGCGAAGCTTGCCGGTGCCTGTCTTGCTGAACCGCTTCGCGGCGGTCTTACTGGTCTTCATCTTTGGCATGGTTGATTCCTTGTTGGGGTGATCGTGAGATCAGGCCGGATCGGCCGTTTCTACGACCGCTTCCGCTACCGGTTCAGCCGGTGCCTGTACTTCTGTTACTTCTGCAACTTCTGAACTTCTGCTTCTGCTTGTTCCGGCTGTGCCGGTGCCGCAGCATGGTCAGCAGCCGTGTCGTGACTGGCTATGTCGTGGCGAGACGTGTCGTTGTGGGCCGCCGCCCTTGGTTCGTGCGGCTTCTTGACGACTGCCTTCTTCTCGGGGGCCAGCACCATGGTCATGTTTCGACCTTCCAACCGAGCTTGGGTCTCCACTTTGCCGTGGGTGCCCACCTGCTCGATCACCGCATCGAGGATTCGCGAACCGAGTTCGGGGTGGGCCATCTCTCGACCCCTGAACTGCAACGTGACCTTCACCTTGTGGCCGTCTGCAAGGAAGTCCTGCATGTGGCGCACCTTGGTGTCGAAATCGCCTTTGCCGATCTTGGGACGGAACTTCACTTCCTTGATCGAGACCTGGATGGTCTTCTTGCGCGATTCCTTGGCCTTTTGACTTTCCTCGTACCGGAACTTGCCGTAGTCCATGATCCGGCATACCGGTGGATTCGCCATCGGCGCCACCTCGACGAGGTCGAGGTCTTGCTGTCGGGCGAGGGCGAGAGCATCTGGCAGGTTCTTGATACCAAGTTGGCTGCCATCTGCGCCGATGAGACGAACCTCACGGGCGCGAATGCGATCGTTGTACCGGTGCTCCGGTTGCTGCGGCGGTGCTATGGCTGATCAATCCTGTGCAATGGGTGGATCCCTTCGATGTGTTCGGCTGCGAAGCCACCAACACGGCGAGGAACACCGCCACCAGGACGGCAATTCGAGTGCTCGTGACCCGGACGCACGGTAGCTGACGCAAGTGTGGCCGGGTGGGAGTTTGCTGTCACCAGCAACCCCACTTCGCGATGAGTTGTCGGCGGATACGATACCTCAGGTGAGCAGCGAAGACACCGATTCCGTGGTGGAAGACGCACAGAAGGCCCTCAGCGAGGCCCGCGCCCGGCTGGCCGAGGTGCCCGCCCAGACAGTCGTCGTCAACCACGTCATGGGTTTGTACGAGTTGGCCGCGATCCATCTCGGCGCCAATCCGCCACGCTTGGGTGAGGCCTCGTTGGCCATCGACGCAGTCGGTTGCCTGGTCGAAGGTCTCGGCGAACGTCTCGGACCAGAGGCCGCCACGTTGAGCGCCGCCTTGGCCAACATCCGCCTCGCTTTCGTGCAGATCAAGGCTGCCGCTGTCGCCGAGAACTGAAACGACCATGGCGCGCCATGCGTACGCGCCCCTCGACGACCCTCACGCCTTCGATACGCAACTGGGCGGCCTGTTCGCGCTCGTGGCCCGGCACCAACCGACCGACCGAGTTGACGACACGCCACCACGGCAGTTCCAGATCCGTCGTGGCCAGGATTCGACCGACCAGGCGCGACGAGCTTCGGGTAGCCGGCGTCTTCGGCGATGTCGCCGTAGGTGACCACCTCGCCTTCCCGCAACGAGCGGATCACGTCGACGATGCGCTGGTCGCGCTCGTTCATCGGCTGACGATGCGAGTGGCTTCGTAGCGGCCGAGCTTGCACATCAGGTCGAAGTCGACGTCGGCGCCGACGGGGATGTCGCGGCTGCCATCGGCGATGACGATGCAGTGGAACGGCACGACCGTGCCGTCGTCGCGGGTGATCTCACCCAGGCCGACGACCTTGTCGAACGCGGTGACTGTGCCGTGCACGTCAGGCAACGATCTTGCTGATCGGCAACTCCAAAATGTCGGAGGCGCCGGCGTCTTTCAGCTCGGGGATCAGCGTGTTGATGGTTCTCTTGTCGACCACCGATTCGACGGCGTATCCACCGCTGGCCAACTCGCTGATGGTCGGCGACTTGGCCGAGGGCAGCACACCGAGAACTGCCTTGAAGTGATCGGCGTCGACGTTCAGCTTCACCAGCACCTTGCCGCGGGCGTCGAGAGTGCCGAGCAGCAGGGTCATCAGCTGATTCATCGCGTGCCGCTTGGCCGGATCCTCGTACGCTGCTTTGTTGGCCACCATCTCGGTGTAACTGACCAACACGGTGTCGATGATGCGCAGGCCGGCGGCGCGCAGCGCCCGACCCGGTCTCGGTGATCTCGACGACGCAGTCGGCGATGTCGGGGATCTTGGCCTCGGTCGCGCCGTACGACAACCGCACGTCGGCGTCGATGCCCTTGGACGCGAAGTAGCGAGCCGCCAGCCTCGGGTATTCGCTGGTGACCCGCACGCCCTGAGGTAGATCGGCGACGCATCGTGCCGGCGAGTCGTCGGCGACGGCAGCAACCACCATGCACCGGGTTCGAAGTGGCCTTGCTGTAACGCAGTTCTCCGAGGCTGACGACGTCGCTGTCGGTCTCTTCCACCCAGTCACGTCCCGTGATGACCGACGTCGAACAGACCCTCGGCGACGTAGATCGGAATCTCCTGCGGGCGCAGGATGCGAACGTCGATGATTCGCGGGTCGTCGATGGTTGCCTTGTAGTCGACCGACGACGACCGCACCACAGGAAGGTCTGCAGCGGAGAACAACTCGAGCGTGGCCTTCTCCAACGACCCCTTGGGCAGCACCAGCCTCAGCACCCGCAGCAGGCTATCCGGCCACGATCCGAACCTCGCCGCTAATGCGACGTGGGCGATTCGTCGAGCAGGCGGACTGCGTGGCCGACGACGTCGAGGATGGCACCGAGCTGTTCGACGCAGCCCTTCGGCGACCCGGGTGTGTTGCAGATGATCGCCTGGCCGCAGATTCCGGCAATCCCCCGCGACAGGCGGCCGAGCGGGTTGACCAGGCGCATCGCCTCGGCCAGCCCCGGAGCCTCTCGCTCGATGACGTGGCGAGTTCCTTCCGGAGTCTGGTCACGCGGCGCGAACCCGGTGCCGCCCGTCGACACGATCAGTCCGGCGAACCCGTCGGACATGTCGCGCAGGGCGTCGGCGACGTTGTCGACCCCGTCCGCCGTGACTCGGTGCTCGAGGACCACCCAGCCGGCGGCCGCGAGTTGAGCGACGAGTGCCGCACCACTGATGTCTTCGCGGGTACCGGCGACCACGCCGTCGCTGACGGTCAGCACCTTTGCGTGCAGGGGCTGTTCGTTCATGGTGCTCGACGGTATCGAATCAGGACCATGCCGTCGGTGTCGTGATCGTGCGGCAACACTCGCCATCCGTGGCCGTACACGCCGCCACTCCGACCTCGGCGCATCGTCGATCGGCTCGAACCGATCGGGAATCGGGTGGTCGATCGACTCCTGCGGCGGTCAGGGTGCACACGCTGTACACCAACCATCCGCCTGGTCGGACCAAGGGCGCTGCTGCGACGAGGATCCGCCGCTGCAACTCGGCCAACTCGGACACGTCGATTGGCATGATCCGCCACCGGGCATCGGCACGCCGGCGCAAGGCACCGAGCCCGCTGCAGGGCGCGTCGACCAGGACCTTGTCGAAGGTCGAAGCGGCAAACGGTGGCGCGGCAGGCGTCGCCAACCACGACCGGCACTTCGCGGATGAGACGGGCGCGGTGCAGCTGCAGATCGGCAGCGATCACGTCGGCTCCTGTCGACGACATGGCCGTCGCCTTGCCACCCGGTGCGGCGCACATGTCGAGGATCTGCTCACCCGGTGCTGCCTCGACGGCTGCAGCCACCCATTGTGAGGCGAGATCTTGCCGGTAGCCGTCGTCGCGCACCGAGACGGGTGCCGGTTCGTTCATCCGTGACAGCGCTGGCTCGGCCTCGGCTCCCAACTCCGTTCGCATCCGCTCGAAGATCCAGTCTGGGTAGCTCAGCCGCACTGCGTCGTTGGGCCAGATCATCGGTGTGTCGCCGACACGGCGCAGGATTGCGTTGACGAATCCCCTCGCGGCCTTCGGTGCCAACTCGACCGTCTCGCCGACGGCGGCGTGCGCGGCAACACCGGCGAAGTGAAGTTGGTAGGCGCCGAGTCTCAAGAGAGTTCGCAACGAAGGCTGCGGCTCTCTTGTCAAGAACCGGTCGATCAGGGCGTCGCATGCTCGACGCATGCGTGTGGTGCCGTACACCAACTCGGTGACGAACCCACGATCGCGTTCGCTCAACCTCGACCGACCGAGCTCGCTCTGCAGCAGCAGGTTGGCATACGCACCTTCGTGATCGATCCGCTGCAGGCAGCGATAGGCCACCTGGCGAGCGTTGGTCATCGATCGCCGACGATACCGCCGCCGTCGATTGCCCCCAAGTGCTCGATGTCCGCGAGTCGTGCGCCACGGGCAAAGGCATCGAACGACATCGGGGCTCTGCCTTCAGGCTGAACGGCCAGGAGTCGGAGGTCGGCCACTCGATCGCCGATCAATTCGTTCGTGGCCGGAGCGTGGCCATCGATCAACTCGGCGGCCAAGATCTTCAGGCGCCGGCCGTGAAGCGTCGTCCAGGCACCACCGACCCGCACCAGCCGATAGACCTCGACCGACGATCTCGTCCAATCGATGCGCAAGTCCTGGGCGGTGACCTTGGCGGCGTACGTGGGCTCACCTTCTTGCGGGTGCGGCTCGCCGAGTCCGGCCCGCAGCTCGTCGACCAGCAACCGCGTGCCGACCTCGACGAGGTCGTGGCGCAACTCCGCAGCCGCGGTCGACGGTTCGATGGGCACCGCCTCGCAGGCGTACACCGGGCCGGTGTCGAGCCCTTCCTCGAGTTGCATCAGGCACACGCCGGTCTGATCGTCGCCCGCCAACAGAGCCCGCTCGACCGGCGCCGCACCCCGCCAGCGCGGCAACAGTGAGAAGTGCAGGTTGACCATGGGCACCACGTCGAGCACGTGCGGCTTGATCAACTGTCCGAAGGCCACGACGACACCCAGGTCGGCTCCGGCACCGAGCACTTCGTCGACTGCGTGAGACACCGGCAGGCCGAGCTCCACCGCAGCGGCCTTCACCGGACTCGGCGTCAACTGCGGGCCGCGGCCGCGGCGCTTGTCGACACGTGTGACGACCAGGGCGACGTCGAAGCCCGCGGCCACCAGTGCTCGCAGTGGCGGCACTGCCATCTCGGGTGTGCCGAGAAACACCAGCCGGCGCGGCGGCGCGGCGCGGATCACTGCAGACGAAGGCGACGCTTCGGGGCCTCTGCCACCGGCTGCTCACGCACCCGGCGGTACTCGATCATGGCTTCCTTGCGCTGTTCAGGCGTCATCCGGTCGAACATCAGCACGCCGTGGAGGTGGTCGATCTCGTGCTGGAACAGACGCCCCAGCAACTCGTCGGCCTCGATCTCGATCTCGTCACCGTCGATGGTGAGACCGCGGATCAGGACGTGGTTGGGTCGCAGCATCTCGACGTACAGACCGGGGATGCTGAGGCAACCCTCGTCGTAGACCCACTCGCCGGTCGACTCGACGATCTGTGGATTGATGATGGCCATCTGTTCGTCGTCGACGTCCCACACGAAGATCTGCTTCTGCACCCCGATCTGCGGCGCGGCGAGGGCGATGCCGGAGTCGCTGTCGTACAGCGTGTCGAACATGTCATCGACCAGGCGGGCGATCTTGCCATCGATGTCGGCAACTTCGGCCGCCTTGGTCTTCAACACGGGATCTCCGTATGTGCGGATCTGGTACGCCATAGCTGCAAGGCTACCGAGCGAGATGGGTCACTACTTCGACGAGCAGCCGGTCACGGCCTCGATGCCGCGCAACGTCGAACTGTGGCTTCCCGACATGTCGCTGACTCTCGCTACCGACCGTGGGGTCTTCGGATATGCGCAGATCGACGCCGGCAGCAAACTGCTGCTCCTGAAGGCACCCGCTCCCCCATCCAGCGGCCATCTGCTCGACCTCGGTTGTGGAGTTGGCACGATCGCGATCCCATTGGCCCGACGCGCGCCAGGTGCGACCGTGTGGGGTGTCGATGTCAACAGTCGCGCCCGCGACCTTTGTCGTGAGAACGCGGCAACGAACGACGTCGGCAATCTCCGCGTCGCGATGCCTGACGAGGTTCCTGCGGACATCCGCTTCGAATGCGTCTGGAGCAACCCACCGATACGCATCGGCAAGCCGGCGTTGCACGACCTCCTGACCACCTGGCTCACGCGGCTGACACCTGACGGGTACGCCGTGATGGTCGTGCACAAACACCTCGGCGGCGACTCGTTGCAGCGCTGGCTCACCGAGCAGGGCTACCCGACCCAGCGACTCGCCTCGGCGAGCGGCTATCGCGTTCTACATACCACACATCCAATCTGATGCATACATTCGATGATGCCTTCTATATACTGCTGACGTGACGCATCGCACCACCATCGAGCTCGACGAAGACCTGTTGGAACAGACGAAGCAGGTCCTCGGCACGTCGGGAATCCGCGAGACCGTCGAAGGGGCAATGCGCGAAGTCACCCGCACCGCCAAGCGTTCCCGCCTCGCCGAGCGAATTCGAAGCGGTGAAGGGTTCGACCAAGGGTCGGAGATCCTTTCCGCGAGCCGCCCCACCCGATGACCAACCTGCTTCTGGTCGACACCAGCGTGTGGCATCGGTCGGCCCATCGAGTTGTCGCCGACGCCTGGTTTGATCATCTCGCCGCGGACGACCTGGCCATCTGTCCACAGGTTCGCCTCGAGGTCCTCTACTCGGCCCGCAGCGCCTCCGACTACGACGACATCGTCGCCGAGCTGGACGGCCTTCACCAAGTTCCGACCGGCGGCACTTGTTTCGAACGTGCCCTCGACGTACAGCGGTCGCTTGCTCATGTCGCCGGTCTCCACCACCGCAGCGTCAAGATCGCCGATCTGGTGATCGCTGCGTCGGCCGAGATTGCCGGCGCAGCGGTTTGGCACTACGACGAAGACTTCGACCGCATTGCGGCGATCACGGGTCAACGATGTCAATGGGTTGCGCCGCGGGGTTCCCTGTAGCACGGGCACCTCGCCGGCCGGTCGTCACCGAGCTGGGTCGACCTCGATCCGCAGGCGCGCCCCCTTCGGGCGCGGCGTCGCGGCGATCGCGGCTCCCAGCTCGTCCCACGTCGGGGCACGCAGCAGCATGACATCGCTCGCCGACGACGCCTCCAGCCCAGTCGCCGCGGCGAACTCGGCGGCACCCGCACCACTCACCGCGGCCAACGCCGCGAACGGAGGCAACCCGAGCAGCTCTCGACGGCTCAACTCGACCTTCGCGGCCCGTGATGGATCAGCATGCAAGACCGCCTGCAACACCTCGTGACGCGGTAGGAACGTCTGCACCAGCAGACGGCCACCCCCACGTCGATCGCCGACCAGCCGCGCTGCCCGAGCAAGCAGTGCCATCGCCTGCTCACCTGCCCGATATCGAGGTGCGAGCAGTTCGGCGTCGAGATCGAGGAAGGCCACGATGTCGGCTTTCCTGGCTCGGTGCAACACGGCCTCTGTGCCGATCAGCACATCGCAATCGGGCAATGAGTCACTGTCACCTGTCACCATGCCGACCGGCCTGCCCGATGCGGCCTCGATCTCCTCTCGCAACCGACCCACGCCGGGCCGCAGCAACGAAAGTGCCCCAGACCCGCAGATCTGACACACCACCGGCCGGATCGTGCCGCAGCGCGGGCACACCAGAGAACCGGAATCGTCCTGTGCGACTGCGGCTTGACAGCGTTCACAACGCTGTAACGACCTGCAAGAGCGGCAGGCCAGCAGCCGCGCCCGACCCTTCGTGTTGTGCACGCAGACGACCCGTTGATGATGGTTGCGAAGATGCTGGATCAGCGGTGATGTCAACAGTGACCGCTTCCACGGCTCTTCGCGGGTACGGTCGACGAGCTCGAAGGATCGGCCAACCATCGCGTTCGTCGGCAACCGACGGGCGCTGGACCGAGTCCTCGGCCCAGTACAGCGCAGTCGCCGAGGGGCATGGTGACACCAACACGCTGGGGACGCCGGCGCGCCGGCCGCGTTCGATCGCCACGTCGCGGGCGTGCCAGGTGGGCGAGCGTTCTTCCTGCAGCGCCTCGTCATGCTCGTCGAGCACGACGATCGAGCGCATTCCGGCGCACGGCGACCACACCGCGCTGCGACCGCCGATCACCACGTCGACCCCGGCGGCCGCCCGCGCCCACTGGTCGGGGTGTACGGCAGTCGAGTAGCCCAAGCGGCGAAGCACGGCCGCCAAGCGGCGGGCCTCGTCGACCGATGGATGGATCACCAGCGTCGGGCCTCTGCGCAGCATCGTCAGGATCGTCTCGATCTGGTCGGTGGAAGGCGGCAGACGAACCAACCGCGGTACGTCGCCGTCGTCTGGAACGATTTCTGGGCGAGCGAGCGAAGGTGGTAGCGCAAGGACCATCGTCGGCGGACTGGCTGCCACGAGCAACGGGCGCAACCGGCCGGCGGCCCATCGCTGCGTGGCCCATCTCGCCAGGTCGATCATCTCTGGCGACGGACCGATGCCCGACCACTTGGCGAGGGCGACGAGCCGATCGAGGGCGACGGACCCGTCAGGTGAGCCCAGCCGAGTGACCCAGCCACCGACCCGGCGCCCGTGCAGCGGGGCGCGCACCATCGAGCCGACAGCCACACGGGCTCGCAACGACTCGGGAACGAGGTAGTCGAACTGTTTGTCGAGCCCGGTGACGTCGGGCACGACACGGGCGACCAGCATCGACGACGGGTCCACTGCCCGGCGACGCTAGAGGATCACAGGCCGACGGCACTCTTGTACTGGTCGAGCCTGCTGACGGCTTCCCACGTGAACTCAGGCAATGCCCGCCCGAAGTGGCCGTAGGCGGCCGTCTTGCGGTAGATCGGACGCTTCAGGTCGAGATCGCGAACGATGGCAGCGGGACGAAGGTCGAACACCTCACGGACGGCGGCAACGATCTTGTCGTTGTCGACAGTGTTGGTGCCGAACGTGTCGACGAGAATGCTCATCGGATGAGCCATGCCGATTGCGTAGGCCACCTGCACTTCGCAACGAGTGGCGGCGCCCGAGGCAACGACGTGCTTGGCCACCCAGCGGGCGGCATAGGCCGCCGAACGGTCGACCTTCGACGGATCCTTGCCGCTGAACGCGCCACCCCCGTGGCGGCCCATGCCCCCATAGGTGTCGACGATGATCTTGCGACCGGTGAGGCCGGTGTCACCGTGGGGACCACCGATCACGAACTTGCCGGTGGGGTTGATGTAGACGTTGTAGTCGTCATCGGCGAACTGCGCCGGAACGACCGGCCGGATGACTTGTTCGATCAGGTCGGGACGGATGACCGTGTCGCGGTCGACGCCATCTTGATGCTGGGTCGAGATCAAGGCGGTGACCAGTCGCACCGGTCGACCGGCGCTGTCGTATTCGAACGTCACCTGGGTCTTGCCGTCAGGCCGCAGGTACGGCACGGCGCCTGCCTTGCGGACATCGCTGAGCTTCTCGGCCATGCGGTGGGCCAGCCAGATCGGCAAGGGCATGAGGTCGGGTGTGTCGTCGCAGGCGTATCCGAACATCATGCCCTGGTCGCCCGCGCCCTGGGCGTTGATGATGTCTTCGCCGCTCCGCCCACCGCGCAGTTCCTCACTCATGTCGACGCCTTGGGCGATGTCACCACTCTGCTCGTCGATGGAGACGATCACGCCACATGTGTTGCCGTCGAAACCGTAGAGGGCGTTGTCGTAGCCGATCCCGTTGATCACCTCGCGCGCCAACTTGGGAATGTCGACGTACGCGTTGGTGGTGATCTCACCGGCGACGACGCACAAGCCGGTGGTGAGCAGCGTCTCGCACGCTACGCGTCCGTTGGGATCCTCGGCAAGGATCGCGTCGAGGACCGCGTCGCTGACCTGGTCGGCCATCTTGTCGGGATGGCCCTCGGTCACGCTTTCCGAGGTGAACGTGTAGTTGCTCACTGAGCTGCTCCTGAATCGGTTGGGGTTGCTGGAGATCTTGCCGGCGCCGTCGTCGTCGCCATGGTTGTCGCCGGAGGGTGTTGGGTCGGTACTACTTACACCAGATCGCAGTTCGGCGACACATTGCAGTATCGCCCTGGCGACCGAACGCTTGTCCGTCAGCGCCACGGTGCTGATCACCCCGCCGGGACGCAGCAGCGTCACGGCATTGGTGTCGTGCTGGAAGCCGACGTTGGGGGCGCTGACATCGTTGGCAACCATCAGGTCGAGGTTCTTGCGGCGCAGCTTCTGTTCGGCATTGCCGAGGAGGTCGCTGGTCTCGGCCGCGAAGCCCACCAGGATCTGCCCCGGTCGCTTGCGGGCCCCGAGTGCAGCCAGGATGTCGGGGGTCGGCTCGAGAACGATCTCGGGCACGCCACCGTCTTTCTTGATCTTTCCGGACTCGGCGACCTTGGGACGGAAATCGGCAACAGCTGCCGCCATCACGACGACGTCGGATGTCGGCGCCAACTGCTCGACGGCGGACTGCATCTGTGCCGCGGTCTCGACGGAGATCAGCACGGCGCCCGGCGGAGTGGGGAGTTGAACCGTCGAGACGATCGTGACCGCCGCGCCGAGCGCCAGTGCCTCGGCCGCTACTGCGTAGCCCTGCTTGCCACTGCTGCGGTTGGCGATGACCCGGACCGCGTCGATCGGTTCGCGAGTGCCACCGGCCGTCACGACGACATGCAAGCCGCGGAGGACGCCACCGCCGAGAACACGTTCGGCTTCGGCGACGATCCGCTCGGGTGATGCGAGTCGGCCCTTGCCCGAGTCGCCGCCCGCCAGTCGCCCCTCGTCGGGCTCGACGACGTGCACGCCCCGACGACGCAGCGTGGCGATGTTGTCGGTGACCGCCGGGTGTTCCCACATCTCGGTGTGCATCGCCGGACAGACGATGACCGGGGCGCGGGTCGCCAGCAGGACGTTGGTCAGCAGGTCGGTCGAGAGCCCGGCAGCGTAGGCACCGATCAGGCGAGCCGTCGCCGGCGCCACGACGACGAGATCGACCGATTGCCCGAGCGTGGTGTGCGGGATCGGGGTCGCCTCGTGCCACAGACTCGACTGGACGGGCTCACTGGCCAGTGCCGACAACGTTGTGATGCCCAGGAAGTGCTCGGCACCCTTTGTCATGACAGGGATGACGTGGGCGCCCGCGTCGACCAGCCGGCGGCAGATCTCGACGGCCTTGTAGGCAGCGATCCCCCCGGTGACACCGAGGACGATGCGCTTGCCGGCGAGCATGGGAGTCGTGGCGCTGGGCGATCAGGCGACGGTGACGACGCCGCTGCCGTCGGCCGCAACCTCGACCTCGGGGTCCGGAAGCTCGACACGCACGATCTTGTGAGCTGCGATTTCTTCGAAACCGATGCTCAACGGCTTGCGGGCCACCGAGCTGACCTGGGGCGGCACCATGTGGCCGAGCCCGTCACCGAGCTGATTGAAGTACGAATTGATCTGGCGTGCCCGGCGAGCCGCGAGAGTGACCAAACTGAACTTGGAGTCCACCGTGTCGAGCAGATCCTCGATCGGCGGGTTCATCATCGTGTCGTGGGCGCGAGCCATAATTCAGCCTCCTGAAGCGGTTGGCCAGTGTACAGCGGCGACTAGCACGAGCGGCGGTGCTGACCGATGATCGTCAACATCTCGTCGACCGTGCGCTCGAGGTTGTCGTTGACGACCACATGATCGGCCAATGCCAACCCCACTGGTTCCTCGTCGAGCGCCTTCTGCAGTCGTTCGTTGACCTTGTCCTCGGGGTCGCCACGGCCACGCAGACGGCGCTGTTGCTCGTCGCGCGAGGGTGGCAGGACGAAGATCAACACGGCGTCGCCACGTAACCGCTTGACCTGGCTGGCGCCATCCACCTCGATCTCGAGCACCACGTCGCGGTTGTCGGTGACCTCGGGCGTCGGTGTTCCGTAGTAGTTGTCGAGGAACTTCGTCCACTCCAGGAAACCCCCGCGTGCGATGCGGTCTTCGAAGCTGGCGCGGTCGGCGAAGACGTAGGCCGTGTCAGCCTCGCCGGGACGCTGCCGGCGGGTCGTCCACGACCTGCTCAACCAGAGATTGGGATCGCGTTCGACGAGGGCGTTGACGATCGTTCCTTTGCCTACCCCACCGGGGCCGGAGATGACGATGATGAGTGGGTCGGCGGTGCCGTCGCTGGCCGCCATGGCCTCACTTGCCGAGTTGATCGAGCAATGCCTGCTTCTGTACGGCGCCGAGGCCCTGTACGCGGCGGTTATCGGCGATGCCGATGTCTTCCATGATCTTGCGAGCCTTGACCTTGCCGACGCCCGGCAGCGACTCGAGCAGCGAAACCACTTTGAGCTTGCCGACGGTCACGCTGGTCGAAGCCAGTGCTTCGCTGATCGTGACAGAACCGTTCTTCAGTTGGTTCTTCAGTTCAGCGCGAGCAGCGCGGGCCTCGGCGGCCTTGGCCAGAGCTGCCGTGCGTTGTTCGGGCGTGAGTTGAGGAGGTGTTGCCATAAACGAAAACCCTAGTCCTGAGCTGGCAGCCATTCGCGGCATTCGGTCAATGTGCCGCTCCGATCAGTTCGGAGACCGACTCGACGCCGTGCCGGTTGCACCATGAAATCAAGCCGGCGAGAACCCCTACAGAAGCTCGCGGGTCGGCGAAGCTGGCGGTTCCGACCTGCACGGCACTGGCTCCGGCGAGGATCAGTTCTACAGCAGCCCACGCGTTGGAAACGCCCCCGACCCCGATGATCGGCAGATCTGGGAGGGCGGCGTGAACATCGAACACCGTACGAACCGCGACCGGATGAATCGGGATTCCGCTGTACCCGCCACCGCCGGCACCAAGCACAGGATGCCGCGTGGTGGGATCGATGACCATCCCGAGCAAGGTGTTGATCAACGTCACGGCCTCTGCACCGGCCCGGCCAACCGAGTCGGCGACCTCGACCACCTGATCGGTGTTCGCACTGAGTTTGGCCCACCGCGGCCGGCCGCACACCGCCGTCTCGCGGATCACCTCGCCGGACAGGGCCGGATCGTGGGCGAAGATGCCCCGACGTCCCTCCAAGTTCGGGCACGACAAGTTGACCTCGACGGCCACCACGCTGGGCGGGGCATCGCTGAGCAGTTCGGCGGCCCGCCGGTAGTCGGCCACCGAGCGTCCCCAGATGCTGACGACGACCCGCGCTCCGGTTGCCTCGAGTGCCGGAAGGTCGTCGGTCAGCCAGGCGCTGACGCCGGGGCCCTGCAGGCCGACTGCGTTGATCATGCCGACGCCCGCAGGATGAACGCGTGGCGCATCGTTGCCCTTCCATTCGTACGCAGCGAGCGATTTGACGACATGGGCGCCGAGGTCGGCGAGGTCGAAGAACGAGTGGAACTCGGCCCCGTGACCGGCCGTGCCCGAAGCCGTCATCACCGGGTTCGGCAGGGCAACCGAACCCAGGCAGGTTCGCATGTCAGTCATGTCCATCAGAGCGCGTGATACTCCTGGAGCGAACGTACGGACAGGTCGTGGCCGACGTGTTCGGCCATCCCTTGCACGGCGGCCAAGGCGGCCTCGACGGTGGTCACCGAACTGACCCGGTAGGTGATCGCCGCTTTGCGGATCTGCTCACCGTCACTGCGCGCCCCGCCGCCTTGACCCTGTGGCGTGTTGACGACGAAGGCGATGTCGCCGCCGGCGATCAGGTTGACAGCGTTGATCCCATGACCGTCGGACATCTTGCCGACCACCGCGTCGACGTCGACACCGAAGCTGGCCAGGTAATCGGCAGTGCCCGTCGTCGCGGCGATGCCCAAACCGAGCTCGCGCAACCGCCGGGCGACGACGATCCCGGCGGGCTTGTCGCCGTCGGCCAGTGACAGGAAGACTGTCCCTTCCGTCGGCAGCACCGTGCCGGCAGCGAGCTCGGCTTTGTAGAAGGCCAGGCCGAAGGTCGTGTCGATGCCCATCACCTCACCGGTCGAACGCATCTCGGGACCGAGAGCCGGGTCGACCTCGGGGAATCGGTTGAACGGCAGCACTGCTTCTTTGATCGCGACGTGCCCATTGGCCGACGGGGGCAGCAGGAGACCCTCGTCGCGGAGCTCGGCAAGGCTGGCGCCGAGCATGACGCGACTGGCCACCTTCGCCAGTGGAACGCCGGTCGCCTTGGCGACGAAGGGCACGGTGCGACTGGCGCGGGGATTGGCCTCGATCACGTAGACCGTCGTGCCCAGCACCGCGTATTGCACGTTGATCAGTCCGCGTACGTCGAGCGCGTTGGCGATCGACGTGGTGTACGACTCGATGACCTCGACGACCCACGATGGCAGCGTCTGCGGTGGGATCGCACACGCCGAGTCGCCGCTGTGCACGCCGGCTTCCTCGACGTGTTCCATCACTCCGCCGATCAGCACCTCGCCGGTGTGATCACGGATGGCGTCGACATCGACCTCGGTGGCGTCTTCGAGGAAGCGGTCGATCAGCACGGGACGCTCGGCAGACAGACCTCCCTCTCGCCCGAGCGAGCCGAAGCCGGCCAGTTCGCCCATGGCCCGGGCGAGATGTTCGACGTCGTGCACGATCTGCATTGCCCTGCCGCCCAGTACGTAGCTCGGACGCACCAGCACGGGAAAGCCGATCCGTTCGACGATGCCGAGGGCCTGCTCGAGATCGGCCGCCGTGCCGCCAGGAGGCTGCGGGATGCGCAGGGCGTGGCACAACGCGCTCCACTTCTCACGATCCTCGGCCAGGTCGATGGACCTCGGCGACGTGCCGGCGATGAGCTGCTGCGGCAGCACGCCCGAGAGCTTCAGCGGCGTCTGACCACCGAGCGAGACGATCACCTTCGGGGCAATGCCACCGCTGGCCACCGTCTCGGCGGCGATGACATTGAGCACGTCTTCACGCGTCAACGGCTCGAAGTACAGCCGATCGCTGGTGTCGTAGTCGGTACTGACCGTCTCGGGGTTGCAGTTGATCATCACCGTCTCGAAACCGGCGTCACGCAGAGCGAACGAGGCGTGTACGCAGCAGTAGTCGAACTCGATTCCCTGACCGATCCGGTTCGGCCCACTTCCCAAGATGACGACACGCGGGCGATCCGATGGGCGCACTTCGTTCTCGTCCTCGTACGTCGAGTAGTGGTACGGCGTCTCGGCGGCGAACTCGGCCGCGCAGGTGTCGACGGTCTTGTACGTCGGGATGACCCCGGCCGCCTCACGCAACTCTCGGACGATCAACTCGTCGGATCCCCACAGATGGGCCAGCTGGCCGTCGCTGAAACCCATCTGCTTGGCGCGCCGCCACTGACGTGACGTCAGCTCATCGGGCTTCGACAGGCCCAGCACTTCACGCTCCTCGACGATCTGCAGCATCTGGTCGAGGAACCAGGTGTCGATCATGCATGCCTGGTGGACCAACTCGATCCGCACGCCGCGCCGCAGCAGCTCGCCGACGTGGAAGATCCGATCTGGGGTCGGGACCGCGATCATCGCCAGCAACGTCGTGTCGTCGACATCGGCCAACTCGGCCTCGGTGCTGTCACAACCGAGACCGAGGCGGCCTTGCTCGAGAGAACGAAGGCCCTTCTGGAGGCTCTCGGCGAATGTGCGGCCGATTGCCATCACCTCGCCGACGGATTGCATCTGCGTGCCGAGGATTCCCGATGAGCCCGGCAGCTTCTCGAACGCCCAGCGCGGGATCTTGGTGACCACGTAGTCGATGCTCGGTTCGAAGCTGGCCGGTGTCGCTCGCGTGATGTCGTTGCTGATCTCGTCGAGGGTGTAGCCGACCGCCAACTTGGCGGCGATCTTGGCGATCGGGAACCCGGTGGCCTTCGACGCCAGCGCCGACGACCGCGACACACGGGGGTTCATCTCGATCACGACCTGCTCGCCGGTTGCCGGGTTGACTGCGAATTGCACGTTGCTGCCACCGGTCTCGACGCCGACGCGACGGATGCAGGCAAAGGCCGCGTCGCGCATCGTCTGGTACTCGACGTCGCTGAGCGTTTGGGCCGGTGCAACGGTGATCGAGTCGCCGGTGTGCACGCCCATCGGATCGACGTTCTCGATCGAGCAGATGATCACGCAGTTGTCGGCGCGGTCGCGCATCACCTCGAGCTCGTACTCCTTCCAACCGGCGATGCTCTTCTCGATCAGGATCTCGCCGATCGGGCTGGCGGCCAGACCCTCCGCGGCACGCGCCTCGAACTCTGCCATCGTCGCGGCAATGCCGGTGCCGCGCCCACCGAGTATGTAGGCCGGTCGGATGATGATCGGCAGCCCGATCCGTTCGATGACCTCCATCGCCTCGTCGATGCTGTGGGCACTGCCACTGGTCGGTACTGCGAGCCCGATCTCGATCATCGCCTGCTTGAACTTGTCGCGATCTTCCGCGGTGGCGATCGCCTCGGCGTTGGCGCCGATCATCTCCGGTGTGCCCGGCACCCCGATGATGCCGCGTTCGTAGAGCGCCATCGCCGTGTTGAGACCGGTCTGCCCACCGAGCGTCGGCAGTACTGCGTCGGGTCGCTCGCGCTCGATGATCCTGGCAACGACGTCGGGCGTGATCGGCTCGATGTACGTCGCGTCGGCGAAGTCGGGGTCGGTCATGATGGTCGCCGGATTGGAGTTGACCAGCACGACCCGGTAGCCCTCCTCGCGCAACACGCGACAGGCCTGCGTGCCCGAGTAGTCGAACTCGCAGGCCTGCCCGATGACGATCGGACCTGAGCCGATGATCAGGATCGAGTGGATGTCGGTTCGCTTCGGCATCAGGCCCTCGCGTCCATCAGCTCGGCGAACATGTCGAACAGGTACCGCGAGTCGTGCGGTCCCGGACCGGCCTCGGGGTGGTATTGCACGCTGAACGCCGGTGCATCGAGCACGCGCATGCCTTCGTTGGTGTGGTCGTTGAGGTTGAGATGGGTCACCTCGACCTTGCCGGCGAGGCTGGCCGGATCGACGCAGAAGTTGTGGTTCTGGCTGGTGATCTCGATGTGTCCGGACGATTCGTGTCGCACCGGATGGTTCCCGCCGTGATGACCGAACGGCAGCTTGAAGGTCTCGCCGCCGAGTGCCCTGCTGAGCAGTTGGTGGCCGAGGCAGATGCCGAAGATCGGCACTTCTCCCAGCAGCTCGGCGATCGCCTGCACGGCGTAGCCGACCATGGCCGGGTCGCCGGGACCGTTCGACAGGAAGACCCCGTCAGGTTTGCGGGCCAGCACCTCCGCGGACGTGGTCGATGCGGGGACGACGTCGACCGTTCCCAACCCGGCGAGGTGGCGGACCATCGTGCGCTTGATGCCGAAGTCGAACGCCACGATCCGCCGACCGGCGTCGGGGCGGGATCCTGACCCACCGGCCGTGTAGGGCTGCGCGCACGTCACGTCGGCGACGAGATCGATGCCGTCGGTGCCGGGCTCGACCGCTGCCGCCTGGCGCAAGGCAACCTCGTCGGCTGAGCCGAAGGCGCCGGCCATCGCGCCGGTATCGCGCAGGATGCGCGTGAGACGCCGGGTGTCGATGCCGGCGATCCCGGTGATGCCGTGATGCCGGAGCATGGCGTCGAGCGATTGTTCGGCGCGGTGGTTGCTGTGCCGCCGGGCGAGGTCGCGCACGATCACACCCCGGCAGAACGGGCGCTGTGCCTCCAGATCATCGGGGTTCGTGCCGTAGTTGCCGATGTGCGGGTAGGTGAAGGTGATGATCTGCCCGGCATACGACGGGTCGGTGATCACCTCCTGGTAGCCGGTCATCACCGTGTTGAACACGACTTCGCCGCTGGCCACGCCGTTGTGCGGTTCGGCACCGAACAACTCGCCCTCGAACGTGCTGCCGTCGGCCAGCACCAAGAGCCCTTCCCGGATCATTGCCGAACCCTCTGCATGATCATGCAGCCTAATGAATGATCATCCGAAAGTCTGCCTACGCCGGCCGGATGTGGGCGCCACGGCCCGATCACAGCCGCAGGTCGGGCGCGCAGCCTGGCACCCAGATCGACACATGACACGATTTCTCCTCCCGTATGAGCCTCACGGGACTCATTTCACGGCACGGCCACCGTAGCAGGCCGGACCCGATCGGCAGGCCGCCGGGACTCGGATCTGGTGCGGTGGTACGGTGCCGAGATGCCAGAGCTGCGCGGCACGGTCGTGCTCGCCACGTACAACAGCGGCGCCTCGGTCGGCCCGGTGCTGGCCGAGATCGAAGAAGCCGCCTCGGTCTTGCACCGCTCGGGGATCGAGCTCGACGTGCTGCTGGTCGACGACTCGAGTCCCGACAACACCGCCACGATCGCCACCGATGAGGCGGCCCGGCTGGGTCTGAAGATCGAGGTGCTCAACGGGTTCCATCTCGGCGTCGGTCGGTCGCAGCTCGCCGGCTTCGAATACCTCCTGGGCAAGGCGGATCGCGACTTCTTCGTCACCCTGGATCCCGACGGCCACCACGATGCTCGACAGATCACCGACGTGGTCCGTGCTTTCGTGGCTCGCCGCAGCGGCGTGACCATCGGCTCGCGGTGGGTGCGCGGCGGGTCCTCCCCCGGCACCTCGGCACTCCGCTCGATCGTCAGCCGGACCGCCAACATGCTCGCCCGGCGAATCGTCGGGCTCCGCGGTGTGCACGACGCGACGACCTCGTTCCGAATCATCCGACCCGACGTCGCCCAGCTGTGGATCGACCGCCAGATCCCCGCCGACGGCTACGGCTACTTCACCACATCCGTCGCGGTCGCCCAGGCTGCCGGATTCTCGGTCACCGAGAGCCCGATCACCTTTCGACCCCGCTACGCCGGTGTTCGCTCACTGTCGTTCTCCGACATCACCGCCTTCTGGCGCAGCTTGCACGCCACGCGAGTCCTGGTCGCCCAAGTGCGCGGCGAAGCGCGGCATGACCAGGCCACGTGGGCGGCCCGATCGCCCCGTCTCCAGGCGCAACAGGCATCGTCGAACTCGCAATTCGGAGCCGCCGAGGAGTTGGAGAACCTCGCCAACGCCGACCGGTTCTTCGGATGGATCGCCGACGAGCTCGCCCCTCATCTCGGCCATCGCATCCTCGAGGTCGGAGCCGGTATCGGCACCATCGCCACCAAGATGTCGGAGCGTCAGGCGGCCAGCGAGATAACCGCCATCGAGCCGGCGGAGAACCTGTTCGGACAGCTGCATACGGCTGCGTCGCGCCTTCGCAACGTGACTGCTCTGCAACTGACCTCTCAGGAGCTGGCGGCCACCCGGCCACACCAGTTCGATTCGATCGTCTATGTCAACGTGCTCGAACACATCCTCGACGACGGTGCCGAGATGCGCACTGCATTCGATCTCGTCGCCCCCGGCGGCTCGCTCGGCGTCTTCGTACCAGCGATGTCTCGGCTCTACGGCAGCCTCGATTACAAGTCAGGGCACCACCGCCGCTACGACAAGGCTCGTCTACGCGACGTGATCTCCGACGCCGGGTTCGAGATCGTCGAGTTGCGCTACATCGAGGTGGCCGGCGTCTTCCCGTACTGGCTGATGTATCGCCTGCTCAACAGGCAGACGCTGAGCCCGATGTCGTCGGGCGTCTTCGACCGCATGGTGGTGCCGGTCAGCATGCTCGTCCAGCGGCTCGTACCGAGCCCACCTATCGGTAAGAACCTGCTGGCGATCGCCCGTCGCCGCTAGCTGCCGCTCCTGCGCCTGGCGACCAACACGTCGTCGACGTCGAACAAGACCTCGTACGGACCGCCCGGTGCGATGAGGCCGGCGACCAAGGCCTGCTGGGCCGGGCCGACCTGGGTGCGGTCGAGCACGATGTAGTCGATCGTCGACGGGTCCGGCAGCCGGTAGCCATCGTCGTTCCCCCAGTAGGACGGCACCCACGGGTTGGGCCAGTCGTAGATCTGCTCGCGGTGCGAGAGGTGAGGCAACAGCGTGTAGGTGGCCGACACCGAAGCCTTGTCGGGAACCAGCTTCAACGCCTCGCGGATTGCCTGGTGCCGCGGCGTCGGTTGCGCCCAGACCAAGTATGAATCGCCGATCGGCGACGGCGACCAGGCGACGTTGGTCATGTACGCGCAGCCCAGCAGCCAGATCGGCAGCACGATGCGCATGATCTTGAATCGCCACAGCACCCATGTGCCTTCGATCGCGGCGATGAGCAACGGAGCGATCATCATCGCCGTGTACTGGTAGTGGATGCTGCGTGCGTACGGGCTGAGCCCGATCACGCTGGCCAGCATCTGTGGCAGAGCCATGAACAACGCGAGCGGGCCGACCAGCGGCAGCCCGCCGAGTGGCAGCGCCAGATCACGGTAGAAACGAAGCCGATCGGGCTGCGTCGCGTCAGCGATCACCCGATTCGGATGGCGCATCATCGTCTCGATGATCTGGGGCATGTCTTTGCCGTAGTTGCTGTAGAAGTACTGGATGTAGAACGGCTGCTTACCCTGGTTGAAGTGCGGGATCACGAACCTGGTGGCCACCACGTACCACACGACGCCGAGGCCGACAGTGGCCAGCGCCATCATCCGGTCGCGGTGGTCGCCCTTGCCCGGTCGGTACATGATCGCCAGGACGACCCCGAGCATGATCACGACCAGAGCGCGCGTCTTCGCGGATCGACAGGGCGATCACCAGCGCCACGAACATGGCTCGCCAACGACGGTGACGTGGCGAACCACCAGGCGTACAGCAGTGGGGCGATCACCAACGATTCGGGATGGAAGTTGGCCCAGCTGATCCACTGGATGGGGGCATACATCAGATACACGACTGCGAACAGCAGGCCCATCCACGGCCTGGAGAAGCGGTCGCGGGCGATCAGGTAGACCGGAAAGGCGGCCACGGCGAGACCGGTGGCCTGGGCGACGTACAGGAACGATGGACCGGCGCCGAGCCAGTAGAACGGGACGAAGGCAGCGACGATCAGGTTGAGGTGATGCCCCCAGAACTCCATGCCGCGTACGGTCATGAAGCTCTGCCCGCCGCGAGACACCAGCCAGAAGCCCTGGTCGTAGATGCCCATGTCGTACGACCACGTGCCGAAGTTGCGATGGTGCTGCACTCCGAGCCGGCCGAAGACGATCGCGAACAGCAGTGCGCCGGCGGCGGTGAACCATGCGGCAGGATGAATCGTCGAGATCCGCACGACCCAGCGCTCGAACCAGCCGATGGTGATCTCGCCGGTCGGCTCGTCACCGAACTCGGCGGAGGCGACTTCTTCCTCGGCGATCACGTCGCGATGATAGGTGTCGTGACGAACCGTGTGTCAGGCACCCGGGCGGAGCACGGGCACCAGCGATGACAGCACTCCGTTGACGAATCGTCCGGAGTCGTCGGTGGAGAATCGCTTCGCCAGCTCCACGGCCTCGTTGAGCACCACGGCGACCGGTACATCGGGGCGTCCGAGCAGCTCGAAGCCGGCGATGCGCAGCACTGTGCGATCGATCGTCGGCATGCGTGCCAGCGTCCAGCCCTTGGCGTGCGCGGCGATCGCCTCGTCGAGCACGCGCTGATTGTTCTCGACGCCTTCGACCAGCAGCGTCGTCAACTCGTCGGTTCCGAGATCTGCACAGCCAGCACTTCGCTGGCCGAGATTCCCTTCGACTCGGCCTCGTACAGCAACATCATGGCCCGCTCCCGCGAGTCGGAGCGTTCGTCGTCGGCCGGGCGAACCCCGCGTCGTGCCACGCTCAGACTCTGGTGATGTAGTCGCCGCTGCGCGTATCGACCTTGACTCGGTCGCCCGGGTTGATGAACAACGGCACCTGCAGCACGAGACCGGTCTCGAGGGTGGCCGGCTTGCGGGCACCGGACACACGATCGCCCTGCATGCCGGGCTCGGTGTCGGTGATGGTCAGCTCGACCGAAGCCGGGATCTCGACCGAGACGATCTCGCCCTGGTAGAAGGCGATGATCGCCATGGCCTGCTCGACCATGTAGTTGGCCGCATCGCCGAGCGCGACTGGCGCAACCTGGATCTGGTCGTAGTTCTCGTTGTCCATGAACACGTACTCGTCGCCGTCGCGGTACAGGAACTGCATGTCCTTCTTCTCGAGCAGGGCCTGCTCGACTCGCACACCGGCGTTGAACGTGCGGTCGAAGACGTTGCCGTTCTTGACGTTGCGCAACTTGGTGCGCACGAAGGCACCACCTTTGCCGGGCTTGACGTGTTGGAACTCGACCACTTGGAAGAGCCCGTTGTCGAGCTCGAGCGTGATTCCGTTCTTCAGGTCGTTGGTGGTGATGGCGGGCACGGTGAATCCTTCGGCGATGCAGTGAGTACTCGGCACCCATTGTCGGTCACGACCACGAGGTCTTCGACACGGATACCGCCGAATCCTTCACGATAGACCCCAGGCTCGACGGTCACTACGTCGCCGACCTGCAATTTCAGGTCCCCTGTCCTGTTGATGAACGGGTCTTCGTGGATCAACAGGCCGACGCCGTGACCAGTGCCGTGGCTGAACCACTCGCCGTACCCGGCCTCGGTGATGGCGTCACGACACACCGAATCGAGCTCGGACGTGCTGATGCCTGCTTCGACGGCAGCAACCCCGGCGCGCTGCGCGGCCAGCACGACCTCGTAGAGCTCGTGCTGCTGCTGCGTCGGGTCTCCGACGAAGAACGTGCGGGTCATGTCGCTGTGGTAGCCGTCGTACAGCGCGCCGACGTCGACGATCACGGTGTGCCCGGACTCGATCACGGTTTCGGTCGGACGGTGATGCGGACGGGCGGCATTGATCGGCCCGGTCGCCACGATCGTCTCGTAGCTCGGCCCGCTGGCGCCGAGCTCGCGCATGCGAATCTCCAAGTCGTTGCGCACCTCGGCCTCGGTCCTGCCGAGCAGCCCGCCGACCTCGAGCACCTCGGAGAGGGCCACGTCGGCGATCCGGCAGGCCTCGGCCATGCGGGCGATCTCACCACTGTCTTTGTGCCTCCGCTCGGCTTCGACGACTCCGCCGACCGGAACGAGCGGCGGTTCGAAGACCTCTTGATAACGCTGGAACTGCTCGTAGGTGACGTGCGCGGCCTCGAACGCGAACGGAGGTGAACGGTGCCACCTCGGCGGCAAGTTGGTCGAGAATCGCCGCGGCCGACAACCCGACCAGTACCCGCGCCTCGACGCCGGCGAGCGCCAGCTGGGCTGTGGCCTGGTCGCCATAGCGTCCGTCAGTGACCACGACCACGTCATCGGGGGTCAGCAACGCCCACCCGTTGGAGCCGGTGAAACCGGTCAACCAGCGCATGTTCGTGAGATCGCTGATCAGCAGGGCCTCGGCCTGATCGAAACGCGCCCGAACACGGGCGCACCGCCCGGCGACCTCGAGGGGAGGCATCACGGGGCGCTCAACTTCGCCGCGACCGCCTCAACAGCCAGGCGGTATCCGTGCATGCCGAATCCCATGATGGACCCTGTCGATACGGGCGCGATCACGCTGGTGTGCCGCCACGGTTCGCGGGAGTTCGGGTTGGAGATGTGCACCTCGACGATCGGCCCGCTGAACGCGGCGAGGGCATCGTGGATGCTCCAGGCGTAGTGAGTGAAGGCGCCCGGGTTGATGATGATGGCCGCAGACGTTTCCCTGGCCGCGTGGATGGCGTCGACCAACTGGCCCTCGTGGTTGCTCTGGAACGCCTCCAGGTCGAGGCCGAACTCGTGCGCTGCGGAGGTCGTGAAGGAGACGTAGTCGTCGAGTGTGGCCGTTCCGTAGATGTGCGGTTCGCGCTGGCCGAGCAGGTTGAGGTTCGGACCGTGCAAGAGGGTGATCAGCGCCACGGGTCTATCGTGCCACGCGATCGGCGAATTGCTGGCGATCGATTCGATAGAGCACGTGGCGGCGGTCGACCCAGTCGGGGAGCAAGGGATGGTCGAAGTCGCCGTCGGGATCGCGGATCATGCCGATCTTCTCCATGACTCGCCGCGAATTGAGGTTGGCCTCTGTCGTGAAGCTGACGATCTCACCGCCGGGAGGATCGACGTTGGCGAAGCCCCACTCCAACGCCGCGATTGCCGCCTCGGGCGCAAACCCGTTGCCCCAGTGCAACCTGCCGAGGCGCCAGCCGACCTCGACGCACGGTGTGAACGCGGCCTGCCATCCGGGTACGGACAGGCCGACGAAGCCGATGAACTCCGATGTGTCGCGGCGCTCGACGGCCCACAGACCGAAGCCTCGATCGAGCCACGCCGCGGCCATGCGGTCGATCATCTCGTCGCTCTGCTGCGGTGTGAGCATCGATGGAAAGTGGCGCATGACCTCGGGGTCGGCGTTCAGGACTGCGTACGGGTCGCGGTCGGCATCGCGCCACTCGCGCATCAGCAACCGTTCGGTAGACAGCCGCGGCGTGGTCACGACCGCGTCATGGCGCCGAGCGCCTCGTGGGCCGCGTCGACCGGGACTCCGGTGACGACTTCGACTCCGTCCGGACCGTCGAGGACGAACGTCAGCCCGCCTCCGAGAGCCTTCTTGTCGCGTGCCCATCAAATCGATCAACTGTCCTGTGTCGAGCCCGGCCGGAAGCGTGGTGTCGAGCTCGTAACTCCCGCCGACCACCTCGTAGTGCTGCTCCACACGGCGATCATCGATGCGTCCGAGGTTGTGGGCGAGGTGCGCTGCGTAGATCAGCCCCACCGCAACGGCCTCGCCGTGAGCCAACGAGAAGTCCGTGGCGATCTCGAGGGCATGCGCCAAGGTGTGTCCGTAGTTGAGCAACGCTCGGCGACCGGACTCGCGCTCGTCGCTGGAAACGATCTCGGCCTTGATCTCCACGCACCGGGCGATGCGCTCGGCTTCGTCCATCGCCAGCAGTTCGTCGCCAGTGAGAAAGTGGTACTTGGCCATCTCGCCGCGCCCGCAGCGGATCTCGCGCGGCGGCAACGTGGCCAGGGCGTCGAGGTCGCAGACGACGCCGGTCGGCTGCCAGTACGCCCCGATCAGGTTCTTGCCGCTGACAGCGTCGACGGCAGCGGTCCCTTCGACTGCGACGATGTTGACGCCCGTCTTGCCGCCGATCGCCGCGTCGACCATGCCGACCAACGTGGTGGCCACGTGCACCACCGGCACACCGCGGTGCCACGATGCGGCCGCAAACCCGGCAACGTCGGTGACCATGCCGCCACCGACACCGATGACGACGTCGTTGCGGGTGAGACCGAAAAGCGCGAACCCGCGGCACAGTTGTTCGACGGTGCTCAGGCTCTTGTGCATCTCGCCGGAGCCGATGGTGAACACCTCGGTCGGGATACCAGGGTCGATGTCGAGCGGAACGCCCTCTTGGGTGACGACTGCGGCCCGCCTGGCCGTGAGCGGTAATAGCCCGGCCATCTCGTGACGCGCTCCATGACCCACCAGCACGTCGTAGCTGCGCTCGCCGAGTGGCACGCGAACGGTGATCATCGCAGCACTGCTTCGACGACCTCGTTGGGGCTGCGATGATCGACGAACACGATTGCATCGGCCACCTCTCGATAGAGCGCCTCGCGCTGGGCATACATTCTTTGCAACGTACCTTCCGGATCGTCGTCGAGCAGCGGACGATGACCCCCCGAAGTGACCCGCTCGACGAGAACCTCGGGGCTGGCGCACAACCAGACGACGCGAGCGTTGGCCTGCCTTGAGCGCGACTCGGTTCTGTTCACGCAGCACCACTCCACCCGCGGCGGCGATCACCGCAGGCACCGGGCTGGCGAGGGCGTCGAGCAAGGCAGCCGTCTCCAACGAGCGAAATGCATCTTCGCCGTCTTCGGCGAAGATCTGGCGAACCGTTCGACCTGTGGCGCTCTCGATCACAGCGTCACTGTCGATGACCTTTCGCCCGAGCCGTTCGGCCGCGATGCGCGCCACGGTGGTCTTGCCGGATCCCATCAGGCCGACGAGAACCAGGTGCTGATCGGCTGCGATCCCCACGCCTGCTAACCGAGCGAGTCGCGGAACGATCCGGCATTGCGCACGAACTCGGCCAGCGAGTCGCCGCCGAACTTGCGTTGCGCCTCGGCCGCGACGACCAGGGCCACCATGGTCTCGGCAACCACACCCATAGCCGGAACTGCGGTGACGTCGGTTCGTTCCTTGAAGCTGACCGTCGACTCCTTGGTAACGACGTCAACCGTCTTCAACGTCGGCTGGTTCAATGTCGCCAGCGGCTTCATCGCGGCGCGAACGACCAGCAGCTCGCCGGTCGTCATGCCACCTTCGGTACCGCCTGCCAAGGTCGATTCACGCCGATATTCGTTGGTCTCGTCGTCCCACACGATGGCGTCGTGGGCAGCGCTGCCGCGGCGACCGGCGACCTCGAAGCCGTCACCGATCTCGACCCCCTTCACCGCTTGGATGCTCATGACCGCCTGGGCGATCGCTGCATCGATCTTGCGGTCCCAGTGCACGTGGCTGCCGAGGCCGATGGGGATGCCGTAGCCGAGAACCTCGACAACACCACCGAGCGAGTCACCGTCTTTGGCCGCTGCCTTGACCTCGTCGATCATCGCCGCCTCTGCTGCCGCGTCGAAGCAACGCACCGGCGAGTCGTCGACCCTCGCCAGATCGGCGATCGTCGGCCGCTCCACCGCCTTCGACCGCACCGAACCCATCTGGATCACGTGGGAAAGGATCGAGACGCCGAGTTCAGAAAGGAGCTTCTTGACGACCGCGCCGGCCGCGACCCGAGCTGCCGTCTCGCGGCGCACTGGCGCGCTCCAACACATCGCGGGCGTCGGTGAAACCGTACTTCTGCATGCCGACCAGGTCGGCGTGACCCGGGCGCACTTGGGTCAACGGGTTCGCCGTCACGCCGGGGGCGGGCGACATCTCCTGATGCCACTTGTCGCTGCGGAACCACTCACTGTTCTTGATCTCGATCGCAACCGGGGAGCCCAGCGTGCGTCCGTGGCGAACGCCACCCAGCAACGTCAATTCGTCCTGCTCGAACTTCTGTCGCGGACCGCGGCCGTAGCCGAGGCGACGACGAGCCATCTCAGCCTGGATCTCTTCGACCGTGATCGGCAATCCCGCGGGCAGGCCTTCGACGATCACGACCAGCGCCTGGCCATGCGATTCGCCGGCGGTGAGATATCGAAGCATCGTTGCCAGGTTACTGGCCCCGTGACGCCAACTCCCTCTCTGCAGCCGCCCACAGCACGGAGGATGCCGGTGCCGTTCCCGTCCACAACTGCTGCTGCAGTAGCGCCTGGTGCACGAGCATTCCCAAACCCTCGACCGGGCGCGCACCCCGGCCTCGGCGGCGGCCAGCAACGCCGTGCAGCGCGGGTGGTAGACGATGTCGGCCACGACGTGTCCGGAGTGCAGCAGGTCGACGTCGAAGGGAAACTCGTCGGACCCCATGCCGATCGACGTCGCGTTGACGACGAGGTCGCACTCGGTCACAGCCTCAGGTCGGCCGACTTCGCCGATCGCGCCAGCCAGTCCCGCTGCGGCCCATGCACGATTGACCGAGCGGTTGACGACGATGATCGAGGCCGCCCCGGCTCGGGCGACGGCGTCGATGATTGCCCGGGCGGCGCCACCGCCACCGAACACGCAGACGCGCATGCCGGCGATCTCGATCCCTTGGGCAACAAGCGAGGCAACGAAGCCGGCACCATCGGTGCTGTACCCCCTGAGCCGCCCTTCGCCTATCGGCACGACGGTGTTGACGCTGCGCAACGCGGCTGCCGCAGGATCGAGTTCGTCGACCAGCATCGCCACGGCTTCCTTGTGGGGCATGGTGACCGACAGACCACCGATGCCCAACACACGCATCGCCTCGAGGGCTGCGCCGGCGTTGCCGGGTGCGACCTCGAATGCTGCATACACCCAGTCGAGCCCGGTTGCGGCGAAACCGGCATTGTGGAGCGCCGGCGACAAGCTGTAGTGCACAGGGCTGCCGATCACGGCAGCGAGCTTGGTCGTGGCCGAGATCACCCCAGCAACAGCCCGAGATCGCGTGCATGCTGCACGTTGATGTCGTGCTGTTCGACGGTCGCTGCGAACACGTGGCGGCCGTCTTCGTCGGCCACGACGTAGTACAGGTAGTGGCAGTCGGTCGGATCCTGAAGGGCCACACAGATCGGATCGCCCTGCGACGGATCCGGCGCCGCGTTGACCACCGCCTGGATCGATGCTCGACCGGGGTTGGCGATCGGCGTAGGCGGCAGGCCGGTGTGCATGTACGTGTTGTAAGGCGTGTCGACCTGGGCGAGCGCGGTCGGTGATGCTCCGGGCGGCTGGCCGTACAGCAATGTTGCATCGATCTGCAGGGGCATTCCCAACGCGAGGCGGTTGAGGATGACCCTGGCGATCTTCGGACGGTCTTCGTCGACCTTGGCTTCCTTTTCGATCATCGAGGCGATGATCAGCACCTGGTACGCCGTCAATCCCTGAGGGTAGGCCTTGGCAACAACGTCCTCCTGACGAAGGACGAGGTCCATGAGGTCGACCATCCGCTGGGCGACATGGCCGGGCGATTCGTCAGCAGAGATCTGGTAGGTGTCGGGGAACAGCAAGCCCTCGAGTGACGTGAGACCTTCTGGCTGCCCCTGTACGGGTGACTTGACCGAGCCGTCGGTCACCGCGGTCATGAACGCCAATGGGTCGGTTCGCGGCAGCTTGGCGGACAGTCGTTGGCTCATCTTGTCGAGCGTGAACCCTTCAGGGAACGTGACCTTGGTGTAGGTCAACGACGGTGGCGTTCGCAGCACGCGCATGAGATTGCCGAGATGGTCGCGCGGGCGCAGTTCGTAATCACCGGGCGTCAAGGTGAGACCGCCGTTGTGGTCGACGTAGTAGCGGAAGACCCGGGCGTTGGTGATGAGTCCGCGGTCTTGCAATCGGTTCGAGATGGTGTCGACGGTGTCGGTCGGCAGCACCTTGAACACCTCGACCGGGCCCGGGTCGCCCGAAGGGTTGACCTGACGGAGGTACCACATTCCGACACAACCGGCGACGATGAGACCGACGATCACCACGACCCCGGCGAGGTAGACGAGATACTTCATCGAACGGAACGAGCGCCGTGGTCGTTCGATCACCAACGCATCGGTGACATCGGGATCGTCCCACGGGTCGTGTTGCCAGCCACGATCCTCCAGCGTCGCGCCGCGCCGGCCGATCATCTGGGCCCGATCACTTGGGCCCGCCGGCGTCGAGCCAGTTCTGCAACATGACCGCAGCAGCGATCTTGTCGACGATGCGCCGCCGGGCCTGTGCCCGCATGTTGGCCTCCATCATGGCTCGATCGGCCGTGACGGTCGTGCGTCGCTCGTCGAATGTCACTACTGGCACGCCCACCACGGTAGCCAGCGCCGCGGCCTCGTCGACGGCAGCCCTGGCGGCCGGCCCCGACGAGCCGTTCATGTTCAGCGGCAACCCGACCACCACGATGTCTGCCTCCTCCTCGATCACCAGCGTGGCGATCGCCTGGTGATCACGCCGCGTGCTCCCGCTGCGTTGCAGCACGCTCAGTGGCGAGGCGATCGTGCCCGTGCGATCGCCGATGGCCACGCCGATGCGTTTCGACCCCAGATCGAGGCCAAGGGCGCGGGTCGCGCTGGCGGTCACCGGCCGGCTGCCTCCGCAGCAAGACGCAGGGCTTCGTCGAGACCTTCTGGGTTCTTGCCACCGGCCGTGGCGATGTCGCCTTTGCCACCGCCGCCGCCACCGACGGCCTTCGCCGCGTCTTTGATGAGATCACCGGCGATCTTGCCCGACTCGCTCGTGACGGCTCCGACCAGCGACACACCTCCGGTGTCGGTGACGCCGCCCAGCACGACCGTATGCACACCGGGCTGCTGGCGCACGGCGATCGCCAGATCACGCAGGTCACCCGGGCTGATGCCGTCGACCCGGGTCACGACCACACCGTTCGACGCGGCAGCTGCCAGCTCCGTCGCCCGACCGCCGGCCAGCTGGCCGCGCAGGGTCTTGACCTCGTCGTGCAGCGACTTGATCTCATCGAGCCGGCGCTGCACACCGACGAGCAACTCGTCGGTGGTCGAGCCGACCAGACGAGCGGCATCGGCAACAAGGTGCTCGTCGCGCTGCAGCAGGCGAACCGAGTTCTCGCCCGTGACGGCTTCGATGCGCCGCAGATTGGACCCGATCGACGACTCAGCGACGATCTTGATCAGGCCGATGTCTCCGGCGGCGCGCACGTGCGTGCCGCCGCACAGTTCGATCGAGTTGCCGACCTCGAGCACCCTGACGATCTCGCCGTACTTGTCGCCGAAGAAGGCGATGGCACCCAGCGCCGTCGCCTCGTCCTTGGTCGTCTCGAAGGCCCGTGCCGGGGAATTGTTGAGCGTCTCGCTGTTGGCGATCCTTTCGATCTCGGTGATCTCCGCATCGGTCACGGCGTCGTAGTGGCTGAAGTCGAATCGCAGACGCTCGGGAGCGACCAGCGAACCGGCCTGCTTGACATGCTCGCCGAGCACCTTGCGGAGGGCGTAGTGCAACACGTGAGTACCGGTGTGGTTGCGCCGAATGGCAGAACGGCGGGCGACGTCGATGGCCGCGGTCACCTGCGTGCCGGCATGCATGGCGCCGCTGATCCGCGCCGTGTGACGCCGCAGACCCGGCAGCGCGAACGTTGTGTCGAGGACCTCGGCGACGCCACCGTCGGCGGATCTGACCGTGCCGGTGTCGCCGACCTGGCCGCCGCTCTCGGCGTAGAACGGCGTGCGGTCGAGGAACAGTTCGACCGTGCCGTCGTCGTTGGGCACGACCGCCAACAAGCGCGACTCGGTGATGTCGTCGGTGTAGCCGAGGAACTCGGTGATACCGAACTGGTCGACGATCTCGCGGTAGGTGTCGAGGCGATCGTCGTCGGTTGCGGGGCCTTTACGAGCCGCCTTGGCGCGTTGGCGCTGGGCCCTCATCTCGGTGTCGAAACCGGCGACGTCGACGGTGATGTCGCGCTCGCCGGCGATCTCCTCGGTGAGCTCGAGCGGGAACCCGTACGTGTCGTGAAGCAGAAACGCCGTCGAGCCAGGCAGTTCGGAACGGTCGCCGCTCAACTCGTCTTCGAGGATTGTCAGCCCGGTCTTCAACGTCTGGCGGAAGCGCTCTTCTTCTCGCGTCAAGACACCGACGATGAAGTCGCGGTTCTTCGACACGTCGGGATAGGCGTTGCCCATGATGTCGACTGCCGTCTCGACGAGCGACGGCATGACCAGCTTCTCGGTGCCGAGCAGGTACGCATAGCGAACAGCGCGACGGATGATGCGCCGCAGCACGTAGCCGCGGCCCTCGTTCGACGGGAACACACCGTCGCTGACCAGCATGGTGCTGCTGCGCGCGTGCTCGGCCAGCACCCGCATCGCGAACGCTGTCACGATCGTCGTAGTCGCCGGCTGTGTACGTCTTGCCAGTGAGGCTGCACGCCTGGTCGATCAGGGGAAGCATCAGATCGGTCTCCCAAACAGCATCGACACCCTGCAGCAGACAGAGCATGCGCTCGAGGCCGAGACCGGTGTCGATCGATGGCTTGGGTAGCAGGGTGCGGTTGCCGTCGGGCGCCTGGTTGTACTGCATGAACACCAGGTTCCAGAACTCCATGAACCGGTCACCGTGCGGGTCGCCGAGCGGACCACCGTCGGGGCCGAAGGCAGGGCCTCGGTCGATGTGGATCTCGCTGCACGGTCCGCACGGACCAGTGTCGCCCATCTGCCAGAAGTTGTCCTTGTCGCCGAGGCGTTGGATGCGTTCGATCGGAACACCGACCTGCTCGTGCCAGATCGCCTCGGCCTCGTCGTCGCTGTCGTGAACGGTGATCCACAAGCGGTCGCCGTCGATGCCGAACGTCTCGGTCGTCAGCTCCCAGCTCCACGGGATGATCTCGTTCTTGAAGTAGTCGCCGAAGCTGAAGTTGCCGAGCATCTCGAAGAAGACAAGGTGTCGCTTGGTGCGTCCGACGTCGTCGAGATCGTTGTGCTTGCCACCGGCGCGGGCGCACTTCTGGCTGCTGACGGCACGCTTGTAGGGAGGTGCCTCGTCGCCGACGAAGAACGGCTTGAACGGCACCATGCCGGCAACGGTGAAGAGCACCGTCGGATCGTGCGGGATCAGGCTGGCCGACGGCACCACCGCGTGCGTCCGTGCCGCGAAGAACTCGAGGAAGGCGTCGCGCAGTTGGTCGGCGTTCTGTGGTGGATTAGCCATGGAGTCGCCAGCCTACCGAGGTAGTTTCAGCGCGTGCCCAAGCATTCTTCCCCGATCGATCGTCATGAATGGATCAGTTTCGAAGACCAGCACGATCGGCGCACCTGGGTGTTCGACGCAACGTTCTTGCGCTCCAACTGGAGTTGCATCTACGGGGCCGGCTGCAAGGGTGTGCTCGACCACGACTCGACGGCGCTCGCCCAGGGCTGTTGCAGCCACGGCGCCCACTTCGTCGACGACGACGATGTCCAGACCGTGCTCGCGGCACTGACTCGACTCGAGCCGCGGCACTGGCAGAACTACAAGAAGGGGCGCAACAAGGGTGTGCTCGAGACCGAGGACGGGGCCACCAAGACCCGAGTGGTCAAGGGCGCGTGCATCTTCCACAACGAGCCCGACTTTGCAGGCGGAGCCGGATGTGCCCTTCACATCGCCGCGGTCGAGGCGGGCGAGCGTTACATCGACTGGAAGCCCGACGTGTGCTGGCAACTGCCGTTGCGTCTCGAACACCACACCGACGACAACGGCTACGTCACCTCGACGCTCAGGGAATGGAAACGGCGCGACTGGGGCGAAGGCGGTGCAGATTTCCACTGGTGGTGCACGGAGAGCGACGACGCCTTCGTCGGCGGCATGCCCGCCTACCGCTACCTGCGCGACGAGATCGTCGAGATGGTCGGCCAGGAACCGTACGACCAGATGGTCGTCCTGCTGGAGCGCCCGAAGTGGACCCCGCTTCCCCACCCCGCCGTCCGAAAACGCTGACGCAACCCGCCCCCAGTTGTTCTGGGCAGCCCCAGAATGCTACGTACCGTTGTGGGGCTGCCCAGTTCAGTCGGAAAGGCGTCTACGCCAGCGCCTCTCGGAGCGAGGCGATCATGGTCGGTGAGGCGCTGGCGACGTCGGTGTAGGTGGCCTGCAATGGTTGAAGACCATCGAGGATCATTCGGTTCATCCGCTCGGCGTCGTTCTGCATCTCCATCACTGTGCGGTGGAAGCGGTAGCCAAGCAGTTCGACGACAACGTTGGTGCCCGGAAAGCGGCAGTCGACCCGGATCAGCCGAAGATTGCGCTTGCCAACGATCGCTTGGGTCTGCGGACGGGGCAGGCCTGCCTCGGCCAGCAACACAAGGAATCGACGCTCGAGCCACGAGTGTCCTCCCCTCGTGATCTCGTTGCCTTCGAGCACGGAGACGAGCGTGGCGAGTCCGGCGCGACCGCGACACCGCAACTCCACAATCCGCCGGTGGAGAAAGTCCTCACTGGTGAGACAGTCGCGCAACGCACTATCGATGGCCGCCGCCAACCGATCGCGACTCTCCGACCCAGCGAGATCGATGATGGTTCTGGTTGCAGACATTGTCGGGACGCCATCCACCTCGGCGAGATCGAGCCGGGTGAGGTCGCGACTGCGGTGAATGACATGCCCGATCCGATTCACCGATCTGCCGCGCGGGACCACTGTGTGAAAAGGAGGCTCAAGCAGGTAGCCGTCGAACCCGTCCAGCGCGGCGGCTGTCGGTCCATACGCCCAACAGGGCGCGCCGACCGATGCGATCAGCTCTCGGACCTCGAGCAGGTTGCGGGCGTAGACAAGGGGGCTGCTTCCCCGACTGCGGATGCCGCTCAGGTCTCGGCTTCGAAGCGGCACGTCGTGTCGCTGACCATCTGCTGTCGCCGATCGGCGACTGACGCTGGTCACGCGTCGGATTCAATCCCCGCGCCATCCAGTCGGCAACTCTTGGATGAATCGGGCAGCCCCAGGACGCTACGTATGGTTCTGGGGCTGCCCAGTTCGACTTGGCTGCCCTCCTGGTTGGAACTCCAACGGGCTAGGCGCTGACCTTCTTGTTGGCCTTGCGGCGTTCTTCGAGGGCGAGAAATCGCTTGCGGATGCGGATCGCCTTCGGGGTCACCTCGACGAGCTCGTCGTCGACGATCCACTCGATCGCGGTCTCGAGCGTGTGGATCTTCGGGGTCGGCAGCTTGACAGCGTCGTCGTGGCTGTGCGTGCGGATGTTGTTCTTCTCCTTGGCGCGCACGGCGTTGACCACCATCTCGTCGTCGCGAGCGCACTCGCCCACGACCATGCCCTCGTAGACCTGCTCGCCGGGGTTGACGAAGAACTGTCCGCTGAGCTGCAGCTTGTCGAGCGCGTAGCCGGTGGTCTGGCCGACGCGGTCGGACACCATCGCCCCACCGCGTGAGTCGGGCATGTCACCGGCCCACGGCATCCAGCCCATGTGGTGCTGGTGCAGCAGAGCGGTGCCACGGGTCGCGGTCATCAACAGCGAGCGGAACCCGATGAGGCCCCGGCTCGGGCATTCGAAGGTGACGATCGTGCGGCCGGCGTCGCCGGCGCGCAGGTCGGTGATGCGACCCTTGCGTGGGGCGAGCTCCTGGGTGACGGTGCCGACGTGCTCGTCGGGCACGTCGCACACGCCGCGCTCCTGCGGCTCGAAGCGCTTGCCGTTGACTTCCTTGGTGATGACCTCGGGCCGGCTGACCTGCAGCTCGTAGCCCTCGCGGCGCATCGACTCGATCAAGCACGGCCAGCTGCAACTCGCCGCGGCCGGCGACCTCGATGACATCGGGCGAACCGGTCTCGAACAGCTTGATCGAGACGTTGCCGAGCAATTCCTTGTTGAGCCGGTCGACGAGGTGGCGGCTGGTGACGTACTTGCCGTCGCGGCCGGCGAACGGCGATGTGTTGACGCCGAACGTCATGCGCAGCACCGGCTCGTCGACGGTCAGACGGGTCAGCGCGATCGGGCGATTCGGACGGAGGCGATCGTGTCGCCGATCTCGACTTCGGGGAAGCCGGCCACGACGAACAGGTCGCCTGCCGACAGCTCGTCGACCTCGTTGCGGCTGACGCCCTCGAACGCCATCAACTGGGTGAGGCGGCGCTTCAGCGGCGGCTGACCCTCGTGCGAACTCCGCCTCGAGCAGCGCAACGGTCTCGCCGCGGCGCATCACGCCGTTGACGACACGACCGATGGCCAGTCGGCCGAGGTACTCGCTGGCGTCGAGCGTGGTGACCATGGCCTGCAACGGTGCCCGAGGATCGCCCGATCGGCGCAGGGATGGCCTCGAGGATCGTGTCGAGCAGTGGCGCCAGGTCGGCGTCGTCGCCGGGCATGCCGACGCCCTGGACGGCCTTGCCTTCGCGGGCGACGGCCGAGATGATCTCGAAGTCGATGTGGTGATCGCCGGCGTCGAGGTCGATGAACAGCTGGTAGATCTCATCGAGCACCTCATCGGCGCGGGCGTCGCCACGGTCGACCTTGTTGATGATGACGATCGCCGGCAGGTCGAGCGCCAACGCCTTCTGCAGCACGTAGCGGGTCTGCGGCAAGCGGGCCCTCGGCGGCGTCGACCAGCAGCAGCACGCCGTCGACCATCGTCAGGGCGCGTTCGACCTCGCCACCGAAGTCGGCGTGACCGGGCGTGTCGACGAGGTTGATCTTGACGCCCTTCCAGGTGATCGAGGCGGCCTTGGCCAAGATGGTGATGCCGCGCTCGCGCTCTTGGTCGTTGGAGTCCATGACACGGTCGACCACCGCCTGGTGGGCGGCGAAGGTGCCAGTGGCGCGCAGCAGCGCGTCGACGAGTGTGGTCTTGCCGTGGTCGACATGGGCGACGAGGGCAACGTTACGAAGTTGAGTAGACATGACCTATCAGGGGGGTGTTGTGAGGCGGGCAATGCCGGCTTCCCGAGGTTCAGTCGTCGGACTCGTCTTCTTCGTCGTCATCGAACGTGACGCCGTACTTCTCCGCAAGCGCGGCGTATTCGTCGTCTTGAGTTGGTTGACGATGATCGTTGCTTCCGAATCCCAGATCGAATGCACTGGGACCAGCTTGTTTCAGCTTTCGCGCTTCTTCGAAGCGGCGATGACGACCCTTCTTCACGGTAGGGCTCCCGAACCTAGAGAGTTGACATTGGATGCCACTCTACCTGGTCGACGCCGCAACATGCGGCATCCTCCCAGGTAGCGGGTGTCACCTGGCGGGCCCGTTGTGGCACGATGGTCCCAATGGGACGCGTTGCAGCGTTGTTGAACCAAAAAGGCGGTGTCGGCAAGACCACGGTGACCCTCGGTCTGGCCTCGGCGGCGCGCACGCGGCCGGCGCGTGCTGGTCGTCGACCTCGACCCCCAGGGGTCGAGCACCTGGGTCTTGGGTCACGATCCGGCGGGCGAACAACCGTCTACGGCCGACGTGATCGGCACCGCAGGTGGCACGGTGACGATCTTCGTGTCGCATTGGGGACTGGAGGTCGACCTGGTTTCCTCGTCACCGACCCTGCAGGACCACGAGATCGGCTCACCCAAGCGACTGCGGCGAGCCCTGCACCAGGTTGCCGGCGACTACGACGCCGTTCTGATCGATTGCCCTCCGTCGCTCGGCAATCTGACGATGAACGGATTGATCGCCGCCGATCTGGCCCTGATCGTCGTCGAGCCCGCTGCACTGGGCCTTCGCGGCATCGGCGCTGTCGCCGACGCCATCGACGAGGTCTGGGACGCCGACAACACCGACCTCGAACTCGCCGGTGTCATCGTCAACAAGGTGCCGGCGATCAGCGGCGAAGCCGACCGGCGGTACGACGAACTGACCCGCATCGTCGGTCGCAAGCACGATCTGGCAGCCGACCGTACCCCAGCGGGTGATCGTCAACCAGGCCATCGGCGAACGTCGCCCGATCCACTCATACGGTGCCCGTTCCGCCGACGTCAGCGAACGCGTTCGACAGGCTGTGGGCCAAGTTCCGCAAAGCAGCACGCACGTAACTCGCAAGCTCACACTGCGCCGACAACGTCGATCAGACGCAGTCCGCCACGACCGTCGAAGGTCAGACCCGCCTTGCCTTGCACCAGACGTTGAATGCCGTCGCCCACCAGCTCGTGCCCGCCAACCCTGCAACAGGCGAGCGTCGTTGTCGCCACGCAACAGAGCCACCAGGTCGGCCCGAGTCGCCAGCAAGCTGGTGTCGACCCGCTGCTTGCGGGCCAGATCGGCCATCCACGCCGACACCAGCGCCACTGCCGGGCGCAGATGACGATCGAACTCCTCGCCGTCGGGGGCCGGAAGCTCGATGTCGTTGCGCTGGCCGTCGGCCACGGCATCGAGGATCTCCTTGCCGAGGTTTCCCCTGCTGTGTCGTTCTTCGACGCCACGAGCCTGGACGAGATCGAGTGTCGTCTTCGGCTGGCGCTGGGCGATCCCGAGCACAGCGAGATCGGGCAGGATCTGACGCACCGGCACGTCGACCGACATCGCCCGACGCTCTCGCCACTCGCAGACAGCCCTGGCGACGCCTCTCGCCCGTGGCTTCAGCATGCGCACATCCTTGATCCGCAGCCACGCCTGGCTGGGGTCGGTGCCCGAGACCGGACGCTGGCGCAACTCCTCGCACGCCTCGGCCACCCACTGTGATCGGCCGAGCTCTGCGAGCTGGAGGTCGAGCTGATCCTGCAGAGCGAGCAGGTGGTCGACGTCGGCTGCGGCGTACGCCAGTTGTTCGTCGGTGAGCGGGCGGCGGAGCCAATCGGTGAGACGGTCGCCCTTGGCCGCAGACACCTTCAGCTCCGACATCAGGAGCGAGACCAGCGACGGGGTGCTGTAGCCCAGGAACCCAGAGGCGAGCTGCGTGTCGTACAGCTGGGATGGCACCGCACCGCAGGCGTGCGTCAGCACGTCGAGATCCTGCTGGGCGGCGTGCACTACCGCAACCGCCTTGCTGTCGAAGAGCCGCCGAAGTGGAACCAGGTCGATGGCCAACGGATCGACCAGAGTGGTCTCGCCGTCCGGTCGAGAATTGCATCAGGGCGAGCTTGGGGAAGTAGGTGCGCTCGCGATGGAACTCGGTGTCGAGGGCGTACCGCGGTTCAGCACACAGCTGATCGATGAGCGCGTCGAACTCCGACTGCGAGTCGACCCAGCGATACGTCACGCAGGCTGGTCCCCGGTCACGATGTCGCGTCCGCTGGTGATCCAGGCCATCGTTCCGCCGTCGACGTTGATCGCCTCGAGCCCCTGCTCGACCAGGAACTCGCACGCCCTGTAACTGCGCGCTCCGCTCCGGCAGATCACGTACGTTCGGGGCGTCGTTGGCGAATCGATCGACTGCAGACGGCACCGAGCTGAGCGGGATCAGTTCGGCACCAGGCACATGGCCGGATTCGTACTCGTCGAGCTCGCGGACGTCGACGAGTCGAGCACCGGATCGCAGAGCGGATTCGAGTTCGTCGACGCTCACCTCGGAAATCGACATGCCTGGCCAGGTTAGAGGCTTTGGAGGTCGTCGGGCGTGTTGACGTTGCGAAGGTCGGCAATGTCAACCGGCACCCAGGCGATGTCAAGGCCGTCGATGGCGCGGTGCATCGCTCGTTCTCCTGACTCGAACTTCGTTCGCAACGCCGTGGCCGCCGAACCCGCCCACACCGCGCACAAGGGCTCGGCACGATCGCTGAGGGCGATGGCGGCGTCGTGCTCGCCGAGGGCGTCGATCAACGCAGCGACGGTCTCGGATCGCAGTTGTGGCAGATCGCACGCCACGACCACGACAGGTGCGCCAACGACGAGGGCGGTGAGCACGCCGCCCAGGGGCCCCTCACCGGGAAACTCGTCGTCGACGAGTTCGAGGCCCAGTCGACTCATCGTCAGCGGGTCGCCTCCGATCGCAACCACCCGGGTGCAGGCGGCCGCTGTCAGAACATCCGCGAGGCGACGCACCATCGATACGCCGTCGACCTCGATCGTGGCCTTGTCGACTCCCATGCGACGGCTTGCGCCACCACATAGAATCGCGCCGAGCGGAGACTTCATCAGCCCTCGGCAGGAATACCGGCGGGATCGAGTTGCTGCATGAACACGGCAATGCGTGCGGCCTCGTCGCCTTCGCCGATCGCTGCGGCCATCTGCTGCAGACCGCGTAGACAGCGCAGGAAGCCCCGATTGGTCTCGTCGACCCAGCGCACGTAGCCCGACCCGCGCCAACCGTTGGCTCGCAGCGCGTCGAGGCCACGGTGATAGCCGACGCGATATGCCGCGTACTGCTCGATCTCATCGCGTCCGAGGCTGCCCAATGCGGCCCATGCATTCAGCGAGCGGGGATTGGCCGCAACGACCTCAGCGACACGGGCCCGTCGATCGACAGCCGGGGCGTCGAGCGCCTGGTGGAGCGCATGGCTCAGCGCCGGGCTCTCGGCCGGCAGCACGGTGCTGGGGGGTCCGGACGGGTGCATCGAGATCGAGTGCTCACTCACGAGATCACCCTACGGCCTATGGTTCGGTCATGATCGCAATGACCGTCGACTCGGCCGAGAGCATCGGAGTTGCCGTAGCCGTCGCCCTCGTCGCCATCATGCTCGTGATGGTCACGCTCATCAAGAAGGCAACGGGCAAGTTGATCGCCATTGTGATCGTCGGTGGGCTGGCAATCGGCGTGTGGACACAACGGTCGTCACTGCAGGACTGTGCCGAAAATGCCAAGGCTCGTGGCGCGCTCGGCGCGACGAGCGGTCTGACCTGCTCGTTCATGGGCACCGACGTCAAGGTGTCCGTACCGTGACTTCCGTATCGTCAGACGTGTAACCGACTGAATCGTCACGACCAGGGTGTCCCGACCATTCGTAACAGCGGGTCCACGACCTCCGACCTGAACAGCGCGGCGTGGCTCAGGGGCGCGTCGTGCCGACAGCCGGCGAGCTCGACCAACGGGCACCCGAGCAGCGCAGCGACGTACTGCATGCCGCGGTGGTGGTGAGGTTTGCCAAGGCTCCCGAATGACGCCACGACGGGCGCGGCGATGTGTGCAGCGCTCCAGGGTTGGTTGCGTCGCAGGTCGGCAAGTTCCTCCACCAGCGCGGCGCCCTCGGCTCGCCGGGCGAGTCTGCTGCGTTCGGGCAGGTCCTCCCACCGTCGGTCACCGAGCATGCGGCGCATGAACCGTTCGGCTGCCTCCGCTGGTTGTCCCGAGTCGGCGACGGCGATGGACCCTGCCGTGGACCCAGGCCACCACGGCTCCCACGACAAGGGGGTCTCGTAGACGGCGACCCCGGCAACGAGGTCAGGATGGTGGTCGGCCGTCGCCAGCGCGATGTTGCCGCCGTAGCTGTGGCCGATCAGCACCGCTCGGCGACCGTGAAGCAAACTCACGAGATCGCCGACCTGGGCTCCCATCGTGTACGGGCCGTCGTGCGGGACCGACCGACCGTAGCCGCGACGGTCGTAACGGAGGACCCTGAAGTCCTCGTCGAGACGACGGCTGAGCTTCAACATGCCCGCCGATCGGTCCATCGAACCGTGGATGACAACGACGAGGGGATCCTCCGCTGAGCCAGCCTCCTCGGACCACAAGTCGTTCACGCGACGCGGACGATGCGCAGCACGTCGGTCGAGGCACCGCTGGGTCGGTCAGGCGCCCCGGCCAGCACCAGTACGGTCTCGCCGGAACTTATCAAGCCCTTGCGGAGCGCGGATTCGACTGCGAACCAGACCAGTTCGTCGGTGGTCGTATACGTCTCGACCTGCAGCGATTTGACACCCCACGACAGCGCCAGTGCCCGCACCGTCGCCGGGTCGGGCGAGAGGCCGATCAATCGGGCCGACGGGCGGAACCTGGCCATGGCCAGCGCGGTACGTCCCGACCGGGTGCAGCACAGGATGGCATCGGCGCCGGCATCGGTGGCTGCCAAGCCGGCCGCATGGGTGACCGCCATCGTGATTCGATCGGGTTCGTCGACCAGGCTGGTTCTCTGCCGTCGGCCGACGTAGTCACCCCACTGCGCATAGTCGGCTTCTCGCTCGGCTCGTTCGGCCACCTTGGCCATCGTCGTCACCACGTTGACCGGGTCGGAACCGATTGCCGTCTCCGCCGAAAGCATCAACGCATCAGTACCGTCGAACACCGCGTTGGCGATGTCGCTGACCTCGGCGCGGGTCGGTGACGGAGCGCTGATCATGCTCTCCATCATCTGCGTCGCAGTGATCACCGGCACACCGGCTTCGACGCAGGCACGGACGATCCGCTTCTGCATGTGCGGCACGTCTTCCAGCGGGCATTCGATACCGAGATCGCCGCGAGCAACCATGACCGCGTCGGACGCGGCGATGATCTCGTCGAGGTGTTCGATCGCCGACAGGGTCTCGATCTTGGCCACCAGGCGCGTCGACAGCGGCGCAATGGCATGGCGCACCTGGTGCAGATCGTCGGGGCCACGGACGAAGGACACAGCCAGGAAATCGGCGCCCTCGGCGGCCATCGACGCAGCGAGGAGGAGGTCTTCGGCAGTCGGTGCTTGAATTCGCAAGCGCTCTGATGGAAGGTGAACTCCAGGACGTCCTTGGGTATGTCCCCCGCTACGCACTTGGCACTCGGCACCCAGGCGGCTGACCTGCTCGACCTTGAGGGTGATGGCACCGTCGCCGATCACGATCCGATCGCCACCGTGAAGATCATCGAGCAGCGTCTCGTAGTCGACGCCGATGACCGAGGCCGAGCTGGATTCGACGTCGGTGACCATCGTGACCATCGAGCCGGCGGCGAGCTCGACACCATCGTCGGGGAACTTTGCGGCGCGGACCTTCGGGCCCGGCAGGTCGGCCAGGACGGCGACGACGGAGCCGGTTCGCTCCGCTGATTCACGCACTGCACGGAGCCTGGCGATGTGCTCGTCGAGATGGCCGTGGCTGAGGTTGAGCCGCACGACGTCGACCCCTGCCATCAACATTGCATCGAGCACGTCAGGTTGATCGCTGGCCGGCCCGAGCGTGGCCACGATCTTCGTTCGGGCGTTCATACCTGATTACCTAGGGAACCATGGAGTTGTTGCTGATCCGGCATGCCCTGCCCATTCGCCGCGAGTTTGTGGACGGTCCGGCCGACCCTGATCTCTCCCTCGATGGTCATGCGCAGGCTCAACACCTGGCAACGTATCTGTCGTCGGAGCATCTCGACGCAATCTACGCCAGTCCGTTGCGACGTGCCCGCCAGACGGCGGCGGTGGTGGCAGCGAGGCATCTTCGCGGCACCGGGCTTCCGATGGGCCTGTTCCAGGTCGCGTGATGTCATCGCTCGACGACCTCATCGCCTTCTTGGCTGCCTCGCCTTCGCCGTGGCACGTCGTGACAACAGCGGCGGATCGCCTGACGGCCGCTGGTTTCGAGTCACTCGATCTCGCCTCGCCATGGAGTGAGGTGCCGTCACGTGGCTTCGTCACTCGCGGAGCGGCACTGGTTGGGTGGAACCGTCGTGAATCAGCCGATCGCCGGTCAAAACTGCGTCTCGTCGGCGCCCACACCGACTCGCCCGGGTTGAGGATCAAGCCACGGCCCGACATCGGTGCCGCCGGTTGGAAGCAACTCGGCGTCGAGGTGTACGGCGGAGCCTTGATCAACTCGTGGCTCGATCGAGACCTCGGCGTTGCCGGCAGAGTCGAACTGGTCGACGGTACGACCCTCGATGTGCGTGTCGACGAGGCGGTGTGCCGAGTGCCGCAACTGGCGATCCATCTCGACCGCGATGTCAACGAACGAGGTTTGATCCTCGACAAGCAGCAACACCTCACCCCCGTGTGGGGATCAGGTGCTCCGCGCTCGGCGAGTTCGCCGCGTGGCTTGCCGCCCATCTCGTGATTGAAGCCGACGAACTGGCCACCTGGGAGCTGTGCCTGTTCGATCGCACCCCGCCGGCGGTCCTCGGCGGCGACCGTTCGTTGCTCGCTGCCGGACGGCTCGACAACCAGCTGTCGTGTTGGGCGGCCGTCGACGCGATCATCGCCATGGAAGACCCGGGCAGCACCACGTCGGTGGTGGCTCTGTTCGATCACGAGGAGGTCGGCTCGGAGAGCACGACCGGCGCCGCCGGGCCGCTGCTCGAACACGTGCTCGAACGACTCGCACTGGCCAGCGGTGCGTCGCGGGCCGACTTCCTGACCCAGCTGGCCTCGAGCACGTGTGTATCGGCCGACAATGCCCACGCCGTGCATCCGAACTACCGCGAACGCCACGATCCGGACCATCAGCCGATCGTCAACTCTGGCCCGGCGATCAAGCTCAACAGCAACCAGCGCTATGCCACGTCGGCGCGCTCGGCGGCGATGCTGCAGCGGGTGTTCGACGAGGCCGGCGTGCCGTCGCAGGTCTTCGTCAGGCGCAACAACATGCCGTGCGGCACGACGATCGGTCCGATCACGGCAACCCGTCTCGGCATCGAGACGGTCGACGTCGGTGTGCCACAGCTGTCGATGCACTCGGCGCGCGAACTGTGCGGCGTCGACGACCCGATCTCGCTGGCAGTCGGTCTGCGCCACTACTTCGCTCGCCCCTGACAGGCCCGCGCTCAGCCGACGCGGGCCTGGGCGATGTCGAACAGGCGCTGCAACTCGGCGTGCAGATCGATCGTCAGCTGACGTGCCGCATCGCGTTGCGCCTTGGGGCTGCCGCCGTCTTCGCCACCGGAATCGGCTTGCCGATGACGACGTGCAGCTTGCGCGGGAAGATGAACTTCGTGCCCTTCGGCATCGCCCGTTCGGAACCACCGATACCGACCGGCACGATCGGCACGCCGGCCTTGACGGCCACGTAGGTCGCACCGTCGAACAGCGGCTGCACGAGCGGGCCGCTCTTGCGCTCGCCCTCCGGGAACAGCACCAGCGGCTCGCCGAGCTCGAGCACGGCGATCGACCGCCGCAGCGCCTCGCGGTCGGCCGTGCCGCGGCTGACCGGAAACCCACCGAGCGCCGTCAGCAGGCGTCCGAATGCCTTGTTCTTCCAGTACTTGTCGGCACCCATGAATCGCATCCGCCGGCGGGTCACCCCCGACGCGATCGGTGTGTCGAGGATGCTGCGATGGGTCGGCGCCAAGATGAACGGTCCCTCTGCCGGCACGTTCTCGCGCCCCTCGACGGTCATCCGACACCACGTCCGACAGAACGACGTGACGATGAATCGCACGATCTGGTAGGCAACACGATCCGGCAGCGAGTTGCCGACGAGCCGTGTCGAGATCTTCGTCATTCCCGCTCCAGGAGTTGTTCGATTCGTTGCGAGCACCTCGTCGATGCTCAGACCCGTGGTATCTACCACGATCGAGCCATCGGCCTCGACAAGCGGGCTGTTCGTGCGCGAGCTGTCGTAGTGGTCGCGTCGGGCGATCGCCTGCTCGATCTCGTCGACATCGCCGCCGGCCTCGGCCACCCGACGTTCGGCGCGGACCGTCGGCGAGGCGGTGAGGTACAGCTTCAACTCGGCATCGGGGAACACGACCGAGCCGATGTCGCGACCCTCGAGCACTCCCCCGCCCCGCTCGTTGCGCCCACGTCCGTTGCCGGCGCACGCATCTCGGCGCGCACGCCGCTGTTGGCGGCAACCGCGCTGACCGCTGCGGTCACCTCGCGGCGTGCGAATCTCCGCCGTGACGTCGACGCCGTCGACCAGCACGCCTGCTCGCCGACCTCGAGGCTGACACGTCGCGGGCCAGCTCGGCGACGTCGTCGACATCGGCTGGATCGATCCCGTGGCGCATCGCGGCGAACGTGACGGCGCGGTACATCGCACCGGTGTCGAGGTACTCCAGACCGAGGCGCGCGGCGAGAGCCCGCGCCACAGTGCTCTTGCCGGCTCCTGCCGGACCATCGATGGCAATGACCCGCACCTACCAGCTCGTCCCCTGCGGCAAGCCTTCGCTGTAGCCGGCGGCACTCTGCACGCCGACGACGGCGCGCTCGTGGAACTCGGCGATCGTCGCCGCACCGGCGTAGGTGCACGCCGAGCGAACGCCCGCGACGATCTCGTCGATGATGTCCTCGACGCCGGGCCGATCGGGGTCGAGATACATACGCGAGGTGCTGATGCCCTCCTCGAACAGCTCCTTGCGGGCCCGCTCGAATGCGGTCTCGGTGCGGTTGCGAATCTTCACCGCACGGTTGCTGGCCATGCCGAAGCTCTCCTTGTAGAGCCGACCGTCGGGGTCGCGCAACGTGTCGGCCGCCGACTCGTAGGTGCCGGCGAGCCACGAACCGAACATCACGTTGGCCGCGCCGGCAGCGAGCGCCAGGGCGACATCGCGGGGATAACGCACACCACCGTCGGCCCAGATGTGCTTGCCGTGCTCGGCCGCCTCGGCCGCGCATTCCAGCACGGCGCTGAACTGCGGGCGGCCGACGCCGGTCATCATCCGCGTCGTGCACATCGCGCCAGGACCGACGCCGACCTTCACCACGTCGGCGCCGGCGTTGATCAGGTCGCGGGTGCCCTCGGCGGTCACGACGTTGCCGGCGACGATCGGCACGTCGGGGGCAACCGCCCGGACCTCTTCGATGGCCCGCAACGTGCGCGTCTGATGGCCGTGTGCCGTGTCGATCACCAGCACGTCGGCGCCCATCGCCAGCAGCGACTTGGCCTTGGTCGCCGGGTCACCGTTGATGCCGACGGCGACCGCGATGCGCAGCCGGCCGTCGTGATCGACCGCCGGCTCGTAGATCGTCGAGCGCAGCGCGCCCTTGCGCGTGACGCATCCGATCAGCCGACCCGTTCGTCGACGACCGGTGCGACCGACAGTCGTTGACCCGACGAGCCGGTCGTAGATCTCGTCGGCGGCGACGTGCCGTCCTCGATGACCATCAAGTCGCTGCTCATCACGTTCTTCAACTGGCTGAAGCGGTCGAACCCGACGGCGTCGTGCTCGGTGAAGATGCCGACCGGCGCTCGTCGTCGCCGACGACCACCAGCGCGCCATGGGCCCGCTTGTGGATCAGCCCGAGCGCGTCGCCGACCGTGTGCGGTCGGGCTGAGCGTGATCGGCGTGTCGTAGACAGGTGGCGTGACTTCACGTACTCGATGACGCCTTCGACGACGTCGAGCGGGATGTCTTGCGGCAGCACGGTGAGGCCGCCGCGACGGGCGACGGTCTCGGCCATGCGACGACCGGCGACGGCAGTCATGTTGCTGACCACGACCGGAATCGTCGTGCCGAGACCGTCGGGGGTGCGTGAGGTCGACCGTGAAGCGCGAGGGCACCGACGACAGGCTCGGCACCATGAAGACATCGCTGTAGGTCAGGTCGTACGGTGGGCTTTCGTTGAGCAAACGCATCACAAACTCCAGGTCCCGATCTCCAGATCAATCAGTGGCCATGACGGACCGCACAAGGCTACGACCTCCGCACGCCCTCTGCTGCGACCACTAGCAACGGATACGGTTGGAGCGTGGCGCCACCGGTGGTTCTCGTGCATGGATGGGGTGGATCGTTCGACTCGACCTGGGAGGTCAACGGCTTCACCGAGCTGCTGCGTGACGCCGGCAGAACGGTCATCGGGGTCGACCTTCTGGGTCACGGGACCGCGCCCAAGCCACACGACCCTGAGGCCTACGACGACCTGACCACGCGAGTACTCGACGCCATGCCCGATGAGCCCGTCGACGCGATCGGGTTCTCGCTCGGGGCCATGACGTTGCTGAGCCTGGCGGCACGCGAGCCGCACCGGTTCAACCGGCTGGTGCTGGCCGGTGTCGGGGCATCGATGTTCGACAACGACGACTCCCGAACTCAGCGCATCGTCGGCGGCCCTCGAGGGCCACGGAGACCCCGACGACAACCTGTCGCGGATGTTCGTGCAGTACGCCAACCAGCCCGGAAACGACATCGCCGCCCTTACTGCAGCGATGAAGCGAGGTCGCCGACCCATGGATCCCGAGATGCTTGCCGGCGTGACATGTTCGACCCTCGTCGTGATCGGCGATCGCGACTTCGCCGGCCCCGGAGAACCTCTGGTCGCTGCCCTTCCGAATGCAACCTTGCGCACGCTCCGAAACGTCGACCACTTCGCCACGCCCGAGGCCTTCGGCTTCATCGATGCCGCCCTCAACTTTCTCGACGCCGCACCGTCATGAACGACATCGAACGTGCGGTGCAGACTGCTGCGCGCCGGTGGTCTGGTGGCGATTCCAACCGAGACTGTCTACGGGTTGGCCGCCGATGCAGCGAATCCCCGGGCCGTGCAACGCATCTTCGCCGTCAAAGGACGGCCGAGCGCCCATCCACTGATCGTCCACCTCGCAGCTTCCGCGCAGCTCGGAGACTGGGCTGACACTGTCCCGCCGTCAGCGGCAGTGTTGGCCGACGCCTGCTGGCCGGGACCCTTGACGCTGCTCGTGCCCCGCGCCGCTCACGTGCTCGACGTGGTGACCGGGGGTCGCCCGACCCTCGGTATCAGGGTGCCGGCTCATCCGATGACGTTGGAGTTGTTGGCTCGGTTCGGCGGCGGTTTGGCAGCTCCGTCGGCCAATCGCTATGGCAAGGTCAGCCCGACGACGGCCGCCCATGTTCGTGCCGACCTCGGCGCCGACGTGGACTTCGTTCTCGACGGGGGGCCATGTCCCATCGGAGTCGAGTCGACGATCGTCGATTGCACCGTCGACCCTCCCCAGGTGCTTCGACCAGGAGCGATACCGATCGAACACATCGCCGCGCTGCTGAACGACTCACTCATACCCGGACAGGGCCCGAGCCGGGCCTCGGGCATGCACGAATCCCACTACGCCCCGAGATGTCGTCTGCTGCTGGTCACACGCCTCGACGACGCTGTACGGCTGGCCGCCGACGCGCCGCGCACCGAGGTCCTCCACGACGAGGACCTTCCCCACTACGCCCACACGCTGTACAGCCGACTACGTGACGCCGATGACCGCGGAGTCAAGACGGTGATCGCCGTGATGCCGCCGGCGGTCGGTCTCGGACACGCGATCAGAGACCGCCTCACCAAAGCCGCCTCACCGGCACGAGTCCCCCACCCGGACCCGGATCGGTAGCAGACTGGGTGAGTTCGACCGCTCGGCCCTGCCAAGGAGATTGAAATGCTTTCGTACGACTATCCACTGTTGGGCGTCTTCTGGTCGCTCATGTTGCTGTTCATGTTCGTGATGGTCGGTTTCGTCGTCATCTACACGTTCATCGACAACTTTCGGCGCTCCGACCACAGCGGCGTGGCGAAAGCTGGGTGGGCGCTACTGATCATCGTGTTCCCGTTGCTCGGCGCGCTGATCTACATCCTCACCCGCCCCGAGATGTCGAACCCCCCGCTTCGGCCTGCCGTGTGACGTCTGCCGGCAGCCGGAGCGCCTATCGAATGTTTGCAGCCCCCACCCGGGGTCGACGGAGACACTCGGTCGTTGCCGAGCTCAAAGGCGGTTGAGGTTGGCAGCAAGGTGAGATGAATGGGGGCAAATAGGCCACTACATGTTGTAGTCCTAGCCGTGGTGCCTCACCATCCTGTCGGAGAGTCTTAGTTGCCAACCCGCTCCATCAGGGCATTCTGTGCGCACTCTTCGCGAATCCGTCATCGCGGCAGCGGGTTCGGGCCGGTCGCCGTCACGAGCGGCTGGGGCACCCAGTCGTCGACGTGATGGAACCCGGCGTCGAACGGGCCAGCATCGAGCTCGACGGATGCCCTCAGTGAAAGTCGATAGAACTTCACGTGGGTGAAGTCCTCGAACAAGATGTAAACGGGGTCGGGTGTGCTGTTCGGGCCCTGGAATTGCTGTCCCGTCAGGACGGGCTTGTGGGCTCCGACGAACGCGTCGAAAGTGTCGCCGACCACGACGCCGAGGTGCTCCAACCCCATCTTGTAGACACGCTGGTGCACGGGCGGGATGAGCTCGATGAGCGGGACGACCTTGCCATCTAGGACTTCGAGCGGCTCGGCGGGAACGATCAAGGATATCGGGCGGCCGTTCCAGACGTTCTCGCGATTGGCGACCGCGTGGCGTTCGATGAGCCCCCGCACATGAACGTACTGGTCCCACTCGGGGACCCGGTACGCGAGGTGGCTGAGTCCGTATGGGGTGATGTCGATGCGGCGTGTGGCCAGCCGGTCTCGCTGCTGCGCGGCGAATGCCCGGTAGTCCCCAATGATGTCCTCGATCGGATCTGCCATCAGCCGTCTCCTTCTGAAGTCGTACAGGTGGTTGACGCCGTACGCCGCGTTCGTCAATGGCGACACAAACGATAGTCCGGGGCGCTCGCCCAGATCTGCTTCGCTCGGCGCCAGCCCTCCGTCGTTTGTGTAAGCGTTTCCGCGATCGATCGCGCCATCGCTTACGCAAACCTGCAACCGCCCCAAACTGCCGATCGGCACTGTCAATGGGAGACTTCCTCATCCTGAAGTTCGTCTGTTCCTCGTGTGCGCTCTGGGCGGTGTTCGCCATGACAAGCAGTTCGAGCAACCCTCCAACCACTTGCGAGGCGTTGCGCGATCGAATTGCGCAACTTGAGTCGGCACCGGCAGTCAGCAATCCATCCTTTGAGGACATCGATGCCCAAGCTGCTCGAACAATTGAGCGCGATCAGCTGCGCGCAGAACTCGGCCAGCGCAACTGCTGACGCATAACTGCCAGTCGCTCGGCGCCACCCCTCCGTCGTTTGTGTAAGCGTTTCCGCGATCGATCGCGCCATCGCTTACGCAAACCTGCAACCGCCCCGAACTGCCGTTCCGCGCTAGCTCCCCGGGAACCGGGCATTCCCAGAATCGTACGTAGCGTTTCGGGGCTGCCCGGTTCGAGGGGGCCGAGCGCTGACGGTAGTGAGCAGATTGAACCGAATATGGCCCCACTATCTCACCTTGCTGCCGAGCTCAAAGGCGGTTGAGGTTGGCCACCCACGCGTCGCGGACCGCTTCGACGTCGGGTGCCGGATCGTCGCCGACCGACGCGACGGTGAGGGTGACCGTGCTACCGCCTGCGTCGGGCACCAGATCCAGCCGGCACCAGCACGGGCCCGGCTCGACGAGGTGGACCTCGAGGACGTACGGCGGGTCGTCGACGAGCACCTCGCCCATCCATGACGTGACCACCAACAGGGCCTCGAACGCCTCGACCGGCAAGGTGTCGATGGTGAACGACGGAGCGTCGTGTTGCACGCCCCGGTACCGAACGGGCTTTTCCGAGTGTCGCACGAGGAGGCCGACCACGACGTCGAAGGCGACGTTGATCTCGCCCATTCTCGCGGCATCACCACCGTGATCCGGATGGAACTCGGCAGCGAGCCGGCGACGAGCGCTGCGCGCTTCCTCGAGGGTCGCGTCTGGGCTGAGTCCGAGCACCGCGAACGGATCGGCGTTCATGCCTTCAAGGGTTGCGTGGAGGGATGTGTCGCCGAACGCAACTCGGCATACCGGGTGCGGACGCCGTGGCCGGCACCGTCGCCGGCCGACGCTGTCAGCGCGGTTCCGAGCCCCAGCCCCCAACGTTCGGCCACCTCGGTATGGCTGACCTCGAGGGCTACCGCTGCGGCCTGCACGCATGCCCCGGTGGCCACTGCCTCATCGGCCTCGGCGAGCGCCACCGGCAGGTCGCACAACTCGGCTACAACCCGACGATACGCAGCGCTGCGGGCACCGCCACCGACCAACCGAACGCTGGTGAGCGGCGTGTGAGCGCCCACGGCATCGAGGGCGTCGAGCAACCCGCAAACGACGCCCTCCACCGCGGCGCGAGCGAGTTGCTCTCGAGACACGTCGCTGCGAATCCCCGACACGAGACCCGTGGAGCCGGGAAGGTTGGGCGTTCGCTCACCATCGAAGTAGGGAAGCATCGTCACGCCACCCGCGCCCCCTGGCGCCGCCAGTGCGAGACGATCGAACTCGGCATGGTCGACGCCGAGGAGGCGGGCGACGGCATCGGTCACCTTTGTGGCGTTGAGCGTGCACGCGAGTGGCAGGAAGCGCCCGCTGGCATCGGCGAAGCCGGCCACCAAGCCACTGCTGTCGGCCGTCGCCCGGTCGCTGACCGCATAGGCGGTCCCTGACGTGCCGAGCGATATCACAGCGACCCCAGTTTGCAATCCGAGACCGAGCGCGGCAGCCATGTTGTCGCCTGTGCCGCACGCCACCTTGGCACCCTTCCACTCACCAACGACCTCTGTGGCCCCCGCAACCCGGGGCACAACGGTAGACCAGTCGCGGTCCGCGTCGATGATCGCCAGCAGGTCCCACCGGTACTCGCCGCTCGACGGTGACCAGTACCCGGTACCCGACGCATCACCCCGGTCTGTGACCAGTTGACCGGTGAGACGAAGCGTCATCCAGTCGTGCGGCAGCACGACGTGGGCCAGTCTGGCCCAACTGTCGGGCTCGCTGCGATGCAGCCAGCTGAGCTTCGTGACAGTGAAGGCCGCAACCGGCACGCTGCCGACGGCCGTCGCCCAGTCGGCCGCGCCGCCCGGCAACTGCTTGATCAGCCACGCGGCATCGGGGGCGGTCTCGGTGTCGTTCCACAGTTTGGCCGGCCGAAGAACCTCACGATCAGCATCGAGCACCACCATCCCATGCTGCTGGCCGGCGACGCTGAGCGCCTCGACACGGGGCGATCCCGCTGCCGACCAGGCGATCTCGAACGCATCCCACCAGCAACGCGGATCCTGCTCCGAGCGTGGAGGCGTCGTGGCCGGGTGCGGGGCGGAACCACGGGCAACCACGTCACCGGTATCGAGGTCACGGACCTCGACCTTGGTGCTCTGGGTCGACGAATCGACACCGGCGACAAGCCCCACCGTCAGAACCGATCCGGAGCGGAAGCGGAGAGCAATGCATCAGACATGCACGAACCGTAGCTGACCTGCCATGATCGCTCTGATGCAGAGGGCCCTGCCCTACCTCGACGCAGCCGAGCTGCTCCGGCTCGTTCCTATGACCGACGCGCTCGCTGCGCTGCGCTCCTGTTTCGCGGCGGCGCCTGTCCATGTCGACCGCGTTCACACCAGGGCCGGCGGAGGAGAGTTCCTGGTGATGCCCGCTGCCACGGGCGACGTGGCCGGCGTGAAACTCGTCAGTATCCAACCCGCAAACCCGACGCGTGGCCTGCCAATTGTCCAGGGTGTGTACGTGCTGTTCGACATGCGCATCGGCCAACCGATCGCCCTGTTCGATGGCGCGGCGCTCACCACCTTGCGCACGCCGATGATCTCGGCCTTGGCCACCGATGCCCTCGCCCGCCGTGACGTACGATCGATCGGGATCATTGGCACCGGTCCGCAGGCCATCGCCCATGTTCAGGCGATGCGGATCGTGCGTCCGGACATCGATCGTGTGGTCGTTGCCGGCCGAACACAGTCGCACGTCGTGCGCATTGTCGACGAGCTCCGTGACGCGGGACATTCGGCGGTCGCCGGCTCCTACGCCGACGCCGCAGCTTGCGACATCGTCTGCGCGGCAACCCGGGCCGACGCACCGCTGTTCGGACTGGGCGATGTGCATCCGGGAGCCCATGTCAACCTGGTCGGCTCATATCGTCTCGACCTGCGTGAGGTCGCCGCCGATCTCGTTGCCGCCTCGACGGTTGTAGTCGACGACCTGGCCGCAGCCAAGGCCGAAGCCGGCGACCTGCACCTCGCCGTCGAGGAAGGCGCTTGGACATGGGACAACGTCGCTGGAGATCTCATCGACCTGGCCAGTGGGCGCATGCAGCGGACGTCGGCCGAAGAGATCACGCTGTTCAAGAGCGTCGGACTGGCAGTACAAGACCTGGCGATCGCCCAACGGGCGGCCGAAGCGGCAGGAATTCTGCAGGCGTCGTGAGCAAGGCGGTCGTGATCGTCGGCGGTGGGCTCGTCGGCTTGTCATCGGCGCTCTTTCTCACCGAGGCCGGAGCCGAAGTGACCATCGTCGACAACGGTGCACTGGGCGGCGGTGCCGCCCGCGGCAACGCCGGATTCATGTGCACGGCGATCGTCGAACCGTTGCCGGCCCCCGGCGCGATCACGGGGCGCACTGAAGTCGCTCCGCGATCCGTCACGGGCAATGCGCGTGCTCCCGAAGGCGCTCCCGAAGATGACGCCATGGTTCCTGGCCTTTGCCCGCAACTGCACCGAATCGCGGTACCAGTCAGGCCGCGCCGCGTTGGCGGCATTCAATTGCAACCACGCCGCAGTACTCGAACGGCTGACCAACCAAGGGGCTGCGGTCACGTTGGGCCGCGAGCTCCTCGTCCCCTACCACGACGTCGTCAAGGCCGAGCACCATTTCCGAGCGCTGCAGCCGATGGTCGAATTCGGGGCACGCGTCCCCGACCGCGTCGTCGACGGCGACGAGATCCGCCGGCTCGCGCCGGCGATCACGGATCACGTACGTGCCGGCCTGGTCATGCCTGGCGACCGATCGATCGACCCTCGCAACTACGTCGATTCGCTGATCGACATCCTCACCGATCGCCAGGTCCGATTCATCGAACACACCGAAGTCACCAGGGTCGTGTCGACCGGCGATCGCATTCGGTCGCTCGAAACATCCGGCGGAACCGTCGACGGTGACGAGTTCGTGCTCGCCGCCGGTGCGGGGTCGCGCCTGTTGGCCAAGCAGTTCGACCTGCGGCTCGCGGTGCTGCCCGGCCAGGGTTACAACGTCGGCCTGCCGACGTCTCCCGGTCTGCAGCAGCCGGTCATCTTCGAGGAGGTCCACGCCGTGGCGACGCCCTTCGAGGATCGCATCCGTCTTGGCGGCACGATGGAGTTCGGTGGTGATCACCCGCCGTTCGACGAGCGCCGAGTCGAGGCGATCATCAGCGTCGATGCGCATGTTCCTCGAACTCGACTGGGGTCAGTGTTTCGACACCTGGGCGGGCTCACGGCCGATGAGCCCCGACGGTCTGCCATTCATGGGTCGGCCGAAGCGGTGGCGCAACGTCGTCGTCGGCGCCGGGCACGGGATGTTCGGGCTCACATTGGCACCGCCGAGCGGCGTGGCAATCGCTGAACTGATCATGACGGGTCGAACATCAGCTGACATCACGGCGTTCGATCCTGACCGCAATCCGCTGCGCCGCCCCTGGTTGCGGGGCGCTGGACGCATCTAGATCCCGCCGACCTCTTCACCCCATACGTCGCTGAGCACGTACCCGAGCGGATACGGATCGGCGGGGTCGACGGAGCTCGTGCGCGTTCCGACCACCCAACCCCTGCCCGAGATCCGCGGCACCACGGCGGGCCGGTCACCGACCGTGGTCTCACCGATCATCTCCACGATGAACTCGCTGTCGATCAGCGACCTGGCGACGAATCGACTACCGACCCCGGCGATGCCGCGGGCTGCCATGCAATGCCAGTCGGCCGAGTTCCCGGTGCCGCACGGCGACCGATCGACTCGACCGCTCAGCACCGTCGCGCCGCGCAGGGATGCCGTTGCCGGGGTCGTCGTCGCCGATCAGCATGACGTACGAGATGAAGTCGATCTCGGGGATCTCGGGGTGCTGGACCTTGATCGACCGGCGTGCGGCGAGTGAGATCGGCCGTGCCGGCCTCGACCACCTGGCGGGCGCTGGATCGGTCGAGCTTGAGACCGAACTGTGCCGGATCGACGAGCACGTAGTAGCAACCGCCGTATGCCACGTCGACGGTGATGTCACCGAGACCCTGCAACCTGCAACGGCACGTCGAGCGCCTCGACGAACGACGGCACGCCGTCGAAGGTCACCCGGTCGCACCGACCGTCGCGACACGTCGCCGTGACCCGGATCAGACCGGCTGCGGTCTCGAGCACGAGCGGATGTCTCGGGTTCGATCATCGGCACCGTGCCGGTCTCCAGCAGGGCCGTCACGACGCAGATCGTGTTCGAACCACTCATTGCGTGAGCTCGGTCGGCCTGGCAGATGATGAACCCGGCGTCGGCCCGCGGGTCGACCGACGGGAACACCAGGTTGGCACTGGCCTGTGGCCGTCCGCGGGGCTCGAAGCAGAGGAACCTGCGGATCGAGTCGTCGACCTCGTTGATGTGACGCAGCTTGTCGCGCATCGATACGCCCAGGCACATCGAACACCGAGCCGAGATAGCAGGTGCCCTGCTCGCCCTCCGCGTGCACCTCGACTGCGGTGTACGACCTCGCTGAGCGCATCGCCGAGTCAGTTCTTGGCGTACGGTGCCGCGAGGGCCTGGTCGAGCACCGTCAGCAATTCCGTAGCGACGTCGTCGGTCAACCCCAGCAACGGCGCCCGCACCGGACCACAATCGAACCCCTGATGGGCGAGGCCGAGCTTGGCCTTGGCGTTGTACGAGCCGCTCTCCATGTTCTGGATCCACGGCAGGATCGCCGCGAACTGGCGGAGGGCTTCGGCATGGTTGCCGGCGTTGGCGGTATTCATGATGATCACGTGATGGCGTGGCAGCACGTTCGCCGTGCCGGCCAGCCAACTACGCACTCCCCACGAGAAGTAGTCGGCCGCCTGATCGTCGCTGCCGCACATGATGTCGAGGCGACCTGGGTAGCGTCGTTGCAACTGCAAGAACCTCGAGAAGTCTCCGCTGGACTCCTTGATGGCGACGATGTTGGGGTGGTCAGCGACAGCGTCGAGGCACTCGAAGCCGATCTCGACACCGGCGCGTGCCGGATAGTTGTAGAGCACGACCGGCTTGTCGACCGCGTCGGCGATGACCCGGTAATGGGCGGCTAACTCGCGTTGCGTCGGCAACGACGTGGGCGGCGCGGCGAGCATGATGGCGTCGAAGCCCATCACAACCGCGGCCTCGGCCAGGTGAATGGCTTCGCGCGTCGACCCTGCGTTGCACCCGGCCACAAGCTGGGCCCGGTTGCCGACAACCTCGCGGGTGTGAGCCATCACGGTCTTGCGCTCGTCGGACGACATCGCGTAGTACTCGCCCGTCGTGCCGCACGACACGATGCCGCTCACCCCGGCATCCAGACAGAAATCGATCACCTTCGTCAGAGTCGAGAGATCCAGTCCTTCGTCGGCGTCGAACGGGGTGACGACCGGAACGTAAACGCCTTCCAGCTTCAACCCTTCCAGCTTCAATTTGGCGAGTTGCGAGTCGCTCATGGACCGACGGTACCACCGCCCCCAGAGACAAGATCACCAGCGAGCGCCGCTATCGCGCAGCTAGCCCATCGGCCTAGCCGAGGGCCATCAAGGCGACCCCGACGCCGCTGGCGACGACGCCGACCGCCTGCCACGGCCGGAGCCGTTCCTTGTTGAACATCACCGACAGGACGACCGCGACGGTCGCAAACTGCGATGCGGCGACCGAGACCGGGCCGGCCGAACCCTTGATGTAGCCGAGTTTGAGCGACGCAATGGCGACACCGGCGGCCACGCCCGATCCGATTCCCCATATCCGCGCCGGTGGGTGCAGCGCCAACATCGGCGCCTTGTCGATCGGTTGCAGCGCGACCAGGAACAACAGTCCCGACAGTCGTTGGATCATCACCGGCGACAGACCTGCAGCATCGGATGTCTCCGAGGTCAAGGTGAACGCGATGCCGAACAGCAGGCCGGCGCCGATCCCCAGCACGACGCCGATCTTCACGCTACCGAGGCCGCCGCGCTGGTAGGTGGTGAGGACGAGAGCGACGAGACCCAACGCCATGCCGCACGCGGCAACGGTGCTGGGTGTGTTCCCCTTGGCGAGGTCGAACAACACTGGAACGGCCGCCAGCAACACCGAAGCCGTAGGGGCGACGATCCCCATGCGTGCGACGGTGTAGCCGCGGTAGAGCATCACCAGCCCGCCCGCCAAGGTGATGCCCGAGAGCATGCTCAAGACGACGTCGCGCTGCGTCCACTCGACGGGCTCGACGAACAACAGCAACGGAGCAATCAGCCCCGAAACTGCGAGGTTCGTGCGGCTGACCGACACCGAGCTGATCGTGCGCGAGGCTCGATTGGCCATGAAGTCGCTGACGCCCAGCAAAACGCCCGCGACTACACCAAGGAGAACTCCCATGGCGAGGGAACTTCAGTCCGTGACCGGCCCGACGGTGTCGCTCAAGCGGTGACAACGAGCCTGATCGGTGGCCAACCGCTCGAGCCGGGCTCGGTCGGGGTTGGGCGGGCTGTCGACTGAGGCAACGTACGGGGGTTGCGGCACCTCGGCAGCATGCCATACGACATCCTCGCTACGACCAGAACAGCGATGCAACGTCATGCTCCGGACTTTGATGTGATCGCTTGCGTTACCGTGCCGATCATGCGCATCACCTCGATCGAGGCCTTCAGCTACGAGCTCGGATACCGCCACGGCACCTACGTGATGTCGGGCGGACGGGTGGTCAAGACGCTTACCAGCACGGTCGTGCGGGTCGTCACCGATGAGGTCATCGACGGATGGGCCGAGACCTGCCCCTTGGGGTCGACGTACCTGCCGGCGCACGCCCGTGGCGCCGTGCCCGCACTGCACGAACTGGCACCAGCGTTGATCGGCGCCGACCCGACCAACCTCGGTGACATCAATCGACGGATGGGCGAGGCGTTGATGGGTCACAACTACGCGAAAAGCCCCCTCGATGTCGCCTGCTGGGACGTCTACGGCAAGGCCGTCGGGCGGCCAGTCGTCGACCTCATCGGTGGCCGCCTCGCTGACGACATGCCGCTCTACACGGCGGTTCCGTTGGGTGACGCCGAATCGATGGTTGCATTCACCCTCGACCAGCGAAGTCATGGCATCCACCGCTTCCAGTTGAAGGTCGGCAACGACCCGCGCGCGACGCCTTTGCCAGCCGTGCTGTGGTCGAAGCCACCGACGAGGCCGATCTGATCCTGGCCGACGCCAATGGCGGGTGGAGGCGGCAAGATGCTGTCGTCGCGGCCCGGATCATGAACGGGGCTGAGCGCCTGTTCCTGGAGCAGCCGTGCCCGACGCTGGCCGAGTGCCTGCTGGTTCGGCGCAATACGACAATTCCGATCGTGCTCGACGAGGTCATCACCGACGTCGCCGCGTTGGTCGAGGCTGCCCAGGCCGGCGGGATGGAAGCGATCAACCTGAAACTCAACAGGGTCGGCGGTCTCACCAACGCAAAGCTCGTGCGCGATGTGGCTGTCGAGCTCGGAATTCGTCTGACCATCGAAGACAGTTGGGGCGGCGATCTCACGTCGGCTGCCGTCAGCCATCTTGGCGCCAGCACTCCCCCGCACGCCTTGTTCGCCGTCTCGTTCATGAACGACTGGACCGACAACCATCTCGCGGGTTACGCGCCGCGGTCCGTCGATGGCCGCGGTTCCGCACCGACCACCGCCGGCCTCGGCGTCACGGTCGACCCCGCCGTGCTCGGCGCCCCCGTCGCTACCTGGTCCTGACCATCAGACGATGTTGTGCTCGGGGCGCGTCTCGCGACCGAAGCGCTCGACGTCGAACCCGCTGACGTCGACCGGAGGCGCATGGCCCATCACCAGGTCGCGCAACACCTCACCGACGGCCGGACCGAGCAAGAAGCCGTGCCCGGAAAAGCCCGTCGCATAGATGAAGCGAGACACGTTTGCGGCTTCGCCGATCAGGGCGTTGTGATCCGGTGTGGTCTCGTAGAAACCGTGCCATCCTCCGGCGATGCCCACGTCGAGCAATGCCGGTGCACGATGGGCAACGACGTTGCCGACGACCTCCAGCCAGTCGGGCCGCATCGGCTCGTCGAAGCCGGGGGGCTGGTCGGGATCGGCCATGCCGAACAGCAGTCCGGGGCCCTCGGAGTGGAAGTAGAAGCCGGTCGTGAAGTCGATCGTCATCGGCACCTGATCGGGGCGGTGGGGCATCGGCTCGGTGAACCAGATCGGTCGAGCCACCGGTTGCACTGGGAGATCGACGCCGGCCATGCCCGCGACAGGGCGCGACCACGGCCCAGCGGCACAGATCACGGTCGACGTCGACACCGCGCCGCGCGCGGTGCGTACGCCGGTGATGTGGCCACCGTCGACGTCGATCCCGATGACCGGGCACTGCGTGGCGATACCCACGCCCATCGCCCGGGCCGCCGTCGCGTATCCGAGCACGACCGCATCGGGAGTGGCGTGCCCGTCGCGCATGCATATCGATGCGGCCAACACATCGTCCACGTTGGCCAGGGTCGACAGCCGCCCGGCCTCGGCGGCCGACAACATTCGGCTGGGCACCCCCATCGCGTTCTGAAGTGCAGTGTTCTGCTCGAACACGGTCACATCGGCGGGGTCGGTGAGCAAGAAGAGATAGCCCACTTGCCGCAAGCCGATGTCGGCACCTGGTCGGTCGGCGAAGCGCTCGAAGGCATCCATCGAGCGCAGGGCCAAGGCGATGTTGATCTCGTCGGAGAACTGCAGTCGCACTCCCCCGGCCGACTTCGATGTCGACCCGCACGACAGTTGATCTGCCTCGAGCAGCAACACATCGGTGACACCGGCCTCGGCGAGGTGGAAGGCCGCACTCGCGCCCATCACACCACCGCCGATGATCACCACCTCGGCACGATCGGGAAGCGATCGATCAGGCGCCATACATTCTTCGAGTGTGACCGATCAACCCGCCCCGATCCAACCCATCGCGGCCACAACCATCCCTCGCTATGCCGGATCATCGACGTTCGTCCGACTTCCAGAACTTCGTGACGTCGAGCGGTGCGATATCGCGATCCTCGGCGCACCCTTCGACGGAGGGGTCAGCTTCCGTCCCGGAGCCCGCTTCGGACCGATGGCCGTTCGCCAGGCATCGCGTGCCATCCGTCCCCAATACCATCCACAGTTCGACGTGCAACCCTTCGCCAACCTGCAGTTCGCCGACGCCGGTGACGTTGCGTGCAACCCATACTCGATTACCCAATCGCTGGCCGCGATCGAGGCGCGGGCCGGCGAACTGCTCGGCCCGGCCGTCGGGCCGCATCCCGTCGACGGATTGCTCACCATCGGCGGCGATCACACGATCGCCTACGCGTTGCTCAAGGCCATGCACCGCCGCTTCGGCAAGGTCGCCCTGGTCCACTTCGACGCCCACCTCGACACCTGGGACATCTACTTCGGGGAGCGGTTCACCCACGGCACGCCATTTCGCCGTGCTGCCGAGGAGGGCTTGTTCGACACCGACGCGTCGATGCATGTCGGCATACGCGGTCCGATCTACTCGCCGTCCGACTACGTCAACGACGCGGCGCTGGGCTTTTCGATCATCAGTTGCGACGACCTGCAACGGCTGGGAGTCGACGAGGTCGCCCAGCGGATTCGCACCCGAGTCGGTGACCGCCCGCTGTATCTGTCGATCGACATCGACGTGCTCGACCCGGCTCATGCGCCGGGCACGGGGACCCCGGAGATCGCCGGCATGACCAGCCGCGAGCTGGTGATGATTCTTCGCGGCCTGGCTGGAATGAGCGTGGTGTCAGGCGATGTTGTCGAGGTCGCCCCTGCGTACGATCACGCCGAGATCACGTCGCTGGCGGCAGCGACCATCGTCTATGAAATGGCTTGTCTGATGGCTGTGAGAGGCGCTTCGCGGAGCGTCGGCCAGCAGTGATGACCGCAGCCATTGTCCGCCGTTGAACATCGGTCACACCCGCCGACGGGTAGCTCAGGATTGGTATCCCCTCGGGCTGCTTGTTCAGACCGACGATCCCGGCGTACACTGTGTGCCTCGGCAAATGACCGACTCCTAGGGGGAGACAACCACATGCAGAAATCCAAATTGCGTCGCGCGAGCGCGGTGTTAGTAGGGCTCGCTTTTGTAGTCGCATCCTGCGGTGACGACAACAACTCCGCTTCAAACGCAACCAGTGCTCCGACCACGGCAGCAGCGGCAGCTCCCGAGACCACGGCGGCCGCAGCCGAGACGACGGCAGCAGCTGCCACAGAGACCTCGGCTGCGGGCACTGTTCCCGAGGCCGACGCACTCGTCGGCATGAAGGGCACGACGCCCTTGGTGGAACTGAGCGACGACTTCAAGGCCCGCCTCGCCACCGTCCCATCGGGCAAAGCCCTGACCGACTACAACTACGCAGCCGAGACGTACGACGCTGTCGTTGTCATTGCTCTGGCGGCCGAGGTGGCCGGCACCGACGGCAGCGCACTGGCCGACGAGATCGTTGGCGTGACCAAGGACGGCACGAAGTGCACGACCTACGCCGACTGCCTCGCGATCATCAAGGGCGGCGGAGACCCCGACTATGACGGCGCCTCCGGTCCCATCTCGATGAACGGCAACGGTGAGCCGCTCGAGGCCAGTTATGGCGTCTTGCAGTTCGGCGCGGGCAACCAGATCGACGACTCGTTGACCACCTACATCGGTGCCAAGGCGCCGGAGTCGGCAGCGAAGCCACTGACCAAGACCGACGTGACTCGCGCCGGTGATGGCACGCTGAAGATCGGCGGCCTCCTGCCGCAGACCGGCTCACTTGCGTTCCTCGGGCCACCCGAGTTCGCCGGCGCCGAGTTGGCCATTTCCGACATCAACGCCGCCGGCGGTGCGCTGGGCAAGCCGGTCGAGTACTCACCCGGCGACTCCGGTGACACGAGCACAGACACAGCTAGCCAGACCGCCGATCGCCTTCTCGGCGAGGGGGTCGACGCCATCATCGGCGCAGCCTCTTCCTCGGTGACGTTGACCGTCATCGACAAGATCACGGCAGCAGGGGTCGTTCAGTTCTCGCCAGCCAACACCTCGTTGAAGCTGGTCGACTACCCGGACCACAGCCTGTACTTCCGTGACGCTCCCCCCGACGACCTGCAGGGCAATGTCATCGCTCAGCTCGTCATCGACGATGGCAACCAGTCGGCGTACATCCTCGCTCTCGACGACGCCTATGGCACCAGCCTGCAGCAGGTCGTCGAAGGCGCGCTGAAGGCCGGCGGTGTCGAGGTTCTCGGAAGCAAGATCTACGACCCGAAGGCGACGAGCTACGACGCCGAAGTCGACGGGGTCGCTGCTGCTGACCCCGACGCCGTCATTCTGATCACCTTTGACGAGGGCTCGCGCATCTTGAAGACCATGGTCGAAAAGGGCATTGGTCCCACGGCCAAGAAGGTCTACGGCTGCGACGGCAACATCGGAAACGCACTCGGCGACAACTTCAACGCCGGCAAGTAACAACCCCAAGTAACTCCAGCGGCCCCGGGCTTCGACTCGGGGCCGCTGCCGTTTTGCGCACTGCGTCGAGAGAGGTCAGCCGCCGGTGGCTTTGGCAAGCGTGCCGAGGTACAGCTCGGTCACTGCAGGATCTGCGAGCAGTTCGCGTCCGGTGCCGGTATAGGCATTCTTGCCTTGGTCGAGCACGTAGCCACGGTCGACGACCTGGAGGCACCGTCGGGCATTCTGCTCGACCATCAGGATCGCCACACCCGTGTTGTTGATCGCCCGACACTGCAGGAACACCTCGTCCTGGAGGTATGGCGACAGACCCGCTGATGGCTCATCGAGCAGCAGCAGCTTCGGTTCCATCATCAATGCCCGGCCCATGGCCACCATCTGACGCTCGCCACCCGACAGCGAACCGGTACGGAAAGTGCGACGTTCGATCAGTTTCGGAAAGAGCTCGGTCACATAGGCGAACCGCTCACGAAACACCTTCGGCCGCAGGTAGCAGCCCATCTCCAGATTTTCGGTCACCGTCAGACTGGGAAAAACGTTCTTGGTCTGCGGCACGTAACCAACACCAAGGCGTACTAGCTGATGCGCCTTCATCCCGGTGACATCGACACCTTCGAGTTCAATCGTGCCCGAGCTGACCAGACACTGACCCAGCACGGCCTTCAGCATGGTTGACTTGCCGGCGCCGTTCGGACCGATGATCCCGACGAATTCGCCGGCACGCACGACGACGTTGCACCCGTTGAGAATGTTGACCTCGGGAATGTAGCCGGCGACCAGGGCGGTGGCCGTCAAGATGTTTGGCGCGTTCGCGGTGCTGGTCACAGGTCCTCCATCAACGACTTGCCCTGGTGTGCGCCGAGATAGGCGTCGACGACTGCCGGATTGGTCGAGATCTGGTCGGGGGTACCCTCGGCGATCACGCGACCCTCGGCCATCACGATCACCCAATCGGAGATGTCATGCACCATGTCCATGTCGTGCTCGACGAACAGCACAGTCATGCCCTCGTCGCGCAAGCCCCTGATGTGCTGGTTGAGGCTCTGTTTGAGCGCCGGATTGACTCCAGCCATCGGCTCGTCGAGCATCACCAACTGCGGATTCGTCATCAGTGCTCGCGACATCTCCAGCAACTTACGCTGGCCGCCGGACAGAGTTCCGGCGTACTCGTTGCGCATGTGATCGAGCTTGAAACGCTGCAGCAGCACGTCGGCGCGGGCCTCGATCTCTTTCTCTTGGGCACGCCATCTGAAGGGGAACATTCCATTCCACCACTTCTCGCCCTTCTGGCCCGTCGCACCAAGTTTCATGTTGTCGATCACCGACATCTTCGTCAAGCTCTTGGTCAGTTGGAACGTACGCACCATTCCAAGTTCTGCTGTCTTGTGTGCTGCAACCTTCTCGAGCGATTCGCCATTGAATGTTGCGTATCCCATGTCGGGCGTATCGAAGCCGGTCATCAAGTTGAAGAACGTCGTCTTTCCTGCTCCGTTGGGACCGATCAGCGCGGTGATCGAGCCTCGTTGGATTTGCACTCGCTCGACATCGACGGCCGTCATGCCACCGAAACTGCGTCGGACGTATTCGGCGGTCATGATCGGGTCCGGCTTTTCCGCGCCGGGCTCGGCAGGAACAGTCGCCAGTGCCGCCCGCGCGGCACGCGCAGTTTCGCTGAGCTCGCGGCTCACGATTTCACCGTCCATCGAGCGCCATCTCCTTCCGGTTGCCAAACAACCCCTGCGGTCTGAAGATCATCAGGAAGACGAGCATGAGACCGATCAGCACCTGTTGCACCATACCGATCTCACTGGACTCGGAGATGAACTTCCAGCCGAAGAGCCCGACCTGGTTGCCCCAGGCCCTGAACAGACCGTTGAGGAAGGCGTCGGCGAACGACAAGATGCCCCAGAACAGCATCGGGCCGACGATCGATCCCGAGACCTTCGCCGCCCCACCGAGCACCAACGCCGTGAGCACGAAGAAGGTGACATCACGGCTGTAGTTGTCGGGCTGCACGGAGCCTCGGTCGAGTGAGAACATCATGCCGGAGAACGTCGCGATCACGCCGCCCAGGATCAGTGCCTGCATCTTGTACGAATAGACGCTCTTGCCGAGGCTGCGCACGGCGTCCTCGTCTTCGCGGATGCCCTTCAGCACGCGACCCCATGGGCTGCGCATGAGGAGGTAGACGAACACTCCCAGTACCGTCACCAAGCACCAGCCGACCACGATGGCCTTCAGCGACAGACCGGCGTATTCGACCTTGGTGGAGATCAGCAGCAACACACCGAAGACGGTGATCGACCCGAGAGCCCAGACACCGCGAAGTCCGCTCCGGTTTCGGACGAACCGTTCGGCGATCATTCGGCCGAGAAGAACGCTGAGCACCGCGAACGTGACAAGCAGCAACACCATCACCCCCGTGTCGTTCGACGAGTCGAAGGGCCAGAGCTTGTAGCGCTTTGCGTCGTCGAACGGTGTCACGTTGCGGAAGGTCTCGGCGAAACCGTTGATGCCGTCGCTGCCACCGAACCGCTCCTTGAACGTGACCGAACGCACGACGAGCCGGACCACCTCGGCGAGAGCGATCGTGACGATCGCCAGATAATCGGCACGCAGGCGAAGGGTCGGAATGCCCATGATCAAACCGAAGATCACCGCGTAGCCGATACCGATCGGGATTCCCCACCAGAACGAGATGTGGTAGTAGTGCGTGGTCTGGCCGACTGCATAGGCGCCGGCCGCCATGAAGGCTGCTTGTCCGAAGTTGAGCAGACCGGCATAGCCGAACTGCACGTTGAGGCCGATCGCGGCAATTGCGAAGTACATCGCGTTGACACCGAAAAAGGCACTGAGCGTCGCTTGGAATACATTTCCCCAGTCCATGATCGCCTCCTCAACCCACTCGCTCGCCTCGACCGAGGATGCCCTGCGGCCGTACCAACAACACGATGACCATCATCAGATAGGCCGGGACGTTCTTGAGCTCCGTCGGAACACCGTCGTGCACCCAGTTCAGTGGAGGCGGCCAATCGTCGCCCGGGGCGATTGGAATCCCGAGGGTGGAGACCTCGACGAACATGCCAATGACGAATCCGCCGACGAGCGCTCCAAATGCCGAGCCGAGGCCGCCGAGCGTGATGCTCGCGAACATCAGGAACAACAGGTCGCTGCCCATGAACGGCGACACACCCTCGTCGAGGCCGCGGAAGATGCCACCCATCGCCGCCAACATGCCGGCGAGGATCCACACGACCCGGATTATGTTCTGGCTGTCGATGCCGGTGGAGGACGCCAGGTCGGGGTTGTCGCTGACGGCCCGGGTGGCTTTGCCGAGGCGAGTGCGCTGCAACGCGAGCGCCACCATGATGAGCACGACCAACGAGATGAGTGACGTCGTCAGATCGCGGGGAGTGATGCACACTGGACCGAGCTTGGAGCACGTCTGGTTGTTGAAGTCGCTGTACTGCTTCACCCTGCCGCCGAGAATGTAGAGGAAGATGTTCTTCAGGACGATCGCCAGACCGACCGTGACCACCAACTGCGAGACCAGGCCGATCTTGCGCCTTCGCAGCGGCGCAAAGATGCCACTGTCCATGGCAAGGCCGAACCCGCCTCCGACAACGATCGCGGTTGGCGCAGCGATCAACAACGGCCAGCCGCCATTGATGTTGAGTAGATAGGCGATCATCGCCCCGAATGTGACCAGTCTCGCCGTAGGCGAAGTTGGTCAGGCCGGTGGTACCGAAGATCAGCGAGAGGCCAACGGAGCACATCGCCAGAATCAGGCCGAAGCGAGCCCCGTCGGCCAGCCGCTGGGCGAGCTGCGACCACCATCCGACCGAGAGGCGCGTGGTGGCACCGGTGAAGTAGTTGACCGTGATCGTGTTGGTCACGAACTTGCTCTCGGTGACTTGCCGGTCGGGCGCACCGTCGGTGAGCGTGAAACCTTCGGGAAGAGTCGATTCGTCGAGCGAAACCGTGTAGTCGGCCTTGACCGGAACCGCCAGGTCGACGACCCCTTTGGCGTCGGTCACGCCCTCCACCACTAGCGCACCACCGGCGTCGAGGACCTGGATCGTGACCCCCTGCACCGGCTCCTTCTTGCTCTGACCGGTCGACCCGTTGAGCACTTGGTTCTGCACACGCACGCGTATGACGAGATCAGCGGCGTGAGCCGGCGACGAGAAAAGCCCAAATATGGTCAAGCCCACCATGAGTATGGCTGCGGTCCGTCGTAGTCGTATCTTCACACCGATCCTCTGTGGCTCCCCCGCTACGCGGACTGAGTTGGTGCCGTATTCGACCTTGTGAGACAACCCCCGTCAACACCGTCGCGTGCCAGCAGGCTCCACACTAGTCGGCTCTGAGTAGCGGTGGTGATTGATCACTCCCATCCGAGTCGCTAGCATTTCATCTGGGCGGAGACCCGTTCGAACCCGATCGTTCGATTCGGGATTCGTTCAATCCGGAGGCACCCCCATGATGACAAGCGCTCTCGCACAGCTGAAAGCCATCACCCGGGTTGCGTTCTACCTCCTCATCGCCTTCCTGGTGATTCGTCTCTGGCAAGACCCAAGTGGCAGCGCCGATGCGACGGTCAACTTCTTTGGTTCAGTCGGCTCGTTCTTCTCGTCGGCCATCGACAAGATCTCCGTATTCATCCATAGTTTGGGGAACTGAGCTTCGCCGACGCGAGGCGTCGATCATGTCGGCTGCAGTTCCACTGACCCTCGATGTCGCGCACCACATCCAGATCGAGATCCCCCACAACGTCGTCGCCAGGGTGATGTGCAACACAACCAAGGGCGCCGGCACCCCGTTGGCGTACTGCAGATAGCCGACGCCGCCCTGCGAAATGGCCACGCACAGCCAGGCGGTCAACGACGCGTCGAGCACCTGGCGATCGTGAGGTCGTTTGCGAAGGTGCCACAGAAGGCTCACGGCCATCAACACCGCAATCCACACGATCACGCCGTGGATGCGGGCCACCCAGGTGATCGACAGGAACGTGAAGCGTCGAGCCTTTTCGTCTCCTGCGTGCGGGCCGGTGCCGGTGACGACGGTGCCGGCAAGAATGGCGAGCGCCGTCCACACGACCGTCAACCGCACCCGATGCCTGGTACGGGGCACGACAGTGCTTACCACGCGCTACGCCATCGGGCTGGTATGAGCGAATCACCAACACCACGGCGACTGCTACGAGTGCCATCGACAGAACGAAGTGAAGTTGCACGGCGACCGGGTTGAGGTGCGACCACACGACGATCGCACCCACGATCCCCTGAGCAGGAATGCCGGCCACGAGCGCCGTCGAGAGCAGCAACAGGTCTCGACGGCGAGGCTTTCGGAACCAGGCGCCGAGCGCCGCCAGCACGACGGCCAGGCCGACGACGAACGTGAACAGCCGATTGACCTGTTCGATCGCGGAGTGTTGCGACGAGACATCGACCAGCCTCGACGCATTGCAGTTCGGCCAGTCGTTGCACCCGAGACCGGAACCCGTGAGCCTGACAGCTGCCCCGGTTACCACGATCACACCCACGAGTACCAGCGCAGCCACGCACAGCTTGCGAAACTCGGCGGGCGTGAACCCGTCGGATCGGACACGCTTGATCAACCGTCGAAGCCGAAGCACGCTGCCCAGGCTACGGTCCGGCAGGCTACGGTCGGTCGCCGTGCTGAGCGGCTTCGACGAGTACCCCATCCACCAGGCGTCCGTTCCGGTGTCCGTGACCTCGGGCTCCGACATCAACTTCTACGATCGCTCGTTCTTCAACGGCTACGGGCAAGACGGTGCCTCGTACTTCGGTGTGGCGATGGGCCTCTACCCCAACCGTCATGTCGCCGATGCCGCGTTCAGCGTGATGCGAGAGGGCGAGCAGATCAGCATCTTCGCATCGCAACGGGCGCCGGCCGATCGTCGCGACGCAACGCGCGTCGGTCCGATCAACATCGACGTCATCGAGCCGATGCGCGTGCTCCGCGTATCCGTCGACGCTCCCGCCGAAGGCGTGCAGGCAGAGCTGACCTTCGGCGCTCGGTCGGCAGCCATCGAGGAACCGCACTACTGGTGGCAGGTCGGCGTTCGCACGATCTTCGACTACACGCGCTTCACCCAGTTCGGGACATGGAACGGCTGGATGGAGATCGATGGCCGGCGCACCGATCTTTCGTCGGCGAGCTCGTGGGGCTCACGTGACCGATCATGGGGGATCCGTCCGACTGGCGAGCCTGCGCCCAGCGGCGCGCCCGTCGGGCCGTCGCAGTTCTTCTGGCTGTGGGCGCCGGTCAACTTCCCGTCGTTGTCGACCCACTTCGACGTCAACGAGCACGGTGACGGTCGACGCTGGCACGAGGTCGGGGTTGTCGCGCCAACCGACGGCGCGCCGCCCGAGGCGATGCGCACCGTCGACTACCGAGTCGAATGGCGACCCGGCACACGTTGGGCGGATCGCTTCGAATACGACCTCGTCGACTGGGACGGCCGGATTCACACCGTCACCCTCGTCCCGCGCCGTGAGTTTCAGATGAGCGGTCTCGGCTACGGACATCCGGAGTTCGGTCACGGGATGTGGAAAGGTGAATCCGTCGTCGCGACCGAGCGGATCGCCCTGCCGGTCGCCACGCCATGCACGCGCCAGCACGTCCATGTGCAATCACTGTGCGATGCCACCTATCGAGCACCTGACGGATCGATCGAGCTAGGAATCGGAATCCTCGAGCAACTGGCGATCGGCGAGCACCCGACCGGCCTGACCGGGATCCTCGACCCGTTCAGCGCGCCGACCCACCACGAGAGCGACGAGTCACCGTCGGTCCTGCCCGAAGCGTGATCACAGCGATAGCGTTCGCCCCAGTGAAGAAGCCAACGGTTGCCGAACGGCGCAACGAGATCCTCGAGACCACGTGCGCAGTCGTGATCGAGCGAGGCTTCGCCGGTACCCGGATCGCCGATGTGGCCAAGCGGCTCGAAGTGTCGAGCAGCCTCATCCATTACCACTTCGACTCCAAGGAGCAACTCCTCGCCGAAGCGTTCGCCCACTATGCCAACAAAGACGTGGCCGAGATGGAGGGTGAGGTGGAGAATGCTCCAACCGCCCTCGGCCAGCTCGAACGGGTGATCCAGAACTACGTACCCGAGGGCAGTGACGACGTCGAGTGGATGCTGTGGATCGACGGTTGGGGCGAAGCCCTGCGCAACCCGATGATGAGGAAGATCAGCCAGCAACTCGACGAGCAGTCCACCGAGCTCCTGGCACGAATCATCCGCGACGGTGTCGAGTCCGGCGAGTTCACCTGCCCGGATCCGAATGCGGCGGCAATGCGCCTGACTGCGCTGGTCGATGGCCTGGCGGTGCAGTTCGCCGCCCACGACGGGATGGTGAATCGCGACCAATTCATCGACCACGTGCGCTTCGCAGCCGGGGCCGAGGTCGGCGTCGCTGTCGGCGATTTCAGCGGCGCCGAACGCCCTCAGGTCGGGCGCGCACCCTCGCCGGCAACCGATACCGCACTCCGTCGCCTGGCCGGCAGTTATTGCGACGCTGTCAACCGCGGCGACCTCGCCGCTTGGGCCAAGACCTGGGCCGACGATGCGACGTGGAACCCGGCGGGTGTCGAGATCGATGGGCGCGCCGCGATCGTCGCCAACTTCGAGCACGTGCTGGGCGACATCGAGTGGGTGGTGCAGTCAGTGCCGTTGATGGTGTTCGAGATCGACGAGGCGCACGGCACCGGCACGGGTCGGGTCACCGTGCAGGAACGCTCGAAGAGGCGCAAGAGCGCCAAACCGGGATCCATGCTCGCCACGTACCACGATCGATATGTACGCCGCGGAGGCACATGGTTGTTCGCCGAGCGGCGCCTCGAGGTGATCGAGCGCACCTGAATCACGGGCACTGGTCACCGGGTGCGGGTTGTGGCTAGGGCCGGACCTCGTAGAACGCATTGACACTGTGGTCGATGTCGAGCCTGCGAAACCGCGTGAAGCCGGCTTGCTCGGCCATGTCGCGGGCCGTGTTCGCCGACAGTCCGAGCGTGCCGAGCCCGGCGCCGTCAGGCTCGCTGAGCGCCGATGACATACAGCTCAGCACGCTGACGCCGTACATCAGCGATGCCATCGGGTTCTTGCGCATGTTCTGCTCGAAGGTGTCGAGCGCCTTGATGTCGACGAGTAGCCACGTGCCGTCATCTGTCAGCGATTCACGAATAGCCTCCATCACTTGCTGCGGGTGCGTCATGTCGTGAACGCAGTCGAAGGTGGTGACCAGATCGACCGAGTGATCGGTAGGCATCGGCAACTCACGTGGATCGTGGAACAACGCGTTGCTGACTGCCGCCGCTGCTCGCTTCTGCTCGGCGCGGTCCAGTGCATGGCGAGAGATGTCGTAACCGACGAAGCTCGATCTCGGGAACGCTTCGGCCATCAACAGCACCGCGCCGCCCGCACCGCAGCCGACGTCGACGACATGTGCTCCTGCCGTCAGCCGATCGATGATCCCCTCCAGGGCGGGTAGCACGACCGGCAGCAGGAAGGCGTTGTTCCACGGCTCGAAGCTGCGTTCGATACCGACGGCACCCTCCGGCCCGTGGCTGTCGTAGTCGTGCCCGATGCCGGTCACAAAGCTGTCTCGCACCTCGACGAGTGCCTGCATCGTTTGCGGCAGCCGGTGGAACATGCCCATCCCGAACGCAGGATGGGTCGGGGTGGCCAACACTGCTTCGGCCTCGGGCGACAACGAGAACCGTCGTTCGTCGTCGACCTCGATCAGCTTGGCGGCCGCCTGGTTGAACGCCCACTCGCGAACCCACCGCTCGTGCAGGCCGGCACGCTCGGCAATCTCGACAGTGGTCAGGGCGACTCCGGCAGATCTCATGGCTTCGTACAGGCCGAGTTGATCTCCGAGATGCACCATCCCGGCCGTCACCGCGCCGTCGAGTTTGGAGAACAGCAGGAACGAGTACAGCTTGAGTTTGTCGGGATCGATGCTCATCTCATCGGCCTATTCGGGGTCGATGAAGACCGGCGTGCGGTTCTCGAAGTTGGCCACGACTGCCTCGATCTGGTTCGGGCCGCCGATCAGCGAGCCGATAACCCGACGCTCCTCAGCGAACTGCTCGGCCGCGCCTCGGTTGAACAACTCGTTGAGCAACGTCTTTGCCCCTCGCACCGCGTCGGGGCTGCGGCCGCTGATCTCGGATGCCATCGACAACGCCGCCTCACGGGGCGCATCCGACAGCGCTGTCGCCAACCCCAAGGTGTGGGCCTCACGACCATCGAACACTCGCGCCGTGAAGACCAACTCCTTGGCGACATCGGCGCGCACCAACGAGCTGAGCATCAACGTGCCCGTCATGTCGGGCACCAGGCCCCAATGCACCTCGCGCACGCTCATCTTCGTGTCGGGATGCACGATTCGAATGTCGGCTCCGAGAGCGATCTGAATGCCGCCACCGAGGGCATGACCGTGCACCGCCGCGATCACCGGCACGGGAATCTCCTGCCACACCCAGCACACTTGTTGCCCGAGGTGGGTGATCCGGCCTTCCTGCATCGACCCTGGACTGCCCTCGGCGCTGGTCACCGCCTCGCCGGCACCTCCGGCCATCATCTGGAACGACGAGAAGTCGAGCCCGGCGCAGAACGACGGGCCTTCTCCACTCAACACGACACACCGCACACCGGGCTCGGTGGTCAGTCGCTCGCCGACCTCCGCCAGCGCTTGGAACATTGCGCCGTCGAGCGCATTGCGTTTCTCCGGACGGTTCATGCGAACGTCGGCGATGCCGTCGGAGATCGTGAGGGTGACGCGGTCGGACATGACCAGAGTGTTGCACGTCGAGCAGCCGCAAGCGACGGTGCACCGACGGGTGACCGTTCAGTCGACGAGCCGTAGGCCCGTCGGTGTCGTCGACGGTTCTGCCAGCGGAAGATCGACGACGAACTCGGTTCGATGCGCCGGAAAGATGTGTTCGCTGAGCAGTATCGGTTCGCCCGCTGTGCTCGTCGTCAGCCGTTCGCAGCGCAGCACCGGGCTGCCCACCGGCACTTCCAACAAGACGGCATCGTCGGCCGTTGCCGAATCTGCTCCGATCGTCTGGCTGGCGCCACGCAGGGCGATGCCGAACAATTCGTAGAACGGCCGACGTTCGACATCGCGACGACTCATGCTCTGGCCGAGCTCGGCCGGACACCAGACGGTGACGACCGCGAACGGCTCGCCGTCGGCACGGTTCACCCGCTTGACTCGCAGGACCTGATCGCAGCGCAACCGCTCGGCGACGTGAGGCGGGGCCGAGACGAAAGCGAACTCGATGATCTGGCGCTGCGGATGGAGGCCCCGTTCCTGCAGCTGTTGCTCGATCGTGTCGAGTTGGGTCAGCCGCTGCTGTACCGGCGCGGTCGCCGACAACCACCCGAATCCCTGGCGAGACTCGACCAGACGCTCGTCTCGAAGGGTTTCCAGCGCACGGCGCACCGTGACCCGGCTGACCCCGAATTCTGCGGAGAGCTCGCTCTCGCTGGGCAGCACGTGACCGGCCCCAACGGTGGCGATTCGCTGACGCAAGTCCTGGGCGATCTCCTGGTAACGGATCGTGCGCACGTCAGAAGTGGGCTTCCGCACGTCGGTTCACTTGTATTATGCTTGTCTACATCTGATCCAATTGCAAGGAGCACCCTTGCGACTGATTGCAAGGAGCACCCTTGCGACTGATTGCAAGGAGCACCCTTGCGACTGAGTTCGAGGAGCAACCATGACCGTCACCGCAGGAACGCCAGTCGAATTGGTTCAAGGCGTGTACGACACCCTGACCGCTCGTGCCGCGGCCGGTCGTGCCCGTTTCGGCCGCCCGCTGACCCTCACCGAGAAGATCCTGCTCAACCACCTCGGCGACCCCACCGTCCGCGATCGAGCGCGGCGGCACCTACAACGACTTCCACCCCGATCGCGTGGCCATGCAGGACGCCACCGCACAGATGGCACTGCTGCAGTTCATGACGGCCGGCCTGCCCACCACTGCCGTGCCCAGCACGGTGCACTGCGATCACCTGATCTCGGCCAAGGTCGGCGCGCGCATCGATCTCGGCGTCGCGATCGACACCAACAGGAGGTGTACGACTTCCTTCGATCGGTCAGCGCCAAGTACGGCATCGGCTTCTGGGGACCGGGCAGCGGCATCATCCACCAGGTCGTGCTCGAGAACTACGCCTTTCCCGGCGGGATGATGATCGGCACCGACAGCCACACGCCCAACGCCGGCGGGCTCGGCATGGTCGCGATCGGCGTCGGCGGCGCCGACGCGGTCGATGTGATGACCGGCTTCCCGTTCAACGTCCGCTGGCCGAAGGTGATCGGCGTGAAGCTCACCGGCACGCTCAGCGGCTGGTCGGCGCCGAAGGATGTCATCCTCGAGGTCGCCCGAGTGCTGACCGTCGAGGGCGGCACCGGCGCCATCGTCGAGTACATCGGATCCGGCGCCGACACGCATCTCCGCGACGGGCAAGGCCACGATCTGCAACATGGGTGCCGAGATCGGCGCCACGTGCAGCGTGTTCGGCTACGACCACAACATGGCGATGTACCTGAAGGCCACCGGGCGCGAGGCCATCGCCGACGCTGCCGACAAGGTCGCCGTCGACCTCCGGCCCGACGACGGTGCGCTGTACGACCAGTTGATCGAGATCGACCTCGACGAGTTGAAGCCGCTGATCAACGGGCCGCACTCCCCCGACCGCGCCAACCGTGTCGGTGCCGCCGTCGGGGCCGAGGCCCGCGCCAACGACTGGCCGCTCGAGATCTCGGCGGCGCTGATCGGTAGCTGCACCAACAGCTCGTACGAAGACATCACCCGCGCTGCGTCGATCGCTCGCCAGGCCTCCAGCACGAGGTCTGACGGTGAAGACCGACCTGCTGGTCACGCCCGGATCCGAGCAGACCCGGGCCACCATCGAGCGCGACGGTCTGCTCGCCGATCTCGAGGCCATCGGCGCCACGGTGCTGGCCAATGCGTGCGGTCCGTGCATCGGTCAGTGGGATCGACCCCCTTCCGCCAACGGCGTGCCGAACACCATCGTCAACTCGTTCAACCGCAACTTCCCGAAGCGCAACGACGGCTCGGCGAACACGCTGAGTTTCGTCACCTCGCCCGACACCGTCGTCGCCCTGGCGCTCGCCGGCCGTCTCGACTTCGATCCGACCATCGACACGATCACGGCACCCGACGGCAGCGAGGTGCTGCTCGAAGCGCCGGTCGGCGAGGTGCTGCCCGATGCGGGGTACGACCCCGGCCAGAACACGTTCACCCCACCCCCGGCCGATGGAACCGGCGTTGTGGTCGAGGTGTCGCCCACCAGCGATCGGCTGCAGCTGCTGCAGCCCTTCCCGGCGTGGGATGGCAACGACTACCACGACCTGCCGATGCTGATGAAGGCCAAGGGCAAGTGCACCACCGACCACATCTCCGCGGCCGGCAAGTGGCTGACGTACCGCGGCCATCTCGAGAACATCAGCGGCAACCTGTTCCTCGGCGTCGTCAGCGCCTATCGGTCGACCCGGTGGGCGAGGGCGTCGACTTCCGCGACGGCAGCCCCGACACGTTGCCCAACCTGGCCAAGCAAGTACGGCGAAGCCGGCATCCGCTGGGTGGCGATCGGCGACCGCAACTACGGCGAGGGTTCGTCACGCGAGCACGCCGCGATGGAGCCCCGCTTCCGCGGCGGCGTCGTGATCTTCGCGCGCAGCTTTGCCCGCATCCACGAGACGAACCTGAAGAAGCAGGGCCTCGTGCCGCTGACCTTCGCCGACCCCGACACCTACGACCTGATCGACGAGGACGACCGCATCAACGTGCTCGGACCTGCCGCCCGAGCCCGGCCACAACGTCCGCTGCCAGATCGTCAAGCCCGACGGCACGGTCATCGACTTCGAGGGCGTGCACACGTTCAGCGACGAGCAGGTCGAGTGGTTCGAGGCCGGCTCGGCGCTCAACGTCGTCCGTCGAAAAGTGGCCGAAGCGAAGAACTGACCCGAGCGACATGGACCTCGACCGAGGCGCTTGCGCACCACCGGGTCGACCCGCGACGTTCACCGACCAGCCGCGTCGACGACGCTACGGTCGCCGCCATTCTCGACGACGCACGCTTCGCCCCGAGCGGCGGCAACCGTCAGCCGTGGCGGGTCGCCGTCGTCAACGATTCGCTCCGTCCGCCGACAGCTGGCCGACCTGATGCAACCGGTCTGGTACGAGTACCTCGGCGAGAGCCGCAACACTGCCTGGCGCCCCCTTCGCATTCGGTCGCACCACCGGTGCCGCGCCGGTCGTCGCGCCCGAATCCACTGCTCGACGAGATCGAACAGGTTCCCGTGGTGCTCGCGGTGGCCGCCGACCTCGGCAAGGTCGCGCTGATGGACGGCCAACTCGACCGCCCGCCGATGACTGGTGGGGCGTCGATCTACCCGTTCTGCTGGAGCATCCTGCTGGCAGCTCGCGCCCGTGGGCTCGGCGGAGTGCTGACCACGTTCCTGTCGCGTGCCGAAGCCGACGCCGCGCCGATCCTCGGCTTGCCGGTCGACCACGCACTCGTCGCCACGATCTTCCTCGGCTACCCCGTGCACCAGGTCACCAAGCTCGGGCGACAGCCGATCGACACGTTCACGACGATCGACCGCTTCGACGGCAAGGCCTTCTCTTGATCGAACCGCGCGGAACCTCCGGCACAGGCCGACGAGGCAGACATGCTCGTCGCCTTCCTCGACTACTACCGCGCAACACTGCTGCTGAAGGCCGATGGACTGAGCGACGAGCAGGCACGAACGCCGCGTGTTCCACCGAGTCGATCTCAACATCATGGGCCTCGTGCGTCATATGGCCGAGGTCGAACGCAACTGGTTCCAGCGCTGGTTCATCAACGCCGATGCACAGCACATCTACGCCATCGGCGACGATGATCCCGACGACGATCGAGACATGCACCCGGGTCCGCACGACACCTTGGCCGACGCCATCGCCGTGTTCAATCGCGAGGTCGAGATCTCTCGACGGATCACGGCCGGCGCGACACCGCAGACGCCTGCCGCACACGTTGGCGAGTCCGGCTACTGGGTCGGGTTCCACCCCAGTCTGCGCTGGATCCTGATCCACATGATCGAGGAGTACGCCCGCCACTGCGGGCATGCCGATCTGCTACGAGAGAGTATCGATGGTTCGGTCGGCGACTAGGACCTCGAGCAGAAGACTGCGACTGGGCTGGATCATTTGGATCCTGGTCGCCGTCGGCATCGCCGTCGCCTTCGTCAGCTCCCGCTACAGCGGCTCCTCGGAATCCCAGCCACCTGCCGTCTCGACCAGCACCGAGCCGCCGACCACCACGCCTCGCGGACCACCACCGCTCCGACGTACATCATCCCCGCTGAGACAGCGCCACCAACGACCGATGACGGGGTCAACCCGTTCGGGGGCAACAATCCGGAGGACAAGCGGATGCCCGACGTGGTCTGCATGAACCTGCAAGACGCCCAGAACGAGATCCAGGATCACGGCGTGTTCTTCTCCAAGAGCGTCGACGCCACGGGAGAAGGGCGGCGTCAGATCCTCGATCGCAATTGGGTCGTCGTCGACCAACGGCCGCAGGCGGGCGAGAAGATCGGCGAGGGAGACGCGGTCTTGTCGGTTGTCAAGAAGGACGAACCGAACGACTGCTCGTGATCTCGGCCTTACGGTCGGCCAGCGTCGAGCGGGCGCGTTCGGCGGCGTCGCGGGCCCGGTCGGCCAACCGGCGCGCCGCCGTACCGATGCGTTGGATCTGACGGATCAACGCTTCGCGAGCCTGCTCGGCCTCGGCGGTGAGCCCCTGCAGCGACTCGACCTTCCACCACTTCATCACGACGGGTTCCAGGATCTGCTCGTGGTGCTGCAGCAGGTTGTACAACCCGGCGTTGGCAATGGCCTGGGCGTGACGTTTGAAGCCGGGAATGCCGGTGCCCGGCATCTCGAACTCGCGAACCTGGCGCTCGATTGCCGGCACCACCAGCGACGGGGCGATCTCGAGCGCGGCCGATGTCATGTCGCGGTAGAAGAGGAAGTGGAAGTTCTCGTCGGCGGCAACGCGACTGATCAACTCATACCCGGCTGCGCCTGCAGGGTGGTCGGGCAGGTGCTCGCGCAGCGCCCGGCCGGTGTTGCGGTGGGCGATTCGCGTGGCGAGCTCCTGCAGCGCGACGTACACGAACCCGTCAACTGCGGAGGTCGGGTTGGGCACCTGCCCACCCGACATCTGCGACATGCGGCCGTCTTCGAGTGTCCGTGGGTCGAGAATGCGCGTCACGGTCATGAAATCGCGTAGGGCGATCGAGTGACGGGCTTCTTCGGCGGTCCAGCGGTGCGACCATTCGCGCCAGATGCCCTTGTGCCCGAACATGCGGTCGATCGTGTGGAAGTAGTACGGGAGGTTGTCTTCGGTGAGCAGGTTGACGAACAGCGCGCTGCGAAGCGAGTCGGGCAACGGAACCTCTGCGGCGTCCCACGCGGTGTCGGGCTCGAAGTCGCGGCCCATGCTCCAGGGGACGAACTCGTGCGGGTACCACGGCTTGCAGGTCTCGTAATGACGAGCCGTCAGCCGCTCGGCGACCTCGGTGAGCTCGTGTAGCAGTGCCGTGTCATTCATCGACGACAGTATAACTACCTACCGACCAGTAGGTAGATCGACGGCCACGGCGGCGACGAGCGACATCGTCAATCGGTGCCGGGACGACGGTTCGACTCGTCGGTGCGCTCACCTTTGTAACCCCGCGGTAGTGCCGACGCCAGTTCCTCGGCGGTCGGCTGGTGCTTGACCCGACTGTCCGGCGGCAACAGGTCCATCAGCGCCTTCATGATCCGTTTGGTGTCGGCGTCGGGACTCTGATACTTCAACGCCACCGGCAACCCGACCCGAACGGTGACCAGTGGTGGGTCGACGATGTTGAGCACGTTGGGAAGACGGGCCGAGCGTGGCCATACCTTCTCTGTGCCCCACAGCCCGATGGGTATCACCGGTGCGCCCGTCATGGCCGCCAACCGGGCAGCCCCCCACCGGCCCTTCAGCTTCGGGTCGAAGAAGGCCGCGCCGCGGGGAATGGTTCCCTGGGGCATCACTGCCACCATGTCGCCGCGCTCGAGTGCCTCGGCAGCGGCCTGCAACGGTCCGTCACTGCCGGTACCACGATCGACGCGGATGCCACCCAAGGCCGTGGCGAGATGACCGACGATCGGCGCATCGAAGACCTCTTTCTTGCCAAGGAACCGGACCGAACGGTCGGTTCGCCCGATCGTGACGGCGATGGCCAACGGATCGAAGTAGCTGCGATGATTGCCGACGATGATCACGGGCCCCGACTCGGGGATGTTCTCGACGCCCGCGATATCGAACCTGGCGTACGGGATGAACAGCGGGTGGGTGAAGCTGAGCATCAGCCGCTGGATGTCCAACTTGACGATCGGGATCTTGGTCACGCCGTTGCCTCCTGCAGAGAGATCGATCGTCGGCCAGCGACGAGCCGCACTGTACGTCAAAACGGGAGAAACCCCGCTTGGGGGAAGCGGGGTTTCTCAACCAGAACCCTGTGATTGGGGGAACCACATTTGGGGGGTTCGTTCGAACGGAACCTTCTTGGGGGTGGATCCGTTCGACTACATGTGAAAGTATGCACGTGAACGAGTGATCTTTCAAGTTGTATTGCCAGATACTCGATATCATTTTTCGAGATGGATCTCCGCCAGCTGACCACGCTCGTGGCGATCGCCGATCACGGCTCGTTCTCGGCCGCGGCTCGCGCTCTGTACACCGTGCAGTCCAACGTCAGTGGGCACGTCGCCCGTCTCGAGCGCGAACTGGGCGTGACCCTGGTCGATCGACAGCGCGGCGGGCTGACCGACGACGGTGTGATCGTCGTCGATCGTGCCCGCAGAGTGCTGCACGAGCTCGACGATCTCGCTGCCGAAATGGCGTCGCGGGGCGACGAGGTGACCGGCGATTCGCGTCTCGGGGTGATCGGAACCACCGCGCGTTGGTTGCTCCCCCAGTTGCTCGGACAGGTCACCCGCAGCCACCCTCGGGTGCATGTGACCATCCACGAGGGCAACACCAGCAGTCTCCTGCCGCGCCTCCAGGCGTCGCAGATCGACGCAGCAATCCTTCACCTACCGATCGACGAGCCAGAACTGCAGGTCGACGCACTCTTCGCCGAGGATCTGGTCCTGCTGGCCCACAGCCGCTTCGGCCTGGCAGGGTGCGATTCGGTGTCGCTGAAGGAGCTGGCGAAGATCCCGTTGCTGCTCCCCCCACGAGGCACGGCATTGCGACGAATCATCGATCGCGCCGCGGCGGCCGCCGATGTCGAGCTCCAAGCACAGGCCGAGATCGACGGGGTGCGCCTCCTCGCTTCGCTGGCGTTCGAGGGCTACGGCCCGGCGATCGTCCCCGCCACGTCGGTTCCGCGCTGGTTGAAGGGCGACTTCCAACGCGTACAGGTTCCCGAGCTGCCGCGACGGGTCGTCGGCTGGGTGCAACGGCGTCGGCCGGCCCCCGGAATCCCGACTCGGGTGCTGATGACGGTGCTTCGTGAAGTGATCGCGATGCAAGGGCCCAAGCAACCGGGCGTGCATGTCGGCACCGACGCCTTCCCTCTCGGCCGAGCTGTCTAGTCTCGGGGTCCATGCGGCCCGTCGACCTTCGCAACCTCGTGGTCGGGGCCGTGACGTCAGACGTTCGCGAGTTCGAAGGGCGGCAGGTGGTCTGGGTCGATGTCGACGCCGGCTCGCGGGTCGGCGCGCTCACCTCTGATTCCTCTGCCAAGATCGAGAACGCATCGCGCACCGCCCGGGCCAAGGGATTCCCCTTGATCGTGATCATGCGATCAAGCGGCGCCGACATCGCCGAAGGGTTCGCCGCGCTGCACGGCTGGGGCCTGGCCGCGAAGGCGCTGACCGACTGCTCGGGCGTCGTGCCGATCATCATGGTCGTCGAGGGTCCAGCTGTCTCCGGGCCTGCCCTGCTGCTGGGAATCGCCGACTTCGTCGTGATGACCCTCGACTCGTATGCCTTCGTCAGCGGTCCCGCGATGGTGGCCGAGTTCACCGGCGTCGCCATCGACAACGAGGAGCTGGGAGGCGCCGCCTCGCACGCTCGATATACCGGTGCCGCGAGTCTCGTCGCCGCCGACCTCGCCGGGGCGATCGACATGGTCGCCCAACTGCTGGGCTACCTCCCGCAGCACAACGACGAGGAACCCCCGCGACGGGCTGCGGATGATCCTCCCGATCGGCAAACGCCCGAAGCCGGCACGCTCTTGCCGTCGACCTCCACCGGCAGTTACGACGTCCGCGACGTGATCCGGGTGATCTGCGACGACGGTGAGATGCTCGAAGCTGCGCGGTCGCTGGGCACCCAACGTCGTCACGGCCTTCGCCGCGATCGGCGGTCAACCGATAGGCATCGTCGCCAACCAGCCGCTGGCTCTGGCCGGCACACTCGACATCCCGGCGTCGCAGAAGTCCGCCCGATTCGTCGCCTTCTGCGACGCATTCAACCTGCCGATCCTGACCCTTGTCGACACTCCAGGGTTCTACCCGGGCAAAGACCTGGAATGGCGGGGCATGATTCGCCACGGTGCGCAGCTGGTCTTTGCCTACGGCCGGGCAACCGTGCCTCGGATCTGTGTGATCCTGCGCAAGAGCTACGGCGGCGCCTACATCGTGATGGACTCCAAGACGATGGGCAACGACCTCTGCCTGGCCTGGCCGTGGGCGGAGCTCGCCGTCATGGGTGCGGGACAGGCGGCGGCCATACTGCAGCGCCGGGCGACGGCCGACGAGCGAGCGGCTTTCGAGGCCGACTATGCAGAACGCCTGCTCAACCCGTACATCGCTGCTCAACGCGGCTACGTCGATGGTGTCATCGAGCCTGCCGAGACCCGTCAGGTGATCGCCGAGGCGTTGCTGACCCTGATTGACAAGCGCGAAGCACTGGTTTCACGGCCACACGACAACACGCCGCTGTGACAGAACTCTCCGCTAGGTGGTCGAGCCCCCGATCGGCAGCAGCTGGGCTTCGTCTCGCGCCGGCATGGGCGTTGGTCGAGTGGCGAGCCAGCAGCCGGCGATGACCAACCCGAAGCCGACGATCGTGGCCGCGGTGATGAGCTCGTCGAGGAACACGGCGCCCAGCGCGACCGCGACCACGGGGTTGGCGAACGTGATCAGCCCGGCTCGCGCTGGACCGGATTCGGCGATCAACCGGAAAAAGACGACGAACGCCAAGCCGGTGCAGATGAAAGCCAGCCCGAGCACGGCGAGGATGGCGTTGACAGGTGGTGCGCTGGTCGGCAGCGACATCGCCGCGATCGGTGCGTAGATCAGTGTGACGATGCTCAGCGACACCGCAATGACGCCCAACGACGGTACATCGGCAAGCCGTCGATCGGCGAAGAACGGAGCTGTGGCGTAGCAGACACAGACGATGAGCACCTCCACCACGCTCCACCACGGTGGCGCGTTGGCGCTGGTGAGGTCACGGCCGACGAGCAGGGCGACACCGCCGAGCCCGAGTGCGATGCCGATGATTCGCACAGGCCGCAGGGCGCTGCGGTCGCCGAGCACGAAGGCGGCGATCGTGCCGACGATCGGCACCGAGGCAATGATCAACGCGGTGAGCCCCGACGGCAGGTGCTGTTCGGCAGTCGTCAACAGGATCCACGGGATGGCCATCTCCACGATCGCAAAGATCGCCACTGGTCGCCACCGCCGAAGTGCCGGGCGGATCGCGCCGCTGCGGCCGGCCAACACCAACAAGACGGCCGCCGACAACGACGTGCGTCCGAAGACCACCACCGACGGCTCGAGCTCTTTCACCGCGACGCGGATGAGGAAGTACGGAATCCCCCAGATCACCGCCATCGCTGCGAACAGCATCCACCCGCGTTTCGTCACTGTCCGATCCTCGACCAATCCGGGTGGGCAATGCAATCTCAATTCGTCATCGAATCGAGCACCCACGGCGATGCTCACACGTTGAGATCATTTCACCCGGTCACGGCTAGTCTCACCATTGGGGAGCAAGCCCCGTTCAATCGTCCGTGTCACTTGGGGGAACAACATGCCCGACACCATCACCATCATCGACGACCGCACCGGCAAGCAGGTGACGGTCCCCATCACCGACAACGTCTTTCCGGCCAGTGCCGTCCGCGAGCTCGATCCGTCGTTGTTCATCTACGACCCGGCCTACATGCAGACAGCGGCCTGTCAGAGCGCCATCACCTACCTCGATGGCGAGGCGGGCATCCTCCGCTACCGGGGCTACCCGATCGAACAGCTGGCCGAGCACAGCACCTACCTCGAGGTCGCCTATCTGTTGCTGAACGGCGACTTGCCCAACGCCGTGCAACTCGAGCAGTGGAAGTACGACGTCACCAGCCACACCTTCATCCACGAGAACATGCGCAAGCGCTTCGTCGATGGCTTCCACTACGACGCCCATCCGATGGGCATGCTTGTCAGCTCGATCGCCGCCCTCGGCACGTTCTACAACGACGCCAAGGAGATCCACGACCAGGACAGCCGCGATAAGCAGATCCTGCGATTGATTGCCAAGATGCCGACGCTGGCGGCGATGTGCTACCGCTTCTCGGTCGGGCTCCCGTTCGTCTATCCCGACAACAACCTCAGCTTCCCGGCCAACTTCTTGAACATGATGTGGAAGATCGGCGCCTACGACGTCGACCCCCGGCTCGAGCGGGCCATGGAAGTGCTGTTCATCCTGCACGCCGACCACGAGCAGAACTGCGGCACCACGGCGATGCGGGTGGTGGGCTCGAGCCACGCCGATCCGTATTCCGCCACCGCCTCGGCCGCGTCGGCGCTGTACGGCCCGCTGCACGGCGGCGCCAACGAGGCAGTCGTGCGCATGCTGACCGAGATCGGGTCGATGGACGAGGTGCCGGCCTTCCTCGACGACGTCAAGTCGGGGAAGGGTCATCGTCTGATGGGGTTCGGTCACCGGGTCTACAAGAACTACGACCCGCGTGCAACGATCATCAAGAAGACCGCCTACGACGTGTTCGAGGTCACCGGCAAGAACCCGCTGCTCGACATCGCCTTGAAGCTCGAAGAGGTCGCGCTCAGCGACGACTACTTCGTCAGCCGCAAGCTGTATCCCAACGTCGACTTCTACTCTGGGCTGATCTACCAGGCGCTCGGATTCCCGGTAGCGATGTTCACCGTGCTGTTCGCCATTCCGCGCACGTCGGGCTGGCTCGCCCACTGGCAGGAGCTGCTCGCCGACAAGGACCAGAAGATCAGCCGCCCGCGGCAGTGGTACACCGGCACCGGTGTGCGCGATTACGTGCCGATCACCAGTCGCTGAGACGAGGCCGCGGCCCGGCGCGGCACATGGACTGCGAGAATCGCGTCATTCGCGAAACTCGTAATGCCCGGAGCCCGCAGCGGACTGCAGTATTCGTATGATCGAGTCGTCTCCCCCGCCGACGGCAGAGACCGTCACGGTGCCACCAACGGCGGCCGCGACCACGTCGATGCCGCGTCGGTACGGCGCGTTGGCGGGTCTGGTCGCCGGAGCGGTCGCAGTGACCACTGGCATGCTCGTCGCCGGCATCATCGACGTCGTCTCCCCGATCGATGCCGTCGGCAGCGAGTTCATCGACCGAGTTCCGCCATGGCTGAAAGAACTGGCGATCCAGTGGTTCGGCACCAACGACAAGATGGCGCTGCGCGTCGGGATCTTCGTCACCCTGGCTATTGCGGCGGTGATCATCGGTGTGCTCGCCGCTCGTCGGCCGATCGCGGGTGCCGTGGGTATCGGCATGTTCGGGCTGATCGGCGCGCTCGCTGCGCTTCACCGTCCGGGCCAGTCGGCATCGGCTGCGCTGCCGCCTCTGCTCGGCACGGCGGTCGGTATCCCGGTGCTTCTCGTGGCTCGTCCGCCCGACGAGTGCCCGGGGCATCGAGACGCCGGGGCCGTCGCGCGCTGCCCTGGGCTGGGATCGTCGGCGGTTCCTGGTCTCGACCGGGTCGGTCGTGGCCGCCGCGTTCGTTGCCGGCGGCCTCGCTCGTTGCTCGAACGGCGCCGCATCGAGTCGATCCAGGCGGCGATCCCCGACACGCTTCCGCCGGTAGTCGCCCAGGGCGGCGTGGGGGGAGCCACCGTCGCCGTGCCGGCCGGCGCCACGTTGAGCCCCGTCACGCCGTTCATCACACCGAACGGCGACTTCTACCGGATCGACACCGCGCTGACGTTTCCCGACATCGACCTACCGAAGTGGAAGGTCGACATCGGTGGAATGGTCGACAAACCGATGACCCTGACGTACGACGACCTGCTGACCAGGCCTCAGGTCGAGCGGATCGTCACGTTGTGCTGCGTGTCGAACGAGGTCGGGGGTGAGTACATATCCAATGCATCGTTCCAGGGCGTGTTGCTGGCCGACATCCTTCGTGAGGCGGGCGTCCGTGACGGCGCCCAACAGGTCTTCAGCACCAGCCTCGACGGATGGACCAGCGGATTCCCTGTTGCCGCAGCACTCGACGGCCGCGACGCGATGATCGCTGTAGGGATGAACGGCGAAGCCCTACCGCTGGAGCACGGCTTTCCGGCTCGGCTCGTCGTTCCTGGCTTGTACGGCTATGTCAGCGCCACGAAGTGGCTCAGCAAGATCGACCTCACCACGTGGGACTCGGCAGAAGGCTTCTGGGTCCCACGTGGATGGGCACGCGAAGCACCGATCAAGACACAGTCACGCATCGACGTGCCACGCGATGGAGAACGTGTCGCCGCAGGTTCGACCAAGATCGCTGGCATCGCCTGGGCTCAGCACCGGGGCGTCGAGCGCGTCGAGGTACGGATCGACAACGGGCCATGGCAGCAAGCTCGGCTCGGCACCGATGTCAGCGACGACACCTGGCGCGAGTGGGTGCTCGACTGGGATGCCAAATCGGGCAAGCACACGATCCAGGTCAGGGCGACCGACAAGAACGGCGAGACGCAGACCGGCCGACGTCGCTCCACCCGACCCCGACGGAGCGACCGGTTACCACACCCGCTCCGTGAAGGTCGCCTGACGCTGACGTCGATCATGATCTTGCCGGCGTTGGCATTGGCCGCCATGTGACGGTGGGCATCGGCGATCCGGTCGAGCGGGTAGCGGCTATCGATGATCGGCCGCAGCAATCCCGTCTCGAACAAGCGGCAACATCTCGGCGGCGAATCGGCGGGTCAGGGCGATCTTCTCCTCGATCGGCCGGGCGCGCAACGTCGTTCCCGTCCACGTCGCTCGGCTGGCCCATCAGCGCGCCCGACGTTGACGGGCGACGGTGCTGCCACCCATCAGCCCGACCTGGATGATGCGACCCTTCATGGCGACGGCCTGAAGGTTGCGATCGATCTCTTCGCCGCCGACGACGTCGAGGATCGAGTCGAAGCCGTCGGGCACCGACGCCAACGCCTCGGCCAGCCACGGCGAAGGCGACCGCTCCAACACCAGATCGGCACCGAGTGACCGGCACAGATCCATCTTGCCCGACGAACAGGTGACCGCGATCCGGGCACCGATCGCCTTGGCGATCTGGATGCTGGCCGTGCCCACACCCGAGGCACCGGCATGCACCAGCGCCCATCGCCCCGACGTCAACCCACCCTGCAGCACCAGCGCATCCCACGCCGTGAGGAACACCTCGGGGATCGCCGCGGCATCGGCGATCCCGACGACAGCGGGCACCCTCATCACCTGTCGCTCGTGGGTGACGATCAGCTCTGCGTAGCCACCACCGGCTTCGATGCCCATCACCTGGTCGCCGGGCTTCCACATCGTCACCCGATCACCGACCGCTTCGACGGTACCCGAGAACTCCAGTGCCGGGAACCTCCAAGGCAGAGGGCCGCGGGTTGGGGTACAGCCCCATCACCTGCAGGAGATCGGCACGATTGAGAGCAGTGGCCCGGATGCGCACGACCACGTCCTCGGGGCCGCCGATCGGATCGGGGACGTCCTCGATCGTCAGTGACTCTGGACCACCATGGGAGCGAAGTACTACGGCGCGCATCATGGCAGTCTCACATGCACCTCCCCTTCGTTGTGCAGCTGAGGCCCTACGGTTCGACGACGATCCGCACTTGGCCGGCGACGGGATCGACCTCGATCAGTGCACCGTCGGGGATCTCGGTGAGCGCGCCGCGAGCCCCGACCACGGCCGAGATCCCGAGCTCGCGAGCAAGTACCGCGGCGTGGCTGAGCGGACCACCATCAGCTGTCACGACGGCACCGGCCAGAGCGAGTATGGAGTTGAAAGCAGGCGTCGTGCACGGCACGACCAGGACATCGCCGCGACGCAGGCGGTCGATTGCTTGCTCGGGCGAGTCGGCCCGGCACGCTCGGCCGCGCACGATGCGATCGCCCACACCAACACCGAACAGGCCCGCCGTCGGACGAATACCTCCCATGCCCAGCTGTTCGATGACGATTTGCACTGTTCGAACGAGGTCGGCGAGCGGCTTGGGGAGGAGTTCCAACGGAGGCGCCGGTTCCGGCTCACCAAGGCTCAGCGGTGCATCGAGCGTGGCGAGCACACGGCGATCTTGCCGCCGGCGATCCAATTCGGCCGCACCGGGTCCGGCGCCGGCGCCGGTCGATGTCAGCGTCGCCACGGTGATCTCGTGCGGTTGCAGTTCGAGCGCGTCGGCCGCCGCCTGCGCACACCCGGAAGCCACCATGCGTCGACCGACCTCCAGCAACGCCAACCGCAGCAACCCAAGGGGCCACTCGGCCGTTGTCGGTCCGTTGTCGTCACGGAGGTTCATCGCCGCTCTGGCTTCTTCCAGGCGATTGTCGAAGTCGTCTTGGTTGGCGACGGGAACTCGTGACCGGATCAACTCGATCCGGTGTTGCAGACCGGCGCCGACCGCCCGTTGCGTCGCATTCAGGATCGTCGACAACACGACATCGGGGATCTCGCCCAGGGTCACGCCGTCGAGGTCGTAGCGGCTGACCATCACAGAGCCGCGGTATTCGAGGTAGTGATCGAGGTCGTCGGCAACGTCGGGGCTGATCGCCCGGACGTCGTCGAGATCCTTCGGCAGGCGACCGGAACGCTCGACCGCGGCGCGCAAACGGGCGAGGTCGTGCATCGGACCGACCGTCGATGGCGATGCTCCCTCGAGGAGCGGTATCGCGTCACCCGGCTCGATGCCCCATTCGCGGCACCCGGCGAGATACAGTCCGATCGGCCCGAGGTCGTAGCCATGCAGCCAGAAGTGGTGCTCCCAGCTGGCGCGGCAATGGTCGACGACCTCGAGGACGTGTTCGATGAGTGTCGAAGCGTCGAGCTCGCCGAGCTCGACCTTTTGGAAGGCAAGGTTGCGGGATTCGACCAGCGCCCGCCCGCCGTGCTCCCACTCGGCGATGACATCGCGCCACGGGCGTTCGGCCCGTGCCTTCTCGGCGGCCCTGGTGCGCCGACGGAACTCGGGGTGGAAGCGACCGACCGCCTTCAACACGAAGCGCGGCGGCAGTTTTTCGCCGGCCTGTCGGCCGCGATCAACGGCCGCAGCCGGGTGTACATGAACCCGTTCACGAACCGGCAGTCGAGCGTGTCGGCGGGTATACCCAGCTCGGCGAACACCCGGCGCATACCGGCAGGCATCGCCGCAGCCTGGATGTGCTGGACCAGGGGGGTTTCACCACCGACGAAATGAGACCGGTCGAGCTCCCAAAATCCGGGGCCTGGGGCCTCCCACGTCACCATCGCCGACCTCCTCCCACGGCAACCTTACGCCGCGGTGGAATCGAGGGAGCACACCGTGTAACTGGGCGGTCAGTCCATCTCGGCGTGCAGGCGGCGGTCGAGCGCGTCGAGAAAGTCTTCGGTGCTCAAGTACGGCGCATCTTTGGCGATCAGGATCGCCAAGTCCTTGGTCATCTCTCCGGCCTCGACAGTTTCGACGCACACCCGTTCGAGCGCCTCGGCAAACTTGACGACTTGCGGCGTGCCGTCCATGCGGCCCCGGTATGTCAGACCTTGCGTCCACGCATAGATCGAAGCGATCGGGTTGGTCGAGGTCTTGTTGCCCTTCTGGTGCTCACGGTAGTGACGGGTGACGGTGCCGTGCGCGGCCTCGGCCTCGACGGTCTTGCCATCGGAGGTCATCAGCACCGAAGTCATCAACCCGAGCGAACCGAACCCCTGGGCGACGGTGTCGCTCTGCACGTCGCCGTCGTAGTTCTTGCATGCCCACACGTAGCCGCCCTCCCACTTCATCGCCGCGGCGACCATGTCGTCGATCAAACGATGCTCGTACGTGAGCCCGGCTGCGTCCATCTCGGCCTTGAACTCGGTCTGGTAGACGTCTTCGAAGATGTCTTTGAACGAGCCGTCATAGGCCTTGAGGATGGTGTTCTTCGTGCTGAGGTACACCGGGTAGTGGCGGATGATGCCGTACCGCAACGAGGCCCTGGCAAAGTCGCGAATGGAGTCGTTGTAGTTGTACATGCCCATGGTGACCCCACCATCGGGCCCGAAGTCGGCGATCTTCATCTCCACCGGTTCGCTTCCGTCGGCGGGCACGTAGGTCATCATCACCGTGCCGGCGCCGGGCACCTTGTAGTCGGTGGCCTTGTACTGGTCGCCGTGTGCGTGACGGCCGATGACGATCGGCTTGGTCCAACCCGGCACGAGCCGAGGGATGTTGGAGATCACGATCGGCTCGCGGAAGATGACACCGCCGAGGATGTTGCGGATGGTGCCGTTCGGGCTCTTCCACATCTTCTTCAGCCCGAACTCTTCGACCCTGGCCTCGTCGGGGGTGATCGTCGCGCACTTCACGGCGACGCCATGGCGTTGCGTGGCAAGCGCCGAATCGACGGTGACCTGGTCGTTGGTGGCATCGCGATGCTCGATGCCGAGGTCGTAGTAGTCGAGTTCGACATCGAGGTACGGAAGGATGAGCTTGTCCTTGATGAACTGCCAGATGATGCGGGTCATCTCGTCGCCGTCCATCTCGACAATTGGGTTCTCGACCTTGATCTTCGCCATCTTCTGTGCATCCTTCGCTGACTTGTATGGGACTTGTACAGGGTAGCGCCCGACGCCTTGGCGGTTCACAATCCTCGGGGTGCCCGCCCTAGCATCGGCGCCGATGGACTTCGCCTGGACGCCCGAGCAGATCGAATTGCGCGAGCGCGCCCGCAAGGTGGCCGCCGATGCCGTCGCCGTATACGGCAGACACAACGATTCGTGGATCAATGGCTACTCCAAGGAGTTCGCCGGGGAGATGGCCGCGCAGGGTTGGATCGGCATGATGTGGCCGACGGAGTTCGGTGGCGGCGGCCGTCCGCCGATCGAGCGGCTGATCGTCGCTGAGGAGATGATCAGAGCCGGTGCCCCGATCGCGGCGATGTGGTTCGCCGATCGGCAGATGGGGCCGTCGCTGATCGCCTACGGACGACCCGATCAACAGCAGGCGTTCCTGCCCAAGATCCTGTCTGGTGAGACGACGTGGTGCATCGGCATGAGCGAGCCCGACGCCGGATCCGACCTCGCCGCGTTGAAGACGGCAGCTGTGCGCGACGGAGACAGCTGGGTGATCAACGGCCAGAAGATCTGGACCAGCTTCGGTGACGTCGCCGACTACTGCTACCTGATCTGCCGCACGTCGACCGACGGGCCTCCGCACGCCGGGATCAGCGAGATCATCGTCCCGATGCACACGCCTGGCATCGAGGTTCGCCCGATCAAGGACATGACGACCAATCGCCACTTCTGCGAGGTCTTCTTCACCGACGTGCGAGTGCCCGTCGGTAACCTCGTCGGCGTCGAGGGCGGCGCCTTCAAGCAGACGATGAAGCAACTCGAGCACGAGCGTGGCGGCATCGACCGACTGGTGTCGAACTACGCGCTCTACCAGATCGCCCTCGGACAAGCCGACCGCTCCGATCCTTTGGTGCGCCAGGAGATCGCCCAGCTCGAGATCGGGTATCGCATCGGTCGTCTACTGGTGATCCGTGAGGTCCTTCGACAAGCCCCTGCCGGATTCAGTGCAGCGACCAAGTGCTTCGGAACCGAGCACGAGAACCGAGTCGCCGAGTTCGTCGCCCGCACGCTCGGTGCGCAGGCAACCTTGTGGGACCCGATCACGCAAGGCCTCATCTACGCCCCGGGTTACACGATCATGGGCGGCACGTCCAACGTGATGCGCAACATCTTCGGCGAGCGCGTGCTCGGTCTCCCTCGCTGACGATCGATCTTGGTGCCAAACTCTGACGGTGAACCAGCTCAGGCTGACCCGGTGGCGCCCAGATCGGTTGGCGGCGTGTGCCGCAGCTGCCGCCGTGGTCACAGGGCTGGGTGCAAGCTGCACGGGGCAGCCCAGCCGTAGCGAGGCCCCGGTGGTGGTTATCGGCGCGGCCTCGACCAGTGCGGCGCCGACAACGTCGGCGGCCACCTCGCTCGCCAGCACGTCGATCGTTGCGACGAGGACGACCACGCTCGCGAGTGCGTCACGCGTCGTCGGCGAACTGAGCGCTGCGGAACTGGCCGACGAGCTCAGCTCGGTGGAACTCGCGGCTGGGCGTGGTGACGCAAGCGCCGGACCGCGCCAGCAGCTCTTGTACCGCTACCTCGCGGCGCACCCCGAGCTCGACGAGGCGGTACTTGCAGCTGTCGGTGCCGAGGTGCGACCGTTCGTCGCCCGAATCGTCGGCGCCCGCCAGTTCGGTCAAGCTCGACAAGCTACCAATTCGAGCCCGGCGTTGCCTGCTCACGACCTGCCGGCATGGACTGTTGTCGCACCATTGCCGGCCGACGAGCTACTGGCCGACTATCGCGACGCCGAGGCGGCAACGGGTATCGGCTGGTACTGGCTTGCGGCCATCCATTTGCAAGAGACGCGGATGGGACGGATCATCGGCACCTCCTCCGCAGGTGCGGTCGGTCCGATGCAGTTCCTTCCGAGCACCTGGGAGCGTTGCTGCACCGGCGACCCGACGGAGCCTCGCGACGCGATCATGGGCGCTGCCTTGTTTCTCAGTCAGAGCGGCGGACCGACCGACATGCCCGCGGCGCTGTATGAATACAACCCCAACGACAGCTACGTCGCCACGGTCACAGCGTTTGCCGAGAACATGCGCGACAACCCGCACCTGTTCGCCGCGTATCGCGAATGGCAGGTCTTCTTCGCATCCGCCGCCGGGACGGTTCGACTGCCTGTCGGCTATGCACAATCGCAGCCCATCGACGCCGCCACGTACCTCGCCGACCATCCCGACGACGCGGCCGGCTGAGTACGGTTGGCCCATGGCCGACCTGTTGGACATCTCGTCGCGAATCATCGATTCCGGGGTGGTCGACCAGCCGATCAATCGAGTCACCAACGAGCTCAGCGAGCTCGGCGACGATCTGGCGATCGTCGAGAGCTTCAGCCATTGCGTCGCCTTCGACAGCGGCGACGGTTTGGTCTGTTTCGACTCGTCGGGTGTGCACACCGGCAAGGCAGTCGTCGCGGCATTGAAGGGTTGGCGCGGCGACCGCGTCGCTCACCTCGTCTACACGCACGGCCATGCGGATCACGTCGGCGGCAGCACCTTCTTCGCCGACGATCGGCCGATCGTGATCGGGCATCAGAACGTCGCTCATCGGCTCGACCGCTACGACTACACCAACAACTGGAACCTGATCATCAACTCCCGCCAATTCGGCGGAATACCCGGCGAACTCAACCTGTCGATCGGCGCGGCGGAAGGCGGCGCACGCGTCGACATCGCCGACGTCCGCAGATTCCTGCCCGGCACCACGCTGCGGCCATCGGAGACCTTCGACGCGCAGCACACGATGACCGTAGGCGACACCACCATCGAGCTGCGCCACGCACGCGGCGAGACCGACGACCATCTGTGGGCGTGGTTGCCTGACCGGAAATGGATCATGGCCGGTGACTTCGTGATCTGGAACTTCCCCAACGCCGGCAACCCACAGAAGGTGCAGCGGTACCCGTTGGAGTGGGCGGCGGCCTTGCGCGAGATGATCGCGGCCGAGCCGGAGCTGCTCGTGCCGGCCCACGGTCTGCCCATCACCGGCCGAGCGAGGATCGCCCTGGTTCTGGGCGACGTCGCCGTGGCACTGGAGAACCTGGTCGCCGACGTCATCGCGCTGATGAACCAGGGGGCGACTCTCGACACCATCGTTCACACCGTTGCGGTTCCAGCCGAGACGTTGGCCAAGCCCTATCTCCGTCCGCTGTACGACGAGCCGGAGTTCGTCATCCGCAACATCTGGCGCCAGTTCGGCGGATGGTGGGATGGGGCCGCTTCACGACTGAAGCCATCGCCCGACGGCCAACTGGCTGTCGTCATCGCCGAGTTGTCGGGCGGTCCCGCGGCGCTGCTGCGCCGAGCCGAGCAAGCGGTCGCCGACAACGACCTGCGCTTGGCCTGCCACCTCGCCGATATGGCCGGCTGGGCTGCGCCCGATGATCCGTCGATCCACGCCGGTCGAGCCGCCATCTACGTCGAGCGGCGCAACGCCGAATGGGGACTGATGAGCAAGGGCATCTTCATGGCCGCGGCTCGCGAATCGCAGGCGATCAGCGAGTCTTCAGCTTCCTAGCGACACCAACGCCAGCGCCGTGACAGCGCACGCAAGGCCGGCCGCCTGGGTCTTGCTCACACGTTCATGGTCGAGGCCGAAGGCGAGGAAGACGGTGCTAACGGGATACATCGACGAGATCACGGCAACGATGCTCAACAGCCCGCGATGACTTGCCTCGATGTAGAACATGTTGGCGGCCATGTCGAGGACGCCCGACGCCAGCACCACCCAGATGACCGAGCGTAGGTCGCCGCGCCCCGGCCGCGTCACGCCGACGATGACCAAGATGACCGGCAACGACGCCATGCGTGCTGCCAGCAGCGGCCACATCCCGCTGTCGTCAGCGGTGCGGGCGAAGGCCACGAAGATGAACCCGAACCCGACGCCTGCGGCCGCGGCGAGCATTACGGTGGAGAACCGTGTTTCCAGGTGTCGCGTACCGATGGCCCCGCTGACCAGCGCGACGGCCAGGCACGCGGCGACGATCCCGACGAACGCGATGGCGCTCGGTCGTTCACCGAGGCCGAGTCCGACGATGACGGGCAGTACAGCGCTGACGACTGCGGTCGTCGGCGCGACAACGGTCATCGCCCCACGAGACAGGGCTCGGTAGAAGGCGATGAGTGCCAAGGCGCCGGCAGCCCCGCCGGCGGCACCCCACCACAGATCGTGGGCCGACGCGACGGGGGTGCCGATCAGGACGACCCCGGCGACGACAAGCACCAAGCTTGTGGCCTGACCGAGAAGCGCCACGACAGTGCTGGCGACCGAGCGCGAGGCCCGTCCCCCGCAGTAGTCGGCCACGCCGTAGGTTGTCGCGGAGAGAGCCGCAAGCAAGATCGCCACGAGGCCTTGCTAGCAGAGCACGTCACCGTGGCACCGCACTTTGTATGGTCGACGCATGCAACACGTTCGCTTCGGCCGCACCGGTCTCAAGGTGTCGCGGTTGTGCCTGGGCACCATGACGTTCGGCTACCAGTGCGATGACGAGACGTCTTTCGCCATCATGGATGCCGCTGCGGAAGCAGGAATCACGTTCCTCGACACCGCCGACGTCTATCCCCTCGGTGCACCGCCGCAACTGTTCGGGCGCACAGAGGAAGTGATCGGGCGCTGGTTGGGTTCCCGCCGCGACGAGTTCATCATCGCCACCAAGTGCTACTTCCCGACGGGTCCGAAACCGTGGGATGCCGGCAACTCACGCAAGAACATCGTGCGCGCCCTCGATGCGTCGCTGCGCCGACTGGGCACCGACTACGTCGACTTGTACCAACTGCACTCGTGGGATGCCGAGACACCGATCGACGAGACGTTGCACGCGCTCGACGACGCCGTGCGCGCCGGCAAGGTTCGCTATGTCGGGTTCAGCAACCTGCTCGCCTACCAACTGGCCCGTAGCATCGGCCGGGCCGAGGTTCTCGGCACGACCAACTTCGTCAGCGTGCAGCCCCGGTACAACCTGCTGTTCCGTGAGAACGAGCGCGAGTTGTTCCCGCTGTGCACCGAAGAAGGCATCGCCGTCATCCCGTACAACCCTCTCGCCGGAGGGTTCCTCAGCGGCAAGCACCAACCAGGTGCACCGACCGAGGGAGGTCGGTTCACGCTGGGCTGGGCCGCAGGTCGGTACCAGGAGCGCTACTGGAACGATCGAATGTTCGCGACCGTCGAAGAGCTGCGAACGATCGCCAATGGCGCCGAGGTGTCGATGGCCACGTTGGCGGTGCAATGGGTCCTGGCCAACCCGGTGATCACCAGTCCCATCATCGGCGCCAGCCGACCAGAACAACTCGCCGAGTCGGTCGCGGCGGTCGGCGTTGATCTCGATGACGACGTCAAAGCCAAGCTCGATCTGCTGACTCACGAGTTCCGGTTCGGCGACAACGCCCGCTGACGATCAGAGGGTCATGTCGCCGCTGGCACTGAGGGCATCGACCTCGAACTTCGGTGCCTGATCCTGCGAGCAACTGCCGTCTGGGTTCCGTTGCGCGAGGCCGCGGACTCTGACCGTCGCGGTGAAGGTGCCCTTCGCGTTGGCGAATCGCCCGGTGCCACCAGCGGTCTTGGTCGTCTGGTCAATGGATACGGTGAACACACACGTCGCTGGATCGATCGAGAACTCAGCGCCCACTGTCGTGCTGACGATGTGCAACGTTCCCGAGGCGAATACGAGGTCGTCCCTGGCGACGTTGTCGGCGTCGTCAGGAAGATTCTGCACCTCGACGATACTCCCCACACCGTTGAAAACTCCCCTGCCGACAATCGCGGTGGCGACCACATGACGGGTGCCCGTTGCGCCGGACGCAACGATCACACCGTCAAATTTCTGAGCTACTGTGGCCGCTGTCGCGATAGGCAGCGCGATGGAACTCGCCGCGGCGCTCAGCAACACACTGATGACAGTTCTTGCGAGTCGGGTCATACGGTCACCCCCTGCGTCGGGCGGGCCGCTGTGCCGGAGCGGCCCGCGTCGCACAAGAGCATCGCGCTGCCACGCGGCGCTGTCCAGGGTTCGAGGTGGCCAACCGACATGATGTAGGACGTCATCCGCAAGTCGTCATACGATCCGCAGGGTCACCTGCGTTTCCTGTCAGCCCTCGAATCGCGCCAGTATTGTCCGAGAACCTTCTGCTGGGAGCTACAACCATGCCAAATCCGCAACACGCCATCCTGACCGACCTCACCAAGTACCAGTGGTACACCCATCTGAGCCGCACCGAGAACGCCGACCTCGGTGTGATCAAGAAGGCGCTGCGCGAGCTGCGCGCCGCCGGATCCGAAGTGGGCACGATCGTGCCGATCAATGTGTGCGTCTTGTTCGGGCCGACACTGCTCGCCGACCTCACCAACGACATCCCCAACGACTTCCAGCCGTACCCCGGTTACGAATCACCTGACGGCAAGATCGCCAAAGGGACGCAGGAAGAGCTGCTCGTCTGGATCCACTCCAGTGACAAGGATCTGTGCTGGGAGACCCAGTACAAGTTCCGCACTGCGGTCGAAGGACACATGACGGTGGCTCGCGAAACCCCGACGTTCATCTACCGCAACAGCCTCGACCTCACCGGTTTCATCGACGGCACGGGCAACCCCGAGCCCGAGCAGCAGCACGACCGGGGCATCGTCCCCGACGGCCAACCGGGTGCCGGCGGGTCGTTCTGCATCGCCCAGCGGTGGGTCCACGACCTGAAGTACTTCAACAGCCTGTCGCTCGCCGACCAAGAGGCCTTGTTCGGACGCACCAAGTCCGACTCCACCCGTCTCGACGTGCAGCCGCCCCGTTCTCACCTTTCGCATGTCGAGTTGCGCGAAGGCGACACCGCCGACGCAACCAAGGCCAAGCGCGGCGAGATGGTTCGTCGTTCGACTCCATACGCGTTTCACGACGGCACGATCGGGCTCTACTTCATGGGCTTCTGCCGCGAGCAGGCGCCGCTGCGTGAACGGATGGAAGCCATCTACGGCATGAACGGCCAGCCACGCGACGCGCTGACCGACTACTCCACCCCTGCGTCGGGCTCGTACTACTTCGCGCCGTCAGTGGAGACCTTGGACGCCGCCCTCGCCTGACCATAGCCCGCCCCGCGCCCGCCACGGGCGACGTCCTCACGGGAGTCGGGCGCGAAAGCCGCACACGGGATTCCGATGCCGCGCCCGAGCATGCTCAACGGGCGCGAAAGCCGGCTCTTGTGACATGTCCGTGGGTCATCGTGGGAGTTGGGGTCGGTGTCCGCCGAGGGAGAGGATGGCCAGGGCGATGAGGGCTTCGGGTTTGTGGAAGCCGTAAGCGACGCGGGTGAGGAGCCTGATTTTGGTGTTGGTCGATTCGACGATGGCGTTGGAGAGTCCGGCGTCGAGCGCGGCTTCGATCTCGGCGCGGTAGTGGACGATGCGTCGTTGGAGGAGAACGAAGGCTTCGATGCGGCTGCGTCGAGCCCATGAGATCCACCGGTCGAGTGCTTGTTTGCCTTCGTCGCCTTTGACGGCGAAGACGTAGCGCATGCCTTCTTTGAGTAGGTATGCGCGCCATAGCTCGGGTTCGGTTTTGGCGATCCAGGCCAGCTGATGTTGTTGGTGCTCGGTGAGATGGTCGGGGTTCTTCCACAACGCCCATCGGGAACGTTTCAACGAGCGGGCCACACCGGTGGCGTCACGGGCGTGGGTGCGGTGTGCTGGCGAGCCGACCTTCTTGCGGCCTGGTGCCCGGTTCCAGGCGGCGCGGCGGACCTCGTCGAGGGCTTCGGTGGCCCAGGCAACGACGTGGAACGCGTCGGCGCAACGCACCGCTTGGGGGGCATGGGCACGCAACACGGCATCGATCCAGTTGGCGCCATCGGCTGAGACGTGGGTCAATTCTGCGCAGCGTTGCGGGCCGAGCTCGACAAAGAACCGTGCCAGCGTGGGTTGATCGCGGCCGGCGGCGGCCCACACCAGCCGCCCGCTGTCATGATCGACGACGATCGTCAGGTACTTGTGGTTTCGCTTATAGGCGATCTCATCGATCCCGATCCGGCGCAGTCCAGCGAACCGGTCAACCGTCGCGTCGATGTCGGTCTGGACCCGGGTCAGGATCGCACCGACAGTCCGCCAAGCGATCCGCATCAACTCCGTCACCGCACTTTTGGAGCATTTCACCGACAGCCAAGCAACGGTGTCATCGAACTCGCGAGTGTGCCCCGCACCGTGACGAGCCCACGGGACCTGCGCCACCGTCGGCCCATGCACCCGACAATTCACCCGTCGCGCCTCGGCCTCGAGCTCGACTCGGACCGCGCCCGAGATCCAAACCGCGCCACCGTCGACGACCGTCGCCACGGTCATACCACGGCGATCGCCGACCACACTGTCCGCACCGTCGCTGAGCCCCCTTGCGAGGTCGCACCGACACCACCACCACCTCAGCGGTCTCATCGAAACTCACCCCCTCGATGACCGTCGAGTTCAAACCGAGCATGCGCTGCCATACGATCGCGTTCCGCACCCCGTCTACCTCCACTTCCGAAGCCGTCAGATAGCTCGGAAACCTAGGAAGCAGACGGGGTGCAACCGCGGATCACCCCTCACACCACCCACGGATCAATCAGAAGAGCCCGAAAGCCGCAGTCCCAGTACCGAAATCGCGCCCGTTGACCATACGGTCGCCGTCGCCGGTGGCGTTGGCGTGCGAATCAGCCTGTTTGGAGGCCGACCGCGACGACACCGGCGATGCAGATCTCCTCGTCCTCGTCACCGGTGCCACCTGACGCGCCAGCAGCTCCGATGATTCGGCCGGACTCGTCCTTGATCAGCACTGCACCTGTCTGCGGCAGAAATCGTCCGTGCGCCGTCGAGGCCAGCGAGACGAAGAAGTTGGGATTGGATGCTGCCCGTTCGCTGAGCACGCGACTGGCGGCCCCCATCGCCACCGCTGCCCACGCCTTGCCGGTGGCGACATCGATCCGGAACATGGTCGCCTCGTCCTGTCGTTGCGCCGCCTTGAGATGGCCGGACTCGTCGAGCACGACGACCGCCATCGGCTTGTACCCGGCCACCGTCGACGCCGCCAGCGCAGCCTCGATGATCGCGTTCGCGGTGGCGAGGGTCAGTTCAACTGTCACGGGGTCAGAGTAGACGAGGGCCTCAGCGACCTTCGACCGGGTGACCGTTGCTTGATCGGATCACGTATGTCCCCATGTTCTCCGCGATGGGCCCTAGGACTCTGGGAACCGACGATGGAGCGGACGACGATGTTCATGCTCGCCAGTGACAAGGGTCTACATGGCTACCACGATTCGACGCTCGCATCGATCGACCGCGCGAGATAGACAGCATCGCGGTCGGATCTGGTACGCCGTCACCGCCCTTGAGGTTGCCGCCGCAACCGCAGCGGTCGTGTCGGACCTCATCGTTCCCACGTTCGTGCTGCTCGCTCTGGCGTTCGGGTCGTTGGTCGTGCGCCGAGAGCACCTTGCCTCACTCGGCTTTCACCGACCGGCGCCGGGTACTCACCTGACGGTGAGGATGTTCGTGTTCGCCGCCGGGTGGTCGCTCGTCCAGCTAAGCGTGTTCATGCCCATCGCCAACCATGTCAGCGGCAGAGAGCAAGACCTGAGCGACTTCGACTCGTTGCAGGGCGATTTCGGCACCCTCGTCATCCTCCTTGTCTTGAGTTGGACCTTGGCCGCCGTCGGCGAGGAACTGGCGTATCGCGGCTACCTTCAAACCCGAATCGCTCAGCTGTTCGGTTCTCGCCGGGCCGGACTCGTAGTCAGCGTGCTGGCGTCGTCGGTGCTGTTCGGCATCGCACATACCGAGCAGGGCCTGGTTGGTGTGGTCGTCGTCACGATCGACGCAATCGCATTCAGCGCCCTACGTCATCACTACCGCACGCTGTGGGCCGCTGTGCTCGCTCACGGCTTCAACAACACAATCGGATTCATCGCCTTCTTCCTCATCGGGCCGATCGACGGATTCTGGTAAGGTCGCGGGTCCGCGCCTTCTCCCACGGCCATTCGCTAGGATGCCTTCGTCGTGAGCCAAAACCTTCCGGCCATTCAGCCCGTTGAAGTCCCGATTGTCGATGGAGGTGGCGTCTCTGCTGATCCCGACGTGAGTTCTGATGGCCCCTGACGCCGAAACATCTCACGGTACGCCTGCATCGGCGGGCAAACCGGAACGGTCTCCGACGAAATACGACGCGTTCATCAGCCACTCATCCGCCAACCGTTTGGTCGCAGCCGCGATCGAAGTCACCCTCGGCTCGGACCGTGTGTGGTTCGATCGCTCCGACATTCGCGTCGGAGCGCTGCTTGATCGTGAGCTACTCAGCCAATTGCGTCGGAGCCGTGCAGTCATCCTGGTCTGGTCGAACGAGGCCAGTGCTTCGCCTTGGGTACAGACCGAATGGATCGCTGCCTCGAACATGCCCAAGCCGATCCTTCCACTGGTACTCGACACGACTCCACTCCCCCAATGTCTGGCCAACGTTGTGTGGCAATCGGCCTCGCCCAACCTTGACGAATCGCTCCAGGAACTGGCGCGATCTGTTCGCGGCCGGCTACCGCGGGGCAGCTCGATCACTCCCTGGGCGAGCGAGCCTGATGCTGAACTCGAAGCGACCTCCGAGCGCTTGGCGGTCGCGTAACTGGCCACGCTCGAGTTGAGCTCACGAGACGTCGATCGGGCCAGTGCACAGCAGCGCCGGCTCGACCATGAGATCGAGCAACTCGTTGCCGCGCATCCGTTTGACCGGCGCATCTCGATGCTTTGGGCTTACAACGCCAAGAACGGCGTACTCATTGATCATGACGAAGAGATCCGGTCCGGGATCCGAGTGACGGATGAGCGAATCGACGAAGCCCAATGGCGGTTCCTGCGCACACTGTGGCTGGACCCATTCGAGCCCAGCGCCCTGAACGGACTCGGCACGGTTGCCTGGTTTGCGCACGACCTCGACATGGCCGAGTTCTTCGTGCGGGCCGCCTTGCGCCGGGCTCCCGAGTATGGAGAAGCCCACCACGACTTACAGCTCATCCTTGACCTAAAGCGAACGAATCGGCCCAGTCGATCGAGCGCCTGAATCCTGCGATATCCGACTAGAACCTGACCTAGGAATCGAAATCTTGGCGCAACACGTCGAGCGGTCTCCGGATGGCCTCTGAGTTTGCCGGAATCTCGGCGAGTTAACCGAGCGCAAACCGGTTTCCGGTCAGGCGCAAACCGGTGTTGTCGAGAGTGAGTCATGTCAGCCGGAGCCATCGGGGTCCCGGCCAACTCAAAGGAGTACGACATGACTGTTCACTTCAATTCTCGCAACACGACCGACGCGGTGACGACGGCCCCGATGAATCGCCGGACCACTGGTGGGCGGGTCAGTCCTCGCTGGACGCGACCTGCGGCGATGGCCGCCCTCGTGGTTGTCGGGCTGGTCGGCGTCTACGGCCTCCGAAATCCGAGCGCGAGGAACGAACCCACCACCACCACGACCCCACGAGTCGAGACAACCGCTGATGTTGGGCCGTTGATCGTCGCCGAGGAGCCGACGTTCACCAACCGTCAGCAGGGCCGGGTTCCCCGTGCGGTGTCGCCGGCCGCAGTGGCCGAGACTGGAGTGGAGCCATTGGTCACTCCTGAGGAGCCAGCGTTCGTCGACGGTGAGTACAGCCTGGGACGCACGGTTCGCGACGACTGGTGTAGACCACACGAGCCCTGCTGAGGCAAGTCGTCGTGGTCGGCCCACGGCAGCCGCGTCGACGGCGATTCCACGAAGCCCGGTCCGCTCAGTCGGATCGGGCTTCGACGTTGTCACATCAAGTTCGTGGGGAATGTTTGTCGACAACTGGGAGGCCGCGCCATTCGGTGTTGGCTCCCTGAGCTGCGAGGTCGCTGAAGCGTGGCCCTCCGAGCGCTGCACGGCATGCTGCGAACGCTGATTCGGCGAGTGCGCGGTGGGACAGCCGCAGGCTGATGTGGAGACGGTCCTGCTCGGCAGCGGCGAAACCGAACAGGACCGCCGCGGTCTCGTACTGGCCGAGATCGTTGGCGGTGACAGCGAGGAGCGCCGCCACGTGCATCGCGATCGCGAGCCGTCGATCGTCGCCGGTGATCATGTCGGCGAGCGTGGCGAGCCGATCGAACGCCGCAGTTGGGTCACCTCGGGCCAGGTCGATCGGGGTGCAGACGAGGTGGGCCTGCTGGATGTAGGTCTTGTAGTCGTTCGTCTGGTGCGGTTGGAGCACGGCGATCGCATCGTCGTAGCGGCCGAGCGCACCGAGCGCCTCGCTGCGAAGTAGGTGGAGGTCGCTCAGCGACGATTCGTCGAACCCGGTGGGGTTCTCGGTCAGGAGCACGACCTGATCCCACTCCCCGGCGCATGCGGCCAGGCCGGCCTCGATCTTGACGGCCGTCGGCGGGGTCTTGGAGAAGAGGTCCAGGACCTCACCGAGTCGCTCGCGGAGCGTGTCACTGTCGTGCAGCGAGCCGGTGAGCCACGACAGCTCGATCTGATTGTTCAGGATGTCGATGGACCGCGGTCCAAGCGGTGCGGCAACCCATGCTTCGTCGTGGAGCGCCTCGGCAGCCCGTGGATCTGCATCCATGACGGACACTCCCAGCGCCACTAGGAGTCGCGACTTGACGACTGGGTCGCGAACCGTGGCGAGTCCTCGACGCACCCGCTCCGCAGCGAAGTGCTCCACGTCGCTATCGCCGAGGTTGTACGCGTCGATGACCGTGCCTGCTGCGATGAGTAGGACGTCATCATCGTCGTCGTCGACGAGCTCCAGGGCGGTACGACCCCAGCGAACGTTCTCATTTCCTTCCACCTGTTCCCAGAAGTACGTCCACAGGTGCGTGGCGATCGACATGCCGAGTCGGGGGTGGGCGTTGGTGTATGCCCAGGTGATAGCGGCACGAAGGTTGCCGAGTTCTTGGTCGCCGAGTCTTACCGATGTCTCGTGATCGTCGAATCGAAGCCCTGCGATGCGGGCGGCGATCGTCGAGTAGTAGGTGGCGTGGCTGAGGCCGAGACGCTCGCGGTCGTGCTGGTCGAGACGGCCGGCCGCGAAATCGCGCACGGTTTCGAGCATGCGGTACCGAGCCGCTCCGCCGGCTTCGACGAACGTGATCAGGCCGGCGTCGACAAGCCTGTCCAGGCTGTCGAGCACGTCAACAATCGACGGTGTCCGGTCAGCGCCGATCACGGTCGCCGCTTCGAGGGTGAAGCCGCCAGTGAACACCGAGAGTCGCCGTAGTAGTTCGCGGTCTGCGTCGCCGAGCAGTTCGTAGCTCCAGGTCATCGTCGCCAGTAGCGACTGCTGCCGGCCGTCGGCGTTGCGATCGGCTCGGGTCAGCAACCGGAACCGGTCTTCGAGATGGTCGGCAACCTGGTTCACGGTCATTGTCTTGAGTCGTGCGCTGGCGAGTTCGATCGCAAGCGGGATGCCGTCGAGGCGTTCGCAGATCTGTTCGATCACACCGCGATTCGAGTCGTCGACCAGGAACCCGGGCCGAACGAGCCGAGCTCGCTGTGAGAACAGCTCGAACGCCGAAGTAGCGACAGCGAGCGGTTGGACGTGCCAAATCACCTCATCGCGCACACCCAAGCTCAACCGGCTCGTTGTCAGCACTCGAACGTCGGGGGCGGCCCGGACGAGCCGCCCGACCAGGTCGCCCACGTCGTCGACGAGGTGCTCGCAGTTGTCGACGACAATCAAGGCGTTCCGCGTCGCGAGCTGCGACAACAGATAGGCCTCCGGGTCACGGTTGCCGGTGGCTGGGAGCCCGACCCCGGCAATGAACGTGTCGGGCAACAGGATCGCCTCGGTGATCGGGACGAGGTCGACGAACCAGACGCCGTCGACGAACCGATCTGTAAGGTTTGCCGCCACCTCGATCGCCAGCCGCGTCTTGCCGACGCCACCGAAACTGAGCAACGAGACGAGGCGGGTCGTTGACAACAATTCGGAGATCTCGCGGATCTCGTCGGTTCGGCCGACGAATGACGACAGCGGGGTTGGCAGATTGCCCACCCGGCCCGGAGCGGCGGCGCAGGGCTCTGGCTCGGATGTCGAGAGCATTGCACTCTCGCCGACGAGGAGTTGCTGTTCGAGTTGTCGGAGTTGGCCCGATGGCTCGATGCCGAGTTCCGAGCCGAGTCGCCTCCGCAGATCACCGAAGACGCGTAGTGCGTCCGCGGTGCGACCCGATCCGTGGAGCGCGATCATCAAGAGTTGCGCGACGGCTTCTTCGAGGGGTTGTTCGGCGGCCATGACTTCGAGATCGCCGACCACGTCAGCCGGGCGGCCCTGTGCGATGCCGGACTCGGCCAATGTTCGCCGCGCCAACAGATGTCGCCCTTCGAGACGTCGGGACTCGACCTCGACGAAGACTTGGTCGAGGTCTGCGAACGGTCGGCCGCGCCGGAGGCGCAGCGCCTGCTCGATCAACGCCTGGCAAGCGACGGGGTCCGTCGGCAAGGCCTCTCGTGCGAGGTCGACGAGGCGATCGAACTCGTGCGTGTCGACGTGGTCGGATTCGACGTTGAGCACGTATCCGGCCGACGTGGTCGTGATCACCGAGCCTTCGTCGGCGCGGTCGGGCTCCAGCAGGTCGCGCAGCTTCGAGATCTGGTAGGCGACGGCCCTCACCCCGGAATCGGGCTGTTCGTCACCCCAGACCTCTTCCAACAACCGATCCGCCGATACCGCCTCGCCGGCATGGAGGACGAGACAGGCAAGCACGGCCCGCTGCCGACGAGCCGTGATCGAACGCTCGACGCCGCTCACCTCGATCCGGACCGGACCCAACACGCCGACCCGAGTGCCGATCACGACACCACCACCTTGGGAGGCTGCGTCCCCCGATGGCTCGCTGACCATTTGTCAACCCTATCCGAGGCACGATCAACGGCGTGCGGTTGGTCATCCGCTGACCGGCTCGTTTCCAAGGTCAGGAGGCTCCGCGGATACCAGGGCGATTCAGGCGGGGATGGTCTGCCCTACCTGGAGTGTTCGTTGTCAGGCTCGTGGGTCCCACGTCGGTGCGCAGATCGTGTACCGCCTGTCGATGTCGAACCGGGCGATCGTCGGGACCAATTCGAGGACGCAGAACATAATGCCGACCGCGACGAGGAGATCGTGGTTGGCCTTGCGCCAGGCTTCATTGTTGACGGCTTGGTCGAACATCGACCACCACTGCGCTTCGGTGAGCCACAGGACCGAGCCGTCTGGCATGTGGTAGCCAACGCCCGACGAGGTGCTGGGGCTGATCGGCCGAATCTTGTGGGCGAAGGTGCACGTCTCGACCGGTTGGTAGTCACCGGTGTGGACGAAGCGGGTGATGGTGTCGACGATCTCGATGCAACTGGGCTCGCCCGGTAGTGGCCACCCGTCGATGATCTTGTGCAGTGCGTTGTCGTCGCCTTCGTCGAGAACCGTCAACAACTGGCGACATGCGATGGGGTCACTGAGACCTGCGAGTGCGTCGCTCCACGCTCGCAAGCGACCGGCAACGATTTCAACATCCTGGTCATTGGGCACGATTGCTTCCTTCCACTCGTGTCTCCCACGCATTGGGGACACGAATACAGAGGTCAACGATCGACAGCGAGATACAACCGAGCAGATGTGCAACGATTCGCCTTGTGATCGTTGACAGCGCCCTCTACGTCGAAGGCGTGCGCCGGCCCGGTCGGTTCGACACGACAGATTGGCGCTCGGCGTGTGGAGATGACGCCTTCAGTTGGACGGGCCTCTTCGAGCCGACCAAGCCCGAGTTCGAACAGATCCGGATGCACATCGACCTACACGATCTCGTCGTCGAGGACGCGCTGAACGCACACCAACGTCCGAAGTTGGAGCAGTACGGCGATGCCCTCTTCCTGGTATTGAAGACGGCGAGGTATTCGGATGAGACCGAGGAGGTCGAGTTCGGCGAGATCCAAGTGTTCGTGACACCGCATGCCGTCCTGCACGTCCGTCACCACGCGCCATCCAACCTCACGGGAGTCCGCATGGCGTTGGAGAACAAGCCGGACCTCTTGAGGTGCGGCTCCGGCGCCGTGCTCCACGCGATCGTCGATCATGTTGTCGACGGCTACGAGCCGATCGTCGCCAGTATCGAGGGTGACGTCCGCGAGGTGGAACGAGAGGTGTTCAACCCGAGCACCGGCCAGAACCCGGTCGAGCGGATCTACGGATTGATGCGAACGGTGCTGCTCGTGCAGGATGCGCTCGGGCCGTTGCTCGTCCCGTTGGACTCGCTCGCCAACAAGTCGTACACCGTGGTCGCCGAAGAGCTGCGGCAGTACTTTCGCGACGTGCACGACCATCTCGAGGCGGTCACCCAACGAGTGGACACCTTGCACGATCTCCTCAACAACATCCTCGCCGCCAACCTGACACGGGTGTCCATTCGCCAGAACGAGGACATGCGGAAGATCTCTGCCTGGGTTGCGATCGCCGCAGTCCCGACGATGGTGGCCGGTATCTATGGCATGAACTTCGATCACATGCCCGAACTGAGATCCGCTTGGGGCTATCCCACGGTGCTGGTCATCACGTTCGGCGTCTGCTTCTGGCTCTATCGCAAGTTCAAGGCCGCCGGCTGGCTGTAGAGGGCAAACACCTTGTAGACCCAACGTGTGCTGCCATCGTCTCGATCCTTGTGCCGTGGTCTACTGGTAGTAGCCGATCATATCCACCAAGAAGTCCGTCGCTGTGTTGGCCAGGACTTGGATCGTGGCGGCCGGGCCGCAGCCGACGACCGTGGTCGCGGCAATGCTCTGACCGGCCGCGAAGTTGATGCTCGACGTGCCAGGGAACGCCCCGGTCGCCCAGGCAGAGGCGAAGCCGGGGGCCTGTGGCCCGGTGATCGTGAGGTTGATGAGCACAGCCCGCGCGTTGGCGGGTACGCCGCTGGTGTTGGCGGTGGTGTCGAGGATTCGCACCGCGTTGCTGACGGTCGGAACCTTCGGGCCGACGGCGGTCGGCGCCAGGCCGGGGCGCGAGTCATAGACGCGAACAGGGCTCGGCAGCATGTGGAGCTGGCCGGCGGTGTTCGGACCGGCGATCTTGCGCCATCCGCCGTCAGTCGCCGAATCGATCGTGGCGCCCCACCAGTCACCAGCTCCGTCGACAAACAACAGGCCGCGCAGGCCCTGGGTTCCCGACGGCGCTGCGCCCGACGCAAGGAAGAGAGCATTGCCGAACCCGCCGTCGGCCACGATTCCGACCCCGCCCTGGCCGTCGGCGACCAGTGCCGATTCGTTCGAGGCTGTGAATTGGGTGGCGGCCGTGCTGGTGTTGAGCATGCCCACCAGAACCGGGTCGCCCTGGGCGGCAGCAGCGGGCTGGGCGTTAAGGATCGCTGCACCGGTCGCGACCCCCGCGGCACTCGCCGCCAGCAACTTGACCATGCCACGTCGATCCGATGTTTGCGGGCCCTCATCCGCGTCGGTGGCCACCATCGCCTTCAAGCTGGCGATCTCGGCTTCCAGCCGAGCAATCCGCGCTTCGATCCGTTCGTCCATGCCCCGGCCCCCCTTGGCTGAGTTGGCGGAATACTAACCCCGAGGCAGAACAGCCCTGACCGTGGCACGCCGGACGCGCGATTGCAGTTGACTCCTCGGTATACTACTGAGTATAGTACTCGGCATACTCCGACCACTTGGGGGACCCAAATGACCGTTCGACACGCACTGCTGGCGCTGCTCAGCACCGGTCCGAAGTACGGGCTGCAGCTGGCGCAGGAGTTCGAGCAGGGAACCGGCGAGCTGTGGCCGCTCAACACGGGACAGGTGTACAGCACCCTTCAGCGGCTCGAGCGTGATGGCCTGGTGGATGCCGAGGACGAGACGCAGAGCCCCCAGCAGAAGTACCGCATCACCGATGCCGGTCGTGACGATCTCGACGTTTGGCTGCGCACCCCGCCCGACACCACCAACCCACCGCGCGACGAGCTGGTGATGAAGGTGCTGGTGTCATTGCGCATCCCCGGAGTCGACACGGCCGACCTGGTCCAGGGCTACCGGCGTCACGTCATCGAGTCGATGCAGCAGTACACGCGCCTGAAGGAGCACGCCGCGGAGGCCGACGTCGGCCTGCTGATGGTCGCCGACGCGGAACTGTTCCGGCTGGAGGCCGTGGTGCGCTGGCTCGACACAGCCGACGCCCGCATCCGGCGGCTGCCGGCACAGTTGGAAACCGTCGCACCGGAACGTCGAATGGCCGCCCGGCGACGAGTGGGGGCACGGCGATGACCACCGTGCTCGAGCTGCACGGCGTGTCGAAGTCATACGGCGAGGGCGCGTCGCTCGTGCGCACGCGTTGCGTGAAGTCGACCTCGTCGTGCAGGCGGGCGAACTGGTGGCGATCATGGGACCCAGCGGGTCTGGGAAGAGCACGCTGCTCACGATCGCCGGCACACTCGAAGTGGCGACCGAGGGCACCATCCGCATAGGCGGCACCGACGTCGCCGGTCTCACCGCGAACGACCGCGCCCGACTGCGCCGGCGCAGTGTCGGCTACGTGTTCCAGGATTTCAATCTTCTGCCCGGGCTGACCGCCGCCGAGAACGTCGCCCTCCCCCTCGAGCTGGGCGGCACCCGGCGCGGCCCCGCCCGGACAACGGCACTTGCCGCGCTGGCGACGCTCGGCATGGATGGCCGAGCCGAACGCTTCCCCGAGGAGCTCTCCGGAGGCGAACGGCAACGAGTGGCGATCGCCCGTGCCGTCGTCGGCGACCGAACGCTGCTGCTCGCCGACGAGCCCACCGGCGCGCTCGATTCGGTGAACGGTGAGGGCGTCATCCGTCTCGTACGGAACGCTTGTCACCAGGGTGTCGCGGGCGTGATCGTCACCCACGACGCGCAGCTCGCGTCGTGGGCAGACCGCGTCGTCTTCCTGCGTGACGGGCACGTCGTCGACCAGTCGTCGGCGCCTGCCGGACCCGAGTCGCTGCTTGCTCCGGCAACGGGGTCATGAAGGGCGACCGCCACGACGGCGGTGTGCCCGCCCGCCGTGCCATCGTGCGGTGGGCAGGTCGACTGTTCCGTCGCGAGTGGCGCCGGCACCTGCTGATCCTGTCGCTGCTCACGGTCACCGTGGCGATGGCGGTCGCCGCCATGTCCGCGGCGTACAAGCTGGCACCGGCCTCGGCGCAGGCGGATTTCGGAACGGCCAACAACGCGTTCTTGTTCGATCATCCCGACCCCGCCACGCTGCCTGCCAAGATCGAGCACGCCAACGACTGGTTCGGCCGCGTCGACGCAATTGGTCATCGCGACGTCGCCGTGCCCGGCACGCCGGCCACGGTCGACATGCGCACACAAGACGTCGATGGCCCATTCGGTGGGCCGATGTTGCGCCTCAGGTCCGGCCGCTACCCGACCGCGGCACAGGAGGTGGCGGCGACGCCGTGGGTGATGTCGACGATGGGAATCGACATCGGAGACACGCTCCAGCTCGACGGCGGGCAATGGACGGTGGTCGGGAGCGTGGAGAACCCGAGCGATCTCGGTGATCGGTTCGTGCTCCTGCCGTACGACCTCCTCGCCACTTCAGATTCGATCACGATGCTCGTCGACGCCGACGCAGAGCGAGTCGATGCGTACCGTCCACTCGGCGACACGCACCGCTCCCTCTCGTCGCGTGGCGACGTCCCAGAGAGCCTCGTCGCTGCAATCCTGATGCTCGTCGCCACGACCCTCGTGTTGTTCCTCGTCGCCCTCGTCGCCGCGGCGAGCTTTGCCGTCATCGCACAGCGGCGGTTGCCGCAGCTCGGCATGCTCGCGGCCGTCGGGGCCACCGAACGGCAGGTGCGGCTGACGATGCTCGCCGACGGCGCCGTCACCGGCGCCACGGCGTCCGTGCTCGGCGTCGCCGTCGGCCTCGGAAGTTGGATCGGGTTCGCGCCGTCGATGGAGGCGGCCGTCGGTTCGCGCATCGACCGCTTCGACGTGCCATGGCTGCTGGTGCTCGTCGCCGGCTTCCTCACCATGGCGACAGCGACGCTGGCTGCCTGGTGGCCGGGTCGGTCGATGTCACGATTGCCACCGGTCGTCGCGCTCTCCGGCCGCACCCGCGCCCCGCACCACTCAGCGCTCCGTGGCGATGGCCGTCGGTTGCCTTCTGGCCGGGGCCGCCGCCCTGCGCTACGGCAGCCGGGCCACGGACCGCGGTGCGTCGGCGCCCGAGATCATCGCGATCCTCGCGGGCACGCTTGCCATTGTCGCCGGTGTGCACTGATCAGCCCACTGGCCGTGCGCGCCATCGGTCGGTTGGCACGTCGCTCCCCCGTCGCCGCACGGATGGCACTCCGCGACCTCGGGCGCCATCAGGGGCGGTTCGGGCGCGGCACTTGCCGCGATCAGCCTCGCCCTCGGCATCCCCATCGCCGTGGTCGCCACCGCTGCGGCGGCCGACAACAACTTGGGGCCCGGCAACCTGTCGTCGACGCAGTTCATGCTCCGCCCGGCCGATCTTCAAGGGCCCGTTCATCGTCGACCCGGCAGCCGTTTCCGATCTGCAGACCGGGGCCGACGCCGTCGCCGACGCCCTCGCGAACGCCGCACGCCGCTGCGTCTAAACGTCGCAGTGGAACCCGGCAGCGTTCCCGAGGGCGGGCTGGGGCGACCGGCGGTGTCGGTCAACCGCCCGGTCGATGGTGGCTGGCAGTTCGTCAGCAGTGTGTATGTCGCCGACGAGGCTCTGCTGGCCGTCTACGGGCTCGACGCCGCTGACATCCCACCCGAGGCCGACGTGCTGACGGTCGACGACGGACCGCTCGTGCTCATCGGTGCTCCAAAGCTCGAGCGCACTGACCCCGAGACATTGGCCGCAACCAACATCCTGCCCGACACGTTCGGCTCGCTTCCCGGTGCTCTGGTGACCCCCGAGCGGGCAGCAGCCGCGCGGCTGGGATGTCGTGGCGTCGGGTCGGTGGCTGGTGCAGACCGACCGGGTGCCGACCGCCGTCGAGCTCAACCAGGCACGCGAGGTGGCTGCCGCCAGAGGCCTGGCGATCGAGGCCCGCGACGACGCCGCCGGTCTGACCCGTCTGCGCATGGGGGCCGTCGCCGTCGGCATGTTGCTCGCACTTGCGGTGCTGGCGATGACCGTAGGACTCATCCGCAGCGAGTCCGCCGGCGATCTGCGCACCCTCACTGCAACCGGGGCGACCAGTACGACACGCCGCAACCTCACCGCGGTGACGGCTGGCGCATTGGCGTTGCTCGGCGCCGTGCTCGGCACGGCGGGCGCCTACGTCGGGCTCGCCGCCGGTCGGCTGAGTCACCTCACGCCCCTACCGGTCGGCGACCTGACAGTGGTCGTGGTCGGCACGCCCCTGGTCGCGACCGCCGCGGCATGGCTGCTCGCGGGCCGCGAGCCCCCAGAACTTGCCCCGCGCCGATCGGTTGACCGCGGACCGGTGGTGTGCTCGACCCCTGCGACAGCTCACTGCACCGCGGGGGGGACGGTTCCGCAGTGCGTCACCGGATGCGCTGGGTCCCATTGCAACGGTGAAACCCCACCATGACCGATTCGGCGTGCAGCGTCCATTGCCCAATCGACTTAAGTTCCTGCCACCACGAGCCGCGCTCGATCACCTCCAGCAACAACAAGGAGATGGCCGCATCGGCAATTCCGGTTTGGGCTGCTCGATCACGGGGTACAGGTCAGTCATGATCATCACCGGACTCGTCCTCTTGCTCCTCGGCATCGTGCTCGCCATCCCGCTCCTGTCGACCATTGGCATCATCGTGGCCATCGTCGGACTCGTGCTGATGCTCGTCGGTCGGTCCCGGGCGCCAGGTCGGGGGTCGCGCTCACTACTGGTGACATCGATGAGCGCCGCGGGCATCGGTCAGTCCCGCAACAGGGTCAACAACATGATCGTGGGCTCCGTCCGCGACGAGAGTGGGCGTCTCCGGTGCCATGTGGACCCAGAAGCCGGGCCCGGCTTCGAGTACCTGTCCGTCGACGGTGAACTGCAGGCGGCCGGTGATGACCTGTACAACCGCAGTTCACGCGGCGCTGTGTCGGTCGGGTCCTGGCCGGCGTCGAAACCGAACACGGTCACGTTGAGGCTGTCGTCACGGTGGATCACCTTGGAGACGACGGCGTCCGGCTGAACGGTGACTTGAGCGGCGACATCGTCGATGGTGGTGTAGGTCACGAGGTTCCACTCCTTCCCGACCAGTTCTGATGACGGTCGACGCCATAGCATCACACGCACAGCGCCACCACGAAACTGAACCCACGGAACAGAACGCGCTGCCGACCCTCGGTCGCTGACAACGATCTACCCAGTTGGCGCAGCGAATCGGTTCCAAGCCGATGACGTGCATCAGCGCGATTGCGGAAGCGGAGGTGTCGACGATCATTGCTCGATCCTCCGAGAGCGCCGCACCACGGCGATACCGGTGATAAAGACCACCGCCAGCGAGACGAGAATGACAACAATCATGACTCGATGGCCTCGATTGTTCCAACCGGGCGGCACTTCCAGCCCAGTTGCTCAAGGACTTCGACCTGCTCGTTCGACTCGGCCATGGCTGTCGTCTCGCAGCCAGATTCGGGGAGGGTGACCTGGTATCGCTTCATCCGCAGCCAACTCCGTCACCGTCTGTGTCGAACGTCGATTGGAAACCGGGATCACCGGGGTGAATCGGTGCGGCACCGGCGACACGAACAGCGTTTGCGCAGTTCTTGTAGAACACACCGGCTGGCGCAGGCGGTGCTGCAGGCGTGAGTTCCGGTGCCGGTGCCGGTGCTGGCGTCGACACTCTCTTGGTAGCAGAATGCGTCGTCGCATGCCGACGCCAGTGGCGATACCGACGACAGCAACAATCCATCGCGCCGTGGTCTTGGAAGGGCGCAGAGCGTGACCATGAGTTGACCGGCACCGATCCCAATTCCCTACGACCTTTCGTTGCGCCGTTCTCCGCTGCGCCTTGGGGCGAGCTAGGGCGCTCGAAGGACAGCGCCTCGACCTCGTTCGACGTCAAGCTGTCGTCGTTCTCCGCGTCACTCATGACTGACCTGCTGCCGTACCGATCACGGCAAGAGCGAGCGTGCCGACGCCAGTCCGAGCACCATGCCGGCGATTGCCAGACCGTTTACGGTGGGGCGAGCATGCGCCGCATACTGCGGTTGGTGGCCCGCAGCTGCCTGTGGCACGTACCGCGGTGATTGGGTGCTCTCCCGTTGCCTGTTCATTCCCTTTCGGGTTGTCTCAGCAGTCGCTGAGGTTGTCGATGGACTTGTTGTTGCGCCTTGGCTTCCACGGGCGAGAGTGGGATCGGAGTGGGCGAACCCACTCCGATCTGCCGTGGTTCCCGCCACATCTCATGGCCGACAATTGCCCGCCGGCCTGATCCTGTCACCGGCTCCGGTCGCTGCGTGACCCTGGTCGTCGCGAACACGGGTTCCAATCTTACCAGGGCACCATGGCTTAGCACGCCGACTTGGTAGAAACTCGGCTAAGGTCGCTCGGATGCGCATCGACATCACCCCGGGCCGCGGCCGGATCAGCGTCGGCCCGCCCGGCGGCCCCACCGAGACGATCCCCGCCTCGGTCACCGTCACAATCACCGACACCTTCCCCTACGACGTCGAAGCCCGGCTCGAATGGTCCCCCACCGTTGGCAAACTCGCCGTCCGCAAAGTCTGCTGCACGGGCGCTTGCCCGGCGGAGACGACGTCTCGCCCCCCGGCATCGCCCGCATGGCATTACGCCGACACCATCCAGGCAGCATTGGAGACCGAGTACCTCGGCGGCACCAGTTGGCCCGGACTCCTCGACAAGCACAATGAACACGACCCGCTCGCCGTCGACGCCTTGATCTACCTGCTCGCGGTCGCCTTCCAAAGCCCGAAACCGACCGCCACCGTTGCACTCGCCCGTGGTCTGTCACCCGCCAGCGGACCCAAGAGAGTGCTCGCCGCCCGCAAGGCCGGACTCCTCCCTGAAACCGAACCCGGCAAACCCGCCGACGTGACTGACGGGAGGGTGTCGATCTGGGACCCGGAGATCGGCAAGTACAGCGTCGTCGATGCATGCGCCGTCGACGGGAAGGTGACACTGGCGCCACGCCGGCCAATTGGCGACCAACGAGTCCCATCGTTCGAACGGATCGCTTCGGCAATCGCCTGGTTTCGAGACCGAGATGAACACGTCGCCGCTCAGGTGCGCCTCATCACACAGCAGCCTGGCCGCGACGGCAGCGCTCAACCACTTCAGACCGACTCAGTTGTCATGGCACACGATGAACGTGGACACATCATAGACACAAATCTGGGAGCATTGTGCGGTCAGCAATCGTGACCAAGCAACACAGCCAAGGACAGGGTGGTCTGCTCACAAGGCAGCACAGGCGCTCGGCCACCCGACCATGCACACATCACGATGCCCGCACCTGGATCGCTCACGAGGTCACCACCACGGTCGCGCTCGATCGCCGCAGCACACGTGTCAATGGCGTCCCAGCAGCATGTTGCGGCCAGCGTGGCTCGAGATCGTCGCCTCTGGGTCTGGAGTTCAGTCAACAACATCACCACGTAGCTGTCATCATAACGTCCTCACCATAGCTGCCGATGCTGCTGATTCGTCGCCGCCGATCAGTCGTAGCATCAACCGGCGTGCGGCGATCTGCGGTCAGGCCGATGAAGCGGCATAGCGGCGATGACGATGTTCCACACTGGTGCCAGACGTCGGCGGGCCGGACGAGCGAGACGGCCCGCGTCGGGCACGAAGACGTCGTCGAACACGATGGTGTGCGAGCCGGTCGCACGAGAAGGCCCATGGTGTCCCAGGTCTGCTTCGATGTTCACGCCTTCCGACGCAAACGGCACGGCGCAATGGATGACCGAGGGGCCTTCGGGTGCCGTAGTCCCAGCGGAAGCTGGTAATGGCTACCTGGCCCCACTTCGCAGCCGCTGGCGGGGGGTCTTGCGGGCATTTTGGGACGCGGTAGCCGCCGTCGACCTTCTCGACGCGTGCCGTTCGACGCCGACCCAGTCGGAGGCGCCGGTGCTGACGAGGATGGCGCCTCGTCGTCAGCGACCTTGTCGAAGATCTTCGAAGCGTCCTGGCCGTGGTTGTGGCGCCACACTTGGAAACCGACCAGGTGCGAGTGCATCGACAGCGTCACTGCGACGGCGGGATCGAAACGGGCGAGGGTGCGCAGGATTGCGCCCATGTCGCTGTGTGAGGCGCCGCCGCCGCCGAACTCGGCAGGCACGAGCGCACTGGTCAGGCCTTCTGCTCTCAGGCGTTCGAAGGCGGTTAGCGATTCTCTCCGCAAGCGTCGCACGAAGCGGCTTCCGCTGGAGATCGGCGCCGATGAGGGCGAGGCGTGCTCGGTCCATTCAGCAGTGGTGGTCGGGGTGGTGGTGTCCATGAGTGTCATGCGGATCAAGGTACGGAAGCTCCCGTTCTGCAACTAGTGCACAGAATGGACCCACCCAGTACAGTTCGTGTACTCGAGCCAGAACCTGACGGAGGTCACGAATGCCGACGGGAGAGCCGGTCCAGGGCTACGGCCAGTACTGCCCCATCAGCCGAGCCGTCGAGGTGCTGGGCGAGCGGTGGTCGCTGCTGATCGTGAGGGACATGCTGTGCGGCGCCACCAGGTTCAACGACCTGGCCCGGGGTCTGCCGGGGCTGTCGCGTTCGCTGCTGGCCAAACGGCTGCGCCAGCTCGAGGTGGCGGGCATCGTCGAGCGGCTCGACGGCGAGTACGCCCCACCCCGGCCGGCCAGGACCTGCGCGAGGTGGTGTTCGGCCTCGGCGCGTGGGGGGCGACGTGGCAGTTCGGCGATCCTCGCGACCACGAGCTCGACCCGGAGCTGCTGATGTGGTGGGCCCACGACCGCCTCGACACCTCGCACCTGCCCGATCGGCGCTTCGTGTTGCACGTCAGATTCACCGACGACAGCCGCCAGTTCTGGATCGTCGTCGAGCCCGCAGGGCCGTCTGTGTGCATGAGCGACCCGGGCTTCGACGTCGACGTGACCATGTCGTCGGATGTCAACTCGCTGTATCAGGTGTGGCTCGGCAAGATCCCGGTCCGCGACGCCGTTGCTCGAGGGCAACTCTCGTTCAGCGGACCCACGGCGCTCGTGCGCCGGATGCCCAACGTGTTGGAGCTCAGCCCCGTGGCCGAGCTCGTCGCGGCAAGGCGTTGACGAGCCCGCTGCCGAACTCCTGGTGGGCGCGGAGGGACTCGACCCCCGACACCTGCCTTGTAAGGGCAGTCGGCGGAACAGTGGCACCGGC
>CAWEOL010000003.1:0-516145 GCA_963810675.1 Ilumatobacteraceae bacterium
GGTACTCGGCCTCGCTCGGCTACAGCGTCGCCAAGGCGGCGGTCTGGTCGGCAACGCTGGTGGCGGCTCGTGGCGAGGGAGCGGAATTCGGCATCACCGTCAACGTGATCTCACCGGGTGCCCGCACGCGGATGAACGCCGATCTGCTCGATGCCGGCTTCCGCGATGGCGTGTCGGCCGGCGTCCTCGACCTCGATCCGGCCGACGTGGCCCGGGTCGCAGCATTCCTCGTGTCCGACGACGCAGCCGACGTGACCGGTCGGATCGTGCACGTGGCCGGTCCCGCCGTGATACATGATGGCGCGGTCGTCGCGCACCGATCTCGTCGACCGCATCGTGCATTGGCTCGCCGACTGACCGACGTTGCTCGGCCGTCTCCGAATTGCGTCGTGTCGCGCCAAGGGGTTCAAAGAGGCTAATGAACTATATGATTTGCCTCTGGGTATGGAGCGGTGGCTGCTGCCACGGGAAGGGGTTCGATCGTGTCCGAAAAGCAAGCAGAGGTGTTGCTCGTCGAGCGAGATGAGCCCGTGTGGATCGTCAGGCTGAACCGGCCTGACGCACTCAACTCCTTTGACAGCGAACTGCACGTCCGATTCGGGGCGCTGTGGGCTGAGGTGGAGCAGAGCGAATCGGTGCGCGCCGTGGTCCTCACCGGCAACGGTCGGGCGTTCTCGGCAGGCGGGAACCTCGACGACTTCGAGCTCTTCCGGGTCAACTTCGCCGAGCGACGGAAGGCGATGCGGACCGCTCGGCGCCTTGTCGACGAGATGCTCAACGTGCACGTACCGGTGGTGGCTGCCGTGAACGGACCCGCTGTCGGCCTGGGAGCGACACTCATGACGTTGTGTGACATCGTGTTCATGTCCGACAGCACCTTCGTCGCCGATCCACACGTTGCGAGCGTGGTGGTTGCTGGCGACGGCGGTGGTGTTACCTGGCCGGTGTACACCAGCCTGCTGAAGGTCAAGCAGTACCTTCTGACGGGCGACCGCATTCCGGCACACACAGCAGTCGAGATGGGCCTCGCCAACTTTGCTGTGCCCGCCGACGAGGTGCTCCCCAAGGCGATCGAGTTCGCCGAGCGACTCGTCGATGCCGCCGCAGGCCGTGCAGGACACAAAGCACTCCTCAACCAGATCCTGCGCAGCAACGCCGGCCACTCGCGCTCGGCATGGGCATCGCTGCCGAGAGTCAATCGCATGACACCGTGGAGTACGCCGAGTTCCCCACCAAGGTCTCGGCCAACAAGAGTTGACCACGGGCTGGTTGTGAAAGCCGGGGAGGAGGTTGTCCCTGATGGCGTTGAGGGTTCGGTTAGGGTGGCGGATTCAATGGGTGAGCCGGTTCAAAGCCGAGCACGCCATGGGCGTGGTGCGGTCGACGCAACGACTTTCGAGGTATACGGTCTGGGCGGACTAGACGGACGAATGGGCGGACGGGACGCCACGTCAGCGGACCGGACGGACTGACGGAGGCGGTGTGTGGCCGTCGTCGATATCGGCCTGTCAGGTAGTCGTACGGATAGTGATCCGGGGTCGGATGTGTGCAGCAAGTGTGCGCAGGTCGATGGGGTCGCTGGTGATCACCACGGCGCCGGTACGGGCAGCTGTAAGGGCGAGGTGGGCGTCCACGACGTCCGCGGTGGATGATTTCCCGAGGAGCGTGCCGACGGCGTGGGCGTCGGCTGGATCGAATGCGACGACATCGCATCCTCGTAGGAACCGTCGCAGCTGAACCTGTCGGGGCGAGCGACTGGCCTGAGCGATGACCGGAGCGGTCGTGATGGGATGAGAGGCCGGCCTAAGCCGGCGGGCGCGATGGTCGGCCCAGACTCGCGGTCGTTGCGGTCTGCAGCGATGAGTACGCCCGTGTCGTAGACGGTGCTCACGCCGATCGTTTCCGGGACGCGGCGAACTCTTTGGCAACGCGATTCCGGCGCTGCGGTCATCTCCTCGGGCGTGAACGACCCGTTGGTGCGCTCCCATTCGGAGACGGCCGTGAGCCCATCGCGAACAACCAGGGCCCGTCGCGCGGCCTCGGTCATCCACGCCGACACGCTGATGCCTTCTTGAGCTGCGGCGCTGACGACGCGCTCGTGCACGTCCGGATCGACCGTTATGGCGAGCTTGGGGGACGGGTTTCCACGAGGCACGCCCCAACTATACGACCGTAGTAGTATAGGTGCAAGGAATCTGCGAGCACCTGTTGCGCTGCCGTGCGATGCCGTGGCCACGGTGTTCAGCGGATCGCTGTTTCGGTCTCGACTCATCCGACGATGCCGACCGGGTGTCATACGATCAGCGATCATCTCGGCGTGTCGAGGGTCGGGTACTTCAGGGTCGCTTTGCTGAACGTGACGGTGGCCATGGTCTGGGGCTCCTCAGTGTCGTGACGTGTGCGTGGTGCTGGTGCTCGGTCGTTCAGTCGGCGATCCGGAGCCACGCGGTGGTGCCTGCCGGCAACCGGCCACCGGCGAGGCGGTGGCTGCTCAACATCACCTCGCCCTCGGGGAGGTCGGCCGGGGTCGTGCCGAAGTTGGTCAGAACATGCCATCCGCCCGGACGGCTGAAATGCAGCACGTGGGCGGGCGCGGCGTGCCAGGTCAGCTCCTGGGCGGACTGGAGCTGCCGGCGCAACGCCAGTGCGCGTCGGTAGAACGTGAGCACCGAGTCCGGGTCGGCGTCCTGGATGGTCACGGCCGACGAGGCGAACCACGCCGGCTGGGGCAGGTGCGCGGTGGCCCGGCCGAAACCGAACGAGGGGCCCGTCGGATCCCACGGCAGGGGTACCCGGCATCCGTCGCGGCCGATTTCGACTCCCGGGTTGCGGAAGAACGCCGGGTCCTGCCGCCGGTCGTCGGGGATCTGCCGACCTCGTGCAAGCCGAGCTCCTCCCCCTGATAGAGATAGGCGGAACCGGGCAGTGCGAGCATCAGCAGAGTGGCCGCCTTCGCCCGGCGCAGACCCAGTTCGGCGTCGACCTCGGCGGGATCGCCACCTGCCAACAGCCAAGCTCGGCTGCTGCCTTCGGTCGTGGTTGCAAAGTGGTCTGGAAGTCCGTAGCGGGTGGCATGCCGGACGACGTCGTGGTTGGAGAACACCCAGGTCGAGGAGGCGCCCGAATCGGCAGGGAAGGCGAGGCTGTCGGAAATGACCTGGCGGAAGCTCTCGGCGTCGAAGTCGGTCCGCAGGAGGCCGAAGTTGAACGACTGGCCCAGGCCGTCTGGGCTGGCGTACCGCGCCAGACGGTGGGGAGCGACCCACGCTTCGGCGACCGCCATTCGGGGCGGGTCGTATTCGTTGAAGACCGTGCGCCACTCGGCGTAGATCTCGTGCACCTCGTCCCGGTCGTAGAGCGGATGGGATCCGTCGGCACCGTTCAGCAAGCTCGGATCCACTTGCGCCGCGCCGGGGAGCGGGTCGGGCAGGAACTTGGCCAAGCCGTGGGCGACGTCGACCCGGAAGCCGTCGACCCCCCGGTCGGCCCAAAACCGCAGCGTCGTCAGGAAGTCCTCCCGCACCTCGGCGTTGTCCCAGTTGAGGTCCGGCTGCTCCTTGGTGAACAAGTGGAGGTACCACTGACCGTCGGGAACCTGTGTCCATGCCGGTCCGCCGAACAGGGATGGCCAGTCGGCCGGCGCCAGGGTGCCGTCAGGTCCGCCGCCGTCGCGGAAGATGTACCGGTTCCGCGGCGCCGAGCCCTTCGGCGAGGCCAGAGCTTCCCGGAACCAGCGGTGCCGGTCGGAGCTGTGGTTGGGCACGATGTCGACGATGAGACGGATGCCCGCGGAGTGCAGCCCGGCCGACATCTCGTCGAAGTCGGCCAGGGTACCGATCCTGGGGTCGACGTCGCGGTAGTCGTCGACGTCGTAGCCTCCGTCGACCAACGCCGACGGGTAGAACGGTGAGAGCCACACGGCGTCCACGCCAAGCGACTCGAGGTAGGGGATCCGGCTGATGATCCCGGCCAGATCTCCGACCCCGTCATCGTTGGCGTCGGCGAAGCTCCGAGGGTAGATCTGGTAGACCACCGCCTGACGCCACCAGAGGGGGTCCGAGACGGGCGAGTCGGTGGGCGTCAGCACCTGAGGTGGCGCGCACTGCATCAGTCGCCCGGATCGCCGTGTCCCCATCCGTGAACCCCCCGTGTTCGACCAAACTGTCGCCACGCCCCCCAGGACCGTGGCATTGGAAATGCTTCCATTCACTTTGTACTCCGGCCACGGAAAAGTCAAGAGACGTCTCGAACATCCCTGTTGAAAGGTCACATGCTGCAGCACTTGTGCTCGGAAATGATTCCGGTGATGCTATGATCGGCGCGGTGGCGGCATCGCACGTGACACTCGCCGAGGTGGCGCGGCACGCGGGCGTCGGCATCGCCACGGCCTCTCGCGCGCTGCGCGGCAACCCGGGGGTCGCGCCGGCGACCCGCGTCAAGGTTCAGCAGGTCGCCGAGCGCCTGGCGTACGTCGCCTCGCCCGACGCAGTGCGCCTCGCCACGGGCAGGACGAGGCGCGTGGCGGTCCTCGTGCCGCACCTCGACCGGTGGTTTTCGGAGCGATGGTCGTCGGCCTCGAGTCGGTGTTGCGCGACGCCGACCTCGACCTGGTCCTCTACCACGTCGCCGAGAAGTACGACCGCAGCCGGTTCTTCGAGCAGCTGCCGGCGCGGCGCAAAGTCGATGCGGTCGTCGTCGTGGCGTTCCCGGTCGACGACCGCGAGCGCGAACGGCTGGCTCTGCTCGGTGTCCACGTCGTGGCCGCGGGAGGGCAGTCAGGCGACTACCCGTACGTCTCCATCGACGACCTCGCCGCCGGGACGCAGGCGGTCAACCACCTCCTCAACCTCGGTCACCGACGGATCGCCATGCTCGAGGCACTCGACCCGTCACAACCGCCGGTCACGGCCCGTTCGCGGGCGTACTACCAATGCCTGGAGCAGGCCGGCGTCGCCGTCGACCCCGAGCTGGTCCGGTCATCGGACTGGGGCGGCGAGCAGGGCGCCGCGTCGATGGCCGCGCTGCTCGGCCTGCGCTCGCCGCCCACCGCCGTCTACGCACACTCGGACGAGGTCGCGCTGGGCGCGCTGCGCACGTTGCGGCGGGCTGGCTTGCGCGTCCCCGACGACGTGTCGATCGTCGGCATCGACGACAATCCGCTCGCCGCGCTCACCGACCTGACGACGGTTCGCCAACCCGTCGAGCTGCAGGGCAGGTTGACCGCCGAGCTGCTGCTCGCCCTGTTGCGCGGTGACGACGTCGACCTCGCGGTCGACGTCCCGACCGAGCTGGTCGTGCGCGCCAGCACAGCTCCGCCGGCAGGGTCACGTGGCCATCGCGACCGCCCGTGACCCGCACGGCCGGGCGACGCGTCGCGACTTGTGGCGCTCACGCTGTCGTGTACCAGGTGCCTGCTTCGGGGTTCGAATCCCGTCGTCCGTTCTCTGTAAACAGCCTGGTCAGCGCAGCTGTGCATTGCGTCCCGACGGGGTGGATCGGTCGGCTGTTGACCGAGTTCGATGTCAGCTCGTTCACGGCGCTCTGCGCACACACTTCGAGTGCATTCTCGGCGATCACCGGCCGTCCGTAGTCGAAAAGTCTTACAATTTGTCGTAGCATTGTCGTATGCCAGTAATGAACTTTCGAACCGACGAACGCTCTGAACGAGCACTCGCTGAACTGATGGCCGACGGATCGACCGCATCAGACGCCATTCGCCAAGCCCTCGTTGACGCCGTGCGACTTCGTCGACGCGAACAAATGCGCGCCGAGTCGCTGGCGTTGATGAACGACGACGCAGACCGCGCCGAAAGCCGCCAAGTGCTGTTGGAGATGGACGAGCTTCGTGCGTGGTGACATCCACCAACTTCGCGCTCCTCGTGACAACCGAGGAAATGAACAGCGAGGAAGCCGTTACGCCGTCATCGTCCAATCGGACGACCTGATGCTGTCGACTGTGCTGGTCGCACCCACATCACGTTCTGCGACACCACGCATCTTTCGTCCGACGGTCACAATCAATGACGAGCAGACCCAGGTCCTGATCGAGCAAACCTCCGCCGTTGCACTCGAGCGGCTCGGCGAGTTCGTCGGACGTGTGACCTACGAGGAACTTGTCGCTATCAACAACGGGGTGCGCCTTGTCCTCGAACTCGATTGACATCAGTTGCTGTGACGGTAGACCGGTATACGGAATGGGCGGACTGGACGGACCAGGCGGACGAATAGGCGGACGAATAGGCGGACAGGAGACCACGTCAGCGGGCTGGGACGGACTGGACGGAGGGTTCTCTTCCTTTTTGCAAAGGTGACGTCCATATTTCGGGTGCCCCAGAACGGCATCACATTGATGACGCTGCGGCGACGATGCCGCAACTCGGTTATACTGATGGGTATGACTCACCGTGTCGGTCCGAAGGGCCAGGTCGTGATTCCCAAGGAGTTGCGTGACGAACTCGGAATCGAACCGGGCGATGAAGTCAGCTTTTGGCGCCACGACGACCACGTCGCACTGCGCCCCGCCCATCGGCGCCCACCGCTGCGGGGCCGATTCGTGGGCGGGCATTTGAGCAGCATCCTCGAGGCCGAGCGCGCTGCCGATGAGGCCCGCGAACGGTGACGGTGGTTCTCGACTCTTGGGCCGTCATCCGGTACCTCGAGGACTCGCATCCAGCCGCCGGTCATGTTGGTGCGTTGCTCGACACTGAACGGCCGATCATGAGCTGGATCAACCTCGGCGAAGTGTTCTACGTGATCCGGCGTGCCGTCGGCGAGGAAGCCGCCGCAGCCACACTTCGGGATCTCCGCGACTTGGTGGCAGCCGAAGTCCCAGGCGAGTCGCGAATCATCGCGGCAGCCCGGATCAAGACCGAGCATCCAATGGCGTACGCAGATGCATTCGCGGCAGCAACAGCCATTGCTCACGAGGCAACCTTGTGGACCGGTGACCCCGATCTTCTCGTCGCCAACTCCGTTTGGAGATGGCGAGACCTGCGGTAGGTGCCGGATCACGATGTCTTGAGACATCTGTCCGGGATGTCCTGGAACAGAACACCGTCGTCCGCTCCATTGAAGTCGCGAGACTCCCCGATCGGCGTCGACATTCGCGCCTCGTCGGACGAGGGTGTTGTCATTCTTCGGCCGGCGTTCGGTGCGTTTGGCAAGATCCGTCCTCGCAACTACGTCGGTTTGCCGCGGGTCGAGAGATGATTCCGTAGTTCGAGGCGGAGCAGCGTAACTGTGGGTAGCCACAAGGCGAGGTCTGGGAAATTCTGACAGGATGTCGTCGGTGCCTCGAACCGTGATGATTGTCGACGACCACGATGCCTTTCGTGACGCGGCTCGCGCTCTCCTGCAATCGGAGGGGTTTCTGTGTTGTCGGCGAGGCCTCTAGCGGATGCGATGCACTCGCGCGGGCGGATCAGCTTCGGCCCGACGTCGTGCTACTTGACATCAACCTTCCGGATCTCAGCGGGTTGGTGGTTGCGGATCGACTGGCGGAGGCTGTCTGGGCGCCGATGATCGTGCTCATTTCCAGTCGTGAGGCAGAGTCGTTCGGCCCGCGCCTTCATAGCGCCGCCGCATTGGGATTCCTGAGCAAGCGAGACCTGACTGGTGATGCATTGGCCCGCCTCCTTGCCTGAGCGCCGTCGGCGAGTCACATGCATTGTCGCTGTCCTCGCCATCGCGTGCTTCGGAGTTGCGTCCGAGGGTGTCGCGTACCGCCGTTCGGAGTCGTGGCTGCGGATTCCTGATCTCGTCGTCGGCCTCGTGTTCATCGGTTGCGCAATTGTCGCGGCCCGCCGACTCGATACTGCGCTGCTACTTGCCGGGACGGGTGTCGCGTGGTTCGTCGCCAACTTTGACGACCGATTCGTGTACCTTCACCGAGGGTTCGTTGTCCACGCGATGGTTGCGTACGTCGGGTGGCGTGCAGTAACCGCGTTCGAGCGAGTTGCTCTCATCGTCGGATATGCCGCCGTCGTCGTCACAGGCTTGTGGAGCATCCCGTCATCCGCTGTCGTGCTCTCGGGTGGTGTCGTTGCGCTTGCGGCTCATCGCGTGTGGCGAGCCAGTGGACGGTTGCGAGGCGATCGCCAGACCGCGCTCGTGGCCGCCGTCGTGTTCTCCTCGGCTGTCGCGGCCAACGCGATCCTGAGGGCGGTCGCCCACGATCACTCAGCGTCAACGCCGATGCTTGTTGTGTACGAACTCGCGCTTTGCGCCGTCGCATTGCTGCTCGCGGCGGGTGTCGTCGCGCCGAGGGCGAGCGTTGTGACGAACCTGATGGTCGAGTTGGGAGAATCGCGATCCGGCGCGCTCCGCGATGCCTTGGCCCACGTGCTCCGCGATCCAAGTCTGGAGGTCGCGTATCACTCGATGGAGACGGGGGACTACCGCGACGAATCGGGGCGGGCTGTGTCGGTTCCACCAACCGTTGGTGACCGTGCCGCGACGCTCGTGGAACGTGAGTCCCGTCCTTTCGCTGTGCTCGTACACGACGCCTCGGTGCTCGACGAACCGGCTCTCGTCGATGCAGTTGCGACCGCGACTCGATTGTCGAACTGCGAACACCGCGTTGACCGAGGAGTTGCGATCACAGATCGGAGAAGCCGCTGCCGCCAGGCGTCGGTTGATGCTCGCCGACGTCGAGGAGCGTCGGCGTCTCGAGTGCCGGATGCAGGACGGTGTAGAACGGCGGCTCGCCGAACTGACTGCGCGCCTAGGGTCGTTCGAAGCAGACGACTCCGTGAGCGGCCATCTCGAGCGCGCAGTTCAGCAGCTGACGGCAACGTGCACCGATCTCAGGCAGCTCGCCCGAGGATTGCATCCGCGTGAGTTGTCGTTGGGACTCGTCGCGGCTGTCGAAGGTCTCATCGCTCGAACACCACTGCCCGTCGAATTGCACGTCGAAGTGCGCCACGCACCCCCCGACGAGATTGCCGCGGCCGCGTACTTCGTTTGTGCCGAGGCCCTCTCCAATGTCGTAAAGCACGCCGACGCCCAGCGCGCTCGCGTCGACATCGCAGCGGCCGAGGTAGCGCTGGTCGTCGTCATCGTCGACGATGGCTGTGGCGGAGCTGACCCAACGCGGGGCACGGGTTTGCGAGGACTCATCGACCGAGTCAGTTCCCTCGACGGGAGTGTGATCGTGTCGAGCCGCGCTGACTCCGGCACTCGTTTGACAGCCACGCTCCCGATAGGCCTCGAGGATCGTTGATCGTGGCCCGGCCGTTCGACCTCACAGCTACGCCCGGCGTCTCCGTTGTTCACCCGCGCGCCGTGTTACCAATGGTGTGCGCCGTGGTCGCGGGTCTCACGCTGGGCGTGGCGTCGTCGACGTCGGACGTCGTGACCACCTTCGGTTCGACATCGACAGCCGCGACGGTCATCGATCTCGGCGCGGGTTTCGTACTTCTCGCGGCCGGTGCGATCGTTTCCGTCTATCGACCATCGGGTTCGATTGCGGTGGTCGTCACGTGTTTGGGAGTTGTGTGGTTGGCGCCGGACTGGGTGGGCTGGGCCGGCGGACCGGCACTCGTCCGAAGCATTGCGATGGTGGTCGTGCCCTTTTTCGTCCCGCTCGTCATCCACCTGTTGCTCAGCTATCCGAGAGGGCGAATAGTGGGTCGTCCGGCTCGCTCACTCCTCGCCGGCGCCTACTTCTCTGCGGTTCTCGCCAGCGTCGGCCGCGCAATGGTTCGGGATCCGTTCCGCGACCGCTACTGCTGGAGCAATTGCTCCGACAATGTCTTCCTTCTGCGATCCGACCTGGCAGCAACTCATGCGCTCGACGAGTTCCTTTCGACAACCACAATCATCCTCGGCGTGCTCGCGGCGATCGTCGCCGCACTCCGGCTCGGGCCGGCAACGCGGGTTGCGCGAAGCGCGATGTGGTTTGTCATCGTGCCAGCCGCGGCCGCCGCGCTGGCCAGCAGCGCGTATGCGGTGCTCTTGCTGAAGAGACCCGCGGAGGACCCCACCATTCTCGCGTTCCGGGTCATCTTCATTGTCCGTGCCGGCACCACGATTGCGCTCGGAGCAGGTGTGCTGTGGGGTATGCGGCGGATCTCTCGCACCCGTCACGCCATCACACAACTGCTGGATGAGCTCGGCGATACACCTGCGCCGGGAGCGTTCGCCCGCGCCATGGCCGGTTCGCTCGGCGACGACCACGTCATGGTGGGCTACTGGTTACCGAGTCGGCTTACGTACGTCGATGTATCGGGCCAGATCGTTGACTCGACGCCGAGGCGCGGGCAGACCACCACGTTGATTGTGCGCAATGGAGAGCGAGTCGCGTTCGTGGTGCATGATGAGGCGCTGACACCGACGGCAGAGATCGGTGCCGCCGCTCGACTAGCCATCGACAACGAGCGCCTGCGCGCCGAGGTGCTTGCCCAGTTGATGGATCTCCACGAATCGCAATCACGAATCGTGGCGACGGCGGACGCTACTCGACGCCGACTCGAGAGAAACCTCCACGACGGGGCCCAGCAGCGGCTTCTTGCTGCAACGTTCGAGCTCCGTCTCGCACAAGGAGCCGCGACGGCGAACGGCCATGACGACCTCGCCACGTTGATCGCGTCCGCATCCGAGCAAGCCCAACTCGCACTCACGGAGCTCCGCGATCTCGCCCACGGCATCTTTCCGGCAATCCTCGCCGAAGCCGGCCTCGAGCCGGCGGTGCGATTGTTGGCGGACAAGGCAGCTCTACCAGTCCAACTCGGTGAGATGTGTACCACTCGGCTGGCTCATCGCGTTGAGACCGCGGCGTACCTGCTCGTCGAAGCGATGATTGGCGACGTTACGCGACGCGCCGCGACGTACCTCTCAGTCGACATTGCACAACGCAGCGGCGTTCTCGTCATCGGCGGGCGCGCCCACGGTGGCTCCGGGCAACCCGACGTCGGCATCGGAATCGCCGACCGCATAGGTGCACTCGGCGGCCGACTGCTCATTACTCGCGACGCAGTCAAAGCGGAGATCCCGTGCGCGTCGTAGTTGCGGATGACACGCTCTTGACGCGGGAGGGAATCGTCCACCTCCTCGAACAAGAAGGCGTCGAGGTGATCGGCCAAGCGGGCAACGCGCACGATCTACTGGAGCTAGTGGACACAAATCCTCCTGACGTTGCGGTGATCGACATCAAGATGCCACCAACGCACACCGACGAGGGCCTCGTCGCCGCGCAGACGATCCGCAGCAACCATCCATATGTCGCGGTGCTCGTGCTCTCCCACTATGTCGAACCCACATACGCCCTACGCCTGCTCGACACTTATCCCGAGCGCGTCGGCTACCTGCTGAAGGAGCGTGTTTTCACAGCGACCGCACTGCTGGACGCGATGCGCCGAGTGTCCGAAGGCGAGTGCGTGATTGATCCGACGATCGTCTCGAGTCTCCTCGGCCGGCAACGAGTCAATCACCCTCTCGCCAGCCTGAGTGCTCGCGAGCGCGAGGTGCTTTCGCTCGTCGCTGAAGGTCAGTCGAACAAATCGATCGCACGGAAGCTGTTCGTGACCGAGCGCACCGTCGAGGCACACGTGTCACAGATCTTTCTCAAGCTGCACATCGACGAAGACGCGGACTCGAATCGTCGCGTGCTCGCCGTTGTCGCGTTCCTGCGAGCCTGAGCGGCAAGCGCTCCGATCAGCCGACCTTCGTGAACGGCTCCGAACCGAACAGCACCTCCAGAAACGGATCGGGTCCTTCAGGTGTCCGGATGTCGACGAATCGCACTTGGTCACCAGATTCGATCCACGCGGCCGACCAGAAATCCCCACACTCGCCGCCCATGTCGCTTCGGTCGTCGAGTCCCAGGCTGATACGGCCATCAGCAACGCAATACACGCCTGTTCCCCCCGACTGCGCTCGCCCCGGACCCACGTCCGACATCGTCAACACACCATTGTCGAAGCTCATCATCCAGGTCCCCGCATGCTCGAACGCTGTCTGGCGGTCGATGCCCGCGTTGATCAGGACGGATTCAGGAATCTCCATCCGGTAAGGCCCCTCGGGGAACGCCCCCGTCGAGGTGACGATGCTCGTCGGGGTTGGCGACAACTCCCGGTCGGGACAGGACGGCGTAGGTGGGGCGGGAATGTCGCCGACCGCCTTTGCAATCTTCTCGATCAACGCTTCGGTCGACGGGTCCTGTTCCAACCAGGAATAGACGGAATCGAATCCCTGACGAATCTGCTCGATATCGCTCGCGCTCGCTGTGAGCATCGAACCTCCACGGCTGCAGAACTCCTCCGCAGCGGCGGTGTCAGAGGTGAAATCGGCGACCGCATCGACGACCGTCTGCGACGCCGCCTCTCGAAGCTGTTCGCGCTGCGACTTCGACAGTTGTTCGAAGACACTGCTCTTCACGACCAGCGCTTCGACCTTCGGGAACAACGTGACGTTGCTGACCGCACTCGGCAGCTTCGGCATTCGAAGCGCGTCGGTGAATGACGACTCGGCACCGAGCAGCGAACCATCGGCGATGCCAGCGGCTGTTCGGTCGTTGTCGTTGCCGACATCATCGGCCTTGGCGTTCAGCGTGGCGAGCACGGCATAGACCGTGTCGGATCGAAGCGATCGAATCAGCCCGCCTCCCCAATCGGCGAGCGAGTCGACGCGGTCGCCGAACACGAACAGGCGGCGCATGCTTGCGGGCAGTAATCCCAGGCCGGTGATGCCCACCTTGTCGAGGCCGGCGAGCAACTCCTCGCTGAGCGTGCCACTGATGATGCGCTTGACCGCCTCGTCGGAGGTGACCAACATCGGCGCGTTCAGCGCCCTGAGCGACGTCACTCCCTCCGTGTCCCACGCGCGCGCGGCGACGACCGCCATGTCGAGATCGCCCTTGATGACTCGCCGGGCGACGACTTGCTCGATGTCGTCAGTTCCGTCTGGGCCGCCGGCAGACCACACAGGTTCAATCCGGAGCGCGCCATCAGTGAGGTCCTCGACGCGCTGAACGAAGTCCTCGATGTGGTCACTACCGTTTCCCCCGGACGGGTCCACATAACCTAACCGCAGCGTCACGGGCAACGACGCGCCACCAGCCTTGGTCGAGCTGTCGTCGACCGAGCCGCAGGCCGCAACCCCTGTCGCAATGAAGACCGCGACGGCTGCGCTCGTCCACCGCTTCACACAATCAATCATGCAGCCGACCGTACTAATGGCGCGACATGTGCGCATCGGGGCTACCACGAATCGGCAGTGCAGTACGACCTCGATTGGGGCCAGCAACACCCTCAGATGCCGGCGAAACTGGTGGTGGCCCCGATGATCGCAAGCCGTTTCGTCCGTACGTTCGAACGAATGGAATCACGACCATTGGAGCATCACATGAACCTGAAGCGAAGAGCAACACGCCCCTTGGCTGCAATTGGTCTCGTCGCACTCACCACGCTCGCGCCAGCAGTCGCCTCGGCGGACAACGGCGCCGCACCTCAACATGGACATGGACCCAGGTATCGGCTCATCGACCTCGGCACGTTGGGTGGTCCCAACAGCGCGGATACTGTCGAATTCCCGTTGATCAACAACCGCCACATGGTGGTCGGATTCGCCGACACGGCGACCCCAGACAACAGTCCCGAAGGCTTCGTCTACCACGCGTTTCGGTGGCGCGGAGGACCCATCGAGGACCTCGGGACGCTGCCAGGAGGCACGAACAGCTTCGCCGTCTGGAGCAACGACGCCGGGCTCATCGTCGGCTTGTCTGACACGGGACAGTTCGACGCTGCTCTTGGCGCGCCAGCTGCGGACGCGGTGATGTGGAAACGGAACGGACAAATCGTGGACCTCGGCACCCTCGGCGGAACGCAGAGTCTCGCCGTCCATCTCAACGAACGAGGCCAAGTGGTCGGCGTTGCCGCCAACGATGAAGCCGATCCCTTCTCGATGTTTGGGTGGAGTACCCAGACCCGCGCCGTCCTCTGGGACCAGGGCCGCATACGCGACCTGGGAACGCTCGGTGGACCCGATGCATCGGCGAACTTCATCAACGAACGTGGTCAGATTGCTGGATTGTCCTACACCGACTCGACGCCGAACGAGGCGACGGGGATTCCGACCCAGCATCCCTTCCTCTGGAACAAGGGCACGATGATCGACCTCGGAACACTGGGCGGCGTGTGGTCGTCTGTGACGGCGTTCAACGATCGCGGGCAAGTCGTCGGTGCGTCAAACCTCGCCGGCGACACCAGTCAACATCCATACCTGTGGGACGGCAGCCGCCTGTTGGATCTGGGCACGCTCGGCGGCTCGTCCGGTACGGCCTGGTGGTTGAACAACGCCGGCACGGTCGTCGGTGGATCGCTGACCGCCGGCGATGCAGAGTTCCACGCGTTCTCGTGGCGACGGGGCGTCATGAACGACCTTGGTACAGTCGCCGATGACACCTGCAGCCTCGCGAAGTTCGAAAACGAACACGACCAGGTGGTTGGCACGTCAGGGGAATGCGGCGGAGAGTTCGAAAAGCACGCCTTCATCAGTGAGGACGGACAACCGATGATCGACCTCAACACGCTCGTCGCGCCGGGCTCGGGTATCACCATCACCGATGGCGAGAGCATCAACGATCGAGGAGAGATCGCCGGCTCAGGCGTGCTGCCAAACGGCGACCATCACGCCATAGTGCTCATCCCAATCAGATGACGGCCGAGGCAGTCGTCCGCGCCTTTGGCGACGTCGATCCCTACGAGGTTTTCGATCTCGTTGATCGTCTCGCCGACAAGTCGTTGATTGCTGTTGACGAGGCCGACTCCGACGGTGAGTCGCGATACCGCCTCCTGGAGACGATCCGCCACTATGCGCTCGATCGACTCACCTGCCCCGATGCGTCGCTCGAAGCCGGGGTCGTCGACCGTCTGTCGGCCGAACGCCGATTCGGTGTACTCGCGAATCGCTAACACCGCAAGCGGCACACACGTCTAGATCGCGATTGAGTCGGCATACCGGGCCCACGGTGAACTCGAAGCGAGGGACTGCATGGTGGACGCCCGGGCCATCGCTTACATGATCCCATGTGGTCGGCCACGCGGCCCGGCAGTAGTACGTGATCAGGTGACGCCGAGCCTGATCATGATCAACGGCGCACCTCAATGCCCAGGCCGGGACATCATCACTATCCGGAAAGAGATCGTCCGGAATGGGCACTACGGTGCCGGGCATGACAGAGATCGGAACGGATTGGCGGGTGGTCGATGGCGTTGCGACGGCATGGTTCGACGCGCCGTCGCTGATCGAGGGGGCTGCGCTGGCCGGGCGCATCGTGGAGTTGTCGGCCGAGATCGTGGTCGACCTGCGCGCGACAGGCATGCGGGTGCGCCTCGACTCAGACGAGCACGCCGAGGCGGTGTCGGCGGCCGCGCAGGATCTCGGGCTGGCCGCGAACCCTGCCGTGCTGCAGCACCTGAGCGTCGTGCTCGAATCCGCGAACCCGCCTGTGGTGAGGCGGTTCTGGCAGCGCGTGCTCGACTACGCGCCTGGAGACGACGGCGGTTTGGCGGATCCGTTGCGGCGCGACCCGGCGATACGGATACGGCAGTCGACGGAGCCGCGGCCGTTTCGAAACCGCATCCACCTCGACGTGGTGCGGCCGGCCGCGGCGGTCGAGCAGGCGAGTCTTGGTGAGGCATCCGGACCGTTCGGGGTCTGCCACACCGACCCCGACGGCAACGAGGTCGACCTGGTGCCGGGTAGCGCGCTCGGCGAGAGGATCGGGACAGCCGACTGGCAGGCGGTGTTCAGCGCGATGGCGTGCTACCGCACCACCTCGCCGACGCAGCAGCGTGACCTGGCCGCCGCAGCAGCGGCGCTGGCCGACGACACGGGCTTCCCGCTGCTGGTCGACCTGCGCCCCGGGCTCGTGATCATCGACAGCGGTAAGGACCAGTGGGAAGACGACGCCCACGGCCTCGAGCTCGACTTCATCGACCTCGCCGGAAACCTCCAGACTGCTGCCCGCGAACTCGGGGCCACTGCGGATCCGGGGCTGCCGCGCTTCGCTCAGCTCTTCCTCGACGCCGCCGACGTCGCCGCAGTCCGCGCGTTCTGGGTCGCCGCACTCGGATACACCCACGACCGGCGAGGCGGGGTCACCGACATCCACGATCCGCGGCGGCTGAACCCGGTGCTGGTGTTCCAAGAGATCGATGCTTTGGAGACGGAGCGGCGCCGGCAGCGCAACCGCATCCACTTCGAGCTCGCGGTGCCGTCGGACCTCGCGCAGACGCGCCTCGCCACGATCGTCGCAGCCGGTGGCCGGCTCCTTGACGAGTCGGAGGATCGCTGGCGGGTCGCCGACCCCGAAGGCAACGAAATGGTGATCGTCAGCGGGGCATGAGCTCGCATTCGGCTGAGCTCCACGCTTGGCGGTTTCTCGTCGACGAGCGCTGGATCTCCGCCGCAATCAGCATCGAACACGCACGCCACGCTTGAACGCCAGGGACGACGCGCCGTATATAGCGACGGATCTGGTGCCGGGCATCCCGCCAGAGTCGGACACTCGACCGACACCGGTGAAGCCGACGGCACGCAAAGCGAGCCCGGCGCACGGGCACCGAACGACCCACGATTTCTCTCAGGGTATGGTCCTGTCCGCCGTTCTGTGTAAGCCCGATGACCGACAGTCGTTCTGTGAGCTGACACTGACGTGTGGTGTGGGAAGGCAGCTCTCCGGGCAACCGACCAATCGTGGCAACCGAGGTCACGACTGAGTGGGCGCACCGGTGGTGCGGAGGTCGGTCAGGACGGCGCCGATGTCGCGCAGGCCGGCGAGCACACCGTGGAGTTGCGCTTGGTCGGCGACCGACGACGGTGATGGTGGTGGTGCCGTCGTCGTTGCGGGTCAGGTCGAGCTCGCCGAGCCAGGCGGACCAGTGGTCGTCGAGGTGGCCGTCGACACGGATCTCGTACGTCGTGGGTGACGTGTTCATGCGAGTGCCCCAGCGTGCTGAGGGCCGGTGGGTAGTGCGGGGCGGCGTCGGGCGGGGCGGCGGATCGCCCACTCGGCGACGGCCAGATTGATCACCCAGCCGGCGCCCTTGGCGAGATCGGCGGCGAGCACGCCGGTGCCGAAGATCGCGCCGCCGATGCCCTCGGTGAAGACCTGGGTGCCGGCGGCCAGGCCGATCGCGTACGCCCGGATCATCCACGCCCGGTGGGCCGCGATGTCGCGGCGCCGGACGGCGGTGATGCCGAGCACGAGGCAGGCGGCCATCGCGGACCCGAAGATCAGGCGGAGCACGTAGAGCAGGTCGCCGGTGCCGGGCTGCGCTTCGTAGAACAGCGTCATCCACAGCGCCGAGATCGCCACGAGCAGGCCGGCCACGGCCAGCACCCGGCCGGCACGACGGTGCCAGGTCGAGGTGCTGGCGGCGGAACCGCGGCACGAACTGGAGGATCCCGACGAGCGCGTACGTCGTCGCGCCGACGATGTGCACCACGAGCGGGAGCGGGAAGCCGGCGAACCGGTGGTCGGCGGGGATGACGGCCGGGCCGCCGGCGAGCTGGATCAGCCGCAGCGTCCCGGCCGTCAGCGGGATCGCGCTGAGCGCGACCAGCGCCACCGGCACCGGCCAGCTCCGCTCCTGCGTGCTCATCGGGTCGCCAGCTCTGGCGATCCGCGCCGTGGCCGGCGCGTCGACGGTCGCGGTCTGCCGGCGCTGGTCGCGCCACAGCGAGACGCCGAGACCGATCAGGGCGACGCCGGTGGGCACCGCGAACGGGCGGTTGAAGGACTCCGGCAGCACGGACAGCGCGAGGGCGGAGGTGGTGCCGTAGGCGAGCAGCACCGAGGCCCAGCGGGCCAGGACGCCGGCGCGGAACAGCGCGATGCCGAACAGCAGACCACCGATCGAGTAGCCGATGCCGGAGATGAGAAGCAGCTCGTGCATGTGGCCGATGTCGCCGCTCGGGCGTGCCACCGATGGCGGCGTCGAGGACGTCTTGGACGTAGCGCGGATTCGAGTGTGCGAGAGTCGGGAGGACGCAGGCGACGATGCACTGGACGGCGAACATCGCGAGGTAGCCGATGCTCAGCAGCAGGTAGCCGGCGAGCCCGAGGACGCCGAACCGGCGGTGGTGGCGCAGGAACATGCCGGTGATGCCGACCAGCGCCAGGACGGTCATCAGGATCTTGGCGGTCTCGCGGACGGCAATGTCGGTGGTGACGATGTGGGCGACGTCGGCCGGCGGGTGGTTGATCTGGACGCCGATGAAGATGGCGCCGGCGGCCGCGGCGCAGAGGCCGGCGGCAGCTGTGAGGCGGTTGGCGGTGATGTTCATGTCGGACTCCTTGGTGTTCGGTGCCGGGCGGGTGTCCGGCGATGTCCGGGACGTTAAGGATCGACGTGGTGAGCGCACATCACCATCTGATGTGATCGGGGTGGTGATTCGGACGGTGACGGTCAGAGCAGGCCGAGGTCCGCGGCTCGACGTACCGCGGCGCGGCGGGTGTTGACGTCGAGCTTGGTGAAGATGTGCTTGGTGTGCGTGCGCAGCGTGTTCACCGAGACGAAGAGCTGCCGCGCGATCTCCGGGCCGCTGAGCTCGGTCGCCAGCAGGCGCAGCACCTCGAGCTCGCGCTCGCTGAGCCCTTCCTGGGAGGCAGGTGGAGTGGGTACGGGCGCCGACGGTCTGTGTGCGGCGGCCAGCAGGTGCTCGGCGTGCGTTCGTACGTCGTGGGCCGCGGCTCGGGCGACCTTCTCGAGCAGCTCGGCCATCGGCTGTCCCTCGTCGAGGAAGAGCCGGCAGTAGCCGGCCGGCACCCCGGCGGTGAGGGCGGCAGCGAGGTCGGCCGCCGCCGAGTCCGCGTCGCCGTTCTCGTGGTGGGCGAGCGCCCGCACCAAGCGCGCCTCGACCACGCTGCCGTCGCGGCTCGCCGCCCGGGCGACGTCCAGCACGCGGTCGAGCACGTCGATCGCCGCGGCGCGCCTCACCGTCGGCGACAAGCAGCCGGGCGAGGGTGAGCTGGTCGTACTCGGCCAGGTAGGTCGGCGGATCCGTCGGCGCGACCCCGCGCTCGCGCGCCCACGCCCGCGCGTCGTCGAGTCGGCCCTGGGCGATCCGCACCCGCGCCCTGGTCGCGGCGATCGGCCGCACATCCGGGAAGTAGCCGGGCAGGAAGAGCGGCTCGGCCTGGTCGAGCATCGCGATCGCGCCGTCGAGGTCGCCTCTCGCCTGCAGCAGCGCGGCCATCGCGGTGTACCAGCGGTGCCGGTTCTCCAGCAGCGACGCCCGGTCGCCGAGCTCGCGGGCGATCTCGAGGTGCTCCGCGGCCGCATCGAGGTCGCCCTGCTCGCGCAGGACGTCGGCGAGGCCGACGTGCAGGTCGCCGGTGGTGGACAGCACCGGGCCGGGGTGGCTCTCGGCCGCGGCCAGCGCGCGTTCGTAGAGCCGGCGCGCCTCGACCGGGCGTCCGCGCGCCAGCCACATGTTCGCCAGCACGACGGTCGCGCCCAGCTCGTCCGCGACCATGCCGGCCGCGTGCAGGCTGGCGACCGCCTCGGTGAACGTGTCGACCGCAGTGCCGAGGTCGCCGGCGGCCCAGGCCGCCAGGCCGACGAAGCCGGCGGCGGCACCGCGCGCGAAGTGGTCGTCCGGCCCGGCCAGCGCGAGTGCACGGCGGGCGTGCGAGACCGTACCGTCGACGTCGCCGCGGGCCTGGGCGACCGAGGCGCGGTAGACCGCGATCATGGCCGGGAGGGATCGGACCTCGCCCTGCCGTTCCCGGGCCGCCTCGCCCAGCGGGCCCGCGGTGGGGATGATCGATGGCGGCATCGTGTCGAGACCAGCCTCGGCGACGTCGAGCCACGCCTCCACCCCGTCGAGGTCGCCCTCGGAGAGCCGGCTCCACCCCATCGAGGGTGGCGAGCAGCGGTCGGCGACGGACGACATCGTCGGGCAGCGCGCCCAGCCAGTCGCGAAGGGTGCGGTCCTGGCGTCGTCGGCGCAGGTCGGCCACGGAGAGCTCGACGAGGTCGGCGGTGTGCTCGTGGTCGCCGCTCGCGATCGCGTGCCGTACGGCATCGGCGAGCAGTCCGTTCTCGGCGAGCCATCGGCTGGCCGCGGCGTGCAGCTCACCGACCCGGTCGGTATGACCCGCAGCCAGACGGGCACGCAATGCGTCGGCGAAGAGGTGGTGGTAGCGATACCACCGGCGCTCGTCGTCGAGCGCGACCACGAACAGGTTCTCGCGCTCGAGGGTCTCCAGCATCGACTGACCGTCGGAACGACCGGTCAGGGCGTCGCAGAGCCCGCCGGTCATCTGGTCGAGCACGGAGGTGTCGAGCAGGAACGCGCGCACCTCGTCCGGCTGCCTGTCCAGAACCTCCTCGACGAGGTAGTCGAGGACGAACCGATGGCTGCCCGAGAACGCCTCGACGAACCGAGCGACATCGTCGGACCCGTCGGTAGTGCCGGCATGGGTGCGGGCCGACAGCGCGGCCAGCTGCAGCCCGGCCGCCCACCCCTCGGTGCGCGTCTCGAGAGCGGCCACGAGTGCGGGCTCCAGCCGCAGCCCCATCACCTCGTTGAGGAAGACCTCGGCTTCGTCGGTGGTGAACCTGAGGTCCGCGGCCCGCACCTCCACGAGCTCGCCACGCGCCCGCAGACGCGACAGCGGGAGCGGTGGGTCGGCCCGGGTCGTCATCGCCAGCGTGACCTGCGGAGGCAGGTTGTCGAGCAGGAAGGTCACCGCCTCGTGGACGGCGGCCCCGTCGATGACGTGGTAGTCGTCGAGCGCCACCACCGTCGGACCGGCGAGGATGTCGAGATCGTTGATCAGGCTGACCAGGACGGCGTCGGTTGGCGTGGCGTCACCGGCCTCCAGCAGAGCGAGCGCATCGGCACCAGCCTCGGGCTCGGCGGTCTGAATCGCCGCCACGAGGTGGGTCAGAAAAATCCGGACGTCGGCGTCGCCTGGGTCGAGTGCCAACCACGCCACTCTGCGCTGCGAGTTCTCGGTCGCCGCCAGCCACTGCGTCAGAAGTGTGGTCTTGCCGAACCCGGCCGGTGCCGCGACGAGGACCAGCCGCGGCCCTCCACCAGCGTCCGCGCCAAGTCGGTCGGTGAGGCGGGCGCGCCGCACCAGCCGGCGACGCGGCGACGGCAAGTGCAGCTTGGTGCCCAGTACCGGCATTCGGTCAGCGTAGGCCCGCTGCTCGCGATGAGTTCCCGCCCGTCGCAGCGTCGGACAGGTCTGAAGGGATTCGATCGCGCACGCCTCAGTCGTCTCGGAGAGGTGATCGCCGACGCGGTGTTCCGTCATGTGGATCGGCATCAACATCACGTACCAGCCGACGTCGGTGTCACCAGAGATGATCCTCTGTTCGTCGGCCCCTGGCGCTGTTGCAAATCGCGATGTCGATCGGTCAGGAGCGTCGACTTGCGACGTGTCTTCTGCTAGTGCTTAGGGCATGACGCCTTGGGTCGAAACCGCACGCCGTGACACCCCCGGCGTCGCCAACGTGGTCCATTTCAACAACGCGGGTGCGGCGCTTCCGCCGCAGGTGGTCGTTGACACGGTCATCGATCATGTTCGTCGCGAAGCCGAGGTCGGAGGGTACGAAGCCGCCGCGGAGGTGGCGATGCGCCTCGACGACGTTTATGAGTCGATCGCACGCTTGATTGGCGCGACCGCTGGTGAGATCGCCGTCGTCGAGAACGCCACCCGGGCATGGGACATGGCGGTCTACGGCTACCCGTTCCGCGCCGGTGACCGCGTGCTGACGGCGCGGGCGGAGTACGCGAGCAACGTGATCGCGCTTCTGCAACTGCAGCGTCGCCACGGGATCGAGATCGTGCTCATCGATGACGATGAGCACGGTCAGATCTCGCTCGACCACCTGCAAACGGAACTCGCTGTTGGAGCGGCGATGGTCGCGCTGACCCACGCACCGACCAACGGAGGGCTCATCAATCCAGTTGCCGCGGTCGGGGAGCTGTGCCGAGATCACGGCGTGTTCTACGTCCTCGACGCTTGCCAAGCTGTTGGCCAGATACCCATCGACGTCACGGCCATCGGCTGCGACGTGTTGTCCGCCACCAGCCGCAAGTATCTCCGCGGTCCGAGAGGGGTCGGCTTGTTGTACGTCGGTCAACGAGCCCTCGAACGGCTCGAACCTCCCTTCCTCGATCTTCATGCCGCGACCTGGACCGACGACGACAGCTACGAGATTCGGCCGGGCGCGAAACGTTTCGAGAACTGGGAGACCAACGTGGCAGCCAAGCTCGGCTTGGGCGCCGCGGTCGACTACGCCCTCGGCCTCGGCGTGCAGAACACATGGCCGCGTATCGAGGCGCTTGCCGACACACTCCGCACCCAACTCGCATCTGTCGATGGTGTAGACGTCCACGACAAAGGCCTCACCCGCGGGGGGATCGTCACGTTCACGGTGGACGGACGAAGCGCCGAGCAGGTCAAGGCCACGCTGTCGAGTGCCGGTATCAATACCAGCGTCTCACTACCCGAGTACGCCCGCTACGACATGCCCCAACGAGGACTTCCGGCACTCGTACGAGCATCAGTTCACTACTACAACACAGAAGCCGAAATCGACCACCTCCTGCACGTCTTGAGCGGCTGAGCTTGTGTATGTCAAGCGCGGTTCTCCGGCGTAATCGTGCCCGTTCGAACCTCGACGGTTCGGCTGAACCCGGTGTCAGGCGGTGGCGGAGTTGGTCAGCGCAACATGAATGTCAGGCCGGGCACGGCGGCTTGTTCGATGCACGCTGTGTCGAGGTCGTCGGCGGTGCCTGCGTCGACGAACTCGCCGATCACTTGCGGGCCGCAGCCCGTGTAGCCGGCCACGTGCTGCTGCGCGGGGATGACGACGATACGGGCGTTCGGCTGCTGCGAGGGGATCGAGGTCAGGTTGGCTGGCGGGTCCTGCGGGTCGCCGTCACCGGCGAGCCACAGGATCGGCAACTCGGTGGCGACCGGCGCCGAATCGTCGGCCGGTACGACGCCCGGCGGAAGCGCCTTGCAGCGGTGCGCTCGCGCCGCGGCCTCAGCGAGCTTGGTCGACAGCAGGTAGCTGCCCTGGCCGAGGTGTTCGACCTCGGCCGGGTCGAACCGCGGCCCACGCCTCCGAGCACATGATGATCTCCCTCATCGCCAGCCAGTCGCTGCCGTCGCCGGTCGACTCCGGGAACATCTGGGTGACCTGTGCCCATTGCCCCTCGTGGGTGAGATGGATCGCCAGCGGCAGTTGGCCCGCGGTGGTGGGGTTCAGCAGCGCCTGGTGGAGGCCCGGGGCGACTTGGTCGAGCGTCGCTACCATCGGCTCGCCGGAGTCCGGATCGGTCATGCCCATGTCGATTCCTGTGGCGAGAGCCGCTGACAACTCCGACCACTCGGTGGACAGATCCGGCAGGGCAGCGTCGCAGGCTGCGTCGGCGGCGCAGCGGTCGAACAGGAGCTCGAGCGCCGCCTGGCTGTTGGTGGCCATGCGCTCGAGCGCCGGCACGTCGAGCGGTGTTCCCCCGTCCATGATCGCTACCCGGACGTGGTCGGGGTGCTGGCGGATGTAGTACTGGGCGAGGGTGGCACCGTACGAGGTCCCGTAGAGGTCGATCACGTCGTAGCCGAGCGCGTCGCGGACCGCGTCGAGGTCGTCGGCGGCGACGGTGCTCGTGTACTGGCGGGGGTCGGCCTCGATCGAGGCCAGCCAATCGTCTGACCAGGTCTGCAGGTGGGCGTCGACCTCTGTCTGCGACATGCCGGTGGTGTCGGGCATCGGCGGCAGGACGAGCGGGTTCGACCCACCGGTGCCGCGTTGGTCGACGAGTACGATGTCGCGAGTGGCGTGGACGTCGGCGAACAACCCCGGCAGCCAGCCGAAGAATGCCGTCCCGGCGTCGCTCGGCCCACCGGCAACCGCGAAGAACGCGTCCGGCTCAGGCGTGTCGGTTTCCGCCGGGATGACGGCAACCCGCAGGCCGATCATTCGTCCGGACGGGTTCGACCGATCCTCTGGCACCTCCAAGATTCCGCACACGGCGGGCGCGGTGGCGGTCACCGGCGCCTCGCTCTGGATTGTGCACTCGGTCATCGGCCGGCCGGCCAGGAGGCGCGAAGGAGCCGCTGTGGTGGTGACCGCGGACGTCGGTGGCGCGCTCGTGACGAGCGGGGCGGTTGTGGATGGGACCGAGTTCGCCGGCGCCGCGCCTGGGGCCGCCGGCTCGGACGAGCCGCACGCGGTCAGCAACCCGACGCACAACACCACTGCCGCGACCCAGCTCGCACGCATCACGTGCCTCCTCGGATTCGCGCCCCGACGCGCGGAGCGTCCGACAACATCGTGCCCGTCGCTCCTGCTGCACCGGTAGGGCCAAACGTCACGATCGGCGAGCCGCTGGACGGGGCCAATCTGGTCGGGTGTCCTGCGGTCAGCGATCATCCCGACAACGGGTGGCGACGGGGGTGTATCAATTAAGATACGTTCTCCATATGTATTATTTGAGATACGATACGTGTGTGTATCAGAATCGATACGGAGGTTAGACGATGCGTGTTCGCGGAGTTCGTGATGTTGGGGCTGCCGTGCGTGACGCACGGCGAGGTCAGCAGTTATCGCAGCAGGATGTCGCCGAACGGGCGGGTGTACAGCGATACCAGGTGTCGAACCTTGAGCTCGGCAAGTCGAACCCATCGCTGAAAGCTGTGCTTGCGGTGTGTTCGGCGGTGGGTCTAGAACTCGATGTTCGCCCGAAAGGACAGACTCCCGAGCGTTCTGGACGTGAGCTCACTGCGCCGGTGAGCCTGGTCGACGTACTGGCGAGAGCGCGGAGCTGATGGCCGGCCCGACACGCCTTCATGTGCTCATCGACGGCGAGCACGCTGGCATATTGGAGCGGCGACGTGACCGGCTGATTTTTCCTATGACGACGACTACCGTTCAAGCCCGTACGCGACACCGTTGTCGACGAACCTTTCACTCGCTATGCAACTCCACGTAGGCGACCCAGTCGTGGCATTCGTCGACGGCTTGCTGCCAGACAGTGAGACGGTTCGGCAGCGCTGGGCTACGGAGTTTCGGACTCGTGACACGCCGTTCGATCTGATAGCGATGGTTGGCGAAGACTGCGCAGGCGCTGTTCAGTTCGTCCGGGATGAGAGACTCGATCAGATTGACCCGGGCGGCGTAGCCTGGCTCGCAGATGAGGAGATCGGTGCATGGATCCGGCAGCTCCGTGAAGACCCGGCCGGGTGGCTCCAGGATGTTGAACTCGGCCAATTCGCCCTAGCTGGCGCCCAGTCGAAGTTCGCTCTCCTGCGCGACAACGACAGGTGGGGTCGCCCGCACGGTGCTGTGCCGACGACCCACATTGTGAAACCGTCATCATCAGGTTTCGTCAACCACGAAGTGAACGAACACCTTGCATTGGCACTGGCGCGGGCGGTCAATCTCACAGCAGCCCGCTCAGAGATCGTCGAATTCGATGGCGAACGAGTGGTCGTGGTCGAACGATTCGACCGCCTCAGTGTTGGTAACCGCCTTCGTCGCATCCATCAGGAAGATCTGTGCCAGGCGTTCGGTGTGCGGCCAGCTGTCAAGTACGAGAACAGCGGTGGCCCATCGGCTCCCGCGATCGTCGAGCTGTTGCGCGAACGGTCTTCGTCTCCCGTCGAGGACGTGCACGCTTTCGTCGACGCGCTTGTGTTCAACTGGCTGATCGCGAACACGGACGCACACGCGAAGAACTATGGGCTACTCCTCTCCGGAGGCGACTGTCGGCTAGCGCCTTTGTACGATCTGGCCAGCGTGTTGCCGTATCATGCCAAGTCACCGATAGGACGTGAACGTGGCGAGCTCAATGGATCCCGGCTTGCCGTGGCGATGAGTTTTGCGGGCACTTACCGGCTGAGCGAGATCCGCAGACGTGATCTGGAGCGCCTGTTCGAGGTCGCGGACCTCGACGTGACTGAGCAGTTGGACCGTACAGATGAGCTTCTCGAACTGGTCTGCGAGGAACTTTCGAATGTTGTGAGACCCGTTGCTGAAGCATTCGACGGGCCGATGCCTGCGCGTTTCGAGACGTCGATCTCGAATCGTCTCGGTCTGTGCCGCGACATGCTCGCCGGCCGACCGGCGACTGGCTGGCGACCGTAGCTACGACGCCGCCAACTTGGTAGAGGTTTGACACGTCCCGCGGTGACGGCGTCGTTCGGCGCCGACAAATCCCAGCTGGTCGTGTCGAGTATCCGATTTCTGCTCCGTCCTAGTGTGAACGCGGCCAGCGGGCCGCCGTCACACAAGGAGAACACCATGGCCAAGTTCCTGTTGCTCAAGCACTATCGAGGCGCGCCGGCGCCGGTGAACGACATTCCGATGGACCAGTGGACGCCGGAGGAGATCGAGGCGCACATCAAGTTCATGCGCGACTTCGCCACCCGGCTCGAGGGCACCGGTGAGTTCGTCGACGGGCAAGCGCTGTCGCCCGAGGGCGTTTGGATCCGATACGACGGCGAGGGACGACCACCGGTGACCGACGGCCCGTTCGCCGAGACGAAGGACCTGATCGCCGGCTGGATGGTGATCGACGTCGATAGCCACGAGCGAGCGATCGAGCTCGCTGGCGAGCTGTCAGCAGCGCCCGGCGCCGGCGGCGAGCCGATCCACGAATGGTTGGAGGTCCGACCGTTCCTCGCTGCGCCGCTGACCGTCACCGAGTGACCCCCTCCCAGTGAACACGGAGGATGTCGAGCTCCGCGAGCTCGTCCCCCAGGTCCTGAGCGTTCTCGTCCGTCGCGGTGCCGACTTCGCGACGGCCGAGGACGCGGTGCAGGAGGCGTTGATCCGGGCAGTCCCGGCATGGGAGGAAGAGTTGCCCTCCGATCCCAAGGGCTGGCTGATCACGGTCGCCTGGCGAGCGTTCGTCGACTTGGCGCGGTCGGACGCGGCGCGTCGCAACCGGGAGGTCCGATTCGATACCGAGCCGCCGACCGGTATGGTGCCGAGCGCCGACGACACGCTGCACCTCTACTTCCTGTGCGCGCACCCCGAGCTGACCCCGTCATCGGCGGTGGCTCTGACCCTCCGGGCCGTGGGCGGCCTCACCACGCGTCAGATCGCGCAGGCCTACCTCGTGCCGGAGAGCACCATGGCGCAGCGCATCAGTCGCGCCAAGCGCACGGTCGGGCGGTCTGGTCTCGATCGTCTTGGCAATGTGCGAACGGTGATGCGGGTGCTGTACCTCATCTTCAACGAGGGCTACTCGGGCGACGTCGACCTCGCGGCCGAGGCGATCCGACTGACCCGGCAGCTGGCGTCGTCGGTGAACGACCCTGAGGTCCACGGGCTGCTCGCCCTGATGTTGCTGCACCACGCCCGCCGGAGCAGTCGCACCGGGCCAGACGGACGGCTCGTGCCGCTCGCGGATCAGGACCGGAGCCTGTGGGACAACGACCTCATCGCCGAGGGAATCACCATTGTGCAAGCCGCGCTCGCACGCGACCGGCTCGGCGAATACCAGACGCAAGCGGCGATCGCTGCACTCCACGCCGATGCGACGTGTGTCGACGACACCGACTGGGTCCAGATCGTGGAGTGGTACGACGAGCTGCTGCAGTTCGCCGACACTCCAATCGTCCGGCTCAACCGCGCCGTCGCCGTTGGCGAAGCGGAGGGCGCTCCCGCCGGACTGGCGGCACTCGCTCAGGTCGACGAACACGTCCCGCGGCGCGATGCGGTCGCCGCACATCTCCACGAGAAGAACGGAGACCTCGAACTCGCTGCCCGCCTCTATACCGACGCGGCCCACAACGCGCCCAGCCTCGCTGAGCGCGACCATCAGATGCGCCAAGCTGCGCGACTCAACCAGGTGCTGCGCAACCACCCGTGACGGCGGCGGTCGCGCCACGAGCACTTGTTGCGCCGCGGCGCGTCCCATCGGTCACATGGCCGGCGACTCAGTGGGTGATCGAGCGGTCGCGAATGCCGTGATGAGGTCGGCGATGTCGTCAGCGCCTTCGGTGAACGGTGTCTGGTCAGTTCCGGCTATCTCGACGAGGCGAGAGTTGTGAATGTGCTCGGCCAGGAATGCACCGTGTGCCATCGGGACAACTCGGCTCCTGCGACGGTGGATCACCAGCGTTGGCATTGAGAGCGTTGAGAGAAGGCCGCGGACATCAGCGCCGTATCTGATTCTCCATAGCGCTGCTGCGGTCGCCGGGCTCGCGCCACGGCGACCTGCTCGCTCCCACCACTGTCTGAAAAGCTGATCACCCGCGACGCTTGGAGCGTGGTTGCGGAGCACGAGGCTCGTGTCGCGGTCACTGGCGTGATCGGTCGACATGTCGATGTTCGCGATGAGTCGCTCCGAGGGGATCCCGGCGGGATAGTCCTTCGCTTCGGTGAGTCGAGCAAACGTGTTGACGAGGACGAGACCGACGACGTGGTCGGGACGTTGATGAGCAGCTGTGATGGCCGTCGGTCCTCCGTCACCTACACCCACGACGACGGCCCGCTTCGCTCTGGCGTCGTCGAGAACGGCCATCAGGTCCTCACTCTGTTCCTCGAGCGATGGGGCTGCGTCGACTTTGATCGGGTCGGAGAGCCCGATGCCTCGGGTGTCGTAGAGGATCAGTCGGCACGCGCTGCCAAGCCGCCGGACGAACGCGGAGAAGTGCTCGCTATCCCAGATCGAGTCGATCGAGATGCTCCCGTACGAGCTGACGACGAGATCGACCGGTCCGCCGCCGACGATCTGATAGGCAAGGTGAAGGCCGTCACGGCGGGCGTACCGTACCGGTCCGATGCTGACCGCGGACTGTTCGGCGGTCGTCCCACGTGAGCCGACGGTGGTGCGCTGGTCGAGTGCGCAGGTCTCTGCCGCGACTAGCGCTGGTGATGGTTCGAGCCCGATCTCGGCGAGCTGGCGACGGCACCGCTGCGCCGCGCGCACCGCATCGGGGGGCCGACCACAGGCGAGCAGCGCTCGAACCAGGAGCACCCAGGCGTCCTCTCGCAGAGGTTCATCGGCGACGATGGCCTCGAGCATCGACGTTGGCCGGGCGACATCACCGGCATCGAGGTAGAGCGATGCCAGGCGAATCCGGGTGTGGGCGCGGAGCTCCTCCAGGCGATGGGCCTCCCCTGTGAGGTACGGATGGGTTCTGAACTCGCCGAAAGCGTGGCCCCGCCACAGCTCGAGTGCACGCTCCAAGGTGGCGCTGTCATCGGATGCGCCTGTTGCATGGATCAATGACTCGAACTGATATGCATCGACGATGTCTGCGTCCAAGCGGTAGCCCTCGGGCTTGCCGTCGATGCCCGATGCGCCCAGGGTGCTCCGCAGCCTCGACACGTAGCCCATCAGCGTCGCTGCCGCCGATGACGGCGGCTCATCTCCCCAGAGGGCATCGACGAGGCGCTCGCGAGATACTGGTCCCCGAGCGGCCACGAGGAGGGCGAGGACGAGACGCTGCTTCGGGCTGCTGACCGGCCTGGCCTCACCGCCGGTCTCGACCTCGATGACTCCGAGCACTCGTACCGTCAACACACTGACGCATCGTACGCCTCGGCTTTCCACCGCAAGTCGGGCGCGTGCAGGGTGCAAGGAAGCCGCGAGCGCCGCCACGTACGTTCCTGCAGAGGTCTGCGGCCGCCGGCCGTGGCACATCACCAAAGGAGAGATGCACATGCCGACCACAACTGCAGAGCTTGTCGCCGACGCCAAGAGCCAGATCGAGAACCTGGATGTCGAGCAAACCACTCGGGAGATCGCCGATGGCGCGCTGCTCGTGGACATCCGAGAGGCGGCCGAGAGGGCGACCACCGGAGCGATCGCCGGCGCCGTGCACGTGCCGCGCGGGCTCCTCGAGTTCAAAGCAGACGTCTCGCTCCCCACCCATCTCCGCGACCTCTCGCTGACCGGCGCACTATCCTCTACTGCGCGTCGGGAGGTCGCTCCGCGCTCGCGGTCGCAACCCTGAAGCGGCTCGGCTACACCGACGTGGCCCACCTGGAGGGTGGGATCCAGGCGTGGCTTGCAGCCGGGCGCCCAACGGAGATGACCGAGTGACAACCCGACTTCGTCGAAGGGAGATCGCACAGATGCTCGATCGAGACACGGTGCTGGCTGGCATCCAGCAAGAGTTGTGCGACTTCGCCGACCTCGTCCGCGGCCTGAGCGCCGACGAACTCGCCACGCCGAGCCGGTGCGCAAGATGGACAGTCAGAGACGTCGCCGGACACGTTGTCGGAACCATCGTCGACATCACCGCCGGTCGGCTCGAAGGACAAGGGACTCGCAGCGTCACGGAGCGCCAGGCACGCGAACGCGCCGGCCGCACCGGCCGCCAGTTGGCCGACGAACTCGCTGCCGCAGCCCCGACGCTCGTTGACCTCCTCCGGTCCCTGCCCGGCGAGTCGTGGGACGGGCCGGCACCGAGCGACCCCAATTTCACCCTCGGCTTCGCTGTTGAGGCCATCTGGTACGACGCATTCGTGCACGGCGACGACATCCGGGCCGCCCTCTCCCGAGAGTCGACCCGAGGGAATGGATTGCGCTGCGCCGTCCACCACGTCGCCGGCTATCTCGAACACCGCGGGTCGAGGCCGACCACTCTCGTCCTTCACGACATGGACAGGATCGACATCGCCGGTGGAGGCGAGGAGATACACGGCGACCCGCTCGACTTCGTCCTCGCCACCACCGGCCGGATTGATCCAGCGCTGATCGGTCTCGATTCAGCCCTCAACGTCTACGCCGACGACGCCTCGGACGGCACGGAGGCATGAGTCGATTCGTCCGACGAGCTGGTCGTTGTCCGTGAGGGCCTCTTCGAGGATGAAGACTCTCCGGCCTGACGCGCCACGCCTCCAGACGGGTACGGATCTAGCGGTTTCAGGAGCAACGACCGGGCTCGAGGTACCGGTGGCACTCGTCGTGCGTGAAACCCCGCGTCAGCCTGCTTTCGGCGAGTGCGATGAGCCGGTCGGTGTCAAGGTAGTAGCGGCGCAGGACGCCTCCGTCGTTGTACAGCAGAGAGCTGCCGTCGGGGCTGAACTCGACAGGGGACCAGCCGCCTGTGGGGTTGGTTTTGAGGGCGAGCTCGAGTTTCCCTGAGTGGATGTTCCAGAGCCGGACGAAGCCGTCGTCCACCGACGCGGTTGCCAAGATCCCCGAATCGTTCATTGCCAGCCCCACCACGCCACCCAAGTGGGCCGTTGGGTCCATCACCAGCGCGTCGCCCCCTGCGATCCCGGCCACCACCTGGTTCATGTCGAGCACCCAGACACGTCCGTTGGCCGTGCCACCGGTCAACCACCGTCCGGTTGGATCGAAGGTGAGCGGGAAGTTGTAATCGGAGTCGATGTTGAGGATCGTGAGGGGACCATCCTCCGCACGGTCGAGGTCGTAGATCTCGACGGACGTGAGTTGAACGTTCACCGCGAGATATCGGTTCTGTGGGAAAAGACCATCAGGATTGAGCGCCGCGGCAAACACGGCCCGCTTACCGAGCGACATCACTGTCTCGCCCGAGCTCACGTCGACGACGCGGCTGGTCAGGTTGACGCCCTCGGGTGGTTCGAACAGCGTGGCGCTGCCCACCCCTCGCCCGTCTGCTGTGCACAGCAGACGCCCGTCGAGCACGACCAGCGAGCCATTCCTGCTGAGGCCGACGGGACTGGTGCATGGCGGGAGCGAATGCGCTGTCTCCATAGTGGCGAGGTCGCGGATCGCGGCCTCGCCCGTCTCGTCGACGGTCGCCATCCAGCGCGCATCACGGCTGATCCGTGGATCGAAAGGCGGAAGGCCCACCAGCTGTCCGCGCAGTCTGCCGAGCACGTCACCGGTGTTGGACGACAGCCGGGTGATCGCTCCGTCTCGCGTGCTGACGACGAGTTCGGAACCATCCGGGCTGAACTGAACGCTGTGCACGTACCCCGGCACGGTCAATGCGCCTAACGAGGGCGCGCCGTCGGGAGTGACGTCCCACACGCGCAGTCCACCGTTCAGTCCCACGCTCGCGAGCCGATCGCCGCCGGCGGTGAACGCGATGTCCCATGAGCCGCTTTCGTGACCGCGCAGGATCATTGCGTCCTTACCGGTCGCGCCGTCGACCACGCGAATCGGGCTGGCGTTAGCACCGCCGATCCCGAGCACGTTTCCCCGCGGGCTCCAAGCGACCGGCCCTCCGTCCGCGGTCGGAATCGACCGCTCGAGCGTCCTTGTTCGGAGGTTCCACACTTGCACTGCCGTCGAGGTCTGCGATGACAGCGCAACGTGTTCGCCGGTCGGGTCGAGCGCCATTTCCTCAGTCACGAACGAAGGAGTGGGAATCTTGACGAGCCTCTGGCCATTCTCGGCGGAATAGACGGCGACCCGCTCGGCGCCCCCCTCTCCGACGAGCAGAGTCTGTCCGTCGGGGAGGAATGTCACCGGACCGAAGTCCACGTCCGGTTCGACGCTGAAACGCTCGACTCCCGATGTGGCGTCCCATTCGATCAACCGACTCGAGCCAATCGCCGCGACCAGTCGGCCGTCTGGGCTGAACGTGGGCGACGCGTATTCCCCCGGCGGACCGAGGAGTCGGGAATGTTCCGCACCGGTTGCGGTATCCCACAACACGACCGCGGCGACGTCAGCGTCGCCGTCACTGTAAGCGTAGCTGACGGCCACCCGCAGTCCATCGGGGCTGAACGCGAGGTCGACGACATCGTCGGACGAGCCACGCAAAGTCCTCAGTTGCTTACCCGTTTCCTCGTCCCACAACACGACAGCCCTTCCATCCGCCGAAGTAGTGGCGAGGAGGTGACCGTCGCTACTGGCGTCGACCCTTTTCCAGTGTCGTCGCTGTGATACTCGAGCCGTGACGTCTGCACGGCCTGCTGCAGCGCGCTGACCGCCTCCGGCAGCGGCGCGTCGCCGCCCGAACGCAGCGCCTCGATGGCCAGGAGCATGCTGAGCTCGGGATCCTCGTCGAGCGCGATGGTCGACCCTTGGGCCAGCTCACGAGCCTTAGCCGTTCGCCGAGCCGCGTCGGCGCGGTTGCGTTGTCGGAGGAACAGAACGCCCGAGGCCAGGGCGACCACGAGCAGAGCCGCGACCCCACCGAGCAGGACCCGCAGGCGTCGGTTCGTTCGGCGCTCGTCGGCGACGCGCCGGCGGGCGTCGTCGATCTCCCGCGAGGCGTCGTCTCGGCTGGCGTCGAGGAACGCCGACTCCGTGTCGTTCAGGTGGGTCCTGTGGGCGCCCGCCCACTCGAGCGCGGCATCGAGGCGTGCGCCTCGATAGAGCTCCGAGGGGTCGTCGGAAACCCGCCAAGTCCGCGCCGCATCGGCAATGCGCCGATGGAGTTGGCGGCCTTGGACGTCTTCCTCGAGCCAGATCCGCAGCCGCGGCCATTCGCGCAACAACGCCTCGTGGGCGACCTCGACCGTGTCCCCGTCGATCGTCAGCAGACGGCGATCCACCATCGCCTCGACGGCCGCCTGCGCATCCGTGTCGCCCTCGGGCGCGAGATCCGCAAGGAGGAGTCGTCGGCGAAGGTCGAGGACGCCGTCGTCGCTCGCATCACACAGGCGCAGGAGCACACGACGGACGCTCGCCCGGGAGCCATCGCCGAGCGACTGGTACGCGGCTTCGGCCATGCGCGCCAAGGCGCCGTCGACGCCGCCGGACGCGTGATAGCCGGCGAGAGTGAGCGTCCTGTCACTTCTGCGTTCCCACGTCTCGGCCAGAGCGGTCGACAGAAGGGGCAAGGCGCCCGCTCTGCCGGCCACGTCGGCGACGATCAGGTCGATCAGACCGGGCTCGATGCCGAGCCCGGCGCGGCGCGATGGAAGCTCGATGGCCCGACGAAGTTCGCTGTCCCGCATTGGGCCCACGAGCACGTCGCTGCCCGCCATGAGGTCGGCCAAGGCTGGGAAGGCCGCGCAGTGACCGAGATAGTCCGCACGGATCGCGACCACCACAACGGTGTCCGGCAATGCAGCAAGTCCGACGACGTGCTCGACGAACGCTGATCGTTCTGCGTCGTCGGTGCAGAGGATGAACGTCTCCTCGAACTGATCCACGAAAACCAGTCGCCGCCCGAACATCTGCCCGGCGTTGGAAAGCGCACGCCGCAACGTCATCGCCGGTCGAGCACCCGGCGTCACGATCACCGACTGCCAGCCATCGGTCACGGGGATCACATCTGCGGCAAGACCGGGCAACAGACCAGCGCGCACGACCGACGATTTGCCACTTCCCGACGGACCGACCACGCACAAGAAGCGGGCTTCCGCCAGGCGCGCGACGAGTTCGGCCGCCAGACGCTCGCGGCCGAAGAAGCTGGCCGCATCTGCTGCCTCGAAGGCTGCGAGGCCTTTGTACGGACAGACTGCGAACTCGGCCGCGTCGCGGTCGCCCCCGAGTTCAGCCTCGCGTGCCGCGAGGTTGGCGCGACGAGCCGCCAGAAGGTGTTGGATGCTCTCGACGCTTTCGGCGATCTCGCCCCGAGACATTGCCAACCGCGCTCGCGCCGCTGTGGAACGGTCGGTCGCCTCCTCGACGCGGCGTGTCGCTCGCTGCCGAGCCCATTCGCTCGCCTGCTCGTGGACCTGCAGCGGCACGCCGCTGGTCAGTTCCTCGAGGCGGTTGATGTCGCTCGACGTCCAGTCTCCCGTGGCGTAGGCCATGCAGACCTCGCTCACGGCATCGCGGTCGAGACCGCCCAGTGTGATCCGCGTCGCGTCCCGAGGCAGTGTTCTGTCGATGTCGTGGGGAATCGTCGGCGACGGTGCGGAACCCGGCCACCACGAGCATGCGCCCCGCGGCGGACCACGACGCCAAGTCCGCGACTGCTTCCAGCGTCTCCGTATCGGCGAGATGGAGATCGTCCAGCGCCATCAGAATTGGCCTGTTGCCTGCCCACGTCGTCAGAAAGCGGGCGACCGCGCCCGCCAGATCATGCGGTGTTTCGCCATCGATGGCCGACAGTGACGCGCCGCCACTGCGCAACGCCAGGTCCAGCAACGCCTTCGGGCTCCGATGGGCGTGATCACACCGTCCGTACAGCACGATCGCTCCCGTTCGTTGAACCTCCTGGGCCAACGCGGCGACCAGGCGGGTCTTGCCGATGCCCTCCACACCGAGCACCGACACGAACCGACCTCGCCCGCCGGCCGCGTCGGACCAGGCGGCGCGCAGCCACGCCAACTCCGCATCTCGACCGACGAAGGCGGGGCCGACGGCGTCGAGTGGCAGCGGCAGCAATCCAACCGGGCCGGCCGGCGCCTGGCGCTGCCGTTCCAGCTTCGGATCCTGATCCAAGATGGCGGCCTCCAGCTGGCGCAAATCGGGCCCCGGCTCGATCCCCAGTTGCTCCGTCAGTACGCCTCGGGCGCGCTGGAACGTCGCCAACGCGTCGCGCTGCCGGCCGCAGCGATACAACGCGAGCATCAGCTGACGCCAGAACCGCTCGCGGAACGCATGCGCGGCCACGAGCGACTCGAGTTCGGCAACCAACTCGGACGCAGCGCCCGCGGCCAGGTCGGCGTCGATCCGGTCCTCGAGGGCGACGACGCGCATCTCGTCCAACCGACGCGCCTCGGCCGCGCAGGGCTCGACGTCGTCGAAACCCCGGTACGCGCTATCTCGCCACAGATCCAACGCCTGACGAAGGGTGGCGGCCGCGCCCTCATCCCCGCGATGCAACTGATCGGCACCCCTCCGAGCCAGCACCTCGAACTGCGTTGCATCCAACTCGATGCTCCGCAGCTCGAGCCGGTAGCCATCGCCGATCGTGACCAACACCGTGGATGGCGTGCCGGGCGGACGACCAGGCTCGAAGACGCTGCGTAACCGAGCGACGTAGGCCCGAAGCGTGCGCTCAGCGCTGCGCGGTGGGCGTCCGGCCCACACGCCTTCCACCAGTGCACCAGCCGAGACGACGGTGCTCGCTCGCGCCAAGAGCAACGCGAGCACGATCCGCTCCTTGGGGCCGCCCAGCGCGACCTCTTTGCCTGCACGCACCGCCCTCAGGTCGCCCAAGACGCCGACACACAAGACGGATGGGTCCGCATGATCAGCCATGGTCAACTCGTCCGACTCGCGGAGCGGCCCGTCGCGTGGACGCTCGAGATGAGACGCCGACATGCCCGAAGGGGGGCTCTCCGAACCGACTGGTCGACGCACAAGCCGGCACGTGATCTGCAGCCATGACGCGAAGCGTACGACTGCTGACCAGATGGGCTGCCCGGCTGCGACTTTGGATCATCACGTGACAGTCGCATGGCGGGTTGCAACGCGGTTGCAAACGCGCCCTCGCTACTGCGTTGCGGCCTTCCGACCAGCACCCAACCCACCTGCAACTGGTGTGCGGATCATGGCATCGACAGACCCGAAAGGCTCACCATGTCCGACACCGTCAGCCTTCGTCCATCGCATGGTCCGGCACTGGGGCCATCAAATACAGCCGCAACCATCGCCGCCGCCCGTCCCTGCATGTCATCGGCCCCGACGCTGCCCGCGCCCATCCCGGGTGGCCCGCAATGAACACCACCACAAGAGATCACACGCCGCTTCGCATCCGACACTGTCGGTTGGAGATTGCTCGGAATCTACGCAACAAGAGGTTTCCCTCGCTCTTCGGCGCTCTGCGGTCGACCGTAGTCGTACTCTTGATCCTGCCGGCGGTGATGATCCGTCGGGTGGAAGACGCTCCACGAGGCACGCCGATCCCCACCCGCTCTGACCCTGTTGATACCGCCAGCCCGTCAGCCAGGGCCTGCTCCAAGTCCAACGACTCCGATCCGGTCGTTGACACTCCGGCACCCTTCTTCTGGGATCACCAGGAGCATCGACGAAGCGGTGCCGCCGCCCACCGTTTCGAGGTCGACGACCCGAGTGTGGCATTCGAAATGTCCTCGTGGTACTACCTCACCTTCGTCTCCGGCGGCGACAGACTTCGGGTATATGAGCACAATCCGTGCTCGAGCCGGGGTCCCGAGTCCCTCATTGGCCTCAGTGAGAACACCGCCTGGCATGTCGCCAACGTCCTGCTCGGGCGAGCGAGCGGCATCGCCGCACCCGGTGAACTACCTCCGTGGGCCCGGGCACGCACCGGCAACGCGAATGGACCGTCGGCCGGCTTGATCTTCACTCTCGCCGAACTCGACGCACTCACACCCGGAGCTCTTGGCGACCGCCTGCGCATCGCCGGCACCGGCTCCATCATCTCAGATGGCACCGTCATACCGGTTCGTATGGTCGACGCCAAACTCGCGGCCGCCCGAGTCGCCGGCGTCGACGTGTTCTTCGCCCGCAACCCGCCTCCCGGCTCGGGCGCCGTCACCGTCGTCGATCACCACCAAATCACCCCACGACTCGATCGCACGATCGGCGAGCAGCTCAACACGGCCAGCTACGAGCAAGCCGGCCGCGTCGCCCACAACCACCCCAGCATCATCGCCATCGTGCCGGTCAGCGACGTTCGCCAAGCCCTCGCCTGGCTCTGCGGACGTACCCAACAAGACACCACCTGCATCCTCGCACACACTGCTTCGGCCACAACCGTCGCCCAAGCCCACCCCTACAGCTCGTCAGGCTGGCCGCCGCAGACCACGCCCATCCGCAACAGCCCCCGATTTCAGACGATCACCGAATGACATTGGCCCGACTTCCAGATCTGGCGCCGGGTCAGATGTCGATCAACTGGATTCGGCGATGGGCTGCCAAGGCGAGCAGTTCGATGTCAGGTCGATCCGAGGTGACGACTGCGCCTCCGCTTCGAAGCGCTGTCTCGACGACGGTGGCGTCGACGGGGCCAACCGTGTCGGGCCGCGTCCGCCGCAGCGCACCGGCTCTCTTGGCCGGTACGAGTGAGAGCGCCTCGACCTCACAACCGTCGAGAAGACGGGCGAGGTTTGGTTGTCGGCCACCTCGCCAAGCTTCGACCACACAACCCACCGGTACCACCGGGAGCACACCACGCTGTATGGCGCGGGAATGCAGCGCCCAGATGCGTCGGTCGTTCGCCTCCGCAGCGATGAGAGCACCATTGTCGTAGACTAGTCCGAGCGGGAGCTTCGGTGACCGGCGTGTCATCAGTGCCGGCCGACGCCAACTCGGTCGAGCTCACGGTCTGCTGCGTCAAGCTCCTCGGCTGATAGTGCCCCGTGCTCGCGTTCCCACGCCCGAACAGCTCGTAGTCCTCGCCGAGTGGCCAGCCACAAGTGCGCCGCGTCAGCGAGAGCCGCCGAGACACTGCGGCCCTCTTCTGCGGCTTGCTGCTCGAGCGCCTCGAACACATCCGCCGGCAACGAGACTGAACGCTTCACGACTGACGACATGAACTCATGGTGCAACCATGGTATGACCAGCGCAACTCGTCCCGTTCGCCATTCCTGAGACGTCGATCCGACGGTCCTGTCCGGGTGCCGAACGCAGACAGGGCCAGCTATCGGAAAATCAGAATCCCGACGCGGCAGGACGGTAGACCCGTCGCGACCGGGCAGGCCGCAGTGTTACGTTACGAATTCTCGAATCACACCATCAAGCAAGGGAGCAAGATGTGCTTTTCGCAACTCGGTACAAGTTCAAAGGCGACCAGTCACCCGATACGGTCAAAGCGCTGCTCGCGGTCTTCGCTGAGCGGGGGGCGGCAGCGGGAGAGATAGCGCACTACGTTGCAGCCGATGGAGGCGGCGGCATCATCATCAGCGAGAACGACTCCATGCAACAGGGCTACGAGGACGCCTTGGTGTATCAACAGTGGATGGAGTTCGAAACAACTCCGGTCCTGACAATCGCAGACGCGTTACCAACGATCATGAAGGTCTTCGGCTAGAGAGCGGCACCCGGAAGGGACGAGGTGCCGAGCGGCAAAATCGGTGAACCGCGACTCGATCGACCGGTGTATGCACACGACCGCGAACGTCGGGACGGGCGCCATCACTGTCGCATGGGCCGTAGCGCATCATGGGGCAATCGCGAGGGTGACGGAAATCAGTCGACCTCACTGGGCAGAATGAACATGTCGGAACGCCCCGCGTTCCCCATTTTCGTCCCCCACCTCTTTGGAAGTTGCAATCATCATGTACTCACCGCGATCGAAAGCGCCCAGGCTCCCCACTCGACAGCCTTCCCGCAACGCGGCGGTCCGCCGTTTCGGGGCCGTCCTGGGCCTTCTTGCCCTGGTCGGCGCCGCTGCCGCGTGTAGCAGCGACAGCCCGTCGGCCGCTGCCCCAGTGGCGGCGACCACGACGACCACAAAGGCGACCACGACCACGGAGGAAGTGACAACCTCGACCGAGGCGGCGACCACCACCACCACCACGGAGGCGGCGACCACGACGACCGTGCCCGCCGAGCCGGTCTACCCGTTGACGGGGGTTGAGAACCCGGATCCCGCGCTCGCAGCTCGCCCGGCGCTGATCGTCAAGATCGACAACGCCGGCGGGGCGCGCCCACAGAGCGGGTTCAACGAGGCCGACCTGGTGTTCGAAGAGATCGTCAACGACCACATCACCCGCTTCGCAATGGTGTTCCAGAGCGGCGACAGCGATTCCGTCGGACCGATCCGTTCAGGTCGGCTGCAAGACGTTGCCCTGTTCACCGCGCTCGACCATCCGCTCTTCGCGTGGAGCGGTGGCAACGCCACGGTGACCAACGAGATCAACAACAGCGAACTGGTCAACATCGGCCCGAGCCGGGCGCCGGTGTACCACCGGGCCACGGACCGCAAGGTTCCTCACAACCTCTACTCGAGCACGGATGCCCTGTACACGCAGACGCCGCCGTTCGCGCCACCCGCCAAGCAGCAGTTCGCCTATCGCAAGCCGGGCGCGCCCGCGGCGGGCACACCGAGCGCCGGACTGTCTGTGAAGCTCGACTCCATCGATGTCGGCTGGGACTGGAACGCCGCGGACGGCGTGTACTACCGGACGATGGAGGGCGGCCGGCACATGGACCGCAACAGCGGTCAGGTGAGCGCCAACAACGTTGTCGTGCTGGCGATGGAGTATGTCCCGGGGATCTCTGGCAGCCCCGACGCGCAGACACTCGGCAGCGGTGAGGCGTTCGTCTTCACCGGCGGCAACTACATCCACGGCACGTGGTCTCGCAACGACATCCACGACCCATTTTCGCTGGTCGCCGACGACGGCAATGTCATCCAACTTCAGCCGGGCCGCACGTTCATCGAGCTGCCCCGCCAGAACAGCACGCTGCCGCTCGGCCCTGCCTGAATCGCCGGTGACCGAGCGCGCAAAGAATCGGTCGGCGCGAGAATTGCTCCATGACAGCGACAGCCTCGATCAGTTGGACCACGCTCACACTCGACTGCTCCGACGCTGAAGCGCTTGGCGCGTTCTACTCGCTGCCTGTTCGGCTGGGAGATCACCGCTCGCGACGGCGCGGGCTGGGTGCAGCTCCGCAACCCCCGCGGCGGCATCGGCCTGAACATTCAGGCAGAGGACTCCTACGAGCCCCCGATCTGGCCCGAGCAGCCCGGCCGCCAATCGAAGATGATGCACTTCGAAGTGATGGTTGATGACCTCGATGCCGCCGTGCAGTTCGTCGTCGGGACCGGAGGTGCCGAGGCTTCGCATCAGCCACCTGATCGGGACCAGACGCGGATTCGAGTCATGCTCGACCCGGCGGGGCACCCCTTCTGCCTGTTCGTACAGGGCGAGTGACGGCGTCTGTCTCGGCACCTCTGCCGGTGGGCGGTCACCGTGCCTCTTACGGGCCGCGTCGCTCGCTCGCTACGTGGCCGCCGGAACGGCAGGGCCATTGAGGCCCGATCACTGGGCAGCGCGCGCCGCGGTCTCCAGCCTGTTCCATTGTGCGACCCACCACGCGGCGTCACCCTCGGCGAGGTTGTCGTTGTCGGCCCGCAATCCGGCCGAGCCGTCGATGCTCTCGGACGATGTCCGCGTGACCCGCATGCCGATGCGCCTCGGCGATCATGTGGATGAGTAGCCGGTGCAGCGTTACCTCGTTGCGGTCCTCTGGCCACCACGGCACCCGCCCCACCGTGTCGAGCTCGAGCGCCTCGATGGTGCCGTCGCTGTTCGCCCACACCCGCCGGTACAGCCCCACGATGTCCTCGCGTGACTCATCGGCCGTCGCCCACATGTCCGCGTTCGCTTCTGCGCCTTCGTCGAACCAAGGAAGTGGTTCGCCGAACGGGCGGCCGAAAGCATCACCGAGATAACCCGCTACTCAGGCGACTCGTTCACCTACAGCTCCTGATCTCGGTGCCGGAATATTGCGCAACTTATGGTTGCGCGTCGCCGGTCCATCGGTTACTGTATGTGCAACCAAACGTTGCAGGAGGGGAACCATGGAGTTCGGAACCATCGAGCGCGAGATCTTCGTCGAGGCGTCTCCCGAGGTCGTCTTCGAGGTGGTGAGCAGCCCCGACCACCTCCGGCAGTGGTGGCCCGACGATGCGCACTACGAGCCGGTGCCCGGGTCGACGGGCGAGATCGTCTTCGGCGAACGCGGTGCCGGCGGAACGGTGGTCCAGCTCACTATCGTCGACGCTCGGCCGCCGCGGATGTTCTCGTTCCGCTGGACGCAGCCCGCTGGCCAGTCAGCGGCGGCGGGCAACTCGCTGATGGTCACCTTCGACCTGACCCCATCCGGTGGCGGCACGCTGCTGAAGATGACCGAGAGCGGCTTCCGCGAGATGGGCTGGGAGGTCGCCGTCCTAGAGCAGCAGTACCAAGAACACGTGACCGGCTGGGACTTCTACCTGCCGCGGCTGGCGCTGTACGCCGCGACGCTGGAGGTACGGCCGTGAGCGCGGCTGTCATGGAGAGGATCGACGACGACCTCTGGTCGGCGATCGGCGACCCGACCCGGCGGCGGATACTCGACCTGCTCCTCGTCTACGGCGACGGCACCGCGACCACGCTGAGCGAGCAACTGCCGGTGACCCGGCAGGCGGTGGCCAAGCACCTCGGTGTCCTCGACCGGGTGGTCCTGGTCCGGGCGACGCCGGCGGGCCGGGAGAAGCGCTATCGGGTGGACGACGCCCAGCTGGCCCGAGCGGTAGCGCAGCTGGCATCGGTGGGCTCTGCCTGGGACGCCCGGCTACAGAGGATCAAGCAGATCGCCGAGGCGATCCAGCGCAGCCAGGACGGCTGAGCAAGACCTGTCGGGGAGCGTCCCCGGGGCGCAGCGGCACCCTCGTCGCCGCTGCGATGTGCATCGAGATCAAAGGAGAACAATCAAGATGGTGGACATTCTGCACCGGGTCGGGGTCAAGACCCCGTCGCCGGAGAAGGTGTACGACGCGCTCACGACAGTCGACGGTCTCGCCGGCTGGTGGACCGACGACACGAAAGGGAGCGCCGAAGTCGGCGGCGTGCTGGAGTTCCGGTTCGCCGCTGGTGGCTTCGACATGGAGGTCGTCGAGCAGACGCCATCCGAGCGGGTCGCGTGGAAGGTCGTCGAGGGTCCTGAGGAGTGGGTCGGTACGACGATCGACTGGCGGCTGCGCCAGGACGGTGATCACACGATCGTGCTGTTCAAGCACCAGGGCTGGAAGGAGCCGGTGGAGTTCATGCACCACTGCAGTACCAAGTGGGCGACCTTCCTGATGAGCCTGAAGTCGCTGGTCGAGTCGGGCGAGGGTGCGCCGGCCCCGCGCGACGTGCACATCGCCTTTCCGGACTGACCAGAGGCTGGTCGGCCGCGGTCAGAGTTGGTGGTGCTGATCGTGCCCGCGGTGCACCGCGCGTCCGCCGACTCGGGCGAACGCGTCGCCGATCTTCGTCGCCGGTGTAACGTTGGCGCGGTGGCGCCGCCCGTCGTGAGCTGTTGATGGCCGGGCGAAGCCGGTTCCCGAGCCTCAGGGCCAATGTCGCGGCATGGAATGCCTGGCGGACCGAACATCCGGAGCATGAACCACCCGAGTTCATCCAAGCCGATCTGCGGAACGCCAAGTTGGCCGGAGCAAACCTTTCCGGCGTCAATCTGAGCCGAGCCGAGCTGGTTCGTGCCGACCTCAGTGGCGCCGACCTCACGCGAGCTCGGCTCATCGGAGCCAACCTCGCCGACGCCGATCTCCACGGCGCGAACCTCACCCGGGCCAGCCTGCTCGGTGCGTATCTCGGAGGCGTCAACCTCAGCCGCGCCATCCTCCGAGACGCGGGGCTTCAACGGGCCGTGCTCGTCCAGACCAACCTCGAGGGTGCTGACCTGACGGGCTGTTCGATCTACGGGCTCGCAGCCTGGGACCTGAACCTCGACCAGGTGAAGCAAAAGGATCTGAGGATCAGCCCCGTCGGGAAGAAGGGGATGGGTGGGCCTACGATCCGGGTCGACGACATCGAGGTCGCCCAGTTCATCTATCTCCTGGTCCACAACAAGAAGCTGAGTCACGTGATCGATACCGTGACTTCGAAGGTCGTCTTGATCCTGGGTCGCTTCAGCAAGGAGCGCAAGGCAGTCCTCGATGCAATGCGCGACGAACTCGGCCACCTCGATCTCGTTCCGATCCTGGTCGACTTCGATCAGCCGACGAGCAAGGACATCACGGGGACGGTCGAGACGCTTGCTCGCATGGCCCGCTTCATCATCGCGGATCTGACCGATCCGAGCAGCATCCCGCACGAGTTGGCCACGATCGTTCCCTTCCTGCGAACGACCCCGGTGTTGCCGATCAGGCTGGCCGGCAGCAGTGGCTACAGCATGTTCAAGGATCTCGAGGCGTATCCGTGGGTCCTCGACACGCACGAGTACGACGATCCGCGCGCCCTGATCGCGTCGCTGCCGGCCATCATTGGTCCCGCACAAGAGATGGCAGAGGCTTTTCGAGAGTCGGCCCGAAGCAGAGAAGGGCGATAAGCCGCGGACGGTCAGATAGCGCTGTCCCGAGGTCTTCAGGCATCCGGACTTTCGAACTTGACCTGGATCTTGTCGCCCTCGATCCGGCACTGGTGAGCCGTGAGGCACTCGTCGGTGGGGTTGATGCTCTCGCCCGTCGTTGTGTCGAACATCCACAGATGGAAGGCACAGGTCAGCGTGTCTCCCTCGAGCAGGCCGTCGCTCAGCGGGTTGTCCTGGTGCGGACACTTGTCACGGAACGCGCGGACGCCGCGTGCATCGCGGATCAAGAGGACGGGCTCGCCGGCTACCTTCACGCCGACCATGTCGTCCTCCCACAGCTCGGCCTCGTCGTAGGCGTCGTGCCAGCCCGTCACGCGGGCGCCGGTACGAGGGTTGCGTCGACCCGATCCTGTCGTGCCCCTCGTGCAGCCTCGAGCAGATCGCCGGCCGTCCCAGGAGCGCCGTTCACCGCGGCGATGGCGGTGGCCAACCCGGCGGCGGCCGCGTCGGCGCGCGGCTCCCAGCGGCGGACCCACCGCTGCAAGACCTCGGAGTTTTCGGGTCGTTGCGCCACACAGAACCTGGCCAGCTCGGAGCTCCACCTCCCGAGCCGTTCGGCGTCGTCAGCCAGGCTCAACAGCAGGAGCCAGGTCAGGTCGTCACCGTTGGCCTTGGCTGTCTGGCCCAGCGAGTGGTACAGCAGGTGTTCGACGGTCGGCCGGACGACGAGGTTGGCCGCAGTGAGCGCCTCGCCGAAGTCGTAGGCGATCAGCGAGGTTTCGATCGCCCGCCGCAGGCCCTGCCACGCCTGACCGTGCTGCCAGTGGTCGCGTTCGGCGTCGCCGAACCCGCGGTCGGGATGGGCCAGGCGGAGCTCGGTGGTCCTGTAGGCGGCGAGGTTGACCACCCGGAAGCAGTCGGCTGCAGCGAACGAGCTGGCGTTGGTGACGTACGAGGTCGGCGCGACGAGGCCGGTGTACGCGGCGATCTGTTGAAAGCCGTGGTACGGGAACCGCAGCGGGCAGAACAACGACCCCAGCGCATCGAGCCACGCCGGGTCGAGGTCACTGTCGTGACCGGCCTCGTGGTACTCGTCGAGGAGGTTGGCGACGCTCGCTTCGGCCTTGGTCTGCGCCGTGGTATAGGCGCGGTAGGTCAGCTGGTCGGGGTCGCGGAACTCGTTCCAGTTCTGGCACCTGAGTGGCGAGTTGTCGCGGTAGGTCGTCAACCACATGTTGACCGGCGACGTCGGGTTCGACTCGAGCGGTGCGTGCTTGTTGGCGCGGGTCGTGTAGTTGAGGTCGTGGCTGACAATCTCGTATTCCGACGGCTTGCGGCGGATCTCGCCGAACGCACTCCAGGTACGCAGCTTGCGGGGTTCGTCGCTCATTGCTCCACCTCCTCGTACTGCCAGGTGATCTGCTCGCTGCCGGTCTGGATCCGGCCGCTGAAGGCGGCCATGTTCGCCTCGAGTTGGCGCATCTCGAACGGCCGCCCGAGGCGTCGTTCGATTGACGCCCGGGTCACCACCAGGCGGCCGACGGTCTCGACGCGGACGTAGGCACCCTGGTCGACGACCTCCAGGAGGGCGTCGGGGTTGTCGTCCTCGATGGCAGAGAGGATCGGGGCGATGTCGTCGCCCATCCGCAGAACCGGACCGACCTTGCGGTGCTGCCCGGCGTCGGCCACGGTCGAGGACCCGTCGGCCTCCCCGGGAGCATCGCGAACGTAGTCGACGTAGATGTTCGTGACCGGGACGATGCCCGACTGCGACACCAGCGTCGACCCGTCGAGGACCTTGCCCTCATAGGTCACCTGCATCGGCAGGTCCTCGGCGGGAAGGCGTTTGCCGATGACGTGCGACGCGACCTCCTGGGCCAACTCGTCGACCGTCATGTTCGACATCCCGAGCACGAGCTGGGTGACGAAGTCGCCGCCGAACTTGGCGTTGACCGGCCACGGCTGCGGTTCGGCGGATGTCGCCTCGTGCGGTGTTTCCTCGGTGACGCTCATGTCGGCGCTCCCTCGGCGACGCGGTCGGCGTACTCGGCGGCCCACTTGTACCCGTACGCATCGTCACCCATGACGTCGGGCGTGAGTCCCATCCAGGCAAGGATCCCCGGCACGTCGGGCTGCTCGATCTCGCCGCCGAGCAGGCGCTCGATGACGTTGTGCTGGTGGAGCAAGTCCTTGTCCTCCCACCAGATCTGCCGGCACGGCCTGGAGCAGAAATGGTATGTGTGGTCGTTGTAGGTGAGCGGGTAGCTCTTGATCGGGTACTTGGCGTTGCGGGGGGCGGCGGCGGTGCCGATCGGCAGATGGCACAAGTTGCACAACCACGGGAGGGTTGCGGGCAGGGTCGCGCCCATGTTGCCCCGATTGACGTTGTCGATGATCACGTCCCAATGCGGCCCCCACTCGGTCTCCCAACGCGGGTACTTCTCGACGAGCCATTCCCGCTCGGCCTTGGAGACGCCGGCCTGCGGGTTCCACCACAGGGTCGGGCGCCAGAACCAGAGCCCGAGCGCGAGCGAGTGGTGCCACGTCTCGAGTCCGTCGAGGAACTCCTGCCAGTACCACGGCTTCTTCAGCCCGTACGACTCGATGTTCGACACGAACTGGTCGACGATCCACTCTTCCATGAACTCCCTGTACGACTGTCGCCGGTGTTTGAGAGGGGTGTAGTAGTCCATCGCCGGTCCGGTCAGGACCGAAAAGAGCCGGGCCGACGCCCAGAACGACTTGTCGATCAGCCACTGCGCCCGTTTCGGGTCGTACTCCATCAGGATCTCGAGTGTGGGACCACCCTGTTGGGCGTGGCGGGCCTCGTCGGTCTGAATCGAGCTGATCATGTTGGCGAAATTGATGTCGCCGGCCGACAGCGCGTCTGAGCTGAGCCCTACGAACTGCACGTTGGTGAATCCGGTCTCGAACGTGAATGGCACCTGGATCGCGGTGTCGACCGTGTTCGGGTTCATCATGATCCCGTCGAACACGGAGCGCGCGGCGATGATGCCCCACTCGTTGGTGTGGTACGCCTTCTGTGTCCAGTCGAACTGCGCGTCCTTCGACACGAGCTCGTGGGCGAACCACAAGTTGAGCTGCGTGTGGCGTATCTCGTCAAGCGCGCCGTAGACGGCGGTGTTGCGCCACGACGGGGCGAGCCCGAAGCGGGCCATCTTCAGCTCTGCCGGTACTGCAATGAATTCGATCAGGGCAACCCCGCCGAAGTGGATCTTGGCCGCTGACTTCCAGCCCTCGTCGAGCCGCTCGAACAGCGACGACCGCTCGATGGCCGCCTTGACCGAGTACGTGCCGGCGTCCTTTTCCGCCTGTGTCGCGACGTACTCGGGGTAGGAGGTAACGTACGGCTCCTTCCACTTCGCCCAGGCCTCGATCGGAACTTTGCCCGAACCCGACATCCATTCCGGGTAGACCGCCTCGTGGTCGACGTGGGTGAACTCCCAGTCGACGTCGCGTGTCAGGTCGAACCAATCCTCGCGCTTGAGCAGTGCCATGTCAGCCGACCTCCTTCCAGCCCATTTGCCCGTACCAGTTGGCGTTGTCCCAGTAGGCCCTGGTCGCGTCGATCAAACAATCGTCGTCGACGTGGAACACGAAGAGGTGAGGCAGCCAGTAGCTGTCGCCGGTCTGCGGGAGCGCTCCGAACGATTTGGCCTGCATGCCCCCGATGTGGACCTCGACCGCGACGTTGCCGTCGTCGTCGGCGGCCATCGAGCTGACCTCGTTGGTCAGGTCGGGGAACGCATCGATCAGGCTCGCCCAGATCGCCTTGCCGACGCCCCGGATCTTGCCCTTGCCCCGGACAGTGCGTTGTTTGCCTACCACCTCGAACGGGATGTAGTCGAAGTCGGCGTTGTCGGTGCAGAGGTCGATCATCGCCTCGACGTCGCGGGCGCGGTAGGCATCGAAGAACGCCGACACGATCGCGGTCGCTGCGTCTGCTCTCGAGGCAGTTGCGGTTGCGGTCACAGGTCGGCTCCTTGCGTGATGGTGATGTTGTCGAGCCGCTTTACGCCGAGGCGGCGCATCAGCATGGTCTGGTCCCAATAACAGTGCAGGCCTGTGATGCGGCCGTCGTCGGTCGTGAAGCGCCACGCCTGGTCGACATCGCAGAACTTCTCCTGATTGATGATCCCGATGAAGTCGTCGGCCTGGGTGCCCGAGACGTTGAGCTCCGTCACTTCGACGCCGTCGTGCATCTCGCTGTGGTGACGGGTCTTGATGCGCAGGTCCGGGAACGCGGTCACGAGCGCTTCGAAGTACTCCGTGCCCTCGATGGCGAGCGTGCCGGGCTCGCCCAGATGGGGCAGCAAGAGCTCACCATCGGCGTCGCAGCACTTCATCGCCGACGCTACGTCGTGGGCGTTGAGTGCATCGATGAAGTCGGTCGCAATGGTCATCAGCCGACCCCCAGCTTCTTGAGCACCGCGGCCGCGACGGCGTCCGACGACGCGGGGTTCTGGGCGGTCACCACGTTGCGGTCGACCACGACGTGGCTGATCCACTCGGCCTGGGCGTTGTCGACGACAGCGCCCTTGTTGCGAATGGCCGTCTCGACGTACCAAGGTGCACCCAGTTGGCCGACCGGCACCTGGTTTTCCTCATCGTCGCTGAAGACGCTCATCCGGTAGCCGTCGAACAGCCACGCGCCGTCGGGTCCGTTGCCAACGCTGAGCAGTGCGGCGGGCCCGTGGCAGACGGCCGACACCAACTGTCGCTTGTTGTGGAAGTGCCGGACGATCCGGTCGACGTCGGGATTCTCGTTGAGGTCGACCATTGGCCCGTGGCCGCCGGGGAAGAACACACCGTCGAACCTCTCCAACTCCTCGTCGGTGATCGACGAGAGGTCTCGAGGCTCCATCAGCGTCGGGTTGGTGGTCAGCTCGATCTTCACCTTCTCCGCCTCCTCGACGGACTCCCGCTGGACCTCGTCGGCGATCTGGCGTGCCGCGGTCGCTGTCCGGGAAGTGGTCGGGTGCTGGCATGCCGGCCAGCACGTCGATGAGGTTGCGGTCCTGGAACCAGGCGTCACGGGCCGCTGCATCGATGTGGTCCCTGGCGTCGAGCGCGTCAGCGCCGCCCTTGATCGCATGCTCGTGGAGGGCCCGGCCGGCGATCAGGTCGAGTTCGGTCAGGTGATGGAGGGTGATCCGAATGTCCTCCGGGTCGGGAGCGAAGGAACGGATCACCGACTGAAGAAAGTCCTCGTCCTCGTCGCGATAGTGGAACCTTGGTTCCAACCCGAACTGATCGGGCGTCGGCGCTCGTCCGCCCGGTGTCGCCACGACGACGTCGACCCCTGCGTCGAGAAATCTTCGGAGTGGCCGGGACACTTCTTCTGGCCAGTACCCGATGGGGTGCGGTGTCCCGTCGGCGAGGTCGATCTCCGTTGCACTGGAGACGACCAGGAGGAGTCGGGTCATCAGATCTCCCTTCCAGAGTCGCGTTCGCGGCGGACGCTAACAGGCGTGTGTGACGGTCGTTTCACCGGAACGGCGCTCGATATCTGTCCTTCGACGGCGGGGTGAATTATCGGTCAGCGGCCGCGGCCGCGCACCCGGTCGATCTGGCGGCGGTCTCGTTTCGTCGGACGGCCGGCACCGCGCTCACGCACCGCGAACGGGGGTTGGAAGGTGTCGTCTCGTTCGGGTGGGGGCGGACTGCGATCGTCGAAGCACTGGGCGGCGATTGTGGCGTCAACCCGCTTCGTGATGAGTTTGGTGACGTCGACGATTCGCTCGCGCTGGTTCACGCGTGCTTCCACGTGATCACCCACTCTCACTGGTGAGGATGGTCTCGCTGCCGCGCCGTTGATTCTCACGTGTCCGGCACGACAGGCCGCGGTGGCACCCGAGCGGGTCTTGGTGATCCGCACGGCCTGCAGCCACTGGTCGATGCGTACTGAGTCGATGCAAGCAGTCTGGCATCGCCCCCGGCCTCGAGATCGACTGCTCTGCCGAGTTCAGCTTGCGGCGGTACCGTGACCTGGTGGTGACAGGGCAGTGAGGTCGCAGTCTTTCCTGGACGTGATGCGGTGCCAGGTTGCCTTGGTACTCCTGCTTGCCTCGTGCGCCTCCGGCGCCGCGGCGCCGACCACGTCGGGCGAGCCAGTCTCCACAGCGTCATCGGTTGCTTCCACCGTCGCGCCGACCACGATCGCCATCACCGCTTTCTCGACGATGCCGACCTCCGCCGACACGTCGTCGCCGACGACGACATCGACCAGCGCACCGGTGGTGGATCGCGCTGAGCTGGCCGGCATCTCGATGACGTCGGTGTCCCCGGATGTCATCGTGCCGACGAACGAGGCGTCGTTGGACGAGGTGACCAACCCCATCAACGGGCGCCGTGGCGGCCGCCGCCCTCTCCCCGAGGACCTCGACTGCGTAACGGCGACGACCCGGACCTGCCTGACCGGCATGCTCGACATGTTGGGCTTCGACGTCACCAGCGGGTCGAAAGATGACAGCGAGCGCCGTGTTCAGCGGGCGACGGCCGTGGTCCAACTCGACGCCGGGCTCCCCATGACCGGCGTGCCCGACGATGACTTGCTCGAGTACCTGGGCATCGCCACCGACACCACACCCGAGGCCCGAGCGGGCGAGGCCCGCCAGATCGGCACCTCAGCGAACGGGCGGCCGATCATGGCCATGCGCTACGGCGACGGGCCCAGGACCGTACTCGTCGTCGGTCAGACCCACGGCGACGAGGAGGGCGGCCTGCGGGTTCTGCTGCGAGCGCGGTCGCTGTCACTGCCCGAAGGGATCACGCTGTGGGTCGTGCCCACCATGAACCCCGATGGCCTCGTCCTCGACACCCGCTTCCTGGCCAACGGCGCCGACCCGAACCGACTGGCGCCGAGCCAGCCCGAGCAGCAGGCCGTCTACGACTTCGCTCTTGCCGTCCGGCCGTCGTTGACGGTCTGGTACCACCAGAACTACGGCTGGGTGGGCGGTTCGGGCGCATCAATGACGCCGGCGAGGCAGTACCAGGCGCTGACCGGGCTCGGGACGCTGAAGCGCAGTGGCGATTGCGCCGCCGGATTCATGTGGTGCCCGATCGACGAGGCGCTCGGCAGCAGCTCGATCCTGGTCGAGCTGCCTGACGTGCTCACGCCCGCCGACGTCCAGATTCACGCGCTGGCGCTGCTCGCCGTCGCATCGGGCGACGCTCCGTGACGACGCCGTGGTCCAGCTGTACGACGCCGCTTGCCGGATGGTCCCGATCACCGGTCATTCGGGTGATCTCGGTGCTTGCTGCTCAGCCCGCCTGGGCGCGATTTTACGCCACCCGTGGCGTGAAATCGAACCCAATGCGCCTGGTCGGCGCGAATTCCGCCACCGGTGGCGTGATAGCGACGCCGATACAGGCGCATCGGTGCCGGCTAAGACCCTGCTGAGCAAGCCCTCTTTCGAATGGGCCGGGTTGTCGTAGCGTTCTCGGCCCGGGCGGCCGGCCTGGTCGACCCAGCCTGAGCGGCGGGTGGCCGAGCGGCGGGCTTGCCGTGACCGGCGTGTCGTCCCCCCTGGTGAATCGTCTGTGACGTTATGGTTGGCGGTGGTTGCCCGGGTCGGGCTCGTCGTGAATCGTCTGTGACGAAACACGCCCGTTCGGTCGGGTCGGTTACGTCACGGACGATCCACGACGAGCGGTGAGCGCGAAGGGTCCGGGTGGATCCCTCGGTGGCAGCGCTGCCGGGCCGGGCGGGCCGGGGGTGACCCAGGCGTCTGCCCGTTGTGTCGAGCTCGGGGAATGGTGTGAAACCGTGGGTGTACAACGAGGTGATGCCGATCATTTCTCAGCCTCGCCCGACACATCGGGCCTGTTCGTGGTGCGCGACCGAGTTCAGCGTTGTGTGCCGTCCGGGTCGCCCACGCCTGTATTGCCGACGTTCGTGTCGCCAACGCGCTTACGAGCACCGCCACGGGTTCGAACACCACCGCACCGTTCGTGCCCTGCCAGGCCAGGCCCGCGGTGAGACCTGGAGTGGCACCGGCTACGAACGCAGCATCAGCGGCCTCGTTGCCCAACACCGCAAGGTCCACGCCTTGCGAACCTCGGTGCGACCCGAGGGTCGCCGCCGCGAAACGCTCTGCGGTCTGCTCGCCGCACCACTCGCCGGGCAGCACTTCAACACCAACCATCAACGAGCATGCAAGACCTGTGCGTCGGTCGCCGCCGCCAACCCGCTGCGCTTCGGTGTCGTCCCACCCAACGAACTCGCCCGACTACGAGCCATCCTCGACGAAATCAACGAACACCGCATCGACCCCGCCAACGCACTCCACTGGATCACCACCAACAACCCACACGCCGCCTAAGCCTCGATCCCCCGACCGGGCTGAGGCGGCGTTCGATGGCGAGAGTCATGCCTCGCTGGAGCAGACTCGTGAGCGGCCATCACTGGGGTGGCGAGCAATCGATCGAGGAACCGCGATGTCCGATATACAGCAGATCCCCGTCTCGACGATCGACGGCAAGGAGGCCACGCTGGGCGACTTCGCCGGCTCGGTCCTCCTGGTCGTCAACGTCGCGTCGAAGTGCGGGCTCACGCCCCAGTACGAGCAGCTCGAGGCGCTGTACGAGAACCGGCGCGACCAAGGATTCGCCGTTCTCGGGTTCCCAGCCAACAACTTCGGCGCACAGGAACCCGGCACCGAGGCCGAGATCGCCGAGTTCTGCAAGGTGAACTACTCGGTCCAGTTCCCGATGTTCTCCAAGATCAGCGTCGTCGGTGAGGATCAGCACCCGTTGTACACCGCGCTCACCTCAGCGGTTCCTCAGGCCGAGGGCGACCCCGAGGCGTTCCGTGAGCGCCTCCGCGGGTTTGGGATGACGCCGAACGAGAACCCGGATGTGCTGTGGAACTTCGAGAAGTTCCTCATCGCCAAAGACGGCACCGTCGCCCGCCGGTTCGCGCCGACGATGAGCCCCGACGACCCGGCCATCGCCGCCGCGATCGACTACGAGCTCGCCAAATCCTAGATGCCGAATACGTTGACCTCGTGCCGCTCGTCGGCGGTCGCCCCGATCGCCGCAGCCCCATCGCTGGTCATTTGCGCTGCGCCCCCGGCCATGCTTGACTCGCACAATGGACGAAACGGATGGCAAGGGTGAAATCGAAGTGATCGTCGAGACAGAGTCGGTCGATGTCGACGATGACGGGGTGGTCGACGCGGTGCGTGAAGTGACCACGACCGTGGTCGATATCGATGGCGACGGCGTTGCCGACATCATTGAACAGACGACCATCACGAGCTACGACATCGACGGCGATGGGGTGCCCGACATCATCGAGGCGACCACTATTACCGGCGTAGATGTCGACGGTGATGGCTCGATCGGCGAAGACGAGATCACGATCGAAGAAACGGTTGCAATCCGCGAAGACCTCGTCGACGACGGCAACACTCCAGCCTGACTCGGCCAGTCAGGCGCCGGCCAGTCGGCTGATCAACTGCCGGTGCTCTTCGTCGAGTGGCCTGGCATCGCCGGCTATGGCGTTCTCTGTTGCCCTGCTCGGCTTCGACGTGGCGGGGATCGACACCGTGGTCGCCGGGTGGCTCAGTCCCCACTTCAGCAACGCTTGACCCCACGTGTGGATGCCGAAGGGCTGGAGCGGCGCAAGTTCGGCGGCAGACGGGGCTGTACGCATCAGCTCGGCGGCAGCGAACGGACGCATGATCAGTACACCGAGTCCGAGCTCGGCGGCCAGTGGCAACAGGCGGTCCTCGACCTGCCGTTCCCGTGGGTTGTAGGGGATCTGGATGGCATCGAGGCGACCCGTGACCATGGCCGCCTCGAGCTCGTCGAAGCTCGCCGCCTTCCAATGCGTCGCGCCAACGAGTGTCACTTGACCCGAGCCGCGCAGCGCTTCAATACGCCGCAGCCGCTCGGGCCAGCGCACCATGTTGTGGATCTGCAGCAGCTCGATGTGGCCACCGTAGAACGCGAGCGACGCTGCGATCTGCCGCTCCGCTACTTCGTCGTCGTCGGTCCACACCTTTGTGGCCACGACCGCTCCCGCACGACGACTTTCGAGCGCGGCGCCCAGCGTGCGTTCCGCCTTTCCGTACATCGGCGACGAGTCGAACAAGGTCGTGCCTGCGTCGAGCGCCGCCGACACCACCTCACCCGCGAGCGCGAGATCGTCGGTGTCCAACGTCTTCGACGTGCCCATCCCGATGATCGGTACCATCGGCGCATCGGCATGCTTCGGTGAGAGCGAACGTGTCTCCATGCGGCCACATTCTCACACGGCCGAATCGGAGTGCTTGTGAACACCCCGCGTGAGGTCAGACAGTCGATAGGGAACCAGCAGTCAGGGGCACAGAATCGACTCCGCCAGCGCTGTCATGTTCGGATCGGGGTCGGCATCGATGTTGACTACGGCGACCACGCTGCGAAGTCCGTCTTGGCTGACGAGCGCGATCGAGTTCGTTCCCGACATCGACCCCCCGTGACCGAGGAACGTGCCGCACCGCAGGTAGTAGGTTGCGAGTCCGAGGCCGTAGCTGTTGTTCGACACGGCCGTCGGGCGGCGCATCTCGGCGGCCAGGTCGGCGGGGAGGTAGTCGCCGGCGACAATGGACTGCAGCACGGTCATCAACTCCGCCGGTGTCGAGATGACGCCGCCGCCGCCGCCATTGCCGAGCGCCACGATGTTGCCCGTGTCGTCGGTGACGTCGCCGTTCGCGTCGCGGCGGAACCCGCGCAGCTCGGGCATCAGCGACCCGTCCACCGCCACCGCCGTGCTCGTCAGGCCGAGCTGCGCGGCGAGGCGCGCGGAGAACAGCTCGGGCAGTGACAAACCGGTGACATGCTCGAGGACCATCGCAGCAAGCTGGTAGTTGACGTTGCTGTAGTGGTAGCCCTCGCCCGGAGGGAAGTAGCGGTCGTGGGTCTCGGCGAGGGCAACGTACAGGTCGTCCGAGATGCCCACAGACTCACCTGCGAGGTACCACGCGACCACGTCTTGCGCCTGCTGCTGCAGCACCGGGTCTGAGAGGCGCCCGATGTCGGCGACGACATCACCCTCGTCGCCCACGTTGAACATTCCGCTTGTGTGGTCAAGCAGCATGCGCACCGTAAGCGTCGGCCCGGCGCGCAACGCCCCCGGGAGCAGCACGGTCACGTCGTCGTCCAAACGAACTTCATCGCGGCGCACCGCATCCAGAACGAGCGCGGCGACGATCGGCTTGGTGATGCTGGCGACCCGAAACGTGGTCGAGGGACCAAGTGGACCGGCAGCGGGCTCACCCTCGCCCGACGTGTACACGACGACGTGACCTCCGTCGTTCACCAGCGCCAGCGCCGCCGGTGCCCCGAATGAGGTCCGCGCCTCGTCGAGCACACGCTGCAGATCGGCTGGCGCCGTTGTCGCCGAGACGCTGGCCGAGGTCGTCTGCGAGGTAGCCACCGTCGAGCCACTGGCCGGCGTCACCACGTCAGCCGAAGAACCACCACCGCAGCCGGCGACCAGGGACGCACACACGCCGAGGAGCAACGACCGCCACTTGACGAACCGTTCCACACCCATATCGTCACGCCGGGCCGACTTGTCGCCAAGGGGCCAACGTCCCGTGCTGGTTGGCTACTTCACCGGCCAATCGGTCCGAGGTCTGTCTTCGGGTCGCTTCTGGCGCGGGGATTCATGGGTGTCTCCAACGGGTTCCACTTCATTCCGCGATGGCACCCGCCGCGGGTCGAACGGTCTGGCGGGACCGTTTCACGTCGTACATTGCGATGTCGGCTGCGGCGAGCAGCGCGTCGCGGTCGTATCCAACAGTGCTGGTGGCCGCGACCCCGATGCTGGCCGGGCAGCAGACCGTAGTTGTGGGGGTGATGTTGATCGGCTCGGACAGCGCTCTGTCGATGCGATCGATGAGGTGGTGCGAGTCCGAATCGTTGGGTTCGAACACGAACACGAACTCGTCGCCGCCCAGGCGTGCGACGGTGTCGGCGCTCCGCACGATGCCGAGCAGTCTGCGGGCGGTCTCGCAGAGCACGATGTCCCCTGCGTTGTGGCCGTACGTGTCATTGACAATCTTGAAGCCGTCGAGATCGACGAACGCGACCGCCAGTGTCAGCTCGTGGCGTTCGGTGCGCGCCAGATCGGCGTCGAGCAGCTCGTCGAAGAGGCGGCGGTTGGCCAGGCCGGTGAGCGGGTCGCGCAAGGCGAGCGCGGCGACGTTCGCCTGCAGCCGTCGCAGCTCGGTGACGTCTCGGCTCACACCCTGCAGCCCGGCCCGAACGGGCGTGGTGCGCGTCTCGCCGATTACGATCGAGCCATCGGCATGCCGGAAGCGGAAGTCGAACCGGGCGAGCACCCGCTCGCCGTTGAGGGCGCGCTGAATCGCAGTCGCGCCCTCGTCATCGAGAATTTCCAGCATCCGGCTGAAGTCCTCGAGGAAGTACGACGGTGGATAACCGAGAATGTTCTCGACCGATGGACTCATGTAGTCGAAATGCGGTGTCGGCGCGAGTGCGAAATGCCACACGACATCAGCCGACTTGTCCGCGAGATCGCGGTAGCGGGCCTCGCTCGCGGCCAGGGCGGCCTCGGCATGGTGCCGATCGGTGACATCTCGGCCGATTGCGAGAATTTCCTCGCTGTCACCGTCGGAGATGTATGTGTCGATCCACTGAAACCACCGCTCCGATGTGCTACCGGCGGCGCGTTCGACCTCGTCGTCCAAAATGGGTGTCGCCGGACCAAGAAGGTCGAGCTGTCGCGTGAGGCCGACCAGCTCGTCGTCGGACAAGAAGTCGTCGAGACGCCGGCCCACAGCTTCGGCCGGTCCGACGTGGTGCTGCGCACCCCACGCTGCGTTGTAGTACGAGATGATGTGGCCAGGCAGGCGGTAACGAGACAGCTGCTCCGGGAGTGCGTCGAGCATCACGGCGGCGCTCTCGAGCGCAGCGCGCTCTTCTCGCAGCGCTCGTGCAAGCCGTCGATCGCCGGCGACCAGGTCATTCAGGGTGACACCCATACCAGTGGCACAGACGACGAAGACGATGATCGACACGGTTGCTCGACTCGCCGGGTCGACTGTTCCGCTGGGCACCATGAGCCAGAGCGCCACGCCGGACAACGATGCAATCGAGAACACAACGACGCGGCTCTCGTAGAGGGCCAGCCACATCAACGGCAGGACGGCCATCGTGAGGAACGGTGATCTGTCGCCGTTCTGGGTGGCGGACAGCATCAACAGGATCGCGACGAGAAAGACCACCGGCGGACCGAGTTGAGCCTTGCGGGACAACCGTTGCCACGGCATCACGATGGCCGCGACGATCACTGCAGCGACGCTAAGTGACCCGGCGACGGCAAACCACGGTCGCGCCCATGAGGTACCCGGCACCGCAACGAGCATGCTGACCGTCGCCGTGATCGCAAATGGCGCCACCCGGCGAATGCGCCCCGTGCCGACGAGCGGTCCCACGCCGGCATCGACCAGGTCCTCGACCTGAGACGGGGCCCTTCGCCGTCGATCACGAGCCGTCCCTGACCGCATCACCACGCCGTGCTCCTCCGGGCCGCACTAAACGTGTTCGGGTGCGTCCTACCCAACCATCGGCACGCTGCGCACCTCCGCCCAGAGGAAAAGGTCCCTTCCGGGTGAGTGGCCGACCAGCAACCAGATCTAGGCGATGTACCAGCCGGTGAGGTCGACGATGACGTCCGCGGGGTGCTGGGCGAACACAGCGAAGTGCCCGTTGCTCACGGCGGTGACGAAGTGGTTGGCGACGGTGTGGCCTGCCCGTTCGGCATTGACGGTCGACGCCAGCGATGGCGTGTTGCCGGGGAAGACGGCGAAGTAACCCGGACGACGTGTGTTGGTGATCGTCAACGTGCCAGCGACTGCGGCGGCCCGGCCGGCCTGGATGTAGGCGTGTAGGGAGAGGTCGACGGTCACGACAGGCGTTGGTGTTCCCGTCGTGCGGGTGTCGACATACCTCGCCGGGGTCATCGGCACGAACAGTCCGGACACGGCAGGCGGATCGTTGTCGCCGGTGAACCAGCCCACGACATCGACGATGAGGTGGGTGCCGGATTGGGTGAATGCTTGGATCCGGCCGTCGCCGGCGACGGGGACGATGGCCAGGTTCGCAACGGTCTGGCCGGTGCGGGCGAGGTTGACGTTGCTGGTCGGCGGGCGGTCGCCGGGTCCCCACAGGGTCACGTATCCCGGTGCGGCCGCTTCAGTGGCGGTGACGTTGACGATCACGGCCGACGCGTCGGATGGAACCGGTGAGTCTGCGCCGGTGGCGGCGATGTCGATTGTCCGTCCGGGCTCGGGTGGGGTGCTGCCAGACGTGCCGGGGCCGATGCGGGTGTCGAGGAGTCGGTGGGGTTCGACGGCCACCAGGCGCCCCGCTGAGGTTGCGCCCGTCAGGGTGTAGTAGCCGACGGCGTCGACGACGAGGTCGGTGGATCTCTGGGTGTAGATGGCGACGGTCCCGTTGGCGGCGATGGCGCTGGTGACGAGCGCCGCGACCGTGTCGCCGGGCGTGTCGATGTTGAGGTTGCTGGCCAGCGGCCGCGGCTTTCCTGCGGGCCAGACGGTCACGAACCCGGCGCTGGTCGTGTCGGTTGCCGTGATGTTGAGGACCACGGCGCTGACGCCGCTCGAAGGTATACCGGCATGGCCGGTGACTGCGAGAGCGATGGACGTGTCGGCCGCTATCGGGCCGGTACTGGTGCGGGAGTCCAGGATCCGGGCTGGTTCGATCGCTACGAAGCGCGAGGCGAGCTCGGGAAGTGGCACGTCCGGCACAGTTCCTGGCGGGTTCGTCTCAGGCGGGCTCGTCCCTGGCGGGCTCGTCTCAGGCGGGTAGGTGTCGGGGATTGTCGTGTCCGGCGGCGGTGAGGTGTCGACGCAGTCGCCGTTGGTGTCAAAGGCGAAGATTGCCGCGGTCTCGCGCGGTGGCAACATGTTGATCGAGGCGAGCAACGCCCCGTCGGGGCGGGCGCGGAGACTCCACGGTGTCGCCATGATGGTCGCCACACCGTCGATCGCGAATGTGTCGTCGAGCTGCCCGTTCGGGTCGAGGCGCATCACGGATCCCCACACGTCCTGCTCGATCGACTCGGTTGCCACCGCCATCGAGAGGTCGTCGAACACGACGAGCCCCATCGCCACCGCGCTCGGCGTGTACCAAGCCAGCGCGTTGCCGAATTCCTGGTCGAACTCGCCCGATGGCAGCAGCCTCAACAGGAACGACTGCCAGCCCGGATCGACACGCGACGCGCCGACGATGACGACGGTGCCGTTGGCGGTGACGACGACGTCGGTCACCGTATGGTCCTCGGTGAGCGTCACTTCGGTGATCCCGCCCACTCCGAACGCCGGATCTGCCATCCCGTCGGGCGTGAACCGGTAGGCGTGCACCGCGCTCGAGATCGCCGGAGACGGCGACGATCCGCCCGTCGGGTTGCACACCGAGGCGGCCGAAGCTCGGCACCGTACCGGCGCGACCGTCAACGCCGAATGTCGGGTCGATCCGGCCATTGTCGTCGAGGGCGATCACCTCCGGTGCAGCAAACAGCAGCCGCCCGTCGGCACCGATCGCAACGTCATAGATCGGGAACCCGAGATCGGTTACTCCGCCGTCACCAAAGCTGGTGTCGACCGTTCCGTCTGCTTCGAGGCGCAGAGCGAGCCCGGTCGGCGCATTCCCGAACCAACCGGTGTCTCCGACAACGATCCGTCCGACGTCGTCGACGGCGACCGCGTAGACACCGTCGTACAACGTGCCAAGGTCCAAGCGTACGACCCCGGCGTCGCCGAAGGCGGCGTCGCGTTCACCGTCGGATGTGAACTTGGCGATGAAGCCCGCCGTCTGATTGCCGGCCACGAGTGATTCCCCTGTCGTGCCTACTGCGATCAGCGAGCCATCCTCGAGGGCCACGGAGTCTTGGATGAAGTACTCGCCGTCGTCGAGCGCCTCGCTGGCGCAGTACGCCACCGGCGGCGACGAGTCTGCCGGTGCCGCCTGAGTCACGATCGGCACCGCCAGCGCGAATCCGCTGAGCACTCCGAGCCAGACGCGCCAGCTCGGCGATCGGCTCCCGTCACGAGACACGAGCCGTCGCATCCCGCACCTCCTCGTTCAACACTGTGCTTCACCTACACCACGACCGGCGGCGCGATCCAAGAGGCGAACGACCCACCGCGACGCCCACCAACGTCAACGTCAAACGTCAAGCACGACACCGTCACCGGTGGGGGTGACGCTCGGCGGCGCCGACCAGCCGTTCCGTCGGGGGCGAGGCAGCGCTCGGCCGAGGGCGCCATAGCCGTGGTGGGTCGAGGCTCCGACAATCTGGACGACGAACCACAGCATGGCCGAGCAGACTGACATCTGTGGAACTGCCGATTCTGGAACGCGCCGATGAGCTGATCGCCGCCATCGCCGCGCATCAGGTGGTGATCGTCGCCGGCGAGACCGGATCGGGCAAGAGCACCCAGCTGCCGCAGTTCTGCCTGCGTGCCGGCCGGGGAGTCGACGGGATGATCGGCCACACCCAGCCGCGGCGCATCGCGGCGCGCACGATCGCCGATCGCATAGCCGAGGAGATGCACTGCGAGCTGGGTACCACGGTCGGCTACGCCGTGCGGTTCACCGATCGCGTCGGTGAGCAGACCCGGATCAAGGTGATGACCGACGGCATCCTGCTGGCCGAGATCCAACGCGATCGCATGCTGCGCCGCTACGACACCTTGATCATCGACGAGGCCCACGAGCGCAGCCTGAACATCGACTTCCTGCTCGGCTACATCCGCCAGCTGCTGCCGCGACGACCTGACCTGAAGCTGATCGTCACCTCGGCGACCATCGACACGCAGCGGTTCAGCGAGCACTTCGACAACGCCCCGATCATCACCGTCGAGGGACGCACCTACCCGGTCGAGATTCGCTATCGGCCGCTGGGAGACGACGACGAGCGCGATCAGGTGCAGGCGCTGTGCGCCGCCGTCGATGAACTGAGCCACGAAGGGCCCGGCGATGTGCTGGTGTTCCTGTCGGGCGAACGCGAGATCCACGACACCGCCGATGCGCTGCGACGGTTGAATCTTGCGCGACACCGAGGTGCTGCCGCTCTACGCCCGGTTGTCGAGCGTCGAGCAACACCGCATCTTCCAGTCGCACCGCGGGCGGCGCATCGTGCTGTCGACCAACGTCGCCGAGACGTCGCTGACCGTGCCAGGCGTTCGCTACGTCGTCGACACGGGTACGGCGCGCATCTCGCGCTACAGCCATCGCTTGAAGGTGCAGCGGCTGCCGATCGAGCCGGTGTCGCGGGCCTCGGCCGACCAGCGCGCCGGCCGCTGCGGCCGCGTCGCGCCGGGCATCTGCATCCGCCTCTACGACGAGGAAGGTTTCGCCGATCGCCCGGCGTTCACCGAACCCGAGATCCTGCGCACCAGCCTCGCTTCGGTCATCTTGCAGATGATCAACCTCGGCCTGGGCGACGTCGCCGCCTTTCCGTTCATCGAGCCACCCGACAGCCGCTCGATCCGCGACGGTTACCTGCTGCTCGACGAACTCGGAGCGTTGCAGCCGTCGGCGACTGTGCCGAAGGCGACCGGTGCAGCGGCGACCGATCGGCGGTTGACCAAGGTCGGTCGGCAACTGGCCCGCCTACCGATCGACCCGCGCATGGCCAGGATGGTGGTGGAAGCAGACCGGCACGGATGCGTGCGCGAGGTGATGGTGATCGCCGCGGCGCTGAGCATTCAAGACCCGCGCGAGCGCCCAGCCGAGCACCGCCAGGCTGCCGACGAGATGCATCGCCGGTTCACCGTCGACGACGCAGCGAGCAGCGATTTCATCGCGTTCGTCAGGCTGTGGGACTACCTCCGGGCGCGGCAACAAGAGCTCAGCGGCAATCAGTTCCGGCGCCTGTGTCGCAGCGAGTACCTCAACTATCTCCGCGTGCGCGAGTGGCAAGATGTGTTCAGCCAGCTTCGCCGAGTCACCGGTCAGCTCGGCATCCGCCCTGGCACCGAAGCGGGCCATCCGGACCGCATCCACCAAGCACTCCTCGCGGGACTGCTGAGCCACCTCGGGATGCGCGACGGGACCGCCGACAGCAACAGCCGCGACTACAACGGCGCGCACGGCTCGAAGTTTGCGATCGGCAACGGCTCGGTGCTGTCGCGCAAGCAGCCGAAGTGGGTGATGGCCGCCGAACTGGTCGAGACCAACCGGTTGTGGGCACGCACTGTCGCCAGCGTGCAGCCCGAGTGGGCCGAAGCCATCGCCAAGCATCTGACCAAGTACAGCTACGGCGAGCCACGTTGGGATGCTCGCGGCGGTCGCGCCGTGGTCGGCGAGCGGGTGTCGCTGTACGGCTTGCCGATCGTCGCCAACCGCACGATCGGGTACGACCGCATCGATGCCGTCGACGCGCGGGCCATGTTCATCCGCCACGCGTTGGTCGAGGGCGACTGGGCATCGACCCACGACTTCATCAAGCACAACGCCGAGTTCCTCGACGACTTGCGCTCCCGCGAGGACCGCACGCGCAAGCTCGATGAGATCGACGACGAGGCGGTGATGGAATTCTACGACCGGCGTGTCGACTCGGCTGTGGTGTCGAGTCGTCATTTCGACCGCTGGTGGAAGGTCGCTCGCCGCGGCGAGCCCGAGCTGTTGACGATGACCGCCGAGGCATTGGGACGGGCGTCGGACCACGACGCCAACCAATACCCCACCACGTGGGCGCACGCCGACATGGTCTTCCCGCTGACGTACCGCTTCGACCCCGGAGCTACCGACGACGGAGTCACGGTGCACGTGCCACTGGCGGTGCTGGGCCGGCTGACCACCGACGGGTTCGACTGGCAGGTGCCGGGTTTCCGGGCAGACCTCGTGGGAGCGTTGATACAGACACTGCCCAAGGACATCCGCCGCCAACTGATTCCCGCCGCCGAGACGACAGCTGCTGCGTACCGGCTGTTGGAGGTGGCCGACGAGCCGTTGGCGGTGGCCTTGGCCCGCGCGGTAGAAGCAGTCGTACCTTCGGTTCGCGTGCCGCCTCGCGCCTTCGATCCTGCTCGTGTGCCCGATCACTTGCGGATCACGTTCGCCGTGCACGACGAGACCGACGCTGTGGTCGGCATCGGCAAAGACCTCAACGAGATCAAACGCCAATTGCGGGCGACCCTTCGGGCGGCCGTTGCCCGGGCGACCCCGGTAGACGAGCGTCGCGGCATCACCAGGTGGGATGTCGGCGATCTGCCGCGGCGCGTCGACACAGTGCGCGGCGGCCATACAGTACACGGCTATCCGGCGTTGCTCGACGACGACGACAGCGTGTCGCTGCGCATCTTCACCACGCCCGAACTGCAGGAGCGGGTGATGCGCGGCGGTGTCAAGCGGCTGGTACTGCTGGCCGTGCCCGTCGGCAAGCGAGCCGTGGAAGCGCATCTCGCCAATCGAGACAAGCTGATGCTCGCCCGCTTCGCGCCGCAGACCGCCAACGCCATCGCCACCGATTGCATCGCCGCCGTTGCCGATCGGTTGGTCGCCGAGCACGGTGAGGTGTGGACCGCCGCTCAGTTCGACTCGCTGGTCGGCACTGCCCGTCGACAACTGCCGTCACGATCGGCACTCGCCTTGCGCACGGCGGCCGAGATCGTCGCCCTCGCGGCCGACGTCGAAGAGCACCTGGCCAAACTGATCAGCGCCTCCGTCGCTCCGAACGTCGCCGACGCGCGGCGACACTTGGCGAGGCTGGTTCGCGACCGGTTCGTCATCGTCCACGGCGAGCACCGCCTCGCTGACGTGCGTCGCTATGTCAACGGCATCAAACACAGGCTCGACAAGCTGCCTGAGAACCCTGCAAAGGATCTTCGCAAGTTGGCCGAGGTTCGCAACGTCGAACGGCAGTACTCGTCGTTGCTCGAGTCATTGCCGCCCGGCGACGTCGGCGCGGACGTAGTCGATCTCGGCTGGATGCTGGAGGAGCTGCGCATCAGCATCTTCGCGCCATCGCTCGGTACCAGCCGACCCGTCAGCACCAAACGGGTCGTCGCCGAGCTGGCTGCGTTGCGCGGCTGAGAAGTGCCGATTGACGGCGAATCGATACTCGTGCTTCTGCTAGGTTTGTTCGGTGCTCGACGATGTCGCGCTTGGTGTCCTGCGGGGCGGAGTCACGGGACAGGTGATCGTGCCGAGCGACGCCGGCTACGACAGCGCCCGCCGGGTGTGGAACGGGAACGTCGATCGGCAGCCGGCGGTGGTCGTGCGATGCTCAGGCGTAGCCGATGTGCAGTTCGCGGTCGGGTTCGGCCGCGAACGCGACCTGCTGGTGTCGGTGCGTGGCGGTGGCCATAGCGCCCCCGGATACGGGACCAATGATGGCGGCATCGTGATCGATCTGTCGGCGATGCGCGGCATTCGTGTCGACCCGACAGCGCGTCGGGCGCACGCACAAGGTGGTGTGCTGTGGCGCGACCTCGACCGCGAAACGCAAGCCTTCGGCCTGGCGACCACGGGCGGCACGGTGTCGAACACTGGTATCGGGGGCCTCAGTCTGGGCGGTGGACTCGGTTGGCTGATGGGCAAGCATGGCCTGACCGTCGACAACATGGTGTCCGCTGACATTGTGACTGCTGACGGCGAGTTCCAGACTGCCGATGAGCAACGCAACCCTGACCTGTTCTGGGCGCTGCGCGGTGGGGGCGGCAACTTCGGGGTCGTCACCTCGCTGGAGTTCCAGTTGCATCCCGTCGATACGGTGCTGGGCGGCCTCGTGGCCTTTGAGCTCGACCAAGCTCGCGACGTCCTGCGTTTCTACCGTGACTTCTGTTCTACGTTGCCCGACGAGGCCGAGGTCTACCTCGCCCTGCTCACCGAGCCTCAAGCGGGCGTGCCGATCGTGGCCATGGTCATGGGATACAACGGACCCATCGCAGACGGAGAGCGGGTGCTCGGCCCGGCACGCGCGTTCGGGCGTCCCCTCGTTGATCTGGTCGGGCCGATGCCCTACGGCGTACGCCAGACCTTGCTCGACGAGCCGAACGCGGTGAATGGGCTGCAGCGGTACTGGCGGTCGGCGTTCACCGAGCAGATCTCCGACGAACTGATCGACGTGGTGACAGAGGCCGCCGCCACTTTCAGCTCTCCGATGAGTGCACTGTTGTTCTTCTACATGCACGGTGCGGCGACGCGGGTCGACGCCGAGGCGACGGCTTTCGCTGCACGGCGTACACAGTGGGATTTCGATGCCATCGGCCAATGGGCCGACCCGTCCGAATCGCAACAGCACATCGCCTGGGTCCGCGCCCTCTGGGACAGTCTGCAACCCCACCTCGAGGGCAGTGCCTACGTCAACCACATCGCGTTGGACGACGCACCCGAGAAGATCCGGGCCTCCTACGGCACCAACCACCGGCGGCTGTCCGAGCTCAAGACGCGCTACGACCCCACCAATGTCTTCCGAGTAAACGCCAACATCTTGCCTGCGTGAGCGTGTGACAGACGGCCTCGTCGTCACGACCGGCTGGTTGCGCGGCTACGCGATCCCGTATCCCGACCGCCGGGTATGCCGGTGACTACGTCTTGGGCTGTCGGCGATGTGCTCTCCTCGTGCGACAAGCGCAGCAAGAGTCGATGCCTCAAGACCGGTCGTCCTCCGAGGAGAGTTGAGCGAGCACGGCACGTGCATCGGCCGCGAAACCGGGCAGGTCAACCGCGGCAGTTGTGACGAGCACATCGAGGTCGATCGACCAGTAGCCATGCACGATACGGTTCCGCATCCTGATCGGCGCCATCCAAGCAACGCCGGGATGAGCGTCCTTGGTCGCATCGGACAGTTGGCCGACCGCCTCGCCGAGCACGGTGAAATTCCACAACAACGCATCTCGCCGATCCCGGTCGGACTCGAAATCGGCCAACGAACGACCATCCACCAAGCCGAGGATACGTTCGACCGCATCGACGATCTCGGTCAACAACAGACGGTCACGCCGCATACAGCGTCTTTGCCAGCTCGTCGATCCCATCGCGCAGCAAAGGGTGGAGCGCCTTCCTCGCCAAGAGATCGACAGCACGGCCGAACAGATCAGCGAGTTCGTCCTCGAGATCGTCGATTCCGAAACCGAGCCGAGCCCCCGGCGCGAGCACGTAGAGCAAGTCGACGTCGCTGTCTGGGCCGGCATCTCCCCGAGCGACCGAACCGAACACCGCCAGTTCAGCGATCCCGTAACGCTGGCAGATCTCGGCCACACGCGCCGGATCGACCGTGTGCCCATCAATCCTGATCGTGGAGGCGCTGCTCATCACACCATTCTCGCATTCTCGGCGAGCGGTTCGCACACACACCACCGCGGACTCGAGTGCGAACGACCCACGAAACACCGTCCGCCGCGGACCTGAACACCGCCACGAGGTGTCAATCAAAACGCGGTTTGACCCGTGTTGTTCGCTGATTCCTTCCACGCCAACTGGGAGGTTCTCATGCACACCGCCCAATGACGCTGGAAACGGTGGGCTCCGATCGGCCTTTCGGCGGCTTGCCGAAGTTCGGCGTATCTGGGGTCGCCATGTCGGATCGTGTTTCGGGCGGCGCCATCGGGGGGCTGTCTCATCGAGAGGAGACCATCGTGTCCTGTGCCATATCGGCGCCCGTGGCGACTCTGCTTCCGCCGGTTTCGAGGGATGCATTCGTTGGGATCGATCAACTCGTCCCGCTGTTCGACGGCAGCGTGGCCCCCTTTGTCAACCTCGACAATGCGGCCAGCACGCCTGCGTTCCGATCGGTCGTCGAAACGATCCAGGAGTTCCTCCCGTTCTACGCCGGCGTCCACCGGGGCACGGGCTACAAGTCGCGGCTGAGCACGAACACGTTCGAACGCGCCCGGGAAATCGTCGGAGAGTTCTTCGGAGCCGATCCCGAACGTGATGTCGTCGTATTCGCCAAGAACACGACTGAGGCAATCAACAAGCTCGCCCGATCCCTGCCCATTCACGACGACTCGGTGGTGCTCACCACGCTCCTCGAGCACCACTCGAACGACCTGCCATGGCGCGGCAACGTGCGCACCGTGCGCGTCGGCGCTCGACCGGATGGAGCGCTGGATCTCGACGACCTCCATCGCCTCCTCGGCGAGCATGCCGGCCGGATCGCTCTGCTCGCCGTGTCGGGAGCGTCGAACGTGACCGGAGTCGTGCAACCCGTGCACCTCCTGGCGGAAATGGTCCACTCGGTCGGTGGACGCATCCTGGTCGACGCTGCACAGCTTGCCCCGCATCGGCGCATTGACATGAGGCCACATGATGACGCCGGCCATCTCGACTTCGTCGCCTGCTCGGCTCACAAGATGTACGCGCCGTTCGGCACGGGCGCCCTCGTGGGAACCCGGTGCGCGTTCGGTCCGGCGCCCGACCAGACCGGAGGCGGCACGGTGCACGCCGTCACCGCTGATGCAGTCGTCTGGGCCGACCTCCCTGATCGGGAGGAGGCGGGAAGCCCGAACGTGATCGGTGCGATCGCACTCGCGGCAGCGACCCGCACTCTCGCCGAGATCGGGCTCGATCGCATCGCCGCCCACGAGATCGAGTTGACACGGTACGCAACCCGTCAGCTGTCGAAGATTCAGGGGCTCAGAATCCACGGGCCTGCCGAGGGCGTGGGGCCGACCACCAAGGTCGGTGTCATCCCGTTCACCATCGCCGGGATCGACCACGGACTGATCGCTGCCGTGTTGGGCTACGAGCACGCCGTGGGCGTGCGCAGCGGGTGCTTCTGCGCTCATCCGTACATCAGCCACCTGCTGCGCCTCGACAGCACCGAGACAATGGCTTGGGTCGACCGGGCACGCGACGGCGACAAGCGCGGAGCGCCTGGCATGGTCCGGATCAGTTTCGGCTGCTACAACGACTCGCGCGATGTCGATGTCGCCGTCGCAGCGCTCGAGCGATTGATCGCCGGCGAGATGGTGGCCGCCTACCGAGCTGACCGTGACGGCTCCTTCCACCCCGTTGGCTACGTGGAGCCGACAATGTTCTCCCTGGACCAGCCGTGAAGCGGCTCGAACCGCGCCTTCGATGCCGCGCAACCGGCAGAGTCTGGTGGTAATGCGGTCGTGGGCGGGGTGGTGTCGCTACGTTGGCGCGCATGGCGAACGAGGCGATGCGCGACAGCTGGGCGACCGGGGCCGAGGGGTGGGTGCGCAACGAGCGGATCTTCGACGCCGCGTTGGCCCCGTTCACCACAGCGGTACTGGGCGCAGCCGACCTCGGCTCGGCGCAGCGGGTGCTCGACGTCGGGTGCGGGGCAGGCACCCTGCTCGACGCGGCGGCGGCGGCCGGAGCCGATGCGGTCGGAGTCGACATTTCGGCGGCAATGGTCGACGCGGCGCGCCGGCGGGTGCCCACTGCGACAGTCATCGCGGCCGACGCTCAGACTGCCGACCTGCTCGCTGTCGCGCCGGGTGCGCCGTTCGACCGGGTGGTGTCGCGCTTCGGGGTGATGTTCTTCGATGAGCCGGAGGCGGCGTTCGTCAACATCCGGTCCGCGACGGCGCCCGGCGCGCGCCTCGCGTTCGTGTGCTGGAGGGAGGGCGAAACCGAAATGTTCTCGCTCGGCCTTCGTGCGCTCACGGCGCGACTGGCCGATCGCCCGCCTCGGCCGATGCCCGGCGCACCCGGCCCGTTGGGCCTCGCCAATGCCGGGCGGATACGCGAGGTGCTCACAGTCGCCGGCTGGTCGAACGTGACCATCGAGCCGAGCGACGGGTTGTGCGACTACGCGATCGACGGCAGCGACGGCGTCGAGGAACGCCTGACGGCCGCATTGAGCGCCACGTTTGGGCGGGCCGCGCAGGCCGCCCTCGAGCCGCGCCTCGACGCGGACGGCTGGCAAGCCGTACTCGACGAGGCCCGCGCCGAGCTGCGCGCCCAACTGGTCGACGGCGCCGTTCGGTTCGTCGGCCACACATGGCTGGTCACCGCGACGAACCGTTAGTCAGTTCCGTGGGTATGGCTCAACCGACTCGATCCTGGGGCACAGGTCTTCTACGTGCACCCCTGAATTGCTGCGTGTGCCTCCCGCTGGGACAATTGCCGGGTGCACCGACATGCGCCCCGGCCCGCCGCGCGTGAGGGCTTCGTTCGGGTCGGCACCGCGCGGCTTTACATCCGCGACGTCGGCCACGGAATGCCGATCGTGATTGTGCATGGTGGACCCGACTTCGACCATGAGTACCTCTTGCCCGAGATGGATCGTCTCGCCGAATCGTTCCATCTCATTTACTACGACCAACGGGGACGCGGCCGATCGTTCTCCGGAGAGGTACCCGAGGACCTCACGATGGCAACGGAGGTCGACGACCTTGATCAGGTACGTGAGTGGTTCGGGTTCGACTCGATCGCGTTGCTCGGACATTCTTGGGGAGGTCTGCTGGCGTTGGAGTATGCGATCCGCCATCCCGAGCGGGTGTCGCACCTCATCTTGATGAACTGTGCTCCTGCGTCGCGAGCAGACGCCATCGCTCTCCGCGACGAGTCGGCGCGCCGGAGGTCTCCAGCGCAGACGGAGCGCATGACCGAGCTGAGATCCGACCCCGACTTCCAGGCGGGTGACATCGACAGCGAGGCCGAGTACTACCGCATCCACTTCGGCGCGACGCTGTCGAACCCCGATTACCTGGACGCGATCATTGGACGGCTGAGGTCAGCGTTCAGCGAAGATGGAATCGTTGCTGCGCGAGCGATCGAGGACAAGCTGTACGAGGAGACGTGGTCGCGCGACGAGTACGACCTGATCCCTGCGCTGCACCGGCTCGACATCGCCACGCTCGTTGTGCACGGTGACGGCGACTTCGTCCCGATCGAGGTCATACGGCGCATCGCCGACGCGCTCCACGGATCGCGCCTCGTCGTGTTGCCCGACTGCGGTCATTTCGCGTACCTCGAGCAGCCCGACCGAGTATGCACGATCATCACGGGGTTCCTGACCAAATCCTGACCGTCGCCGAACCGCTGACCGATCGAACGATCTGCCAGACGTGCGAGAGTGGCGGGATGAACGTGCTGCTGCTCGCCGACACCCATCTGGGTGAGGGGCAGGGAGTTCGGCTCGTCGAGAAGCTGCGCGACCACCTCGAGACCGCCGACGTCGTCATCCACGCGGGCGATGTCACCGACGCGTCGGTGCTGACGGCGCTGGAGGAGTTCGCGCCGGTTCGTGCGGTACTCGGGAACAACGACCGGGGCATGATCCTGCCCGAGCGGCTCGTCGTCGAACTCGGCGGATGTGAAGTGGCGGCCGTCCACGACAGCGGGCCTGCGGGCGGGCGGACCGCCCGGCTCCGCCGTTGGTTCCCGCAGGCCGATGTTGTCGTGTTCGGCCATTCGCACATCCCGTGGTACACGGTCGACGTCCGTCATACCGACGGCCACGTGCAGCACCACGTGAACCCGGGATCGGTGATGCAGCGCCGTTCCGCTCCACATCACACGGCCGCCATCCTGACATTGCACGACGGTGTGGTGGCCGACGTGAGCCACATCGTGGTGCCGTAGCTGACCTGCCTGTGGCAACCTGGCATGGTGATCGTCGTGGTCGCGACCACCGAGGCGGATGAGGCCGACGTGCGGGCTCGCGTTGGCGAGTTCGACGAAGGCGCCGTGCGGGTCGTGGCGGCGGGCGATGCCCGTCGGTTGGTGCTGGCCGCCGTGGATGACGAGTGGGCAGCCGAGCGGCTCGCCGCGGCTCTACGCGCCGAGGGCCGGCTGGCGGTCACTCGACCCGACGGCGGGCCCCGCCTGGAAGGGTGGATGCGGTACACCCGCCCGATCACGTTCGGCGAACGCCTGACCCTGTGCTTTGCCTGGTCCGAGCACGACCGCACCGACCTTTCAGGGTTGATCGAGCTCGGCCCGGGCGGCTTTGGGAGCGGCGACCATCAGTCGACGCGCCTGCTCATCGAGCAGCTGTTGGGGCGGATCAGGGGTGGCGAGCGAGTACTCGACGTTGGCTGCGGCAGCGGTGTACTCGGTCTCTGTGCGCTTGGGCTCGGGGCGTCTCGTGTCGTTGCGGTTGACGTCAAGGCAGCCGCCATCGAGGCCACTCGCCGTAACGCCGCTCTCAACGACATGGACCAGCGAATGGAGGCCACACTCGCTCCGCTCGTAGAGATTCCGGGTACCTTCGACATCGTCGTGGCGAACATTGGCAGGGCCGCGATCGTCGAGCTCGCCTCACATCTCGTCCAGCGCGTGGCGCCCGGCGGGTGGCTTGCCGTGAGTGGAATCTCGCCCTCACAGTGCTCGCAGGTCGCCGAGTTCCTTCGGCCGCTCGTCGAGCTCGAACGCCAAACGTCGGCGGAGTGGTCAGCCCTCGTTCTCGCCCGACGGAGCTGACCAGCTATGTCGCTGACCATCTCGCCCCGCCACGTGCTGGACACGCTCCGAGCGACGTAGTTGGGTTGGGCCGCTTACGCAGCGGCGACGGGCGGGGACTTCCGGTCGCGTGATCGCAGGATGATCTTGATCACCTCGTCGATGAGCAGCAACGCCACCGCGAGACCGATGCACAACAGCCATTGGTCGCCGCTGAGTGACGTCGTGTCGAGCATGCGTTGGAACACACCCAACTCCGATGCGAGCACGATCATCAGCAGCGACACTCCGTACAGCCGCAACTGCTGTTTGCCGCTCATCACGTCACGATCGAACACGGTGCCGGTCTCGCTTCGGGCGCTGATACCCATGGCGACCTCGCACAGCCCGAAGACAGTCAGCGCCATCGTTGCCGTGGCCGCGGCACCGAGGCGTGATTCGAAATGATCGAGGATGACCAACGTGGCCACGGCAATGAGGAGGCCGAGGAAGATGATCCGCAGCCATTGGGCGCGGTTGAGCACGGGGGCTGTCATCGGTCGCGGCGGATGATCCATGACGCCCGCCGAACGGCTTGTCGAATCCGAGAGCGACGGCGATGGGCACCTGGATCAAGAAGTTGATGTACAACACCGTCAGCGTCGAGAACGGTACGCCGCCGGCGATGGTGAAGATCGCCGCGCCGAGGAAGCTGGCGATGAAGGCCACCAGCGCGGTCATCTGGAAGCGGATGAACTTGGACAGGTTGGTGTAGAGCTCGCGGCCGAACTGGATCGCTTTGACGATCGTGGCGAAGTTGTCGTCGGTGAGGATCATCACCGCGGCCCCCTTGGAGACCTCGGTACCGGTGATGCCCATTGCGACGCCGATGTCGGCCTTCTTCAGGGCCGGCGCGTCGTTGACCCCGTCGCCGGTCATCGACACGATGTTGCCGGCGTGCTGCAACGACTGGACGAGGCGGATCTTGTCCTGCGGCGTCACCCGGGCGACGACTCCGATGGCGGGCAGGCGAGCCGTGAGCTCGTCGTCGCTGAGCGCGGCGAACTCCGCACCGGTCAGTGCCTCGCCGGTGATGCCCAGCTCGGCGCCGATCGCCGCAGCAGTGACGGCGTGGTCGCCGGTGATCATCCGCACCTGGATGCCGGCACTGTGACACTTGGCGATGGCGGCCTTGGCCTCGGCGCGGGGCGGATCGACGATGCCGACCATTGCCAAGATCATGAGGTCGTTGACCAGTTCGAGCAGGTTGCCGCTGGGATCGAACGTGGCCGGATCGAAGTCACGCCGCGCAACCACCATCACACGCTCGCCCTTCTCGGCCATCCGATCGTTCTCGCCGATGGCCAGATGGCGGTTCTCGTCGGTGACGACGCGAACTTGGCCGTCGGGTAGCCAGAACGAGCCGCCCCGACTGATGAGTACGTCGGGGGCGCCCTTGACGAAGCACCGCACGACGGCCTTGCCGTTCTCGTCGGTCACTTCGTGGAACGTGGCCATGAACTTGTAGTCGGAGTCGAAGGGAACCTCGGCGACTCTCGGATATCGAGCACGCACGGCATCGAGGTCGAGGCCACCCTTGGCGGCCAGCACGATCAACGCCCCCTCGGTGGGATCGCCGATCAGTTCGCCGTCCTCGTCGAGGCGGGCATCGGCACACAACGCCATCGGCATCAACACCTCGAGATCGACCGGTGAGCCACTGTCGCTCTGCAACTGCCCGGTGGTGCTGTACCCCTCGCCAGTGACCTTGTAGCGACCGTGACCCGGGACGGTGAACTCTCGCGCAGTCATCTTGTTCAACGTCAATGTGCCCGTCTTGTCCGAACAGACCGCCGAGACGGATCCAAGGGTCTCGACCGAGGGCAACCGCTTGACGATCGCGTTGATCTCGGCCAAGGCCCGGGTACCGGCGGAGTACATCGTGGTGACCACGGCCGGGAGACCACAGGGGATCGCCGCGATCGCCAACGCGATCCCAGCGGTGAAGATCGTCGTGAACGATTCATCGTTGCTCTTGCCGGTGATGATCATCACCACGAAAGCCCCACCCGCCACACAAGCAATGATGATCGTCAACTTGTCGAGCTGCTTCTGCAGCGGCGTCTTGTCGGCCTCGGTCTTGTTCAACAACTCGGCGATGTGACCGATCTCAGTGCCCATCCCCGTGGTGGTGACGATCATCTCACCACGCCCACGCGTGACAGCGGTGTTCATGAACGCCAGACAATGACGATCACCCAGACCGACATCGGTGCCGGCAATTGCATCGGTCTCTTTCAACACCGGAGTGCTCTCACCAGTCAATGCCGCCTCTTCGATCTCGAGGGTCGCAGCGAGCAACAATCGACCATCGGCCGGAACTCTGTTGCCGGCCTCCATCAACACGATGTCGCCGGGCACGAGCCCCTCGGAGTCGATCTCGATCGCCTCGCCATCACGACGGACACGGGCGATGTTCTTGAGCATCTTCTCCAGCGCCGCCGACGCTTTCCGCCGCCTTCGCCTCACCGCGGAGGCTGAGCAGAGCGTTGAACACCGTGAGCACGAGGAGCACGATCGTGGTTCCCCACTCCTTGGTGACGATCAGGTTGACGATCGCCGCGGTGAACAGCATGATCTGCATGAAGTCCTGGTACTGGCGCAGGAAGGCGTGCGAGCTCGGATTCCTTCTTTGCGGCGGCCATCTTGTTCGGGCCGTACTGCTGCAAACGTCGCTTGGCCTCATCTGAGCTGAGCCCAACCGCGGGATCGACCCCGAGCTTCTTGGCGGCCTCGTCAGCGCTCAGCGAGTACCAGTTGGTGGAGGCTACGTTCGGTGTCTCGATCGTGGTCATGTTCGGTCCTCAGAATGGCGTGGGGATGTGGCGCAGCGGGAGATCGGGCGTGGTGTAACCGCCTGCTCGTTGCCGCTTTGGCAGGGTGATGTCGCGCTTGGCGAGCGGCTCGTACGGCACGTGGGCCAGCAGGTGCGAGATGATGTTGAGTCGACCACGCTTCTTGTCGTCGGTATGGGCGACGAACCACGGCGCCCACGACGTGTCGGTCGCCTCGAACATGTTGTCGCGCGCTCGTGAGTAGTCGTACCAGCGGCTGTATGACTTGAGGTCCATGTCGGACAGCTTCCAGATCTTTCGTGGGTCGTCGATGCGGCTCTTCAGTCGCAGGGTCTGCTCGTCGGAGCTGACCTCGAGCCAGTACTTGATCAACAGAATTCCCGAATCGACCATGGCCCGTTCGACGGCAGGGACCTGTTCGAGAAACGCCTTGGTCTGCGCCGGCGTGCAGAACCCCATCACCGGCTCGACCCCGGCACGGTTGTACCAGCTGCGGTCGAAGATCACGACCTCACCGGCGGCGGGGAAATGCGAGATGTACCGCTGCACGTACATCTGCGACTTCTCGCGCGGAGTGGGCGCCGACAGGGCGACGACGCGGAACACGCGCGGGCTGACACGTTCGGTGATCCGTTTGATCGTGCCGCCCTTGCCGGCCGTATCGCGTCCCTCGAACACGATGCAGATCTTCGCCCCCGTCGCCTTGACCCACTCCTGCATCGCCACCAGCTCGCCTTGCAGAACGCGGAGCTCGGCCTCGTACGGCCTCCGCTTCATCTTGGCCGTCGACGCGTCGTCCGGCGCAGCCTTCTCTGCCTTGTCGACCTTCTTCGACTTCTTGGACTTCTTGCTCACAGTCCCATCCCCTTTCAGGTAGTCACCTCAGCGGACCGGTCATTGCGACTCGCATCCTTCGATCTCGTGGACCCGCGGATACTAGGCACCCGTGGGTGCCGTCATCCATTTCCGTGGCGGACGCATACGGCAGCGCATTCCCGTCACGCGCCGTTCCACCGGACGGGTTGACATCTCATGACAGGCAACGTCCTGGGTGCTCGATGGTCAGGAGCGCGACATGCGTACCCACGACGCTCAGGCCTCGAGGATTGTCCGAGACTCGGCGAGCATTTCTTGCTCGTCGGCGAGCGAATCGGTCGGCGCCCGAGCGGGAAGCCAGCGCCAGGACACGAGCGCGGCCACGACGATGACCGCTGCGCCGATCGAGTACGCGAGGCGCATGCTCGTGATGTAGGCGTGATCCGCCACGGCACGGATGAGTTGCTGCTGCTCGGCCGGAAGGCTCTGGGCGGCCACGAGTGCCCTGCCGATCGAATCATGAACTTGCCTGTTGAGATCCGCCGAGAGCGCTGGGATGTCTTTCACCAGTGCGTGATAGCGGAGGGCGAAGATGCTGCCGATGACGGCGACGCCGAGGGCGCCGCCGGTCTGCCGGGTGGTGTCGTTGACGGCAGAGCCCACACCGGCCTTGCCGGGTGGCAGCGATCCCATGATGGATTCGGTGGCGGGTGCCGATGTGAAGCCCATGCCCACGCCGAACATCATCCGCACAAGTCCACCCCAGACGACTGAAGACATGATGGTGTCTGAGGCGTACATCAACAGCGCAGCCGCGACGATGAGCAGACCGCCCACGACGACACGCTTTGTGCCGAATCGTTCGACCAACCTCGGTGCCTGTGGCGCGGCGCACATGATTCCGACGGCCACTGGGGCCGTCATGAACCCTGCCTTCAGTGGTGAGTACCCCAGGACGAACTGGAAGTACTGGGTCAGGAGGAACGTGGAGCCGAACAACGCAAAGTAGGTGAGCGTGATCGTTGCCGAGGCTGCCGAGAAGCGTGGGTTGGCAAAGAACCGCACGTCGAGCATTGGGTAGGTGATGTGGGTCTCCCAATAGAGGAACAGGGCCAGGACGACGAGTCCGAGGGTCAACCCGATGACGACCGAGGGGGCGCTCCAACCGACATCGGGTCCCTCGATGATGCCGTAGAGCAGGGAGCACAATGCCACGATCGACAGCGCGGCGCCGACTGGGTCCAAGCGGCCCTCGTCGGGATCTCGAGAGGTCGGCACGAAGAAGTGCCCGAGGATGATCGCGGCGATGCAGATCGGGACGTTGACGAGGAACACGGCACCCCACTCGAAGTGCTCGAGCAGCAGACCGCCGCCAAGGGGCCCGATGACGATCCCCAAACCCGAGACTCCGGCCCAGATGCCGATCGCCCGGGCGCGTTCGCGACCCTTGAAGGTGTTCGTGAGGATCGACAATGTCGTGGGAAAGATGAACGCGCCCACCGATGCCCATGAGGCCGCGGCACACGATCAACATCTCTGGTGATGTCGCTCGTGACGCCAATGCCGAAAACGTGCCGAAGAGCACGAGTCCGATCGTCAGGGCGCCCTTCCGTCCCAGACGATCGCCGAGCGATCCGGCGGTCAGCAGCAGACCGGCGAAGACGATGGTGTAGGCGTCGATGATCCACTGCAGCTGCGAACCCTGAGCGTGCAGATCGCGCGACGATCGAAGGCAGAGCAACATTCAAGATGGTGTTGTCGACGCCGATGACGATCAACGAGATGCACAGCACGCCGAGCGTCCACCAGCGACGCTCGTACATGCGATCGGGGGTGGCTGCCGTCATCACTGGCGCCGCCAGAACGCCAGCGCCGCTGTTGCCAGTACCTCGACACAATCGTCGGGCGAGAGCACCGTCGGATCAATGATGAGATGGTAGAGCGACGGCTCGGCCGGATCTCGACCGTAGAGCCGTTGCACATAGCGGGAGCGAGCACTGTCTGTCGTCACCAAGCGATCTCGCGCGGTTGCTTCATCGATGCTCTCGTAGCTGCACGCTCTCCGCAGGCGTCGCTCGATCGGACCGTCGAGACGCACATGGAAGACACCGGGATGCCCGGCCAAGACCACAGCGCCGGCGCGTCCGAGCAGCACCGCGCCTCCGTTGTCGACGAGCAGGCGGATGCTCGCAGCTACACGATCTCGCAACTGATCGCGCAGGTCCGCGGCATCCGGTGTGGGCAGGTTCATGCCCGGCGCGAGCTGCACGAGTCGGTCCAGAAGCCGCCGCCCGCGCACCTGGGCCAACTCCGCCGCGCTCACGCTCTCGTCCGCGCTCGGGCTCTCGTCGCTACCTCGAGCCGGGACCAACCGATCGGCGAACGGAAGGCCGAGATGCCGGGCCAGCGCCGGTGCCGTAACGGTCCCCCCGCACCCGTAGGTTGCCGACATCGTCACCATTCGGAGCGCCGTCACAGTGGCTCACCCGACCTGTGCTCATCGTCGCTACGACGCATCGATTCACCTTAGTGTTGACGGAATCGTCAGCTAGCCTCACGGAGCGATGATCCGTGGACCAGCCTCGATCGAACGGACGTACCGGAATGTGCTGGCCGGGCAACCAGAGATCCTCGTCGCGCTGACGGCCGTCCACGATGCAGCGTGGGCCGCGGTGGACGGCGATCTGCTCGAGGTCTGTCGCGTACGCATGGCAGTGCTCCTTGGCGCCGATGACAGCGTTCGCTTCCACGATCTCGACGATGCGCTCGTCGACGACCTGCCCAACTGGCCGACGTCGACCCGCTTCTCGTCTGTGGAGCGGGCGTGCCTCGCCTTCACCGAGCAGTACCTCGTCGACGTTGCATCGATCGACGACGGTCTCGTCGCCGATCTCTCCGACGCCATCGGGCCTGATGCAGTGACGAATTTCGTCAACGCCCTGCTCGTCGTCGAGCAACGTCTCCGTCTCTCGCTCGCGTGGGGCCGGCTGCTGCCAGGGATGGCATCGTGACCCGATCCCCACGTGTCCCCGCCACAGCCCGCACCGACGACCAGCTTCGCCATACGCAGAACGCATGGCAGAACCTCGTGCTGGAGCTGCACGACGTCGACCCGGTCACGACCGAGATCGTGCGGGTGCGGGCGGCCAAGCACCACGACTGTCGCACTTGACTGTCGATCCGCCTGGCAGTTGCCAGGCAAGCAGATAGCGACCGCCAGGCTGTCGAACGCGCTGTGGGCGACGACCACACGAACCTCAGCGAACGTCATCGCCTCGTCGTGGCCCTGGCCGACGCGTTGATGACGCAGCCCGGTCAGCTCGACGACGAGCTCGTCACCAGTCTTCGAGCGAGCTACACCACGGGCCAGCTCGTCGAGATCACGCTCAAGACGATGAAGTTCAACGTCCAGAAGGTGCTCGTGGCGCTCGGTACCGACGCGGCGATCACGCCAGAACGCATCGGGCAGCCCAGCTGGAACCAGGACAACACCTACGTCGTGGCCGACTGACTGACTCGACTCACCCCCATCTGGGGTGCGTCACGCGGCGGGCGAGTGGTGAGCCTCGAGGGTGATCTCGGGCACGCTGGCCAGCGCCTTGCTGACGGGGCACCCTGCCTTTGCCGCCATTGCGTGCTCGATGAAGGCAGCCTCGTCGATTCCGGCGACGCGCCCGACCGTGACCAACTCGATCTTGGTGATGGTCGGTGCGCCGTCGACCATCCTGAGCGTGACCGTGGCATCGGTGTGCACGGACTCCGGCGGGGTGCCGGCCTTGGCGAGGATGCTCGACAGTGCCATCGAGAAGCACGCCGCATGAGCGGCGGCGATCAATTGCTCAGGATTGGACCCGGGACCGTCTTCGAACCGGGACTTGAAGGTGTAGCCCCCGCTGATGCTGTCGCCAGCTGTGAACGTTCCAGTGCCTGTCGGCAGGTCGCCTTTCCACTCGGCACTTCCCTTTGCCGGCATGATGGACCTCCTCGTTGGGTGTTGTCGATGGGTCACATGCTCTCACGCTCTACGGCAGGATCAAGTGCATGTCGCCGAACTCGTGCCACAGGTAGCCCTCCTGCAGGCTCGCCGCATACGACGATTCGAGCAGCGGCGCGCCCGGCGACGGCCTCGAGCATCAGCAGGTGCGATGCCTCGGGCTCGTGCCAGCCGGTCAACAGTCCGTCGACGACACGAACGCCTCGCTCAGGCGTGATCACCAGGTCCGTCCACCCGTCGAGCGGTTGCGCCACGCCATCGTCTCCACCAGCGGTTTCCAGGGCTCGCACGACGGTCGTGCCGACGGCGATCACCCGGCCGCCGTCTCGTCGGGCATCGTTGACCCGATTGGCGGTGGTCGCCGGCATCCGCACCCGCTCCGGGTACGGCAGTTCCGTCGATTCGAGCGACGCTACGCCGGTGTGCAGCACGAGCGGTGACACGCCGACGCCCTTGGCGACGAGCCGGGTGATCACCTCGGGTGTGAAGGGACGACCGGCGCTCGGCATCTCGGCACTGCCCGGCTCGGTGGTGTACACGTTCTGATACATGCGCGATGGGCCACGGTCGATCGACGTAGCCGTAGCGAATCGGCTGACCGTGCACCGCGAGCCATGTGAAGACAGGTTGCGGAAGGTCGAGCCGAGCGACCCACAGCCGTTCGCTGTCGAGGTACGGGCCGACGAGTGTGAGGGTGGCAGCTACTCCCACGACGCAGGCGTCGCGGTAGCCGCCCTTCCCATCGCGTGGTGGTGTGGCCGTCGATGCGTCGTGGCTCGACCACCCATCGACCGTCGTCGAGTTGGGTCGACAGGTGGACGACGAGATCCGTCGAATCCTCGCTGACGGCCTTGACCGCAGCGGGCACGACCGCAGAGGTGTTGATGACGACGAGATCTCCGGCTCGAGGAACGAAGGGAGTGCGCCGAACGTGCTGTGGGTCAGCGCGCCGCTCGAACGTTCGGCGACGAGCATGCGCACGGCGTCTCGTGTCATGCCGCGCGCTTCGGCGTGGCTCGGCAGCTTCGAGGTGGGCCGGCAGGTCGAACGACAGCCGACCAGTCTGAATCGTGTCGTCGGTACGACCGCGCTCACGTCGTCGACCTCCTGCAGCTCGGCCGCCCGGTACCTGCCGCTCGGAGGAGCGTCTCGGTCAGCAGTCTTCGCAATGCGGGCACGACGGTGATCGGGGAGTGGTCGGTCGGAGATGTCTTCGCCGGGGAACGCTGCCTGGTGCATCTCGGTGCGCATGTCGCCGGGGTCGAACCAGTACACCCGCACATCGGCTCTTCGGCGGCGAGCACGTTCGACATCTGCTCGAGCGCGGCCTTCGACGATCCGTAGCCGCCCCAGCCCTCGTAGCCCTCGACCGCGGCGTCGGAGGTGATGATCGATGACGATGCCGCGCGACGTTCGAAGCAGTGGGAGCGTCGCCTGAACCAGAGCGAGCGGGGCGATGAGGTTGACGGCGACGACAGCGCTCGAACTCGTCGAGCGGGTAGTCGGCCAATCTCGGTTGCGGCGACGGTCCGAGCGTGCTCGCGTTGTTGACGACGAGGTCGAGCCGACCGAGCTCGGCGATCGACGACGACGAGCGCGGCGCGGTGATCAGCATCGGCCACGTCGCCGGCGACTCCGCGGACGACGTCTGGCCGAGACGACGGCCTGCAAGCGTGCGCACTGCGTCGTCGAGCACGACCGGATCGCGGCCGTCGATCACGACGTTCCATCCGTCCTCGACCAGGCTCGTTGCCAGGGCGAACCCGAGTCCCTTCGACCCCCCGGTGATCAGTGCTGTCTGCATGGTGATCCCTTCCACGTCGCCGCCCCTAGCGGCAGCGTTCGTCACACCATTTAAACAAGCAATGTCTTTCGTTATTCCGATCTCGTCGGATTTCTTGGTTGGTTCGATCCTCGAGCTGGAGCGACGCCCAGTTCTATCAACGGCAATATGCGCTACCTGGTCGTCGAAGAATGTTTGAGTGAGCACATGAACATGCAGTCAGTTCATGTCGTGCACGCGAACCGCGTTGGCTCACGTGTACGTCAGCGAATAGACCCGATATCGACCCGATATCGGCCTTCTAGCGGACGTAGACCCCGTGCGTCGACCGGTGCGGTGGCCGCTCCGATCTGCCGATCTCGCGCACTCCACAGGGAGTGCCGTCCACGCTCGATGTCTTGCGCTGCCGATCGTTCTTGCGTCAGCGCGCCGGACCGAAACCTCTCCGGGGGAAGTAGCTAGCCGGGTGCCCGCCGAGCGATCGCTCGTGTGCGCTCGCAGAGTGCGTCGAACAACGCCAACAGTTCGGGTGCCCGGTCGGCCACCGCGGCGCGCTGGCGTTCGACGGTGGCCCCGTCGCCGCGAACGATCGGACCGGTGAGCGCAGCGGGTGCTCCCGACGCCGCCCAGTTCTCCAGCGTGGCACGCACGAGCGGCACCAGGATGCTGCGGTCGGCCCCTGCGGTGCGCAGCATGACTTCGGCGGCGTCTTCCAACGTGACGAGAAAGTTCGACGCGATCGATGCTGCAGCGTGGTACGCGGCGCGATCGGCGTCGGCAATCTCGATGGCGCTCATCTGAAGCGCATCGGCAAGGCCCAGGGCCAACGCGAGGGCGCGCGGTGTGCTGCCCGCCACGGCCGCGCCTGCGCCGGCGAACTGGCCTCCGTCGAGGGTGATGCTCATCAGCGGGTGCAGCCCGAATGCCTCATGTGGCGCGAGCACGTCGAGGCCGAGCGAGCCGGCGCAGTGCCCGACCATCGGGCCGGGCGTGACCGCGCTGGACGCACGAGCGATCTCGTCGTCGGGGACGGTTAGCAGCACGACGTCGAAATCGTGTCCGTCGAACCCGCGTCCATACGGTCCCTCGAGCCAAGGAAGTGCTGTGACCAGCGCCTGCCCGACCCGTCCGTTGCCGACGAGGGCACATCGACCGAACCGGGCGGGTCGGGCTCGCAGCTGAGACACGGGTTCAGAGTCACGCGCGTTGACCGGGCACCGATGATCCGGTGCAACCGAACAATCGGTGCCTTGCGTCGGGGTCCTCAGGCGATCGTCGTGATGTAGGCACCCACCAACTGGGCCTCTTTCTGGTCGACCCCGCCGTCGCGACGCGAAGCGTGGTCGTCGCCGAAGTGCTCGAACGCGGCGAGCCCCGTGATGGGGTTGGGATCGTCGTGACCATGACCATGGAACGAGAGGTGCACGAACGAGTCGTCCGGCAAACGCAGCACGATGTAGCTGACGTTGGGGGGCTGGGTCTCGGCGAGCTCGGCGAACACGCCCTCGATGCGGCGTTGGTTCTCGTCGGCGGCATCGGCGGAGGCAGCCGCGTAGCGGGTGACGAGCCGGAACTGGATTGGAGTGTCGGTCGACATGGTGTGTTCAGTCGTCGGCCGGCGGCATGCGGAACAGGCTGAACGTCGCGCCCTGCGGGTCGGCGACGACGGCCATCCTTCCCACCGGGATGTCGAAGGGCTCGACCAACACCTTGCCACCGAGTTCGCTCACCTTGGCTGTCGAGGCGTCGACATCTTCTGCACCGAAGTAGATGGCCCAGTGCGGAGGGATTCCGGGCATCTGCGGCGGCATCGTGCCGGCCACCATCGTGTCGGCGGTGCCGTCGAGCGTGAAGCCGTCGTAGTCGGATCCGTCGCCCATTGGAACGGAGATCAACTTCAGGCCTGTGACGGTCTCGTAGAAGCTGGCCGTGCGCTCGTTCGGGGGAGCAACGAGCTCCGACCAGGTGAAGGCGCCCGGCTCGTTGACGACTCCGGCTCCCAGCGTGCCCTTGCCTGTCCACAGCATGAAGAAGGCTCCCGAAGGATCCGTGATCACAGCCATCCGACCGGCGTCCATCACATCGAACGGAGGGACATGAACCGACCCGCCGGCCCCTTCGACCAGCGCCGCCGCGGCGTCGACATCGGCCACCGTGACGTACATCTGCCAGTGGGGCGGCACCCCGGCGGCAAGCTGTTCGGCCTGTTGCGGCGCGATGGCCCCGACAGACGCGCCACGGCTGAGGATCATGGAGTAGAACACCTCATCGCCGACGGCCAGATCGTCGTAGGACCAGCCGAACAATCCGCCGTAGAACGACTTGGCGGCCGCTTGATCGTTGGTAGCAAGATCCACCCACGATGGCGTACCCGGTGCGTAACTCTCTCGCTTGGCCATGGCCAGCTCCTCTCAGTTGCGGAACGGAGAGTGATGGTAGTTCACTCGCTGCAGCGGTCGGCTTCGGAGCTCGTCGACGGTTCAGGAGGGTGCCGGGAAGGATGTCAGCCACCGATTTGTTGGCATCAGCTGATGATTCCGGAATCCACCTTGCGGGTCGAGCAGTCACCGAAGCGCGTGCGGGTGATGCTCGACGGCCGATATGTCGCCGACTCCGCCAGCACGCTGCTCGTCTGGGAGAAGCCGTACTACCCGACGTACTTCTTCCCCCGTGGTGACGTCGAGCAACTCGTGCTCGACAGCCGGCGCGCCTACGAACGCGCCGATGCAGGGCTCGATGGGTACGCCGCCCTGCGATGGGCCGAGTTCGACCACTGGTTCGAAGAGGACGAGGAGGTGTTCGTACACGCTCGCGACCCATACAAGCGCATCGACATCCTGCGCAGCTCACGCCACGTCGTGATCGAGCTCGACGGTGTCGTGCTGGCTGATTCGAACCAGCCGACGCTTCTGTTCGAGACGAGTCTGCGTCGCCGAATCTACCTACCGGTCTCGGATCTGCGGATGGACTTGTTCGAACCCTCCACGACCCGCACCCGATGCCCCTACAAAGGCGAGGCCATGTACTGGAGTGCACACATCGGCGAGACCCTGCACCGCGATCTGGTGTGGTCGTATCCCGACCCGGTGCCCGAGTCGATTCGCATCGCCGGCTTGGCCTGCTTCTACGACGAGAGGGTCGAGTTGACCGTCGACGGCGTGCGGCAGGCGTAACAGGCGCGACTACGACGGGTCGCGCCTCAGGTCGTCGTTCGTTCGGCCCGACTTCACCGAGTGGGGATGGCTTTCGGGCTCCCATCCCGCGACCGTGTGCTCGTCGTGTTTGTGGAGCAACAGCCATTCTTCCTTGCCGTCTCGGGCACCACGCCGAACCAGCGCGAAATGACCGCGCAGCTTCACGCCGTGCAGGTCGAAGTGAAGATCGCCCGCAGCGGCAGCGGCGATCGGATCGGCATTGCCGGTGATCGACCAGGAACCCCAGTCCCATACGATCACATCACCGTCGCCGTACTGACCCCCCGGGATGACGCCTTCGAAGTCGAAGTACTCGAGGGCGTGGTCTTCGACCCGTACCGCCATGCGCTTCACGTCGGGATCGAGCGTCGGTCCCTTCGGCACCGCCCAGCTCAGCAACACTCCACCGGCTTCCAATCGCAGGTCGTAGTGCAGACGTCGGGCCCGGTGGCGCTGCACCACGAATCGGTGGCCGTCGTGGTCGGGTGCCACGCTGCCAGCGGCTGCGGACGTGTCGGATCCCACATCTTCGAGAGTACTTCGACTGGGCGACCGGGCACTGGAGTGTCACTCATGTTCGGCGAGCTCGCGGAACTCGTCGGGCACCGAAGTGTGCCGCGAGAGGACAACCGAGGCATAGCCCACCGCGTCGCGCCCGAAGCGCAATCGCACGGCATCGACGGAATGGTCGACTGCCCACCGCGCTGCACCGACGCGTGAGCCTGGCCGCTGAGCGTCGTCGGGCAACAACGGGAGCTCGAGTTGCAGCACGGGTTGGTCGACGAGGTTCGACACAGAGATCGCCAGCAACGAGATCTGCTGCTGGTCGGGATGGTCGCCCAACGCCTTGTGCACCAGACGCTCGGCAATCTCGGTGAGGGTCAGCGTGGTCGACACCGGGTGAGCGCCGGTCTGTGAGCGTGTGATCGCCCGCATGCTGGCGAATCGAACCCTGACTGTGATTGTTCGCCCGGCCCTGTGCCTGGCGCGCAGCCGACCGGCCACTCGATCGGCGAGGTGTCCGAGAACGGATCGAATCAGGTCGGGGGAGATGTCGCGTCGTCCGAATGCCGACTGCGCGCCCACTGAACCGGCCCGGGCATTTGGTTGCACCCGACGCCGGTCGTCGTTGGCGGCGAGTGCACCCACCTTGGCGCCCAGAGCCTGCCCGAGCAGCGATCGCAGGGCGGCGTCGGGTGCGACGGCCAGCTGCCCGATGGTGTGGACGCCGCGCTCGGCGAGCCGCTGACGGGTGACCGGCCCGATGCCCCAGACGAGCCCGACCGGCAGTGGGTCGAGGAACTCGCGCTCGGCGGACGGGCGCACCACGACCAGACCGTCGGGCTTGGCCACCTGGGAAGCGATCTTGGCGAGGTGCTTGGTGCGCGCTGCACCGACAGAGATCGGCAGGCCGATCTCTGAACGCACCCGTCGGCGGATCTGGTCGCCGATCGCGTCTGCCGGGCCGAAAAGGTGCACAGAGCCGGTCACGTCGAGGAAGGCCTCGTCGATCGAGATGCGCTGGACGAGCGGCGTGAAGTCGCCGAGAACAGCCATGACCTGATCGGCGAGCCGCTGATATTCCGAGAAGTGCCCGCGGACGAAGATCAGATCGGGACACAGGCGCTTCGCCCGCCAGCCCGACATGCCGCCCTGCACCCCGAACCGCTTGGCCTCGTACGAGGCCGCCAGCACAACGCCTCCGCCGACGGCGATGGGGCGACCGCGCAGTGTTGGATCGAGCAGTTGCTCGACCGAGGCGTAGAACGCATCGAGGTCGGCGTGCAGGATCGTGGCGCCAGCGGGCACCGGTTCAGTCTAGTCGAACACACGTTCGTATGCCGACCGCGAGGACTGGCTCATTTCGTCACGGACGATTCGCCAGAGGCCGGGATGAGCGCTCGGGCGGGCGGGTGGATGATGGCTTCGATGACAGCGGGAAGCGACGTATTGTCAGAATCCTTGAAGCCGGCGAGCCGCTCGTAGACGTCGGCGGCGCCGATGCCGAAGCCGTCGGGTAGCGCATGGGCGTTGAAACTGGCGGCGATCTCGCGCAGCTCGCCGACGAATCGCCACGCTTTGGGCGCATTGACCGATGCAGCCAGTTGGGACTGCTGGGCCAATTCGGGGAGCGATGTCGCCCATTCGGCGAGCAAAGAGTCGTCGACGCCTTCCGCTTCGGCCAACGCACGGATGGCGAGCAGCAGTGCCGCAGTTCCCTTCGTCCAGGCCGCGAAGCAGATCTTGACGGCCGAAGCGGCGCCTGCGCCTCCATCGACCAGGCGGGTCTCGAGCGCTGTCTCGCGCCACAGATCGGCGATCTCGGCCGCGGCCTCGCCCGACAGGTAGAGGCGCGTCGACCCGGCGGCGCGCACGGGAGGGCCGATCACGCCGCCGTCGACGAACCGTTGGAACTGTTGCCCGATCAGGCGAGCTGTCGCTGGTGAGACCGCGTTGACGTCGACGTAGATCCCGGCGAATCCGGCAGCGGCGACTTCGCGGGCTGTGTGCAAAGCAGCAGCAGGTGGGCAGACCGAGATGATCACGTCGGCGCTTTCGACGAGTCGCTCGACCGTGCCGACATCGTCGATCCCGGCCGAGACGGCGCGAGCCCGTGTTGCGTCGGATCGGCCGTCCGCGCACCACTGCCGCGTCCCCCGGCATGTGGCGGCCAGCGATGCTCCCATCGCTCCGGGGTGCAGGAAGCCGGTGGCCATGCTGCAGTGTAGAGAATCAGCCCATGTCCGCGTTCGTCTGCCGGGTCGGTACAGCTGCGGTAACGTGCGCGGTCAACCGAGAGACGAAGGGGAGTTCCATGCCTGTACTGATGATCGGTGAAGTGCCAACACTGAGCGAAGAGGTCTACGCCGGAATGATCGGTCAGATGATGCCGTTGATGCGGGCGGCCAACGGGTTCATCTCGCACAGTGCCGGGCCGAGTCCGAGTGGTGGATGGCGGGTCGTCGAGGTCTGGGATTCGGAACAGGATGGTCAGGCCTGGTTCGAACAGAACGTCAAGCCCAACTTGCCTCCCGGTATCGAGCCGAACCGGGTGTACTACCCCCTGCACACTGCCTTCACGAAGTAGTCGGGCCAGGGCGAGCCGATCGGCGACGCAGCGCGGTGTCAGCGCACGAGCGTCGTGCCGCCGTCGACGACGACCACTTGGCCGGTCATGTAGGAGTTGCGGATCACGGCGAGCACCGCTTCGGCACAATCGTCTGGGGTCGCCGAGCGGTGGAGTGGGGCGGCAGCCGCGATCGACGCGTGTTGATCCGCCCACTCCGATGTCCATGGTGTCGCCACCAGCCCCGGGGCCACGGCGTTGACCCGAACTGGGCCGCAGGCCTTGGCGAGAAGTGCGGTTAGGTGGTTCAGCGCGGCCTTCGACATCGCGTAAGCGATGGATGAACCAAGTGGGCGACTGCCGGCGATCGAGGTGATCATGACGACGTTCGGATCGGGGGAGTTGCGCAGGTGAGGCATGGCCGCCTTGGTGAGCCACCAAGTTCCGAACACGTTGACCTCGAAGGTCTTACGGAAGATCTCGTCGGTCAGCGCGTCGAGATCGGCATGGGGCACCCGCGTCGTCCAGCCGGCGTTGTTGACGAGGATGTCGAGCCGTCCGAATCGATCGATGGTGCGGCCGATCAGTTCGTGCCCTTGGGCCTGATCACTGATGTCGGCCTGCACGTAGAGCGATTCGGTGGGGAGTGATTCGGCCACCGCTTTGCCGGCCTCCACTGACGACGACGAGTTGACGACGACGTTCACACCGAGGTTGGCCAACCGACGGGCAGTGGCCTCGCCGATTCCACTCGACGATCCGGTCACGATCGCCACCATGCCGTCGAACGCATCCATCATGCTGCTCCTGTTCGTCCTGCCCGTCGAGCTCGAGCCTACGTGGCCGGGACTACGCGCCGAACCTGTGTTGAAGAGTGGTGTCGTGGACGTAGTGTCGGCGACATGGGCGACGAACGGAACTGGGCCGGCAACGTGACGTACGGCGCGGCTCGTTTCCACGAGCCGGCCTCGGTCACCGCGGTGCAGTCGCTGGTGGCTGCGGCGACCAATGTGCGCGCTGTCGGCAGCCGGCATTCGTTCAACGCCATCGCCGACACCGACGGAGATCTGGTGTCGCTCGCAGCGATGCCACGCCATGTCGAGATCGATGCACAGGCGGGCACCGTCACCATCGACGGCGGGATCAGGTACGGCGAGCTGGCGACATTTCTCCACGACCGGGGTTGGGCGTTGGCCAATCTGGCGTCGTTGCCTCACATCTCTGTCGCCGGCGCCTGCGCCACGGGCACGCACGGTTCAGGTGTCGACAACGGCAACCTCGCCACTGCGGTGCGCGCCATGCAGATCGTCGTGGCCTCCGGTGACATCGTCGAGGTTGCTCGCGACGACGACCCCGACCTGATGGATGGTCTCACCATCGGTCTCGGGGCCTTCGGCATCGTCACTCGTCTCACGTTGGCGGTCGAGCCGACGTTCGCGGTTCGTCAGCATGTGTACGAGCACCTGCAGATGTCGACGGCGCTCGACAAGATGGACGAGATCATGGCCGATGGGTACAGCGTGAGCCTGTTCACGACGTGGCGTCGACCCGACATCGAGCAGCTGTGGCGCAAGGTGCGGGTCACCTCCGTCGGTGGCGATGACGAGCCCGTCCCCACCGGTTCGTATTTCGGCGCTGTCGCGGCCACTCGCAACATGCATCCCATCGCCGACCTTTCGGCCGACCCGTGCACCCAGCAGTTGGGCGTGCCGGGCCCATGGCACGAACGCCTGCCTCATTTCCGCATGGGATTCACCCCGAGCAGTGGCGACGAATTGCAGTCGGAACTGTTCGTCGCTCGTGCCGATGCGCCCGAGGTGATGCGGACCTTGATGGCACTTGCCGACGTGCTGGCGCCCGTGCTCAAGATCTCCGAGGTGCGCGCGGTGGCCGGCGACACGTTGTGGCTCAGCCCGTGCAACGGGCGCGACGCGATCGCGTTCCACTTCACGTGGATCCCGTCATGGGCACAAGTGCGACCGGTTCTCGCGCAGGTCGAGTCAGCGCTGGACCCATTCGCCCCCCGACCGCACTGGGGCAAGCTCACGACACTCAGCAGTGGCACCGTCGGATCGCGAGTCGAGCACCTCGCAGCATTCGAGACGCTCGTGACCGAGTGGGACCCACACCGCAAGTTCCGCAACAGATACCTCGACGAAATGCTGGGCTGAACCACGGTGAGACGCAAGTACCTGCCCGAAGACTGGGAGCAGATCGCTCGCCGCCGCGTGGCCTACTGGCCATTGCTGGACCCGACCGAGCAGGCTCGGCTGGCCGAGATCGCCGATCACCTCGTGGCCGGCAAGCGGTGGGAGGCGGCGAAGGGCTTCGCGCTGACCGACGAGATCATCGTCACCATCGCCGTGCAGGCCGGCGTGTTGGTCCTCGGCCTCGACATCGGCTACTTCGGCAAGGTGACCTCGATCATCGTCCACCCAAAGACGTTCGCCATCCCCGGCCCGCGGGCCACGTCGATCGCTGGGATGATCGACGATGGCGCCCGTCCGCTGCTGGGTGAGGCCCACCACGATCGCGGCCCGATCCTGCTCGCGTGGGACGAAGCCAGGTTCGCGGCCCGCCATCGCGGCCGCGGCCACAACGTCGTCCTGCACGAGTTCGCCCACAAGATCGACATGCTCGACGGCGTGGTCGACGGCACGCCCCTGATGCGCGATCGCGTAGCACTCGACCGATGGGTCGCGGTGTGCGACGCCGAGCTCGAATTGATGCGCGAGGGCGAGGGTGGAACCTTGCTCGATGACTACGCCGCCACCGATCCCGGCGAGTTCTTCGCCGTTGCCACCGAGGTCTTCTTCGATCGGCCCATCGACTTCCGCGATGCCAAACCCGAGCTGTACGACGTGCTTGCCGACTTCTACCGGCAAGACCCAGCGGCACGCGAACAGTCGCGCTGAAGCATCCGCCCGGCAACGCTCTACGAGGTGGTCGCGCCGAGCGCGAAGCTGGTCATCGACAGCGAACCCATCGCGTAGCCGTCAACGAGCACGTCGGTGCCCTGCCCGGCGGCGTCTGCCAGGCCGGCCAGGTAGAGCAGTGGGAGGAAGTGGTCTGGCGTCGGCACGGCCAGGTGGTAGTGATCGTGTCGTTGCAGATCGGCGATGCGGCCCGGGCACTCCGTCATCAAACCAATTGCCGTCTCGTTGAATCCTCGAGCCCAGTCGTATGCCGCTTCGGGTTCTTCCCAGTCGAGGATCCCCAGGTTGTGCACGACGTTTCCACTGGCGACGACGAGGATGCCGCGCCGACGCAGGTCCGCCAACTGAGCGCCGAGGGCGACGTGGTATTCGAGCGGCTTGCTGGCATCGATCGACAACTGCAGCACCGGGACGTCGGCGTGAGGGAACATGTGCGCAAGCACCGACCAGGTGCCATGGTCGAGACCCCAACTGTCGAGATCTTTGCCGACCCAGGTGGGCTTGACGAGCTCGATGATCTCGGCCGCCAGCTCGGGGTGCCCGGCCGCTGGATACCGAAATGCGAACAACTCCTCGGGAAAGCCAAAGAAGTCGTGGATCGTTTTCGGGGCAGCCATCGCCGTCACGGCTGTGGCATTGATGAACCAATGCGCCGAGATTGCCAGGATGGCGCGAGGGCGCGGAACAGTTTCGGCGAACGCCTGCCAGGAGTCGGTGTACCGATTGTGCTCGAGAGCGTTCATCGGGCTGCCGTGACCGATGAAGACTGCGGGCATCGGTGCTGTCGCGGTCATGGATGCTCCTCACGGTTCGTGGTGGTCCACAGTAACGGCAGGAGATCTAGCGTGTGGCCGTGAAGTCGGGGATCGTCCAGAGCGAAGATGCGGAGGATCGCCTGCACCTGGCCGTTCGTCACGGCCTCGGTGCTGTTTACCGTGCGTTGATCCCGATCAAGGTGTCGGGCCTGGAGCACCTGCCACTTCGCGGACCTGTCATCCTCGCCGCGAACCACATCTCCTTCTTCGACACGATCGTGTTGATGTTCTCGGTGCCCCGTCGCACCTACTTTGTCGGCAAAGCCGAGTACATGGACTCCTGGACCACTCGTCGGCTGTTTCCCGCGTTCGGTCTCATCCCGATCGAGCGAGACGCCGCCCGCCAAGCGATGGCTGCGCTGGGCGTCGCCGCGTCGGCATTGGAGCACGGACACGCCCTGGGCATCTATCCGGAGGGGACTCGATCGCGCGATGGTCTGCTGCATCGCGGCCACACCGGGGTCGCCCAGTTGGCGATGATGACCGGTGCCTGCGTGGTGCCGATCGGGTTGGTCGGCACCGATCGCATCCAACCGATCGGTGCGCGCCTGCCTCGACCGTTCCGACGCGCTGAGATCAGGTTCGGACCGCCACTCGATCCGGCGTCGTACGGTGGGTCACCACGCCGGCGGCGTCACCTGCTGACCAACGATCTGATGGAGGCGATTCGCCAACTGTCGGGTCGAAACACCTCGGAAGATTTCGCCAGCGACGAACCGCCGCTCATCCGCGGCGGGAACGAGTCGGTGTACCAGGTTCACCGCGTCACCGGCCGCGGCGTCACCTGGCATCAGGCCGCGAAGTTCGCCGTCAACGAGCTGTGCGGCCGTCACGACGACGCACGCGTCGGCGAGGTCCGCCGGCTCCACTGCCACATCGAGCGCGATGGCGCAGTGCGTATGAGCGCCGAATTGGCGATCTCCGTGAAGTACGACCCGATGAAGGAGCAACAAACATGAATGACAGCGTGTACCAAGTCGTCGAGCTGATCGGGTCGAGCAGCGACTCGTGGGAGCTCGCCGCCCAGAACGCCGTGCGCGAGGCATCAAGATCGTATAAGGATCTTCGTGTCGCCGAGGTCGTCGAAATGGATGTGTTGATAGAGAGCGGTGTGATCATCGCCTACCGCACCAAGTTGCGCCTGAGCTTCAAGTCGGGTACGGGTGTCTGAGCCCCATCTGGGCTAGGACCTTCGGCCCTGTTTGAGGGTGCTGCGAATAGGCATCGTAAGGCCAATACCCAAAGGAGGCTTCAATGCGAGGCTTAGTTCGATCTTCAGTAATGGCACTGGCGATGTTCGGTCTGGTGACCGCATGCGGGAGCGACAGCAGCAGTAGTTCTGCTGACACGGCGGCCGAAGGCGGCGACGTGACCGTTGCGGCAGACGCCGGTGGTGGTACGCCCGTGGCGGTGACCGCCGGTGACACGTCCGACACCACGCAGTTCCTGAAGGTCGAGCCGACCAGCGTGCCCGCCGGCAAGGTGACGTTCACATTCACGAACACCGGGAATCGTCAGCACGAGATGGTCGTGTTGAAGACCGACACGCCCGCCGATCAATTGACGGTCGGAGCTGACAACAAGGTCAGCGAAGACGACAGCGTCGGGGAGATCGGCGAAACCGACCAGGGCAAGACGGTCGTCAAGACGTTCGATCTGGCAGCAGGGTCCTATGTGTTGGTGTGCAACATCGAAAAGCACTACAACCAGGGTATGAAGTCCACGTTTACCGTCACCTCATGACCTGGCCACGTGCTGCAGCCGCCGGCGCAGTGATTGTCTTCGTGGCATTCCTTGCGTTGGTGTACGTGCCTGACCTGCTGGTCTCCGAGTTGTCCGGCGTCGACCGGAGCACGAGGGTCCTGATTGCGACGACCTGGTTCATGGTCGCGCTCGTCGGGCTCCTGTGGGGACTGCGCAGGCTGCAGGCACGTGGGCTGAGGCGATGACTCCAGTTACCCCGGATGCCCGCTGGCTGTGGGAGAACGAGCCGTGCCGAGCCGCCTGCCCGGTGCACACCGATGCGGGCGGCTACGTGACGGCCATCGCCGAGGGTCGGTTTGCCGACGCATACCGGATCGCCAGGGAACCGAATCCGTTCCCCTCGATCTGTGGACGAGTGTGCGCCGCACCGTGCGAGACCTCGTGCCGACGTGGAACCGTCGACGCGCCGGTCGCGATCCGGGCGCTCAAGCGCTTCGTTTCCGAGCGCTACGGCGTGGAGAGCTTCGCCGGCGCGGCGGAGTGGCACCGCGGCCACGGGCCGGTGCCGCCAGTAGGCGAGCAATCGGTCGGCATCGTCGGTGGTGGCCCCGGGGGCCTGGCGGCGGCTCACGATCTGCGCATGGCCGGGCATGGGGTGACCGTGTACGAGAGCGAGCAGCGACTCGGCGGGATGATGGTGCTGGGCATCCCTGAGTACCGCTTACCCCGCGCCCTGATCGATCGCGAGACCGAGGCCATCGTGTCATTGGGCATCGACGTCGAACTGGGCTGTCGTGTCGGGCGCGACGTCACCTTCGATCAACTGCTCGATCGACACGACGCTGTGTTCGTCTGTGTCGGCGCCGGGCGCGGGCGAGACCTCAACATCCCCGGACACGATCTCGATGGTGTCGTGTCTGCGATTGAGTTCCTGTTGAACGTCAACCGTGGCTTTCGCGTCGAGCTCGGCGAGCGCGTCGTTGTGGTCGGAGGCGGCAATGTGGCCTTCGACGCAGCGCGCACGGCCCTCCGGGCATCGGCAATGGACGAAGCGGCCCCGGCACCAATCCTTCTTGCCGCCGGCGCCCGCGACGACGCTCGCCGCGGGCTCACCACGACGCTCGATGCTGCACGTGCCACGGTTCGCGCCGGTGTTCACGACGTGACGGTGATCGCCTTGGAGTCGTTCGAAGAGATGCCGGCGGCGCTCGAGGAGATCGAAGAGGCCGAGGCCGAAGGCGTGACGATCCGGTACCGATGCGGCCCTCATCGCCTCGTCGGCGAGGGGCGGGTCAGCGGCCTGGAGACCATCGGTGTCACATCTGTGTTCGATGCAGAGGGTCGTTTCGCCCCGAAGTTCGCTGCGGGCACCGAAGTGGTGCTGCCGGCCGACACGGTGATACTCGCCGTCGGGCAGGCGCCAGAGGTGTCGTTCCTGCCGGCCGACTTGGGCATCGAGTTGACCCGATTCGGCGGTCTCGCCGTTGACTCATCATTGCGCACGACCAATCCGAAGGTCTGGGCCGGCGGTGACGTCGCCTTCGGGCCGCGCAACCTCATCGACGCCATCGCCGACGGTCGCCGGGCCGCGGCGTCGATCGATGCAGTGCTGTCGGATCGAGAACAGCCCGCTGCTCACGAGGTGGCAATAGAGCTGCACGTCGAACCGTTCTACCGCCGGCTCGCGACTGGTTACGACGGGATCGCCAGAGTCACCGTCCCAAGCGTGGCCCGTGATCGACGAGTCGGCTTCGCCGAGGTCGAGACCGGCTACGACGAGGCGCACGCGGTACTCGAAGGGCTGCGCTGCCTGCGTTGCTTCGACAACATCATGCTGCGCCCCGAGTTGTGCATTCTGTGCGGTCTCTGCGTCGACGTGTGTCCGGTCGATTGCATCACGATCGTGCGCGCCGATCACGCCGGCGTGGGCCTGGCCGAGCAATCGGCGTTGCTGCTCGACGAAGAGTTGTGTATCCGCTGCGGCCTGTGCGTCAACCGCTGCCCACCGGCGGCGCTGGTGATGGTCAATGCCAAGGAGGTTGTGTCATGAGTGACGTGTTGCCCGGCGAGGCTCCGTCTGCACCCGAACGCGACGCACTCGAGCCCGATGTCTACCCGGTGCGCGTAGGAGCCTTGGCTCGCGTCCGACAAACAGAGGTCTGGCGTTCGGTGTTCCGCCACCCGCACCTCGACACGCCACGAGGAAGGGCCTTGCAGTCCTTCTCCAACGTGTTCTTGCACATCTACCCGGTGAAGGTACCGGCGCGCGTACTGCGATTCCGCTATTCGTGGCGGCTGGGCTACATCGCCTCGGTGCTCTTCGGAATCCTCGTGGTCACCGGTGTGTATCTGATGTTCTTCTACACCCCGTCGGTCACATCTGCGTACGGCGACATGCAGCAGTTGCGAACCGGCGTGGGCTTCGGTCAGCTGGTGCGCAACGTGCATCGTTGGTCGGCACACCTGATGGTGATAGTGGTCGTTGTTCACCTGGCGCGCGTGTATTTCGCCGGCGCCTACAAGCGACCCCGCGAGTTCAACTGGGTGCTCGGCATGGGGCTGCTGGTCATCACTCTGATCTTCTCGTTCACCGGCTACCTGCTGCCGTGGGACCAGCTCAGCTACTGGGCGGTCACCGTTGGAACGAACCTGGTGGGCTACGTCCCCCTGGTCGGCAACACCCTCAGCGGGTTGCTGATCGGTGGCGATCAGATCGGCCAGGCCACCCTCGTGCGTTTCTACGCGCTACATGTCGCCGTGCTTCCTGTCGCACTGGGCATGCTGCTGATGGTGCACATATGGCGAGTGCGCAAAGACGGCTTCGCGGTGAAGCGCGGTGGCATCGGGGCCTTCGCCGAGGAATCCACCGAGGTTCCCAGCGACATCGTTGTGCTGCCTCCATCGACGGATGCCGAGGTAGAGCTTGAGAGCGGGCGCCGCGTGCGCCTGCTGGGTGTCGTCGACCGCGAATCTGTCACTGCCGAGGAGCGTCTCACCGACGACACCGTGTTCACCTGGCCACACATGCTCGTGCGTCATGTCGTCGTCGGTCTGGGCGTGGCCGCAACGGTGCTCGCCCTCGGGGTCGCCTTCGCGGCCCCGCTGAAGGACATCGCCAATCCCAACCTCACGCCCGAGCCTGCCAAAGCGCCGTGGTACTTCGTCGGTCTGCAAGAGCTGTTGAATCACTTCGATCCACTCGTCGCCGGCATCCTCGTGCCCGCGGGTGTCCTCCTGGTGCTCACACTGCTGCCGTATGTCGACCGCAACCCTGCCACCGAGGCCCGCAATCGCAAGCTGGCCATCTGCATCTTGGTGATCGTGCTGACGGTTGCGTTGGTGTTGACGGTCATCGGCCTGGCCTTCCGCGGACCGGGCTGGAAGTTCGTACCCCCGTGGGATCACAACTACATCGAGATGTGAGGAGCGACGATGGCCTTGTCACGACGAAACTTTCTGCGAACCGGTTGGAAGGCCGGCACCGCTCTGCTGGCATCGGCCGCAGCATGGACCACCTGGGAGCTGCTGCGCCCGCTCACGTCGAACGCCGCCGGTGGAAAGGTGCCGGTCGGCTCTCCGGCCGACTACCAACCTGGCACGGCCACGTACGTGCTTGCGGGCCGCTTCTGGCTGGCCAACGCCGATGGTCACCTGTTCGCCTTGTCGCAGAAATGCCCGCACCTCGGATGCGGGGTGCCGTTCTGCGAAACTTCGGGTCGCTTCGAGTGCCCGTGTCACGGCTCGGTGTTCGACATCGGTGGGGAATGGATCGAAGGGCCCTCGCCGCGAGGCATGGATCGGTATGAGCTCAGCGTCGTTGCCGACACCTTGATCGTCGACACCGACACGAAGTTGAAAGGACCCGACCAGGGTGCCCACAAGTACCTCACGCCCGCCAAGGGCCCGTCGTGTAGAGAGGGGGCCTAGCCATGCCGAAGCCACCTCGTGCGGATCCTGAACACTTCGAGCCGGCTTGGCTCGAACGCAGCCTGGATCGGTACTACACCGCGGGGCTGGTGTTCATGTTCGTCCTCGTCATCGCCTTCCCCTTGTACCGGCTCCGCGAGCCGGATCTGCGTGCCCAGGCAAAGACCGAACAAGCCACCGAGTACCAACGCATCGGCGATGCCCTGTTCGACACGAGCTGCGCCTCGTGCCACGGCAAGGCCGCGACCGGCGGCACGGCGCCAACATTGAACTCCAAGCAGTTCTTGAGCGCCACCACCGATCCCCAGGCGGCGCTGATCATCACCGGTGGCGTACCGGGAAGTTCGATGTCAGCGTGGAGCCAAGACTTCGGTGGGCCGCTGACGGCCGAACAGATTCGCCAGCTGGTCACCTACCTTCGCTCGCTCGAGCCGAATGCGCCGAGCGTTCCGGATTGGCGCACCGGAGCGAAAGCCGCGCCCTGACGGCCCTACGGTGGTTCCGTGGATTCGACCGCGGCACCGGCCGGCCAACAGATCCTCGACGACCTCGGCGGAGCCGGCTTCGTACGTGGCGGCTTGCTGGCGCTGGCGCTGGCGCCGGGAGTCGGCTTGACGGTGTCGATGCACGATGGGTCGACGTTCTCGGCTCGGGCCGGTAGCGCGGTCCACAGCCCGGTCGAGGTGGTACGCCACATCGAAGAGGCGTACCGGCCGCGGTGGGTGCTGTGGGGGAGTGACACGGCGACCGTGCTCGTCGAGGCGGGTCTGCGCATCGCCACGTGCTGGCACATCGCCGCGGTGCAACGACTGCTGGTCGGCGGCTGGCGGACGGATCCGGCCCGCACATGGGCAGAGGTTCATGAACTGCCGACCGACCAGTTGCCGAGTGTTGCCGCCGTCGATCTGTTCACGCCAGTCGATGACGGAGAACCTGACGAACCAGTTCGCGCCGACGGCTACCTGCGGCCGGAGTGGTTGGAACCGGAGTTCGTGTGGACGGCGAAGCGCCTCTCCCGCTGGGCGCACTTGGCGGTCGAGGTGGCCGCGTTGCAAGATGCCCGGCTCGCGAACATTGGCGATCGGCCGAGGGCGCGAGCGACTGCTCGATCCGAGTCGGCCGCAGAGTTGCTCTGCGCCGAACTGTCGCGCGACGGCTTGCCGATGGACCGTTCGACGGCCGAGGCGATCGTCGCCTCGTTCATCGGTCCTCGACCGCGGACCGCTGCCGAGGCGGTCGAGCAGCGGCGTGCCCGCGATGCCGAAGTGTTGCGTCATTCGTCCAACGCGGCATTCGATCTGCGCAACCCCGCACAGGTGAAATCGCTACTGCGTGGCATCGGTGTCGAGTTGCCCGATACCCGTGCGTGGCGGCTGGAGGCGATCCGCGGCAATCACCCGTTGATCGACGCGTTGCTGGAGTGGCGCAAGGCCGAACGGATGGCGACCACCTTCGGGTACGGCTGGCTCGACGACCACCTCGGTGCCGACGGGAGGCTGCGGGGCGTGTGGTCGGGAAGCGACGGTGCGGCGGGTCGGATGACGGCATCTGCGGGGCTGCACAACATGCCGGCTCATCTGCGTCCGGCCGTCGTGGCCGAGCCGGACCATGTCTTCGTTCGCGCCGACCTGGGGCAAATCGAGCCGCGCATCCTCGCAGCAGTTTCCGGTGATGCCGCGCTCGCCATGGCAACAGCTCAGGACGACATGTACCTGCCGGTGGCCGAGCAACTCGGCGTCGATCGCGCCACCGCCAAAGTGGCGGTGCTCGGAGCGATGTACGGGCAGACGACCGGCCACGGTGCAGCAGCGCTGCGTGGCCTGGAACTGGCATACCCGGTCGCGATGCGATACCTCACCGAGGCGGACCTCGCCGGGCAGGTCGGCCGCGACGTGCGCACCTACGGCGGCCGCCTGGTGCTGATGGGATCGACCAGCACCGACGACGCCAGCGATCGCGACAACCGAAGTCGGGCTGCCGCTCGCGGCCGGTATGGGCGCAACGCGATGGTGCAGGGCGCGGCTGCGGAGTTCTTCAAAGTCTGGGCCGCAACCGTGCGCGCTCGTGCCGCGGCGATCGATGCCCGAGTCGTGCTCTGCTTGCATGACGAACTGTTGGTGCATGCGCCCGCGCAACAAGGCGCCGTGGCCGCCGATCTGGTGATCGACTGCTTGGCCGACGCGGCGCGTCGTTGGGCCCCGAACGGCGCGGTCCGTTTCGTCGCCGATGTCGGCGTGATCAGCCGCTGGTCCGACGCCAAGCCCTGAGCCGCGACTGTGCCCGACCTGAGCCAGTGAACGCAAGGCGGCGCACGAATGCACGCCTACCGTGAGGTACGACAGATGACTTAAGCCATTGGTCCCAAGAAAGGTACGAAATCTCAGCCCTTGGGCGGATGGCTAACGACTCGTTGACGTTAGGTCCATATCCGGGCATCGTCATGGGATTCCCCCGGGCAACGGGCATTGGGGAATGAATCGAGGGACGGAAGATGTTCGGACGGGACTCTTACGACGCGCGCCTTCGCGCGCGTCGGCGCGAGGTGCTTGCGCGGATCGGTGGAACTGGTCACCGTGCAGCCACCAGCGATGCCCACCGCAAGCGTCGTTCCGTGGGTGCCGCCGCCGCAGCATTTGCGATGCTCGGCACGAGTCTCGTCACCGGCGCCGAACTTCCTGCCCACGCTGCCCACGTCGGGCAGGGCTTCACCGTGACAGCCTCGGACCTGTCGTTCATCGTCGCCCAGATCAAGATTGCCGAGAACCATGCCAGTCTCGCCACACCCGAGGACCCGTGCGCCGGCCTGCTCGGCACCGGTCCCAACCAGATTCAGAGCCCGCTGATCGGCAACGGCCTGCGCACCGTCGACGGGTCGTGCAACAACCTGCAGCCTGGCCAGGAGAAGTTCGGGACTGCCGATCAGACGTTCCCGCGCCTGACCACGGCCGATTTCAGGCCCGCCGAGTCGAACCCGCCGCTGTTCGGCCCTCCAGGACCGGTCACCTCGTACGCCCAGAGCGGCGGCTCGGTGTTCGACACCCAGCCTCGTCTGATCAGCAACCTGATCGTCGATCAGACCTCGAGCAACCCTGCCGCAGTGGCAGCCGCCGGGTTCCCGGTTCGCACCCAGGGCACCGATGGAGTCGTGCCGTGTGCCACCGTCTCTGGTTCCAACCCGCCGGTCGACGTCGTCCCGCCCACCCCTGTTGGTTGCGTACCCGCCCACCAGACGCTGTTCATTCCCAATGTGACCACCGATGTCGGCCTGTCACCGCCCTACAACTCGTTGTTCACCATCTTCGGTCAGTTCTTCGACCACGGTCTCGACAAGATCACCAACGGTGGCAGCGGCACCGTGTTCGTCCCGCTGCGGGCCGACGATCCGTTGATCGCCGGCAACGACCACGTCCTCGGAAATGCCGATGACCTTCCCGCCAACCTTCGGTTCATGGTGCTGACGCGAGGCACGAACGTCGCCGGACCAGGCCCCGACGGTGTTCTCGGCACGGCTGACGACACAGCGCACGAAGCGCTCAACACAGACTCCCCGTGGGTCGACCTCAGCCAGGCCTACAGCTCGCACCCGTCGCATCAGGTGTTCCTGCGCGAATTCGCGATGGATGCCAACGGCCATCCGCAGTCGACCGGCCGGCTGCTCGGTTCCGCTGATGGCTCGATGGCAGACTGGGCCGACGTCAAGGCCCAGGCCGCCAACAAGCTCGGCCTGCGGCTCGTCGACACCGACGTCGGCAACATCCCGATGATCGCCGCCGATCCCTATGGCAACTTCATCCCCGGCCCGCACGGACTCCCGCAGTACGTGACGACCGACAGCGGTCTTGTCGAGGGCAACCTCGCCGTTCCGGTGCCGGTGCCGGCAAACGGGCGTCGCATCGACACCGCGTTCTTGAACGACATCGCTCATCCGGCCGGGCCGACTGGCGTACCGGATCCCGATACAACCGCGGGCACGAGCCTCGAGCTCAACGCCAACTGCGGCACCGGCCCGTCGCCATGCTACGACAACGAACTGCTCGACCTACACGTCATCGCCGGCGACGGTCGGGCCAACGAGAACATCGGTCTGACCTCGATCCACACCATCTTCGAGCACGAGCACAACCGGCTCACGACAGACGAGCAGAACGTGCTCGACGCCAACCCGACACTGCTGGCGGACTACCAGGCCACCAACTGCGCGATCGGGTGCGCGACCAACGACATGGGCCGGCCGACGACGTTCACCTACGGCGAGCGACTCTTCCAGGCGGCTCGCTTCGTGACGGAGATGGAATACCAGCACCTGGTGTTCGAGGAGTTCGCTCGCAAGGTGCAGCCGGCGATCAACCCGTTCAACCTGTTCGCGTTCAGCTCGACCGCCGAGAATCCGGCCATCAAGGCTGAATTCGCCCACGCCGTCTATCGCTTCGGGCACTCGATGCTCAACGAGACGATCCCGCGGACGAACGTCGACGGCTCGTCGCACGACATCGCCTTGCTCAACGGATTCTTGAACCCGCAAGCCTTCAAGGACGTGACCGCCGGTGATCTCGCCGCGGCCAACGGCGACATGGGCAACGCCGGAGCCGGTGCGATCGTCATGGGGCTGTCGGACCAAGTGGGCAACGAGCTCGACGAGTTCGTCAGCGAAACGCTGCGCAACAACCTCCTCGGGTTGCCCTTGGACCTCGCCTCGTTGAACTTGACCCGGGCCCGCAGCGAGGGCATCGCGTCGTTGAACAACGTGCGCAAGCACCTCTTCGCCCAGACCAACGACGGCCAGCTGACGCCATACACGGACTGGGTCGACTTCGGTCTACACATCAAGCACCCCGAGTCGCTGATCAACTTCGTTGCTGCCTACGGCAAGCACCCGACCATCCTCGCCCAGTCAACGCTCGTCGGTAAGCGGAATGCCGCTCGGGCCATCGTCAACCCCGCAACCGGTGACGTTCCCCCGCCCGATGCTGCCGACTTCATGTACAGCACCGGCGCATGGACGAACACCGCCGGCGGCGTGAGCATCACCGGTCTCGATGACGTCGATCTGTGGGTCGGTGGACTGGCCGAGATGACGAATCTGTTCGGCGGTCTGCTGGGCACGACATTCAACTACGTCTTCGAACTGCAGCTGACCCAACTGCAGGACGACGACCGATTGTACTACCTCAACCGCACTCCCGGCATGAACTTACGAGCCCAGCTCGAGGGCAACTCGTTCGCTGAACTGGTCATGCGCAACACCACTGCGACCGGCATGAAGGCCGATGCCTTCGCCACGGCCGACTGCAAGTTCCATCTCGGCAACCTCACGGGCCAGGGTTTGCCGGGGGTCAACGCCATCACCGGCGTCGGCTCTGTCAACGACGATCCGAGTACCACCGATTGCGACGAGAACTTGCTGCTGACTCGGGCAGCGAACGGCCAGATCCGGTACCGCCAGTTCAACAGCGTCGATCCGTCGGGCATCAACGGCCAGAGCGTTTACAACGGGACGGCCGGTGCCGACCGTGTCGCCGGCGGAAACGACAACGACACCTTCTGGGGCAACGCAGGAAATGACATCATCGAGGGCAACGGCGGCGACGACGTGGCCCTCGGCGGCGACGGCAACGACATCATCACCGATCTGGCCGGCGACGACACGTTGAAGGGCGGTCCGGGCGACGATGCCCTCGACGGTGGTATCGGCCTCGACCTGCTCCTCGGTGGCGATGGCACGGATGTGCTGGCCGGTGGCGCCAACACCAACGCCCACTTTGCCGGCCCCGGCGACGACTTCATCCTCGCTGGTCAAGGTGCCGACGAAGTCGACGGTGACAGTGGCGACGACTGGGATGGAGGGCGGCGACCAGACCGACCTGTTGCAGGGCGACAGCGGCTCGCTGTTCTTCGACGACCACAACCGACCCGGCAACGACATCATGATCGGCCAATCCGGCGACGACGACTACGACATGGAAGGTGGCGACGACATCGGTGTCGCCGGTCCGGGCATCGAGAAGAACGCCGGCGCTGCCGGCTTCGACTGGTCGATCGGTCAGGGAGATCCGCAGCCGCAAGATGCCGACCTGTCGTTGCCGGTCGTCGGCGTGCCGCTGCCGATCAACGCGGTCCGCGACCGCTTCAACGAAGTGGAAGCACTCTCCGGTTGGAAGTTCGACGACACACTGCGTGGCGACAGCATCATCCCCAGCCAAGTCGCCGGTGGTGGCTTCATCGGTTGCGATGCTCTCGACCAGGCCGGTCTCAACCGCATCGCCGGACTCGACGACCTCGTGCCGCCACTGACTGTGGATCCGGCTCCGATCATCGCCGGCTCGGTGACCAACTTCTGCCCGCTCGTCGGGCCGGTGTGGGGCGAAGGCAACATCCTGCTCGGCGGTGGAGGAAGTGACACGATCGAAGGTCGCGGCGGCGACGACATCATCGACGGTGACCGCTACCTCAGCGTTCGGCTCAGCGTGCGAGTGAATGCGGCCAACCCGGCTTCCGAGACCGGCTCCACCGACCTGTTCGAGCACACCGCGGTCAGCGGCACGTTCGGTGCCGGCACGACCGGCATGTCGCTGCAGCAGGCTGTGTTCGCCGGCCTGGTCGATCCCGGCAACATCGTGGCAGTCCGCGAGATCGTCAGTCCGCCGGTGCCTGCGGCCGACTGCGGTTCCGAGTCGCCGCTCAACTGCGACACCGCATTGTTCTCCGCTCCTCAGTCGGAGTACGGGGTACTCCTCTTCAGCAACGGCACGGTGAGGGTGACCCACAACGTTCCTCTCGCCGGCGGTGGCGGCGGCGGCGGCGGTGGCGGCGAGGTGGGCGCCGGCGAGGTAGGCGGCGGCGGCGTTGGTGGTGGTGGCGGTCTCCGCGGTAGCGACGGCATCGACATGCTGAGCAACGTCGAGCAACTCGTCTTCTGCGATTTTCCGAACCTCGTGACGAAGGATTGCGCCGTCCGCTCCGCCCCCGTCTCGCTGCCCAGCTTCCCGACGGAGACTCTGTCGGCTTCATCGCTGACCTTCCCGACCACCTTCGTCTCATCGCCCGCTGTCATCCAGACAGTCACGCTGGCCAACACGGGTGGAGGCACGCTGATCGTCGCCGCGTTCTCGATCACCGGGGCCAACGCGGCTTCGTTCAGTGCCACGTCGAATTGCATCGCGCTGTCGGCAGGGACGAGCTGCGATTTCAACGTGGCGTTCGCTCCGACAACGGCTGGACCAAAGACGGCGCAGCTCAACATCGGCACCAGCACGGGTAGCCAGCTCGCCGTCTCGCTCGCCGGTGCGGGCGCGACCAACAGCCCGGCAACCGGCGCTCCGACGATCAGCGACATCACGCCGACGGAAGGGGCCGCCGTGACGGCTTCGACCGTCGGGATCGCCGACGCCAACGGACTGCCGGGTGTGTTCAGCTTCCAGTGGCTCCAGAGCAATGTGGGTGGCGGTGGCGCACTGACCAACATCGGCGGCGCGACCGGCCCGACGTTCACCCCTTTGCCGGCTCAGGCAAATCGTCGACTGGCGGTCGCTGTCAGCTTCGTCGATCTCGCTGGAGCTTTGGAGACTCGGACCTCGGTGGCGACCTCTGTGACGGGGGATCTGTTCCCAGGAGTCGGTGACAACAACACTGGGGTCAACGTCTTGACCGGCACCGCCGGGCAGGACGAGTACCACGGTGGGGCCGGCAACGACAACCTGTCGACGGGTGCCGAGAACGACGTCGTGTCGGGCGATGCCGGTGATGACATCATCGCCACCGGCGCCGGCGATGACACCATCACCTTCACCGGAACCGGCGAAGGCTTCGATGCCGTGACCGGTAGTGCCGGAGTCGACGCCATCTTGGCCCTCGCCAATGACACCGATATCGGCATGCGGTCGATCTCGACAGTGGAGAACATCGACGCCAACGGGCACACCGGCGTGCGGATCCTCGGCTCGAGCGGCAACGACGCGCTCAACCTGATCAGCGTTGTCTTGACCGGGATCGTGGCGATCGATGGCGGTGGCGGCAACGATGCCTTGACCGGTTCGGCAGCCGCAGACGTGATCATCGGCCGAGGTGGATCCGACGTCATCAAGGGTGGTTTCGGGAACGACACCATCGAAGGCGGTGCCGGCAACGACAGCCTCAATGGCGGAACTGGCAACGACACCTTCCGCTACGTCCCCGGCGGCAGCGGCAGCGACACGATCACCGGCTTCGATGCCAACCCCAGCGGGGGTCAGGACACGATCGAACTCACCGGTCTCGGCATCACCGCGGCCACCTTCGCGGCGAACGTCACCATCACCAACGCCGGAGGAGGCGCCACGTTGATCACCATCGCGGGCCAAGGAACTATCCGGCTGGTCGGCGTCACCGTATCCGCGGTGACCGTCACCGACTTCGTGTTGGCGTAACGACCAAGTCCGAGTCGTGTGTGCGGGTGGCTCCCGCGCGCACGACACGGCGACGACTCGGCCGGTGTGCGGGACTAGCGGTGACATTTGCCGTGACGGGTTCGCCGGGTGATGCCCCCCTCAAGGGGGGCATCACCGTTTTCCCCGCCGAGGTCCTGCCACCCAGGTTGGGCGCGAAAATACGCCTCCCGCTGCCGGTTTCGCGCCCGACGACGCTGTTACGCGGACTGGGCAGCGGCGCTTTGTACGGCGGCGAGGATCTTGACGTATCCGGTGCACCGACACAGGTTGCCGGAAAGCCCGATGCGGATCTCTTCTTCGGTGGGCGAGGCGTTACGGCTCAACAGCGCGGTCGCCGACATGATCATGCCCGGTGTGCAGAACCCGCACTGCACCCCACCCTCGTCGAGCAGGGCCTGCTGCAGCGGATGGAGGACGTCACCCACCATCACCCCTTCGACGGTCGTGATCGCCCGACCGTCTGCCTGGGCGGCGAGGTATGAGCACGAGTTGACCGGCTGGCTGTCGATCAACACCATGCACGCGCCGCACTCGCAGTCGTCGCAGCCCTCCTTGGTGCCGGTCAGACCGATCTCGGTGCGCAACACACTGACGAGGTTGCGGCCGGGGTCGATGGTCAGCGGATAGTCGATGCCGTTGACGTTGAGGGTGATCGAGGTGCTCACGACGCTGCTCCGATGCCGAGACTGCGGTTGACTGGGACGGCGATCGATTCGCCTCCGGCTCGCCGGGCGGCCGCGTCGACGGCGCGGCGAGCCATCACGCCGATGCAATGCCGTCGGTACCGATCGCTGGCCCGCAGATCGCTGATCGGCGAGGCTTGGGCGCTGGCGAGCGCGGCAATCTCGGTCAGCAACGCGGTGTCGACCTGACGGCCCAGCAGCGCATCGACACCAGACACGGCGATGATCGTGGGTGCGACCGCGGTGAGGGCCACCGAGATCGATGCAAGGTTGCCCGACTGGTCGAGCGCGACCGAGGCCGCGGCGCCGACCACTGCGATCTCCATCGCCCGGCGGTACTCAAGTCGCACATACGCACTTCCCGACCTGTCAGGGCGCGGTGGCAGATGAATGGCCACGCACAGCTCACCCGGCAGCGCCGAGGTGCGCCCTGGCGCGGTCCACAGGTCGCCGATCGCCATGCGACGCGACCCGGAAGTGGCTTGAAGCTCGATGTCAGCGCCGAGTACGACCAGTGGTGCGCCGGTGTCCATCGCCGGCGATGCGTTCATCACGTTCCCGCCGATCGTGCCGACGTTGCGGGTTGACGGCGAGCCGACCAGTGCGCTGGCATCGGCCAGCGCCGTGTATTGGGAGACGATCGATGCGTCGGTCTCGAGCCTGGCGTGGGTGACCAGCGCACCGATGCTGACTCCCTCGGTCGAGGTGTCGATGGTCGCCAACGAGCCGATGCGGTCGATGGCCACGACCGACTCGGGAAGGGGTGATTTGCCTTGGCGTGCGCCGACGACGAGGTCGCTGCCGCCGGCGATCGGGCGAGCGCCCGAGGCGACGGCAATGAGAGCTTCCTCGAGGGTGGTGGCAGTCGTGAAGTTCATGACTGGTCACCGCCCGACATCGCGTCCCAGATCCGCTCGGCGGTCATCGGCAGGCGACGCACCGGCCCGCCGAGCAGCTTGGCAAGCGCGTTGGATATCGCCGCAGCCGTAGCAACGTTGGGTGCCTCGGCCAATCCCTTGGCACCTCGCGGACCGGCGTCGGGCGTAGCGATCTGCACGAAATGGGTGTGGATCGTCGGCGCGTCGGCGCAGGTCTGCAGTTTGTATTCGAGCAGCGCAGTGTTGCGTTGCCGCGACTCGTCGTCGTATACGGTCCCCTCGGTGAGTGCCTGGCCGATGCCCATCATCACGCCGCCCTGGATCTGCCCGAGAGCACCCGTCTCGTTGATGATCGTGCCCGAGTCGTGGGCGGCGCCCACCTCGAGGACGCGCACCACGCCCGTGTCGCGATCGAGGCGGATCCGTACCGCGTGACACGAGAACTGCGGGGCGACGAACGCGGCCATGCCGACGTCGCCGACACAACTCGATCCGGCCAATGGTGGAGCCGGTGGGGGAGTGCCTGACCCGTGGGCGATCAACAACTCGCCACCGGCGGCGATCCCGGCCAAGTCGATGATCGACACACTGGGGCTCGGCGTGCCGGCGACGAACGCTTGACCATCGGCCAGGACGATGTCGGCAGGGGCGGCTTCGAGATGCTCGGCGGCCAGCGCCTTGAGCTGTTCGGCGATCTGGCCGGCCGCGGCGACAACCGCCCGGCCATTGTTGAAGATGGTCTGCGAGCCGGTTGCTCCCATGTCGTACGGCGCAACGGAGGTGTCTTGATAGACGAGTTGGAAGTCTTCCGGCTTCATGCCCAGCTCGTCAGCCGCCAACTGGCGCAGTGTCATGACCGACCCGGTGCCGCATTCCTGGGCACCGGTGATGATCTGGCCGGAACCGTCGCCGTCGATCTTGATGTAGGCGCCCGACGGCACCGAGAAACTCGGCCACCACCCGATTGCCACTCCGATCGCCTCGTCGTCGGGTAGTGCACGCCCGTAGCCGACCAGCTTGGTCGCTTCCTCGATGCATTGCTGTACGCCGATCTCGCCGTATGTCTGGCCACTGGGACCCTCGACGCCAGTATCGACCGCGTTGCGTCGGCGGAACGCCACAGGATCCATGCCGAGTGCGGCAGCGACCTCGTCAGTGTGCGACTCGATGGCCCAACAGGACTGCGGAGCCGTCGGTGCGCGCACAGAACCCGACGGCTGGTGGTTGGTGTAGACGAGATGAGCGGCGACGTGCAGGTTGGGGATGCGATAAGGCCCCGACACGTGCATCGCCGCCAATTGCGAGAAGAAGCCGCTGTCCGCGGTGTATGCCCCGTTGTCGATGGCGATCCACGCTTTGCGTGCGGTGATGCCGCCGTCGTTGCGGACCCCGGTGGTGATGTCGATCACCATCCCCTCACGTCGGCGGTCGGGCGCGACGAACTCTTCGCGGCGCGAGAACACCAACCGCACCGGTCGTCTCGCAGCTTTGGCAAGGGCGGCGATGTGGGCCTCGTAGTGGAACCCGCACTTGCCGCCGAAACCGCCGCCGAGATGTGGGACGATGATGCGAACCCTGTTGGCCGGCAGCCCGAGCGTCTCGCACACGCCGGCACGGGCGTCGAACGGCACTTGGGTCGAGGTCCAGATCGTGACCTTGTCGCCCTCCCATTGGGCGACGACGGCACGCGGCTCGATCGGTGCAGCGTGGCTGCCGTCGGCCACGTAGCGACTGGTGATCACGTGGTCGGCTTCGGCGAGGCCGGCGTCGACGTCGCCCTTGCTGATGGACGAGAACGAAGCATCGTTGCGGTCGCGGACCAGCACGTCGGCCGCACCATACGACGCCCATTCGCTGTGCACGAGAGGTGCATCCGGGGCGAGCGCCGCCTCGAGATCGGTGACGACCGCGAGCGGTTCGAATTCGACGACGATTGCGTCAACGGCCTGCTGGGCGATCGCTGCGGTCGTGGCCGCGACGGCAGCGATGATCTCGCCTTCGAAACGCACCACGTCGCGTGCAAACAACGTTCGGTCCTGCACGAAGGGCCCGAAGCGCACATCGGGTACGTCTTCAGCCGTGAGCACGGCCATGACACCGGGCATCGCCAGTGCTCGCGAGACGTCGAGCTTGGTGATCCGAGCGTGGGCGATGTCGGCATAGCGGAACTTCGCGGCGAGCATGCCGGTGAGGGTGAGATCGGCGGTGTATCGCCCGCTTCCGGTCACCTTGTCGGGACCGTCGGCGCGGATGAAGCGTGGCTTGGTTGCTGCCGTCATGGGCGCAAATATGCCACGTCTGCAGCGCTGCGGTTTCATGCGAGCCCGCTTGTCAGGCGCCAGCGACCGTTGTCGACCAGTCCACCGACGACAAAGGAGAATTCGCGACACTGCAAATTCATGATGAGGTCGACAGTCTTGGCCGATGAGGCTCGTCCGCTACGATCGCGTCGGAGCTGACATGAGAAGCCAACGTGACTACTCACTGACGGGCGAGGATTCTCGCCGCGCTGTCGAAAGGGGTTTGTCGCAGGCCGAGTGGTATCGCACCGACGTACCTCGCAAACGGATGAAAGAGCTCATGCGTCGTCGCAATGGTCCCGCCATCCGCGACACACTGCTGTGGTTGGGTTTGTTGGTGTTGTTCGCCGGCCTGGGCATCTATCTCTGGTTCTCGGTGTGGTCGCTGCTCTGTTTCGCGGTCTACGGAGTGTTGTACGGCTCGGCCTCGGACTCGCGGTGGCACGAGTGTGGCCATGGCACCGCGTTCAAGACGCGATGGATGAACACGGTCGTCTACCAACTGGCCTGCTTCATGATCATGCGCGATCCCACCGTCTGGCGATGGAGCCACGTGCGCCATCACACCGACACGATCATCGTCGGGCGTGATCCCGAGATCGTCGCCATGCGGCCACCTGCACTCGGCCACATCGCCGCCAACTTCATCGGCGTGTTCGACGTGCCGCTGGCCTTCAGGCACATGGCGATCCACGCTTCGGGTCGCCTGACTGCGCAAGAGGCGACCTTCGTTCCCGAAACCGAGTGGCCGAAGACCTACTGGACCGCACGTGCCTGGCTGCTGATCTACGTGGCGGTCGTGGCCGCGTGCGTCGTGTCGGGCAGCATCTTGCCGGCGATGGTCATCGGGCTGCCCCGCCTGTACGGCGCCTGGCATCATCTGATGACCGGCCTCATCCAGCACAGCGGCCTCGCCGACGACGTCACCGACCACCGCTTGAACAGTCGCACGGTGTACATGAACCCGCTCAGCCGGTTCGTGTACTGGAACATGAACTACCACATCGAGCACCACATGTTTCCGATGGTGCCGTTTCACGCCCTGCCGGCGCTCCATGCGGAGATCAAAGACGACTTGCCGCCGCCGTCGCCCAGTATCTCGGCAGCCTTTGCCGAGTTCGTGCCTGTGCTGCTCCGGCAGCGCAAGGATCCTGGCTACTACATCCACCGTCAACTGCCCGGCACATCGGTCGTGGCAGGCAATTCCGGCGATCGGACACTATGAGTCACTGGATCGAGGCCTGCGCGGTCGACGACGTCGACCTCGAGGACGTCATCGCCTTCGAGCACGACGGCTGTCCATACGCCATCTACCACTCGCCCGACGACCAGTTCTACGCGACCGATGGCATGTGCACCCACGAGCATGCCGCGCTCTGCGATGGGCTGGTGATGGGCAACATCATCGAATGTCCCAAGCACAACGGCCGGTTCGACTACCGCACCGGAGAGGGAAAGCACGCTCCGATCCGGGTCGACCTGCGGACCTATCCCACCCGGGTCGACAACGGCACCGTCAGCATCGACATCGCTGAAGCCGAATCTCTAAACCTCTAGTTGAGGGTTAGATGAAGGCGGCTGTCAAAGCCGCGGCAAGTGGTTCCAGACGAGCGACGCGATACGGGGCGCGCGATCGAGAAGATCACCAGATCGACGCCGGCGGCGGCATAGTCGGACGCAGTCGCTGCCATGGCGCCGGGGTCGGCCTCCTCCGGCCACATCAGGTGCACCGATCGGCGAATCTCGGCCGGGTTGCGACCGATGGCGGCGCAATGTTCACCGAGGACGTCGCTGGATTGCTTCCACTGGGCGGGGCTGTCGGGCCCGGCGAGATCCCACATGTCGGCCCAGCGTGCGACAGCTCGAAGTGTGCGCTTGGGACCTCGTCCACCGATCACGATCGGGATTCGGACCTGTACCGGCTTCGGCTCGCACCGCGCCTGGCTGAGTTGGAAGTAGTGGCCGTTGAAATCTGTGTATTCCCTGGTCAGCAACGATGAGATCACCTCGAGGCCTTCGTCGAAGCGGTCGAAGCGTTCTTTCAGCGTCCCCAGGGCGATGCCGTAGGCGTTGGATTCCGGCTCGAACCACCCGGCACCCAGACCGAGGTTGAAGCGGCCGCCAGAGATGTGATCGACCGTCACGGCGGCGTTCGCGGTGACGGCCGGATGCCGGTAGTGCATGCCGTTGACCATGCAACCGAGGCGTAGTCGTGAGGTTGCCTGGGCCAGCGCGGCGAGCATCGTCCAGCTCTCCAGGTGAGTGCCGTCGAGCGGAGGGGTGAGCGGGTAGAAGTGATCCATCGTCCAGGCCGACTCGAACAGCTCGATGTCGTCGGCAGCCCGCCAGACATCGAGGAAGTCGGCCCACGGGCCGTGCTGGGGTGGTGTCTTGATGCCGAATGCGACCATGGCCGAAACGGTAGACGAGTTGTCGTGGTCGTCGTGGTGTCAATCCCGGGCAGGACCATGGTCGCAAGACCATTGGTCCCTCCGTGCGAATCTCTCGCAGAATTACCACGCATAGCGTCTAAACAAGCGCAAAGAGAGCAATTCGCCGAGCCGGGAACTTTTCTTTTCGACCGACCGACCTGCCTACTGACGTCCCTCGTTCGAGATCGGCAATATGCGGCTGAGCTGGAGTTAAGCGCCAGCAGGTCACGTGGTGAGGGACGATCGGTTTGACGTGTCAGTGTCGCGGCCTCGGGTCGTAGTCCTTTTGACCTATTGCCAAAGACCTAAGCCCTGTCTATAGTCCCGGTCACTCTCGGTAGCGGACGGCCGCCGGGAGACAAATAAGGACGGAAGGGACGGGACGTGAAACTGCTTAGCGATCCACGTATTGGCGCGCGTCAGGGGCGGAAGTCCGCTCATATTGTACTTGCGCTGGCGATGCTTGCTGCGGCCGTTGCCGTGTTCCAGGGAGCCGTGCTGACTCCAGTTCATGCTGCGCCGCCTTTCGAACTGCAGCTCGAGGTCGTGTCTGCCGGCATTCCGGCGACGCCGATCACGGAGTTCAAGTACATCATCAACGTCGACAACACCGGCACGACCGACACCGTGCGGACCCCGACCGGTGCGTGCGATGCCGGCGATCCCGGATACCCAGCGGACTGCCCGTGGACATCCCACGGCATCGAGAGCTCCGCGCCCATCTACATCCAGGGCGACCAAGACGACTTCACCGGGCCCATTCCAGAGTTGGCGAACATGCCGGCGGGGCGCTACCTGATCTCGGTGCTCGCCGACGGCTACAAGCTCGACGGCGCCCACTTCACCATGCCCGTGGCCGGACCCGTCAAGGTCGAGATGCAGCCGACCAGCGCCGTCGCGTTCCCGAGCCTCGCGCTGCTCGATGACTTCAACCGGAACAACAGTAACAACCTCGGAGCCGACTGGAGTCAACCCGGCACCAACACCACCCGGATTCGGGTGAACAGCAGCGGCAACATCATCACCGCTCAAAACAACACCACTGCGCCGCGCGTTGCGTTCTGGAACACCGAATTCGGCGCCAACCAGGGCGCGGCATTCACCATCGCCAACACGACCATAAACGGCGACAGCCTGATCCTCAAGGCAAACGGCGGCACCCCGACCGCCCCGCAGAACTACATCAGGGTGCGGTACGCCACCGGTCAAGTGATCGTCGACACCACCAGCAACTCCGGTGTCAGCTTCTCAGCGCCTGTCGCAACCTTCAGCCCCGTCACTCTCGCCAACGGCGACACCCTGACTGCCGTCGCCAACACTGACGGTTCGGTCGACGTGTGGAAGACCACCGGCACCGTCACCTCGTACCTCGGTCACGTTGCTGTTGTCGCAGCCTTCACCGACCTCGGTGGCCGCATCGGCATTCAACTGCCCGCCGGTGCCAGGGTCGACGACTTCCGCGGCGGTACCTTCACACCTGGTCTCCCCGACGCCACGATCCAGGCGGCGATCTTCGAAGACATCTCTCCGACCAACAGCGCCCCCGACCTCCCCGCCGAGCATGGCCTCGCCGGATTCCGGGCAAACTTGCTCGACTACCTCGGTGATATCCAGACCGACGTCTACGGCAACCCGTTGTGCACCATCTACGACGGCGGCGACCTCGAGGCACCAGTCGCCGGTTCGGGTGGCAACTGCTTCAGCTACTGCTACGTCGTCGACGGTGGACTCGACGTCGGCATCGTGCTGCCCGAAGGCGTCACGAACCCGGCGAACAACGTCGGCGCTTGCCCGACCGACCCGAACGGTCTCCTCATGCGGCCGCTTCCCGCTTGGTACGACCATCCCTCGCCCAGTACCCCGCTATCCCAGTTCAACACACCGGCCCCGACGACGGCAGCGATCGAGGGCAAGTTGGTCGTCCCGCACCTCGGCACCAACCGCTATGCGCTGTCTGCCACAGCGCCCGACGGCCAGGTCTGGAAGCAGACGACCACCCTTGAAGGCAACCACGACTGGGATGCATGGGTCATGGAGGGTGCCACCGGCCTCGACACCGAGTTCACGGTGGCGGGCGAGCCGTTCCCGGCGATCATCTTCGGGTACGTGAAGCCGAACGCTCCCACCAATCTGGGCGGCACCGGCACCATCACGGGCGTCGTCGACGCCGTGAAGGTCTATGTGCCTGCGACTGGTGGTTTGAACAACGCCGGCGAGATCTGGGGCGGCGTCACCGGCAGCAAGATCGACAAGCCGATCGACAAGCCGTGGCTGTCGCTCAGCAACCTGGGCAACGGCGACACCGCCATATGGATCGGCCAAGGTAATGCCAACGGTGTTTTCACGATCAACAACGTTCCCAACGGCACCTACTACCTCGCCTGGTGGGACGAGGCGCAGGACTACATCATGGACGGCCAGGCTGTCACCGTCGCCAACGGCGCGGTGACCGATACGGGTGTCCTGCCGCTGCAGGATTGGTGGACGCAGTACGACGGCTACGTGTTCAACGACACCAACCGCAACGGCCAAATGGATTGGACGGACACCAACGGTGATGGGTGTCCACAACAGGGCGAAGGCGAGCTCGGCGTCGCCGGCTACACGCTGACGCTGCGCAAGCGGGAGAACTCGCTGATGGATCGTGGCACCACCACGGCCGGCACCGACGCCTGCGGTCACTACTACTTCGAGAGCGGCTACCCGATGACGCAGTGGTTGGTGATGGAGGCCTACAGCGACCTCTACTACACCACTGGCGTCACCTACCAGGCCGACAACCAGCCGACCCCGAAGACGGTGCTCGGCCAGGGCGTCGACGTCAGTACCCTGCCGATCATCGGCCTCTCCGGCCGGATGGACTGGGGCGTTCACGCATACGACGCCGCCGGCCTCACCAACGGCGATCCGTTGAACGGCGGCGACCCGCGCAACGGCGGAATCGTCGGTACGGTCTCCTACGACACCACCCGCAACGAACTCGACCCGCGGTTCGCCGCGGTCGAGGACTGGCAGCCCGGTGTGTCAGGCCTGACGGTCGACCTCTACGCACCGGTGGACTGCGTGGTTGACCCCGACACCGGCCTACCGGTGACCGGCCCGTGCGATCCGACGGCGCGCTATCAGCTCGCCGCCGACGGTTCGTACCTGCTCGACCCAACCCATCTGCTGAACACCTACGTCACCGAGACCTGGTCGATGCCGGGCACCGGCACGAACGATGCCGGCGAACCCGACGGCATCTGCGTGCCACGCGACGTCGACGGCAACCCGCTGCCCTACCCGAGCGGCCAGCAAGTCGTCTCCTCGGATCAGGACTGCCTCGAGGCGCCCCTGATGGGCGTGCAGTACCAGAACGGCTTCTCGGCAGTCGATGGCAACTACGGCTTCGGCGATGGCTGTTTCGGTGTCGGTGGTTTCGACAAGAACACCGGCGGTTGCGCCGATGGTTCAGACCCGACCCCGCTCCCGGGCGGTTACGACTATCTCGTTCATGTCGAGATCCCGAACGACGCTGCGGGACGCCCGCAGTACAACTTCACTCGGGAAGAAGACATCAACATCGCCAACGGCGATCCGTGGGTGGCACCGCAGATCCCGCCGCCTCTGTGCGCCGGGCCACTGCACATCGTTGACGTTGCTGACGGCGGTGTAGCAACTCTCGACACCGGCGTCGAAGCCGACAACAATGGCCTGACCTGGACCGCAGTTTCGCCGGGTACACCCGGCAACGACATCACCGTCGAATTCGTCGTGGCTGGAAACGACACGCCCCTTTCGATCGTCGTGACGGGCAACGCCATCGTCGTCAACGTGGCGACTGATAGCTCAGGCCTGGCCGTGTCGACGGCCGCCGCCATCGAGGCTGCGATCACCGCAGATCCCTTCGCCTCGCTGCTCGTCACAGTCGCAGCCACTGGCCTCTCCGACGGCACTGGAGTCGTGACAGCGCAAGGACCTACTCACCTGTTCTCAGGTGACGCCTGGCCCGCGATGGTCGGCGATGGTGGCGTGACCAACGATCTGCCGGTCGGTGTAAGCGTGTCGGCTTCGGTCCCGACCGACAACGCGACGTTCCTCGACATCGGCTCCTCGCCGTACGAGGGCCAGCCGACGCCGCTCTGCAACACCAAGCTGGTCGGGCTGAACAATGGCCGTTCGATCGTGCCGACGTTCAACGTGTTCACCGACGTGCCCCTCCCCGGCCGCTTCTGGGGCTTGCTCGTCGATGACCTCAACTTCTCGACCGATCCCAAGCAGATCAACTTCGGCGAGAAGTCGGGCATCCGCTTCGCCCCGGTCGGGATCTACGACTACACCAACCGGCTCGTCTACACCACGGAGTCCGACTACAGCGGCCTGTTCGACGTGCTGCTGCCGTCGACCAACCGGATCAGCTGCCCGACTCCCGTCGGGCGTGTGCGCCAACCTCTACCGGTTCGTCGGCAACGACCCCGGTGTGCCTGGCCGGCTGAATCCGAACTGGAACCCGCAGTTCCGCACGATCGCGGCCGAGTTCGAGGCCTTCCCGGGACTCATCGTTCCGGCCGACCTCGCCCCGACCCAGGTCGGCGTGACGGTGCAGCTCCCCGGTGGCCAGCCGAGAGCCCCGGTCACCTGCCCGCAAGAGGTAACAGTTCCGAAGCTGTTCTCGGTCAGCAGGCCGTTCGTCCGCTCTACCGACACAACGCCGGCACAGCGGCAGTTCACCATCAACGGCTTTGGCTTCGGTGAACACCAGGGCGTCGGCAACGTGACCCTCAACACGACCCACGCCGACGAACCTCACGGTGAACTCGTGGAGCAACACGACGATCACCGTCACCGTGCCGGCGGTCAGCGCGTCGCTCCCCGCAGGGCCGTACCAGCTGTCGATCACCAACGGCAGCGGTTTCTCGACACTGAACGGGCTCACCTTCCACGTGTTCGGCGGCAGCGGCATCAACAGCTACAACCCGAACCTCCTCGAGGTCGGGCCAACGGTCTCCAACACGGCGTTCCGTCCGGTGAACTCGTTGCCGGCCGCAGCCAACCACGCGATCCAGAACGCAATCGACGCTGCTGCCCAGACCTCGACCCCTGACGTCATCGTCGTCTACCCGGGCCTGGCCACGCCGACCAATTCACGGCAGAACCCGATGGGTGCCTACTACGAGAACCTGATCATCAACCGGCCCGTCACGCTGCAAGGCGTCGGTCCGGGCGGGTTCCAGGGAACGACCTGGGTGCCCGGCACGATCATCGACGGCAGTGCCTTCGGCGGCGACAGCCCCGTGACCGCAGATTGGCAGGACCACATCGGTGGGCTGACGTGGAGCGGCAACGCGACCGTCAACGAGGGTGCGATCGTGTCGATCTACGCCCGCTCGAGCGGTAACGGCTTCGTCTTCCCCTCCGGCATCAACCGGGCCAGGATCGACGGTTTCGACCTGCGCGGCGGCAATCAGCAGGGCTTCCCGACGAACATCAACGTCATCGGCGGTGGGGCAAACGGGCTTCCGGCGACTGTCGTCACCCAGGGTGGCGCGGTGTTCGCCAACGCCTATGCCCAGAACCTGCAGATCAGCAACAACGTCGTCCAGAACAACGGCGGCGGCTACGGCACGATCCGCATCGGTACGCCGGATGTCGGCGACAACAACAACGACAACGTTCGTATCGCCAACAACCGGATCATCGCCAACGGCGGCACCAACCTCGCCGGAGCGATCGGGGTGTTCCGAGGCGCCGACAACTATGAGGTGGCCAACAACGAGATCTGTGGCAACTTCTCGGCCGAGTACGGCGGCGGCATCAGCGCCTACGGGTTGAGCCCCAACGGCAACATCCATCACAACCGCATCTGGTTCAACCGTTCGTACGACGAGGGCGGCGGCATCATGATCGCCGGCGAGCTCCCGAGCAACCCGACACAGCCTTCACCGGGATCCGGTGCGGTCAGCATTCACGACAACCTCATCCAGGCCAACTTGGCCAACGACGACGGTGGCGGTGTGCGCTTCCTGATGGCTGGGAACGCCCAGATGGACGTCTACAACAACATGATCGTCAACAACGTGTCGACTCACGAAGGTGGCGGTGTCGCTCTCGACGACACCACGCACGTGCGGTTCTACAACAACACGGTGATGAAGAACTTGACCACGGCCACGGCCATCACCAGCGACGGTTCGCCGGCGCCGGCAGGCCTGTCGACGGGGGCGAACAGCGGCCCGTTGCAGGCGACGGCCGGTGCAGGTCCGTCACTGTTCAGCAAGCCGGTGTTGTTCAACAACATCTTCTGGGACAACCGTGCCGGCACACGAGTGGAGAACACCGTGACCGGTCTCACCGATGCCGACGCCGACCCTTGGGACATCGGTTCGACCGATGGCTCGACGGAAGGTGTCGACAAGCTGGCGCCGACCAACTCGGTCATCCAACAGGTGGCTACCACTCCGGGACGTACGTACACCGACTCGGCGACCAACTCGCACAGCGATCCAGCGGTCGTGTCCAGCTACAACACTGAGGTCGCCTTCGACGCCTGGCGCACCAACACTGCCTTCGTCGGGGCGATCCTGGTCAGCGCCGACCTCTCGCCGACCCAGCTGGGCAACTACCACATCGGAAGTGGCTCACCGGCCAAGGAGCTCGGCACGAGCATCGGCAGTCCGGCGAGGGACATCGACAACGACGTCCGTCCTGGCGACTGCAGGGTCGATGCCGGTGCCGACGAGATCCCCGGCGCCACTTGCCCGCAGTCAAACCTGGCAGTCACGATCGCCAACCAGTCGGCGATCATCGCCGGCAACCAGGTGACCTACACGGTCGTGGCATCCAACCTTGGACCGACCGCCGCCACCGGAGCGACGGTGACGACCACACTGCCGGCCACCTTGAGTGCCATTTCATGGACCTGTGTGGCATCGGGCGGCTCGTCGTGCCCGGCGGCTTCGGGGTCGGGGAGCCTCTCGGCGGCGCTGGTCAACCTGGCCATCGGAGGGAATGCAACGTTCACCATCGTGGCGACCCTCTCGGCTGCGGCGACCGGCAACCTCGTGGTCGGTGCAACAATCAACCCACCGGCCAACAGGTCCGATCCCAATGGAGGGAACAACACCGCTTCCGATACCGACGCCATCGGCCAGCCCTTGCCGGTCTTGCCGCCCTTGACGGTGCTCGACACCTTCGACCGGGGCAACGCCAACACCCTCGGGGGCAACTGGGCACAGGTAGTCCTGTTCGGCAATGCTGCCATCCGAGTCAACAACAATCAGGCCTCAGACCTTGCTGTGACTGGAGTTGCCTTCTGGAACGCGACGACCTTCGGCAACCGTCAGTTGGCGGGGTTCACATTCGTCACCGCCCCGGCCAACGATACGGCCCTGTTCCTCAAGGCGACCGGCGGCTCGACCAGTGTCCCCCAAAATGCAATCCGGGTGCGGCTCAACGGCAGCAACGTCATCGTGGAAACCACCGTCAACAGTGGAGTGGCGTACACCAACCGGGCCACGATCCCAGCGACATTCGCCATCGGAGACACGTTGATCGCAATGGCACTTGCCGACGGCACGGTCGCCGTCTACAAGAACGGGACACTCATCGCCAACGGGACCGTTGTCATTCCGACCACGGGGCTTCCTCCGATCATCCCATGGACTCAGGGAACCGGCGGCGGCCGCGTGGGCATGCAATTGCCCGCTAACGCTCGGGTCAACGACTTCGTCGGGCGCAACGTGCCATGAGAAACGACAAGAACAACCACGTCACAGGAAGCGACAAGGGAGACACAAACATGAGTGACTCGAATGGGTCGAGCAAGATCGGCCGTCGCCAACTCTTGAAATATGCCGGCGGGGCGGTGGCCGTGGCCGCTGGGACCACCTTCGCATCGAGATGGTCCGGCAAGACACTGAATCCACTGGCGGTCTCGCCCGCCGGCGCCGATGAACTTCCCGCTGATTTGTTCCTCGGCGGGACCGACGGGTGGATCTATCTGCCCAGGACGCCGGCCATCGGAGTCTTCCACCCCGACAGCTATGCGCCGGCGCCGTTCACGACGTACATGTTCGGCTTCCGCAACATCAAGGGGCTCACCCCAACTCAGCGGGCGGACCAGAAGAACAAGGCGCAGCACAACGCTCCGCTGTTCTGGGTCAAGCAGGTCGATCCCGCTGCGCCGGTGGACTTCACGGTCGACTTGACCAACCTCGGTCTGGCCCAGCGCCCCGACCTGTTCGACGCCCACACGCTGCACTGGCACGGGTTCCGTAACGTCATCCCGTTCTTCGACGGCGAGCCCACCGGCTCGATCTCGGTGCCGACAGGCACAGTGTTCCGCTACGTGTACCGTCCCCATGAGCCCGGCACCTACATGTACCACTGCCACGTGGAAGACACCGAGCACGTGCACATGGGCATGACCGGCCTGGTCTTCGTGCGACCGCTCCAAGACAACAACGTGGCGCTGAAGAATCTCGGCACGTCGCGTCCCGCTGGGGTCAACCTTCCATACAGAGGATTCATGTACAACGACGGCGACGGCTCGACCGGGTTCGACCGGGAGTACGCCATGTTCCTGTCGGAGGTGTGGGCCGAGGCACACTGGGCCGACGCTCACATCCAGCTTCCGGAGTGGAGCGACTACCGCGCCGACTTCTCGTTGCTCAACGGTCGGGTGTATCCCGACACGCTCGCTCCCCCCGGCGGCGCGGTCGACCCGTTCAACCCGGTTCACGACGCCACCGGCGACTTGTTGGCCCCAGCCGGACGTGCGGACCTCAAGTACCAGCCACATTCGTCACTGGTGCGCTGCAAGTCGGGCGAACGGGTTGCCTTGCGCTTCGCCAACCTCGGTTTCAAAGAGGCGGCGATGACGCTCTCGGGCATCCCGATGACGGTTGTCGGCAAAGACGCCACACCGATGCGCAACGGCCTCACCGACACGAGCTACACGACGCACACCCTGAGCCTCGGCGCAGGCGAGAGCTTCGACGTCATCTTCACCGCACCGCCCTACATCGGCCCTGGTGCGTACGACACGTACATGCTCTACGACCGGGCGTACAAGCGCTCGAACAACCTCGCGAGCGGCGGCTTCGGCGGCCAAGCCACTGAAATCCGGGTCTACCCGGCCAACACCTCGCTCGTCACACTGCCCAACCAGCAGTTCCCGAACACCTGAGACCGAAGCGGACCACGAGAGGTATCACGATGAATCGAATCTCACTCAAGCGGGGCCGACGAGGACTGGCGGTCCTCGTTGTGCTCGGTTCCGCCGGAATCGTCAGCGTCGCCGGCTCCAACGTCACCCCCGCCTCTGCGGACCCTCCTCCTTCGGTGGGAATCGTCTGCGAGGCCGGGCCGACCTACAACATGAAGGCGAGCCACGGCTACATCAACCTTCCCGACGGCAACACGGCGTTCATGTACGGGTATTCGCTGGATAACCGACCGTTCCAGCATCCCGGACCGGTGCTGTGCGTGAACCAGGGCGACACCGTCACCATCACGCTCACCAACACCTTGACCAAGGATGTGTCGATCATGTTCCCCGGTCAAGAGAACGTGCTGGCCAACGGTGCTCCCGCCCAGCCGCAGTTCAGCGGGACGACGGTGACGTCACTGACCAACGTCGCGACTGCAGCCGCTGTCGATGGCCAAGACGGTGGCAGCGTGACCTACAGCTTCGTGGCCAACAACCCGGGCACCTTCATCTACGAGTCGGGTACTGACTCCGACGTGCAGGTGCGGCTCGGCCTGTTCGGTGCGCTGATCGTGCGACCGACGCTCGGGCCGGACTACGCCTTCAACAACACCAGCAGCAGGTTCACGACGATGGTGAACACCCCGAGCACCCCGGACCTTACTGTCCGCAACGATGAGGAGTTCCTCATCATGCTGTCGGAGATCGACCCCTACCTCAACCAGGCGGTCGAGACCAACAAGACGTTCGACATGAACAACTACCACCCGCGCTACTGGTTGGTGAACGGTCGAGGTTTCCCCGACAGCATCGCCGACAACAACGCCAGCTGGCTGCCGAGTCAGCCGTACGGTGCCCTCGCTCGGGTGAAGCAGACATCAGCCGCACATCCGTTGCCGGGGCTCGCCCGCTACATCAACGTCGGTACCGAGGACTACCCCTTCCACCCGCATGGCAACAACGGCAGGATCATCGCCAAAGACGGCCACCCCCTCGAGGGGCCGGCGGGTGAGGACCTCTCGTACGAGAAGTTCTCGTTGAACATCGGCCCCGGCCAGGCCTGGGACGTGCTGTTCTCATGGCACGACGCCGAGCAGTACGACAAGGTCAACCACCCGGTGCCGGTCGTGGTGCCGCAAGTTGCCAACCAGGTGTTCGGCATGTTCTACAGCGGCAGCCCATACCTCGGTGACACCACCGGCGAGATGCCTCCCGGCAACCAGACGCTCAACCAGTGCGGCGAGTTCTACATCATCGCCCATAACCACGCCCTGTTCCAGATCACGTCATGGGGCGTGAACATGACCGGCCCAATCACCTACATGCGTATCGATCCTGACAACACCGATACCAACAATTGCCCGTGACGACTGAGGCGGAGAGAACCATGACACGGAGTACAGCCATGACAACCAAGCAGTCGCACCGCACGGGCCGGGTCGTCGCCTTGATGGCGGCAATCGCCGCCATCACTGCGCCGATCATGTCGGTGACCACTTCCGGAGCGCTATCGGCGAAACCGTCGGCACAGCCGACACCCGCCGCCACACACCCCGCAGCGGCATCGGTGCGGTCCTCGGCCCGCCGGTTGGCGCCGGACCCCAAACCTTCGACTTGTGCGCCGCCTCCGGCTCGACCGTCGCCGGCGCGGCGGGCGCCCTGAACGGAGTCGTCGTTCCGGTGTGGGGCTACGCGTCGGCAACTGCCCGGCGGCATCGGCGATCACCAAGCCCGGTGGCCCCGTCCTGGTGGTCACCGCCGGCGCCTTGGTCACGATCAACCTGCACAACAGCCTCACCGCGGCCACGTCGCTGACGATCCAGGGTCAGTCGATCCCCACGGACACAACCGGCGCAGCAGCGCTCACCGGAACGAGGACCTATACGTTCACCGCGACCAACCCCGGCACCTACCTCTACGAGGCCGGGATGCTCCCCACCGTGGGCGGCACCCAGTACCAGGTGGCCATGGGCCTCTACGGTGCGCTCGTCGTTCGGCCTGATGGCTCTCCCTTGCAGGCCTACAACAGCGCCTCCACAACCTTCAACGACGAAGCCGTGCTGGTGCTCGGCGAGATCGACACGGCACTGAACGGTCGCTCGGACGCCAACAAGAAGACCTTCGACATGCGTAACTTCAAGCCGAGGTACTTCACGATCAACGGCGAGGCCTACCCGGCGACCGAGCTCACCGATCCGATCAATACGGCAGCGGGCAACAAGGTCCTGCTTCGCTACGTGAACGCCGGCATCTCGTACCACTCGATGGCTCTGCTGGGCGGCTCGCAGTCGATCATCGCCTACGACGGTCATCCCCTGGGTTACACGACCGGAAATCCGGGCGTGGGATACCCCCACAGCGTCGCCGCCGAGACGTTCGGCCCCGGCCAGACAACCGACGCGTTGGTGACCATTCCGGCATCTACTCCTGCCAACACGAAGTTGGCCGTCTACGACGCCAACCTGCTGCTGAAGAACAGCAAGAGCACAGTGCGCTTTGGCGGGATGATGACTTTCCTCAACGTCGGTACCGGCACCATCGGCGACACGACCGGCCCACTCATCACGGGTGTGACCGCCTCGAACTCGAACCCGAGCAACGGCTCGGGCACGTTCGACCTGACGGCGACGGCATCTGATCCCGCGAACGTTGCGGTCGCCGAATACCGCATTGGTACCAGCGGCCCAGGCACGGCGTTCACGTTCACCCCGGGATCGCCGGTCACCCTGAACGCGACGATCGCCGCACCGGCAGTGGCCGGCAGCTACGCCGTCCAGGTCCGGGCGCAGGACGGGCTCGGAAACTGGAGCGGTTGGTCAGGCACCACCCTGGTGATCGACACGACTGCTCCATCGATCAGCAATTTCACGCTGACTCCGAATCCGTGGAACGGCAGCGGCAACGTGGCGCTACATGCCCAGGCAACAGACACCACCACCGCGGTGGCTTCCGCCGACTACAACATCGATGGCGGGCCCGACTGGGAGCCCTTCACGGTGACCCCGGCCGGGACGGTCAGTCTCGACGCTGTGATCACCGGGCTGTCTGCCGGAGACCACACGATCAACGTGCGGGCGCTCGACAAGGCGGGCAACGTGGGCACGTCGTCGAAGACGTTGGTCCTCGATCTGACGCCACCGCTGTTGTCGAGCGCTTCGTGGGCGTGGCTGAACCAGTCCCCGCCACCGATCCGGTTGACGGCGACGTTCAGCGACAGCACCACTGGCGGAGCGTTCATCGGCGCAGTCGAGGGACGCATCGACGGCGGCACTGCCTTCCCGTTCTTCCCCAGCGCCGGTACTTGGAACAGCAGCGTGACCGCAACCGGCACGGCAGACATCTCGGCTGCGCAGATCAGCCTGCTCTCGTCGGGCCCCCACACCTTCTCGGTTCGTGGCCAGGACGCAGCCGGCAACTGGTCTGGTTGGACGGATATCAGCCCGCCTCTGGTGGCCGACGCGACAGCGCCGACGATCAGCGCTGCCTCGGCAAGTCCGACACCCACGGGCGGCCGTACAACGCAGCTTCGGGCGACAGCGACTGATACCGGTGGCAGCTTGCTGAACCGTGCGGAGTGGTTCACGGGTACCGATCCGGGCCTCGGCAACGCGTCGATCATGACGATCGTGGCCCAGACCGGGGCGAACAACGTCACCGCCACCATCGACGTCACAGCATGGGCGGAGGGGTCCTACACCCTGTCAGTCCGGGTTCGTGACTCGGCCGGTAACTGGAGCGCCATTCGCAATACGACCTTGGTGGTGACGCATCCGTTCTACTTCTCGACGGTTGGGAACACGAACCCGCCGGGCCTCGGCGGTACCGCCGACGACGCCGACATCCTCCGCTGGAGCGGTACGGGCTTCTCGAGGTTCTGGGACGCTCGTAGCAATGTCGCCAACTTCGTACCGACCAACGCCAATGTGGACGGACTGCAGGTCATCACCGCCTCGCCGTTGGTGTTCTGTGTGTCCTTCACGGGCACCGTCAATCTCACCGGCCCTGGCACCACGCTCGGAAACGTGCAGGACGAGGACATCGCCTGTCACACGACCGCCGGGTGGAGCATGAAGTTCGACGGGTCGGTGCGCGGTCTCACGAGCGGCACGTTCGACATCGACGAATTCCACATCCTGAACTACGGCACGGGCACGGAGAAGATCTACTTCACGCTCGACAGCAACAACAACCCCACCCGGCGTGACCGCGGGCGATGATGCAGACATCTACACCGTCGCCGCAAGCGCGAACACTTCCCCTACTCGAAGGTTTGGGACGCGACGAGTCACGGGGTGCCGGCAGGCGACGACGTGAAGGGTCTGTCGATGATCGACACCACTCACTTCTTCCTCAGCTTCGAGGCCGACACCGACTTGGTCGACTACGGCGGCGTAACGGCCGGCGACGTGCTGTACTACAACAACGGCATCTACACGCTGTACTACGACGGTACGACGCTCAACGCCGATCCTGCAACGATCCCGGATGGCATCGATGTCCCGTAAGCCACGCATCGCATTCGCGGGCGGCGACGGCGAGGCGCTTGATGCGCCCGCCGTCGCCCGGCCTCGACGGTTCTCGTTGAAGACGGGGATCATCGGCGGCCTGATGGCTCTGGCTATTGCCGGCGGGGCCACGATGTGGCTGAACAGCTCGTCGGGCGGACCGGGTTCGGTGCTGGCGGACAGCAAGCCCGTCAGCACCAAGGTGCTCGAGGAGCAGTACGGTGCCAAGGTCGAGATGGTCGGTCTTCTCGCTGCCGGTGGGTTGGTCGAGTTGCGGTTCCAGGTGGTCGACGCCGACAAGGCAATGGCCCTGTTCGGTCCCGTCGACGAGATGCCATTGCTGGCAGTCGAGGGCACCAACAAGGTGCTCACGTCGGCCAAGGGCATGAAGCACCACATGACACTGCTCAACGGTGGCTCGTACTTCATCTTCTACACCAACGCTGCCAACGCCGTGCAAGAGGGCACGCAGGTGTCGATGGTCATAAACGGTGTGCGCCTCGAGCACATCGTCGTCCAGAAGTAGGAACGGAGCCCTATGCTCAGACGGCTCGGCCTGGTGATCGCGATCTTCGCCACCCTGTTCGGGGTGGGGACCGTCGCCGCTGCCCGACCGGCCGCTGGGCCGACGACGCCGATCATGCCGCTGTCGGCCGACTTCGCCCGAACAGTCCGGGCTACGCCACCGGACGGACAAGTCACGGTGATCGTCCGCCTACGAGCGCGAGCGACGCTGGCAGGCGCGCGGACCGGCACTCGCGCCCAGCGCCAACGAGCGGCGATCGAGGATCTTCGCCAAACCGCCGATGTGGCGCAGGGCGGGCTCCGCACGTACCTCGAAGCCGGTCGCCAACAGGGTCGCGTCACGCGCTACAAGTCGTTCTGGGTGTTCGACGGGGTGTCGGTCACGGCCACTCCGGCGGTGATTGCCGAACTGGCCAAACGACCCGAGGTGGAAAGCATCACGCCTGATGACATCGACATCGTGCCGACCGATGCGCCGACAGCGCCCGCCGAGCCGAACATCGCCAAGGTCAACGCTCCGTCACTGTGGAGCCAGGGCTACTACGGCCAAGGTGTCGTCGTTGCCAACCTCGATTCCGGGGTCGACGTCACCCACCCTGACCTGGCGCCCTCCTACCGGGGCGGCTCGAACTCGTGGTTCGATCCATACGGTCAGCACGCCACCCCGACGGATCTGACGGGCCACGGGACGGGCACCATGGGAGTGATCGTCGCCGGCCAGACTGGCGGGACGAGCATCGGGATGGCACCGGGCGCGACGTGGATCGCTGGACGTGTGTTCAACGACGCCGGGACGGCGACAGCGACAGCGATCCACAGCGCCCTGCAGTGGGTGTTGGACCCCGACGGAAACCCGGCGACCGTGGACGCACCGGTCGTCGTCAACAACTCGTGGGCGTACGGCGCCCCGGGCTGCAACCTCGAGTTCCAGCCTGATCTGCAAGCGTTGCGTGCTGCAGGAATCGTGCCGGTCTTTGCTGCCGGCAACTCGGGTCCCGGCGGGTCGACGAGCGTCAGCCCCGCCAACTATCCCCAGGCGTTGTCCGTCGGTGCGACAAATCTCAACGACACAATCTACGCGTACAGTTCGCGCGGTCCTGCGGCATGCGGTGAACCGTCGACGACCTATCCCGACCTGGTCGCACCCGGCGTCAACATCCACACGACCGAGCGCTTCGGGATGTACTCGGTGGCGACGGGCACCTCGCTCTCGGCTCCCCACGTCGCCGGAGCGATCGCCCTGCTCGTGAGCACCGGTTTGGCGAGTGCCACCACCGCCGAGCAGGCACTGCTGGCCACCGCCGTCGATCGCGGCGTGGTCGGCCCCGACAACTCCTACGGCCGCGGTCGGATCGACACGGCCGCGGCACTCGCTTCGTTGCAGGGCACGCCACCGCCGACCACGACGACAACAACGACGCTCCCGCCGACCACGACTACGACCTCGACCACCACGACCACGACCGAACCGCCGACCACGACGACCACGACGGAACCGCCAACGACGACCTCGACTACCACGACTACGACGGAACCGCCGACGACGACCTCGACGACAACGACCGAACCGCCGACCACGACCTCGACGACAACGACCGAACCGCCGACCACGACTTCGACGACCACCACCACGACGGAACCGCCGACCACGACCTCGACCACCACGACCACGACCACTACGACCACGGTTCCGCCGACGACATCGACGTCGACGACATCGACGACGACCACGACTCTCCCGCCGACGACGACCACCACGACAACCATCCCGAGCCCGCCGAGTGATCAGCTGTTCGCCGACGGTTTCGAATCTCAGTCGACATCGGCGTGGTCGTCGTCGGTGACCAACGGGAGTCGGCTCACCGTCACATCGTCGGCCGCGCTGGCAGGTATCTACGGTTTGCGCGCGAACATCGCCAACCGCAACGACATGTACGTCGCCGACACCACGCCGACGGCTGAACGTAGCTACCACGCAAGGTTCAGATTCGACCCCAACAGCGTGACCATCGGCAGCGGCAAGATCCACGACATCTTCGTGGCGACGAACACAGCCGGCACGACCAACCTTCGGGTGCAGGTCACCTCGGCATCCAACGCCTACATGGTGCGCACCGGGACGCTGCTCAGCTCCGGATCGACCAAGTATTCCGCCTGGACACACATCACCGATGTACCGCACAGCATCGAGGTCGCCTGGCAGGCAGCCACGAGCGGAAGCAACGGCTCGAGCAACCTCTACATCGACGGTTCGCTGGTCACGTCGGTCACCGGTTTGGCCAACAGTTCGGCGCGGATCGATTCTGTTCGCCTGGGACCACAGGGCATCGGATCCGGAATTGCCGGAGTCGAGTACTTCGATGCGTTCGCGTCCACACGCTCGAGCTACATCGGCCCGTGACAGCATCTGCCGGCCCGACCACCCCGAGCGCGGCCGGCCCAGCGCTGGTCGGCGGTCGGGGTGTCCACGCCGTGGCGTCCGGAACCCCGGTCGCGCGGGCGCACCGAAGCTGATCGTCGGCGGACCTCGAACCTGACGACGGTGAACTATCGTGGGACGCAGTGACTGACGAATGAGGCGGTGGTGCGCGGCGCTGATGTGCGCGGTCGGTGTTTTCCTGGTCGCGCCGGCGAGCCCTGTCTCGGCCCACGCCTCGTTCATCAGCTCCAACCCTGTTGACGGCTCCGTCCTGGTCGAGTCTCCGCCTGTCGCCGAACTACGATTCAGCGAGGAGATTCTGGCGAGCGCCAGCAGCGTGCAGTTGTTGCAGCTCGGCTCGGGGCGTACCGAGGCGCTCGACGTCACCACTGCTCAGGACGGCCGCACCTTGCTCGCGGAACTGCCGCCGCTGGACAAAGGCGCCTATGTCCTGCGCTACTTCGTCGTCGATCCGACCGATCTCCACAAGACAGTCGGATCTGTCTCGTTCGGCATAGGCGTCGCCGCCCCACCGTCGGTTTCGGGTGAGCAGGTCAGCGGATCGTGGGTATTGATCGTCTTGCGGGGGATCACCGATGGCGCATTGCTGCTCGGCGTCGGTGCGGTGGTGATCGCGCTGTTGCTGGTGCGTTCCGGCGAGAGCGATCTCGAGCGAGTCACTCGGCTCGCAATCTGGAGTGGTTGCGTCACCGCGGCCGGCTGGATCGGTCTGCTCATCGCCGACGCAGCAGTAGTCGGATTCGAACGTGTGCAATGGGCGAGCCTGATCATCAACAGCGACCCGGGCCGTCGAGCGCTGATCGGTGTACAACTGGCGCTTGGCGTGTGGTGGACCGTGGGACTGCTACGCCGAGCGGGAACCCACGAATCGCAATGGTTCGTGGTTCGCATCCTCGCTGTCATCGCCGGAGGGTTCATCGTTGTTGCTTCGTACGGCGGTCACAGCGCCATCGGTGGAGCGTTGATCGGCGGTGTGTTCTTGCGTGCCGTGCACTTCACCTCGCTGAGCATGTGGATCGGTGCCGTGGCCGCGATGTGGCTGATCGCCCGCCGAGATCGTGTTGTCGGGAAGCTGTGGCCAATAGTCAGCCTGCTGGCGTGCATCGGACTGGCGCTGACGGGAGCCAGCGGCCTGCTCCTCAGTGGGCGGGTTGCGGTGACGGTCACCGCCCTGCTCAGCACGGCGTATGGAAAATGGATAATCGCCAAGGCGGGATTGCTGGTCGTGCTCTCGGTGCTGGGGGCAATCGCCGCCAGGAGGGTCAGCCGTGGACGTGAGCCGAGTCGGTTGCCCTTGGAGTTCGGTGTGGCCGGCGTTGCAGTGCTGATTGCCGCCATATTGGCGAGTTCTGCCCCGGCGCGAGGTGAACAGTTCCTACCGCTCCCGATCGACGAACCCCAGATTGTCACGTCCAACGTCGACGACCTCACTGTGAGTGCATCGATTGACCCAGCGAGACCAGGTCCGAACCTGGTGCAACTTCGCGTGCTCGACACCCGTCGGCCGTCACCTGGCCCGGTGAAGAATGTGGTCCTCCAGATCAAAGGGGCGGACGGGGTGGTCGTGGCCGAGCGAGAAGGCGTGCCGATCGACGGTGTCATCGAGTGGACCGATGTGGCCGTCCCGAACCCGGGCACGTACCGTATCCAGGTCGATGTCACCCGACCAGCGGCGCCGGTCTCGCCTTTCGTGGCCTCCTGGGACATCGACGCGGTGCCGGTGCCCCGTGTCGAACGGGTCGTGTCGACCCATTCGTGGGCGCCCTTGGCGGCTGGCCTCGCTGCAGGCTGGATCCTACTGGTCGGTGTGGGATGGTGGGGGATCCGTCGCCTCGGTCAATCGCCGCGAACCGAACTGAATTGACGCTTTGGACGCGATAGGTCGTTCGGCCCAATTGAGTGTGGATCGCTTTTCAATTCCGAGGCACGATGGCACGATGGCCTCCGTCGAAGAGCGGCAAACAGTCGATCTTCCGACAGGGCAATTACATAAAGTGGACGGATCACAACTGGTAGGCATGACTGCCGATCGGCGGTGAGTGTCGAGATCGAGCAGATGGGTCGTAGCGGGCCTGCTCGAGGCGGCGACATCTCAGTGGCGGATCGGGACGGGCCTATCAGTTTCAAGATTCGACCGACGGGGTTAGCTGAGGGACGGTCTGCTAACCCCGTCGATCGATCCCCACTGTAAACCTGATCGTCAAGCCCCGCCCTGGTCGAGCCCACCGGCTCCCGCAGGCGGTATCGTGAGCGGTCATGTCCTGGTCACGGTCAAGCGTGATCTGACACGGCGACGTGGCCGAGTGGTTCAGGCAAGGGCCTGCAAAGCCCTGTACATGGGTTCGATTCCCATCGTCGCCTCTCAACCTCTGACGTGGTATATGTGCCAGGTCAGAGGTTCTTTTCGTTGTGACCGGCAGTGACCGCGAATGACTCTCAGGGACCTCCGAAATCCACCCTTTCGCGCCTGTCCCACCCCTCACTCACTCCTCGCACGGCATTGGAGGCACCGAGTGGCTTACATCGAGACGCAACGCGGCAAGTACCGAGCCCGATACTCGGACCCGCTCGGCAAGTCCAGTCGCGCACGTTCGCCCGCAAGGCCGATGCCGAGCGTTTCCTGCGCCAGGTCGACGCCGATCGAGTGCGCGGCCAGTGGGTCGATCTCCGCAATGCGGACACGCCACTCGCCGTCTGGGCAGAGGAGTTCCTGTCGCTGTGCCGACGCCTCTCGCCGACCACGCAGGAGACCTATCGCCGTGACCTCGACAAGTACGTGCTGCCACGATTCGGTGCGTACCGCCTTGGCCAGTTGCCGGCCGACGAGATCGAGAACTGGTTGAACGACGAGATCGCTACCGGCATCGCTCCATCGTCGGTTCACCGTCACTACAGGACCCTTCGCCGCATGCTGCAGGTCGCCGTTCAGAAGCAGAAGATCCTGACGAACCCGTGCGAGCGCGTCGACCCGCCGACGTGTCCCGAAGCGAGAGATGACGTTCCTCGATTGGGACCAGGTGATCGGACTCGCCGAGGCGCACAACGAGCGATACCGGGCACTGATCTACGTCGCCGTCGATACGGGCATGCGTTGGAGCGAGTTGGTGGGGCTGCGGCGCGGCAAGGTCGATCTCAAGAATCGGAAGATCCGAGTGACCGAGCAACTGGTTCAGCTCGAGGACCGGTCGTTCCTCCGGAAGGAGCCGAAGACGGCGGCCGGCGTGCGCTCGATCACGATCTCGCCATTCACCGCGTCGCTGTTGGCCGCCCACCTCGAGTCGTTCGCGCAGCCGGGTCCAGATTCCTTGGTGTTCGCCAACGCCGCGGGCAATCCGTTGACGGCGTCCAGCTTCCGTTACGGCCACCTGTTCCCCGAACTGGACGAGGCGATCGTCGAATCATTTGACCGCTCGTTCCATGAAGCCACCGAGCGCCGCGCAAGGGTCGTTGTGAAGGGTGCCTTCAGCGCCAGTTGATGTTCACGTCGCTCATGACAGATCGCCGTCGGCGTGCCGGCGGAGCTGTTCGTCGAAGGTGGCCACCGCTGTGCTGCGGGTGGCGGCACTGGCGAGGACGCAGCAGTCGGGCATCTTGCAGCCGGTCTTGACGCGTAGTTTGGCGAGCAGCAACGGATCGATCGGTGTGTCGTCGATCTCGACACCGATGGCCATCAGATCGCGCCCAGACCGCGTCTGCGACGTCGTTGCGTACGGCAGCGACGAGCACTTCGGCTGCTGTGATTGGGTGCACGAGCAACGGCGGTGATGCATCTTCAAGGATCTCGACGGCGGCTGTGTGGTGAGCGTCGTTCGGGTCGAGGAAGGCGATCAGCACGCTGGCGTCGACGACGATCATTCGGGCCAGTCCTCACGGAGGTCATCGAGGTGGCCCGCTGGGTACAGACCCGGGTAGCGTCCGGCGCGGTCGCGCACGGTGTCGCGATGCCGGCCTTGCTGCTCGGCGATCGTTTCGGCACCCAGTTGAACGAGATGACGCAGGACGTCGGCGCGAGTCTCTCCCGGATACAGCGCAGCGGCGGCGTCGATTGCATGGGCGAGCTCGTCGGTTTCGGTGAGCAGATGGCGAGGACGAACAGTCGGCATCGCCCGAGTGTATCACCGACCTCTACGGTGCAACACCAGGTTTGGTTGGTGCCGTACGTCTCATGTCGTGACGTAGCGTTCGTAGGTGACATCGCTGACGGGTGATCCGCGGCCGACGAGCCGTTGGCGATCCAGCGAGCCTCCCGCGCGCTGGGAGGGATCGTCGGGTCCGATCGAAGGGGGTTGTCGAGCTTTCGTTTCATCTCTATTGGAGTGACGACAACAATCGTTTCGATTTGTCGAAACGTGCTCGTTTGAGGTCGATGTACCAGCTCGTGCTGACCGAGGGCTCGACTGCCGACGTCGTTGCGTTCGTCAACCGGGAACTCTTGCTCGGCGTGTGGGATGAGCTCTGGCTTTCGCCGGCTGTGCATGAGGCTTGGGACGGCTGGATACAGGCGCACCGTATTGCTGGAGTTTGATGATCAACGCTGCTGAGCCACCATCATCTTGCAGCTCCCGTCGGCAGCCGGGTTCGGGTTGCGATGGGAACTTGCCGCGACGTCAGCCACTCGGCGATCTGAGATGGGTCAAACCGTAGAAGGTGACCCCACTTGATGAACGGTATGCGTCTCTCTGCGGCGAGCCGTCGGACGTGACGAACAGTCACGCCGAGATGCTCGGCCACGTCTTCGATCGTCAGGAGAACGGGCAACTGGTGGACGCTGGTGGTTCTTGCGGGAGCCATATCGGTGGTCATGGATCGTGAGCATCAACGCGGGACGTCACGGATGACCACCCGGATTGCTACCCGGGTCGAAGCATTTCGGTGTGAACAGAGCTAACGGAACGAGCTTCGTGGCACGGTCGCGCACGCCATTCGAGGGCGGTTCGTCACCGTCCCCTACGTCGCTGCTGTTCGCGTTCGATGCGTCTGCGCTCAGCCCGTGACGGCCCGACAAGCGCGGCTGGGGCGGGAGTGGCAGGCGTTGGCTGCAGCGTGTGGCCGGCGAGGGCGTTCTCGAGTTGCGCGACGCGTTGTTGCAAGCGGACGACCTGTTGCCAGAGCCGATCGCGTTCGGCCGTGAGCGTGGCAATGCGTTCCGCCATCTCGGCGATGTCGTGATGCCCACGAACGGCTTCGCGGCGCTCCCGCTCGACGGCACGGTAGGCGCGCATCAGCTCGGCGTTTGAAGTCCACTTGCGGGGCCGACCGGGACGACTGTCAGTCATGCCGTCTCCAATTTTGCGATGTCGTTCGGCATATTCGTCCTCGTTCGGTTCGGGTACGCCTCAACTGTCGGCGCCGCACGTCACGGATCACTACCCAGCCGTCGTTGACAAGTTCACACCCCGTAGACGAAGCGCGAGCCGATCTGAGATCGAAGTCAAGGCTTCTGCTCACCACATCTGGCGTTGATGGCTCTGGGCTCGCCACACCACCTGGGCCATGCGCCACCGCCGGTGCAGATGTGCAGAAGAGGTGGAGGTAGTAAACGCACGTCCGCGGTTCGGCAGCAAGGCGAGAGAGGGTACGACTCATCGGATCTGAAGGGGACCTGATGGCGTGCCGTCTAACCTCTGGCGAACACTGCACACGATCGAAGGTGGACGGCATGAAGACCATCACTGAACTGTCCGATCGATTCGTCGACGAGTTCGCCGCGGTTGATCCCGTTCGTGCCTCGTTCATGGGTGTCGGTCGAAACAGCACAGCCATCACCGACTGGTCGCCGACGGGTATGGAGGAGATGGCCGGTCTGATGCGCCGGACGGTCGAGCATCTCGATCGTGTCACCGCCATCGATGATGTTGAGCGTCGGGGCGCCGCTTACCTGGCCGACACCGCCACGGCGGAACTGGGTCTGATCGAGACCGGCGAGCGTGAGTGCCGGATGAGCAACGAAGTCGGACCGCCGTCGATGCTGCTCGCAGCGTTCGACCTGATGGCCCGCGACACGCCGGAGGACTGGGAACGGATCGCGGTCCGAATGGCTGGTGTGCCGGGTGCGCTCGCCGGCTACATGACCAGCCTGCGTGCTGGCGTAGGACACGGCGTTGTCGCGTCGGTGCGTCTCGTTGCTGCGGTCGCCGAGTCGTGTCGGACGTGGGCGGGCACCGGAGCGGACGGCGTGTTCAGCGAAATCGCCGAACAGTACGGGGAGGGCAAGCTGCGCCGCGGAGCTCGACACGCAGGCGCGAGGTGCCGACGAAGCGTACGGTCGACTTGCCGACTGGCTCGCCGCCGAGTACGCGCCTCATGCAGTCGAACGCGACGGAGTTGGCGGCGATCGGTACCGAGTGTGGGCGCGAGCGTATGTGGGCATCGAGGCACTCGATCTCGACGAGGCGTACGACTGGGCGACCATCGAACTCGAGCGACTTGAGCAGGCCAAGCTCGAGGAATGCACTCGTATCCTCCCCGGCGCGTCGTACGCGTCGGTGGTCGACATGCTGCAGAACGACCCTGCGCGATCGATCGACGGGGTCGACGGATTCCACGAATGGCTGCAAGGCCTCACCGACGAGGCGCTAGGCACCCTCCACGGCGCGGAGTTCGACATCCCCGAACCGTTACGACGCTGTGAGGTGCACACACCTCTCGAGGGCTGGGGATCCGGCCCGTACTACATGCCACCGGCGGAGGATCTGTCGACACCGGGACGCATCGTGTTCCCGACTGTCGGGGCCGCCAGGTTTCCTCGCTGGAGCCACCCGACCACCGTCTACCACGAAGCCGTCCCGGGACACCATCTCGAGATGGGCGGCAACCGCGTCACCAGGCTGACCCGCGCCCACCGGCTCTTCTTGAACAGTGCCTACAGCGAGGGTTGGGCACTGTATGCCGAACGGCTGATGGACGAACTCGGCTGGTTTACCACCCCCGATAGTCGCCTCGGCTTCTTGAGCATGCAGGCATTCCACGCTGCGCGAGTAGTCATCGACATCGGTCTCCACACCGGGCGGGTCGTACCTCAGGGCCATGCGCATGCCGGTACGCCCTGGACCTTCGAGGTCGCAATGGAGTTCCTCGAGCATGCTGGCGGCGTGACCCGACCGGAGGCGATCGACGAAGTGCTCCGCTACCTGTCGTGGCCATCACAGGCGATCGGCTACAAGCTCGGCGAACGCGCCTGGCTCGCGGCGCGGGATCAGGCCAAGAACAATGCGGGCGCCTCGTGGGACCGTCGCGCCTGGCTCTCCCGAGCCCTCGCTCTCGGCCCGATGTCGCTCGACCGTCTCAGTACCGAGCTTGCGCACCTCGGCGACACGCGTCCCTGACGGCCTCGATCGCAGGGCCGTTGTCCTTCGGGATCGGCCCGTCAACGTGGGCCGGGACACGGTCACGAAGCTCACGTCGAGAGCACGCAGCCGCGCATATTGCCCGGTCCGGATCCTCGACGCAAGCACGAATGGCAGCGTAACTCGACGTGTGTGAGATCGGCAGATCGGTGCGGCATGCGGTCACGCAGTCGGTCACGCAGTCGGCGAAGGTCCCCGCGCCAGCGGTCCGGAGCGGGCATTACGCGCTCGTATTCGCAGAGCTGCGGATGGCTGCACCTACGATGCGAATCGATGGACGGCTGGTCTCGAGATGTGAGCGCGTCGATGGGGACCTCACGATGACGGTTGACGTCACGTTCGACTTCCGGACGGACACGCCCGTTGGGAAGGACCCCGACGCTGTCAGGCCCACGCTCAGGCGGTACCACCAGTATTTGTGAAGCAAGCCACTCCCCAACGGCCGGAGGTTTGACCTTTCGGTCTCCACGCCGGGCCACTACCTGTATCGCCAACACCCCGATGGCCGAGCCTTCTCACTGTCCAGCGATGCGGTGATGCAGACATTCACCGGCACCACCCGGCCGAGGTACGTCGACGAGATCCCCAAGTCGGCGAACGAGGAATTCCGGACGCTGGCCTACACGATCGGCGCCATGATGGTCTTTCCGGGGAACCAGATTGATAGACGGTGGACGATCAATCAAGCGCGGGGGTGCCTCGCGAATATTCGGGACAGATTCGATCTCACCCTTGAGTGCATCCGGCGTCACTACGCGGACCCTGAAGCGTGTGGTCCACTCGTCGACGTACTCAACCGCTACGCCGACTTCTTCGCGCTGTTCGAGGGGTTTCGAGGCTACGTGAGCTTCTTCCTGCTCGAGGATCTTGTTGACGATGACGGCAACGTGAAGTTCTTCGCGCCCTTCGACAACTTCGTTTCCCCAGCGATCCCGAAGGACGTTGCCGGGTACCTCCAGTTCCGTAGCCGTTCAATGTCCTTCATCGAGGCGAGGAATCGTCGGATCGCGCAGTGGGTGCTCGGCCAGGCCTGACGCGGCTGGTGCGCAGATCTGTAGATCGGAGCGGTCGAAGTTGCTGGGGTTGCATCGTCGCCCGGTTTGATAGCATAATGCAAGCATGCCGAATGTCTTGGTACGTGATCTTCCAGATGCGGTGCACGCAAGCCTCCAGCGCCGCGCCGAGGAAGCAGGGCAGTCTCTCCAGCAGTATCTCGCCACCGAGCTCACACGACTCGCATCGACACCGACGATGGATGACGTGCTCGCACGCATCTCCCGTCGACACGGAGGTCGGGTCGGCCTCGACAGAGCCGTCGCCGACCTGGACGAGGAGCGCGGCCCGCGTTGATTGTCATCGACGCGTCCGTACTGGCCAACGTCGTTGGCGATGACGGGCCAGCCGGGCGCGCCGCACGCAATCGAATCGCCGCCTCCACGCGATGGTCTGCGCCGGATCTCGTCGACGTGGAGACCGTTTCCGTCCTTCGGAGACGCTGGCGTGCTGGTGACCTCACCGTTCGACGGTTCCGATCAGCAGTTGTCGACCTTGTCTCGCTCCCGATCGTCCGCTTCCCGACCGGCCCGCTGATGGTCCGGGCCTACGAACTCCGCTCGAACCTGACCCCATACGACGCGACCTACATCGCGCTCGCCGAGGGCCTTTCGTGTGCGCTCGTCTCGGCCGACGCCCGACTGGCGCGTGCACCCGGCATTCACTGCCACGTCGACATCCTGGTGTTCTGACCGCTCGACGTGACCGCCCAGAACTGGCAGTCGATCTGATCGCGCCGCGAGGTCCGCGATCAGTTCCGCCGTGAAGGGTTGTCAGCAGGTGACCGCGATTGCCGCGAAGGGCCGTGACGAGCCGTTGACCCGCGCCTCGCTCACCCCTCAACATCCAATTCCGAGGTCAACTCATGCCGTCTGAGCAGGGATAACGCGCGATCGGGAGCGAGCCTGCAAAGCCCTGTACACGGGTTCGATTCCCATCGTCGCCTCAAGTGCGTGGGGTTTACGCTGTGTGCACCGACGTGGGCCGCCGGCGCCGAAGCGTTCTGTGCGGGTGTCGTCGTGCAGGTGGTCGTCGTTCTGTGCTGCGTGTTCTGTGCCGTGGGCCGGTTGCGTGTTGCGCTCATGCGGGGCGGGCGGCGATGCGCCCTCTTCGGACGCTACCCGCAGTTCGCGGAGGTGGCGGCCCTTGCCGAACATGTTGTCGGCACGAGCATCCCCGCAGGTCGCGACCACGTCGACCGCGGCGTTGATCGGAGACCCCCGACCGAGGAGCTGTCGCCATGCGCTGCTCAGACGGGTGATCGCAGCCTTGCTCCAGCTCCGGGTCGGATCCGATTGTGGTTGCTAACTACACTCGCTCGAGTCGCGGGAGTTCGTACATCCCATACGTGTGCCGACGGAATCTCGATGTCGTCGAACGTGGTTCGACACCAGGGCCGAGGAACGTCACCACACCCGGAGGAAGCATGCGGTTACTTCTCACCTCGGCCGGCGTCAACAACCCGAGCATCCACGACGCGCTGGTCGACCTGCTCGGCAAGCCGATCGACGAGTGCAAGGCACTGTGCATCCCGACCGCGCAGTACGGACATCCACACGTCGGCCCCGGCGTGAAACCGTGGGAGTTCGTCAGCGGACGTGACGATTCGCAGATGTCCCAGCTGGGGTGGAAGTCAGTCGGGTTGTTGGAGCTCACTGCGCTCCCCAGCATCGACGAGGAGCGCTGGGTACCGCTGGTGCGCGAGACTGACGTGCTGCTCGCCGCGGGCGGCGACTCGCTCTACCTGTGCCACTGGATGCGCGAGTGCGGACTCGCCGACATGCTGCCGACGCTCAGCGACACGGTCTGGGTTGGCCTCAGCGGCGGGAGCATGGTGATGACGCCTCGGATCGGCAAGCCCTTCATGGGCTGGCAGCCGCCGACCGGCGACGACCACGCGCTCGGACTCGTCGACTTCGCCATCTACCCCCACCTCGACCACCCGATGGTCCCGAGCAACACCATGGCCAATGCCGAGAAGTGGGCGGCGATGCTCGACTGCTCGTCATACGCGATCGACGACGACACCGCCATCCGCGTGGTCGACGGCGCCGTTGACGTCGTCTCGGAAGGGAACTGGCGGCGGTTCGACCCCTAGACCGTCGACTTCTGGACCGGGCGCCCCACATCCTCAACGCACAAGGAGTGGCAGAAAGCGCACGGAAACGCCGGTTCGTGGGTCCACAGTCTCGGCGCTGTCGACAATGCCCGAATCCTGAACGCTCTTGGCAACGCGAGACGCGCGCAGCTTTCGACGCGTACAGTGTCGGCATGCGCCACGTCGTGGGGACGCTCCAGGTCGAGCCGCTGGACGCGACGTTCGGTGCTGTCGTCCGCGACGTCGTCCTGAGGAGCGCAAGCGATGCGACCATCGCCGAGCTGACCGAGCTGTGGCTCGAGTATGCGCTGCTCGTGTTCCCCGGCCAGCACATGACGCAACACGAGCAGGACGAGTTCGCTCGTCGCTTCGGCGACCTCGAGTTCGCTGCGACCCCACTCACGAACATCCAACCTGATGCGACGCTCCGTGCGACTGGGCACGACCTGTCCAAGTCCTTGCGCGGCAACGAGCGATGGCACCACGACAGCACCTACATGCCCGTCCAGGCGACGGGCGCGGTGTTTACGGCGGAGATCGTCCCGGAAGCGGGCGGGGATACCGGCTTCGCCGACATGCGCGCCGCCTACGACGCGCTCGACGACACCACCCGGGAGCGGATCGACGGCCTCGCCGCGTATCACTCCCGGCGTTACAGCATGGACCGCGCCGATCTTCACGTGAGCGAGGAGAACGCCAACCGGTACCAGCTCTACGGCTACGGCATCGATATCGAGCCGCCGCTGCGTCCGCTGGTGAAGGTCCACCCGGCCACCGGCCGGCCGAACCTTCTGATCGGACAGCACGCCTACGCGATTGCCGGCCTCACGGCCGACGTGTCCGAGAGACTGCTCGATCGGCTCAACGACGACGCGTGCATAGCCCCGCGCACCTACTACCACACCTGGACGAAGGGGGATGCGCTGCTGTGGGACAACCGGTGCCTTATGCACCGGGCGACGCCCCACGACCCCGGACAAGCCCGGCGGATGTGGCACACCCGGATCGCCGGAGACCCGGCGACCGAATCCGGGCTCGACCACTGACCATTCGGGCCCGCCATGTCCACGCGGGGTCAGAGATTCCTGGCTGGGTAGACGTCATCCGGGTCGGACCGTCGCTTCGTGATCTACGTCTGGCGACCACCGCCCGATCCGCCCACCGACGTCGTCACGGACCGAATGCTCAGGAGGCGATCGCGCCACGTGCGATCGAGTCAGCGCCGTATCGGCAGGAGCGCCTCGTTCAGCTCGATGGCCGTTCGTGGTGGGTCCGGTATCTCCGTCGCCGTGCTGAGCGCGGCGGGCTAATCCAGCGTTCCGATTGACGAGCACCGTTCTGCCGATCTCGCGCGCTTCCCAGGGAGTGTGCGATTGTGAATCAGGGGATGAGAAACGAACGCCGGTCCGCCGATCCGCGCACTCACTCATCACGAGACGCGGTGAAATGTTTACGGATCTTAAGGTCCGTAAAGTTCTGACGCTGATCGGCGAAGATTACGGCGGCGGTGATCGTGTTTGCGTTCGTTGCGCCGGATACTCGGTGATCCTGACCCGCGTGCCCAGTCGGCTTGACACCCGTGTCTGATTACCATGTCATGGCTGAGGGTAGCGACGGAGGTTGCCGGTGACGGCCGTGGATGTGTTGGTGATCGGTGGTGGACCGTCGGGGCTCACGGTCGCGGCAGAGGTGGCTCGAACTGGGGCGTCGGTGCTGGTGCTGGAGCGGCGGGAGGTCGAACCGATTCCCCGCGCGGGCACGGTGCTGCCCCGCCCGCTGGAGTTGTTCGACGCCCGTGGTATAGCCGAGCAGTTCATCCGACGTACGAGCGAGGTCAATCCGAACACGTATCAGAGCTTCCACATCTGGGCCGGCATGGCGCCGGTGAGCTGGTCTGCCCGAGACTCCCGGTTCGGCTTCACCTTGATGCTGGCCCAGCACGAAACCGAGGATGTGCTACGCCGCTGGGCGCTCGACTGCGGCGCCGAGCTGCGGTTCCGTCACGAGATGGTCGAAGTCCAAGACGGCGGTGACGTCGTCACTGCGGTCGTACGCGACCAGCACGGGGTGACATCTTCGGTGCAGGCGAAATTCGTCGTAGGCGCCGACGGTGGTCGTGGCCGCACCCGTGAGCAGGTCGGGATCGCCGTCGACGGCCACGCTGACACCTTTACCGGCGTGATCGCGACAGCGAAGATGCAGTTCCCGTGGCCGGGTACTACCCGTACGGAACGCAACGAACACGGTTGGGTCGCGGCGAATCCATTCGGGCTCGGGCTGACACGCTTCACGATGGTGCACGCCGAGGGTCGGGCGACCGCACGAACCGAGCCCGTGACGATCCCGGAGCTCAATCGGAGCCTGAGCCAGATCCTTGGGGAGCCGATCGACATCCCCGAAGTGGTCGGCGCCAGCCGATACGGCGATGCGATGTGGATGGCCACCAAGTTCCGCCAGGGGCGGGTGTTCCTGGTGGGGGAGGCGGCACGCGTCCACTACCCGGCCAGCGGTGTCGGCATGAACTTCTGCATCCAGGACGCCTTCAATCTCGGGTGGAAGCTGGGGGCGGTCATTCGCGGTGACGCGGGCGAGGCAGTCCTCGACACCTATGAATCCGAACGTCGGCCCATCGCCGAGGATCTGTTCCGCAGCGTGAACGCCCAAGTCGCCATTCAGTTCGACTTCTCGCCCCGCGGTCTGGCTTTCACCCAGCACTTCGCCAAGTACCTCCTCACCAAGCCGGAGGTCACTGAGCATCTGTGGGCCGAACTCAACGGCCTCCAGACTCAGTACCCGCAGCCCGACGAGCGCCTTGCACCGGTCGGGTTCCCCGCTCCCGATTTCGAGATGTTCCTGCCCGACGGGTCCACGACCCGTCTCTACGAACTGCTTCGGCACCATGCGTTCGTCGTGGTCGACCTCAGCGGAACCAAAGCGCTACGTGGCGTCGAGCTACCGAATGATCGGATCGCGGTGGTCGAAGCGCACCCGATACGACGCCCTACGGCGCTCCTCGCTGTAGCCGCGCTGATCGTTCGCCCTGACACCTATGTGGCCTGGGCGACCACGTCGACACCGAACCCTGACGCTGTCTCGACTGAGCTCGCCCGCATTCTCTCGATCGGCCAACCATGACCGCGACCTACGACGCTCTTGATCCGTGCAGCGATGAGCCGAGTGTCGAGCGGATTGCGCTCGCGGACCGGCCGACACGTCTTGATGGCCTGCGCGTCGCGCTCATCCAGACGATGCCCGCAGGCTCGGGCCTCGAGCCCGTGATCGATGCGTTGTGGGCTGAGGTTGCCGCGGTGTGCCCGACGAGCGCGGCCCTCTCACTACATGCGCAAGAACTTCATGATCACCGATCTTGCCGAGGTCGACCAGCTCGCCGCGGACTTCGACGTCGCCATCGCCGTCGCCGGCCCCGCCGGAACGATGGTGCACCTCACCGTGATACTGGCCGCCGAGTTGGAGCGCCGCGGCGTGCCGTGCCCGGTGGTCCACTTCGAAACCCTGCGGAAGGCGGCGCAGCATTCTGTCTCGACCGGTGGCGCGCCGGTACGGGTATGGCCGATGGGCAACCCGCCGCGCACCGCTGAGGCGACGGCGGCGGCAGCTCGGGCGGTGGTCGCCGACCTCACCAATCCGGCACGTGCCGCAGAGCAGCTCACCGGGTGGCGCGATCCCGTACCTCGCCAGCGGATCGCCGCCCGCGGCTCGCTTGCCGAGGTCAATGACATATTTCTGGCCGCTGGATGGACGGACGGCTTGCCGATCGTCCCACCGACGCAGGCCGACGTCGCGGCAATGCTGCGCGGCACGAGCCACGCCCCCGACATCGTCGTCACCGAGACGTTTCGTCCGGAGGGTCGAAGAGTCACGGTCGAGATGGTGGCGATCAACGCGGTCATGGCGGGCGCCAGGCCCGACTACCTCCCGGTGATCCTCGCCACCGCATCCGTGTTGGGAGACATCCAGTTCGAATCGATGACCCGCTCCGTGAACTCCTTCGCCTTCGCCCAACTCGTCAGCGGACCGATCAGCCGCGAGATCGGCATGGTCGGCGGGCTGAACGCGCTCGGACCAGGACATCGAGCGAACGCCACCATCGGCCGAACGCTGAACCTGATGCTGCGCACCCTTGGCGGGGCACAGCTCGGCATCAACACGACACCGGCCCAGGGAAGTGCGGTGTCGTGGGCATTGGCCTTCGCCGAGAACGAGGCGGGTAGCCCGTGGCAGCCCTTCCACGTCGACCTCGGCTACGAAGCGAATGACAGCGTCGTGAGCATCCTGCTCGGCGGCTGGGCACACAACGGGAACTACTACTACGGCGGACTCGACGATGTCGCTACGACGTTGCGGGACTTCGAGATTCCTCAGACAGGTGCGCTGGTCATGTTCACCGAGAAACGTGCCCAGCACCTCGCCGACGAGGGGTACACCAAGCAGGCGGTGACCGAGTATCTCCATGAACGGGCGACGATTCCGCTCGGCACGTTCCGGGCAAGCGGGTTCTTTCCGATGATGCGCAACGACATCCTTGGCCTCGGTCCGTCCACCGCCCCCAGTTGGCCGGCCGACTACCTCACCCGCCCCGACGACGACGTCGTGCCCGCCTACCCGCCCGGGGGAATTCGTATCGCGGTCGTTGGCGGCGACGTGTCCTCGACCATGCAGGCCTGGAAGTTGCAACTGCATCGCAGCGTGTCGGTCGACAACTGGCGCTGATCCCAGAGGTCTATGTGACGCTCAGCCGTCGATCGGCCACAAGCGGATCGTTCCGTCGGCGCCGGCCGATGCAAGTGAGCTGCCGTCCGGCGAGATCGCGATGGCATGCACGGGTCGGTCGTGTCCGAGGAAGACGCGCCGTAGTCGCCCGCTTGCCGGATCCCATGTTCGGCAGGAGCCGTCGACGCCTGCAGTGACGATGGCGCGATCGTCGGGTGTGAAGACGACGCTCGTCACCGACTCGCGATGGCCGATCAGCACGTTGTCGTCGAGCCCACCCTGCAGGTCCCATATCCGAGCCGTGCCATCTGCGCTCGCCGTGGCCAGCAAGCGCTGGTCGTGCGAGAAGGAGATGGATGTGACCGACCGCGTGTGTTGTTGAAGGGTGCGAATCATCTGACCCGTCGTCGGGTCCCACAGCTGACAGGTGTTGTCCGTACTGCCGGTAGCCACGAAGTCACCGGACGGTGCGTACGCAAGAGCGGTCACCCAACCGGTGTGACCTCGGAGCGTCAGCAGTCGTCGTGCGGTCGCCAGGTCCCAGATGCAAGCTGAGGTGTCTGCGCTGGCCGTCGCCACCATCGCGGAGTCCGGTGACAGGGCGAGCGCCCACACGCTGCCCGTGTGACCGGCCAGTGTCGCTCGGCGCCCACCGCTTCGTGTCGCCCAGACGTGAACGACATCGTTGCTCGAGCTGAGCAATTCGTCACGCGTGCCGTCGATGGCGACCGAACAGACCCGGCCTCCTTTGGCGGTGACCGACAACCGCTCCTGGCCGCTCGTCACATCCCACAGCCGAGCCGTGTTGTCGCTGCCACCGCTGGCGAGGAGCTCACCGGAGCTATCGAAGGCAACCGTGAGGACGTGTCCCTCGTGGCCGACGAGCTGTGACGTGGCACCCACCGCTGGCACTCGAAGACGTCGCATCTCCTCGTCGATCGATTCACCTGCGGGCGGTTGAGGCCCGCCGCCGGCGTCGTCGGGCGGCAGCTGAAGGCGGATCTGGGTCACCAGCGCTTGCACGTCGCGGTTCAGCCGCTCGGGTTGCACGATGGCCGCATTGCGCCGAGAAAGGAACTGCATCGGACCGGGGAGCACATCGGCAGACGGCATCGACGTATCGCCGTTCAGAACCGGGATCAACAGCTTGCCCTGCTGTCGTGCCTCGAGCACCTCCATGCGCACGTAGTCCTCTTCGTCGAACAGCCGCCGCGGCTCCCACGACGGACCGATGGCGACGAGCATGCAGTCCGACTGGGAGATCAACCGGCGGATCGTCTCCACGAAGTCGGCGCCGAAGTACACGGAGTCGATGTCGAAGAAGATGTTCTCCTCGCCGACATGGCGGGCGCACTGGTCGCGCAGCCGCCAGGCGAAGTTCGGATCATCGCGTCGCCGGTAGGAGATGAAGACCTTCATCCGCTGCCACTCTGCGCGGAAACGATGATCAGCACGAAGACGGCGACTGTGATGAGGATGAAGGCGACGATCTTCACCGACATCCGCTTCGAACGATGCGACAGCTCGATCGCTCCAGCGACGTCGCCGGCCCGCCCGGCCGCCCGCGCTCGCCTCGCCATCAAGTATGTGCGCAGGCCCACCATGAGGCTCACGATCGTGGCAAACACCGCCCACCCCATGTACCGAGTCGCCATCGATGTCGGCGCGCTCGACTTCATGGTGCCCGCCTTCTTCCGATCCATGTCTGGCTGTGGGAATGGGTTGGACGCCGCACCTTGCCCATCGTCGTTCGAGATGGTGACCGGGTTCTCGACCGGTGCGTGCATCGTCGGCGATTCGATTGCCGGCGGAGGAGGCAGCATCGTCGCCGCGGCCGAGGTGTGCGGCTCGGGGATTGTGGACGACGCAGCATTCGCAGGACTTGCGCCGGCCACTGTGTCGTCGAAGGTTGCATCGAGCAGCGACTGCACCTCGGTCGCGATCTGCTCGGCCGGCTGAGTGGGAGCCGGCGGTTGAAGCGGTGACGGCGGTGCAAACGTCGCCGGCGGCTCAGGCGGCGGGGGAGGAAGTTGCGTTTCCGGACGCCGGGTCGCTTCCGTTGGCGGCGCCGCTTCTGGCTGCAGGAGCACCGGCTCGTCGTAGCGAACCTGCGGCGGGCCTGCGAGGAGTTGCTCGAGAGAGCCGGCGGGCTGCCACGACGGCGCGCAGCACTGCTTGAGACGCGTCAGGAGTTCGGCGAAATCGTGGTCGCCGATCTCGCCGAGGTCGGACCACAAGGGAGTCGCGTCGACAGCAACAAAGTCGTCGGCGGTGAAGATCAGGTTGTCGCCGTTGTTGTACACGCTCCACAGCTCGGGTCGGTGGCCGAGGGCGACGAGAGAGACGAGGACGACGAGGCCGGCGAAGGTGTCCATATGGGGACCCCACTGATCGCTGTCTGGTCGATTCGGATGCCGGAACGCTTGGTGGCCCGACTCGGCAGGGGGAGTGAGGCCCTCCATGCCAGGCACCCATGCGCTGTCGAGGTCGACGAGCCGCATCGCCGACGTGGTCTGGTCGACGAGCACGTTGCCATGCTGCAGGTCGCCATGCGCTACCTCCGCCGTAGCCAGCTGGCACAGCATCTCGCGCCAACGCTCGGCGAGCAGGTGGAGGGCGCCGGGCTGGCCGTGACAGAGCGATCCGACGTAGATGTCGAGCGGACGCCCGTCGACCCACTCCATCTCGACGACCGGCCGCTGCTGGCCCTTCACCCTCACGGCCTCGTCCCACCAGGTCGCCGGCACCATCCAGCGTGCGCCGAGTGCGTCGTCGCGAACATGTCGGGCCAGCGCGAGGTAGCGCTGCTGCGAGAGTCCGGCCTGGCTGATGAAGCATCGCAGGGCGACGGTCCTCGGTCCGAGCATGGCCCGGAACACGACGGCGTTCGAACCGGTGCAGCCGTCGGGGATGCCGTACATGTCGAGATCGAAGCGCGCTTCTTTCATCTCCCCGTACGTGAAGACGAGCGTAGGATGCTGAACGGCGTCGATGTAATCAGTCGCGGACGGCCAAGGCTCGAACTCGCTCATCGGGCGTCGACGTCCTGTAGCACGGGCTCGCCGGCGAGTCGGGCGACCAGCACGGTGACATCGTCGTTGACCATGTCTCCGTTGGCGCGGAGCTTGGCGACGAGATCACGGAACGACAGCGGGTCGATGTTGGCAACGAGATCCCACACGGGCGTGCCCGACTCGGCTCGGCCGGTCATCCATGCCGCGAGTGCGTCGGTGGCGACCAGCACGACGTCGCCCGACTGGAGTGGACCACCGTCGTCCAGCACGATTGCCGAGCAGTCGGCGTCACGCCGATCGGCGTTGGAGTGGACCAGCGCCGGGCCGCGTGCAAAGTCACCGAACCGCATCTTCGGGCTCTGGCCGACAAGGGCGCCACCACGGATGTGGAACAGCACGGTGTCGCCGATCGACAACGCCCGCCACCAACTCTTCGCCCCACCGCCGCCGAGGCCGCCGAGCTCCATGCCGAGGAATGTCCCGTACGTCCCGTCCTGGGCGAGGTCGTCATCGTAGACCGAGTAGATCGACTCGGTTGTCGGGGCAGCCGCTGCCGCTCGTGCCCACTCCTGCTGCACCGACCCCAACCAAGCGCCGAACGATGCCGGTTCGAGACGCGGTCCGGCGGCATCGACGAAGCGACGCACCAGGAGGTTGACCCACGACTGCGACTCGAAGGCGGTGCTTGCACCATCGGCGACTGCCGCACGAGCGCATGAGGGGCCGAACCCCTCCGAGTAGCAGCACGCGTCTTCGTACTCGGATTCCGCGTTGCCCATCTTCTGCTGCCAGAAGGTCCACATCTCAGCGATCACCGCCTCAGTCCTCTCTGGCCTGCTGCGGCGTGCCGAGGTCGAGGAGTTCGGCGAGGTTGTCGAGGCCGGCGTTGAAGACGAGGCCGCGAGCCCCGGGGCCGATCGCGTATCCCTTGTTCTGCGCCGCGGTCACGGCGTAGGGAGGCAGTTCGCTCGAGGTCTCGAAGAGCATCGGGCCTGGCGCCGGCAGACCATCCGGCCGAGCGGGAAAGTACTCGGTCGCCCCAGTCCTCACGGAGAGGAAGATGTTGTAGAGCAGGGCGTTGCCGTCGTCGGTCGTCAACGCCCGCACGCGGCCGGCCCAACCCTGCAGGTCGACTCCCTCGTACGGGCTGTCGGTCACCACGCCGTCGGTGATGTTGACGACCACCGGCGGGAACGAGGTCGGATGCAGCTTGATCCACTCCGCCGCGTAGTAGCCGGCAGCCGACAACGCCTGGCACATCGGTGTACCGAAACCGTGGGCCGGATCGACCCAGATCGGCAGCTTGGTCGGTGGCAGGTCGACGTTGGTCCGCACCTCGTCGATGCGGATCGGGTTGCTGGCGAGATCGGGCAGCGCCACCAGCGGTCGGCCTTCCAAAGCTCCCTTGAAGGCGACTTCCACCGCCTCGCCGCGACCGTTCGACGATCGCCCGTATCCGAGCACGCCGATGTCGAAGTAGTAGCGCGGGGCGGCGCCACGCTCCTTCTGCGAGCGCTTCGCCAGGTTGAACAACAGCCGGTTCACCGCCTCGGCCGCACCCTCGGCCAGCGATGCCCCATTCGGTGCCCGTTCCTTCATCGAATCGGAACGATCGAGAAGGATGATCAGGCAACCCGGCGTCGCTCGATTGATCTTCTGCTCGTACACGTCAACCTCGCCCCACGGCTCTTCGGTTCATCTCCGCACCCCCGACCGCACCTTTACGTCGATTGCCACCCTTGGCCACGGCGATGGTGGCTGCCAGTTCCACGAGGATCCGCACTCGTTGCAACGGTGCGCCGGACCCTGACCACGAGCGATGTCGAACCCTCCACACGCTGGGCACTGGTACCAGCGCTCGGCGCTGCCGCGGCTCGGCGCCGCGAGAGTGACCGTGGCCACGTCATCGCGTCGCTGTGGAGTGGCAGCTTGGGGTGCCGAAGGCGGCTGGTCCCACCAGTTCAGTGGCGCGCTCGGTGCTGATGCCGTCGAGGCGGTGGAACGAGCCGCGCCGTGGCGATCGAGCAACTCGACGAGTGCGAGCGACACCGCGGCGGCGACAGCGGCGACGAGGATTGCGACCGACATGGACCGTAGGCCGAACATCCATCGGCCGATGAAGGCGCCGGCGAGCGCGGCGACCACGACGGAGAGTGTCTCGGAGGAGCGCTTGGACGGTCGTGTCACGGTCGACTGACCTTCGACTTGACGATCGTGCACGTCGGCTGGCCGCTGTCGGTGCGCCTGACGATGGGATGGCCGTTACGGGTGGGGCAGGGCGGCAGCGGTTCGGGCTGTAGCGCGGCGGCAACACCGACGCCGGCAAGTGACAGCACGGCGGCAATGATCGGTGCGCTGCGACGTATACCAACGCTCATTGCTCACCTCCGCGACGGGCCACGTCGGTATAGATCCGTACCGTGCGAGGGGAATACATGTCCCACGTGACGGACAACATGAAGGCGCGGAACGAACAGACTGTTCGAGCTACCCTGACGGGCCCCATCAGGCAAGCTTACCTTTCGCGCGTGTGCTGCCCTGACCGCTTGTGTGCAACGACGAACGTGAGGTACTGCGGGATCAACCACGTTGTGAGACGGGCTGCAGCGGTGCGCCGTCGACAGCGCAGTGCACGCGTCGGGCCGTGCACGGTGCGCGTGTCTGCGTATCGAGGCCGAAGAAGGCGAGCGGTGACGCCGCCGCGGCGATACAGGCCGCGATCACCAACGCCAGCCTGACGGAATGGGTGACCTCGGTTGGGGTGGTCGCGGCCGACAGCCCCGAGATCACGGGCACGACCGCCAGCGCGGTAAGGGCTGCCGCCCTGGCGATGGCGTTGTTCACGCCCGACGCGACGCTGACGTGATTGGGATCTGCGGCGGCCATCACCGTTGCGGTCAGTGGGGCCACGAACGTCACAAGCCCGATCCCGAACACGATCGCACCAGGCAACACGTCTCGGACCCACGACGCGTTCTCGTCGACACGAGCGAGAAGGAGCAGACCCGCGGCAACGAGCAGCGGGCCGACTGTCAGCTGCGGCCGCGGTCCGATTCGCTGGGCGAGCGCACCTGAGCTCGACGAGAACAACAGCATCAGCACGGTCGCCGGCAGCAGCGCGACGCCCGCCTTCAGCGCCGACCAACCGGCGGCGACTTGCAGCTCGTATGAGACGAGGAAGAACGGAGACTCCGAACGCGCCGTACAGCAGCACGGTCTGCATGTTCACGACCGTGAACGTGCGGTTGCCGAACAGCGCAGGCGGCACCAGCGGATCGTGGGTGTGCATCATGCGCCACACGAACGCGGTGATGGCGGCGATCGCGATCGCACCTGCGGCGAGGACCGCCGCGTCGGTCCAGCCCTCGTGGCCCAGCCTCGGTCAGCGCCCAGGTGCTCGGCGGCGAGGCCGACCACTGCGAGCGCCGCGCCGACCAGGTCGAGTCTGCGACTGGCGAATGCGGGTCGCGCGTCTCCGGTATCGCCTTCTGGGCGCATGCGACGGCGATCGCCGCGACCGGCACGTTGATGAGGAATGCCCACCGCCAACCTGGTCCGTCGACGAGTGCACCGCCGACGAATGGGCCGATCGCGCCGGCGACGCCGCCCAGGCCAGACCATGCGCCGACGGCTGCGGCCCGATCGGATTCTCGAAAGCTGGCCTGCAAGATCGCCAGGCTGCCCGGCGTCAGCAATGCGCCGCCGACACCCTGCAGCACCCGTGCCGCGACGAGCACTTCGATGTTGGGCGCGGCGCCGCAGAGCAGTGACGCCGCGGCGAACCACACCGTGCCGATCACGAACACCTTGCGCCGCCCGAAGCGGTCACCCAGGGCGCCACCGAGCAGGATCAACGACGCCAGAGCCACCAGGTAGCCGGTGAGCACCCACTGCAATTCGAGCTGACCGACGCGTCGAACTCCTCGCCGATGTGCGGCAAGGCGACGTTGACCACGGTGGCGTCGAGACTCGCCATCGCGCTCGCCGCGACAGTTGCCACCAGCGCCACCCGGCCCTGGGCCGAGTGCAGCGCGAGCTCGACGACTTCGCCGGCACCCGTCTCGGAGCCGCCGGTCATGACATCGTTGACTCAGCCGGCGGCCAGTTCGGCTTGGTGCTTGGCGACCATCTCTTCGACGGCTTTCATGTTGCGATCGGCGAGCTCGGGTCGCGTCTCGACGGCGCGGGCCTTGGCGTTCAGGGTGCTGTACGCCTGGCCCTGGAACTCGGGCATCACGCGCTGGGCGATCAACTCGTAGCTGCGGTGAGTCGCGACCGGGTTGGCCCACTCGTGGGCCAACTGCATGTAGCAACCGAAGCCACCCGACTGCTTGGTGAGTCGATCGATCTGCTCGCACGCCATGTCGGCCGTGCCGATCGAACCGAGACCGCTCTCGTTGACGAAGTCGATCATCTCGCGAACGTTGTCGCCGTTGACCGCCATCTGCGGGAATGCGGCGACCTTCTGGAAGTAGTTGAACCAGTGCTCGATGCCGAACTCGACGTTCTTGTAGGCCTGTTCCTTCGTCTCGGCGATGTGCATCATGCCGACGAGCCGCCACTGGTCGCGGTCGGCGACGGTGCCGAACTTGGCGGCCCGTTCCTCCATCACGTCCCAGTGCAAGCCCGAGCAGATCGAAGCCCTCGGATTGGGTTGCGCCGATCGACAGCAGGCCGATGCCGTGGCGACCCGCCAGACGCGGGCCCGACGGTGACGCGACCGCGGGAACGGCGACATCGAACAGCGGGTTGGAGTACGGCCGAAGGTGCAGCCGGGCGTCGACCAGGTTCCACGCCTTGGTCTGGCTGCTGACCGGGCTCGTCGCTGCGCAGCAGCTTCATGATCACGTCGAGACCCTCTTCGAGCAGCGGGCGCGTCTCGGTCGGATCGAGGCCGAGCATGATCGCGTCGGTCGGCAGCGAGCCTGGCCCGAGGCCGAGCATGAACCGGCCGCGGGTGAGGTGATCGAGCAGCACGGCTCGTTCGGCGACCATGTACGGGTTGTGGTAGGCGACGCTGGTCACGCCGGTGCCCGAGCTTGATGTGTGCGTGTCCGCTCGGCCGCGGTGGCGATGAAGATCTCGGGGCAGGCGATGATCTCGGTGCCGGCGGAGTGGTGCTCGCCGATCCAGGCCTCGTCGTAGCCGAGCTTGTCGAGGTGCACGATCAGGTCGAGGTCGCGTTCGAGGGCCAGCGTCGGGTTCTGACCGGCCGGGTGGAACGGCGCCATGAAGATTCCGAAACGAAGACGATCCGACATGAGGACTCCTTTGTGAATGCCGAGTGAGGGTGCGAGTAGCGCCCAGCGGCGCTGCGGAAGTGGCACCGCTCGACTGCGTTGTGCGATGTGGCCGCCTTGACCTTGCTGACCAGGTTGTTGGGCAGGATCTCGTCGTGGTCGTGGTGGCGACGAAGCGCCCGCGACCCGCGGTGATCGATCGCAGGTCGAGCGCGTAGCGAATGATCTCGGAGGTGGGCACCAGCGCCGAGACCTCCTGCTCGCCGTGCTCGCCGGCAGATGTTCCGACCACGCGTCCACGCCGTGGTCGTGAGGTCGGCGAGCACGTCGCCTTGGTACGACGATGGAATCGTCACCTTGAGCAGCGAGATCGGCTCGAGCACGACTGCACCGGCGCGACCGAGCGCCTCTTTGAAACCGGTCGCCGCGGCGTTCTTGAACGCCATGTCGGAGGAGTCGACGCTGTGGTACTTGCCGTCGTAGCACTCGACGCGTACGTCGACGACCGGGAAGCCGTGGGCGCCGCCGGTGTTCATCGCCTCTTCGATGCCCTTCTGGACCGCAGGGATGTAGTTGCGCGGGATCGCGCCGCCGACGATCGAGTCGACGAACTCGAATCCGACGCCGCGTTCGAGTGGGCTGACCCGAAGGTTGGCGACTGCGTATTGCCCGTGGCCACCGGATTGCTTCTTGACCTTGCCCTCGGCATCGCCGGTGCCGACCACCGTCTCGCGGTACGGGACCCTCACGTCCTCGGTCTCGACGTGCACGCCGAACTTGCGCGCCAGCCGTTCGAGCGCAACGGCCAGGTGGGTGTCGCCGGCGCCGCTCAGCACGGTCTGGTGAGCATGGTTGCGGTCGACGCTGAGGCCCGGGTCCTCGGCGAGCAGGCGGTGCAGCGCCCCCGACAACTTGTCGTCGTCGGTCTGTGTCAACGGCTTCAACGCCAGCCCGAACACCGGCGGCGCAGGGCTCGTTGCCGACGACGCGAACGGGCATGTTGCGCGGCGCCAGCGTCGTGCCGGTCGTGGTGTTGGTCAGCTTGGCGACGGCCACGATGTCGCCGGCAACTGCCTTCGCGCACGGCAGTTGTTCCTTGCCGCGCATGTGGAACAGACGCGTGCAGCCGCTCCTCGGCCGCGCTCGAACTGGCGATCAGACGGTCGTCGACCGAGATGGTGCCCGACGACGACCTTGCACAGCGAGACCTGACCGACGAACTGGTCGGCCAGCGTCTTGAACACATACGCCAAGCGGCTGGGCGCTGGCATCGGCAGGTACCTCGATCTCCTCGTCGCCGGCGACGACCGTCATCGGTCGGTCGGCCGGCGCTGGGTCCGATCTCGCAGATGAAGTCGGCCAGCCGGTCGATGCCGACACCGGTCATCGCCGAGCCGACGAGGACCGGAAACTCGAGGCGATCGAGCACCTCGTGGGCAAGCGTTCGCTCGAGCTCGGCGGTGGTGGGCACGTCGCCCGACAGGTAGCGCTCGAGTTGGTCGTCGTCGCCGGAGACGATCTCCTCGACCAATTCGTCGTGGATCCGGTGCTCCTCTTCGACGATGTCGGAGGGCAGGGGAGCGGTGTGGTGCTGGCCATCGGGGTCGTACTCGAATGCCTGGTCCGACAACACGTCGGCGACGCCGTGCAGCGATTCCTCCTCGCCGAAGGGCAGTTCGAGCGGCACGAAGCCGTGTCCCCACTTCGACTGCAGCGCGGCGAGCACGTTGTGGAAGTTGGCGCGTGGCTTGTCGTCCTTGTTGACGAAGATCAGCCGTGGGATGTTGGCGGCGACGCAACGCTCCCAGGCCAGTTCGGTGCCGACCTCGATGCCGTCGACCGCGCTGACCACGACGATCGCGAGGTCGGCGACACTGAGCGCCGCCATCTCCTCGCCGACGAAGTCGGCGTAGCCCGGGCGCGTCGAGCAGGTTGATCTTGTAGGTCTCGCCGTCGGTCGCCTTCCACTCGAACGGGGCGATGCCGAGCGACAACGACATGCCCCGTTTGACCTCTTCGGGATCGGTGCCGGTCACCGTCGTGCCGTCTTCGACCCGACCGATGCGGGTCGTGACGCCGGCTCGATGCAGTAGCGCTTCGACGAGCGTGGTCTTGCCGCAGCCGCTGTGGCCGACCAGCACCACGTTGCGGATGCGCTGTGTTGGAATGACGTCCACCGGCTCGACCCCCTGGCAGTGTTCGAATCTCCTTCTGCGGTTCGGACTTTACCTATCGTTGGCGCGGTCGCGTAACGCCTTGTGCACGAGCGAACGAGCAAACAGGAGATCGAGAGCGGCGCGACGCTTGCGCGTGGGGCTACGGCTGGCGCGACGAGTAGTTCGACGGCGACGGTCGCAGGCCGGGGAACTGACCGAGGCGCTCGAGCGCGGCGACCGTGCTGCGCATCGCATCGGCCGGCACCGGGTGGCTGATGAGGTAGCCCTGCGCCTTGGTGCAACCGAGGTCGCTGAGCACCTGCAGCTGGTGCACGCTCTCGACGCCCTCGGCGACCATGTCGAGGCCGAGCGAGCGGCCCATCGCCACGATCGTGCGCACCAGCGAGCGGTCGTTGGGGTTGTCGGCGACACCGTGCACGAATGCCCGGTCGATCTTGATGCGCTGCAGCGGGAACTTCTGCAGCAGCGACAGCGACGAGTAGCCGGTGCCGAAGTCGTCGAGGGCAATGCGCACACCCAGCGAGCGGACACGTCGCAGCGTGGCCAGCGCCAGCTCCGGCTCGGCGATCATCACGCTCTCGGTGACCTCCAGCCACAGCAGTTGCGGCGAGACACCCGAGCGGGTGAGCGCTTCGTTGACGATCGACGGGAAGTTGGGATCGCTGAGCTGCCGAGGCGACACGTTGACCGACATGGTCGCCGACTCGCTGCACACGCCGTCGTCGATCCAGCTGCGCAGCTGGGTGAGCGCTTCGAGCAGCGCCCACGACCCGATCGGCACGATCGTGCCGGTGTCTTCGGCGATCGGGATGAACTCGGCGGGGGAGACGATGGTGCCGTCGGCCTGCTGCCAGCGCATCAGCGCCTCGAAGCCGACGACGTCGCCGGACTCGAGATCGAGGATCGGCTGGTGGAACAGGCGCAGCTCGCGACGATCGAGTGCGCGGTACAGCGCGGTCTCGACCGAGAGGCGATGGGCGACCCGCTCGTGCATCGACTCGTCGTAGACCGCGACGCAGTTGCGGCCGGCGTCCTTGGCCCGGTACATGGCCGTGTCGGCGTGGCGCAGCAGATCTTCTGCCGATGAACTGGAGCTCGGGCTCAGCGAGGCAACGCCGATGCTGGCGGTGACGAACACATCGCCCTGGCTGATCGGCAGCGGCTCGCGGAAGATCGACAGCAGCCGCTCGGCAAGTGCCAGCGACGCGCCGGGCGAGCGCGGTCGACGGATCGAGCACGACGTACTCGTCGCCCGACAGGCGGGCGACGGTGGAGTGTTCTGGGGCAGCCTTGCTGAGGCGCATGGCGACCATCTTCAGCACTTCGTCGCCGGCTGCGTGACCGAGGCTGTCGTTGATGTTCTTGAAGCGGTCGAGGTCGACGAAGTACAGCGTCGGGTGGCTGTCGGACTGCCAGGCCATCCGCAGGCAGTCGTTGATCCGTTCGAGCAGCAGCAGTACGGTTCGGCAGATGGGTCAGCGCGTCGGTCTGGGCGCTGAGCCGCAAGTCGGCCTGGGTGCGACCGTTGGCCCGTACCGACTGAGTGACCCGCAGGGTGACTGCACCGGCCAGAACCAACGCCGACACCGAACGAACGAGCCCGTCGGTCGGGTCGGCCGGACCGGTTAGGGCGAGGGCGATGATCGGGATGACCAGCGACGATGTCGTCAGGATGAGACGACCGAACAGGCGTTGGTTGACCGGCTCGGTCGCGGTTCGCTTCAACCACACGACGGTCGGATGGATGAATGCGGCGGCCGCTGTCAAGTAGGCGGCGACGTAGAGAGCCATTGATATGCGGGTCGAACCCTCGCCGAGGTGGCCGGCGGTTTGCAGGCCCCACAGCACGTCGCCGGCGAGGTTGAACGCCATTGCGACCGTGACGAGCCAGACGGAGGCCTGCCTGTTGCCGGAACCGGAGAAGAGCAACAGAACGAGCAGGAAGAGCACGACTGTACCGGCGGGCTGGTACGCGCCGTTGAGGATCGAGTCACCGAGTGACCCGCCGCGATTTTGAGCGTTGGCTCGATCAAAGCGACCCAGGTGATCAGCCAACTGCCGAGACCGACGATGAGGGCGTCGCCGAGCACTGATCGGATGTTGGCTGAGGCTCGTCCGCTGAGCATGTTGATCAAGGCGATGATGATGCAGATCGACCCGAACAGTCCGAGCAGGTCGGAGATCCGTTCGAAGGTGCTGCTGTCGCCGAGGCTGTCGACAATCTGCGACGCGGCGAAGAATCCACCGATCGCGCTGACGGTGGCGATGAAACGACGGTTGAGGCGGTGAACGCGGGCGGCGACGAAGGTGGCGAGCATCAAGCAGAGGGCGGCGAGGAGTAGGCGGCGGTGCCCAACCAGGTCACGGGCAGCACGATGACGATCAACGCCAGTACGTACCCGATTCCAATAGCCCACCATGTAAGGGGGGCCAGCGCCCGCTTCATACGCCTCCCGTTGCCCGTCTCCGCCACGGACAGCGTGCATCCACACCCCGTCCGAAGCGTCTCGTTAGGCTACATGAAAGGCCCGATTTGCACAAGGGGTGGTTTTCCCTGCGAGCAGTCACCAGGAACGAGAGTCACCGGAAGGGGAGGGGAACCGTCGATGTTCGTCACACGCCACAATTCAGTGGTCGAACGTGGTCTGCTCGAACGGTTGTGGGATCTGTACGAACTCGCGTACCGCAAGACCGCGGAGGAGTCGGCGAGCCGGGAGATGCTCTTCCGCACCGAGTTCGACGCCGCCATCGCCGATTCCAGCAACCGATTGTGGGTGCTGTGGGCCGACGACGAGCCGGTCGCAATGGTGCTGATCGCCACCGACATCGGAGTCCACCCGTTATCTCAGCCAGCCGTTCTTCGAACGCCACTTCACCGACCACACGCGGCGCGGGGCGGTGCACTACATCCTCTTCGTGGTCGTGCACCCACGCTACGCAGCCAAGGGCGCGCTGACCCGCATGGCCCGCGATGTGCTGGGAACCGAAGCCGCCGAAGCGTGTTGTTGGTGTTCGACTCACCCGAGATCAACCAGCCCCGCGACGAGGGTGGCGTGGCATTGATGATGGAGCGCCTGGCCAACATGGTCGTCAACGGCGCTCCGTTGCTTCCGCTCGATGTGTCGCGCTACTTCTGCATCGACTTCGCCGCCACGTCCGCCTACGTCGAGGAGCTCCGCAACCGGAGCCGGCGCGCGCCGAGCGACCGGCTGGTGTGCCGGCACGCAGGTAGCGCTTCGTGGCGTGAAAGTCTGCCGGTTCGCTACCGTATGGGCAAATGAGTCCCCTCTCGGGCCCGACCTTGCCCATGACAGCGCTGACCCTATGACCTCGATGACCCGGGTGTACAGCGTCATCGTTCCCGGCGCGCACCTCATGCCCGCGCTCCTCGGCCAGCGCGATGTCAACCTGCGAGTGATCGAGCAGGCGTTCCCGGAGGCGACGATCGTCGTCAGCGGCAACGAGATCAACGTCGACGGTCCGCAGGCCGAGCTGGTCGGCCGACTGTGCGAAGAGCTGGTCGTGCTGCTGCAGGAGGGCCAGCACCTCGACGAGCGCATGCTTGCGCCGCGGCATCGACATGATGCACGACAACGAGACGCCCCAGCCCCGTGCTCACCGACGACATCATGCGCGGCGTCGAAGGGCAAGCCGATCCGGCCCAAGACCGCCGGCCAGAAGCGCTACGTCGACGCCATTCGCGCCAACGTCATCACGTTCGGCCTCGGTCCGGCCGGTACCGGCAAGAGTTGGCTGGCGGTCGCGATGGCCGTGCAGGCGTTGCAGACCAAACAGGTGCAGCGCATCATCCTCACTCGGCCAGCGGTCGAGGCCGGCGAGCGGCTGGGCTTCCTGCCCGGCGACCTGATGGCCAAGATCGATCCGTACCTGCGTCCGCTGTACGACGCGCTGTACGACATGGTCGAGCCCGAAGGTGCGCAGAAGCTGCTCGAGCGTCAGGCGGTCGAGGTGGCTCCGCTCGCGTTCATGCGCGGCCGCACACTGAACGACAGCTTCATCATTCTCGACGAGGCGCAGAACTCGACGCCCGAGCAGATGAAGATGTTCCTCACGCGCATCGGTTTCGGCTCGAAGGTCGTCGTCACCGGCGACACGAGCCAGGTCGACGTTCCCGACGGTCGCAGCGGTCTGATCGGACTCGAGCGCACGCTCGACCGGAATCGATGGGCTTGCGTTCGTGCATCTCGGCGCTGGCGACGTCGTGCGCCATCGAATCGTCGCCGACATCGTCGCCGCCTACGAGCGCGGCCGGACGAACGCAAAGCGGAGGCACGCAAACGTGCCTGATGCATCGCGCCCACGACTCGACGCTCCGCGACGAGTCGGTGGCGAGGGCGAACCAGAGGTATTCTGCGCCGATGAGCAGACCGATGTCGCCGTCGATCTCGAGCGATGGCAGACACTCGCGACCGACGTGTTGCGGGCGGAAGGCGTCCGCGGTCTTGCCGAGTTGTCGTTGCTGTTTGTGACGCGAACGCGAGATGGCTGAGCTGAACGAAGAACACATGGGCAAGCACCGGTGCCACCGATGTGCTTGGCGTTTCCGATCGACGCGATCGAGGCCGAGATCGTGCTGCACGGCATGCCACCGAGCCGCGGCCCCGACCGTGCGCCGCCCGATCCGGGCGACATGCCGCTGCTGCTCGGCGACGTCGTGATCTGCCCGGCGGTCGCCGCCCGGCAGGCACCCGAACACGCCGGCACGATCGACGACGAGCTGGCGTTGCTGGTCGTCCACGGCATCTTGCACGTGCTCGGTCACGACCATGCTGACGACGCCGAGCGCGTTGCCATGCAAGCCCGAGAGCGTGAGCTGCTGCAGCACCATCATCTGGCACGGCCCGACGCCGGCCAGCTTTCGCCAGGAGCACATGGCCTCGTGATCGGCGTTCAACAACCTCGACCTGCTGATGCTGGTGATCATCGTCATCGCTGTTGCTCGTGCTGATCTTCCCTGCGGTGGCCGAGATGAGCCTGTCGCGAATGACCAAGCCCAAGGCGGCCTCACTTGCCGACAAGGGGTATGAAGTCGGGCAAGGCATTGAAGCGGCTGGTGAGCGCCCCCGAGCGCTGGGTCAACCCCTCTGCTGCTGACGGTCAACATCTGTCAGACCGTGCAGACGACGCTCACCGGCATCGTTGCCGGCGAGTGTTTGGTGGACCTGCGGCGTGATCATCGGCGTCGTGCTCAACGTGGTGGTCTTCTTCGTGCTCGCCGAAGCCGTGCCGAAGACGTACGCGGTGCTGTATCCGCAGCAAGGCTGCGCTGGTCACTGCTCGGCCGACCGCCGCACTCGTCGGCATTCCCACCGTTGCAGTGGATCTCGCGTGGTTGATCAAGCTCACCAACGTCATCGTTCGCGGCAAGGGTCTTGAAGCAGGGCCCGTTCGTGTCCGAGTCAGGAGTTGCTCGGCATCGTCGAGACCGCGGCCGAGGACGGCGTCGTGGAGCACGAGGAACGCGAGCTGATCGAGAGCATCATCGAGTTCGGCGACACCGTCGCCCGCGAGATCATGGTGCCGCGTCCCGACATCGTCATGCTCGACCACACGCTCGACGTGCACTGCGGCGCTCGACATTGCGATCGACCACGGCTACAGCCGACTCCCGGTGCTCGGCGCTGGTGACGACGACGATGTGCTCGGGCTTGGCCTACACCAAGGATCTGATGCGTGCCGAGCGCGACGGCGGCGGTGACCGGCCGATCACCGAGTTCGTCCGCAGCGCGTGGTTCGTGCCCGAGAACAAGCCGGTCAATCGTCTGATGCGCGAGATGCAGGCAGAGAAGTTTCACCTCGCGCTGGTGGCCGACGAGTACGGCGCGCTGGCGGGGCTGGTCACGCTCGAGGACTGTCTCGAAGAATTGGTCGGCGAGATCGTCGACGAGCACGACGACGAGGACACCGAGGTGCAGCGACTTCGCCGACGGCGACTACTCGTCGACGGCGGCATGAGCATCTGCGATCTCAACGATCTGCTCGACATCGGGATGCCTGACGACGATTGGGAGACGGTCGGCGGGTTCCTGTTCGGCACGCTCGAGCACGTGCCGGCTGCTGGCGAAGGCGTGACGAGGGACGGCTGGCGGTTCACGGCGACCGAGGTCGAGGGACGGCGGATCCGGCGGGTGAAGGTGAGCCTCGAGCCCGACCGCGAGGTCTCGCCGCCCGAGACCGGCAAACGGTAGCTTCCGGGTATGCAGATTTCGCTAGCGGGCAGGGTTGCGATCGTCACCGGGGCATCGCGGGGATCGGGCGGGCTATCGCCGGCACCCTGGCCGATGCCGGCGCCAACGTGATGCTGACCTCGCGCAAGCAGGATCAACTCGACCTTGCTGCCTCCGAGATCGCCCAATCCGGGGCCATCGGCGAGACCGCTGTGTTCGCCGGCAACGCCGGCGATGTCGATTCGGCGAGGGCGTGTGTTACGGCGACGATCGAGCGATTCGGTGGCCTCGACATCCTCGTCAACAACGCCGCGACCAACCCGTACTACGGCCCGACGTTGGGGGTCGACGAGGTTCGCTTCGACAAGACCGTGCAGGTCAACTTGCGCGGCCCGTTGTTCTGGTGCCAGGCGGCATGGGAACAGGCGATGCGCGACAAGCCGGGCGTGATCATCAACATCGCCTCGGTCGGGGACTCCGCGCCGAAGGAGCCCTCGGTGTCTACAACCTCACCAAGGCCGCACTGATCCACATGACGCGCCAGCTGGCCGGCGAGCTCGGCCCGACGCGGGTCGTGGGCATCGCGCCCGGGCTGGTGAAGACCGACTTCTCCACCGTGCTCATCGAGAACTTCGGTGACCGCCTTGCCGCCTCGATGCCGACCGGCCGCCTCGGTGAACCACAGGACATCGCCAACCTGGCCGCCTTTCTGGCGTCCGATCTGGCCTCATGGATCACCGGCGAGACCTATTTGATCGATGGCGGCGCCGGCGTGCGATCAGGTTCAATGGACTAGGCGCTGCGTCACCGCTGGTTGGACTCGAGCGCGGGCGGCGCGTCGTCGATGCTCGCTGGTCCGAGAACCTGGGCGACCTCCTCGAGCGAAGCCCTGGTGATCGAGGTGAACAAAGTGATCAGGGCGATGCCCCCCATTGCGGCGCCGACGAAGAACGGAGCACGCAACCCGAACTCGTGAGCCACGACGCCACCGAGCGCGGCCCCGATGGAGATCGAACCCCATACCAGCCAGCGGTACACACTGTTGACTCGTCCGAACAGATCGGCCGGGACGATGCGTTGGCGGAGCGAGACGGTCACCGTGTTCCACACCGTCGTGCCGAATGCCATCGCAATCGTGGCCGCCGCGCTGACCCACAGCACGGGCCAGAACCCCTCGGCGAACATGCACAGCGTCCACACGACGACCGTGCCATAGATGATCGTCAACGTGCCCAGCCGTTTGGTCAGACGCTCGGCGACGAGTCCTCCGGCCACCGCACCGACGGCACCGATCGCGATCAGGGCGCCGTACCACTTGTCGCTGAGGTGCAGCAGGTCCTGGGCGAAGAGCACGAAGATCGCCGCGGTCATCTGCATGCCGAGCAGCGACAAACTGGCGGCCAGGGCCAGGCCACGCAGGACACGATGACGCATCAGCCAGCGCAGCCCTTCGGCGATCTCGCCGTGCAAGCGAGTGCGGTTCGATGCCGGCGCTCGTGGTCTGGTCGCCGTGTGGAGGGTGAAGACCAGAAAGGCAGCAATCGCGAAGCTGGCCGCATCGACGCCGAATGGAAGCCACACCGCGGCGACGAACAGCAGGCTGCCCAGCAGCGTGCCGACGAAGCTGTTGGCGGCAACCTCGGCTGCAAATCGTCGACCGTTGGCCCTCTCGATCAGCCGGATCGGAACGATCGATGGCAGGATCGCTTGCGAGGCATTGTCGAAGAACACCTCGGCGATCCCCAGACACCCGGCGGCAACCCACACCATCCACATCCGCGCATTGTCGGTCGCCACAGCGATGGTGAGGGCACCGATCGTCACGGCGCGGAAGACATCGGCGCGCACCATCAGCAGCCGATGGTCGATGCGATCGACCACGGCTCCGATCGGCAGCGACAACAGCAGCCACGGCAGGGCGGCAGCCACGCCGATGAACGAGATCGCCAGCTCGCTGCGCGTCAGGCGGGTCGCCAGCAGGGGCAATGCGACGATGAACACTCCGTCGCCGAGGTTGGAGATCGTGCTTGCCGTCCACAAGCGCCAATAGGCCCGTGGGAGCCGGGCTGTGACGTCGCTGGAACTCACCGTGGGGCCGCTCCGACCAGGTGTGCCGCGATCTCCGAATATCTGTTCCGCATGTGAGGCGACCTTACTCCCTCAGGTGGACAATTCATGTCGGCGGACCTTGCCGCTCGATGTCGTCGGCAACCTGTCGACAAGGCGGACCTCCTTTGGCGCCATGTAGGCCGGCAACGATTCTGCGACACGAGCGCGTAGCGAGGCGAGTGTCGGAGGTGAGGCGTCGTCGCTCGGAACGACCCAGGCGACGACGCGCTCACCCCACTCGTCGTCGGCTACGCCGGCAACAGCAAGCTCGGCGACACCGGGGTGGCCGGTCAAGGCGGCTTCGACCGCTGCCGGCCACACGTTCTCCCCGCCGGTGATGATCAGGTCACCGCGTCTGCCGTGCACCTTCAGCCGGCCATCGTCGTCGATCTCACCGAGGTCTCCGGTCGCGAACCAGCCACCCGTGGTCGGGACCGACCCGTCGCGATAGCAGCGCAGCAACATCGGGCAGCGGATGTTGATCTGGCCGATCGCATCGATCCGAATCTCGACTCCGTCGAGCGGTTGACCGTCGTAGACCACACCGCTTCCTGTTTCAGTCATCCCGTACGTCGTGACGACGTTGTCGGGGAGGTCAGCAGGTGGCGCCGAACCGCCGAGGACGACACACCGGAAGGCGCTCGGGTCGATTCGCTGCAGTGCTGTCGCCACGAGCGAGACCAGCGTGGCGCCCTCACGCGCCGCGGCCCTGACCGTCTCCGCATCGAATCCGTCATGAACGACGAGTCGCGAGTTGGTCAGCATGGCGCGTGTCACAACCGACAGACCGCCGACATGAGACAGCGGCAGACACGCCAACCAGGTGTCGTCGTCGCCAACAGCCAGCCGAGCCGATGTCGCCACTGCCGATGCCCGCACCGCATCATGGGTCAACACCACACCACGCGGTACGCCGGTAGTGCCACTCGTGGCCACGACGATGGCGTCACCTTGCTCGACCCCATGACCGTCCAGGCTGCGCAACCCGTCGCTGTCGATCAAGCGGTCGGGTGCAACTGCTGCAAGAGCGGCTTGTCGGGAAGCGCGTGGAAGGCGTCGATCGATGGGGAACGCGGCGTCGCCGGAATCCCATATCCGTCGAAGCGCCTCGACGAAGTCGGGGCCGCCGGGCAGGTCGATCGCAACGAGGTGCGGCACGGTCAGAAGGCTACGGTGGCGGCCGTGAATCGGTGGATACTCGGTGCTCGTCCGCGCACCCTCCCGGCAGCGGTCGTGCCCGTGGCGATCGGGGCGGGCGCCGCGGTCGGGGGGCCGTCGCCCGTGTGGTGGCGGGTCGGTCCGGCGCTGATCGTCAGCCTCGCCTTGCAGATCGGTGTGAACTACGCCAACGATTACAGCGACGGCGTTCGCGGAACCGACGATGTGCGCGTCGGCCCGGTTCGGCTGGTGGCCGGAGGCCTGGCGCGGCCGAAACAGGTGAAGGCCGCTGCTCTCGCCGCGTTCGGCGTCGCCGGCGTCGCCGGGTTGACGCTGGCCATCACGACCAGCTGGTGGTTGATTGCCGTCGGCGCACTGGCGATGCTTGCCGGCTGGGGTTACACGGGTGGGCCCAAGCCCTACGGCTACCTCGGCCTCGGCGAGGTGTTCGTCTTCGTCTTCTTCGGTCTCGTGGCGACGGTCGGCAGCACCTTTGTCGTCATCGAGCAGATCCCGGCGCACGCCTGGATGGCCGGCTGCGTGGCGGGCTTCCTGGCCTGCGCGCTGTTGGTGGTCAACAATCTTCGAGACATACCCACCGATCGAAACGCTGGTAAGCGCACTCTGGCCGTTCGGCTCGGCGACGGCCGAACCCGGTGGCTGTACATCGGCTGTCTCGTGTTGGCGGCGGTGTTGATCATCGTCATCGCTGTTGTCTGGCGCTCGTGGGCGGCGATCGCCCTGGTCGGCTTCGGCGTCGCCATCGCCCCGGTTCGTGCGGTACGACGCGGTGCGCAGGGCAGGCAGCTCATCGCCGTGCTCGGCGCCACGGGACGGACCCAGCTCGCCGTCGGGTTGCTGCTCGCCGTCGGGCTGGCGCTGGGACCGATCAACGTCACCAGTTGATGTCGTTCAACCAGCCCTGCAAAACCGCCGTGATCTGATCGGGGTCCTGCAGGTGAGCGGCGTGCCCGGTGCCGACGATGCCCTCGAAGCGGCCATCCGGCACGCTCGCCGCAATCTGCCGACCTATGGCGTTGTACTTCGCGTCGAGCTCGCCGGCGATCGTGAGCACCGGCATGCGCAGCTCGCGCAGCCGTGGCCACAACGAAGCCTGCGCGCCGGCGCCCGCCAATCGCAAGCTGCTGGCCAGACCCAAGGGTGTGTTCGACAGGCGATCGGCGCGCTGCTCGTCGGTGACGACCAGCCCGGCGAACAGCGGCTGGGCAAGCCACTCGTCGAGGAAGGCGTCGGTACCCACCTGTTCGAGGTGATCAGCCAATGTGTTGTCGGTGGTGCGGCGCACAGCACGATCCGCGTCGTCGGCGATCCCTGGGGAAGCGCCGACGACGGCGAGGCCGCGCACCAGGTGGGGATGCAGCAGCGCGGCGTGCAGGCACAATCTGCCACCGAGGCTGTACCCGATGTACGCCCCGAAGCCGCACAACGTCGTCAGCATGTCGGCTCCCCGACGCAGGTCGACGTGCACATCGGCCGAGCCACCGTGGCCGGGTGCGTCGACCACGACCGCCTCGTAGCCGTCAGCAGCGAAACGGGCAGCGATGGGCTTCCACGAGTTGGCCGTCTGGGTGAAGCCGTGGACGAACACCAACCGTGGACCCTGCCCGCACGTCGAGCCGGCGAGTTCGGGCGCGACCTGCCCGGCGACCTGCCCGGCGAGCGGGCGCCACTCAGACATTGGCGGTGCGTTTGGCGACGACGTGACGCAGTACCTGGACGAACGTGTCGGGGTCTTGGGCCCCTGGCACCATCCATGTGCCGTCGAACACGAACGTCGGCACGGCCGTGATCTCGAGCTCCGACGCCAGACGCAACTCGTCGCGCACCTCCGCCAGGCCGTCGTCGCTGTCGAGGAACGCCAGCACCCGATCGTGATCGAGCCCGACGTCGTTCGCGCAGGTTGCCAAGACCTCGGGATCACCGATGTCGAGACCGTCGATGAAATAGGCCTGCAGCAGCCGCTCCTTCATGGCTGCCTGCTGGTGCGTGGCCTGGGCGAGCCACAGCAGCCGATGGGCGAGCAAAGTGTTGGCCCGCAATGCACGATCCATACGGAACTCGATCCCGCTCTCCGCTGCCACGGCGGTGACGTGCTCGATGATCTGGCGAGCACGCTCGGGCCCGCCGAACTTCTTGGCATAGGCGTCGAGCACTGGCCCGGCCTTGCCCGGTGACGCCGTCGGGTCGAGCTGGTACGGCCGGAAGACGACGTCGACGTCGATCTCGTCGGCGACAGCGGCGACAGCGCTCTCGAAGCGACGCTTGCCGATGTAACACCACGGGCAGACGACGTCAGACCAGATCTCGACCTCGATGTGGGGGCGCACATCGAGGATGATAGGCCCGTAAGGTGGCGGCCATGACCCCGCTGCCGCAGGACGTGCAGGCGACGTTCTGCGCAACATTGGTCGACCAGTGGGTTTGCCTGGGGCTGCGCCACGCTGTGCTCGCCCCCGGCTCGCGCAGCACGCCGATGGCGTTGGCACTGATCGCCCGGTCCGATGTCGAGGTTCACGTCTTTCACGACGAGCGGGGTGCTTCGTTCGCCGCGCTCGGTGTCGCGCTGGCGACGGGCGTCCCAGCGTTGTTGTTGTGCACCAGCGGCACGGCGGCCACCCACTTCCATGCGGCCGTGGTCGAGGCCTACCAATCCGGTGTGCCCATGGTGGTGGTGACCGCCGATCGTCCGCCCGAGTTGCACGCTGTCGGCGCCCCGCAAACCATCGAACAGACCAACCTCTACGTTGACGCCGTCCGCTGGTTCCACGAAGCTGGCGTGGCCGCTACGGAAGAGAGCGCGACGTGGCGGTCGATCGCCACGACTGCCTGGGGTCGGGCTCGTGGTGACATGCCGGGTCCCGTCCATCTCAACCTCCCGTTCCGTGAACCGCTGGTCGGCGTGGCCGGTACGTTGCCCGCTGTCGATCCCGACGAGTCGCTTCCGCCGAAGCCCATCGACCTCGATGAGTTGTTCGGTCTGCTCGACGCGCCCCGCGGAGTCATCGTGGCCGGCAACGGAGTCGACGACCCCAGTTGCGTGCAGGCGCTTGCCGACGCCACGGGTTGGCCGGTGCTGGCTGATCCGCTATCGGGTTGCCAGACCCTCGCTGCGGCAGTCGTTCGCTTCGACGCGCTGCTGCGCCACGCCGGCTTCGCGGCCGGTCATGTTCCCGCCGCGGTCGTGCAGCTAGGGATGCCGCCCGCGTCGAAGGTGCTCGCCCAATGGTTGGCCGGCTCGGGTGCTCGACACGTGGCGGTCTCGCCCGCCGGGCTGGTCTCGGATCCGAACCTTGTCGGAGCCCGACAAGTTCATGCCCCCATCGGTGAGCTGTGCTCCGCGTTGGTCGACAAGATCTCTGCACGCCCCGACTCGGTGTGGGTCAACGACTGGCTCGATGCCGACGGTGTCGCTCGCGCCGCACTCGATGGTGCGCTCGACGCGTCGCCGCGCTTGTCGGAACCCGGCACCGCTCGGGCGGTAACTGCCGTCGTACCCACTGGGGGCCATCTCGTGGTGGCGTCGTCGATGCCGGTGCGCGACGTCGAATGGTTCGGCACTCCGCGAAATGACGTCACCCTGCATTCCAATCGCGGCGCCAACGGGATCGACGGTGTCATCGCTACGGCGATCGGCGTTGCTTTCGGCAGTGGTGCACCGACGGCCGTGCTGCTGGGCGACGTTGCGTTCTGCCACGACATGTCATCACTGACTGCGTTGCGTTCGCGCGATCTCGACCTCACGATCGTCGTGACCGACAACGACGGCGGCGCGATCTTCTCGTTCCTCCCGCAAGCCACGACATTGCCTGTGGATCGCTTCGAGCGGTTGTTCGGCACCCCGCACGGCACCGACATCGTCGAGGTCGCTCGCGCTCTGGGGCTGCGTGCGTACACGGCCGAGACACAAGACGACCTTCCCGCGGCCTTCGGCGAGCCCGACACGTGCGTGGTGCGCGTCGCCTCGAGTCGCCGCGACAACGTCGACGTTCACGCCGCGCTCAACGCGGCTGTTGTTGCCGCGCTCGACCGATCGCTGGACTCGTCGCCCGCCTGATTGACGAGTTGATCGTCAGGGCCGGACGATCGCCGACAGCATCGCCTGGAACTTGGCCTGGGTCTCGGCCAGCTCGGCCAGCGGTTCGCTGTCGGCGACGATGCCGCCTCCGGCGACCAGCCGGGCGCAGCGGCGGTCGGCGCTGAACTCGGCGCAGCGCAGGGCCACGGCCCACGTGCCGTCACCCGCCGCATCGACCCAGCCGACGGATCCCGCGTACCGGCCACGGTCGAATCCCTCGACCTCGTCGATCAACGCCAACGCTGCACCTCGCGGGAAACCACCGACGGCCGGCGTCGGAGCGAGCGCGCGGACGAGCTCGAGCACGTTCGGCCTGGGGTCGGAGAGATGGCCTTCCATGTGGGTGCCGAGGTGCTGCACGTTGGCGACGGCCACGATCGAGGGCTCCGGTTCCCAGTCGAGATAACTGCACCAGGGCAGCAGCGTGTCGTGGATCATGTCGATCACGACGCGGTGCTCGGTCTGGTTCTTGTCACTGGCCAGCAGCTCGGCGGCGGCACGACGATCGGTGTCGGGATCGCCGGTGCGCGGCGTGGTACCGGCAAACGGGTGGGCTCGCACGGTGTTACCGGTCACCGATACCAGCAACTCGGGCATCGCTCCGACGAACCCGTCGATCGAGTAGCGATAGCTGGACCCGAACGACGCCCGCAGGCGCACGAGCACCGCGTGGATGTCGATCGGTTCGTCACTGCTGACGCGGACCTCGCGGGCGATGACTGCCTTGGTGAGCCGCCCGTCGCGAACGGCGTCGCGCGCCGCGCTGACGGCTGCGAGATACTTTGCCACTGGCGTGAGGGGCTCGGTCGTGAAGCTCTGGGCGCGTGGTTCCGGCCGTGAGGGAGTGTCGAGGTCGGGCACAGCATCGTCGATGGTCGTCACCCATCGACGCCCATCCGCGGCCTTGACCACGGCCATGGTCGGAACAATCAAATCGCACGGCGAGCCGGGCTTGAACGGCACGACACCGAGGGCCATCGGTCGTGCGCCGCCTGCGTGGTCGTCGTGCTCGATCGCTGCGAGGAACGCCGCTACGTCGTCGATCGGGACTCGGGCAGCGACGCCTCGTGCGGCAACACCGACACCGTCGCGGACGAAGAGGTAGCCATCGCCGCGGGCGATGTCGTTGAGGTCGACGTCGCGGTCGAGCGGTCGGCTGATGGCCCGCACGAGACGTCAGCTCCGGGTGCCGAGCAGCAGCTGGGTGATGCCACCGGAGAGCTGGCGATGTTCGGCGTCGGCAAAGCCGGCGCGCGCAGGTCGGCGAGCATCTCGTTCTGGCGGCGGCAGGTAGGCGACGCTCTTGGGCAGGTAGCGGTACGCCGCGCCGTCGCTCAGCAACGCACCGATCTTGGGCACGATCTTGCCGAAGTAGATGTTGTTGCCCCAGCGGATCACGCGGTTGCGCGGGACGCCGACATCGAGCAGCGCGATGCGCCCGCCGGGCGCACCACGCGGCCGAGCTCGTCGAAGAACGCCGGCAGCTCGACCAGGTTGCGCAGCGCGAACCCGCACGTCGCGCCGTCGACCGAGTGGTCGGGCAGCGGCAGCCGCAAGATGTCGGCCTGCGACGCGCGGCGCACCGCTGCGATCGGCCGCCAGCATGCCGTAGCTGAGGTCGAACGAGAGCGGGCGATGACCGGCGCGGGCCAGAGTCGACGCACAGGTCGCCGGTGCCGCTGGCGAGGTCGATCACCGTGCTGCCCGCCGGCAGGGCCAGCAACTTCACCGCCTTGCGCCGCCAGCGGACGTCGAGGCGGAACGTCATGATCCGGTTGACGAGGTCGTAGCGCGGCGCGATGGCGTCGAACATCTGCCGAACGGCGCGCGACCTTGTCGTCGCCTGCGGCAGCGTCGTCGCTGTCCCACGCTCGTCTACTCACCCGGTCAGGCTATCGTCAGCAACACACTGAACGCGTGTCGCAGACTCAGCCGGCACGTACGGTCAACACTAGCGGGATAGCTCGCCGCCGACCTGCTTGGCCCAGCGGTAGTCGGCCTTGCCGCGAGGGGGAGCGGACGATCTCGTCGACGAACACGAACGCCTTGGGCAGCTTGTAGCGGGCGATGTGCCGCTCGGCCTCGGCGAGCAGCGCGGCTTCGTCGGCCGCGTGCAGCCGCTCGCGCAGCTGCACGACGGCGACGACCTCGTTGCCCCATCGCTCGCTCGGCCGTCCGGCGACCACGCAGTCGTACACGCCGGGTGCGCCTTGATCGCCGCCTCGACCTCCTCGGCGAAGATCTTCTCGCCGCCGGAGTTGATCGTCACCGAGTCGCGGCCGTGCAGCTCGACCACGCCGTCGGCACGCAGGCGGGCCGGTCGCCGGGCACCGCGTAGCGGACGCCGTCGACCACCGGGTAGGTGCGCGTCGGTCTTCGCCGCGATCGCCGAGGTAGCCGAGCGCCAGCCGCCCGCTCTTGGCCAGCCAGCCGAGCTCGTCGTCGCCGGGCTCGAGCTCGCGGTCGAGGTCGGCCGACAGCACATGGTTGCCGGGCTGATCGGGAACGTGCCCGGTCGTCGCGCTGCTGCCGGCCGAGACGTGCGACAGCTGACCGCCGGCCTCCGACGAGCCGAGCCCGTCGACGATCATCAGCGTCGGCAGGTGGCGGAGGAACTCCTCCTTCGAGGTTCGCCGACAGCGGTGCGCCGCCCGACAGCAGCACGCGTGAGGCTCGACAGGTCGTACGCTCGTGCGGTCGAGCTCGTCGAGCAGCGGGCGGGCGAACGCGTCGCCGACGATGAGCAGGAAGTTGAGGCGCTCGCGCTCGACGAGGCCCCAGACGTCGACCGGGTCGAGCCGCTCCGGGATGCGACTGGACGAAGACGGTGCCGCCCGGTGTTCCACGTGCGGAAGCTCATCCAGTGGCCGGCGCCGTGCATGAACGGCGGAGCGAGCAGCGCCTCGCAGACCGCCGTCGGCCTCGGCGACGAACGCCCTCGAGCGTGTCGGCCGTCGGCGACCCGCCGAAGCACTCGACGATTGGCGTCGCCGTTGCGCCACAGCACGCCCTTCGGCATGCCCGTCGTGCCGCCGGTGTAGAGGATGTAGAGGTCGTCGGCGACTCCACTGACCGTCGGGCTTGGCGGCTGACGCGGCCGCGAGCGCGTCCTCGTACCACACGGCGCCCGGCAGCAGCTCGTTGCCCGAGTCGTCGGGCACCTGCAGGATCGACGCGCAGGTCGGGCAGCGTCGGCAGCACCTCGGCCAGCGTCGGCGCGAACTGGCTGTGCACGACGACCGCCGCGGCCCGCGAGTCGTCGAGCAGGTAGCGCAGCTCCTCGGCGACGTAGCGGTAGTTGACGTTGAACGGCGCGACCCGCGCCTTGAACGCCCCGAGCATGGACTCGAGGTACTCGTTGCCGTTGTGGAGGTAGATGGCGAGGTGGTCCTGGCCGCTCTCGTGGCCAGCCAAGCTGCGTCTCGCTCGACGTGGACAGCCGAGCCCGGCGACCGATCAGGTGGTTGGCCAGGCGCCGGGTTCGCTCGGTGACCTCGGCCCACGTCAGGCGCCGATCGCGGAACACGAGGCACTCGTCGTCGGGTCGCGTGTGCGGCGATCGCCTCGTGGACGTCGGCCGACGCGAGAACTCCATGGCCGCAACCTAGCGAACCTGTGACCAGACGTCACCCATCGGACCGGGTCAGCCCAGCCGATGGCCCAACGTCGCCCACCGCTATGCGTGCGCCCGCATGAGCAAGATCATCGTTCGGCGTGTTCATGCCCCAGGGCTGGAAGATGGAGCTGGCGAGCATCGACGGGGCCGCGGCGAAGTGGCAGCAAGGCCGTCGACATCGCCGTGCTCGCCGAAGCAGCTCGGCTACGACTCGATCTGGGTGTACGACCACTTCCACAACGTGCCCCGCCCGGCCCACGAGGCGGTGTTCGAGTGCTGGACCACGATCGCCGCGATCAGCCAGCGCACCACGCCGTCCGGCTCGGCCAGATGGTCGGCTGCAACAGCTACCGGCAACCGAGCGCTGCTCGCCAAGATCACGTCGACGATCGACGTGATCACCGGTGGTCGCCTCGATTGGGGCATCGGCGCCGGCTGGTACGAGAACGAGTACACGGGGCTACGGCTTCGAGTTCCCGCGGCCGAAGGATCGCATCGGCATGCTGCGCGAGTGCGTCGAGATCGTCAAGCGCATGTGGACCGCAGCCGGAGACGACGTTCGACGGGCAAGTACTACAAGCTGGTCGCGCGCCAACTGCGATCCCGAAGCCGCTGCAGTCACCCGCACCCGCCGATCTGGATCGGTGGCGGGGGCGAGCAGCTGACGCTGCGGGTCGTCGCCCGTCACGCCGACTGCTCGAACTTCGGGCGGCAAGCCCGAGGAGTGGGCGCACAAGCGCGAGATCCTGAAGCGAGCACTGCGCGGCGGTCGGGCCGCGACGAGGAGACGATCGGCAAGACGTGGTCACCGGAGATGTTCATCCGCTGCGACCGAGGCCGAGATCGTCGCCGCCGGGTAGCCAGCAGCCTGTGGGGCGAACCGTTCGAGTAAGTGGCAGCGCCGGCAACCTCGTCGGCACGCCCGAGCAGGTCGGCGAGAAGATCCAGACGTACGTCGACCTCGGCTGCACCGGCTTCATCCCGTGGTGCAGCGACTACCCCGACACCGAGTCGATGGAGCTGCTCGCCACCGAGGTGATGCCCGACTTCCGCTGACGACGCTACTCGTAGGTGCGGAAGATGATCTCGGCGACGCAGCTCGGCTTGGCGGCGCCCTCGACTCGAACGTGAACTCGCATCGTCGACTGGACGCCGCCGGCGATGTCGTCGACGCCGAGCAGCTTCACGCCGAGGCGCAGCTTGGCGCCGACCGGCACCGGCGACAGGAAGCGCATCTTGTTGGCGCCGTAGTTGACGCCCATCGTGAAGCCCGTGATCTGCGACCACCTGCGGGTAGCAGCACCGGGCCGAGCGACAGCGTGAGGTAGCCGTGGGCGATCGGGCCGCCGAACGGGCTTTCCTTCTTGGCCCGCTCGACGTCGACGTGGATCCACTGGTGGTCGCCGGTGGCGTCGGCGAACTGGTTGACCCGCTCCTGGGTGATCTCCATGTAGTCGCTGTAGCCGAGGTGCTCGCCGACGAGCGCCTTGAGCTCGTCGATGCCGTTGATGATGCGTGCTGCCATGGCGCGAGCATTGCAGTCACCGACGACCGTACGGTGAAGCTCGTGACCGGCCGGTCTGGTGACGCATCGCATTGTTCCGGCGCCTGTCGGTTGACCAGGAATGCGGCTCGCCTGGCGTGCTACGAAGTGCGCCATGCCCGACTTCCTGACCGCTCTACGCGCAGCTCCACCCGACAAGGCGGCGGTCATCGACGACCGTCCCGACGGCACGGTCACCACGCTGACCTTCGCCGAGCTCAACGAACCGGCCAACCGACTGGCCAACGTGCTGCTCGATCTCGGCGCGCGTGCCCGGCACGACGAAGGTGGTGTGGTGCGGGCAGAACTCGATCGGTGTCGTCGTGATGATCAACGCGGCGCGCAAGCTGGGCGTCACGGCGGTGCCGCTGAACTACCGGCTGAGCGACGAGGAGGCGGCGTACGTCACCGACCACTGCGACGCCGCGATCGTGTACGTCGACGCCGAGTTCGCACCGATGTTCGACCGGATCCGCGGTCGAGCTGCCCGAAGGTGCAGCACTATCTCGTGTTCGACGGCGACGCGCGCCGGCCGGCATGATCGAGTGCCGACGACGTCGATGGTCGCGGCGCAGCGCCGACGAGCCCGAGATCGCCGGCGACGACCGAGGCCGGCGCGACGATGATCTACACGAGCGGCACCACCGGCAAGCCCAAGGGTGCGTTCCGCCGCGGTGCCGCCAACCGCGCGCAGGTCGGCCGCGATGTTGGCGTTCATCGGCTACACGCCCGACGACGTCTACATCCCGACCGGTCCGCTGTACCACTCGGGCCCGGCGGGTTCATGGGCATCGCCCAGGCGCTCGGCCAGACCGTCGTGCTGCAGCGCAAGTTCGATCCGGAGGACTGGCTGCGACTCGTCGACAAGTACAAGGTGCACATCGACGTTCAGCGCGCCGACACCGATCCGGATGATCTGCACCTGCCCGGCCGACGGTGAAGGCGAGGTACGACGTCGTCGTCGATGAAGCGGATGATCGCCAACGCCGCGCCGTGGAGCTTGGCGCTGAAGCAGATGTACCTCGCCGACTTCCCGGCCGACTCGCTGTTCGAGGTGTACGGCTCGACCGAGCTCGGCGTCAACTGCATCCTCCGGCCGGAGGACCAGCTGCGCAAGCCCGGCTCGTGCGGCAAGCCGGCGCCCGATGGTCGAGATCAAGCTGTTCGACGACGACGGCAACGAGGTCACCGGCACCGGCCCGGACAACACCGGCGAGCTGTTCGTGAAGAGCCCGAGCGTGTTCGCCGACTACTACAAGCAGCACGACAAGTTCTTGAAGGACCAACGCACGGGTACCAGACCGTCGGCGACATCGCCTACCGCGACGACGAGGGCTACTATCTACATCTGCGACCGCAAGAAGGACATGATCATCTCCGGCGGCATGAACATCTACCCGGCCGAGATCGAGGCCGCGCTCGAGCACCATCCCGACATCTACGAGGCCGCCGTGTTCGGCATCCCGAGCGACGAGTGGGGCGAGACCGTGCATGCCGTCGTGGTCGTCCGCGAAGGGCGCCACGATGACCGAGGAGGAGGTGATCGCCCACGCTCGCGCGCACCTCGCCAGCTACAAGGTGCCGCGGTCGATCACGTGGAGCGACGAGCTGCCCAAGACCGGCAGCGGCAAGATCCTCAAGCGCGAGCTACGCGCCCCGTTCTGGGCCGGTCGCACCAGCAAGGTCTGAGGATGTCACGGTCTGAGGATCCTCAGTAGCCGAGGCGCTCGACGCGATCGGGCCGGCGTTGCCAGTCCTTGTCGACCTTGACGAACAGCTCGAGGTAGGCGCCCTCGGGCAGCTGGGCGCGGGCGAGCTTGCCGACCTCTTTCAGCACTGCACCGCCCTTGCCGATGACCATGCCCTTCTGGCTCTCGCGCTCGACGATGATCTCGCAGCGGATGCGTGGCCACTCCCACTCGGTGACACGCGTCGCGATGCTGTACGGCAACTCGTCGTGGGTGACCGCCAGCAGCTGCTCGCGCACGAGCTCGGCGACCCAGGTCTCCTCCGGCTGATCGCTGACCGTGTCGTCGGGGAAGTACAGCGGGCCCTCGGGCATCAGCGCGGTGAGGTGGGCGATCGAGCGCCGGGATGCCCTCGCCGGTCTTCGCCGACACCGGGAAGTAGTCGGAGGCGCCCAGCGACGATGCCGCGCTCGAGCTGACCGATGACACGGTCCTTGCTGACCGCATCGATCTTGTTGACGATCACGATCGACGTCGGCAGATCGAGATGCCCGGCCACCCACTGGTCGCCGGTGCCGAACGGCTTGGTCGCGTCGATCACGAGGCACACGGCATCGACGTCGCTGACGCTGTCGAGCGCAGTTGCGTTGACCCGCTCGCCGAGCGCGGTGACCGGCTTGTGCAGGCCGGGTGTGTCGACGAACACCACCTGCGCTTCCGGTGTCGACAGGATGCCGCGCACACGGGTGCGCGTCGTCTGCGGCTTGTCGCTGACGATCGACACCTTGCGTCCGCACATCGCGTTGACCAAGCGTCGACTTGCCGACGTTGGGCCGTCCGATGAGTGTGACGAATCCGCTGCGCACGATCAGACGCGTCGTCACGGCCACGGCGGTCGCGAGGTGGTGTGTGGTCGTAGCGGCTGCCGGCGGCGTCGAGCAGCGTCCTGGTAGTCGCGTCGGCGACAACGGCTCGGTCCCGGCTGCGCTGAGCTCGCCGCTGGCCCTCGGGGCACCGCCGATCGGCGACGCCGCCCTGGGTGAACCGCACCTGCCCGATCCGCCGAGCTCGGTGAGCGTCAGCACGATCTGGCCGATCGCCAATCCGCTGGTCCTCCTGCTGGATCTGTCGAAGAAGTCCGTCGGGAAGTCGACGGTCGCCACACCCGAGCCGTCGTCGGTGACGTTGAGCACGAGCTCGGTCCTGCGTCGGGACCGCAGTTCGGAGGCCGACGCCGATGTCACCGGTGCGGAGGCCCTTCCTGCAGCGCGCCGCAGCACCTGGTTCGACGCAGGGCTTGGCGCAGCGACACGCGTGATCGCGTACGAGACTGCCCCCCGCTGATGAAGTACAACGTGACCTCCGTCGGTGGCGATGGTCGTGGTGGTGATTGCCGACGGTCGTGGTCGTGTCGTCGGCTCGATGGTGGTCGGCGGGATGTGTCGTGGTCGAGGTCGTGCGGGATGGTGTCGTCGAGCGGGCCGAGGTCGTTGCTGCAGATCGACTGACCCGGCCGTCGGTCGGGATGCCGCACGCGACCAGTACGGCGACGAGCGCCACAGCGATGATCGCCGAGTCGGTTGCGCATCAGCTCACCTCCGCGAAGCTGACCTTGAACCGGGCGCCGCCGCCGGGGCGATCCTCGACCCACGCCTCGCCGCCGTGGGCATGGGCGTGCTCGGCGACGAGCGCCAGACCCGAGACCGGTGCCGACGCGGTGCCGTGCCGCGCTGCCGCGGGCGAAGCGCTCGAAGATGCGCGCTCGTTCGCCGCGGGCGACACCGGGACCGGCGTCGTCGACCGACAAGGCAATGCCGTGGCGGCCATGCGGTCTCGACCTTGACCCGCGATCGGGCCACCGGCGTGCTCGCGGGCGTTCTCGAGCAGGTTGGCGAGGATACGTTCGAATCGCAGCTTGTCGACCCGCACGGTCTTCGGCACCTTGGCGTCGATCTCGATCGGCACGTCGCCGAACCCGTAGCGCTGGGCGATGCGGGAGACGAGCTCCTCGACGTCGACCTCCTCGCGGATGCAGTTCGGTCGAGCCGGCGTCGATGCGGGACAGCTCGAGCAGGTCCATGACCATCTGGTCGAACCGACGCACCTGCCCGACCACGACGTCGAGCGCCTGCTGGGTGCGCTCCGGCAGGTCGGCCCGGCGGCCGTCGAGCACTTCGACGGCGGCTGTGAGCGCCGTGATCGGCGAGCGCAGCTCGTGGCTGACGTCGGAGGCGAAGCGCGCCTCGCGCTCGAACCGGGTCTGCACGGCGTCGGCCATGTCGTTGAACGATTGCGCCAAGCGGGCCAGATCGGGGTCGGCCTCCGGAGCCATGCGGGCGTCGAGGCCGCCGGAGGCGATCTCGCCGGCAGCGGTGGCGACACGGGAGATCGGTCGCAGCAGGCGGCGGCTGGTCGACCAACCCAAGCGCCCCGGCGAAGAGCGTGGTCACCGCGGCGCCGATGCCCAGCGCGGTGCCGATCGTGCGCAGAGCACTGTCGGTGTCGCTGCAGCGGGATCGCCTCGAAGTACTGGGCGTGGGCAGCCGGGATGTTGATGCCGACGGCCATGTACGGCTCGCCGTCGACGCTGAACCGCTGCGTCGCGCCGACCGCCACGGGCCACCTCGTCCATCAAGCTGCGGAGGGAACGCCGAGCGCTGGAAACGCGGCGTCGCCGAACTCGCCGGTCGTTGGCGACGATGAGGAAGGCGAAGCCCTCGCCTGCTGCGCTTCAGGCTCAGAACCAGGTTGCCGATGGCTGTGTCGGAGGGGGCCGGCGGCCGAGCAGGGTCGTGCGCACCAGCGTGGCGTTCGCGATCGCCTGGGCTTCGGATGACCTTCGGATCGCTGGTCGACGAGGAAGTTGCGAGCGACGCCGTAGGTCACGACGGCGAGGGCCAGGCTGGCGACGAGCGCGGTCAAGCAGAAGAACAGCGTGACGCGCGTGCGCAGACGAAGAGAGCGTCGTTGTGCGAGCGCCACGGGCACAGTGTGCCCGATCCGAGGCTGCTGTGCGGCTCAGGGGGCTGAGGCGAGCCCAGGCGACCATGCGGCAGCCGCTCAGGCGGCGACGCTGACCAGCGGCACAGCTTGCTCTTCGCTCTGCAGCACCGGTGCGAGCGTGTCGAGATCGGCGAGGATCAGTTCGCTGCGCAGCATCAGTTCACGTGCAGACGAAGACCAATTGCTGGCCACGTTCGGTGCAGGTGCGCGCCACATCGCGGAGTGCGTCGAGACCGACCTCGGTGATCAGCGACACGCCGGACAGGTTGATCACGAGTCCGTACGACATGCGGACCGATCAGGCAGGTGCTGCGGATCGACATCGCTTGCTCGTGGTTGATGATCGGCCCGGAGACGGTGATCATCGTCACGTGACGGAAGGTATCGGTGTGCGCAGTGAGGATCGGCGTGAGCAACTTGCAGCCTCCTACGTTTTGACGGACTCACCCTGGAGGGGCGATTGACGAGGTCGAGACGGATGTGCTGCCCGCACTACTCACGCGTCAACATGCGCTCTCGGCTCGCTGCCGGTGAGGTACCAGGGGGAGGTAGGTACCCCACCGGGGCAGCGTGAACAGTGGCTATGGTGACGTATCAATGTGACGGGACAACGCTGGCTGTGTGCGTTTTCTGTAACAGAATGACCACTCCGAGTAGGTCCGGCGAGTAGGTTCCACAGGTGCATTCTCTGTTGTTCATCGAAGATGACGACGCCATCCGGCTGGCGCTGAGCCTGGCGCTCGAGGACGAGGGCTACGAGGTCCGCGAGGCCGAAGACGGCCGAACCGGGCTCGCTGCGTTCGCCGAGCGGGAGCCTGACCTGGTGTTACTCGACCTCCGCCTGCCCGATATGAGCGGGTTCGAGGTGTGCCGCAACCTGCGCGCAACCAGCATCGTGCCGATCATCATCGTCACCGCCCAGGCCGATACCTACGACCTGGTGGCCGGTCTGGAGGCGGGTGCCGACGACTACGTCACCAAGCCGGTCGTGCCGAAGGAACTGGCGGCGCGGATCCGTGCCGCCCTGCGCCGTGTGCATCTGCACGACATGCCCTCGTCGGCGCCCGCCAGTCGCTTCGGCGACGTCGAACTGCGCCGTGAGCAGGGGATTGCCTTGAAGGGTGGGCGTGAGCTGAACCTGACCAAGACCGAGTTCCGTCTGTTGTGCGAGTTCGCCGACCACGTCGGGATGGTGCTGTCGCGCGATCAGCTGCTGGAACGGGTGTGGGGCTACGAGTACCTGGGCGACAGCCGGCTGGTCGATGCCCACGTCCGCCGCCTGCGGGTCAAGATCGAGGACCAGCCCGACGAGCCGAAGTTGATCGTCACGGCCCGCGGCATCGGCTACCGCCTGCTGCCCTGATCTGGACCGAACTTCGCCTGGCAACGCCAGAAGCCATTGGCGCCCTTCCTCACTCCACACGGTCTGTGTAAGCCCATTGAACGACAGTCGTTCTGTGAGCTGACACTGATGCTCGGCCGCCGCGCCAACGAGCTCGCGGGCATCACGCCCCCGGCCACAGGCGGCTACGGAGGTACTCGCCGAGGCCCTTGGCCTGCGAATCGAACGCGGTGCTCGCGGCAACCCCCCGCCCGAGATAGCCGACGATCACGAAGTTGAGGGCCAGAAGATTGGGTAGCTCGTACCGTCTCACTTCGAGACCGGCGGCCTCGGGTATCAGGCCGGCGATGCACTCGGCGGATAGGTTGGCAGCCAGCCACGCATACCCGGCGACGTCGGATCCCCAGATGCCGACGTTGGCATTGCCACCCTTGTCTCCCGAGCGGGCACCGAAGTGCAGACCGATTGGCTCGCCAGGTCGAGGACCGATCGGCACGACGGCGCTGACTTCGGCGGCCGGCGCGATCTGGTTCAGCGGAGTCTGGGCGATGGGAACGTGGGCGCCCGCTGGTGACGGCTCGATGGCGAGGCGGCGGCCATCGCCCAGCACGACCATTTGTCGAACCTCGTCGTTGGCTACGAGGGCCGGCCAGTACACCCCGAACGGTTGGGCATCGGTCGGTAGCGACGACACGAAGAATCCCGGATAGTTGGCCAACGCCAACTCGATCGCCGCCGACGAGAACGCACGACCGACGAGACGGTCGTCAGCCGACTTGACGTTGATGTGCAGCCTGCCCGAGGAGGCCTCCTGGCCGAAGGCGTCAGATGGCGCAGCCACGAAGCGCACATCGACCTCGTCATAGCGTTCCGGGCCACCGAGTCGGTCGAACAGCGCGGCCTCGGCCCATGCAGCCTTTTCTGCCTGGGCCAAGCCAGTGAGGACGAAAGTCATGCGGTTGCGGTAACCGCCGTCGTAGTTGATGCAGACCTTGGTCGTCGACGGCGCAGGCAACCCGTTCACGCCGCCGATCCGAACGCGATCTTGACCGTCATCGGCCAGTCGGATCGTGGCGAAGTCGGCCACGACGTCGGGGTTCAGATACAGCGGGCCGCCGATCTCGTAGAGCAGCTGAGCTGTGACAGTGCCGACACTTACGAGCCCGCCGGTGCCGGGGTGTTTGGTGATGACACAGGAGCCGTCGTGGCCGATCTCGGCGAGCGGGAAGCCGGGTGCCAACGTCAGATCGGGAATCTGTTCAAAGAAGCTGTAGTTGCCTCCCGTGGTCTGGGCGCCACATTCGATGACATGCCCGGCGACGACAGCGCCCGCCAAAGCGTCCCAATCGTCCCTCGCCCAGCCCCACCACCACGCCGCCGGACCGACGACCAGCGAGGCATCGGTGACCCGCGGGCAGATCACCACATCGGCTCCCGCGCCGAGGGCCGCGGTGATACCCCAGCCACCGAGGTAAGCGTTGGCCGACACGGGGGTTGCCGTGAACGGCTCGCCGGTGTCGACGTTGGTCAGCTGTGGGCGCAGGCCGTCGATGCGTGGCATCAGATCGTCGCCTTCGATGTGGGCAACGTCGACGGCGATGCCCAATTGCTGGGCGATCTGGCGGACCCTGTCGGCACAGCCGGCCGGATTGAGGCCGCCGGCGTTGCTGACAATCCGGATCCCGCGCTCGATGCAGGAGCCGAGTACCTGTTCCATCTGTGTGAGGAAGGTCGACGCATATCCGAGCTCGCTGTTGCGAGCCCGCTGCTTTTGCAGGATGAGCATGGTCAACTCGGCCAACCAGTCGCCGGTCAACACGTCGATGTCGCCACCCTCGACCATCTCCCTGGCCGCCGACAGCCGATCACCGAAGAACCCGCTGCAGTTGGCGATTCGAACGGGGCGATCAGGCGTCACGACGACTCGATCCTGACCAGCGCCTGCCCGGAGTCGACCTGCTGACCGGCGACGACGAACACTTCGACCACGATGCCGGATGTGGGGGACACCACTTGGTGTTCCATCTTCATAGCTTCCATCGCCAACAGTGGTTGGCCGGCGACCACGGCATCACCGACGCCGACATCGACCCGCAGGATCGATCCGGGCATCGGCGCCATTGTCGACCCGGCACGGCCGGCATCGTCGGGTGGCGCGTAGCGGGATGGCACGGAAAAGCGGTACTGGCCGCGCGACACGAACACCACATCGCCATCGATCTCGGTCTCGATGAAGTTCAGGGCGGCGAGCCATGCCTCGGCGAGGGCGACGCCGTCGACGACCGCCTCGACGACCGAGCCCGTGCGGTCGTAGCGGTAGCCCACGTCGTGGGTGCCGACACGCACCTGCTGCATCTGGCTCGGGTTGTTGCGCCAGCCCGCTGGAAGATGGGTCAACGCTGTTCGTTGCGATCGCCCCCAGGCCACGGCCGCTGCTGCCACAAAGGCTGCGGGGATGTCGGGAGCCCCGGAGGGCTGGTTATCGAGCCAACCGGTATCGAGCTGGCGCCATTCATCGCCCAAGCGCTGGAGCAGAACGAGCAGCTGCGATCGGTTGGTGACCGGCCCGATGAGATGGGCCGTCGCCAATGCCCGCTGCAGCTTGTTGATCGCTCCGGCTCTGGTCGGGGCATGGGCGATGACCTTGGCGATCATCGAGTCGTAGAACGGGCTGATGACCGAACCGCTGGCAACGCCACTGTCGATGCGGACGCCGTCGATCTCGGCGAACTCGAACCGGCGGAAGGTGCCCGAGCTGGGCATGTAGCCGTTGTCGGGATCCTCGGCGCAGAGCCGCACCTCGATGGCGTGACCATCCATCTTCGGGTTCAGTGCTGCGTCCGGAAGGGGGTCGCCCGCGGCGATCGACAACTGCAGTTCGACGAGGTCGAGTCCCGTGACCATCTCGGTGACGGGGTGTTCGACCTGCAACCGAGTGTTCATCTCGAGGAACGCGAAGTTGCCGTCACCGTCGACCAGGAACTCGACCGTGCCTGCCCCGACGTAACCCACCGCACGCGCCGCTGCAGCGGCGGCATCGCTCATGGCCGCGCGCAACGCCGTATCGACCGCCGGAGACGGTGATTCCTCGATGATCTTCTGATGGCGGCGCTGCACCGAGCAATCGCGTTCGAACAACGACACGGTGTGACCGTGCTGGTCGGCGAACACCTGGATCTCGATGTGTCGTCCACCTTCGACGAACCGTTCGACGAAGACGGCTCCCGTCACCGAAGGCGGCAGCGGCCTCGCGTTCGCCCGAGGCGATGGCGTCGTCGAGCGTCGGCGTGATCACGCACGATTCGCATGCCCCGCCCGCCGCCGCCCGCCGATGCCTTGACCAGGGCGGGCAGACCGATCTCGGCCAGCGACTCGACGGTGTTGTCGGGTAGCACCGGCACGCTCGCCGCACGCATCAGCCGCTTGGCCTCGATCTTCGAGCCCATTGCTGCGATTGCTGCCGGCGGAGGGCCGATCCAGACCAGTCCGGCGTCGAGGACCGACTGGGCGAAGGCCGCGTTCTCGCTGAGGAACCCGTAACCGGGGTGGATCGCGTCGCAGCCGCGTGCCAGCGCGGCCTCGACCAACAGGTCGCCGCGCAGATAGGTCTCGGCCGGTGAGTTGCCGTGCAGCGGCCACGCCATGTCGGCTTCGCGCACGTACGGTGCGTACGTATCGGCATCGGAGAACACCGCGACTGTTCCGACACCCAGGCGTCGGCAGGTACGGATGATACGACTGGCGATCTCGCCTCGATTGGCGATGAGGACCCGGTTGATCATGGCATCACATCCGGTACACGCCGTAGCCCCGTGTGCCCTCGATCGGTTGGTTGTCGATGACGCTCAGGCACATGCCGAGCACGGTTCGGGTGTCGCGCGGATCGATGATCCCGTCGTCGAACACCCGTCCGGTCATGAACAGTGCAAGTGACTCGCGTTCGATCTGCTCCTCGACCTGTTTGCGCAGCGCCTCGTCGGCCTCCTCGTCGAACGGCCGTCCCATCGATGCCGCCGATTGCTTGGCGACGATCGACATCACTCCCGCCAACTGCTGGGGTCCCATGACCGCGGTTCTGGCGTTCGGCCAGGCGAACAGGAACCGAGGGCCGAAGGCGCGGCCACACATCCCATAGTTGCCGGCGCCGTACGAGGCCGCCATGTGGATGGTGAGGTGGGGGACGCGACTGTTGGTGACAGCGTTGATCATCTTTGCGCCGTCCTTGATGATTCCGCGCTGCTCGAAGTCCTTGCCGACCATGTAGCCGGTGGTGTTCTGCAGGAACACCAGTGGCGTGTCGACCTGGTTGGCGAGCTGGATGAACTGTGCTGCCTTGTTGGCTTCCTCACTGAACAGCACGCCGCGATGGTTGGCGAGGATCCCGATCGGGTAGCCGTGCAATTCGGCGAAACCGGTGACGAGCGACGAACCGTACAACGGCTTGAACTCGTCGAAGTCGCTGTCGTCGACCAGACGGGCGATCACGTCACGCGGATCGAACGGCACCTTGGGGTCCGCGGACGGGATGCCCAGCAGGTGTTCGGGGTCGAGGCGGGGCGGCTTTCCGGATCCACGCGGGCCGGCTCCGAGCTTGCGTTGGTTGAGCCTGCGCACGATCTGTCGGCCGAGACGAATGCCGTCGAGCTCGTCGATTGCGAAGTAGTCGGCCAGACCGCTGACCCTGGCGTGCATCTCGGCGCCGCCGAGCGACTCGTCGTCGCTCTCCTCACCGGTAGCCATCTTCACCAAGGGTGGGCCGCCGAGGAAGACCTTTGAACGTTCCTTGATCATCACGACGTAGTCGCTCATGCCCGGCACGTATGCGCCACCCGCGGTCGAGTTGCCGAAGACGACTGCGATCGTCGGGATGGCGGCCGCGGAGAGCTCGGTGATGTCGTGGAAGCTCTGCCCGCCGGGGATGAAGATCTCGCTCTGCGTCGGTAGGTCGGCGCCGCCCGATTCGACCAGGTTGACGACCGGCAGGCGATTCTGGCGGGCGATCTCGTACGCCCGCAGCGACTTGCGCATCGTGATCGGGTTGAACGCCCCGCCGCGAACCGTCGGGTCGTTGGCCATGATCAGGCACTCGGTGCCCTCGATGACGCCGATGCCGGTCACGGTTCCCGCGCCAACAGGGAACTCGGTGCCCCACGCGGCCAACGGCGAGAAGCTCGAGGAATGGCGACTCGATGTCGAGCAGGGCCTCGATGCGTTCGCGAACCAGCAACTTGTCGCGTTGGCGGTGACGCTCGACGTAGTTGGGCCCGCCGCCGCCGTTGACGATGGCCAGTTGCTCGTCGTGCTGGCGCAGTTGGGCCAGCATCGCTTCATGGTTGGCGCAGAACGTCGCCGAGGCCGGGATCACCTGATCGGGAAGGATGCTCACTGGGCCTGACCGCTCGCCCATCGCGGCGCACGCTTCTCGGCGAAGGCGGCCATGCCTTCGCGGCCCTCATCGCTGGTGAACAACGACTCCGACAGCGCCTGCAGATCGGCCAACGAGTGAGTGGCGCGCAGCAGCGTCTTGGTGGTAGCGACGGCTTTGGGGCCACCGGCGAGGATCCCGCGGCACAACTCGTCGACCGTGGCGGCGACGTCGAGGCTGACGTGGGTGACAAGTCCCATGTCGAGTGCTCGATCGGCGTCGAACGGTTCGCCGGTGAGGTATGGGCCAGCCAGCTTCGACCATCCGCACCGCTGCATGATGGGTGCCGTGATGATCGCCGGAGCGACTCCGATTCGTACTTCGGTGAAGGCGAACGTGATCGACGGATTGACCACGACGAGATCGCAAGCTGCCATCAGTCCGATCCCGCCGGCCCGCACGGGGCCGTCGACTGCGGCGATGACGGGAGCCGGCATCGTGCCCAGTCGCTCGATGGCTCGAACGAACGACGAGGAGTCGACAACGCCTGTCGCACGTTCCTTGAGGTCGGCGCCGGCGCAGAACACCGGAGCCGTGTGGGTGAGCACCACCACGCGGGCGTCTTCACGTTCTGCCTTGTCGAGGGCAGTATGGAGATCGGCGAGGAGTTGCTGCGAGAGAGCGTTGCGGTTGTCGGGTGAATCGAGGGTGATCGTGGCGATCCCATTGGAACTCTCGATGTCGACCAGCAGCCCCACAACGGGGACTGTAACCGCCTATGTCGTGATCTCCCGAAGGAAGGCCTCGACCTCGTGGCGTTCTTTCGTGCGGCGCATCGGTGGCAACGCGTTGAGCACTTGCCAGCGGTAGCCGGCCTTGCCCAGCCGGCGGTCGAAGACCGCCACGACTCCACGGTCGGTCGCGTTGCGGATCAACCGACCCGTTGCCTGGGCGAGCAGCATCGCCGCTCGTGGCACGTCGATCTCGCTGAAGGCCGCCGCACCGAGCAACTCGCGGCGGGCACTGAGCAACGGGTCGTCGGGCCGAGGAAAGGGAATGCGGTCGATGGTGACCAACGACAGTGTGCGTCCGGGGATGTCGACACCCTGGAAGAAACCGGCGGTGGCGAACAAGCACGACGACTCGTTGTCGCTGAATGCCTTGATCAACGCGGTCTTGGGCAGGTCGCGCTGGGTGAGGATCGGCACGTCGACGCGCGCCTTCACGGCGGCAGCGGCGGCGTCCATCGCTTTCCAGCTCGTGAACAGGGCCAGGGTGCGCCCGCCCGCCGCAGCGATCAACGCGACCAGTTCGTCGTGCACCTCGCCGGCGAACTCGGACGACCGCGGGTCGGGCAGGTGCAAGGCGCAGTACAGCAGCGCGTTGGCGTCGTAGTCGAACGGGCTGCCGACATCGATCTGGGTGTAGGTCCCGTCGCCGAGGCCCACCCGCTGGGCAAGTGTGCTGGGCAGCGTGGCACTGGTGAGGATGGCGGTTCGTTTCGTCCAGACTCCGCTCGCCAGCACCGGCCCGACATCGAGCGGCGCGATCTCCAGACGTGGATGATCGGGGCTTCCGGAGACAAAGGCGACGTAGCCTTCGTGTGAACCGAGGGCGACGTCGATGCTCTCTTGAACCCGGGTGGCTACTTGCTGAGCGCGGAGTTTGCGTTGCTGCGCCTCGAGCACGTCGGTGTCGATCGCCCGTAGCGCCGACTGCGCCTTCTCGATTCGTCCGCGGCAGTCGATGAGGGCTTGTTGGATGGAATCGGGGAAGGGGTTGCTGAGCCGATCGCCGACGAAGGGGCGCAAGGCTTCACGGATCGCCGGAGCCGCCTCGGCCAGCCCGCCGACGATGGTCGGATCGTCGATGACCCGCCGCACGATGGCCGCCAGATTCGTGAATCGACCGGGGCCGATCTGCACCCCGACGGTGTCGCTCATGATGTCTTCGAGTTGGTGGGCTTCGTCGATCACGACCACGTCGTGTTCGGGCAGCAGCACGTTGCCGCTGGCGACGTTGAGGCCGTAGAGGTGCAGGTTGACGACAACGACGTCGGCGACCGCTGCCCGGGCGCGGGCCAGCTCGGCGAAGCACACGCCGCCCATCGGACATTTCGTGCCGCCCGGGCACTCGTCGCTGCCGACGCTCACCGCCTGCCACGATCGGTCGGCAGGCGACCAGTCGAGGTCGGCCTGATCACCGGTCTGGGTCGTGCCCGACCACTCGCACAATCGCTGGATCTCGACCTTCGTACTGGCTGCGAAGTCGTCGATCTCCAACTGACCCGTCGCCACCGATTGCAGTTCGCGAACCCGTTGCATGCAGATGTAGTTGCTCCGCCCTTTCAGGACCGCCCAGTCGAACGGCGTACCGAGGTGCGCTTCGAGGAACGGGAGATCCTTGGCGGCGAGCTGATCCTGCAGGGCCTTGGTGGCGGTGGCAACAACGACTCGCTTGCCGGTGAGCATCGCCGGCACCAGATAGCCGAGCGTCTTGCCGGTGCCCGTGCCGGCCTGCACGATGAGGTGGCGACCGTGGGCAATCGCCACCTCGACAGCCGACGCCATCAGTTGCTGTCCGGGTCGGTCTTCGGCCGCGGGCAGAGCTGCCGTGACCTTGGCCAGCGTCGACGTTGCGTTCACGTCACCTTCTCGGGGGCGGCCATGCCTCGACCGTATCGCCCGATTTCACCGACGGGCGATGGCGATGGCGGCGTCGAGCTCGGCTGCACCGAAGTCTGGCCAGGTCTGTTCGGTGAAGTACACCGGCGACCCGGCCGACTGCCAGAGCAGGAAGTTGGAGATCCGCCGCTCGCCGGACGTGCGCACGACGACGTCGACGGGTGGGAGCTCGGGAAGGTACATCCGCTCGTCGAGATCGGCGGCCGTGACTCGTGGTCGCCCGTCGGCAGCAGCGAGCTCGGCTGCGTGCACGATCTCGGCCCGGCTGCCGTAGTCGAACGCAACGGTCAGCACCATGCCGGAGTTGCCGGCCGTGTCGGCGATGGCCTTGGTGATCGCTTTCTGCACGTAGCGCGGGGTTCGCGCTTCGGGACTGTCGAACGGTCGGCCGATCCACTGGACCCGTACGTTCAGCTCGTTCAGCTCGGTGACCCGCCCGAACAGCTTCTTGTGCAACCCGAGGATGTGGCGAACTTCGACTCGGGGTCGAACCCAGTTCTCGGTCGAGAAGCCGAAGACCGTCAGCCAGCCGATGTCGCGCCTCACGGCCAGTCGCACCACGGCTGCCAGGTTCTCTTCGCCTTCGGTGTGACCGGCGGTGCGCGGCAGGCTGCGACGCCGGGCCCAACGGCCATTTCCATCCATGATGCAGGCGACGTGAAGGGGTCGTTGAGCTTCATGTCGCACAGGCCGACAACCCTAGCCAGCGGTGCCGCCAGGTGGCCTTCGCCTGACCCCGTGGCGTGGGATGATGGCCGGTATGAGTCGCGCCGAGGAGCCAGCTGTCGAGCTGCGACATGTCGTGATCGTCGGCGGTTCACTGGCCGAATGGAACGCTGCGGGCGATACCGCCTGGCGGGAGCGAATCGTCGAGTTCGGCAAGGTCGCCGAGCACGCCGGTGCGACCTGGCTCACGATCAGACCGTTCGACCGGGCCGATCCACCACACGGCGGTCTGCCGGCCTCGATCACCCGGGTCGGGCGGTGCACGGCGGTGGTCGACCCGCAGACAGATGGTCGCCAACGCCTGGTCAGCGCGGTCAATGCCCTGGTTCGTGACGGGCAGACAATCACCGATGCCAGTCTGGCCGAAGTCATCAACGCGCCGGCGCCGTGTGATCCAGATCTGGCGATCATCGTCGGTTCCGACACCGAGTTGCCGTTGACTCTCGTGTGGGAGTTGGCGTACTGCGAGCTCGTCTACATCGACGTGCCGTGGGCCGACCTGCGCGGCGACCACCTGGAAGTGGCGGTCTCCGAGTTCGCCGGCCGGCACCGCCGCTTCGGAGGGCTCGACTGATGGGCTCTCCCGTCTACCGTGACTCGGCGGTCGTGTTGCGCACCTACAGGCTCGCCGAGGCCGATCGAATCGTCGTGCTGATGACCGAGCACCACGGCAAGGTCCGTGCTGTCGCCAAGGGTGTGCGCAAGACGATGTCGAAGTTCGGTGCCCGGCTCGAACCGATGAGTCACGTGCAGCTACTGCTCGCCCACGGTCGCTCCGACCTCGACATCGTCAGCCAGGCCGAGTCGATCGAGACGTTGGCTCCGCTCGTCGTCGATCTCGATCACCTCACCAATGGCATGGCGATGCTCGAGGCGGTCGATCAGATGGCGCTCGAACGTGAGCCGGCGCCGCACCTGTACCGAATGCTCGTCGGCGCCCTCCGCACGGTCGCTCGACGGTCCGGTCCGTTGGTCGTTCCTGCCTTCTACTGGAAGCTGCTGGCGGCCGAGGGAATCACGCCCCTGCTCGACGAATGCGCCCGGTGTGGTGAACCCGGCCCGCTGGTCGCCTTCGACATGGATCAAGGCGGCGCCCTGTGCCGCAATTGCCGCACCGGCGCGCCGCTCAGCCCGGAAGCCCTGGAGCTGATGCGGATGGTGCTCGGCGGTCGTCTCAACGACGCCCTCTCGGTGCCCGGATCGTCGGCGACGCACGAGGTGGCAGCACATGCCACGCGGGCGATGGAGCACCACATCGAGCGTCGCTTGCGAACCGTGGCGATGTTCGAGCGGATGGATACCTGAGCCGAGAATGCATTCGCGCCAGTGCGGGCGACGCTCGTAGCCTTGCACGGGTATGCCTGCGACCGATCTCGATCAAGTCGTCAATCTCTGCAAGCGGCGGGGGTATGTGTACCCGTCCGCCGAGATCTACGGCGGCTTCCGCAGCACGTACGACTACGGCCCGCTCGGCGCCGCTGATGCTGCGCAACATCCGTGAGGCCTGGATCCGCTCGATGGTGCAACGACGCGACGACGTCGTGCTGATCGACGCCGCCGTTCTCGGCCCTCCGCAGATCTGGGAGGCCAGCGGCCACCTCGCCAACTTCACCGATCCGCTCGTCGATTGCACGAACTGCAAGAACCGGTTCCGGCTCGACAAGCTCGACGATCCCAACACGTGCCCGAGTTGTGGCAAGCAGGGAACGTTCACCGAGCCGCGCCAGTTCAACCTGATGTTCAAGACGCACGCCGGTCCGGTCGAGGACGCCGGGGCTGTGGCCTACCTGCGTCCCGAGACCGCGCAGGGCATGTTCGTCAACTTCAGCAACGTGCTCAACTCGACCCGTCGCAAGCCACCGTTCGGCATCGCCCAGGTCGGCAAGAGCTTCCGCAACGAGATCACGCCGCAGAACTGGATCTTCCGCACCCGCGAGTTCGAGCAGATGGAGATGGAGTACTTCGTGCCGCCGGCCGACGGTCGCGAAGTGGTACGAGTACTGGTGCACCGAGCGGATGAACTGGTACTTCGATCTCGGTGTCCCGTCCGAGATGCTGCGCCTCCGTGCCCACGACGCCGACGAGTTGTCGCACTACTCGACGGGCACGTCCGACGTCGAGTTCCTGTTCCCGTGGGGATGGGACGAGGCAGAGGGCATCGCCCAGCGCACCGACTACGACCTCACCCAGCATTCCGAAGCACTCCGGCGAGAAGCTCGACTACTTCGACCAGGCGACCAACGAGCGCTACAAGCCCGTACGTCATCGAGCCGGCCGTCGGCGTCACCCGGCTGTTCGCCGATCTTCCTGCTCGCCGCCTACGACGAGGACGTCGTCAACGACGAGACGCGCACGGTGCTGCGCCTGCACCCGCGACTCGCGCCGTACAAGGTCGCCGTGCTGCCGCTGTCGAAGAAGGACACGCTGACGCCGCTGGCCCACGAGGTGCGCAAGACGCTCAGCGAGCGCTACATGGTCGACTACGACGAGACGCAGGCGATCGGTCGCCGGTACCGCCGCCAGGACGAGATCGGCACGCCGTTGTGCGTCACGGTCGACTTCGACTCGCTCGACGACGGCGCCGTGACGATCCGCGATCGCGACACGACCGAGCAGGTGCGGGTGCCGATCGATTCGCTGCTCGATCGGTCTCGTCGACACTCGGATTCTGAATTCGACAAGCGGCAAAGGCATCCGACCGTGGCGACCTATCTCGATCGCATCCTCGAACAGCACCGCGCGGTCGCCCGCTCCGATCACCGACCCGTCGACCAACTGATCGCCGAGGCTCGGGCGATGCCACCAACGCGCGGATTCGGCGCAGCGCTGCGAGGTCAGTCGCGACTGGCCGTGATCGCCGAGATCAAGCGACGCTCGCCGTCGAAGGGCGACCTCATCGCCGATCTCGATCCCGCCGTCTTGGCGCAGGCGTACGAGTCGGGGCGGCGCCGGCTGCCTGTCGGTGCTCACCGACGAGCCGTTCTTCGGCGGATCGGTCGCCGACCTGCAGGCGGCTCGGCTGGCGTGCTCGCTGCCGGTGCTGCGCAAGGACTTCACGGTCTCCGAGCGCGACGTGCTCGACGCCCGGCTGATGGGTGCCGACTGCGTGCTGCTGATCGCCGCCGCGCTCGACCCCACCGAGCTGTGCGCGTTCCACGACCTGGCGCTCGACGGTCGGTCTCGACGTGCTCGTCGAGATCCACGACGAGGCCGAGCTCGACGTCGCGCTGCTCGCCGAGGCCACGCATCATCGGCGTCAACCAGCGCGACCTGGTCACCTTCGAGGTCGATCACGAGCGGGCCGTGCGCATGGCCGGGCTGATCCCCGACGGAGGTCGTACGGTCGCCGAGAGCGGCGTGCGCGATCGAGCCGACGCGCCGCGCTTGCGCCGCCGCCGGCTACGACGCCGTGCTCGTCGGCGAGTCGCTGGTGACCGCCGCCGACCCCGCCGCGGCGATCGCCGAGCTGCGCGTCGACTAGCGGCATCACGAATCGATCCCGTCAGACCGCCACGCTCGGCCCGGTACCGTTTGGCGCTGGCATGTTCGTCAAGATCTGCGGTATCACCAACGAGGACGATGCGCTCTTCGCGGTTGCCATGGGCGCCGACGCCGTCGGCTTCATCTTCGCCCCGTCGCCGCGTCAGATCGCCCCGCAGCAGGTCTACGACATCACCCGCCGGCTGCCGCCCGAGATCCTCACCGTCGGTGTGTTCCGCGACGAGCTGCCCAGCACGGGTGATCGACACCGTCAACCGCGCCGGCGTGAAGGCTGCACAGCTGCACGGCCACGAGACGCCGGCGATGGTGGCCGAGGTTGCCGAGCAGATCCGCTGGGTGATCAAGGCAGTCGTCGCCGGCTCACCCGACGCCCGACGGACCAACGAGTTCGGCACCGACCTGATCCTGGTCGACGCGCCGCGCCCGGTTCGGGCAAGGTGTTCGACTGGTCTTGCTCGGCGACGTGCCCGACGGGCCGCGGACTGATCCTCGCCGGTGGGCTCGACCCCGACAACGTCGCCGAGGCAGTCCAGAAGGTCGCCGCCATGGGGCGTCGACGTGTCGACCGGTGTCGAGAAGTCACCCGGCCACAAGGATCCGATGAAGGTCAAGGCGTTCATCGAACGCGCTCGGGCGGCGGCGCCGCAGCCGCACCTCGGGCCCGACGCGATGCCCTACGACTGGGCCGACGACGAGGAGTAGATGATGTCGCTGATGGCAGAACCATCGGCCAGCGGCCGTTTCGGCGAGTTCGGTGGTCGTTTCGTGCCCGAGACGCTGGTACCGGCGTGCGAGGAGCTGGAGGCCGCGTTCCGCGAGGCGTGGGCCGACCCGGCGTTCCGCGCCGAGCTCGACGACATGCTCGCGCGACTACGCCGGGCGCCCGTCGATCCTCACCGAGTGCTGCGAACCTCGGCGCCCAACTCGGGCATCCGGTTGCTGCTGAAGCGCGAAGACCTCAACCACACCGGGTCGCACAAGATCAACAACGTGCTCGGTCAGGCGCTGCTGGCCAAGCGGATGGGCAAGAACCGACTCGTCGCCGAGACCGGCGCCGGCCAGCACGGCGTCGCCAGCGCCACCGCGGCGGCGCTGCTCGGGATGGAGTGCAAGGTCTACATGGGCGCCGTCGACGTCGAACGCCAGGCGCTCAACGTGTTCCGCATGAAGCTGCTCGGCAGCGAGGTCGAGGCGGTGCACAGCGGCAGTCGCACGTTGAAGGACGCGGTCAACGAGGCGATGCGCGACTGGGTCGCCACGGTCGAGACGACGCACTACTGCCTCGGCTCGGTGATGGGACCGCACCCGTATCCGTGGATGGTGCGCGAGTTCCACCGAGTGGTCGGCGACGAGGCCCACGCAGCAGTGCCTCGACCTGCTCGGCGACGTTCCCGATGTCGTGGTGGCCTGCGTCGGCGGTGGCTCGAACGCGATCGGCATCTTCTCCGGCTTCGTCGACGACCGCACCCGCCTGGTCGGCGTCGAGCCCGCCGGTGGAGCGGCGGTCGGTCGCGGTCGTGCCCGGTGTCGTGCACGGCATGCGCAGCTACCTGATGCAGGACGAGTACGGCCAGGTGCTAAGAGGCGCAATCGATCTCGGCCGGTCTCGACTATCCCGGCGTCGGCCCCGAGCACTCGTACCTGGCGTCGATCGGCCGCGCCGAGTACCCGATCGTCACCGACGCCGAGGTCATCGACGCGTTCCAACTGCTCGCCCGCACCGAGGGCATCATCCCCGCGCTCGAGTGCGCGCACGCGCTGGCGTGGATCACTGCGCGAGGCGCCCAACATGCAGGGCCCGACGGTGTTGATGAACCTGTCGGGGCGTGGCGACAAGGACGTCGCCCAGATGATGGACATCTTGGCGCGATGACCGGCGCGTCTTGGAGACGCAGCTTCGCGCCGAAGCGCGCCGCCGGTCGCAAGCTGCTCGTGCCGTACATCACCGGCGGCTTGCCGGGGTGGCAAGACGCCGTGCGGGCCGCCGCCGCCGCCGGTGCCGACGCGATCGAGATCGGCATCCCGTTCTCCGATCCGGTGATGGACGGACCGGTCATCCAACAGGCGTCGCAGATCGCGCTCGACGCCGGCGCGACGCCGGTGTCGATCCTCGACGAGGCCCGCGACGCTCGACGTCGCGATCCCGCTGGCCGTGATGACGTACTACAACACCGTCCACCACGCCGGGCACCGAACGCTTCGCCGCACCAGCTGGTCGCGGCCGGGATCGTTGCCGCTGCATCGTGCCCGATCTGCCGCTCGAGGAATCGGGTCCGTGGTGCGTGGCCGCCGACCACGGCGGGCATCGAGACGGTGATGTTCGCCGCACCGACGGCACCCGACGAACGGCTGCCGCGGATCGCGGCGCGCGCCCGCGGTTTCGTGTACTCGGTCGGTCTGCTCGGCGTCACCGGCGAGCGCGACCAGCTGGCCGCGACCGCGACGTCGCTGGCTCGCGCGGCTGAAGGCGATCACCGACGTGCCGGTGCTGGTCGGTGTCGGTGTGTCGAACGCCGCGCAGGCACATCGAGGCGGTGCAGGTCGCCGATGGCGTGGTGCATGGGTGCGTCGGTGATCCGCCGGCTGCTCGATGGTGGCGCCGATGCAGTCGGCGACTACGTCGCCGAGGTCCGGGCGGCGATCGATGCACTGAGTCGTGCGAGCTGTGCGAAGCGGCTCGGATGACCGAGTGGTTCTTCGAGGACGACACGTGCTGGATCGCCGAGTGCGAGCAGTGCTACGTGCCGATGGTCGTGTGGAAGCAGCACGATCCGTCACCGCCCGACGAGGTGCGCGCCGCGATGCTCGAACGACTTGGGGCTGTGGTGCAGTCGGCGTATGCCTTCGACGGCTTCTACGTCGACGACAACATGCGCTCGATTCCCGACCACTACCACGCCCACGCCCGGCCGCGTGGCGGGTTCTTCGGTCACGGCTTGCGACTCAAGAACTGACCCTCAAGAACTGAGCAGAGGCACGGGTCGAGAAATTGAACAGGCGAGCCGTGAGGCTCGCCTGTCGGTAGTTCGGTGCGGGCTGATATCCAGCCCAGATCGAAGATCAGGTTGGGCGAAGAATTGGTCGACGCATGAGAGGGTTCCTTTGTTTCGTCGGCTGCGGCTCCGCCGAGTCGTCGTCAAGATATCACACTCCGTGGCCGCGATCGCAACTCGCTTGAGCAAATGCACCGGAAATCTTGACGGGAGTCATACCGGCACCGTCCGTGGCGGTTCGCATCTCACTGGATAGGTATCATCAGGCCATGCTCACGTCCGGTCAGGCAGCACCCGAATTCTCCTTGCACGAACCACAACGAAGAGGCCCAGAGCTGGCCGCGCTGCGTGGTCGCAATGTGCTCGTGTACTTCTATCCGCAGCGCCGATACGCCCGGGTGCACCCAGCAGGCCTGCGGGTTGCGCGACATCGCCGGTCAGATCGGCGACACGGTGATCCTCGGGATCAGCCCCGACAAGCCGGCGGCGCTGGCCCGGTTCCGCACCAAGTATGGGTTGAACTTCGACCTGCTGTCGGACCTCGATCATTCGACTGCCGAGGCTTACGGTGTGTGGAAGCAGAAGAAGAACTACGGCAAGACATACATGGGCATCGAGCGCTCGGCGTTCCTGATCGATGCGACAGGGATCGGTCAAGCAACGCGTGGTACAAGATCAGCCCGAAGGACACACCCGTTCGACGCTCCTGGAAGCGCTCGGCGAATGACGTCGTTGCCGCGTCCCATCGATGTGCTGCCGCACCGCCCGCCGTTCTTGTTCGTCGACGAGCTCGTTGCGCTCGAGCCGGGAGTCAGCGCTGTCGGCACGTGGCGACTGACGGGAGACGAGTGGTTCTTCCCCGGCCACTTCCCGGGTCGCCCGACGCTTGCCGGGCGTGTTGATGTGCGAAGCCATCGCCCAGGTCGGTGCGATCGCCGTGCTGACCGACACGCGGTTCGCCGGCAAGCTGCCGCTGTTCGGGGGTCTCGACAGCGCTCGCTTTCGCCGCCAGGTCGAGCCCGGCGACACGTTGGAGCTGCAGGTCGAGCTGGGACGCATGTCGGCTCGGGCCGGCAAGGGTCGCGGCTCGGCCATGCTGCGCGGCGCAGACGGCGTGCGAGTGCGAGCTGATGTTCGTGCTGGTCGACAGCTGAGGTCAGGCCGCGGCCAGCCACAGTGGCGCGGCGACGAGCGTGCAGTGCTCGCACGGTTTGCCGCGCTCGACGAGTTCGGCGGCGGCGATCAAGCCGTGGCGGAACGCGACCTCTTCGACGACGTCAGGATCGTCGCACGGACCCCCGAACCACTGATCGACGACGTCGATGAGGCCGACGTGGTCGGGGCAGTCGAGCCTGGTGTGCACCAGATCGGGTCGGTCGATGTCGAAGATCACGAATCGTGACGGGCGGCCGAATGAGTGACGGGGTGAGTGGCGCTGTTTCATGCGGCGATCATCGCAAATGGGTGTTGCGCGGTAGTCCGGGCCGAGTCATCGCCGCGCTTCGGGTCGAGTCGTCAGACGGGACCGATGATGATGCTTCCGTTGTGGCCACCGAAGCCGAGGTTGTTCGACATCGACGGCGCCGGGCTCCCACGGCCGCGCCGCGCCGATCACGAGATCGATGTCGAACTCCGGATCGACCGTGGTGGTTCCGGCGGTCGGCGGGATGCAGCCGATGCTCGATCGCCAGCAACATCGCGACGGCCTCGAGTGCGCCGGCGGCGCCGAGGGCGTGGCCGGTGACGCCCTTGGTCGACGTGATCGGCACGCCGCGTGGCACCGAACACCTCGGTGACCGCGGCGGCCTCGGCCGCATCGTTGAGCGGGGTCGATGTGCCGTGGGCGTTGATCTGGCCGATGTCGCCGGGCTCGAGGCCGGCGTCGGCGAGCGCCAGCCGCATGCACGCGATTGCGCCGGTACCGCCCGGCGCCGGCGCGGTGATGTGGTGGGCGTCGGCGTTGCTCGCCGCGCCCAGCATCTCGCCGACGATCGTTGGCGCCACGGCGCTCGGCCGCCGACCACTCCTCGAGCATCGAACACAGCGGCACCTTCACCGAGCACGAAACCGTCGCGGTCGACGTCGAACGGTCGACTCGAGCCCGATGTCGATAGCGCGGTCATGTTGCCGAAGCTGACGACGCCGACGGGGCACCCGGCCGATTCGGTGCCGCCGGTGACGACCGCGTCGCACATGCCCCACGCGATCAGGCGCGCTGCGTACCCGATGGCGTGTGTCGATGCCGCGCACGCGGTGGTGATCGTTTCGTTCGGACCATGCAGGCCGTAGCGCATCGAGATGGCCGCACCGGCCGCGTTCGGCATCATCATCGGGACGAGGAAGGGCGAGACGCGTCGCTCGCCCTTGGTCGAGCAGGACCGTCGATCTGTTCTTCGGTCGAGCGCAGACCACCGACGCCGGTGCGCGAAGATCGTGCCGAAGCGATCCGGCTCGACGGTCGGCCGGCCGGCATGCTCGAACGCCTCGGCCGCGGCGGCAACCGCGAACTGCTCGACCCGGTCGGCGCGGCGCGCTTCCTTCGGGTTGGCGAAGTAGGGGAGCGGATCCCAGTCGGCGATCTCGATGCTGCGGTGGTCGGTGATGCCCGGCCCGTTGAGGCCGTCCCAGAACGCCTTCTTGACCGATGCCGCAGGGTGCGACGACGCCGTAGCCGGTGATGGCGACGCGCCGCCCGGCCCCCTTCATCAGAGCTTGCCGACGACCAGGTCGTACGCCTGGCCGACGGTTTCGATGCCCTCGAGATCTTCCTCGGGGACTTCGACGCCGAACTCCTCCTCGAGTGCCATGACCAGTTCGACGAGGTCGAGGCTGTCGGCGTCGAGGTCGTCGCCGAACTTGGCCTCTGGCACGACTTGGTCTTCCGAGACCGACAGCACCTCGACGGCGCACTTGCGGAAGCGGGCGAACAGTTCTTGATCCACGACTATCTCCTTGTGTTCGTGATGCGGACGATGTTAGCGACTGCGCTGGCTCTAGTGACCCATGCCCAAGACCACCATCGACGGGGATGACGGCACCGGTGATGTAGGCGGCGTCGGGGAGGCGAGGAAGGCGACGACGCCGGCGATCTCGTCGGCGGAGGCCATGCGAGCCAGTGGAACGGCCGCGGTGAGCTCGGCCAGGCGCTTCTCGCCGAGGGCGGCTGTCATGTCGGTCTCGACCGGACCCGGGGCGACGACGTTGACGGTGATGCTGCGCGAGCCGAGTTCGCGGGCCAGCGAGCGAGCCAGACCGACCAGGCCTGCCTTGGACGCCGCGTAGTTGGCCTGACCGGCCGAGCCGAGCAGACCGACCACCGACGACATGAAGATGATGCGGCCCGGCCCGGGCACGCAGCATCCCCTGGGTCGCTCGCTTCGCGACGCGATAGGCGGCGGTCAGGTTGGCATCGATCACCGAAGCGAAGTCGGTCTCGCTCATCCGCAGCAGCAGACCGTCCTTGGTGATGCCGGCGTTGGACACGAGCACCTCGACCGGACCGAACTCGGCCTCGACGGACTCGAACGCGGCGTCGACCGATGTCGGCCGACGTGACGTCGCAGCGCACGGCGAACAGCCCGTCGGGCGGAGGCGACGAGTTGTAGGTGACGGCGACCCGGTCGCCGAGCGCGACGAATCGCTGCGCGCAGGCCAACCCGATGCCTCGCGATCCACCAGTTATCAGGACGACTCGGCTCACGCAGGCCCACCGGCCGGGGCACCGCCGCCCCAGCGCAGGACGGCGCTGGCGGCGGTCATCCCCCCGCCGAAACCGACGAGCAGGAGGAGGTCGCCCTCTTTGACGCGGCCGGTGTCGAGCGCGTCGGCGAGCGCCAGCGGCATCGATGCCGACGACGTGTTGCCGGTGTCGATGGAGCACCGTGACAGCACGGTCGCTGTCGATCCCCAGACGCTCGCACGCAGCCTGGATGATGCGGATGTTGGCCTGGTGTGGCACCACCAGACGTGATGTCGTCGGCGGTGAGCCCCGCATGGTTCATCGACTTCGTGCCCGAGTCGACCATGATGCGCACTGCACGCCGGAAGACCTCTTTGCCCTCCATCTGGATGAAGCCCGCCGACGTCGGCGTACAGCAGGCGGCCGAGCGAGCCGTCGGCGTCGAGATCCCAGGCGAGCAACTGCCCGGGCCCTTCGACGGCTTCGAGCACGACGGCGCCCGAGCCGTCGCCGAACAGGATCGCGGTGTTGCGGTCTTCCCAGTCGACGATGCGCGACAGCGAGTCGGTGCCGATCAGCAGCACCTTGCGGGCGCCCATGGCGATCATCCCGTGGGCGTTGACGAGCCCGTAGACGAAGCCCGAGCAGGCCGCGTTGACGTCGAACGCGCCGCAGCGAAGGCCGAGCTCGTTCTGAACGGCCGCGGCGTTGCCCCACTGCGTGTCGGGTGTCGTCGTCGCCAGCACGAGCGCCGTCGATCTCGGCGAGGTCGACGCCCGACATGTCGAGCGCAGCGCGGCCCGACTCGGTCGACAGACCGACGGTGGTGCCGCCGACGTGGCGTTCGCGGATGCCGGTACGCTCGACGATCCACTCGTCGGACGTGTCCATCATCTGCTCGAGATCGTTGTTGGTGAGCGATCTTGGGCGGTAGCGCCGTGCCCCAACCCGTGATCACTGCACCGCGGACTCCGGAAGGTAGTGCTGGCATGTCAGATCCGTCCTCAACCATGCGATGGGTTGTCTCATTGTGACTCGCTCGCCGTCGACGGCGATGTAGCTCTGCAGAACACCGGCGAATGGCGACCGTACCTCGGTGTCGCCGACGTGGCCGAGCACGTCGCCGACGCTGAGCTGGCTGCCGTCGGCCATGCCCATGATCGGAGTGAACAGCCCGGCGGCCGGGCTGACGACGAGACGTTCGTGCGCGAAGAGATGCTCGCCCTCGTGCTGCGGTGCCGCTGCGTGACGAACCGGCGTCGACCCACTCGAGCAGCTTTTCGAGATCCTCGGGTGTCGACACGGCGATCGTGCGGGACGCCTCGACGGTTCGCTTGGCCATGCCGGTCAGCACGCCACCAGGGCCGAGTTCGACGAACTCGGTGACACCGCTCGCTTCGAGCGCGAGCAGGCAGTGCTTCCAGCGCACCGGGCTGCTCAGCTGCGCGGACAGCAGGCTCGACCACTCGGCGCCCGTGTTGTGGGCCAGTGCGTCGACGTTGGAGATCACCGGAACCTCGGTGTCGCGCGGGTTGGCCTCGGCGATGGCCTTGCGCAAGCGGTCGCGGGCGGCGGTCATGAACGGCGTGTGGAACGCGCCGGAGACCTGCAGCGGCATCACCTTCTTGGCGCCGAGCTCTTTGGCAACGATGCCGGCGGCGGCGACGCCTTCGGGCGAGCCGGCGATGACGACCTGACCCGGGGCATTGAAGTTGGCGACCCACACGTCGCTGTCGGCGCGCCGGCAGGCGACCTCGACCTGGTCATCGTCGAGTCCGAGCACTGCGGCCATCGTGCCGGGGTTCTCGATGCCGGCCTGATGCATCGCGTCGGCCCGCTCGACAGACCAGACGCACGCCTTCGTCGAACCCGAGCGCGCCGGTAGCGGTCAGCGCCGTGTATTCGCCGAGGCTGTGACCCGCGCAGAAGCTGGGCTCGAGCCCGAGCCGTTCGGCGGCGTCGAGCACCATCAGGCTGGAGACGAAGGTCGTCAGCTGGGCGTGACGGGTGTCTCTGCAGCTCGTCGGCGTCGGCGTCGAGCAGCAGACGGCCGACGTCGCGTTCGGCGACGTCGGAGGCCTCGTCGACGAGCTCCCAGCTTTCGTGGTCGACCCACGGCCTGCCCATGCCCGGTCGTTGAGAACCCTGGCCAGGGAACGTGAAGGCAAGCATGATGCCGACACGTTAGACCCTTTCCACGGAGGGCGAATTGCTACCAGCGAGTAAGGGGCGTGAACTGTGATCACTGCCGCCGATACGATCTCGACGTCACTCGCCCGAGTGGCGGAATGGCAGACGCGACGGACTCAAAATCCGTTGTCCGAAAGGGCGTGTGGGTTCGAGTCCCACCTCGGGCACTCCCCGGTCGGGCGCGATTCCGGTATCCGCAGTACCCACGTCGCACCCGACCAGGCTCAACGGGTTCGGTTTCGGAAGTGGACGTTCCGGATTCGCGCCCAACCATCCGGGTCCGACGACCGGGGCACCGAATCCCATCGAGGGCGCACTCCATACACTGTTGGTCATGGGGAAGCGGTCGGTCGAGCGAAAGTTGCGCAAGACCAGTGGTCGGCTGCGCCACCTTCGTGACGAGCTCACGGTGATCGACGAGCAACTCGCCCATCTCGTCGACGACGCCGAGGAGAAGAGCGTGAGGGCCTTGGTGGCCGACAACCCGGCGGCGGCGGTAGAGCACCGCGAAGCGGTCGGGCATTCGACGGCCATGGCTGACCACCGGCGTCACGTCATCGCCGAGATCGATGCACTCGAAGCCCGTCAGGATGAGTTACTCGATGAACTTCGCCTACTCTGATCAGTGTTCGAGGTCGACCAATTTCGACCAAGACAAGTTTGAAAGGATTTCCGCCAGTGACGATTCGTGTTGTGATCGCCGAGGATGAAGCCATCATCCGTCTCGACTTGCGCGAGACCCTCGAGGAAGAGGGTTACGACGTCGTCGGCGAGACCGGTCGCGGCGATGAAGCCGTCACGCTCGTTCGTGATCTGCGGCCCGACCTGGCCATCCTCGACATCAAGATGCCCGGGATCGATGGTCTCGAGGCAGCACGGATGATCACGGCCGAGCGGATCTGTGGCGTGCTGATGTTGACGGCGTTCAGCCAGCGCGAGGTCATCGAGGAAGCCCGCGACGCCGGTGCATTGGCTTACCTCGTCAAGCCGTACCAGAAGAGCGATCTCATTCCGGCCATCGAAGTTGCCATCGGACGATTTCGGGAGATGCAGCACCTCACCGGCGAGGTCGACGGCCTTGTCGAACAACTCGAATCGCGCAAGATCATCGATCGGGCCAAGGGCCTGCTGATCGACGAGTGCGGAATGCGAGAGGGTGACGCGTTCACGTTCATCCAGCGCACCGCGATGAGCGAGCGCTCGCGGATGCGTGAAGTCGCCGAGCGGATCCTGGCCGGCACACTGCGCCCGTGAAACTGCTCCTGCTCGATGGCAACTCGCTGACGTATCGCGCCTTCTACGCGCTGCCCACCGACATGGCCACGGCCTCCGGGCAGGTGACCAACGCCGTGTTCGGCTTCACGTCGATGTTCGTCCTACCTGCTGAAGGATCAGCACCCCGACGGCGTGATGGTGGCCTTCGACCGACCTGAGAAGACGTTTCGTCACGACGCCAATCCGCTGTACAAGGCGCAACGCGAAGCGGCCCCCGACATCTTGCGCCAGCAGATGGGTCTGGTACGCGAGGTGCTCGACGCGTTGCACGTGTACGTCGTCGACCTGGCCGGGTGGGAGGCCGACGACATCTTGGCCACGGTCGCCGAGCAGGCCAAGGGCGAAGGCCACGAGGTCATCATCGTCACCGGCGATCGCGACAGCTACCAGCTGGTCGACGATCCGGGCGTGAAGGTGCTCTACAACCGGCGCGGCGTCAGCGACTACGCCCTGTACGACGAGGCCGGGATCAAGGAGAAGACCGGCGTCACGCCGGCGCAGTACACCCAGTACGCGGCGCTGCGTGGCGACCCCAGCGACAACCTCGACTGGAGTTCCGGGTGTCGGCGAGAAGACCGCGGCCAAGCTCATCAACACCTACGGCGGCCTCGATGGGATCTTCGCCAACGTCGACGCCCAGACACCGAAGTTGCGAGCGTCGTTGGCCGAGCACGAGCAACGGGTCCGTAGCAACGCCGAGCTGATGATCCTCCGACGCAACGCGCCGATCGAGGTCGACCTCCAATCGTTGACGATCGAGCCAGACGTAGCCGAGGTTCGTCGGCTCTTCGACTTCCTGGAGTTCCGTGCCCTGACCGATCGGCTGTTCGAGGCGCTGGGTACACCGGGCTCGCAGCAACTGTCGACCGAGGCGCAGGTGCTGGAGGCCGAGATCACCGACGTCACCGAGGCCGACGCGGCTGTCGGAGCGATCTCCGCGCTCGATTCGCTCGATGTTGTCGCCTCCTGGTCGGGGGATCCCGGGCGCACCGATCTGATCGGTTTGGCCGTGGTGACCGAGCGCGACGCGTGCGAGGTGGCCTGGATACCGGCCGACGTCGTCGCTCATCCCGACGTGCTCGCCGCGATCGCGGGACATCCTGCATTGCGCGGCCACAACGCCAAGGCGCTGATGCGCTGGGCTCTCGGGCACGGCGTGTCGATCTCCGGTCTGCAGATGGACGTGGCGATCGCGGCCTACCTCATCGATCCGGCCGATGTGCGCTACGCGCTGGCCGACCTGCTGCAGCGGTACACGCCGTTTCAGCTGCCCTCCAACGACGCCTCGTCAGCCGGCCAACTCGACTTCAGCGAGGAGGGCGACGACGATCGGCGAGTCGCTGGTCGGGGAGCGCTGGCCGTCGCCCACCTCTCGTCGGCACTTCAGGCGGCGCTCGACAAGCAGGGAATGGCCGAGCTCTACGCCACGATCGAGAATCCACTGGTCGGTGTGCTCGCCGAGATGGAACACGTCGGCATCGCCGTCGACATGGCCGAGCTGCGCCGACTCAACCAGCATCTCACGTCCGAGAGCGAACGCCTTGCGGCCGAGTTGCAACGAGTCGTCGGGCGGCCGTTCAACTTCAACTCGCCGGTCCAGCTCCGCGAGCTGCTGTACACCGAGAAGCAGTTGGCGCCGCAGAAGAAGACCAAGACCGGCTATTCCACCGATGCAGCGACTCTGCTGAGAAGCTGCGCGACGAATGGCCGGAGTTCATCGATCCGTTGATGCAGTACCGCGAGATGGAAAAGCTGCGCGGCACCTACGGCACCGGCCTGATGGCCGAGGTCGCCCCGGACGGACGCATTCACGCGACGTTCAACCAGACGGTGGCGCGCACTGGACGGCTGAGCAGCGATCAACCGAACCTGCACAACATTCCTGTACGCAGCGACGAAGGTCGTCAGTTCCGCAAGGCTTTCGTACCGGCACCCGGCTACGTGCTGCTCGTGGCCGACTACAACCAGATCGAGCTGCGCTGCATCGCTCATCTCGCCGCCGACCCGGGCTTGATCGAGGCCTTCCGCAGCGGCGTCGACATCCACAACGCGACGGCGTCGCGGGTGTTCGGCGTCGAGCCGAGCGATGTGACCATCGAGATGCGATCGAAGGCCAAGATGGTCAGCTACGGCCTGGCCTACGGCATGGAGTCGTACGGCCTCGGGCAGCGCCTGGGCATCCCCACCGCCGATGCCGCGGTCATCCTCGATGCGTATTTCGTCGCCTTCCCCAACGTGAAGGCCTACATGGATCGAACCGTCATCGAGGCCCGCATGCGCGGCTACACCGAGACGCTGTTCGGTCGCCGGCGCCCGATCCCAGAACTGTCGAACTCAAATTTCAGGATCCGTCAGGCGGGCGAGCGTCAGGCGATGAACGCCGGCATCCAGGGCCTCGCCGCCGACATCTTCAAGGTGGCGTTGGTCCGCATCGACGCCGCCCTGTCGCAGTCGCACGTGGCCAGCCGACTGATCCTGCAGGTGCACGACGAGGTGTTGGTCGAGGTGCCCGAGTCGGAGCGCGACACGGTCGGACCGATCGTGATCGACATCATGCGCAACGCCGCCGAACTCGACGTCCCCCTCGAGGTCAACGTCTCGTGGGGCTCCAGCTGGGCCGCCGCGAAGGGATGACCGACCAGCACTGGTTCGAACCGATCGCCGAACACCTCGGCTCGGCGTACCTGCGGTACTCGTTCACGAAGGGGACGACCCAGGAGGTCGATTTCGTCGTCGAAGCACTCGGTCTGAAGCCGGGAGATCGCGTGCTCGACGTCGGTTGCGGACCGGGCCGGCATGCTCACGAGCTGGCTCGTCGAGGCTTCGTCGTGCACGGCGTCGACATCAGCAAGCGATTCATCGACCTGGCCACCGAGGCTGCGCCGGCCGGCGCAACGTTCGAGCGTCTCGACGCCCGCCACCTGTCGTTCGATGCCGAGTTCGACGCAGCGATCTGCCTGTGCCAGGGAGCCTTCGGGTTGATGACCGCCGATGGCGACAACCAGGCCGTGCTCTCCGGAATCGCTGCAGCACTGAAACCCGGCGGCAGGCTGGCCCTCTCCGCCTTCAGCAGCTACTTCGCGGTGAAGTACCACGAGGCGGCGACCTTCGACGGCGATGCCGGCGTCAGCCACGAGCGCACCGAAGTGCGCGACGAGGATGGCACAACCGCCGAGGTCGACCTGTGGACTGCCTGTTACACGCCCCGCGAGCTGCGCCTGCTGTGCGACCGAGTGGGGCTCGACGTGGTCGACATCTGGAGCGTCGAACCGGGCAACTATCGCCGCGCCGCGCCGACCACCGAGACACCTGAATTCTTGGTGATCGCCCGTCGTCGCTGAGGGCAGGCGCAATCGGCGCTGGTATCCTCACACGGTCCGGAATCCGCCGGGCCATTCTTGCAGTTCGTATTCGAAAGCGATCGTCCTTTGTCCGATACCACGACCTTCTCCGTAGCCAGCGGTGCCATGGGCACCTTCGACGAAGAAGGGAACTATCAGCCCCGCCAAGTCACCGAAGACGACTTGGGCATGTCCTTCGCCGACGCCATCGAAGGCACGATGGTCGAAGTCGAAGACGGCCAGCTGGTCTTCGGTTCGGTCGTCAAGATCGACAAGGACGAAGTTCTGCTCGACATCGGATACAAGAGCGAAGGTGTCATCCTCGCCCGCGAGCTGAGCATCCGCAACGATGTCAATCCGCACGAGATCGTCAAGCTCGGCGAGAAGATCGAGGCGCTGGTCCTGCAGAAGGAAGACAAAGAGGGTCGGCTGCTGCTCTCCAAGAAGCGTGCGCAGTACGAGCGGGCGTGGGGCACGATCGAGAAGATCAAGGAAGCCGACGGCATGGTCGAGGGTCCGGTGATCGAGGTCGTCAAGGGTGGCCTGATCGTCGACATCGGCCTGCGTGGCTTCCTGCCGGCATCGCTGGTCGAGCTGCGTCGTGTCCGCGATCTTGCCCCGTACATCGGCAAGATCGTGCAGGCCAAGATCATCGAGCTCGACAAGAACCGCAACAACGTCGTGCTCAGCCGCCGCGCCTTCCTGGAAGAGACGCAGAAGGAATCGCGCGACAGCTTCCTGACCAACCTCAAGCCCGGCGAGATCCGCGAGGGTGTCGTCTCCAGCGTCGTCAGCTTCGGTGCGTTCGTCGACCTCGGCGGCATGGATGGTCTCATCCACGTCAGCGAGTTGTCGTGGAAGCACGTCGATCATCCGGGTGCAGTCGTCGCCGTCGGCGACGCGGTCACCGTGCAGGTGCTCGATGTCGACTTCGAGCGCGAGCGCATCAGCCTGTCGCTGAAGGCCACCCAGCAAGATCCGTGGCAAGAGTTCGCCAGCACCCACGAGGTGGGCCAGCTGGTCTACGGCCGGGTCACCAAGCTCGTCCCGTTCGGCGGGTTCGTGCAGGTCGGCGATGGCATCGAGGGTCTCGTGCACATCTCCGAGATGAGCACCCACCACGTCGAGGCCCCCGAGCAGGTCGTCACCCCAGGCGAAGAGCTGTGGGTCAAGATCATCGATCTCGATCTCGCCCGCCGCCGCATCAGCCTGTCGATCAAGCAGGCCGCCGAGGGTGGCGAACTGGCCGAGGAGTATCGCCAGCACTTCGAGATCGACGAGCACGGCAACTGGACCGCCGGTGGCGACGATGCCGAGCGCGAGGCCGCCTGGGCCGAGTACTACGAGAACAACCCCGACGCGACGCCGGGCGAAGCCGAGGCGGCCGTTGAAGCAGCCTCGGTCGCAGCTGCTGCCGCCGCTGCCGATGCCCTGGAAGCCGAGGCTGCACCCGCCGCTGTCGACACCACACCTCAGGCCGACGTCGAGCCGCTCGAGGCCGACGACAACAGCTGACGGGCAGCCCGCCCAGACTTAGATGGTCGATGCCTCGCGTTGGGCTCTGCGCAGGGCCTCGACGTCGAAGTTTGGCTGTTGCGCGGCGGTGATGACGACGCGCTCGCGGCGACCTATCAGGTCGGCGGCCTGCTTGATGTCGCCGCAGACGCTGTGCGGGATCACTACCGCACCGTGTTGATCGGCATGGATCACGTCTCCGTCGGAGACCCGCATGCCGGCAACGCTCACAGGTCGGGAGAAGTCGACCACATGAACGAAAGCATGCGACGGGCCGACCCGGTCTGCGAGCATCTGAAACCCGTCGGCGATATCGGGGAGATCGCGCACGCTGCCATTGGTGATCACCGCGTCGCAGCCGAGACCCTTGTGGATGTTGCTGTTGACCTCACCCCAGAAGGAACCGTATCCCCGTTCGTCGTCGATGTCTTGGATGACGACCACGCTCGGCTTGGGACCCGCATCGATGTACGCGTAGTAGGCATCTCGGGTGTGAGCCTGGTCGATATCCGAGTCGATCGGGTGGGCGGCGCGGATCGTGGCCGTCCTGGCAATCCCGACGACGGGCCCGAGTTCCGGACGTGTGCACACCAGCGGCTTGGTCGTGAACCCGTAGCCGCGTCGCTCCGGGACCAGGATCTCCAGAGCGTTGCAGACCGTCGGCGTGTCGACAGACTTCAACTCGGCGATCAGATCACTGGTCAGTTCGAACATCGCGGCATCCTATGACCGCCGCCGATGAGCTCCGAGATCGTGTGGCGTCAATCGAGCCGTTGCTCGAGGTGGACGGTTACATCGTCTCCTGCTTGTTTGCCGATGGCCTCACGAATCGAGCTCTTGATCGGCAGCTTGTGCGTACCATCGCCCAAGGCCATGAACGAGCTGTGGAACGGATGCCCTTCGACGGTGCCACTGACCTTCACCAGGCCGCGGGTGCCGAAGTACTCGGCCGAGCCGGGCATGATGACGTATGTCCACCCACCCTTGTTCGGACTCTTCAGCAGAGGCGCAGTGAACTGTTTGTCCAACAAGCTCATTGTCTACGTCGCCCTGGACATGGCTGCGGCGAGCTCGGCTCCGGTCATCGTTCGCTGGGGCGTGGCGATCGACCAGAGATGTCCGAACGGGTCTTCGACGATTCCGTAGCGGTCGCCCCAGAACATGTCGTCGACCGGCATGCGCACCGTGGCGCCGGCAGCAACGGCTCGGGCGAACCAGGCGTCGACATCGGGCACGAACAGGTGAATTGTCACCGGCGTGCCCTTCAGCGATCTCGGCGACAGCAAGCCGTAGTCGACGTTCTCGTCGACGAGCATGACCGACGAGTCGTTGATCTGCACGCACGCGTGCATCAGCTTTCCATCGGGGCCGGGAAGCCGGATCAGTTCGACGGCACCGAAGGCTGCCTTGTAGAACTCGATTGCGTCGTCTGCACCGGCGCAGACCAGGTGTGGCGACAGCTGGTGCATCCCGGTCGGAATGGGCGTGGTGTTGTCTGGCATTGATCAATCTCCTTGTGGTCGGAACAGGAACTCGAGATAGCGGCGAAGGTGGTCGATGCCGTCGATGACCAGGGCCGGGTCGTCGGCTGCTTTGCTGAGGACGAAGGCGCCTTGAAGCACCGTCTGCGTGAATTGGGCGAGGCTCGATGCAGTGACGTCGGCCGCGGTTCCAGCGGCAGTCAGCGCCTCGGCGAAGTCGGACTCCAGCGTGTCGGCGTGGCCGAAGATGCTCGCTGCGCAGGCGGCGCGCACGTTGGGGCTGGTCTCGAACGCCTCTTGGGCCATCGTGCCGGCCAGACACGTGTACTGCGCCGGCGTGCCGGCGATCAGGCCTGCCCGCAGCTCCAGGTAACCGAGGATCCGGTCGACAGGGTCAGCGTGGTCGTGGTATGCCGCGGCGGCGAAGAGCGCCCCGGTGGTGTCGGACCAGTGCTCGGCCGCGGCGACCGCCAACGCCTCTTTGGTCGCGAAGTGATGGAAGAACGCACCCTTGGTCACCCCGGCGCCGGCACACAGCTCGTCGACGGTCGTGGCGTTCAGCCCCTTGGTGCGGATGACGTCGACAGCGGCGTCGAGCAGCAGGGCCCGGGCGCTGCCTCGCGTCGTCGACCGTTCACCTGTCGTGGCCATCCCGGAACCATACCAACTAGTCGGTATGTAGTCAAGACCCGCACAACTGTGGCCGCACTCGACGCCGTCGTCAAGGTTCGGAACGGCGTGCGCTAGAACGTGGGGATGCAGATCGGAGTGGTGTTCCCTCAAACAGAGATCGGAGCCTCGGTCGCGGATGTGCGCGCGTACGGGTTGCGAGTCGAGGAGCTGGGCTTCGCCCATGTGCTGGCCTACGACCACGTGCTCGGGGCCGATCCCGAGGTGCACAAGCCGTGGGCCGGACCGTACGACGTGCACACCATGTTCCACGAACCGTTCGTGCTCTTCGGCTACCTCGCCGCTTGCACGTCGCTCGAATTCGTCACGGGCGTCATCATCCTTCCTCAGCGCCAGACGGCGCTGGTGGCCAAGCAGGCAGCTGAGGTGGACCTGCTGAGCAACGGCAGGTTCCGACTCGGAGTCGGTGTCGGCTGGAACGCGGTCGAGTACGAGGCGCTCGGAAAGTCGTTCACCGACCGCGGGAAGCGGATGACCGAACAGATCACGCTGCTTCGCCGCCTGTTCACCGAGTCGACAGTGACCCACGGCGGCGAGTTCGAGCGGGTGACCGGCGCCGGCATCGCTCCGCTGCCGTTGCAGCAACCGATCCCGATCTGGATCGGCGCCCAATCGATCCCGGCATACCGCCGTGTCGGGCAGCTGGCAGACGGCTGGTTCCCGCAGGTGCCGCCCGGCCCGAAGCTCGACGAGGCCCGCGCCGTTGTCGACGAGGCGGCCCGAGCAGCAGGACGAGATCCGGCCACGCTCGGCATGGAAGCCCGAGTCAGTTGGTCCGACGCCGGCGTCGACAAGCTCGTCGAGCAGGTCGGCCGATGGCACGAGGCCGGAGCGACCCACGTGTCGATCAACACGATGAACGCCGGGCTCGGATCGGTCGACGGCCATCTCGAAGCGCTCGCGATCGTCGCCGACGCGCTCGAGCCGTACCGCACCGAGTAGCTCATCCCGCTCTCAACAATCCGTTGAGCCCGCAAAACTCGGACGACGCGGAACGCGGGTGGAGCCGGCGGTCGCTTCCGGCCGACGACGGCTATGTCAGCTTGACGATGCCCATCTTCACGGCCATCAGCACTGCCTGGGTACGGTCACGGGCGTTCAGCTTCTCGTAGATCGACGCCAGGTGGTTCTTGACGGTCTTGCCGCTGATGTACAGCCGCTCGGCGATCTCGTTGGTGCCGTATCCGTCGGCTACCAGCTGCAGCACCTCCTCCTCACGAGCGGAGATCAGCGCATCTTCGCGGCGGGCTTCGTCGAGCATTGCCGAGGCCAGCCGAGGAGACATCGGGCGGTCACCGTTGGCGGCCAGTTGGATGGCCAGGATGACTTCGCTGATCGATGAGTCCTTGGTGAGATAGCCGACTGCGCCGGCGCGAATGGCGCGGTCGATCACGTCGCGATCAATGTGCATGGTCAGCATGACGACCCGTTGGCGGCCGTCGGCCTCGACGAGGCGACGCGCCGCCTCGACGCCGTCCATTCCCGGCATCGACACGTCCATCAACACGACGTCGGGCTTGTGTTCGAGGGCCAACCGAATCGCCTCGGTTCCGTCGCTGGCCTCGGCCACGACCTTGATCCCTTCGCTTTCCAATGCGCGCCGGATTCCTTGGCGTAGCATCGTGTGGTCATCGACCAGGATTACCGAGAGTCCCAACGTTGTCTCCTGTCGTCAGAGCGCAGATGCACTTGAATCTCCGTGCCACCACGCACCGATGGGCGGATGGAGAGCTCGGCCCCGATTCGGGCCGCACGCTCGCGCATGCCAATGATGCCATAACTATCGGCTCGGCTGGTATGTACCCCGAGTCCCACCCCATCGTCGCGGATCGAGATCGAGGCGCTGGTGGTGGTTTCGTTGACCGTCACGGTGAGGTGCTTGGCCTGCGAATGTCGCTCGACATTGGTGATCGCCTCGCGTGCGATCTGCCACAATTCTCGCTCCTGCATCAGCGGAAGCCGGCCGGCGATGTGCACTTCGTGGTCGGTGACGATGCCGGTTCGGTGCTGCACCCTGGTGAGGAAGTCGCGGACGATGCTGGCGAGGTCGTATGTGTCGGTGACCTCGGTGCGTAGATCGAACAAGGTGTCGCGGACATCGGAAACGACCGCAGTCACCTGGGTTCGAAGGTCTTCGAGGACCGGGATGATTTCGCCACCGTCGGCCGCGATCGATCGAGCACGATCTACTTCGTAACCGATCATGGCCAGCGAGGAGCCGATGTGATCGTGGAGGTCGCGGGCGATGCGCGACCGCTCTTCGTCGGCGGCGAGGGTGCGGATGCGGCCGAACATGCGGGCGTTGTCGATGGCGATACCGAACGGTTCGGTCAAACCGTGAACGATCTCGGCCTGCTGTTGACCGAAGGAATCGGGCTGGTCAGCCTCGACGGCGATCAGGCCGACCAGGGCACCCCGGGCGCGTAACGCCGCATACAAGCCGCTGCGCGCCGACGCCGACACACCGCCACGAAAGCTGAGATCGTCGATGCGCACGGTGCGCGGCGAGTCCATCGCGGCGCGAAGACCTTCGGGCAGCCGATCGAGCTGGAACGATGACGGTGGTGTGAACCCGAGAGCGCGAATCGGCTCGACGGCGCGATCCGTGGCGTTGACCAGGAACACCGACAGCGCGTCGTGGCGCACCATCGCCTGCATTCGCTGCACCGTTGAATCGAGCACGTCGTCGAGATCGAGCGAGGCGGGCAGCGTCTGGGCTACACGTTGCAGCGAGAAGAGAAGCGAATTGGCCTCAGCCAGGCGGCTGACCCGGTCGAGCGCCAGCTGCTGCTGGCGAGCAGCTTCGAGGCCGGCGCGATGGGTGAGACCGCTCGTGAAGGCGACGAGGCCGAGCAATCCCGTCCAGAGCAGACCGGCGGTGAGTCCTTCGCGCGCGCCGACCTCGTTGATGTTCTTGGCGGTGACAGCGGCGATCGCGGCGAGACCCAATTGGGCGCTGAAGAGACCACCGGCGGCGAACCCGGCGAGCATGCCGGAGGGGATCAGGCAGAGCGCGAACGGCGATGCCCATGCGCCGGTGGCCAACACGACGATCAGGCACATCGCCTGTTCGCCAATGATGCGCATTCGGGTCTTGGCGTCGTCCCGGTAGGGCACCGGCTTGATGCACGTGACGATGGTGTACACGCCGATGATCACGGATGCGGCTATCAGCTTCCAGTTGTCGACGCTGAAATCCGTACGTGAGCGAGCGAGTGCGCCGGCCAAGGCCGCGAGTCGGAATGGCCAGAGCGGCGCTGCGGTCAGGCTGGGAATCGGCGTCGGGGCAGGCGGGCGACCGGCGCGTCGTTCGACACCTCCGGGCGGTGCGGCGTGGAGCCTGCGGCGTTCGACGAGCGGCCAGCTGAGCGACATTTGATCGCGTGGCGGAGGGTCGTTGCCGCGTACACGCTGGTCAACTTCTTCGCCCATCACGCGAGATGATACCGAGACAGCGCTCGTTGGACCGTTGCGAGGTACATTGCCGCGATGATCCTCGTCGGGCTCACTGGAGGAATTGGGTCGGGAAAGTCGACCGTCAGCACGATGCTGGCGGCCCGTGGAGCCGTGATCATCGACGCCGATGCCATCACACGCGATGTGCAGAGCCCGGGATCGCCCGTCGTCATGGCCATCGCCGAGAAGTTCGGTGAGCAGGTACTCGACGCCGACCAAGGTCTACGGCGAGCCAAGTTGGCCGAGATCGTCTTCACCGACACCGATGCGCTCCGCACCCTCAACGCGATCGTCCACCCGGCCGTCAGTGCCGAGATCAATCGGCGAGTCCTAGCGTTGGCGCCGAGCGACAAGATCGTGGTGCTCGACGTTCCACTGCTGACCGAGAACGCACGGTACGAACTGCAGGGCAAGATCGTCGTCGACGTCCCGTCCGGAGTTGCAGGTCGATCGATTGGTTCGCTACCGAGGTTTCACCGAGAAGGACGCCCGGGCCCGGATGGCTCGTCAGGCCAGCCGAGAGGATCGGTTGAAAGACGCCGACTTCGTGATCGACAACGCCGGACCCGTCGAAGACCTCGATCAGCAGTTGTCGGGGTTATGGGACTGGCTTGCCACGCTGCCGCAGCTCCCCGACGACTTCAGGCTCGATCGTTCGGCCTGACCGGGGTGGCGTGACGGTTGGCGTGACCGGGTTGGTGTGACCGGGTTGACGTGACGCGGTCGGCGTACTCGCTGGCCAACAGGGCAAACCGGTCGTCGTCGACCCATTCGCCGCGGACGAACACCGACCGCAGAGATCTGCCCTCGAAGCGGAAGCCGAGTTTCTCGAGGACGCGTCGCGAGGGCGCGTTCTCGGGATCGACGTTGGCCACGATGCGGTGCATCCCGGGTACGGAGAACAGCGCCTCGAGCACGGCGGCCAGGGCCTCGGTGGCGTACCCCTTGCCTTGTTCGTCGACAGCGATCGAGTAGCCCAGAGTGGCTTGTCGGCCGTGGTCGTGGATCTCGATGGCGACATCACCGATCGCCGTGCCGCCGACCTCGACGGCCAGCTGTACCCAGGCATCGTCGAGCGGCCCGTCGAGTCCGGCCTGCTCGCTGATCAATCGCTCGGCCATTGCCTCGGAAAATGGCATCTGCCAGTCCTGGAAGCGGGCGACTTCGGGGTCGTTGCGGTACCCGATGAGGCTGGCGAGGTGCTCGGTGCGCATCATTCGAATCGTCAATCGGTTGCTGGTCAGCGGCAGGTCGATCATCACAACAGTGCAGCACACCCCTTCGCTCTGAGGCTCGTCGTGCCGGGCCGAGGCCGTAGTGTCGTCGCCTGATGTTGACGCTGGCCGATCCCATCGAACACGCTCGAACCTGCTTCGGCGAACGACTGGCCGTGATCGACGGCGAGCGCAGGTTGAGCTACGCCGAGCTCGCCGACCGCTGTGATCGCCTGGCCACAGCGCTGGCCGGCCTCGGTGTGCAACATGGTGATCGGGTCGCACTGCTGTCGGCGAACGGACATCGATATCTCGAGGCGTTCTTCGGGTTACCGGCGGCCGGCATCGTGGTGGTGCCGCTCAACACGCGACTGGCGCCGGCCGAGTTGGCCCACATCGTTGAACACAGTGGTTCCCGAGTATTGATCACCGACCGCGACGCCGGTGACCTGGCGGCCCTCGTCGAGCACGTGATCTCGGTGGCCGACGACTACGAACGGCTGCTCGGACGACGTCGACCGAGAGCCCCAAGGCAGCGCTGGCGGCAGTGGTGTCGGGCCAGACGATCTCGCCGCCTTGTTCTACACCGGAGGTACGACGGGCATGCCGAAAGGAGTGATGTTGACTCACGGCAACCTGGTTGCCAACGCCTTCAACAAGATCCTGGCGTGCTCGCTCGAGGCTGACGATGTGTTCCTCGGTGCGCCGGCGATGTTCCATGTCGCCGGCATCGCGCCTCTTACCGGCTTGACATGGCTCGGCGGCACGACGGTGACGCTGCCGATGTTCGATCCTGCGCTGTGTCTCGACGCGATCGCTCGGCATCGAGTCACGATCTTCCTGCCGGTCCCGACGATGCTCGCGGCCTTGGTGGCCGAGCAGCGTCAGCGGCCCCGCGATGTGTCGTCTCTGCGCATGCTCGGTCACGCCGGTTCGCCGATCGCAGCCGAGTTGATCCGGCAGGCACACGAGGTGTTTCCCGACAGCGAGTTGGCTCAGTTCTACGGGGCGACCGAGACGTCGTCGGTGGTCACTCGGTTGCGCCACGAGGAGGCGACCCTCGGGACCGATCTCGCCGGCTCGTGTGGTCAGCCGGCCGTCGGCGTCGCTGTGCGCACAGTGCGGCCCGACGGTGCTGATTGCGAGCCTGGCGAGGTGGGCGAGGTGCTGGCTCGCTCGAACGCAGTCACCGTCGGGTACTGGAACAACGCCACGGCGACTGCCGATGCGCTCCGCGACGGGTGGTACCACACCGGGCGATCTCGGGTACCTCAACGATCGCAACTACCTGTTCGTCGTCGACCGGGCCAAGGACATGATCGTGTCGGGCGGCGAGAACGTCTATTCGGTCGAGGTCGAAGATGCGTTGTATCGCCATCCGTCGGTTGCCGAGGCGGCGGTGTTCGGAGTACCCGACGACATGTGGGGCGAGGCCGTGCATGCGATCGTGGTTCCACATCCCGGCATGACCGCCGACCGGCGACGAGTTGGGGCCGCATTGCCGTGGCCTGATCGCCGGCTACAAGGTGCCGAAGGTGATCGAGATCTCCGACGAGCCGCTGCCGAAGTCAGGCCCGGGCAAGATCCTGAAACGAGTCCTTCGCGACCGTTATCTGGCGCCGGGTAGGTACTCTTCGGGGATGCTCCCCACTCAACCATTCGGTCGTACCGGTCATCGATTCGAGCCGTGTGATCTTCGGCGCCGCGGCTCTCGGAGCGATGAGCCAAGACCGCGCCGACGCGACGATGGCGCTGCTCGAAACGCAATGGCGTCAACCACATCGACACGGCGCGCAGGTACGGCGACACCGAATTGCGACTGGCGCCGTGGCTGGCGGGCAACCGGCACAAGGTGTTCCTGGCGACCAAGACCGGCGAGCGATCCGGGCGCCGCGGCCCGCACCGAGTTCGAGGAGTCGCTCACCAGGTTGGGTGTCGATCACGTCGATCTCATCCAGTTGCACAACCTCGTCGAACCCGACGAATGGGAGACGGCATTCGCACCCGGATGGCGTGGTCGAGGCGCTCGCGCAAGGCGCGCGACGAAGGACTGTGCAGGTTCATCGGGGTCACCGGCCACGGAGTGCGAATCCCGTCGATGCACGTGCGCAGCCTGCGCGCGTTCGACTTCGACTCCGTGCTGTTCCCCTACAACTTCGTGCTGCTCGAACGCCCGGACTACCGGGCCGATGTCGAGGCTCTGCTCGAACGTGTGCCGAGCGCGACGTGGCCGTGCAGACCATCAAGTCGATCGCCCGCGGTCGTTGGTCGGGCAGCCGCGAGGGCAAGTTCAGCTGGTACGAGCCGCTGACCGATCCCGCAGCCATCGGCAGGGCCGTTCGCTTCGTCCTCGGCAACACGCAGTTGTTCCTCAACAGCAGCAGCGACGCGTCGCTGCTACCGGTGGTGCTGGCGGCGGCCGACGGTGACCTGACTGTTCCCGGAGCCGACGAGTTGCGCCGACATCGACGACTTCGGCATCACGACACTGTTCGACGGCGGAGGCCTCGAACGGATCTGACGATCGCGGGCGCCTCAGCGCCAGATCTGTGCCGCTGCGTCGACGGTCAGTCGCAGCTTGGCCCACTGCACGTCTTCGGTGATGTCGTTGCCGTGCACTGTGCTGCTGAAACCGCATTGTGGACTGAGGCACAGTTGATCGATGGGTACGTACTTGGCGGCCTCGTCGACTCGTTGGGCGAGGTCGTCGATCGACTCCATGTCGGCGACCTTCGAGCTGATCAGCCCCAGCACGACCGTCTTGTTGTCGGGCACGAACCGCAGTGGGGCGAAGTCGCCGGAACGCTCGTCGTCGTACTCGAGGAAGTAGGCATCGACATCGAGATCGCCGAACAGCACCTCGGCGACCGGCTCGTAGCCGCCCTCGGCGAACCAGGTGCTGCGGAAGTTCCCACGGCACAGATGGATGCCGACGGTGAGATCGGCGGGACGGTCCGTCGAGGGCGTGGTTGATGAGCGCGGCGTACGTTCGCGGCAGCTCGTCGGGATCGTCACCGCGTTCGACGGCGCCGGCGCGCATCTTCGGATCGCAGAGGTAGGCGAGGTTGGTGTCGTCGAGTTGGATGTACCGGCACCCGGCCGCGTAGAGCGCGGCGATCTCGTCGCGGTAGCACTGCGCGAGATCGTCGAAGAACACGTCGAGATCGGGATACGACTCGATGTCGATGGCTGCTCGCCCGCCGCGGAAGTGCACCATCGTCGGCGACGGAATCGACACCTTCGGGGTCTGTGTGGTGACGCCGGCGAGGAACTTGAAGTCGTCGACCTGGATGTCGCGGACATGTCGCAGACGGGCCGGTGACCGCCAGGCGTGGCGGCGTGAAATGAACGGTCTCGGCCGCGTTGGAGCTCGCCGCGATCGCACCGCTGACCTCGACGCCGGCGAGTTGCTCGAGGAAGTCGAGATGGAACCACGTGCGCCGAAACTCGCCGTCGGTGATGCTGCGCATCCCGACGGCCTCGACCTGGCGGACCGCGTCGGCGATGGCGTCGTCCTCGACGCCCCGCTTCTCGCGGCGGTGATCGAGCCGTTGGCGAACTGCTCGCGTGCGTCGAGTACGGCCTTGGGGCGCAGCAGGCTGCCGACGTGGTCGGCTCGGAATGGTGGTTCGAACGGGCTCATGAACGGACTGTAGATCAGCCGGCTTGCACGGGTCTCGGGCGTCGTTCACGCAGGACGAACACCGGGTGGACCTCGGCCGACGGCTCGGGGTTATTGTGCGACACATGGCACATGACTCCCACCCTCGCTTCAGGGTTCATCACGCGCTGCGAATCAAAGGTTTCGTCAAGGTCGAGAATGTCGCCGAGCTGGCCGGGTTGCCGGAGGAAGAGGTGCTCAGCCATCTGCAGGCGATGCAGGAGCAAGGGCACACCAACTTTCGTGAGGCCCGCGGCCTGTGGCAGCTGACGCCTGACGGTCGCGAGGCCTACGTGATCGCCCTGGAAGAAGATGTCTGCCGGCCCGGCTTCCGCGAAGGTCTCGCCGTGAAGTATCACCGCTTCCTCGTGATGAACGAGTTGTTCAAGGCTCTGTGCGCCGACTGGCAATTGCGCAACGGTGAGCCCAATGACCACTCCGACGAGGCCTACGACGAAGCGTGCATCAAGCGACTCGGCGTGCTCGACGACGAAGCCCAGCCGATCTGTCACGCCTTCGCCGAAGTCGCCAAGCGGTACGACGGCTATGCGGCACGCGCTCGCGGGTAGTCGAACAGCGTTGGAGGCGGGCGATCAGCGGATGTTCACCGGTGTGATGTGCGGGTCCTATCACGACGTGTGGATGGAATTGCACGAGGATCTGCTGCTCACGCAAGGGATCGATCGCGTGGCCGAGGGCAGCTTCTAGGCCTGCCGCCTATGCCGGTGTTGTCGCGGCCAGGAACTGATCGAGTGCAGCCGTGAACTCGGCTTCACGGTCGAGGTTGCTGAGGTGGGCGGCGTCGAGTTCGACGATGCGGCTGCCGGCGATCGCTTCGTGAAGCCACCTGGCCTGCTCGATCGGTGTCGCCTGGTCGGCGATGCCGCCGATGATCAGCGTCGGAACCGTGATCGCGCCAACGTCGTGGCGAAGGTCTGCGTCGCGGAGCGCGGCACAGACGCCTGCGTAGCCGTTCGGGTCGGTGGCCAGCAAGGTGGCGCGGGCCAGTGCGTACTGCTCGGAGTGATCGTCGGCGAAACTCGGTGAGAACCATCGGGCGATGACACCGTCGACGAGAGCGCTCATCCCCTGATCGAGCGGTGTTGATGCGTTCGCTGCCACAACTCGGGTGTGCCGATCTTGGCTGCTGTGTTGCTCAGGGTGAGGGACAGCAACCGGTCGGGGTGATGCACGCCCAGCCATTGCCCGGTTATGCCGCCGACCGACAGACCGCAGTAGTGAAAGCGCTCCAATCCTGCGGCGTCGGCGACCGTCAGCACGGCGACGGCCATGTCGGGAACCGAATAGTCGCCGAGCGGCACGTCGCTCTCGCCGTGGCCGATGTTGTCGATCGACACGATGAAGTACTGGCTCTTCAGCACCTGCACCTGGGGCGCCCACATACGGTGGTCGCTGCCCAGCGAATGGGTGAGGATCAGGGACGGTCGCCACGGCCGACCGGCGGTGAAGTAGGCCGATGCGGGTACCGCTCGAGGTAGTTGCGAACATTGTCATGGTGACTGCTCCAGGACTGAGGTGACGTAGGAGGCTGCGGCAATGCGGCGGTCGTCGGCGACGACCAGCGCGCTCGGCTCGACCTCGAGCGAGGCGAGCGCGGCGCCGATCGCTTGCATCGCCGCGCCAGCCGTTTGAAACACGAGTGGAACGACGAACCATTCGGCATGCCAGCTGCCGAGTCCCCGTTCGAGTTCGTGCGGTTTGGCGTGTGTGATGACTGTCGAGCAGGCCGAGACACACCTCGGCGGCCGCCATCGCTCGCATCGCGTCGATCGGGTTTCGCTTTCCCGCCGCTGCCGACGACCCACCGGCTCGTGTGGTGATCTCGCCGAGTTGCACCAGTTGAGCGATGTCTCCGCCGACTTTGTCGGCCCAGCGGGCGAAGTCGGTGGCAAGTGTGACGAGGTCGATGATCGGCGACCGATCGGTGTGCCATGGGGGCCCGGTGTCGAGCCCGAGTCGCGCGGCTACATCGTTGATGACGTCGTCGGCGATGCCCATCCGGTCGCCGATCAAGCCCCCGAGTTGCAGCGGCCTGTCGATCGAGCCGATACGCCGGCGCCCACGGTCGAGTTGGTCGAGCCATCGAGCGGTTCGGAAGCCGACGGTCGTCACGTCGGCCGGTTGCAGGAACGATCGAGCCAGCGTGGCGATGTGGCCGGAGACCTGGACCACGTGCCGGAGCGAGGACGCGGCGGCGGTGGCGAGATCAGCGAGGTGATCGGTGGCGGCGCCGACGAGCATCATCGACGACGTGTCGACGACGTCTTGGGTGGTCAAGCCGAAATGCAGGAACTCGCTTGCGTCGTCGGAGAGTCGCGAGCGCAAGACGTCGAGCAGCCCGAGGACTGGGGTCCCGACCTGCCATCCGTCGACCAGTATCTCGGCGTCGATCGGGTCTTCGCAGGCGGCGACGATTGCCGCGGCGGCTTCGGCGGGGATATCGCCCGCTGCGCCCTGTGCTGCAGCGACCGCTGACTCGACCGCTGCCATCGCCGACACGCGCGCCGGTCAGGGCAAAGATGTCGTCCATGCGATCGGTTGAGAAACCCGGGTAGACGGTCATGGCTCAGACGTCGAAGAAGACGGTCTCGTCGTCGCCCTGATAGCGGATGTCGAATCGATAGGTGGGTACCGACGAGTCGTCGCCGTCGACGCTCTCGGCGATCAGCGTCGATCGGCGCGCCGCGGGTACCGATTGCAGCACGGGGTCGTCGTCGTTGGCGCCGGACTCGTCGTCGAAGTACAGCGCGGGTGAATGTCGGGTTGAGCATGCCCCGGGCCTGGATCGTCAGGCTGATGTGCGGTGCCTGCATGCCGCCGTTGGGGTGCGGGACGGGACCGGGCTTGATCGTCAGGAAGGAGTAGGCGCCCGTCTTGAAATCGCTGGCGCACCGCCCGAAGCCGGTGAACCCGGATCGAGTGGCGATGTCGGCGCGATCGTCGGCCGGATGGTGGTAGCGACCTGAACTGTCGGCCTGCCACAGCTCGATCAGGGCGTCCTCGATGTGCTTGCGGTCGCCGTCGAGCACCCGTCCTTCGATACGGATCCGCTCGCCGAGCGGTCTCGGGTGTGGTCAGCACGTTCTCGCCTTCGCCGGAGAGTCGCATCGTGAAGTACGGACCGACTGTCTGCGAGGGAGTCTGACAGATGCTCGACGGTCGTCACGGTGTTGCCCCGGTGCCGCGCAGCACGATGTCCCATCGGTATCCGAGCGCCCAGTTCTCGATGGTCACCGAGTGGTCGTATCGTGGCGATCAGTCGATCGCGGCTGTGCTCCGGCACTGACTGGAAGATCGGGTCGAGGTCGAATAGCGGGTCATCCGGGAAGTACATCTGGGTGACGAGCCTCGTGGCGACCGACGGGCCCATCAGCGAGAAGTGGATGTGCGCGGGCCGCCAGGCGTTCGGGTGGTTTCCCCACGGATAGGGGCCCGGCTTCGACCGTGAGGAATCGATATTCGCCGTCGTCGCCGGTGCGACATTGGCCGACGCCGAGGAAGTTGGGATCGAGCGGCGCAGGGAATGCCGTTTCCCGCCAGTGCACGTAGCGGCCGCACGCGTTGGCCTGCCAGATCTCGATCGAGCGTGTCGGGCAACGGATCGCCGTTCTCGTCGAGCACCCGACCGGTGATGATGCTGCGCTGACCGATCGCCTCGCCGCCGGTTCCCGCGTTGGTCGTGAGGTCGGCGTCGTCGATGGCTGAGGTCAGCCCACGCCGGCCCCGGCCCGGTCGTCTCTGTGAGGGTCTGGACGATCGCGACGAGGTCGTGCGACGGTGCACGTTTCACCGTCGACTTGTAGTCGGAGTACAGGAACGGCGGGTGGTCCTGATGGGCGCGTGGCGTGAATGCAGAGTCATGTCCGAGTCATGTCTGGCGAGCCGATCGGGCCGTCTGAAAGGCGTGGTTGGCGGCAGGAACGCCGGCGTAGATGGCGACGTGCTGCAACACCTGGGCCAGTTCTGCGTCGCTGACGCCCGTGTTGACGGACGCCCGGAGGTGCAACGCCAACTCGTCGCGGCCGAGCGCGGCCAGGATTGCGATCGTGATCATGCTGCGCGTCTTGCGATCGAGTGTCGCGTCTGCCCACAGGTCGCCCCACACGTTGGTGGTGATCCATTCGAGGAACGACCGGTCGAGATCGGTGGCGTTGGACATCGAACGCTCGACGTGCTCGCGGCCGAGCACCTCGGTGCGGATCCGCAGACCCTCGTCGTAGTTGCCCATCGAGTTGCACGGTAGTCCGGGCGACCTGCGCCCGATCGATTCGGCTCCACTGCGCTGCCGCGCCGTGTCAGAACGGGAGGCCGGTGTAGTTCTCGGCCATCGCCGTCTGCGCGGCCACGGAGCCGGCGAGATAGTCGAGTTCGGTCTCTTGCATGCGATGCTCGAACTCGCCGGCGTCGTGGAAGGTGTGCAGCATCGTCGTCATCCACCACGAGAACCGCACCGCCTTCCAAACGCGACGCAACGCCTTGGCGCCGTAGCCGTCGAGCGCTGTCGTCGAGCCGCTGGAGTACTTCTCGACGAGCGCCTCGGCCAGGTAGTACACATCGGAGAACGCCAGGTTCAGGCCCTTCGCTCCGGTCGGTGGAACGATGTGGGCGGCGTCTCCGGCCAGGAAGAGGTTCCCCCACTGCATCGGCTCGGCCACATAGCTGCGCAACGGCGTGACCGACTTCTCGATCGAAGGGCCCGTCACCAGCGACGAGGCGGCGTCCTCCGGAATTCGCGAGCGCAACTCGTCCCAGAACCGGTCGTCGGTCCACGATTCGGCGTCGGTGTCGGCGGAGCACTGGACGTAGTAGCGCGACAGCATCGGATTGCGCATCGAGCACAACGCGAAACCACGCGGGTGGCGGGCGTAGATCAACTCGTGGCTGACCGGCGGTGTTTCCGACAACACACCCATCCAGCCGAACGGGTACAGGCGCTCGTACTCCAGGCGCACATCCGCGGGAATCGCATGCCGACTCACACCATGGAACCCATCGCAGCCGGCGACGAAGTCGGCTTCGATCGTCGAGACCTCACCGTGGACGGTGTAGCTCAGTGACGGCCTGCTGGTGGAGATGTCGTGCACCACAACACCGTCGGCTTCGAACACGATCGGCCAGCCGGCGCCGATACCCGAGTCGTACAGGTCCTTCTGGATCTCGGTCTGCCCGTAGACCATCACGACGCGGTTGACCAATGCCTTGAAGTCGACCCGGAACGGCGACCGGGAGTTGGAGATGGTGACACCTTCGTGGACGAATCCCTCGCTGTCCATCCGCGAACCGAGACCCAACGAGCGCAGCAGATCGCTGGTTCCCTGCTCGATGACCCCTGCCCGGATCCGAGCCTCGACGTAGCCGCGCGACCGCTGCTCCACGACAACGTTGTCGATGCCGGAACGCCACAGGAGGTGCGACAGCAGCATTCCTGCTGGGCCGCCTCCGACGATCGCCACCTTGGTGCGCACGGGGGCACGATAAACGAAATCGAGCGCACCGCAATAGTTCCACCTGCCGGGACGATCGATACTCAGGGTCGGCCCGGCAGGAGCTATGTTCCGGCGATATGACGAACGTGCTCGACGGGCCGCGGCGGGAGATTAGGCGCATCTTCCACGAGGGAGCCCCGCAGTGGGTCACTGTCTCCGACGACGGATTCGCACTGCGGCTCGGCGATGGTCGGCTGGTGGACGAGGGCGCAGCTACATACATGGCGCCGTGCGACCCGACGAAGATCCTGTGCATCCACCTGAACTACGACAGTCGCCGCGTCGAGTTCAGAGCCAAGGCGCTGACGACCCCCACCTACTTTCAGAAGCCACTGACGACACTCAACGCCCACCGCGGCGTGGTCCACCGCCCGGCCGATTGCCAGTATCTCAACTACGAGGGCGAGATTGCCGCCGTCATCGGATCGCCGATGCGCAACGTCGTGCCAGACGACGTTTGGAACTATGTTGCCGGGTTCATGCCATCGAACGATGTCGGCCTGCACGATTTTCGCGACACCGACGCCGGGTCGATGCTGCGGGTCAAAGGTCAGGATGGCTACTGCCCGGTCGGCCCGGGTCTGGTCGGTGGAGTCGACATCAGGCTGCAGACGTTGCGCACGTACATCAACGGTGAAGTCGTGCAAGAGGATCCGGTCAGCAACATGACCTTTCCGATCGACTACATGCTTGCCGACCTGTGCCGGCACATCACGCTGCTGCCGGGCGACGTCATCCTCACCGGTACACCCGCAAACTCACGGCCGATGAACATCGGCGACGTGGTCGAGGTCGAGGTCACCGGCGTGGGCAGGCTCACGAACACCGTCGCTGAATGTCCGGCGCCGCACAACCTGGTCGGCCACCTACCGACCGACAGTGACGAAGTCGTCCGCGTCGCGCGCGGAGGCGACTGGTGGGCCGAACGAGACGCCGCCCTGGCTCAAGTCGCCGCGGCGGGAGGTCAATAGCCGTGGGCAGCATTCTGGGCAATCGGGTTCAGCGCGTCGAGGACCCGCGAATGCTCACCGTCGGCGGCACGTATGTCGAAGACGTACCAGTCGCCGCGGCGTGGGTGCACTTCGTGCGCAGTGAATATGCGCATGGCCGCATCTTGTCCTACGACGTCGACGACGCCAGGAAGGTGCCGGGCGTGCTCGGCGTCTTCACCGGTGACGACCTCGATCTGCCACCGTTCCCGCACGTGCAGCCGATCCTCAAGACCGGCAGCGAGCGCCCGTTGATCGCCAAGGGCACGGTGCGTTTCGTCGGCGAACCAGTGGTCGCGGTTGTTGCCGTCGACCGGCACACGGCCGTCGATGCCGCGACGATGGTGTACGTCGACATCGAACCGCTGCCTGCAGTGGTTGATGTCGACGATGCGCTGAGCGATGAAACGCTGGTTCATCCCGATTTGGGCACCAACACGTACGCGACGTTCGCCTCCGAGCGACAGGCCGACTTTGCCGATTGCGAAGTCGTACTGGAGCTGCGGGTGGTGAACCAGCGGATCAACGCTTCACCGATCGAACCGCGCAGCGGCCTGGCGTACTGGGAGCCCGACCCGCAGGGCGATCGGCTCGTGCATTACTCGGCGTGTCAGGGTGCTCATCCGACCCGCGACATCCTCTGCAAGCTCTACGATCTGCCGCCCGATCGGGTTCGTGTGGTCGTGCCCGACGTCGGTGGCGGGTTCGGTGTGAAGTCGCGCACGATCGGCGAGGAGTTGACGCTCGGTTGGTTGTCGCGACAGGTCGGCGCGGCCGTGCGATACACCGAGACGCGGACCGAAGCAATGCAGGCGATGCCGCAGGGTCGCGGCCAACGGATCGACGTCAAGATCGGCGGCACGCGCGACGGCCGCGTCACCGCCTATCAACTCGACGTGGTGCAAGACGCCGGCGCCTATCCGTTGATGGGCGCCTATCTGCCGTTCATGACCCAACGGATGGCACCCGGCGTGTACGACATTCCCAACTGCGGGTTCCGTGGGGTATCGGTCGCCACCACCAAGATGTCGGTCACCGCCTACCGCGGCGCAGGTCGTCCCGAAGCAGCGCTGGCGATCGAGCGGGCGATCGACTTCTACGCAACCGAGATCGGAATGGACCCCGCCGAAGTTCGCCGCCGCAACTTCATCCCCAAGTTCATGGAGCCGTACACGACGGGCATCGGCACGGTCTACGACGTCGGCGACTACGACGAGGCCATGCGACGCGTGCTCGACGCAGCCGACTACCCGGCGTTGCGTGCTGCACAGGCTGCGCAGCGAACAGGCGGGGCCAGCGTTCTGACGGGCATCGGCATCGCCGTTTATGTCGAGATCACCGCCGGTGCTGCACCCAGCGAGTACGGAGCCGTGCACCTGTTGGCCGATGGGCGCATGCGGGTGCTCACGGGGGCGACGCCGTACGGCCAGGGTCACGTCACCACGTGGAAGATGATCATCGCTGATCGCCTCGGAGTGCCGATGGACGCAGTCGATGTGGTGCACGGCGACACCGACGAGGTGCCCTCCGGTGGTCTGACCGTCGGTTCCCGCTCCGTGCAGGTTGCCGGTTCATCGCTGGTGTTCGCGGCCGCCAAGCTCGCCGATGCAGCACGCGAACGTGCCGCCGGCCTGTTGGAAGCTGCCGTCGAAGATGTCGTGCTCGACGCCGACGCCGGCACGTTCCACGTCGCCGGTTCTTCGACGCCCGCCGTCGGCTGGGCCGAAGTTGCCAGGGCCGACGGCGAACCGCTCGTCGGACTCGGCGATTTCAAGGCCGCCCAGCCGACATACCCGTTCGGCGCGCATGTCGCGGTGGTCGATGTCGACACCGAGACCGGCAAGGTGACGGTGCAGCGCGTGATCGCGGTCGACGATGCCGGAACCCTGCTCAACCCACTGATCGTCGATGGTCAGATACACGGCGGAATCGCGCAGGGCGTCGCCCAGGCGCTGTTGGAGTCGATGCAGTACGACGAGGACGGCAACCCGGTCACGTCGAACTTTGCCGACTATCCGGTGATCTCGGCCGCCGAACTGCCCAGCTTCGAGCTTGTCCACATGGAAACTCCGACCTGGGTGAATCCGCTGGGTGCGAAGGGTGCGGGCGAGTCCGGCACCATCGGCTCGATCCCCGCGGTGCTCAACGCGGTCATCGACGCCCTGACGCCGTTGGGTGTGCGGCACCTCGACGGCCCGGCGACGCCACAGCGCGTCTGGGACGCCTTGGAACAGGCTCGACACTAGATTTCTTCTCGACCACTGGGGGTCACATGTCGTTCACCGATTCGAACACCGAGCAGTTCTCGCTGCAGCAGCGCTACGAGGCCGCGCCGAAGCAGATCCTGGCGACGGGCATCCAAGCCCTGGTACGGCTGCCGATCGATCTGATGCGGGCCGATCGAGCCAAGGGCTGGAACACGGCTGCGTTCATCTCCGGCTATCAGGGATCGCCGCTCGGCGGGTACGACCGCGAGCTGCAGAGCCAACGCAAGCTGCTCGACGAGTGGAACATCGTTCACGTCCCCGGGCTCAACGAGGAGCTGGCGGCGACATCGGTGTTCGGCTCGCAGGTCGCCCAAACCTACGACCGTCCGAAGTACGAAGGTGTCGCCGGGGTCTGGTACGGCAAGTCGCCGGGTCTCGATCGCGCTGGTGACGCGATCCGTCACGGCAGCTTCGGTGGCACGGCGCGAAAGGCGGCGTGGTGCTGCTCGTCGGCGACGACGCCGCGGCCAAGTCGTCGACGCTGCCGTCGCGCAGCGATCCCACACTGGTCGCCTTGCACCTGCCCGTGCTGTACCCGGGGACGGTGCAAGAGGTGCTCGATCTCGGCATGCACGCCTTCGCCATGTCGCGTCTCACGGGTCTCTGGGTGGCGATGAAGATCACGACGCCTGTCGCCGACGGCTCAGGGATCGCCGAGGTCTCGCCGGGACGTATCAATCCCGTGCTGCCGTCGTTCGAGGTCGATGGCAAGCCGTGGGCCCCGACACTCAGCGGGCATGTCGGCGTACCGTTTGCCAACACCTTGGAGATCGAAGTGCTGGGCAACCGGATCGAGTGGGCCAAGCGCTATGTGGCCGCCAATCCTGTCAACCGATTCATCTCCAATCCCGCCGATGCATGGCTGGGCATCGTGGCGGGTGGGCACGACATGCAGCAGGTGTCAGAGGCACTGCGGGTGCTCGGCCTCGACGCCCAGCGCCTGGCCCAACTCGGCGTCCGCATACTCAAGCTCGGCGCCCTCCACCCACTCGACCACGGGGCCATCCGCGACCTGGCCGGCGGAACGGCAATGGTGATGGTGGTCGAGGACAAGATCGACTTTCTCGAATCGAGGGTTCGATCGGCGTTGTACGGGTCTCCCAATGCCCCCGCCGTGATCGGCAAGTTCGACCACGACGGCAGGCCGCTGATCACCCACTACGGCGCGCTGACCCTCGACAACCTGATCGACTCGTTGCAGCGCGTGCTGACCCTGCGCATTCCAGCGGACCAACTGGCAACGGTGCGCAGGTCCGAGTCCGTGAGGATCTCACTCGGCGCCAATGCCGTGCGCACACCATTCTTCTGTTCCGGCTGCCCGCACAACACCGGCCTGCTCGTACCCGAAGGTTCGCTCGTCGGCGCAGGAATCGGTTGTCACGGGATGGTCAGCATCGTGCCGCGCGAACAGACAGGCGAGGTCACCGGCATCACGCAGATGGGTGGAGAAGGTGCCCAGTGGATCGGTACCGCACCATTCGTCGAAGATCGTCATTTCTTCCAGAACATGGGTGACGGCACCTACTTCCACAGCGGTCAGCTTGCGGTTCAGGCTGCGATCGCGTCCGGCACGACGATGACCTTCAAGATCCTCTACAACGCGGCTGTGGCGATGACGGGTGGACAAGATGCTGCCGGGCTGCGTTCGGTGCCGGAGATGACCCGCATGCTGATGGCCGAGGGGGTCAAGCAGATCACGATCACCACCGACGATCCTGCCAAGTACCGCGGTGTCGATCTTCCCGACGGTGTCGATGTGGTGCACCGCGACGGGATTGTCGATGCACAGGAGAATCTGCGCAGCATCGACGGTGTCACGGTGCACATCCACGATCAGCAGTGTGCAGCGGAGAAGCGTCGGGATCGCAAGCGCGGCATCCTTGCCCCGGCGACGTTCCGGGTGATGATCGATGAGCGTGTGTGCGAGGCATGTGGCGACTGTGGTGTGCAGTCGAACTGCCTGTCGCTTCATTCGACCGAGACCGAGTTCGGCCGCAAGACCGTGATCGACCAGGCCAGCTGCAACGTCGACGCCAGCTGCCTGAAAGGCGACTGTCCGGCGTTCATCACTGTCAAACCCGGCCGTGGCACATCGGTCGCCGGGAAGCCCGGTTCGAGCAAGCCAAGTTCGAGCAAACGTGGCAAGCGCTTCGCATCGACCGCCGGCGAGCTTCCCGAGCCGACACTTGTCGTACCGGCCGACGTCGCCATCCGCATGCCGGGAATCGGTGGCACCGGCGTGGTCACGGTCAGTCAGGTCTTGGCCGCGGCCGCGCAGATCGCCGGTCGCGATGCCAAGACGGTCGACCAGACGGGCCTGTCGCAGAAGGCCGGCCCCGTGGTGTCGACCGTGACGATCGGTGATCCAACACCGGGTCGGATCACCGTGCTGCTCGCGCTCGATCCCTTGGCGTCATCGACGCCTGCCAACCTCGCCGGCCTGCATGCCGAGACCAGCGTCGCAGTGGTCTCCACCAGCATCGCCCCCACCGGCCGGATGATCGGCAAGGTCGACTCGCAGGGCCTCGACCTGTCACCGTTGCGGACCGAGCTCGCCAACAGGACCAACGCCACCCGCAACCTCTACGTCGACGCTGCGCAGATCGTCACCGCCCTGCTGGGTAATGCCGTGACGGCCAACGTGTTCATGGTCGGTGTGGCCTATCAGGCCGGGTTCATCCCTCTGCCTGGCGAGGCCATCGAGCGGGCCATCGAGCTCAACGGCACGGCGGTCGAGGCGAACCTCGCTGCGTTCGGCTGGGGTCGGCGCTGGGTGGTCGACCCGAGCGAAGTCGAGAAGACGGCCGGCGCGAGCGTTGCCTACTCGATCGAGTCCTACCCGATCGATGGGATCGACGACGCCGTGCTACGCGAGCTCGTCGAGCGACGGGCAGGCGATCTCGTCGCCTATCAATCCCCACGGTATGCGGCTCGTTATGTCGATGTTGTCGTGAGGGCTCACCAGGCCGAGCTAGCAGCCGGTGGCGACGGCATGTTCGTTGGCACAGTCGCCCGCCAACTGCATCACGTCATGGCGTACAAGGACGAATACGAGGTCGCCCGTTTGTTGTTGGCCGGTAGGTCCAAGGTCGCTGCCCAGTTCGGCGACGACGCGACGATGACGTGGAACCTGTTCCCGCCCATGTTGCGTTCGATGGGGCTCCGCCGAAAGCTGCGCTTCGGTCGGTGGACTGCGCCGATGCTCGCCGCCTTGCGGAGCATGAAGGGGCTACGTGGAACCGCGTTCGATCCATTTGGTCACGCCAAGGTCCGTCGCACCGAACGTGCCCTTGTCAAGGAATACATCGCTCTCGTCGACGAGGCCTCGGCGATCCTCATGGGCAGTCCCGACAAGGCGCTCGAGCTGGTCGGTCTGGTCGATCAAGTCCGGGGGTACGAAGGTGTGAAGCTGGCCAACGTCGAGCGATACCGGTCTGCGCTGGCAGCAGCGCGCCAGAACTAGCGCGGCTAAGGCGATCGTCATTCCAGAGCGGTTTGTGGCCAACCCGTGTCGGCGACGAACGACTTGATCCGGTCGACGTACTCGGTGCGGTCGTATACGCCGTACAGGGCCTGCTTCATACGCGGTGGATCGCCGAAGAAGAACAGTTCGTAGTGCGACTGCCGTCCGCCGAAGGCACTGATCGACATGTCCCAGGCGAGGCGGAACAGGGCGACGCGCTCCTCGGCTGAACTGGCCGCGCCTTGGAGGTACTTGGCGATGTCATCGCCTCGCGGCCCATGGAAGTCGGCCTCGGTGGGGATGGTGATCAACCCGCTCGTCGTAACCAGTTGCATGATCTCGACCAGCCGCTTGTAGACGCCGGGGTACCAGTTACGGGCGGCGTCCAAGGGCGGGCGGGCCGGCGTCATCACGCCGTACTGGTTCAGCGTTGCACCGGCCTCGCTGGCGATCTTCAGGCCCTTCATGATCTCGAGGATCATGATCACCTCGGCAACCATGTGCTGCACATGAGGGGCATCGCCGGAGCCGATCATGTCGATGACCGCTTGAATGACCCCTAGGAACGCTTCAGTCTTGGCGATCTTCAGGTTGACCACCTGATGCGCCATGTGCAGTACAGCTCCGGTCTCGGCGTACGCCCGATTGGCCAGGTCGATGTCGTTCATCAACAGCACCCGCTCCCACGGCACCAACACGTCGTCGAAGTACACCATTGCGTCCATCTCGTCGAAGCGGGACCCAAGGGGATGATCGCGGTGGCTGCGTCCGAGATCGAGCGGTTCGCGACACTGGAACGACAGGCCCGGTGTGTTGTTGGGAATCCCGAAGGCCAGCGCGTATGGCTTCATCTCGTCGCCACCCTTCACGACCGTCGACGGAAAGATCAGGATCTCGTCGCTGATCGGCAACGTCGCCAGCATTCGGGCGCCGCGCACGATGATGCCGTCTGACGTCTCGCGCACAACACCGAGGGCGATGAACGGGTCGCTCAGCTCGTAGGCCTGCTTGCGCCGGTCGACCTGCGGATTGGTGAGCGCGTGGGTGAGAGCCAGATCGTTCTCGCGCACGTATTCGAAGTAGTTGCGAGCATTGTCGGCGAATTCGGGCCGGCACTGCCCGAAGTACTCGGCCGCCGTTGCGGCGCCCATCAGGTTGACGTTGAGGTAGTCGGGCATGCGGCCCATGAAACCCAGGCACGCATCGGCCCACACCTTGTTCATCGCCGAGCGACGCTCGAGGTCTTGGCGCGTCCGCGGCACGATGAAGCTCATGCCCACCCGGTCGCCGGTCGACGGGGATGGGAACGTCATCGTGTCGACCAGATCGGGGCGATGCTGCAGGTCGTACAGCGCCGCAAGTGAGTGCGCAGCGTTGGCTGTGCGCGGGTGGGTCGTCGGATCTGCGACGAGTTCACCCTCGACCCAGAGGGCCGGTGGTTGTGTGCGCAGCCCGTCGAGAACCTGCTGCCCGGTTCGTGCTCCCATTGGTACTCCATACTCTATAATCGAACGAATGATTCGAATGTCGAACGAATGTCGAACGAGATGGTAGCACCGTCACAAACCCTCGATCGAGGGCTGGCGTGTCTCGACTTCGTAGCGTCGTCGGATCGTGCGGTCTCGGTCGACGCCACCGCTGCCGCGCTCGGTCTGCATCGCTCGATCGTGTATCGGTTGCTACGCACGCTCGAGCTCCGGCACCTGGTCGAGCGTGACGCGGAAGGCGACTACTCGGCCGGCACGTACCTCGCCGTGCTCAGCCGGTCCGTGCGTCGCTCACTCCGCGCCGCGGCGGCGCCGGTGCTGGCCAACCTCGCCGAAGAATTGCAGATGACCGCCTTCCTGGTCGTCGCCGATGACGACGAGGCGGTCACCATCGACAGCGTCGAGCCCACATCGCTCAATGCCCACGTCGCCTACAGGCCGGGTACTCGGCACCCGATCGACCGTGGTGCGCCGGGCATCGCCCTGCTGGCCGGCCGTCCGCCAATGCCCGGCGAGCGAATCGCGGTGACCCGGGCGCGCCAGTTCGGTTGGGCCGAGAGCGAGGCCGAAGTGATCGCCGGACTCGCCGCGATCGCTGTGCCGATCGACGATCAGGGAGCGATTGCCGTGTTGTGGCTCGCCGGAAACCCGGTCGCGACGGCCGCCGTGGCCGCCCGGCTCACGGCCGCTGCCGCCGAAGTCCGCAGCCGCCTCGGCCTGCCGTGAGTCGGTGGGTTCTAGTGCCGTGGCAGCGATGGTTCAGAGTGCTGCGGCGACGCCCATATCCGGCATTCGGCCCTACCACATCGTCGACGCAGGTTTCTGTGAGGACATGAACGTGCAGTCAGTTCATGTGCTCACGCGAACCTCGTTGGTCGACGTCAGCGTCAGCACATACAACGGCGGTCGATCTATGAGCTGACATAGACGCCCTTCGCGTGGGCCGACGCAGTGCAGCTCCGATCTACCGACCCGGCTCGTGTCTGCGCGCTGGCAATCGTTGTCTGACACGGCATTAGCTCACGCCCCAGCCGCCGTCGACCCGAAGCAGCTGCCCGGTGATGTGTTTCGACTCGTCGCTGCACAAGAACAGCGCTGCCTGGGCGTGATCGTCGGCCGACAGGGGGCCGCCCCCGGAAACTGGCATGCGCACCTTGACGATCTCGAGCGTTTCCGGGTCTGACGCCGCGCGCTTCGCCATCGGAGTGAGCGTGAGGGCCGGCAGAATGGCGTTGAAGCGGATGCCGGCGGCGCCGTACTGGCAGGCGCCGTTGATGGTCAGCGAGTTGATCCCACCCTTGGCTGCGGCGTAGGCGAGCGTGTTGAACGCGCCGGCGACCGGATTGGTGGCGGCAACCGACGACACGTAGACGATCGAGCCACCGGCTGGCTGGTCGAGCATGATCTTCACGGCCTCGCGTGAGCTGAGGAATGCGGTGCCGAGATTGAGCGCGACGGTCGCGTTCCACGACTGCAGCGACGTGGAATGGAGGGGCCCGTCGCCGAGCGGCCGCCCGCTGCCGCCAGCGCAGGCGAGCAGGGCGTCGAGCCGGCCGTAGGTGTCGGCGCAGACTGTGAAGGCGCGCTCGGTCTCGCCCTCGTCGGTGAGATCGGCGGCAACCCAGCTGAAGTCGACGCCGGGCCCAAGGCGCTCGGCCAACGCGATGCAGTCGTCTTCGCGCAATGCGGCGACGAACAGTCGTGCCCCTTCCGCAGCGAATCGCAGCGCCGCGGCCTCGGCGATTCCAGTTGCCCCGGTGATGCCGCACACCTTGCCGGCCAGCCGGCCGCTGCGGTTTGGCTCGGTCACTTGCACACCTCCATAGCGATCTTTACGAACTCCCTCACGGACTTGGAATGATCGTCGATGCGCCAGACGAGATGGAACTCGTCGAATCGTTCGATGGGCCGCAGCCGAACGATGACGACGCCGTCGCGGCTTACATGCGCAGCCTGCCAGGCGTTGAGCCATCCGATTCCTGAACCCACGGCGACCATGTCGAGCATGCGCTCCACCTGAGTCGCCGGGTGCATGACCCACGCCGGGCGTACCTGGAGAGCCGCGCAGTAGGCAAGAGTGGCGTCATGGTACGTCGGCGCATCGTCACGCTCGACGAGCAGCACCGGTTCGCCATCGAGATCCGATGCATCGACGACCGGCAGCTGAGCCAACGGGTGGTTCTGAGGCACGGCGACGTGGTCGAACGGCACCCTTGCCAGCGGTTGCGATGCGAGCACGTCGGGATACGGAACGGGTGCATGCACGATCCCGACGGTCAGCCGACCGTCGCGCAGATCCTTGAAGATTCGCAGCGACGTGAACGCGGACGGGCGAACAGCGACATGGGGATGCACGTCGTGAAACGTGCGCGCGGCTGTCAGGGCGGCGTGCTCGCTGCCGTGGCAATAGGCCAGCGTCAGGTCCTTGTCGGTCGATTCCGAAGCGCGGCGCAATGTCTCGGCGAGGCTCGTGAAGCGGTCGACGGCACGCAGCGCCGATCGCGCTTCGTGCAGCAAACGTGACCCGGCCGGGGTGAGGTGCACCTGTCGGGTCGTCCGTTCGAACAGCTGCACGCCGAGCTCGTCCTCCAGCTCGCGGATCCGCTGCGACAGCGGGGGAGTCGTCATGTGAAGTCGGGCAGCGGCGCGGCCGAAGTGCTGCTCCTCGGCGACCGTCACGAAGTAGGTCAACCGACGGAGGTCCACCGTCGGACCGTATCACCGCAGCCCTCGATCATCGCTGGCGATCATGACTGGTAGGGACATGGTCCGTGTCGCAGCGGGTCGTGGACTTCTCCTATCTGCGTTGCGACAATTGTCACATGAAGATGATGTGGTTCCATTTGATGCCGTATCCGAACCTTCCGGAGGACTTCAACACCAAGCATCGCAGCGTGTGGGTCGACATCGATCCCGCTCTGTTCGATCGCGACGTGATGGCCGAGACGTACGACACCTACATCGATCAACTGGTCTACGCCGAGGATTGCGGCTTCGACGGGATCTGTGTCAACGAGCACCACAACAACGGATACGGCCTGATGCCGTCGCCGAACCTCATCGCGGCCATCCTCGCCAACCGCACGTCACAGGCGGCCATCACGGTTCTCGGCAACTCGGTTGCCCTGTACAACCCGCCGCTACGCATCGCCGAAGAGTTCGCCATGCTCGATCTGTTTTCGCGCGGTCGGTTGATCGCCGGGTTCCCGGTCGGCACGGCGATGGACACCACCCACTCGTACAGCATGAACCCGGGCACGTTGCGCCCCCGGTACTACGAGGGCATCGACCTGATCATGAAGGCATGGCAGGCCACCGAGCCGTTTGCGTACAACGGTCGCTTCAACCAGCAGCGATACGTCAACCCAGTACCGCGCCCGTGGCAGCAGCCGCACCCGCCCGTGTGGATCCCCGGCGGGGGCTCCGTCGAGACCTGGGACTTCTGCGCCGAGAACGACTTCGTCTACGGCGCCCTGACCTATTACGGCTACAAGATGGTGCGCGAGACCGTCGGCGGATACTGGCGCCGGGTCGAGGCCCACGGGCGCGACGACAACCCGCATCGCCTCGCCGTCACGCAGTTCATCGGCGTCGCCGACAGCGATGCCGAGGCGTACAAGCTGTACCGCGAGCCGGCCGAGTACTTCTTCAACCGGTCGCTGCACGTGTATCCGGGCTTCACCGATGCACCGGGGTACATCACCGAGGCATCGGTACGCGCCCGCTACAAGTCGCAGGTGCGCCAGGTGGCACGCAACAAGCAGGCCAAGCACGATCTCACGTGGGACGAGATGGTCGAAAACGGGTACGTCGTCATCGGTGGCCCCGACACCGTGCGCGAACAGCTCGAAGAGGCAGCGCGCGAACTGCGCATCGGACATCTGTGCGCGATGCTGCAGTTCGGCAACATGAGCGACGAGTTGACCAGGTACAACACCAAGCTCTTCGGCGAGAAGGTGGCGCCAGGGCTTCGATCGATGTTCTCCGAGTACGCCGATCCGTGGTGGCCGCAAAATGCCCGCTGACTTCTCGTCGACAAAGGAGCAACTCCCATGACCAAGCACCTCGTCTACCTGTTCGGTGTGGCCGGCCATCCCGAGCTGTCGCCGGCGATGCGCGTCGTCGAGAGCGCTGGTTGGGAGGTCATCATTCCCTCGGTACCCGGCTTCGACGGTGCTCCCGGCTTCCAACCACGTGATGAGTACCTCGACTGGCTGACGACCTTCTGGGATTCGCTCGACGACACAAGAGCTCTGCCGTGCCCAGTTGTCGGCGCATCGGTCGGAGGAATGATTGCCGCCGAGCTCGCGGCCCTGCGCCCAGAGGCCGTCACCGGTGTCGCCTTGCTGGCCCCTTTCGGGATCGCCGACGCGTCAGACCCCGGCTTCAACCTCTTCGGCACGCCGTCCGCAGAGCGGATGAGCCACCTGTTCGCCAAGGGTGTACCCGACGCGTTCGCCAATCGCTTCGCCGAGCTCGGTCCGGAGGAGGCGCCAGTTGCCGGCTACCTCAGCGATGTCGCCGCGGCCAACATCTTGTGGCCGTTCGGCGAACGCGGCACCGCCAAGCGTCTGCATCGCATCACCTCGCCGCGCCTGACGATGTGGGGCGATCTCGACGAGATCAACCCCGTGGTCAACGCAGCGGCGTGGGGTGGTGCGCAGGTTGTCGCCGGAGCCGGCCACCTCCTCGAATGGGACGCGCCCGACCAGGTCTCAGCAGCGCTGATCGACTTCCTCAGCTCGCTCGGCTGATGATCTCGCGCACCGCTTCGACGTATCGGTCGGTCGATCCGAGGAACGAGTGAATTCCGTGAGGCGCGCCGCTGATGAGGCGGATGTCGACATCGGGGTTCGCGGCGTGCTGTCGCGCCACGTGATCGGGGAACAGGGCCGGACCCATCTGCGGATCAGCCTGCAGCATGATCATCGGCCTGTCGATCTTCGCATCGGGGTCGTAGCCGCTCAGAGCGCCGCCGTGAATCGCCGGCAGCCACACGTCGGGGTCGCCGAGCATCAAGGCATCGACGCGACTCTGCACCGCACGCGAGCTCATGGTGTCGCCTGCCCGCCCCCACGGCATCTCGGCATCAGCAACCATCGATACGAAGTGTTCGCGAGGCTGGCCACTGGCCTGCGCAGAACGCATCGAGGCCTCGAGCTGCGGGAACAGTGTGGCGAAGATGCTCTGCTCGAACAGACGTTGATCGCAGAAGTACAACGGCGGATCCTCGCACAGCGCCGATCGAACCAGGTCGGGCCGCGTGGCGGTGATGTGATGCGTGATCACCCCACCGAGCGAGTGGCCGACGAGCACGACGGGCCGGCCAATGGTCTGCTCGATGAACGCAACCACGTCTGCCGTGTAGTACGGCACCGTGTAGGTATCAGCGGCGTGGTCCGAGTGACCGTGTCCGCGAAGATCGATGCGGAACACATCCGCGTCGGCGCCGAGCTGCGCGACAACGTCGTCGTAGCTCGTCGAAATGCCGGACAACCCGTGCAGCATCAAGACCTTGACTGCACGAGGAGACCCGTCGCGCGTCCATTCCAGGGCAATGTTCCGATGAATGAAACGCACGACACCTCCGGTAGTTGTTCGTCGAAATGTTATGCACTATGGTGCCCATCGTCACAGGAGGTGTCCGCCGTTGCAAGGGGGCGGCGCGGGACCATCGGGTGGCGCTTCACATCCACGACAGGGGGAATTAATGGCTCGCCGATTCATGGCAGCCGCGGCCGTGGGAGCAATGCTCCTCGTTGCCTGCGGTAGCGATAGCAACACCAGCACTACAACCGGGGGATCCGCCGCACCTGCTGCAACGTCCGCCGCGGCGACGACCGCCGCTGGGACGTCCGCCGCGGCGACGACCGCCGCACCGTCCGGCACCGATGCAGCGGCCACAACCGCTGCCGGCGGCGCAGCGAGTGGCCTCGTCGGTGACAGGCCGGCCACCGCGGGCACCGGCTGCGGTCTCAACAACGGCCAGAAGGCGACCGGTGACCCGATCAAGCTCGGCAACGTCACGACGTCTGTGCCTGGCATCGACTTCAGCACCGGCCCGGCGATGATGGATGCGTACTTCAAGTGCGTCAACGAGAACGGTGGCATCAACGGCCGGCCGGTCCAGATGCTCGAGGAGAACGACAACCTCAAGCCCGAAGACTCGAGCAGCCGCGGCCCGAAAGCTCATCGAGACCGACAAGGTCGTAGCCATGGTCGGTGGATTCAGCATCCTCGACTGCCCCGTCAATGGCGATTACTACAAGCAGCAGGGCTACTACGTCATCGTCGCCGGTGTGCCGGCCGAGTGCTTCAGCTCGCCGAACATCGCCGCTGCCAACATGGGCCCGGGCTACAGCGCACTGGGCGCTGCCCAGAGCGTGATCGAAAAGGGCGCCAAGGGCAAGATGGTGACGATGACCGGCAAGACGCCGACATCGGACTACAACAACTCCCTCGCCGGACTGTATGCCAAGTCGAAGGGGTTGGAGTGGGAAGACATCCAGACGCCGCCTGAAATCACCGACCCGAACACGGAAATCCTGAACGCCGTCAACAAGGCTGGCCAGGGTGGTGCCATCGTGCTCAACTACACGCCTCCGGAAGGGCTCAAGCTCCTCAAGGCTGCCGAAGAGCTTGGCCTCATCGACAAGGTCGTCTGGGGCTCGTCGACACCACTCAACGACAACTCGGTGGCGGCCGCACTCGGTAGCGCTTGGGCCAACAAGCTCAACGTCAACGCCGAGCTCAGCCTGCTCGACGATCCTCGACCGGAGATGCAGCTCTACCGAGACGTTTCGAAGCAGTACAACCCCTCTGCACCGCTCGGTAGCTTCCAGCAGATGGGCTTCATGATCGGTCGCATCATCGTCAAGACCCTCTTGGACATGGATCCAGCGAAGCTTGGATGACCCGGTTGCCGTCAACGCCGCGATCAAGGGAATCAAGAACTTCGACACCCACATCGTGTGCAAGCCGTGGTACTTCGGAGCCTTGCCGGCCGGCAACGTTCCGAACAACTGGGACTACAACGTCGTTCCGGACGGTACAGACACGATGACGCTCGACACAGATTGTTTCCCGATCGCCGAGGTCGAGCCGATCCTCACCGCCGTTCGTGCGGCCGAGGTGGACCAAGGACTTAACGTTGGCGGCGGCTGACCGACTCCCGACAACTACCTAGTCCCACCCGGATCTCAGACAAGACACATAAGGAAGAAACCTCGATATGCCAGGTCTTGGTGATTTTTGGCCCTACATCATTCAGGGCCTGGCCTTCGGGGCCATGTATGCGGTGACTGGTACAGGACTTGTGGTCCTGTACCAGACCACCGGAGTGGTCAATTTGGCATTCGGCGCGATCGGGTGCATGGGCGCTCACATCGCCTGGTCGTTCATGGGGGGTAGCCTCAGCAAGCCGACTCCCAACGATCACGGCTGGCGGATACTGGCCTATCCCATGCTCGTGGCGGTATGCGCAGGTCTCACACTTGCGTACGGCTTGTTGATCGCGCCTCTACTCGCTCGGCGTGACCCGTTGGTGAAGTCCCTCGGCACACTCGGGGTGGCCTTGCTGTTGCTGGGGGTCATGAAAGAGCGGTGGGATACCTCCAAGCCGCGGTCGATCGAGCTCCCCACCAAGAGGTTCACCATCGCCGGGGGAGTGGTCACCACAACGCAACTTCGCCGCGCTCGGGATTCGCCATTCTCGTCGTTGTCGTCGTCAGCATCTTCTTGAAACAGACGGCAACGGGAACAGCGATGCGTGCCATCGCCAACGACCGCGATGTGTCGTCGTTGCTCGGCGTTCCGATTCGCCGCGTCGAGGCCCTGGCGTGGCTCGGCTCCGGCGTGATCTGCGGCTGTGTGTTCTTGATGTTGCCCCCGCTGTTCAAGAGCCTCGACCAGGGCACACTGACCTGGTTCATCATCGGTGCGCTCGGCGGTGCGATCGTCGGTCAGTTCCGTTCGCTGTGGGTCACGTTCTTCGCCAGCCTCACCATCGGCTTGGTCGAGTCCGTCCTCACACCGTTCAGTAACTCGCTCCAGTTCATGTCCGACTTCCGCAAGATGACGCCGTTCATCGTGGCGGTCGCCGCCATCATGTGGATCAGCCGTCGACGAACCGTTGTATTGTCTGGCAGGGAGATGCGATGACAGCTGTGGCCAACAGTGCGGCGACGTCGGCCGGAGCTCCGCCGCAGCGCGCCATTGCGCGTGTGACGAAGAGTCGTTGGTTCAGTCCGGCCGCCGCCGTCGCGGTTTTCCTTTTCGCACTGCTCGTGATACCGGCCTACTTCGATGCGTTCTGGGTCGCCAACTTCACGCAGATGGCGGTGTTCTCGATCCTCGCGGCAAGCGCCGGGCTGTTGTACGGCCGCGTCGGTTTGGTGTCGCTCGGCCAGGTCGCTTCGTACGGGATCGGTTGTTGGGTGACCATACGCCTGGCCTTCGCCACGTCACTGCCGTTCCCTGTCATCGTCATACTTGGTGGCCTTGCCGCTGCGTTCATCGGCGTGTTCATCGGTCTACCTGCCCTTCGGGTCAGCGGGCTGTACCTTGCACTGGTCACGCTGATGCTGGCCGCGGGCATGGAGATCGTGCTCACCACCATCAAGTTCCCGAATGGTGGCCCCGGGTTCAAAGGTGTAGCCAAGACTCTCAGCGACATCAGGCCGACGCGCCGGCCCTCGTTCGCGCTCACCGACGTGACGTACTACCGCTTCCTCGTCGTCGGCGCCTTCATCATGTTCATCCTCGCCTCGTTCATGCTCGCCCGTAAGCCAGGCAGGGCGTGGGAGTCGATCCGTCAGAGCGAGGCGGCCGCACTCGCCGCAGGGATCGATGTCACCCGATACAAGCTGTTGGCGTTCGCTCTGGCGGCATTCATGGCCGGTGCCGCGGGAGGTCTGTATGCGGGCACCGTTCCGAAAGGAATGAGCATCGATGCGTTCAATCGGCAGTCGGCGATCTTCTTGATCGCTGTCGTCATCATGGGCGGGATCTACACCCTGTGGGGCGGCTTGCTCGGCGCGTTCTTCGCCACGTGCCTGCTGAAGTTCTTGACTCAGAACGTGGTCGGGCATCAGTTCTGGACGAGATTCGCCCTGTCCCTCTTCGGATTCGGGTTGCTGTTCAACTTGATCCAGAACACGCGTGCCGCAGAAAAGAAGGGCGTCCAAGCGTGATCGACGTTGTCGAGCTGTCAGTTCACTTCGGCGGGGTCGTGTCCCTGGACCACATGTCCGTCCAGTTTCCTGACGGTACGTGTGGGCTGATCGGTCCAAACGGTGCCGGCAAGACGACGTTCTTCAACGTTCTCTCCGGCTTCGTCAGGCCGCGGTCCGGTCGTGTCGAGGCAATGGGCCAAGATCTGCTGGCGATGCCCGACTTCAAGCGAGCGCGATGGGGTCTGCGGCGCACCTTCCAAACCGAGCAGGCGATCGAAAAGCTCACCGTCTTCGACAACGTCGCCACCGTGTACGAGCATTCGGACAATGGAGGCAAAGCCGGGCGCACGGCCGCCGTCGAAGAGGCACTCGACTTCGTCGGCCTCACGGATGTGGCCCAACAGACGGTCCGCACCATGGGTGCAAAGGAACGGCGCTTCATCGAGGTCGCCCGGGCGGTCGTCGGCCATCCGAAGCTGATCCTTCTCGACGAGCCGGCGGCAGGACTGCCCGACGCCGAAACGGAGATGCTCGGTGGCATCATCCGCAGCATCCCGGAGCGCATCGGGGCGACTGTGATCCTGGTCGACCACGACATGAGCCTGGTGCAGGCATGCTGCGATTGGACAGCGGTGCTCGACTTCGGTCGACTGTTGGCATCGGGTCCAACCGCGGAAGTGCTCCGCGATCGCAACGTGATGCGGGCCTACCTCGGCACCGAGGAGGTCGCGTAGTGAGCACGTTGTCCATCGAGAACGTGTCGGTCGCCCGTGGCCCGCGCAACGTGGTGCACGACGTCACGATCGCCGTACCGCCCGGCGAAGTCACGACGCTGCTCGGCCCCAACGGCGCGGGCAAGTCAAGCCTTGCCCTGGCGTGTGCCGGCCTGGCCAGGGTCACCAAGGGCTGGATCAACCTCGAGGATACGAATCTGGCCAATCAGCGTCCCGAGCGGATCCGCGCTGCTGGCATCTCCGTGGTGCCCGAGGGACGTCGACTGCTGCCGAACCTCACGGTCGAGGAAAACCTGATGGTCGCGACGTACTCGCTCGGCAAGCAGGCCGCGGCTGACGGCTTGCAGTACACCCTGTCGTTGTTCCCCGAACTGGAGAAGCGGTGGACCGTCGCCGGCCGCTCACTGTCCGGTGGAGAGCAGCAGATGGTGGTATTGGCGCAGGCGCTGGTGTCACGACCGAAGGTGCTCGTGGTCGACGAACTGTCGCTCGGTCTCGCCCCGATCGTCGTCAAGCGCCTGGTGCCAACGTTGGCCGATGTCGCCACCTCCGGCGTGGCCGTGCTGTTGATCGAGCAGTTCGCCCATGTCGCCTTGTCGCTGGCCAACGCCGCGTACGTGCTCGAAGGCGGGAGGGTGCGCTACAGCGGCTCGGCAGCAGAGCTGACGGAGCGACCCGAGCTCCTGCATTCGGCCTATCTGCTTCGGGGTCACAGCGCCGGAACACCGTGACGCTGGACGGTGACACGGTCGGGTTCGCCACTGGCGAACGCGGATGGTCCACGGGCCGTCGGGCTGTGGAACAATCAATCGTCACACGATCTCGTTGGGGGACCCATGAAGCAGAGCACCGACCGTATTCTCACCACGCACGTCGGCAGCTTGGCCCGCCCGCACTCGTTGCTCGACATCATGAAAGAGCGCGAGTTCGACCGGCCGTACGACGCTGAGGCGCTCGATCGTGAGATCGCCGCGGCGGTCAAGGAACGCGTCAAGCAGCAGGTCGAATGCGGGATCGACATCGTCGCCGACGGCGAGATGAGCAAGGTCAGCTTTCTCGGCTACGTGAAAGACCGGATGGCCGGCTTCGAGGTCGACACGGGTGAGTCGAGGTTGGCGCCGTCGTGGCAGGCCGAGTTCGACATGTTCCCCGAGTACTACACCGAGTACTTCAAGAAGTACTCGTCGGCCGTCAGCCCGCTGCGCCGGATCATCTGCAAGGGACCGATCTCCTACGCTGGGAAGAGGCTGCTCGAGATCGACATCGAGAACCTCAAGGCAGCATGCGAGGGCCTCGACGTCGCCGACATCTTCATGCCCGCCTGCGGCCCGAGCGGGTTCGGCCGCAACGAGTACTACAAGGACTACGAGGAGTACCTCAACGCCGTGGCCGATGCGATGCGCGAGGAGTACCTCGGCATCGTCGAAGCCGGATTCATCCTGCAGGTCGACGACCCATGGCTGATCGACACGCTGTGCAACCCTGCCGAGACCATCGAGAACCGCCGCCGCTCGGCGACGATCCACGTCGCAGCCCTCAACCACGCCCTGCGCGGCATCCCCGAGGATCGCATCCGCCACCACACGTGCTACGGCCTCAACCACGGTCCTCGTCTCACCGACATCCCGCTGAAGACTGCGTTGGAGTTCACGTTCCAGATCAACGCGCAGGCGTACTCGTTCGAGGTGATGAACCCGCGACACATGCACGAATGGCGTCAGGTGGAAGAAGTCGGTGTGCCCGACGGAAAGATCCTGATCCCCGGCCTGCTCGGCCACGCCAACAACTACGTCGAACACCCCGAGCTCATTGCCGAGTACATCTGCAACTACGCGTCCATCGTCGGCAAGGAGAACGTGATCGCCGGTGCCGACTGCGGGTTCTCGTCTCGCGCCAGTTATGCACCTGAGGTGCATCCGACCGTCGTGTGGCCGAAGTTCAAGGCACTTGCCGAGGGGGCAGCGATCGCCAGCAAGCAGTTGTGGGGATAGGCGACACTAGTATCACCGGGGTGGCGGCATCTGGGGACCGCACCACTACACAGGGGGTATGCAATGACTGACACTGCCGAGCAGGTGACATTTCCGGGACCCGGCGAGATCGAGGGGTTCTGGGCCTTCGACAAGATGCATGCACCACGGCCACTCCACCCGTTGTCGCAGGACCTGGTGATGTCGACGCTGGCGATCGGTTTCACCAAGGCGCAAGACGAGTACGACTGTCCCGTGGTTGCGTCGAACCAGGCGATCAACCACTACTTCTACATGTCGTTCCACCCGCACCCCGACGAGTCGGTGGTCGCCGACCGCATGTCGCGGTACCTCGACACGCTCGACGAGAAGGTGCCCCTCGTCGGCAAGCGTTGGACGAACGAGTGGCTCCCGCTGATCAAGGGACGCAACGAGTCCGAACGCGACGCGGACTACTCGGGCATGACCGATGCAGAGCTACTGGCCAAGTTCGACGACATGACCGAGTGGATGACCCAGATGTGGTACATCCACGGTCACATCAACTTCGCGCTGCTGTCGGGCGCGGCGCTGTCCGACATGTACACCTCGGTGATGCGCCCGGATGACCCCACCGAGTCGTACCAGATCCTGCAGGGCTACCACACCCGCCCGGTCGATGCCGCCCACGGCCTGTGGCGGCTCAGTCGGGTCGCCAAGAGCAGCCCGGCGCTCACGAGACTGTTCGACGAGAACCATCCACGCGATCTCGCCGCGAAGCTCGCCGAGACCGACGAGGGGCGTGCCTTCCTAGACCAGTTGAATGCCTACCTCTACGACTTCGGGTGGCGCAGTGACGCCGTGTACGACATCGCCGACGTGCCGTGGCGCGAGAACCCGGCGATCCCGCTGGGCAACATCGCCCGCTACATCAACATGCCCGACAGCGATGATCCGATGATCCAGTTCGAGCGCGCTGTGAAGCATCGCGAGGATCTCACGGCCAAGATTCGGGCCAGGCTTGCCGACGACCCCGACCAGCTCGCCACCTTCGACAAGCTCTTCGATGCCGCGCAATACGCCTATCCGCTCACCGAGGATCACGCCTTCTACATCGATCAGATGGGTGTGGTGCTGCTTCGCACGTTCGTGCTCTCCGTCGGCGATGCGTTGGTCCGTGACGGCGTGATCGACAGCCGCGACGACGTGTTCTTCCTGTACCGCGACGAGGTCCGTGACGCACTCACCAATGGTGGCGACCAGCGCGCCACGGTCGCCAAGCGGAAGGTATCGGTTCAGGCTGCCGCGCAGGCCTCGCCGCCAGGTGCGGTGGGCACGCCACCACCGCCGCCCCAACCCGGTGACTTCGTCGACCCGTTCATCGACGCGATCGTCACCCGCCTGCTCGGTATCAAGCCTCCGCCCGAGGGCGAACAGGATCCTGCGATCATCGACGCCGTGGCCGGTTCACCCGGCATCTACCGCGGCACTGCCCGAGTCGTGCGCTCGCTCGACGAAGCAGGCGATCTGGACGACGGCGAGATCATGGTCTGCGAGATGACGCTGCCGCCGTGGGTGCCGATGTTCTCGATCGCCGGCGCCGTGGTCTCCGACGTGGGTGGGGTGATGAGCCACTGCGCCATCGTCGCTCGCGAGTTCAACATCCCGGCGGTCGTCGGCACCGTCGACGGCACAACGCGGATCACCACCGGTCAGACGATCACGGTCGACGGCATCAAGGGTGTCGTCTACCTCGACGGTCGCGAACTGTAGGAGGCCTCGCCCCGGCGACAGAGCATGTGTCAGGCCTCAGATGTTCTTCGCCGCGTCGCAACTCCGGCCGCGCCATCGACGGTGGTCGGCCCGACGCGCCCACCGCTGCGCTCGGGCTCGGCCGAACGGCTGATCCTTCTCGGCACAGCGGGCGCTTCCAATCCGAAAGCGACGCGAGCCGGGTACTCCAATGCAATCGTCGTCGGCGATGTCGCCTACATCGTCGACTGCGGTGAGGGAGTGCACCGTCAAGCGTGGCGATCAGGGATCTCGATGCACCCGCAGCGCAAGCCGAAAGGTGGCAGCGCCATCCGCTCGATCTTCTTCACCCACCTGCACAGCGACCACATCATCGATTTCGCCAACCTCCTGCTCGGGTTCTGGCCGACTGCGCCGATCGACGTGTTCGGCCCCGGCGAGGCCGGGCTGCCGATCACGCCGTATCCAGCGGATCGTGTCGTGCCCCTGTTGTTCCCCGAGTCGCCGACGCCCGGCATCGCCGGCTTCACCGAGAAGCTGTTCGAGGCGTATGCCTACAACATCAACGTCCGCATCGCCGATGAGGGTCGCTCCGATCTGACCAAGAACGTACGCGTCCACGAGATCGGCGTTGCCCACGACGACTACCTTCCCGACCTCGATCTGGCGGTCGACGCCAGTGGTGCGTCGTCGGCAAGTGCATCGCCCCTGATGGGTCCCGTCGAGATCTACCCACTCGACGACAACGGTGTCCGTGTCACTGCCATCTTGGTCCAGCATGCTCCGGTTTTTCCCGCCTTTGCCTATCGTTTCGATACTCCCGGTGGGTCGGCGGTGTTCAGCGGCGACACCGGGCCCTGCGACAACCTCGTTCGCCTTGCCGAGGGTGCCGACTACCTCGTTCATGAGGTGATCGACATCAGCTTCATTGCCGACCGGGTTGCCAAGTTGCCAAATCGCGACAGCATCGTCAACCATCTCACCGAGTCGCACACCTCGCCCGAGGACGCCGGACGAATCGCCTCACGGGCCGGAGTGAAGACACTCGTGCTCAGCCATCTCGTTCCTGGCGACAGCGAAATCGCCGAGGACGTGTGGGAAGGTCGCGCCCGCTCCGAGTTCGACGGCAACGTCATCTGCGGCGTCGATCTCGACCAGTTCGACTTGTGCACCGCATGACTAGTTTCGTTTCCACTGTCCGACCATCCCCCGGAGGTCTCGCATGAGCGTGCTCGACGAACTCGAGTTCATCTTCTTCCATCTGATGCCGTACGCGCCACTTCCGGAGGGTCATCAGCAGCTCGACTCGTTGTGGGTCGACTACCCCAACAGCAACTTCGATCCGGCGACCGGTCACGAGTTGTACAAGCGCTATTGGAGCGAGCTGCTACTTGCCGACAAGCTGGGCTACGACGGTGTCTTCGTCAACGAACACCACAACACCCAGTTCACGATGAACGCTGCTCCCAACCTGACGGCGGCGGCCATCATTCCGCACACATCGTGTCGTATCGGGGTCTACGGCACGCCGCCGAACTTCGAGTACCCGAATCGGCTCGCCGAGGAGTACGCAATGCTCGACGTGATGTCCGGCGGTCGGCTCGAGGTGGCCTTCCCACTCGGCACCGGTATGGAATATTGGGCCAACGCGGTCAATCCGGCCACCGCTCGGGCCCGCTTCCGTGAGGGGCTCGACGTGATCTTCAAGGCCTGGACCGAACCGGGCCCGACGAGCTACGCAGGTGATTTCTACAATTACCGCTACCTCAATCCATGGCCGACGCCTTACCAGAAGCCGCATCCGCCGGCATACATCGTGGGATCTGGTTCCGAGGAGACCATCGAACTGGCGGCCGAACTGGGTCTTGGCTACTCCGTGGTGTTCATCCCCACGGCGGCGCAGCTGCGCGCCTTCGACCTGTACCGCGAGCGGCTGGCCCATCACGGCCACGAGCTCGACGGTAAGAAGTTGACGTTCGGTGTGATGGCGTACGTGGCCGAGACCGACCAACAGGCCGAGCAGGAGTTCATGCCCCATTGCATGTACTTCTTCGAGACTGCGTTGAAGACCACGCCGCGCTACCTGATGCCGCCCGGGTACCTCACCGTGCCCGAGTTCCGCAAGCGCCTCGGCGCTCCCGACGTGCACGGGTCCGCCAACTGGGATGAGCTCACGTCCATCAACCGAATCGTCGCCGGTACCCCCGAGAAGGTGGCCGACGCCATCGCCCGCTGGGCCGAGGAGGCCGATGTGTCGAGGATCTCGCTCAACTTGGCCCTTGGCGACATGCCGCATTGGAAGGTGGTCAAGAACCTCACCCTGTTCGCCGAGGAAGTCATCCCGCGCCTGCGGGCGAAGAAGGTCGCAGTCGTATGAACGCAACAGAGGGTTTCGAGAAGTTACGGCTGACGGTCAATGGCACTGACACAGTTGTGTTGGCACTGGGCGATGCCGCGGCGCCGCCGCTGGTGTTCTTTCACGGCGCCGGCACGTTCCACGGATGGGAGTTCGCGCGGCCGTGGGCATCGGATTTTCGTGTTCTGATACCGCACCATCCCGGCTTTGGTGAATCGGGCGACATGGACGGGCTGCGCGAGTTCGGCGAGTTCGTGCTGCACTACGGCGCCTTGTTCGACCAACTCGGTTTGCACAGCGACGTCAACCTGGTCGGTCTGTCGTTGGGTGGTCGATTGGCGGCACGCTTTGCCATCAGCCAACAACACCGACTGCGGCGTCTGGTGCTCGTCGCCCCTGCAGGGCTGCGGGTGCCCGAGGCGCCGATGGAGGACATCTTCCGCATCCGACCGGAGCTGATTCCTGGCATGTTGGTGAAGAACTTCGACGTCTTGCTGCCGTGGCTCCCGACGGATCCCCACGACCTCGACTTCGCTGTCGACCGGTATCGCGAGTCGCGCACCGTGGCCACCGTGGCGTGGGATGAGCCGTTCGATCGGGTGATTCCGCGTTGGATGAAGATGATGACGGTTCCAACCCTGGTCATGTGGGGCAACGACGACGCCCTCATCCCGGTCGGTCAGGCGGCGGCATGGGCGCACCTCATCCCCGACAGCGACCTGCGTTTGTTCGACGACGCCGGACACCTCCTCCTTGACGAGTCACCTGCAGCGGTGTTGGCGGTAGCCGAGTTCTGCGCATGACGGCTGTTGCCGTCGATGTTCGTCGACAACCGTCACGCCTCGAGCTGCGCGCCTTCGCCGGTTTGTCAATGGCCTCGGCAGCGATCTCGATCGACCTGATCCTGCCCGCCTTCGGCCGAATTCGCTCCGACCTCGGCTTGGCTCCCGACTCGGCGGCGACCGCCGGACTCGTCACGGCATTCTTCCTCGGGATGGCGTTGGGCCCGATCCCGCTCGGCCTCCTGGCCGACCGTTTCGGGCGCCGCGGAGTGCTGCTCGGTACCTGCGCCCTGTTCGTCGGTGGCGCCCTGGCGGCCGCTGCGGTGCCGAGCCTGCGCTGGATGCTGTGGGCCCGGTTTGCGTGGGGCATCGGGGCCGCCGGGCTCCGGGTCATCGCAGTGGCGACGATCCGTGATCGATTCGGCGGCGCCGACATGGCCCGCGAGATGTCGTTTGCGATGACGATCTTCATCATCGTTCCGGTCGTGGCGCCCACGCTCGGTGCCGGGCTGATCAAGGTGATGCCCTGGCGTGGAACGTTCGTGGTCTGCGCCGGCTTCGGTGCGGCGATCGCAGCGTGGTCGTTGCGGCTCCCCGAGACATTGCCTGTCGACCGCCGTCAACCGTTGCACTTCCGTCAGGTGTGGGTAGCGACCGCGGCGATGATACGCAGCCGCCCCGCATTGATCTACACACTCGCCAGCGTGGCGCTGTTCGGCGCCTTCTCGTCGTATCTCGCCTCGTCCGAGCGGGTCGTTGCCGAGGTCTTCCATCGCCGCTCGTGGTTCCCGTTCATATTCGGTGGAGCCGCATTGCTGATGGGTGCCGCGTCGATGACGGTCGGACGCAACGTCGAGCGAATCGGCCTCGATCGACTGATTCGTGGGGCGCTGATCGCCTATACAGCAGTCGCTGTGGCGATGTCGGCCTTGAGTCTCAGCACCGGTGGCCACCCTCCGTTCTGGCCGTTCCTCATTCTGCTGGTGATGGTGCTCATGGGTTACAACGTGCTGTTCCCCAACCTCAACTCGGCGGCGATGGAGCCGGTCGGCCATGTCGCCGGTACAGCAGCCGCGGTGTACGCCACGGTGACCACTGCAGCCGGGGCGATCGTCGGGTCTCGGCTCGACCGGGCCTTCGACGGCACCGTCACCCCGTTCAGTCTCGCCTTCGCGGTTGCCGGTGCCCTCGCTCTCGGGATGGTGTTGTGGCTGCCGCGGCCCGCACGCGGCGGGGTACGTTAGCCCGATGCCGAGCGCACTCTTGTTTGATGTCGGCGACGTCCTGATGGAGTCGAACTGGATCGTTCTCGACGAGTTGGAACGTCGTACCGGTCGTCGGTTCACTGGCCGCGGAGCGGTGGATCCAGCCGGCGATCCAGCGTGGCAGCGGTGCCTGCGCGGCGACATCGACATCGACGAGTACTGGAACCAGTTGGCCCAATCGGGCGGCTATGCCGACCGCATCACCATGTGGCGGGCGATGAGCATGGAGCTCGGCGCGGGTGTCTTCGCAGCCGACGCCCTCGCGCTCGTCGACGAGGCCCGAGCGGCAGGGATCAAGGTCGGGATCCTCAGCAACGACTTGTACAGAGCGTCGAGTCGCGAGTGGGTCGCCGGCCGTCCCGAGTTCGCCATGTTCGACGTGCTCGTCGACTGCACCGATTTCGGCGAGCGCAAGCCGGCAGCAGGGCCGTACCTCAAAGCTGCCGCCGATTTCGGTCTTGCGCCTGGCGAGATCGTGTTTCTCGACGACACGCCCTACTGCATCGAGGGGGCTCGGGCTGTAGGCATGGTTGCCGTGCACGTCGACCCGCTGGCTCGCGCTCACGCCTTCGAACGTGCCCGCCGGCTGGTCGGCATTGCGGCGCCGACTACGGCCGATCAACTCGTCGCCGCCGCAGAAGCTGCCTACTGCAGTCGGGATCTGACGCAGATCATGTCGTTGCTGCACCCTGACGTTGTCATCTACTGGAACGGCGTAAAGGCCGCCGAGGGCCTCGATGAAGCCAGACAGTTCCACACCCAACGCCTCGGCTTCGGCTCGAAGTCACGGCACGACCATCAGTTGCGCAAGACGCTCCGCGCTGCCGATGGCGACACGATCTGCGTCGAGTGGGAATCGAGTTATCGCACCGACGACGGACAACTGGTTCGCGGCAGGGCCGGCGAGTTCTGGACGATGCGCTACGGGCTGTTGATCGAATGGCACGCCTACTACCACCGATTACCCGATGACGAGGTGTTGGCATGACCACCGTTGTCATCACCGGCTGCAGCCGTGGCCTCGGGCTGGCGTTGGCGAGGCGTTACCTGGTGGCGGGAGCCACCGTGATCGGCGGATGCCGCAAACCGGCCGCGGCCGGCGAGCTCAGCGACGGGGGCGCCGAAGTGCTCGAGCTCGATACGGGTTCGGGGGCGTCGATCACCGCCTTTGCCGCTGCGGTCGGCGACCGGCCCGTCGACGTGCTGTACAACAACGCCGGCATCGATGCCCGCGCTGTGGGAGCCCAGGAGACTGCCAGAAGTGCGCTCGAGCTCACCGAGGCGCAGTTCCGAGCCGTCATCGATGTCAACGTGGTCGGGCCGATGCTGATGGTCAAGGCGCTGGCCGACAACCTGTGCGCTGCAGGCGGCAAGGTGGTCAACGTGTCGTCGCAGGTCGGCTCGATCGAGGTCGCTCACCAGATCGGCAGTGACGCCGCGTACACCACGTCGAAGGCGGCGCTCAACATGTTGAGCTTGAAGCAGTCCCAAGTTCTGCGACCCAAAGGCGTCAGCGTGATCGCCTTGCACCCAGGTTTTCTGCGCAGCGACATGGGTGGACCGCGCGCGCCACCCTCGAGCCCGCCGACGCTGCCACGTCCATCGTCGCCCTCGTCGACGGCCTCACGCTGGAGCAGAGCGGCTCGTTCCTCCGCTGGGACGGCTCGGTCCACCCCTGGTGAGCATGCCATTCCCCAGCCCGTCACGAACCTTGTCGTTCTCAACACGCTCAGCATGTTCGGAGCGACAAGGTTCGGTTGGGTGGTGGAGTCGGCAATCGGGAGTCAGCCGACGATGATCGACGACGGATCCACGGTGACCGGGCTGTCGTAGAAGGTCACCTGTGGTTCGGATCCGTAGCGGGCGGCCAGGCGGGCGCGCCAGTCGTCGTCGTACAACGCTTCGGCCTGCTCGCGGCTGTCCCACAGGTAGACACCACCTGCACTGCGACCATCGTCGGCCAACAGGAAATGCTTGCGAAGCAATCCGTCGACCTTCTGGTAGCTGGGAGCGCTGGCCTCGAACATGGCCCTGGCCTCATCGGTCGAGAGCGGAGCCGGGAGGGCGAAGTTCACGACGGCAACGATCATGCCGTCACCGTAGCCCGACGATGCGCCCACGGCTCGGCGATCTCGAGGGCGGCGGCCACCGTGATCAGCAGATCATCGTGGCCGTGCGGTGCGATCAGCTGCACGCCCCGAGGTAGACCGTCGGGCGGCCAACCGAGCGGCACGCTCATAGCCGGCTGCCCGGTGACGTTGAACGGGCGGGTGAACGCGCTGCCGCGACCCGACTCGAACCCCTTGGCATAGTCGCCCAGCAGCGTCGGTGCGTTGGCAGTGGTTGGCGTGATCAACAGATCGAAGCGATCCCACCAGGTTTCTGCTCGAGCCGTGTGCTCGATCATCAGGCTCTGCGCGGCGAGCAGTTCGACGCCGTCGATCCCTCGGCCGGCACACACCAGGCGCCAGGTCGTCGATTCGAGATCGTTCTCGCCGAGCGTCCGCCCCAGTTTCGCAGACCAGGTGTCGACCTCTACCGCCCAGTTGACTGCGAGCAGGGCTGCAGCGGCTTTCCAGAGCGCCGGGTCCGACAGGGGAGCGGGCGCCGAGATCTCGACGTTGCACCCGAGGCCTTCCAGCAGCGAGGCGCAATGTTCGGCGGCCAGGGCGTTGTCTGTGTCGACCGTGCTGCCGCTGAACGCCTGCGTGCACAGTCCGACGCGCAGGGTCGGACATGGCTGGCCGACCGCCGGCAGCACAGGCTGCGAGCCGGCCACCGAGATCGCATCGAGCAGCGCGGCGGTGTCGCGGACCGAGCGGCTGACGACACCTTCGACGCACATTCCTGTGCGGGCGTCGGCGGCGATGCTGGCGATCGTGCGACCACGCGACGGTTTCAACCCGACCAGGCCGCAGTGCGCTGCCGGGATGCGGATAGACCCAGAGATGTCGTTGGCGTGAGCAGCCGCAACGAGCCGTGCAGCGACGGCAGCAGCAGAGCCACCCGAGGACCCGCCGGGGGTGCGCGAGGTGGCCCACGGGTTGTGGGTCGGGCCGAACGCCTCGGGTTCGCAGGTGCCCACGCACGCCAGTTCAGGTGTGTTGGTACGGCCCAGCGGGATCAGGCCCGCGGCGCGGAAGGCGAGTGTCAGCGGAGCGTCGGTCGATGCCCGGAAGCCGACGTCGCGTAGCGCCCGCATGCCCATCGTGTACGGCTCGCCGGCCTCGCGGCAGCGGTAGTCCTTGAACAGGAACGGTACGCCTCGAAACGGGCCGTCCGGCAGCGGGTTGTCGGCGTCACGGCGGGCCCGCTCGTACTGACGATGGACCATCACGTTGAGCTGTGGGTCGAACCGTTCGATCCGCTCGATCGCCTGGTCGACGAGCTCGCGCGGATGCACCTCGTTGCGCCGCACCAGTTCGGCTTGCGCTGTGGCGTCGAGGTCAGTGAGGGAAGCGTCCACCATTGACCAGGATTGTCTGGGCGCTGACGAACTTCGAGTCGTCGCCGAGCAGGTAGCAGTACGTGCCGAGCAGGTCGTCGGGCTCCATCACTCGGCCCAGCGGAGTGGCGGTCGGGTCGTAGGTGCCGAGGACGGCCGAGCCTTCGGTCGGTGTGAAACCCGGGCCGACACAGTTGACACGGATCTGTTGGGGGCCGAGCTCGAACGCAAGGGTGTTGGTCATCGAGATCACGGCGCCTTTGGACGCGACGTAGTGAAGGAAGCCCTGCGAACCGTTGAGCGCCGTCGTCGACGAGACATTGACGATCGAGCCGCCACGGGGCATGTGCTTCGAGGCCTCGCGGGCGCACAGGAACGTTCCGCGGACGTTGACCGCCATCATCCGGTCCCATTCCTCGACCGTGATCTCCTGAAACGGTCGCCGCCCGACCAGCAACGCAGCGTTGTTGACGAGACCGTCGATGTCGCCGGCCTGGTCGAACAAGGCGATCACATCTTGTTCGTCACTGACGTCGCAGACGATGTCGCAACCGGGGAGGATGTCGGCGGAGATGGCTTCGGCGCCGCGCTCGCGAAGTTCACCGACCAGGCGGGCGCCGATGCCTCGTGCTCCGCCGGTGACCACGATGCGCTTGCCCTTGACGCTCAATTGGTCACACTCATGCGATCGCGGCGCGCTCCACGATCGTGACGACGCCCCGGGTTCCGTCGACCTCGATGAGATCGCCGGTCTTGATCCTCAGCGTGGCCACCGATGTTCCGACCACACAGGGAATCCCATACTCCCGACTGACGGTGGCGGCGTGGGTCAGCGAGCCACCGCCGTCGCACACGCAGGCGCCGATGATCGCGAATGCCGTGGTCCAGTTGGGTGAAGTGGCCTCGGTGACGAGGATCTCGCCTTCTTCGAGATCGAACAGCTCGGTCGCCGAGAGCATCACCCGTGCCCGGCCGGTGTAGACGCCCGCCGAAGCGGGGAACCCGTTGAGCGTCGTCGTGTGCGGGTCGGCCTTGAGGCCGGCGAAGTAGTGACTGTGCATCCCGAAGATCTCGATCAACACCGGGTCTTCGACCTTGTCTGGCAACGTGCCGACGACCTTCGGGATGGTCGGTCGCAGATCTTGGTAGTGGTCGTAGTACTCGTGGCGGGCGGTGGCGATTGACTGCTTGTCCTTCCACAGGATCTCGCCGTTGCAGACCTGCTGCAGTTCGGGGAAGAACAAGAACGTGGTGTCGTCGTACTTGTCGGCGCCCACGGCAGCGGCGGCCGCAAGCGCGCCCCTGCGCATGGGGATCGACGAGCGCAAGTCGATGTAGTAGTTGTGGTCCTCGTTCCACCAGGCAAAGTTGGCCACGGTGCAGATGCCGAGCAACTCGTTGAACGCGGCGAGGTCGCCACCGTTCAACTGTGACCGGGCAGCATCGATCGCCTCGTCGCGCTCGCGGTGCGAGTCGGCCAGCGACGCATCGAAGTCGTGACGCTCGTCCATCTGCACGAAGTTGCGCAGTTGGCCGAGAGGCGATGACTGGTCTTCGATCCACGACGGGATGTTGATGTCGGCGATACCCTCGGTGCGCCAGCCGTAGACCTTCAAGAAGTCGTCGAACTTGGTGAGCCAGATCGAGGCGTTGCCACCGGCAGAAGACAGTGCAGCGCGGATCTGGTCGGGCTCGTCGGCGAACAGGTCGGCGAGGCCGAGTCGCTTGGCCTCGTCGGCGAGGTCCCACATCGCCCGGTCGGTCTCCATGATCTTCGAATCGCGGCCCTGCAGCATCTTGGCGATGTTGCCGGGATCGATGCCGTTGCCGGCGCACAGTCCGTAGAGCTGCAGGTAGATGGCCAGCAGCGGGTACATGATCTCGAAGTGGATCTCCCATGCCCGGGTGTTGAACGTGCGCGCATCGGCGATGTACTGGCCGATGTCAGCGAGCGACTTGCCGGCGAAGTCGTAGCTCTCGAAGTAGCCGAGCCCCAGCTCGAGCTCCCACTTGCGCTCTTCCCAGATGGCGTCGAAGTTGCCGAGGAACTTGGGCATGTTCTTCTCGATGCGGGCCGCCCGGTAACCGATCTCCCACTGCGATGTGACCGGCACCTCGCCCTCGTACAGGAACGGACCGCCCATGCGCTGCACCAGACCGCCCGCAGGGGGCAGTGGCAACTGGTGCGCGGCCAGTTGCGTCGACCAGGCCGCACCGGTGACAAATTGGAAGCCGAGTGGCGAGAAGCCGCGTGGCCAGTGGAAGTCGACGAACCAGAAGCGTGATTCGTCCTCTTTGGTGAACGGACCCGACTTCAGACGCAGCCAGGGATCGTCGATGTGCTCTGGCTTCCAGCCAGGGTACCAGTCGAGAAACTGGTCGACGGGAACGATCTCTGCCATTTCATGACCCCCAAGTAGTCGGTGAACTCAGTGCCCATTTCCCATACAGGCTGCGAGCGGCGATGCTATATCACGAAGTTCGAATTACTCACGTCCGTCAACGAGCAGGGCGATCCCATTGGTTGCCTTCAGGCGCATCGCCAACGGATCGGCGTAGTCGGGATCCGCGTACCACTGGTGGAATGCCTCGCGATTCGGGAATTCGACAACGACGACCCGGGTGCCGAACGGCTGCCCTTCGATGATCTCGGCATCGTTCGCGCCGGCCAACATGCGAGCGCCGTACTTGGCCATCGACGGTTTGGCCGCGGCGCGGTACTGATCGAGCAACTCCTGATCGACAACCTCGGCATTGATGACGAACAGCACCTTGGTGCTCGGAGTTGGCATGCTCATATCTTGGCATGACGGCCCGCTGGCGTACGGCGACTAGCTTCGCCGGGGTGAGCGACACGAACTTGCTGGAATCTGCCCTCGATGCAGCCCGGGCCGGCGGCGAGAGGCTGATGGAAGGGTTGCTTCGCCCGCCGGAGATCGTCCAGAAATCGGCTCGCTCCAGCATCGTCACGTGGGCCGACGAGGCATCGCAGGCGACGATCGTCGAGCTGCTGCTCGGTCGCTATCCCGACCACGCAATACTTGGTGAGGAGGGCTCCGCCGGAAATCCCGACGGACCGTTCACGTGGATCGTCGACCCGCTCGATGGCACCACGAACTATGCGCGGGGAATGTCGCCGTGGGGGGTGTCGATCGCTGTGCGCGAGACCGGGGGGCCGCTCGTGGCCGGCGTGATCCTCGATCCGCTCCGCGACGAGATCTTCGCGGTCGTGCGTGGTGGCGGAACGATCTGCCGGCCGAGCGATACGACCGACATCGGCAAGGCGTTGATTGCCACCGGCCTGCAGAACGACGACCCGTGGGCCATACACGAACACGCGCTGCGTATCGAGCAGATGCACCTTCACTGTCGCGGCACACGAGCGATCGGCTGCCCATCGTTCGCCCTGGCGTACGTCGCCGCGGGCATGCTCGACGGCTTCGTCGAGAAGGACGCGACGTACGCATGGGATGTTGCCGCGGCGATGTTGCTCCTCGAGGAGGCGGGCGGAGTTGCGACTGGATTTTATGGCGAGCCGGTCAACCTCGGCGTCGGCATCACCAACATCGTCGCCGCCAACAAGGCGATCCACGCCGACCTCCTCGACGTGGTCAACATGAGGAGGGTCTGACATGGGACGGCTGGAAGGCAAGCGGGCGATCATCACCGGCGGCGCCAGCGGTCTCGGTGCCGCCACCGCCCGCCGATTCGTCGAGGAGGGTGCAGTGGTGGCGCTGATCGACTTGCCGCGCATGGCCGAGCGTGGCACCGAGTTGGCCGCCGAGCTCAACGCCGAGGCAGTTCGGGCCTACTTCGTCGCCGGTGATGTGCTCGACGTTGCGTCGATCCGTGCTGCGATCGACCGGGCAGCCGCGCTGATGGGCGGCGTGTCGGTGTGCGTCGCCTCCGCGGGGGTTGCTGCGCACCCTGACGCCGGGTTCCGCGGATTTCTCGATCTCGAACCCGAGCACTTCGACTTCGTCAACAACGTCAACGTCCGCGGCGTGTTCCTGACTGCCCAACGCGCCGCACAGCGGATGATCGAGGCGGGCAATGGTGGCAGCATAGTAACGCTTGCGTCGATCGCATCGAAGCGGCCATCGGCCGGCGTGTACAGCGTGTCCAAGGCCGCGGTCTGGATGCTGACCCGGTCGTTGGCGGGTGAGTTGGCGCCGCATCGAATTCGAGTCAATGCGATCGGCCCTGCATACGTGACCACCGAGATGCTCGCCGAGATCGCCGCCGGCAGTGTCGGTGACGACCCGGTCGCCCAGCAAGCATGGTACGACCAGCGCGCCGCCCAACTGCCGCTCGGCGTCTTGCCGTCGCCGCTCGACATCGCCAACACCGCGCTGTTCCTGTGCAGCGACGAAGCTGCGTCGTTCACCGGTTCGATCCTGCATCCCGACGGCGGGTTGACCTCGGCGACCGGCGGTGGCTGACGCGACTGCGGTCGACTTCGGTGCCCCGGCATCGATGTTGGCTTCGGGTGTCACCGTGCATCACGGCGTCGAGTTCGCTGTCGTCGAGGGCTTCCGGCCACTGCTGCTCGATCTGTACGTTCCCGATCCCGGCACAGCGTCTGGCGCGTCCATCGTCTATCTCCACGGTGGGGGTTGGGCCGTGGGCACCCGCCGGCGCTTCGGCCGGGCATTCGCCTCGTGGTCGCCGACCCCGCTCGACCTGCTCGCCCGATCAGGTTTCGTGGTGGCCACGGTCGACTACCGGCTCAGCGGCGAGGCACGGTTTCCTGCGCAGCTGCACGATGTCAAGGCGGCGATCCGATGGGTGCGCGGCAACGCACCGCAGCTCGGCATCGATCCATCGAGGCTGGTGGCTTGGGGGGAATCCGCGGGTGGACATCTGGCGATGCTCGCCGGACTCACCGCCGACCGCGTCGGGTTGCAGGGAGAGGTGGGCCAGCACCTCGGCGAGTCGAGCGCGGTGTGCGGTGTGATCGACTGGTACGGGCCGATGAACCTGTTGTCACTCAGCGGTCAACACCGCCCCGACAGCGACAAGCGACCTGATGACGCCGGTTCGTGGGAGTCGTCACTGGTCGGTGCGCCTTTGCAGACCGACCCGGCGCGAACCAGCGCTGCCAGCCCGATCTCATACGTGCACGCTGCAGCGCCCCCCGTCCAGATCCACCACGGCACTGACGACGCGCAGGTGCCGTTTGCCCAGAGCGTCGAGTTCGTCGACGCCCTGCGCAACGCCGGCGGCTCGGCCGAGTTCGTTGCCGTCGACGGCAGCGATCACTTCTGGACCGGCGCCCCCGATCTGCAGGCGATCTTCGACGCCTCGCTGGCCTTCGCCCGTCACGTGACCGCCCCCGAGCCATCCCGTCGGGCGCGCAACCAGTAGGCGCAGTGCCCGAATCGCGCCCAGCCCACCCGCACGGGCGCGCTATCGGAACCGCTGGTGCCAGAATCGCGCCCAACGAAATGGACGAGGAGTGAGCGATGAGTGATCAGCCGTTGGACAGCGCGACCGAATGGGTGGCCGAGCACACCCGCAAGTACGTCGAGAGTGACGGCGAAGACGGCTACATGTGGCGTGGGTATCCGACGGTCGTCCTGACGACCACGGGGCGCAAGTCGGGAGGTCTCCGCCGCAACGCCTTGATCTTCGGCCGTGACGGCGACGACTACATCCTCGTTGCTTCGTACGGCGGTCGCCCGCAGAACCCGCTGTGGTACGGCAACCTGACCGCCGACCCGTCAGTGACGATCCAAGACCGCGCCGAGATCTTCTCGGGCGTGGCCGAGACCGTCGCCGACGGGGAGGAACGGGATCGGCTGTGGGCACAGATGGTGGCCATCTATCCGCCGTACGACGAGTATCAGACCAAGACAGAGCGACAGATCCCAATCGTGCGTGTGCGGCGGATGAGCGAGTAGCGCTACGACAACGCCGGGATGACCTCGCTGGCGAACATGCGCATGGATCGATGTGTGTCGACGGTGCCCATGCCGGGGTGACGTACCTGTAACGCCAGCTGCGTGATGCGACCGAGGTGGCCATCGACGAAGGGACGCAACTTGGCGATCACGTCATCGGGTGTGCCGACCGCGGCGAACCAGAACCCGGCGTTGCCGGTGCGCAGCATCTCCTGTGTCACCCGGGCATCGTCGGCCGCAGGGGTGCCCTGCAGATCTTTGCGCATCTGGTAGAAGTTGACGAAGTACTCGATGCCACGCCCGGCGATCTCCCAGGCGTGATCGGTGGTGTCGGCCACACAGATGGGAACCATCACCGAGATCTGGTGATCGGCGGGGTTCCGGCCGCAGGCCTGTAGTGCGGCGTCATACCCGGCGTTGAACGGGGCGATCAGGTTCATGCCCCGTTCGGCCGCACGGGCGAGATTCTTCGGGCCCATGCCTCCCCACCACATCGGGAGTGGCTGCTGTACCGGCTTCGTCGTGAACGTCATCTCGGGAATGTCGTAGAAGCGACCGGTGTGGCTGAACATCTCGGTCTCGGTGAATGCCCGACGGATCCAGTCGATCGCCTCCCACGACCGTTGGTTCATCTCCGCCGGGTCCTTGCCGAAGGTGATGAACTCCTCGTACTGCGAGCCGGGGCCGACGCCGAGGTCGAACCGTCCCTTGGACAAGATGTCGGCGATGGCTGCATCTTCGGCGACGCGGATGGGATCGTGGAACGGAAGCAACACGACCGAGGTTCCAACCCGGATCCGATCGGTTCGGGCGGCGACCGCGGCGGCCAGCATCATTGGTGAACCGGTCCATTGACACGGTCGGAAGTGATGCTCGCCGTACCAGGTGTGGCTGAACCCGAGCTCTTCGGCGAGCACCGCATCGCTGATGAAGTCGGAGTACACGTCGGTCAGGGCGTAGGCGGAGTCGGGATGGTTGCGAACACCGTTGATCAAGGCATATTGCACAATGAGTTCCTTTCGGCAGCCATTCTGCATCCTGTTCTAGCACTTGGCCACAAGGCCCTCGTGATCACACGAACGAGCAAGTCACCGTACCGAGCGGGCCGTAGTCGGCGACGAACTCATCGCCGGGATGCGTCGCAGAGGCGCGGGTGAACGACCCGGCGAGAATGATCTGCCCGGGCTCGATCGCCAGTCCGTAGGGCGCAAGGCGGCGAGCGACCCAGGCGATTCCGTTGGCGGGATGACCGAGCACTCCGGCAGCGAGGCCGGTCTCTTCGACCACGCCGTTGCACGAGAAGATCGCGCCGATCCAGCGCATGTCGATCTCGGCGGGAGCGATCTTTGCGCCTCCGAGGATGACACCGGCGTCGGCGGCGTTGTCGGCGATGGTGTCGACGATCGTCCGGGCCTTCTTGGTGACGGGATGCACTCTGTAGCTGCGGGCGTCGATCAGTTCGAGGGCGGGCTGTACGTAGTCGGTCGCGGCCAGGACCTCGTCGATCGTGACCGAATCACCGCTGAGGCGCCGACCGATCATGAAGGCGACTTCGACCTCGAGCTTCGGGATCGACGAAGTCGGCGTGGCGAAGTTGCACGCCGCTCGGCATGATCATGTAGTCGAGCAGCGCGCCGAAATCCGGTTCGTCGATCTTCATCTGCTGCTGCATGGCACGCGAGGTGAGACCGATCTTGCGTCCGACCAGCGCTGCCCCTCCGGCGATCTGCAGGTCGACCCACGCTTGCTGCACGGAGTACGCGTCGTCGATGGTGAGTTCGGGATGGTCGACGGAGACCGGATCGATCGACTTGACCTCGCGCCGCGCCCACTCGTGCCGTTCGGCCAGGGTGGCCGCCAGTTGTGGAGTGATCATCGGGTGACGCCGTGACCGTCGGCGCCAACCGTGATGCGCTGCTCGTCGCTCTTGCGCTCGCGCAGGGGTTGGACGTTGCCGTCGAGGTCGAGCACCCGGCTTGCCTCTTCGTACCACCGCGGCACGATCGGGTTGGCCCAGAAGTCGCGGCGGCGCTGGTCGTTGACGCTCCACCGCAGCGGTTGGTGGCCAGGATCGCCCGTGAAGTAGTCGGTCGTGTAGACCTCGACGCGGTGGCCGTCAGGATCGCGTAGGTACAGGTAGAACGCGTTCGACACGCCGTGGCGGCCCGGGCCGCGCTCGATGTGGTGAAACTCGTTGACGGAGCCGAGGGTGTCGGCCAGACCGAGGATGTGGTGCGACTCGGGACAGGCAAAGGCCACATGGTGCAGCTGCGGCGACGAACCCTGGGTCGAGGCCACGTCGTGCACCGTCTGCTTACGGAACATCCACGTGGCGTACAACGTGCCGTCGTCGTCCTCGATGGTCTCCGACAGGCCGAAGCCGAGTCCGGTGTACCACTCGTACAGCGCCTTCACGTCGTCGGTGACCAGGTTGATGTGATCGAGCCGGTTGATGCTGGCTCCGTGCCGTAGGTCGTAGCGCTGGTGATGGTGGCCGATCCACTCGATCTCATGGAAGTACTCGACGACGAAACCAAACGGGTCGAGAACACGTACGGTTGGGCCGACTCCGCGGGTTGCCCCGGCCGGGTAGCGCCGCACCTCGCATCCGCGATCGGTGTGGAAGAGGGCGGCCGCGTCGAGATCTTCAGGCGTGCGAACGCGGAACGCGAACCGGGAGCACGCCGGTACATCGCCCCGACGCAGGATCAGGCTGTGGTGGGTGAACTCCTCGTGACCACGCAGGTAGACAGCGTCGGCGTCTTCGGAGCTGATCACGAAGCCGAGACGATCAACCCAGAAATGCTTGCTGGCACCGAGATCGGTGACGATCAGTTCTGCGTATGCAGAACGAACGATGTCGGGGGGAGAAGAGGTGGCCATCGACACGATCGTAGGCCTCCCCGCCCATTAGCGTGCCACGCAACCATGATGTTGGGGGGACACATGCCAGCACGTAATGGAGAACAGTTCCTGAAGGGCCTGCGCGCCCGCAACCGTGAGGTGTGGCTCGGCGACGAACGCGTTGACGACGTCACCACCCACCCGCAGTTGCAGGGCGCTGCCCACAGCCTGGCGAGGGTCTTCGACATCCAACAAGAGTTCGCCGACGAGTGCTTGATGGCCGACCCGGAGACCGGCGAAGCGATCAACATCAGCCACATGATTCCGCGTTCGGTCGACGATCTGAAGCGCCGCCATCGCGGATTGCGTCGAATAGCCGAGTCAAGCGTCGGGCTCATGGGTCGCACCCCCGACTACATGAACGTCACGTTTGCCGGATTTGCAGGGGAGAGAGGGGCGTGGCTCGGCCCGGACGGCCGGAACGAGCAAGGTCACGACAACCTGCGCAACTACCAGAAGATGATCGCCCGCGACGATCTGTCGTTGACCCATACGATCGTGCATCCGACGATCGACCGTGTGAAAGACCAATCGTTTGCCGGCAATCCGGTCCCTTTGCACAAGGTCGGCGAGACCTCGACCGGCATCATCGTGCGCGGCGCGCGCATCCTGGCCACGCTTGCACCATTCGCCGATGAGACCGCCATCTATCCAGGACTTCCGCTGCCGGCCGACGCGACGAGCGAATATGCGCTGAGCTTCGCCCTGCCGATGGACACACCCGGGCTGATCTTCCTGTGCCGCGACAGCGCGGCGACGGTGGGGTCCAACTCGTTCGACCATCCGTTGTCATCGAGGTTCGACGAGCAAGACGCGTTCACGATCTTCGACGATGTCGAGGTTCCTCACGAGCGGGTCTTCATCAACGGTGACATCGACGTGTACAACTCGGTGATGGGGCCGACCGCGTGGTGGGCCAACATCATGCAGCAGACCACGATTCGGGCGCTCACCAAGTTGGAGTTCGCCTACGGCCTGGCGTTACGCATGGCCGAGGCGGTCAACGACAACTCGGCTCCGACACTCGAGATGTTGGGCGAGTTGTCGAGCTACGTCGAGGTGACCCGCAGCGCGATCCTGCTGTCGGAGGAGCACGCTTATGACCGGGGAGACGGGGTGATCTTCCCCGACGGTCGCCCGATGCACCCCATGCGCTCGCTGCTGGCGGTGTGGTACCCGAGAGTGCGTGAGATCCTGATGCTGATCGGTGGGCACAACCTGTTGGCGACCCCCAGTAGAGCAATGTTCAGCGATGCCAGGTTGCGCCCGCTGATCGAGGAGTTCGTCCACGGTGCCAACGACATGGACGCCGAGCGGCGGGCGGGCATCTATCGGTTGGCGTGGGACTTCATCGGCTCCGGGCTCGGCTCACGCAACGAGTTGTACGAGCGCAACTACCTGGCATCGGCGAAGACCAGCCGAACGCATCACACCCTGATGTACTCCGACCGGGAAACGGCATACGCCCTCGTCGACGCGATGCTGGCTTAGCTTTCAGCCGGGGCGAACTCGACGTAGTTGGTGTCGTCGACCATCGACTCAGGCCCGTCGAGGGGCAGGACCTCGAAGTGGTTGAGCGCGGCATTGACATCGCCCGACCAGACCTCGTCGGGGAGGTTGTACAGAACCTCGATCCCGTTGCCATCGGGGTCTTCGACGTAGGCGCTGTGCGTCATGCCGTGGTTCCCACGAATGCGGAACTCGACGCCCTGGGACTTCATCCAGGCGATCTGGCTCAACCAAGAGTCGCGGTCGGGATAGCAGACAGCGATGTGGTCGACGCCAGGAGTGCTGCCGAACATCTGCCACGGCGTCTCGGGTGGGGGAGCACTGGACGGATCCGTCAGCTCGGAGAGTGCCAGATCGTGGTGCCGCTCGGCGCTGCCGCGGTAGAAGCGCATCTTGTAGTCCGGGTACTTGTCGCGCTCGAGTTCGGCGCACTGCTCGAACCCGAGGACCCGGGTGTAGAAGTCGTGCGCTGTCTCCAGGTCGCGGACTCGTAGCACCAGGTGCTGGATGTACGCGCCGCTGGATGGGCGAGTCGGTCCGTCGGCGTGGTCTGCCATCGTGCAACCTCCTGGCGAGTAGGTGACCGGACTCTAGGCTACTTCGGGAACGAAGGACAGTTTCTCGTTCTGCACGGAGGAACGTCCATCTGGTGAGCGCCGGCGATCGTGTGATAGCAACGCGGCAGACACGCACTCAACACTTCCGGGGGACCCACGATGGCCAAAGAAGGCGCACTCGATGAACTGTTGGCCGAGGTCTTGTCGCGATACGACAACTCGCCGAGCCCGCGCTTGAAGGAGGTGACCTGCGCAGCCATTCGCCATCTGCACGCGTTCGCCCGCGAGGTCAACCTGACCCGCGAAGAGTGGTTTGCGGGCATCACGTTCCTCACCCAATGCGGCAAGATCAGCGACGACGTGCGCCAGGAGTTCATACTGCTCTCCGACACCACCGGTGTCTCGACGCTGGTCGAGATGTTGGCCTACGACGCCAGTTCGTCGAGCCTCACCGACAACACCGTGCTCGGGCCGTTCCACGCCGGCGGCTCACCTGACCGCGCTTTTGGCGAGTCGATGCTCGTCGATCCCGACGATGGTGACCGCGTGGTCGTGCGCGGCACGATCACCGACGTCGACGGCAAGCCGGTCGAGGGCGTCATCCTCGACTGCTGGCAGAACGCTTCCAACATGTTCTACGCGGTGCAGCAGCCGGGCATTCAGAGTGCTGACAACCTCCGAGGCATCTACCACTCCCAGCCGGATGGCACCTACGAGATCCGCAGCATCCGGCCCGTGCCCTACCCGATCCCCAGCGATGGCCCTGCCGGCGACCTGCTGAAGAAGAACGGCCGTAACTGGTGGCGCCCCGGCCATCTGCACATCTGGGCCCGGCATCCCGACTACAAGGATCTGATCACCCACGTGTTCGACGTCGAGAGCGACTTCCTCGACGGCGATGCCGTGTTCGGTGTGCAGCGCAGCCTGATCCGCGAGTTCAAGCCCGACGACACCGGCGAACTGGCGACGACGTTCGACATCGTGCTCGATCGGGTCTGACCCGCGTCTGACCCACGCGTCTGACCCACGCGTCCCGAAGCTGGTTGGGCGCGGTAATACGCCTGGGGATGCCTGTCGATGCCGAAATCGCACCCAACGCACGTGGTCGGGCGCGCTAATACGCCTGGGGATGCCGAAATCGCGCACAGAGATCACGGACCGACCGCCGACGCGGCCTCCTCGGCGATGGCCCGATCCTGTTCGGAGGAACCACCTGACACCCCGACGGCACCGACCAGGGCGCCGTCGACGTGCACCGGTACGCCGCCTCCGAACACGACCAGGCGCGCGGTGTGGGTGAGGCCGTGAACGAGGGCGGGATCATCGGCGATCGCCGGCCACCAGACGTGGGTGGGCAGACCGTTGAACGACGCCACGGTGTACGCCTTGTTGCGGGCGATCTCGGCTGACAGGCGCGGTGCGCCGTCCATACGGGCGGTCACGATCGGTTCACCCGACGGATCGCTGACTGCGATGCATGCCGCCACGCCATGTGATCGGGCGGCCGAGATCGCCGCCTCGGCAATGCGCTGCGCGGCGCTCAACGACAGCGCGTGCATGGGTATGACCTCAGGCTCTTGCGGGCTATCAGGCAACGGGCTATCAGGCAACGGGCTATCAGGCAACGGGCTATCAGGCAACGGGCTATCAGGCATGGTGCTCCTCTAGAACGTGACGACGGTGCGGGCCGACTCGCCGGCCGCCATCATGGCAAATCCGCTGTTGACCTGCTCGAGTGGCAGTGTGTGCGAGATCATTGCGCTCAAGTCGAGCTGGCCGGATCGCCACAACTCGGCGTATCGGGGGATGTCGACGCGTGGATCGGTATCACCCATGAACACGCCGATCACCTTCTTGCCGCGCCGGAAACCGGTCACCGGCAGGGTCAGTTCGGCCCTGTCGGATTGGATGCCGACGATGTATGCAGACCGGCCGGGCGCCGTCATCTCGAACGCCTGGCGCACCAGTGCTGGGCGACCGACCACTTCGAACACGTGGTCGGCGCCGACGCCCGTCATGTCGCGAACCGCTTCGACGGCGTCGACCGCCGACGCGTCGATCGTGTCGCTCGCCCCCAATTGGCGGGCACGTACCAGCTTGCCCGGATTGGCGTCGACGGCGATGATGCGTTGCGCCCCGGCGATGCGTGCACCCTGGATCACGTTGAGCCCGACACCTCCGCAGCCGATCACGACGACCGAGTCGCCCGGTTGCACGTCGGCAGTGTTGAGCGCGGCGCCGAGACCAGTGACGACGGCACACCCCAGGATGCATGCCAACTCCATCGGTACGTCGTCGCCGATCACGGTGACGGCACGTTCGTCGAGCAGGATGAGGTCAGCCAACGAACCGACGTTGGCCATCTGCCCGACGCTGACGCCGCCGAGTGTGAGTCGCGGCGGTTGACCCGCGGCGCGCTTCGTCACCTCGGGGTGAAGGCACCTCGTAGGTTCGCCCGCCAAGCAGCGACCGCACTCGCCACACCCCATCACCAGGCAGGTCACCACGTGATCTCCGACCCGGATGTCGTCGACGTCGGGCCCGACGGCCTCGACCACGCCGGCGCCTTCGTGGCCGAGGATCACGGGGCGCTGGCGCTCGAGCGTGCCATCGAGGTAGTGGTAGTCGCTGTGGCACAGTCCGGCGGCCATCGACCGCACGAGGATCTCGCGGCCGATCGGCTCGTCGTGTTCGACATCGGTGATGTCGAGTTCGTTGGAACCTTCACGAAGAACAGCGGCGTGCATGATTCGGAGCGTAGGCGCGCCTACTTGGCGCCGCGTCGCTGGCGGGGGAGGGTGTAAGCCCCGGCGGCCAGCGCGTTGGTCAATTGCCTGCCGGCGTTGAGCATCAACCGCACGTGGTGCGTCTCGTGGTCACCGAGGAGGCGCGCTGTCGGGCCGGCGGTCGAGATCGCCGCGATCACCTCGCCGTCGGGTTGGTCGCGGATCGGCACGCCGATGGATGACAGACCGAGTTCACTCTCGTCGATGCTGATCGAGTAGCCGCGCTCGCGGACCCGCGCCAGTTCTTCGACGAACAGTCTTGGGATGACGATGGTGTGGCCTGTCTCTGGCTTCATCCCGGCCTCGATCCGCGCCGCGGCAACTTCGGCTCGAAAGGCGGCGATGGCTTTGCCCGCGCTGGAGCGATGCACAGGCGAGCGTCGGAACGCCTCGGTCGTGAACCGCAGCGCACCGAGCCCCTCGACGCGTTCGATGTACAACACGTCTCCGCCCGACGGCACGCCCAGTTGCACCGTCTCGCCGATTGCATTGCGCAACTCGACGAGCAGGGGCAACGCTTGGGTACGCAGGGCAGAGCGGGTGGTGACCAGCTGACCGTATTCGAGTAGGTGCACACCGAGCCGGTACTGGCCGGTGCGCGTGCGTTCGAGTGCGCCGCGATCGACCAGCACACCACACGTGCGATGCATGGTGCTCTTCGTCACGCCAACGCGTCGGGCCAGCTCACTCAAGCCGATCTCGGCCTCGGCGAAGAACGCATCGAGGATGTCGAGGGCGATAGTCACCGAACGCAGGGCCGGCTTCACCGTAGCTGGCGACTGCTGGGTCATCGGCCGACACCCTAGATCGGTGTTCGCCACAGCGGAACACCAGCTGAACCGCTCCGTTGCGCGGTCGTCGCGTGCTGGCCAGGATCGTCGACGAGGAGAATCGCGGACGCTGCAGAAACCGACGCTGGCGAACAGGTGTTCGTCACACTAGACTGAGCGGCGTGCCCGACTTCCAAGTCGTCTCCGATTACGAACCCGCCGGCGACCAGCCACAGGCCGTCGCCCGCCTTGCCGAGGGGATTCTGCGCGGCGATCGCTTCCAGACGCTGCTGGGCATCACCGGTTCCGGAAAGAGCGCCACGATCGCCTGGACCATCCAAGAGGTGCAGCGGCCGACGTTGATCCTGGCACCGAACAAGTCGTTGGCGGCCCAGCTGACGCAGGAGATGCGCGAGTTCTTCCCACACAACCGGGTCGAGTACTTCGTCAGCTACTACGACTACTACCAGCCCGAGGCATACATCGCCTCCAGCGACACCTACATCGAGAAGGACTCGTCGATCAACGACGAGATCGACCGGCTGCGTCACTCGGCCACCGCAGGGTTGTTGACCCGGCGCGACACGATCGTCGTCGCCTCAGTCAGCTGCATCTACGGCATGGGAGACCCCGAGGAGTACAGGGGGCAGCTACTGGATCTCAGTGTCGGTGTCGACTACGACATGCGCAGCATCCTGCGCCGGTTGGTCGATCTGCAGTTCGACCGCAACGACATGACCCTCGGGCGCGGCAAGTTCCGGGTGCGTGGCGACACCATCGAGGTTCATCCCTCGTACGAAGAGACGGTGCTGCGCATCGAGATGTTCGGCGACACCGTCGAGCGGCTGACGATGGTCGATCCGCTCACCGGCGAGACCCTCAGCGATCTCAAGCGAACGCAGGTCTTCCCGGCCACTCACTACGTCGCCGGCGACGAACGCATGCGCAAGGCGGTGATCGGTATCGAGGCCGAGTTGCAAGAGCGTCTGGCGTGGTTCGAGAAGGAGGGCAAGCTGCTCGAAGCGCAACGTTTGCGCATGCGCACGCAATACGACCTGGAGATGATCCAAGAAGTCGGCTACTGCAACGGGATCGAGAACTACTCGATGCACATCGACGGTCGCAGCCCCGGCGAGCCGCCGTTCACCCTGCTCGATTATTTCCCCAAGGACTTCTTGCTGGTCATCGACGAGAGCCATGTCGCCGTGCCGCAGCTCCACGGCCAGTTCATGGGGGATCGATCGCGCAAAGACATCCTCGTCGAGCACGGCTTCCGCCTGCCGAGCGCACGCGACAATCGACCGCTGCAGTTCGAAGAAGTGCTCGGCAGGATCAATCAATGCGTCTTCTTGTCTGCAACCCCGTCGGCGTACGAGCTGCAGCACAGCCAACAGGTGGTCGAGCAGATCGTGCGCCCCACCGGCCTCGTCGACCCCGAGGTCATCGTCAGGCCGACGAAGGGACAGATCGATGACCTCATCGAGATGGTCAACACACGGGTGGTCATGGGCGACCGCATCCTCGTCACGACGCTGACCAAGAAGATGGCCGAGGATCTCACCGACTACCTCCTCGAGCAGGGCCTGCGGGTGCGGTACCTGCACAGCAACATCGACACCATCCAGCGCATCGAGATCCTGCGCGCCCTTCGCCTCGGAGAGTTCGACGTGCTGGTCGGCATCAACCTGCTTCGCGAAGGCCTCGATCTACCCGAGGTCTCGCTGGTCACCATCCTCGACGCCGACAAAGAGGGCTTCCTGCGCAGCGAGACGTCGCTGATCCAGATGATCGGACGCGCCGCCCGCAACGTCGATGGCCAGGTGGTGATGTACGCCGACAAGGTGACCGCCTCGATGCAGAGGGCGATCGACATCACCCAGCAACGACGTCTCCGCCAGATCGCTTACAACCTCGAGCACGGCATCGACCCGCAGACCATCCGCAAGGCCGTCGGCGACATCTTGTCGTTGCTGCGACCCGACGATTCGTCGCCCGTGCCCGGCAAGGATCGCCGTCGGCAGCGCGAGCGCGACAAGGTGCAACGCGAGCTCAAGACGCTGCCGCAACAAGAGCTGGCCCGGCTGATCCAGACCTTGGAAGAAGAGATGCACGAAGCTGCGGCCGAGCTCAAGTTCGAATACGCCGCCCGCCTGCGCGACGAGGTGAACGAGCTACGCCGAGAGTTGCGTGACGCCGGCTAACACATCGGGCATGGGACTAACGGTGATTGGCGGAGCGGCCCCGCAAGGGGCCGCGACGCCAGTCTCCGTTACCAGGCGGAAACGAGCGGGGCCGAGAGCACGGCGGTCATCGAGTCGGGGGGCAGCGGCAGGGCGAAGAGGTAGCCCTGTCCGAGACGGCAACCGAGACGAACGAGCCGATCGCATTGGGTCTGGGTCTCCACACCTTCGGCGATCACCTCGAGCCCGGCGTCGGCGGCCATCGAGATCATCGCCTTCACCACGGCCGGCTCGCGCTCGCCATCGATCACCTGTCCGGTGAACCGCCGGTCGAGCTTGACACCACTGATCGGCAACGAGGTGAGAGTCTCCAGGCTGGCGAAGCCGACACCGAAATCGTCGAGGACGAGCTTCACTCCGGCCTTGGCGACGTCGTGCAACTCGCCGAGCGTTGCCGGTGACAGGTCGAAAGATTGGCGCTCGCTGAGCTCGAGCGAGATCAGCTCCAAGGGCACATCGTGCTTCGCGGCAAGATCCGTGACCGCCTTCCGCAAGCCTGTTGCCGGGATCGAGTCGAAATCGAAGTTGACCGCAAGTCGCAGGTTCGGCGACACGTTGCGGAACGTCGAAAGATGAGCCAGACCGTCGTCGAGCATCCGGTGGAACAGCGAGGCGTTGAGGCCGGCCTGCTCGATGCCGGGAAGAAACTCACCCGGCTCGCGGATGCCGCCGTCGGTCTGCCAGCGTGCCAGCGCCTCGATTGCAACGACCTCGCCCGTGCGCATGTCGACGATCGGTTGGAAGTAGGCCCGGATCTGACCCTGGTCAAGTGCGTCGACGAGCTCAGCCGTCGCGTCGTCGAACTTCGTGGAGGCGATGCTCACGGCGGCACGAGCCGCGGCGATCGAGGCTTCGGCGGCGTCGAGAGCGGCTCCGAGACCGACGCCGGGCAACCGTCGACCGACGCCGACCCATGCCGCGATGCCTGCTGCGCTGAGTGTTTGGCGCAGGAGCGTCTCCAGCGCCGTCGCCTCACTCGCAGTCATGTCGACGGCGAGCACTCCGAACTGCAGACCGGTGATTCGAGCGCAGAAGTGGCGATGGTCGATCGTTCCGACGAGCAGCTTGCCGAATTCGGAGAGCAACTCGTCGCCGGCCTCGTGGCCGTGTCGCTTGTTGAGCTCATGAAGTTCGTCGAGGCAGATCATGAAGATCCAGGCCTGTTCGCCGTTGGCATTGCAACGCTCGTCGTCGCGGCTGAGCTGCAACTCCCACGCCTGTCGAGTTGCGGTACCCGTCTGCGCATCGAGTGTGGCGTCGGCTTGTTCCATCCGGCGCACCCCGGCGGCCACTGCGGACTCGGCTCCGGCCAGAGCTCCGATCGTGTTGGCGAGCAGGGGGATCAGCGATTCGGCGTGGCTGGGCATCGGTGGCGGAAGTGGACGGCTGAGACCGACGAGTGCCCCGTACGGAACACCGTTGGGCAGTTGAACAGGTACCTCCAACCTCGTCACGTTGGCCAGAAATCGATCCGTCGTGAGATCAGTCGGCAACACGCTGTTGGCGACGATGGAGAACTGTGGGTCGACGGCCGCGATCACGATCCGTTCGTGGTCATTGGTCCGTGTCAAGAGCCAGGTTGGATACCCCGAATGTCGTCGTAAGTGCTCCAGGGCGGCGCGTGCTGTCCGCCCCAGGGTCACATCAGTGGTCAGTCCGCCGTTCATGTGTCTGCTATCGGCACGAGTGGGCCACAACTAGAGCAGAACGTGTGTTCGTTTTGATGATATGTTGAGCGACATGTACCACAGCTGCCGACAGCGCTCAGATCGGTAACCTCGCCACAATGCCTGTTGCCGACTCCGGAAAGATCATCGTTCGCGGCGCACGCGAGCACAACCTGCGCAACGTCAACGTCGAGTTGCCGCGCAACAAGATGATCGTCTTCACCGGCTTATCGGGTTCCGGGAAGAGCAGCCTGGCCTTCGACACGATCTACGCCGAGGGACAGCGGCGGTATGTCGAGAGCCTCAGCGCCTATGCCCGACAGTTCCTCGGGCAGATGGACAAACCCGACGTCGACATGATCGAGGGTCTGTCGCCCGCTATCTCCATCGATCAGAAGTCGGCCAGCCGCAACCCCCGCTCGACGGTGGGCACGATCACCGAGATCTACGACTACCTGCGGTTGTTGTATGCCCGCATCGGCGTGCAGCACTGTCCCAACGACGGAACCAGGTTGCAGCGCCAGACTCCGCAACAGATTGTCGACCGAATCCTGCTGCTGCCCGACGGCACCCGATTCCAGGTGTTCTCTCCGGTCGTGCGCGGTCGCAAGGGTGACTACGACACGTTGCTGCAGGATCTCGCCGGCCAGGGCTACGTCCGCGCCCGAGTCGACGGCGAAGTGGTCGACATCGCCGAGTTCTTGAAGCGCGACGAGCGCTTGGCGCGGTACGAGCAGCACAAGATTGAAGTCATCATCGATCGTCTCGTGCGCCGCGACGGCATCGAGCGGCGTCTCACCGACTCGTTGGAGACGGCCCTGAAGTTGGCCGACGGCGTCGCCGAGGTCGAGCTCATGGGAGTCGACGGCGCGGACAGCGAGACCCTGACCTTCAGCCAGCATCTGGCTTGTCCGAAGTGTGGCACCAGCTACGACGAGCCTGCGCCACGAAACTTCTCCTTCAACTCGCCCTACGGCGCGTGCCGCGGCCTGCGATGGTCTCGGCACCACGTTCGAGGTCGACCCCGAGCTGGTGATCCCGGATCCCGATCAATCGATCAACGGCGGGGCCATCGCTCCGTGGCGCACGTCGAACACCCAGTACTTCACGCGCATGCTCGAGGCCGTCGCCGAGGTCTACGAGCTCGATCTCGACGCGCCGTATCGCACGCTCACGGCCAAGCAGCAGAAGGTCGTGCTGCACGGTGTCGAGGGCAACCTCAAGGTCAAGTACCGCAACCGCTACGGCCGCACCCGTGAGTACTCGACGGCGTACGAGGGTGTCATTCCGTGGCTCAACCGGCGACGCACCGGTGCCGAGAGCGATTGGTCGCGCGAGCAGTACGAGGGCTACATGCGCGAAGTGCCGTGCACGGCCTGCGGCGGCGCTCGATTGAAGCCCGCCTCACTCGCGGTCACGATCAACGATCTCAACATTGCTCAGGTTTGCGACATGGCCATCGGTGAGTCCGCCAAGTTCCTTGCGGCTCTCGAGCTCAGCGAGCGCGATCGACTCATCGCCGAGCGTGTGACCAAAGAGATCAACGCTCGCCTCGGGTTCCTTCTCGATGTCGGCCTCGACTACCTCAGCCTGTCGCGTACGCGGCCACGCTGGCGGGTGGCGAGGCCCAACGAATCCGCTTGGCCAGCCAGATCGGGTCGGGTCTCGTCGGCACGCTCTACGTGCTCGACGAGCCGTCGATCGGGCTGCACCAACGTGACAATCGCCGGCTGATCGACACGTTGTTGCGATTGCGCGATCTCGGCAACACGGTCCTCGTCGTCGAGCACGACGAAGAGACCATCCGCGAAGCCGATTGGATCGTCGACATCGGTCCGGGGGCGGGCGAGCACGGCGGTGACGTCGTCTACAGCGGTCCGGTGAAGGGCATCACCAAGGTCAAGGAGTCGATCACCGGTCAGTACCTGGCCGGCAAGAAGTCGATACCACTGCCTCGGCAGCGGCGCCAGCCCGGCCTCGAGTGGTTGGAGGTCAGGGGGGCGCGCCAGCACAACCTGCGCAACATCGACGTGCGCATCCCGCTCGGCTGTTTCGTCGCCATCACCGGTGTCAGCGGCAGCGGTAAGAGCACGTTGGTGCGAGACATCCTGCTGCCCGTCCTGATGCAGAGGATCTACAGGTCGAAGCACGCTGCCGGCAAGCACAAGAAGATCGACGGCATCGATCTGCTCGACAAGGTGATCGACATGGATCAGTCGCCGATCGGGCGCACCCCGCGATCCAATCCGGCCACCTACACGGGGGTGTTCGACAACATCCGCAAGTTGTTCGCCACCACGGCCGAGGCGAAGGTCCGCGGGTACATGCCCGGGCGGTTCAGCTTCAACGTGCAGGGCGGCCGCTGCGAGGCGTGTTCGGGCGACGGCACCATCAAGATCGAGATGCACTTCCTGCCCGATGTGTACGTGCCGTGCGAGGTCTGCAAGGGCGCCCGCTACAACCGCGACACGCTCGACATCGCCTTCAAGGGCAAGAACATCGCCGAGGTGCTCGATATGTCCATCTCCGAGGCGGTCGGCTTCTTTGCCAACCAGCCGGCGATCGGTCGCTACATGCAAACCCTGCTCGATGTCGGTCTCGGTTACGTGCGCCTGGGGCAGTCGGCGCCGACCTTGTCGGGCGGCGAAGCGCAGCGCGTCAAGTTGGCCTCCGAACTGGCCAAGCGCTCCACCGGCCACACGATCTACCTGCTCGACGAGCCGACCACGGGTCTTCATTTCGACGATGTGCGCCGCCTGCTCACGGTCCTGTCGCGGTTGGTCGACCAGGGCAACACCGTCTTGATCATCGAGCACAACCTCGACGTCATCAAGACCGCCGACTGGCTGATCGACCTCGGTCCAGAGGGTGGTAGCGGAGGTGGCCTGGTCGTCGCCGAGGGCAGCCCAGAAGACGTCGCGGCCATCGACGCCAGCCACACCGGCCGCTTCCTTCGGCCATTGCTCTGACGGCGATCAGTTGCCGCGGAGACGCTTGCTCAGTTGGTTGAGGCGTTCCTTCTCGGCCTTGCTCAGCGAGTCCATCCCCGTGGCGCTGATCTTGTCGAGCAGGTTGTCGAGCTCGCTCTGGTCGCTCAAGACGGTGTTCTCGGTACCCCCCCACGGCCCGGCGACCACGGCCGGACGGCGACTGCGCTTGGGCTCGCGCCGTCGATGTGGCATCGAGATCTTGGGGATCCACGGATAGGCGGCGAGTAGCCCGACGCCACGGGCGGCGAGCGCGCCGACGACGAGTGAGATCAGGTAGAACAGCAGCTGCCGCCCGGCACGATCGCCGGTGAGTTGCAGGATCTCGGAAGCGACGTACACCGCGCCCAGCACCCAGGCCGGGATCCCGAAGAAGAACCGGATGTTGGGGAACTCGGCCACGAACACGAGCAGCACGACGAGCTGGACAATGTGAATTCCGGCTGCCGGGAGGTTCAAGGCCGTGCCGACGATTCCTGGGACGACGGTGATGATGGCCAGGAACCACGCCATGCGGACTCGACCGATCTGGTCTTCCAGTCGCGAGCCGAAGTACCACAGCACGGCGATCGAGATGAGCACGCTCAGGATGCGGCGATCGAGGCCGTTGGCCAGCGGCCAGGTAATGAGCCGCCAGACCTGGCCCGACGTGACCTCGTCGGGGATGAGGGCCAGCTTGGTCGTGATCGGCTTGTCAGGCCGCTCGAGTGCCCAGACCAGAACCGAGACGAGGCACATCAGCGCCAGGAGGGCCGCCGAGCCGATGTCCAAAGTGCCGACACGGAACCACGGATCGTTTGGCCCCCGTCGGTTGGGTTTCGAATAGGCAAATCGGCCGGCCACGTGCGAAACCCTACCGCGGGTCGCGGCACGCGCGCCCTAGCCTCTTATCGCCCTAGCCTCGTTGTTGATGGTGCAGCGCCCGCCAACCGGCACGATCCCCGACACGCCGGGGTCGTATCAGTTCAAGGATGCCCTCGGTCGGGTCATCTACGTCGGCAAGGCGTCGAGCCTGCGGCAACGCCTGTCGAACTACTTCCAGGATCCCCGCAACATGCATCCGCGCACGGCGCAGATGGTGGCCACCGCCGAGTCGGTCGAGTGGATCGAGGTGCGCAACGAGGTCGAGGCCTTGATGCTGGAGTACAGCCTCATCAAGCAACATCGTCCGCGGTTCAACATCCGCTTGCGCGACGACAAGAGCTACCCGTTCCTGGCCGTCACGCTCGACGAGCAGTTCCCACGAGCCTTGGTGATGCGCGGGCGTAAGCGCAAGGGCACCAAGTACTTCGGGCCCTACGCCCACACGTACGCGATCCGCGACACGCTGGACCTGCTGTTGCGCAGCTTCCCCATCCGCACCTGCAGCCCGGGCAAGTTCAACGAGCATCATCGTCTGGGCCGACCGTGTCTGTTGTTTCACATCGAGAAGTGCAGTGGGCCGTGCGTCGGTGAGATCGACGAGGCCGAGTACCGGCAGCTGGTGACCGAACTGTGCGACTTCCTGGAGGGCGATACCGACGCGATCGTCAAGCGGCTGGATGCCGAGATGAGGTCCGCCAGCGACAGCCAGGAGTACGAGCGCGCGGCGCGGGTGCGCGATCGGCTGACGGCGGTGCACCGGGCGATCGAGAAGCAGCAGATGGTTGCCGAGCGCAGCGAAGACATCGACGTGATCGGCCTTGCCGATGACGACCTGGAAGCTGCCGTGCAGATCTTCTACGTGCGCAAGGGACGGGTGGTCGGCCGCAAGGGGTTCGTCGTCGACAAGGTCGAAGAGCTCAGCCCTGGCGGGCTCATCGATCGGATCCTCGAGGAGCTCTACGGCGACGAACCACCCCTCGGGGTACCCAAGCAAGTGCTCGTACCGGTGGAACCCGACGACCTCGCTACGTATGAGGAATGGCTGGCGCACGTTCGCGGCTCGAAGGTGCAGATCCGGGTCCCGATGCGCGGCGACAAGCGCGACCTCCACGAAACCGTCACGCGCAACGCCAAGGAAGAGTTCATGCGCCATCGCCTGCGGCGCGCCGGCGACCACAACGCTCGCAGCCGCGCGTTGACCGAGTTGCAGGATCTGCTGGCGCTTCCCGAGGCGCCGTTGCGCATCGAGTGCTACGACATGGCCCACCTACAGGGAAGCGACTACGTGGGATCGATGGTGGTCCTGGAAGATGGTTTGCCGAACAAGCGCGAGTATCGCCGATTCAAGGTCAGGGACGTGCCGGGCAACGACGACTACGCGGCGATGGAAGAGGTTCTCACCCGACGGCTGACCGCCTATCTCGACGAACGCGACCGCCCATTGACCGAACTGGGTCGGCGACCGGGGAAGTTCTCCTATCCGCCACAGCTGCTGCTCGTCGATGGTGGCAAGGGGCAGCTCGCTGTCGCTGAGCGTGTGGTGCGTGCGCTCGGGCTGTTCGACGAGATCCCGATTGCCTCCCTCGCCAAGCGTTTCGAGGAGGTCTACACCCCTGGTCGCAGCGAGCCGGTCGAGATCCCACGCGGCAGCGAGGCACTGTTCATGCTGCAGCGCATCCGCGACGAGGCCCACCGCTTCGCCAACACCTTCCACCGCGAGCTGCGTGGCAAGCGGATGACCGCAAGCTCGCTCGACGGAATCGCCGGGTTGGGCGAAGCTCGCAAGAAGAAGCTGGTGCAGGTGATGGGCGGCGTGAACGCCGTGAAGAAGGCGTCGCTCGACGAGTTGAAAGCACAGTCGTTCCTGCCCGACGCCGTGGCCGAAGCCGTCCACGCCAAGTTTCACCAAGGAACCGCATCGTCATCGTCGTGAGACCGCTGGCACCGAAATGGTCCGTATAGGCCCATTTCGGAACCAGCGGTGCAATTGATCCGTCGAAGCCGGGCTCAACACTGCGAAGATTGTGCCGATGAACAGTGCACGATGATCAGGAGGTGACGCCATCACACGCCAGCAATTGAATCTCCACGAGGGGGATGTCGCAGCGCTGGCGCGTGCCCTCGGCACCGACGGCGAATTGCTGCGCGACGAGCTCGAACGTCGACCCTGGTACGCCAACGACGTATTGCGCCAGCCAGAGGTCGTCTCCTCGGTGTTGCACGGCACGGGGGCCGAGATGCTCGCTGTGTCGCCGCTGCTCTTCTTCGCAGTGCTCACTCACCGGGCCGCCGACGAGCTGTTGTCGACCGACTGGGTCGACGAGTGGGCAGGGCCGGGCTGCCGGCTCCCGGTGTTCGATGTCGAACCGCTGCTCGAGTTCGCCGATGCGCCGGAGAGGCTGTTGTTCACCGCTCGACTTCTGGCGAGCTTCGCCGAACCCGAGGCCGCGCCGATACCGGTCGACCGACTCGATCTCGACGAGCTCGTCGACTGGCTTGGCGCTGTCGAGCCAGTCGACCACATCGTTCTGTTGCGCCAGCTCGGCGATCTGGCCCTGTTCAGAGCAGGGGTGTTCCCTGACAGCATCGGCGCGACCACGATGTCGACCGCGCAGGCCGAGCACCTCGGTCGATCGGTGCGGATGACCGACGACGAGTTGAACCACCTTGTCGATCACGGGTCGCCGACCCCCGGTCTCGACGCGCTCGAGACGTTGAGCTCGGCGTGGTACCGAGCCGCGGCCGAGAGCTCGCCTGCGGCGCCGGTACTGCTCCGCGATGTGGCGCACCGTATCCGCGCGGCGCGGCGGTTCTTGAACTACGCCGCCGACCGCTACCTCCACCGAACCCAGCCACGCTGGGCGCCTGGGTTCTGAGTCGCACACCGTACGATCGTCACATGAGCGACGGAAGTCTGTGGGAGACCCACGCGGCCTGGTGGATAGATGGGTTCACCGACGGCGCCGACCCCGAGTACGAAGAGCAGATCCTGCCGCTGGCCGCCGCCGAGCTGGCCGGAGCGACTCGGGTGCTCGATATCGGTTGCGGCGACGGCCAGGTCAGCCGTCTCGCCGCGGGCCTCGGCGCCGAAGTGATCGGCGTCGATCCGACATGGAACTGCGTCAGCGTTGCCGCCCGGCGAGGCGGTGCATCGTTCGCCCGAAGTGAAGCCGCTGCCCTGCCTTTTGCCGATGCCAGTTTCGACGCCGTGGTGGCCTGTCTGGTGTTCGAACACATCCGCGAGATCGACCTGGCCATTACCGAAGTGTCCCGCGTGCTGCAGCGCGGTGGTCGGTTCTGCTTCTTCGTCAACCATCCGTTGCTCCAGACGCCCAACAGCGGATGGATCGACGACTACGTGCTCGACCCGCCCGAGCAGTACTGGCGAATCGGGGCATACCTGGTCGAGCAGGAGAGCGACGAGGAAGTCGAGAAGGACGTATTCATCCCGTTCATCCATCGACCGCTGAGCCGTTACGTCAACGCTCTCGCCGAGAACGGCCTGTTGATCGAGCGGATGCTGGAGCCGGCACCGCCCGAGGGCTTTCTCGAGCTCGCCAGCGAATACCTCGACGCCGCGACGATCCCGCGGTTGCTGTATCTCCGAACTCGCAAGCTGTAGGCAATACCATCGTGGTCAGTGGCCGACATCGTCCTGATCACCGGGTTGTCGGGCGCTGGGCGTTCCGGCGCTGCGGCGGTGCTCGAGGACCTCGGCTGGTACGTGATCGACAACCTTCCGACTTCGTTGGTCGACACGATCGTCGAGCTGGCCAGCAAGCCGGGCAGCGACATCGAACGATTGGCACTTGTGTCGGGTCGCCAACACGTCGACCTGCTGCCGAAGGTTGCCGCGCTCCGGGGTGACGGCCATCGGGTGCGGATCGTCTTCCTCGATGCCACGACCGCCGAACTGGTGAAGCGGTATGACACCTCGCGGCGCAAGCATCCACTCGACGCCGAGGCTGACGGCCTGGTCGAAGCAATCGAGCTGGAACGCTCGCTACTCGACCCCGTGCGCAGCTCGGCCGACCTCGTCATCGACACCACCGACCTGAACATCCATCAATTGAAAGCAAAGCTGATCGCCGCCTTCGATCAGACCGGCGATGGCCAGCGCTTGCAGATCGCGATCGAGAGCTTCGGGTACAAGTACGGGCTGCCGCTCGATGCAGACATCATCATGGACGTGCGCTTCTTGCCCAACCCACACTGGGAGGAGTCGCTGCGGCCGCTGACCGGGCACGACCCTGCCGTGCGCGATTTCGTTCTGGAGCGCTCGCACGCGTCGCTGTTCCTCGACGAGTTCGAGGTGATGATGTTCGGTCTCGTGCCCGCCTACGAGGCCGAAGGCAAGAGCTACTTGACGATCGCGATGGGATGCACTGGGGGCCGCCACCGCAGCGTTGCGGTTGCCGAGGAGCTCGCAGCCCGCCTACGCGCCCGGGGCATCGCTGTGACCACGGGGCATCGCGACATCGCCCGCTGAGCAAAATCGGAGACCCTGCACGCTCGGGACTATCCTCGTGGTTTCCCGTATGTGAAAGGACTCACCGCGCATGACGATCCGTGTCGGTATCAATGGATTTGGTCGAATTGGCCGCAACTTCTTCCGTGCCGCCAAGCAGCGGGGTGTCGAAATCGATTTCGTTGCCGTCAACGACCTCGGGTCGCTCGAGGAGATGGCACACCTGTTGAAGTACGACTCGGTCCTCGGCGTGCTTCCGAACTCGATCAAGACCCACAAGGAAGGCATCGCGGTCGACGACGATGTTCTCAGAGTTCTCTCCGAACGTGATCCGAAGAATCTGCCGTGGGGCGATCTCGGCGTCGACGTGGTGATCGAATCGACGGGCCACTTCAACAAGCGCGATGCCGCGGCGTCACACCTTGCCGGAGGGGCCCCGCTGGTGATCGTGTCGGCGCCGTGCGACGGAGCCGATGCCACGCTCGTGTACGGGGTCAATCACAAGGACTTCGATTACAAGAACCACAAGGTGATCTCCAATGCGAGTTGCACCACAAACTGTTTCGTGCCCATGGTCAAAGTGCTCGACGACGCCTTCGGTGTCGAGCAGGGTCTGATGCAAACCATTCACGCCTACACCGGTGATCAGAACCTGGTCGATGGGCCGCATCGTGACTTCCGTCGCGCTCGCGGCGCGGCGATCAACATCATCCCTACGTCGACGGGCGCGGCCCGCGCCACCAGCCTGGTGTTGACGACGATGAAGGGCAAGCTCGACGGCACGTCGCTGCGAGTTCCGGTGCCAACGGGATCGATCGTCGACTTCACGGCCAATCTCAGCAAGGCCGCCTCGGTCGACCAGATCAACGCCGCGTTCAAGAAGGCCGCCAACAGTGGACCGCTGAAAGGCATACTGCGCTATTGCGACGAGCCCATCGTGTCAAGCGACATCGTCACCGATCCGCACAGCAGCATCTTTGATGCCGGCCTGACGATGAGCATGGGCACGATGGTCAAGGTTCTGGCGTGGTACGACAACGAATGGGGCTACTCCAACCGCCTCATCGACACCGCTATCTACGCTTGCAGCAAGTTGCCGAAGAAGAAGAAATGAGCCGCATCCCCACGCTCGCCGATCTCGGCGATGTCCGTGGCAAGCGAGTGCTCGTCCGCACCGACTTCAACGTCCCGCTCGAACAGGGAGTCATCACCGACGACTTCCGCATCCGTGCTGCCCTGCCGACGATCGAGTGGCTTACCAGTCGTGGGGCCGACGTCGTCTGTGCGTCACATCTCGGTCGTCCCAAAGGCCAGCCGAACCCGAAGTACTCGATGGATGCGGTCAGGGCGCGACTTGCCGAGCTTGCGCCGGGTGTCGAGCTGATGGAGAACCTGCGCTTCGACCCGGGCGAGGAGGGCAACGCACCGCAGTTCGTCGCCTCGTTGATCGGCGGTGTCGACGCCTACGTCGATGATGCATTCGGCGCCTGTCACCGTGCCCATGCTTCGATCGTCGGTCCACCCAAGACGTTGCCATCGGCAATGGGTCTGCTGATGCAGAAAGAAGTCGATGTTCTGCTGGGCTTGCGCAACGATCCGAAGCGTCCCTTCGTCGCGGTGCTCGGCGGCGCAAAGATCAGCGACAAGCTCGGTGTCGTCGAGTCCTTGCTGCGGGTCGTCGATTCGTTGGTCATCGGTGGCGCGATGTGCTTCACGTTCCTCGCCGCTCTGGGCAACTCGATCGGTGATTCGTTGTGGGAGCCCGATCACGTCGATACGTGTAGGCGATTGTTGGCCGACTCGGCCTCTGGCGGCAAGACCATTCACCTGCCGCAAGACCTCGTCGGTGTCGATGCAGCCGGCAACTTTGCGACGTTCGGATTACAGCTGCCAGACGGCGCGAAAGGGCTCGACATCGGACCCGGCACCGCGGCAGCGTTCAGCGACGTGATCATCGAAGCTCGAACGGCCTTCTGGAACGGGCCGATGGGAATGTTCGAAGATCCGCGCTTCGAGGCCGGCACACGCACGGTCGCCCAGGCCATGGCCGACACGAGGGCTTTCACGGTGGTCGGTGGCGGCGACAGCGCCGCGGCGCTCGCCCAGTTCCGGCTCGACGACGAGATCGATCATGTGTCGACAGGCGGCGGTGCGTCACTCGAGCTGCTCGAGTTCGGCGATCTCCCCGGCCTCGAAGCGCTACGAGGGGCCCCCAATGCGTAGGCCGCTGATCTCGGCAAACTGGAAGATGAACCACAACCACTTCGAGGCCATCCAGTGCGTGCAGAAGCTGGCGTACCTCGTGGGCAAGGACGACCTCGAACACGTCGACGTCAGCATCCATCCACCGTTCACCGATATTCGCAGCGTCCAGACGGTGATCGACGCGGACAAGCTGCTGTTCGCCGTCGGCGCGCAGCACTGTCACTGGGAAGACAAGGGGGCGTTCACCGGCGAGGTCTCGCCGCTGTTCCTCGCCAAGCTCAACGTGCACTATGTCATCGTCGGGCACAGCGAACGGCGCCAGTTGTTCCACGAGACCGATCAGGATGTGGCCAACAAGGTGGTCGCTATCCAGCGGCACGCGATGACGCCGATCGTTTGCGTCGGCGAGACGTTGGAAGAACGCGAAGCCGGGGAGACAGAGAACAGGGTGCTCGGCCAGCTTCGAGCGGCGCTCGGTGGCTTGAAGGCCGAGGCGGTTGCCTCGCTCGTCGTCGCCTACGAGCCGATCTGGGCGATCGGCACGGGGCGCACGGCGACTTCTGACGATGCCCAGCAGGTGTGCGCGTCGATACGCGGATGTCTTGCCGAGCTGGCCGGCGCCGAGGCCGCCGAGGCGACGCGGATCCAGTACGGCGGCAGCGTGAAGTCGTCGAACATCGCCGAATTGATCGGTCAGCCCGACATCGACGGCGCGCTGGTCGGCGGCGCCAGTCTCGACCCCGACGAGTTCGCCCGAATCTGCAAGCTCGGTTCTTGACGGCCGAACTTTCGTCGTTGGAATTTTTCGCCCGAAGTTCTGAAAATTCGGAACAGGCTGCCTGTAGTTCGGTAGCCGAGGGTGCTATGTTTGCGGGCGCTCGCTCCGATCGGGGAGGACGGAGCGAGAGTGTGGTCGAATCTTCCCGACGAGCCGTCGGCTTGCCTTGTCGCTCGACCCAGACCCACCTCCCTCCGTTTCACATAGGAGGAACACCCACGTGAGGACCACGAAACGCAGCGCCCGTTACGCTGCCATTGCCGTCGGGCTCGCTTTCATCGCAGCTTCGTGCGGCAGCGACAGCGGCAAGACATCATCCGTCGGCACGTCCGGCTCGACAGCAGCTACGGAAACGACAGCTGCCGCGACCGAGACGACCGCCGCCGCAGCCGAGACGACCGCCGCGGCCGCAGCCAGTGGCGGCACAGCGACTTACGCAGCGGAGCAGGAGTACACCGCGTACAACAACGCTTCTGCCGACCAGGTTCTGTTTGCCAACACCCTGGTTCTCAACATGGTTCAGCCGGGTCCATTCATCACTCAGCCCGACCTCACCTACAAGCTTTGGGACGACATGATGGTCTCCGTAGAGGTCACCAGCAAGGACCCACAAGTCGTCGAATACGTTGTCGAGCCCGATGCCGTCTGGTCCGACGGTGAGCCGATCGACTGCGACGATTTCATGCTGGCCTGGTACTCGGGCAACGGCAAGGTCACCAAGCCGAATCCCGATTTCACCGCTCCCGGTCAACTCGACGCCGACGGCAACGAGATTCCCGAGACGCTGCCGGTGTTCAACACCGCCAGCACCACCGGGTACAAGGACATTTCCAAGGTCGAGTGCTCGGCCGACGGTAAGACGATCACCACCACGTACAGCACGATTTTCGCCGACTGGCAGTCGTTGTTCGGCAACCTGTTGCCGGCGCACATCGTCGAGAAGAACGCCAACGTCGAAGATCTCACCAAAGTCGATGGCGCCACGCTGTCACCCGAGCTCGAAGCCATGGGCGATTTCTGGAACACCGGTTTCAGCGGCTTCGATCCGGCCATCGACATCTCAGGCTCGTGGTATTCGATCGACTCGTTCACTCCCGGGCAGAACCTCATCCTCAAGCGCAACGAGGCCTTCTGGGGTACCCCTGGCAACCTCGACCAGATCGTGTTCCTCCAGGTCCCAGACGCCACGCAGGAGCCTGCGGCGCTGGCCAACGGCGATGTTCAGGTCATCTCGCCGCAGCCGAACCCCGACCTCGTCCAGCAAGTGCAGGGTATCGAGGGCGTGAAGTACGAAATCGATCAGGGCGTCACCTTCGAGCACTTCGATTTCAACCAGGCCAACAAGCACCTTGCCGACATCAACGTGCGCAAGGCAATCGCCTTGTGCGTCGATCGTGAAGAGATCGTCTCCACGCTCGTCGCACCGATCAACCCCGACGCCACAGTGCTCAACAACCGCATGTACATCCCGTCGTCACCCGACTACAAGGACAACAGCAACGGCCTGAAGCGTGACATCCCCGCTGCCAAGGCGTTGCTCGAATCAAGCGGCTATGCCCTGGGCGCCGATGGCATCTACGCAAAGGACGGCGATCGCCTGTCGTTGCGTCTCGGTCGACGTGACCCCAATCCGCGCCGTCAGAGCACCAACGAACTCGCCGCTGAGCAGTGCAAGGAAGCCGGCATCGAGCTGACCGACGACCCATCCGAAGACTTCAATGCTGTACGGCTGCCGGCCAGCGACTACGACATTGCTCTGTTCGCCTGGGTTGCCACCCCGTCACAGTCGTCGAACCTGGCGATCTATGTTCCGCCGACCGAAGGTGGCGATCAGAACTGGAACAACTACAGCAATTCAGCGCTTGTTCCGCTCTTCGCCGAGGCCAACGCCGAACTCGATCCGGCCAAGCGTGCCGACCAGATGAACAACATCGATTCTGTCATCTGGGGCGACATGGCCACGCTGCCGCTGTTCCAGTTCCAGGACATGATCGCCTATTCCGACACCTTGACCAACGTCTCGTACAACGGTCCGCTCGGTGTCACGTGGAACGCCAACGAATGGGCGATCCAGGCCTGATTGGGCCCCGAATGAGTGGCGTGTGGGTCGAATCCTTCGGGGTTCGGCCCACACGCCGTTGACCGGTTTTCATCATGTTTCGCTTCATCTTCCGCCGAGTTCTGGTATCGATTCCGCTGTTGTTCGCCTCGAGCATCGTCGCCTTCCTGCTCGTCACCAACATCGGCACGCCCAAAGCGATCGAGGATGCGCTCGCCAGGCCAAACGCCTCGCAATCGCAGATCGCCAGCCTCCGTCGGCAGTTCGGCATCGACAAGCCGGTGGTCGAGCGCTATATCGATTGGTCCACCCACTTCGTCAGAGGTGACTGGGGCAAGAACCAGAACGGCGTCGAGATTCGCCCGTTGATGATGCAACGCATCCAAGTCACCTTGCGCCTGCTACTCGCCGCGTCCATCATGGCTGTGGTGCTCGGGGTACTCGTCGGCATCATCGGCGCTATTCGTCAGTACACGTCGTTCGACTACACGATGACGTTTTCGGCGTTTCTGTTCTTTTCCATTCCGGCTGCCGTGCTGGCCGGATTCTTGAAAGAGTTCGGCGCGATCAAGCTGAATCCCTGGCTACGCGTTCCCAGCATGTCCTCCGCGGTCGCGATCCTTCTTGCGCTCTTCGGCACTCTGTGTGGCTTCCTGATCATGCGTAACCGGTACAAGTACGAGCGTGAACGCCCGCCGCGCAAGCTCTTGGTGGGCGCGGCCGCAGGGCTCGGCGTCGCCGTCGGGTTCATCCTGATCTTCAATCTGCGATGGGGCGGCAATGTCTACAGAAAGGGCAATCCGAAGGCGCTCATTCCCACGGTCGGACAGGCAACGCCGGGATTCGAGGGCTCGCTGTGGCAGACCTTCCAGGACAATTTCTGGCATATGGCGCTGCCGACGACGGCGTTGGTTCTCATCGGTTTCGCCGGGTACAGCAGGTACATGCGTGCTTCAATGCTGGATGTGATGAGCTCCGATTACGTGCGAACGGCCCGTGCGAAAGGCATCACGGAGCGTCGGGTCACGCTGCGACATGGCTCGCGCAATGCTCTCATACCGCTCATCACGGTTGTAGCCCTCGACTTCGGCGCGCTGCTCAGCGGCGCGATCATCACCGAGACGATCTTCGGTTGGGCCGGCATGGGCCGGTTCTTCACCGAGGCTCTCACCGCGAAGGATCCCCGCTCGTTGGAGGCCTTCGTGATGGTGACCGCTGTCTTTGTGGTGCTCTTCAACCTCATTGCCGACATCATCTATGCCCAGCTCGATCCGAGGATCCGCCTTGACTGAGGTCATTGCCCCTCCGCCCATCGCCGACGAGCGCGAGTTCTCGGTCGAAGCTCGCTCGCAGAGCCGCACCATCATGCTGCGGTTCCGACGTCACCGTCCGGCCATCATCTCGCTCATCGTGCTCATCCTGCTCACCCTGTTCGTCTTTCTGTTTCCTCTGGTGTGGAAGTGGCCCTTCTACAAGCGCGACAAGTCGGCGCTCAGCCAGCCGCCGTCGTGGGAGCACCCCTTCGGCACCGACAGCCTCGGCAAGGATGGGTTGGGCCGCGTCATGCGCGGCACGCAGCGCTCATTGGAGATTGGGATCATTGCCGCGCTGCTGGTCACCAGCATCGGTGTCACAGTCGGCGCCATTGCCGGCTACTTCCGTGGTCGGGTCGACTCGTTCTTCATGCGGTTCACAGACTTGGTGCTCACCATTCCGCTTCTGGTCGTCGTCGCCGTCGTGTCAGTCGGCTATCCAGAGGCGCCGTGGTACATGATCCCGGTCATGCTCGGATTGTTCGCATGGACGGTGCTGGCGCGCATCGTCCGCGCCGAATTCATGTCGCTGCGCGAGAAGGAGTTCGTCGAGGCGGCACGGGCCGTCGGCGCGAGAGACAGACGCATCATCTTCAAGCACATCCTTCCGAACCTCGCCGGTGCGATCATCGTGGCAGCGACGCTGGCGATCGCCGGCGCGATCATCACCGAGACAGCGTTGTCGTTCCTCGGTCTCGGCGTCCGTGCCCCCGACGTGTCGCTTGGCTTTCTCATTCAGGATGGTCTGACCGCGTTCAAGACCCGCCCGTGGCTGTTCTGGTTCCCAGCAGCAGCCATCGTCATCATCTGCCTGTGCGTGAACTTCATCGGTGACGGTTTACGCGACGCCTTCGACCCCAAGCAGAATCGCATCAAGGCCTGATCGTGGCCCTGCTCGAAGTCAATCATCTCAACGTTCGCTTTCCGACCGAGGACGGCGTCGTGCATGCAGTTCGTGACGTCTCGTACACAGTCGACCGCGGTGAGGTGCTCGGCATCGTCGGTGAATCGGGGTCAGGCAAGTCGGTCACAAACATGGCCACCATGGGCCTCTTGCCACGCAGCACGCGTATCGATGGTTCCATCCTCTACGACGGCAACGAACTCGTCGGCCTGCCGAGCAAGCGTCAGACAGCGTTTCGCGGTAACGAAATCGGGATGATCTTTCAAGATCCGATGACGTCACTCAACCCCGTGTACACCGTCGGCTGGCAGATCGCCGAGGCCGTGCGTGCCCACAGCGACGTGTCGATGAAGCAGGCCACTGCCCGCGCCGCCCAGTTGCTGGAGCTCGTTGGTATTCCGCAGGCCACGAGGCGGGTGAACAGCTACCCCCACGAGTTTTCCGGAGGCATGCGCCAGCGCGTGATGATCGCAATGTCGATGGCCAACGACCCGCAACTGTTGATCGCCGACGAGCCGACGACGGCGCTCGACGTGACCGTCCAGGCGCAGATTCTCGAGACCTTGATCGACATCCAAAGACGAACCAACATCGCCATCATTCTGATCACCCACGATCTCGGCGTTGTGGCCGGCATGGCCGATCGCGTCATGGTGATGTACGCCGGCTCGGCAGTCGAGGTTGGGCCTGTCGACGAGATCTTCTACCGCCCACGGATGCCCTACACCATCGGCTTGTTGGGCGCCATCCCAAGCGAGTCCGGCGCCGGCACACGGCTCCGCCAGATCAAGGGCACGACGCCGTCGCTCATCAACATGGCCCCCGGTTGCGCTTCTTCGTCGCGTTGCCCGTTGCTCATCGATCGCTGCCGTACCGAGACCCCCACATTGGAGCCGATCGCCAATGGCACTCACACCGCCGCGTGTCATCGACAGCGACGAGATCGACTCCATCGATGTTCGCTCGCTCTTCGCATCGACGAGCTGATGCTGCAATGAGCGAGCCGATTCTCCAGGTGACAGATCTTGTCAAACGGTTCCCGATCAAGGCTGGCTTTTTCGGCGGCGTCGTGGCCACCGTCGACGCAGTTTCAGGCGTGTCGTTCAGTGTCAACAAGGGTGAGACCCTCGGCCTGGTAGGGGAGAGTGGGTGCGGCAAGTCCACCACCGCACGTGCGATTCTGCGCCTTCATGAGCCCGACTCGGGCTCGATCATGTTCGACGGGGTCGACGTGATGGCGCTCAACAAGAACGACTTGCGTAAGTTGCGGCGCGAGATGCAGATCGTGTTCCAAGACCCATACGCCTCGCTCAACCCGCGGTGGCAGATCAACAACATCGTCGGCGAACCGCTGGTGGTGCAGAACACGCCCTCGAATCAACGCAGCACGCGCGTCGCCGAGTTGTTGGCCCTCGTCGGCCTCAATCCCGAGCACGGCAACCGGTACCCGCACGAGTTCTCCGGTGGTCAGCGGCAACGTATCGGCATTGCCCGTGCACTGGCGCTGGATCCGAAATTGCTGGTGCTCGACGAGCCGGTATCGGCACTTGACGTCAGTGTGCAGGCGGGCGTCATCAACTTGCTCGAAGAGCTCCAGGAACGTCTCGGGCTCTCGTATGTCTTCGTCGCTCACGACTTGTCGGTTGTACGTCACATCTCGGATCGGGTGGCGGTGATGTACCTGGGCAAGATCGTCGAGACTGGCACTCGAGACCAGGTATACGGCGAGCCGGCACATCCGTACACACAGGCCCTGCTGTCGTCCGTCCCGGTGGCCGACCCGAACCTCGAAAGGTCGCGCCGTCGAGTGGTCCTGTACGGCGACGTGCCGAGCCCTGTCAACCCGCCGAGCGGGTGCCGATTCCGTACGCGATGCCCCATCGCCCAAGACGTGTGCGCCGACGACGAGCCGGCGTTGATCGACCGTGGCCAGGGCCATCCGGTGGCCTGTCATTTCGCCAAGACTGCCGTCACATCTGTTCCGACGGTGGCTCGCTGAGAACCGACGCTAGGCTGAGAAACCGTGCGCGACTTCGTTATGTACTCCACGTTGGTGATCAACATCGTGTCGATGTTCGGCATGGTGGCGGGTGTGCTGATGCACAGCGGTCGGGGTGGCGGTCTGTCCGACATGTTCGGCGGTGGGGGCGGCGCGGCGCTCGGCTCGACCTCTGCTGAGCGCAACTTGACCCGGATCACCACGGTTCTCGCCCTGATCTGGGGCTTTTCGATCGTCGCCCTCAATTTCTTGTTGGTCCGCTTCTAAGGCTGCGTTATCCTCAATACCCCATCACGTCGAAGTGGCGAAATAGGCAGACGCGCCAGCTTGAGGGGCTGGTGAGAGAAATCTCGTGGGGGTTCAAGTCCCCCCTTCGACACTGAGCCGCTCGAGGCGAGTCCCCATCGATTCTCCGCTGGTGCCGGAGGATTCGTGACGTGCCGCGTCGTTGATGGCTCTCGGATCGAGTGTCCCGGGTTCCGTCGTCAAGTTGACTCCGGGTGAGCAACGGCGACGACCTGAAGATCCTCGATGTTCGCGAAGTCACTCGGGTTGACGGTGTAGAGCGGTAGGTCGTTGGCGATGGCGACCGCAGCGATCAACGCGTCGTAGGCGCGTGCGCGCGTCTTTCGTCCCGAGTCGCGAAGATTCGCGGCAACGCGGCCGAACGCCCGCGCTGCTGCGGTGTCGAACGGGATCGGTTCAAAGTCTGCTTCGGCCTGCTGGAGATGTGCTTGGCGTACGGCTCGTTCCGGGCTGGATCTGGCGACGAGCGGACCAACAGACAGCTCGGCCAGTGTGATGGTGGAGATGGTCGGTACAGGGGGAAGGGCGTTTACATCGAGCAATCGAGGAAGAAGGATCACGGTGTTCGTGTCCAGAAGTCCGACAGAAAGGTCGGCACCGACAGTCACAGTTGACTATCCAGAGCCTCGTCGATATCGGCTCTGAACGCATTCGCATCGACGTGCGGCAGGCGACTCCACCGAGCGAGGAGGGTTGCTGCGTCGAGGCCTGGTCGGTGAAGCGGCCGGAGTTCGGCTACGGGCCGTCCGTCGCGGGTAACAACGAGGCGTTCTCCGGCGAGTACACGGTCGACAACTTCGCCGCCGTGATTGCGCAATTCTCTAATGCTCACACCAGTCATGGGCGTAGTGTATCACGCGTGAGACGAAGCTCCTTGTTCGGTAGCTACCGCAAGCCCGAGGCCGCCATCGTCTCCTACGAACTTCTCCAGATGCTCGATCCGATCATTGAGGACCTTGTGATTGCAGCGAGAGTCAAGGCTCGCATTGCGGAGGACGACGGCACTCGCTCGCTGGAAGAGGTTGAAGCCCGCCCCGGGCTTGATCTCGATTGACCCCAAGAAAGGTTCAGTACCGCTTTAGGTACTTGACAGGGACGCTGTTTTACAAGGCAACTTGCGATCTGGAGGACTGCAAGCTAACTTGCGTAGGTGGATGCTCCGCTGATAGCCATCAGCGCACGCAAGCACGGCGTCCGCGACCACGACATGATCCACGCTTTCAACCATCCGATCCTGGTCGACGACCTCGAGGAAGGCTTGACGATGTTCGTCGGCGCCGACCAGGCAGGCAATCTGCTCGAAGTCGGCATCATCGACAGCAGCGACGGCCCGATCATCATTCACGCCATGCCCGCCCGACCGAAGTACCTGAGGTGAGTCCGATGCCCCGCACTGCCCAAGAGATCCTCGACCACGCCGACGCACTCGCCGCTCGCTTCGAGCGACACGAGCCTGGCGACGATTTGCGTGACGCCTCGGCGTTGGCGAGTGTCCGCGGGGCCTTCCTCGGGCGCGCTCAGGCAGAGCGTGATCTCGCTGACGCGGTCGTGCGGGCACGCCACGCAGGGCACTCGTGGGCCTCAATCGGGGCGATGGTGGGCACGTCCGGTGAGGCTGCCCGACAGCGTTACGGACAGTCCGTCTCGGCTTCTTGATCGGCGACCTCGTCGACGGTACCCGTCGAGGGATGCTGCGCACCGCGTCGGCACGCTCCGGAGGCGTCCATCAGCGAGCTTCTCCATGTCTACATTCGTGCATCGGACCGCCTTCAGCTCGAAGACGAAGCACGACCCGAAGCACGCTCACCGTCAACGGCGAACGTCATCGTTCATGCCGTACCTGATGCCGACTGGCCGTTCCATGGCGAACGCTTTGCCGGACCCAATGTCGCATGGCTGGACATGGCCGACCACGACGAACGTGGGGAACGAATGGTGCTCGACGAATGGCGGCGCAGCAGATGAACGAAATTGATCTCCGCTCATACCTGCTGCCGAAGCACAGGTCGGTGTTCTCGGGATTGCGGAACCTGGGCGTCAGCATCGGCTACGACGGCTGGTGTCTTGTCGGTGGCTTGATGGTCCTCGTCGTCGGTGCGGCGCACGGTGCTGCCGGACGACGCGCTCACCGAACCAGTTTCCATCACGTCGCTCGTTGTCGCGTCGAGCAGTTCAGTTCGTGACCCAGGAGCGGGTGGGGCGCCTTTGGCCCGCCACTGGGCAACGACCCACTCTCGTAGTTCCCACACTCAGCACCTCGTATACACAAGCTCGTTGCACGGGATGCCGACATCTGCGGCGCCGAGCGGATGCGCCGGCCCAAAGATCGTCAGCGCCGGTACGGTCGGCGATGGCGTCGCCGATCCCACGTCGTCGGCAGCGATGGCTATCACGGCTAGAACGACAGCGCCGCCGGCCAGCAACAGATTGAATGCCGGCAACAGTGATCGCCGACGATCGACAACTGCGATGTTCATGATTTCTCCAATGATCCGGGTCCAGGTTGTTCTGGACCTCGCACATCGTGGGCGACGTCGCTCCCAGCTCTGTCGGGGTCGGATCGACGATCATGTCGAGGTTCCGACGATTGTCCGATCGGGTTCCGACGGAGGCCTCGGCTAGCGGTCGGCTACCGGAGGACGGGATTCACCCGATTTCGATGGAGTCCAGAATCGTCGTGATGTCGGCTCGGTCCTGCGCCGAAGCGTCCGGCAAGTACGACGCCGAGATCACAAGCCGGGTGCCATCGACGTCGAGGATCTGCAGCAGGCGGTGCTCATTGGGTTCTGCCGCAGAACCGACGAAGCTGCCACGTGCCCCGAGCCTGCGTCGTACCACAACTCGAACCCAAAGTCGTCGCAATCTTCGTTCTCGGAGTAGTCGGGAACGGTGAACTCGACTTGCTTTCCAATGAACCCGTCGACGGTGATCTCTGTCGCTGCGGTGGCGTTGAACCCAGGCATGTTCACCCACGCCTCGGCGAGCTCATCGACGGTCCGACCCACCGGCGGATCTAGAGGTAGCCGCCTGCAGTTGTCGACGTACAGGTTGTCGATGGTCCAAAACGTCACCCCGAATACCGGATCCCCTGTGCCCCCCTTCCAGACACCCGAGTCGAAATACTGGGAGGGCCCCTTGAAAACACCGCCGCCCCAGAACGCCCATCCGGACGGCACGGTGAATGTGATCGGAACATTCGCAACGACGACGGAATCGATGCCCGTCCCGGCTTCGAGGGATTCCCTGTCGGTGACCTCGCCCGTTGGGGTACGCGGCGGCTGGATCGCGCCGGAGGCCAGCTGCTCGATAGTTCGGTCGAGGTTGTTGCGAGCGGCAGCACTCAGCGCATACCCGCTCGTGGCGTAGGTGATCAGACCGTCGGCGACGGTGAGTCGCCGCGGTCCGGCCTCGAGGGTGTCATCGAGATATGCCTCGATGACCGTGTAGATCTGCATCTCGAAGTTCTTGATGATCGACGTCAGGACGTGTGGCCGCTCTTGGTTGCTCGCCGACTGCCATTGATCCGCGTCAGAACCGATGACCCAACGGGTGTTTGTGCTGAGTTCGGAGGCGGCCCGCAACACACCGGCGCCCGAGCGCCCGACGTCGTGATATATGACATCGGCTCCGGCGTCGTAGAGCAAATTGGCAACGTGTTGAGCACCGGTGGGCGACTCGAACGGTGCACTCCCGAATCCGTATTCATTCATATAGGCGGACAGGAACCTGATGTCGGGATCGATGGACTGGGCGCCCGCTTCGAAACCTGCTCGAGTGTCCTCCTGGCCTCCGCCGCTGAACGCGCCGAGAAAGGCGACGACGCCGGTCTGGGTGGTCGTTGCCGCGGCCACGCCGGCGAGGAATCCGCCCTGTTCATCCGCCCAGTGCAGACTGGTGACGTTGGGGAGGCTGTCGAGGGCGCCACCGCTGTAGGCGGTCAGGACGTAGTGGGTATCCGGATCGAAGGTCACCTGCGCCGTGCTCGTCGAAGCGATGGGGTCGAGGATCACCAAGTCGATCTCGTCTGCGGCCAGCTCGGTGATGACGCCGTGGGGTGAGTCCCGGAATTCGCGTCGGTCGATGGCCAGGTCGAAGTCTCGTTCAGCGCGGACGAAGCCTTTCTCATACGAGTAGCCAGGCTGGTCCGGCGAGTCGGATGAGGAGACCATCGCAATCCGGGCCGCGTTACCCGCCCCGCCCGACGAGACGATGGCGACGATAGACGCGGTCGTGATCGCGGCCGCGGTAGCACCGAGGGCGAACGCTCTGCGCCGGGAGCGGTGACGCAGCCGCGTTTGTTCCGCTACTCGCAGGGTTTCGGCAACCTGAGCTTGGTCACGCCGTTGCAGCGCTTCGTCCAGGAACTCGCGTTCCGGCGCCGTGAGACACATGGTCGTGACGGCTCGCCATTGCCCGAAGTGGTCGAGTCGGCCACCAACGAGCAGGTAATCGGGATCGCGGCCGGACGTCAGCCAGTCGTCGAGCGCAAGCGTGTATGCGGCGTGCTGGCGCAGATCGTCCCGCCCGTCATCGATCCATTGCCTGAGACGCTCCCACTCACTGAGCAGCGCCTCATGGGCGACCTCGACGGTGAGCGCACCCGAGAAGGCGTCGCGGTCGCGGACCAGGAGCCGGTTCGTCACGAACGCCTCCACCGCTGCGTGCATGGTGACGGTGTCGACGTCGAGGGTGATCAACTCGGAGGCTGCTACGACTCGACGGGTCTCGGAGTCGCGGCCCACGGTGACCAGCCGCAGGAACAATTGGCGGACTGCTTCTTGTTGCTCGCGATCCAACCCCTGGTAGATCTCTTCCGCACGGCTCGCCACCGCGCCTCGTATCCCACCCAGCGCTTCGTAAGCCGCTCGGGTGAGCACCGAGTCGTGTCTGCGGTCGAACAGCTCGGTGAGGGTGTACTGGAACAAAGGCAATGCGTTGGGCTGGCCACTGACCTCAGCGATCACGGCGGCCAACAGACCCAGCTCGAAGGCGACCCCAACGCGCAGAGCCGGTCCCAGAGCGGCCGCTTCCAGCTCATCGGCGGCCAGCGGCACGACGTTGACAACATGGCCGGTCATCAGCCGGCCGAACTCCGGATGCATCAGCGGTCGGTCGTAGAAGTCCGCACGCAGTGTCACCAGCACCCGGCTCCGGCTTCGAGGATCCGTGGCCAGCGCGATGAGGCTGCGCAGGAAACGGTCGCGCTGGTCGTCGGCGACCAGCGTGAACAGCTCTTCGAACTGGTCGATCACCAGCAACAGCCGTGAGCCGTCGTCGGGCACGATCCTCAACACGGCCCGCAACAAGGCCGAGTCATCGTCCCACAGCAGGTCCATCGAGGTCGCCGGCGGATTCTCGACGGCGCGCACCAGCGCTGCCTCGAGCTCGGTGAACGGGTATGCGGCGGGGCGCATCACCGCGATCACCCAACTCGCGTCCGGCCGTTCGGCCCTTCGAAGCGCAGGGATCAGTCCGGCCTGCACGAGGCTCGACTTTCCCGACCCGCTCGGGCCGACCACCACCGTCAACCCGGTGTCACCCGTGACGATGTTCACCAGCTGCTCGATCAGCTCGTCGCGGCCGTAGAACCGATCAGCGTCGGCTTCCGTGAACGCTCGCAAACCCTTGTACGGATTAGTCACGGGCCCGCCCGCATCGGAGGATTCCTCGTCCGCTGCCGAAGCCAGATCGAGTGCCGGATCCTGTAGAAGGATCTGCTCCTCCAATTGCCGCAGCATCGGCGACGGCTCAATACCGAGCTCGTCGACGAGCACCGCCCGCGTCCGCTGGAACGCCCGTAACGCTTCGGCTTGCCGGCCCGATCGATACAACGCCAACATGTGCAGAGCCCGTAGCCCCTCGCTATACGGATACTGGTGACACAGCGAGTCGAGTTCAACAGCGATCTCGCGGTGTCGACCCACCACCAGCTCAGCACCGACACGATCCTCCGTGGCCAACAGCTTCAGCTCCTCGAGACGAGTCCTCTCAGCCAGCAACACTCCCGAGTCATCGAACCCGGCGAACGGCGCACCACGCCACAGCCGCAATCCCTGACCCAACGTCGCCGAAGCCTGTTGCGGATCGTTGGCCAGCTCAGCTCGACCCTTGGTGATCAACTCCTCGAACTCCGACGAGTCGAGCGACGAGCTGTCGACCCGCACCACGTACCCGGTCCCTTCCCGTTCGATCACCGGCCCGAGCAGCTTGCGCAGTTCCGAGACGTAGCCCTGCAAGGTGTGGCGGGCAGCGCTGGGTGGCGAGTCGCCCCACAACCGGTCGACCAGGGCATCGGTCGAGATCACCGAGTTCGGGGATGCCAACAGCATCGCCAGCACCAACTGCTGACGGCTACCCCCGAGGTGCAGCCCAGCGCCATCATCATCGCCGCCACGGTCGCGCGTATCGACCACTCGCAACGGGCCGAGCACCTCAAAACGCACACCACCAGCATACGAACCCTCGTCGAGCGGGGTCTCGGCGTCGCCGTCGGCCATGAGCTGGGGACGCTGACGATCACCGAACACGTGCAGACCGTGTCACGATTCGATCGGAAGATCGTCGGAATCAAACCCCCGACCTCGAGACCCGACAAAGACTCGCAAAGACACGGCACCGCCCAGCGCTCATACCCGGCGCACCTTTTGCCCATAGTCCCATAATCCCATAAGACCGCTCGACCCGAACGCCGTGCCTGCGCCCGGAAGTGCCCGGAAGTGCCGGTATGCCCGCGATTGTTGCCGCGGTAGCCGATCACTCTCAGCGTCCAGATGGCATCAGTGAGCAGAAGCAGATGGCCGCCAGTGGACGAATTTTCTGATGGCAGCCTGTATCTGTCGTACGAATGCCACACGCTCGCCTCTAGAACCGGCAATGCATCCTTCAAGATGCCGCACGGACACGCCGAGGCGATCTGCCAACTTGCTCGATGTTCATGAGCGCCGGCCGCACCGTCGCCGAAACCGATCGAGCCACGAGGTGCCTCCTCCAATCAAGTTCTGTAAGCCGGTACGTCGTGATACTTTCGGTGAGTGACGGCCGTCCCGGTGTTCGATTTCGCGAGGTTCTTCGCCGCGTTCGACACTGGGCGTCGTGACCGGGGACTGAGCTGGTACGAGTTCGCCGACGAGTTGTGGCAGCAGTCGTCGGAGCTCAACTCACACCGCAATGATCACCCGCTTTGAGGAGGGGCAGTCTCGAGACTGGGAGCGCGTGACGCGACCTCTTGTCAGTACGCGCTTTTCATGCTGCGCTGGCTCGGCCGCGCGCCGGAGGAGTTCCTCACCGGTCCGTCGACCGACGTGGGCGACACTAGGTTGCCGGAGCCGGGACCCGGCGGTCGCCTCCGGTGGGACTTGAATCAGCTTCACGCCGCGCTCAACGCCCAGCGTCAACAGTGCGGTCTTGCATGGTCGGATCTGGCTGAGACGCTCGGTTGCACGTCAAACCGGTTGACGAATCTGCGGACCGCTCGCCAGGCAGACCTGGGTCTCGTGATGCGAATCACGCAATGGCTCGAGATGCCCGCCGCCAAATTCATTCATGCCTCTCAGTGGTAACCGAACGTCGACAGCATCCAGTTGACATGTCAAGTCTCGCATGTATGCCGCGCTTATCGTTTCGAGGGAAGCGACCGCACCGATAGACCGTGCGAGTTCCGTGTCCTCGGACACGAGCCCCGCGAAGTTGGTCAGTCACTTGCCGATCTGTGGATGCGCTACTTCGCGGTCGGCGGGATGGGCACCGCCCTTGAGATCGAAGCGATCCTCTACCGCGTTGCGGGCCGGCGTGCTGCCGAACGTCCTGCAGGAGCGAATCGGGCACTCCACCATTGGCGTCACGCTGAACATCTACTCGCACGTGTCAGTGGGGATGCAGCGCGACGCGGCGGAGAAGGTCGCGGGCCTCATTTTCGGAGCGTGACCGCGCCTCGAATATTGCCCGAAGGTATGACACTTCGTGATACGCTTGCTGGATGTCCTCCGCTATCTCCGTGCGACTTGACGATGAATCGGAGCGGGCGCTCCGGGTCCTCAATGCACGCGGCATGTCTACCTCAGACGCGATTCGGTCGTCGCTGATCGAGTCAGCCCGCCGAGTCCGCCGAAGCGCGGAACTCGTGAAGGAAGTGGCTGCACTGGAGGCGGACGAGGCGGATCGCGCAGAGATGCTTGCCGTCGCCGGCCTCATGGAGTCCATGCGTGCAACGGGGTGAGGTGTTTCGGTTCAAGATCCCGAAGGGGTTTGGACACGAGCAACATGGGGTTCGCTTCGGGGTCGTGGTGCAGGCTGACGAGTTCTTGCCGAGGTCCGTCGTGATCGTCGCTCCGACGTCTCGGAGCGCTCGACCGGCATCGTTTCGACCTCCTGTCGAGGTCGAGGGCGAGACGACGCTGGTCTTGATCGAGCAACTCGGCGCAGTCGACGTTCAGCGACTCGGTCGACGAGTCGGTCGACTCACGATGGAGGAGCTGTGGAGTCTCGACGAAGCTCTCGCCACGTACCTCGGGCTTCGCCTCGCATGACTCTCGTTGACCGGCGTGTTCCGATTCCCCAGCTCCGACCATCGCGCGCTCTGGATCACCGTGCATGTCCCGGGTTGACGCACCGAGCCGGATAACGATGACGATGACGCGGATCGTGTGAATTCGCGGCGGAATAGGCGGAGCGTCGTCATGGATACCGGTCGGTGACGGCCACGACGAGCACCGGGAAGCGGCTGCGGTCGACGATCTCCCGCGCGACGTCGTGGGCGGCGGTCGGCTCGCGGCGTGGCCACCCGACGGCGAGCAAGTCTGGCGCGACCTCCTCTGCCGCGGCGAGGATCTCGTCGACGGGGATGCCGACGCGGAGCATGAGCCGAGCCTCCGGAGCACCCCTGCAGTAGCGGGCGAGGAACTCGTTGGCATAGGCCTGGGTCTCGTACTGGACCTGGTCGTTGAAGCTCGGGATCGAATCCTCGTCGTCGACGTGCACCACGAAGAGGTCGAGCTCGGCCGCCGCCCCGAGCTCGATGACACGCAAAAGGTCACGCGCGCTCCGCGGCGTTCCCTTCATGGCGATCAGCACACGCCCGACCCGTGTCGGGGGCTGGGCATCGGGCGGCACCAGCACGACCGGCTTGTCGATGGCGTCGGCCAGCTGCAGCGCGAGGTGCCCGGCCGGGCGGCGTCCGGACGGGCGGGCGCGGGTGCCCAGCACGAGGGCAATGACGTCGTCGTCGTCGGCCATCTGGCGTACCACCTCGAACGGATCCCCGTCGACGTGGCGCAGCGGCACGTTCATGGCAGCTGCGGTCTCGGAGGCGGTGCCGCCGTGCTCGCCGGACTTCGTGACGTGGACCGCCTCGACGCGGCCGTCCAGGACAGGTGCCAGCGCGACCGCTGTCGCCAGGACGGGATGAGCCGCCGCTGAATCGTCGATCGCAGCGATGATCGTCGTCATGTGATGACCTCCCAGTTCGGCCCGCGCAGGGCGAAGCGCAATCCGTTCGGCCCCACGTCGTACTGTCCGGATCCGACCAGTAGGGCGGCGCCAGGCTCGGCGTGGATCGTCAGCGCGGACTCCTCGGTGCGAACGCGCACACGGCTGCCTCGGAAACGGACGCGAATCTCCAACGCTTTCCACCGGGGCGGGTGGCGGGGATCGACCTGGAGCAGGTCACCGAACGGCCGGAGGCCGGCGAACCCGAACGCGAACGCCTGCCACAGCCCACCCATCGTCGCCAGGTGAAGCCCGCCGGGCGTCGTCTCGGTGAGATCGTCGAGGTCCATCCGCGCTGCCAGGTGCAGCGCCTCGAAGGCACGGTCGTAGTCGGCAGCGCGGGCGAACAGCGATGCGTGGACGGGAGGTGAGAGCGAGCTGCCGTGTGCAGTGCGGGGGCCGTAGAAGCCAAGGTTCGGGGCGAGCGTGTCGGGGCCAACCTCGTCGGGGATCAGGTGGTGGAGCATCAACACGTCGGCCTGCTTGACCACCTGCGCGCTCTTGACGCGATCAGCGCCGAGCAGGAGATCGGCGGCTATCGGGCGCCGCGGCGCGACGTCCTCGATCAGCAACGATTCGAGCCGGTTGAATCCGGCGAACTGCTCGTACACGCCGCTCTCGGAATCGAACCCGTCGACCAGCGCGTCGGCCGCCTCCCGCCAGTGGGCAAGTTCGGCGGCATCCACGTCGGGCGCTCCTCCCGGTGCGGCCTCGACGGCGGAGGCGGCCTTGCGCAGGTTCCACCGCGCCATGACGTTCGTGAAGGCGTTGTCGTCGACTGTTTCGTGGTACTCGTCGGGTCCGATCACGGCGTAGATGTGGGCGGCATGCTGCTTGTCGAATCGGACGCGGGAGCGCCAGTAGCGGGCGGTCTCGACGAGCAGGCGGAGCCCGGGGCCGTGGGCGAAATCCGCGTCGCCCGTCCAGTCGATGTAACAGCACGCTGCCCAGGCGACCTCCGCGGTGATGTGCTCCTCGAGCAAGCCAGTCCGGATCGGGATCACCCGCCCGGTGCGGTCGGGGGCGGACCTCGGGGTGACGTCGAAGCCCGAACGTGCAGACTCCCACGGGAACCGGGCGCCGTTGTGCCCGCTCGTCCGCGCCATCTCCTGCGCGGCGGGCAGGCGGCGGAGCCGGTACTCGAGCATCGCCCGTGCGGCGGCGGGCCGGGTGGCGGCGAGGAACGGAAGGGTGAAGGTATCGGCATCCCAGAAAACGTGGCCGCGGTAACCCTCGCCAGTTAGCCCTCGCGCCCCGACCGCCGCCTCACCCTCCTCGGCAACAGAGACCATCACGTGGAAGAGCGCGAACCGCGTGGCCAGTTGCAGTTCGTCGTCACCCTCGATGCAGATGTCTGCTTCGTCCCATCGGTTGCTCCACGCCTGTCGGTGTTCGGCGAACAGTTGGTCGAAGCCGGTCTCGGCGGCTTCCCGGGCGCGGTGTACCGCGAGCCCGGTGTCGGGTGGACCGTCGGTGGCGGTCGCGTACGCCACCACGCGGTCGAGCACCGTCCGCTCGTTCCGGTCGTCTGTGGCGTGCCTCTGCTCGTGGGCGGCGGCGGCGATCCCGCCGCCGGCCGGCGAGGTGCTCAACACGGTCATCCAGGTGACATCGCCGTCGACGCCCTGCTCGGCGAGGGTGCCGTCGGTCGACGGCTTCAGCAGGGGACCGCGGCGTGAGTCGGGGCAGTGCGCTCGCATCACGGAGAGGCCGGGCCGAGCCAGCGATGCGAACCGCACCGCGTGCAGCGCGCCGGCATCGGTCACGCAGTGCTCCCAGACCACTCCGCTGCGCAGGTCGATCACACGTCGGAGAGGGGCGCCCTGCCCGATCTCGTACGGAAGGTGGAATCCCACTGGTCCCGGCAGGAGGCGCGTGGCCGGCCCGTCGCCCTCGTAAACACCGCCGGCGACGGCCCAACGGCGTTCCCCGGGGTGGCCGGCGAGCGTGGCGCCTCCGAGACCGACACGTCCGTCGGCCAACGCCGCCAGCGCTTCGCGAACGCGCTCGCGATAAGGGTCGAAACCCTCGAGGACGACGCACCACAACGGGTCGACGTCGCCGATCAGCGCCTCGCTCACCTCATAGGTCATCACGGGATTCTCTTCCGAACAGCTGCCAGCCCGGACGATAGCCAGTTGGCACCGCGGGTGTTGACCTCAAGCGCCGTTGAAGTCCCAGGGTGCGGAAGGCAGTTGCCGGACAGGAGGGAAAGAGTCATGTCGAAGTCTGCAAGGGGGACGGTGAAGGGCAGCCAGCGCCAGCGGTCCGACCATCATGATCGTTTCGGGCCGACGACTCGCCGCGAACCCTGCAATGGGGTCGCTTCCCGACCGATCCGGGGGGGGCCATGGTTTAATCCAGCCGTGGGAACGGGTTCTGGCGGTCTACCGACCAGCACCGCCCAAGACGAAGCGTTGACGACAATGAAGGAGTGCCCCGTGTCCGAACTTCGAACCCTGGCGACCGACGTAGTGTTCGGTGAGTCGCCTCGTTGGCACGAGGGGCGTCTGTGGTTCTCGGATTGGGGCGCCGGCGAGGTTGTAGCGATCGACCTCGCCGGACACCGCGAGGTCATGGTGCGACTGCCCACGTTCCCATTTTCGATCGACTGGCTCCCCGACGGACGGCTCCTCATCGTGTCGAGTGGATTGCAACGAATGGAAACCGACGGTTCGCTCGTGAGCCACGGTGACCTCACGCATCTCGCAGGGGCATGGAATGAACTCGTCGTCGACTGGCGAGGTAACGCCTACGTCAACCAGGCCGGCTTCGACCTGATGGCCGGCGCCGAACCCACCAGCGGAACAATCGCAGTAGTCACACCCGACGGTTCTGCGCGACAGGTTGCTGATGATGTGTGGTTCCCGAACGGAATGGCCATCACTGCAGACAACTCGACCTTGATCGTGGCCGAGTCGTACCGCAGCCGACTCACCGCATTCGACATCGACGACGACGGAGGGCTCTCCAACCGGCGGGTTTGGGCCGACCTCGGCAACGACGTCCCCGACGGAATCTGCATCGACGCCGAAGGGGCCGTCTGGTATGCCGACGTACCGAATCGTCACTGCGTCCGCGTCGCCCAGGGCGGCAAGATACTGCAAACCATCGCCGTCGATCGAGGCTGTTTCTCCTGCGCTCTCGGCGGCCCTGCAGGCCGGACCTTGTTCATCGTCGCCACGAAATGGAATGGGCCAAAGAACATGTTCCAGGGCGAACGCACCGGGCAGGTTGTAACCATCGACGTCTCCGTGCCCCACGCCGGCCACCCCTGAGTGGACGGAGTCGATATGCCAAAATACGAGGTCAACCAACAGGGTGTCGCCCACGCCCGCGGGCTCATCGACGCTACGTGGTTCGCAGCAGATGGCAGGAGGCGCAGCTCGGCGCGAGCGTGGCCCAGGTGTGACGCAGCCCGTGCCAGGGCTCAACTGACCGAGCCCCGTGCCGCTACCCATTGTGTTGGTTGGCCGGTGATCTCGGCGATCGTGTCGTAGTCGGCGTCGTAGTGCACGATGGTGACTCGGTTCCTTTCGGCGATTGCCGCGATCAAGAGGTCAGGGAGGGGCACGCTTCGCATGCGTCTCGTCACCCATAGAGCTCCTTGTACTTCCAGGGCCCTTCGCCAATCGATATCCTCCGTGGCGAGCCACTCGAAGCCAATGGCGCGGTCGTCGCGAACCCTCTGGTACTCGTCGGGTGAGCGCGTCGACCAGAGGACTTCGAACTCGATCACAGCACAAGTCGCGACCAGACCCGCCTCGATCAGTGGTGCGAGTACCGACGCCACCTCGGGGAGGTGGAGGCGGGCGAGCGCGCTCTTGTCGGCGATGTAGCGGGCTACCGCTGCCATGCGCTCGACATGATGTCGGCGTCTCGAAGATCGGCATGAGCGTCCGTGGCGAAGCGCTCAAGATCGCGTCGTCGGGCGCCGAGGGCGGCGACCTCGGCAAGTGCCCTGTTAACCGTGTCCTTCTTTGTGGTGGTTTGCAGCACCTGTTGGGCGCAGTCCAGCGCCTTGTCGTCGATGTCGATCAACGTCTTGGTCATGACCACCTCCGTATATCCACTGAACGTCGCCAGTATATACGACGTCATATCACGATTTGGTTTGCGAGTTTGTCCAGAGTGACTCGATGGGCAGCGCGGTGATCTTCGGCCCGAGCGGGGTTGGCTCTGGCATCATCGACAAGACGTAGCCGGCGTGGAAGCGGTCGCCGAGCCGATCGGCGAGAAACCGCAGGCCTCGGGTGTCTCGTGAGGACACGGTGGTTGAAGCCTTCACCTCGATGCCGACGATCACGCCGTCGGGTCGTTCCAGGACGAGGTCGACTTCGGCTCCATCTCGATCGCGAAAGTGCGAGAGCGTTGGCCGATGGCTACTCCAGCTCGCTTGCTTACGGAGTTCCATGGCCACGAAGGCCTCCACCAGGCCGCCGATCGGTATGGTCGGATCTGCTGCGCGGGCGACCGTTATACCGGTGAGGTGCGCCGCTAGGCCGCTGTCGACGAGGACGATCTTGGGTCTTCGGATGACCTTCTTGGACAGGTTCGTAGACCAGGCAGGTACGAGTTGAACGACGAACAGATTGGCCAGAAGTGCAAGGTATCCGTCGAGCGTGCGCGGCGGAATCGCAAGCTCGTTCGCCATGCTCGTGACGTTCAGTTCCTCACCGCTTCGTGCGGCACAGAGCCGGATGATCCGCGGTAGGTCGGCGATGCGCTCGATGCCGGAGAGATCTCGAATGAGTTTCTCCGTCAGAGCGGATAGATAGCCGGAGAACCAGGCTCCTCGACGATCCGGACGACGGGCAACGGCTTCGGGAAAACCGCCGGCGACGACGCGTTCGAGATAGTCCCCACGGTCGAGCTGGCCTACGGATTGAACCGGTGGCTGAACATCGAACACCCTGTCGACGAAGTCGTCTGCGTGACCGAGTATTTCTCCCTGCGTGAACGGCCACAGCTCGACCACCTCGAGCCGGCCGACTAGTGCATCTGCGAAACCATCCGCTGAGAGCAGCCGTGTGGACCCCGTCAGAATGAAGCGCCCGGGCCGCCGGTCTCGATCCACCGCTGCTTTCAGGGCCCTGAACAAGGGTGGAGCAAACTGGACTTCGTCGATGATCAGCGGTCCATCAATTCGCCGCTCGACGAAGCCACGCGGATCGGCGTTCGCGGCGTCTCTTTGTGGTGAATCATCGAGTGTGACCACCTGGCCGCCGGTCAAGGCCATGACCTGTTGAGCGAGCGTGCTCTTGCCGACCTGCCGGGCACCGTTGATTGCCACGACCGGCGTATCGCGTATGGCTGCGAGAACGTTGGCGAGCGCCGCCCGGGGCAGCTGCTGAGCAGTAGAGGCCACTCCATCAGCGTAGTCGCCAGTTGACGTATCCGTGTGCGGATTTGTCGAGACTACTGCTGCCGATCCGTCGCACGGTCTTCGACACTTTCGTCGGACTCCGCTCTGGTCCAACTCGCCTCCGACGCCATTTTTCGAGGGTGTGAATGTCCCATGCCGGGTACGTTGACGACGTCACTATCCGAGGAGCGGGGTCGGCCGCCGCCAGAGAGCAAACCAGCGTTCAACCGTCTGCACCAAGTGCGGATCAAGCGCCGAAGCCGGCGCAGATAGCGAACTGGTGGGGCACGGGTGTAGGCGACACCAAACAATGAGTGCGATCGGGAGGCCGCGCTCGCGTCGGGTATCAGTAATAGTCAGACAACTCGGCGTAGGCGTTGTCGATGTGATCGCGCAGATCCTCGGGTTGCTGAACGGCGACCGGATCGACGAAGAGACCCATATCGATACGGCCGGCGTAGGACATCATCGTCAAGTTGAAGGCTGTGCCCGCCACCGGCCCGAACGGATGAATGCCCTCGACCCGAGCACCGGAGATGTACAGGGGAGTGGTGGCGCCGCGCATGTTCGATGTGGCGAAGTCCAACTTGGCCGCCCGACCCCGGGCGAAGCTAGTGATGATCGACGTTGGCAGCAGATTGGCCACACCGGCCACCGTGGAAAGCAGTCCGCTCCCTGAGACCTCGGCGCGGTTGCCCTGCATCGTCTCGCTGATGACCCGCAACCGCTCGTCGAGAGCCATCGGGCCCGCCGGCACGGTCAGGAACGACGGCGTGAACGAGTTCCCCCCGATCGCTCGATCGGTTCGAGTGCTGACGATGAAGCTGGTGCGCAGCGAGTTCAGCTCGACATGGCGTGCATCGTGGTAGGCGATCACCCCGTTCACGGCCCCGGTCACGAACCAGTCGTTGAGCGAACCGCCGAGTCGTTTGGCTGCTGATGCGGCCAGGTCGAGCGAGACCGACAGCACCTCGAGCCGGCGATGCCGCGAACGCTGCCGCCACAGGGGTGAACCGCTCGGAACATCGTCCGGCGACGACGTCCCGCTGCCGCCGAGCTGGCTGCGCACCTGCCCGACGGTCCGCCGCGACGTTGGACACCGCGTCGCGGGCGCGCATGGGGTCAGCGCCCCACATCGCCATCTCACCGAGGGCGCGTCGCGCCATGCCCGTCTGCCGTTTGACCGACTGCGTCAGATTGTCGAGCACGGCCCCCGGCAGCGAGGACGGACCCTGCCGCTCCGACTCGTCGACGGCGAGGGCCGCGGCTATGACCGCATCGATGTCGACTTCAGGTGGCGGTGGCGCGTCGCGCGTCGGTTGGAGGTAGCTCTCGGCGAGCCGTAGGGCCCCAATGCCATCGGCGACGGTGTGATGGATCTTCCACACGAGGGCAGCCCGCCCGCCCTCGAGGCCCTCGATGATGAAGAACATCCACAACGGCCGGGTGCGGTCGTAGGGATCCTGATAGATCTGAGCCACGAGATCGAGCAGCTGGCGCATCGACCCCGGTCCGGGCAGTGCCAGAGAGCGGATGTGGTAGTCGAGATTGAATTCCGGGTCGGTCTCCCAGATCGGATGGCTGAATCGTCCGACCGCCGGCATGACGCGTTCGCGAAGGCGGGGAACGTCGGCTACCGCGGCAGCGATCTGGGCTCGGAAGTGGGCGAGGTCCGGTGGCCGGTCGAGCAACGCCAGCGAGCCCCCACTGGGATTGAGCCACGGGTCCTCCTCCACGTTCCACATCAACGCCTCGGCATCGGACATGCGCCTGTCGAAGTTCTGCTCGCGTTGCACTTGCTGGTCGGCCATCGTGGACTCCTTCAGGCGTCGGTACCGGGGCGACGGGCAACCTCTTGGGTCGGATCACCCTTGTAGCCGGGCGGGTACGTGGCGGCCAGCTCCTCGGCGGTCGGTGTCCGTCGTTCGCGCGCTTCGGGAGGCAGTTGCTCGACGAGCGCTGCCATGATCCTCTCCGTGTCGGCATCCACGCTTTGGTGTTGCAATGCGACTGGGGGCCCGACGCGAACCCGGATGGTCGGTCGATCGCGAATCTGGAAATGGGGGAGTCGGGCGTTGCGCGGCCACACCTTCTCCGTGCCCCATAGCCCCATCGGTATCACGGGCGCACCTGTCGCCTCGGCGAGGCGAGCCGCGCCCCAACGACCGCGCAGCACCGGGTCGAAGAACGAAGGCCCTCGTGGGATGGTGCCTTGAGGCGAGAGCGCGATCTGCATCTCCCGCACGCAACGCGGTGATGGCGTGCTCGAGTGGCTCGTTGGAACCCGAGGAGCGATCGACGCGGATCCCGCCTGCCAACTTCCCCAGCGAGCCGACCACGGGAACGTCGAACACCTCTTTCTTGCCGAGGAACCGGAACGAACGGCCGGTCCGGCCGAGCACCGAAGTGACCACGATGCCGTCGAAGTAGCTGCGGTGGTTGAACACGACGATGACGGGCCCGGTCGTCGGAATCTGTTCGATGCCTTCCAGATCGATGTGGACATTGGCCAACGTGCCGGGACGAAGCAATGGTCGGGTCCAGGCCTGCAATTCTCGCCCGGCGATCTTGAGCACTCCTTCCGGAAGATCGAAGTGGCGGATCGGCCAGCCCTTGAGACGAGCGAGGACGGCGAGCCGGAGATCAGGGTTGACCGCGACAGCGTTGCCGACCGCGTCGAGCAACGGCGCGTCGTAGTAGCTGTCGCTGTAGGCCCAGGAGGAGCCCAGGTCGATCCCCGCCGCGTCCGCCCAGTCCCGCACAGCCTCGAGCTTGCCGCGTCCCCAGACCACCGGACCGTCGACGGAGCCAGTGAAGGCGACGCCATTCGTCTTCCAGCGAGTGGCCACGACCGCGTCGAAACCGAGACGGTCGGCGAACGGAGAGACCAGCGGTTCCGGACTCGTCGTGGCCATCACGAGCAGCCGGCCGGCCTGACGATGCTGTTCGATGAGGCCCTTCGCGTACGGCTGCAGCTTCTCGAACAGATCGTCGACAGCTGATTTCGCCGCGGTCTCGACGGCGGCCAGCGGCCAACCCGCTGTCGCCCTCGCAGCGAGGCGCGCGCCCTGTGCCGTCAGCGCCGTCTCACCCATCGATCGGTAGACGGATTCGACGAGCCCGATGCCCGGCAGCCGTAGTTGGTGGATCCCGGCCTCGTTCAAGCTCGCCGCGAACACCGGCGCCGACGCGCCGGCGATGAGCGTACGGTCGAGGTCGAATATCGCAGCAGCGCGGGCCTCGCGCGGTCGGCGGCTCATGTCGTGACCGACCGCTCTGTTCGCTCTTCGGCGAGGATCCCGGTCAGAACCTGTGGGGTCGAATCATCCATCGTGGCTCCTGTGCGGTGTTTCCGACAGTATCACAGGCGCTATTGGGAGGATCCCGGCCACAGCGGCTCAGGGACGTCGAACCCCAGTGGGGCGTCCCATCGGTTACGGGCCGCCACCTCGTGGACGGGCCGGCGCTCGGCCACTCCCCAGCGCCCGGTGGGATAGCCGAACGTCACGCAGCAGGCATTGATCCAGCCCTCGTCGGCGGGGACACCGAGGATTTCCAGCACCTCGTCCTTTCCGAAGATGCCGAGGACGCTCGTGAGGGAGCTACCGACGCCCTCGGCTCGGGCCGCCAACTGGGCGTTCCACACCGCTGGGAAGATGGAGCCGCCGGACGGATCGTGCTGCGAGAACGCGAACAGCAAGAGCGGGACCGCGGCGAAGTTGTCGGCCAGCCAGTCGGCGGAGCGCTTCACCCGCTGGAACGATTGGCTCTCCGCTGAGTCCGGGTCCGCCGCGGCCTCGGCGATGCGGCCGGCGTAGTACGTCTCCCACAACCGCGTGAGAGCGGCGCGGTAGACGGGAGCAAGGCGGCGCTTGACGGCGGGAGCGTCCACCAGCAGAAACCGCCAGTTCTGGGCGTTGCCCCCGCTCGGGGCGCGGATCGCGGCGTCGAGGATCCGGGCCTGCACGTCGTGAGGTATGGGATCGGGGCGGACCCGACGCATCGCTCGTGTCGTGTACAGCGCTTCGTAGACGTCCATCGAGCGAGCATGGCACACGCCGAGGTGCCGCTGCCAGGGGCGACGGACGGCGAAGCAGCGCTCGCGGGAGCAGCGGTCTGGGTCGACCAGAGGACCCGCCTAGTGCATCTCGGCGACCTCGGAAGATCTGCTCGTTCGAGTCGAAGCAGTGATAGAACGATCTGTGAGAGAGGCCGGCCTGTTCTGCGATGTCGGAGATCCGGGCCTCAAGAAGCACGGCCTCCTCGAACACCTTCTCCGCCGACTCGAGCAGGCGGGCCTGGCACGAGAACCGCTTCCCCGGCTGTAGCGTCGATGTCCGACATATAGTTGGCCCTTGTGATGACGGCGACAGGGTCAAACGTGGCGCCACTGAACACACGGTCGGCGGGGTACATCCCCGGGATCGACGGTCTGCGCGCGTTCGCAGTGATCGCCGTCGTGTTGTTTCACCTCAACCTCGCACCCTTTCGGGGCGGGTTTCTCGGCGTTTCCCTGTTCTTCACGCTCTCTGGCTACTTGATCGCGACCCTGCTGCTCGACGAACACGAGCGAACCGGAGCGATCTCGTTGGCACGGTTCTGGGGTCGTCGCATTCGGCGCCTGGCTCCTGCGGCCCTCGTGTGCCTGACGTTCGTCGTCGTCGCGTCGTACCTCATGCAGTCAGCGACCGAGCTCGCCCAGACCCGCCACGCCGTTGCCGGCGCGGCACTCGACATTGCCAACTGGCAGCTGCTCAGCGATGGGCAGTCGTACGCACAACTGTTCAGCGGCCACCAGAGCCCCGTGCTGCACTTCTGGTCGCTGGCCATCGAGGAGCAGTTCTACTTCGTCTTCCCGATCGTGGTCGTGGGCCTGTTGGCCGTCCGACGCCGATCGGCACTTCCCATCGGTCTGACACTGCTCGCCCTCTTGTCGCTGGGCTCAGCGTTGATCGCCTCCGACCACGATCTCGTCTACTACGGCACGCACACCCGAGCCGCAGAGCTGTTGGTGGGTGCGCTGCTCGCCTGCGCGCTGCGATCGCGGCTGCCGGCCTTGGTGGCGAAGCGGCGGTGGCCGGTGCAGGCGATCGCGCTCGGATGCCTCGTCGGTGCTGCCTTCGCATTCGTGGCCACCGACCAGTCGGACGGTTGGCTGTATCGCGGCGGCTTCCCGGCGATGGCACTTCTCTGGTGCCCGCTGATCGTCGGCGCGATCGCGGCCGGGCCGTTCGCCGCATCGCTCGGATGGGCACCACTGGCCGCGATCGGCCGGCGGAGCTACGGCATCTATCTGTTCCACTGGCCTGTCTTCGTCCTTCTGTCGGCCGAGGCCCTCCACGTCACCGCGTGGGCGGCGCGTTGCATCCAATTGGTTGCGGTGGTCGCGCTGACCGAGTGCTGCTACCGACTCGTCGAGACGCCGATACGCGGGCGGTTGCTGCTGGCGAAACCGCGGTCGATGCGCGTGGCTGCGCTCGGGTCGATCGCCGTGCTCGTCGGAGCGGTCACGCTGGCTCCCGCTCCCTCGGCCGCCGATGCCCCGAGGATGATGGTCGATGCGCCCGATCAGCCGACGCACTTCGCGTCGCCCAACGCCTCGTCCGTGGTCACGGTGGCGCCGCAGGGCGCCACGTCGACGACTACTCCGCCACCGACCATCTCGGTGGAGGTGATCGGCAGTGAACCTTCGGTCGTCGACGCAATCGACATGGTGGCCGCCGACCAGCCAGGCGCCAATGAATCGGTCAGGGTCTTCGACGACGTGAGATCCGGATGCCCGCTCGTCCGACCCGTCGACGATGGAACAATTGTCCCGGCATGCGCATCTCTTTCGCCGACGTTCGGCGCCGGATCGACGCCGACCAGGGATGTCGTGATCGTGGCCATCGGGGCCGCCGAGCACGACGCCTTCTCCAACCGCCTGGCCGCTACGTCTCCACCCACAGCGGAGCAGCTCCAGCTGACCCAGGACCTGCGCCTGCAGGCCGTGGCCGCTTTCGAGCGGCTCGCGGGCACGTCGCCGACAGTCATCGTCGTCGACGCAATCGAGACCGACGACATCCTCAGTGCGGCGCTGACCGAAGCAGTGATCTCCACGCCGTCTCTGCACCGGGTCTTCCTCAGTGATGTACACGATTACTTCACGACGCACCCCGTCGGGGCGACGTCTTCCGCCTCGAGCTCGGCGACGGCCCCGCTGCGGGTGATGGTGATCGGCGACAGCACCTCGTACGGCGTCGCGTTGTCGCTGTCGAGGCAACCGGGCGAGCGCTTCGACGTGATGTGGGTCGGCAAGCGCAACTGCCCGCTCGTCGCGGTCGATCGCATCAGATGGCTCGCGGGCTACGAGTTCTCGACGGCCGATTGTCCACAACCCGATCCCGACTGGACCGACGCTACCCGACAGTTCCGCCCCGATGTCATCCTGGCGGTCGACAGCATGCCCGAGGAGGTTGCGCAGCGCTACAAGGGCGACGACGCGTGGCACACTCCCGGTGATTTGGCGTACGTGTCCGCTCACGACTCTGGGATTGTCGGCGTCATGGAGGTCGCCGCCTCGGTCGGTGCCGTCGTGTTCGTCGCCGACTCACCCGGCTTTGCCACCCGTGAGACGAGGTGGGCCGAACCGGCGAGCGTCGATGCCTTCAACCAGCAGGTCGATCGATGGGACGCTCAGTGGGCCCCTCTCGAGGTCATCCCGTACGGCTCGATGATCGAGTCCGCGGAAGCGCTCGCCGGTCACAACCTGCGCCCGGACGGACTGCATCTCGACGACGCCGTGCTCGACAGCGTGGTCGGCACACCTCTCGCCGGTTTGTTGACGACGCGCGTTGCAGCGCTGCGATCGGAGCTGGCCCAGTCGGGATGCCGCCTGCCCTCGGGCGACGGCTTCGTCCTCGACCTACCGACCTGCCACTGATGGGTCGCTGGACTGTGCGCCTGGCGAGATCGGTGAAATCATCGCCCGGGCCCGCAGCTGATGACCGGCTCCTGGAACCTGCCGAGGAGACCGCGAAGGCGTTGCGCGACGGTGGCTGTACCTGGGCGACGCGGGCACCTTCGACGATTACACGTTCTCGCCGCCCGACAAAATCATGTCCTTGATACCCGCCAGAGGTCGAGCAAGTGCTGTTCGACCACGAGGCCGTCACCGACGCGGCCCTGATCGGAGTGCAATGGAGCGTACACGAACGCGAACACGGGTTACGGCGAGGCTTGGTCGTCCTCGCGCTCGACCGGGTTCCCGAAACTGAACCTGCCTTCACCTCCCCGGGCCAACTGATCGAGCCGCTGGAGCTGGTTCGGATCGATGGGGTAGCGGATCTCGGGCACGACGCCGGTCACGACAAGCACCTGCCCGCTCACCTGGGTCTTGGTGATCAGAAGGTCGTAGGGCATGGGCGGCAGGCGCAGCCGGAACAACGGCGGCAAGCGACGAGGTGCTTCGATGCGGCGAGAGCGCAACGACAGCGCACGAGGGACGAAGGTGATCTCCGACGCACCGACGCGCGGCTCGACCTCGACCGATCCCCACTGTTCCTTGCCACGTCGCATGACAGCGACGCCGCCCTCGACCAGAGTCAATTCCGCGTGTTGCCAGGAATCCACCCATCCGTCGAGACACGCCTGGCTCACGGAGGCGGTTACGCCGACGGGCGCGGCCACCAGCGTTGCCTGTGGTCCCGGACGGACATGCACGTTCTTCGCCGTCACGTCGAGGTGGTCGACTCGCCGGCCGTTCCACACGACATTGCTGGCCGACGCCCGAACCTCACCGAGGTGTCCGAGCGCCAACTCCAGCTGTGACGGGCTGGCCTCGAGGCAGTCGAGGAAGAAGGTGACCTCCGCTCGCTTGGTCGCCACTGTCATCGGCCGCCCCAGCAGCTTCACTCGCATTCCTTCCAGAAGCTGTTGGACCATTGCGGCGGGCGACATCATGACCGACATCGCCTGACCGGACACACGAGCCGCGTCGATGAGTTTCGACATCGCCTGGAACGACGCCTAGATCATCGGTCTCGGACTCGGCGTCGCGGCGCGCCGAAGCCATGCCCCACTGATCCAGTCCGACCAACTTGTCGGTCCAAGGTCGTCCCGCGACTCGGCCACGATCCCTACCGTGAACCGCGAACGCGACCCACCGTCACACGGTCGACCAGAACATCGGTGTCGCCGATGGGCCCCTTGCTGAACGCTTCTTGCCGCGCCTCAGGCAGCGAAGACGAGATCATCGTCGCACCAGCCTGGGCGCGAACAGTCACCGGCCGCACACCGGGCACTCGGTTGGTCAGCCGCCGCTCCTGCGACCGGCGAGCGCTGACACGTCGAGTTGCGCGCCGGTGCGTCAGCGGGCGCGGCGTTGTTCACTGTCGGACAATCGCCTGCCGTGATGAGTCCGAGAGAGACCTCGAGGTATGGCGAGCGCTGAGTTACCCATCGAGGTATTGGAGGGCGGCGCCGATGACGGCAGCACGGTCGTCAGCGTTCTCCAGTTGTTCCAATCCGAAGCCGAACAACAGCGTGTCCGGTGTGCTTACCGCGGCGGTGATCCCGCCGAGTCCGACGGTGCGTACAAAGTCCAGTGCGTTGCCGGGGCTGCCCGCAGGTGCTCCGAGGACCGCCCACGCTCCGAGGCCCGTCTCGAAACCTTCGGCGTCGAGTACGCCGGAACCCGTGACGAGTCGCGTGTCATCCACGGCCAGCCCACTTCCGCCGACGGATGCATCGGTGACGTAGCTGACCACCAGCTCGACCTCGTTTCCAGCGTACACGCTGAGGTCGAAGGCGACCGGTTGCCATCCCCCGGACGAGGCAGTGAACGAGTTCCACGAACCCGTCGCGCCGGTCGGCTGGCAGGGGTTGCCGAGCGTGATGTAGTTGGCCAGGTTGGGATGTTCAGCGAGCAAGAATCCGACCTCGCACTCGAAGGGAAGCGCGTTGGTCGTGCCGCCATTGATGTCGGGCAGCGTGGTCCAGTCTTCCTGTCCGACGGTGTGAGCTTCGACAATGACGTTGTCGTAGCCTTCCTCGACGTCGAATGAGAATTGGGCCTCGAATGTCGGCGCATCGGCGGCCGACAGCCCGGTGAGATCGAACGTGCGGCCGAGACGCATGTAGCTGTCGTCGGCGTGCGCGGCAGCCGCGGCGAAGTTTCCTTCGATCGCGATGAATGGTCCCTGTGGGCCGAGATAGTCGGCGACTGGCGCGCTCTCGAACTGGGGGAACTCGCCGACTGGCAGCCGGTCGCTCGTCACGGTGAACGCGCCGGCTTCGTCGATCGGGTTGTCGACGGTGGCCGGGCCGCCGAAGAGGGCCTGCCCGCCGGTGGTCGGTCCTGCGGTGCCCACGACACCTGCCGCGGTGAGTATGTTGCGCGCGTAGGCGCCCAGGTAGTACTGGAAGAAGTCGTCGGCCAGCAAGAGGCAGTCGCTGAAGGGATCGAAGGTCACCGCGCATGGCAGTTCGGGTGCGCCGTCGAGGCCGTAGTAGATGCCACCGAGTGGACCGCCGAACAATCCGAAGTAGCCGGCCGTCTCCCCGGCGTGCAGCAGCTTGCCGCCCTCGTTCAGGAAATCGCGAACGGCGATGGTCAGGTACTGCTGCCGCTCGGCAACAGCGAGGTCGGGAACCGGGCCGCCGAAGAAGTCGATGAACTCGTCCTCGGGATCCTGGGTCAATCGGTTGTCACCGAGGTACCAGACGACGATGCGGTAATGGCTCAACACGCCGAGGTCGTGCGGGACGCCCTGTGCGTCGACATCCCAGACGTCGGGTGTCACTCCGTTGGCGAGGAGCGCATCGACGTGTTCGTCGAGGTACTTCGGTGCCGTGACATCGGGCGGGTACGTGGGATTGACCCCGGTGTAGTCCTCGTTGGCGATCACGAGTACGTCGTTGCCTGTGTCCTGGGCGACGGTGTAGGTGAAGTGCTCACTCTCGCGCTGGCGGTCACCGCGGGACCGATCGTCATCGTCGGACCGACGGGCCGAGAACCACACCTCGACGTCGTCGCCGGGGTGCGTCCCTCTCACCACTCCGCGGTACTCGGCGTAGTAGTCGTCGTTCTCGAATCCGTACCTCTCACCGCCATGCCACTCGTGAACCGAGGCCGAGCGGGTGCGACCGCCATTGATGCGGTATCGCATGGTGAGATTCCGGAGCGCCCGTTTGGCCACGACGGCCACGGTCTGGGGGTCGCCGTATGACACCGCGAAGGTATCGACTCGGAAGTCCTCGGCCGTGCGGCCGACGACAGACACCGGGTCGCTGGGATCCGCGGCCGACTTGGCGACGGCCAGCGCGAACGGGAGGTTCTTGAGGAACTCCTGTTGCACGAGATTTTCGTCGTCGGGGAACTCGAAGATGCTCCCGCAGGTATCCGGCTCCCACTGATCGCTCGGGTCTGCAGCCGAAGCCGTCTCGCACGTCGACATCTCCGGGGTGATGGTGAGCGTGCCGTACGCCTCCTGCATGTGCCCGTCGGTTTCGCCGTTGGTGGTGTACAGCTCGGCGGAGATGTCAGGGTCGTAGCCGGGGACTGCAGGGTTGGCGTCGTCGCCGAGCATCGCTTCGTAGATCACGTCGTCCGGCGACGGCGTCGCCACCTGCCAGCCAACGCCGTGCAGCAAGAGTTCGGCTGCGGAGTGGTAGTTGACGAGGAACTCCGGTGTGATCCGAGCGAGCAGCGAGTCGAGCGCCTGCGTCTCGGGCTCAGACGCCGGGCCGACCCCACGGTACGTTTCACTTGACGGGTTCGGCGACGAACCTTCGTTGTCGTAACCCCAGCGAGTTGGGAAGTTCCTGTTCGGGTCGACACCGTCGATGGGCGTGATGGATCCATCGCCGTCGTTGTCGCGGAGGTTCTTGCGCCACAACCGATCCCCGTCTGGGGCGAACGTGAAGTCATAGCCGTCAGGGTTGGCGACCGGGATGAACCACAGCTCGGTGGAGTTGACCAGGCGAGTGATCTGACGATCCTTCCCGTAGTTGGTGAGCACGTGGTCGAGGAGGCGCCGGACCATCTCCGGGGTGATCCACTCGCGGGCATGCTGAGCGCCGACGTACACCGCGGTTGGTCGCCGACCGTCACGTGTCCGCGCCGCGTTGTTGGTGACTTTCACGGCCACGATGTCCTGGCCGTTCACGGTCTGGCCGATCACCTGCAACTGAGCGATCGAGCTGTGGGAGGCAGCTTGTGCGGCCATCTCTTCTTCTAGCCCGCCTGGTCCACTGTAGGGTCGGAAGACCCCGGTGGCAGCGACTCGGCTCGACGCTGCGGCCACACCGGTCTCCTTCGGTGTCAGCACGGTTCCGCGGGCGGCCAGCGCGTCGGCCTGGCGCCCGCTCAAGATGACCTCGACGTTGAGCACACCACCGCCGGGGACTGGGCTGGCGTTGATCTCGTGGCGATCGACACCGAGCCCGACAATCGAGGACAATCCTGCCGGGCTGACGAGGCCGGTGTACACGCTGAGGTGATCCGACGGTTCAGGCGGCACGGGCTCAGCGACCGTCGTTGGCCACGACAGACCTGTCAACGCGAGCGAGACAACGAAGACGATTGCGAAACGACGCATCATGAGAACCCCCCGATTCAAACGCGACCCAATCCTGATGCCGGCAAACGTGCCGTGTCAACGGCGGTCCCGGGCAAGTTGTCCACCGGCGATTGTCGGGAACGCTGATCTGCCACCCGTCGCTCGGTGGCCAAGGGACAATTCCGCGAGTCTTGGTGAACCCGCTCACCTTCGTGGGGTTGTGGTGCAACTCGCACCCTTCGACACTCGAAATCGGTGCTCAGAGGCGAACGACGTCGAGGCCCACGAGCTCGAGATAGTCGGCGTCTTGGGTGACGATCGGTACTCCGAGGGCGAGCGCGGTCGCCGCGATCCACGAGTCATTGATCGGCATCCGAAGTCCGTGATCGCGAAGAAGAATTCGAAGCCGTGCCCACGCATCGGCGACGCCTTCGTCGACTGGGATCGGCTGGAGCTCCAATGCCCGCATCAGCGTGCTGAGCCGGCGGTCGCGAATGTCGACGTCGGCGGCTGCCAGAACGCCTGCTCTGAGTTCTCCGATCGTGATTATCGACACGGCGATTTCGTCGGGCAGTCGATTGACGTCAAGGACTCGTCCTGTCTCTGCCGCGATGAAGACGCCGGTGTCGGCGAGTCCTCTGGTCACAGGGACCCGAGGTCATCGGTCGTGTCGGGAGCAAGCTGGCGGAGTTCGGCGAGGAGTTCGGCGTCGGCCTGATGGGTGAGTACGCGGCGGGCGAACTCGGCGCGTTTCATCCAGCGACCTTCTCGAGCAATAGGACGAAGCTCGGCTACTTCTCGGCCGTCGACCGCGATCGTGATGACTTCGCCGGCATCGACGCGGTCGAGCAAAGCGCGAGTGTGGTTTCGGAGTTCTCGTGATGCGACAGCAGCCATGTAGCGAAGTGTAGCACTGCTGCTACGAGGGATTCACCGGGCGGGACAGTCGGCGACCTTGCCGGCAGTCATCCGCGTGGGGTTACGGCGCAAGTCGGCCTTCGACACCAACAAACCCAGACTCAATGGCCGAAGGTGGTCAGCTCCTGAACTTCAGTCCCGGCCCACGAACCGGCGCGACGAATCGCTCGGACAGGTCGACGGGAGCCGAGCGAACCGAAGCAAGCGACGATCGAGCCACGGCGAGCTTCCAGGCCACCGTGCTGTCTGTGGCGGACGATGATGTGTCGGTCTTGGTAGCCGGCGTGACGACCTCCGAGACCGCAGCCGCGCCGTAACTGAACGAGATCGCCTCGCAATACATCTCGGCACGCACGGATCGCACGCCTTCTTTTTCACTGGTTGCTTTCAAAGGCGAGAGTTTGAAGATGCCCAGATTGTGAAAGGTCAACGTGAAGTGGACATCCTTGAGGTTCGGTGCGATGTATTGCAGCGTTCCGGACTTCTCGGCGCTCTGTTCGCTGTGTCCTTTGATCACAAAGTCTTCGATCCAGTTGTAAAAGCTGTCGGCGTGGGCTTCGGGCAGCTCGATCGCCAGGTTCGACACGTTGAGATATGAGGGCTGCTTCTCGTAGTCGCGACTCTCGCCGACCCCATACTCATCAACTGCTTGTTGAACGGTGATGGCGTCGACGTTGGTGACCATCTTGCAATCCAGACCGTCGATGTCCAGATGGAAGCTGTTCCGGAGCCATTGCTTCTGCGCCTTCGGGGAGGATGAGGCGAGTTGGCTTCCTTTGCCTCTCTGCCGCCGGGTGTACTCGGGCGACAGCGTGACTGTCATGTAGGCCGCCTCCTTCGAGCCGGCGTCAAGGGCAGGAAAGCCAACTTCCGAGATGAGGGCATGGAAGAAGTCCAGTCGCGACGCTTCGGCGAGGTGGTGGTCGCTGCCCACGATCGCGCCGTCCTTGCGTGAGTACTTCCGGTTGAAGGAGTCTGCGATCCACGAGTAGAAGCTCTTCGACATACCGGCTCCGCAGGTGATGATGATGTCGTCGTACTTCACCCCCGCGACGTGCTTGTGGCGGATTCCATCAGGGCCGAGTTTCTCCGTCACCACGTCGGCGGAGGCGGCTCCCCCTTCCACTGACCTCACGACCCCGGTGGTCGCGCCGTCGAGTTCGACGGCGAATCGTTCCGCTGCGTACGAGCGCTGCTGCAAGGCCACGGTGACCTCCTGTGTCTGGCCGATGGAATAGAGATAGATGGCGTGCTGCGATCTGTCCGCGAGGGTGGCGGTCAGGACTTGAGTTGCACGCCAACCTGGAACAGGGAAATCGAGCGAGACGACGCGCGCGCCTGGGCGGAGCTGCGCCTCGAACATAGGTCGAAGCAGTTCGTTGACTGCGGGAAGTTGGTAGAGCGTGACGATCGTTGCCGGGCGCAGGTCGGCGCTCAGGAGATCGCCCTGGACAATCCGGGCGCGTGAGCCGAGGCCGCCTTCCGCGATACGCGCCGTCGACAATCGAACAAGGTCGGCGTCGATCTCGATGCCGGTCGCGCGGGCTCCGAACTGTCGCGCCGCGGCGATCACGATCTGTCCGTCGCCGGAGCCGAGGTCGTAAACCGTGTCACCAGGTCGCGCCTCGGCGAGCTCGAGCATCTTGTCGACCATTGGCTGCGGACTCGGCACGAAGGGGGCCAGGCGCTGACCTGTCGAGGCGCGACTCGACTCGACAGTCGTTTGTGGTGGCGCAGAGATCATTGGCATGGCGCGGGGCTACGCCGAGTTCAGGTGAAGTCGAGACGGACGATGGCTGATCTGTCCTTTACGCGCAACGCGAACCGCTCGAATACGCGGAACCGTGACAGGCCCTCGGTGCTCACCTGGAGGAACTCGGTTATGGGTTCGATGCCGACGACGAGGTCCATCGTGTTGCCTCCCACCGAAACAAGCACCCCGGTAGAGGCTGGCAACATCCCGGTTCCAAACATGCCGAGCGACATCAGCGGCGTGATGCGGTCCGCGGGCATGACGAGGCTAGTGGGGAGCGACGCGAACGTGTCGGCGTAAAGCTCGCTGCGGAGCGCGAGCGCGTATGGCCCGTTGTGTCCCTGTCGCTGCAACAACGAGAATGCTTCCACCACTGCGTCGAAGGTGTGTTCCACGTACCGCCTCGGGTTGTCGGACACTGGTGCGACACTCACTGTCTGTTCGGCTGCGCCCAACAGCCCGGTACCTGCGTCGCCGCTCCGATGCTGGACGCGCTTGAAGAGCGGGTTCTTCAACGCGTCGTTGCCGGAGAAGAGCACGAGATCCTCTGCTTGCGCGAGCAGGTTGGCAGCGCGCGTGCCGAGCGCGAGACCGGTGCGGTTCTGCGCTTCGGCGGCGGTCTGTTGTCGTGTCAACCCGAACTCGATGCCGAGCTCGACCAGGGCTATCACCGCCGATTCGTCGACCGTCATCGTGTCGAGATCGACGATGTCGGATGGAACGGTCATCGCGTTGTCTATCTGCCCGTGAAAAGGTACGAACTTCAACCCAACCGCGGAACGGTGGAACTCGTCGTGCACAGCGTTGTCGAGCGCGTCCCAGACGTCCTGTCCCCACTCAACCTGTTCCCGGCCCAGCACCATGTGACGCCTCCTTGCCGGTGTCATTAGACCGCGGCGGCCCCAATCGGTCAACCGCGTGGGTCAGCGAAAGTGCCTGGGCTGATCCGTCTCGACGTTACGGGCCCTTGACCTCGTGCGGCTGTGCTGTCATCATCACATCCAGATCGGATAGATCGCGGTGGGTCCCTCGTTCCTGTCCCGCCATCGGGCCGATCTGGCAGATGCACCGTGTCCCCGGTGCTCCGCATGGTTTGCACCGCGGGCGTCGCCCACGGTGCAACACATTGCTGTTCAGGAGTTCGGTTTCAGCCGAGGGACCAATGGCCCGTGACGTGTTGACCCACCCATACGTACCATTCTTCGATGGTCGTCTTGCGCTTTCATCTCGATGTCACCGATCACGCCGCCGCGTTCTGGTGGATCGACAGCCCACAGGTACCTGCCCTCTACGCATCTGCCTCGTCGCTCATCGAGGCACGTCAGCGGGCCATGGACAACCTCGACGCTGCCGGTGTCGACGTCGACGTCGACGGCATGCGCTACGAGATGGTCTGACCAAACGCACAGACCCCACCGTGAGCGGTCGGCAGCGGAGAATTCAGGCGATCAGGTCTCGCCGCCCACCGCCAGTGTCGGCCTGACCGACATAGGCTCCCGAGTGGTATGACAGAGGAGTACGGAGTCGAGGGAAACGCCCGGATGACGGGTGTGTTGGGTGCAGCGCTGCTCGTGGCCCTGGCTGTCGAAGGTGTCACAGTCCTGAGCGTTCAGGACATGCTCACGTTGCACGTCTTCGTTGGTCTGTTCGTCATCCCTGCGGTCTGCCTCAAGCTGGCCACGACCGCATACCGATTCTCGCGCTACTACCGCGGCACGGCCGCCTATCGCCGCAAGGGGCCACCTCATCCTGTGTTGCGCGTCGCCGCACCGGTGGAGGTGGTCGCGACGCTCGCGCTGCTCGGCTCCGGTGTTGTGGTGCTGGCAGTCGGTCCGCGACACTCCGACACGTGGCTGACCGTCCACCAGGCCAGTTTCGTCGTCTGGTTCGCCGTCACGACGATTCATGTACTCGGCCACGTCAGAGAGACCTGGAAGCTCACCACGGCCGAGATGCGCGCCAATCCACCCGTGCCACGCCGCGGAGCCCGGATCGGACTGGTCGCCGGCAGCCTCGTTCTTGGTCTGACGCTGGGCATCGCCTCGCTCGGCTGGACGAGTGCCTGGACGAACCGACCGCGGCACCGAGACGACGCCGCGCCGACGTCCGTGGCGCCAGCCCAGCTGGCTCACCCGTAGCAAGCCGCCTGATCAGCGCGATTCGGTGAGTGCGGCCTGGCCGGAGTGAAGTCGAGCGACCAGATTCGCCGCGTCGCCGGCCGCGAGAGGCTTGGCGAACAGGAAGCCTTGGCCGTAGTCGCACTGTTGGTCGCGAAGGCTGTCGAGCTGAACGACGTGCTCGATACCTTCGGCGATGGTTTGCATCTGCAGCGTCTTGGCCAGATCGAGCAGGCCACGCACCATTGCCGGAGGCTGCGACCGGTCGGTGATCGTGTTGGTGAACGACCTGTCGATCTTCAAGATGTCGATGGGGAACTGGCGGAGGTAGCTGAGCGACGAGTACCCCGTACCGAAATCGTCGATCGCCAGCCGCACGCCGAGGGCGCGCAGCTCCTCAAGCCGCTGAGCGGCGGTCTCGGCATCTTTCACCAGAACGCTCTCGGTCATCTCCAGGATCAGCAACTCGGGTGGGAACCCAGACCGCTGTAGAGCAGACGCAACGTGATCGACGATCTCGGGCGTGGCGATCTGGCGTGCCGAGATGTTCACGGCCATCGTCATTTGCGCTGCGGGATACGAAACACGCCACCTCGCCGCGGTCCAGCAGGCCTCGTCGAGCACCCAGCGGCCGATCTCGACAATCGTGCCGTTGCTCTCGGCCAGGGGGATGAATGCATCGGGCTCGATGACGCCGATCGTCGGATGATCCCAGCGCAGCAATGCTTCGAAGCCGACAACCTTGTTCGACTCGAGGGCGATGATCGGCTGGTACACGAGCCGAAACTGATGGTTGTCGAGGGCCCGGTGCAGGTCGCTCTCGAGCTCCAGGCGTTCGAGGGCTTCAGTGCGCATACCGGGCTCGTAGACGACCCACCGCCCTCTGCCGGTCGTCTTGGCCTTGTACATGGCGATGTCGGCGTCGCCCATCATCGACGAAGCGGTGCGGGAGATGTCGCCGAGGGCTATGCCGATGCTGGCCGAGAGCACAACCTGTTGAGTCTCGACGGCGAACGGCGCGGTGAGCGATAGGAGCACGCGGCCGGCGAGGATCTCGGCTTCGTCGAGCGCCCGTGGGCTCTCCTCGATCAGGATCGCGAACTCGTCGCCGCCCAGGCGAGACACGGTGTCGCTGGTGCGGACAATACTTGCCAGCCGGGTGGCGACTTCGCGCAGAACTCGGTCGCCGGCTCCGTGGCCGCGGGTGTCGTTGATCAACTTGAACCCGTCGAGGTCGAGGTACACGACGGCGACGTCGAGCCCTGTGCGCGCCGTGCGGGAGATGGCGTGTTCGAGGCGGTCGTTGAACAGGGCACGATTGGCGAGTCCGGTGAGCGCGTCGTGAAACGCGTTGTGGCTCAGCTCCTGCTCAGCCCACTTTCGATCCGTGATGTCGCGCAGGTTGATCACCATTCCAGCGACCACAGGGTTGTCTGCCAGATTGGCAGCGCGCACGCCGAACCACCGGTCCGATCCGTCGGCGTGAGTGGCCTGCACCTCACCATCAGCGATCACTCCGCTCGTGTGCCACCACCGGTTCAGCGTGCTACGGGCACCGTCTCGATCGATCGGACGGAGGAATTCGATCACATCCGTTCCGGTCGTTGCAGCACCGGGGCGTCCGAGCATGCCTGCCAGGTTCGGAGCCTCGTTCAAGATCCGACCGTCACGGTCGATCACGATCACAGCGTCGGAAGAGTTCTCGGCGAGCGCCGCGAAGTAGAGCGTGCGATGCTCCAGCGCTGCCTCTTGACGGTTCCGCGCCTTGACCAGCCGCGCCGATCGGAAGTAGGCGAGCACCACGAGGATCGACGTTGCAGCGAAGAGTGGTATCGGGTTGACATCTCGGCCGTTGCTCAACGCCCAGATCTCGATGGCACCAGGAACCAACAGCGGTACGAGTGTGATTGCGATGCGCGCGTCGGTCACGCGGGCAGCCGTGAACTCTGCGTCGTGGTCGGCCGCGGTTGTTCGTGCAGGCCACACCGCGAAGGCGACGCTGGCGGCTCCCAGCATCCATCCGACATCCAACCATCTCGAGAGCAGGGTCGAATCGGTGATGAGCAACGACGTGAAGTCGGAGATCAGCCACAGCGCGACCCCGCAACCCAACAGCACCCCGCCGAGGCTGCGCATGCGCCGGCTGACGATCGCTTGGGCGACCACGACGAGCACGGCGGCGTCGAGGATCGGATATGCAGTCCAGACCGCTCGCGTCAACACGGAATAGCCGGCGTTTTCGATGATGTCACGAACAGCGCTGAACTGTGTGACGACAATGACGGCCAGGACCGTGAACGAACCGATGTCGGTGATGCCGTCGACGTCGATCCGGCGCGCACTGCGGCCGCTGACGATGAGGGTCGACAACCCGACGGCGAGTGCGATGTACGAGGCGAGCCACGGACCATCGGCGATCGAGACGTCACCGGGTGCCCGACCGATCCATCCGAGTAGGTAGTAGGTGGCATCGGCGATGGCGGAGAGAGTCACTCCCACGGCTATCCATTGCCACGAGAAGCGGCGCTCGACGGGTTGTCGCCATGCACCGATCAGGGCGGCGAGGGCGGCCCCGACCGTCACGAGGAGATACGTGACCTCCCCGAACGTGCCAGCTGGATGGATGACGTGTGCCATGCACACACCGGCCAGGAGCACGAGGCATCCAGCCAACCAACGGCGCGACGCTGCACTGCGGCGCCGTCGTGATGCAATTTCGGCCACTGGGAGCGCACACCCCACTGCGGGTAGTGTCATCACGCTCTCATAGTGCACTGGGTGATCGGCGCGCCGTCAGGCCAGATGACCCTTTTCAGGGATCCGGGTATGAGTCGAGCGTTGCGCCGTGGCCGCCGGAGCGGACCTCGTCGAGGATGATCACGGTCTCTGTCGACCGTACTCCGTCGATCTGCTGGATCTGCTCCAGCAACACATCGCGCATGGCGGGGATGCTTTCGGCGCGGGCGATCAGCATGAGATCGAACCGACCCGCGCACATGGCCAGGTACTCGACGCCCGGGATCGCGGCCAACTCGGCTCGCAGGGTCCGCCAGTCGTGCTGCTCGATGTCGATGAAGACTGCGGCCGCCACTCCGAGCCCGACGATCTGGGGATCGATCGTGGTGGTGAAGCCGGTGATCACCTTGTCGTCGCGCAACCGCTGAAACCGGGCGTGGGCGGTCGACCTCGACACATTGATGGTCTCGGCGAGTTCGGTCAGCGAGATGCGGGCGTCGTCGACGAGAGCCGCGAGCAGGGCCCGATCGACACTGTCGATCTGTCGGGTGGGCGGTGTCGCGGCCGTGCTTGAATCGACGAAATGGGTCATTGCCACATGCTATTCAGTCAATCCGACGAAATTGCGCCTATATCCTCGACAATTCAGCGTCTACGAGGGATGATTGCCGGATGATTGGTTCGGTCCTCGAGCTCCCCACTGACCATCCCGGCGTCTTCGACCCGGAGTACGTCGAGCGGCGCAACTACATCGCCCGACTGCCGACCAGTGACGTTCTGGGAGCCCGCCCACCGTTGGTCGACTACACGCCGGCTGAGCACCTGGTGTGGTCGACGGTGCATTCGGCACTCTGCTCACTACACGTTGACCATGCCGTCGCCGAGTATCGCCGCGCCGCCGCGGTGCTCGATCTGCCGACCGACAGAGTGCCCCAACTGGCCGAGGTGTCGGATCGGCTGACCGACCTCACCGGCTGGCGGTTGTGCGCCGTGCCCGGCCTGGTGTCGACGGCCGAGTTCTTCGGAGCCCTCGCCGACCGCTGCTTCCCGTCGTCGCAGTACGTTCGACATTCGTCGGTGCCGTTCTACACACCCGAGCCCGACATCATCCATGAGCTGATCGGTCACGCCAACTCACTTGCCTCGCCGCGGATCGCCGCGTTGTACGAGCGGGCAGGCCAGGTCGCGTCGCGCCTCACTGATCCGAGCCTGGCAGACCTGCTCGGCAGGGTGTTCTGGTTCACGCTCGAGTTCGGTATCGCGATGGAAGATGGAGCCTTGCGAACCTACGGCGCCGGGCTGTTGAGCTCGTTCGGTGAGATCACCAACTTTGGCAACGCCGAGCTGCGTCCGTTCGACACCGCCGCAATGGGCGAGTTCGACGACTACGAGATCTCGAGCTTCCAGGATGTGCTTTTCGCCGCGGCGTCGTTCGACGACGCAGAGGCGCGACTCTTTCGATTCTTCGACGAGATCTCCGGGTCGTAGGTTCGCCGCGGGGCCTGCATCGTCCGTCGGCGGGCTCATGGTTGGCTGTCGAGGGCGACCAGCACCGCCTCGAACCATTCGATCGACGCGCGGGTGATCGGATCCACAACCAGTTGCACGTGCTCTGCGCCGACCGCGGCGAACGCCGTGATCTGCTCGGCCACCTCTGCCGCCGTGCCGCTCATGGGCTCGACAGGAGTTCCGCCGTACGCGCCCATCCTCCGGCCGGTCCCACCAGGAAGTTGAACCAGCACGGCGCACGTGGCCGACACGCTGCCGACTGCCCGACCGTAGTGCACGACCTGTTCGTCGACCCTTGACCTGAGCTCGGCGAAGCCGGCCGGGGTGTTGCCGTAATCGCTCCACCAGACGTTCCATGCGTCGACGTGTGGAAGGGCGATCGACAACATGCGCGGTCGAACCGAACCGATCATCAGTGGTGGCCCACCCGGCCGCGACGCGCGTGGATGGAGTACGCACCTTTCGGCACGGTAGAACTCGCCGGCGAAGTCGATCTCTCCGTCGACCAACAGGGTTCGGATGATGGTGAAGGCTTCGGCGAAGCGGCTGACCCGCCGATCGAAAGGAAACCCGAAGGCCTGGTACTCGCGTTCGTTCCATCCGGCGCCGAGACCGAGAATCAATCGTCCACCGGAGATGCCGTCGACTGTCGCAGCCTGCTTGGCCAGCATGGTCGGTTCGTGAAAGCCCGCCGAGGCCACCAGCGGACCGAGCAAGACCCGTTCGGTCGAGGCGGCCAGCGCGGCGAGTGACGTCCATACCTCCCACGGGCCACGCGGGCCGACGGTGAGGTCGTACAAGAGATGATCGCCCAGCCACACCGAGTCGAAACCGACCTGTTCAGCGGTCTGCGCCATGCGGATCAATTCCTGGAAGGGCACCTCCCACTCCACTTCCGGCAACTGGATTCCAACGAGCAGAGGTCGGGCCACGCCTGCACGTTAGAGAGACAGATCTGCAACGATCGATCTCGACGATCGATCAGGAATCGAACCGGGAACGTACCAAGGAGAATCGATGAGAGTTGGCGCCGTCTTCTCGCAGGCCCGCCAAGCCCGTGAGCGACGCACTCGTCAAGTGACGCGATGAACGACGTCATCATCGCCGGAGGCGGCATCGGCGGTCTGACTGCGGCCCTGAGCCTGCACGGCGCCGGTCTCCCGGTCAGGGTGTTCGAGAGCGTCGATCGCATCCAGGCCCTGGGCGTCGGAATCAACCTGCTGCCGCACGCAGTGCGGGAGCTCGACGCCCTCGGCCTCGCCGACGATCTGGCTGCCAAAGGCATCACCCCGTCGACGCTGGCCTACTTCACCAAGCGCGGCGAACCGATCTGGGACGAGCCCCGCGGCCTGGCAGCGGGGTATCGATGGCCGCAGATCTCCATACATCGCGGGTCGTTGCAGACCATCCTGCACGCCGCTGCAGAAGATCGCATAGGTGCCGACCGCATTCATACCGGGTGTCATCTCGACCGCTTCGTCGAGACCGCCGACGGTGTCGACGCGACGTTCATCGATCGGCGCACCGGCGCGATCGCGGCGACGGCCAAGGGCTCGATGATGATCGCCTGCGATGGCATCCATTCGGTTGCTCGCCGGCATTTTTACCCGGACGAAGGCATGCCCAAGTGGAATGGGGCACTGCTGTGGCGCGGCCTCGCCGAGGGAATGCCCGTGTTCGATGGCCGAACGATGGTGTGGGCCGGTCATCCACGCCAGAAGTTCGTCCTGTACCCGCTGCTCGATTTGCCAGGTGGGCGCCAACAGCTCAACTTCATCGCCGAGCTGCGCACCGACGGTACCGAGCTGCTCGAGCGCGAAGACTGGAACCGTGGTGGTGATCTCGCCGATTTCCTCCCTCAGTTCCAGGACTGGGTCTTTCCGTGGCTCGACGTGCCGTCGCTTGTCGCCTCGGCCCCTGCCACCTTCTTGTTTCCGATGGTCGATCGCGATCCGATCGAGCGCTGGTCGTTCGGACGGACAACCCTGCTCGGCGACGCCGCCCACCCGATGTACCCGATCGGGTCGAACGGTGCCTCGCAGGCGATCCTCGATGCCCGCACGCTCACTGGCTGCTTGCTCTCGTACGGCGATGAGGTCGAGCGGGCATTGCAGCGCTACGACGAAGAGCGCCGCCCGGCGACTTCGGCGATCGTGCTCGCGAACCGCGGCCTGGGACCCGAGCTGCCCATGCAGCTGGTCGAGGAACGGGCGCCCTCCGGGTTTGCCCACCTGTCGGATGTGATCACACCCGACGAGATCCTCGAGGTCACTGAGGGCTACCGGAAGATGGCCGGGTTCTCGTTGCAGCAGCTGCACGACCGGCCATCACTGGCCGAGATGCGGTATTAGAGCGTGGCGTGTAGGAACCCCAACCGGTTCTGCGGGGGCTCGATCGGTTTACGATTTGTACAATGCTCGCTGAACGATTGAACAACCTCGGAACCGAGACCGCCTTCGCCGTGTCTCTGGCGGCCGCCGAGTGGGCCGGCGAAGGGCAACAAGGTCTATCCGTTCCACCTCGGCGACATCAATCTGCCGACACCTGCGAACGTGGTCGAGGCGATGAATCGAGCGATCGCCGACGGCAAGACCGGGTACTGCGCCGCTGCCGGCATCGCCCCGCTGCGCGAGGCATTGGCCGACGACGTCGCCAGGCGCCGCGGGCTGCAGTACGGACCCGACAACGTCGTCGTGCAGCCCGGTGGCAAGCCGGTGATCGGCAAGTTCTTGCAGGTCGTGATGAATCCCGGCGACGGCGTGCTGTTCCCGAGCCCCGGTTACCCGATCTACGAGAGCCAGATCGAGTACTTCGGCGGAATCGGCGCAGCCGTACCGCTACATCGCAGACCGCCACCGGGTTTGCCATCGATCTCGATCACCTGCGCAGCCGGATCACGCCGGCCACCAAGGTGCTGATCTACAACAACCTGCAGAACCCGCTCGGCTGCGAGAGCTCGCTCGACGAGATGCGCTGCGATCGCCGACCTGGCCATCACAGCACGACCTGTGGGTGCTCAGCGACGAGGCCTACTTCGAGATGCGCTACTCGGGCACGAGCACCTCGATCGCGTCGCTGCCGGGCATGGCTGACCGCACGGTCATCCTGTACACCTTCTCGAAGAAGTTCGCGATGACCGGCTGGCGGCTCGGCGCGGCGATCGGGCCGGTCGACCTGATCGCCCAGATCACCAAGCTCAACACCAACGACGAGAGCTGCACCACGCATTTCGTGCAGGCCGCCGGGGTCGAGGCGTTGCAGGGCGATCAGTCGGGGCCCAGGGCGATCCTCGCCGAGCTGCAGCGTCGACGCGACGCCGCCGTCGAGCTGTTGCAGCGGATCGCCGGCTTCGTCGTTGCCAAACCGGACAGCACTTTCTACCTCTTCCCCAACGTCACCGAGGCGATGGACTCGTTGGGCTTCACCGATGTCGCCGAGTTCGCCGACGCGGCGCTGCACAACACGGGCGTGTCGTTCTGCACGCGGCGACACTTCGGTCGGCCACTGCCGGGCGAAGACCGAGCACTACGTGCGGTTCGCCTACTCGGGTATCTCGGTCGACGACATCCAGATGGGCATCGGCACGCTTCGCGATTGGATCGAGGCCGCCTGATGACCCAGCCGCGGATCATCGTCGGCCGGGCGAATCCCCGAAGCCGGTCTCGACGTGCTGCCGACCACACGGCAACGTGTGGGGCTGGAAGCACGACGAGCCGATCGAGATCAACGAGCTGCTACGAGCGCATCGCGCATGCCGACGCCGTGCTGACTTTGCTGACCACCAAGGTCGACCGAGCATTCCTCGATGCGGCCGGACCGCAGTTGAAGGTCGTCTCCAACGTCGCCGTCGGCTACAACAACATCGACGTCGCCGAGTGCCGCGAGCGCGGCGTGATCGCCACGAACACGCCCGGTGTGCTCACCGACGCCACCGCTGACATCGCGATGGCGCTGATCTTGATGGTCACCCGCCGCCTGGGCGAAGGCGAGCGGATCGTCCGCTCGAACCAGCCGTGGCAGTGGGGCATGTTCATGCTGCTCGGCACCAGCCTGCAGGGCCGCCGCCTCGGCATCGTCGGGATGGGCGCGATCGGTCAGGCGCTTGCTCGCCGGGCCAAGGCGTTCGGGATGACGGTCGCGTACAGCAATCGCCGAGCGGTGTCGCCCGACGATCGAGGCCGAGCTGGGTGCCGATCGGCTGAGCCTCGACGAGCTCCTGGCGACGTCGCGACGTCGTCACGATCAACTGCCCGTACTCGGCCGAGACCCATCACCTGATCGGGCCCGAGCAGTTCGAGTTGATGCGCTCCTCGGCATACCTCATCAACACCGCACGCGGCCCGATCGTCGACGAGGCGGCGCTGGTCGCAGGCGCTGCGCGAGTGGCGCGCATCGCCGGCGCGGGGCTCGACGTCTACGAGCACGAGCCGCAGCTGCACCCGGTCTCGACGAGCTCGACAATGCCGTGCTGATCCCGCACCTCGGTTCGGCGACGATCGAGACCCGAGCGGCGATGGCGACACTGGCGGCGCGCAACACCGTGGCGGTGCTCGACAGGCCAGCCGGCTCTGACGCCGATCACGTGATGAGGGTTTGTCGGTTGACCGACCCGCTACAGCACCTCGTAGTCGCCGCGTTCGATCTGACGGGTCTGCTGCCAGAACTCGAGCAGGCTGAACGGCCAGTTCTGGGCGACGCGACCCGAATCGCTCTTGTACCAGCTGTTGACGCTCGAAGCACCCCATGCCATCAGCCGGTTGCCCGCGTCGATCCGTTCGTTGTACCGCTCGTGAACGACCGGTCGGCAATCGATCGCCCGCACCCGGGTCGTGAGGATGTGGTGCAGACACTGCAACACGTAGTGCACTTCGCATTCCGAGAAGTAGATGATGCTGCCGTTGACGACGATGTTGGTGTTCGGTCCGTAGAGCATGAAGAAGTTCGGGAAGTTGGGTGCGACGATGCCCAGGTAGGCGCGGGCGTTGCCGTCCCACTGCTCGTGGAGGTCGAGCCCGCCGCGGCCGGTGACCTTCATCGGGGTGAGGAACCGCGAGGCTTGAAAGCCGGTGCCGTAGATGATCACGTCGACGTCGTGCATCGTGCCGTCGGCCATCGTGCAAACCCGTCGGCGCGATGCCGAGATGGGATCGGTGATCAACTGCACGTTGTCGCGCTTGCAGACGTCGTCGCCCACACACCGTTGTCGCGGATGATCCGTTTGGCAGCCGGCGGATAGTCGGGCATCACCTTGGCGAGCAGGTCGGGCCGATCGCCGAAGCACAACCCGATGTACATGCCCAACAGCATTCGCAACTCTTCGTTGGCGGCACTGACCGAATGGCCGTCGCCGTCCCACGTCGGGTCGACCTTGACTGCGGGCAGGATGCCCTCGGCGAATCGCCAGAACAGCCAGAACCGGTACCACTGGCTGTAGTACGGCACGTGGTGCAGCAGCCATCGCTGTCCGTCCGTCACGTCGTCGTGGTAGTCGAGCGTCGGTGCCAGCCAGTTCGGGGTGCGCTGGAAAACCAGTACCTGGTCGGCACGCTCGGCGATGACCGGGATGAATTGGGCGGCGCTGGCTCCGGTGCCGATCACCGCAACCCGCTTTCCGTCGAGATCGACGTCGTGATCCCACTCCGCAGAATGGAACGCCGGGCCGGCAAACGATTCGCGCCCGGCGATGTCGGGAAGCTTCGGCCGATTCAGCTGGCCGGTTGCGTTGATGACCGCATCGAAGGTGGCCGTCTCGATTCGTCCGACGCTGTCGACTGTGCACACGTTCCACGTCGCCGACTCGCCGTCGAACGTCATGGCCTCGACCATCGTCGAGAACCGGATGCACGGGCGCACACCGAAGTCGTGTGCGCATCGCCGGAAGTAGGCGAGCAGTTCAGGCTGGGTCGAGAAGTGTTGCGGCCAGTCGTCGCGTTGGGCGAACGAGTAGCAGAACACATGGCTGGCGACGTCGACCCTGCAACCGGGGTAGGTGTTCTGCAGCCAGGTTCCACCGACGTCGTCGTTCTTCTCGAATACCACCACGTCGATCCCGGCCTGACGCAGGCGATGAGCGGCCAGCAGGCCCGACATGCCGGCACCGATCACCGCAACGCGGAACATGCGCTCGGGAGCGACCTCGGCACGTGTCCACGAGGGCGCGCGAAGATCAGCCGCGGCGTCGCCCAACTCCTCGAGCAACAACGCGATGTAGTCGTCGGAGGCATCTCTGTCCATCATCCACGTCATGATCGGGCGGACGGAATCGGCCGTCGGTTGCGGACCCGGAGGCCAGTCCCGCGTCGCGCAGCGAGCTCAGGGCACCGAGGGCGACCTTGCGTGCATGCGACTGCTCGTCCGGGCTCCAGCCGCCTTGCGGTTCGTGGTGCTTGCTCGGATCCAGAGACAGCCCAGCGAGCAGGTCGGGCGAGCCGAGGTCGTGTGCCAGCGCGGCGAGCAGCGATGGAAGGTCGGCGGCGGCCACCATTTCGGCCAGCTGTTGATCGGTGCTCTCCACCAGCGCAGGCTCGATTGGAGGGGCCATGTACGGACTGTACGCCGGGCGGTATCCTTGGCTACCACCATGCGAGCTTCACTTGCCGAACTGTTGTCCCCCGGTCGCACACTGCTCGCCGACGGCGCGACGGGTACGAATTACTTCGAGCGCGGTCTCGGCGCGGGTGACCCGCCGGAGTTCTGGAACGTCGATCATCCCGACAAGGTGCGCACGTTGCACCAGCAGTTCGTCGATGCCGGCGCCGACATCATCTTGACCAACACCTTCGGCTGCAATCGGCATCGTCTCAAGCTGCACAAGGCCGAGGGCCGGGTCTACGAACTGGCCAAGCGAGCTGCCGAGATCGCCTGCGAGGTCGCCGACGCGTGCCCTCGTCCCATCGTGGTGGCCGGCTCGATCGGCCCGACCGGCGAGCTCTTCGAACCGCTCGGCGCGCTTACCGACAGCGACGCCATCGAATCGTTCGGTGAACTGGCCGCTGGTCTCCGAGACGGCGGCGCCGACGTCGCCTGGATCGAGACCATGTCGGCTGCCGAAGAGATCCGCGCGGCTGCGACGGGCGCACTTCAGGCGGGGCTTCCGTATACCGCGACATGCTCGTTCGACACTGCCGGTCGAACCATGATGGGCTTGCTGCCCGGTGATCTGTCGCACGTGTTCGACGGCCTGGCCGCGCCGCCCGTGGCGATCGGTGCCAATTGCGGGGTTGGTGCCAGCGACATCCTCGTCTCGTTGCTGGCAATGGCCGAGCGCGATGTGCACACTCACTTGATCTCCAAGGGCAACTGTGGCGTGCCCTACTTCGCCGGCACCGAGGCGGTGTACACCGGCACGCCGGAGCTGATGGGTAAGTACACCCAACTCGCGGTCAAGGCCGGTGCACACATCGTCGGCGGGTGCTGCGGCACGTCGCCCGAGCACCTCGCCGCCATGCGGCATTCGCTCGACGAGCTCATCGCCAAGCCGACGCTCGACGACATCATCGAAGCTGTCGGCCCGTTGGTCAACGCCGCCCCATCAGGCTCTGCGCCCGACCGCGAGCGTCGGCGTGGGCGGCGCGGCGAGTAATCTCCGCTGGGGTTCGGCCCGTGGGCCGCTGACACGGAGGTTGGAATGGCACAGCATGTTCGCGGAGTCGTGGCGCGCTCGCAAGGGTGCGCCGGTGTCGATCGAGACGATCGTGGTGCCCGATCCTGGGCCTGGCGAGGCAGTGGTCACGGTGCAGGCATGCGGTGTGTGCCACACCGACCTCCACTATCGCGAAGGTGGCATCAACGACGACTTCCCCTTTCTTCTCGGGCACGAGGCTGCCGGCATCGTCGAGTCGGTGGGTGAAGGCGTCACCAATGTGGTGCCCGGCGACTTCGTGATCCTCAACTGGCGTGCGGTGTGCGGCACCTGTCGCAGCTGTCTACGCGGCCGCCCGTGGCTGTGCTTCAGCACGTTCAACGCCAGGCAGAAGATGACCCTGACCGACGGCACCGTCTTGTCGCCCGCTCTCGGCATCGGGGCATTCGTCGAGAAGACACTTGTCGCTGCCGGCCAGTGCACCAAGGTCGATCCTGGGGTGCCGGCAACCACGGCCGGTCTGCTCGGTTGCGGCGTGATGGCCGGGATCGGTGCGGCGATCAACACCGGCAATGTCGGTCGCGGAGATTCTGTGGCGGTGTTCGGTTGCGGCGGGGTCGGCGACGCGGCGATTGCCGGCGCCCGACTCGCCGGCGCGCACACGATCGTCGCCGTCGACATCGACGACCGGAAACTGGAGTGGGCCAAGGAGTTCGGTGCGACACACACTTGCAACTCGCGCAACTCCGATCCGGTGGAGTTCATCAAGTCCGTCACCGGCGGCAACGGTGCCGACGTGTGCATCGAGGCGATCGGCAACCCTGCTGTCTATCGGCAAGCCTTCGCAGCCCGCGACCTCGCCGGCACGGTTGTGCTTGTCGGCGTGCCCCGCCCCGACATGACCCTGGAGCTGCCGTTCATCGAGGTCTTCGGCCGCGGTGGCGCGCTGAAGTCGTCGTGGTACGGCGACTGTCTTCCGTCGCGCGACTTTCCCATGCTGGTCACCTTGCACCAGCAAGGTCGCCTGCCGCTCGACAAGTTCGTCAGCGAGACCATCTCGCTCGACGCGGTCGAGGAGGCATTCCACAAGATGGAGCGTGGCGAGGTACTGCGCAGCGTTGTGGTGCTGTGAGAGGGTCGTGGCCGAAACGCGAGCGAGGAGAGGCACAAGTCGTACCTCTCCTCGCTTAGAACTGATCAGAACCCGACATCTCAGGATCTACCGATGGGACCAACTTCGGTGAGATGTACGAGCGGAGGTTGGCGGGGATTCGCCAGACGGTCCAGTCCAACGGCCGTTAGCGGCCAACCACCTCCAGAGTCCCACAATCTAAATCTGTCATCGTTTGGACCACCTCCTCTCTCTGGTGATGACAATTCAAACAGCCGTGTCCGTGGTTGGCAAGGGCTTCCTGGATTCTGGCTTCTGGGGTTCTGGCTTTTCGGGTTTCGGTTTCTTGGCACGACTCGGCGCCACGCGCGACGGCTCGCCGGCCATCTTCGGGTAGACCGGTGGCCACGGTGCGTCCTGCAACCCGGCCTGCTGATCGCTGCGCACCATCTCGAGGAACGGTTCGAGCGACTGCGGGTGAGTCGTTCATCGTCGCCCACGGCATCGCCGTGCTCGCCGACCCAGGCGGGCACCGTGGCGATCGTCATGTCGTGCGGGCGCAGCGTCGGCAGCAGCGTCCCACGGGAACGGGAACGACGACCGGCGCGTGATCGAGGGCGCGTACCGACCACGGGGCGAACACGGTCTTGTGCGGGGCGTTCTGGTTGAAGTCGATGAAGATGCGCTCGCCGCGCTCCTCCTTCCACCACGCCGCGGTGATCAGGTCGGGATGGCGCCGCTCGAGCTCGCGGGCCACGGCGACGGCCGCGCTGCGCACGGCGACGCTGTCGTGAGTCGGGTGCAGGCGCACGTAGACGTGCAGACCCCGGTTGCCCGTCGTCTTGATGAAGCCGGCGATGCCGAGCTCGTCGAACAGCGTCTTGGTGGCCGCGGCTGCTTCCTGCGCCATCGCGATAGGTGGTGCCCGGACCGGGATCGAGGTCGATGCGCAGCTCGTCGCAGTGCTCGAGGTCGGCGGCGCGCATCGGCCACGAGTGGAAGCCGAGGCAGCCGAGGTTGACCGCCCAGACGAGGTGGGCGAGGTCGGCGATGACGAGCGCCCGCGACGGTGTGCCGTTCGGGGTCTGCACGATGGTGGTGTGCAGCCAGTCGGGTGCGCCGTCGGGGATCCGCTTCTGGAAGAAGTTCGAGCCGTGCGCGCCGTTCGGGAAGCGCTGCAGCAGCACCGGTCGGTCGTGCATCTGGCGCATCACAGCGTCGCCGACCGACAGGTAGTAGCGGACGAGATCGAGCTTGGTGTCGCCACGAGTGGGGAAGAACACCTTGTCGGGGCTGGTGATCGTGACATCACGCCCGGCCACCGAGATCTCCACTGGGTCGCTCACGACAGCAACCGTATTCCGTCGCGGCAGCTACCGTCGGACGAATGGGGGAGATGCTCATCGACGCCCCGATGCAGGGCACGATCGTCGCGCGTCGACGTGTCGATCGGTGAGTCGTGCGTGACCGGCCAGCAGCTGATGCTGATCGAGTCGATGAAGATGCATCACTCGATCGAAGCGACCGTGCGACGGCACGGTCGCGGCCGTGCTCGTCGAGGCTGGCGCCACCGTCATGGCCGGGAACCGGTGGCCTCGGTGCGAACCAGGGCTCGTCGCCCATCAGGCAGCGGTCCACGCGGACGAGCGCCGATCCTCGCCGTCCGACCCGATCTGGCCGAGGTGAACGCTCGTCACGCCGTCGGGCTCGACGCCGCCCGCCCGACGCAGTGGCGCAGCGTCGAGCCGTCGGTCGGCGCACCGCGCGCGAGAACGTCGCCGATCTCGTCGACGACGGCTCGTTCGTCGAGTACGGGCCGGTGGTGATCGCCGCCCAGCGTCGTCGCCGCCGCTCGACGACCTCATCGAACGCACACCGGCCGACGGCATGATCGGTGGCATCGGCACCGTCAACGGTGATCTGTTCGAAGGGCACGCCGCACAGGTCGTCGTCGTCTCCTACGACTACACCGTGCTGGCCGGCACGCAGGGTCAGCAGAACCACCGCAAGAAGGACCGTCTGTTCGAGCTCGCCGAGACGCTGCGACTGCCGGTCGTGTTCTTCACCGAGGGTGGGGGCGGCCGACCAGGCGACACCGACGAGGTCGGCGTGAGCGGTCTCGACTGCTGGGCGTTCATCTACTTCGCTCGGCTCAGTGGGCTGGTTCCGCTCGTCGGGATCAACGCCGGCTACTGCTTCGCCGGCAACGCGGCGATCCTCGGCTGCTGCGACGTCGTGATCGCGACCGCCGACTCGAACATCGGGATGGGCGGTCCGGCGATGATCGAAGGTGGCGGTCTCGGCGTGTTCGAGCCGACAGAGATCGGGCCGATGGCTGTCCAGCAGGCCAACGGCGTCGTCGACGTCGCCGTTGCCGACGAGGCCGAGGCCGTCGCGCGTCGCCAAGCAGTACCTGTCGTACTTCCAGGGGCCGGTCGCCGACTGGACGTGCGGCGATCAGGCCGTGCTGCGCGGCGCAATCCCCGAGGATCGCAAGCGTGGCTACGACGTTCGTTCGGTGATCGACGGGCTGTTCGACACCGGGACTGTGCTGGAGCTGCGCCGGGACTTCGGGCTCGGAATGGTCACGGCGTTGGCCCGTGTCGAGGGGCGTCCGGTCGGTGTCATCGCCAACAACCCGGGCCATCTGGCGGGTGCGATCGACAGCGACGGCGCCGACAAGGCGACGCGGTTCATGCAGCTGTGCGATGCGTTCGACATGCCGATCGTCACGCTGGTCGACACGCCCGGGATGATGGTCGGGCCGGCCGTCGAGGAGACAGCACTCGTGCGTCACTGTTCTCGGCTGTTCGTCACCGGCGCCAACATCACGGTGCCGATGATCAGCGTGGTGTTGCGCAAGAGCTACGGCCTCGGCGCCCAGGCGATGATGGGTGGCAGCACGAAGGCGCCGTCGGCCTGCATCGCCTGGCCGACCGGCGAATTCGGCGGTATGGGCCTCGAGGGTGCAGTGCGGCTCGGCTACCGCAACGAGCTCGAGGCAATCGTCGACGCCGATCAGCGAGACGCTGAGTTCGAGCAGATGGTGGCGCGGATGTACGAGCACGGCAAGGCCTTGAACACAGCCTCACATTTCGAGATCGACGACGTCATCGATCCGGCCGATTCCCGGCGGTGGCTGGCCTCGATTCTGGCCTCGTCGCCACCACCGACGGCACGCGGCGGCAAGAAGCGTCCCAACATCGACACCTGGTAGGAGCACGTCCATGCACGTTGACGAAGTCGAGCTGCGGGTCATCCGCCTGCCGTACCGATCGGTGTTCAAGACGTCGTTCGCCGCCGAGAGCGAGAAGCACGCCGTCATCACGACGGTGCGCGCCGACGGCGTCGAGGGATACGGCGAAGGCGTGATGGACTCGTTGCCGTCGTATCGCGAGGAGACCCTGGTTGGCGCCGTCCATCTTCTCCGTGAGGCACTTGTCCCTTCGCTGTTGGAGAACGGTTGCGATGATCCGATGCGGTTGTGTGATTCGTGGGCCGGGTGGCGTGGCAATCCGATGGCCAAGACGGCTCTGGAGCTGGCGGTGTGGGATTGCCATGCCCGCCAGCTCGGTGTGCCGTTACGTTTCCTGCTCGGCGGCGAGCGCACCGAGATCCCGGTCGGTGCCAGCCTGGGGATGAATCCGGTGCCCGAGACCGTGGCATCGGTCGCCCGGCACGTCGAGCAGGGCTACAAGCGGATCAAGTTGAAGATCGAGCCAGGTTGGGACGTCAACATCTTGTCCGCGGTGCGCGCCGACTTTCCCGACATCGAACTGACCGTCGATGCGAACTCGGCATACACGCTCGACGACATCGACGTTCTCCGCAAGATCGACGTCTTCGGGCTGCACTACATCGAGCAGCCTTTGCACTGGGACGATCTCACCGATCACGCCACCCTCGCCCCGCAACTCCAAACGCCGCTGTGCCTCGACGAAACACTCACGTCGCCTGCACGGGTCAAGGCCGCCCTCGACCTCGGCGCCTGCACCGTGGTCAACGTCAAGGTCGGCAGAGTCGGCGGGTTGGCGGCGACCAAGCGAATTCACGATCTGTGCGTCTCTCGTGGAGTGCCGATGTGGTGTGGCGGCATGCTCGAGACCGGTATCGGGCGGGCGCACAACATCCACGTCGCGACCATGCCGGGCTTCGTGTATCCGGGCGATACCGCATCGGCCAGCCGCACGTACGCGCGAGACATCACCGAACAAGCGCTCGAGGCGACCGACGGGATCATGCCGGTTCCCGCCGGTACTGGCATCGGCGTCACCCTCGATCGGGCGTTCCTCGACACGGTGACCGAGTCGGTGGAGGTCCTACGGAGGTGAGCATCGTGTATCGCGAACTGCGCACCGCCGCCGAGCTCGCCCCCATGCCGGAGCTCGAGTCACGAGTGTGGGGCGGTCATGGAGAACTGGTCGCCATCAACATGCTGGTGGCGACGATCAGCGAAGGCGGCATGGCCATCGGCGCCTTCGACGGCGACCGCCTGGTCGGATCGGTGTACGGCTTCGCGACACACGAGCCGCACGTGCTGCACTCGCACTACCTCGCGGTCGACCCCGACTACCGTGGCACCGGCTTGGGCGTCGGCTTGAAGCATCGCCAGCGCGAGTGGTGCCTGGCCAACGCGCGCACGGCGATGCGCTGGACCTTCGACCCGCTGCAGCTCGGCAACGCACATCTCAACCTCCGCTCGCTCGGCGCTGTCGGCGCGCAGTACCACGTCGACCTGTACGGGGCGATGGGCGGGATCAACGGTGGTCTGCCGAGCGATCGTCTCGTGGTGGAGTGGGACCTCGTCGAACCGAGGTTCGTCGGAACGGAAATGGTCGAGGTCCCGGTTCCACCTGTCACCGCCGACGAGATCGCCTCGGCGACCGCCCATGCTCTCCAAGCCCGGGTCGCCCTCCGCGAGGCGCTGGTGCCATTGTTCGCCGACCGCTGGCGGGTCACCGACGTCGATCGCGTCGGCCGCACGTACACCCTCAGCCGTTGAATGGGCCGAGCTCTGGCCCTGCCAAGCAATTCTCTGGCTCGACAGGTGCGCATGTCGCTGCGACAGGTGGAACTGTCGCATGGGCGGAATCCATCACGATCCCCGCACTCAGGGAGTCGCGTCCAGCCTCCGCTACGTCGGGTCGGTCAGCACGCCGTCGGCGAGCTCGGGGAAGACCTTGCTGACCTTGGCCGTGAGCCAGTCACCGTACGTGCCGCCGAGGTCGCGCAGGTTGGCTCGATCCCAGCGTCGATCGGCGTCTGCGGGAGCAACCCAGCCGTCGTCGAGGGCGCCGGCGAGGTTGATCGTGCCGATCTCGGCGTCCCATCCAGGGTCGAGGAAGAACGGCAACGAGTAGCGATCAGCCACCGAATGGTTGCGCGCCCGATGGGGAGTCGACCGGTACCGACCCGCCGTCAGGCGATCCAGCATGTCACCGAGGTTGCAGATGATCAGCTGTGGGTCGTGCGGGGCGTCGATCCACTCGTTGCCGACCTTGACCTGCAGCCCTGCGGTGCCGTCGTGGGCGAGGAGTGTCAGCAGGCCGTAGTCGCTGTGCTCGGCGACGCCCCAGCGGTCGTGGCTGTCGGGTGGGTGAGGGGGATAGCGGAAGATGCGAAACAGCGGGGTTGGGTCGGCCGTCAGATGGTTGCGGAAGAAACTGGGTGACAGTCGAAGGCCTTCGGCCATCAATGACAGCACGAACTGGGCGAGTGGCTCCATCGTCGCCATCCACTCGATGACCAATGGTCGGAGCGAAGCCGGGTGGGTGGGCCAGATGTTGGGGCCGTGCATCGGCCTCGGGTCGCAGCGGTAGTTCCCGCCCGAAGTAGTAGCCCTCCTTCAGGTCGGCGACGCCCGACGTCAACTCGCCGCCGAGTGGGAACCAGCCACGCCAGGCAGACCCGCCGCGGGCGAGGGCGACGAGTTCCTTCTCGTCGTCGCTTCGACCGAAGAAGTCGATCGACGCGCTGAGCAACGCGTTGCGCAGGTCGTCGCTCACCCCGTGGTTGCTGATCGCGAAGAATCCGGACTCGCGGCAAGCACTGTCGATCTCACGCGGAGCTGCCGGCGATGTGATGTCAACGATCGGCAGCATCCTCCGCAGCGTATGTCGCCGGTCGTGTCAGAATCGATGCTCGTGACCACCGACCAACTGATCGTCGTTGGGGTGGCCGTCTTCATCGCCGCCTTCATGCAGATCGTGGCCGGTTTCGGCTTCGCCTTGCTGGCGGTTCCGCTGATGACGTTGGCGATCGAGCCGAAGATCGCCGTGGTTGTCAGTTCGCTCACCGGCATCTTCGTCACCAGCTGGCAGGCGGTACAAGGTCGCGCCGACTCCGACAACTTGCTGGTGCGACGAATGACGATCGCCGCCTACGCCGGCATGCCGCTGGGACTGGTGGTCTTCGTCACGGTCGACGACAACGTGCTGAGGTTTCTGCTCGGGGTCGCCGTACTCGTCGCCGTTGTTCTGTTGGCGCTGCGGATCAACCTGCGCCGTGCCGGGCCGAGGCTCGACTACGGCGCCGGGTTCGTGTCGGGTGTGCTGAACACGTCGCTGTCGACCAACGGTCCTCCACTGGTCTTCGCGCTCCAGGCTCGACAGCTCTCGGCAGTCGAGTTTCGGGCGACGATCTCGACGGTGTTCGCACTCAGCAACATCCTCGGGTTGACGTTGTTCATCGCCTCGGGCAACGTCACTCGCTCGGGGCTCACGGCCGCCGCCGTCACCATCCCCGCGATGCTGGCTGGTCAATTGCTCGGCTACCCCATCCGTAAGCACGTTGACGGCGAGCGGTTCCGTTGGCTGGTCCTGGTATTGCTGACCGGTGCGTCGATCAGCGCCATCGTGAATGCGATCGTGTGACGGCATGACTGCGTCATTGTTGGTCGCCTTCATCGCAACGGCCATCCTGGCGATGGCCAACTGGTACTCCCGCATCACGCTCAACGATCGCCTCGAGCTCTTCACCAAGCCGCTGACCACGGTCGGAGCGATCGCCATAGCCGCCCTGGCCGGCGGACCGCACGCGGCGACGATCGCAGCGATCATTGCGCTCGTGTTGTGCCTGATCGGCGATGTCGCCCTGCTCCCGGCCGTCGATCGGTTCGTCGTCGGGTTGGCGGCGTTCCTGCTCGGGCACATGGCCTTCATCGTGATGTTCGCGCTACGCGGCTTCGATCGGTGGTCGATGGCGGGCGTAGCGATCGGCGGTTGCGTCGTGCTGCTCGGCACGGCCGCCGCACCGATCGTTCGCGGCGCCGACCACGAGCGGGTTCGGCATCCCTGTGCGCGCCTACCTCGTGGTGATCTGCTCGATGTGCGTGCTCGGGATGGGCGACCGGCAACTGGCTGATCATGCTCGGGGCGTCGGCGTTCATCGTCAGCGATTCGATCCTCGGGTGGGGTCAGTTCGTCGCCGAGACGTCCGTGGATGCACCTGGCGATCATGGTGACGTACCACGTCGCGATCGTGTCGCTGGCCCTCAGCCTGGCGATCTGACCTGGACTAGGGTGTCAGCCGCCGAACATCTGCAGCCACTGCTGCGACCGACTTCGGTCGGTAACACGTAGTTGCTCTCGACGGATCGATTCCATCGTCGCGCTGCGACGGCTGCGAGTACCGATGGCCGGGGTAGACGATGGTGTGCGGTCGGCATCGCTCGCCAGCTTCTGCAGGCTTGTCGTACATGTCTTCGGGGTTGCTGCCGGGAAGGTCGGTGCGGCCGCAACCGTCGAGGAACAGGGTGTCGCCGCTGACGAGTCGGCCGTCGACGTGGAAGCACTGGCTGCCCGGTGTGTGGCCGGGAGTGTGGATCAAGCGTGACGTCGATCGACCCGACCGTCACCACATCGCCGGGATCGTGGAGCATCGAGGTGATCGTCGCCGACCCCGGTCGTGCGCTGCACCCACGGCACCTCGTCGCGCTGCACATGGATCGGGCAGTCGACAGTTCGAGCAGCGCGGCGATGCCCTCGATCGTAGTTGGGACCCATCATCGAGCCGCCGACATGGTCGGGGTGGTAGTGCGTCGCCAGCACGCCGGTCACGCGCATGCCGTCGGCGGTCACCGTGTTGAGTAGATCGTCCACCGCGTACGCCGGGTCGACCAACAGGCATTCGCCCGTGCTGCGATCGCCGATCGGCGTAGACGAAGTTGACCATCTGCTGGGCGATCGGATCGGGCCGCGAAGTCGCGCCCGGAGAGCAGTTGGCGGAAGTAGAGCCGATCATCGGGGTGGTTCGCTGCCATCCGTCGTACGCTAGCGACCGATGAGATCGCCGCGACGGAGCGACCGATGATCCAGCTGACCGAACTCACCGAAGGGCAGCTGCTGGTGTACGGCGGCGACCGGGTCAGCGTGGTGCCCGCGGACCTGGCGCAGTCGTTCACCGCGGGCGATCGCCTGGTGATCGTGCAGGACACCGGTGATCTGCTGCACATCCCGCGAGCCGAGCACGAGCTGGTCGCCACGGCGGTTGCCGAAGCGGTCGATGCTTTCGCGCGCTCTGGCTGCCTGCACCGACGATCAGATCAGCGAGTTCTTCGAGCGGTTTGCCGACGCGATCGACGACGACGCCACCTTTTCTGCTGTGCTCGACGCCAATCGCGCCGATGTCGACGCGGCGTCGAGCCGCGGCAGATCCACGACGCGCCTGCAACTCTCGCCGGCGATGCGATCCGACATGGTCGACCGGTCTGCGCAGTTGGGGCGCTTCATCCGACACGACGTGAGCAGCAGCTGTCGACGATCGATCACAAGGCATGGTCGGTGTCGTCGTGGCGGGCACCGCTCGGTGTCGTCGGGTTCGTGTTCGAGGGACGACCGAACGTGTTCGCCGATGCCACCGGGGTGCTGCGCACCGGCAACACCGCTGTGTTCAGGATCGGAAGTGACGCTCTGGGGACTGCGCAGGCGATCATGCGGTCCTGCGTCGCACCGGCCCTGGCTGCGGCCGGCCTGCCTGCCGGAGCAGTTCAACTGATCGAGTCGGCTGCGCACGCGGCCGGATGGGCGTTGTTCACCGACCACCGTCTCGCCCTGGCTGTCGCCCGCGGCTCGGGCACGGCCGTTGCCCAGCTCGGTGCCGTCGCCCGCCAGCACGGCGTGCCGGTCAGCCTGCACGGCACCGGGGGGGCATGGGTCGTGGTGTCCGAACACGCCGACACGACGGTCGTTGCCAAGGCGGTCGAGCATTCGCTCGATCGCAAGGTGTGCAACACGATGAACGTGTGCTGCATCCCGCGTTCTCGGGCACGCGGAGATCGGCGACGTGGTCTGCGAGGCTGCGCAACGCGCGGCGCGCAGACGAGGAACCGACTGCTGTGATCCACCGTGCGGCTGGCAGACGAGGTGCAACGTCTCGGCCACGAGTGGGAGTGGGAGGACTCGCCCGAGTTCTGGCTCGTCGAGGTCGATTCGCTCGCCGAGGCCGTCGACCTGTTCAACCGGTACAGCCCGCGATTCTCTGCCTCGCTGATCAGCACGCCGCCGTGACGAGCAGGACTGGTTCTACGCGGCGATCGATGCACCGTTCGTCGGTAACGGCTTCACCCGGTGGGTCGACGGGCAGTTCGCGCTCGATCAGCCCGAGCTCGGTCTGTCGAACTGGCAGGCCGGTCGTCTGTTCGCCCGCGGCGGAGTGCTGTCGGGCGACTCGGTGTTCACCGTGCGGCTCCGGGCCGAGGTGCGCGACCACTCCGTGCATCGTTGACAGTAGGGTCGCTGCCCGTGCATCGACGGACGGGTGGTTTGCTCCTGGTCGCCTTCCTGGCTGCCTGCTCGACGCCACCTGCCGTTGTCGCCGACGGAAGCACGATCAGGCCCCGCTGTGCAGGTGGCGACCACCGTTCCGGGTGAGGATCCACCGGCCACAACGGCGCCAACCACCCCTCCGGCGAATCGGCCGCTCGATACTCTCCCCACAATCCCGCCACCCATCGTGAGCAACGACGACGGCATCGGTGACGCGTTGTTCCCGCCGCTCGGCAACCCTGGGATCGACGTCGAGCACTACACCGTGGCTCTCGTCTACGACCCCACGCAGAACGCCATCTCTGCCACCGAACACCTCGATGTCGTGATGACGGAGGATCGTGACACGTTCTCGCTCGATTCTGACGGGCCGATCGTGTCGGCCGTCGCCGTCGATGGCGTACCGGCCCAGTTCGTCGCCGCCGCCCCTGAGCTGTTGATCACACCAACCGGCCACCTGTCGAGGGCCCAGCACGTCGGTGTCGACGTGACGTACACGCTGTCGCCAGCCCCGGTTCCCTCGGCCGCTGGTCAGACTGTTGGCTGGTTCACCACAGCGGGCGGTTCGTATGTTCTCAACGAGCCAGAGGGTGCGCACACGTGGCTACCGTGCGACGACCACCCCAGCGACAAGGCCACGTTTCGCTTCGAGCTCACGGTGCCATCTGGCCTGACCGCTGTTGCCAACGGTGCCTTGATCGACCACACCTCGACAGCGTCGACCGATACGTGGGTCTGGCAGGAGGATCGACCGATGGCCACCTACACGATCCTGCTGCTGACCGGTGATTACGAGGTGGTCGATGGTGTCGGCCCCAACGGGCTGCCCCTTGTCAGTGTGGTGTTGCGCGAAGACAGGGACACCATGCAGGCCTACCTCGACACCATCGACGAGCAGATCGACTACTTCGACGACTTCTTCGGCGCCTTTCCCCTCGATCGCTACGGCATCGCAATGACCGACAGCGCCGGCGGGTTGGCCATGGAGACCATGGAGCGGTCACTGTTCAGTCGCGACGACTTCTCCACCGGCCGACTCGATTACGGGCAAGAGCTCCTGCTCTCCCACGAACTCGCTCATCAGTGGTTCGGCGACGCCGTGTCGCCGGCTCGATGGACCGATGTCTGGCTCAACGAGAGCTTCGCGACGTACGGAGAATGGATGTGGCTCGACCATCTCCACCTGCGAACGATGGAGGATTCGGCGACAGCAGGACTGGCGACGCGCGATGCCCGGTGCGACCGCCGCGCCGTCTGCCAGTTCGATGTTCGGCTACAACAGCTACGACGGCGGGGCGGTTGTGCTGCACGCCTTGCGCAAGACGATCGGCGACGATCTGTTCTTCACCTTGCTGCAGCGATGGGTCGCTGACAACAACGGGTCGTCGCGCACGACGGAAGACTTCGTGGCACTGGCCAACCAGGTGTCCGGCCAGGACCTGACGGAGTTCTTCGCGACCTGGTTGTATGCCGGCACTGTGCCGACCACGTTCCCGGCCTAGTGACCGACGAACCGCTCGAGGATCTTGCTGCGCCATTTCTCAGTCTTGCCGGTGCGCTCCTCGTAACGATCGGCACCGATGGGCAGTCGCAGCATGGCGTTGATGCCGAGCCAGCGAAGTGGCTCGGGCTCCCACTGCCTGGAGCGGTGGTTGACCCACGGCAAAGAAACGAGATCCGTGTCGCGGCGCAGGATGAGGTCGGCCAGGGTCCGCCCGGCCAGGTTGGTGGTCGTCACGCCATCGCCGACGTAACCGCCGGCCCACGCCTGACCGTTGGCCTCGTCGAAGCCGACAGAGCAGTACCAGTCGCGTGGCGCACCGATCGGCCCACCCCATCGGTGGGTGACCTTGGCGTCGCCGAGTGCGGGGAACATCTCGCCGAGAAGCGTCCGCAGCGAGTCCTGCACGGCGGAGTTGCGATCGAACTCGGGCTTGATCGCCGAGCCGAAGTGGTACGGCGCGCCGCGACCGCCGAATGCGATGCGGTTGTCGGCCGTTCGTTGGCCGTAGATGATCAGCCGTCGGTCATCGTTGAACGTCTCGCGATTCGCCCAGCCGACCTCGTCGAAGAAGCTGTCGGGCAGCGGCTCGGTGGCGATCATCAGCGAGTAGATCGGGGCCACGGTACGCCGATGGCCGGGTAGGCGAGCGGTGAATCCCTCGGTGGCCCGCACAACCACATCCGCCGACACAGTGCCGGTCTCACAACGCACCTTTCGGTTGCCGAGCTCGACCACCCTGCTGTTCTCGTAGATGGTGGTACCGGCCCGCTCGACCGTTTCGGCCAGCCCGCGCACCAGCCGTGCCGGATGGATCGCCGCGCAGTGCGGTGTGAAGCCGGCTCCGAGCACGTTGGTCGCATTCAGTCGGGCCGAGGCCTCGTCGGGTGTCAACCAGCGGTAGTCCTCCTCGCCGAAACCCCACGACCGGTAGTACTCGGTCAGTTCGTGGACCCGGCGGACCTGCGGCTCTGTACGTGCCAGGTTGAGATAGCCGCCTTTGGCGAGGTGGCAGTCGATTCCCTCGCGAATGGTCACCGTGGCAACCTCGTCGACAGCATCGTGCATCGTTCGCTGCATGGCGACTGCCTGTTCGCGCCCGTGTTGCGCAGCCATCGCCTCGAAGCTCATCGGCAGCAGCGCTGAAAGCCAACCGCCGTTGCGGCCGCTGGCGCCGAAGCCGGCGAACTCGGCCTCGACGACGGCGATGCGCAGCGTCGGATCGAGCCGACCGAGGTAGTACGCGGTCCACAGCCCGGTGTAGCCAGCCCCGATGATGGCCACATCCGCGGTGACATCACCGGGTAGCTGGCGGCGTGTCGCCAAGCGGTGATCGGCAGGAAGCGAATCGAGCCAGAACGAAATTGCGCGTGGATCGGTCATCGGCCCGACACTACGCAATACCTCGATGGGGCCTCTACGCTGACGCCGATGTTGCCGACCCCGACCGGCTGGTTCCCCGATCCGTGGAACAGCGCCGGGGTGCGCTTCTGGGATGGCCGCGGATGGACTGGGCATGCCGCCGTGCCGGCCACGCCGCGGCCGCCACATCCCAGCCTGCCGATTCGCGCTGCGTGGGGTGCTGTGATCACCCTGCTCGTGTCGTTGACTGCGAGTCGATACCTGCTCGAGGCGATCTCCGGGTATGAGTGGCCGATTGCCGTGTACGTGTCGATCGTCGCCCTCGTCGGGTACGTGCCGGCTCTGCTGTGGTGTTGGTACGCCAGCCGCCGTTGGGGAACCGGCCGGTTCCGCGCCGACGTCGGGTTCACCGCCAAGTGGGCCGACGCCGGCTGGGGCCCGATCACGTGGGTTGCCTGTCTGATCACCCAGATCATGGTTGGCTTGATCGTCGTCGTGCTGAAGATCCCATTCACCAGCAACGTCAAGGAAGTCTCGAAGTTGGACGCCGATCGCGGCTACGTGGTGTCGCTGCTGGTACTGGCTGTCGTGGCCGCGCCGATCGCCGAGGAGATCGTGTTTCGTGGTGTCGTGCTGCGCGGCCTGCTGTCGCGAACCGGTGCCGTGGTTGCGGTCGGGGTGCAGGGAGCGTTGTTCGGTCTTGCCCATTTCGACCCGGTTCGCGGTATGGGCAACATCGGCCTGATCCTGGTGTTGAGCTCGGTCGGTTGCGTGCTGGGCGGCGCGGCATTTCTCATCCGACGGCTCGCCCCGACGATGATCGCCCACGCGATCCTCAACGGCCTGGCAATGGCCCTGGCCCTCACCGGATGGCTGTCCAAGACCTGACCGTGGATGCCGTACCCAAGGCGTCAGGACAAGAGGGGCAGATTGTCGATCAGGCGAACATTGCCGAACCATGCTGCAGCGACCATGGTCGCCGGGCGATCGACGGTCGTGACCGGGTCGAGCGTCAGCGGATCGACGATGTGGAGGTACTCGAGCCTGGCGGCGGGCTCGGCTTCGATTCGCCGACTCGCCAGCGCCGCCAGGCGCGCCGAGTCGCGTTCGCCCTTGGCTACTGCTCCGGCGGCGAGGTGCAGTGCCTGAGCGATGCACACAGCGGCTCGACGGTCGTCGACCGTCAGTCGTTGGTTGCGGCTCGAAATGGCCAGCCCATCGGGCTCGCGGATCGTTGGCACGCCGACGATGTCGATGTCGAGGTCGAGGTCGACGACCATCCGGCGAATGATGCTCAGCTGTTGGAGATCCTTCTGGCCGAACACGGCCACGTCGGGGATCATCGCCGCGAACAGCTTGGCGACCACGGTCAAGACACCGCTGAAGTGGCCGGGCCGGCCGGCGCCCTCCAACGAATCGGCCAGCCCACCCGGTTCGACGTGGGTCTGGAACCCCGGTGGATACATGACCGCCGCTGTGGGTGCGTACACCGCATCGACAACCGCGGTTTCACAGGTGGCGACGTCGTCGTCGATCGATCGTGGGTACGAGTCGAAGTCGTCGGTACGGTTGAACTGCAACGGATTCACGAAGATCGACACGACCACGACATCGCCATGTCGGTGTGCTTCCTCGATCAACGCCAGATGGCCGGCGTGCAGCGCGCCCATGGTCGGCACACAGGCGATTCGCGATCCCGCGGAGCGCTGGTCGCGGCTCCACGCCTGCATCGAGCGCGGGTCGCGAAAGATCGGCACAGAGGTCGGCTCAGTGGAAGCTGTGTGCATCATCGGGCCACGTGCCGTCGCGAACCTCGCGCACGTACGCCTGGGTGGCCTCGATCGCCGCATTGCGCAGATTGGCGTATTGCTTGGCGAACTTCAGGCTCATATCGCTGAGCCCCAGTACATCGTGCAATACCAGCACCTGACCGTCGCAGCACGGGCCGGCGCCGATGCCGATTGTCGGGATCGACACCTTCTTGGTGATCTCCGCGGCGAGGTCGAGGGGGACACCTTCGATCACCACGGCGCAGGCACCTGCTTGCTCGACAGCGTGGGCATCTTCCAGCATTCGCTCGCGACCGCCCGCCTCGAACCCGCTCGATCGACCCTGAACCTTGTGGCCGCCCATGCGGTGGAAGCTCTGCGGGGTCAGACCGATGTGGCCGACAACGGGAATGTCGACGCGGGTCAAGGCCTGGATCGTCTCGGCCATCACCATGCCACCTTCGAGTTTGACGCACTCGGCGCCTTCTTTCATCAGCCGGATCGAACTCTCGACAGCCTGCTGCGGACTGACCTGGTACGAGCCGAACGGCAGATCGCCGACGATCAGCGCTCGCGGCCTGGCCCGAGAGACCAGACGCACGTGGTAGACCATGTCGTCGAGCCCGACCGGGATGGTGTTGGCCTCGCCCTGCACGACCATGCCGACCGAATCGCCGACCAGGATGATGTCGACACCGGCGAGATCGACGAGGCGGGCAAAGGTCACGTCGTATGCCGTGATCATGGTGATCTTCTCGCCGAGGGCCTTCATCCGCGCCAACTCGGGAACGGTGACCTTCGGTCGTTGATGCGTCTCGTTGGTCATGAAGCTGTTGCCTCCCTCGACCGGGGTGACAGTGTCCCCGACGCTCAGGCCAAGCTATCGACCACGGCACCTGTTGCAAAAGCCGGTGAACGGAGCCTGGCAACACGTCACGTCCTGTGGAGGAAGGCTCCGGGGCACAAATCGCGGTAACTCGGAGCCCCACCCAGGGATCGTGCCTCGACAACGGCTCGGGAACAGGCCAATGCGAAGCAATCGGCGGCCGCGGCGAGCAACGTATTGACGATGCCAGGCCGGGTGTCGGGGAGACGCAGGGCAGCGGAGTTGCCGACGGCCAGAGTGTGTTCGCCAGTCGACAGGCAGAAGATCGTGTCGCCGTCGAACATCGAGTGGACCGGTCGGATCGCTCGGGCCAGGCCGTCGTGGGCGACCCCCGCCATCTTTCGACATTCCGGCTTGGTCAGCGCCGCCGATGTCGCCACGACCCCGATCGTGGTGTTGAGCGGTGTCGCCGGTGCGCGGGTGGCATCGACGAGGGCCCTTCGTTGGGCAGCGGGCGGTCGGCGCAGGTTCATGTTCTCGTAGTACCTCGGCAGGCCAGTGCTCGGGTCGATCACCTGGCCTGCGGCGTTGACGACAGCGAGCGCACCGACCACGATGCCGTCGGGAAGCGTCACGCTGGCCGTGCCGACACCGCCCTGCAGACCACTGGCCAGTGCCCCAATGCCGGCACCGACGGCACCCATCGCCACGGCACCAGTTCGGGCCGCGGCACAGGCCCGATACCCGAAGGTGTCGTCTGGCCTGTTGGCGAAAACCCCGCCTCGTCCGAGATCGAAGATCACCGCGGCCGGCACGATCGGCACGACATCGCTCGGCTGTGGACCGACCGGGAAGCCGGCCTGGTGCTCCTCGTGCCAACGCATGACTCCTTGGGCCGCGGCGAGACCGTACGCGCTGCCGCCCGAGAGGCAGATTGCCTGCACACGGTCGATCATTGCCGTCGGGTCGAGGAGGTCGGTCTCTCGCGTGCCCGGGCCACCGCCACGCACGTCGCACGATGCCATCGCGCCGCCATCGACACGAACCACGGTGGTGCCGGTCCGCCACCCGCGGCCGCGGCGTTGGTGGTGACCGACTCGCACGCCGCGCACGTCGGTGATGTGGCCGAGGCCCATGCGTTCTACACGCTGGTCAGATGGGCTTCGGCGGCGGCGGCCTCGAGCGCGCCGCGGCCGATCGTTCGCCACACGCCGATCCCGACGATGTACAGCGGGCAGGCGATCAGCAACGCCGTGCCGACGGCCGGCTTGTCGAACGGCGACTCGTACGTCATCCACAGCACGGTGGCCAACCACAGCACGGTCACAGAGACCGTGAGTGGGCGGAAGCGCCGAACCTGCATGGGGTGGACAAACTTCCAGTTGGTCAGTTGGGTCAGCGCCAGAGCGACGCACGCCGCGGTGGTGAACCACGCGTTGGTGCGCAGCAGGTACAGCGTGGGCACGATCATGTTCCACTCGCAGGGGAAGCCGTTGAACCAGTGATCGTGTGTCATCTGATCAGTGCGCGACATCCACAATGCCGACATGAACAACACGAACGCCCCGATGTACAGCGACGCGCCGTTCGGCAGCATGTGGAACTGATGCAAGAAGATGACAGGGATGACGATGCAGGTGACGAAGTCGACGATCAGGTCGAGTGTGTAGCCATCGATGCGGGGTACGTGGTCACAGACCTTCCAAGCACGTGCGGCGGGCCCATCGACGCCGTCGAGGACCATTGCCACCGCGAGCCACAAGATGGCTTCGCGTGGTTGTTTGTCTGATACGGCGATGATGCCGAGCATGCCGCAGATGGCACCGGTGGCGGTGACGCAGTGGACGAACCATCCCTTGGCGATCGGATGACGAAGTGCGGCTTTGGCCGCTTCGCCGGCGTTGGACATCGAATGAAACTCCTCGGAGCAGATGGCGAGCCTGCAAAGGCCACCTGCTGGGACATCATGCTAACCGGTTCGGCGAGCGGCAGGGCAGCTAGCGTTCCCGGCGATGCGGGACCGACTGCGTGGCGCGACCTACGAATTGTGCGGTGCCGCTGTGCGCGCCGTCTGGCGACGCGCCAGTTGGCTGGGGGCGATCGGGCCGCGCAGCAGGGCAGGACGGCGCTTTGGCAAGTTCGGTCAGAGCAGCATCATCTGTTTTCCGGCCACCGCCATCTTCAACGAGCGTTACATCCATATCGGCGATGGCACGATGATCGGCCCCCACGTCACCTTGTCGGCCGGAATGGCACCTGGTCAGCAGTGCCTCACGGATTCGGTCGTCAGGATCGGTGACCGTTGCCTGATCGGCAACGGCAGCGGAATCGTCGGACATCTCGGTATCGACATCGGCAACGACGTGTGGACCGGCCATAACGTGTACATCACCGATCAGAACCACGGCTTCGCCGACATCACCCGCCCGATCTCGCAGCAGACCATGCCGGAGCAGCCCGTCGTCATCGGCGACGGATCGTGGCTCGGATTCGGAACGGTGGTGCTGCCCGGAGCGCGGATCGGACGTCACGTCACGGTGGGGGCCAACTCGGTGGTGGTCGGCGAACTGCCCGACTACAGCGTCGCCGTCGGAGCGCCGGCCAGGGTCATCCGCCGCTACGTCGAGGGCGAGGGCTGGGTGCGGGTCGAGCAGTAGCTCACGTGCCGGCGCCGAGCTCGTCGGGTGGCATGCAGTGCGGGATGGCGTTGCCGGTCGTGAAGTCGATGACCGTGTTGGTCACCGGGCTGCCATTGACCAACGACTCGCGGTACTGCACGCTGTCGAAGGCGCGCAGCCGCGCCGTGTAGGCCCTGCGGTCGCCCATGATCTGGCGGTAGTACTTCACGAAGACCGCGACTCGCTGTTGATCGTCTGCTCGGGCGAGGGGCAGAGCGGCGACATCGTTGATCATGCCGTCGAGGGTGTCGGTAGCCCGGTCGACGATGTCGGCGCGTTGCAGCATCTGCTCATGCGTGGGATCGGAGATGAACCCCTGCGACGTGTCGGCCAGCGCCAGGCGCTGCTGCTCGGCGGCGGCGCAGATGTGGTCGGCCGACGTTCGCCAGGCCTTGTCGGTGACGAAGTACACCCCGGTCTTGGGCGCAAAGATGAACGCGTAGACCCACATGGCGGCGATCGAGGCGCAGATGAGCACGAGGATTGCTCGCACCCAACGCCTCGATCTCGGTGGGCCGGCGACTGGAGTGTCGACAGCGGTGTCGATCACGACTCGTCCAATGGGAAGCGGTTCGCCGGTTTCACGATGTGCAACGCTACGGCGCGCTGCGATCGACGACAATTTCCCGCGGAAGTAGCACCTGGCTCTGATATAACCAATCCATGTGAAGGGGGACACTGCACACGAGGGCACGATTGTTCCCGAAGACATCGGTAGGGCGACCCAAGCATTCCGCCTGATTCGCGGGTTGTTGCGCCACCACAAGGGACTGTTCTTCGCCGCCGTCGGGTTCGCCGCCGTTTTCGCGGCGTGCACCGTGTTCTCCTCGGTCGTCGTCCGCCTGATCATCGACGACCTCATCGTGCCCAGGTTCACCGAGGGCTCCGTCCCGGCCAGTCGGGTCGTGGCGATCCTTGGTCTGCTCATTGCTGTCGGCGTTGTTCGTGCCGTTGGCGTGGTGGGGCGGCGAACATACGCAGGCAAGACCTCGTGGAGGGTGACCGAGTCGTTGACGGCCGAGGTCATCGACCGAGTGGTCGCTCAGCCGGTGCCCTGGCATCGGCGTCAGCGAACCGGCGATCTCATCACACGCGCCGGCGTCGACGCCGAAGCGGCAACGCATGTGCTCAACCCGTTGCCGTTCGCCTCCAGCGTGGTCCTGATGCTCGTGCTCTCGTCGGTGTGGCTGCTTGTCACCGACCTCTGGCTCGGGATAGCAGCGGTAGCGGTCTTTCCGCTTCTCATCGGTCTCAACATCACCTATCAACGGCGTGTCGATCGGTTCTACGACACGGCCCAGGACGAGCTCGGCAAGCTCAGCGAAGCGGTGCACGAGAGCTTCGACGGCGTAACCGTGGTCAAGTCGTTCGGCGCCGAGAGCCGCGAGACCGACCGGCTGTCGGTCATCGCCTCGCGGCTGCGCAACGCTCGATTCGGCGCGATCCGCCTGCGCAGCACGTTCGAGGCGCTGCTCGACGGCATTCCGACCGTGGTCAACATCTTCCTGCTCATCGCCGGTTCCTTTCGCGTCCGTAGCGGCGCCATGACCATCGGCGAGTTGACAAGCTTCATCTATCTGTTCACGCTTCTGGTGTTCCCGCTCCGCTTGATCGGGTTCGCCCTCTCGGAGCTGCCGTACTCGATTGCCGGGTGGAACCGCATTCGCGAGCTGCTCGACGAGCCATTGCGCGCCGACCCGGAGCTGACGTTGCGACGCCATGTCGACAACAGCATCGAGTTGACTGGCGTGAAGTACAACCACGACGACAGCCGTGACGTCTTGCTCGGTGTCGACGCCTTGATCCCGGGTGGGCGCACGGTCGCGGTGGTCGGCCCGACGGGCGCCGGCAAGACGACCCTGCTGCACCTGATCGCCGGACTGATCGCCGTCGACCACGGTTCGATCACGGTTCCCCAGCAGGGCTGCGTGCTGGTGTTCCAGGAGCCGTTTCTCCTGGCCGGCTCGGTGCGCGACAACGTCGCGATGGGCCGCGCCGTCGATGACTCAGAGATCCACACGGCCCTCGCCGCTGCCGAAGCCGGATTCGTCGTTCAGTTCGCCGAAGGGCTCGACACGATCGTCGGCGAGCGCGGCGTCGGCCTCAGTGGTGGACAGCGACAGCGGATCGCGCTGGCCCGAGCGCTGGTCGGCAACCCGGCTGCCCTGCTGCTCGACGACACGACCTCGTCTCTCGATCCCGGCACCGAGGCCAAGGTGTTGGCGAACCTCCGCCAGACCTTGCGTGACACGACCGTCGTCGCCGTGGCATCTCGACCGTCGACCATCGCCTTGGCCGACGACGTCCTGTACCTGTCCGATGGACTGGTGGTCGCCCACGGTCGCCACGATCAACTGCTGGTCGACGTGCCCGCATATCGCCGGTTGATGGAAGCATTCGAGCACGATCGAGCCGAACACGTCGAAGTGGTGCTGCCATGACCGAGCCGATCAGCCGCTGGTCGGCGGTGCAGATGATCGGCAAAGGCGTCGAAGCCGCGCCGGCCCTGCGGCGCGGGTTCGGGGCCACGTTCGCGCTGGCGATGGTCGGCTCTGCCGGCCGCGTCGTCGTGCCGATCCTCATACAACAGGCCATCGACCGTGGCTTCGCGCGCCGGCGAGGTCGATGTCGGCGTGGTCGCAATCCTCGGCCTGATCGGGCTCGTCGTCGTCGTCGTCGCCACGTTTGCACAGCGCACCGCTGTCGCTCGCCTCGGCCGCCGCAGCGAGGAGGCGCTGTACGGCTTGCGGGTGCGCTGTTCGAGCACATCCACCGGTTCAGCATCGCCGACCACGGCGAGGAGCGGAAGGGCGCGCTGGTCGCCCGTGTCACCAGCGACGTCGAGACGCTTGTCGCAGTTCTTCTCGTGGGGCGCCTTGGCGTGGCTGCTCGATGGCACGTTGATGGTGATGGTCGCCTGCGTGATGCTGGCCTACGACTGGGTGCTTGCGATGGTCGCCTTCGCCACCGCGGCCCCACTGGCGATCGTGTTGCGCAGCGTGCAGCGCCACCTCGCGGCGGCCTACGACACGGCCCGGTTGCGCAATGCCGACGTGCTGACCTCGGTCAGCGAGGTCGTCTCCGGCGCCGAGACCCTTCGCGCCTACGGAGCCGGCACCTACTACGCCCAGGTGACGAAGCGTTCGAGCCACGAACGATCGAACGCGTTCATCCGCGCCAACACGATCGGTGCGTACCTGTTCCCGTCCGGCGAGGTGTTCAGCGTGCTCACGGTCGCGGCCGTAGTCAGCGTCGGCGTGCATACGCGGTCCCGCACAGCGGTTTGACCGCCGGCGCGCTCGTCGGGTTCATCTTCTTGACGTACCGGTTCCTCGAGCCGATCGCCGAGTTCACCGAGGTGCTCGACCAGACGCAGACCGCCGTCGCCGGTCTTCGTCGTGTGCTCGGCGTGCTTCGACAATCCGATCGGGCCGCCCGAGCCCACGCATCCCGTCACGTTGCCGCCGGGCATGCTCGGCGTCAGCATCGAGAACGTCACGTTCGGCTACCGCAGCAGGGGTGACGACGACGAGCCACCGGTGCTGGTCGACGTCACCGCCCAGATCCCCGCCGGACAGCAGGTGGCCCTGGTCGGCGAAACAGGCTCGGGCAAGACCACGCTTGGGCGCCTCATCGCCCGCTTCGCGGACCCGACCAACGGGATCGTGCGCCTCGGCGGGGTGCCGCTGACCGCGGTTGCCAACGACGAGTTGCGTACCCGGCTCGTGGTCGTACCGCAGGAGCCGTTCCTGTTCGACGGCACGATTGCCGCCAACCTCGGCTTCGCCCGTCCAATGCTGAGCGCTCGCCGACCTCGAACAGGCAATCGTCGGGCTCGACCTCAGCGAGTGGCTCGAGACGCTGCCAGACGGGCTCTTCACCGAGGTCGGCCAGCGTGGCGCGCAACTGTCAGCCGGTGAGCGTCAGCTTGTAGCGCTGGTCAGGGCCTCGTTGGTCGATCCCGACGTGCTCGTGCTCGACGAGGCCACCTCGTCGGTCGACGCGCTCACCGAGGTACGCATCGGCCGGGCGCTCGAGAAGCTGGCGGCGGGCCGCACGACAATTGCCATCGCTCACCGGTTGTCGACAGCGGCGCGTGCCGACCGGGTGATGGTGCTCGAGCATGGGCGGCTCGTCGAGGATGGTTCGCACACGGAACTGTTGACGGCCGGTGGACCGTATTCACGGATGTACGAGGCCTGGATCGCGGCGACGGCATCGACGCGGTGATCAACCTCCCTCGTCGATGTCGAATGGCGCCGGCCCGAAGACATCGGTCACCCTGCAGGTGACCGAGGTTCCGGCGATCGCGGCCGACGACGACCAGTCGACCGTGTCGCCGGGGCTCACATCGCGAACCGCGATCGTCGCCAACTTCTTGTCGTCCGAGGGGTTCTGGAACTCGACGATGAGGCGGTAGTCGTGGTTGCGGTCGTCGAGGTTGCGGATCGTGCCGTGCAGCGTTGCCCGCCCGTCGGCGATCGTGCAGGGCTGCTCGACGAACAACGTGTGCGGACCGGGGTCGACGAAGTCGCGGAGCTCGCGGACTACAGCTCTCGTGAAGAAGAAGCCGCCGACACAAACGGCGAGCGCGCACGGCGCGAGCACGAGCCCGGCGACGGCGAAACCTCGCCCGTACCCATCTTGGCGTCTGGCAGCCTTGAGGCCGAGCACACCGAACACGATCGCGGCGATAGCTGCGCACGCCGCGACGACGAACACGAATGGAACCCAGCCGAGGACGACGGCGGAGATGCCGGTGACGAATGATGTGACGGCCACCGCCCTCGATCGGCGCGGCGCGCCGGGCGCCGGCACGAATTGTTCGACGGGAGTGTCGACATATCGCTGACCGTCGACGGAGACGTCAGACGTCCACTGCACGCCGTTGAAGTATCGGTATTCGAATCGTTGCTGCGGGTCGTTGTACCAGCCGGGTGGGGTGGCACGGTTTGTCACGCCGTGCCACCCTATCCCGGGAGATGCTGTCAGCTGCCCATTCGAACGGCGGTCTCGGCCACCGATTTCGACCCTCTCGTAGGCGCCAGGAGTGGATGCCGGAAGGTTGCCAGCGCGAGGCAAATACCAACCTGCGACAGCACGGCCGGTGCCATCACGGGAGACGGCCCCACTTGGCCGGTCCCTGCTGCCCACACCTTCGATGCCAACGACATGGTTGGCCAGCGGTCGGTGTAGTGGTAGTCGAGGATCGCCGCGTCGTAGTTGGACTGCACATGAATGTAGAGCCCGTACAACCCGCCGACAGCCGCGATGCAAGCAATCAGCCGGACGAACTGGATCATGCGCCGCGAGCGACACACGGCCAGAGTTCCGACGCCGATCGCCAGCACGCCGAGCACTATCCACGGAATCAGCTGAGTGGTCGTCGTCCAGTGACGGAGTGTCGCCAACTCGACGGCGGTGGCAATGATGCCCACAGCAGCCAATGCCAACAGCGACGTCCGCAGGACCGTCGCCGTATCGACCCTGCCCATCCTGTGGGTGACTGTTGTCAGGTCCTTCAACATCAGTACTCCAAAGTGGCGATGATCAGGACGAGGACGGCGGGCGAGATGTTGTACTTGCCGAGCTCCTGTCGCAACTTGCCGAAGTCCGGATCCTCCGGATAGGGCCTGTACTCGTCGACCTCTCGTGCCCAGCGGCGGGCGTTGGTGACGCCGGCTGCGTCGAACGCCTTCTCGAGATCGGACGTACTGGCCGAGTTGATGTTGACCTTCCCCCCAGCCGTAGCGGCTGGGGGGACTGTCACGACCGCAGCGGAGGTCGTCGGAACGGTGACGACCGCTGCGGAGGTCGGAGGAGTCGTGACGACCTCCACGGTGGACGAGGCGGGCGATTCGCCCACTGCGCTGGTGGCGACCGCAGACGTCTGCGGAGAGGAGGAGATCCCCTCCGAGCCGCATGAAGTGGCAATCAGCGACAGCGAACCGAGAAACCCGGCGATGAGCAGGCGTGATGCCCGACGGGGCATCACGTCAACGGATCCACGTCGGGTAGGCCGGCGAGGTAATCCTGCACGCTGTCCTCTGCCCAGAACTGACCGAGCAGGACCTGCTCGGCGACGGCCACGGCCCGAATCGCTGCGAGGTTTGCATCGCCGACCGCCTTGGGGTCGCCTGCGGCAGCGGCGAGTGCTGCGTAGGCGTCGATCGGCTTCTTCAAGGCGGCGTCAGCGCCCTTTGCGGCCAGGGCCGGCTTGACCCGATCGAACGCCGTCGTGCCGGCGACTTCGGCCACCGAGGCGGCCCGTTCGAAGTCGCCCGCCGTCCAGGCCTTCATGCTCTTGGTCAGCTGGATTCTGACGTCGTGCAGCCGGGTGAGGTTGAGCAGGTCGGCAGTGGTGACCTCGGTCTTCGCCTCGTCGGCGTTCCGGGCTGCGGCGTTCCACAGGCTGACGCCGTAGTTGTAGTTCGACGTCACGGTGGCGAGGAGCTTGGAGAGGTCCTCGGCGGATGGTCGCGGGGTCGGCGAAGCCCGCTGCGGCAGCGTCGACAGCCTCCTCCGTGGCCGCCTCGTTGTCGAAGTCGCGTAGCGCCAGCATCGGCTCGGCCGTGCTCTCGAAGCCTTCCTTGAAGGTGGCGTAGTGTTGTGCGGCCTTTTCGACGTTGCCGTCCTCCAGCGCCGCAGTGGCGATGCGGAGGTCGGCACGAATGATCCGCAACGTCGCGACATCGTCGAACAGTGGGTGCAATGGCGGTCCCTGCTCGGAAAGGGCGATTGCGTCGTCGTACCGTGCGGCCAGTTCCTCGGACGACGCCTTCAACGCAGCAAAGTCGGGGGCGTCAGCGGCGAGTCCATCCTCGATTGCCACCTGAAGGTCTGCTTCGAGCTTCAGGTACGTCGAGAGCGAGCGAACGTTGACGTACACCTCGATGCCGTTCCAGGCAGCGTCGTAGGCCTCGAGGGCCGCTTCTGAAGCCGCCAGATCTGCTGCGCCGAGCGCTGCGGTGAGGTCGTCGATCTGCGGTCGAGCGACGGCAACCAGGTCGGCTTCATGCGCACTCGACGGTGCCGGAGCAGTCGTCGTCGTCGCCGGTGCCGCGGTAGTCGCCGGAGCGGCGGCAACCGTGGTTGTCGCGGCCGCCTGGGCCTGGGCGTTGGCCTCTTTGGACCATCGCTGCACGAACGCGCACAACAGCGCAACGGCGACGGCACCGATGACTCCGGAGCGCACTTTCGCGCTTCGTGACCGTCGATCGGACTGGCCGTCCGATGTCTCGATCGAGCCGGTGGATCCCCTCTGGGGGCCATTCCATGCCTGGTGGACACGGCCGGAGCCGCGGTGATAGTACGTGCTGTCATGTTGGTACCCGTCCCTGACGCACCTATGAGGTTAGTGCGTCGGTCATAGTCTGGCTTAATACGTGAGGGTCAATCAATGGGTCAAAAGACCTAAGTCTTCATTAAGATTCGCTACGTTCGGTGAGCAAATTTCTCTGAGTCTGAAGGGCCTATGGAGATCGTGCTTATTCGTCATGGCGAGCCAGAATGGGTTCGCGACGGCTTGAATGTCGTCGACCCACCGCTGACGGAGCGTGGTCACCGACAGGCCGAGCGGGTGGCCGAGCGCACTGACGGGTGAGGAGTTCGACGAGATCGTCATCTCGCCGCTGCGACGCCCGCGACTCACTGCTGCGCCGACGCTGGCGCGTCGCGGAGCCGACGAGGTGATCGAGGCCTGGCTGGAGGAGATCCGCGAGCCGAACTGGCATGGCACACCCGCCGAGCTGGCCCGGAAGGCCTACGAGGAGGAGCGGTCGCGTGCCGCGTCGGACCGGTGGGAAGGCCTGGTCGGGGGCGAGCCGTCGCGCGACTTCGTCGAGCGCGTGCGTGCCGGCGCCACCGAGTTCCTGGCCGTCCGAGGCGTCGTATCGCAGCAAGCAGACGTTGCCGGTGTGGCACATCGACGAATCCGAGCGGACGGATCGCGGTGTTCGCCCACGCCGGCACGAACGGGGTCATCCTCTGCCACCTGCTCGGCCTCGACCCGGTGCCGTGGGAGTGGGATCGCTTCGTCACAGGTCACGCGTCGATCACCCGACTGGTCATCGATGAAGCTGGGCGACGGTCACACGTTCAGCCTGACCAAGCTGTCCGACGTCGAGCATCTCGCCGTCGAGGACCGCACCGGCTGACTGGCTCATCGCCAGGTGCAGCGCATCCGCTTGATGCCGTTGATGAAGAAGCTCTGCAGGTAGTCGGGCTCGACGTGATCTGCAGGTTCGGCAGTCTGCGTGCGGATCTCGTCGAAGATCACGGCGATCTCGCGCCGGGCCAGGTTGGCGCCGAGGCAGAAGTGCGGGCCACCGGCACCGAAGCCGACCTGCTGTGGTTGCAGCGGGCGGGTGACGTCGAAGTCGTCGGCGTTGGCGAACACCGTCTCGTCGCGGTTGGCCGAGTTGTACCAGAGCACGACCTTCTGCCCGGCCTCGATCTTGGTGTTGTTGATGACTGGTGTCTTCGGTGGCCGTGCGCCGGAAGTGGATGACCGGCGTCGAGCAGCGCACGATCTCGTCGACGGCGGTCTTGGTGTGGCCGTCGTAGTCCTCGAACCAGAGCCGACGCTGGTCGGGGTAGTCGGTGAGCAGCTTCATCCCGTGGGCGATCGCGTTGCGGGTGGTCTCGTTGCCGGCGACGACCAGCAGGATGAAGAACGATCCGAACTCCTGCGGTGTCAGCCGTTCGCCGTCGACCTCGGCGTGCATCAACACCGAGGCGATGTCGTCGCCGGGGTTGGCGCGACGGTCTTCGCCGAGCTGCTGGGCGTACATGAACATCTGCATCAGCACGCCCATCAGCTGCTCGAACGAGCCGACGTACTCGGGGTCGCCGACGCCGAGGATGACGTTGGTCCAGTGCGAAGATCTGCGCCTCGTCGCTCTGCCGGGATGCCCATCATCTCGCAGATGATCTGCAGGGGGAGCGGCGCCGCGATCTGCTCGACGAAGTCGCACTCGCCGTCGGGGAACTGCTCGATCAGACGGTCGATGATCGCCGTCGCCTTGGTGCGCACGTAGCCCTCGACCTGGGTGATCTGCTTCGGCGTGAACCCTTTGGCGACGATGTTGCGCAGCCGGAAGTGCCGCGGGTCGTCCATCGCGATCATCGAGCCGATGAACTCGTTCATCTCCTGGGGCATGTCGCCGATGTTGACCCCCCGGCCGCTGCATGAACAGCTGCGGGTTGCGGCTGGCGGCCCACACGTCCTCGTAGCGCGTCACCGCCCAGTAGCCGGGACCCTTCGGAAGCGGACTGTCCTCGAACACCCACTCGTCGAAGAAGACGAGCTCGTCGGCGTGCCGCGCAGCGCGCGGAACGCCGCGTGCCGGTAGTCGCGCGGGGCGAGCCAGAACTCGGGATCGGAGAGATCGAATGTGCCGAGAGCAACATCGGTGACCATCTCGGCGAGCGTAGCGATGCCGCGACGGTCACCGTAGGCTCGTAGCCGTGCTGACCTTTCCGGAGATCGAGCGGGCCCTCGTCGTCACCGCTCATCCCGACGACGTCGACTTCGGCGCAGCGGGCACGGTCGCGACGCTGACCGACGCCGGCGTGAAGGTGACCTACTGCCTCGTCACCGATGGCGATGCCGGTGGCATCGACCGTTCGGTGTCACGACACGACATGGCGCATGCTGCGGCGCAAGGAGCAGACCGATGCGGCCGCACAGGTCGGCGTGACCGAGCTCTTCTTCCTCGGCTACGGCGACGGTCGGGTGCAGGCGACGCTGCAGCTGCGTGCCGACATCAGCGCCGTCATCCGGCGAGTTCGTCCGCGGGTCGTCATCAGCCAGTCACCCGAGCGCAACCTCGACCGGATCTACGCCAGCCATCCCGATCATCTCGCCGCCGGCGAGGCGACGCTGTGCGCGGTCTATCCCGACGCACGCAACCCGTTCGCCTTTCCCGAGCTGTTCGACGAAGGCTCTCGAGCCATGGGCGGTCGCCGAGGTGTGGATGCATGGGCGGCAGCACCGGCACCCACCCCATCGACGTCACCGCCGCAGTCGATCGCAAGATCGCGGCGCTGATGTGCCACGTCAGCCAGCACCCCGATCCGGACGCGCACGGCAACGATGGTTCGCGAGTGGATGACCAACACGGCCAAGCAGTTCGGCCTACCCGACGGCGCGCTCCGCCGAGACGTTTCGTGTCGTCGACACCCGTTAACTTCACTCGCTGAACAAGGCTCCAACAGGGGAATCCACCATGCCTGAAGCAGTCATCGTCGCCACCGCCCGCAGCCCGATCGGCCGCGCCAACAAGGGCTCGCTCACCACGCTGCGTCCCGACGACATGTCGGCGCAGATCGTCAAGGCGCTGATGGACAAGGTGCCGCAGGTGCAGGCCGCCGACATCGACGACCTGATGATGGGCATCGGTCAGCCCGCCGGCGAGGGCGGCTTCAACATCGCTCGCGTCGTCGCCGTGCTCGCCGGTCTCGACGACGTCCCCGGCGTCACCGTCAACCGCTACTGCTCGTCGAGCCTGCAGACCATCCGCATGGCGTTCCACGCGATCAAGGCCGGCGAGGGCGACTGCTTCATCGCCGCCGGCGTCGAGACCGTCAGCCGCTACGCAGCGGGCGCCAGCGACACCGCCCCCAACGCGGTCTTCAAGCCGTCGGGCGAGCGCACCAAGCTGCGCGCCCAGGGTGGGCAGGGTACGTGGACACCGCCGGTCGGGCCTGCCCGACATGTACATCGCCATGGGTCAGACCGCCGAGAACGTGGTCGAGTTCGAGGGCGTGACCCGCGAGGAGATGGACCGGTTCGGTGTGCGCTCGCAGAACCTGGCGTGCGAGCACGTCGACAACGGCTTCTTCGAGCGCGAGATCACGCCGCTGACGCTCGACGACGGCACCGTGGTCAGCAAGGACGACGGCCCGCGGCCCGGCACGAACTACGAGGCCGTCAGCCAGTTGAAGCCGGTGTTCCGTCCCGACGGCACGATCACCGCCGGCAACGCCTGCCCGCTCAACGACGGCGCCGCGGCCGTGATGGTGATGAGCGACACCAAGGCCAAGCAACTCGGCCTCACGCCGCTGGCGCGCATCGTCGCCTCCGGCGTGTCGGGGCTCAACCCCGAGATCATGGGTCTCGGCCCGATCGAGGCCTGCCGGCAGGCGCTCGGCCGGGCGGGTATGACCATCGACCAGATCGACCTCGTCGAGATCAACGAGGCGTTCGCCGCGCAGGTCATCCCGTCGGCCAAGCACCTCGGCATCCCGATGGAGAAGCTCAACGTGCACGGCGGCGCGATCGCCCTCGGTCATCCGTTCGGCATGACCGGCGCCCGCATCATGACCACGCTGATCAACGGCCTGCAGTACGAGGACAAGACCTACGGACTGGAGAGCATGTGCGTCGGCGGCGGCCAGGGCATGGCCATGATCGTCGAGCGCCTGAGCTGACCGGTGCGCAGTCACCGATGCGCTCTCGGCGCGGACCCGGATGATCTCGGGCTCGTTGGGCAACTGGATGGCGCGCACGATGTAGTGCTGGTCGGCGGTCATCAGCTCGGCCAGTGCCCAGCACGCGTCGGATTCACGTTTGCCGTCGCCGATCGGGTGCAGCTCGTCGACGTCGAGGCCGGCGGAGTCGGCCTCGGCATGCCACAGCGCCACGAGACCTCGGCGCAGCTCAGGATCGTCGATGAGGTCGGCGCCGCGCAGACACAGCTCGACGCTGGTGATCGTGACCGGCTGCAACTCTGCTCGGTTGACCACGTCGCCGCTGAGCTCGCCGTCGAGCATGACCACGACGGGGCCGCCATTGCCCGACGACGCCGCCGACGAAGCCGTAGCGAATCAGTGGCCAGCCGTCGTCTCCGGTCGTTTCGAACCGGACTCGATCACCTGGCCGGTACATCACGCCAAGGCCTCGGCCAGTACGGCGTCGCTGAGTGCAGGCCACACGCGCAACGCCTCATCGGCCCATTCGTCGAACGGACGATCGGTCAGGGCGAGGCAGGCCACCCCCACGGCAGGATCCACCCACATGAAGGTACCGGCGCCACCGAAATGTCCAAACGTTTTCGGCGAGTTCGTTGTGCCGGTCCAGTGCGGTTGCTTGCCGCCGCGGACCTCGAAGCCGAGCCCCCACGGGCACGGTGAGAAGCGCCCGACGCCTGGAATGATGCCGTTGAGCTCGGGGAACTGAGCAGTTGCGGCTTCCGAGGCCGTCCCCGCGGAGATCAACGCGGGGCCAGAACCTCCTGCGACGAAGCGGGTCAGATCGTCGGCCGTGCTCGACATGCGGTGCGCGGGCGAGCCGTGCAGCGTCGTCGCCGTCATCCCGAGCGGTTGCAACACCGCCTCGGCGAGGTAGTCGGCAAAGCTGATGCCGGCGGCGTCGGCGACCAGCTGCCGCGGCCATCTCGATGCCGGTGTTGGAGTAGATCCGGTTTCGTTCCGGCCTGGCGATCGGCTCGGTTCCGTCGAAGCCGTATCCGCCGGCGTGGCACAGCAGGTGGCGCAGAGTGCAGCCCGGCTGGCCGATCGGCTGATCGAGCGAGACGATGCCTTCCTCGGTGGCCACCAGGCACGCCCAGGCCGTGAGCATCTTGGCGACCGAGGCGATACGGAAGCTGAGGTGTTGGTCACCAGTCGCGGCGATCGACCCGTCGGGGCAAACGACGGCCGCGGCGACGTTGTCGACCGGCCAGCCGTCGATGAGCCGGAGCGCCTGCACCGACGTTCAGGCGAGACCGGTGGAGCGCAGGATCTCGGCCACGTGGAACGCCAGATCGAGGCTTTGGCGAGCGTTGAGCCGTGGATCGCACACCGTCTGGTAGCGATCGTCGAGTTGGCTGTCGAGGATCTTGTCGGCGCCGCCCATGCACTCGGTGACGTTGTCGCCGGTGAGCTCGACGTGGATGCCTCCAGGCCACGTGCCCTCGGCGTGGTGGGCGCGAACGAAGCCGTCGATCTCGGCGACAGATGTGATCGAAGTCGCGGGTCTTGCGGCCCGCTGACCGAGGTGAAGGTGTTGGCGTGCATCGGGTCGCAGGCCCACACCACGGGGTGACCGGTGTCGCGGACGGCCCGCAGCAAGGGCCGGAGGCCGTCTTCGACGTGGTCGGCGCCCATGCGGGTGATCAGCGTCAGCCGACCGGGGATGCGTGCCGGGTTGAGCTTCTCGCACAGTTCCAGCACGAAGTCGGCCGAGGTGTCCGGACCGATCTTGCAGCCGACCGGGTTGCCGACACCGCGGAGGAACTCGACGTGCGCGCCGTCGAGTTGGCGAGTGCGCTCGCCGATCCACAGCATGTGCGCCGAGCAGTCGTACCAGCCGCCGCTCAGCGAGTCCTGACGGGTGAGCGCCTCCTCGTAGCCGAGCAGCAGCGCCTCGTGACTGGTGTAGAAGTCGACCTCGTGCAGGTTGTGGTTGTTCTCGGTGTCGACACCGCAGGCCCGCATGAACCGCAGGGCTCGGTCGATCTCGGCGGCGAGCTGGTCGTAGGCGCGGCCCTCGGGGCTCGATGCGACGAACTCCTGCGTCCAGGCGTGGACCCGGCCGAGGTCGGCGAAACCACCCTTGGTGAAGGCGCGCAGCAGGTTCAGCGTCGAGGCCGACTGGTGGTAGGCCTGCACCAGCCGTTCGGCCGACGCGCATCCGGGCCGACTCGGTGGGGGTGGGGTCGTTGACGATGTGGCCGCGGAAGGTCGGCAGGTCGAGTTGACCGACACGTTCGAAGGCGGCGGACCGCGGCTTGGCGAACTGGCCGGCGATGCGGCCGACCTTGACGACCGGCACGCCGAGCGAATAGGTCAGCACGACGGCCATCTGCAGGATGACGCGCAACTTCTCGCGGATGTTGACCGCCGAGAACTCCTCGAAGCTCTCGGCGCAGTCGCCGGCCTGCAACAGGAATGCGTTACCGGCGGCGACATGGCCCAAGCGTGGTCTGCAGCGAGCGAGCCTCGCCGGCGAACACCAACGGGGGATAGGAGGCGATCTGCTTCAGGGCGCGATCGAGGTCGCCCTGATCGGGCCAGTCGGGTTGCTGTTCGGCAGGAAACGCCTGCCACGACGACGGAGTCCACGCCTTTGCCACGCAGAAAGCCTAATTGGCTCGGGCGCGATCTCCGCCGTGATTAGAAAGCGAAGGCCAGGCACCGAATCTCCGGTTGCACCGGAGAATTCGTGCCTGGCCTCGCCAGAACTAGGAAGGTGTTTCAGGCGGCGAGGATGCGGACTGCGTCTTCGCGCAGGCCGGCAACGGCCCGGCTGACGAGACGACGTGCAGCCTCGGCGGTGACGCCGAGGTTCTCGCCGACCTCGCGGAAGCTCTTGCGCTCGCCGTCGAGCAGGCCGAAGCGGGCCTCGATGGCGTAGCGGGCGCGCTTGTCGAGGGTGCCGAGCAGTTCGTCGAGCAGGTCACTGTCGACCATGGCCATCACGGCATCTTCCGGGGTGCCGTCGCCGTTGGCCATCAGGTCGCCGAGCGTGGCATCACCGTCGTCACCGATCGTCTTGTCGAGCGACACCGGCGTGGTGAGCCGGTGCAGTTCGGCGTTGCCGATGTCGAGGGTCTCGCCGTCGCCGGATGCCTGACGCAGTGCGGCCCGCAGGCTGGCGGAGCGATCGCCCGGGATGCGGATGAGGCTGGCCTTCTGGTCGAGGGCACGGCCGATGGCCTGGCGGATCCAGAACGTGGCGTAGGTGGAGAACTTGAAGCCGCGGCGCCAGTCGAACTTGTCGACGGCGTGCTCGAGGCCGAGGTTGCCCTCCTGGATGAGGTCGAGCAGGTCCATTCCTTGCGGAAGTGGGTAGCGGCGAGCGATGGACACGACGAGGCGGAGGTTGGAGCGGATGAACCGATCCTTGGCGTCGGCGGCGGCGGCGACGGCGGCCTTGAGGGCGGCGCCCTTCTCGCCTTTGGCGAGACGCTCGGCTGCTTCGCGGCCGGCTTCGATGACGCGAGAGAGCTGACGCTCTTCTTCAGCGTTCAGCAGCGACACTTTTCCGATGTCATTCAGGTAGAGACCGATAGAGTCATTCATGGCAATTGTTCTCAACTTCGTTGTGTGATTGCATATTCCGGAGGCATACTGTGCCGGTTGACACGTGCCGGTGGCACGCCGGGGGATCGGCACTCGATGATCTTCCAGGGGAGGAGACGCGCTTCGCAGCGCGGCTGGCTTGCTCATTGTCGGTAGATAGGGGGGGTCGATTTCGGGGGGAACGGGCAACAGTACTACATCGTCGCGATCTTGTCATGTCAATACCCCGATTCTCGTCAAGAAATACGCTGGTCAGGGCTGCCTGTGGCGAGTCCCTTCGTGGCCGTACACTGAACAACCGTGCCCCTGCGTATCGGACTGTTCGGTGGCACGTTCGATCCGCCCCACGTCGGCCATCTTGTGACGGCGGTCAACGTGCGTCATGCCCTCGCGCTCGATGCCGTGGTGCTGATGGTCGCCAATTCTCCCTGGCAGAAGCACGGAACACGGTCGATCACGGCCGCCGGAGACCGATTGGCCATGGTCGAGGCCGCCGTGGCCGAGGTCGACGGGCTGGTCGCCGGTGATGCCGAAATCCGTCGCGGTGGACCGAGCTTCACGGCCGACACCCTGGCCACCATGGTCGAGGACAACCCCGGAGCCGAACTGTTCACGATCGTCGGCGACGATGCCGCAGCCGGCCTGACATCATGGGAACGACACGAAGAGGTGGTGGCCCAGTCACAGCTGGTGGTCGTTGATCGACCCGGTGCGCCTGTCGAGCTACCGGTTGGCTTCGTCTGGCTGCGAGTCGAGGTGCCCCGCCTGGAGGTGTCGAGCACCGACCTCCGGGCCCGAGTTCGCGACGGTCGTCCGCTCGACTACCTGGTGACCGAGCCGGTCCTCGACATCATCGCTGCCCGCCGTCTGTATCGCGAGGCGGCATGACGGCGCTGACGTCGCGGCGACGGCGCAACACGGTGTTGGCGCTCGCCGCCGGCGTCGTCGCGGCGATCGTCGCACCAACGTTGGTGTATGTCGGCGCCAAGGCGATCAGCAACTCCACGGCCGGCAGGAATGCGTTGAGCCGACGCGTTGCCCGAACAGACCTTCCCTCAGACCCCGACGGCAATGCTGGCCACCGTCGAGCGACAAGAACGAGCTCACCAGCGTCACCGTGTTCGTTCTGGCACCCGACTCCGACACCACCGCGGCCGGATACGACCAGCGTGGCGGCAGTGTGGTGTCGATACCGATCAACGTCGACCCGGGGTCCGGCGACCAGTTGCTGTCACTGCACGACGCCTACGCACTGGGTGGTGAAGAAGAGTTGCGCGCCGAAGTCGAATCGGCGATCAACCTGACGATCGACTCCAGCACGGTGATGACACGCGACGACTTCGCCGGATTCCTCAGTGGGTTGCCGCCGATCCAGGTCGATTTGCCGCGCGACGTGCTGGGTGCCGACGACGCGGTGCTGTACCCGAAGGGCCCGACGACGCTCTCGGCAGACCAGGCCGCCGAGATCATCACGACCAGGTCACCGACCGAGCGTGAGCGACTTCGGCGGCCGAACATCGACGCTTTGTGGACGGGGATCGCCACGGCTGTCGGCACCGGTCAGCAGGGGCAGACGCTGAGCGCCTCTGTGCCGGTGACCTTCCCCGAGATCTCGACCAGGTTGATGGCGGGGCCGATCGCATCTCGCGGGTTGTTGGCCCGACCACTTGAGAGCGATCGCAACCCGGAGGGGCTCGACGTCGAAGGGCTCGACCGAACCGACACGGTCTTGGTCTTCGCCAGCATTGCCCCGGCTTCGATGACACGGCCGGCAAGCGGGCTGTCGTTTCGACTCGAAGCACCGCCCGGTTACGACCAACAGGTGCGCAAGACGATCGGCATCTTGTTGGCGTTCGCTGGAAACGTGGTGTCGGTCGATCTCAACGGCGCGCCACGACCCGGATACGGTTTTTCACATCTACGACCGGGATCTGGCTGCGGCCGAGCCGACTACCAACACGGTGTTCGGCCCGATCACCGTCGAGACGCCCGACGTTCGCCTCGGCGGCGTCGACGAGACCATCTCGCTGGGCACCGATTATCTTGCTCAGGTCGATCTGTCGGCACCCGACGCGACGTCGACATCGACGTCGGCCGCCGACCGAGACCACCGCATGAGTCAAGCGACCGCAGCGGCCCTCGCCGTGACAGCAGCGCGCACGGCCGACGACAAGAAGGCCGAGCGCACGCTGGTGCTGTTCGTCGGCGATGTGCTGTCGATCACCGAGTACTTCGTGATCACCAGCGCCTCGAACCGACGTCTGGTCCGCATGGTCGTCGACGAGATCGAGACCGCCGTCCGCGAGCAGCACGGTCGCTCGCCGTTGCGAGTCGAGGGTGTCGCCGAGCAGCAGTGGGTGCTGATCGACTACGGCGACGCGGTCATCCACGTGTTCAGCGACGAGATCCGCGCCTACTACGAGATCGAGCGCCTCTACCGCGACGTTCCCAAGATCGATTGGCAAGCTCGACAGGCGCGATCGGTCCCGATCGAGTAGCCGTCGCCCGATCGCTATCGTTGAAGGTGCCATGTCACTACCGCTTTCCGGCCCGTTCGACACGGGACAACTGCCTCGGCTCGCGCCGCATCCGGTGACCGTGACCGTTGCCCGCACGATCGCACCCGGGTGGGAGGCAGAGTTCTTGCGGTGGGCCGACGAGCTCGTCGACGCGGTACGCGAGTTCCCTGGCTGCCTCGGCGCAGCGGTGCTGCACCCGGGTGCCGATGGCGGCGAGTACCAGATCATCGTCCGCTTCTCCGACGGGATGATGTTGCGCGACGTGGGAGCGCTCGCCGATTCGCAACGAGTTGATGGATCGTTCCGACCAGTTCGTCACCGGTACGCGGATGCAGCGCACGGTCGGCGTCGAGGAGTGGTTCAACGCCGCCGGTCTGCGCCGAACCCAAGCGGCCGCTGTGGAAGAAGTTGTCGATCGACGTCGCCTGGGTCTATCCGACGGCGCTGTTCTTCTCGATCGTTCCTCGCACCGCTGCTGGTCAAGATCCCGCTCGGATTCCGCGTGCTGACGAGCATCGCGGTCGTCACCGTCGTGATGCAGTTCGTCGTGATGCCGATCCGCAAACGCATCCGATCCCACCGTCGTTTCTGACGCGTTGGGAACCAGTGGGGGTCGTTGGTAATCTCAGTCGTCCCAAACGGGGCTGTAGCTCAGTTGGCAGAGCACTTCCATGGCATGGAAGGGGTCAGGGGTTCAATTCCCCTCAGCTCCACGGATCCTTATTTCATAAGGGTTTCGAGCTCCAACACACCCAACCAGTTGGTCTGGATGCGTCCAGACCACTTCCACAGAACTGTGTGTTTGACGGAACTATTCAAGGCCGACCTGGCCCACTTCGCCACCGACTGGCGACTCTCTGACAAGGCCGAATCGACGATCCAGGAGTACCTGCGACAGCTCCCGCAAGTACAGCGCCTGGTGCGCCGAGCGAAACTTGCAGACCCTTTCCATGCACTGCGCGGAGCCATGGCTCGTTGAGGTCAAGGCCCGCTCGAAGTTCATCAAGCAGACCAAGACCGCTCCGCAACGCACCGCCTCGCTCTGCGTTGGGTGCATGCGGGCGTCATCGTTGCCCTCGCGCTGGTCGTAGTCATCGTCGACCGCCGCTATGCGATGAAGGCGTTCGCAGCCGACAGCAGAGCTGACATCTGCACGAGGCAGCGAAATGGGCGCTCGTCGGAACGATGGGACTGTGCGCGCGGCCGGCAGCGGGTTCCGCCGCCGGCCGCGTTGCCAACTGAGCGGTCAGCCGGCGTACACCCCTCCTTGACCCTCGACGTCGATCTTCACGCCGTCGCCGACCTTGTAGGTCTGGCCGGCCGGGTCGTATTCGGCCATGACGCCGTACTCGGCGATGTACGCGTCGGTGACGCCGTCGACATGGCCGATACCGCCGATCGCGATCGGCCCCTTGAGGTCGAACGACCAGAACGCGTTCATCAGGTTCGCCCGGGAGAGTCCGCCGTCCATCGTCGCTGCTCGGGTCAGCGCATCGACGACGAAGAACGCGGCGTTGTAGCCGGTGAAGACGTTGCCAACCGTGGCGTCGACGCCCGGTCCGTACGTGCCCACGTCGGCGATGTACTGCTTGACGGCCGGGTCGTCGGCGTACGCCGGGTCGGACGGATCCTTGGCCACGACGAGCGTGAACACGTTCGCCGCGGCCTCGCCTGCAGGCACCATGAACTGCTGGATCGACTGGCAGGTGTAGGAGTTGATGATCGGCCCGGTGAAGCCACCCTGGCGGGCCAGTGTCATCAGGCTCGTGCAGAACGTCGACGTCGTACCGCCGATGATCACGTCGGGTGCGCCGGCGAGGAGTTGTGTGACTTCGTTGGACAGATCCGACGTGGCCTCGTGGGCGACGTCGGCGACGATCTCATAGCCGGCGGCCGGCAGCGCTGCGTCGAGCGTCGTCTTGTAGCGTCTTGCCGAAGTCGTTGTTGAACGACAGGATCGCGACCTTCTTGGCTTCGGGGAACTTCTGCTTGATGAACTCCACCCAGACCTTCGCCTCGACCGTGTACGACGGTATGCCACCGGTCGTCCACGGGAAGTGCTCCGGGTCACCCCAGGCCGGGAAACCGGTGCCGACGAGCGCTTGCGGCACGCACGCATCGGCGTGCAGCTGCCGCGTGCCGGCCACGTTCGGCGTACCGATCTGGAACACCGAGGCGAAGATCTTGTCGCCCTCGATGCGCCTCCTGAACGGCGGGAGCCGACTTCGCTGGATCGTACGCATCGTCCTTGGTGACGACCTCGATCTGGTGGCCGTCGACTCCGCCCTGTTCCGCGTTGATCTTGTCGAAGTACACCTTCATGCCCTGACCGATCACGCCGAACGCGGCCAACGGACCGGTCTGCGGGACCGATGAAGCCGATCTTGATCGGTGCACCGTCGGCAAGCGCCTCGGTGGTATCCGCCGGGCAGTTGTCGGTCGGCACCGTGAAGGTCGCCAGCGGCGGGCGCGGTAGCGACGCAACGGGCTCTCCGCCTCTGTCGATGCCGTCGTTTCCGCAGTCGTCTCCGCGGTCGTCTGGCGGGTGCGGCCTCAGTGCTTGCCGGCGCGGCCGCACTGGTCGCCGTCGACGCGTTGTCATCGCTGCCGCAGGCGGCGAGCAACGAACGACAAGACAAACCGCGGCGTAAGTCCGAGTCGAACGTTGACTGAACGTTGTCTCATTGGTACCTCTCCCTTGCTGTTTGTTGGACGTTGCTGTGATCACCTCATGTTGGACGGACGACGTCGGCAGTGGGCGGGCTTCGATGGTCGGAGTCTTCGCAAACTCCTCAGGAATCGGCAGACGAGGAACGAACACGACGAACTTCGACCGAAGTTGACGAAGTCCATACACAGATGCCGCCCGGCATGAAGAAGATGATCACGACGAGAATGGCTCCGTAGAGGATTCCGGCTTGCGGGCCTTCGAGCTTTCCAAGGATCGGCCAGTCGACCTCGAATGCCCAGTACGGCAGCCACTCGACGAGGACGCCGCCGATCGCCGGCCCGAGAATCGTGGCGACGCCGCCGATCACGAGACCGGCGATGAACTCGATGGAACGCTGCAATCCAAACGTGTCAGGTCCGATCGTCGTCGAGGCCAGAGCGAAGCAACCTCCACCGATCGACGTGACCAGCGCACTGGTTGCGAAGGCCAGCACCTTGTACTGCGCCGGATAGACGCCCGACACGGCCGCGCCGGTCTCGTTGTCACGCATCGCAACCAGCCCCCGTCCGACCCCGCTGCGAATCAGGTTCGATGTCAACAAGAACATAACGAGAGCGATCGCGAAGACCGTGGTGAAGACCCAGTCGTTCGTGGTCCAATCATCCGGCGCCCACGACGGCGGGTTCCAATGGAAGCCTTGCGTCGTCGTGACATCGCCACTGCTGATGACCTTGCCGTTGCTTCCTCCCGTGATGCTCGCGAAGTCGATGCCGAAGAAGTTGTCGGACTTCACGATCGCGGGAAACGCGAGCGCGAGACCCAGCGTGATCAACGACAGGTACAACCCGCGAATGCGCAGCGCGGGAACTCCGATCACTCCGCCGACGAGAAAGCCGAGCGCCCCGGCGACGGGCAACGTCGCGAGGAACGGCCAGCCGTGATCCGCGATCAGGATCATCGTCGTGTACGCGCCGATACCGAAGAACGCTGAGTGGCCGAGCGAGATCTGTCCTGAGTACCCGGTGACGATGTTCAATCCGAGGATTGCCACGGACAGCGTGACGGCGACAGACCAGCGGATTGCGCTGAAGTTCTCGACAACGTCGACCACATAGAAGTAGAAGCCGAACAGCGCCAGAACGCCAAGGACCTGCAGCGCACGATGGGCCATCGATGTGCGCTCGACGACGACGGGTAGCGACTTCATACGCGCTCTATCCGTTTCGATCCGAACAGGCCTTGTGGTCTGAAGTACAAGACGATGAGGATCACCAACAAGACCATCACGAGTGACAGTTCGCTACCCACGAACGTGAAGAGCGCCGGGGTGAACGTCTCCACGAGGCCCACGAGCAGCCCCCCGACGACGGCGCCCTTGATGGAATCGAAGCCCCCGACGCAGGCAGCCGCGAAGCCGAACAACAGCACGGACGCCATGAAGTTGAAATCGAGAACGTTGCGGTACTGGGCGATGATTGCTCCGGCGATAGCGCCGATACCCGCGGCAAGGGCCCAGCCCAGCATCAGCATCCGCTTGACCGGGATACCGACGATGACCGATGACTCGGCGTTGGCGGCCACCGCGCGATAGGCCAGGCCGAGCTTTGTTCGCTTGAGGAGAAGATTGAGCAGGGTCACCAGCACGGCGACCGTCACCCACACGCCGATCGCCTTGTACGTGATGAAGAAGTGCGGAACGCGATTCGTGATGATGTCGATCTTGTCGTTGAGACGACCCGGAAATGGTGCCGGAATCGGCGCCTTCGGCTGCGTGCCCCACACGGTCGCGGCGCCACCATTCAGGATGAAGAACAGCCCGAGCGTAAGAATCACAGGAGCGAGCACGCTGCGACTTTCGAGCGGTTGGATCAGGATTCGCTCGAAGGCAGCACCCACCACCATCGACGCGATCACGACGACACCGATTGCCGGCCATACGGGGAAACCCTGCTCGATCGCCAGCACGTAGACAACGAACGTGGAGAACATCGCCATCTCACCCTGCGCGAAGTTGAGGTGCCCGGTGGTCTTGTAGATCATCACGACCGTCAGCGCCATCAGTGCGTACACGGCGCCGTTTGCCAGGGCGTTGGTGAGGTTCTGCAGGAGCAACGTCAGTGTGAAGAAATTCGGTTCGATTCCTGGTATAGCGAGTACGGGGCTCATCGAAACCGCCTAGAAGCCCAGGTACGCGCGGCGTACCGCATCGTTCGCGCGCAGTTCGGCGGCGCCGCCGGACAAGACGATCTGGCCGGCCTCGAGCACATATGCGCGATCCGCAATGTCGAGAGCGAGGTTGGCGTTCTGCTCGACGATGAACATCGTCACTCCTTCCTGATCGTTCAGCTCCTGGAATCTGGCGAACAGGCTTTGGATGACCAGCGGAGCCAGGCCCAGTGATGGCTCGTCCAACAAGAGCAACCTCGGCCGGCTCATCAGCGCGCGTGCTACGGCGAGCATTTGTTGCTCGCCGCCGCTGAGACTGCCGGCCGCTTGCGCGCGTCGTTCGCCGAGTCGCGGGAACAGTGCATAGCTTCGATCGATATCCTGCCGGATCTGGGCGCGGTCGTTGCGCACATATGCACCCACCTGCAAGTTCTCCTCGACCGTCAGTTCGGGAAACGTGCCACGACCCTGTGGCACGTGCGCGATACCGAGACCCGCCATCTTTTCCGGCCTCACGCCCACCAGTTCGGTGCCGCACATGTTGACACTGCCCTTGCAGTCCAACATTTGACAGATGGCCCGAATCGTCGTCGTCTTGCCGGCGCCGTTGGCGCCGAGCAGGACCACGACTTCACCTTCATCGACGTACAGCTCGACGTCGCGCAGCACTTGAATTTGTCCGTACCCGGCATCAAGGCCCTCGACCCGAAGCATCGTGGTCATCAGTTCGAACTCACCGTGCGCTGCTTCCGAGGTAGGCCTCGATGACACCCCGATCATTCTGAACGTCAGCCGGCGGACCCTCTGCGATCTTGCGTCCGAAGTCCAATACGACGACCTTGTCGGAAATTCCCATCACGAGCTGCATGTGGTGCTCGACCAACAGCACGGTCAATCCGAATTGAGCGCGAAGGTCGCGAATGGTGTGGCCGAGGTCTTCGACCTCACCGTGCGCAAGTCCCGAGGCGGGTTCGTCGAGGAGGAGCAAGCGGGGCTTGGCCGCCATCGCTCGGGCGAGCTCGATCCTCTTGAGCGTGCCGAATGGCAGCCCCGCCGCCGGACGCAGCGCGATCGCAGCAAGGCCGAGATAGCCAAGGATGTTCATCGCCTCCTGCGTCAAGCGCTTCTCCTCTCGACGAACCCCGATCCGGAAAGGCGCAGACGCGAAGTTGACACTGCAACGGCTGTGCGCTCCAACCATGACGTTCTCGAGCACCGACAGCCGGGGGAACAACGCAAGATTTTGAAACGTCCGTGCGACGCCTCGATCGGCGATCTGATGCGCGTCGACTTCCAGCAAATCCATGCCATCGAGCAGAACGTGACCGGTGCTCGGTTCATATATCCGCGACACGACATTGAACATCGTCGTCTTGCCGGCACCGTTGGGTCCGATCAATCCGCAGATCTCGTTCTGATCGACCGAGAAGGACAACTGGTCGAGCGCGACGACACCACCGAATCGCACGGACACCTCTCGCACATCGAGTAGAGACGGACTCCCCAAGTCAAACCTCCCCCTGCTGTGACAGGTTACATCGCGACGCGACCAGTGGTTACACACTCACTCCATGGACCGGTTGGATGGTCGCCTCACGCGGCTCATCCTCTGCCTGGTACAGCGCTGACAAGGAGTTGGAGTTCACCGGCGACGGGTTCGTAAGGTGCCCGCGGAGCCGAACCGGGCTCCGCAGGGTCGAGTAGGGCCAAGATGGACACCAACACCGAACCAGAAGTCATCGAGCGGATCGGCGAGGTGGACCTGATCACGATCAACCGTCCGGAGATGCGCAACGCGCTGCGGTTCGAGACCTACGACATGCTCGAGGCCGCGGTGCGCAACACCACGGCGCGATGCGTTGTTCAGCAACGTTCCGGTGGTCGCCGCGATCAACGGAGCCGCCGTCGGGTGGGGGATGGAACTGGCGAAGATTGCCGACATCCGCGTGGCCTCCGAGCGGGCCAAGTTCGGCGAGCTGTTCGTGCTGCGCGGCCTGTGCACCGACGTGGCCGGGATCGGTCGGCTCGTAGGGCGCGAGATCGCCGCCGAACTGCTGTTCACCGGCGATGTGATCGACGCCACCCGCGCCAACGGGATCGGGTTGGTGAGCCGAGTCGTCGCGCACGAGGAACTGCTCCCGACCGCTCGAACTGGCCGCGAAGATCGCCGCCCTGTTCTCGCCCATCCTGTTCGTCGGTTCTTCGTTCGATTTCAATTGCCGTACCCGTCCTAGATGCGGAGGTGGGGCTCGATAGTTGACCGAACCCAGGCGTGCCCATCAGCGTCCACCATCGCGGCGGGGGGTGTAACTACATTTCCTCGCGTTGGGGCTTGCCCATGGCATGGAAGGGGTCAGGGGTTCAATTCCCCTCAGCTCCACGAGACCCTTATGACGTAAGGGTTTTGAAGCTCCAACACACCTATCAAATCGGGTTTCTCATACGGCAGACCTCTTCCATGAGGAGTGTTGGAATGGACGTGTTCGAGGCTGATCTGTTGGCCTTCACCGACGACTGGCGACTGTCTGACCAGGCGGTGTCCACGGTCGACGGCTACGTGATTGCTATATCTCGGCGCTGCCATTGCGATGGCGCCTTCGTGCGTCGTGGACCGAGGTCGAAACCGTCGCTCCGCCAGCGGTCTCGTCTGATGATCGCCGTCGCCGTTGGTGGCGGCCTGGCGCCGATTCTTCTGGTCCTAGCCCTCGACAGAACGCCAGCTGGACAGGTTTCACTGTTCCTCAATCTCGAACTCGTCGCAACGACCGTGATCGCCCGGCTCTTTCTTCAAGAACACATCGGACGGCGTGCCGCCTCGGGAACTGTTCTGGTCGTGCTCGGGGTGTGATCTTGGCGGGAACGTCAGAAGCTGGTACTGCGGCCGGAGTGCTGCTCGTTGCCGCCGCCTGCGTGTGCTGGGGGTGGGCCCACGCCGCGGTCGAGCACGCGCACCCGATCGACCCCGATGATCCGCACCACCAGTCCGGGCGGTCGAAGTGCTCTCTGGGCAGCGTCACCGACACTTGCCATTGACGCACGAGCACGAACACCTGCCCGACATCCACCACCGCCACACGCACTAGATGGACATCGGCCATCGCTCCGTGACGGAGGTCATTCGATCGAGCCACGCCAATCGCGGCCGGCGAGCACGATCTGGTTCACCGTGCAATGACGCTCGCGAAAGCCCGCCTCGCAATAGGCGAGATAGAACCGCCACATCCGACAGAAGCGGTCGTCGAGACCGAGTGCGCGGACGTCGTCGAGGCGCTCCTCGAAACGCATCCGCCATCGCCTCAATGTCTCGGCGTAATGCGACGAGAAGTCCTCGACCCCCACGATCTGCATTCCCGTGGCCCGGCTGACCGACTTCGAGATCGCTCCGATCGAGGCGAGGCATCCGTTGGGGAACACGAACCGACGGATGAAGTCTTCGGTGTTCTTGGCGCGGTCATAGCGACTGTCGGGAAGGCAGATCGCCTGGATTGCGGCGAGGCCGTCCGGCTTCATGCATCGCTCGATCGTGGCGAAGTAAGCGTCGTAGTCGCGCCAATCGACCGCTTCGATCATCTCGATCGAGACGACTCGGTCGAACGACCCCGACAGATCGCGCCAGTCGGTGTCGAGCAACTCGATCTGGCTCGAATACCCGGCTGCATCGACTCGGCGACGTGCCTCGGAGAACTGTTCGGACGAGATCGTCGTGGTCGTGACACGACAGCCGGCCTTCTCCGCGGCGCGTATCGCCAGGCCGCCCCAGCCGGTACCGATCTCGAGAAGTCGATGGTTCGAGCCGACGCCGAGCTTGGTCAACAGCAGGTCGTACTTGTGAAGACTGGCGTCGGCGAGGGTGGACTCCGTGGAGGCGAACACGGCGGAGGAGTACGTCATGGTTTCGTCGAGGAAGAGCTCGAAGAAGGCGTTGCCCAGGTCGTAGTGCGCGGCGATGTCGTCGCGGTCGCCCGAGCGGCCACGACGTGGCCGGGCTGCACGGATACGATCGGTCGCCCAACCTGTCAGACGGTGGGCCCGATTTCGGGCAGCATCGATCGAAGTCATGTTGCGGATGATCACCCGCAGGGCGGTCACCGGGTCGGGGGTGTCCCACCAACCCTCGATGTAGCCGCGACCAAGTCCGATCGATCCCTCGGTGACGATAGCGGTGTAGGCGCAGTCGACGTGAACCGTGATCTCGCCGACGAGCTCACCGCCGTCAGCTCCGTAGACGGTGTTGCTGGGCATGCCTGGGGACACGAGGTCATCGCGGACGATCAGCCGGTCGCGCTTCATTCGGCGTAGGAGGGCATGGGTCATTCGTCGTGCCGCCCTACCTGCCAGAGCTCGACCAGTGGGCGGCGCCAACGGGATCGGCTTGAGTTTCGACCTCGACAACAACGCCTCCGGGTGTACGTCGAGTGGTCGATCGAGCGATGTTGCGGGCTTCACGAGTGCGGCCCTCGCTTTCGGGGATGGGCGACGAACGGCACTCGCTTCGCCCAGAGGAGTGCTGCCTGGGCGTGGATGCCTGCCGAGACCCGATGGGTCGGCACGACGTTCCGCCGCATGGCGATCCCCAGCGAGCGTCGGCTCGCGGGAACCAGCGCTCGAGCTCGAGCCGGGTCGTCAGCACCGCGTCGATCGCTATCGGGCGTGACGACATCGACCGTCAGGTCGAGCGAGTTGTTCTCGTCATGGAGCCAGAGTCCGATGACGTAGTCGAATTCTTCGTCGAGAAACGGTGACACGTGCAGCACCTTGCGCACCCGAGCCGCGAACCGCGTCGAGTTACCGGCCGCCGCATCAGTCGCCTCCAGTTCGACGGCGTAGCGATGTCGTTCCTTCCACGGGGTGTTGGTGACCTCGAGAACGGCTCCGGCGGGTGTCTGGTCATCGGAATCCCATGCGACATACAACGTGATGGGGTTGAACAACCAGCCCCACCGTCGTAGCTGCGTGAGCATTCGGATCTGGCCCTCGGGTCGCCGACCGATGACTGGACGTAGTTCGTCGCGGACCTGGTCGCCCAGCAGGAACGTTGAACCGTCGCCGTAGTCGCGCGAGCGGAAACGAGCCGGCGACGGATGGGTGGCCGACCACAGCGGATGGTGGCGGCACAGGTCTCCGGGTGCATCCGGGTCCAACCAGACGTAGCTCACCGGCCAGCGGAATTCGTGGACTGTCGGCGCGAGCGCGGCGATGGTAGACGTGACCGGCGCACACGGCCGGCACACCAGGCCTCACGGGGCCACCGCGTTCCACGAGACTCCCAGTCGCTCGCAGACCCGTAGGGCCGACGTGATGCCGTCCTCATGGAATCCGTGACCCCACCACGCTCCGCAGAAGTGGACGCCGCCGAAGCCGTCGATGGTCTCGAAGTCGCCTTGTACGTCGATTGCAGCACGATCGAACACCGGGTGGGCATAGTCGATGGTGGCCAGCATCGAGTCCGGGTCGATGAACGCGTCACTGTTCAAGCTGACGAGGTAGCGGCGTGAGCCCGGCAGGTGCTGCAGCGCGGTCAGGTCATAGGTGAGGGTCGCCTCCTTCTGATCCTGACCACGCCGGTCGTAGTTCCACGCCGCCCAGGCCTTGCGGCACAGGCGAGAGCAGCGTCGTGTCCGTGTGGAGCGTTACGCGGTTCTCCTGGTACCGGATCGCACCGAGGATCGCTCGCTCTGCTGCGGTGGGCCTCGTGAGCATCGCCAATGCCTGGTCGCTGTGTACAGCCAACACGACTGCATCGAACTCCTCGACGCTGTGGGCGGTAGAAACCATCACCGTGTCGTCTGCCGAACGCTCGACACCGATCACGGGACAGGCCAAGCGGACCCGACCGACGAAGCGAGCCGCGATGGCGTCGACATAGGTTCGGCTTCCTCCTGGGATTGTCCGCCACTGAGGCCGACGGCCGAACCCGAGTAGACCGTGGTTCTTCAAGAACATGAACAAGGTGATCGCCGGAAACTCACCGAAGGTCGACGGGGCCGCAGACCACACGGCGGCACCCATCGGTCGGAGGTGCAACTCGACGAAGTCGCGTGAGAACCGATTGGCAAGCGAGGAACTGGTCGAGCGATACCGATGGGTCGGGCTCGGCGAGGAACTCGTGGGCTCGCCGGTAGAAGCGGCCGATCTCCGACAACATCTTCCACATCGTCGGGTTCGCCAGATTGCGACGATCGGCGAACAAGGTATTGAGGTTGGTCGCCCGATAGGTGAACCCGACAGTCGGTGACGCAGGGTCGCGATCGGTGACCGCGAAGCTCATTTCGAGTGTCGACCGTGATGACCCCCAGTTCGCCGAACAGCCGAACCAGGTTGGGGTAGTTGCGTTCGTTGTGGACGATGAAGCCCGTGTCGACCGCGAGTTGTCCGTATACCGGATCGTCGACGTCGACGGTGTTCGAATGGCCGCCCAATCTGCGGTCGGCCTCGAACAACACCACGTCGTGATGAGGACCGAGCACGTGCGCGCAGGCCAGCCCGGAGATCCCCGATCCGATGACCGCGATCCGACGCCGTCGGGTGAGATCGGTCATCACTGGATGTGCGCCCCGGTTCGGGCGACGCACCAGTCCCACAACTCGTGCCGGCGATGTGGCGTGTCGGAACGCCGCGTCGATGGGAGTCGATGGATCTTGCGGCGCTCGCGGTCGAGCCAGAAGTCGCCGCTGGTTCGCAGCGGTTCGCCATCGTCCGCGGCGAGCCACACCAGCGTGTCGGCACCCTCCAATGGTGTCCGTAGCAACGGCCTCATCAGCCGTCGGAATTGCGGCAACGATGCCTCGACGCCAGGGGTGTCGGCCCATCCTGGGTGGAGTGCATGAAAGACCACAGCGTTGGGGTCGACTTGTCGTGCCCACATCTCGTTGAGGGTCACCTGTGCACGCTTTGCTCTCGCGTACTGCTCGCTGCCGCGATAGTCGTCATCGGTCATCTGCAAGTGGTCGACGGTGAGTCCCGCCGCGTACATACCGCCGGACGACATGGTGAGCACGCGTCCAGGTCTGCTGTCCGACAGGGCTGACAGCAGTCGGCTGGTCAGCAGGAACGGTCCGAGCACCTGGCTGGCGATCGTCGCTTCGACTCCCGCAGCGTTCACGGATCGATGTCCCGTGAGGGCGCCGGCGTTGTGGACCAGCACGTCGATCCGTGGATGTGCTGCCAAGCAGTCGATCGGCCATCGCCTGCACCTGGTCGAGTTCGCCCATGTCGGCGCATTCCACGCTCAGATCCGACGAACCGGTGCGGTGGGCGATCTCGGCTCGTACCCGCCCGGCCTTGACGGGATCGCGGCCAGAGATGACCACGTGCGCACCGAGACGGGCGAAGTCCTCGGCCGCCTGGCGACCGATGCCCGACGTCGCGCCCGTCACGACGACGGTGCGACCGGTCAGGTCGTAGCTCGCCAGCGGCGTCCAATGCCCGAGACGCGATCGCAACTTGGAAACCAATCTTGGTGAAGCTCGGGGCGATGGGAACCTCGATCAGCGAATCGACGAACCCGGCCACGTTCACGAAGCGACCACCACGCCGGCGAGGGCGGTCGCGAGGCCCTGTGCGGCGCGGTCACCGATGCGCGTGAAGAACGGCTTCAGTACGAAGTCGACAAATCGGAGTGGGCCGTTGAGCCTGAGCTCGGCGTCGTAGGTGACCAGGCACCCATCGGCCGAGCCGGTGACGGTGATGCGGTCGATCGACGTGAGCATGCGGCTCCGTGCCTCGATCACGACCAGGCCGGGCTCGTCGTAGTGCGTGGTGACGTACCGAAGGCTCAGTTCGCCGCGGCCGGACTTCACGACCACATCGAACGAGGCGTTCGGCCCGCCGCCCGAACCCTCGACCTGTGTCACGTGCTTGACACCGGGGTCCCATTCGGCGAAGTTGCGAAGGTCGGCCATGTAGGCAAAGGCCTCGTGCGGAGTTCGAGGGGTGCGGACCGTGACGACGTATCGAGCCATGCCTTCAAGTACGCTGGAGTCGGCGTTGGCGGATGCAGAGTCGACGCGGCTACGTGGTGGTTTCCGAAGCGACGATCATTGGTGCCTCCGAACAGTTGTCTGCAGAAGCGGGTGATCGTCGACTCATCACGCCGCAGCCACACCGCGCACGATGCTGACACCGCTGTGCGTCGGCACACCGTCGGACGGCTCGATCGATACGTCGACGATGGGGAACCTGGCCGGGTCGACACCCGAAGGGATCGAGGTAGTTGCCATTTCCATGGAAGGGGCCCAACGAGACCATGCCCTTCACCTGACTGTCGATGAGCCATACCTCGATGTAGCTCGACGGTTCTTGCGGTAGACGGCTGACGTCGAGGCGCAGCAGGTACGACCCGCCGCGCCGGATGATCTTCGCCTTACCCGACGACGCTGAACCGAGCGGGCTCAACCCGTCGTTGCTCAACGTGGCCCGAGCCACCACGTTGTCGCGGGCGCCTCCCGAGATCAGCAAGCCGCCGACGACGGCCAACGCTGCGACCACGACGGCCGCCGCCCCGAACCACGCTCGACGATGGGTCTGACGGATCGGGACGACGTCGTTGGCCGGACGATCCATCTTTGCGGCGATCGCACCCCACAGGTGCGCCGGAGGCTCGTCGCGCTCGGAAGTCCTCGTCGGACAATTGATCGGCGATCATCTTCAGTTGCTCCAGGGCAGCAGCATCTGGATCTACGGCATTCGGATCTGCCGGTGAGTGGTCATTCATCGGTGGCTCCGCTGGTCAACCCTGCCAGTGAACGCTGCAGCACCGGGAGACTACGACGCACGTCGCTCTTGACCGTGCCGAGCGGCAGGTGGGTCTTGGCGGCGATTTGCTCGTGGGTCAGGTCGTGCAAGAACGCGAGCTCGACGACCTGTCGGGCACGAGGCGCGAGTTCACCGAGTGCCTCGGCCAGCAGCATGCGATTGGCGATCATGTCGACCTCGTCAGTCTGCGCGTCGGGCAGTTCTGCACCGTCGGCGCCTTGGTCGATCAGCGGCCGACGACCCTGTCGACGCAGGTGATCGATGGCCTTGTTACGCGCAATCGCCATCAGCCAGCCACCGAGCCCGCCACGCGCCGGGATCGTAGGAACGCTGCGAACGCCACGCGGCGACGAACACGTCCTGTGCCAGTTCGGTTGCATCGTCGTGACCCACCGTTCGCCGGCAGAACGTGTAGACCATCGCGCCGTACCGGTCGTATGCCGTGCGCACGGCGGCATCGCCGCCGTCGGCGAACGATTCTTCCAGTTCGCTGCGTTCGCGGGTCTCTCCCGCGTCATCGGGCACGGTTCGACTGTACCGACGATCGATGTCAACAGACCTCAGCGCCTGGCCGCCTGGCACGCTGCCGGCCCACCGAGGGGCCGGCAGCGCGGGGGAGGGAAAGTGATCAACTCGGCGGCAGGAGAACTTTGTCGATGACATGAATGACGCCGTTGGAGGCGGCGATGTCGGCAGCGGTCACCGTGGCATCGTTGATCATCACGGTCGATCCGTTGACCGTCACCTTCACGGGCGGGCCGGCGACTGTGGCCACATCCTGACCGTCCATCGTCAAGACATCGGCAGCCATCACCTGTCCGGCGAGAACGTGGTAGGCGAGGATGGCCTTCAGCTTGACCGGGTCTGCAAGCAGCTGTTCCTTGGTGATTCCGAGCGTCTGCAGCGCGTCGGCAAAGGCTGCGTCGGTCGGTGCGAAGACCGTGAAGGGACCGGGCCCGCTCAGCGTCTCGACCAACCCTGCAGCCTTGACCGCCTCGACCAGCACGGTGAAGTCGTCGGCGGCGACAGCGACATCGACGATGGTGCCCGGCTGATCGGACATCGCAATTGCGGTGGTCGTTGGCGCGATGGTCGTTGGCGCGTCTTGCGCTGGCGCAGTGATGGGTGCAGCGGCTGTAGCCGCGTCGTTCGTGTCGTCACCGCACGCTGTCAACGCCAGGATCGCGGCGAGACCGACAGCGACAATGGCGGCAGATGTTCTGGATGTAGTCATTGCATGGGCTCCACATTCGTTTCGGGGATGGCCACGTCGGGGCGTGGCTGGACGGTTGTGTCGCCATGTACTACGCCGAGAGTTGACTACGCGGATGCACCTGTTCGTCGTCGTGCTTCCTTTCGCCGCCCTCGGTCACCGGCGTCGTCTGTCGAGCGGGCAGGGGCAGTGCCGCGGGGCGGGGTGTCTTCGATTGCAGAATGGATCACCGGGACCGATCAGGTCGATCCGATCAGGCATCGGCTCCGAGTGTCTTGGCGAGTTCTGCCGCGCGTTGTTCGACTCTCCGTCGAAACGCTGGATCTACATCGTCCCAGCGGTGAACGATCGAAGCGTCGACGGCGTCAGCTCGTTGTTGTGGTGTCATCGTGTCCATCTCGGCAGCGGTGATGATCTCAAACGGTTCGGCCATCGAGCTGACTTTATCGCGTGATGACACGACCACGCGGTTCACGAAGCGGGTGCCCGCACGAGTGAGGATCCGACGCGATGAGCGCCTGTCGCAATACAACCGCTGCAATGGGAAACAGCCCCGACAGAAAATGTGTGACTTCACTTTCAGGCGTTGGGGCCTGCCCATCGCATGGAAGGGGTCAGGGGGTTCAATTCCCCTCAGCTCCATATGACGTAAAGGCTTTCTAGCTCCAACACATCGTCAAGACTGCGCCCTGGATGAGCCAGAGTGCTTCCATCGAAGGGTGTTGTATGAGCATGTTCGAGGTCGACCTGGAGCCTTCGCCACTGACTGGTGGCGCTGACCACGCGGAAGGCACGATTACCGAGTATCTCAGCGTTGAGTGTGGCGAGACGCTCACCGCGCCCGCCTCGACGTAGGGCTCTTGGTGTTCAGCGCGGCGGCAGGATCAGGCTTCGCCCAGACGCGTCGGCGGTCGCCGAGTCGAGGTAGGCGTTACACGCGGTCATCGTCGCGTCGGCGTCGGCGTAGTCGCTCCAGCCGACGGCGGCCACCCATTTCTGGGCGAAATCGAGGACCGCCAACAGCGACGCACCGTGATCAGTGCCCGCCGAGATCGCATTCAACGCCACCAGATAGTTGCTGCGGAACACCGTCGGGATAATGATCCGCACCCGACCAGCTGTTGACAGTTCGGCATTCACGGTCAGGCGGGCAACGCGCCCGTTGCCGTCATCGAAGGGGTGGACTTCGGTGACAAGCGCCATCATTGCCACAGCACGGAAGAACGGGTCGTGGAGTTCGTGGAGGACCTCGAAGCCGCGCTTCAACGTCCCCTCGACAAGGGCGGGTTCGACGAACTGGTAGCCGCCAGCGAAGTTGTACTGCTGTTTCAACTGGCCCGGGTGCTTGTTCCCGCGTGCCGCCATCAACACTCGGTGGCGATCGCAGAGTATGCCGATGAGTTCACCTCCGGAGCTCGGTACCCGGCGCCGGTCGTCCGGGTCGGTCGCCAACCAGTAGGTGGCGGCTACGTCGTGGGCGTCGGCGGGCCGGCTCTCCGGAACGACCCCTTCGACGGCGATCCGTCGGGCCTCGTCGACACCGAACTCGGTCCCTTCGATGAAGTTCGAGAAGTACGCCTCGAAGAACGGCAGCCAGTTCCACCGTTCCGCCGGCAAGGTGACGTGACGCTGGTTCGGTGGCCGTTTCCCGAGGAACTCGACGAGACTCTGCATCATCGTGATCCGGTGCCCGTCGAACGGGTCGCCGGCCAGACGGGCTCGCAACCGATCCGACACCGGTTGCAGCCCGCCGCTGTTCGAGCCGAGGACGGCCGTGAGCCGGGTGCGGACCGCCGTGACTGCTGCCGGGTCGAAGTGGCTGGCGATCACCTCGAGTTGCTCGAGCGTGGTGCGGATCCGTCCCGGACCGCCGGAGCGGGCCAGCTCGTCGATGCGCTGCTCGACCGCTTCGGTCCCGGCGCGGAACCGTGCCGGGCGCCCAACCCGGTCGATGTTGTCGACCAGAGTCCGTGCTGGGCCCGACATCGCCAGGCCGTAGGGCAGCGGCACGTCGCCGGGAAGGGCGTGCGGCCCGACGACCGGGTGGACGGTGACGCCTGGCAGTACCAACGCTGACTGGCGGGGTGGGTCCGGGTGAGCGATGTACAGCTCGCCGTTGTCCGCGACGCCGCCGGCGAACGCGGTGCGCCCGCACAGCACCCCACCGGGCCAGAAGGTGGCGACGATCTCGTGGAGGTGATCGCGCACTGCCTGTTCCGGACTCAGCGTCGCACCGACTATGTACAATCCGGTGGCGATCCGCATCGCGTCACCGGCCTTCGCCTTGCGGCTCAGATGGGCGCGGTTTGTACGGGTGACAACCTCGAGTACACCATGCGGGTTGGCAACATTCGACACGCTAACTCCCTCCAGTCACCCATGCCAGGCAACAAATGACATCATTATCATAACCACAGGCAACATTTGACGAAAATGATCTTGAAGGTTGGCAGCCAAATGAGACGAGATTTCCCCAGGAAAGATCGCCGTTCCGGTCGACGACATCGACGGGGCACCCAGATCCTTGAAGTGACGTTCGGGCTCCGTATAGGTCGCTCAACCTACTCACCTCACGTTTCGGCTGGCGCAGCCCGATACCAACGGAGTGGGAAGGACGCTCAGGCTGAACGGGTCTCTGGCATGGTTGCGGCTTGGCGCGCTCGTGGCGGGTGTCGTGCTGGTTGGTGCCAGTGTCGGATTCAGCGTCGTCAACGGTCGAGCCGCCGGGCTGGCACTCGACCGCGAATTGCTCCGCGAGGATCGCAAACAAGTGGAAGCGGTCAACGAGTACTTCGACAGGGCCCGCGATCTGATGCTGCTGGAGGCACAGAATCCTGCGTTCGCCGACTTCTATAGATCGCCGGGCGGGCGTACCGAGAAGATTGCCGCTCGAAACCCGTTCCTGGAGGACGCGGTTCACTCTCTCGCGTACCTCGAATCTCTATACCGGGGTCGGATCGGTGAGATCTGCTTCATCGATCACAGCGGCGCCGAGAACGCCCGGCTCGTCCGGGAACAACGCGCCGCGATCGCTGACCTGTCACCGAATGAGTCTGCCAACCCGTTCTTTGCGCCAACGTTCGAGCTCGGCATCGGACACGTCTATCAGGCAGCCGCCTACATTTCGCCGGACACGCACGACCTGGTGATCTCGAACTCGACTGTCCTTCCCGGGATGCCGGAAGGACAGAAGGCGATCGTCCACTTCGAGGTGTCGATGACCAGTTTCGCTGACATCAGCAGCGACCCCAGCATCACGTTCGTGATCGTCGACGCCACCACGGGGATGACGCTCGCCGATAGCGGCAGATCAGTGGGGTCCGACGGCGGCATTCGGGCCGACGCGAACTACGACTTTGGTGAGTTGGCGAGGTCCGGTCGCGGCGACGGTGTTGCCACCGTCGGCAACCTACGAGTCGCGTTCGAGCATCGGGAGCGAACGACGTCGAACGTCAACGACTGGTATATCGTCGCTGCGGCACCGGCGCTGGACGCCGGGTTGGCAACGTACTTCGGAGTTCGGACATTGGTCCTGGTAGGCGCGGCGCTCGCTCTCTTGATGTTGGCTTTGGCGAGCTTCCGAAGCTATCAACGTCGGCTCGAGCAGGCCGCAGTGACCGACGCATTGACGGGTCTTCCCAATCGCAACCTCCTGTATGACCACGTGAAGCAGGCACTGACAGCGAGACGACGTCACGGTGGTGAGGTGGCGCTGATGGTGATCGACCTCGATGGTTTCAAAGAGGTCAACGACACTTTGGGCCACCATTGCGGTGACCAATTGCTTGTTGCGATCGGCCCTCGTATCCGCTCCGTTCTCCGAGATGGTGACACCATTGCTCGCCTCGGGGGCGACGAGTTCGGCCTCTTGCTGCCTGGCATCCATGGCTCCGCCGAAGCGATCGATGTCGCCAATCGCATCATCGCCAAGCTCCGCGAACCGTTCCAAATCTACGACTCGACCCTCTCGGTCGAAGCGAGCATCGGTATCGCCATTGCACCTCAGCACGGGGACGATTACACCGAGTTGCTGCAACACGCCGACAAGGCCATGTACGGCGCCAAGCTGCACGCTCAGGATTCGCGATTTCGGACAAGTGTGTAACTACATTTCTTTGCGTCGGGTTGCCCATGGCATGGAAGTGGTCAGGGGTTCAACTCCCCCTTCACTCCACGAAACCGTTATGACGTGTCAGCGCGAACGTGTCCGGGTGATGGGCGAAGCGGGTGATCGGCCCGGGCCCGGTGTCGCCGGGGGTATGCCGCGCGGCTGGATGCGGTGAGCCGGCGTCGGCGTGAACGGCCGTGAAGGTCCGGCTCGTCTAGTTCCGCAGCGACCAGGTACGGTGTCCCGTACATTCGACGTATCTGGGACGAGGGGTTCGTATGCGACGGCTGACGGTTCGGCGATCGGTTCTTGCGGTCATCGTGCTCTGCTTGATCACGCCGGCGGTGGCGTCGGCGCAGTCGGCCAGCGGCACCACGGCGACCAAGACGTTCCGGCAGGGCGATAGCAACGGATCGGTCGTGAGAGACGGCGGCGTCAATGGTGCCGCGCCCAACTCGAACTACGCGACGGCCGGGTACATCGGCGTCAACGCCACATCGGGCGGGCACGCTCTGATCCGCTTCGACAACGTGTTCGGCAACGGGCCGCACCAGATCCCGTTCGGATCGACGATCACGTCGGCCACGGTCAGCCTGTACCTGTCGGGCGTGGCCAGTGGTGCCGGCCCTGCGGCGATGCATCGGATGCTGGTGCCCTGGCAGGACACGGCGACCTACAACTCGATGACCACGTCCGGCCCCGGTATCCAACACGACAATGTCGAGTCGCGCACGGTCGCCGACGCGTATGCCAACGTCAGTGTTGGCGGAACGAAGAGCTTTCCGGTGACGGCGACCGTGCAGGACTGGGCGAATGGTGCTGCGGTGTACGGCTGGGCGATTTGGCGCAACAGCACCGTCAACATGAACGTGACGCTGTCGGACAACAGCGTGGTGCCCAGGCGGCCATTGCTGTCGGTGACCTACACGCCACCAGCGTGATCGATGGCACGTGATCGCGCCATCGCCATCGCCATCGCGGTTAGGACACTTCCTTGCCAGCCCGATTCCGGAGCAGAGTGAGGACGATTGTGGAAGTGCGAATGTGGGTGTCACTTGTCGATCGGCGCCTCGGAGCCCGTGCGCAGCGTGCCACTCCGTTGACCTTCTGGTCCGTGTTCGCTCGCTCGGCGAGTTGACTCAGAAACCTATGATGAAGCGGATGCGCGCGTGGAGCGCTGAAAGGGGACGGCATGACCGTACGCAAGGTTTCTCGAGTCCGTATCGGCTTGGGTATGGCCTGCGCCGCCGTGTTGGGCGCGGGTGGCACGGTGGCGGCGCCCAGGGTTGTGTTGGCCGCACCATGGTCGATCAGTGCGCTGTCGGATGGCACGACGGCGCTCCAGTTGGCGACGACGCTGGTCGGTCCAGGCGTGACGGTGAACAGTGCAGCATTCACCGGAGATACGGGCGCGGCCGGGCTGTTCGATGATCCCGCGGCGTCGGTTGGGCTGGCCCGAGGCGTCGTCATGTCGAGTGGAGATGTCCATGACGTGATCGGCCCCAACGTGGCCGGCAACACCGGCACGAACCTCTTCGGGCCGGGTGACCCGGCACTCGACGCGTTGCTGCCGATCGGCCAGCACACACAGGACGCCGCAAGCCTGACCGTCAACTTCACCCCCACCAATCCCCAGCTGGCCATCAACTACGTCTTCGCATCGGAAGAGTACGAGGAGTACGTCGACACCGAGTTCAACGACGTCTTCGCGTTCTATGTGAACGGGATCAACTGCGCACTCACGCCGGGCACTAACAACCCGATCACGATCAACACCGTCAATCAGCACAGCAACTCGCTTTTCTATGTCCCGAACGTGTCCGCGACCTACGACACCGAGTTCGACGGCTTCACCGTGGTCCTGACATGTCGCGCCGCGGTCAATCCCGGCGTCCCGAACACGTTGCGCCTGGTCATTGCCGACGCCGGCGACGGCATCCTCGACTCCGGCGTGTTCCTCCAGGCGAACGGCGTCTCATCGAACCCGATCGGCCCGTTGCAGCCGATCACGCCGAACCGCCTGCTTGACACCCGGCTTCAAGCGGCGACCCTCAGCGCGCACACGCAGTCGATCGTGCCCGGGGGCACGTCGATCAGCCTCAAGGTGACTGGTGGCGACGTGCCGGCGACAGCGCTCGCCGTGGCGCTGAACGTCACTGCGGTTGATGGCGCAGGATCTGGGTACCTCACGATCTTCCCCGACGGTGGACCGCAACCTGGCACGTCGAGCGTGAACTTCTCTCCGGGAGCGGCGTCGCCGAACAGCGTGATGGCGAAGATCGGCACCGATGGTCGTGTCCGCATCTTCGCCAATGTCAGCGTCAACGTGGTGGTCGACGTCTTCGGCTGGTTCGGCCCGGGTGGCAATGCCCGGCTCTTCACCGTCGTACCGAATCGAGTTCTCGATACGCGCGACAGCGCGACACCGGTAGGTTCGCTGCAGACGATCGATGTACAGATCGCCGGAACGACGCGTGTGCCGGTCGGTGCGTCCGCGGCGGTGCTCAACGTCACTGCCGTTGGAGCAGTCGGTCCGGGCTACCTCACCGTGTTCCCGTCGGATCGCCCCTTGCCACTGGTCTCGAGCGTGAACTTCGAAGCGGGTGTCCCCCGACCGAACAGCGTGATCGCGCCCATCGGTCCCGACGGCAAGATCAAGATCTTCGCCAACCAACAGACAGACGTCATCGTCGATGTGATGGGCTGGTTCGGCACGGCCGGTCAAGCGGAGTACGTCGAGGTCCCGTCCACCCGTTTGCTCGACACCCGCTTGCCCGCGGATACCGGCCCCAAGTTGGCCGCCGGGGGTACGATCCACTTGCCGGTCGTCGGCCAGGTCGTACCGCCCAATGCCCGCTCCGTCGTGCTGAACGTCACCGTCACCGACCCAGATGCGTCCGGCTTCTTGACGGTGTACCCGGGTAATGCGTCTCGTCCGCTGACGTCGAATCTCAACTACGTGACGGGCCAAACGGTCCCGAACGCCGTGATCGTCGGGCTCGGCCCGACCGGCACAGTCGACATCTTCTCCCTCGTTTCAGCCCACGTCGTCGTCGACGTAGTCGGCTACTTCGCATAGCGATGAGGCAAAGCCCTTTAGCTTGGCGGCGTTGCGTGCGCGATCCTCTCGTGAGGTCGGCTGCCACAGCCCGCAATGGTGCGTTTGAGCACCTCAGCGATCACCTGTAGACGTTGGTCGTCGATGATCGTCGGGTCGCTCAACTCTCCGATGACCTTGTGAATTTCAGGCAAGATCCCGCTAAATCAGGACAAACTCTGACCGGTTTACTTGAGAGAATCGTGGCATGACAGCAACCAATACACTCACCTCCGAACGCCGCGACCTGCTGGAAACGCTGACAACCCACCGCGCTCTGCTGCGCTCTACCACCGACGGCCTGACGGGCGCACAAGCTGCACACCGTTCGACCGTGAGCGAGCTGACCATCGGCGGGCTCATCAAGCATGTCACCGAGACCGAACGCGTGTGGGCCCACTTCATGATCGACGGCAAAGGCGCTCTCGGTGCCGCCGACTGGGCCGAAAGCGACGCCACGAGCGCGAGCGCGGCCGACGTGTACGCCAATGGCTTTCGCATGCTCCCAGGCGAGACGCTGGCCGGGCTGCTCGCCGAGTACGAGGTCGTAGGCGCAGCGACCGACGCACTCGTGGCGACGATGCCCGATCTAGACACCTCGCACGCGCTGCCGGAGGCCCCGTGGTTCGAGCCGGGCGCGGCGTGGTCTGCGTGCCGGGTCCTGCTACACATCGTCGCCGAGACCACTCAGCACGCCGGACACGCCGACATCATTCGCGAAGCAATCGACGGCAAGAAGTCGATGGGCTGAGTGAGGGGTTCAATTTCCCTCAGCTCCACGAAACCCGTATGAATTATGGGGCTGAGGACGCATCATGCGTCATCAACTTGTTCTGGATTCGGCAAGACAACTTCCATCGCACACCGTGACGGGGGAGCCGATCAACGACTGCAACAATTCTGTGGTGGTCCGGTTTGGCGATATCGAAGTTGATGTTCCTCGTCGCGAGCTTCGCCGTGCCGGGACGACGGTTCACCTGGAACCACAGGCGTTTGACCTTCTGGTCACTCTATTGGAAAACCGCGACCGGGTATTGTCGAAGGTTGAGCTACTCGACGGAGTGTGGGGACATCGCTTCGTCTCGGAAGCGAATTTGACAACCCGCATCAAAGAGATCCGTCGCTGCCGTCGGCGACAACGGTGCTCAACAGCACACGATCAAGAATGTTCGCGGCCGTGGTTACCGCTTCGTGGCGGACCTGGAGCTGGCGAGTCCGCTCGCTCACACTCGGGCACCCGTCCGGTTGATTGGGCGCGACGATGAGATGGCCGCGTTGATTGCCGCTCTCGCTGATTCGCCGGTCGTCACGCTGACGGGGCCCGGCGGGGTAGGCAAGTCGACGCTTGCCCGTGCCGGGGCGGACCTAGCAGAAGCGTCGTACGCCGATGGTGTCCGGCTTGTGGAGTTGGCCACGATTGACGGCGGCGAGCAGGTCCTGCCCGCGGTAGCTCGCGCTCTTGACATCGTGCTCGTCAGTGACCGATCCGACAGCGCGGTTAGGGCGATTGCGCAAGTCGACGTCTTGTTGGTGCTCGACAATTGTGAGCACGTGGTTGACGACGTGGCTGCGTTGCTCGATGGAGTGATGGCGGTCGGTGGCGTACGGTTGCGTGCGTCGCGACCAGTCAGGTGCGCCTCGGTCTCAGCGTCGAACGGTTGCTCAGCGTACCTCCCCTCACGTCCGCCCACGCCGTCGAACTGTTCACTGTTCGTGCCCTCGCGGTCCGTCCGACCTGGAACCTCGACCAGCCCGAAACAAGTCGAGTCGCCACGTTCTTGGCGGGACTCGATCAGTTGCCGCTCACCATCGAAATGGCCGCCGCACGGCTCGGGTCGATGACGTTCGACGAACTCGAGCTTGCTATCGGCGACGGGATGCCGATGCCGGTGACTCATCGCTCGCCAGCTCGCCGTCACCGCTCGCTGGACTCGCTCGTGACGTGGTCGGCGGAATTGCTCGATGCACCACTGCGACGCATATTGATCGAGTTCTCGGTCTTTGCCGGCGCAGTGACCCCCGCAGATGCCAGTGCGGTCATTGCACCCGACCGACCGTCGGTGATCTTCGATCTCGCCTCACTGGCCGAGCGATCGCTGCTCGTCGCCGAGGTCGACGGGCCCACCACACGGTATCGAATGCTCGCGACGGTGAGGGCGGTCGCCGGGCGTTGGCTGGACGAGTCGCAGATATCTCACGAGGTGCATCGACGTCACGCCGAGCATTTCGCTGACGCGACTCGGCTGGTCGATCGTCAGATACGAACACCCGACGAGGCCGAGGGTCGGCGACGGCTCAACTCAATCGTTGCAGAAGTGCGGACTGCGCACCGCTGGGCCCAGCGACACGAGCCGATGTTGGCATCGAGAATGAGTGGAGCGTTGCATCTCGCCGCCTATTCCACATTCTGGAGCGAACCGTCCGAATGGAGCCGCTCGCTCCTGGCGCGGTATCCCGATGCGGCCGGTGACACCCTGATCGGCGCTCGTCTTGTTGTGGCGGCAGCAGCGACGAATCGCGGTGAGCTCGCTGATGCTCGCGGAGGGGCCACCGTGGGGGCGGCCGCCCTCGATCCATCTGTGCGAGCGACGGGACTGGAGATCCTTGCCGATGTGGCGATCTACGACGGACACCTCTCCGAGGTCGCTTCGGTGACGGACGAGCTGCGTTCACTCGGGGAGGAGCTCGGTGACCCACACGCCGTGGCGATTGCGGCGGTCGACGCCGCGGTGGCACTTGCATTCAGCGACGAGCCGGGCCTCGCTCTGGCGCGCCTCGACGAGGTCAACCTGGACATGGTGTCTCCGTCGGATCGAGCTTGGATCATGTATGCACGCGGTGAGGCGCTCAGCGCAGCAGAGGATCCGGGCGCGACAGCGGCTTTCGTGATAGCCATCGAGATGGCGAGCGCGATCGGCAACCCCTTCGTCACGTCGATGGCACGCGTGTCATTGGCTGCGGAGCACGCCCGTGTTGGACAATTCGAGGAGGCCTTTCAGGCCTACGCCGCCTGTCTCCACGAATACGTCCGCCACGGCAACTTCGTCCACGCCGTCACGACGCTCCGCAATCTCGTCGAACTGCTGGTGGCCCTGGGTGATGATCATGGCGCCGCTGTGTTGGCCGCGGCCTCGTCGAGCGAGCAACTGCGACCGAGCTATGGCACCGAAATGCTGCGGCTGTCTACCGTGGTGGACGGCATCGAGCAGCGTGTCGGAGCAAGTCGCTTCGCCGAGTGGTCAGACGAAGGGTCGCTGCTCGACCTTCCGCGAGCCGTACAAACGGCCGCCGATCTCATCGACCGGCACCGGAGTTGATCCTCACAAAATCCTCAGGCTCCCCACAAGCAGACAACGGGTGCCTGTGGTGTGCTGGGCACCATGAACACTCACCGTCAACCCACACCATGGCCGGCCAGCGATAGCGTCGTCGTCACCGACGCCGGGCTGGAGACGTGGCTGGTCTTCCACCACGGCATCGACCTGCCGGCCTTTGCCGCCTATCCGCTGGCGGCCACCTACGAAGGTCGAGCGTTGCTCACCGAGTACTACGGGTACTACGCCGACATCGCCCGGTCCATTGACGCGGCGGTGGAGCTCGAGGCGCCAACTTGGCGCGCCAACCCCGACTGGGCCGCGACTCTCGGCCACGACCGCACCGCTTTGACGGAGTTCATTTCGGCTTCTGTGAGTGTTGTGAACGAGGTCCGCAGCGGCTGGACAGGAGATCAGCCGTTCCTGATCGGCGGCACGGTGGGTCCGCGTGGCGACGGATACCGCATCGATTCGACAATGGACGCCGAGGTTGCCGCCGACTACCACTCGTTCCAGATCGCGTGCATGGCGGCAGCCGGCATCGACGTAGTGACGGCGCTGACCATGGGCTACACCGACGAGGCGGTGGGCATCGCCCGCGCCGCTCAAGAGGCCGGGCTGCCCGTTGTGGTGTCGTTCACGTTGGAAACCGATGGCAAGCTTCCGTCGGGCATGTCGCTGCGCAACGCCATCGAGGCCACTGACGCTGCGACCGGCGGTTACCCGGTGCACTACATGATCAATTGTGCCCACCCGGCGCACTTCGACCACGTGCTCGACGGCACCGCGTCATGGGCAGCCCGCATTGGAGGCCTGCGAGCCAACGCGTCACGGCTGAGCCACGCCGAACTCGACGAGATGGTGCAGCTCGACGAGGGTGATCCCCACGACTTGGCCGACAGGTATGTGCGTCTTCGCTCTGCTTTACCCGGCCTGCAGGTGATCGGTGGCTGCTGCGGCACCGACCACCGCCACGTCGCCGCGATTGCCCACGCTTGGCGTGCCTCGGCCCAGTGTTTCCATTCTTCGTGGTCAGCCACTTCGTGAGTTGTTAGAACTGACCTGTCTTCATTCGTATGGCAGCGGAGGTCCGGTGACTGTGCAGATGTCGGTCGGCCCGCAGTTCGAGTTCGGTGCATAGCCGCCGGCGTTGAACACGGCCAGCACGGATGCCGGCGAGCCGATGTCGGTGGGTGCGATCGTCCAGGTGTACGTCGAGTCTGTGAGTTGCGGCACCACGTCTTTCACGATCATCCACTCCCAGTCAGTTCCGACACCCGAGTAGTGGTAGAGCCGTTCGTTCTCGAGCAGGTAGTCCGCGCAGATCGAAGGGTCGGTGCTCGTCGGCCAACAGGTGGTGCCCGACACTCCGGTCGAGATGAACACCCTGCGGAAGGCGAACGGCACCAGGAACTCCGCACTGAAGGCGAATGCATCGGGGCTCTGCACCACACTGTGCTGGCCGATCGTTTGGCCGTTCGGCAACGCCGGAGTCGTGACAGTGGTGGTCGGTGACTCCCCTGTGCGATCCCCCGATGCGTCGATGCTGAACAGTGAGAACGAGTACGTCGAATCGGGTGCGAGACCGCCTACGGTCACGTCGGTGACCGTCGCTGGGAGGCGCAGGATCTCGTGACCGTTCTGGAGCACGATGTACGCGTCCACGTCTGGTCGCCGCGAGTGCCAGCGCCGACGGCTCGGGTCCCAGCTGAGATGAGTGCTCGTGAACGTGGTGCCGGCTGCCGCGAACTCGTCAGGCGGCAGACGCGGATCGCCGTACGTCTGATCGGCACGAGCCGTCAGCGAGTTACTCGCCTCGCTCGTCAGCCCAAATGCATCTCGCGCTACCACTTCAAAGGTGTAGGTGGTCCGCGGCGTGAGGTCGACGGCTGAGTAGGTGACGGTGTCTGCACCAACCGAGTCGAGCCACACCCCGTCGCGGTAGATGTCGTAGCCCACTACTGGAGCGCTGCTCCCTTGCGAACGCTCCCAATCCAGGTCGATCCTCGTGCCGTAGACCTCCACCGTGTCGAGGGTGGTCGGTGGAGACGGGGGACTGAGCTCACCAGTTGGCAACGCCGAGGCGATGGCTTGTTCATTGACCCAATAGTCCATCACGGGGAGCTCGTCGTACGGGTTGGCGAGCACGTCGTTGGTCACGTAGACGTAGCCGGCAGAGCGGGTCTTGCTGAGCTGGACGGTCTGGCTCATCGTGGCGACGTCTGGAGCGCCGTAGACGATGTGCCAGATCTTCTTCGGGTCGACCGGATCCCACGACAACGGCGTGTACGGGTTCGCCGCGGACGGGTCGTCGACGTACGACGCGTAGCTTCCTTCGAACGTGACGATCACGTCAGCTGCCTCTTCGTAGCATTGGGGCACACCGATGCCGGGGTTGTCGACGGTCGTCGCCCCGGGATGCAGACGCTTGACCTCGTCGGTCAGATAGCGATACTGATCGGCCCACTCGTTGGAGTCGGGGGTCGGCCCGCACGCGTTCTGCGCTTGGTCGAAGAAGATGCCTGTCAGGTCGGAACCGTAGAAGGCATACCACGTCGCGACATCACGTTCGATCTGGCTCATCCAGTCGATCGAGTCGGTGGACCCCAGCCGGGTTCGCTGCCCTGTCGTGCCCAGATAGCCGGTATCGACGTAGCCGAAGACTTTCATACCATTCGCGCTGACGTTGTGGATCACCGACGCCCACTCGGGCGCGGGCACGTAGTCGGGTCCGTTCAACACGTTGGCGACGACGAAGCCGACGCTTCGAGGGGTTGACGTTGCGAGTTGTGCCCATGCGGCGGGATCGGCCGTCGGATTGATGTAGGCGGGCACGGCCACTTGCTGAACGATCGTCGCAAGGTCGATGCCGTCGTACGCCGCCGACTGCGCTGGCGGTGCTGCGAACATCGTGACGGGCGCGAATATGACGATACCGAGGACCGCACGTGCGAATCGGTGTCGATAGGGACGGAAGTGCGGGGCTGGCGAACTCATGGCGTTGCCTTTCCGGTTGTCTCTGCTCTCAATTCTCATTCTTACCCGACCATGGGAGGACCTGACGGCCCGGGTCTGCAAGAGACGAACGACCCGATCGCCATGACGTGGGCGTGGAGGTCGCAGTCAGGCCGCTGTGCTGGGTTGGCCATCCCCCCGCTACTGGTGTCGCCGCTCGTACGCCCAATACTTACAAGGTCTGATGATGTTCCGCACGGGAAGCGACGCGCCTGGACGATCGGAACACATCACGCGTTGGAACTCCAGTTTCAGAACGTTTTCGGAATCGGTACGAACTCACCGGCTAGGCTGCCCAACAGCATTGCATTCAAGGGAGGAAAATGCGTCGCACCAAAAAGTGGTTAGCGCTGGGCATTGTCTCAGCATTTGTCATCGCCGCCTGTGGCAGTGATGACAGCAGCAGCAGTGGGTCAACCCCACCTGCATCAGCCGTGGAGCCGTCCACACCGACCGCTGGTTCGGAACCTACCGCGGAGTCGACGGTCGAGTCCGCCGCTCCGAGCACCGAAGGTTCCGGTAAGGCCGGGGGCACGTTCGTGTTCGGCGCTTCAGCCGATCCGGTCGTTCTCGACGGCGCGTACGTGAGCGACGGTGAGTCGCTTCGGGCGATCCACGAGATCTTCGAAACCCTCGTCACCACCGAACCAGGTGGCACCGACATCGTCCCGTCGCTCGCCGATTCATGGACCACCAGCGACGACGGTCTGAAGTGGACGTTCAGCCTGCACCCGGACGTGAAGTTCCATGACGGCACCGACTTCAACGCCGAGGCTGTCTGCTACAACTTCGACCGCTGGTACAACTTTACCGGCGTCGCTCAGAGCGCGGCCGTGTCGTACTACTGGGGCACGGTGTTCGGTGGCTTCAGCGATGGCGCCACGCCGAGCCTCTACGCCAGCTGCACAGCATCCGACGACCTCACCGCGGTGATCACGTTGACGGCACCGTCGGCGGCGTTCCTCGCCGGTCTCGCCGTTCCCGCGTTCTCGATCGCCAGCCCCGAAGCCTTGAAGACCTACGAGGCCGACAAGGTCGGTGGCACCGACGACGCGCCGACGTTCGACGGCACGTTCGGCACCGAGCACCCGATCGGCACCGGTCCCTTCAAGTTCGACAGCTGGACCCCGGGCGACAAGCTCACCATGGTCCGCAACGACGACTACTGGGGCGCCAAGGCCACGCTCGACGAGCTGATCTTCAAGCCGATCGCCGATGGCCCGGCTCGCCGCACCGCACTCGAGACGGGTGAGATCCAGGGCTACGACCTGGTCGACCCGGCCGACACCGCCGCGCTCGGAGACGCTGGCTTCCAGCTGCTGCTGCGCCCTGCCTTCAACGTCGGCTACATCGGCTTCAACCAGTCGAAGCCACCGCTCGACAACTTGAAGATCCGCCAGGCGATCGCGTACGCGATCAACCGTCCGGCGCTCGTTCAGGCGAAGTACCCAGAGGGCTCGGAAGTGGCGACGCAGTTCATGCCGCCGTCGCTGTTCGGCTACGCCAAGGACGTCACCGAGTACCCGTACGATCCGGAGAAGGCCAAGGCGCTCATCGCCGAGAGCGGTGTCACCAACCCGACGATCGAGTTCTACTACCCGAGCGAAGTCAGCCGTCCGTACATGCCTGACCCAACGGCCAACTTCGAGGCCTTCAAGGCCGACCTCGAGGCCGTCGGCTTCACCGTCACGCCGAAGACCGCGCCCTGGCGCGGTGGCTACCTCGACGATGTCAACGGTGGCAACGCGCAGGTCTACCTGCTCGGTTGGACGGGCGACTTCGGCGACCCCGACAACTTCATCGGCACCTTCTTCCGCACGCCGCAGGCGGTGTGGGGATTCGACAACCAGGACATCTTCGACCAACTCACCACGGCCCGCGACACTTCGGACCCGGCGAAGCGCACCGCGCTCTACGAGGAAGCGAACCGGACGATCATGGACTTCCTGCCTGGTTTGCCCTACGTGCACACGCAGCCGGCCCTCGCCTTCGCCCCTGGCGTCTCGGGGTACGTCCCGAGCCCAGTGTCGATCGAGAGCTTCAGCAACGTGACACTCGGGTGACCCGATAAACACTGTGACGGAACGGCGGGTCTTCGGACCCGCCGTTCCTTTTCCCGATCAATGCTGAAGTTCATCATTCGACGGCTGCTGCTGCTGATCCCCATCCTGCTGGGCATCAGCATCTTGTTGTTCATCTGGGTCCGCGCTCTGCCCGGCGGTCCGGCGACCGCGCTCCTTGGCGAGCGAGCGACACCGGAACGCATCGCCGAGGTCAACCGCGTCTACGGCTTCGACCGCCCGCTCATCCAGCAGTACTGGACCTACATGAGCCACGTCGTTCGGCTGGACTTCGGGCAATCGATCGTCTCCCGGCGTGAAGTGAGCGACGAGATCGTCCGCCGCTTCCCTGCAACGATCGAGCTCGCCGTCATGGCACTGATCTTCGCCGTCGGCATCGGCATCCCGCTCGGTCTGATGGCCGCACGACGCGAGCGCACGTGGCGCGACCTCGGCGCCGTCACGCTGTCGCTGATCGGCGTCTCCATCCCGGTCTTCTTCCTTGGACAGATCCTGAAGTATGTATTCGCGATCCAGCTCGGCTGGTTCCCGACGATCGGGCGCCTCGACCCCAAGCGCAAGCTCGAGCCGGTCACCAACTTCAACACGATCGACAGCATCATCGCCGGCGACTGGGGTGCGTTCGTCGACACGATCAAGCATCTCATCCTGCCGGCCATCGCGCTCGGCACGATCCCGCTGGCGATCATCGCCCGCATCACCCGCGCCTCCACGCTGGAGGTGCTCAACGAGGACTATGTTCGCACGGCGCGTGCCAAGGGTCTGCTGACGCGAACCGTGAACAACCAGCACGTGCTGCGCAACGCGATGCTGCCGATCGTCACGGTGATCGGTCTGCAGACCGGCCTGCTGCTGTCGGGCGCCGTGCTCACGGAGAAGACCTTCGCGTTCAACGGCATGGGTCAGTTGATCTCCGACGGCGTCATCAGCAAGGACTACCCGGTGATCCAAGGCAGCGTGATGTTCCTCGCCGTCGTGTTCGTGGTCATCAACCTCATCGTCGACTTGCTCTACGCGGTCATCGATCCAAGGATCCGTGTCGGATGAGGTTCTCCAGGAAGGCCTCGCTGGCTACAGCCGGCATCGGCAGCGTCGACGCCGACACTGATGCCGATGAGACGGTGGCCAACAGCCTCGGTCGCGAAGGCTGGCTTCGCATCCGCAGCAACAAGCTGGCCGTCATCGGCGGCTCGATCATCGTCTTCTTCGTCGTCGTCGCCGTGTTCGCGAAACTGCTCGCGCCGTACAACCCGAAGGACAACACCTGGTTCGACCAGATCCGCCCGACATCGATCCCGGGACCATCGAAGGAGCATTGGTTCGGTCTCGACGAAGCCGGTCGTGACGAGTTCTCGCGGATCATCTTCGGGGCACGTGCATCGCTGCTCATCGGTGTGCTCTCGCTGATGTTGGGTGCCACAGTTGGTGCCGCGATCGGTCTGCTCGCCGGCGCGTTCGGTGGATGGGTCGACAACGTCGTCATGCGCATCACCGACGTGATGCTCGCCATTCCCGGGCTGCTCCTCGCGATCAGCGTCGCCGCGATCATCGGGCAGAGCTACACCTCGATCGTCATCGCCGTCGCTGTTCCCAACATCCCGTTGTTCGCCCGGCTGCTGCGCGGGTCGATGCTTGGCGAGAGACAGAAGGACTACGTGGTCTCGGCGCGCTCGCTCGGCGTCAGGAAGCGCAAGTTGGTGACCGGTCACATCCTCCACAACTCGCTGGCGCCAATGCTCGTGCAGGCCTCGCTAGCGCTGTCGACCTCGATCATCGACGCCGCGGCGTTGTCGTTCCTCGGCCTCGGCTCGGCCGACCCGAGCATCGCCGAGTGGGGGCGCATGCTCACCAACACGCAGCGGTACTTCCAAGTCGCACCGCACCTCGTGTTCTTCCCCGGCCTGGCGATCGTGATCACGGCTCTCGGGTTCAACCTTTTCGGCGAAGCCGTGCGCGAAGCCCTCGACCCGAAGCTGCGCAGGTGACCGCATGAGCGAACCGATCCTTGTCGTCGACGACCTGCACGTCACGTTCCAGCTCGAGGGCGGACGGGCCGTGCATGCCGTCGACGGCGTGAGCTTCAACGTTCGGTCGGGCGAGAGCGTCGGCATCGTCGGCGAGTCGGGCAGCGGCAAGAGCGTCACCTCGCTGGCGATCCTCGGGCTGCTTCCCAAGCGTGGCGTGTCCGTGTCGGGCAGCCTTCGACTCGATGGCGACGAGCTGATCGGCAAGTCCGAGCGCGAGATGCAAGACATCCGCGGCCGCCGGGCGGCGATGGTCTTCCAGGACCCGATGAGCTCGCTCAACCCGGTGCTCACCATCGGTCGACAGATCACCGAGACCGTTCGCCGCCACCAGAGTGTCACTCGCCAGCAGGCCCGCTATCGCGCCGTCGAATTGCTCGACATGGTCGGCATCCCAGAGCCCCGGCTCCGGCTCAAGTACTACCCGCACCAGATGTCGGGCGGCATGCGCCAGCGCGTCATGATCGCGATCGTGTTGGCCACCGAGCCCGAGCTGCTGATCGCCGACGAACCGACCACCGCGCTAGACGTGACGATCCAGGCGCAGGTGCTCGATCTTCTGCGCCACCTCGTACTCGAGACCAACACCGCGCTGATCTTGATCACCCACGACCTCGGCGTCGTCGCGGGTATGTGCAACTCGGTCAACGTGATGTACAGCGGCCGAATCGTCGAGACCGGGCAACGGCACGCGCTTTTCGGCAGTCCACGACATCACTACACGCGCGGCCTCCTGGCGTCGGTGCCGCGCATCGACGGCAAACAAGATCGGCTCGAACCGATCCCCGGTTCGCCAAGCGATGTCGTGCCCTGGACGAAAGGTTGCGCCTTCTCCCCACGCTGTCCTGCCGTCACCGACGCCTGCCTCGGCGAAGCACCCGAGCTCGTCGAGACAACGGTCAACACCCGGGTCCGCTGTGTCAACCCGGCGCCCGTCGACGACTCCGTCTGGGCGCGACCCTGATGCTCACCGTGCGGAACCTGCACGTGCACTTCCCGATCATCAAGGGGCTCGTGCTCGACCGCGTCGTCGGATGGGTGCGTGCGGTCGATGGCGTCGATCTCGACATCCCCACGGGCAAGACACTCGGCCTCGTCGGAGAGAGCGGGTGCGGCAAGACCACTGTCGGCAGGGCGATCCTGCGCCTTGTACCGCTCGCCGATGGCACGGTGATGTACGACGACCTCGACCTGTCCCATCTCGAAGGCGAAGCGCTGCGCAAAGCGCGTCGACACGTGCAGATGATCTTCCAGGATCCCTTCGCCAGCCTCGATCCGCGGCAGAACGTGCGCAGCATCCTCACCGAACCGATCGTCACTCACAACCTGCGATCGGGCGATGCCGTCGGCGAACGGGTGAACGAGCTGCTGAGCGCAGTCGGCCTGCCGCACTCGGTCGCCGGACGCTACCCGCACGAGTTCTCCGGCGGTCAGCGTCAACGCATCGGCATCGCTCGAGCGCTTGCTGCCGAGCCGAGCCTGATCATCGCCGACGAACCCGTCAGCGCGCTCGACGTCAGCATCCAGGCACAGGTGATCAACCTCCTCGGCGACCTGCAGGCCCAACTCGGGTTGACCTTCCTGTTCATCTCCCACGACCTCGCCGTCGTGCGCCACATCGCCGACGACGTCGCCGTGATGTACCTCGGCGCCATCGTCGAGACTGCTTCTGCCAATTCCCTGTACGACAAGCCGCTCCACCCGTACACGTTGGCGTTGCTCTCGGCGGTGCCGATCCCTGACCCGATCATCGAAGACACACGGAAGCGAACCGTGCTCGAGGGCGATCTGCCATCGCCGGCGAACCCGCCCTCCGGCTGCCGCTTCCGGACGCGGTGCGTCTACGCTGACTTGCGGTGCGCCGCCGACCGGCCGGCGCTGCGCGAGATCGAGCCCGACCATTTCGTCGCCTGTCACTACGCCGAAGACATCGCCGTCGGCGTGCACATGACGATCAAAGAGCGCCTCGCCGCTGCCTCGCTGCCCATCGTCATCGCCGATTGATCACCGACCCGGTCCGACCATCGACAAGTGTTTCCGAACACTCCGGGTGGGCAGCGCACACTCTGAACCACCGCTGGCAAGGCATTTGGTCCCGGGAACCCGTCGAAGCGGCCCGCGGCGTGGGTCAGCAATGGCCTCACTCGCCGTGACGAAAGGAACGAATCCATTTCACGGAATGACATAAGTCCCTGGAACGCATCGACTACCCAGCGCATGCTGACAGCGGAGCGCAGCACGTACAATGCCGACCCGGGCGAGGGCCCGCAAGCGGCTTGTCGGGCTCTGGAGCGATCCGAAGCACAGTTGGAGCCAGGAATGACCACAGATCACTACGAGGTGAACCTGGAAGTTCTCGACGACGCAACCTGTTGGCGGCTGCTCGCCCGAGCGGCCTTCGGCCGCGTCGCCTTCTTTCACGCCGACGAACTGCACGTCTTGCCGGTGAACGCGGCGGTCAAGGCCGAGCAGGTGATCTTCCGTGTCGCCGACGGCTCGCTCATCGCCTCGGCAGGCAACGGTGCGATGGTTGCCTTCGAATCCGACGAGATCGATCGCAGCGACGAGTCCGGATGGAGCGTGCTGGTTCGAGGCTCGTTGTGGGACGTCACCGACACGCCGGCGGCCACGGCGTGGCACGAGCTGACCGTCCGGAGTTGGGTTCCGGGCCCGCTCGGCCGGTGGATGTGCATCGAGCCGACAGCCGTCACCGGTCGAAGTCTGAGCCGGCAGCGGATCCTCAATCCCGTGGGTGACTTCGCGGATGCTTCGCCGCCAACGCAGCGCTCCGATTGAGCGAGCTCCATGGTCAACATACGAGAGATTCCTATGAAAGGTGGACCTTGCTATGAACGCGGCCCAGTTCGAAAAGCTGCAGACGGGTAGCGGATTCATCGCCGCACTCGATCAGAGTGGCGGCAGCACCCCGAAGGCCCTGCGAATGTATGGGATCGAGGAATCCGAGTACTCCGGTGACGAGGAGATGTTCGCTCTGATGCACACGATGCGAGCGCGCATCATCGCCAGCCCGAGCTTCGACGGCGACCGGATCCTCGCCGCGATCCTGTTCGAGAACACGATGGATCGCCAGATCGCGGGACGCGATACGGCCGACTACTTGTGGGACGTCAAGCGCGTGGTGCCGATCCTGAAGGTCGACAAGGGTCTCGCCGACGAAGCCGACGGTGTGCAGCTCATGAAGCCAATGACCGGCCTCGATGCGCTGCTCGTGCGGGCGCGCGGCAAGGGCATCTTCGGCACGAAGATGCGCTCGGTGATCAAGCTCGCCAACGACGCCGGTGTCCCTGCCATCGTCGCCCAACAGTTCGCGGTTGGCAAGCAGATCCTCGACGCCGGTCTGGTGCCGATCATCGAGCCGGAGATCGACATCAAGAGCCCGGAGAAAGCCCAGGCAGAAGCCATGCTGAAGGCCGCGATCCTCGCCGAACTCGATCGGTTGGCGGACGATCAATCGGTGATGCTCAAGCTCACGTTGCCAGACGTCGACGACTTCTACGCCGAGCTTGTCAGTCACCCGCGTGTGCTGCGGGTTGCCGCCCTTTCTGGGGGCTACACGCGGAGCGATGCCAACGCCCGCCTGGCGCGCAATCACGGCCTCATCGCCAGCTTCTCGCGAGCACTCACCGAGGGGCTGTCGGCGCAACAGAACGACGAGGAGTTCGACGCCGCACTCGACCGGTCGATCGCCAGCATCTTCGCGGCCTCAACGACCTGACCGATGGCCCACCCACGCCTCAGCTCAAGAACATCGGCTTGCCGAGCAGGTGGCTCACGTGGGCTCGGTACTGGTCCTTGTCGTACAACTCATCGACGTCGACCCGCTTGAGGCCCGAGACGCACGTCTTGATCGGAACGGTCGTGTACATCCCGTTCTGCAGCGCGACCATCACACCGGTGTGACCCTGGGCAAGCTGCTGCACGGCAAGATTGCCGTACGAGAGCGCGACCATTCGGTCGAGTGAGTCCGGAGAACCAGAGCGCATCAGGTATGCGAGTTGCTGATTGACGACGTCGATGCCGGTGATCCCCTTGATCGCCTCACCGAGGATCGTGCCGATACCCCCCAGCTTGCGGTGACCGTAGGCGTCCTCCTGCCCGTACTCGACAACCTGGCCGCCGATCATGGTCGCCCCCTCCGACACCACCACGATCGCGTAGTTGCTCGGGTTCTTGGCGCGATCCTCGACGAGCAGCCCGGCGAGCCGTTCAATGTCGAACGGCACCTCGCTGATCAGCGCCCGGTCGACATCGGACAGATAGGCCGACACCAGGGCCGTCTCGCCACTGTTGCGTCCGAACAGTTCGACGACGGCGATCCGCTCGTGGCTGCCGGCCGGTGTGCGCAGCGAGTGGATGCACTCCACACTGCGTGACACAGCGGTGGAAAACCCGATGCAGTAGTCGGTGCCGAAGACATCGTTGTCCATTGTCTTCGGGATGCCCACGACGCGCACGCCCTCTTCGTGGAGGCGCACCGCGAACGACAATGTGTCGTCACCGCCGATCGCGATCAGGGCGTCGATACCGAGGTGCTCGAGGACCGAGAGTACGTGTGGGGTGCAGTCCACGCGCTCCTTGCCGTCGAAGGGGTAGTCGTCGGCGAGGAACGCAGGGAGATCAGCCGGCCGCACCTTCTGTGGGTTGGTTCTCGATGTGTGCAGATGAGTGCCGCCGTAGCGGTCGATGGTCCGAACACCGAGTCCCGTCAGCGGCTCCACCCATCCGGCCTGCGACTGGGTGTCGGCCGGGTTGTAGTGGAGCAGACCGGCCCAGCCCTTGCGTATACCAAGCACCGACCAGCCATTCGCTTCAGCCTGGTTGACAACGGCCTTGATGCACGGGTTGAGCCCGGGCACGTCACCGCCACCGGTCAGAATGCCGATCCGCATAGCTCCTCCTCACATGCACGATCTCCTCGATGCTCGCAAGGTGGGCCACGCATTGCTGTCATCGTACGGTAATCGACGGCGGCGCCGTTCACCGCGACGATCGCCGCGACCGTTGCCGGGTCCAACGCGCCACGCCGCTCGGGGCCGTCGACCGTGATTGTTCGAACGGGTCATCGTCATGGATGATGATGTTCACGGCGACCATCCTGCCCCGCATGACGGGTTGGAGAGCGAATGAGGAGACCCATGGACGACATCACCGAGCCGCTCGATGACACCGTCGATCTGGCCGCGCTCCCGCTGCCCACCGACACCGTCGGTCTGATCGAAGGGATCGTGACCACTCGTGCTATCCGGCGTTACCGCGACGAGCCCGTACCGCCCGAAGCGCTGCGGGCGATGCTGTTCGCCGCCACGCGGGCACCGAGCGGCTCGAACCGCCAGCCGTTCCGTATGCTCGTGCTCGCCGATGGGCCGAAGGCTGCGGAGGCGAAGCGGTTGATCGGTGGGGCAGCCCGTGCCGCGTGGGCGGCGAAGCGTGCGACCGACGGGTACGACCGCGGCTCGGGCGCCGACGAGCAGTCGCCGAAGGCGCGCACAGCCCGGGCGATGCAGCAGTTCGTCGACGAGTTCGATCGTGTGCCCGTACTGGTGCTGCCGTGCCTGGTGCGGTACCGCGAGGCGGTCTCGTTCGAGGGGGCGTCGGTGTACCCGGCGTGCCAGAACCTGCTGCTCGCGGCGCGGGCGCTCGGCTACGGCGGCGTGATGACCGGCTGGCACGCCGGCGCGGAGGCCGAGCTGCGCGAGCTGCTCGCAATTCCCGACGGTGTGTTCGTCGCCGGCACGATCACCATCGGCAAGCCCGAGGGCGGTCACGGCCCGGTGCGCCGCCGCCCGATGCGCGAGCTCGTCTTCGACGATCAGTGGGACCAGCCGGCAATGTGGGCCGTCGACCCGCCAGGCACGACCTTCACGTCGGCCGGCCCGCCGAAGCACTAGCCCACGCGTGCCGGATAGATCGCGCTGGCCATCGGGCGGCGTGGCCTGCGTCGGCGAGCCTACGCAACGGAGTGGGTGATGGAGGAGGTGTAGACGCCGGCCACTGCGCCTGCCGGGACTGTCACGACGATCGTCGGGTTCCAGGTTGCCGCATTGTCACCGTTGACCCCGCTCGCCGTCACCGCCGGCACCGCAGTAGTGAGGTCGTCAGGCGAATGGTCGGTGTATAGGTCGGTGACGGCGCCGCGGATCTGTACGACGAGACCTGCGGAGTAGCTGACGGAACTGGCATCTATCGGCGGTGCGGACGGCGAGGTGAAGTCGGTTGCCGAGACGCTGACGACCCAGCCTGTAGCCGCCGAACCGACGCGGGTGTCATCGACCTCCATGGTTCCCAGCGGGGCGCTGATCGTGCGCTCGCTCAAGACGTGGGCGAGGGTTCCGAGTTCGACCGGGCCGGCTGGCACGGTGATCGCCAGGTTTCCGCCTGTGGCGTCCGGCGTCGTGATGATGTTGGTGGACAAGGTGACGGCTGCGGAGGACAGCGCTCGACCGGTGAGGTCCGCACCGTTGCCCACGGTGATCGCTCCTCTCGCCATGATGGTGCCCGCGAACGACGCCAACGCTCCTATGCCGGCGGCGCCGGCCACCTGCCAGAACACGTGCGACGCCTGGGCGCCGCCGATCAGCGTGACCTCGCTGGACGCGGCAGTGTTCAAGGCCGCGTTGACCTGGAAGACGAACGTCGCGTTCGGGTCGCCGCCGCCGTCCAACGTCAACGTCCCCGTCAACTCGAGGGCGGCGTCGGTGTGGTAGACGCCAGGGGAGAAGGTATGGCCGTTCAGGTCTCCGGCGAAGCTAGCCAAGGGGATACGGCCGGCGGCGTCGATGTATGCCAGATCCAGATCGGCGAGGGCTTGGGCGTCGTCGGTGCCGAGGCGGGTCTGGCCCCCCACGATTCCCGGTGGGAACCCGACCACCGAACTGGCCCCGAGATCCCCGCTGAGACTGGTTGCACCGAGGCTGTTGGTCGCAATTGTCCCGCTGAGCACCGAATACGTCTGTGCGGCGCCCAGCGGCACAAGTGCGTCCGCGGCGTTTGCCCGTGAGGAACGTGACATCTGGCCGGCGAGCAGCAAGGCGAGCGTCAGCACGATGGTCTCGGCCCCAGAAGACCAGCGCCGTGGGCGGCGTCCTGGCACGACTCGGGTGGAAGGCCGTGTGGCTGACACGACGGCCTTGGTGTGTGCCACCGCTACAGCAGGGACACGACGAGGTCGGGGCGTCCGATCCGGCGCAACATCGGCAACTCGTCGGCGACGACGTCGCCGGAGCAGGAAGATCAGCAGGAGTGCGATGGCCACCAGCAGTAGAAGGATGGCGGCGAAGCTCGCCGCGTACGGACGCTCGTCTTGGATCGACGTGGCGATCACAGCGGGCGACGCGCCCGTGTCGGGAAAGGTGATCGATGAGTGGGCGCTGCGTTCGAGCAGTCCACTGTGCAGGGTGATCGAGGCCTCCCAAGGCCCTGCGGGGAGCAGCTTGTCGAGGGTCACCTCGACGGCCTCTGTATCGCCGATCGCCAGGGTCGTGCCGAGGCTTGCCGGGAACGGCCCGGCGCTGAGCCCAGCGGGACCGTCCGACAGCCGCAGGGTTCCGCTCATGTCGAGCGCCCGGCCGCCGGTGTTGGTCACGGTTGCGAGGACGACCGGGCGACCATCGGGCGAGCGGGCGGCGGTCAGCGAGTCGATCGTGAAGTCGGCCGCCGGTGGTCCGCCGGGCCCGACAGAGACATAGAGGCGGATGCCCACGCGGCTGACTTGCCTGATGCCCCCGTCAGCGCTGGGCGCCGAGCCGGCCTCGGCCCAGACCACGCCGTACTGCTCTCCGGGGGCGGCGTCGCCGGGCACAGAGATGGTCACGATGGCGGTCGTCCGTCCGCCGGCAACGATGTCGTGGCCGCCGGGGCTGACCGATGTCCAGCTGGATAGGTCGTTGGCGGTGTGTCCGGCTGCACCGAGGAACGATCCATTGGCGATGGAGGCGGCGGCGGCGTACAGGCCGACCTCAATGGTAGAAGTGGTGGTGTTCGACACCTCGATCCGGCGTTGAATGACCGCTCCAGGGGCGAGATGATCGACGATGTAGATCTGCGCTCGCGGGTCGTCGCCGGCGGCGATCGGCGCCTCGAGAAGCCTCAATCCGATGCTCCCGGCTGCCGGCATCGGGGAGCCCGAGGTGGGCGCACCCTTGGAAGCGCTGGCGGTGATCGGAGCGACCAGAGTGATCGCGGCCATAGCGCAGGCGGTGAGCCGAAGGACACGACGCCATGACGCCCCGTGTCCTGCTTGGACGCTCCGTAGGGCACCCACGGTGCTACACGACAGAGTGTGTGATGGTCGCCGTGTAGACGCCAGCGGCCATGCCGCCCGGGACGGCCACATTGATGGTCGGGTTCCACGTAGCCGAGTTGTCGCCGGTGATGCCAGTCGCTGTCACCGCGGGACTCACGCCGGTGAGATCGAGCGGATCGTCGGCCGTGTACGTCGCGGTGCCCACCTTGGTGATCGCGCCGGCGGTGTAGCCGACGGCGCTGGCGGCGATCGTGGGCCCGGCAGGCGGAGTGAAGGCGGTGGAGATGACGCTGGCGACCCACCCGGAGCCGGCGGCAGCACTGCGGGCGTCGCTCACCTGGACCTGGCCGAGCGGCCCGCTGATGACTCCTCCGTCGACAGTGTTGGCCCTGGTCCCGAGGCTCCCGGCGGGAGCCGGAACGGTGATCGCCAGGGACCCGCCGGTGATGGTGATCGTTGCAGTCGTGTCGCCCGGTTCCGCCGAGGCCGATGGTACGAATGCGAGCCCCAGCACCCCAGCCACACAGAGACCAACCAAACCGCGGATTGTCATGATCCTTCTTTCAGTTGCACTTCTAGTATCGGCAGCAGCGCTGGACATCAGATAGACGCAATGACCTTTGCTCGGTCCCTGAGCATTTCTCTGACCGGCGGCGACGCCAGGTGTGCTCACGGGTCGAAATGAGGTGCTGTGCGGAACCGGTCTACGAGCTGTTGTTGTGAACTGACGCCCAACTTGCTGTAGATCGAAGACAAGTGGTTGCGGACGGTGCTCTGGCTCAGAAACAGTCGGTGGGCGATCGCCGGCACACGGTCACCTGCCAGGAGACTGCGCACGATCTCCAGCTCACGTTTGGTCAGTGTTGCCGATGACCTGGGCAGCTTTCGAGCACCGCCGTTGCTGTATCTGGCGACGAGTTCGGTGCGCGACAGGGCGCGACCGAACAGCCAGCCCTGGCCGAGATGACAATTGAGCACGAGCAGCTGTGCACGCTGGAATTCGGTCTCGACACCCTCGGCCACCACCTCGAGGCCGAGTTCATGGCCGAGATTCACGACGGACCGCACGATCGCGGTGTCGTTAGGCTCAACACCCAATCCCGATACGAACGTCGTGTCGATCTTCAGTGCGTCGATGGGTAGTCGGGTGAGATACTGGAACGACGCGTAACCCGTCCCGAAGTCGTCGATGACGAGATGCGCACCGAGGTCGTGTAGCTCGTGCAGCGGCAGCAATCCTTGATCGTCGATGAGCACACTTTCCGTCACTTCGATCCACAACCGTTCGGGCGCGAAGCCGCTGTTGGTCAGGACGCCGGCGATGCGGTGAGCGACACTCGGATCGCGTAACTGGACGACGGAGAGGTTGACGTTCAGATGGACATCGATGCCCTCGGCGCACATGAGAAGCACGTCGGCGCATGCCTTTTTGAGAATCCATTCGCCCAACTCATCGATGACCCCTGACCGCTCGGCGACGGGGATGAACCAGCCAGGTCGGATCGCGCCGCGTTGAGAATGGTTCCAACGGGCGAGCGCTTCCACATGGTGGAGCCGGCCGGTGTCGAGATCGACGATCGGTTGGTAGGCGACCGAGATCGCTCCATTCGCGATCGCATCGCGGAGGTCTGCGGCGAACGCCGCGTCGTCGACCCAGCCCGGCGGTACTGAATCACTTGGATCCAGCGACGCGAGCGGATCATCCAGGATCGGGACCGATGTGGAGTCGTCGCCTGCGCCGACCTCAGCTGGCCGATTTACCTCCAGCAGACCACCAAGGGCACCGTCGGAATAGCGCAGGATCATTTGCGCCGACTCGACGAGCAGCGTGTGCCCGTCTCGATGACGGTGACGTACCGTGCCCCGCCACGCGTCGGAGTCCGATGGTGAGTCGGTGCTGTCGCCAATGCCCAGACACGTATCTGCGCGGCCGAGCACCTCACCGATGGCCAGGCCGACGACCTCGTCGCGCGACCAGCCGTACAGCTCGGACGCTGATGCGTTCCAGTCCACGATCTGCAGGTTCTCATCGGTGGAAATCACGGCGTCGCTGGCGGCGTTCTCGACCACATCGAGTACGGCATCTGACCGTTGGCTGTGGTGCTCCAGGCTCAGGTCATGCACGACGATCTGCACTGCCTTCTCACCACTCCAGGAAACCAACGCCATCGATGCATCGACCGCAACAACTGCACCAGGGGCCCGACGCAACCACAGTCGCACGCGGCGCGAATCGAAGCCGTCATCCGCACGCTCATCGATGACCGCGCCGGAGCTGCCCTCGGGGTCGATCAGGGACACGATCGGCATTCCTACGGCATCGGCTGGAAGGACACCAATGAGTCGTGCTGCCGACTCGTTGACGAACACGACGAAGGTGCCGTCGTGAACGATCACCCCATCGGACGAACGGTGGAGAAGAGCGGCGTGGCGATGTTCCACCTCGGCCAGCATGCGGCTGTGGTCGGAGTCCATAGCTGACGGCGGGGCGCGCAACGAAACCATGACATTCCGTCCGGCATCGACGTAGCGCACACCGCGTAGTTCGAACTCGTCGAGCGAAGTCGCTTCGCCGACCGAGTGGATCCGTACGTTGTGGAAACGTTCGTCGACCGACTCGATTCCCGTGAACAACCGCTGCCAGGGCTCGTTCGGTGAACCTTCCAGGAACGCAAAAATTGACCGTCCCGTGAACTCGGTGGTCGGCAAGCCAAAATGCTCAGCGAAACCGTCGCTCACCCACTGAACCGACTGATCAGCAGTATCCACCATCACCGAGAAGGTCACGTTGAACCCGTACCTCTCACCGACCCATCGCAAATCAAGTTCAACGTTGTCGGAATCCTGTCGGGCAGAGCGTCAGCTGGATCAACCCCACGAGCGGTCGTCACGACTCTCCCCTCAGCCACTCAGCGGTGGGCGGCCGGAGTAGGGCGTCGGAGACCGCTGAATCAATTCACGCTACGTAGAGTCTGAGCAGCGAACCAGAGGCGAACGTCCTTCGACGATTGACACGAGAGCGTGTCTTCAGGGCGCGACGGTCATCGCCGTGTCGGTCCTCAACAGCAGCGGTGGGAGATATGCGGCCAGGTTCGAGAAGGGCAGCACGTCTGGATGCAGGTCGATGCCGAGCGTCTCGATCATGAAGCGCCGGCGAGCCTGGATCCTTGTCCAGGCGTCCGGGTACTTTGCCGAAAACACGGCGCGCAGCGACTCGTCGGCCAACGCCACGCCGTCTTCGATGTTCGTCGTGAAGTACGGCGTGCCGGTCGCCGGGATGATGTCGCACTGCAGCGCCATACCCGAGCGCAGCTCGATTCTCGACCCAGGAAACACCGGCGAGTTCACCCACTCATCGAGGTGGAGCTGGTGCCCGGGGTTGAGGGAGACTCCGAAGAACGGGTCGCCCAGGTGGCGGTCGACGACGGCCTGGAGCTCGCCGCCCAGTTGGCCGACGTGCAGCGAGCCGTACCAGTCGGCCACCGCGGCGAAGTATGGCGCCACGAGGCGTTCGACGTAGTCGTGGGCGCCGTCAGGCAGCTCCGACGGATCCTCGACCACGAACCCGGCTCGGCAGTTGAGCGCCCCCCAGATTCCGAAGGCGATCGTGAACGGATCACCGCGCTCGAGCGGCCGGTCACCGGGGCTGAACAATCCATACCGCGCCCTCGGCCCGGCCTGGAGCATGAGGTGGCACGAGAGCGGCGAGCCGTTCCACTTCAGCAGTTGAGCGCAGTCACGTTCGGTCATCCCGGGCCGTAGGCCGGTCAGCACACGGCCGACGCTCGACGACGTGTGGCATGCGGCCCACTCGAACGCTGCCAGCTGCTCGACCTCGTTGATGACCCGGAGCCCGTCGACTGGATCGATGAGCAGGTCGTCGGCGTTCTCCACCACGCCGGCTGGGCCGGTAGCCCGCCTGAGCTCGTCGACGACGAAGGCCGGAGCCTCGATCGACTCGCGGCTCGAGTACGTCTTCCAGGCGACGACACCGACCCGGCCAGCGGGTCCGATGCCCTCATCCCTGAAGATCTCGGGCAACGGTCTCGACGCGCTTCGCGGTTGGCCGGGCAGGCTGAGATCCTGGAACCGGATCGGCCGCATCGGCAGCGGTGCCGCCTCAGCCAGCCCATGGCACTCGTTGCCGACAAGGATCGCCGGATCACTCGACGCACCGACGACGAGCACCGCCTCTTCGAACCGCGGATCGAAACCGGTGAGGTAGGCGATGTTCGCGCTGTGCTCTCGGTCGGCCCACACGACGATCTGGTGGTAGCCGCGCACCTCCATCGCAGATCGCAGGCGTTCAATTCGGTCCCGGTAGATCGAGGCCGGCAACAGCGGCTCGGTCCGAGGCATACCGAAGTCGGGTAGCACCACTTCGGACAATCGTGCTCGCCGATTCATTGCTGTCGCCATGGCTTGCTGTCTAGGTCTCTGCGACATCGAACGTTGTGGACAGCTGTGCAGTTGAATCGCCGCCGACCCAGACGTCGAAGGTCGACGAATCGGTCACCCAATCTCGGACTGCGGCATTCCAGTACCGACGCTCGTTCGGCCCTACCAGGAACTTGACGATACGTAGTTCTCCCGCCGCGAGCGTGACCCGCGAGAAGCCCTTGAGCTCGCGTACCGGACGCGAAGCCGATCCATGTCGCTGGTGAATGTAGAGCTGGACGACCTCGTCGGCTTCCCGATCCGCCGTGTTGGTGACCTCCACCGACACGGTGACAGTCCCACTCGTGGTGGTGGCCGGCTGGTCGACCGTGAGGTTGGCGTACGCGAAACGGCCGTAGCTCAAGCCGTACCCGAACGGGAACAGTGGCGTGCTGGCGTCGTCCCAGTACCGTCTGGCCTGGTTGGCGGGCTCGTGCGAGCGGGTGTGTGCGTACAGCATCGGCACCTGCCCCACCGTGCGCGGCCAGGTGAACGGGAGCTTGCCGCCGGGCGAGACATCACCGAACAGCAAGTTCGCCGCGGCGGCACCGCCCTGGGTGCCGGGGTACCAGATATCGAGGATCGCCGGCACGTGCTCTGCGGGCCAGCGCAGGTCAAGGGGGCGCCCGTTCATGACCACCAACACGACCGGCGTACCGGTCGCGACAATGGCCTGCAGCAGCTCCAGCTGGCGTCCGGGCAGCTCCAGCGACGACCGCGAGGCCGCCTCGCCGATCATGTTCTGCCACTCGCCCGCGACGACGACGGCAACATCGGCTCCCCGTGCCAGGTCTACTGCTTGCTGGAACTCACCCTCCTCGTCGAACCCCTCGGGGTCCTCTGGCCTGTTCCCTCCAAACATGTCGAACAGCGAGGGAAACAGGCGTTGCCCGACGCGCACGCCGCGGGCGTGATCGACCCGCACCCGTTCCCCGGCCTTGGTGCGGATGCCTTCCAGCACGGTCACGGTCTCGTCGAGGTCGAAGTCGAAGACCCATGGTCCAATGGTGTCGCGCTTGGAGTCGGCCAGCGGCCCGATCACCGCGATCGAACTGAGGGTGCCGGCGTCGAGTGGTAACAGGCCTCCCTCATTGCGGAGCAGTACCGCGGATCGTTCCGCGGCAATACGAGCCACGTCGCGATGTGCCGGATTGGAGAGCACGTCGCGGGCGTGGTCCTCGTCGACGTACGGTGCATCGAACAGACCCATCCGAATCTTTGCTTCCAGCACGCGGCGGACGCTTGCGTCGACTGCCTGCGGGTTCGCGGCCCGTGATTCGATCGCCTCGGACAGGTGGCCGTAAGCGGGGTCCGAGATCGCCATCTCCATGTCGACACCGGCGTTGACGGCGCGGGCGGCGGCATCACCCAGATCAGTCGCATAGTCATGGGTGACCAGATTCCGTACAGCGTTGGCGTCGCTCACCACGAAGCCCTCGAACCCCCACGTGTCGCGCAGCACCTCGGTGAACAGCCACGGACTGCCTGACGCCGGAATTCCGTTGAGGTCCATGTAGGCGGTCATCACGTTGCCGGCACCAGCGTCGACGGCCGCCTTGAATGGTGGGAAGTACACGTTCCACAGCTCAGAGTCGGAAAGGTTGACCTCGTCGTAGTCGCGCCCTCCAAGAGCGGCGCCGTAACCCGCAAAGTGCTTCGGGCCGGCGATGACGTGCTCGGCCGCACCCAGCTCGCCGCCCTGGAAGCCACGCACCTGGGCAACCGCCACGGCAGCGCCGAGGTACGGATCTTCGCCAGCGCCCTCGATGATCCGACCCCACCGTGGATCGCGGGCAATGTCGACCATCGGCGCAAAGGTCCAGTGGATGCCAACGGCGCGCGCCTCACGGGCGGCGATCGATTGGCCACGCTCGATTGTCTCGAGATCCCAGGACGCAGCCATGGCAATCGGCACCGGAAGAATCGTTCGGAGGCCGTGAACGACGTCGAAACCGAACAGCAGGGGGATGCCGAGCCGGTTACCTCCGATCGCCACGCGTTGCAGCCGGTTGATCTCGGCCGGATCACTGACGAACAGGAGTGACCCCGCACGGCCGTCGCGCAGAGCCGACTCGACCATCTTCGGTTGCGCGTCGGCCTCGAAGTCGAGAGCCGGGGCAGCCTCGGGCCTCGCCGGCAACCGGAAGTAGAAGTATTGGGTGAGCTGCCCGGCCTTCTCGGCTGGTGTCATCTGGGCTATCAGCTCATCCACTTGCGACTGGATCGTCTCCATTTGCCCAACCTACAACGGCGTGATGTGCGGCCCGGTCTGCGCAGCCCGAGCGGGTCACGGCATGAGGAGCACGGGCGCGACCGTGGTCGGTGCAATGATCGGGTGGAATGGATCGGCACGTCACAGACTTCCCGGGGCACCGGTGACTCGCGGTCAACGACTCGCCGAAACCGCCGACGACTGGCAGCAGAGACGACGTTTGCCGTCGTTCCTGGTCGCCCTGGGCATGCGCTACCGCGACGACCGCGGCCGACAGTACGGTGCGCTGCTCTCGTATTACGGGTTCATCTCCCTTTCCCACTGCTGCTCGTCCTCGTCACCGTGCTCGGGATCGTCCTGCAGGATGATCCGACCCGCCGCGAGCAAATCCTCGACACGGTGTACGACAAGATCCCGGTAGTCGGTGAACAACTGCGTCAGAACCCGGCCAGCTTGAACACGAGTGGTTTGATGCTGGCCTTCGGGCTACTCGTGTCGATCTGGTCCGGCCTCGGAGTCATCAGGGTCGCCCAGGATGCGCTGAACCTCCAATGGGGAGTGCCGCGCTACCGGTGGCCTCACTTCGTCGCCCGGCTGTTCCGCGCCCTTCTCGCGCTCGTCGTCGTCGGTGTGGGCATCCTGGTGGCAACCGCCGCCACCAATGTCGCCGCATTCCTTCCCGATCTCCCGATGGCAGGCAGGTGGCTGGGGGCCGCGTGCGCGATCGTCCTCAACATCGCGATCCTCACTGCGTCGTTCCGAATCCTCACCCAATCGCGAGTGAGTTGGCGAGCGCTCCTTCCAGGAGGAATCGTGGGCGGCGCTGCGCTTTGGGCGCTACAACTCATCGGCGGCACCTACGTGACGAGGGTGATCGCAGGTGCCAGCGACGTGTACGGGGCATTTGCCTCGATGTTCGGCCTGCTCGTGTGGATCGCGCTCGCTGGCCCGTGTGACCTTGCTGGCCAACGAGATCAACGTGATCCGCAACAAGCGCCTGTGGCCACGCGCGCTCATGCCCGGCCACCCGACTGAAGCCGACCGGAGGGCCTTCGACGAGAGCGTGCAGCGAGCGGCCCTGTTCTCGGAAACCAATCCACCGAAATAGGGAAGCCGGCCGGGTGCGTCGTCGGTGTGTTCAGTCGATGGATGCGATACCGACGCCGGGAGTCGAGCGATGTCGGACGACGCGTTTCTGCCCTACGTCTGCAAGCTTTGCGCAGCTCTATCGGCGCGAGTACCCGACCCTGGTCACTGTCTCTCGCGCTCTGACGGGTGATCGCCATTGATGGCGACGTCGTGCAGGACACGAGTCAAGTTTCGTGAAGTGGGCGCCTTGCTTGGCACGATCGGGGTGATCAGCCACAGAGGCCCGGTGATGGTTCGGACTCACACGCCACGTGGTTAGCGGCGGCGGCGCATCTCGTCGTCGATCTCTTGCTCGGTGATCGGCCGCTGGAAGTACACGTTCCAGGCGTCGAGCAGCAGCAAGACGCCCCACCCGGCGAGCACCCACCCAGGCCAGAAGTACCCGGCCTCGGTGACGGCCCATACCCCGATCAGCAAGAGGTTGACAACGACATAGGCGACGACGTCGCCACGGAACTTGTGCTTCTTCTCGACGCGCTTGCGTGCCTGCTCGCGGTCGGTCAACTCATGTTCGGTGACCTCGATCATCAGTGCACCTCCTTGTTCTCACGAGACGCCCGCGGGACGCTGCCCATGCCTGGGCGTTCTCGGTGTCCGGTCACCAGGTGCCGTCTCAGCTCCGGCCAGCACGGTGTGGTGGATCGTCGCGATCATCCAGAGCACGATCATCGCCGCCATCACGACGCCGAGCGCGACTTCGCTGGCGCTCACGAGCATCACAACTCCGGCGGCAAACGCGACCAAGCCGATCAGCGATGACCCGGCCAGGTACAGCCTGCTGCCGTGCAGGAGCTCGTCGAATCCGGGCACCACGGCGCTTGCGGAGGCGACGAAGCCGAGGCCGAGGACGACCAGTCCGGTGACCCGGACGCTGTCCATCCCGGGCAGCGCAAGTTCGTTCACCCACAGCCCGTACACGATGACGGCGAGTGCGACCAGGACTGTGGCGATGCGGTCTCTCATCGGGATTCGCATCACGCGCTCCCTTCTCGGCGCGCCCGTCACCGAGACGCCTCGGCACCCGGACGCCCTTCTCACTTGCACCCTCCCTCACGGCGCCACATCGCGCCAGAGGCGTAGGTCCCGCAGGCAGGTCCGGGAATCACAACCACACCTATCCGCCGATATCGCGCACGTCGTTCTTCGCCCGCGGAGACCCTTGCGTTGTCGCGCCGGAGGGCATTCTGGCGCGGTGCCGTCCTCCGGGCTGTTGTCCTGGCTCCGAGAGCGAACCCCCGGTCGTATCTCGACATCGGGAGGAGGTTGGCTCTACGGTCGTTGGCAGTCCAAGCGAGGGATGTGGTAGCAGATGCGCAGTTTGTCGAGCCGGTTCAGTGACTGGGTCGTGGTTCATCCGGTCTTGTGGGGCGTGGGCTCGGGAGTCGTGCTGGTGCTACTCGGCTTTGCTCTCAATCTGGCACCGATCGTGGTCATCGCTGCGGGAGCCGCCATCGGCGTGCTGAACATCCTTCATGCCAAGAGACGGGGCTACTGCCCACATCCGGCAGAGCCGGGTTCTCACCCGGTACGAGCGGAGGCCGAGCAACCCTTCCGGGAATGCAGCGACGACTGACCCAGACCTGCCGATCTCGCGCACTCCCCGGGGAGCGTGCGATTGTGAATGCAGCGCCGAGCTGCCGATCTCGTGCAGTCGGTTCTTGTGCTCACGAGAGACACCGAGATCAAGTCGCGACACGCCGGAGCTGCCGATCCACGCGAGCGATCAGTCGTCTATGTCAGCTGATCGCGCTGCCGTCGGGCCAAGTAGCTGACATAGACGTCGGCAGCCCCAGATCCGCAGCTCGGTGCGCCTGCCGAAGTCATTTGCGGAGCTAGATCCATAAGAAGCCGGCGTAGATCTGCCTGATCGGAGCTAGCTCTTCTGGTTCGCCAACCGCAGTAGAGTCAGGGTTGATGTGGCAGCCGAAAGCCACCACCAGCGTGGCGCTGTTCGCTCCCGGTTGCATGGCCATGCTGAACTTCATCTTCGAGATCGGTGACGGAACCGACCTCGCCTTGGACTCGAGCCATGCCGATCGGCGATGATGAACACACGGTGTCGCGACTGCTTGAACCCTGGTCCGTGCGTGCACGCAACCTGCCCGAACACTCGACCAACGCGATTCACACCGACGAAGGGGCACGGGCGGCCGGGTTCGTCGGCGCGCTGGTCGGTGGGGTGACGACCTACGCCTACCTGACCCACCCGATCGTTGTCGCGTGGGGTCTCGATTGGGTGGGTCGCGGCGCCGCCGAGGTGCGCTTCGACCATCCCGTGTTCGACGGCGACGAGATCGTATGCACGCCGGTCGCGGACGACGGTGCCGTCGTGGTGAGCTCGCTCGTCGGTGGTGAGTCGAAAGCGACGCTGCGGGCGACGGTTGATGCCGGTCCGCCGAGAGCGGCGCGGCCGGGGACGTCGTTGCCGTCACGCGACATCGTGCTCGCCGATCGCTATGGCGCCGACTACGGCGTACGCATCGGCGACGACCTCGACGTGTACACGACCGAGGGCATCGTGCATCCGGCGGTCTGGCCGGCGCTCGCCAACGCAGTGTTCGCCGATGATCTGGTCCGCGGTCCTTGGATCCACCTTCGCTCGTCGATCCGGCACCACGGCCTTGCCGCTGCAGGCGCGGTCGCCACCGTGCACGCGACGGTGATCGATCGCTTTCAGCGCCGCAGTGGCGAGCGAGCCATCGTTGACGTCGTTATCGAAGTCGACGGCAACCTCGTGGCGACCCTTCGAGCACGAGGCGATCATTGCCCTCCCCTGACCGAGTGTTGGCGCCCACCCCGCACAGATCTGCCCGGTTGGAGTCGCGAGATAGGCGATCCGCACATAGCGTGCGCACGGAACGACGAGCGCAGAACTCCGGTCTACCTCGGGCAGTCGAGGCGCTCCGGAAACGCTCGCATCGGGCGCGCCGTATGACCGGAGATATGGTGCGTCGTCGGGGAGTTCACTCGCCGAGCGGTAGGGGCACCCTGCGTGATGTGTGTGCGCGTTGAGACGCGGCGCATTTGATTGCGCACCTGAGACTCGAGCGAGTCAGCGCTCGTTCACGCTGCAGTGCCTCGGCCTCCCTGGTCTGCGGGCGTTGTTGCTACTGGCCGACCTGTGAGTCGACGCGTGAGACAAGCGAATCGCGGAGGTAGCTGCTCGAGGTCGAACAGCGGCGCGAAGGCGATCAACGTCAGCGGGTAGGGGAACACCACGAACATCGTCGCGGCGATCGCAGCGTGCATGGCCACCACGGCAGCGACCCACAGCCAGCGCAGACGGGCGAAGAACAGCACCGCCGGTGCACCCAACTCGATGACGAGAGTGGCGACAGCGAGCGGGGTGAGCAGCCAGAGCTCTTCCATCAGCGGCGCGGCGAGCGGTGATGGGGTCCCACCGAGAACTCGCAGTCGAGCGGAAGAGTAGGCCACGTGGTTGCGGAGTGATTCACCGGTGATCCATGCGATGCCCCCGATGCGCAGCTTGGCGATTCCGGCCAGCGCGTACGTGCAAACCGTGATTGCGGCAGCCAGACGCACTGGCCACGCAAAGCGCACGTCATCGGGGATCGCGATCCGGCCTCGGCGTCGAGGCGTATATGCATCCGCCGCCTGCGAAAATCCGACGATGAGGATGTGCAACACCATCAGGTTGTCGAACCACAGCAACTGTCCCCATGAGGAGCGATAGGTGGTGACGACCAGGAGTGTGAAGGCGAACAGCGGGCCGACCGCTCGGAACGCGACCCCGACGGTGTACAGGACGCCGAGCACGACTGCAATGAACACGAGCAGGTGGACGGCGCCGACTGGGAAGTGGACGGTCCATCCACCAGAGCACGCCGACCGGGTCCCAGGCGGCTGCGCCGCTGTCACCCATGGTGAACAACACCTGAAAGCGAACCAACAAGTACGACACCGCATACACGCCCGTCAGAATTCGAAGCACTGCCAGCCGCGAAGCCGGCGCAGCCAGCGGCGCGCAGGTGGGCGAATTGACGAACGCACGCAGCTGCTCGAGCGGTCGATCATGGTGCACTCCGACATCGGGCGTGAACGGTGCGCGACAGCAAGGAGTAGGCGCCGACGCGCGGCCTCGACAACATCGTGGAGTTCGGTGGTGACAACCACCTCGGCCACACCGGCCGGTACCCGACGGGCGATCTGCTCGCACAGTTCGATGGCATTACCGGCCGCGATCGCGCCGGCGAGTCTGCTCGCAGCAATCAGCGGATCGTCTGTCGCGGCGATCACTGACATCGACAGACGGCGTTCGGTCCCGTCGGCGTTCACCCCAAAGGCCGTGGCCAACGTGCGCGTTCGTGACCCAGCCGATGCGTAGACCGGATATGTCGACAGGGGGAAGCTGTCACGATTGCGGATCGCTGGTGACACCACGGCCACGATCGCTCCAGCCGCCACGAACCTCCGACCCCAATCTCGTCCGCGACGCCTCACGCCGCATTCTCACAAATGACGACCACCACGTACCATCTGAACAACGCTCAACGGCTGTTGTCGACTGGCGTCGGTCGACGTCGCGGACTGCGCCACCGCGACGGCTATCAACTCGTCAGCGAGTCCGTGCACTTCGACCATGCCGCTCTGCTGGGACAGATGGACGTGCGAGTGTGGGCCGGTCCGGTCGGATGCTGGCGGGCGACGCCTTACACCTAGCCGGGCATGCCGATTTCGGCGGAGGCCGCGAACTCGGCGCCGGATAAGATCGCTGCCATGCCAGATGCGGGCGCATCAGGGCGAGTCTTCATCTCCTATAGGCGCGAGGACTCGATCGACATCGCAGGCGCGCATCCGCGACAGCCTCGCCGGTTGGCTAGGACCGAGCAACGTCTTTTTCGATGTCGACAGCATCCCCTATGGTGCCGACTTCAGTTCTGTCATCGAAAGGGTGATCGGAATCCTCTGACGCCGTACTGGTCGTCATCGGACCCAAGTGGCTCGATGCCACCGCCAATGGGCTCCGCCGACTCGATGATCCAGGGGATTACGTCCGCATCGAGATCGAGACGGCGCTGCGTTCCAACCGGCGTGTCATTCCGGTCCTTGTTTCCGGGGCAACGATGCCGAAGCTTGACGACTTGCCCCAATCCCTGGGCAGCTTGGTACTCCGTAACGGCATCGCCGTGCGTCACGACCCCGACTTCCATGTGGATGTGCAGCGCCTCTTGCAGCAGCTCATGCCGCCCGACCGGTTGTACCGCCCGATGCCTCCCGCCTCGAGCGCGTGCTGGACGACCGGTTCTTGCCTGTCTTCGCCGTGGGCTTCTTGCTGATCATGGGCGCTGCGATCTATTGGTACGACAGCTTGGTTCGTCTCAATCACAAGCTCGAGGAAAGGCGGGTCTGGCTCTGGATGGCGATCATCGTCGTGCCAGCCGGTGTACTCTGGAGCGTTCTCGTCGAGTCCCGTCGTCGAGCGGTGGAAAGACGCGCCCGAGGGCTCTCCCGATCGGTCGACGAGGAGTAGACGGTCCGTCCTCTGGTGCCCGACGCGCTCGACGGCTCCGGTGGTCGATCGACCGGCGAGATCGTGCGCAGCTGGAGGAGATCCACACGACCAGGATCTCCCGGGACACGATCACCGACGCAAAGCACGCACAGTTAGCCCGGTCGACGATCGTTACCCCCGGTGCGTGCCGGCACCCCTGCAGGGACCGGCCGTCGACGGCCTATTCGGGTTGCCGTTGTGCGAGACCCATGGGCGCGGGAATCGACGCGCACGTGCCCGCCGGGATCGACCGCGCCGCCGACTGGCGGGCAGTTGCCGGCTACGAGCTCGTCGACGAGTACCTGTCGCGCATCGGGAGAGATCGCCGCGGGTGGCTTCATACCTAACACGTGGCGCGGACGATCTTCGCCGGGCGATCGGCCGATCGAACCCGTGGAACCCTCGGCGTTGGCGAACCCTGCTGCCGTCAGCTTCGCTCGTACGGCCACAGGGTCGATCTCGGCGAAGTGGTGGGCGCGGTCGGCCCTTTCGATCCTGCATGTGTGCAAAGGCCGGGTGCGTCGGGCGAGTCGAAGTCCTCGTCGACCAGCAGCAGCCGCCCACCCGGTCGCAGCGCCCGCGCCAGTTCGTGCACCGCCGCATCGAGATCCGTCCAGTGATGCATGGTGTTGACCGTCCACAACGCGTCGACGGTGTGATCTCCGACGGGGATCGACTCGGCGGATCCGTCGGTCACACGGATGGCGGTGCGGTGGCGCTGGCCGAGTCGACGAACTGCGAGTAATGTGGCGCATGTACGGCGTCGGGTCAACCGCCAGCACCGAGGCGCCGGTCTTGGCGGCTTGCACAGCGGCTGGGCCCATTCCGGCGCCTACATCCACGACCTGCTCACCCGCTGTCGGCGCGATCGTGCGAACCACCTCGCGACTGACCGGCGACCGCCACATCTTCGGCAGCATCTTCATGTAACGCACGAAGCCGCGCAGCCCACGGTCTTGTGCGTGGCCGTGCCCGGCGTGCTCGTGGGGACTCATCGCATCACTCCGGGCGGTGGGCTGCCCAGCACGACGATGGACCAGGGTTCGACGGAGACACACGAGGCGGTCTCTAACGTGTACTGCGGAGGCTCTGATTTTGTCAGATCAGCGCTGTCGAGCTCGATCGACCACGTCGCGCCGGGCCGAGTATCGGGGAGCGTGAACTCGACCGGCTCTTTCCAGCCGTTGACCAGGAGCAATAGGTCGCTGTCGACCAACATGGCACCCTCCTCGTCGCGATCAGGATCGTCGGACCCATCGAGGTAAACGGCAACGCAACGCGAGTTCGGGTCGCTCCAGTTCTGACCGGTCATGGTCGTTCCGCTCGGCGTGAACCACTTGACCTCGTCAGCAGCAGCGCCGGTCATGAAGCGGCGTCGACGAAGGACCGGATGGCGAGTCCGCACGGCCACGGCGCGTTTGGTGAAATCCAACAGATCGTCGTCGATGTTCGACCAGTCGACCCACGTGATCTTGTTGTCCTGGCAGTAGGCGTTGTTGTTTCCCTCCTGCGAGCGACCGATCTCGTCGCCGGCGAGGAGCAGGGGGACGCCGAACGATGTCATCAAGCTCGCGATCATCGCACGCGACCGACGCCGCCGCAGACCGAGGATCTGCGGATCGTCGGTTGGTCCTTCGACGCCGCTGTTCCATGAGCGGTTGTCGTCGGTTCCGTCGTGGTTGTCCTCGCCGTTGGCTTCGTTGTGCTTGCCGTTGTAGGAGACGAGATCGCGCAACGTGAAACCGTCGTGCACCGTGATGAGGTTCACGGATGCCGAGGGCCGGCGCCGCGAGGGGCCGAACAGGTCGGCCGATCCGGACAAGCGCGTGGCGAAGTCACCGAGCAGACCATCGCGTCCCCGCCAGAAATCGCGCATCGTGTCGCGGTACTTGCCGTTCCACTCGCTCCACAGTGGGGGGAACTGCCCGAGGCTGTAGCTGTCCATCTGGCCGACATCCCACGGTTCGGCGATCAACTTGGCCCGCGACACCACCGGGTCCTGCGAGACGAGGTCGAAGAACGACGAAGCCTGATCAAAGCGACCGTCGTCGCGGGCGAGGGTCGTGGCGAGATCGAAGCGGAACCCGTCGACGTGCATCTCGCTGATCCAGTAGCGCAGCGAGTCCATGATGAGCCGCAGGGTCGTCGGGCTGCCCACGTTGAGAGAATTGCCGCAGCCCGTTGTGTCGATGTACTTACTGAGGTCGTGCGGGTCGAGACGGTAGTAGGCGGGGTTGTCGAGGCCTCGGTGGCACAGGCTCGGGCCCAGGTGATCACCCTCGGCCGTGTGGTTGAACACAACATCGAGGATCACATCGATCCCCGCCGCATGAAACCGTTTGACCATCGACTTGAACTCGTCGACCTGACCGCCGGCGCGCCCAGCTCGGGCTTCGGCCGAGTAGGCCTCATGGGGCGCGAAGTAACCAATGGTGTTGTAGCCCCAGTAGTTGGTCAAACCCGCGGCGCTGAGGAATGCCTCCGGCACGGACTGATGCACAGGAAGCAACTCGACCGCGGTGACGCCGAGTTCGACGAGGTGCTCGATGACCGAGTCGTGGGCGAGCGCGGAGTACGTTCCGCGCTCGATCGGCGGGTACCCGCGGATGCAGCTGGGTGTACCCCTTGGGGTGTAGTTCGTAGTAGATCGTGTCGTTGACACGGCGAGACGGGGGGAGGTCGTCACCCCAGTCGAAGGTCGGGTCGATGACGATGCTGCGTGGTACCGAATCAGCTGAATCGATGTCGCTCGGGGCACTCGGGTCGTGCTCGAGGTGTCCAAGCACGCCCGGTCCGAATCTGACCGAGCCGCTCGTTGCCCGAGCGTACGGATCGAGTAGGAGTTTGGTCTCGACGCAACGTATACCGCGCGACGGGTCCCACGGCCCTGTCGCTCGATAGCCATAGGCCTGACCTGCCCCGACACCGGGTAAGAAAGCGTGCCACACGCCGAAGTCGCAGTCGACCATCGGGATGCGCTCCTCGGTGCCGTGAGCGTCGAAGAGGCACAGGAGCATCCCGTCGGCCACGTCGGACGCGACCGCGAAGTTGGTGCCGGCCGGCGACAGTGTGGCTCCGAGAGGAAACGGAACGCCCGGACGAGGCCATGACATGTTCGGTCCTGTTGCTGTCACAGCCCCGGGCTCGAATGCATGATCCCGCCGTCGGCAAAGACCGTCGTCGCGGTGAGGTAGCTCGCACCATCACCGGCCAGGAAAGCGACCACGCTGCCGATCTCCTTCGGGTCGGCCAGCCGGCCGAGGGGAATCGCCGCATCGAGCGTCTTCATCTTCTGAGGATCGGCTTCCGTCGACGCGTTGATCGGGGTGTCGACAGCGCCCGGACCAACACCGACGACGAGCACGCCGTGCGGCCCGAGCTCGACTCCGGCAGTGCGGGTGAGCATCCGCATGCCGCCCTTCGACAGGCAGTACGCGGTGTTGCCCGGCATCGGCCAGTCCTCGTGAACCGAGGTGATGTTGATGATGCGTCCGCCACCGCCTTGGGCGATCATCTGCTTCGCTGCGATCTGAGTGCCGAAGAACGCGCTCTTGAGGTTGACCTCCATGACCTTCTCGTACTGAGCCTCGGTCGTGTCGAGGATCGACGTGCGAGTCTCGATACCGGCGTTGTTGACCATGATGTCGACGCGGCCGAAGGCCTTCACCGCCGAGTCGACCAGCCGTTGGAGGTCGGCGACCTTGCTCACGTCGGCTTCGACGCCGATGGCACGGTCGCCGAGCGCGACAACCTGTTGCTCGAGGTCCTCGGTGGCTTGCGGGTTGGCGACGTAGTCGATGACGATGTTCGCTCCATGCTCGGCGAGGGCGAGCACGATGGACTTGCCGATGCCGCTGTTGCCGCCGGTGACGATGGCGACTTTTCCTTTGAGGGTCATGATTGCTCCTTCGATCAGGGTTCGGTGCTGGGATGAACGGTTGTGGTCTGCGCGGCGCCTATTCGATGCGCTCGAGCAGGTGGTCGCTGACGCGTAGCGCGTTGGCCATGGCCGTGAGGGCGGGGTTCACCGCACCGATGCTCGGGAAGAAGCTGGTGTCGACGACGTACAGGTTGTCGAGTTCGTGGGCTTTGCAGTTCTCGTCGAGTACCGACATCGCCGGGTCGTGACCGAACCGGCAGGTGCCGACCTGGTGGGCGACGCCGGCGGTGGGGATGTTCATGTGCGAGTAGAAGTTCTTGCGCAAGACGTGGTGCTCGGCGAGACCCACATGGTTGAGCACTTCCTTGAGCTTGTCGTAGAGCCGATCGGCTTCGTCGTTGTTGGTCATCGTGTACGCCAACTTGATGTTGCCGTCCTTGGCCAGCGTGACGCGGTTGTCGGGTTTCGGCAGGTCCTCGGTGGTCAGCCAGAAGTCGACGGCATGACGGGCGGTCTCTGCCAGCGTCCAGTGGGGGGCGAGCTTGGTGAGTGCCGGTTCTTCGCCTTTCATCGCCTCGGCGTTGGACTTGCCGACCATTTGGATGTTGCCCATCGGATACCGGTAGTCGTCGGTGCCGAAGTAGAAGTCGTTGATCCCGAGCGTCTTCTGGAAGAGCGTGTCGTTGGCGACCTTCGACAGCGCCACCACCGCTTTGCTGTTGTGGTACATGTAGTTGCGACCGACTTGGTCGGACCCGTTCGCCAGACCGTTCGGGTGACGTTCGTTCGCCGAGGCCAGCAGCAGCTTGGCGGTGTTCGCCGCTCCGGCAGAGACGACCACGATGTCGCCGGCGTAGGTCTCGGACGTGCCACCGCGCGACACCGATACGCCGGTCACGGTGCGGCCGCTGGCGTCGGTTTCGAGTTTGAGGACCTCGGCGTTGACCAGCAGCGTGACGTTCGCGTGGTCGAGGATCGGGCGTACCGCGATGGTCTCGGCGTCGGACTTGGCGTGGACCAGGCAGGGATAGCCGTCGCACCAGGTGCAGCGGATGCATGTGCTCCTGGTGGGCTCGGCTTCGTCGAGGAGGATGCCGCACGGCGCGTGGAACGGGTGATACCCGCTCTTGTGCAGGTCGTCGACAATCTGTTGGATGCGCGGCTCGTGCGACACCGCCGGCCACGGGTAATCCTTCGAGCGATGGCCCTCGGTAGGATCCTCGCCACCATTTCCGTGCACCTGATAGAGCCACTCGGCCTTTGTGTACCACGGTTCGAAGTCGTCGTAGCCGAGCGGCCACGCCGGCGAGACACCGTCGACGTGGGTGAGGTCTCCGAAGTCCTGCGGTCGCAAGCGATACAGCGCAGCTCCGTACATCTTGGTGGCACCACCGACGAAGTAGTGGACCTGCGGTTGGAACGGTTGGTCGTCGGCGTCGTACCACGTATCGGTCGACTGATACTTCCCATCGATGAACACCGCGCCCGGGTTCCAGTTGTCCATCTCTCGTCGCAGGAAGTTGCCGCGTTCGAGGATCAGGATGGTCTTGCCGGAGGCCGCCAGCGCGTTGGCAAGTGTTCCTCCGCCGGCCCCGCTGCCGATGATGATGAAGTCGTAGTGGTCGCTCATGGTCGTCCTTCGGGTGGGGGCGGGGGTGGCAGGGTCTTCGATGCCACCCGACCGGGTTGGAGCAGGTCGGCCAACGACGCGATGTTCGACCCCGGGCTACGACGGATCAGGTCGGCGACAACACCCGTCCAGCCGGTCTGATGCGAAGCTCCAAGGCCGGCTCCGTTGTCTCCGTGGAAGTACTCGTTGAACTGCACGTAGTCGCGCCATCGAGGATCGTTCTGGAACCGATCGATCTGGCCGTAGCAGGGCCGCCGGCCGTCGGCATCGAGAAGAAAGATGGAGATCAGCCGTCGGCGGAGGTCTTCGGCGATCTCGTTGAGCGTGCGCATGCGACCGGAGGCGGTGGGGTATTCGATCACCAAGGACTCCTCGAAGAAGTTCCCGTACATCTTGATCGAGCTGACCAACAGGTAGTTCAGGGGGAACCAGATCGGGCCGCGCCAATTGGAGTTGCCGCCGAACATGTTGGTCGTTGATTCGGCCGGCTCGTAGTCGATGGTGGCGTGGAACTCGCCGATCACGAGGTCGTACGGCTGGTCACGGTGGGCCTGCGAGACGGCCCGCAGACCGTACGGTGACAGGAACTCGTCTTCGGCGAACAGCCGCTGGAAGATCCGCTTCACCCTGTCGATGCCGACGACTCCGAGCAACAGTTGGCGATCCCCAGGGGTGCCGCGGATGAGGCCCTGTTCGGCCAGTGCGGACATGTCGAAGGCGCGGCGACCGAGCATCCTGGCGAACGCCTTGCCAACGGTTTCGGCGCGGCTGATGAGCATCTCGTCGACGAGCACGCTGGCGAGCACGGGCAGCACCCCGACCATCGAGCGCACCTTGATCGGGACGAGCTCGCCATGGCGCATCTCGATCCGATCGTAGAAGAACCCATCGGCGTCGTCCCACAGGCCCTGGTCATCGAGGGCGGCCCTGATGAGCGAGAAGTGCTCCATGAACTTCAGTGTCAGGTCCTGGGTCGGCTGGCCGTGCCGAGCCAACAGCGAGGACATCGTCCCCATGTGCAGCGAGTACAGCGCCATCCATGCGGTTGCATCGGACTGTTCGAGCGTTCCGTCGATCGGCAGGTGATCGCGATCGATGGGGCCGATGTTGTCGAGACCGAGGAAGCCGCCCTCGAAGAGGTTCGAACCATCAGCGTCTTCGCGATTGACCCACCATGTGAAGTTGACCAGCAGCTTGTCGAAGACGCGACGGAGGAAGTCGATGTCTCGCTCGCCGTCGATGGCGAAGACCTCGAGCGCGGCCCACGCCTGCACCGGGGGGTTCACGTCGTCGAACGACCATTCGTAGGCGGGAAGGGCGCCGTTGGGATGCTGGAACCACTCCCGACAGATCAGGATCAGCTGGTACTTGGCGAAGGCCGGGTCGACCTGTGCCAGCGCCACGCAATGGAACGCAAGGTCCCACGCCGCGAACCACGGGTACTCCCATTTGTCGGGCATCGACATGATGTCGAACGCGTCGAACGTGCGCCAACGGCTGTTGCGTCCCGTCAGGCGTTCGTCGGGCGGTTTGGGTTGGGTCGGATCGCCATCGAGCCAACGACTGACGTCGTAGCTGAACAACTGTTTGGACCACAACATCCCGGCGAACGCCTGGCGCATCACCAGCGCCTCGTCGGCCGTCGCGCTCGATGGTGTCAGCTCCGCATAGAACTCGTCCGCTTCCTTGTGCCGCTCAGCCGTGACCGCGTCGAAATCGCGCCCGAGGGCGTCGACGACAGGAGTCGATGAACCATCACGCGGCCGCAATCTCAACCGGAACTCCGCCGTTGCGCCGGGCTCGACGATCGTCTCGTACCAGCACGCGGCTTTGGTGCCGACCAAGTGCCGGGTTGACGGTGGCCGATCCGTCGACGACGTGGTCGTTGATGCCGTCCTTCGGGAACGGCGTGCCGTCCGAGTCGCCGTACAGGCGGGCGACGTTCGTCTCGTTCTCGCAGAAGAGCACGGTCGGTGAATCGCCGCTCGGCCCGGCGCCGGCCAGCAGTTCGAGGTCGCCGAACAGCGGGTGATCGACCTCGACAGTTCCGTCGGCACCGGCCCGCAACTGTGGCTTGGTGGCGTCGACGTCCCACGACCAGCGTGTTACGAAACCATGCGGTGGGCAACACGTGGATCGTGTCTGGTTCCGCACCGGCGTTGGTGACCCGGATGGTCATCAGCAGATCGGTCGTCGAGGCCTTCGTGTAGTCGACTTCGACGATCCAGTAGCGATCGTCGTCGAAAGCTCCTGTGTCGAGAAGCTCGTATTCGGGATCGTGCTTGCCGCGGCGTCCGTTCTCGGCAACGAGGTCGCCGTAGGGGAAGCTTCGCTGCGGATAGTGGTATCGCCACCGGTTCGACGCGTGGCTGGGCACCGCATCGACGTAGAACCAGTACTCCTTGGCATCTTCGCCATGGTTGCCCTGGCTGCCGGTGAGCCCGAAGATGCGCTCTTTGAGGATCGGATCGCGGCCGTTCCAAAGGGCGAGCGACAGACAGAGGCACTGCTCGACATCGGAGAAGCCGGCGAGGCCGTCTTCTCCCCAGCGGTAGGCACGCGACCTGGCGTGATCGTGCGGGAAGTAGTCCCATGCCTCGCCGTCGGCGCTGTAGTCCTCGCGCACGGTGCCCCACTGCCGCTCGCTGAGGTACGGGCCCCACAGGTACCAGTCGCTGGCCTGCAGCAGCCCGTCTTCGAGCTTGCCGAATGACTCGACACGGGTTCGTTCAACGCTCATGAGAGAGGAATCGCTTCCGCTGTTGGTTCGTCGCCCCAGTCGATCACGGGCACCTCGGGATCGATGACAGCGGCCTGGCGACTGGAGCCGATGAAGTCCCATGCCCACGAGACGAATGCGTCGACTCGTTGACGGACCCCGCTCATCAGCCATGCGTGCACGCCCAACCATGCGGAGAATGCGACGACGCCGTGCAGTTCATGATGTCCGCGACCGACCTCGGCTACGGCCGCACCACTGCTGATCATGGCCATGATGCCCTTGTCGTGGTACTTGAACGGCTCTCGGTCGCCGCCGGCCATGTCCGCGAGAATGTTCTTCGCTGCCCATTGGCCGGCCTGCAGCGCGACCGATCCGAGCTGAGGCAACGACTCACCTCTGCTGTCGATCATGTTGGCCATGTCGCCGATGGGATAGACGCGGGGATGGCCCTCGGCGGTCAGGTCGGGCAAGGCGTCGAGACGTCCTCCTCGCCCGGTGGCGAGCCCCGTCGCACCCGCCAGCGCGGGGGCCTTGATGCCGCCCGCCCAGACAACGGTTCGGGTCAGGATCTCCGAACCGTCCTGCAGGATGACACGATCCTCGGCGACTTCCTTGACACCTGTGCCGAGGAGCAGAGTCACGCCGACCTCTTCGAGCTTCTTCGCCGCGTAGGCATGCGCCTTGTCGGAGAACGCCCCGAGCACCACGGGCGCGAGGTCGATGATGTAAATGTTGGCGCGAGTGAGATCGAGGTTGGGGTAGCGCTTGGGCATCACGTCGTTGACGAGATCGGCCGTCGCCCCGGCGGTCTCGACACCGGTTGGCCCGGCGCCGATCACGACGATGTTGAGTGCACCCTGATCGATGCGTGCCGGGTCCGCGTCGGCATCCTCGAAGATCTCGAACAAGCGCGAGCGCAGCCGGTTCGCATCGATCACGGAATACAACGGGAACGAGTGCAGCTCGGCGCCGGGTGTGTTGAAGAAGTTCGGCTTCGAACCGGCGGCGAGCACCAGGTAATCGCCGGTGAACGTGTGACCGTCGGTCGTCGTGACAGTCAGCTTGTCGACGTCGACCGACGCGACTTCGGTCTGCCGCACGGTGACGTTGTGATCATCCTTGAAGATGCTGCGTAGCGGCCGGGCAACGTCGGTCACGGCCAGTTCTGCAGTAGCCACTTGATACAACAGCGGTTGGAACTGGTGGTAGTTGTGGCGATCGAGCAACGTGACGTTGACGCCTTCCTTGGCCAGTTGCCGAGCGCAACCGACTCCCGCGAATCCACCACCCACGACGACAACAAGCGGCTTGATGTTCGTAGTTTGGTTCATCCGGGAGTGTCTATCTACTTGTGCGTACCCTGTACTCGTCGAGAGCGTAAATGCCTGGTGAACGCACGGTGAACATTGTCTGACTGTCGCGGCAGAGAGGACAGCCGGCGCCTGGGAAGGGTCAGCTGCCGCCTGCCAGGGGATTGGGTGTCGGTGGGCCGATGCGGGTGAGAGTGTTGCGGTCGATGTGTGGGAACGGCTCGTCCTTGCCCGGGATCTGTAGGCGGCCCTCCTCCTCGTAGGTCCAGGTCCCGTCGCTGTTGATCGTGACGTGGATTCGGTAGCTGACGGTGCGGAACGATCGGTCGAGGAACGGGTTCGACAAGATGCCGTACACCTCGGTGCCCACCGTCGCGGTCAACTCGAACTCCGTCGCGTCCCTCTGCGCAGGACCGGAGGCTAGCAGCACCTGACCCCGCGGAATGCCGAGCGTGAACGTGATCAGATCTGCTGCCGGTTCCCACAACCAGTAGCCGACCTGATCATGAAACGTGGCCACCTCGCCGGGTTTGACGATGTGGGTGTGATAGCGCAACCCGTAGAACAGCTGCGGCCCGTTGGTCTGGAAATCGATCGGTTGGAGCTCGTAATGCTCGAAGTAGGCGTCGCGTTCGACTCCGCCGGCCGCTGGGTGCTCGTCGGAACCGGTACCTTCCCAGACGCCGGCAATGGCCTGCAACGGTCCGAGGTTGGCCAGCGTGTCGTCAGCACCATCGGGTTCTGTGTAGATGTCGTCGCCGTAGTCCAGCGTTCTCTCCTCGGTCTACACCGAACCGTAGTCGCGGGCGTGTTGGCGTTCCCGAAATCGACGAACCTTGTCGACGTTGCCGCACGGGCCGCACCACCGGCGGCTGCGGTTCTTCGTATCGTCGTGGAACACCCAACGGCATCCGGGGTTATCGCACATCTTCAGCCGGTCCGGCTCCCCATCGGCCAGGAATCTGGCGGCTGAAAGTGCGATCGTCCCGGCAACAACCTGTGAGCCGGTGCCAGCGAGTGAGATCTCGTTCAGCTGGGGTCGGTCGCTGTGCCTGGAGAGCTCGAACCGAATCGGGCTCGCCGCCAGAGCGTCGTTGAGAGATCGCAGGTGTCGTGGTGCAGGCCGGAGGCCGGCGCGCATGCTCTCGGCGATCGAGCGGATCGCCGAACGAAGCTCGACAAGCTTCTCGATCGCGGTCGCATCGAGAGGGTTGAATCGGCTGGGGAAACGGTGTCTTGTTCGGATCGGAGGTCACGCTCCTCGCGCTTCCACTTGCGGCCGTACTCACGCTGCACGCCTCAGCTGCACAACTCGGTTTCCTCAACGCCGCCAAGTTTGCTCCGTTCTTGCTGCTGTCCCTGCCGGCCGGTGCATGGATGGATCGCGTCCCACGGCGGCCTGTTCTGATCGTCGCCAACATCGGTAGCGCCGTAGTGCTGGGATCGGTGCCGATCCTTTCGGCGATGGGCCTCCTCGACGTCGGCAGCCTGGTGGTGGTCGCGTTGTTGTCCGGTTCGTTTGCAGTGTTCTTGCACGTGGGGTTGTGGTCCTACGCGCCGAGCCTCGTCGAGGGCGACAAGCTCATGGAGGCCAATAGCAAGCTCCATGCAAGCTCTTCGGCAGCCGCTGTGGGCGGCCCCGGAGTTGGCGGCATTCTCGTCCAACTGTTCACGGCTCCCGGCGCCCTGCTGCTCGACGCTGCGTCGTTCGTCGTCGCCGCCACCAGCCTGGTCTCGATCCGTCGGCGCGAGGCGCCGGTCGAGCGCGAGCCTGCCCGACGACTGCGCGCCGAGGTCGGGGAGGGCTTGAGCTTCGTGTACGCGAACCCGTATCTGCGGGCTTTCGCCGGTGAGGCAGCGACGTTCAATCTCTTTTTCAACGCGATGATGACAGCGTTCCTCGTCTACGCCGTCCGTGTGCTCGACATGAGTGCCGGTGTCCTCGGAGCCGTGATCGCCTCCGGTGCCGTCGGAACGCTGCTCGGCTCGCTCGCAGCGCAGCGGATCGAACAACGCCTGGCCCTGGGGCGAGCGATCGTCTGGGCGATGTTCCTGGGGACGTGGCCTTTCCTGCTCGTCCCTCTGGCCACGCGGCCGGGTGGCACGTCGGTGCTGATCCTCACTGCCGCCTTCTTCACATCGGGCGTCGGCATAGGGGTGGCGGTCGTCCTGGTGGTCACCGTGCGCCAGACTGTGACGCCCGATCGGATGATGGGACGAATGAACGCGAGCTATCGCTTCGTGGTCTGGGGTTGCATCGCAATCGGCGCGGCGCTGGGGGGAGTGCTGGGAAGCACCATCGGCCTCCGTCCGACACTGATCGTCGGCGCGCTCGGCATTGCTGCGGCCCCAGCGTGGATCGTGCTCTCACCGATCGGCAGGCTTCGAAAGGCACTCGAGGCGTCAAGGCGACAGGAAGCGCTTGTTCGTTCATCCGCGTAGAACGAGTGATCAGTAGCCGCGCTGACGGTCGACGACATTGAGCAGCGGTCGCCCGTCGAGGTAGCGGCGCAGGTTGTCGGTGACGAGCCGACGCCCGAGGTCGGAACTCGAAGCGTCGCCCATGCCCGACAGGTGCGGGGTCAGCAGGATCCGTGGGTGCTGCAACAGCTCGGGGCGGGTTGGCCGGCCTTCGAGCTCGCCGTCTCGCACGTCGAGAATCGCACCGGCGATCCGCTCGTCGTCGAGGGCATCGAGGAGCGCATCTTCATCGACCTCCTCGCCCCTGGCGATGTTCACCAACACGGCGTGCGCAGGCATGACGCCGAAGACCGAGCTGTCGATCATCCGCCGGGTCTGCTTTGTCAGCTGGGAGCAGACGACGAGGAAGTCGCTCTGGGCGGCGACCTGTAGCAACTGATCGGCGGGCAGCACGAGATCGGCGCCGTCGACGTCCGTCTCGGGGGTGTCGATCGACCAGCGGGTTGCCGATCTACGCGCATGCCGAGCGCCTGCGCCATGCGGCCGACCTCGCGCCCGATGCCACCGAGCCCGATCACGCCCATCGTCGAACCGACGAGCCGTGCGCATGTGGTAGCCGCGGCGGGTGAATCGGCCGTCGCGCTTCTGGCGGGCTGCCTCGTCGAGCCCGCGGGCCACGAACATCGCCGCGGCCACGGCATATTCGGCGATCGCCCGTGCCGACGACCGTGCCCCGGCCGGAGGTGAGCATGACGTCCGACGACCCACAGATCGCTTCGGTGCAGGTTCGAGACGCCCGCTTGGGTGTGATGCACCCAGCGCAGGCGGGGCGCACGGTCGATGACGAAACGGGCACCGGATACCCGACGACGAGGACGTCGGCCTCGCCGAGCAGGCGGTCGCGCTCGGCTTTCGGGATCTCCACGGTCGGTGCCGGGCCATTCGGGTGCTCGTCACGGAGCTCGCTGGCAAGTGCCGCGTTGCCGTCGACGAACGACCACCCTCGGGTCGATCGCCACGTACGAGAGATCTGCGCCGAGCAGCGGGGCCATGACCAGTACCGCCACTGAATCCAACTCACGTCCGCTCATCGCACCATTCCATTCCGACATTTCACCACGGGGTCGACGACGACGGTAGTGGGGTACGACTGGTTGCACCCCCGGATGCAGGTACCACTACGCTGAGCTGTTTCGTCAACAGGAGACCTCGTGTTTATTCTTGCCATTCTCTGCATCGGGCTCATGGCCGGATTGTTCGCCAATGTCGTTCTCGGTGGCAGTTCGCACCCCAAGTCGTGGGGCGAGCTGGCCATTGCCGGGTTCGCTGGTTCCTTTGTCGGCGGCCTTCTGGCCAATCTCATCGCCGGTGACGGTTTCAAGCTCCGCCCCAGCGGTCTGATCGGCTCTGCGATCGGCGCGGTGATCGTCCTCTTCGTGATGCGCAAGGTCCGTGGCAGGTCCGCGGCGAAGTCGAAGGCTGCGGCCAAGGCGACGCACACGCCCAACTCGAAGTCCGGGATCCACACGAAGCCGAAGTCGAAGTCGAAGCGGCGCTGACGGTCTTCGAGGGCGCCGAGAGCTGGACCTGGCCCACACACCGACGACTAGGGTGGAAATCTAGGACCCGGGTCGGCCTGCAGTCTCGACCCACGTTGCTGGAAGGGAGGACCTTCATGAAGGTCTCCATCGTTGTTGTCATCGCCGCACTTGTCGGCGTCATCGGTTATCTCATGGGCACGGAGGATGGTCGCCAGCGCCGCGACAGTCTCGTGGCCCGTTGCCGCAGGACCTCAGACTCGGCGGTCGACACCACCAAGGACGCCGTCGCCGATGCCGGTGACAAGGTTGCCGATGCCGCCAAGGAGCTCGCCTCCTGATCAGGCGCTGTTACTGAGTTCAGTCGGGGTCAGGCCGGGTCAGTTGCGTATTTGCCGGAGACGGCCTTGCGCAACGCCGGCTCGACCCTGCCACGGTGTGACCGGGGGTCCAGCACTGCGGTCACCGAGCAAGAGGGTCCTGACCGGATACCGGCATTGGCACCGGCTCGACCGGGTTGGTGGGCGTCGGCGCGGTCGCTGCGTTCATGGCTGCCGTCTCCTGCGCACGGACTTCTGCCGCTGCGGCGACCTTGGCCTCTTTCTCCTCCTGTTCGTGCTGTGCATCGATCTTGGCCAGTCGGTAAGCGAGCCAATCGATCAATGAACGGAGCGCGAGCGCGAGGATGGCGTAGATCAGCATCGCAAACAGGATCGACGTGTCGAGCACCGGCTGCACGTCGCCGGCGGTGCTGCCGACCGGGACCGGTGTGAACATTCCACGGAACGGTTCCATCACCCTGTCGAGGTTTCGGTACGCCCACTGCGTGAAACCGGCGTCGGGGTTCGCACCGAACAACAGCAGCGTGAACCCAATGATCAAGATGATCTCATTGATCACTACCCAGGCGTAGGCGAAGTACGTCAGCGCGCGGGCGGTCCACGTTGCCGTTCGTTTGAAGTCCCTGTCTGGCATGTGATCGTCTGGCATGTGATCCTCCTCGTTCATTTCAAGGTCAGTGTTTCACACTTGACGCAACGGATGCGGAAAGTGTCTCACGGCCGAGCCGGCCGATTCCGTATCACACCCCCTTGGTATCGTCATCGGCATGCCCCGCCTCGATCCGAAGGAACGAGCCGGCCTTCCGGACCGTGCGTTTGCGTACATCGACTCGCATGGCCGGCGACGGCTTCCGATCCACGATCCCGCCCACGTCCGCAACGCGCTCGTCCGCTTCGGCCAGGTGGCGTTCGAAGACGAGCGGGCCCGCGAGCAGGCCCGCATGAAGCTGTTGAACGCGGCCAAGAAGTTCAAGATCGTGCCCGTCGGCTTCATCGCCGGCCAGCTGCAATCCGAACGCGCCTTGGGTCAGCGACCCGACCCGGTCCAGCTCCCGTCAGGCTTCGTCACGATGCTGATGACCGACATCGAGGGGTCGACTGCGCTGGTCCAACACCTCGGCGAGCGCTTCCGCGAGCTGATCGACGAGGTGTGGGCCATTCTGCGCAAAGGCGTGACCGACGGTGGGGGGCACGAGGTCGAGGCTCGAGCCGACGAATTCTTCGCCGTCTTCGATGCGCCGCGATGTGCGGTCGACGCAGCCATCAGCCTGCAACGCGACCTGCTCAACCGATCGTGGGTCGACAGCCTCGATGTGCGCGTGCGGATCGGGATCCACAGCGGCTACCCGACCTCCACTGCCGACAACTACGTCGGTATGGACGTCAACACGGCGTCGCGCATCACCGCCCTGGGGCACGGAGGTCAGGTCGTCGTGTCGGCCAACACCAGGGAGGGCGTCAAGGCGTCAGCACCCGAGGGCGTGCGCTTCAAGGCACTCGGCCCACACAAGTTGCGCGGGCTTCCCGAGGCCATCGAGCTGTATCAGGTGGCGGCCAAGGGCCTGCCGGCGACTTTTCCTCCGCTGCGAACATGACCGCTTCGCTGCCGCTCGTCGACACAGACCTTGCGACGGCGGGTGTTGTCAGGCAGGCTTCGTCAGCATGAATTGGCCGACTTGGGACCAAGCTGCCGTGACAGCGGCCATCTGCGGCCTCATTGCCGTCGCCCTGCGCCGGGCGCGCCCAACGCGGTTGCGGTCGGTGTTGATGCCCGCGGCCCACGAGCTGGCGCTGCTGGCCGGGCTGTACGCCATCTGGCGTCTGGCGCGCGTGCTGCCGCTCGACCGCAGCCAAGGGGCCATCGCCCGCGCCCGAGACATCGATCGCTTCCAACACACGCTGCACTTCCCGACGGAACTGTCGTTGCAGCGCTTCGTGATCGATCACGACTGGTTGGGTCGGTTCTCCAACGCCTACTACGCCATCGCCCACGTTCCTGCTCTGATCATTTTCCTCGTCTGGCTGTTCGTTCGCCATCGCGATGCCTACCCGCGTTGGCGCAACGCCTTGGCACTGCTCACTGCCTTCTGCGTCGTCATCCGGTTCATTCGTGTCGCACCGCCACGGTTCCTTCCCGACCTCGGCTACGTCGACCTAGCCGAGCACTACGGCCTGTCGATCTACGGGCCCGTGGGCACCGGCGTATCCGACCAGTTCGCGGCGATGCCGTCGATCCACGTCGGGTGGGCGGCTGTCGTCTCGTTGGGGGTCCTCGCTGCCGGCACCAGCCCCTGGCGCCGCCTGTTCCTCCTGCACCTCGCGCTGACGATGATCGTCGTCTCGGCGACCGGGAACCACTGGTGGCTCGACGGGATCGTGGCGATCGCTCTCCTCGGGGTTGCCGTGCTGGCCGACAGCGCCGTCCGCCGCTTGGTGATGTCGAGGCAAGCCGGGCGAGGTTCGGATGAGAACAATGGTTCGCAACCGGCGGAGCCCGAACCGGTCATCGCCCTCGAACCCGCTTGAGTTCGGCCCTGGCTACCGATCTGCCGATCGAGTGTTTCCGGTTACCTCGTGCGGGCGGGAGACACTCCGGTAGGCGCACTGCGGCGTTCAGGGCGTCGCGGCCCCCGTCACCATGTGCACGATCACGTCTGCCGCATCGTCGACCGCTGCGGTGACGGACGATGAGAGCCCGTGGCCGGCCGACGTGTCGTCGACCTCGATCCCGATGACGATCAGCCGCGTCGGAAGTCGATCGAGTGCGCGACCGAGCGCAACGGCGTCGCCGACGCCCATGGCGTGACTACCGGTTGCCGGCGAGGTCGCAGGCAGGTCGGGCACGTCGTCCCAGACGTGGATCGTTCCGGGCGCGGCACCGCTGCAGACTGCGTCGACGACCACCGCCAGATCGTGATCGGCCCAGGCGTCGAGCAGTCGGCTCGCCTCGCCGTCCGATTCGACGACCGTCGACTGCCGGCCGGAGCCGGCGCCGCGCTGCGTGCGGCGACCGCCCAGCCGACGCCGTCGTCGCGTCGCCACGGGTTGCCGACGCCGATGACGACGACGCCTGGTCTCACGACCGGTCGACGGTGAGGTCGAGGAAGTGCGTCGCACACGAGATGCACGGGTCGTAGTTGCGGATGACCTGCTCGGAGCGTCGACCGAGCTCGTCGTCGGCGAGATCGAGGTTGTCGTCGACGAAATGGAAGAGGTCGTGCTCGATGCTCGCCTGGTTCTGCGAGGTCGGGGGAACGATTCGTGCGGCGAGGATCGTCCCCTCGTCGTCGAGCTCGTAGCGGTGCCACAGCATCCCCCGTGGCGCCTCGGTCCAGCCGTATCCCACGCCGGCCCGCGGGTGCACGTCGACGGCAGGTCGGTCCGGCTCGCGGTAGCGGTCGATGATGGCGAGGCCCTCGTCGCAGGCGTGCAGGATCTCGATGGCCCGAATCACGATCGATCGGAACGGGTTGCGCTCGCCGGCGTGAGATCAGCCGCGGCGGCGGCCTCCCGGGCGACCGGGGTGAGCTCGTCGAAGTTCAGCGCGAACCTGGCCAGTGGCCCGAGGAAGTACTCGCCTCGCTCGAGCAGCGGGCGTGCAACGCGGTCGAGTGCTCGACGTGTTCCTCGACGACGTGGCGCTCGAGTTCGTCAGGCCCGATGTCGAGCCCGAGCGTCGACACCAACCGGCCACGCGTGATCGGATACTCACCCGGATGGCGCAGCGCCACCAGCTCACCGGGCCACTCGTGGTCGGGGAAGTCGAACCCCGCGACCCAGCGGACCGTGTCGAGCGCCAGCTCACGCGCCCGCTCCAACCGTGGCGCGAACGCCCGGAGCTGGGCCTCGGTCGGCACCCGGTAGAAGCCGCCGATCCGGACGTTGACGGGGTGGATCGCCCGGCCGCCGATCAGCTCGACGAGCTGGTTGCCGATCTTCTTGAGGTCGAGGCCGCGTTGCACGAGGTCGCGATGGGCGGTGGCGATCTCGATGGCACCGTCGTAGCCGAGGAAGTCGGGGGCGTGGAGGAGGTAGATGTGCAGGCTGTGGCTCTCGATCCATTCGCCGCAGTAGAGGAGATGTCGCAGGTCGGCGAGCGGACCGTCGACCGTGACCTCGCACAACGACTCGATCGCGTTGCAGGCGCTCATCTGATAGGCGACCGGGCAGATGCCGCAGATGCGGGCCGTGATGTCGGGCGGCTCCGTGTAGGCCCGACCGCGCAACAGCGCCTCGAAGAACCGGGGCGGTTCGTAGATCCGCAGCTGCACCTCGCGGACCTGCCCGTCGCGGATCACGACGTGCATGGCGCCCTCGCCCTCGACCCGGGCGAGACCGGCGACGGTGAAGGTGCGGTCGGGGTCGGCTCGATGGGTCAACTCGGCCTCCCGTTGCGGTGAGCCGCTCGCTCTCCTGCCGGAAAAGCTGGAGCGGCGGTGTTGAACGTTCGCAGCATGCGGACGAGGTCGACCCGATCGACGCCGAGCCGTTCGAACTCGGCGGACAGGGCGGCAGGGTTCGGATCTTCGGCGGGACCGAAGCAGCCATAGCAGCCACGACCGTACGTCGGGCACAGGGCGCCGCAGCCGGCGTGCGTGACCGGTCCGAGGCACGGCGTGCCGTCGGCCACCATCACGCAGACGTTGCCGCGCAGCTTGCACTCGACGCACACGCTGTGCCCTGCCACGTTGGGCCGGCGTTCGCCGAGGAAGGCGGCGATCACGTCGAGCAACTGGTGACTTGTCGATCGGGCAGCCGCGCAGTTCGAAGTCGACCGGGACGTGGGCGCTGATCGGCGTCGACGTGGCGAGCGTCGAGATGTAGGACGGTGTGGCGTAGACGATCCGCACGAAGTCGTCGACATCGGCGTAGTTGCGCAGTGCCTGGATCCCGCCGGCCGTGGCGCAGGCACCGATCGTCACGAGGCGCCGCGACGCCTCGCGGATGCCCTTGATCGCGCCGACGTCGTCCTCGGTGGTGATCGAGCCTTCGACGAGCGAGAGGTCGTACGGCCCGGCGACCGTCGCTCGAGTTGCCTCGAGGAAGTAGGCGACCTGCACCCGATCGGCGACGGCCAGCAGTTCGTCCTCGCAGTCGAGCAGGGAGAGCTGGCATCCGTCGCACGAGGCGAACTTCCACACCGCGAGGGTCGGTCGGGTGGTGCTGCTCACCATCGTCGCACCGCCAGCAGCGGGCGCGGCGGCGGCCCAGGTGACGACCGGGCCGTCGGCGCAGATGAAGAGCGGTCCGAGCTGGCAATGGCCGCACTGGCGCACCGCGCAGTGCATGTTCCGCTCGAGCGAGACGAAGAATCCGATCGGCATCGACGCCAGCGTCGACGAGGTTGCGGGCCACGACGCGGATCATCACCTCGGGTCCGCAGAGGAAGGCCGTGGTGTGCGGCGGCGTGATCGCCAGATGGTCGAGCAACGTGGTCACCAAGCCGACGTTGGCCGTGCCAACCACGGGGTGCGGCGTCGACGGTGACGGCCACGTGGGTGTCGGGGCGCGAGCGCCAGGCGTCGATCTCGGCGGCGAAGAGGAGGTCATCGGGAGTCCGGGCGCCGATCAGCACGGCGACCTCGTCGAATCGGTCCCGTTCCTCGAACAGGTCGCGGATCACCGGCCGCAAGTGGGGCCAGGCCGATGCCGCCACCGACGACCACCACGTCGGACCCCTCCGCCGTTGCGACACCGCCCAGCCGGTGCCGAACGGACCGCGCACGCCGACGACCGAACCGGGCTCGAGACGGCACAGCGCTCGGGTCGTCGCGCCGACGCCTCGGATGGTGTGCAGCAGCGCCGGCCTCCTGCCGCGGGCAGCCGCTCACCGAGATCGGCACTTCACCCACTCCGAACGCGTACAGCATCGTGAACTGACCGGGTTCCGGTTCGTCGATCGGGTCGTCGATCGGTTCGAGCGCGAGCGTGACCGTGTCGGCATTCTCCGGCCCGCGATCGTCACCCGGTAGCGAGTCGGCACCATCGGCCCGACGGGAGGCCGGCGTGGGGCGGCGACCATCGTCGACGCGTCGCTGTCAGCTGGCATCGGCGGTCCCGTAGAGGTCGAGCAGGCGGAACCGGGTGGCCTGGAGGCGGTCGACGATGACCTGCGCGAATCGCTTCATCAGGCGGTAGCCGAACGCCGGATCGGAGTCGCACTTGTCGCGCAGGCAGGCCGATTCGATGACGACGACCCTCGTTCGTTCGATTGCCTCGACGTCGTACGTCCATCGATACGGCGGGAACAGCCACGACCACCCGACGAGTTCGCCGGCTCCGAGCGTCTCGATCAGCAACGGTCCGGTCGGCGCGTGCAGCTCGAGCGCCACCTTGCCCTGGCGGACGACGAAGAACCGGTTGGCTGCCTCGTCGTCATGGGCCAGAAAGGTACCGGATGCGAACACCTCGTTGTGACCACACCCTGCCATCAGGTCGATGTCGTCCGGTTCGAGGCTCACGCAAGACCGATTGCTCGGCGAGCAGATCGCGGATCGATGTCGTCTTCATCGGTCGACCTCCTGAGTGATCGCCGCGACCTCTACGGTGAGATCGATGCCGGCCGGGCACCACGCAATGCAGCGGCCACAACCGACGCAGCCGGACTCGTCGAACTGATCCCACCAGGTGGAGAGCTTGTGGGTCAGCCATTGCCGGTACCGAGCACGGGTGTCACCGCGCACGCTGCCCGCACCGTGGAGCGTCGAATGGCCGAGCGTGAAGCACGAGTCCCACCGTTGGACTCGTTCGGCCCGATCACCGTCGAGGCTGCTGACGTCTTCGACTGCAGTGCAGAAGCAGGTTGGGCACACCAGCGTGCAGTTCGTGCAGGACAGGCAGCGCTGAGCGACGTCGTCCCAGTGGGGATGCTCGAGGTTGGAGATCAGCACGTCGCGCGCCACCTCGGGATTCAGACGTCTTGTGATCCTCACCTCGGTCTCGGTCGACGATGCGGTGTCTCGCCTCGAGGTCGTCGTCGGTTGCGACACGCCACGAGATCATCGACTGGACCTCGTCGAGTACCTCGGCGCCGCGTTCGGTGCCGACCTCGACCAGCAATTCGTGGCGGTCACCGTCGAGCAGTTCTGTCACGGCGAGGTCGTGCCCCGCGTCGACTGCCGGACCGGTGCCCATCGACGTGCAGAAGCATGTCGCCGCCGGGCTGCCACAGTTCACGCCGACGAAGAAGGCCCGTTCCCGGGCCTGCACGTACGATGGGTCAGGATACGGTCCATCGCGCAACACACGATCTTGTACGGCGATCGCGGCCAACTCGCATGCTCGGACGCCGACGAATGCATAGGGCGGAGGCTCGCTGACGTCGTCGACGAATTCGAAGCCATCATCGACCCGTACCGCTGCCCACAACGTCTTCGTCGGCGGCGACAGGTAGCGCCGGGGCGACTGCGGTCCGACAGCGTAGGCGAACAGCGAACGATCGTCTCGCTGATGCAGCCGGTAGGTCGCTGCCTCTTGGTCGTCGGTCCACCCGACCGGGAGATCGGCGGCTTGTTTCAGTTCGTCGAGCACGATTGCACCGTTGCGCACCCTCGGACCGATGACTACGAATCTCCGGCGCAGCAAGGCACCGATGAGATCATCCACGGCTCGATCTGCCGGCGTGAGTACGAATTGCTCGGTCACGGGCCACAGCGTGCCCGACGCCGGCGCCGGTGTCCAGGGTCGTTCTCCCCTATCCCGATGGATTTGGTACTAGAGCGGTTCGGGATCGATGTCCCCGGTCTGGTCATGTCCGCGGGGGCTGTACACCGACAGGTAGTGGGTGACGACGACTGATGAGCCGAGGTACCGACGAACGGGATCGAGGAAACGGTCGGCGTTGACGGTGGTGCGCCGGTGTTGGCGGAGGTGCTCACCCCACGACTCGACGACGAAGGTCTCGATGAACTGATGGGGAGAAGCGAGGTCGCGGAACAGCCCCCATCGATAGGCGCCCGTGCGCCGCCGGTGCCGTTCGACGAGCCGCATCGCTTCGGCGAAGTCGTGCACATCGTCGCCCGGTACTTCGTAGGTGACGGTCACCAGAACCGGCCCATCGGTCGGATGCGGCACCATGGTCACCATCGGGTCATCCGTCGGTATGAGGCGGAGGTCGAGCCCCGTCACCGTGCCGAGTCGCCAATGCCGACTGGTGGTGAGGGTGAGGAGCAACACACCGGCGGCGATCAGGTTCGCCATCGTCAGGTTCCATCCGGCCAGCGCGCCCCACACAGCGCTGCCTACGGCGACGCCGCCGGCAAGCACGAGCAGGTACAGACCCATACCACGGGCGCGCACCCACTCGGGGAGAGCCGAGAACGAGGCCACACCGGTGCTGGTCAGTGCGGTTGCCCAAGCGAGGCCACCCACGAGCATTGCCAGACCGACGACCCACGTGACTCGGCTGGTGCCCTCGAGTACAAGGGCAACGGCTAGGGCGATCGACGACCCGAAGACAAGCTGATCGTGATCGAATCGCTCGTCGAGACGAGGCCGGACAACTGCCGCCGACGCCGCGCCGAGTCCGAAGCATCCGAGCAGCAGCCCGTAGCCGCCGCTGCTCAAGCCAAGGCGGTTGCGGGCCACGATGGGCAGCAGCGCCTGCATTGCTGCGCCCGGAATGCAGAACAGCGCAGTCCGATGAAGCACGCCACGCAGATTGGGGGAGTGCGCGGCGTATCGAAGCCCTGCACGCACGGCCCCGCCGAACGTCTCGACCGGCAGGTCCATCTCGTTGACGGGCTGTCGCCACCACACCAGGACGCCGACGATCGCGAGGAACGAGATGGCGTTGAGCAGAAACACCCACCCTGCTCCGGCGACGGCGACGACGAGCCCCCCGATGGCGGGCCCGATGGCCCTGCCGACGTTGAACGTCAATGTGCTCAGTGCGTACGCCTGACGAAACTCGTGCGCTGGGACCAGGTCGGGCTGAATGGCTTGGAATGCGGGGAACGTGAGGGCCGATCCGATACCGAGCCCGAACGTGAGCGCCAGCAGGCTGAAGGGGGTCACGACGTCGGCGAAGGTCATCGCCGCCAGCGCTCCGGCACACGCCAGCATCCACAGCTGTCCGCCGATCAGCAGCCGGCGCCGATCGAAGATGTCGGCAAGGGCACCCGCCGGGATGCCGATGAGGAGCACCGGGAGCATGGCCGCGGTCGGAACGAGCGCGATCAGAAACGGGGACGCACCGAGATCTCCCATCAGCCACGCCGACCCGACGTTCTGCATCAGAGTGCCGAGGTTCGAGGCCAGCTGGGCGATGAACAGGGCACGGAACACCGGATGCTGCAGTGGAGCCCATGGCGACATCCGCGCCTCGGACGTCACGATCTCGGCCTCGCCCATCGTGCGCAACCCTACGCAGTCGCGGCCGACGCGCGTATGGTGCGACAGATGCGTCGAGGTGGAGGCCAACACAGGTTCCCCGAGTTCGTGGCGCGGCTGGTCGTCGCGATGTTGCTCGGCTGCGTCATGCTGACTGTCGCACCCGGCGGGTCGGCGATCAGCGGTGCCGCCCCGGTGCCGGTCGAGGCGTTGCTGATCGGGGACTCGGTGTTGAACGGCCTCGCCCAGGGATACGGATCGCCCGCCCGCGCAGCATTGGCGGCACGGCATTCGTTCGTCCTCGACAGCGCCGGGTGCAGGCGGCTGATCACGACCAGCTGCCGCATACCCCCGGGCTCGGCGCCGACCAATGCGATCACAGTTCTTCGCGAGCGGGCTGGGCAGTACGACCGTGCACTGGTGATAGCGGCCGGCTACGACGATCCGTCATCTGGCGAGTTCGGAGTCGGTGCGGCCGTCGACACCATCATCGCCGAGGCCCACCAGCAGGGCATCCGCCACGTGATCTGGTTGACCTATCGCGAAGCCGGAACCGCCGGCAACGTTGCCCGGTACCGGGAGAGCAATGCCGCGCTGCGCAGCCGCACCGATCCCGAGTTGTTGCTGGCCGACTGGGCATCGCGCAGCGCTTCGATGCCGACGAGTTGGTTCTCGACTGATGGCATCCACCTCGGGCCGCAGGCCGTCGCGGCGATGGCCGAACTGATCGGTGACGCCCTCGATCACCTGTTGCCCGAACGGTGCACCTCGGGGATGTGGTCGGGCGCCGAGTTGCCGGTCGCACCCTCGCCCACGACGACCGTCACGAGCGGTGGAGTCGCGTTGATGCCTACACCGGCGCGTGTGGTCGACACGCGAGACCTGCCCGGCAAGCTCGGCGCTGGTCGCATGCTCACGGTTCCGATCGCCGGCAGCAACGCCGTGCCGCCGGATGCGGTCGCCGCGGTGGTTTCGGTGACTGCCGTCGAGCCGTGCGCCGACACGTTCCTGACCGTGTTCCCATGCGGCACCGCGCTGCCGACCGTGTCGATGGTCAACGCGGTTGCGCTGTCGATCGTTGCCAATTCGGCAATCGTGCGCCTCGGTGCCGGGGCGCTGTGCATCTACACATTGCAGGCGTCCGACGTGATCGTAGACGTGAGCGGCTGGATCGCGCCCGGCGGGTTGGGCTCGACGCCCGTTGACCCGGTTCGTCTGGTCGATACCCGACCCGGTGAGCGACAGGTCCTGCCTGTTGCACAGCGCCGCGTGGGGACCGGCCAGATGTTGACGGTGGATGTCGCTGCCTTGCCCGGCTTGGGGGCGACCGCGGCCACGGCTGCCACCGTCAACGTGACGGCCGCGGCCCCGACGGGCGACGGCTTCATCAGCGTGTTGCCCGGCCCATGCGCCGGGGTCAGCCTGCCGCCATCGACATCGAACCTCAACGTCGGCGGCGGTCACGATGTCGCCGCGTCGGCCACGGTCGCGTTGGTCAACGGACAGTTGTGCATCTACAGCAGTACCGACACCGATCTGGTGGTCGACCTGCAGGCGTTACACGGCACCGTCGGGGGCGCGTTGAGCGCGATCGATCCGCGCCGAATCCTCGATACCCGTGCCGCGGCCCGCCTCCGATCGGGCCAGTCTGTGCCGGTCGACATAGCCACCGCCGCAGCGGCGGCGATCGTCAACCTCACCGCCGTCGGGCCCTCCGGTCGAGGGTTCCTGACCCTGTATCCGTGTGGTGCAGCGATTCCCACGGCGTCGAACCTCAACGTCGTTGCCGGGACGATCGTGGCCAACCGTGCCGTGGTATCGACCGGAGGATCGCGCCAGTTCTGCCTGTACAGCTCGGTCGACACAGACGTCGTGATCGACCTCGAGGGCTACGTCTCAGCGCCCTAGCCGCGCGCCCGGCCCAATCTGCTGCCGAACTCAGGAGACGACGAGACCGGTTTGACCTTCCAGGTCGGGCACGTCGACCTACGCGATCCGACACCCGGCCACGGGGAGTGAAGGCGGGCCCACATCAGGTGCCAGAAGGGGTCGACAGACCGCAGCGCCATGTCTGCTCGGCGCGTGCGGCTGGCGAGGAACTGGGCGGCCCCGATTCGCTACGTAGGCTTCCGGGGCTGCCCGGTTCGACCGAAGCCGTTCGTTGACGGCTGATCGCGCCGATCTGTCGCTCTACGCGAACTCAGGAGACGATCAGTTCGACGTCGACCGGCGTCCCGCCTCCGGGACCGTTGATCGGCACGATGTCCATCGGGCATGCCGAGGCGATCACGATCACGTCGACCTCGGCGCGGAACAGCACGCTGTCGCCCGCCGCAGACACGGTGGGTTCGAAGGTGATGTTGCCGCCGAGGTCCCACGGGATGTTCATGAACAGGTTCAGCGGGGCCGGTACCGGGGCTATGCGGGCGATCGACAGCTCGGCGAGGGCCTCGGCGAAGTTGGTGCAGCACGAGCGGTGGCCCGGAGCGGCGCCCAATTGTGCATATCGGAACGGGTCGCACGCGGCGATGACCGTGTCGTGAACCCCTGGGCTGGTGTCCTCGACGAGTGTGAGCATCGTGGACCGCTCCTCGTCGAGCATCTCGTCGCCTGCGTGAGGTCGCAGGTTGCGCCAGCGGATCCGCGAGTGCTGCATCGACATGGCGATCTCAGGCCGGTCGGCGCGCAACGCCCAGAAGTCGACGACCTGCGTGCCGTGAGTGTTGACGACCCTCACCGTTCCGGTGGCGCCGACTCGAACGGCGCGCGCATGACCTCCCGGGACGATGGTGCTCTTCATGAAACCTCCAGTGGCGACTGCCAGACAACGTAGTGCGACGAGTGATCGCGGCCCGTCCAATGGCTAGATTCGTCGTGCGAGGGAGGGGCCGATGGAGCAGTCCGTGCGAGAGACCGACGGTCTGGTGCCGCACACCTCTACGCCCATGCTGCAGCCGTGGGAGGTGTACGACCGCGACCTGTTCGATCTGGAGATGGTGCGAGTGTTCGGGCGGTCGTGGGTGTGGCTCGGAGACACCGAAGATCTCGAGTCATCGGGCGACTACATCACGGCACGCATCGGCGCCCAGCCCGTGCTCGTCGTCAGGACGGCCGACGGGAACATCAAGGGATTTCTGAACAACTGTCGGCACCGCGCCTCGGGCGTCTTGTTCGACCCGTCCGGCAACTGCGGCTCGACGATGACGTGCCCATACCACAACTGGACCTATGACCTCGATGGCCGGCTCGTGGGCATTCCCGACCGCGTCCGCATGTATCCCGACGGCATCGATCTCGACAAATTCGGGCTCGTTCCGATCCGCATCGAAGTGGCTTGGAACAAGCTCGTCTTCGGATGCCTCTCGTATCGAGCCCCGGGCTTTCGCGAGTGGATCGCCCCGCTCGCACCCCGCTACGACCGCTACGGATTCGACGACTTCACCAGATACCACCGCGACCTCGATCAGGAGTACCCGATCAACTGGAAGGCATTCGTCGAGAACTCGAACGACGACTACCACGTGCGCTTCGTGCATCGGCGGCTCAACGATCAACGGCGCTCGCTCGACACGATCGTGCGGTTCGAGGGGCGCACGTGCAGCGGCTACAAGCCGCATCCCGAGTCGTTCGATCCGTCCGACGGCCGCGACGACCTCGACGACGAGGCTCTTCGCGGCCACTACGCCGACTTCGTCTACCCGAATCTCACGCCGCTCCCGTACCCCACCATCTTGATCATGGTGCGTGCCGACCCGATCGCACCCGACCGCACCCGGCTGTTCTCGCGCATCTACGGGCGGCAACGAAGCATCGCTGAGCAAGACGTCGATCTCGCCAATCTCGAGCAGACCAATCTGGAGGACACAACGATGGTGACGGAGTTGATGCGCAACCTTCGCTCGCCCTTCACCCGTGTCGGCGCGCCGACGACCTGGGAGGGCCGGGCGGCGCACATCATGAAGTTGGTACGGGCCGACGTCTCGACGCCGCTCGCTGCCGACGAGTTCGCCCGATGAGACGCTCGGGTCGCATCTAAGAGCTGCTGCCGACCTGATACGTGCCCTTGTTGCGCCACAGGCAGATCTCGGCTCCCCACGGGTCGCGGAACGCGGCGTAGCGAGCGTTGAACTCTTCCCACGGCCGTTCCTCCCACAAAACCGATGCGCCGAGCTGCACCGCCTTGGCGAGGTAGTCGGGTGGTTCATCGACCATCACGTAGACGCGCGGCACGGGTCCGCTCATCGGGGTCGGGTCGCGGTGGATGCCGAGGTTCGGCTTGACGCCCGGCAGGATCTCGTGGAACTCGCCGGCAGGTCGGCGGTTGAACGTCCAACCGAACAGGTCGGCGTAGAAGTTCGACATCGCCTCCGGATCAGGGCAGGGGAAGTCAACGAAGATCATCGGGTTCACGTGCTCGGCCATGCGAATAACGTAGGTCGTACGACAAGGGAGGTGAGCGCTGATGCTCGTCGGCCACCAGTTGCTCGCCAACCGGTATCACAACAAGGGCACAGCGTTCACCAGTGAGGAGCGCGATCTCCTCCAACTCAACGGGCTGCTGCCGCCCGTGGTCGAAGACCTGGCGACGCAGCTCCAGCGAGTACGGGCCGAATACGATGCCGCGCACGGTGATCTCGCCCGCCACATCTTTCTGCGGGCACTCCAGGCGAACAACTCGGTGCTGTTCTACCGGTTCGTGGCCGACAACCTCGAGGAGGTCCTGCCCATCGTCTACACCCCGACGGTCGGGTTGGCCTGCGAGGAGTGGTCGCGGATGTACCGGCGCGAACACGGCCTATACGTGGCGTGGCCCGACCGGCATCGCATCGCTGAACTCCTCGACAATGCTCTGCCGTTCGGTGACGTCGACGTCGTCGTTGTCACCGATGGCGAACGCATCCTCGGCCTCGGCGACCTCGGGGTCGGCGGCATGGGCATCCCGATCGGCAAGCTGGCGCTCTATACCGCAGTGGGAGGCGTCGATCCAGAACGCACCCTGCCCGTGTTCCTCGACGCCGGGACCGAGAACGAGGCGCTGCTCTCCGATCCGCTGTACCTCGGTTGGCGTCACCGGCGGCTTCGCGACCAGGAGTACGACGAACTGGTCGACGCGTTCGTCGCGGCTCTCCGCGATCGCTGCCCGCGGGTGCTCCTGCAGTGGGAAGACTTTGCCCAGCGCGACGCCAACCGTCTCCTGAACGCACACCGCGAGTCGATCTGCTCGTTCAACGACGACATCCAGGGAACGGCCGCCGTCGCCGTCGCCGCGATCGTCGGTGGCATGCGCATCTCGGCGACGCCGGTGGCCGAGCTGCGCGTCGTCATCGTCGGAGCCGGATCCGCCGGTATCGGCATTGCCCGTCAGGCGACTGGCGCTCTCGTCGCCGCCGGACTTTCGTTCGACGAGGCACGTCGCCGTTGCTGGCTGGTCGACCGCAACGGTCTGCTGCATGACCGTCTCGACGATCTCCACGACTTCCAGGCGGACTACATCCGACCATGGGAATCGGTGGCCGACCTCGCCGACGACGATGGGGAGATCTCACTGCTCGACGTCGTGCGCGCCGCTTCCCCACACGCACTTGTCGGTGTCACCGGGCAACCCGGACTCTTCACCGAGGCCGTCATCCGAGCCCAGGCGGCGACGATCCGCCATCCGATCGTGCTTCCCATGTCGAACCCCACGCCGCGTGCCGAAGGTATCCCCGCCGACGTGCTGACCTGGACCGATGGCCGGGCTCTGGTCGGTACGGGCAGTCCATTTTCCCCCGTCACGATCGGTACCGAATCGCATCCGATCACCCAGGTCAACAACCTCTATCTGTTCCCCGGACTCGGCAGGGGAGTCATAGCCGTCGGGGCTGCACGTATCAGCGATGCCATGTTGAGCGCAGCCGCGACGGCCATCGGCTCCGTCGTACCACGAGGCGACGTCGCTCCAACGTTGCTGCCGCCGCTGACACAGGTCGGCGAGGTCGCCGACGCGGTGGCCCTCGCTGTGGCTCGGCAGGCCGTGGCCGAAGGAGTAGCTGATCGACTCGACGACGATCGCATCGTTGCGGCCGTCGAGGCTCGCAAGTGGCGCCCGCAGTATCGCGACACCGTCCATCGGGCAGGATGACTCGATGAATCCCCGCACCGTACAGCCGAGCCCGTGGGTCCTCGCCGGCGAGCCCACGAGCCTCGGCGACCCGGCGGGTCTCATCACCCTGGTCGACGGCCAGACGTTCTGTCTCAGCGGTCGCTCGGGCGATTTCAGCACCAATCCGACGCATGGCGTGTTCTTCGCCGACATGCGGGTGCTCAGCCAGGCCCGACTGCTGGTCGGAGGGGTCGCGGTCGAGCCGATGGCGGTCAGCCTGGTCGACGCCAGCAGCGCCACGTTCGTGGGGCGAACCGTCCCGGCAAGTCATGCCGAAGCGCGGCTGCTCGTCGTGCGCCGTCGGCAGCTCGGCTCGGTGTGGCACGAGCAGATCGAGCTCCGCAACACCAGTGCATCGACGTTGTCGGCCGTCGTGGAGCTGGAGGTCGCCGCCGATTTCGCCGACGTCTTCGCGATCAAGGAAGGCCGGCCGAGCAGCGAGGGCGAGCATTCGATGGTGGTCGGCGAAGACAGCCTGCTGTTCAGTTGGCGTTTGGGAGACGTGCACCGGCAGGCCGAGTTGACCGTTGAAGGTGCGCCGGTGCAGGTCTCGACGCGCGGGTTCGTGTGGAACGTCAGCATCGATCGCCACGACGTGTGCACTCTGCAGATCGATCTCACCGTGGCCCTCGGCAATGCGTGGATCGAGAAGCGGCATCACCATCCCAGCCTGCCGAACTCGCTCAATCGCAATGACGGTTGGCTGTCGTCGGTACCGAAGCTGCGTACGCCCGATCGGAAGTTGAGCGCGGCGTTCGACAGGGCCATCGAAGACATCGGTGCGTTGCGCCTGCACGACCCGACCGGTCGCCGGCGGCCGGTGATCGCCGCCGGCGCGCCTTGGTACATGACGCTGTTCGGTCGCGATGCGTTGATCAGCGCCTACATGGCCCTGCCGATCGATCCGACGCTGGCGATCGGTGTGCTCGAGGCGCTCGGTGAGATGCAGGGGCGGGAGATCGATCCGGTGTCAGAGGAGGAGCCTGGGCGAATCATGCACGAGACCCGCTATCTCGGAATCGAGGCACCGACGCTGACGGGTGGCAGTACCTACTACGGCTCGGCCGATGCCACGCCGTTGTACGTGGTCCTGCTCGGAGAGCTGAGCCGGTGGGGGCTCGGTGAAGAAGCGCTGCGCAAACTGCTGCCGCACGCCGATCGTGCCCTGGCGTGGATGGAGGAGTACGGCGACCGCGACGGCGACGGATACATCGAATACCTGAAGACCTCGGATCGAGGTCTGTCGAACCAGGGATGGAAGGACTCCGCGGACGGGATCCGCTATCACGACGGCGAGGTCGCCGAGGCACCGCTGGCCCTGTGCGAGGTGCAAGCCTACGCCTATGCCGCGCATCTGGCCCGGGCCGACATCGCCCGCAGGCTCGATCAACCGGAGATGGTTACGCGGCACCGGTTGCTGGCCGCGCAGCTCAAGACGCGGTTCAACCGCGATTTCTGGCTCGATGATCTCGGCTGGTATGCCGTCGCCCTCGGGCCCGACAAGCGCCCGGTTGATTCGCTGACGTCGAACATCGGTCATTGCCTCTGGAGCGGCATCGTGACTCACGAGCGCGCACCGCTGATCGCAGCTCGGCTGATGTCGCCGGAGATGTGGAACGGCTGGGGTATTCGCACGCTCGCCGCCGACGAGCCGGCCTACGACCCGATGAGCTATCACTGCGGCACCGTGTGGCCTCACGATGGTGCGCTGTGCGCCGCAGGCCTGAAGTCGTATGGTTTCGATGTCGAAGCTCTCAAGGTGGCGAAAGGGCTGCTTGCCGCCTCAGAGGCGTGGAATGGCCGGTTGCCCGAGCTGTTCTGCGGGCTCGACCGAACCGACGTGGAGACGCCCATCCCTTTTCCGACATCGTGCTCGCCGCAGGCATGGGCGGCGGCGACACCATTCATGTTGCTGCGCATCATGCTCGGATTGGAGCCGGATGAAGCGAGCGGGTTCAAGGTCGAGCCGATTCCGGGGGCGATCGAAGACGACCTCCTGCTTGCCGGCGTTCGCCTGGTCGACCGGCGCTTCAACGTGCGCCTCGCCGACGGCGTGGTGACCGTGCGCGAGTTGCTCGTCGATCGCGACGGGGCAGTTGGGGCTACGGCGCCGCAGTTAGAAAGCGGCGCAGCGCCTCGGCCACGCCGCGACCGGCGCTCGCCGTGGTCAGCGCTACGCCAGAGGCTCTCACGGCCTCGTCGGAGTTAGCGACACCGACGGCGATCGTGGCGACCTCGAACATCGCCAGGTCGTTGGCCGCGTCGCCGATCGCCAGGATCGGAAGATCCTGCGCGTGGAGATCGACGATCGCTGCCAGAAGACCTGTGCCCTTGTCGCAACCAGACGGCGTCAGAGCGATCGAACCCTTGTTGGTGATGATGATCCGTCGGCTCCCGATACGGTCGCGCACCTGCGTAACGACGCTGAGGGACGCCGTGGGGGCACCGACCACGACATGACCGATGTCGAGCGCGGGCACTCCGGCCGCCTGCAGACCCTCCACCAGTTCCACCTCGACGGGCTCGGCCAGCAGCGTCAGTTGCTCGGTGGCGACGTTCACGAGCACTCCGCCCTCCTCGCAGACGACACGATCGATCACGGCGAGGATCCCCGGCACGACCTGGCCGAGCTGCTCCCATCGCCTTCCGGTGACAATGACCAGCGTGTGACCGTCAGCGTGGGCCTGGTGAAGGGCCGCGACGGCCTCCACCGCCACCTCGCTGCCGTCGTAGAGCGTTCCGTCGACATCGACTGCTATGACCATCTTGTGCACGCCCCTTCTTACCCTGGCGGACCACGAAGCGAACATCGAAACGCGCCAACCCGGTTTCGAGCGGTATACGATCGGGTAGACGGGGGCTGATCGATGAGTTGAAAGGTCTGTACTGATGAAAGGACTCGTCGTGGCGGCCAATCGGCTGCCAGTCGAAATCAGTGCTGAAGGACAGCTCAACGCAAGTCCGGGTGGATTGGCGTCGGCCTTGTCGTCGGTTACCGCTGCAGGCACACACTGGGTCGGCTGGGGTGGCCCCGAGGCGGGCCGCCAGAAGCCGTTCGACTATGGTGACCTGCGTCTTCATCCCGTCGCGCTGTCTGCCGAAGACGTCGAGCGTTACTACCAAGGGTTCTCCAACGCGCTGCTGTGGCCGTTGTTCCACGGTCGGCTGCGCCGAGTCGAGCTGTATCGGGCATGGTGGCACTCGTACCGCATCGTGAACCGCCGATTCGCCACAGCTGTCACCAACATCGCGCCGCTCGGCGGCACGGTGTGGGTGCACGACTACCAACTCTTGCTGGTGCCGGCGATGATCCGGGAAAAGCGCCCTGACCTGCGTGTTGGTCTGTTCCTGCACATACCGTTCCCGAATGCGCAGCTGTTCTCGATGCTGCCATGGCGACGCGAGGTCATCAAGGGCATGCTCGGCGCCGACGTACTGGGTTTCCAGGTGCCCGACGACGTCACCAACTTCGTGGCCGCGGCCGAGCGGCTCGTCAAGCCGCGTGTCCGGGGACGTACGGTGTTCGACGGCTTTCATGCGGTCGACGTCGACGCCTTCCCGATCTCCATCGACTTCGCCCATTGGGATTCGCTGGGTGGCAAAGCCCAGGCACAGGCCTCGCAAAATCGACGCGACCTCGGTGTCGAGTCGGTCTTCCTCGGCATCGATCGCCTCGACTACACCAAGGGCATCTCGCAACGCCTCCGGGCCTTCGGTGAACTGCTCGATGCCGGGCTCCTCAACAGCGAGACGTGCACGTTCGTGCAGGTTGCCGTGCCGAGCCGGTCCGACATCGCCGCCTATGAAGACGAGCGCGACGAAGTCGAAGAGATCATCAAGCGGATCAACGCCAAGCACCTACGGTCCAACGGCTCCGAACCGGTGCACTACATCGACTCGTCGCTCGACGAAGTCGAGATGGCAGCGTGGTTCCGCGCGGCCGACGCGCTCGTCGTCACATCGCTCGCCGATGGCATGAACCTGGTCGCCAAGGAGTTCGTGGCGTCACGCAGGGATCTCGGTGGCACGCTGATCCTCAGCGAGTTCACCGGTGCCGCCCAGGATCTCGACGGTGCGATAATCGTCAACCCCTACGACATCGAGGCGATCAAGCGGGCGTTGGTGGTCGCAATCGAGATGCCCGGTACCGAGCGAGCTGCGCGTATGAAGACGATGCGCGCCGCCGTCGAACACAACGACGTGCACCGCTGGGCGAGAAACTTCCTGGCCCGCCTCGAGTCGAGCGCGTCGGCACGCACCGACGATCTGTCGCCTCCGTCGGCCAACGGGGACCTCGCCGTCTCCAAGCCGGTCTGAGGATGGACATCGCCATCATCGCCCCGCCGTGGCTGCCGGTTCCGGCGCCCGCCTACGGCGGAACCGAGGCCGTCATCGACCAACTCGCTCGGGGCCTACAGGCTGCCGGCCACGAGGTGCTGCTCGTCTGTCATCCCCGCTCGCAGTGCCCGGTGATCAAGGCATCGGTGATCCCAGAAGAAGACACCGTTCGCATGGGTCGGGCCAGCATCGAGCTCGAGCACGCGATCGGTGCGTACGAGCTGGTCAAGTACAGCGACATCGTCGATGATCACACATTGGCCGGGCCGATCTATTCGGCTCGCTACCCGCACCTTCCCGTCGTGACCACAAATCACAATGCGTTCACCCGCACCTACAACGCCCTGTACGGCGCAGTCGTGCCGCGGGTCGGGTTGGTGGCGATTTCGAAGTCGCACGCCGCATCGACGCACCTGCCGATCGACGCAGTCGTGTATCACGGTGTCGACGTTGCCGATTTCCCGGTCGGCGCGGGCGACGGGGGATACGTCGCGCTACTCGGCCGCATGGCCGCGAACAAGGGCGTGCATCGAGCCATCGCCGTCGCCAGGTCGGCGGGCATGCGTCTGAAGATCGCCGCCAAGATGCGCGAGCCGCACGAACGCGCCTATTTCGACGAGTTCGTGCTGCCCCATCTTGGTGACGACGTGACGTACTTGGGCGAAGTCGATGCCGACGGCAAGCGCGAGCTGCTGGCCTCGGCCGCGGCGCTACTCAACCCCATCAGCTGGCGCGAGCCGTTCGGCATGGCCATGCTCGAGTCCCTCGCATGCGGCACCCCGGTGGTCGGCTGCCCGCAGGGCGCGGCGCCAGAGATCGTCGAGCACGGTGTCACGGGCTATCTCGCCGACACCGATGAAGGTCTGGTTGCCGGGCTGCTGTCACTCGATCGGATCGATCGGCGAGTCTGTCGCCAACAGGCACGCGAGCGGTTCTCGGTCGAGCAGATGGTCGAGGGCTATCTGCGTGTCTACGACATGCAGAGGAGCCGCACCGCTGCCGCCGTCAGTTGACGGCCGCGTCGTGGCCTTCCCAGTACGGCTTGCGAAGTTCGAGCTTCAACGGTTTCAGCGCGCCGGACAACGGAATCGGCTCCTTTCGGAACTCGACCGACTTGGGCACCTTGTAGCCGGCGATCGTGACCCGGGCGTGGTCCTTGATCTCGTCCTCTGTGGCTGTGAGGCCGTTGTGAAGCACGACGATTGCATGCACCTGTTCGCCCCACACGGGATGGGGGATGCCGATCACGGCGACCTGCTCGACCGCAGGGTGCGTCGAGATGGCATTCTCGACCTCGATCGAGTAGACGTTCTCACCACCCGTGACGATCATGTCCTTGACCCGGTCGACCAGGTACAAGTAGCCCGCGGCGTCGACGTGACCGGCGTCGCCGGTGCGGTACCAACCGCCCCGGAACGAACTCTCGGTGAGTTCGGGCTGGTTCCAGTACTCGCGCATGAAGTTGCCGGCGCGGGCGCAGATCTCGCCGTTCTCGCCCGGAGCGGCAACCGTGTCGTCCTTGCGGCGCACGCTGAGGTTGACACCGATCATCGGCCGCCCGGCGGAGCGCAGGATCGGCCCACCGCGGCGATGATCGGCAGCAGTGAGGAACGTGAGCACCGAGGAGCACTCGGTCATCCCGTAGCCCTGCGACAGATTGAGATCAGGTAACGCCGTCATCACCCGTTCGAGCAGTGCCGCGGGCATCGGTGACGCTCCGTAGACGAGGTCGCGGAGCGAGGCGAGGCGCTCGGGCCGGAAGTCGGGGTGATTCATCATCAGAGCGATCATCGTCGGCACCATCACCGTCCAGTCGACGCGGTAGTGCTCGATGGCGGCCATCACCTGGGTGGGTTCGAAGAGCGGGACGAAGACCGACGACCCGCCGGTGGCCGGTATGCCGAGGATCGCACCCATCGACGCGGCGTGAAACATCGGGGTCTGGTGCAGATACACGCGGTCCTCACCGAAATCCACGGCGAGCCCGATGTGGTAGAAGTTGAGCATCTCGGCGCGTTGGTCGAGCAGTACTCCCTTGGCCCGCCCCGTGGTGCCTCCGGTGTACATGATGACGACCGGATCGGTCTCCTCAGGCTCGGGCGGGATGATCGCCGCACCGGCGTCGATCAGGTCCTCGTAGCGCATGTCGTGCGGCTGGTCTCCGTCGCCGATCAGCACGACATGGCGCAGGGGCAGCTCTGAACGGATCTCTTCGATGTTCCGTGCGAAGTGCTCGGCGAACATCGCATCGACGAAGGCGATCGTCGTGCCCGAGTCGCGCATGATGTGCTGCAACTCCTTGCCGGCGAGTCGCAGGTTGAGCGGGTTGATGACACCGGCGCCGAGGAACCCGGCGTGGAACAACTCGAGATATTGATGACTGTTGCACGACATCACGGCAAATCGATCGCCGGGTTGCATCCCGAGCTCGTTGCGCATGCTGCTGGCCAGCCGCAACACGCGGTCGCCCTGCTGTTGGAACGTGGCGTGATAGGGGCCGTCGTGGAAGCCGACTCGGTCGGGCCAGCGCTCGAGAGCGGGGAGAAACTGGCGATGGAAGATGAGTTCCTTCATCTGTACCTCATGCTTTCTTGGGGCTGTCAGCCAGCCGCTGCTGCGGCGTCGAGCTGAGCCTGGGTGACGCCGCAGCGCTTGGCGGAGGCGTCGAGTAGCGCATCCACTTCAGCCGGGCGAGGCGTATTGGCAATCCCGAGGGCGATCAAGGCAGGTTCCGACGTCGTCGCGATCAGGTCGTCGGCCGCGCACCGGGCTATTCCCGGGTCCGCGCCGACACCGACGAGGGTGTCGTAGAACACCCCGGCGACGAGACCCGTCGGTCGCTCGGGCGGGCCGGGTGGCAGTGTCTCGACGGGGAGGGTCTCGCCGGGAGCAAGGGTCACACCGGGCGGGAGCGCTGTCGTCGTGCTCCGCGGAATCGTCGTCGTCGTCGGCGGGATCGTCGCCGGAGCTTCGACGGTGGCCGTCTCGAGGGTGGCTGCCACCACTGGCTTTTCGTCCCTCACCGAGACCACGACGATCGCGATGCCGAGCATTGCAATCACGGCACCACCGATCCAACCGGCTCCTACGCGGCGGCCGGTGGTGCGGACATGTGCCCGTTCAGGACCCATTGCCAGCAGACCGCGTCGGTCGGCCTCTTTGACGAGGGGCGGCACGACCACGAGTGCCGACAGCAGCGCGACACCGATGTTGATGGTCACGACCATGCCGAAATCGGCAAGCAGCGGGAGCGACGAGAACATGAGCACCGCAAAGCCGCCGAGTGTCGTCAGCGCCGAGGTGAAGAAGGCGCGCCCGGTGTGTTTGGCGGCCATGTGTGTGCTCAGCTCCGGATCCAGACCGCGGTCGCGTTCTTCGGCGTAGCGGGCGATCAGCAGCACCGAGAACTCTGCGCAGGTCGCCACGACCAGTGGGCCGCCGACGGTCGACAGCGGGCTGAGTGTGATGTTGAGCACTCGTACGAGTACCGCCGACATCCCGACCGCGATGAGGACAGGGACCATCGTCAGCAATCCCCGAGCCAGGTCGCGATAGCGAAGGATGATGAAGGCACCGACGAGCAGCAGGGCCGCAATGGTGAGCTGGGCACGATTGGCAGTGATGTTCTCGAGCAGCCCGACACCGACCACGGCGAGCCCGCCGGTTGTTGCCGCCGCCTTCGAAGGCAGGAGGCCACCGGTGCCCGGATCGGCGATGGCCGCTTGCACCTTGTCGAGCACTTGGGCGCGCGTTTCGAGCGATGACGGTCCGACCTGGAACAGGACCTGAGTTGCCTTGCCATCATCGGCGACCAGCAGCCCTTTCAGCGCCGGTGGGGCGACGTTGTAGGCCTGCAACATGTCGAGACCTGTGGGAGGCAACGAGGTCGTGCCCGGTACCTCGGCCAGCCAGCCGACCGTCGTCGCCAGGCTCGAGGCTCCGGCGAGCTCGGTGTTCTCCTGCATCGTCCGCCCGACGAGGTCGAACACGAATGCGCCCATCTGATCGGTGAAGACGTTCGTCGTCTCCGCGGTGTCGGTCTTGACGAAGACGCCGAGCGTCGTGGCGAATCCGGTTTCTTTCTCCAGCGTGCGGGCGTTCTTGATCGACGTGCTCGACTGGTTCGCCCAGTTGATCGGATCGCTCTCGATCTTCGAACCGGTCTCCAAGAACAGTCCGAGCACCGGCAAGGCCACGGCGATGATCACCAGTGGCAGCACCGTCACGCGTGGCAGGCTTCCCAGACGATCGACCGTCTTCTCGACCCAGCTCTCGACGGGTTGCTTGGTGGTCGGTGAGCGGCGCTCGCGCGCCCCGATGATCGTGGTGGGCAGAACAACACCGGCAACGAGCAGGGCGACGATGCCGATCGACAGCAGCACGCCGAAGTCCTGCACCATCGGAACCTTGGAGATCTTGACGGTCAGGAAGGCGATGACCGCAGCAATGGTCGCGGCGAGCAGCGGCGGTCCCATGTGGACGAGTGTCGTTTCGAACGGGGTATCCGAGCGTTCGACACTGCGTTCCTCTTCGATGCGGTTCTGGATCTGGATCGCGAACTCGATGCCGAGGCCGATCAGGATCGGTAAGCCGGCGATCGTCACGAGCGACAACTTCGTGCCCGTGAACCCGAATGCACCGAACCCCCAGGCGATCCCGACCGCCATGCCGACGAGCGGCAGCAGCCGCCAGCGGACCTTGAATGCCACCAGCAAGATCACCATCATCACGACGACGGCGATCCCGCCGAGGATCATCATCCCGCCTTGCAGATAGTCGTTGATGTCGGTGAGGAACGTCGGGGTGCCCGTGATCGTGACCGCGGCATTTTCGAAGGTGCTGCCCTTGAGCGCATCCTGAACGGCAGTCGAGCCTTTGGCGAGTTGATCGAGCGGCGCGTTGCCGACGAGCACCGCGGCGAGCACAGCGTGGCGAGCATCGGGAATGAACGCCTGCAGGGCCTTGCGCACGACCAGGTCGCTGTCGGGTGGGGCCACCACCTTCCCCGCTGCGTCGAGGGTGTATCCGTCGTTGCCGAAGACCAGGAACTTCACCCATTCCGGGTTGTCCATGCTCTGTGCACCGGCTGCGCCGAGCCGCTTGGTCGTCATCAGTGCGTCCTGTTGACGAGTTGCCTGGGCGGCCGGGTCCGTATCACGCTGGATCGTGCGGGCGATGATCTCGCTCGCCGCCCCTTTGGTGATGAGGTCCTGCGTCCACTGCAACAAGGTGAGCGGAGAGACCACTGACGACACCGCGTCGCTCGTCTTCATCTTCGCTTCGACAGCTTTGAGCTGGGTGACGTTGGCCGGCGTGAAGAGGTCGACAACCGTCTTGCCCTCTGGCACGGTGAACAGCACCACCATGCTTTCGCCGCCGAAAAGGTTCTGGTAGTCCTTGTTGTCCTTCGCCACCTGTGACGCGGGGTCGATGTAGCTGTCCTGCCCCGTGGCGAAGTCGAGTCGTTGCAGACCGAAGCCCAAGGCGATTGTCACCAGGGCCACCACGGCAAGCGTCGCCGCGGTGCGCCGGCTCAGGAGCCGTCCGACGCCGCTCCAGAATTTGTTCATTGCGCTACCACCTGTCGTCTGTTCGATGAGGAAGGCCGGCGATGACCGGCCAGTTGGCCCAGGGCCATCACTTCGGCTTCGATCTGCTCGGCCATGAAATGCACGTCGGGTGCCGCGTCGTAGTCACCGGTGATCCCGAAGACGAGTCGTCCGTTGTACGACAAGATCGCCACGCCGATGCGGACGCCTTCGCTCAGTGGCACGAACGGGAGGTACTCCAGCATCTCCCGGCCCAATGCGTACAGCGGGTACTGAGGCCCTGGCACGTTGGTGGTGACGGTGTGGATAGTTCGTTGCGGAACCCTGTTGAGCACGGTCGTGGCGATTCGTGCGCCGAGCGACAGCAAGATCGGTGGAACGAACTCGGCACCGGCGACGACCGCTTCGCCGGCAGTGACTTGGTGCGATGCTTTCAGTGTCGCCATCTGGGCGGTGATCGCTTCGAGCCGCTCCACCGGATCGGCGATCCCGACCGGCAGTTCGGCGATGATCAACGACACCTGGTTGTTCCACGTGCGGTCATCGGCGTGACGCACCGACACCGGAACCAGCGAGTTCAGGACGACGTCGTCGACCGGATCGCCACGCTCGATCAGCACGGCGCGAAAGGCGCCACTGATTGCTGCGAGGACCACGTCGTTGACCGAGCCGCCGAACCTCTGACGGATCGCTTTGATCTCACCCAAGGTGCAGCGCCCGGCGGCCCACCGGCGATGCGGCCCGATGGAGCCCTCGACGGATACCGCGGTCGTCGGGGCCGTGACCCTGGTGCCGAGCGAACGGAGGCCGGCGGCGATATCGCCGAGCCGATTCCACGCAACCCGCGGGTGCATGCCCGCCGACGCCCAGGCGAGCAGTTGGCGGGCCGGGATCATTGCCACGCGGGCCAGTGCGTACACCATCAGCTCCACCTCGGATGGCTCCGGGGCCGGAGTCCACGGCTCGATCGACCGAGGTGCGGCATGGGGATCCGGGTCGAGGAGGACGGCCATCAAATCGGTGCCCGAGACGCCGTCGACCATGCAATGGTGCACCTTGCTGATCAGCGCCCAGCGCCCGTCTGGCAAGCCTTCGATCACCCAGATCTCCCACAGTGGGCGGTGCCGATCGAGCTCGTGTGACATCAGCCTGCCCATCAGGTTCTCGAGCTCGTGCTCGTCGCCGGGGGAGGGGAGGGCCGAGTGACGGATGTGGTAGATGAGGTTGAACTGTGGGTCGTCGACCCATACCGGGTGCCCGAGACCGCCCGGCACGAACCGAACCTTCTGTCGGTAGCGGGCGAGCAGTGGAAGCTTGCTCTCGATCAATTGTGTGATCTCGTCGATCGACGGTGATGGACCGGCGAAGATCGAGCACGAACCGATGTGCATGTGGGTCGTGCCGTCTTCTGTGTGCAGGAACATCGCGTCGACCGGACTCATTGGGCGCATCATGGTTTCTCTCCCATTGCCAGAACTTCTTCGAAACCGGCGCGCAAGCACGCGGTCAGCACGTCAGGGTCGGGCACTGCGGATGTGTCGGCGTTGATTCCGACGCAGCACTGGTCGAGGTGCGACATCAGGGCGATGCTGAACGCCGAGCCCGAGGGCGGGGCAAACGCGTACTGCCGAAGGACCTCTGCCCCGGCGAGGTATGAGCGCTGTGTCAGGCCGGGCACGTTCGTGGCCACGAAGTCGATGGCCTTGAGCATCGAGCCGAGGACCGCCGTCGACGCCACTGCCGGCAACCGGTTGAGGACCCCGGCGATCACGTCGGTGAGGTGGAGCGATGGCTCCTTCCGCCAGCCACGTGCCAACTGACCGAGTTCTTTCATCCGAACTCCGGCGTCGACCGCCGACACCGGCAGCGCGAATCTCGCCGGTGTGAACCGGTTGCTGCCCGGCGGATCGCCGGGCCGGCGCAGGTTGATCGGCATGGTCACACGCAACGCCTTCACCGGTGCACCGTGCACATCGTGATACCGACGCATACCGCCAGCGACACTCGCGAGAAAGGCGTCGTTGAGCGAACTGTCGACGGCGTGGGCGGCGGCCAGCAGTGAATCCAGCGGGATGTCGAAAGAGTCCAACCTGCGCGAAAGGCCGCGCTCGGTCATGATCGGCGACATCGACTGGGTGACCGGAGCCAGGAGCTTGCCGATCGAGCGAAGTTGTCGGGCAGCCATGGTGGCCCCCCGGCTCGGATTCGCGGCCGCCCTTGCTGCGACACCCGGCAGGGCCTGTGCGCCGTGCGCCGACGCGACCACGGCAGTGCGCAGATCACCCGCCAAGGACTCGACGAGCGAGGTGAGCCCGTTTGCCTGGTGGGGAGCCGCGATGCGAACGGTCGACTTTGCCTGTGGCGGTTTGCGTTTGCCGTCGAGCAGCAGTTTGGCGAGTTTGACCCCTCCGACCCCGTCGGTGACCGAGTGATGCACCTTCTGGATGAATGCGGCGCGCCCGTGGTCCAAGCCCTCTACGACCGTGAACTCCCAGAGCGGACGGTCCTTGTCGAATGCGGTCATCGCCATCAACCCGGCGATGTCCAATACCGAGCGGAAGTCGGCAGGCGCGGGAGCGACGGTGCGTCGTAAGTGGTAGTTGAGGTCGAAGAACTCGTCGAGCTCCCAGCGTGGTGTCCCCAGGCGAAGCGGCGTGTCGACGACTCGCTGGCGAAGCCTCGGGATCAGTTCGCAGGCTTGTTGGAACCGCAGAACCAGCCGATCCCAGTCGGGACTGCGGTCGAGCATCGCCACCGCGACGATCGTGCTTCGCAGGCACGGGTCTCTCTCGATCGTCCACATCAATGCATCGGATTCGTTCAACCGCGACGCGAACTTCTGACTCGAAACGTGTTGAGCCGGAGTGTCAACGCCTGGGCCGAGACTGCGGCCGGGGCCGCGCTGTACGACGGTGTTCACGGGACCATCATCGTTGTGTCGGGGGCCACGGCGACAGAGCCGTAGTACCCATCGTCTCGAAAAATCTGCTACAAGTGCGCCTCGGCCGCCGCCTGTACCGCGGCGATGATGGGTTGCCAATCGGCGCCGGTTTGCCGGGTGACGGTGACGAAGTCGTTGACGCCGAACACCGACGCAACACCATCGGCGGCGAAGACCGCGGCAGCGAACGGGATGCCGGCCGCATCGGCAGCGTTCGCTGCGTTGAACATCGCCGGGAGCGTGACGTCGAGCGTGAACTTCAGCGCGTCGGGGTTCGGTGTCGAGGAGGGTGTTGCGGTGGCCACGCCGCGATCGTAGGCCGATGGACCCAGGCACGTCGTAGGACCATCGGACCAATTGCCGCCTACGACAAGCTGGCTTACCGTTGGATAGGAGGCGCGCCGTCGCGCCGCGCAACAAGGGGGAACGTCGTGAAATCACGTATTCATGTCGCTGCGGGAGCGGCGCTCGTCGTCGCCGCGATCATCGGTGGTACTGCCGGAATCGGTTATGCCGGCTCGCACAAGGGTCGGACGGTCATCGAGGCTGATGTTCTCGTCGGAGTTTCGAGGCCGTATACGGGTGCAGCGAACGCTATTCGTGGGGTGCCCGGTGGTGGCCGTCCGTGGGTGATCGCCCAAGGCGAGATCGAGTTGAAGTCCAACGGCAGGTTGAAGGTCGAAGTCCAAGGTCTGGTGATCGATCCCAACGAACCGATTGCCGCCGCGGGAACCAACCCGGCTGGGCCGTTCAAAGCGATCGTGAGCTGTCTGTCGACCGACGCCGCAGGTCTCGCCATCACGACGAATGTGTTCACTGATGCGTTTCCGGCCGATCTCGCCGGCAACTCCGAGTTCGAAACATCTGTCACGCTGCCCACCCCGTGCATTGCGCCAATCGTGTTCGTCGGCAACGCCGGCGGTTCGTGGTTCGCGTCAACGGGAGCCTGATCGAATCTCCCCCGGGGCGGTCAACCGACCTGGCCGTGGTACTTGCCGCGGTTACGGTCGGTGCCGCTTCCGTGCTAGACACGTGACCCATGCGAGTCGCCATCAGCACCGGCGGCGGCGACGCCCCGGGACTCAACGCAGTCATACGCTCCGCGACGTTGTGTGCGATACGTCGCGGCTGGGAAGTCATCGGCATTCGCGACGGCTTCAACGGCCTGATGTTTCCCGAGCAGTACAAGGAAGGCAGCGGCACCATTTCGTTGGAGCTGCCCGGCGTACGCGGCATCGCCTATCTGGGTGGCACCATCCTCGGAAGCACCAACCGGGGGAATCCGTGCCATTTCCCGGTTCAGCAGCCCGATGGCAGCGTCGTCTACGAAGACCGCACCGAACATCTGGTTTCGCTGTTTCGCCAAGCCGGGATTGATGCGCTGATCACCATTGGCGGCGATGGTTCGCTGGCTATCGGCCAGCGGTTGTGCGCGGCCGGCCTGCGCGTGATCGGCGTGCCCAAGACCATCGACAACGACCTCGACAAGACCACGGTCAGCTTCGGCTTCGACACCGCTGTTCAGGTGGCCACAGAGTCGATCGACCGCGTGTTCACCACCGCGACGTCGCACAGCAGGGTGTTCGTGGTGGAAGTGATGGGCCGCTATGCCGGTTGGATCGCCCTCAACTCGGGTGTGGCCGCCGGCGCTCATGCCATCCTGATCCCCGAGGTTCCCTACCGGCTCGAATCGGTGGCGGCGATGATCAAGGAACGCGAAGAGCGCGGCGCCCACTTCGCCATCGTGGTTGTCGCCGAGGGAGCGATGCCCAAAGGTGGCCAGCGCTCGGTGCTGGGCCATTCGGACGATCAGGCCGAGCGGTTGGGCGGTATCGGTGACCAGGTGGCCCGTGAGCTCTCTGTGCTGACCGGCAAAGAAGCGCGCACGCTGGTGTTGGGGCATCTGCTGCGTGGCGGTACTCCAACAGCGCAAGACCGTCTACTGGGCACCCGCTACGGCGCCGCCGCCGTGCGTGCCCTCGGGGCCGGCCTCAACGCCGTGATGGTCGCTTTCAACGAACCGCGTGTCGACTACGTGCCGCTCGTCGACGTCATCGGCTCGATGCGCTCCGTGCCGCTCGACAGCGACACCTTGGCGGCCGCACGCAATGTCGGCATCTGCTTCGGCGACGAAGGCTGACGACGCCGCTTGGAGGGCTATCGCCCATCGGCCGCCAAAATGTCGACGCGGCGTGGGCCTTTCGGCGCTCACAGAGGCCGTTCGGCCCTGGTGAGCAGGACTTTGACGGCGCACAGTTACTGATTAGTGACGAAACCCCCATCTCACTACCAGGAGACCCTGATGACACGATTCCATATTCCCCCGGTCGCGCGACGGTGGCGTTTTATCGCCGCAGTGGCCGGCGTAACCGCTCTCGCTGGCGGTGGAGTACTTCTCGCCGCACCGTCAGATCCGGCGACAGCGCTCGCTTTCCACACTGTCCCGACTGTGCGACTTCTCGACACACGACCGGCGACCCAGGTCGGCTCAGAGGCTGAACCCCTCGGACTCGGCGAGACGCTCGATCTCGAGATCAAGGGTCTTCCCGACGATGCCACAGCGGTTTCGATCAACGTCACTGTCGTTGACGGTACGGAGGGGTCGTTCCTGACCGTGTACCCGAAGGGCAGCGCACGCCCAACGACATCTACCGTCAACTGGGACTCGGCGGGCGCGGAGGCCAACAGTGCAACCGTGGTCCTCGGTGCCGACAAGTCACTGACCATTTACAATCTCAAAGGCACGGTGAATGTGGTGATCGACCTGCTCGGCTATTACGCCCTGAGTCCTGCCGGCGACGGTGCGGCCGGTCCTGCCGGTCCTGCCGGTGCCCCCGGTGCCCCCGGCACGAGTACCCCTGGCGTGTTCCTGTCAGCCAACAACACGATTACGGAGGGGATCCCAACGGGCGAATCCCTCACGTTCGACACGGTCACTGCGACGCAGGGTGGCATCACAGCCGTCGGCCCTCCAGGTTCAGCGATCGCATTCATTGTGCCCACTGATGGAACCTACAATGTCAGCTTCACCGCTGCGGTAGTCGAGGCCAGCGTCTTCGACATCCAAGTCAACGGCGGCGCTGCGGTTCCTGTTGCGCTGAAGTTCAGCGCAGGCGCCAACCAGACAAACGTCGGAACAGCAGTGCTGACGCTCCTCCTTGCCGGCGACGTCATCACCGTGGACAACCTCACGTCCGGTGGCACAGTCAACTTGGCAACTGGTACAGGTGCGATCAATGCGACGATCACGATCGACAAGCTGAGCTGAGTTCCGCATAGCGAGCGCGTCAGCCATCGAAATCACTCGCGCGAAGGGGCCCGTCTCCACCAGAGACAGGCCCCTTCGCTGCGTGAAGCGCCAGGTGCAGCACACATGATTGGACGATTGCCAGGGGCCAGGTCGCCAAGATCGATCGGGCAGGCCTTTCAACCCGTCGCAGCACACGATGCATACGTCGTTTACGCTCCCGGTCTTGATCTCGATGTAGGGTCGGCAGGAGCGCCCTATCCATCTTTCGATAGGTGGGTTGCCGGCCCGCCCTGCGAGCCGGACGTGAGAACTTCCATCGCGTCCGGCTCTCCAATTGTTCACGCCGCTGGTGGGGGAATCCTGTCGTGGCGCTTGTCCATGGTGTCGGGATTCGTGTGTTCCGAACCGGTGGCGCTCGATGGCGAACCGCTTGGGTTGGAACGTCGTCGACACCTTCAGCGCTGATCCCCCATCCCGGGAGGTGACGGCGGACCGGGTGTGCATGTTGAGCCTCGGGTGTCGTTTGCGGAGCCAGCCGGACGATTCGCCGACGGCGTAATGGTCGACGTAGTTGAACGTCCGCGACGACACGCTGTGGCGGAAGTAGTTGCACCAGCCCGCAGCGTCGAGTTCAACCGGCGGCGTAGCCTTCGCCCATTGGTGCAGCTTCATCTGTATCACGAGTACCCGCAGATCGGCCTCATCGAGGTCGGGCCACGGAGCGCGGATGCTCACCAGCGACCTCCTCGTTCGCGTGGATACTGCGAAGGCGCTGGGACCCCTTCGCAATGGACACAGCCTTCCCGTGATGGGACTACCGCGGGTCCTCCGTCGCGTCCCGACGGCACCAGCCGACCACGCGCCTTCCCGCCTGTCACCCTGGATGGGTGGAGGGACGGACCCCCGAGACGATTCCCACGTTCACCGTTGAAGCCTTCGACGGGGTCGACGCCCAGCGACGTCGCAGGCTCTCACCGTGGCCTCCCTGCCGGAGTGCTTGACCGGCCAGAGGGTTCCGACACCAACACGATGCGGGTGTGCGTTGCGGACCCAGTCCAGATCCATCAGATTCGAGCTTGTGGCTTGCCTTGGGAGGCGTTTAGCCGCTGGTTCCTCACGTTCGCCTTTCCCCTGATCCAGGGGACGCCGGGGATGGTGGAGAGCAGCTCTGACAACGGCGGGATGGATCAGCACTGCTAGATGGTCCGGGTCCGGGCAAGCAAGACGGAGCTTCGATAAGCCCGCTGCGACGAGCCCGTGGCGGTGTCCTTTCACCCCACAAGGTTCAACACAGCGCCTCGTGGCGCATCAAGACCGTCAACAAGCACTTGGCGCCCTCGCAGCCTTGGCGGCCCACAAACCCAGGAATGTCTCGTCCACCATCGACGGTGACGCGAATGGCCACGTAGATCGGCCTATTGGTCACTTTGGCCGTCGCTCAGCTTGACGAAGTCGCGTCGATGAACAACACCGGGCAGACTCCGTCGGGCGGACGTGACTGCCATCGGCGATCTCGCCCAACACCCGATAAGTGGTCACCGAGATCGTGTCTTTCGACGCGCTGGACACCCATCTACATAGGCGAGGTGCGCCGAGATCTCACCAGTGGTCAACCCCTTGGCCGACAACGACAGCACCATGTCATCGAGGCGGCAGACACGGCGTTGATGCCTGCGCCCGATGTGGGTTCGAAGGTCACATCACGATCCGTCGGTATCTCGATATCGACTTGGCCGACGTCGATGCTCACGGTCTTGGTCCGTTGTCCCGTTGCGAGAGTTGTTCCCGCTACGTCCTCGACGGTTGGCTTGGCATAGCCGACATGGCCATCCGTCTCACCGTCGAGGCCGGCCTCCAACACCCGCATCGTGAGATCCTCCAACAGACCACCAGGGCCCAGTCAATCTCAGCCCTCAGCCTTGGCTCGATCGACGAGCTGCTGAGCGGAGCTCTGGGTCAAACACCGAGACCCTCGATGGATCGGACATTGGTCCCACTCTTGTCGACGACTCTGCTGCGGGCCATAGCTCACCTTCTCAGACCAGATCCCGATACATGATGTGTTGCGCTAGTCGCGACGCGACGGTGGCGATTTTCATGTCCAGTGTGACCATGTCGATCGGAGGGAGCCCGAAGAGGCCTCGAACAGTATGGATCTCAGCGTCGCCACGAGGGTGATCGGCGCAACTAGGAATATCTGTGCTCGGACGACGAAGACGGGGAGGAGCGTTGAACTCCTCCCCGTCTTGTCTCCGCTGATGGCGCCCCGAGCTCTTGGGGCGTCAGAAACCGACTACGGATTCACCCTCTGGGAGCGAAGTCCCGTGCTGGTGATGTAGCTAGCCGAGCCAGGGTAGACCGCCGTGATGGTGTGATTGCCAACGGTCAGGGTGTTGGTGATCAACGTTGCCTTTCCACTGGAGTTCAGCGTCACTGGGGCGCCGAAGTTGACACCATCGATCGTGAACTGCACTGCGGCCGGGAGGACCCCTATCGGGGTCACCGTCGCGGTGAAGGTCACGCTATTGCCCACACGGGACGGCGTGAGGCTGGTCGCCACGGTCGTCGATGTGCTGGCCTTGACGAGCTGAGTAATCGCAGCGCTGCTGCTGAGATTGAAGACGCCGTCGCCGCCGAGGTAGTTGGCCGTGACGGTATGGCTTCCCAATGCCAGGGTTGCGGCGGTGTACGTCGCCTTACCCTGGATATTCAGCGTCTGCGGAGTGCCGGCGTTGGTTCCGTCGATGACGAACTGCACCGTGCCACCCGGAATGCCGGCGCCGGCCGTCGGTGTGACTGTGGCAGTGAATGTCACAGACTGCCCGGAGGTCGCCCAAGGAGTGCGGTTGCTTGTCACGACTGTGGTGCTGGCCCGCAGGGCGCCGGCGATCGTGAACGGGGTCGAGGTCGAATCACCCGCCGCGTTGTAGGCGACAACGCGGTAGCGGTAGCCGAGGTTTGGATCAGCCGTGAGGTCGGAGTAGGCAGTGGCGTTCGCCAGGGGCTTGCCGATCACTACGTACGTGCCGACAACATTGTTGACGACCGGGGCTCGCTCGATGCGATAGCCGATCTCCGCCGTGCCCGGATTCGTCCAAGTGAGTGCGAGGGCGTTGGCGGTCACGGGTGTGATGGGGTTCCAGTTGACAGGCGTCCCGTCAGTCCACGTCAGGTTGACTTGGCTGCCCGCCCGAGTGGCCGTTATGACCGGTATCGGAGCGAGCCTTCTGACGACGTGAACCGTCACTGGGCGCATCATGTCCATCTCTTCATGGCTCAGGATGTGGCAGTGCCAGACGTATTCCCATTCGAAGTTCGTCACTTCGTTCGAGATTGCAACGGGCATCGGGTTGCCGGCGACATCGGTGTTGTTGAACCCTGCCTGGGTACCGAGGGGACTATTCACGTCACCCTTGGCGTGTTCGGGAAGCGCCGGGTTGAGCAGACGCTTGCTGTCGGGCACGGCGAACGGAAGGGTTGGCACGATCGGGCGCAGGGCGACGATGGTGTCTTCGAGCGGGCTGACCCGCACGGTCTCCTTCCAACCGAGCTCGGTCGGCTCCGGTGGGATGATGATGTTGTCCCAGGTGACACGGTTGAGGACCTGCACGTCGTACAGGTGGAAGTGGATCGGGTGGGTATCAACACCATTGTGGGTGATCTTCCAGAGCTGTGTTCCGTCCAGAGCCGAAGAGATCGGTGTCACCTTGAGGCTGCTTGGCATCCCCGACGAGTCCTCGATCTCTGTTGCTGGGTTGACGAAGGGATACAGGATGATGTTCTGCAACAGTGGTGTGGCACCAGGTGCCTCGAGGCCCATGTTGGCAGTCATGCGCCCCCACTCGTCGAAGCTGGCTGAGTTCATCTCATCGTGCATGCCCTTGGGCTCGAAGGGGATCGACAACTGTGGGCCTCGAGCCGTCGCCGGGCTCGCTCCAAGTGTGTCGAACTTGAACTTGAAGGCGTCCGGCTGTCCGGGGACTGAGCCCTGCTCTTGGACCCTGGCGAACCCGTCGCAACTCGCCGACGGTGCGGTTGGGCTGTTGCACCATCCGTTCGCAACGAAGTTTGAACCGTATGCCGAGTTGTAAGCGGCCTGGCCGACGATGATCGGGTCGGAGCCCTTCTCGAACACGCCGGCTGGCTTCCCGTTGGCGTCATTGTGGTGTTTGAAGGCGTTCACGAGAGCGCCCATCCGGTCAGCCGAAGTGCCTGGCACATCGAACGCCGTCGCGGGTGTGATGGCTCTGACCTTGACCTGCATGATTGTGCGGGTGTTGGGGCCGTAGCCGGGCAACGTCGTCGGAGCACCAGATGGGCTCAGGTCGGGGCCGCCGGTGTAGTAATCGTAGCCGGGGACTCGGGCCGGGAAGGCGGCCGGGGCATCGTTGTAAAGGATCAGGGTCTGGCCGGCGTACTTGGAGAAGTCGACGATCACGTCGGCTCGTTCGGCGGGTGCCAGCAGCAGTGAGTGCTGGTCGACGTTACCCACGTCGAAGCGGGTCGGGTCGGTGATCCAGGTGGTGGGGTGGGGCGGAACAATCACCGGGGCAGGTAGGAAGCCGCCTTCGGTGCCGATCTGGATCCAGCTCGGGCCTGGGGGACTGTTCAGAGTGTCGGGCGTGGGGAAGACCACCGGATCTGTCTGAGCCGCTTCGAGTTCCAGCGGGTTCAGGGCGACTTCGCTGAGTGTACTGGGCACAGTCATGAGCCCGGTAGTGGCGTCCTGCGTCGGCCTGGTGTCGGCCTTGTACCAAGACAGGTTCCAGAACCGGTCGTTGGCAGCGTTGAGGACACGGTAGCGGTAAGCCTTCGGGTCGACGGTGGTGGTCGGGTAGGCCGTGCCGTTGACGATCGGAGTGTCGTTGAAAGCTTCCATGCCCACCGAGATGTTCGGGGTCGACGGGATCAGGGCTGGCTCGCAGAACTGATTGCTGCCATCCGGCAGGATGAAGTTCGGGTTACAGGCGGGGTCGTAGTACGGGTTATCGATCGGTGGGTACTTCACGTTCTTGGCCGGTGGCCAGAACCAGGGGCCGTACATCCAGCGTCCGAATGCACTCATCCCGGTCGGGTCGCCCGGGTTCTGGGCGGGCATGTAAACATGCGGTGTCCACAGGCTGCCCTCGCCGCCCCACTTGGCAGCATTCCAGGTCGGGTCGGTCGTGGTGTTCAGAGCCTTAGCGGGCGTAACTGTGGTGTCAAATGTCTCGCCCGCTGCGACTGCTGCGGAAACGAAGGTCTTGTCCTGAATGATCAGCGGAGTGCCGACGCTCAGGGCGGGATCAAGACCGCGTAGAACTCCAGTTGACGGGTTGATCAGGCTCGCTTCCATATCGTCGGTGACGACGTAACCAGCGGCTTCACCGGCATACACGTTCAGCCGGGTGATTCCCCAAGCATGGTCGTGGTAGAACATCAAGCGAGCGCTCTGCTGGTTGGTGTAGAAGAACGTTTGCGAGCCGTCGCCGGGGACAGGTTGTTCCATGTCGGGCACGTTGCTCACGCTGACGCCTTGGGGGTAAGCGGTGTTCTCGCCAGCGGGTGTGATCCACTGGTGGGGGGTACCATCACTGATCCACGGTGTGACGCCACCGTGGAGGTGCAACGTGGCCCGGTTCTCTGCGTAGCAGATCGTCTTGGTGGTGACGGGATCAACCATCTTGTCTGGCGTTCCACACTCCGGATTGCGGACTGCGTCGAGGACGCTCCCCGTGTCAGCGGTCGTGTCGATAGGGATGCCGCTTGCGTTGAGTGTCACGGCGTCCGGGCCCATACCCGAGCCCATGAGCGTGGTGTCGGTTGGCAGGAACAGATCTCCGGCCGCACCATTCGGGAGCAGGTTGCGGAACTTCACCCGCACCGGCCGGTCCTTCGAGGCGACGATTGTCGGACCCAAATAGCGCGGCATGTCGATGCCAAACGCCGGGGCGTTGTTGATCAGGATTGGGGTCGCAGGGAACGTGCTATTATCGGGCAGCGTGGCGGTGGTGATACCAGCAGCAATCGGGTCGAGGTTGGCGTTGGTCAACGGCGCGTGAGCGGTGACAGTGCCTGCCTGGGCGATGAGCGCCGGCGTCTCGATTTGGACATAACCTCGTAGCAGCGTCGCCGGAATTTGCGTTGAGAACACGTGGCGGTACTGGACCAGCCCGATCTCGTAGTAGTCAGTACCCGGATAGGTAGTGGTATCGGGAACGGCGACCGGGATGTAGTTGCCGGAAGTCTGTCCGGTGCTGGTGCTTCGTAGACCGGGGAGGGTATCGACGAACTTCTTGATTCCCGGCGTCAAGTAGCCGAGGCCATGGTTGCCAATAGTGATGCCACTGACCCCATTGGAGACCGTTGCGGTCAAGGTTTCCTTGAAGACGGGGGCGATGTTCGGATTAGAAATTTCGTAGAGGGTTGTCACCGGCGGCGTGCCAGCAACGTAGCCCGAGCCGCCGGAAGTCACGTCGATGTGGTTGATCGAGATCGTCGCCACGGCGACAGCCGGGGTCGGTGCCGGCAGGACGAGCGAGCCGTCAAGGATGTCGATCGTCGGAGCGGTTGTGTACCCGGAGCCCGGAGTGGTCACCGCAACTGCGATAACCCTGTACAAGGGGGGCACGGTGGCGGGAAGGATCTCTTCCATCGTGGCTGACCCTGCCGCCCGCACGCCGAGAGGAAGGTCCGGCATGCTGAAGTTGACAACACCCGCGTTCACCGTGTACTCGCCGCCGCTGGTGACGCTCACGGTGTTTTGGACGAAGCCACTCGCAACCGCGGTCGCCGTCGCATCGGTAGTGAGGGCGGGGGGAGCAATGATGATCTCAGGGGTCGTGAAGCCCCCAGGCGCTGTCGGGAGGGCGATGCTAGACACGACACCGAGGCTGATCTGCGCGGTCGCGGTTGCGGGCGTTACACCGGTCACGCCAGTACTGATCACGACATTCGGAGCAGCCGTGTAGCCGATACCCGGATTCGTCACGGTGATGTCGGAGATGAATCCCGAGACGGGATCCACCGTTGCCGTTGCCGTCGCTCCGCTGCCGACCCCATTGGAAGAGTTGATCTTTACCGGTCGCGTCTGTGCCAACTTGCGGGCTGTTGGCCCAGTTCGAGTACGGCCCGAAGTAATGCGGATACTTTGCCGTGTTAGCGGGATTGGCTGCGAAGAGCGGAGCGGCCTCCACCACGTTGGTAGCACTCGACGATTGCAACACGATGGCTCCGGTCGTCAAGCACAGTCCAAAGGCGCCTACAAGGGCACCCAGGTTCCTATATATCTTTCCGCTCATTTCATTTCCTCCCGCTTCGTATTCACACACGTAACCCCACTGAATGCCCGGGTCCTGTAGATGCACAGGGTCCAACGTCCTCGTCGGAGCAGCAAAGTGGCCCCCCTCCGTGTCACTCCGCGCGCTCACCGTGGCGGATGGGGACTGGAGGCGCGAATTCGTCGCTTGGAGCGCCGTTGGCGGGACGAGCGAGGTGGTCTCGATGGGTCGATCCAGTCTGTCTGGCCTTGTCGTCGCTGCCGTGGCTCGTGGGGACGTGACTTCGCTGGCCGTCGTCGCTGACTTCATCGGCCGCCTCGGGGCCGTCGCATGTGCTCAATGCCGGTTGCGGGAGTAGGTCGTGGGCCATGGAGCTCCACGATCGTGGCCTCGACTTGACCGGAATCGATCTAGGTCCCCACGTTCGTGCCCACGCCATGCCTCGTGCAACCCAAATGCAGTTAATTGGATTGCGGGTTGAATCTGACTTGTCTCGAGCTGATGTACAGGTTGAGGCCACATAGTCGCCGCTAGCGGTATGAAACCCGAAGGCGCAGCTCGGGTGGCGCTTCACGGCGCAATCATCGTCGAGGTACCCGCAACGCTGCTCAGCGCTGAGGATGGGCGCAGCACGGATTGTCGACCGCGCCCCACAGAGCTTCGGCCGCCTCTATCGTCGGGCGGAACATGGCTGGACATCGTGAGACCGCGTCGGCACACAATCGGGCCGGCGGGCTGATTGCGGTTGCGCTGCTAGCGACGCTTGCGGCGTGCGGTGGAGACAGCGGTCGTGCAACCGTCGATTCGCTTGCTCCGCTCGCACCCGTGTCGGCGTCGACGAGTTCGGCCTCGGTCGTCTCGTCGACCATCGCCCCGACCACGGCTGCCGCGCCCACGACCACCATCACCACCACGACCACGACTCCGACCACGACCACCACCACGATGCCGGTCACCACGCCGGTGGCCGACCTTTCCCAGTCACCGGAGGTCGACGCCGCGGCGTACGTCGTGTACGACGTCGGGTCGCAGCGAGGGATGGCCGAGCACAACCCCGACACGGCCCGACCGGTTGGCAGTCTGATGAAGTTGCTGACCGCGTTCGTCGTGATGCAGGCGGGCGACCCGTCGCACGTGGCGACCGTGCCGGCCATGCACACAGATGTGGAAGAGTCGTCGATCGGCCTCTACGAAGGCGAGCGGCTCGGCCGTGATGTGCTGTTGCGGGCGATGTTGATCGCCAGCGCCAACGATGCGGCGCGTACCTTGGCGGTCGACGTCGGTGGAAGGGAGCAGGCATTCGTAGATCGGATGAACGAAGCTGCCCAGGCGTTGGGCATGGTCAACACCGTCGCGGTCAACCCCACCGGGCTGGACGCACCGGATGGGCATTCCTCTGCCCGCGACATGGTGATCGTCGCGACTGTATTGATGGACGATCCGACGTTTCGCACCACCGTCGCGCGCGCCGACGCTCGACTGCACGGGTTGGTCTTTCCGTCGACGAACCCGCTGCTGTCGACGTACGAAGGTGCGACCGGGGTGAAGACCGGCCACACCACCGACGCCGGATACTGCATCGTCGGTTCGGCGACTCGTGACGGTCGTCCTGTGATCGTCGCCGTGCTCGGGGCGCCCAGCGACAAAGCTCGCATCGATGGCGCGACGGCCCTGCTCGACTGGGCCTTCACGCAGTAGCGGCCGGATCTACGGAAGATTGTCGAGGTCGGCCAGGTCCTTGGTCCGGCCGCTCGCCCGCTTGTTGGCTTTCAAATCGTCGAGCCCGATCACCGGAATTGGCGAGCCTTCCACCTCCTGAAACACGGCGAGTCGAACGCAATCGTCGAACTCGACGCCGTCAATGCTGGTGAGCAGCTCGATCCGAAGCCGTGCGACGCCCATCCGAAGCGCGGTCACGATGCGTCGAGCGTTGTCAACGCCGCGGGCCACCCAAACATCCATGTCGGCCGTGGCCCGGGGATAGCCGTGGATCGCCACGGCAAATCCTCCGACGAGGAGGTACTCAACGTCGTTCGCGTTGAGTAATTTCAAGAACTCGCTGAAGTCGCCCGGAAACTCGATCGGTTCCATAGTTGAGCCTCCGTAGCCACAGCGCATGCGCGAGGCGATTCGACGGGGATTGCGACCACCAGAACTTCCGGTCGTCATCATCGGCACCTTCGAAGCTGCTGACCACTTCGACGACGCGTTCGATCACGCCACGAGTCTAGTGGCACTCCCAATACCTGATGAGGGAGAGCAGAACGCTCAGAACTCCTTGCCCTGGACGAGATCCCAGCCGCCGTGAACCACGGCACCGAGTGAGCCGTTGGCGTTCTGGGGCTTGTAGTCGATCGCCACCTTGGCAAAGCTCAGCGACACCTCGTCGACGGGCACGGTGTTCGATGACCCAGCGACCTGATAGGAGGAGATCGTCACATCGGTGAACGTGATCTTGAGGTACTCCTGGTTGGCCGGGCCGGCGCGTCGCCCGACGAGGACGGCGCTCTTGACGTGCTTGCCGTTGGCGCACAGCAGCATCAGCTTCGGCGAGGCCTTGCTGGTGACGGCGGTGAAGTAGAAGGCCTCCATGTGGACCTTGCCCGCTCCGCCACCTCCGCCTTCAGGCGTGCCGCCGCTGCTTTCCCCCCAGGAGAACGAGGTGACCGGGATCTCGTCAGGGTGGTGTGCGTCATGGCTCTCGCCGGGAACCGAATCGATCTTCAGGAAGTAGTCGCCCATGGCCCGACGCTAGCGCGGGGTCAGCGACCGGTGCGACGGCCACCCGAGCTGCGACCACCACCGTTGCCACGAGCGCCGGCGGGTGAGCCGGATCGGGCGTGGTTCGCCGCCGGACGACCGGTGCTGCCGCGCTGCGCCGTTGCGCGGTTGGCCGGGGGCCTGACCACGACGGCGACCGGGCTGGCCGGGGCGTTGCCGGGCGGCGGCGACGTCTTCGGGACGCGGTGGGCGAGGCGCGACCTTCGGAGCAACCGGGCCCGACAGTTCGGCGAGCAGCGGGTGCATCGGATCGACCTTGGTGACCGTCGGTGAGATCCCGGCGGCACGTGCCAGCGACCGAACGTCGCCGGCCTGATCGGGAGTCATCACCGTGGCGACGATGCCCTCGGCGCCGGCGCGAGCGGTACGGCCCGAGCGGTGCAGGAACGCCTTGTGCTCGGCCGGGGGATCGACGTGGATCACCAGTGCGATGTCGTCGACGTGGATGCCGCGAGCGGCGATGTCGGTGGCCACCAGGACGCGGACCTCACCGCTGGTGAAGTCGGCGAGGTTGCGCTCGCGGGCGCTCTGCGACAGGTTGCCGTGCAGTTCGACCGCCGGGATGCCGGCGATGCACAACTGCTTGGCCAGCTTCTTGGCGCCGTGCTTGGTGCGCATGAACAGCAGCGACCGGTCGAGACCGGAGGCCAGCGCGCTGACGACAGCGGCTTTGTCGCCCGAGCTCACCGCGAAGCACGTGGTGGGTCATGGTGTTGACCGACGACACCTCGGGATCGACCGAGTGGACGATCGGGTTGGTCAGATAGGTGCGCACCAGACCATCGATCGCCTTGTCGAGCGTCGCCGAGAACAGCATGCGTTGGCCACCCGACGGTGTGGCGTCGAGGATGCGCTTCACACCGGGCAGGAAGCCGAGGTCGGCCATGTGGTCGGCCTCGTCGAGCACGGTGATCTCGACAGCGTCGAGGCGGCAGTGACGCTGGCCGATGAGATCTTCGAGACGGCCCGGGCAGGCAACGACGATGTCGACGCCCTGGCGCAATGCCGAGACCTGCGGGCCCTGGCCGACGCCGCCGTAGATGGTGGCGACGCGCAACCCCATGGCTGCGGCCAACGGGCTCAACGACGTCATGACCTGGTTGGCCAACTCGCGGGTGGGCACGAGGATGAGTGCCCGCGGCTTGCCCGACTGACGGTGACGTCCGCTCGCCGCGAGGCGAGCAACCATCGGCAGGGCGAACGCGATGGTCTTGCCGCTGCCGGTCTTGCCGCGGCCCAGCACGTCGAGGCCGAGCAGCGAGTCGGGCAACGTTGCCGACTGGATCGGAAAGGCGGTGGTGACGTCGCGGGCTGCGAGCACGGCGATCAATGGAGCCGGCACGCCGAGGGCGACGAAGTCGGTGATGTACTCGGTCGCTGGAAGCGTCGAGGGACTGGCCGACGTGAGGGTCGGGAGGTGTGCTACGAAGGCCGGCTCGGCGACGCGCACAGGGCGCTCTGCGCCTGGTCGACGACCGCCGTTGCGACGGCGCGCGCCGCGAGAGCTGGGGGCTGATGTGGTCATGGTGGGAGATTCCTTTATGGTCTGTTGGCCGCGGATGCAAAGACCAACAACTTGCTGGAATCACTGTGCGCTGAGAGCGCTGCACTCGACCGCGGGTACGTGTTCGTACACCGCCGGGAGCAAGACTACCGCTGAACTGGCAGAACAGGGCGGATGATGTGTTGCCCAGTGCTCACGGCAGCGGTTCGAGCCCGATCGCGTCCAGCGGGTCGAGGCCGAGCATCGGCCGACCGATGTGCCGGTAAGGGGTCTGCCTCATGTCGAGCGTCGCGCTGCCGGGGCCGTCGCAGCGGATGATCGAGGCGGCGATCGAAGCGAAGCCGCCCATGAAGTGCTGCATGCTCTTGACGACCACGATGTGTCGCTGCGCGGGGTCGATGCCGTGTTCGGTGAAGCAATGGGGGCTGAACACCTGCTGACGTCGCGAGGTCATCACCACGTCGATGCCCCCGATTCGGACCGCGGCCGACTTGCCCAGCGGCTCGCGCGGCTCACCCTGGCCGAACAGGGCCTGCACGCCGTCGTCGCGTACCGACATCACTTCGACGTCGGCATCGATCGGTGCACCCGACAGACGTCCGGCCTTCCCGCCGATCCGCAAGGCGAGACGCGCGCCGACCCCGGCGTCGTGGCAGCACCGCACGGCCATCGGATCCCAGAGCATGCCGACCGTGGCATTGGTGATGCCGCGATCGATCAACTCGGCGAGGATGTAGGTCGAGTCACTCGCTGCACCCGCGCCGGCGTTGTCGGATCGATCAGCGATCACGACGGGGCCGAGCGGACGGCAAAGCGCCTCATCGATTGCCGCGCCGACCCCCAACCCGTTCCACGCGTTGCCGACGATGGTGGCAAGGAAGTCGGTGGCGACCTCGTCGACCAATTGGTCAGCGAGCACCTCGTCACCGTCGGTCGTCACGACCACCGATGCACCGGTGAACGGCGTGTCGGAACCTTCGAAACCATGATTGGCCGAGACCATCAACACCCGCGGTCGGCGCTGGGCGTCGGTGATGCGGACCACGAACGATCGCATCGGCTCATCCGGTGTCGGGAACACACCTGACGCGGGGATCCGTCGGGTGCGAGTGACTGGCCGCGTGGTGCCCGTCGGCGATGTTGCGCAGCACCGGCAGCATCTCGGCGGCACGTTCGCCGTAGTCGATGTGCGGATACTCGCGGCACGACACCGTCAGATCGGCCATTGCACACATTGCCGAGGTGACGTTGGCGTGGAGGTCGAGAAGCACTCCGACCGCAACGTGCGGTCCGACGATCCCGCGGGCAGCGGCCAGCAGCGCACCTTCGCAATCATCGACGGCGTCGGCCATCTCGCGCGCCGTGCAGGCAGAGCAACACGACATCGACAGGCATCGCGGCGCGCAGCCCGTCGAGAATCTGGTCGCTGATCGTCCGCCATGCCGTAGCCGTAGCCGGGGAGCTCGGTTCGGCGTTGAAGAACGGCCCGGCGACCACGTCGAACCCGATCCCCAGTGCGAGGCGGCATGCTTCGCCGTACCCGAAGCCGTCAGCGTCGAAGGGACTGTCGGCCGACCAGTTCCACTGCTCGAACGATCGGAACGAGGTCGGTATCGGCGAGAACGAGCTCGACTCGTGCTGTACTCCGGAGATGTAGATCCGCATGGCGGGCCACGGTAGTTGCTGTTGTTACGGGGTGAGAGGTGGTCGCCACGTGGGCGACCCGAACCCGAAGCCAGCGGCCTCGACTGCGGCGGCGACCTGAAACGCGCTGACGTCTTCATAGGTTCGGCCGACGATCTGCACCCCGGTCGGCACCCCGTTTGGCGCCAACCCGGAAGGCACCGAGAGGACCGGACACCGGCTGAACAGATTGAACGGCAACGTCATCATCGCCATGATGTGGTGCACGATGGTGTGCCCGTTGATCTCCACATGCTCGTCGACATATGACTCGCCCGCTCGTAGACCGGTGGTCGCGATCGTGGGGCAGATGAGCACGTCGATGTCTTCGAACAAGCGGCCGAGTGGATCCCAGAGTGCCGTCTCTTCGGCGAGGCCCTCGTAGAACGACAACTCCGGGTTCATCTCGGTGACGAACGCCCTGGTGTAGTCGTTCAACAGATCGCCGTACTCGGCGCCTATCGCACCGATGCCTGGTCCGAAGATCGCTCCGAAGTGGGCTCTGGCTGCCTGCCAGATTCGCTCGGTCGTCCACGGCAGCACGACCTCGTCGACCTGCGCGCCGGCTTGACGCAGTGCCTCGGCGACCCGGTGCGTGTTGGCGACGACGTCTGGATCCACCTGCCAGTCGCCCAGCGTCATGCACAGCGCGACCCGCATCCCTTCGACACCCATCGCGTCACGAGGGATCTGCGGGGGATCGCGCAACGAGACGATGTCGCGCCAGTGCGGGCCGGCCATCACGTTCTCCAGGAGGCCGCAGTCGGCCACCGTTCTGGCCATCGGCCCGTCGTGGCAGTACTGGTCGAGGTGATACGGCGCCAACCCGGGCACCCGGCCGAAGGGAGGCTTGAACCCCACGACTCCACTGAACGACGCCGGGATGCGTATCGACCCTCCGATGTCGCTCCCCGTGGCCAGCGACGCGTAGCCGGCGGCGAGCGCCGCGCCCGACCCGCCCGACGAGCCGCCCGGGGTGAACGCCGTGTTCCACGGGTTGCGCGTCACGCCCCACAGTTCACTCTGACAGAAACCGGCGCACGAGAACTCCGGCGTAGCAGTGCGGATGTGGATGATGCCTCCGGCGTTCTGGATGCGCTCGATGATCGGGTGGTCGTACTTGGCGACTTCGTCGGCGAAGGCCAACGAACCCTGCTGCCACGGCCGGCCAACCATCGGCTGCTCCTCCTTGGCCGCCACGGCGAGACCCTCGAGCGGTCGTGGCGCGTCACCTTTTCCGAGGTAACGCTGCTCTGCCGAGCGTGCCTCGGCGCGGGCCTCGTCGTAGCGGCGGTCGACCACCGCGTTGATCACCGAATCGTGAGTCTCGATCTGCTCGATCAACGCCTCGAGATGCTCCATGGGCGACAGCTGGCCACGGCGGAACATCTCGAGTGTCTCGTAGGCCGAGATGTACGGCAGGTCAGGCAACGATGTTCACCATTCGACCGGGTATCACGATGACCTTCTTCGGCGGCGCGCCGGCCAGCCAGGCGGCGACCTTCTGATCGGCCAGCGCCGCGGCTTCGACCGCTGCGGGGTCGAGATCGGCGGCAACCGTGATTCGGCCGCGCACCTTGCCGTTGACCTGCACCGGGTACTCGACCGTGTCGGCGACGAGCAGCGCCGGATCGGCGACCGGGAAGGGCTCATGGGCGAGCGACGTCGTCGTGACCCAACTTCGCCCACAGCTCCTCGGCGACGTGCGGTGCCAGCGGCGCAACCATCAGCACGAGTGGCTCGGCGACGTCGGCCGGGCAGCCACCCAGCTTGGTGAGATGGTTGTTCAGCTCGATCAACTTGGCGATCGCGGTGTTGAACCGCAGCGCGTCCATGTCGTCGCGCACCCCGGCGATCGTGCGGTGCAACAGCCGTTGTGTGTCGACGTCGGCCTCGGTGCCGAGCAACGCCAGTTCGCCAGTCTCCTCGTCGACGATGTTGCGCCACAGCCGCTGCAGGAAGCGGTACATGCCGACGACGTCGCGGGTCTCCCACGGGCGCGACGCATCGAGCGGGCCCATGGCCATCTCGTAGAGCCGCAGCGTGTCGGCGCCGTAGCTCTCGCACATGTCGTCGGGCGTGACGGCGTTCTTCAGGCTCTTGCCCATCTTGCCCCACTCGCGGGTGACGGGCTGGTCGTCGTAGAAGTAGGTGCCATCGCGCTCGACGACCTCGGTGGCCTCGACGTAGATCTCGCGCTCGTCCTTGTAGGCCGCGGCCAGGATGTAGCCCTGGTTGAACAGCCGGTAGTAGGGCTCTTTCGACGACAGGTGGCCGAGGTCGAACAGCACCTTGTGCCAGAAGCGGGCGTACAGCAGGTGCAGCACGGCGTGCTCGACGCCGCCGACGTACAGGTCGACGCCACCCGGATGCGGGCGGCCGTCGAAGCCGTCGGCTTGCGGACCCATCCAGTACCGCTCGACCTCGGGGTCGACGAACTGCTTCTCGTTGGTCGGGTCGAGGTAGCGCAGCTCGTACCAGCAACTGCCGGCCCACTGCGGCATCACATTGGTGTCGCGCCGGTACCGCTGCGGGCCATCGCCGAGGTCGAGCTCGACGTTGGTCCACCAATCCAGCCGATCGAGCGGGCTCTCCGGGTTGGAGAACTCGTCGTCGGGGTCGAACGTGCGCGGCGAGAAGCTGTCGGTCTCGGGCAGCACCAGCGGGAGCATCGCTGTCGGGCAGCCCGTGCGGGTTGCCGTCGAGGTCGTAGACGATCGGGAACGGCTCGCCCCAGTACCGCTGGCGGCTGAACAGCCAGTCGCGCAGCTTGTAGGTGATGGTCGCCTCGCCGTGGCCGTGCGCCTGCAGCCACTCGTTGGTGAGGCGCGCCGTCGGCGATGTTGGCGATGCCGTTCAGGTCGAGCGACCCGTTGGAGCTGTTGACGTACGGCGCATCGCCGACGAGGCGGTCGTCGCCACGTCGACGTGTCGAGGCCGTGCGATCGGGCGGCTGCTGGATCGCGGGGATCGGCAGGCCGTACTAGCCGGGCGAACTCGAAGTCACGCTGGTCGCCGCACGGCACGGCCATGATCGCCCCGGTGCCGTAACCCATCAGCACGTAGTCGGCGATCCACACCGGGATCGACTCGCCGTTCACCGGGTTGATGGCATACGAACCGGTGAACACGCCGGTCTTCTCACGGGTGTCGTCCTGACGGTCGATGTCCTTCTTCGATGCTGCCTGATGGCGGTATTGGGCGACAGCTGGACGGCTGCTCGGGCGTCGTCAGCGCATCGACCAGCGGATGCTCGGGGGCGAGCACCATGAACGTCGCGCCGAACAACGTGTCGGGGCGCGTGGTGAACACTGTGATCGGGCCGGCGGGCGACTGGAAGTGCACCGTCGCGCCCTCGCTGCGCCCGATCCAGTTGCGCTGCATCGCCTTGATCGCGTCGGTCCAGTCGAGCAGGTCGAGATCGTCGATCAGCCGATCGGCGTACGCCGTGATGCGCATCATCCACTGGCGCATGTTGCGCTTGAACACCGGGAAGTTGCCGCGGTCGCTGCGACCGTCGGCGGTGACCTCCTCGTTGGCGACGACCGTGCCGAGGCCGGGGCACCAGTTGACCGGCGCGTCGCTGACGTAGGCCAGGCGGTGGTCGTCGATGATCGCGTTGCGCTCGGCCGGCGAGAGATCGGCCCACGCCCGGCCGTCGTCGGCCGTGCGACCGCCCGACTCGTACTGCTGCGATCAGCTCGCTGATCGGTCGGGCCCTGCCGGCCTCGGTGTCGTACCACGAGTTGAAGATCTGCAGGAAGATCCACTGCGTCCAGCGGTAGTAGCCCGGGTCGGTGGTGCTGATGCTGCGGCGTGCGTCGTGGCTCAGACCGAGTCGTCGCAGCTGCCGGCGGTAGTTGGCGACGTTCTGCGTCGGTCGTGATCGCCGGGTGCTGCCCGGTCTGCACCGCGTACTGCTCGGCAGGCAGGCCGAAGGCGTCGAAGCCCATCGTGTACATCACGTTGTGGCCCGTCATGCGCTTGTAGCGGCTGTAGATGTCGGTGCCGATGAAGCCCAGCGGGTGACCGACGTGCAGACCCGTGCCGCGACGGGTACGGGAACATGTCGAGCACGAACATCTTCGGCTGCCCGGCGATCGCCGTCGGGATCGGCCAGCGGCCCTGCGGGATTCGGGGTCTCGAACGTGTCCGTCGGCGTCCCACGTGTCCTGCCAGCGACGTTCGATCTCTTGGGCGAGCGCGCCCGTGTACCGAAACTTGGGGGCATCGTCAGGGGTGGAGGGCGCCGAAGTCATAACCCCACGATTCTACGAGACGACGCGTCGCTACTACGGTTGCGAATCATGTCTCCGCTCATCGGGTCGTCGTACGTGGGCATCGTCGATCGCATCATCACCGCCGCCGACCGACCGACAGGGGTGCGCTTCGTCGGCCCGTCGGTCGCCCCGACATCGGGAGAATCGTTCGTTCCGTGGCGCGAGATCCACGACGAGGCACGCGTCGTCGGTGCCGCATTGCAGGCACGCGGTCTGGTGCCCGGTGACCACGTGGCGATCCTCGGGCCGACCTCGCGCCAACTGATCACGATCATCCAGGGTTGCTGGTTGGCCGGTATCGCCAGCATGGTGCTGCCACTGCCGATGCGGATGGGTTCGCTCGACGCGTTCATCGACTCGACGCGGGCTCGCATCCGTCACGGCGACGCCAAGTTGGTGTTGATCGACGAGCTGCTCGCTGCGTTCTACGACCGCACCGTCGGCGATCCGCCGATCGAGCTGATGGCCTCCGTGCTGCCAGGGTCCTCGACCGCACCCGGCGGCGAGCGGTTGGAGCTGCCGGCCCACGATCCCGAGCGGCTGGTGATCCTGCAGTACACCAGCGGGTCGACCAGCGAACCGAAAGGGCGTGATGATCCCCGACCGGGTGCTGGCCGCCAACATCGACGCCTCGTGCGACCGCGGCGAGCTCGGCGAAAACGAGGTGATGGTGTCGTGGCTGCCGCTGTACCACGACATGGGGTTGGTCGGGTTCTTGTCGCTACCGATGACGAATGGCTGCCAGCTTGTGCAGGCCGCGCCGCAGGACTTCCTCGCCAAGCCCGGCAACTGGATGCAGTGGATCAGCGATTGGCGCGGCACGCCACCGCCGGCCCGAACTTCTCGTGGGTGCTGGCCACCCGCGCACTGTCGCGAATGCACGACCTCGACCTGTCGTCGCTGACGCTGGCGCTCAGCGGCGCCGAACCGGTCGACCCGAAGGCCGTCGAGGCGTTCGTCGAGGCCGCCGCACCGTTCGGGTTCAAGGCGGGCAGCGTGTTCCCGGCGTTCGGCATGGCGGAAGTGGCGATCGGCGGGGTGTTCCCGCCACGCCACCGGGGCATGGTCTGCGACTCCGTCGATCGGGTCGTGCTGGAGCGCGACCGGATCGCCAAGCCGCTCGACCTCGCTGACGCCGAGGAGGAGCTCGATGTGCGCCGGCATCCCGCGTGCTCGGCACGCGCCGTGCCGGGTCTCGAGATGCAGGTCGTCGATCCCGACACGCGAGCGAGCTCTCCGAACGACACGTCGGCGAGCTGCTTCTTCGGGGCACGTCGGTGACACCCGGGTACTACAAGCGACCCGACGCGACCGCCGCGCTGTTCTACGACGATTGGCTGTGCACTGGCGATCTGGCATACATGGTCGAGGGCGAACTGGTGCTGTGCGGTCGGATCAAAGACGTGATCATCGTCGGAGGACGAAACGTGTTTCCCGAAGACATCGAGCGGGCGTGCGGAATGCTCGACGGAGTGCGCGCCGGCAACGTGATCGCCTTCGGCGTCGAGGGATACAAGGGCAAGGAGAGCGTCGTGGTGGTCGCCGAGGTGCGCACCGACGATGCCGGCTCGGTCCGCGAAGCGGTGCACCATCGCACCCTCGAGGTCTGCGGTCTGCCGCCTCGCGACGTCATGCTTGTCAAGCCCGGCACGCTGCCGAAGACATCGTCGGGCAAGCTGCAGCGCGCCAAGTGTCGAGAGTTGTACCTCGAAGAAACCCTCGAGCTCGTCTAACCTCATTGGGCGCGATTCTGGAACTGCCAGTGCTCACACCGCGCCCGAGCCGGCTTGTTGGGCGCGATTCTGGAACCGGCAGTGCTCACATCGCGCCCGTGGTCAGGAGGCTTGGAGGTCGGCGAGCACCTGTCGCCAGCGATCGGGGTTGCTCTTGTACGGCGCGTAGAAGCTGACTCGTTGCACCACGTCGCCGTAGCGGCGGAGGAGTTCAGGAGCGATCTGTTCGGGTTCACCGACCACGGCGAACGTGTTGAGTATCTCATCTGTGATCAGCTTGCCCATCTCGACCCAGCCACCCTTCTTGGAGAGGGCGTTGAGCTCTTCGTGCAGGCCATTCCATCCATGAAGCTCCAGCACACCCTTGTAGGCGGGTGTCGAGCCGTAGAAGGCGATCTGCTGTCGCGTTGCGTCTTCGGCGGCCGAGATCTCTGCCTCGTTGTTGCCGGTGACGACGAACGACGGGCCGACGATCTCGAATCCCTCCATCGACTTGCCTGCCTTGGCCCGACCGCGGGCGAGTGCGGGGAGGGTGATTTCGCGGAGGTAGCGCTCGGTGGTGAAGCCGTGGCAGATGAATCCGTCGCAGACCTCGCCGGCGACTTCGGTCATCAGCTCGCCGACGCCGGCCAGGAAGATCTTGGGAACGCCGAACTCGGCGATGTCGGCCCGGTCAGGGGCGAAGAACGGAGTCATCAGCGTGTGCGTGTAGAACTCGCCTCGGAACGCCAGCGGCGTGCCGTTGAGCCAGGTGTCCCAGATGGCCCAGATGGCCATGATCATCTCGCGCATCCGCGGTGCCGGATGGCTCCATTCCATGCTGAACCGCTTGGTGATGTGCGGCTTGATCTGGCTACCGAGACCGAGGGTGAAGCGACCTTTGGAGAACGCCTGCAGATCCCATCCGATCGTGGCCAACGTCATCGGGTTGCGGGCAAAGGCAACGGCGATCGACGTTCCGAGCTCCAGCCGTTCGGTGCGCTCGGCAGCCAGCAGCAGCGGGAAGAACGGATCGTGGCTGGTCTCAGCGCTCCAGGCGCCGTCGTAGCCTGCGGCCTCGGTCTCTTTGGCGCTGGCCCCGGCCTTGGCGAGCTCGAAGCTGATTCCTCCGTCGACTTTCATCCCGCCGACCCTAGCGGGGAGGTTCGCGACGGTCAGTTGTCCTGGTCGCGTAGGAACCGTTCGAACTCGGCGGCCAGCTCGTCGCCGGTGGGGATGCCAGCGGTGCCGAGCAGGTCGGTCTGCTGGCTGTCGTAGAGCTCCTCGAGCTGCGACACCATCGCCCCGTGTTCGTCGTTGCCGGCCACGAGTTGGTCGAGACGCTGACGTTGGATGATGGTCTCCTGACGGATCGCGGCAGCGTCGATGACCAGACCCGAGACCTCGTGCAGCCCGGTGAGCAGGGCCAGCGTGGCCGCCGGGTAGCTCATCGCGCTGACGTAGTGCGGTACCTGCGCCCAGATGCCGAGCGCGGGTATGCCCTTGTCGATGAAGGCATGTTCGAGCACGGCGCCCATTCCGGCGGGTACATCGACCGAGTTCTTGAGGTAGGAAACACTGTCGACGACATCGGTCGACGGCGAGGTGGTCGACAGCCGAGGCTCTCGGGTGTGAGGCGTGGCGAACGGGTATGCGCCTAGCGAGACCATGCGGCTGACGCCCAGTTCGACCGCCAGGGTCGAGGCGACGTCGGCGAACTTCCTCCACTGCGAGTCGGGTTCTGGACCGCTGAGGGTGACGACATCGTGGCCGGCGACATCGCGACCGACGTGCAGCTCGATGTCGGCCCACACCAGACGGACGTTGACGCCCTCGCGGAGCTCCATCGTCGGGCGGCGGGCCCGGTAGTCGATGAAGGTGTCGCCGTCGAAGGTCGCCAGCGGCCGCACGGACCACTCTTCCTGCGCCGTCGCCATGGCCGCCGCGGCGGCACCGCTGGCGTCGATCCACCCGGTGAGCATGACGACCAGCACCGGCGATGTCAGGGTCGGCAGCGGCTCGTGCAAAGAGTATGGGTCGCTCATGACAGCGCCTCCAGACATTCTGCGGCGCGGGCCGCCGCGCCATCGATCTGCACGACGAACGGCTCGAGCTCAGCGGGGTCGCGCGACCCGAGTGCACCGCCGAGGTAGCGGTAGTAGACGCCCTGCAGGATGCAGGCCAACTTCCAGTATGCGAAGGAGACGTAGAACGGCAGCTGTGACAGGTCGCGGCCGCTGGCGGACGCGTAGCGCGATATCAGATCTTCGCGATCCAGAAATCCCTCAGCAGTGGTCGCCGACCCGGCCCATGCCGAGGCTTCGTCATTGGGACCGGTCCAATAGACCTGCAGCAGACCGACATCGGCCAACGGGTCGCCGAGTGTGCAGATCTCCCAGTCGAGCACGGCGCGAACTACGCCGTCGTCACCGACGATGCAGTTGTCGAGCCGGTAGTCACCGTGTACCAAGGCGGCCGGGCCCTGGTCGGGAACGCGGTCTGCCAAGGCGTGGTGCACGTCGTCGATTGCCGGGATCTCGCGAGTCTTCTGGTCGTTCCACTGGCCGTACCACCTCTTGAGCTGGCGGGCGATGTAACCCTCGTGCCGGCCCAGGTCGGACAGACCGCAGGCGTCGAGGTCGACGGCGTGAATCGCGGCCATGGTGTCGATAATCGATTCGCTGGCCCGCCGACGGGCGACCGGCGTGAGCGACAGTTCCGCGGCCGCCCGATCGCGCACAACATGGCCGTCGACGAAGCCCATCACGTAGAAGGGGCTGTCGTTGACGCTGTCGTCACTGCACAACCCGAGCGCCGGCGCGACCGGAACGACAGACCGTTGCAGCCCGCTGATGATCCGATGCTCGCGCCCCATGTCGTGGGCGCTCGCCAACCGATGCCCCAAGGGCGGTCTGCGCAGCACGTACGCGCTGCCGTCGGAGCCGACGACGCGATAGGTCAGGTTGGAGTGTCCGCCGGCGATGATCTCGAAGGTGAACGGCCCGCGGGCCCCTGCCACGTTGGCGACCAGCCACCCGGTGACCCGTTCGACGTTGATGCCCGGCACATCGTTCATGCTGGCGATACCGTATCCAGGTATCGTGCCGACATGGCCATCGATGTCACCGACGCAACATTCCAGACCGACGTAATCGACCGTTCCAACACTGCCGCGGTCGTCGTCGACCTCTGGGCACCCTGGTGTGGTCCGTGCAAGACCATTGGCCCGATCCTCGAGCGGGTCACCGATGCGACCGAAGGCGAAGTAGTTCTCGTCAAGGTCAACGTCGACGAGAACCCTGGCATCTCGCAGGCGTTCCAGGTGCAGTCGATCCCCGCCGTTTACGCAATGAAGCACGGTGAGGTCGTCGATGGCTTTGTCGGCGCCCATCCCGAACACGTCATCGAAGAGTTCGTGGCCAACCTGCGTCCCTCCGAGGCCGAGCGCACCGTTGCCTCGCTGATGGCCGAGGGCACGGAGGGCGCCTATCGAGCCGTCCTGGAGCTGGAACCGGGTAACGAAGACGCCATCGTCGGTCTTGCCGAGTTGCTCGTTGCCCGCGGCGAAGCCGAAGAGGCGCTGGGCTTCCTTGCCCGCATCCCCGAGACCGAGCGCACGCGAAGGGTCGCTGCCGCGGCGCGGGTCAGCACACAACCGGCGTTGATCACCGACGACTACGACTCGCGACTGCCCGATCTGCTCGACAGGGTCAAAGGCGACGACGAGGTGCGCCAGCAGATCGTCGACATCTTGGAGCTGATGGGTCCCGAAGACCCACGCACGGCCGTCTACCGAAAGCAGCTCACCGCCCGCTTGTTCTGACGAACGCGGCTACAGTCTGTCCATGCCGATCGAACATCGCGAGGGCTACCTCCTGTGGGAAGGCGGGCCCGTGCCGAATGGCGCCGACGGCATCACCCTCGGCTCGCTCGTGATCGTTCGCCGGGGCCATGCGTCGCCGTACTTGCTGCGCCACGAGTTGGTGCACGTTCGCCAGTGGAGGCGCTTCGGTGTGATCGGCTTCTCGGCCCGCTACCTCGGCCCGTACATGCTGTGGCGACTTCGCGGCAAGGATCACCGCAGCGCCTACATGCGGATACCGCTGGAGATCGAAGCCGATTGGGTTGCTCGTCGCTCGCTGACCACCGCCGTCCGCGACGAACTGCAGCAGCCCATCGCCTCGTAGCGAAACACAAGGGCCGTCGATAGTGTCCGGCCCTGACTTCCCCCAGTAGCCAGCGGCGCGCCAGTCACACGCTGGCCAATCTCAGCATGGGGGTCGTCATGGAGTCGAGCCTGCCTCGTCCTGCTCCGCCGCGATCACCGATCGAGCGCGCTCGCGAATGGATCGTGTGGTTCGGGCCGGGACGCCTGGTGGCCACCGTGTTGGCCGTGATCGCCGTGGTGGTCGGCGGTACATGGCTCCTGCAGGGCCCTACGACTCGGCCGGAGGATCGGTTGCCGTTTGCCACGCACGCGCCGACGCCGTCGCTCCCGTCGGCCACGGGCGAACCGACGACGCCATCCACCTCCGGACCCACGACGATCGTCGTGTACGTCGCCGGCGCGGTCGCAGCACCTGGCGTGTACACGCTCGCTGCCGGTGCACGGGTGACCGACGCCGTGGCCGCTGCCGGTGGAAGCGGCCCGATTGCCGATCTCGACGTGGTCAACCTGGCGGCCACAGTGCACGACGGCGAGCGGGTGTACGTGCCGACGATCGGTCAGGTGATTCCCACCGTCATCGCGAATGCGCCGGCGCTCGACAGCACGGTGCCCATCGGTCCCGTGAACGTCAACTCCGCAACACCTGAGCAGCTGGATGTGCTGCCCGGCGTCGGTCCGGCGACGGCGGCGGCGATCGTTGCCCATCGAGAGCAACACGGCCCGTTCCAGACCATCGACCAGCTGGGCGATGTGCGTGGTATCGGTCCGGCCAAGCTCGAGGCGCTTCGTGGCCTGGTGACGGTATGAACGGGCTCGGTGTGGTCAGAACATCGCTCGCCCGAACACAAGGTTCACGGCGATCAGGGCAACGACGACGCCCAGCCACACCCCCACGGCCAGCCACAGGTACTCGCGCCAGAAGTCGCGCCACGACGCCACCGGCAACCGCGTTGCCCTTCGGGCGGCGATTGCACCGAGCACCATCCAGAGCAACGCGCTGCCCACGACAGCTCCCAGGTACACGTCGCGACCCGAGCGCAACGGCACCCCCGCCACCAGCAAGCCCGGCGCCGCGAACACGGCCGTCAAGAAGCCGGCGACGCCACGCACCAACGACGAGTGCCCGCGCAACAGCAGCAGCGCCAGAACACCGAGCACTCCAGGTGGCACCAACGCCACGAAGGGTCCCGAGGCACGCAGCTTCGTGCGGTACGCGCGGGGCCCCAGCGGCACGGGTTCGTGGATGAGTGGCATGGCGTTGATGACCCGAGCGTACGACTTGCGAGCCGGTCGTCGGCGGCATCCGCTCGTCGACGCCGAGGTCGCGACTGTCACGCTGGCCGCCGTGGTGGGTGTCTGGACTCGCTCGCCGGTGTGGGTGGGCGCCATTGCCCTGGCGTCGATGCTGGCCCGACGGCGGGGGGCACTCGTCGTGGTGTGCCTGGTCGTGGGGCTTCTCGGCGGTTGGCGCTCGACTGTCACGTGGAACGGTGCGGTACCGCGACACCTCGGCGGGTACTCGGGTTGGGCCACCATCGTTGGTGATCCGGCCCCGTTCGGAGGTGGTCTGCGAGTCACGGTCGAGGTCGCCGGCGAGCGCTTCGACGCGTGGGTGTACGGCTCACCCCGCCGCAGGTTGCTCGAGCGCCAGGCGGGCGAGGTCGTGTTCATCGAGGGCCAACGGCGGGCTTTGACCTCCAACGTTCGGCGGGCCCAGATCCGTCATGTCGTCGGTCGCCTCGATGTTGCTGTGGTCGGGGATTGGCGCGACGGATCACCGCTGTACCGCACCTCGTCACGCGTTCGCACAACCCTTCGCCGCTCGGCCGAGTCGGCGATGGGTGTCGATGACGCGGCACTGTTCACCGGCCTGGTGATCGGCGACGACGCCCGCCAGCCGCCCGAGATGGTCAGCGCGTTCCGTTCGTCGGGCTTGTCACATCTCACTGCGGTGTCTGGCGAGAACGTGGCCTTCGTGCTGGCCGCGGCCTCGCCGCTGCTCCGTCGGCTGCGTCCGTGGTGGCGGTGGGCGGCCACCGTCGGGTTGATCGGCTGGTTCATGGCCCTCACCCGATTCGAGCCGTCGGTGCTGCGTGCCGGTGTCATGGCGATGCTCGGCTGCTCGGCGTACGTGCTCGGTCGACAACGATCGGTGGTCCGGCTACTCGCGTCGACGGTCACCATCCTGGTGCTCATCGACCCGATGCTGGTGTGGTCGGTCGGCTTCTGGTTGTCGAGCGGCGCCACCGCTGGTGTCTGCATCGTCGCCCCGGCGCTGGCCCGCGGCTGCCAGGTCCACCGTGGCTGCGCGTGCCGCTGTCGGTCACACTCGGTGCTCAGCTTGGTGTCGCTCTGCCGAGCTGGCTGGTCTTTCACCGCCTACCGCTCGTTTCGCTGCCGGCCAACCTGCTCGCTGTGCCGGTCGCCGGCTTCGTGATGCTGTACGGCATTCCCGCCGGCTTGCTGTCGGCCATGGCGCCACCGATCGCCCCGCTACTGATGGCGCCCTGCACGGCCGGAACTCGGTGGGTGGCTGCAGTGGCGTATGTCGCTGCTCGCCTCGAGCCGTCGCCCGGGTGGGCGGTTGTCGGCTGGTTGACCGTCGTTGTGGCCGTCGCCGCGCTCGTCGTGCGGTATCACTGGCGCTACCCAGCCGGCGATGTGCCAATCTGATCCGGCATGGCAGTCCACCTCATCACCGGCGACGACGAGTCGCTGCTGCTCAGCGCGGTGTCCGATCTCGTCCATCGAGTGGTCGGCGACGGCGATCGCTCGCTGATGGTCGACGACTTCGACGACGACGAGTACGAGGTGCGCTCCGTCGTCGATGCCGCCCAGACTCCTCCGTTCCTCACGCGTCGCGCGTCGTCGTCGCGCGCGGTGTCGGCCGATTCAGCGCCGACGATGTCGCGCCACTCGTCGCCTACCTCGGCGACCCACTTCCCAGCACCGAGCTGGTGCTCGTCGGCGGTGGAGGTCGGCTGGCCAAGGCGCTGACCGACGCGGTCAAGAAGGCCGGCGGCACGATCATCGACACGGCGCCGCCACACGCGGTCGCGAGCGTGGCGGCTGGTTCGAAGAGCAGGTGAACGCTGCCGGCCTGCGGCTCGATCACCAGGCCTTGGCCCTGCTGGCATCGTGGCTCGGCGAGGACGCCGGCCGGGTGCAGGGCATTCTCGAGACGTTGGCGTCGACATACGGCGACTCACGCACGTTGAAGGTCGTCGACGTCGAGCCGTTCCTCGGCGAGGCCGGGGGAGTGCCGCCGTGGGATCTCACCGACGCCATCGACCGTGGTGACACGACCAAGGCGCTGCTGCTCGCTGCATCGGATGATCCGCGCCGGCGAACGTCACCCGCTGCAGGTCATGGCGATCCTGCACAACCACTACATCAAGCTGCTGACGCTCGACGGCACCGATGCCAGCGACGAGTCAGCGGCCGCGGCGGTGCTCGGCATCAAGCCCGGATTCCCGGCCCGGAAGGCGCTGGATCAGTACCGCAAGCTGGGCAACGCCGGTGTTGTGCGGGCGATCGGGCTGCTGGCCCAGGCCGACCTCGACCTTCGCGGCGCCAAGGAATGGCCCGACGAATTGGTGATGGAAGTGCTGGTGGCCCGACTCAGTCGCCTCGCCGGAACGCGCAGGTGAACCAGGCCGTCGTGACCAGTGGGTGAGACGGTACGACGAAGGAGTGCCGGCTCACGCGTTGATCTTCTTCATCAGGCGGCTCTTGCGACGCGCGGCCTGATTCTTGTGGATGACACCCTTGGCAGCAGCCATGTCGAGGCGCTTCACGGCGAGCCGCAAGAACTCTTCGCCGGTCTCGGTGCCAATCGCGTTGACGGCGTTCTTGCTGCGCGTCTTCAGCTCGCTCTTGACGGCCTTGTTGCGCTCGGCAGCCTTGGCGTTGGTGAGGATTCGCTTCTTCTGACTCTTGATGTTTGCCACGTGGGAGACTCTCTTGCAGTGTTCGGCTTGCTGGTTGGATGAGCCGGCAAGGCTAACAGCGCAGCTGCGGCGCTCCAACCACGTCAGCGGTGACGCCGATAGCATCTAGCGACCGGCCATGGACCTCTCACGCATTCGCAACTTCTCGATCATTGCCCACATCGACCACGGCAAGAGCACGCTCAGCGATCGCATTCTGGAGCTCACCAACGCCGTCGACGCCCGCGACATGCGCTCGCAGTACCTCGACACGATGGATCTCGAGCGCGAGCGTGGCATCACCATCAAGGCGCAGAACGTGCGCGTCGACTGGAAGGGCTACACGCTGCACCTCATCGACACGCCCGGCCACGTCGACTTCGGCTACGAGGTCAGTCGCAGCCTGGCCGCGTGCGAGGGCGTGGTGCTGGTCGTCGATGCCGCCCAGGGGATCGAGGCGCAGACGCTGGCCAACTGCTACCTGGCCCTGGAACACGACCTCGAGATCGTCGCCGCGCTCAACAAGATCGACCTGCCGGCCGCCGACCCCGACCGCTACGCGATGGAGATCGAGACGGTGCTCGGCATTCCGGCCGAAGACATCCTGCGCATCTCGGCCAAGACCGGCGACGGCGTCGGTCAGCTGCTCGACGCCATCTGCGATCGCATCCCGGCACCGAAGGGCGATCCCGACGCACCGCTGCAGGCGCTGATCTTCGACAGCCAGTACGACCAGTACCGCGGCGTGGTCAGCAGCGTGCGGGTGATGAACGGCCGGCTGACCGGCGGCTCGAAGTTGATGTTCATGCAGGCCGGAACACCGCAGGAGGCGATCGAGATCGGTGTCCGCCGGCCGGTGCCCACTCCGGTGCCCGAGCTCGGGCCTGGCGAGGTCGGCTACCTCATCGCCGGCATCAAAGACGTCGGCCAGGCCCGCAGCGGCGAGACGGTCACGACCTTCGCCCACGGCGCCACGGTGGCGCTCGACGGCTACCGCGATCCGAAGCCGATGGTCTTCTGCGGTCTGTTCCCGATCGACGGTGACGACTTCGAGACGCTCCGCGAGAGCCTCGAGAAGCTGAAGCTCAACGATGCCTCGATCTCGTACACGCCGGAGTCGTCGGGTGCACTCGGGTTCGGGTTCCGTTGCGGCTTCCTGGGCCTGCTGCACATGGAGATCGTCAAGGAGCGTCTGGAGCGCGAGTTCAACCTGGCCCTCATCGCCACGGCACCCAGCGTCGAGTACCGGGTGCACAAGACCAACGGCGAAGTCGAGCTGATCGACAATCCTGCCGACCTGCCGCCGACGCAGAACATCGACTTCATCGAAGAGCCGTTCTTCCGGGTCAGCATCATCACTCCGAAGGACTACACCGGCACCCTGATGGAGCTGTGCCAGTCGCGGCGCGGCGAGATGTCGAAGCTGGAGTACCTCTCACCCGAGCGTGTCGAGCTGCACTACCAGATCCCGCTCGCCGAGGTCGTCGTCGACTTCTTCGATCAGATGAAGAGCCGCACGCAGGGCTACGCCAGCCTCGACTACGAGCTCAGCGGCTACCAGCGCAGCCAGCTGGTGCGGGTCGACCTGCTGCTGAACGGTGTGCCGGCCGATGCGTTCTCGACGATCGTGCATCGCGACAAGGCGTTCGCCTACGGCAACCGGATGTGCGAGAAGTTGAAGGAACTGATTCCTCGGCAGATGTTCGACGTGCCGATCCAGGCCGCGATCGGCGGCAAGGTGATCGCCCGCGAGACCGTCAAGGCCAAGCGCAAGGACGTGCTCGCCAAGTGCTACGGCGGCGACATCACCCGCAAGCGCAAGCTGCTCGAAAAGCAGAAGGAAGGCAAGAAGAAGATGAAGTCGATCGGGCGCGTCGAAGTGCCCGGCGACGTCTTCATCTCGGCTCTGAAGCTCGACGACTGACCGCGATTCGGCCGCGGTGAGGCGCGGCTCTGCGATACTCGCGGCAGTGGCACGAGCATCGGCTGACGGGCACACGGCGACGCCATCGACGTGGTCGCGTTTCAGGGCGCTCCTCGTCGGCCCGGCGTCGACTCGCCGTCTGACGACCGCCCATGCAGTCGACGACTTCGCCGATTCGTTGATCACACTCTCACTGATCGGGTCGCTGTTCTTCAGCGTCTCGTTGGAGGCGTCGCGCAGCCGCATCCTGTTGTACCTGGTGCTGACGGCGCTGCCGCTGGCGTTCGTCGCCCAGATCGTCGGTCCTGCCATCGATCGCATCCGAACCGGGCCGCGGATGGTGATCGTCACTACACACCTGACCCGGGCATTGTTCTCCGCGCTGCTCGCCAGTTCTCTGCTGTCGGTTGCGTTCTATCCGCTGGTGTTCGGCATCTTGCTGTCACGCAAGGCGTACGCGTTGGCGAAGACGGCCATGGTCGCCCAGCTCGCACAGAACCGAACCGAGCTCGTCGAGGCCAGCGGACACCTGGCTCGAACGGGGACGATCGCCGGCGGCGTGGGGACCGCTGTCGGTGTGGTGATGATCGCCTTGGTCGGTGTCTCGTGGTTGCCGGGGGCTGCAGCCGTCGTGTTCGTCCTTGCCGCAGTGCTCGCCGCACGAGTTCCAAGTCCTGCCGTCGAAGCACGCGTCGAGAGCGCATTGATCCGCGTCGAGACTCCCCCCGAGGTTCGACGGGCGGCCCGGGCGATGGCGACCATCCGAGCCGCGGAGGGAGCACTCACCTTTCTGTTGGCCCTTTCGATCAAACGTGGCGGCGGCGACGCCTGGATCTTCGTTGCGGCGCTCGTCGCCGCCGGCGTCGGAACATTCCTGGGCACGATCGTGTCGCCGCGACTCAATCGGGTCTTCTCATTCGATGGGATCGTCGTCCTGACGTTGCTGGTCCCCGGGGCGATGTCGGCGTTCGGCGTGCTGACGATCGGCAGCCTGAGCATCGTCGCCATCGCCCTGGCCATCGGTCTCGGTGGCAGTGTCGCTGCCCGGGCGATGGATGCCCTCTACGGTGCGGTGCCGCATCTCATGCGGGGGCGGGTGATCTCGCGCAACGAGCTGTTCTTCCAACTCGCCAACGTCACCGGCGCGGCGCTGGCCGTGTTGGTCTACCCGGGTCCGAGGCTCGGCTTCGCCGCTGTCGCCGTGGGGCTGATCCTGGTCGGGGTCACCTACGTGTCGCAGCTGCGACTGTCGTTGCGCAACGAGGCGGGTCGGTGGCTTCTCGGGCAGAAACCCCGGGGCGGCACGGGGGACTTGCCTCTTGCGCTGCTCGCCGAGGCGATGCAATTCGCCGAGCAGGGCGACCACTACGTCGCCATCGTGGTCGCCGACAGCGCTGTACGGGTTCTCGACGCACGCGTTCCGCCCTCGCCGGACTCTTCGGTGCTGCCGGCGTGGGAGGCCCTCGGCCCTGTCATCGGCGCCGTCGTCGCCGGCACGCTCGAGCCGACCAACGACGCCTCGATGGCCGTGATCGACGCTGCGGCCGCGCTGATCGCAGAGCGTCGCTCCGCTCGGGAGAACGCAGCAGGGGGCGCGGCAGCGGCTAGCCCGGCGGAACCGCAATCGGCGGGTGGTCGATGACCCACTCCCCGTTGACCTGGCTCAGATCGAATTGCATCGTGTGGAACTGTTCGTCGTGGTCGTGCACGTCGACGTTGATGCGAACCTTGTTGCCCTCCTCGACCACCGGAGCGAGACGGATGAGGATGCCATCGTCGGCCACGACCACGGTGCCGTCGTCGTTGGTGACGAGCGCCTCGTCGCGTGAGTCGATGAAACGAACCGTGGCGACATCGTGCGTCGACTTGATCAAGTCGGCTTGCACGTCGAGCTCGATCGATGCACCCTCGCCGCGCGGCTCGATGAACACCGGCAGGGGATCGGGATCGTCGGTCGAGTTCTCGCGCGAACCACCGAACGATCGAGTCGTACACGGCGCTGGCGCGTACCTCCGGCGAGGCTGGGGAGGGCGTCGAACAGGACGCCACGACCAAGACGATCGCAGCGTGCACAACTCTTCGGCCGCGCACCGCAACGAGCACGCCGGAACAGTACCACCCACCCCGTCATCGCGACTGGCCGACTGTCCATCTCGCGAGCGATCACGGTAGAAAGGACGGCGATGGCTCAGTCGCAGATGTTTCGCTCGCTGGAACATCGAAACGCACGGCTGTTCTTTCTCGGGCTGAGTGTCAGCAACATCGGCTCGTGGATCCAGATGACGGCGGTGTCGCTGTTGGTGTATCAGCTGACAGGCAAGGCGACCGACGTCGGGGTGACGCTGTTCTGTCAGTTCCTGCCGATGTTGGTGCTCGGTGTCTGGGCCGGGGCAATCGCCGACCGAGTCGACAAGCGGAAGATGACGATGCTGACCCAAAGCGGTCAGGCGACGCTGGCCCTGCTGCTCGGAGTCCTGGCACTCGCCGGATGGGCCACGCTTCCCGTCATCTACCTCGTCTCGCTCGCCAACGGTGTCGTTGCCGCACTCGACAACCCGGCGCGACGTGGGTTCGTGATCGAACTGGTCGAGCCTCGCCACATCTCCAATGTCGTGTCGCTGAACACCGCCGTCATGACCGGCTCGCGCATCTTCGGGCCGGCGTTGGCGGCGCTGATGCTGCGGTGGATGGACCCAGGATGGCTGTTCATCGTCAACGGCGTGTCGTTCGCAGCAATCTTGTGGCCGATCTGGCGCATCGACACCACGCAGCTGTATCCATCTCCCCCGGCACCTCGAGGTGGCCAGCCGGTCCGCGAGGCATTGCGCTTCGTTGGTTACAACCGCCGGCTGCTCGTCCTCTTCCTGGTGTTCACCGTCATCGGCACGTTCGCGTTCAACTACGGCGTGTCGCTGTTGAAGCTGGCCGACCTGCGGTTCGGCGACAAGGAGCTGTTCGGATGGCTGCTGGCCGTGACCAGCGTGGGCAGCCTGATCGGGTCGTTGATGACTGCCGCCCGTCCCCGAATCGGCTCGGCTTGGTTCTTCGGCGCGGCTGTCGTGCTCGGGCTCAGCGGGTTCGCGGTCGCCTGGGCCCCGTCGATCTGGGTGGCCTACATCTTCACCGTGCCGCTGGGCGCCGGTGGCGCGGCTTTCATCGCTGCACTGAATGCGATCACCCAGCAAGAAAGCCCGCCCGACATGCGGGGCAGGTTGCTGGCCCTCGGTGCCGTGGCGTTCCTGGGCACGACACCGATCGGCGCGCCGATCACTGGATGGATCGCCGACAATGTCAGCGCCGAGTGGAGCCTCGCCTACGGCAGCGTGATTGCCCTCGTGTGCGTGGGCGTGGGGGCAACGGCACGTCGCCGCTCAATCGGCGCGAACGTTCCAACCGGTGATCACATAGTGACCACGCTTGTCGGCGATGATCCCTACGGAGGCGGTGTCGTTCTGCAAGACGGCTCCGGCATGGGCGTCCAATGCCGACTAGCCGAGTCGTCAGGATGCGGCTGAGATGGCCGTGGGTGAACACGATCGCAGCTCGGCCGGCGGCCGTGCGCTCGAGCTTGGCGATGAAGGCATCACAGCGGGCAGCGACCTGGTTCAGGGTCTCGCCACCGGGGCAGCCGTCGCGGAACAGGTCCCAGCCCGGGTGCCGCTCGTCGATCTTCGCCGCCGTCAGCCCTTCGTAGGCGCCGTAGTCGTACTCGGCGAGGGCGTCGACCACCGTTGCTTCGACCCCGGGCACGCCGCGGCGAGCCGTTTCCACCGATCGTTGCAACGGGCTGGTGTAGACCAGCGGCAGAGCGCCCTCCGACAGGGTGGCCAGCAGCGGCGGAAGGCGGTCGGCCTGGCGGCGCCCCTTGTCGATCAGCGGAAGGTCGGTGCGCCCTGTGTGCCGACCGTTCTCGGACCATTCCGTCGCGCCGTGGCGCACGAGCAGGATGAGCTCTGGGCCAGCAACGACAGGATCGGACACGGGCTCACACCGTAGGCGAGACTGCCCCACGGTATGCGCTGCGTGGTGATGTGGTTCCGTCGAGATCTCCGTTTGGCCGATCACCCGGCGCTCACGGCCGCGGCGTCGGCGGGCCTCGCCGTCGTGCCGCTCTTCGTCGTCGATCCGGCCTTTGATGCGACCGGTGCGCCTCGACGCGCCTACATGAACGCGGCGCTGGCAGGCCTTGATGCCACCATCGATGACATGTTGGTGTACCGGCATGGAGATCCGGCCGTGGTGGTGCCGAGGTTTGCCGCAGAGGTCGGCGCAGATTCGGTGTTCGTGACGCGGGACTTCGGGCCGTACGGGCGACGTCGTGACACCGCGGTCGCTGAGCGATTGCGCGGCGACGGCCGAGCGTTGGTCGGTCGTGGCTCGCCGTACGCCGTCGCTCCGGGATCGGTGGTCAAAGACGACGGCAGTCCCTACGCGGTGTTCACGGCCTTTCGTCGACGGTGGCGGACACATCCCATCGATGCGCCCCTGGAGGTCCCCGAGGTGAAATGGCTGGGCGCGCACACGATCGCATGCGACGGTCCGCCGCCCGCGGTCGAACCGGGTTGCTTGCTACCGGCGATCGGCGAGCACGCGGCGGGCGAGCGATGGTCGACGTTTGCCGCTGCTCGACTCGACGAGTACGACCGTCAGCGCGACTTTCCGGCGCTGAAGGGCACCAGCAGTTTGTCGGCCGATCTTCGTTGGGGCGTGGTGCACCCCCGCCAGCTGTTGGCGGAGCTCACACCGCACCCCGCCCACCCGAACCCTGGCCACGAGGTGTTCGCATCGGAGTTGGCGTGGCGCGACTTCTACGCCGACGTCTTGCATCATCGACCCGAATCGGCCTGGGCGAACCTCGACCAACGGATGAATTCGATGCCGGTCGACACCGATGACAGCGCCCGTCAACGGTTTGCCAGGTGGGCGGAGGGCCGCACCGGCTTCCCGATCGTCGACGCGGGCATGCGGCAGCTCCTCGCCACGGGATGGATGCACAATCGGGCGCGGATGATCACCGCCAGGTTCTTGGTGAAGGACCTGCACATCCCGTGGCAGTGGGGTGCTCGCCATTTCATGAACCACCTGATCGACGGCGATCTGGCGTCGAACAACCACGGCTGGCAATGGGTGGCGGGCACCGGAACCGACGCTGCGCCGTACTTTCGGGTGTTCAATCCGGCTGCCCAGGCCGCCCGCTTCGACCCTGTCGGGGAGTACGCCCGGCGCTGGATACCCGAGTTCGGGACTGCTGCCTACCCGGCCCCGATGCTCGATCACGTCGCGGAACGAACCGAGGCCTTGCGTCGATTCGGACTCGTCGCGGGTAGCACTCGCTAACCTGAACTGCCAGATGCTCGACGAACGCAAGACCTCCATTCTCAGGGCCATCGTGCAGGAGTACATCAGCACCGCTCAGCCCGTGGGGTCGACGCACATCGCCGACGCGCCGGGGTGCACGTCAGCTCGGCCACGGTCCGCAACGAGATGGCGGTGCTCGAGCAGGAGGGTTACCTGGCGCAACCGCACACCTCGGCCGGACGAGTGCCGACCGACAAGGGCTATCGGTTCTTCGTCGACCACATCACCACCCCGGGACGGCTCGACTCGGTCGCCTCGCAGCGGGTCGGTACCTTCTTCGACACGGCACACGGGCGCCTCGAAGAGTTGCTGCACCAGACGACAAACCTGCTCGCTCAGGTCACGCAGCACGCTGCCGTGGTTGTCGGACCTCGAGCCGAGATGGCCACGGTTCGATCGGTGCAGATCGTCGGTCTCTCTGCCCGACACGCATTAGTGGTCGCAGTGTTCAGCAACGGCACGATCGACAACCAGACCATCGAGCTCGATGGCGAGACGTCGGATCTGCGCATCTCGGCAGCATCCGCCCATCTGCAGGCCATGATGATCGGCCATTCAATGGAGAGCTCTGACGGAACCCGCTCGTCGGGCGATCCGGCGGTCGATGCGCTGTGCGCTGTGGCACTCGAGGCCCTGCGTCTGGGCGGCAGCGACGAGTCGGTATTCGTCGGCGGGGCATCGTCGATGGCCCGCGCGTTCGATGCCGTCGACACGGTTCGCAACGTGTTGCGCACTCTCGAACAGCAGTACGTCGTGGTGTCGCTGGTTCGCGACATCCTCGACCGGGGGCTGACGGTGGCCATCGGCGCCGAACACGGCGTCGAGCCGCTGGCTGTCTGCTCGGTTGTCGTTGCCCCGGTCATGGTCGACGGCGACCAGGTCGGCACGATCGGAATCCTTGGACCGACGCGCATGGACTATCCACAGGCGTTGGCCACGGTCGAGGTGGTCAGCGACCGCCTCGCCAAGCGACTTGGAGAGGGTGCGGCATAGTGGCCGACTACTACGACCTGCTCGGCGTATCTCGAACATCGACCGCCGACGAGATCAAGAAGGCGTATCGCCAGAAGGCCCGCGAACTACACCCCGACGCCAACCCCGGCGACCCAGCGGCCGAAGAGCGTTTCAAGCAGGTTGCGCAGGCATACGAGGTGCTCAGCGACGCCGACTCCCGGGCCCGTTACGACCGCTTCGGCGAGGCCGGGGTTGGTTCGGCAGCGGGTGGGCCGAACCTCGGCGACATGTTCAATGGCGGTGGCTTCGGCGATCTGTTCGACGCCTTCTTCGGTGGGGGCGGCAACCCGTTCGGTGGGGGCGGTCGTGGTGGCCCGGCTGGTCCACCACGCGGTCAAGATCTCGAAGATTGTCGCCGACATCACGTTTGCCGACGCGGTCTTCGGCGCGACGGTTGCGGTCGAGGTGCGCACCGCGTTGCGTTGCGACGAGTGCGGTGGCTCGGGTGCTGGTTCGGGAACACAACCGATCACCTGTTCGGAATGCAACGGCCGCGGGCAGGTGCAACGTGTGCGTCAGAGCATGCTCGGCCAGATGGTCACGTCCAGCGCCTGTCCGCGGTGTGGTGGCCTCGGGCAGGTGGTCGTCACACCGTGCGGCACATGCTCGGGCGAGGGTCGGGTCATCACCGAGAAGACCTATCAGGTCGATGTGCCGGCCGGTGTCGACACCGGCTCGACGCTACGGCTCACGGGTCGTGGCGCCGTCGGGCCCCGTGGGGGCGGTGCCGGCGATCTCTATGTGCACATTCGGGTGGCGCCACACGAGACCTTCACCCGCCAGGGCGACGACATTGTCGCCGATCTGCCGATCTCCATCGCCCAGGCGGCGCTCGGCACCAAGATCGCCTTGACGACGCTTGACGGCGAGGAAGAGATCGCCGTACCCGTCGGCACGCAACACGGCAAGGAGTTCGTGTTCCGCCAGCGTGGCGTGCACCGCCTGCACGGTCGTGGCCGTGGCGATCTCCGCGTGCGCATCAACGTGCAGGTGCCGACCAAGCTCAACGAGTTCGAGACCGAGTTGCTCACGAAGTACGCCGAGTCCCGTGGCGAGCCCGTCGGCAACGGCGAGCACGGCCTGTTCTCGCGCATCAAATCCGCCTTCTCGTGAACCCAGTTCTGCGCAGGTCGGCCGCTCACGTTTTCGTCGACTCGCTCGCCAGCCCCGCATCTCAGCGACGACGACGATCACCATCTGCGCCGCGTCCTGCGCATTCGGGATTCCGATGTGATCACCGTCGGCGACGGTGCCGGACGGTGTGTCGAGGCGAGACTGACCGCCGATGGTGTGACAGTCGAGTCGGAACCGATCTGCGAGGCGCGCGCCGCGCTCGGCCGTGGTCATCAGCGCGATTCCGAAGGCTGATCGCCCGGAGTGGATCGTCCAGAAGTTGACCGAGGTCGGCGCGACCTCGATCGGGTTCATGGTGTGCGCGCGACAGTGTGGTGCGATGGGACGCTGAGCGCGCCGTTCGTCAGATCGAGCGCCTGCGTCGCGTCGCTCGTGAGGCGGCGATGCAATCCCGGCGCCTGTGGTTGCCCGAGGTTCTCGATGTTGTGCCGTTTGCCGACGTGCCGCACACGGTGAACTGTGCGATCGCCGACCCCGACGGCGAAGGGCTGCCCACCGCGGTCGACACGCTGCTCATCGGCCCCGAGGGCGGCTTCACCGGGGGTGAGCTGGCAGGGGTCGCTTGCCACGTGTCGCTGTCGGCGAACGTACTGCGAGTGGAGACAGCGGCGCTCACGGCGGCAATCTTGCTGACGCTGCGTAACGAATTTGTCTGATTTCCCACGGAGAGTTGTATTTCTCAACATTTCTGGCACAGTTGCCGATGAAGTTGTGGCTAGGCGGGCAAATGAGCGAAGAGAGCGGGGCCAATGCGCGAGTTCGATGAAGATGATGCTTCGGCATCTCCATACAGTCGGAAGGTGGGCGAACGTCTGCGGGTCATCCGCAGGCAGAAGCGCCTGTCCCTTCAAGAGGTCGAGGCGACCTCCAGCGAAGAGTTCAAGGCGTCTGTGCTGGGTGCCTACGAACGCGGCGAGCGGGCCATTTCGGTGCCTCGACTCGAGCGGTTGGCGAAGTTCTACAGCGTTCCGGTCGATCAATTGCTGCCGCGTGAAGACATCACGGCACCGGTTGAGGGTGACAGCGCCGGCAAGAAGCTGGCGGTCGACCTGCTGAAGTTGAGCCAGCTTCGTGGGCAGCCGTTCGAGATGCTCGTTCGCTTCCTGAAGATGATCCAGGTGCAGCGGCAGGACTTCAACGGCAAGGTCATCACGGTGCGCGGCGACGACACACGGGCAATCTCGGCGATGCTCGACGTGCCGGTCGACCAAGTTGGTCAGCGCCTCGATGCGCTCGACCTGCTGTACCGTCCGTTGTAGTGACTCTCGGATCCTCTGGGCCGTTCGGCGTCTACATCCACATCCCGTTCTGCAGGCATCGCTGCGACTACTGCGCGTTTGCCACATGGACGGACCGCGATCACTTGATCGGTGAGTATCTCGACGCCCTGCGTCGCGACATCGTGGGCGCCGACCTGCCGTCAGTGAGCAGTGTCTTCGTTGGTGGCGGCACGCCGACGCGGGTGCCCGCAGCCGAGTTGGTGTCGGTGCTGTCAGCCATACCGTTGGCAGCAGGCGCCGAGATCACCGTCGAGTGCAACCCCGACGACGTGACCGTCGAGATGATGCAAACGTATGCCGCCTCCGGCATCAATCGGGTCAGCCTCGGTGTGCAATCGATGGTTCCTTCGGTGCTGAAAGCGCTGGGGCGCACCCACGTTCCGGTCAACGTCGAGCGGGCAGTCGAGGCGATCCGCAACGCCGGGCTGCCGACGTTCAACCTCGACATCATCTACGGTGGCGCGGGCGAGAGTCTCGACGACTGGCGGGCGACGCTCGACGGCGTGATTGCTCTCCGCCCGCCACACGTGTCGGCGTACGCGCTGACGATCGAGGCCGGCACGCCCTTGGCCGACGACCCGTCACGCCATCCCGACGACGACGATCTCGCCGACAAGTACGAGCTCGCCGACGATCTGCTGACCGGTGCCGGACTTGCCAACTATGAGGTCAGCAACTGGGCCGTGCCCGGTCACGAGTGCCGTCACAACGTGCTGTACTGGCAGCAGGGCAACTACCGGGGCTTCGGTTCCGCCGCCCATTCGCACCTCGACGGCCACCGCTGGTGGAACGTACGCACGCCCGAGCGCTACGTCGCCGCGGTCCGCGCCGGCGAGTCGACCGAGGCTGCGGGGGAGAACCTCGACGACGAGACCCGACGCATGGAGGGACTGCAACTGGCACTGCGGATGAGTGATGGTGTGCCTGCGAACGCCTTGGATACCGATGGTCTCGACGGGTTGGTAGTGACCGATGGAGACCGGGTTCGGCTGACGCGGACGGGTCGCCTGATGGCCAATGAAGTGTCGCTGCGGTTGCGCTGACTGGTAGTGTTTCGGTCCTACACGGGCGTGTAGCTCAGTTGGTTAGAGTGCCACCATGACACGGTGGAGGTCCCGGGTTCGAGCCCCGTCACGCCCACCACATACCTGGTCAGACGGCATTTTCAGTCGTGGTGATCCCCTCACCGGGAGCTTCCCTCACCGCCACCATTGGAGAGGGATACCCAGGTATGGCAACCAACGAAACCCACGCATTCACGGCTCACTGGCGGTTGATGGGCAACGCACCGCGGACTGCGGACAACTACTTGCGATGCATGCGTCGCCTTGAGATACGCTCGATGAGGTCACTCGCGGCGACCTGATAACTCATCTGGCCAGGCGTGCCGACGTGCAGTCCGCTGCCGGGATAGCTTTGGAAGTCAGATCGAAGCGAGCCTTCTTCGCCTGGAGAAGCGAGCACCACGACGTGCCCAACCCAGCGAAGAAGTTGACGAGTGTCAAGGTGCCCGAGTTGCCGGTCGCCCTCGATCACCGAGGAAGAGCACAGGCAGATGATGTACCAGTGCACCGGCTTGAGCATGATCGACCGGCGGGACCGCGCCGTGCTCGCTTGGCTGTGGTCCACCGGGATGAGGCGCAGCGATTTGGCTAGGGTCGAAACGACCGACCTCGACATGGAAGCGCAGACGATCACGATCCCGAGATCGAAGAACGGCAAGCCTCGTGTCGTCGGTCTCGATGACGCCGCGGTGCGTGCCTTGAAGCGCTATCTGCAGGCGAGGGAGTAGCACCGCCTGGCCCGCTCACCGAAACTGTGGATCACCCAACCGGTGCCGCTGACCAGTGACGGCATGCGCAGGCGATCCGCGAGCGGGTTCTCGCTGCCGGCCTGGAGGGCCTCAGCGCCCACTGCTGCCGCCGCGCCCTGGCCACCCGCTGGCTGGCCGCGATTGAGTCGAGGCTGGTACGGCGGTCGCCCATGCGGCGGAAGTTCTCTGGGGGTGCCCCACACGAGCCGGTGGAATTCCCGATTGGCGTTGAGCCAAAAGGCCAGCAGGTCGTCGTCGTTGAGGTCGCTGATCTCAGACCTGGTGGCTGTTTCGACGCTGATCGGATCGACGGCTTCGGTGGGGGTTGGGCTGTTTCATGACGTTTGTCTGTTCGGTGTGTGTTTGTTGTCGCTCGGGTTGTTGAGATATTCAAGCGGCTGTACCGTGCAACGGTTTTACCCTGGTCTCCAATTCACCTAGGGTATGGGTCACCCATGTTCTACGAAGACTTGGGTGTGACAGGTGTCATGGCTCCCGCTCTTCAAGTCTCTCTTCGACGTGCCGATCTTTCATCTCGCAGCCGAGAGACACAGGGTTCCGGTGTTATGACATGCGGGAGACGCACACATCATGAAAGTCCAAGAAGTAGAAGAGGTCGGCAAGAGCGACAAGGGATTCACGCTAGTTGAATTGCTGATCGTCATCGTGATCCTCGGCATCCTCGCCACCGTCACGGTGTTCGCGGTGACCGGCATCACCAACAAGGGCAAGACCAGCGCCTGCCAGTCGGATGCCAAGACCATCCAGACGGCTGAAGAGGCCTACAGCGCCAACCACGGTAGCTACGCCGCCACGTCGCAGGACCTGGTTGACGACGGCCTGATGCACGCGCCATCGACCAAGTTCAACGTGTTTGTGCATCCTGCCGGCAACCGGCCACTGTGGCTGACACGACAACCGGTGCTCCTGCCTTCGCGGCCTCGACCGTTGATACCTACACTGTCGTCGGCGTTCCGCTTGGCGATTGCGATGGTATGACCTTCTGATCTTCGGATCAGACACATAGTTTCCGTCCACGGAAACACGGTTCTTTCCTCCGAACCAGGAAGAGTCGGCCCTTCCTCCGGGCCGACTCTTTCGCGTACGCAGGTATCAACAGCACATTATTCAGCGCATCAAGGGTTTGGGTCGAGGCAGCCGCCATGGCAGCCTCGGCCGCAAGCATCGCAAAGCAGCACTGCGATCGATTCAAGCGTTGGGCGGTTCGGTGCGCCTTCGATTGTCACTCTGACAAGGTCGACCTAAGAGCGCGGGCTGGCTCCATCATGAATCCGATCTCGTCTTTTCGTCGATGTATTGCCGGTCATGCGCCGGCGGGTTTGCCGGGTTCGGTTTCGGGGAGGAGTCCAGCTTTGCGGGCGGCGAGCACTCGCTTAGGCCCGCTGGCCGCGGACAGCCCGCGGGCGATAGCAACGGTGGCGGTCGGCTTCAGGCTTTGGAAGGCAACGGCGAGGAGATAGATCAAGGCGTCGACAGCGAGCGGGTCGCGGTCGCTGTGCTTGTCGAGGAGTCCGGACCAGCCGGTACCGCCGAGGTATTCGGCTTCCAGTGCTGCCTGAATGGTGTCGCGGATGGACATGCGGGCGATCCCGGTAGGCGAAACGTCGTCTCCTCCGGGGATGGAAGTACAGCAGACCTTGCGCACCGCGAGCTTGCCGACGGTGGTGGACCATTCGAGTCGCGCCTCGACTTCGTACGGGATGGTGTCGGTGATGGTGACGGTGACCGAGGCGGGGATCGTCTCGGTGGGGCCGCCGGGCGGGCCGACGGTGATCCGGCCGCGGCCCGGGGTGATGTCGATGCGCATCTGAGCGACCTTAGCCGAGCATCTACCAAAGTGTGTGTGAACCCATCGATACCATGGTCAATTGGATGCCCGTGTTCATCGATAACCCGGGTTGTGTAGCGACTGGGCCGTGAGAGCTGAGCGGGCGGACGGGCTCGTACCTACATTTGCTCGATCGCGACCCGACAGCAGTCAAGCGCGATCCGGGCCCTGCTGCGGGAACCACCCGCTCCGGATTATTGGTCGGACTGAAGTCCGACCAATTCGTAGCTGACGGTGTCGAGGTCGATGCCGACTGCCGCAAGCTTGTCTGTGGCCTGTTGTTGCGCCTCTCTGAGCCGTGCCGCCCACACGTACAGGGCAGGGAGCTGCGGGCTGTCGATCCACCAGAACACATCTGTCCGGATGTTCATTTCGAGGTGAAAGCGTAATTGGACCATGCGTGAATGTCGGCATTGGCCGATGTCGCTATACGGGTCGTTGGTCCCGATTTGATAACTCGAAGCGCCCAACGCCTGACTATCGGCACTGTGGCTGGATGTCATTCGCCCCTTACGGAGGGCCGGGTTCTGGGTTCTGGTGTTCACATGAGGCGTTGGGTTCGCAATCCGCTGATCGTCGGTGCGGCGTGGTTCGCCTTCATGCTCCTCAGCGGGATCGTGTTCATCGCTACCAGGCACGGATGATCATCTTCGAGACCGCCCCGGAGATTGGAATCCTCCCGATCTTCGCGCTTTTGATGGTGATGTGTTTCCTTGTCGCCACGGCGTTCCGCAAGATGATCGGCGAGCAGCGGTGGGCGAAGTTGATGGGCAACCGGCGACGCCGGATGGCTCTGGGTGTGGGGATCATCATTGTGCTGGTGACGATCAACCTGATCTCGCGATGAAGTCACGGGTTGGTTCGTGCTGACAGTCCAACGAACCGTGGGATTGCAGTTCAATCGGAGGGCCGAAGGCGTCAGCCCGATAGCGAACAGGGACCCTGCCGCGGAGGCGCTCAGCTCGACGTGGGAGCCGAGTTGACGTTGCCTCGCAGTTGGTGAGATGGACGGCCCGCCGCCGATCGCCTCTACCACCTCGGGACCTTTCGCGCGCGCCAGCCGACAAACTTAAGTCGATTGGGCAACGGACTCTGCTGGCCGTATCGGTCATCGTGGGGCTTCACCGTTGCAATGGGACCCTGCGCATGCGGTGACGCACCGCGGGACCGTCCCCCCGTGGTGCCGTGCGCCGTGAGATCAGCTTCTCCGTCAGCGTCAACGCGTTGCCGAGTTGCTGGACTTTCCCGGCATCGAATGTGCGCAAGGTGCTCAACAGGTTGCAGCCGATCGTCCGATACCTCACCGCTGCCACGATCTGGCCGAACGGTGTAACTACGCTTCGTCCGAGTGCGTTAGAGCGATGACACGGTGGAGGTCCCGGGTTCCAGCCCCGTCACGCCCACCAAGTGCCTGGTCAGCCGATCGACCCGCCATGTACTAGCCCGCCGCGTTTACCCCGGGCCTGTCGGGCGCGATTCCGGAACTGCCAATACCGAAACCGAACCCGTTGAGCCTGGTCGGGCGCGCTGTGAGAACGCTGGGTTCCGGTTTCGCGCCCGAGGGGTTGGGTTATGAGAGGTTCAGGCAGTAGCCACTGGGTAGGTGCCATCGTGGCACCTGCGGCGCTATTGATTCATGGGGCGGCTACTGCATCGAGATTGCCGGCGCAGCCGTCGCGGTCCGTGCCTCACTGGGGTCCTTGTGCGATCCAAGATCGGAGCGCCCATGGGGCTGCTCGAGCTCGCGGCGGATGCCGCGCTCGACTGCGTCGATCAGCGCCGGGCGCAGTTGCGCCGCCGAGACGAGGCTGCGGACCGATCCGACCCGTAGCGCCCTCTCGACGCTGTGCACTTGATCGAACTCCGAGGCGACCTCACCCAGCTTCTCGGAGCGTACGACCGCGGTGACATCGGCGAGGCGGGCGCGGAGGCGGGCCCGCTCGGCCCCCTCGGCCTTGGTCGACAACTCCTCCAGCTCGGCGACTCGGATGTCGCCGCGAGCCCGAGCGTTCACCTCGCCGGCGAACACCACCGCAGCGGCCGGAGCGCCGCCGATGACCGATGCTCGCGAACCCTCGACGGCGATGGTCTCGAGCCCCTCGTTCAACGCTTGGGAGAACACTACGAACGCACCCCCGTGGTAGCGGGAGATCACGCAGAACACGATCGGCCCCCTGAAGTTCACGACCGCCCGGCCGATCTCCGCGCCGTATTCGAGTTGCAGCGAGCGCATCGAGTCGGGCGAGCCGTCGAAGCCCGACAGGTTGGCCAGCACGACGAGCGGTCGGTTGCCACTGGCGCCGTTGATGGCTCGGGCCAGCTTCTTCGCCGACAACGGGAAGAGCGTGCCCGACGACCAGTTGTCGGGCCCATCAGCGGGAACGAGGCCTCGGCGGGGCAGCGGCCGCGACTCGATGCCCAAGAGGGCGATGGGCTGCCCGCCAAGGTGGGCGTCCCACACGACAGCAGTATCCGCGTCGCGCATGGCCGGCCAACGCTCGAGCGGCTCGTGATCCTGGTCGGCTACCGCGGCCATCACTGTGCGGATGTCAAAGGCCAGCTTGCGATCCGGGTTTGTTCGCTCCGAGAAGATGTCGCCCACCGTGGTGAACGGGCTGCCGTCGACATGGTGGGGGTGCCGGCAAACATCGCGATCGGTCGGATCGGTTGTCGCCGCCGGCCGAGGGAATCGCTCGCCCGGCGCGACGAAGGTGTGGGCATGATGGGCGAGGAGAATGCCGAGCGCCCCGTCGAGGTCGGGCGCCCAGTACTGGGCCTGGCCGTTGGGCCCCATGACGCGCTCGTAGCCGCCGATGCCGAAGTTGTCATCGGCGGACACGCCGCCGGAGTAGTCGAGTGCCTGCTTACCGGTGAGCACCATCGCCGAATCGGGGGTCATCACCAGGATGCCCTGCGTGTGCATCAGCATCGTCGCTTCGGCGTTCCAGTACGGCTGCCCGCCGACGTTGATGCCGGTCACTACCACATTGACGGCGCCGCCTTGCTGGGTGAAGTCGATGATCCGGCGTAGTACGGCTGCGATCCAGTCCATACTCTCGGTGCCGCTGTCCATGGCGATCTTGGCTCCCGCCGAGAGAGCGAACCAGTCGACGGGAACACCGAGCGAATCGGCCAGGTCGAGGGCAGCAATGATCCGGCGACACTCTGGCTCGGCCAGCGACCCGAGCGCTCGCGTCGGGTCGCCCAGCAGGGTCACCCGCGTCATGCCCTCCGGGTATCGTTCGGTGACGTTGCTCACGACGCCTACGACGATCGCCGCCGTGTTGTTGCCGTAGGGACGGACGACCGGTACCAAGCGATCGCCGTCGAGGTCGTACTCGGTGAACGAGCCGCCGACGATCTCGACTTGCCCTCCCGCCTGCGGTGCCGTGACCATGTCGACGATCTCGTATGGGTACGCGGTGCCGCGCCGCCGGGCTTGCACGAGCTTGCGGGTGTACTCGTCAAGGGGCTGGAGCGGCTCGTTCTGCGGGTCGCTCTCGGTGAGCACAAATCCCTTGCCGGTCGGATTGGAGATGCGCAGGACGCGGTCGCGAAGCTCGCCACTGACGGGATGGGGGCGGCGGCATTGCACGTCGATGAGCTCGAGGCCGAGGCCGTCGATCGTCGGCGCAAGTTTGCGGGCGAGGGCCTTGATGTCGCTGAGGCGGAGCTGTACAGGTGGCCACACATGCAACAGGATGCGGTTCCAGTAGAAACGGCGCTCCGGTGGCCGCGGCGCTTGGAATCGGCGAATGCCAGCGATCGCCTCGAGCAACACGCGCTCGAGCTGGGGCAGCGCGACCACTCGGTTCTCGTTGTCGCGCAGCGTTGTCAGATCGCGAACCTCGGCCAGGGCGAACAGCCGCTCATCGTCCGGGTTGGCGGTCGCCCGGGCGCGGAACAGATAGACATCGTCGCCTGCGGTGAGCCGCTCGATCGAGAAGTTCCGCAATCGGGAGAGCCGAAGGCGAGTGGCCATCAGCGGGTGCATGCCGCGCAGGAAGTCGTCCTCGACGAACCCGTCGGGCGACCACCGGAACGTGTGGTGCCGCATCGAGCTCATGCGATCCGATCCCGGCCCGACACCGGCCGCGACGACAACGACCCGTCGTACGGTCTCCGGCAACGACGAGGCGTCGAGCGCGCCCCTAAAGCCGGCTGCCAGTTCGTCGGCGTCGCCCAGCTGGCTGGCCGACCACGCGTAGACATCGAGCACGATCGTCTCGTCGCCCGACATGCCCGCTGCCGACGTTGCTGCAGCCTCGACCATTCGGCCCAACTCGTCGATCGGACCGGTTGCGGTGAGAACCTGCACGCGGGCGCCGTTCGCGTCGTTGTAGGCGCCGCTCAGCATCGGGTTACCGCCGTCGGCGACGGCATCGAGCTCACCCAGCGCTCGCATGCGGTAGTACCGGCGCGTCATGACTTCGAGCGCAACCCACCGTTCAGCCTCGCACACCCCTGACATGCGTCCAAGCAGGAGCGGCGCCAGCGGCAGCGGGCAATCGACGAGGGCATGGACGTGCGCGGGGCGGGCCGCAGCGCCGGGTTTGGCCCGGAGCGCGGCCAAGTGGTGCTCCATGGCAGCGAGTTCGACCAGTCGAGCGCGCTCCAGCACGGGCTCGTCGAATTGGTGGAACTGCACGTCGCGGGCGAGGTCGGCAATAACGGGATAGCGGTGCACGGTCGCAGCGATGAGGTGGCCGAGGCACTCGCGCAATTCGTCACCCGTGGTTCCGGCAAGTGGTTCGACTGCGTGCAACCAACGTTCGAGCACGGCGACGATGACCGGCAACTGGGTCGCCACGCGCTGCTGCGACTGGAAGATCCAGTACAGCGCGTCCTGCAGCAGCGGCGCGGCGTTCGAGTGATCGCACGCCGTAGTGGGCGAGCGCCCGCCGGAGATCCGTGACGAACTGGCGTGGCAGGCCCTCGCGCTCCGCGTCGAGTGAGCGGAGGTAGGCGAAGAAGTGCTCTTGCGGGCTGCGCACCCTGACCTCGTCATCGCCCTCGTCGTGCTGGCTGCGGAAGAGCACCCGCAAGTCGGCGAACAATGTCACCAGGCGGATCTCGCGCCGGACGACATCTGAGTCGGCACCGAGCGAGAAGCAGACATCCGCCCAGTCCTCGACCGCAGCACGGGCGTCGGCCGGGTCGACGTCGTAACCGAGCAGCAGGTTGCTGAGCGTGAGCAGGTTGGTGTCGCAGCGCTCGACGGGAACGTTGCGCGGACGGATGACCGGGCCGGGCAGCTGGAGCGCGGTTGTCGAAATCGTCGGAGTCGGATCGTCGTCCTTGGCTTCGAGCCGAACAAGGATCGCCCCGGACGGAACGTGCATGTTGGGGCTCACCGACACGTTCCGCACTCGACCGGCGGTTTGGACGGTGACGACCGTCTCGAGCTTCATGCTCTCGACGACCGCCACCGCGTCGCCTACGTCGACGTGGTCGCCGGGCGCCACGGATACCGACACCACGACACCCGGCATCGGCGAGCGAATGACGCTGCCGTCATCAGCCACGAAAAGGTGGGCGGCGCCGTCGACCTCGACGTCGTGATGCGTTCCTGTGGTCGTCGACACCACACGAAACTCGCGTCCGCCGATCGCCATTCGGCTCTCGAATCTGCCCATGCGGCGGAGGTCGATGTCGGCGTGCGCGTCGCCGAGGCGTACTCGGTAGCGGATCGGTCCGATGCGCGAGACATCGAGCACGTACCGGCAGCCGCGATGGCGGAGGTCGACCCGCCGCGACCTGTCGCCCGCCGCCTGCGGGCGCCCGCGTCGACTCCAGGAAAAGAAGCTGGCGTGGGCGGCCATGAGCTCGCTGTCGTAGCAGTCGATCGCGGCGACCAGGAGGGCGAGCACTGCCTTGGGCGGCCGCGGCGACCCGACGTCCGCCGATTCGATCGATGGGGGTGACAGCTGGCCGAGCAGGACCCCCCGGTTCGTGGCGCCACCCTCGACCACCACGACCGTCTGGTCCAGTGCTCGTCGCAGCCGCACAACCGCTTCGTCCCGGTCGCGCCCCCACCCGGTGAGGGTGATGATCGCGCCATCGCCGCGGCGTGTCAGGCTGTCGCCCTCAGCGGCACTCCGGTCGACTCGTATGCCCGGACCACCAGGCAGGCGCAGCAAGACGACCGTTCCCGCTGCTAGCGGCAGGTGCCGGTCGGCGTCTTCAGCACGCACGTGCACCGTGATTGCATGGCCGCTCGGAGTCGGAGGCGGTTCGTCGAGGCGGCCTCCGTCGGCGACGTGTAGCTGGAGCTTCACCAGGTCGATCCCGGCAGTCATCTCGGTGACTGCATGGCCATCGTCGAGTCCCGGTCGCAACCCGACGAGCGACCAGGCATCGGCCTCCTCGACAAGGAACAGCACCGAGCACGCGCCCGGGCCCATTGCTCCGGCAAGTACGCGGCGGGCCTCGTCGCGCAGGGTTCGATCCATTGTGGGCGTGAGCCGCGCCGACTCGATCAGCGAAGTGCGCTCACACAGGCCGACGACGACCGTGGTGCCGTCGCAATCGATGATGGCATGAACCTCGATGACCTGCGCACCCTCTGCTGTCACGGCGGGTTGCAGTCCGTCGCTCCGGTCCGCCGGCAATCGAACCGAGGCCGCCCCGATGCGCCTGATCCCCAGGCGTTCGCAGCAACCGGCGAGCACGGGGCGTGCGTCCACCGAGCCTGCACCGTCCCATACGGCATCGATCGCCGCCGCCGACAGGGCCCGTTCCATGGCCGCCGCATCCGTCCAGTCGGCGGCGACGAGCACGGCCTCATCCGCTTCGCTGACCCACAGGCTGCCGGCATCGTCGTGTGTGTGCAGGGCGATGACCCGAATCTCACGCGAGCGCTCGAGGCAGTACTCGCGTACAGCACCGATCAGGCGCAGCGCCGGCTCGCCGGCGTCGACGACGGCGAGCCGGGTGAGCGGCCGCGTGCCGCCATGCCCGGTCATTGCATGGCTCGTCGGAGGGGTTCGAGGATCGGCTCGTCGACACCGCCGGGCAGGGCGATGGTCTCATATGCCTCAACGCCGATGCGGACATGCCCGAGGTCGTCGACCACAACGGCGTCGACACCGCGACCGTCGGCCCGCGGCGTCACGACAGCTTTCCAACGCCCCACCTGATCTGCCACCGGGTGCAACGACACCCTTCCGACCCGTAGCGGAAGCGCCAGACGGCCGGTCATTCCCAGCTCGAGGATGCCGCTGGTCTGGAAGCACAACTCGATCAATCGTGGCTCGACGAGCAGTGGTGCATTGTCGGGCCGGTGGTTCGGTGGAAGGTCCTCTGCCAGGCGCCCGACCACGCGGTCGCCGTCACGCCATGCGGCGTCGACCACCTGGTAGGCGGGCCCGTGAAAGTAGATGCGGTAGATGTCGTCGGCGCCGACGACCGGACCGTTCGGCTCGCCCACTGGATCGGAGACGGGGAGCCGAGGTACGCGACAGCCGCACGCGTCCGCTGAAATGAGTGGTGATCTGCTCGGGCTGGTTGGCCAGCGACCGTCGGGCGACTAGGCGGCAATCGGCAAGCAGTTCATCGCCATCGTGGCAGGGTTGTGCGACGAACTCGAGGGTGCGGGGCTCGTCCCGGAAGAACTTGCACGGCGCCAGGAAGGCGACGTCTTCGACCGCGACGGTCGTCCAGCCGGGGGCCGAAGCCGAGGCCACTTCGGCGAAGCCCTCGATGCCCATCACGCCCGGCAGCACCGGAGTGCCGTCGATGCGGTGATGGTCCAGGAAGCTCTGTTCCGCAGGATCGATTTCGGTGTGCGTCGTCAGGCCATCCGCCAGCGTCCACCCGGTGGAGGCACCGAGCATGGGCCCCGAAATGGCGTCGAGCGATGTACGGGCAGCGATGGGGTCGAACCCGTCGCGCTCGGCGACGAGCAGGCCGAGGCTCCGGCCACGACTACTTCACCACCGTGACCCGCGGCGGTGATCTCCCGCCTGACGACCGGCACGCCGATCTCCGGGGGCAGCAGGTCGATCCCTGCGAGCGCCATCATCTTGGGGATCGAGCCGCGGTTCGCCATCCCGATGTTCGCCCACGCGGTCCAGTCGACGGCGACGCCTCGCGTATCAGGCCGGGCGTTACGGAAGTTGGCGATGCTCTTGCACAACAAGTCGTTGGCCGCGCTGTAGTCCGTCTGGCCACCGTTCCCGAAGCGGCCGGCGATCGAGCTGAACACGACGGCAGTTCCCAGCGCGGTGTCGCCGAGGCCGCGGGCAGGTTGAACCACCCATCGCTCTTGACGTCGAACACGAGGTCGAATTCCTCGCTGCCTTGGTGTCGAGCGTGTGG
>CAWEOL010000004.1:0-277384 GCA_963810675.1 Ilumatobacteraceae bacterium
CGATCTGATCGCGTCGAATGAGATACGCGACGCATATCGGCACGCCGATCACGAGCGCAGAACTGCGAGATGCCACGTGGAAACCATACGGATCCGCTCGCCATCTAGGCCGAGGCCACGTGTCGGCCGTACTTGCGTTGTGCGGCTTGCTTGGAAACGCCGAGCATTGCACCGATCTCTGACCACGAGCGGTTCGCTCCTCGTGCCGACCGGACTGCTCGTGTCAGTTCACTCGTCCAGAACTTCTCGCTGTTCTGCGAGTTCGCTCACCTGCCGAAGGGCTGAGGTGTCGACAGCGATCAGTTCATCCGGCTCGCAACCTGGTCGGCCCAACGGTCGAGTGCAGCAGCCTTGTCGCCACGTGAACTCTTCGTCATGGCGTCCACCATCCCTTCAGGAACTTCGGACGAGCCGGCATGGCGTGGATGATCGCCTCGCCGTCGTCATCGACGACCACACCAACCTCCAGCGGCTCGCCGGTCCGTGACGGGCCGACGAACATCGTGACCGACTCGTCGTTCGTTGCAAATGCCATGAGGTGGTGTCGGTAGGCGTGCAGCATGTCGTCGTCGTGGACGCCGTGCTTGCGGGCGCTCGCCTCGATGTCCATTTCACACGATAGGGCGAGACGGGCCACGTCAACATGTGTTGACGATGTGGTGGCGCACAGAGCAACACCAGCCGGCACCAGTTGACACCAACCGACAGTTCGTCGGCTGCCAGGAACGCCTTCCTCGAAGAATGTTGCTGCGCTTGGGGCTTGTTGGGCTCTGTATTCGGGTCATGGTTCGCTCGACTCCGCTATCCCGATCCAGAAATCTCGTAGCGCTGACCAGCGACGTGTCACGAAACTGCGTTTCGATAGGCATGTGGCGAGTGTGAGGGCTAATCGCGAATTCCGAGACGACAGGGCACCCGACTTTCTCACCGTGGAGGAGGCGGCTGCCGTTCTTCGGATCGGAAGGAGCAAGGCATACGAGCTCGCACGCGAGTACCTCGCGACCGATGGAGCGAGCGGAATGCCCGTCATCCGTCTGGGCAAGCAGTTGCGTGTTCCGCGGCTCTACTCGAGTGTTGGATGGGTGGTCCGATCACCTGGCCGATCGCCAACGATCGGACACCAGCCGCATCACCCGTCGTATCGATCGGGTCGACGACGCGTTGATCGCGTCCCGATCGACGTAACGCGTCGACGTCCCAACAGACCTCGATCCCGTTCACCGAGTAGGCGCCATGCCGACACTCCATCACCCCAACCTCACGGCCCTTCACGAACAGACGAGTGCACAGACACGCGAGTGAATGGGGTCGGGCAGTGACCGTGCGGGTCACCACGCTGAAGGGCGCGGACGCCGGCGCCTACTACGTGGAGCAGCTGCCGAACTACTACCTCGAGTCGGGCGAGCCCCGCGGAGTCTGGTTCGGCGAAGGCGCCACGACGCTCGGACTGACCGGCGAGGTCGACGACGACGCGTTCCTCGCGGTGATGGCCGGCATGGACCCGCGCGACCCGATCGGCATCTCGGTCGCCGCTACGACGACAACTCGGTGCGTGGCTTCGACGTCACCGCTCGGCGCCGAAGTCCGTGTCGGTGCTTGTTCGCGCTCGGCGATGCCGAAACCCGCCGCGAGGTGCTCGCCGCCCACGACGCCGCGGTGACGGCGCTGGCGGGTTGGATCGAGCGTCACGCCCACACCCGGTACCGGATCGGCGGCGAGGTCGCCGTCGTCGACGCCGAAGGGATCGTCGCCGCCGCGTTCCGTCAGCACACCAGCCGAGCACTCGACCCGCAACTGCACACCCATCTCGTGATCGCCAACCGGGTGCAGTCACCGGACGGGCGCTGGCTGGCGCTCGACGCCCGGCTGATCAAGCACGACCAGCGGTCCCTGTCGGCGATCTACCACGCCGGCCTGCGGGCGGAGCTGACCCGCCGCCTCGGCGTCCGCTGGCACAACCCGAGCACGGCATCGCCGAGATCCGCGACGTCCCCGAGGACGTCCTCGTCGAGTTCTCCACCCGCACCGCCGACGTTCGTCGACGGATCGACGACAAGCTCGACCGGTTCGTCGACACGATGGGCCGCGAGCCGACACCCCGGGAGCGGTGGAGGCTCGAGCGCGAAGCAGTCATCGACAGCCGCCCGGCCAAGGCCCACTCCGTCGACGCTGCCGACCTCCACGCGCATGGGCGGATCAGGTCACGCCAGCTCGGACACGACCCGGCACGGTCGTCGTCGAAGCGCGTCGAGCAGGTCACGGACGCGTCCGAGGCATCGACCGGCAACGCCGCTCGAGCCGATGATCGACCAGGCGATCGGCGCGATGAGCGAGAAGCAGTCGACGTGGCGGCCGACGGAGCTGCACCGCGAGCTCGGCGCCGTCGTCCCGACCGACAACGGCGTCGACAGCCGCGCAGCTCGTCGAGTCGGCTCGACGGTGTCGTCGACGAGATCGTCGCACTCGGTGCGTCGACTGTCTCTCGACCGATTCCGTCCGGATGCGCTGCTGCGCCGCGACGGACGCCCGGTGACCGAGTCGGTCGTCGATCGGGCGTTGACCACCCAGGCGATCCTCGACCAGGAGGACGGCGCTCATCGCCTGGGCCGACCGCCGCCTCGCCCACGACGGCGCGCGACGAACCCGGCCGCGGCGACCGCGCAGCACGATCGAGTTGAACGTCGCCCAGGCGGCAGGCCGCCTGCGCGGTCGCCGGACACGCCGATCTCGTGCTCGTCGTCGGGCCCGGCCGGCACCGGCAAGACCACCGCACTCGCACCGGCCGTCGCGCAGCTCCGCGCCGACGGCCGAGCCGTGTTCGGTGTCGCTCCGTCGGCGACCGCGGCCGAGGTCCTCCAGAGGAGACCGGCGTCGTGGCCGACACGCTCGACAAGCTGCTCATCGAGCACCGGCTCGCCCGGCCACCCGATCACCGCTACGACCTCCCGGTCGGCGCGACGGTGATCGTCGACGAGGCCGGGATGATGCCGACCGCCAAGCTCGCCGAGCTGGCCGACCTCGCCGACATGAAGGGCTGGCGGGTCGCGCTCGTCGGCGACCCACTGCAGTTCTCCGCCGTCGGCCGAGGTGGCATGTTCGGTCTGCTCGTCGACACCTTCGGCGCCATCGAGCTCGACCGCGTCCACCGCTTCGACCACGACTGGGAACGCGAGGCCAGCCTCCGCCTGCGCCGCGGTGACGTCGACGGTCGCCGAGATCTACGACGCCCACGGCCGACTCCACGGCGGCACCGTCGACGCAGATGGAACGAGCGAGCGTCGACCGCTGGTGGGAGCTGCGCCAGCGCGGGCAAGAAGACGCTGCTGATGGCACCGACGAACGAGGCGGTCGAACGACTCAACGAGCGCTGCCAACGGACCCGCATCACGAGCCGGCGAGATCGACCCGAACGGCCGTCACGTCACCGCCGGGCGCTCACCAGGTCCACGTCGGCGACGAGATCGCCACCCGACACAACGATCGCCGCCTGCTCACCGACCGCGGCGACATGGTCCGCAACCGAGCCACGTGGACCGTCGACAGCGTCCACCCCGACGGCTCGCTCACGGCGACCGGCCGCGCCGGCACCGTCCGGCTCCCCGCCGACTACGTCGCCGAACACGTCGACCTGGCCTACGCCCGCACCGGCATCGGCGCCCAGGGCCGCACCGTGACAGGCGGGCTCCTGTTCCTCGAGCGGCCACCGACGTCCGCAACCTCTACGTGCCGATGACCCGAGGTACCGAGACCAACGAGGCCTTCATCGTGACCACCGGCGAGGAGACCGCGCTCGACGTCTTCGCCCAGAGCATCGCCACCGACTGGATCGACCAACCGGCCATCGCCCGCCGGGCCGAACTGAACGACACCAAACCACATCGCCCTGGACTGCTCGACGGCAGCCAGCTACGCGCTCTGCTCGAACAGCGCTTCGAGATCACCTCCGCCATCGAGAAGGCCGAATACGACCTGAAACGCCTGCCGCGAGATTTACGCGATGCCGAGCAGGCCAACGCAGCAGCGGAGAAGGCGATCCGTGAACGCACAGCTGCCTACCGCAAGGCCGAAGCTGTGATCGCTCGGTACGACCGACCCCTCCACCGTCGCAAGCACGAAGTCGACATCGCGGACGCAACGCGAGACATCCGGCGCTTGCCCAGACTCATCGAGGAAGCCCGCAACGAAGCGAACAACGTGGTGCAGCGAGTCGAACAGCTCCGTCAGTCCTCGTTGATGGCTGCCGAAGTGACGAAGCAACGTCCTTCGCTCGCTGCGAACGTGGCCGAGATCGACGACCGTCTCGCCAACGACTCACGCGTCCGCTCTCGTATCACTCGCCTCGAACAACCGAGAACCATCACCGGAGCCCTCGGCGGCCGACCGCCCCCCGGCCCGGCGTCGCGGGACTGGGACCTTGCCGCCGGCCGCCTCGCGCAACACCAAGCCGCATTCGACATCGACGACGGGTTCGGCCCTCGACCGGGCCACCTCGACGACAATGCCTACAGCCAGAGTCGTGCCAATGCGATCGAGATGGCAGATCCATTCATTCGGCCGGTCGCGCCTCGAGGTGTTGAGAGGTCTGTACCGGAGCTTGGCCGCTAGCCACGAACGACCTCGAGTAACGCCGCATCGGTCGGTATAGCTAGGCAAAATCCACACAGGCTCGGCACCCTCTCCCTGCCAAACGGCAGAATCCTTAACGACGCTGCAGACTTCGCTTCATGCTGCGGACCGGCCAGTTGCTCCACCCCGCTTCGACCCCGGTCCTTCAACCGGACCCGGAGGCTTCACTACCGGGGACCCTGGCGTCTCCCCGAACCGGACTCTCACCGGCTGGCCATCGAGAGCTTGCGCTCGGCTACGTCATGACAGCTCTTTTGCTTTCATGGCGTCCCCAAGCATCTGGACGCACGTGGATCGAGGCTAAGTACACACCTCGTCAAGTTGGAGCTGTCCAAGCGACTGGCGGATGCCGCGCTGCGCATCGGCTGCAACACTTTGGGCATCTCGTGCGCTGTAGGGGGTGATGGAGAGTATGCGCAAGATCAAGAGCGTGGCGGTCCGACAGGGGCCCACCGCCGCGCTCGAGGTCTTGTACCGAGCCGAATACACCGGAATGGTGCGGCTTGCATTCACGCTCGTCGGGAGCAACGCAGAAGCCGAGGAGATCGTCCAGGACTCGTTCGTGGAGATCTCGCGACGAATCGCCGATTTGGGACAACAGCCCGGCGGATACCTGCGAACCGTCGTGGTGAGTAGGTGCCGCTCAGCACTTCGACGTCGCCGGATGATGGGTCAACACGCATTTCGGCCGACGGATCTCGCTCCCGAGGCCGAATCGCTGTGGGACGTGCTGGAGCATCTAACCGAAGAGCAGCGGATCGCGGTCGTGCTTCGGTACTACTGCGGATGCAACGCGTCGGAGATCGCCGCGATCGTCGACCAGCCTGCAGCCACGGTGCGTTCCCATCTGCGACGAGCATTGCAAGCGATGCGAAAGGAGATCGTCGCATGAATCGCCTGGAACACCAGATCGTGCGCGATCTGCGACAGATCGCCGACCGAGCAACTCCATCTCCCAACCGCTGGAACTCGATTCTCACCCGAATTGCGGCCCAGGACCTGACCCGAGACGGAACACCTCGTTCCAGTAAAGGAGATCTACGTGTCCGCCCACTCACCCACTAGCGAAACCAGAAACCGTCGCCGCCTGGCGATGGCTGCCGCAGCCGTTGTTGCCGTCATCGGCGTCGCCGCAATCGCCATCAACAACATGAACTCCGATGACGACGTGGAACCGGCGCCCGCGGTACAGCCAACCGTCGCTCCAACTACCACCGTCGCTCCAACTACCACCGTCGCACCCACAACCGGCACTTATGTCATGTCGGAGTTCCACACCCTCGGTGGGAATTCGGACGTTCGCCTCACGTTCGCCGTACCGGCCGGCTGGGAGGACGGCGGCTTTTCCGTGGACAAACCGCTTGCCGCGCATGTGTTCTTCGATTATGTGACCAACATCTACACCGATTCCTGCCCGTCGGTGCTGGTCGACCCCCCGGTCGGACCGACCGTTGACGACCTCGCCTCGGCGTGGGCGAACCTGCCCGGATTCCACGCCACCGCTCCGACCGACATCACCGTCGACGGGTTCCACGGAAAGCAAGTCGAGTTCACGGTCCCCGACTACAACGAGACAGACTGCCCAGACGGAGATTTCAAACTGTGGGCGTCGGGCAACGGCGACTGGCTGGGCCGACAAGCGCCCCAATCAACACAACCAGCTGTGGATCCTCGACGTCAACGGCACCCGACTCGTGATCGTCGCGTTCTCGTCCCGGACACGTCGCCGCAGGACCGAGCCGACCTCGACGCGGTCCTGGCCTCCATCCAGATCGACTGAACCTCACCGCCCAGACGGCCAGTCGCCCCACGGCGACTATCGGAACTGTCCCGTGTCGGCGTGATTTGTTCTGCGGTAGCTGAAGGCGATTCTCTCCGCCCTATAAGTGGTCTCGATCCAACATTCCATCCAACAAACTTGTCGATACGGGGCATCACAGGGCATCACCGCCTGGACCGGCGAGCGGACGAACACCAGGTAGATGGCACTATTCAACACCAGCTGGACGGCTCGACGTCGACTCATAACCCCTAGGTCGCGGGTTCGATCCCCGCCCGCCCCACTCGATCTAGCAGGGATTATGTCGAAATTTGGACGCCCGGTGAGACCCTCGGCGGCCTCCACCCAACGCCGGGAATGCGAGAGCGTTCGCCCGGCGCGTGGTAGCCGATCGTCGAGGCTGGGCGCGACCCGGTCACCGGTAAGCGTCGGCAGGCTGTCTAGGCAACCTCGACCAAGCACTCGACGACTGGCAACAATGGGCCACCGGCCGCACCGTGCCACAAGCACGACTCCACCAGGCAAGAGCGATCCTCGAACAACACGACACCCCGGAGAACCCCGCCTGGGCCGCGCTCGCCGCAGTGCTCCCCGCGCGCCGACGATCAACATCACCCCACCCTCGTTGACCAGACCGCACACAGCTGAGCGAGACATCGGAATCGGGATCGCCTAAGCCTCAATTCGACACGTGGATGGCCGTCTTGCCTATCGTCTGGGCTCTCTCCGCCGGGTGGAGCGGGCCGTCGCGAGTCGGGTTACACCGACCGTGCTGAGCGCGACCATACATTCAAACGGGGCGATCAAGGCCCCACGGGGTCGAAGCCAAACAAGGGATCTGACGACGGCGCCACAATGCTCGACGCCAAGCATCGGAGCTGGATCTGTGCTCGCACTGACAGTCGATGGTGACGGGTCAGTTCAGGATGTTGACAGCGCGGGAGATGATCATGACTGCGACGACCAGCGAGACGGCGGATTGCACCATCATCATCATCTTCGCCCATCGGGTGATGGGCAAAGTGTCGGTTGGGCTGAACGCCGTCGCGTTGGTGAAGGCGAGGTAGAAGTAGTCGGCGAACTGCGGCGACCAGTCGGCCGAGGCCAACTCGCTCAGTTGCATCTCGGCGAACGCGAACGCCGGCGGCGAGGGCTCACCGCTGGCGCGAGCCGCCGGACCACCCCGGTCGAGCAGCCAGTACCACAAGCTGAAGGCGATCACGTTGGTCAACCAGATGGCCCCTCCGGTCGCCAGCAGGACTGTGCCGGTGTCGCCCTTCGAGCGGTCGAGGATTCCACGCACCATCTCGACCACTGCGGCAAGGTTGTCGACGGTCATGATGATCACGAGGGCAAGGAGAACCCTGCGCAGTACTTCTGACCGCCGGTGGAGATGGCTGGGGTCGGCGATCAGCAAGGCGATGAGGAGCAGGGCCTCGACGGTCGGGAACAGAAAGGTCGGGGACAGCACGTGGCGGTCGGGCAGTGCGAACTGCATGGCGATGGACGCCAGTACTGCCAGTACCAACGGCCAGCGCGGCTCTGTCGGGGGCCGTGACCGTCGGTCAGAACTGGTCGGAGTGTCTGTGTTCGGAGCCTGGCCCGATGCAGCATCAGTCACGTCGCCATCATGACCGCTGTCCACGCCACCGCCCACACCCGTGGAGTGGACGATGTCATGACCGGACGCATGCTCGCCCGCCCGACGAGGGCCATCAAAACGAGACCAGCCCTGGACCGAGGCAAGCGTGACACGTGCCGGATCGTTGCTGGGCACGGCGATGTCCGTGCCACAGAAAGGTGGGTAGTAGCTTGGCCTCGCAGGTTCTGGACTGCTTTGAAAGGGGAACGACATGGCCGCACATCGACACTCTCAATGGAGCTCGACATGAACGGCAAGACCGAGACCGAGGGGCACAGGAGAGTGTTGGAGCACGTCGAACACGAGTTGGGGGCGTTCGAACAGGCACTTGCTGACTTTCAGGATCCGTCACAGGAATGGCGTCGCCTGTTCTCCGAGCTGCTGGGTACCTTCTTCCTCGTGCTGGTCGCTGCGGGTGGCGGCATGATGGGCCAGGCGTTCCCCGACACGATCAGCAGAACGGCCGCCGTGGTCGCGCCGGGGTTGATGGTGATGGGTGTCATCTTGTTCATGGGCAAGGTCTCCGGCGCGCACCTCAATCCCGCTGTAAGCATCGCCTTCGCCCTTCGTCGAGACTTCCCGTGGAGTCGGGTACCGGGCTACATCGTCGTGCAGCTCGGAGGTGCCGCGCTGGCCGCCTGGTTCCTTCAAGCAACGGTGCACGTTTCGTCATCGTTCGGCTCCAACTACCCGGCGCCCGGCTTCTCGCAAGGCAACGCCTTCGTCATGGAACTGGTGTTGACGTTCGGACTGGTCAGCGTCATTCTCGGCACCGCTTCGGGGGCACAGAACCTCGGTGTCATCGGCGCACTCGGAGTGGCCGGTTACATCGCGCTCGCCGGTCTGTGGGGCAGCCCGATCTCGGGTGCGTCGATGAATCCGTCGCGCACGTTCGGCCCAGATCTGGTCGCCGGCAACTTTGACGCCTACTGGGTGTATGTCGCCGGCCCGATAGTGGGGGCGGCGGTGGCCGTCGGCGTCGCCTATGTCCTCCGGGGTCCCGGCGGCGGCCAAGCCGGCTCCGGCGCCGCCCAAGGAGCAATCGACACACAGGTGGCCAAACCCGACAAGGCCTGAGGTAGCCGGGCGGGTTCGGTGATCAGAAGTCGAGGGTGATCGTTCCGTCTGCTTCCGAGACGTGTAGACGGTGAGTGGGATGGTCGCTGGGTCGTTGATGACGGCACCGGTGGTGATGTCGAACCGTGCACCGTGGCATTGGCACATGATGATGGTTCCCGTGAGCAGGCCCGCCGACAACGGGCATGCCTCGTGGGTGCACATGTCGTCGAATGCGTACAGCGCGTCGGCGACGCGCTCCACGGTGACGCGGGTCTTGCAGTCCTCGAGGTAGTACGGCACGGCGTAGTCGTTGGGGATGTCGGCGCTCGGCCCGGCGTGGGACTCTCCGATCATGCAAGAAGAGGTGTTCGGACCGATACTGCCGGTGCTCGAGATCGACTCAGTCGACGCCGTCGTCGATTGGGTGAACGGCAACCCTCACCCCCTCGGTCTCTACATCTTCGCCGAGGACGACGACGTCGTCGAGCAGATCCTCTCCCGAACGCAGTCAGGCGACTCGATCGTCAATGACTGCGCCATCCATCCGCTGATTCCCGAGTTGCCGTTCGGCGGGGTCGGCAACTCGGGCATGGGCAAGTACCACGGTCGATGGGGTTTCGAATCGTTCACCAACGCCGGCGGCGGGTTCTACCACAGCCCCCACATCGACCCGGGCGTCCGCTATCCGCCGTACTCCGAACACACCCGCGAGCGGGCGGTCGAGTCAAAGCTCTGACACCCAGCTTCCGGCGAGAATCTAGCGTCGGAGAACCGTCTGCCCTTGTTGGTCCTCGCTCTCGTTTGTTGTCGGTGAGTGTCAACAGACTCAACCGCTCTGGTGGTGCAAACCGTGCTGGGGCTGGTGGGGCTCGACCTGGGTCTTGACCAGGGTCGTCACGTATTGGGTGATCGCCCCGATCTGGAGGTGTTCTTCGACGCGACGCTCGCCGGGGGCCGGGGGCTGGTATGGGTCGGGCGTCCCAGGTTTGATCGGGGACTCCACTGCCAGGGACTGGAGGAACGCTCCCGCCGCGACTGCCATCGGGTGAACGACCCAGCCATGGGGGAAGTCGATCGCGTGTTCCTCGCGGATCCCATTCCAGGTTGTGGAGGCGGGGCATGTTGTATGCGGACCACGTCGACAAGAACCCGTCCTGCTGGAACAAGTGGGCCTTCCACTGCCGCCACTTCACCGCCTGCAGGCGGTTGCCCTGCAGACACAGAATCGTGTCGCGACCCGACTCCTCTGCCTCACCGAGCAGGAAAGTCGCGCATGTCCATGCCGTCGGTCTTCCGATCGGCGGGCACGGCCGCGCCGGCGACGTTCAACAACGTCGTGTACCAGTCGACCGTGTAGACCAGTTCATTGCTCACCTTGCCTGCCGGAACCTTGCCGGGCCAACGCACGATGCACGGTGCGCGGTTCGAGCCTTCGAGCGAAGTGAAGTACCCGCCGCGCCACGGCCCAGAGAACCCGTCCCATGCTCCGCCGAGCGGATCAGGATCCATGGCCGGGAACCGATAGGTGGAGTCGGCGCCGTTGTCGGATGACCACACCACGATCGTGTCGTCAGCGATGCCAAGCTCGTTGAGCGTATCGAGGATCGTCCCGGTGAACGCGTCGATCTGGGTGAGCACATCGGCGATGTTTCCTCGTTTGGTCGAGCTGGCGAATTCGGGGTCGGGGATCGGCGGGATGGTGGGAGCGTTGGCCAGGTGGATCGAACGTCATGCTCATACTCGCTACCGGATCGGTGGCGAGGTTGCCATGGTCGATGCCGAAGGGATCGTCCCTGCAGCCTCTTTGTGGATCGAGGCTAAGCACTAGGCCGCGCACGCTCATATCTGCTCTCTGTGCTGGGCCGTGGCGCATCAATCCGCAATCGTCCGGCGGGTCCGAACGGTTGAGCGTGCAGATCTGCCGAGATCCGCGCTAGGTGTTCTGAGCTGACGATCACGCTTGCGCTCACGCGCCGGATCGGGCAGTATGCGCAGCTGACAGCGACAGCGGAGGTCTCCATGATGAGCGTGAATGTGAGTTCGCGCGACCGCGTGGATGGCGAACCCGAGTAGTCATGCTCACCGGCCTTTCCAGTCTCGAGCTCACGTTCGTCGTCGTCGCGATTCTCTTCGGTGCCACAGGCGTCGGTATCCTGTTTGGACGGACCTTCTCGCGACGCAAGATCAGGGCTCAGGGAACCGCTCGGGGTGGTGCAGGCTGCGCTCGTGGGTCTCGTCGCGTTTGTTGCTGGCCTTCGGTCTGACAATGGCGGTCGGACGCTATGAGGCGCGGCGCGACTGCGGTGGTGCTCGAAGCGAATGCGATCGGCACCACCTACCTTCGCGCCCAGACGCTCAGCTGAACCGATCCGAACCGAATCGCTCGACCTGCTGAAGCGATACGGCGACGCTCGCATCGCGTTATCGAAGTCGGTTCCAGACTCGGCAAAGTTCAACGCCGTCTCGAAGGAGTCGGTTGATCTCCAGAACAGGCTGTGGGCTCTCGCCGGTGACGCCTTGAACAAGGCGCCTACAGCGAGTGCGCCACGCCTGTATGTCGAGACACTCAACGAGATGATCGATGCCCACACGACGCGGGTTGCCGCGCTCAACAACCGCATCCCCTCACCGGTGCTGTGGCTGCAAGTCCTCGCCAGCGCCCTTGCGCTCGGTGTCCTTGGCATGTTGCTCGCCTCGCACGAGCGAGGCGTGTTCATGGCACTCCTGGCGGCCGGTCTCGTCGCAGTGATGCTCCTCGTGATCTTCGACCTCGATCGACCACATCGCGGGATGATCACCATCCCGGACGGCCCGATTGTCGCAGTCCGCGAATCGATGAACGCCCCGCCTGCGGCTGTGGGGCCGCCCTAGGCCTTGGTTTCGACATGACTTTCACACGATGGGGCGAGACGGGCGATCGTCAACATGTGTTGACGATTTGGTGCGCGGCACAGAAGCAACACAAGCCAGCACCAGTTGACACCACCGACCGCTCGTCGGCTGCAAGGGAAATCGTTCTTTAGAAATGTTGCTGCGTCTATCGCCGCGCGTGCTCTGTATTCGGGTGATGACTCGCTCGATTCGGCTAAACCAATCCAGAAATCTCGTTGCGCTTGACCAGCGAGTGTCACGAAATTGCGTTTCGAGAGGCATGTGGCGGTGAGGGCTAATTGCGGCTAATTGAGCGTTGCATGAGCCGACGGCTAATTGCGAATTCGGAGACGACAGGGCACCCGATGAGTCCCGCCTCCCGCCGATCTCAGGGTCATGGTCTTTTGGCCCTTCCTTGCGTCGTGGCACTCAGGTTTGATGGCCGCGTGACGATGCAGTTGGTTCCTGGCGTCGGCCAGCACTGCTCGGGCCGATTCGCTGCGCCGCGACCTTCGACCGCGGTCGTGTTCCTCCCTCGGGTGTTGGAGCGCCTCAGCTCGGCGGCGACACGTGTTGCGGTCGTCGTCGCCCCGGGCGGCTACGGAAAGACGTCGCACGTCGCTGCATTTGTCGCCGAGGATCCTCGCCCCTGCGCGTGGGTCGACATCGACGACGCCGATAGTGACCCGCACGTACTACTCGCCGTGTTGGTGGAAGCACTCAGTGCGATCACGGACTTCGATGCGGAAGATCTGCACGTCGCCGGGGCGACCCCGGGCCAGATCGCCACCATTTTGGCACCTCGATTCGGTCGGGCGCTTCGACGGTGCGTGACGCCGTTCGTGCTCGTGGTCGACGATGTGCATGGTGTGGCGAGTGGTGTCGCTGCCGACTTGCTCGACGCGCTCGTGGCCAATGTGCCGGACGGGGCGACCGTCGTGTTGAGCGGTCGGTCCACCCCGATCAAGTCGCTGACTCGTCGCCGGATCGATGATGGTGTCGTCGAGATCGGTGCGTCGGATCTTCGGCTCAGGGCGGGGGAGATTGCTCAAGTGCTCGACGGGGTAGGTGCGCCGTGCGATGCCGACCAGGTGGAGCGAGTGCTGCTCGCCACCGAGGGGTGGCCGGTGGGAGTTCGGCTTGCAGGTCGAAAGGCGCTCGCCGACGCCAATGATGCCCGGCCGCAGCCCGTGGAGCTGAGCGGACGCGAGCAGCCCGTCGCCGACTACGTACGCACTGAATGGCTGTGGGGGTTGAGCGACGACGACAGGGACTTCCTGATGCGGGTGAGCTGCCTCGAGTGGCTGTCCGGTGCGTTGTGCAACGCGGTTCTCGGCCGGAATGACTCGGGCGACGTGCTGCACCGAGTGTTCGACGATCGGCTGATCGTGATCCCGCTCGATCGGCGCGAAGAGTCGTACCGCATGCACAACCTGCTGCGCGACGCGCTGCGGGCGGAGTTCGAGCGGGTCGACGCGGCCGGCGTGCGGGAAGTGTGCTCGAGGGCCAGCGTGTGGTTCGAATCGACCGGCGACATCGACCGTGCGATACGCCAGGCCGCGGAGGCAGGCAACCTTTCCCGTGTCGAGCGACTCATCACCGAGCACACGCTGTACTTCCACACTCACGGGCGGTATGCCACCGTGTACCGCTGGCTCGAGTTGCTGCCGCGCGAGCGCATCCTGGCCAGCGCATCGCTGTGCTTGAGCGCCGCACTCACATCGCTCGGCAGCGGGGACGCGGCTGGCACCACGGCCTGGGTTCGCATGGGCGAGCATGCCATCTCTTTACCGGACGCGGAGCCCCAAGCCGTGCTGCGGCTGTTGACCTTCCGATCGATCATGAGTGCCACCGGGATCCGGCACGCACTCGCCGACGCGGAGCGCGCCTATCGCGAACTCGTCCCGGGAATCTGGCACGCGGCGGCTTGCATGACGCACGGCGCTTGGTCGTGGACAGCCGGCGACGACGGCGCGTGCGCGCTACTGGCCGAGGGAGCGGAAGAGGCACGGATCTTCGGCGGTCCCTCGGTGGAAGCGCAGTGTCGTGCGTTGCTAGCGATGATCGCCTTCTCGAGGGGCGAAACCGAGATTGCTCGCTCGTACGCCGAAACTGCTCGGGGGATCTTGCGGGCCAACGATCTCGAGCAGAACCCGTCGTTGGTCGTCGTGATCGCGGTCAGTGCGCTCGTCGAGGCGACCGGCGGCGATCCAGCGGCCGCTCGCGCCGACTGGCTCCTCGGCCGGCACCACCTGGCGTACTTCGCCGAGGTCGCAGGGTGGACGAACCTGCACGCCCGAATTGCGCTCGCCAATGCCAGCGTGCTGCTCAATGACCGCGCCGGTGCGGAGACGCTCGTGCACGAGGTCCGAGCCATACTCGCGGTGCTGCCCGAAGCCACGCGGGTGCTCGGCCAGGTCGAAGAGTTGCACGGTCTGTTGCAGGCCTCGCGGCGGCTCGTTCCGTACGCTCCGTCGTCATTGACCACCGCAGAACTGCGGCTGCTGCACTACCTGCCGACGAATCTGACACTCGCCGAGATCGCCGGCCGTGTCTACCTGTCGCGATTCACCGTGAAGACGCATTGCGCGGCGATCTACCGAAAGCTCGGGGTGAGCTCGCGTAGCCAGGCCGTGGAGGTCTCGCAGGGTATGGGGCTGCTGCCGACCTCGACCGGCCCGATGTCGCGCTGACCGTTGGTGCGGTATCGGCCGATCCGGCCGACGCCGGCGACGACGCTGCGGTCGTACTGTCGAATCCTGTTAGTGCGAGACGTGGCGCCGCTGGAGCTCGGCTCGCTTGCCAGTTGTGAGCGACCGTGCCGGCCGCCCGGAGAGGAGCGTGCGCAGTGACGAACGAACTAGATGAGCTGGGACCGGTCGACTTCCTCGTGGTGGAGTTCCCCGCTGGGGCGAGCAACTTCACGGGTGAGATGGCTGCGGAACTCGCGGCGCTGGACGAGGCGTGCATCATCCGAATTCTGGATCTCTTGGTGCTGCGGAAGAGCGACGACGGGTCCGTCGACGCGTACGAGGTCGACGAACTCGATGCGGTCAGCGAGCTGGTGGAATTGGAGAAGGAAGTGGCAGAGATCCTGGCTGCCGAGGACATCGTCCATCTCGCCGAGTCGATGGAGCCCGGGAGCACCGCCGGCCTGGTGGTGTGGGAGAACTTGTGGGCTGCGCCGTTCGCGTCAGCGGCCCGGCGGTCAGGTGGTCAGTTGATTGCTTCGGGTCGGATCCCGATCCAGGCGATCATTGCGTCGTTCGAGGCCGAAGAGGCCTCGACCAGTGAAGGAGATTGACATGCCGTTGCGTCCAGCTCGAGCAATGCGTCGAGGCGTCGTTGGAGCGCCCGTCGCCCGGACCGCCGCAGTCGTGGGTACCGCAGCCGTCGTGGCCCACGGTGTGAGACGTCGGCACGATCGGCGCGACGACCGTCGCGACGACCGAGGCGATCGCCGCGACGACCGTCGCGATCGTCGCTGATTTGGTTGCAGAAACGCGTAGTGCCTGGGCTATCCCAGCCACGCCGAAAGTAGTGACACCGTGATCTGGATAGTCCTTGCCCTTCTCGGCGTGCCGTTGTGGCTCCGCGCGTTCGCGCTGACCACCATGGCCTTCCGCAATCGAATGCTCCGTACCCGCGAGGGCGACCTCGTCGTGCGACTGGCCGCGACCGACGGCGGTGGGTGGCGACGAGGGCATGCGGTGTGGGTGCACGATGTGTTCGCGTTTCGAGGCAGTCCGGCGGCGTGGCGCGAAGTACTCGTTGTCGTGACCGCTGTGACTGTGCGTCCGCCGACGGTTGATGAGGCCCACCCGTTGCGCAAGCTCGACGAGCCGGCCATCGCCGAGTTGACCACCGATACCGGCTCGATCGTGCTGGTGGCCGCGCCGCGCGCATCGATCGATCAAGTGGCGGCCCCGTTCGTAGGGGTTTGAATACGCCGAAGTGGCCGATGCCCAGTGGCCATGGTGGGTCGAAGCTGATGGCAAGGCCCCGCACGTCCGACCCTCGAACGGCTCGGCCCCGAACTCGGCAGGTGAGTTCCGATGCTCGCCCGCACCGCAGACAAACAAGCAGAAAGGCGCACAACCATGGCGATGACAGAGAAGCAGTCCCAGACAGTGCCGTTGAGGTGGGACGAGGTGTACTACACCAATTGCCCGCTCGTGTCCGCGAGCAACGTCGATCAGGAATTGGGCTGGACCCGCGAGGAGTACAAGAAGATCGGCGTGAAGTACGCCTTCCTGCGCTCGGTGCGGGAGAACAACTGGTACCCGCACTATGTCCACAACCTCGACAACCTGTTCCGTTTCGGCGGCCTGTTCCCGCCGGTGCATGTGCACGCCGACCTCCGCCGGACCGTGCTCCTCGGAGCCACCCATGCTCCGCACGAAGGCGGCTGCATGTTGGTTCGTGCACGCGACGACATCTACACGATGGAGGAGCTGCGGGGGAAGAAGATCGGTCTCACCAAGAGCCTCAACACGATCAAGAACGATTGGTGGCGTATCCAAGAGCACCAGGGCATTGAGTTGATGCTCAGGGTCCACGGGATGAAGATGGACGACGTCGAGATCGTCGAGTTCCCCTACGCGGACGACTGGTACGACAACCCAGCGATGCTCGCCCCGATGGAGAACCCATCCGAGCTCTGGCTCAAGCGTGATCACAAGCACGACCTCGCGTTCCGCCCGCTCGAGACATCTCTCGAGAACGGCACCGTCGACGCGATCTACAGCCAGAGCAAGCCCTTCCAGCACCTACAGGAGGCGACCGGCAAGTTCAAGTCCATCGAGGACTTGTCCCGCTTCCCGGACTGGACGCTGCAGGTCGCGAACATCCCCGCCGTGATCACCTGCACCGCCGAGATGGCAGAGCTGCATCCCGAGCTCGTCGTGACCTTCATGAAGGGCATGATCAAGGTCGGGCGCTGGGCCAACGAGCACAAGCATGCCGCCGCGGCGATCCTCGACAAGCAGACGTTCTACCTCGATGTCGACGACACCTACCAGGGCATCAAGCACATCGACATGGTCCCCAACCTGTCGGCCCAGAACCTCGCCTCGATCGAGATCGGCAAAGACTTCATGCTCAGCCACGGCTACATCAAGCGTGACTTCGACGTGCACGAGTGGGCGGCCCCGCAGTTCGCCGAGCAGGCGGCGAAGGAGTTGCTCGAGCAGCAGTGGGAGAAGGTGACGAGCGAGAAGCTCGGCCTGGAGCACAGCCGCATCGGGTGACGCGACGAGCACGAGGAAATGAGGCGGGCTGCACCGCATCGGTGGTGCAGCCCACAGGTTCATCGACAGGGCCCTCTCGTTCAACGCGGGAGTGGCGAGAAGAGGAGTTGTCATGGTCAAGTCAGCAGCGGAGATGATCGGCGCGGCGCGCGCCCAGATCGATCAGGTAACACCGGAGGATGCGGGCGCCGAGATGGGCGCCGGTGGCGCAGTGTTCGTCGATGTGCGCGAACCGACTGAGTGGGAGCACCACATCGACGGCGCAGTGCAGTGCCCGCGAGGGCTGCTGGAGTTCGTGGCCGACCCGTCCAGCCCGCGCCACAACGCGGCGATGAACCCCGACGCCCGTGTGATCGTGTACTGCGCATCGGGTGCGCGGGCGGCGCTGGCGACGCTGACCCTCAAGGAGATGGGCTACCAGAACGTGGCCAATCTCGAGGGCGGCTTCACCGCCTGGAAGACGGCCGGCCTGCCCACCGCGGAACACCACGCCGACATCTGACTCGGATCCTTCGGGGGCAGTGCTGCCGGTGATCTCGCGCACTCCCAGGGCGTGTGCCATTGTGAATCACGGAGGTCAGAACTCCTGTCTGCACCGGCTGGGGAGCCTGGCGAGCACTCACGCTGCCTATCAGGCGGACTGTGTGATGGCAAACTTTGCCAACGACGTATATGCTCACGGGCATGACGACCATGAATGTGTCGCTGCCCGAGGAGCTGAAGGCGTTCGTCGACGCGCAGGCGGAGCGCGGCGGCTACGGATCGACGAGCGAGTTCGTTCGAGATCTCATTCGGCGGGAACAGGACCGCCAACAGCTGCGAGCAGTGCTGCTCGACGGCGCGTCCTCGCCGACAGGGCCGATCGCGGATCAGGGCTACTTCTCGGCGCTGCGAGTGCGAGTCCACTCGACGGACTGAGCGACGTGACGGAGCGCCAGGCGCATCTGCGCTCGCGCGGAGCCTCGGACATCGACGAGACGATCGCCTACCTGCGCGGGGATGCTGGGAACGCTGTTGCGCTGGCTTTCATCGACGCACTCGAGAACGGGATCCACCACATCACACGTTCTCCGAATGCGGGGTCACTGCGATTCGCCTTCGAACTCGGCATTCCCGAGCTACGGGCGTGGGGCCTGAGCCGATTCCCATACGTGATCCTGTACATGCCGTTGGGCGACCGCATCGACATCTGGCGGGTGTTGCACACCCGCCGCGATATCCCAGGCTCATTCGCCCGCGACGACTGATGTCGCCCGCCAGCCACATGGGACCACTTTGAGCTGAGTTGCGACAGTGGCGTCACTGAGTACGTCTCTGGCCGGGCCGCGTGTCCAAGACGCGGGCGGGCGTGACTGCGTTGAACCCGGCGCCCGGCGCAAACCAACCGTTGATGTCGACGACCAGGTTCGCGGGCACGTTCGAGATAGGTCCCACGACCCATATGTGAGCCGATCCGTTGCGCATCCGGGCAACTAGTCACACTGTGGCGTCCTACGAGTGAGCCAGGCGCGTCGATCTCGGGCGCTGCGCTCTCTCGGGCCTTCACGCCAAGGCAGCAGACGAGGGACGGAAGTACATGAGCACGAGGGACGGCACGGGCACGGACGATCGCGTACGGCGATCGTTCTCCGACATCTGGCGGCGAATTCGCCGGGTTGTTCGTCGTCAAGTCGAACCTTGGCGGGGTCAGCGCGGTGCACGCGCTCGACCTCGTGCGGGCATAGGTGATCGTGTCGTGAGCCGCCGAGCCAAACCCATCGTCACGTCGAGTCGTGGTGGCGAAATGCCGGAAATCTTGACGATCGGCCGATCGACGCCGATTTCATGTTCGTTGTACAATTTCATCCTGGTTTGCTTCGCGCAGGCCGGCTTGCACGAGCGCCGGACGGGCACTCTCACATGAGCAAGGGACGGGCGACATGGCGGAGCTCTTGATTCGGGCACGATTGGCGACGGCTGCAGCAGCCGCACTTCTGGTCGGCAGCGTGGTAATCGGGGGCAACCCCATCACTGCGCAGGCACAGGCGGTTGTCGACATCGTCGGACCGGCTGGAAGCGGGTCGTTCGGGTCCGACGTGCTCGTACTCTCGAACGGCAACTACGTCGTTGCCGATCCACAGTTCGACAGCGGCTCATTGCAAGACGTCGGCGCCGTCTACCTCTACAACGGTGCGACAAACCAGGTGATCAGCGCGATCACCGGCTCGACCGCCGACGACTTCATCGGCGAAAAGGGATTGAAAGAAGTCGGCACGAGCAACTTCGTGATCATCAGTCCCGCATGGGACAACGGTGCCGTCGTCGATGCCGGCGCGGTGACGTGGGTCAACGGCACAACCGGGTTCACTGGTCAGGTCTCCGCGACAAACAGCCTGGTGGGCACCACTGACTTCGACTCGGTCGGTCTCGATGGCGTCACGGTGTTGACGAACAACAAGAACTACGTCGTCGACAGTTCGGTGTGGGCCGGCGGCGATCTGGGCGCGGTGACCTGGGGCTCCGGAAACGCCGGCGTCACCGGAACCATCAGCTCGGCGAACAGTCTCGTCGGAGCCAATCCTCTCGACGCGGTCGGCGTCGATGGCGTCACCGCGTTGACCAACGGCAACTACGTCGTCGGCAGCGGCGACTGGCGCAACGGCGGCGCCTTCAATGCGGGTGCGGTGACCTGGGGTGACGGCGGCGCGGGGACCAAGGGCGTGGTCAGCACGAGCAACAGCTTGGTCGGCTCATCGCCCGATGACCTCGTCGGAGTCACCACGCTCGGAAGCGGCGTCACGGCGTTGACGAATGGCAACTACGTCGTTGCCAGTTCGTCCTGGGACGACGGCGGATCAGCCGTCGATGTCGGCGCGGTGACGTGGGCCAGCGGCAGCCAATTCACCAGTCAGATCGTCGACCCCTCGAACAGCATCATCGGAACCACCGACAACGACAATGTGGGAAGTGGCGGGGTGACTGCGTTGTCGAACGGCAACTATGTCGTGGCCAGCCCGTCGTGGGACGGCGCGGCAGTCGATGTCGGTGCGGTGACGTGGGCCAGCGGCCTCGCCGCGACGACCAACGTAATCGTGGCGACGACGAACAGCATCTTCGGGTCCAGCGCGCTCGACAACGTCGGCAGCGGTGGTGTGACTGCGCTGTCGAACGGCAGCTATGTCGTGGCCAGCCCGTCGTGGGATGGCGCGAACACCGCTGTGGGTGCGGTGACATGGGCCGGCGGTACCGTCGCGACCCACGCAGCGGTCGGGTCGACGAACAGTCTGGTTGGCAGCTCCGACAACGACAATGTGGGCGGCCGTGGTGTTACTGCGTTGACGAACGGCAACTTTGTCGTCGCCAGCCCGTCGTGGGACAACGGCACGACAGGCGACGTCGGCGCTGCGACCTGGGGCAGTGGCACAGCCGGCATTGCCGGACTGGTGACTTCTGCCAACAGTCTCGTCGGCACGAGTGCTGGCGACCAGGTCGGTCTCGATGGCGTCACGGCATTGACCAACGGCAACTACGTCGTCGACAGTTCCGAGTGGGACAAGGTCTCGCCGGCCGCAGCCGATGTCGGTGCGGTGACATGGGCCAACGGCGCGAGCGGGCTCACAGGTTCGGTCACCGCCGGCAACAGTCTCGTCGGCGCCGTCGCTCTCGACTCGGTCGGCTTCGACGGCGTCACGCCGTTGTCCAACGGCAACTATGTCGTGGCCAGCGGCGACTGGCACAACGGCCCAAACCTCAGTGCGGGTGCGGTGACACGTGGTAGTGGCAGCGGCGGCACTGTCGGCGCCGTCACGGCAGCCAACAGCCTCGTCGGCACCGCCACCGACGACTTCGTCGGAACTCTCGGTTCAGGGTCTGGCGTCAAGGCGCTGGCCAACGGCGACTACGTCGTGGTCAGCGACATCTGGGACAACGGCATCGGCAACCCCGATGTCGGTGCGGCGACATATGGTCCTGCTGGCGGCATCACCGGTCCCGTCACTGCGGCGAACAGCGCACTCGGCACGCCACCCGGCGTCGTCATGTCGGCCAGCGACGGGCTGACGGCCGACGATGCCATCGCCATCAGAACCACGCAGAACCGGGTGCTGCTGCTCAAGATCGACATCAGGCCGCCGGTCTTCGCGGCGGCGCATCCTGACGTCAGCGTCGTTGCTGCACCCGGCGCCATGAGCCAAGTGGTCACCTTCACACCTCCGGCCGCCACAGATAATCGGGGCGCATCGAGTGTCGTCTGCACCCCGGGACCGGGAGCCTCGTTCGCTGTCGGCGCGACCACGGTCACATGCACGGCAACCGATGGTGTGGGAAACACGGCGACGACCTCGTTCAAAGTCACGGTCACGGGCACGCCTGTCGTGACTCCGGTTGGCACGCCGGCTGGCACACCCGCCGACTACGTGCCCTTGGCCCCGGCTCGTCTCGCCGATACCCGCTCCGGAGAGAACACGATCGACTCGTTGTTCGCGGGCGAAGGGGCTCGTAGCGGCGGTTCCACCCTCGAGCTCACGGTCGCAGGTCGCGGCGGGGTTGCCGCCGACGCGACAGCGGTTGCTCTCAACGTCACCGCTGTCACGCCCAGCGGCGACGGGTTCGTCACGGTGTACCCGTGCGGTTCGGATCGGCCGACCGCGTCGAACGTCAACTACACGACCGGCGCAGTCATCCCCAACGCGGTGGTTGCCAAGATCGGTTCGGCAGGAAAGGTTTGCTTCTTCGTCTCGGCTGCCACTCATCTGGTTATCGACGCCAACGGCTACTTCCCGACCACCACCACGTTGTTTCCACTCAATCCGGCACGACTGCTCGAGACCCGCTCGGGATTGACGACTGTCGACAATTTCCAGCAGGGTGAGGGTGCACGCGAAGCCGGTTCGACCACCGAGGTCCAGGTCACCGACCGAGCGACGGTGTCGAGCGCGGCGGCTGCAGTGCTCAACATCACCATCACCGAAGCGAAAGGCCCTGGGTTCGCGACCGTGTACCCCTGCGGCATTCCGAAGCCGCTGGCCTCGACCATCAACTACGACGCAGGTTCCACCGTTGCCAACCTTGTCGTCTCCAAGATCGGAACCGACGGCAAGGTTTGCATCTTCACCCAATCGGCAGCTCATATCCTGGCCGACGTGAACGGCTACTTCCCGGTCGTCAGCTCCTATCATCCACTCGTCCCGGCACGCCTGCTCGAGACGCGACCGGGCGAGTTGACCGTCGACGGACAGTCCCAGGGGGCCGGTCTGCTTCCGTCACGAACCATCACCGAAGTCACGGTCGCCGATCGGGGTGGCGTTCCTGCCGGAGCAGCATCGGTCGTTCTCAACGTGACGGTCACAGGACCGACTGAACCCGGATTCGTTACGGTCTATCCGTGCGGTATCGATCGACCCCTCGCTTCGAACCTCAACTACGGCGTCGGCACCACGGCGGCCAACGCGGTCATCGTCAAGGTCGGCACCGGCGGCAAGGTGTGCGTCTACAACTCCAACCCGACGCAACTCATCGCCGACGTCAGCGGGTACTTTCCGGCCTGATCGGCTTCACGCAGTTCGGCTGACCCAACTTCCCGAGACGATCTCGGGAAGTTGGGTCTCACCGAAGTATTCGTAGGCCCACGCTTCGACACCGGTCGAGGTGGTGACCGTCACCCGTCGGAAGAGGTCGACCACGGCACCTTCGACCTCGTCGAGGATCTGTAAGCACTCGTCGAGCCGATCGACGCGCAACGAGTAGATGCGTGCCGTGGATCCGGCCCGGCTGATCGAAGCGCGCCGCCGGGTAGCCGTTGCCCGTGTCGTAGAGAGCCCCGGGCACCGACGTCGTCGTGGCCCTGGTCGGCGACGAACGGCGCGAGGTGCGGCCAACGTTGCTGCCCCGGACGCAACGTGCCGTAGATGAACAGATGGGTGATCACTGCAGCGGCCGGTGGTTGCCGACCGACGGTGGTTGCAGCAGCAGCCGTTGCCGCGGCGTGCACGCTTCGACCAGTTCGGCGGGCCATACCTCGTGCGACCAGGCCGAGTTGCCGGGGGAGTACTTGTACAGCAGCGTGCGCCGTTGGCGGGGGCCCTGCCACGCTGGCGGTGCCGTGGGTGAGGGCCTCGGTGAAGACCACGACGTCGCCGGCCTTCAGCGGCACCTCGATCGCCATCGTCGTCGGCGATCGCGCGCGGGTGTCGGAAAGTTCGCCTTGTGGCTGCCCGGAACGCACAGAAAGCCGCCGCGGCCGGCAACGTGGTCGACGAGCGCCCACTGCACAGCGACCAGCCCGGTGCGCATGCTGCCGCCGTCGACCGTGTAGTACTGCGCCGGGTCGAACGGTGTGCCGCCGCCGTGCAGCCCGAGACCGCGTCGTGCCCGGACGCATGATGATGCCGTAGGCGTGATCGAGGCGCACGTTGCGACCGCAGAGTTCGATGACGATGTCGAAGATCGCCGTCGTGGTCGAGCAGATCGCGGAACCGGCGCGCCGCGGTGCAGGTGATTGCCGAAGCGCTGGCTCATGATGTCGTCGCCGGGCTCCGGCACGCCGAGCACATCGACTGCGACGTTCAACGCTTCGACGTCACCCGGCGACAGCACCCGTCGGCGGACGAGGTAGCCCTGGATGTCGAAGCGATACCGCTCCTCCGGCGTCATCAGTCGTCGGGATGCTCGATGGCGTCGAGGAACGCGTCGACGTCGTCGTCTTCGCCGCCGACCAACCAGATCACCAGGCCGTCTTCGTTCGTCTTCGTCGGGCTCGTCGTCCTTCCACGGCAACATGCCCTCGACGCTGTAGCGGTCGACCGTGATGTCGTCGTTCTCGTCGACGACCGGTGCGACGATGGCCAGTTCGACCTCGGCATCAGGTGGCTGATCCTTGCAGGATCTCGATGAGTTCGCTGACGCGCATGACCGCACCCTACTTCAGGACTCGGCGAGCCACCCCGGAGCGTGGTCGAGCAGGAACAGGCTGACTTCCTTGCAGCGGTCGAGCGTGTCGCAGAACGGCGTCTCTTCGCCCAGCAGCACGTCGGCGAGATCGACCGGGATGCGGGCGACCATCGCCAGGCTGCGCTCGGGCGCGTCGGTGACGCTGGCGAACGAGTCGGTCGCCGACACCTCGACCGGCAACTCGAGGCCACCGACACCGGCGATCTCGGTGGCCAGCACCAAGCAGATCGGGCGGCTCGGGAAGCGGTGGCAGCGTCCAGGTGAAGAGCAGCGGAAAGGTGAAGCCGCGCGGCGGATCGGCGTCGGGGTCGTCCTGCTTGATGACCTCGTCTTCGAAGCCCAGCAGCGCCCGCGGGATCGACCTCGAGCGAGAGGTGGAGATCGATCGGACCGTTGCACGCTTCCTCGGGGTGGAGGTCGACCTCCCACAGCTGGCGCAAGCGAGTACGTCTCGACGAAATGACGCTCGTCGTGCACGTGGAAACCGTGGTCGACGGCATGGCTCTTCAGCTCGGCGACGAATCCGGCCACATCGATGACTGCCATGGCTGTCGACACTACCGTGAGGAGCGATGATCGCCGACCGACTGGGCCTGTTGCACGAGGTCGGCCGACGCCGTCGCGGCGGCGATGCGCACGTCACCGATTGGGGCCCGTCCGGTGGGCGGGTCGGGCAGTACGCACTCGATGTGACCGCCGACGAGGCCGCTCTGCCGTGCTGCGCCGGGCGGGAGTGGGTGTGCTTGTCGGAGGAGAGCGGGTTCGAACCTGGCACCACCGGCGAGGTCGTCGTCATCGATCCGATCGACGGTTCGACCAACGCCAGCCGGGGGATCCCGTGGTTCGCCACGTCGCTGTGCCTCGTCGACGCTCGACGGTCCGGCAGCGGCGCTCGTCGTCAACCAGGCCAACGGACGTGCGATACTCGGCCGAGCGTGGGGGAGGAGCGTGGTGCGGTGAGCGCCGCCTGCAGCCCTCGGGCTGCACCGAGCTTGTCGGAGGCGATCGTCGTGGTCTCGGCGGTGCCCCCGCCCGATGTCGGCTGGGCCCAGTTCCGGGCGTTCGGTGCGTGCGCGCTCGACTTGTGCGCGCTCGCCGACGGTGCGGTCGACGGTTACGTCGACTTCGGCACCGACCAGCACGGTGTTTGGGACTACCTCGGCGGATGGCTCGATCTGTCGTGAGGCCGGCATCGACGTCGTCGACGTTTTCGACCGTCCCATGGTGCACCTCGACCACGCTGCACGTCGAACGCCAGTTGCCGCGGCCACACCGCAGCTTGCCGCGCGTTGCTCGGCTCCCGTCGTCGAGCCGTGTAGTTCGCCCACCCCGGCCCACGTCAAACGAGTGGGGGCGCCCCCGCCCGGAGTGTCACGTAGCACTCCGACGGGATCGGGTGAGCGGGGTTGGAGCCCCGCTATCGTTCGTCGTGATGCCAACGGTCGTCGAACAATTGGCGGCCACGGCGGCCGCATTCAACAGTGTTGCGCCCACCTACGACGGGCCGCAGGGGAACAACGAGTTGATCCAGCGCATGCGCCAGATCGTGTGGGATCGCGTGGTGCAGTTGCTCGACGGTCCGTCGACCCTGCTCGACATCGGCTGTGGCACGGGGATCGATGCGCAGCACTTCGCCCAGCTCGGACATCACGTGTTGGCCACCGACTGGTCGCCGGCGATGGTGGAACGAGCCGGTGCGCGCCAGGTCGACGGCGCGGGCAGAGTCTCCGCCTCACTGGTCGGCGCTCACGAGCTCGACCGGTTGGACCAACAGCCGGGCTCGATCGATCTTTCGTATTCGAATTTCGGTCCGCTCAACTGCGTGCCGGCTCTCGGCGAGACTGCCCGCGCCTTGGCAACCCTCACCCGCCCGGGCGGTTACGCGGTGTTCACTGTGATCGGCCGGTACTGCCCGTGGGAGGTGGTGCACTACGCCCGCCGACGCAAGTGGTCGCGGATCCGGGTGAGGTTCAGTCGGGTCGTCATGCCGGTGGGCATGAACGGCCACACGATCTGGACGCGCTACTTCACCCCGCGCGAGTTCGTGCGTGAGTGGATCGGCAACAACACCGACTGGACACTCGATCACTACGAGGCCCTCTCGTTGTTCGTGCCGCCGCCCTACCTCGAGGCGGTGGCGCAGCAGCACCCGTCGCTGTTCCGCTCGCTGGTGTCGATCGACGAGCGAACCGCCCGATGGCCGGTTGTGCGCTCGATGGGCGATCACTTTCTGGTGGTTCTGCGTCGCCGCTGACTTGCTTTCCGGCTCGTCCACGACCCTTGTAGGCTGACGCTCAGCTTCGCGGGCGCATAGCTCAGTTGGTTAGAGCACTGCCCTTACAAGGCATAGGTCGGGGGTTCGAGTCCCTCTGCGCCCACCGGTTGTTGTCACAACCGGTGAACTTTGGTCGTACGCGGCCAGCACGGCAGCGTAGGGCCGGACTTCGCCGCCCGGAACGCCTTCAGTCGAGGAAGCATGCAAATCTCACAACGAACGCGAGGCCGAGGGGACGGCGATGTTCAACGACAAGGAACGAGAGCTCCTAGTGCGGTTGCTGGGGCGCCTCGTGGAACGCTGACGTGAGGGCATCCATGATTGTCAAAGGCCTTGATGATCTCTGCGTCAATCCTTACCGTGGCGACGTGGGGTCGCCTCAGGACGCGGTTCGAGACTCGGTGACGTCTCGGTCGAGTTCAAGTGACAGCAAGGATCGGAAGGATCATGACCATGGAGTCGCCAGGCCAAAGCATCTTCACCAACCCCGACGCATACGCCGACTTCGACGGGTGGCATGCGCGGGCGGCTTCCTTTCGGCAGTCGCCCGGGCCGATCAGGATCGAGGACCCAGGTTTCGCGCCGTTCTGGGCGGTCATCCACCATGCCGACGTCAAAGACGTCGCCCAGCGCAGCGCTGTGTTCAAGAACGCTCCCTATCCGATTCTCGTGCCTGGGCCCAATCGCGAGGGCGGCGGTCCACCCGTTCGGAATCTGGTGGGGATGGACGACGACGAGCATCGCACCTACCGCGCCATCATCGCTGAGTGGTTCCTGCCGGGTGTCATCCGGAAACGCCAGGCCGAGATTGCGGCTATCGCCCAGGAACGGATCGACGCGTTGAGCGCAGGCGATGGTCGAATCGACTTCGCCAACGTCGTCTCGGCCGGCATGCCTCTGCGGTTCATCAACGCCACGCTCGGTGTCCCGCCCGAGGATGACTTGCAGATTCACAACTGGACCAGCGAGCTGTTCGGCATCGACGATGAGGCCGTCGCCCGTAGCGATCGCGAGACCACCCTCGCACAGGTCGTGCAGGAACTCGGTGGCTACTTCATGGGATTGGCCGGCCGGTTACGCGCCGAGCCCGACGACTCGCTTGGCTCGGTGCTCGCCAACGCCGCAGTCGAAGGCCAGCCGCTGCCACCCGATCTGCTGGTGCCGTACTTCATCTTGCTGGCGGCGGCCGGTCACGACACCGTGGCAAGCGTGCTTGCCGGAGGGATCGAGGCACTCGCTCGCCACCCCGCTCAACTCGAACGGCTGATGCAACATCCCGAACTCATCGGCAACGCCGTGGAAGAGATGATGCGCTGGGTGACGCCGACCAAGCACTTCATGCGTAACGCAGTGTCGCCGACGATCGTGGGGGACAAGGAGATCCAGGCCGGCGACTGGATGCTGCTGTCGTGGGCGTCCGCGAACCGCGACGAGAACGTCTTCGACGAGCCCTTCCGATTCGACGTGGCCCGCCAAGATGTTCGGGAGCACTTGGCCTTCGGGTTCGGTCCGCATCGCTGCATCGGCAGCACGTTGGCGCGGCTCCAGCTCAACACGTTCTTCGAGAGGTTTCTGCCACGTGTCCAACTGCTCGAACTCGATGGCGAGGTGCAGTACTCCAGGACGACCTTCGTCTCCACGTTCAGGTCGCTCCCGATCAGACTGGAACTCAGCGGCTGAACCCGGGTCAGCGCTCGCTGACTCGGCCGTCTTGGCGCAAGCAGCGGCTACAGGCCGTCGACGGAGAAGGCGATCGTGTGGGCGGAAGCGTGGCGGATCTTCGCCAGCTCTTGGTACTCAGGATCGGCGTAGAAACGATGGACCGCCTCGCGGTCGGGGAAGCGGAACACGATGACGCGATGGGGCACGAAGTCACCTTCGTGCACCTCGGTGTCGCCGCCGCGGGCCAGATACTCGCCGCCGTGTCGTTCGACGAAATCGCCGACTCGCGCTCGGTATGCACCGAATGCCTCCGGGTCGTGCACGTCGAGGTCGACAACGAGATAGGTGCTCATCGCGCCGGATGGTACCGGCTCGCGTCCGCCTCGCCTCTCACGGCGCGGCTTGACTCCGAAACGCAGAACGCCATCCGGGCGTGTGCTGGCGAAGGGTTGAACTGTGGCCGATGACATCTGGGCCGAGGCAGACAAGGTTGGTTACTGACCCGTCCGGCTGTCGCCCGGGACAGCACGTTCGCGCTGCTCGATGAGATAGAGCGGTTGTCGTCGAACGGCAACGCATCGCCTCCGTCGCTGCCAACTTGCCGACCACGGCCATCTCCTAGGGTGGAGAAGTGATCCGCGGACCGTTCTCCAGCTAGGCCGACGTCGCCAAGTATCTCGATGCGGGGTTGACGCTGGATCAGCTGAGTCCCGCCGACGTCAGCGCCGCCCGGCTTGCTGCGTCGGCGTTCCAGTTGCCGTGGCCACCAACTATCGACGGAGCTGCCGTGTTCGCAGCGAAGCGTGCCGATGCCGACCGGATGCACATCATCTGTAGCTGGGCAACTTCGGCCAGTTGTATTGACCTCGCAGTCGGTGTGGTTGCTACGGACGGGCGAGGCGATGTGCCGACGTGTCAGAGCTGCGCACACGAGAACGGGCTTTCTTGAAGTGACGTGACATCCGGTCGTCGTGGTCAACCGCCGATGAGACGAGGCGACCCGCAAGTAGTCGGCCTGATCGACGCCCCCAGTCGGCCCAGGCGGGATCGATCGGGCCTCTGATCGCGGGTTGGGCTAGCGGCGTTCCAACTCTCGTGCCGAGTTTGATCGTCGCTCAACCATTCGTCGACATCGTCGAGCGTGTCATCGGCACGAAGCGACAACACACATGCGTTGGCGTACGCATCCCGATGCCCATACGCGATCCACCCGAGAGGTGTAACTACACGAGTGCCCTGTTCCGCCGACTGCCCTTACAAGGCATAGGTCGGGGGTTCGAGTCCCTCTGCGCCCACTCTGAGCAGGTCTTATAGCCAAGTTGGGGACCAAGGAATGGCGCTCCCCCCTGATTCACAATCGCACACTCCCCGGGGAGTCTGGGGAGTGCGCAAGATCTGTGTGGTCGAGTCGGGTTTCGGTCGCAGTGGGCCACCCAGTCAGCCGCCGGCTAATCGCCGCCTGACCATTCCGAGGTGAAGGACACGAAGACCGACCGTGAATTGACCGCGCCGCCCATCATCCGCGGGAACCCCGACCTCGGCTCCGGATAGTGGGTCTCCCACAGCAGTGACCCGTCGTCGGTCGCCAGCACCTGCAGGTTGTTCCACATCACCAGCAGCCGCTCGCCGTTCACGTGCCACGGCCATAGGTATGCGGCCAGGTCGCGATGCCACCGAACATCACCCGTGGCCACCTCGTAGGCCACCAGCGCGGGAGGCTGCGGGTCCTCGGGCACAAGGTTGTTCTCCACGGCGAACACCGCACCCATTCGGTGGTCTGAATCTGTCACCTTGGTCGGCCCGATCGTGAACGACCGGGTGCGCGCGGCCAACGCCTGCGACTGAGCGCCGCTCGCGCTCCTTAGGGAATCGGCTAGACCGGCGAGTCGTAGCATCGGTGCATGCATACCGAGCGGTCGCGTGTCTACATCTGTTACGCACGGGCGGACCTCCCGACAGTGGACTCTCTCCTGCGCGACATCAGGGATCTGGGTCGGAACACATGGGTCGACCAGGCGCTGGTCGGCGGCCAGCACTGGTGGAACCAAGTCCTTGAACAAATACGCCAGAGCGACCTGTTCGTGTTTGCACTCAGCCCTGCCTCATTGAACTCCCAAGCGTGCAGGCTGGAACTCCAGTACGCAATTGCGATCGGACGTCCGCTCCTTCCCGTCACTGTGGCTGACGTCGCGTTCGCGTCGGTGCCACCGTCCCTCGCACAGCTTCAGCTGGTCAACTATGCCGAGCGCACCGCGAACGCAGTGTCGCAACTCGACCGGGCGATGAGTTCGCTGCCTATGGCGCCACCGCTTCCGAGCCCGTTACCGACTCCGCCAGCCTTACCCACCAGTGAGCTCCTGCGCTATCGAGACTTGGTGACGGCTGAGAGCTTGAGCCTCGAGGAGCAGTTAAGGCTCGCCAACGCGCTGTCGACGTCGAGCGACGAGGAACCCGCCGCCTTCGAGCTTCTGCGAACGCTGCGCCGACGTCCCGACCTAGACGCCTCGGTGGCCCACCAGATCGACGCCATTGTCGGCGACAGCAGTCGCCCACCCTCGAGCTCGATTCCGAACCCCGTACCGACCGCACCGACCCCAGCGAAGTCCCCGTTCACGGTTTTCATCTCGTATCGGCGCGAGGACTCAGAAGACGTCACCGGCCGCATCCGCGACCGACTCAAGACGCGATTCGGTCCCGCCGGGGTATTCATGGATATTGATTCCATCCCTCCCGGGATCGACTTCCGCAAGCACATCTCCGCCGCGGTCGAATCCTGCGACGTCGTACTCGTCGTCATAGGGCGCAGATGGCTCGACAACGCGGAGGGTGACGGACGAGCCCGGATCCATGAGGAGCGCGACGTCGTTCGCCAGGAGATCCGCTCGGCTCTCGCTCGAGAGATCGCCACAATCCCAATCCTCGTACAGCACGCCACAGCACCAGCGGAGACGGACCTTCCAGACGACATCAAGGACCTCGTGTACCGAACCGGTCTACCGGTTCGGCCAGGCGCTGACTTCGACACCGATATTGCGCGCCTAATCGATGCGCTCGTCCACATTGCAAACACGGTAGGTAAGCCGTCACCACCAACCTGAAGATGCGCACCCCGACGGCGACGCCGGTCCAGACTTCGACAGACGAAGACACGCACCGAACTGACGCCGGCCTGGCAAAGAAGCGTTGCCGGAGTAGTTGCAGCGTTGCCCGATCCAATCAGGCGACCGATCAACACGAGGCGCGCGGTGTGGCCACCACCATCCGTGGGTCAAGGTCCCCGCCCGGCGATGATGCGGTGCGGGGTGGCGGGCGTGCTTCGGCTTGGTGCTGATGGGTCACGACACTGGCCGTTTGGCCCTGGCTGAACGTCTCAGTTCGTCTCACCATGACAATAGGTCGGTCCGTGTCGGCCTCGTTCAGGCTTGCTGTCAGCCGACCCGAGGAGGTGCGCCATGGGTACGCACCGGGGAGTCGCGGCGACCATGGTGTTGCTGCTTGGGACCGTGGGTTGCGGCGGCGCGGGAACATCCACTGGTTCGACCACGACCGACAGTCGCCAAGCCGGGCCAAAGATCACCTTGGACGCATGTCCAGGCACGGTTCCAGGCCTGTTCGCAGTCGACCACGGGGGAACGTTGCGTTGGTCGCGTTGCGACGAGAATGGCAACTACTCGCTCATGCCCGTGACCATCGCCGATGGACTCGTCTACATCATCGAACCATCGGGCGGTGAGCCGTCACTGGTCGCGCTGAACGCCGACGCGGGCACAGAGGTATGGCGGTTCGGCTTCTCGTATCTCAACGAGGGCTGGGGGTACGAAGCTGTGCGCGCATCCGACAAGGCATCGTTCGCTGCCAGCGGCGTCATCGTGCTCGACGTGGAGTCCGGCACCGGCGTCGACCACGTTGGTCTCGATTCGAAGAGTGGCCACGAACTGTGGCGGGTGCCCGATGACGGCGGGCTGGTGACGTTGAACACCGAGGAGCTCGTCGTGACTGCGGTCGGGTTCGGCGGCGACCTGGCCGGCACCGGACCGACCACTCGTGTGGCGGCCTACGATCGCCGGACCGGCGAACGGCGTTGGGTGGCTGAGGAGGTCCCCTACTTCGGCAGCAGCACTGGGGCACGTCTCGCCGGTCACACGATGGTCGTTCAGTCGTACGCGAACGCTGCGCCGGCCGGCGTGATGGGAATCGACCTGGGCACGGGCACTGAGCTTTGGCGCCACGACGACCTCTTCTGGTTGGTCTCAGCCAGTGCCGATGTGGTCGTGGGCTTGGCCGGCCGAGTGGACTCCCCGACCAGTGCCGAGCTGATCGCATTGGACCCAGACGACGGGAGCGAGCTGTGGCACGCGAGCGCTGCATTCCCCACGTCTTTCGCGGACAAGACTGCTATGCAAGCTTGGACGAACACCTTGTTGATCGATGGCACCGTTGTCGCACAGACCGGCGAAGTCCTCGTCGGCCTCGACCCCCGCTCAGGCGAGATGCGCTGGCGGCGAAACACCGACTTCACCGGATTGGCAGGAGGCGGCGGGCAGATCCTGCTCAGCAAGATGCAGTCCGGCCTGGAGCTTGTCAGCATTGAAGACGGCGCGGTGCGGTGGACGACATCGTTCGCCGCGGCCATGGACGTCGGGAGCGCGGTCACGGACGATCTCACTGTGCTTTCCCTGGTCCGAATCCCGGTCCCAACATCGGCGCCCACCGGTCCGAGCCCAACGTACGCCGACCCGGCGGCGGGCTCGGTCGGCTGTAAGGACGGCACCGTACTCAGCGGTGCGTTCATCGCCCCGATCGGTCCTGGGGAACCCACCTTCGGCCTCACAGTCCTGATCTCCGCCGACGAATCGAGCTTCTGCGTGACCAACAGTTCCGGCACGGAAGACGTCGTGCCGTTCCAACCCGGCCGGGTCGTCGACAAAGCCGAAGCGCAGCTCGTCTTGGGCGCCATCGCCGACTACCTCGTAGTGGCCGTACCCTCCATTTGGGGACAGAACCCGGAAGTGAGGACTGGCCAGAGCCAGCAGCTCGCCTCGGCGATCACGCCCGACGGAGCGACGATGTTGGTCATCGACTACGCGCCCGTGGGAGCGAGCCCTGACATGTACGTCGACCGGACGTTCACCTTCACCGACTCGGAGCGCCAGACCCTGGATCAAGTGACTCTCGCCGCGCCGCCGACCGGTTCCATCGAGGACGTGCTCGCCTGTCTCGGGCAGCGTGGCATACACGTCGCGCCACTCGGGACGCCGGACACGAACCAGCTCGACAAACAGCCGATGGACCCGAGCTTGACCAACTCGGCGTGGTCGGCGTGCCGACCACTTGTCCTCCTCTGGTTCACGAGCTCCGGCCAGAACCTGCCCCAAGCGGGCCTCGATTCCATGGACTGCATGGCGACGAAGGGTTTCATCGAGATGTTCACCGCCGGAGAGATCGACGAGGCAGCGCGGGGAGCGGCGATGGCCGAGTGCAACGCAGCACAACCGCTCGGCGACAGTGGGCTGCGCTGCGACATCCATACGATCGACTCGAACGGAACGGTCAGCGCCGAACCTATCCTCACCGATCTGCTCGGCTTCGGCGCTGACGCCCAAGCAACGGCACCAGCGACGGCGACGATCGGCGAGCGTGTCACCGTCACGATTCCGGCGTTGACGGCGCGGCTCATCGATTCCGCTCTCAGCTACGAGGTCGTCGAGCACCGCGACAGCGTCAGAACGTTCGGGATCACCGGCGCGACGATCGTTCCGGGTTCGCTTGTGCTGGACCCTGCGGCGGGGATCGGGGCTTCGGCGACGGCGACCGAGACGACAGTCACGCTGGGCTGGGCGACACCAGTTGCGGGCGGCGCCGAGGTGACGTTCCCGGAGGCGAAGTTCGACATCGTGGCCAACGCGCCGGCCGAGGTCACCGTCATCTTCGCTAGCAACGACAGCACCATGCGCGTCCGCGACTCGGACGGAGTCGAGACGCAGGTGCGGGCGCTGTGCACCACCGACGACCGCGTCCTGACGACCATCGCCGTGTCGTAACCATGTGGCTTGGAGAGCGGAGTCATGGCCGCTGACCGACGGGACCGGACATAGGTGTCGGGGTGCCTTGACCTCGGGAGTGTCACTCATCGCTCAGCAACGACCGCCCGTCCTGGGACGAAGTCCACGGCGTTCATCCGCACAGGCCGACCTGCGTACGTTCGCTGTCGCTGTCAGGTGCGTTGGAGCACTACCCAGGTGAATGACTGGATCAGACCGGACGGTGTGATGTGCTCTTCGCGTTCGTGTTCGATCAACGAGAAAGCTGGGGAGAAGACGGTGGCGAGTTCGTCGGCGGCATACCGGCACACTGGTAGGCCCGAACATCGGGTTGGGCCGTCCTCGGCGAATGTTGCCAGCACGACACTGCCGCCGCTCTGGACGGCCTCGGACGCGATGGCGATGTAGTGATCGCGATCGGATTGCTCGGTGAGGAAATGGAACACGGCACGGTCGTGCCAAATGTGGTAGCGGCGGTCAGGCGTCCAGGTGATGATGTCGCTGTGGATGAAGGTCACGCGTTCTGCGTGGGCACCCAGTCGTTGGCGCACCTCGGCGAGCGCATGTTCGGACACGTCGAGCAGGGTGACATCGGTGAATAGACGAGCAACAAGCCGGTCGACGAGTAGTGAGGTGCCTGCACCGATGTCGATGATAACGGCGGGTTGTCCGTGCGTGATGTGTTCGATGAGTCGAAGCGAGATCTTCGGTTCATCTTGGTGCCAACTCAACTCCAGCGACGGGCGAGTCGCGTAGATGTCATCCCAATGGTTGCTGTGTTCTGGCACACAGCCAGATTGCCCGAGCCGGAGCCGCCGCGACAGTGCCGAACGGCATATGCGCCTGGCAGCGAACCTGCTATTGGAGCAGCACGAAGGCCGCACCCGCTGCGGTGGCCAGCGGCACGAACAGCAGCGGCACCAGGAGCAACGGCGATCGGTCGTGAAACCGGACCGCAGCCACGATCGCCAGCCGAAAGCACCCAGCCAATCGACGCGGCGAAGTAGATGGGAAGCGTGGTGCGCGTCAGCGCCCAAAGCACCAGGCCAGCCTCGAGAACGATGAGTGACCAACGTCCGAGTGGCGAAATCGCCGTCGCGTGATGGGCGCTGCCTTCGGCGCTGCCGGTTGCCATCGTGTGCGCATGACGGTGCCGAGTGGCATAAACGACCCCTACGGCAACAAGAACAATGAGCAGTGGAAGGACGATCACCTCTTGTACCTCCTCTCCACGAAAGGAACCACCGTCGGTGCATGACACGGACACCGTTGGCTGTCAGATTCGCTGGAGCACTACCCAGGTGAATGACTGGGTCATGCCCGGGCCGCAGCGGCAGTGCCGAACCAGGCAGCTCGGCGCTCCCTGATTCACAATCGCACACTCCGTGGGGAGTGCGCGAGCTAGGCAGATCGGCGCTCGAGCAGTCTGGCGCGAGTGGCATGACCGCTGATCTACGCTCTCCCAGCAACAGGGGGTCTTATCGTGGAACAGATCCAAGCAAGCGCAACCTTCCCGGCAATCGCAGCGGACAATGCCTACGAATTCCGGCAGCTCGCGGCCGAGGCGTTGGAGACTGCTCGTGGCGAGCCGGGGACGCTTCAGTACGACTGGTTCTTCAGCGATGATGGCGCGCAGTGCGTCGTACGCGAAACCTATGGCAGCTCTGATGCCGTGCTTGCACACCTCGGCAACGTCGGCCCATTGATCGAACGTTTGATCGAGTTGGGGGGCGGCCTCAAGCTGGAGGTATTCGGCGAGCCGTCCGCGGCGCTGCGCGAGGTGATTGCCGCTTTCCAGCCGCCCATCTACTCGTACGTTCAGGGAAAGTAGAGTCGCCTCCCGCAACGCCATGAATGTCGCTGGCTCGCGCGGAATGCCCGGTCCGGCGCGTCAGCGCAAGGACTCAACTCAGCGCAGAACAACGAGCTCCGATCGGCAGCCGTGAACTTCCTCAGTAGGACGCCGCAAGGCAGAACGTTCCAATGAAGATCGCGATGGACCACACGACAATCGGTCTTGTAGCAGGTTCGGTCTTCCCGACCGCACTGCGAGAACCATCGCCGTTAGCCAGAGCAACGCCTGAAGTCCGAGATTCAGCCCGATCTCGATCGGCTTCAGTCTCAACCATCGCCGAGCATCCGTCCAGGGTCCAAGGTCAATCCACTGTTGGCTCACCCACGATCGTGTTCCGGCAGCGCACGTACCTTGGTCCCCCCGGCTGCCCTTACAAGGCATAGGTCGGCGCAGCCAACTTCGCCCTCGGACCCACTGACCATCGCGGGACGAACGACCCTGGCAGGTCCGCCATGTCGGAGCGACCATATATGTCATCCCATCGCGCAAGCGAAGAGGAATCGCCCATGTCGTCGACCTCCACCGACCCCAGCGTCCGGGCAGTAGAGCCACTGACACCGTCCCGTCGGAACTTGATCGTGGCATGGTTGTCGGCGGCGCTTGTCCCGGTCTCCAGTGGATAGAAGGCGAGCACACCATGAGACGGCACCGGCGCATGGTTGGTCTAGCACTGATGTCGTTGGCGCTCGGAGCGTGCGGAAGCGACAAGACCGCCACCACCACCGCCACCGCCTCCACCGTCGCTGCCACTACGACGTTCACTCCGCAGCAGCTGAGTGGTGCCTTGCTGACGGCGGGCGACCTCGGCGCCGGATGGACCGAGACACAGCGCGACGTGTTCACTACCCGGCAGCCCGAGAACCCATCAATCGACCCGTCGCTGTGGTGTCCCGCCGGTAAGGGAGACCGGTTGGTGGCACTCGCCGGACAGGAGGGCGCCGACGTGGAGTTGAGCCTTGGCAGTACTCACTCCGCCTACATGATTCGTCAGCAGGCGTGGACGAACGCCGATGTCGAGCAGTACTTCACCTCGGTGAAGGCGGCAGTCGCCGGCTGTTCGGGGGTCACGTGGAAGGACAGCGGAGGCAACTCGTACACGCTGCAGCCGTTGACGGCTCCAAAGAACGGCGACGAATCGATCAGTTGGACGGTGACCATCCAGCTGACCGGCGCGACCCCGATGACGTCGTTCGCTCAACACACGGCCGCCCGATTCGGCGCTGTGATGATGGTGTTGCAGGGCGGCGCCACTCCCACGACCGGAGCCAGCGCGACCGCACCCAACTATTTGACAATCGTCCGGGTTGCCGGTGACAAGATGGCAGCGCTCGTCACGCCGTGAGAATGCAGCCTCAACTTGACTTCTCCCGACGGAATGAGTGGCTGCAGTTCTGGTGTCGGAGTCGGCCCAATGGTGATACTTGCTCATGCCGCCCCTTGGTTGATCGCGTTCCGTCCCGTGGTCGGCACGATCGTCGGCCGGCGTCGGGGTTACAACTTCGGCGGTGACTCGTCGTGCGCCATAACGAAGCACCTCTCCACGACAGTGTGGGTGCCTGGCGCGTCTCTGAAGGCAGTCCGCCTCGGCTGGTTCAGGTTCCAGCGTTGCCCAGAGGGCGGCCACTGGAGCTTTCCCCGGACTGCGTCGAGCCGGAGCGCTCGACTCGTCGGACTCGCACGCATTGTTCGACCCGGAACCGGCGGAGGTTTCGTTGGTCGGCGGTGCGGAACCAGGCGATCTCTGAAGCCAGCGGCCTCACCTCGGGCTGGTCGACGTCGTAGGTCTCGCCTTCGTTGACGATGGTGGCCGTCCCGTCGGCCAACAGGTTCTTCAGCCAATCGGTCGTGGTCCCGTAGGGGAGAGCGATGACGAACCCGTCGTCGGTGGCCTCGGCTCCGACGGGCGTCTCGTATCGCTGACCGGAGATGCGGCCACGGTGGCGGATGATCGACGCGTAGGCACCGGGGTGCCCCGCCGATCTCATCTGTATCGGGTTGGACACGGCACGGTTCATCCGTCTGACGAAGCGGAGCACACGTGGCGACTTCGTTCGCATACCGACCATGACCAGGGTCAGAAACGTCACCACAGCGAGAACCAGGGTGCCTACGAGATAAGCAGCTCGACGCAACATTCGGCCTCCATCGTTCTTGATCGGTGCCAAGTCTCGACCATCGCCGATCATTCGTCCAGGGTCGAAAGTCAGTCCGCGGTCGGCTCATCCATGATGATCGGCTACGGCCCGGGGTCGAGGCCGTAGCTGTTCACCACTGCTGGGTGCGCAGACCTTGAGGGGCCGAACGGACTGCGGCTCGGGACGTTGCGCACAGAACCTCGTTGCCTGGATGTTCACATCTGAGGCCTCCCATATGTCCTCGGTGATCTCCTCCATTCATGGAGGCAGCGACAGCGCCTGACCCGAGTCTGCCCAGTTCCTAGGCTGAGGCGCGACTGCAGGGGTCATGGATAGCCGGGGTGAAGCGCAGTGGATAGTCGGGCGATCGCGTCGGCCCGCGGTTGCGCGGTCACGTACTGCCAGCCGACGGAGTTTGTGTTGCTGAGCTCGCCGAGCAACCACACGAGCCGTTTCCTGACAGGCTTCGGTACATCACGGAGTTCTGCGAGACGGGCCACGGTCAACAGGGCGGCCGCGTCTTGCAGATGCTTCTGTGAGTCGCGTGCGTTGTTGATCACGTGCCACGCCGTCGCTTTCGCGTAGATGGCACCGAGCACTGACGGCAGACGGATGGTGAGCGGCGGTTCGTCCACTGCGTAAACGACGGAGACCTCGGTTGCTGTCTCGATCGCAACGTCGGTTCCTGGTGCTTCCAGCGCCCGTTTGTCGCTTTGGGTGGGGACGACCCTGCGCAAGCGCAGAGAAGCCTCCGGTGCGAGGATGTCTATGAACGCGCCAGACGTCGGCTCTTGGAAACGAACACCGATCGTGCCCGCGCGACCAGCCGGGAGCTCCTTGAACCCCATATCGATGAGCCCGCGCCCGAGCTTTCGGAGCACCGACCGGTCGGCCACAACGTCGCCGATGATGTCGCCGTCATCTGTCGGGCGGAGCATCAGTGCACCGCGCGAGATCAACAGGATCTCGACCATCAACCCGCCGATGAGGCACCACTGTGTCGTCGCCACGATCTGCCCGAGGCCGCGCAACGAACGCAAGACGACAACCTGTTTGGCCGGCAGCGGACCGTTGCTGATGAGGTTCACGGTCGGTGAGGGCAGGTCGGTCATCTCCGACCGAACTGCAGCTCGCGGTATACCTCGGCCGCAGCGCGATCACCGGATTCCATCAGGTCGGTGTACGCGACGACGAGGTTGACCGTTCGGCTGGTCGAGAGCAGTTCCCATTGGCAAGGAGTCACAGTATGGACGGTGATATTCGGTTCCGCGGTCAATGGCCGCAAGCCGATACCGATTGAGTACGAGACCGCCTTCGTCTCGGCCACGTACACGTCGAGCGGCGGGGTGAACGGGCGGGCGGCTGCGCCGCGATCGGCAGCCGCATGAGCACCGCCGACGACGACACTCGGGTCTTCGTACACGTCGGCGATCAGGTCGGGCAGCATCCGGCCGGTGGTGTGGCGGGCGCGACGGCACAGGAGGTGCCAGTTCTCGTGGAGCCATTCGAGAGGTCGGCGATCATGACAGAGCTCGTCGATGATGTCCCAACAGCTCGTCGCGGTGTACGGCCGGCCTCCCACGCGGGGGATTCGTTGGGAGCGGAAGACCTCGTGGCGTGGAATGATCCACCGGTTGCCGATCCGCTCGGCAACGAGCTGGTTGTCGCTGATCATGTGTTGCACGCGGATGCGCGACACGCCGAGTGCCTCGGCTGCTTCTCGAACGGTGAACCCTTCGACCAATGCCCCCATCTCACAACTATAACACTTCTGTTATAGTTGTTGCGCCCTATCGCACGATCACCGTTCCGCAGAGCCCTCATCGAACGCCACGGGAAGCCGTAGGTCTACGCCGTGACGCATACGTGAATGTGCACGCTGTCGATGATCGGGCAACTGTCGAGAATGCGTACTCCGGGCGCTGGACGACTTCAGCTGTGAGTTCCTGCCAGTGATCGGACCACTCGACGACGTGTCGTGGTCGCGTTGGCGTTCCGATTCGTCGCACGACGGGTACCTCCTGAGGCGATCTATGAAGCGTGGCCCGCCGACCCGGCATTGCTCGACCGACTTCTGCGGCGCAGCGGGTGAACCACAAAGCCGAGCGTGTACGCACGCTGAATCCCCGGGTGGTGGCTGCATACTGCTGTGGATGGACAGCTCGTTGTTCGACTGGATCAATCGGTTCGCCGAACGCACCCGCTGGGCCCATGGATTCATGAGCTTCTACGCCAACGACGGCATCGTGGTGTTCGCCGTCCTGCTGCTGTTCGGCTACCTCCTCGCTCGCCACCGCCGCGATGTGGGCGGCGTAGCGAGTTCCTTGTGGGCTGGCGCGGCTGCGCTGGTCGCCCTTGGTCTGGGTCAGATCATCGGCAACATCGTCGATCGGGCACGACCCTACGAGACACTCGCAAACGTGCATGTTCTCGTGGACAAGACCACCGATTTCTCCTTCCCGAGCGATCACGCCACTGTGGTGGGCGCTGTCGCTGTTGGACTGTTGTTCGTGGATCGTCGGCTAGGCCTCGCCGCCATGGTTGTGGCGCTACTGATGGCGTTCACGCGTGTCTACGTTGGCGCTCACTACCCGTTGGACGTTGTTGCCGGGATCGTTCTCGGGGGCGCGGTTGCGGTCATTGGCCAGAAGGTCGTCGTGCCATCGTTGACTCGCGTCGTCGATCGCCTGTCGGTCTCGCGAATCAGATGGCTCGTTGTGTCACGCGAATCCACGATGGTGGCCGCCGCTAGCGAGTAGCGACTCGTGCCGCCCCGTTTGTCTAATGACCGCTCGCCGTCATGGCCCGTCGAAGTGCCGGGCCGTCAGGGAAGTCGAGGCAGGATCGTCACCATAAGGCGGCGCTGGCCAACTTGGCGCCCTCAGTGAGGACGTTCAGTTTGGCCCATGCCAGCGATGGGTGCAGCCGAAGGCCGAGACCGCAGTCGGTGGAGGCGATGACGTTCTCGCGCCCCACCAATTCGGCGAATCGCTCGATGCGATTTGCGACGAGCTGTGGGTGCTCGATCAACGGTGTCGAGTGGGTCACCACGCCGGGAGCGAGCATCTTGCCGTCGGGCAGCTTGACGTCTTGCCACAACGCGACCTCGTGTTCGTGGCGGACATTGGCCGCTTCGATCGAATAGGTCTGCGCTTTCACCGACAGCATGATGTCGACGATGTCGGGCAATGGCAGATCGGCCGAGTGTGGCCCGTGCCAACTTCCCCAGCACAGGTGGTAGCGGATCTGCTCCTCGGGGATGTTGCGCAGCGCGTGGTTCAACGCTTCGCACCGCATCTGGCAGTACTTGCGGTATCCGTCGAGCCCCATCGAAATGCCGATGCGGTCCCACAGCGCGCCGAGCCACGCGTCGTCGACCTGCACCTGGAAACCGGCCGCGGCGATCGCCTCGTACTCCACCTGCATCGCCTCGGCGATGGCGTAGACGTGCTCCTCGTCGGTCTTGTAGATGCCTTTGACACGCCCCGGTTCGACGCTGAGGGGCGCGGTCGTTGTCAAGAACGCATCCGATACCGGCGTATCACCGAGCACCGCCTTCATGACGCTGATCTCGCGCTCGAGCGCGGCGTGACCGCGGTAGTAGATCGGCTCGGCAGCCACCCAGTCCTCCACGGCTGGGTCGTCGCCTCTGCTCCCTCGGGCACGTGCTGTGTGGCGCCCGACTGTTCGAACAGCGTGCCGTTCTGCAGCACGGCGAGATAGAAGTCGCGGAACTCCACCCAGTCGGTACTCGACAGCAACAACTCACCCAGCGCACCCGGATGTCCGGCCGGTTCATAGCCGCCGAGCCGTGAAGCGAGATACTCGGTCCAGTGACCGCCCTTTGTCAGCTCACCCTCGTTGATGAAGTCGACACCGGCACTGCGTTGCAAGTCGCACACCTCTGTCACTGCTTCCTGTAGGCGTTCGTCAGACACGTCCTGCTTTGCCCACACATCGAGCGGCGCGGGTAGAGCGCCGACGTGGGTAGTAAGAATCCTGTCTGTACTTCGCCTCACGACGTGACCCCCATCTCGTCCAGCATGGCCCGGTGTGTCGTCGAGCCTGGGGCCGACGCTACCAGTCACCCCATCGTGTGAATTCCACCGAAGCAGCGACGGCTCAGAGGTCGAGCTCGCTAGCGATGGTGTCGATCGTGCGGCGGATCTCGTCGAACGGAACGGGCGTGTGCGGTGTGTCGGTCGGTGCATCGGGTCGCGGCAGAACGACAACCCGGTCGACACCGAGCTCCGCGTACTGGTCGGCAATCGACCGGTCGAACGGGCCGGCCGGGATGATCGTCAACTCGAGTGGCCCGAGCTCCGCCGGACGGCCGATCTCTTCGGTCTCCTTGGCGATGACGTCGAGAATGTCGCGGGTCCAGTCGACAGTTGTGTTGTAGGCGAACCAACCTTGGCCCGTGCGGATGGCGCGGCGCCGCGCGAGTCCGCTGAGCCCGCCGATGATCACAGGGGGACCCGACGGAGCGGTGGGACGCGGGTACGCATCGATTCCCGCGAAGTCGATGTGACGCCCGTGAAACTCGGGCTCGTCCATCGTCCACAGGGCTCGCATCGCCCCGATGAACTCGTCCATGCGTTCCGCACGATCCGACAACTCGACACCCATCGCCTTGAACTCGGGCTCCAGATAGCCCACCCCGACCCCGACGATCACCCGGCCGCGAGAGATGCGATCGATACTGGCGAACTGCTTGGCGAGCAGGACAGGGTGGTGGAGCGGCAGTTCGAGGATTCCGCTCCCGATCTTCAACTTCGACGTGTTCGCGGCGAGAAGCGTCATCGCCACGATCGCGTCGAGGAACGGAAGCGTCGACGGCATCGTGAACCATTCGGGCGGGTGGGTTGGGAGCACCACGTGCTCACCGGTCCACACCGATTCGAACCCAGCGGCCTCGGCGTATTGGGCGACCGCCACCGAGACATCAGGGTCTGCGCAGGTACCGAAGTTCATCGAGTACATCCCGATCTTCATGGCGCCACGGTACCTCGGCCCGCATGAGCGCGATGCCGAGGGCTCTGCAAAGCTGTGCCGATGCTCGCCCACGATGACGTTGCGCTTCTCTTACCGGCTCGCTGACGCGGCGGACGAGGTATCGCGGGAACACTTCCGGTCGGAGGCACTGCGCACGACCACGAAGGTCGACGGCACACCGGTGTCCGAAGTCGATCGTTCGGTCGAAGAGGCGATGCTCGCTCTTGTCCGCGCCGAGGGCGCTGACGCAGTGCTCGGCGAGGAGGTCGGCAGTCAGCCGGGGTCGTCGAACCGTCGGTGGATCTTCGACGGCATCGACGGCACGCACAACTACGCCGATGGCCGCCCGGGTTGGGGCACGATCATCGCGCTCGACGTCGACGGTACGGTCGAGTTGGGAATGGTCTCGGCTCCGTTGTGGGGTCGGCGTTGGTGGGCGGTGCGCAGTGAAGGCGCGTGGAGCGCGCCCTTTGCAGCGGATGGCTCGTTCGATGTTGGCGCGGCGGAACCGTTGCGATGTGGCCTCAAGACGTCGCTCGCCGATGCTTCGACCATCGTGATCCCATGGGAGGGGCTGCTACTCGGTTGGCGCAACGTGGTGCCGCGGCTCTTCCAACTACCCGAGTCGATTCGTAGCCAGTGCTTCGCCCTCGACGCTGCGATGGTCGCCGAGGGAACGCTCGATGCGTCGATCATCGTGTTCGGCGGCATCTGGGACTTCGCCGCGACGAGCCTGATCGTGCGCGAATCCGGTGGCGTGTTCCGCGATGCCTGGGGTGGCGAGCGCCTCGACACGGCCACCGGTGTGTTCACCAACGCGGCGCTGATCGATGGCGTGCTCGCCAAGCTTGCCGATGTGCGCCCGCCCGCGCCCGATCGCCCCAAGGTGGCCAGGACCGTCAGCAGCGCGATCGGCACGCCGGAGGAGCAGGCGGTCGACCCATGGCGGGCCTTCGGCATCCGCCGCCTGGCGTCCATGTCGGCTCGCCAACGGATCACGGAGGCGCCATCGCCGATCCTGGCCATCGTCGACGAACGCGCCGCGCATCTCGAGCGACCGCTGCTCGGTGTCACAACCGATGGAGTTGTGCGCACGGGTCTGCGTTCGCTCGGCGGTCGCAAGGTCGACACCCGCCCGATCGGCGATGCCGCCAGTGCTTTCCTGCAAGCCCTGACCCACGATCAACGTGCACAGGCCACGTTTCCGATGGACGCCCCGGAGTGGCGGATGTGGATCAACGTCCACATGAACCACTTCCGCCACGGCGTGATGCTCGAAGACTTGGCACAGCCGGTACGCGATCTCGCGCTCGGGATCGTCCGAGCCACGATGTCGGCCCGCGGGTACCACCACGCTCGATCGATCATGCGCGTGCAACGAGTTGATCGCCGACTTGTCGGGTGACCATGAGGCGTTCGGTGAATGGCCGTACTTCGTGTCGATCTTCGGATCACCGGATTCCGGCGAACCGTGGGGTTGGCAGTTCGACGGCCACCACGTCTGTGTGAACACGGTGGTGTTCGACGGTCGCATCGTCATGACTCCCGCCTTCCTGGGCGCCGAACCGCGCCGCATCGGCCTCGGGCCCCTCGCCGGGTTGTCGCTGTTCGATCCAGAGGAACAACTCGGGCTCGATCTCATCCGTTCGTTCGCGGCTCATCAACGCGAACGGGCGATCATCCACCCATCGCTGCATCCTGACGAGATATCGCCGAGCCTGCAGAACCTGTTCGACGGCCGCATGCAGGCCGGCGCATTCCACGACAACCTGGTCGCGCCCCACAAGGCGTCCCCGGCACGGATATGTCCGACGCGCAGCGACGCGTGTTGCTCGCGCTGATGGGCACCTACGTCGATTGGCAAGGCGACGGGCACGCCGACGTGAAACGCGAGGAAGTCGTTGCGCACCTCGACGAGACATGGTTCTCGTGGTACGGCGGCTTCGACGACGAAGCGCCCGTTTTACTACCGGGTGCACAGCCCGGTGATCCTCATCGAGTTCGACCACCATCCCGGCGTGGTGTTCGACAACGAGGTGCCCAGCCGCAATCACGTTCACACCGTCGTGCGCACTCCGAACGGTGGTGACTACGGTGCCGATCTCCTTCGGCAGCACCACGAGCAGTTCGATCATCGCGACGGGCACCACCACGCCCGTCACTGACCGACGGGCCGCGCAGGTGATCTATCCTGCCCGCTGCACGAGCCGAATCCGGCTGACATGACATACGGAGGACAAGACATGCCAAACGTTCCCGACTCTCACCGAGACCTGCTCGATGCACCTGTGGCGACGCTCGCCACCCTGGGTGCCGATGGTCGACCGCAACTGTCGGCGGTGTGGTTCCTCGCCGATGGCGACAGTGTTCGCGTATCGCTGAACACGTCGCGTCAGAAGACGAAGAACCTCAGCGCACGTTCTGCGGCGACGTTGTTCATTCTCGACACCTCCAATCCGGCCAGATATCTCGAACTGCGCGGCGACGCCAAAGTCGCTCCGGATCCCGACTACGCCTTCGCTGATCAGGTCGGTGCCAAGTACGGCGGCGTCGATCTGCGGAACATGGATCAGCCCGGCGAGAGCCGCGTCGTCGTCACGATCGAACCCGTGCGCGTGAACGCAGTCGACATGAGCCGGTAGTCAGTTCTCCGCAGCGCGACATGATTGGGGCGTGTCGACCACGACATGTGGGTTCACTCGGAGCGGGTCGAGGTTCATCGGAGTGCCAGTCACCCGGGTGTCCGGAAACCCTGATGGACGAGAAGCCGATCCGATCTGCCGCTAGCGAGGAACTGGGCAGCCCCTGTTCGCTACGTAGACTTCCGGGGCTGCCCGATTCGTCCGGAGCCGTTCGTTGAGGGCTGCTGATGACGCCGACCTGCCGATCGGTGTCCGACCTCTGCCGCTACCCGACATGAGCCGTTGACTCACGGCATCGGGTATTCGTCGGCGTTCAAAACCCATCCGGGACGTTCTGAGAAGTCGCGCCGCGGCGGCGCGAACACGTCGATCAACCAGTGGCGCATCGCCCCGACTGCCTGACTGGTGTGAACGAGCGGTGGAGGAATCACGACGACTGACGGTGCCTCGCAGGCGCTGTGTTCATCGTCGCGCCACGTGGTCGAGTCGGGCGTCCATGGCACCCGCATGTGGTGGACGTAGTCGCCAACTGCCTGCAGCGACACCTGTTCGAAATCGTCGTGGTGGTGAGGCGACAGTTTCGACGGATCGCGAGGATCGTCGGATTCCGGCAGCACGTTGATCATCACGGTCGAGCAGCGGAAGATACGCCCCAGCCGTCCCTCGGCGATCGGGTGGTCGGCGATCGGGTAGACACGAATGCGGTGCCCCTGCGGAGGGTCGGGCCACGGAGCGAACACCGCGACGTTGGCATCGTCCCTTTCGTATTCGCTCTTGTTCGCACAACGGCCGGCCAAATCCGGAGCCGTGGCGGCCGCGATCACCCGGATCACCGTGCCGGCCGAGGTGATTCGCAGCCTCGACGACCCCGGCGGCACGATGACGACGGCTGGCTCGTCGACCGAGGCGACTTCGCCATCGTGGGTCACTTGCAGCGTGGCGCCGTCGAACACCAGCACGGCGTGCTCGCCCGCCACATCGCTCGTCAGCTCATCGTCGGGCCGCGCCTCTGTCCAACCGATGAGCATCGCCTGGCTGCGCGTCCACCACGTGTTGCTTCCGTTGTCGTGCTTTTCGTCGGGGCCTACCCCGTGCAGTTCGCGGTACTGCGCCGGGCGTGGGATGCCGGTGGGCGCGTTCCCTGCGGTGGACAGCTGCGATCGCGGATCGTTCTTGTCGTACGGCATAGCTCGTATCGTGCCACCTCTGGCAAGTAGAAGGTAGACCCATGTACGACCGTGGCAGTTTTGCGCGGCGGCTCGCAGGCGGCGGACCGACCGTTTTCGGCACATGGGTGAAGCTCCCCACGATCGAAACCGTGGAGCTTCTCGGACATGCCGGCTTCGACTTCATCGTGGTCGACATGGAGCATGCCCCGCTCACCCTGGAGAGCGCCTATCGCGCAATTGTCGTGGCGCAGGCGATGGGAATGGGCGCGCTGGTGCGCGTACCGGACCGATCCGATAGCCATCTACAACGCCTGCTCGACTCGGGCGCCGACGGGATTCTGGTGCCGAGGGTGACCAACGCGGCGACATGCCGCGCGTCGGTCGACGCAATGCGATTCAGTCCCGCTGGCGTACGCGGGCTCGGCAGTACCTCGCGTGCGGGACGTTGGGGGCTCGATACCTCGGCGAACTATCTCGACCACGGTACGGACGGCATCGTTCGGGGCGTACAGGTGGAAGACCAAGACGGACTCCGCGGGATCGATGAGATATTGGCCGTCGAAGGGTTGAGCGCACTGTTCATCGGCACCGGTGATCTCTCCCTGTCGAGCGGGCTTCCGGCCACTCACCCCGACAACGACGCTCTTATCGCCGGCACACTGGAGAGTTGCCGAGTGCGGGGCATCCCGTGCGGAACTGCCGTTGGTGATGCGACTGCCGCACGCGCCGCCGCCGAACGGGGTTTCCGGTTCGTCATGGTCTCCAATGACGCCACGATGTTCGGCACTGCGGCTCGCAACATCGTGCGCGCGATCGAGAACTGATCGGATCGGATCGTGAAGGCTCACCGAGAATCGTTCGTCGAGGAGCCGGCCCGCTCGACGCCGGTGTACGGCAGTTGCGACGTGCTCGTGATCGGAGGCGGGCCGGCCGGAACCGCAGCTGCCGTCGCGGCCGGCCGTCTGGGGGCCGACACCGTGCTCGTGGAGCGATACAACCACTTGGGCGGGCTGTCGACCGGAGGTCTCGTGTCGTGGATCGACCGGATGACCGACTGGGATGGGAACCTCATCGTGGCCGGGGTCGGCGCGGAGCTCATCGACCGGTGCGGCCCCGACGCTACGCTCGGGCCGAGCCCCGAGATCTGGGGTTCGCAGAACCCCGTCGAAGCCGCATACTGGCGCGTCCGTACCGCGGCATTGCGCGACACGGTGCACTGGTCACCGACCTTGGATCCCGAAGTGCTGAAGCTCGTCTCCAACGACATTGTCCGCGAGTCGAACGTGCACACGCTGCTGCACTGTTGGGTGGTGGCGGCGATCGTGCGCCAAAGCAGCGGCGAGAACAAGGTGGACGGTGTGATCTTCGAGAGCAAGCAAGGGCGGTTCGCGCTCACGGCGCCCGTCGTCATCGACTGCACGGGTGACGGGGATGTGTTCGCGCTGGCAGGGGCAGGGTTCGACGACGACTTCGACAGCGAGAGCGCCCACGCCCGGCTCACCACCAGCTTTCGCTTCGGCAACGTCGACATGCGCCGCTACCTGGATTTTCGGATGCTGCATCAAAGCGAGTTCAGCGAGATCATGCAGAGAGCTTCACTCGAAGGAATCAAGCTGCTGGCGCACCCGACACCGTATGACTCTGTGGCGCTCTTCCTGACGCCGAAGATGGCGGGATACTCGGCGCTCAACATCGCCGATCTCACCGAGGTGGAGTTCGTATCCCGCGACGTGGCTCGTAAGGGCTTGGCGTTCTTCCGCGAAAACGTGCCCGGGTTCGGACGTGCCTGGATCCTCGACACGGCATCGCAGGTGGGCACACGGCACGCCAGGCGCCTCGCGGGTGCGGAGCGAATCACGATCGACCACTGGCGTGACGACGGTGGGTACTTCGACAGCATCGGCTTGTGTCCCGGCATGACGCCGAGCTTTCCGACGATCCAGATTCCGTATCGTAGCCTGCTACCCGTCAGCACGAACGGTCTGTTGGCCGCTGGGCGCAACCTTTCGGCCGACACCAAGTCACACGCTGCACTACGCGAGATCCCCCAGTGTTGGGCGATGGGCGAAGCAGCCGGTGTCGCCGCCACCCTCGCCGCCGACAGCAACGCCGGCCTGCGCGATATCGACATTCGCGCACTGCAGGCACAACTGGTGAAACAGGGGAGCATCGTCGACCGGCCGGCCCGGAGTGAGCGCGGCGAGACTCACCTCGTCGACTCCGGACTCGAGGAGTCGATCCATTGGCAGGCAGTCGACGAGACCCGGGCGTTCGACTAGGGCGAACGTTTCCGGTGACGGGTTTGCACCGCTCGGTGTAGTGTTCGCCGAACTGGCCGTCCCGTGGGGGGGTGGGCTTGCGATTGGGGGAAAGCATGCGTAAGGGCGACATGCCAATGACCGGTAGGTCACGGGGGAAGATAGGTGCTGTGCTTCTGGCAGCGGCACTCGTCGCAGTCAGTTGCGGCAGCGACAACAACAGTTCCTCGGCGACGACGGCGGCTGCCGGCACGACTGCAGCAGCGGCCACAACGGCCGCCGGCACGACTGCACCCGCGGCCACCACGGCGCCAGCAGGCACGACGGCACCCGCGGGTACGACAGCGGCAGCCCCGAGCGGTACCAAAGTGACCGATTTTGCCGGTTACATCGGCGGATCCGGCGCAGCCGATCCGAGCTTGTCGCCGATCAAGATCGGCTACTTCAACCAGCAAGGTGGCGCTGTTCGAGGTCACCGAAACCAACATCACCGGCATCGAGGCCGCCGTCAAGTACGTCAACGAGCAGGCCGGTGGCATCGGTGGCCACCCGCTCGAAGTGGAGACCTGCTACATCGCGAACACGGAGGAAGAAGGCCAGCAGTGCGGCCAGAAGTTCGCCAACGACGATTCGATCGTCGCGATCGAGACCGGCCCGACGTTCATCGGGACTGAAGCGTTCTATGCCGCGGTGGCCGGCTCCAAGCCGGTGGTCGCCGGCGTGTCGGTCAGCCCCGCCGACACGGTGCAGGACAAGGCTGCCGTCCTGTTCGGAGGTGCCAAGTACATCCTGGCGCCGTATGCGACGTTCGCCCGCGACACGTTGAAGGTCAAGTCCGCGGCGCTGATCTATCCGGAAGGCGCCGGCGCGGATGAAGGCGCGGCCGGGCAGGCATCCGCCTTCGAGGCTGCCGGGATCCCGACCAAGGTGGTGTCGTACCCGGCCAGCACGCCCGACCTCACGGTCCCGCTGATCGCCGCCGGCGCCCAGAACGTCGATCTTGTCATGCCGGTCATCAATCCCAACGACTGCGTCAAGTTCGCCCAGGCGACCCGGCAGCTCGGCATCCCCGACGAGAAGGTGCTCGCCAGCCCGATCTGCATCAACGGCGATGTGGCCACCGCGCTCGGCGATCTGCCCAAGTGGCTGTACGCAGTCGCCTCGTCGCTCAGCATCGACCCGACCGACCCCTCGGTGCCGCCCTACACCGACATCCTCAAAGCGCAGGGCCTGGAGAAGAGCATCGGCGATCCGTGGGTGCTGGTCGGCTTCGGTCAGATGATGACATTGGCCAAGTGGCTCAACGAGGTCGGTCCCGACAAGCTCTCGACCGACTCGATCGTGTCTCAGATGAAGGCGTTCAAAGGTCCGTTGATCCTCGGATCGCCGGTGCTCCAGTGCGGCAAGTACCCGGAGGCGCCCGGCGTCTGCAACGACTACACGCAGTTCTACAAGTACAACGGCAGTTGCCCGTTCGATCCGAGCTGCACCGCGGAGTCGTGGAAAAACGCCAGCGGCTTCGTCCCGCCGCCTGAAGGGTGGGTCGGATAGTAGTCCTCCCGAATTCGCGAGCACCCGCCCCGAGGCTGAGCCAACGATGCTGACCTGGCAATGACAAACATTGCTCTCTTCGTGCTGCTCGGCCTCGGGGCGGGCGCCGTCATTGCCGGGATCGCCATGGCCGTGGTCGTCACATACAGCGGCTCGGGGATCATCAACCTTGCCACCGGCGCGGTCGCGATGGTCGCCGCGTACTCGTTCTGGGCGCTCAAGTCCGACTACTTCGGTTTCACGCTTGGCGACCCCCCCGGCGATTGCCGTCACGATCGTGGTGGCGGTCCTGCTAGGCGTGCTGAGCGAGCTGCTCGTCTTCAGACCACTGCGAACGTCGTCGCCGCTCGCCAAGCTGGTCGCCTCGCTCGGGATCTTGTTGATCCTCCAAGCGACGGTGCTGCTGTGGTTCGGTTCGTCGGCGAAGCAGATCCCCAGCGTCTTCCCGACGAACATCATCCGTGTGTTCGGCACGTCGATCCCGGCGAACAGGTTCTGGATGGCGTTGATCGTGGTACTCATCGCCGCCGCGCTCACCTCGTTGTACCGCTGGACCCGATTTGGTCTGGCGACGCGGGCGGCGGCGGAAAACGAGGTGTTCGGCATGCTTGCCGGCCTGTCGCCGAACCAGTTGTCGATGGCCAACACGGTGCTGGCGTCGGCACTGGCCGGCGCGATGGGCATCGTCGCCGCTCCACTCGCGCAAGCGGATTCGAGCACGCTGGTGCTCTTCGTGGTGCCGGCGTTGGCCGCTGCGCTGTTCGCCGGGTTCGCGTCGCTGTGGATCGCCTGCCTGGCAGGCTTCGGGATCGGGATCGGGGAGTCATTGATGTCGTACGTGTCGACGCTGTCGTGGTTCCCGACCGACAAGGGCAACCCGCTGCCGGGAGTGCAGGCCTTGCTCACCTTCATACTGCTCGTCCTCGCGCTCGTCGCTGCGCGGCGCGAGCCTGCCGTCGCGCGGCGAGTTGGTCGAGAAGCGCCTCCCTGCGGCCCCTCGACCGCAGCGGCTGGCGCGCCCTGCTGTGGTGCTGGCGGTCGTCGGTGTCGTGTTGTTGGTGGTGTTGCCGTTCGGCTACCGGCAGGCACTGATGCTGTCGATGGTCGGGATGGTCGTCTGCCTGTCGCTGGTGGTGATCACCGGGTTCGTCGGCCAGATGTCGCTCTTGCAAGTCACGCTCGCCGGCGTCGCCGGGTTCGTGGTCTCCGACATGTTCGTTCACGCTGGCATCGGCTTTCCGTGGGGGCCGCTTGCCGGTTCCCTGGCGGGTGTGGTGGTCGGCCTGATCGTCGGCGTGTCGGCTCTGCGGGTGCGCGGCGCCAGCCTTGCGGTGGTGACACTGGCTGGAGTCATCGCCATCGAGCAGTTCGGTTTCGCCAACTCGAAGTGGGGCGCCGGCCCTGCCGGCTCCCCGGTCGGTCAGCCCAAGCTGTTCGGGCTCCGAATCGGCGCCAACGCATCGTTCCGCGGGCTCGACGGGAAGCTTCCGAGCCCAGTGCTCGGTTTCGTGTACCTCATCGCCGTGATCGCGTTGTGCCTTCTCGTCGCCAACCTGCGCCGCGCTGTGATCGGCCAGCAGATGCTGGCCGTGCGCGCCAACGAGCGGGCGGCCGCGGCGGCGGGCATCAACGTCGCCCGCGTGAAGATCACGGCCTACGCCATCTCTTCGTTCATTGCCGGCACCGCCGGGTGGATGTACGCGTACAACTTCGGCTCGGTGAGTGCCGCTCGGTTCGGAATCCTGATCGCGCTGGGGTTCGTCGCGTTCGCCTACATCGGTGGGATCACGATGGTCTCGGGCGCCGTGATCGGCGGGCTGGTCGCGACCGAGGGCCTCGTTCCTCACTTCTTCCAGTCGATCCTGCACATCTCCGGCAACTGGACGCTGCTGGTCGGTGGCCTGCTCCTGATCTTCACGCTGATCCAGAACCCGGAGGGTGTGGCGGGCACGACACATCGCAAGCGGCAGGCCGCGAAGCGCGCCGCGGCCAGGGCCGGCGGCCAGCGGGCGCCGGGCCAGGTGCTGGCGCCCGGCGGACCGACAGCGATGGTCGGCGAACCATGAGCACCGTGCTGTCGGCCCGCGGCATCACTGTCTCGTTCGGTGGGGTGCACGCCGTCATCGATGTCGATCTCGACGTCGAGCCGCGCCAGTTGGTCGGTCTGATCGGCCCCAATGGTGCCGGTAAGACAACCTTCATCGACGCTGTCACCGGATTTGTGCAGCACCGCGGCAGGGTCGAGCTGGCCGGCACCGACCTCAGCGACTTGCCGCCGCACGTCCGCGCCCGGCGCGGTCTTGCCAGGACGTGGCAGTCGATCGAGTTGTTCGACGACTTGACGGTGCGCGAGAACCTCACCGTCGCGGCCCATCAACCGTCGGTGTTGACGACGCTCAAGGAACTGATCGCCCGACCGATTGCCCGCTCCCGCGCCGTCGACGAGGCGCTCGACGTGTTCGCGCTCGGCGACTTCGCTGAGGCGACGCCCACCCAGCTCACACAGGGCCAGCGCAAGCTCGTCGCCGTCGCCCGGGCCCTGGCGGCCCGACCCAGGCTGCTGTGCCTCGACGAGCCGGCGGCCGGCCTCGACGCGCAGGAATCGGTCGAGTTCGGCCGGCACCTGCGCGAGATCGTCGATCGGGGCACGCCAATCCTCCTCGTCGACCACGACATGGGCCTCGTGCTCGGAATCAGTGACCGCGTGGTCGTGCTCGAGTTCGGCCAGGTGATCGCCTGTGGCACGCCCCGCGATGTCCGCGAGGACCCGAACGTCGTCACCGCCTACTTGGGCTCGGTCTCGACCGAAATGGTTACAGCGGCGCCGGTGGACTCACCGGCGTCCGTCGGCGCTGACGATCTGAGAGGGCCTGATGATGAGCGCTGAGCCGGTCCTCCAGCTCGACGGCCTGTCGGCGGGGTACGACGAGGCGGCCGTCGTCCGCGAGCTTGACCTATACGTCGGTGCCGGAGAAGTGGTCGCCCTGCTCGGCCCCAACGGTGCCGGCAAGACGACAACTCTGCGAGCGATCTCTGGCCTCGTGCGCCCGATGGCGGGCGTGATCCGTATCGACGGGAACGACATCGGTCGACAGTCGCCCACTGCCCGGGCCTGTCTCGGGATCGCTCACGTCCCGGAGGGTCGGGGAGTGTTTTTCGGCCTCACCGTCGCCGAGCACTTCCGTCTCGGATATCGCACCGAGCACATCGACCCCGACGTCGCCTACAGCTACTTTCCTGCGCTCGCGTCGATCTCCGAACGCCGTGCCGGCCTGCTCTCGGGCGGCGAGCAACAGATGCTCGCGGTCGGGCGAGCGTTGGCTCGCCGGCCCCGCCTCTTGCTGCTCGACGAGATGTCGCTGGGGCTCGCCCCGGTCATCGTCCAACGGCTCCTGCCAGTCGTCGCCACATACGCCAAGGAGAGCGGCTGCGGCGTGCTTCTGGTGGAGCAGCACATCCAAATCGCGCTCACGGTCGCCGACCGCGGCTACGTGCTGTCTCACGGCGAGCTCGTGATCCATGAGGCAGCCGAGACGTTGCGCGCCGACCACCGGCTGATCCTGTCCGGCTACCTCGGCGAGCAGGAGCCGACTGCCGCGGACGACTGAGGTCGCCTGCGTTGACGCGGAAATGTCGCGCCTCGAAGATCCAGGTGATCCTCGACTTCAGGCTTCGCCGACGTAGCGGAGAGTGGAACCTCGGCGGCACTGAACCCCAACGCGGTAGTCAACCGGCGCAACTGGCACTCAGTCGCGGCCGCCGGCAGGCCATAGGCCGGAGTGTCAGTCGTCGTTCGGTCGTGTCGTCGTTGAGGCGAACCAGCCGGTGAGGAGGTCGTGTTCGGCTCTCGAGAGTGTGATCGTCATCGCCTCGGTGACGTGGGCCAGTGAGGGTGCAGAGCGGGATGGTCCGACCACCGCCGCCGTGCAGTCCGGGTGCTGAATGACCCAGGCGAGCGCGAGCGCCGCTGTGCTCACTTGGCGGGTTTCCGATTCCGCCCGTAGTCGGTCAATGGCGTCGTGGACGGCGGGGGTGAGCAGCTCGTCGTAGCCCTCGGGTCGTAGCGAGAGCCGTGTGCCGTCGGGGAACGACTCGCCCCGATGGTACTTCCCGGTGAGCACTCCTCCGGCCAGCGGCGAGAACGGTGTGTAACCAAGGCCACGCTCCGAGCAGATGGCCCTCACCTCCGTATCGTCGTCGGGACTGAGCAGGCTGAAGCTGTTCTGCACCCACTCGTATCCCTCGATGCCGAGGTGATCGGCGGCGTCGAGCGCGGCGCGCAGCTGGCCGGGGTCGACGTTGCAGCACCCGACGTGGCCGACCAGGCCAGCGTCTTGAAGGGAGGCGAAACCCTCCAGCGTCGACTCGATCGGCGTGGAGTCATCAGGTGCGTGGGACAGGTAGAACATCACGGAGCCGACCCCGAGTCGTTCAAGGCTGGATCGCAACTTCGCCTCGATGTACGGTCGGTCGAAGTTCGACTCGTTGTCGCCGTCCGCGAACGGGGGTGCCACCTTGGTCGCCAGGCGCACCCTCGAGGTGAGTTCGACAGGGCGTTGGCGCAGCCATTCACCGATCATCCGCTCGCTCGCACCGGCGGCGTACCGCTCGGCCGTGTCGAACACATCGATGCCGACAGCGACGGCCTCGTCCATGGCAGCAAGCGCGGCCCCTTCGTCGAGACCCCGACCGATGAGGGCCGTTGCCCCGCCGATGCCGCCGAACGTGCCGCAGCCGAGAAAGGCACTCGGGACGACTATCCCGGTTCGGCCGAGCGCGCTCGTCGACATGTCGTCCCCCCTCTTGTGGAGATGACATTGTCGCAGGCCATCCCGTCACGCGCCAGGTTCGATGCGGCAATTGAAACCGCTCCAAAGACCCGGAGCCAGGCGATCGGCCGTCGCGGTGTAAACACACGAGCGACCTTCCTCGAAGCGCCCTTGCAAGGCATAGGTCGGGGTTCGAATCCATCTTCGCCCACGGATCGCTTCTCGATTTCGATAGCCGATCAGCACCGACTGTCAGGTGATTGGCAGGGTCCGAACACGTAGACGGCCGCGGCTTACGGTGACGATGGCTCCGCCCTCGAGAGCCTCGGCGCCAGAAGCTAGTGCCGCCTGGATCAGCTCGACCTGGCGCATTGGCGAAGGGTCGTTGAAGTGGCGAAGGAGGACGACCGACGGTGTAATGCCGCCAGTACGAGCAAGGATCGTGCCGAAGTCGGAATCGCTTGTGACGATGATTCGACGTTCACCGGCGCCGAACTCGGCGATCGACGTGTCACTTGCGCTGAGAAGACCAACGTCCGCGACATGGAATTGCATCTTGGCCGACTGCAGTCAACTCGGCTGCTACGCGTGGCGACAGGTTGGCGTCGACGAGCAGCCTCACGCCGGCAGCGGCAACTCGCGCTCACTGACCGCGGCCGCCGCAAACTCGAGTGCAGCGAGTACGTCGGCCCGTTCGAGGTACGGTAGTCGACGAGGACTTCGTCGACGGTGTGGCCGGCGGCAAGTTGTCCGACGACAGCTGACACCGTCACCCGCATCCCTCGAATGCACGGAAGGCCACCCATCTGATTGGGGTCGATCGTGATCCGGCCTGACAACATGGGCAGAGCTTACTCGGCTGGGTCGATCGCCTGGTTGGGCTTGATGCGCTGGGCGCCACTCGCGAGTGTGGTCGGGTGTGACTACCAGGCGCACTCTCCTGTGCCCTTACAAGGCATAGGTCGGGGTTCGAGCCCCTCTGCGCCGCCCACCAGCGACTCGGTGTAGGCGGGGGGCGACCTCGTCGGGAGCTTTGCCGAGGCGCTGGCCTGGGACGATCCGTCGCCACCAGAATGGGGTCATGGTCGACCCCGTGCAGCAAGGCGAGTTACGGATCGTTCCCGCCAACCAGGGCTCGTGGCAGGACCTGGAAGCGATCTTCGGCACCGCCGACTACCCGTTCTACTGCCAGTGCCAGCGGTTCAAGGTCACCGGTTGGCTGTGGCGCGACACGAGCCTGGGCGAGCGGTTGGACATGCATCGTGCCAGCACCGCCTGTGGGCACCCGGAGGCGGAGCACACCAGCGGCCTGGTTGCGTTCCTGGGCGACGAGCCCGTCGGCTGGGTCGCGGTCGAGCCGCGCACTGCCTACCCGAAACTACGCAGCCTACGAGTGCCGTGGACCGGGCGTCGGGAGAACAAGGACGACGACGGCGTTTGGGCAGTGACCTGCTTCTGCGTTCGCAAGGGCTACCGGGGTCGTGGCATCACCTACCAACTGGCACAGGCGGCATCCGACTACGCCCGAGAGCACGGCGCGACTGCCGTCGAGGGCTATGCCATGGTCACCGAACCGTTCGTGGAAATCACCTGGGGAGAGGTCCACGTCGGGGCGATACAGGTCTTCGCCGAGGCGGGGTTTGCCCAGGTGAGTGCCCCCACCAAACGGCGGCGGGTGATGAGGACCGACTTCTGATCCGCGCCCGACCAGCACATCGACCGCGGTCGGGTGCGATCTCCGCCACCCGCGGCGTGATAGCGACCCTGACACCCCCGATGCGGAGTCTTGGTGGCGACTGTCAGACGCTTGCCCACACATCCGGAACGGTTGAACGTGTCGCCGCGACCGTACGTTGGGGGTTCGTTCTTGGACTCGGCGTGACGGCAACCTGTAAGTCGAGTCTCGAGTCCAAATAGAACTCGGGCATGGTTGCCTCATTCGCCGTAGTACCAACGGTTCATTGACATAAAGATTGCGTAAAGACGAGGCTGGTGAGCGCAGCACCGGATCGGACGGGCGGCGATGTGAGTACAAGGGGCGTGTAGTGAACGTACGGATTTTGGTAGAGATGCGCACGGGCGCGCGTCCCGACGAAAGTCGGCTCGCGCAGCGGTCGGTCGGTCGGTGGTCACCATGTCTCTGACTCGCAGAGATCTCATCAAGGCCGGCGTGTTCGCAGGTGCCACCTTGTCGCTGCCGCTGTCGCGGGTGGTATCGGGCCAGTCGGCGTTGGCGAGTCGGATGCCGGCGAGCAAGTTGCCGAAGCCGTTCACCACGCCATTCGTGAAGCCACCGGTGGCAGTCCCGCTGCGCAGCGATGACACCACCGACTACTACTCGATGCACATGGTTCCGACGTTTGTCGAGATCGTTCCCGGCTACCAAACGATGCTGTTCGGATACGAGGGCTCGGTTCCGGGTCCGACGATCAAGGTGAATCAGGGCCGTCAGGCGGTTGTGCGTCATTGCAACACGCTGCCGAGCAGCCACCCGAGGTACGGGTACGAGCCGTGGACGTCGGTGCACTTGCATGGTTCGGCGTCGTTGCCTCAGTTCGACGGTTACGCCAGCGATATCACGCATCCGAATCAATTCAAGGACTACCACTACCCGAACTTCCAACCGGCGCGGACGCTTTGGTACCACGACCACGGTGTGCATCACACGGCGGAGAACGCCTACCACGGCTTGGTCGGGCAATATCAGATGTTCGATCCGTTGGAACAGTCGTTGCCGATCCCGCACGGCGACTACGACGTGCCGTTGATCATGTCGGACGCAATGTTCAACAACGACGGTTCACTGTTGTTCACCCTCGAAGATGATGCCGGTATGTGGGGTGATGTGATCCTGGTCAACGGCCGTCCGTGGCCGGTCATGCAGGTCGAGCGGCGCAAGTACCGTTTCCGAATTCTCGGTGCTGCGGTGTCACGTTCGTGGAAGCTTTCGCTCGATTCGGGTGAGCCGATGGTGATCATCGCCACAGACGGTGGCCTGATGCCGCGCCCGCAATACGTCAAGAGTTTCCGAGCGGCTTCGGCCGAACGCTACGAAGTGATCATCGACTTCTCCAAGTACCCGATCGGGCGACGCGTGGTCTTGCAGAATTCGAGCAACAAGAACAACCGTGACTACGCCAACACCAACAAGATCATGGCCTTCGATGTGGTCGGTGATCCAACGGACCTGTCGAACAACTCGATACCTGAGCAGTTGAACCCGAACGACTCGACCATGGCGTTGCAGCCGCAGCAGGCGGTGCGGACTCGCAAGTTCAGGTTCGAACGCACGCACGGGCAGTGGGCGATCAACGGCTCGACCTGGGACGACGTGGTGAAAAGCAACTATGCATTCACGCTGGCCAGTCCGCAGCGCGGTGACGTCGAGATCTGGGAACTGGAGAACTCGTCAGGTGGCTGGTTCCATCCGGTACACATCCACCTCGTCGATTTCAAGATCCTCGACCGTAACGGCAAGGCACCATTTCCCCATGAACTCGGACCGAAGGACGTGGTCTACGTCGGCGAGAACGAAAAGGTCCGAGTCATCACGAAATTCGAGGGATGCGGCAAGTACATGATCCATTGCCACAACCTCATCCACGAGGACCACGACATGATGGGCCAATTCGAGGTCATCGATCCGCAAGGACCCGGTGACGACCCCCTCGGATGGGGACCACGATCGATGGATGACGAACCGAATTTCCCGTTATGAACCGCGCGCTCACCCCATCGCGTGCAGAGCCCGACGAAGCGACACGGCAACGGCGAACGATTGCGGTCGACGCAGCAATTGTGTTGTCGGCCGCCGCAGCGCTTGCTCACCTGGTGGCGGCGCCGAGTCATTTCACTTGGTGGCCGGCGTCGGGGGTGTTCTTCGTCGCCCTGGGTGCTGGTCAACTCGCCTATTCGGTGTTGCTGTGGCGGGGCGCCCTTGCCAGCCGTGTTGTGCTCGGCGGAATCTGGGGCACAGTCGCCGTGATCCTGTTGTACGTCACCAGTCGAACCGTCGGCCTGCCCCTGACGCCACCGGTCCCGTTTCACGGTGGTCGCTGGGTGCCCGGTCGGTCGATTATCCCCGATGGGGCCAAGTACGTCGGACCGCTCGATGTGTTCACCGTCATTGCCGAGTTGCTGTTGGTGGTCACCCTGCTCACATTGTTGTCGAATCGAGCCAAGGTGCGCACGGTGAATTGGCTGATGTGGGTTGGCCTCGCGCTGTGGGGTGCCGCCACCGTCGCCGAACTGTGATGATGGCGACGATCGAACCTGACACGGGCGACGAGGATCTCGAACATCCGTCCGACGACGCGAACACACTTCGTCGAGTGCTGTTCTTTGCTGCAGTGATGGTGGTGGTGCTGCTGGTTCACAGCTTCGCGATCGAGCCGGTCCGCGTCCACTCCGACAGCATGACGCCGACGTTGCCCGACGGTGCCATTCTGCTGATCGACAAAGCCAGCTTCCTCGGGCGCGAACCGCAACGCGGTGAACTTGTCGTCACCGCCGACCCACGATCGGGCGAGTCCATCGTGAAACGCGTTGTCGCGATCGGCGGAGACTCGGTCGGGATCGATGACGGATCGCTGGTGGTCAATGGCGCCCGGGTGATCGAGGACTACGTCGACAACGACGAGATGGACGGCTTCTATTTCGGGCCCGATCTGGTACCAGCCGATCACGTCTTCCTGCTCGGCGACAACCGTGCCGATTCCGTCGACTCAAGGGCGTTCGGTCCGGTCGACGTCGACGACGTCGAAGGGCGAGTCCTCACGACAATCTGGCCGCTCGGCTGAGACCGTCACGATACGAGCTGATGGTCGTATGCGAACGCCGTCGCGGCCGATCGAGACGTCACTTCGATCTTGGTGAAGATGTTCGAAAGGTGTCGCGCGATCGTCTTCTCGCTGAGGAACAGATCGCCGGCGATCTGCTTGTTCGTCTTGCCGGCAGCGACCAGGCGGAGCACCTCGCATTCCCGCGTGGTGAGCCCTGCAGGAAGATCCGGCGAGCAGTTCGTGAAGTTGTCGAGGCTGAGCAGATCAGACTTGGCGCCGAGTTGCGAGAACAGCGCCCCGGCCGACTCGAATGCCGTTGCCGCGGCGTCGAGATCACCTTCTTCGCGGAGCGCCGCGCCTTGCAGCATGCGCGCCGTGGCGACCTCGTGGGGCGCACCGAGTTCTTGCCATCGTTCTGCGGCCTGGCGCAACGTTGCGACGGCAGCGCGGTCGCCCGACGCCAACTGCACCCGTCCGCGAGTCGACGCGGCAGCGGCGATCAGGGCCGGGCCGGCGAACTCCGCGGCGATCGACTCCAGCTCCTCGAGCGCCAGCATTGCACCCGGCAGGTCGTCGGCCGCGATGGCGATCTGCGCCCGCGCCGGAAGTAGATGCGCCCGGCCCAGGCGGTTCCACGTGATGTCGTCGAGGGCTCGGCCGATTATCGCGACGGCGGCATCGATGTTCCCTTGGGCCAGTCGCAGCACGGCGAGCCCGGGCTGGGGCTGACCGCTCAACTCCTCGGCTTTGCGAAAGGCGTCCTCGGCGCCGGTCAGGTCGCCGATCCGTCGCCGGATCTCGCCGATTTCGGCGTAGCCGGCTGCAGCGCTTGCCACGTTCAGCGTCGCCAACTCGACACACGCCTGACGGGCCTGCTGCTCCGCCTCGTCCCACCTGCCCCGCAATCGAAGCGATGATGCAAGGTGCACGCGACACAGCCCCGGGAACACGGCGAGCGGATGGCGCTGCGCCCAGCGAGTGGTCGCCTCGCTCCATTCCGCGGCGCGCCCGAGCTCACCGAGCGCCTCGCATGCGCTGATCAAGCTGCAGTACACCTTGCCGGTCGAGTACGGACGCAGACGACCCTCGACGGCGAAGAGCATCGCGTCGTCGAGTGCGCTGAGCCCTTCGGCCCATTGCCCTTCGTCGATGAGAATTCGCCCGAGCGTCTGCAAGGCCTCGGCCTCGAGGTCGGGCACCCGCAGATGCCGGCCGAGCATTACGACCTCGCGGGCTGCCTCCTCAGCGACACTGAGACTGCCACCGCCATGCGCCACCTCCGCTTCCCGCAGTCGAAGCGCGCCGTACTCCGGGCAGTCGTGGTCGTTCTCGAGCGCGTGCCGCGCCCGACGCAGCCAGGCCCCGGCGATGGCGGGCCGCGCCTTGAAGCAGTAGTGCTCGTACAGCCAGACGGCGCATTGCCCGGCCCGCCTGTGCTCGCCCACTTCGTCGTATCGGGCGTACGCGCCTTCGCGGTTCTTGATGCACTCGTCGAGTCGGCCCATCCACCATGCGGCATCGGCCAGCAGATCCAACCGTTCGGCTTCGCGCTCGCCCGCTGATTCGCCCGCCTCGCACTCGTCGACCAGAACGATGTCGTAAGCGGCTTGCCAGTCGCAACGCGAGAGCGCCAGGCGGGCTTCAGCGAGACGATCTGAGTCACTCACGACGTCACCCAACGACGATGCAGCACGACGGCCGAGCGTAGCCGCGGCGGCGCAAGGCATCGTGCCCCGAGCACTCCTACGGCGCCAGCTGGCTGGCGAGGTGTTCGAGCACCGGTTGGATCTCTTCGGCGGGGCTGAACTCGATGAACGTGACACCATGCTCGGTCCAGCCGGTGTGGCCGCCCGGCCAGTAGTAGACCTCGCCGGCCCTGGTTGTCTCCTCTGCGCCGTTGGCGAAGCGAACGGTGATGGCCCCCTCGGTCACGATGCCCCAGTGCGGGCACTGACAGAGGTCCCCTGGCAAGCCCTTGAACAGCGGTGTGAAGTCGACGCCTGCGGGAAGATCGATGTGGCGAATCATGATGTCGCCCCACGTCGCCGCTCGGGTCTCGATCGCGTCGAGCTTCATCTCGAGCGGGATCTGGCTGGTCGTTGCGTGCATCGTCGGGTACCCCTGTCTCGCTGCCGGTTCCAAACCCCGGCAAACGCCATCATCGGGGATCGATCGGCCCGCCGCATCGGCCGAACCACTCAACCGTCGTTTCTTCGCTCGGGCCCGATGGGTGGTTCTACCCATTCTGCGTGCGGACTCAATGCTTGATTCGGCCGATGCGGCCGGAGGTGGATGTACACGACGATTGCGTCATGAACACCACTCGCTCTGCAGACGACGGTTGGGTCGGTGAGGTGCAACACCTCCTGGTCCACGGTCGTGACCGCGAGGCTGCCGACCTGGCCGCCCGGCAGCTACGCGACGCCGAAACGAAGAACCCGACCCGTGCAACGCCTTCAGGAGGAATCACCATCATGGGACCACTCGACCAGCTCGACCAGCTCGAACCCCTGCTCGTCAGCGTGGCCTCGGGGATCACCCCCGACGCGCTGCATGCCCCGACGCCGTGCGCGAACTTCGACGTCCATGGCGTCCTCGGCCACATGATCGGTGGCGCCACGATGTTTGCCGCCGATTTCCGAGGTGAGCCGCCGCCGCCGGCGCCTGATGTCGCCGACGGTCCGGACGTTGTGCCCCAGGCCGGAGCGGCGCTCGGCAAGCTCATGGGCGCCATCCGATCGCCGGGCGCGCTCGACCGCACCGTGACGGCGCCGTTCGGCGAGGTTCCTGGCGATGTGTTCGCCCGGTTCGTCGTCCTCGACGGGCTGGTTCACGGCTGGGACCTCGCCGTCGCCACGAAGCAGGCGTATGAACCGCCGACCGAACTCGTCGCCGCGGTCGACGCCTTCGCACGCCAGGCCATCGCCGACGAGATGCGCGATGGCGACACGTTCGCCGCGGCCATCGAGCCTCCCGATGGGGCGACACCCATCGAGCGCCTCGCCGCGTTCACGGGGCGGCGTGTTCACAGGGCCAACAGTGTGATCCCGATGAATCCGAACAAGGCACTGTGGGAAAAGGGCGACTTCACTCGGATCGCGGCGACGATGAGACGGAGTGGCGACGAGTTGGTCGATCGCATCGGCGTCACGCAGGGTATGAGGGTCTTGGACCTGGGCTGTGGCGACGGGACGACGGCGATCCCCGCGGCACGACGCGGGGCCGACGTGTGCGGCGTCGACATTGCTGCGAACCTCGTCGCGGCTGGGAAGCGCCGGGCACGCGAGGAAGGTCTCACGAACCTGACCTTCCGGGAAGGGGATGCGCAGCAACTCGACGGCTTGGGCGACGGCACCTTCGACCTCGTCGTGAGCATCTTCGGGGCGATGTTCGCGCCGCGGCCCCTCGAGGTCGCCAAGGAGATGGTGCGCGTCACACGGCCCGGTGGTCGGATCGTGATGGGGAACTGGATTCCCGGTGACCCAACGTTGGTGGCCCAGATCTTGCGGATCAGCGCGGCGTATTCGCCGCCGCCACCCGACGGGTTCGTCAGCCCGATGACCTGGGGTAAGGAAGATGATGTCACGGAACGCTTCGTGGCCGCCGGCGTTGAGGAGGGCAAGATCTCATTCGCCCGCAACACCTGGGTCTTTCACGCTCCCATGTCGCCATCGGAGTTCCTCGCCACCTTCAGGAGCTACTACGGCCCGACGATGAACGCGTTCGCCGCCGCAGAGGCCGGCGGTCGCGCCGATGAGCTCCACGGCGAACTGGATGCCCTTTTCAATGCGCACAACGAGAGCCCTGACGGCGCAACGACCATCATCCCCGCAACCTTCCTTCACGTGACCGTCGACGTGTGAGGCGGCAATGTCCCACCACGTTGGCGTCGGTGCACCGGCGACTGGAGCGCAGAATTCTCGACTACTCGATGAAGAAGCGGCTCCGTACGCGGAACAGGTGAGCAGGCTCCGTTGTGTGTCCGGCAATCAGAGAGCGAACGAGGCGGTGACAAGCCAGACGACGAGTGTCTCGAAGACCACCTGTTGCTGAACGTCGGGCGAGAACGTGCCGCGAGCGGCATACGACATCACACTCATAACGAGAACGACAGCGAGTGCGGCGCTGAGCCACCCGAACCAACGGCGTCGTGCAGTTCGAAGTGTCACGCACGCAGTCGTCGCGTACAGCACGGCTAACGGCGCGGCAACGACGGGAGTAGTGACAAGCGTCAGTTCGTAGAGACCCTTTGCCGAGGCCGCAGCTTCGGGACCGACGACGTAGGCGAGAACGGCGTAGACGACGACCATGGTCGCCAAGATCAAGCCGGCGACCAGGGTTGACACGCTCTGGACCACGCGGCCGGCGACCCGCTCACCGACCCGGTCGAAGCGCTCGGCGAGCGACGAGCCGAAGACGAGCAAGGCGCAGACACTCATTGCCATCAGGACGACACCGGTGAGAATCGATCCGGAATGGGCGACGAAGTAGGCCGCGATCTGATCGGTGGTATCTCGCGTGTCGGGCGAGTCGCCGAGCATGCCGAGGCCGACCAGGAACGCGGCTGCGGCGATCCGCGCGGACGAACGCAGCACTCGCCCGTCGACGGTTGCACGGGGGGACAGCGAGGACACTTCGGCATCGGGAAAGCTGCCCACGGCTCAGGACTCCGAGCGAGTGCGGTTGGTTCGGGTGTGACTGCTCGGAGCGGAGCGTGTCGCTGGGCCGTGAGCGGTGTTGGGGTCGTGGAACATGGTGATCCTTTCGAGTTGGTCGAAGGTGGTTGTGCGAATCATGTCCGACCGCATGAGCAACTTCGTCCTCTACCACCGGCACACCTCAACCGAATGCGCTGCGGTGTTCGCTGCATGGAATGGCTATCCGAGCCCCTTGCGAAGCCGAGGCGATGAAGTGCCTTCCGACGTACGTGGCTAACCGCACCGTGGCCTGCCGTGTCGCCGACGTGGCGATCCCGTGACCAACCAACCAAGGACCCAAACAAGACAAGGAGCAGTACACCATGACATCACCACTCACCCGACCTCGACATCGCCATCCCAGTCGTGGACCACTCGCTCAGCGGTCCAGGTGCCGAGCGCCGCGGCTCGAACCGTGCAAGCCGTAAAGGTGTACAGACGCGACCCTCATCTCGTGCCGTCCAAGATCGTCGCCAGCCGCTGCTGGAACCAGGCGACCCCGGACTCGTGACGCGGGCTCAGCGGACCCGGGCGATATCCACCGCTGGCGTAGTTCTGGTGGGTGATCTCGCAGATCCCGAAGTCTTCGCGGACGACGCCGATGCTGCCTTCGACGACGTTATCGCGCGTCGCTCTGGTCGCTTCGGCGAGGTCGGCGAAGTAGTAGTTGTACAGCAGTTCGGTCCGCCCCTCATCAATCGGGTTGATCCGTGAGGTGTTCATGCCGCCGTCGAACAGCGACAGCGTCCAGTTCGGCCAAGTCGTCAGCCACGTGCCGCGATAGAACAACCCGGCCTTTGAAGGCGCCGTCATCTTGATCACGTTGTCCATCGCCACGGTTTCGAACTTCTCGAAGTCGATGGCCGCGTGGAAGCTCGGATGGATGCCGGGGATGTGATAACCCTCGACGAAGTTGTCGACGTAGATCTTCCAGTTCGCGTCGAAGACCAGCCGTTCGGTGCGATACACCTGAAAGGTCTCGATGGGCTCGTCGGCGAGCACGCCAATGGTGTCGCCGAGGTTGGCGAGCAACGGTTCGACGGGCTCGATGGCGACGAACAGGAGCCCACGCCACTCATCGACGCCGATCGGCTGCAGGGGCCAGTCGGCCATGTCGAACTCGGGGTCGGAACCGAACCACGGCGTGCGCTTGAGGGTGCCGTCGAGGCCATAGACCCAGTGGTGGTAGGGGCATCGGATAACGCTGCAATGACCGCTGCCTTCGTCCAACAACCGGGCGCCACGATGGACGCAGACGTTGCGAAAGGCGTGCAACGCGCCGTCGTCGGAGCGAACGGCGAACACCTTGGCCCCGGCGATCTCGGCGGTGACGTAGTCGCCCGGTGTGGCGACCTGCGAAGCCGGGCCGAGGAGCTGCCATGTCTGCCAGAAGATGCGCTCACGCTCCATCTGGAACGCTGTCGGGTCGCAATACAGCCGCGGATCGAGGTTGCGAATCACGTCCGCCACCGTACCGGAGCCCCGATCTCGCGCTGCCGCGCTGCGCCCCGTTGTCAGTGGCCACCAGTAAGTAACTGCCCGCTGGCGGCCAGCAGATGGCGTGTCTCCTGCCGTATCCGTCCACGTTCAGCGTTCAGATGGCCATCAGTGGGCAGAGGCAGATGACCGCCTGGGGGCAATCGCGATGGCCGCCATACGCTCCGTCGAATCCGATTTCGAGGTGTCGGTGAGGGCCGAATTTCTCCGTAGTCGCAAAAAGAGGTACCAACGATTGAAATCGCCGTCCAACCGTTTGTCACTGAACGCGAGTACGCCGGCACTCTTACGAGATGTCTGCTGTCAAATTTACGATCTTCGTCGCAGGTAGACCTATCGAACTAGGCCCCAGGTCTTACGTTCATCGTGTCATTGACGTTTCCGATGACGCTGGTTCATACTCCGCCGTGGGACGGGATCGCCGAGAGAGGGCGGTCTCCAGAAGGGACGGAAATGGACGGACGGAGCTTCTCCGCGGCGGTCGCTATTGCGGGCGTCGCCATACAGAGCCGCGTGCTCGCTGATGTGTTGATCGGGGTGAGGTCGCATGTCTGATACGACGAGCGTACGCGACCCATTTCCGCGTCGATCATTCTTGAAGTGGGGTGCTGCCGGTGCGGCGGCAGCCGCCTTGGGCACGTCCGGAAAGCTGATCGTGCCCGAACTGCGCAAGCGCGGTCTGATGACCGCCGACGGGCTCTTCGATGCCGGTTCGATCGCCTGGGCCGACGCGGTCTACAAGGAGGTCTACCCGACCAGCCCGCTGATCGTGTCGCCCTTCAGCGACGAATTGCCGATCCCGAAGGCGCTGGCGCCGGTGGACCCGACGACGTTGATGGACCCCTGGAAGCGGCTATCGGCGGCTCCCGGCCCCGGCGTCGGTCAGCAGAACTCGCTCGGCAACGAGCGACACCAGATGTGGAGGCCGCCCGGTGGCACGGTCGACCCGATTGTGTACCAGATCAAGCTGCAGGTGAACACGCACTCGCTCACCTCGTCGCAGGTGCTGCCGATCAACTCGCTGGGCCAGCCGACGGTGTCGTTCGACTCCGCCGGCACGACCTATCCGGCCGGCACAATGCGCTCGTTGCCGCCGAGCACGATCTACGGGTTCAACGGCACGTTCCCCGGGCCGATGATCAACGCCGAGTACGGCAAGCCGTGCCTGGTGCGGTTCGAGAACCATCTCGACGAGAACCCGCTCAACCTCGATCGCCAGGACTTCGGCACGCCGGACTTGTCGTTCCTGACCCACCTGCACAACGGCCACACGGCACCCGAGAGCGATGGCAACCCGCACTACTCGATGACCAGGGGCCCCAAGAGCCATGGCTACAAGCCGGGGATGTGGGTCGACAACCTGTATCTGAACTGGGCTGCCGGTGGGGATGACCGTGAGAAGCAGAGCTTCTTCTGGTTCCACGATCACCGCATGGACCACACCGGCTCCAACGTCTACAAGGGCATGGTCGGTCTGTATCCGATCTACGACCCGAAGAACGGCATGGATATGGGCGACGAGACCCAGGGCCTCCGTTTGCCGGGTGTGCGTACCGACAACCCGGACGGGTCGTTCGACGTCGACTACGACATCCCGTTGGCGTTCTACGACTGCCGGCTCGACGATGGCGTCACGATGCACCAGGACATCCACGACGGCATGGGTGAGTTCCCGGCTGCGGGCAATCCGCGCAAGCATCCGGAGTGGTGGGGCAAGACGTTCTACAAGCACTTCCCCAACCACGGCTTCGTCGGCGACGTCTTCACGGTCAACGGCACGGCCTACCCGGTGCTCGAGGTCAAGCGGCGCAAGTACCGCTTCCGCTTCCTCGACTGCTCGATCTCGCGGATCTACGAGTTCAAGCTGATGAGCTCGACGCAGGGCCCGAAGGCCTCGAGGGATCTCGGCTACATCGGCAACGAGCTGCAGGGGCAGTACCGCATCCCCGATGGTCAGCAGTGCATGAAGTTCACCCAGATCGCCTCCGACGGTGGCTTGCTGCCGTTGCCGATCCCGCGTGACTCGTTCGAGTTGTGGCCGGCCAAGCGTCGCGAGTTCATCGTCGACTTCACCAAGTACATGGACGGCACGCCGACCACCAAGGGCGACGTGATCTACCTGACCAACGTGATGAAGATGCCCGATGGGCGGATGTGGTCGAACTCCTCGCGGTTCGCGCCGGATCCCGCATACAAGGTCCCGGTGATCAAGATCGTGATCGGCGACGACGTCGAAGACAACAGCGTGATCCCCACCGGTCTGATGCGCGATCTGCCACCGCTGCCATCGAACTGGCAGAGCCTGATGGACAACCGGTTGATCTTCGAAGTCGAGCGCGGCAGCCTCGGCGGCGAGATCGAATGGTTGATCAACGGCGTGCAGTTCGACCCGACCGTGGTGGCCACCAGCCTGAAGAACAAGGCCGGCAAGACCCCGCTCGCCCAGCAGAAGATGAACAGCTTCAACCTGTGGGAGATCCGCAACGGCGGCGGCGGCTGGGTGCACCCCTTCCACCTCCACATGGAAGAGCACCGCACCGTGATGCGCAACGGCAAGATCACGACCACCGCAGACAAGGGACACCCCGAGGACGCCTCGAGGGAAGACCTCGTGGCACTCGACCCGAGCGAGTCGGTGATCGTCTACCGCGGCTTCCGAGACTTCGTCGGCCCGTACGTGGCCCACTGCCACAACCTGGCCCACGAGGACCACGCCATGATGTTCGGCTGGGAAATCACGCCCTAGGGCGCCCTCGACAAGATAAGGAGGGATCGACATGTCGATCTCATTGTTGGCGGCACCTGCGGTACACGGCTCGCCAGCTCACCGACAAACACCACGTTTGTCGGTGAGCTGGGCAACAGTCATCGTGTGTGCCGTGGTGATTGCCGCTGTCGACGGGTACTGGGCGACGTCGCTGCGCGGTGCAGTCGGCGCGATCGAGGTCAGCCAAAGCCCATTCAGAAGCTGGATGCGCGACTCGACACTCATGCTTCCCCTGTTCGTGTTGGCAGTGGTGGCGGCCCTGGCACTGACGCGACGTTGGGTCGGGCAGAGCCACCGAGAGCTCGTACAGCTCTCGGTGGCAGCCCTGCTCACCATCGTGTTCACCAGTGTCGTCAGCATCGGTGGGGTGGCGACCACCTCGGCATACGACTACAACATCCAGGCGTCACAGCTCGGGCAGATTCACAAGAGCCACATCACGACGGCTTTCGTCGACCCGGGCGCGGCCATCCCGACCACCAAGGGGACCTGCACCGGGCTCTGCTCGGCACGGCACGCGACGCTGATGGCACATGTTCGTGCCGTGGGTTACGCCAGCATCGTGATCTTGATCACCAACCTCGTGCTCGTCGCCTGGGTTCTGGCCCTTCGTGGCGGTCGGCTGTGGGCGCCGCATCCGGTGGACCCACAAGTCGAGGAAGCAGACACCCAGACACCCGTTGGAGCGGTGCTGATTTGAGAAGGTGTCGTATCCCGTCCACCAACGGGTTGCGGACGAACTTTTCGACGTGTCGTCATTACGCTGTGCGGAGGCAGGAGGACGAATGTACGCACACGCCAGCGGGTTCAATTGGGATGAAGGGCTCCTGGTACTGGCGCCGATCGCGATCGTCGCGGGCCTGCTGATATGGGCCCGACGACGAGAGTCCAAGACAACCCCGGCGAGCTCGTCGGACACGAAACAGCGGTGACCACACGCGCCGAGCAACGACGTAAGCAGCGGCGACGGCAACATGTCGAGAGAGCAAGGCGAGACGACGCACCGAAGGTCGACCGCGACGCAGTACCTCACGCCGAGATCGTCGAAGCGCGCAACGCGACGGTACGAATCGTCGTGGCCGTCGCCTGCCTGCTCGGCGCGCAGTTCTTGCACTGGAGCGTGATCGATCAGCACGCCCGGGAATGGAGCGCCTCGGGTGACTTCTTCTTCATCCTCGCGCTCCTCGAAGGCCTGATGACCGTGCTCATCATCGCTCGGATGAGGCCATGGGTCGCTTCGACGGCGATCGTCCTGAGCGCCGTGCCCGTGCTGATCTGGGCCTGGGATCGAACACTCGGATTGCCGTTCGGCCCGAACAAGGGCATCCGCGGCACGATCGGACGTTCCGACGTCATGTCGGTCGTGTTCGAGCTGATCACCATCATCGCGCTGTGGCCGTTCCTGCGCCCGGGCTACGGCGCCAGAAGACCGGTACGCCTCGATCTCACCGGCCGGATCGTGATCGGTGCCACGTGCGTCTACGTCGTCGGATTCTCGTACTGGGCCATGATCGGCGATCAGGGGGCCATCCACCACACAGCAGCGAAATCAGCGGCCGCCGATGCACAGACAACTCCGACCCCGACCACGGTCGTGCCGTTCGTCACCACCGCAGCACCGCTGGTGACGACCCAGACGCTGTCGTACGTGGGCAAGGAGTACGCCTTCACCGGTCCGACTACGGCTCCTGCCGGCGTCACCCGCATTCTCCTGCAGAACCAGGGAACCGAATCCCACGGGCTACAGGTCGCCCGTATTCCCGAGACGAGCCCGACTCCCTCCAACTTGGCCAACCTGCAGTCGATGTTCGGCGATGCGCAGGGCGGCAGGGCCAGTGCACCGAAGATCATCGCAGACAGCCTCAGCACCGCTGCCGGGCAGACATCGACGCTGACTGTGGAGCTGACGCCCGGGCGGTACATCCTCAGCAGCGCCAATGTCGGGGCGGATGGCTCGCCCGATTACGCGAAGGGCATGATCATGGTGCTCGAGGTCACCGATCTGGCGGGCTCGGTCACGCCGACGACGTAAGCCAGTCCGACGTACGGGCGCCAACCGCGGCCCATTGACATCTTGGTGTCGCCGAAAAGGGACCTGCGCCTCTCGACACGGGGCACGGCGAGTGTTCGGCTGACATTCTCGATCGCAAGGAGGTTCGCGATGGATACCGATCACGGGTTGATCCTGGTCGACGTCGCAGCCGGCGAAGCCGCCACGTTCGATCAGTCGTTCCTCGAGCGCAATGGTCACCCGGTCGTGATGTGCCACGGCCCCGACCTGAAGACGTTGTGCCCGCTGCTGGCGGGTGCCGGTTGTGACATGGTCACCTCGGCGCACGGGATCGTGTTCCTCCTCGATCTGGACCGTCCACAACATCGGGCGATCCTGCGGAGGTACCGCGAGGTGGTGCGACCCGACGTGCCGATCCGGGCGGTGGTCAAGCCGGGCCAGCGCGAGCGTTACGCCGTGGCCCTCGAGCGCATCGAGGTCTGGGAGCACGAACCGACGGCGGGCGATCTCGACGGTCTGGCCGCGGAGGTCGAAGCAGCCGACCGGACGTAGCACGTCAGGATTTTGGCAAGCTGTCGCCGATGCTCGCTGGAACAGCTAGCGTTATTCCCCAGTGCCCAGCATGCCGCTGGGCCAGAAAGCAATTTGGAGTACAGGCAATGGCTACCGGCACCGTGAAGTTCTTCAACGCTCAAAAGGGCTACGGCTTCATTTCGCGAGAGGGCGGTGCCGACGTGTTCGTGCACTTCTCGAACATCGAAGGCAATGGCTACCGCTCGCTCGAAGAGGGCCAGACGGTCGAGTTCGAAGTGGGCCAGGGTCGCAAGGGCGACGAGGCTCTCAAAGTCACGGTCGTCTGACCAATCCAGGCGCTGCCTTGCGTCGAACGTGAGGCATGCAGCTGACGATCGACAAGTACACCCGGATGGTCGCAACGCTCGATGTGCGCGACCTCGATCTGGCCGACGCCTTCCAGGACCGACGGCTCGATGCCGACGTTCTGCGCTGCCTGCGCTACATGCACGACATCGAGTTGCACACGTCGGCAGGGCGCGTGTGCTAGCGACCGGCAAGCTCGGCGACAACCGGTGCGAACGGCTCGACATCGTCGGCACCGACGATCACGTAGCTGAACCCCCAGCGCTCGCGGCGGCGTAGCAGGTCGTCGACCATCTGCGCCGTGGTCGCCGATCAGCGCGAACGGCGACTCGCTCGACGAACGCCGGGTCGACTTCCAGGAATCCGGCGACCTGTTCGATGGCCGCCTGACGCTCGTCGGTGACCTGCACGAGAAAGGCGCGCACGTTGAACTCGATGTCGCCGAGCCGTGCGCCGGCAGCAGCATGCACGATGGCGACCTTCTCGTCGACAGCCTCGGCCGTCATCGTGGCGATCGCCTCGGGACCGATGACTCCCGCGGCCAGCGTGCCGTTGATGCCGACGATGTCGGCCTCGCTGCGCGGCGATCGACAGCATCCGCTTGCCGCCGCCGCCGATCAGGATCGGCGGGCACGGCGCTGCACCGGCCGGGGAGTCCCGTTGTAGTCGGTGATCGTGTAGTGCTGACCGGTAGAACGAGAACGCTTCGCCCGACATCGCGCCCTTGATGACGGCGAGCCCCTCTTCGAAGCGGTCGACACGAACCTTGCTCGAGTCGTAGGCGATGCCCGACTGGGCGTAGTCGGTGGCCATCCAGCCGGCGCCGAGCCCGATCTCGAGGCGCCCGTCCGACAACACGTCGATCGTCGCCAGTTCCTTGGCGAGCACGATCGGGTGCTTGTAGTCGTTGTCCCAGACGAGCGCACCGACTCGCAGCGTCTCGGTGGCCGCGGCCGCCGCCATCAGCGCCGGAACCGGCGCCAGTTGGTCGTCGAAGTGGTCGGGCATCGTCAGCGTGCTGTAGCCGAGCGATTCGACCGTGCGGGCGAGCGCGATCCAGACGCAGCGTCGGCCGCCGTCGACGCCTGCACACCGAACCGGAACGGACGTGACGGTGTCATCGCGACGCAAACTACCGGGTGCCGACGATCCGCGATCGGCCTCGCAACTAGCCTTGAACCGCGCGTGCGTCTCATTGCTTGGCTCCTCCGTCTGGGCGCGATCATCGTTGCCGGCGCCCTGCTCACCACCGCGGTGCGTGGTCGGTGTCGGCCCGCGGCTGTGGCGAGTCGCCAACGCCCACGACGAACTGCCGGTGTCGCTGCCGGAGTTCCAGCCGTTGTCGCAGCGCAGCTACGTCTACGACGTCGTCGGCAACGTGATCGCCGTGTTCGAGCGCGAGAACAGCCAGCCGATCACGCTGGCGCAGGTTCCTCCGCGAGGTGCTCGAGCGCGTTCCTGGCCGTCGAGGACGAGCAGTTCTACGTCCACCACGGCGTCAACCTGCGCAGCTTCGCCCGGGCGATGCTCGTCGAACTTCTCCAGCGACGCGCCGCGACAAGGCGCCAGCACGATCACCCAGCAGGTGGTCAAGAACGAGTTCCTCGCCGGTCTGCCCCGCGACGGGCGCTACAAGGGTCTGCAGGCGCACTACGCGACGATGCTCGAGAAGAAGATGAGCAAGGACGCGATCCTCGAGCGCTACCTCAACACGGTGTTCTTCGGCAACAACGCCTACGGGTTGCAGGCCGCGGCGGAGGTCTACTTCGGCAAGAACGTCGGCGAGCTGACGATGATCGAGGGGGCGTTCCTCGCCGGTCTCGTCCGATCGCCGTCGGGTTTCGACCCGATCCGCCATTCGCGAACGCGCCACGAGCGCGGTTCCGACAAGTCACCGAGACGACTCAGCCGATGTCGGCCTGGTCGACGCCGCTGGTCGGGTCACTGCTGGGCTCGACCTGGAAGATGCCCGAGCAAGTGCGCACCATCCCGACCTACGCCACCACAGCCGACCTACTACACCGAGGCGATCAAGGAGTACCTGCTGAACCGGGCGACCTTCCTCGGCGACGAGCAGGAGCGCGCCAACCTGCTGTACCGCGGCGGCCTGCGGATCCACACGACGTTCGACCCGAACCTGCAGGCGCTGGCCGAACAGGCGCGCACGAGGTGTTGCCGAAGACAACAGGTCGGCATCGACGCCGCCATCGTCGACGCTCGACACCAAGACGGGTGCGATCCGGGCGATGGTCGGCGGCAGCGGGTTCCAGCCGCGCGTCAACGAGATCAACATGGCACTGGTGCCCCGCCAGACGGGATCGAGCGTCAAGTTCTTCATCCTCGCTGCGGCTCTGCAGGCCGGCGCGCAGCCGAACGACCTGATCGACGGGACATCGCCGTGCACGTTGCCCGACCCGAACGATCCGAAGGAGCCGTTCCCCATCAGCGACGCCACAGTCGCCAGCCGCGTTGCACCGCTGGCCAACATGACCTGGTCGTCGATCAACTGCGCCTTCGCCCGGCTGTCGCAGATCGTCGGATTGCACCGCGTCGTCGACACGACGTACCGCATGGCCAGTTCGCCGTACTCTGCAACCCGGTCTGGCGGAGGCGAGCGCCCGATCGAGCCGCTTGGCGTCGCTGGCCACCGGATCCAACCCGATGGCGCCGATCGACATGGCGTCGGGCATGCAGACGATCGCCAACCAAGGGTTGCACCACGAGCCCGTACTACGTCGACTACATCGACCGCACCGACGGCACCCGGCTGTACACCCACGATGATCCGGGCGTACAGGTGCTCGATCCCGGCGTGGCGCTGACCGAGGTGTCGGTGCTCAAGGGTGTGCTTGAGCAACGGAACGGCGCGCCGGTCGCTGAGCGCCTTCCCGTTCCCGGCGGCGGGCAAGACCGGAACGCAGGACAACAACACCAACTCGTGGTTCGTCGGATCGACCCGCAGCTGACGACGGCGGTGTGGGTCGGCGATCCCGATGGCTACACGCCGATGGTCTGTGGTGTGCGGATCAATGGGGTCAACACCTGCAACACGCCCGAGTTCGTCGATGCCGACGGCGTGCGCAAGGTGCAAGGCGGCACCTATCCGGCGAAGATCTGGGGGGTGTTCATGGAGTCGGCCGTGGCTCCGTTGCCGTTGGAGGACTGGCCGGCCCCGCCCGCGCCGACGCGCAAGGCAGTGCGCCTCTACCTGCCGGGCAACGAGTGCCTCGCCAAGCTCGTCAGCGGCGAACTACCGGTACCAGGGAGCACGACGACATCGACGACAACCCTTCCACCCGAACCCGACGCCGAAGGCACGGTGCCGGAAACGACCGTGGCCCCCAAACCGGTGCTCAAGGCGATACCCAGCGACACGACCATCGCACCCGATGTGCTCGACCCGAAGGCGCCGTTCCCGACCGTGCCAATCAAAGATGTCGTGGTGTACCTGTGCGACAAGCCGCCGGCCGGTGTGGTCATTACTGGTAAGAAGAAGCCGTGAAGAAACTGGTATATCCCCTGATAAAAGGCCGTCTGTATGCCACTACAACGCTGTTTCTACCCCTTATGATTGTCCACGATGGCCGACGACACGACACTGCGCAACATCATCCTGACCACCAACGCGACCGTGTGGCCGCTGGTCGAATCGTGGGTTCGCTCACTGCGTGCTGACGGACTGAGCCCGCGGACGTTGGAGAACTACGCCTCCGCTGTCCGTTCGCTGACGGCCTGGAGCGAGTCAGTCGGCCTTCCGGTCGATCCGCTCGAGCAGACCACCGACCACATGCGCCGCTACGTCGCCGCCCAGCTCGACGGAGACGCTGCTCGCGGTTCCACGGTGACGCGCTGGCGCTGCCTGCAGCAGTGGTTCAAGTGGCTCGTCGAAGAGGACGAGCTGAAGGTCTCACCGCTGGCCAAATTGAAAAGCCACCGAAGCTGACCGAGACCGTGGTGCCGATCATCTCCGAGGAGCAGCTGAAGAAGTGATGGTGTTGCTGGTGTGGCGGATGTTGGCGTCGTTGGATCAGGAGTGCGTGTATGGCGCTCAGAGCCGGTTGAAGGCTCGCGGCAAACTGTTTGATCACTGGTGGCCAGCGATCTGTCGTTCGTCGCTGGCGCCGATGTTCACGATCGGTCGGGCGACGGGCGCTGAGGCGTTGCGGTGCGTGAACGGTTCGATGATGTCGTTGTTGAGCACCGAGGAAAGTAGCGGTCACGGTGATGCGCTAGATCTGGCGGTCGCTGACGAGTGTTGGAGCTTGTCGGCGGATGTCGAGCAGGGGTTGCGGCCGGCGATGTCCGCCCGACGTAACGGGCAGTTGTGGACGATCTCGACGGCTGGCACGCCGAGGTCGGTGTGGTGGCGTGCCCGTGTCGACGCAGGGCGCGAAGCGGTGGCACGTGAGGTACGTACCTCACGTGGGCTGGCGTTCTTCGAGTGGTCGGCGCCGGACGATGCCGATCCGCACGACCCGAGGGTGTGGGCCGCGGCGAATCCGGCGATCGGGCACACGATCGGTGTCGACACTGTGGCCGCAGATCATCGGGCGATGCCGCTCGCCGGGTTCAGGAGAGCGTTCTTGAATCAATGGGCCGACGATCTGGATGATGCCGGCTGGAACATCGTCGATCGCGACTCGTGGCTGGCGGCGAGGCTGTAATGGCCAATCCGAAGTACGACGGGTTGCATCGGGCGATCAGGCGCCGGCTGCTGGCCGGAGCGGTCGGGTCGAGGTGCGTCCGCTGCGGTGCCGTGATCCTCGCCGGCCAGGCGATCGATCTCGACCACACCGACGACGGCCGCGGTTGGAACGGGCTCGCCCACGCTCACTGCAACCGGTCAGCAGGCGGCCGCAAGGGCAATGACATCAAACGTTCGAAAAGGAGATTCACAATGAAAGCGATCGCAGTCGAGATCTCGTAGGATCGGTTGCACACCGCGGTGTGCGGTGCCGGTCGTCTCAGTGACGGGCGCGGCCGGGGTCGAGGTGCTCGCCTACCTGCCGGGTAGCGACACCGCCGACTCAAGTCGCGGCGCTCGTCAGCGAGTTCTCCGACATGTCGGCGGTGATCGTCGATCCTCGCTCGCCGGGTGCAACGTTGATCGGTCCGCTCAAGCGGGCCGGGTTGAAAGTCGTTCAGCCGACACCGACCGAGGTTGCCATCGCTCACGGCGTGTGGATCGACGAACTGCGCGCCGGCCGGTTGCGCTATCACCAGCACCCGGCGCTCGACGCTGCGATGCAGTTCGCCGACGTCAGATCGCTGGCCGGCGCCGAGGCCGTCGCCCGTCGCCGGGCCGAGGTCGACACAAGTCCGCTGGTCGCCGCTCAACTGGCGCTGTGGGGCTTGTTGAACCCCCCACCGATGCCGGCGATCTATTGACCCCCGTCGCCAACCGGCGACACAACTACAAGGAGAACCAACAGTGAGAAGAAACAACACCCCAACCGAGACGTTGATCGGAGAGGTCGCTGACGTTACACGTGTAACGTCAGCCCCGATCGCCGGTCACCTTGCTGGCCCTCGAGCTGGCCGACTTGTCCGTCGACGAGCTGCTGATCCGGCTCGGTGACGACGTGTTCGTCGATGCGTCCACCGGGCTGCGGTGCGTCAGCGCAGACACGTGTAGGTGTGTCGTCGACGAGCATCACGCCCGGCTGGCCGCTCGCGTGCTGCTGCTCGGCGTGCGAACGAGGCCCGGCTCATCGCCGCCCGCCCGGCGCCCGTCGAGTACGTCAAGGACGAGCACCTCGAAGGACTTGCCGCTATGGGCTTCAAGACGGGTGGCCAGCGATGAACGGCGAGTGGTGCACGGTGACTGGCATCGTCGCCGATGCCCTCGGGCATTGCCAGTGGACGTCGGCCACCGAGGTCACCAAGGTCGACCCCGACGGGCGTGAGCATCGCAGCGTTCAACGGTCAACGGCGACGTCGATCGATCCCGCACGGGACTACGCCTGGGATCAGCCGGCGTCGATCCCGATCATGTGGCGGCATCGCAGCGCGATGGGCAACGTCGTGCTGCTCGATCGTCGAGAGAACCGGCTGGCGGCTGTCGGTGTGCTTCCGGTCCCCGCCGAGATCTTCGACGGCGTGAAGCTGTACTGGTCGCCGCGTACTGGCGAGGTTCCGCCGTACACGATCTCCGAGTTGACGTTGACGCCGTCGCCGGCCAGTTTGGCGCTGCCGCCGGTGCAGGTCTTCGCCGGCTTGCCGGGCGACGCGAAGCTGTACCACAACGGGCCGCGCACGCTGCTGGCCAACGCCGAGGCGGCGCTGCGCTCCACGGGCGGCACGCGGTATCTGCGTTGCACCTTCGACGACGACGAGCAGCCCCCCAGGATCACCGCCGCGAACTTGTGGCCGGCGCTTCGAGCGTCGATTCGCCAAACGGGTCGAATACTTCCAGTCCGCCCCTGTCGGGCGGGTCATCGCCGTCAACGGCAGGCCCGTCGACGGGCCGCGGTAAGTCTCCGTGGGGTGCGGCCATCAAAACGGCAGTGGTGCCACAAAGGGTGACGAGGCGAATCCTTTCCCGCCGATGACTCCTCTGTGGTCGCACCCCACGGCAACCCGAACTTGCTCACGCCGTGAGCGGGTCTGCTCCATTTGGAGCAAGGTCGGCGGGTAGTTCCTGGTCGTCAGCGTCGGCTGCTCCATTTGGAGCAAGTTCGCCGGCGAACTTGAAGTTTCCAATGGCATTGGAAACTTCAAGTTCTGTCGGGAACCGTGTCACACCCCGCGTGGCCGTGTCCTCGGCGACGGCCCCGGTTGGGGCAACCAGCATTCTGCTTCCCCGCACGTGGGGAAGCTCGTGCCCGATCAGATCTCGGCCGTGTACCGAATTCAGTGCTCGGAAAGTGTTCTGTAGCTACGCCGACTGGCTGTTGCGTGGCACGCAACACACTTTTCAGACAGTCGCTGCCGTGCCCGCCCGGAGCGAAGTCCTCGGCGACGGCGTCGGGCCAGGACGACCTCCAGCTAATTCGCCGCACGCGGCGAATTTAGTCGTGCCGAACAATCGTGCGCGGCGCTTTCTCCGGTGCCGGACGCTTGTCGTAGAGAGCGTTCTTGCAGATGTCATGCCAGGTAGTGAAGTTGTCGCACAGGTGCGACAACTCGCTGACCTGGTACTTCTCTGCTGGGTGGCCCGCCCTCTCGCACTGGTTCGGACTTTCCAGTTCGTTGCCACCGTCGATAGTGGCTTTCGCACCAGCCGCGTCCTTCGCAATATCGACAAGTGCAAGCCACACCACAACGGCGAGTGCTTGCATCTCGTCGTCGGGCAGCACCGTTTGGGCGTCTTATTTGGCCCTTGCCGTTTGCGGCCGCAAGTGCTCTACCTGCGATGATCGCAGAATGTACAGCGCATCCCGTGGCTCACTGGTAAGAAGAAGCCGTGAACGGCCAAGCACTATGGGAGCTCCAACAACTCGACACGGCACTCGGGCAACTGCAGCGCCGTCTCACCAGGCTTCCCGAGGCGGCAGAACTTGCAGACGCGGACCAACGACTGGTCGAACACCGCGCCGCGGCTGCCGCGTCGGCCAAGCAGTTGAGTGACGCCGAGACGATCATCGAGACGATCGAGCACGAGAGCGAGGCGTTGACGGCGAAACGCAATCGTCTCGAGCAGCAGCTCAAGATCGTGACCGAAACTCGCCAGGCCGAGGCTCTCAACCACGAGATCGAGGTGCTCAACGCCCATCGTGACGAGCTCGACGATCGCGAGCTGGAGGCCATGGACCAACAAGCCATCGCCGAGCAGCAACTCACTGAACTCGCCGGCAGCGAGGATGCTGTCGTCGCGGTGAGAGACGGTGCTGCTGCCGCGCTCGCCGTCGCCCAGGGGGCAGGCGCCGATGAAGAGGCCGAGCTGAGCGCGAAGTACGACGCGGCGCGGTCGGCGCTGAGCAGCGAAGAGCTCGACCTCTACGACCGGCAACGGGCCCGTCACGGTGGCATCGGCATCGCCAAGCTCGTCGGCCTGCGCTGTGATGGCTGCCACCTCGACCTATCGCAGGGCGAAGTCGACAACTTCAAGCGGCTGCCCGCCGACGAGCTTGTCGACTGCCCCCAGTGCGGGCGCGTGCTGGTTCGCTGACTGCTGATGTTCCTGTGGTTCATCGGCACCGCCGTCGTGTCGGTGTGGTACATCTTTCGTGATCCGCGGTTCGACTATCGCCTGCTTGCCGTGGGCGCGGTGCTGCCTGACGTGATCGATCTTCCCGATGGGCACGCCCGGTGGGCGCACAGCCTGACGGTTGCCGTCGGGGTGTTGGCGCTGGTCATGGTGCTGACGGCGGGCCGCAAGGCCATCCGTCGGTGGCTACTTGCGGTGCCGATCGGCATGCTGATGCACCTCGTGTGGGATGGCGCATTCGCCTCGACCAGCGTCTTCTGGTGGCCATTTGCGGGTTCGTGGGGAAACGTGCGCGTACCGTCGCTGCAACGCGGCTGGTCGAACGTCGTGTTCGAAGCCGTCGGCGCGCTGCTGCTGGTGTGGATGTGGCGGCGGTGCGAGCTGTCGGATCCCCAACGCCGCCGGGCATTGGTGCATCACGGTCTGCTGATGCAGCCGCAGTCGTAACCCTTGGACACCGGGATCGCCGGACGGGCGAAGTCGGGTCGCGATCTGATTCACTGTGCTGGTGCTGGTGCTCGTTCGTCATGGTCGCACCGAGGCCAACGCTGCTCGAAAATTGCAGGGTCGCCTCGATCTGCCGCTCGACGACGTTGGCATCGCCCAAGTCACCGGTGTAGCGGAGTGGCTCGGACGGCCCGATCGATTGATCAGTTCACCACTGCTGCGCGCTCGACAGACCGCCGAGGCGTTCAATGTGCCGTACGAGGTCGACGGTCGCTGGATCGAGCTCGACTACGGCAGCCTCGACGGCTCGCCGGTGGCCGAGATCGGTGCCGAGGTCTGGGCACGATGGCGCGGTGACTCGAACTATCGAGCCGGCGGCGGTGAGAGCTTGGGCGACATGCACACGCGGGTTGTCGCCGCCGCAGAGGAGCTACTGGCCGAGGCCGAGACACGACTGATCGTCGTCACCACCCACGTTTCGCCGATCAAGGCCGCTGTGACCTGGGCCCTCGGTGTCGATGTGACAGTCGGCTGGCGCTGCCACCTCGATCAGGCTTCCGTCTGTCGGATCCTGCCCGGTCCCAACGGCCCGGTGCTGCTGGGTTTCAACGAGACGCGACGTACCGAGACCTCCTGGCGCCGCTGAAGCCGCACCGGCGTCACTCGTGACGTGTGATCGATCGTCCGCTGATGATCGACGGCACGATGATCATCCACCGGTCGATCACACCAGGTGCCCATGGATGGGTGTTTCCCTCGGCGAGCTTGGCGCGGACCTCTTCGTCGTTCAGTTCCCACAAGTTGCCGCGAACCAGGACGCTCCATCCGGACTCGGCGACGGGATCGACGTGGTCGGCCTCGAACGCCACTCGTGCGCCGTCACCCAAGTTGTGCAGCATCGAATCTCCGGCCGTGCGGAAAGCGATGTTGCCGTCGACCACGGCGCAGTTGACGGGGAGCACCATCGGTTCGTCGTCGTAGACGAACCCGACGCGGCCGACGGCGACACGGGTGACGAGACGCCAGCAGACTGACTCCTCGAGATCCTCGTAGTTGACGACGTAGTGACGCACTTCTGCTTCGTTTGATGGTCCACTCACGGTTCCGATCGTGGGCTATCCGGCGCCATCCCGGCCAGGGCCGAAGGACCCTCCACCTCCGCCGGCAGGGCGGCTCGGCGGAGTACTGTACGTGGTCAATGCCGCGCGGTGGCCGAATTCGCTGGTTTCGGCCCCTGGTCTGCGCGGCCGGCGCCCTCGGTGTGGGGCTCGGTGCGTCGATGGGCACGGGAGTAGTGCTCGCCGTCGCTTCGCCACAGGTCACGCTGGTCGACGATGTTGGCGAAGGTTTCGTCGCCGATGCGCCCGTCGACGGAGCGCTCGGCTCGCAGACGCGCACATATCGCCACCCTTACGGTGAGCTCACCCTGCAGGGCAACGTACTGCCCAAGGGCTTGTCGGCGGCGACCTTCATCGACGCGTACGTCGCGTTGGTCGGCAAAGACATGCCGGAACAGCCGGTTCGCACAGTGCCCGGAGCGCGAGGTTTCCAGAGTGGTGATTCCGGCGGGTTCCAGTTGAGCAGTCTCATCTTCGCATCTGCCGATGCGGTGTTCGTTGCGACCTTGACCACCGACCCCGGTGCCGCGTGGCATCCGATGGAGTTCCTCGAACATGTCGCCATTCTCCAAATCCAGCAATCGGGCGGACCGGCGACGCTCACCCCGGCTGTGGAGATCCCGCCGGAACTGGCCCGGTTCTTACCGTCGAACAGCACGAACGTAGGGTCATTTGTCCTGCTCAGCGAGTTCGGGGGAAACGAAGACCTCAGCGACGACCTGGCCGCCAACACCCGTCTCGTCGACTTCCTGAGCCGCAACACCCTCTCGGCCGTCCAGATCTGGGGATCTACCGACGGCGATGTCCTGCTCGGCGTCTCGGCTACGCGGTACCCGTACGAACGATTCGCAGCGGCGGTGCTGGGTGAGGTGCTCCAGCTGGACATGAGGCCAATTCAGCTCCCCGGGGTCAGCCGACAGGTCAGGGGCGCGATCGCTTTCGAGGGCACCGGCGCACGGGCGGGTCAACTCGGCGTGGCCTTCCGACGCGGACGATTCACGTTCGTCACACTTGCCGACCGCGCCGATGACGCCACACGCCAGGCACTCGTCGCCTTCGTGCAACGGTTGGCAGACGGCGCACCCTCCGGAGCCAGCGACGCCCAGCCGCTGCCATCGAGCCGGAAGAGCATCGTCCTGTCGGCAATCCTGGTCGTCGGATTCGGCGTGACGATGGTGCTCGTACGGTTGTGGCTGACCCGCCGGGCTGTGGCGGAAGTGCCGGTGCGACCTCCCGGAGAGATCACCGCCATGGATGCCTCGGATGACGCCCGAGCCCTGCGCCGCAGCGCCCTGATCTTGACCGCCGTTCAACTCGGCACATGGGCAGTGGCAATCGTCGGCTTCGCCGCCGATGCCCCGACGATCGTTCGACTGGTGATCGTCGTCGGCGCCGTCGCCGCCGGGTTCCTGACGACGGCTTGGTGGCGGCGTCGCGAGCTGGCCATGATCGGCGCCCCGCCTCCGCCGTGGCACCCGACTTTGCCCGAAGCCGCCGGAATCATGCTCAACCTCGTCGGCATCGCGTTGGTGCTCTTCGGGTTGGCGTCAGTGATCTGGGGGCTCAGGGAACTGGTCTTCGTGCCCTCGCTGACGCATCTTCAATGGAGTGATCGGCTGCAGCTGTCACCCACGGCACTGTCGTTGTTGATCATGTCGATCGGTGTCGTCGTCACGATGACAGCGACTGCCGTGTTGCGCTTCGCTCGTGCCCGAAGCCGCAGCGGAGCCGAACGAACGCGTCCACCGCGACCAGCGCGCGCCGGTCTTGTACCTCCGATCGTTCCGCGACGACGACGTCGCCCTGCCTTGTGTGTTGTCGGCGCGCCGACCGTTCCTCGAGTTGTTCACGTTGCGGACAACCGACCCGTTCGAGGAGTCGCTCGCGTGGGAACTCGGCACCTACGGGCCGGTCACAGCGGTCGGCCGCCCCGGTGGCACCACACACACGCTCGGTGCCGCTCGCGAACTGTTCACCGACGACACCTGGCAGAGCCATGTCGTCGAGCGGATGAGCGGCGCTGGTTCCATCGCCGTCGTGATCGGCGAAACACCCGGTCTCGATTGGGAGATCGAGACCATCGCCCGGAACGGTTTTCTCGACAAGACCATGTTCCTGGTCCCGCCCGGCGACGTCGAGGACAACCGCCGTCGCTGGGAGTTCATGCGGGCTGGGCTCCCCGAAGATGTGCGTCCGGCAGACATCGACTTGTCGTCGGTCCTCAGCTTTCACGTCAGAGACGGAGTCGCCGCGGTAACGGTCAGTGATCGCCGAGACGAAGCCGCGTATCGTGTCGCCGTCGACTACTCGATGAGCGGCTCCGTGACCGATCGTGCGTCGGCTCCCGCAGACCTGGCGAAACGTCAGTGACGCTTTGGGGCACGTTTCGCACGATGTCGAGCGGCGAACCCTGCGATGGCCCGTCCAACGTCAACCGACCCTGTACGGAGTTTCCTCGTTGTCAGCCCCGGGCCCGCTGGTTCAGCTGCGCTAGCGTCCATCCGTTGGGCCGTGTGTTCGAGGCCGAGGTTGAGCAGCCGTCGCAGGTTGATCGCGGCGGCTCGGACGGTCAGGCCGAGCCGGTTGCGTTCGACGCCGCGGTAGCGGACTCGGCGGTGGCCGTTGGCGACGAGCCAGGCGATGGATCGTTCGACCAGTGGCCGGTGTTGGCGGTAGTCGGCGAGTGTCGATGCCGGCTCGCCAGTCGGCGCGGGCGGCGGCGAGGAGTTGGTCGTGGTCGCTGACGTTGAACACGTCGGCCGGCGCGTTGTCGTGGTGCAGCGTGAGCGCAGCGGGCAGTCGACGGCAGTCGCGCCCCGAAGCTGGCGCTGCCTGCTGGCGGCGATCGTGACGGTGACTCCGTTGGGGCAGGTGACGGTGCGGGCGGTGTAGTCGATGGTGAAGTCGTCGCGGGTGAACTGGTCGTCGCTCAAGATGCGGGTTGCGGGCCAGCGGCCACGGCTTGATCACTGCTGATGTGCCCGGCTGCGGCGAGCGTCGGCGCGCACCGGGCCGGACCCGTAGGCGGAGTCGGCGAGCACCTCGAGTCCGGGGCGCTCGCCGTCGAGCAGTCGCGACGCCGACTCGGGCCGTCACCGACGTTGGCCGGGGTCAGCTCGACAGCGGTGATGATCCCGGTCTCCGGCTCGACCGCGAGGTGGGCCTTGTACCCGTCGCGATAGTTCGACCGGGACTTGTGCATGTGCCGGGTCTCGGGGTCGACGGTGGAGATCACCCGGTCCTTGGACGACCTGGCGAGCGATCCGCCACGACCCTGGCTCGTCGCCTTGCTCGACGTCTTGGCCGGCGACCAGCGCGAGCAAGCCCGACCAGTCGTTGCTGCTCGTCGTCGAGCACGATCCCGTCGAGCGACGTCGAGGATCGCCGGGCGTCGCTGACCAGGCCGGTGACGAGCTCGTCACGGGCGGCCGGGTCGTCCCACGCGCACGCCGGCTTGCCGCCCGCCTCATAGTCATGCGCGGTCGACGGTCGACGGCCGCGCGGCCGGGATCGCCCGGCGGACACGGCGGATCATCGACACCAACTGCGTCACCGTGTCCTGGGTGGCGACCGCGTCGTCCAACAACGTCGAGTCGAGCGCCCGGCGGGTCTTGCCGGCCAGCACCCCGGTCGCCGCGACCACGTCGCGGACGGCGTCGAAGATCCGTTGCGGACGGTCGACTGGCCGCAGCTTGTTGCGCCACAACGTCAACACCGTCGGATGGAACCCTTCGTCATCGAGCGCCAGCCCGGCAGCCACCTTCCACCGCAGATCGGTGCGCAGCGCCTGGAGCGCTTCACGGTCCGACAGGCCTTCCAACGACTGCAACACCATCACCGTCGCGATCACATCGGCCGGCACCGACGGGCGACCCCGACCCGAGCCGAACAGATCGGCGAACAACTCGTCAGGGAACAACCGGTGACGATGCTCGGCCAAGAACGCGTACACCGACCCGGCCGGCACCAGATGCCCGACCAACGCCGCCGCGTCCAACAACTCCCGGTTCGGATCCGACGTGCCCTGCATCACCACCATTCTTTTACGATCCGCGACCCAAAACGCGAGCACCACTCGACGGATTGCTCAGCAGTCTCCTAGATCCGTACAGACAACCATCGCGAAGTCTCGCGCCGAACTACGGCTGGGCGTCGTCGAGGGGCCTCACTGTCAGCACACAGAACGACTGTCGTTCAATGGGCTTACATAGATCATCTCAATTGACCAGCGTTGGCTTCGTGCGCCCGTGAGGGAGTCACTGCAACGCGACCCCCGATCCGGCTTGGAACGCAATCCCCAGCGTGCGAGGACCAACGGCTCTACTCCGGCCGACCAGTGCGGGACTGAAATGGACCATGCGCTGGACGAGAGCGCCAAAGACCGGTCAGGTCTTGCTGATTCTGCCAGGACGTTTGGGACGGGTGCCCGTGGCGGAGGTGGGCGGGAAGGCCTGACCGGATCGCTCCTCACAGGGTGTGCGCCAAGGACGCGGACGATCTGGCCGCCGCTGTTGCGCTCGACCTCGGCGGGCGGCGGAAACGATCGACAGATGTGGCCGATCATCCCCTGCTCAGGGTCGATGGTGACGGTGAGTCGGCCTGTAAGCGGGATTCTGTGACGCCGAAGCGCCGGTGACCATCCCTCTAGGCGGCCTACCCGAGAGGTAGCCGGCGAACCGGCTGGACGGGCAACCCATCCTCTCTGCTTGGCCTTGCTCCGAATGGGGTTTGCCAGCCGTGCAGGTCACCCTGCACGCTGGTGCGCTCTTACCGCACCGTTGCACCCTTACCTGTGACCAGCGAACTGGCCCATCGGCGGTCTCTCTCTGTTGCACTATCCGTCAGGTCGCCCCGACCTGGCTCGCGCCAGCATTCTGCCCTGTGGAGTCCCGACTTTCCTCGACATGGTCACCGAAGTGCCATGCCGCGGTCACCCGGCCAACTCACCGTCGGCGCCAGTGTACGAGCAGCTCAGCAGCTCGGCTTCATGTACTCGTAGATGTACGAGTTGAAGCTGGGAGTTTCCATGTTGACCTTCAGCCGCGTGCCGTTCTCGTCGCCGGCTCCAACCACGATCTGGATCGCGGCGAGGCTTCCGAACTGCGAGGGGATTGCCGTGACCGTAGGGATCTCGGTCTGCTGCACAGGCTCCGGTGTCGTGCCACCAGCGGGGCTGGCGATGTCTTGAACGGTCGTGGTCGGCGCCAACGTCGTCGGGGGTGAAGCGGGCTGGGCGTCGACGGCATCGTTGAAGTTGACCTGACCCCCTGGACGGGCCGGGTTGATCGTCAGCGCGAGCAGCGCCGCATGTCGGGCTTCACGGGCACCGATCGACATGCCGTCGCTGCGTAACGACGGCTCGGAGAACAGTGCGACGAAGGCCTGGCACGTTTCGCCGGAGAGGGCTTCGAGACCGTGAATGAAGTTGAGTATGTCGCGGCGCGGATCGTCGCTCGGGGGGATAGCCGCCGACGTCGAGGTGGCCGGAGCGCCGACCGTGATGCGCGTCATCACCGGAGCAACGACCGTTTCGTCGAACTTCGGATTGCTGCATGCCCACGACGTGCCGCTGGCCGCGGTGGTGAGCTTCTCCAACAACTCGGCATGGGCGAGGTGGTCTTCCATGAACCTCTTGGCGACGTCGTCGTACTTGGGATCGAGGAGGTCGCTGTTGCCGATGACCTGGTTGTAGACGTCGATCGTCGAATGTTCCATCGACGATGCCGTGCGCAGGAGCACGATGTTGTTGACGATCGCGTCGGGCAGCTTGACAGTTGTGGGGACGGCACCGACCCTGCCGACTTCGCCGCGGGCGTGCTCGCCGCAGGCGCTGATCACCGCAGCAGCAGCAACGGTGAAACCACCGATACGAAAGACGTCGCGGCGTCCGAGACCTCCGAGCGACCGGAGCTCGCGACGAAGTTGGTCGTGGCTGTGGTCGTGATGGTTCACGGCGTCTCCCTTGCGAGCGGCGTCAACGCGTCGGCCTCTGGGACGACGAGCAGCTCGTCGAGGGTGGTTATCCCGTTGAGATCCGCGATCACTGTGCCATGGGCGGCCTCGACGATCAGGATCGACGCAATCAGTGTTGCCCCTTGCAGTCCCTGCAACTCGCCGAGCATCTCGGTGTAGGTCGCCACGGCCGTGGATTCCGCCATGTACGCAGCATCGAGCACCGTGCGGACGTCGCCGCTGAACTTGCTCTTCAGGTCGTCGGCGATCGGATCGCCCAGTTGGGGAGTCTTCTCACCGAGCAACGCCGAAAGCGACGAGGCGTAGGCCTCGTGCGCCTCGCGGATCGTGGCCATCACGGCTCGCTGGTCGTCGTCGAAGATGTCGTTGCGCAATGCCACGTCGTAGAGGTCACGAATGGCGACCTCGAGGGTCTGGGCGAAGGCGAGCAACTTGGCGTCGTCGTCGGTCGGCTGACTAGGCGGACTCGTGGTCGTGGTTGTCGCCGCCGTGGTATCGGACGTCGAACCGGGGGTCGTGGTGGCACTGGCCCGGCCACTGAGAAGTGGCAGGAGCGAGACAACGGCCCCACCCAATCCAACGCCGAGCAGGCGACGGCGCATGATCGCGCCGTCTGCCGGTATCGGCTCGTTCACATCGATGTCCACGAAGAAATCCTTTCGAGATGCTCACCCGTCAGCCTTCCTTGCCAAGCGTGAGCGGCGCAATTCTAGAAGTCGAGGGCCGACAGGTCTGGTATCCATTCCCGAGCACGCACGATTGCGCTGGCCCATTGTTGGCGATCGAGCTGCGAGGTCGGCTCGACCACGACCTGCGGCCTCCAGGCAGCGGCGATGTCCTCGAACGATCCCCATACCCCTACAGCGAGTCCGGCGAGGTACGCGGCGCCGATCGTCGTGGCCTCGGTTTGAGGTGACACCTCGATGGGCCTCCCTGTGGCGTTTGCCAGAGCCTGGATGAACGTCGGGTTCTGACTCATACCGCCATCGACGCGGATCGCCCCGACCGAGTCGCCGAAGTCGGCCTCCGCCGCCTCCAGCAGGTCGGCGCCACGATGAGCAATGCCTTCGAGCACGGCGCGAACCAGTTGCGGCCGGCCCGAGCCGCGAGTCAGACCGAGCAGGGTGCCGCGTGCGCCGTAGTCCCAGTACGGCGTGCCGAGACCCATCAACGCGGGGACGTAGATCACGCCATCGGCGTGATCGCACTGCGCGGCGACGTCGTGGCTGTGTGCCGCGTTGTCGATGATGCCGAGGTCGTCGCGTAGCCATTCGACGTTGGTGCCTGCCGACAACATGATGGCCTCGGCGCCCCATGTGCGTTGCCCCGCCCGGCTCCAGGCGACGATCGGGAACGTCCCGTGTTCGCTGCGGCGTGCCGATGCCGGAGCGGACGGGCCGGTACAGACATCGAGCATGCCGCCGGTGCCGAATGTGATCTTGGCCAACCCCGGTCGAACACAGCCTTGGCCGACGAGGCTGCCCTGCTGATCGCCGACCAATGCCGCGAGCGGTGGGGACGCCCGGTAGTGCGCTGGCCACGCCGAACACGCCCGTCGAGTCGACAACCATCGGAAGCATCTCCATCGGCACGTCGAGGGCTGCGCAGGCCTCGGCTGACCACGAAAACGTGTCGGCGGTGAGCAGGCCGGTGACGGCGGCGTTCGACGGATCGGTCACATGGACGTCGCCTCGCGAAAGCACCCAGGCCACCCATGAATCGACTGTGCCGAAACACAAGTCACGATCGCGGGCGCCGGGGATGTTGTTGAGCAACCAGGCGATCTTGGTGGCCGACTGGTTGGGCGCCAACGCCAGACCGTGGTCTGACTTGGCGGTGATGCAGTCGAACACCGTGCGCAGGTCCTGCCAGCCCAGCCCGGGTCCGATCGGTGTTCCACTGCCGCGCTCCCACACCAGCGTCGAAGCCCGCTGGTTGGTGATGCCCACGGCAGTCACCGGGCCGGCGCTCGACAACGATCTCGTGGCCACGTCGATAACAGCGTCGGCCATGCCCGATCCATCGAACTCGACGAGACCGGGGAACGGCGACGACGGCGGAAACGGCCGGTATTCGAGCCCGCGGACGACGCCATCGCTGTCAACGATCGCGGCGCGTAGCCCCGACGTGCCGACGTCGATGACCAGGATGCTCACGGCGAACCTCTGCTCGACGAAGGATAGAAGCCACGCCGCTGCAAGGCGCTGCCGAGGGCCCCGCCGATCAGGCCGGCTACGGCTACTGCCGTGAGGTTGAACAATGCAGCCAGCCAGCGCACCTCACTGCCCCGGATCCGCGGACGACGATGAACACAGCCTGAGCGGCGACATACGTGCCGACGGCGCAGATGATCCCGTGCTTGAGCGGCAGTCGCAGTTGCTGGGTCCACGCGGCGACGCCGGCGCCCAGAACGAATCCGAGCAACGCTGCAAGGCTGAGCATCGATGCGAGCCCCGAATTGTTGTCGCCGCTATCGGCCACGAGTCGCGCCGCTATCGAGAAGGGCACGGCGAACACGAGTGCCACACTGCCTCCGGCACGCAGCGCGTTCCAGTCGAGGTTGCTCAAGGCCACGCGACCGATCCGAAGGGCGACGAAAGGCCGAGCTTGCCGGGGTTGAGGATGCCCCCCGGATCGAGAGTGTCTTTCATCGATTGCAACACGCCCATCGACGAGCCCATCGACTCGGCCATGAACCGCGCCCGGTTGAGACCGATCCCGTGATGGTGCGACAGGTTGCCGCCGGCTGCCAGCACGGCGCGCTGGCCGGCGTCCCACATGGCCACATATGTCGCTTCGATCTCGTCGGACGGGGGAGTTGCGGCGAACGTGAAGTACAGGCAGGCCCCATCGAGGTAGCTGTGCGAGAGGTGGCAGCTGGCCACGCCGGCATGCGGTACTGCCATGAGCGCGGCGCGTGCTTCGGCAAAGATGGCGGCCAATCGCGACCACGGCGCGGCGATCTCCATGGTGTCGACGACGAACCCCTTGCGTGTCAACACCTGCAAGGCGTTGGTGTCGTTGCGGTGGATCAGCCACTGGTCGACGAGGTCGGCGGAGACGGGCAATGCAGCCGCACATTCATCTTCGACGACGCCGATCACTGCCTCGACGATGCCGATGTCGCCCTCGTCGAGTATCAGCAACACGCACCTCTCGCCGTCGCCGCCATGACTGCGCTGCGTCTCCACTGCGTCGTAGAGGCGCAACACCGCCGGCGTCGCGCCCCGGCGCAGGATGAGCCGGCAGGCTTCGATGCCCGACTCGAAGTCGGCGAACGTATAGGCGGCGCGGCGCTCGTGAGTGGGTACCGGATGCGCCCGAAGCCAGACCTTGGTGATCACACCGAGTGTGCCTTCGCTGCCGAGGAACAGATGTGTCAGGTCGGGACCCATCGCCGCCGCAGGGCCGTGGCCGGTGCGCAGTACCGTGCCATCGGCGAGCACGACCTCGAGGCCGACCACCATCTGGTCGATCTTGCCGTAGCGCGTGCTGTACTGCCCGGCACCGCGGCACGCCACCCATCCGCCGACCGTAGCGATGTCGAAGCTCTGCGGAAAGTGGCCGATGGTCATCGCGCATCGCTGCAACAACTCGGCTTCGAGATCGGGACCGAACGTGCCTGCCCACACCTCGACCACGCCCGAGACGGTGTCGACATCGATGATGCCCTGCATCGCCGTGAGATCGAGCACGACACCGCCGAACGCCGGGATGGAAGCCCCCGAGACGCCGCTGCGCCCACCTGCCGCAGTGACCGGAACATGAGCATCTGAACAGGCCGACAGCACGGCTGCAACCTGCTGGGAATCGGTCGGCCGGCACACCGCGGCGGCCCGCTGTGGAACGCTGCCGGAGAGGGACCAGTGCATGGCTAATGGCCACCAATCGCGGCTTGCCTCGGAGGTGACCTCGTCTGATGTCAGGGTCTCGCAGATGCCCTGAAGCAAGGTGATCAGTTGCTCATCTGGCTGACGCGTCGGTGCGGTCGATCGCGAAGCGGTGCCTGTGAGCTCGATTGGCGGCGTCGGCACTGTCGTCACCGATGAGCCCCCAGCAAGTCAGCCTCGGAAGTCTGCCCAGCGGTCTGCTCGAGCGCACACGAGTTGCGAAACTCTGCTACTTGCCGGTCGACCTCGGCATCGTCCCAGCCCATGTCAGGAGCAATCAGCCTGGCGATGTCGGCGGCCGCCGCCACCGTCGCCGGTCGATCGAAGAGGCGGGCCCGCGTGCGTCGTGACAACACGTCGTCGAGCGTGATCGCCATCTCGGATCGCGCCGCGTAGACCGCCTCTGCCTTGGTGTACGGCAGGCCAGGAACCAGTGGCTCGCCGAGGCGTCGATCCGCTTCGTGCAGAGCCTCGACCTCACCCCTCGCCGAGCCGTACCGGCTGGCGAGATGGGCAGCCGAAGCATCGGCAGGCCGGCGATATTCCTCGGCTCCGATCAGTGGCAGTCGCTTGGTCGTGGACTTCAGTCGGACGCCGAGTACCTCGCAAACGTCATCGACGGTGTCTTCGGCCATCTCGCGGTATGTCGTCAACTTGCCGCCGGTCACGGTGATCACGTTGCTGGTGCTGCGGTTGACCTTGTGTCTGCGCGACAGATCGGCGGTGCGCCCCGACGACGCGCTCTTCACCAACGGTCGCAGTCCCGCCCAGACCCCGGTGATGTCGTCGGCGGTGACGCCGGTGGTGATCGTCGTGTTCAGCGCCTTGAGGATGTAGGTGATGTCGTCCTTGGAGCATTGCGGGTCGTCGATCGAGCCCTCGTAGTCGGTATCGGTCGTGCCGACGTACGTGTGCTCGAACGTGCCGTCGGCACGCCGCCCCCACGGAACGACGAACAGGCTTCGCTTGTCTCTCGGCACGGGAATGACGACCGCGATGTCGTTGCGTATCTTGTCCCACGGCACGGTGATGTGCACGCCCTTGGCGGGACGGATCGAATCGGGGTCGGCGCCCTCGTCGAGCGTGCGTACCTCGTCGGACCACACGCCGGCGGCGTTGACGATGACCTTGGCGCGCACCGTGATCAATCGCCCCTCGGCGTCGACGACTGCACCCGTTGTCATTCCGTCGTCGGCTTTGGTGAGCTCGACGACACGGCAACGGTTGACGACGACCCCGCCGTGTGCCGCTGCCGTGCGCGCCACGGTGAGGCACAGGCGGGCATCATCGACGGTTGCGTCGAAGTACAGGTACGCCGAGGCGAGACGATCCTTCCGCATTGTCGGAAGATGGGCGAATGCGGCTTCTTTCTTGAGTCGGCGGTGGAACTTGCCGATCCGCCAACCGCCCGTGAGGTCGTACATCCACATTGCCGAGCCCAGGGCCCGAGCGATCTTGCGTGACACCACGCCATCTTTGGTCAGCACCGGAATCATGAACGGCAGCACCTTGACGAGGTGCGGTGCGTTCTTGCACAGCCGCTCGCGTTCACGCAGCGCCTCGTACACCAGGCGGATCTCGCCCTGTTGCAGGTATCGCAGACCGCCGTGCACGAGTTTGGAACTGCGAGACGACGTGCCGGAAGCGAAGTCGTCGCGTTCGACCAGGGCGGTGCGCAGGCCGCGTGCCGCGGCGTCGAGCGCGACCCCGGTACCGGTGATGCCGCCACCGATCACCAACACGTCGAATGATTCGCTCTCCAGCCGGTCGAGCATGTCGGCACGTCGAAATGGTGTCGGGGGAGGCATCGGCGATCATCCTAGGGACTGAGGCGACCTGCCCCGCGGCCCGGCCCGGTCGCCTTATTTGCACAAGTTGCTAACTAGCAGAGATTGCAATATAGTACCCGACATGCGCAGTCCAGCCGAGCTCAGCGAGGCGTTTCGCCAACAGGGTCTGAAGCTCACTCCTCAACGTCAACTGCTCTTCCGGCTGCTGTACGGCAACGGTGCACACCCGTCGGCAGAGGTGCTCTACGCCCAAGCCAGTGAACTGATGCCTGGGATTTCGTTACGAACCGTTTACCAGACACTCAACGACCTCGCCACGATGGGCGACTTGCAACTGGTGTCGGTGGGATCCGGGCCGGCGCGGTTCGATCCGAACGTCGACGACCACCATCACGCCGTCTGCGGCTGGTGCGGTGATGTGGTCGACGTGTATGTCACCAACATGTCAGCGCTCCAAATCGACGGGCTCAACGGCTTCCGACCCGACTCGGCGCGCCTCGTCTTCTCCGGCACGTGCCAACGCTGTGCTGACACCTCGCAGTCAGACCAGCAATCCGAGCGCAAGCCGGCCACGTCAAGCAGTTCAAAGACAGAGAAATAGGGAGTAAACAACATGAGCCTCGCAGGCACCAAGACCCACGAGAATCTGAAAGAGGCCTTTGCCGGCGAGAGCCAGGCCAACCGCCGCTACTTGTGGTTCGCCCAAAAGGCCGATGTCGAGGGCTACCCCGATACCTCCGCCCTTTTTCGTTCGGTCGCCGAGGGCGAGACCGGTCATGCGCACGGCCATCTCGAGTACCTCGCCCAGGTCGGTGATCCGGCGACGGGCGAGCCGATCGGTGACTCCGAAGACAATCTGAAGTCGGCCATCGCCGGCGAAACCTACGAGTACACTCAGATGTACCCCGGCTTTTCGAAGATCGCCCGCGACGAAGGTTTCACCGAGATCGCCGATTGGTTCGAAACCTTGGCTCGCGCCGAGAAGAGCCACGCCGGTCGCTTTCAGCAGGGCCTCGACCACATCAGTTGAGCGAGCGAGTGTGCTGAGCAGCACTAGCGTGTGGGTTGGCGGCCGTCACGTCGTGCATCTCGGCACACCTCTCGCCACTGATTTCCCACCCCCGTATGACGACGATCTATGACCCCAAGAACCCGAAGTACTTCGACGAGGCAGATGTCCGCGAGGAGTTGACCCGGGTTTACGACCTGTGCCACGGCTGTCGCCTGTGCTTCAAGTTCTGTACGTCGTTCCCGACCTTGTTCGAGATGATCGATCGTCACGACGATCAAGACGCGGGCAGGCTGACTCCTGCACAACAAGACCAGGTCGTCGACGAGTGCTTCCAGTGCAAGTTGTGCTACATCAACTGTCCGTACACCCCTGACCTGCACGAATGGGCGCTCGATTTCCCGCGTCTCATGCTCCGCGCCGACGCCATGCGGCACGCCAATCATCAGGTCAGCGCGAGGTCGCGGGTCACCGACATCGTGATGGGTCACACCGATCTACTGGGCAGGGCCGCCACGCTCGCCGCTCCGGCGGCCAATGCCGTTCTCGGCGCCGCACAGGGTTCCATGGTGCGCAAGGCGATGGAGAAGGTCACGGGTGTGTCGAGCGTGCGCATGCTGCCCCCTTACGCCCGGCAGCGTTTCTCGACGTGGTTCAAGCGCCGCCCGAGAGTACGCATCGCCAAACGTCAAGGCCGCGTCGCCGTGTTCCCGACGTGCCTGGTCGAATACCAGCAACCCTCGATCGGCCACGACCTCGTCAAGGTCTACGAACGCAACGGCATCGAGTGCTCGCTCGCCGATGGTGCCGCGTGTTGCGGTGCTCCGTGGCTTCACAGCGGTGACGTCGCCCAGTTCACCAAGGTCGCCGAGAAGAACGTGAAGGTGCTCGCCGCGTCGATTCGTCGCGGCAACGACATCGTTGTGCCTCAGCCGACGTGTGGCTATGTACTGAAGAAGGACTACCTCGATTATGTCGGTGGGACCGACGCCCAATTGGTCGCCGAACACACCTATGACGCGGCCGAGTACCTGATGAGGGTGCACAAGGCCGAGGGAACCACGCTCGACACCGACTTCGCTGGGCACGTACCGGCGACGGTGACCTACCACACGCCGTGTCATCTCAAGGCGCAGAACGTCGGTCTCAAGAGCCGCGACCTGATCAAGCTCACCGGTGCAAAGGTCACCCTCGCTCAGCAGTGCAGCGGCATCGACGGCATGTGGGGGCTGCGAGCCGAGAACGCCGGCATCAGCGTGCCGATCGCCCAGAAACTGGCCGAGCAGATACGCCGCGCCGACAGCGAGGTCATAGCCGGGGATTGCCATCTGGCCAACACGGCCATCACCGAACAAACAGGTCGGCAGCCGTTGCACCCGCTGCAGCTCATCGCTCGCGCCTACGGCATCAGCGAGGAGCCGGCCCGACCATGAATGGCAGCCTCCCCAGCCGCAAGCTGGCACTCGACGACATCGAAGACACCCGCGCCTACGAGCGCATCCGTGAGCAGTTCAGAGCCGAGATGATCGAGCTCCGACGGCGTCGACGCGTCGCGATCGGAACCGTCGTCACGGTGGCCTTCGAGAATCGCCAGACGATCCGATTCCAGATCCAGGAGATGGCCAGAGTCGAAAAGATCGCCACCGACGAAGGCATTCAGGAAGAGCTCGACGCCTACAACCCGCTGATCCCCGAGGTCGGGCAACTGTGCGCGACGATGTTCATCGAACTGACGTCAGATGAAGCCATGCGCGAATGGCTGCCAAAGCTCGTTGGTATCGAGGGTTCGGTCGTGATTCGCCTGCCCAACGGGCACGAGGTGCGCTGCATGGTCGAGGCCCAGCACGCGGCTCAGCTGACCCGCGGGCACGTGACGGCCGCGGTGCACTACATCACCTTCGACCTCGGCCCGGATCAGGTTGCCGCGTTCGGCCCGGGCACCGTGCTGGCTATCGATCATCCCCACTATCGGGAGGAAACCGAGCTGTCGTCAACCACTCTGAGTGAGCTCGGCGACGACCTCGGCAGCGATCAAGCGCGCAGAACTGTTACACAGTCTTGACAAATTCCTGAAAAAGGGTCTGGCCAAGCCGTTCCGGTGAACCTAGATTCACGCGCGCTGAAACGGTGACCTACTGTCAGCGGGCCAAACTCAGGAGAACATCAGTCGTGTCGGTCAAAGAGATCGTATGGCGAGAGTTGGGGGCGTGCCGGGGGCTGGAAGCGGCCATGTTCTACCCGGACGATGACGATCTTGCGTTGGAGGCGAAAGCGGTTTGCGCTGCGTGCGATGTGCGCATCGCCTGTCTCGAGCACGCTCTACAAGCACGAGAGAAGTCGGGGATCTGGGGTGGGGCGACCGAACGCGAGCGCAGGCGGATGATCCGTCAGCGGCGTCGCACCGCGTAGCCTGACCGAATGAATTCACTCGACGACCTGGGTGGTTGGCCCACGCTCCTGACCGAGCTCATCGAACGCCGCGACCTGCCGGCCACGCATGCCCGCGCCGCGATGGCAACGATCTTGTCGGGTGATGCCACGCCGGCCCAGCTCATCGCGTTCGTGGTCGCCCTACGGGCCAAGGGCGAATCACCCGATGAGCTCAGCGGACTGCTCGATGCGGTGTTGGACGCGGCATCGCTGGTACCACTCGGGGACGAACTGCGATCGCGCGCCGTCGACATCGTCGGCACCGGAGGCGATCGCAGCCACTCGATCAACGTCAGCACAATGGCGGCCATCGTGGTCGCCGGGGCCGGCGTGCCGGTGTGCAAGCACGGTGCCCGCGCCGCCTCGTCGCAGTGTGGCGCAGCCGACGTGCTCGAGGAACTGGGCGTGGCCATCGAGCTGTCCCCTGAAGGCGTGCTGCGTTGTGTGAACGAGGTCGGCATCGGGTTCTGCCTGGCCCCGAAGTTCCACCCTGCGTTCCGGTTCGCCGCACCGAGCCGGCGCGAGATCGGCATCGCCACGGTGTTCAACCTGCTCGGGCCGATGGCCAACCCGGGGCGGGTGCGTCGGCAACTCATCGGCGTCGCCAACCCAGCCGTCGCCGAGCGGATGCTGGCCTCGCTGCGGCTGCACGGCTCGGTAGCGGGCCTGGGTGGTGCATGGCGGTGGTCTCGACGAGCTGACCACCACCGGCACGTCGACGGTGCTGGCCCTCGACGACGACAACGTCCGCACCTTCACGGTCGATCCGGTCGCCCTGGGATTCGCCCCGGCGATCGCCGACGAGTTGGTCGGCGGCACCCCAGCGCACAACGCCGACGTCGTGCGCCGTGTGCTGAAGGGCGAGCACGGCCCGCATCGCAACATCGTGCTGCTCAACGCCGCGGCCGGGCTGGTTGTGGCCGGAATCGCCGATTCGCTCGAAGAAGCAGTGATCATCGCCACGTCGTCGATCGACGAAGGCCATGCCGCACGAACCCTCGATCGCTGGATCGTCGAGTCGCAAGCCGCCGCACGCTGATCTGGCAGGTCTGACCAATCGTGATCGTCCGCGTGCCGGCGTCGTCGGCGAATATTGGTCCCGGGCTTCGACACGCTCGGATGGCGCTTGTCGCTGCACGCCGAGGCAGGTGTCATCGACGGCGATCTGCCCGCCGGAGCACAACGAATCGACCAGTTCCATCCGGCCGGCGTCGCCTTTCGGCGGGCCGGCGGCGAGGGCGACCTGTGGGTGTGCTCGCCGATCCCGGTCGGACGTGGCCTCGGTTTCAGCGGAGCAGTGCGCGTCGCCGGCATCGTCGCCGCCCACGCACAGCGTCACGGCAGCGATCCCGATCGACTGGCGGCTCAGATGCCGAACGATGCTGGCGCTCGCCAGCGAACTCGAGGGCCATGCCGACAACGTTGCCGCCTCGTTGTTCGGCGGCATCGTCGCCACAGCCGACGGGCACGCCGTGCGCGTTCCCCTGGCGTTCGACCCGGCGATCGTCGTGTGGATCCCGTCGTTCACGACCTCGACCGACGAGTCACGATCGAAGCTCGGCGGCGACGTGCCACTGGCCGACGCTGTGTTCAACATCGGCCGAACCGCGTTGCTGGTCGCGGCGCTGGCCGCCGGCGATATCGAATCGCTGCGGCAGCGCGACCCAGGACCGCCTGCACCAGGACCGCCGGCTCGTCTCGGTCGAACCGTCGAGGGAGGCCCTCGCCGCGGCGCTCGACGCCGGGGCCTGGTGCTCGTGGTTGTCGGGCTCGGGTCCGACGGTGGCGGCGATGTGCCCGTTCGACGATGCCGACGATCTGGCCGCGCAGATGCCCGTTGGGCGGCCACACCAAGGTGTTGCGCATCGATCACGACGGTGCGGTGATCGAACCCGACGACCGCAGTCGGTCGCTGGCGCGGCGACGCGCCCGACGACCTCGGGCACCTCGTCGATCGGCCAGTTGCCAGTCGCCGTCGCACCACAACACGGTGACCCGATTGGCCAGTCGTTCGAAGGCGCGCGCCAGGCACAGCACCTCGTCGACAACGTGACGGGGCAGCGACGCGGGCATCGGTGGCACCTCCGGAGGCGGCAGCGGCAGACCGATCTCCATCTGCCCGTCCTGCGCCGTGCCGACCAGCACGCCGTCGCGAAGGTGCACGATGGTGTCGCCGATCTGCAGGCCGACGTCGCCGGCCTGGCGCAGTCGATCGGTCAGGCGCTGTCGGCGCATCGCGTTGGTGAACGCCATGGCCCGGTCGCGGACCTGGGCTGCCTCCTCGTAGCGTCGCTCGGCCGACAGCACTGCGAGCCGGGCCTGCAGAGCGGAGATGACCAGCTCAGGCGACGTGGTCATGGCCTGCAGCGACCTGGGCCACGACGGTCTGCGTAGCGCTGGGCGTCGGCGACACCGGCGCACGGGCACATCGCCACCCCTAGTTGGGCCGGGGTGCATGGGGCGGTCCCGGCCTGTGGCTGGAAGAGCCGGCCGAGTCGAGTCGGTGCAGCGTCGCAACGGGAAGACCGACTGCACCGCCTCGACCACGGCATCGGCGCTCGACTTCGACGGCAGTGGGCCGAGGTGTACGCCGGAACCGCTCGCCTCACTGACCACCGACAGCCGCGGCCAGGCTTCGTCGGTGCTCAATCGGACGTAGCGGTACTTCTGTGGTGACGTGCCGACCTTGTTGTACCGCGGTGCGAGTCTGCTGCAGGTAGCGCAACTCGAGCACTTCGGCGGAGAGCACGTTCGGGGTCGTGACGTGCGAGATGCGCTGTGTCTCGCGCAGCAACGGGCCGATCTTGCGGCGATCGTCGCCCCCGAAGTAGCTGCGCACCCGCTGACGAAGGTTGGTGGCCTTACCGACATAGAGGATCTGATCGTGGGCGCCGCGGAACAGGTAGACGCCAGGTTGGCGCGGCAGCGACGTGGTCATGCGCAGCTTGGCGGCCTGCGGGTGTGCGCCGATGCGAGGAAGAGCGATGAGGTCGTCGAGCCCCAGCACGCCGAGGCCGGCGGCGCGCTCGAGCAGGAAGTGCAGCAGGTCGGTGGTGGCCAGCGCATCGTCGAGGGCGCGGTGCGACGGTCGGTGATCGAGGCGGAAGCGCGACGCCAACGTGCCGAGTCGACAGTCGGGTACCTCGTCGCGGATGAGGCGGCGAGCCAGCGGCAAGGTGTCGATGACAGGGTTGGTGATCTCGGGATCGCCGCGCCGGGCACAGGGCCGCATTGATGAACGCCATGTCGAACCCGACGTTGTGGCCGACCACGACGGCATCGGCCGAGGAACTCGATCATCGCCGGAAGGACCGCATCGATCGCCGGTGCCCGCACGACCATCGACTCGGTGATACCGGTGAGCACGGTGATCATCGGCGGGATCGCCCGACCCGGGTTGACAAGGGTCTGCAGCGTGCCGAGGCACTCGCCGCGCGCGAACCTTGACCATGCCGATCTCGGTGATGAGGTCGCTGTTGCGATCGCCGCCGGTTGTCTCGATGTCGAGCACGCAGAACGTCACGTCGGCCAGAGGTACGCCGAGATCGTCGAAGGAACGCTGCCCGCCGGCTGTCACACGCATTCCATCAGTCCACCACGAACGAATGTTCGATGTCAAGAACAGGCGTTCGATCTTGGCGATGAGGCGTCGTCGGTACAGTTGATCGAGTGAGTGGCGAATCCCCAGTAGAGGTGCCGGATCAGGCGCTTCAAGCTGCACTCGAACTCGCTGTGGGCATTGCCGCCGCCAGCGTGAAGCTGCGACCACCGCTTCCCTTCCCGTCGGGGTTGAAGCGCTTCTTGCGATTTCAGAAGTTGCCCCCTGCGGCCTTGTCGCAGGTGCGCGCGGCCGTCGAGGGCGATGACGGGTTTCGTCAGCAGTTGGCTGCGGTTGCCACGCCCGAACTTGTCGATGAGATCGGAATGCTGTGGTTGTCGCGTCCCGAAGGCTGGTCGCAGGCGATCATCGATCGGCTGCCACCGAAGCCAAACGACGGAGAGACGATGATCCGGCGCGAGACGCGCAAGCGCCTGGCAGCCGAAGAGTCGGCAGCGCGGGCTCGTGCCAACGTTTTGGCCTTGACCGCCGACTTGGATCGCGAGTCGGCGTCGAAGGGCGCATTGGTGGCCGAGGCCGATCATCTGCGCGCCGAGCTCGACGATGTTCGCCGGCGCTTGCGTGAGGCACAACGCGCCGAACATGCCGCTGCGCAGTCACTGGCCAAGGTAGAAGCCGAGTTGGTCGAGGCTCGCCGCGCAACCCCGGCGACGATTCCCGAGCCGATCGAGGCGCCCTTGGTTGCAGCGATCGACGCCGCTGCCGTGCGCGATTTGATCGACGATGCGCTCACGGCGGCGAGCGATGTTGCCCGCTTGTTGACGGCGGCCCTCGACGAGATCGCTCCGGCCGGTGAACTGGCATCGGCACCGGCATCCGGGCCCGAGTCGCCTCGAAACCGTCCGGCACGCCGCAAGGCCATCACCCTTCCCGGCGGTGTCTTGGCCGGCACGATCGAGGGCGCCGAGTTCTTGCTGCGTACGGGTGGCGCAAAGACGCTGGTCGATGGTTACAACGTTGCCAAGTTGGGCTGGCCGTCGCTCGATCTCGACCGTCAACGCGACCAGTGCATCGTCGCCGCGGAGAACCTGGCAAAACGTTGGAACATCGCCATGACGATCGTCTTCGACGGGGCCACCGTGGAGGGTGCGCACGCGTCGAGGCGACGGCGCGTACGAGTCGTGTACTCGCCGACCGGTGTGTCGGCCGACGACGTGCTGCGCGCCGAAGTCGCTGGCACCGGACGCGATCAGCCGGTCGTGGTCGTCACCAATGACCGGGCGATCATCACCGATGTCGTCGCGCTCGGCGCCAACACGGTCTCTTCCGACGACTTCCTCGCCATCATCCGCCGCTGAGTTCGGCACCCGATCGAGTGTTTCCGGATACCCGTGCCGGGCCCCGCCCTCTGTGTCTCACCCCCTTGCGATGATGCCGGTGGGTGGAGCCCGAAGCCCAACCACGGAAGGCACGGAATCGTCATGGCCTCGAGACCAACATCACTGATCATCTCCTGCGACACCTGTTGTATGCGGGGCACCGCAGCGTGCGCCGATTGCGTAGTCACGCACGTGCTCTCGCCGGCAGCCGTCGAATCGGTCGACCTCGACGACGAGGACCTGCGCGTGGTGCGTTTGCTGGTACGGGCCGGAATGATGCCTACGCTGCGACACAGTGAGACCGACGCCGTCACCGCCTTTTGTTGACGACGGCGTATGTGCGTCGGCTCGTCGACATCGCCCAGCAGCAACGACATCTCCCACGTCGGTGTCTGCGATGCCGAGGTGCTCGAGCGAGCCCGCGCTGAATTGGTCCGGCGCAAGGTCGGCCGGACTGCACGACGGGCTGCAGTTCACCTACAAGAACCCGCAGCGCTCGACCGATCCGCGGCGTGCGGTCGCCGGGGCACACGCCGTGCTGGTCGGCGCCCGTTCGTACTACACCGAGCAACCTCCAGCGCCGCTCGGATGCACATGGTCGGGTGGCTCGCTACGCCTGGACCGATCACTACGAGCCGCTGCGCGAGGGGCTGCGAGTTGTCGCCCGCCACTTGCGGCGCGACGGCTGGCGGGCCGTGGTGTTCGCCGACGACAACTCGATCGTCGATCGTGAGGTCGCCTACCGGGCAGGCATCGGTTGGTTCGGCAAGAACGCCAACATCCTGCTTCCCGGTGCTGGCAGTTGGTTCGTGCTCGGCTGCGTGATCACCACTGCACCGTTGCCGGCCACCGCCGAGCCCGTGGCCGACGGCTGCGGCTCGTGCCGGCGCTGCCTCGACGCCTGCCCGACCGGTGCGATCATCGCTCCGGGTGTCATCGACGCCGGTCGCTGCTTGGCCTGGATCATTCAGAAGCCCGGCGTGATGGATCGCCGGTGGCGCGCCGCGATCGGCGATCGCATCTACGGGTGCGACGACTGCCAGACGGTGTGCCCGCCGACGGTGCGCTTGGCGACCAACCATCCCATGCCCGCAACGCCCATCGAGCCGTGGGTCTCGCTGATCGAGATCCTCGACGCCTCTGACGCCGAGGTGATGCAGCGGTGGGGCCGCTGGTACGTCGCCGACCGCGACCCTCGTTGGGTGCGGCGCAATGCTCTCGTGGCGTTGGGCAACGTTGGTAGTTCGCACGACCGTGACGTTCGCCGGTGCATGGCTCGCTATCTGGCGCATGACGACGCGATGTTGCGCGCGCATGCGGTGTGGGCTGCTCGTCGCCTCGGGCTCGACTCGATGTTGCCCAGCGACGAGCGCGACCCGCAGGTGATGGCAGAGATGGCAGCTTCGCCGTGAAGCATCTGCTGGTCACCAACGACTTCCCACCGAAGATCGGTGGCATCCAATCGTTGCTCTGGGAGTGGTGGCGTCGGCTGCCACCTGAATCGTTCGCCGTGCTGACCAGCCCGTACGCCGGCGCCGCGGCGTTCGACGCCGAGCAACCGTTCCACGTCGAGCGAACACGCGAGCCGGTGTCTGCTGCCGCATCCGTGGATGGTGTCGCGTATCGACGACATGGCGCGACGGGTCGGCGCCGATCTGATCGTGCTCGATCCAGCGTTGCCGCTGGGTCTGGTCGGACCTTCGCTGCAGTTGCCCTACGACGTCGTGCTGCACGGTGCCGAGGTCACCGTGCCCGGACGCCTGCCGGGAACGAAGCAGTCGCTCGCCTACGTGCTGCGCGGAGCTCGGCACATCGTGGCCGCCGGCAGCTACCCGGCCAGGGAGGCCGAGCGTGCAGCCGGGCGCAGTCTGCCGATCACGGTGGTGCCGCCGGGCGTCGACACCGATCGGTTCCGGCCGTTGACGTCGACCAACGTGTCGCCGCCAGGGCCCGATTCGGCCTGCCAACCGACGCCGAACTGATCGTCGGCATCAGCAGGCTGGTGCCGCGCAAGGGCTTCGACACCGCGATCCGCGCCGCAGCGATGCTTGCGCCGTTCACGTCCCGACCTGCTACTGGCCGTCTCCGGTAGTGGGCGCGACGAGCAGCGGCTGCGGCGACTGGGCAACGATCTCGGCGCACCCGTGCGCTTTCTCGGTCGGGTCAGCAACGACGATCTCCCATGGCTGTACGGCTGCGCCGACGTCTACGCGATGCTCTGCCGCAATCGGTGGGCGGGTCTCGAACAAGAGGGCTTCGGCATTGTGTTCCTCGAGGCTGCGGCCTGCGAGGTGCCTCAGGTCGCCGGCGATTCTGGTGGAGCCGAAGACGCAGTGATCGACGGCGTGACCGGCGTGATGATCCGCCACGCCGACGACCCGCGCGAGGTTGCCAACGCCTTCGAGCGGTTGCTCGACGACCCCGACCTACGTCGCAAGATGGGTCGAGCAGGGCGTCTGCGCGCAGTCGACGAGTTCTCCTATGACGGGCTGGCGAAGCGGCTGGGCGCCTCTCTCGACGTCCTGCCATGATGTTCTGGCATGCCAGAAGACGACGGTGAGGGGATCGCCAGCGATCACGCGGCCCAGCCGGGCGCACGCGTGGTTCGACTCGACCTGGCCGGTACGGCGTTGTTCGTGATCGCTCTGGCGATCGCGATCCCGTTGAAGGAGCAACGCCCCGCCCAGTTCCTGATCGGCGGCCTCTCCATGGCTCTGTTCACGGTCGGCGTTGCGGCGACGTTGTGGGCATACACCCGGGCGCTGGATCGGTCGCGAGTCGAGGAGGTCGGCGTCGCCAACCTGTACCTGCTCACCGGCGACACTGCACCGAAGATCGTCCGTCGTACGATGTCGTTCGCCCTCGGCGTGCAAGTTGTCGCTGCGCTCGGTGGTGCATGGGCAGGTATGGTCGGGCTCGACAAGGGCCAGCTGAACGCACTCGCGTTCGGTGTCCTGGTCCCGATGTTCGGCATCGGCATGAACGGCGTGTGGGCTGCGCTCCATGGCTCGTACGGGCCTCGTCTCGGCACAGCGGTGTCTCCGACAGATCACGAAATCGACTAGAACAGAGCAATGGCTGAAACGGCGTCACAGACCACGACGATTGCTGCCCCTCCCGATCGCGTGTGGGCGATCGCTATCGATCTCGAGCACTATCCGGAGTGGGCGAGGGACGTCAAAGATGTGGTGGTGCGGGCGCGCGACGACCAGGGACGCCCGCTCGAGGTCGAGTTCAGAGCATCGGCTCTCGGGCGCAGCACCCACTACACGTTGAGCTACGACTACAGCGATGCCCCGGCTGTGCTGGCCTGGAGCATGCTGCGCGGCGACATCATGCGGACCATCGACGGTGCGTATCACTTCTCGCCGACGACCGACGGTGGCACAGAAGTGCGTTACGACCTCATCATCGATCTCGTGGTGCCGCTTCCCGGGTTCGTCAAGCGTCGCGCCGAGGTGCGCATCCTCAACACGGTTCGCGAGCTCAAGGTTCGCGCCGAGTCGTGACCCGGCGTCGCCTCGGTATCGACGTCGGGGGAACCAAGTGTCTCGGGGTGGTGCTCGACCAGTCCGGTGAAGTCGTCGAGGAACAACGTCGACCAACACCTCCTGGCCCCGAAGCGTTCGTCGACACGCTCGCCGAGTTGGCCGGCGCCCTCGGGGTCACCGATTCGCTCGGCATCGGAGTGCCGGGCATGGTCACTCGCACGGGAGTGATCAAGGCGTCGCCGAACCTGATCGACATCACTGATTTCGCGGTTGGGCGGATGCTGTCAGAGCGGCTCGGCTTCCAGGTCGAAGTCGGCAACGACGCGACGTGTGCAGCTGCCGCCGAATGGCAGGTCGGAGTGGCCCGTGGGTACACCGACGTCGTGATGGTCACGTTGGGCACGGGCATCGGCGGGGGAGTGATCGCCGGTGGGCACCTGATCCGCGGTGCGAACGGCTTCACGGGCGAGATCGGCCACATGGTCGTCGACCCAGACGGTCTGCGATGCCCCTGCGGCCGTCGCGGATGTTGGGAGCGGTACGCATCGGGGTCGGGCTTGGCGCAGATCGCCCGCGAGGCGGCGATCGCCAAGCACCTTCGCCGAGTCGTGCAACTGGCCGGCGGCGACGCAGAGAACGTCCGCGGCGAAAACGTACAAGCCGCGGCGCGCGAGGGCGACTCCGAAGCCCTGCGAGTGATCGACCTGTTCGGTCGCTGGGTGGCGCTCGGTCTGGTCAATCTCACCAACCTGCTCGACCCGCAGATGTTCGTGCTGGGCGGCGGACTGGCTGCCTCGGGCGATCTGTACATCGGTCCGATCCAGAAGTGGTTCACGAAATTGCTGTACGCGCCCGATCTACGACCTCACCCCGAGCTGGTCTTCGCCTCGCTCGGCGAACGCGCCGGAGCCGTTGGCGCGGCGCTGATGACAGAGTTGCGCTGAAGCCACGTCAGGCGAATTCCGAGCAGGCTCCCCGATTCACAGGTTCGCCAGTGTCCGCGGCGAGCAACGGCTTGATTTCACTGATGTCGGTGGCCCACGCTCGGCCCTCGACGCCTCGACTGCGGGCGAATACCACAGCCGTCGCCGAACCGTCTCTCACCAAGACCGCACCCGAATCGCCGCCGGCCACATCGGCGTCGATCTGGAAGCCGCGACGCAGTGAGACGCCGTCCTCGTCGATGCTGTCCATCTTGATGTCGACATGGCGACGGGCTACAAAGTCGGAGAGCCGCGGCCGCCCATCGCGGAACGCCACGAACTCTCCGGCATCGTCGACGGCCATCGTCGCCAGCGGCAGCGGAGAGATGTTGCTGTCGTCGACTTCGAGCAGTGCGAGGTCCTTCTGACGATCGATGCCGACGACCGTGGCAGCGAAGCGCCGACCGTCGGTGGAGACCACCACGATGTCGGTGCTTCCGGCCACGGCATGTGCCACCGTCACCACGCGATCCTTGGCGATGAACGATCCGCCTCCGAGCTTGGTCGCCTGACCACAGCCGTTCGATTCGACTCGGACCGCCGCGCTCATCGCCCGCTGGCCAAGCGTTGGGTTCTGCCCAGCGCAGCCGACGAGGGCGAGCGCTGTGGCAATTGTCGACAGCAGGTGACGCACTGTGTCACCGACCGCTGGTCTGGCGTATGACCACTTGCGGAGTCATGACACTGTTGCAGAGCTGACTGCGATCGTCGACGGCGGCGATCAGCATCCGCGCTGCGGTCGCGCCCATCAGCACCCGTGGTTGATCGATGGTGGTCAGTCCGATGTGGTTCAGCGCAGCGAGTAAGGTGTTGTCGAAGCCAACGACGGAGATGTCGCCTGGCACGTGGAGGCCGTGCCGTTCGATCTGATCGATGGCACCGACCGCCGACAGGTCGTTCGCCGTGAAGATCGCGGTCGGTAGGGGCTTGACACGCATCAGCCGTTGCGCACCGTTGGCACCCGCTTCCTCGGTGAAGTCGCCGGCTATGACCAGGGCGTGCTCAGCCAGCCCGTGTGCCCGCATCGCCCGGGTGTACCCGGTGCGGCGCGGCGCCGCGCCGGCGCCTTTGCCGCCGTCGATATGCACGATGCTGCGGTGACCGAGTCCGACGAGGTGTTCCACGGCGAGCCGCGCGCCGAGTGAGTCGTCGGTGATGACATTGCCGATCAGTGTCCCGCGTACCATGCGACCGATCGACACCAGGGGCACCTCCGCTGCCACTTCGAGGATTCGCGACGTGGCGAGTCTGCAGCCGGCGACGACGATTCCGTCGACGCGTGAGGCGAGAAAGGTGTCGAGCGCGCGCGACTCCAGCTGGTTCTTTCGTCTGCCGCTGGCGAGGATGAGTTGGTACCCGTTCTCTTCGGCAACGTCGTGGACACCGTCGGCGACGTCGGCGAACCACGTGTTGTGTAGGTCATTCAGGAGCAGGCCGATGGTCATGGTCCTGCGCGCAGCAAGGTTGCGAGCCATGAGATTCGGTCGATAGCCGAGCTTCGCCGCCGAATGAAGCACCCGTTGCTTTGCCGGTGCACTCACCCGCGGCGACCCGCGCATCACGAGCGACACCAACGCACGTGAGACCCCGGCGGCCTGGGCGACGTCTTCGAGCGTCGGCGCGCCATCGCCGCGGCGATCATTCATCGTTGCCCAACTTATCCATTTCGCGATGTCGGTGCTCGTTGCTGTGGAGCGCTCCATTTGTCTGTTGCGGTCGGCACTGGCGCTGTGATCTACTACGTTCTCAGTGCGCACGGCCGCTTATTGCCGCATCAGCGAGGTCACGGACTTGCTCCCACTCACCGTTCGATGCACAGCAAGCCCGACGCACCGACATCATCAACTAACAAGGGGGAATTCCGAGTGATGAAGAAGATACGTCTAGTCGCGGCATTGGCTGCGGCAGGTCTGCTGGTCGCTGCTTGCGGCAGCGACAAGAACACGAGCTCGAGCGCCGCACCGGGTGCCACCGCAGCACCGGGCGCCACTTCCGCACCGTCGGCTGAGACAACCGCACCGGCGGGCACCACGGCCGGGTCGGCTCTCGACACCGTTGCGCTCACGTCCTCAGGCGACATCACGATCCACATGATCACTCACTCCGACGACGGCCCGTTCTGGAAGGTTGTCAAGAAGGGAGCCGAACAAGCCGCCAAGGACCTCGGCATCACCATGGTGTGGGATGCGTCCAACAACGACCCTGCCAAGCAGGTGCAGATGATCGACGCCGCTGTCGCCGAGGGGGCTAGCGGAATTGCCGCCTCGTTGCCGAGTCCCGACCAGCTCATCCCCCCGCTGCAAGCAGCGGTTGCCGCCGGAATCCCGGTCATCACGCTCAACTCGGGTGTGAACGACTACCAGTCGATCGGTGCGCTCACCCATGTCGGTCAGACCGAGACCATCGCCGGTAATGGCGCCGGTGAGCGGTTCCAGGCCGCTGGTGTCAAGAAGATCTTCTGCGCTCGCCAGGAAGAGTCGAACGTCGCCCTCGAAGAGCGCTGCGACGGCTTGAAGGACACGTTCAAGGGTGAGGTCGTCAGTGAGTTCGTCGGCAAGGACACCGACCAAACCGCTCAGCAGAACGCCATCAACGCCGCGCTCAGTGCTGATCCGGCTATCGATGCCTTCATGGGTACCGGTCCGGTCGTCGCCATGTCAGGTTTGCGTGCCGTCCAGGACCTCGGAAAGAAGGTGATGGTCGGCGGCTTCGACATCACCCCACAGTTGCTCGACGCCATCGAAGCGGGCGACGTGGCGTTTACCGTCGATCAGCAGCAGTACCTGCAGGGTTACATGCCGGTGCTCCTGTTGTACCTCAACATCACCAACCAGAACACCCTCGGTGGCGGTCTCCCGATCCTCACCGGCCCGGGTTTCGTCACGAAGGACAACGCCGCGGCGGTGAAGGAGTTGGTGGCGGCCGGCACACGCTGAGCACCGACGGATCACCATAGGAACGAGCAGACGAGGGACCGGGTCGACCGGTCCCTCGTCGCTTGTTCCAAGGTCCGTTCACCTCGAACGAGCGAACATGATTATCGTGGGGGCGTCCCGGCTGGGGACATGATGGGGAACCAAGAGGGGAAAGACTGTGACGACGACGATTGACGTCACCACACCGCCGGCATCGACCCAAGCGGCCGGCGACGAACGGCTGGCGTACCGGGGCGTGTTCCAGCGCCTGCTCATCCGACCGGAGATCGGTGCCTCGATTGGTGCCATAGCGATTTGGATCTTCTTTTGGGCAGTCGCCACCAAGTTCGGCACGGCTGGCGGCACCTCGTCGATCCTCGACGTGTCTGCCACGCTCGGCATCATGGCCGTGGCGGTGTCGATGCTGATGATCGGGGGCGAGTTCGACCTGTCAGCGGGTTCCAACACCGGGGCCATGGGTATCCTCACGATCCTATTGGTCAAAGAAACCGGTGACCTCGGCGGTGCCGGACTCAACCTGTGGTTCGCAATTCCGATCTCGTTCGCGGTGGCGCTGGGCATCGGCTACTTCAACGGGACGATGGTCGAGAAGACCAAACTGCCGAGCTTCATCGTTACGTTGGGCACGTTCTTCGTGCTCAAGGGGGCAAAGCTTGGCTTCTCCAAGCTGATCGTCGGCAACGTCGAGGTGGGTCGCGTCGACGAAGGCGGTGGCTTTGGGACCTGGCGCAAGATCTTTGCCGGAGAGTGGGCTCGCAACGGGCACCAGCTCTCGGGGCGCGACGTCGTCTACACGATCGGCATGCTTGGCGGCATAGTGCTGATGGTGCTGGCGACCTATGAGATGCACTTCCAGCGCCGCGAGCACCGAGTTGCCGCCGGTGCCGTGATGTGCGCCCTCGGCACGATCGCAGCATTCGCCGGAGTAGCCGTGCTGCAATTGACCGACGAGAGCGCCGGCAACTGGCTCGGCGGGATCGTCATCGGAATCGGGGTGCTGGTTGCCTTGTGTGGCCTCGGCCGCTGGCGATACGAGCCGCTCGCCCATCGGGGATCGGTTCACCTGACGCCGGACGTCATCAAGCCGATCGGCTTCGCTGCCTTGTCTCTTGTACTGGCAATCGTTTGCGCCGTTGCCCTCGACTCGACCTCGGATAGGAGCCTGTTCTTCCCCTTCACCGAGCAAGGGATGCGCGCAGTGCTGTTCGCCGGCTTTGCTGTCCTCTCGATCGCGCTGCTCATGGTCGCCGCCAGCCGGGCCAAGATGAGTTCACCGAGTTCGAAGCTGGTGGTTTCCACGCTGACCGCCGCGGTCCTTGCCTTCATGGCTTTCTTCATCAGGTCGCAGTCCGGAGCCGAGAAGTTCCGTAGCGAGTTGTTCGCGACAATGCTTTTCGTCTCGCTGCTGATGTTCGCCTGGGCGGTGTGTGGAGTCCTGTTCGCCGAACGTTCGACGGCTGATCGCCAGGCCGAACGGCTTGCCACCCGCCTCGTTGTGGCGGGCACACTCTTCTTGATCGTCGGTTTGGCCGTGAAGCTACTTTTCACGACCGACGCTGAGATCGCGGCCGGGCTTGCGCCTGCGAAGTTCAGCGTGCGCATCCTCTGGTTCGTCGGCTTCACCGCTGTCGCCACGTGGGTGCTCGGCCGCACCCGCTTCGGCTCGTGGACCTTTGCCGTTGGGGGCAACAAGGAGGCAGCGCGTCAGGTCGGCGTGCCGGCGGGACGTACCAAGACCCAGCTTTTCATGATCGTTTCTGGCGCCGGTTGGCTGGTTGGCATGTTGCTTGCCTTTCGCCTCAATTCGATCCAAGCCGGCACTGGTGATGGCCTGGAGTTCGAGTACATCATTGCCGCGGTGGTGGGCGGCACCCTGCTGACCGGTGGATACGGCACGGCTATCGGTGGGGCAATCGGGGCAATGATCATGGCGATGTCGGTACAGGGAATCCCGAGCGCTCGATGGAACACCGACTGGCGGTTCGTCTTTCTCGGAGCGATCTTGCTGCTTGCCGTAATCGCCAACCGCAGCATTCGGACGCGGGCCGAGTCCGTCCGACGAGTCGACGCCGGCGTTCCGCTAACCCCAGCCGCGGCTGCGGCGACAACAGAGGTGACACCGTGAGCGCACAACATCTCCTCGAACTCGACAACATCTCCAAGTACTACGGCAACATCATCGCTTTGCGTGGTGTGTCCACCTACGTCAATGCCGGTGAGGTGACGTGTGTGCTCGGCGACAACGGTGCCGGTAAGTCGTCGCTGATCAAGATTCTCGCCGGGGTGCACAAGCAGAGCGAAGGCACGATCCGGATGAACGGCGAAGAGGTCAGCTTCGACTCGCCCCGGCAAGCGCTCACAGCTGGGATTGCAACCGTGTACCAGGACCTGGCGATGGTGCCATTGATGTCAGTTTGGCGCAACTTCTTCCTCGGCGCTGAGCCCACAAAGCACCTGGGTCCGTTGCAGTGGATCGACGAGGAGCGTGCCCGATCCATCACCAGGTCCGAGCTCGCCAAGATGGGTATCGACATCCGCGACACCGAGCAACCCGTCGGCACGCTCTCCGGGGGCGAGCGGCAGTCCGTGGCAATCGCACGTGCCGGCTACTTCGGAGCGAAGGTCTTGATTCTCGACGAGCCGACCTCTGCGCTCGGCGTCAAACAGTCGGGCGTCGTGCTTCGGCGAGTCGTCGAGGCCCGCAATCGTGGTCTTGCGGTGATCTTGATCACCCACAACCCCAGCCACGCCTACCCGGTCGGCAACCGGTTCCTGATCCTCGACCGCGGCCACTCCATGGGCAGCTTTGCCAAGGAGGACATCACACTCCCAGAGCTGACCCAGATGATGGCCGGCGGGGAAGAGTTGAGAGCGTTGCAACACGAGCTCGAATTGGCGGTCAAGGCCGGTCCGAGTAGCGGCACTGGCTGACCCGAACATGCGCCGATAACTTTAGAGCGCTCTACTCCACGAGAGGATCCGCTCATGATTGACCGACTTGCTGCCGCTCCGATTTCCTGGGGCATTTGTGAAGCACCTGGCTGGGGGCTGCAGATGTCGCCTCGGCGGGTGCTTTCGGAGATGCGCGACCTCGGAATCCACCGCACCGAACTGGGAGCGCTCGGCTGGCTGCCGACCGACTCCACCGAGCTTTCGGACCTCTTGACTCAGTTCGACCTGAGTGTGCTCGGAGGATTCGTACCCCTCGTTCTGCATGAGCCCGCGCTGCACGAACAGGCCGTGATCGACATCGTGCAAGCGGCCAAGATGCTGAATTCGGCCGGCGCCACCTTCTTCGTCACCGCGATCGTCTCGAGCCACGAGGCTTGGGAACGCCCGGTGGTCAACACCACCCAGTGGTCCACGCTGTTCGACCACCTCGCCGAGATCGACCGGCTCGTCGGCGACTACGGTCTTCGCCAGGTGGTGCACCCTCACGTCAACACCCTGGTCGAGACGGCTGACGAGTTCCAGCGCTTCCTCGACAACACGGCGTCGAACTTCTGCCTCGATACCGGTCACCTGTTCGTCGGTGGCTCCGACCCGGTCGCGGTCGCGGCCCGGCACCACGATCGCGTCGGTCTGGTGCATATCAAAGATGTCGATCAGCGAGTGGCAGTTCGGCTTCATTCTGGTGAGCTGTCACTCATGCGGGCCACTCAGGAGGGGCTGTTCCCCGCGGCGGGCTCCGGCGACGTGCCGATCGCAGCCACCGTACAAACGCTCGAACAAGCCGGCTATACGGGCTGGTACGTCCTCGAGCAGGATGTAGCGTTGCTCGACGGCGAGCCGGCGCTCGGCGACGGCCCAGTGCACGGCGTGCGCCAGAGCATCGAGTATCTCAAGACCTTGGCTGTGTGAGTGTGCCCATGGTCCCCTCCGGCGCCACGCTCGAACTGCTCACGGTCGGCCGCATCTGCGTCGACCTGTATGCCAACGAGGCGGGGGCCCGCTTCACCGACCCACAGACCTTCACCAAGTCGATCGGTGGTACTGCGACCAACGTCGCCATTGCCGCGGCACGGCTCGGTCATCGCGCTGCGGTGTTCACCAAGGTTGGCGACGATCCGTTCGGCACCTATGTGCGTCACAAGCTCGAACTGTTCGGAGTCGACACCCGGTATGTGTCCACCCATCCTTCGATGCCGACCCCACTGGCCTTCGCCGCGATGGATCCGCCGGAAGACCCGAAGCTGTTGATGTACCGGTACCCGATGGGCCCCGACCAGACGGTGGAGATCTCAGAGATCGATCGGCAGGCCGTGGTCGACGTCCCCATCCTGTGGCTGACAGGTGCCTGGTTCTCGAAGGGACCGGCGCGACAAACCTGTTGGGACCTGCTCGCGATCAGGGACCGCAAACCCCACGTCGTGTTCGATCTCGACTACCGCGCCAACTTCTGGTCCAGCCGCGACGAGGCCACCGCAGACATCAGCCCGGTGCTCGACCACGTGACGGTTGCCGTGGGGAACCGCACCGAGTGCGAGGTGGCGGTTGGCTCTGCCAACCCTCCCGAGGCAGCACGGCGACTCCTCGCCCGGGGAGTGAAGTTGGCAATCGTCAAGATGGGTGGTGAGGGCGTGATGGTGGCTACGGCGCAAGGCACCAGCATCGTGCCGCCTCACTTCGTCGAGGTTGTCTGCGGTCTCGGTGCCGGTGATGCCTTCGGGGGCATGCTCGTTCACGGTCTGCTGTCGGGTTGGGAGCCGGCCCGGATCGTCGAGTATTGCAATGTGGCCGGCGCGATCGTGGCATCGAGGCTGCTGTGCAGCGATGCGATGCCTACGCTGGCCGAAGTCGAAGAGGCGTTGGAGGATCACCGTGTCGCTGGATGACGAGACCTTTGCGTCGCTGACCGAGACCCGCGTCGTGGCGCCGCACAAGATTGCCGAAGCGCTTGCAGCGCGCCGACGACGAAGCACCTTGACGCAAGACGGGATGCTCTTTGTCGTTGCCGCCGACCACACAGCGCGGGCGATGGTGGGGCTGTACGACGACCCGCTGGCAATGGCCGACCGTCGATCCATGCTGAACCGGCTGCTGACCGCACTCGAGCACCCGCGTGTCGACGGGGTGTTGGGCAGCGCCGAGATCCTCGACGACCTGGCACTGCTCGACGCACTTCACGACAAGGTGGCAGTCGGCACCATGAACCGCGGCGGGCTGGCTGGTGCCACGTGGACGATCGACGATCGCTTCACGGCATTCGACACGGCCCACCTTCGTGCCTCCAACCTCGACGCCGGCAAGTTGTTGCTGCGCATCGACTACCACGATGCCGGCACGGTGCCAACACTCGCCGGTGCAGCCCGGGCGGTGCAAGAGCTCAACGACGCGCACATGATGGCCATGGTCGAGCCGATCCCGTACACCAAGGACGCCAAGGGCGAGGCGGTGTGGGACACCGATCCTCTCGCCCTCGTCAAAGCCGTTGGCGTCAGCGCGGCTCTTGGCGGATCGAGTGCCTACACGTGGCTGAAGATCCAGGCCACCGCCGACATCGCGACCGTTGCCAAGGTGACGACCCAACCATTGCTGCTGCTCGGCGGGGCGCCGGGCCCGGATCCCGAAGCCACGTTCGCCCTGTGGGAGGCCGCACTGCACGAACCAACCGTGCGCGGTCTGGTGATCGGCAGGTCGTTGTTGTATCCCCCGTCGGGCGACGTTGCCGGTGCCGTGTCGCGGGCCGCCGACCTTGTTCAGCAAGCCGCAAAGGACAGGCGATGAGCGAATCACTCCATCGACCCGCCGGCACCCTGGTCGACGGCGATCTGCAGGTGTCGCTGACCCCAGAGCAAGCGGGCTGGTCTTACACCGGTCTCTCCGTCGTTTCGTTGGTGCCGGGAGTAGAGCGCTCCATCGACTTGGAGACGAACGAAGCCGTCGTGCTGCCGCTGTCCGCGACCGATGTGAGTGTCACCAGCGATGACCAGCACTTCGTGCTCGATGGCCGCACCTCGGTGTTCGATCGGGTCACCGATTTCGCGTACGCGCCGCGTGGTGCCGCCGTGGTGCTGGCCGCCCCTGCCGGAGGCGAAGTGGCCATCGCCACCTCGCGGTGTGACCGCCGCTTGACCGCCCGCTACGGGTCGGCCGACGACGTAGTCATCGAGATCCGCGGAGCGGGTCCGGCGACGCGTCAGGTGAACAACTTCATGAGCCCCGAATCCTTTCCGTACGCCGACAAGCTGATGTGCGTCGAACTGATCACACCCGACGGCAACTGGTCGAGCTATCCACCGCATCGCCACGACGACTCGCCGGAGTGCCCCGTCAACAACGAAGAGATCTACTACTTCCGAATCGGCGTCGCCGGCACGAGCGCTTACTCCACCGATGGTTTCGGCATGCATCGCACCTATACGCCCGACGGGTCGATCGACATCAATGTGGTGATCCACGACGGCGACGTGTTCTGCGTACCGCGCGGCTACCACGGGCCGTGCATCGCCGCTCCCGGTTATCCGATGTACTACCTCAACGTGCTTGCCGGACCGGGCGGAACCCGATCGATGGCCTTTTGCGACGACCCGACACATCACTGGGTCCGCGATTCGTGGGCAGGCATGGCCACCGATCCACGATGTCCGGTGACGACGAAAGAAGGACGGACCGCGTGAGCACGATACGGATCGGTGTGATCGGCTTCGGATGGATGGGTCAGGCTCACAGTCGTGGCTGCCGGCGAGCACCGAGCTACTTCCTCGATCGCGATTACGAGCCCGAACTGGTGGTGGTCAGCGACACCGTCGAGGCACGCCGTGATGACGCCGTGAGATCGTTCGGCTACCAACGCGCCGTTGCCGACTGGCACGAGGTCGTCAACGCCGACGATGTCGACGTCGTGTTCGTCACGGCCCCCAACATGCTCCACGTCGAGATGGTCGAGGCTGTCGCGGCCGCGGGCAAGGCCGTGTTCTGTGAGAAGCCGGTCGGTGGCACGCCGGCACAGACCGTGGCCGCCGAACGAGCAGCGCGCCGAGCGGGGGTGATCACGGGCGTCGGCTACAACTACCGCTGGGCACCCCTGGTGCAATTCACCAAGCAACTGATCGACGACGGCACGATTGGGGAGGTCACCAACTACTACGGCCGCTTCTTCTCGATGTACGGCAGCGACCCGATGGGGTTGTTGTCGTGGCGGTTCCTCGTCGATCAGGCAGGTCATGGGGTCAGCACCGACATCCTCAGTCATTCGGTCGATCTCGGCCACTACCTCGTCGGGGGCATCGCCAAGGTCTTCGGCACGGGTGAGACGTTCATCAAGCAGCGCCCGTTGCCGACCGGCGGGGGTACCCATTACGACCGCGGCAAGCCCGGCGACCCCACCGGCGAGGTCACCAACGAGGACTACATCGGGATGATGTGCGTCTTCGACGCGTGGGGCCCGGGGCACATTCGAGGCCTGCCGGTCGATGGTCGGGCCCGAGAGTCAGAACAGCTTCGAGGTCTACGGCACCAAGGGGTCGATCGCCTGGAACTTCGAGAAGATGAACGAGTTGCGTGTGTACATCGCGGCAGAGCACAAGCACACCGGGTTCACCACTGTCTATGGCGGCGACCGTTTCCCACCACACGGCAACTTCGTGCCGGGCAGCGCCAACGGCATCGGTTTCGAGGATCTCATCTGCATCGAAGACCATGAGTTCCTGCAGTCGGTGTCCGCCGGGCGACAGCACACGCCGGGGTTCGGCGAGGCGCTGCAGTACGTGTCGGTGCAAGATGCGGTGTTGCGGAGTTGGCAGAGCGGTCGTTGGGAAGACGTCGTCTCACTGAGGGAGGAATAGATGAGCACCACCACGACTCACGACCGCCGCGGCGATCGTGCGCTACTTGATCGCCCAGCGAACGGTGATCGACGATGTCGAGGTGCCGCTGTTCCCAGGTGTCTTCGCGATCTTCGGGCACGGCAACGTGACCAGCCTCGGCCTCGCATTGCAGGAAGCCGGCGACGCCTTGCCGACATGGCGCGGCCAGAACGAGCAGGGCATGGGCCTCGCCGCTGTCGGGTACGCCAAGGCCGTGCAACGGCGCCAGATCATGGTGGCCACGTCGTCGATCGGTCCGGGCGCACTCAACATGGTGACGGCGGCGGGCGTGGCACATGCCAACCGGCTGCCGGTGCTGTTCCTCGTCGGCGACACGTTCGCCAGTCGCCTGCCCGACCCGGTGTCTGCAGCAGGTCGAACACTTCGGCGATCCCACGATCACCGTCAACGACGCGTTCAAGTCGGTCAGCCGCTACTGGGATCGAATCATGCGCCCCGAGCAGATCATCCATTCGCTGCCGCACGCCGTCGCCGTGATGCTCGATCCCGCCGATTGTGGTCCGGCGGTGCTGGCACTCCCGCAAGACGTGCAGGCCGAGGCCTTCGACTTCCCCGACGAGTTCTTCGAGACCACGGTGCACCACATCGCTCGGCGCACGACGCCGACATCGGTGAACTCGACCGCGCCGTCGCCGCCTTGCGGTCGGCCGAGCGACCGCTGATCATCGCCGGCGGGGGAGTGCACTACTCGCTGGCCACGGGCGGCGCTCGCTGCGTTCGCCGAGGCCCACGGCGTGCCCGTGGTCGAGACCACTGCCGGGCGCACCTGCCTACCGGCGATGCATCCGTTCAACGCCGGGCCCGTCGGCGCAACGGGCTGCACGAGCGCCAACGAACTCGCCGGCGCGGCTGACGTGATCCTCGCGGTCGGAACGCGACTGCAGGACTTCACGACCGGGTCGTGGACGGCTTTTGCCGGCGACGCCCAGTTGATCGGGCTCAACGCCGCGGTGTTCGATGCCGTCAAGCACCGATCGCTTCCCGTGGTCGGAGACGCCCGCGAGGGCCTGCATCGAGCTGGATCGAGCGTCTGGCCGATTGGGTCGCCGACGATGACTGGGCGCTGCGCGCCAAGAACGCGACCGGTGACTACCACGCATACATCGACGGCATCGCCGAGCCCATCGGCGGTCGGCAAGAGTGGACGCCCGACATACGCCCAGGTGATCGGCGTCGTCGACCGCGCCCAGAAGTCCCGCGACTACGTCCTCGCCGCGGCCGGTGGGTTCCCCGGTGAGCTGATCAACGGCTGGCGTGCCAAGGAAGTCGGCGATTTCGATTGCGAGTACGGGTTCTCGTGCATGGGGTACGAGATCTCGGGCGCGTGGGGAGCCAAGATGGCCCGCCCGAACGACGAGGTCATCACCTTCGTCGGTGACGGTTCGTACATGATGATGAACAGCGACCTGTACAGCTCTGTGATCTCGGGGCACAAGCTCATCGTGATCGTCTGCGACAACGGGGGCTTCGCCGTGATCAATCGTCTGCAGATCAACCAGGGTGGTGAGCCGTTCAACAACCTGATCGAGAATGCCCGACACCACGAGCTGGTGTACGTCGACTTCGCAGCCCACGCCGCGGCGATGGGCTGCAACAGCGAACGGGTCGCCATCCGTGCACGAGTTGGAGGCCGCACTTGCGTCGTGCCCGACACAGCGACCGCACGACGGTGATCGCCCTGCAGACCGACGCGTATTCGTGGACAGGCGGTGGCGCGTTCTGGGAGGTCGGGGTTCCCGAGGTCAGCAATCGCCCCCAGGTGCAAGGCGGCCAAGCGCGGCGATGGTCAGAGGCACTCGAACAGCAGAGGATCGGAACATGACGGGAAAGCTGGCGGGCAAGGTCATCGTCGTCAGCGGCGGCACGCAGGGGCTCGGCGAGGCTATCGCCCGGCAGGTGGTCGCCGATGGCGCTGCCGGCCTCGTGCATCGCCGGGCGCAGTACGACCAAGGGCACGGCCTTGGCGGCCGAGCTCACCACACTCGGCACGCCGACGTCGTTCGTCGAGGCCGACATGGCCGATCCGGCCGCGCCCCGACACGTGATCGCCGCGGCCGACGACCAGTTCGGCGTGGTGCACGGTGTGGTCAACGTTGCCGCAGCGACGTGGCGCGACAACGTCTGGACGGCCACTCCCGAGAGGTTCGAGGAGATGATCGCCGTCAACGCCCGAGCCCCGCTGTTCATGATCCAGGCCGCCGCCGAGGTCATGCGTCGCGAAGGCGTTGCCGGTTCGGTTGTCAGCATCGGCTCGACCAGCGGCCACGGTGGTCAGCCCTTCATCACTCAGCTACTGCATCTCCAAGGGTGCGCTCGAGACCATGACGAAGAACCTGGCGTACTCGTTGATGCGCCACAAGATCCGCGTCAACCAGGTCAGCCCGGGATGGATGGACACCGAGTCCGAGGACACGGTGCAGCGCAGGTTCCACGGCGCCACCGACGGTTGGCTGGAACGCGCCGAAGCCGAGCAGCCGACGGGTCGGTTGATCAAGCCGCCAGAGGTTGCCAAGGTCGTCACGTTCTACCTCTCCGACGAATCGGGGATGTTGACCGGCAACATCGTCGACTACGACCAGTCCGTACAAGGCGCCGGCGATGCGCCCGAAACCCTCACTCCAGGAGACTCCGCAGTGACCGTCAAGATCGGCGTACTCGGCGTCGGCCGTATCGGCAAGATGCATGCCGAGCTGGTAGCTCGCCAAGTGTCCGGGTGCGGCTCGCTGGCGATGGTGCAAGACATCAACGCCGACGCCGCAGCCGCAGTCGGCGAACAGCTCGATGTGCCGCACACGACCGACGTCGACGCGCTGCTCGGGTCGGGCGATGTCGACGCGGTGGCGATCTGCAGCAGCACCGACACCCACGTGCCGCTGCTGATCGCCGCGGCCCGCGCCGGCAAGGCGATCTTCTGCGAGAAGCCCGATCTCGCTCGATCTCGGCAAGGTCGACGAGGCCCTGGCGGTCGTCACAGGGCAGCGACGTGCCCATCCAGATCGGTTTCAACCGTCGCTTCGATCCGGCCCACGCTTCGGTACGTGCGGCCGTGGTCGACGGATCCGTGGGCGACCTGCACATCGTGCGCATCACCAGTCGCGACCCGGCGCCGCCGCCGATCGCCTACATCGAAGTGTCGGGTGGATTGTTCCTCGACATGATGATCCACGACTTCGACATGGCTCGGTTCGTCACCGGCAGCGAGGTGGTCGATGTGTACGCCCAGGCCGCGGTGCGCGTCGACCCGGCGATCGGCGAGGCAGGCGATGTCGATACGGCCGTCGTCATGCTGCGCCACGAGAACGGCTGCATCACGACGATCGACAACAGTCGTCAGGCTGTGTACGGCTACGACCAGCGCGTCGAGGCATTCGGCTTCGGCTGGCCTGGCTGCTTCGGAGAACCCGTCGAGCCATACCGGAATCCGTCGAACAGCCGCGGGTGTGGACTGGGTCGACGATTCCGTACTTCTTCCTCGATCGGTACATCCCCAGCTACGTCGAAGAGTGGAAGGCGTTCGTCGGCTACGTCACCGACGGTGGGCCGTCGCCGGTCTCGGCCAACGATGGCCGAGCGCCGCTGGTGATCGGCCTGGCGGCGTGGAAGTCGTACCGCGAAGGCCGCCCGGTGCGCTGCGACGAGATCGGCTGACCGAGACCAGCGACAGGACGAACCAGACCGGTGCCTGAGGAAGGAGACCGGGTTGGAGACGAGCCGCCTCACGAGAGCGGTGGTGGACTATGCGTGCGGTACGTAGTTGGCCTGGGACTGGCGGATCTCCCGCCACGCCGCGTCACGTCCGGCGAGCCCGGCAGTCGACGAGGTCTTGCCGGGCTCGAGCGCCTTGTAGACCTCGAAGAAGTGTTGGATCTCGTTGACCAGCTGCGGCGTGAGGTCGTCGAGGTCGTGCACGTCGTCCCACCGCGGCTCCTTCGGCGGCACGCAGATGATCTTGGCGTCTTCGCCGGCCTCGTCGTGCATGTACAGCACACCGACCGGGCGGGCCTGCACCCACACGCCCGGGTAGACGGGATCCTCGAGCAGCACCAGGGCATCGAGCGGGTCGCCGTCGCCACCGAGGGTGTCGGGGATGAAGCCGTAGTCGGCAGGGTAGGTCGTGGCGGTGAACAGGCGCCGGTCGAGGAACACCCGACCGGTCTCGTGATCGATCTCGTACTTGTTGCGGCTGCCACGGGGGATTTCGATCACGACGTGGATGCAGTCGTCGGGCAGCGAACTGAGGGCCATGGCGCCATGCTCGCATATCCGCCGTGGGTGCTCTGATCGCAGCAAGTAGCGTGAAGTTCCTCTATGGAGTTCCGCCGCATCACCAACCTGCCGCCGTATGTGTTCACGATCATCAACAACCTGAAGATCGAGGCACGCCGAGCAGGGGTCGACGTGATCGACCTCGGGTTCGGCAACCCCGACATCCCGTCGCCGCAGATCGCCGTCGAGAAGCTCAGCGAGGCCGCCCACATCGCCCGCAACCACCGCTATTCGGTCAGCCGCGGCCTGCCGAAGCTTCGCGAGGCCGCGGCCGCGCTGTACGAGCGCAACTGGGGCGTGAAGCTCGACCCCGAGCTGGAGATCACCAACACGATCGGGTCGAAGGAGGGGTTCAGCCATCTGATGTGGGTGCTGCTCGACCGCGGAGATGCAGCCATCGTCCCCAGCCCGAGCTACCCGATCCACATCTACGGCCCGTTGTTCGCCGGCGCCGACCTGCGCCAGGTCCCGATGCGCCACCTCGCCGACCCAGCGTGTTCAGGGCGATTTCACGGGCGACTTCTTCGACAGCCTGACCACCGCCTACGACATCGGTTGGCCGAAGCCCCGGGTGCTCGTGGTCTCGTTCCCGCACAACCCCACCGGGGCCGTCGTCGACCTCGACTTCATGCAACGCGTCGTCGATTTCTGCCGCGAGCGGGAGATGATCGTCGTGCACGACTTCGCCTACGCCGACATCGGCTTCGACGGGTACAAGCCGCCCAGCATCCTGCAGGCCGAGGGCGCCAAGGAGTGCGCCGTCGAGTTGTACTCGATGACGAAGAGCTTCTCGATGGCTGGCTGGCGCTGTGCCTTCCTCGTCGGTAACCGAGAGGTCGTCCAGGCCCTGGTCAAGCTGAAGAGCTACCTCGACTACGGCATGTTCCAGCCGGTGCAGATCGCCGCCACGGTGACCATGAACGAGGCCGCCGACTACCCGAAGGAGGTCTGCTCGATCTACCAGGGCCGCCGCGACGCCCTGATCGACGGCCTGGCGCGGATCGGCTGGGACATCCCCAAGCCGAAGGGCTCGATGTTCGTGTGGGCGCCGATTCCCGAGCCGTACTCCGAGATGACTTCGGTCGAGTTCTGCTCACATGTCGTGCGCGAGTGCGAGGTCGCCCTGTCGCCGGGTGTCGGCTTCGGGCCCGGCGGCGAAGGCTTCGCCCGGTTCGCCCTGATCGAGAACGAGCGCACGCATCGCCCAGGGCATCCGCAACCTGCAAGAAGGGCCTGCCCAAGCTCGGCTAGGTCACATCGGCCCATGCGTGGCCCGTCCGCCATGTCAGCCGTAGAGGGCGTGCACGTCGGGTGGCGGGCGTCCGTCCGGTGACGTGCATGGGTTGGCGATCGGTCCACCGACGATCGCCGGCTTCGGGCACGGCTCGGAGAACAGGGAGGTGATCCAGCGCGAGATGTAGTCGGCAGCGCCCAGCGCACCGGTCGGCTGGTAGTGGATGCCGTCGGGGACGAACCATTCACGTACCGGCTGGGTGTAGTCGCGCCAATTGGCGATGACGACGTCGGGGTATGCACCGCTGGCGACTTTCTGCAGGAGCGTTGCGTTGTTCAACACGTACGATCCGTTGTTGTCGGTGCCTCCGCGGGTCAGCCCGTCGCGCAGCCGATAGTTCATCCACACGATGCTGACTGCTCCCTTGGCTCGCGCCGCCGACACGATGGCATCGAACGACTGGCCGAACCCGTTGCTGCCCTCGTTGTAGCCGGTTCCGACGACGACGGCGTCGAACGATCCGGCAGCGTCTCGGATGGCCTCCAACGCGGTGTTCGGGGTGTTGCCGGCAAGGCTGTGGCACGACGGCCTGATCAGCCGTCGGCACGACTCCGCGTCGAGCACGTACGTCATACCACCAATCGCGTCCAGCGCATGCGAGTAGAACTTCAGCCCTTCCAGTGATGAGTCTCCGATCAACAACACCCTCGGGGTCGGCGGAGGAAGCGTGGGCGTCAGTTGCACCACCGTGCCTCGTGTCGCTGGAGCGCCGGCCTCGACGGCACCGCCGAATTCGCCCAACGCCGAAACCGCCGCGGCAGAGACCATCGCCACACAGCTTCCGATGGCGACGGCCGCTGCGTACTTCACGATGAGACGATCCAGGCACGTGATCTACTCACGGCGCGCAACCAACCGGCATGCGCCAGATCGGCAAGCGTTCGATCCGTCGTCGGCTGGAACGTGGCGTCGATCTCCCAGCGATCGTTGATCGCCGCCAGCGACGGCCACACACCCTCGGCCAGGCCGGCGAGATAGGCGGCACCGAGCGCAGTCGTCTCTTGATCGGTGGGGCGCTGCACGATGACACCGAGTTGATCTGCTTGCATCTGCAGCAGCATGTCCATCACCGACGGCGCCGCCGTCGACTCGCAGCGCAGCCAACGTGGTGCCGCTGGCGGCAGCCATGGCCTCGACCACGTCGCGGGTCTGATAGGCCATCGCCTCGACCACGGCGCGGGCGATGTGCGCCTTCGACGTGCCGCGGGTGATGCCGACGATGGTGCCCCGCGCATAGGGATCCCACCACGGGCTGCCCGAGACCGGCGAACGCCGGGACCAGGTAGACGCCGCCGTTGTCGGCGACGCTCGCTGCCAGCGGACCGATCTCGGCTGCCGATTCGATCAAGCCCAAGCCGTCGCGCATCCACTGGACCGCTGCACCGGTCACGAAGATCGCGCCTTCGAAGGCGTAGGCAACCGTCCCGTCGGCGAGCTGTCCACGCGACCGTCGTGAGCATTCCCTCGGTCGGCGGAGGACACGACGAGCCGACGTTGAGCAGGACGAAGCTGCCGGTGCCGTAGGTGTTCTTGGCCATGCCCGGGCGCGAAGCACGCCTGACCGAACAGTGCCGCCTGCTGATCGCCGGCGACGCCCGAGATCGGGATGCCGGCCGGGCATCCGGAGGCATCGGAGGTGATGCCGAAGCGGCCGCTGGACGGCAGCACGCTCGGAAGCGCCGACATGGGAATGCCGAACAGGTCGCACGAGATCCGACGACCACTGCAGGCGTGCGAATGTCGAACAGCATCGTGCGGCTGGCGTTCGTCGGATCGGTGGCGTGCACCGCGCCGCCGGTGAGGTTCCAGATCAGCCACGAGTCGATCGTGCCGAGCGCCAAGTCGTCGTCGATCGGGATGGCGCGCTCGGTCAGCAGCCATTCGAACTTCGACGCCGAGAAGTACGGATCGAGCACCAGCCCGGTGGTCTCGCGGACCAGAGCGAGACAGCCACCCTCGCGAAGCGCTTCGCACCGGTCGGCGGTGCGCCGGTCCTGCCAGACGATGGCCGTGCCGTACGGCTCTGCCGGTCGTCCGGTTCCAGGCGACGACGGTCTCGCGCTGGTTGGCAATGCCGATCGCGGCGACCGATTCGCGACCGACCGACCGACGACAGCGTTCAGCGTCGACTTGGCCACGGCCCAGATCTCGTCGGCGTCGTGTTCGACCCAGCCGGGCTGCGGGTAGATGCTGGGTGAACTCTCGATACGACAGCCGCAGCGTCGCGTCCGTCGGCGAAGATCGCCCGGCTGCGAACGCCGGTGGTGCCGGCGTCGATGGCGATGACGCACTGCCGCACATCGTGACCCATCGGTGTCACGGTAGTCAGCGGCGCCGCTTCTTGGTCGACCGGTTGCGGTCGTTGCGAAGGCCCGGTGCTGGTGCGCCGCGTCGGTGCCGGCCGCTGTCGTGCGGTCGGTGCCGACGTGGTCGGAGCTGGGCAACCGTTTGCTCGACGGCGATGCCGCGCCTCTCGAACGACTGGCGCTGGTAGCCGAACTTGGCCAGCACCGCGACGAACACCACGTAGAACGCCATTCCGAGGACGAGCCCGACATAGTCGCCCGGCTTTCGATGCTTCGACCAGAAAGGTGATCAGGCCAACTGCACCGGCGACGATGAAGATTGCCGCCTCGCGCATCAGTCGCCGCCACGGGATGGGCCGGTTTGCAGTCCCAAGCCAAGGGCATCTCCTCCTTTTCCGATCGCCGTGGCCTAGCCTCGTGGACACGTGCGTGTCGGCATTCTGACAGGTGGCGGTGATTGTCCGGGTCTCAACGCGGTCATCCGCGCGATCGTTCGCAAGGGCGAGCTGGTCTACGGCGACGAGCTGATCGGCTTTCTCGATGCCTGGGACGGTGTTCGCGAGCGCCGGACCATGCCGCTCGATGTGCGCTCGTTGCGCGGCATGCTGCCCAAGGGCGGCACGCTGCTCGGCACCCGGCGGGGCAGCCCGTACGACGACGCCGACGGGCCGCAGGAAGTCGTCGAGACGTTTCGCGGAGATGGGGATCGACGGGCTGGTCGTGATCGGCGGTAACGGCTCGCTGTCGGTGGCCTGCAAGCTCCACCCCGACCTCGGGCTGCCCATCGTCGGCGTGCCCAAGACCATCGACAACGACATCGTCGGTACCGACATGACGTTCGGGTTCAACACGGCCGTGCAGATCGCCACCGATGCCATCGACCGTTTGCACACGACCGCCGAGAGCCACGATCGGGTGATGATCGTCGAGGTGATGGGCCGCCACTCGGGGTGGATCGCCACCTACGCGGGCATCGCCGGCGGAGCGACGGCGATCCTCATCCCCGAGGAGCCGTTCGACATCGATAAGATCTGCGAGCTGTTGCATCGTCGACACGAACGCGGGCGCTACGCGTCGATCGTCGTCGTCGCCGAAGGTGCCGAACCGACGAAGACACGATGCCGACCCGCGAGAAGGTCTACGACCAGTTCGGCCACGTGCGCCTGGGCGGCATCGCCGACACGATCGCCCACGCCATCGAAGCGCGCACCGGGCTGCGAGACGCAGGGTGGTGCTGCTCGGTCACGTGCAGCGCGGCGGCACGCCGTCGGCGTTCGACCGGGTGCTGTCCACGCGGTATGGCGATCGCCGCCGATCGATGCCGTGCACAACGGCGCGTGGGGCAAGATGGCCGTTCTACGTGGCAGACGAGGTGTCGATGATCCCCCTCGCCGAGACGGTGGGCAAGACTCGTACGTCGACCTGCACCTCTACCACGATGTCGCCGAGGTCTTCTTCGGCTGATCGAGTCATCCGGGGTGTCCCGCGAAGTCCGAGAGACGAGAACCTGTCACGGGCTACGGGCCGGCGGCCGGCGACGGCACGGTCGGGAACGCGGTTGCGACGAGAGCACCAGCCCAGGGAAGTCGTACACGCGTCAGCGGGGCGCTCTGTAGTTCGCCACTTGCCGACGGCCACTGCTGATCGACTCCGTCGACGGCGATCGGACACGCCGACACACCGGTGATCTCCGACGCCGTGAACACGATCTGGCGCGACACCGTCGATCAACGCCTCACCCGTGAGCTGTTGCAGCGTCGCTCGACAGATTGACCACGAGCCTGCCGTTCGTCCTGGCTGGCGTCGAGCAGTCGGGTGCCTGGCGGGATCGCCGATGCGCAGCAGTCGCCTGCGCTCGTCGCTGTTCGGCCCCTCGAGCAGCGCCCGCATCGCGTCGGCCGGGGTGTCGCCCACGTCTCGGGCGACGGATTGGAGTGTGCGTGGCTGGCCGACGATCTCTGGAGACGAGCAGGTAGATGCGGCCGGAACCGGTCGCCGCTCCGGCGGCCTGGTCGAAGCTGACGCGGAGGTCGCCTCGGTCGCGGACGGGGATGTCGCGAGGCGTGCCTTCTGCGTCGATCGAGCACGAACAGCAGGCGATGATCAGCAGACCGATGGCAAGCGGGTACCGCGTACGGCGACGAAGGCCAGTCATCCGACCCCGACCTCCTCGGCCGGGAGCTCGAGCACGAAGCGCGCCCCCGGCTCACCGTCGGCGCGGTCCTCGACCCACACCCTGCCACCGTGCATGCGAACGTGTTCGTCGACCAGCGCCAGCCCGAGCCCGGCACCGTCGCTGCTGACCGCCGACCGGCCACGGCGCCACGGGCGAAGCGCTCGAAGACCAGCGCCCGTTCCTCGGGCGGGACGCCCGGCCCGTGATCCTCGACGGCGATCCAGACGTGGGCCAGTGGCTCGCCTTCGCCTTCGGCCTCGGTGACGGTGATCTCCGGGTCGCCGCCGCCGTGCAGGCGGGCGTTGTCGATCAGGTTGGCCACGACGCGGGCCAGTCGGCGCCGGTCACCGTGCATGATCAGGCCTTCGGCACGGTCGCTGACGGTCACGCTTCGTCGCGGCATGCTGCTGACAGCGACCGCCTGGCGCACGAACTCGGCGACGAGCAGGTCTTCGAGGTGCAGGCGGATCGCGCCGGCGTCGAACCGGGAGATCTCCAACAGGTCCTCGACGAGTCCCTGGAACCTGGCGACATCGGCGACCAGCAGGTCGAGCGCCGCTTGGGCGCGCTCGGGCATGTCGTCGCGGCGAGCCTGCATCACCTCGACGCTGGCGGCGAGTGTCATCAACGGCGAGCGCAGCTCGTGGCTGACATCGCTGGCGAATCGGGCGTCGCGTTCGACGCGGTTCTGCAGCGCCTCGGCCATGTCGTTGAACGCGGTCGCCAGCAGCTGCAGGTCGTGGTCGTCGGTGTCTTCGAGTCGGGTGTCGAGGCGACCGCCGGCGATGGCCTTGGCGGCCTGGGCAGCGTCGCCGAGTGGACGGATCGCCCGTTTGGCAGCGACCAGGCCCGAGCAGCGCGCCGGCCAGGGTGGTGATCACTCCACCGAAGAGCAGGCTGAGACCGACGTTGCGCAGCGTCGTCGTTGGCGTCGTCGAGGTCGGCGAACTCGAAGTACGCCGCACCGGACGACTCCAGCGGGATGCCGACGACCAGCGTGGGGACCTTGTCGAAGGAGATGATCATCGTCGCCGGGAGTCGATCGCCGATCACCTTGGCCTGCATCGACTGCGGGATCGAGATCGGACGTGAACTTCGCCGAACAGCGGAGTCCACGCGCCGTCGACGTTGATCGCAGCCTGCGCGACACCGACCTGCTGCAGCCGATCGATGATCGCGTTGGCGTTGGTGTTGTTCGCTGCTGATCTCGCCCTGGGCGACTCGGGCGTTGCGGTAGGCCTGTTCGGTGCTGCGTGCGCTCGCGTTGGTTGACCAGGCTGCTGCGGGTGAACGAGTAGGCGACCGCGGCGAGGAAGGTCGACAGCAGCAGGGCGCCGATGACGAACATCGACATGATGCGGGTACGCAGCCCGAACCGGGCCGGCCGCCATCTCCCGAAGCAGGCCCGACGCACGCCCCGGAGCGATCCCACGCCGTGGCGCGGACGTCCGACGCTGTCGCGGGTGACGGTCACGACTGCAGGCGATACCCGAGCCCGCGGACGGTCACGACGTGGCGCGGGTTGGCGGCGTCGGCCTCGACCTTGGTGCGCAGGCGGCGAACGTGCACGTCGACGAGCCGGCCGTCGCCGAAGTAGTCGTAGCCCCACACCTTGTCGAGCAGGCTCTCGCGACTGAACACCCGGCCAGGGTTCTGCGCCAGCTCGCACAGCAGACGGAACTCGGTCTTGGTGAGATGCAACTCGGTGCCCGAGCGCAGCACCTTGCCCTCGTCGGGAATGATCTCGAGATCGCCGAACACCAGGCGGGCGTGCGACGGGCTGATCGGGCGGATGCGGCGCAGCAGCGCCCGGATCCGGGCCGAGAGCTCCTTCGGTGCGAACGGCTTGGTCAGGTAGTCGTCGGCGCCCGCTTCGAGGCCGGCGACGACATCGTGGGTGTCGTTGCGGGCCGTGACCATGACGATCGGCACGTCGCTGTGGCGACGCAGCGTGCGGCACAGTTCGAAGCCGTCCATGCCCGGCAGCATGATGTCGATCAGCACGACGTCGGGCGAGCGCGCGGTGGAACAGCTCGATGGCCTCTTCGCCGCTGCCGGCCTCGTCGACCGTCCAGCCCTCGTCCTCGAGGGCCAGCTTGACCGCCGTTCGGATGCGCTCGTCGTCTTCGACGGAAAGGATGCGAGTACCCACGGCTCACATGATGCCAGGGTTGCGGCCTGGTTCGGTGACCGCCAGCAACTCGACCATCTGGTCGAACAGTGCCGGATTGGCGGCGAGCAACTCGCTGCGCTCCACCGGGCCACCATCGTCGCGGTCGACCGGGCCGCCGTCGAAGCGACCCGTGCGGCACCCCGCCTCGCGGGCGATCAGTTCGCCGCGGCCCAGTCCCACGGGCCGAGCCACTGTTCGTAGTACACGTCGAGCCGGCCGGCGGCGACGTGGCACAGGTCGGTCGACGCTGCACCGAACCGGCGCACGTCGCGGATCCTGCGGGATGATCTCGGCGAACCGCCGGCCCTGCTCGCGCCGCCGATCGACGAGGTACGAGAACCCGGTGGCGACCAGGGCGTGTTCGCAGCGCTGACGGTGGTGCTGCAGCGAATCGGCGCGCCGTTCAGCAGCGCGCCCTGCCCGGCGATGGCCGTGAACAACTCGCGGGTGCCGGGCACGTAGACGGCTCCGACCAGCGGGCCGATCGTCGATCAGCGCGGCGATCGACACGGCATACCCGGGCAGGTCGTACAAGAAGTTGGTCGTGCCGTCGATCGGATCGATCAGCCAGCGAACTCCCGATGCTCCGGCCGCGTCGGTGCCTTCCTCGCCGATGACCGCATCGTCGGGTCGTTCGCGGCTCAGAGCCGTCGACGATCAGGCGCTCCGAGGCGCGGTCGAACTCGGTGACGATGTCGGTGTCGGACGACTTGGTCGACGCCGACGTCGACGCCGCTCTGCCGTCCTTCGAAGACGAGGTCACCCGCCTCGACTGCGAGCCGCGGCAGCAAGGTCGCACAGTTCGCGGGGCAGGTCGGTCACGATGCGGCATCGCTCTTCTGCGCGTTCGACCTCTTTCCACTCACCGATGGCGCGCAGCACCAGCACGGCGACGACGCTCATCCCGAGGGCGGCGAGGATCGCGCCGACGAGTGCCCCGACGCCCTCGTGCGTGCGCACGTTCCGTGGCATTGCAGCTTGACCAGCGTGTAGCCGATCAATCCGCCCGCCAGACCGCCCGAGCAAGGATCGCCACGAACGCAGCGACACGGGCTCCGGGAGGAGGGAGCGCGGAGAGCGGAGCATCCGTGTCGGCCACGGCCACATCGTAGGGTGCGGCCCGCAGCACCGGGCCAATCGCCGGCGGCTGCCAGCCTCAGCGAGCACTTGACCTCGTAGGCTCAGCATTCGTGCGTGTCACCGTGGTCGTGCCGACCTACAACGAGGCCGGCAACATCGAGCGGCTCTGTCGCGAGGTCTTCGAGGCCGCACCCGAAGTCGACATCTTGATCGTCGACGACGGAAGCCCCGACGGCACCGCCGACCTCGCCGAGAAGCTCAATCAGACCCTCGGTCGAATCGACGTGATCCGTCGGCCGACCAAGACAGGTTTGGGTTCGGCCTATCGAGCCGGGCTGCGCGCCGCCATCGATCATGGCGCCGAGATCTGTGTGCAGATGGACGCCGACCTGTCGCACGATCCGGCCGTGCTACCGGCGTTGATCGCCAACGCCGAGAACGGCGCAGACCTGACGATCGGCAGCCGATACGTGCCGGGAGGCCTCACCGAGAACTGGCCGCGTCGTCGCCGAATGCTGTCGCGGTGGGGAAACCGCTACGCGGCAGGACTCCTCGGTCTGGCCATCAATGACGCCACGGCCGGGTATCGCGCGTACCGCGCCGACGCGCTCGAACGGATGGCATTCGACACCGTTACGGCCGAGGGGTACGGCTTCCAGATCGAGATGACCTACCGTCTGGTACGAATCGGTGGCAAGGTCGTCGAGTTCCCGATCACCTTTCGGGATCGCACCGAAGGGGCCTCGAAGATGTCGGGCGGCATCATTAGCGAGGCCCTGGTGCTGGTCGTCAGGCTGTGGGCGGCCGATTTCGGCGGTCGCCGCCGGCGGCGGGCCAAGGGCGGCTGACTTCGGCCGGAGCCATCTTCGAACGCATGTTCCTGTGGCACGATGGGTCCATGAGGAACTGGGTCGTCGGAGGGGCTCTGATTCCTCGTGTCGACGGCGTCGATCTCGACGGCTTGATCCTGGTCGGTAATCGCCGGCGAGACAGGACGGTCGAATGGACGCCGCCGGGCGGTGTCATCGACCGCGGCGAGTCGATCCGCGAGGGTCTGGCTCGCGAAGTGTTCGAGGAGACCGGGCTGACCGTCACCGGTTGGTCCGACCTGCGGTACTCGGTGATCGTCGAGGCGCCGCAGTTGGGCTGGCGACTGCGCGTCGAGGCCTGGGAGACCGCCGATGTCGTCGGCGACGTCGTGATCGCCGACCCCGACGGAATCGTCGAGGAGGTCCGCCAGGTGGCCAGTTCCGAGGCGATGACCCTGCTCGAGACCAGCCCGCAGTGGGTGCATGTTCCGGTTGGTCACTGGCTCGACGGCTCGCTGGACACCGCCGGATCGTTCCACTACCGCGTCATCGGCACCGATCGCTCCGCATCTCGGGTCGAGCGCCTCGCATGAACGATCAGCGGGTCATCCTGCATGTCGACATGGACGCGTTCTACGTCAGCGTCGAGCTTCGTCGACGTCCTGACCTCGTCGGCAAGCCGGTCGTCGTCGGCGGTATCGGTCCTCGCGGAGTGATCGCCGCCGCGTCGTACGAAGCCCGTCGCTACGGAGTGCACTCGGCATTGCCCAGCGTCACGGCCAGGCGGCTGTGCCCGCACGCCGTCTTCCTTCAGGGTGATCACGCGCTCGTACGCGTCGGTCAGCGCCGACGTGCACCGCATCTTCACCTCGATCACTCCGCTGGTCGAACCGTTGGCTCTCGACGAGGCGTTTCTCGACGTCACGGGCGGGCTGCGCCTGCACGGACCGGGCGCGGTCGTCGCCGGCACCATCCGCCAACGGGTCTGGGACGAGTTGCAGCTGCGATGTTCCGTGGGTGTCGCACCGAACAAGTTCCTTGCCAAGCTGGCCTCCGTCGCCGCCAAGCCAATCGCTACCCCCGACGGGGTCAGCGAGGGCCGCGGCGTGGTCGAGGTGCAGCCCGGCACCGAGTTGTTGTTCCTGCATCCACTCCCGGTTCAGGCTCTGTGGGGTGTGGGGCCGGCAACGCTGCAACGCCTGCAACGCGTCGGGGTCCACACCGTCGCCGATCTTGCCGAGCTCGACGAGGCTGCGCTCGTCGCTTGCGTGGGTGCCGCCCACGGGCGTCACCTGTTTCGGCTGGCGTGGGGAGTCGACGATCGACCGGTCGAAGTCGACCGGGAGATGAAGTCCATCGGGCAAGAAGAGACGTTCGCCGCCGACCGACATACCCATGGCGAGCTGGTACGCGAGCTCGTGCGACTCTCCGATGCGGTCGCCGCCCGGCTGCGGGCCCAGGCCGGGGCGGCGCGCACGCTGACGCTCAAGGTCCGCTTCGCCGGTTTCGAGACGATCACCAGATCGGTGACCGTCGCGGGTGGCGTCGCCACGTCTCACGCGATCGTCGCCGCCGTCGAGCCGTTGCTTCGGGCGATCGACCCTTCTCCCGGGGTTCGTCTACTGGGTGTCAGTGCCAGCAACTTCAGCTCCATCTCACGCCAGTTGAGCCTCGACGACCTGCTCGACGAGCGTCTCGATGACGAGCAGCAATGGCTGTTGGCCGAGGAGACCGTCGATGCAATTCGCAAGCGATTCGGTGCCGCCGCAATCGGTCCGGCCAGCGCCGTCGGCGCTCGAGGCCTGCGGGTTGTCCGCGCGGCGCCCAGCAATGGGGTCCTGATGAGGCGCCATGTGCTTAAATCGTTTGTGTCCTGCGTTGTCTCCGGCGATGAATCGTGGGAAGTATGTCGGAAGGCAATCGGTCAGGAGTAGCCCATGCCGCTCTCAGAGGATGAACAACGCATTCTGCGACAGATCGAAGAGCAGCTCCAACGCGACCCGAGTTTTGGTCGCGACATCAAACCGCGCCACGTCGGATCACGCCGAGCCGTGATCGTCAGTTCGGTCGCCACGGTGTTGTGTCTCGTCCTGACTGTCGTGCTGCTGGCCGTCAGCCCGTACCTTTCGTTCGTGGCATTCGTCGCCGCCGTCGTCGCACTGGTGATCGCCGAGCGCCACGTCGCCGCGATCGGCGAGGCCGGTTTGAACCACCTCAGCGACAGCGTGCGCAGTCGTCTCGGGGGCTCCGCCGGTAGTCGCGGCGACTGAGCACCGCTTCGAGCCGGCGGGTCTGACCTAGCCGCTGATCCGCCCCCGCGCGGACCGTGGATCGAGGTGATCGAGCAGCCTGGTGACGAAGCTCATCCGTGCCCGGCAGGCCGCGTCGACCTCGCCGCGCAGCAGCTCACAGCGGTCGGCCGCACCGGCATCGACCCCCCGTGGCGAATAGACGGCGCGGGTGACCAGACGGGCGATCTCGACAGCCTCGGCCCTGCCGAAATCGACCGACCTGGCGTACTCGAGCGGTGTCGATCCCGCCATGCGCGGCGCGCCCGCCATCGTCAACGATCGAACCGTTGCCGCCCATGCCGCCGCGACACGCTCACGCGGTTCCTTGGCACGGCGTCGCGACCAACGATTGACGACCCGGGGCATGGCCACGACCCAGACGATGATCGCCAGGATGATGGCGGCGATGATCCAGCCGCCTGACGACTCGTTGTCGCTCGAGGTGTTGATCACCGGGTTGCGAGGCGTCGTGGTGCCGGTCGGCCTCTCGCTTCCGGGACGAATGCGCTCGTCGGCAGATACGGACGTCGGTGTCGGCGTGTCGTCGGCGGTTCCGGTGCCCGGGGTCCCATTGCCCTCCTGCTGTGCAGGGGCCACCCCGGTGTGCTGCTCGGCACCGGGTTCACCACGGCCGGGAGTCGGGTCGAACGACACCCAGCCGTAGCCGTCGAACCACACCTCGTCCCAGGCGTGGGCGTGGCGGCCGGCAACGTGGTAGAGGCCGTCGGCACGAAGCTGCCCCTGGGTGAACCCGACCATCAGCCGCGTCGGCAGGTCGAGGCTGCGGGCCATTGCCCCGAACGTTCCCGAGAACTGCTCGCAGTAGCCCTTCTTGATGCTCAAGAAGTTGATCATCGCGTCGTTGCTCTCGCCGCGCTGGACGTGCAGGTCGTACTTGAACTTGCTGCGGAACCAGTTTTGCAGGGCCAGCGCCTTGTCGTAGGGAGTGGTCGCCTGCGCGGTGACGGCCTGGGCGAGGGCGCGGACTTCGTCGGGCAGGTTGTCGGGCAGCTTGTAGTAGACGGGGTCGGCACCATTGACCGTCGCCAGGCGAAGCTCATCGGGTGTCGGATAGCTGTGGACCGACGTCACCTGGTAGTTGTAGCCGGTCTTCAGACCGCCGTCGACGAACAGTGCACCGGCTTCGTCGGCCCACATCAGGGTGCGATCGCTCTGCCACTCGGCCGACGTCGTCGTGCGCGCTGCCGGCGCATAGTAGCCGCCGAGCTTTCTGATGGTGATGTTCTCGACCACGACCTCGCCTCCGACCGGCGCCTCGCCCAGCGCTCCGTCGGCAGGTCGGGCGTTCTCGCCGAGCAGCGACCATTGTTTACCGTCGAACTCGCCGAGTGAGGTGAGGCCAAGGTATCTCGGACTTTCGGTCGACACGGTGAACAACTCGACGTTGCCGCGGTTGACGAGCCGCGAGCGGATGTCGACCAGTGGGCTGACCACTTCGGTCGCTTCTCCGTCGCGATTGCGGGTGTCGAGCAGCGCCTTGGCACCGGCGCCGGGGAGCTGTGGCGCCACCGCCACCGCGCCCGTGGTTGCGAACAGGGCGCAGGTGACAGCAGCAGGAAGCGCCGACCACAGCGACTGTCGCCGTTTGCCCATCCAGGCCGAGTCATCGCGAGAGTGAGCCATGCGCAACGCGGCGATCGTGAGGATTGCTGCACCGATCCACAACGCGGCGACGAGGACCCGGTTGCGGTCGACACCGAGTGCCGAGGTGAAGACGAACACGACACCCGTCGGCACCACGGCCTCGGCCCGGCCGTAGGCCCGAAACGCGAAGGTGTCGGCCAACCACGCGCACAGGGCCAGCGCCGTCGTTGCTGCGATCGCGAAGCTGCCCTCGCTCGGCACCGGTGAGACCGCGTGTGGGAATTGGCGCCAGACCAGCCGCATGCTGATGCGGAACTGCTCGATCGTCTCGCGGGTCGGCATGCCGAACCGGGTCGACTCGCGGAAGTAGATCAGGCCGATCAGAATCGCCAGCGACGACCAGACCGACCGGCAGTGCCAGCCACGCCGGACACCTTCAGCACTCGCAGCAGGCACATCACTGCGTGAACCCCGATGCACACCACCAACATGGGGCGCAGGTAGGCCCAGTCGGGGAAGACGCGACACAGGCTGATGGCCGTGACGACGGTCAGCAGCGTGAGGGCGCCGGTGGCAGGTATGTGCGCGTAGATCGGTTGTACGGTCTTGGTGCGGCCAGCGGCCGGCCCAGTTGCCTGCCCTGTGGCGACTGTCGCCGTCATGTCGGCACCGCCTGATTTGCGCCGACGATCAACACCGACCACGAGGCGATCATCGACTCTGTCGACGTGGCGTCGACGACGAAACGGCTGCTGGCCGTGTAGTGCGTCGCGCAGACCACGATCAGTGTCTCGTCCTGGCCGGCCGAGGCGCGCAGCTGTGCTGCAGCGATGCTGGAGGCATCGCCGGTCACGACGACGAGCAGTCCCATGCCCTCGGACATGCCGCTGTTGATCGCCACCGTGTGACGCGTCTCTTCGGCCGGCTCGACCATTGCCAGCCAGCGGAGGGCGTTTGCAGCCACATCGGGGCCGCGAAGGTCGATGTCGTTCGACGCGAACCGCGTATTGATTCCGGCATGGGCCGAGCCGGCGGTGATGCTGGCCGCAGCGATCACGGCCTGTTCGAACGACCCGGTCGTGTACTGCGACGCCGTCGTGTCGAGCACGACCGTGCAGCGCCTGATGCCTTCGAGCGCCGTCTCGCGAACGATCAACGACGTAGCCCGTGCCGAGGCCTTCCAGTTGATCCTGCGGATGTCGTCGCCGCGCTGGTACTCACGCAGCGAGTGGAACTCGTTGCCGGTCTGGCCCCACGACTTCATTCGCAGATGTTGCCCGAGTCGTCCCGACGACCCGATCGAAGGGAACGGCAGCGTGACCGTGTGCGGAACGACCAGTACCTCCTCGGTGCCTGCCAGCGTCGTGGTTCGCTCAGTGAGACCGAGCACGTCGCGGCGTCAGCGCCCGTAAAGGTCCGGTTCGGATCAAGCCACGGCGAGAGGTCGGCACGCGATAGGCGGCGCTAGCAGCCTGGCCGGGTGCGAGCTTGGCCAACTGCATGGGGGCACCGCCGTTGTGGCCGACGGGTTCCCAGAGCTGCAAGTAGGGCGACGATTGCCGTCCGAGGTTGGCGATCTGGATGTCGACTCGCGCCGGCTCGCCGACCGAGACCAACGACGGGCTGACGATGCGCCTCACGTTGAGGGGCGGTAGGCGGCGCTGCACGGAGATCAGCGCAACGAGAACGGCGATGATGATGCCGACGCCCAGCACGAACAACTCGATCAGACCGAAGACGCGCCCGACTGCGAAGCAGCCGGCAGCCGCGACGAGCGCAGTCCAGCCGTGCCTGGTCAGCATCGACCAACCCCTCTAGCGACCGGCGGGGACTGCAACGGAACCGACGATTTCGCGTATGACCGAGATACCTGTGACTCCCCGTGACATAGCGTCGGGTCGCAACATCACCCGGTGCGAGAGAACCGGCTCGGCGACGGCCTTGACGTCGTCGGGGGTGGCGTATTCGCGGCCCTGACTGGCGGCGCGTGCTCGAGTGGCGCGTGACAGTTGCAGTGTTGCTCGTGGCGACAGACCGAGTAGCAACGCTGGGTGACGCCGGCTTGCCTCGGCAAGATCGACCATGTAGCCCTGCAACGTGAGGGCCAGGTGCACGGTGCGAACAGCATCGATGAGGGCCATGACCTCTTCGGTTGTGACAACGGCCTGGAGGTCGTTCATCGCCGTGTTGCTGCCGTGGGTTCTCACGATCGCCAGCTCGGCGTCGCGGTCGGGGTAGCCGAGCGACAGACGCATCAGGAACCGGTCGAGCTGGCTCTCGGGCAACCGGTATGTGCCCTCCTGCTCGACCGGGTTCTGGGTGGCGATGACCATGAACGGCTCGGGCAGCATGTGGCTGGCGCCATCCGCGCTGACCTGGCGCTCCTCCATTGCCTCGAGCAGCGCCGACTGCGTCTTGGGCGACGCCCGGTTGATCTCGTCGGCGAGCACGATGTTGGCAAACAGCGGTCCGCGTTGGAACACGAACGACTCGCTCGACCGCTGAAAGATGCTGACTCCGACGAGATCGGCGGGTAGCAGGTCGGGGGTGAACTGCACTCGCTTCCAGGTGCAGTGGACCGATGCTGCCATCGCCTTGGCAAGGCTGGTCTTGCCGACACCCGGCACGTCTTCGATGAGTAGGTGTCCCTCGGCGAGCAGGCACGACACGGCGAGATCGATGGCGTCCTTCTTGCCCTGGACGACGCGGGCGATGTTGCTCGTGATGGCATCGAAGAGCGATGCGAAGGTCCGGGTAGGTGCTGTCTGGATCGCCGTCACGTGTGGAAGGGTAGACGGCGTACGGCGGATTGCAAGGGCGGGACGCTACGGTCTGGGCGCGTGACACGTTGCTACCTCGCAGTCGACGTCGGTGGCACCAAGCTCGCGGCTGGTGTCGTCGACGAATATGGACAGATCTTGGTACGCGATCGCCTGCTCACGCCGCCCCGCGACGTGTGGCCGACGCTGTCGCGTCTCGTTCTTCGCGTGGTGGCTGCCGCGCCGACTGACCTGGTCGCGTGCGGTGTGGGCTGCGGTGGTCCGATCGATCCTTTGGCGCGGACGGTGTCGCCGCTGTACATCCCGAGCTGGAGCCGGTTCCCCCTGGCGTCCGAGCTGGAGGAGCTGCTCCAACTCCCGGTGTCAGTCGATACCGATGCCCGGGCGTTGGCCCTTGCCGAGGCCTGGTGTGGGGGAGCGGTCGGAGTCAGCGATTTCATCGGGGTGGTCATGGGTACCGGCGTCGGTGGCGGTGTGGTCAGCGGTGGCAGGCTCCTGCAGGGGCGAATCGGCAACGCCGGATACATCGGCCACATCGTCGTCGAGCCAGACGGCCGTCCGTGCATCTGTGGTGGCAAGGGGTGTCTGGAGACGTATTGCAGCGGGCGGGCGATCGAGGCCGAGACCGGCCGGCCGCCGCAGCGCGCCCCGGCGACGATCGTCGAACGTACCGGCGTGATGGTCGGTCGAGCGCTGGCCTCGGTGGGTGCTGTGTGCGACCTGAAGCTGGCGATCGTCGGCGGGTCGGTGGCGCTCGGCTTCGGTGAACCATTCTTTCGTGCCGCCCAGGACGAGCTCGACAAGCGCGCCCGGTTGCCCTTCACCAGCGGGTTCCAGGTGATGCCGGCAACGCTCGGGCCGCGGGCACCGCTGATCGGCGCGGCGGCGCTGGCCAGGCGTCCTCACGGCTGACCCCGTCAGCCTTCGTCACACGTCACGACCGTCCCCTTCACCACCCTTCCCTTCACGACCCTTCCCTTCACGACCCTTCCCTTCACGACCCTTCCCTTCACGACCCTTCCCTTCACGACCCTTCCCTTCACGACACAGCCCTACCGGTGGGTAACATGGGCCCATGCGCCCCACGTACTCCGCAGATGCCGAGGCCTACCGCGAAAAGGTCCAGGCCTTTCTGGCCGAGAAGCTGCCGGCCAAGTGGGCTGGCATCGGTTCCCTCGAGGGCGACGATGTCGCCGCCTTCGTGGGCGACTGGCGCAAGATCTTGTACGCCGCTGGGTACCTGGCGCCGGGCTGGCCGATCGAGTACGGGGGCTCCGGGCTTTCGGCGCTCGAGCAGGTGATCATCGCCGAGGAGTTCGCCAAGGCAGGAGTTCCGACAGGAGGCCCGAACGACGTGTTCGGCATCCAGATGCTCGGCAACACGTTGATGCAGTGGGGCACCGACGAGCAGAAGAACCGATATCTGCCGCGGATCTTGTCGGGCGCCGATACATGGTGTCAGGGCTACTCCGAACCGAACGCCGGCAGTGATCTGTCGAACCTCGGCTTGCGTGGAGTGCTCGATGGTGATCAGTGGGTGCTCAATGGGCAGAAGATCTGGACATCTGCCGGCCATCTCGCCGACCACATCTTCACCCTGGTTCGCACAGATCCCGACGCACCGCGGCACAAGGGCATCTCGTTCATCCTGGTCGACATGCGCCAGCCCGGCATCGAGGTCCGCCCGATCCGGATGATCTCCGGTGAGAGCGAGTTCAACGAAATCTTCTACACCGATGCCACGGCCCCCAGAGACGAAGTCGTCGGCGGCGTCAACAACGGTTGGGCGGTGGCGATGACGTTGCTCGGCTACGAGCGTGGCGAAGCCGCGGCAACCGTACCGATCCGCTTCCAAGCCGAACTGGACCGACTACTGGTGTTGGCCAAGGAATCGGGGAGGATCAACGATCCAAACATCCGCCAGCGACTGGCGTGGTGCTACTCGAAGGTGCAGATCATGCGCTACAGCGGCATGCGCACGTTGACCAAGTTCCTACAGGGGCACCACCCCGGCCCCGACGCGGCGATCTCCAAGCTCTACTGGAGCGAGTACCACAAGATCGTCACCGAGTTGTCGCTCGACATCCTCGGTCCCGAGGCGATGGTCCCGACGGGACGGCGCCCGTCGACCGCGTTTCAGACCGACGACGCCGGCGCGCCGAACAGCTCGTGGAGCTGGGTCGGCACGTTTCTCAATGCCCGAGCCGGAACCATTTATGCGGGCTCGTCGCAGATCCAGCGCAACATCATCGGCGAGATGGTCCTCGGTCTGCCGAAGGAGCCGAAGGCGACCCAGGTGCCGGAGCCGAAGGCGAAGGTTTCTTGAGGCCGTGGGCGATCGTTCGTTGCTCGGCGGTAGTCGCCGCACATCCTCGACTGTGGGCGACCGCCTTGCGTCAGTATCGGTCAACGGTGCCGCGGCGATGGTGGGCACGACGACCCTTCCTGCCGATTCCACCCGGAGACTACGTGCGATTCCGGCTGCAGACCCAATACGGCGCCGCCGACCATCGCATTGACGCCGCCGATGTGCTGAACTACCTCTCATGGTGCAAGCTTCACCGCGAATTGGCTTCTTGATACGTGGCTTCTTGATACCCCGTGTCGCTCGCGCGAATTCGCTCGCGACCGACGGTAGGCATCGGTAGGGTCTGAGGTCATGAGGAGCGCGCTGGTGTTGAACGCAACATACGAGCCGCTCTCCGTCGTGCCGTCACGCCGTGCCGCCTGTCTGGTCCTCGCCGACAAGGCCGACATCATCGAAGACGATGGCACCCACCTTCATGCCGCCACGCTCAGCATCCCGAACCCGGTCGTGATTCGGTTGCGGTATGTGGTCAAGGTGCCGTACCACCGCCGAACGGCGATGTCTCGCCGCGCCGTCTTCGTTCGTGACGAGCACTGCTGCCAGTACTGCGGCAACTCGGCCGACTCGATCGACCACATCATGCCGAGGTCGCGGGGCGGTCAGCACATCTGGGAGAACGTCGCTGCGGCCTGCCGGCCGTGCAACCTCCGCAAGCGCGACCGCACACCCGACGAGGCCGGCATGCGACTAGCCAGGCCGGCACACGCTGCCGAAAGAACTGGCCTGGATCACGGTGTCCGTCAACCGGGTCCCCGAGGCCTGGAAACGGTATCTCGCCCTCGCCAGCTGACGATGCCAGCCTGGAGGATCGAACACCGCACTGGTGACGTCGGAGCATTCCACGCCAGGCCGTTGCCGGCCGACCAACGCACGGCGACGTTCTTCAGCGCCGAGTCGGCGACGCTCGTGTTGGGCTCCTCGCAGCGGTTCGAATCCGTCGACCACGAAGCGGCGATCCGTCAGGGCATCGCGATCGTCCGACGGCGTTCTGGCGGGGGAGGCGTGTTGCTGCTACCCGGCGAATTCGTCTGGCTCGATCTCGAGATCCCTGCGGGCGACGAACTGTGGATCGACGACATCGGCCGGTCGATGTGGTGGGTGGGCGACCTCTGGCGTGCTGCACTCGCCACGTTCGAGCCGCTCGCCACGGTCCATCGAGGTGCGATGCAGCGCACGCATTGGTCGACCGACATCTGCTTTGTCGGCACCGGACCGGGCGAGGTGCTGCTCGGGCGCGCCAAGCTGGTTGGGATCTCGCAACGTCGCACCCGCGACGCTGCCAGGTTCCAGACGATGGTCCATCGCCGCTGGCAACCCGACGTGGTGGCCTCGCTCGTCGTCGGACCCCCGGCGGTCGACGAACTGGCCTCGCAGGTGGCGACGTGTCACGCCTCGGCCGACGCGATCACCCTCGCTCTGACCGAAGGGCTCAACGGTCTGCATCGTTGATCATGTGTCAGCGCCAACAGAGACTGCCGACCGTCGTTCAACTGAGTATCCGCTGGTGGGAGATGCCGGCCAGCGTCGTTGGGAGGGTGCCTACGGACGCTTGGCCGGCACCGACGCGCCTTCGTTCGGCGCTGTTACGGCTGCGTTCCATAGGCCGGAGGCCGGTCGGGCGCGATTTCGGTACTGCGGGTACTCACAGCGCGCCCGACCTGGCTCAACGGGTTCGATTTGGGTACTGGGAGTACCGAAATCGCGCCCAACGAATGCGCTCGATGGTCATCAGTGGGCAGAGGCAGATGACCACCTGCTGGCGGATTGCAATGGCCGCCCACACCGCCGAGCAGGTGCGACCTGCATTCGTCAGGCATGTACGCTTCGCCGACTCGGCCGGAGAACGTGGATCGACGGCGGTTGGTGCGACCTGGGGGTGCCAGTGCGGAAGTTCGGATCGTTGTTGGCGGTTGTTGTGCTGCTCGGCCCGTGGTTGGGCGGAAACGCGGCTGCCTTCCCCTCGGGTGGTGCATTGCCGCCAGTGCTCACGCTTGTCATACCGGTCGCCGGTCTCAACGGCGTGCCGGTCGACGCGGCGGGTGTCGCCATGAACGTCACGGTCACAGCACCTGCGGCGCCTGGCTTTCTCACGGTCTATCCGTGCGGTGACACACCCCTGGCGTCGAACCTCAACTACGTGCACGACCAGACGGTGCCGAACTTCGTCATCAGCGGGTTGTCCCCGGACGGCGACGTGTGCATCGACACCTCGGCGGTCGTCGATGTCGTCGTCGACCTCGCTGGGTACATCCCGAGCGGCTCACCGATCGTGACCCTTCCCGAACCGGCGCGAATCGTCGACAGCCGGCAGGGGATCGGTGTTCCCGGGCCGATGAAGGCCGGCGACGTCGCCGAGGTGCAGGTCGCTGGGGTGTCCGGTGTGCCCCTTGACGCGTCGATTGTCCTGTTCAACGCGACCGTGGCGAACACCGGTTCACCGGGGTTTCTGACTGTGTTCCCGTGCGGCGAACCGATCCCACCGACATCGACGCTCAACTTCGCGAGCAATGCAGTCGTGCCCAACTTCGTCGTCGCCAAGATCGGCAGCTCCGGACGTGTCTGCCTTTATTCGATGGCGCCGACCGACGTCATCATCGACGTGGCCGGGTTCGTGCCGGCGGGGGCGACCGACATCGTGCCGCTACCGTCGCCTGCCCGGTTGCTCGACACCCGCACGGGGACAGGCGGTCCACAGGCCATGCTCACGCCGAATGGCCGCGCCCTTCAGATCACGGGTGCCGCAGGCATCCCCGACACAGCGAAAGCGGTGATCGTCAACCTCACGGCGACCCAGTCGAGCGGCAGCGGATTCGTCTCGGCGTTCCCATGTGGCGGGGCTGCGCCTTTGGTGTCGAACCTCAACTTTTCTACCGGCACCAACGTCGCCAACATGGCCATCGTCAGGCTCGGCTCCGCAGGGCAGTTGTGCTTGCGGTCGAACGTCGATGTCGACGTGATCGCCGATGTGACCGGGTACTTGAACAACGATGCGGCGATAACTGCCCTGACGCCCGTGCGCATCTACGACAGCAGGGAAGGTGTCGACCCGCCCTGCAATCTGGGTGTGCGCTTTGCACCGAATGGTTTCGAGATCGTCGACCTGACGACCGGGAATGTGATCGGTCTCGCTCCCAGCAGTGCACTGCAGGCCCCGCGTATGCACGTCAACAGCGATTGTCAACACATCGATGTGGTCGGCTCGGCGCCGACCCTGAGCCAGAATCTCTGGTTGGAGTTCGACAAGTCGGGCACGCTCATCGCCAGCCAGCCGATACCCGACCACCCGTCGAACGTCATCTTCACCGATCAGGAACCGCTGATCCTCCAGTACGTCTTCCTGAATCCAGCGTCGCCCTACTGGCAAGTGATCGATCTGAGTTCAGGCCAGGTCATGTTCACCCTTCCGGCGCTGACCAACACAGCGAGCGGAGGTCTCCGATCCTGGCAGCCCGTAGGTGCGACGCTCGACGGCGGGCTCATCGCCTTGCAGAACCTGACACCCGACCTGCAGAACACGGTCATCAGCTACTGGACGCCGGACGGTCTCCCGCTCGGCGAATGGCTGAGCCCAACCGGTGCGTTCAATGTTCGTCTATCGCCCTCCGGCACCTATCTCGCCTACGACGCCCGTTCGATCGGTTCGGTGAGCCCCAACGGGTTCGTCGTCGCCCTCGACGGCTCGCTTGTCGCGACGATGCCGCGAACTCCGGGGCTGCTCACCATCGGACCTTGGCTCACCGACGGGTCGATGTTGGGCTGCTTACCCAATGGCGCGGATCAACGAACAGTCCGGTGGGATCTGTTCTCACCGGTCAAGGATCTGATACCGGGGAATCCGTACAAGTCGTGCCTGGTCGTCGCCGGATGACTCGGAGCCGTCTGCCAGACCGGCGGTAGCCGGCGCGCCGCGCCAGACCGGGCATCTCGTGCGGCCGCGACGCGCTCGGCCAACTTCAGCCGTTCTGGGCAGCCCCGGAAGGGTACGTACCGTTCTGGGGCTGCCCAGATAGTCCGACGACGAATTCTTCCGTGTCGGGCGCGGATCGACTGTCGCCTGTGCAGCTCAACTCCGGGCGGGGGCATTGTGGGTGAATATGGGGAGAAGTGGTTGACTTTGGGGTAATTGGGGATACATAATGGGGCCTAGTGGGGAACCGGGCACCAGTTCTCATCCCCGCGTCGAGGCAGGTCGACCGATCGGAAGGCGGTGAGGGCGCGAGTGATGTTTGTTGGGGCGCACGAGCGCCAGCTCGATGACAAGGGCCGCGTAGCACTGCCGGCGACCTACCGAGCCCACCTCGGCGAGCAGTGTTACCTGGTGAAGGGCACCGACAAGTGCGTCGACGTGATCCCCTCCGAGGAGTTCGAGCAGTTCGGCCGGGAGCTGATCGCCAAGGTCGAACGAGGTGAGCTCGCTCTCAATCGCCAACGTGCGCTCGCTTCGAGCGCCGTGCTGGCGACCGTCGACAGGCAGGGTCGCGTCAACGTCGACGAGAAGCTTCGGGCCTACGCCGACTTGGCCCTCGAGAGCCAGGTCGTCGTGGCCGGCAACCTCACCCGGCTGGAGATCTGGTCACCCGAGAGATATGCCCGCATCGACGCCCAGGGCACCGACGACATCGCCGGAGATCCGGCGTGAACGGCAGCAGTGACACCTGTCGATCAACCCGTCTCAAGAACCATCAGTTCAAGGAAAGGAGCAAGGCAACGAATTGATCGACACAAGGGATCATCCGAGGTTTTCGCTCATCTGCAGTCCTCCGGCCTGCAAGATGGACAGCCCCTACTCCGCCCGCTTCCGTCTCGTTCGACCGGGGAGACATCCCGGCGGCACCGGCGAGCCGGGGGGCTGCAGATGAGCGAACCACATCGCGAAGAGTTCCGATGACCGAGCCGTTCCATCACCATTCAGTGATGGTCGACGAGATCGTCAAGGTGTTCGAGCCGGTGCCCGGCGGCGTGGTGTTGGATGCCACGCTCGGCGGCGGTGGTCATGCCGAACGGCTGCTCGAAAGCTATGAACGGTTTCGAATACTCGGGATCGATCGCGACGAGAACGCTCTCGAGGCGGCGGGCCAGCGTTTGGCCCGCTTCGGAGATCGGCTCATGGTCCGTCACACTCGATTCGACCGCCTGGAAGATGCCATGGAAGCGTTCTCAATAGACAGTCTTGCGGGGGCAGTGTTCGATCTCGGTGTCAGTTCACCGCAGCTCGATCAGGTTGCTCGCGGGTTCTCGTACCGGCACGAAGCCGACCTCGACATGCGTATGGACCGCAATCAGCCGTGGACCGCCGCCGATGTCGTCAACGGCTACCCGGTCGAGCAACTCGCCCGTGTGTTGCAGCAGTACGGCGACGAGCGCTTTGCTCATCGGATAGCCAGAGCGATCGAGGCGGCGCGCCCGATCCAGACGACGACCGAACTTGCCGCCATCGTCGTCGCGGCGATCCCGGCACCGGCACGTCGAACCGGTGGCCACCCGGCGAAGCGAACGTTCCAGGCCATCCGGATCGAGGTCAACGGCGAGCTCGACGTCTTGGCACCCGCGCTCGACGCGGCTATCGACAGGACGAAGACGGGTGGGCGCGTGGCAGTGCTCTCGTACCACTCCGGCGAGGATCGGATCGTCAAGCAGCGAATGCGTCTGGCTGTCACCGGTGGCTGCGCGTGCCCACCCGAGTTGCCGTGCGTCTGCGACGCCGTGCAGACGGTGCGGATCGTTCGTGGGGTGCCGCGCACGCCGACAGCAACCGAACAGGCCGAGAATCGCCGCGCTTCGAGCGCGCGTTTGCGAGTGGTCGAACGAATCGTCGACACGCCTCGGCGCGGTTCGGTGGGTTGATCAATGGCAACTGTGCTGCGCGGCGAGCGTCACGCCGACGTTCGCGTCCGCGTGCACTCCGACGGGGGAGTCATGGCCCGACCCATGATCCGCACGACCATCGGGGTCAGCGCGCCGCCACGCCCCCAGCTGACGGTGGTTCCCCGCCGCCGCAGAACAGCTCGTCTCGTTGCCGTTGCCGCATTCTTCATCTCCTTGCTGATGCTCGGCGCCGCTGCGTTTCAAACTCAGTTGGCGAGCCGCCAGGTCGAGCTCGACCGCGTTGATCGTCAGATTCGAGCGGCCCGCAACGACTTCAACGATCTTCGCCGCCAACGTGCCGAACTCCGTTCGCCCGAGCGCCTGGCCACCAGTGGGTCCGCGCTCGGGATGACGTCGGCGACCAAGACCGAGTTCATCGCGATCGCACCTGAAGTGATCGCCGAGGTGCAGCAGAGCGCAGGCGGAGTGTTCGACCCCGGTACACAATCCGGGGATCCGGTGTTCGAAGAGTTCAAGGTCGTCAAAGCGATCGCGGGCGGATAGGCGGCACCATGAGGGACGTGAACTATGTGGCTCGCTCGAGGAGCCACCATCGACAACGACTGGATCCGGTTCAGTCGGCTCGGCGGGTGACCTCGGCTGCATCACATCGACCGACACAACAACGCGCCGAACCGCGTCGCCCGTCGGCGCCCCGCACGTCGGCATCGCAACGATCACGCGGTCGGGCAGTCAAGCACGACCCGGTACCACCGTTGAGAACCACTCGTGGCCGCGCCGCTCCGCAATCGCACCGACGCGCTCGCGTCAACAGCCGCAGCAACGCTCAGGCCTTCCGGAAGCGCGCCGTTGTCGCGCATCAGGCCCGCGTCTACAGGGCGGGCCAGTCGTCGCGGCGGCTCATCGCCGTGTTCGTGATCGCCGCCCTGCTGTTCGTGGCGGTCCTCGCCCGAGTCACGGTTCTGCAGACTGTTCAGGCCGACGAGCTCCGGGTCGCCGGCAAATCGCAGCGCACGACGGAACAACTGCTGAAGGCTCACCGCGGCACGATCTTCGACCGCGACGGTGCTGACCTGGCCCTGTCGGTGCCTGCACGAACCGTCATCGCCAACCCGAAACTGGTCGTCGATCCCGCAGGTACAGTCCGCACCTTGACGGCTCTCCTGAAATTGTCAGCCGCAAAGCAGAGGGCGCTGACCGAGGCATTCACCGCCAAGAAGAACTCATTCGTGTACGTCGATCGGCAGATCGACCCCGCACTGGCCAGCACGGTTGTCGCCCTGCGCCTGGCCGGCATCTCGTCGATCAGTGAAGACCAGCGCATCCTGCCCAGTGGCGACGTCGGGCGGAGTCTCATCGGGCGAACCGACCCCGATCTCCAAGGCATCGCCGGGCTGGAGAAGGAGTACAACGACACGTTGCGCGGTATCGACGGCGAGCAGTCGACTGAGCACGACCGCAAGTTTCGATCGATTGCAGGCGGCGACGAGACGGTGGCGCCGATTCCCGGCTCCGACATCGTCCTGACGCTCGACCGTGGTTTGCAGTACCAGGTCGAAAAGGCGTTGCTGCAGCGGGTCGAGGCGCTCACCGCGGTCGGTGGTACCGCGATCGTGATGGGCGTCGACAACGGAGACGTCTACGCGAGCGCGAACGTGCGGCGCGACAGCAGTGGCAACGCCGAGATCACCTCGGCCAACCTTGCAGCTGTCGAGCCGCACGAACCGGGCTCGGTGGCCAAAGTGTTCAGCATCTCTGCCGCAGTGAACGAGGGCCTGGCGACGCCTGACACGACGATCATGGTGCCCGGCTTCTTGACGTACAAGCCGGTGAACAAGAACGACGAGAAGTGGAAGTTCAAGATCCGCGACGCCGAACCGCACAACGAAGAGCCGATGAGCCTGCGTGACATCATCGTCCATTCGTCGAACATCGGAACAGTTCTGATGACGGAGGGGCTCGGCACGTTGAAGTTCGGCAACTACCTGCACGAGTTCGGGTTCGGCTCGACGACCGGCCTCGGTCTGCCCGACGAGAGCTCAGGCATCATGAAGCCGGCAGCCGACTGGCAGGCCACCGAGAAGGTCACGCCCCGCTACGGATACGGCTATGCGGCGACGTCACTGCAGCTGGCGGCCGCAGTCAACACAATCGCCAACAACGGTGTATACGTCGCTCCTCGCCTCGTGCTGTCGACGATCGACGCCAAGGGGCAGACCCACGAGGCTCCGCCGTCACCGTCGCACGAGGTCGTGACGCCGCAAACCGCGGCCACAATGACGTCGATGATGAAGGACGTAGTCTGCTACGGCACGGCCAAGTACGCCAAGGTGCCGGGCATGTCGGTGGCCGGCAAGACCGGGACAGCGCTGTTGAAGCCGACGGCTCAAGCGTCCGACAACGGCGCCGCCCAGAAGGCTCCGCTGACGCCAGCGGTCAACCCGACCGGCGAGACGAACCCGCCGGCCAACACCGACTACCAGGCCGGCGACGGAAGCAAGGAGTACTACTCGACGTTCGTGGGCTACTTCCCGGCCGACGACCCGAAGGTCACGATCCTGGTCTCGATCGACCGCCCCGATCCGACCAACCAGGATCACCTCGGCGGCAAGGCTGCCGGTCCGCTGTTCTCGACGTTGGCGACGATCGCCATGCACGAGTTGCGGATCAGCCCTCCACCGAACGACACCGGCTGCCAAGACAGCGGGGGCTGACGTCGATGTCTCGCATGCTTCGCGAGGTGGTCGAGCAGGCGGGGCTGGACCAGGTCACCGTAATCGGTGACGACTCCGTCGGCATAGCGTCCGTCGACTTCGACTCGAGGCGGGTGGCGGTCGGTTCGTTGTTCTGTGGCCTTCGGGGGGCACGATCCGACGGTCACGACTTTGCGGCCGTCGCCCGTTCTGCCGGCGCGAGCGCGCTCCTGGTCGATCACCCGGTCGATACCGATCTTCCGCAGGTCGTGGTGCCCGACACCCGATTTGCGATGGGTCGCCTGGCGGCATCATTCTTCGACCACCCGGGTCGCGCGTTGACGCTGGTCGGCATCACCGGCACCAACGGCAAGACCACGACGACCAGCCTGATCGCCTCGGTTCTCGATGCTGCCGGTCGATCGACCGGAACGATCGGAACCCTCACGGGCGCGCACACAACCCCCGAATCACCCGATCTGCAATCCCGCCTGGCGAGGTTCGTCGACCAGGGCGTCACCGCCGTCGTGATCGAGGTGTCGTCGCACGCGCTGGAGTTGCAGCGCGTAGTCGGGTGTCATTTCGACATCGCTGTGTTCACCAACCTCGGTCGCGACCATCTCGATCTCCACGGAACGCAGGAGCGGTACTTCGCGGCGAAGGCCAAGTTGTTCCAGCCCGACTTGTCGGACGAAGCGGTCGTCAACATCGACGATCCTCACGGCAGGTTGCTGATGGACGTCGGATCGATCCCGACCACCGGGTACGGAATCGGCGATGTCGAGAACGTCACCGTCTCGGCGACCAGCCACAGCTACCAATGGCGAGGCCGGTCGATCGAGGTCCCGATCGGTGGAGCATTCAACGTGATGAACAGCCTGGCCGCAGCCACGGCGTGCTATCGGCTGGGCATCGACCCGGCGACGATCGAGGGCGGGCTGCGAGCCGCGGCGGCGGTGCCGGGTCGTTTCGAAGCGGTGGTGGTTGGTCAGCCCTTCGCCGTGATCGTCGACTACGCGCACACACCTGACGGGCTGGAGAAGGCGATCGGCGCTGCACGTGAGGTGGCCGGCGACTCAGCGGTGCATGTGGTGTTCGGCTGCGGTGGTGATCGCGATCGCGACAAGCGCCCACTGATGGGTGCGGTGGCCTCGCGGCTGGCCGATCATGTCGTCATCACCTCCGACAACCCGCGCTCGGAGGACCCGCTGGAGATCCTCAATGCCACTCTGGAAGGGGTCCCCTCCGACTACCGTGGCCGCGTTGTGATGGAACCCGATCGCCGGCAGGCCATAGAGATTGCTCTTCGCGCGGCGCGATCCGGAGACGTGGTGCTGATCGCCGGAAAGGGTCACGAACGAACGCAGACCATCGGCCAAGAGGTGCTTGACTTCGATGACCGCGCGGTCGCACGAGAACTGCTGAAGGTGTTGCAGTGATCGCCGTGATGATCGCCGGGGTGTGCGCGATGGTCGCGTCCCTTTTCGGCACTCGCTACCTCATCACTTTCTTCCGCAACCGGGGCAAGGGTCAACCGATCCTGGGCAAGGAGGACCGCGGCCCCGAACACCACCTGGCCAAGCAAGGGACACCGACCATGGGTGGCCTGGCGATCGTGGTGTCAGCGTTCTTCGGCTGGGTCGTCGCACACTTCCGTCATGGCCTGGTCTTCTCCAACCAGGCTGCGATCGCCTGGGTCGGCATCCTCGTGCTCTCCGCCATGGGCTTCCTCGACGACTACATCAAGATCAACAAAGCGCACAACCGCGGCATCTTCTGGAAGAAGAAGAGCTACATCACCCTGGCGATCTCGATGGGCATCGCCTGGTGGCTCGTCGCCGCGACAGGCGTCAGCGAGACCATCTCGTTCACGCGATACGACTGGCCCGGCTGGCACGTACCGTGGCCGGTCTGGGTGGTCTTCGCCGGGGTGACCATCTGGGCCACCTCGAACGCCGTCAACGTGACCGACGGGCTCGATGGTCTCGCCGTCGGAGCCGGACTGCTGGGCTTTCTGGCCTTCACGATCATCGCCTACTGGGCATTCCGCAATCCGGAGATCTACGGTGTCGGCGGCTCGGGTGTCGTCAACCCGCTCGACCTGGCGGTCGTCGCCGCCGCGTTTGCGGGAGCGTGCGGCGGGTTCCTGTGGTTCAACGCCGCGCCGGCGCGCATCTTCATGGGTGACGTCGGCTCGTTGGCAATCGGCACGGCTCTGGCTCTGCTTGCTCTGACGACCGACACCCAGATCCTGTTGATCCTGATCTGCGGGATCAACGTGATCGAGGCGGGATCAGTGGCGATCCAGATGGGTGTGTTCAAGGCCTCCGGGCGCAAGCGTCGTCTGTTCCGCATGTCGCCGATCCACCACCACTTCGAGTTGATCGGATGGCCGGAGACCACGGTGATCATCCGGTTCTGGTTGATCGCCGGCATCTGCGTGGCGACTGCACTGGCGATCTACATCGGCGACTTCACTCGGCTGGAGTTGCGCAGATGATCTCGACAGCGTTGGTGTACGGCCTGGCGATCAGCGGCGAGGCCGTCGCTCGAGCGCTCAGCGAACGCGGCGTACGGGTGCTCGTCGCCGACGACGCCCCAAACGATGCCAGAGCCGCGGCCGCAGCCGCGGTCGGGGCCGAACTGGTCGCTCGCCCAGACGCGGACACACTCGACAGGTTGGTGGCGGTGAGCGACATCGTGTGCCCGGCACCCGGCGTCCCCGAGACGCATCCCGTGATCGCTGCTGCCATGCGTCTCGGCAAGCCGATCCGCACCGAGATCGATCTGGCCTACGAGTGGGAACAGCAGCGCGCCGGCGGACCACGACCGATGCTCGCGGTAACCGGGACCGACGGCAAGACGACGACGACGCTGATGGCCGCGGCGATGTTGCGATGTGCCGGACTGAAGGTTGCTGCGGTCGGTAACACCGAGGTGCCATTGATCGCCGCACTCGACACCGACGTCGATGCGTTCGTCGTCGAGTGCAGCAGCTTTCGGTTGAACTGGATCGAGCATTTTCGTAGTGAGGCCTCGGTGTGGTTGAACCTCGCCGATGACCATCAGAACTGGCACGTGTCGATGCGGGCCTACGAACGGGCCAAGGCGCGGCTGTGGAGCCACAATCGACCCGACGACGTCGCTGTCGGCTACGCGACCGATCCGGTCGTCATGCGCAACCTTGCCGGTGCCGCCGGTCGCACCTGTACGTTCGGCGCGGACGAGGCCGACTATCGCCTCGTCGGCTCGACGCTGACCGGCCCGGCCGGGGCGTTCGCCGAGCGGGCGACGATGACACGCGACCTCCCGCACGACGTCACCAACGCGTTGGCGGCGGCGGCGATAGCGATCGAGTCAGGTCTGGCCAGCGCAGCCGCGGTGGGCAAGGCGTTGGCCACGTTCGAGCATCCACCGCACCGGATCGAGCCGGTCGGCGAGTTCGACGGGGTCGCGTGGTACAACGACTCGAAGGCGACAACACCACACGCTGCGATCACCGCGATCCGCGGCTTCCGCAAGGTGGTGCTGCTGGCCGGCGGGCGCAACAAGGGGCTCGATCTGGCCAGCTTGGCGACGGAGCACGAACGGGTGAAGGCTGTCGTCGCACTCGGAGAAGCAGCCCCGATCATTCACGAGGCGTTCGCCGCTTGGTGCCCTGTCGTCGATGTCGAGTCGATGCAAAGGCCGTTGCCGCGGCCGCCGATTTCGCCGAGGCAGGCGACACGGTGCTGCTGTCGCCGGCGTGCGCCAGCTTCGACTGGTACCCCGACGGTGGCTACCCGGCACGCGGTGACGATTTCAAGCGGTTGGTACACGGCTACTTCGAGGACGGAGCACGATGAGTTCATCGACCACAGTGATCGGCGATCGTCGCAGGCAGGCCCTCGATCGGGCGGCTGCACTGCGCAGGCACCCGACACGACGCATGGCGTCGAGACCAACCTCGCCGCCTACTGTCGCCTTCTACGCGATCGCCGTTGTCGTCGCCGTCTTCGTCATGCTCGGTCTGGTGATGGTGCTGTCGGCGTCGTCGATCAACCAGTTCCACCAGGGCCAGTCGCCGTACCGCATCTTCAACAAGCAGGTGATGTGGGCCGCGCTGGGGTTGGTCGGCCTGTGGATCGGCATGCGGGTTCCGTATCACTTCTGGCGTCGACTGGTGCTGCCGGCGCTGATGCTGTCGTGCGGCATGATGCTGCTGCCGTTCATCCCCGGCATCGGCGATCGGGTCAACGATGCCAATGCATGGGTGGCGATCGGGCCCCTGTCGCTGCAGCCGTCGGAGTTCTTGAAGCTGGCGGTGCTGCTGTACTGCGCCAACCTGCTGGCCAAGCGCCGCGACGAGATGGGCGATCCGTCGCGGACCCTCGTGCCGGTGATGTTCGTCGCCATCGTCGGCAGCGGCCTGTGCCTGGTGCAGAGCGACCTCGGGTCGGCGATCGTGCTGGCCTCGATCGTGTTCGTCGTGGCGTTCATCGCCGGTGCGCCACTGCGGCCGATGGCCACCGCCGCCGCGCTCGGCGCTGTCGGCGCGCTCGCCTTCGTGGTCTCCAGCCCACGTCGCCAGGCCCGGTTCACCGCCTTTCTCGACATCGCCGCCCACAAGGACCATCTCAGCTACCAGACCTACCAGGCGATGATCGCCCTCGCCCAGGGTGGACTCGCGGGAGAGGGCGTCGGCCAGGGCAAGAACAAGCTGGGCGACTTCCTGCCGCTTGGCCCACAGCGACTTCATCTTCGCCGTCGTCGCCGAGGAGTTGGGGATGATCGGCGTCGTCGCCGTGCTCGGCGGATTCTTGATCCTGGCCTTTGGCGGCGTGCAGGTGGCGCTGGCGACGCAGGACCGATTTGCCAGCCTGCTCGCCGGGGGCATCGTCATCTGGTTCGTCGTGCAGACGATCATCAACGTCGGCGGCGTCACCGGGATGATGCCGGTCACCGGATTGACGCTGCCGTTCTTCTCGGCCGGCGGCAGTTCCCTGTTCGTCACGATGACCGCGGCCGGGCTGCTGCTCAACGTGGCTCGCAACGTGAGGTGACCGTCGTCGTGACCAACGCCGACACCACCTTCGCCGTGGTGACGGGCGGCGGCACGTCGGGGCACGTGCTCGCGGCGGTGGCCGTCGCCGATGCACTCGTCGCCCGTGGTCACGATCGCGACACCATCCACTACGTCGGCACCAGCCGCGGTGTCGAGCGCCGGTTGCTGCCTGCCACCGGCTACGACCACACGCTGCTCGATGTCGTCGGGTTGCAGCGCAGTCTGTCGATTGCGCAACCTGGTGTTCGTCCCGAAGCTGATCCGCTCGACGTGGCAGGCGATCAGGCTGGTCCGCCGGTTGTCGCCGAAGGTGGTCGTCAACGTCGGTGGCTATGCGAGCTTTCCGGCGACAGCCGCGGCGATGCTGTGCCGCGTCCCGATCGTCGTGGTCAGCTACGACCGTCGACCGGGTCTCGTCTCGAAGCTGATGGCTCGCCGCGCCGCAGCGTGCGCCGTGGCGTTCGAGGGCTCGACCCTGCCGAGGGCTCAGGTCACCGGGGCGCCGGTTCGCCAAGAGGTGCTGGCGGTCGATCGTCCGCGCGACCGGGATCGCGCCCGATCGCAGCTGGACCTGCCCGACGACCGGTTCGTGTTCGCTGTGTTCGGCGGTTCGCTGGGCGCCAGCGGCTCAACGAGGTGACTGCCGGAGCCGTCGGCGCGACTGGCCGACCGACACGATCTCGCCGTCTACCACGTCGTCGGCGAACGCAATCTGGCCGATGCCGCGCCCGGTCGCGACGGCAGCCACGGCATCATGTATCGAGTGCTGGGATACGAGGACCGAATGCCGCTCGTCTACGCCGCTGCCGACCTGATGATGACGAGAGCCGGTGCGTCGACGATCGCCGAACTCGCCACGGTCGGGATGCCGGCGCTGCTCGTGCCGTGGCCGGGCGCAGCCGAGAACCATCAGGTCGACAACGCCCGCGAGCTCAGCGACCATCGGCGCCGCGGTGCTGATCATGGAGGCTGATCTCACCGCCGAGCGGCTGATCAGGGAGATCAACGAGCTGGTGGTCGAATCCCGACAAGCTCGCCGCGATGTCTGCTGCTGCCGCCGCGATCGGAGAGCGCCATCGAAGTGGTGCCCTCGTCGATCTCATCGAACAGGTGGCAGCGCCGTGATCGATCTCGCCGGACTTCCACTCGATCTCTCGACGCCGCACCGCCTGCACGTGGTCGGTGTCGGTGGGCCGGGCATGAGCGCGATCGCCATCGTGCTGGCCGAGATGGGCCATCGGGTCAGCGGCAGCGACCTTCGCGAACGGGCCGGTCCTCGAGCGCGTGCGCGCGGCGGGTGTCGAGGTCCACGTGGGCCACGATCGCCGCCATGTCGAAGGCTGCGCGGCAGTGACCGCTTCGACGGCGGTACCGGCGAGGAACATCGAGCTCGACGAGGCAGCGCGGACGGGGATCGCCGTGCTGACCCGGGCCGCGATGCTGTCGTCGATCTGTGCGCAGGCCAAGTCGCTCGGCGTCGCCGGTACGCACGGCAAGACCTCGACGACGTCGATGTTGATGCTGATCCTCGCCGCTGCCGGTTTGCGGCCGTCGTTCATCATCGGCGGCGACGTCACCGACATGGGCACCGGCGCACAGTGGACCGGCGCGCGAGTGGCTGGTGGTCGAGGCCGACGAGAGCGACGGCACTCATCTGGAACTGCCGCTGTTCGGCACGATCCTGACCAACGTCGAGATCGATCATCTCGACTTCTACGGCACGGAGGAGGCGATCGTCGCCAGTTTCGATCAGTATCTCTCCCGGATCTCCGGGCCGAAGGTGCTCTGCATCGACGACCCGGTGTGCGCCGAACTTGCCGGTCGTCACGGGGCGACCACCTACGGAACGTCACCGGCTGCCGACTATCACGCCGTCGACGTGCAGTCCGATCACGGATCGAACTCGTTCACGGTCACCCACGCGGGTGAGACGCTCGGTACGCGTCGACCTGCCGTTGCGCGGCATCCACAACGTGCGCAATGCCCTCGGGGCGCTGGCCATGGCACTCTCCGTCGGCGTCGACTTCGACGTCGCGTCGCGCGCCCTGGCCAAGTTCGGTGGTGTCGCCCGCCGCTTCGACATCCGCGGTGTCGACGGTGGCGCAACGCTGGTCGACGACTACGCCCACCTGCCGAGCGAGATCAGCGCGGTTCTGGCCGCGGCGCGCTCGCAGCGGCGATGGTTGGCGCAGAGTCGTCGCCGTGTTCCAACCGAATCGCTTCAACCGCATGGCCGTCATGTCGCCCGCCTATCGCGACGCGTTCGTCGATGCCGACCTGGTGGTGCTCACCGACATCTATCGCGTCCGGTACGACCCCGATTCCTGGTGTCACCGGGAAGCTCGTCGTCAACGCGGTGCTCGACGCGCATCCCGCGACTCGCCTGGCTGGATGCCGCGCCGGCTCGACTTGATCGACTACCTCGCCAAGGAACTGCGCGCCGGCGATGTGTGCATCTCGATGGGTTGCGGCGACATCGCCTCGCTCCCCGATGAGGTGACAGCAGCGTCGGGCCGAGCTGAGAGTCGAGTCCGCTTGAGCCTCGACCGAACGCCTTCATCGGGCGGCCTCCGATCTCGGGTCGCTCTGCCGCATCGACGAACCCTGGGCCCACTGACGACGTATCGCGTCGGTGGCAGCGCGGCCATCTTCGTCGTCCCGTCGTCGACCTCGAGACATCGACGGGTGGCCGCGGTGATCGCCCGTTACGAGCTTCCCGTGCTCGTCGTCGGTCGGGGATCGAACCTGTTGGTCGCCGATGCTGGGTTCGCCGGACGTGGCGATGCAGTCTGGCCGAGTGGGCCGACGGCATCGAGATCAGCGGAGTCGAGGTGCACGCCGGTTCTGCTGTCGCACTGCCGGTGCTGGCCCGCAAGACAGCCGCAGCCGGGCCTGACCGGCTTCGAGTGGGCCGTCGGCGTTCCTGGCTCGATCGGTGGCGCGGTGCGGATGAACGCCGGCGGTCACGGATCCGACATCGCCGCCTGGCTCGTACGCGCCGAGATCTTCGACCTGGCACGACTGCAGTCGACTGGCGGCCGGCCGACTCGCTCGGTCTGCGCTTTCGCGGCTCGGATCTGGGCGACCACGAGATCGTGGTCCGTGCCGCATCTCCAGCTTCGCGTCGGCGACGTCGAAGCGTCCGAGCGGGAGATCGCCGAGATCGTGCGCTGGCGGCGGGAGAACCAGCCCGGCGGGCAGAACGCCGGCTCGGTCTTCGTCAACCCCATCCCCGGTGAGTTGTCGGCAGGCGAGCTGATCGATCGGGTCGGTCTTCGCGGGTTCCGGATCGGCGGGGCGTTCGTCTCCGACAAGCACGCCAACTTCATCCAGGCCGGCGACGGGGCCACGGCCGCCGACGTCAAGGCCGTCATCGACGAGGTTCGCGGCCGCGTCGCTCGCGAGACCGGGTTCGAACTGCGCAGCGAGGTACGGTTGGTCGGTTTCGGCGAGCCGAGATGACACGCCGGCGATGTAGCCGGCCGAAATGATCACGCCGAGGGTCCGTCCCATGGCTGACAAGCGCAAACGGCGTCGCCGAGAACGTAGCGGCCGAACCAAGTCCGACGCCGGACGACGTGCCCGACGTCGTCCTCGAGGAGTTGCTGGCCGCGTTCTCCGAGGAAGAGGCCGAGGCGATCGATTTCGACGACCCGGCGATCGATCGGATGCTGGGTCTCGGCGCGAGCCGACAGCACAGCCGGCGGCACAGCTGACGGCCCAGCCGACAGCACAGCGGAGGCGGCAGCATCCGATCGGCTGGACCACCCTCGTGGGCGACGACGCAACCGACGCAGGCGTCGGCGATCAGACCGCGCCCTCGGATGCACCGGGTCGTCGACCTCTGCGGCGACGGTCACGCCAACCCGTCGGGCCCCAACGCTCCTCGCAAGGTGATCGTGATCGGCGACGACGATCGCCCCGACGCCCTGTACCTCGACGAGGAGTCCGGCTCTCGGCTCCGCGAGATTCACACCGCCGACGACGACAAGTCGGGTGGCGATCGACGATCGTCATCAAGGATCTCGACGAAGGCGGCAGCATCGAGGCCTTCCCGAGTCGGTCGACGGGATCGATGGATCCGCGGGTGCGTGCCCGGCGGATCGCGGTGCGCCGGGCCAAGGGGCGCAAGCGACTCATCTGGGTCGCGATCGCGGCGGCGATCCTGCTGGTGCTGGTCGGCGCAGTCGCCGTACTGGCTTCGTCGTTGTTCGACGTTCGCACCGTCGATGTGCAGGGCGCGGTCTACACCGATCCAAGGCAGCTGTCGGCGATCGTCGACCAACTGAAGGGCGACGCAATCCTGCTGGTCGACACGCGCCAACTCGAGCGCCAACTCGAGAGCATCGCCTGGGTCGAGTCGGCCCGTGTCTCCACCGAGTTCCCGCATCGGGTGTTCATCGACATTCGTGAGCGCAAGCCGATCGCCACCTTCGCCGGCTCCGACGGCAAGTACCGGGTCATCGACCGCGATGGTCGGGTGCTCGACGTCGTCGATGGCATTCCGATCGACTACATGCTGGTCACAGGCGCAAACCCCGATGTCGAACGAGGTCAGTTCGCCGGCCGTCCGTTGGCTTCGGCCGCACAACTGGCGATCGCTCTCCCGAGCGAGATCAGAGCGCTGACCGAATCGATCGATGTCGACGCCACCGCCGGCAACCTCACGCTGCGGCTGCGCGATGACCTCGAGGTGCAGCTCGGATCGGCGACCGACCTCTCGTCGAAGCTGGTCCGGCTGCTCTCGGAGGTCCGCGGCGGGCTCGACGGGATGTGCACACTCGACGTTTCGACGTCGGAGATTTCGCGGACACCGTGCCGCTGATGCAATGATGTCCACCGCTTCTGCTCTCGGACGTGCGAGACTTGGCGAAACGGGCGTTGACATGCCTCAATCCATTCGCCAATCAGCACTACGGAGGCTTCCCTGATGGCAGGCGCACCTCAAAATTATCTCGCGGTCATCAAGGTGATCGGTGTCGGCGGTGGTGGCGTCAATGCCGTGAACCGGATGATCGACGCCGGCCTCAAAGGGGTCGAGTTCGTCGCCGTGAACACCGACGCGCAGGCACTGCTGATGAGCGACGCCGACGTCAAGCTCGACATCGGTCGTGATCTCACCCGGGGACTTGGTGCCGGCAGCGATCCCGAGGTCGGTCGCAATGCCGCCGAGACGCATCGCGACGAGATCGAAGAGGTCATCAAGGGTGCCGACATGGTCTTCATCACGGCCGGCGAGGGTGGCGGCACGGGCACCGGTGCAGCACCGATCATCGCCGAGCTGGCACGCACCATCGGTGCGCTTGGCGATCGGCGTGGTCACCCGGCCGTTCAGCTTCGAAGGTCGTCGTCGTTCGGTCCAGGCCGATGCCGGCGTGCAGACGCCTGAAGGAGAAGGTCGACACGCTCATCGTCATCCCCAACGATCGCCTGCTGACAGTCGCCAACGAGAAGACCAGCGTGCTCAACGCGTTCAAGATGGCCGACGAGGTGCTGCTGCAGGGCGTGTCCGGCATCACCAACCTGATCACGACGCCGGGCTTGATCAACACCGACTTCGCCGACGTCAAGATGATCCTTTCGAGTGCCGGTTCGGCGTTGATGGGCATCGGCCAGGCCAGCGGAGAGAATCGCGCCGTCACGGCGGCCAAGGCGGCAATCTCCAGCCCGTTGCTCGAGGCCGCCATCGACGGTGCCCGGGGCATCCTGCTCAACATCACCGGCCCGTCGGGCATGTCGTTGTTCGAGATGAACGCGGCCGCCGAGATCATCCACGGCGTGGCCCACCAAGACGCCAACATCATCTTCGGTACGGTCATCGACGACGAGCTCGGCGACGAGGTGAAGGTCACCGTGATCGCCGCCGGCTTCGATCGTTGGGACAGCGGCGCCACCGCGGCTCGACCCGGGAAGGCGCCCGACAAGCCGACGTCGTCACTCAAGGATCTGTTCGCCGATCAGCCCGCCGACCCGCTCGACGATGATGACGACGATTTCGATGTGCCGTCGTTCCTGAAGTGACACGAGTCGAGTGACACAGTTCGGCGGTCTCGCCGAGCGGTTACAGCGGGTTCGCCAGCAGATCGTCGAGGCAGGCGGTGCCGACGTCGAGGTTCTCGCGGTCACGAAGGGTCACCCCGTCGAGGTCGTCGAGGCGGCCGCCGCGGTCGGACTGACGGCCGTCGGCGAGAACTACGCGCAGGAGCTGGTCGCCAAGTTGGCGCCAGGTTGCGCGCCAAATCGGGCGGCAGTTCGCTCGACGTGGCGGTGCACTTCATCGGTCAGCTGCAGACCAACAAGGTGCGCCAGATCGTCGAGCTGGTCGACGTGTACGAGACGCTCGACCGACCCGCGTTGACGATCGAACTGGCCAAGCGGGCACCAGGCGCCCACGTGCTCGTGCAGGTCAACACGACGGCGAACCCGACAAGGGCGGTTGCGTGCCCGACGACGTCGAATCGCTGGTGGCACGGGCCACGGCCGCCGGTCTGGTCGTCGACGGGCTGATGACGGTCGGTCCGACCGAGGGTGGGCCGGAAGCGGCGCGACCAGGCTTTCGACTGGTTCGTTCTCTGTGCGACGAACTCGGGTTGAGATCGTGCTCGATGGGGATGAGCGACGATTTCGTCGTCGCCGTGCAGGAAGGCTCGACTCGCGTGCGGCTCGGAAGCGTGCTGTTTGGCATGCGTCCAGCTCTGAGCCCGCGAGTACGGTAATCTCAGGCGGAGGAGGACCGAGGATGCCGATCTGGAGAAACGCAATGGATTGGTTGGGACTGGGGCCCGACGATGCGTACGACGATTACGACGCCGCGCAGGAGCCGGAGCGTTCTTCTCGATCGCCACGCAGCCAGCGCGAAGAGCCTGCGCCGCGTGGCCAGACCGGATACCAGGGAGTACGAGCCCGACGGTACGGTGCGCACGATGCCGGCTCGACCCAGCTATCCGACGCGCGATGCCGACCTCACCGGTCGCCGACCCGTACCGGCCACCGACGACTCCAACGTGCAGCCGCGTCCGATCAACACCCAGCGGCAGGCGCCCGTCAACTCGGCCGATCCGTACACGGTTCGACCGCGTCGATTCGATTCCGCCCAAGAGGTCGCCGACAAGTTCAAAGACGGCCAGCCGGTGATCATGAACCTCGAGGCCAGCGACCGCGAGGTGTCGCGTCGACTCATCGATTTCGCCAGTGGGCTGTGCTACGGACTGAACGGCACGATGGAGAAGGTCGCTACGGGTGTCTACCTGCTGAAGCCGATCCCACCGCGCAAGGGCGGGCACGACAGCGGCGAGTACGACAGCTGAGTGTCCACTGTGGCGGCGCCGCCATGCGTAACATCTGACTATGGACTTCAGCCCGCAGACCGTTCGCAGTGCCGGTTTCAAGACAGTCAAGAAGGGATACGACCCGGGCGAGGTTGACGACTTCAAAGAGAAGGTCGCGTCGGCGATCGAGACGGCCCAGAACCAGGCAACGGCGATGGAGGCACGGGCGCGCGCCGCCGTTGCCAAGCTGCAGGAGGTGTCGCAGCAGGTCACCAGCGGTACAAGCGCTGCCGGTGCGTCGCCGACGGCGAGCGACGAGGACTCCGAGACCATCAGCCGCACGCTGCTGCTGGCCCAGCGCACTGCCGACACCACCGTGGCGCAGGCCAACGCCGAAGCCGAGGCGATCACGGTGAAGGCTCGGGTCGATGCGACGACGGTCATCGACAACGCCCGGTCGATGGCCGACAAGTTGCTCGACGAGGCCCGCCTCGAGGCTCGCCGTCGTGCCGAGTCCGAGCGCATCAAGGCCGAGAACGAGGTGCAGGCGTTGCTTGCTCGTCGCGACTTCCTGGTCTCCGATGTCGACCATCTCGAGCATCATCTCGGCGCCCAGCGCGAGCGCCTCCGCGACGCAGCCGTGTCGTTGCAAGATCTCATCGAACGAGTGCCGGGTGGGCTCGGCGAGATGCGCCGGCCGCTGCTTTCGGCCTCGGCCGAATCGTCGGTCGTGACTGCCGCCAGTCCCGCAGAGGCCCCGTCGGCTACCCCTGCTCCCGCGGCAGCCGGTGCTCCAGCCGCCGGTGCATACTCGTCGGCTGTGTACGGCGAGGTCGAGACAGCCGACGATCGAGCATCCGGTGCTGACACAGGATCCGTCGATGCGACGCCTCCCGAGATCGCGACCCACGACGCCGCGGCCCCTGGCACCCCGAACCCCGACATCTCCAACGCTGACAGCGCGGATGCCGACGAGACCAGCATCATGCGCCTCGACCTCGACATCGAGGCGGCACCGACACCCGGCTGGTCGGCGTCCGGCGATGATCCACTGATCGTCGGCGACGAACTCCAGTAACGACCTGCTCGGTCCGCGTGGCCAGTATCATCTCGATAGCATTTGAGCGGCGTTGACGAGGCAATCACCTCCGAGCTTTCGGAAGAACAGTCACGGCCCGAAAGGCCACGTGGCTCACTAGAACCGAACGGGTCCAGCCCGATACAGCTGGCGCAACCGAGGGGTTGCCGTCTGCGGGCGGCAGCAAACAGGGTGGGATCGCGAGCTGACAACTCGTCCCTGTGCACACGACACACGCAGGAGCCCGCAGATGTACCCCGAAGTCGACCCGCAACCGTCCTTTCCGGCGATCGAAACCGACGTGCTCGCGTCGTGGGCGCAGCGCAACACGTTCGCCGAGTCGATTCGTCGTCGTGCCGATGCCGACGAGTACGTCTTCTACGACGGCCCCCCGTTCGCCAACGGCCTGCCACACTACGGGCATCTGCTGACCGGGTTCGTCAAGGACACGGTGCCGCGCTACCAGACGATGCGCGGCAAGCGCGTCGAGCGCCGGTTCGGGTGGGATTGTCACGGTCTTCCCGCCGAGGTCGTCGTCGAGAAGGAGCTCGGCATCAGCGGGCATCCGGCGATCACCAAGTTCGGCATCGACAAGTTCAACGACGCCTGCCGCACGAGCGTGCTGCGGTTCACCGACGAATGGCAACGGTACGTCACCCGACAGGCTCGCTGGGTCGACTTCGACAACGACTACAAGACGCTCGACCTTGCCGTACATGGAAAGCGTGATGTGGGCGTTCAAGACCTTGTGGGACAAGGGATTGATCTACGAAGGATTCAAGGTGCTTCGCCTATTGCTGGCGCTGTGAGACGCCGCTCAGCAACACCGAGACACGAATGGACGACGTCTACCGCGACCGCCAGGATCCGGCGTCGACGGTCCAGTTCCGGCTCGACACCGGCGAGCGGATGCTGGCCTGGACGACGACGCCGTGGACGCTGCCGAGCAACCTTGCCCTGGCGGTCGGGCCCGACATCGACTACGCCGTGATGGAAGAGGACGGGGTGCGCTACATCCTCGCCGAGGCACGCCTCGCCGCCTACGAGCGGGAGCTGGCCGACGCCGTGCACGTCGGCACGATCAAAGGCAGCGATCTCGTCGGTCGTCGCTACACGCCGACTGTTCCCGTTCTTCGCCGACACGCCGAACGCGTTTCAGGTGCTCGCCGGCGACTTCGTCTCGACGGAAGACGGCACCGGCGTCGTGCACATGGCACCCGGCTTCGGCGAGGACGACCAGAACGCGTGCAACGCCGTCGGGATCCCGACCGTGTGTCCGATGGACGAGCACGGACGTTTCACCGCCGACGTTCCACCGTGGGCCGGCATGCACGTGTTCGATGCCAACAACGAGGTCGTCAAGGAGTTGAAAGCGCGCGGTGTGGTGGTGCGACACGACACCCACCACCACTCGTACCCGCACTGCTGGCGATGCGCCGAGCCGCTGGTGTACCGGGCGATCAGCAGCTGGTTCGTGCAGGTCTCGGCGTTCCGGGACCGCATGGGCGAGCTGAACCAGCAGATCCACTGGGTGCCCGAGCACGTCAAGGACGGCAGCTTCGGCAAGTGGCTGGCCAATGCCCGCGATTGGAGCATCAGTCGCAATCGCTTCTGGGGCTCACCGATCCCGGTGTGGCGGAGCGACGATCCCAACTACCCGCGGATCGACGTCTACGGATCGATCGCCGATCTGGAGCGTGACTTCGGCGTCGAGATCGACGATCTGCACCGTCCGTACGTCGACATGCTGGTGCGCCCGAATCCCGATGATCCGACGGGTCGCTCGACGATGCGACGAGTCACGGAGGTGCTCGACTGCTGGTTCGAGTCGGGCTCGATGCCCTTCGCCCAGGTGCACTATCCGTTCGAGAACGCCGACTGGTTCGAGAGCCACTACCCGGGCGACTTCATCGTCGAATACATGGCCCAGACGCGCGGTTGGTTCTACACGTTGCACGTCCTGGCAACTGCGCTGTTCGATCGTCCGGCGTTCCGGACACTGCGTCAGCCACGGCGTCGTGCTGGGCGACGACGGTCAGAAGATGTCGAAGAGCCTCGACAACTACCCGGACCCGATGATGGTGTTCGACACGTACGGCGCCGACGCCATGCGCTGGACCTGTTGTCGTCGACGATCCTCCGCGGCGGCGATCTCGCCGTGACCGAGAACGGGATCCGCGAGAGCGTGCGTCACGTCGTGCTGCCGATCTGGAACACCTACTCGTTCTTCACCATGTACGCCAATGCCGCCGGATACACCGCCGAACGGCGCATCGAGTCGGCCGATCCGCTCGATCAGTACATCCTCGGCAAGCTGCACGTCGTTGGTCGACGACGTCACGGCGGCGATGGATGGCTACGACCTGTTCGCAGCGTGTGGCACGCGTGCGCACCTTCCTCGACGCGTTGACCAACTGGTACGTGCGCCGGTCGCGCGAGCGATTCTGGGCGGGCGACGACGAGGCGCTCGACGTGCTGTGGACCGTGCTGACGACGCTGTGCCAGGTTGCCGCACCGTTGCTGCCGTTGACGACCGAGGCGGTGTACCGAGGCCTGGTCGGCGACGACAGCAGCGTTCATCTGACCGACTGGCCGGCGAGCACCGACTGGTCGACTCGACGCCAGCTCGTGACAGCGATGGATCGTGTCCGCGACGTGTGCAGCGCGTCGTCGGCTGTTCGCAAGGCAACTGGACGGCGGGTTCGCCAGCCGCTGTCAAAGCTGACGATCGCGGCACACGATGCCGAGTCGCTGGAACCGTTCCGCGGCATCATCGCCGACGAGATCAACGTCAAAGAGGTGGTGCTGTCGACGGATCTCGATGCGGTCGGAGCAGTTCGAGCTGACGGTCGTGCCGAGCGTGCTCGGACCGCGCGTCGGCAAGGACGTGCAGAAGGTGATCGCTGCCGTCAAGCAAGGACCAGTGGACCCAGGACGAGACCACCGGTGTCGTCACGGCCGGCGGGGTCGAGCTGGCCGAAGGCGAGTACACGCTGCGCCTCGTCGCCGCCGATCCATCGCGGGCGACGACGCTGCCGGCGAACACCGGCGTCGTCGTGCTCGACATCGATCTCACCGCCGAGCTCGAGGCCGAAGGTGTCGCCCGTGATCTGGTCAGGCTCGTGCAACAGGCACGTCGCGATGCCGGTCTCCACGTCAGCGATCGCATCGCCCTGCGTCTCGGCCTCCCCGACTCGATCCGCAGTCAGGTCGAACCGTTCAGTTCGTTGATCACCGAGCCGACGTTGGCGGTGTCGTTGACGTTCGCGCCGGGCGAGCCCAACGCCGAGCTCGACGGCGAGCAGGTGTCATCGGTGTCACCAAGGTCTGAGCACCGACCGCGCTCGACCGACCAAGTGTGTGATCGCCCGGCGTGATCGTCGTCTTCGAGCCACTACGGCGGTAGCATCGCAGGCCTCACCTGGGTCGACGGAGGTTCACACAGATGGCAAGTGCCAAGAAGGCTCCCGCCAAGAAGGCTCCCGCCAAGAAGGCTCCCGCCAAGAAGGTCGACCACGCCGGCCAAAGCAAGCGCCGCGCCAAGAAGGCGGTCGCGCCCGCCGAAGAAGGCGTCCGCCGAAGCGCTGCTGCGCCGGCAAGAAGGCCGCAGCGCCGGCCAAGAAGGCCGCAGCGCCGGCCAAGAAGGTCGCGCTCCTGCCAAGAAGGCTGCGCCGGCCAAGAAGTTGCGCGCCGAAGAAGGCCGCATCCACCCCGCGAAGAAGGCTGCGCGCCGGCCAAGAAGGCGCGCCGCCGCCCCTGCGCAGAAGACGGCTGCCGCGCCGCAGGCGCGCGGCCAAGAAGGCTGCGCCCGGCCCCCGGCCAAGAAGGCGGCACCGGCGAAGAAGGCCAGCGTCCGGGCCCGTGGTGATCGAGATCCCGGCCGTGAAGGGTGTGACCAAAGACGGTGTCGCCTACACGAAGGACTTCGACGTCAAGTTCCTCACGGCGCAACGAGCTCTGCTGCTCGAGGAGAAGGCAGCGCTGCTCGGCCAGGCCACTCGTCTCGAGGACGAGGCCAACTCGTTGATCGAGGAGCAGGAGATGGGCGATGTGCAGTTCGACGACGAGGGTGGTGAAGGCGACACGATGGTCGTCGAGCGCGAACGCGACCTGACGCTGTCTGCCCAGGCCCGCCAGACCATCGCCGACATCGAGACGGCACTCGACCGTCTGACGACGGGCCGCTACGGCTACTCCACCGAGTCCGGCCGACCCATTCCGCGCGAGCGTCTGGAAGCGATTCCGTGGGCGACGATGCTCGTCGAGGAGAAGGTCGGCGGGATCGGCCGTCGATGACCGACGACGCGGAGGCCGAGGTGCTCTCGACCACTCCGACCGCCTCGGCCGATGTCGTCGCCGGCACCGCATACACGAGCTTCCGAATTCCGTCGCTGACTGCGGCGATCGCGATTCCCGTCGTGGTCGTCCTCGACCAGCTGACCAAGCGGTGGGCGTTGTCGAAGCGTCGACCTGGTCATCCGCCACGCCATGTCATCTGGACGCTGCAGTGGAACCTCACCCGCAACAGCGGCATGGCCTTCTCGAAGGCTCAGGGAATCGGTCCGTTCATCGGAATCGTGGCGATGCTCGTGGTGCTGTGGTTGGCGTGGACGAGTCGAAAGCTGACCAGGCTTGTCACCGCCGTGGCCGCCGGACTGATCGCCGGTGGAGCGATCGGCAATCTTGCCGACCGTCTCTTCCGCGGCGAGCAGGTGCTGCACGGTTCGGTGATCGACTTCATCGACTTCCAATGGTTCCCGATCTTCAACGTCGCCGACATGGCGATCGACATCGGCGGTGCGCTGTTCGTGCTGTGGACCGTGTTCGCCCACCGACGAGGGCGCGCCGCATGATCCACGAGGAGATCCCGCCCGCACTTGGCGGGGGAGCGGCTCGACCGGATCGTGGCCTTGGTCACCGACGCCAGCCGATCCGATGCTGCCGCGCTCGTCAGCGCGGGCGGGGTGCAGGTCGACGGCAAGTGATCACGTCCGGCAAGCAACGCCTGCAACTCGGTCAGGTGATCGATGTCGACGAGATCCAAGCTGCCGATCGCCGAGCTGCCGGCAGCCGATCCGACGGTCGGTGTTCTCGGTGGTCTACGACGACGAGCACGTGATCGTGGTCGACAAGCCCGCCGGTCTGGTCGTGCATCCCGGCGCCGGCAACGCAGAGCGGCACCCTGGTCAACGGCCTGCTGGCCAGGTATCCGGAGATCGCCGGGATCGGTGAGCCGCATCGACCTGGCATCGTCCATCGTCTCGACATCGGCACCTCTGGTCTGATGGTCGTCGCTCGGTCGGTCCGCGCCTATCACTCGTTGGTCTATGCACTCGTCGCAGCGCGACGTCGACGCGTGTCTATCGCACGCTGGTGTGGGGTCATCTCGCCAACCCCACGGGTGTGATCGATGCGCCGATCGGTCGCGATCACCGCGATCCGATGCGGATGGCCGTCGTCGTCGACGGCAAGTCGGCCCGCACCCGATATCAGGTGCTCGACGACGTATCGCACGTCCGGCCGAGGCCAGCGCGTTGGAATGCCGGCTGGAGTCCGGCCGAACCCACCAGATCCGGGTGCACCTGGCGGCAATCGGTCATCCGGTCGTCGGTGACGGAACGTATGGCGGCATCCGCCACGGCATCGCCACGCCGCGCCCGTTCCTGCACGCCGCCGAGCTGGCCTTCGATCATCCGACCACGCGGCGAATCGCTGTCGTTCATCTCGCCGCTGCCCGACGACCTCGGCGCGGTCGAGGCTCAGCTCACAACGTAGCGAGGCCGTCCTCGAGGCGCGCTTCCGGCCACGGTCCGACCCCACGTGCTGCATCGGCCACCGATTGCAGCGTGAAGCCCTCGAGGAGTCGCTTCATCTGCTCGCCGGCCGACTTCCAGATCGCCAGCAGCACGCACTGGCCTTCGTGGTCGCACGAGCCGTCTTGGTGAGGCTCACCGAAATCTCCGAGGCTGATCGGTCCATCGACGGCGGAGAGGATCTCTCCGATTCGAATCTCGGCCGGATGGCGGGCGAGCACGTAGCCGCCGCCGACTCCACGCTTCGATTTCACCAGACCAGCACCCTTCAGCGCCAGCAGGATCTGCTCGAGGTAGGGCTGGGGGATCGCCGTTCGCTCGGCGATGTCGCGCACCGAGGTGGGGCCGGTTCCGTCCATGTGCAGCGCCAAGCGAAAGGAGGGCCCGACAGGCGTAGTCACCTTTGCTGGAAACGCGCACATCACCATCGTACGGCCTTCCGCGCGGAGCGGAGGAATTCCCGGCTGGCGCACGACCCTCGGGAGGTGCTGGACTGAGGTTCCCCGTGAACGACCAACCGATCTTTCCCGACTATTCCGGCGCCAACGTCCGCGCCATCGTGCCGACATTGCTGGCTCCGCAGCGGGGTGCCGGTCGTGACTGGATGCCGGACCGGTCCGCGATGCCCGCCAGGTCGTGATCCTCGTGCTCGACGGTCTCGGCTGGGAGCAGTTCGTCGAGTTCGGCGCGCACATGCCCGCACTGGCGACGTTCGAGGGTGGACCGATCACGACGGTGGTGCCCGTCCACGACAGCGACGGCCCTCACCTCGATCACCACTGGGCTCACGCCGGGCGAACACGGCCTGGTCGGCTACCGCATCGACATCGGTGGCGAGGTGCTGAACGTGCTGCGTTGGGCCGACATCGCGGCGACGCCCGGCGCAAGTACGAACCCGACGCCGAGTGCAGCCGTTCGCTCCGTTCATGGGCGAGCCGGTGCCGGTCGTGACCAAGGCCGACTTCGAACACAGCGGGTTCAGCGAGGCGCACCTGCGCGGTGGCCGGTTCGTCGGCTGGCGTGCAGCATCGAGCCTCGCCGTCACCGTCGGCGAGCTGCTGCGCGCCGGCGAGCCGCTGATCTACGCCTACTACGACGGCATCGACAAGATCGCTCACGAGCGTGGCTTCGGCGACGTACTACGAGGCCGAACTGCGCTCAGCCGACGACCTCGTCGAGCAGGTTCGCGCCCAGCTCACCGACGGATCGCCGCGCTGCTGGTCACCGCCGATCATGGCCAGGTCGACGTCGGCACCAACATCCGCGCGCCCGCCGCCGACGTGTCTGAAGCTGACCAGGTACCTGTCGGGCGAGGGGCGCTTTCGCTGGCTGCACGCCCGACCCGGCGCGGCCGAAGAGCTCTTGGAAGTCGCCTCGACGGCCCATCAGCGATGTCGCCTGGGTGATGAGCCGGCAGGAGTTGATCGACGGCGGCTGGTTCGGGCCGGTGGTCAGTCCGCCCGTTGCCGCACGGCTCGGCGACGTGGCGCTCGATCACCAGGGCGCCGATCAGCTTCATCGACCCTGCACGACAGCGGCCCGTTTCCGTTGGTGTGTCGACACGGGTCGCTCACATCTGCTGAGATGCTGGTGCCGTTGTTGGCCTGCACGCGTTGAATCTCGTTCATGGATCAAGGAGCACCCGATGTCGACCGAAGAAACCACAAGACCAGGCAGCTGGAGCGTCACCCGCCGGAGCAGACTGGAGACGGTCACCGCTCCCGCCAAGGTGATGCGCATCGGCTCGATGGTCAAGCAACTGCTCGAGGAGGTGCGCATCGGCCCACTCGACGAGGCCAGCCGCGAGCGCTGTGGCCGAGATCTACGAGCGTTCGATCGTCGAGCTTTCCGAGGCGCTGTCGCCCGATCTGCAAGACGAGCTCCGCAACCTCGCGCTGCCGTTCAAGGACGGTGAGATTCCGTCCGATGGTGAGCTGCGTGTGGCCAAGGCGCAGCTCGTCGGCTGGCTGGAGGGCCTGTTCCACGGCATCCAGGCCACGCTGTTCGCCCAGCAGATCGCTGCTCGCCAGCAGCTCGAGCAGATGCGCCAGCTTCCGCCCGGTCGCTGGCAGGCGGTCCCGGCGGTGGAGGCCAGATGCCGCCGGGCGCCATCGATGTCGTCGATCGGCCGGGTACCTACCTGTAGAAACTGCAGTCCCAGAAATCGAGTAAGGTCGATCGAATCACATCCGTGTAAGTCGTCGGCCACCGAATCAGCAGGCCGAGTAGGTCGATCGGCCGATCAGCGGCCAGGAAGAGGGAGGTACTGCGCCAGTGGGGGATTCATTCACCCACCTCCACGTCCACACCGAGTTCTCGATGCTGGACGGCGCAGCGCGCCTCGATGATCTCGTTGCCAAGGCCGTGGCCGACGGCCAGCCGGCGCTCGGCATCACCGATCACGGCAACATGTACGGGGTGCTCGAGTTCTTCAAGGAGTGCCGCGCCCAGGGCGTGAAGCCGGTCATCGGCACCGAGGCCTACATGGCCTACGAGACTCGCAGCGAGCGTCCCCCGCGCCGCGGCCGCGTCGACGACTCCGGCGGCGACACCGAGGGTGGGCGAGAAGCTGTACTACCACCTCACCCTGCTGGCCGAGACCGATCAGGGGTATCGCAACCTGATCCAGTTGGCCAGCTTGGCGTTCATGGAGGGCTACTACTACAAGCCGCGGATGGACTGGGAGTTGCTCGCCCGCTACCACGACGGGCTGATCGCCACCACCGGTTGTCTCGGCGGGCACGTGCTGCAGTCGCTGCTGCAAGGCGACGAAGCGGTGCCCTCGACAAGGCGGCGCGGCTGCAGGAGATCTTCGGCAAGGACAACCTCTTCGTCGAGTTGCAGGACCACGGGCTACCGGCTCAGCGCGACACGAATCCGAAGCTGGTCGAGATCGCCCGCAAGATCGGCGCGCCGCTGATCGCCACCAACGACTCGCACTACGTGCATCGCGAAGATCACGAGGCGCACGACGCCTTGTTGTGCGTGCAGACCGGGGCGACCCTCAGCGATCCGAAGCGGTTCAAGTTCGAAGGCCAGGAGCACTACCTCAAGACCGCCGCGGAGATGCGGTACCTGTTCCGCGACCTTCCCGAGGCATGCGACAACACGCTGTGGGTCGCCGAGCGCGCCGACGTCAACATCGAGTTCGGTAAGCCGCAGCTGCCCGACTTCCCGATTCCCGAGGGCTTCACCGACGCAGCCGGCTACCTCGACGATCTGACGTGGAGGGCGCCAGGCAGCGATGGGGCGACGACCTGTCGCCATCGGTCGTCGAGCGACTGGCCTACGAGCTGCAGGTCATCAAGAACATGGGCTTCGCCTCGTACTTCTTGATCGTCTGGGACCTCATCAAGCACGCCAAGGACAACGGCATCCGAGTCGGTCCGGGTCGAGGTTCGGCGGCCGGCTGCGCAGTTGCGTACAGCCTGCGCATCACCGATCTCGATCCGATCCGCTACGACCTGCTGTTCGAGCGGTTCCTGAACCCGAGCCGCATCTCGATGCCCGACATCGACATGGACTTCGACTCGCGATACCGCGACGAGATGATCCGCTACGCCGCCGAGAAGTACGGCCGCGACCATGTCGCCCAGATCATCACGTTCGGCACGATCAAGGCGCGCAACGCGGTGCGCGATGCCGCGCGGGTGCTCGGTTACCCGTACGGCGTCGGCGACAAGATCGCCAAGGCCATGCCACCGCTCGTGATGGGCCGCGACACGCCGTTGAAGTACTGCTTCGAGCAGAATCCCGAAGTACGCCGACGGCTACAAGGCGGCCAGCGAGCTGCGGGCGATGTGCGACGCCGATCCCGACGTGAAGCGGGTGGTCGACGTCGCCAAAGGGCTCGAGGGCCTGAAGCGCAGCGACGGCATCCACGCCGCGGCCGTCGTGATCACCAAGGAACCGCTCACCTCGTACCTGCCGATCCAGCGCAAGCCCGAGGCGGGTGGCAGACCCGAAGATGCGCCGGTCGTCACGCAGTACGAGATGCACGGGGTCGAAGAGCTCGGGCCTGCTGAAGATGGACTTCCTCGGGCTGCGCAACCTCGACGTGATCACCGACACCGTCGAGATGGTGCGTGCCGTCAAGGATCCCGACGTTCGACATCGACGCCGTCGCCGCTCGACGATCCGCTGGTGTTCGAGCTGCTCGGCCGAGGCGACACGATGGGCGTGTTCCAGCTCGAGTCGCCGCCGATGCGGGCACTGCTCCGTTCGTTGTCGCCGACCAGTCTTCGACGACGTCTCGCGCTGTGCTCGCGCTGTACCGCCCGGGGCCGATGAGCGTCAACATGCACTACGACTACGCCGACCACAAGAACGGCCGGCAAGCCGCGTCAGCTACTTCCACCCCGAGGCCAGCGAGGTGCTCGGACGACACCTACTGGCCTGATGATCTATCAGGAGAGCGTGATGCGCGTGGCCCAGAAGTTCGCCGGCTACTCGCTGGCCGACGCCGACAACCTGCGCAAGGCGATGCGGCAAGAAGGATCGCGAGGTGATGGCCAAGGCACGCGCAGAAGTTCGATGCCGGCAGCGAGACGCACGCGGCTACGGTCAGGCAGCTGGGCAAGCAGCTGTTCGACGTCATCGAGCCGTTCGCCGACTACGCGTTCAACAAGAGCCACACGTTCGGGTACGGCCTGGTCACCTACCAGACCGCCTATCTGAAGGCGCACTATCCGGTCGAGTACTTCGCCTGTCTGTTAGCGAGCGTCAAGAGCAACCTCGACAAGGCGGCCGTCTACCTCTCCGATGCCCGCAGCGCCGGCGATCAAGGTGCTGACGCCCGACGTCAACCGTTCGGTGATGGACTTCGCCACCGTCACGCGCCGACGAGGTCGCGGCCGACGTCGCGCTTGCCGCCGGGTCACCCGGCGCGATCACGTTCGGGCTGTCGGCGATCCGCAACGTCGGCGAGGGCCTGGTCGAGCTGCTGCTCGGCGAGCGCGACGCCAACGGCGCGTTTCAGTCGTTCCACGACTTCGCCGAGCGCGTCCCCGAACCGGTGCTCAACAAGCGCACCGTCGAGTCGTTGATCAAGGCCGGCGCATTCGACTCGCTCGGTCACCCGCGCCGTGGGCTGCTGATGGTCTTCGAGCAGATCATCGATGCCACCCTGGTGCGCCGCCGCGAGCGCGATCAGGGCGTGATGAGCCTGTTCGGCGATCTCGGTGGCGACCGCGTCGAGGGCTTCGACGAGCGGGTCACCATCCCGACCAACGAGTTCGACAAGAGCGACCGGCTGCGCTTCGAGAAGGAGATGCTCGGCCTGTACGTCTCGGATCACCCGCTGCTCGGGGTCGAGGCGGCGCTGCGCCGCAAGGTCGACTGTGGCCTCGCCGAGGCGCCGGAACGCGACGATGGCGCCGTGCTCGTGCTCGGTGGGGTCATCACCAACCTGTCGCGCAAGTTCACCAAGAAGGGCGACCAGATGGCGGTGTTCATCCTCGAAGACCTCGACAGCAGCCATCGAGGTCACCGTCTTCCCGCAGGGCGTTGATGGAGCTCGGCCACAAGTTGGTCGACGACGCCATCGTCACGGTCAAGGGTCGGATCGACAGGCGCGACGAAGCCCGTGTCGGCTTCATGGCGCTCGACGTCAACATCGTCGAGGGACTCGACACAGCTTCGGCGGCGCATTGCGACTGAAAGTGCCGTCGACGTCGCTGAACGAACTGAAGATTCACCAGATCCGAAAGATTCTTCGCGACCATCCAGGAGCATCACCGGTGTTCTTGCACATCGGTCACGGCAAGATATTGCGCCTGGCAGACGAGTTCTGTGTCGACCTCGATCGGGCGGTCGGCGAGCTGCGGATGCTGCTCGGTCACGACGCCGTGATGCTCTAATAATCGTCCGTCTTTTCGAAATCTCCGATTTTCTGGCACAATGGAGACCTCGCACGACGACATGGGGAGCTCTACAGCATGCCAATCCAGGTGGAAACCAGGGACTGTGCAGCGCTCACCGACGCCGATCTCGACGAAATGGCGTCAATGGGCGGCGCGTTCGACATCGGAGTGTTGTCGAAGGCCAAGGAAGATTGGGTGCTGTGCACCACGGCGCGCATCGACGACAAGCTGCATGGTTGCACGTTCTCGACGCTCGAGCGCATCGGCGGAACGCCGTGCGTGCTGATCGGCCTGATGAGCGTCAAGCGCACCGGCAGGCGTGATCAGGTGTTGAAGGGTCTGATGGGCGAGGCCTTTCACCGGGCGCTGATGGCCTTCCCCGACGAAGACGTGGTCATCGGCTCACGGTTCGTGATGGTCGACGCGCTCGAGGCGTTCAAGCAGGTCGACGAATTGATTCCCCGACCCGGTCACCGCGCCGTTGGCGAGGAGCGGGCCTGGGGTCGTCGCCTGTCCAAGCGGTTCGGGGTCGATCCAGCTACGACGAGCAGTCGTTCGTGGTCAAGTCCAACGGACAGAGCGGATTCCTCGACCACGAGACGCTGAAGCCCGACAAGATCAAGCCCGAGCTCGCTGCGCTGTTCGCCACGGTCAACCCCAAGAAGGGTGGCTCGTTGGTCGTGCACGGCTGGGTGATGGCCGAGGATCTGCTCAAGCTGGGTGCTCGCTGACCGGCGAGCTTGCCATTCGTCGAGGCGGTCATCCGCCGTCGGCGGATGACCCGCGACTTCAGCACCGACGCCACTCGATCGCACGACTCGTCGCCGACCTGGTCGACACGGCACGACGGGCGCCGTCGGCCGGGCTACAGCCAGGGCGTTCACTTCGTCGTCCTCACCGGCGACGCCGTCGCCAGGTTCTGGCAGACCACCGACGCCGAGGCCTGGTTCGCGGCAGACCGCGACGGGGTGCTGCACGCGCCGGTGATCGTCCTTCCCGTCGCCGATCCCGACGCCTACACGTCGCGGTACGCGGAGCCCGACAAGGCCGGCCACGGGCTCGAGATCGCCGCCAACTGGCCGGTGCCGTTCTGGTTGACCGACACGGCGATGGCCGTGCAGAACCTGTTGCTGCTCGCCGAGGCCCAGCGCCTCGGTGCGTTGTACTTCGGCATCTTCCGCAACGTCGACGTGCTGTTCGCCGACCTCGGTGTGCCGTCGGGCATGTTGTCGGTGGGTGCCATCGCGCTCGGCCATCGTGCCGACAACCGATCGACCCAGCGGATCCGCCACCACCCGCCCCCGCCGACCGACGACTTGAGGTCGTCCATCACAACCACTGGTGAACAGTCGGTCGTCGGATCGGCTTGCTCCGAACTCACCGCGTTGGGCTTCTATGTCAGCTCACTGAACTGACTGTCGTTCTGGCCGCTGACGCAGACGACGAATCTGGTGCCGATTACCGTCGTCGGGCATGGAACAACGCGCCCGCTTCAGCGGTATCGCTCTTGCGCACAACGTCCGGTCCCGTCCAGAGGTCGACATCGTCGTTGATGCCGCAGAGGCCGCGGGCGCCGAGGTGACCAAACGCCCAGACGTGATGTTCTACGGCGGCTACGCCGGATATTTCCGGGACCCCGACGGTCATGTCTGGGAGATCGCGTTCAAACCCGGCTTCAGCCTCGATGCCGCCGGGGAGCTGACGCTCCCGGATTTCGGAACGGCGACATAGCTGCACGATCTGCCGACTGACGGTTGCCTTTCCGAACTCAGGCGCCGGCGAGGTGGGCGAGGATGGTTTCCACGGAGTCGGCCGGGGTCTGACAGGTGTAGTTCCGGCAGACGTAGGCAAAGCCGTCGACGCGCTGCTCCCACAGCGGTGAGTCGTACGGCGCGCCCCAGGCCAGACACGGCGTTCGGGAGCCATCGAGCTTGCACAGCGCGGACGAGGTCGGATCGGTCGCCGACGATCGCGATCTCGGTGATCCCGGTGGCGATCATGTCGACTGCCGCCAGAGCGTTGGAGAACGCCGACGGCGCCTGGGCGATGACGGCACCGAGCAGTCGCAGGATCTGCTCGGCGTGGTTGGTGTAACGAGCCTCGCCGGTGAGCGCACCGAGGCGGAGCAGGGCCACCGCGGCGATCGAGTTGGCCGATGGTGTCGCGTTGTCCATCAGGTCTTTCTGCCGAGCGACGAGTTGCTCGCCGTCGTCGGCGGTCGTGAACAATCCGCCGTTGTCGACGTCCCAGAAGTGGTCGAGCATCGTGTCGGCCACGGTGCGAGCGTGGTCGATCCATTCGCCGTCACCGGTCGCTTCGGCCAACCGGGTGAACGCGTCGACCAAGGCGGCATGATCGGCCGCGAGAGCTGCATGACGGGCCTGTGGCTGACCGTCGGCCTGCCACGAACGGTGCCAGCGAGCCTCGTCTTGGCGGTCAGCAGGACGCCGAAGATTGTCGACCAGGAAGTGGCCGTTGGCGACGGCAACGTCGAGCCAATCGGGCCGGTCGAGGGCTGCCGCCGCCTCGGTCAGCGACGACAGCATCAGGCCGTTCCATTCGGTCAGGACCTTGTCGTCGAGCCCGGGCCGGCGACGCCGCGAACGGGCCTCGAACAGTCGCTGCCGCACCGACTCGACCTCGGGTGGACGCAGCAGGTCGCCGCGGTGCGCCAGGCGCGCCGGAATCGTGCGACCCTCGAAGTTGCCGCCGTCGGTGAACTCGTACCACTCCAGTGCGATGTCTGCATCATCACCGAGCACTTCACGGACCTCGGCGGTCGTCCACGTGTGGAACAAGCCCTCGTGGCCGTGGCCGTGCTCGTCGGGCGAATCGGCGTCCTCGGCGGACAGGAAGCCGCCCGCCTCGTGGTGCAGATCGCGCAGCACGTAGGCGATCGTCTCCTCGACGACCTGCTTCCAACGGGGTTCGCCGAACACGAGGTAGGCGTGCAGGTAGACGCGGATGAGCAGCGCCTGGTCGTAGAGCATCTTCTCGAAGTGCGGCACCAGCCATTCCTGGTCGACCGAGTAGCGCGCGAAGCCGCCACCGATGTGGTCGTACATTCCTCCGCTAGCCATCGCGTCGAGCGAGGTGGTGACGATGGTCGTGGCATCGTCTTGTGGCAGGCGCGCGTAGGCCCGCAACAGCAGGTCGAGACTCATCGTCGACGGGAACTTCGGAGCACTCGCCGAAGCCACCCCACGCCGGGTCGAACGATCCGGCGAGCTGCGACAGCGCCAGGTTGAAGGCTTCGACGCCGGGCAGATCACTGGCCGGTTCGATCTGCGAGGTGCGGCGGATCGCGTTGCCCAGGGCCTCGACGTTCTGGCGCACATCGCCGGGTCGGTTGACCCAGACGTCATCGATTGCCGTCAGCAGGTTCAACATGTTCGGTTTCGGGAAGTAGGTGCCTCCGTAGAACGGCTCGCCGTCGGGTGTCAGGAAGACGGTCATCGGCCAGCCGCCGCGACCGGTCATCGCCTGGATCGCATCCATGTAGATCGAATCGACGTCGGGTCGCTCTTCGCGATCGACCTTGATGTTGACGAAGCGACGGTTCATCTCGGAGGCGACCTCGTCGTCTTCGAAGCACTCGTGGGCCATGACGTGGCACCAGTGGCAGGCCGAGTAGCCGACACTCAGCAGGATCGGCACATCACGTTCGGTGGCGGCGGCGAACGCCTCGGGCCCCCATGGGTACCAGTCGACCGGATTCTCGGCGTGTTGGCGCAGGTAGGGACTGGTTTCCCGAGCGAGCCGATTCGTGGCGGTCATGGCCTCACGGTATCGCCTCAGTCTTCGACACCCCGGCGCGGAGTTGGCCAGTCGAGCTGGGCGATGGTGTCGAACAACGCGGCATGGTCGTAGGCACTCGTCGTGTTCGCCATCGCGACGATGCCGAGCCCGAGGTCAGGGTAGAGACGCATGGCGTTGTAGAACCCGCCACCCGCCCCGAGGTGTTCGACGGCGGTCGTGCCTCTGGCGGTTGGCTTCCGGAACCAGCCGAGTCCGACGTCGAACGGCTTGCCGGGCGCGGTGATCGTGCGCATCGCTCGTGCCGTGTCAGGAAGAAGGACGGTGTTGCCATCGGAGGTGCCGTCAGCGAGGTGCATTGCCGCGAGTCGGGCGACGTCGGTGACGTTGCCGACGAGCCCGCCATAGCCGGCGCCGTTCACGAGGAACCGGTTCAGCGATGTGTAATGGTCCACCCTCTCGCCGACGATTCCGTTGGGAAGCAGGCATCGCAGCACCGGGACAGCGACCTTCGGGGTTCGCACGTAGCCGACGGCGACGTCGTCGCCGGGTTGATACGTAAAGCCAGTCTTGTGCATCTTCAACGGACGTAACACCTCGTCGTTGACGTACTCCGTGAACGGTCTGCCTGCTGCCTGGGCAATCACCTCGGCCAGTATCAGATAGCCGAGGTTCGAGTAACGGGCGGCGCCGCCGACTGTGTACTTCGGTGTGCCGTGGCGAGCGAGCAGGGCGTCGAGGAACAGGTGTGGATCAGGCGCGGGTAGCGCGGCGGGCCGTACCCAGCGAATTGGTACCGGGTTGGCGAGACCCGCGGTGTGATTGAGGAGTTGACGCACAGTGGGCGCCACGGCTGGCTCGGTTCGGTAGCCGCGGACGAAGTCGGAAATGGGCTGGTCGAGGTCGAGTCGGCCGCGGTCGAAGAGCTGCATCGCCGCTGTCGCTGTCACGATCTTCGTCAGCGAGAACCACAGGTATTGCGTTGATTCGGTTGCCCGTGCTCCTGCAGCGAGGTCGGCACGGCCGAAGCCCGCCGCGAACAGCAGACGGTCGGGGCCGGTGATCGCCAGCGACATGCCGGGAATGTGGTGGCGGCCCATCACCGTCTCGACAGCCGCTGTGATCCGCTCGACGTCTGGTCCGTGCTCGGCTGCAGAGGAGGTCGTCGGAGTGTTGATCGTGGTGGTGGGCGTGGCCATCTTCGGTCCCTTCTTGGCGGATAATACGAAATCGTAGTATCATCGATATGATGCGATCTCGTAGTAGTTCTGTCAAGCGCGAATTTGAGTCCGCTGGAGGCGAGAGTCGAGTTGTCACCCCTCCCGATGGCACCAACGTCCTGTTCGATGTGTGGCTCGTCTCGCGGGCAACGTTCGGGCTCCTCGATTCAGCATTGGCGTCATCAGGACTGACTGCGGACGAGTTCGCGATCTACAGCGTGCTGATCAGTACCGATGCCATGACCCCCAGCGAGCTCGCTCGATGGATGTCAGCGCCACCCACGTCGGTGTCGAGCTACATCAAACGATTCGAGAGTCGAGGCCACGTCACCCGAGTTGCGCACCCGGGTGACGGTCGTTCATACCGACTTCAGCTCACTGCGGCAGGCCGTGCCGCGCACGGCGCTGCGGGGAAGCTGTTCCAACCCGTTCTCGACCGCGTCGAGCGGTCCCTCGACCAGCCGGTGCCCGTGGTACGCAACGTGTTGCAGAGCCTTCTCAGCGTTCTTCACGCCAGCTGACAATGCCCTGACGGCGGCGCTCCGCCGAGGTTCAGGCACAGGTCGAAGCGGCGATCGAGGCAGTGTCCAACATCACCGCGCCGTTGCGGGCGATGAGCCGCCCGACGACGTCGGTGCCGGTCGCGGCGGCAATCGCGTCATCGGCGATCACCGTGCCGACGAGTTTCGCGCCGCTTCCAAGAGTCGCTGACCCGGCCACCGGCCAATACACGTTGCATGCCTGGGCGCCTCCCGCGAGCACGACCTGACTCGCGTCGGCAAAGGTCAGCGTGCCCGCTGACTCGAACACGAACAAGGCGTTCGGGTCACCACCGCCATCAAGGGTCACTGCGCCGATGACGTCGAGATTCGCCGAACTGTAGACGCCTGGGCCAATTGTCTGTGAGTCCAGTTTGTCGCCGGGCAAAGGGGTCGACGGCAGCCCGTCGAGTTGGGAAATCGCGCCGTCGACGGCGGCCTGCGCCTGACTGGCGGTCTGCGAATCGACGATGATCATGCCTGCCGGATTACCGGCCGCGGAGAAGCCCCGTACCTGCCCGTTACTCGCCCCGATCTGCCCGGTCACCACGGTCGGGCCAGCCGATCCGACCGCCGTGTTGCCGAGGACACCGAAGGATTCGGCACTTCCGAGATCGATCTGCGAGGGCGTCGGCGGCGGCGTCGGCGCCGTGGTGGACCCTGTCGAAGCTGTCGTCACCGGCACGCTGCCGGCGGGGTCGGTCGCCGCCGAGCCAGTGGAGGTGCTGCTACCGGTGTTCGACACGGTGGTCGAGGATGATCCGGGCGTCGTCGCATCGGTCGTGGTCTGCTGGATGGAGGTGTCGATGGTCGCTGCCGACTGGTCTGTCGCAACGGATTGGCCGACAGTGCCGTCGACAGTGCTCGCTGTACCGCTCGTCGCGCCGTCGTCGTCGCCCCCGGAGGCCACGGCGATGATGACGACAGCCCCGATCACCGCCAACACGATGGCGAGCGGAAGCCAGCGCCGCCACGGCTTTGCGGCTGGTTTCGGCGGATCTGTCGGATCTGTCGGATCGGGCGAATCGGTGTCGGGCGTCGAGGACACGCGGCGACCTCAGGCGCCGGTGGCGTGGTAGCCACCGTCGACGTGGATGATCTCGCCGGTGGTTGCCGGGAACCAGTCGCTGAGCAGCACGATGCACGCCTTGGCGACCGCAGACGAGTCGGTGACGTCCCAACCGAGCGGGGCGCGGTCGTCCCACGACGTCTTCGAACTTCTTGAACCCAGGGATGCTCTTGGCTGCCATGGTCTTGACCGGACCTGCCGCAATCAGGTTGGAGCGGATTCCCTTGCTGCCGAGCGCGACGGCCAGATAGCGGCTGATGCTCTCGAGTGCCGACTTGGAGACGCCCATCCAGTTGTACGCCGGCCAGGCGACGGTGTTGTCGAAGTCGAGGCCGACGAACGATCCGCCGTTGGTCATCAGCGGCGCGAATGCATCGGCGAGGGCCTTCAGCGAGTAGGCGCTGATGTGCAGCGCGACCGACACGTCGTCCCACTGTCGGTGCCATGAAGTCGTCGCCGAGGCACGCCTCTGGGGCGAAGCCGATGCGTGCAGCACGCCGTCGACGCGACCCCACTTGTCGGCCAGCGCCGACGCGCACGTTGTCGAGGTGTTCGGGCACCGTGACGTCGAGCTCGAACACGTCGGCCGGCTGCGGCAGCTTGCGGGCCACTCGCTCGGTCAGGCTCAGCGCCCGACCGGCGCCGGTCAGCACGATGTCGGCGCCCTCCTGCTGGGCGAGCGCGGCCACGCCGAACGCCAGCGAGGCGTCGGTGAGGACGCCGGTGATCACGATGTTCTTGCCGTCGAGCAGACCCATGCCAGTGATCGTAGTCAGGCCGTCGCCTCCGCTGACCCTTGGGGGATCGGGCCGGCGGTGTGCAAGGCTGCAACGATGCGAATTGGCATCCTCGGTGGTACCGGGCCGGCGGACAGCGCGCTTGCCGGTCGACTGGCATCCATCGGTTACACGGTGGTGATCGGCTCACGATCGAAGTATCGGGCGATGGAGGCCCGCGACGGACTCGTCGCCAAGTGGCCCGACCTCGAGTCGCTGCTGTCGTACGGCGACAACCCGGCTGCGGCAGATTGCGACGTCGTGGTCATCGCCACGCCGTGGGATTCGGCGGCGACGACGGCACAGGAGAACGCCGACGGCGCTGGCGGGCAAGGTCGTCGTCAGCATGGCCAACGCGCTCGTGCGCGTCGGCCACGAGTTCCAGCCGCTGGTGCCGCCGCGCGGCAGTGTGGCTGCACACGTGCAGGCCGCGGTGCCGGGATGCCGTGTCGTTGCCGCGTTCCACCACCTGCCGGCGACCGAGCTCGGCCATCTCGGTCAGCCGATCGACACCGACGTGTTGATCTGTGGCGACGATCCCGCGGCAGTGGAGACGATCAGCGAGATCGTCTGCCAAGATCCCCGGCTGTCGCCCGCTCGATGCCGGCGAGCTGTCGAACGCGACCGCAATCGAGGCGTTCACCGCTGTGCTCCTGCAACTCAACGTGCGCTACAAGACCCGTGTCGCACCCAAGCTGACGGGAATCCGCAAAGACCCGAGGGCGTTGGGCTGACCATGCGTCTCTACGACACGGCGCGCGCGCGCCGTCGTACCATTCGAAGCCGACGATCAGGTGTCGATGTACACGTGCGGCATCACGCCGTACGACGCCACCCATCTCGGTCACGCGGCCACGTTCATCGCCTACGACGTGTTGCAACGACGGCTGATCGACATGGGCCACACGGTGAAGTGCGTGCGCAACGTGACCGACGTCGACGACCCGCTGTTCGCCAAGGCCCGCGAGCTCGGTGTGCACTACCTCGATCTGGCCGCGGGCGAGGAGGCCCGCTTCGAACGCGACATGGAGGCGCTCAATGCGCTCCCGGTCTCGTCGATCGCCACGGGCGTCGTCGGCGATCCCCGACATCCGCGGGTTCATCGGCATGGTGCTCGACCGCGGCTTCGCCTACCAGGCCGGTGGCAGCGTGTACTTCGACGTGTCCAAGTTCCCGTCGTTCGGTTCCATCAGCCACTACTCGCACGAGCAGATGATCGAGTTCGCCCGCGAACGCGGCGGCAACGTCGACGATCCGCACAAGCGCCACCCGCTCGACTTCGTGCTGTGGCATCCGTCGGCCGCACGACGAGCCGAGCTGGGACACGATGTGGGGACCTGGGCGGCCCGGTTGGCACATCGAGTGCTCGGCGCTGGCGCTGCGCGAGCTCGGCACGACCATCGATCTGCACGGTGGCGGCACCGATCTGATCTTCCCGCACCACGAATGCGAGCGCGCCCAGAGCGAGGCGGCGACCGGCGAGCCGTTCGTTCGGCACTGGATGCACGTGGCGATGGTCTACATGGACGGCCACAAGATGTCGAAGAGCCTCGGCAACCTCGTGTTCGTCGACGCGTTGCGCAACGGAGTGGGACCCGCGAGCGATCCGGTTGGCGATCATCGAGCACCACTACCGGCGTGAGTGGGAGTGGGACGACACCTTGATGCCTCGCAACGCCGAGCGGCTGGCGACGTGGTGCGAGGCCGGCACACGGGCGACGCCGCCCTCGACGACGTGCGGGCGGCGCTCGACGACGATCTCGACACGCCGGCAGCGCTGGCGGCGATCGATGCCGCGGCCGCCGCCGGGCACGGCGTCGGCGACGCCGCGGCGTTGCTCGGCGTCGACCTCTGAGTCGTACGCGCGCCAGCGTTTCATCAGCAATTCGCCCCGCGGAGAACATCCCGTCACGTGGGCGTTCTACCATGGAGGCATGCACGCCGAGGGCGCCGGCAAGGCACAGCAGCGGGTTCGCCGCGTCGCGCGCCCGGTCTCGAAGCAGGCTGTGGAAGTTCGAGCTCGAGGGCTTCGATCGTCTTCCGGCGGAGGGCCCGGCGATCCTGTGCCCCAACCACGTCAGCTTCCTCGACAGCGCCTTCTTGATGCTGCACGTGCCGCGCAACATCAGTTTCGTCGGCAAGGCCGAGTACATGGATTCGTGGAAGACCAAGTACCTGTTCCCGTGATGGGGATGATCCCGATCGATCGCGGCGGCGGCGACAAGAGCCAGGCGGCGCTCGACACGGCCGAGGCGGTGCTGCGACGCGGCGAGCTGTTCGGCATCTTCCCGGAGGGCACACGCAGCCGCGACGGCGATCCTGCACAAGGGGCGCACCGGTGCGGCCCGGCTGGCGTTGAAGGTCGGCTGCCCGATCTTCCCGGTCGGCATGATCGGCACCCGCGAGATTCAACCGCCCGACGCCAAGGTTCCGAAGCTGCGCGGCGACTGCACGATCAAGATCGGCCGACCGATCAACGTCGAGCGGTACCGCAATCGTGCCGACGACCACATGGTGCTGCGCCAGATCACCGACGAGCTGATGTTCGAGATCCGCGACCTCACCGGTCAGGACTATCGCAACGTGTACGCCGGGCAAGACCGCCGAGACCGAGCCGACGCGTCGTCGCCAAGGTCGCGGCACGTGACCGACGAGCAACCGGAGCTGGTCGGCGCGGCTGCCGGTCAGTAGTGCCGCCGGTAATCGCTGGGCGTCCGCCGCCGATGCTCTCGTAGACTTGTCGGCCTATGGCCGATATCACGATCACACTGCCCGATGGTTCGCAGCGCTCCCTCGCCGAGGGTGCCACCGCGACCACCGTGGCGGAGTCGATCGGATCCCGGCTGGCCAAGGCGGCGGTCGCCGCGGTGGTCAACGGCGACGAGTGGGATCTCGGCCGCCCGCTGCCCGACGGCGCAGCGGTCGCGATCATCACCGGCGACAGCGACGAAGGCCGTCACGTGCTGCGCCACTCGACGGCGCACGTCATGGCGCAGGCCGTCACGCAGCTGTTCCCCGGCGCCAAGTTCTCGATCGGTCCGGCCATCGAGAACGGCTTCTACTACGACTTCGAGCTGCCCGGCGGCAAGACGTTCAGCGACGACGATCTTGACGGCGATCGAAGCCAGGATGGCCGAGATCGTCAAGGCCGATCAGCCGTTCGTGCGCGACGAGTTGTCACCCGCCGAGGCGTTGACGCTGTTCGCCGATCAGCCGTACAAGTGCGAGATCATCGAGCGGGTCTCGACAGGTGCGGCCGACAGCGAGGACGCCGGCGAGATCGGTGGCGGCGAGACGATCAGCGTCTATCGCAACACCCCCGAGTTCGTCGATCTGTGCCGCGGGCCGCACGTGCCCTCCACCGGCAAGCTCGGTCACTTCAAGCTGATGAAGGTCGCCGGCGCGTACTGGCGCGGCAACGAGAAGGGTCCGATGCTGCAACGCATCTACGGCACGGCGTGGGAGAGCAAGGCCGCGCTCGACCGAGCACCTGCATCGCCTCGAGGAGGCCGAGAAGCGCGACCACCGCAAGCTGGCCACCGAGCTCGACCTGCTCAGCTTCCCGCACGAGCTGGGCGGCGGCCTCGCCGTGTGGCATCCGAAGGGCGCGATCGTGCGCAAGCTGATGGAGGACTACAGCCGCGAGCGTCACGACAAGGGCGGCTACCAGTTCGTGTTCACGCCGCATCTGTCGAACGGCAACCTGTTCGAGACAGTCCGGCCACCTCGACTTCTACAAGGACGGCATGTACCCGCCGATGGAGATGGACAACGGCACGTACTACATGAAGCCGATGAACTGCCCGATGCACTGCTTGATCTTCCGCAGCCGGCAGCGCAGCTATCGCGAGCTTGCCGATGCGGTTGTTCGAGCTCGGCACGGTGTATCGCTACGAACGGGCCGGCACGTTGCACGGGCTGATGCGCATCCGCGGCTTCACGCAGGACGACAGCCACATCTTCTGCACCGAGGATCAGATGCAGGACGAGATCGCTTCGCTGCTCGACTTCGTGATGAGCGTGCTGCGCGCCTTCGGGTTCCAGGAGTTCACGGCCAACCTGTCGACGAAGGATCCCAACAAGTACGTCGGCGACGACGCGATCTGGGACAAGGCGACCGAGCGCTCCGCGCGGCGCTGGTCAAGTACGGCCTGCCGTACAAGGTCAAAGAAGGCGACGCCGCGTTCTACGGCCCGAAGATCGACATCGACGTACGCGACGCGATCGGCCGCACCTGGCAGCTCAGCACGATCCAGTGCGACTTCAACCATCCCCGAGCGATTCGATCTCGAGTACATCGGCGCCGACAATGCCCGCCATCGACCGATCATGTTGCACCGCGCCCTGTTCGGCTCGATCGAGCGGTTCTTCGGCGTGCTGCTCGAGCACTACGCCGGCGCGTTCCCGACGTGGATGGCACCGGTGCAGGCTCGGGTGCTGCCGGTCGCCGAGGCCCACCAGGCCCACGCCGCCGATGTTGCAGCCCGGTTGTCCGCCGAGGGCTTCCGTGTCGACATCGTCGAGGCCAACGATCAGCTCGGGCAAGCGCATCCGCACCGCGAAGCTGGAGAAGCTGCCGTACGTGCTCGTGGTCGGCGACGACGACGTCGCGGCCGGCACCGTCGGCGTGCAACCCACGCGGTGGCGAGGTCGAACGCGGCGTGCGGCCTCGACGAGTTCGTCGACCGATTGCACGCCGAGATCGCCGCCCAACTCGCCGTGACCTAGACCGCGCGGGCTACGCCCGCGGCACGGCAGCATCAGAGTCGTCGTACAGGATCGTCGCGTCGGCGTCGACGCCGCGTGCCTGAACCAGGTGCAGATGTTGTCGCAGTCGCGGCGCAGGAACGCGAAGCCCTGCGGGTTGCCGACGAGATCGACGGCCTGTGGCAGATCGATCAGCACCAGCCGCCCGTCGTGCACCAGGACGTTGTACGGCGACAGGTCGCCGTGGGCGTATCCGGCATCGGCGAGCCGGCCGAGCACCTCACGCATCTGCGCGAACAAGGCGTCGGCCTCATCGTCGCCCAGGTCGCAGCTGGGCGAGTCGTGGCGCGGCGACCCCGTCGGCGTCGCCGATGAACTCCATCATCAGCTGGGTGCCGATCAGCTGCACCGGGTACGGCACCGCGGCCCCCGCCGACCACAGGCGCGACAGCACGGCGAACTCGGCGGCCGCCCATTGCCCGGCGATCAGTTCGCGTCCGAACGCGGTGCGGGTCTCGATCGCCCGGTTCTCGCGGCTTCGTCGCATCCGCCGCCCTTCGAGGTAGCCGGCGTCGCGATGAAACATCCGGTGCTGACGCATCGCGGTACTGCTTGGCGGCCAGCAGCACGCCGCGGTCCCCGTGCGTGCGGCGGACCAGCGACACGTCGGCTTCCTTGCCGGTCTTGAACACGCCGAGGTCGGTGTCGATCGCCGCTGGAGACGCGATCGACCCACTCTGGCGGCGGTGTCGGCCCGTGGGTTGCATCGGGGTAGGTGGAATAGGTGGTTTCGTCGTCGTCGATGTCGTCGGCGGCATCGATGGCTGACCGGCAGCGTTGACTGGGCGGTTCGAAATCGTCGTCGTCGACGCGACGGCGGGCTCGTGTTGACACGTTGAACTCCTCGGTGCTGGTGGCACCGATCCGTTCGGTGCCTAGGTGTGGGCGGGGACGCGGCAGACGAAGGCAATGTTGTTCATGACCTTCCTCCTCTCCCGCGCCCGGCGGCACCTTCTCGAACGGACGTCGAGGACCGTAGTCGCGGCGGCACGACTCGGCCGACTAATTTCGCCACGTGGACACCTACGAACGGTTGTGGAACGGCTGGCGAGCTGCGTACGTCGGTTCGGCCTTCGCGTCCGGCACCGGAGCAGGCAGCGTGTTCACCGCGATCCTGCAGTCGGGACTCAGCGACGAGGAGTGCAACATCGTCCATCGCGGCACACGAGTGTTCGCGCTCCTCAACGCGTTCCCGTACGCCACCGGCCACACGCTGGTCCTGCCGTACCGCGAGGTCGCCGATCTCGAGGACCTCGACTCCGACGAGTCGGCGGAGCTGTGGGCGACGGTCACCGACGCCGTGCGCGCCGTGAAGGCCGCGTACGAGCCCGGGGGCGTCAACGTCGGGATCAACCTCGGCAAGCCGGCGGGCGGCAGCGTCAGCGAGCACCTGCACGTGCACGTCGTGCCGCGTTGGGTCGGCGACGGCAACTTCATGACGGCGATCGCCAACACCCGCACGCTGCCCGAGGCGCTCACCGACACGGCGGCCAAGTTGCGCGGCGGCATGGCCCGGGTAGCCTGATCGGCGTCATGAGCGACACCGAAGACCTGCGCGACTCGCTGCCGGACGATCTCAACGCCAGCGAGTACGTCGGGCCGTACCAGTTCCCCGACAACAGTCGTCGTCGCCGTCCGGCCTATCTGTACTTCGCCATCGCTGCGGTCTGCCTGCTGCTGTGGTTGCTGGCGTCGAGACCACGACCCGGTGCTGGTCAACCAGGGGCATGGTGTGGGCGGCAGTCCTGCTCGGCTGCGGTCGGGGTGCTGTCGTTGACCTCGGGGTGGAGGATGCACGTCGACGAGAAGCAGGCGCTGGTCGCTGCACAGGGTGCCGTCGGGTTCCCGGTCGGGCACGCCTCGGCCCAGCAGGTGTGGCGCGGGCTGCGCAGCCGGCCGACGTGGCGGGTGTTGGTCTATTCGGCCGAGAGCCCGCCGCGGCAGCGGTCGCTGGTGCTGGTCGACGCCGTCGACGGCACGGTGGTCGAGCACCTCACCGAGGACAACCCCGAAGACGACTGGCGATCGACGACTAATCGTCGTCGGCTTCGGCGACGGCGGCCATCGCCCGCAACAGACGGCCGATGTCGAGCGCTGCGCTGCGCAGCGATGTCAGCGTCGCCTCGTCCCAACGTCGGCGGGAACCGCTTCGATCGCGTCGGCGATCGCCTCTGGGTCGGCTTCGGAGTGCATCAACCGCGCCGCAATGCCGATCTGCTCGTCGAGCTCGGCGGCGATGCCGGCGGTCACGTGCTGGCGGAGCGTCGCCGCGCGCCTCGCGAAGTCGCCGGGGGATGGACCGAAAGGTGACCGCCAAGTCGCCGGGGGAGGAACTGCTCATCGACACATCGTGGCACCTGTCAGGCTCTCGGTGTCGACGCACACACCTCGGGTCGGGCGTCAGGCCTCGGCACGGTAAGCTTGGCCGTCAATGTTCGACGGAAAGTTCCGTGCGCCTATCGATCGTGCTGTCAAGCCGATCGGCAACGTGCTGCGAAAGACGGGACTCTCGCCCGACCATCTCACCATCATCGGTCTCGTCGTCGCCGTCGGCGCGGCAGTCGCCATCGGCTTCGGCGATCTCCGGCTCGGCTTGTTGCTGGTCATGCTGGCGGCCCTGCCCGATCTGTTCGACGGGGCGCTTGGCCAAGGCGTCGAACTCGTCGAGCCAACGCGGCGCGTACTTCGATTCCGTCGTCGATCGAGTCACCGACGCGACGATGTTCGGCGGTGTGGCGTGGTACCTGGCGTCGCAACGAGTCGCCGCACATGTCGATGCTGCCGTTCGCGGTCATGGCGCTCAGCTCGGTGATCTCGTACCAGCGGGCCAAGGCCGAGTCGTTGGGTCTCGATGCCAAGGGTGGCCTGATGGAGCGCGCCGAGCGCATCATCGCGCTGTGCCTCGGGCTGCTGTTCCCCGTCCTGCTGATCCCGATGCTGTGGGTCATGCTCGTCCTCACCGCGGTCACGGCGGTGCAGCGGTTCGTCAAGGTGTGGAAGCAGGCCGCGGTCGCCCCGGTGACGGCGGCCCGCATCGAGATGCGCCGCAGCCGCCGGCAGACCCGACGGGTCGTGCGAACCGAGCGACGGCACACGCGCATCTCCCGCCCCGGCCGTCGCACCTGAGCGCACCCGGCTGTGACCTGAATCGTGGCCGACAGCGAGTTCGCCGACGTCCGTCGACGTCTGACCGACGCAGCGACCGTCAACACGTATCGGCTCGGCTCGCTCGCGGCGCGGATGATGCCGGGCCCGCTGGCCGCGGGTGCCGCGGCGTCGATCGGCTTCGGCGCCAGCTTTGCCAGTCCCGGCGAAGCGCCGGATGGTCGAACGTCACCTGCAGCGCGTCAACCCGAAGTTGCGCGGCAATGCGCTGCGTGTCGCCGTGCAGCAGGCATTCGACTACTACGCCCGCTACTACGTCGAGAGCTTCCGCCTGCCGACGATGTCGAAGGCAGGCGGTGGCCCGGCCGTTCACGATCGACGGCTGGCAGCAGGTGCTCGACGGCCTGGAGCAGGGCAACGGCGTGATCCTGGCGCTGCCGCATCTCGGCGGCTGGGAGTGGGCCGGCCGGTGGATGACCGACCAGGGCTTCAAGATGACGGTCGTGGTCGAGGCCCTCGATCCGCCGGAGTTGTTCGAGTGGTTCGCCGACCTGCGCCAGGAGCTCGGCATGACCGTGGTGCCGACCGGCCCGAAGGCCGGCCCTGCGGTGCTCAAGGCGCTGCGGGCCAACGAGACGGTGTGCCTGCTGTGCGATCGCGATCTCGACCGCACCGGTGTCGAGGTCGAGTTCTTCGGCGAGCGGACCACCCTTGCCGGCCGGCCCGGCCACGCTGTCGATCCGCACCGGCGCACCGCTGCTGCCCGTCGGCTGCTACTTCACCGCCAGCTACAACGGTCACCACGCCCTGGTGCGGCCCGCCGGTGCCGACGCATCGACGCGGCGGCCTGCGCGACGACGTCGGCCGAGTGACGCAGGAGCTGGCCCGCGAGCTGGAGTTCCTGATCCGCCGGGCCCCCGAGCAGTGGCACCTCTTCCAACCGAACTGGCCCAGCGACCCCGGCTACTGACACCGCAGCAACTCAGAAGCACATCGGAGTGTTGCTGCACACACCGGTTACCGAGCAAGCCGTAGACCTCTCGTTTGCAACGGGTGTAGCTTGTCGCGGGCTGTTCGCGGCCACTACTGAGGGAGGCACGACCATGCGTGGTCTCAAGGCGTTGTTGGCGGTTCCGGTTCTGACGGCAGGGTTGGTGGTGGTGATGCCGGTCGCACAAGCGGGCGCCGCCACGGACATCGTGGCGGCCTGCCCGACGACGGGACCCGGAACGACGATCACGCTGACGGGAAACTGCGACACCACGGAGACCCTCATGGTGCCCGACGGCGCCACGCTCAACGGGGGCGGTTTCACGATCACCGCCCACGACCCGCCCGGTGGCGTGTTCAAGGGGGCCGTGGTGATGAACGCTCGGCACCTCGATGCACCTGACCAACCTGAAGGTGCTCGGTCAGGGATTCGGCGTTGATTGCGCGAATCCGACCCCGGATGGAACTGCTCTCGTCGGGATTCTGTTCAGCGAGGCAGGCGGAACCGTGATCGGGCGTCAACGTCGGTGGACGACATCACCCAGCACAGCGGCTGTCAGTTGGGCACAGGCATGCGCATCAACGCCCGCAGTGGCGTTGCACGTACGGTCAACGTCACCGGCTTCGTCACTCACAGGTTTCCAGAAGTCTGGCTTGGTGGCCTCCGGGCTGGCGACGGTGAACGTCTCCGGCAGCGTGATCGGCCCGCCGGATCCGATTCCCCAACAATGCGCCAGAACGCCGTTCAGTACGGAACTGGAAGCGGGGCTGGTGGCGTGTTCACGGAAACACCGTGTCGACAGGGTTCAACGATCCGTGACCGCGTCGGGTGCCTTACGGCGACGGCGATGCTCACATTGGCGCCTCGAACGTACCATCGGTGGAAACGCATCGGTGGGCGACGACACTGACGTCGCAATGCTTGCCGTTCAGACGCACCAACGTGACGATCAGCGACAACGCGATCACGCGGCGCCGAGATCGAGCAACGGCATCTTCGTCAACCGGACAGCTGCCAACGTGCCATCGTCGAGAACAATCGTCGACGGAGCGTCACGTTGCCGACCACCGCGACCGGACGTGTTCGGGACGTTGCCTCTGGTTCGTGACCACCGGTACCTGGTCGTGCAACACGGTTCGTGGCTGGTCACCGACTGCTCGACGCGCGAACCGACACCAGCCGCCGTGCATCACCACCAACGCCAACCTGCCGAATGGCAGGGTCGGGTCGTCCTACTCGGCGACCCTCGAGGCGACGTCCGTGGACGGTCACCGATCATCACGTGGTCCATCGCGGGCGGGCGCTGCCGCCTGGACTGACCCTGGCGCCCGATGGGACCATCACGGGTGACCCGACCACCGAGGGCACCTTCACCTTCACGGCCAGCGTCACCGACACGCGGGACTCACCGCGACTCGTGACTTCACGATCATCGTCGGGCGCTGCCCGCCGCTACCGCCGCCGCCGGGTGTCGTGGGCTCGACGCTCACGCCGCTGACGCCGGCTCGGATCGTCGACACCCGGACCGGGCTCGGTGGCGCCACGGGGCCGACGCAGCCTCAGTCCACCACCACGTTCACCGCCACGGGCGTCGGAGGAGTCCCCGCCACTGGCGTCACTGCGGTCGTCCTCAACGTGGCCGCCGACCAACCGGCAGCCCCCGGGTTCATCCAGCTGTTCCCGACCGGAAACGGGACGCCGGGGGAGTCGTCGAGCCTCAACGTCGATCACGCCGGTCAGACGATCGCCAACCTCGTGATCGTCGGTGTGGACGCCAGCGGGCGGTTCTCGGTGTTCACGCAGTCGTCGACCCAACTCGTGGTCGACGTGTTCGGGTACTTCACCGCGGTGCCGGAGGCCTCCTCGGGGCGGTTGGTGACGATCGATCCGGTGCGGGTACTCGACACCCGCAGCGGTGAGGGACGGGGCGGCGTGCAGGGCCCGGTTCCCGCCCAGGGGACGGTTGCGGTGTCGATGGCCGGAGCGATCCCGACCGATGCCAGCGCGGTCGTCATGACCCTGACCGGTGACCAAGCAACGGCGCCCGGCTACATCCAGGCGATCCCGACCGGGGGGGCCACGGCGCTGCGCTCCTCGTCGAACATCAACCTCGACCGCGCCGGCGACACGATGGCCAACACGGTGATCATCCCGCTCGGCGCCGATGGCACGGTGACGCTGTTCACGCAGTCGGGGGCGGAACTCATCGTCGACGTCGTCGGCTACTTCACCGGTGCCAGCGAACGCCTCGTCGACGACGGGCCTCTTCATCCCGATCAAGCCGACGCGGGTGGCCGACACCCGCGTGGCGGGAGGGATCGTGCCCGGCTGGGATTGTGGCCAGTGGAGCGACGTTGCAGGTGCCGTTCCGGGCGAGTCCGCCGCTGGCGGCCGTCCCGCCGAGCGCGGTGGCGGGCAACCTCACCGCGACCGACACGACCGCGTCCGGGTACGTCCAGCTGATCCCGACGGGCACGTCGACCCAGATCGGCTCGACGTCGACGCTGAACATCAACGGCCCGAACCGAATCGTGGCCGCCGCCAACGTGCTCACCGGGGTGACCGGCTCGATCACGGTGCACAACCAATCGGCGACCAACCTCGTCTACGACGTGACCGGCTTGTTCCTCTGAGGTCAGCACCCGGCTACAACGACTGAGACCGGTCGTCGCCCGGTACTACGGCGGCCGGGCCACTTGCCCGCCCGACTACTGTGCGCCGCGCAGCACGGCGTTCGCCCATGCAGTCGGCCTGCCCGAGTTGTTGAACAGCGAGGTGCGACCGAACGTGGTGTCGGGTGTGAGGTCTTCGTTGTACGGGGTGGCCCCGCCGAAGATCAAGAAGCTGTCGGCCCCCGCAGAACGCAACCTGTGCATGTGTGCAGTGATGCCCGCCGACGTCGGCGCATACGGACCGTGCTTCAAAGCGTTGACGGCGCACATCAGGTGGTTGACCTGGCCGTCGAACTCCGCCGTCAGTGCCAGCGCCGTCGGCTCGTCGTAGGAATCGAAGCTCAGGTGGGCTCGTTGTTCGGGCATGTCGATGAGAGCCTGCGACAACACTTCGGCGAAGCCCAGATGGTTCGTGTACGGCCCCACGCCGGTGGCGGGTATCACGATGTCGATCATGATGCGCCACCGCGCCAGCAGCACCGCCCATTCGGCGCCGCCGGGGTCGAATTCGTCGCCCATGTCGAAGGCTCGGATCCACGCTGTCGATGGCATCCAATAGTCGATGGCCGATTGCCGAACAGCGTCGTCGGTGGACCACAACCGGGCGTCGTAGACCACCGTTTTCATGCCCACGCTGGCGTTCAACTCGGTCACTCTGGCGTAGGTGTCGGGATCGACGTAGCGGCCCCCAGGTTCGGCGGGCGTGTACGTCGTCCAATCGGGAGGCATGCACGGGCCGAACGTGGCGTCGATGCCGGCCCTCGTCGCCAGCGTCTCGCTCGCTCTCGACGCGTTGGGCGCGTCTGGGTGAACACCGCAGAATGCCCACGTCTCGGCGGCGGTGGTGTTCGGCATGACACGGCAAGGCTAGTTCTGCCGCAGAGACCTACGGCCCTGTCTGGAGTTGACCCAGCTGCGCCATACTGCTGCACGCCCATGTACTGAAGATCGGCGAGAGGAGAGCGGTGGGTACCGCGAGCAAGAAACCGGCAACCACGGCCTACCCGTCACGACGCGCCTTGCGATATCAGCAGCGGCAGGCAAAGTCGCGGCGCCGCATCATCGTCGCGATCAGCGCCGTGCTGCTCGTCAGCGCAGTCGTGCTGGTGGTGGTGGTGTCGAGCGGTGGCGACGGTGGATCGGCGACCACGACACCGTTCGACGGATCCACGTTGAACATCACACTGGGCGACTATGTGATCCTCGGAGATCTCACAGCACCGGCCGGACCGGTGCGGCTTCAGGCGACCAACCAGGGCGGGATCGTCCACAACGTCGGCGTTCGCAGCGGACCCATCAGCGGAAGCATCCAACCGGGCAAGAGCCTCACACTCGAACTCGGCACACTCGTACCCGGCACGTATCAGCTGTACTGCGACATCGTTGGTCACGTCGAGAAGGGAATGGTCGCAGACCTGGTGATCACCGAGCCGGTCTCGAGCACCACCGTGGCACCGTCGACGACGTGAACCGAACCAGACCCAGCTAAGCGAAGCGCACCAGGCAGCGGCGCGGGCCGCGCACCTGGCCACCTGCCCAGGTGACGGCCGCCGGCTCGACCAGCTCGAACTCGGGGATCCGTTCCATCCAGGTCTGCAGCGCGACCCGCAGCTCGAGCCGGGCCAGGTTGGATCCGGCGCAGCGATGGATGCCGGCGCCGAACGCGACGTGGCGGTTGTGCTCGCGGTCGAGGATCACGTCGTCGGGGTGCTCGAACTGCCGTGGGTCACGGTTCGCCGCGGGGAACGACATCAGGACCCGGTCGCCGGCGTGCATCGGGCAGCCCTGGAACTCGGTGTCGCGGTCGACGATGCGCGCCATGGTGACCGGCGAGTAGGCCCGCAGCAGCTCTTCGATCGCCGTCGGCCAGATCTCGGGTCGGTCGCGGAGCTGGCTGACGGTGCTCGGGATGCTGGGCGAGATGCCACAACGACGAGCCGATCGCCGACCACGTCGTGTCGATGCCGGCCACCAGCATCAGGTTGCAGACACCCATCACGTAGTCCTCCGACACGAGCTCGCCGTCGACCCGAGTGTTCAGCAGGTCGGTGATCAGATCGTCGTCGCGAGGGTTGGCCTTGCGGTCGTCGAGTTGGCCGCGGAAGAAGCCGAGGATCTTCATCCTGTTCTCGAGGCGCACCTTGGGATCGATCAGGCCGACCTCGAGCACGCCGCGCACCCACGACGTGAACTCGTCGGCCATCTCGAGCGGCACGCCGAGCATGGTGGCGATGACCCGCACGGGGATCTGCTGGGCGTAGTCGGCGGCGGCGTCGGCCTGCCCGGCGTCGATGAAGCCGTCGATCAGCTGATGGCACAACGCCCGCGTGCCGTCTTCGTACTTGGCGACGCCTGGGGTGCGAACGTCGGCAGGATCGTGCGACGATGCCAGTGGTGCTCGGGCGGATCCGACGTGATCGGCGGCGCGGCCACGCCGCCGTACGGGCCCTCGAGCTGGGCGTCGGTGGCGGCACGACGATGATGTTGCGCGACGTGAAGACGTCGTGCTCCTGGGCGATGGCGACGATGTCGTCGTAGCGGGTCGGCATCCACGAGCCACCCCATCGCTCGGTGTGGGCGATCGGGCATGCCGACTCGCGGATCTCGGTCGATCATCGGATACGGGTCGCGCACGAACCCCGGATCGAAGATGTCGTAGTCGGTGATCCAGTTCGACGGCGTCTCGTCGGTGTGCATCGCGTTCAGCTTTCGTCGTCGAGCGTGATGGCCCGCTCGGGGCAGTTGGCCTCGGCGCGCCGCACCGAGGCCTCGCAGTTCGGCGGGAATCGAGTCGATCAGCACGACTGCGTTGCCGTAGTCGTCGCTGCCGAACACCTCGGGTGCGGCGATGGCGCACATCTGATGGCCATGGCATCTGCCTGGATCGACCGTCACTCTCACGGACTCTCCTCCCTGGACCACCGTCCCGCACCGCTCGTCTGACGTGAACACTACGACGTGGCTAGCGAGCGTAGGCGGCGAACAGTTCACGGATCGCCACGGCCTGCCCGCCAGTCGTCGACGACATCACGACGATGGGCAGAACGCCCATCGACATCCATTCGTCGACTCGGTCGCGAACGGCACCGGCCGAACCGCTGATCGTGCAGTCGTCGATCCATGCATCGGACATCAGCGACGGGATCCGGTCTCGGTCACCGGCGGCGAGCGCCGCCTCGATCGTCGGCCATCTCCTGCACGTATCCCGCCTGCTTCCAGTAGTTGCGATAGTTGGGCAGCCCGAGGTAGCCGGTGAGCGTTCGCCGGTGGATGGCCCGTGCAGCGTCGAGGTCGCTGTCGATCACGGTCGGCACCATGTTGGCGAGGAAGAACGATCGCGACCGCGGCGTTGACCCTGGCGACTTGCGTGGGCATGTACCGGCGAGAGGCGTTGGCCCAGATTGCGCCGTCGGCGACGGTCAGGGCCAGGTCGAGCATCTTGTCGCGCAGCGTCGCCAGGTAGATCGGCGGCAGCTCACCGCGATGCGTGTGGACGCCCGAATCGCCGCGACGTACTCGCCCATGTCGTGGAGCGGCTTGCCAGTGTCGATGCCCAGCCGGTTCATCGCCGGCGCATGGCTGACGCCGAGGCCCAAGCGAAACCGACCGCCGCTGACCTCGTGGAGATGTCCGGCCGTCACCGCCACCTCGACCGGGTGGCCGTGGTAGATCGGCTGGATGCTCGGTCCAGAACGGAATGGTGTTGGTGACGTGGGCCAACGATCCGCACATGCGCCAGGTTGCCGTGGATGCCGGGGCTGGCCAGACCGGCGAATCCATGTCGCTCAGCCTCGGTGGCCAGTTCGAGGATCGTGGTGCGTTTCGTCGGCGTTCCGATCACCGACAGCGCAGGCATGCGGGTTGGCAGTCATCTGCGGACCGTACTTCGGCGACGACCCGGGTCACGAGGGGAGGTCGGGTAGCGTTCGGGATCGTGGCCGAATCGGGAGTCGGGGGAGACGAGCCTCGACGGGCGGCAGGCTCCTACGGGTCGCCATGGTCTGCCCCTACAGCTTGTCGGTCCCCGGTGGCGTGCAGGCGCAGGTGATGGGGCTGTCGCGAGAGCTCGCGCAAGATGGGCATCGAGGTTCGTGTGCTCGCCCCGTGCGACGGTCCGCCGCCGGCGACGTTCGTGACGCCGCTCGGCAACAGCCTGCCGACCTCCGCCAACGGTTCGATGGCACCGCTCGCCCCGGATCCGTCGTGCTGCGCTGCGCACCATGCGGGCGCTCGGCGACGAGCAGTTCGACGTGCTCCACCTGCACGAACCGTTCATTCCCGGGCCGACGCAGACGGCGATGGTGCTCCACCCGGCACCCGTGGTGGCGACATTCCACGCCGCCGGCGAGAGCGCCAGCTACAAGTATCTGCGGCGGGCGATCAAGCCTGCGGCCGAACAACATCGCCCACGCCGTGGCCGTGTCGAAGGACGCTGCCGAGCTGGTGCAGCGGTACATCGGCGGCAACTACGAGATCCTCTACAACGGTGTCGAGCTCGACGCCTACCGAGCGCGCACCGGCGCATCCGACGACCGGGCCGACGATCTTCTTCTGCGGCCGCCACGAGGAACGCAAGGGTCTCGACGTGCTCCTGACGGCGCTCGGCAAGCTCGGTCCCGACGTGCGCTTGTGGGTCGGCAGCAACGGCCCCGACACGGCACGCCTGCGAGCCCAGTTCGCGGACGATCACGCGCATCGAATGGCTCGGTCGGCTCACCGACGCCGACAAGATGGCGCGGCTGCGCGGCGCCGATGTGTTCTGCGCGCCGTCGCTGCACGGCGAGTCGTTCGGCGTGGTGCTGATCGAGGCGATGGCCGCCAACACGGCCATCGTGGCCAGCGCGCTCGATGGCTACCGCAACGTCGCCACCGACGATGTCGACGCCTTGCTGGTCGAGCCAGGCGACGTCGACGCGCTCGCCGACGCGCTGCAACGGGTGCCCTGTTCGAACCGGGTCTGAGCGCCGATTGCGCAAGGCGGCGTCACGTCGCGCCGAGGATTTCTCGATGACAGCGCTCGCCGGGCGCTACGCAGAGCACTACGTTCGCCTGTCGACGAATCGCCCGTCGACGGGCCCGTCCGCCGACCCGGGAGTCCTTCTGGACGGGCTGGCGACGCCGTATGATGGCTGACTAAGCGCCCTCATTCGGCGCACCAGAGCTCTTGGAGATCTCATGACTTGGATCGTGCTGGCGGTCATCGCCATCGTCGTCATCTACTGCATCGTCGCCTACAACGGGCTGATCCGTGGCCGCAACCAGATCGAAAACGCCTGGTCACAGGTCGATGTGCAGCTGAAGCGGCGCATCGACCTGATCCCCAACCTCGTCGAGACCGTCAAGGGCTATGCGGCCCACGAGAAAGAGACGCTCGACGCTGTCGTGCGGGCTCGCAACGCCGCCATCTGCCGCGCCGGCCACACCGGCCGGGCAGGCGCAGGCCGACAACCTGATGACCGGTGCACTGCGTCAGCTGTTCGCCCTCAGCGAGGCCTACCCCGACCTCAAGGCCAACCAGAACTTCCTCGCCCTGCAGGAAGAACTGACCGCGACCGAGGGCCGTGTCGCCTACGCCCGACAGTTCTACAACGACTCCGTTCTCGGCTACAACAACAAGCTGCAGGCGTTCCCAACGGTGTTCTTCGCCAAGGTGCTGAAGTTCCAGCGCCGCGAATACTTCGAGACCGACGAAGCCGCTCGCCAGGTGCCCAAGGTCGAGTTCTGAGGCGCATCGGTGACGCCGACTCACGGCGTTGACCATCCCTAGCCTGGAGCACACATGTTCGAACTGATCAAGGCCAACAAGCGGCGCAGCGCGCTGCTGATCGTCTGCTTCGTCGTGCTGCTCTCGCTGGTCGGCGCAGCATTCGGCGTCTTCTGGTCAACGCCGGGCCCACCGGCGCGATCTTCGCCTTCGTGTTCTCCGGGGCGATGGCGTTCGCGTCGTACTGGAAGGCCGACTCGATCGCCCTCGCCGTCAGCCGTGCCAAGCCGGCCGATCCCGCAGCAGTACCAGCGGCTGCACAACCTCGTCGAAGGGCTGTGCATCGCCGGCGGGCTGCCCAAGCCCCGCGTCTATCATCGTCGAGGATCCTGCGCCCAACGCCTTCGCCACCGGTCGCAACCCGAAGCATGCGGCCATCGCCGTGACCACCGGCCTGCTCGAGAAGATGAACCGGGTCGAACTGGAGGGCGTGATCGCCCACGAGTTGTCGCACGTCCGCAACTACGACATCTTGGTGTCGACCTTGGCCGTCACCCTGGTCGGCTCGATCGCCCTGCTCACCAACATCGGCATGCGGATGATGTGGTGGAACGGTGGCCGAGTTCGTCGCGAGGGCGATCGCGACGGCGGCAATCCTCTTGCCCTGGTCGGCCTGGTGCTGCTGATCTTCGCACCGATCATCGCCAAGGTGATGCAGGCAGCGGTCAGCCGCCGCCGCGAGACGCTGGCCGATGTCAGCGCCTGCCAGATGACGCGCTACCCGCCTGGCCTGATCTCGGCGCTCGAGAAGCTGCGCGACGACACCACGGTGACTCACTCTGCTACAACTGCGACCGCACACATGTGGATCGAGCAACCGATGTCGGGCGTGGGCGACGCAGGCAGGTTCGGTGCCTTGAACCGCATGTTCGACACCCACCCCCCGCTCGAAGAGCGCATCGCCCTGTTGAGAGAACTGTGAGATTTGCCAGAGCATCATCGATCCTGATCATCGCCCTCGGACTCGTCGCCTGCAGCAGCGGCGCAGGCTGCGGCGCCGCAACACCAGCGCTGTCCAGGTGCTGCCGCCGACCCCGACGACGCAAGGCCACGACGACGTCATCGTCGACGACCTCGTCGACCACGACGTCGTCTCGTCGACCACCACGCACCACGATCGCCCCCGAGCCGGTGATGCCGCTCACCGGCACTGCCCATCGACGGATCCGGCGATCGCGGCGCCGCCCGGCGGTCGTGGTCAAGGTCTCCAACGATCCGGGGGCGCGACCGCAATCCGGCCTCGATTCGGCTGACATCGTGTTCGAGGCCTGGGGTGCCGGCCCGACACGATTCGCGACGGTCTTCCAGAGCAAGGATGCGCCGAACGTCGGCCCGATCCGTTCGGCTCGGACCCAAGACGTCGACCTCGTCGGCGAGTTCAACGGCCCGGTCTTCGCCTGCTCCGGTGGCAATCCCACGGTCGTCAAGACCATCCGCGCCTCCGACCTGCAGGTGGTCACGGAGAGCCAGGGTCCCGGTTGGCGGCTCGACAAGCATCGTCACCGCCCGCACGCAACGTTCAACGACACGGCCTCGCTGCGCCTCAACGCCGATCCCGCACGGCCCGGCCCGGTGCAGCAGTTCCACTATCGCCCCGCCGGCGCGGCGCCGCACCGGCGATCCCTCAGCCGGGTTCAACCTGCACATCGAAGCCGTTCATGCCGAGTGGCGTTTCAACGCGACCACGAATCGCTACGAGCGCTCGCAGGACGGAGGTCCGCACCTGCTCGACGACGGCACGCAGGTGCAGGCTCGACAACGTCGTCGTGCTGTGGATCAACTACGAGCACAGCCCCGCCGATGCACGCTCCCCGGACGGCGGCTCGATCGGCACTGGTACGACCCTGGTGTTCACCAACGGCAAGGTGACGACTGGCACATGGAGCCCGCGATGATCGGTTGAAGCCGATCGCACTTCACCGACGCATCGGGCGCCCCGATCCTGTTGACACCGGGCACCACGTGGATCGAACTGGCCAACACGGGTCAGGGCAGCTTCCCCGGAACAGATGAGTTGGAAGTGCTCCCGCCTGACCGGACCAACGTCGACTCGCAGGAGCTGACGACCGATCGGCGACTCGTTCTGCTACAACTGATGGTGCACATTTCGGTCAGGCGGCCGGGTCGGGCGCGGCGGCGCCGAATCGCTCGGAGGCTTGACCACCATGATCGCCACACCCTCCCGCTCGAACAAGAGCGCACTGCACCGCCGAGAGAACCGTGAAACACACCAAGAGCACCTCGATAGTGATTGCCGCCTCGGCCCTGGCCTCGTGCGGCGGCTCCGGTAGATCGGCACCGACGACGATCGGCGCCGAGAGCACCGTGCCGACCACCGACACGGCGCACGACGACCACCACGTCGCCGCGGTCGACGACGCATCGACCATCGACGAGCACGTCGACGACCATTCCGTCCGAGCCGGTCATGCCGTTGACCGGCGAGGCCGATCGAAGACCCGGCGCTGGCCGCCCGTCCGGCGCTGGTCGTGAAGATCGACAATCACCCCGAAGCTCGCCCCCAGAGCGGTCTGAACCAGGCCGACATCGTCTTCGAGGAGAACGTCGAACAGCTCACCCGATTCGCCGCGGTCTTCCAGAGCAGAACCCGGATCCGGTCGGGCCGATCCGCAGCGGGCGCGAGCAAGACGTGGAGCTGCTCGGTTCCTTGAACAAGCCGATCTTCGCCTGGAGCGGCGGCAATCCCGGCGTGACCGCGGCCATCAACGCCATCCGACTTCGTGGTTGCCAACGTGCAGACCAATGCCCGCAAGGCCAGCAAGTCGTATCGTCACGCGACAACGCCGTGCCGCACAACCTGTACGCCCAGGGCAGCGGGCTGTTCACGATGGCGCCGGAAGGCGCCACCCCGCCGCCGCAGCAGTTCGAGTACCGCAAGGCCCGACGACGTGCTGCCGGCGATCCCTCGCCGGGGTGGAACTGGCGATGGACGGCGTCAACGTCACGCTGGACGTTCGACCCGAAGTCGGGCAACTACCTGCGGTTCCAGGGCGGCAAGGCGCACAACGACGCCGCGCTCGGTCAGGTCAACGCCGACAACGTCGTCGTGCTCGTCGTCGACTACGTGCAGAGCAAGATCTACGCGCCAAGCCCCGTCGCCCAGACCACTCGGTACCGGCGAGGTCTATTCGTGTTCAGCGACGGCAAGGTGGTCCACGGCACGTGGACCCGCGACGATCGGCTGAAGCCGTTCGCGCTGACCGCCGACGACGGCACGCCGATCCTGCTCACGCCAGGGCGAACCTGGGTCGAGTTGGCCCGCGTCGACTCGACCACGCCGCACCTGCCTGACCTCGGCATGAGCCGCTCAAACTGGTGGCCGGAGCACCAGTCATGACCCGCTTACTTCCTTGGGTCCGGTATCGCTCCGGCGGTACGCTAGAAGCCATGACTTCGAGCACTTCCTCGCCGCGCGCCACGGGGACCTACCCGGTCAAGCGTGGTCTTGCCGAGATGTTGAAAGGTGGCGTCATCATGGATGTCGTCACTGCCGAGCAGGCCAAGGTTGCCGAGGATGCCGGGGCATGCGCAGTGATGGCCCTCGAGCGTGTTCCGGCCGACATCCGTCGCGACGGCGGTGTCGCCCGCATGAGCGACCCCGAGATGATCGAAGCCATCAAGGCCGCCGTCACCATCCCGGTCATGGCCAAGGCGCGCATCGGCCATTTCGTCGAGGCACAGATCCTCGAGGCGCTCGGTGTCGACTACGTCGACGAGAGCGAAGTGCTGACACCGGCCGACGAGACCCACCACATCGACAAGTACAAGTTCACCGTTCCGTTCGTCTGCGGTGCGACCAACCTGGGCGAGGCGTTGCGCCGAATCAGCGAGGGCGCGTGCCTGATCCGCTCCAAGGGCGAGGCCGGCACCGGCAACATCGTCGAGGCCGTGCGTCACCTGCGCAACATCATCGGCGACATCCGCAAGGTCGGTCAGGCAGATTCCGCCGAACTGTTCCAGTGGGCCAAGCAACTCCAGGCACCGTTGCCGCTGGTGCAAGAGATCGCCGAGACCGGCTGGCTGCCCGTGCCGCTGTTCTGCGCCGGCGGCATCGCCACACCGGCCGACGCCGCCCTGGCGATGCAGCTCGGCGCCGAGGCCGTGTTCGTCGGCTCGGGGATCTTCAAGAGCGACGATCCGGCGCCGAGGGCCAAGGCCATCGTCGAGGCGACGACCCACTTCCGCGACGCAGACATCCTGGCCAAGGTCAGTCGAGGCCTCGGTGCCCCGATGACCGGCATCGGCATGGACGAGATCAATCAGCGATACGCGGAGCGCGGCTGGTAACCATGTCCAACGGGGGCGGGCCCCATCGGCTCGTCGGTGTGCTGGCACTGCAGGGCGCATTCGCTGCGCATCAGCGCGCCCTCGCAGCTGCCGGCGCGACGACTCGGCAGGTGCGCCAGCCGGGTGACCTCGCCGGCCTCGACGCGCTGGTCATGCCCGGCGGCGAGAGCACGACGATGTCGAGGCTGTTGACCACATCCGGATTGTACGACGACATCAAGGCGATGCTCAGCGACGGCCTGCCGGTCTTCGGCACCTGCGCGGGAATGATTCTGCTGGCGTCGGAGGTGCTCGACGGCCGACCCGACCAGCGCAACTTCGGGGCCATCGACATCTCGGTGCAGCGCAACGGCTACGGCCGCCAGGTCGACAGCTTCGAGGCCGACATCGACGTCGTCGACTTCGACCTTCCATTCCACGCAGTGTTCATCCGCGCCCCGAAGGTCGATTGGCGTCGGTCCCAACGTCGAAGTGCTCGCCGAACACGACGGAGTACCCGTCGTGGCTCGACAGGGCCACGTGATGGTGGCATCGTTTCACCCGGAACTCACCGGCGACGCTCGGCTGCACGCCAGATTCCTTCAGGAGGTATAGGCCATGTCGGGCCATTCGAAGTGGGCAACGATCAAGCACAAGAAGGGGGCGGTCGACAAGGCCCGCGGCAAGCTCTTCGCCAAGATCGCCCGACAACTGGAGGTCGCGGCGCGCGACGGCGGCGGTGATCCCAACTCCAACGCCACGTTGCGCACCGTGATGCTCAAGGCCAAGGCCGGGCAGATGACCAACGACGCCATCGATCGGGCGATCAAACGCGGCACCGGCGAGGACGACGGCCGCACCTACGAGGCGATCACCTACGAGGGGTACGCGCCCGGGGGAGTTGCGCTGCTCATCGACGTGCTCACCGACAACCGCAACCGCACCGGGGCCGAGGTTCGCAACATCTTCTCCAAGCTCGGTGGCTCGATGGCCGAGCCGGGCGCCGTGGGTTGGCAGTTCACCAGGCGTGGCGTGATCGTGGTCGCCGGCGGTGACGAGGACAGCCGTGATGATGGCCGCGCTCGACGCCGGCGCCGACGACGTGTCGAGCGACGGTGACGGCTTCCGGGTCACCTGCGATCCCTCGTCCGTGTACGACGTTCGCGATGCGTTGCAGGCCGCCGGATTCGAGATCGAGTCGGCCGAGAGCACGATGGTCGCCGAGCGTGTCGGTCGAGGTCACCGACACCGACGATGCCCGCAAGATCCTGCGGATCGTCGATGCGTTCGAGGACAACGACGACGTGCAAGACGTGTACAGCAACTTCGACATCAGCGACGAGCTGATGGAGGCGGTCGGGGGATGAGTGTCGGGCGTCGGCGACAAGGCTCCGGCGTTTCGACTGCCCGCAACCGGTGGCACGACGGTGTCGCTCGACGACTTCGTCGGCAAACCGGTCGTGCTGGTCTTCTATCCCGGCGACGACACCCCGATCTGCACCAAGCAGCTCAACTCGTACAACCGCGACCTCGGCGAGTTCGAGGCGCTCGACGCTCAGGTGCTGGGAATCTCGGCCGCAGAGCGTCGAGAGCCACGAGATGTTCGCCGACAAGCACGGCTTGAAGTTCCCGCTGCTGGCCGACACCGACAAGACCGTCGCCGGCCTGTACGGCACGCTCGGGCCGCTCGGTTTCCCGCGTCGCAGCGTGTTCATCGTCGATCGCCAGGGAGTCATCCGCTACGCCCACCGGGCGATCGCCGGACTGACCTACCGCCCGGTCAGCGAGCTCGTCGAAGTGCTTGCCGCGCTCTGAGCACGCACTCCGTACTACAGTACGAACTTGTGTTCGTTGCGCAGCGCGTCCTCGGAATCGACCCCGGCCTCACCCGGTGCGGGTATGCCGTGCTCGACAGCATCGGTCCGGGGGCACCGAAGGCGGTGTCGCTCGGTGTTCTGCGCACGCCACCGTCCGATCCGCTGCCGCAGCGCCTGGCCGCCTTGCAGGCCGAGATCGTTGCCGTTGCTGAACGAGTTCCGGCCCGACGTCGTCGCCGTCGAGCAGGTCTTCTTCCAGGTCAACGTGCGCACGGCGATGAGCGTCGGCCAGGCCAGCGGGCTGGCCCTCGCCGAGGCAGCGGCATTCGGGTGCGAGGTCGTGCAGTACACGCCGAACCAGGTCAAGAACTCGGTTGCCGGCTGGGGTGGCGCAGACAAGGCGCAGGTGCAGAGGATGGTCCAGGTGCGACTGGGTTTTTCGGCTCCACCCAAGCCGGCCGATGCCGCCGATGCTGCGGCGCTGGCGCTGTGCCACCTGTCGTCCGCACCGCTTACGACGGCATGTCGAGGCGCTGTCCAAGGGTGGTCGGGGCATGATCGGATCCTTGCGCGGCTCGGTGCTCGAACGCCTCGACGACGGGCGAGTGCTGGTCGAGGTCGGCGGCGTCGGCTATCTGGTCACGGTCACGCCACGCACACTGGCCGAGCTCGAACCGACGTCGCCCGTCTTCCTCTACGTGCACCACCACATTCGCGAAGACGCCCAGATGCTGTTCGGCTTCCTGCGACGCGACGAGCGCGCCGCGTTCGACATCCTGATCGCCACTCATGGCATCGGCCCGGCGCTGGCTGTCGCCATCCTCGGCACGCATTCGCCGACGGCGCTCGTCGACATCGTCGCCGGCAACGATCTCGGCGCGCTCACCCTCGTGCCCGGTGTCGGCAAGAAGACCGCCGAGCGGCTGCTGGTCGAACTGCGCAACCGGCTCAACCTGCCGATGCTCGATCCGCTGTCGACCGCGCGGCGGCAGCACGGCGGCAACGTTCGCGAGGCTCTGGCCGGTCTCGGCTACGCCGCCGAAGAGATCCGCGAGGCGATGCGCGAGCTCTCCGAGACGGAGTCGGCAGAAGACACTGCTGCGCGATGCGCTGCGATTGCTGGGGGCTCGACGTGCGTGAGGAGTTCCTCGATCCATCTCCGACCGACGATGTCGAAGAGGCCGACGAGGCCGGGCTGCGCCCGAGGCGGCTGAGCGAGTTCGTCGGTCAGGGTGAGCTGAAAGAGCATCTCAGCATCGTGCTCGAGGCGGCCAAGATGCGTGGCCAGCCTGCCGACCACCTGCTGCTCGCCGGGCCGCCCGGCCTCGGCAAGACCAGCCTGGCCGGCATCGTCGCCGTCGAGATGGGCGTGCACATGCACATCACGTCGGGTCCGGCACTCGAACGGGCCGGCGATCTGGCCGCGATCCTCACCAAGCTCGGCGACGGCGATGTGTTGTTCATCGACGAGATCCACCGTCTGTCACGCGTCGTCGAAGAGATCCTCTACCCGGCGATGGAAGACTTCCAGCTCGACATCGTCGTCGGCAAGGGTCCGGCGGCGTCGTCGATCCGTCTCAGCCTCCCGCCGTTCACGCTGGTCGGGGCGACGACGCGAACGGGCATGATCACCGGCCCGTTGCGCGACCGGTTCGGTCTGGTCGCCCGGCTCGACTACTACGCCGACGACGAGCTGGAGACCATCGTCCGGCGTGCTGCGGGCATCCTGCGGGTCAGCATCACACCCGAGGCCGCGTGGGAGATCGCCCGTCGATCGCGAGGCACACCGCGAATCGCCAACCGTCTGCTGCGTCGCGTCCGCGACTATGCCGAGGTGCGTGGCGACGGCACGATCTCGGTCAGCGACCGCACAGGATGGGCTGAAGTTGTTCGGCGTTGATGGTCGTGGTCTCGACAAGGTCGACCGAGCGATCCTGACGGCGATCTGCAGGCAGTTCGACGGTGGCCCGGTCGGGCTCAGCACGCTGGCCATCAGCATCGGTGAGCAGCCCGAGACTGTGGAAGACATGTACGAGCCGTTCCTCATCCAGCAGGGCATGCTGGCACGAACGCCACGCGGGCGGGTGGCCATGGCAGCGGCGTACGAGCACATCGGCATGTCACCCCCCACCAGCGGCGCGACGTCGACGTCGTCCCTGTTCGACTGACGCTCACCGCCATCGAGCGTCACCGGACACCCCGACAGGACAGCAAACTCTCTGACAGCACGTGGACCTCTGGCCCTGGTGGCGTCGGGGCTCCGCGTGCTGCGATGGGAGCATGAGCAGCGCCGCGGTGAACCTCTACTGGATCCCGCTCGGGGCAGGTCAGCGAGTCGTGCGGGCCAGCGGCGCGGTGTTCGAGATCCTGTCGGCCTTGGTTCAACGACGGCGGACGCGCGACCTGTATCACTCGGCGCTGGCCGTCAGTGTTCCCGAAGGCCGCTTCGTGATCGAGATGGCTCCGATCCCCGACATGCACGGAGAACGTCGAGGTGTCGTCGCCGAAGGCCCTGTCGGGACGAAGTGGGTGGGACGAGCTCGAACATTCCGGTACGAGATCCGGCGATGGCGAAATGGCGTCATTCCCGACGAGCACGAGGCCACGTCGACCGTGAGGATCGATATCGATCTCGCCGGTGCGCACCGACTCCTCGATCTGGTGCCGTCGGTGCCCGCACCCGTGTGGGGCCGCGATGAGCTCGACGCCGGCGAGATGTGGAACTCGAACTCCGTGGTCTCGTGGCTCCTCGCCACCGGAGGCGTCGATCTTTCCCGGATCGCGCCGCCCCACGGTGGTCGCGCGCCCGGTTGGAGCGCCGGTCTCGTTGTCGCGGCCCGTGATCGAGAGCCCGTCAGCCGCGCAGTCGCACGCTGAGGCAGGTCACACAACCTTCCAGTCTCTGGAACTGGCGGATGTCGACCACGACCGGGTGATAGCCCATCGACCGGTACAACTCCGCGGACATCGGGCAATCGTCGGCCATCAGCAGTCGGTCGTCGCCGAGCAGCACGACGTGGGCGCCCGATTCCTCGGGGGTCGCCACGAACGTCGGGAACAGGGCAGGGTCGTCGACGGCGGGGGGCCAGCCGACGATGGTGCCGTCCGGCAGCGCGGTGACGGCCGACTTGAGGTGCAGCACCTTGGTGCAGGGCACAGTCACGACCCTTGCGCCCCTCGGCTCGAGATGAGTGGCGAGCTGGGCGACTCCGGCGCTGTTGGTGCGCCCGCCCATGCCGACGTACACCGTGGTGCCGACCTTCAACACATCGCCCCCGTCGAGGGTTCCTGGGGGCTCGATCGTGGCGGTGTCGTACCTCAGGTCGACGAGCGTCGGCAACACAGCGGCGGTCTCGGGCTGTCGACTCGGGGCACCGGGCCTTGCGATCACGGCGAGATCGTTGAAGGCGACCATCGTGTCTTCGATGAAAACGGCGTCGGGGCAGTCGTCGGCTGCGGGGACTTCGACGATCTGCCATCCGTGATGTTGCAGCGCATCGACGTATCCGCGCCATTGTCGGAGGGCAGCGTCGACGTCGATCGTCGAACGTTCGATGTGGGTCACCAAGCCCTCGCCCAGTCGCCGCCCAGGGCGGCGGACGAGTGCTCTCACGCCGGGAGGTGCGCCGACAGAAAGGCCATCGTCTTGGCCCACGCGGCCTGGGCCGCGCTCTCGTTGTAGAACATCTCACTCTCGTGGTTGTCGAAGGCGTGGCCGGCGTTCTCGACGTTCAATTCGAAGCCCGTGCCGCCCGGCGATGGCCGCGCCGATCGCGTCGATGCCTTCGCCGGGGATGTACGAATCGCTGTTGCCGAAGTGGAACAGCGTCGGACACGACACCTGGTCGATCATTCCCAGCATCGACGGGACGCCTGAGCCGTAGTAGCTGACACAGCAACTCGGCTCGGCGTTGGCCGCCACGCCCCAGGCGATCGTGCCACCCAGGCAGAACCCGATCACAGCCGGCGCCGCGCCGATGCCGGGTTGGCCGCCCAGGTGACCCAGCGCCGCGCTGCAGTCGGCGATCGCCTGCGGGAAGTCGAGTTGCTGAACCTTCTCGAGCGATGCGCGCGAGCCCGGCCTCGGTGTGATCGCTCTCCCAGTTCGGGGCGAACCGCCAGAAGACATCGGGAGCACCGACGAGGTAGCCGGCGTCGGCCAAGCGCTGAGCGACGGCGCGGATGTACGTTCCGACGCCGAAGATCTCCTGGATCACCAGGATCGCGGATCGGGGAGCCGCGTCGGGTGTCCAGATGTGAACATCCATCGCTCCATCGGAGCCGCACGCGACCTGGTCGGTTCGCAACGTCGTCATGCTGCCATGGTGTCACACGATCACGGACCCGGCCCTAGCCTGATCGCCCGATGCGTCTGACCGATTTCGACTACGAGCTACCGGCCGAGCGTATCGCCCAGGTGCCGATCGAACCCCGCGACGCGGCTCGGCTGCTGGTCGACCGGGGGAGTGCCGAGCCCGGCCACCTCCACGTTCGCGACCTTCCGGCGCTCCTCCGTGACGGTGATCTGCTGGTGGTCAACGACACCAAGGTCATCCCGGCGCGCTTGCGGCTGCATCGGCTCACCGGGGGCGCGGCCGAGGTGCTGTTGCTCGAACCGTTGAGCGACGATCGGCGCACGTGGGAGGCCATGATCCGCCCGGCCCGCAAGTTGCGAGTCGGCGAGCCGCTGGTCGATTCGGAGGGCACCGTGCTGGTCGAGGTCGGCCGACGGACACCGAGCGGCGACACGTGGGACGGTGACGATCGTGGCCGACGACGATCCGCTGGTGATGTTGCAACGTCATGGTGAGATGCCGTTGCCGCCGTACATCGCCACCGAGCTCGAAGAACCCGATCGATACCAGACGGTCTACGCCGCAGAGCCAGCCTCTGCGGCAGCGCCGACCGCTGGGCTGCACTTCACTCCAGAGCTGCTGGCCGAGGTGGCGGGTAGGGGCGTCGACCTCGCCCGGGTCGAGCTGGTGGTCGGTCTCGACACGTTCAAGCCGGTGAGCGCCGACGATCCCACCCGTCACGTGATGCACAGCGAGCGTTACCGCGTTGCAGCCGACGTCATGGAGCAGTGCCGGCAGGCGCGTCGAGTGATTGCCGTCGGCACCACCAGCGTGCGTGCCCTCGAGTCGGCTGCAGCGCTCGGAGAGTTGGAGGGTCGCACCCGGCTGTTCATCACCCGGCCCTACGACTGGAACGTCGTCGACCTGATGATGACCAACTTCCATCTGCCGCGCACCACACTGTTGATGATGATCGACGCTTTCGTCGGCGACCGCTGGCGCCGGCTGTACGACGTCGCCCTGGCCGAGCGCTACCGCTTCTTGAGCTTCGGCGACGCGATGCTGCTCGATCGCGGGGCGGTGTAAATGCACCCGGTCCGCTTCGAGACCAAGGCGACCGATGCCACGGCACGGTCTGGGATCGCTCACACGGCACACGGGACCTATCGCACCCCGTGCTTCATGCCGGTCGGCACCCGTGGCGCGATCAAGTACCTGAGCGCGGCCGACTACGAACGTCTCGGCGCCGAGATCGTGCTCGGCAACACGTATCACCTGATGCTGCGACCGGGTGCCGAGAACGTTGCCGCGCTCGGTGGGCTCGGCCGGTTCGCCGGGTGGAACGGGTTGACCCTGACCGACTCGGGCGGGTTTCAGGTGTTCTCACTCGACCCGAACGTCGACGACGACGGCGTGACGTTCAGGAGCACCTACGACGGTTCATCGCATCGCTTGACGCCGGAGATCGCCGTCGAGACTCAGGAGCTGCTCGGGGCCGACATCCAGATGGTGCTCGACGTGTGCCCGCCGCTGCCGTCGCCGCCCGAGGTGATCCGGCTGGCGGTCGATCGCACCTCGGCGTGGGCGGCCCGGGCCAGGTCGACACACCATTCCGAGGATCAGGCCCTGTTCGGGATCGTTCAGGGTGGCATCAGCGAGCAACTGCGCGCCGAGAGCGCCGAACGAACCGTGGCACTGGACTTCGACGGGTACGGCATCGGTGGGCTCAGCGTGGGTGAGACCCGTGGCGAGATGGTCCCGGCGCTCGCCGCGGCCCTGGCCCACCTGCCCGCCGATCGGCCCCGGTACCTGATGGGCGTCGGCGATCCGGCGAGCCTCGTCGAGGCGGTCGCGCTCGGCGTCGACCAGTTCGACTGTGTCATGCAGACCCGGATCGGCCGCCATGGCACGGCGCTGACCGGCGCTGGGAAGCTGCACATCAAGAACGCCAAGCACGCTCTCAGCGACGAACCGCTGGACTCGGCCTGCGCTTGCGATGTGTGCCAGCGCCACAGCCGCGGCTACATCCGTCACCTGTTCCAGGTCGGCGAGCCGACTGCGTCGCGGCTGGTCAGCCTGCACAACATCAGTTGGACCCTGCAGCTCATGGCCAGGATGCAGGCGGCGATCGAGGCCGGAACATTTTCCGCTCTTCGTCAAGAGGTTCTTGCTGTTTGGAGGTGAATGTCCAACAGGTCCTCCTGGTGGCTAGCATTGCCCGTCGGTTTATTTAGCGGCCCTTCCCCTCCATCGTGAACAATTGGATACCCCACATGCACGTCCTGTCGATCTTCGCTGCCACTTCAAAGTCGAGCTCCAATCCGCTCGGTCTTTTCGTCCCGATGTTGCTCATCGGCGCAGCGATGTACTTCCTGATGATCCGCCCCCAGCGTCGCAAGATGCGCGCCCAGGCGGCGCTGCAATCATCGATCGAGGTCGGCGACGAGGTCATGACGACTTCGGGTGTGTACGGCTTCGTCACCCTCATCGAGGGCGACATCGCCTGGTTGGAGATCGACGACAACGTGCAGATCCGCATCGCCCGCCAGGCCTTGCAGCGCAAGGTCGACACGTCGCAGGGCGAAACCGCCGTGCCGACCGACGATGGTTCAGGTCGCGGCACCACGATCGAGCCGACCGACGGTTCGTCGGCCGACGAGCCGTCGAAGTAATGCGCAAGAGACAGCTGATCTATTCGCTCGTCGGCATCTTGGTCCTGGCCTTCGGGGGACTGCTGGCCACACTCGTGGCCAACAACACGCCGTCGCTCGGTCTCGACCTGCAGGGCGGCATCTCGGTCACCCAGCAGCCGGTTGGCGACTTCAACACGGCGAGCCTCGATCTCGCCGTCGAGCGGATCCGCGAGCGGGTCGACAGCCTCGGCGTGGCCGAGCCGGAGATCCTGCGCCAGGGCGATGCCATCGTGGTCAACCTGCCGGGCGTGAAGAACCAGGCCGAGGCCGAGGAGCTGGTCAAGGTCACCGGTCAGGTGTACCTCCGACCGGTGCTCATCGACGATCAGTTCAACATTCCGTGTGTCACGTCCGACCCCAGCAAGCAGCCGGCTACGACCGCCACCACAACGACCACAGCGGGTGGTGCGACGACCACGACCACCGGGGTCACGACGACCACGGCCGCAGGTGGTCCTTCGCGTCGCACCAGCACGGCGAACACCACCACCACGACAACACCGCCGACACCGGTCGCCGCCTCGGCTCCGACCACGACCGTGGCTTCTGGGGCTCCGACCACGACGGTGGCCGGCGGTGCGCCGACGACCACGGTGGCCGGCGACACCACCAACACCCTGCCGAACGTGCCACCGGATTCCTCCGGCTTCATCAGGGCCCGCGGCGGCAGCGTCTGCAAGGTCGGCCCTGCCGGCGGCACCGGCGAGGTGTTCAAGGACGACGCTACGGCCCGCATCATCTCCGGGTCCGGCTGGGGTGTCACCGTCAGCCTGCGCGGCGGCGCCAACGGCGCCGATCTGTGGAACGCGCTGGCCGCGGAGTGCTTCAACGCCACGGCGACGTGCCCGACCCGCCAGTTGGCGATCGATCTCGACGGCGAGGTCATCTCGGCACCGACCGTGCAAACAGCCAACTTCGGACCAGCGTGCAGATCACGGGAGCTTCAGCGAGAAAGAGGCGCGCAACCTGGCCAGGGTGCTCAACAGCGGCTCGCTGCCCGTGAAGCTGGAGACCCAGGCAGTGCAAACGGTGTCGCCGACGCTCGGCAAGGACTCGCTGCGGGCGGCCTGGATCGCCGGCCTCGTCGGCGTCGGGCTGGTCCTGATCTTCATGATCCTGTACTACCGCCTGCTCGGCTTGATCGTCGCCGCCGGCCTGGCGGTCTCGGGAGCCCTGCTCTGGACGATCATCTCGTTCCTGTCCAAGACGCAGGGCCTGGCCTTGTCGCTGGCCGGTATCGCCGGCCTCATCGTGTCGGTCGGCGTCACCGTCGACTCGTACGTCGTCTTCTTCGAACGATTGAAAGACGAGATTCGCGCCGGGCGATCGATGCGCAACAGCGCGCAACGTGGTTTCGCTGGCGCCTGGCACACCATCGTCATCGCCGACATGGTGTCGCTGATCGGCGCCGGCGTGTTGTGGTATCTCACCGTCGGCTCGGTCCGCGGGTTCGCCTTCTTCCTCGGGCTGTCCACGCTGTGCGACCTGTTCGTCGCCTACTTCTTCACCCGACCGGCTGTGTTGCTGCTCGCCCGGACCGACTGGATGGCACGGCGCAAGGTCATGGGCATCGAGGTGTCGTCGGTGATCCCGGCCGGGTCAGTGGGAGCGTCGTCATGAGCACCGATGTCCTTCCCGTTGTCCGCCCACGCCGAGGCCTCGGCGGTCGGCTGTATCACGGTGAGACAGCGATCGACTTCTACGGCCGCCGCTGGTGGGGCCTGACGTTCTCGGCGATGCTGCTCGTCATCACGGTCATCTCGCTGTTCTTCAACGGCCTCAACCTCGGCCTCGACTTCGAGGGCGGCGTGGCCTGGGAGGTCCCGGCCACGAACCTGACCGTCGACCAGGCTCGTTCCATCCTCGACGACCACGGTATCGACGGCACCGACGCCAAGGTTCAGCAGCGCACGTCGGCGTCGGGCTCTGTGCTGTTGATCCAGGTCGGCGATCAATCGGTCGAGAAGCGCCAGGAGGTGAAAGAAGCGTTCGCGACTGCAGCGAAGGTCGACACCGATTCGGTCAGCGTCAACTCGGTCAGCTCGACCTGGGGGCGCAGCATCACCGAGAAGGCCATCCGTGCGCTGGTCATCTTCTTGGTCCTCGTCGCCCTGTTCATCGCCTGGCGACTCGAATGGCGAATGGCCCTGGCCGCGATCATCGCCATGATGCACGACGTCTTGATCAGCGTCGGCGTGTACTCGGTCTTTCAGTTCGAGGTCACGCCGGCCACGGTGGTGGCCTTCCTGACCATCCTCGGCTTCTCGCTGTACGACACGATCGTCGTGTTCGACAAGGTCAACGACAACACCGAACGCTTCGCCGGCACGCGCGTGCCGTACGCCGACGTGATCAACGTGTCGATGAACCAGGTGCTGATGCGCTCGATCAACACCAGCATCGCTGCCGTGCTGCCCGTGCTGTCGCTGCTGGTCCTCGGTTCGGGCATCCTCGGCGCGGTCACGCTCCGCGACTTCTCGCTGGCATTGCTGGTCGGTCTGTTGACCGGGTCGTACTCGTCGATCTTCGTCGCCTCGCCGCTGCTGGCGATGTTCAAGGAACGCGAGCCTCGTTACCGCACGATGCGCGGCACGCACGCCACAGGCATCGAACTCGAGCACCTGGTTCTCGGCGGCTCTCCGTCGGCCAAGCGCGAGGCAGCGCGCCAGCGAGCCGATGTCGGTGACGGCGAGGTCCTCGTACCGGCTATTCAGAGCACGCCGGAGTCGGTGCTCACGCATCCGCCGCGGCCACGGAAGAAGAAGCGTCGCACCAGCTGAGGGGCGGTAACGTTGAGTCGTATGGCATCGAATGGCCACTGGCTCACCGACCTGGTTCGCGACATCGACGACTTCCCGACGCCGGGCGTCAGCTTTCGCGACATCACGCCGCTGCTCGGCGATGGCGACGGGTTCGCTCGGGCGATCAACGAGCTGGCCGGCCGTTTCGACGACGTGCCGGCCGATCGGGTGCTGGGAATGGAGGCCCGCGGGTTCATCATCGCCGCGCCCGTCGCCTACCGCATGGGTGCCGGGTTCGTCCCGGTCCGCAAGGCCGGCAAGCTGCCATGGGCCGTTGTGCGCGAGGAGTACTCGCTCGAGTACGGCCGCGACAAGCTCGAGATCCATCGCGACGCCATCCACCCCGGCGAGCGGATCCTGGTGATCGACGACGTTTTGGCGACCGGCGGCACGGCTGCGGCAACGGTTCGTCTCGTCGAGGCGCTCGGCGGTGTCGTCCTGGGCGTCGGCGTGCTGATCGAGCTCGAGGATCTCGGCGGTCGGGCCAGGCTCGAGGGCCACCGCGTCGAAAGTCTCGCAAGGTACTGAGGCTCAGCCCATGGCAGCCGTCGATCGTGTGCTTCCGTGGCGTCGGCACCAGAACGTCACCGCCGATGAGCTGACGCCGTTGTTGAGCGCCTACCGCCGCCGCCACCCGAAGGCGTCGGTGGCCATGATCAACCGCGCCTACGAGACGGCGAAGGAAGCGCACCGCCACCAGTCGCGCGGCAGCGGCGAGAGCTACATCAACCACCCGCTCGCAGTCGCCCGAATCGTCGCCGACATCGGTCTCGACGAGATCTCCTGGCTGCGGCATTGCTGCACGACGCCGTCGAAGACACCGAGATCACCATCGCCGATGTCGAGAAGGCGTTCGGCGCCGAGGTCGCCGCGATCGTCGACGGCGTCACCAAGCTCGAACGGCTGCAGTTCGACTCGAAAGAGGCGCAGCAGGCGGCGACGATGCGCAAGATGCTGGTCGCGATGGCCCGCGACCTGCGCGTGCTGATCATCAAGCTCGCCGACCGTCTGCACAACATGCGCACCATCGCGGCGATGCCCAGCGAGAAGCAGCGGCGCATCGCCCAAGAGACGCTCGACATCTACGCGCCGCTGGCCCACCGGCTCGGCATGCAGGAGCTGAAGCAACAGCTCGAAGACCTTTCGTTCGCCTCGCTGTACCCGAAGCGCTTTGCCGAGCTCGACCACCTGGTCAGCACCCGAACACCCGAGCGCGAGGTCTATCTCGCCAAGGCGATCGCCGAGGTCGGCGGCCGCCTACACGAGCTCAACATCCAGGCCGAGGTCACCGGTCGCGGCAAGCACCTGTGGAGCATCTACGAGAAGATGATGCAGAAGGGACGCGAGTTCGACGACATCTTCGACCTCGTGGCCATCCGTGTCATCGTCGATTCGGTCAAGGACTGCTACGCCGCGCTGGGGTGCATCCACGGCCGCTACAAGCCGGTGGTCGGTCGCTTCAAGGACTACATCGCGATGCCCAAGTTCAACCTCTACCAGAGCCTGCACACGACCGTGATCGGCCCCGGCGGCAAGGTCGTCGAGGTGCAGATCAGGTCGCGGGAGATGCACCAACGTGCCGAATGGGGCGTTGCCGCACACTGGTCGTACAAGGGCGATGAATCCAGTAGCAGCGACATCGACTGGCTGAACCGGATCATCGACTGGCAGGCCGACATCTCCGATCCGGCGGCCTTCATGGAGAACCTGAAGACCGACCTCGAGCAGGACGAGGTCTTCGTGTTCACGCCCAAGGGCCGGGTCATCCCGCTGCCGGTCGGCTCGACCAGCGTCGACTTCGCCTACGCAGTGCACACCGATGTCGGCCACGCCTGCATCGGCGCCAAGGTCAACGGCCGCCTGGTCCCGCTGGGCACCACGCTGCACAGCGGCGACACGTGCGAGATCTTCACGTCCAAGGTCGAGTCCGCCGGGCCGTCGCGCGACTGGCTGCAGTTCGTCGCCTCGCCGCGGGCGCGCAACAAGATCCGGCAATGGTTCAGCCGCGAGCGGCGCGTCGACATGATCGAGGCCGGCCGCGAGGAACTGACCAAGGAGTTCCGTCGCGAGGGTCTGCCGCTGCAGCGGATCTGGGACAGCAAGGTGCTCACCGAGGAGATCGCGGCCAGTTCGTACGCCGACCTCGATTCGGTGTTGGCGGCGATCGGCGAGCACCACGTCTCGGCCCGCTCGATCGCCCAGCGAGTCGCGCGCGGATTCTCGCAGGGCACCGACGGCGAGCAGTTCTCCGTCGTCTCACCGACCAGGCCCGACCGGCCACACCGGCCGCGTCAGCCGTCGGCGTGCACGTCGAGGGTCTCGACGACATCCTCGTGCGTCTTTCGCGCTGCTGCACCCCTGTGCCCGGCGACGACATCGTCGGCTTCGTCACCCGGGGCCGCGGCGTCTCGGTGCATCGCGCCGACTGCGCCAACGCCGAGAGCCTGATGAGCGAGCAGGCGGCACGGCTGATCGACGTCGATTGGGACGGCGACCGCACCAAGGCGATCTTCCGAGCCGGCGTCGAGGTCGTCGCGCTCGACCGATCGCGGCTGCTACGCGACGTCGCCAATGCGCTCAGCGAGCAGCACGTCAACATCGTCTCGTGCAGCACGCACACCGGTGGCGACCGTGTGGCCAAGATGCGCTTCGAGTTCGAGCTCGCCGATCCCAGCCATCTCGAGTCTGTGCTGCGCACGATCAAGCAGATCGACGCCGTCTACGACGCCTACCGACTGGTGCCCGGTAAAGGCAGCTGACGTACAACACCAGGCAGACAGGTTTGGCTGCGAACGGATATGCGTTGCCAAGCCGAGTGCTGCACAGATAGGCAGGTGCGGCGCGTTCGGCTTCTGTGTAAGCCCGATGGCCGGCAGTCGCTCAATCAGCTGACACAGACGACTGATCGCCAGCGCAGATCGGTAGTTTGCACGCTCCCTGATTCACAATCGCACACTCCGTGGGAAGTGCGCGATCGGTAGATGACCGACGGCTCGGCGAGCTGCTCGCCTGGCTCAACCTGTCGTGGATGCTTCAACCATGGTACCGACCGTCAGCAGGGATCAAGACGACAGCACAAGCAGCAGGGCCAGCAGAAGCAGGCCGAGAGGCTCGCCAAGACCTTCGGTCATGGACTATGCCTATCGATTGGTGCCGGGTAAAGGCAGCTGACCCGCCAATCCCGGCCGGTAGCCTGGGCCGACGATGCCGGAATTCCAGACCAGCCCCGGGATGCGCGACATCCTGCCGCCGGAGTCGGCGCGCTGGCGACGGTTCGTGACCGTCTTTGCCGAGGTCGTCGAGGCTGCCGGGTACGGCCAGGTCATCTCGCCGATGCTCGAGGATCTCGGGGTCTTCCAGCGCATCGGTGATGCCACCGACGTGGTCACCAAGGAGATGTACGACTTCGTCGACAAGGGTGGTCGGCACATCGCCCTGCGACCGGAGCTGACCGCCTCGGTGTGCCGGGCCTTCGTGCAGCATCGACCGCTGACGCCGTGGAAGGTCTGGTACGCCGGTTCGCAGTTCCGCTACGAGAAGCCACAACGCGGCCGGTACCGGCAGTTCGACCAGGTCGGCATCGAGGTGCTCGGCGCAGACGACCCGTACCTCGACGTCGAGGTCATCGCTCTCGGTTGGGAGTTCTACCGGGCGCTCGGGCTGACGCAGGTGACCCTGCTGCTCAACTCGCTCGGCGAGCCCGAGGATCGGGCCCGCTACGTCGCCGCGTTGCGGGCGTACTTCGAGGCCAATCGCAGCGCGCTGTCGCCCGAGAGCCAGATCACGCTCGACAAGAACGCGTTGCGCGTGCTCGATTCGAAGCGGCCGCCGACGCGGCGATCATGGCCGCGCGCCGCGGATCGCCGAGTTCTACAGCGCGGCGCGCCGCCGCCCACTTCGCCGCCGTGCAGGCCGGTCTCGACCGCGCTCGGCATCCCGTTCACCATCGACGACCGCCTGGTCCGCGGCCTCGACTACTACCGCCACACGACGTTCGAGTATCAGGGCGGCACGCTCGACTCGGCGCAGAACGCGCTGGGTGGCGGCGGTCGCTACGACGGTCTGGTCGAGTCGCTCGGTGGCCCGGCGACGCACGGCATCGGGTTCGCGCTCGGGCCTCGACCGCACGCTGTTGGCCTGCGACGACGAGGGTGTGTTCGCCGCCGAACCGTCGGCGCTCGATGCCTTCGTCGTCGACACCACCGGTGGGCTCGAGGCGCTGCGGCTCACGGCCGAGCTGCGCGCCGCCGGTCTCAGCGCCGATCGGGCGTACGAGAACCGCAGCATGAAGGCACAGATGAAAGTCGCCGACCGCAGCGGTGCGCCGTTCGCCGTCATCGTCGGCAGCAACGAGGTCGCCGAAGGTGCCGTCACCGTGCGTCCCTTGCGCACCGACGACGGCCAGCAGACCGATCGCCCGGTCCACCCTGATCGATTACCTGAAGAAAGCACGTCCATGAGCACCACATCCATGCGCACCCACCAGTGCGGCCAGCTTCGCCCCGAGCACATCGGCCAGACGGTCAGCCTGTGCGGCTGGGTCGCCACCCGCCGCGAGCACGGCGAGAAGCTGGCGTTCGTCGACCTCCGCGACCACACCGGCGTCACGCAGTGCGTCGTCGACAACTCGGTCGACGTGCGCCCCGAGTACGTCATCAGGGTCACCGGCGTCGGTCGCCGCCCGACCGCCGAGAGCACCAACGATCGCCTGCCGACCGGCGGCATCGAGCTGCAGGACTGTCGTCGTCGAGATCCTCAACGTCGCCGAGGCGCCGCCGTTCCCGATCAACGAGCGCGCCGACACGGTCGCCGAGACCACTCGACTGCAGTATCGCTACCTCGACATCCGCCGCGAGCGAATGCAGCGCAACCTGCGCATCCGCGCCGCGGCCAACTCGGCCATCCGCCAGGCGATGGAGGCGCAGGGCTTCGTCGAGGTCGAGACGCCCGATGCTCGTACCGAGCACGCCGGAGGGCGCCCGCGAGTTCATCGTGCCGAGCCGCCAGCAGCCCGGCTCGTTCTACGCGCTGCCGCAGAGCCCGCAGCTGTTCAAGCAGTTGCTGATGGTCGCCGGCATCGACCGCTACTACCAGATGGCCCGATGCCTGCGCGACGAGGACCTGCGCGCCGATCGCCAGTACGAGTTCATGCAACTCGACGCCGAGATGAGCTTCGCCAGCCAGGACGACGTGCACCAGGCGATCGGCGCCGCGGTCGTCGCCGCTGCCGCTCGGCCGGGTCAGGAGCCCGGCGAGATCGTCAAGATCACGTGGCACGACGCGATGAACCGCTTCGGCACCGACAAGCCCGACCTGCGCTTCGGGATGGAGCTCGTCGAGCTCACCGACGTGTTCTCGGCGACCGAGTTCAAGGCGTTCGCCGGCGCGGCGACGATCAAGGGCATCAACGCCGTCGGGCAAGGCCGACGACTACGGCCGCAACAAGCTCGACGCCCTGACCGACAAGGCCAAGTCGATGGGCGCCAAGGGCCTGGTGTGGCTGAAGGTCGCCGCCGACGGCTCGCTCGAGTCGCCGGTCGTCAAGTTCCTCGCCGAGGCGAGCAGGCCGCGCTGAAAGAGCGCCTCGAGCGCGCAGCCGGGCGACCTGTTGCTGATCGTCGCCGACGAGTGGGCGATGACCTGCGAGGTGCTCGGCACGCTGCGCAACGACCTCGGCCGTCCGCCGGTGCACGAGGGCCCGTACCGCTATCTGTGGGTCATCGACTTCCCGTTGTTCGTCGGCGTCGACGAGGTGACCGGTCGGCCCAAGCCCGGGCACCACCCGTTCACCCAGCCGCACCCCGACGACGTGCACCTGCTCGAGACCGATCCGCTGAAGGTGCGCAGCCAGGCCTACGACCTCGTGCTCAACGGTTGGGAGCTCGGTTCCGGGTCGATCCGAATCCACCAGCCCGAGCTGCAGTCGCGGATCTTCCGCCTGCTCGGCATCAGCGACGAGGAGGCCAACAAGCGCTTCGGCTTCTTCCTCAACCCGTTCCGCTACGGCGCCCCGCCGCACGGCGGCTTCGCCTTCGGCATCGATCGCCTGGTGGCGATCCTGGCCGGCGAGGAGAACATCCGCGAGGTCATCGCCTTCCCCAAGACCCAGTCGGGCATGGACCCGATGACCAACGCGCCCACCCCGGTCGACGTCAAGCAGCTCGACGAACTGGGCATCCGAACCCTCCCGCCGAAGGCCTGAGCCGCCACTTCTTGGCCGAGCTTCACTTCGAGGGGTAGAACCGCACCTCGGACAGATAGCCGATGTTGGCGTCATTGTTCGGGTTCGAGAACAGGAATCGCACAGACCGCGTCTTCACGCTGGTTGTCAACGACACCCAGGCGTTCGCCGTGCGGGCGTTGCCGGCCTTGGCGAACGTCGTCCAGTGCACTCCATCGGGCGAGCTCTGACACTGCAGGAACTATCGGCGGTCGGGTGTCTCGGTTGAGTCAAGAGTTCGTCGCCGGGTCGCGGGGATACGTTGAGGGGCAATGAGCGGTCAACACTTTCGGGCCGGGGTGGTGATCGTCGTTCGCCATCCGGATCGCCGTGAGGTGCTGGCGTTCGAGCGGGCCGACCGCCGGGAGCTGGCAGTTCCCCAGGGCGGGCTGGAGCGGGGCGAGGAGCCGATCGACGCTGCGTGGCGCGAGCTGAGGGAGGAGACCGGTCTCGGCGCGGCCGATGTGGTCGCCCGCGCCGAGTACCCCGAGTGGGTCGCCTACGAGTGGCCGGCAGACGTGATCCGCGAGCACGGTCACGACGGCCGACGGCGCGGCCAGGTCCAGAAGTGGTTCCTGTTCGATGCGCTGCAGCGCCGACATCGCTCCCAGCTCCCGACGGCAGCGAGTTCGTCGCCTGGCAGTGGGTCGACCCGGCTTGGCTGATCGCCAACGTGGTCGAGTGGCGGCGGCGTGCGTACGACCGGGTGCTGGGAACCCTGTGAGCGATCTGTTCACCGCTGCCGCCGAGCAGCACCTGCGCAGCCCAGGCGCCGCTGGCGGCTCGGCTGCGGCCGCGCACGCTCGACGATGTCGTCGGCCAGGACCACCTGGTCGGCCCGGGCAAGCCGCTGCGCCGGCTGGTCGAGCAGGACCGGCTGACCAGCGCCATCTTCTGGGGGCCGCCCGGCACCGGCAAGACCACCCTGGCGCTCGCCGTCGCCGGCAGCACGAAGCGGGTGTTCGAGCAGATGAGCGCCGTCAACGCCGGCATCAAGGATGTGCGCGAGGTGATCGAACGGGCCCGTCAGCGCCTGGGCGAGCACGGCCGCGGCACGATCCTGTTCCTCGACGAGATCCACCGCTTCAACAAGGCGCAGCAGGACGGTCTGCTGCCGGCGGTCGAGGACGGCACGCTTGACGATGATCGGTGCGACGACCGAGAACCCGTTCTTCGAGGTCAACCCGCCGCTGCGCAGCCGCAGCACGCTGTTCCGCCTCGAGCCGCTGGATCGCCAGGCCATCGAGGTGCTGGTCCGGCGTGGTCTGCAGGCCGAAGGGCACGACGGCGACGCGCCGAGGCGATCGAGCATCTCGTCGATCGAGCCGGCGGCGACGGCCGGCAGGTGCTGACGGCGCTCGAAGTGGCGTGCGCGCTCGCCGTCCCGACCCCGTCGAGCTCGAGCCACGTCGAGGCGGCGCTGGGCACCAGTGCGCTGCGCTACGGCCGCGACGACCACTACGACGTGATCAGCGCGTTCATCAAGAGCATGCGCGGCAGCGATCCGCAGGCCGCCGTGTACTACCTGGCGCGGATGTTGGAGGCCGGCGAGGATGCTCGCTTCATCGCCCGCCGGATGATCATCTTCGCCAGCGAAGACATCGGCATGGCCGATCCGCAGGCGCTGCTGGTGGCGGTCGCCGCCGCGCAGGCGCTCGAGCACGTCGGCCTGCCCGAGGCGCAGCTCAACCTCAGCCAGGCGGCCATCCACCTGGCGACCGCGCCGAAGAGCAACCGCTCGGCGCTCGCCATCTGGAACGCCCGGACCGACGTGCAGAACGGGGCCATCGGCGAGGTGCCCGCCGCACCTGCGCGACGCGCACTACAAGGGCGCCCAATCACTCGGCCACGGGGTCGGCTACGACTACCCTCATGACAATCCGCAGGGTTGGATCGACCAGCAGTACCTGCCGGACGAGCAGACGCGACAAGCGGTACTACGAACCGAGTGAGCACGGAGCAGAGGCAGACGTGGCGAGGCGAATGGACGAACGCAAATGACCGCCGGTGAGCTCGCCGTCGTCCTGGCGCGGTGCTGTGCAGCATCGGCTTCGCGGCGCTTGATCGTCGTGCTGTTGCGTGTGCTCGACACGATGCGATCGCTGCGCGCCGAGGTCGTCTCGCTGCGCGACGAGACCGGCGCCGCTGCTGGCCGAGCTGCGAGCCGTCGACCGATCGACGCCAAGGCCGACGATGGCCGAGGCCCGCGACGACCTCGAACGATTCGATCGGGTGCTCGGCTCGGCCGAGGCGATCAGCGGCGCCGTCGCCGGCAGCGGTCGCGTCGCCCGCGCCGCGCTGCAGCACACCGGTCATCAAGACTGCCGCCCTCGCCACCGGCACCTCGCGGGCGGTGCGCCGCCTGCGGCGCAAGGAACGGAAGGTCGCGCATGATCAAGCGAATGACGTGGTTCGTCGGCGGAGCCGTCGCCGGCGTCGCCGGCGCCGAGCGTCGCCAAGCGCAAGGTCAAGCAGGCGGCGCACGCACCTCGCCCCGCGGAACGTCGTCCACGGCGGTCAACGGTCACGAGTCCGCGACGCCGTCGTCGAAGGTCGTCGGGCGATGCGCGCCAAGGAGACCGAGCTGCGCGCGCGCCTCGACGGACGGGCTGACGACGCTGGCCGACGACCTCGACGACGGCGACGAGGTGCTGGTCGACGGCCGGCCGGTCGAGCCCGGCCAGGTCATCGTGCTGAAGCAGGTCCGCGATCGACGACGACGAGTCGCCGCCGTCGCCGCGGCATGACGGACTCACTGGTCGCCGACCTCGGCGCGGCACTTCTCGCCCGATCGTGTGCGCGCCGGCGCGACCGAGCTCGCGCTCTACCGGCGCGATGCATCGAACCTCGAAGGCCACGCCGGCGTCGTGTGCTTCCCGACGACGACCGCCGAGGTGCAGGCGTGCGTGCGAGTCGCCGTCCGCCACGGCCGGCCGTTCGTCGCCCGCGGCGCCGGCACCGGTCTGGCCGGTGGGGCGACGCCGCTCGACGACGCCATCGTGATCGTGACCGACCAAGATGAACCGGGTGCTCTCGGTCGATCCGGTCAACCGGCTGGCGTGGGTCGAGCCGGGCGTGCTGAACCTCGACCTCACCCGGGCCGTGTCGGCACCACGGGCTGCACTTCGCTCCCGATCCGAGCAGCCAGCAGAGCTGCTCGATCGGCGGCAACGTGGCCAACAACTCCGGCGGGCCGCACTGCCTCGCCGACGGCGTGACCACGGCGCACATCCTCGGGCTCGAAGTCGTGCTGCCCGACGGCGAGATCGTCCAGCTCGGCGGCGACGAAGCCGAGCCGACCGGCTACGACCTGCGCGGCGCGTTCGTCGGCAGCGAAGGCATGTGCGGCATCGCCACCAAGGTGTGCGTGCGGCTGACCCAGAACCCGCCCGTCGGTGCGCACGATGCTGATGGACTTCGCCAGCGTCGAGGCCGGCGCGCAGACGGTCAGCGCGATCATCGCCGCCGGCATGGTTCCGGCGGCGCTGGAGATGATGGATCAGCTGTGCACGCGCGCGGTCGAGGCGTACATCCACGCCGGGCTTCCGGTCGACGCCGCGGCGATCCTGCTGGTCGAGGTCGCCGGTCTGCCCCACGGTCTCGAGGCCGACGTGCAACGCATCGTCGACATCGGCAAGGCGCACGGCGCCGGCACCGTGCGCATCGCCCAGGACGAAGCCGAGCGGGCGCTGCTGTGGAAGGGCCGCAAGAACGCCTTCGGTGCCATCGCCCGCATCAAGCCGAACTACTACCTGCACGACACGGTCGTGCCGCGCCGGCGACTGCCCGAGGTGCTCGACAGGTCTACGAGATCGTCGAGCGCCACGAGTTGCTGGTGATGAACGTGTTCCACGCCGGCGACGGAAACCTGCACCCGCTGCTGGTGTTCGACAAGCGCGAGCCAGGGGTGATGGACCGTGTGCACGCCGCCGGCGAAGAGATCGTGCGCGTCTCGGTCGCCGCCGGTGGAGTGCTGTCGGGCGAGCACGGCATCGGCCTGGAGAAGCGCGACTTCATGCCGCTGATGTTCACGCCGTCGACCTCGATGCCCAGGCTCGCCTGCGACGCTGCGTTCGACACCGACCGGCCTGGCCAACCCGAACAAGGTGCTGCCGATCGCCGGCGTCGTGCGGCGACGTGCAACACGTGCCGGAGGGTGCGTGGATCTGACGGCGTTCGCCGACGAGGTCGGTACGACGGGTCCGGTCACCATCACCGGGCTCGGCACGCGCGGTGGCCCGGTGCCCGGCGTGCGCACCGTGCGGCCACCCGCCGGGCATCGAGTGGATCCAAGCCGACGAGATGACGATGCGCTGCGGCGCGGGCACGCCGGTCGACGAGGTCGACGCGGCGCTCGCCGAGGTCGGCCAGTGCGTCGCGCTGCCGCCTCGACGGCACGGTCGGCGGCGCGCTCGTCGGTCGGGCACAGCGGCATCCGCCGGCTCGGCTACGGGCCGGTGCGCGACGTGCTGCTGCAGGCCTGCTACGTGTCCGATCGGCGGGCGAGGTCGTGCAGGCCGGCGGACCGACGGTGAAGAACGTCAGCGGTTTCGATCTGTGCCGGTTGCTGGTCGGCGCCAGGGGCACGCTTGGCTTCATCGGCGACGTGATCCTCCGCACCCGTCCGCTGCCGGCGCACTCGCAATGGTTCACCGCCGAGGCCGACGATCCGTTTCCGATCTTCGCCGCGCTCTATCGCCCGACATCGGTGTTGTGGAACGGCTCTCGACTCTGGGTGCTGCTCGAAGGTCATCCCGCCGACGTCGCCGCGCAGGCTGCGCAGCTGCTCACTGGCCGCCGTGCGACGGCCCGCCCGACCTGCCATCGGGCAGCAGGCGGGTCATCTCGCCAGCGGCGGTCGGTTCGCTGACCGGCGACTTCGTGGCCGAGGTCGGTGTCGGCGTCGTGCACCACCCCGAGCCTCTGGCCGACGCAGATCGCTCGTGAATCGTCAGTGACGAAACTCGACCCGTCGGATCAAGGCCGAGTTCGATCCCAGCGGACGGCTCAATCCCGGTGTCCGTCGGCTGAGCTGCCGTTCGTCGCCGCGCCACCCGGCACGCATCGAGTCGGTCACTCGCTCGGCCGAATCGGCGGCCGGCACTGGGGCTACGCCGAACCGCACCCTGCTGCGCATGGGGATGAACGGGATCTTCACCGCCGGCGATGGCGTGCTGTTGCGCGTGAGCCGCCCGACAGCGCCGCCGCAGCAGGCCATCTGGCTGGCTGACCTGCTGACCCGGATCGGCCTGCGCGTCCCGGGCTACCTGCGCGACGAGCCGTTCGTCACCGACGATCACGCCGTGTTCGCCATCGCCGCCGTCGCGGAGTGCGGCCGAGTCGATGGGCGGCCGTCGGCGAGATGGTCGCCCGGTTGCACCTCGTCGAGCCGCGCCGACGTCTCCGCCGGTTTCCCGCTCCCGTTCTGCGGCGACTTCCCGTGGTGGGACTTCGCCACGCTGCTCAGCGAGGTCGGTAGCGAGCTCGATCGCCTGTCCCGGCGTGCCATCGATGATCGCGATCGACCGCAACCTGCCGTTGCTCGAGCAACAACGCCGAGGCGCTCGGTGGTGTGCCACGGCGACGTCCATCCGGGCAACGTCATCCAATCCGCGCAGGGCCCGGTGCTGCTCGACTGGGATCTGGTGTGCCGCGGTCCAGCGGCGTGGGACCACGCTCCGCTGATGACCTGGACGGAACGATGGGGTGGAGAGGCCGGGATCTACGAAGCGTTCGCCGCGGGCTACGGACGATCGTTGCGCGACGACCCCGTCGCCGAGGCGATCGCCGAGCTGCGCCTGGTCGCCGCGACCCTGATGCGCGTTCGCGCTGCCGCAGGCGAATCCATCCGCACGCCGAGGCCGAGCTGCGACTTCGCTACTGGCGTGGCGACCCCGATGCGCCCGCATGGCACGCGCAGTAGGTCAACGCGGCTGGCAGACCGGGCAGAAGTAGCAGGGGCGTCCACCGAGCTCGACTGTCAGAATCGGGGTACCACAACGCAGGCAGAGGTCGCGGTGGTACACGTAGGTGGTCTCGCCGCGCCGTGTCGTGCCCGATGGGAACGTCGAACTCGTCGCGGTCGAGCGTGACGATGCGATCCTCGGCCACCCCCTGCCGCAGCATCGCCACGATCGTCGCCCACAACCCGTCGAACACCGGCGCGCGTGATCTCGTTGCCGGGTCGGCTCGGGTTGATCCCGTTGACGAACAGCGCCTCGGCCCGGTACACGTTGCCGACGCCGCTCATCACCTTCTGCTCGAGCAGCAACTGTCCGATCGGCGCAAGGCGACGAACGATCGCAGCGTACGCCTGCTGCGGGTCGGCGTCGTCTCGCAACGGGTCGGGACCGAGTCGGCGAACGATGCGATCGCGATCCTCGTCGGTGCCGATCGCACAGTCGGTCGGGCCGGTGAGATCGACGGTCGCCTTCGGCACCGCCAGACGCATTCGCACCGTCGGCGCATCGATCGGCGCCGAGACCGCGGTGCACACGAAACTTGCCGAACAGGCCGAGGTGTACGTGGCCGACCAAACCGTTGCTCCACGAATAGAAGAGGTGCTTGCCGTAGGCCTCGAGGTGTTGAGGCGAGCTCCGTCGACGAGCGCCGCATCGCCGGCGAAGCGACCTTGCGGCGACGATACGGCGACGTGCTTGCCGCGCAGCACCTTGGAATGATCGATGGCAATTCGGTGAACGGTGTGACCCTCGGGCATGCTGGCCGTGACGTTACGGGTACGTTGGGAGCATCGTGAAACTTCACCTCGACGACAACGCCTTGGGCACATGCGTGAGCTGTGGCCTGTGCTTGCCGCATTGCCCGACGTTCCGTGTCACCGGCGAAGAGGCCCTGTCGCCTCGCGGCCGGATCGCCGCGATGCGGGCCGTGCACTTCGATGAGCGCCGAGGTCAGCGGCGACTTCGTCCATTTCATGGAAACGTGTGTGCAGTGCCGCGGCTGCGAGCCGGCCTGTCCCAGCGGCGTGCCGTTCGGTCAGCTGATGGAGGGCACCCGCGACACGCTGGCCGGTCAGAAGCGCATGACGCCTTGGTGGCAACGCCTCGGCTACCGCGTGCTCGGCCACCATCGCCTGCTGCTCGCCGGCTCGACGTGCTTGGCAGCTGCACAGCGCCTGCGACCTGGTGCCGAAGCGGCTGGGTCTGCCGAGTTGCCATTGCGACGCGGGGCGTGTCGCCCGTCGCCGACAGGCGACGAGACATGGCTGTTCACCGGCTGCGTGATGGATGCCTGGCAACGCGACACGCATCGCAACACCGCCAAGGTGCTCGCGGCCGTCGGTGTCACGTTTCGCCCGCCCGGCGCCGGCGGCGCGTGTTGCGGCGCGCTGCACGTCCACGCCGGTCTGACCGACGAGGCCGAACCGCTGGCCCGTCGGGTGATGCAGTCGATGCCCGGCGAGGCGCCGATCGTGGTCAATTCGGCGGGTTGTGGCGCAGCATTGAAGGACTACGGTCACCTGCTCGGCACGACGAGGCGCGACGCGTTCAGCGCCCGGGTGCGCGACGCCAGCGAGTTCGTCGCCCCACTGATCGATCGTCTGCCGGTTCGGCGCCGACTCGGCCCGGTGACCGTGCAGGATCCGTGCCACTTGCGCCACGTGCAGCGCGCCCACCTGCCGGTGCGCACAGTGCTGGCCGCGGTCGCCGATGTCGTCGAGCTCGACGACGAGGGGCTGTGCTGCGGCGCCGGCGGCGCGTACTCCACGCTGCAGCCCGAGCTCGCCGGGCAGATCCGCGAGCGCAAGCTGGCGGCCATCGACCGGGCCGGACCGCAGGTGGTCGCCAGCGCCAATCCTGGGTGCTGCCTTCCATCTCGCCGCTGCCGGCGTGCACGTCAAGCACCCCATGGATCTCGTCGCCGAGGCGTTGTGACGGCGGCCGGTACGACGATCTGGTCGATCGCCTGCAGGTGGTCGTCGACGACCTCGATCAGATCGTCTTCGATCAGCTCCGCGAGGCCGCGGCGGAAGGCAAGCCCCGGCCGACCGACGACAAGCGGCTCACCCAAGCGAGGCGCGCGGTCGAGAAGGCGATCCACCTGTTGCGCGGCGGGTCAGACGTCGACGAATGAGTTGACGGTGTCGATCAGCTCACGCAGGTCGCCGTACGAGTGCTTGGCGAACGTGAAGGCGATGCGGGCCAGGTCGAGCTTGTCGTTCTCCTTGCGCTCCGGCTCGAACGGTGCGGCGCGAACGATCTCGGCCGTTCGGAGCACAGGTGGCCGAACCGCTCGTTGAGCGCCGCCAGCTGAACATCGCGTCGGGCCATGCTTCATCCGCATCACCGCGAGCTGACCGACATAGCGGAGCGAGTCGTAGTTGCGGTAGAAGCCGATCACCTCGTCGACCGCCGCCTGACAATCGTCGGTGACCAGGTACAGCTCGGTGTCGGCCGGCGAGACGAGCCCGCGCTCGACCAGTTGTCGGCCGACGAAATCGTGCACGGTCTCCCAGTACGGGTCGCCGGGTGTGTCGAGGAACACGATCGGCACCGGCAGGCCCTTGCCGGTCTGGGTCAGCGTCAGCAGCTCGAAGGTCTCGTCGAGCGTGCCGAAGCCGCCGGGCAGGCAGACGAAGCCCTTGCTCTCCTTGACCAGCATCAGCTTGCGGGTGAAGAAGTACTTCATGCTGACGTACTTCACGTCGCCGGCGATCACCGGGTTGGCGCCCTGCTCGAACGGCAGCCGGATCGACACGCCGATCGACTGCTCGCGACCGGCGCCTTCCATGCCGGCCTGCATGATCCCCGGGCCGGCGCCGGTGATGACCATCCACCCGGCCGCGGCGAGCCGCGCGGCGACCTCGCGGGCGTGCATGTAGAGCGGGTCGTCCATCTGCGTGCGGGCCGAGCCGAAGATCGTCACCTTCGGGACGTCGTGGAAGGGAGCGAACATCTTGAACGCCTCGCGCATCTCTTCCAGCGCGGCGCCGGCGATCTTCAGATCGAGGATCTCGGGTTGGTCGGCGAGAAGTGCAAGAGCGGAGTCGATCAGCAGCGCGCCCAGGCGACGGTTGCGCCCGAGGTCCATGTCGTCGAGCAGTCGTCGATCGCAGGTGTCGTCACGGTCGGACTCTACGAAGGAGTGGATCTGCGACCGCGTCAGGCCCGGAGCTCGGCGGCCTTCGCGTCGAGGGCTCCGAGCAGTTCGTCGAAGCTCTTCTGGAAGCTGGCGACACCCTCGCGCTCGAGCGTGTCGGCGACATCGTCGAGGTCGACGCCGACGTCGGCGAGCCCGGTCCACACCGCCTGGGCCTGGTCGACATCGGCGTCGACGCGCCGACGAGGCGACCGTGGTCGGCGAACGCCTCGATCGTCGCGTCGGGCAAGGTGTTGACGGTGTCCGGACCGATCAGCTCGTCGACGTACAGCGTGTCGCGATACGCCGGGTTCTTGGTCGACGTACTGGCCCACAGCGGTCGCTGCACGACGGCACCCTTGGCGGCCAAGCGCCTCCCAGCGATGGCCGCTGAACGTCTTCTGGAACATCTGGTAGGCCAGCTTGCCCTGGGCGACTGCGCCCTTGCCGCGCAGCTCCGAGCGCTTCGGGCGAGCCGATCGCTTCGAGCCGATGATCGATCTCGGTGTCGACCCGGCTGATGAAGAAGCTGGCCACGCTGGCGACCGTCGACAGGTCGGCTCCTGGCTTCTTGGCGTAGCAGCTCGAGACCGCGGATGTAGGCCTCCATCACGCTCTGGTAACGGTCGAGGCTGAAGATCAACGTGACGTTGATGTTGCGACCCTCGGCGATCATCGCCTGGATCGGGGCAACGCCTTCTGCGGTCGCCGGGATCTTGACCATCAGGTTCGGCCGGTGGATCTGCTCGTGCAGATCTCGGGCCGCCGCGCTCGGTGCCGGCGCTGTCGTGGGCGAGGCCGGGGTCGACCTCGACGCTGACGAAGCCGTCGGCCGCCGTGGCTGTCGTGGTACAAGGCCGGCGAAGACGTCGAGCGCGCCGTTGATGTCGGCGAGCACCATCGCCCAGTAGTCGTCGATGATCGGTCGGTTGGCAGCGGACAGCGTGCGGAACTGCTCGTCGTAGTCGGGCGAGCCCTGGATGGCCTTCTGGAAGATGGTCGGGTTGCTGGTGAGGCCACGGATGCCCTTGTCGACCAGCCGGCTGAGCTGGCCGGACGTGATGTAGCCACGCTTCAGGTTGTCGAGCCACGGGCTCTGGCCGAACTCGTGGTACAGGTGGGCGAGACGATCCATGATTACCCCTTTGACTGAGCCAGCCGTGTGGCCGCTGCCACGACGTTGGCGACGTTGATTCCGAGCTTGTCCAGCACGACGTTGCCGGGCGCGCTGGCGCCGAAGCGGTCGATGCCGATCGATTCGTCGGCGTAGCGCTCCCAGCCGAACGTGACGGCTGCTTCGACCGACAGGACCGGCAACCCGGCCGGAAGCACGTCGTCTTGGTAGCTCGCGCTCTGGGCGGCGAAGCGATCCCACGACGGCATGCTGACCACCGTGGCGCGGATGCCGGCCGTGCCAAGCTGCTCGGCGGCGTCGACGCACAGCGACACCTCGCTGCCGGTGCCGACGAGGACGACCTGGGGTTCGTCGGCACGGACGAACCACCGCGGCGCCCGTGGTCGACGGCCGAGCCGTCGGTGCACACCGGGACCGCCTGACGGCTGAGCACGAGCGCCGTCGGTCCGTCGTGCTCCACCGCGGCCTTCCACGCCGCGACCGTCTCGTTGGCGTCGGCCGGGCGGATGACCTGCAGATGGGGGATCGCCCGCAGCGTGGCGAGGTGTTCGATCGGTTGATGCGTCGGTCCGTCCTCGCCGACGCCGACCGAGTCGTGGGTGAACACGAACACGACCTTGGCGCGGCTGAGCGCGGCGAGGCGCACGGCCGGACGCATGTAGTCGAGAAAGACGAAGAACGTGCCGCCGGCCGGCAGGACGCCGCCGTGCAGGGCCATGCCGACCATCGTCGAGCCCATGGCGTGCTCGCGGACGCCGTAGTACATCTGCCGCCCGCCCGGATGCTCGAACGACTGCGCCACCTGCGTCGGCGAGCTTGGTGCCGGTGTTGCCGGTGAGGTCGGCGGCGCCGGCCAGACAGGCCTGGTACACCGTCGAGCGATGCGTTGAACGCCTTCTCGATGGCGACGCGGGTGGCGATCTTCTCGCCCTGCTCGAACGTCGGCAGCGTGGTCTCCCAACCGGGGACACCGGTCGCGCCCCAGCAGGCGTCCCACACGGCCTCGATCGAGCGACGATGCGGCCTTGCGCTTCGACCATTGCTCGAACGCGGCCGCACCCCGCTCGGCAGCAGAGCGCTGCGATAGGCGGCGACCAGGTCGGCCGGCGCCCAGAACGGTTCGTCGGGGATGCCCATCACCGCCTTGGTGCGGCTGACCTGCTCGGCAGTGAACGGGTTGCCGTGCGCCTCGTGATGGTCGGTCCAGTCGGGGCTCGGCGCGGCGATGTGGCTGCGCAGGATCAGCAGTGATGGTCGGTCGGTGACCGCCTTCGCGGCAGACGAGCGCCGCCTCGAGCGCGTCGCAGTCGTCGGCGATCTCGCCGAGGTGCACGACGTTCCAGCCGTAGGCCTCGAACCGCTTGCCGACGTCGTCGCTGTAGGCGAGCGAGGTGTTGCCGTCGATGGTGATGTGGTTGTCGTCGTAGACGCAGATCAGGTTGCCGAGGCGCTGGTGCCCGGCGAGCGACGCCGCCTCGTGACTGACGCCCTCCATGAAGCAGCCGTCGCCGGCGATCACGAACGTGTGGTGGTTGATCACGTCGTCGCCGAACTGCGTGCGCAGGCGGCGCTCGGCGATCGCCATGCCGACTGCGTTGGCGAAGCCCTGACCGAGCGGACCGGTGGTGACCTCGATGCCCGGTCGTGTGGTGCGCCTCGGGGTGACCCGGCGTGAGCGACTCCCACTGGCGGAACTGCCTTGATGTCGTCGAGCTCGAGCCCATAACCGGCGAGGTACAGCATCGAGTACTGCAGGATCGAGGCGTGACCGTTGGACAGGACGAAGCGGTCGCGGTCGGGCCAGTGCGGGTTGGCCGGATCGTGGCGCATCACCCGGCTGTACAGCACGTGGGCCAGCGGAGCGAGCGCCATCGCCGTGCCCTGGTGGCCGCTCTTGGCGTGCAGCGGTGCATCCATCGCGAAGCCACGGATCAATGAGATGGCGGCGCTTCTTGCTCGTTCGGTCAGGGTCGTTGGCACGACGCCGACTGTATCCGCGGTCAGGCCACGGGGGGCAGAAGGGTGAACGGCACCAGGTGCCACGGCCCCTTGTCGATGCGGCAGTGGGCGAAGATCTGGCCGTACTCGGCGAACTCCAGCTCGCCCCTGACCAGGCGGTAGGTGAACTTGCCGGGATCGACGGTGAACGGGCTGACGTTGCGGGCGATCTGCTCGTCGTCCTCCGACAGTGCCCTTGCGGAACACCACCTCGAACACGCCGTTGCCGGGCTCGGTGTGCGGGCAGTAGATCAGCGCGACGAGATGCGGCGAGAGCGTGACCGGCACGGCAGACGGTGCGGCCATCGAGAACATCGCACCGGTGAGGTCGATGCGCGTCGACGGGCCCGGCGCCTGGCGCATCTCGAAGTTCTCGACGAAGAGTGCGGACACGATGTGCATGGCGGCGAGGGTAGCGTCGCGCTCGATGGGCTACACCGCCGCACCGCAGGGTTGGTGGCGGAGCTTCGTATCGGCGACGCCTGCCGCGCACCGCCAAACTCGCCGTCACCCGCCTCGACGGCAGCCCGCACGTAGCTCCGGTGTGGGTCGATCTCGACGGCGACCAGATCGTGTTCATGACCTCGGCCGACACGATCAAGGGCAAGTCGATCCTTCGAGACGGGCGGGTTGCATTGTGCTTCGACGACGAGCGTCCGCCGTTCTCGTTCGTGACGGTGTCGGGCACGACGGTCACCTTGACCGAGCCCGCCGAGCTTGCTGTACTGGGCTACGCGGATCGCAGCGCGATACATGGGCGACGCGTTGGCCGAGCAGTACGGCCGTCGTAACGCTGTACCGCCCGAGATGGTGGTTCGTGTCACGGCGGTCAGCGTCTCGGCCATGGTCGACGTAGCCGACTGATCGGCTACGTGTGCTACACCTATCGCATCGCACAGCCCCGACCGGGCATGAGCACGGAGGAAGCACCATGGGTCTACTGGACAGCGTGAAAGGTTTGTTCGGAGGCAAGAAGGGTGCGGACAGCACGGACACCGTTGAACAGTTGAAGGACGTCGCCACGAGGTCGACGACGGGGCCCAGAAGCTGGCGACCACCGACGGCACCGTCGGAGATGTTGCCGACAAGGCCCACGAGGTGCTCGACAAGGTCGACGGCGACTAGGTCGTCACAACTAGCGGTCGCGTAGCGTCCCAGGCCCGATCCCAGCCAGTGGCAAACAACACGGCAGCACCGTGAAGGTCGCGGCCGTCGAGCAACTCTCGGCCGAGGGCCGGGTCCGTGCCGTGGACACACAGGCCGGGCAGGTTGGCGACTCGCTGGAGCTGCAATTCGGCAAGGTCGAAGCCGGATGGATAGCGGTGGCTGGGGGTGTCGAGGTAGGTGCCGGTGTTGGCGACCATGTCGATGCGGCCGATCTGGAACTCAGTGCCCGGCGCGTAGAGCGATCGTGACGCCTCGCGGCTGAGATGGTCGCTGATGACCGGTCCGGGAAGCCCGGGATACGTGGTCATCTCGTGCTCGATCGTGTGCGACAGGTCGACGATCTGCTCCACGATCGGGACTGTACTCGCCGGATCAATGTTGGACGGCGACCCGCTTGGCCGACACGAAGCGCAGTTCGGTGAGTCGAACCTTGGCCAGGTGACACAGCATCAGGCAGCGGATGACCCACCAGCCGGGATCGACCTCGAACCAACGATGCGACAGGCGGGCCGACGTCGGCGCGGCGTGATGGTTGTTGTGCAAACCCTCGCCAGCGGTGATCAGCGCCAGCCACTGCAGGTTGCCGGCGCGATTTGGGTACGGACGCCGGCCGAAGTGGTGGGCGACGGCGTTGACCGCAGCTGACCCACCGAGATAGACGTTGACGTGCACGAATGCCGCCAGCAGGCCGATCAGCGGGCCGAAGAGCACGACCAGCACGCCGATGCCGATCGCCAGCCCGAGGAGCGCGTGATCGTAGAACCAGCGGTCGGCCCAGGTCGCCGGCAGATCCTTGGCGTATCGAGCCATGGTGTCGGGGTTGCGGGCCTCTCGCCGGTACAGGCTGACGTTGCTGCGCTGCACCTTGAACCAGCCGAGCAGCACAGGGGAGTGCGGATCGCCCTCGACGTCGGTGAAGGCGTGATGCTTGCGATGCACGGCGATCCACTGCCGCGGGCGGATCCCCGTGGTGATCCAGACGAGGAAGCGAAACACCTCGGTGACCGGGCGCTTGAAGGAGATCGCCCGTGGGCGAGCCCACGATGCAAGAAAGACCGTCGAGGCCACGAAGGCGATGAACGACACACCGAAACCGATGATCAGACTCAGGGCGACGACCCGCAACATCGAGCCATTTTAGCACTCCTACCTACTGGTCGGTAGGCAGGCTGGATCAAGGGTTACACTGGCCGACATGGGGGAAAACGGGGGCGAACAGATTTCGACCCGCGATCTGATCATCAACGAAGCGTTGCATTGCTTCGCCGAGTCGGGCTACGACGGCACGTCGCTCAACGACATCGCCGCAGGTGTCGGCATTCGCCGGCCCAGTTTGCTGCACCACTTTCCCGTCGAAAGAGGCGTTGTACCACGAGGTCTTCGAGCGGCTGCTCAGCGACTGGTTCGAGCGCCTGGCCGAGGCGATCGACGTCCCCGAGCGCGGCTGGGCCAAGGTCGAACTGGTCATCGGTGCCGGTTTCGACTTCTTCGCCGACAACCACGAGTACGTGCGACTGATGCGACGCGAGGCACTCGACGGCGGCGCTCACCTCGGCATCGACCTCGCCGCAGTGCTGCGACCGATGTGGGATCGCAGCGTCGACTACTTCCGCAACCAGATGGAGGCAGGCGTCTTCCGTCATCACGATCCGGAGCAGCTGCTGCTCACCGGTTACGGCGCACTGCTCAGCTACTTCTCCGACTCGCCGTTCCTCGGTGGTCTGCTCGACGAGGATCCGCTCGCACCCGATGCGCTGCTGCGCCGGCGCGACCACATCACGGCCTTCTTCCGCACCGCGTTGGTGCCGTAGACAGGTCAGTGCGAGAAGCCGTCAGACGTACGGCATCCTCGCCTAGCGTGAAGCGGGTGAGCGGATCGGGCACCCTGTCGGAAGCGGCGTCGAAGGCGTTGCTCCGCGCGCACGGCGTGCCCCTGGCCGACGAGCGCGAGGTGACACAGTCCGCAGCGCTGCGGTCGCCGCGGCCGATGCGCTCGGCTACCCGGTTGCCGTCAAGCTGTGCGGCGCCGCGATCGCCCACAAGACCGAACGCGGCCTCGTCCGGCTGCGACTGGGCGACGCCGCAGCCGTGGCGCACGCGGCAGCCGAACTTCTCGCCAAGGCGACGCCCGCCGACGGCGAGGTGTCGCTGCTCGTCGCGCCGATGGTCGCGGGCAATCGCGAGCTGATCGCCGGAGTGGTGCGCGACCCGCAGTTCGGGGCCAACATCATGCTCGGCATCGGTGGCATCATCGCCGAGGCGATCGCCGACGTGCAGTTCCGGCCGGTGCCGATCAGCGCGATCGACGCCGCGGAGATGATCGACGGGCTGCCGACACAGAAGCTGCTCGGCGCGTTCCGTGGCGAAGCCGGCCGTCGATCGTGCGGCAACTCACCGTCGCTGCTGCTCGGGCTGTCCGACGCTGGCCGCCGCCCGGCCCGACATCGTCGCGCGTCGACGTCAACCCGCTGATCGTCACGGCCGACGGCAGCGCCGATCGCCGTCGACGCGCTCGTCGAGCTCGGCGACGCCGTCGACCGACGGCGACCGATCGGCCGCAGCGGCCGACCGATGCCCAGTTCCGTGCGCTGTTCGAGCCCAAGGGCGTGCTGGTCGCCGGGGCCAGCACCCACCCGGGCAAGTTCGGCTTCGTCAGCCTGCACAACATCTTGGCCAGTGGCTACGCGGGCGCCGTGTGCGGCACCAACCTCGAGGGCGAGGAGGTGCTCGGCATCCGCACGCTGTCCGATATCGCGCGCTTCCCGACGGCGCTCATCGACCTCGTCTTCGTCTGCACACCGGCGGCGGCGAACAGGGTCTGCTGCGGGCCTGCGCTGCCAAAGGGCATCAAGGCTGCGTTCCTCACCAGCGCCGGCTACGGCGAGGCCGGCGCAGACGGCCGAGCCGCCGAGGCGGAACTCGTCTCCCTCGCCGACGAGTTCGGCATGTTGCTCGCCGGGCCCAACGGGCAAGGGGTGGTCAGCACGCCGGCGACACCTGTGTGCCCAGATCGTGGCGCCGTACCCGCCCACGCGGCCGCATCGCCGTGGCCAGCCAGAGCGGCAACTTCGTCAGCAGCTTCCTGAACTACGCCCGCCAGACCGGCGTCGGCATCAGCCGCGCCGTGTCGGCCGGCAACGCCGCGGCGGTCACTCCGGCCGACTACCTCGACTGGTACGCCGACGACGACGAGACGGCGGTCTCGCTGGCCTACGTCGAGGGCATCGTCGACGGTCGCGGCCTGCTCGACACGTTCGCTTCGGCAGCGCGCCGCAAGCCGCTCGTGGTGGTCAAGGGTGGCGCGACCGAGGGTGGTGCCAAGGCCGCTGCCAGCCACACCGGTGCGCTGGCCGCCGACGACAAGGTGTTCGACGGCGTGTGCCGTCAGACCGGTGTCACTCGCGCCGCCACCGTCGAGGAGGCGTTCGAGGCCGCGGCCAGCTTCGCCACCCAACCGTTGCCGAAGGGCCCGAACGTCGTGGTGCTGACGACCGCCGGGGGCTGGGGAGTCGTCACGTCCGACGCCATCGCCCGCGCCGACGGCCTGTCGTCTGCTGCCGCTGCCGGCCGATCTGATGGCCGAGATCGACACCAAGTTGCCGGCACGGTGGAGCCGCAACAACCCGGTCGACTGCGCCGGCGGCGAGACCCGTGACACGATTCCGGAAGTGCTGGAGATGATCACCGCACATCGCCGACGTCGACGCCGTGATCTACCTCGGCCTCGGGATCCAGAGCAACCAGGCGCGATTGATGCGCGAGGGTGGCTTCCATCCCGGCGCACGGCCTCGACCGGATCGTGGCGTACCACGAGCGGCAGGACCAGCGGTTCGCCGAGGCGGCCGACGACTTGTCGCGCCGCTACGACAAGCCGATCCTGACCGCAACCGAGTTGGCGGTCGCCGATCCCGACAATCCTGGTCCGGCGGCCGTGCGCGCCACCGGCCGGCTCTGCTACGCCAGCGGCAACCGCGCCGTGACCGCGCTCGGCGCATCTACCGCTACGCCGAGTTCCGTCGACGCACGAGGTCTGAGCTGATGGCCGCCCGACGGGTCAACCCGATCGCGGTGCTCGTCGTGCTGGCGGCAATTCCTGCCTTGGCCTCGGCTGCGCTGTGGCGCTTCGCCGACGCCCGCCGGCCGCCGCCGGTCGTGCAGCCGGTCGCACCCGACCCGGCCACGCTGCCGGCGCCGATGACCACACCGCTGCTGTCCGTCCGTCGCGCCCCCGGCGTGCTGTCGCGCGAGGTCAACATGACCGCGCTGCAGACCGCCCTGCAACCGCTGCTCGCATCGGTCGACGACAACCGTTGCTTCGCGCTGGCGATCGACGGTCAACAGGTGGCCGCCAAGAACGAGACGTTGCCGTTGTCGCCGGCGAGCAACCTGAAGATCATCACCGCCGCGGTCGCACTCGACGTGCTCGGTCCCGGGTTCACCTACTCGACCAAGGTCGTCGGCGCGCTGGGCGCCGATGGAGTCGTCGACGGCGATCTGTATCTCGTCGGCGGCGGCGATCCGGTGTTGGCCAGCGAGTGGTGGAACGGCAACAACCCGAAGTGGCCGCCGTTCAACGAGACATCGTTCGAATCGCTTGCCGATGCCATTCAGCAGCACGGGGTGACGAAGATCACCGGCGGAGTGGTCGGCGACGGTTCGCGCTACGACGACGAGTTCTTCGCACCGACCTGGGCGGCTGCCGATCACGTCACCCAGGCGGGGCCGATCGACGCCCTGCTGGCCAACGACTCGTGGCAGACACCACAGGTCGCCGCCAAGGATCCGGCGCTCGGAGCCGCCGCGGTGCTTCGCAACGATGCTGGTCGATCGAGGCATCACGGTTGGCGAACGCATCGGCGGTCTCCCCACGGCGGGGCAACGATCGCCGAGGTGCAGTCGCAGCCACTGCCGGCGATCCTCGCCGAGATGTTGACGACGAGCGACAACAACACTGCCGAGATGATCCTGAAGGAGATCGGCTACAAGGCCAAGGGTCAGGGCACTCGAGCTGCCGGGTTGCAAGTCGTGATGGAGAAGCTGGCGGCGTGGGAGGTACCGACCGCGGTGTTGTCCTGGTCGACGGCTCGGGCCTCTCCGATGCCAACCGGCTGACGTGTGCAGCGATCCTCGGCGTGCTCGAGCACGGCTCGGCCACCGACGCGGTCGGGCAGGGCATGCCGGTCGCCGGGGCGACCGGCGGCACACTGGTCGATGTCTTCACCGACACGCCGCTGGCCGGCAAGCTGCACGGCAAGACCGGCTCGCTCAATCCCAACTGCAATCCCGGTCAGCTCGGGGCGAAGTCGCTCGGTGGATACGTGCCTGAAGCCGGCGGCGGGGCGATCGAGTTCGTCCTGCTGCAGAACGGCGAGTGCATCGCCAAGAACTACGATCGTTGTGGGACCAACTCGGCCAAGCACTGGCCCCGTACCCGACCGGTCCGACCCGCCGAGACGCTCGCACCCGACGATGAGAGCCTGATGGCGGTCATGCCGATGTTCCCGCTCGGCAGCGTGCTGTTGCCCGGCGTGGTGCTGCCGTTGCACGTGTTCGAGCCGAGGTACCAACAACTCGTTCGCGATTGCCTCGAGACGGCCGAGCACGAGTTCGGTGTGGTGTTGATCGATCGCGGCAGCGAGGTCGGCGGTGGCGACTCGCGGCTGGCGGTCGGCGTGGTGGCGAGGATGCTGCAGGTCGCGGCGATGGACGATGGCCGCTTCGCCCTGGTGACCGTGGGTACACGCCGAATCCGAGTCATCCAGTGGCTGCCCGACGATCCCTATCCGCGTGCCGAGGTCGAGGACTGGCCGGACGACCGATGCGATGTGTCGGCCGACCGAATCGAGGCGACCGCCGCGCGTGCCAAGCGATGCGCCGGGCTTGCGGTGGAGATGGGCGACAGTCGAACGTCCCCGAGGTCGAGCTCACCGGCGATCCGTCGTTCGACAGCTTCCTACTGACGGCGATCAGCCCGTTCGGTCCGGCCGATCAGTACGCCGTGCTGTGCGCGCCGGATCCGCTGGCCCGCTTCGAGTTGATCGATCGGATGCTCGACGATGTCGAGGCCGGACTGCAGTTCCGTCTGGGCTGAGACCCACACTTCGGTCGAGGTTCGCCTCCTCGGCGTGCTACACATATGGTCGTGCCCGACAAGGACAAGATCCGTCTCGAAGAGTGACTCAGGGGAGATCGGTCAGGTCGTCGATCTCGTCAAGGACGTACGCCCAACAAGAGACGCTCGGCCCGATCAAAGGTGCGGGAAGATGGCTCGCGGCGGGTGCTGCCGGCGCCGTGCTGATCGGTGGGGGATGCGCGTTCTGGTGCTCGGTCTCCTGCGGATGATCCAGAACGAGTTCGGCGATCGTTCACGCGGCAAGTGGATGTCTCTGCTGCCGTACCTGTTCGCATTGCTCGCCAGCTGGCCGTGATGGGTATCGCTGCGTGGCGCATTTCGAAGAAGAAGACCTTGCAGAAAGAGAGGCGATGATGACGCAGAAACGCATCACCCGCGACGACCTCGAATCACGATTCCGTCAACTTCAAGATGACGTCAGGGACGAGTCGAGGACAAGAAGCAGAGTCTGGTCACCGTCGGGATCGCCGGTGGAGTCGTGCTGCTGATCATCTTCTTCCTGCTCGGCAACCGCCGCGGCCACAAGAAGACCACGCTGGTCGAGATCCGCCGGATCTGACGCGTGGCTCGGCGACGCACGCTGACTCGAGGGTCGCGCAGATACTCGGTCAGCGCATCCTGCTCCGGGGATATCTCGGCGGCAAACGCCGCGTTGGATGGTCGCGTCGCGCTTTCGGTCCTTCGGTTGATGAAGACCACGTTCGGCCGGAACGAGGAGGTCGTCGCCACAGAATCGCTCAAACCCGGCGAGGTGTTGCGCCTCGAGGCCATCCGCCGACCGCCGCCTGTCAAACGCCGAGCAGCGCGCGCTGCGCCCGCTAGATGAAGGTCCTGCTGCGCAACCCGCGCCGTGAGATCGAGATGGCTGGTTCGTGGCGGGTTCACGCCTTGCTCGCCAAGCTCGACCTGAACCGCGAATCGCATCTGGTGATCTGCAACGGCACGCTGGTGCCCGGCGATGCCGAACTGCTCGACGGCGACATCGTCGAGATCCGTCCGGTGATCTCCGGGGGTGCGTGATGGTTGCCGTCGGCTCGAAGTGCCGCACCTGCCGCGGGCCGGCGATCATCGACCTGCCGCGGCACAACGCCAACTTCTGCGCCGAGCACTTCATCGAGCTGTGCCGTCGACAGGTGGTCAAGGCCATCGACCAGTTCGACATGTTCGGCCGCGACGATCGCGTGCTGGTCGCCGTGTCGGGCGGCAAGGACAGCCTGGCGGTGTGGGACATGTTGATCGATCTCGGCTACCGTGCCGACGGTCTCTATGTCGGGCTGGGCATCGGCGACTACAGCGACACGTCGGCCGACTACGCACGCGCGTTCGCCGCCCAGCGCGGACTGCACCTGATCGAAGTCAAGCTACGCGACGACTACGGCTACGACATCCCGACCGCGGCCAAGGCCACCCGTCGCGTGCCGTGTTCGGCATGCGGGCTCAGCAAGCGACACCTCTTCGACAAGGCCGCGCTCGACGGCGGCTACACGGTGCTCGTCACCGGCCACAACCTCGACGACGAGGCTGCGGTGCTGTTCGGCAACACGTTGCGCTGGGACGTCGAGTACCTGGCTCGCCAGCTGCCGGTGCTCGATGCGCGCGACGGCTTCCCGAAGAAGGTCAAGCCGCTCGTGCGTCTCACCGAGCGCGAGACCGCGGCGTGGTGCATCGTGCGCGGCATCGACTACCTCGTCGACGAATGCCCGATGGCGGCCGGCAACAAGCACCTCGCCTACAAGGCGGCGCTCAACACGATCGAGCAGAGTCGCCCGGCAGCAAGGCCGGCCTTCTACCTCAACTTCGTCGAGAACATGGCGCCGCTGCTGGTCGGCCGGGCAGTGGTCGACGGTCAGCACCTCGGTGCATGTACCAACTGTGGCGCACCGACGACCGGTAGCGTGTGCGCCTTCTGCCGCCTGGTGGAGACGGCGTCCGCCCACGCCCCCGTGCCGGTCGAGCTGGTCGTGAAGAAGGGAAGGAGCAGACGATGAACACCCCGTTCGCCTACGGCGACAAGGTGCTGCTGCTCGACCTGAAGCAGCGCCGGTACCTGATCACGCTGGCCGAGGGTGCCGAGTTCCACAGCCACAACGGCTTCTTCGCCCACAGCGAACTGGTCGGGCAGTTGGAAGGCGTCGTGGTCAAGAGCACCAAGGGCTCGCCGTACACCGCGTTGCGCCCGACGCTCGAGGACTTCGTCGTCGAGATGCCGCGCGGCGCGCAGGTGATCTATCCGAAGGACCTCGCACCGATCTGCATGCTGGCCGACATCGGCCCGGGCGTGCGCGTGCTGGAGAGTGGCGTCGGCTCGGGAGCGCTGAGCATGACGATGCTGCGATGGGGCGCCGAGATCGTCGGCTACGAGCTGCGCGAAGACTTCGCCAACCGGGCCAAGGCCAACGTTCGCAGCTTCCTCGGCGAAGGGGCGATGGCGCGCTATCACGTCGAGCTGCGCGACTGCTACGAGGGCATCGACGAGCGCGGCATCGATCGTGTCGTGCTCGATCTGCCCGAGCCGTGGCAGGTCGTGCCCACACGCCATGGAGGCGTTGCGACCGGGCGGCATCCTCATCGCCTACACGCCGTCGATCATCCAGGTGTCACAGCTGCGCGAGGCGCTGGCGTCGAAGGCGTGGAACGGCACCCGAAGCCTGGAGGTGCTGCACCGCGGCTGGTACGTCGAGGGCCAGGCCGTGCGGCCCGACCATCGCATGGTCGCCCACACCGGCTTCTTGACCACCGCCCGCTTCCTCGGCTGAAGCGTAGACAGGACACCGAAGTGCCCTTCCGGATGCAGCTCGTACTTCGGTGGATCTACGGCTCGATGAAGATGCACTCGCCGGGGCATTCCTCGGCGCTCTCGATGACTGCGTCGAGCTTGCTGTCGGGGAAGCTGGCCATGCCCTCGGCACCTTGCGGGTTGCCCTTGGCCGTGGCGTAGATCTTGTCGCCCTCGCGGACGTAGGCAAGGCCATCGTCGAGCAGGGTGAAGACGTCGGGCGCGATCTCCTCGCACAGCCCGTCGCCGGTGCACAGATCCTGGTCGATCCAGACCTTCATACTTGCAGTCTCCTCATTCGAAGGGTCAGACGTGGCTGAGCATACAGGTCGGCCACCTGCAAACACTGGTTACGGCGCCCGAGGTGATGGGCGTCACGGCACGCCGCCTGAGCGCCGTATACCAGGTAAGTGCACGCCAGTGGGTACCGCGCGCGTGTAGGTTCCGACCATGGCACAGGATTCTGACGGCACCGACGCGGTGTTGCAGGCGCAAGTCGTCGTGCTGGAGCAGGAGATCGACCAGCTGCGGCAGCGCCTTGCCGATGCGCCGAAGCGCCAGCGCGCGCTCGAGGAGCGCCTCTTCGAGACCAAGGGCCAACTCGCCCAGGCGGTCTCGCAGAACGAGAAGCTGAGCTACACCCTTCGCGAGGCCCGCGAGCACATCTCCTCGCTGCGCGACGAGGTCGACAAGCTCACCCAACCGCCGTCGGCATACGGCGTGATCGTCGGCAAGAACGACGACGGCACGGTCGACGTGCTCACCAGCGGGCGCAAGATGCGCGTCGGGCTGCACCCCGACATCGACCACGAGCAGCTGCCCCGCGGGTCCGAGGTCGTGCTCAACGAGAGCTTCAACGTCGTCCAGGCCCGCCGTCCCGAGGTCACCGGCGAGGTCGTGACGATCAAGGAGCTGCTCGACGACGGCGTCCGCGCCCTGGTCGTCGGGCGCGCCGACGAGGAGCGAGTGTGCGAGCTGGCCGACTCGCTGCGCGGCGTGCACCTGCGCAGCGGCGACACCATGCGGCTCGACCCGCGCACCAACATGTTGCTCGAGAAGCTGCCACGGCCCGAGGTCGAAGACCTGCTGCTCGAGGAGGTGCCCGACATCTCGTACTCCGACATCGGCGGTCTCGACACCCAGATCGAGCAGATCGCCGACGCCGTCGAGTTGCCGTTCCTGTACCACGACCTGTTCGCCGAGCATCAGCTGCCGGCGCCGAAGGGCATCCTGCTCTACGGCCCGCCCGGGTGCGGCAAGACCCTGATCGCCAAGGCCGTCGCCAACTCGCTGGCCAAGAAGGTGGCCGACAAGACCGGTGGCGAGAAGGGTCGCAGCTACTTCATCAACATCAAAGGCCCCGAGCTGCTCAACAAGTACGTCGGCGAGACCGAGCGGCAGATCCGACTGGTGTTCCAACGGGCCCGCGAGAAGAGCGAGGAAGGCTGGCCGGTCATCGTCTTCTTCGACGAGATGGACTCGATGTTCCGCACCCGCGGTTCGGGCATCAGCAGCGACATGGAGTCGACGATCGTGCCGCAGCTGCTCGCCGAGATCGACGGCGTCGAGGGACTTGCGCAACGTGATCGTGATCGGCGCGACCAACCGCGAAGACCTGATCGACCCGGCCATCCTGCGTCCCGGGCGGCTCGACGTGAAGATCAAGATCGAGCGTCCCAACGCCGACGCCGCCCGCCAGATCTTCGCCCGCTACCTCACCGACGAGATCCCGATCGCGCCCGACGAGAAGGTCCCGGACATGATCGTCGCCACGGTCGACGAGATGTATCGCGACGACGAGGCCAACCAGTTCCTCGAGGTCACCTACCAGAACGGCGACAAGGAGATCCTGTACTACAAGGACTTCTCGTCGGGCGCGATGATCGAGAACATCGTCCGCCGCGCCAAGAAGCTGGCGATCAAGCGGGTCATCGCCGGGGGCGCACGTGGCGTGTCGACGCAGGACCTGCTCGACTCGATCAAGCAGGAGTACAAGGAGCACGAGGACCTGCCGAACACGACCAATCCCGACGACTGGGCGAAGATCAGCGGCAAGAAGGGCGAGCGCATCGTCTTCATCCGCACCCTCGTCAAGGGCCGGTCGAAGCCGAACCGCGAGGGTGGACGAGCAATCGAGCGAGTCGCCACCGGCCAGTACCTGTAGGCGCAGCCATGGCCACCGTCCTGCAGATCAGCGACACGCATCTGCGGAACGAGGCCGAACACGCCGGTCGACGACGACCCCGATGCGGCAGTCGTCGCGGCGATCGAAGCGGTCGGTCAGCATGCCACGTCGATCTCGTGCTGCTGACCGGCGACCTCGCCGACGACGGCTCGCTCGCGGCGCTGACTCGCCTCCGCGACATCGTCGACGGTCTGGCGGCGCCGGTCCTGGCGATTGGCGGCAATCACGACAAGATCGGCAACGTGCGCACGGTGTTCGGCACGAACGACTCGGTCGAGGTCGGCGCGTGGCGCGTACTCGCGGTCGAGTCGGTGCATACCTGGCTGCAGGACACGGCGCAGTCGATGTCGACGAACTGATCGACCGGCTGGATCAGGTCGACGATCGACCGACGCTGATCGCCATCCATCATCCTCCTCGGTCGCCCAGCACGCACCCGTGGTTCCAGCTGATCGGCGCCGAGGCGATGCTCACGGCGCTGCTCGATCGCCCGCACGTTCGCGCCGTGGTCAGCGGTCATCTGCACGAGGCATTCCGGATCCGTGCGGGCGCCGCTCGAACTGTGCGGCGGCCCGTCGTCGTACTACGCGATCGAGCACATCGGCGCCGACTTTCGTGATGGTCGACGACGGGGTCGTCGGAACCCAGGTGCTGACGCTCGGCGACGACGGATCCTTCTCGTGCGAACCGGTCGCTCGTTCGTTAGGGTGCTGACATGGCAATCCCAAAGGTCTGCGGGATCGAGACCGAGTACGGAATCATGGTCCGCGGCGCCGACAGCAACCCGGTCACGGCATCGTCACTGCTGATCAATGCCTATCTGGCGCGTCAACTATCGCAAGGTCGGCTGGGACTTCGAAGACGAGCACCCCGGTCACGACGCGCGAGGGTTCGCCGTCGACGATCTGCTGGCGCCCGACATCGAGACCAACCTGGTCAACTCGGTGCTGACCAACGGCGCCCGCTACTACGTCGATCACGCCCACCCCGAGATCAGCACGCCCGAGTGCCTCACCGCGCTGGAGGTGGTGCGCTACGACCGGGCCGCCGAAGAGATCATCCGCGAGAGCATGGCGGCAGCGGTCAGCCACCTGCCCGACGGGCGCCGAGATCTTGTGCTACAAGAACAACTCCGACGGCAAGGGCAACAGCTACGGCTGCCACGAGAACTACCTGCTGGCGCGCGGTCGTTCCGTTCGGCCGGATCGTCTCTCAGGTCACTCCGCACTTCGTCACTCGTCAGATCGTGATCGGCGCCGGCAAGGTCGGCTGCGAACTGCCGGGCATGTCGGCCGACGACGTGCCGTACCAGATCAGCCAGCGGGCCGACTTCTTCGAGGAAGAGGTCGGTCTGGAGACGACGCTTGAAGCGCCCGATCGTCAACACCCGCGACGAGCCGCATTGCGACGCCAGCAAGTACCGCCGCCTGCACGTGATCGTCGGCGACGCCAACATGAGCGAGGTGGCGACCTATCTCAAGGTCGGGCACGACGGCGATCGTGCTGGCGATGATCGAAGACGACGCGCTCGGCGACGACTGGCTGCTGGCCAATCCGGTCGCCGCGATCCGCCAGGTCAGCCACGATCCGTCGCTGCAGCGCACGGTCCTGTTGCGCAGCGGGCGGCGGGCCACGGCGCTCGAGGTGCAGTGGGGACTGCTCGAGCGGGCCCGCAAGTACGAGCGCTCGCACGGGCTGGCGGTCGTCGGCGAGTCGGTCGGCACCGACGTGCTGGCCCGCTGGGAGGCGGTGCTCGCCGGCCTCGAAGAGCGATCGCTCGACGGTCGCCGACATCGTCGACTGGGTCGCCAAGCAGCGGCTGATCGAGGGCTACGCCGAACGGCACGGCCTGAAGGTGACCGACGCCCGGCTGAAGGCTCTCGACCTGCAGTACCACGATCTGCGGTCCGACAAGTGCCTGGCTCGCCGCGTCGGTCTGCAGACGATCATCGACGACGACGACGTCAACACGGCGAAAACCGAGCCACCGACCACCACCCGGGCCTATTTCCGGGGTCGCTGCCTGGCCAAGTGGCCGGCCGACATCGTCGCCGCCAACTGGGACAGCCTGGTGTTCGACATCGGTCGGGATCCGCTGCGTCGGGTGCCGATGATGGAACCATTGCGTGGTACGGCCGAGCATGTCGCTAGGTTGATCGACGAGAGCAACACCCCTGCCGAGCTGCTCGCCCGGTTGGGGGCATAGGGTTCGAGCGGAGGACACCATGGCTGAACGCACCCAGAAGCAAAAACCGGCACCGAGTCGCACCGAGGAGACCGTCGAGGAAGCCCCGGCTACCGCCGCGTCCGGCGACAAGCTGAAGGCCGAGCTCGACGATCTGCTCGACGAGATCGACGGTGTGCTCGAGACCAACGCAGAAGACTTCGTCAAGTCGTATGTGCAAAAGGGTGGCCAGTAACCACCATGGCGATGCCGTTCTTCACGCCGGGCGACGACCCCGGCTCGAGCTTCCCTGAACTGCTGCGCCGGATCGGCATGGCGGCCGACGTCGTCAACGTCGGCGATCAGCTCGTGCCGCACGCCACGACGTGCGTCGCCATGCGCTTCGCCGACGGCGTGGTGATGGCCGGCGACCGTCGCGCCACCAGCGGCAACCTGATCAGCCACCGGGGCATGGAGAAGGTCGTGCAGGCCGACTACTTCAGCGGTGTCGCCATCGCCGGTGCCGCCGGCCCGGCGATGGAGATGATCAAGCTGTTCCAGCTGCAGCTCGAGCACTACGAGAAGGTCGAAGGCTCGTTCCTGAGCCTGGAAGGCAAGGCCAACCAGCTGTCGATGATGGTGCGCGGCAACCTGCCGGCGGCGATGCAGGGCATGGTCGTCGTGCCGATCTTCGCCGGGTACGACGTGCGCCGCCGAACCGGCCGGTTGTTCACCTACGACGTCACCGGCGGGCGCTACGAGGAGCAGGACTACGTCGCCACCGGTTCTGGCAGTCTGCACGCCGGCACCGTCATCAAGATCGGCTACCGCGACTCGATGACCGCCGACGACGCCGTGGCGCTGGCTTGCAAGGGCCTGTGGGAGGCAGCCGACGCCGACTCGGCCACCGGTGGCCCCGACGCACTGCGCGGCATCTACCCGATCGTGGCCACCATCACCGCCACGGCTGGCAGCGTGTCACCGACGAGCGTCTGGCGACCGTGTTCGAGGAGATCGCATCGGAGGTGAGAGCACGATGACGATGCCGTACTACGTGGCGCCGGAACAGATCATGAAGGACCGCGCCGACTACGCCCGCAAGGGCATCGCCCGCGGTCGGGCGATGGTCGCGGTCCACTACGCCGACGGCATCGCGCTGGTCGCCGAGAACCCGTCGAACACGCTGCGCAAGATCAGCGAGATCTACGACCGCATCGCCTTCGCCGGCGTCGGCAAGTACAACGAGTTCGACCAGCTGCGCGTCGCCGGTGTGCGTGCCGCCGACCTCAAGGGCTACCAGTACTCGCGCGACGACGTCGATGCCCGTGGGCTCGCCAACCAGTACGCGCAGATCCTCGGCCAGGTGTTCACCCACGAGATGAAGCCGATGGAGGTCGAGATCCTCGTCGCCGAGGTCGGCTACGGCACCGACGACTACCAGCTGTTCCACATCCTCTACGACGGCACGGTGATGGACGAGCGGCGCTTCAGCGTGCTCGGCGGCGACGCCGAGGCCATCGCCGGCCGGCTCAACGAGTCGTACACCGAGGACCTGACGCTTGCTGCCGCGGTCACCGCGGGCACCGCGGCGCTCGGCACGGCCGATCGCTCGCTTGGGAGCCGACGATCTCGAGGTTGCCGTGCTCTCGCGGTCGAACGGGCGGCGGTGCTTCAAGCGGTTGACCGACGCCGAGGTCGCCGGGATCCTGGCCGGGTAGATCGCGATGGCCCGCGCCGTCGATCTCAACAGCGATGTCGGCGAGGGCTTCGGTGCCTGGCCGGGCGGGCCCGACAGGGAGCTGATGAACGATCATCACGTCGGCCAACATCGCCTGCGGCTTCCATGCCGGCGACCCGTCGATCATCCGTCGCACGTGCGAGATGGCGGTCGACGAGAACGTGGCGATCGGCGCCCACGTCAGCTACCCCGACCTCGCCGGCTTCGGCCGCCGGTTCATCGACATGAAGCCCGACGAGCTGGCCGATGCCGTCGTCTATCAGCTCGGTGCGCTCGACGGCTGTCGCCCGCGCTGCCGGATCCGCGATCCGTTACGTCAAGCCGCACGGCGCGCTGTACAACACCATCGTTCGCCACGAACTGCAGGCGAACGCAGTTGCCGACGCCGTACGACAGTTCGACCCGACGCTACCGCTGCTCGGGCTGCCCGGCACCGACAGCGCCATCGAACACGCCGCTGCGCAACAGCGGGCTGACGTTCTGCTTCGAAGGGTTCGCCGATCGCGGGTACACCGCCGAGGGCACGCTGATTCCACGCGGTCAGCCGGGCGCGTTGCTGACCGACGAGGCTGCGGCGACCAAGCAGGCGATCGCCCTCGCCGATCGCGGCATTGCATCGATCTGCGTGCACAGCGACACTCCTGGAGCGCCGAACTGGCGACAGCCGTCGCCGCCGGCCTACAGCAGGCCGGGTATGAATTGCGGTCCTTCACCTGATGAGGTTGCTGCCGTGCGGGCCAGGCGCCGTGCTGGCCGAGTACGACTCGCTGGCCGAGGTGATGGCGGTCAACGACGCGTTGCGCGCGGCCGACTTGCCCGGTGTCGACGACGTCGTGCCGGCGGCTCGCACGGTGCTGGTGCAGTTACCACGATGTCGATCGGGCAGCGCTCGACACGCTGCTGGTCCCCGCCGAGCACGTGCCTCGGCCCAACGGGCCGATCGTCGAGATCCCCGTCGTGTACGACGGCGTCGATCTCGACGACGTTGGCGTCGGCGACCGACCTGTCGACGAGCAGAGGTCATCGAGATCCATTCGTCGGTGGTGTACTCCGCTGCCTTCCTCGGGTTCACACCGGCTGGGCGTACCTCGTCGGGCTGCCCTCGGTGCTGCACCTGCCACGTCGGTCGACGCCGCGCACTGCGGTTCCGGCCGGTTCGGTCGCGATCGCCAACGAGTTCACCGGCGTGTACCCGACCACCAGCCCGGGAGGTTGGAACCTGCTCGGCCACACGTCGGCGACGATGTTCGACGTCGACCGCGACAAGCCGGCGCTGGTCGACGGCCGGCGACCGTGTGCGATTCGTGCCGACATGATCGAGATCGTCAACCAGGGGATCGGCAGCACGTTTCAGGATCTCGGCCGACCCGGTTGCACGCACCTCGGCGTCGGTCGTAGTGGCGCCGCCGATCGGCCTCGCACCGCTGGCCAATCGCCTCGTGGGCAACCTCGAATCGGCGGCCACGATCGAGACGTGCGGCGGCCTTTCGCTGCGCCTTCATCGTCATGCATCCATCGTGGTCACCGGTGCGCGTGGCGCGATCGAGGTGCATCACGGGCCAGCCGATGGCTGTCAGATGGCGTGGCCCACATGCCGGCCGGCGCCGAGGTCACCCTGCGTCCACCCGACGACGGCGTGCGCTACTACCTCGCCGTCCGTGGTGGCCTCGACGGTCGAGCCTGTGCTCGGCTCGCGCAGCTTCGACACGCTGGCCGGGATCGGGCCCGCGGCTGGCCAGCGCGGCGACCGCGTCGACATCGGGCCGGATCCCACACACGCCGATGACCACCGATTTCGCCGTCCGACCTCCGCTGCCGACGTTGGTCGACCTCTCGGAGGGACCACGTCGCGACTGGTTCACCGACTGCGCCTGGTCGGCGCTCACAGGCGCCGACGTTCGTCGTCAGCCCCTCCGGGAATCGTGTCGGCGCCCGCCTCAGCGGCCCGGCACTCGAGCGGCGCGACAACCGCGAGCTTCCCAGCGAGGGACTGGTCGAGGGGGCGATCCAGGTGCCACCCGACGGGCAGCCGATCGTGATGCTCGCCGATCATCCGGTGACCGGCGGCTACCCGGTGATCGCTGTCGTCATGCCCCGAGACCTGCCCTCGATCGCCCAGGCCCGCCCCGGCACAACATTGCGATTTCGACATCAGCGGCGGATAGACGAGCAATCCGTCGGCGCACTGCGCTACGTTGCGCACATGGAGCGCCGCATCTACGGCCTCGAGAACGAGTACGGCGTCACGTGTACGTTCCGCGGTCAGCGACGACTGAGCCCCGACGAGGTGGCTCGTTACCTGTTCCGCCGCGTGGTGTCGTGGGGCCGCAGCAGCAACGTGTTCCTGCAGAACGGCGCCCGGCTGTACCTCGACGTCGGGTCGCATCCCGAGTACGCGACGCCGGAATGCGACTCGCTGTACGACCTCGTCGTTCACGACAAGGCCGGCGAGCGAATCCTCGAAAGCCTGCTGGTCTCGGCCGAGCAGCGACTGCGCGAGGAGGGGATCCGCGGCACGATCTACCTGTTCAAGAACAACACCGACTCGGCCGGCAACAGCTACGGCTGCCACGAGAACTACCTCACCCGTCGCGCCGATGATCTCGGCCACTACGCCGAGGTGCTGATCCCATTCCTCGTCAGCCGGCAGATCTTCACCGGTTCCGGCAAGGTGCTGCAGACGGCTCGCGGCCCGATGTACTCGATCGCTCAGCGCGCCGAGCACATCTGGGAAGGGGTCAGCTCCGCCACCACTCGCAGCCGGCCGATCATCAACACCCGCGACGAGCCGCACGCCGACGCCGAGCGCTACCGACGGTTGCACGTGATCGTCGGCGACTCGAACATGAGCGAGTACACGACGTTCGTCAAGGTCGGCTCGGCGGCGTGCATGTTGCGCATGCTCGAGGATCAATCCGTCGTGCTGCGCGACATGACGCTGGAGAACCCGATCAGGGCGATCCGCGACATCAGCCACGACATGACCTGTCGGCGCAAGGTTCGCCTGGCCAACGGACGCGAGGTCAGCGCGATCGACATCCAACGCGAGTACCTCGACCGGGCACTGCGGTACTCCGACACGAAGGGCTTTCCGCCGCTCGAGCAGCGGGCGCTGGAGATGTGGGAGCACTGCATCAGCACGATCGAGAACGATCCGCTGAAGCTCGACCGCGAGGTCGACTGGGTGATCAAGTACCGGCTGCTCGACGCCTTCCGCACCCGTCACGATCTGCCGCTCGGGCACGCCAGGGTGCAGTTGCTCGATCTGCAGTACCACGACATCTCCCGCGAGCGCAGCCCGTTCTACAAGCTGCAGGATCGCGGCATGATCGAGCGGATGTGCGTCGACGCCGACATCGACGCCGCGGTCGACATTCCGCCGCAGACCACCCGTGCCCGGCTGCGCGGCGAGTTCATCAAGCGAGCCAAGGAACGCAAACGCGACTACACGGTCGACTGGGTGCATCTCAAGCTCAACGATCAGGCCCAGCGCACGGTGCTGTGCAAGGACCCGTTCAAGAGCCGCGACGAGCGGGTCGAGAAGCTGATCGCCTCCCTGTGACCTGCCGCTCGAATGACCGAACAGCCCGCTAGCGTTGGACTCGATGGCCACCGACGAACCACGGGCAACCGTGGTCGACCCGGATCCCGACCTGTCGGTCGAGGATGAATACGACGACGTCACCGACCCGGACTCGCCGTCCCATCACGAGTCGAAGACGGCAAGCACAAGCGGTCCGGCCTGGTCGAGTGGATCGTGGTCGTCGTCGTGGCCATCAGCTCGGCACTTGCTGGTGCGCGCCTACGTGCTGCAGCAGTTCGCGGTCGAGGGCACCTCGATGCTCACCACGTTGCATCCCAGCGATCGGGTGCTGGTCAACAAGCTCAGCTATCGCCTGCACGATCCGCGGCGTGGCGACGTCGTGGTGCTCAAACGAATCGAGACCAACTCCCAGGAGCGCGACCTGATCAAGCGGGTCGTCGCCCTGCCCGGCGAGACGATCGAGTACCGCGACTGTCAGCTGTTCATCGACGGCACGCTGATCAACGAGCCGTACCTCGATCCTCAGATCGTTGTCGCCGAACCGTTGCGGGGCCGATCAACCGGCGGTCCAGTTCGAGCCGAACCACGTCTTCGTCATGGGCGACAATCGCGGTGGCTCGCTCGACAGCCGCGACAACAGCGTCGGCCAGGTCGACTACAGCAACTTGATCGGCCGCGCCTTCGTGGTGATGTGGCCATTCGCCGACTGGCAGTGGCTGTAGCGCGGCGCCTGGTCGCACATGACCGAGGACGATTGGTGGACGCAGGCGGTTGATCAGTTCGGGCTCGAGCACCTCCGAGATACCGAGCCACGCCCCGAGCACGGCGACGGTCTCGTCGCCGCACGACCGTCGTCGACACGGCCCTCGACGACACGGTCCCGAACCGCGGCGTCGGCGACGGCGCCGGCACGTGGGCTCGACTGGCTGGTCATCGGCGCCGTCGCGATCGCCGCGGCGTTCCTGCTGCGGGTGTTCGTCGTGCAGCAGTTCGCCGTCGACGGTGAGTCGATGCTCGGCACCCTGCACTCCGGCGACCGGGTCATCGTCAACAAGCTGAGCTACGTCGCCCACGACCCGCGCCACGGTGACATCGTCGTATTGAAAGACATCAAGGCCAGCGTCGAGGTCCGCGACCTCATCAAACGGGTGATCGCCCTGCCCGGTGAGACGATCGAGTACCGCAATTGCCGAGCTCTTCATCGACGGCCTGCGGGTCCCGAGCCCTATCTCGATCCGGCACTCGTCGAGTCCGGGCCACTGCGGTGATTCGCAGCGCTCCGGTCGAGGTCGAACCTGGTCATGTGTTCGTGATGGGCGACAACCGCGCCGCGTCGCTCGACAGTCGCACCGCGGCGATCGGGCAGATCCCGTACGACCACCTGATCGGACGCGCCTTCGTCGTGGTCTGGCCGACGCTCGGACTGGCGCTGGCTCTAGCCCACGGGCAATCTCGCATGGCGAGCACGTATCGCGCTTCCGACGCTGGGGCAGGCCGACCTCGAGTCTCGCTGGTAGCGCCTCGATCATGCGATCGACGACAGTCGCTGTAAGACGCCGTCGAGGCCCATGCGCAAGACGCGGCCTGCAGGATGTGCGGCTCCTGCATGTCCCAGCCGAACGTGACCCGATCGAAGCGATGGAACAACGCCACCATCCCGCCGTTCCAGTCGGTGTGATGCAGGTTGACCGCGTCGATGCCTTCTGCGCGCAGCGTCGCGGCTCGACGCTCGGGGCCTTCTTTGATCCGCGACAACCGAGTCGAGTCGACCAACTTGGCACCTGGCCACGCAGGGGGAGCAGCGATCTCCCACTGCGGCGCACACAGCCACAGCCGCTCGAGCATCGCCGGCGCGGCTTCGCCGATCACGTCGATGACGGCCTGCCCGCTGCCGCGGCGTCTTTCAGGTCGAGCGACAGGTGGTAGTCGGTGCCGCAGCGCTCGATCAGCTCGACCAGCGACGGGATGTGTGCGGGAAGCGCCGACCGCTGCATCTCACCGATCGGGCGAGTCTCGCCGATCGACCGCTTGACCACTCCGTCGTGGTCGAGCACCGGTATGCCGTCGGCGGTGACCCAGACGTCGCTCTCCAGGCCGGTGGCGCCCAGCTTCGAGCGCCAGTTCGAACCCGGCCAGCGTGTTCTCCGGGGCATGGGCCCGGGCCCCACGATGACCGAAGGCAATGGGGTCGTCGAGGAGCGACGGGAGGCGTTGCTGCACCTCTGAATGATGCCACGGTGCGGTTCTGATCGCAGGTCCAGCTCGTAGACTCCCCGTCGATGTTCAATCTCAGCGGCAGCGAAATCGTCTTTCTGTTGCTGATCGCCCTGATCGTGCTCGGTCCCGAGAAGCTGCCCGATGCCGTGCGCAAGTTCGGCAAGGTGTACGCCGAGTTCAAGAAGATGTCGACCGGGTTCCAGAGCGAGCTGAAGTCGGCGCTCGACGAGCCGATGCGCGAGATGCGCGAGACCGCCGACGCGTTCAAGAAAGCGGCCAACTTCGACTTCGACGCCGATGCACGACTGCCGATGTCACCGAACCCGCGGACACCGAACCCGCGATCGCCGAAGCCGAGGTCACCGAACCCGAGGTCGACCGAGCCCGACGAGCACCGACCGAGGTCGACCGAACCCGAGGTCGACCGAACCGAGGTCGCCGACGAGCCGACGACGGCCGTCGCTGACCGCCCGGCGCGCAGCACGTTGGCGTCGACCGGCCCGACAGACTCCGCAGCACTCGCAGCCGACTCCGAGGTCGTCGAGGCTGTCGAGGAGACCGCTGCCGAATGAAGCTGTCGTTGAAACGAGAAGAAGCGGCCGAAGGTCGCGTCGCCCGATGATCGGATGACGCTCACCGAGCACCTGGCCGAGCTGCGCACGCGCATCATCCGTCGCCTGCTCGCGGTCGTCATCGGCATCATCATCGTGATGGCCGCCTACGACCCGGTGCTGCGCTTCCTCGCTCAGCCGTACGTCGACCTGTGCGCCGCGCGGGGCCCGATCGTTCTGCGTCGCCGACCTGCAGTTCCTCAGCCCGCTCGAGGGCTTCACCACCCGGCTGTCGATCTCCACGTACGGCGGGATCATCCTGGCCCTGCCGGTGATCATGTGGCAGATCTGGCGGTTCATCGTCCCGCACTGCACGCCAAGGAGAAGAAGTACGCGATCCCGTTCGTGCTCAGCTCGGTCGTGCTGTTCGCGCTCGGCGGCGTTCGTCGCCTACTGGACGCTCGACAAGGCGCTCGAGTTCCTGATCTCGTGGGCCGGCCCCGACGTCGAGGCCAACTTCCAGATCAGCAAGTACATCAGCCTCGTCGGGTTGATGATCGCCGCCTTCGGCATCACCTTCGAGTTCCCGGTGCTGCTGGTGTTCCTGCAGACTCGTCGGCGTGCTCACGCCGCAGACGCTGATGAAGGAGTGGCGCTACGCCATCGTGATCATCTTCGTGATCGCCGCAGTCATCACCCCCAGCGGCGACCCGTACTCGATGCTGGCGCTGGCGATCCCGATGTCGCTCTTCTACATGATCTCGATCGTGATCGGTCTGATCGTCCAGAAACGCAAGCGCGCCGCCGAAGCGGCCGCCGACTGACACGATTAGGTCGTGCACGCTCGCCGGGCCGAGCTGATCGCCCACTACGGCTTCCCGCTCGACGACTTCCAGCTGCGGGCCCTCGACGCGCTCGACGACGGGCAATCGGTGCTCGTCGCCGCGCCGACCGGCAGCGGCAAGACGGTCGTCGCCGAGTACGCCATCGACGCCGCGATCGCCGACGGCCAGCGGGCGTTCTACACCGCGCCGATCAAGGCGCTGTCGAACCAGAAGTACCACGATCTGGTCGCCCGGCTCGGCCCGCAGAACGTCGGCCTGCTCACCGGCGACAACACGATCAACGGCGACGCGCCGGTCGTGGTGATGACCACCGAGGTGCTGCGCAACATGATCTACGCCCGCAGCGCGGCGCTCGATCACCTCGCCGTCGTCGTGCTCGACGAGGTGCACTTCCTGCAGGACACCTACCGCGGCCCGGTGTGGGAGGAGGTGATCATCCACCTCCCGACACGGGTGCGGCTGGTGTGCCTGTCGGCCACGGTCAGCAACGCGGCCGAGCTGGCCGAGTGGATCTCCACCGTCCGCGGACCGACGACGGCGATCGTCGAGGACCGGCGACCGGTGAAGCTCGACAACCTGTACCTGATCGGCGACAAGACGCACGACCGAATGCACCTGCTGCCGACGCTGGTGAACGGCCGACCGAACCACGACGCGGCCCGTCTCGACGAGGAGGCGGCGCGCAACGCGAAGGGCAGCCGGCCACGACGCGGTGCGGCGCAGGCCCGTCGACGCTTGTTCACGCCGTCGCGCCTCGAGGTCGTCGAGCTGCTCGAGCAGCATCAGCATGCTGCCGGCGATCTACTTCATCTTCAGCCGCAACCAGTGCGACGAGGCGGCCAAGGCGGTGATGGCCGCCGGCACCCGGCTGACGACCGGCGCCGAGCGCGATCGCATCCGCGAGATCGTCGACGCCCGGCTCGGGGCGATCGATCCGGCCGACCTGGCCGTGCTCGGCTACAGCACCTTCCTCGCCCAGCTCGAGGCCGGCGTCGCCGCCCACCACGCCGGCATGGTGCCGCCGTTCAAGGAGGTGGTCGAGGCCTGCTTCGTCGAGGGCCTGGTGAAGGTGGTGTTCGCCACCGAGACGCTGGCGGTCGGCATCAACATGCCGGCCAAGACCGTCGTGATCGAGAAGCTGACCAAGTTCACCGGCGATCATCACGCGTTCCTGACGCCGGGCGAGTACACCCAGCTCACCGGCCGGGCCGGCCGGCGGGGCATCGACGACCTCGGCTACGCCGTGGTGCTGTGGAGCCCGTTCGTGCCGTTCGACCAGGTCGCCGCGCTGGCCAGCAGCCGCACGTTCCACCTCAACTCGGCCTTCCGGCCGACGTACAACATGGCCGCCAACCTGGTGCGCTCGTACACCAGCGAGCGCGCCCACCACCTGCTCAACCTGTCGTTCGCCCAGTACCAGGCCGACGGCGACGTGGTGCGCATCGAGGCCCGACTCGAGCGACGCCAGACCCACCTCGCCGATCTGCTGGAGCGGGCGCAGCAGCCCGTACGGCGACATCGACGAGTACCGCCGGGCGATGAAGGGCGAGGCCGCAGCCGGCTCCCCGGCGGGGCCGTCGGGCGCGACGATCTGGTGACGCTGGCGCTGATGAAGCTGCGCCCCGGCGACGTGATCTACGCCGAGAAGGCTCGCTACGCCGGACGTGTCGCCGTGCTGACCAGCGCCCACCGCAAGGGTGGCATGCGCGTCACCGGCCTGACCACGCGTCGCGACCTGGTGATGTTGACGGCGCCGACTTCGCCGAACCGCCGCGGGCGCTCGGCAAGATCGAGCTGCCCGCCGACTACGCGCCGAACCGCCACGACTTCCAGAAGGAGGTCGTGCACCGCCTGGAGACTGGCGACGCTGGCGCCGCACTCGAAGCAAGGCGCGACGTCGCGTCGTCGACGGCGATCCGACAGCGGCTCACGCTCATCCCGTCGAGGACGATCCCGAGCTCGACGAGCGGCTGAAGGCGGCGGCGCAGGCCGAGCGGGTCGCCCGCGAGGTCGAGGAGCTGCGCACCCGGGTGCGCACCCGCAGCCAGTCGGTCGCCCGCGACTTCGACCGTGTGCTGCGGGTCCTCGAGAACTGGGGCTACGTCGATGGCTGGGCGCTGACCGATGCCGGCAAGATCCTGGCCCGAACGTTCCACGAGTGCGATCTGCTGATCGTCGAGTGTCTGCGCCAGGGGTTGCTCGACGATCTCGACCCGGCGGCGCTGGCCGGTCTGGTGTCGGTGTTCGTCTACGAGCACCGCAGCCCCGAGCCGCCCCCGACGGCGTGGTTCCCGTCGCCGACGGTGCGCAAGCGCTGGCAGCGGATCGCCGAGATCAGCTACGAGCTGGAAGAGATCGAGGAAGAGGCCGGGCTGGCGGTGCATCGTCCGCCCGACCCGACGTTCGTCGCCGTCGCCTTCGCCTGGGCGGCGGGGGAGGGCTTCGCCGAGGTCGTCGAGGCCGAGGAGCTGTCGGGCGGCGACTTCGTGCGGACGATGAAGCAGCTGATCGACGTGCTGCGCCAGCTGGCCCTGGTCGCGCCCGAGCGAGCGACCCGGCGCAGCGCCGAGCAGGCGGCCGACCAGTTGTTCCGAGGAGTCGTCGCCGCGTCGAGCGCCGTCGAGCCCGTCGACGATCGAGCCGAAGCATCGCCGATCGCCGCGAGCGGCGCGATGACGATCCGCAAGGGTGAAGCCGTGGGGCGAGCCGGCGGTGTGCCCGCCCGATCTGCGGGTCGTGTCGACCGATCGCGACCTGCGCGACTGGGTGATCTGGCACCGCCGACGCGGCCAACCGATTCGGGACCTCGGCGTCGCCGGTGGCGACCTGGCGCAGAACATGCGGAGGTGGCGAGCCGCTCATCCGACGCTCGGCGAAGGTGACCGTCGATGCCATGCGGGTGACGCTCGACGACGGCGAACCGACGTGGGGCGTCGCCCACGTCGTCGCCCGCCGGTCCTGGTTGCACGGCGAGGTGGCGATGGTGATGAACGCCCAGTTCTTCGGGCCGTACGACGTCGCCCCGCGCTCGCATCCGAACGACGGCAAGCTCGACGTCGTTGCGCGTCGATCCGGCGATGGGGTGGCGCGATCGATTGCAGGCACGGCAGCGAGCACGCACCGGCACGTCATCTTCCGCATCGGCATCTCTCGACTCGATCCGTCGCCGAGATCGATCTTCGACTTCGACGACGTCGATGGTGGTCTGGATCGACGGCGTGCGCTGCGGCACGGCCCGCCGCCTCCGCGTCAGCCGTCGAACCCGACGCGTTCACCGTCTACGTCTGACAGTCATGGGCGATGCCGGCCGGCGCACCCCCCGACTAGGGTCGAAGCCCATGCAGGCATGGATCCTCGACGAATCACCCGGCGCCTATCGCTGGGGGTCGATCGACCTTCCGCGCGCTGGCCGCCGACGACGTCGCCATCCGCGTCGTCGCCAGCGCGCTGAACCACATGGACCTGTGGGTCACACGCGGCGCGCCGAAGCCGCCGCTGCCCCACGTGCCCGGCTGCGACGTGGCCGGCGTCGTCTCGGCGATCGGCTCGGCCGTCACCACCGTCGCCGTCGGCGACGAGGTGGTCGTCAACCCCGGCGTCTCGCCGGTGGCCGACATCGAGACGTGGGGCAACGACAGCCCGATGGGTCCGGGCTTCATGATCTACGGCGAGCACTGCTGGGGTGGGCACGCCGAGACCGCGATCGCGCCGGAACGCAACGTGCGACGCCGCCCGGCGACGCGAACGTGGGAGGAGTGTGCCGCCTTTCCGCTGGCGTACCTCACTGCGTATCGCATGCTGCGCCGCGCCCGCCTGCAGTCGGGCGACACCCTGCTGGTCGTCGGCATCGGTTCGGGCGTGTCGTGTGCCGCGTTGGCGCTGGGAACGATGATGGGCGCCAGGGTCGAGGTCACCAGCCGCAGCGAGCAGAAGCGGGCCCAGGCGCTCGAGATGGGTGCTGCCGCCGCACACGACAGCGCCGCTGCGAAGTGGCCGGTCGAGGCCGACGTCGTCGTCGAGAGCGTCGGCCCGGCGACGTGGGAGCAATCGGTGCGCGCGCTCAAGCCCGGCGGGCGGCTGGTCGTGTGCGGCAGCACGTCGGGTCCGAAGGTCGAGCTGACCCTGCCGCGGCTGTTCTTCAAGCAGTTCGAGATCATCGGTTCGACGATGGGCAGCTACCAGGAGTTCGACGAGGTGCTGGCGCTCGTCGACAGCGGCCTGCCGATCACGATCGACCGGGCGTACCCGCTCGACGAGTACCAGGACGCGCTGGCCCGCCTCGAGCACGGCGAGCAGCTCGGCAAGATCGTGTTGACCCGCGACGGGAGCTGACATGGACGTCGAAGCACTGAAGACTGCCGTCTGTGCCGAAGTCGATCGCCTCGCCGATCAGCTGTTGCACGCCAGCCACGAGATCCACGCCCATCCCGAGCTGAACTTCGAGGAGCACTTCGCCCACGACCTGCTCGTCGACCAACTGCGGTCGGCCGGTTTGCAACACGACGCGCGCATGCCTACGGCGTCGACACCGCATTCGAGGCCGCGGTCGGCGACAGCGGCTTCAACGTCGCCGTGCTCTGCGAGTACGACGCGCTGCCGGGCATCGGCCACGCCTGCGGTCACAACGTCATCGCCACGGCCGGCCTCGGCGCCGGCCTGGCCGCAGCGACCGTCGCGGCGCAGGCCGGTGGCACGCTGCGCATCATGGGCACGCCGGCCGAGGAAGGCGGCGGCGGCAAGATCGACGATGGCGCGGCGCGGCGCGTTCGAACAGGTCGACGCGGCGATGATGGTGCACCCTGCCGACGCCGATCTGATCTCGATGGACTGCATCGCCCTGCAGGAGCTGCACGTGCAGTTCCACGGCAAGGCAGCGCACGCCGCGGCCGCGCCGTGGGACGGGCGCAACGCCCTCGACGCCGCGGTGCTCGGCTACATGAACATCGCCGCGCTGCGCCAGCACATCCGGCCGACCGAGCGGATCCACGGGGTGTTCACCAAGGCGGCGACAAGGCCAACATCGTGCCCGCCGAGACGGCGATGGAGTGGATCGTTCGTTCGGCGACGATCGACTCGCTGCAACCGCTGAAGCAGCGCGTGCTGACGTCGCTGGAGAGCGCCGCGACCGCGTGCGCGTGCACGTCGATCACGAATGGCACGGCACACACCTACGCCGACATGATCGACAACGGCCCGATGGTTGCGGCCTACGTCGACAACGCGGCGCGGCTCGGTCGAACGGTCGTCGATCCCGCGACCGTCGGTCGCCGCGTCGTCGGCAGCACCGACATGGGCAACATCAGCTACCTGGTGCCCTCGATCCACCCGATGATCAAGGTCGCCGCCGACGGCGTGGCGATCCACACGGTGGAGTTCGCCGAGTGGGCGAGGTCTGGCCGAGGGCGACAAGGCGGTCCTCGACGGCGCCAAGGCGATGGCGATGACCAGTCGTCGATCTGTGGACGTCGGCCGACCTCCGCCGGGCGACCACAGCAGCGTTCGCCGATCGTCCCGGTTCCGTCGAGGTCTTGTAAGCGCAGGTCAGGCCGTCGCGCAATCCGGCCGTCGAGCGACGCAAGCCCGTAGGATCTGCGTCCGTGACGGTCTACGTCCCCGAGGAGTACACGCCGGCCGAGGCCGACACGTTGCGTCGTTACTTCACCAATCTCGACGGTCCGGTCTTTGCCCTGGTCAACCTGCCCGAGGTGGTCAAGGGCGCACTGTTCGCCCGCTACAGCCGCAGCTCGAAGAGCCTGCGGCGGCTGTTCCTCGACGAGTTCGTCGGCGATCTCGACATCAGCGGCGATCACTCCGTCGACGCCACCATCGGCCTCGAGCGCGCCGAGGAGCTGTACGAGAAGGTGTTCTTCGAGTACGGCGACGATTCGGTCGCCCAACTCGGCGGGGTTCATCTGGCCTGCGAGCAGGCGTCGAACGTGCTCACCAAGGTGCTCGAGTGGGGCCGCCTGATGAGCTACCTCGAGCAGAGCACTCGCTACATCGCCTACGACTCGCGCATCGGTGGGCGCTATCCGCTTCTACCGCGATCCCGCGGTGCTCTCCAGCCGCTTCGGCACGCGCTACGTCGGCGACATGGACCGCCTGTTCGACACCTACTCGCTGCTGCTCAACAAGGTCACCGAGCACGTGCGCGCCACCGTCGACCGCAATCCGGCCGACAGCGACTTCGTCTTCCGCCAGGCGACCCGCGCCAAGGCGCTCGACGCCGTGCGCGGCGTGCTGCCGGCGGCGTCGCTGTCGAACGTCGGCATCTACGGCAGCGGCCAGGCGTTCGAGGGCCTGCTTGCTGCGCATGCGCGCCCACCCGCTGCCCGAGGCCCGGCAGTACGCCGACCTGATGCTGCACGAGTTGCGCAAGGTCATTCCCAGCTTCCTGCGCCGCGTCGATCTCGCCGATCGCGGTGGTCGCTGGACCAACTACCTGACGACCACGCGCGAGCGCACCGCCGAGCTCGTCGATTCGTTGTTCGGCGGTACACCGGTCGAGCCGGCGCCGTCGGTGCAGCTCGTCGACTGGGATCGTGACGCCGAAGACAAGCTGCTGGCCGCGATCTGCTACACACACACCAACCTGCCCGAGACGCAGCTGCTGCAGCGGGTCCGCATGCTCGGGCCGACCGAGCGGCTGGCGCTGATCCGCGCGTACGTCGGCGAGCGCGAGAACCGCCGCCACAAGCCGGGTCGGGCGTTCGAGCGAGTCGACTATCGCTTCGACGTGCTCAGCGACTACGGCGCGTTCCGCGACCTGCAGCGGCACCGCCTGCTGACCATCGAGTGGCAGCCGCTCACGCCCGAATCACGGCTACGTGCGTCCCGAGCTCATCGACGACGCCGGCATGACCGAGGTCTTCGACGATGCCATGGCCCGTTCGGCCGCGCTGTACGACCTGCTGAAGGACGAGTATCCGCAGCAGGCCAGCTACGCGGTGTCGATGGCCTACCGGCTGCGTTACTCGATGCAGTTCAACGCCCGCGAGGCCATCCACATGCTCGAACTGCGCTCGTCGCCGCAGGGCCATCCGGCGTATCGCCACGTTGCTCTGGAGATGCATCGCCTGATCGGCGAGCAGGCCGGGCACCGGGCGATCGCCGACGCGATGACCCACATGACCATGGAGGCGCCCGAGCTCGAACGGCTCGACTCCGAGCGTCGTGCCGAGGTGCGACGCGGGCAGCCGTGACGCCTGATTACTGCCTGTGACCGTTGTCACAGGCCGTAGAAGCAGGGTCATGTCGCTGGCCGCCGTAGTATCCCCGCCCGCGCCCAGGGTTACCGCACGACGACGAAGGACGATAGATGGCTGACGACGATGAAGAGGTGATTGGGCCCGACGAGGACTTCGAAGACGAGCCGGAAGAGGAAGACCCTGCCGAACTGACCGACGAAGACCTCGACGAAGAGGCGCTGGTCGAAGACGACGAGTTCGGTGAGATCGACGATCCCTTCGATGCCGATGCCGATGCCGACGTCGATGTAGATGTGGATGGGAGTCGATGAGGACGACGACCGCGACCGAAGGCCCGGTGCGCAAGTCGGTGTCGGCCGAAGACGACGATGACGACGACGACATCATTGCCCCCGACGACGTCGAGGCCGATCTCGACACCATCCTCAAGGATCGTCTGGTCGCTGCCGACGACGATGGCGGCGAGGACGAAGAAGACGAGCCGGAGGACCGCAGCGAGTCGAGCGATCGCCTTCAGCCAAAGCGTGCCGACGAGCAACTGTGCCCGAGCTGCTTCCTGCTGGTGCGCAACAGCGCACCGATCTGCCCAGTCGGCGACGACGAATGCCCGTTGTTCAGCAAGCGCTGATGAACGAGGTCGTCCGTCGTGCCGAGCTCGCCGACGCAGCGCAACTCGGCGAGCTCGAAGCTGCGGCGCGTCATCACCTGATCGATCAACGCGGCGGCGCGGCGCTGCTTGCCGAACAACTCGCCATCGGCGACTGGGTGCCGGCGATCGACGATCACGGCCGCTGGATCGGAGTCGCCGAACTCGACGGATTCGTCGTCGGTTACCTCGAAATGGCCTTGACCGGCGACATCGCCGTTGTCCGTCAGGTGTACGTGCAACCCGAGGCGCGCCAGCTCGGGTTCGGTGACGGATTGCTCGACGCGGCACGGCACGAGGCACAACGACATGGGTGCAGTGCTCTCGAGGGCTTCGCTCTTCCGGGAGATCGAGACACGAAGAACCTCTACGAACGCGCCGGCATCACAGCTCGCAAGATCATCGTGTCGACTCGGCTGTAGCGCGGCTACTTCGCCTGCCAGTTGGGCGCACGCTTCTCGATGAACGCGGTGAGCCCTTCCTTGGTGTCTTCCGATGCGAGGATTCGGCGAACCCATCGTTGGTCATCTTCTTCAGCGTCTCGTCGTCCTCGTACGCCGAGGCCAACACGACCTTGCGGCTGGCCCGCACCGCCAAGGGAGCGGCGGCGCAGATCTGCTCGGCGAGCTTGGTTGCCGCTTGCAACGCCTGGCCGGGCTCGACGAGACGATTGACCAGGCCGAGGTCGTAGGCCCGTTGAGCAGGCAGCGGCTCGCCGGTGAGGATCACCTCCATCGCCACGGATCGGCCGATGGCGCGTGGCAGGCGGAACAACCCACCGGCACCGGCGATCAGGTTGCGCTTGACCTCGGCGAGCCCGAACGCCGACCGGGTGGTGGCCACGACCAGGTCGGCGCCGAGCACGATCTCGCATCCACCCGCGGTGGCCAGCCCGTCGACGGCAACGATCACGGGCTTCTCGCGATCGCGATAGACGAAACCGGCGAAGCCGCCGCGCCGAGTGTTGAGCGCCCCAGCCTGACCTGAGTTGATCGCCTTCAGATCCGCGCCGGCGCAGAAGACAGGCCGTTCTTGACCCTCGGTGTTGGCGGTGAGGATGCCGACCCACACCTCGGGGTCGTCTTCCAGCTGGTCGATGGCCGCTTCCAGTCCGGCCGCCACATCGCCGTTGACCGCGTTGCGTGCCTCCGGGCGATTGAGCGTGATCAGGCCGATCCGGCCTCGAGTCTCGTACAGGACGATGTCGGACATGCCCTCGACTGTAGGTGCGCCCACGGCGCGCCAGCGATTCCGATGCGGTGCTGCGTACGAGCAGCACATCCGTCCGTCCTACGGCTTGTCGGAAGCGGTTGGTTCGGCTTCGGCCACCGGTTCGACTTCCGCCACCGGCTCGGCGGATGGCTCGGCCTCGGCGGATGGCTCGGCCTCGGCGGATGGCTCGGCCTCGGCGGATGGCTCGGCCTCGGCGGATGGCTCGGGCTCGGAGGCTGGTTCGGGCTCGGAGGCTGGTTCGGCTTCGGAGGGTGGTTCGGCTTCGGCGACCGGTTCGGCCTCGGCGGCCGGTTCGACTTCGGTCACCGGCTCGGCGGCCGGTTCCGCTTCGGCGACCACCTCGGCTTCGGTCACCGGTTCGACTTCGGTCACCGGCTCGGCGACCGGTTCCGCTTCGGCGACCGGTTCCGCTTCGGCGACCACCTCGGCTTCGGCGACCGGCTCGGGCGCCGCGACTGGTTCGGCGACGGGTCGAGCGGGCTTGGCCGACCGAGGCGCGGCGGGCTTGGCCGGCTGCGTGGGCTTCTTCGGTGCAGTGGGACGGGTCGGACGCAGCGGCTTGGGCGCCGGCGCACCTTGGTTGACCTCGATGTCGAACAACGCTGCGATCTGCGGCAGGAGCGGGCCGACCCGCTTGACCGTCGCCAAAAGCTCGTCGCTCACCTGTGTCGGCTTGGTGGTCGGCTGGATCTGAGCACGAACCGGTGAGAAGGCTGCGGCCTCGAGCACTGCCACCCAGCGATCGGCCAAAGCGTCGGCAGTGAGGTTTGCCGTGGTCGCTGCCGCCAGCTTTCCGGCCAGCTCGACCGGGAAGCGAACGCCGGCCTTGGGCGGTTGCGACGAGAGCTTCAGGGCGCGGATGACCCGACCGACGCCGATCGCAGCGTCGATGTCTTCGAACCACAGCGCCAATTCGCTTTCTTGCTTGGTGACCAGCGCGGCCTTCAGCTCGGTCGCGAGCGCTCGAGTCGATTCGTCGCGGGCGACCATCGAATCTTCGCCGGCTGCCACCACGCTGCGCAGGTCGCGCAGGTCGAGATCGTCGATCTCGGCTTTGGCCGCGTCGGCTCGGTCGAGCCACTCGGCCACGCGAAGACGCGGCAGGAGCTGCTCGGCCATGGCCAGCAATCCGGCCGCAGGCACCTCGGGCTTGCCCTCCGACTTCAGACGGGCGTTCTGCTCGTTGACTGCCTGGCGAACTGCCGGGATGCCACCTTGCAAGGCGCGCTCGGCCACGGGTCGCTGCTCTTCGGGCAGGTCGGCCAGCACGGCGTTGCGATGGGCGCGGCCAGGCTTGAGGCGCTTCGGCTTGGGTCGCTGCGGCAGTTCCGGCGGCGCGGCGAAGTTGGGGCGGGTACGCCGTTCGGGACGCGGGCCACGATCGGGCCTTGGCCCACCTGGTCGATCGCTGCCGGGTCGCTCGCCGCGTGCCGGCGCACCTTCGCGGCGCGGCGGCCGATCGCCGTCGCGCCGTGGGCGGCGGTCGCCCTCGGGGCCGTCGCGGCGCGGTGGGCGGTCGCCGCGATCGTTGCGGTCTCGCTTGGCGAGTTGTTGGGTGACAGCCTCGAACGGCTTGTCGCTGGGGATGAGATCCAGCAGGCCTGACTTTGCGGCTTTCTCCTTGCCTGTGCCCACTGAGAGGATCGTGTAGCCCTCGAGCTCAACCTCGGCATCGGCCTTGAGCACCGAACCGGTCTTGGCGCCGGCCGGCAGCAGCGTGCCATCGAGTACGCCTCGAGGTTCACGTGCTCCGGCCACTCGCCAGGTCCACGTGCCGTCTGGGCGCGCGCTGGTGAGCTCGATTTCGATCCTACGGGACATAGGCCCGCAACGGTATCTGGTGAGAGCCGCTTCGCTCCACCGTGATCTGCAGTTGTCGCGGCGGTCGGCTCGCTCGGTACGGTTGGCTGCCGTGCCCATCTATGCCCTCGGTGACAAGGTCCCGTCGATTCACCCCGACGCCTACATCCATCCCGACGCAGTCGTCATCGGCGCTGTGACCATCGGTGCCAACAGCTCGGTGTGGCCCGGCGCGGTGTTGCGTGGCGATGACGGCGAGATCCACATCGGTCAGCGCACAAGCGTGCAGGACAACTGCGTGTTGCACACCACAGCCGAGCGACCGACGATCGTCGGCGACGACTGCGTGATCGGCCACATGGTGCATCTCGAAGCCTGCACGATCGAACCGTGGAGCCTCATCGGCAACGGCTCGATCGTGTTGCACCGTGTCGTCGTGCGCAGCTGGGCGATCGTCGCCGCCAATGCGGTGGTGCTGAACGACACGATCGTGCCGTCAGGGGCGTTGGCCGTGGGAACACCTGCGACGATCAAGGAGGGCCGGGCCCGACGAGACGAGGTCGAACGAGGCGTCGCCACGTATGTGGCGAGGGCCGAGTGGTTCCGCACGTCGTTGCGGCGAATCGACTGATGCTCGCCCTGGTCGTCTCGGTGGCGGTCGCCGAGGTCGAGCTGGCATCCGATGTTTTGTGGTCGCTCGGTGTCGTCGCCATCGAGGAGCGTGGTGGCGACGATCAGCTCGAGCTGTGGACGTCGGTCGGCGACGATCCGGACAGCGTGACGGCGGCTGTGGCCGGGTCCTTGGCTCCATGGCCGTGGCGGCTCGTCGAAGTCGACGAAGCGGTGGCCGAGACCTGGCGCAACCACGTCGAACCGGTGTGGATCGACTCCGATCTGGTGATCTGCCCGGCATGGGTGCAGTTCGAAGCCGAGGATGGTGTGACCGTGCTGCGAATCGAGCCCGGACCGACCTTCGGGCTGGGCGACCACCCGACCACCGTGTTGTCCCTTCGCGCCCTACGGTCAGCGCTGAGTGAAGGTGCCACCGTGCTCGACGTCGGCTGCGGGTCGGGGTTCTTGCAGTCGCGGCGTGCGTGCTCGGTGCGGCGGACGCGCTCGCAGTCGACATCTCGCCGGCGTCGGTACCGACAACCCGGCTCAACGCCGCAGCCAACGGCGTCGCGGATCGCGTCGAGGTCTCCACTACACCCTTGGCGCAGATCACAGGGCAGTTCGACGTCGTCGTTGCCAACATCCTGGCTCCGGTGCTGATCGAACTGGCCGCCGACCTACGACGCCTGGTTGCTCCGTCAGGTGTTCTCGTCATCAGTGGCGTGTTGGAGGGTCGTCACGAGCACGTCGAAGCAGCACTACGACCGTTTCACCAAACGATTCGGACAACACTGGATGGGTGGGCGGCCCTCACCCTGGCGGCCGCGTAGCCGCGTAGCCGAAGTGGGGAATCTAGGCCTGTAACAACGGTGAAACGTCGAGCGCGTCGAGTGCCGGGAGGTAGCTACGAACCGCCTCTCGACGGAATTGCGTGCACAGGTCGTACCGGAAGAAGCGGGCACCCTCGCGCACGACGTAGTTGAGGATGAAGAAGCGGTACACCTCTGGCAGGAACGCGACCTCGTCTGTGGTCATGGGAAAGACGCTGCGATAGGCCTTGAGGAAGGCCAGGAACGACGGCTCGACCAACGTGTGCGGCCCGTAGGTGAACCGAGTGCGGTCACCCGTGCTGCTCGACACCCGTGACAGGAAGTAGAAGTCGAGCAGTCGTGGCTCGATACGGAACCAGTCGTAGTCCCAACGGCTGTACAGGCGGAACCGACCGTTCGGCGAGGTGTCGACGGAGAAGTTGCCGAGGTTCCAGTCGATCAGGATCGGGATCTTCGGCCATTCGTCGTAGCCGACCTCGACCAGGCGCTCGAGGAAGCCGGTGGGTGTGCTTCCACAAGGACGCCGATCGCTTCCGGCGGTAGTTCGAAGTTGCGCGTCGCGAACGGGCTCTCGAGCAGATCGAGCAGGTGGATCGCATCGCTCTTGATCGTCTTCGAGGCGCTCGGCAACGCCGGCGCGATCTCGGTGCACGCCAGATGGAACTCGGCCATCTCGGTGGCCAGGTTGGCGATCTGGTCACTGGTGAGCACGCGAGGCAGCGATTCGCGGCGCGGGCACGTCGTCGTAGAAGACCGCCCACATGTGCTGGTCGTACCAGGTGAAGATCCTCCCGTCGCGGCTCCAGATGTCGGCGAGCATGCCGGCGAACCGCGTCGTGCGCGAACAGCCTGGCGCACCGGTTGAGCTGTTCGTGATCCTCGACGAACAGGAAGTACGAGCCGTATGACGAGACCTTGCTGACGACTGTGGAGCCGTCATTGAGTTGCAACCGGTAGACACGGTTGGTCGAGACGTTGGCGCTGACTTCGTCGGCACCGATGATCGTGCGAGAGTCACCGTAGGCGACCCACGCCGCGTCGACGGCCTGGCGGTGTGTCGTCGCGCCGCTCATGCGGCGATCGTAGGCGTTGAATCAGCCGACGTTGCGGGCTCGCACGCCGATCGGGGCGATCAGGCGGTAGCCGGCGGAGTGGCGCTCGTCTTCACTTTCGCCACCCCAGAAACCGTATTCGTGATTCGTTCGGGCGTACTCCTGGCACGCGGTGTGAACGATGCAGCTGGCACATACCGACTTGGCCGCCGCCTCGCGCCGATCTCGGGCCTGGGGCCGTTCGGCGGGTGGAGGGAAGAACAGGTGCGTGAGTCCCTTGCACGCTGCCTGGTTCATCCAGCGATCGTCTGTGAGCACTCGATGGAAGAAGATCTCCACCGCGGCCATAAGAACCCCCTCGTGCGACTGTGTGCGGTACTGCGAGTTGTACTGCTGTACCACCCTCCCCAGGGCACCCATGCGGCCAGCACCGCCACCTTAAGTCGGCGTTTACAACGAGTCAATTGTAGATTGCAAGGAATTTTGGGGCGGACCGAAGTCACATCGCCGATCATCCGACGAGATGACGCACCCCGGCGGCGAAGTGCTCGACGTCATTGACCGTCGTGTCCCAGGCCGTCATCCATCTCACCGGGGCTCGGCGCACCGGTACTTGGCTCAGTTGTGACCCGTTGACATCCCAATCCCAGAAGAAGCACCAATCCTGCAGCGGTCGGATCACCTCTGCGGGGAGGGTCGGGAAGATGCTGTTCACCTGAGGTGGGCCGGCGTGGACCACCGAGGGGATGTCGGAGGTCAACTGGTGCAGGTGCTGGCTCATCGAGTTGGCGTGCTCGGCAAGGCGAATCCACAGATCTCCCTCGAGCAGTGCATTGAACTGGGCAGCGATGAATCGCATCTTCGACGGCAGCTGGTTGACCTGCTTGCGCACGTACTTGGCGCGCCGGGCGAGTTGTGGATCGAGGTACACGACGGCCTCGCCGCCCACCAGCCCGGCCTTCGTGCCGCCGAACGAGACCACGTCGACGCCGGCATCGACGGTGAACGAGCGCATCGCCGCGACCGTGCCGCCGAGGGCAGCCGTCGCGTTGGCCAGGCGCGCTCCGTCCATGTGCACGACCATGCCGAGGCGATGCGCGGCGGTCGCACAACGCGGCCACCTCATCGGCAGAGTACACCGTGCCGAGTTCGGTGCTCTGGGTGATCGACACGACCCCCGGCTGGGCGTGGTGCATGTCGCCCTGGAAGCGGGCGAGTCCCTCGATCTGGTCGGGCTGTAGTTTGGCGCCGGCAGCGGGTACGGCCATTATCTTGGCGCCGAGGGCACGCTCCGGCGCACCCGTCTCGTCGACGGCGATGTGCGCCCACTCGGTGCACAGCACGAAGTCGGCCGGCCGCACCATCGTTGCCAGCGCCATGACGTTGGCTCCGGTGCCGTTCCACACCAGGAAGGCCTCCGAGGTCGGCCCGAAGAGATCGCGGAAGCGAGCCTCGGCCTCGGCGGTCCAACGATCACCGCCGTACGCAAGGGCATGACCGGAGTTGGCGGCGACGATCGCGTCGATGATCGCCGGATGAGCTCCGCCGGAGTTGTCGCTGGCGAACGACCGCTGCGGGGCCGGAGGCATCGTGGCGATGCGGTGCGCCAGTTCGGGAGAGACGTCGTAGGACACGGCGGCCATTCTGGCCGGAATCGGCTCAGACACCGAAGTGCGTGGTGATGACCCTGGCACGACGATCGGCGGCGCTGGGCGCCAGATCGCTGACGACGAAGGTGCGCTGCAGCCAGCGGTCGGTGCCGTCGAAGCGGGGCGCGAACGGGCTGCGCCCGTGTACGGCGACGGTGTTGTCGACAACCATCAGATCGCCGGCTTCCAGCGCCACCGAAGTGTGGTACGCGGACGTGGCGTCGCCGAGGGCGCGCAGCGCGTCGTCGGCCTCGGTGTCGAGGCCCACCATCAGATCTGCGTCGAACACCATCGAGGGACGAGACCGATCGCCGGTCAACACGGCCATGGGGGTTCCAAGCACGTTTCCGCGGCCATGCAGGTAGCTCTCGTCGACAGCAGTTCGAAAGCGGCGCTGGAACAGCACGTCGACGACGCCGGATGGCAGCCGCGGCATGACCTCGAAGATCGATGACAACGTCGTGAATGCCGCGGGGTCGCCGCGCAGGCAGAGCAGCAGGAGGTAACGGGGCCGATACGGATGAAATGCGGCCTCGGTGTGGAACATCAGTTGCACCTTCGACGATGTCGACACTTGACGGTCGACCGCTGTCTTCGTGGGCACGATGTTCTGAACGAGATCACCACCGTGCTCGGGCTCGTATCCGACGGGCTGGCCCAGCCGGCGGGCGATCGTCAGCAGCGTGAACTCGCTCACGGAGCCCTTCTCGGCCGGTGTCGTGGGTGTCGGGGGTGTCGGGGGCAGCTCACCGATCGGTAGGCCACGGAGCAACATGGCACCGGATTGGTGGGCGTCATCTGCGAAATCGACGAGCGCATCGTGGACCACTCCCGGCATCGACCTGGCGGCGTGCGCGGCCGAACGCACGAACACCTCGTCGCCGGCCGATCGAGACGGAACCGTGGTCACTGCCCACGGGGGAGATTCGATCACTCCCGGTCGGGCGTGTTGTGTCAAGGTGTTCATGCGTCCGTCCTGCCGTGTGATGGAACAAATATTCCATTTGTCATGATATCGGGAATGAACGAGTCAGCGGTACGCAAGAGCTATGCTGCGCGGCCGTGGAAGTGGCGGATCGCATCGGGCGAACGAGTACGTCCTTGACGAACGCCGAGCGACGTGTGGCCGAGGTCGTCCTGGCAAATCCGCAGCTGGTGGCGTTCGGCACGGTTGCCGACCTGGCCGAGGGTGCGGGCTCCGGTGCAGCCACGGTGGTGCGGCTGGCTACCAAGCTCGGTTACGAAGGTTTCAGCGCCCTGCAGGCGTCGGTGCAACAGGATCTGGCCAACCAGTTGCGTCCGGCGGCCGAACGAATCCGCGATCCGGCAGCGCAGGATTCGCTGAGTCGCCACCTGCAACTCGAACTCGGCAACGTGCAGACCACGCTGGGGGAGCTCGATCAGGGTTCACTGGTCGATGTGGTCGAGCATCTCGCCGACCCCGCCCGCAAGGTGTTCGTCCTGTCAGGTGACGCGTCGAAAGGCGTCGCCGCACAGTTCGTCGGCGATCTCGATGCGTTGCGACCCGATGTGACGATGATCGACGGCAACGACGTCGCTGTTCGTCGTGCGGTGGCGTTGATGGGGGAGACCGACGTACTGGTCACGGTCGACCTCCGCCGCTACGATCGCTGGCTGGTCGAGGCAGCGCGCACGGCGGCACAGGCGGGGGTGTGGACCGTCTCGATCGTCGACAGCGTGCTGTCGCCGGTGGCCGCCTGCTCGCAACGCACCTTGGTGGTCGCCGCGGCGGGCGCCGGGCCGTTCGACAGCCACGTCGGCACACTGGCACTGATGAACGTGTTGGTTGCCGCTGCGTCGATGCGTCTGCGTGGCGTCGCCACCGAGCGCCTCGACCGCTCCGAGGCCGCTTGGCTGGCCAGCAACGCCCTCACCGAGCGGTAGCGGTCAGTCAGCCGGTACCTCCTGCCACGCTCCGTTGGTTGATGCGCTGACGATCGCCGCCGCGACCAACTCTTGCACTCTCGCACCGGTCGCGAAATCGGGTTCGATGGGTCGGCCCTCGCGCGATTGCCGTGACCCAACCGCGTGTCATCGCCTCGGTGCGCCGGAAGATGTGCCGATACGTGTCGTGCACGGGGGAGTGCGGCGCCCCGTTCCACAAGCTGTCGGGAATGAGCAGCGGTTGCGCAGGGCCGGGCTCGCCGGCGCGCACGCCGCACACCTCCTGCACCGTGTTCCAGTCGTTGAGCGCGTGCAGCGTGCCGCCGCTGCCGTGCAGGTCGAGCTCGTGGATCTGTCCGAAGGGTGTGCCCTCCCAACAGACTGCGCTGACCTGCAACGTGGCCGAGGCCCCCGACTCGAAGCGGGCGAGGATCACAGCGCTGTCTTCGACCTGGGTGTAGCTGGTCGTGTCGGGACGGGGATCACGGGGGACGAAGCGGTCGCGATGGGCACTGACCGAGGTGACCTCGCCGAGGAACCATCTGGCCATGTCGAGCCAATGCGAACCGAGATCGCCGAGGATCCCCGAGCCGGCCCTGGCCTCGTCGAAGCGCCACGCGTAGGCACCGTCGCGGGCGTAGCCGGCGAAGTAGCGCATGCTCAGGTGGTAGGGCTGACCAACGTAGCCGTCGTCGATCAGCTGCTTGACGAACTGGTTGGTCGGCATGAAGCGGTAGGTGAACGGGACCATCGTGATCAGCCCACCGGCCGCTGCAGCATCGGCCATCTGCTGGGCCTCGTCGAGGTTCATGCCGAGCGGCTTCTCGCAGAGCACCGGCAGATCTCGGTCGAGAGCCGCCATGGTGATCTCGTGGTGCGTCTCGTTGGGCGAGGCGACGATCACGGCGTCGATCTCGCCGCTGTCCAGCATGGTCGCCCAGTCGCCGTAGTGGTGCGGAACGTTCCAGGTCGTGGCCACAGTTCGGGTGCGGTCGATGTCTCGGCCGCACACCGCGGTGATGCGCCCGATCGGATGGTCGGCCAGTGCGGGCAGGTACATCGCCTCTGACCACCAACTGGTGCCGACGAGACCGACTCGCACGCGTGCGCGATCGTTCACGTCGGGGATGCTCCGCTCTCGCGCAGCACAGTCGAGAGTCGCTCGACGTCGCCACGGATGCGCACCAACTTGCGTCGCGCCGAGGCCCCTCTGACGATCTCGACTGCAGACGCTCGCACACCGAACGTCGCCGCCAGGAGATCGATCACCGCCTCGTTCGCCTGGTCATCGACCGGGGGCGCGCCGACGCGAACGGCGAGGACGCCATCGTGCATACCGGCCAATGCCGACCGCGACGCCCGAGGTCGAACGTGAACCTCGAACTCGATGGCGTCGACTGCCGGCATGGCGTCAGTCTGGCAGGGGGCTTCCGAACCGGCCGTGGTCGAAGTCGACGAAGGCCTGGCGCACCTCGGCGTCGGTGTTCATCACGAACGGCCCGTAGCGCGCCACCGGCTCTCCGATGGGCTGCCCCGTGAGCACGATCACCTCTGAGCGCGGTGCTACGCCGGTGAGGCTCAGCTGCCGGCCCTCGACGACGGCGAGCACGCCCTCGTCGACGTCGGTGTCGCCGACGCGGACGCCTCCCGTCATCGGGTAGGCGAGCACGACGTGATCGTCGGGTAGCACTGTCGACACGGTGGCTCGCTGATCGAGCGTGACGTGTGCGTACGAGATCGGCGTACGCGTCTGGCCAGGACCGGTCAGCCCGAAGAGCTTGCCGGCGATCACCCGCACTGTCGCTCCATCGTGCTCCTCGCGGGCGTTCTCGTCGGCGCGGAGGTCTTGGTAGTCGGGCGTGGTCATCTTCAACGACGCCGGCAGGTTGACCCACAACTGCAAGCCGTGGCTGCGGCCCCCGTTCGTCTGCGCTGAGGATGACGGGCCTTCCTTGTGCAGCACGCCGGAACCGGCGGTCATCCACTGCGTGTCGCCGGCGTGCAAGAAGCCGTGATTGCCCATCGAGTCGCGGTGCTCGGCATCGCCCTCGAGCAGGTACGTCACGGTCTCGAAGCCGCGGTGCGGGTGCCACGGTGTGCCGGTTCCCTCGCCTGGGCCGAACTCGACCGGACCCATGTGGTCGAACAGCAGGAATGGATCGATGTATGAGAGCGAGGCAGTGGGGAAGGGTCGACGAACGACGAAACCGTCGCCTTCGACGGCGCGTTGCGCTGGGATGAGGCGGGTGACGGTGGCAGTTGAATCCGACATGGTGGCTCCTTTGTTGTTGTCTACACAACAGTTTGGCCTACCTAAGTATTCCGCCTGTCTCCCGGGTGAAGGGAACGGTCACGCCCCGCGCAGTCGAACCCGCGACAGCGTGTGAACACGAGCGCCGTCGATGTTGGCGCGTAGCGCCGCCCAGGCCTCGTCGACGTTTGCTCCCGTCGCCGAGGCCACGATCATCGTGCCATCGAAGCGCTCGGCCTCGGCGATCCACACCGCTTCGACCTCGACGAGCTGGCCATCACGGCCGCGGACGTGGTTCTCACGGTAATCCAACATGGTCCGCCAACCGGCACGCTCGAGAGCACGTCGATCCACCGGCTCGAGGCACTCCACGTGACGTCGAGGTCGCTGGGCAGAGTGCCGCATGTTGATCGCCATGGTGCGATTGTGAACCACACGCCCTGTGGATCGTCAGTGCCAACTACCTGTGGATTCGTTGGGGATATACCCGTCGGACGGGTTGCGCGAAGCTGGCGCCATGTCTGCACAATCACGTCTCGCCGAACTCGGCATCGAACTTCCTGCTCCGATGACACCAGCGGGGATGTACCGCCCTGCGGTCCGCGTGGGAGACCTGATCTTCCTGTCGGGAGCCGGCCCGGTGCGACCCGGGGGAGAGTTGGTCAAGGGCAAGGTCGGCGACACGGTGAGCCTCGAGGCGGCGCGCGATGCGGCCCGACTCGTCGGGCTGCAACTTCTCGCGGTGCTGCATGCACAGCTCGGTTCGCTCGACGCGGTGGTACAGGTGGTCAAGTTGTTGGGGATGGTCAACTGTGCCCCCGGGTTCAACAACACGCCTGGCGTGATCGACGGCTGCTCGGAGTTGTTCATCGAGGTGTTCGGGGAAGCGGGGCGGGGCGCGCGCAGCGCCGTCGGCATGGCCGAACTCCCCTTCGACATCTCGGTCGAGATCGAGGCGATCGTGCAGGTTCGCGACTAGAGTTTCGTCATGACGAAAGTCCGCTCTGACGGTGTGGAGCCACGGTCGCGGTGCCGATGGTGTCGCCGGGTGCTGCCGACGCAAACGATGGGTCGCCCGAGGGTGTTCTGCAGCCAGGCGTGCCGGCAATGGGACTGGGTCGGCAGGCAGCGGGCGCGTGAATTGCAGCTCAACGAAACCGAGTTGGTCATCGCCAAGGCCGAGTTGGACGAACTTCACGACGAGTTGTACGTGCTGGCCTGCGCCGTCGACGATGTCGAACGCGACCTCGTGGCAGTCGGCAAGAGGCCCGCAGCGGGTGAAGTCGCCCAGATGTTGTCGTGGTTGCTCGATGCGGCGCGACCGATCCGTGACCGTGAGCTCCCGATGCAACGCCCATAATCATCGTTATGTCAGGTCGCACGCTTGTCGTGTGATGCGGAGCTGATCTGGTCGTTCGGCGCGCGTTGTTCGTGGTCTGCGTCAGCGATGTGGACACAGACGCCGGTCGTTTATATCTGCTGACACAGAAGTCAAGCACGCCCGCCCGATCTGCCGTTCGGGACCTCTGGGGTGACTACCGCACCACCGAACAACACAGGTCGATTTCATACTCATGGGGTGAGGTAAGTCGCGGCGTGGTGCTGCAGCATGGGCGGTAACCGAGAAATCTGGAGGCAAACATGTTGGCTTATGATTTTCCCCTGCTGAGCTTGATGTTCGCGATGTTCTGGTTCGGTGTCGTGTTCAGCATCTTCTATGCGGTGGTTTGGGCGTTCATCGACAATTTCCGCCGCCGTGACCACAGCGGATGGGCAAAGGCCGGATGGGCGTTGGTTATTCTCGTGGTTCCGCTCCTGGGCATGCTCATCTACATCGGCACCCGCCCGAGCGACGCACTCGACACCCTCTGACCCAATGCCGCGAGCGGGGTAGCCGGGGTATCCGGGGCGCTTGTGGTAGACACGCGATCGCCACGCGTCAGAGGAGAGACCTGTGAGTGCAGATGGAGAGTTGAGCAATCCTGAAGAGGGAGCGGCCAGTCCACGGCTGGCCATTCTGCT
>CAWEOL010000005.1:0-403379 GCA_963810675.1 Ilumatobacteraceae bacterium
ATCGTTGCCGAGCGTGTGCTCGGCCTGCCTCACGACGGCGATGTGACGACCGGGATGACCTGGGCCGATGCTCAGCGGGCAAGCGGGCGGGTCTAGTGGTTCAGAGCTCGCCTGCCGACAGGATCGACGACAAGATCGACGTATTGCGCGCCGAGCTGCGCCGCCTCGACCGTGTCGTCGTGGCGTTCAGCGGCGGGGCCGACATCGTCGTTCCTCGCCGCCGTCGCTCAGCAGGTGCTCGGCGACGGTGCCCACGCCGTCACCGCGGTGTCGCCGTCGCTCGCCGGCGACGAGGAGGCCGACTGCCGCTCGCTCGCCACGAATGGGGACTGCGCTGGACACCGGTCGTGACCCACGAGATGGAGCGCGCCGCATATCGGCTCAACGACACCGACCGTTGCTACCACTGCAAGGCCGAGCTGATGGACGTCGTCGGGCCGATCGCCGCGGCCGACGGCGCCACGGTCGTGCTCGGGCGTCAACCTCGACGACCTCGGCGACCACCGGCCCGGGCCAACGCGCTGCCGACGAGCGCGGCGCGACGCTTCCCGCTCGTCACGGCCGGCGTTCACCAAGGCCGACGTCCGCGAGGCGTCGCGACGCCTCGGCCTGCGCACGTGGGACAAGCCGGCCGCGGCCTGCCTGGCCAGTCGGGTCCCGTACGGAACCGAGGTCACCGTCGGCCCTGCTCGTCAGGTCGATCGGGCCGAGGCGGCGCTGCAGCCGGCTCGGCTTCGCCGAGTTGCGGGTGCGCCACTACGGCGACACGGCACGCATCGAGGTGCCGCTCGACCGGCTGCCCGAGGTGGTCGGCATCGCGTGCCGAGGTCGTCGCCGCCATCGAAGGCGGCCGGCTACCGCTACGTCACGCTCGACCTCGAAGGCTTCCGGTCGGGCAACCTCAACGGTGCGCTGTCACCCGGCAACACCTAGGGTCAGCACCATGAAGCTGTCGATGATGATCAACTACGCGGGCGGGTTCAAGGAGGCCGTGCAGCGCGTCGTCGACCTCGAGAAGGCCGGGCTCGACCAGGTGTGGGTCGCCGAGGCCTACAGCTTCGACGCGATCAGCCAGATCGGCTACCTGGCGGCCAAGACCGAACGGGTCGAGATCGGCACCGGCATCATCAACGTGTACTCGCGCACCGCCGCGCTGATCGCCATGACCGCAGCCGGTTGCGACTACGTCAGCGACGGGCGCTTCATCCTCGGTCTCGGCGCCAGCGGCCCACAGGTGATCGAAGGGCTTCCACGGCGTGACGTACGAGAAGCCGATGCAGCGGATCAAGGAGTACATCGAGGCCTGCCGCATGATCTGGAAGCGCGAGGAGAAGTTCGACTACCAGGGGCAGACCTTCCAGGCGCCGCTGCCGCCCGGTGAGGGCACCGGGCTCGGCAAGCCGTTGAAGCTGATCAACCATCCCGTTCGCAGCGACATCCCGATCTGGTGGGCCAGCCTCAAGGGCCTCAGCGTCGACGGCGACCGCCGAGATCGCCGACGGTTGGCTGCCGATCATGTTCATCCCCGACAAGTACCAGAAGGTGTGGGGCGACCAGCTGAAGGCCGGCCTGGCCAAGCGCGACCCGTCGCGGCCGCGGCTCGACATCTCGGCCGGCGGCATGCTGGCAATCGGCGAGGACCTCGTTGGCGACAAGCAGACGGCGATCCTCGACTTCGCCAGGCCGAACACCGCCCTGTACGTCGGTGGGATGGGCGCGCCGCGGCAAGAACTTCTACAACGACATCTGCAGGGACTACGGCTACGAGCAAGAAGCTGTCGACATCCAGGACCTCTACCTCGAGCGGCAAGAAAGACGAGGCGGCGGCGCGCGTACCCGGCGAATGGCTGGAGCTGTCGAACCTGGTCGGTCCGGCGAGCTACATCAAAGAACGCGTCGGCGCCTACAAAGAAGCAGGGGTCACGGTGCTCTCGGTCAACCCGGTCGGGCCCGATGCGGTGCACCAGATCGAGTCTTTGCGGGCGATAGTCGACAACGCCTGATTGCCGATACCGTCAGGGCCATGACGGGAATCAATGTCGAGGGATATGTCGCACCGGGCTGGGAGCCTGTGAGGGCGGCGTTCGAGAAGAACTTCGAGCTCGGTGAAGAAGTTGGCGCGTCAGCCGCCGTGTACCACCGCGGCACCCGGGTGGTCGACATCTGCGGCGGGTCGTTCGACGAGACCGGCGACCGGCCATACGACGATTCGTTGCAGGTCGTGTTCAGCACCACCAAGGGCATCGTCGCGATCGCCGTTGCCATGTGCGTGCAGCGCGGCCTGATCGACTACGACGAGAAGGTCGTCACGTACTGGCCCGAGTTCGCCGAACACGGCAAGTCCGAGGCGACCGTCGCCCAGTTGCTCAGTCATCAGTGCGGTCTGATCGCACCCGACGTGCCGGTCACGCTGGCAGACACGCTCGATTGGAAGACGATGACGACCATGCTGGCCAAGACGAAACCGGATTGGCCGATCGGCTCTGGTCACGGATATCACGCAGTTACGTTCGGCTGGCTTGCGGGAGAACTGATCCGCCGCACCGATGGGCGTACGCCCGGTCGCTTCGTAGCCGAGGAGATGGCCGGCCCGCTGGGAGTTGATCTCTGGATCGGTCTGCCGGAAGAGCTCGAATCGCGGGTTTCGCCAGTGATCGGATCGCTGGCCGGCGACGACGCAACCCCGCCGCATGTGCGCGCCATGATGGAGGTTTTCCTCGGCCCCGACACTCGAGCCGGACGGGCGCTGACGTTGAATGGCGCCGTTCGGGATCGGCGACGTCTCGATCAACACTCGCGCCCTGCATGCTGCCGAGATCCCGGCGGCCAACGGAATCACCAACGCCGCCGCGCTGGCCAAGGTGTACGCGGCGACCCTGGGCTCGGTCGACGGGGTGCGTTTGCTCGATGACGAGGTCCTCGACCGGGCACGGACCACGATCACCCCCTCCGGCGAGCCCGATCTGTGCCTCATCATGCCGACCACCTTCGGCATGGGGTTCATGACACACGGCTTGTTCACGCCGTATTCCGGTCCCGGCAGCTTCGGCCACTCCGGTGCCGGCGGCTCGAACGCGTTCGCCCAGCCCGAGCGCCAGTTGGCTGTGGGCTACGCCATGAACAAGATGGCCGCCAACCTCGCCGCCGATGCACGCGCCCAACGCATCACCACGGCCGCCGCGACTGTCGCCGACTCGCTCTGAGCTCAGCTCGCGCCCAGTTCGGCAGCAAGGTGCGATAACCCGGGGTAGTGCCCGCCTGCCTCCTGTAGGTGGCATACCCGCGGCGATGCGGTTGCTCGGGTGGCGGTTGTTTCACAACAGCGACGCTGACGCTCAGTGTCAGCGCACAGAACGACTGTCGTTCAGTGAGCTTACGCTGATGCTCCTGGACGCCAGATTCTCTTTGCGCCAGAGTGGGCGAGCCAGGTTGCGCCGGCCCTACAGTGGGCCGCGTAGCCACCACAAACCGACGGCCCAGGCGATCATCATCAAGACGACCGCCGCCATCAGGTACCGCCAGGTGAGTTCGTGGATCGTCGTGACGGCGTCACCGCTGGTCTCTTGCAGGTTGGCGCGAATGTCGTCGTACGCCTTGGCCAGCTCGCCGGCGGATGGCGCGACGTAGGCCTTGCCGCCGGTGGCGTCGGCAGCAGCTTGCAACTCGTCGAGTTTCACCGGCACCGGGTCAGTCTCGCCGGTATCGGGGTTGGTGATCGTGCCGCTTTCGGTACCGAAGGCGATCGTGTAGACCGGCACCTTGGCGTCGGCGGCCACCTGCGCGCCATCGGCGGTCGGGCGTCCACGGGTCGTCTCGCCGTCGGAGAGCACGACCAGCGTTCCGGGGGAGTCGTTCGTCGGCTCGCCGCGTTGCAGCACATGTACGCCGGCTGCGATTGCATCGCCGATGGCCGTGCCCTGTCCGAGTTCCAGAGCATCGATCGCGTCGGTCACCTGAGGGCGATCAGTGGTCGGGTTGACATCGGTGTTGACGGTGCCGCTGAACGAGATCAGGCCGACCTCGACGTCGGGATCGACAGCGTCGACGAAATCTGCTCCAGCCCGCTTCGCTGCCTCCAATCGGTTCGGAGCGACATCGTCGGCATCCATCGACAGCGACACGTCCAACACCAACATGATCTTCCCCGCAGCTGTGGGACGTGTCGTGGAACGTTCGACGGGTTGGGCGACCCCGAACACTCCGATCGTCATCGCCGCCAGATACACGCCTGCCACGGCGTGGCGCCGCCAACCGGGCCGCTTCGGGGCGATCTGATCGAGCATCTCGATCTGGGTGAAGCGCATCGTGCTGACTGCGCGACGGCGCTGGGCGAGCACATATGCGCCCGCCATCGCGACGACGACGAGCAACAGCCACAGGCGCTCCGGGGCGAGGAAGTCCCAGCTCATCGGTGAACCATGGCCGGGCGCAAACGACGTCGACGAACGTGCGCGGCGAGCTCGGCGAGCCAATCGCGATCGGTCGACAGCTCCAGCCAGTCGCCGCCCGACGCTCGAACGGTACGTTCGCGCTGCACGCGGCATCTCGAGCGCTCGGTCGGCGAACTTGCGCTGCACCGTGTCGGTCACCATGACCTCGCGGGTCGCACCGGTTGAAGGGTCGCAGAACGTGACGAGACCGATCGGTGGCACGTCGAGCTCGCGTGGGTCGATGACGCCGATGGCGAGGAGGTCGTGGCGCATCGACAGCGCGGACATCGGTGGCGACCACGCCTCTCCGTCGAAGTCGGAGATGATGCAGATGAACCCTCGACGCTTGCTCAGCGCGCCGACTCTCCGCAGGGCGTCGGGAAGATCACCGCGGCCGAGGCCCTCGGTGTCTGGGCAGTCGGCTACTGCCTGCAAGATGGATCGCACGTTGTCGCGGCCGAGCCGCGGTGGCGTGATGCGCAGGTGAGGGCCCGCCACCAGTACGGCACCCACCCGGTTTTGGTTGCGGGCGGTGAGGAACCCGACGGTCGCAGCTGCCGCAAGGGCGATCTGTGCTTTGGTGCTCTCGTTCGTGCCGAAGTGCATCGCCGCGGACACATCGACCACGATCCACGCTTCGAGGTCTCGGTCGGCGATCTGTTCGCGCACGTGCAACTCACGAGTGCGGGCGGTGACGTTCCAGTCGATGCGCCGCACGTCGTCGCCGGGTTGGTAGGTGCGCGATTCACCGGGCTCGCTGCCATGACCTGGTGTGATGCCCTGGTGCTGACCATGAAGCTGGCCGTCGAGGCGACGGTTGATCGCGAACTCCAACGATCTCAACAACTCGGCGACGGCGGCAGGCGGGGGCCCACTCGGCCATTCGATCGTCGACGTACTCATCACACTCGGTGTCGGCACTCTCAGCTCCGCGGCGCGCCGTCGTTCGGTTTCGGCGAGACCCACATGGTCGGCACGGTGCTGAGCACGCGACTGAGAACCTGCTCGATGGAGATGTCGCGCGACAAGGCGTCGTAGGTGAGGATGAGCCGATGGCGCAAGATCTCCGGGGCGAGGTCGAAGACGTCTTGGGGCGTTGCGTAGGTGCGGCCGCGCAGCAAGGCCAGCGCCTTGGCACCGCGCACGAGTGCCAGCGAGGCTCGAGGGCTGGCGCCGAGAGCGATGACCGGAGCGAGGTCGGGCATGCCGGCCTGCGCAGGCGTGCGCGTTGCCTGCACGAGGTCAACGGCGTACTGCTGAACGCTGCGATCGATGAACACCCTCGTTGCTCGCTCCTGCAGCTCGGCCAATCCCTGCAGATCGACGACCTGATCGGGGACGGGAGGGAACACGCTCATCCGATCGACGATGGTCATCTCCTCCTCGATCGACGGGTGGGTCATCGTGATCTTCATCATGAACCGGTCGCGCTGTGCTTCGGGCAGTTGGTAGACGCCCTCCGATTCGATCGGGTTCTGCGTGGCGATGACGAAGAATGGGGCGGGAACGTCGTAGGTGTTGCCGCCGATGGTCACGTGGTGCTCGGCCATCACCTCGAGCAATGCCGACTGCACCTTGGCCGGGGCCCGGTTGATCTCGTCGGCCAACAGGAAGTTGACGAACACCGGGCCCAGCTCGACGTCGAACTTCTCGCTCGAAGGATCGGAAGATGCGGGTTCCGACGATGTCGGACGGCAGCAGGTCGGGGGTGAACTGCACCCGGCCGAACGTGCCGCCGACGACCTTCGACAGCGTCTCGGCAGCAAGTGTCTTGGCCAGGCCGGGCACGCTTTCCAGCAGGCAGTGTCCCTGGCTGAGCAGTCCGACGAGCATCCGCTCGATCAGCCTGCTCTGGCCGACGATGACCTTACGCAGCTCGAAGAACACCCGCTCGACGATCAGCGCCGTGGCCGGGTCGTCTTGCGGCAAGTTGGTTGTGACTGTCATGGGGGGTTTCCGCTCCTTCGGGCGGGAACGGTAGCAACGACTTCAGCGTGAGTGGGCGCGGGCAGCTCAGCGGATGGCGTGGGCGTTCAACACCGTGGCCAGGCAGCAGGTGACTCGACGAGCAGTAGGCAGGTGCAGGTACTCGTTGGGCCCGTGCGCGTTCGCTCCTGGCCCGAGGACACCGGTGATCACGAACTGAGCATCGGGGAACATCTCGCCCAACATGCCCATGAACGGGATCGAACCGCCCTCGCCGAACGCCCGCGACGGGTTGCCGAAACTCGCTGTGGACGCTTCGTCGAGCGCCTCCTGTAGCCACGGCGCAAAGGCTGGAGCGTTCCAGCCAGGCGCTGAGTGGCCGTCGTCGAAAGTGACCTGGGCGCCGTAGGGCGGATCCGCGGTGAGAGTCGTGGAAAGCGCGCCGAGTGCAGCCTCGTGATCGCAGGTCGGAGGCAGTCGAACGCTGAGATGCAACGAGGTGTGGGGACGCAAGACGTTGCCCGCCGACGCAACCGGCGGGATTCCATCAACGCCGGTGACGCTGAGTGCGGGATACCAGGTACGTGCCAGCAGCTGCTCGGCAGGATCGGCGACCATCGGCTCGGCTCCGGCGACGAACGGGAAGTGACCGCCGATCGGGAAATCGGCTGCGGTCTCGCCGGCCTGCTGCCGGCGGTCGGAGGGGATCTCGACCTGTAATGGCGCCAAGAGCATGCGGCCGTCGAAGCTGTCCTCGATCCTGTCGAGCAGCTCGCGACAGATTCGGAACGACGACGGAACGACGCCGCTCGCCTCGCCCGAGTGAACCCCTTCGGTAAGGATCTGCACCCGCAGCGTGCCTGCTGCCAGCCCGCGCAGTGAGGTGGTGACCCACAACCTCTCGTAGTCGAGGCAGCCGGAGTCGAGGCAGAGCACCAGGCTCGGCGTGCCGATGCGTGCCTGCAGCGCCTCGAGATGGGCCGGTAGGTCTGGGCTGCCGCTCTCCTCGCTGGCTTCGATCAACACCACGCAGCGGGTGTGGCTCAGGCCACCCGCCTGCGCAGCTTCGATCGCCAACAGTGAGGCAAACGCCGCATATCCGTCGTCGGCGCCGCCGCGGCCATACAGGCGATCACCGTCGATCACCGGCTTCCACGGCCCGAGATCCGGCCTCCAGCCGTTCATCTCCGGTTGCTTGTCGAGGTGACCGTACAGCAACACGGTTTCGGCATCCGACCCGCTTCCGAAGGCCGGGATCTCCATCAGTATCACCGGGGTGCGTCCGGGCAGTTCGTGAACCTCGACGGTGAGCCCGGCGATTGCCCGATCCGCACACCAGGCGCGGATCAACTCGACAGCGACGGCCATGTGCCCGTGCTCACGCCACTGCGGGTCGTACAAGGCCGACACGTTGGGGATGGCGATGTATTCGTGCAGCGCAGGAACGATGTCGTCGGCCCACACGCGGTCGATGTGAGTCGCCACCGATTCGGTCATCGTCGCGCCCCGAGCAGGCGCTCGATGATGCCTTCGGCATCGGCAACCATCGACTCGACCAGTTCGGCAGCCGGGATCAGCGAGTCGATCGCGCCGACCCCCTGTCCGCAGGGCATGAACTCCCTTGCCGCGTCGACTTCGGTGCCATCCGGGTAGCCGAGGTGGTTCGCACCGGCGCGCGCCGAGTGCACGGCCTGCGCCGGGAACGGTTGCAGCTCCTCCGGATGGTCATCGAAGTGGTTGGTCCACTCGTTGCGCACGACACGGCATGTCTTGCCGGTGTACGCGCGGCTGATCACCGTGCCGTCCTCGGGAGTTGCCAGCAGTGCCTCCTTGTAACCGTTCACGGCTCGCGCTTCGGGCGTTGCGATGAACCGGGTGCCGATCCACACACCGTCGGCGCCGAGAGCGAGTGATGCGGCCAGGCCTCGACCGTCGTACAGTCCGCCGGCGGCGACGACGGGGACTCGATCGCTCACCGCGTCGACGACCTGGGGGACGAGGGCCATGGTGGCCACGGTGCCGGTGTGCCCACCGCCCTCGGTGCCCTGGGCGACAACGAAGTCGACACCGCTGGCGACCGCGCTGATGGCGTGGCGAACCTTGCCACACATGCTGCCGACGAGGATGTTGTTGGAATGCAGGAGGTCGACCACCTCACGCGGCACGCCCAACCCGGCGACGAAGATCCGTGCCCCACCGTCGATCACTGATTGGATGCCTCGCTCGACCTGTCCCGGCAACGCCGTCAAGAGATCGACGCCGAACGGCTTGCTGGTCAACTGTCGCACGGCAGCCATCTCGATCGGTAGCTCCTCGGTCGTCATTGTCGACGCGCCGAGTGTGCCGATGCCGCCGGCCTCGCTGACGGCAGCGACCAGCCTGTAATAGCTGACACCGCCCATACCGGCGAGCATGATCGGATGTTCGATGTCGAGCAGGTCCGTGAGCCGCGTGTGCATGTGCTGCACGGTATCGAATCCAGTCCCGAGTGTTTGCGCCGCGTCCATGTCGGGCGCGAAACCGGTACCGCCAGTGCTCAGACCGCGCCCGTTGGAGTTTGTCGGGCGCGATTCCGGAACTCCCGGTGCTCACAGCGCGCCCGACGGCGCGGGGAACCGATCAGGGTTGGTAGGGGCCGGATTGGTGGAAGAGGTCGCGGTGCCAGCGTGACGGGGTGAGGGCGATAGCCCTGGGCTCGTCTTCGAACATCCACCGGGCGAAGTTGCGGCGCGCCCAGTCACTGGAATCCAGCAGCCGGATGGCGCCGCGTGCACCACCTTCGTGACTGAGCACCTTGCTGAGCAGCACCGACATCTTGTGATCGGCGAGGAGGTGGTGGCGCACCGTCGATCGATAGCGGTCGGCGACCGTGTCGGGGGCCAGTGCGCCTGCGGCGAGGATGGCCTCGGCGGCAAGGCGAGCGGTGAGCACCGCCTGACCGATCCCTTCGCCGGTCATGGTGTCGCTGGCCATCGCGGCATCACCGACAAAGCACACACGACCCGCCGACAACGTTGCCCGGTCGATCCCCGCGGGGATCGGCCAGGCGGTATGGCGATCCTCGAGCTCGAATCTCTCGCCGAGCGCCTCGACGACGTGTGGCCGGTGCAACAGGTCGTCCCATTCGCTGCTTCATGTCCTGGACCCGGCGCACTCCATCGCGCTGCACTCCGAAGCCGATGTTGACGCGTCCATTGGGCAGCGGGAAGCTCCACATGTATCCGGGGAGCAACTCGGGTTCGAACCAGACGATCAGTCGCTCGGCGGCCGGGCCGTCGACGTTGCGGGCGTACTGGCGGAAAGCGTGCCACTCGCCGAGGTATCCGGCCTCGCCGATCCCCAACGCCTTGCGAGTCGCCGACCACATCCCGTCGGCGGCGATCACGTATCGGGCTGTCGATCGTGCCGACCCCGACGACATCGACCTCGACTGACGACGGCGCCTGGCGGACTGCGCCGAAGGCGTGCCCCTGGTGCACTGTCGCGCCCGCCTCGATTGCCAGCCCAAGGAGTGCGGCATCGAGCTCTCGCCGCGGCGTGGTCGCCGCAAAGATCCCAATCGGGGGCAGTGGAAGGCGGACCTCGCGCCCCGAGGGCGAGCGCAACCAGGCGGCATCGACGGTCTTCCAGTTCGGCACCATCGTCGGGCGAAGTCCCAAGAGCTCCAGCTCGCGAAGTGCCAACGTGGTGAGCCCGTCACCGCAACACTTGTCGCGGGGAAAGACGGCCTTGTCGATGACTGTGACGGAGCGACCGGCTCGGGCGAGCAATGTGGCGGCGGTCGAGCCGGCCGGCCCGGCGCCGATCACGAGCACGTCGCAGTTCAGGTCGGTCATCGCCGCAGCAGGCTACGGGATGACGATGCCGAGTCGCCTCGCCGGCTTCACGGTGGTCTTCCATGCGTCTCGCTGGACGATGGCGCGGGCGTGGATGTCTGGTAGCGCCGGGTAGAAGGCGTCACCGGGGCAAGCCGTGTACGACATGTCGCGGTGGCCGGCGATGGTCGAGGTCGTCACCGGTGTTCCGGTCGGCCAGCGCTGAGAGCCCCTGGATATGAACGACGTCGTGGCACCGGGGCTGATGTCGATCGTCGTACCGACCAGCGAGCCAGGCCAGCACGTTGACCAGCGACGCCTGCGCCGCTGCTGTCGGCAACTGGGTGGTGAAGTCGCCGAGCAGGCAGATCAGTTGGGCAAAGCCTTGGCTGCCGCCCGTCGCGTCGGCGACGACCGGGCCGGTCAAGGCGCCGGCCCGGCCTTCCCAGACGTCGCCATCGCGGCCGATGAAGAACTCGTAGCAGACGTCGTTCCAGCCCTTGGCCGAGCTGGTGTGGAACGAGTACGTCGCCTGGATGAGGCTCGCCGCACTGGCATACGAGTTCGACGATGCAGTGTGGTGCACCAGCAGGAACTGCGGGGTCTCGACCTCGATCGGTCCCTTCGGCGGAAGCGTTGCGCCCCAGGCATCGCGAGGGTAGATCGACAACCCGGGCAGGATTTCGACCGGCGGCACGGCGGGTCCTGCTGCGGCCGTGGCTTTCGTGGCGAACCCGGCAACCCCGGCGACCAGCTGACCCGACGACCAGCGCCCCGATGATCGCCTCACGACGGGTCACCCCACTGGTCGACTGGCAGTCACACATCGGAATCACTTTATGATTCGGATGTTCCGTCGCCCAGCCGAGTATCTAGCCGAGGGGTTCTATCATGACCAAGTTGTGTGAAGGTCGAGTTGCCATCGTCACCGGGGCCGGTCGCGGGATCGGACGCGAGCATGCCCTCAGCCTTGCCGTCGCACGGCGCCAAGGTGGTGGTCAACGACCTCGGCGGCAACATCGACGGGTCGGGTGGCGATCTGAGTCCAGCCGAACAGGTGGTGCAGGAGATCAAGGGGATGGGCGGCGAAGCGGTCGCCAACGGCGACAGCGTGTCGTCGTGGGAGGGTGCCCAGCGTCTGATCAACACGGCGATCGAGACGTTCGGCGATCTCCACGCGGTCGTCAACAACGCCGGCATCTTGCGCGACCGGATGTTGACCAACATGACCGAGGAGGAGTGGGACGCGGTCATCAACGTGCACTTGAAAGGCACGTTCGCCCCGAGCCGCTGGGCCGCTGCGTACTGGCGCGAGCAGGCCAAGGCCGGCAAACCGGTCGATGGGCGGATCATCAACACGACGTCGGTCAGCGGCATCTACGGCAACCCCGGCCAGACCAACTACGGCGCGGCCAAAGCCGGCATCGCCGCGTTCACCAACATCGCCGCGCTCGAGCTGGCTCCGCTACGGCGTCACCGTCAATGCGGTCGCTCCGGTCGCCCTGACGCGGATGACCGAAGGCCTCGGCCCGGCACCCGAGACCGACGAGGAGCGCGAGATGCGCTCGCCACGGTGGATCGCGCCGATCGTCACGTGGTTGGCGTCCGCGGAGTCGAACGACGTCACCGGACGGTGTTCGAGGCCAGCGGCAACGTGCTGGCGATCGCCGAGGGATGGGTGCGCGGCCCGCGTCAGGCGCCACTCGAGGATGCCGCCGCGCTCGGTCCGGTCGTGCGCGAGCTGCTGGCCAAAGCCCGGCCGAATTCTGGCATGGACGGCGAGCCCGGCGGGTGGCCGCAGCCCGGCCCAGCGCAAGCGGTTCAGCTAGTGCTCAGTGAAGCGGAGAGCCCTGATCGATCACGGCTCGGTCGCCGACCGACGTCGTGAAGACCGCGGTGTCGTCGCCCGTTTCCCACATCGCACACCGTCAGCGCATCGCCCGGTAGCACCGGCGATGCGAATCGTGCCTTCGATGTGTTGGAACCGGGCGGACGTCGCTGCCGCAGAGTGTGTGCAGCAGTGCCCGACCGGTGAATCCGTAGGTGCACAGGCCGTGCAGGATCGGACGATCGAAACCGCCCATCGCCGCGAAGGACGGGTCACTGTGCAGCGGATTGCGATCGCCCGAGAGGCGGTAGATCAGCGCCTGATCGGGCGATGTCTGATAGGTCACCTGGTGATCGGGGGCGCGATCTGGCGGCACGTTCTGCGGCCCGCTCGGTCCTCGGTCGCCGCCCCAGCCGCCTTCGCCACGGATGAAGGCCGATGAGACGTTGGTGAACAACGGGTTGCCGTCGGCGAGATCCGTCGCCACGGTCTCGGTCACGACCACGGCGGCCTTGCCCTTGTCGTACATCGCCACGACCCGGCCCTGCAGGCTCGCCGAGCCGTTGACCGGAAGTGGCCTTGTGCAGCGGTGATGGCCTGCTGACCGTGCACGAGCAGTGCCGGGTTGAAGGTGCCGATGTTGCGCATCGGCGAGCCGGCACCCCATCCGACCACGACGGCGAAGGTCGGGAAACACCTGCTGCTCGACGCCGTTGGTGTTCTCGGTCGTGAAGATCAGTCTCATCGGTGCCGGCACCGATGCCGACCGCGTACAGCAGTGCGTCCTTGCTGGTCCACGATGCCTCGTAGGGCTCACCGATCGTTCCGACTGCTTCCGGATTCAGTGGCATCGGTCTCTCCCGTACGTCGTTGTACGGGCCTCGTTCTAGTCGATGCGGTGGGTGCTCCTCACGACGGAGATGTCGACCACGGGAGTGTGGCGTCGTGTTCGCGCACGGCCTGTCGGGCCCGATCGGCCAGCCTGCCGATCGTCTGCGCCGACATGGCTCCGTGTCGACGGTGATCGTGACGTGGATCGCTGGAACTCGCGCAGGACGCTGATGTCGTCGACGACCTGGCGGAGATGTGCGGCGGATGACGGCGACATAGCCGGCCTCGACCTCGCGTCGGGCGACCGCTGCGGCGATCTCGGTGCTCGCCCCTGGTCCGAACTCGTCGCCGGGATACAACGTCACCAGCGGAACGCGATGTCGGAGGGCGCAGACGGAACCCATCTCGTTCAGGGTCTGCGCTGCGCCGCGTTCGCGGGCGAGCATGGCGACGTCGATGTGTTGATCCATCGGGCACGACTCGTTCGACTCGACCCCACGACACGGGCCGCCGTGCGAGTCGTTGCACGAGATCACCTCGTGGCCGTCGCGGTCAGGCGATGCTGCAAGGTGGTGGCGATGCCGGGCGATGATTCGATCAGCTAGTACATCCATGCCGCTCAGTAGAGCCTTCCGGCACCCCTTCGCTCCAGAGTCCGATGTCCTCCCAACGGCGGTCGGCCGAGAGGTCATGTGCAGAATCGGCCGATTTCAGCGACCCGACAGCTCTGACACCGCATCGGCCAGGGCGACGTCGCGGCGATCGCCGGTGCGACGGTCCTTGACCTCGACCACGCCCGTCGACCAGACCGCGTCCGACGACCACGATCGTCGGCACGCCGATCAGTTCGGCGTCGTTGAACTTGATGCCCGGCGAGACACCGACGCGATCGTCGAGCAGCACGCGCAAGCCCGCGGCCTCGCAGTCGGCGGCCAACTGCTCGGCGGCAGGGAGTTGTGGGTCGCCTGCCTTGCCGGTGGCGACGATGTGCACGTCGGCGGGCGACACCTCGTGTGGCCAGATCAGGCCCTTGTCGTCGCAGTTCATCTCGGCGATCGCGGCAACGGCGCGAGACACGCCGATGCCGTACGAACCCATCGTGACGACCTGTTGCTTGCCGTTCTGGTCGAGCACGTTGAGACCGAGGGCGGTGGCGTACTTGCGACCGAGCTGGAAGATGTGGCCGATCTCGATGCCACGGGCGATCTCGAGCGGCGGACCGGCACACCGGGCACGGGTCGCCGTCGATCACTTCGGCGGCCTCGACCGTGCCGTCGGCGGCGAAGTCGCGCCCGGCGGTGAGGTAGAGCACGTGGCGACCGGGCTGATCGGCTCCGGTGACCCACTGGGTGCCGTCGACGATCCGCGGGTCGACGAGGTAGCGGATTCCGGCCGGCTTGTCCGGCACCGAGGGCTCCGGGCCCGATGTACCCCTTGACCAGGTGCTTGTTGGCGGCGAAGTCGGCTTCGGTGAACGGCTCGATCTCGGCGGGTCCGAGCTGTGCCTCGAGGCGCTTCATGTCGACCTCGCGGTCACCGGGCACACCGACCGCCAGCGGCTCGACGCGACCGTCGGGGTGGCGAAGCTTCACGACCACGTTCTTCAGCGTGTCGGCCGCGGTCCAGTCGCGGTCCACACGGCGCAGATCGTCGCGATCGTTGATGAGGTCGACCAGGGTCTGGATCGTCGGCGTGTCGGGGGTGTCGGCCACTGTGCGCCGGGGGCGCCGAGTCGAACGGCACCGGCGGCGGGCGGCGACCGCACGGCCTCGGTGTTGGCCGCGTAGTCGCAGTTGGTGCAGCGCACGTACGAGTCCTCGCCGACCTCCATCGGGCGCCAGGAACTCCTCGCTGGCCGACCCGCCCATCGCGCCACTCATGGCCGACACGATCACGTAGGGCAGGCCGAGTCGGTCGAACGTGCGCTGATACGCGACACGGTGGCGTTGGTAGCTGAGTCTCGAGCCCTTCGTCGGTGAGGTCGAAGCTGTACGAATCCTTCATCACGAACTCGCGACCGCGCAGCAGCCCGGCCCGCGGCCGGGCCTCGTCGCGGAACTTCGTCTGGATCTGGTAGATCACCAGCGGCAGGTCCTTGTAGCTGCTGTACAGGTCCTTCACGAGCAGCGTGAACAGCTCTTCGTGCGTCGGTGCCAGCATCATGTCGGCGCCCTCGGCGATCCTTCAGGCGAAACAGGTTGTCGCCGTAGTCGGTCCAGCGCCCCGACAACTCGTACGGCTCGCGGGGCAGCAGGGCCGGGAAATGGACCTCTTGGAACCCGGCGCGGTCCATCTCCTCGCGGACGACCCGCTCGACGTTCTGGTACACGATCCAGCCGAGCGGCAGCCACGTGAACCCGCCGGGTGCGGCGCGGCGGATGTATCCGGCTCGGACCAGCAGCCGATGACTGGCGACTTCGGCGTCGGCGGGGTCCTCGCGCAGGGTACGCAGGAACAGCGTCGACATTCGGAGCACAGGGTTACCTCGTCAGTTCGGGTCGGACTTTCGGAGTGGATCCGGGGTGGATGCCGGGCCGATGGGGGTACAGGCGGCGGCGAAACACTACCCGCCAGCCGATATACTCGATGGGTCCTTTGAAGTTCGACGAACCGAAGGCGTGGGCTCCTCGGGTCCACGCCTTCTTTACTGATAGGCCCGAAGTCGGGGCGAGTACGAGAGCCCGCGAGAGACAGGAAAGGAGAGATGAGATGAGTGATACCACCACGTTGAAGAAGGTCGAGCGGCTGATCGCTCCGATCGTCTCCGACCTGCATCTCGACCTCTACGACCTCGAGTTCCGTGGCGGAACCTTGCGGGTCACGATCGACCGGCCGGCCGGTGCCGACCAGGGTCTCGACCTCGAAGCCATCGCCCTGGCGACGCGCCTGATCGGGCGCGAACTCGACCACGACGACCCGATGGGCGGCCACTACACGCTCGAGGTCACCAGCCCGGGTCTCGAGCGCAGCTTGCGCACCCCGGCCCACTTCCAGCGGTCGATCGGCAAGACCGTGGCGCTGCGCCTGCGCGACATCGTCACGCCCGACGGAGAACGCACCGAGCGACGCCTGCAGGGTGTGCTGGTCGCCGCCGACGAGCACTCAGCAACGATCCAGCTCAACGATCCTGCGCTCACCGAGCGCATCGTGCCCTACGACAAGATCGACAGGGCGAGAACAGTCTTTGTATGGGGCCCAGCGCCCAAGCCCGGCAAGGCGCCGAGCGAGGCGAAGCAAGGGCCGAAAGTGGCTGAGAAGCCCGCAGCTGAGGAGCAAGCGTCATGAGCGGTCTCGACATGTCAGAAGCAGTGCGCATGTTGGCCAACGAGAAGAACATCTCGGTCGACACCTTGTTGCACGTGCTCGTCGACGCACTGGCCACGGCCTACAAGCGTCGCCCGACTGCAGCCGAAGAAGTGATGGTCGAGGTCAACCCCGACACGATGGAGTTCACGTTCACCGCGTACGACGTCGACGAGGACGGCAACTGGGTCAACGAGCGCGACGACACACCGAAGAAGGAAGAGATGGGCCGTATCGCCGCCCAGACCTTCCGTCAGGTGATGAGCCAGCGCATCCGCGAAGCCGAGCGCGACCGCAAGTTCGAGGAGTACGCCAACCGCGAGGGCGACATCGTCACCGGCATCATCCAGCAGACCGACCAGCGCTACACGCTGCTCGATCTCGGTCGCGTCGAGTCGCTGCTGCCGCAGGCCGAGCAGGTGCCGTTCGAGCGTCCGGTGCCGGGCGACCGCGTCAAGGCCTACATCGTCGAGGTCCGCAAGACCGCCAAGGGCCCGCAGATCGTGGTCAGCCGCACGCACCCGGGCCTCATCAAGCGATTGTTCGAACTCGAAGTGCCCGAGATCGCCGACGGCATCGTCGAGATCAAGGCGTGCGCCCGCGAGCCAGGGCACCGCACCAAGATCGCGGTCTGGAGCAACGACCACAACGTCGACCCGGTCGGCGCCTGCGTCGGCGCCCGCGGCGGTCGTGTGCGCATGGTCGTCAACGAACTGCGCGGCGAGAAGATCGACATCGTGCCGTTCAGCGAGGACTTCGCCGACTACGTCGCCAAGGCGCTGTCGCCGGCAAAGGTCAAAGAGGTCATCATCAGCGACGACGGCACGCAGGCCGATGTCATCGTTCCCGATCACCAGCTCAGCCTGGCCATCGGCAAGGAGGGCCAGAACGCCCGCCTCGCCGCCCGGCTCACCGGTGTGCGCATCGACATCCGTGGCGAGACGCAGGCGCCCGAGGGTGACTACGCCGACGCCGACTACGAAGAAGGCGAGTGGGTCGCCAACGCCGAGACCGGCGAGATGGAATGGCACGCCGCCGACGGCAGCGTCATGACCCAAGATCAGTGGAACGCGCAGGCGTCGGGCGAGGTCACGACCGACCCAGCAGAAACTGGCCCAACTGAAACTGGCCCAACTGAAACTGGCCCAACTGAAACTGGCCCAACTGAAACTGGCGCGGCGGCGACGGTCGACGAGACGGCCATTGCCGAGCCGGTGGAGATCCCATCAACACAAGGAGACGGTGACGACGCAGGAGAATGATCCACGAAAACCTCCCATCCGGATGTGCATCGGATGTCGCACTCGTCACCCCCAACCGCAGCTGGTGCGCTGCACCATGGGGACCGATGGTCCGATCATCTGCCGTACGTCCCACGGGCGAGGCGCTTGGTTGTGTTCGATCGATTGTTTCGACACGGCTGTGCGACGCCGGGCATTCGCCCGCGCCTGGAGGTGTGACGTGCCGAGTTCGACACTCGACGCGTTGCGGATCCCGTTCGAAAGCGTTATGACCAACATGAGAGACTTAACGGCCGCCGGAACAAAGTCCGGCACGCCGATGCCAACGAAAGGCTGAACTGGTTTTGGCGAAAAACATCCGCGTGCACGAGCTCGCCAAGAAGCTCGGAATGACCAACGCCGAAATGATGGCGCTGTGCGAAGCAATGGGTGTTGGTGTGAAGACACACTCCAGCACCTTCATCGAGGCACAGGCCGATCGGCTCGAACGTCGCGCACTTCGTGATGGTTTGACTCGTGACGAGCAGCCCGAAGAAGTCAAGCCGGTCAAGAAGGCTGCAGCCAAGAAGGCCGCGGCTGCGAAGGCGGCCGAGCCGACCGACGGCACGCCAGCGCCTGCGAAGAAGGCTGCGGCGAAGAAAGCCGCGGAAGCTGTCGAGGTGGCGCCCAAGGTGGTGTCGGAGCCGGTGCAAACCGAGCCGGCCAAACCCGAGCCGGCCACAGCCGAGCCAGCCACAGCCGAGCCAGCGCAGCCCGAGCCCACCAGGTCGAGCCGGTTCACTCCGAGTCAGCACAGCCCGAGCCGGCGCGACCCGAACCGGTCGTCGCCGACGAGCCGGTCAGCTCGCCGGCACCCGCTGCCGTGTCGGAACCCGCCTCGTCCGACCAGGTCAGCGGTACCGCAGCCGAGCCGGCCGCTCACGACGACGACGAACCGCGGCGTATCACCAGCAGTCGTCCTGGCCCCACCGAGCACCGTCCCGCCACCCCCGTGGCTCCCGCACCGGTCGCACCCGCGGCAGCGGTCACTCAGATCACCCCTCTGGCCCCCGTCGCCGCTCGGCCGCTACCGGCCGAGAGCCGCCCGCCCGCCCGCCCCGCCGCTTCGGCTGCTCCCGCCGCGGCTCCTGCCGGCGCCCCACGACCAGCAGGTCCGCCGCCTGCACGACCGACATCGTCGACAGGTCGATCGATCCCGCCCCCGCCAGGTGGCGGCCGACCGATGTCGTCGTCGGGTCGTCCGATTCCGCCGCCCCCCGGTGGGCTTCGGCCAACCGTGCCCACGGGTGCGCGCAGTGGCGGTCTCAGCGGTCCGCGCCCAGGTGGCGGCTTCAGTGCCCGCCCCGGCGGTCCCGGTGGTCCGCGAACGGGTACGGGTGGTCCTCGACCGGCCGGCCCCGGCGGTGCACGTCCGGGTGGATTCGGTGCCCAACGCCCCGGCGGGGGCTTCGGTGGCCCGCGTCCCGGCCCTGGCGGCCCTGGTGGTGGACCCGGAGGTGGTCCCAGTGGTCCGCGCCCGGGTGGCGGTGGCCCACGCCCGAATGGCCAGCGCCGAGCTCCTCGCAAGAAGAGCCGTGCTCGTCGTCGTCGTGACTTCGACGACATGCAGCCGTCGTACAACTCCAACTACACGGCGACCAATGCCCCGGTGCCCGAGGGCACGATCATCGTCGAGCGCGGCGTGTCGGCGCAGGAGTTCGCGCCCAAGCTGAACCGCACCGCGGCCGACGTCATCCGTTTCCTGCTGCAGAACGGCGAGATGGTGACGGCCACCATGACGCTCACCGACGAGCAGATGGAACTGTTCGCCTCGAGGTCGGGGCCGAGGTCCTGCTGGTCGAACCCGGTCAGCAAGAAGAGCTCGAACTGCAAGCGATGTTCGACGACAGCGACGACGACGACGAGAGCTTGCAGGAGCCGCGCGCCCCGGTGATCACCGTCATGGGTCACGTCGACCACGGCAAGACCACGCTGCTCGACCGCATCCGCAACGCCAACGTCGTTGCCGGTGAGGCCGGCGGCATCACCCAGCACATCGGTGCCTACATGGTCGAGCGTGATGGCGGCAAGATCACGTTCATCGACACCCCCGGTCACGCTGCGTTCACCAAGATGCGTGCACGCGGTGCCCAGGTCACCGACATCGTCGTGCTGGTCGTCGCCGCCGACGACGGCGTCATGCCGCAGACGATCGAGGCGATCAACCACGCCAAGGCCGCCGATGTGCCGATCGTCGTCGCGGTCAACAAGATCGACAAGGACAACGCCGATCCCGGTCGCGTGCTCACCGCAGCTCGCCGAGTACGAGCTGGTCCCCGAGTCGTGGGGTGGCGACACCATCGTCGTCGAGATGTCGGCCCAGCAGAACGTCGGCGTCGACGAGTTGCTCGACCAGTTGCTGGCTGTCGCCGAACTCGAGGAGCTCACCGCCAATCCGGCGGGTCGCGCCAAGGGCATCGTGCTCGAAGCCAATCTCGACACGGGTCGTGGCCCGGTCGCCACGGTGCTGGTCGACAAGGGCACGCTGAAGGTCGGCGACCCCATCGTCGCCGGCGGCGCATGGGGTCGAGTTCGAGCGATGATCGACGACAAGGGTCAGCAGATCAAAGAAGCCGGTCCGTCGACGCCCGTGCAGGTGCTCGGTCTCCAGAGCGTGCCGAACGCCGGCGACGAGTTCCGGGCTGCCGACAACGAAAAGACCGCCAAGACGGTCGGCGAGGCTCGCGAGCAGCGCCAACGATTGAAGGCCCAACGCGGCGACGCCCGGGTGCAGACGGGCGTCAAGCTCGAAGACATCTTCAGCCAGATCCAGGCCGGCGAGGTCGCCACGCTCAACCTCGTGCTGAAGGCCGACGTGCAAGGTTCGCTCGAGGCAGTCACCGAGTCGCTGCGCCGCCTCGAACGCGACGAGGTCAAGCTGGCGTTCGTGCACCGCGCCGTCGGTGGCATCACCGAGAACGACATCAGCCTGGCGTCGACGACCAACGCCACGCTGATCGGCTTCAACGTCCGCCCCGATCGCAAGGCCCGCGAGATGGCCGAGGCCGAGCACGTCGAGGTGCGCACCTACGAGATCATCTACAAGCTGCTCGAAGACATCGAGAAGGCGATGGTCGGCATGCTGGCACCGGAGTTCGAGGAAGTGGTCACCGGCGAAGCCGAGGTCCGCGAGATCTTCCGGGTGCCGAGGATCGGTGCCATCGCCGGCTGCCTCGTGCTCAGTGGCCAGATCACCCGTGGCTCGAAGGTTCGCTTCCTCCGCGATGGCACCATCATCTGGAAGGGCAGCATCCAGTCGCTGAAGCGATTCAAGGAAGATGCCCGCGAGGTCCGCGAGGGCTTCGAGTGCGGTATCGGGCTCAGCGACTTCCAGGACCTCAAGCCCGGCGACCTGATCGAGACCTTCGAAGAGCGCGAAATCGCCCGGGTCTGACCCTCCGGGATATCCTCGACGCCATGGCCGATCTCGAGTTCTTCTTCGATCCGATTTGCCCGTGGGCGTGGATCACGTCGCGGTGGGTCACCGAAGTGCAGATGCTGCGCAAGTACGACGTGCAGTGGCGCTTCATCTGCTTGAAGATGATCAACGAGAACCGCACCGACGACTGGTACACGCCCGAGTACCGGGCCAGTCACATGGCCGGCCTCTACGGCCTCCGCGTCGCCGACCAGGTGCGTGTCGAAGTCGACAACGCGGCCGTCGGTTCGCTGTACACCGCGCTCGGCGAGGTCATCCATCGCGGTGGCCGTAAGGTCGACATCTCCACCGACCCGGTGTCGGCCATCGGAGAGCTGTTGAAGAGCGTCGACCTCTCGCCGTCTTTGGCCGATGCCGCGCTCGACGAGTCGCACGATCCCTACATCCGCGCCGAGACCGATCTGGTCTTCGAGCGGACCGGCAAAGACGTCGGCACACCGATCATCACGTTCCATCCCGGGCGACCCGACGAAGCCAGCTTCTTCGGCCCGGTCATCTCCTCCATCCCCCGAGGTGACGCCGCTCTCAAGTTGTGGGATGCGGTCGAGGTTGTCGCAACGACGAGCTGCATGGCGGAGCTCAAGCGGTCGAATCGGTCAAAGCCGGTCTTCGACTGACGCCCTGTCGATAGGGTGAGCAGCATGTTCGTGCCGGCCTTGGAAGTCGATTCATGAGTAGGCCACGACGGGCGACAGCACCGTCGCAGCACCGCTACCCGCGCACGGCGCGGCTCAACCAGTCGTTGCGCGAGGTGATAGCCGAGGCATTGACGCGCATCGACGACGAGCGTCTCGACATGGTCACGATCACGTCGATCGACGTTGATTCGGAGATGAATCGGGCGATCGTCTACTTCGACTCGCTACTGGGCGAGGAAGGCGACGCCGACATCCTCGCCGCCTTGGCGAGTCATCGGGTGCGTCTGCAGTCCTCGGTCGGACGAGAGGTGAGGGCCAAGAAGACCCCGATCCTGTCGTTCAGGCCCGACGAGACGATCCGCGCCGCAGAACGAATCGAGAGGATCCTTCACGACGAGGCGACGATGCCCCGGCGACCGCCGGAGCCAAGCGAAACTGAGTGTGAAACTGGGTGTGCCGAAACTGGGTTTGCCGAAACCGGGTTTGCCGAAACCGGGTTTGCCGAAACCGGGTTTGATGGCGCGACGTAAGCCGCCGACGACACATGGATTGGCCGTGGTCGACAAGCCGGCCGGGGTCACCAGCCACGATGTGGTCGGCATGCTGCGTAAGCGGTTCGACGAACGCCAGGTCGGTCATGCCGGCACGCTCGACCCCGACGCGACCGGCGTTCTGTTGGTCGGTGTCGGCAAGGCAACTCGTCTGCTGCGGTTCCTGACGGCGCTGGGCAAGACCTACACCGCCGACGTCGTGCTGGGTACCTCGACGTCGACGCTCGACTCCAGCGGTGAGGTCACCGGAACCTTCGACATGTCGGCGGTCACGGCCGACATGGCTCGCGCCGTGGTTGCCGAACATCTCACCGGACCGATCATGCAGGTTCCCCCGATGGTCAGTGCGCTGCGTATCGACGGAAAGCGACTGCACGAACTTGCTCGCGAGGGGATCGAGGTCGAACGTCAGCCGCGACCGGTCACGGTCTACTCATTCACGATCGGCGACACCGATGATCCATCCATCCTGCCGATCGAAGTGCGCTGCTCGGCCGGTACCTACATCCGGTCGCTGGCCGACGACCTCGGTCGCCTGTTGGGCGGCGCCGCCCATCTACGCAACCTACGGCGCACTGCCGTCGGCAGCTTCGGCGAGAGCGAAGCCCTGCCGCCCGCCGAATGCACACTGATGGCTCCGGTCGACGCAATGCGCGACTACCAGCTGGTCAGCGTCGACGAGGCGACCGCAGACATGATCCGGCATGGTCGAGTGCTCGACCGCTTCGCCGGTATCGGGCCGTGGGCAGTCGTCGACGCGGCAGGCTCGTTGTTGGCGGTGTACGAGTTGTTCGGTGCTGCGTCGAAACCCGCCGTCGTCATCTGCTAGTCCTGCGCCAGCCAACCTTTGCTCTTTCTCCGCCGGAATTTCGGGGAACGCGACGGATACAGATCGGCTATGGGTGCTGATCTCGTGACCACTGGTTGGGCGCGATTTCGGTACTGAAGATACCGAAATCGAACCCGTTGACCCTGGTCGGGTTCGATGTGAGTACCACCCCTACCGAAATCGCGCCCGACCGGCGGCGGACTCGACGATGCACGCACCGAACGAAGCGTATGGGGTGCCGGCGATCGGGCGAAGGTGGCAGTCGGTCTACGCCGTCCGAGGAGGCGACAGACGGCATCAAGACGATCGACAGTCTCGGCCGAACTCCGTGAGTTGCCAGATCGCGATGGGTTCACGTCCTCGCTCTGTTTGCTAAAGGGCCTGGCAATCGTTGCCCGTCACGGCATTAGCGACTTCGTTCGACGGTACCGGCGGGGATAGCGTCCTGACCTGTGCAGCTCGTGACCAGCCTCGACTCACCCCCTTGGAAGGGCGAGCGCACCGTGTTGACCATCGGGGCCTACGACGGCGTTCACCTCGGCCATCAGGCCATCATCGAGGCGGTTCGCCGTCTGGCGACCGCGTCGGGCGCTCGATCAGCCGTGATGACGTTCGATCGACACCCGGCGTCGGTGGTTCGTCCGGAGTCGGCACCGAAGCTGCTCACCGATCTCGACCAGAAGCTCGAGTTGCTCGCCGCGACCGGTATCGACGCGACCATCGTCATCCATTTCGACGAGACACAATCACGCGAAGAGCCCGCTCACTTTGTGCAGCGTGTCCTGATCGATTCTCTCGAGGTCTCGATCGTGGTGGTTGGTGAGGACTTCCATTTCGGTCGTGGCCGCGAAGGCAACGTCGAGTTGTTGCGCAGGCTGGGCGTTGAGGGCAACTTCGAGGTGCAGCCGTTGGAGCTCGTGCCGCGCCCAGACGGCGTCGACGAGTCGATCAGCTCGACGGCGATCCGCCGCGCCCTTGCCGGCGGTCAGGTCGAGCTGGCCGCTGCTTTGCTCGGCCGACCGTTCGAGGCACGTGGCGTTGTCGTCGTCGGCGATCAGCGTGGGCGCCTGCTGGGTTTCCCGACCGCCAACGTCGAGGTGCCGAATGCCGTTTGCGTTCCGGCTGATGGTGTGTACGCCGGTTGGTACGAGCGACCAAATGGCCAGGTTCACCAGTGTGCCCTCAACCTCGGCAGACGACCGACGTTCTACGAGCACGCCGACCACTCACTGCTCGAGGCCCACCTGCTCGACTTCGAAGGCGACATCTACGGCGAGCGGGCCGAGGTGCGGTTCACGCACTTCTTGCGCAGCGAACGCAAGTTCAACGGCGTCGATGCCCTGATCAGCCAGTTGAAGCACGACATCGAACACGCCCGCGGCGTGCTTGATGCTCAGCCGAGTTGATCTCCGATCGACAGTCTGGCCGCATCGGCTCAGGTTGCCGGCCAGATGACCTTGCCCGAACTGTCGTACAGGCCCTTGACGAGCGTGGTGTTGAGCAGCGTCGCGAAGTCGGGCACCTGGCCATCGAACAGACCGATCTCGGCGTAGGTGTTGACTTCATTCTCCAGCAGCTTCGTATCGGGTACACCGAACGGCAGATCGCTGGCCGTGGAGTTGGAGATCAGCTTCGACTCGACGTCCCAGCGGGCGATCTCACCATCGGGTGAGAGGAGCTGCGCGTTCCCGTTGGCGTTGAGCATGTCCGACGGCAATATCGGCGGCCGCCTTGGGATCGGCGAGCGCATCGGCAAGCCCTTTCATCGCGGCACGCATGAAGTCTTCGGCAGCTGTCGGATAGTCCGCAAGGAAGGTCGAGTTGGTGTAGAGCACGCCGAAGCTGCCGGGGATGCCGTAGTCGGCCGGGTCGTAGAGCTTGAACGGGATGCCGGCAGCCGTCAGCTGCAGCGGCTCGTTGCTCTTGAATCCGGGGAAGCCGACGATCTCGGGGATCGCGATGTGCACCTTCGGGTCGAAGCCATCGAGCAGCACGGTGTGGTAATCGGTGCCTTCGATGAGCCCGGCCTTGGCGAGCATCGCCGCAACCGACGGGGTGATGGCACCCTTGACGCCGATCGTCTTGCCCTTGAGGTCTGCGAGCTCGGTGCTCTGACCGTCCTTGACGATGAGGGCATCGATGCCGGTACGCCCTTCGACGGCGAGGGCCACGAACCCAGCGTCGTTGCGGCCGGCGTAGTCGACGACCTCGCTGAACGATCCTCCCGACGAGATCTGGGCTTCGTTGGCGGCGATCAAGGGGTAGTTGTCGACCGAGAAGCTGGGCTTCACATCGACGTCGAGACACAGATCATCGAAGTAGCCCTTCTGCTTGGCCACGAGAACGTCGACGATCGACGCCGTCGCCGCAAAGTCGAAGCTCGACAGATAGGTGATCTTGCCCGCCGCCTTGTTGGCCGTCGCATCGATCGGCCGGGAACGGCTGTCCGGCGGCAACCGTTGCGATCGCCGGGATTGTGTCGGGCGGGGAAGTCGTTTCGGGCGCGCCACCGCGGTGCTGCCGGTCGCCGCGCTCGTGCCGGAAGGGTCAGTCGAAGCGGGGGCTGCGCTGTCGCTGCTGCATGCGGCCACGAGTGTCAAAGGGATCAGGAAGAGCGCAGCGCGTCGAAACGACATGTGCGTGTCCTTTGCAATGAGGGATCGGGTTGTTGCCAGTGCACAACGGGCAACTGTCGCGTTGCGAGAAACTCGCGGAGCGCCCCTTCGGTCATGCGTGGGCCGAGCCTATCGCGACAGGGCTCAGCCCGCTGTTCGGATGGCGTCGAACAGGGCGAGCACGTTGTCGGCCCCGACGCCGACGCGATGACCGGTACGGGAGATGAACCCCAGCTGAATACCTGCCGCTGGTTCACTGACCGCGAAGAACTGCTCGTGTCCATCGTCGTCGACCAACACCTCGGTGAGCAGTGGTGTTCCCGCGTCGGCGAGGCAGGCACGAGCGAAGCCGGCATTGAGCACCTCGACGGCGACGTGCTGCACTCCCTGGCCGTGCCGTTCGAGGTAATCGGCGACGCTGGGCGATGCTTGCGCGCCGACGAGCACCAGCGTGACTCCACCGGCCGCGAGCGTGCAGATGCCTGGTCGCGCTGCACCGGCCATTGCCACCTCGTGGAACCCGAAGCGGGCCTGCAAGGCCGCCTTCGCCGACTCGTAGTCGTCGACAGCGATGACAATGTGATCGACCCGCGTCGCCACCGTGTCGAGGCCGGAGCGCAACTCACCCGTCGTGGCCGGTTTCTCGGGGGCGGCGTCGGGTCGGTGGCCGGCGACCTCGATGCGATGGGTCTCGGTCAGCAGCACACGGAACAGTTGCTCGACGAAATCGGGGTCGACCCCCGCCTCGATAGCCCGCTGGCGGCGAGTCACAACGACGTCGCGCACCCGCGCCGGTTGGATGACCGGTGTGTCGCTTTCCTCCTTGACCGCGGCAACCTGGCGGCAAACTGCGAGGCGTTCGGCAACGATGGCGATCAGCGCGCTGTCGAGGTGATCGATGCGCGAGCGGAGGTCTTCGAGATCGGCCATCACGTGCACCGTATCCGGTCAGTCCTGCTGTGACCGCTGCGATGCATGCCAACCCATGACCGCCCGCTGCAGCACGTTGAGCAGCATCAGGCTGATGGTTCCGAGAATCGCCATCGACAGGATCGCTGCCCACAGACGATCGCCCTGATTTCCAGCGATTGCCCGGCTGCCGATCTCGCCGAGACCACCGGTTCCACCTTCGGCGAGGTAAGCGACGATCAGGGCCAAGCCGATGTTGTACTTGGCCGCGGTGAACAGCGAAGGCATCGCTGACGGCAGTCGCAGATGCCAGAGCACCTCCCAGCGCGAGGCGTCGACCGAAGCGAGCAGCTCGCGGCTCGAGGGGTCGGCGGCGCGCATGCCGTCGGCGGTAGCGAACGAAAAGGCCGGGAGCGTGACCAAGGCGACGATGAACACGACCGGACGGTCGGAGAACAGGCCGAGCCCGATCTTCACCGAGGCGATGTATGCCGCAAACGGCGTAACGGCGATCAGAGTCAACACGGGTTGCGTCGCCTGTTCGACGAAGCTCGACGCGGCCATCGCCGCGCCGACGACCAGGGCGATGAATACGGCGACCGCAAAACCGAGTGCGGCGTGCTTCATCGTGATGAGGGACGCTCGGAGGTAGTCGTCGGGGAACCGGGCCAGGTACCGAACGATGCGACTCGGTGTCGCCAAGACGAACGGCCGAATGCCGAAGCCGCGCACCAGCGCCTCCCACAGACCGAAGAACAGGACCAGCCCGACAACTGGCGCGAGAAGGCGAGTGCGGGTCATCAGGTCGTTCCATGTCGCAACGAATGCCGAACCTCGGCGCAGAGCTCGATGAAACGCGGATCGTCGTCGACGTCGTCGGATCGCGGCCTGGCGAGATCGATGTCGATGTCGGCGATGATCCGCGCCGGGCGGTGCGACGTGACCAGCACCCGATCGCTGAGGGCGACGGCCTCGCTGATCGAGTGGGTGACGAGGATGGTCGTCACACCGTGACCGTCGACCAGTTGAGTGATCAGTCCGCGCATCTCCGATCGGGTGATCTCGTCGAGTGCGGCAAGCGGCTCGTCCATCGCCAGCAATGGGGCGCCGAGCGCGAGAGCGCGCACCAGGGCGACGCGTTGCTGCATGCCGCCGGAGAGCTGGTGGGGTCGAGCGTCGAGAAAGCGGCCGAGGCCGACACGTTGCAACAGTTCGATGGGATCGGTGGTCGTCGAGCCGTTGGCCCTGCGGTTGACGTCGAGCAGCAGTCTGGCGTTGTCGCGAACTGTCCTCCACGGCAGCAGTCCAGGGTGCTGCGGCACGATCGCCACCTGCTTGTGGCGCCGAGCCGTCGTCGCCGGCTCGCCGTACACCAGAGCTTCTCCCTCAGTGACCTGCTCGAGCCCGGCGATCACACGCAGCAGGGTCGACTTGCCGCACCCCGACGGGCCGATGATGCTGACGAATGAACCTTCTGCCACGTCGAGATCGATGTCGGAGATGGTCTCGAGGGTTCCGAACGACTTGCGCAACCCGCGCAACGAGACGGCACTCGTCATGGTCGATATGGCTCCAGCAGTCGCTCGATCTGCTTGGCGACGATGTCGAGTTCGATGTTGACGAGGGCGCCGGGTGCAATGGCGCCTAGCGTCGTGACGTCGGCGGTGTGCGGGATGATGGCAACGCGAAACGTGTCGGCGGTGAGGTCGAACGCAGTCAGGCTGACGCCGTCGACCGTGATCGAACCCTTCTCGACCACGTAGCGCATGTTCGTTGCGGGTAGGCGTACGACCAGATCGGGGGCCGCGGCGACGATCTCGCCGGTGCAGTCGACGTGACCGAGGACGAGGTGGCCGCCCAGGCGATCGCCGAGCGCCATCGGTCGTTCGAGATTGACCCGGTCGCCGCGGCGCAGGCCGCGCAGCGACGTTCGCTGAAGCGTCTCTTCGCTGAGGTCGGTCGCCCACCAGTCACCCTGCATGTCGTTGCCCCGGTCGACCAGGGTCAAGCAACAGCCATTGACGGATATGGACGCACCCAGGTACGAGCCCTCCAGAACCTTGCGGGCCGCGATGGTGATGCGAGTCCCTTCGCCCCACTCGGTCGGCACCGTCTCGCAGCCCTTCACCGTGCCCAGTTCCTCGACGATCCCGGTGAACATGGGCGAGAGTGTACGGGTGCGTGCGGCATCATTCGGACGCGAAGTGGCCGCCCCGCCGCTATCATGGTCGGGTCCGCCAGGGCTCACCCTCTGGCGTGATGCGCACTGATTCGTTCGAATCGGTGCGCGACCTCCAACCCAAGGAAGGCACCGACATGTCCAAACAGGACACGATCAACGCGCACAAGGTGCACGACAGCGATACCGGCTCGCCGGAGGTGCAGATCGCACTGCTCACCGCGCGAATCAACCAGCTCACCGAGCACCTGAAGAGCCACAAGAAGGACCACCACAGCCGTCGTGGCCTTCTGATGCTGGTCGGTCGGCGTCGTCGAATGCTCGACTACGCACGCAACATCGACATCGAGCGCTATCGCCAGATCGTTCAGAAGAACGGTTTGCGTCGGTAGTCGCAAGTACCTCTTGGGCCGGGCCACATGGCTCGGCCCTTGTCACATACAAGAGGCCGAAGAGGCCGACAATTCACAAGAGCAGCAACCGAGTCGGTTGTCAGTCGAGAGCCCCGCACGACGGCGGGGTTGTCGACTGGGAACCGGCCCCGCTGCTCCTTCAAACGGCGCACAGGATGTGCGTCGACAACTGAAAGGAGCTCGCAATGGCAGACGCCATTCGAGTGTCAGGCCCAGTTTCGGGTACTGACAAGACCCTGTCCTTCGAGACGGGCAAGTTGGCTCAGCAGAGCCAGGGGGCCGTCCTGGCAAGCATCGGCCGCACCACGGTGCTGGCCACCGCCAACGCCGCCAAGGACGTGCGTCCGGGAACGGATTTCTTCCCGCTGACGATCGACGTCGAGGAGCGTGCGTACGCCGCCGGCAAGATCCCCGGTTCGTTCTTCCGCCGCGAAGGCCGGCCCACCGAGGACGCAATCCTCACCTGCCGCCTCACCGACCGCCCGTTGCGCCCGGCGTTCCCCGAGGGCTTCCGCAACGAGACCCAGGTCGTGCTCACCGTCATCGGTGCCGACATGGCCAACCCGCACGACGTGCTCAGCATCAACGCCGCTTCGGCTTCGCTGATGATCTCGCGGCATCCCGTTCGACGGCCCGATCGGCGCCGTGCGCATCGCCCACAGCCAGACCGGCGAGTGGATCCCGCACCCGACCTACGAAGAGGGTGACGCCAGCACGTTCGAGCTGGTCGTCGCCGGTCGTCAGCTCGACAGCGGCGACGTCGCGATCATGATGGTCGAAGCCGGCGGTACCGCCAAGAGCTTCGAGTACTACGCCGCCGGTGCGCCGAAGGTCGACGAGAAGGTGCTCGCCGGTGGCCTCGAGGCCAGCAAGGTGTGGATCAAGGAGTCGATCGCGCTGCAGCGTCAGCTCGTCGCTTCGGTCATCGCCACCCACGGCCCGATCGTGCCGATGACGTACACCCCGCAGCTCGACTACGGCCAGGACGTGTTCGACGCCGTTGCAGGCATCGCCACTGATGGTGTCGCGAAGGCCATCACCATCAGCGCGCAAGGCCGAGCGCAACGCGGCAACCGACGCCGCAGCCGCCGAAGCCATCGAGAAGCTGTGCGGCGAAGGTGCAGCGTTCGCCGGCCGCGAGCGCGAGGTGAAAGAGGCTGTGCGCAGCCTGACCAAGAAGGCGGTCCGCAAGCGCATCGTCGAAGAGGGTCTGCGCATCGACGGTCGCGGTCCTCGCGACCTGCGTCCGCTCAGCAGCGAAGTCACCGTGTTGCCGACGGCGCACGGCACCGGCTTGTTCCAGCGTGGCGAGACCCAGGTGATGAACGTCGTCACCATGGCGATGCCGCGGATGAACCAGTTGATGGACACGCTCAGCCCGGAGACGCACAAGTACTTCCTGTTCCACTACAACATGGCCCCGTGGGCCAACGGTGAGACCGGTCGCGTCGGTTCGCCGAAGCGCCGCGAGATCGGTCACGGTGCGCTCGCCGCCCGTGCGCTGCTGCCCGTGCTGCCCAGCCAGGAGGAGTTCAGCTACACGCTGCGCCTCGTCGCCGAAGTGCTGGCCTCCAACGGCTCGACGTCGATGGCGTCGGTGTGCTCGGGCTCGCTGGCGCTGATGGACGCCGGTGTGCCGATCAAGGCCGCGGTCGCCGGCATCGCCATGGGCCTCGTGTACGCCGAAGGCAAGTACACCACCCTCACCGACATCCTCGGTGCCGAAGACGCGTTCGGCGACATGGACTTCAAGGTCGCCGGTACATCCGATGCGATCACCGCGTTGCAGCTCGACACCAAGATCGAAGGCATCCCCGCCGACGTGCTGGCCGCCGCGCTCGATCAGGCCAAGGAAGCCCGTACCGAGATCCTCGCCAACATGAACGCCTGCATCGCCGAGCCTCGTGCCGAGGTCGCCGCGACGGCGCCGAAGATCATCTCGATCACCATCCCGATGGACAAGATCGGTGAGGTCATCGGGCCCAAGGGCAAGGTCATCAACACCATCCAGCAAGAGACCGGCGCCGACATCGCAGTCGACGACGACGGTTCGGTGGGCATCGTCACCATCGGCGCAGTCGAGGCCTCGAAGATGGAGGAAGCCAAGGCTCGCATCCTGGCGATCGTCGATCCGCCGAAGGCCGATGTCGGTGCGACCTACCTGGGCAGGGTTGTCAACGTCACCAAGTTCGGTGCGTTCGTCAACATCCTCCCCGGTCGCGACGGTCTGGTGCACATCTCCAAGCTCGGCAAGGGCAAGCGCATCAACAACGTCGAAGACGTGCTCACCCTCGGTCAGGAGATCGAGGTCATCGTCGAGGAGATCGACGAGAAGGGCAAGGTCAGCCTGACCCCCGGCGCCTCGTGGAACCCCTTCCCCAACGGCGACGGCGGCCCCACAGCGGTGGCACCTGCGGCAGCTTCGCGCATCGGTCAGCGCATCGGTGGCCACCGGCGATCGTCCGGTAGCCGTCAGCTTCGACGACGCGTTCGATGCCGAGCTCGCCGGCGAGCTCGGCGATCTCGGCCCCGGTGGCGAAGCCGGTGGCGGCGCACGCCGATCGTGGCGATCGCGGCCCGCGTCGCGACGACACCCGTAGCCGTGGCCCGCGTCGGCATCGTTGATCCGTACCTGGCCCCGATCGCTGATCGAGGCGGTCGTTGACCGACCTTCGGATCACTCAACTCGACTCCGGCCTCACCGTGGCCACCGAACACGTGCCTGGCGCGTTGTCGGTGGCCACCGGTGTCTGGGTCGGCGTGGGGTCGCGCGACGAACCAGCGGAGCTGAGTGGTGTCAGCCACTTCCTCGAGCACCTGTTGTTCAAGGGCACGGCGACACGGTCATCGCAGGAGATCTCACGGTCAGTCGATCGAGTCGGCGGCGACTTCAACGCATTCACCTCCAAGGAGTACACGGCGTACTACTGCCGGCTGCCGGCCCGCCATGCGGTGTTCGGCATCGACCTGCTCGGCGATGTGCTGATCCGGCCGGCGCTGCGCGAGGCCGACGTCGACAGCGAGCGCCTGGTGATCCTCGAAGAGCTGGCGATGGACGACGACTCTCCCGACGATGTCGCCCATCGGGTGTTCGCCGCGCAGTTGTTCGCCGACCATCCTCTGGGCAGAGAGACCGCAGGCGATCGCGAGACCGTGCAGGCGATCACTGCCGACGACGTCCGCCGCTTCTTCGAGGCGCACTACCACGCCGGCTCGATGGTTGTCAGCTCGCCGGACCGATCGATCACGACGAGGCACTGCGCATCATCTCGACGTCGTTCGCCGGTGTCGGCGCGCGACCGTGCTCTGCCGTCGCGCCACGTGCCCGAGGTCGTCGGAGGGCATCATTCGATCGACGACGACACCGAACAGGTCCACATCGTGATCGGCGGGCGTTCGCTGGCCCGGGGCGACGATGATCGCGAGGCACTCGACGTCGTCAACCACGTGTTCGGTGGGGGGTTGTCGAGCCGGCTGTTCGAGGAGATCCGCGAACGCCGCGGGCTGGCCTACTCGGTGTACTCCGGTGTGTCGGCCTACGCCGACAGCGGTGCGTTCCAGATGTATGCGGGAACCCAGCCCGAACATGCGCGACGACGTGATCGAACTGATGCAGACCGAGCTCGACCGGCTGGTGGGCGACGGGATCACCGACGACGAGCTCGATGTCGCCGTCGGGTACCTCACCGGCGCTTTCGAGCTCGGTCTCGAAGACACCGGGTCACGGATGGCCCGCAACGGCGGACAACTGATCACCACCGGCGCTGTTCGGTCGATCGACGATCAGGTGGCCCGCTGGGCCGCGGTCGATCAGACCGCTGTGCAGCGGGTGATCGATCGGGTGTTCACGTCAGAGCCGATCGTCGTCACGGTCGGTCCCACCGTCTGAGTCCGTCTCCAGTACGGTCACGGGCATGTCGCAGATCAAGGTCGGTGTTGTTGGTGCAGGTGGCCGGATGGGGCGCACGGTCTGCGCGGCCGTCGCCCTCGACAACGACCTCGAACTGGTGGCCGCGGTCGACCCGCGCGCCGTCGGCGAGAGTCGGCACGGGATAGCCATCACCGGCGACCTGCGCTCGCTTGCCGACGCCGGATGCCAGGTGGTCGTCGACTTCACCGTTGCCGAGGCGGCCCGCGTCACCCTGCCGTGGCTGGCGATGCACGGCGTACACGCGGTCGTCGGCACGACGGGTTTCAACGAGGCCGACATCGCCACGTTCCGCTCCGAGTTCAGCGGCAGCAACTGCGTGATCGCATCGAACTTCGCGATCAGCGCGGTGTTGATGATGCGCTTCGCCGAGCTCGCCGCGCCGTACTTCGACAGCGCCGAGATCATCGAGCTACATCACGAGGGCAAGATCGATGCGCCGTCGGGCACCGCCGTGACGACGGCGAAGCGCATGGCCGCGGCGTCTGACCAGTGGACGGCGGATCCGACGCAACACGAGGTCTACCCCGGTGCACGGGGTGCCGCCGGTCCGGCAGGCATCCGCCTGCACTCTGTGCGCATGCGCGGCATGGTCGCCCATCAAGAGGTGATCCTCGGCACCCATGGTCAGACGCTGACCATCCGCCAGGACAGCTACGACAATGTCAGCTACATGCCCGGTGTCGTCTTGGCGTGCAAGCACGTCGCCGATCACCCCGGTCTGACGCTGGGCCTCGAGCCGCTGCTGGGGATGTGATCGTTCGCTAGCCGAGCGAGGCGACGGCTGCGTCGTAGTCGGGCTCCTGGGCGATCTCCGGGACGAGTTGCGAGTGCAGCACCGTGCCGTTCTCGTCGAGCACTACGACGGAGCGAGCCATCAGGCCGGCCAACTTGCCGTCGCTCAGCTTCACGCCGTATGCCGAGCCGAAGTCGCTTCGGAAGGTCGACGCGGTGGTGACGTTGGTCAGACCTTCGGCGCCGCAGAAGCGGCCCTGGGCGAACGGTAGGTCGGCCGACACGCACAACACGGTGGTGTTGTCGAGGCCGGAGGCGAGTTCGTTGAACTTGCGAACGCTGTTCGCGCACGTCGGCGTGTCGAGGCTCGGGAAGATGTTGAGCACGACTCGCTGGCCGGCCAGGTCGGCGGGGGTGATGTCGGACAGATCGGCCTTGGTGACGGTGAAGGATGGGGTGACGGAGCCGACCGCGGGAAGGTCGCCGACGGTGTTGACGGGGTTGCCGCCGAGTGCAGTCTGAGCCATGGTCGATGTCTACCAGAGCGATCCGGCGGGGTCACTACCGCGCTAACCGCGCCCGTGGCGGATGTTGACCACGTTGCGAGACGACGACCACCACGATGGATCCGATGATGATCGGCAGTTGCCAGCGCTGCAGGAAGTCGATGACCGACTTGACCTGTGACTCGAACTGCTTGGCGAGCCACCACAACAAGGCCAGCCGGCCGGCGATGCCGACGAGCAGCAGCGGCAGGATGCGCCGCCACCGGGTCTTGACCGTGCCGCTGAGCACGAAGACGATGTTGCTGCCGACGAAGATCGGGATCAGCACCCACTCGGCTGTTCGGTACTGCTGCTCGAAGCGATCGACGGCTTCTGGAGTCATGCCGAGGAACCGGGTGAACCAGCGCAGCGCCTGGTCGCCGTACGCCCTGCCGATGAAGTGGCAGACCGTTGCCGCCAGCGTGAGGCGAATGGTGGCGATGACCACGTACGACATCGGCGAGATGTCGGCCCCGACGACGCCGATCAGGTAGCGGTTCCGCGACGACAGCATGATCAGTAGTTCGGGCTGCGTCTTCACCCATCGGGCGAAGACGACGTTGGCGATGTTGGTGCACACCACCAGGCCGACGAAGCAGACCAGCAGGATCGGCCCGTACGCCGGACGATGATGCGGCTCGATGACCTCGTCAGCCGCAGTGGTGTCCACGCGACGGCACCTTAAACCACGAAGTGCGCTCTCGACTACCGTGTCGGTCGCGGCCTCCACCGCAAAACGTGAACCACGGAGAACCACTCATGAAGACAACACGACTGATCGTCGGCCTCCTGGCCGCCGGTCTGCTCGCCGCCGCCTGTGGCGGCGACACCAATACTCCGGCTGCGGGCGACACCGCCGCACCTACGGGCAGCGCCGCACCCGCGGGCAGCGCCGCCGCGGCCAACGACTGCAAGCCGGTGAAGGCCGGCGTGCTCAGCGTGGTCACCAGCCTGCCCGGGCCCGAACTTCTGGGGCACCACCAAAGCCGAGGTCGACCCCGACGCGATCAAGAGCGGCATCGAGTACGACCTGGCCAACATGATCGCCGACTGGTGCGGTCTGAAGATGGAGTTCGGCAACGAGAGCTTCGACGCGATCGTTGCCGGACAGGTCGATCCGAAGAGCTACGACATCGTGTTGTCGCAGGTGACGATCACCGACGATCGCGCCAAGGTCGTCGACTTCTCGGAGGGCTACTTCAAGAGCGATCAGGGCCTGCTGGTCAACAAGGGCACGACGGTGACGAGCTGGGACGACGTGAAGAAGCTGACGGTCGGCGTCCAGGCATCGACGACGGCCGAGTTCTACATCACGTCGGGCGAGGTGCCCGGATGGAAGCTCGACAACGTGAAGTCGTTCCCGAACCTCACCGCGACCTACGCCGCGCTGAACGCCGGTACCGTCGACGCCGTCATGATCGACACCCCGATCAACCTCGGCCAGGCCGCTCAGTCGGGCGGCAAGCAAGAGGTCGTCGCCCAGTTCAAGACCGGCGAGGAGTACGGGGCGATCTACGGCAAGGGCAACGGCAAGAAGGCGATCTTCGATCCGATCATCCAGGGGCTGATCGACGACGGCACGATCAACGCCCTGATCGCCAAGTACCTCGGCGGCGATCCGTCGACGGTTCCGTTCATCGACGTGCCGACCTCCTGAGCCTGCTTTGAACGAGTTGGTTGCACCCGACCCACCCGCCATGCGGCGGGTGGGTCGGGTGCTGACCTATCGCACGGCGGCGACCGTTTCCTTGTTGTTCCCCCCGACCGGCGTGCCGGCAATGGTGCATTCGGTGCGCGCCGGCCGCCTGGCGAAGGAAGGCGAGATCGAATCGGCGCGTCGGCGAGGGAGAGCGAGCGCGCGACTGGGTCTGGTACTCGGTCGGCATCGGTCTGTCGGTGTACATCGTCGCCTTCCTCGTCTGGCTGCTGCTGACGAACGACCACGCTGTCGCCCAGGTCTTCTTCGGATGGGCGACGCTGACCGACGGTCTGGCGTGGAGGTCGCTGCTGAAGGGCTTCTGGATCAACGTCCAGGTGTTCATGATCGCCGAAGTGATCGTGCTGGTGTGGGCGCTCGTGGTCGCCGTCATGCGGCTGCTGCCGGGGCCGGCCTGCAGGCCGGTCCGCTTCCTGGCGACCGTCTACGTCGACGTCTTCCGCGGCATTCCGTCGCTGCTGGTGATCTACATCGTCGGGTTCGGCCTGCCGCAGGCGAACGTGCCCGTTCGTCGGCGACCTCTCCGACATGCAGTACGCGATCCTCGCGCTCAGCCTGACCTACGGCGCCTATGTGTCGGAGGTGTACCGCGCCGGCATCGAATCGGTGCACTGGAGCCAGACCGCCGCTGCCCGGTCGTTGGGGTTGACGTACGCGCAGACGATGCGCCACGTCGTGGTGCCGCAGGCGGTTCGCCGGGTGATCCCGCCGCTGCTCAACGACTTCATCGGCCTGCAGAAGGACACCGCACTGATCAGCGTTGCTCGGCGTGCTCGACGTGGTCAACCGGGCCCGTTTCATCAACAACGCCAGAGGCACGCTGACGGCCTACTCGATGGCCGCAATGCTGTTCCTGGCGGTGACGATCCCGTTCACCCGCTGGCTCGACGGTCTGATCCGCCGCCAGCAGGCCAAGACACTGGCCGGCAGGTAGCACATGGCATTTCTCGAACTGCGTGACGTGCACAAGACGTTCGGCTCGAACCCGGTGTTGCGCGGCATCAACCTCGATGTCGAGTTGCACCAGGTGGTGTGCCTGATCGGTGCCTCCGGCAGCGGCAAGTCGACGCTGCTGCGTTGCATCAACCAACTGGAGACCGTCGACAGCGGCGAGATCCGCCTGGGCGGTGATCGGGTCAGCGGACGCGGCATCGACGTCGATGCCTTGCGGCGCGAGGTCGGCATCGTGTTCCAGAGCTTCAACCTGTTCCCGCACATGACGGTGCTGCAGAACGTCACCCTCGCGCCGATGAAGGTGCTCGGCCTCACCAAGGCGCTGGCCGAGGAGCGCGGCATCGCCCTGCTGAAGCGAATCGGTCTCGACGAGAAGGCCAAGGAGTATCCCGATCGCCTGTCCGGTGGCCAGCAGCAGCGTGTCGCGATCGTGCGCGCCCTGGCGATGGAGCCGCGTCTGCTGCTGCTCGACGAGATCACCTCGGCCCTCGACCCCGAACTGGTCGCCGAGGTGCTCAACATCGTCCGCGACCTGGCCAAGGACGGGATGACGATGATGCTGGCCACCCACGAGATGGGCTTCGCCAAGGAGGTTTCGTCGAAGGTCTGCTTCCTCCACGAGGGGGTGATCCACGAGGAAGGCCCGCCAGAACAGATCTTCGAGAATCCCGATCAGGAACGCACCAAGGCCTTCGTTCAGCGGATCATCGACGCCGGTCGGTTGTGACAGTGGGTCGTGCGACCCATTGACACTGAGACACATATTGTCTTAGTGTCTCACGGATGAGTCTTGACCCCGCCGAGCTGCGCGTCCTCGACGCGGCCAAGTCGTGCTGCGAGCGGTGGGGGCTCGCCAAGGTCACGATCGAAGACATCGCCAACGAGGCCGGCGTGTCGCGGGCCACGTTGTACCGCATGTTCCCGGGCGGCAAGGACGTCCTGTTCGAGGCCCTGCGCGTCCGCGAGCTCGAAGACTTCTTCACCCGGTTGAGCGCCCACCTCGACGGCGCCACCGACTTCGAAGATCTGCTGGTGCGCTGTGTCATGCACGCCACCGCAGAGCTGCGCTGCGACCAGCACCTGTCGCTGATGCTGGCCTCCGAGCCGGGCGACACACTCGGGCAGCTGACCGTCGACGGCGTGCCGCGGATCATCCGCGTTGCCACCGTGTTCCTCGCCCCCCTGGTCGACGGCTACCTGCCGCGCCGCGAAGGCGCGCGGCTCGTCGAGCTGCTGTCCCGTCTCGTCATCAGCTACTTCCTCGCACCGTCCGATCAGGTCGACCTCGGCGAACCCGACTCGGCCAGAACCTTCATCCAGACCTTCATCCTCCCAGCCTTCCAGCCATCCCTCACCAGGAGCTGACCCCCATGACTGTCACGCACAACGACAACGAGACGATCATCGGCCGCACCGAGATCAACGACATCGATGCCATCCTGGCCATCCCCACTCACGATCCCAACGAGATCGCCCACATCGTCAAGAACAACGCCGACACCATCTTCACGTGGGACTACTCGCTCAGCCGGCCGGCGCTGCGCAAGCTGTACGAGAAGGCCAAGGTCGGCCAGTGGAACGCCACCACCGACCTGCCGTGGGACACCGAGGTCGACGTCGAGAAGACCGTCGCCGAGGATCAGGCGCTGATCGGCACCGGCATCGACGCCAGCATGTACATCGGCACACCGGTCGAGAAGTGGGACGACAAGCAGTGGCTCGAGTTCGGCGTCGAGAGCCGCAACTGGAGCCTCAGCCAGTTCATGCACGGCGAGCAGGGCGCGTTGTTGTGCACCGCCAAGATCGTCGAGACCGTGCCGTGGTACGACGCCAAGCTGTACGCCAGCACCCAGGTCGTCGACGAGGCCCGCCACGTCGAGGTCTTCGCCCGCTACCTCGACGAGAAGCTCGGCGGCGAGTACCAGATCAACTCGCACCTGCGAATGCTGCTCGACGACATCGTCAACGACAGCCGCTGGGACATGACGTACCTCGGCATGCAGGTGATGGTCGAGGGCCTCGCCCTCGCGGCCTTCGGCTTCATGCACCAGTTCACCAACGAGCCACTGCTGAAGCAAGTTGCTGCGCTACGTGATGAGCGACGAGGCCCGCCACGTGGCCTTCGGCGTGCTGTCGCTGAAAGAGGTCTACGACTCGCTGAGCGACGCCGAGATGAAGGATCGCCAGGAGTTCGCCTTCGAGGCTGCCATCCGCATGCGCGACCGCTTCATGCAGCAAGAGGTGTGGGAGCGCATGGGCGTGAACGTCCGCGACGTCGTGCCGCTGGTGCTCGAGGACCCGACCCGCAGCGTGTTCCAGTCGATGCTGTTCAGCAAGATCGTGCCGAACTGCAAGAAGCTCGGCCTGCTCGACCGCAACGACAAGTGGCTGCGCCGCCGCTTCGAGGAGATGGGTGTCATCCAGTTCGAGGATTGGGAAGACACCGGCGAGGAATACCTCAAGTTCGAGCTCGGCGTCGAGGCCCCGACGACGGTGTGAAGATCGGGGCGCGTCTCGGGCCGCTCCAATGTTGCAGCGAACACGCCGACCTCGGCACGGCGACCACCGACACGCTGTTGTGCGATTGCGTGATCCACCGCGTCTGGCGCGCCGGCAACGCGATCTTGTCCTACGGGCGAGCCACCCGCACCGTGCCGATCGATCTGTTCCGGGCCACAGCCGCACGCGATGGCGGCTGCCGGTTCCCTGGCTGCGACCGCAAGATCGCCTGGTGCGACGCCCACCACATCCACTACTGGCGACACCACGGTTCGACCGACCTCGACAACCTGGTGCTGTTGAGGCTGTCGCATGAATAGCTGTGGAGGAGGGACGCGTTCGGAAGCTCCGTCCAGAATGCCGCACGAGGCGAAATCCACAGGCTCGATGACGTCGAGCGGCCGGGGTTCGTGTCAGCAGCGCGCTCGAGAGGATTCACGCGACATCCTCTGTTGTGCAACCGTCACCACCATCTGATCCACCGACCCGGCTGGCACCTGAAACTGCTCCCCACCGGCGACCTCGAAGTCACGTTCCCCGACGCAACCACCCACACCAGCCAACCCCGCGGTCAACCAACCCGACACGGCCCATGAGACGAGACGTCGAGCGTGACGGGTCGACTGGAAGTGCTGTTCCTGCCAATCTCGGCAACAAGTAGCGACGACGAGTAGGGCGAACGAGGCCATCGTTTTGCTTACGATCGTTGTGTGACTCTCGACGACTTCCCTCGCCATCCCCTGACGTTCGGGCCGTCGCCCATCCACCCGCTGCCCCGGCTCAGCGCCCATCTGGGCGGCAAGGTCGAGATCTGGGCCAAGCGCGAGGATTGCAACTCGGGAATCGCGTTCGGCGGCAACAAGACCCGCAAGCTCGAATATCTCATCCCGGAAGCCTTGGCACAGGGCTGCGACACGCTCGTCTCGATCGGCGGTGTGCAGTCGAACCACACCCGCCAGGTCACAGGCGTGGCAGCCCACCTAGGCTTGAAGGCCGTTACCGTGCAGGAGGCGTGGGTCGCGTGGCCGGACGTCGTCTACGACAAGGTGGGCAACATCCAGCTGTCGCGAATCTTGGGCGGCGACGTGCGCCTCGACCCCGCCGGGTTCGACATCGGAATCCGTGACAGCTGGCAGCGGGCCCTCGACTCGGTCGTGGCCGCGGGCGGCAAGCCGTATCCAATCCCGGCCGGCGCCTCTGACCATCCGCTCGGGGGATTGGGTTTCGCCAACTGGGCTCGCGAAGTAGGCAGGCAGGAAGCCGACCACGACATCTTCTTCGATCACATCATCGTGTGCACTGTGACCGGTTCCACCCACGCCGGCATGATCGCCGGATTCGCTCTCGAGGACCGATCGGACCGACACGTCATCGGAATCGATGCGTCGGCGACGATGGACAAGACCATTGCCCAGGTGACCAGAATTGCGCAGAACACGGCCGAAAAGATCGGGTTGGGTCGAGCGTTGCGCGCCGACGAGATCACGCTGGTCGACGGCTACTCGGCCGGCAACTATGGCATTCCGGACGCACAGACCATCGACGCGATCCACACTTGCGCACGGATGGAAGGAATGCTCACCGACCCGGTGTACGAGGGCAAGTCGATGGCCGGCATGATCGGCATGATCCGCTCCGGCGAGATTCCGGCGGGATCGAAGGTGTTGTACGCCCACCTCGGCGGTCAGCCCTGCCTTCCGGCGTACGCCGGCGTGTTGTGACTCCACGCAACGCAGGTCGCGAAATGGTCCGTACAGGACCACTTCGGTGCCAGCGATGGCACAGGCGACCGCGCCTCAGCTGGTGACGAACTCGGCCAGCTGGCGGCGCCACTCGACCGAGCACTTGTCGGCCTGAACGCTGACCAGGGTTGTCTGATCCAGCGGTAGCACGCCGTCGAGCTGTTCGAGCATGCGCTTGTCTTCGGCGCCGATCGCCAGGTCGAAGCGGATGATCTCCTCGGCCGACACCGAGAAGTCGTCGTTACGCCACACCACGAACGTGAAGTACGACGTGACGTCGTCGATCGGCGTCGACAGCAGCAGCAGGATGTGCTCGAGGCCGGAGTCGTAACGGATGGTGCTGCGCACGACGAACGGCAGGCTGAACCCGGACGACATCTCGCGGTGCACGACCTGCGCCTTCTGACCGCTGACCAGGGTGCCGGTGGTGTTGTTGGCCAGCACCTCGTATCGGTAGCCGTGGAACTCGTCGTCGAGGGCCTGCAGCTCGAACCGCGGCACCTGGGTGTCTTGGGCGCGGCCGAAGGTGCCGACGTGGACGAACGGGAAGTGGGTGATGTCGAGGAAGTTGTCGACCATGCGGGTCGCCGACACCCGCCAGACCTCGACCGGGGTGTTGATCCGACGAAACGTTGGGTCGTCTTCTTGGGCAATGGCGGGGATGGGCGCCGACGGAGTGCCCAGGCAGACCCACACCAGCCCGTATCGCTCGTCGCATTCGTAGGGCTCGAGGTGGGCACGCGGAGGTGGCGGCACGCCCTCGCTGGCGGATGGCACCCGGACGCAGCGTCCTTCGTCACCGAACGTCCAGCCGTGGTAGGCACACGTGAGGCAGCCGTCCTGCGACGGTGCCCGCCGACAGCGGTGCCTCGCGGTGCGGGCAGCGATCGGGGGCGGCGACGACAGACCCCGATGGCGTGCGCCACAGCACGACCGCTCGACCGAGCAGGGTGATTGCGACGGGTGTGTCTGCGACCTCGACGGAACGGGCCACCGGATGCCACGAGTTGCGGATGGCAGCGCTGCTGCAGAGGATGTCGTTCACGGGCGAGAGTCTCCGGGTTCGTGGCGGTCGGCGTGGTGGTCAGCATTGGGCTCAGCGAGCATCGACATGCGGCCAGACGTGAGGGACGGTGATGCCGGCCCGGTCGAGCAGGGATCGTTGTCTGGCCTGGGCAGCTTGGCGCAGCCCGGGGCGTCGACGGTGACGCAGCTGCCGTCGCGGATCACCGGTCGGCCGGCGACGAACACATCGCGGACCGAGCGACCGTCGGTGCCCCACACCAGCTGCAGCCCGACGTCGCCTCGCGGCGACCATCCCCAGTCGGTGGCCTCGTGCACGACGATGTCGGCCTGCTTGCCGACCTCCAGCGAGCCGATCCGATCGGCCATGCCGATCGCCTCGGCGCCGGCGATCGTGGCCAGCTCGAACGCTTGGTGGGCGCCGAACCGTTGCGGGTCGAGGCGGCCGTCGCGGGCGATGCCGGCGGCGAGGGCCGCGGCACGCAGGATGTCGGCGACGTCGCCGGCGTTGGCCGCGTCGCAACCGAGGGCGACGCGACCGCCACGCTCGACGATCTCGGCGTGGCGGCCCATTCGGGTGACCCCCTGACCGAGGCGGAGGTACGCCCACGGGCAGTAGGCGATGGCCGTGCGGGTCGACAGGACCAGGTCGATCTCTTCGTCGTCGAGCCACACGCCGTGGGCCAGCAGCAGGTTCGGTCCGAGCACGCCGAGGTGGTCGAGGTGGGCGACCGGGCGGCGGCCGGTGCGGGCCAGGTAGCGCTCGGGATCCGACGACGTCGGCGACAGGTGCATCGTCATGCCGGTGCCAAGCGTTGCGGGCGAGCTCGGCGGCGCCGACGAGCAACTCGTCGCTGGCCAGGTCGTGCCCGACCAGCGTGACCCAGCCCTCGACGAGACCGCCGCGCGGGAACGCGTCGACCACCGCCCGCTGGCGTTCGAGCACCTCGGCGACCGTGCCGGCGAACGGACCTTCTTCGATGTCCCATCCCCAGGTGCCGATCGTGCCGCGGATGCCGACGCGATTGCATCGCCTTGGCGACGCGATCGGGGTGGGCGACGGTGCCGGCCTCGACCACGGTGGTGACACCGTTCTGGGCGCACTCGATGGCCGACAGGCGTCGCGGACAGTTCGTCGTCGTCGGCGGTGTGCTGCGGCGTGGATCGGCACCGACCACTCGAAGATCGACACGCCCGGGCGCGAGCAGATCGGGGATGCAACTGCGCACCAGCGGGTCGCCGGTGAGGTGCTGGTGGGCGTTGATCATCCCCGGCGTGACGACGCAATCCGTGGCATCGATCACTGCCGCCTGCGGATGAGCAGCGCGCAGCTCGGCTGGTCGATCCGACGGCGGCGATGACCCCGTCGGACGACCACCGACCGAACCGCCGAGCAAGACCTGGCGAGTCGGGTTCATCGTCACGACGTCGCCGCCGGCGATGATCAGATCCATGTGAAGCACTTTGGTGCTGATCTTGGTCTGATGGTCAGACCGTAGCGGACGTAGGCTGGGTCGATGGATCCCAGCTCGCCTCCGCCTTCGTTGCTCACGCACATCGCTCTTCCGGTACGCGACCTCGACGCCACTCTGGCGTTCTTCACCAAGTACACGACGTTGGTCAACATCCACGAACGAGTCGACCCCGACTCAGGGATGCGCTCGGTGTGGCTCGCCAACCAGCGCGACGTGACGACGGCTGCGGCACGCTTCGTGATCGTGCTGATCTACGGCAAGCTGCCCACCAAGATCACGGGCGACATCAAGGAGGAGTACGGCTTTCTGCGCTCGATCAGCCACCTCGGCATCTCCTTGGAGAGCCGCGAAGAGGTCGACAGGGTGGCGGCCATGGCCAAAGCCGACGGGTGCCTGCTGCTGGGCCCTCTGTACCGCAACGAGGTGGTCGGGTACATCTGCATCATCACCGACCCCGACGGCAACAACGTCGAGTTCTCGGTGGAGCAGGTGTTGGGTTGAGCCGGTCGTGGAACACTGCTCTCATCGCAGACCGCGGATGAACGGTCGGGCGAGCGCGGCCGGCTGGCGAACGCGCTTGGCGAACACGGCCATCGCCACGATGGTCACGACGTTGGGCGCCATGGCCAGGAACGACGAATCGATCGACTTGTAGCCGAGCGACGGGATCGTCAGCACGAACGAGCCGACGAGGCCGAACATGATGCAGCCGGCGACGGTGCCCTTCAGCGTCCACCCACCGAAGATGACCGCGGCGATGGCGATGTAGCCACGGCCGCCGATCAGCGAATCCTCGAATCGGCCGGACGCGGGCGAACAGGAAGTAGCCGCCGCCGATCCCGGCGAGCACGCCGGTGAGGTAGATCGTCTGCCGACGCAGCTTGTTGACGTGCAGATCCGCAGACGTCGGCGGCGTTGGGGTCCTCGCCGATGGCGCGGACCTCGAGGCCCCACCGGGTGCGGTAGAGCAGCCACCACACCAGCGGCACGAGCGGGTAGACGAGGTACAGCACCCACGGCTGGTCGAACAACGCCGGGCCGAGCAGCGGAATGTGCGACAGCAGCGGGATGCTCAACGCGCCCGACGACCTGCGACTTCGGGTCGATCGATCTGGTGAGGAAGCCGACCAGACCGAGCACGAGCACGTTGAGCACCAGCCCGACGACGAACTGGTCGGCGGGCAGGCGGTGGCTCATGTTGGCCTGGACCGCGGCAGACGAGCAGTCCGGCGACCGCCGCGAACAGCAGACCGACCCACGTCGAATGGGTGATGTCGACACCGACCGCCGCGGCGAACGCACCGGCCAGCATCATCGCCTCGAGCGAGATGTTGATCGTGCCGGCCTTCTCGGCGATCAGTTCGCCCGATGCGGCGAACAGCAGCACGACGGCGGCGATGATGGCGTTGCGGTAGGCGCTCTCGTTGGTGGCGATGTCGCCGAGCGCCGAGAAGAAGTTGCCCATCGCTCAGACCCTCGCTGCTCGTGCTGGACAGCGCCCGGCGCCGCTCGCGGACGTAGAGGATCGCCGGAGGCAGCAGCATGGCCAGCACGAGCAGGCCCTGCACGACGTCGGCGATGCGACCGGAGACACCGGTGGCGCGAAGGAAGCCGGAACCGGTGCGCATGCAGCCGAACAGGAACGAGACGAAGATCAAGCGACGAACACCCGTTGACGGGCGACCAGCGCGGCGAGCAGGCCGGCGAACCCGATGCCGGCGCCGAAGTTGGCGACGAGTTGGTAGTTGCCGAAGTCGCCGCCGGCCAGCATGACGCCGCCGGCGAGACCGGCGAAGCCGCCCGAGACCAGCATCGCGCCGATGCCGTAGCGCCGCTCGGCGACGCCGGCGCGGTGCGCGGTCCTCGGGTTGCGACCGAGCATTCGCAGCCGGAAGCCGACAACGGAGCGGTCGAGGACGAGCCAGACGACGACGGTGAGGATCAACGCGAGCACCACGCTGAGCGGGAACTCGTTGCCGAACCAGGTGACCCGCGGGATGCGGGTGTTGGCGGCCAGCGGTTCGCTGACCTGGTTGCGGTTGGCTCGTCCCGCCGCCGGTGCAAGGAGCAACCATGGCTTGCGCAGGCCCCAGCCCATCAGGTTGGCGGCGACGCTGCCCATCAGCAGCGTGCGTGAGCACCTCGGGCACGTTGCGGTAGTAGCGCAGCACACCGGCGATGCCGGCCCACACCGCGCCGCCGATCACGCCGCACGCCATGGCGACGACGAGCACGAACGGCCCGGGACCGGCGAGACGGACGCCGACGTACGCGGCGAAGCACGAGCCCATCACGAGCTGGCCCTCCTGGCCGATGTTGACCAGCCCGGCGCGACCGTTGACGATGGTGCCGAGCGCGACGAGCAGGATCGGCGCCGACACGCCGAGGGTGAGACCCCAGCGACCGGCCTGCGGACGCTGCCGTCGAGGATGGCCGTGTACACGTTGGTCCACGATCCTCCCGTTGCCGCGACGCAGATCGCCGCGATGGCGAGGGCAACGAACAGGCAGATCGCGTAGAGGGCAACGACCTCGCTGGTGACTCCGAACTTCGATCGCTGCAACGCCGCGGAGGCGACCTCGTCCTCGTCGGGTTCGGTGACGATGTGCTCGCCGACATCACTCATTGGCGCCGCTCATCATCAAGCCCAGCTGTGCCAGGTCGACGTCGTCGCGCCGCATCTCGCCGACGATCCGTCCATTGGAGATCACGACGATGCGATCGGCGAGATCGAGGATCTCCTCCAGCTCGGTGGAGATCAGCAACACGCCCGACGCCGTCGTCGGCGGCCGCACGGAGCTGCGCCGACATGTACTCGATCGCGCCGACGTCGAGGCCACGCGTCGGTTGCGCGGCCACCAGCACCCGTCGGCGCGTGCGACAGCTCGCGGGCCAGCACGACCCGCTGTTGGTTGCCGCCACTGAGCGACCACATCGGCGCGCCGCGGCCCACTGCAGACGATGTCGAACTGGTCGATGAGCTGGCCTGCCTGCTCGTGCATCTGCGCTCGGTTCATCAGCCCGATGTCGAGCGACACGCTCGGGGTCGGCGATGAACATGTTCTCGGCGACGCTGAAGTCGAGCACGCAACCGCTGTCGTGGCGGTCCTCGGGGATGACGGCGATGCCGGCCCTCGCCATGGCTCCGGCTTGACCGGTGGCCACCGCGCGCTCCGTCGACCTCGACGCGCCCGCCGGTCGAGTGCGCTCAGGCTCGACAAGACGTCGCCGAGTGTGCGTTGACCGTTGCCCTCGACACCGGCGACACCGACGATCTCGCCGGCGTGCACCTCGAGGTCGAGCCGATCGAGCAGCACCCGCCCGTCACGGCCGGTCACCGACGCAGCGGTGATCCGCAGCACTGGTTGGTCACCCGGTTGCCGGTGCGCCACTGGCCGTCGTCGACTTGCTTCGTCGACCACGCCGAACGCGGCGTGCTCGCGGCGCAGCACGACCTCGCGCCCGACCATCGCCCGGGCAAGCGTGGCCGGGTCGCAGCCGGCGGTGGGGCGGGAATCGACGACCTTGCCGTCGCGCATGATGGTGATCTCGTCGCTCGCCGCGATGACCTCGGCGAGCTTGTGGCTGACGAGGGCGACGGCCTTGCCCTCGTCGTCGACGACCCGCCGCAGCGCCGCGAACAGGAACTGCGACTCAGCCGGCGACAGCACCGAGGTCGGCTCGTCGAACACCAGGATCTCGGGGTCGCGGCGCAGGCACTTGATGATCTCGACACGCTGGCGCATGCCCGCGGTCAGGTCGACGATGCGATCGTCGGGGTCGATCTCGAGCCCGTACTGCTCGCTGATCTCGCCCACACGCCGACGGACGTGCCCAGGGTCGAGGCTGCCGATGTCGCCGAGCGCGACGTTCTCCCACACGGTCAGCGGCTCGACGAGGCTGAAGTGCTGATGCACCATGGCGATGCCCAGGCGCGCCGCCTCGATCGGGATCGACGATCTTGACCGTCGTCGCCGTGCAGGCGAATCTGGCCGGCAGTCGGGCAGGATCAGGCCGATCAGCATCTTCATCAGCGTCGACTTGCCGGCGCCGTTCTCGCCGAGGATGCCGTGGATCCGACCCGTGCCGAAGGGAAAGATTGACACGGTCGCAGGCCACGACCCGCCCGAACCGCTTGGAGATGTCGATGAACTCCGCGGCGGGCGGGAACTCGAGGTTCCCGCCCGCGCGGTGATCGTCCGCTGGGGTCACGGGCCGGCGGTCAGCCCTGCGCAAACGCTACGCCGGCGATCTCGCCGAACTCGTCGGCGAGATCACCCGAGGCGATCTGCTGCGTAGACGGCGTCCATCGCCGTCTGCTGGTCGGCTGTCGGGTTGCAGATCACGGCGCCCGGCTCGGGGTCGATGCCGACCTTGAACTGCTTGATGTCGCCCTCTTTGAAGCTTGCCGTCGATGATCAGCTTCATGACGGCGGTCACGTAGTCGCCGCCGTCGAACTTGACGGCGATGTCGTACTTCAGGTCCTCGGTGCTCTCGCACACCTTCGACGATCCGGCGCTCATCGTGATCAAGCCGGCCGCGTTGGCCGCCTGCACGACTGGGCGGTGAGCGCCGCCGAGGTACGGGTAGACAGCGTCGGCGCCGTTGTCGATGGCCGTCTGCAGGGCGGCGGTGGCGTTGGCCGTGTTGTCGAAGTCGAACGGGAAGTCACCGGACTGCACGTAGGTCATGCGTGTACGACGGATCGACCGCCTTCAGGCCGAGCTCGAACGCCATGTACGCCTGCTTCTCGAAGCCGAGGTCGCAGCAACCGATGATCACCACCGAGTCGCCGCCCTTCTCCTTCAGCTTCAACCCGGTCGCATAGCCGGCCGTGTAGCTGATCTCGCCGCCGTCGTCGGTGCTCTGCGACAAGGCCGGGTTGGGCGGGAAGCCGGCACCACAGTTGCAGTACCAGAAGATGTCGGGGTACTCGGCGATCAGTGCGGGCAGCGGCTCGGCGATCTCGGACGCACCCACGATGATGACATCGACGCCCTGTTGGGCGAGGTCACCGATCGCAGTCGCGGCGTCGGCCGCCTGGATGTTGTCGACCACGATCGGGTCTTCGAAGCCGTTTTCGGTGGAGAGCTTCTTGGCGGCGTCGACGACGGCCTGGTAGTAGGCACCGTCGTCGGCCGGTCCGGCGGCAGCGATGCCGAACACGACCTTGCCATCGCCGTTGGTGTCGAGGTCGGCGGCCACCGCCGCACTGGTTGCCGGCGCGGTGGTCGCATCACTGGCCTTGCTGTCACTGCCGCATGCCGCGGCGATGATCGATGCCGCGGCCACCAACACCAGCACTCGGCTGGCGCGACGACCTGGTTGCGTACTGTTCACGTCGATTCTCCCCTTTGGTCCGCGGACTGATGGTCAGACCATTCCTTGTCGACGAACCATAGTCGCACGCCGTAAAGGCTCGTGACACGGATGTGAAGACTGTGGGAACTTCGCCAGTCGCGGCATCCGAACGTAGGTGCTCACAAGGTCAGACCATCAGTCCACGGAGTTCAACGATGCTACGTTCGCGCTCATGACAGGACCCAACACCTTGATCTTCGTGGACCTGCCGAGCGACGATCCCGAGGCCTCGGCGCGGTTCTACGCCGAGGTCTTCGGATGGGAGGTCGAACCGCGCCCGGCCGGCGTGTTCCACCGCATCGTGCCCGGCGGTCACTTCCCGCTGCCTGACGGAACGCCGTCGGAGGTCGGCAACCTGCACATGGGCATCTACAACGTTGCCAATGCCCGCCCGCATCCCGATCCGGCCGGAGTCGAACCGCGAACGCTGAGCACGCAAGGGCCGAACGGCGCGGGTGTGGATCCTCGTCGCCGACGACGACAGCGACGAGCGGATGCTCGACACGGCCGTCAGGCTCGGTGCGACCGAGCTGTGGCGCCACCACTACTGGGCCGAGTTCAACGGCTTCAACAGCGCCTTCCTCGATCCGTGGGGCAACACGTTGATCCTGTGGACCAAGGGTGGTCCCGGATCCCGTCGTTCCGGAGGGCTGGACACGTGAGTGAGGTCGCCGACAAGTACGCGGTGCATCCGCCGTCGATGCGCTGGACGCACATCGCCCTGCCTGCGACCGACATCGACAAGACCATCGACTGGTACGAGCGGTTCACGCCGCTCGAGCTGCTCGACCGCCGCGAGGACGCCGATGGCTATGGCGCCTGGCTCGGTCATCGCGATCAGGTCGACAAGCCGTTCATCTTGGTGCTCGTCAGCTTCAAGCGCGACCATCGACAAGGGTCCGCAGCCGATCATGGCGCCGTTCGCCCACATCGGCATCGAGGTCACCAGCCGCGCCGAGGTCGACGCAATCGCCAAACGGGGAGAGGCCGAGGGATGCCTCGCCTGGCCACCCACCGAGATGCCGCCGCCCATCGGCTACATCTGCGCGCTGACCGATCCCGACGGCAACATGATCGAGTTCTCCTACGACCAGGGTGTGTACGCGACGGTGCAGGAGGTCTGGGGTACCGGTTCGTGACTGCGCCGCCACCGGGTTCGCCGATCGCCGTGTGCGTCGGCTATCTCGAAGCGTTTGCGACGGGCGATCCCGATGCGGTCGCGGCGTTCGTCACCGACGATTTCGTCAACGAGCACACCGCCGCGCTGGGCGGCGGTTGCGTCGGCATCGACGAGTACCGCCAGCGACTGCCCGGGTTCCTGGAATCGATGCCGGGGCTGCACTACGACATCGAGGACGTCGTCGCCGACGGCGATCGCGTCGTCGCGGCGTACACCTTGCGACACGACCGTGAACGATCACCCCATCGCCGTACGCGGCGTCATGCGGTTCGTCGTGCGCGACGGTCGCATCGCCCATCGCATCGACTACTGGGACAGCTTGGTGTTCCAACGCCAAGCCGGCCTGGCCTGACGCATGCAGTACCGGCAACTGGGCTGCAGCGGGATCGAGGTCAGCACACTCGCGCTCGGAACGATGATGTTCGGCCGCTGGGGCAACCCCGACGAGCAAGCATGCCGGCAGATGGTCGACGGCGCACTCGCCGCCGGCGTCACGCTGTTCGACACCGCCGACATCTACGACTTCGGTACGTCGGAGGAGTTCCTCGGACGTGCTCTGGCGGGTCGCCGCGACGACGTCGTGCTGGCCACCAAGGTCGGCAATGCGATGAGCGACGACCCCTTGGAGCGCGGGTTGTCGCGGCGCTGGGTGATGCAGTCGTGCGAGGCCAGCCTGCGGCGCCTGCAAACCGACCACATCGACATCTACCAGATGCACCGACCCGACCCCGACACGCCGATCGACGAGACGCTGCAGGCGTTCGACGACCTGGTCCGGGCGGGAAAGGTGCGCGCCGTCGGCACGTCGACGTTCTCGCCGGCGCAACTGGCCGCAGCTCGAACCACCGCTGAACGCCTCGGCGTCACCGTGCCATGCAGCGAGCAACCGCCGTACTCGATGCTCGTCCGCGCTGCCGAGGTCGAGGTGTTGCCGTGGTGTCGTCAGCACGACGTCGGCGTGCTGGTCTGGGCGCCGCTCAACGGCGGATGGTTGACCGGGAAGTACCAGTCGGGATCCGTTGACGCGGTCATCGCGCGCAGCTCGCGAGCCTGATCACTTCGATCACCGCGACCAAAGCATTCGCGACGAGAAACGCAGGCTCGTCACCGAGTTGGGCGCGGTCGCCGACTCGACCGGGCTGACCCTCATCCAACTGGCGCTCGGGTTCGTGCTCGCCAATCCTGCAGTCACGGCGGCACTGATCGGGCCGCGCACACCCGAGCAGCTCGGTGCGCTGCTCGCCGCGGCCGATGTCGGTCTGTCGGTCGACGTACTCGCGACAATCGACCAGATCGTCACCCCAGGCTTGACCGTCAACCCGGTCGACAACGGCTGAGGGCGGCCGTCGACAACAGCTCAATCGCCGCTTCCGTACGGGCGGGTCAGCACCTCGAGGTAGTGGCCACTCGGATCCTCGAAGTAGAACCCGCGGCCGCCGTCGTTGTGGTTGATCTGGCCCTCGTCGCCTCGCCAGGGGTGTGGCCAGAACGTGATGCCCCGCTCTTGAACGCGGGCGAAGACCTGGTCGAACTCGTCCTCGGTGATCAGGAACGCGTAGTGCTGCGCAGCTATCTCGCCGTCGGCGTCGGCGAAGTCGAGCGAGACGTCGTTGCCGGTCGGCACGACGACGAAATGCCCGAACGACACGGGCGCCGGCAGTCCCAGGATCTCCGAGAAGAACGCGGCAGACTCGTGCTTGTCGCGTGCTGCAACGATGGTGTGGTTCAGCTGTGCAACCATGCCCGAACACTAGACATCAGTGCGCCGGCTGAGCGGAGCCTTTGACGCTTGCCGAGGCGAGGTGAACCTCGGTTCCAAGGCGTAGCGAGTTGGGGATCTCGGCAATTGCATCGACATGGTCGACGAGGGCGCGCAGCTCGTGGTCGGTGGCACGGCCCTCGATCTCGATCGCGTACGAGATCCCTGTCGAAACAGCGGGCTCGCCGTCGTAGCCTCCGTCGACCCTGATGACGACTCTGGTCAATTCGATGCCGCGCACCGCGGACTCGCGGAACAGGTCGTTGGAGATGCAACCGGCGACGGCGAGGTGCAGGAGTTGACCGCCATTGAAACCGTGGCCACCGCCCCCAGCGGTGACCGGACGGTCGACGACAACCGAGTGCGGCCCAGCAGTGCCAAGCGCCGTTGTAGCGCCGTCGACGTTGCGAAGTTCCACCTCGAAGCCCACGTTCCACCTCCGGTGACGTGGATGTTATCGGAGGGGCGGCCCCGGGCTGTCCCACCGAACCTTGGCGCTGCGAACATGTTCAGCATGTTGCCAACGACAAAGCTCGCTCTTCGCGAAAGGCGGAACTCCTGACGATGCTCCAGATCTCGTGTGCGCTGCCACCCTCACCCGATACACCGGACCTGGTGCGTTACGCCGAGGAGTTGGGCTACGCAAGGGCGTGGATCTACGACACGCCCGCGTTGCAGCTCGACGTATGGATGACGTTGGCCCTCGCCGCCGATCGCACGAAGCGGATCGGAATCGGCCCGGGTGTGCTCATCCCCAGCAATCGACACGTGCTGACGACCGCCACGGCGATCGCCCACCTCGAATCGCTCGCCGCCGGGCGCACGGCGTACGCCTTCGGCACCGGGTTCACCGGGCGTCACGCCCTCGGACAGCCTCCGTTGCGATGGGCTGATGTGGCCGCCTATGTCGGCGACGTGCGCGCGTTGCTGGCCGGCGACACCATCGAGGTCGACGGGGCGAAGGTCGCGATGATCCACGGTCCCGGCAGGCGCCTGGCCGTCCGATCGCCCCGCCATTCCTCATCGGCGCCGGCGGCCCGAAGGGGGAAGACACCGCTCGCCGATTGGCTACCGGGTGATCAGCTCCAGCCCCGTCGGCGGGTTCGATTGGCTGAACTGGGCAGCCCCAGAACCATACGTACGGTTCTGGGGCTGTCCAGTCCTCGCCGAGCCCTCGTCCGGGTGCGCAATTAGCGCCGACTGCCCGATCCTGGGGCAGCGTTTTGAACCATCGCTGACACGGCACTATCACTGCTCGCCGTTCACTCCAGACCGATCGATGCCGCTCGATCCAGTACCGTCTGGAAGATGCGCGCCGTGGCCGCGTCGATCATCCGCCCGTCGACGCTCGCGGCACCTGATCCCGCGGCCTCAGCGTCGCGCACGGCCGCGACGACCAGTCGGGCTCGGGTGATCTCGTCGAGGGTGGGGGAGAAGACCTCGTTGGCGATGGCGATCTGACTGGGGTGGATCGCCCACTTGCCGACGGCACCGAGCGTCGAAGCCCACGTTGCGTCCGTGCGGTAGCCGTCGAGGTCGCGGTAGTTGGCGTTGGGTCCGTCGATTGCGTCGAGACCGTTGGCGCGGGCCGCGACGATGAACCGGTTGCGGGCGTAGTGCCACATGTCGCCGGGATAGTGGGCGGTTGTCTCGCCGACGTGGCCGGTCCTGATCCCAAGACTGGCAGAGAGGTCGCCGAAGCCGAGTGTCAACGCTTCGAGCCGTTCACAGCAGCCGGCGATCTCTTCGACGCGGGCGAGCGCCTCGGCTTCTTCGATCAGCACTTCGAGACCGATGCGGCCGCTTTCGAGCCTGAGCTTGGCTTCCAGCTGACGCAGCAGCGTGTCGATGAACCACACGTCGCGTGGTGATTTCACCTTGGGGATGATCACGACGTCGATCGCCGAGCCGGCGCCCGTTACGACCTCGATGAGATCGTCGTGGCACCACAGCGTTTCCGGGCCGTTGATGCGCACAGCTCGCGTCTTCGAGCCCCAATCGAGACGAGTCAGAGCGGCGACGGTCATCTCGCGTGCGGCGATCTTGGCGTTGGGTGCGACGGCGTCTTCCAGGTCGAGGAAGACAACATCGGCGTCACTGATCGCTGCCTTGGCCATCATCTTGTCACTCGACCCTGGGGTCGACAGCTCCGATCGGCGCAGACGAGCAGGTCGGGTCACGTAGATCTCCTTCGGGGCTCACGACCGCCCGGGGCCGGGCCAATAGTCGCGGTACCGCTGCACGAGCCACCGGTTGAACTGCACGTGGCTCTCTTCCTGCCACGAGTACCGCCCCCGCGCCGCGTATCGCGAATGCATGCCGCGCTGCACCTTCGTGGTGGCGTCCTGGTCTTGTTTGACGAACACCTGCACGCCCGCATCGCTCATCGCGAAGAGGTGCTCGAACATCGGGTGCTCCAGGGCGCTGGGGTGAAGCAGGTAGCCGATCTCGACATCGATCGTCTCTGCCGTCTTGGGAGTGACTATGAAGTAGAACGCCTGGTCAGGGGCAGTGCCGAGGCACAACGTCGGGGGCACGAGAGCAAAGGTCGAGCGCCACCGTTCCTCCTCGGTGAGGTCGGGGAACACCGGCAGCAGCGCCTTGGTCGTGGCGTTGAAGCCGCCATCGATGTGGGTGTAGCCGTTGGTGCGGAAGATGACGTTCGATGCGTCGTCCCAGGGCACCGGAAATGCGGCGAGGTTGCTCGGGCAGAAGTCTTGAATGGTGTGGTGCAGGCGATTGGCGTGGTAGCCGTCGTTGAAGTTCTCGAACATCACCTTCCAGTTCCACGGCAGGTCGGTGAGCGTGAAGCTGCCGGGGCAGGCTGCGTTGGCGAGGTCGTAGTGCTCGAGGAACGGCTCGTAGCGTGGCGAGCGTCGGCGCCAACGGGTGGGCCGCGCTGTCGAAGTTGACGAACAGGAAGCCGAGCCACACCTCGACGCGCAAGCTTGGGGAGGCCCCATTCCGACTTGGTGAAGTCGGCGGTGCGCTCCATCGCCGGCGCACCGAGCAGGCGGCCGTCGAGGCCGTACACCCATTGGTGATAGGGGCAGGTGAAGGTGCCGCAGTTGCCGCAATCGTCGACGATCTGCATGCCGCGGTGCTGGCAGATCGCCGAGAAGGCGTGGATGTCGCCGTCCTTGGCACGGGCGATGATCAGCCGTTCGTCGTTGACGGTCGCGGTGAAGTAATCGCCGGGATCGGCGATCTTGTCGACACGGCCGACGCAGAGCCATTCGTGATCGAAGAGCGCTCGCCTTTCGAAATCGAGGAACTCGTCGGTGGTGTAGCACGCGGCGCGGCAGCGTGCAGGCCTTGATCGACGTCGAGCACCGACTGATCGAACGAGGCCAGGAGTTCGGTGGTCAGCACGGACTGATCGGTCATCGTTGGCCGGCCTCTCTGAGGGATGTGGTTTCGGCGCCGTAACCACCTCCGCCCGGGAGTTCGAGGCTGACGCGATCGCCGGGTTGCAGCGTGATCCGTTGCTGCGTGCGCACGGCTTCGCCGTTGACCGTGAACGAACCGGCCGCGCCGGCCTCACCACCGAAGATGCCTTCGGGTGGGACGGCGAGTCGTGAGGTGACGGCGTTCAACTGCCAGGGTCGCGTGGTGTCGACGCTGAATTCGACGGTCTGGCCCATCCCACCGATCTGCTGGCCGCCGCCGCCGCTGCCGGCGCGCAGCGACTTGCGATGGAACCGGATGGGGGCCGAGGCCTCGACCACCTCGACGGGAACGGCAGCGACACCGGTGGGGTAGGAGCACGCCGAGAGTCCCGGGCTTGTGGGCGCGGGCTCCGACGCCGCCGGCATATGTGAACATCGCTGTGATGAACGGCCGGCCGTCGTCGTGGTTCCCGGAGACCTGCATCGTCCACACCGCCCCGCTGCCTTCGGCCATGGCCTGCTCGGGTTTGATCTGGGCGAGCGCCTTCAGCAGCGCGTTGGGCAAGAACATGCCGACGACGTGTCGGGCAGTACACGGTTGCGGCGACACGGCGTTGACGATCGACCCGACAGGCGCCTCGACCAGGATCGGCGCCAGGCTGCCGTGGTTGTTCGGCAGCTCGGGGTTCAGCACCGATCGCACTGCGAAGGTGGTGTAGGCGTGGGTGTAGTTCTTGACGACGTTGATGCCGTACGGACTGGCGCCCGATGATCCGGCGTAGTCGACGAGGATCTCGCCGGCACCGGATCGACCGTGATGGCGCAGACGATGTCGATGCGACTGCCGTCGGCGAGGTCGAGCTCGGCGCTGGCGTGGTACGTGCCGGCCGGCAGCTCGCGAATGGTCGCTCGTGTCGCCGCTTCGCTGCGCTCGATGATCTCGTCGGCCAACGCCTCGATGTCGTCGAGCCCGTGTTGAGTAGCACAGGCTGAGCAGACGCTGCGCGCCGACCTCGCCCGAGGCCATCTGGGCGTGCAGGTCGCCGGACATGTGATCGGGCTGGCGCACGTTGCTGAGGATGAAGCGCCACACGTCGGCGTTGCGTTGGCCGGCGTTCATCAGCTTGCAGATGGGGATCCACAGACCTTCCTCGAACACGTCGCGCGCCCCGGCGCCGATTCCGTAGCCGCCGACGTCGGTGTGGTGGATGGTCGATCCGAAGAACGCGATGGCCTTGCCACCTCGAAAGACCGGATACAGCACCGTGACGTCGAGCAGCTGTCCCGCGGTCTTGTACGGGTCGTTGGTGATCAGCACGTCGCCTTCGACCAACGACTCCGGCGGGTACTCCTCGAGCACCGCGGTGGCGGCGCGGGCCAGCGAGTTGATGTGCCCGGGCGTTCCGGTGACCGCCTGGGCAACCATGCGGCCACGCTGATCGAACACCGCGTTGGCCAGGTCGCCGGCCTCGCGGACGATGGGCGAGAACGCGGCCCGCTGCAGGGCGCGGGCCTGCTCGTTGACGGTGGCGATCAGGCTTTGCCACAACACCTCGAGCTCGATCGGATCGAAGGCCATCACTTGCTCCTCTCGGCGATCAGCGAACCGTCGTCGGCAACGTCGACGATCCAACCCGGTCGAATCACGGTGGTCGTCTCCCGCTCCTCGACGATCGCCGGCCCGGTCAGCCGTTGCCCGCGGCCGAGGTCGGTCCGCCGGTAGACGGGCGTCTCGATGGCCGCTGACCATCCGGTCGAATCGAACAGTGCGGAACGTGTGCGGCTTGCCGAGGTCCTCGCCGACGTCGGCAACCGGTTCGACGGTGTCGGCATTCGCGTAGGCCGACAAGCGCCACGTGACGGCCTCGACGGTCACGTCGGGAATCGTCAGGCCGTAGATCCGCCGGTAGTCGCTCTCGAAGCGCTCGACGACCTCCGCATCGGTGGCCGGCCACTGCTCGCCGTCGCCGACCCAGATGGTCAGTTCGTTGCCCTGACCGAGGTAGCGGGCGTCGAGCCCGTAGCGGAAGCGGATGCGGTCGCTCGGCACGCCGGCGGCCGCCAGCACGCGGCGACCCTCCTCGCGCAGGTCGTCGAGCAAGGCGATCGCGCTCTTCGTGAGAGATGTCGGCCAGCGAGCGAACCATCGACCGGGCGAGATCGATTCGCACCGGCGACACCAGTGTGCCGAATGCGCTGAGCACACTGGCGTTGACCGGGAAGATCACCCGTGGCGAGTCGAGCAGTTCGGCGACGCCGCAGGCGTGGATGGGGCCGGCCCCACCGAACGCGAGCAGCGTGACGCCGCGAAGATCCTCGCCTTGTTCGACTGCGTGCATTCGGGCCGCGGCCGCCATGTTCTGGTTGACGAGCTCGTGGATGCCGGCCGCAGTGTCGCTCGGTGGGGAGGCCGAGACCATCGGCCATCGATTGCAGCGCGGTGGCGTTGGCGGCGACGTCCAGTTGCATGTCGCCACCGAGGAAGTAGCCGGCGTCGAGCATGCCCGAGCGCAGGTCTGCATCGGTGACCGCGGCCTTCGGACACCACCAAGGCCGTAGCACGCCGGGCCCGGGTCGGCGCCCGAGGACTCCGGGCCGACCTTCAACAGGCCCAGTTCGTCGATGCGCGCCAGGCTTCCGCCGCCGGCGCCGATCTCGACGAGGTCGACCGACGGCACCGAGACCGGGAAGCCCGAGCCCTTCTTGAACCGGTAGATGCGGGCCACCTCGAACGTGTTGGTGATCTCCGGTTCGCCGCCCACGATCAAGCACGACTTCGCCGTGGTGCCACCCATGTCGAAGCACAGCAGGCGATCTTCGCCGAGACGGCGGGCAAACCAGCTCCCGGCCAGCGCTCCGGCCGCCGGACCGCTCTCGACGAGACGGATCGGTGCGCGAGCAGCGTCGTCGGCGGAGACGACACCTCCGTTCGACAACATCATCAGCACCGAGCCGCCGAAGCCCTCGGCGGCGAGCCACTTCTGCAGTTCGTCCAAGTAGGGGCCGATGACGGGCATGGTGGCCGCGTTGCACGCCGTGGTGATCATCCGCGGGTACTCGCGGATCTGCGGCGAGATCTCGGCCGAGATGCACACGGGCACGCCGAGCTCGCGGCGCAGGTGATCGGCGATCAGGCGCTCGTTCGCCGGATTGGCGTAGGCGTTGATCAGGCACACGCCGACCGACTTCGACCTCGGCGTCGCGCAATGCAGACGTGATTGCTCGAGAGCCGGCCGCGGTCGGCGCCTCGACGACGTCGCCTGCCGGGTTGGTACGCTCGGCGATCTCGACGACCCGATCGCGGGGTACGGGCGGGCTGGGGAACTCGATCTGCAGGTCGTACATGTCGTAGCGATGCTCGTCGCGGATCAGCATGGTGTCGCCGAAGCCGTCGCGTCGTGACGACTCCGGCGCGACCGATCTTGCCCTCGATCAGCGCGTTGGTGATCAACGTGGTGGCGTGGACGATCGGTGCGGTGATCTCGGCGGGGCGAACACCGGCCTTGACCAGCAGTTGACGCACGCCGGCACGCACACCGTCGAGTGGAGCCGCCGGGCGTGGTGAGGGTCTTGTCGACGATCACCCGCCCACTGGCCGCGTCGATCAGCACGACATCGGTGAACGTGCCACCGATGTCGACGGCCAACCGCCAGTCGGTCCCGATGCGGCAGAGTTTGCGTCACCCATTTCGCAGGTCCTCTCGCGGGAGGAGCGAACACGTCGAGGATCCAGACCTCGTCGAGCTCGTCGTCGCCGATGAACACGCTGTCGCCATGCCACACGGACCGCGGAGCCAGGTAGATCTCGCCGGGGCCGAGGACCACCCGCGATCTGGTCGTCGTGCTCGCCGATGCGGAAGTCGAGTTTGCCGCGCACGATGATGCCGAACTGCTCCTGATCGGTGTGGTGGTGCAGGAAGGACCCGGTCGCGCCGCCGGCGATGCGCCAGAAGCAGAGCTGCATCATCTCGCCGTTGATCACGCGGCGACGAAAGCCGGCGCGGTCGGTCTCGTTGAACAGATCGTCGATCGTAGAAGTAGCAGTACTGGTTGGTCAGGTCCATCGGCTGTCCGTTCTCACAACAATTGATCGATCATGCGTCGCTCCACGTCGTCGAGGTGGGCTTGCACAGCGCTGATCGTGGCTTTGCGGCGTCCGGCGACGAGCGCCTCGGCGATGGCTCGATGCGCTGCGGTGGACGAGGCGATGATGTCGCCGACTTCCGGCGGTTGATCTCGGCGTAGAGCAGCGAGGCCAGCTCGCCGGAGTCGAACAGGGCGCCGAGGGTCTTGCCGTAGACCTCTTGCAGCAACGGGTTGCCGCAGGCGCGGGCGATGGCGGTGTGGAACGCTCGATCGATCGTGCGGAACTCGTCGAGCTCGGTCGGTCGATCGTGCTGCCAAGCTCGGCGATGTCGGCACGCTCGTCGGTGGTCGCCCGGCGAGCTGCGAGCTCTGACATCGTCGGCTCGATCGTGCGCCGCACCTCGAACAGTTGCCGAACCAGCGCCTTGCGCTGGTCGAGTGTCGCCGAGTCGCCGGTGAGGCGGATCTCGGGCATCCGTTCGGCGACCACCGGACGATTGCCGCGACGCTCGAGGTAGCCCGACGCTGTGAGCCCTTGGATGGCCTCGCGAACCGAGGTGCGAGCGACCCCGAACTGTTCGCACAGCTGTCGCTCGGCCGGCACGGGGCTGCCAGGCTGCAGTTCGCCGGTGCGAATCGCCTCGAGCAGCTGAGCGCGGATCTCCGCCGAGATCGTGCGCCGCTTGACGGGCGCGAACGGGGTGTTCACCGACGCCGGCCGTCGGGTGGAAGTGGTGCCGGCAGGCCTCACGGTATGTGCTGGTGATCACCATCATGGCCTCCTCTACGCTCTGGTCTGGTTGTCAGACCATAATCGACGGCGGTCGACCTGAGCGCCTCGGAGGCCGGGGTTGGGTGGTGGGGCCCGTCAGTCGTCGGCGGGGTCGTCGGGCACCACGAGCACCGGCCTTGGGGACCGGTGCACCAGTTCGTAGGTGATCGAGCCGAGCAGCGCACCGCGGAACGGTCCGCCTCCGCCGTGGCCCACGGCGATGACTTCGGCCTGGCGCAGTTCGCCGACGCGGATCGAGCGCCTCGACGGCGTGATCCTGCACGAATTCGGACTCGATCACCAGATCGGGGTAGGTCGTGGCAAGCTCGGCGTGAACCGCCTCCACCGCGTGTTGTCCGATCGCCAGGATCTCGTCTTCCAACGACCCTCCGCGGGGTCCCAGCGCCGTCGGGTCATAGCCGAAAACCAGCACCAGTTTGGCGCTCATCAGGTTGGCGACCCTGGCCGCCGTGCGCGCTGCCGCGGTGCCGCTTCCGTCTCCACCGATTCCCACGATCAATTCGGCCGCCATCAGAGGGCTCCCTTCTTGCGGTACGTGCCCAACGGGGCTGCCAAGGTGTCGTCACTGTATGGATCCTTGACGAGGTCGGCAGGGTCCGTGGCATAGCTGAAGAACGTCGGATACTTCTTGGCGCACCAGAACATCAACGGCACACCGAGCACCAGCAGAAGCGTGCCTATCACCAGCACGGTGCCGACCCCGAAGATGGTGCCGTAGCCGTAGTCGGCGTTGCGGGCGTCCCACACCGTCTTGCAGAACACGTAGATCAAGACGACACCACCGAAGCCGGGCAGCAGGCCGATCATCACGAAGTTCTTCACCGACTTGAAGAGAAAGCGGCGGAAGTACACGATGCACGAGATGCCCGACAGCCCGTAGTACACGGCGATCGCCATGCCGACGGCGGCGATCGAGGCGAAGTAGGCGTCGGTGCTCGGAGTTGTGGCTGATGATGACGAGGACGAGGTACCAAGCGATCGAGATGCCTCCGAACAACCACGAGCTGTAGTCGGGTGTGAGTCGCTTCGGATCGATCTGAGCAAGCTTGGCCGGCGCAGCGCCGTGCGATCCCATCGACAGCATCGTCCGCGTTGCCGGCAGGATCGTCGTCTGGCATGAAGCGGCCGCCGACGTGAGCACGGCGATGACCAGCAACTTGAGAATGACATTGGGGAGTGCTTCTTTGCCGAGGGCGTACATCGCATCGTCGGCGTTGTCGGTGACGAACTGTGGGCCGAGCAGCGCCACGGCACCGTACGAGACGATCAGGTAGATGGCCAGCAACACCACCGTTGAAAGCACCGCTGCCCGCCCCGGCGTGCGGCTCGAATCCTTGGTCTCCTCGTTCACCGAGACACAGGTGTCCCAGCCCCAGTAGATGAACACAGCGACCACCAGGCCGGCGATGATCGCGCTGCTGTTGAGCCCTGATGGCGACATCCACGACAGACTCGGCGTGAGCGAGTGGTACGTCGTGCCGTCGACCGTCCTGGTGATGCCACCGCCCAGCGACTTGCCGATGGCGATGATTGCGAACACTGCCAGCACGACCAGTTCGGTGCCGAGCAGCACTACCTGGGAACGTGCCGAGAGCTCGATTCCCTTCCAGCAGATCCACGTCATGGCGATGATGAACAGGATCCCGATGGTCGTGGTGAGGTAGATGTTGTTGGCCGCGCTCTCGCTGAACAGCAACACGAGGTACTGACCCGACACCCCGGCGAGGTTGGGCATGATCACCAGGTCGGCGACGATGCAGCCCCATCCGGCGATCCACCCGGCCTTCGGGCCGAAGGCACGAACGCCCCAGGTGAAGTTGGTGCCGCAATCGGGGTCGGCCTTGTTGAGGTAGTAGAAGGCGGCAGCGATGCACGCCATCGGCACGAAGGCGAACAGCATGATGAACGGGGCCTTCTCGTTGGCTGCACCAGTGACGAGCCCGACGCTGGCAGCCAGGCTGTAGCCGGGCGCCGTCGAGGCGACCCCGATGACGATGACCGCTATCAGTCCGAGCGAACCTCCCTTCAATCCCTTCGACGGCATGGTCGATTCTTGGACAGCGGTACTCATGGTCCCCCTCGGTAGTTCTCGCCGGGCGAGAGTTTGACACAGCGCCTGTAGATACAAGTACAATACAAGTTGTGACTGACTGGAATCCCGAGCAGTACCGCCGATTCGCGGCCGAGCGCGCCCAGCCGTTCCACGACCTGCTCGCCCTTGTCGAACCGGGTGGCATCGACCGGGCAGTTGACCTCGGCTGCGGCCCAGGCGAGCTGACCGCACTGGCCGCGGAGCAGCTCGGAATCACCGAGATGAGCGGCATCGACAACTCGCCAGGCGATGCTCGACAAGGCCAGCGAGCACGTGAGTGCCTCGGTGCGGTTCGAGTACGGCGACATCGGGGACTGGACATCATCGGGCGACATCGATCTCGTGCTGGCCGCGGCGAGCCTGCAGTGGGTTCCCAACCATGCCGATGTCATTGCCCGGTGGACCGCTGCGTTGCGTCCCCGAGGCCAGATCGCAATACAGGTGCCGGCCAACGCCGACATGCCGTCGCACGCGGTCGCTCGCCAGGTCGCCGAGCGCCAGCCGTACCTGTCGATGTTCGGCCCGGCTGGACCGCCGATCGACCCAGTGCAGGCCTACGTCTTGCGACCGGAGGAGTACGCCGAGATCCTCCACGACCTCGGCTTCGAGCGTCAGCACGTTCGGCTGCAGGTATACCCGCACGTGTTGCCGAGCACCCGACACGTGGTCGAGTGGGTGCGCGGAACCATGCTGACCCGGTTCGAGAAGCGGCTCGACGAAGAGGCGTTCGCGGCCTTCGTCGCCGACTACCAGACCGAGCTCCTGCGCCAGCTCGGCGACCACCAGCCACACTTCTTCCCATTCCGCCGAATCCTTCTGTGGGGTCGCCTGCCGTAGCTTCCCCTCAGGTCGAAGTGCGCACTTTCGGTATCGACTGGACGCATCGAAAATGCGCAGTTCATCCGCCGAGGTTGTCCCAACGGAAACGTCAGATAGCTTCCGCCAGATGTCCGCTCCGGCCCGTCGGGCCATGGCGGAGTTCGCGGCCTCTCGCCATGGTGTCGTCGTTCGCAGCCTGGCCGCCTCGTTTGGACTGTCTCACCGTGACATCCGCAATGCCAAACAACTTGGTTGGCTGACCGAGCCGGTTCGGGGAGTGTTGGTCGTCAGCGGTCATCCGCCGACCTGGGAGCAGCACTTGGCCATTGCAACCTCAGCCAGCGCGGCTCGCCCCGTCGTCAGCAACGGCGCTGCGGCGCGATTGTTTGCCCTCGACGGCTTTGATTCCGCCGACGGTGAGCTTGCCGTGCAGCGACCTGGCCGCATCAACCGGACTGCGGCCGCCGGTCTTGTCATACACCAGGCTGCTGAGCTGGGCCGGGTCGATCGGTACGAGCGCAACGGATTGCCATGCACGACTCTGGCCAGGACACTGACCGACCTCGGCTCGACCGAATCCAAGGAGATGGTCTGGCGGGCGCTGATTGCCGCGCGACGAATACATCGAGTCAACCCGCTCTGGCTTCAACAGACCGCGATCCGTCTGCATCGGCCGGGTCAGGCAGGATCGGGCGTGTTGATCGAGGCGCTCGGTCGGTGGCGTGCCGAAGGGGTGCTCCCCGACTCGTGGTTCGAGGAGTTGCTTCGTTGCCTGCTCGATCATCGCAGACATCCCACCCCTGCAACAGCAGTACGTCCTCACCGATTCGCGGGGCAGGTTTGTCGCCCGCTTCGATCTGGCGATCCCTTCGCTGCGACTGGGAATCGAGGCGCACAGCCGAGAGTTCCACTTCGGCCCGATACGGCGAAGCGGCCGACGAGGACCGCGACCTGCGCGCTGCAGCGAGTGGCTGGGAGGTTCTCTACCTCGGCTGGTACGCGCAAGAGCGCCCGGCGAGAGTCGTGGCCCGAGTCGCCCAGATCTGTGCCGCGCGGCGTGTAGTCGCGCGAAGTGCGTAACTTCGGTCGCGCGGATTGCGCATCGAAAGTGCGCACTTCGGTCAGGCGGCGTGGACCAACGCCACGTCGGCGACTTCGCTCCATTGGTCGATGTCGTGGGCAGTGAGGAGCTCGGCGTCGAGCGACGTCAGCCTGTACAGGCTGGCTAGTGGCGGCGCCGGCATCGACCGGGCGACCCGTGGTTCGATGCTCGACCACGGCCTGCAGGGTGTAGGCCGCGTCGCCGACGCAGGCAAAGCGTCGACCATCGACGAACGAGACCAGCAAAGCCTGGTGGCCCGGTGTGTGCCCGGGCGTCGAGATCAACCGGAGCCCGTCGTGGAGCTCGAACTCGTCGTCGTAATCCCACGGCTCGGCGCTGAGCTCGACGAGATCGCCGGCGAGCACTCCGCTGGGCTTGGTGGCACGTTCGCGGGCCCACGCCAGCTCTCGGGTGCGGACGTACTGGGTGGCGGCCGGGAAGGCGGCATTGCGCCCGGCATGGTCGAAATGTAGGTGCGAGTTGACGACCCAACGGACATCGTCGACCGAGTAGCCGCTCTGGCGCAGCCGCTCGTCGACCAGGGCATGCCGGGGACAGCGGATCTCGAACGCCTTCCACATCGACCCGAAGTGGGCGACAGGATCGGGGCCGCAGCAGGCCTCATGGAAACCGGTGTCGAACACCAGAACGCCGCCGCCGGTATCGACCGCGAAGCACATCACGGGAACCTCGTCCATCACGCCACTGGTCTGCCCATCGAGCAGGCCGCCGACATCGGTGTAGAGGTCGCCGCATCGCAGTGCCCACAGCTTCATGAACCGACCGTAACCGGGCTGCGCGTGTCATCTACGATTGCGCCCATGGCTCGATTCGGACGCGTTCTCAGCGCGATGGTCACCCCATTCGACGGCGAAGGCGCGCTCGATCTCGATGCCGCGAAGGTGCTCGCTCGTTACCTGCAGGACCACGGCAACGACGGCCTGGTGATCGCCGGCACCACGGGCGAGGCGCCGACGCTCAGCGACGACGAGCGACTGGCACTGTTCGCCGCGGTCATCGAGACCGTCACGATCCCGGTGATCGCTGGCACGGGCACCAACGACACGCGCCACTCGGTGCACCTCACAAAGCAGGCCAAGGCGCTCGGAGCCGCCGGTATCTTGGCGGTTTGCCCGTACTACAACCGCCCATCGCAGGCCGGCATCGAGGCCCACATGCGCGCGATCGCCGCGGCCGGCGATCTACCGGTGGTGATCTACGACATTCCCGTCCGCACCGGCCGCAAGATCAGCACGGCGACGCTCGCTGACGCTGTTCCGCGAGGTTCCCAACATCGTCGCCTTGAAAGATGCCGCCGGTAACCCCGGCGAGACGGCGGCGCTCATCAGCTCGGCTCCCTCCGGTGTCGAGGTGTACAGCGGCGACGACGTGATGACGCTGCCACTGCTGGCCAGCGGCATCGTCGGCACCATCGGTGTCGCCACGCACTGGACGGGCGATGACCACCAGGAGATGTTCGACCTGTGGGAGAAGGGCGACACCGTTGGTGCTCGTCTCGTCAACAGCCGGATGTTGGAGAGCTTCGCGTTCGAGACCGGCGACGATGCCCCCAACCCGATCCCGACCAAGGCGATGATGCGCCACCTCGGGTTGTCGGTCGGCCAGGCACGACTGCCGATGGGCGATGCCCCGGCGTTCGTCGACCAACGTGCCCCCGAGGTGTGGGCCAACCTGCAACGATGGCGAGATGCGTTTCCCGATCGTCCGCTGTCGATCACTGATGCCCGCCGATGACTGACCCGTACGCATCGTCTTCCTCGGCGGTCTCGGCGAGATCGGTCGCAACTGCATGGCCATCGAGCAACAGAATCGCGTGCTGCTCATCGATGCGGCTTGATGTTCCCCGATCCCGACATGCACGGCATCGACCTGGTGCTGCCCGACTTCACCTGGCTGCGCGAGAACGCCGATCGCATCGACGGCGTCGTCGCCACGCACGGCCACGAGGATCACGTCGGCGCGCTGCAGTACCTGCTGCGCGAGCTGAGCTTCCCGATCTTCGGTTCGGCGCGTCACGCTCGGTCTCGCTCGCAACCGCATCGAAGAGGCCGGGCTGCTGGGCAAGACCGACGCTGGTCGTGGTCGACGACGGCGAGCGGCGCATGATCGGCCCGTTCGACGTCGAGTTCATCCCCGTCACCCACTCGGTGCCGCATGCGCACGCGATCGCCATCCACACTCCGCAGGGTGTCATCCTGCACTCCGGCGACTTCAAGCTCGACCTCACGCCGGTCGATGGTCGTCGCACCGACCTCGCGCGCATCGGCGCGATCGCGTCCAACGAGGGCATCCGTCTGTTGATGGCCGACTCGACCAACGCCGAGGAAGCACGGCCACGCCCCGTCGGAGACCAGCGTCGGTTCTGTGCTGCGCGCACTGTTCGCCGAGCAGACGCGGCCAGCGAATCATCACCGCCAGCTTCGCCAGCCACCTGCACCGCATCCAGCAGATCGCCGATGCCGCGATCGCCGAGGGTCGCGTGGTCGCGACGCTCGGGCTGAGCATGAAGAAGAACGTGCGCATCGGGCGCGATCTCGGCGTGCTCGAAGATTCCCGACGAGTCGCTGGTCGACATCGACGACATCGACAAGTACCCGCCGGGCAAGGTGTGCGTCATCTCCACCGGTTCGCAGGGCGAGCCGATGTCGGCGCTCGCGCTGCTGGCCCGCGGCGAGAACAAATGGGTCAAGATCGGCGAGCACCGACACGGTGATCCTGTCGAGCCACGCGATCCCCGGCAACGAGAGCAACGTCAACCGGGTGATCGACGGGCTGCTGCGCGCCGGCGTCGAGGTCATCCACTCCGGCGTCGCCGACGTGCACGCCACCGGCCACGCCCAGGCCGACGAGTTGAAGACGTACCTGTCGCTGACGCGGCCCGAGTTCTTCGTGCCGATCCACGGCGAGTACCGCCACATGGTCGCCAACGCCAAGCTGGCGATCCTGATGGGCGTGCCCCGCGACCACGTGCTGGTGTGCGAGGACGGCGACGTGCTGACTCTCAGCGACGACGGGCTGCAGGCGACCGGCCGCGTGCCGGCCGGCTACCTGTACGTCGACGGCATCGTCGGCGATGTCGGCCAGGGTGTGCTGCGCGACCGCAAGGTGCTGGCCGAGGAGGGCGTCGTCGTGGTGGTCGTCACCGTCGACATCGAGACCGGCAAGGTGCTTGTCGGGCCCGAGATCATCACCCGCGGTTGGGTGTACGCGCCGGAGGCCGAGGATCTGCTCGACGAGGCGTGCGATCGTGTCGCCGACGCGGTCGAGAAGACGCTCGCCGCCGGCGTCCGCGATGTCGATGCGCTCGAGCGCGACGTGCGCCGCGCCGCCGGCAAGTTCGTCAACGAGCGCACCAAGCGACGGCCGATGATCGTGCCCGTCGTCATGGAAGCGTGACCGACGCGTGGCTCTCGGCCGCTCGTCGCGGTGCTCGCCGTCGCTGCGCTGACGCGTGCAGCGGCGGGGGATCGTCGTCCTGCACTCGGAGCGCCGCCACGCCGACGACGACGGTGCGTCCGGCCGTCGCGCTGCCCCTCGTCGACCAGATCGACGACGCGGTCGCTGCGCTCGAGAGCGCAACTCGGCGGGCCGCAGCAGTACTTCGAGATCAACGCGACCTCCGCAGCTGGTCAACCTGTTCGTCGCCCTGAACGACGGCAAGGTCGCGCAGCCGTGGGTGTATCTCGACGGCGAACTGTCGTCCGAAGGCAGCGTCAGCCAGCAGCGGGTTCACGTTGCGGCGATCGGCGCTCGATTTCGACCCGGACACGGTGTTGAGTCACAGTCGCAGACCGAGCTGCCGCAGTCGACGCCCGACGTGTTCTTCATCGAGGCCGGCAACGCCGGCGCCGTGCGGTACAGCGTGGCGTGACGTCCGAGCAGGGTGGGCAGTTGATCGTGCATCGTCGGCCCTGACGGCACGGTGCAAGTCTCGTCCGAAGCCTGACTGTGCCCCGATTAGGGGCACGCCCCCTTGGTACCGTTGGAACCTCTATGACGACGTGGGGCCAACCGCAACGACGCGGCCGAAGGCGATCGACCACTGACCAAGCGGGCGCCGACCAAGCCGGCAGCAGTGGCACCGGCACCGAGCCACGTCGCGGCGCGGTCAGGCGTCGGCCGAGATGCGCCAGGCCGTCGAGGGTCGCGAGCACGAGTTCGCCGGAATCGGCTTCATCGCTCGTCGGTGTGCTGCTGGGGCTGGCCATCTACCTCAACCTGGCCGGCCCGCTCGGCCGCGGTATCGAGACCGTCGTCGGTTGGTTCACCGGGCTCGGTCGGTTCGTCGTGCCCATCGCCCTCGTCGCCGTCGGCATCGCTCTGGTCGGCAAGGGCCGCAGCTTGCACCGGTTCCGGCTGGCGCATCGGTTGGGGGTTGCTCGCGCTGTCGCTGCTCGGGTTGCTGCACGTCGTGCGCGGCCCCGAGAAGATCATGACGCCAACTTCGACACGGTTGGGACGCGCCGGCGGCTGGATCGGCGCACTTGGTCGGCGAGCCGTTGCGCGGCCTGATCGCCTCCGGCGGGGCGATCGTCGTGCTCGTGGCCATGTGTCGTGCGGGGTGCGCTGGTTCTGACCGGTGCGCGTCGCTGCGATCGATGTTGTCGCAGACCGGCAAAGGGTGTCGGTGCCGTGGCACGTGCCGATCGGGCGTCGGGCGCGCAGCGGCCTTCGGCGACGTGTCGACGCTGAAGAGCGATCGCGTCAGGGCTTCGGGCGAGATTCCGCTGCCGACGTTGTACGACGCGGCGCCGACGACGACTGGTCGGAGCCCGCCAAGGCGCCGCAAGCCTCAGATCCGGCGTCCGCCCGTTACCGCCGCCGGTGCACGCAGTCGATCCGGGCCGGTCGAGCAGTCCGAGCTCGATCTCGGCCCCGGCGCACGAGCGTGGTCAGTGGGCGCTGCCGCCCGCTCAGCTACCTCGCAGATCGCACCGCAGCAGGCCGTCAACAAGGCCGAGGTCGAGGCGCGCGGCCGCACGCTTGGTCGACTCGCTCGCGTCGCACGGCGTCGAGACGAAGCTGGTCGGCCAGACGGTCGGTCCGACGGTCACGCGCTACGAGCTCGAGCTCGGCGCCGGCGTCAAGGTCGCGCAGGGTCACCAGCCTCAACCGCGACATCGCCTACGCGATGGCCGCCGACCGACGTGCGCATCCTGGCGCCGATCCCGGGTCGCTCGGCCATCGGCGTCGAGGTGCCGAACCACACTCGCCAGCTGGTCAGCCTCGGCGACGTCATGACGTCGGCCGAGGCCAAGACGGCGACGCACCCGCTCGACGTCGCCATCGGCAAGGACATCGCCGGCCGGTCGGTGTTCCTGAACCTGGCGACCACGCCGCACCTGCTGATCGCCGGCACCACCGGCGCCGGCAAGTCGAGCGGCCTCAACTGCATCCTCACCTCGATCCTCATGCGCAGTCACGCCCGACCAGGTGCGGCTGATCCTGATCGACCCGAAGCAGGTCGAGATGGGTCAGTACAACCGCTTGCCGCACCTGCTCACGCAACCGGTGACCAACCCGAAGAAGGCGGCCAACGCGCTCGGCTGGGCCGTGAAGGAGATGGAGCGTCGTTACGACCTGCTGTTCGAGGTCGGCTTCCGCGACATCACCGGCTACAACGCGGCGTACGACCGCGGCGAGCTGCAGTCGCTGACGCCGGGTCCGAACTCGGGTCTGGTCCAGATCCTGATTCTGATGCCGATCCGGGCCGGGTTCTGATCGGCAGTTCGAGCGGCTGCCGTACATCGTCGTCGTCGTCGACGAGCTCAACGACCTGATGATGGTCGCCGCCCGCGATGTCGAAGAGAGCATCACCCGCATCGCCCAGAAGGCCCGCGCCGTCGGCGTCCACCTCATCGTGGCCACGCAGCGACCGTCGGTCAACGTCATCACCGGTGTGATCAAGGCCAACATCCCGGCGCGGATCGGCGTATGCCGTCAGCAGCCTCACCGACAGTCGCGTCATCCTCGATCAACCCGGCGCCGAGAAGCTGGTCGGCAAGGGCGACATGTTGTTGCTGCCCGGCAACTCCAACGTGTCGCAGCGCATCCAGGGCTCGTTCGTCAGCGAGGAAGAGGTGCGCAAGGTCGTCGCCCACTGGCGTCGCCAGGCGCCCGAGGTCGTGTATGTCAGCGGTGTCGAGGGCGACGACGATGCCCACGGACGGCGGAGCCAGCCTGTTCGGCAGCGACTCGGCGACGACGACGAGGACGAGACCCTGATGCGCCAGGCGATGGAACTGGTCGTGCGCAGCCAACTCGGCTCGACCTCGATGCTGCAGCGCAAGCTGAAGGTCGGCTTCGCCCGTGCCGGGCGGCTCATGGACCTGCTCGAGCAGACGTGGCGTGGTCGGCCCCAGCGAGGGCTCGAAGGCCCGCGCGGTGCTGATGACGGTCGAGGAGTTCGAGTTGCTGCAAGAGGCGCACCGACAGCGCTAGGCCGCTCGCCGGGTTGTCGCCCCGCCACCGTCCGAACGACGGTCAAGGTGTGACAACCCGACCTCGAACGAGACGGTGGCGAGCAGCGCGCTCAAACCGGCGATCAACTCGCCGCTCGATTGTCGCTGCCAGCGCACCACTTTGGAGTATCCGAGCGCACCCGGTACCCGAGGCTGTGCCACGACCGTGCACATCACCCAACCATGCAGGTGGTCGCGAACATCGTCGGGAATGTCATACCGATCGATGAACCGCCCGTCGGCGGTTGTGCGGGTCGTCGTGCTGTACATCGTCAGGATCTCCGGGATCTCGTGGTCGGGCACGACCGTCTCGATCGCCACCATCAGGTCGACATCGCAGTCCGCGGCGCCCTTGATCGTGCCCGCGACCACGAGGTCGCAGCGGCTGCCGTGATCCCTGGTCCGGTCAATTGGTTCCATACCCTTCTAGATCCAGTTCGAGGCCGATGGATACGAATCCGTGCCCTGGCCCGACTGCTGATCGCGGCAGCCGTCGGTAGCCTGGAACGTCGTGGCCCAGCAGTTCTACGTCGAGACGTTGGGCTGCCCGAAGAACCAGGTCGACAGCGACAAGCTGATCGGCACGTTGCTGGCCGACGGCATGACACCGACCGACGACGTGGCACTCGCCGACCTGGTCGTCGTCAACACCTGTGCATTCATCGACGAAGCCCGCAAGGAGTCGATCGACACCATCCTCACGCTGGAAGACCAGCGCAAGCACGGGGCCCGCCTGGTTGTGACCGGCTGCATGGCCGAGCGCTATGGCGACGAACTGGCTGCGGCGCTTCCGGAGGTCGACCAGGTTGCCGGATTCGGTGTGCCCATCACTCTCGGTCGCAAACCGCTGTCGGTCAGCGCCGTACCGATTCCGATGCTCGATCTGCTGAACCTGCCGCGTCCGAAGTCGACCAGTCCGTGGGCCTACATCAAGATCGCCGAAGGCTGCGATCGCAGTTGTGGGTTCTGCGCGATCCCGTCGTTCCGCGGCCCGCAGCGCAGCCGCGACATCGCCTCGATCCTCGACGAGGTCGACCAGCTCGAGGCCCAAGAGATCGTGCTCGTCGCCCAGGACCTGGCCAGCTACGGCAAGGATCGTCCCGATGAACTGGGCGCCGGCTCGATCGTGCCGCTGGTCAAGGCGGTCAGCGCGGTGTCTCCGTGGACTCGGCTGCTGTACCTGTATCCGAGTGATCTCACCGACGATCTGATCGACGCCATCTTGGCGACAGGGGTGCCGTACTTCGATCTGTCGCTGCAGCACGTCAGCAAGCCGTTGCTGCGGCGTATGCGCCGGTGGGGTGACGGCGACCGGTTCCTGCGTCGCATCAGCGACATCCGCACCCGTCACGCCGGGGCCGCGTTCCGCAGCAACTTCATCGTCGGCTACCCCGGCGAGACCGAGGAAGACCACGACCAGTTGCTGCGCTTCGTCGAAGAGGCCGAGCTCGACTGGTGCGGCTTCTTCTCCTACAGCGCTGAGGAAGGCACCTATGCGGTCGGTCTCGATGGCGCAGTCGACCCGGGTCTGATGCACGAACGCCTCGCCGAACTGCGCGAGATGCAAGACGAGATCACTGCCCGGCGGCGCGACGCGCTGATCGGCACCACGGTGCGCGTGCTCGTCGACGAATCGGGAATCGCTCGCAGCGGTCGGGAGGCACCCGAGATCGATGGGATCATCGAGGTGCCCGCAAGCCTGGCAGTCGGCCAGTTCCACACGGTTCGAATCATCGACGCCATGGGACCAGACCTCGTGGCAGAATCGAACTGATGCCCGTCGATCCGACTGCTGTGAAGACATGGGCCAACTTGGTCACGGTGGCCAGGGTGCTGATCGCTCCACTCATGTTCGTGTTGATCCCCGATCAGCCCGGCGGGTCGTGGGAGGCGTTCGCCTTGTGGTTCGTGCTGTGCAGCACCGATGGGATCGACGGGTATCTCGCACGTCGTCATGGGGCCACGACCGTCGGCGCCTTTCTCGATCCGCTGGCCGACAAGGTGCTGATGCTGGGCGCGATGTTCTTCCTGGTCAGCAACGACACCTTCTCGGTCCTGCCGGTCGCCATCATCGCCGCACGCGAACTGGCCATCAGCCTGTACCGCACCTTCGTCGGGGCCAAGGGGATCAGCGTGCCGGCCAGCAAGATCGCCAAGTGGAAGACGGTGACCCAGCAGCTCGCGGTCGGCTTTGCGATCGCCCCGTTGACCGCACTCGATGCCAAGTGGTTGTGGAACGGGTTGCTGTGGATCTCGGTGGCGCTGGCACTGATCAGCGGCGGCCAGTACATGTGGCGGGCCCGTCGAACGAAAGCGCCCGCCAATGCGGTGTGACGTCGTCGCCGTCGGTACCGAGTTGTTGCTCGGGCAGATCGTCGACACCAACAGCGCATGGCTCGGCGAGCACCTGGCCGCCAACGGCATCGACTCGCTCTTGCAGGTGAAGGTCGGCGACAACCTGGATCGGGTCGAGTCCGTGCTACGCGGCACGTTGGCCGATGCCGACGCAGTGATCGTGTGCGGCGGTCTGGGCCCGACCCACGACGACCTGACCCGTGAGGCCATAGCTGCGGTGATGGGCGTGGAACTGCGCCACGACGAGGCCGTCGCCGAGGTGATCACCAACATGTTCGCGTCGCGCAATCGATACATGGCTGCAAACAACCTTCGCCAGGCTCAGGTGCCGGTCGGCGCGATCGTCATTCCCCAGACCCGGGGAACTGCCCCGGGATTGATCTGCCCGGTCACGGTCGACGGCGTCGACAAGGTGATCTATGCCGTGCCCGGAGTGCCACACGAGATGAAAGAGATGGTCGAACGAGCCGTGCTGCCCGACCTGCGTCGCCTCGCTGGAGACAGTGGTGTGATCGTCAGTCGTACGCTGCGAACGTGGGGTGAGAGCGAGAGCGGGCTGAACGAACGTCTCGACCCGCTGATCGCCCGTCTCGACGAGGCCGGCAATCCGACGCTCGCGTTTCTGGCCAGTGGGTGGGAGGGCTTGAAGGTCCGCCTCACGGCCAAGGCGGCGACGAAGGCCGAAGCCGAGTTGGTGCTCGACGAGTGGGATGCCGAGGTTCGTAAAGTGGTCGGCGAACACGTCTTCGCAGTCGACGACGAGACGATGGAGTCGGCAACGCTGGCGTTGTTGCGCGGCCGTGGTCTGACGCTGGCCCTCGCCGAATCGGTGACCGGTGGCCTGGTCGCCGGTCGGCTCACTGGCGTGCCCGGCGCCAGCGATGTGCTGCGTGGCGCCGTGGTCTCATATGCCAGCGAGGTCAAGTTCGATCTGCTCGGCGTGCCTGCCGGCCCTGTGGTCAGTGAGGCCGCGGCGGCTGCGATGGCGACCGGCATCAGGCGTGTGCTCGGTGCCGATGTCGGGCTCTCACTCACCGGCGTCGCCGGCCCGACCGAGCAGGACGGAATGCCGGTGGGCACGCTGTGTGTCGGCATCGACGACGGCCACATCGTTGTCGCCCACACGTTCCGCCTGCCGGGGCAGCGCGAACAGATGCGGCAGATGAGTGTGATCACGGCGCTTGATTTCCTCCGCCGTCACCTGGCCGGCGGCGAATAGGCTTGGCGGCCACGCCCCCGTAGCTCAACGGATAGAGCAGCGGGTTTCTACCCCGTAGGTTGGGAGTTCGATTCTCTCCGGGGGCGCTGTTCGGCCGATTTGTTGCCGTTGTAAACGACGCAGTGGTGGTCGAACCCTGGGGAGGGCTCGGCGACGAACTGGGCGGCTGATACTTTGTGTCAGCTCATAGAACGACCGTCGTTCAATGAGCTTACGCTGATGCTCGTTGACGCCAGAGCTCGCTCGGCTCTTGTCTGAGCGCGGCAAACGTTGACTGACACGGCACCAGCACGAATCTCTGTTCTGCAGTCACGCATTGGTCACGAAGCGCCGAAGGTCGCAACCCTGGTGAAGTTGGGGACGTTCAGCCCTGGCAGCGGACCGATCGGCAGGGTTTTGATCGGAGTGTGATCGAGTCGCAGCCGCGTCCGGGACCGCTCATGCCCGTGCTCGTGCGCCCGGACCATCGATCAGGACGCCATGTGCGACTCAACACCCGATCGGAACTTCCGAAGGAGGGTCGAGCGTGAAGACAGACCGAGCTACCGCACGCGTTGTTGGAGGCCTTTTTATCCTTGGGACGGTCGCTGGTGCGCTGGGGCTCGCGTTGTCTCAGCCACTTGTCGATGCGTCGGATTACCTCACGAAGCTGTCTCTCCATGAAGACAGGGTGGCGACTGGAGCGCTCTTGACGCTCATCATGGGCGTTGCCCTCGTCGGAACGTCGATTGTCATCTACCCCGTCTTGCGGCGGCACAGCGAACGCTTGGCCTTGGGCTACGTCGTAGCCAGAACCGTGGAGAGCGTGATCTATGTCATCGACGCCGTTCTACTGCTGACGCTTCTCACCGTGAGCCGGGGCTTTGTGGACGCAGGCGCTCCTGATGCTTCCCACTTCCAAGCCTTGGGCGACGCGGTGCTCGGTGCTCGCGACTGGGCAGGCAGCGCCGTGCTGGATCTGACTGCGTTTGGCCTGAGCGCTTTGATCCTCAACTATGCGCTCTATCGGGCAAGACTCGTGCCTCGATGGCTGTCGGTCTGGGGTCTTGCCGGCGCCGCGCTGTACATGGCTGCGGGGGCGATGGTGATGTATGGCCTCGAGCCTCTGTCGACGACCCAGGTCGTTTTGGAAGCACCGTTGGGGCTGCAGGAAATGGCCCTCGCGATATGGCTGATCGTCAAAGGCTTCAGTGCACCTGCAGTCGCGGCCGCTCCCGACGCGGAGGCGGTTGCGGCTAGAGCCTGACGTCGTCTCCCAGACCAGGGCGCACACGTACGAACCCTTCTTCGTCATGCGGCGGACATTGATTCGATGGGGATCACGGTGCGTGGTTCGCGCCCCTGGCGATGGCAAGATCGACGTGCTCGATGCGAACGGAAGCATTCGCACAACCTTCAAGATCGAGGAGATGACCCAAGCCTTGAACGATGCCCCGGCAACTCAACCACCACCTCGAAGAGGCGATCCTCCACAGCGACGACGGCGTTACTTTGGTCGAGCACGTCGATCTGCGACGTCACCGGTGGGCGGCAAGGAGATGTGGCCTGGGTCCTGTCGATCGCGGGGGCAACGACAGCGGGAATATCTGTCGATGTCAGTGATGACCCGAGGAAGCCATCTCTTCAACGTCCTGGTCGCCGGCGTCGGCGGCTGAACTGACGATGAACTCCGACTCGTTCGCTGCCGCCCGGGATGATCTCGAACGACTGGTTGCCCGGCGATCGCAGCAGCATCAGTGCTCGATCGCCTGGGGAGTCGTCGCCGATGGGTCACTGGTGCTCAGCGGGGGGCATGCCGCCGAGCCTGACCCGGTGCCGACCCATCACACCGTGTTCCGCATCGCTTCGATGACCAAGAGCTTCACTGCCGCGGCAATCCTGATCCTTCGGGACCGACGGCTGCTTCGACTCGACGACGTGGTGGCCGACATAGCTCCGGAGTTCGCTGCCGTCGTCGGGCCGACCACTGACTCTTCGCCGATCACGGTGCGACATCTGCTCTCGATGGCCTCTGGCATGGTCACCGACGACGTCTGGGCCGACCGGCATCTCGACGTTTCCGAGGATGGGCTCGATGCACTGGTCAGCAACGGGGTGACGTTTGCCTGGGCGCCACACACCCATGGTGAGTACTCGAACCTCGGCTATGCGATGTTGGGTCGGGTGATCCGTCGTGTGACCGGATCACGGGTCCAGGATTTCATCGCCGACAACCTCCTGCGGCCGCTGGCGATGGACCGTACGACGTGGCTGCTGCCGCACCACGACGATTGGGCACGGCCCTTCGACGTGGTCGACGACCAGCGCGTGGCCGACATCGAGCCGCTCGGCGACGGGGCAATCGCGTCGATGGGTGGCCTGTGGTCGTGCGTGTCCGATCTGGTTCGCTGGGTCGCCTGGCTCGACGATGCCTTCCCACCCCGCGACAGCCTCGACGCCGGTCCGTTGTGCAGGGCGGCGCGGCGCGAGATGCAACAGGTGCACCGGGCCTGGCCGACCGTGCACACCGCGGCCGACGGCAAAGGTGACGATGCTGTCCCGGAACGGGTCGACGGCGGTGGCTACGGCTACGGACTGTTCGTCTGGCACGACACGCGCTTCGGACACTTCGTCCACCACTCCGGCGGCGTGCCGGGCTACGGGTCGAACATGCGCTGGCTCCCCGGCCGTCGCATCGGCGTGATCGCGCTCGGCAATGCGACGTACGTGCCGATGGCGGCGATGGCTCGACGCATGCTGGAGATCATCGACGACCACGGGCTGATCCCTGCCGTGTCGTGCCCGCCGAGCGCGGCTCTGGTCGAGGCCGCCCACCGCGTGGCAGCGTTGCTGTCGGACTGGTCCGACGGCGATGCCGATGAACTGTTCGCCGACAACGTTGCACTCGATCAACCGTTTGCCCGCCGGGCCCGTCACGCCGCCGAGATGAGGGCGTCGCACGGAACGCTCACCGTGGTGAGCGTCGACGCCATCACCCCAATGCGTGGTCGGGCGACGCTGTGCCACGCCGACGGCACCGAGCGACAGTTCGATCTGGAGATCTCGCCGCTGGTTCGGCCGCGACTTCAGCTGTGTGAGGTCGTCATCGGGTAGGGATTCGGGCGATCTGGCCCTACCCTAAACAAGTCCGCAGTTCGAGTGCATGAGGTCGTGTGTGAAGTTCAAAAGGGCGACACCGTCATTTACCCCCAGCACGGCGCGTGCATCGTGCAGGGAACCAAGAAGATGGAGGCATTCGGTGCGACGCAGGAATATCTGATCCTGCGCACTGTCATCAACGAGATGACGCTGTCGGTGCCGACGCTGAAGACCGATGAGGTTGGCGTTCGCCCGCCGGTCAACGCCGACGAGTTGGAAGACCTCGTGTCGGTGCTGTCGAAGCCGGATCCCCGCGTGCCGTCCAACTGGAGCCGTCGGTTCAAGAACCACCAGGAGAAGCTGAAGAGTGGCGACGTCTACCAGGTCGCCGAAGTGGTGCGCAACCTCGCCGCTCGCAACCGCGATGCATCGCTGTCGGCCGCCGAGCGCACGATGTACGACCGGGCGCGCATCAACCTGATCAGCGAGATCGCGCCGGCCCTCAAGGTCAGCGCTGAAGACGCCGAGAAGTACCTCGACGAGGCACTCGCCAAGGGCGTGCTCAAGCCGGCGAAGGAAGTCAAGAAGAAGGCCTGACCACCGCGCCCCGCCTACCCAGGCCGGCGGCCTCAGCGCACCCGTGGCATCACGATGAACGGCCACGGCGATGGCACCTCGCCGATCGGTACCTCGATCACCGCCGGTCCGTCATGGGCCATCGCCGTCCGCAACGCGTCGGTGAGTTGAGGCGGGTCATGGGCCCGCAGACCGAGGCACCCGAAGCTCTCGGCAAAGGCGACGATGTCGGGGTTGACGAGCGTCGAGGCGATCGTTCGCTCTGCCCCGAAGCGCTCCTGTTGGATGCGGCGCACATTGCCGTAGGCGTTGTCGTTGAAGACGATCGTGATCGCCCGGATGTGATGCTGCACGGCAGTGGCGAGCTCGGTGGCGGTGAACAGGAAGCCGCCATCGCCGGCGATCGTGACCACGGTACGGTCGGGGGCGCCGGACTTGGCGCCGATGCCGACTGCCACACCAGAGCCGAGGGTGCCGGCGAAACCGGTCGACAGGAACGTCCGCGGCCGGCGGAACTGATAGGCGAAGTGGGCGACGAACGTCAGTCTGCGTCGAATCCTCGACGATGATCGCGTCGTCGGGCACTGCGTCGCGGATGGCCGCGAGATACGAGAGTTGCGGCTCGAGGTAGGCGATGTCGGCGTAGAACGCAGCGCGCTGGGCGGCGAGGTCGAGCGCGACGGTCGGGGCGCTGCAGGTCGGCCAACCGCTCGAGCAGCAGCGGCACAACCTCGACGGCGTCACCGTGCACGCCGAGGGCACCGAGACCATGGCGGTCGAGTTCGTCGGCATCGGTGTTGATCTGGATCAGATCGAGGCCCGCCGTGCCCCACTGCAGCAACGGGAACTCGATGCGCGAGCCGATGCCCAGCACCAGGTCGACGTCTGCCCACAGGCGGTGAGCGAGACCGATGGGTGCGAACAGGGGATCGGTCTCGTCGAGCACGCCGTGGCCCATGCGGCGCGTCGAGACCGGTGCCTGCAACAGCTCGGCGAGCCGGCGCACGGCAGGCGCGGCATCCTGCGCTCCGGTGCCGACCCAGATCAGCGGGTTGGCGGCGGCGCGCAGCTTGCTCGCGGCGGCATCGACGGCATCGAGGTCGACCGTCGGCATCGTTGTGGTGGCCGGGCCGACGGAACCCGGCGCGTGCCTGGCCCACATGTCGGCCGGCACCTCGATCGCGACCGGGCGTGGGGTCCCGGAGACCAACTCGTCGAAGGCGTCTCGGATCTGTCGTGCCGCCGAATCGGCGTCGCGGACGATGGCCGCGTGCTTGGTCACTTGACGTAGCACGGCCGGTTGGTCGTCGAGCTCGTGGAGCACACGGAAGCCCTTGCCGAGCAGGGGCGAATGGATCTGGCCGACGATCGCCAGCACCCGCGCGCCACCGCCACATGCGCTCGACAACCCGGCCGAGGCGTTGAGGAGGCCGGGCCCGGGCACGACGCACATCGCGGTCGGACGACCGGTGGCCTGGGCCGCGCCCATCGCCATGTACGCGCAGCCCTGTTCGTGGCGGGTGACGATCACCTCCAGCCAGTCTCGGGCATCGACGACGGCATCGAAGAACGGGTCGTTCTGCACGCCCGGCAGGCAGAACAGTTGGATGATGCCGTTCGCCCGCATCCCGTCGAGGATGTGCTGGGCGATGGTGCTGTCTCCGTCTCGGGGCATCGTGTGATCGTAACTACAGTGCACCGCCATGACCGGACGATCCGAAGTGAGCCGCGAGCAACTGGAGCATGACATCCGTAGCGGTGATATCGACACGGTGCTGATGGTCTTCCCCGACCTGCAGGGCCGGCTGACGGGCAAGCGGACGACCGGGCGGTTCTTCCTCGAGTCGGTCGCCGACGCCGGCACCGAGAACTGCGACTACCTGATCGCCTGCGACATGGACAACAACCCGGTGCCGGGCTATCGGTTCACCAGCTACGAACAGGGTTACGGCGACATGTTGGCCCGCGCCGACTGGAAGACGGTGCGCCGGATCCCGTGGGTCGACAAGACGGCGATGATCATGTGTGACCTGTTCGATGTCGAGACCGACGAGCTGGTCGAGGTCGCGCCGCGGACGGTCCTGCGACGTCAGGAGGAGGCTGCCGCGGCGCTCGGCTTCTTGCCGATGGTGGCCAGCGAGATCGAGTTCTACCTCTTCCAAGACACCTACGACGAGGCTCACGCCAAGGGGTATCGCGACCTGCGTCCGCACTCGCCGTGGCTCGAGGACTACCACATCCTGCAGACAACGAAGGACGAGTACATCCTCGGTGCGATACGCCGTGGTCTGGAGGCTGCGGGCGTGCCGGTCGAGTTCTCCAAGGGCGAGGCGGGCCGCGGCCAGCACGAGATGAACCTCGACTACACGACCGCCGTCGAGATGGCCGACCGCAACAGCGTCTACAAGACCGCGGCGAAGGAGATCGCCCATCTGAACGGGCGCTCGGTCAGCTTCATGGCCAAGTACGACTTCAACGACACCGGGTCGTCGTGCCACGTGCACTCCAGCCTGTGGTCGCTCGATGGCAAGACCGCTGCGTTCGACGATCACCACGGCGCTCACGGCATGAGCGAGACCTTCCGGCACTATCTCGCCGGCCTGATCGCGACCGCGCAGGAGTTCAGCCTGCTGTGGGCGCCGACGGTCAACAGCTACAAGCGCTTCCAGCCGGGGTCGTGGGCGCCGACCGGGATCGGCTGGGGTGTCGACAATCGCACACTCGGCTTCCGCAAGGTCGGCCACGGCAACGGTTGCCGTGTCGAGTGCCGCATCCCCGGCAGCGACGCCAACAGCTACTTCGCCTTCGCCGGTCAGATCGCCGGTGGGCTGTACGGGATTCGCAACGAGCTGCCGCTCGAGGAGCCGTTCATGGGCAACGGCTACGAGGCCGCCGGCATTGGTCGTATTCCGTGGAACCTTCCCGACGCCATCGCGCTGTGGGAGGGCTCGTCGATCGCCAAGGAGTGCTTCGGCGACGAGGTGCACCACCACATCCTGACCATGGCCAAGGGCGAGTGGCTGGCAGCCAACCAGACGGTCACCGACTGGGAGTTGCGTCGGTACTGGGAGCGCGTCTAGGAGGTGCGCAGCGGGTACAGATCGCGCAGCAGGGCGATCTCGGCGCCGTGGTGGATGACCTCACGTTGGGCGTGCAGGGCGAGTTCGAGGTTGTTGCTCTCGGCGTATGGTCCCCACGCGGCGCCGAGCGGCGTCCACAAACCGTCGTCCCCCCAAGCAGCGACGCCCGATCGGAACACCGACCACGCCGCGTCGAGCATCGTCTGCGCCTCGCTCACGGTGTTCACCCACTGGCGTCCGCTCAACCCGGCACCGCTGCGTCCGAAGAGACGCGACGAGTAGCTGTCGAGACAATCGACGGCGATGTGCCAGCAGCGCCAGGCAATGGTGGTGACCGGCGCCGGTACAGGGTCGGGGTCGGCCAAATCGGCGATCATGTTGCCGTCAGGGTCGGCGTCGGATCGTCCAACAGCCGGCGACGGGCTCCCACATGTATTCGGCGTCGCGGAGATCATCGAGCCGCTCGACGAGCGGGTTCCAGGCGTTGTCGAGGCTCTCGCAAATGATCTCCGAGAGCCTGCCCATTGGGACCTATGACCCGATCCGCTGACCGGCGAACAGACGCACTGGGGCGGTCCAGGTGCGCGGGACCTCATGGGGGTCGGCCAGGTCGTGAGCGGTCAGCAACTCGACGAGCTCCGCGGCCTGCCACGGGTGACCGCCGGAGCGGACCGTTCGGAGATCGACGAGCAACTCCGACAGATGATCACCCGGTCCGGCGAACGTGCCTGGAAGCAGCCATCCGCCCGGCCGCAACGCTCGCGCACACGTCGCGATTGCCTCTGGGACGACGGCCCTGGGCATGAAGGGCAGTGGCAGCCAGATCGCGTCGTACGCCGCCTCGAGGTCAATATCGGTCGCATCCTGCAACGCCACGTCGACCCGCTGCTGCATGCCTTCGTCGGCGACGTTCTTGCGAGCCAGTCGCAGCGCCGGCTCGAAGATGTCGATACCGGTCACGTGGACGGCGGGAAACGTGCGGGCGATGGCGATCGCCAACCATGCCGTTCCGGTGCCGACGTCGAGGAAGGTGGAACCCGGTGAGCCCAGTCGCTTGCCGAGTCCGTCCAGAGATTCGGTCGCTGCCTGAAACGCGTTGGTGATGGCCATCGAGAGACGTCCGAGGCCTTGCAGCACGGCCTCGTCGACATGATCCCAGTCTCCGACGCGACCAGGGTTGTCGACCAGGTCCGTTGCCTGTCGCAAGAATGCACGAACCATCCCGACGATGGGCTGACCCGCCGGGCCGATGCCCGCTGCGTCGGTGGCGATCTCGGCAGCGATCCCATCGAGGAGTGACCGTACCTGCGGGTCGACATCGAGTGACTCGGTGGTGACGCGCACATAGGCGGCAAGGGCTGCTGCAGCCTCCATCGCAATGGTCAGTCGAACCGCGGCGCCCAAGGTGGTCTCGTCAGCCATGTCCCTCCTCGTCGGCGCGTGCCCGTGAGGCGAACCTTACTGAGTGTCAGATGATTGCGGTGACCTTCAAGCGGCGTGGCAGTGGGTACGCCGCAGGCTGTCCCAGTCCTCGTCGGTCAACAGCAGCGGGCAAATGTCTGGGGTACGGGTCGCGATCAGCACCATGTGGTGCCCGGCGAGATCGAGGTGGCCTTGCAAGTGATGGTCGACGTCCCAGGCGATCTCGGGCAGTTGGCTCGACCCGAGCACGTCGGCAAGATGCCGGACTGCGAGATCGTGGGCTTCGTCGTCGTTCAGTCGATTTTCCGTATCCATGTGGGCGCTCCTGCCTTCTCGAGCGTCGACGGGGGGTGTCGACGCCGAGAGGTTCACCGTTGTTTGAGTATCGACATAGGTCCCGACTGGATCAAGTTGAAGAGGCACAAATAGGTCAAGAGCACTATCGCGCAAATTGGTGGGTCGCCAGTGGTATACGTGTCCTGATAGCGGTTCGAGCGGGCTGACGAATCAGACTTCGAACTCGACGAGCACCGGCAGGTGGTCGCTGAGCTGGTGCCACGGTTCGCCGCCTACCGGTGTGAGTTGCGCCGTCACTGTCGCCGACTCGGGAATCAGGATGTAGTCCAACCGCTGTCTCGGGGCGATCGACGGGTTGGAATCGTCGCCACCGGGATCGACGAGACCGAGACTGCCGAACTCGCGGACGACCTCCACTTCGTTTGCGGCATTGAGATCGCCCGCGACCACCGCAGGTCGGCGATTGCCGACGCGCGCCGCGACACGGCGGGCCTGGGCGATGCGCTCGTCGGGATCGTGCGAGGCGAGGTGGGTGTTGGCGATACGCAGTGTGTCGTCGTCTCGCGTGACCGTGGCCGCCATGACGATCCTGTGCCGGTACGACCACGTCGACACCCCGGGCGAGATCGAGGCGCTGATCATCTCGCCGAAGCCATTCGGTGAAAGCATCGCCAATCCCTCGGTGTGCCACCAGATCAGCGGCGAGTACGGGTGGTGCTTGCGAGCCCACACGACCTGCCACCCGGTATGTCTGGCGATGACCTTGGCCTGCCGACGTTTGACCTCTTGCAGGGCGACGACGTCGGGTGCATACCCGACGATCACCTGGGCCATGACATCGAGATTCGGGCGGTGCGAGCCGAGGATGTTCCATGTGAGCACTCGCCAGGTCGTCATTGGGTCTCCAGTTTGGCCTGTGCACTACCGTAGGCGCCCATGAATCGTCTGGCTGGCAAGGTGGCACTGATCACGGGTGCATCGTCCGGATTGGGCCGCGTCGGAGCCGAATTGTTCGCTGCAGAAGGTGCTCAGGTCGTCATCGCCGACCTCAGCGACGGTGACGAGGCAGTCGAGGCGATCGCCGCTTCCGGTGGAGAGGCGAGCTTCGTGTGCTGCGACGTGACCGACGAGCAGTCGATCGAGTCCGCCGTGCAGCACGCCGTCGAGACCTTCGGTGGCCTGCACGTGCTGTACAACAATGCCGGCGTGATGCTGGGCGACGACGACAACCCCGTCACGACGTCGATCGAAACGTATCGCAAGACCATGGACATCAACGTCCTCGGAGTGCTCTTGGGCTGCAAGTACGCGATACCAGCGATGCAACAATCGGCGGCCCGGTCCGGCGAGGCAGCCTCCATCGTCAACGTCGCTTCGTTCGTCGCCCACATGGGCGCAGCCACGCCGCAGGTGGCGTACACGGCCTCGAAAGGCGCCGTGCTGGCGATGACCCGCGAGATCGCGGTGACCTATGCACGTCAAGGGATCCGCGCCAACGCGCTGTGCCCCGGGCCCATCATGACCCCGCTGCTGGCCAAGTTCCTCTCCGACGACGCCAAGCGGAACCGCCGCCTGGTGCACATCCCGATGGGCCGCTTCGGCGAGCCGGTCGAGATCGCCAACGGCGCGCTGTTCCTGGCATCCAACGAGTCGAGTTGGATGACCGGCCAGTCGCTGATCATCGACGGCGGCATCACTGCCGCGTACGTGACACCCGAGTGAGCGGGCCGCTCCACGGCACGGACAGCGCAGTCGGTGATCTCGCCGATCGCGCCGTCGCCTGGATCACGAGGCGGCTGGCTGACTCGCCGGTTGGCGTGATCGGCGACAAGCCCGCACTCGATGCCGCCCTTGCCGATTCGATCACCGACGGCGGCCTTGGTCTCGACCTGGCCTGGCAACAGTTCGAACAGATCGTCGCACCGAACAACATCGGTCTCGACAGCGAGCGATTTCTGGCCTTCATCCCTTTGTCACCGTCGGTGGCCACGGTCTGGATGGACTCGATCGTGTCGGCCGCCAACTTTTCGGCGGAGTCGTGGCTCGAGGGCGCTGGAGCGGTGGCCGCCGAGAACCAGGTCATCGACCTGTTGTGCCGCGCTGCGGCGATGCCCGTCGGTGCGGCTGGCTGTTTCATGAGCGGTGGGTCGATCGGCAACCTGTCGGCACTGGCCGTCGGTCGTGACCGCACCGCCGGTCGGCGGTTCGTGGCCGTGGCCGACACGGCGCACGCCTCGGTCGACAACGCACTGCATCTGCTCGGACTCGAAGCCTTGGTCGTGCCGACGGGCTCCGACTGCCGCATGACCGGCGATGCGCTTCGCGCCACGATCGCCGGTCGAGGCGACGTCGGCATCATCGTCGCCGCTGGAGGTTCGACGAATGCCGGCGTGATCGACGACCTCAGCGGCTGCGCCGATGTCGCCGGCGAGACCGATGCGTGGTTCCACGTCGACGGCGCCTACGGCCTGGCCACGCTGCTGCTGCCCGAGCTACGTGACCGGTTCGTGGGTCTCGAGCGTGCCGACTCGTTCATCGTCGATCCGCACAAGTGGTTGTTCGCCACAGCCGGTTCGTGCGCGCTGGTGTACCGCAATCCGTCGTTGGCTCGCGCAGGTGCACACTCAGCACGGCCCGTACATCGACGTATTGCGAACTGGAGATGACGCCTACAACCCGTGCGACCTCGGCTACCAACTGACACGGCGCGCCAGTGGACTGCCGATCTGGTTCGCCCTGGCCCTGCACGGGCTCGAAGCCCACCGAACTGCGATCCGCCACGGAATCCGGCTCGCGTCGGCGATGGCTGATGCCCTCGACGCCGACCCGCTGACCGAATTGATCATGCGCCCCGAGCTCGGCGTGGTGCTGTTCCGGCGTGCCGGATGGGGGACCGACGAGTGGAAGGCGTGGGCTACAGCCCTGATTCGCAGCGGCACTGCATTCGTGGCGCCGTCGACCTACAAGGGCGAACCGGTCGGACGACTGGTGTTCATGCACCCGCGCACACCGGATTCGATCATCGACGAGGTGATGGTCAGCTTGTCAACGTGACATTGCCACTCGCAGCGGCGATCGTGGCGCGTAGCGCCGCCCGATCTCCTTCGTGTACCTCGACATCCGAACCGGCCCCGATGATCTCGAGCACGGCGCGGAGCCGGCGCGGATCCGGATGAACGACGACGAGCTCGACAAGATGGACCGCCGCAGGAAGCGTTTCGGTCGGATGCGGTGAGTCTCGCCAGTCGATGATGAACGGCAACGCACACCCGATCACCTCGAGATAGATCGCTCCACCGAGCGACAGCAGCTCGTTGTGCGTTCCTTTGCCAACGTGGCTGCCGCCTGCTGTCGGCGCGACGCCGAACAGATCAACGATGGTTGCCGAAGCGCCAGGTAGGTCATTCGAGGCAAACACGAGATGGTCGATCACGGCTCCATCATTGCGTGAAGCGACGGTGTGAACGCTCGTGACCTCGTGACCGGCAAGACTGGGTCGATGAGTTCCGTCGCTTTCATCGGGCTCGGCGTCATGGGCACGCCGATGGCCCGCCACCTCGCCGCAGCCGGCCATCAGGTCACCGTCTACAACCGCACACCCGAGAAGTCGCTGGCGTGGGTCGCTCTCTACGGCAACCGCGCCGTCCCGACCCCGCGCGAGGCCGCCGAAGGCGCCGAGTTCGTGATGATGTGCGTCGGCAACGACAACGACGTGCGCGACGTGGTCTACGGCCCCGACGGTGTGCTGGCCGGTGCCGAAGCGGGTGCGGTGCTGGTCGACCACACCACCGCATCGGCGGAGGTTGCCAAGGAGCTGGCCGAGGCGGCCGCCGAGTTCGGCGTCGGGTTCGTCGATGCACCCGTCTCGGGCGGCCAGGCCGGTGCCGAGAACGGGCAGCTGACGATCATGTGCGGCAGCGACGACGAGGCGTTCTACGAGTTGGCCATGCCGGTGATGGGGGCCTACGCAAAGGCCTGCTCGCTGATGGGTGACGCCGGGGCAGGGCAGTTGACCAAGATGGTCAACCAGATCTGCATCGCCGGTGTGGTGCAGGGCCTCGCGGAGGGCATCAACTTCGCCCAGAAGGCCGGCCTCGATCCCGACCAGGTCATCGATGTCATCCGCTTCGGTGCGGCGCAGAGCTGGCAGATGGAGAATCGCGGACGCACAATGGCCCGCGGCGAGTTCGACTTCGGGTTCGCCGTCGAATGGATGCGCAAGGACTTGGCGATCGTGCTCGGCGAGGCCAACCGCAACGCGGCCCGCCTGCCGATGACCGCACTGATCGATCAGTTCTATGCCCAGGTCATCGCCCGTGGTGGCAAGCGTTGGGACACCTCTAGTCTGATCCAACTACTGGCCAACGATTGAGGAGCGATCATGAGCGATGTCAACGACTGGAACACCGGGATCATCGAAGAGTTCCGTGCCAACGGCGGCAAGGTCGGCGGGCAGTTCGAAGGAGCACCGCTGTTGCTGCTGCACACGACCGGGGCCAAGTCGGGTCGAGAGCGCGTCAACCCGATGATGTATCTGGCCGACGGTGACAACCTCGTCGTGTTCGCCTCGAAGGCCGGTGCACCGACGAGCCCCGACTGGTACCACAACCTGGTTGCCCACCCGCAGGCCTCGATCGAGCTCGGCGACCGCACGGTAGCGGTCGTCGCCCACGTCGCCGAGGGTGAGACACGGGAACGACTGTGGACGCGGCAGAAGGCGCTCTATCCGGGATTCGCCGAGTACGAGGCCAAGACCGCACGGCAGATCCCTGTCGTCGTGCTCGAACCCGCACACCAATCAGCGTCGTAGTTCTGGCCATGACCGATCTCGCCTTGATCGCACCGGCGTTCGTCGAGATGGCCCACCGCATCGTGTGGTGCACGGTCGCCACGGTCGATCCGGCCGGTCGTCCACGAACCCGCGTGCTACACCCGATCTGGGAGTGGAATGGCTCGGCGCTGACGGGATGGATCGCCACCGACCCGACCTCGCCCAAACGACGCGACCTCGATGCTCAACCGCTGGTCTCGTTGACCTACTGGAACCCGAAGCACGACACGTGCACTGCCGACTGCGACACCGCATGGGAGCTCGACATCGACGCCAAGCGCGCTGGATGGAGGCGCTTCGCTGAGGGCCCGTCGCCCGTCGGCTACGACCCGCGGATCATCCCGCGCTGGACGTCGATGCCGCGATGGAATCGCGCCTCGAACGTTCGGGCAGTCCTGCGCCGTCGAGCACCGGCAGGCGACGACTGACCTGGCGGGTCGATGCGACCGGCGTACGTTCGGATGTCTGCCCGGAGCAGGGTCGAACGGGCTGAACACGATGGCGTCGGTCAGACGCGCTCATCAGCCGGTGATGCCGGCGCCGAGATCGCGCTTGCCGGCGGCACGGTCGTCGGCCCACTGCTGCAAGCGTCGCTTCCAGCTCGGCTGACCCGGTCGCCTTGGCCCATTGCACCGGCAGCGCCGGGAACGAGTAGTCGCCGACGTCGACCGGTTGGTAGTCCTCGGCGCGGCGCCGCATCGCCGCTTCGATCGCCGGCGCCAGCCGCTGCTGCTTGGCCTCGCACCTGTGCCTCGTCGCGATCGAGGAACTCGGGCAGCACCTCGCGGCCGAAGATCTCGATCGATTCCATGATGTGCTCGTGCTGGTTGCGGCCGGCCTGCAGCACGAAGATCACCTGGTCGACGCCGGCTTCCTCGAAGCGGCGCAGGTACTCGCGCACCTGCGCCGGTGTACCGACGCTGCCGCGCAGCCCGGTCGTGTCGCCCGCTGCCTGCTTGGCGCCGAGGGCGTCGGTGCGCTGTCCTTCGCGGACCGCCGCGGCGATGGCCTCGGGGTCGTAGCCCTGCGCGGCGCGACGTTCGACGTACTGCGACCACACGTCGGTCTTGCCCGGCTGGTGCTCACCGAACACGTAGAAGTGGCCGAGCGAGTAGCCGAAGAAGTTGGCGCCCTCGGTGCCGCGACGGATCGCCTCGTCCTCGTCGTGGTGCAGCATCATCGGGCTGACGCAGGCGACCTGCGGGTTGACGGCGAAGCCGACCGGATGGCACTTCTCGGTGAACGTGCGCTCGTACTCGGTGACCCAGTTGACGGCTTCCTCGGGGTCGATGAACGCAAACGTCAGCGCGCCCATGCCCTTCTCCGCGGCGAGCAGGATCGTGTCGCGGCGACTGCACGCGACCCACAGCGGCGGGTGCGGCTTCTGCATCGGCTTGGGAATGACGTTGCGCGGCGGCATCTGCACGTACTTGCCGTCGACGCCGGTGAACGGCGTCTCGGCCATGCAGCGCACCGCGACCTCGAGCCCTTCCAGCCACTGCTCGCGCTTCTCGAGCGGGTTGACGCCGAAGCCGGCGAGCTCGGCCTCGCTCGACGACTCGCCGCTGCCGAACTCGACGCGACCGCCGCGACACGAGATCGAGCATGCTGACCCGCTCGGCGGTGCGCGCCGGATGGTTGAACTTCGGCGCCGTCAGGATGATGCCGTGACCGAGGCGCATGTTCTTGGTGCGCTGGCTGCATGCCGCGAGGAACACTTCGGGCGCCGACGAGTGGCTGTACTCCTCGAGGAAGTGGTGCTCGACCTCCCACACGTACTGGATGCCGAGCGAGTCGGCGAGCTCGACCTGGTCGAGCGCGTCCTGGATCAGTTGGTACTCGGTGCCGTCGTCCCACGGCCGACCGATCTGGTGCTCGTAGAAGATTCCGAACTTCATGTCAGCCGGCCGCCGCAGCGACCGCATCGACCAATCTGATCCATGTGCTCGTCGCGGATCACCAGCGGCGGGCACATCACCAGGCCGTCGGCGAGGGCGCGCACGATCACACCGCTCGTGTCGAGCATGTGGTCGCGCATCGCCTTGGCATCCTGGTCGGGCCGCACGGCCAGAGCCCACATGCCGCCGACGCCACGAACGCCTTCGATCGACGCCGTCGGCCGCCAGCGCGTGCAGGCCGCCGCCCAGCCGGTCTTCGATGTGCTTGGCCCGCTCGACCAGACCCTCGCGGCGGATGATCTCGAGGTTCTTCAGCCCGGCCGCGCATGCCGTCGGGATGACCGGAGTAGGTGAAGCCGTGCGCCAGGAAGAACTCGGGATCGGTCTCCAGCGCGGCGGTGGGGGCGATGCCGACGAACACGCCGCCGAGCGGGATGTAGCCGGAGGTGATCCCCTTGGCGAAGGTCGCGAAGTCGGGCGACACGCCGTAGTGATGCGCCGCGAACCAACTGCCGGTGCGGCCGTAGCCGGTGATGACCTCGTCGAAGATCAGGTAGGCGCCGTGCTGGTCGCACAGCTTGCGCAGCGATTGCAGGTAGCCGTCGGGTGGCGGGAACACGCCGCCGGCACCCTGCACCGGCTCGGTCATGATCGCTGCGACCTCGTTGCCGCGCTGGCTCATCAGGGTGGCCACGGCCTCGATGTCGTCGGCCGGCACTGTGCACGACTTCGTCGACGAACGGACCGAAGTTGTCCTTGTACGCGGCGATGCCGAGCGCGCTCGGTGCCGCCGTAGGCGACGCCGTGATAGCCGCGGGTGCGACTGATGATGAGCTTGCGCTGCGGCTGGCCGGCCTGCACGTGGGCCATGCGGGCCAGCTTCATCACCGTGTCGATCGACTCCGAGCCCGAGGAGGTGAAGAACACGCGGGCGTTGGGTGTCGGCGCGATCTGGCGCAACTCCTCGGCCAGCGTCTCGGCCGGTTCGTTGGTGAACGGGTCGAACGTGGAGTAGGCGCCGAGCTTGCGGACCTGGTCGGCGATCGCGTCGGCCATCTCGTCGCGGCCGTGGCCGATCGCGTTGTACCACAGGCTGGCCATGCCGTCGACCAGCTCGCGGCCGTCTTCGTCCCACACCAGCGCTCCCTCACCGCGCTCGATGCGGATGAAGCGGTCTCGGGTGGGCTTGGCGTATGGGTGGAGGAACGCTGCGGGCATGTGACAACGGTACCCAACCGACTCGTATTGTCAAGAGTTGCGCATACACTCCCATTCGAGGAGGTGTGGGTGCCCCCAACAGCGAGAACAACGACACAGCCAGCGCCACCACCGCCATCGCCGCCATCGCCGCCCCCTGCTTCGGTCGGCACGCAATCCTTCCGGCGGCGAGCCGTGGCCACGTCGACGCCGGCCCGGCTCTCGCTGCTGCGTGCGGTCATCATCGTGCTGGCGGTGGTCTTCGCTGTCGGCGGCGCGTTCGGCGTCAACCGACGGGCCAACGCCATCGACGACGTTCGATCCTCGGCCGCACAACTCCTGGCCCTGCAAGACATCCGCGTGCGGGTGGTGCATGCCGATGCGATTGCCAGCTCGTCGTATCTCGTGGGCGGCCAGGAGGACCCGGCGCAGCGCACTGCATATCTCGACGAGATCGCCAAGGCAGGCGACGGTTTGGTCGCGGTGTCCGCTGCCGCCACGCCCGCCGATCTCGTGCAACTCAGCGACGCCAGTCGCCTGCTGGGCAGCTACGTCGGTCTGGTCGAGCAGGCCAGGGCCAACAATCGCCAAGGCTTCCCGGTCGGGGCGGCCTACCAGCGGCAGGCCAACGGTCTGGTCAGCAACACCGATCCTGAAACACCCGACATCGTCTCGTCGTTGCGTTCCGTCGAGGCTTCACAGCGCGACCAGATCAACGCCGGCCTGGCCACCGCGCATCGTGCCGGTGCGTGGCTGCAGCTGTTCGGATGGTTGCTGGTGGCCGCGCTGGTGGTCGGAAGTGTGTGGTTGGCGCGCACGTTCCGTCGACTGATCAACATCCCGATCGCAATCGCCGGTGTGCTGCTGTTGTTGCTGCTGCTGATCGGTGGCTCGACGCAGGCAGGCGCGGTCAGCGACGCGGATGCAGCTGTCAACGGCCCGCTGGCCGGTGCCGACGATGCTGCCCAGGCCCGCGCCGCGGCGTTCGAGGCCCGTTCGCAGGAGGCGCTGACCTTGATCAACCGAGGCAATGGGGCCGCCAACGAGGCCAACTGGCAGACCGGAAACAGCATCGTGTTGCAAGCCCTCGATCGCCCTCTGGGCGGCGCGGCCAGTCAGTCGACTCGTGCTGCCGATGCCTACGGGAGCTACAGCGATGCCCACGTCGAGATCCGTGCCCTCGACGACGGAGGCAACTGGGACCAGGCTGTTGCTGCCAGTCTGGGCCGGCAGCCGACGTCGACAGGTACCAACGCGGTGGCCGCCTTCAACGACTTCGACCAGATCATCGAAGAGATTGCAAGGACAGAAGGCTCGGGCGCCGCGCAACTCCTCAGCGACGCGGCGGCGCCTTTGCGCAAGCTTCGCAACATCGTCTTCGTCGCCGGTCTGGTGATCGCAGCACTCGCTGCGGTGGGTTGCGGCCAGCGGCTGAGGGAGTACCGATGAGCCCCCGTCGTGTCAACGCGCTTGCAGTCGCTGTCGCGTCGATCCTGATCGCCGGCTGTTCTGGCTCGGCGCGACTCCCCGACGCGCTCGAAGGCGAAGCACCGCCCTCGACCGACGTGGTCACTCCGGCGGCGCCGGAATGCACAGCCGAGCAGAAGGCGCAAGACGCGACCCGGTCGTACGAGCCGCAAGGCCCGCTCCCGTCACCCGACCAGCTTCCCGCTGGTTCGACGATGGCGGCGATACGCGACCGCGGCAAGCTGATCGTCGGAGTCTCCGGCGACACGCTGTTGTTCGGTGCACGCAACCCGCTCGAGAACGTCATCGAAGGCTTCGACATCGACATGCTCAAGGAGGTGGCCAAGGCGATCTTCGGCCCCGACGGCGAGTCACACATCACCTACAAGGTCATCACCTACGCCGACCGGTTGCCGAACCTCGAGGCCGGACCCGACAACGGTGGCGTCGACATCGTTGCCCACACCATGACGATCAACTGCAACCGATGGCTGCGCATCTCCTTCTCATCAGAGTACTTCCACGCCGGTCAGCGAGTCCTCGTCAAGAAGGGCTCGGGCTTCACGAGCATCGACGATCTCAACGCCTCGTCGGCCACGCTCTGCGCGCCGGAGGGCAGCACCAACATCGAACTCCTCCGACGCAACGAGGACCATCGGTTCGACAACATCGTGATCGTCGCCAAACCCGACGTCACCGACTGTCTCGTGGCCATGCAGCAGGGCGAAGCCGACGGGGCGACGGGCGACGACACGGTGTTGGCCGGGTTGGCCGCCCAGGACCCCAACACCGAAGTCGTCGGCGAGCCGTTCACCGACGAGCCGTACGGCCTCGGGATGGCCAAGGACAAGGTCGACTTCGTGCGCTTCGTCAACAACGTGATCGCAGAGATGCGCACCGATGGACGGTGGAAGGCGATCTACTCGAAGTGGTTGGTCGGTGTGTTGAGCGACACCGTCATCGATCCACCCAAGGCGATCTACGGGAGGGACGGGTAGTGGCGGCAACCCCGAGTTCGGCGCAGATGGCTGCGCTGCTCGCCCAGTGGAACGACTGGCTGGCCGGGCGCACCGACGTGATGTTGTCGTTGGAGGATCGCGTTCGCACTGCCGGGACGGATTCGGACCGAGCAGATCTTGCCGCTGCGTTCATGGCCCGCAAAGTCGTTGATGATCGCCTGCAGGCCGTCGCCGAGCTCGCCGAGCACGATCGGGCCGAGGCGGCGGCGCTGGCCGGCCAGCCGTTGATCGACGACCTCGGCCAGCCCGTCGGTAAGAACCTGTCCGACGCCGCCGCCCTCGTCGATGCGATCGTTCAGCGCGTCGAACAGCGCGTGGCCGGCGTCGAGAACCGATCGGCGACGGAAGTTGCGGCGGCGACGCGTGCCGACATCGATTTGTCCGTCGCCGAGCGACTGGCCCACGAGCTCGGCAGCCAGATCAACCAGGCCGCGCAACTGCGTAGCGAACTGGTTGCCCGTCGAGGTCTGGTCGACGTCGCCGGGCGCGCTGCCGAACTTCGCGCCGAGCTCGAACGTATCGACGCAGAACGGCGCCAACTGTTCGAGAAGTGGGCGGCGTCGAGCACTCGGCTCGAAGCCCTCAGCGAGACCGAGGCGGTGGTCAGGCAGCTCGCCGAGCGGTGCCGCGCCAAGGTCGTGCAAGCGCCGACCCTGGCGATCCCGTCGGTGGCGGCGCTCGGCCCCCTCGCAACCACCGACGAGCTCGAGGCGATGCCATGGACGGCCGCCCGCGGAGTGATGACCCCCGTCCTCGACAAGATCGACCGGGTCGAGGCCGCGCTCGCCGTAGCGCACGATCGATACCAGCAACCGCTCGACGACCGCGACGACCTGCGCGGTCTGCTGCAGTCGTTCCGCGACAAGGCCGCTGCCCACGGGCTCGGCGAGAACAGCGATCTGGAACCGTTGTACCGGCGGGCCGAGTCGTATCTGTGGGCGGCACCGTGCGACATCGCTGCGGCGCGCCCGCTGGTCGATCGCTACGTTGCGGTCGTCAACGCGATGATCGCATCAGAAGTAGCACCGGGAGGGCTGCCATCAGGAGGGAACGGCTCGTGAAGTGCAAGCAGAGTGGTTGCGCCGGCAGTGTCGTTGACGGCTACTGCGATGTGTGCGGCCTGGCGCCCGCGGCGAGCGGTCCGGAGGCGGTCGCCCGTACTGGCGACGGTCCGAGCATGCCCACGGGCCGGTCAGGCACGACCCAGCTCGGTGTGGCGCCACTCGGTTCGGCGCGCTCGGGTGGGGCCAGCCGACCGACCCGTCGGCTCACGAGCACGCCGCAGACCTCGCGACTGGGCGCCGGCCTGACTCAGGTTCCGTCGGTGCCCGACACCGATCCGCGGCAGGCGTTGATGGATCCGCCCATCGTCGCCGAGGACAAGCGGTTCTGCTCGGTGTGCCAAGCGCCGGTCGGCCGGTCGCGCGAAGGGGTTCCCGGCCGTTCCAAGGGCTTTTGTCCGAAGTGCCGCACCCCCTTCGACTTCGATCCGAAGCTGCAGCCCGGTGCGCTCGTCGGCGGGCAGTACGAGGTGGTCGGTGGCTTGGCGCACGGTGGCATGGGCTGGATCTACCTCGCCAACGATCGCAACGTCAATGATCGATGGGTCGTCTTGAAGGGCCTGCTCAACAGCGGCGACCCCGACGCGGCGCGTGCGGCCGTGGCCGAGAAGCAGTACCTCGCCGAGGTCGAGCACCCGCTGATCGTCGAGATCTACAACTTCGTCACAGCACCCGACGGTGCGTCGTACATCGTCATGGAGTACGTCGGCGGCCGTTCGCTCAACGTCCTGCTCAAGGAACGGATGAAGGCCACCGGCAGGTTCTCGCCGATCCCGGTCGATCAGGCGATCGCCTACATCGTCGAGATCCTGCCGGCCTTCTCGTACCTTCATCTGCTCGGCCTGTTGTACTGCGACTTCAAGCCGGCCAACCTCATCCAGGTCGGTGACGGCCTGAAGTTGATCGACCTCGGCGGGGTGCGCCGCGTCGACGACGACCAATCGCCGATCTACGGCACGGTCGGGTTCCAGGCGCCCGAGGTCGCCAAGGAGGGCACCTCGATCGCCAGCGATCTGTACACCGTGGCGCGAACACTCGCGGTGCTGATCTTCGAGTTCAAGGGGTATCAGAGCCAGTATGAGGCCACCCTGCCATCGCCGACCGACGTGCCAGTTTTCGCCCAACACGACTCGCTTCATCGCTGGCTGCTGAAGGGCACGGCACCGCAACCAGAGGATCGCTTCCAGAGCGCCGACGAGATGCGCGACCAACTCCTCGGGGTGCTGCGCGAAGTCACCAGCACGGTCACCGCGGCGACGGGTGGAGGAGTGGTCACCCGCAGTACGCCTTCGCGGTTGTTCGACACGCCGGCCGTTGCCAACGACAGGCTCGACTGGGCAGACCTGCCGGCGGTGGCAATTGATCCGCGCGACTCGATGGCGTCGTGGCTGGCGTCGGTCACTGCCGAGAATCCGACCGATCGTCTGCAGGCCTTGAGCTCGGCACCGGAGCAGACGGTCGGGGTGGCGATGGCCACCGGTTGTGCAGCCTTGGCCTCGGGACAGCTCCAGCAGGCTTCGACGATCTCCGACGAGATCCTCGGTAATGATCCATGGGAGTGGCGCGGCGTGTGGCTGCACGGCCTCGTGGCACTTGCCGCCGGCGACCACCCCTCGGCCATCTCGGCGTTCAACAGCGTCTACGGCCAACTGCCCGGTGAGTTGGCGCCGAAGCTGGCGCTCGCCCGGGCGTGCGAGCTCGGCGGTGAACCGGGCATCGCCTCGCAGCTGTACACGCAGTGCGCGCGCACCGACGCGGCCTATGTCGCGCCCGCCGAGTTCGGGCTCGCCCGTCTTGCGGCAGCGGCGGGTCGCCGCGACGAGGCGCTTTCCGCATTCGAGCGCATCCCGGCCACCAGCCGTGCCTTCGGCGACGCCCGTCGCCAGCGGGCTTTGCTGCTCTCGTCTGACGTTGGGTCGGCACACCCGCTCGACGATCTTGCGGCAGCTGCCGACGAGCTCGACCAGGCATCGCTCGGCTCGAAGGAGCGTGCAGACCTACGCATCCAGATCCTCGCGGCCGCCCTTCAACAGGTCCACGATCACGGTGCCTCGCCGCAACTCGCGATCGCCGGTTCTGCGGCGACCGAACCGTCGCTCCGATCCGGTCTCGAGCAGGCGTACCGCGATGCTGCTCGCCTTGCCGACGATGCGGCGACACGGACCCGCCTGGTCGATCAGGCCAACTCCGTTCGGGTGCGTTCGCTGATATGACGGCGATGTGACTGTGACATGACCGGCGTCGCGTTGCCATGCCCCGCATGCGCTGCACCTGTGGCAGCCGACGACACGTTCTGCGAGGCGTGCGGCGCCGCCCTGCACGGGCAACAGCCGCCGCCCTCGCCAGCGCGCCCCGCTTCGGTCGACGACACCGCTCCCATTCCACGGACTGCCGTAACTTCAGCGACATGTTCGCAGTGTGGGGGCAGTGTCCTCGACGACGGCTTCTGTGGCACGTGCGGCCAGAAGGCCAGCTCGCGGCGCGACCACTGGTCCGAGCAGCCGGCACCGTGGGTGGCAGGCGTCTGCGATCAGGGCGTGGTTCACCCAGCCAACGAAGATGCCATGGCACTCGCTGCGACGGCCGACAGGCCGTTCGCGGTGCTGGTCGTGTGCGATGGTGTCACCAGTGCGCCCGACAGTGATCGCGCCGCGATGGCTGCGTCGCGGGCCGCGTGTGGTCGGCTGACGTCGATTCCCGAGCCACCACCGGGAAGCGTCGCGGCAGCTGTCGACTTCTGGAGCGACGCGCTGCAGGGCGCCGCGTCGGAGGCGAACGCGGCGGCAGTCGGCGTCGCCCACACGCTCGGTGATCCGGCCGAGCCACCCTCGTGCACGTTCGTCGCCGCGGTGGTCAGTGGTTCGTTGATCACCGTGGCATGGTGCGGCGACTCGCGGGCCTACTGGCTACCCGACGCAGGGGAGCCTCGGCAGTTGACGGTCGATCACTCGCTGGGCACCGAGCTGATGGCCGCCGGCAAGTCACCTGCCGAAGCCGAGGCCGATCCCTCGTTCCACACGATCACCCGCTGGCTCGGTGCGGACTCGGTCGACCACGCGCCCGAGGTGGTCTCGCAGTCGATCGACGGCCCGGGATGGTTCCTCGTGTGCAGCGACGGACTGTGGAACTACGCCTCGGCGGTCGACGAGATGGCCGGCCGGGTCCGCGCCATCTGCTCGGAAGTCGGCGCCGACCCGCTGCCGCCCTATCCTCTGCCGCCCGACCCCGGCTGCAACTGGCTGCCAAACTCGTCGATTGGGCCAACGCCAGCGGCGGCCACGACAACGTCACAGCCGCTCTGGCGCGCTGCGACCCATCGCTACGCTGGGACCAGGAGAGGACGTCAGGTGGCTGATTTCGAGGCAGAGGTCTTTCAGAACGAGTTCCTTGCAGAGGGAGCCACCGACGTGCACGCCGTGGTGTCGGTGTCATGCTCGGGCGCCGGGACGGCCGGCCAGTCGGGTCAGGGCGAAGCAGCGGAGATCATCATCGTCGACACCTCCGGCTCGATGGACATGCCGGCGTCGAAGATCGTCGCTGCCCGGCGTGCGGCCAAGGTGGCCTTGGGCGAGATAGTCGACGGCACGTGGTTCGCCGTCATCAGCGGTCACAGCGTCGCCCAGATGGTCTACCCATCGCACCCGGGCATGGCCAAGATGACCGACGTCACCCGTCGCGAGGCAACGAAGATGGTCGACCAGTTGCGGGCGGGCGGTGCGACAGCGATCGGTGCCTGGATCGCAGCGGCGACGGAGCTGTTCTCGCAGGTGCAGTCGGCGCAGCAGCACGCAATCCTGCTGACCGATGGGAAGATCGAAGGTGAGCCGGCGTACGCGCTGCCACAGGCGTTGGCCACAGCCCAGGGCCAGTTCCAATGCGACTGCCGGGGCATCGGGTCCGATTGGGTGGTCGAAGAGCTACGCACGATCGCCAACACGTTGCTCGGCACTGTCGACATCATCGCCAAGCCCGAAGACCTCGAAGCCGACTTCGAGGCCATGATCCGCACGTCGATGAGCCGCGGCGTCGCCGACGCCCGACTACGGGTGTGGGCGCCCCAGGGCAGCGAGGTGCTCTTCGTGCGTCAGGTCGCTCCCACGGTCGAAGACCTCACAGGCAAGGCAGTGCAGGTCGGCCCGTTGGTACGCGAGTTCCCGACCGGGGCGTGGAGCGACGAGAGCCGCGACTACCACGTCGCCGTGCGGGTGCCGGTCGCACCGCTCGGCAACGAGCGTTTGGCAGCCCGCGTCGAGGTGGTGATCAACGACGAGGTCCTCGCCAAGAGCCTGGTCAAGGCGACGTGGAGTGCCGACGCCAACCTGACGACGCGTATCGACCCGGCTGTCGCCCACTACACCGGCCAGGCGCAGTTGGCCGACGCCATCCAGAAGGGTTTGGCAGCCAAGGCTGCGGGCGATGACCGCACGGCGACGGTGCTACTCGGTGAGGCCGCCAAGATCGCCCACGAGAGCGGCAACGAAGACACCACGCGCCTGCTCTCCAAGGTCGTCGATGTCGTCGACGCCGAGGCCGGCACCGTGCGTCTGAAAGGCAACGTCGAACGCACCGACGAGATGGCGCTCGACACGCGCAGCACCAAGACCACACGGATTCGGAAGGAGCCATGACGGCGGTCCTCTGCCCGAATGGCCACACCAGCGGAGACGCCGAGTGGTGCGACACGTGTGGGGCCCCGATCGGTGGTTCGCCGGATCCGGCACCGAGCGCGGCTGCGGCCCAACCAGCGAGCCCGGCACCCGTTGCAACGGCCACCGCGGTGCGATCGGCTGCCCCGACCGATTGTCCGAACTGTGGATCGTCGAACGACGCCGCCAACCTCTTCTGCGAGCAGTGCGGCTACGACTTCACGACCGGTCAGGCGCCGCCGCAACTCGTGGTCACCGAGCAGAGCGAACAGTCGGCGACGATTCCCGACTCGATCACGAAGTGGGTCGTTGTCGTCGAAGTCGATCCCGTCTGGTACGCGCTGAAGGGGTCGCTGGCCGATCAGCCGTGCCCACCTGCATCATCGTCGACCGTCGCGCTGACCCAGCACACAGCGTTGGTTGGCCGGTCGAGCCAATCGCGCGACATCCACCCCGAGATTGCGCTCGATGGCGACACCGGTGTCTCCCGACGGCATGCGCAACTCGTTCGCGACGGCGACGATCTGGTGGTGATCGACCTGTCGTCGACGAACGGCACATATGTCGTGCCGGCCGGTATGGAGCCCAGCGACGACTCGCCGGCTGTGGTGGCGGGCTTGTCGACACCGTTGCACGACGGCGATCGGGTCTATGTCGGCGCCTGGAGTCGCCTGACGATCCGCCTCGGGTAGCCGATGTATCTGGCGACACAGTTGTGTGCTCTAGGAGGTGTGCCCGGTCCGCGAACTGCGCACACGGCGATCCTGACTCGCCGCTATCCCCCAACCTTGGGGGCGGGGTTCCGGGAGGGTCCCCCGCCCCCAAGGGAGATTCTTTGCAGCGATGTCAGCGAGATCAGCGGCATTCGACGCCTGGCAACACACACAGCATCTCGTACAGCAGGTTGGCGGCGACCAGCGACGTCATGCCCGAAACGTCGTAGATCGGGGCGACCTCGACGACGTCGCAGCCGACGATGTGCAACCCACGGCAGCCGCGGATGATCTCGATGCCCTGCCAGATCGTCAGCCCGCCGATCTCCGGGGTGCCGGTCCCTGGGGCGAACGACGGGTCGAGACCATCGATGTCGAAGCTGAGGTAGACAGGCCCGTCACCGAGCTGAGTGCGGATCTCGGCCATCAGCGGCTCGAGGCTGCGGTGCCAACACTCCTCGACCTGCACCACCCGGAAACCCTGCGATCGTGACCAGTCGAAGTCGTCGGCCTGATACCCCGTGCCGCGTACGCCGATCTGGGCGACACGGGCACAGTCGAGCAAACCCTCTTCGACGGCACGCCGAAAGGGAGTTCCGTGGGCGACCGATTCGCCGAACATCGTGTCGTTGATGTCGGTGTGCGCGTCGATGTGCACCAACCCGACCGGGCCATACCGTGCGGCCATCGCTCGCAAGATCGGCAGGACGATCGTGTGGTCACCACCCATCGACGCCGTCACCAGGCCGTGGCCGAGCAGCGAGTTGTACCTGGCTTCGATCCGCGCCATCGAATCGGCAACGTTGTAGGGGTTGGTGGCCACGTCGCCGACGTCGTCGATCCTCAGACTGTCGAACGGCGCAGCGCGAGTCGCCATGTTGTAGGGGCGTAGCAGCACCGATTCGTTGCGAATCCCGCGTGGCCGAAGCGGGCCCCCGGCCGATTGGAGGTGCCGATGTCGAATGGCACGCCGATCACCGCGGCGTCGAGCTGGTCGGGAGAGCAGGTGCCGGGTAGGCGCATGAAGGTGGCGATGCCACCGAACCGAGGCATTTCGTTGCCCCCGAGTGGCTGAGGGAACTCGGGCGTCGTCATGGTCGAACCGTATCGCCCACATCGTGTCCGCCCGAACCGGCGGGCGAGCAGACACAACCCAGAGCTTTCTAGTCCGTACGGCTCATTGAAGGCTGCAGACCTATCGCAGGTTGCGAATCGCTGGTCTACTACGCACCCGGCCAACGGAACGGGTGGCCGGAACCGAAGCAGGCGGGCTTCAAAGCTCCAATCTGGGGAACGGACCGGGACGGACCGTTCCCCAGATTGGTTCCAACTCCCTGGTTCTGAACCCGTGGTGTGCGTAAGTCCGTGGTGTAGCGGTCATTACTGTGCACACGGTGACGGATCTGCTGCTCGCCTGTCCGAACTGTCGGGCGGCGTTCGATGGCGCAGCGGATGACGCTGCGGGTTCAACGCATTGCAGGGTGTGTGGTCAGCTGTATCCGGTCGTCGACGGCATCCGGAGGTTCCTTCCCGCCGACCGGCTGGCTCACTATCAATCGTTCCTTCATGATTACACGGCGGTCAGGTTGGCCGAGGGCAGAGCCGGCGTCGATGCCCAGTACATCCGCCGGCTCCCGCAGCCCACGCCTGGCGGACCGCTGGAGTCGCAGTGGGTGCTCCGCAGCCGCTCATGGGCGACAGTGCGCGATCGGGTGTTGCCAACCTTCGGCCCCGGTATGGGCGGCAATGGTCTGGTCGTTCTCGACGTCGGCGCCGGTGTCGGATGGCTGTCCAATCGGCTGCATCAGCTCGGCCACCGGCCACATGCGGTCGATCTCACCGTCGACGCCGACGACGGTCTCGGCGCCGCCCGTCACTACGGTCCTCCGTGGCCGCGCTACCAGGCGGAGATGGATGCCTTACCCTTCGCCGACGCAACGCCAGATACCGGCGCCGACATGGTGGTGTTCAACGCCAGCTTGCACTACTCGACGAACTACACGAACACGGTCAGCGAAGCGATGCGCGTGCTGCGGCCGGGCGGGCGCATCGTCGTGATGGACTCACCGATCTACCGGCGCGACGACAGTGGCAGGCAAATGGTCGCCGAGCGTCACGCCGACTTCGAACGCCGGTTCGGCACCCGGTCCGACAGCGTTGCCTCGATCGGGTATCTCACCGACTCGATGCTGGATGAGCTCGGTCTACGGCTCGGGTTGCATTGGCACCGTCATCGCACCTGGTACGGCTGGTCGTGGGCGATGCGACCCTGGAAAGCGCGTCTTCAGCGACGCCGCTCGCCGAGTCGCTTCGCCGTACTGGTGGGCACCCGCGAGGTTCTACGATGACGACATGAGCAGGAACAGTGCCACCTCCCAATCGCCTTCATGGTCGGGCGATGCGGTTCAGTTCACGCGAATGGCAGACGGTACCCGCGACGAGTACCAGTATCTGCACGGTCTCGAGCGCGAATACATCTCCGAGCTCCCCAGCCGTCTCGTACAGGCACTGCGTCGCCTCGACGACGGCCTGGCCGGATATCAGATCAGCCGTTACCAGCACTCGCTGCAGACGGCGACCCGGACCATGGTCGACGGGGCCGACACCGAGATGGTCGTCGCCGCACTGCTGCACGACATAGGTGACGACCTGTCACCCGAGAATCACTCGCAGGTGGCCGCCGCGATCATCCGACCCTACGTTCGCGCCGAGGTGACGTGGGTCGTCGCCATGCACGGCATCTTCCAGATGCACTACTACGCCCACCACATCGATCTCGATCCCGACCTGCGCGAGGCCTACAGGGATCACCCGTGGTTCGACAGCTGCGCCAACTTCTGCGAGCGCTGGGATCAGGAATCGTTCGATCCCAACTACCCGACCGAGCCGATCGAAACGTTCGAACCGATGCTCCGCGAGATCTTCAGCCGTCGGCCCTTCGACCCGGCGAACATCCAAGATGCCGATGCTCCGCAGTCGGCGCGGCTGTGACGGGTTGCTAGGGGATCAACCGACGCACGGTCGACAGCAGCCCCTTCGGTGGGATCGGTGCCAGGCGCACCATGTCGCCCGGAGCCGGGGCGTGGATCCAGTGCGTGGCATCGACGGCGATCCCCACATGGGTGATGTCGGTCGGGTCGCCATGGGTCGCCATGAAGACGAGATCGCCCGCCTTGATCGGCTCGCTCCAGAAGTCGACAGCGGTGCCGTAGCTGGCCTGTGAAGCGCTGTGATGGATCAGGGTCATCCCGATCTGTGCGTAGGCCGCCTTGACCAGGCCGGAGCAGTCGAAGCTGTTCGGGCCGTCGGTGAAGAAGCGGTATGGCTTTCCGAGCTGGGCGTAGGCGTAGGCGACGATCACACCGGCCGGGCCGAGGGTCGACTCGACGAGCGCCGGTGCCGCCGTTGGTTGAACGGCCCCGGCCGGCAACGCCAGCGTGGCTCCGGGAACGATCAAACTCGACTTCTTGAGCTTGTTGACGGCCAGCAGGTCGTCGAGGGTGATCTTGTACTTCGAGGCGATGCCCGCCAGGAAGTCGCCGTTCTTGACCGTGTACGTGAACCCGGCCGCCGCGGGCACGGTTGCCGATCCCGGGGACGCCTGCATCGACGCAACAGCCGCGCCCTGCGCGGGCGCTACGGGAACCACGGCGGGCGGCACCACGGCGTTTGCCGGCAGTGAGAGCCGGGTCCCTGGCGTGATCAGGCTCCTGACGGTCAGGTTGTTGACCGCCAGCAGATCGGCCAACGTCACCTGGTACGAGGTGGCGATGCCGAGCAGGAAGTCGCCCCACTGCACGGTGTAGACGACCCCGCCGGCCTTGGCGACTGGTGTGGCGGAGACCTGAGCAGCCGCCTTTGCGTTCGCCGGTAGCACCAGTTTGTCGCCCGGCAGGATCAGGCTCTTCGTCGTCATGTTGTTGGCGGTGAGCAGTTCGGGTAGTGCCACACCGACCTTGGCGGCGATACCGGCCAAGAAATCACCCGGCTTGACGACATATTGCGCCGCCGTGCCGGTGGTTGTCGCAGCGGCGCCGGCGGCGTTCGTCGGGCCGGCCGCAGACGTCGGGACGGTCAGGGTCAGGGTGCTGAGCGAGACGGCTGAAAGGGAGGCAGCCGCCAACGCTCGTTGAATCCGAGACATGCCAATGTTTCGGCAGGAAGCGCGGGGACCTTTACGAATTCTTGACAATTTCTCAAAATTACCTGATCACCGAGCGGTCTGTCGAGCGTGTGTTCGATCGCTCACTGATCGCGGGGCGCCCGTCCGGCCAGGAACTCGATCGATCGAGCCACGTTGGCAGCGACGAATCTCTCCAATCGGGGCGAATCGAGCAGGCGGGCAACCGCCTGCAACGGCAGTACCGAGCCGCTGCGGGCAGCCTCCCGAGACGCTGCCCGACTGGTCTTGATGCCATGGGCGTAGACGATGAACGCCGATGCGTTGTCGAGCAGGGCTTCGCGTTGCAGCGCCTGGCCGGCCTCGACGACCGTGCCCTCGAAGGATCGGCCGTTGTCGCGTTCGGCCACCTTGGTGTGCCATTCGTGACGACCGGTCCACTGGGCGAGAAAGGCGGTGAACATCGCCAGGCGCACCGTGTCGGCTCCCGGCGAACTGCGGTGGTGCCGAGCGCGCTGCGTTCGCGTACGTCAGGCCGTGGGTGATGTCGAGCCATCCGAAGTCGTCGAGCAGATCGCGCTCGCCGGTGAGGTCGTAGCGCATCATCCGCTCGCTCACCGTCTCGACGACGACGTCGAGGACGCCGTCGACACCGGCTCCGGACCGCATTGCCGCGATGACGGCGGGAACAATCGCCTTGCGGTCGCTTCCGAGCAACGTGGTCAGCAGGGTCCCATCGTCGCGCCAGCCGTCGTCGACCTCCAGGGTGGAGAGAGCGGTGAGGTCGACCCCGTCAAGTGCGCGCATGAAGGGGCGGGTGTAGGGCAGCAGATCTTCGCGAGTGCCGTACACGATGGTTGGTACCAGGTACGGCAGCACGGTGTCGGCGCGCTGCCAGCCGATCAGGTCGAGCAGTTCGAACGCCTTCTGGCAGTAGATGGCGCCGTGGCCGTACGACAGCAGATGGTCGCTGGCCACCGCCGTGAACCACGGCCGCAGGTCGAGTGCGGTGTGGCCGGAATGGATCGCCCCGCGCACCAGCGCCTGGGCCTGCTCCAACTGCTCTGATTCGACGGCTCGGCGGAACTCTGCGAGGGGCTCGGCGGGTAGCCGGCTGGTCGGGTCGGGCAGTGGGTTGACCGGCCGGTCACGTTCGGCCTCGGCGATGCCGGCGATCGCCTGAACGATCGGCAGGGCACGCTGGTCACCCTCGTAGAGGTCGACCATCGCCAGACAATCGGTGGCGGAGGCGATGGAATGCCCCCATCCGAACTCTGCTCGGGGTGCGCCGTGATCGACGGCCTCCCAGACCAGTTCTCCCGGGTTGGTGTCGGCCTGCAACAACCGGACCACGTCGCGACTGACCTGGCCGATGTAGTCGCGTTCCACGCCCCTGCGCAGGCTGGCCAGAAGGCGCGGGCGCAGCGTGTCGAGGTCGGGCTTCGTCAACGTGACCCGCACAGCGCCGTCGTCGTCGATGGTCGCATGATGCGTGGCGATGTCTTCCTCCCCGACCACGCAGGCACCATCGTCGACGCGGAACTTCCAGTTGTGCCAGGCGCAGGTGATGAGGTTGGCGTCGAGCGAGCCCTGGGTCATGCCGTAGCCCTCGTGAGGACAGGCGTGATCGAGGGCGAAGACGCCGTCGGACGTTCTGACCAGGCAGAGGCGATGGTCGTCGACCCTGACCATCTTCATCGAGCCGATCGGCAGGTCGTCGAGGTGGGCGACAACAGTGGCGGCATTGATGGCGGTGGCAGTGACGAGGGGCGAGGCGTTCATCGATCGACACGGTAGAACTTCAACCGTGGTTGAAGTCAAGCGGTTCTCTGTCGGCGAGTTGGCGGCGCGTGCGGGCGTTGCCACGTCGGCGCTGCGGTTCTACGAAGCCCACGGTTTGATCCGCTCCGAGCGCAACGACTCAGGTCACCGCCGCTACCGTCCCGACACGTTGCGGCGCGTCGCCTTCATCCGCGTCGCCCAGCGAATCGGTCTGTCGCTCGGTGAGATCGCCGAAGCCCTCGGTTCGTTGCCGTCACAGCGAACGCCGACGCGTGACGACTGGAACGAGTTGTCGAGCCGCTGGTTGCCGCGCGTCGCCGAACAGATCGCCGCGCTCGAACTGTTGCGCGATCGCCTCGACGGATGCATCGGTTGCGGATGTCTGTCTCTCGATACGTGCGAGCTGTACAACCTCGGTGATCGGGCTGCACGGCGCGGTGCCGGAGCCCGCTATCTGCTCGGTGACCCGATCGAGACCTGAAGCCCTCACACTCGAAGGCTGCCGAGGCCGGCACCCATGAGGTCGACGAAGTTGTCGTGGTAGAAGGCCTGGCGTGCGGATGTGGATGTCGATGTCAAGCTGGCCTCGAACCGTTCGATCGGACGTCGACCGCCTTCGACGTGTGGGTAGTCCGACGAGAACATGCAGACTTCGACCCCGGCCTGCTCGATGATCCAGCCGACATCCTCGGTGGGATACGGCGTAAAGCGGATCTGGCGGTGCACGTACTCGCTGGGTCGCATCGACAACGCCCGCAGGCGCTCCTCGTGGCGCGCGAATGCGTCGAAGGCGGCCTCCATCTGCCGCATCCATGACGGCACCCAGACGGCACCCTGCTCGATCACGCCGACCCGAAGATCGGGAAAACGTTCGAAGACGCCGTCGAAGATCATCGTGGCGAGCGTCTGCGCGGGAGGACCCGGAATGCCCATGTAGTCGACGGATCGGAAGTTCTCGTCGCCGCCGTGGAAGTCGGCCGGGATCGGTAGCCCGTTGCGGAAGTATGCCGAGTCGATCAGATCACCGGTGCCGCCGACATGGAACACGATCGGGATACCGGCGTCGCTTGCCGCCGCCCAGACCTGGTCGAGGGCGACGTGGCTCGGGGAGTGCGTTGGAGGGCAACCCGAGGCGACCAGTAGTGCGGCGGCACCCATCGAGATCGCCTCGGCGGCCAACTCGCCGGCTCCTCGTAGGTCGGCAAGCGGTACGTACAGCGTGGGTAGCAGGCGGGCATCCGATGAGCAGAACTCGACCATCGCCCGGTTGTGGGCGCGGGCGGCACCGACGGCAAGTTCTAGATCGCCGGAGTGCTCCCAATCGCGCAGCCGCCGGTTGTGGAAGGTGTTGAAGATGAGCTGGCTGGCGAACCCGAGAAGATCGAGGGCGCGACTTCGATCGTCGGCGATGAACGCACCGGTGGCGGCGAAGTTCTTGCGTGCCATGATCTCGGCCGCCTCGTTGTCGAGATATTCAGCGGATCCGTGCCGGGCTACCAGTCGGTCGAAGGCGTGGTCGACGTCGCGTAGTTGCTCGTCGGGGTCGCCGGTCTGGCGCAACTCGTTGCCGCCGGAGTACGTCAGAGCGGCGATGCGATCGCGGACGTTCGCATCGGCGTGATCTCGCAACCAGTTCGGCGTCTCCATCACGTGGGCGTCGGCGTCGTGTATCACCAGCCCGGTGGAGTTGTACGGCATCACCACAGTGTTGCATCTGGAACGACGACGGAAATCGGTTGTGAACGGTTGGATCCGATCCAGGTACGGCGATCTTGGTCATGGGCAGACCGAATCTGAACACCACGACACCGAGGCCGCCAGCACAACTCCCAACCGGCGTGATCGATCGAGCCGCAGACTTGTTGGGCGCGATTTCCGTACCCGCAGTACCGAAATCGAACCCGTTGAGCCTGGTCGGGCACGCTGTGAGTACCCGCAGTACCGAAATCGCGCCCGACCGGTCTCCGACGGATGGCGCGAGCGCCGAAGGCGCATCCGTACGGCCCTCGCAACGCCGGATGACAGCGCACGCGACGTAGGCGTCTCGATGTAGCGTTCCGAGCGAGAAACGGGGCCCGGTACTGCTGCGACGGCAGTGATCGCCGCAAGCGTGAGTGAGCACCCGAAGGCACCACGCACGCGGATACTAGTACCGCTGGATCGATCCACTTCACGAATGCTTTGACTCGTGTCCTGGCTGCCAGGATTACGCCACGCTTCGACCAGCCAGCCATGAAAGGAAGTGGGCCATGCTCGGCCGCAACAGCTACACCCGGGAAGAGTTCGACCACTGCAAGAGCACGATCGATCAACAGCTCGCGGCATACAAGACGCTCGTCGAAGCGCTCGGCAAGGCAACGAAAGACAAGAAGGTCACCCCCGCCCTCGACGCCTTCGAAGTGCGCTTCTTCAACAACATGGTGATCGTCCTCGACCGCTACTTCGTGCACCGGGTGCGAAACGTCACCGGCAAAGACGGCAATCCGCTCAACGAAGTCGAGCTGCTGTGTGACTCGCTGATGAACAATCGCGGCGTCTTGCAGGCCAGCAACGTGATCAAGCTGGTCCCTGAGCAGTCGGTCCTGAAGCTCCAGGTCGGTGACCCGATTCGGGTCACCGAGGCCGATTTCGAACGATTGTCATCGGCGTTCTTCGCCGAGCTGGAACGGAAGTTCCTGTAGCTCTGAGGATGGCACCGATGTGTGTGAGCATCGCCGCCGTCGGGCGACGGATCATGGCGACGGAACCACCGAGTCCGATGCCGGTTCGAGTCGTGGCGATCGATGGACACGGGGGTGCGGGCAAGTCGACCCTCGCCAAACGCATCGCCGCCGCGCTGGATGGCGCGCCCATCGTCCCCACCGACGACTTCGCCAGTTGGGACGTACCTCTCGACTGGTGGCCGCGCATGCTCGAGCAGGTCCTGCATCCTCTGGCGAACGGCAACCTCGCCCGCTATCAACGGTTCGACTGGGCCACCGGCGGGCTCGCCGAGTGGATCACCGTGCCGGCTTCGTCGCACGTCGTCGTCGAGGGCGTGAGCTCGAACCGACTCGCGTTCGCGCCGTACCTGTCGTTCGCGATCTGGGTCGCGACCCCGCGAGACGTCCGTCTTGCCCACGGCATCGCGCGAGACGGTGAAGAAATGCGGCATCGCTGGGAGCAGTGGATGGCAGAGGAAGACCGCTATGTCACCGACGAACGCCCGGATGATCGAGCCGATCTCGTCGTGGCCGGAACATCGACGATCGAGCGCGATCACAGCCGCGACGTCGTCGTGTTGCGACAGGGCTCCGCATCGTGAGGTATGACCGCGACTTGTTGTTGGCCGGCGCCAAACGAAACTCGGTGCTGGAGCTGTGGGAGGTGCAGCAGTACGGCACCGACAGCTACTCGGATCCCGACTACGTCTCGATCTACGGCATGCGACCACCAGAGTGGTATGCGCGGGGGATCAGGCTGCTCGGTCGGACTGCGGTGGAATGCACCCGCGACGAGCTGGCCGATGCGATCGGCAACGACATCGCCGCCGTCGCCGGCCCCACATTGCGCAAGACTGGCATGCTCGTGATCGACCCCTTTGCCGGGTCAGGCAACACGTTGTTTTGGATGTTGCGCCACCTGCCGCATGCACGAGGGGTTGGAGTCGAGCTCGACGACGATGTGTTCGAACTGACCCGCCGGAACCTGTCGACGTTGGGGCTTCCGATCGACGTCGTGCACGACGACTACTCGCTGAGTCTGGCCAGCGTGGCTGCGGTCGGCGACGAGAGGGTGATCGCTTTCCTTGCGCCGCCTTGGGGGGACGCCCTCGACAAGACAACGGGTCTCGACCTGCGGCGCACGACGCCACCCATTGCCGAGCTCGTCGACGTCGTGATCGACAGATTCGCCGACCGTCTGCTGTGCGCCATCCAGGTCCACGAGAGGGTCGTCGCTGCTTCCCTCGCCGAAGTCGAACGGCGCTTCGACTGGTCGTCGCTGCGGATCTACAACTTCAACTCACCCTGTGAGAACCACGGCATTCTTCTGGCCACGAAGGGCTGGGTGCCCTAGGTCCTCCGTCGGATGGCACCCTCAAACCGACGATTCCCAAACCGATGACGACCGCGGCGATCATCGCAACGGCGAACGCCCACTGCGACATTGCGCACCACGTTCAGATGAGCGCGGGGGCGAGGATTCGCCATTGTTCGAGGGGCATCGCGGCCCGGTCTTCGGTGAGGACCTGCACACACACGTGGCTGGCGCCGGCATCGCGATGTTCCCTGATCCGCGGACGCGATGGTCGCTTCATCGCCCCACGCAACGAGCGCGTCGATCAGTCGATCGCTGCCGCCGTCGGCGATCTCGGCGTCGCTGAAGCCCAAGCGCTTCCAGTTGTTCGTGTAGTTCGGCAACCCGAAGTAGCCGGCGAGGTTGGCGCGGGCGATCGAGCGAGCTCGTTGTGGGTCCATCTCGAGAACGACACCCTGCTCCGTCGCCACCAGCGCATCGGGCCCGACGGCCTGACGAGCCAGCAGCGTGTGCTCGGGCGTAACCAGGTACGGATGGACTCCAGCAGTCCGTGTGGCGGCCAGTGCCAACATCTTGGGACCCAACGCGGCGAGTGCCCGGTCTTCGACCGTCAGCGGCACGACGGCACTGTCGAGAGCATCGAGAAACGCTCGGGTCTGAGCCAACGGCTGGCGATACGCGCCGGCCTCGATCCGCTGATCGATCAACGGCGCGTGGCTGACGCCGATTCCGACCAGGAAGCGATCACCGTGTTGTGACGTCAGGTTTGCGTGCTGCGCCGCAGTCTCGTCGGCAGTGTGCATCCACAGGTTGAGGATGCCTGTGGCGACCACGGCGGTGGTGGTCGCTGCCAACAGGTTGCCGACGGCGTCGAAGACATCGCCACCGACGTCAGGAATCCACAATGCGCTGTACCCGAGCGACTCGAGCTCGGCTGCGGCTGCCGCAGTCTCGTGGGCATCGCCGTAGCGGAGTGCCCCACTCCACACGCCCGTGCCGGTCAGGGGATTGATCATGGTAGGCAGCCTGTCACTGATGCCAGTCCGGCGTCGATATCGGCCCACAGGTCATCGACGTCCTCGATACCGACGCTCATGCGCAGCAGACCAGGTGGTACGTGCGCATCGCCGGCGTACTTCTGGCGTCTCTCGATGGTGGTCTCGACACCGCCCAGGCTCGTTGCCGGCACCACGATGCGTACGCCGGCGCACACCGCGTCGGCCGCGGCCGCACCACCGGCGACGACGAACGACACCATCGCCCCCTGGCCGGGATAGCGCACGTCGGCGACGGCCGGGTGGGCGCGCAACCGCTCGACGAGAACGATGGCGTTTCGTTGCATCGCGGCCAGGCGGATTGGAAGCGTGCGCAGCCCGCGCAACGCGAGGAACGCCTCGAGTGCTCCAGGAGTGGCGCCCTGGAAGGTACGCGCCTTAATGAGGCGTTCGTACACGTCGTTGTTCGTCGTGACGCACAGGCCGATCAGCAGGTCGCTGTGCCCACCGATGAACTTGGTCCCGCTGTGCAGCACGACGGTCGCCCCGTGTTCGAGCGGTCGCTGGAGCAGAGGAGTGGCGAAGGTGGAGTCGACGACCACTTGGGCCCCGGCGGCGCTTGACCCCGCCGCGATCGCCGGCAGATCGGCGACATCGAGTGTCGGGTTCGTCGGCGTCTCGACCCACACCACATCGGCACCCGCTGCCGCGGCGGCAACCTGAGCGGTGTCGGTGATGTCGACCGGACGTAGTTCGACGTGACCCTGCAGTTGGTATTCGGCGAGAAGGGATCGCACGCCGAGGTAGCTGAAGGTCGGGATGACGACCACCTTCGGTGCGAGCGCGTACACGATGGCCGAGGCCGCGGCCATGCCGCTGGCGAACGCGATGGCACGCCCACCTTCCAAGGCACCCACGGCGGTTTCCAGCGCCGCCCACGTGTCGGTGCCGTGTGTCCGCGTGTACTCGCCACCGGAACGGAAGTTCGACGCCAGCACGATGGGTTGGTTGAGCGGATCACCCGGCAACGACGGCCGGCCCGCCGTGACCGCGATGGTTGCTGGGGACAGGGGACGTTCAGCCGGCATCGTGCCATGTTCACACAAACTCCGTACGGCAGTATCCGGCGGCCAGTTCGAGGGTCTGGGTGACATGAACCACCGCGCGGCATCGATTCCCCGCGGTGCCCTTCGTGGCCTGGCGGGCCTGACGGCAGCCGCAATATCGGTCCGTGGAGCGGCCGGCATCTGGAAAAAGCTCGATCTCCCGACGACCTCCATGCCGCGAGGCTGAGCCGTTGACTGCCCCTTGCCTGCGTGTTCACACGCCGTTCATCAAATTCGAACAACCGCGAAACGTGGCATGTCTAGGTTCGGCGGCATGTCTGGCCGCGCATTCCTGAGACCGCTCGCCTAAGCCTTGTTGCTCGCCGCTACGGAATCGGTCGACGTCGCTCGACTGCTGCTCGACCTGCTCATCGTGCTCGCTGCGGCTCGCCTCGCGGCAGAGATCGCCGAGAGGGTGCGGATCCCGGCGGTGCTCGGCGAGATCGCTGCCGGAGTTGTGATCGGGCCATCGGTACTCGGCCTCATCGAGGTGAGCGGTGATCGTGGCGTGTCGATCGGTGTGATCGCCGAGATCGGTGTCCTGCTGCTGTTGCTGCAGGTCGGCATGGAGATGGACATCGGCGAGCTGAGCAAGGTGGGTAAGGCGTCGCTGCTGGTCGCCGTGGTCGGTGTCGCCTTGCCGTTCGCGGGTGGAGCGATCGCCGGCATCGCACTCGGGTACGAGACGAAGACGGCGATCTTCCTCGGTGCCGCTCTGACGGCGACCAGCGTGGGCATAACTGCCCGCGTGTTCGGCGACCTCCGCGCCCTGGCGACGTCGGAAGCACGGATCGTGTTGGGTGCTGCTGTCGCCGATGACGTACTGGGTCTCGTCATCCTGACGGTCGTCGTCAAGGTCGTCACGGGCGGGTCTGTCGGGGTCGGCGTCATCGCCGGCACGCTCGGTTTGGCCATCGGGTTCCTCTTGGCGACAGGCGTCGTCGGTCTGTTGCTCGTGCCACGTGCGCTCGACTTCATCCATCGCAAGGCCAGCTCGGGCGCGACGATCGTGGTCGCTGCACTGGTCGTGACCCTCGTCTTCGCCGAGCTCGCCGATGCCGCCAAGCTGGCTTTCATCATCGGTGCCTTCATGGCCGGGTTGGGTCTCGGCCGCAGCGATCATCAGGAGCGGATCACACGCGACCTGGGTGCGATCGGCAACGTTCTCATCCCGGTGTTCTTCGTCCTGATCGGCATCAACGCCGATCTCGGGGCGATGGGGGATCCGAAGGTGCTCGGTCTCGCGGCCGTGCTGACCGCGGTCGGGATCGTCGGCAAGATCGCGGCATGCGTGGGCGCTGTCGGTGTGCGGGCCGACAAGCTGCTGATCGGGCTGGGCCTGATCCCCCGCGGTGAGGTCGGTTTGATCTTTGCGAGCATCGGTCTCAGCGCCGGGGTGCTCACCCCGGATCTCTACGGAGCGCTGCTGGTCGTCGTGCTGGTCACGACCGTGATCACCCCGCCTCTGTTGCGGGTCAGGCTCGGCAGTGCTGCGATCAACCAGTACGGCGATGCGCCGTGGGAGGTGACCGAAGAGCCCGAAGGAGGCTGGCTCGAGGTCGTCAACGGCTCGGTGACGTTGCGCGGCACCCCGCCCGTCACTGAGACCGTGCCGCTTGCTCTGCACACCTCGGTCAGGCTCGAACACGCACGTCCGAGCGACGAGTTGCTCGACTGGTTCGGCCGAAATCGCAACGCGCCGCTCGTGTTCGACCCCAACGACACCCCGGTGTTGATCGACATCTTGCGCCGCGGCGACTCGCACACGTGGCGATTCCTCGAGGTCACGGGCGTGCTCGAACGTGCCCTCCCGGAGATCGCTGCGTCGTTGGCCGACAGACGATCGGACATCCGCGACCTCGACCCGCTCGGTGCGTTGCGTTTCCCGGTCGTCGAGAGCTTGCGCGACGTTGCCCCCGATGGCTTCGTTCACGACGACGAGTTGGTCCTCGCCGCACTGGCGGCCGACGTCTGCGAGGAGTCGCCGACCGGCATGCAGTGCGCCGTCGACCTCGCCACCCGCCTCGGCAGGGTGGCTGAGGCCGACCGCATCGCCAGCATCGTTGCCGACGCCTATCTGCTTCGCTCGGGTGCAGGGGATCCACATGCGTTCGACGAGCACGAGATCCTGCAACTGGCCACCCACCTGGCCAGTCCGGTGCATGCCCGGCAGGCCTACACGCTCGCGCGAGCGCTCGGCGACCTGCCTCGATGGCGCGAGGAAGCGCTCGAGCAGCGCTATGCGCTCGTGCAGGACGCCCTCGACCATCCCGAGCTCACAGGTAGCAATGCCACCAACCTGGCCGCGGCGCGCATGCAAGCCGCCCAGCGGCTCGCCGCCGAGCCGGCGACCGTCGAGCGTCTACGGCATGCGTCGACTTCGTACCTGCTCGCCCACGATCCGGTCGAGCTGGCGAGGCAGGCTCAGCTCGTCGAGCCCCTACCCCGTTCCGGTGTCGTGCGCGTCGCCGTCAGCCCGGATCCCGAGCCGGACCATTGGAAGATCGACGTGGCCTGCCGCGACACCGCGGCACTGCTCCCACACTTGGCGAAGTCGCTGGCCGACGCCGACCTCGACGTCGTCAGCGCGGCCATTGCGACGTGGCCGGACGGCGCGGTGCTCGACACGTTCACCGTTCACGCCATCCCGAGGCCCTCGGCCCGCGACCTGGCGCTGGCGATGGAGGATGGCTTGCGCGCCCGCCTCGAACCTCTACAGGTCCGCGACGTCACTCTGGAGTTCGTCAACGACTCGATGCCCTGGTACACGGTCTGCATCGCCAGCGGTCCCGATCAACCCGGGGCGCTGTACGCGGTGACTGCTGCCTTTGCAGACGCGGATGTAGTGGTTCATACGGCGCGTGTGTCGTCGTCGCACGGCCGCATCAGCGACCGTTTCCTCGTGTCCGATCGCGTCGGCCGCAAGCTCGACGGCAAGGCAATGGACCGGGTGCGCAACGCACTCGCCGGTGATCGCTCTCGGAACCGCTTCGGCTTTCGCAAGCGGAGACGTTGAGTCGGCTACGCAGCAGGTCCCGGCAGGACGTCGACCGCCAGCCGGTAGCCAATGTGTGACACGGTCTCGATGCGAGGCCGTTCCGGACCGGATCCCAGAACTCGGCGGAGCACGCTGATGGCGATGCGTACCCGGCGCGGATCGACGGTGTGCGGCTCGGCCCCCCATACGTTGGCCAGCAGTGTGTCGCGCTCGACGACCTGGTTCAGCCGCTTGGCGAGCACGACGAGCAACAGGAACTGCAACGGAGGGCATTTCACAGGGGCACCAGCGATGAACAAGGCGTGCGCCTGAAGATCGATCAGCACGTCGCCGAGCGCCAGACGCGACAGCTGGACAGTCGGCGCGGCGCGTCGACGCAGGGCAGCTCGTATACGGGCGAGCAGGAGTGCTTTCGAGGTCGAGGGACGCAGGAAGTCGTCGGCTCCGGCGTCGAGCACGGCCACCTCGAGCGGTTCTGAGTAGACGCTGTCGTCAGTGGAAATGACAACGACTCGAGCTGGCAGCGACTCGCTGAGGTCGTGACACACGCGGGCGACATCGAAGGCGCCCGCCGAATGGTCGATCACGACCAGGTCGGGCGCAAGCGCGAGCAGCTGGTCGACCATCGACCGCCCGACCGGAACCACTGTCACCTCGAAGTTCGAGTCGCGCACCTGCTGGCCGAGCACCGACGGGGCCTCGCCGGGTGCGTGAACCACTGCGACGCGGGCACCTTCGGCGTGCAGGCGAAGCCTGGAAGAACCAAGGGCGACCGACGCGGCGGGCACGCCACTAGTCGTCCCACTAGTCATCCCACCAGTCATCCCACCAGCCACCGACGCAGACGCCATGGTTGGCGGACCTTACTGGGGTGATGTGTACGGACCGTCGCTGCAATGTTTCGAGCAGATCACGTCTCGGTGCGGCACACACGCGATCGCCACACAGCCGAAACAGAGAGGCGATATCTGGGAAACGAGCGATGCGTATCGTGCGCCTGGCTGACGCCAACGAAGCCGGCAGTTGTTTCTTCCCCACAACAGATTCGACCCAACAACAGGTTTGAAAGGACTCGTAGTGCCCAAAGCACTCAAATACATCGTCGGCGGCGCCGTCGGCGCCGGCATCACCACACTGCTCATCGGAGGGACGGCGTTCGCCGCAGACGAGGATCCGGTCGCCGTCCTCGGAACACAGACCAACCTGTTGTGGGTGGTCATCGGTGCCGTACTGGTGATCTTCATGCAGGCCGGATTCGCGCTCGTCGAGACCGGCTTCACCCAGAAGAAGAACGCTGCCCACGTGATGAGCACGAACTTCGCCATCTTCGGCCTCGGCTTCGTCGGTTTCTTGTTCGTCGGCTTCCCGCTCGCCTTCGGCGGGTTCAGCTTCGCGGCGTTCGGGCTCGACACACCGATGAATGCCGAGTCCGTTGCTCGGCTCGGGCAACTGGGTCTTCCTGTGGAAGGGCTGGGATCACCTCGGCAACGGCGCGACGCCGGCGCTGTTGGCGTTCTTCCTCTACATGGCGGCGTTCATGGACACGACCGCGACGATCCCGACGGGGTCGATGGCCGAGCGTTGGAAGTGGAAGAGCTTCGCCATCTGGGGCCTGTTCTGCGGTGCGATCTACTACCCGCTCTTCGCTGCGTGGACATGGGGTGGCGGCTGGCTGGCCAAGACGTGGGACACGATGAGCCTCGGTACCGGCTACGTCGACTTCGCCGGCTCCGGTGTCGTGCACGCCGTCGGTGGTGTCGCCGCCCTCGCCGGTGCGCTCGTCCTCGGACCACGCATCGGCAAGTACGGGCCCGACGGCAAGCCCGCACCATCCCCGGCCACAACATCCCGATGGCGCAGCTCGGCTGCTTCATCCTGCTGTTCGGCTGGTTCGGCTTCAACGCCGCGTCGACGCTCGCCGTCACCGACATCCAGTTCGCAACGGTCGCGACCAACACGGCGATCGCCGCGGCCGTCGGTGCGGTGGTCGCGATGTACTACATGATGGCGAAGTCGGGTAAGCCGGATCCGGGCATGATGGTCAACGGCATGCTCGCCGGCCTCGTCGCCATCACGGCGCCGTGCGCCTTCGTCGCCCCGTGGGCTGCTGCGTTGATCGGTGCCGTCGCCGCGATCATCGTGATCGAGGCGGCGCTCTTCATCGAGCGCAAGGGCATCGACGATCCGGTCGGCGCGATCGCCGTCCACGGCGTCGGCGGCATCTTCGGCGTGCTGTGCGTCGGCATCTTCGCCAACGGGCAGATACGGCGCGGGCTGGAACGGTGCGGTCAAGGGTGACACGCCGATCAAGATCGAAGGCCTGATCGAGGGGAAGTTCGGTCAGTTCGGTGCTCAACTCCTCGGCGCTGCTGTGCTCTTGACTGTGATCTTCGGCTTTGCCTATGCCTTCTTCAAGATCCAGGACAAGCTCACCAAGGGCGGCATCCGCTCGGAGGAAGCCGACGAGCTCGACGGCGTCGACATCCCCGAGATGGGCGTGCACGCTTACGTCGACTGAACTCTCCTCGACAGATCTGAGTTCGATTGGGGTTATGCAGCCTCCGGGCGTCGACCATGTCGGCGCCCGGAGGTTTGCCTTTCGCCCGGGCCTACGTATGGATGTGGTGCAAGGTCGTGAAGCGTGATCGGAACGCCGTCGTCTTGGCGGCAACTGACTTGGGATCGCCGTGCAACGCCTCGACGATGAGGGAAGCCAGTTCCGGCATGTCGCCGGCAGTCATGCCCCAACGCACGATCTCGGGAGTGCCCAGGCGCAGCCCCGACCATTCATCGCCGCCGGGCAGGCCGATCGCGCACGCCAGGATGTTGGCGTCGCGCAAGGTCAGGGCGGCCTGATGCCCGCCGTTCCAGGAGGTGGCTTCGACGGCGAACTGGTGCGATGTCGTGTAGCCGACTTCGGTGGAGAACACCGGCATGTCTGCGGCAGCGAGGGCGTCGGCGAGGGCCGCAGCTGTCGTCGTCATCGCCGTCGCGTACTCGTGCCCGCCCTCCAGCCAGTCGAGCAGCGTGATCGCCAGCGACGCCGACTTGCCGGCATCGAAGTTGGCGGTCAGCCCGGGATAAGCGATGGCATCGATCCGTTCGGCGAGATCGGATCGGTTGGTCAGGAGCAGGCCGCCTGCCGGACCCCCGAGGCTCTTGTACGTGCTCATCGACATCAGGTCCGCACCGAGATCGAGGGGGTTGGGCCAAACCTGCCCGGCGAACATGCCGCAGGCGTGGGCGGCGTCGAACAGCACAGCTGCCCCGACGGTGTCGGCGATCGCTCGGACCACGCTGACCGGGTGCGGAAGCAGGTTGAGGCTGGCACCAAGGGTGATCAGCCTCGGGCGCACACGTTCGGCCAGATCCGCCAGCGCGTCGAGATCGACGGTGAAGCGCCCGGCATCGATGGGACATTCATGGATGACCAGGCCGTACAGACCGGCAGCACCGCCGGCACGGTGGGTGATGTGCCCGCCGATCGTCGCCGGCGGTACGATGATGGAGTCTCCCGGTCGGCACGTGGCCATGAATGCGTACAGGTTGGCGAGCGCTCCGGACGCCACGCGGATCTCGGCGAACTGCGCCCCGAACACGCGGCACGCCAGGTCTGCAGCGATCACTTCGATCTCCTCGATGGCCTCCAAGCCCATCTCGTACTTGGCTCCCGCGTATCCCAGCGATGGACGAGAGCCGAGCCCGGCCGCCAGGGCAGCCTCGGCGCGTGGGTTCATGATGTTGGTGGCCGGATTGAGGTTGACGCATTCCACCTCGTGGATCCGTCGGTTGCGTTCGATCAGCCTCTCGACGAGTGCGGCTGTATCTGCACCGGTCAGTTCCGCGATAGCAGCGCGGATCGTCGACTCCCGCTGCTGAGATTCGGCCGGGAGCCAGGACCGGGTGTGATCCGGACGAGCAGTCATCGACCGACAATCTAGATCTCGGCCTTCTGCGAAACTCCGGGCATGATTCGCTGCCGTGTCGTGGTCAGGGGACGCGTGCAAGGTGTGTGGTACAGGCAGAGCTGCCAGCATCAAGCGCTCGACGCCGGGGTGGCGGGCTGGGTCCGCAACAACGACGATGGAACCGTCGAGGCAGTGTTGGAGGGCGACGCCGACGCTGTGGAGCGCGTCGTCGCCTGGATGCGCTTGGGCCCCCCGCACGCGACGGTTACCCGAGTCGACTGCAGCCAGGAGACGCCGAGAGGCGAGCAAGGCTTCATGGTCCGCTGATTCGGCTGCAAGGTGAGATAGAGGGAAAGTCGACACAACACTTGCGGTGCGGAGTCGATGCCTATTCTTCGATGAGGATCACCAGGGACTCGGGCACGACGCCGTCATGAGCCATCGCCTCGGCCGCCGCCTCGCTCTGCATGGCGGCCATGAGGGCATCAAGATCGGCAACGTCCATGAGAACGGCCACTTGGGTTGGGTTCTCCGGATTGACAAACGTTCTGATGTTCGTGACACCGAGGGGACCAAAGACCTCCTCACGTTTCGGAGAAGCGAGCCAGTGATCCTTCCCCTTCGAGATGTCATGGTGCCCGATCACGGTCGGCATGGTGCCCCCTTTGGATTGTTTCTGAAACTTCGCCCTGAGGCGGCGATCGTAGTTCACCTGCGAGGAACCCGTGTCACGGGTCGGCGCGGATCGATCCAGGCAGTTCGGTGCATGCGTGGGCTCGAATAGGGTTGAACGATGTGACCATCGAGCCGGAGACGAAGAACTGGACGTGGGTGTTGGAGCGCAAGTGCGACGAGTGCGGGTTCGACACCCGCTCGTTCCCGCCCGAAGAGATCGGTCGGTTGTCACGGCTGGCGGCCGAGCCCTGGCCGGAGCTCTTGGCTCACCCGCTGGCGCGCGTGCGTCCCGACGCGACGTGCTGGTCGGCCCTCGAATACGGCTGCCACGTGCGCGACGTGTTCAGGCTCGGTTGCTACCGGGTGGGGCGAATGCTGCACGAAGAGAATCCCCGCTTCGACAACTGGGATCAGGACGAGACCGCCGTCGCCGAGCGGTACGACCTGCAGGATCCCGTGACCGTCGCCGTCGAGATCTTGGCCGAGGCCGATGCCCTGGCCGACGTGTACGACACGGTCACGCCAGACCAGTGGAACCGTCCCGGGATGCGCAGCGACGGCTCGCCGTTCACGGTCGAGTCGTTCGGGCGCTACTTCCTCCACGACCCGATGCATCACATCGTCGACGTGCGTCGCGGCTTCGACGTTCTCAGTGGGCGCCCTGGCACCACTTGAGGTGAGCTGCAGCAAAATGGCGCGCGAGTGGGCAATCCGACTCATTTTGGGTTCCGAACCGTTGTGCATCGAGGGGCGATGAGACAGACTTTACAGATCGTTTCCAACGGACGACGCTGGGGTTCAGCCGTGGCAGCGGTCATAGTCCTGACGGCTTGCGGGTCGTCGAACAATCGCTATCTGGCCAACCGCGACGAGAAGGTCTACCTACGCGTGCCGTCGCAATGGCACGACGTCTTGCTGAACGACACCGTCCAGGATCATCTGACCGAGGCCACCAGCGACGCCAAAGTGATCTCCAAGTCGGTCGTCTCCCCGCAAGAGGGTGCCATCGATCAACGGATCTCGACTTCGAGTCGCCCATCGCGACGATGACTGTTTACGAGACCACCGGCGCGCTCAACCAGCACCTGTCGGCATCACTGGCCCGCAAGATCGGCCTGGTCTCGTACGATCCGGTGCTGCCGCACTGACGACAGCAAAGGGCTGTCAGAGGTGCTCTACTTCGATCCCAATCCGACCAACGCGAAGGCCAAGGTCAGCGGATCTCGTGTGGTGTACCGGGTCCGCACCGATCCCAAGCTCGACTGGCAACTGACCGTCAACCTGTCGACGTACTTCGATCCGTCCGATTCCAGGCTGTACGCCCTCGAAGTGACGTGCAGCCCGAAGTGTTACGAGAAGTCGGCGAGCCAGATCGACAAGGTCGTCAATTCGTGGAGGATCGGATAATGAGTACGAACGGATCCGCCCTCGTGCCGACCGACATGTCGGTGCATCAACCGGTCGTCGACGATCGCGAGCCACTGGTGCGGCGCAAGATGTTCTTCTACGACCGCGTCAAGGTCCTCGTACTACTGGCCATCTTCATCGGGTTGGCGACCTCGCACCAGAAGACCGACGTTCCGCTGATGACCTGGGGCGAGGCGCTCCGCGACCAACTGCGCGCCAAGTGGTGGGTGGTGATCCTCGCCGGGCTCGAGGTGATCCGCCAGATCCACAACCTCATCTCCGAGCATTCGCAGCGATACAACCAGTTCTGGCAGAAGAAGGTGTTCGGCGGCTGGGAACGCCAGATGAGCAAGATGAAGCCGTACACCAGGTGCCGCTGGCGCGGCTGGTCAAGCGCTATGGTCCTTTCCGTGCTCGGCCTGTTCTTGTCGGGATGTGGGGCCTGGGGCCGATGCAGGCACTCGCCGAGGCGCCGAGCAGGTTCTTCCGTAACGTCTTCCTCAATCCGGCAGTCGGCCTGCCGGTCGGTCTGACCATCGCCCTCAGCACGCTCGGCGGGCTCGTCTACATCGTGTTCTTCTTCGGCATCTTCTTCATCGGTGGCGTCGAGACGTTCAAACCTGGCGACATCAAGACCCGGTTCAGCGACATCTGGGGCCAGGACCATGTCGTGCGTCGAGTGAAGGAGAACCTCGACTTCCTCGAGCGGCCGAAGGAGATCGAAGACCGCGGCGGCTACGTGCCGGGTGGCATCTTGCTGTGGGGTCCACCCGGCACCGGCAAGACGCTGATGGCCGAGGCCTCTGCGGGCGAGACGGGCAAGCCGTACGTGTTCGTCGATCCGTCAGCGTTCGTGCAGACGTTCGTCGGCGTTGCCCCGATGAAGATCAAGCACCTCTATCGCAAGCTCCGCAAACTCGCCCTGCGCTACGGCGGTGTCGTCGTGTTCTTCGACGAGGCCGACGTGTTGGGCAACCGCGGTCAGACCTGGGTGGCTTCGAGCAGCAAGCGACGGCTGACCAGCTCGAGTCGGCGAAATGGCTCAGCCCGCAGGGCCGCCGCGAGATCATCAAGTGGCTGCAGCAACCGTCGGCTCTCGACTCGACCGAGCCGTCGCCTCCACGACGACTGCCGCGACGGGATCATCATGGCCGGCATGGGCGGCATGGGCGGCGGAGGCACGCTGCAGTCGCTGCTCACCGAGATGAACGGGCTCAACAAGCCCCGCGGCTTCTTCTCCCGCCGCTCCGGCAGTTCATGAACATCAAGCCGAAGGCACCGCCGCGCTATCGCATCCTGCACATGTTCGCCACCAACCTGCCCACTGCGCTCGACGCTGCGCTGTTGCGACCCGGTCGTATCGATCGCATGTACAAGGTCGGCTACCCGATGAAGGATGGCCGGGCGCGCACGTTCCATGGGTACTTCGACAAGATCCGCCACACGGTCACCAACGTCGGAGATCGAACGTCTGTCGACGATGACTCCCGGGGCGACGGGCGCCAGCGTCAAGGACCTCGTCAACGAGGCCGTTCTTGTCGCCATGCGCGAGAAGCGTGAAGTCGTCACCTGGGCCGACGTGCTGCAGGCTCGATACCTGCGTCGCGTCGGCGAGCACGAGCAGGTCGAGTTCGTCGAACGCGAGCGTCATGCCATCGCCATCCACGAGGCGTGTCACGCCGTGACGGCGTACCTCAAGCGACGGTCGATGGAGATCGACTTCGTCAGCATCGAGCCGGGTTCGGGCGACTATCGGCGTCGTCATGAGCAGACAAGAGCGACGACACGTTCGTCACCTGGCGATCGATGTACGAGATCGACATCCTCGTGTCGCTCGCGTCGTTGGCCGGCGAGCGGATGTTCTTCGACGGTGACAGTTCGGCGGGTGTCATCGGCGACCTCCGAACCGCGACGTACTTCTCGACGGTGATGGAGAGTGCCTACGGCATGGGCGACACCATCGCTGCCCAGTCGGTCATCCAGGAACTGATCGGTGGCGGAGGCGGCGGATACCGAACGCCGACCGACAAGGACGACCACGACGCCCGGCACCGGGCCAACATGGGCAACCGCATCGAGATGCGCCTCGACAACATCCTCGACGAGGCGACCAGACTGCTCCACGAGAACCGGTTCATGGTGCTGGCGATCGCGCACGCGTTGGAGACCCACAAGACCATCTCCGGCGACGATGTCGCCGCCATCTTCGAGGGTCGTCAGGGTCCGAAGGTCAATGGTCGCGACTACCACCATCCATCGTTCGTCGAGGTTGCCGATCGCTACCACAACGAGGCGCTCGTCGCCCACCGTGTGGTCGGTCGTGTCGAGGTGCCGCTTGCCGGTGCTGGCCCGCGGCAACCCGCAAATGGTCGCGCGTCGACGCCAGCCGCCTCCGCCCACCGAGGCTGTAGCCGCTACTGAGCTACGAACTGGCAGTCCAGCAGCGAGCTTGCCTTCGACGCGTCGCTCGAGGATGCGGGCATGCGCTTCGGCAGCGTCGCCGAGCGGCAGCACGTCGCCGACCGGGATGCGCAGCGATCCGGACGCCATCATGCCGAGCAGCGCGTCGATCGCAATGCGCTGGTCTTCGGCCGTGTCGGTCAGATCCCGAGTAACCCAGCAGGCTGACGCCCTTGCGGTACAGGCGGCGAAGGTTGATCGATGACCATCTGGTCGTTCGAGGTGCCGAACACGACCAGGCGTCCCTTGTTGGCGATCGCCGCAATCGCTGCGTCGGTGTACGGGCCACCGAGGGAGTCGAGGATCACGGTCGGCTCGTAGCTCTGCGACGGCCGCTTCGAGCCCGTCGGCGCCGGCGACGATCACGTTGTCGGCACCGTTGGCGGTGATGCCGTCGACCTTGGTCGGCTGAGCCGGTCTGGCCCCACACCGTCGCGCCGACGGCCTTGGCCAATTGGATGGCGACCGCGCCGACGCCGCCGCTGGCACCGAGGATCAGCACACGATCGAGCGCCCCGAGCTGGGCGCGACCGTGAAGGCACATCCAGGCGGTGATCCCGGCGACTGGCATGGCGGCGACCTGGGCGAGGTCGAGCTCGTCGGACGACAGGCAGCAGCCAGTCCTCGGGCACCGCGATCTTGCTGCAGTACAGTACCTGGTCGGATGACACCGAGGCCGCCGCCGCGCACCAGCACCGGGCGTCCGTCGACGTGGCCGCTGGCCTCGCGTGCCGGGGGTCCACGGCAGGTTGGCGGCCGCGGCACCGATCGATCCCTGCGTGATCCACACGTCGAGCGGGTTGACCGAGGCGTAGGCGATGTCGACGAGCTTCTCGCCCGGGCCCGGCTCGGGATCGGGTAGCTCGTCGAGTTGGAGGGTTCCACCGATGGAGTGAAGTCTGGCTGCGCGCATCGGGCCACTGTAGGCCGGGCGATCGCGACGGCATGCCGAGCCGGTAGCTTGCCGTAACTGGCCGGATGATCATTCTCGACGGCGGCACCGGCACTTGGTCCAGGCTCTCGGTGCGCCGATGAACGGCGACACATGGTGCGCCGATGCCAACCTCACGCATCCGGAGATCGTCCTGCAGGCACATCGCGAGTACCTCGCTGCCGGCGCAGAGGTGTTGATCGCCAACACCTACTGCGACGAGCCCGTTGCTGTTCAACCACATCGGCCGTGACGACGATGTCGGTGTGATCGATGCCGCGGCGGTTCGGTTGGCACGCGAGGCCAGCGGCGGATCGGTGCCGGTGGCCGGCTCGTTCTCGGTGATGCGCCCCGGAATTCCCGGTAGCGATCGCAGCGAGATGCTCCACGAGTGGACGGAGTCCGAGGCTCGCCGATTGTTCGCCGCCAAGGCCGACGGGCTTCGTGAAGGCCGGCGCCGACGTGATCGCTATGGAGATGATGCGCGACGGCGACTATTCGGTGTGGGCGACCGAGGCCGCCGTGGCGACCGGTCTGCCGGTGTGGGTCGGGATCGCCGTCGAGGACAGGACGACGACGGTCGCCTCATCGGCTTCGGCCGGCCGAACTGGTTGCTCGAGGACTTCGTCGACGCCCTGCTGCGGTCTGCGCCGGCGATGGTGTCGGTCATGCACACGTCGCCGCACGCCACCGGGCCGGCGTTGGAGATCGTGCGGCGTCAGTGGCGCGGCTCGCTCGGGCGCCTACGCCGAATCGGGATACTTCGCCATGCCCGATTGGCAGTTCGTCGACATCATCCCCGAGGACGAGTACGTCGATCTGGCCGAGCAGTGGGCCGAGCAGTTCGACCTGGCGATGATCGGCGGCTGCTGCGGCATCGGTCCGTCACACATCGCTGCGCTGCGCGCCGCGTTCCCACCGGCCTCCTGAGCAACGAACCTCGAAGTTGATCAGGGATCAGACGGCGCCGGAGAAGATCACGTCACCGGTTGGTGCAATGGGGCATCTCGGTGAGAACGCGTGACGCTGGCTCTGGGCGCGCTTCTCGTCCACGGCCCGAAGGAGTGGTTGGGCGCGATTTCGGTACTGCCAGTACCGAAATCGAACCCGTTGCGCCTGGTCGGGCGCGGTGTGAGTACTGCCGTTACCGAGATCGCGCCCGACGGGTTTCGTCGGGAGGTCGGGAACCGGCGGACGCCGAACGACGCATCGGCGCCGTCGAGGCGTCCACGATCATCGTTCACATAGACGCTCGGACGGCATCCCGTACCGCGGTTCTACGCGACCAGCGACAGAGAACGCCGGCCACCATGAGCACGGCCAAGGCGCGGACGCTATCGAGGCTCGGCCGGTATCCGAGCTGCGCGCCGGGCTCCACGGTTGCAGGCACTGATGGGCGAGGTTAGCGACGGTGAATACACTCGGCCCCATGCCACCGTCGACCTGCCGCAACGTGCCCGTGTCGTCGTGATCGGCGGTGGAGTGATCGGCTGTTCGGTGGCCTATCACCTCGCCACATGGGCTGCAGGGATGTCGTCGTGCTGGAGCGCGACAAGTTGACGTCGGGCACCACGTGGCACGCCGCAGGTCTGATGGTCACGTTCGGCTCGTTGTCGGAGACGTCGACCGAGATGCGCAAGTACACGTGCGACTTGTACTCGCGGCTCGAAGCCGAGACCGGCCAGTCGACAGGGTTCAACCCGGTCGGATTCATCGAGCTGGCGACCGAGCCCGACCGGCTCGAGGAGTACCGCCGGGTCAGCGCCTTCAACCGGTACTGCGGTGTCGACGTGCACGAGATCTCCGCCAAGGAGGTGGCCGAGCTGTTCCCGCTGGCGAAGACCGACGACGTGTTGGCCGGCTTCTACGTGAAGGAAGACGGCCGGCCAATCCCGTCGACGTCACGATGGCGCTGGCCAAGGGAGCGCGCCAGCAGGGCGCGACCATCATCGAGGGGCGTCTCGGCGACCGGGGTGCTCCGTAGCGCCGCAACGGCGGCGTCGTCACCGGCGTGCGAACCGACCACGGCGACATCGAGTGCCGAGTTCGTCGTCAACTGCGCCGGCATGTGGGCACGCCAACTCGGCGACATCGCCGGCGTCAACATCCCCCTTGCAGGCCGCCGAGCACTACTACCTCATCACCGAGCAGATCGAGGGGCTCTCCAACACCTGGCCGGTGATCGAGGACCCTGCCAACTACGGCTACTACCGCGAGGAGGTCGGCGGGCTGATGGTCGGCCTGTTCGAGTCGGTGTGCGCGCCGTGGAACGTTGCCGGGCATTCCCGACGACTTCTCGTTCGGCGTGATCCAGCCCGACTGGGATCGAATGGGTCCGTACGTCGAGGCGGCGATGAGCCGTGTACCGATCTCGCTGGAGACGGGAATTCGCACGTTCTTCTGCGGCCCGGAGAGCTTCACCCCCGATCTGCTCCCGGTCGTCGGTGAGGCTCCCGAGTTGCGGAACTACTTCGTCGCCGCGGGCATGAACTCGGTCGGCATCCTCACCGGTGGCGGGATGGGCAGGTTGCTGGCGCACTGGATCCTCAGCGGCCAACCCGACGTCGATGTCACCGGCTTCAACATCGATCGGCTGCATCGGTACCAGTCGAATCCCGAGTACCGCGCCACGCGCACCGTCGAGTCGCTGGGCATGGTCTTCCAATGCCACTACCCGGGCAGTCGATGACCACGGCGCGCAACGCCAAGGTGTCGCCGATCCATCATCGATTGCAACACCAGCGCGCCTACTTCAAGGACGTCAGCGGCTGGGAAGGCGCCGATTGGTATCGCTCCGGAAGGTGTCGAGCCCAAGGTCGAGAAGTTGTCGTGGGGCCGGCAGAACTGGTTCGACTATTGGCGCGCAGAGCACGAGGCGGCACGCGAACGACGTGATCGTGATGGACATGTCGTTCATGTCGAAGTTCCTCGTGCAGGGCCGCGATTCCGGTCGGCTGCTGAACCAGTTGTCGGCCAACGACGTCGACGGTGAACCCGGCGTCATCACGTACACGCAGTGGCTCAACGAGCACGGCACGATCGAGGCAGATCTCACGGTGACCAAGCTCGACGACGATCGGTACTGGGTCGTCGCCACCGACACCGCCCATCGACATGTGCGAGACGCGGATGCGGCGACAGTTCGGCGATCATCACGCCATCGTCACCGATGTCACCAGCGGCTACGCGCAGTTGAACGTGCAAGGGCCGCGGTCACGCGAGCTGCTGCAAGTCGATCACCTCGGCGGATCTGTCGAACGAGGCGTTTCCGTTCCGCACCGCCCGCATGATCGACATCGGTTTCGCCCGCGTCCTGTGCGTGCGGATCACCTACGTCGGCGAGCTCGGCTACGAGCTGTACGTGTCGGCCGAGCAAGCAGTCCATGTCTACGACCGCGTCGTGGCCGCCGGAGAGGCCGTCGGGTTGCGCCACGCCGGTCTCAAGGCGCTGGGCAGCCTGCGAATGGAGAAGGGCTACCGCGACTACGGCCACGACATCGACAACACCGATTCGGTGCTCGAGGCCGGGCTCGGGTTCGCCGTCGATCTCGACAAGCCCGGCGGTTTCATCGGTCGCGACGCCGTGGCTTGCCCAGAAGGCCGCCGGACCATTGACGCGTCGTCTCCGTACAGGTGGTGGTCGACGATCCCGAGCCGCTGATGTTCCACGCCGAGGTGGTGCACCGCGACGGTCGACCCGTCGGGTACGTCCGCGCTGCGTCGTACGGTTTCACACTGGGCGGTGCCGTCGGGTTGGCGATGGTCGAGGCCGGTGAGCCGGTCACAGCCGCGTACCTCTCGTCGGGGAGCTGGGAGGTCGAGGTCGCTGGGCGCTGCTACCCCGCACGAGTGTCGATGCGACCGTTGTACGACCCCGACAACCTGCGGATCAAGGCCTAGATCGGGAGCTGATGATGTTCGAGGGTCGGTTCATCGAGCGCGGCAGCGACGAGTACGAGGCAGCACGCACAGATCCGTTGTTCAACATTCGTTATCCCTCGCGCTATCCGATTGCCGTCCTCGAGGCAGCCAGCGAGGCCGATGTCGTCGCCGGCGTGCGGCTGGCCAAAGAGCGCGGCTGGAAGGTGACCGGGCGATCGGGCGGGCACGCCTGGGCCGGTTGGAGCGTGCGTGACGACGCGTTGTTGATCGATCTTGCCGGGCTGCGCGAGATGACCGTCGATGTCGACAAGCTGACGGCGACGGTCAGCCCGTCTGTGCGTGGTGGGCAGGAGTTCGCCCCGTTCCTCCGAGGTCACGGGTTGGTCTTCACCGGCGGTCATTGCTCGACCGTCGGCCTCGGCGGATACCTGTTGCAGGGTGGTCAGGGCTGGAACTCGCGTCAGTGGGGATGGGGCTGCGAGAACGTGCTCGGGGTCGATGTGGTCACCGCCGACGGCGAACTGGTGCATGCCAATGGCGAACAGAACACCGATCTGTACTGGGCTGCCCGTGGTGCCGGGCCGGCCTTCTTCGGCATCGTCACCCGGTTCCACCTGCGCGTGTACCACATGCCCGCCGCCTTCACGCACACCACCTACGCGTTTCCGATCGAGTGCTTCGACGAATTGATCACCTGGGCTCACGCGGTGCTGCCGACGCTCGACGCCCGAGTCGAGCCGGTGATCGTCGGCACGCGGATTCCCCCGCCCGACATCGACATGGGCGGCGATCCGCTGTTGATCATGCACACGACCGGCATGTTCGACACGCCCGACGAGGCTCGCCGTCTGATGGCGCCACTCGAGACCTGCCCCGTGCTCGACCGCGCGCTGCTGCGAGTCTTTGCCGAGCCGACGTCGTTCGACGACGAGAACCCGATCATGGATGCGCAGAACCCGCCGGGAATGCGTTACTCGGCGGACTGTGCCTGGACCGACGCTCCGGCGTCTGAGCTGGTGCCGATCCTGGGTGAGATCTATCGCTCGCTACCCACACCGGAGTCGTTCATCATCTGGTACGGGTGGGCACCGTCCCGACCGCTGCCCGACATGGCGTTCTCGATGGAGGGCAACGTCTACATCGCCGCCTACACCATCTGGGCGCACGAGCGTGACGACGAAGCGATGCAGGACTGGGTCACGGCGAGGTTCCGGGCGTTGGAGGCGGTGAGCAAGGGCTCGTACCTCGGTGACGCCGACCTCACCCGCCGCTCGTCGAAGTTCATGGGCGATGCCAACTTCGCCAAGCTGCAGAGCCTGCGCGAGGTCTACGACCCCGAGCGCCGGTTCTTCGACTACTACCAGCGCTCAGGATGCGCAGCGAACGAGTTCGAGCCGCGCTGACCGCCGCGTCCCCGGGTACCCGGTGCCCGCTTGCTCGGTCGTAGCGGATTGGTGTCACTCTCGCCGTTCTTGTCGAACAGGTTGGCGATGACGACAGCTGCGATTGCGGTTCCGAAGTTCATGCTTACAAGACCCACCAACGGTTCGTTGGATACACAGTTCATGACATGACTCCGGTCACCTCGACGACGCGGTCGACGACGCGCGTGTCACCGAATCCGCGTATCCACGCTGGTGTCGGTGGGTCGTGGCTTGCGTGAACAGAGCCATGACCGCGTCTGCCCCTGGACCCCCCACCAGACATCCCTGACGATCACGATCGCCGCCGCGACCACCACGGCTCGTACCGAGCTCGCCGCCTTTGATCGGGCGCTTGTCGCCGTGGGCGCCGAGAACAGGAACTTGATCCGGCTCAGCTCCGTCATCCCACCGGCGTCGACGATTGTTCGTGCGCCGACCAGGGACGGTGGCGAGTGGGGCGACCGGCTGTACGTCGTGTATGCCGCGCAGCGCGCCGGCGATCCGGGCGTCGAGGCATGGGCGGGAGTCGGCTGGGTGCAGGACGAGCGCACCGGGGCCGGCCTCTTTGTCGAACACGAAGGTGGGTCCGACGACGAGGTTCGCTCGCTGATCTCCGACAGCCTTGCCGAACTGCAGATCAGCCGCGGCATCGACCTCGGCACAAGTCGCACGGTCGTCACGGGAATCCGGTGCGAGGGCGATCCCGTCTGTGCGCTCGTTCTCGCCGCGTTCGGATCCCAGAGCTGGCACGGCAGGTCGTCGGCGTCTTACAGCTGATGGAGGTGCATGCCGTGCGGAGCGAGGGCGAGTTCACCCGGGCTTCTCTGCTGTGCTGCGGGTTGTTCATCGCCGAAGACCCAGGGATCATCGCTGTCCGACGAGCCTTGGGCGACGTCTGGGGTGGCACCGTTTCGGGGATCGCCATCGACCTGTTCCTCGGCATGACGATGACGGGGTACAACTACGCGGCGTCGCGCTACGTCGTCACCGTCGGCGAGGCCTCGTCGATCGATGCGGCGATCCGCACGTTAGGGGAGATGCGGGCCGCGGCGCTCGTCGCCGAGCCGCGGCGGTCGCGTCGAGTGATCCGACGGGTGCTCCGTCGTCTGAACCCCTTCAACGCGATCAAGCTCGCAGCCGTTGGGTTTGCCCGGACGATCGAACGTTTGCGCACGAGGGCCAGTCGTCGTGCGCTTGCTCGCGTCGCCGAAGTTCTCGGCGAGCTCGCCGCGGTGAACGTCTTGGGCGTGCCCGGTGCGGGTCTCGAATCGGTCACTCGTCGCGAACACATCAGCCATCGGACTTCGCTGCGTCACGCAACGCTGTTCGTGGCATCGTGGTTTGCCGGTGCGCGGTTGCTCGGCGCCATCCTCGATGCGCTGTACACCATCCCTGCCCTCGGTGCGGCGATTGCGGAGATCACGAACTTGATCGGAAGGTCCTTTGACGCGCTCACCGACGTCCGTCGTCCCATCGGCGCCATCGCGGTGACTGTCGTGGTGGTCGCTGTGATCCGCTACAGCCGCGCTGTCGAGCGGGTTGCGGCCTCGATGCCCTGAACCACTGGCGGGCGGCGGACGGCGATGTGGTAGAGCGTGACAACTGCGACGACGGCGACGACGGGCGCCAGCACCAGCAGCTCGAACTGCAGCCGTCGCCCCTCGAACCCGAGCGGCAGCGCCGAGTCCGGATGAGACGTTGCGAAGCCCGGCCATAGCAGACAGCACGTGGCGACAATGGCCCAGCCTGTCGAGAGCAACGTGATGACGAGGGCGCCCCTCGTCCCACCTGGGGCCCTGAATGGGCGGTCGAGATCCGGATTCCGGCGGCGGATGACGAGGAACGCCGGGAAGACGAAGAGGTAGGCGATGATGATCATCGAGATCGCCGATGTCAACGCGGCGGAGAAGTAGCGCTGCCCGTCGCCGCCGGTGATGTACAGAGTGGCCACCATCGTGGCCAGTGACACTGCCCCCGAGACGAGGCCCATCGTCACCGGCACCCCGGTGTGTTCCGACACCCGTCCGAGTCGTCGAGGGCCGCCGCCGTCTTGACACGCCGCGGCCTGGGCTCGGCCGGCACCCATGATCCAGGCCGATCCACTGGCGAGCAGCACCCAGATGAACAGCACGGCGCTGAGCCCGCCGACCACGGATTCCGCGCCGCCGTAAACGGTGAACACCGTGTCCATGGCGTCGATCAGGCCGTGCAACGAGGTGATCTGACTAGTGGGCAGGACGATCAGGATGGCAAGCGTCGGGACCCCGTACATCAACAGCTGGCCAATGCCGGCGCGGGCGATCGCGACGGGGATGTCGCGACGCGGATCGTGCATCTCCTCGGCAGCAGTCGACGGCAGCTCGACGCCCACAAAGGAGTAGATCAGCACCGGCACGACGGCGATCAGCACCGACGTCGACGGGCTGAGGTCGCTGGCGGCGATTCCGTGGATGCCGTGCCGAAAGCCGTACACCACGACCGTGACGGTGAACACCGTGAGCAGCGCGATCTGTCCGATCGCTCCGCTCGTCGGTACCCATTTCCCGAAGCGCAGCGGGATGACAGCGGCAACGGTGGCTGCAGCGATGAACAGTGCGCCGAACACGTACATCCCGCCCGTGGGCAACGGGCCGAGAAAGCGTCGATATACCGACATGGCCACGGCTGTGACGGAGCCGCCAAGCCATATCGGTGTACCCGCCCAGTAGAACATCGAGGTGATCGACCCGGCGAAGCGGCCGAACGCCGAACGGACCCAGACGTAGGCACCACCCTCCTCCGGCAAGGCCGCGCCGAGCTCGGCGCTCGCCAGTGCCGATGGGATGAAGAAGGTGACGAACAAGACGATGAGCCACGTGAATGCCTGACCGCCGCCGATCGCAATCGCTCCCAACGTGTCGACGACGACCATCGCCGACATCAGGAAGAAGATGGTGTCGAACCTGCGAAGTTCGCGGCGTAGCTTCGATCGCTCGGCCTGCGACTCGGTCGAGGCCATGGTCGAACTGGCGGTCATATGTACTCCAGATCCGTACGGGTCACCGTGGATACGGATTCGTGCGGTAACACGGAAACGGGGCACCGAATACTCGGTCGTGCCGAACATGCGGTACCCCGCCGCGTGTGTGGGCGTCAGCGAGGGTGAGTCAGCAGGTGATGGGGTTCTCCAGAGCGGGGTCGGTTGCGGCCGAAACGAGGTCGCGCAGCACGAGTGCCGTTCCCGTTACGGCCGTCCCGCCGCCGCATTGCGGCAACGGCGCGGTGCCGGAGCTACGAAGAACTTCGACGGCGGCCCTGGCCTTGATGCCCGAGGCCGACATCACATCGGCGATCAATCCAACGACTTGCGGGCCCGAGAACGAGCTGCCCGAGACTATTGCCTTGCCGTCGATGATGTCACCGTTGTCCTCGAAGCGAAGGCCCGTGGCGCTCGTCGTGGGGATCTCGACGCCGGTGGCGTAGAACTTGACCCACGGGCCTCTGTTGGTGAAGTCGGCCAGCGGCGCAGTCCGCGACTTGCTGGTCCACGGGTTGCCATCCGAGTCGACCGTGCCGTCGAGGGCGCCGACGCTGACGACCGACTCGAACGCGGCAGGGTAGTGCGGTCGCGTGGACGCCACGTTTCCTGCCGAGGCGACGATCACCATCCCCTGGGCCAGCTTGGGGTCGAACTTGTCGACGACCTCGACGACCGCTTCGAGACCGACCGGTCGCAGCTCGGCTCCTCCCACCAGGGCGGGGTTGATGTTGCAGGCCGGCGAGCCGAACGCGTTGACGATCAGATCCGGGTAGTCGGCGAGGGCCAGGGTGCGCAGGGACGACGCCATGCCGCGAGCGGCGGAGACGTCGGTCAGCAACCCAGTGCGGTCGTTCACGCGAACTTCCTGGATGGTCATGCCTGGGGCGATCGTCGTCAGCACGCCGGCGATTTCGGTGGCATGGTAAGCGCTCGGGTAGTCGACCAGGTTCATGGCATCTTTGTCGATGTTCGGCAGTTCGTCGTCGGTGCTCGAGAGCTTCGTCGTCGTCGACAGGAACGTGGGCTTGGGGGCGGCCAGGCCAGTGTCGTAGACCTCTGTCTTGATCGTCGAGCCGATCGGGTTGAACGTGCCCGGTATGTTGGCGCGCGGCGTGGTGAGGGGATTCGTTGTCTTCTGCGGGTAGCCGTACGGCCAGTAGTAGCTGTACGGCCCGCTCGGTGTGTAGGTGTAGTCGGGCGAACTGCGCAGCATCGACTCGCTGCGCAACCGTCGAGCCAGACCGAGGATGTCGTGCGGCGCGCCGCCGTGGCGGGGCAGCAGCGCGACCGAAAGGACGTCTGTGATGGCAGCACCGCCAGGTGGCGTGGGGAACTGAATCCGTTCGATCGGTCCGGTGTAGATCTGACCGGGCGTCGAATACATGATGTCGAGCTTGGCATTGACGATGCCGGCAATGGTCGAGGCGGAGGCGCTGGATCGAATCACGATGCGGTCGTTGCGGTAACCGACGGCGTCGGTGGATTGGGTGGCGGTCGGTGTCAGGCCGGGCATGCAGTTGGTCGACCGGTCGATGGTCACGGCCGGGCTGACGTCGTCGAGCCACGCCATGACGTCGGTTTCGGTGGCGGTTCCGGCATCGGCGCTGCCGGTCACACAGATCGCGCCGCAAGCGAACGTGGCAATGGTGAGCATTCTGGCGAGGCGATGTCGGGTTGGTGGACGGTGAGATTTCATGTCGGGCTTCCTTGGCTCAGTTGCTTCCTAGATCACGAACCATGCGGTGTGGATACGTCGACCTTCCGAAAGATCGATCTCCAACCGGATCGTTCCTGATGGTGGATTGCTGAACTCGAAGGCGCCAAGATCGTCGACAATGGACGACAGGGTGGTTCCGGCGATCGTGCGGACCACGACCAACTGTGCTTCGCCGCCGAGAACCTGGCCGCGGAAAGCGCTCTCGGAGGGGGTGAGCTCGATGACGCAGCTGCCATCTTCGACGGCGAACTCCAGCACACCCGTCGGCGCAGCAGCGCCACGAGTGCCGGCTGCCTCGGCAACGGGTTGGTCGAGAAGATCGGCGAGCTCGGAGTCGACGTCGATCCAGGAGAGGAGACCCTCGCAACGCGCGACAAGATCGATCGGCGGCCGTTGACCGCCGATCGCCTCTGCCAATGCCATCATCAGAATGCGATCCGATGATGACATCTCGTCGTCAGGGTCGGTCACAGCGTTCCTCCTCTCGTCGATGTCGAACGCCCGGCAGGATCCCGGCCACGGCGATCAGATACATGGAATTCGGTCACACTCATTCCCGGATCTCCAGTCCAGGGGGAAGGAGGCGGCGCAGATGCTCGAGGCAGCGTTGCCGGCTGGGACCGAGCGCACCACGAGGGCGATCGAGCGCCGCGGCAATTTCGTCGTACGACAACGGGGGATCAGCCAACATCAGGCCGAGCAGTTGCCGACAATCGTCGCCCAGTCGGGCAAAGGCGCTACGCAGCGCTACGGCTTGCTCGGATGCGATGAGGGCGGCGGCCGGAAGCGGGGTGTCAGCCGCCGGGCGGGTCTCCCAGCCGTCGGCCACCGGCACCGTTCGGCGGCGTGTCACCAATCGGCGAGCCTCGTTGCGCACGATCATGCACAACCACGGCCCGACGGAGGAGGTGTCGCGTAGCTGGTCGGATCGTTCGAGAAACCGAAGCCAGGCCGTCTGCACCAGGTCCTCGGCGGTCGCCAGGTCGATGTCGAAGGAGCGTGCCACGGCGTACATCTTCGGCGTGTGCCTGCGGAGCATGTCTGACCACGCGGCTTCCCTCGTGGCGCCGCCGGCGCGAATCATCCCAACCAGTTCGTCGTCAGTACACGAAGACAGGCCTCCGCCGGACACAATTACCCAACTCCCAGGGTGACGAGACCTGCAGCGGTCAAACTGAGCGCGCCGTCGAACGAGGCGCGTTGACCGGCGAGCGAAGCTGAGGCGCCGATGCCTCCGACCAGGTCACGATGAAGTGCGATCATGGCCTGGCGCGTCTCGAGGGTGTCAGGCAGCGCCCCGATGGCCGCGACGATGGTGCGCGCTCCCATCATCAACAGCGTGCTCGCCAGTCCGTGCAGCTGTGCGCCGCCGCGGGCGCCGCCGATACCCGAATCGCACGTTGCCAGCACCACGATTGGTGGCACGCGACCCAACCGCTCGAGCTCGTAGACGGTCAGTGGACCGTCGGCGAGCTCGAGCGTCGACCACAGCGGGTTGTCGTGGCGGAACTGGCCGTGAGCAACGAAATGGACCATGTCGTGGTGGGCCATCGCGTCGCCGACGTTGGCGACAGTGGCTGCTGGTCCGGTCAGAAGCTTCGCCCGCCGATGGCAGGCGGCGACGCCACGTGCCTCTGAGTCGGCTTCGACCAGCCGCGGGCCGGCGACAACGAGGACCGAGTCGAGCGGCGTAGGCGGAGCCGACGTGGCATCTATCCACCACCTGACCGAGGGCGCCAGAGTGAATGAACGCCCTCGGAGCGATGGCAACGCCGCCCACGGGATCGCATGCAGTTCGGCGGGCACGACCAGCACGACATGAGGCGAGTCGAGCCGCAGTGGTGCGAGGAGAAGTGAGTCGAGCAGTTCGATTGTCTTCGCAAATCCGCGCAGCCGTGCAGCGGCGACCGCCGGTGCGGCTCCGACGGGGGCCAGGCTACGCAGAGCGGTGCAGGCGCGTTGTGCCGAGGCGACCACAGGGGCCAGGTCGCCCAGCCGGCTGAATCGGGCTCGTCGTCTGTCGGCGATCACTGCGAAGAGCGAGTCGCCGGACGAGGCAATGGAGACGACCTGAGAGTCACCGACGACGCGCTTGAGCTCGCTCAACTTCGGCAACGCTGTACCCGCGTCGGCTGGTGGCGACAACTTCAACCATTCGGCGCGCATTGATCGCTCCAGCTCGGCGTGCCGGTGGCGCAGTTCGTCGGCCGGCTCGCCGGCGATCTCCGACCGTCGCAATTCTCCGGCGACGACGCGCAGGCGGGCGAAATCCGCTGCTGCCTGATCGGCTGCAGGCGGAAGTGCCGGCCGCGGCCGACGTGCGGCGACTCGTGCACGCTCCATCCAGGCGAGGGCCCGCATCGGCTGCGACTCGTGCGCCGCCACACGGACAGTCAAACAAGTCACGGATCGTGACTGCGTGTCGATCGACGAGTCGGCGTCGCCCCCGAGCAACTGTCGCGTGCTGTCGAGAACGTCGAGCGCTCGTCTCAGCTGGCGCCGTGCACAATCGATGTCGCCGAATGCCAAGCAGACCGTGGCGCGGGCGTGATGCAGGGTCACGCGAGGTTGCATCAACGCGACCGTCGTACCGCTGTTGTCGCCAGGTCTAACTGCCGCTCGGCGCGGTCCCGATCCTGATGCGGGCAGGCTGACACTGCCAGCAGACATCGTGCCTGGATCTCGCGACGGACGTCGCCGGCCTTGAACAAGGCTTCGGCCAGGTCATCGAGGACGTCCAGGGCGGCAAGGTCGAGCCCGCCGTCGTCATCTTGAATGCGCATCGCCTCCAGCTCGGCGGCATGTTTCCACCCGTCTGCCTCGCCGGCCGTGAACGACGCTGTGGCGCCACGAGCAGCGTCGCCCGCTGCGGAAAGGTCTCCCTCGAGCCGAGCGGCCGCCGCCACCGTCACCAGCGCTTGGGCTGCGGCGAACTGGTTGCCCTCGGCGTACAAGCGGCGCGCCGCGTCGCGTGAGAATGTCAGCGCGTCGGCGGTGAGTCCAGCGAACATCAGAGCCTCGGCACGGGAGAGCAGCGGAACCGAGGCATCGTGGCCGAGTTCGGCGAAACGCGTCGAGACCTCGTCGAACAACTGCATGGCGCGGGGAAGGTCGCCGAGATTTGCGGCGGCGCAACCGAGATCGTGGCGCACCTGGAGCGCGACGAAGTCTTGGCCGACCGAGCGAAACAGCGCTTCCGACTCCTCGTAGTCGCCGATCGCCACCGCTACATCGCCTCGGCTCATGCGGATGCCGCCGCGATTGGCCAGCACTCTCGCCAGATCGAGCCACCGCTCGGCTCGGCGCAGGCGGGGTACGGCACGCGTGAACAACTCGAGTGCTTCGTCGCTCCGCCCAACATCGCGGCACAACACTGCCCGCTGCAGTTCGGCGCGATCACGCATCGATTCCGATCCGAGCCGCTCGACGACGTCGAGGTGACCAAAGGCCTCACCCTGACGACCACCGGCGGACAGCGCACCCGCCAGCCCCAGATGGGCGTCGGCTTCGAGTTCGTTGTCGTCGCTCTTCTGTGCCGTCGCGACGGCGTCTGCCAGGGCCTGCTGGGCCAGGTCGATCTCGCCCAACATCCGCCAGGCACGCCCGAGCACAGCCTGGGCGCGGCTCACCGTGTGCCAATCCTCTGCATCGCGCGCCGCGTCGCCCAGCACCCGAACTTCGCGCGCTACCTCTGCGGGGTCACGTTCGATCGAGGCGGCCAACTCGGCGAGACGGTCCACGGCGTGATGCTAGGCCTCGGCCAATGGCCTTGAGCCACGATACGGTTGGGTACTGCGTGTCGTGGTGCGCGCTCTGGCACAGACCACTTCATCGAACCTCCTGTCGATTCGCCCAGATACCACTCTCGAACGGCCACGGCACGCAGTCAAGGGCCGACGACGAGATGGAGACGGGACCGCGGCCGAACACTCCGCGCTATTCGACGACGGACTGCCCACCGTCGAGGGGGATTGCCGCTGCATTGATGTACCAGGCGTCATCCGACGCGAGGAATACAGCGAGCTTGGCGACGTCGTCGGCATCACCGACGCGCCCCAACGGATTTGCGGCAGCGAGCATGCTGCCGGGGGAGTCGGGCGAGGCGAACAGGAACTCGGTGGAGGGCGTACGAATGAGCCCGGGCAGGATCGCGTTGGCGCGGATGCGGTGCGGGCCACCAGCAGCCGCGAGATGGTAGGTGAACGACAGCACTCCACCCTTGGCGGCACCATGCGCGGCTTGTTGGAAGAAGGCCGCGCCACGGATCGCGGCGATCGAGGCGACGTTGATGATGCTTCCCCCACCGCGGGTGACGAGATGCGGCCAGACCACCTTGCATGCGTAGAAGACCAGATCCAACTCGTTCCTGATACCAGCATGCCAATCGTCGACGGTCAGGTCGTCCCACGGCCCGACCACCGGCAACGAGGCGTTGTTGTACAACACGTCGACTCCGCCGTATGTGCTGGCGGCGTCGTTGACCCAACGCTCGGTCGCGTCGAACGACGACAGGTCGACCGGTGCGGTGGCCGTCATCGTGCCTCCTGCCTCACGAACCAGGCGCACCGTAGCTGCCGATGTCTGCGGGTTGAGATCGCAGCCGACGACGATGGCTCCCTCGGTGGCGAACCGCAGCACAGCGGCGCGACCCATGCCGACACCGGTGCCGGTGATCAGAGCAACCTTGCCCGCGAGTCGAGGCATCGCCTGATGCTAGATGAAAGCCTCTAGTTGACGGCCGCTTCGCGTAACAGCGGCGCGACCTCGGCGCTGAACAGCTCGTGGCTCCGTTCGAGCCGCTCGTGATCGCGCTCGCTGAACGCAACCAGCAGATGTCCGGCGCCGATCACCTGGCATTGTTCGATGAGCTGCTCGGCGACCTGCTGTGGGGTGCCGCTGACGAACTCTTCGTCGCTGAGCGTGGCGATCGACTCGTCGGGACGATCGAGCAGCGTGGCCCACGGGGGCAGCGGACCGGCGCTGGCGGTGAGCACGTCGAGCAGCGCCCTTTTGGCTTGATGGACACCCTCGCGCTGCTGTTCGGCGCTGTCGACGAATGTGACCATGCGGCGCACGGCGATCTGTTCGGGACCGCAGGGATGGCCGGCCTCGGTTGCGCCGGCGCGGTAGGCGTCGAACGCCTCGCCCAGCTCCTTGGCCGACAGGAATCCCCCGCACGCCTTCCAGCCACGCCTCCCGGCACGTTCGGCCGACGCGACTGTGCGCACCGCGGTCCACAGCGGGGGTGACGGCTGCTGCAGGCACCGCGGCAGGATCTCGAGGTCGTCGAAGTTCCAGTGCTTGCCGTGATGCGAGATCACCGGCGACTTCAACGCGGCATCGAGAACATCGATGATCTCGGTATGGCGTTCAGCGGCGACATCGGGTGCGATCCCGACCACCGCGAGCTCGGGCGGGATACCGCTGACCACGCCGATCTCCAGGCGACCATCGGTGAGGTGATCGAGCATGGCGATCTCTTCGACGATGCGCCACGGGGTCGCATAGGGCGTGACCGAGCCGAGCACCCCGAGACGCAGTCGGGTGGTGCGCGCCGCGACGTGCGACACGAGCAGGTTGGGCGACGGGCTGTAGGCGGCGCCGAAGTGATGCTCGCTGAAGAAGATCCCCTCGAAGTTGCGGCTGTCGGCGCGAGCCCACAGCTCGACGTACCACCGGAAATGGTCCTGCACGGCGAGCGGGTCAGACCGCAACCGCACGTCGAGTGGTTGGTGGAAGAACTCGAACAACCACGACTTGATCACGCTCTTGGTCCCCTCGGTTCGGTCAGGTGGCTCGGTCAGGCGCGGACACGTTCGATTGCATCGAACAGATCCGCGCCGGTGAGTGACTCGATGATATGTCCCTCGCCGGCGACGACATGCAGTTCGACGGGTAGCCGAGTGATTCGAGGGTCTGCTGTGTCACGTCGGGGACGATGCCGCGTTGTCGGCGCATCCGGCGGCGAGCATCGCGGCGGCAACGATCAATCGTGATGCCCTCATTGATCCAATTCTGGCGTACCTCGCAGGGTGAGCACGGTCAGCGACAGTGCTGAGGCAGCCACAGCGGCCCCCAGGATCCCGAGGGTAGCGTTCGAGCGTTGAACCGGGTCCTTGAACGCCAGCTCGGCGATGAACAGGGCAACGGTGAAGCCCATGCCCGCGGACATCGCCACCCCGATCGTCTGGCGGTTCCCGGCACCACCCGGCCGGTCGGCCAGACGTGCGCCGATGGCCGTCTTCGTCGCCAGCAGGATCCCGACCGGCTTGCCGATCACTCGGCCGGCGATGATCGCCCACGTGATCGGTGAACGGATGGCGGCCTGCACGATGTCGCCGCTCAGCGCCATCCCGGTGTTGGCCAAGGCGAACAGCGGGATGATCGCGTAGCTCGTCCACGGATGCAGCACATGTTCGAGCCACTCGACGACCGACACCGATCCACGGGCGATGTCGGTGGACATCCGTGCGTTTTCGACGGTGCTGACATCGGTGAGCTCCTCCACGTCGACGAACTCGGGGGCGATGCGCGGAATCGACGGTGCCAACAACCCCATCGCCACGCCCGTGAGAGTTGGGTTGACGCCGGCTTCCAGCAGCGTCAGCCACAGCGCGCATCCGAGCGCGACGTAGAACCACGTGTACCGCACACCCGACCAACGTCCGATCACGGCGGCCGCGAACACGGCGACGGAGAGCGCCAGCCATCCCCACCCGACACCGGTCGAATAGAACACGGCGATGATCAACAGCGAGCCGATGTCGTCGACGATCGCCAGGGCGAGCAGGAAGATCCTCAGTGGACCGGGCACACGGCTGCCGGCGATGGCCAGCACCCCGAGGGCCAGGGGGATGTCGGTGGCGACGACGATCGCCCAGCCCCGAGGGGCGCTTCCGCCGGCGATCGCGAGATAGATCAGGGCCGGCACGACCATGCCGCCTATTGCTGCTGCGATCGGCAGGAAGGCGCCCCGTTTCGTGGCCAACTGGCCGCTGACCAACTCGCGCTTGATCTCCAGGCCAACGACGAAGAAGAAGATCGTGATCAGTCCTTCGTCGACCCACTCGCGAAGGGTGAGATGCACGGAGTGATGACCGACGTTGATCGAGATCGGGGTGGTCCACAGCTGCTCGTACGACGCTGACCACGGCGAGTTGGCCCAGATCAGCGCAGCGACTGCGGCGACGGCAAGCAGGATGCCACCCGACGTCTCTGTGCGCAGGAAGTCGCGCAGCGGTGACAGGAAGCGCGGACTCGGTTCTTGGCTGCGCCGTGCCTGACGGATCACATGGTCTCCTGAAGTTCGCCGACCAGTCTTCCCGGCACGCCAGCGGCCAGGGTAGCTGACCGTCCGCAGGGCAGCGGGCTCTGGTCGTCACGGCGCAGTCGCCCCGGCGTATCGTGGGCACGTGGCGATCAGCGATTTGACGACAGCGGTTGTCGAGTCGCCGCCTCAGCCTGCATCGCTCGCGGTCATGTTGGCGGCATCTGGGGCGCCACGGTGATCCTGCATCAGGTGGCCCAGCACGCCGACGATCTCGAGCGTGCGGTTGCGTTCTACACCGGCCTGATCGGCGAGCCCCCGATCGCGGTCTTCGATCCACCCGGCCTGGCGTTCTTCCGTCTCGGCGAGACCCGCTTGCTGATCGAGCGTGGGGCGCCGAAGGCTCTCGTCTACCTACGCGTCGACGATGTCCGCACATGGGTCGAACGGCTGCGAGCCGATGGCGTATCGATAGCCAACGAGCCGCACGTGATTTTCACCGACGTCGACGGCCTGTTCGGCCCGGTCGGCGCGCAGGAGTGGATGGCCTTCATCACCGACAGCGAAGGCAACCTCGTCGGTCTCGCCAGCCAGAACCAGTCCACCCCGAGTGTGACAGTCACCGAGTGAGGGCAGACTTGATCCGCGTCAACGCTTCGTCGACCTCGGCTGCGGTGGTCTGGAAGCTGGTGACCAGACGAATGGTGTCGGCGCTCATGCGGTAGAACAACAGGCCCGATTCATCCATGCGATCCGCAGCAGCGGGGTCGAGCCGGGCGAAGACCATGTTGACGTCGGGCTCGTTGAGCAGCTCGACACCGAAACCGAGCAGGCCGGTTGCAAGCTGTGTCATGGCTGCGTTGGCCGTACCGGCGAGCCGCAACCACAGGTCGTCGGTCAGGTAGGCGATGAGCTGAGCCGACTGAAATCGCATCTTCGATGCGACGTGACCAGCACGTTTGACCCGGTATACGAGCTGTTCGGAGATGACCGGGTCGAAGCAGACGATGGCGTCAGTGCTCAACGCGCCGTTCTTCGTCGCCCCCAGCGAAAGAGCGTCGACACCCGCGCGCCACGTGAGATCGGCCGGTGTGCAGCCGAGCGTGGCGAGAGCATTGGCGACCCGTGCGCCGTCGATGTGGACGCGCAGGCCGCGGCTGCGGGCCAGTGCGGTCAGCTCGGCGATCTGTTGCGGTGGGTACACCGTGCCGTGGTCACTGGGGACGGTCAGCGAGAGAACCGACGGTTGTGAATGGTGCGGGTCACCCCACCGTGTTGCCCCGAAGGCCTCGACGAGCGCTGACCGCGTGACCCTGTAGTGCTCGCCGCCGATGCCGCGCATCACGGCGCCGCCACCGAACATCGACGTTGCACCACACTCGCTCTGCAGGATGTGGGCAGTCTCGTGGCACAGCACTGAGCCCCACGGTGGGCACAACCCCGCCAGAGCGAGGGAGTTCGCTGCCGTGCCGCTGACCACCGGGAAGACCTCTGCGTCGGGATGCTCGAACACGGCACGGACCGTGTCGCGCAGGCGCGCGGTCCAGTCGTCGGCGCCATATGCCAACGCCGAGCCCGTGTTGGCGGCGGCGATCGCTGACATGATCTCGGGCGCGGCACCGGCGGCGTTGTCGCTGCGCAGCTCGATGTGAGGGTTCATCCGTTCGTTCTAGCTGACGTGTCGCTCGCCCGCCCGCTTCGGCAATCCTGACATAGTGATTCGATGATCGATGAGGCTTTGCTGCGGGTGCTGTCCGCCCACACCGGTCGGCTCGAGGCCTTTGCGCATCGTCCCACGCGTATGACCGGTGGCTACTGGGCAGCGATCTACGGATTCGAACTGGCTCGCCCGCCCGCCGGCCTGCAAGGTCCGCAAGTGCTGCGCGTCATGCCGAACTCCGATGCTGCGGTGCGCGAGACGATCGTGCAGCGACTGGTGGCCGAGCAGGGTTACCCCACGCCGCGGGTCGTGCTCGACGGGTTCGACGAAGGTCTCGGTGGAGCGTTCATGGTGATGGAGCACGTCGACGGCGTCACCCCGCTCGGTGATCTCGGGTTCGGCCGAGCCGTGGCCGGTGTGCCGAAGACGTTACGCCGTTTGCCCCAGCAGCTCAGTACGGCGACGCACCGACTGCACGGTCTGGACCCGCAACCGATCATCGCCGCGCTCGACCTGGCCGGTGTCGATGTCGCGACGCTCGGCGTAGGGGGCCATCTCGCCGAGATCGACCGTGTAGCCCGCTCGTCGTCAGCCGGATTCGACATCTTGCTCGGGTGGTTGGCCGACCATCGCCCGGTTCTCACTCCGGCCGTCGTGTGTCACGGCGACATCCATCCGTTCAACATGCTCGTGAGCCATGACGGATCGTTCAACCTTCTCGACTGGACCAACGCCAACCTCTGCCGGCCCGAGTACGACGTCGGATTCACCGCGGCATTGTTGCGCTGCGCTCCACTCGCCGTTCCACGACTCGCCGAACGCCCGATCGCGGCGATCACGAAGTCGCTCGCGAACCGTTTCGTCGACGCCTATCGCGCGGTTGCTGCACCGATCGATCTCGATGTCGTGACGTGGTTCGAGGTCCTGCAATACGGGCGCTGCCTCGCGGCAGTGGTCAACGCCCGCCTGACCGACGACCAGATCGTGGGCGTCGACCATCCCTTTCAGGTGTCGGCTCCGGTGATGATCCGCCGGGTCCAGACGATCACGGATGTGACGTCGAACTCCCCCAGTGAACCGTCGGCAGGGTTCGCTTCTATGTGTTTGTGTCGCCTCGACGCGACACGTCATCGACGAAGACGTTGCAATTCCAGCTCAACCACAGCCCGGCTGTCGACGCCGGTGAGGATTCGTACCGCCGGCCGCCCGCTCCACGCCGTCTCGTGGTCGCTGACACGGGTAGCCGGTTGCGTCTTGCCGCGACAGAAGCTGTTGCCGCTGTCGACGCGAACGGGATACTCGACCCACGTGAACGACTGGGGTGCCAGCAGGTAGCTGATGGTCGACGAATCGTGAACGAAGATGCCGTCGAGACCGAGCCGGTCGCGGTAGAAGCGCCTGTAGAACGGGATGATCTTGGCGAGGTGTTGCGCCCGGGCGTTGTCGACCGACGCGATACGAGGCGAGGTCGTCGAGGTCATGACTGACTGCTCGGTCACGTCGAGGCCGGCCATCACGATCGGGCAGTCGGCCCCGAAGACGATGTCGGCTGCCTCAGGATCGTTGAGGATGTTGGCCTCTGCGGCCGGAGACGCGTTGCCGCCACAGAATGCATTGCCGCCCATCAGCACGATCTCGGCTACATGAGAACCGAGACTCGGCTCGATCTGCAATGCGATCGCGATGTTGGTCAGCGGGCCGAGGGCGACCAGCGTGATCTCGCCGGGGGCGTCCATCACGGATCTGATGATGAAGTGTGCGGCGTCGATCGCCAGTGCCGACATCGTCGGTGGCGGGAGGAACACATCGCCTTGCCCGTCGGCTGCCGTGGACGAATGCCACAGGACCGCGATACGGCATCGCCAGCGGGCGCATCGACACCCTTGGCGACAGGGATGTCGGTGCGTTCGGCGATCTCCAGCAGCTTCAGAGCATTTGTCGTGCACACCGACGTGTGCGCGTTGCCGAACACCGAGGTGAGCCCGACGACGTCGAGGCTCGGGCGATTCGAGGGCGTAGAAGATCGCCATCGCATCGTCGATGCCGGGGTCGGTGTCGATCAGGATCTTTCCGTGCCGACGAGGCGCTCACAGGGTCTCGCGGACCTGACGCACGCCGGCAACGAGGTTGGTGATCTTCTGGCGGGCGAGCGTGCGATGCACGTAGCGCAGTCCGCAGTCGGTGGTCAGGAACAGCTTGTCGGCCGGCACGTGGTCGAGGCACTTGCGCACTCGTTCGGCGACGTCGTCGGGTGTTTCGCAGTAGTGCGTGCGGATGTCGATGATGCCGGCGCCGAGCTCGCGATCCGGTGCCCAGTTCATCCACTGCTCGATCTCGGACATCTCCCTGGTGCCGTACTCGAGCACGAACTGGTCGCACTTGGCTTCCAGCAGATCGGGGAAGTAGCGGGCATACGTCTTCTTGGCGTACGGCAGCTTGCGGAACGACCCGAAGCAGATGTGCAGGCTGAAGTGCACGCCGGTGACACCCTCGATGCAGGCGTTGAACAGTCGGGCGATGTCGGCAGGCGGTGTGTGGATCGTTGGCCGCGTAGCCAGGCGTTGCCGGCTCGTCGAGCTGGATCCACTTGCACCCGGCGACGGCGAGTTGGCGGATCTCGTGGTTGAGCGCCGGTACGAACGCTTCGGCAAGGTGGGTGCGGTCGGTGTAGTAGTCGACGGGGCGGATGAACGTCGTCAGCGCGAACGGGCCCGGAAGTGGGATCTTGATCGGCGTCGTCGTGCGCGTCGAGGCGTAGGCGAACTCCTCGACGGCGCCCATACCGTTCGGTACGCCCACCGGTCCGATCGTCTCTTGCACGTTGCGCATGTCGAGCGACATCGGTCCCATCTTGCGTGGTGCCCCACCGTCGCGGAGGCCCGTCATGCGTGAGGCGAAGGCCCAGACGAAACTGGCCCTGCGCATCTCGCCGTCGCTGATCACGTCGAGACCGGCTTCCTCCTGATCGAGGATCGCCCGATCGACCGCGTCGTCGAAGGTCTCGTCGACGTCGACGGGGCCGAATCGGCCGGCTTCCATCAGCTCTTTGGCGGCATAGAACCACGATGGATGGGCGTAGCTGCCGACCACGGTCGTCGGCAGGAGGGGGAGACCGTGCGGCATGACGTTGGAACGTAGTCGTCGCGTTGCGGCGACGGCTGATCGCAGTACCTGGCAGCGGCGAACCGACGCCCGTCTATGGTCGCGGTCGATGGAGGGGGACCGAATGTCGAGCTTCGTCGAAGCGTGACGATTCCCGCTTGCGTCTAACGTCGCGCCGATGGCCGTGCGCGCAGACGTCGATCGATGGCGTCGGGCTCGTCGGTGGATCGTTCGGGCGGCGCCGTGGGCGATGCTGATCGTTGCCAAGCTCTGGCTGGTCGGCGGTCAGCGCCTGACTGCTTACGGGTCGCTGACGATCGACGACCAGTGGTTCGTGATGCGTGCCTCGTGGATCACAGCCGGTCATTGGCTTGGACCGTTCGACGTCCACACGCTGATCAAGCAGCCCGGCTATCCGATGTTCGTCGCCGCGACGCATGCCGTCAGGGTGCCGCTGCTGCTCGCCCACCAACTCGTCTACGTGTTCGCGATCACGGTGATGCTCGTCGCCCTGCGACCGTTGCTGCCGACTCGCCGGCGCCGATTGTTGGCCTTCACTCTGTTGCTCTTCAACCCGATGACGATGAACACCCCGATCTCGGCGCGGGTCGATCGCTCCGGGATCTATCCGGCCTTGACGATCCTGCTGCTCGCCTGTCTGGTCGGCACTGGTTTCGATCGTGCGATCGTCCGCGCCGGGCGACGGTGGCGTGGGGTGTCGCGTGCGTCGATGTCGATCGTGCGCGCTGTGGCTGGTGCGTGAGGAGTTTCTCCTGATCGTGCCCGCTGTGGTCTGTGGGCTCCTGCTGGCCATCGTCAGACTCGTCCGCCTCCGTCTGCCGGCGATCCAACGGGCCGTGGCCGTCGGCGCAGTGATCTGCATTCCCCTGTCGGTCGTGGTCGGCACGATCTGGCTGGAACACGTCAACGAATCGCGGTACGGGTTGGCCATCACCAACGTCGAACAGACGTCGATGTCGGCGGGTCTCGGCCCAATGTTCCGAGTCGCTCCGGCGACGACGTTCGACCAGTTCCCGGTAACGCTGGAGACCCGCGAGTTGCTCTACGGCGTGAGCCCGCACTTCGCCGAGCTGCGCGATGAGATCGAGAACGGGGTCGGCGACGCGCTACTCCACCATTCGACCCGACGGCGTGCGCGACCTCGGTGGACAGGTCTTCCAATGGGTCGTGCTCGATGCGATCGGCACGACCGAGGTCACGCCTACTTCTGCGGTCGAACTCGACGCCACGTTCCACTCGATTGCCGCCGAGATCGACACAGGCCTGTGCCGACGGGCGACTCGGTGCGGTGCCACCACACAGTGGGATTGCCCCGGCGTGGCAGTGGGACCGGCTTGCCGGGACTGATGGCGCGCTCCGTCACGGGTCTGCGCAAGACCGTCGACCTCAGCGCGTTCAGTGCCTTGTCGCCTGACGGAGACGGCACCACCGCGGATCGGGCGCTGTTCGACCCGGATGACCAACGAGCCGTTCGCTCCTGGCCCGAACGGCTTCTTCACGCGCCAGCGGGTTCACCTGATCAGCGTCGTCCGCTGGCTCTACCGGTTGCTCGCGGTCGCCGCGCTCGTCGTTGCCGTGTTGCGGGCTCGGTCGGCGCTGATCGATCGGCGGTTTCCGTCGTGGACGATGACCACGGTGCATCAGCGTTGGCGCATTGCTGGTGCTGGTCCGGGTGATCGGGCTGGCGTACCTCGACCTGGTGGCGTTTCCCGCCTTCTCGCCGAGCTATCTGGCCTCTGCGTATGCAGTTGCGCTGGTGATGGCCGTGGCGGTCACGGTGGGCTCCGACGGGCCAGGGGGCGCCGTTGAAGAGAGCGAGGTCGGCGTGTAGGGCAGACTGCGTGCATGCAACCGATCTCCCGACGCCTGTTCCTGGTCACCGGCGCGGCGGCGGTCGCCGCGGCCTGCTCCGATCGTCGACGGAGACGGCTCGGCAACCACGAGCACGGTGCCGCAGTCGACCAGCACCAGCACGAGCACCAGTACCAGCACCACCACGACCGAGGCTCCGACACCACGACGACGTTGCGCGCCCGTCGTGCTCTCGGCCGACCCGTTCACGCTCGGAGTCGCCTCGGGTGACCCCGATCCGGTCAGCGTCGTGCTGTGGACTCGGCTGGCTCCCGACCCGCTCAACGGCGGTGGGATGCCCGCCGACGATGTCGCTGTGACGTGGGAGGTCAGCGACACACCCGAGTTCGGCACCATCGTGGCCAGCGGTGTCGGAGACTGCGACGGCCGAGCGACGGGCACAGCGTCCACGCCGTCGCGCCGCTCGACCAGGGCGACGTGGTTCTACCGCTTCCGTGTCGGCGCAGTACATCAGCCCGGTGGGCATGACCCGCCCGGCGCCCGACGCCGACGCCGCGGTCGCCGAAGCGACGTTCGCCGTCGGCCAGTTGCCAGAACTACGCCGACGGCCACTACGCCGCGCATCGCGACATCTGCCGAGCAGCACACCCGACTTCGTCGTCTGGCTCGGCGACTACATCTACGAGGATCCCGGCGCACCGGACGCCGACCCGCAGGCGCGGGTACACCTCGGTCCCGAGCCGACCACGCTCGAGGAGTATCGCAACCGCTACGCGCCGGTACAAGACCGATCGCGCACCTGCAGGCCGCCCACGTGGCGTGCCCGTGGTTCGTCGATCTGGGACGACCACGAGGTCGAGAACAACTACGCCGGGCTGACACCGCAGGATCGCCGCCGACGCACCAACGTTTGCCGACGCGCCGATTCGCCGCGTATCAGGCCTGGTGGGAGCACCAGCCAGTGCGACTGCGATCCACCCGTCGCCGCCGACAGGAGTACCGCATCTACCGCGAGGTGCAGTGGGGCGAGCTGATCGATCTGCGTCCTGCTCGACGGTCGCCAGTATCGCACCGATCAGGCGTGCGGCGACGTGACGTTGAGCCTCGATCCACCGTGTGCCGAGGTCGCCGATCCAGCACGCACGATGCTCGGCGATGAGCAGGAGGCCTGGTTGTACGACACCCTCGGTGCCTCGACCGCGGCGTGGAACGTGATCGGCAACCAGGTCGTGTTCGCCGACGCGACGCTCAACGGAGCGGTGCTGAACTACGACCAGTGGGACGGCTATCCGGTAGCAGCGCGCAACGCATCCTGCAGCACCTCGCCGACGCTGCGGTGCCCAACGTGGTGGTGCTCACCGGCGACATCCACCTGGCCGCGGTCGCCCAACTGCGGGCCGGAGATCGAGGCACCGGCACCCCTGTCGGTGTCGAGTTCGTCACCACGTCGATCAGCTCCGAGCGGCCTCATCAGCGATCGAGTTCACCGACGTGCTGAAGACGTATCCCCGACCTCGTCGACGCCGAACTGACCCACCGTGGGTACGCGCTGCACACGGTGACGCCCGAACGCTGGACGGCCGAGTACCGCATCGTCGCCGACGTGTCGACGCCGACAGCGAGGTCACGACACTAGGCCACCTACGTGGTGCGAGGCCGGCAGCAACATCGTCACCAAGTTGCCTTGATGCTGCGGATCGGCGAGGCCGGCGCACATCACCGCTGGCAGGACGGACGCGCGACCTAGTGACCCTCGAGCGTCGTGCGGTTGCCGAGGCGTCGCCGATCGAGGGCGGCGGCCTCCAGCCCGCGAGTCGTCAGTGCGTCGGGCAACGTCTCCGGACCGCACCAACGACGCGCCGGCCTGCGCGAGCGCAGGGGACATCTGGATGCCGTAGCCACCCTGGCCGACGAACCAGAAGAAGCCGTCGAGCCGGTCGTCGAACCCGGCGACCGGGGATCGGTCGGCGACGAAGTTGCGCAAACCGGCCCACGACGAACGCACGTGGCGGATGTCGAGCGTGGTCGCCTCGTTGATGACGTCGATCGCCTTGGCGATGTCGATTTCGTCGGGTTTGGCGTCGCACGGCTCCGACGGCACCTCGTCGGCGGGAGAGCACAGGATCTGGGGACCCTCCGGCTTGATGTAGAACGTGCCACTGACGTCGGCGACCAGCGGGATCGTGTGCGGTCGAGTCGGTGGGCGGGCCGATCGTGAACACCGTTCGTCGCAGGGGATGGATGCCCACCGGTCGTGCTCCGGCGATCGCGGCGACGATGTCGCACCATGACCCGGCCGCGTTGACCACCACGGGGGCCTCGTACACGTTGCCGACCGGTCGGTGACGCGCCACCGATCGTCGATGCGCTGCATGGCCGTCACGCCCGCCGAGGTGTGTATCTCGCCACCCCTGGCGCGCAGACCCGCCGGCGTATCCGCCGTGCAGCGCGGCGACGTCGATCTCGCTCGCCCCCGGCTCGAGTAGTCCGCCGGCCACCCAGTCGGGTCGGATCACCTTCGGCCGCGCCGATGACCTCGTCGGCCGACAACGTGAGCATGTCGGGGACGAACTCGACGACTGCGTCGTACATCGGCATGCAGGTCATCGACGAGTCCGTGGGGAGCGACCCAGATCAGCGGGAGCGGCTTCAGTAACGGACATGCCGAATCCATCTGGCGGATCTTCCATGAACGACCTGCTCGCGGTGGTCAGCAGGCGGATCGTGCGACCGCCGTAGCTCTCCAGGAACGTGGCAACGGAGCGGCCGGTGGTGTGGTACGCGAGGGTCGGCTCCATCTCGACCAGACCCGACGTCGCGGTCGTCGGCCAGTTCGTATCCGATCGAGGCCCCAGCGATTCCGCCGCCGATGACCAGTACGTCGTACGATTCATCATCAGCGCCAGCTTGCCGAGCGATCACCGGTAGCCTTCGGGGTGCCTCAAGTTCTCCTCGCTTCGGCGGAACCATCTCAGGTTCGGGACTCGAGGGAAGGCGTGACACCCGATGCCTGATGATGGCAAACCCAATGACGGCCCGCCGAACGACAAGCAGCCGAACGACAAGCAGCCAAATGACAAGCAGCCAAATGACAAGCAGATGGTGAAGTTGTTGAGCGTCGTGCTCAAAGGCGACGACTCCGGTGCGCCCGTCGACAATTCGATCATCGCCGCACGACTCGGGTGGGACCTCGAGGCCGTCGCCAACTGCTTGAACGAGGCCAAGGAGCGGTCGTTGGTGTGGGGGCAACGGAGCGGCGACAAGCCGGCCCCGTGGTTCAAGGAGCTGGAGATCACCGTCCAGGGCCGTCGGCTGTTGCGTTCCAACTCCACAGCTTCCTGACAGCAACGCTCGGCTGCTCGGATGGGCGCGTCAGACGGGCGCCTCGACTCGGCGCAGCGGCGCATGCATGACCGGCTGGTGGTCCCACAGGTCGGCGAGCAGGTCGCTGCGCAGCGCCGCGCAGCGCCGGGTCGTCCCAGCGGTTGCACCGCTGCAGCGGGTCGTCGGCGAGGTCGTACAGCTCGCCCTCGGTGCCGTCGTGGACGTAGCCGGGCCGGTACGTGCGTGCACACCCAGCCGTCGCGGGTGATCGTGCGCAGGTGCACGCCGACGCCGAACAGCTCGCTGTCCCACTCGGTCAGCACCCGCTCGAAGCCGCGGCGTCGGCGTCGGCGTCGTCGACCGGCAAGCGGCCGCCCTGCATCCAGTCGGGCGCGGCGAGGCCGGCGATGGCGCAGAACGTCGGCGCGAGGTCGACGAGCCCGACCGGGTCGCGTGACCACCGCCGGCGTCGACGCCGGCCGACGGCGCCGGCCGCCAGATCAGCGGCAGCCGCATCAGCCCGTCGACGTGGTACGGACCCTTGAACAGCAGCCCGAAGTCGCCCTGCAGCTCGCCGTGGTCGGTGGTGAAGACGACGTCGACGTCGTCGCCCCAGCCCGCGCCGGCGATCGGCGCCAGCACCCGGCCGAGCGCCTCGTCGATCAGCTCGCACTCGACCGCGTTGCGGGCGTTGACCTCGCGGACCTGGTCGGCGGTCAGCGTCGCCGGCACCCAGTCGGCCGGTGCCTCGTAGTTGGAGACGAGCGGCCGTCGTACCAGGGCCGCCAGTGGCGCGGCTTGGCGTCGAGGATCGCGCTCGCGTCGTCGGCCGCGTCCGCGATGTAGCCGGCCGGCAGCGGCACGTCGCGCCAGTCGATGCGGCCGACCTCCGACTGCGGCGGATCCCACGGATGGTGCGGGTCGGGGAAGCTCATCCAGCAGAACCAGTCGTCGTCGGCGCCGAGCGAGTCGAGCCACGCGATCGTGCGATCGGCCACCCAGTCGGTGTGGTACCACTCGCGCGGGATCGGGTTGTCCTGCACCTGCGGCGCGCCGGTGTCGCCACCGCCGGCCGCGTTGACCTCGAGCGTCGCCGTCGAGCACCGGGTAGAACATCGCCGACCGCCTCGGGATGGTTGCCGGCCAGCCAGCGGGCGTAGTGCAGCGGTCCCGGCGGCGCCGTGGGTCGCCGAACTCGAGGTGCTCGAAGCCGCGGTGCGGCGCCGTTGCCATGCCCGGTCTGACGCGCGAAGCGGTTCTCGGCGAAGCGGGCGAACGGGTCGAGGAACGGCTCGAAGTGCGGCTTGCCGATGAGCGCGGTGCGGTAGCCGGCGTCGTGCAGCACGCGCCGCGACCGACGGCGCGTCGACCGGCAGCGGCACGCCGTTCATCCACACGCCGTGCGTGCTCGGGTGCTGGCCGGTGATGATCGTCGAGCGCGACGGCATGCACACGACCGACTGCGGGTGGGCCCGCTCGTAGCGGATGCCCTGCGGCGGCGAGCGCGTCGACCACCGGCGTGCGGGCGAGCGTGCCGCCGTTGCAGCCGAGCGTGTCGTAGCGCTGCTGGTCGGTGGTGACGAACAGGATCTTGCGGCCCATCAGCGCGCTCCGTCGATGCTCGGCGGGCTCCATCTGCCGCCGCAGCTCGTCGAGCGCGCCTGCCGGTGCCGCCGCCGATGATCAGCGCCATCGTCCGCGGGTCGGCGTCGGTCGAGTACACGACGAGGCACGTGTCGTCGCCGAGGTCGATGCACGTCGATCGTGCCGCGGTGGTGCCGGAAGATCGGCGCCGTGATCCGGTACTGGAAGCGTCGCTGGATCGCGTCGTTGACGAGGATCTCCTCGGGCATCGGCAAGCCGGCGCCGGTGGTGATCACGCGGATGTTGCCGTCGACCGGGCACGACGATGCCCGGGAACCACTCGTGCAGCCGCGTCGGGTCGCCGGCCAGCGCCCACACGTCGGCCGCGGGGCGGTCGATGCGGACGTGATGGCGGATCGAACCGAGTGTCATGTTGGACCGATAGTCATGGTGCGGCACGACCGTAGCGCCCTCGGAATCCGGCCCGGCAGTCGGCGACCAGCTCCTATCCTGGTGCGATGCCGTCGCCGGAGACGCTCAACGACGACATTCGCCTACTTGGCCGGACATTGGGTGATGTCATCGCCGATCAGGCGGGTAGCGCAACCCTCGACCTGGTCGAGTCGATCCGACGGGTGGCAGTCGGCGATGCAGATCCGGCACGATTGATCGACCTGCTCGATCCGCTGCAGATCGGCGATGCATTGCACGTGATCCGGGCGTTCAGCTACTTCGCCATGTTGGCCAACATCGCCGAGGACACCGATCACGCCCGTCGGCGACGGGCCCTCGTGCAAAGCGGTGCCGCTGCCCCGGCGGGCACGCTCGCCCATGCGGTCGAGTCCGTCGCCGGTGCCGGCATCGGTACCGACGAGGTGCGCGCCGCGGTCGGCACGAGCGAGGTGATTCCCGTGCTCACCGCCCACCCCACCGAGATTCGGCGCAAGACGATCCAATCGATCCAGACATCGGTGGCCGCCTTGATGGAACAGCGCGATCGGGTGGCCATGAATCATGTGGAGGAAGCGGTGTGGCGAGACGAACTGTGGCGACAGATCGTCACGTTGTGGCAGACGGCAATGCTGCGCCTGACCAAGTTGCGCCTGCGTGACGAAGTCAACGATGCGATGCGTTACTTCGAACTGTCGCTGCTGTCGCAGGTTCCACAGCTGAACGCCGCCGTCAACGCCGCGTTCGGCCCACGTCCCGATCGCGAGCGACCACTGCTGCGGATCGGGTCATGGATCGGCGGCGACCGCGACGGCAACCCGTTCGTGACCGCTGAAGTGCTGGCCGACACCTTCCAGCAGCAAGCTGCGCTCGTGCTCGGGCACCACCTCGGCCAGCTGTGGTGCCTCGCCGAGGAGTTGTCCATGTCGTCGCGCCTGATCAGCCCCGGTCCAGCGTTGCTGCGGCTGACCGAGGCCGCCGGCGACAACTCGCCATACCGTCTCGATGAGCCGTACCGTCGGGCGCTTCGGGGAATGCACGCCCGTCTGGCGGCCACCGCGCAGCACCTCATCGGGTACGTGCCCGGGAACGCTCCGATCGGCGAGCGTCAGCGCTATGCGACGCCGTCGGAGTTGCTCACCGACCTCGATGTGATCGATGTCGAGCTGCGTCAGCACGGGGCCCATGCCGTCGCCAATGGTCGGCTGGCGGCGCTGCGTGGAGAAGTGGAAGCGTTCGGGTTCCACCTGGCGACTGTCGACCTACGACAGAACTCGGCAGTTCATCAGTCGGTGGTCGACGAGTTGCTGCGAATCGGCGGGGTCTGCGACGACTACTCGGCCCGCGACGAGGCCGAGCGCGTCGAGATCCTGTCGGCCGAACTGGCGACGTCGCGGCCACTGCTCGGGGTCGACACCTCGGTCAGCGAGCTGACCGAGGGCGAGTTGGCCATCTTGCGCAGGGCGGCCACCACGCTGCAGACCTTCGGGCCCAAAGCGATCGAGAACTACATCATCTCCAAGTGTGAATCGGTGTCCGACGTGCTCGAAGTGGCCGTGTTGTTCCGCGAGGTCGGGCTGCTGCGTTCGACGGCGCTGTCGGTCGTGCCGACCCAACTTGCCATCGGGATCGTGCCGCTGTTCGAGACCATCGCCGACCTGCGGGCGTCCGCCGACGTCGTCGAGGCGATGTGGTCGCACCCCCGGTACGGCGCATGGCTCGATCACCGTGGCCGCCTCCAGGAGGTCATGCTCGGGTACTCCGACAGCAACAAGGACGGCGGCTATCTGGCATCGAACTGGGCGCTGTACCGATCCGAGGAAGACCTGGTCGATGTTGCCCGACGACACGACGTGAAGCTGCGGCTCTTCCACGGCCGCGGTGGCACCGTCGGCCGCGGTGGCGGGTCGAGTTACCACGCGATCGTCGCTCAGCCCGCCGGCAGCGTGCAGGTCGGACTGCGGATGACCGAACAGGGGGAGATGATCGCGGCCAAGTTCGCCGACCCCGAGCGCGCTCGTCAGAACCTCGAGGCCCTTGTTGCCGCGACGGTCGAGACGACCGTGCTACGGCGCTACCGAGCGGACGATGTCGATCCCAGGTTCGTGAGCATTGCCGATGAACTGGCCATCGCGTCGCAGGCCGCATATCGACGTCTGGTCTACGAGACGCCAGGCTTTTCGGACTGGTTCAAAGCGATCACGCCGGTGGTCGAGTTGTCGACCATGAACATCGGATCTCGCCCTGCCTCGCGAACAAACTCCGGTCGCATCGAGGATCTTCGGGCCATACCGTGGGTGTTCAGTTGGAGCCAGTGCCGACTGATGCTGCCCGGCTGGTTCGGTGTCGGCTCGGCGGTGTCTACCTGGGTGGGCGGCGATCAGGCGAGGTTGACCCAGCTTCAGGAGATGCACGAGCGCTGGCCCTGGTTCCGCACCGTGGTCTCGAACATGGCCCAGGTCCTGGCGAAGACCGATCTGGCGATCGCGGCACGGTACCAGACGTTGACACGCGACGTACCCGGCGCCGTCGACCTCTTCGAGATCGTCGCCGCCGAACACGCCCGAGCAGTCTGGACCGCGCAGGCCGTGTCGGGTCACGACGACCTGCTGTACGACAACCCTGCGCTCGCCAGAGGGGTGCGGTACCGGATCCCGTACATCGCTCCGTTGAACCACTTGCAGGTGGCACTACTGCGCCGATGGCGCGGTGGCGACCAGACCGACCTCGTGCAGCGCGGCATTCACCTGACGATCAACGGGGTGGCCACGGGGTTGCGCAACAGCGGCTGATCCAGCGCCGGCACCGGTCGCGTCCGTGACCTTTGCCTCTGTCTGCGAGGCGGTGGATCTGGCAGAGTCGGATCGTGACTCGCACCATCCCGGATCATCTTTCGGCTGAGCGGCATCTCGGCGGTCGGGCGGCGTGGCTTCGTGCCGCCGTGCTCGGGGCCAACGACGGTTTGATCTCGACGGCCAGCTTGATGGTGGGGGTTGCCGCGGCCGACAGTTCGCGATCCGCGATCTTGGTGGCCGGCTTCGCCGGACTCACTGCCGGGGCGTTGTCGATGGCAGCCGGCGAGTACGTGTCGGTCAGCTCGCAGCGCGACACCGAGCGGGCCGACATCGAGCGAGAGCGTGCCGAACTCGTCGCGACGCCTGATGCGGAGCGCGACGAATTGGCCCAGATCTATCGCAACAGGGGGTTGAGCGCCGAGCTGGCCAACCGGGTCGCCGACGAGCTCTCACAGCAGGATCGTCTCGCCATCCATGCCCGCGACGAGCTCGGCATCGATCTCGATGCGCTGGCCAACCCGGTGCAGGCCGCGGCAGTCTCCGCAGCCAGCTTCGTGGTCGGCGCCATCATCCCCGTGCTGGTCGTGCTGTTCGCCTCGGCGTCACTGCGCTTGCCACTGACGATCCTGGCGACCCTCATCGGGCTCGGCACGCTCGGCGCAGTCGGGGCCCGGCTCGGCGGGGCTCCGCAAGGCCGAGCGGCGGTGAGGGTGCTGATCGGCGGGATGCTGGCTCTACTGATCTCGCTCGGCATCGGTCGCCTCACCGGCAGCATTGTATAGCAGCACGTCAGGCAGCATCGCGCTCGGTGAGCCAGGCGACCGCACCGCGGGCTGCCGCCACCGCCGTGCTGAACGAAGCCTGCAACAGGTAGCCGCCCGTCGGCGCTTCCCAATCGATCATCTCCCCGGCGACGAACGCTCCGGGCAGCCGGCGCAGCATGAATGCGTCGTCCAACTCGCCGAGCGCGACTCCACCGGCGCTGGAGATGGCCCGATCGATCGGCATGGTCGCTTCGATGGCCATCGGGGCCGCCTTGATCAGCATGGCGAGTTGCGCAGGATCCGTCGGAACCCGGTTGCCAGTGGCCTCGCGGAGGAACGAGACCGCCACCGGAGTCAGCCCGACCACGCGTCGAAGCGAGGTTGCGAGCGAGTCCTTTGGGCGTCGGCGTCCGAGTCGATCACGAAGGCCTTCAACGCTGACGTCGGGCTGAAGGTCGAAGTCGACGATGCAATGACCGTCGCGGGCGATGACGTCGCGGATTGTCGCCGACTGGGCGTAGACCGGGCTGCCTTCGAGACCATGGCGGGTCACCATCACATCACCGCGCACCGTGCGACCGTCCACGGCTACAGCGACGTTCTTCAGCGGCACGCCGGCGAACCGCTCGATGAAATGCCCGGTCCAGTCGACCCGGATCCCACAATTGGCCGCGCGAAGCTCGGTGACATCCACCCCCGCTCGTCGGAACTCGGCGACCCAACCACCGTCGGACCCGACCCGCGGCCAACTTGCACCGCCGAGCGCCAGCACCGTCACGTCGCTGATCACCTCGACCGTGATTCCGTCTGGGCTGCCGAACAGCGATCGCTGCACGTCGACCGTGCCGTCGGGCACCGGCGCCCATCCGAGCCACCGCCGGCGGACCTCGATCGCCACACCCGCCAGTGCCAGACGAGCCAGCCAGGCGCGCAGCAACGGGGTCGCTCGCAACGAGGCCGGGAACACCTGCCCGGTCGAGCCCACGAACGTCGGCTCACCGAGCGACGCGCACCACGCCCGCAGTTCCGGTGGGCCGAAGGCGCGCACGGCCGCCTCGAGCCGATCGGCGCTGTGGCCGTAGCGCGCCAGCAGATCATCGATCGGTTCGCTGTGGGAGAGGTTCAAACCGCTGCGGCCGGCCAGCAGCAACTTGCGGCCGACCGACGGCATGTGCTCGTACACCGTGACTGCCAACCCGGCGCACGAGAGGACTTCCGCAGCCATGAGACCCGCCGGACCGCCACCGACCACCGCCGCCGATCGAGTCACGGCCACGGCGCCAGCCTGGCGAGCGCGAGTGCTGCGGCAAGGGTGACCGCAGCCCAACTGAGCGATCGGAGCGCCTGTTCGAGCGGCGCCAGGAGGGTGCCACGGTGGATGTCGACCGAGGTGCCGTCGTTGCCCACGATCGTGCCGCTCACATCGCTCGTCTTGCGCCGCAGTGACCGAGCGGGAGTCGACAGCTGCCGCTGAGCGCTCGACATGAAGAAGGCGAAGACGGCGGCGGTCACGGCAGCGACGTCGAGTCGTTCGTGTTGGGCGTAGTAGCCGGTGAGCACCGGGAACACGCCCCAACCGGCGGCAAACATGGCGTCGTTGTGGAGACGACCGCCGATCAGCTCGAGGTTGTAGCCCACGGCGATGATGACGCCGACGACGATGAACACGACAAGCGGCAGACCGACCCGCTCGATACCCAGGACGCCGATGACGGTGGCACCGCCGATTCCGACAACCGCCGCGGCGATCAGGGAGCGGCGGGGGATGGCGGTGTTGAGGGGACGGCCGTGGAGCTCGTCGAGAGCGTGGGCGCCGATGCCGACGGCCAGGAAGAACGCAATCACCGTGAAGACGAGGCGGGTCGAGTCGACCGGACCGACGAGGCACGCGCCGATCACGACATACGAGAGATGCCACAGCGTGTACGGAGGGTGGAGCATCGTCCACCAATCGCCGATCGCCCCGCGGGTCGCGAAACCCGGTCGGGCGTAGAAGGCAGGTGGAACCGGCCGCAGATGATCGACTGGGCGATCGACACGGCGATCGGGATCACTCATCGGACGCGTCGGCCCCACATCACGATGCCTCCACCGAGGCTCATCGGTCGAGTCCCGACGTCGTCGATGCCGGCGGCCTCCCACGCTGTGATGGTCCAGTCGATCGGATACTTGCGATAGTGCGTGGTGATGCTCGGACCGAGGAACCGTCCGACGCGATACCAGCCGCGTCCGCCGGTGAACCAACCGGCGACGGGCAGCACGATGCGGGTGTATGCCCACCACGCGGCACGCCACCACGGCGCCGCGGGGACGGAGAACTCGAGACTGGCGATCGCCCCGCCGGGTTTCACGACTCGGGCCAGCTCGACGAGCGTGGCCGCCGGGTCGGTCACGTATCGCAACAGGTACGTGAACGTGAGCACGTCGAAGGTTGCGTCTGGGAACGGCAGCTGCTCACCCCTTCCCAGTAGCAGCCCGACCCGATCCTGCAAGCCGGCGCCGGCGATGTTGGTCACCCCTTGGCGGAGCATGCTGTCGCTCAGGTCGAGACCGACGACATATGCCGCTGTTCGTTCGACCAGCTCGCGGGTCACGCGTGCCGGGCCACAGGCCACATCGAGCACGATCTGCGCATCGGACAGGACGATGTGGTCGACCATCGCCTTTCGCCAGCGACGGTTCTGGCCCATCGAGAGGATCTCGGCGAGCCGGTCGTAACGCCCGGCGAGCGGTGCGAACAAGTGGCGGGCGAACACGTTGGGCTGAGTACGGGATCGGGTGATGTCCATCGGGTTCGCTCCATCGGCGACACTGTGACCAGTCGATTGGGGGGAGTGGCCTTGTCGAGAGCAGGTTACGACGTGGTCGTCGTGGGAGCTGGTCCGGCTGGCAGCGTCGCGGCCGTCGTGCTCGCCCGGGGCGGCGCCAGGGTCGGTCTCGTCGACAAAGCCGGCGTCGGACGCGACAAGGCCTGTGGCGACCTGGTTGGGCCGCGCGGCGTCCGCCTGCTCGACGATCTCGGTCTGAGCATCACCGGTGCTCCGGCCGTCGGCGACATGCTGGTGACGGGGCCGAGTGGCCGGCGCGTCGTCCTTCCCGCTCGATCAGGGCTGACCTACCCGGGTCACGCGATCGTCGTGCCTCGGGCGCAGTTCGATGCGTCGTTGCGCCGCGCCGCCCTCGATGCCGGGGCGATCGACATCCCGGCACGGGTTGCGGCGGTCGACGACAGTGGTGTCGTTCTCGATGGCGGTGCCGTGGTGCACGCCGACATGGTCATCGGCGCCGACGGTGCGACCAGCACCATCGCGCGCACAGCGGGTCTCGTCGATCGGCAACGTGTGCTGTGGGGTTTCGCCATGCGCGGCTACGTACGTGCCGAGGTGCCGCTCCCGATCATCGCCCTGTGGAACGACCGGCCGCGGCGCGGGTTCCCCGGATATGGATGGCTGTTCCCGAGCCCAGACGGCGCCAACTTCGGTCTGGGCATCGGTCTGGGCAATCGTCGCGAACAGGCCCACCGCGCCCAAGGGCAACTCGACGAGTTCCGCGCCCACCTCGTACACCTCGGGTTGCTCGACCCGGCGGTCGAGTCGCCCGTGCGCCACCTCGGCGGGTGGCTGAAGATGGGCCTCGTCGGCACGCGGCCGGCGCAAGGCAGAGTGCTGTTGGTGGGCGATGCCGCAGGTCTGGTGAACCCGCTTCAGGGTGAGGGGATCGCCCAGGCCCTGGCCAGCGGCCACGCCGCGGCGCGGGCGGTTCTGGCCGAGCCCGCTGAAGCGGCCGACGTGTACCGGCGGTGGATCGATTCGACATATGGAAGCTTCACATCGGTCACCACCCCGCTTCATGCCGCCCTCGTCGGCCGACCACGGCGCATCGCCGGCGTCGCGGCGACCCTTACGGCACCCGTCATCGGGCTGCTCGCCGCCTCGACCTGGGCGCTGTACTGGAACAACCTCGTCGACGGGGCCGCGGATGCTCCGGCGGCGACTGCGGCGCGAGCGGTGCACCGCCTCGGTCAGATCGCCACCTCCGGCTCTCGACTCGGCCGATCGCTGCGTGGCGACCTCTCTGACCACGGCGCGCTTCGCCGTGGCGTGTCGTGATCGGCGACAATGAACCCATGTCGATCCTCACAGAGCCCATCCACACACTTCGCGGCGACGAGACGTCGCTCGCCGCTTTCGACGGGCAGGCCATCCTCGCGGTCAACGTCGCCTCGAAGTGCGGCCTCACGCCGCAGTACACCGGCCTCGAAGCACTCCACGAGAAGTACTCGGGCAAGGGATTCACCGTCGTCGGTTTCCCGTGCAACCAGTTCGGCAGTCAGGAGCCGGGCTCGGCCGAGGAGATCGAGACGTTCTGCTCGACCACCTACGGCGTCACGTTCCCGCTGATGGAGAAGATCGAGGTGAACGGCGCAGACCGGCATCCGATCTACGCAGCACTGACCGAGGTGGCTGACTCCGAGGGCCATTCCGGAGACATCCGCTGGAACTTCGAGAAGTTCCTGATCGGCACCGACGGATCGATCGCCCGCTTCGGCCCGACCGTCACGCCCGAAGATCCGGCGCTCGTCGCAGCCATCGAAGCCAGCCTGCCGGGCTGAACCAGCTCTGAGCCACGGGTCGCCCGCGGAATGTCGAACCAGGAGATCGGCGACGAGTTGTTCGTCGGCCCGGCGACCGCCAAGACGCACGTCAGCCGACTGCTGATGAAGCTCGCCGCGCGGGATCGGGCTCAGCTCATCGTGATCGCCTACGAGACAGGGCTCGTCGAGGCGCGGCCACCGGGCTGACGCGCATCAGACCGGGCCGCGGCGTGCTTGACGGCGCGTACGTGTTTGTGGAGACGATCGACCGCAAGCACCAGCGGTGCGGCAAGCACGGCGACCACGAAGCCGGCCAAAGGCGGCACGGCTTGGCCGAGCAGGTCGGCGACAGGCGGTATCAGCAGAAAGCCGGCGAGAGCGATCAACTCCACCGCGACTGCCCACAGCAGCAAACGGTTCGACCGCCAGCCGAGCACGCCGGGCCAGCGGGTCGCGCTTCGGCAGGCGAACGAATTGGCGATCTGACCGATCACGACGGCCGCGAACGCTGCTCCGGATGCTGCCATCAGGGCGTGTCCCGTTGGAAACGTGTCGCCCGGCCTCCACCCGGCCACGACGAGCGCCACCAGGAATGCCGACATCTCGGCCACCGCCTCGGCCGGGCCCAACACGCCGAACACGCGCACGAGCAGCGGCCGATCGATCAGATGACGACCCTCCGGCGGCCTCAGCAGCACCCCGCCACTTGGAGCCTCGTTGCCGAGGGCGATCGCCGGCAGCAGGTCGGTTCCGATGTCGAGGCACAGGATTTGGAGCACACCGAGGGCCAAGGGGAACCGTCCACCCGAGAGCGCCCAGATCACGAACGGTGTCAGCTCGGCGACGTTGTCGGTCAGGTGGTAGGTGAGGAAGCGGTGGATGTTGGCGAACGTCGTTCGCCCCTGCTCGATCGCCGCCACGATCGTCGAGAAATCGTCGTCGAGCAGCACCAGGTCTGCCGCGGCACGAGCGACGTCGGTGCCACTGCGGCCCATGGCCACGCCGATGTCGGCCGCCTGCAACGCCGGGCCGTCGTTCACTCCGTCGCCGGTCATCGCCACGACGTGCCCGCGTGCTTGCAGGGCCTGGGCGATGTGCAACTTGTCGGCAGGCGACACCCGGCTGACGACCACTCCGTCGTAGTCGAGCAGCGCCCCGAGCACTGCCTGATCGTCGGGAAGCTCGTGGCCTTCGAGCACCCGTTCGTCGCCGGCGAAGAAGCCGACCTGGCGGGCGATGGCCCGTGCCGTTGCCGGATGATCGCCGGTGAGCATGGCCAGCTTGATACCGGCGCGCCGGCGCCGCAGCGATGGCATCGCCGACTCCGGGCCGCGGCGGGTCGTGTATGCCGATGAGCCCCACCAACTGCAGGTCGGTCTCCGCGGCGTCGGCATCTGCGTCGCGGGACACGGCCGAACTGGCGCGGCGGGCGACGGCCAGGACCCGCAGACCCCGCTCGGCAAGCGCGGTCATGGCCACGCTCGCCGAGTCGTCGGTCATGCCGGCACAGCGCGGTAGCACGGCGTCGGGGGCGCCCTTGACCATGAGCGTCGTCGCGGTCAGCACCGACTCGCGCCGCCGGTCGGGATCGAATGGGAACTGTCGTAGCACCGGCTCGACCTCGACGGGAGTCGACCCCGAGCGTGTGAGCCTGCGAGCCAGTGCATCGATCGCGGCTTCCATCGGATCACCGACGGCGATCCACGCTCCGTCGTCGAGCGCGATACGCCCGAGGCCCACGGTGAGGGCGATGATCGCCAACTCGGTCGCAGCAACAACTGCCTCAGCGGATCCGTCGACCACGCCGGCCGGCTCGTAGCCGTCGCCCGCCACGTGCACCTGACCGATCGGAGTCCACACGGCGGTGACTGACATCTGGTTGCGAGTCAACGTGCCGGTCTTGTCGGTACAGATGAATGTGGTCGAACCCAGTGTTTCGACGGCCTCGAGTCGTCGAACCAGCGCATTCCGTTTGGCCATGCGCTGGGCGCCCATTGCCAGCGACAGCGTGACCGTGGGCAGCAGTCCTTCCGGGACGAGCGCGACCGTCACCCCGACGGCGAACAGGAATCCGTCACGCGGCGGACTGCCGAGCAGCAGTGAGAGGGTGAAGAACGCGGTGCCGACACCGACGGCGATGCTTGCGATGGTTCGGACGATGCGGTTGATCTCGTGCGCCAACGGAGTGCGCGGCCGGTGGGCGCTGGTTGTCAGCTGGGCGATGCCGGCCAACACGGTGTGGCCGCCCGTGGCCTCGACGAGCCCATCGGCAGCGCCGGAGGTGACGTAGGTGCCGGCGAAGGCCTGGTCGCCGGCCCGCAGCGCCGCCGGCACACTCTCGCCTGTCAGCGTCGAGGCATCGACCTTGACGTCGTCGGCCGTGGCCAGCGTCATGTCGGCCGGCACCCGATCGCCGGGCGACAGCACGACGATGTCGCCCACGACGACGTCGGCGGCGTCGACCATCATCGGCTGGCCGTCGCGGCGCACGACCACGCCGGCAGGCAGCAGGTCGCGCAGGCGCTCCGCGGCCCGCTCGGCGCGCTGTTCTTGAACGAACGCGAACACACCGTTGACGATGATGACCACGAGGATCGCCACGCCCAGTTGCGGCATGCCGGCGACGACGGCGAGGACCCCTGCGATCCACAGCATCAGGGCGAAGAAGTGGGTGAACTGAGCGACCAGCTTGCGCCACGTGTGAGCTGCCGGTGGGGGAGGAAGTCGGTTCGGGCCATCCGCCGCGAGTCGGGTTGCGGCGTCGGCGGAGGTCAGGCCCGTTCGGGGCCGGTCGGCCGAGAGCTCACCGATCGCCATGTCAACAATTCTCGACCGTCGGCGATCCCGGCCAAAGGGTCAAAGGTCGTTGCCCACGTACGACAGGTTGAAGCTCTTGTTGGTGAGCGGGAAGTCGGGAACGATCGTGTCGCCGGCGAGGGCCACGGGTAGTGCCGGCCAGTTGAAGAACGACGGGTCGACGATCTTGACCCGGGCGAGCGAGCCATCGCCGGCGACCTCGACGCGGTGGGCGATCGTTCCTCGCCATCCCTCGACGAGGCCAACCCCATGTCCGATGCCGCTCTGCGGGTCGACCGGGGCGACGTAGGTGCCGGGCCGGGCAACGGCGAGCAGGTCGGTGATGAGCGCCACTGACGCGTTGATCTCGGCGAAGCGGATCTGGAAACGGCTCATCACATCACCGGCGGCGAGAACGGGCACGATCAGGCGCCCGTAGAGATCAGCGAACGGATGATCGCGACGCGCGTCGGTGTCGATCCCCGAAGCCCGGGCGACGTAGCCGAGCGTGCCGATCTGGGTCGCGTCGTCGTTCGACAGCACCGACGTCCCGCTGAATCGGTCGAGAACCGTGGTGTTCGCCATCATGATGTCGACCACCTCGCCGATGTCGTCGCCGATGGCGGTCAGCGTCGCCGCATCGGGAAGCCACGCGGTCAGCGCGCCGCCGGGTACGACGCCACCACGCAGGAGGCGGTGGCCGGTGATCCGGGCGTTGAGACGCAGCAATTGCTCGCGGATTCGCATGGTGTTCGCATGAGCGATCCCGAAGGCAACGTCGTTGCCCATGGCGCCGAGATCGGTGACGTGGTTGTAGAGCCGCTCGAGCTCGAGCAGGAGTGCACGCAGCGGCTGCGCCGCGGGCGGTGGGGTGCAGCCGACGGCATCCTCGACCGCAAGGCAGTAGGCGAGGTTGTGGCCGACGGCCGTGTCGCCGGAGATTCGTTCGGCGAGCTCGACGCCTGCCTCGACGGTCCGGCCCTGGAAGAGCCGCTCGATGCCCTTGTGAACGAACCACAGGCGGGCTTTCATGTTGAGGATCGTCTCGCCGACGACCGAGAACCGGAAGTGACCGGGCTCGATGATGCCCGCATGAACAGGTCCGACGGGGATCTCGTAGACGCCGGGTCCCTCCACTGTCAGGAACGGATATGACTCGGTCTCCTCCTCGAAGGGTGGCGGTGGTCCGGCGTCGTGGCGCATCGGGTACCAGCCCTGCGGCCAGTGCTGGTGCAGAACGAGGCGCGCCGGCTGGTGGTGACCGACCAGCCGAATGCCGAACAGATCCTGCATCTCGCGTTCGAATCGTCCGGCCGGGAACGACACGTCGGCAAGGCTGGGAAGCTCTGGTGCTTCGATCGGGAGCCGCACGTGGATCTCCACGCGGGTGTCGGGCCGGCTGGCGACCATGACGTACACGACCCGAATCGACCCCGAACCGGTGCTGTCCAGGTCGTGGTGGGCGGCGACCAGTGCGAGGCGGTGGCCGGCCCGATGCAGTTCGAGAAATACCCCCCGCAGCTCGGTCGAGCTGGAGTCGATGACCCGGTCGATCCGGTCGGGACGGTTCGGTGCGCTCATCGGGCCAAGACCTCGGCAGCGTTGTGGACGAGCCGCGAGATCGGCCAGATGGTGATTCCGAGACCGGCGGCGACGATCAGGCCGCCGACGAGCGGGATCCGCGCTGTCAACGTGGTGATGTGGCCGGTGAGCGCCGACCCCGTCGAATCGGCGTCAGGCTGGCCTGCCAGCATGTTGAGACTGTGCACCACGACGGCCGCAAAGATCGTCAGCAGCAGGACGATCGTGATCGCGATCGCCCAGGTGAGCCCGTCGGATGTACCGGAACGGACGATCGCCAGCTCGCTGGCGAAGATGCTGAAGGGTGGCATGCCCATCAGGGCGAGCAGACTGAGCCCGAACATCGCGCCCACGAACGCCCGCTCGTGGAGCAGACCGCGCACACCATCGATTCGGGTGGTGCCCGTCGCGAAGAGCAGCTCACCGGTGCTGCAGAACGCCACCGACTTGGCGAGACCGTTGCCGATCATGTGCAGCAAAGCCGCTGTCAAGGCCAACGGCGAGCCGATGGCCGCGGCGAGTGCGACAAGACCGGCGTTCTCGACGCTGGAGTAGGCGAGCAATCGTTTGTAGTCGCGTTGGGTGACCATCAGCGAAGCTGCGGCGACCAGCGAGAACAACGCCGCAGCAATCAGCAGGTTGCGGACGTAACCGTCACCCAGAGCGATGTCGGCGATGACCTTGAAGCGCAAAAGTGCGTACATCGACATCGACGAGAGCACGCCGGCCATCAACGCCGCGACAGGCGCCGGCGCCTGGCTGTAGGCGTCAGGGAGCCAGGAGTGAAGTGGGGCGAGACCGGCTTTGGTGCCATAGCCGACGATGACGAACCCAATCGCAACGCGTAGGGCACCCGGGTCGAGGCTCGGTGCGCGTTCGACGAGTGTGCTCCAGTTGAGCGCCGTCGACGTACCGGCGCCGGTCTGGCGCGACACGTAGTACACCAGCACCGTGCCGAGCAGCGCCGTAGCGACTCCGACCGAGCCGAGCACGAGGTACTTCCACGACGCTTCCACAGAGGCGCGGTCGCGGCGATGGCCGACGAGCAGCACGGTGGCGATGGTGGTGGTCTCGACGGCGACCCACACCACGCCGAGGTTGTCGGCGATGACCACGACGAGCATCGCTGCGATCGTCACCTGCACCAGCACGCCGTACAGCAGCGCTCGTCGATCGGTCGTGCTGCCGTTGGCGAGCTCGGTGCGGAGGTACGCGACGCTGTAGGCCGTGCTGATCGCGCCGACGGCGCCGATGAGGATGATCATCAAGGCACTGAGCGAGTCGACCCGTAGCTGACCTCCTATCGCCGTGACGGGTCCCGACCCGAGTACGCGAACTCCTGCGGCGATGCCGATTCCGACGATGGCGATGCACGCCGCGCAGGCGAGCCATGCGGTGACGGGGCGCCACCCGACCGCAGCGATCAATGCACCGACGACGGCCGGTATGAAAGGCAGCAGGATCAGCAGCGTGGCCATCAATCGCGGAGCTCTCGTAGCTGGTCGAGGTCGGTGCCACCGAACTTGGTGCGGATCCGGTTGGTCAGCACCTGGAGGACGAAGGTCGCCAACAACACGTCGCTGGCGATCCCCAGCTCGACCACGAGCGGCACACCGGACGTGCCGAGGAACATCACCAGGGCGATGCCGTTGTCGATCATCAGGACGCCCAGGATCTGCAGAACGGCCTTGCGCCTCGAGATGATCAGCAACATGCCGATGAGGGCGACTGCGACACCGAGCGGGATGGCGCGGACCTGTGGTGAGGCCGAGAGGGCAACGATGTCGCGAGTGGTGGCGTAGGCGAGCAGGGTCAGACCGGATGCGGCGAGCAGCGACGCGGGCACGTTGATCAGTGACTCGACCTCGCGCTGCTCGTCACCGGCGTGCACGGCCCGCAGGATCAGCCCGGGCATGACGAACACGCGCAGCACGGCGACCATCACCGCCACCGCGACGAGCTCGGCCTCGTGCTCGTACAACCCGATCACCGCGGCCACCGCCGCCAACGCGAGCCCCTGGATCGCGAGCACACGGACGACCGTGACGAGACGTCGCAGCCAGAGCGCGGCGAAGCTGGTGACCAGCACCAGCCCGGCGGCGAGGTCCAACAGCTGAACGAAGGTCGTCTCGCTCATCGCCATGCCCAAGACCGTCATGCCCAAGACCGTCATGCGAGGAAGAACGAGGCGGTGACCGCCAGGAAGGCGAGGACGAACGAGGCGGCGAGCAGTTCGGGAACGCGGAACAGGCGGACCTTGGCCATGAACACCTCGACGACGGCGATCACGGCAGCGAGTACGACGATCTTGACGGTGACGGCGGCGGCAGCGCCGAGCAGCTGCACCGGCTGGGCGGTAGTGGCGATGCCCCACGGGATGAAGAGGTTGACGAGCAGACCGAGGAACACCACGAGGCGCAGATATCCGGCGAGCTCGATGAGGGCCAGATCGGGGCCGGAGTATTCGAGGACCATCGCCTCGTGGATCATCGTCAGCTCGAGATGGGTGCTCGGGTTGTCGACGGGTATCCGGCCGGTCTCGGCGATTGTCACGACCGCCAACGCGCCGAAGGCGAGCAGGCTCTCGGGCGATGCTGCGGTCGAGGGATGGGCGAGGGTTGCGGCGACGATCGCCCCCAGGTTCGACGATCCCGTCGACACCGAAAGGGCGAAGATCGCGACCAGAACCGTCGGTTCGGCGATCGCCGTGATGGTGATTCCACGACTCGCTCCCATGCCACCGAATGCCGTGCCGGTGTCGAGACCGGCGAGCGCGAGGAACACTGTGCCCAGCAACAGCAGGTAGACGACCGCGAAGAGATCACCGACCTGGTCGAGCGCCGACTTGGTCGACAGGAACGGCACGATCCCGGCGACCAGTGCGGCCGAGGCCAGCAGGACGAGCGGAGCGACGGAGAACACCAACCCGGTGTTCTCCGAGACCATCCGCTGCTTGCCGAAGAGCTTGCGTAGGTCGCGCCACGGTTGGAGCATCGGCGGCCCGACGCGGCCCTCGAGCCGCGAGCGGATCACGCGCATCATTCCCACCAGCAAGGGTGCAAGGGCGATGGTCAAGACCACTTGGAGCACAGCGACACCCACGCCGACCACGCTCATCTCGACACCACCAGCACAACGATGAGTGTGACGAGGGAATAGGTCAGGTAGCGGTGGATGCTGCCGTTCTGTATCCGGCGGGCGCCGTTGCCCCAGCGTCGAACGGCTGCAAGAACGGGTTGGTAGAACCGCTGCTCGACGGCATCGCGGGTGTGCAGTCGATAGCGAATGGCCTGGACGTAGTGACGAGACTCGGTGCGATGATCGACATCGACGTCGATCTCGGGGTGCAGTACGTCGTCGAACACGCGTTGCAACGGCTCGGCGAACGACGTCGCGGTGTACTCCATTCGGGCGGTCTGCACCGTGCGACCGCAACCCCACGCTGGGATGTCGCGGATCGTGTGGCGCGAGCGGCTTCGACGAACCACCGCCAAGGCGGCGATCATCATCACCGTCAGCCCGGTCGCCAGCAGCAGAGGCGATAGACCGGCCTGGATACCGGAAAGCTGCAGGTACACGCCGTTGGTATGGATCGGACGTCCGTCGGCAAGACCGCCGACGACGTTCGAGACACGCTGCATCGGTTCAGCGAGCATCGTCGGTGCGAGCGCAAGTGCGATGCACGCTCCGCTGAGGACGACGAGCCCGACCTGCATCGAGCGCGGCGATTCGTGCGCCTGGTCGGCGCCGACCGAGCGCGGCATCGCCAGGAACGCCGTTCCGAATGCCTTCACGAAGGTGGCCACGACCAATCCACCGACGAGGGCGACCACGGCCACGGCGATGGGCATCGCCACGGCTACGGCTACCGCACTGGAGGGGAGGCTGTGGACGAGCGACTGCAGCAACAACCACTCGCTGACGAAGCCGTTGAGCGGGGAAGCGCGGCGATTGCCAAGGCCCCGATTGCGAAGGTCGCTGCTGTGACCGGCATCCGTCGGGCAAGGCCCCCGAGGCGGTCGAGGTCGCGGGTCCCGGTCTCGGTGTGGATCGACCCTGCACCCAAGAACAACAGACCCTTGAATGCCGCATGGTTGATCACATGCAGCATCGCCGCGGCCAGTGCAACGGTCGCCAACGGTCGGTTCCCTGTCGACGCGGAACAGTCCGGCGGCCCCGACACCGACGAAGATCAGCCCGACGTTCTCGGTGGTCGAGTAGGCGAGTAGGCGCTTCAGATCACTGGCCACCAGGGCGTGGAGGATTCCGAACATCGCCGACACCAACCCGATCGCCAGCACCACCGCGCCCCACCACGCCGGACCTCCACCGAGAAGATCCCACCCGACGCGAATCACGCCGTAGACACCCAGCTTGACCATCGCTCCACTCATCAGCGCCGAGGCGTGACTGGGTGCCTCGGGGTGGGCCCGTGGCAACCAGACGTGCACGGGCACGACGCCCGCCTTCGTGCCGAAGCCGAGGAGCGCCAGCACGAAGACGACCGACGCTGCCATCGGGCTGACCTGGTGGGCTCCGCTGCGCATCGCCGCGAACGAATCGCCGCCGGTCTCGTGGGCCAGAACGAAGAGGGCGAGCACGATCGCCACCAGGCTGACGTGCATCATCGCCGCGTACCACTGGGCAGCGGTTCGCGCCTCAGGGCTGTGCTGGTGCTCGGCGAGCACCAGCACGAACGAGGAGGCTGTCATCAGTTCCCAGAACACGATCAGGCCGGCGACGTTCCCTGCTGCGGGAACCATCATCAAGCTCCACACCAGCAGCGGAAAGGCTGCCTGTACCGGGCGGCTCGCCGCGCCGTGCCTGCAATATCCGATGCTGTAGATCGAGGCCGGCACCGCCACGACTGCCACCGCGACCGTGAAGATTGCGCTCAAGGCGTCGAACTCGATGCGAATCCCACCCAGCGGTAGCAGGTCGGGGTAGAACGCCGTGAAGGTGGCGCTACCGGTGAGCACGGCGATCCCGGCAACACCGCCGGCCGCAGCCGACGCTGCCGTGAGAACGCCGGCCCACACCACGCGGGCGTGTGTCGGCAGGGCGACGGCTGCGAGCATCGCCAGGGCCGCGGCAGACTGCCGCCACGCCCAGCGCCGCGCCGACGAGGCTCACGAACCGGCGATTCGACGCAGGGCCGCGACGATCACATCGGGCGAAGGCGGGCACCCGGGGATCTCGATGTCGACCGGCAAGATGTCGGCGACGGATCCGGCGACGCCGTAGCCGCCGACGAACACCCCGCAGTTCCGGGCGCAGTCGCCCAAGGCGATGACAAGCTTCGGGCCGGGAGTCGCCTCGTACGTCTTCGTCAACGGTTCAGCCATGTTCCTGGTCACCGGTCCGGTCACCACCAGGGCATCGGCGTGGCGAGGCGATGCAACCAGGCGCACGCCGAAGCGCTCGACGTCGTACACCGGGCCGAACGCTGCGGCGAACTCCGCCTCGCACCCGTTGCACGAACCCGCATCGACCTGGCGGACCTGCAGCGAGCCGTGTAGCCACGGGGCTACGGCCGGGAGCTCGACATCAGGCGGACTGGGGTTGAGACCGGCGTCGGGAGTGGCCTCGGTGACTCGGCCGGTGCGAACGATCTTGCGGAGCAGCTGCTTCATCGCCGGGAACCGCGAGCCGTGTCCCTGTCAAGATCGACCGTTTGCTCCACCGCGGACCAACTTACTGTTGGTGACCTCGCCGAGCAGCAAAGCGGTCGGTCATCAATACCGCTGATCGGCATACGCTGGCCGCGTGAGTTCGCACGGTCACGGACATCAGCACGGCACCGCTGCCGGTCGAGCCGGTGCCCGCCACCTCCGTCCGCTCATGATCTCGTTCGGCCTGATCGTCGCCTTCCTGGTGGTGCAGGTCGCCGTCGGCATCGTCACCGGCTCGCTGGCCTTGTTGTCGGATGCCGGACACATGGCCACTGACGCGCTCGGGTTGGGAATGGCTGCTGCGGCGATCCATGCCGCGTCGACGGCTCGTGCCCATCCACATCGCACCTTCGGGCTGTACCGGCTCGAGATCCTTGCCGCGCTGGTCAACGCCGCGTTGTTGTTCGCTGTAGCCGGCTACGTCGGCTACGAGGCACTGTCGCGGTTGCACGACGCGCCCGAGATCGCCTCGGCGCCGGTGATCGTCGTCGGCGTGATCGGGCTGGTGGTCAACTGCGTGGCGTTCTTGCTGCTACGCGACGGGGCCAAGGACAGCCTCAATCTGCACGGCGCCTATCTCGAGGTGATGTCCGACATGCTCGGCTCGGTCGGTGTCATCGTCGCGGCCGTTGTCTGGGGACTCACCGGCTGGGTGTGGGTCGACCCGGTGGTCGCGGTCGGGATCGGCCTGTTCATCCTGCCGCGGGCCTGGAAGCTGGGCGGCGATGCGCTACGGGTTCTCATCCAGGCCGCGCCCGCAGGCCTCGATCTCGCTGCGCTGCAGACCCAGATGGGCGCGATCGATGGGGTTCTCGATGTACACGATCTGCACGTCTGGACGCTCACATCGGAGATGGAGGTCGTGACTGCCCATCTTGTCGTCACCGCTGGCACCGAGACCCACGGCGTGCTCGACCGGGCTCGGGCCCTGCTGTCGGAAAGGTATGGGATCAACCACGCCACGTTCCAGGTCGAGCCCGATGATCACCATGGGTGCGACGAGATGACCTGGTGATCCTTTCACCACAGCTCGGCAGTCCGCTTGCGCGCGGCGCAGAGAAGGCGCAATCTGTGCGTCAAGGCGTCACTTGCTGACAGTAAGGGCGTCGAGCGTCAATTCCACTTGGAGGTACACGTTGGCTGGAGTAGTGAAGAAGAGTTTCGAAGCGCCTGACGAGCGTCGGACCCCGGACAAGACAGAGGTCGAGGTCGTCAACCTTGGTTCGGTGAAAGCGGCGCGGATGACGTTGCAGCCGGGTTGGCGGTGGTCGGAGTGCATCAAGCCGATCGCAGGCACCGAGAGTTGTCAGATCCATCATGAGGGAATGGTTGCGGCGGGGCACATGCACGTGCGCCACGACGACGGGACGGAGATCGAGATCGGCCCAGGCGACGCTTACGTGATCGAGCCTGGTCACGATGCGTGGATAATCGGCTCGGAGGTCTTCGTTGGCTACGAGTTCGACAGCAAGGCTGCCGATACCTTCGCTCGCAGCTGACCGCCCACATCACAACGGGACCGGAACAACTGCCGATCGACGCTTGCGGCGAGGAGCCGGGCAGTCCCTTTTCACTACGTAGCCTTCCGGGGCTGCCCGGTTCGACGGAACCTGTTCGTCGACGGCTGCTGATGTTCAACTGCCACCCCGCGGCGCCGGTTGGTGCTCGGACTGTACCCGTCTTGTCTCACCTTGCTGCCGAACTCAGGTGCGCGTGACGGTGAGTGCGCAGCGGGGTGAGAGATGCACCGTCGAGCGCAGCCGCCGGTCGGTGACTTCGACGCATGGTTCGGGCGGGCCATCGCCGATGGTCACCTCGGTGGTCATGCTGCGCCCACTGCCGTGCGCGCCCGGGCCCAGCAGCGCCCCCGGCGCGAAGACTGTCTCGTGGTCGAGCACGGCGACGTCGTCGATGGTGACACGCTCGCGGAGCGCGAACCGTCCCGGGCGGTTCGCCGTGACGACCCAGCGACACGCCCTCGCGCATCCGACACGTCGACGAGCCGGTCGCCGCCAGCCGCACCGACGGTACGGTGATCGCTGCCGATCACGCTGACGGTCGGCTCGGGACGCCAGTCGAGCGACGCCTCGTCGGCGACCACGAGGTCGACATCGGAGTGCGATCGTTCGCTGGCCGGGCCCGGGCTGTGCCATCGCGGCGGCCACCGAGCGCACGGCGACTGCGTGCGCCGGCACCGAGTTCGAGCCGGAACCTCAGCCGGTCGCCGCCCAACGGACCGGCGGCGCCGTTCGACCAACGCCAGCGTCAGCGTCGGGCCCGGCTCGTCGACCACGCGCACCAGCATGCGGCACCTCGCAGCGCATCCGCCGCACGACCGTGTGGCCGCGGGAGTCGAGCACCGACCTCGATCTCGGTGTGGCGTCGATCATCGCAGTGCACGGGATCGGCGTGCGATGCTCGACCGCCAGCTGGCCAGCTGCGAGCGCACCCAGTCGGCGACGGCCCGTCGCGCCGTCGGGCTCGACGAGCGAGGTGAACGCGATCGGCAGCTGCGCCGCGGCGCGCCTTCGCGTCGCGATCCATCACGCCGAGATCGGCGTTGACGAACGGTGCCAGGTCGGTCTTGTTGATCACCAGCAGGTCGGCGGTCGTCACGCCGGGCCCACCCTTCCGCGGCACCTTGTCGCCGCCGGCGACGTCGATCACGAAGATCTGCGCGGTCGACGAGGGCGCGGCTGAAGATGGCGGTGAGGTTGTCGCCGCCGCTCTCGACCAAGGTCAGTGTCGACCGGCGCGTTGGCCGCCTCGAGCTGTTCGACGGCGTCGAGGTTGGCGGAGATGTCGTCGCGGATCGCGGTGTGCGGGCAGGCGCCGGTCTCGACCGGCGCGATCCGCTCGTCGGCCAGCACCGCCATGCGCCGCAGCGCCTCCGCGTCCTCGGTGGTGAAGATGTCGTTGGTGACGACGACGATGCTGATCGAGTCGGCCAGCAGGCGACACAGCGCCGCGACGAGCGCGGTCTTGCCACTGCCGACCGGCCCGCCGATGCCGATGCGCAGCGGGCGGGTGCCGGGCGCGCCGTAGGCCCACATCGGTCGTCGTCGGGCAGTCCGTCGTGGTGGCCGTGCGGTGTGCCCGTCGCCCGGATGGTGCGGCTGGCCGGGGTTGTGATCAGGAGGCAAACAGCCTCACCTCCCAGGTGGCGTGATGCTCGGCGAGGATGTCGGCGAGCACGCTGGTCGTGGCGGGCAGGTCGCCGCGGCGTGCAGTTGCCGCGCCAGTCGTGCCGCGACAGCGGCCAGGTCATCGAGGCGGGCGTCCAGTCGGGCGGCCAGGGCGTGTACCTCGAACGGGTCGAGACCGAGCAGATCGCACGGCGGCTGTGGTGACCGCGCCGACGAGGTGGTGCAGCGAGCACAGCGCGGCGTCACGTCGGGTGAGGCCGGCTGCGTCGGCGACGACGCCGAGCGCGACCGGCTGCATCGGACCGTCGCGGGTGCACGGCGCGCACCGACCGCGTAGCGCTCGCTCGGCCAGGCGCGTGTCGGCGGGGCGCAGCAGCTGGCGTCCGAGCGACCGGCTGACGGTGCGCAGCCGTGGCGACGGCGTGCGGATGGCGAGCTCGTGATCGAGCTCGTCGAGCGGGCGTCGGGCTCGACACACGGCTGCCGCGAACGCCGCCTCGACCGGTGCCGTCGTCAGCAGCCGCCCGTCGAGGAACGCGTCGAGGTCGGCAACGCTGCGCACGTCGCCGCGGGCATGGCTGGCCTCGACGCCCGCGCTGTGCGCGTGCGCGCCGGTGGGGAACCGGCTGTCGGCGAGCAACAGCAGCGTGCGAGGCGGTCGACGGTTCGGTCATCACGAACTGGCCATCAGAACAGGAAGTAGCGCTGGGCCATCGGCAGCTCGGCGACAGGCTGCTCGTCGATCAGTTCGCCGTCGATGCGCACGGCGAACGTGTCGGGATCGACCGCGATCGTCGGCATCGCGTCGTTCTCGCGGCAGGTCGGCCTTGCCTCGCGAACGTGTGTCGGCCGAGGCGACCAACCGCCGCGTGAGCGCCAGTCGATCGGCGAGCCCGTCGTCGAGGGCCGACGCCGCGACGAACGTGAGGCTGGTCGACGCTGCAGCGCGTGGCGTCGCCGCCGAACATCGGTCGGGCGAACACGGGCTGCGGCGTGGGGATCGAGGCGTTGGCGTCGCCCATCTGCGCCCACGCGATCAGGCCGCCTTTCACCACGACGTGCGGACGGACCCCGAAGAACCGCGGATCCCACAGCACCAGGTCGGCCAGCTTGCCGACCGGCAATCGAACCGATCTCGTGGTCGAGCCCGTGCGCCACCGCCGGGCAGATCGTGTACTTGGCCACGTATCGCCGGGCTCGGTGGTTGTCGGCGGCATCGTCGCCGGCCAGCGCGCCGCGGCGGCGCTTCATCGACGTGCGCCGTCTGCCACGTGCGCAGGATCACCTCACCGACGCGACCCATCGCCTGCGAGTCGCTGCCGATGATCGAGATCGCGCCCATGTCGTGCAGCACGTCCTCGGCGGCGATCGTCGACGGGCGGATCCGGCTCTCGGCGAAGGCCAGGTCCTCGGGCACCGACGGGTTGAGGTGATGGCACACCATCAACATGTCGAGGTGCTCGGCCAGCGTGTTGACCGTGTGCGGGCGGGTCGGGTTGGTCGACGACGGCAGCACGTTGGGATGGGCGGCGACGGTGATGATGTCGGGTGCGTGGCCGCCGCCGGCGCCCTCGGTGTGGTACGTGTGGATCGAGCGGCCGTTGATCGCGGCCAGCGTCGATTCCACGTAGCCGGCCTCGTTCAGCGTGTCGGTGTGGATGGCCACCTGCACGCCCGACTCGTCGGCGACCGTCAGGCAGGCGTCGATCGCGGCGGGCGTCGTGCCCCAGTCCTCGTGCAGCTTGAAGCCGCCGGCGCCGCCGAGCACCTGCTCCCACAGGCCGTCGTGCGACACGGTGTTGCCCTTGCCGAGCAGCACGACGTTGACGGGCATGGTGTCCATCGCCTCGTGCATGCGGGCCAGGTTCCATGCGCCGGCGGTGACGGTGGTGGCCTTCGTGCCATCGGCCGGCCCGGTGCCGCCACCGATGATCGTGGTGATGCCCGAGGCCAGGCCTCGTCGACGATCTGCGGGCAGATGAGGTGAACGTGACAGTCGATCGCGCCCGCGGTGAGGATGCTTGCCGTTGCCGGCGAGGATCTCGGTCGACGGGCCGATCACCAGCGCCGGGTCGACACCCGGTCATCGTGTCGGGGTTGCCGGCCTTGCCGATGCCGACGATGCGACCGTCGCGCACGCCGACGTCGGCCTTGACGACGCCCCAGTGATCGAGGATCAAGCGCGCCGGTGATGACGAGATCGGGCGTGCCTTCGGGCGCGGGTGCGGCGCCGACTGACCCATCGACTCGCGGATCACCTTGCCGCCGCCGAACACGGCTTCGTCGCCGCCGCCGCAGAGGTCGCGCTCGACCTCGATCAGCAGGTCGGTGTCGGCCAGCCGAACGTGGTCGCCGGTCGTCGGGCCGTAGAGGCGGCGGTAGTGCGAGCGGGTGATCTCAACCATCACACTTGTCCGGCATTTGGTCCGGCGGTTGGTCCGGCGAGGGCTCCGGCGACTTCGCCGCGAAGCCCGGCGACCACGCGGTCACCGCCGATCGGCACGAGCGTGACGGTGCGAGCGATACCGGGCTCGAAGCGCACCGACGTTCCGGCAGGGATGTCGAGTCGCTGGCCGCGTGCCAGCACCGCGATCGAAGAGCAGCGCCGGGTTGGCCTCGGCGAAGTGGTAGTGCGAGCCGACTTGCACGGGGCGATCGCCGCCGTTCACCACGTCGAGCTTGTGCGGGCCAGCCCGGCGTTCAGCTCGATCACGCCATCCGGTCCGGTGATCTCGCCGGGGATCACGGCGACATCGACTGCTTGGCCCGTGACCGGATCGGCTGGTGAGCGGATCGGTTGGTGCAGCGTGACCAGCTTGGTGCCATCGGGGAAGGTTGCCTCGACCTGGACCTCGTCGACCATCTCGGCGATGCCGTCCATCACGTCGTCGCGGGTCAGCACCCGGCATCCGGCGTCCATCAGGTCGACCACCGTGCGCCCGTCACGAGCGGCTTCGTACACCCACGAGGTCAAGATGGCGACGGCCTCGGGGTAGTTCAGCTTCAGCCCGCGGGCGCGGCGCTTCTCGGCGACTTCGGCAGCCACGTGGACGAGCAGGCGCTCTTGTTCGTGGGGCGACAACTGCATGTCGCCGGATCGTAGCCCCGGCGTACGTGCAGTCGAAAAGCAGACAACTCTAGGATTCAACAAATTCACGCGAAAATGTTGATTCTCTAACAGGTTGGGTCGTAGAATTGTGGGGTGCTCAGTGAGTCGCTCACCGACGAACAGATCGACCGGTTGCTGGCCGCGGCCAGCGATCGACGCACAGCAGTGCTCATTCGCATGCTCGTCATCGAGGGCTTTGGGCTCAAAGAGATCCTTGCCCTCGACCACGAACAGATCGTCCGCTCCGGGCGGTCGATGAGCGCCCAGCTGGTGCGCCACGGGCGCCCGCAGTCGATCGTGTTGCACGTCGACACGTGCACGGCGGTAGCCGCATTGCAGCGCTCGAGCGGCGCCGTCGGACCCCTGCTCGCCGCGGCACAGCCGACCGGTGCCGGTCAACGGATCACCAGGTTCGGTGCCGACTACCTCATCAAACAAGCCGCACTCACAGCCCAACTCGATACCAACGTCTCGTCCAATGTGTTGCGTCGATCTCACGCCGCAGTGGCCCAGCGCAATGGGGTCCACATCCTCGACACCCGCGACCGCATGGGCCACCGCGATGTGCGAACCACTCATCGCCACCTCGGCGATGACCCAGCCATCTACCAATGACCGTCTGAAAGGAGTCATCACCATGTCCACCCTGTTGCGATTCGATCCGTTCGGTGATCTCGACCGAATGTTCGACCAAGCCATGAACCAACGCCGTCGCCCTAGCTTCCCCATGGATGCCTATCGCCACGGCGACACCGTCGTCGTCCACTTCGATCTCCCCGGCGTCGATCCGGCGTCGATATCCGTCGAGTACGAGCGCCAGATCCTGTCAGTCTCCGCGGAGCGCACGTGGAGCCCCGTCGAAGGTGACCAGAACCTCGCCGCCGAGCGCATGCACGGCATCTTCCAGCGTCAGTTGCTGCTCGGTGACGGGCTCGACGCCGACAAGATGCACGCCAGCTACGAGCACGGCGTTCTGACGGTCACGATTCCGGTCGCTGAGAAGACCAAGCCGCGGCGAATCGAGGTCGCCGTGAACGGCGGCTCGGACGCGATCGACAGCGGCGCCCAGGTCGTCGACGCTCCGGCGACCTGACGCCACCATCAGGCCACGACGAATCGAGCCCGATGTCCGCCGGCCTGGCGATCAGCGTCGGCGGCACCGGCCGAATCGCCGAGGCCACGCATCGCCCGGGCCCGTTGGTTCCAGGCGTACACGTTTGACTCACGCACGCCGAGGCGCTCGGAGGTGAGGGCGCGGGCCAATTCGTACCGACCGGACCTCAGCGCGGACTCGAGGAGCGTGCGGTGCAGCGCGTCGCGTTGGGCGTGCGAACCGCCGAAGCGGTTGAAGATTCGTCGGATCGGCATCAGCTCGGTGATTACGTCGTCGTGGCGGTCCTCGACGAACGCCAGCGTGGCGCGACACGCCGGCAAACCGATCTCTGATGTCATCCGTACGTTCGTTCCCGTGGCGCCCTCCAACCACCGCTGGCGATCCTGGATCACCGTGCGGACGTCGTCGCGTCGGTCGGCGCCGGCGAGAGCCATGACGGCATGGAGGTCGTTGAAGGCATACCACGGTGTGCCGGCGACCTTGGGGGCCCACGCCTCGGCAAGCGTGGCAAACCGGTCGCCGGTGTCGACACCGTCGAGCAGCAGCCGCCACAACAACGCGCTGGCGTCGAGCATCTCGATCGGCGCAGCGCTCGACCCATTGTGGTGGATCTCGGTGTCGTAGATCTCGAGCGCTCGCTGGGTTTGCCCCGCCTCGAGTTGATAGAGGGCCAGATGCCACCAGTTGTGCACCGTGAAGAGATTGCCGTTCTCCCACCGCGTGCGATCGGAGGCGAGGAAGCGAATGCCCTCGTCGACCCGACCTTGCATCTCGTAGGTGTGCACCACGGCATGGATGCCCCACACGTCGTCGGGGTTGGCCGCGACGGCCTCGAGGCCGGCGTCCAGTGCTTCGCTATAGCTGCCGGCTTCCTCCAGACCGAACGCTGCCATTGCCCGGACGAACTCGTGGTGGGGGGCATCGGGGTCGCTCTCGCGAAGGGTTCGCAGTGGGCGGTCACGCAGGCTCTGGGCATCGCCGAGGAAGAAGTCGAGCTGATGCCCGAGCATGAGCGCCAGCAGATCGTCCGGCCATCGGGTCAGCAGCTCGTCGAGTCGCGCGGCGGCACCGTTCCAGTCTCCATCGAGCCAGGCGCCGATCGCCTCGCGGTGCCCCCGCTCGCGTTCGTTTGTCGGGATCTGCGACAACGCCTCCCACGCAGTGCGGACGGGCTCGAGATCGTCGGGATCGGTGCTCATCAGGTTCAGGTAGGCCGCGAGTGCGAGAGCCATCGGTGCGGGTGCTTCCTCGGCCGACAATTGGCCAGACAGTTCGATGATGTCAGGGTGAAAGCGCACGAGTCGGTCGATTGCCGCGGTCGTACAACTCGATCGTTTCGGCGTCACCGGTCATCGGGTTGCCGTGCGAGTCGTGCCCGGCGGTCACCTCGATGAGACTAGTCAGCGGCTCGCGGTCGTGAGCAACGGTTGGATCGCGAAATGCAGCGTGTCGAGTTGGTGCGCGGGCGGCCACAGTTCGGGGTCGAAGAGCGCCTGCACGGCAACGCCGTCGGCGGCGGCGATGAGCCGTTCGGCGAGTGTTTCCGCAAAGTGATCCTGAGCGAACCCGCACTGCTGCACCAAGCCGGCGAGATGGGCGCGAAACTCGCGGTAGGCGCCGCGTTGTGCGGCGGCGAGATCGGGGTCGCCCGCGGCCTGGGCGCAGAAGGCAATCGTCACCATCCAGTGCCGGCGGCGGTCGTCGTCGGATGGCAGCGCACCCTCCAACGAGGCGATCAACCGGTCGAGCGGATCGGTCGGAACACCGGCGGCGCGCGCCGCCCGCCGGCCCTCGAGCGACGCCTGGAAGGTGCAGAGCAGGTGCAACTGGAAGCTGGCCCAAGAAGCGTTCATGGAGTCGTTCCACGTCGTTGCCACCCACCCTCAATTGTTGGCGGGCATGGGCGACACGATCACCCAGTACGACTCGTTCGGCAACTTCGCCAGGGCGATCACCCCGAACGGCCTGCCGAGCACTCATCTCAAGTGGGACCCCACCGAGCAGCAGATGCTCGACGCCATCGTCGACCGCACGCTGGATGTGCCCTCGCCCCTGGTGGTACCGGAAGGGGGGACGGCTCGTCGGACCCTCGCCGACCACCGCCGTGCCCAGATGGTCGGCGTGCTCGGCGCCGAGCGTGCGAATTCCCTGTCCGATGCGGAGATGAACGACAGCATGGTCTACGTGCTGTTCCCCAACTTCCATCCCTGGGGCGCGTACAACCGCATCGTCTACCGATTCCGCCCGTATGGCAATCGTCACGACATGTCGATCATGGAGTGCATGATCCTCAATCCGTTCACGGGCGAGCGTCCGCAGGCAGCGCCGCTGAGGATGCTCGGCGTCGACGACGACTGGACCGATGCCTACGAGCTGGGCATGCTCACTCGGGTGTTCAACCAGGACGTCTACAACCTGCCGAAGGTCCAAGCCGGTCTCGAGTCCGGTGCCCTCGACGAGGTCGTGCTGGCCCGTTACCAGGAGACCAAGATCCGCTGCATCCAAGCCGAGCTCGAGCGCTGGGTGAGCCGGCGTTGAAACAGCTGAAAGCCGGCCGGAAAACACGGCTGGAAGTCCCTACCTACCGGTCGGAAGGCACAGTAGAATCATGTTTTGATGAGCCCTGACACCCCCACGCTCCCTCGTGCCCGCGCCCTCCCTCAGCGAACGGATTCGCTCAACGACGTGCGGGCAGTCATCCCCGGTTCGTGCTACGAACGATCGCCGGCCCGAGCGGTGTGGGTACTGCTTCAGGCCGTCGCCCTGTACGTGGCACCGATCGTCGGTCTGGCGCTGACCGACCGCTGGTGGGCACTGCTCGTTCTCTGGCCGCTGGCCGGACTCGGCGTGGCAGGCCTCTTCGTACTCGGACACGATGCCTCGCACGGCGCGCTGCTCGACTCACGTCGCCTCAATCGGGTGATCGCCCAGGTGTGCATGGCGCCGAGCGCTCACGTCGAGGCGGCCTGGGACCTGGGCCACAACCGCATCCACCACGGTTACACAACCCGTCAGGGCTTCGACTTCGTGTGGCATCCGGCGACCCTCGACGAGTACAAGGCGATGAGCGCCCTGGGCCGGCTGCGTCACCGGTTCGAGTGGTCCTGGCTCGGCTCCGGTGCCTACTTCTTGCGAACCGTGTGGTGGGAGAAGATGTGGCACTTCAGCGCCCCCGGCAAGCGTCACGGAGCAATCGTGCGCGACAAGATCACCCTCGGGTCGCTTCTCACCGTGGTCGTTGGTGCGACCGCGGTCGTCGCCGCGTTCAGCGGCGGTTGGTTTGCGGCGATCTGGCTGCCGGTGAAGCTGTTCGTGGTGCCGTTCCTGTTGTTCGTCCACATCATCGGCTGGACCGTCTACGTACACCACGTGTCACCCGATATCCGGTGGTGGACCCGGCGCGACTGGAGCCAGTTCAAGGGGCAGATGGAATCGACCACCATTCTGCGCATGCCTCGGCTGATGAACCGGCTGTGGTTCCACAACATCTTCATCCACGTACCCCACCACGTCGATGCCCGCATCCGCTTCGACAAGCTCCCGAAGGCGGCTCGAGCGATCGCCGCCGCCTACCCGAAGACGGTGCACTCGTCGAGTCTGTCGATCCGTCAGTATCTCCGCACTACGCGGGCCTGCAAGCTCTACGACTTCGAGGCCGGGCGCTGGCTGTCGTACGCCGCGGCGCGCAGCTGACCCAAGTCGATCAGCCGAATCGGCCGGTGACGTAGGCCTCGGTTCGTTCGTCGGATGGGTTGGAGAACATCTTCGAGGTCCGGCCGAACTCGACGAGCACCCCGGTGCGGCGGTCATCGTCGGTCGACACTTCAGTCGTGAAGAACCCGACCCGGTCGCTGATACGTGCGGCCTGCTGCATGTTGTGGGTCACGATGACGATGGTGTACCGCGATTTGATCTCCTGCATCAGCTCTTCGATGCGTGACGTGGCGATGGGGTCCAGCGCCGAGCACGGTTCGTCCATCAGGATCACCTCGGGCTGCACGGCGAGCGCTCGGGCGATGCACAAGCGCTGTTGCTGCCCGCCCGACAGACCGAGTGCCGAGCTGTGCAACCTTCCCTTGACCTCTTCCCACAACGCCGCGCCGCGCAGCGACTCCTCGACGATGCCGTCCATCTCGCTCTTGGAGGTATTGGCAATGCGCGGGCCATAGGCGACGTTGTCGTAGATGCTCTTCGGGAACGGGTTGGGCTTCTGGAACACCATGCCGATGTGGCGGCGCACTTGGGTGGCCGACACGTTGGGCCCGTACAGATCGACCCCGTGGTAGGTGATCGAACCCTCGACGCGGGCTGAGGCGATGGTGTCGTTCATGCGATTGAAGCACCGCAAGACGGTGCTCTTGCCGCAACCGGACGGACCGATGAATGCGGCGATCTCGTGTGGCCTGATCCTCAGCGTCACCTCTCGAACAGCCTTGAAGCCGCCGTAGTACACAGCAAGGTCGTCGACCTCGAACACGGATTCGGTCGCGGCCGGCTCGTGAACGATCGACGTCTCGTCCGTCGCGCTCAGCTCAGTCATGGGATGAAGTCTTTCCTCGGAGGCCTCGGGCCAGGTTTCCGTTTCGGGCTCGGTCATCTTCTCACCGCGTGCTCGACAAGCGAGAAGACAGTACCCGGGCGAGGACCGTGAACAGGAACGCCACCAGGATCAATGTGAAGGCCGCTCCCCACGCTCGCTCCTGCGCGGAGACGAAGCTCTCTTTCGCGTTCCCGTAGATCTGCATCGACAGCGACGTGTTCGTCCCGTCGAAGGGGTTCCAGTTGGTGGACTTGGCTGCGCCGATGGTGAAGATCAATGGGGCTGTCTCACCGGCGGCGCGAGCGATCGCCAACAGGCAACCGCTGATGACTCCCGGGCTGGCTTTGGGCAGCACCACCTGCAGAGTGGTGCGGCTCGTGCTGGCACCCAGGGCGTAACTGGCGTCGCGCAGGCTCTGTGGCACGAGGCGAAGCATCTCCTCCGAGGATCGCACCACGATCGGCAACATCAGGCAGGCCAGGGCCAGGGCGCCGGCCAATCCGTTGAGGCCATTGGTGCCCCGCGGCACCACCCAGAAGACGTAGATGAAGAGTCCCATCACGATGGACGGCACACCGGCCATCACGTTCGTCAGGAATCGAAGCAAGCGTGCAAACAGGTGGGTACGGCCGTACTCGTTGAGGTAGATGGCGCCGCCGATGCCGAGCGGGACGGCGATCAACGTCGCTGTCAGCGTGATGACGATCGTGCCGATCACTGCAGCCTTCATGCCGGGGCCGGCCACTCGTGGCCGCAGCTGGATGTCTTTGGTGAACCACGCGGGGAAGCTGCCCGAGACGATCGACCAGCCCTTGGTGACAACCGTGGCGAGCACCAGAACCAGGACGAAGCCGACCACCAGCACCGACAACAACATGAGACCCGTCATGACGCGATTCTTCGTGCGCCTGCGACCGGATATGCCTTCCAACTCGGAGGCGAGTGCCGCTCTCCGCTCGGTGAGGTCTGCAGTGACGACGGCCACGACTATGCCCCCTGCACTCGTTTGGTGACGCGGCCGACCACGAAGGTCGCCCCGATGTTGACCGCGATGGTGATGACGAACAGGGTTAGACCCATCGCCACGAGCGCACTGCGTTTCACGTCTGAGGTGGCTTCACCCCACTGGAAGGCGATGACGGACGGCAGCGAATCACCAGGAGAGAAGAGGTTGGCGGTGATCGTCGGCGACGAGCCGATGACGAGCGCAACCGCGATCGTTTCGCCCATTGCCCGACCGAGTCCCAGCATCACCGCACCGACGATGCCTGTCATCGAATGAGGCAGCACGGCACCGGTGATCATTTCCCAGCGAGTCGCGCCGAGCGCCAGTGCTCCATCGCGGTCGGTGTCCGGACACGTCTCGATGACTTCACGGGAGATCGATGTGATGATCGGGGTGATCATCACCGACAAGATGAGACCGGCTGTCATGAACGTTCGACCTGCGCCGGGATGTCCGAAGATGTCGCCGAGAACAGGCCAACCTTCGAACCAACCGCTGACGGTCTTGAAGAACGGGGCGAGCTTCGGAGCGAGGTAGATGATTCCCCACAAACCGAATACGACCGAGGGCACAACGGCCACGAGGTCGGTCAACGAGACCAGCCACTTCTTCAGCTTCGGCGGTGCAACCTGGGTGGTGAACAAGGCGATGCCGACACTGACCGGTACCGAGATGCAGACAGCAATGAGGGCGGTCACGGCGGTTCCGAAGATGAAGGCGAGTGCGCCGTACACGTCGGCGGTCGGCGCCCAGCGTCGGTTGGTGAAGAACCCGAGCCCTTCTTGGTGGAACACCGGCAACGACTTCTTGGTCACCGTCCAGGCGATGAGCAGCAAGATGACGAGGATCAGCGCGCCAGCGACGAACGTCGCCACTCGGAAGAGACGGTCGAGGATCTGCCGTTTCGGTCTCAGATCTGGCAGTGCGGCCGACGAGCTGTTCATGGGTCTCCTTGACTTGGTCCAACGCGGCTGAGCCGGACCCTTCTGGGGTCCGACTCAACCGTAGTGGTGGATGCGTCAGCCGCCGATCTTGGCGATGTTCTCGATCGCCTTGGCCTGCAACGCTGCCGGCAGCGGTGCATAGTCCAGCGTCGGTGCGACTGTCTGACCATCGGTCAGCAGGTAGGTGAGGAACCCGCGAACGGCCTCGGCCTTGGCCGCGTCTGCCTGCTTCGTGTAGGCGATCATCCAAGTCTGCGCCGCGATCGGGTACGCCTGATCGCCGTCGGCCCAGCCGAGGAAGAACGTCAGGTCGTCGTTGATCTTCGCGTTCTCCGCCGCGGCGGTCGTCGCCTCGAGGGTCGGTTCGATGTACTTGCCGGCCTTGTTCTTCACGCTGGCAAAGGTCAGGTTGTTGGCTTTGGCGTCGCTGAGGTCGACGTACCCGACCGCGCCTTCGGTTGACGAGACGATCTGGGCGACCCCGCTGTTGCCGTCACCAGCCTGCGTGTCTGCGGGCCACTCGAGCTCGGATCCGGAACCCAACTTCCAGGTGCCACCGGCGTCGGGACCCGCAGCGGCGTTGACGAACTTGGAGAAGTTGTCGGTCGTGCCCGAGCCGTCGGCGCGGCGGGCGACGACGATGTCGGTATCCGGCAGGGTGACGCCGGGGTTGTCTGCCGCGATGATCGGATCGTTCCACTTCGTGATCTCACGCTGGAAGATTGCCGCGATGCTGGTCGGCGAGAGCTGCAGCTTGTCGACGCCGGGCAGGTTGTACGACATGGTGATCGGAGCGATCACGGTAGGTACGTACACGAACTCTCCGCCCTTGAACTTCGACACGTCCTCGGCCTTGACCACGCCGTCGGTTCCGGCGAAGTCGACCACCTGCTCTTGCAGGTCGCTGCGGCCCTTACCCGAACCGCCGCCGCCGTATTCGATCGTCAGATCGGGGGCGATTCCGGCGAGCGTGGCGATGGCATCGTCGTAGAAGCCCTTGGGGAATGTGGCGCCGCTGCCGATGATGCTGCCGGCCAGCTTGGCGAAGTCGACGGTCGCAGTCGCAGCGGTGGTTGATGCCGCCTCGGTGGCGCTGGCAGCAGCTTCCGTGGTGCCGGCACCTGCCGCCTCAGTTGTGCTGGCGGCACTTGCGGCGGTTGTCGGCGCTGCGGTGCTCGATGAGTTCGAGTCGCTACCGCATGCTGCGGCGACGATCGACAGCGAGATGATTCCGGCGATGACGAGTCGCCGCTTGACTGGGTTCACGGATGTGTCTCCTTGGTTGGGGATGAACAGCGCGGTCACCGTAGAGATCGAAGTTGACGCTCAAGTGGTTGCAAGGTGAACGGAGAATGAACGTGCGCTGAACGCTGGTCGACAGATGTTGGACGGAAGCGTGATCGATTAGCGTCGCGAGGACGAGCCAAGGAAGGCATCTGCCATGACCGCCAACTCCGGCCGCCGCACCCTCGGCAGCATCACCGAGCCGGCCCGACAGATCGATGTCATTCACGAGACCGACGTATTGGTGGTCGGCTCGGGGCCAGCTGGTCTGGCGGCCGCGCTCGGCTGCCGCACGCGCCGGCGTCGAGGTGACACTCGTCGAGCGCTTCGGGTGCTTCGGCGGCAACATCACCGCAGTAGGGGTCGAAGGGATGGCGTGGTATCGCCACGAGCAGACGATCGAGGCCAACGGCATCGGGCGTGAGTTCGAGACACGTGCCTTCGAGATGGGCGCCGCGGTGCCCGAGAGCCAGTCGCAGTCGTACGAGCTCGACGCCGAGGGTTTCAAGGTCGTCGCCGACACGCTGGTCGAGGAGGCAGGCATCCGTGGGATGTTGCACCGCACCTTCGTCGCTCCGATCATCGACGGTGATGCCGTCACCGGGATCATCACCGAATCGAAGGCGGGTCGCGAGGCGATCCGTGCTCGCCGGGTGATCGACGCCAGCGGCGATGCCGACGTGGCGTACCGCACAGGCGCGCCGACGTTCCACACTCCGAGAGAAGAGATGATGGCCGCCTCGGTCATGTTCCACCTCGCAGGTGTCGACAAGAAGGCGTTCATCGAGGGTGTCAGGGCCGACCCGCAGAGCTACAAGGACTGGGCCGGAGGAGGTGAGTGGAACATCGAGACCGGCGGCAAGGAAGACGACATGTTCTCGCCGTTCCTGAAGCGACCGTTCGAGCAGGCGATCAAGGACGGGCTGATCCCGTCGGGCCTGACAACGCTGGCCGGCACGTGGGGTGCGATCCACGAGACCGGCGAGCTGACCTACATGAACCTCGTTCACATGGACGGCATCGACGGCACGGACCCTGATGATCTGACTCGTGGTGAGATTGAGGGTCGTCGCCAGGTGATGCATGCGATCGAGGCGCTGCGCCGCTACACGCCGGGTTGCTCGGGCGCCCGCCTGCGCAACTTCGGCATGACGCTGGGCATCCGCGACACGCGAAAGATCGACGCCGTCTACAACATGACCGAGCGCGACGTGCGCGATCAAGGGCGGTTCGCCGATTCGATCGGCATCTATCCCGAGTTCATCGATGGGTACGGCATCTTGATCCTGCCGACCACCGGACGGTACTTCCAGATTCCCTATCGAAACCTGCTTCCCAAGGGTGTGCGCAACCTGCTGGTCGCCGGGCGCTCGGCGGGCGGTGACCGCGGTCTCCCACGCCTCGACGCGCAACATGTCGTGCTGCGCGGTGTTGGGCCAAGGCGCCGGAATCGCGGCCGCGCTCTCGCTTCACTCGGGCACCGATCTCGATGATGTCGACATCCACGCGATTCACAAGGAGCTCGACCTGCAGGGCGTGCGCTACGAGTGACACCTGACACGGCCCGGTCGTCGAATCCGCCCGACTCATGCCGCGCCTCGCTTCGGCGGGCCGGTGGTCATGACTTGGCCGTCGGGGAGTGTGATGGTGAGTTCGCGGTTGGGACCGAGTGAGACGATCCAGCCGTTGTGGTGGATCTGTTGATGGTGCTGCTCGCAGACGGGTAGCAGATTGTCGAGATCAGTTCGGCCGTTGTGTCGCCACCAGATCAGGTGATGCAACTTGGTCCGCCGGTAGTGGACACGACAACCGGGGATCGCGCATGTCGCGTAGAGACCGCACAGGGCCCGTCGTTGGGCCTGGTTGGCCAGCCGTGTCGTGCGACCGAGATTCAACTCGCCGGGGGCCTCGATCACCACGCCGTTGCGCACTTTGATCGAGTACACGCTGGCCTGTGGCCGCACGGTCTCCAAGTACTCGCGCGGGCAGATCGACGTCGGCTCCCCAATCGAGCGTCGGGCGAGCGTGCGGTTGCGGGTTGGTGAAATCCTCGACGACGACGATCACCGCCCGGCCCGGCTTGGTGCCTTCGCCGTTCAACAATGCCAGCAAGGCGTGGGCACGCAAGAACGACTGCTTCTCGAACGGATCTGTCGGACACCCGTGGGGATGGGCGTCATGGAACATCGCTTCGATCTGGGCATCGAGCCGACCTTCCAAGGCCAACCACGTTGCCGGATCGAAGGTCACCGACCAGCGGCCCATTCCTGTCTGTTTGTCGACCCAGCTGTTGCAGCGGATGGCTCGCCGTTGGCGTTCCAACCGCTGCACCGCGTCGCCATCGCTTTCCAACCGGCGAGCCTCGTCACGCACGCGTCGGGCGAACTCATCAGGTGTCGTGCTCTCTGCGATTCCCACGAGCCGCGTCGCTTGCTCGATCAACTTCTCGCGGACCGCCGGTGCCACCTCACGCAATGTGCGAGTCAACACATCGACGTGCTCTCCCGACACCCGACCTTCACCCAACGATGTCCCCATTTCGGCGACTTCTTGCGCCGTCGCAGCACGCTTGAGCAGCTTCCCGCCACTGCTCAGCGACGTCTTGGCGGCTTCGGCCAGAGACTTCTCAGGGAACGACGACATCGTGGCGATCTGTTGGGCGAACGCGACCTCGCGACCTTCGACCCACGACTTCAACCTGCGCGCCTCGGCCACAGCGGTCTCGAGCACGACCCGATCGACACAGCCAGAATCCACTCCTGCCACCCGCCCGACCAGGCCCTGAACCTCCTCCGTCCTCATGGTGTCCACTCTCGCAGAAGGGTGTTACGTAGTTCTTTGGACCCGGGTGGGGTTCATGCTGCAGCGGTGAGTTGGACCTGGTAGCCGAGTTGTTCGAGCTGGTTGACGAGGTGGCGGCGGCGACGATCTGGGTTGTCGTTTCGGGCCAGGTAGTCGGATCCGATTTCGGTGTAGACGGTGCCGGTGCTGAGCATGTGCCAGATGATGACGAGCATGGTGTGGGCGATGGCCATTGCTGCTCGTTGTTGGCCTCGTCGTTTGGCGATCCGCCAGAACCTGACGGCGAGGTAGCAGTCTTTGGTTCGCACTGCCGCCCAGCCGGCTTCGACGAGTGCTGATTGCAGCCACGGATCACCGGAGCGGGTGTGGGTCGAGCGGTGTTTGCCGGCGGACTCGTTGTTGCCCGGGCACATCCCCGCCCACGAGGCGAGGTGTCCGGGTGTCGCGAAGCGGCCCATGTCGACGCCGATCTCGGCGAGGATGATCTCAGCGTTGCGTTGCTGGATGCCCGGGATCGTGGTGAGCAGTTCCCGGGCCGCTCGGAAAGGGACCATCATCTCCTCGACTCTCGTGTCGAGCCGGGCGATCGCTGCGCTCAGGTAGTCGACGTGAGCGATGATCTCGGTGACCATGCCAGCGTGGTGGTCGTTGAATCGACCGGGGACGCATTGGCGCAGATCGCCGATCTTGGAACGCAGCCTGCTTCTCGCCATCTCGGCGAGCACATCCGGGTCGCGTTCTCCAGCGCAGAGCGCGTCGAGGATCATCCGGCCGGTCATGCCGAGCACATCGGAAGCGACCGATGACAGCTTGACGTTGGCGTCCTCGAGGACCTTCTGCAGACGTTGGGTCTCACGAGCACGTTCTTCGGTGAGTTGGCGCCGATAACGGGTCACCTCGCGGAACTCGCGGATCTCGACCGGTGGCACGAAACTCCCACGCATCAGGCCGCATTCGAGGAGCTGAGCGATCCAGGTGGCGTCGTTGACGTCGGTCTTGCGGCCCGGGACCGCTTTGATGTGCGCCGGGTTGACCAACAACAACTCGAACGGCTGACCATCGTCGAGGACATGCCACACCGGTTTCCAATACACACCGGTTGCTTCCATCGCCACCGAGGTCACCCCACACGAGATCAGCCACGACCTCAGCTCGATCAGCTGATGCTCGAACGTGCCGAACGTACGCACCTCCGACGCTCGTTTCTGACGGCCTGATCCTGGTGAGCGAACGCACGCCACGACCGTCTTTTTGTGCACATCGAGACCGGCGCACCGGTCCACCAACACCTCCATCACAACCTCCTCGAGTCTCGGATTAGAAGGTCCGGTCGGAGCCGTCAACTGAAGAAGGTGTTACACGCGGTCGAAGCACAATCGCAGGCACCTGCAGGCTCCGCCGTCATGGTGTGACACGGAGACTCGCGCGCACCAATCCCTGGCCGACGTCACCCGGACCCGACACCAACTACATCCCCTCAGGCGGCGTCAGTCAAGCCGCCATAGCTGGTGTGACACGGTTCCTCAGGGGAGGGGAGGGGAGGGGAGGGGAGGGGAGGGGAGAGGCCAGGCACCTTGCTGGCCGCTAACCAGAGCGTGAATAGTCAGGTGGTGACTATTATGCCCACGGACATGAGCGCCGTCGACTTCTCCGCCGGTGTCAGTCGGGCTTGCCGATCATCACCTCGGTCGACTTGATGATTACCGTCACCTGGTCGCCCGGCGTCAGTGCAAGGTCCTCGGCGGAGTCGCGAGTGATGGCCGCTGTGAGGTGCTGGCCGTCCGGGAGAGTGACCTTGACGGTCGCCATCACTTCCCCGAGGTGGACGCTGTCGACGGTGGTATTCAACTGGTTTCTGGCGCTGAGACGCATGTGGGGCCTGTTCTTTCAGTCGTTGTGTGTCGAATATTGCTGCGTCACCGTCGATAGTCACACGATGACGTTCTGTTAGTCATCGTATGACTATTCTGCGCTCATGCCTAGAACATCCCGACTCAGTGTTGCAGCGATTGCCCTCGTTGGTCTCATGGGCGCATCGTGCGGAAGCGACTCCAGTTCATCGGCCACAACGGCTGCGGTTGCAGCCCCCACGGAGGCACCGACCACGACTGCGGCGCCGACCACGGTGGCCCCGACAACCGTTGCAGCCACCGAGGCTCCAACGACGGAGCCGGCAGCGACAGGTGAAGTGGTTGTATTTGCAGGGTCATCGCTGACCGAGGCGTTCAACGAGATGGCTACTGCGTTCAAAGTTGGCAACCCTGATGCCAACGTGACGTTCAACTTCGCCGGGTCAGGCGACCTCGTCACCCAGATCACGCAGGGGGCACCTGCCGACGTCTTTGTGTCTGCCGATGATTCGAACATGACCAAGCTCGTTGACGCCGGTGAAGCCGTCGGCGAGCCGGTGGACATCGCCAAGAACACGATGCAGATCATCGTCGAGCCGGGCAATCCGAAAGCGATCACCGGTGTCGCCGATCTGGCCCAGCCCGACCTCATCGTGGTGCTGTGCGCGGACACGGTCCCATGCGGAAAGAGCGCGGCCACGGTCCTCTCCAATGCGGCCGTCACCGTCACGCCTGCCAGTTTCGAGGACAAGGTCAAAGGCGTCGTCACCAAGGTGACGGCTGGCGAAGCAGATGCCGGGATCGTGTACGTCACCGACGTGATGGCCGCCGGTGACACGGCCGCGGGTGTCGAAATCCCTGCCGACATCAACGTGATCAGCAACTATCCGATGGTGTTGACGAAGGAATCACCGAATCCCACATCGGCGAAGGCGTTCATGGACTTCGTGGCAAGCGACGCCGGGCAGGCGATCTTCGGCAAGTACGGCTTCCTCGCGCCGTGACGGTCCGCCGGGGCCGATCAAATGCACACCCAACCCGATTGGACTGCATCGCGTCCACGTGCTCGCCGTGACGAGCGAGGGCTTCGCTTTCGCCGGGGTCAGACATGCTCGATGGGACTCCGTTGCTCGACATCAAACCATGGGCGGCTCCCCTCGACATACCCCACGGTGCGCTCACCGGTGCCGTGCGCAGCGGCTGGTTCGATACTGTCGACCTCAGCGGCCCAAAACACGCCGCAGTCCCTACGGAGGATCTGACGATGCCAGAGATCGAACGAACCGACGCCGAGTGGCGCGAAACGTTGACACCCGAGCAGTACGAAGTGCTGCGTCGCGCCGGCACCGAGAGGCCGTGGAGCGGGAAATACGTCGATGAGCATTCCGACGGTACCTACCGCTGTGCGGCGTGCGGCGCCGAGCTGTTCGATTCGACCGCCAAGTTCGAGTCGGGCAGTGGATGGCCGAGCTTCTATCAGACCAAGGCTGCCGAAGCCGTCGAGCTCATCGAGGACTCGAGCCACGGCATGATCCGCACCGAGGTGCGCTGTCGTCGTTGCGGCTCGCATCTCGGACACCTCTTTCCCGATGGCCCGGCGCCCACCGGGCAGCGCTACTGCATGAACAGCCTCGCCCTCGATCTCGTCACCGACCCATCCCGCGCCGACCGCCCCACAGTGGCCAGAACACCCGAGGATCAGCTCCTGCTCGGCGAGTGGGCGTGCCTGGGTATCCTCTACCCAGCGCCGACCCACGGGTTTGCCATCGCCGCCCGGCTCAAACCCGAGGGTGACGTCGGCCGGGTGTGGTCCCTGTCTCGGGCCCTCACCTACCGTTCGCTCGAACAGTTGACGACCCGCGGTTACATCCACGCGGTCGGCGAACAACCCGGCCTCGCCGGCGGAAATCGCACAATCCTGGCGGCGACGCGCACCGGTCGTGCCCAGCTGCGCAAGTGGCTGAACACGCCCGTCTGCCATCTCCGCGACCTGCGCAGCCAACTCCTGCTCAAGTTGATCATCGCCGACGTCTGTGGCATCGACGTGGGGCCGATGCTCGAGCGACAGCACGCCCGAATCGAACATCTGGCGGCGGCGATCGCCGGCCAGGTCGCCGCGGACTCATCGGTCGACGTCGTCGATCTGTGGCGCATCGAATCCTCCCAGGCCGCCCTGCGCTTCCTGGAGCGGCTGCCACGCCCTTAGACGTCGAAGATGTTGCGATTGATCCCCGCGTGGCATCCCAGCACGGCGTCGACGACCTGCGTGACCCCGAGATCCATGGCCACCGAGGCGAGCGAGTAGGCGTCGTCGGCGCTCAACTGCAAGTGGGTCTGCATCAACCACAGCATCTGCCTGGCGGCCATGCGCATCGCCGCGTCGAGGTCGGTGCCGAAGCCGTGAGTGAACCACGACTCCGCGGTCTCGAGCATTGGCGACGGGACGCCCAGCGCCGGCTCGACCCACACTTGGATTCGTGCCGTCAACGATGCCTCGATCGCCGTACCGCAGATCTCGCCGTCGCCCTGTGCGAAATGGGGGTCGCCGACGTAGAGCATCGCTCCCTCGGCGAACACGGGATAGCAGGCCGTCGCCCCCGGGCCGATCCGCCAGTTGTCGACGTTCCCGCCGAACACTCCCGGCGGGATGCTGGAGTGCCGGCCGGGTTCGGCGGGCGCCACTCCCATCACCCCGAAATGCGGTCGCACCGGCACGTGCACGGCGCGGCCGAACGATTGGCGAGTCGACGGGTCCGGCGGGGTGACGACCCCTGGGATGTCGTACAGCGGCCGCGTCATGAAGTCGAAGGCGAAAATCGGCTCGGCCACCGACCCGAAACCGCCCTCACTGACGGCCGGCTCGTCGGTGAGCCCGTAGATCGTGATGCGCTCCTTGGCGAACTCGTCGTAGAGCAAGCCCCAGTTGGCCGCACAGTTGCTGCCGTACGGCAGCCGCGGCCGCATGTCGAGTATGCGCACCACCAACGTGTCGCCGGGCCGTGCCCCGCGCACGGCGATCGGACCGGTCAACACGTGCACGCCAGGCCCGCGATCGACCTCGGCGATGCCTTCCCATAAGGCGCGGATGCCGTCGTCCATCAGCAGATCTGGGGCATCGCCGGCGTGGTGCGTGACAGCCTCGATCTCGATGATGTCGCCGGGGTCGACTTCGAGCACCGCGGGAACATCACGGTCGATGTATCCCCAGAAGCAGGTCTCGGGCGTGGCTGAGACGTTGTGGTACGCCCCTGCCGCGCCGATCCGACCGGTGATGTCGAAAACCATGCCGGCACGGTACGGAGCGAGTGTTTCGCAAGCGTTTCGGCCTCGTTATCGCCGTGAGATTCGCCGCCGTCAGATCCCGCTGCCGACAAGTTCGCCGATGCGTGAATCATCGACGATCACCGTGCTCGGGCGCTGGCGGGGGATCCATGCTGCGGTGAACGCCGCCGCAGAAATGGCCAGCACGGCCGAGATCCACATCGAAAGATGCCAGCCGTCGACGAAGGCCCGACGAGCGGATTCGAGGACAGCCGGTCCGTTGGGGCCGAGCTCGGGTGCCACCGCGAATGCGCCGCCGATGCCTTCCTTCACGGTCGCAGCTGCGTTGCGGGGAAGTCCGACGGTCGCCGCGCTGACGCGCGATGAGTAGCCGGCGCTGAGGATGCTGCCGATCAGGGCGATCCCGATGGCGCCGCCGAACTCGCGGACGGTGTCGTTGAGCGCCGAGGCGACTCCCTGCTTCTCCTCCGGCAACGAGGCGGTGATGGCGGTGGTTCCTGGGCTCATCGACAGGCCCATGCCGAGGCCGAGCACGATGATGCCCGGTAGCACGGGCCAGTAGCCACCGTCCGCGCTGCCGAGCAGCGCGACCAGCGCCAAGCCGAGGGCGACGAAGAGATTGCCGGCCGTCAGCATCGCTCGAAGACCGAAGCGCTGGGCCAGTCCGGGAGCCGCGGCGGAGAGCGGCATCATCACCGCAGCCATCGGCAGCAGACCGAGCGCACCCTTTATCGCCGAGTAGCCCAGCACTGCCTGCATGAACTGCACGAGCACGAGGAAGAGACCCATGATGATCGCGAACGTCACCAGGAGGCCGACCGAGCCCGCCGCAAGCGAACGGTTCTTGAACACCCGCAGATCGAGCAGTGGGTGGTCCTGGCGGAGCTCCCAGATCACGAAGGCGGCAGCGGCGACCACGCCGAGACCGAGACCGAACGCCGCCATCGCCGATGTCCACCCGATCTCGGGACCTTCGTGGATGCCGAGGACGAGCCCGCCCACGGCGAGCGCCGAGAACAGCGAGCCACCGATGTCGAAGCGGCCTTCGTGGTGTTCCTTCGAATGAGGCACGAAGCGCACCGTCAGCGCAGCGGCAGCAAGGGCGAGCATGACCGGGCCGACGAACAGCCACGGCCATGTGAAGTTGTCGACGAGCATGGCCGACGTCAGCAACCCGAGGATGCCACCGGCGCCGGCGAAGCCCGCCCAGATCCCCACGGCACGGCCACGATCGTCTTCCGGGAAGCTGGATGTGATGACCGACAGGGTGACGGGCATGATCATTGCGGCGCCGACACCAGCGAGCACTCGGAAGGCGATCAACTGTGCCGGCGTGCCGGCGATCGACGCGAGCACGTTGGCGACTGCGAACAGGCTCAATCCGCCGAGCAGCACGGGCTTGCGCCCGAACCTGTCACCAATGGCGCCGATCGGCAACAGCAGCGCGGCGAGGGCGATGGTGTAACCGTTGATCACCCACAGGAGCTGGCCCTGCGTTGCGCCGAGATCGACGGCCAGTTGCTGCTGGGCGACATTCAGGCCTGACACCGATGCAATCACGGCGACAAGAGCGGTGCACATCGCGATGAGGATCATCCGCCGTTGCCGGGGGTCGGCGACGGCGGTCTCTGGGGCTTGATGGAGGAATGGCGGCTCATCCGCCGTGGACACGTGTGACATGTCGGCTCCGGTCTTGAGTGGAAGGGATCATCAGAGGCGATAATCGTACGAGACGGTCTCGTCTTATTAGTACGAGACGGTATCGTACTGTTATGGCGTTCGGAAGCGAAGAGTTGAGTTCGAGACAGGTGTCACAGGTACCGTCTGACGCTGAGATGAGCAGCCGTGTGGAACGTACCCATGAGGCCGTGATGAGGGCCGCCACCCAGTTGTTGCTCGAGGGCGGGCCCAGTGCGATCACGATCGACGGCGTGGTCGCTCGGTCTGGAGTCGCCAAGTCGACGGTGTACCGACATTGGACGACGCGCGACGAGCTGGTAGCCGATGTGTTCGATCACATCACTCCGAAGCTCGAGCCATTGGACCCCGCACTCGGCTTCGAAGAAGCCGTGTACGCCTTCGTTCAGCGACTCGTGGCGATGCTGGCCGACCCGGCGTGGCGCTCCGCCCTGCCGGCGCTGATGTTGCTCAAGCTGCACCAGAACGGGATCGCCGAGGTCGAGCAACGCATGCAGCAAGAACAGATGAAGGTGTGCGCCGACGTGCTGCGGCGCGGCAAGCACGAGGGACGGATCGCGCCTGAAGACGACGAGGATCTGCTCCTCACGCTGCTGATCGGCCCGCTGCTGATGGCAGCTCTCACGGGCTCCACCGAGCTCAACGATGCACTCGCCGATCGGCTGGTGCGCCACTTCCTTGCTGCACTCGAACCGCTGCCGACCGGCTGAAATGAAGGACGATTTGCCCTAGCGCCCCCAGGGCCGCCGGACGACGATGACGGCATGAGGTCGCAGGTCCGGCGGGGTCGATGAGAGCGGTCGTGCTGGTCAAGCAGGTTCCCGACCTGCGGCTCGGGGGAGTGGGTGTTCGTCCTGACGGCACCATCGACCGGTCGGCGGCCGCGCCAATCACCAACCCTGCCGACATGCATGCCGTCGAAGCAGCGGTGCAACTCGCCGACGAGGTCTGCGCATTGTCCATGGGCCCACCCCGCCGCGGACGAAACGCTGCGCCAGGCCCTGGCTGCTGGCGCCAACCGCGCCGTGTTGTTGTGCGATCACATGCTGGCGGGCTCCGATACCTGGGCGACGGCCAACGCGCTCGCGGCAGCCATCGAGTGGATCGGTGGTGCCGACCTGGTTGTGTGCGGGATAACGGCGATTGACGGCGAGACCGGTCAGGTGGGACCCTCGGTGGCTCAACGACTGGGATGGCCGCAAGCAACCGGCTGCGAGTCGCTGGCCGTCGACGGCGACTCGCTGATCGCTCGCCGGGTCGTCGAAGGCGGATACGAGCGATTGCGTCTACCCCTGCCGGCAGTGGTCACGGTGGGCGAGACCGGATTCGCCCCTCGTTACCCGACGCTGCCGAATCGGCGCAGGGCCGCCTCTGCCACGATCGAACGCATCACTGCAGCAGACATCGGTCTCGGCCCAGAGCAGGTTGGACTGGCAGCCTCGCCGACGAAGGTTGCCAAGATGACTCCGTCGCCGTGGCCCGACCGCGGTTGCCGGTACGTGAATGGCGATGGGTTCGGGTTCGACGACCTCGTAGGCGAGCTGATCGCTCGGGGGGCGTTCGCGGCGACCGAACGAGTCGAGCAGGCGGCCGCGTCCGACACCGACGTCGAACCATCCGGAGGAGCCGATCACCAGGGCGACGCGAGCGTGTGGGTCGTGTGCCAGATGGCCGAAGGCACGCTGGATCGTGTCTCGCTCGAGTTGCTGTCGAAGGCAACCTCCCTGGCGCCGGCTCTCGGTGGTGGCGTCGGTGCGGTCGTGCTGAGCGCCGACGTCGGCACGGCGGTGGAGGCGGCGAGCCGCCATGGAGCTGATGTTGTCTATCTGGCGGAAGATCCCGTTCTGGCAAGGTACTTGGCAGAGCCGTTCGCCCGGGTTATCGCCGACGCGGCCAAGGCGCGACGGCCGGCCGCAGTCCTGTTCGCGGCATCCACCACTGGTCGCGACCTCGCCCCGCGAATCGCATCGATGCTCGACACCGGGTTGGCCGCGGACTGCACCGATCTGTACGTCGATTCGTGGACTCGCCTGGGTATCACCTACGACGGATTGCTGCACATGGTGCGACCGGCAATGGCCGGCGGCGTGTTGGCAACCTGCCTGTGTCCCGAGGCGCGGCCACAGATGGCGACCGTTCGTCCCGGCGTGTTCGCCCTGTCGGACTCTCCTCGTCGGCCCCGCGTCGAGCACCTCGACGTGTCGGTGTCGAACACAGATCTGCGCGTCGAGGTGATCGAACGTCGCATCAGCAGCGCCGACGTCGATCTCCGCGATGCCGATGTCGTCATCGCCGGCGGTGCCGGCTGCGGTGCGGCCGGCTGGCATCTGGTCGAAGACTTGGCGCAGGCGATCGGCGGGCGAGTGGCCGCCTCCCGTGGAGCGGTCGAGGCCGGGCTCGCCGAGCGGGCCCAGCAGGTGGGCCAGACCGGCGCCACCGTCCATCCCCGGCTCTACGTGGCCTGCGGCATCTCCGGTGCGCTGCAACACGCCGTGGGTATGCAGGATTCAGCGACGATCGTCGCCATCAACCGAGACCCGAACGCCGTCATCTTCCGGTTGGCGCACTTCGGCGTCGTCGCCGACGTGGGTGACGCAATTCCCGAGCTCGTCGCCGCCCTCCAACGTCGCCGGTCGACAGCCGGCTGATCAGGTGTCGAGGGCCTTGCGTTCCAGGCGCCGGGCGTGCAGGATCGGCTCGGTGTAGCCGGAGGGCTGCTCGACGCCTGACAGCACGAGATCGCACGCGGCCCGGAACGCCGGGCCGTCGTAGTCAGGCGCCATCGGCAGGTAGGCGGGGTCGCCGGCGTTCTGCCGGTCGACTACCTCGGCCATGCGACGCATGGTCGTCATGACATCGTCGTGGGTCACCACACCGTGGAGGAGCCAGTTGGCGATGTGCTGCGACGAGATCCGGCACGTCGCCCGGTCTTCCATCAGAGCGATGTCACGGATGTCAGGCACCTTGCTGCACCCGATGCCCTGGTCGACCCAGCGCACGACGTAGCCGAGGATGCCCTGTGCGTTGTTGTCGAGCTCTGCCTGAACGTCGCCGGCGGTCCACCCATCGGCTTCGGCGACGGGGATGCGCAGCAGGTCGTCGAGAGTGGCGCGGGGACCTTCAACAGCCAATCGATCGGCCAACTGCTGCTGACGGTCGCGAACGTCGACCCGGTGGTAGTGGGTGGCGTGCAGCGTCGCAGCCGAAGGCGACGGTACCCACGCGCAATTCGCCCCGGCCATTGGATGGTTGACCTTCTGAGCGAGCATGTCGGCCATGAGATCGGGTGCCGCCCACATGCCCTTCCCGATCTGGGCCCGTCCGGGCAACCCACAGGCAATGCCGATGTCGACGTTCCAGTCCTCGTAGGCCTGGATCCATCGCTGCAACTTCATCTCGTTCTTGCGCACCATCGGCCCGGCCGCCATCGAGGTGTGGATCTCGTCGCCGGTGCGGTCGAGGAACCCGGTGTTGATGAACGCGACTCGCGATCGTGCAGCGCGGATGCACTCACTCAGATTGACCGTGGTGCGACGCTCTTCGTCCATGATCCCGATCTTGACCGTGTTCGCAGGCAGCCCCAGTACGGCTTCGACGCGCGTGAACACATCGTTCGTGAAAGCAACTTCATCGGGGCCGTGCATCTTCGGTTTGACGACGTAGATCGAGCCGGTACGGGAGTTCGAGCCGGGGATCGCGCAGAGCACGGTGATCATCGCGTCGAGCAATCCTTCGGGCACGGGGTTCCTGTGGCGATCGAGCACAGCCGGCGTGGTCATCAAGTGGCCGACGTTGCGCACGAGCATCAGCGCTCGCCCTCGATAGGTGAGGGGCGTCCCATCGGCGGCCGTGAACGAACGATCATCGGCGAGTCGCCGGGTGAACGTTCGACCGTTCTTGGTCACCTCCTCAGTAAGCGTGCCAGTCGTCAGGCCCAGCCAATTGTGATAGGCGCGAGCCTTGTCGGCGCTGTCGACCGCGGCGATCGAATCCTCGAAGTCCATGATCGACGTCACTGCCGATTCGAGCACTACATCGGCGATCCCCGCCGCATCGGTGACACCGATCGGATGATCGCGATCAAGAACGATCTCGATTCCGAGGCCGTGCTGCACCAACAGGACCGAATCGGGCTTGTCCGGGCTGCCCGCGTAGCCGGCAAGCGCGGAAGGTTGGGCCAGCGCGCCGATCAGCCCGTCGGTGTAGGTCACCCTCAACGCACCGTCGACGATGTGGTACGCGACTGCGTCGCTGTGTGAGCGGGCGACTCCGGTTGTTGGGGCCAACGGCGTGACGTCGTCGAGAAAGCGCCGCACCCAGGCGATGACTCGCTCGCCACGCGCCGAGTCGTACGGCCCCGCAGCGGGCAGGTCGCCCAGCGCGTCGGTTCCGTACAGGGCGTCGTACAACGATCCCCATCGGGCGTTCGCGGCATTGATCGCGTAACGCGCATTCGAGACTGGCACGACGAGCTGCGGGCCGGCGATGGTCGTGATCTCGGGATCCCCGCAATCGGTCTCGATGGCGAAGGCCGGTCCGACCGGCACGAGGTAGCCGATCTCCTCCAGAAATGCCCGGTAGGCCGTGGCGTCATGCGCTCGACCCGCCCGCTCGCGATGCCAACGGTCGATTGCCGCTTGCATCGCCGCCCGAACGGCGAGCAGCTCTGCGTTGCGTGGCGACAGCTCGTGGATCATCGCCGACAGCCCGGGCCAGAACCGCACGGGGTCGACTCCGGCGGCCGGCAAGGCCTCGGACTCGACCATCTCGACCAGTTCGGGGCCGACGAAGAGCTCGCTTCTCTCGATGTACGGCACGGCCGATGCTTCAGATCGCTTCGAGCGCCGGCTTCACGTCGCTGCAGAAGACGTCCATCGTGTGCTTGGCCTCGTCGAGCGTCATGTCGCCAACCGGCAACTGCAACACGATGTAGTCGGTGAGACCGGGCTCGAGGATGGCGGCGAAGCGATCCTTGATCTGTTCGGCCGTTCCGGCGCCGGCCCGGACGGCATCCTCGACGTGCGCCAGGATCCGTCGCAGCGGTCCCAGCGCAGCGTCGCACTCGTCGTCGGGCAGCACGAGATGGTCGAACTTGTGCACGCCGTGGGTTCGCCTCATCAGGCCGTCCATGCCACGCCGGACGATGCCGAGCGCTTCGTCTTCGGTCGGCGCAATCGCCAGGATCATCGTGCAACCGACGCGCGGCACGGCGTTCGGGCCGTCGACTCGATGGGTGTCACCCTTGTGGGCGTTCCAGGTTTCGACGTAGATGTCGTATGAGTCCCGGTCGATAGGCCCCGGCCAGATCAGGTTCATGCCATGACGCCCGGCGGTGACCGGGCTGCCTGGGTACCAGAACGGAATCGGGCTCTGCACCGGCTTGGTCGACATCGGCATCGTCGGGAACTCGTAGTACTTCGAGTTCTCGCTGCTGATCTCGCCGGTCGCAAACGCGTCGCACATGATGCCGAGGATGTCGACGAAGCGATCCTTCGACTCCGGCCAGTTGCTTCCGAACCAATAGTGCTCGATCGGTGCCACGCCCCGGCCGACGCCGAAGTCGAGCCGCCCGTTGGTGAGGTTGTCGACCACGCACATGTCTTCGATGATCTGCACCGGGTGGTGCAACGGCAACAGCTTGACCATCGGCCCGAGGCGGATGTTCTTGGTGATCTGCGACGCGGCTGCAATGAAGACCTCTTGGTTCGGCGCCATGCACAGGTCCGAGCCGTGGTGTTCGGCGAGATGGAAGCCGGCGAAGCCCGCTTCGTCGGCCATCTTGATCAGATCGAGTCGATCCTTCAGCAACTGTGGTGTCGACGTGCCCGGAAGATCTTCGATGTGGTCGAAGATGCCGAACGTTGGCTTGCCCATGGATGTCCCCTTCTTGCGCACATGACGCGGTGCTACCCGGTTTCCGAGATCGTGGCACGCCGAACGATCATGGGGCACATCCAAGCCGGCTCAGGTGAGCGCTCGGGTGTCGTTGACGAGCGCGACCAGGCCGACGACGGCGACGAGCAGCCACACCCCGCGGACTGCCAGCGCATAGGCCCACGACTCGCGCACCCGCTGCAACGGTTGATGCTCGCCGAGCGCGAGAAGGATTGCCAGGATGAGCGCGGCGACAAGCGCAACCGGCAGGGTGGCGGGGAAGCACCCGATGGCCAGCACGGGCAGCATCCACCTGCGTCGACCGCGATTGGTCCACGAGTCCGGTCGGCTGACGGAGTCGACAGCCACACCGACGAACGTGCCGAACAGTCCAGGAAGAGCGACGAACAGACCGATCGCCAACCACGTCGGCTGCAGGAGGGTGAAGTCGATTCCGTCGGCGTGGATGAGCATCGATCCGACCACCGCACCAGACGCCAGACCAGTTGTCACGTGACGGAACCAGATCGGCCCGATCAGCCACGGGGCCACCAGCCGGTAGGCGCCGGCGCCGATGATGCCGACGGCGGCGCCGAGCGCCAGCAGGTTGTAGGTGCCGCCAAGCGTGACCTGGCCGATCGTGAAATCGTCGTCGCTCGTGACGCCACGGACGCGGTCGGGAGAGGTGATGCGCAGCACGAGCATCGCCACCCGACTGCCAAGACCGACGAGCAGGGCGCCCGCGGGCATGCCGGCGACAATGAGCACTCGCAGTCCTTCGACGAATCGCCGGCCGAAGTTGTCTTCCATGATCGAACAGACGATCCACCTCGCTCACCGGGTGACAAGAGGAGGTGTCTTCGTGTCACCCGAACCGATGCGCTGTTCGTCTGTCTCCACATGGGGGAGAAGGCGAGGGATCGGTCCGGCCGCCGAGGTGCGTTCATCGTGGCAGGCTTGTAGGGGTGAGGGCTCGTGGACGATCGGTCGGCTACCCGGTTGGCGACAGCTGAGCCGGCGTGTACGTCGTCGCTCTCTCTGGCCGCTTGACGGCCCCGCCTCCTTTCCTGCTGGCGATTGCCGCGGCGCGTTTGCAGGGCGAGGCGATCAGCGTCGAGGCGGAGGATCTGGTGGTGCGGCTGTTCGAGGCCGAGGGACGTTCACTGGTGCGACTGGCGCGTCTCTTCGTCGACGATCGAGATGCCGCCGAGGACATCGTGCAGGAGGCGTTCCTGCGCCTCGCGCGGCATGCCGGCAGGATCGACTCGATCGATCGCGCTCCGGCGTACCTGCGCTCGATCGTGTTGAACCTCGCCCGCGACCACAACCGTCGCGGCCTGGTGTCGCTGCGCCATCATGCCACCAGCGGGTCGCGAGATCGACGTCGAGCGACGACGTCTCCGATCAGCTCGTGCGTTCCGAGGAGCATCAGCGAGTCATCGACGCGGTACGTCGGCTGCCCGCTCGTCAGCGCGATTGCATCACGCTGCGGTACTTCGAGGAGCTCTCGATCGACCAGATCGCGTCGACGCTCGGACTGTCGGTCAATTCGGTGAAGACCCACCTGCGGCGCGCCATGGCTGCGCTCGATCGGATGCTGGGCGAATCGTGAGCGACTTCGCGCTCGAACAGCGGTTGATCGAAGCGTTCTCCGACGCCCGTTCGTCGGTGCACGAGAACCCGGATCTGTTCGCCCGCGTCACCCGTTCACTCGAGGAGCCCGCGCCCGCCGTCGCTGGCGGTGGACGCTGGCCGGCTTGGCTGCCTTGCGTTCGTCGCCGCCATCACCGCGCTGGCGCTCGCCCTTTCCGATTTCGACAACAGGAGGTTCAACATGGCCTGGTGGGTCATCGAACTGATCACCAACATCGTGCTCGTCGCGCTCGCCGTCGGGCTCGGGCCGTTCATCAAGCGCTTCGGCCGCTCGTACGCGGCCGACGTGTTCCGCGCCAACCCGCGCACGGGCAAGAGCTACCTCGTGCTGACCGATGTTGCGTACTACCTGATCTTCACGTCGTTCGTGCTCTTCACGGTCACGTTCGTCGAGCCAGACGACTGGAGGCGATTCGACCGGCACGCAACTGAAGGCACGAGGTCGCCCGCGTCGGCGGGATCTTGCTGATCATGGGCATCCTCCACGCCTCGAACGTCGTGGCGCTGCCGGTCATCGGCCGGCTGCTGTCGAGCAACAAACGGCTCGACGAGGCCCGCCCGACGGCGCCGTCGGGCGCCGCTGCCTCAACGGCTGTCCCACCGCTCGGGCCGGGCACATGGATCCTGCGTGTCGAGCCGGCCCCCGGCCCGACGCCACCTGACACCCCATCACCTGAGCACTGACGTCGGGGGTTTTGCCTGGCGACGGTCGAGTGCGGCTGGCGCATTTTGGCGGAACACGGGTCGGTCTACTGGAAGGCTTTCGTGCCACGAAGCGCCTTGGGGTCGGGGCAACTGGCCGCGACGATCTGTTCGAGCGAGCGCGGAACACGCGCCAGCGTCGCTCGTTCTCGGGCAGAGCAGCCAATTCTCGTCTGCTCCTTTCGAGGAGTTCTTCGTCTGGGCTGTGGGCGACGAGATCGTGCGCCTTCGTTCTGTGACGACACGTCGCGGTGTCCACGGCCACCAGAACTGCCACCGCCGGCCATTCGATCCGCCGTCGCAGTGAACGCTCGGCGGGGTGGATTCCGAGGTTCGGCGTGCCTGTCGATTGTCGCCGCCGCCGATGCGCCGCTGCTTCGTTCTGAGCGCCCTGCTTCCGGGCGTTCAACGAGAGGCCCATTGGGCGCGGAACCGGAACTGGCGGTACAGGAATCGCACCCGTTGACGCTGGTCGGGCACGGAAAATGCACGTTCGGTGCCGAAGTCGCGCCCGAGTGTCGGCCGACCGCAAAACGGCGCACCGAACCGGCGTTACGCATTCTCACCGAGATGCCCCATAACGCCCGCCGTTCGCTAGTTGGACGCGTCACACCGGTATCGGTATGCCGCGACCGCGGCCGGCGGTAGCTGATCACTCTCCGCGTTCAGATGGCCTTAGTGGACAAACGCAGACGGACTACGGATGAGGTCGGCGTGGCTGGCAGCATCCGATAACACGCAGCGCGAACATTCGTGGCTGATCGGACTGTCGAAATGATTGAACAGACGTTGCCCGTCGCCGATCCGGATCGGCACGTAGACGATGTGCATCTCGTCGATTGGCCCGGCGCCGGAGGAACTGCTGGAGCATCGTCGCTCCGCCGCCGATCCGTCGTGCCGCGACACGCAACGTCGCATCTGCAGCCTTTGCGCCACGTCGGCACGCCGTCGGGACCTTCTGCCCTGGCAACGGCAGGAGCGATCCTTGAGCCTGGCGCTATGCGACTCGAGATCACACGACGGGCCGATTTGGCCGTGCGGGCAATGGTGGCACTGGGCGAAACGTCGCAGCGGCTCAAAGCTCCTGTGCTGGCAGAAGTGCTCGGGACGACCTCGGGTTTCGTTCCCCAGGTGCTCAAACCGCTTGTCAAGGCCGGATGGGTACGCTCCGAGCCGGGACCCGCTGGTGGCTACACGAGCTGCGTGGATCTTGGTGCGCTGAGTGTGCTGCAGGTGATCGAGGCCGTCGACGGCGCGACCAATTGCGGTCGCTGTGTCGTGGCCGACAGCGACTCCGCGGCGATGGCGCCCTGCTCGGTGCACGTTGCGTGGATGCGGGCATGTCAGGAACTGGTCGACACGCTCGGCGGAACCTCGTTGTCGCAGGTCGCGGCCGGAGCCTTGACGTGACCACGATCGATCCGACGATGTCCTTGGCTGCGGTGGTCGATGGCCCACTATGACGCAAAGCTCGCGACACGTCTCGGCACCGTGATCTGCCGCCAGTTCCACTGACGATCGTCCGAGGTGGCGGCTACGGTGGCGTGGTTCCCCCAACCGGTTGAGAGCGGTCCATGAAAGCGAACCAATCCTCCCGAGACCCACTCGGTATCGATCGGCGGCTGCTTCGTTCGCAAACGGAGCTCGAAGAGCCGATCCTGGCGGAGCTCTTCAGCGTCGAGCGTCTCGAGCAGCATGCCCACACGCTGGCCGCCGCGCAGAAGACAACCGATGCTCCCCGCAAGGGGACACGACGGTGAAGGCCCGTATCGCCGACAACGGTCGCGTTCTTGGTCGGAGTCCTACCGCGTGCTCGCCGGCGCGACCAGGGAGGAGGGCTCGATCACGGCGGCTGCCGAGTGGCTGGTCGACAACTTCCCGATCGTCGACGAGCAGCTCCGCGAGATCCGCGACGACCTTCCGCCGAACTACTACCACGAGCTGCCGAAGCTGGCCGGCGGGCCTCTCGCCGGTTACCCACGGGTGCTGGGTCTCGCTTGGGCCTACATCGCTCACACCGACAGCCGCTTCGATCCGGAGAGCCTGCGGCGCATGGTGCACGCCTACCAAGAGGTCGAGCCGCTGACCATTGGCGAGCTGTGGGCGACTGCGATCACCTTGCGCATCCTCCTGGTCGAGAACCTCCGCCGCTTGGCGGATCAGATCGTTCGCAGGCGTGCCACACGGCAGATGGCCGATGAGCTGGCGGACGACATCCTGGGTATCGGCGACCAGAGCTCCGACGGCCCTGCTGCGGCATTCGAGCGCCGCTTGTCGCGGGCGTCGATCCCTACAGCCGGAAGGGTTCAGCTCTTCCAGCGCCTCGCGATCAAGACCCGGAGGTCACCCCCGCGCTTCGCTGGCTGGAGAAGGTGGTCGCCGAGCAGGGGACCACCACCGAGGAGATGGTGCGTCTCGAACACCAGCGACAGGCGACGATGAACGTGACGGTGCGCAACGTGATCACGAGCATGCGCTTCATCTCCTGGTTCGACTGGGCAGAGTTCGTCGAGAACGTAAGCCTGGTCGACGGCGTACTCGGGCACGCAGACGCGTTCGGCGACATGGACTTCGCCACACGAGACAGGTACCGCAAAGCAGTCGAGGAGTTGTCGCGGAGCAGCAACGTGACCGAGGTCGAGGTCGCCACCAGAGCTCTACAGATGGCGGAAGCCGCGTCAGAGGGGAACGAATCCGAGCTATCGCTGACGGCTCGCCGAAGCGATCCCGGCTACTTCCTGATCGGCGGGGGTCGTTTCGCGCTGGACCGCGCCCTTCATGTTCGAGTGCCGATGACAGTGCGGTTACGACGCGCCTACGTGCGGTATCCACGAGCGGCTACTTGTGGACGGTCGCGGTACTCACAACCCTCATCGTTGCGGCCCCGGTCGCTCTGTCCAGTGATCGAGGTCGGGCGATCCTCGTCGCGATCCTGGCGATCGTGCCGGCCTCCGACCTGGCGATCGCTCTCGTCAACAGGTCGGTCACCAAGGTGCTCGGACCGAAACCGCTGCCGCGACTTCGAGCTCGCCGGTGGGCCGCCACGACAGATGCGCACCCTTGTCGTCGTCCCGATGCTTCTCACCAGCGAGGCCGACATCGACTCGTTGGTCAGCGGTCTCGAGGTTCATTACCTGGGCAACCACGATGGCGATGTGCGGTTCGCGCTGTTGTCGGACTGGCTCGACGCGCCCACCGAAGAGGTTCCCGGCGACGACGACCTCCTCGCCGCAGCGGCGGCGGGCATCGACCTGCTCAACCAGCGTCACGGCGACACGCCCGGGGGCGGCGCCCGATTCTTGCTGTTCCATCGGAAGCGAACGTGGAACTCGGCCGAGGGCTGCTGGATGGGCTGGGAGCGCAAGCGCGGCAAGCTCCAGGAGCTCAACGCCATGCTACGCGGTTCGACCACGACTGGCATCCTCACCTCGTCGCGCCCGGCCGCGACGCCGCCACCAGACGTGCGCTATGTGGTCACCCTCGACGCTGATACCCGGCTGCCGCGGGGCGCCCTCGGGCGCCTGGTGGGCACGATCGCTCATCCGCTCAACCAGCCGACCTTCGATCCACAGACGAGGCGGATCACCCAGGGATACGGCGTGCTCCAGCCACGCATCACGCCGACGCTTCCGGCCGATCACGGCGGATCGATCTTCCAGCTGACCTTCTCGGGCGCGGCAGGAATCGACCCGTATGCCTCGGCGATCTCCGACGTCTACCAGGACCTGTTCCACGAGGGCAGCTTCACCGGCAAGGGGATCTACGACATCGACGCCTTCGAGGCGGCCATGGCGAACCGGGTCTCGGACAACGCACTGTTGAGCCACGACCTGTTCGAGGGTGTCTTCGCCCGCGCCGGGTTGGTCACCGACATCGAACTGTTCGACGAGTTCCCCTCCAACTACCTTGTCTCGGCGAGCCGCCAACACCGCTGGGCGCGTGGCGACTGGCAACTCCTGCCGTGGATCCTGGGCTCCGCGCGCGACGCCACGGGTGCGAGGAGCCGCAACTCCATTCCGGCGATAGCCCGCTGGAAGATGATCGACAACCTTCGTCGCACGATGTCTTCCCCGCTCACCCTGGCCACGCTTGTAGCCGCCTGGACGCTCGCCTCGGTCTCGGCGGGGATCTGGACAGCGTTCGTAGCCGCATTGGTCATCGTGCCTGCGGCAATTCCTGCGGTTGCCGGACTGCTGCCGCGGCGCCAGGGCATCTCCAAACGCAGTCATGTGCGAGCTCTGGGCGCCGACGTAGCGACTGCCGCAGCCCACGTCGCCCTCGGTTTCACCTTCCTTGCCCACCAGGCCTGGTTGATGGCCGACGCGATCGGGCGAACCCTGGTCCGACTGTTCGTTACCCGGCGCAACCTCCTCGAGTGGACGACAGCGGCGCAGGCCAAGGCCAGAGGCAACCTCGACCTCGCCCTGTTCTACCGGCAGATGATGGGCGGCATCGCCGCCGCGGCTGCCACGGCGGTCCTCGTCGTGACGCTGAAGCCGAGCGCCGGCCCGATTGCTGCACCATTCGTCCTGCTGTGGCTGCTTTCACCGGTCGTCGCTCGATGGGTCAGCCTGTCGGTCACGGAATCGGCATCGGAAGAGCTTTCCGATGCCGACATCGAGTCGCTCCGCCTCACCGCGCGCCGCACGTGGCTGTTCTTCGAGACGTTCGTCGGGCCGGCGGACCATGGGCTCCCGCCCGACAACTTCCAAGACGATCCCGCCCCCGTCGTTGCTCATCGCACGTCGCCGACCAACATTGGGGTGTACCTGCTGGCCACCGTGACGGCCCGTGACCTCGGGTGGATCGGGACCCACGACATGGTCGAGCGGCTGGAGGCGACGCTGGCGACGATCAGCGAGCTCGAGCGCTTCCGCGGACACCTCTACAACTGGTACGACACCACCGACCTGCATCGGCTCGAGCCCGAGTACGTGTCGTCGGTCGACAGCGGGAATCTGGCCGGGCACCTGCTGGCACTCTCCAACGCCTGCAGGCAGATGATCGACCAGCCGCTTCCCGTCGCGGCTGCGCTCGCCGGCATCGGTGACGGGCTGACACTGACACGGGCGGCTTCCGTCGCGTTCGGCGACGGCCGCAGCCAGACGCTTACCAGACGCCATCTCGACGAAGCCCTCGCGTTTCCCACACCGCCCGGCAACGTCGTTCCGTCGACTCCGCAAGGGTGGATCGACCACCTCGGCGAGCTCACAGTGTCGACCCGAACATTGTCCGACATAGCCGCCGTGCTCGTCGCTGACCGCGGTGAAGGTGCCGACAGCGAGCTGATGACGTGGACCGAGGCGACCGGCTCGGCCGTTGCCAGCCATGTTCGAGATCTCGAGTTGCTTCGACCGGCTGCCCAGACCGCCACGTTCCCGACGATCGCCGAGTTGTCGGATTCGGCGGACGGTGCCACGGGCGACGGCTCACGGGCTGCGGCGGCACTCGTTCGCCGGCTCGGGGCGATCGCCGATCGTGCTAATCAACTGTTCCGAGAGATGGACTTCAGCTTCTTGTTCGACCCGACACGCAAGCTGTTCTCCATCGGGTTCAGGGTTCGCGACGGCTCGTTGGACCCGAGTTACTACGACCTGCTCGCCTCCGAGGCTCGGCTGACCAGCTTCTTGTCGATCGCCAAAGGCGATGTCGCTCCCGACCACTGGTTTCGGCTCGGCCGAGCGTTGACGCCCGTCGGACGCGGGTCGGCGCTGATCTCGTGGTCAGGTTCGATGTTCGAGTACCTGATGCCCGATTTGGTGATGCGCTCGCCTGCCAACAGCCTGCTCGATCACACCAGCCGGCTGGTCGTCGCCCGGCAGATTCGCTACGCGACCGATCTCGGCGTGCCGTGGGGAATCTCCGAATCGGGGTTCAACGCACGCGACCTCGCCCAGGCCTATCAGTATTCGGGCTTCGGGGTGCCCGGCCTCGGTCTCAAGCGTGGCCTCAGCGAGGACCTGGTCGTCGCTCCGTATGCGACGGCCCTCGCGGCGATGATCGAACCCAAGGCTGCGGTCCGGAACTTCGCCCGGCTCGCCGCCGCTGGCGCCGCTGGGCGCTACGGCTTTCGCGAAGCGCTCGACTACACCGATCGCCGCCTCCCCGAAGGCGCGAAGGTCGTGGTCGTCAACAGCTACATGGCTCACCACCAGGGCATGGCGCTGGTCGCCATCGGCAACGTCATCAATGACCGTGCGATGGTCGAACGCTTTCATGCCGACCCGATGGTCGAGGCCACCGAGCTGCTGCTGCAGGAACGGATGCCGCGTGGCGTGCTGGTCGCCCGGCCACGCGCCGAAGAGGTCAGGAGTGCCGCCGTCGTGCGCGACCTCGTGCCGCCGATCCTGCGCAACTTCACGTCGCCGCACGACGCGATCCCGCGAACGCACGTGCTGTCGAACGGTCGCTATGCGGTGATGGTGACGACGGCGGGATCCGGCTACAGCCGTTGGGGCGACGTGATGGTGACCCGCTGGCACGAAGACGTCACCCGCGACCAGTGGGGCAACTACCTGTTCCTCCGCGACATGCACACGGGCGCTGTGTGGTCGGCAGGCCACCAGCCCAGCGGCGCGGAGGCTGACCGCTACGAGGTCACCTACTCGGAGGACCGCGCCGAGTTCTCCCGCCGCGACGGCTCGATCACGACCGGCTTGACCATCGTCGTGTCGGCCGAACACGACGCCGAGATCCGTCGCGTGTCGCTGACCAACCTCGGTTCGCACGAACGCCAGATCGAGTTGACGTCGTACGCCGAGATCGTCCTCGCGCCGCAGGCAGCCGATGTTGCTCACCCGGCCTTTCAGAACCTGTTCGTGCAAACCGAGTTCGTGGCCGAAATCGGTGCACTGCTGGCGACGCGCCGGCCGCGGTCCAGCGACGAAACCCCGATATGGGCCGCACATGTCGCCGCGGTCGAGGAGCAGCCCGGCGGGGTCATCCAGTACGAAACGGATCGTGCCCGCTTCCTGGGTCGGGGACGGTCGGTCCGCTCGCCTGTCTCGGTCATCGACGGGCATCCGCTGTCGAACACGGTCGGCTCGGTGCTCGACCCGATCTTCAGCCTTCGATGCCGGGTCACGCTGGCCCCCGGCGCCACCGTGCATGCGATCTTCTCGACGGTTGTCGCCGGATCGCGCGATGCGGTGCTCGATCTCGCCGACAAGTATCGCGAGTCGGCCGCATTCGAGCGAGCGGCGATCCTGGTGTGGACACAGGCCCAGGTCCAACTGCATCACCTGGGCATCGAATCCGACGAGGCTCACCTCTTCCAGCGCCTGGCCAACCGCGTGATCTACTCGGATCCGTCGCTGCGGCCCTCGGAGACGCTCTTGGCCAGCAACACCCTCGGGGCAACCGGCCTGTGGGCCCACGGGATCTCCGGCGACCTGCCCATCGTCATGGTGCGCATCGACGAGGTCGAGGATCTCGATATTGTTCGACAGCTGCTCCGCGCCCACGAGTACTGGCGGCTGAAGCTGCTCGACGTCGACCTCGTGATCGTCAACGAACACGGCGCGACCTATGCCCAGAGCCTGCACGAAGCGCTCGAAGCGTTGGTGCGCACGAGCCAGTCAAGCCTGATCCACGACGGCCATCCGGGACATGGCGGCGTGTACATCGTGCGTGGCGACCAGCTGACCAACGAGGATCGCACACTGCTCCAGAGCGCCGCTCGGGCGGTGCTGTTGAGCCGCCGGGGCAGCCTGGTCGATCAGGTGACGCGCCTCGAGCGTCCCGAGCGGATCACCCGACCCGCCGCGGCGATCAGGTCGAACAAGGTGTCGAGCGAACCGTCGGTACCGCGCCGTGATCTGGAGTTCTTCAACGGTCTCGGGGGCTTTGCGGCTGACGGTCGGGAGTACGTCACCGTGCTCGGGCCCGGGCAATCGACGCCGGCGCCCTGGTTGAACGTGATCGCCAACAAGACATTCGGGTTCCAGGTCTCAGAGTCGGGGTCGGGGTACACCTGGTCGGCGAACAGCCGCGAGAACCAGCTGACCCCATGGTCGAACGACCCGGTCAGTGATCCGGTCAGCGAGGCGATCTACCTCCGCGACGACGACAGCGGCGAGCTGTGGGGTCCGACGGTACAGCCGATTCGCTGCCAGGAATCGACCTACCTCGCCCGTCATGGTGCCGGATACAGCCGCTTCGAGCACCTGCACGACGGGATCCAGCTCGACATGGTGCAGTTCGTGCCCCTCGACGATCCGATGAAGGTGTCCGTGCTGACCATCCTCAACCGCTCGGGGCGCTCGCGGCGTCTCTCCGTGACGGCCTACGCCGAGTGGGTGCTCGGTACGTCGCGCGGGGCCAATGCTCCACGGATCATCGCCGCTCTCGAGCCACGGACCAAAGCGTTTCTGGTGCGCAATCCGTGGAACACCGAGTTCGGTGACCGCGTCGCCTTCTTCGACCTCGGAGGGCGACAGACGGCGTGGACCGGGGATCGCACTGAGTTCCTCGGTCGCAATGGAGCTCCCGACCACCCTGCCGGGCTCGACCGCGGGCACAAGCTCCAAGGCACGGTCGGGGCCGGGCTCGATCCGTGCGCCGCGCTGCAGACCAGCTTCGAGTTGGCCGACGGGGCGCGCACACAGGTCGTCGTGCTGCTCGGCGAGTCAGAGGATTCTGCGGCGGCGATCGATCTCATCCGACGAGGGCGTGTCGCCGACCACGAGGCAACGCTGCGGAGCGTCGCCAGCTACTGGGACGACACACAGGGAACCATCCAGGTGCGTACCCCTGACCGCTCGATGGACATCATGGTGAACCACTGGCTGACGTATCAGACGCTGGCCTGCCGGATGTGGGCGAGATCGGCGTTCTATCAGGCCGGCGGCGCCTACGGGTTCCGCGATCAGCTCCAAGACGTGATCGCCCTGGTGACCGCGAAGCGCGAGATCGCCCGCGAACACCTACTGCGGGCTGCGTCACGCCAGTTCGTCGAGGGCGACGTGCAGCACTGGTGGCACCCGCCCTCGGGGCGAGGCGTGCGAACCGGGATCTCCGACGACCGTGTCTGGCTGCCGTACGCGGTCGATCGCTACCTCGCGGTCACCGGCGACACGAAGATCCTCGACGAGATCGTCCCGTTCCTCGAGGGCATGAAGCTTGCGCCCGGTGAGACAGACGCGTACTTCCAGCCAAACGTGTCAACAAAGTCGGCTTCGCTGTACGACCACTGCGCTGCGGCTCTCGAGCGCAGTCTGGCCGTCGGCACGCACGGGCTGCCGCTCATCGGGTCGGGTGACTGGAACGACGGCATGAACCGCGTCGGCCACGAGGGCCGTGGCGAGAGCGTGTGGTTGGGCTGGTTCTTGTACTCGGCGCTGGCCGCCTTCGTGCCGATTGCCGAGGCCCGCAACGATCGTCCCACTGCCGAGCGGTGGCGAGCCCACATGAAGGCGCTGAAGGTGGCCTTGGAGCGTGACGGCTGGGATGGCGATTGGTATCGCCGCGCCTTCTTCGACGACGGCACCCCACTTGGTTCTGCGGTCAACGCCGAGTGCCGGATCGACTCGATCGCCCAGTCGTGGAGCGTGCTGTCAGGCGCCGCTGATCACATTCATGCCGAGCAGGCAATGGCCGCCGTCGACCAATACCTCATTCGCCGCGGCGATGGCCTGGTGTTGCTGTTCACCCCGCCGTTCGACCACTCCGATGTCTATCCCGGCTACGTGAAGGGGTATCTGCCGGGCATTCGTGAGAATGGCGGCCAGTACACACACGGCGCGATCTGGTCGGTCCTCGCCTTCGCCGCGCTCGGCGATGGCGACAAGGCCGGCGAACTGTTTTCGCTGTTGAACCCCATCAACCATGCCGGTACCCGCGCCGGTGTGCTGCGCTACAAGGTCGAGCCCTATGTGATGGCCGCCGACGTATACGCCGAGCCGCCCCACGTCGGCCGTGGTGGCTGGACCTGGTACACCGGCTCAGCCGGCTGGATGTACCAGGCCGGAGTCGAGTCGATTCTTGGCTTCAGGTTGCGTGGAGCGACTCTGCTGCTCGAGCCGTGCATCCCCAGAGCCTGGCCGGGTTTCGAGATCGACTTCCGCTATCACTCGGCGAGGTACGAGATCGTCGTCGACAACCCGCACGGCGTCAGCCGCGGGGTGGTCTCGACAGAGCTCGACGGATTGGTGCTGACGGGCGATGGTGCGGCGATCCCACTCGTCGACGATGGCGTCACGCACCACGTGAGAGTCGTGCTGGGGTAGAAGCGAGCGTGGTCACGGTCTCGCCGCTTGCTCTGTGAAGTCGGAGATGTAGATCGCCAGGGCACTCGCCACGAACATCCCGGCGAGCAACCAGAAGCGAACGATGACCTTGGTCTCTTGCCACCCGCACAGCTCGAAGTGGTGATGTATCGGCGAGAGGCGGAACAGTCGCCGCCGCCGTCCGGTAGCGCGGAAGACCGTCATCTGCACAGCGACTGATCCGATCTCGATGACGTTGAGCCCGCAGATCAGGAGGAGGAGGAGATGGGTGTTGGTCGCCAGCCCGAGCAGGGCCAGTGCCGAGCCGATCGCCAATGCACCGACGTCGCCCATGAAGATGTCAGCAGGTGCAGCGTTCCACCACAGGAACCCGGCACAAGCTCCGCCGAACGCTGCGGCGAACACGGCGAGATCGTAGGGGTTCACGAGACTCGGGTAGATCGTCGGGTTGCGGAAACCGAGGTAGGCGATCGCCGTGAAGGCGACGAATCCGAACATGGCCGAACCGGCGGCGAGGCCATCGAGGCCGTCGGTGACATTGACTGCATTGGTAGTGGCGAACACGATCGTGCCGGCCCACAGCACCCACACGAACGTGCTCATCCCCCAGCCGGGGAGCTCGGCGCGGGTCAGTGAGAGCCGTGTGTCGATGTCGGTGGTGGCAACGAGCAGAATGGCGATCGCTAACGCGATGGCCAGGGTGATGTAGCCCTTGTGTCGCCAGAGAACGCCGCGGTTGTGGTGGGTGCGGACCTTGATCAGGTCGTCGACGAAGCCGACGGCGGCCATGGCGAGCACGCCGGCCCAGATGATCAGCGTTTGATTGGAGAACACCACGCCACGGCGGATGTGGCTGACGAGGTAGCCGGCAAGCGCGGCGGCGATGATCGCCAGCCCACCCATCGTCGGAGTGCCCGACTTGTGCTCGTGCTCGGGAACGGCGAGGTTGAGCGCGTCCTTGGCGAGGATCGGTTGGCTGCGGCCGCGTTCGCGAAGGAAGCGGGCCAACCATCCGGTGCCGAGTAACGAGACGACCATCGCGATGCCGGCAGCGAGAACTGGTGCGATCACGGTCGGTCACACGCGGGAGGGTTCGTAGGGGTGGTTGTCTTCACAGGTGTGGTTGTCCGTCGTCACCGGCGACTCCGGTCGGTATTGACACATTCGATGACCACGGGGCGATCAGCCAGGGCCGCAGGTCCCGCGGGTGTATCAGGAGCCGCGGCCAAGGCTCCTACTGTTACGAGCCGAGGAGGTTTCGTCATGACTGTGCTTCCACCGGAATACCTTGATCCGCGGACACCCGACGATGTCGTCGTCACCGACACGCGGGCGGAACCGATCGCCGACCCGACCGTGGGCCAGCCGCTCGGCGCTCCTGGTGCTGATCTGCCTGCGGTGCCGGCGGATCCGGCGCATCTTCTTGTCACGGTTGGTGATTCGTTGACCCACGGCATCTCCAGCGGCGCGGTGTTCCACACCGACTTGTCGTGGCCGGCGCTGGTTGCCGCCGGTATCGGTGCGGTCGGATTCGCCGTCCCCAGGTACAAGGGTCCGCTCGAGGGCCTTCCGTTGAACCTCGAAGCGCTGGCTCGTCAGCTGCAGACGAAGTTCGGTGACGACCTGAGCCTTTTCGAAAAGCTCGAGCTTCCTGCGCAGATGCATCGGCTGCTCGATGCCAACGAGGACTACTGGGAGCGTGGCGCCGGGCACCAACCACCTCCGACGAACGTGCGGTACGAGAACCTTGGCATCTACGGCTGGGATCTTCGCGACGCCATGTCGTCGACCTCGGGCCGCGCCGCTGCCCGAGCCTCGAAGCCGTCCCACGACGATCTCCTCGGCGCCAAACCAGAGGCCGACAATGACATCGCCGCCTACTCGGTCCTGGCTCCGTACGGGATCGCCGCCACCCAACTCGATGCCGCGGCATGGCACGGCAACAACGGGGGCATCGATACTCTGGTCGTCGCCCTGGGCGCCAACAACGCACTTGATGCCGTGGTGAGCAAACAGGTGCGCTGGTCCGACAGCGGGTTCGATCAGCTCGACGAGAAGGGCAAGTACAACGTTTGGCGGCCCGTTCATTTCGCCGCGGAGTTCGGCGAACTGGTGCGGGCGATCCGGCCGATCCGTGCCCGTCGCGTCATTCTGGCCACGGTTCCCCACGTGACCATCGTCCCGATGGCCAAGGGTGTCAACCCGGCGAACCCTGGCCAGAAGTGGCGTGATGGTTCGCGCTACTTCCCCTACTACATCGACCCGTGGATCGATGAGAAGGCATTCCGTCCGAACCGTCATCGGTATCTCACCCATCAACAGGCGCGAGCGATCGATTCGGCGATCGACCAGTACAACGCGACGATTGCCGAGGCCGTCCGTCACGCCAGGTCGGAAGGGCGCGAGTGGCTCTTGTTCGACCTCTGCGGCCTGCTCGACGGGCTGGCCCGCCGTCGCTATCAGCTCGACGCCGACGCCGCAGATCGCAACCGTTGGGCACAGTTCCAACTTCCGGCCCCACTGGCCGACCTCGACACTCGCTTCTTCCTGTCCGACAAGACCGGTCGTCTTCAAGGCGGGCTGTTCGGCCTCGACGGCATCCATCCGACGACGTCGGGCTACGGATTGGTCGCCCAGCAGGTGCTCGATCTGATCGGGTTGTCGCGGCCGGGTACGATCCCGATCGACTTTGCTGCTCTTCGAGCGAAGGACGATCTCAACGCTCATCCGCCTGCGCTTGTCAAGTCGTTGCTCACGATGATCGCTCCACTGGCGACACGGTTCGTCTCCCGTCCCTGACGGGAGGATGGGCTCGTGGGCGACCGCGCCTACGCGATTGTCGAATCGCAGACGGGCAAGGTGATGAGCGGCAAGACCCCACGCCTCGGCACGCAGCTGTTGCGATGTCGGGCGGCGTTCGTCGAGGCCCCGGGGTCGGGCGCCGAGCGACCTTCGGTACGTATCACGTTGCCCGACGGCACGTCGGTGCTCAGTGACGCGCCTGACGCCGACGCGACGCTCTCGGGCTTCTTCGGAAGCCAGGTCACGCTGCAGCGGTCCGCTCCCGAGAACTTCACGATCGATCAGCACCACCCCGACGTCGAAGACCTCGATCCCGCTGGGCACCGCGACACGGTCGTCGAACAGAAGTTGGGCGCGACCTTCTTCGCTCAAGCAGGGATGCCCTCGCCGGTCCCGGTCGGTTCGTTCCTCGATCTCTTCCCCGTCTCGGTGTTGACAACCTCGACACTTGCACAGTTGCAGACGTTCCGGCCCGAGAGCCGTTTCGATCAGCTTCGCTTTCGTATGAACCTCGTCGTCGACACTCCCGAGCAGGGACTCGTCGAGAACGGTTGGATCGGCCGCTCGCTGCAGATCGGTGACACCGTCAGACTGACGGTTCTGCTGCCCGATCCTCGTTGCGTCATGACCACACTCGAGCAGGGCGACCTGCCCAAGGACAACGAGATCCTGCGGACACTCGTGCAACACAACCGCCTCGACGTTGCCGGCGGCCTGTATCCGTGTGCAGGCGTCTACGCCATCGTGGAAACACCCGGGACGACCCGCGCGGGCGACCGGGTGTCGCTGGTGTAAAGCTCGGTGCGCGAGCAAAGGAGTGTGCGAAACACCCCCTGCTAATCGCAACGGAGAAGGGAGCCAAGATGGCTGCAGATGACAAAGTGGTGATCGGTCAAACCCACGGAACCAACGACCCCGAGGCTGTCCTCATCGGCTATCTCCTCGGCGTCGAAGCCCTCCGAGCGGGCAAACAGGTGTTGATGTGGCTCACCAAAGACGGGGTGCACATCGCCACCAACGGATATGCCGAGGCGATCTCGGTCCCCGGAGCGCCCGTGATCGGCGACCTCCACGCCGAGTACATCGAACGAGGCGGACGGTTCTACGCTGTGCCCCGTGTGCGTCAAGAGCCGTGGCCTGGAGAACGCCGAATGGGTCAAAGGCGCCGAAGTCAAGGGAGCCCCGTCGCTGTTCGAGTTCACCGAAGGCGGCGCGCTGACCTTCAACTACTAGCACCGTGTCAGCGATGGTTCAGATCTGCGGCGACGCCCAGATCGGGCACTCGGCGCGTGGCGCGCCCGGGCGAGGACTCGGCGAGGAACGGGACAGCCCCAGTACCGTGCGTATCGTTCTGGGGCTGCCCAGTTCACCGACGCTGCTACTTTGTGTCAGCTCCTAGAACGACTGTCGTTCAATGAGCTGACGCTGATGCTCTTTGACCTCAGTGCTGCTCGCTCGGCTCGGGTCTGAGCCTGCGCGTCCCACCGCAACGGGCTGATCGCCACCTCGATGACAGCCGGACGTGATGGTTGTGCGGACATCAACTCAGATCTTGACATTACTGTCAACTCAGCTGACGAAGATCACCCTCGGGGCGACGCCGAATCTCCATGATGTACCTACGGCTCGGTGTGTTGTATGTTCAGCGGACCGACAGACAAGTGGAGGAGCATCATGGGATTGGGCCCAGTCGAGTACGTGATCATCGGGTTTCCCGGTAACCAGTTCACAGGAGAGATCGCCCCCGAGCTCGCCAAACTCACCGACAGCGGACAGATTCGAATCATCGACCTCGTCTTCATCGCCAAAGACGACGACGGAGCGGTGCTGGTGATCGAGGTCGACGACCGCGATGACCTGATGGTGTACCTCGATCTCGACGGTGACGTCGGCGGCATCATCGGCCACGAAGACATCCAACATGCAGCCGAGGCCATCCCGGCAGGCTCGTCCGCCGCTCTGTTACTTTGGGAAGACACTTGGGCGATCCCGTTCGTCCAAGCGCTACGGAACGCGGGTGGGGTGCTGATCGAAGGCTCACGCATACCGCAAGCCCTCGTTGAAGAGGCCGAAGCTCTGCTGGCATCCACCAGCTGACATCAAGACAGGAGAACCGCGATGGGTTTACGCCGTCGACCACTAATGAGAGCTGCTGCAACGACCGCTGTTGTCGCCGGCACCGCCACGGCGGTGTCGGGCCGGGTTTCCCGCCGCCAGGCGGGCAAGGACCAACAGGCAGCCGAGGCTCAGGCCTACGAGCAACAGCAGGCAGCCGAGCAGCAGCAGCAATATGCACCGCCGCCGCAGCAGTATGCACCTGCTCCTCCGCCTGCGCCGGCCGGCGGGCTCACGCCCGACGCGATGGCCCAACTGCAGCAACTGGCCAACCTCAAGGACCAGGGCATTCTCACCGAAGAGGAGTTCGCCGCCCAGAAGGCGAAGATCCTCGCGTAGGTCTCGGCGCGCACAAACCGCCCGGCACAGCTGCGGTGGCTGTGACGAGGCCAGTCGCTTGGCGGCGCGCCGCATAGTTCGACACGCTCGCGACCGGTCCACTTGGGCAAGTGGACCTTCTCGTGCTCACCGTGGCTGGAAACAGTTCAGCGCATCACCAGGTTCGAAGCAACGATTCTGCCGCGCTTCGGCCTGGCGATGTCGCTGTCGTCGTAGCTATTGGTGGGCCAGTCGAGTTTCGGCTTCGCGCAGGAGATCGACGTATGGCTCGCCGCTGACGTCGATGGCGACGCGGTGGATGGTGCCACCGGTGAAGCGCCACGGTTGGTCGCCGACGTAGTCGGTGACCGGGTGGCCACCATCGCGGCCGACGCACAGACCCTCGCCGGCGAGCATGAACGGCCCTGGCTGGACCTTGATGGTCCCCTCACCGACCTTGGTGTCGCCGTGCCAGAGCGAAAGCGTGCCCTCGCCCACACCGGGCCCGGCCTGGCCGGTCTTCTCGAACGACGCCGACAGGACGAGGTTCTTGCCGGTTGGAACGTCGACGGTGCTGACGACCTTCTGCTCGAGCACACCGACGAAGTTGTTGATGTAGTGGAGGCGGTTGTTCTCGATGTACAGGCTGAACCCGCCGAAGCGCGATCCCTGAGCGATCAACACCCCATTGCCACCTGACTCGGAGATGTCGAGCAGTACGCCGATCGAAAACGACCTATTGCGCAGGTTGACGGCCTGCGTTTCGGGGACTTCGGCACAGTCGGGGAAGTAGACGTAGCGGTCGCGGGCTGGGCTCAGTATCGGTCTCGGAGTCGTGATGATCTCCAGCGGACTGCGGTCGTCGAGTGGGAACGCGCCGTTGGCGCCGGCCTCGGCGAACCACAGCGCCACGAGCTCGCGCACCTTGTCGGGGTGTTCCGCGGCGAGGTTGTTCACCTCGGAGCGGTCGACATCGGTGTTGTACAGCTCCCACTCGTCATCGTTGAAGTGGCTCCAGCCGGCGACACTGGGGTGGGTGCTGACAGCCTTCCAGCCGTCGTGCCAGATGCCGCGCGATCCGAGCATCGAGTAGAACTGTGTGACTCGCTGACCGGGCGCAGCAATGTCGTCGAAGCTGTAGCGCATGCTGACGCCGTCGAAGTGGCTCTGCACGTGACCCTTGATCGTGCGCGGGGTCTTGACTCCGAGTACATCGAGCACTGTGGGCACGAGGTCGATTGCATGGTGGTACTGGGTGCGCAGTTCGCCGCGGGCCTTCATCCCGGCAGGCCACGAGATGATGCACGGGTCGGCGGTGCCACCCTCGAACTCGTAGCGCTTCCACATCTTGAACGGTGTGTTGAACGCCATCGCCCAGCCGTTCGGGTAGTGGTTGTAGGTCTTCGGGCCGCCGAGCTCATCGAGCATGGCGAGGTTCTGGTTGATGTCGTCGGGGATGCCGTTCATGAACAGCAGCTCGTTGACCGAGCCGTGCGGGCCACCTTCACCGCTGGCGCCGTTGTCGGACACCAGCACGATGAGCGTGTTCTCGCGCTCTCCGATGAACTCGAGGAAGTCGAGCAGGCGTCCGATCTGGTCGTCGGCATGGGCCATGAATCCTGCGTACACCTCGGCCATGCGTGCGAACAGGCGCTTCTCCTCATCCGACAGCGAATCCCACGGTCGGGTATCGTCCATGGCCGGGAAGGGTTTGCCGTCGGCGCTCTGGCGCGTTGCCGACGTGCCGATCGGGTTGATCGGCGGAAGGGCCGTGTCGGCTGGGATGATGCCGAGCTCCTTCTGTCGGGCCAATGTCTGCTCGCGCATCGCCTCGTAGCCCATGTCGAACTGACCCTTGAACTTGTCGATCCACTCCTTGGGCGCGTGGTGCGGGGCGTGGCACGCCCCAGGGGAGTAGTAGAGGAAGAACGGCTTCTCGGGGGCGACGGCCTTCGCATCACGAATGAACTCGATTGCCTTGTCGGTGATGTCGACGCTGAGGTGGTAGCCGTCCTCGGGCGAGCTGGGCTGATCCACTGGGTGGTTGTCGTAGATCAACTCCGGGTACCACTGGCTGGTCTCGGCACCCAGGAAGCCGTACCAGCGCTCGAAGCCACGTCCGCTCGGCCAGTTGCGTCGCGTCGAGGCCAGGTTCATCTCATCCGTGGGGCACAGGTGCCATTTGCCCACCATGTACGTGTTCCAACCGAGCTCGCCCAAGATCTCCGACAACATCCCATTCTCAGGGGGGATCGTCCCGCTCGCCGAAGGGAACCCGACGGCGGCCTCGGTGATGCACGCCATGCTGTTACGGGTGTGATTCCGACCGGTCAACAGACACGACCTCGTCGGCGAACACAACGCGGTGGTGTGGAACTGGGTGTAACGCACCCCGTCGGCCGAGATCCGGTCGATGTTCGGCGTCGGGATGGGGCCGCCGTAGCCGCTCATCGCCGAGAAGCCGACGTCGTCGAGCGTGATGAAGACCACGTTCGGCGAACCCTTTGGCGCCTTCGGCGGCTCGAACGGCGTCCAATCGGGGACCGAATCCCTGATGTCGACTTCGATGCGACCATTGAACTGCTCCATGACAACCACTCCGTTTCGACTGCGATCTGGTGCTTCGTTTCCTCGGGCACCATAACAAGCGGTTGGAGCGGCACTTCAACAGAGCCGAAGTGCCGCTTCGAGCCAGGGAGGGACGTGGTCGCGTTGTCGTCGCAGCTCAGAGAACGGCGGCACTGTCGAGTCGCGCCGGCCGCAGCGTGCGGATGTTGCTGACGTTCGCGATCGGTGACTGCCGTGGACGCCGACGCCACTGACGAGCCCACTCCACGAATTCGGCTCCGTCCATCGGCCGAGCGAACATGTAACCCTGGCCCGCGTCGCAACCGACGGCTTCGAGCAGATCGAGCTGCTCGGCCCGTTCGATCCCCTCAGCTATGACGAACTTACCGAGCGCCTCACCGAGGGCGACGATTGCAGTCGTGAAGGCGCGTTGCGACGCCGACGACTCGAGATCATCGATGAACGGCTTGGCGATCTTGACCACATCGACGGGCAATGACTGCAGATAGCTGAGCGACGAGTAGCCGGTACCGAAGTCGTCGAGCGCGAGTCGCAGACCGATCGACTTCAATTGCTCCAACGTGGCGATGGCCCGGTCGGCCTGGTCTGACATCAGGTTCTCGGTGATCTCGATGCCGAGTCGGTTCGGAGCCAGATCGTGTCGGTGGAGGGCTGCAGTGACATCGTCGACCAGGGTTGGCTCGTGGAAGCTGCGCGGTGAGACGTTGACGTTGACCCATGGCACCAGGCCGGGGTCCGACACGTCGACATCGGCCAGCCATTCGCAGGCCTTGTCCATCATCAGCGTGTCGATCGCGACGATCAGACCGGTCTGTTCGGCAACTGCCAGGAAGCTGTCGGGGGAAAGCTCTCCGAGGCTGGGGTGATGCCAGCGCACCAGGGCTTCGACACCGAGTAGGTCTTGGCTGGTGAGCCTGACGATCGGCTGGAAGTTGATCACCAGTTCGCTGTTGTCCAGGGCCCGCTGCAGGTCGCTGTGCAGGTTGAAACGGTGGACGTTCGACTCGTACATCGATGGCTCGAACATCACGACGCGGTGCTTGCCCTGCGCTTTGGCGATGTACATCGCCGTGTCGGCATTTCGCATCATCGCCTCAGGACATGCCCCGGCCTGAATGAGCGCAATTCCGATGCTGGCGCGAATATCGAGGCGACGCTGCGTCAGGATCGCCGGCACGTCGAACGACTGCAGGATCGCCTGGGCCGCGGCGGTCGCGCCCGACGCGTCGTCGACGTCGCACAGCAAGATGGCGAACTCGTCGCCGCCGAGCCGAGCAATCAAGTCATCTTCGGCGACACACGTCATCAGACGAGCGGCGACTTCGACCAACAGGGCGTCGCCCGTGGCATGCCCGAAACTGTCGTTGACAGTCTTGAAGTCGTCGAGGTCGAGGAACAACACTGCGCCGTGGAAGTCGTCGTGATCCTCGATGGCCTGCTGCAACCGGGTTCGGAACAGGGTGCGGTTGGCCAACCCGGTCAGCGGATCGTGCGACGCCTGAAACGTCAGGCGACCTTCGAGCACGCGCAGCTGCTCGAGTGATTGTTCGAGTCGGCCATTCTCGAGAGCGGTGGTCGTGTGGTTGGCCAACGTCTCGGCCAGGCGAGCGTCGGTCGAATCGAATCCGACGACTTCACTCAGCCGGTTGGCGATCACCAGCGCGCCGGCGACGCGGACCTCACTGCGCAGTGGAGCGACGATGGCGTCTCGATAACCACTCAACGCCAAGAACTCGGCAACTGGTCCTTCGCTGCCCTCACGCAGAATCGAGGCCTCACCACACCCGACGATTCCGATCAACAGGTCGTGGGCTTCGCCGAGTACCTGCGAGGTCTGCGCCTGATGTCCCGGTCCAACCCTCACGCACACCGAGTGCTCGCTCGACTCGGCGATGTAGATCAGTTCGGCGGCTTCGGCATTGAAGGTTTCGCATGCATGTCGAAGGAGGTCGACGATCGCAGTTTCGAGCTCCGACGACTGGTGCAGCAACTGCGTCGATTGGTACAAGAAGTCGAGGCCTTCGTGCCGGCGTCGCTGTGTGGTGTAGGCCCAGTTGGCCAGGTACGTGCCGGCCGTCGGTACGACGAGCAGCCAGGCAATCCCCGGTTGAGCGTCGAGGACGACGACCGCGATCACGCCGAGGCAGGTGGTGAAGGTCGCCGCGATGAGGCCGAATCCGGCACCGGACCGCAGATCGGCGGGGCGCCACGTGCCGGTCGAGATCGAGATGACCAGGAACACGAGGAACACCGAGATCAGTGCTTCGATCAGCAGCGCCAGACCACCCTTCAACAGGATGGGCTGGTCGAGGGGCGTGCGTTGGGTGGCCAGCAAACGGAACACGGCGACGGCAATGATCGTGGTGGACGCGAACACCGCGCCGTTGAACAGCAGCTTCAACGGACCCTGCTTGCGATGCAACGCGAGAGCAAAGCCGGCGCCGAGCAGTTGGGCTACGACGAGGACGAGCGGTTGGGCGAAGAACAGCCCGAGCGCCAACGGCAACTCGACGAGTGAGAAGGTGTGGGCATCGGCGCGGATGCGCAGATGCACCACGAAGATCTCGGCGAGAGCGAAGAGTGTCGCCAACACCGGCAATGCCACGAACCACTTCCACCCCGCCGGAGCCGACCAGTCCTGGGATTCGAAGGCCAACGCCACGACGATTGCGGCTACTGCCCACAGCGAAAGCGAGAGGGCAGTGATCTTTGTCCGCGTGCCTACAACGCGCGACACGAGACTTCTCCCGACGTCGTCTTCTTGTCGCGCCGTAGCCGCGGAGGTTTCACGCACTATTGATCGGCGTCGAACTACCTGGGCATGAGGCACAATTGCCCGGGTGGCTTGACTCAATCGAGCCCATCCGTTGACGGCGCATCAGCCCCAGACGTCGCTTGACCACGACGATCCCGACCAGCTGGAGCCCGACCACGACGAACCCGACCACGACGAACCCGACCAACTGGAACCGGACCACGACGAGCCCGACCAACTGGAACCCGACCAGCTAGAGCCCGACCAGCTCGAACCGGACCAGCTGGAGCCCGACCAGCTCGAACCGGACCAGCTGGAGCCGGACCACGTCGAACCGTTCCAGACACCGCCCGACCAGCTGCTGCCCGCAGTTGCGGAGGTGAAAGGCATCCCGAAGATGTCGATCTCACCCTGCAGTACGACGTCGTCCTTGGTGAGGTGATCTCGGCCTCGGGACAGCTCGACGGATCCCGTTCCGGTACTCGAGGCGAACGTCTGCGGCGAGTAGGTGCCCGGCGTGTAGTGAGCGAGTTTCCACAGATCAAGCTCACCTTCTCCTTGCGAGCTCGATGACGTGTAGTAGAGGTCGGATGCCCGTGCCTTGAGAAAGCCCTTGACCTGGTCGGGTGTCATGCTCGGGTACTTCTGGAGCACCAACGCAACGGCTCCCGACGTCACCGCGGCCGCCTCAGACGTACCGCTGCCTCGAAAGAATCGTGTCCCGAGCAGACCCTGGGAGTGGTTGTCGTCGATGAACGAGTTCGGCACCCGAAGGCCCTGGAGCCTGGTGCCGACCGCAACGAAGTCGGGCTTGCGAGCGCCGCGGACATTCGAGCTGGCCGAGTAGGTCCCGACCGAGTCGTCGTAATCGGTGGGAGTGCCCTTGGTGTCGTAACCGCCGACAGCCAGGATGTACGGGTTGTACGCCGGGTCTGCCAAGCCGGGAGCGCCGGCGCCCCGCTGGTAGCCGGTGTTGCCCGCGGCGGCGACCACGACGATGCCGGCCTTCCAGGCCCGCTCGGCGGCGAACGAAAGGGGGTCGACCAAGGAGGGTTGCGTCGAGTTCGTGCCGTACGACAGGTTGAGCACTCGGATGTTCATGCCGTTGTCGTTGCGGTGATCGACGACCCAGTTGATCGCCGCGATCACTTGGGTCACGTCGACGCCGCCGTCGGCCGTGCCGACCTTCACACTGACGATGCGGGCATCGGGAGCGACTCCGCGATATTGATCGGCCGGCGCTTGGGAATACGGCTGGTGCAGTGTGGAGTCCTTGCCGGCGATCAAGCCGGCGATGAACGTGCCGTGCCCGTTGGTGTCGAGGTGCGCCAGGTTCGGAGCCTGCGATTCGAGCGACAGATCCGGACCATTGATGATCTTGTCGGGCATTGCCAGACCCTCGACGGGTGCAATGCCCGTATCGATGACGGCGACGTCGACTCCCTCACCGGTGACACCCTGGTTCCAGAACGCTGTAGCGCCGATGTTCTCGGTCATCGCCTTCATCGAGTAGCCGTCGAGAGCAGGGTCATAGGCGGCCGCCGAAACAAACGAAGTAGAGCACAGGATGGGTGCAGTCGTGCCGATCGCCAGAGCCACGGCAGCAAGGCGCCGCCTGGTCACCAGGCGATGTGTGCGAACCGGGCGCCCGCCCCAGGTTCGCGCCGCGACCTGTCTTGTCGTTCTGTGTCATCTTGTCCCGTCCGTCCTCGATGATGGATTCTTCGTCCCTCGAAGCCGCCCGCCCTGAGCTGACTCCGACAGCAACCCCGTCACCGGTCGCAGAGACCTATCCAACGGCATTCGACCAATCAGCGCAAGACTTCAAGGCGAACCTTGCCCAACGTATGAGGTACTTGACCTCGGCTTGACGATTCGCTCACGTTCGGTCGGACCTTGTCCCCCAGATCTCACCGTGAGGGTTCGTACACTGCGTGTTCAGGTTGTGTATCCCTGGATGGTGCGACCGTGCGACCTGTCGGTCAGGGCGGCGGCGCGCTGGCGGAACTCTGTCAGCAGCGCCTCCCGGTCGATCGTCGTGAGATGGCGGTCGCGCATCAGCACCTTGCCGTCGACGATCGTGGTGCGTACGTCCGATGCCTGCACGCAGTAGACGAGAGTCGCGGCGAGGTCGTGGAGTGGCTGACAGTGGAAGCCCGAGACGTCGACCAGTATCACGTCGGCGCGCGAACCAACCCGCAGCTCGCCGATCGTCTCCGGCAGACCGAACACCGCCGCCGAGCCGGGCCCGGCGAGCTGCAACGCGGTTCCGCTGCGAAACCAGGTGGCGTCATCCGCAGCATGCTTCTGCGTGATCGCGGTGATGCGCATGTTTTCGAACACGTCGAGCGTGGCGTTCGACGCGGCACCATCGGTGCAGTACCCGACCGGCACTCCGGCGGCGAGCAACCCGCGGATCGGTGTCAGCGGCCCCAGAGCGTATTTCAGATAGCCCTTCGGGCCGTGGGTGACGCCAACACGGTCACGATGTGCGGCCAGTAGCGCAATGTCACCCTCAACGATGCCATTGCCATGGGCGATGATCACACCGGCGTCGAGCACTCCCGTCTCGGCGAGCACCTGGATCGGCGTGATACCGCGTCCGTCGACACTGAGTTGCGTCTGGTGCATGTCCTCGGCCGCGTGTACGTGAACCCGCACCCCAAGCCGACGGGCCGCGTCGGCCGCACCCCGCAGGTCGTGGTCATTGCAGGTGTACGGGGCATGTGGGGCGATCGAGGTGGTGATCCGTCCGTCGGCGCGGCCCTGCCAGGTTTCGGCGAACTCAACCGATTCGGCGAGCCCTTCGTCACCCTGTGAGCTGAAGAACGCCGAGCCGAGGTTGGCGCGCATGCCACTGTCGTCGACGGCCCGGGCCGCTTCGTCCATGAAGAAGTAGTGGTCGGCGAACGAGGTGACCCCCGACTCGATCATCTCGGCTGCGGCGACCATGGTTCCGACGTACACGTCGTGACCGCCGACGTTGACCTCCATCGGCCAGATGTAGTCGTTGAACCAGTTGGCGATCGGCACGTCTTCTGCCACACCGCGCAAGAAGGTCATCGCCGCGTGGCAGTGGGTGTTGATCAGTCCGGGCATCGCCACCAGGCCGCTCGCATCGATCACCTCGCCGGCGGCCGGCCGGATTTCTGCCGACGACCCGATCCACGTGATCGCTCCGTCGGTGATCTCGATGGTGGTCGAGGCCGCGAACTCCGCCGGACCGTCGACTCCGATGGCCGGTGTGCCGACGAGTGCTGTGGCACCGACGATGGCGAGGTCGGCACCCTGTCGGTCTGGGGCGTGGTCGCGAGGCGCCATCGGCTCAGCCTCGCACACGCGGGACGGCCGCCGGCGATGGCGACGGAGGCCATGCTCGGGGGAACGGGGTGTCCGCGCGGACCGTCGACCTCGCCCCCGGAGGTGGGCGCGTAGGCTTTCATCCGTGGCAAAGGTCGCGGTGCTGGGTGGTGGCGTGGCCGGGCTGACAGCCGCCCACGAGCTGGCCGAGCGCGGATTCGACGTGGTGGTGCTCGAGGGCAGGTCGATTCCGGGGGGCAAGGCACGGAGCTTGCCCGTGCCGGGGTCTGGTGTGGATGGTCGCGCCGACTTGCCGGCCGAGCACGGCTTTCGGTTCTTTCCGGGTTTCTATCGACACATCCCTGACACGATGAGCCGGATACCGACGGCCGACGGCACCGTTCTCGACCGGCTCACGGCGGCAACGAGGGTGATGATCGCCAGAGCCGGCGGCCGTCACGAAATGGTCAGCGTGGCACAGCGTCCGGCATCACTTGACGACCTCGAGGTAGTCAGCCGATTCTTGCTCGAGTGGACGACGGCGCTCGGGATCCCCATCGACGAGCAGGCAGTTCTCATGGAGCGGCTGCTGACCCTACTCACGAGTTGCGATGAGCGCCGTTACGAGCAGTGGGAGAACCAGAGCTGGTGGGACTTCGTCGGTGCGGAGCGCCGTTCGGTCGCGTTCCAGAAGTTCCTCGCCGAAGGTCTCACGCGCACGCTGGTTGCCGCGCGTGCGAGGGAGATCAGCGCCCGCACTGGCGGCTTGATCCTCGCCCAACTGTTGTTCGACGTGACCCGCGTCGGCGGTCGGGCCGACCGCGTTCTCGATGGTCCGACCAACGAGGCGTGGATCGATCCTTGGGTCGAGCACCTGCGTGCGCTCGGTGTCGACCTGCGCCTCGACTGCCCGGTTCAGGGTCTCCTTGTGGATGGCGGGCTCGTCGCGGGCGTCACCACACCCGCCGGCACCGTGAGTGCCGACTTCTATGTCGCCGCGTTACCTGTGGAGGCCATGCGGGCGTTGGCTGGGCCACAGCTGCGCCGGTTGGAACCGCGGTTGGCGGCACTCGACCGTCTCGTGACCAGGTGGATGAACGGCGTGCTGTTCTACCTCGACACCGACATACCTCTCGTTCACGGACACACGATCTACATCGACTCCGAGTGGGCGCTGACGTCGATTTCTCAGGCCCAGTTCTGGCACGACGTCGACATCGAACGCTATGGCGATGGGAACGTTCGCGGGATCCTCTCCGTTGACGTGTCCGATTGGGATACGCCGGGAAGGCGCACCGGCAAGGTGGCGTCGAAATGCAGTCGCGAAGAGATCCGCGTCGAGGTCTGGGGACAGCTCGTTGATCACCTCAATGACGGACCGCAACCGCTGCTCGACGAGACGCGAGTGCTCGCCTGGTTCCTCGATCCGGCGATCGAGTTCCCGAACCCTACGGGGGCGAGCAACCTCGAGCCCCTGCTGATCAATACCGCCGGGTCGTGGAACGACCGGCCCGAGGCGACGACGCGGATCGCCAACCTGATGCTGGCAGCCGACTACGTACGGACGACCACTGATCTGGCAACGATGGAAGGAGCCAACGAGGCTGCCCGCCGCGCTGTCAACGCAATCCTCGACGCCAGCGGCTCGCCGGCGTCTCGCTGTGCCCTGTTCGATCTGGCCGAGCCAGACGTGCTGCGTCACGCACGCCGACTCGATCGACTGCGCTGGCGGCTGTTCCGTCGCCCGGCGCGCCCACCGCTGCGCGTCGATCACGAAGGCGCACTACGGCCTCGCGGTTTGCTCGGTCGTGTTGTTCTCGGCCACCGCTGACGGTGTCACCACGACAACTTGCCCTGCCGACCGCGGGCTGAAATACGGCAATCGCCCGATGTGCGCCGCTACCTCAGACCGTCACACTGGTCTTCATCGAGAACAACACGAGGAGACCCAAGATGTTCACCCCCATCAATCTGCAGATCGCAGCAACCGAGCACAGCGACCGACTGCGCAGGCAGGCAGCTACATTCCGGCTGGTTCGTGGTAACACTCGCCGCAGCACCCGCCGCCACCGGGAAACCGCCCACCCAGACATCACCTAGGCTGAGGGCACGATGGCTGGACAGGTTGGACTGAGTCCGACGATGATCGGCCGCTCGGCCCAGTTCGAGCAGCTCATCGATCTGATCGACAGTGGTCTCTGTGGCTGCGACGACGTGCCGACGATCGTGATGGTGTCGGGCGAGGCCGGGGTCGGCAAGACCCGGCTGTGCCGCGAAGCGCTGGCGCACTTCCCGGCGGCCAGCGTGTTGTCGACCTCGGCGGATCCCGCTGACGAAGCAATCTCGCTGTCCACTGCTCGTCGTCTGGTCCGCCGACTGAGCGACGTGCCGGCGCCAGGAATCGACCGGGACGCCGACTCCTTCGCCGATTCGCTTGCTCGTCATCTGGTGGAGGCCGGCGGGGGGATCGTCGTTGTCGAGGACGCGCACTGGATCGATGCCCAGAGTGCTGCTGTCATCGACCGCTTGATTCGCCTCGTGGTACCGGGCCTGGTCGTGCTGCTGACGATTCGCCCGGACGAGCTACACCGTAAGCGGCCCGGAGGCCAGCTCGTGCTGCGGCTGGAACGTGGCCAGTCCATCGACCGCATCCCCCTCGACCGACTCGACAGGGCGGAGGTGGGGTTGTTGCTCCGCAATGCAACAGGCACCATGCCGCCGGCCGGGGTCGTCGCCGCGATTCATGAACGCACGGGCGGAAACCCATTCGCCGTCGAGGAGCTCGTGCGGGCATACGGCAGTTCTCGGTTCGAGGATCTGACCAGCGCGGCGCTGCCGTGGACGCTGGCGGAGGTCTTCACCGAACGGTTGCAGGATCTGGATGCGGCCGAACGCGAGGTGATCGAAGCAGCAGCGATCTGTGGCATGTCGATGTCGTTCGACCTCCTCGCTTCGGTCGTCGGTCGAACCGAGGACGAGTTGTTGGCCGTGCTGAGGACTTTGGTCGACCGTGGTCTGCTGGAGGAGCGCTCTGACGACGACTTTGTCTTCTACCACGCTCTGGTTCGCGATTCGGTGAGCCAGCAGCTGTTGGGGCGTCAGCGTCGTCGTCTCCACGCGCGGGTTCTGTCAGTACTTGGCGATTCGCCCGAGTACGCCGTACGGGCGCGCCATGCCTACGGCGCCGGGCGGCTCGACGAGTTCGTCGACCTGGCCCGCGAGGCCGCGGCCGCCGCTCTGGCCAGCGGCTCCACGTTCGAAGCGTTGCGGCTTGCCACGGCCGCACTGCGCGAGGAGCCCGATGATCCGGCGTTGTTGCTGACCGCGGCGCAGTCTGCCTGGCTCGTCGGAGCATTCGACGAGACGAAAGCTGCGGCCGAGCGTTTGCATTGCGTTGCGTCCGCTGCTGGCGATGTCGAGCGTCAGGCCGACGCACTTCGGTGGAGGATCCGCGCTGCCTTCGAGCAGTCCGATACCGAGGCGCGCGATGCGGGGTTGGGCATGCTCGAGGCGCTGCTCGATCATCTGCCGGCGGGCGAGAGCCGCGTCGCGGCACTCGTCGCCATTGCCCAGACCCACATGCTCGCCGGCCGGCCGGGTCTGGCCATCGAGTGGGCAGATCGAGCACAACCGGAGGCTGAGCGTGGTGAGTTCGTCCACCTCGCCGTCCAGTCTCGCTTGGAACGCGCCAGCGCCGCTGCCAGGCTCCCACAGGCCGACGCCGCCGAATCGGCGCGGGTGTTGCGGGCGATCATCGATGACGCCGAGCGCATCGGGAACTGGACGGTTTCCATACGCGGCATCAACAACCTCCTGTCTGAGGTGCCAGTGCACTCACCTGAGGGGCGGCAGCTGATCGAGAGGTTCCGCGTAGCTGCCCGACGGTCTGGGTACGACTGGATGGGAACTTCGATGCTCGCGCTCCGAGAGGTCGAGATCGCCTACGGCGATGGCGACCTTGCAGCTACTCGTCGAGCCATCGCTCGGGCGGCTGAGTGGTGGTCAACCGACGGTCGCAAGGGAGCTTGGATCACCGTGCTCGACCTCGATCTCGCTCTCGAGGAAGGACAGGTCGCACGAGCGGTCGAGTTGTTCGCCGAGCTGACGCCTGATCGGTGCCACGGAAAGCTGTGGCGCGATGCACTCGAGATGCGTGTGAGAGCCGCGTCACGCGACGCGGATGCCATCGAGTTCTTCGAGAAGTTGGCTATGTCGGTGACTGAGAACGACGTGGAGATCAAGCGCGAGGTCTTCATGCTGGTCGAGGCGGCCCTGAAAGCGGGTGTTTCCGCTGAACGTGTTCGTGACAAGGTCTTGAACGAGCTGTTCGTCGATTCGACGCCTGCTCGGGCGCGCATCGAGATGATGGTGCGCGGGATCACCGCAGCAGCGGCTGGCTGTCACGACGACGCGGCTGAGCTTCTCGGTGCAGAACTGGCTCTGGCGGATGAGTCCTTGCCGCGCCATGTGGTCGGCGGCATCCGACTGCGCCTCGTCGAGTCGTTGCTGGCAACCGGCAGCAGCGCCGACGCGGCGCGCCAACTGAGCCAGGCGCTCGATCATGATCTTGCCCGTTGGCCGGGCTGGCGGCGTGATCGGGCCGAAGCTCTGCAGCGCCGACTCTCTGGTCGGAGTGTCCAAGTCGCCGGTGAACTCACGACCCGCGAACGCGAGGTCGCAGGATTGCTTGCAGAAGGGTTGACGAACGGCCAGATCGCCCAGCGACTCTTCATCTCACCGAAGACCGCGTCAGTTCATGTTTCGAACATCCTGATGAAACTGAACATGTCGACGCGTGCCGAGATCGCCGCCTGGTCGGTGCGCACCGGACTGGTGGGCGAGTTGTTGCCGAACGTCTCGTGACGTGCGGCAGCTGAGGTCTTGCCGCCCTCGCGGCGCGCGCTGTCCGTCGAATTCGGGGTGGAAGCCAGACCGCTGAGTTGCAAGCCTCCGGACCAGACGGGCGTACGATCGCGCGCCTGTGACAGCGCCACCGTTGCACCCGAACGTCGAGCCGCTCGCGTTCCTGCTTGGCACGTGGACAGGCCGCGGCAGCGGTGTGTATCCGACGATCGAATCGTTCGACTACGACGAGACGATCACCTTCGGGCATGCCGGCAAACCGTTCCTCGCCTACAACCAGCGCACGACGGCGGTGCATGACGGCCGCCCGCTGCACGTCGAATCCGGCTACTGGCGGATGCCGCAGCCCGGGGTCGTCGAACTCGTCCTCGCCCATCCGACGGGCATCGTCGAGGTCCAAGAGGGAGCACTCGACGACGGAACCGAACGATCGATCCGCCTGCGCTCGACGACGATCTCGCGCACCTCGACGGCAAAGAGGTCGTCGAAGTCGAGCGCGATTTCAGTATCGACGGTGACATTCTGCGCTACGAGGTGCGGATGGCCGCGGTGGACAGCCGCTCCAACTCCATCTCACCGCGGTACTCCATCGCGTTTGAACAAACATTGCGATGCGCTACCGGCTCAGCAGTACTGGCGAACCGTTGGGTACGGATCCACCGCGACCCCTCCACCGGGATGGATCTCGAAGTGGAGGTGATTCGCCGTCGTGTCACCCGTATGACCGACATAGCCGATGACCTCGCCGGCGGCGACGCTGCGCGACGACCCTTCCCACGACGAGAGATGGGCGTAGAAGTAAACGTTCCCGTCGGCACCGGCAAGCGAGATGGAATTGCCCCCGAGTGTGGTTGTCTTCATGTTTGCAAAGCCGCCGACGACAGCGACAAGAGGAGTGCCGTATGGACTCATCATGTCGACTCCCTCATGCTTGCGCCCACCCGGTCTCGACGCACCGAATGTGTCGCCGAACGCGCTCGGTCCGGCGACGGGACAGATCCAGGACCGACCGGCGATCACCGGGGCCGGTGCAGGATCCGGTGCTGGTGGTTCGGTCGACGGGGTCGGGTCGGGTGAAGATCGAACGGGTGCTGGAGGCGGTGATGCCGGTGGCGGCGATGCCGGAGAAAGTGGTTCCAGCCCGCTGCCTCTCGCGTGGATCGGTGGACTGGCGGCGGCCACATCAGCTGCCGCGATGGCCGCTCTGTCGGCTGCTGCTTTCGCATCTCGGGTGGCTGCTGCGTTCGCTTCCTCTTGTTGTTGCCTGGCGACTTGTGCCTCGTACGCTCGCCTGACCTCTTTGTTCTTGAGCTGTTCACGAAGCCTGGCGAGATCGGCGAGCTGGGCGTCGATCTCCGACTGGCGTGCTGCGAGATCGGCGACGAGTTGGGCGTCTTGGGTCTTCAGCGCGTCGAGGTCAGCCTGTTGGCGCTGCAGGTCACTTCGTACGGCGTCAAGGGTGTCGAGGTCGGCTGCTCCTGCGTCCAAGGCGATGTTCTTCAGCACGTTGATCTGCACGGTCTCGGTCAGATCGCCGGTGACGAGCAGGATCGACGGTGCGGCGCCGCCGGTGAACCGATCGACCGCTATTCGTTCGAGACCGGCTTCCAGATCGGCGTATTGCGCTGAAGCAGCGTCGATCTTGGCCTGGCTCGTCTGGATCTGCGCAGCGACGTCTTCCTGGCGGATCTGGGCCTCCGACCAGCGCTTCGCCGTCTTGTCGGCCTTGGCTTGCACTCGAAGTATCTCGGCAGCCACCTGATCCGAAGTCACCGTGGAGTTCGATGCGGCCACGGTTCGAGCGGGAACCAGCGTTGCTACCAACGCCGTGGTCAGTACAACCCGGCTGATCCGCCGACGTGAGACGCGCCCGCCCACCACATGTTTCAGTCTCATGTCGGCACAACGCTAACTCTGACATGGAGTCGTAACAAGATTCTTGCTGGCGGGCCGCGCGGCTCGCCGACTATGTAATCGCGTTGGAGCCTGTCCGCGTTACGACGTCGGGGTGATGCCGGCCAGACACTTCGTCATCGATCCCGGGCCTTCAAGGTCGTGTCGGATCGGTCCTGTAATTGACTCGCCCAAGGTGCAGATGCTCTTGCAGGTCGTACGGCCCTAACGCTGCCGTCCGAATCACGCCATGCTCAGAGGGTGGGCGTCGGCAACTCATGCAGTCGGCTCGATATGTCGAAGGTGGCGTAGGCGTGATCACCGTCTTCGGTCGTTCCGACTCGAAACGTGGTCGCGGAACTTCAGACCCGACCGCGGATACCCCCATTGGCGCTCCTACCGCCTCACCGCGTCGCGCTCGGGCCTGTGGTCCTGATAGGGGGACCGGCAACATCGTCTCCACGAGGCTCTCGACCGTGACCCGCTTGGTGATGACGTTCGGGTTCGCACTCGGCGGAGCTGTCCTCGTCATCGCCTCGACCGGGCCGACCGATCTGCGTTGGCTGGCGGTCGGCGCTGCGGCGATGCTCGCAGCCGACGTCACCGGTTGTATCGCCTGGGGCTGGTCGGCCCGACGGCGGCGAGGGATGGAGCGTGCTGCATTCGTCGGTGTCACCGCGATATTCGCCGTATGGGCGTCAGCAGCCGTGGCGTGGCTCGTGAGCCTCCGCCATCAGGGTGAGATCGAGTCGCTGCCCATGGTGCAAGCGGCGTATGTCGCCGCGTCTGCGTTCGGTCTTGCCAGTCTGGTTCTGCTCTACCTGCACTACCGCGACCACCCGAGCTGGCAGGGCCCGGTCGATGCCGGCATCGTGGCCTTGTCGTCGATCGTGCTCCTGTGGAGTCTCGTCTTGCCGCGTGCCAACAACGATCGCAACGGGTGGCTGATGCGCGTCGGCACGGTATACCTTGCCGTCATCGGCGGGCTCGCTGTCGCTATCGGTGGCATGATGATGTGGCGCCGGTCAGTCATTCATCGGTGGCTGCGTTGGGCGTTGCTCGGGATCGCGTTTCTCGCCGCCGACATCGCGATCAGCATCGCATCGCAGCCGTCGGGCGAGCACGTGGGCCTCCGATTGGGCGGGATGGCGGCTGGAGTGATCGCGTCAACATGCCTCACGGTGGCAGCGCTTCGTCGAGAGCGGACCGATGACCAGCCGACATCCGACCGGCGTCCTGCCCACAGACCACGCTCGCCCGTTCGCCGCATCCTGCCAGCTGTGGCGGTGCTGGGCGCCGTCTCGGCGGTCGCGCTCGACAACGGTGTTCTTGGGCTAGTCGCGATCGCTGCCCTCGCCCTACTGGTGGTGCAAGTCCTCGGGACACTCGAGTTCGTCGAGCGACTGCTCGACGAGCGCAGCCGCTGGGCCGCGACAGACCCACTGACGGGCGCGTACAACCGCCGTCAACTCGACGCGGAGCTTCTCGCGCTGGCGGCTCGGGCGCAGCGCGCCGGCGACCCGCTCACGGCGATGCTCCTCGACATCGACCGCTTCAAGGAGGTCAACGACTTCCGCGGACACGCCGTCGGTGACGCGGTCCTGCAGGGAGTTGCAACTGCTGTCACGGGCGAGCTCCGCGCCGGAGACGTATTGTTTCGCATCGGCGGCGACGAGTTCATGATCCTGCTGCCGGCAACTGCACCGACCCAGGCAATCGCTATCGCCGACCGGATCCGCACAGCAGTGGCCGAGGCGCTGCAGGCGATCCTGCCAAACGGACCAGCAGTGACGGCGTCGATCGGTGTCATCGAGGTCGAGGCCGACGGCATGAGCACGCCCGAGCTGATCGAGAGCGCAGATGCAGCGCTCTATGCCGCCAAAGACTTCGGTGGCAACCGTGTGGTCCTGGGAGACAATCCGACGGTGAGCAAGTCCGTCGACGCGCTGTGTGATCGGTGTCCCCTGAACGGCGGCGAATGAGTTCTTCGCCGTGGGGTGAACTCAGAACGGTTCGTCGTATGGGTTGGGCGGGGTCGTAGAGTGCCCGGCCGGTGATGGCCGCGCAACGAGCTGGGCGAGGTGCGGACCGCAGAATTGCTGGCCCTTCTGCGGGGTGTTGTTGCACGGCTTGCCCTTGTTGGTCGTCGCCCGGCATTTTCCGAGGTTCGATGAATTGCCCGCCACTGGCCTGGCAGCGACTTCGGCCTGCGCGGCGTCCTGCGCGAGGAGGCTGGTCGCCGGGTAGCGGCATGCTGCGTGGTGGTATGTCATCTTCTTGTCGACGAGTACTGAGGCGATCGGGTCACCGATGGCGAACCGCTGTCTGCACGTGGCGCACGTCCCGGCGTACTTCGCAGGCATCGTCGGCTCGTCTCCGACGGCACCGAAGTCGTCGTCACCGCCTCGTGCTCGGTTGACGTTCATCTTTGCCATCGGATCCAGTCTTACAGCTCCTTCCGAGACGAGGTTGGTGACTGGGTGGCCGAGCTGAGTTGCCATCACCGGCAGCACGTTCGTCATCGGCCTCCCTTTCTGGAGCGTGCGGCCGTCGGATCGATCTCGAGTCAGGGCGCTGGGGCATCGCTGTCGCTCGTCGGATCGAACTCCTCGAGGGGTTCACCGGGGTTTTCGATTGCGTCCTCGGCGTTGAACAACTCCACGAGCGGGAACTCGTGGTCTTCGCGGCGCCCGAACTCGTTGAGAGCATTTTCACCGTCACCAAATGAGCTTGCCGTCGGCGCTCGACAACTCGTAGCTTCGCACCACATGTTGCCGTCCGAGCGCTACCTCGCGTCGCTGCTCGCCGCTGCCGAGACCGCGCATGGTCGACCGCTGGGGTCGGGTACGACGCTCGTCGTCGACCCCGAACGCGATGGGACCGGATCGGCGACGTGCTACCCGACGCCGCACGCCTCGATCGTGTGGTGCGATCCAAGCGTGCTCGAACGGTTGGCCTCGATCGAGTCGTCGAGGGTGTTGTCGGCGGAGGAGTTCGTCGCCGTCGCCGAGGATCTCGGAGCGATGCTCGTCGGGTACGGCCGCAACCGCGTGCTCGACGGTGACCCGCGACGACCAGATGCCGATCTCGCTGACCTCGTCATCCAACACGTCGGCACCGACGACACTCCACCGATCTCGATGCTCGACGGCCTGATTGCTGCCTGTGCCGACGACGACGTCGAGGAAGCCGACCTCGACCTCGACCATCTCGATCCGACGTTCACACTGCTCGTGACGCCCGACAGAACGATCGCCGCGTACGCGAGCGGTCGGCCGCACGACGTCGAGACGTCCTTCGACGACATCGCCGTGTTGACCCACCCCGCATGGCGCGGACGTCGGCTCGGCGCGCTCGCCGTTCACGAGTTCATCCGCAAACGTCGAGCGGAGGACCGCCGCTGGCTCTATCGCTGCAACGTCGACAACGTCGGGTCGAACCGCGTTGCGGAATCGCTCGGATTCACCCTTGTCACGACGATCGGCGCCGTGTCGTTTTCCGCGGAATGTTCAGCCGGGATAGTTCAGCCGGGATAGTTCAGCCGCGCGCCAACCGACACCGAGCCGAATGAACCGCCCTGAATTGATGACGGCCGCGCACAGGACGCCGGCTCCGAATCGCCACGCCTCGACCCCCACTTCGGGCGCTCCGAATGGCGCATCGGCGCCGGCGAGGAGTCCGATGACCACCGTCCCAAGAGACGCTGGCCGGCATCCCGTACGGCCGGATGCTCAATGAGCGACGTGGCAGGCGGAACTCGGGAATCCACCACGCCTGGCGTTGACCACGACGAAGGATCGGCTGGCCGTCAGTGGGTAGCTTTCCTGGTGGCAGTTGACAAGCATGCAAGGAAGACGTGGAACGAACAGACGGGCGCTCGAATGCTTGGAACGACCTGCGGCTTGACGTGGGTGCGTTCGAGGAGCACCGTCGGTCGGTCCACTTGGGAGCCACTTCCACGCGAGGCAGCGATCGGCTCGAAGACTTCTGGCGCCATGTGAAGCTGGTCGATTCCGCCGACCTGCGGCGATGGCGAGCACTTCCTGCATACGAGGATCATGAGGCGTTGAGCTTTGCCGACTACTGGGCCGACGGACACGACTCGGCTGCGTTCATTCGATCGCATTGGCAGCTGTTGGAAGACCTGTGCGAGCAAGGGCGTCTCGACACGCGGTCGCTCGAACGAGATGACACCGTTCAGGCGAAGCGGCGTCGCGAACTGGAAGCGGCGATCGACGCACAGCCCAGCGAGCTACTCGACCGCATGCGAGCGATCCGAGATTCAAAAGGCCTGGCGCCGGTGCTGTTCATCTCGCATCGTTGGGATCACCCAGAGAATCCCGACCCGAACGGAACGCAACTCACGAAGCTGCAGTTACTCGAGAACTGCTACCTGGTCTACGACTACTCGTCGTTCCCACAGCAGACGAGGCGCGAATCCAGCAACGAGGCATTGCAGATGATCCTGGAGCACATGGATCAGCTGCTGCGCAACGTGGTCGTGATCGACTCGCCTGGGTACACCGACCGTGGTTGGTGTTTCTACGAGTACCTCATCGCCAACCTGACTCGTCAGGTGGTGTGCGACGAGCTCGCCGACGAACGCTTCGTGTTGGTTCGAAAGGCGGCCGCCTCAGAACCACCGCCTCACTCGCAAGATCCTGAGCTCGGGACACGCGAGATCATCCGCGGTGGCCACAGCATGCGCAACGAGGCACAGAACGCCATCGCTGAAGCGCTGGTCAACAGCGTGGAACAGATCGCGCCGTCGTTCAAGACCGCCGAGTTCACCGTGGCAGACGACCGGTTGATCGTTCGCCACCTGCTCGTGGATGCGTTGGTCCGTGCACTGCCGGCCAAGAAGGAGCATGTGCCCTACCTCGGGGAGTGGCTGTCGACCAGCTGGACTGCCGCAGAGGTCGACGCGATGCTCGACAGTGCAGCGCCCGAATTCCACCTCCAAGCCGCGGCGGGGCTCGAGCTCTTCGAGCCCGACGTTGCGCGCGACCTGAATGCCGCTTCCGCTCGCCACTACGTCGTTCAACGCGGTCAGACGTGGTCGCCCGGCTGGGAGTTCGGACTGCTCGCCAAAGTGCTCAAGGGACTCGGACCGTTCGTTCGCAGCGCCCTGCTCGCAGTCGCTGCCTTCGCCGCATTCGTGGTTGTCGGTGCGGTGGGAGGCACGGCAATCTTGCTCGTGTGGAATCCGCCGGGCTGGCTCGCGTGGGTCACACGTGCATTCGTCGCCGTGTGCCTGTTGCTCATCGCCGTGCTTGCGTGGACGGTGATTGCCATTGCTCGCCGGAAGGACTCGCCCATCTAGCCGCGGTCCAGATCAGTCAGCCCGCCGTGGCGAATCGGTGCGAATCGGCCACGTCGATCTCTCGAAGGATGCGGCCGAGCGAAAGCTTCGGTTCGCAGCCGAATGCGTCCAACAACAACGAGCGGTACCTGTCAAGCTGTCGTTGCGCCTGACCGAGGCTGCCTTCGCTGCAGTAGATCGTCAGGAGCACGCGTTGGCTGCCCTCTCGCAGCGGGTCCAGGGCGACGAGTCGAAGTGCCGTGTCGAGCGCCTCGGTCGCTGAGCCGGCACAGAGGAGCTGATGAGCGATGGTCTCGAGGAAGTGGAGCTGCAGCTGTCCGAGGCGCTCTCGCTCGAACAGCACCCAGTCGTCGTACCACTCGGGAAGTAGATTGCCGAGTGCGAGGAAGCCACCGACCTGGTGGCCGATGACCTGTTGTCCCCGGGTGAGCGACCAACCCAACTTTTCGGTCGCATGAGTATCCACGGCGACACTCTCGGCGAGCTCGAGTCTGCTGTGGTTGCCCCTGATGAACTCGATGGAATGGGCACCGCCGTCGAGTGTCGTCAGGCGCCAGAGGGCGGAGCGAAGGTTTGCTCTGGCGCGGTCCTCGCCCTTGTCGGGCCACAGATGTGAGGCGATAACCCGTCGCTCATTGGGCCCGACAAGAGCCAGATACGCCAGCAGCCGCTGGCTGCTCTCGGAGACCGCGAGGGGCTCGTCATCGACCTGCAAGCCAAAGCCACCAATTAGCTTCAGCATCACCGAATGGGCAGGTTGCGGCAGCGGTTGGACTTCCACCGGACCACCATCGCGAACGCTCGTCATCAAGCTGCCGGTTGGTTGTCGCATCGCTCGACGCCGCCGCGTTGCCGCGGCAACTCGGCAGCGTCACGCTGGCGTCTACACAGCGTCTATTGAAGAACGCGCTCCTCGACCCCAACGAGGGTGCGCAGCTCGATTGACGGCTCGACTCCCAGGGCATCGGCGAGCAACTGGCGATAGCTGCGGTAGAGCCGAATGGCCTCCGAGCGGTTCCCCTCCGCCAGGTGCGCCTCGATGACCGCACGTTGGGCGCTCTCTCGAAGCGGCTCCGCCTCCAGTGCGGCCAGTCCGACCTCGATCGCCTCACAATGCCTGCCCAGCCGGGACAAGAGCACGCTGATGCGTTCCAGCGCGTGCATCCGCAGTTGCCGCACCCTCTCGCGCTCGAGTTGCAGCCATTCCTCGTCCCAATCCGGGAGTAGTTCGCGGGCGAACAGGTCAGGGTCGAACTCATCGACGTTTGTATCGCCGCCCCGCATCAACACATGAGAAGCGGTCACGAGTTCGTGCACGTCGACGTCAACCAGGCCGACGAGTGCGATCGCCGGCCCCTGAACGTTGACGACCGAGCCGGCCATCTCGCGGATTCGCCACAACGCCGTCCGCAAGTTCGACCCGGCACGATCCTCCGGGGCATCCAACCACAGAGAAGACGCCACGGTCAATCGGCTCAGTGGTCTGCGCTGCAAGGCGAGGTATGCCACCACGCGGCGGGCATTACAAGGGAGCATTACCTGGTCGCCATCACACACGAGGCTGAACCCACCGAGCAACTCCAGTCGGATCGCGCGCGCTTGCATGGCGTTACCCCGAGGCCCGGCGCCGGTCAACGTGGCGGGCACGCGACAATCCAGTGACGGTGGGCTAGCACGATCGAACCATGCAGGATGATCTCAACCGCACGGTCATCGTCCACCTGCGCGCGATGCGAGAGAACGAGCGATTTTGGGTGCGATTGCAGTTGCTCGAGGGACTCGAGCAGGATGCCCCAAGGTCCACGGCGATCGCCAAGTCGGTCGAGGAGACCTGCGAAATAATTCGCACGTGGCTCTTCCCTCTCGAACGCTCAGGCGCTGGGCCGTAGCCGCTGCGAGGGCCGGATACGTCGTCGCCCCTGATTGCCAGCGCGCCCGACTCGCCGATGCGGAAAGCACCCGACGAGATCGAACTGTTTCCTGACATCACCATCCCCAGTCTTAAGGCCAGAGCCATCCGGTAGAGACGGCTGGCCTGCCCCGAGATACGAACCTCCAGGCACTAGTATCGCGCGCAACGCGCGTGGATTGCGACGGAGAATCGTCGCAGCACACGTCGAGGTGGCAAGCGGGGCCGTCGGAGCCCTAATTCCACCACCGCATCGGCGCTGGACGAACCCTCGACCGAACCGGCGTCATTGCCCCAAGTCAGGCCGGCTGTCTCGTCGTGACGATGGTGAGCAGTGAGGTGCCCCACGTGTCATCCGCGACCGGATCTTGCGGATCTTCACCCTCGACATCGCGGCCCTGACCCCTGGCGTGGTCTTCTGGGGCACCCAACAATCGCGGCAGAACCCACGCGTCGGCGTCGAATTCGACGGTGCTGACGATCAGCTTCAAGCGATCGTTTGCTTCTGTTGCGGTCGGGCTCCAGTCAGGGATGGTGAGCGTTTGCACCTGCCCCTGCCGCGCCCACGCAGGTTTGCCGGGCTCTGCCCAATCGGCGAACAGCTTCACGGATCCGTACGAGTCCGTCAGATCGAACAACGCTGCGAACAAGCGGCGGTCGTGCGCGTTGGTCACCCGGAGCTGGACGCGTGGCGGCTTGGCTCCGTCGTAACTCAGTGCAATCGCGCCGTTGACGGCGTTCACGGGTGCCTGCATGTCTGTGGCTGCCGCCTGATCTCGGCTGAGTTCAAGCACTTCGATCGAAACCTTGGAGCTGACCCGGGATCCGGGAGCCACGCGGTCCAACAAGGCGTGCCATCTGGCGAGGTGAGCGATGTCGGCGGCGAGCTGAGGCACGGTCGATGCAATCGGTGAACCTGCCGTTCCCTGGATGGAGACATCTTGTCCGGCGATGTCGACGGTCAGCGTGCGAATGCCTGAGGGCTCCGTCGGCACCTCGGTCGTCACGACCACGAGTGGGCTGACTCCGGTGAGTCCTGCTGCCACCTCGGTCGCTCCCGTGCCGGTGATCACGAGCCGAAGCGCGGGGGCGGCGAACTTGGTGATGACTGCGAGGTATTGGTTGGTGGGATCGAGCGTCTGCTGCGGTCGGGCGACGACGCGCAGCTTTGCCCGGCTCGGCTCGACCTCGACGACCTGTGCATCGGCGAGCACTGTCGCGTCGCCCGTGGGCGATGCGCCATGGCCGGAGAGCTCGATCTCGGTGGTGGCGCTCGCGGGCGGCGTGATGCCATCGACTGCACCGGCGCTCAGCCACCAATCGCCGCCGTCGGAGTTGGCCGTGAGCAGCCGGGGCTTGGCAGTGCCGGCAAGAAAGGTCGTCGCCGAAGATGCTCCTCCACCGGCGTAGAGATCCGGTGCTTGATCGTTGACCTGCGAGTGCAACTTGGCTCGGATTGCTGCGGCGAGTTCCACATAGCTCGCGCTCTCACCAATCAGCGAAACGCTCTCCTCGAACGCGTACGAGAACGCGCCCCGGTGCGTGCCGAGCATCGGCAACTCCTTGGCCGTTTGGTGTGGCTGACATGCCGACAGCGCGATGTGGGCAGGATCCGGCGGGCTTCCATCGGCCAACTTGGACGGGTCGTATCGTGTCTGCGCGACATCGAGATAATTCGAGAACACGCGCCTCTCCTGCGCTGTCGGAGCGGCTCGGACCGAGGGCGGGATGACGTCGAGGATGTCGCGAGTGACGCCGCCCGAGTGGCACGAGTCGAAGATCATCACGACCTGTGCACCGCGGGCGCCGGCTTCTTCGATCAGCGCGTTGATCTCTTTGTCGGCAAGATCCCAAACCCCCGGCGTGCGGCTGTCGACACAGACGATGGTCTCATTCAGCCCATCGGGCTCGAGTCGGGCCCACTCTTCGGGACATGGTTCCTGGGATCCGTGGCCGGCGAAGTAGAACAAGGCGATTTCATCGCTCTCAGCAGGGCCGAGGTGCGATCGAAACGTCTCAATGATGTTCGACCTCGTGGCTTGCTCGTTGCGTAGGGCGACGAGTGACAACTGGTCTGGTTGGACATGTTTGCGCAACATCGCTTCGATGGCGTCGATGTCCGCCACGCATCCAGATAGCGGGGTGACAGCGACATAGGCATCGATGCCGACCAGGAGTGCTCGAACGTTGGCCATGTCAGATCATCGCGCTCTTCGGGACGCGGTAATCACAAACTGCAGTCAAACTGGTTGACAATCGCGTGACCACGCGCGTCCACTCGCGGGCAAACTGAGCGATGGGAGCGACGATGTCTGGAACCGACGAGCTTATTGATCACGACGAACCGCCGATGTTCGATCTCGACTCGATGGCCGAAGCCGATAGCGACGACGATGCCATCGTCGAACGGGGCGGGCCACTCACGCTCGAGGGCGTCGTCATTCCAGCGGATATCGCCGCGTTCGGTAATGGTCGCCTGCCCGACTCGGCGTTGCAGCAGATCGGTATCGGCCATCACCGGCTGTACCAGACCGCGGCGGATGCCTTCGGACGATTTCGTGAGCTGGCCAAGGCCGCCGGTATCGACCTCACCTGCACCGACTCATATCGGACCCTCGATCAGCAGGTCGAGCTGAAACAACGCAAGCCCGATTGGTCGGCGACCCCAGGACGCAGCGTGCATGGCTGGGGATTCGCCGTCGACGTCAGTGTCGGGACGCCGCCGAAGGCCTTCGGCGTGAGCGTGTTCAACTGGCTCAAACAGAATGGTCCGCCCAACGGATGGTTCCAAGGACGCCCGAAGGACGAGCCATGGCACTGGGTGTATCGCGGCGTAGGGCAAGAGCCAGCATCGTCCGCAGCGGGGCCGGGCGTCACGGCACCAGTCGCCGGAAGCGGTCAGCTGTCTCTCGGCTCGACGGGCGCTGACGTCCAGAACCTGCGGGTCCTGCTCGGCCTGAAGCCGGGTGACACCTTCGACGCCGAGACCGACACGGCCGTTCGGGCGTTCCAGCAGACCCACCAACTCCTCGTCGATGGCAAGGTCGGGCCGAAAACCTTGGCGGCGCTGAAAGCCGCGGCCGCTCCCGCTCCCGCTCCCGCTGGCGCTGGCGCTGCATCGGCGGGCCCCGCTCCCGTCGATCGCCCCGAGCTGTCTCTCAACGCGACCGGTGATGCGGTGAAGTGGGTTCAGCGTCGTCTCGGCCTCGTCGACGATGGGAAGTTCGGCCCCCAAACTGATGCCGCCGTCAAGGCGTTCCAACAGTCAGCCGGGTTGTCGGCCGACGGAAAAGTGGGCCCGAAGACTTGGACGGCGCTGACCGCGTAGAGCAGCGGTCGGCCGGAGGGCTCCCGTCAACTGCCCGGATCGATCGTCACGACGACCCCGCCTTCGGCGCTGACGACCTCGACCATGTTGGCGGTGCCGCCTGATCCTTCCGCCGGCTGACCGTCCCAGACTGCCATGAGGTGCAGCGGCCGACCGCTGCCTTGCCGTCGCGCGATCGACACCATCCACTTGTTGGCCGTCTCGTACGCGTCGTTCTCGTTGCGTGGCTCGTCGCGGAATCGTGGGTCGTCGTCCAGCGCCCAGGATGGGCACCGCTGGAGCAGTCGCCAGTACTTCTCGATCCATGCCGGATCGGCACCGGCGACAGACGTCTGCTCGAACACCTCGGCGCGGTGGGCGAGGAGCATCCACACGGTCGTCTGCCGGCGACGTGCTTGCTCGGCCGCGATAATGTCGGCGCCTCGGGCTCCGCCACAGATCAGCAGGTCGCTGCCATTCAGCTCCCATCGCTCGAACAGCTCGGCCACTCGTCGCTCGACACTGCGAACGGCGGTCTCCGGAAACCGCGGCGATGACCGCCCTGGAGCATCGGTGACATGCCCCGATGCCAGCACCGTGTTGCGGAAGCCGCCAGGCCGTAGAAACGCCACATCGCTCACCACGCCAACGGTAGTCGGCCCGATCGCCGACTCGGACGGCGCCGCCAAACCCGTTGGGCCAGAAACTGCCCACTGGCGGCCAGCAGATCCTTCGTCGTGTGAACGCTGGACGTGGTGGATTCCCGATGCGCCTTTCCCGTCGCTCATGGCGTATCCGGCAGTCGGGATACCGGCCAGCGTCTTTGGGACGGTGGTTATCGGACTTCGCCGCCGCCGACGCGCGGCTCGCGTTCGCGATATACGTCTGAGACCGGTCGGGCGCGATTTCGGTAGGCGGGCTACTCACAGCGCGCCCGACCAGGCTCAACGGGTTCGATTTCGGAACTGGCGATACCGAAATCGCGCCCAACAAGTCGGCGAGCTGGGGCTGCCGAAGTCCACGCTGCCCTCGTATGCGCACGACCAGGCTGTTGGTGTGTCGATTGATCTCGACTGACGGGTGGACTAGCCGGAAGCAGCGGCCCCGCCGGGCAGTTTGCTGCGTATCCCGACCAGCCGACGGAGGATGTCGAACCAGAACTGGGCACCGAACATCAGCGCGATCAAGGTGATCGCCCTGCCGATCAGTCCGTAGTCGTCGATCACCCAATGCCACGCGCCGTTCACTGACCATCGACTCGGATGTAGAAGGACTCCGATGGCGGGTGTGAACCCGAATGTCTCCGCAGATTGTACGATCTTGCCGGCGCAGCTGAACTTCTCCACGGCTGCCTTGAACGGATCCGCCGTGGTCGTCGGTGACGTCGGCGTGGTCGTCGTGGTGGTGGGCTCGGTGGTGGTGGCCGTTGACGGCGCGGGAGCGCACGTGTTCTTGATGACGTCGTCCAGCGTCGAGCCCGAGGTGACCGACACAGCTCCATTGGTCAGCGCCTGACGCAACGAAGCATCGTGGGTGAGGTCTCGGACCATACCGATCGTGTTCGCCCTGAACAACAACACGACGGGGATGGACAGCAGCAGGAGAACTTTGCGGTTCTGACGCCGATACATCGCGCTCAGCCGATCCATCTCGCGGTCGTACCACTGTTCGATGGCTGCCTTGCCGGCCTCCAACTTGTCGTCGGCACCGCTCGCGTCGATGGCGCGGGCCACGGTGCCCTTCAGTCCCGGGTTGCCGTCGAAGAAGTCGACAAGATCCCGTGGGGTCAGGCTGGTCGATGCATTCGTGAACAATGCATCCTTGTCCGAGGGCGTCACGTCGGGGATTGTCAGCTCGGTGACCGCGGCGGCGTCGAGCCTCTCCGCGGGAGGGAAGGCCGCAAGCGCCGTCTCGACGGCGGCCACTCGCTCGGCCGACCAACCGAGTGCGTTGGCAGCAGCGACGAGATCCGCGGGATGGACACGATGCGCAAGCGAGGCGATCGCCTCGGAGAAGACCTTGGCGGAAAGGTCGGTGAGCTTCGACCGCCGGCCGACCGCAGCGACATCGGTCAGCATCGGTGCCGCGGCATCGTACAGCCGTTGCAGCTCGGCCTCGACGGACCCTGGCGCCTGTGTCACGGGGCGACCTTGCACCTCTGTTGAGGCTTCGTCGGCGCTCTCGTTTCGGGCCACTGGCCGCTGATCGAGTCCAGCCGGCTTGAACGGCAACCGGATTATCGTGTCCAATATCTTACGGGCGTACTTGCTCTGCTGCGGTCGAAGTACGCGGCCGACGGCCAGCCAGAGATGCTTGGCGCGGATCCTGAAAACCAGCGCGAGACCTTCGTTGACGACGGAGAGCAGCATGCTCAGGATGAACCAGACGAACACCACTCCGATGGCAATTTCGATCAACTGGCTCTGTCCCATGCTGCGCTCCTGTCCGCTCACGAACACGAGAACGGTACAGCACTCCAACAAACGTCAGGACCGTGGGCGGGTGTGATCACCAGCCTCGGTGTTGCCTCACACCCAAGGTGAAATCGGACGATCTGAACACGATCGCGGCCAGGCCGTCGTCGGCGCCTCGGCCCTCCCGTATCGCGTATGACTCTGGTCAGATAGGAACGTCGCTCGGGTCCGGCTTGGGTGTTCCGGGCTTGACCCACATCCGAACTGCTGTGTCGCAGATGACGTAGCCCCAGCGGACGAGGTCACGCTGAACCTTCTCGTCCAGACCGGTCAACCGCGTCGCCACGTTGGCCGGATACCCGGTCGGTTCGTGAACGAATGTCAACGGATCAGCGAGACCGTAGTCAGCGATCTCGGACGAGATGCCCCAATAGGTTCCGCTACGCGCGTGCGCCTGGTACGCCTCGATCAACTGACGCTTCCGCAACGCGCGCACCTGGGAATCAATGATCTCGGTGATGCGGATTCCGTGTCGCGCCCAATCGGCCGGCTGTTCGGCGTTGGCCTCGAGCCCCCCACCCCCGTCGGATACCAGTATTGTCTCGCAACGCGACCACGCCGTCTGTAGGCCCAGGTTGTCGTAGACGCCTCCGTCGGTGAGGACCAGCTCCTTGCGGAACTCGGCGCCGTGGATTGCTGTCGCGCCTCCTTCGTCGAACACACCCGATGGCTTGATGCGATGCGGCGACAGCACGGGTGGGAACGACGATGACGCAGCCACCGCATCTGCTACCGACGTCGTTGGCTTCCGCCACAGGCCCAGCGTGTAGTCGGCCATGTACGGCCGCGAGAACCGAACCAGCTTGCCGGTCTGCACGTTGGTGGAGTTGATGACGAACCTTGGCCCTTGTCCAGCGTCGGGCAGGTCTTGGAGCGTCGCACCGTGGAACAAGTGCTTGTCGTATTGTCCCGCCACATAGTCGCTCACGGTCTTGCGAGGTGTCAGAATCCCAGCGAAGAATGAACGTACGTCGACGCTGTGCTCTGAGAACTTCATGATCGGTCTGACGACCAATTCATCGAGGTTGGGCGACCGGTCGCTGGCGTCCCACGTCAGCGAAGTCCAGCGAAGGCCCAGAAGGCCGGCCGTGATGGACCCACCGGAGACACTCGACACACGCGCGAGGCCGCGTAACATACCGAGCTGGTTGAGCCGGACCAACCCACCGAGATGGAACAGCATTGCGCGGTAGCCCCCGCCGGAGAGGCACAGCCCAATTCCCTCTGGCGTCGACGCGCCGGGCATCGCCCGAGCTTCCTGCTCGACGACGGGTGTCGCCCCCAGCGAAAGATCATCGTGCATAGCCAACCACCAGGCCTTATGGGATGCGCCGACAACGCCGGTCACGCCGAATAGTAGCTCGCCCGCACAGCTCGTCGGCCAGGCCCTTGACCGTCGGCCTTCCGGCGGCAAGTTCTGCCGGTCAACATCTCGACCTCACAGCTGGATCAGGACGGGCGACGAGGACGTCGGAGTTGCCAACCCGATGTGCGCCGCCCGCGCCTGGATCAGCTCGGTGTCGTCGGTGAAGCGGATGGGCGCTGACGGAAAGTGCGCCCGGATCTTGTCGAGTGCGTCCTCGTCGGGATGCTTGAACTTCGAGCCGTCGGTGCAGACGAGGATTTCATCTGGCTCGATGAGATCCAACAGGTCGTCGGTGATGTTCTGCCTGCTGCCGTGGTGCGGCAACTTGAACAGCCGCACATGCAACTTGGCGTCGCCGCGCTGTGCGAGGAGCGCACCGATGGACGTTTGTAGGTCAGACGCGTAGGCGTCAGCACCGAACAGGATCGACGCGCCGCCGTATTCGAAGAGAAAGGCGATGCTCGAGCCGTTGGCCACGCTTGTGTCCTTGCCGAATTCGCCGACGCCGCGATCGACCTCATCGACGAACGCGCCAATGAGCTGATCGAAGGAGCCGGAGTCATCGTCCCCACGGTCGGGCTCGGGCCACTTACGCAGCAACCGGCGCAGCCGCTCCTCGGTGGGAGAGAGGAGCACCGCCGTCGCGCCGCCCGGCAGTTTGATCGTCGGCGGCGGGCCATCCGCGGGCAGGACGAAGGCGTGTCCTTCGACCACCCGGTTGCGTGTCTCGTCGGGGATGAGCTCGCTCAGGGCATCGCCCTGGCGCACTCCGCGGCTCCCTCCGGGGTTGAACAGCTGCTCGAGCTGTTCGCGGCCGTTGAACCAGATGTCGTCGGCCAGAAGTCGTCCGTCGCGCAGAGCCCGAATTGTTCCCTCGATGTGGTCGAGGTCGACATGAGTCACAACCGCGACGTCGACCTTCGTCGGTGTCCCGGCGGGGCCGAGCAGTGAGCCGAGCCCGCGGTCGAAGGCGGAACCGAGCCCACCGTCGACGAGCACCCTGTGGGGCTGGCCATCGTTTCCTGTGTATTCGAGCACCAGGCAGTCGCCGCACGCTGCTGGCAGAGCCGTCAGGTTCACCGCCGCAGAGCTACGCGCGGGAATGTCGCCGGTCGGCGGCGCGTCGCGGCCGGCGGCCGCTGCCGGCGTTGCCTTCTTCTCGACCGGGTCGAAGAGGCTCCATGGCTTCAACTCGTTCCATGCGTCGGTCAGGAACGGCTTGCGTTCGTCATTGTCGGCCAGGAGATCCTGAAGGTCGCTGAGGTGGTCGACAGAGCTCGATCGTTCCGAGAAGGTGGAACGGCTCTTGCAGGCAGCGATGTAGTAGCCGACAGCGCCCTTCTTGGCCTCGGCTCGCTTCTTGTCAGTGGTCGCAACCATTAGGCGCGTCAGCGCTAGGTCGCCGAGCTCGGCACGTGCCCAGTAGTCGACCACTCGATCTGGTGCGGCGTCGACGATTGTCGGCGGAGGCGGCGGGCCAAGCTTCTTGTGCGGCTCCCCTCGCGACGACGCGAGCTTTCTGGCCGATGCCGGGTCGAGGATGGCGCTCACCTGGATGCGGTTCTCGACCCCGAATCCTCCACGTTTACTGCTTCCCAGCTCCGCGTATGCCGCCACGGCATCCTCGAGATGTTGCGTCCGCCGCCTGTGGTCGACGGTGGCCCACTTCTTGTAGACCCCCGCCAGGATCGAGTGCCCTTCGTTTTCCGTGAGCACCTCGATTGCCCCCTTGGCGAGCGAGACAGCCTTTGGAAACTCGGCGAGCGCCGAGACGAGCGCCGCCCGGTCGCCCTTTTCGAGCGCCTCCCGGGCAAGCTCCTGAGCGTGACGCGCCAAGCAATTTGCCGCCTGCTGTAGGTCGAGCGCCGACGAGTCCCTCCTGGCAAGTCCCGAAGAACCCGATCCGGGGTCGGTGGCGAACAGGCAGTACCGCTTCGCAGCCTCCCCGAAGTCGCCCAGCTCGCGCGCGGTCCTGGCAAGCAGACGGCACACTTCCGGCGTCTTTCCGTACCCCATCGCGTCCGCCCAGTCCGCCAACTCGGTGCGTGAATCGAGCAGCCGTTGGCGGCGTTCCTTCAATGGGCCGTACTTCGGCTGGGTGAGATCGGCGATCTGCGTGAGCAGTGAGCCCAGGCGCGCCTGCAAGTCTGAGCGGCTGACCGGCTTCCCGACAGCGGCGACCTCGGCCGAACGGCCACGCAGCACGAATGTGGGGTCGCCGTAGCACTGGTACGCAGCCCACGTCGCGCTGCCGCCCACGTCAGCGCACGCCGTGCGGGCATGAGTGACGGCGTCGCCGAAGGTGCGACCGCCGGTCAACTGCTCGTAGAACACCCGTGCGAACGTCGTGGCGGCGGCGTCGCTCACCGGCCACGCCGCGGCGACCACAGCCCGGACGCCGAGGGCCATCAGCTCCCGCGCCAGACCAGCCGAGAGCCGGTTCAGCCCAATGCGGCCGTTGTTGCAGCAGTTGAGGAACACGAGCTCCGGAACAGTCGGCAACGCGCCCGCCACATCGGCAGTGAAGAGCAGATCCTTCGTCAGAACGGCGCCGGTGGCGTCGGAGTTGTCGTCGACGTGCACGCCGTGGCTGGCGATGTGGAGGATCTGATGGTCGCCGTACAGCGCGATGTTCAGCTCGGCCACATCGAGCGGAGCGTCACTGTCCACCAGTGTCTTGGTCTCGATGTGCCGGCGTTCGAGTACTCGCGCGACCTCGCCCGCTTCCTCGATCACGCCGGGGAGCATTGGAAAGCCCTCGACCTTGCCGGCGGCGATGATCAGCGCCGTGCCGACCCTGGCACGCTCGGGCTGCACGCGCCTCGATTCGGTCTCGGAGAACATTCGCAGGACTGCCCCCGTACCGGTCGCGGGGGCCTGCTGTTCGGGGACGCTGAGGGCGGATGCCGCAAGTAACTCCCACGGGTAGTTGGCGGTCGCGGCGTCGACGATCAGGTGGATCGCCGACGTCGTGAGAAACTGCGCCCGCATCGAGTTCGGCACGAGACGGTCGCGCAGCGCTCGAAGCGCAGCAAGGTCGGAACGATCACGAGACACCCTCGCCATGAGGGCGTCGAGCGATGCCCGGTCGATGCGGTGCGTCACGCGATCGGCCCGTGCGTCTCGGCCGAGCAGGGACACATCGACCACAAGGGTGCGGTCGGGGGCAACGGACGATGGTCGGGCTGGGGCCTTCTGCTCCGAGATGACGAATCGGCGCCAGGTCCGGTCGCTCTCGAGGAAGGTTGAGCCCGATGGCAGCGCCCCTTGTGCAGCCTCACCCGGTGTGACGCTGACACTGTCGAGCCCGCCGAAGTTGGTGGGTAGCCCGGCCACTGGGCCGGCGTTGCGAACCGCGGCCGCGGCCAAGTTGGCACGGTCGGCGTATCGTTCGACGAGCTCGACATACGCGACGCGCACGCGAGTGTGCAGCGACCGTTCGCGCTCGAACCGGGCCAAGAGGCGGTTGGCGTCACGAACCCCTTCGAGGATGCCGGTGACGGAGTCCTCGACGCGAAGGCCGTCGTCGTTGCGGACGCCGAGCAAGGCGCTCGACACGCCCACCTCGGTGAGCTTCTCGTGCTCGTCGATTGCCTGCGTGTACAGACGCAGACAGCGGTCGACGAGCGCGCTCTGGACTGCGAATGCGACCTGCTGTCGACTGAGCGACAGCGTCGATCCCAGTCCGACCAGGTGCGCGCCCACCGGCTCGCAGCCTTCGGCGACGTCGCGCCCCGGCTCGGCGAACACCGACGTGCCCACAGCCCCCGAGTAGCGGCCGATGTCGCGCCAGCCGCTCAGCAACTCGGCGAACTGCCGGTCGAGGAAGCGCTCGGCACCCGACATCTCCTCGTCGGCATAAACACCGATCATCAGCGCATAGCTGGCGGTGTCGAAGCCGCCGTGACGCACCGTCACGGTCACCGGCACCTCGGCACCCTCAGGAACTGACGCGGTGACCAGCTCCGGCTCGATCATGCCGGGGCCCGCTCGCTCCGCGTCCGCTCGAAGCGATTGTGCGCCGCGACACTCTCGAGATCGCCGAAACCTAGGACCACGTGCGCATTCACGAGAGTGAGCACATAGGCGTGCTCGAGCAACTCTGCGCAAACCGACGCGCCGAGCGGTTTCAGCGTGGTCGGCACGCCCGCCGAGCGTTTGGCGATGGCATCCCACTCCTCTTCGGAAATGCCGTAGGCGTCGAGGAACGCCACCGCGACCTGAGCGCGCCGTGAGGCCGCGTCGGGTTGGCTGCCTTCGCGGGGCAGCCACTTGCGCGCCAGGGTGTAGGGGCTGTCGGAGATCTGCACGAAGACGCCGTCGAGCTCACGGTCGGCTTCGGGGGCGCTGAACCGTTCGAACAACGCCCGCCGCCGGTGGCTCGTCGAGACGTCGTACTGCACGTTGTTCGCCCGCATCAGACTGTCGATTTCGAACTTCGGCCCTCGACTGGTCAACGGTCGCAGGTCGCTCCACCCCGCCGACGCGTTCACGATCACGAGCGACCGTGCTGGGGCCGTCTGGACGGTGCTCAGCTCGGGAAAGGTCTTGAGGCGACCGCGGAAGTTGTACTCCCACTCATCGGCCATGTTGTCGTAGACACCGCCGTCCTGGATGACGATGTGGTCGACGTTGGGACTCGGCGCCTTCCGGGTTCGGGATCGGTCAACGAACGCCACCCCGAGAACGTCGAGTGGAATCTTGCGCGTGCGGAACGCCCCCGGCACGCACGCCGACGCCTGCACCGATGTGGAGAGCGGCAGGCGGCATGGTGCCGTCGACCCGTTGAAGTTCCAGCCGTAAACCATGCGGTTACTGAAGAAGAACTCAACGCCGCCCTGGACCTCCGTGGTGCAAATGACGTGATGGATGCTGAGGCCTCGCGCCTGCTGGTCGCTCAGCGATGTGCGCGTCCCCCCGAGCAGTTCTACGTCGATCGCCCTCTCAGTGCGTACCGACCGCTGCCCGAACAGCAGCCACGCCGACACCAGACCAGCGACGAACACGACGGTGGCCCCGAGCAAGATCGCGTTGGGCCACCCCGCGAGCCCGGCCACAACGGTGCCGACGAGACCCACGGCTGCGGCCACGAGCGAGAGGACGAGCAGACGCAGGTACCACCGCGTGGCCGGCGCGCCGCCTTGCAGCACGCCCCGGGTGGCGACGCGATCGACGACAGCGGCGATGTGCGCGTCGACATCGGCAGCCGTCGCCGTGCCGAAGTCGGGACCGACCATCATCGCGCCATTGGCAATAGAGCCGCCGGACACCGAACTGATCGACACGATGCGCTCGTGCACGCCGGCGTCGCGCAACGCCAATAGAGATCCGAGGCCGAACACTGTCGCCCGATGTCCTCCGCCCGACAAAGCAATCCCCACGTCTCGATCCCCAGTCACCCGCTCATCCTCGCGCAAGGGACAAATCACGTCCACCGTCGCCCGGCCTGGTCAGGTGAGCGCTGTGTCTGGGGTTGATCGGATCATCTCTGCGAGTTGTCGTGTCGAAACACCCACGGCGCTGGCGCGGGTGACGAGATCGGCGATGTGTTGTCTGAGATCGATCTCGTCTCGGTTGACGTTGTCGACGATCCGGGTGCCGCGACCGACGCGTGCGGTGACGAGGCCCTCGTCGGCTAGGAGCCGGTAGGCGCGTTGGACGGTGTCGAGGTTGACGTCGAGGGCGTGAGCGAGTTCTCGTCCGGCTGGAAGGCGGTCGCCCGGTCCGAGCCGAGCATCGACGAGCGCTGCTCGTATGCCTGATGCGATCTGGAGGTAGATCGGTAGTCGGGGATTGATGTCGATCTCGATCAGCATGGGGGTTTCCATGGGGTGTCGCGACCGGCGCCGAGCGTGGCGCGGCGGTCGAGCAGGCTGTTGATGACTCCGGCGGGTTCGGCAGGGTTGGGCATGGCGATAGCGAGTTCGGTGTTGTCAGCGAGCGACACTCGAAGCGCTGGTCCCGTGCGTGTGGCGATCGTCAGTCGTTGTGTCGTGCTGTGCCAATCACCAGCAAGCGGCCGCAGGCGTTCGATCTTGGTCGTCGACGCGGCGGCGATGTGCTCGAGATCGACAACTAGTCGCAGATGGTTGAACAGCCCGCTGCGTAACTGCATACCCGACGGGCCGATCGTGACCCGCAGCCGCCGGTTCGCTCGGCCCAAGGCGTGAGTGACGCAGATGATTGGTATCGCGATGACGACGATCACAACTGGGATGCTGTGGCGAACGAGCCAACCTTCAAAGGCGACAAACGCGAGCGGCACCAGCCACGTCGTCGCCCGCAGAACAGGCAGCCGACCAGTCCACACCGCAGTCGATCGTTCAGTGATCGCGTAGCGCTCGACGCCCGGCGGCGCGGGAGCCGTGGTGACGGCCAGACCATCGAACTCGAGCAAGCCATTCGCCGCTCGATGGCCGAGCAGCGCCCCGAACGCCAAGCCGGCCAGGGTCGCTGGCACCGAGACCCACGCAGGAGTCGACATTGGTAGCGGCCCCGCGCAGATGATGGCGGCAAAGACCGCGCACGCGAACGTCAGCGGCATCGGCCCATACCGCGGTCGCTCGAGGGGAAGCCGGTGGCCGATGGCCAAGAAGATCAACGTGGCGGTGACGAACACCCCGCAGCCTGCAACGACAGCGATGAATGTGTTGAGGGTCACCGCACCATCGCTCACCCCGTGACCCGAAAGCCTGGCCATCGCCGAAAGCAGCGGCCCGGCCAAGATGGCGAGTCCGCCCGGTAAAGCCACGGCCGCAACGACGAACCGACGATCGACCCGCCGTCCGGCGGCGAGGGAAGTTGGCACCACGGCCCAACAGTAATTGATTCGAATGACTGGTGTCAATTCAGTCAATCTGGCTGGCACCTCCGCTGACATCTCGAGGAATCCGACCCGCACGACGCTCTACTTCGACGCGTCCGCCGAGTCCCTTCATGAGTTGGGTACGGGCGTCGTGTTCGACGACGCGTCGTCACGAACCAGCGTGAGGTATTCCCTGAACTCACCTGCTGACGCGACCTTTCCTTGGCTGCGCCGCTGGCGAGCCACCGTTCGAACCAGGTGACTCATCGAGATCGCCTCTCGTTCGTGTGCAGCGAGGAACGCGGCGGCTAGCACGGCGTTGTGGATGTCGCCTCCCGTGAGCACGAACTGACGCGCCAGGAACCTGATGTCGATGTCGTCGGACAGTGGAGCGCCCGAAGGCAGATGGATCTGCCACAGGTGTGACCTGATCGCTTCGTCAGGACACGGAAACTCGATGGCCACATGGATTCGGCGACGGAACGCCTCGTCCAAGTTCTGGGTCAGGTTCGTCGCGAGGATCATCACGCCCTCATGTCGCTCCATCCGTTGCAGCAGGTATGCAAGCTCGATGTTGGAGTAGCGGTCGTGGCTGTCGCGGACTTCGGAGCGCTTTCCGAACAGCGCATCGGCTTCGTCGAAGAAGAGGATCGCTTCCGTGTGCTCTGCGGCGCTGAAGATACGTTCGAGGTTCTTCTCGGTCTCGCCGATGTACTTGCTGACGATTGCGGACAGATCGATGCAGTACAGATCGAGACCCGAGCAGTTGGCGATGACAGACGCGGCGATCGACTTCCCAGTACCGGGCGGTCCCGAAAAGAGCGCGCGCAGGGACATGGGAAGGTTGCCACGGCGATTGAGACCCCAGTCGCGGAACACCATCTCACGATGTCGAATGGCGTTGGCAAACTCTCGCAACTGGACAGCGGTCGCTGAAGGGACAGCGAGGTCCGGCCACGAGACGGTCGTCTCGACGCGCCGGGCGAAGGCATCGAGTGGACCCGCTTGTACGGACCTCCCGCACCGAATGACCGAGACACGAGGATCGCAGCCTTCGGTCCAGCGCTGCCACGCCGACGTTGGAGCCGCTCCGAGGTACGTCGTGACTCGCGAGCTCAGGGCGACGTCGATCGCCGAGTGCGGATTCGTGTGCGATTGGCCGCTTCCGTCGAGTCCAATCGCGTGGGGCGCGAAATACACGGCGGCACCTCGAAGGCGAGCGTCCACGAACGTATCTCGCCAATCGTCATCAACGTGCTGGTCGGGCGGCGGCCGCGAAACCTCGACGAGCTCTCGCCCCAGCTGAGTCGAGCGCTCGCGGGCGAAGGCGACTGCCTCGCGGTGGGCCGCGACGATGATGCTCACTCCGCCCTCGTCCTTGTACGGCGTCGGCGAGGGGATCCGCGGTGAGTTGACGACGAAGCTCCGTACTGGATCACAGGCCACGACGGCCGCACCTCGCCGCGGCGAGTGTCTGTCGTGAAGAACCCGGACGATGCCGTGGTCGACGAGACGCGAGCCGCGGTCGAACAGCGATGCTCGCACCCGAGCCAAGCGCTCGGCAAGATCCACGGTGGCGTGTCGGCGGGACACGTCATCATTGAGATAGCCGAACAACGTTGCGTAACGCAGGTCGAGCTCGGGTGCGACGACGACGAACAGTGCACGCAGGTCGTCGGGATCGAGCTCGAAAAGCTGCCCGACGATGCCAAGCGGTGAGTGCGCCACATCTCGCTCGGCGGCGTCGAGGAGGGCGGCAGACACTCGAGAGGTGGTTGGATCACTCGAGGTCGAGATTCCCAATGGGCCGGAGAGGAGCCGATTGACCTGCTCATCGCTGGTGTACAAGCCAATCAGCTCGTTCATCGACAGGGAATATCGCGCTCGAAGCCGAGCGACCTCGTCCTGGCAGCGGGCATCGAGCCATGCCGCCCACGGTTCACTCCACGGTCGATGTGATCCGTGCACGTGCGCTACGCAGTTCGTGTCAGCACCCATTCGTGGCCTTTCTGGCCCTCGAGGACGAAACGCCGCTGGTTGAGTCCCGTCATCGACAGCAGGAGGTGGAGGGGTGGATCGGACACAGTCACGATGTGTTGCTCTTCGCCGGTTGTGATCCTTGCGTCGAAATCCAAGATGTTCGTCCATATGTACGACAGGCTCGACTTGGCGAGACCCGGCAGTCGACCCGCGAGCACCCGGGCCACGGCGGCTCCCGCCTTTCCGACAACGTGGGTCGCGTGATTCGTCATCCCGAATGGGGGCCCGACAGCGGCGTATTGCTCGTCGAGAGCCGACGGTGAGATGAATTCTTGCTGGACGTCGTGGCTACGCAGAAACGAGCCGACCCCGGCCAGAACGGTGTCGAGCTCCTTCGTTGTGCGGTCGTTGATCCAACCTGAGATCTCGTTCGAGGTCAGTTGCGACGGTATGTCGACTACCCATCGCAGCACGGCATCCGCGGCTGCCGCGGCATTGCGCGGTGCACCGAGTGCACTGACGAGCGCGAGGAACCGAATGACCCGGCGCGGCGGAATGCCGTTCAGGTCGGGCCATGTCGAGATGATGTCCAATGGAAACTCGTCGATGATCGGCAGAAGCAGGAACATGCCCCCGAGACGGGTGGAGACGTCACCTTCCCTCGGCAGGCTTGCCCCGCTCGAATCACTCTCTGGAAGCGCAGTTGCGACTGCTGCACGTCGAGCGTCGTCCGGCCACGTCGCGAGACCTGCCAACGCCGACAATTGATCGCGGCTGATCGCGTCCCATGCTCCCGTTATGATTGCGTCGGCGAGGCCATCTCGTTCACCGGTTCGGGCGTTGCGCAGCACGTCGATGATCGCGGCCGCCTCCGTGGCGCGACTTGCTGTCCAGGGCGACGGTGGGGCACCTCGCAAGCAGACGGCGGAGACGAAGATCGCAAGAGCTGTGACATTCGACTGGGCGGGCAGGCGGGACAACGCGGAGAGTTCTGCCATTGCGTCGACCAGCGCTTCGAATCCTTTCGGATGGCCATCACCAGCGGTCGACGCGAGTGCAACCAAGACCGTTCGGGCATCGTCGGGGGACAGGATGTTGACAACCGCGAGTCGCTGATCGGGCGACATCTGACGTAATGCGTCGAGCGCCGCTGACGACGACCGGACGAATTGTGAGGCGACCGTTTCCGACCGTGATTGGCGCTCGTCGAGAAGGTGGCGGTATTCCCACCGATCGGTCATCCGGTCCTCGGCGACGTCGTTGAAGAAGCGGGCCAGAAATGATGCTTGATCAGGAAACCACAAGACGTTCACGCGATCGTCAACATCGGTCACGGTTCGGCGCACCGCAGCTGTGACCGCATGGGTAACAGCGAGACTTGTTCGATCGAAAGGCCACGAGGATCCGACCGTGACATGGACGTCGAGGTGTCGGACCAGCCACACCCCAGGTGAGCTCCATGAGTCCAGCTCTGAAGCAATCCGATCGGTGAGTGCTGATCCGCAGAGCTGATCGAGCCAGCGGTGACCACTCTCGAGGGCCGTATGACGTGGGACTCGGAGGGTGACATCGTGTCTGCGCACGCGGAAGGTGTCGGCAGTTGCGGTGCGCGTCTCAGTGGGAGCCACAGTCCTCGACGACCGTCTCGAACACACCCGACGCGGAGACGAGCTCCTCGAGCACCTGGATCGCGCCTGCCACCCGCAGCATGCTGTCATGAAGGTGAGCCTGCCTGCGTTCCAGCTCGACCAGCTGTGACTCGCCATCGGCGAACTGGTTGCGCAGCTCTTGAAGTCTTGTCAGCACCCAATCCATTGCGGTCCTTTCGTCGTTCATCCGGGTCCGAGTGCGATGAAGCAGAACGTGCTGTCGGCGAGCGTGCCGGCATCGTTCGCCGTTGCGATGAGCGCAGTGTCGACCAGCACTCGATCGAGCACGGCATTCTCTCGCGGCTTCACACCCGTGCCGGCACTCGCGGAGACGTTCAAGTACACCTTGGTGACCACAACCGTTGGTGGCGATGGGAAGGCGACATCGAAGGTGACCTCGTAGCGGCCTGCCCCGAGGCGAGCAACGGTGAAGCCCTCGCCGTTCAGCTTGCCGCCCCCGTCCGACACCGTTCCCCAGATGGCGCGAACCGCGATCGGCGCTGCGATGGGAGACGATGTGCCGTTCACACCGAACTTGATGTCGCCCCTCACATCAAGTTTCGCAGCAGGCAGGTACGTGCCCACACCCACTCGTCCGCCGTTGGCGGCCATACCCACATCACCGCTGTTGCCGTTCACGAACAGGCGCGATACCCAATTCGAGGTGGCGTTGACGAGCGTCGAGTAGACCTCGAAGCGGGTGTTGCCGGCCGAGGCGTCCATCTCCACGGTGACGGCCGGCTTCGAGGGGTCGGGGAAGACCCATGCATTGTTGGCCGCGTTGTGATGGGCGTTGAACGTCAAACTGCTCCATCGCGAATCGCCGCTCAGGTACATCGCGTTCTGGCGGACACCCAGGTTGCCCTTGACCTCCACCATGTTGGTCGGATCGGTCGCGCCCACGCCCAGTCTGCCGGTTTGGGTGACGGTTAGGAGGTGGGCACCTGCGCCGATGTCGCCGCTGTACACCCGCAGACCGCGCGGTCCGTCGGTGTTGGATTGCACGAAGAAGTTGTCGGTTGGGACTCCACTGGTGCCGATCTCAATACCGTCGGCGGGGACTTGCAATGGGGCCTTCGGTGCCGACGTCCCGATCCCGACCCGGCCCTGGTCGGTGACGACGAAGTGTTCCGCGTGGGTGTCGGCGCCGGTTCCGTCGACCCCGGTCTTCGGGCCGACCGCCAGCCGGTTGGCTCCAGCCGCAGTGTCGCCGATGACGAGCTGCATCTTCTTCGTTGCCGCGTCGTCGACTCTGGCGACATGGAAGGGCACGCGTGGATTCTCGACATGCGATCGCACCAGCTCGAGCCGGTGCCCATAGATGCGCGCGTCGCCGTCGACACGCAACGCACCTTCCACCCACATCAGTTCGTCGGTGACGCCGGTCGAGTAGGGCAGTGACCGGTCGTGCACGCGCACGTGACCGCCAACGGCCTCGACCGACCCGGCGACGACCCCGCAGTACTGCCGGGACCGAGCACTCAACTCGATCTCGGCAGCTGATCGTGCTTCGAGGCGGCCCGGGTTGCCCGGCGTCCACTTCACCACGCCGACTGGAATCAACCAGCGCGTTGTCGGGTCGTCCGGAAAGGTCTGGTGGGGGACGGTCGCATCGACGAGTTCGAACGCCGCCGGATCGAACGCTCGCAGCGCCTGCGCGGCGTCGGTGAAGCGTCCGCCGATGTCCACCGGATCGCGCCGATCGGCGATCTGGGGCCGCCGTCCCACTTCGAGACGGTACGACTCGTTGACGCGGGCGAACATGGCTGCTCCGCCGCAATCCTCGAAGCCGGGTCGCGGCCCACTCGTGAGCTGCTCGTCGTGTCGCAACCACACCTCGACGATCCGGGCTGGGTTGCCGGCGACGAACTCGGCATCGATCGCCGCGAACAACGAACCACTGAGCTTGGACGGCTCGGCGACGACGACCGCTCGGCCGAAGCCATCCCATGCATACCCCGGTTGCAGGAAGACGTCGAGGCTGCCGTTGGGTCCCGGTACCTCGTGCAGGTCGAGTCCCAGAGCGATGCCCCAGCGGTGGCCTCCGAGCTCGTGGCGGGAGAGCTGGGCAGCCGAATAGGTGACGACAGCCTCGAGGTCAGCGGCATCCAGATACTGACCCTCGTAGAAGTTCGGTCGTTGCTCGATGTCGGTCATGATTCGCTGAGCCGTTTCTTCATCGTCGTGATTGTTCGCGCCTGCGTCTCGACCTTCTTGCGCAGCGCGGCGAGCTCGGTCGCCAGGTCGTCGACTCGATCGGTCCCCTGGGCCGGAGAACCCTCGAACACCCGTCCGAGCAGTTGAAGCACCTCGGGCGGAACGGCAGCGCCGACGGATGGACCGGCAAGTCTCGTCAGTGCCAGCGCGGCGAGCGGGTTCTCCATCTCGAGGTCGGTCGCCAGTGTCTCGCCCTTCGCCGGCTGGGCGCCGAGGGCCCCGAGCACCGTGGCCTCCATGCCGGAGATCGACGTACTGCTGCGGGCGAACTGGGCCATCAACGCGGTGACGGGCGAAGCCGTCGTCTGCATCGGCGACACCAGCGGGCTGACCTTGAGCTTTGAGTCGACATTGAACGACGCAGCACGAGTCGGCCCACAACACAGCCGGGTGATGGCTTGGCGCAGGGTGTCGAAGATCGGAAGCCATCCGAGCCAGTAGCCGAGCATCGGCAGCGTCACCGCAAATTGGCGCGAGTTCCAGTTGCAGATGTTGATCACCTGCAGATCGGCAGTGCGCACGCTCAGCGTCGCCAGCGGGACACAATCGTCAGGCGAATCCACGGGACACGGTGGGAGCAGGGCCGAGCAGACGCACGACTTGAACAACTCGATCGCGATCTGCAGCATCTCGTGGATCGCCTGGGTCGCCAGCACGGCGGCCTGTTGATCGGCCGGGTCGGGACAGACGACGACGCTGAGCCGCTGGCCGAGCAGACAATCGTGCACGATGCCGGTGGCGATGAGGTCGACCAGGTTGGCTTTCAGCTCGCAACAGTAGGCAACGAGTTGGGCGGTCGTCGGGTTGTTCGGCAGTTGTTGGATCTGGGCGGTGAGTTCGATCAGGCAGGCCTGAACCCGCTCGCCGAGCTCACTCGACGCGAGTGCGCCGGCGCGTGTCGGGGGAGGCACCCTGCGCAGTACGAAGCGGTAGCCCTCGCAGGTCACCGTCGGCTCGCACTGAATCGGCGTGGTACGCGGCGACAGGCACGAGCAACGTCGACCGGTTCGGTGCCACCGCACCCCTTGCACGAGCAACCGCAGCCCGAGTGCTGAGGACGCAGGCTGGTGACCCCGCGTGTGGGCTGTTCGTCGTAGCAGATCGCCAGGATCCAGCCCTGCGTCGCCGCTTCGCAGTCACTGATCGGGCGGGCGCCGTACGGTTCGCAATCGACGCGGGCTCGCTGCTTGCGGTGATCGCGGATCAACGCGCCGACGTCGACAGGGGCGTCGTGGCACACGACGATGTCCTCGCCGCACGGACCGAGCGCGTAACCGGCGTGCACGGTCACTGTGTCGTCGCAGGGGTTGCACACGACCTCCAGCCCGCAGACCACACCGGTGCCGTGCAAGTAGCGATTGTGCAGACGATTCTTGGCGACGATGTAGTGATCGAGCCGATTGAGATCGTCGTCGGTCAGCAACTGACCGGCGAAGAAGCGCGGCCGGCACAGGCATTCCAGCCCGTCGCACGATCGGCCCGGACCGCACGAACACGATGGAGAAGCCGTGCCCGCAGCCTGGCTGCGTCCTGTGATGGTTGATGATGAACGAAGCATCGCTATCCCTTCTTCGGCTGGAACCAGCTCTCGAACGTCCCGCCTTGGATTCCGAACTTGCTCCCCGCTGGGCGGTCTCCGGTGTCGAACTCGTGGCGGACGAATTCGGCGTCAATGGCGCGTGGCGGATCTTCATGGTCGAGCACGAAGTCGCCACGCAGCCGGACCCATATGTCGGTCATCGAGAGCTCTTGCATCGTTGCGACGAACGCTTGGTCGAAGACGAACGCGACCGCTTCCGCAAATGGCCCCGGGTATGACCGTGCCCGCCATCGACGAGATTGCCGTTGATGACGGGCTTGATCGGGTGGATCGTGCCGATCACCTGGCATCGGCAGGCAAACCCGAACTGCTTGCGTCCACGTCCTGGTCCGGAGCCCACGTGCGGCGCGTCGACTTCGAACACGTGGATCGGATCGATGCCGTCCACGAACACCTCGCCGGTGAAGGCGATGATCAAGCCGTGGCTCTTGTCGCCAGGATTCGGGAAGTCGTCGATCACCTGCAGGTCCCCCACAGCGATCGGTTCGTCGTGCTTCCAGCTGATCGCAGTGATCTGCACCAGGTCGGGTTCGAGCCCCGGGCCGGGCGGTCCTTGCGGCCCTGCGGGTCCGGTCGCTCCCGTTGCTCCTGTTGCTCCTGTTGCCCCGGTCGCTCCGGTTGCGCCGGTTGCGCCGGTTGGTCCGGCCGGTCCCGCCGGTCCCGCCGGGCCGGGAGCTCCCCCGGCTCCTCCACCATGCATGCACTCGATCAGCTGCAACAGCACCGATGTGCTCGGCAGCAGCCGCCGTCCCGTACGGTTGTCGATCCGAGCGATGCCGGCGGCAAGGTCGGCCGCGGGATCCGACGCCGGATCAGCGGCGTCGAGCAGCTTGAAGCCGGGGCGATAGCCGGTGATCGTCGCCAGCACGAGGCAGTTCGCCTCGTCGCAGTCATCGCATCCGTCGAGCGATTCCCAGATGAGGTCGGCGCAATCTTCGACCTAGATGTCGAACACGGCGATTCCGCCGGGATCGCCCGCTCCTCCGCTGTACGGCACGAACAACGTCTTGCCGCTCGGTGAGACCGTGACACCGTGGCTGTCGCCCACGAAGCTGACGACCGGCCCGACCGGCTCGGGGAGACCTCCTGTGATCCGAGAGACATTGACGGCCTGCAGCCGGCTCATTCCGCCGCTGCTCTCGAGCGCCCAACTCCAGGGCGCGCCGTCGAGATCGAGCGCCGATCCGGCGAGTGTTGCGGGCCCTGCAATCGTCGCGGCATCCACGTCAACCACGACGATCTGCTGCGCGTTGTCAGCCACGACGAGGTAGCGGTTGGTGCCGTCGGCGATCGCCTGGATAGCGGCCGGTTGTGTGCCGGCAGCCAGCGTCAGTGTGGTGATCGCCAGCGAAGTGAGATCGGCAGCTTCGATGACTTCTGGCTGACCAGCGGCCGTGCCCTTCACGGCGAGGAACGCCTGCGTACCGTCGCTCGACACCGTCAGCAGTTCGCGATCCTTCGACATCACGATCGACACCGGAGCGCTGGGCGCGGCCGACTCCAGGTCGGGCCCGTACACGAGTAGTTCCCCCGTCGGCACGATCATGACCACGTAGCGGGCGTCGGCCGCGGGCGAGACAGCAGCGACGGCAGGTGCCTGTCCATTGGGCACGGCGAGATCGTTGGCCGCGAAATCACTCGCCCGAAGCACGGTGAGGGTCAAGCCGGCATTGCCGTCATCGCGGACCACATAGAGGTTGGCCCCGGTGGGAGCGACATCGAAGGTGTACACGGTCGAGCCGAGATCGTGCGACCGTAACGTCGTGCGCGTGGCCGGATCGACGGCATGCACGAACGTCCCTGCAAGCACGTAGAGCAGCCCGTCGGCGGGGTTGACGCGTACGGACGTGGCCCCGGCGATGCCGATATCACTGTCGCGTACGAGCGTTGGGCCGGACCACGTTTCTGTCGTTACCGGCGGATCGACGAGCACGTCGATGTCGAACGACTCGAGGATCCGGTTGGGCAGGCAGCGGGTGTCGTCGCAGCCGCACTCGTCGTACAGCACGGGTATCGGTTCCGTTCCGCATTCGGTGTAACGCACGCAGATCTGCAGGGTGTGCGACGTTGCGTCGGCGTTGGGCAGAGACAGCTTGCGTACTGCCGGAAACGTCGTGATGTCGAAGCACTCGCGGTCGACGACGAGGATGTCGTGACCGCAGCAATCCACGGCCGATCCTGGCTCCACGCAGACGAAACGATCCCGGCAGCCGTCCTGCTCGTGCTGCACGACCTTCAGCCCACACGCCACGCCCCATCCGTGCAAGTGCCGGTTGTGGTGGCGGAGCTTGTCGATCATGTACCGCTGCTCGTCGGTGAAGTCGCGCTCCAGGAGCAGTTTGCCGGTGAAGAAGTTGTTGCGGGTGAAGGCATCGATCTCACAGTCGGTGCCGCAACCGCAGCCGATGTCTTCGTGATGGACCTTGTTCATGTTGGTCTCTCCGTTCTCACTCGATCACCGCCGTCGCCCCGATTCGGGCCGTCGCGACCACAGCGCTGTGTGATCCGGTCAACACCGATGCAGGCCCGACGGGCGTCTCGCCGAATACGACGCCTTGGGGGACCCGGGCGACGACTGCGTCGAGGCCGATCATCGACTGGAAGCCGATCCGCAGGCGCGGCTCGACGAACTCGATCGTGGCCGCCGTGTGCGCTGGGCTCTCGACGGCTACCAGCTGCTCGATCTCGTGACGGCGTTGCGGGGTACACGCCGCGGCGGCGGGCACGAACACCGTGAACTTGTGGGCGTAGACGTGGAACGGGTCGCGCAACGGATCCTGCGAGCCCTTGAGCTGGGTGACTCCCACTCGCGCCCCGTCATCGAGCTTGCTCCGATTGACGATCCGCTTGCCCCACAGCACCGCCTGATCACCCAGGCGGCCGGCGCCGAGCTCGAGCCATCGGCGCAGGCGATAGTGCTCGAGGATCAACGGCGGTGGCGTCCAAGCCCACCTGAACGGGGGTCGGGGCGGGCACGTCGGCGTCGGGCGCGGCACGAGCAGGGGTTCACGTCGCATTGGCAGACGTGAACGAGGGTGTCGAGCCCGAGGTAGGCCACGAGCATCGTCCACAGGGCCCAGCGGGTACCTCGCACCGCAGCGATCTGGGCGGCCCGGGCGAGCAGTTCTCGTCGCCGGCGCTCGGGTAGCGATCGCGGCAACGCCTCACCGACCCACGATCCGAGCCAATCAAGGGCCGGCGTCGACAGCGGATCGAACAACGATGCCATGGAGTCGACGACCTGCTCGATGTCTCGCAGCTCGCGGTCGAACAGGGACAAGAACCGATCCGTGAAGTCCGCGCTCCGCGGCTCGCCTCCGTACACCGCCGGCATGTATCGGCGCAAGCTGATTCGAGGGAACTCCAGCTCCAGCTGGCGCAGCACCGGCGTCGTCGAACCATTCCCTGCAAGCTCGAGTCGCAGCCAGAGATAGCGCCCCGGGGCACTTGTTATCAGCCCGTCCCATCCGTTCTGCTCGATCGTTGTACAACTCAGCCGCGTCTCCCACGGCCGATCGGCGAGCTGGGTGACCGGCAGCTCGATGTCGCTGGTTTGCGTGGTGACCGTGACACTCGCGCCGCCGGGCAGCTCGCCGCGAATGATGACCCGGTGCCAGACGCACCGATCGATCAGGCTGTCGAACGGACCGAGCAGCACGACACCGTTCCGCTGAAATGGCGGTGGTTCATTGGTGGGCACCGGCCTTCCCTGCTGGTCTTTGGTGGGCACCGGGTGTCCGTGCAGGTCGAATCGGGTGTCAGTCGGCGGGGTGCACAGCGCTCCGAGCCACAGCACGCCATCGCGACCAACCCGAAATGGCAGCGGAGCGCTCTCGGAGGCGATGTCATTGGCGTGGCTCCCGTCCAGCCGGGTCACGATGCCATCGCCGGTGACGCGGAACGCTTCGAGCTCACCTGCGACATAGATGGTGACGCCATCGCGGGCGATCATGATGTGCTTGCTCGCCCCGACGCCGTCGTGGCGACCGAGATAGTCGCCCCCGTTCGAGAAGCGGTGTATCGCACCGTTGAGGGGATCCACCACCAACACGTCGCCGTTGCGTCCCACCGCGACCCCAGCCGGTTTCCAGGTCCCGGGCGGCTTCCACAGTGCAGCGAGACCCATCGACGGAATCGCGTACACGGCGAGTCGGGCGTTGCCTGTGTCGGACACATACAGCCGGCGGTTGGTGACCGCGATGCCTCCCAGCCCGGCGAGCTGCCGAGGAGCGCTGCCGCGGCCACCGAAGCAGGGGACCGGTTCGAACGAGCAGGTGCACGGGTCGAACCGTGTCAGCACGGCACGATCGTCATCGAGCAGCCACAGATCACCGGCGAACCAAGCGACGTTCGCAGGGGTGCGCAGGCCGCCGAAACTGCCGCTCGCTTCGGTGAGCGCACGCAGCGCTCCTGGTGAGGCAGCGAGGGTCAGTGAGCCATCCGTCAGCAACGCGTCGCTCGACTCCAGGATCGGCCAGCCGATTCTTCGATCGGCCAGGAGTGATGTCGGATCATGCGGTGGTGCCGGGATCGGGGGCAGCAGCTCGATGCTCATCGCGAGCCTCCACCGGCGCTTGCGTAGCTCACCGAGACGTCGTGTCCGGTGGAATACAGCAGAGCGCCCTCGCGGATCGGTACGTCGCGGCACTCGGGTGCGGGCTCGCCGTCGATGCTGATGATCAAGTTGTCGATCGACTCCACGTTGGGCACCGTGAACACACGTTGAAAGACACGTGAGAACCGAACTGTTCCTCCGAAGGGCCAACCCCGACTGTCATCGCCACCGGTGAGCGGATGGAAGTACGCGTGCAACGCGTTTGTCACGCCTTCCTTGATCACTGCCGTGTCAGCGCCGTCGGCGGCCGTGATGTCGACGTCGACCCGGACGAGTTGATACGTCGGCGGCACCACATACAGCTCCGTCGTCAACAAGCGGCGAGTGTCGAGGTACGCACAGACCGTGCGCAGCGTGCCCTCGCTCGGCATCGGGTTCTCTGCGCCCGAATCGGGCACGACGACGACGGTGACCACTCCGGGAACCTTGATGCCGGGATACTCGGGGTGGAACAGCGGCAGCGCACGGGCCCGCTTGATGTTGGCGGCCTGTTTGGCGAGGTACTCGAAGTCGTCCACCGTCACCGCGCGGCACCGCGACCGCAGCGCCGAAGGAGCGCGCTGCTTGGCCTCGTCCAACGTCTCTTCTTCTCGTCCTCCGAATGTGGGCATCACGTTGGTGATCGCGTTGTCGTCGATGCCCTCGACTGCGTTGCGTAGCGTGCCGAGGTGGCGAGCCGCGACGTTCCCCGCCGTCCCGCCGCCGAACCGATACTCCGCGGCGACGACGTTGGCGAGAGGATTCGACACGCTTGCCACGGGGATCGCGCCGTGGAACCCGTCACCGAATCTGATCTCGCCGGACGTGCGATTCAGCACGTAGTGCTGGTCGTCGGGACCCGAGCCGAAGAAGTCGCCGACCTCGGACCAGTCCTCAGGCCCCGAGCCCTGATCGATCTCGAGGCGGAGACTTCCGGTCAAGCACGGGAGTGTTCGACAGGCGGAAGATCTGATCCCGCCTGCCGGTACTGCCGCCGAGCACTTCGTTGCGAACGGTCTCCATCTGCAACAGGCGCATCGTGTTCGTGCGCAGTGCCGCCAGTTTCGGTGGTCGTTCATACTGGCTTCGTTCGACTCGTGCTCGGATCCAGAACAGGGTGGCCGGCTCGCCCGGCATCGTGACCTTGGCGAGCGCGTTGGCGGGTGTCCGCACGACGATCTCGCCCGTGCGCGTCAAGGCGAGCGAGTCGTCCTTCATGGTGATCAGCGGGACCCACTCGAAGCCGCTCCAGTACTCCCAGGCCACGTCGGCCGGCGCGAACACAGCGGTCGATGGCAAGCCGCAGGTGACCCCGCGCTCGGTGGAATCCTGGCCGGCGATCCACACGAAGAGGGTGAGATCCGTGGCCGGGAACGCGCCGCGCAGTCGAAGCCGAGCATCAACGTCGAGTCGACGTTGGCCGTCGGTCCGAATGGCTCGAAGCCGGTGGCCGCGTTGTTGGCTTCGGTGACGGGGCTCGGCGTAGACGCAGCCGTCCCCGGCGAGCACGGACGCGAGGCGTGCGTTGAGACATGTCAACGACCGAGTCGCCTCGAACACGAGCGGTGGTCCGCCGCCGGGGGTCTCGGCGATCACCTGGGTGCCGGTGGGCACGATCACGGTAGGCTGCGGCGAAGGTGGCGAGCACCGGGAAGGTGATGTCGGCCTGGGCCGGCTCGCGTGGGCGCAGCTCGATGCCGAGCAGCTGGAGGAACTTCAGGTAGTTCAGGTCCGGCACCCGGTTCATCCGGTAGAGCAGCATCTCGCCCAGCCAGCCGAACACCTGCAGCATCGTGATGCCTGGGTCGCTGTCGTTGACGTCGGTCCACACCGGCTTCCACTCCGGCGTGTACCGCGCGATCCGTGCCCGCATCTCGGCGACGATCGAGTCGTAGCTGCGGTCGTCCAAGCATCGGGACAAGATCGGCGAGCGGCATGAGTCAGCGACCTTCCGTGATGTAGTAGGGGTACACGAGGTTCGACTGCGCGTTGGTGGCGCGGACGCGGTAGTCGATGCGGATGAGCAGCATCGTGTCGTCCTCGGGCGCCGCCGAAGCGTCGACACCGAGCACGTCGATGCGAGGCTCGTACCGCACCAGCGCCTCGCGGACCGTGGTCGCCACCTCCGCCATGGTCGCTGGGCTGTTCGGCGCGAACACGACATCGTGGATGCCGCACCCGAACGTCGGCAGCATCGGCCGCTCGCGCGAACTTGTGCTGAGGATCAGGAAGATCGACTCCTCGATCTTCTGCTCGTGGCGCGACTGGGCGATCTTGCCCTCCGGCGTGACCTGCACGGGAAATCGCCATCCGACGCCGAGGAAGTCGCGCCCGCTCTCGCTGCCCGTCATGGCAGCACCTTCTTCGCGCCGCCGCCAGCCGGAAGGTAGGTGATGTGATCGACGTCGAGATCGCCGGCAATGACCACCTGCTCGCCTGCGGCCGGGCGCAGTTCGATGTGGCCGTCCGGGTGCAGCACGATCGACGCGCCGGATGCGTTGTCCAACGTGACCCTCGCGCCCGGCGAGTCGCGTTCGATCAGCACGCGGCCGATGACCGACATGGCGGGGTTCTTGAGCATGATTCGCGCCTGGGTGGCGTTGTCGGGTTGCTCATCGTCGCCCGGTCCGAGCACCATCAGGTTGGAGTCGGAGAGGGAGGCGAACGTCACGTTGTCGCTCGGTCCGCTGAGCGTCAGCTCGGACCGATCCTTGGTCGAGAACAACGCCCGGACCGAATACAGCGGATAACCACCGACCGCGGCCGAGAACTGTGGCTGACCGTTCGCATCCTGGCCGCCGGCAGCGACGACGATGCCGTGCCATGGCTTGGGCTGGTCGGCTTCGTGCGCGAACTGGGTAGGTGTGGGTGCCGCCTGAGGTGGCGTACTACCCTCGAGCTGCCATGCCTTGTCGGCATCGTTCCAGATCTCGGACGCGGCGCTCGACGTCACCTGGCGGTAGACGAAGAACCCGAACGTCGACAGTGCGCTCCGCGCCGAGGGTCTGGCCCTCGAGGAGCACGGGCGCGACCCGAACGTCGAGCGGCTTCTCGAGCGCCGCGTGCCCACCGGCGTGCGGGCTCGAACGTCAGTGTGGGCGGATCGACTGTCAGCATCTCGGCCTCACCAGATGTTCCCTGCGCCAGGCGTGTAGGAAGTGCTCACGACTGCGTTCGTGATCAGCGTCGAACACTGGACGACACCGCTGAACGTGGCGATCCCGCTGTTGACCGAGACGGTCGCCGCGTTGAGCGTGAGCGTCGGAGCGTTGACGGTGCATGAGGCAGTGGCATTGACGGTTGCGTTGAGACTGTTGACGGTGAGCCCCCCGGTCGGAGCCGTCACCGTGACCCCACCTGTGTCGGTGATGGTGACGGTGACCCCGGCAACGGTCGCCAGTTTGATCTCGCTCGGCGCGTCGGTCAGTGTGATCTTGGTGCCGGTCGTGGTCGACAGCTCGATCTGCGCGGGCGAGTCGGTCATCTCCAGCTTCTGACCACCCTGCGATTTCAACGTCACGCGCTCTTGCCCGTCGCGGTCGTCGAACTCGAGCACGTGGCCGCTGACGGTGCGGAGCCGGCGAACCGAGGCGTCGATGCCGTCGGATGGCGGCACGTCGACGCCGTTGTGCAGGAACCCGACGACGAACGGATGATCGAAGTCGCCGTGCTCGAAGGCGACCAGCACCTCGTCGTCCAGCTCGGGCATGATACCAGTAGCCGCGCGACTTGCCGGCCATCGGCGGGCGATCGAAGCCCATCCGCTGACCTCGTCGTCGGAGAGCCAGGGGAACTGCACCCTGATGCGGCCCAGGCCGTCGGGGTCGTCGACGATCCTTGACGAGGCCGATGACGACACCGTGGATCCTGCTCATCGTCCTCCGCCCCCCTTCGGCGGGTCCTCGCGGCGGCATGAGAACGTGGTGATGTAGCCGTTGTCGTCGATGGTGTGCTTGGTCTTGGTGACGAGGTACTGGCCGCTCAGGCGGGCGCCGAGGTGAGTGATCGTCGACCTGCTGCCCGGCGCGCAGGCCGGGCAGGCCGACCACCTTGACGTCGGCGGTGACGATGCTGCTTGGTCTGGTCGAGCAGGATCGCGATCGCCCGCTCGCGCGCTTCGCAGTTCGTGAAGATCGGCTCGTCGACGACGATCTCCTTGCGGCGCCCCGCACGCGTTGAGGATCCGGTGGAGGTCGTCGTTGAGCGTTGAGCCGCTTGTCGTCGATCGTCACGGTGCGGGTGATGGGCGTCCTTGTGCGTGCGGTTCCATCCCCGGACCGTCACCGAGGTCGACCTGGTTGGCCGTCGTTGATCTTCGGCTTGAACTCGATCATCGATGCACCCCAGCGAAGTTCGAGCACCTTCGGCGCAGCGCAGGGATCGAGCTCCTGCTGCGACGGACCGAAGTACAGCTGACGTGGTGTCGCCCTTCTTCTTGTCCGCCTCCTGCACGAACACGACGTAGCCACGCTTCCTGGCCCGCTCGAACAGGAAGTCGATGTCGTACTGGTTCTGTTGGCGTGACCAGCGGAATCGGCTTCTCGGTGCTGAGTGAGTTCTTGTCGATGACGATCGGCAGCGGGAACCGCTTGCGTCCGTTGTCCACGCGCTTGGCGATGTCGAGGGCGATCTCGCTGTCCTTCTTGTCGTCCCACGTCGTGGTGTACTGACTTGCGACGCAGCTGGTGCAGCACGTTGAGGCCGGTCACCGTCAGCGTCGGCGCAGCGTCGGCGAACGTCGGCAGCATCGTGGTGAAGCTGCCCTTGAGCATCGTCACCAGGTTGGTCGCCGTAGCCCATCTGCAGCTCGACCTCTTTGCCGCACGGCTCGAAGAGCGTCAGCCGCGGCTCGTCGCGGTGGCCCTTCTGCAGCTGCTCGGCACGCTCGGACCCGATGTACTTGAACACTCGCTCCTCGTCGTCCCAGTTGTTGACCGTCATCGTGAAGCTGTCGATCTGGTCGAGGGAGTCTTCGTACGTGATGCTCGCGAACGTCGAACAGCACGTCGCGAGGAAGCTCGGCGCCGTCGATCTTCAGCTCGAACCGGGGGACGTAGAAGCCACCTTGACGCTCCGACTCGGCAGTCGTCGTCGACGTGTCAGTCATTGCCGATCCTCACGTGAGCGGCGGCACGAGCAACGTGCGTCCGGGTTGGAGCCGACGCGGATCGTCGACGTTGTTGGCTGTAGGCGATGTGGCGCCACTCGGCCGGATCGTCGAGGTACTTCCAAGCGACGAGTGCCAGCGTCTCGTCGCGCTCCAGCACGTGGGCCTGGGTGTGGTCGGGCGAGTGCAGGTTGAGGTCGACCATCTGTTGATGCAGCGGCCTGTACTCCTCGATGGCGAGCGTCAGCGACGCGCGCAGCGGAGTACCTTCCGGGCTGAACAGCTTGAAGTCCTGCTTGACGTCGGTGACGACGCCCTTGAACTCTGTTCGCCGCTGACTTCCGTACATGTCCGGCAGCGAATCTCCCGGGAACGACTTGCCCCACACGAACGAGCAGATCGGCGGGGCGTGGGTGTTGGGGTCGATCTTGACCAGCCCGTAGAACGGGTCGGTCTTGGCTGTCACGCTCTTCGCGTTGGTGCCGGTGCCGTCGGTCGTGGTGTCGAAGAACAGTTCGACGGTCAACGTCTCGGCCTCGTTGCGCACGAACTGCTTCAGCGGAGCGTCGAGGCCGAGGATCGGGATGTCGGCGAACTTCGGCTTCTTGTCGAACACGAGCGAGTTCGGGTTGAACTCCACGTCGATCGACACGGTGTCACCACCGGCCTTGAACACCTTGAACTTCGCCTTCTGCAGGTTCGCCATCGCTACACCTCACCCGCTTGTAGCTGGTCGGTGATCGAGCGGAGATCAACGTCGTGTCGCCGCGAACGCTCGTCGCGTTGGCCGTCAGCCATCGCCCGAATGACAGCGCGCACGATGCGTTCGAGCACTTGCTGGGTCAGCAGCGAGTCTCCGTCGACGGCGTCGATGCGGGTGTGCATCTCGTCGATCCGTACGTCCATGGCCGTCAGAGATCCAGTCCGATTGCGCTCGCGCCGAGCTTCAGCACGACAGCTGCCACAGTCCTTCGTGGGCGATCTCCAGCGACTCGATCGCGACCTCGTTGGCGACTGCCCTTCATCGGTGGGCCCTGGAACTTGACCGGGAATCCGCGTTTGAACGTCCAGACGTTGTGCGGGAGATGGCGGTCGTCCATCAGGATGATCAGTCCGTCCTTGCGCTTCACCTTGCCGTCGCCGAAGTCGTAGAGCCAGTCCCAGCCACTCTGCGAGAGACGGGAGACGCCCCGTTTCAGGACGAGGTTCTGCCAGGTGATCCGGGTCGGGAAGCGGTGCTCGGTGTTGTTCAGGCCGCCCTCGTGCAGCTTCTCGTCCTGCATGTTCATGTCCAGCCCGCTGCACTCGGAGAAGCCGCCGAACAGCACATCACCGGCAAGCGAGAACGCGGCCGAGGCAAGGAACGCACCGGGACTCGACGTGTCGACGATCATGACGAGGAAGTTGTGGTTGAGCGGCGGATCGAGACGGATGCCGGTCAGGCTCTGGAACTGTTCGGTCAGCGCCATGTCATGCACCCACCGTCGCTGCGCCGAACAGTCCGGCGTTGTCGCTGACCTCGATCGCTGTCGCGGACGCGACCGACCCGCAGCACGATGAACTCGAACGGCTTGGTCGGGGCGACGCCGATCTCGATCAGCAGCCGCCCGAGGTCGCGTTCGCTGTCCGGGTTGTTGTCGAGGTCGCACTGGACGTAGAACGACTCCTCCGGGGTGGCCCCGGCGAGCATCCCGGCCTCGTGGAGACCGAGCAGGAAGATCGTGACCGACATCGTCGCCCGAGCCCGCATCAGCGCCCCGTTTGGCTCGAACACCGCCCACTGCAGCGCGGTCTCCAGCGCCTTCTCGATCATCGACATGAACCGGCGCACGTTGACGAAGCGCCAGTCGGTGTCGCTGCGAGACCGTACGTGCACCCTGCACGCGTAGCCCGCGCCCGACCGTGGTGCGGACAGCGTTGATCCCGAGCGAGTTCAGGATGGCGTGACGTTCGTCGTCGACGGCGATCGCTGGTGTCGAGCGCCCATTCGACCCGGCGGTTCGCCGGCGCGTGATGCACACCGGAATCGAGATCGGTCGCGGCGACCACGCCGGCGACGTGGCCGCTCGGGGGGATGGCGCGAACAGCCCCCGTCGTTGGTGCCAATGGATCGAGGACCCTGATCCACGGGAAGTAGATTGCTGCGAATTGGGTGTCGAACCGCGACCGCCATTCCTGGATCGGGCGGATTCCGCCCAGGGTGCCCTCGACGGCGTCGATCGGCGGGTCCAACAGCGCGAACCGATCACGCTTTCGTTCGCATTGCAGGATCATCTCCGACTGGATCCGGAACAACTCGGCCGCTGCCGAAGGTGGGTGGCTGCTCTCCGAGGTCTCGCGGCGGCGGACACGGGGTCGGGCGGCGGATTCCATACGCACGGATCGGGGACACACGGCTCCGGCGCCATGATCGGATTCACGTTCACCGGTCTCACCTGGGCGTCCGGTATGGCGAGTAGTCCGATTTCGGAGATTTCCTCCAGGGCGCGCAGGCCGCGGCGCTTGACCGCGACGCGCGACGAGATCGTCGTCGGGCGCGGTCGGCGAGCCGACGAAGTCGTCGACCGCGAGGGCCAGCAAGCCATCTCGCCCACCGGTGCAACGCAATGTCGCGAACGGATCGATAACGATGCCCGTCACGTCGGTCGTCGCTGTTCGGACGTCGACGACGATGATCGGCTCGGCCGGCATGGGCTGGGCTGCACCCGACGCCGGGTCCTCGGTCGAGGTTCGCAGCATCAACCGTCTCGGACCGTACCCATCGTGCTTCGGGGATCATCGTCAGGCCGTCGTAGAAGCGCACAACCCGGCCCGACTCGGTGACGAGGATCGAGTACTCGATGCTCTCGATCAGCACGGGCAGGTTGGGATCGAAGCCGGCGAGAGGCGAGTCGTACGGCAGTTTCCGGCGGTAGTCGGGGTGCACCCAGAACACGCGCCGCATGTGAGGGTCGACCGATGACACGACCTTCCACACCGGCGCGCCGCCAGCCTGGCTGACCCTGACGTGTGTCGCCCTGCGCAAGCCACTGACGTCGTCCACCTCCGACCATGTTCCGTCGATGGCTGTCGCGGTGGTCGTGGTCTGCGCGGGATTGTGTTCGCGCATGGCGACTGCCAGCGAGTTGCCCCACGTCCCCTCGCTGGACGCTTCGATCCGCCAGACGCTGCCGGCGGGTGATGACACGGTGACGGTCGACGACGTCGCGCCGGCATCGGGGAGCGTTCGACGCAACCCGGACGACCCAGCACCGCCGTCCCCCGTTTTCGAAGTAGGCGCGTACCGCGTAGGCGAGATATCCGGCACCTGTGAACGTGCCGAACCACGACGTGAACTGGCGCCACGAGCCGATCGGTACCGGGCAGTCGACCGGTCCGCGTTCGGCGATGCCGACGAACCCGGCGATGTCGGTGCGGAACGGCGTCACTGGTGGCGCGCCGGCGTCGACGCTCTGGTAGTAGACCCCAGGGGCGCCGAAGCGTGACACGACTCACGCCACCTCGAGTGTGATGTCTTCGACGACGAGCTCGAGGCTCTCGATGGCAACCTCGTTGCCGGCGGCCTTCAGCGTCGGCCCCTCGATCTTGTTCGGCCAGGCGTTCTCGAAGTTCCACCGGAGCACGTCTTCGCGGGCTTCGTTCATCAGGATCACCGAGCCGTTGCGGCGGTCGGCCTGACCCGTCGAGATGTTGCGGTACCAGTCCCACAACGTGGTGTCGGCGATCATGCCCCTCTTGAGCGTGATCGGTCCGTAGCTGCGCAGCCCGGGCAGCTTGCGAGCGGTCAGCGGGATGTCGACACCGGTGCGGTAGCTGGCGACTTCGCCGGTGGATGTCAAGCCACTGACGTCGCTGAACGCGGCGACCGTGGTGTTGTCGATCTCGAGCCGGAAGTTGAAGGTCCGGAACGGATCCATGCGTACATCGCTCATGTGAGGCTCCTCGGTTCAGGAATCGGAGTGGGCGGTCCAGAGACCGATGCGGACGATGACGAACTCCGCCGGCTTGACCGGGGCGACACCGACAACCACGATCAACTGCCCGTTGTCGATCTCGGTCTGGGTCATCGTCGTGCGGTCGCACTTGACGAAGTAGGCCTCCTCCGGCTTCGTACCCTCGAGGGCGCCGTTGCGCCACACGACAGTCAAGAAGTTGGAGATGACCCGGCGAACCCTGGCCCACAGCGGCTCGGCGTTGGGCTCGAACACCACCCATTGCAGGCCTCGTTCGAGTGACGCCTCGATGAAGATCAACAGCCGGCGCACGTTGACGTACTTCCAGTCGGGATCGCTGGTGATCACACGGCCGCCGTACACCCTGATGCCGCGGTTGCGGTCGCGGAAATCGCGGATGACGTTGATGTTGACCGGGTAGGGGTTGAGGATGTCCTGTTGCTCCTTGTTCAGCTTGCGCCGCAAACCCGTGATGCCGCGCACCACCTCGTTCGCCGGCGCCTTGTGCACTCCTCGTTCGATGTCGGTTCGGGCGTACACGCCGAGCACGTGGCCACTCGGCGGGATCGCGCAGGTCGCGAGCCATCGCTGTTTCCGGGAATGGGTCGGGGATCGATAGCCACGGGTAGTAGAGGGCCGCGTACTTCGTGTCGAACTGCTGGCGTTGCGACTGAGTGTCGGCGATCGTGTCGCTCGGCTCCGCCCGCGAGTCCAGCACGGCGAAGCGATAGCGCATCAGCTCGCAGTGGTCGACGAGCGCTTGCTGCACTTGGGGACCCGAACGGCCCGGTATCCCTACGATGCTGATCTCTTCGACATTGCGAAGTGCCTGTAGCCCCGTGCGGAGATCGGGGTCGGCGTTGTCGACGCCGACGTAGTCGACGTCGCCGATCGACGCGATGGCGTCGAACCCGTCAACCTGTTCGAGCGAGATCCGCGCCGGTCGCGTCTGGCCCGTCGGCAAGACATCGACCAAGGTCTCCGGTCCGAGCCGCACCGCTTCTGCTGCGGCCTGGTTGGCGGCGAGATCGTGCACACGGATGTACAGCGAGGATCCCTCCGGCCGGCGATCCCACAGCCGCAACGGTCCACCGGTATCACCGATGACTTCGAGCGACATAGTTGCTGTGCCTCGGGTCGAGCGAGAGGTAGCGGAACGTCTCGACATCGATCACCTGGCCGTCGCGGCTCGGGTTGGCGGGATCGGGCAGGCGTAGGAGTCGCACCGTGATCGAGAACTCTCGCGAACGCACAACCGATCCGACCACCTGCTGGACGGAAAGCCCAGTGCCGGCCAGCGTGATCACGGACCCAGCCGTTCGATTCACGGCAGCGACCTTGATCGGGTCCCCGAGCGCGGCGCCGCTGACGGGGTCGGAAACCGCGAGGATCGTGCCCGGCTGCACGCCCGCGACGGACGCGAGGCGAATGGTGGTGGGATTGACGATCGTGGTGATCGTCGTGCGAGCGACGAGCCCGGCCGGCTCGTCCTCGACGCTGATCCGCAGGCGGTTGCCCCACTGGCCGACGTCGAGCGCTTGCACATCGAGCAGGGGTGATCGCTGGGCGATGGGCGATGCGGCCGGATGCGCTCGGCGCACTGCGGTCTGCAGAGTGACCATCTCCGGTCGATCGGCGGCAAGCGCCGCCGCGCCGGTCATCGGCGTTGCTGCCCCGGTCAGGGTGTGGAAGGTCACGTCGCCACTCGCCGTCGTGACCCGAATCGTCTCATTGGCGGCGAAGGCATTGCCGTCCGTGACGTACACGTCGGCGTCCCCGGGCTCTGTTTCGAGCGCCACCGACGTCGCCTGCCGGCCTGCCACGGCCGACGGTGCACCGAGCACGGTGACGTCGGTGCCCGACGGCGCCGCGGCGGAGAGCCCAGGGGCAACGATCACGTTGCCCGGGTTCGGTGGAACCGACGCGCTACCGGGCACGGACGCGATCGTCACAACCTGCGCTGCCGCGCCTGCACCGATCTGTAGCACTGTCCCGGGAGTCAGGCCGACTCTGCTCGCCAGGGCGAGGACCGTCTGACCGGCCGCCGCATCGGCTGTTGTGACAATTGGCGCGGGCACGACGGGGTCGCCGTTGTTGTGAGCGATGGCCAAGGCGGGAGTGACGCCGAGCGTGTCGGTAGTCGTGTCGACGCTTTGGATCGTCACTGTCTCCGGCGATCCCGCTGGGTCGATCACGATTCGCTGGCCGGAAACAAGTCCGGCGGCCTCACCGGGCTGGAGCACGATGGCCGTGAACGGCGCAATGGGCGCTGCAGACAGCGAACGCGCCGCAGCGAAGGCGACGGCTTCGACCAACGAGCCCGGGGGATACGGCGCCGCAGCGGGAGGGGCGACACCGAGCCGGCTCAGCTCGCCGATCCGCCGCACCTCTTGGCCATCGCCAGTGCCGACGCGAACCAGATGCGTGCGGTCGTCGAAGTTGCCGTTGCGCGTGTCGACGAAGAAAGCTCCCCCGGCAGGAGCGGTCTCGACTGCGACGGTGTCGACGGGCCCAGCCGTGAAATCGATCCGACGAATCGGCGTCGGAGTTGCCGCGAGGTAGGGCAGCGCGAGAATCGCGTCGAGCCGAAGTCGAGCTGTCGAATCGGTACCGCTGATGACCGTCGTCTGACGGATCTCCCTGACCATTCGATACTCGGCCACCCCGGCCGCGCCGATTTGCAGGCAGTCGCCGACCGCGATCAGGGCGATGTCGGCGGTCGATCCGGTGACGACGATGTCGATCGAGCCGGCCTCCGCATCGTCCTGGAGGGTAAAGGGCTCGGGGAACTCGACACGCACGAAGTCGTCGACGGGATCTCCTGCTGGATGCGTGCGGGCCAGTGGCAGGTCTACGGGCACCAGGACGGTCTCGGCAACAGGTCCACCGTCGACTTGACGGTATTCGGCCACGCTGCCGTCGCCGACGCGGATCCAATCGTTTGCGACGAGGCCGGAGGGAAGTGTCACCAGGCTCGGCGGGCTGGCTGCAGCGCCCGTTCCCTCGCTCACGGGCCGGAGCAGGCGCGATGACACCGATGCTGCGTCGCCACGGTCGAAAAGGGGCGATTCGGCGCGTTGCGCTGCGGCGTGTGATACGCGCACCACGAACACTCGCTTCCCGCCATTGGTGAAGAACCCCTCGATCGCATGGGGCAAGAAACGATGGTCACCGAACGGGTCGAACTGCAACTGACCACCGAACCAACGGGTGTATTCGCCGACTCCGGTGATCAGCACGGGAACGTCAGTCGGACCGCGCTCGGTCACGCCGACCATTCCGGTCGTACTGGTGCTGACTCCCTCGATGGGCTTCGAACCGGTGTCGATCTCTTCGAGGTAGACCCCGGGGGCCAGGTATTCGGGCATCGCTTTCTCCTCGCTCCGAGTGTTAGGTGAGCGTGATATGCGTCGCGTTCTCGGCGACGCCGTAGTCGGGTGTGACGGTGATCGGCCCGGCACTGAGCGCGCCGCCCGTTGCAGAGAGCTGGATTGCGGCGACGCGGCCGAGCAGTGGGAACCGGCCGTATCCATCCGGGCCTGTCGTGATCGAGTAGCGCCGTGCAAGGTGGATCTCGTCCGACTGGCCGCCGCTCACGATCCGCACGGCGGTGTCCGCGGCGAACGGTGTCATCGAGTTGACGAAGGCGGTCGTGTCGCCGGGCAACGCGTCGGAGGTGAGGGCGGCAGTGGGCGGTCCGCTCGGAACGACGTTGACCCGCTCGACCACGACGCCCGACGCGTGTGCGTGGCGAGCGGCAAAGCGAAGGGTGATCGTGGCGGGCGAGTCCGGATCGGCTGCGGCTGCTACCGACTCGACCTCGATGTGCTCAGTTCGATCGGGATCGGTGCTGTCCAGCGATACCACGTCGCCTGGGGCGAGCGTGCCGGCGTGATCGACGAACAACCTTCGGTCACCCATGGCGACGCTGGCGATGAGCGATCTGATCGGCTCGACGATGGGTGTCACGACGACCGGCTCGACGGTCGCTCCGACGGGGCGGGTGACGGACAGGGCCGGATGGATCGAGATCACGTCGGCGCTTGCTGCGGCGTTGGTGAGATCGCCCGTTCGGCGCCAGATGCCCGTGATCTCGACGATTGCGCCCGACACGGGCTGCGTGTCGAGCTGCGCGTCGAGACTGACGGCGCGGACCGAGAGCAACACCGGATTTCGCCGGAGCGCAACCGCGCCAACGTCCGCGCCGACAAAGACGTCGGGAAATGTCGGCTGCTGGGCGATGGGCGCGACGACGCCGACCGACTGGTAGCCCTCGGCCGTGAACGATGCCTCCGCGGTGTAGGGCTGGTTGTTCAGCAGTGGGAACGCCTGCGCAGGGCACCCGACGAGACCGCAGACACCGAAAGCCGCCGACCTTCCCCTCGCGTGCGGCGTCGCTGATTCAACTCGCGCCTGACCACCGATTGGGCGTCCCGTCAGCTCGTCGATGAGCTGTGCAAGCAAGATCGACTGAACGATCAGACCGCGAGCCGGTGGGTCGTCGAGGTTCACGGTACGAATGACGCCGTCAACGTCGAACTGTGAGCGTGCCACCGTCAGGCTCCAGATCCCACGATCACACCGGTGTTGGCCAAGGGAACTTTGACAGGCGGGCCAATGTCGGGCTCGGCATCGAGGTCGACATCGACGACGGTTGCCTCGTACGAGAGTGATGTGCTGTAGGCAGTGTCGAGGGAATCCCAGATACGCGACAGCTCGTAGGCCGTCAGCGTTTCGAGGCGCACGGTGACAGTGCCGTCGGTGCCCGAGAGGTCATCCGACAGATCGGCGCCGAACAGTTGCGGCCGACTGTGAAAGCACTGCAACACCTTGCCGAGGATGACGAGGTCCGTCTCCTGGGCGTTGTCGTCGGTGGCGCCGGTGATCGGGGTGATCAGGTAGTGCAGCCGTACGGGTAGCGGCACGGGCCTGGTCAGTGATGGAGTGATCCGCTCAGGGGGACGATTCAGCGTGGCGTCATCGCGCACCGCCTGGTACATCCACACCGAGACTCCCCGACGGGTCCCCGTCATCTGAGTGGGAGTGTTCAAGAACACACCCATCGTTCCCCCGGGCCCGAACAGGGCCGATGTGCGCGGATCAGCTTCGAGCCGTGCCTGCAGAAAATCGGCGATCGTGCGGCTCGCAGCGCGCAACGACGTGATCATGACCGCACAGTGCGCGCCTTGCCGCGTCGCGCCTATAGCGCCTCACATCAACGAATCGTCAACTCCTGTGTCCACCCGACCATCTGGTGGAGGTCGGCCGGAGGGAGTACGCCGAGGTTGGACCACAGCAACTCGCGGTACAGCACGAACTGGCGGCGGGCCTCGCACAGATTGCCTTCGGCGAGATGGGCCGCGATGAGAGCCCGATGGGCACTCTCGCGCAGCGGCTCGGCGGCCACCGCGGCCTGACCTGCGTCGATTGATTCGGCGTGGCGGCCGCGTCCGGACAGCCGCCGGCACAAAGCCTCCAAGGCATGGCAGCGAAGCTGTCGAAGGCGCTCACGCTCGAAAAGAATCCACTCTTCGTCCCAGTCGGGCAGCAGATCGGCGCGCAGCGAGTACACGTCCGTGTCGGTGTCGACCAGCTCGTGGTCGGCGCTGATCAGGCGCCTGGCCTGGGCGAGGAGGGTTGCCAGGTCAGTGTCGGCAGCGTCGCTCAGCGACAAGTAGTTGCCGTTGACATGGATCAGACCTGCATCGATCTGCCGAATCTTCCACAAGGCGGTACGAAGATTGGCGCTGGCTCGCGCTTCGGTCGTGTCGAGCCACAGCGAGCAGGCGACCGCGGTGCGGAACTGGGGTCGCTCGCGCACTGCGAGGAACGCAACCAGGCGCTGGGCGAACATGGGCAGGGCTACGAGCTGTGCCCCTCGCCACAGCTCGAAACCTCCGAGAACCCGCACGGCGACCGGAGTTGGTACGAGGTCGGCGACGTCGGCTGAGATCCGGGCACGGGCAATCACATGCCCGTGTGCCCTCGTCAGAACTTGGCTCGCCGTTTGCATCGGGCGAACACCCATACGGCGCCCCTCCTCGTCGGTCCGAGGCCAAAATACCATTCTCCGCGTCAACGCAACGTCAACGGGTGCTGAGGCAAGCAGATTCGATTGATTGCCCGTTGATACTTGGCCAACGGTGAGGAGACGCCTCGATTCTTACCCTGCCGCGATCGACGCGCTCGCACCCTCGGACGAAATCATCGTGATCCTCATCCGTGCCTGGTACGAGAACGAGCAGCTTCGGGCTCGCGTGACGTTCGCGCCACGAACGAGCGGTGCTCGGCGTACCGTCGTGGTCGGCTCGGTGGACGACATCCACCGGATAGTCGTCGACGAGATCGAATCCAAACGGCCCGGAGCGTTCCCACGGTGAAGGAGCGCGAGGCGGCATCACCCCAGCCAGAGGGGCCCGTCGCATCTCTGAACAACGGGCGGCGGCGCTCGTCGGGCGGAGGCAACCAGGCAATCCAGCATGCGCTCCGTGAGCCGCGCGAACCCACTGGGGGACGTCACGTCGGCGAGACGACTGATGTCACCCACCGCCGGCCCACGACGCCGACGCGGACGGGCAGGTCGGGCAACGACGCGGATGCGTACGCCGAGATTCTGAGTACGAGCCCGTGGCTGGTACTGGTACTCACCGCGGATCAGATTCACCAAATCCAGGAGCGACTCGACCTGCGCGGCGAACAACGCGAAGGTACAGGTGGAGGTGGAGATCGCCGAGCGGCGGCAACGCGAGCGCGACGGCCCGAACTATCAGATCCTGCACAGCAACGTGCGCGAGATCGAACGGATCGAGCGCAAGTTCCGTTACGCCGACTCCGCCATGCTCGAGCTCGTGGTCGACACCGGACGTCTTCTTTCGCCGGAGTTCCAGCTCTCGCCGGCGAAGAACATCGAGGCCGAGACGAAGTTCCGCAAGGAGGTGTACGCGGAACTCGTTGCGAAGCCCACGGTCGTTGTCTACTCGTCCGACCAACGGGCGCGGGGTTTCCACCTCTGGTGGGGCCGCGATGTGAACCTCCCGAGTCACGGCGGCCTGGTGACGTTTGGCGATCTGCTCGAAGTGCGGGGCTTCGGCGATCGTTACGAGCGCGACGTCCGCAACAGCCCAGCGGTCAAGGCGGTCCGCGATTGGTACGCGGAGTTGAAGTCGGGGATCGAGTCGGTCATGGACGACCATCGAAATCGGGTGGAGCTCAACGAGGAGCACCCGGTCGTCCGTCGAATCGCCGAGTTCTTCGGCGGGCCCAGTCCGTTCGAGTTGATGACGCTGCAGCTGAAGCTCCGACAGAACCCGAATGATGTCGAGGCGAAGGCCAAACTGCATCATCTGCTCGGTGTCAGCGACGCATCGGCGCCGAGTTTCTCGGACTGGGATCCGATCCTGTCGCTCCTCGAATTGGCCGCGCAGGGCATTCGGGATGCGCACCCGGAGGGCACGGCGCTCGCGCTGGCCTCGGCCCAGGACCTGGCGGTGCCGCTCGCCGAACGGGTCGCCGAGTACGAGGAGAAGGTGCTCGGCGGCGCGGGTGCCGCAGTAGGCATTCTCGAGAAGCTGAAGGTGGCCGGCGAGGTAGCCGCGACCTTCGTCGGTGGGGGCGTGGCCTCGAGGCTCGGATACGGGCTTGTCGGTGTCGCAGTCGGGTCCGGTGTCGGGGCGGGCGTCAACACCTCGGCGCAGGGAGTCGCTGAGGGGTGGGGGCTCGGCTATGGCGAGGGCGTCGACCTCAGTGCGATTGCGAAGCGGAGTGCCGTCGACGCGGTGCTCACATCGTTCACGACGTTGATCGGAGGGAAGTTCGCGAGCGCGATCGAGGGCAAGCTGCTCTCTCGGGGGTTCAGCCCGAGGGCCGCATCCGTGCTCGCGAACTCGCTCGGCGCGGGCGGGTCGGCCACGCTCACTGCGCCTGCGAACGCGGTCGTCCGCCACCTCGCGCTCAGCGGCCAGATGCCGCAGAGCGTCGACGAACTCGTCGAGCTGATTGCCGAGGAAGCCGTCAAGCAGGCGATCGGCGGCGCGGCGTTCGGCGCGATCGCTCCGGTGAGCGCATCAGGGGTGGAGCCGTCGGGGGGCGGCGTCTCGAGGCCGGTGCGCGACGCGGTGTCTCCGACTGCGGATACGGTGCGGTTGCCGGAGGTGGTGTCTCCGACTGCGGATACGGTGCGGTTGCCGGAGGTGGTGTCTCCGACTGCGGATACGGTGCGGTTGCCGGAGGTGGTGTCTCCGACTGCGGATACGGTGCGGTTGCCGGAGGTGGTGTCTCCGACTGCGGATACGGTGCGGTTGCCGGAGGTGGTGTCTCCGACTGCGGATACGGTGCGGTTGCCCGAGGTGGTGTCTCCGACTGCGGATACGGTGCGGTTGCCGGAGGTGGTGTCTCCGACTGCGGACACGATTCCGGGAAGCGACACTGTTGGCTCGGGACGTCCAAAGGGCAGCGGAGCCGGCCCACCCGGTGGTGGTGGTCGACCCCCTCCGGCGGCCACGGGTCCGGGTGCGCCCGCCGTGAACCTTCGCAACGTTGTACCGCCCGAGCCCGCCCGATGGTGGACCGACGGCAGCCGCGTGTACGAGAAGGTCGGTGGCGAATGGGTATACCGCGGTCGACCGAAGATAAACCCCGACGACACGATCCGGGGCGAGGTGCGCGTCAATCACGACACGGGCTACTGGGAGATCGATGTCGAGGGCACTTGGTACAACCTCGCCCGATTACCCGAGCTCCCGGAGTGGGCCCGGACGAAGAAATGAACCCGGTCGTCACCCGGACGTCTCCTTGAAGCTGAGTGGTCGATCGGCTCACTGGCGTGTGGGGAGGCGTTGGTCGCACGACGCACGCGTGTGCCAAGGTTGCCTCATCTGCGCCATCGTGTCGCCGCCTTCGCCGCTGCGTCACTCAGCGCCGTCCACGTCGGGACCGACGAACTCGCCCGCATCGTCGAGCGTGAATCTTCGCCGCTACTCACAATTTATCCCGGGGGAGGGGGCTTGCCGCAAACGACCCAATCGTGCTGTTAATGACTCGTTCGCTGAGCCGGTCACAGCGAGAACCTCGGGAGCTAGGAGTTGCCAGAATGGGTGCGTTGTCTTCGGTAGAAGGGTCGATCGTGGGTGTTGAACCGGTCGAGGAGTTGGCGGTGCGGGCGACTGGCGCCGGCGTGCGGTCGCTCTGCGCGACAGGGCTGTCGCTGTCCGGTGCGGCGTGCGCCGTGGAGCGGCGATGACCGAGCATGCGGTGGTGATCGCAGGAGGAGGCCCGACCGGGCTGATGTTGGCGGGCGAGCTGGCGTTGGCGGGGGTCGATGTCGTCATCGCCGAACGACGCACCAGTCAAGACCTCGACGGATCGCGAGCCGGCGGGCTCCACTCTCGGACCATCGAGGTACTTGATCAGCGTGGCATCGCGGAACGATTCCTCTCGGCTGGCCAGGTGCACCCGGCTCTGGGGTTCTCTCAAGTCGCCTTGGACATCAGCGACTTCCCGACCCGCCACAACTACGTCCTTGCTCTGTCGCAGCGCCTCTTCGAGCCCATCCTGGCTGGCTGGGTCGGTGAGCTCGGGGTTCCGATCCTTCGTGGCTGCGAGGTGGTGGGCTTCGCTCAGGACGACACCGGCGTCGATGTCGAGCTGTCCGACGACTCGTCGCTCCGAGCGGCGTATCTCGTCGGCTGCGACGGAGGACGCAGCGTGGTCCGCAAGGCAGCGGGCATCGACTTCGCCGGGTTGGACCCTTCGACCAGCTGGATGATCGCCGAGGTCGAGATGGACGAGGAGCCGGATTTCGGCTTCCGTCACGACAGCGTCGGCACTCATGCCATCGGTCGGAGGCAAGAGGGCGGGCCCATTGGGGTCGTGCTCACGGAACGACACGTCGAGCACACCGGCGAGCCGAGCATGGATGAGCTCCGCGAGGCACTCGTCGGTGTGTACGGGACCGACTACGGGATGCACAGCCCGACCTGGATCTCCCGGTTCACTGACATGTCGCGGCAGGCGACCGCCTACCGCCAAGGCCGCGTACTGCTGGCCGGCGACGCCGCACACGTGCATCCCCCGCAGGGCGGCCAGGGCCTCAACACGGGCGTGCAGGATGCCGTGAACCTGGGATGGAAGCTGGCCCAGGTGGTCAACAAGACCTCACCGGAGAGCCTGCTGGACACCTACCACACCGAACGGCATCCAGTCGGTGCCCGGGTGTTGCACAACACCATGGCGCAGGTCGCACTCGCCCGCGCCGACGACCGCCACCAAGCCCTCCGCGACACCATGACCACACTGCTGGGCATGGACGAGCCGCGCCGGTACATCGCAGCGATGCTCTCGGCTCTGGACATCCACTACGACCTCGGAGAGGGACACCCGCTGCTCGGGCGGCGCATGCCCGACCTCGACGTGCATACCGCCGACGGCCCCACGCGCGTCTTCACCCTGCTGCACGACGCTCGGCCCGTGCTCCTCAACCTCGGCGAACCCGACGGTTTCGACATTTCTCCTTGGGCGAATCGAGTCCGGTTGGTCGACGCCAAGCATGCTGGCGTGTGGGAGCTCCCGGTCCTTGGCGAGGTCGCCGCCCCCTCGGCCGTGTTGATCCGACCCGACGGACATGTCGCCTGGGCGGGAGACCTCACGGACCCAGAGCTGCCTCGAGCACTTGCAACCTGGTTCGGACCGGCCATTCCGTCTCACTAGCACAAGACATCCGAGAGCCACTGCTGCTTCGGCGCCCGCAAGAACGACGTCCGCGGACGTGATCAGGGACCACCGACCGAAGGAAGGATGGGCTCGAATCGACAGCTCCACGTGTTGGCAAAAGGCCCCGCAGCGTCGCTCGTCACCGTCGTCGCGTGCGGTCGCCCCCAAGAGATTCACAAAATTCGGGGGCTGCGCCCCCGAAGAGATCTAGGCGCCGCAAGCGACCAACTGAACCGTGCCGATGTCGCCGGTCTGTCCCTCTACGTCTCCGAACGGCTCCCAGGTGCCGTCAGCGTGGCGGATAGTGTGCCACAGACCATCGGCATCGTTGACGGCACAGACATGTAGGTCGCCTGCTACAGCCGTGCAGGCGACATCCTTTACTGTCCCGATGTCGCCCGTCTGTCCAGCGACGTCGCCGAACGCCTCCCAGTGATCGGCGTAGCGGATGGTGTGCCACAGTCGCCCGCCACCATCGACGGCACAGACGTGTAGGAGATCCGCAACGGTTGCACACGCGACCGCTTGCACCGCGCCGATGTCGCCTGCTTGTCCGGCGACGTCGCCGAACGGCTCCCAATGATCGGCGTAGCGGATGGTGTGCCAGAGGCGACCGTCGCCGTTCACCGCGCACACATGCACGGGCCCCTGGCTGACCGCTGATCGATAGTGGGCCACAACGCGCGACTCGGCGAGCGCATTCGGGTAGATGGCAACCTCATCGACCAAACCGTTGAACGTTCGATGACCGGTGCCAGAGAACATCCGGTCGCCGAGGACGAGCGATACCTCCGGGTCCATCGGCGGGTGCGGCCACTTCACATCGATGTCGATCGGCGTGGTGTTGATCGTGACCGCCTGATCGAGTGTTCCGTCAATGTAGATGGAGATCGAGAGGCCGTCGTACATGGCCACCAGATGGGCGTCGCGTCCAGGCAACAGACTGCGATCGCTGACCGCCACCTCCACGCGTGGTGGTTGAACGGAGACTCTCATCCGCAGCTCGACCTGAACATGTCCGTCCGGGAGCACGCTGAGTCCGTACTGGGTGGTGCCCCCGTAGCTCTCTTTCTCGAGAATGCGTTGCTGCACTCCCGTCGGTCCGGCCCAACGTACGAGTGCCTCCATTGTGATCCGCGGTGGATTGTTCGTCGCATTGTTCTCGACGACGATGCGACCGTCACCGCCGTTGAACAACGCACCCGTGTCGCCCTGCGCAGCAGCGCTGGAGCCGAGCGTCACATGTCCGCTCACGACGCCGCTGTTGCCGTTTCCCGTGAGGTCGCTGACCGCGGACGAACCCGCGACCTCGTTGAGGCGCCAGTACGCCAGAGGCTGGTCGGCGAGTACCTCCGAAACAAACCCCTGAAGTGCCACTGCAGTCCCCATCCGACAAATAGGTGGAACCCAAAGCCGACGAGTGCGCGTTCACGTCGCCCATGGACGGCCAAGTTCACCCAATGATGACGAAAGGACCGACTGATTGCAAGCAAACATTTCGGTCACTCTGACGTTGGTCGGGCGCGTGCCTGTGCCCGCGAAGCATGTCGTTCATCAGAGCGAACTTCGTCGGCATCGTTCAGGACCGTCCACGCTGCGTCGGTGCCGCCGTGCTCCTGAGCGGTGACCCGCGGCCTGGTATCCCTTCGCGTATTCCAACCCCAACTCGTTGAGTGCATCGCAACGCGTCGATGCCGGTGGGCAACCCCTATCCTGAGGGGAGACTGCGCCTCAGCTCCTTGATGAGGTCGAGTCCGGTCGCCTCGTCGCTGGGCAGGTCACTGAAGATCGCGATGAGGTCGTCGAGATGCGTGCGCACGGAGTCGCGCTCCCTGATCGTCGAGCGGTTCTCGAATGCTGCTACGTACTGCTTCGCCGCTTGCTCGATGTCGGCGCGACTCGTTTCGTCGCATCCCATTAGGGCCATCGTGAGGAGCGCATCGCCGAGTTGGGACCGGTCCCAGAAATTGGTCGGCGAGTCGGCGGTCGAGGTTGCCGACGCCAGGAGTTGTTTGCCGAATTCGAGATGCTCGTCGCGGTCCCGGTCTGCGTTTGATCCGGCGTACTCGAGCTGCAACCAGACGTTGGCGCTGTAGACGTCGGGTTTCCCCTCGGGGGCCGCGAGGGCGGCGTCGCTGGCCTCCTTGTACTTTCGTTTCGCGAAGTCCAGCGCCTCCTTCGTGGTCTTCGGGAGGGAGTGGAGCGCGGTCGGCGCTTCGCTGCGTCGACTCAACACGACCGCCAGTTTCTTGTAGACGGAGCCGAGCAGTGACAGTCGCTCGCATGTTTCGCCGACGGCCGCGATGATCGCCTCGAGCTTGTTTGTTGCCGTCTCGAACGCAACGAGGTCCGCGCCGCCAGCGGTGCTCGCTGCGTCACGAACCAACATGTTGGCGTATTGCTCGATCGCCCGTAGCTCGCCACGACCGTCTGGACTGAGGAAGCATCGTTCGAACGCTTCTGCGGCCTTCTTGAAGTCACCGACCGACTTGTATGCGTCGCCGATCGCCAGCGTGACATGCGCGCTGGTGAGTCGATCACCGGCTTCCTCGACGAGGTTCTCCAACTCCTCGGTGAGCTTGCGGAGGTCGTCGTCGTCTGCATGGCCAGCGTTGCTGGTCAGGATCTCTAGGTTCTGGATCAGCTGGTGGTCGCTGACGATCCTTTCCTTGCGGCGCGTCGGCCCCGAACCGGTCACGAGCTGGAAGTCGGGGTCGCCGTAGCACTGGTACGCGCCCCAAGTGTTCGATGTCTTTCCGGTCACGTCGAACGCTGCGGTTCTCGCCTTGCGGACAGCGTCGCCGAAGGACTCGGCGTCCAAGAGACAGCGATACAGTCGATCGGCGAACGCCGCCGCAGCCTGGTCGTCGACTTCCCACCCTGCGACAACGACGGCCTTGATGCCGTTCTGCATCAGCTGCGTCGCGACGGTGGCCGCCAACTTGTGAGGCTGGCGGACCTGCAGTGGATCCAGCCACGACTCGAGCTTCTTTTCGGCACCGGCCGCTTCGAGACGTCCGAGGTGGCAGCAGTTCAGGAACACAAGATCAGGCTGCACCGACATCGAGCGGAAGTCGAGCGCGGTGAGTCGGTGGTGTGGACCGATACCGGTGACGACGCCGCTGCGGTTCGGTTCGTCGGGTTCGAAGATGCCATGTGCCGCGATGTGCACGACGCGATAAGGGGCCGCATGCAACAGGTTCTCGATCTCGACCCACTGGTTGCCCGGTTCGTCCTCGGCGTTGGAGATGTGCTCTTTGACGTCCCAGTCGCAGCTCTTCAGCAACTCGGCGACCTCGCCCGCCTCTCGGCGCGCGCCCGGTAGCCGACCGAAGTTGGTCGGCGGATCTCCGATTACGAGGGCCTGGAGGCCGGTCGGCCGTACGGATCCCTGCCGAGTGGTCTGCTCGCTCTGCAGTTGGCGGAGGAAACCCGCCCGCAACGCGAGCGCACCCCGATGTTTGGCGCCCGAATCACGAGTGGCAAGGAGTTCCCACGGCAACTGTCCGAGTTGCTCGTCGACGATCAGATGGATGTTCTCCGACCGACAAAGTTCAAGCTTGACGCGGTGCGGAAGGAGGAGCTCGTAGAGGGTTTGTCCGATGTTGTCGGTAGTGGAGCCGTTGATCGCCGCGCTGACGTAATCGCTTATCTTGTCGAGGTCGACTTGTTGGATGAGCTTGTCGGCCTGCGCCTGCCGCGCGAGGACCGACACGCTGATCGAGCTGATCGGTGACACCTTGGACGGGTCGGGCCGCTCAAGCGACGCCTGCATCCGAATCCACGGTCGACCGGAGGCGTTGTGCGTGGGCGCGCCAGGCCGACCACCATCGCGTCGCTCGACGGCCTCGGTGATGTCGAGATCCATGGTGTCCAGCAGGCCGTGGTCGATCTCCTCACGGATCGTAGAGAGCACCTTCGCTGCGTCGTCGGCCTGTTGCTCGTACAGCTCGATGAACTCGAGATCGAACTGATTCGGCCGGTCGTCGCCGAGCCGGCGCATGGCGCCCATGACGCCTTCGACGATCGCGACCATCGACGTTTCGATCCCTAATCCGAAGCGGCCGGGTGTTCCGATCAGCACCGAGGACAACCCGAACGGCTCGGTCCTGCCGATGCCCGTTTCGATCCGCATGCGGGCGAGCCGCAGCACGCCGTCGGAGATCCCGTCTGTCAGGATCGACTCGGTCAGCAGGCCGAACTCTCCCAACCCGACGACGACCGCGCCGCCCGGGCAGTCGCCTTCGCGGGCGCGTACGACGACGGCATGTCCAGGGTCGTCGGCGGCCAGCCCGAGGCGATACCGCGCCGCGAGCAACCCGCCCAGCTTCCAGTCGAGGAAGCCCTCGGCGCCTTCGGCCGGCAGCCGTGCGTAGTGCCCGACGGCGACCGGGTGCTTGGTCTGGTCCAAACAGGCGTGCACGACCTTGACGTTGATGCGCGGCCGATTCGGTGCGTCGGACTCTCCTCCGAGAAGCATCGACAGTGCGTCGTCCATCACCCGGCGGTCGTCACTGGTCGGCGGCCGGACGGCGCCGCCGCGCGTGCCGGCCGCCGACGTCAGCGGCTGACGGTCGATGTCTCCGATGGCGTACATCTTCGGCAACTCACCGCCGACACCGCGGCGGGCGGGCGCCTGAGCGAGGAACCGATCGGTGGTCTCTGTCGTGCCGTGTTTGATCAGATCGTCGAGCTTGTCGAGAACCGTCAAGTCCGAGATCAGTCCGCCGTGGGTCGCATCCACGAAGTACATAGGCATGTCGACGAGCTCGCCGAGGCGATGCGCGACACGGCCGTCGCCCATCGCGAACTGCCCGATCCGCATCTCCCGTCCATCCTCGATCGTGACACGGAAAGGAGTGTCCTTCCCGTAGCCCGCTACATAGCAGAAGCGCCGGGCGTCGACACCGTGGTCGGCGAGCTTCGCGTGGGTGTCGCGAGCGAGCGCGAGTAGGTCCGCGCGAACGTGGGCGCCGTCCCCCCACTTTGCCTTGTCGTACAGGTCCTTCCAGCTGTCGTCCTCGACGCCCTGCGCGTACGGCAGCATCTGGTAGACGCCGGGGAAGCCGGCGACGATCGCGACGACCTCGTCGTTGCTGTGCTTGTGGTCGATCGCCGCGAGGCCGCGCACCGCCAGGTCACTGCCGAGCAGCGTCATCGGGATCGAGTAGGACCCACGATTCGGGGTGCCGAGCATGACAAGGCGTCCGCTCGAGGTTCCCGCGATGTCTGCCAGCTCGTCCCACCGCTGGCGGTGTTCGGCGACGAAGGCGCGCACGACCAGACCACCCATCGAGTGAGCGACGAAGTTGATCCCGCGGTTGGGATGCTCGGCCCGCAGCCGCGAGACGAGGTCGTCGAGCCCGTTCGCCGATTCGCAGATGTCGGCGCGCCAGTCGAACGGGAACAGATGGACGTCCCAGTTGCGGGCGAGCCTGGTGATCAGCGGGACGTACGTGCGGTTGAGGCCGACTGCGGTGACCTCGGCACCGCTTACGTACGCGAGGTCGGAGAGACCGCCGCGGGTGAGTCGCAGCGCATCGACCCAGATCGTGCGCCCGTCGACGGCGAGGTGGGATCCCATGATGCCGGGCAGAACGATCACCGCATCGCGTTGTCCCGTCGGCGGCGACGCCGTCTCAGCGAGCCCTCCGGACATCGCGCCGATCTTCTTGCGAATCGTGGCAGGCAGCGACTTGACACCCTCGATGATCAACTCGACCGACGTGGACTCTGCAACCTTCGCGATCTCCGCCTCGGGGTCCGTTTCGGACTCGGGTATCTCCGGAGTCGTCCGAGCGTCCTCGTCTGCGGACAACCACGTCAGCAGCTGGCGCGTTGAGCGTGGATCGGTCCAGAACGAGCTGTGATGAACGCCCCTGGCCGCGTCCAGCACGAGCCGCTGACCTGGCTTCACCTGGAAGCCGCCGGAGCGGACGTATGCGCTCGACGTCGGCACGATGCGGTCGTTGCGGAGTTGCCCGAAGTACATGTCGAGTACGTCGTCGACCTTTGCTTGCAGGAGCCCGGCGGTAGCGGCGGGCTCATACTCGGCGGCGATCGCACGAAGCACGATATGTTCGGGCATCGGGTGCCTGTTGAGTTCGGTGAGGTAGTCGCCGCCGGGCTGCATCGCCACCAGCCCTTCGAGACCGGTGAGCGCTCCGTGGAACACGACGTCGGCGAGCATCTCCAACACGAGTGCGAAGCCGTCGGTGCCGGGGAGGTTCCCGACGAAGTTCGTCACGCCGTCAAGCAGCCCGGACGGCCGGTTGGGGTCCGCCATCAGGGTGCCACCATTCGGGGAGGCGACGAACACGATCGAGCGGACGTCGATCTTGGAGCCCTCGGTCAGCCGGGCCAGCTCACGAGCGACCAGCCCGCCACGGGAGTGTGCAAGGATGTCGAGGCTCATTTCGTGGCCGTCGAGCCGCTCGAGGAGGTCCTCGGCATTCTTGCGCGGCGTCGGCGTGAGTGTTGGATGGTTGTACGCGATCATCCTGTCGTCGTACGCGGCGCCGAGCCGCCGGACGGTGGACTCCGAGAAGCCGAACGATCCGTGGATGGATCCCATGAAGCCGTGGATGACGAGCAAGCTGCGGTCGACACGGTTGAAGCGGGTCAGGTCGGGCGGTTCGATGCTGGCCGTCGTATAGTTCCCAGCGGTCCACGTGCGCAGTGCAGGCGGGTTGCGCTTTTGCTCGTACGCGCCGACGGCGGCGTTGGTTGCCGCCCCAACCGCCTTTTTGAGCCCCTTGATTGCGATGACCCGCAGCTTGCGCCGAACCAAACTCGTGACCCGCCCACGACTGCCCGGTGCGCCCAAGGTGGCTGCGATGGCGACCTCGTCGGCGTTTCGTTCGGGGATGAACCATCCGTATTGGGAGTTCTCCTCGACGAGAACGATGCGTTGCTCGTCGTCGTCGGGCCGTGCCAACTCGACGACGAGTTCGCCCGCCTCGCCGACGCTGCCGCGACTGGCGCTGGTCGTCTGCTCCACCTCGTGAACGGTCGCTTCGGCCACCACCTCGAAGCTGACGGAGCCCTCCTTCGTGGTCTCGTGGGCCGCCAGCTTGATCGACATGTCGTCGGCGACGGCACCGCCGCGCGTCGTGGCACCGGCGCCCCACTCGAGCTTCACGTTGAGGTTCTCGCCGCGGATCTTGACGCCGTTCGACCCTGCGCTCGTGTTCCGTATCCCGGCACCTCTGACGTTCGTCGAGGCACGTCGGCTCGGAGACGGCCGCGCCATGGTCGCGTGACCGTCGGTCACCGGTGCGTCGCCGAAGTGCAACTCGACCGGCAACTGATCGGCACTCGGTGCTTCGAGGCTGATCGAGCCGGCCCGCTCGGCGATGATCGTGGTGTTGTCGGTGAACTGGATCGGCACTCCCGGGTAGTGGGCGCGGATCTTCTGCAGCGCATCGGCGTCGGGGTGCTTGAACTTGGACCCGTCGGTGCAGATGAGAACCAGGGCGGGGTCGATCAGATCGAGCAGGCTGTCGGTCATGTTCTGCCGACTTCCGTGGTGCGAGAGCTTGAACAGATCGACCGCGAGCTTGTTCTCGCCCCGTTCGTCGAGAACCTGTGTGATCGTCGCTTCGAGTTCCTTCGCATACGCGTCGCCTGTGAGCAGCAGCTTGACGCCATCGATTTCGAGGAGGAAGGCGATGCTCGATCCGTTTGCGGCGCTGGTGTCCATGCCGAACACGCCGGCGGCGCGAGTGCCCGCTTCGTCGACATCGGTGTCGTCGTCGAACGCGTCGAAGAGGTCCTTGATCGGATCGCCCTGCGTTGGTTCCGGCCACTTCGTCAGCAGCCGCTCCAACCGGTCGCGCGACGGCGAGAGCAGTGTGCAGCGCGCCGGACCGGGCATCTTGTCCAGCTCGAAGGCGCCGGATTCCGGTACGTGGATCGCCTTGCCGCCGACCACCGGGTTTCGTTTGTCGTGTGGGATCAGCTTGTCGAGTGCGTCGCCCTGGCGGTGGCCACGCTTCCTTGCCCCCGGGTTGATCAACTCGTCGAGCTGGTCGCGTCCGTTGAACCAGATGTTCTCGGTAGTGAGCTGGTTCAGCTCGAGGGCTTCGATCACTCCCTCGATGTGATCGAGATCGATGTGGGTGACGACGATGATGTCGAACTCGGTCGGCTGATCGGCCGACTCCGCAAGATACCTGCCCAGCCCTTCGTCGTAGCTGCCCTTCAGCCCACCGTCGATCAGGATCCGGTAGGGCCTGGCGCCTGCTGAGCCGTATTCGATGACCAGGCAGTCGCCACACTTCGCCGGCAACGCCCGGACGGTGACCGCCGTCATTGCCCGCTCCCCGTCGTCTCGCCGCGTGCGAGCGCCGACCCGCTATTCGATTGGCATGCCGTCGAAGACCGCCAAGATGCCCATGTCGTCCGCGGCGACGCCCGGCTTGCGGCTCCGCCGCTTGGCGTCGAAGGAATTCTTGCTGTTGGGATCGGGCATTCGCAGATTGAGGAACGGCTGCGCGGGCTGAGTCTCTGGCCGCGGCCCCTGCGCGGCCGGGCCCGCCAGGCCGCACCGGCATGGATGCTGTCGCCGGAGATGAAGAACGTCAGGTTGCCGGAGAACTGTGACGGCGCGCCCCGGTTTGCAATCGCCTCGTCGGGCTGCTTGTGACGGATGAAAACTTGGAAGTCGCTCATCGTGTCGTGAACCCCGATCTCTCTCACGCAACACTGTCACGACACTACTGGCTGTGACGGATCGTGATCTCCGGGTGCAGGCGCCGAACGCGACAAGCAGACCGAACCCACCGTCATCACGATCGGCTCCTCGCCCAACATCCCGTCGACACCGGCAGCACAGAGGTCACCGGACGAGGGCGGGGTGGAGGTGTGGTCGGACCCGACTACCCCCGGGCCGGAACTGGGGCGGCGTCCCCGCTCAATCTGCCTCGTCCGCTGGCCACGGCTGGGCGCGTTGGCCGATGTCGATGGGCGGTGTGAGGAACGCTGGGTTTGGTGGAGGCCCCTCCCGCGTGCCCCGGGCCTATTTACTCAGTGGGCCATTCGATGCAGTCCCAGTGCACCCGCTCCCCGCGGCCCGCAGGCCCAGAACCCGATCGTCGTCTCTGGTGCACCACGGCTTGCAACCTCTCGCTGATCCTCGGTGAGTTGTTGGACAGCGGCCATCGCTCAACAAACGTGCACTCGCTGGCGAGGGGGCCACGCGACGCTCGCGGTTATCCAGCCCGCGACTTTGCCCAGCGTTTCTTGCCGCGCTGGGCCGATCTGTTCGTCAGTTACGACTGGGAGGAGAACTTCGTCGACCTCCAGGAGGCAATTCATTCCGGCATGCGGTTGATCGCCGAGATCAGTCGCGCGAATCGACCGGAGATCGACCCGGAGCAAGTCGAGAACCTTTGTCTGGACAAGATCGGGATCTGGGTCGACTTCTTGTTCATCGACCAGAATTCGCGCCGACATTCTCGCCGAGGTCAACGCGATTTTCCGCGGGCCATGAAGCCGCCGATGTCCACTTCGTGTCTTGTCACCGACGGCGCTAACCCGCGCCTGGTGTTGGTACGAGCTCGCGTTGTTTCATCGCCGGTCGGTGGCGGAAGAAGGAGCGCTGAGCGGCTTCATCGCGCCGATCCGCTCGGTCCCTTTCCGCGGCTGGAACTACGCCAAGGCGACGAATCCCGATGACAATCTCGTCCTCGAGAAGTGGCTTCAACAGCACTACCCCAGCGGTGTCGACGGAGTCGATGCCTTGCTGAGGATGTCGAGCATGCTGTCGGATCCATTCGTCGTCAGCAGTACTGCGTGGTCAACGGCGGCTGCGGCGACGGTGATCGAGTCGCTCGACCGGTGGCTCGCGTCGTAGGCCATTGGCGCCAGCACTCCGACCGAATTGCTCGCCAAGCTCGCCAAAGGCACCACGGTGTACTGGCTCGGTCCCGCCTTCAATCCGGGTGCGGGCCTTTCCGCTTGCCCTATCCCGGGTGGAGGCTGGCGACGCTTCGGCGGCCCGGCCCGGTCTGTGTCGCGATCTGATGTATACGGGCTTGCTTTGGGTGTGTGCTCTCGGCGGATCAACAGAGCTCGGCTCCGGGTCGAGGATTCGTTCCGAAAATGTGACTGCAGACGGTCACCGCTAGTTCGACGACGACAACGCCCCGCCGCTCGACTTCTCCCGCAAGTCCTGCAAAGAACACAAAGAATGCACAACAAAAGGAAATGCACAGGGCAGTGTCATAAGGCCGCGGATAAAGGCGCGAGCGATGGCTCTCAGGATCAGACGAGCCGCCAGACCGAAGGAACCCCAGCTGAGCTGGGGCTTCACTCGGAGCGGGTGACGGGAATCGAACCCGCATAGCCAGCTTGGAAGGCTGGAACTCTAGCCATTGAGCTACACCCGCGATGTCGAAGTCGAGATCATATCTCGGTGAGTCGTCCGACAGCCGGAGTGTTCCCCATCCACCGACGTCGGCCACAATGGCTACATGTACGCGCAGGACATCTTCGCGGCCAATCTTGCCCCTATGCAGCCACCCGAGGCACCCGCACAGCGGTTGTGGGAGTGGGGATATGACGGGGTCGATGTCGGCATCTGAGAGTGCGCTCCCGGCACGCTGAGCGGACCGACTGACGACTACGACGAAATGATGTGCATGGTCTCGGGACGGGTCACTGTTGCTCACGACGACGGTGAGTTCGACATCGCTCCCGGCACGGCATGGGTTACGCCGCGGCACTGGAACAGCACGTGGACGGTGCATCAAACGGTGCGCAAGTTGTACGTCATCGACAACCGTCCTGGTCGGCCGGCGCCGACCGCGTACCTCGCCAATGCGCACACGATTGCGCTCGGGCCGCGGACACCGCGTGCCAATCCAATCAAGGGCGAGCCACACGAGTCGACGGCCGAACTGTGGGTGCACAACGGATTGAACGTTGGAGTATGGGAGTCGACTCCCGGCAGTTTCCCGCGAGTCGCGATGGCTACGACGAGGTCTTCGTCGGCCCGTCGGGCTCGGCGACGATGACTGGGAACGACGGCGTGCGTTACGATCTGTCGGCCGGATCGGTGTTGTTCACCCCTGCCGGATTCACCGGCCGATGGGACGTCAGCGAGACGTTCCGCAAGGTGGACTGCATCATCAAGCGCTGACGGCGACGGCCTCGTGGCCCCCGGCAGCAAATGCATGCTCAGGCTTCACGGCAGCAGGCCAGTGGGTAGGCTCGTCCCAGTGGATCTGGTCACGACACTCCCGGCTCGCTGGTACACCGACCCTGGCGTCTTCGAACGAGAGCGCTGGCCGATCTTCGGGTCGGCATGGGTGCATGTCGCCTACGAACATCAACTGCGCCGCCCTGGCGATTACGTCGCCGAAAATCTGGCCGGGTGGCCAATCTTCGTCCGTCGCAACGATGACCGCAGCCTGGCAGGGTTCTACAACTTGTGTCCCCACCGTGCTGGCCCGATCGTGTGGGACGGCGAGGGCCACCAGGCCAACATGGTCTGTCGCTACCACGGATGGGCGTTCCGCGACAACGGCTCGCTGCTGAATGCACGCGACTTCGGATGTGCGGTGCCCGATGGTCTGGACCTGGCTCCAATCCAGGTCGATTCGTGGCGGGGCATGGTTTTCGTCTGCCTCGATCCGGCGGTGGCGCCATTGCACGAATGGCTGGGGGCATTCCCCGATGAAGTCGCCGACGTGCCGCTCGAATCGTTCCGATTCCACAGCCGGACAGTGCGCAGCGTCGCCTGCAACTGGAAGACGTACGGCGACAACTTCATGGAGGGTTACCACCTGCCCACGGTGCATCCGGCGATGAGCCGCGACGCCGACGCCTTGAACTACAAGGTGATCATCAAGGGCGATCGCCGCTGGAACATCCACGAGATGCCGCCGCGCAACGAGTCGACGTTCGGCGTGTTCGGCTGGTTCTGGCCGACGTTCGCCTTCGACGTCTTCCCCGGCGGCTTCGCCGTGGAGCGGTGGCTCCCGCGTGGGCACAGTCACTCGGACCTGATCTTCGAGTACTTCTTCGCAGACGACACCGAACACGATGTCGAGGCGATCATCAAGTTCAGCGAACAGGTTGCCGACGAAGATGCCCGCGTCTGCGAGCACGTGCAACGCAACCTGCTCGCGGGCAACTACGACGTGGGTGTGCTGAGCCCGAAGTGGGAAGAAGGCATCCGCGTCTTCCACGAGCTGGTTCGCGAAGCGGTGGGTCCGATCGACTAGCGGTCGTTGGCACTCATCGCGCTCGCACGAGCTCGACGAAGGTGGTGCCGGTGTCGACGGGGATCGACTGGCCGGTCACCGGCTCGACGAACTCGAAGGGATCGTACGGTGTGGTCCGGGACCACACGACCGGAATCGCGATGCCGTTTCGGTGCACGACAGCCGTCCCGGTACCGACCGTGATCGGCGTCGGTGATCGAGCGTCGGCGGGCGACGGGACATAGACGGTGGAGATTTCGACGACGTTGCGTGCCGCGATCTGAGCACCGGAAACGGCGAGATGTGGTTGACCGTCCTGGGATCGCAGGTACGTACCCGTGGCGATGTCCCAGGTCCAGTCGACAACGACGCCATCCATCGCCGACCTGAACGTCGTGTCGGCAAGAGCGATGACGCCGCTTGGTGGACGCCACGACGCATCGATGTGCCAAAGCGGTCGGGCGGGGCCCGCGGTTGAGGAAGTGTTGACTGCGCAGGTCGGATCGAGCAACAGGTTGTGCGGCCCGGGTCGGTCGGCCGAGCGGACGTAGCACGGGTTGTGCAGCGCCGTGAAGTCGACGAGCACGTCGGAACTGGCTGCGGAGTTGACCCAGTCGGTCACACCCGGATTGGCGCCGGAGTACGCGAAGACCGGGCGGTTCATTGCCGACAACAGGTCGAGGTCACCGATCCGCGCCGACCGAACCGGTCCGACGAGATCGGGCAGCTGGGTGTGGAACAGTGCGACGAACCGGGTGATTCCCTCGACGTTCTCTTCGATGATCGCGTCGGCGTTCTCGAGCGCCCATTGCGGTCGGGACACCCCGTAGTTGTCGATCTTGACGGCCAGGATCGGTCGGCTGGTGACCGTTGCATCTGCGGGTAGGCCGGTGAGCGCAGCAACACCCTCGAGTGGCGGAACAATTGAATACGGCGGCCAGACCGGCACGTTGTTGGGTGTGATCGAGCCTGGCGGCAATGTTGGGCTGCGAGTGTCGATGCGGTAGTTGGGGAAGGAGCTGATGCCGACGTCGGAGACCCCGTTGATGTCGACGATCAGTGCCGCCGGACGCTGGGTGTAGAAGCAGACGTCGCCGTTGTCGTCGGCCTTGACGATCAACCGGTTCGACGACACGGGTGCGACACTTCCGTCGTAGTTGAGGTCGGATCTGTTGACGGTGCCGTCGCCGTCCGTTGGGATGCCATCCTCGCAGCCGTAGGCGGTCACGTATCCCCCTCCCACCGCGCGGTCGACAGTCAGTTGGCCGACGACGGTCTTGCCGCCGACGGCTTCGAGAACCGACACTCGCAGCACGCCACCGCCGGCGATCCGTATGGTCGGGCCGGTGCGAGTGTCGGTGCGGTAGTTGGTGAACGAGCGGATGCCGACGTCGGAGACTCCGTTGATGTCGACGATCAGTGCCGCCGAGTTCAGCGTGTAGAAGCAGACGTCGCCGTTGTTGTCGGCCTTGACGATCAACCGGTTCGACGACACGGGTGACACGCTGCCGTCGTAGTTGAGGTCGGATCTGTTGACGGTGCCGTCGCCATCTACGGGGATGCCATCCTCGCAGCCGTAGGCCGTCACGTACCCGGCTCCTACTGCGCGGTCGACGGTGAGTTGGCCGACGACGGTCTTGCTGCCGACGGCTTCGGGAACCGACACGCGCAGAACCCCTGCCGCGCTGACGAGTGCCTCGGGCTGGCCGCGGGTGTCGGTGCGGCGGTTCGGAAACGAGTTGACCCCGGTATCGAACGTCACGGCATTGATGTCGACGATCATCGCCGTCGTGTTCGAGGTGAAGAAGCAGACGTCGCCGTTGTCGTCTGCCTTTACGATCAACCGGTTCGATGCCACCTGCGAAACGGATCCGTCGTAGTTGAGGTCGGATCTGCTGACGATGCCAGCGGCGTCTGTTGGGATGCCTTCGTCGCAGCCGTATGCCGTCACGTACCCGGCTCCAACTCCGCGGTCGACGGTGAGTTGACCGACCACGGTCTTGCCGCCGACCGCCTCGGGCACCGACACCCGCAACACCCCTCCAGCGCGGGATGCGCCCATTGACCAACGCCGACGTAGTGCCGCCCGCCACCAGGACCACCGGGCTCAACAACGCGGCAACGATCAAGGGAGCGAGCCGGGGCGCTTTCCCTCTCGTGATCGTGGTCATCGGATGAAGTCCTTCTTCCGTTGATCCCGTGACGGTAGACGATGGGGTCGGCGGGTGCCGGAGCGCCCTCCGTCGATACCGACTCTGGTTACTGATCGAGCTCGGCGAGGGGGTCGACGTTGCGGGCGAGGCTGACCAGGTCGCCCAACGACACGTCGCGGGCTCGACGCCGTTCGGCGGCTGTCAGGTTGCCGTCGGCGACCAGTAGCCGCAGACCGCGGGATAGATGCGGAACTCCAACGGCGTGTCGAGCTCCAAAGCTTCTCCGTCGATGCCCGCGTAGGCCCGGCCCGAACGCGAGCGCACCGTGAACTGCTCTGCGGTGAACTCGTGCCAGTGGCGGCTTCGTCGGCGTTGGCCGAGTGCGGAGAGTGTGACGACTGCTGCTGCCTCCGCTCCGGTGGCTGCAGTGATGGCGACGACGCCGAGCATGCCGGTATCGAGCCGTCGCCGCTGCGATGCGTCGAGTGTCGCGCCCAGCACGTAGGGGTTGTTCGACACCTGGATCAGGTACGCCCCATCGACCTCGGTGGCGTCGGGCTTGGTGAACTGCAGATCGAACGGCTCCGTCGCTCTGCCCAGCAACTCGGGTAGGAGTGTCTTGGTGGTTCCCGCCTTCGCGTCGCGGTAACCCTCCTGTTGGACGATCGTGGCGTAGATCCCGAGTGAGACGTTGTTGACGAACAGCCGGTCGCCGACGGTTGCGTAGTCGATGCGACGCTCGACGGCGTCGCGAAAGGCGTGAAGGCTGAGACGTGGGTCTTCGCGGTCGATCCCGAGGTCTAAGGCGAAGTGGTTCCGCGTACCTGCCGACACACAGACGAACGGGAGATCGTGTTCGACGGCGATCGATGCGACGAGCGCCTGAGAGCCGTCACCCCCGGCCATCCCCAGGCAGTCGGCGCCACGGGCAACGGCATCGCGCGCGAGCTGCTCGAGGTCGAGCCCCTTGTCGAGCATGACCACCTCGACCCCGAGCTCCTGAGCCAACTCGACGAGGCCGAACCGCGCCACCTTGCCGCCTCCGGACCACGGGTTGCAGAGCAGTACCGGGTGTTGCGGAGGTGAGACCTGCGACGGTCGGCGAGCGTCCATTTCGTGGAGATCCTGGGCGAGCGCGGCGCGACCGCAGCCGATCGTGGCACCGAGGAGCGCCGCCAGAAGCAGGGCGCGCAACACGGGATGATCACCGTGCGGAGTCGCCTGGACACCTGCGATGACGAGCAGGCTCACTCCGGCGAGCACGCTGACGACGCCGACCGCGCGCCGTGGCATCCGCTCGGTGATCACCCACCAAAACCGGCTACTGCGAGGGCAATGCCGACCAGCCCGATGACGAGCGATCCCAGCTGCCGCACAGCTATCGCGATCAGGGCCACTGCAAGGAGAGCTCCACACCCAAGTGACGTCAGCGCCAACCCGCGGCGACGTGCGCTCACACCGCGGCGCGTCGTCACCATCGTGCACCACCGCTGGTCGCGGTATGATGCCCCAGCGTCGTACGTGCAGAAAGTGTTCGCAAGCCCGGACCGTGCATCGATCCGCCCTTATGGTGCGTCATGATCGTCGTTTCCTCGTTCGTGCTGGTCTTGATCGACCGTCGCCCTGCAATCGATCCACGGTCGGTTTGGGTTAACAGTTTTCAGGTCCGCTGCGGTCGGCCGCATCACCCGCGTCGGATGATTTCGCGTCGACGGACCGATTTCGAGATCGTATCACCGCTGGTCACATGGGTCGGGATGGGGAGACTCGAACTCCCGACCCCCTGTTCCCAAATCTGGATTCAGCCTGTCCAGCGTGTGTTAGCTCGTGTTGGCCCATAGTGCACAATAGCGGTGACCTGGGCCGATGTCCGACGGCGCAACATCAGTAGGCGAATCGGCCGGTGCTCGACGGATTTGATACATCTCTGATACACGCGGAGGATGGTTGGGTAAGACGGAGCAATTCAGCTTGCTTCGGCGGTCACGAGTACTTCGAGCCGATTTCCGTACTTCGTCGCCAGCGCTCGTGCTTGCTCGAGGATCGTTCGTCCCTCGTCGGTGTTCAAGGCTTTGTCGATGTCGTCGAGCGAGCGGAACGTCAATTCGGTCATTCGATAGTAGGGGCCGTCGATGCAACGAGATGTCTGAACAGCCTGGACACCCACCCATCCAGCGAGCCGCGGGTAATGCGAACCGAGGTAGTCATGTTCGAAGGCATCGACGTCTTCGGGTTCGGTCCAGAGTCCGATGAGTCTCAACGGGTTCCCCTTTTCGCATCCGTCGCACGGTGGTGCCCGACCTTAGTCTGAGCTGAAAGGAGTGAGGTGAGCAGATGAAGGTTGGCTTGATCGGGACAGGGTTCGGTACGCGGGTGCATATGCCGGCGATGCGGGCCGATTCACACATTGATGTGGTGGCGATCTGCAGCGCGCAGCGGGCGCGCGCCGAAGAGCCTCGAAAGGCGGTGTCGTCAACCTCACCCGCGAGCTGGGATGTCAATGGGCCCGCTCGGGGGTACGTGTCAATGCAATCGCGCCTGGCTTCTTTCCCAGTGAATCCGCCGGCAGCCTCGAACCGGGCACGCCGTTGGCCGAGCACGTCAAGAAGAACACGCCCGCCGGGAGGCCGGGTCGCGAGCACGAGCTCGACGGCGTGCTGTTGTACCTGACCAGCGATGCCTCGACGTATTGCACGCGCCAGACACTGACGGTCGACGGCGGTTGGACGGCGCGATGACGCCAGGGTTGCCTTTGGTTGGGGTGCGAGTGGTCGACACGACCGACGGTTGGGGTGAGATGTGCGGCCGGTTCCTGGCCGATCTCGGTGCCGATGTCGTGTTGGTCGAGCCGATCGGTGGGGCGCGATCGCGAACGGCCGAGCCGACAATTGACGGGGCGAGCATCGCCTTCGCGGTGCGGGCCGCGAACAAGTGCAGTATCGAGCTCGATCTGTCTTCGGCGGCAGGCAGCGAGACGTTCCTGGCGATGCTTGCGGCTGCCGACGTGTGGGTCGATGGCCATCGCCCGGGTGTCCTGGAGTCGTGGGGCCTCGCTCCTGGGGTCGTGCAAAGTCGGTATCCACATCTGGTGGTGGCGACGATCACCGACTTCGGGCGCACCGGTCCGTACCGTGACTGGTCGGCGACCGATTGGGTGCTGTTCGCCCTGGCCGGTCAGTTGAGCCGCTCGGGAGTCCCTGGGCGGCCTCCGTTCATGCTGCCCGGTGATCTGGCCGATGAGACGTCTGCGGTCCAGGCGGCGTGGGCGGTGCTGTTGGCGTTGTGGAACCGGTACGAGACCGGGCGCGGTGACGTGCTCGACGTGGCTCGACTCGACGCCACGGCGCAGACCGTTGATCCGGCGTTCGGAAGTATCGGTACCGCTGCCGCCCAGGCGGGCCGTGGCGTGCCTCAGGGCCGCGGGCGCTCGGTGCTGTATCCGGTCTTCGCCTGTGCGGATGGCCATGTGCGGATCGTGTTGCTCGCTCCGCGGCAGTGGCACGGCATGCGGGCGTGGCTGGGTGACCCCGATGAGCTCGCCGATCCGAAGTACGACGGCGCCGCCCGACGGTTCCGGATCGCCGAGATGCTGTATCCGATGATCGCCGCTCTGTTCCGCGGCGAGACGATGCTCGATCTCGTGGCCGAGGGTCAGCGACGTGGTGTGCCGATCGCCCCGGTGATGTCGCCGGCGGCGGCGATGCAGGCCGAGCACTTCCAGGTCCGCGGGTTGTTCATCGACCTGCCGGTCGGTGGCGGGTTGGTGGGCAGGGCACCGACCGGCCACGTGCTCGTCGACGGGATCCGCGCCGGTATCCGCACGCCGGCTCCGGTGGTCGGGCAGCACAACGGCGTCATCGACCGGGAGCCGGGTGCACCCGGCGAACCCTCGTCGCCCTGGTCCGATCGTCGGCCGCTCGATGGGCTTCGGGTGCTCGATCTCGGCGTGATCGTGATGGGCGGTGAGGCCGGTCGCCTGTTCGCTGATCAGGGCGCCGATGTCATCAAGGTCGAGAACCGCCACTTTCCCGACGGGGCGCGCATGGCCGGGATGACGCCATACTTCGCCGCCGGGCATCGCAACAAGCGGTCGCTCGGCGTCGATCTGCGCAGTCCCGAGGGGCGCGGCATCTTCGAGCGGCTCGTCGCCTTGGCCGATGTCGTGCTCAGCAACTTCAAACCCGGAACGCTCGATTCGTTGGAGCTCGGTCCGGCGCGGTTGCTGGAGATCAATCCCGGTGTCGTGGTTGTCACCAGTTCGGCGATGGGGGAGTTCGGCCCATGGCGCGACTGGATGGGGTACGGCCCGTTGGTTCGTTGTGTGTCGGGCCTCACCCACCTGTGGTGCGACCCGGAGCCGGCCGACGATGGCGGGGACGGCTTCGCTGACGCGACGACGATCTACCCCGACCACTTTGTGGCGCGCGTCGTCGATGCGGCCGTGCTCGCCGCGCTGATCCAACGGCGTCAGACCGGCCGCGGCGCCCACATCGAATCGTCCCAAGCCGAGTCGATCATCGTCTCCCTCGGCCCGCAGTTCCTCCGCGAGTCCCTCGAACCGGGCTCGGCGCGACCCACTCTGCACGGCGAGACCGACGCCCCGTGGGGTGTCTACCCGTGTGCCGGCGACGATCAGTGGTGCGTGATCACCGTCGGTTCCGACGCCGAGTGGTCGGCTCTCGTCGCCGCCATTGGTTCGCCGGACTGGGCGGTCGATCCTCGGCTCCTCGATCGTGGTGCCGACTCGCTTCGCGGCGCCTGATCGATGGCCACCTCGCGGCCTGGACAGGCGAGCGCACTGGAACCGACGCGATGAACACGCTGCAGCGTGCAGGCGTACCGGCTGGGAGCATGACCAACGTGGCCGACCTCCCCGACGACCCACAGCTCATCGCGCGCGGGTTCTTCCGGACGATGACGCAGCCCACGCTCGAGGGAACCGTGCTGGTCGAGAACGGTCCGTGCCTGGCTGATCGTCTCCCCGCTCCGGCGTTGCGGCCGGCGCCGTTGTATGGCGAACAGAGCCGCGAAGTCTGTCGAGACGTGCTCGGTCTCGATGAAGACGTCGTCGACGATCTGATCGGGCGCGGCGTTCCCGACGAGCCGATCGACGCCAACAAAATAGGTTAATATTTAATTGATGGATGTGAGATCTACCACGCCGGCCATCGTCGGTTCCGCCCAGGTCGTCCAGAGACCGGGCAAGGTGGGCGACGTCGTGTCGGGCCCGATCGAGTTGATGCGCGATGCGGCTCGGCTCGCCGCAGCCGACGCGGGCTCCAGCAAGCTGTTGGAGCGTGTCGGTTGGATCGGTGTGGCGGGTGGCTACTGGCGCTATCGGAACCCCGGCGAGTTGATCGCCCAGGCGCTGGGGTGCGACGGTGCTGCCACAGCGTTGACGTCGATCTCGGGCAGCGCCCCGCAAGAGTTGGTCGGTCGGGCCGCCGATCTGATCGCCACAGGACAGGTCGATATCGCCCTGGTGTTGGGCGGAGAGGCGCGGTACACGTCGCAACGCCTCAAGCGTTCGGGCGAGGAGCCGCCCTGGGCGACGAGTGGGGGAGAACAAACGCCGGAGCTGATCGGTGGGTTTCCCGACGACGAGGCGCTGACCCGAGAGTTCCGCATGTTCGGCGCAGCAGCACCTGGCTACACGTTGATGAGCGACAGCATGCGCGCCGCAGACGGCGAATCGGTCGATGATCACCGCACCCGCCTGGCCGAGCTGTGGGCAGGTTTCAGCCAGGTCGCCGCAGGCAACCCGTCCGCCTGGGACCGCAAGCCACACACGGCCGCGGAGATCCGTGAACCGCGGCCCGACAACCGGATGATCGCCTTCCCCTACACCAAGGCGATGGTGGCCAACAACAACGTCGACATGACGTCGGCGGTGCTCATGTGCAGTGTCGACATCGCCGGTCAGCTGGGTGTCGCGACCGTTCGCCTGGTGTTCCCTCAGGTCGTCACCAAGGCCCACGAGACGTGGCGTGTGGGTGAGCGCGACGAGTTGCACGGATCACCTGCGCTCGCCACCGCCGGGTTGGCGGCCATGCGCCACGCCGGGATCGGGCCAGACGACGTCGATCACGTCGACCTGTACGCCTGCTTCCCGTCGATCGTGCGCATGAGCGCCCGCGCTCTCGGCTTCGACACCGGTCGGTCGTTGACGGTGACCGGAGGCCTCGGGTTCGCCGGCGCCGCCGTCGGCAACGCCGCGGGGCAGTCGATCGCTGCGATCGTTCCGCTGGTGCGTAACGGCGGCTGGGGCGTTGTGCACGGCAACGGAGGCAACGCCACCAAGCACGCCTTCGGGGTGTACTCCAACAAGCCTCCGGCGCAATTCGTCTTCGAGGACTGCCAGCCGACGGCCGACCTCCGGGAACGCCAGGCAATGGACGACGATTGGAGCGGCGCGGCAACTGTCGAGGCTGCGACGGTCGTCTTCGATCGCGAGGGCCCGTCGCACGTGCTGGCTGCAGTGCGTCCCGTCGGCGCGCGGTCGGAGATCCGCGGTTGGGGCACCTCGACCGACGCCGGCGCGATCGACGAGACGCTGACCAGTGGCCTTGTCGGCGCAGCCGTCACGCGCAACTCCGATGGTGAGTTCAATCGCTGAGCATGCCTAGGGGATCACGCCTGCGTCGTGCAATTCGGCGATCTCGGCCCATTCGAAGCCGAGCTCGAGCAGTATCTGCTCGGTGTGCTCTCCCGCCTCGGGAGCACGCTCGATCGGTGCCGGCCGGAAACCGCCGAACGACACAGGCGAGGCAACGGTCTGTCCGCCGGCTGCCGTGGCGACGATTGCGCCCGAGGCGTGCATGACCGGATCAGCGACGACCTCGCCGAGGCTCTGCACGGGGTCCCACCAGACATCTTCGCGGGCGAAGATCTCCGACCATTCGTCGAGCGTGTGCTTGGCGAACTCGAGGTCGAGGATGGCGATGACGTCACGGCTGTTGTGCACGATCCGCCCGAACGAGCTGAACCGCTCGTCGTCGAGGAGGTCTTGCCGATCTATGGCCCGCAGGACATTCGGCCAGTGGCGGCCGATCTGCAGGCCGAGCAACCAGAACCACTTGCCGTCGCCGGCTCGGTAGCAGGCGAGCAGGGGGTTGTACATCGCTCGGCGCAGGCCGGTCTCGGGTGGGCTGCCGGCCAGTTGGGCCGCCAAGTCGGAGGAGATCACGAATGCTCCGGTGCGCAGCAACGAGGTCGTGACCAGCCCACCTGTGCCGGTGCGACCGCGCTCGACGAGCGCTGCCCCGATCCCGGCGACGAGTGCGAGCGCTGTGGTGTGGTCGCCGAGCCCTGGTCGGGGCACCGGCGGCTCGGCGTCGGGGCCGACGATGGCGGCCGCTACACCGGCTCGCGACCAGAACGCGCCGACGTCGTAGCCCGGTTTGTCGGCGGCTGGTCCGGCGGCGCCATAGCCGCCGATGAGGCCGTACACCAGTCGCCGGTTTCGTGCCGCGAGCGTGTCGTAGTCGAGGCCGAGACGGGCCAGGGCGCCTGGGCGGATGTTGGTGATGAACACGTCGGCGCTGTCGAGCAGGCGGGCGACGATGGCGTTACCGCGAGCCGACTTCAGATCCAGGCACAGGCTTCGTTTGCCGCGGTTGTCGAGCTCGAAATACGACGATCGGGTGTTGCCCCGTTGCGGATCGCCGTCGAGCGGTTCGACCTTGATCACATCGGCGCCCCACTCGCCGAGCATCGACGCGGCCGACGGGCCGGCGATCACCACACCCAGTTCGACGACACGCATTCCGCTCATCGGCCCGGCACCTGTTTCGCTGGTGTCCGTCACCGGGCCCCCTCACTGTGGCTTGGTCCGCCGGACCCGTTCGAATGGTACCCGCCATCACGAACCAGGCGGCGGGTTGTCGGGCGCTTGGTGACGCTTGACGCTCAGACACACCATCGATATGGCGCACATACACAGTGTATGTATATGGTGTTGTGAAGTGTGCAAGCGGTTGCGAACGAAAGGATCTGCTGATGTCGGATGCTGTTGGAGTCGTCCAGAAGTTCTGCGACTTGATGGTCGAGCGCGATGCCGAGGCATTGCGCGACTACTTTACGGAGGACGCGGTGTATCAGAACTGTGGGATGCCGGCGACGACGGGTGCGGATGCGATTGTGGCGAACCTTGCCGGCCAGTTCGGGATGTTCCCAGATTCGTACGAGTACCTGGTCAAGAACATCTCCGCGAGTGGTGATGTTGTGTTGACGGAGCGGCTCGACATGATCAAGGGTCCTGATGGCACGGTGCATGGGGTGCCTGTGATGGGCACGTTCGTGCTGGAGGGTGGCAAGATCACCCGCTGGACCGACTACTGGGACACCGCCTTGCCGGTCAAGATGATGACCGGCGAGGACGTGTCGGCGCTGGTGCCGGGGAGCTACTGAGTGAACGGTGTGGCCGCACAAACCGTGGTGATCGACGGCGCCACGATTCGGTATCGCATCGTCGGCGAAGGCCCTTCGATCGTGTTCGTCCACGGCGTGTACGTAGGTGGTGCACTGTGGGATCCGGTCGTCGGCGAGATCCGCGGGTTCCGGTGCATCGTGCCGACCTGGCCGCTCGGTGCTCACGCCGACCCGGCACCGCGTGCGGATCTGTCGGCGCGTGCGGCCGCGGCTCGGATCCCTGCGTTCCTCGAGGCGCTCGATCTGAACGATGTCACGCTGGTGGGCAACGACACCGGTGGCGGGTTGTGCCTCGCCGCGCTGGGTACGGGTCATGCCGATCTCGCGCGGATCGGTCGGCTGGTGCTGACGAACTGCGACAGCTATGAGCACTTCCCGCCGAAGGGCTTCGACAAGGTCGCCGCGATCTCGCGGCGCGTGCCGCCGTTCGGCGCGGCGTTCATCCGCTTCCTCGCCTCACGACCAGGTCGGAAGTTCTTCATCAAGTCGGTGTGCGTACACCCGCCGTCGGGCAGGGCTGCGGATCGCGTGTTCGAGGCGTTCTCGACCAGCAAGGATTCTCGGAAGGACGCGTTGCGCACGACGCAGTCGCTCGAGCCGAGCGTCACCCTCGACGCGGTCGACGCGCTTCGTAGCTTCGCCAAGCCGGTCCTATTGGCATGGGGCGACAGCGACAAGTTGTTCCCAATAGCGCACGCCGAACGTCTTCAGAACGACTTCCCCGATGCTCGACTCGTCCCGATCGCAGATGCCGGCACATACGTGATGCTCGACCAACCGGTAGCGCTGGCCGACGCGATCTGCACCTTCGCCCGCCCAACCTGAACATGTGGTTGCCGGTCAGCGCTTCGTCAAGCCGTCGAGGATCAGGTTGACAGCGCTGATGGCTTGTTCTCGGGCCGCTTTCGGCTGTTCGGAGTTGGCGACGAATCGGGCTGCTTCCTGACTTGCCGAGAGCAACATGCGCGACATCGCCTCAATCGGCAGCGCAGGCACGCTGCCCTCGGCCACCGCCCGCTTGAGCAACCCGCGCATCGTGCTCAACCCATACCGCTCGTCCGTGTCACGTCGTTCCTCCGTCCGAAGCACGGCGGGTGCATCGATCAGCATGATTTGCTGCACATCCGGGGTACGCGACGCTTCGAGCAATCCGATGAGACCAGTTCGAAGACGACTGAGTGCATCTCCATGAGCCTGCGCGCTGGCCGCTGCCAACAGTTCGGTTTGCAGCTGCTCGTAGACGGCGACGAACAGCGCCCGCTTGTCGGCGAAGTGGTGGTAGAGCGCGCCGCGGGTGCCGACACCCGCGGCAACGACGATCTCTTCGGTCGCCGTGGCGAAGTAGCCCTTCTCGGCAAACAGGCGGCGGGCGGCAGCGAGGATCGCATCGCGCGTTGCGGTCGATCGTTCGGCGACCTCGGCGGCGCGGACTGGTGCCGCACCATTCACAGCTTGACGTTTCGGCACGGCACCAAGTATGGTCTACATACACGGTGAATGTTGCACCATCATCATGTATCGATCATCCTCGACTGTTCGGGATGAGGCTCGATCGGGTAGTGGCGTTGCTGATTTCTCCGTCGTCACCGCCCCCAAGGTTTCGGAGGAAGTCATGAGTTCCTACTTCATCGAGAAGGTCCCCGACGCGGTTCGTCCGGAGCGTTTCGCACCGCTTCAGGTCACTCAGCTGATGCCGACGCCCGCAAGGTTCGCGACCATCCTCCTCGCACATGGCCCGTCGTCATCGAGCATCCAGTCACCGGTGAGAAGGCGATCTACGTCAACGAGACGTACACCACATACATCGAGGGTGTGCACCGCTACGAGAGCGAAGCGATCCTCAACTTCTTGTAACAGCTGGATCCGGATGCCCGAGTTCTTCACGACTCGCAACTGGGCACCCAAGGACGTCGCCGTGGGGGACAACTACTCGGTGCAGCACTACGGCGTTGCCGACTACACCGACTACCGGGTCAATCAACGGGTCACGTTCGTCGACTTAGCCGGGAGCGACAACTGATGAGCGACGAGCAGCCATTGACCGGGCTTGCCAGGCGTGAGCGTACGGGTAGACAGAAGCGGGCGATCGGGATCAAGAAGCGCGTCGTCGACGCCCCGAAGGTCTGATACATCGCTGATACATGGTCCGAAATCGGTCCCCGGTGTCGATCTCTAGAGTGTGTATCACACCTGGTCAAGTGGGTCGGGATGGGGAGACTCGAACTCCCGACCCCCTGCTCCCAAAGCAGGTGCGCTACCAACTGCGCCACATCCCGGTCGCCAGCATGTTACCGGCGCCGATCTGCGGGTCACCGTGGATCGGCGCTGCCTACCACCTCAGCGGGCCAGTTCGTCGACAACCGTCAGCAGGCGGTCGACGTCGGGCTGCTCGACGTAGCGGACGACACCGGCGCGGATCACTCCACCGCTGCCGGCCAAACCCAGTTGGTCGACGACCTCGACGGCGTAGTTGTGCCCATCCCACACGGCGACGCCCTTGGCGCCAAGGGCCTGCGACGCTGCGGCCGGGTGCACGCCCTCGATCGTGAACGCTGCCGTCGGCACGCGGCCGTCGAGGGATTGCGATCCCCAGACTCTCACGCCCTCGATCGAATGCAACCCGTCGAGCAGCTGCGCGAAGACCTCAGCCTCGGCGACACCGATGCGATCCATGCCTTCCTCGATCAGGAAGCGCGCGGCCGCATCGATGCCGGCAATCGCCTCGAAGTTCGGCATCCCTGTCTCGATCCGTCCGGGTCCGTGGTCGGTCGCCGGGCGAACCTTGAAGATCGGCAGGCCCTCCATCAGCTCCGGGCGCATCCACAAGAGGCCGCTGTGCGGCCCGTACCACTTGTATGGCGAGGTGACCAGGGCGTCACACCCGAGTTCGGCGATGTCGACGCGGCGGTGCGGAGCTAGGTGAACGGCGTCGACGTAGACGTGTGCACCGACCTGATGGGCGGCCTCGATGATCGGCGCCAGATCCGGTGTTGACCCGATCAGGTTCGATGCGCCGGGAACGGTGACCCATCTGGTGCGCTCGTCGATGAGCTCGATCACGTTCTCGGGTGGCAGTTGCCCCGTGACCGGATCGAATGGCGCCAGTACGTGAACGGCTCCGGCCGCCTCGGCAGCGCGCCGCCACGGCGTGATGTTGGCATCGTGGTCAAGCCGGGTACCGACGATCCGATCACCCGGGCGAAGGGTTGCGCCGATCGCCCGCGATACGGCGAATGTAAGCGATGTCATGTTCGGACCGAAGCTGATGCCGTTCGGATCGGCCCCGAGGAGTTGGCCAACGGTCACCCGGGTTCGGTCCATCAATCGCTGGCATTCCTCAGCTGCGGCGAACGGCCCACCGTTGGAGGCCGTGTTGCCGCTGGCCATCCACTCGCTCATCGCTGTGATCGCCGAGTCGACCATCTGCGTGCCGGCCGGCCCGTCGAAGCGCGACCAATCCGCGCGAACACCGGGGAACCGGTGACGCAACGAACCGGTCATCTCCGTGACCCCGAACGAGTGTCTCCGGCAACCCCGGGGTGGCGCGGAGCACTCGGATGGTGTCGACGGGAGGCAAACACTCGGATGCTCACCGGCGAAGTCAGGTGGACTTGGCTGCTTTGGCCAACCGCTTGGCGGCGCGCCCGATCGGCACGATGTTGCGCTGATCGAGGTCGCCCACCTCGATTCCGTTGGCGAACGCAACCCGGTACCGCTGCCAGTTGAAACCATTGGCCAAGATGACCTTGCCCTGGGTGCCGACCGGCACGCCCGCATCGAGGTCGACGGTCGTCTCGACCTTGTCGCCCATCCTCAGATCGAGCTGGCCCGTATGCGGTTTGGCAAGCGCGTGCGGCTTCCAATAGGTCATGGTCACAGTCTGCCCGATGGGAGGGCCGACCGATAGCATCGACGATCTGTGAACAGCACGATCGCGCCCGTAGAGGACACCCCAGAAGACGCACCCGTCAAGAAGCTCGTCAGGCTCTCGGTGACGATCGACGAAGCGGAATTCGACCGTGACATCGACAATGCGTTTCGCACGATCGCCAAAGAGGTGAAGTTGCCGGGCTTCCGCCAGGGCAAAGTGCCGCGCAAGGTGCTCGAGGCCCGAATCGGTCTGGCCGCAGCTCGTGAGCAGGCATTACGCGACGCCGTGCCTCAGTACCTGGCCACCGCAGTGCGCGACCACGACATCGATCTCATCTCGACACCCAACATCGAGTTCACCGGCGGGCAAGAGTCCGGTGCGGTGTCCTTCGATGCCACGTGCGAGGTACGTCCCGAGATCACCGTGCCGGGCTACGGCGGCCTGCGCGTCGAGCTGCCGTCGCCCACCGCGACCGAGGACGACATCGATCAGGCCGTCGAGACCGAGCTGCGCCGTCAAGGCTCGCTCGTCGACGTCGATCGCGCCGTTCAGTCAGGCGACCAGGTCACGATCAATCTCGCCGGCAGCCGCGACGGCGAGCCCGTCGCCGGGCTCAACACCGAGGATTGGCTCTACCAGGTCGGCAGCGGGTGGGTAGCAGAGGGTTTCGACGGAGAGCTGCTCGGCGCCATGGCCGGCGACGAACTCACCTTCACCGCTACGCCCAACGGGACCAGCGAGCCTGCCGACTTCGTGGTCAACGTCTCCAAGATCCAAGAGACCGTGCTGCCCGAGCTCACCGACGAGTGGGTCAGCGAGAACCTCGGAGAATTCGACACGGTCGAGGAATGGCGTGCCTCGTTGTCTGAGAAAATCGGCACCGGCAAGCTCAACCAGACCCGCAACCAGTTCATCGAACGCACCACCTCGTCGCTCGCCGAGTTGGTCGACATCGACCCCCCCGAATCGATGGTGCAAGCCGACCTGCAGGGCCGTGTGCAGAACACGGTTCAACAGTTCCAGGCGCAAGGCATCTCGATCGATCAATGGCTGCAGGTCACGGGTCAAGACGCTGCCACCTTCATCGAGGGGCTCAAGGTGCAGTCGCAGAAGGCTGTCAAGGTCGACCTCGCCCTGCGCGCTGTCGGCGTCGCCGAGGGTCTGGAGGTGACCGACGACGAGATCAACGCCGAGTACGAACGTATTGCGATGCAGGTGCGCCAGAAGGTTGCCCAAGTGCGCAAGGCCTACGAGCAGAACGACGCCGTCACCGACCTGGTCGCCCAGTTGCGCAAGACCAAGGCCCTCGACTGGTTGCTCGAACACATCGAGATCGTCGACCCCGAAGGCAATCCCATCGATCGCGCGCTCGTGATCGGCAAGACTGACGGCCACGACCACGATCATCAACACGACCACGACCACGAACACGGCGATCACGACCACGGCGATCACGAACACGGCGATCACGAACACGGCGATCACGACCACGAAGGGCACGACCATGATTGAGGCCAAGAACTATCTGGTTCCCAACGTCATCGAGCAGACAAGCCGTGGCGAGCGTGGGATGGACCTCTACTCGCGGTTGCTCAAGGAGAACATCATCTTCTTGCAGACACCGATCGACGACAGCATCGCCAGCTTGATCTGCGCGCAGTTCATCCATCTCGAGAGCGAGAACCCCGACAAGGACATCAACCTCTATATCAACAGTCCCGGGGGCGACATCACGGCCTTGTTCGCGATCTACGACACGATGCAGTTCATCAAGAACGACATCGCCACGATCTGCCTCGGCCAGGCGGCGTCGGCCGCGGCCGTGCTGTTGGCCGCCGGCACCAAGGGCAAGCGACTCGCCCTGCCCCACAGCCGCATCCTGCTGCACCAGCCCTACGGTCAGGTCGGCTACGGCCAGGTCACCGATCTCGAGCTGGCGGCCAAGGAAATTCTGCGAATGCGCGATCTGCTCGAGGAGATCCTGGCCAAGCACACGGGTCAAACTATCGAGCGGGTCCATACCGACACCGACCGTGATTTCGTGATGGAAGCGCACGAGGCCCTCGCGTATGGCATCATCGATGATGTGATTTCGTCTCGGGATGCGGTCGACCGCACGGGTCCGATTCGCTGAGCTGCACGAACCGACCTAGGGCAAGCAAGGAGACCAACCGTGGCGAAATTCGGCGACACCGGTGAGCTGCTGCAGTGCTCGTTCTGCGGCAAGTCGCAGAAGCAGGTCAAGCGGCTGATCGCCGGGCCCGGGGTGTACATCTGCGACGAGTGCATCGATCTCTGCAACGAGATCATCGAGGAGGAGCTCACCGATTCGGGCGAGATCCGGTTCGAAGAGCTGCCGACGCCACGCGAGATCCGTACCTTCCTCGACGACTACGTTGTCGGGCAGGACGAAGCCAAGAAGATCCTGTCGGTCGCGGTGTACAACCACTATCGGCGCATCCAGTACCAGCAGAGCGCCAGCGTCGGTCGGCGCGACGATGTCGAACTGGCCAAGAGCAACATCATGCTGCTCGGCCCCACCGGTTGCGGCAAGACCCACCTTGCCCAGACACTGGCCCGTCTGCTCAACGTGCCCTTCGCGGTCGCCGACGCCACGGCGCTCACCGAGGCCGGCTACGTGGGTGAAGACGTCGAGAACATCCTGCTGAAGCTCATCCAAGCTGCCGACTTCGATGTCAAGAAGGCCGAGACCGGCATCATCTACATCGACGAGATCGACAAGATCGCCCGCAAGAGCGAGAACCCGTCGATCACGCGCGATGTCAGCGGCGAGGGCGTGCAGCAGGCGCTGCTGAAGATCCTCGAAGGGACCGTGGCCTCGGTGCCACCGCAGGGCGGGCGCAAGCACCCGCATCAAGAGTTCATCCAGATCGACACCACCAACATCTTGTTCATCTGCGGTGGCGCGTTCGCCGGGCTCGAGCAGATCATCGAGAGCCGGATCGGCCACAAGGGCGTCGGGTTCCACGGCACGGTGCGCAGCAAGGCCGACAAGGATCCGGGTGAGCTGTTCACCAAGGTGCTTCCGGAAGATCTGCTGAAGTTCGGCATGATCCCCGAGTTCGTCGGCCGCCTGCCGATGATCGGCGCCGTGCGCAGCCTCGACCGCGACGCACTGATCAAGATCCTCACCGAGCCGAAGAACTCGCTGGTCAAGCAGTATCGCAAGGTGTTCGACTTCGAAGATGTCGAGCTCGACTTCACACGCGAGGCGCTCGAGGCGATCGCCGACCAGGCGCTGTTGCGCGGCACCGGCGCGCGGGGCTGCGGGCGATCCTCGAAGAGGTGCTGCTCAACACGATGTACGAGCTGCCCGGTCGCACCGACGTCGGCATGGTCATGATCGACGTCGACACGGTGCAGACGAAGGTCAACCCCACACTCGTTCCCCGCGAGCCCAAGGCCAAGCGGCCCCGCCGTGAGGCGAGCTGACACGACCTTGAAGCGCAGCGACGGGCTGCCCTGACGATGACCTACTCCGACGCACTGGCGTACCTCGACGCCCACGCCAACTACGAGAAGACCGGGCGCATCGAATCGCCGACCACGAGCGCATGCAGACGATCGTCAGTGCGATGGGCGACCCGCAACTGGCATACCCGGTCATCCACGTCACCGGCACCAACGGCAAGGGCTCGACGTCGCAGATGATCACTCACCTGCTGATGGCGCACGGGCTGAGCGTCGGCACCTACACCAGCCCGCACCTCGAACGACCCAACGAACGGATGAGCCGCAACGGCGAGACGATCAGCGACGACGACTTCGCCGAACAGATCGCCGCGGTCGCTGATCTGGAGATGCTCACGGGTGTGCGCCCGTCGTACTTCGAGACGACGACCGCCGCAGCGTTCCGATGGTTCGCCGACGTCGCCGTCGACGTCGCGGTCGTCGAGGTCGGGGTGCTCGGTCGCTGGGACGCCACCAACGTCTGCGACGCGCAGGTCGCCGTGATCACCAACATCGGGATGGATCACAACGAGTTCGCCGGTCCCACCAAGGGTCACATCGCCGCCGAGAAGGCGGGCATCATCAAACCGGGCAGCGCCGTGGTGATCGGCGAGACCGACCCCGAGCTCGTCGCGTACTTCGCCAACGCCGGCGGCGCCAGCGTGCTGTTGCGCGGCGAACAGTTCGACGTTCTCGAGAATCAGCTGGCGCTCGGCGGACGGATGGTCGATCTGCGCACGCCGACCACCATCTACACCGATGTGTTCGTGCCGCTGCACGGTCGGCACCAGGGCGACAACGCCATCGTCGCGCTCACCGCTGTCGAGGCGTTCTTCGCCGCGCCGGTAGCCGACGACATCGTCCGCGAGGGATTCGCCGACGTACGCATGCCCGGTCGGTTCGAGGTGCTGGGACACCAGCCGTTCGTCATCGTCGACGGTGCGCACAACCCTCCCGGCGCCGACTCGTGCGCACAGGTGTTCTTCGAAGACTTCGATCCTGCCGGTCGCAAACTGTTGGTCACCGGGTGTCTGCACGGGCGCGACGCCAAGGAGATGTTGTCGGCGTTGCGCGCCGACGAGTTCGACGTGGTGTTCACGTGCACCGCACCGACGCCGCGTGGGCTGCCGTCGACCGAGCTCGCCGCTGCGGCTCGGGCACTCGGCTGCGAGGTAGTTGTCGAATGCGACACCGTCGAGCAAGCATGCGACCGAGCGATCCGCTCGGCGCACCACGACGACGCCGTGCTGGTCACCGGATCGCTCTACGTGGTCGGCGCAGCCCGCCCTCACCTCCGCAAGATCATCTGACTCGCCGGTAGCCTCATCGGCCATGTCTGATCGCACCCTCGTCCTGCTCAAGCCCGACACCGTCGAACGTGGACTCGTCGGCGAGGTGCTGCGTCGCTTCGAGGCCAAGGGCCTGACAATCGTCGCGCTCGACCTGCGCACGCTCGACGGCGAGACATTGGCTCGTCACTACGAAGAGCACGTGGGCAAGGGCTTCTACGCCGACCTGGTCACGTTCATGAGCCGCGGTCCGGTGGTTGCGCTGGTGCTCGAGGGCCCGGAGGACACGTGGGAAGTCGTGCGCACGATGATGGGCGCGACGAATCCTCGCAAGGCGGCCCCCGGCACCATCCGCGGCGATCTCGGCATCCTGTTCACCGAGAACCTGGTGCACGGCAGCGACTCGCTGGAGTCTGCACAGCGCGAGATCGGCATTTTCTTCCCGAATCTGTAACAAACACGCGCTCCGCTACACTGGACGAACCTGCGCCGATCGTGGCGCAGCAAGTCGTGCACCGTCGGCTTTCGGCGGTGCGGAGGTAGTGATGGCCAGGAACAACCCACTCGCGATCGGTCGTGACCTCGCCATCGACCTGGGTACGGCTAACACGTTGATCTACGCACGCGGCCAAGGCATCGTGCTGAACGAGCCGTCGGTGGTCGCGATCGACATCACCGACGGCCGACCGGTTGCCGTCGGGCTCGAGGCCAAGCGGATGATGGGCCGTACGCCCGGTCGCATCAAGACCATCCGTCCCCTGAAGGATGGCGTCATCGCCGACTTCGAGGTCTGCGAGAAGATGCTGCGCTTCTTCATTCAGAAGGTGCACGCCAGTCGCTGGAGCAAGCCGCGCATGGTGATCTGTGTGCCGTCGGGCATCACCGGCGTCGAGCAGCGCGCGGTGCAGGACGCGGCCGAGTACGCCGGGGCGCGCAAGCCGGTGCACATCATCGAAGAGCCGATGGCCGCGGCGATCGGTGCCGACATGCCGGTACACGAGCCCAGCGGCAACATGATCGTCGACATCGGTGGCGGCACGACCGAGGTGGCTGTCATCTCGCTCGGCGGCATCGTCACCGCCCAGTCGGTGCGTGTCGCCGGCGACGAACTCGACGATGCGATCATGCAGTACGTCAAGAAGGAGTTCTCGCTGGCCATCGGCGATCGCACCGCCGAAGAGATCAAGATTCACATGGGTTCGGCGTGGCCGCTCGACGAGGAGCTGACCGCCGACATCCGCGGTCGCGACCTGATCAGCGGCTTGCCGCGCACCGTGCCGCTGACCACCGAGCAGGTTCGCGAGGCGCTTGCCGAACCGCTGTCGGCCATTGTCGACGCCGTCAAGACCACGCTCGACAAGACACCGCCCGAACTGGCCGCCGACATCATGGAACAAGGCATCATGGTCACCGGTGGTGGCGCTCTGCTGGCCGGCATCAACCGCCGTCTCACCCACGAGACCGGTATGCCGATCAAGATCGCCCACGACCCGCTGTACAGCGTCGTGATCGGCTCCGGGCGAGCACTCGAGAACATCGACGCGATGCGCGGGTTGATGTCGCTCGGCGGCGACGACTAGACCCAACAGGCCACTCATGTTTTCTTCGTTGAGCCGTCGCCGCGTCGTTGTGCTGCTCATTTTGACCTCCTTGCTGCTCATCACACTCGATCGGCGCAGCAACAACCCGGTGATCGACAAGGCCCGCCAGGCCTTTGCGGTGGTCCTGCGCCCGTTCGACATCGCCGCCGAAGCGGTGTCGAAGCCGATCGCCAACGCCTGGTACGGCATCACCAACTACGACGACCTGCGGGCCGAGAACGAGGCGCTGCACGATCAGGTCGAGCATCAAAAGGGTGCCGAGATCGAGGCGCAGACGGCGATCACCAAGTTCTACGAACTGCTCAAGCTGTATCGGTTGACCTCTGTGCACAGTTACAAGAGCGTGATCGCCCAGGTGGTCGGCGAGGCACCGAGCAACTTCCAGAACACCGTCGAGATCACCGTCGGCACACGCGATGGCATCGCTGTCGGCATGCCGGTGACCGATGGCGCCGGGTTGATCGGCAAGGTCACCAAGGTTTACCCGGATCGCAGCGTGGTGATGTTGATCACCGACCCACAGTTCTCCGTGCAGGCCCAGGTGCTCAGCCGCGTCGACGACGAGCCCGGTGGATCAACGACGTCGTCGGCGCCGCCCAACACTGCCATCAGTGGTCGCCCACTCGACTCCACCACGTCGACCAGCACGACGACCACGACCACGATCGCCCCGCAGTCGTCGACGACCACCACGACACCACTGGTCGGCGCGACTCCAGGACCGTCGACGACCTCGACGAGCTCGACGACCACGACCACGCTGCCCGAGATAACCGTGCGTCGTGAGACCGGTGACATCGACGGGCAGGGCGCCGACCGCCCACTCTTGTTCAGCCTGATCGACGACACCGCGCTGACCAACGTGAAGGTCGGCGACACCGTTGAAACGGCGGGCGGCACGAAGAGCCTCGCCCCGCAGAGCATTCCGATCGGCAAGATCACGTCGGTCACTCAGCGGCTCGGCAGTCGGTCGCCGATCGTCGAGGTGGAACCGAACGCCAGCCTGACGCAGCTCAACTTCGTCAGCGTGGTGCTGTTCGTTCCGAACCAGGCCGCGATCTGAGTCGTGCGATCGCTGCCGTTTGCCCTCTTCACCAGATTGATCCCAGTTGCACTTGTCATCTTGGGAATCCAGCGCACCGTGTTCGCGACCTATCGCGTCGACGGCGTCGCGATTCAAGTCGTGTTGGCGTTGGCTGCCGGAGCCGGGGCCGGGGCCGGCTCCGAGCGTGGCGCATTCGCCGGCTTCGCCCTGGGGATGATGTACGACCTCGGCGTCGGCACGCCCCTCGGGCTCACCGCATTGGCCTACGGTCTCGCCGGCCTGACATCGGGCTACGTGCTCAGCATCACACCCGACCCGCAATGGTGGCTGGCCGCCATCTTCGTGGCGATCGGCGCGGCTGTCGGCGAACTGGCGATACCGGTCGTGAAGTTCCTGACCGGTCAAGAGGGATGGTTGACGAATCGGCTGTTCGTGGTGATCCCAGTGGTCGCCATCTCGTCAGCTCTGCTCAGCCCGCTGTTCGTTCCGCTCGGCCGATGGTGCGCAGGTGCCAAACGGCGCACGTGGAGGGCGATCCCCGAATGAGCCGCCATTCCCGAGCAGATCGACGAATCGACGGGCCGCGCTCATTCGGCTCCCGGCGCAGACCACAATGGTGCCATGGCGATCGATAAACGCACGACGCGCCTGGGCGTGCTGGCGTTGGTGTCGATGCTTCTGATCGGCGCGCTCGGCACACGCCTGTGGTTCCTACAGGGCGTCGAGGCGGCAACGTTTCAAGAAAAGGTCTCCGCGGCCAAGTTGCGCGAGGTGTTGATACCACCCGAGCGCGGCCGGATCTTCGACGCCAAAGGCCGAATCCTGGCCGACAATCAGCGCATCCTCATCGTCGCCATCGACTGGAGCGTGATCAAGAAGCCGAAGAACCGCGAAGCGTTGTTCGAGCGACTGTCCGGCCCGTTGAAGGTTCCTGTCATCGACCTGCAACGTCGCTACGACCCATGCTTCGGCGAACCGACGATCCCGAAGTGCACCAAGGGCCAGCGCTACAGCACGTTGTTGCCGTTGCCCCTGAAAGAAGACGTCGACGAAGACACCGTGACGTACCTGAAGGAACGAAGCGAAGACTTTCCGGGCATCGAGATCGTCGAGCAGTGGAAGCGGGTCTACCCCTACGCTCCATTGGCCAGCCACGTCGTCGGTTACCTCGGCCCGATCACCAAAGAGACCAAGAAGCAGTACGAGGACAAGAACTACAACACCAACGAACTCGTTGGTGCGTTCGGCGTCGAGTTGTCGATGGAGGATCAACTCCACGGCTCGTGGGGCAAAGAGGTTTTCGAGGTCGACGCGGCCGGCGGCATCGTCCACGAGTTGGTCGACCAGCACGTCGACCCGATTGCCGGGCGCGACGTCCAGCTGACCATCGACCTCGACATCCAGCAATACGCCGAGCAGGCGTTGGAGACCAAGCTCAAGCAGCGCCGCCAGCTGCCCACTGACATCGCCGGCCAAGACATCGCCGCTCACAACCCGATCGATCCGAAGGTCCCGGGCGGTAACACGCGCGTGTATGCGAGCTCGACGGAGTTCGGCACGCAGGAGTGGATCCAGTTCAAGGCCCCGGCCGGCTCGGTCGTCGTCGAGGACAACTCCAACGGGGGGATCCTGGCGATGGCCAGCTATCCCCGGTTCGACAATCGATGGATGGGGGCGATCAGCGGCGCCAAGTTCGATCAGCTCTTCGGCGAGAAGATCGATCCGGCCACCGGCAAAGCCGACCCCGACAAGTCGGTGCTGGTCAACCGCGCCGTGCAAGGCCGCTACAACCTCGGCTCGACGATCAAACCGTTCGTGGCCTGGTCGGCAATGCACAGTGGTGTGATCGGGCCCAACGAGACGTACGTCGACAAGGGCAGCTACGTGTTGGAATCGATCCCCAAGGACGTCTGTGCATCGGGCGTTCGCTGCGAATTCAAGAACGCGACCAACGTGCGTACCCAACGCTCGTCGTCCTACGGCCCGGTGACTGTTGCCGATGCGCTGGCGGTCAGTAGCGACGCCTTCTTCTATCGACTCGGCGAAAAGTTCTGGGAGATCGACGAGCACAACGCCGCGGTCGATCCCGCGCTCAAGGGCAAGTCGACGTTGAAGGACGACCTCGAGCGGTTCGGGTTCGGCGCAGAGTCCGGCGTGCAACTGCCGTTCGAATGGCCGGGACGTATCCCCGACGATGAGATCAAGAAGGAGCTCGTCGACAACAAGGTGCTTGGCAAGAACGAGGAGCCGCGCTTGCTCGTCGGCGACAACGTGCAGGTGGCCATCGGCCAAGGTCTGATGGCGGCAACCCCGCTGCAGCTGACGAATGCCTATTCGACGATTGCCAACGGCGGGTTCCTGCGTCAGCCGACGGTCGTCAAGAACATCCTCGAGCCGCTCGTTCCCGATCTCGGCCCCGGCGTGGCGGATCTCTCCAAGGCCGTCGTCTACAGGTCGTTCGACGGGCACGCCTACAAGGATCAGTTGGAGATGCCGCCCGAGGTCTACGGACCGATCATCGGTGGTCTCAGCCGAGTCACCAACGCCGTCGGGTTGCGCAAGCCCGGCGTGACCTTTCCATCGAACTTCTATCACGCCACGACGGGAGAGGTGCTCTTCCAGACCTACCCGATGAACGACCTGCCGATCGCCGGCAAGACCGGCACGGCGCAGGGAGCGGGAAGCTACCCCTGGAACGACTCATCGGCGTTCGGGGGGTTCAGCCTCGACGCCGCCAAGCCCTACACGGTCGTCGCCTACCTCGAAAAGAGCGGGTTCGGTTCGAAGGCCGCGGCGCCGGTCGTCAAGTGCATCTTCACCGCGCTCGCCGGCAAGACGCTCATGGACCCGGTTCTACCCAGCGATCCGCTCGATCTCAATTCACTGGAGCCGGCACTTCCGACCCAGTTGAAGGACACGTCGTGCATGCCCGATGCGGTGGAGGCTCGGGACTGAGCCATGGCCCTCAGCATGCTTTCGCGCAAGCCCGACAGTGGCTTGGGCAACATCAAGGCCAGTCCCGGTTCACCCAGCCGAAACATCGACTGGGTGTTGCTGCTCGCCCAGGGTGCGCTCGCAATCATCGGGCTGTTCACGATCTACTCGGCGTCGTACTCCAAGTTCTCCAACCCCTTCCTGTACGTCACCCGCCAGGAAATCTTCCTGATCGGTGCCGTGATCGCGATGATCGTGGTCATGTCGTTCGACTACGACTGGTGGCGCGAGCGGGCACGCTTCCTCTACGGCCTCACGATCATGCTGCTCGTGCTGGTCATCTTTGTCGGTGCCATCAGGGGCGGCGCCCGGTTGAGCTTCGACCTGGGTCCGTTGAACATCCAACCGGCGGAGTTTGCCAAGTTCACCAGTCTGCTGGCACTTGCTGCCTTCCTCGCCGAGGACCGCACCGACACGTTGAACTACCCCCGCTTCGTCAAAGGGTTGATCCTGGTGGGGCTGCCGGCCGCGCTGGTGATCATTCAACCCGACCTGGGCACGGCGTCTGTCCTGATCGCCATGATGATGGGCGTCTTGCTGATCGCCGGTGCCAAGGCCAAGTACATCTTGCTGATCACGTTGTTGTCGGCAGCCACCGTCGGTGCAGCGGTCGTCAGTGGTGTCGTCAACACCTACCAGATCAACCGCATCACGGTGTTCTTCAACCAGAACTCCACCGACCCCGCGCTTCGCGACCTGATCTTCCAGGGCCGCAACTCGCTGCGCGCCATCGCCACAGGGGGGATCGACGGCAAGGGGTGGCTGCACGGGCAGATCACCAATTCCAAGGACATCCCCGTGCAGTGGGCCGATTTTCCGTTCTCGGCCATCGGCGAGCAGTTCGGCCTGATCGGCGGCGGCGTGGTGGTGGGGCTGTTCGCCATCGTGCTGCTGCGCATCTGGAGGATTGCCGGGCTGTCGCGCGACATGCTCGGTACCTACCTCTGCGCCGGCGTCTTCAGCATGGTGTTGTGGCAGATGTTCCAAAACATCGCCATGAGCATCGGGTTGATGCCCATCACCGGCCTGCCACTGCCCTTCATCTCCTACGGTGGCTCGAGCATCGTCACCTTTTTCGCTCTCATGGGGCTGGTGCAGAGTGTGCACATGCGCCGGTACCGCTGACGGTCACCTGGCAGTCGCGGCCCGGTCCGGTAGACTCCCGGCCAACATGAGTGCTTTCTTGGCCGATGTCGCAAACCGGCCGCGCCTGTGCGTGCAGATCGAGCGCGCCACCACCAACAATTGGATCGAACACGATATGCGCCGACCCGGAGCGATCTCCGTCGGCCATCGTGGCGCCGGCCCACGCGGCCGGCGCATGAGAAGGGAATGTCCGAATGACCGACGACCAACACGACCAGCCGCCGATGGCTGCGTCACCTGCGTTAGCGCAGGTCGACGACACCGGCGCTCTCGAACCCACCGAGAGCGGATCATCCGCTGACGGCACCGAATCGATCGGCGAGGCGACCGTCCGTACAGCAGCCCAGAAGCGCCGCCGAGGATCGCGTGGCGGCCGCAATCGCAAGAAGCCGGCCGACGCTGCCGGGGTCGACGACGACGGTGACGAGCGAGATGACAGCGTTGGTGACGGTGTGGCCCAGGTCAATGGTTCCGCGCTCGACGGCGAACCGACCCTCGTCGGCGCCGAACCCGAGCTCCCGAAGCGGATAGGCGAGGGTCGCCCGTCGGCTGCCGCAGCAGAACGTGCGCTCGTTCGCAAGCCGCAGATCGGTGACACCCGCCCGGCCCCGCCCGGCTCGTCGGTTCCACCACCTGCGCCGAAGCCGGCGCAGCGCGGTGACCGGACTCGCGGCGATCGCCAGCGGACCGAGAAACCAAAGCAGGAACGCCAGGCGCAGCCAGCTGCGGGCGACGCCGCAGCCGACGGTCAGGCGGCGGGCGACGCAGCCAAGAAGAAGCGCCGCCGGGGCGTCAAGGCACCCAGACCGGTCGAGCCCTCGGAGCCGATGGATCTCGATGCCGACACCATCGAAAGGCGGCGCGGTCGGGAGCGCAACGGTCGCCCGATCGGGCGCTACCTGATGGCGGTCCAGGTCCGCCCGACGCTGACCCAGGTAGCCGTCCTCGAGGGCCGCACCCTGATCGAGCACTACGTCAGCCGGCCCGCCGACGATGTCAGCCAGATCCACGGCAACATCTACCTCGGCAAGGTGCAGAACGTGCTGCCGGGGATGGAGGCCGCGTTCGTCGACATCGGCACGCCGAAGAACGCCGTGTTGTACCGCGGCGACGTGCAATACGACCCGGAGGACATCGTCGAGAAGTCGGGCCAGCTGCGGATCGAGCAAATGCTGCGACCCAAGCAGTTGGTGCTGTGCCAGGTCACCAAGAACCCCATCAGCGCCAAGGGCGCTCGGCTCACTCAAGAGGTTTCGCTGCCGGGACGGTTCGTCGTTCTGATCCCCAACTCGAAGACCTACGGCATCTCCAAGCGATTGCCCGACGACGTCCGCAAGCGGTTGCGCAACATCCTCGATCGTGTGAAGCCCGCCGAGCATGGCCTGATCGTGCGCACCGCCGCCGAGAACGCCAACGAGCACGAGTTGCGTGCCGACATGACCCGGTTGCTCGATCAGTGGAGCGTCATCGAGGCCAAGGCCAAGCGGGCCAACAGCCCGACGTTGCTCTACCGTGAACCCGAGCTCGCCGTGCGGGTGATCCGCGAAGAGTTCAACGCCGAGTACCGCGGGGTGATCATCGACGACCGTCCGCTGTTCGAGGAAGTGCGCGATTACGTTGCCGCGTTCAACCCCGACCTGGCCGACCGCATCGAGTACTACGACGCGGCGGCCGAGGGTCTGCCGCTGTACGAGCGGCAGCACATCCACGAGCAACTCCACAAGGCCCTCGATCGCAAGGTATGGCTGCCCAGCGGTGGCTCGCTGATCATCGAGCACACCGAGGCCCTGACCGTGATCGACGTCAACACCGGCAAGAACGTCGGCACCTCGAACCTCGAAGAGACCGTCTTCCGCAACAACCTCGAGGCCGCCGACGAAGTCGCCAAGCAACTTCGGCTGCGCGACATCGGCGGCATTGTCGTGATCGATTTCATCGACATGGAGATCAAGGACAACCGCCGCAAGGTGGTCGATTCGTTCCGATCCGCGCTGGCCCGCGACAAGACCCGCACGCAGGTCTTCGACATCTCCGACCTCGGTCTGGTCGAGATGACCCGCAAACGAATCGGTGAAGGCCTGCTGGTCAACTTCGCCGACCAGTGCCCCAACTGCGATGGCCGCGGCGTGATCATCGACCACGCCCTGCTGTAGTGGGTTGCTGCGCTCATTGTCGGTCTCGTGCAGCCCGTTGTTGTCGGCCGTTCACCCGATAGGCTCGCATGGCTATGTACGCAGTGATCGCATCCGGTGGAAAGCAATCCAAAGTCGCAGAGGGCGAGCAGGTGCGCGTCGAATTGCTCGACGCCGAGCAGGGCAGCGAAGTGTCGCTGACTCCGGTGTTGGTCGTCGACGGTGACATCGTGCTGGCCACCCCGTCGCAGCTGTCAGGGGCTTCGGTCACGGGCAAGGTGGTCGGGTGGGCGCAGGGCCCGAAGATCGACGGCTTCACCTACAAACGTCGTACCAATCAGCGTCGCCGTTACGGTCACCGTCAGAAGTACCACGTCGTCGAGATCACGTCGATCAAGAAGGGCTGAGCCGAGATGTCAAAGACCAAAGGTGGCGGTTCAACCCGCAACGGGCGCGATTCCAACGCGCAGCGCCTCGGTGTGAAGGTGTTCGGCGGTAGCCAGATTCACGCTGGAACGATCATCGTTCGCCAGCGCGGCACGAGGTTTCACCCAGGTCGCAACGTCGGCATCGGTGGCGACGACACCCTGTTCGCGCTCACCGACGGTGCAGTCAAGTTCGGGTCACGTCAGGGCCGCAAGGTCGTCGACGTCGAGCCTCTCGCCTGACCAACTCGATCCAGCAGTCCGGTAGATCTGGACTCAATCGGCCGTCGTGTCGATGGGTCGATAGCCAGAGCACATGACGCGCAGCCACGTGATTCCCTCGTCTTCAACGTCGAGATAGGCCTGCTGCTCGACCAAGAACGCGCCATCGTCATTCGTCACGCGGAAGCGATAGCGGACGCTCTGGCGATCCGCGACCGCGCCGTTCTCGATCCCCTCGATCGCCTCGATCCGATCCGTGGGCTCGAACCAGCTACCCAGAATCACCTCGTCGACCAGCTGCTCTGGGGAGTCCGCCTCCCAGATGCGGCCCGGCGTCATCGCCCGGAAGTCGATCCGAGGCGCGAGCAAGCCGACAAGTGCTGGAGCATCCTTCGCCGCAATCGCACGGGCAAAGCGCTCACCGAACGGCATGTCCATCTGATCCTCCGGTCGTCGATATCGTGACCACCAACTCGCCCAGATTGCTCGCTCGGGCGCGCCAGCGCAAGCACTCTGCAGATGCCTACTCGACGGCTTCAATGGCGGGGCGTTGAACGGCCTCAAGAGCGGCGTTCGCCCCGTCGTACCGCTGCTTGGCGGCCGCATGGTCGTTCTCGGCGATGTGCAGCGCATCCTCGGCCTCTCGAGCCGCGCGGCGAGCAATGTCGAGTCGACGTTCGACGGTGGCCAACTCCCGGGCGGTGGTGGTGACATTCCGTCGTGCCCGACGGATCTCGTCGGGTCGCACCGTCGGAGTCGCCGAATGGATCGCTCGACGCCGCGTGCCGTCGTCGCTACGGGCAACCGACGCCGCCTCGACCGTTGAGCCGGCACGGCTCCGCGCAACCACAGGCATGTCCGCAAACGCGGCGAACCCGAGCATTTCGTCGGGAAGGTCGCGCAAGGTGCCATCGATCCAGTTCTCGGCCAGATCGGGATGGCGCGACAACTGATCGACGATGCTGCGGATCTCTCCACGGCGGGCCTCGGCGGCCGGCACCCACTTCGCCAGCGCCGTCACCGCCCCGGCGACAAGCGCCTCGAGAGCCACTTTGCGTCGCTGCGTCGATGACGACAGCGCAGCCGGTGTACCGCCTTCGACCTGGACGTTCCCGAGCTCGGTCGTCGTCGTCACCACACGTCGAACCGCAGCTGCGTCGTCGCCGGCGGCGAGCACCGCCCACAGCGACAGATTCGGTCGTTTGAGCGCCGCGTACGACTTGGCCAGTGCCCGGTCGCCGGCCGCCCGGGCCTCCTTGACCAGCTGCGTCCGCTCGGCGACATAGTCATCGGGTGCGACACGAAACAGCACCCGGACATCAGATACGGCCGGCACAGTGGCGAAGGTTTTCACACCGTCGGTGGATGTCGTCCATCGGAGTGTGGGCGGCCACACCCGCGGATGAGGGCGGACACTCTGATGGGCCCTGCGGTAGCCTCGCCGCGTGGAAGTTTCCTTTGACGTCGCCGGATTCCTCGTAGCTCATCGTGCGTCCATCCTGGCGAGTGCCAATGCCGAGGTAGCAGGTCGACGTCTGCCGCACTACGACGCGGCGGGTGCTGAGGAGATCACGAACCGACTCGCTGCGCTGTTCGATGTCGTGGTGACTGCCGCCACCGAGCACCACCTCGACCCGGCGCTCGCCCACGCCGACCACATCGCTGCCGAGCGCCAGCAGACGGGGCACGACCTCAGCGAGCTCCAGCGGGCCGTCAATGCACTCGAGGAGCAGCTCTGGCACGCGGTGATGGAGGACGCTCCGGTGAACGTGCAGGGTTATGCGCTCGGTGTGGTCTCGACCATTCTCGGTGCCATCAAGGATCGGCTGGCGTGTGCGTACGTGTCGCGCGCCGCCGCCAAGCCCACCCACACACTGCGCATCGACGAGCTCTTCCGGGGCACCGCAGCGGGCCAGGTCTGAGCTCCGCCGCTATCCGCGCACGTCACCGACCCCACTGCTCCGGAAGGTCGGGTCGTCTGTCGGCGGCGAAGGTGTCTTCGAGGTCGCATGCGCCATTGGCGCAGATCTCGAATGCGTCGTCCGGTGGGCGCCAGCCTCGTCGGACCATGACGCCGTAGATCTCGCAACCCAGGCACAGCCCGAGCACCGCCTCCATCCACATCAGAGTCAGGCAGATCAGGCAGATGGTCCTCGGTAGCGGTCCGTGGATCCCGCTGTTCGTGATGACGACCATGGCCAGGGCCATGGCCAGCCCGAGGGTCCAGGCGAATCGCTTGGGCTTGGCCGAGACCCACTGCGGGGCTGGCCGACGCGCCATCCATCCTGCGACGAGCCCGCTCGGGCTTCGCTCGAGCCCTGCGGTGACGCGAACCAGGAAGTCGACGAAGAAGAAGGCGCTGACGGTCCGGATGGGCCAGAACAGCTTGTCGAAGTTGGCGTAGACGAACGCGACGGCGCCGAGCGCCATCGTGATGCCGGCGGCGGCTCGGGCCTGATGTTCGTTCACAGCGGCCGCGTGCAGCTCCTTGCCGTCGACGAAGCGCCGCTCGGTGGCGCGGTTGGATTGGGCGGTCACGGGTGCCTCCTGTCTTGGCGAACCGGCCGATGAAGCGCCAACTTCGCACCGGCCAGACCCACGACGCCGGACGGGGATACAAGGGACGTCACGTGTTGGTGGCGACAACCCGTCCGTTCTGGATGACGGTGCGGATCCGCTGACCGAGGCCGACGACATCGAGAGCGTCGCCGCTGGCGATCACCAGGTCGGCGCGCTTGCCGCCTTCGATCGTGGCCCGATCATCGGCGATACCGAGTAGTTCGGCCGCCGTTCGGGTCGTGGCGACCAGCGCCTGCGCCGGTGTCATACCGCAGGCAACCATCTGCTCCAGCTCACGCAGGTTCTGGCCGTGGGGCGTGACGCCCGAGTCGGTGCCCATGGCCACCTTCACGCCGGCGGCGATTGCCCGGCGGATGCTCTCGCGGTGCACGTCGATGACCATCTTGGTCTTGTCGATCGCGTACTGCGGCACGTTGACCCCCCGGTCGGCAGCTTCGAGCACGCCCATGGGGGCGATCAGCGTCGGCACCAGATAGGTGCCGCGTTCCAACATCATCTCGATGGCCTCGTCGTCGAGGTAGATCCCGTGCTCGATCGAGCGGATGCCGGCACGCACGGCGGACTTGATGCCGTCGGTGGCCTGCGCGTGGGCCATGACCCATTTGCCGGCAGCTGTCGCCTCGGCGACCAGCACGTCGAGCTCGTCGTCGCGATAGTGGCCGTGCCGAGGGTCGTCACGAGGGGAAAGCACCCCACCGCTGGTGCACACCTTGATCACGTCGGCGCCGGCGCGAATCAGCTCGCGAACCCTCCTGCGCATCTCTTCTGGCCCGTCGACGATGTTGTGCGGCTTCCCGGGGTGCGCAACTCCGATGAAGCTGGGCATGTGAGCGCCGCATGGCTCCCACGAGTCGCCGTGGCCGCCGGTTTGACTGAGGATCGTGATCGAGATCTGCATGTCGGGGCCGGCGACGAACCCTCGCTGTTGCGCTGTCTTCATTCCGAGGTCACTCCCGCCTGCTTCGCGCACCGTGGTGATACCTGCGGCCAGCGTTCGTGTCATCCGCTCAGCGGCGAGGTAGAAGTTCATCGAGAACGGCGTGTGCACCGACCGCATCGGATCGAGATCGCCGTCGACCATGAAGTGCACGTGACTGTCGATGAAGCCGGGATACACGGCGTGGCCGGTCGCATCGATGATCTCGTCGCCGTCGAGTGCTGTGCCGACATCAACGATCCGGTCACCTTCGAGGGCGACATCGGCAACGGCGGCGGAGCCGCCGAGGCTGTCGAAGACCTGGCCGCCGCGGATCAGGATTCGTGTCATCGGCGAATGCTACGCCGACCCGTCAGAGATGGGTATCGATGCCCTGCGGCAGCCGGGCGGTGTCCCATCCGAGCAATGCAACAGCCTGCCTGCAGGCGAAGCGGTCGGTCATGCCGCCCACATAGGCGACGGCATCGTGCATCGCCGCGTCGCTTCCCGCGTCGACGTCGGCGACATCGGGCAGCAGATGCGGATGCGCGGCATAGTGCTCGACAAGCGCCTGCAGCAGCGAGATCACGGATCGGGCTTGGGCCTGCGACGCCGGTCGCAGATACACGTTGTCGTAGTTGAACTTGCGAAACGCTGCCAGTGCTTCGGCGGCGCCTGCTGTCATCGCCACCCGACCGGTCTTGCCGGCGGCTTGGATCATGGCGGTGATGAACGCCCCGAGTTGCTGACTGCGCCGGACGCCGCAGCGATCACGGACGATGTCGGGAAGCGCGTCGGGTGTGACGATCCGCGCGGCCACGGCATCTTCGAAATCGTGGCAGACGTAGGCGATGCGGTCTGCCCAACTGACCGCTTCACCTTCGGGCGTCATCGGCGCGGGTCGCGACCACGAATGGTTGCGGATGCCATCGAGCGTTTCTGCGCACAGGTTGAGGGGGATCAGGGTGACGTCGGCACCCCACACTGCGTGGTCGTATCCGCCCTGCACATACGGGGTCAAGGCGTCTTCGCTGGCGTGTCCGCCGGGCCCGTGTCCACAATCGTGGCCGAGGGCGATTGCCTCGGTCAGGGCGACGTTGAGCCCGAGGGCACGGGCGATCGAGGTGGCAACCTGGGCGACCTCGAGGGCGTGTGTCAAGCGGGTGCGCTGGTGATCGTCGGGAAAGACGAAGACCTGGGTCTTGCCTGCGAGACGCCGGAACGCACTGGCGTGCAGGATGCGGTCGCGGTCGCGTTCGAAGCACGTGCGCCACGGATCCGGGGACTCATCGAGCGCCCGGTTGCCCGCGCCGACGGCTCTCGTCGCCAAGCGCGACAGCGACGCGCTCTCGACGTCTTCGCGGTGCTGGCGTGTCAGCTGCGACGTCGAACCGCTGCCCGCCCACGAGTCGGCGTGCGCGAAGGCAACGCTGCCATCGGCGTGGCCGTGCATGGTCGCAGCCCACCGCTCCGCACGTTCGCCCAACTCGGCCATCAGCCCAGAGTACCGAACAACGACGGCGGGCCCGTTGGTATCGCCAGATAGCCTCAAGAGGTCCTATGAGCGGGTTCGTCGACGAAGCGCAACTGAATGTACGCGGTGGAGACGGTGGCGCCGGCTGTGTGTCGTTCCGTCGTGAGGGCCCCGAGGCCATGGGTGGACCCAATGGTGGCGACGGCGGCAAGGGTGGCGATGTCTGGCTGGTTGCCGATCGCAACGTCGCCTCGCTGCTGGCCTTTCGCGATCATCCGCACCGCCGAGCCAAAGACGGTGTCCATGGCAAGGGCAAGGATCAGCACGGCAAACGCGGCGAGTCGTTGGACGTCGCGGTTCCCGAAGGCACCGTGGCCAGCGACCTGTACACCGGCGAACTGCTGGCCGACCTTGCCAACCACGGTGACCGGTGGCTGGCCGCCCCGGGAGGCCGCGGCGGACGAGGCAACGGCAAGTTCTTGTCGAACAGGCGACGCGCTCCTTCGTTTGCCGAACAGGGCGAACACGGCGTCGACTGCTGGCTCAAGCTGGAGTTGAAGCTGATGGCCGATGTCGCCCTCGTCGGGTTTCCGAACGTCGGTAAGAGCACGCTGATCAGCGTTGTCAGCGCGGCGAAGCCGAAGATCGCCGACTATCCGTTCACCACGCTCGAGCCCAATCTCGGTGTCGTCAAGATCGACGACGACACCGACTTCATCCTGGCCGACATTCCCGGATTGATCGAGGGGGCGAGCCTCGGCAAAGGGCTCGGGCATCAGTTCCTCCGCCACATCGAACGGGCCCGGGTGCTGTGCGTGATGGTCGACCTCGCCGCGGTCGACGAGGTGCCGCCCGAGGAGCAGGAACGGATCCTCCTCCACGAGTTGGGGGAGTACCAACCTGAGCTGCTCGAGCGTCCACGTGTGGTCGTCGGCACCAAGGCCGACATCGCCGTGGCCGACTGGGCGGGCTCGAAGGATCTCGGCAGCGACCGGCCAAGGTGTCCGCGAACTGGTCGGACACATGGCGGCACTCGTCCACGAAGCTCGTAGCCGGCAACCCGCCAACGAAGGCATCGTCATCATCCGTCCCGACGCGGAAGGCGGCCGCGTCGAGCGTGTCGGCGAACACGAGTTCCGCCTGATCGGCCGGCAGGTCGAACGCGTCGTGGCGCTCAACGACGTCACGACTCCCGAGGCGCTGTCGTACATCGACTATCAGATGAAGCGACTCGGTGTACCGCGGATCTTGTCGCGTGCCGGTGCCCAGGATGGCGACGTCATCTGGATCGCCGGTTTCAGCTTCGAGTATCAACAGGAGGCCTGAGTGCGGCTAGTGGCCAAGATCGGCACGTCGTCGATCACTGATGCGCTCGGTGTGATCGACGTTGCCGTCGTCGACAGGCTGTGCGACCAACTCGCAGCCCTCCGCGCCACCGGGCACGAGGTCATCCTGGTTTCATCCGGCGCCGTATCGGCCGGGGTCGCTGCGCTGGGGATGTCGGCGAGACCCACCGATATGCCGACACTGCAAGCCATCTCGGCGGCAGGACAGAGCCGGTTGATGGAGACCTACAACCGCTCGCTGGCGCGGCACGACTTGGTCGCAGCCCAGGTCCTGCTGGTTCCCCACGACTTCGTCGATCGCCGGCAGTACCTCCACGCCCGCCAGACACTTCTTCGTCTGCTCGAACTCGGCTGCGTCCCGATCATCAACGAGAACGACGCGATCGCCAGCCACGAGCTTCGCTATGGCGACAACGATCGCATCGCCGCGCTCGTGGCGCACAACGTCAACGCCGACCTGTTGGTGCTGCTCACCGACACGCCAGGCCTGTTCACAGCCGACCCGCGCACCGACTCGACAGCTGAGCTGATCAGCGAGGTCCTGGCCGACAACCCGCTGCTCACGGCCTCCATCAGCCCCGGCGGTTCCGGCCGTGGTAGCGGCGGCATGGCATCGAAGTTCGCCGCTGCCAAGATGGCCTCGTGGTCGGGAGCACGGGCGGTCATCGCTGCAGCCGATCGAACAGATGTGCTGGTCGATGCCGTTGCCGGGATGATGGTCGGCACCACGTTCCAACCGAGCGTTCGTCGATTGGCGGCGCGCAAGCTGTGGATCGGCTTTGCCAGCCAGGTCGATGGCGTGGTCATCGTCGACGATGGGGCCCGCCGGGCCTTGGTCGAGCGTGGCAAGTCGTTGCTGCCGGCCGGGGTCACCGTCGTCACCGGGAACTTCGACGAAGGCGACGTTGTCGAGGTCCGCGATTCGTCGAACGCCGTCGTCGCCAGGGGCATGGTGCTGAGCGATGCGACGACCCTGCGCGGGATCGTCGGCAAGCGAACCGGGGACCTGCCGTCACATGTCGCCCACGAGGTCATCCATCGCGACGACCTCGTGCTATTGACATAGCGGAGTCGTCAGCCGGTTGCGGGCTTGGGCTCCTCGACCGCAGGCGCCGAGGCCTGTTCGACGGCAGGAGCATCGAGGCCCAACTCGGCGCGAAGCTCGCTGAGGCGACTGTGGGCCTCGACGTTGGCCGTGGCCTGCTCGACCTCGAGGATCCGCGACTCGACCGTGGATTCCTGCAACTCGGACGACGCCTTCGCCTTGACGTAACGGGCCTCGATCTTCTGTTGCACTTCGCCGAGCGTCGGAACGTCGTCGCCGACGGTCTCTTGCAGCTGCGACATGGCCTTGTTCATCTCTTCTTGCATCTTGGCCTGCTCGAGCTGTGACAGAAGCTTGTTCTTCTCGGCCAACTTCTGCTGCAGGATGCGGCTGTTCTGCTGCACGGCCGCCTTGGCCTGATCCGATGCCTTCGCCGAGTCGAGGACCAGCGTCTTCAGGCTCTCGACATCTTTCTCGACCTGGATCAACTGGTTGGCGATGGTCTCTGCGGCACCCTCGTATTGGGCGGCCTTTGCGGCGTCGCCGGCCTTCTCGGCGTCGGAGGCCATCATCAGCGCCTGCCGGGCGTTGGCGTTGAGCTTTTCGAGCTCGGCCATCTTGCTGTTCAAGCGCAACTCGCTCTGCTTCTGGTTGGCGATGACGTTGGCAGCTTGCTCCTTGAGCCGGCGGTGCTGGGCCTGCGCTTCGGTCATGGCCTGCTCCAACTGCACGGCGGGATCGGCGTGTTTGTCGAAGCTGCTGTTGAACTTGGCGCCGAGGTACTTCCACCACTTCTTGAAGGCTTTGAACATGGGGGCAAATGCTACTCGCCTGTGGAAGAACGTTCCCCCCGTCTCAGCCGGGCACGAACATCGTCGAGCTCCGGTGACCGCAGCACCATGAGCATGCCCAGGTAGACAACAGCACCGACGACGGTCGATACCACCACCCGCACGATGGCGCCCGAACCGGAGTTGGCGCCGACCATTCCAGCGGCGAGCCAGACCACTTCGGCCATCACGAGCGAGGCGACGACCATCCGCCACAAACTGGCGAAGACCGTGTGCAACGGGAACTCCGGCAGCTTGTAGTGAAGGATCTGCAAGGCCCACAGCGCCGAGATCAGGTAGGCCAACCCGAACGCCAGGCCGAGGCCGAGGAGACCCCAGTGGCCGACGAACAACAGTGCGAACACGATGTTCAACAGGTTCTCTCCGACGTTGATGACGAACGGCGTGCGTGCGTCTTGGTGCGCGTAGAAGACCCGCAGCACGAACAAGTAGATCGAGAATCCGACCAGGCCGAGGGCGAAACCGGCGAGCGCCCTCGATGTGTTCAAGCTGTTGGCCGCAGTGAACTTGCCGTGTTGAAACGCTGCACCGACAATGGCTCGGCGCAACACGAACAGGCCGAACCCGGCCGGCAACGTGACGAGGGCGATGAGCCGGATCCCGAGTGACGATCTGTCGAGTACGGCCTGGCGATCGTTGCGCTTTATGGCGCTGGCCAGCTCTGGGAGGAACGTGGTGGCGATCGAAACGGCAAGCAGCCCGTGGGGGAGCACGAACCAGGTGAACGCCTTGGTGTACGCATCTTCGTCGCCGGAGCCGCCGCGGACGAGGTTGCGGATCACGATGATCGCCACCTGGTTGGCCACCACGTAGCCGAGGGCCCAGCCCGAGAGCGAGTACAGGCTCTTCACCGCGGGATGTTTGAACTCGGGCGTGAACTTGAAACGCAGGTCGGCCCGTGCCAGCGCAGGTAGCAGAGCCAAGGCCATCACGGCGATGCCGAGCGTCGCCCCAAGGCCCAGCGTCCAACGCAACTTCGCATTGTTGGCGATGTCGGTGAGATCGGGGATGCGATGCTCGACCGTGGCCGGCACCAGCAGCAGCGAAGCGATGATGGCGACGTTCGACAAGGCCGGCGCCCAGGCCGCGGCGAAGAACCGTCGGCGGGCGTTGAGCACTGCGGAACCGATGGCGTTGAGACCGTAGAAGAAGATCTGTACGAGGAAGATCCGGGCGAGCAGGGTTCCGGCCTCGTGGTACTGGTCGGCATCGACCGTGCTGGAGGTGAGCAGCGAATACATCCGGAAGATCAACGGCGCGGCCAGCACCGCGAGCGCGGTGATCGCGCCGAGCACGACCACGCCGACCGAGATGACGGCCGAGGTGGCCTCGTGGTCGTCGTCCTCGTGAAGCCGGGTGAACAGCGGCACGAGCGTCGCCGACAGAACACCGCCGAGCAGCAGCTCGTAGATCATGTTCGGGGTGCCATTGGCCTGGTCGTAGGCGTCTGTCACCGGCCCCTGGCTGAGGACCACGCCCAGCACCGCGACCCTGGCCAGCCCGGTGATGCGCGAGACCGCGGTTCCCGCGGCGACCGTGACGTTCGAGCGCAGCAAGCTGCTCACGGCGATGCGGACGCCTGCCCTGCGCCGCCCGGGCGCGGGTTGTTGACCTCTTCGACGGCGAGTCGAAGCGCTTCGAGCTGGGTGACGACGTCATCGACGGCGCTTCCCAGATCGTCGGTCGAGTCGGCACCGACGCTGATCTCCGCGGCCTGCGCGAGGAGTTCGCCGACGCGGGTGTTGAGAAGTCGTAACCGTTGGTCGGTGTCGTCGCGGGTCGCCCGAATTCTCTGAGCGGATTCGAGCTGGGCCTGCAACGACGCCCGTGTAGCGTCGTCGGTCGATCGGTCGAGGTCGGCCTGCAGTGAGGCGCTGTCGAGACGTTTGAGGGCAACGTCGAGTTCGTCGCCGCGTTTGGCGATCAGCCAGCACTCCTCGACGCCGCGTTGCACTTGCCGGGTGATCGATTCCATGTTGGACCTGAGTGGCCCCGGCGGGGTGGCGGCGACGATTTCGGTGTACCGCCGTTGCGCCGCCTGTGCGGAACTGACATAGCGACGCCATGGTTCGCGAATGGCGAACGGGTCGATGGCCACTCGTCGTTCCGTGGGTCGTCGACGGCGGACCACGGCGGCGATCGCCACGACCGCGGCCACTCCGATGGCCACGAGTGCTGCCGTCATTCCTGCAAGGGTAATCGCTGGTCAGGCATCGACAGCGGTGATGTCATCGGCGGTCAACGTCGTGAGCTGCTCGTCACTGGGGTCGGTCAGCGGTGCGAGGCGCTGTGCTTGATGGGCGATGGCAGTCTCGAACAGGTTGCGCACGAAGCGGGCGTTGCCGAAGCCGCGGGTGCGTGGCTCGACGCTGATGAAGTGGCGGACGCGCTCGAGTGCGTCGTCGGAGCACACATAGCGGCTGTTCTCCCCGAGCCCGAGGAAGATGTCGACCAACTCGTCGTCGTTGTAGTCGGGAAACGAGATCGTGCGTGTGAATCGGCTCTTCAACCCCGGGTTGGCATCGATGAAGTCGGCCATCTCCGCGGTGTACCCGGCCGCCACGATGGCCAGGTCATCGCGGTGATCCTCCATGAACTTGACCAGCGTGTCGATTGCCTCGCGCCCGAAATCGTTGTCGCCGCCGCGCGCCAACGCGTACGCCTCGTCGATCAGCAACATCCCGCCCAACGAGGCCTGCAGCGTCTCGAGCGTCTTGATCGCTGTCTGACCGACGAAGCCGGCGACGAGCTTGGAACGGTCGGTCTCGACGAGGTGACCCTTGGCGACGACACCGATGGCGCGGTAGATCTGGCTGAGCAGTCGTGCCACGGTTGTCTTGCCGGTTCCGGGGTTGCCGGAGAACACGAGATGGTGACTGATCTCGATCACCGGTAGATGACGCTCGGCGCGGATCTGTTGCACTTGCAACATGCTCGTGAGACGGCGGACCTCGGCCTTCACGTTGGCGAGACCGATCAAACCGTCGAGCTCGGCCATCAGCTCGTCGACCGATCGGGCCGGCGGCAGTGTGGAGTCGGGTACGGCTGCAGGCGCTGGGGCGTCGTCGGTGCGAGCTGGAGCGGGCGTGTTGTTCGCAGGCGCGGGACGCGGCGCGGCATCCGGCTGACCGGGACGGGCGACGCCGGCAGCGTCCATAGCGTGGAGAAGTTGGGTGCGGTACGCGTCGATGGCTTGCAGCTCGTCGAACGACGGATTGAGATCGGTTGCCGCGGTCACATGGGCCAACCGCATCGCCAGTTCGTAGTAGCGATTGCTGCGTCTGGTGCCGTAGCGACCGTCGGCCCTGACCAGCAGGTCGAACAACACGCTGGGCCCGACCAGCCAATCGTCGCGATGCGTGAACAGGTCGGTCTCGCGAACGTGTGCCGCGGTGGTGATCAACGGTGGATCGAGCAACGGGCCGACCGAGTCGAGGTAGGCGTCGAGCTCGCTGTCGGTCAACCGTCCGTCGGCCGCAATGACACCGGCGATCAGGTTGCTGGCCTCGATCGTCGCATCAGCGGTGTGTTGCGATGCATCTCTGCCGCTCAACTCCCCGAGTTCGTGGGCGATGCCACCCACGAACTCGGCTACGTCTCGTGCCATTGGACTCGACATGGGCGGACTCGACATGGGACCGCAGGCTACGCCGTCGTGCATCTACGAACAGTGAGGTCTGGCCACTGAACGTCATGATGTACGAAATGTTTGCTCTGCAGTTCAAGAACGGCTGTCGAGTTCTTTTCTCTTGACCGAGCGTTGAGCTACGGTGCGCTCGTTCGTACCAGTACAGACGCGTTGTCGGAACGCCTGTTCCGTCACGAGAATTGGGGAAACACGCATGAAACGAGCACTTGTTGCTGCCATCGCGATCTTCGCAGGTGGCCTGTCGACGTCGGTTCCGGTCATCGCCCAAGGAGGCTCGAGCAAACTCGACTTCTCCAAGGTTCACGCGGTGCCGCTGGCCAAGAATGGCGTGTACATCGTGGTGATGGGCGACACGCCTGCGGCCAGATACACCGGTGGGATCGCGGGGTTGCGGGCCACCAAGCCGGCGGAGGGTCAAAAGCTCAGCCGTCGCAACGGCGATGTCCAGAAGTACGTCGCTCACCTCGACGCGACCCACAACGCCGCGCTCGACAGTGCAGGCATCTCTCGCTCCGCGCTGCTCTCCAACTACGAGTACGTCGCCAACGGCTTCTCGGCCAAGTTGACTGCCGATCAGGCGCAGGCCCTCACCGCGCAGGCCGGCGTGAAGCTCGTCGTGCCCGATGTCATCCGCAAGGTTTCGCGCGATGACGACAAGAAGAAGGCGCCCGACACGACCTCGGCCGCCTTCCTCGGGCTGACCGACAAGAACGGCATATATGACGCGGGGATTACGGGTGAAGGCATCGTCATCGGCATGATCGACACCGGCATCTGGCCAGAGCACCCGAGCCTCGATCCGACAGGTTTCGGTCCGGCGCCTGCGTCGTTCGTCGGTACCGGCTGTGCGTTCGGCAACACTGCGTTCAACCCCAACGACGCTCCCTTCCAATGCAACAACAAGCTGCTCGCCGCGAAGTTCTACAACAAGGGCTTCGCCGCGGCCGACCTCATTCCGGGTTCGTATCTCTCCGCTCGTGATGACGACGGTCACGGCACACACACCTCCACGACGGCCGCGGGCAACTCGGGTGTCGAAGCATCGATCCTCGGGTCGGACTTCGGCAAGGTCACGGGCATCGCACCACGCGCTCGGATCTCCACCTACAAGGTCTGCTGGAATGGCGACGGTGGCGGATGCTCGGGGGCCGACACGGCCGATGCGATCGACGACGCAGTCGCCGACGGTGTCGACGTGATCAACTTCTCGATCGGTGGTCCGACGCCGGCCTTCAGCTTCGACGACCTCGAGTTCCTCTTTGCCAATGACGCCGGTGTCTTCATCGCCCGCTCGGCCGGCAACGACGGCCCGGACCCTGGCACCGTCGGTACGGCTGCTGTTGCACCGTGGGCGACCGCGGTTGGCGCGTCGAGCACGGATTCGACGTTCGAATCCACCGTCACCCTCGGCGACGGCCAAACGTTCACCGGTGCAAGCGTTACTGGTGGTGTCGGTCCCGCTCCGATCGTCGACGCTGCAGATCTCGGCAACGAACTCTGTCTCAACGGTGTTGGCTTCACGGAGCCGATCGATGGGAAGATCGTGTTGTGCCGGCGTGGCACCAACGGCCGTATCGACAAGGGTCGCGAGGTCTTCGAGAATGGTGGCGCAGGAATGGTCCTGTACAACGCTGTCGATCCTCAGGAGATCGTCACCGACAACCACTACCTGCCGGCGATCCACATCATCAACCCCGATGGTTTGGCGGTGAAGGCCTACATCGCTGCTGCCGGTGCCGGTGCGACTGCGACGCTGTCGAGTTCGGCAAGGGCGCCCGCGCAGGGCAGTGTGATGGCGGCGTTCTCGTCGCGTGGGCCGAACGGGTTCTCCCCGGACGTCATCACGCCCGACGTCACCGCGCCGGGTGTCAACATCCTCGCCGGTAACACGCCGACGCAATTCCTCGGTGCTCCCGGCCAGCTCTTCCAGGCCATCAGCGGTACGTCGATGGCAGCGCCCCACGTTGCCGGTGTGTACCTATTGATGAAGCAGGCCCATCCCGAATGGTCTCCCGCAGAGGCCAAGTCGGCTCTCATGACTACTGCCCGTCAGGACGTCGTGAAAGAAGACGGCGTGACAGCTGCCGATCCGTTCGACATGGGTGCCGGGCACATCCAGCCCGGTGGCAAGTTCGGCAAGAAGGGCACGCTGTTCAATCCGGGTCTGGTCTACAACGCCGACATATTCGATTACCTCGGCTATCTTTGCGAGACCTTCCCTGCCTTGCCGGGGGCCCTCTTCGGCGACGACACCATTTGCGATCAATTTGCTGCCGCCGGCATCCCGACGACGGCCGAGAACCTCAACCTCGCCTCGATCGGCGTCGGCGACATCGCCGGTTCCGCAACTGTGACCCGCACGATCACGAACGTGAGCGATCGCAAGCTCAGCATCGAATCCAAGGTGAAAGCTCCGCCTGGGTTCACGGCCAAGGTCAGCCCGCGCGAACTGAAGTTGGCGTCCGGCGAGTCAAAGTCCTACACCGTGACATTCACCCGCACGACTGCAGACTTCGGCGTGTACAGCTTCGGTTCACTCACGTGGGAGGGCGGCGGCTATTCGGCGCGCAGCCCGATCGCGGTGAGGGCCGTCGAGTTCTCTGCTCCTGGCTTGGTATCTGGCACCGGCGACAGCGGCTCGATCGACCTGTCTGTCAAGTTCGGCTACGAGGGCATTTACAGCGCGGTTGCCGGCGGACTCGTTTCGCCCAACACCACGCCCGGGACCGTCGTGCAGGACCCTGCCACGGACATCAATGTCGCCCTCGGAACCGGCGACTTCACGGCCGTTGATTTTGACATTCCCGATGGGACAGCCTTCAGCAGGGTTGGGCTTCGTGACGCCGATGTGGCCGCAAATGTCGACCTCGACCTCTACGTCTTCGACGGTGACGGCAACTTCGTAGGTCAATCGGCATCCGGAACCGCGCACGAGACGGTCGATCTCGTCCAGCCTGCCGCAGGGACGTACACGGCAATCGTGCATGGCTTCAATACGCAAGGTCCGTCCTCGCCGTTCGTGCTTTACGACTGGTCGGTCCCGTCGACCGGTGGCGGTTCGCTGACGATCGCCTCTGCGCCGCCGTCTGCGGTGTTCGGGACCACCGGGACGGTCTCGATCGCTTGGACCGGTGCTGGCACCGCTCCCGAGCAAATGGGCGCAGTCGTCCACACCGGTCCCAACGGTGTGTTGGCCGTTACCGGTGTCGAGATCAACAGCATCGACTGACGTCGGGCCACATCGTGATGGTTGGACCCGGTCGTGAGACCGGGTCCAACTCGTTTCACGGTCCGCTGGTGGCCCCTGCGGCCGGCGGTCGAGGCGTCGAACAGTAGAACGGCGCACCGCCCGGCTTGCCGTGGTATTCGTACTGACGGCCGTCGACGCTCAGCACGATGAGGTACCCGGCGGTGATGACCTGCGGGTAGTTGAACCCCGGCTTTGGGCAGCCGAGGCTGCCGTCCGACCACGACACCTCCTCGTGTCTCGTCACGGCGATCGCGGACGTGTCGACACTGAGACGAGTTGCCAGATCGGCCATCGCTTGTGCCACCAGCGGGTCCGCGGAGGTAGAAGTCGGAGTGGTTGCATTAGTAGTCATCGGCACCTCCGTGGCTGGGATGGTTGCACTCGTTTTGAGCGGTGCCGCGGTTGGCTCGGGCGAGGGCGCGCTCGCGGATTGCGCCGCGGGCTGATCGGCGGCTGAACCGCACGACGAGAGTGCGGCGACCGCCATCACGCCTCCTAGTAGTCGGCTCGAGAGCACTCCGACAGCGTGTCACAATCCCCGGCCGGTGTGTCGTCGAGCGAGCTTGGCCCGGCAAACCCGATTGATCGACCCGTCGGGTCGGGCGGTAGGGTGCCAGCCCATGGGTCACCGTTTCGACAGCGTGCAACAGGTCCGTGATGGGCTGAAAGAGGTCCACTATCTCGCCGACGACGGCATCGCCGGCGTGGCGTTCCTGGCTGATCGGCTCGGCAAGCCGGTGCTGGTCGAGGGTCCCGCCGGTGTTGGGAAAACTCAACTCGCCAAGAGCATCGCCGAGGTGACCGGCGCCCGGTTGATCCGCCTCCAGTGCTACGAGGGGCTCGACGAGTCGAAAGCGCTGTACGAGTGGAACTACAAGAAGCAGTTGCTGCGCATCCAGGCTGACCGCAACAGCGATTCGTGGAGCGCCATCCACGACGACATATTCAGCTCCGAGTTCCTACTCACCCGGCCGTTGCTCGAGGCGATCACCGCCGAGGATCCGGTGGTGCTGCTCATCGACGAGGTCGATCGTGTCGAGGTCGAGACCGAGGCGTTGTTGCTCGAGATCCTCTCGGAGTACCAGGTCAGCATCCCCGAGCTGGGCACGATCATCGCCAAGCAGATCCCCCTCGTGTTCCTCACCTCCAACAACACCCGCGAGCTCAGCGAGGCGCTGAAGCGGCGCTGCCTGTATCTCCACGTCGACTACCCCGATATGGAGCGCGAGAAAGAGATCGTGCTCACCAAAGTGCCCGAGGTCAGCGCCAACCTGGCCGACCAGATCGCTCGCATCGTCCGCTCGATCCGCCAACTCGATCTGAAGAAGGCGCCGTCGGTCAGCGAGACCATCGATTGGGCTCGCACGCTGGTGTTGCTCGGCATCGACCACATCGAGGCCCAGCAGGCCAAAGAGACGTTGCACATCCTGCTGAAGTACCAGACCGACATCGCCAAAGCGGCGAAAGAGCTCAGCGTCGACAAGTAATTGGCTGCCACCATGCTCGACCTGCTCGCCGGTTTCGTGACCGAGTTGCGCAACGCCGGTCTGCCGGTCTCGTTGACCGAGAACCTCGACGCGATGGAGGCGGTTCAGCACATCCCCATCGAAGACCGCGAGGCGTTCAAGTATGCGCTCGGCGCGACGATGGTGAAGAACAACGCCCACTGGCGGGCCTTCGAAACGGTCTTCGAGGTCTACTTCAGCCTGCGTGGTCCGGAGTACAGCATCGTCGAGAGCGACGACGAGTTCGACGAGATGTGGCGCGAGATGCAAGAGCAGATGCGCCAGGGCGACGGCAAAGGTGCTGCCGGCGGATCGATGGATTCGCTGACGCCCGAAGAGATGGCCCACCTGCTGATGCAGGCGCTGATGAACGGCGATCAGGCGACTGATGCGCGCGCTTGGCCCGCCAGGCCGTGCAGCGCTTCGCCGGTATGGAACCCGGTCGGCCGGTCGGCGGCACGTACTACCTGTATCGCACGCTGCGCAATCTCGATCTCGACTCGATGCTCGAAAAGTTGATGGAGGCCAGCCGCGAGCAGGTCGGCGGCGAGCTGACGCCGCTCGAGGAACGGCTCGAGCACGACGAGTACAACGAGCGCATCGAGCAGTTCAAGAAAGAGATCGAGGCCGAGATCCGCCGGCGACTGGTGGCCGATCGTGGGGCCGAGGCGATGGCCAAGACGCTGCGCAAGCCGCTGCCGGAAGATGTCGAGTTCATGCACGCCTCACGCGACGAGATGCAGAACCTGAAGAAGGCGCTGTTCCCGCTCACCCGCAAGCTCGCAGCCCGTCTGGCCCGCAAGCGGCGGCACGGTCGCAAGGGACCGCTCGACTTCCGCAACACGGTCCGCCACTCGTTGAGCTACGGCGGTGTGCCGGCCGAGCCGAAGTTCAAGTACCCGCGGCCGGCCAAGCCCGAGCTGATGGTGGTGGCCGACATCTCCGGATCGGTCGCCGCGTTCGCCCGCTTCACCCTGATGCTGGTCTACGCCATCCAGGGCCAGTTCTCGAAGGTTCGCTCGTTCGTGTTCATCGACGGCATCGACGAGGTGACCGACTACTTCAAAGGCGTCGAAGACATCCAGGACGCCATCCACCGCGTCAACACCGAGGCCGATGTCGTGTGGGTCGACGGGCACAGCGATTACGGCCACGCCTTCGAGGTGTTCTGGGAGCGCTACGGCAAAGATGTCGGCCCGAAGACAACGGTGCTGCTGCTCGGCGACGCCCGCAACAACTATCACGCCAGTCGCAGGCCTGGGTGGTGAAGGAGATGCGCCAGAAGGCCCGGCACGTCTACTGGCTGAATCCCGAGCCGCGCAGCTACTGGAACACCGGCGACTCGATCGTCGGCGACTACGGCACCCACACCGACGGCGTGTACGAGTGCCGCAACCTTCGTCAGCTCGAGGCCTTCGTCGAGAAGCTGGCCTGACCGCTCAGCTCGCTGTGACGGGAAGAATCTCGGCGGGAGTTTCGTCGACGACGTCTTGCGGCAGGTCGATCGTGATCGGCTCGCCGGAGATCTCGGTGACCTCGAGGGTGTAGTGGTACACCTCCGTATAGCCGGCGCCGCGTTGTTCGGCGACGGTCGTGGCGACCGAGCTGGGAATTGCCACATCGGCGAACCGCAGTAGCCCGACGTCGTCGAAGGCAAGTGTCAGCGTGACCGCAGTGTCAGCCGGCGCGTCCATCATGGTACGACCGGCCAGGATCGGGGCGACTCGGCGGTAGGTCTCCATGTCGAGGTCGTACGAGTACGAGTTCTTCGCATCAGGCGGCAGGGTCGGAGAGCCCACGGCCGGTCGCTTGAATCCCGATGCCGCACTCGTTGGAGCGACGTGCGACGGAAGTTCGCGAAGTTCGAATCCCATGATGTCGTCGATCATCGGGATGAAGTGATCGTCGAGCTCTGTTCCGTAGTAGAAGGGGCTACGACCGAGCGTGTCCACGATGTGGCACCTACTTTCGGCGAATGGTAGCGATACAGCTTCGTCAGAACCTCGGAATACTTGGCGTTGAGCGCATCGAACGGAATCGCGCTCACGCCGGGCGACACCTCCGTAGCGGTTCGTTCGATGCTGATGTCGCTGGAAACCGTCGCCGACTCGTGATCAAGTGATTCGTCTGTCGTCGTGGTCAGGTCGACCGTCGTCCCCTCGATGTTGGCGATCTCGCCGATGGTGATCCGCAACTTCGCCGAGGCGAACGCGAAGCGCGGCGTCAGTGCCGTGCGCTCCAGTCGGCGGTCCTCACGGTTCCCGGCGACTCGCTGACCGAAGTCGGTCTTGCCGACCATGCGGATTCCGACGATCATCACGACGACGACCATGACGAAGGCCATGAACTTCAAGCCGCCGTGGCCCTTCTTTTCTTCTTGTGCGCCACTACGGCACCACCTGGGGAGCGGTCGTGATCGTGGTTGTCGTCTCGTCGACCGTGTTGGTCGGCGCAGCGATCTTGGGCGGCGTATCGGTGATCGAGACGACGTCGAGCGTGTACCGATACGGATACGGCACCTCGACATCGCGCTCTGCCTTGTACTCGAACACCGCTTGGAGGTCGACGTTGACGTCGAGGTACCGCACCATCCACTGCTCGTCGAGGCTGATGGTCACCGTGACCGGTGCGTCGGCGGCGGCGTTCCCGTCCACCACCTTGACCATGTCGAACAACCGGGGAGCCGACTCGTAGAACTTCCCGAAGGCGAAGGTGTAGGTGTACGTCGTGACAGGAACCTCATGGCGAGTCTCGCTGACCACGGATTTCGGGTGCTGGGAACGCAGGGTCGGATCGATGACGTCCTGGTACATGAGCAGAGCGTCGGGGCTGAGCAGGGTCAGCGGGGACCATCCGGCTTCGTGGGGGTGACGAGTCCACGGATCGGTCTGTATTGTCCCTGGTACATACGTCGAGTGCTCATCGACGACCGCGTTCGTCGGCGGTGCCGTGCTCTGTGGGGTGCCGATCGTTCCGCCGATCACCGGTGCCTTGGCGCTGTCGATCGTCACCTTGGCGACCTTCGATTTGTAGTCCACCTGGTCGTGTTCGGTCCGCCAGTAGTTGGTGGGGAGATTGTTCGTCATTGCGATGCTCTGCGAGGTGATTGTGTACTCCGCGCCGGAGAACGGCGGCTGCGGGATCGGGCCCACGGGCAGGGGATTGGAGTCGTAGCCCTGGCCGGTGAAACGCTCGACGAACGCGCTGTTGCGGAAGACGATCGCGAGCACCATCGTGATGGCGACGACGACGGCCAGCACAACGAGCGCCCTGCGGCGCTTCTTCGGTCGAGGCGCGGGGGGAGTGGCGCCCGGCGTGACACCGGTGGTCTGGAAGAACTGCGCCGCCGCGGTGGTGGCAACCGGGCTCGTCACAGGGCCGCCAGCCTTCGGTGCGCTCGCTGGGAGCGTCGGAAGGAACGGTGTTTCCAACGTCGGCACCGGTATCGGAAGGTCAGGCGACGCCACGGGCACTGGGTCTGTCACGGCCGGTGGACCGCTCGGAGCGGGAAGGGCCCGGGTGGCCGGTCGCTCAGAGATCTCGTCGACGAGGCGCATGAATGTTCATCGGTCGGGCTTGCTCAAATCTTGAAGAATCAACCAGGGCCGTCGGCTCAGGGCGTCCCGACGGGAACGTCGACGACGTCGAGGGGTACGACGATCGCGACCGGAACATTCAGCGAGGTGACATCCATCGTGTAGCTGGTCACCCAAGTGGCGTCGCTTCCCGTTCCGGGCTGCGGCGGATCGACACCGAGGATAGAGGTGCCGAACGACACCGGATTCGTCGTAGCTGACGTCGACCGTGAGCGTCGTCGCGTTGGGAACGTCGAACAGCCACGGGACCCTGGCAAAGATGGCCGGGGCGATCTCGGGGACCTCTGCTCTGTCGAGTACGTAGTGGAGCGATGTGATGGTTGTCTCACCGACGGTTTCTGATTTCGACGAGTTCGGTTCAACCGAGTCGCGCAACGGCTGATCGACGATGTCGTCGATCATCGGGATGAACTCGGCTGCGTCGTACGGGCTCGGCGTCTCGGGCACCCGCGGTCTGACGGCTCCACTCCTCGCCGAGCGCCTGACCGGGATGGAACACGAACTCGCGTGGTCCGAATCTCCTGCGTGGTGGTGAACGAACCGCCAGTTTGGGTCTCGACCGTGCTCTGACCGATGCCGTTGATGTAGTCGGCCATCACCTTGGTGGTCACGTTGTTGGGCACGCCGTTCTGCACGGCGGACAGCGTGATCGAATACTCGGCGCTGGTGATGCTCGGCCGAACGAATGGCAGCACGGGCAGGGGTGCAGCGGCGTGATCGCGCCGAGCAGTCTCTGGACGGCCTCGGCGTTGCGGAAGTAGTAGCCGATACCGCCGATCAATCCGAGCAGAACGACGAAGGTCGGGAACTTCTTGCCGCGCTTCTTCTTTCGCTTGCGTATCTGGGCATCCGTCTTGGCGGGTTGCATGAAGTCCTGAATGCTGAGTGCCGGAGTACTGCTGGTGTCACGAATCTGGGGGACGGGGGCAGAGAAGCCGCAGCAACGGGGCAGGTATCGGAGCCGGAGGCGGAGGGGGCGGAGATGGGCGGCGCTGCCCAGCGCCGAGGCCGACCGTTGTAACGGGGGTGCAAATTGAACGTCCGCCATAACATCTGATTCATCGGCCGCTCAGGCCGACTTCTTGAGCCTGGGCCGCTCGGGGTCGGTCGGGATGACGTCCACCGGGCCACGATGCTGCCGATACGGTGGGCGCCCATGGCCATCTCGTGCGTCTACTGCGGAGGACGACACGACACGTCTGCGCGAGGTTCGCCAGTGCTGGCAGCGCAGCCAGTCGGGTGATGAGTCGCCGCGGCCCACGGTTGCCGTCGAGTCGGCCGCCGTCGACATCGTCCAGGACGGAGCGATTGTTCGGGCGGCACCACGACTCGGTCGCAACGTCATCGTGGGGCCGGGTCAATCAGAACCAGAGGGATGGGCCGGCGCGCCACGCATCTGCATCGGGTCGGCGCAGGTGGGCGAGCCGACGCCGATCGTTGCCGAACTCCGTCGTCTCGCCGACGACCGCACCCCGTGCGTCTTCGAGGTCGACGCGGCGGCAGCAGCCGCCCTGATCGAGCCGCAGGTCAACAGTTCGCCGATCAACAGCTCGGCCCTCGGTTCACCTTCGAGCTGTCGACGCTGCACCACCTGCTCTGGTCGAACTCCATCGACGCACGCCGGCCCGATCATGCAGTGTGGTCGCTTGGTCGGGCAGCGATCGCCCTTGGCGGCACCCCGTTGACGGAGCCCGAGGTGGGTGACATGAGGCTGCCCGATGGGACAGTCGGTGTGGCTCGACGGTGGGCCGATCCGCTACACCGAGCGCATCGACGGTGTCGCGGTGTTGCATCGCATCGCGGTCGAGCACGGCTGGTTGCTGCCGTTCGCGTCGAACTCGTCGAGCGCCGATCTCGCCGCCGATCAGCTTGCAGCCGTCACGCATCCGGGCGGCGCGTCGCGGGTGATCGCCCCGGCAGGATCCGGCAAGACCCGTGTGCTCACCGAGCGGGCCCGTCACCTGCTGACCCAGATGGCGACTGCCCGCTCGTCGCGGTGTGCCTGGTGGCGTTCAACAAGCGGGCCCAGGAGGAGATCGAGCACGAGGGTCGCCGACCTCGCGCGGTCTGCAGGTGCGCACGCTCAACGCCATCGCACTGGCGATCGTCAACGGCGGCTCGCCGTTCGCAGCACAGCCGACGACGATGACCACGATCACCGAGCCCGACGTACGCCGGATCATCGGCAAGCTGGTCGAGTTTCCTCGCAAGCGCAACTCCGACCCGGTGGCGTTGTGGATCGAAGCGCTGTCGTTGGCCCGGCTGCGGTCTGCGCGATCCGCACGAGGTCGAGGCTCTGTACGACGGCGACGTCGACGGGTTCGCGGCAATGCTGCCGCGGTACCGACACGAGCTCAGCCGGTCGCGTTCGCTCGACTACGACGAACAGATCGTGCGGGCGATCGAGATACTGCTCACCGATGTCGCAGCCCGAGCCGCCGCCCAGCGGGCATGCAGGGTGCTGCTCGTCGACGAGTTCCAGGACCTCACTCCGGCCCACCTCCTGCTGGTGCGACTGCTGGCCGGATCGGATGGCTGCGTGTTCGGGGTCGGCGACGACGACCAGACGATCTACGGGTTCAACGGCGCCGACCCGCAGTGGCTGATCGACTTCGCCCAGCACTTCCCGCATGCCGGCGACCATCCCTTGGAGGTCAACTACCGGTGCCCGGCCGACGTGGTCGCAGCCGCGGCGACGCTGCTGCAACACAACGCTCGTCGCGTACCAAAGACGATCCGTGCCGCCTCGACCTCGCCTGGGATGGCAGATCGACGCGCAGTGGCCAGGCGTCGCAGCGACCGTGGCAATCGTCGAGTCGGCGCTTGCCGAGGGCTGCAAGCCCAGCGAGATCGCCGTGTTGACACGGGTCAACTCGTTGCTGGCGCCGGTGCAGGTTGCCCTCGGCGTGGCCGGCAGTCGGCACCCACGGTGGGGTCGGTGCCGAGTTCGCCGATCGTGCTGCGGTGCGTGGGTCGTTGGCCTGGCTTCGCCTGGCGACGACGAAGGGTGCGCTGACTCGGGTCGACGTCGACGAGGCGTTGCGCAACCCGTCGCGACCGCTGCGACCGAACATCGCCGGGTGGGTGGCCGAACAGACTTCGCTCGATGGCCTGCGTCGACTCGCCGGTCGTCTCAACACGCCACGTGAATCCGAGCGGGTCGAGGCCTTCGCCGCCGATATCGAGCTGTTGCAGCAACTGGCCGAAACGGGTGCGTCGACCTCGGCGATCCTGACCAGGCTGCACGATTCGATGGGTATGGCCTCGACCCTGTCGACGCTCGACACGCATCGCAAGGGAATGAATCGGGCCGCGCAGAGCGACGATCTCACCGCGGTCGCCCAGCTGGCAGTGCTGCAGCCCGACCCGGCCGTGTTCGAGTCGTGGCTGCGCTCCGAGCTGCGTCGGACGTGGCAGGCCGACGGCGTCACACTGGCCACGGTGCACCGCGTGAAGGGCAAGGAGTGGCCGGTGGTCGTCGTTCACCATGCCGATGCCGATCAGTTCCCGCATCGGCTGGCGACCGACGTCGAGGAGGAGCGCCGGGTGTTCCACGTGGCGATCACCCGGGGACGATCGCGGGTGCATGTCGTGCCCGGTGCGCGCCCGTCGCCATTCATCGATCAGTGCCTCCGGCCGCCCGACCCTGCCGCCGTACGCAGGCCCGTGGAACCCCGGCAACCGCAGCGCTCGGCAGTGGCCGAACGACCGGGACGCGACCTCACCCCGGCCGAGTCGGCGCTGTTCGAGGAGCTGCGATCGGTTCGGCGCCATCTCGCGGCCGGCAAGCCGGCGTACACGGTGCTGTCCGATCAGTCGTTGCACGACATCGCCCGAAGCCGCCCGACGACGCTTGCCGACCTCGGCGACATCAAGGGGATGGGGCCGGTCAAGCTCGAGCGCTACGGCGATGCGTTGCTGGCGGTCGTCGAGACTGCTGCCGCCAACCAGACGAACTAGCCGCGCTGGTAGTTCGGCGCTTCCTTGGTGATGGTCACGTCGTGCGGGTGGCTCTCTTCGCGACCGGCGGTGGTGACCTTCATGAACCGCGCTGACCGCAGTGCAGTCAGCGTGGCCGCGCCGGCGTAGCCCATGCCGCTGCGCAGGCCGCCGACGAGTTGGTAGATCACGTCACTCAAGGTCCCGGCGTAGGCGACGCGACCTTCGATTCCCTCGGGCACGAGTTTGCGGGTGGCCGCCCCGACGGCTGATTGAGCGGTTGCGTAGCGGTCGGCACCGAGACCTTGCATCGCGCCCAGCGAACCCATGCCCCGGTAGCTCTTGTACCGGCGCCCTTCGAACAGCTCCAGTTCGCCGGGGGCCTCGTCGGTTCCGGCCAACAGCGAGCCGAGCATGACCGTGTCGGCGCCGGCGGCGAGGGCCTTCACCATGTCGCCGGAGTACGTTATGCCGCCGTCGGCGATGATCGGGACGCCTCGTTTGCGGGCTTGCTTGCAGCGTGAAGTAGATCGCCGAGAGCTGCGGCATTCCGGCACCGCTGACGACGCGAGTGGTGCAGATCGAGCCGGCGCCGACGCCGACCTTGATGGCGTCGGCACCGGCCGCAGCCAGTGCGTCGACGCCATCTTCGGTCACGACGTTGCCGGCTACGACGGCGAGTGTCGGCCACGACGACTTGATCCGCTCGATCGCCTTGATCACCCCGGCCGAATGGCCGTGCGCCGTGTCGAGCGCCACTGCGTCGACGGCTTGAGCCACGAGCGCCTCGACGCGTTGTTCGAGATCGGCGCCGACGCCAACCGCGGCCGCGCAGCGCAGCCGACCGGCTGAATCGCGGGTGGCGTTGGGGAACTCCTGGCGCTTGAGGATGTCTTTCACGGTGATCAGACCGATGAGGCGATTGTCGGCGTCGACCAACGGCAGCTTCTCGATGCGGTGCTTCTGCAGGATGGCCTTGGCCTGCTCGAGCGTGGTTCCCTCGGAGGCCGTCACCAAGCCGCTCGAGGTCATGAACTCGGTCACCGGCCGGTCGAAGTCGGCACCCGAACAGAACCGGGTATCACGGTTGGTGAGGATGCCGACCAGCCGCCCGTAGGCGTCGGTGATGGGCACGCCGCTGAACTTGAAGCGGTTCATCAGCGCCTCGGCGTCGTGCAGCGTCGCGGTCGGCGACAAGGTGACGGGGTCGGTGATCATGCCGCTCTGGCTGCGCTTGACCTTCTGCACTTCGGCAGCTTGATCTTCGATCGACAGGTTGCGATGGATGACGCCGATGCCGCCCTCGCGAGCCGCGGCGATGGCCATTCGCGCCTCGGTGACCTTGTCCATCGCCGCCGACACGATCGGCACGTTGAGGGTGATGTCGGCTGCGAATGTCGCGGTGGTGTCGACGGTGTCGGGCAGCACGTCGCTGTAGCCGGGGACGATGACGACGTCGTCGAAGGTGAGGGCTTCGAAACGGTCGAAGAATTCAGTGGTGCTCATGCGTTTGCTCCTGTCGTGCACAACGTAGCGAGGGTTTCGACGAGTAGGCGGTGCTCGACGTCGTGGACCCGGTCGGTGAGGCTCTCGAGGGTGTCGGAGGGGTGGATGAAGACGGTAGCGGTCGCCAACACCGGGCCGTCGTCGACCCCTTCGTCGGGAACGAGGTGGACCATCACGCCGGTGTGGTCACGGTGACCGGATTGGGCTTCGTGCCAGGCCCGCTCAATGGAATCGACGCCCGGCAACTCGCCCGGCAGGGCCGGGTGGAGGTTGACGACCATGCCGGGAAACCAGCCGAGGAAGCTCATCGACAAGACCCTCATCCACCCGGCGAGCACCACCCAGTCGGGGTCGAACCCACTGACGATGTCGGCGAGCCGGGCGTCGTAGTCGATCCGCGCTTCGCCGGGATGAGGTGCGACGTGCACGAACGGCACGCCTGCATCGGCGGCACGTTGCAGCGCGTGCGCGCCGGCCTTGTTCGACACGACAGCTGCGACATCGGCCGGCAGGCGCCCGTCGGCGCAGGCGTCGAGGATCGCTTGCAGGTTGCTGCCGCTACCCGAAGCCAGCACGACGAGACGGCTCATCGCAGGTGCACCCGTCGGTCGGAACCCGGGTTGACGGTCGACGCTTGAACGAGCTCGCCGATGACCCATGTCGGTTCGTCGATGGCTTGCTGCACACTGGCGACGTCGGCGGCCGCACACACGACGACCATACCGACGCCCATGTTCAGCGTGCGGTACAACTCGTGAGTGTCGAGCTGGGTCGCCACTTCGCGAACCAGCCGGAACAAGGGCGGAACCGGCCACGAACCGAGTTCGATGACCGCGTCGCACTCGTCGGGCAGTACGCGGGGCAGGTTCTCGGGCAGCCCACCCCCGGTGATGTGGGCGAGGGCCTTGACCCGTCGACCGGCGAGCGCCCCGGCCAGCACATCGAGATAGCTGCGGTGTGGGACCAGCAGCGTCTCGCCGAGCGGGCGATCGAACCCTGGCGGTGTCGAATCCATCGGCAACCACTCGAAGATCTTGCGAAGCAGCGAGTACCCATTGGTGTGCGGACCGTTGGACGCGACACCGATCAACGCATCGCCGACACGCAGCTCGCCTCGCGGCAGCATGTCGCGTTGCTCGACGATCCCGACCAGCGTGCCGGCGATGTCGAACGCACCGGGGGCGTAGATGCCGGGCATCTCGGCGGTCTCGCCGCCCAACAGCGCACAGCCTGCCGCCTCGCATGCCTCGGCCATGCCGGTGACGACCTCGGCAACCTGGTCGGCGTGCGATCTTGCTGGACGCGATGTAGTCGAGGAAGAAAAGCGGTCTCGCCCCCTGCACCAGCACGTCGTCGATGCAGTGGTTGACGATGTCGGCGCCGACGCCGCGGTACAGGCCCAGGCGCGCGGCGAGCTCGACCTTGGTGCCGACTCCATCGGTCGAGGCGACCAGCACCGGTTCGTCCATGGCCTTGATCGCCTTGCCGCTGAAGGCGCCGCCGAAGCTGCCGACACCGCGGAGCACCGCCGGGCCGTGCGTGCGTTCGACGGCCTGCTTCATCTGGCTGACCGCTCGGGTGCCCTCGTCGATGTCGACTCCGGTCGCGGCGTACGACGTCAGCATGGCGCCGGCGGCGCGCCAGCCGATGTCGCCGCGAACCTGCATGCCGTCGAAGTGGATCGCCGAGAGTCGTCGGTAGGCGTTGTCACGGGCTTCGCCCAGTGAGTCGCCGAGGCCGGTGACGGCCAGCACCCGGCCTCCGGTGACGGTGGAGCCGTCGGCGCCGGCGAGAAACGTCAACGTGTCGGGAGTGTCGCCGTCGAGTCCGGTGATCGCCTGGCCGACGACGGGGCGAGTCGGATACCCGGGCGCAGCGGCGACCACCGTGCACGTGGCGCCCGTCGCGAATCGTCAGTGACGATTCGGACAAACGCCCGTTGCAGCAGGCCAGTGCCAGTTCTGCGAGATCGCTTTCGACGAGCGGCAGCACGGCTTGGGCTTCGGGGTCGCCGAACCGGCAGTTGAACTCGATCAGTCGTGGACCGTCGGCGGTCAGCATCAACCCGGCGTACAGGACCCCGACGTACGGCGTGCCGGCCGCGGCGAGGTGGTCGATCACCGGTTGGATGAACGTCGTGGTCAACGCCTGGGCGTCGTGACCGATGGGCGCGGGCGCGTAGGCCCCCATCCCCCCTGTGTTGAGTCCGGTGTCGCCCTCGACCGATCCGCTTGTGGTCTTGGGCGATCGGCAGCGGGCGGGCGACCGTGCCGTCGCACAGTGCCATCAGACTGCATTCCGGGCCTGTCAGGCGTTCTTCGAGAACGACCGGACCGGTGGCGACCAGCGTGGTGATCGCCTCGACAGTCGCGTCGTCTCCTTCGGGCACGATGACACCCTTGCCGCCGGCGAGACCATCCTGCTTGACCACGACCGGCCCGCCGAGCGCCCTCCACCAGGCGAGTGCCTCGTCGGCCGACGTCGTGGCCAGATGTCGTGGCGATGGGATGGCGAGCAGGTCGGCCAGTTGACGGGCGTACCCCTTCGACGATTCGAGTCTGGCGACGTCGGCCGTCGGACCGAAGCAGGCGATGCGGCGGCGCTGGCACTCGTCGGCCACCCCGCCGGCAAGCGCAGTCTCGGGCCCGACGATCACCAGGTCAGGTGTCGCGTCAGACAGCGAGATCCGTAGTGATCGTCACCTCGTGGCCGTGACGCCGGCACGCCCACGCCATCGCCGATTCGCGACCACCAGAGCCGATCACGAGAACGTTCATCTCCCAGCCCCCGCGTTCGATCCCTCGGGTCGTTGGCTCTGTGTGAGCACACAGAGCCGCGGTCGTTCGGTTCGCTCACACAAACACCGGGATGGGGTCGCGTGGGACGTCACGCCAGCACGCCCTCGAACGCCAGCTTCGCCTGCGCTTCGGTGACCTCCATCGGATAGCGGCCGGTGAAGCAGGCGTTGCAGTAGCCGCTGGCGTCGCCCGCGGGCGAGCCGTCGGGGTCGACGGTGATCGCTCGCATCATGCCGTCGAGCGACAGGAAGGCCAGCGAATCGGCGTCGATGTGGGCGCGCATCTCGTCGACCGTCAGGTGTGCGGCCATCAGATCGCCGTCGTGGCCCATGTCGACGCCGAAGTGGCAGGCGTGGGTGATCGGCGGGCAGGTGATGCGCACGTGCACCTCGGTTGCGCCGGCTTCGCGGAGCAGCTTCACCAGGGGCCCGGCCGTCGTGCCACGCACCAGTGAGTCGTCGATCATGATCACCCGCTTGCCGGCCAGGTTCTCGGCCAGGGCGTTGAACTTCAGCGCCACCCCTCGATCGCGGAGATCTTGCGTCGGCTCGATGAAGGTGCGGCCGATGTAGCGGTTCTTGATCAGCCCGTCGTTGTGGGGGATGCCGCTGGCCCGGCTGTAGCCGATCGCCGCCGGAATCGAGGAGTCGGGTACGGGGATGACGACGTCGGCAGCGGCGGGCGCCTCGGCGGCCAGCTCTTCGCCGAGGCGTTGGCGGACATGGTGGATGTTGCGGTCGGCCCACTTGCTGTCGGGACGGCTGAAGTAGACGAACTCGAAGGTGCACCGAGCCGAGCGAGCCGCCGGGGTCAACGCTTGGCGCCGCGTGATCTCGGCACCGTGCAGGCTGACGATCTCGCCGGGAGCGACCTCACTGATGTCGATGCAACCGAGCGTGCTCAGCGCGCAGGTCTCGGAGGCCACGGCGTAGCCGCCGTGCGGCAGGCGGCCGACACTCATCGGCCGGAAGCCCCATGGGTCGCGGACGGCGATCACCCGGTCGGCGGCGAGGATGACCAACGAGTAGGCACCCTTCCAGGCGGGCAGGGTGCGCTCGACGCGGTCTTCCCAGGTTCGCCCGCCGGCGGCGGCGAGCATGAGGGTCATGACCTCGGTGTCGCTGGTGGCCGTCAGCCCGAAGCCGCGCGTCAGCAGTTCGTCGCGCAGGGCCGGGGCGTTGACAAGGTTGCCGTTGTGGGCGAGGGCCAGCGGGCCGTGCATGGTCTCCACCAGAAACGGCTGGATGTTGCGTTCGGCGTTGGCGCCGGTGGTGCTGTAGCGAGTGTGACCGATGCCGTGGTAGCCGGTAAGTGTGCTCATGGTCGCCGGTGTGAACACGTTGGCAACGAGACCGGAATCCTTGTGCAGCCTCACCCGGCTGCCGTCGCTGACCGCTATTCCGGCAGCCTCTTGACCGCGGTGCTGCAAGGCGAACAGCCCGAAGAAGACGGTCTGGGCGACTCCTTCACCGTGAGGTGTGGAGATGCCGAACACGCCGCACTCCTCGTGCGGGACGTCTTCAGCGTGCAAGGCGAGCGGTGACTGGTCAGGCAGCATGCCCGAGGACCTCCCTGATCCGGTCGTCGACCGGGTAGCTGCCGGGCACGAACTGCAGCCCGGTCAATCGTTCGTAAGCATCGATGTAGCGCCGCGATGTGGCATCCCACACGGCTGTGTCGAGGACGGGTGGAGAGCCGTGACCGTCGTAGCCGGCTTCGATCAACGCCCGTCGAACCACCTCTTTGTCGAGGCTCTCTGGCTCGTCACCGGCGCTGAGCCGACGCTCGTAGCTGTCGGCCACCCAGTAGCGCGACGAGTCGGGGGTGTGCATCTCGTCGATCAACAGCAACTCGCCGGCCGGTGTGGTGCCGAACTCGTACTTCGTATCGGCGAGGATCAGCCCCGATTGGCGGGCGGTCTCCTGCCCACGCGAGAACAGCTCGAGCGCTGCTGCTTCCACGGCGCGCCACAGCGCGGGTGCGACCAGTCCTTTGCGTGTGACGTCGCCGGGGCTCAACGGCTCGTCGTGGCCGCCATGCTCGGCTTTCGTGGTCGGCGTGACGATGGCCGACGGCAGCTCGGTGTTCTTGCGCAGGCCGTCGGAGAAGTGGTAGCCGTAGATCGTCCGCGCCCCATCGGCATACTGACGCCACAGCGATGTGCTGGTGACCCCGGTGATGTAACCGCGGACGATCACCTCGACCGGCAACGGCTGGGCGGCGCGGGCAACGAGCACGTTGGGGTCGAGAACGTCGACCATGTGATTGGCCACGACGTCGGCGGTGCGCTCGAACCACCAGCCACTGAGTTGGTTGAGCACCTGACCTTTGTAGATCACACCGGCGATCACCCGGTCGAACGCCGACAACCGGTCAGTGGTGATGAACAGGCGTTGACCGTTGCCGTAGGCGAAGGAAACGCGGACCTTCCCGTCTCGGCGATCGGCGAGCGGGAGGTCGATGTCGAGGAAGGGGGCGTTCATGGTCATCGCTCTTTGGCGTAGCGAACGCCCTGCTCGAACAATGTCAACCCGAGCTCACCATGCGTGCCGCTGGTGAAGCCGGGGAACTGGCGGGCGACCACGTGGTTCTCGGGATGGGGCATGAGGCCCAAGACGACTCCGGATGTGTCGCAGACGCCGGCGATGGCGTCGACAGAGCCGTTGGGGTTGACGCCGGCGTAACGCAATGCGACCTGCCCGGCGGCGGCGAGTGCCGCCGGATCGTGGTGTGTGTAACGACCTTCGCCGTGGGCGATGGGGCAATCGAGGGTCGTGATGCCCGCGGTCCAGATGCATCGGCTGGCGGGGGCCTCGAGTGTGGTCCACTGGCATTGGAAGTGGCCGCTGGCGTTGTGGCCGAGCGCGCCCGGCAACAGTCGTGTCCGCGTCAGAACCTGGAAACCGTTGCAGATGCCGATCACCGGCTTCCCGGCCGTGACGAAGGCGCGCAGGATGTCGCCGACCCGGTGTTCGAGTTGCAGCGCGAACATCCGTCCGGCGCCCAAGGCATCGGCGTAGCTGAACCCGCCGGCAATCACGACCATCTGCGCCTCGCCGAGCACCGCCGGTCGGGCGATCAGCTCTGACAGCAGGAGGATCCGCGACTCGGCACCGGCCAGGTCGAGCGCGAAGGCAACGTCGTGATCGCGATTGGTGCCAGCGGCCGCCAGCACGAGCGCTGTCGGTCGGCTCACGGCTGGGCCCCGAATGCCGTGATCAAGGCATCGAGCGCGATCGTAGGCTCGCCGGGAAGCGTGACGAACGGTTCGGCTGTCACCGTGCCGAGCAGGGTGACAGGTTCGCCGAGTTGTTCGCTGAGCCAGGCCACGTCGCCGGCGGCGATCTCGCAGACGAATCGGCTCGACGACTCGCTGAACAGCGCGGATACGGGATCGGGGGCGGGCAGCGTGTAGATCGACAACCCGAGGCGCCCGGCGACAGCCATTTCTGCGAGCGCTACGGCAAGCCCACCTTCGCTGACGTCGTGGCAGGCGCGAACTCGTCCCGACCGCAACGCCCGGTGCAATCGCCGATACCGGGTCGGTGCAGCGGGGTCGGGGGCCGGAACCGTGGCGCCGGTGGTCGCGCCGTGGATCTTGGCGAAGTGACTGCCGCCGAACTCGCACGCTGTGGAACCGATCTGCACGACAACGTTGCCGGCCTGTTTCAGGTCGGGAGTGACGACCGCGTTGGCGTCGGGCACATGGGCGATGGCCGTGATCACCAAGGTCGGCGGCACGGAATGGCGGGCGCCGTCTGCGCCGAGATATTCGTTGTTGAGCGAATCCTTGCCGCTGACGAACGGTGCGCCGTGGGCAACTGAGGCATCGCAGCAGCCTCGAACGGCCGCGACGAGCTCGCCGAGTGTTGACGCCCGCCGCGGGTCTCCCCACGAGAAGTTGTCGAGCAGCGCCACGTTGTCGGGATCGGCGCCCACGGCGACGACGTTGCGGATCGCCTCGTCGATGACGGCATGGGCCATGCGCTCGGGGTCGAGCTCGCCGTACCACGGGTTGACCCCGATGCCGATCGCCAGGCCGTGAGTTTCGGCCGGGTCGGCGATCACCACGCCGTCGGCGTGACCATCGCGATGCGGCCCGATGAGGGGCCGCACGACGGTGCTGCCGAGGATCTCGTGGTCGTACCGGCGGATCACGGCTTCTTTGGAGGCAATGTTGGGATGACACAGCAGGGCGAGCAGCGTGGCCGTCACATCGGCGCAGGGCGGGCAGGCGGCGGTGGCGCGGTCTGGGGTCGGCAACACCGCCTGCATCTCGCGTTGCGGCCGGCCGTCGTGGAGGAACTTCGTGTCGAGGTGCAACACGGTCGTCGCGCCGTGGCGAACGTGCAGCACGCCGTCACCGGTGAACGTGCCCAGCGCCGTCGCCTCGATGCCGTGGCGATCGCACAGCTGCTGGAGCTGCGGCCACGCGGAAGGGGCGACGGCCACCACCATGCGCTCCTGGGCCTCGCTGAGCCAGATCTCCCACGGCCGCAACCCGGGATACTTCAGCGGGGCACCGGCCAGGTCGATATCGGCTCCGATCCCTTCGGCCATTTCGCCGATCGCCGACGACAATCCGCCTGCGCCGCAATCGGTGATGGCTGTGAACAGGCCGGTGGCGTCACGTAGCACGTCGATCAGCAGCTTCTCGGTGATCGGGTCGCCGATCTGCACGCTGGCGCCGGCGACATCGCCCGTGGTCGCGTCCATCGTCGCGCTCGAGAACGTCGCGCCGCGCAGGCCGTCGCGACCGGTGCGACCGCCGAGCACGACCACCAGATCGCCGACGTCGGGGCCGGTCGTCGCGACCGTGTCGGTGGCGACGCCGATGCACCCGCAGTACACCAACGGATTGGCGATGTAGCCGTCGTCGTACAGCACGGCGCCGGCGACCGTGGGCAAGCCGATCTTGTTGCCGTAGTCAGCAACTCCGGCGATGACGCCGGCTTGGATCAGGCGCGGATGCAGCACGCCGTCGGGCAGTCGCTCGGCGGCGAGGTCGGTGGGACCGAAGCACAAGATGTCGGTCACCGCGATCGGGCGGTGGGCAGCGCCCATCACATCGCGGATCACGCCCCCGACGCCGGTGTTGGCGCCGCCGAACGGCTCGATGGCCGACGGGTGGTTGTGCGTTTCGGCTTTGACGGCGATGGTGATTCCGTCGGAGAACGAGACGATGCCGGCGTTGCCGACGAAGGCGCTGCGCAGGAACGGCGCGTCGATGGTGTCGGTCGCCGTACGTAGCTGTTGCAGCAGCGGCGCGACCGACTGACTGTCCTGGGTGGTGATCCTGGCCCGGAAGGTCTTGTGCGCGCAGTGCTCGCTCCAGGTCTGGGCGAGGGTTTCCAGCTCGACGTCGGTGGGCGGCCGACCTGCGGCCCGGAAGTGGTCGACGATGGCGTGGAGCTCGGCGAGGTCGAGCGACAAGCCGCGCTCGCGGTTGATGGCGGCCAGCGCGTCGTCGTCGAGGTGGTCGATCTCGACGATCTCGACGTTGTCGTCGGCCACTGCCTTGGTATCGACGAACGTCGGCTCGATCGTCCCCAGCGACCAGCGCTCGATGACCGGGTTGGCGAGGAGCCGCTTGGCGAGCACCGACATCGTGCGGTCGTCGACGTCACCGTGCACTTCATACCGAGTTCCGGTGGCGACAGCGGCGAGGGGTGAACCGATCGTCTCGGCGGCGAGGGCAACGGCCTGGGCCGAGGCATCGGTCACACCGGGAAGGAGAGCGGTCTCGATGGCCGGCGCTCGCGGGACAGCCCAGTCGCCGACCTGCAGCAACGGGTCGACGAGCAGATCGTGGAGCTTGGCGCGATCGCTGCCGCCGGAGACAAACACCAGGTCAGCGACATCGATTGCGGTGATCTGGCCGAGGCCGAGGGCGTGGGCATCGGCCAGCAGCGCGCCGCCGCGTGGATCGGTGATGGTTGATCGAATGGTCAACCTGTCAACTCCACGCACCCCCATGAAGTTAGGTGTCGCAATCCGGACAGGTGGTCGCGCGCGAACGAAAAGTAAGCTTTGCTCTCTGTGACTCGTCTCGTGTTGGTGCGCCATGGAGAATCCAAGACGACGGTGGCCAGAGTGATCGGCGGGCCCCGCACGTGTACCGGGCTCTCACAACTGGGCCGCGAGCAGGCCGAGCGGCTTCGTGACCGCTGGGCCGTCGGCGGTGAAGTCGCTGCTGATGTGCTGATTTCGAGCCAATACGCGCGCGCCCTGGAGACCGCCGAGATCATCGCCCCGGCCATCGGTGGGCTGGAGGTAGTCGAGGATTCCGGGTTCGGCGAGCACGATCCCGGTCCCGACTGCGATGGGATGGCGTTCGATACGTACATCGAGCGGTACGGCACGGGCTGGTGGCAGGGCGATCCCTTCGGGAGGAGCTTTCCGGGTGGCGAGACGATCGCCGCGTTCCAGTTCCGGGTCGGACAGGCCATCCGGCGCACGATCGACACCTACGCCGGTCAGAACATCGTTGTGTCGTGCCACGGTGGGGTCGTCGACGCCGCGCTGCGTCTGGCGCTGAAGGCACCGCCCACGGGCAGCTTCGAGATCCACACGCTGAACACCTCGATCACCGAGATCCACCTGGTCGAAGACAACCTGTGGCGACTCATCCGCTACAACGACGTCGGTCACCTGGTCGGCCTCCCCACGCAGACCGAACCACCATCACCACCTCCGGTATCGCCCGAAGCCGAACCGCAGAGCTAGCTGTGCTTTGGGGTCAGACAACGTTTGCCGTGCTCAGACCCGGCCGAGCGACGCGCTCGGCGTCAAAGAGCATCAGCGTCAGCTCATTGATGCAACGGTCGTTCTGAGAGCTGACGCGAAGTAGCAGCGTCCCAGTTCGTCGCCGAGCCCCCGCCCGGGGGCGCCGATAGCGCCGAGTGCTCGATCCGGGCGTCGCCGCAGCACCATGAACCATCGCAGACTCGGCACCGGCCCGGCGCTGTTGTGCGGTCAGCCGGCTCGCCGTGTGGTCGGCGCCTTCACGTCGGGCGTCGATTCGGCGGCAGCGAGGAGCTCGTCCATTGCCGCTTGCAGCAATTCGGTGAGCAACCACACGTCGGGCACCAGCTCGCGGCAGGCCACGAAGCCGAAGTCGAGGTTGCCGTTGTAGCTCTGAACGGTCATGTTGAGGCCCTGGCCATCGGCGAGCGCAGACACCGGGTAGAAGTGCTTCAGCCTGGCGCCAGCCATGTACAGGGGCGCACTCGGGCCCGGTACGTTGGAGATGATCAGGTTGAAAGGCGGGTTCATCCGATCGGCGATTCGCAGCCTGCTGGCCATGCGCATCGCCCGGGCGGCGATGGCCGGGGGAGCGAACTGGGTGTAGTCCATCAGCAGCTCCGCGGGAACGGCTTTCAGGTTGTCCTTCGCCGCGGTCATGCTCTGCTGCACGCGGCGCAACCGTTTCACGGGGTCCTTCTCGTTGGTCGCCAGGTCGGCCATCAGCGCCGACACCCGGTTCTGGTATGGGTCGTCTTCGTTGCCACTTCGCACGCTGACCGGCACCATGGCGATCAGGCTCTCCTTCGGGAGGCAGTCGTGCTGCTGCAGGTAGGCGCGGAGCGCGCCGGAGCACAGGGCCATCACCACGTCGTTGAACGTGCAGCCGAACGCCCGGCGCGCCGTCTTGGCATCGTCCAGCGGGATGGTCGTGTACGCGAAGCGGCGGTGCGGGGTGATCGTCTGGTTCCATGGAGTGCGCGGTGCACGCGTCGGTGGCAGCGCCGGTGGACGATCCGTGTCGTCGCCGCGTTGTGTTCGCAGCCGGCGCCGCATCACGCCACCGATGGGTCCGGGCATCGGTTGGGCGATCATGTCAGCAAGCGCCCGCAAACCGCCGGAGCCTGACGCACCGGCCAGGTCGCGAGCGGTGCGCACTCCGAGGCGAATCACCTTCTCCGGCCGACGCAGATACTCGCTGGCGGTGATCCGCAACATCTCCTCGGAGCTCGGCACGGCCTCCGGCTCCCACGGTGCCGGGCCGCTGATGGGACGGAAGTCGCGGTCGACATCGAGGATCGCGGACAACATGAGGGCTCCCGACGCGCCGTCGATGGCTGCATGGTGAACCTTCGTGAGCTGGGCGATCAACCGGCCGTCATCGACACCCTCGATCACGTACAACTCCCACAACGGGCGGGCCCTGTCGAGCGGTCTGGCCACGATCCTGCTGATCGCCTCGGCCAACTGCTGCGGCGTGCCCGGGGGTGCCACGGCGTGGTGACGGACGTGGAAATCGATGTCGAAGTCGGGGTCCTCGATCCAATACGGCAGATCGAGACCGAATGGAACCTCGATCAGGCGCCGACGGAATGGTGCCAGCAGGTCAATTCGTTCGAGGATGGTCTGCTTGGTGGCCTCGAGGCCCGCACCGCCAGGCGCGCCAGTGGGGTCGTAGATGTTGAGCGAAGCGACGTGACCGAAGGTGCTGCCTGTCTCCATGTTCAAGAAGCTGGCGTCGACACCGCTCAGTTGGCGCATGACCAGAACTGTAGACCGTGGTATGACAGGTGGATGCTGGAGAACTATTCGTTCGGTCTCCATGAGGTCGCCGACGGGTGTCATGCGTACCTGCAACCCGATGGCAGTTGGGGGTGGAGCAACGCCGGTTTGATCGTCGGCGACGGCGTATCGCTACTGGTCGACACGCTGTTCGATCTGCACCTCACGCGACGCATGCTCGACTCGATGACGCCGATCACCGAGGTCTCGCCGATCGCTCAGGTGGTCAACACCCATGCCAACGGTGATCACTGCTACGGCAACGTCCTGGTCGGTGACGCCGAGATCATCGCCAGTTCGGCAAGTGCCCACGAGATGGCCGAGGTGCCGCCGTCACTGCTCGCCGGTCTGAACGGTGCTCCGGGTGAGGTCGGCGATCTGTTTCGCGGCTTCTTCGGTGCCTTCGATTTCGAGGGTATCGAGCTCCGCTTGCCCGACCGCACCTTCGATGGGCGCATCGATCTCGAAGTCGGCGGGCGCTCCATCGAGTTGATCGAAGTCGGGCCTGCGCACACCAGCGGCGACACGCTGGCCTACGTGCCCGACGCCAGGACCATCTACACCGGTGACATCTTGTTCATCGGCGGTACGCCGATCGTTTGGGCCGGTCCGCTCAGCAACTGGGTCGCCGCATGCGATCTCATGTTGGGCATGGACATCGACGTCGTCGTGCCCGGCCACGGCCCGGTGACCGGCAAGTCGGGGATCGCTGCGGTTCGCGACTACCTGTCGTTCGTCGACGAAGCCGCCGGTCGACGGTATGCGTCGGGCGTGGACGCATGGGAGGCCACCCGCGAGATCGCTGCCGAGATCAGGGCTCGTCCCGACTTCGGTTCACTCGGCGAGTTCGGCCGCATCGCCGTCAACGTCGACACGGTCTACCGGCACCTCGACCCCACCTACACCTCGCCGAACGTGGTCGAGCAGTTCAAGCAGATGGCTGTGATCGAGAGCGAAGGACCCGGCTCACGAAACTGATTCGTCGTCGGCGATGGGTACATATGCCGATCGCTTCTTGGCGACTTTTCCGGAGCGCAACGCAGCGGACCGGCGCACCGCCAACACCCACCCGACGATCACGCAGCCACTGAAGATGAACCATTGGATCGTGTACGACAGGTGCGGGCCCTCGTCGCTGGTGTCGGGTCCGACAATCGGTTCCAGGGTCTTGGCGTCGGGTGGGGCCGATTTGAGTTGTTCGACGTACATCGGCAGCACGGTTGCGTCTCCGAACTGTTTGGCCAACAATCCGACGTCGACCCTGCGGATCTCGGTCAGCGCACCCCCGCTCTCGTCGGCCGGTTGACCGGTGCCGCGTCGTTCACTTGTGCGCAGCCGCCCTTCGACCGTGACATCTCCTTGCGGTGGCGGCTCGACTGCAGCAGTGATGGGGACGAAGCCGCGATTGACCAACAGCAAAGTGCCGTCGGTCAGACGGAGGGCGTCGACGACGTTGCGGCCGGTGTCTCCGTTCTGCGATCGGTTGACGACCAGGAACTGATGGCCCGGCACGTAGGTGCCGGTGGCCCGCAACGTCCGCCATTCCATCGTCGCCGGGTCGGAACTGGCAGCTCTGACGTCGGCGACCGTCACCGTTTGCTCACTGTTTGCCTGCACCTGCGAGTTGAACTGCCGGCGCTCGTCGAGGCGGCGCAACTGCCAGAAGGCCAGGTTGATCATGACTACAACCACGAAGGCGACGAGGAGAGTGAATGCGATCCACTTCGGTTGGAGCAGAAAGCCATAGGTCGATCGCGGCCGGCTCGTCGATTCGGCGGGATCGGTGGCCATCAGCGTCGCAGGCTACCTTCGCAGTCGATGACACCAGAGGGGTTGACCGATTCGTGGCTGAGCTCGGTGCTGCACTCCGACGTGCGGGTTGTGGCGTCGACCCGGATCGGCGACGGGCTGGTCGGGATGAACATCCGTCTCACGCTCGAGTCCGACGGATCGGTCCCGTCGTCGGTGATCGCCAAGCTGCCATCACCCGACCCGACGAGTCGGGCCACTGGAATCGGGTTGCGCAACTACGAGCGCGAGGTGTGCTTCTATCTCGAGATCGCCCCGACGGTCGACATCCGCGTCGCCAAGTGTCACCACGGCGAATGGGATGCCGCCACAGGTGATTTCGTCCTGCTCATGGAGGACTTGGCCCCGGCGGAGCAGGGCAACCAGATCAGCGGTTGCGACAGCGCTCAAGCGCGCACTGCTGTGCTCGAACTGGCCAAGTTGCACGGCCCGCGATGGGGCGACCCTGCGCTGGATGCCATCGAGTGGCTGAACCGGCGCACGCCTGACGATTCGCAGCAGTTGGCGATGTTGTGGGCGATGTTCCTGCCCGGGTTCTTGAACACGTACAGCAGGTATCTGTCGGCCGACGCCGCCGACGTGGTGCAACGGTTCGGTCAGCATGTCGGCCGCTGGGTTGATGGGCGGGATCCTCCGAGCACGGTCACGCACGGCGACTACCGTCTCGACAACTTGATGTTCGCCGGACAACAGGGTGGGGCGGCGATCGCCGCTGTCGATTGGCAGACACCCGGTCATGGCCCCGGGGTCACCGATGTCAGCTACTTCCTCGGCGCCGGCGTCGTCCCGACCGAGCGTCGCCGGATCGAACGCGGTTTGGTCGACGCGTATGCCCAGGCGCTGGTCGACTATGGGGTTACGGTCGACGACGACGGGTTGTGGTTGCAATACCGCCGCGACGCATACGCAGGCGTGGTGATGAGCGTGATCGCCTCACAGATCGTCGGCACCAGCGCTCGCAGTGAAGCGATGTTCGCCGCAATGGCCACGCGTCACGCGCAGCACGTGCTCGATCTCGAAAGTGAGTCGCTGCTGTGACCGACCTTCCCGACTTCCACATTCCCGCGCCGAGAACACGGTGGCACCAGTAGGCAGGTGTCCCGTACGTCTGTCACGATCTTCGGCCCGGTCGTGCTTTCATAGATCATGACGTTCGAGGAGTTCGCCAGCGCCGCCGCCCGGCGGTTGCGAGCAGGACTCATCGCCGCCCATGGTCCGCAGATCGGGATCGAGGCCGCAGCTGATGCGATGGCATATGGATGGGAGCACTGGGATCGGCTGTCAACAATGGAGAATCCGGCGGGATACCTCTATCGGGTCGGCCAGACCGCGGCGCGCCGGTCGCGCCGCCCGGAGCGTCTATTTCCGGTGCCGCCTCCCGACGAGATCACGGAATTCGAACCGCGACTCCTGCCTGCTCTCGAGCGACTGAGCGAGATGCAGCGAGTCGTCGTCGTGCTCACGTGCGCGTACGGCTGGCGGCAGGCCGAGGTGGCGGAGCTGCTGGAGATCGCGCCGTCGTCCGTGCGAACGCATCAGGCGCGGGCCCTCGAGAGACTTGCTGATGAGCTGAAGGTGAATCGCCATGGCGACTGAGATCGACGACCAACTCACCACCTACTTCCGGTGGCTCGAAGCCCAAACCGGGCTGTCGCTCCATCGGGAGGATCAGGCGATGGGGGCGCAGACGGTGCCCGTTGAATCCGTCCCCGAGATCACCGCGCTCGAGCTGCAATTCCGCGACCAACCGACGCGACAGCGACGACAGAGGATCCTCGTAGCCGCAGTGATCGTCGGCACGCTCGTCGGCGGCGCAATCGCGGCGACGGCGTTGTACAGGCCCGGCGGCAGGAAGATCAATACGAACACGACCGTGGTGACGCCGACAGAGGTTACGACCTCGACCCCTGCGATCGACTCGACAACCCCTGCGACAATCGAGCCGACGACGACCACCGTGACCCCCGGTCCCCCCTCGACGCCGGCGGCGGGGGCAAGTGGCCGGCCGGGCGCGCTGCTCGGTGGGAACGTCGAGTCGACGACGCCCCTCTACTTCGTCTCTGACGACCCGGCGTGGAGATTGACCGAGGTCTGGGCGGGGTCGGCCCTGCAGCGAACCGATGCTTACCCGCAAATCATCCTGCTCGGTGAAGGCGACATCGCCACGCGCGCCCAGGCCACGATCAGTGTCGGAGTGAGCAGCCAACTTCCACCGGAGCTCGCGGACTCGGATGGTGTCGCCGTTCGCGTCGGTGACGAGGAAGGCCGTGGACGCTCGACTACGGTCGACGAACGCGTGTCCGCCGAGGTCGAGTGGCCGGCACCCGACGGATACGTCGCCTGGATCGTCGCCTCGGGACTCGACCTTGCCACCACCGTCTCGCTCGCCGAGCGCGTCACGTTCGATGGCCTCACCTCGTCAATCGATCCTCCGGCTGGATTCAGAACGATCGTGCCCAGCCCCGCAAGGCATGACCTGGTGGCGAACTTTGCCAACGAAGTTGTCACGATGGAGATCAGGTGCAGCAACGACGGCGAGACCGGCTTTGCGCTGAGCAGGCAAGTGACCTCGGCGCGCACCATCGGCGGCTCCGTCGTTGCCTGGCGATCGGGCCCGGTCGGATTGGGACGAGCCGCGAGTTACGACGGGACGACCTGGCTGGTGGGCGGATGGTGGTGCACTTTGTGGAGTCAACTCCAGGATGGCGGGCTACCTCCGGCGATTCCTGAGGCCAAAGTCGAAGCCCTGCTCGCCTCGTTGTCGATCGTCGACGAATCGACACTTCGTGCATCCGCGCCGGATGCGGCGATCAGCGTCACGCCATGGCCCAGCGATGAAGCCAAGGGCGACACGATCCCGTTCCCGGCAGGAGGCGCCTTCCTCGCCTTTACCGGCGGGGGCACCGAGTTGGTTACGTACGCTGGCGATTACTTGAGCAGTGAGATCTATTTCGTCGATCCTGCGACCGGTGAGCCGCGGCGGTCGTTCCCCGGCGAGTTGGTGAGCGACGACGGACGACTCTTCTTCGATGGCCGATCGGTCCGCGATGCTGCAAGCGGTCGCCAGGTCGCATCAATCCCCAATGTCGCATCCGAGCCCGTCATGGGGGACTTCAGCCCGAGCGGCGAACTGCTCGCCGTTGCGACCTCCCGGACGCAGGCGACCGTGTACGAGTCCAGGACCGGCAAGGTCGTTGCCGTGAGCCCACCGCTCGACCCGCGCGGGAAGACGTCCGACACGATCCTGCTGAGCCCCACGTTCGTCGATGAGGACCACGTCTTCATCACCGGGGCAACGACGACCGCTGTCATGTGGAATCTTCGAAGTGGCACGACGAGAGTCGTGGCGACGACGGTCAATGCATACGAGCACGCAACTCTCAGTCCGGACGGCCGGTGGGCCGTGGCGTCGGGGTCCGGACTTATCGACGTTGCGACCGGAGAAACCGTCCTCATACTCGATCCCAACACACAGAGTCCGTCAGCCTGGAGCGCCGACGGATCGTTGTTCGCCGTCCCAGCTGCAGACGGATCAGAGAACCGCGAGATCTGGAGCACGGACACGCTTGCCCGAGTCTTCTCGATGCCCGCGACCGTGATCGACCAGGGAGGCTTCAGTCCTGACGCGACGCGTGTCGTAGCCATCTACCATGGGACCGGCGAGGTGCGCGACACGTCGACGGGCGAAGTCGTCGGACGATTGGAACTCGACGACGGTTACTTTCTGGGGGCGATCTACAGCCCCGACGGGAGCAAGATCGTCACCGCCGACAGCGATGGGACCATCCGGATCTGGCCGGCACCGTGACTGCCACGGTCGCATGAACGGACCCGATGGGCGCGATCTGTGCGGACGACCCGCGCAGAACGAACTCAAGCTTCGGAATGACGAGGTATGACGTCGGGTGCGAGAATCGGTGTGGTGACGGACCTTCCCGACTTCCACATTCCCCACGCCGAGAAGATCGAGTGGATGATCGAGGAGCACGGATGGGCGATCGAGCCGGTCGCCGCCCAGCCCGATCGCGATCCGCCGGTCGCCGGCTACATCTACACCATCGGATTTCCGCAGGCGTTTGCGTTTCCCGAGGTGGTGTTGTTCGGTCTGCAACCGTCGGCTGCCCGCGGGCTGTTCGACATGATCGCAGATTTGCTGCGCGGCGGCACCGAGATACCGTTGGGTGTCGAGCTCACCGGCCTGTTCGACAACGAACTTCGTTGCGTGTTCGCCCCGGTCGATCTCGCAGACTGGGGTCCACTGTTTGCCACCGGCCTGGCATGGCATCGCGGCGCTCAGTTCGACGTCGCCCAACTGTTGTGGCCCGACCGGAACGGCTTCCTGCCGATCGAGCCCGGGTTCGACCGTCGCCTTGTTCTGGCTCAGCCGGTCATCGGCACCGTCATCTCGTAGCGCCGCGTCAGCGGCTCTGGCCGTCCAAACTGCGGTGCTCGTTCAACTCGCGAGCCAACTGGTCGAGACTGTTCAGCTCGGCTGCGATCAACCGGTGGCGTCGGTCGGCATCGAACGGCGCGGCGGTCACCAACGTCGCCCACGTGGCGCCGGGCATGTCGAGCACGATCTGCAGCGCAGCAGTGAGAGCGGCGAGCGGGTCGTCGTCGTACTCAGCCAGCAGGCGCTCGGCGTCGACCTTCTTCAGTCTGGGAATGGCGACCGTTCCTCGATCGACCAGGGTGCACCGTGTTCGGCCAGCAGAGGCAGGAACGGATCGGCCGAGAAGGCTTCCGGGCCTTTGACGCCTTCGCCTTTCCATTCGCCGGTTGCCAGCATCTCCAAGGCGATCGCCGGGTGCACGGCCGTCTGCCACACGACCGCTTGGTGACCGAACTCGGCCATGGTCCACTCGTTGTCGACGAGTTGGTAGAGGTATGTGCGCCTCGGTTTGCCGTCGATACCGATACCGGTGACCAGTGTTCCGGCGCAGGTTCGACCGCGCATGCGATGACCGAGCTCGGCCGGATTGGGGAGGACCGCGGCGACCAGGTCTCGCGGCGACACGTCGACCCCGCGCACTGTCACCGGCTTGGTGGAATCGAGGCCCAGCTTGTGCAGAGTCTTCAACACGTCGAGGAACTCGTCGTCGAGGCCGTACTTGAACGTGACCCGGTCGACGTCGATCCAACGCGGAATCAACAGCACTTCTTCGTGTTCGACGTTGACGCAACTCAGCTCACCGATGTCGTCGGGGAAGGCAAACACTTCGGGCTGGGAGAACGGCGCGGTCGTGAACCACCCGCGGTCGCGTTCGTACACGACGGGCGGGTTGAGGCATTCCTCGATGGTCGTCCAGATGCTGAACGTCGGAGCGAAGGCGAAGCCCTCGATGACCAGATCACTTCCGTCGCGCACACCGATCTCGTGGATCGTCGAGAACAGGTGGTCGGCGGCATATCGGGCGACGACGTCGGAGAAACCCGGCTCGACTCCCATTCCTACGAGGGCCAGCAGTCCTCGTTCGGCCCACGCGTCGCTGGCGGCGAACTGGGCGGCGCCGAGGCTGACGCCGATCTGGTTGTAGGGGTCGGTCGGATGCGGCGAGGAGAGATGCATGGCCATGTCGAGGTAGTGGCAGCCGGCCTCGAACGCGGCCTCGAAGATCGGAGGATTGAAACGCGGATCACAGGCATTGACGATCACGTCGGCTGCCGCGGTCGCCGCCAGCTCGACCACGTCGAGACGCTCCGATGCGTCGACCCGAGTGCTGCTGACCCGGTCGGAACGGGCCGTCGCCGCGGCTCGTGCGGATCGCGACGAGTCGACGTCGGCGACGACGATGTGTTCGAAGGCATCACGCCTGGCACAGATCGTTGCCAGTGCGGATCCCACCCCACCTGCGCCGACGATCAGCACCCGCATTGGCCGAGGGTACCGCGCCGGCACCCGCATGCGGCACCTTTGGGTTGTGGGCCGCTCGTGGCTAGAGAGCGAAGGCGCGCCGCTCGGCGCCGACTTGTGCCAAGGACGCAATGCGCTTGGCCAGATACGGGCTGAACGAGCCGCGATAGCGCAGCTGCAGCTCGGGGAGCATCCAATCGTGGCCGGATACCTTGCCCCGGCAGGCCAGGGTTCCGCACAAGCACTCGAACTCGTCGTAGTCGCTGCCGTCGGTGGTTGCGTAGTCGTAGCCGAGCTCTTCGCCGACGGCGATGTCGCGACCGGCGACCAGCAACACGTTGCCGCTGACCACGCAGTTGGGGTCACACGAGTGGTTGATGAAGTCGGCGGGCTCCGGCTCGGGTGTGCCCGCCATGTACAGGTGCTCGTCGATCTGCACGCTGCGAACCTGTTGGCTGGTCGGCAGGAGTTCGAACTCGTCTCGGGTCACGCACCGCCCGCCGAACGCGGCGACGACCTCGCCGGCGGCGATCGGTTCGATGGCGACGCTGCCGTAACCCTTGCCTGGGGTTGGGGTGGGACGCGCTTTTGGAGTGAGGAAGCAGACACCCATCGGCTCCAGCATTGCCCGTGAAGACGCAAGCGTCTACTTGCTGATCAGTCAGCCGTTCTGATCACTCACTCAGTCAGTTTGTGACGCCGGTCAATCAGCGGCCGGTTCTGTTGTCGAAAAGTGGACGGGAGAACCGGCCAGACGTCGCTACAGTATCGACGGTTCGCATCACGAGTGATCGTCGGCTGTTGAAAGTCGCCGATCCGGCAACCGGGGAGGAAGCCCCACGGTGCCATCCCGCCTCGGCGGGGATGTGGCCCTGCAATGCAGGGCAACTCAGCTTCCCTCGTGCGGCGTTCACCAACGAAACGAACGACGCAAGGAGGAGCACGAGATGGCGGGCCTACCACTGCCGGCAAGCGGTGCATGGCGTCCCGGCGACCCCGTTGGGCACCGGCAGTTCCTCGCGTTCACTCGCCCTTTCGCGCTCGACGGCGGCGTCACCATCGATGACGTGATTGTTGCCTATGAGACGTGGGGCACCCTCGACGACAGCCACAGCAATGCCATCTTGCTGTGTCATGCCTGGACGGGCGACAGTCACGCAATAGGTCCGATGGGGCATGGTCACCCGGCCGCCGGTTGGTGGGAGGGTGCGGTCGGTCCCGGAATGGCGATCGACACCGACCGTTGGTTCGTCGTCTGCGCCAACGTGCTCGGCGGCTGCCAGGGCTCGACCGGCCCGGCGTCACCTCACCCGATCGACGGCAAGCCGTACGGCAGCAGGTTCCCCGTCGTGACTGTTCGCGACATGGTGCGTGCCCAAGTTCGCTTGGCCGATCACCTGCAAATTCCGGTGTGGCACTCCGTGGTCGGTGGTTCGATGGGCGGCATGCAGGTGCTCGAATGGGGGATCACCTTTCCGCATCGAGTCCGCTCGATCGTGCCCATCGCCACGTGCGCCCAGGCGACGGCGCAACAGATCGCCTGGGGAGCGATCGGGCGGCGGGCGATCCGCATGGATCCCAACTGGCGAGGCGGCGACTACTACGACGCCGACGACAACGACGGGCCATGGGAAGGCCTCTCAGTGGCTCGCATGGTTGCCCAGGTCACGTTCCGCAGCGACAACGTCTTCACCGATCGGTTCGGTCGCGAACTGGCCGACGGCGCAACGTTGCGCGACAGCCTCGATCTGTGGCAGCGATTCGAAGTCGAGCGTTACCTGGATCATCATGGTGCGAAGCTGGTGCGGCGCTTCGACGCCAACAGCTACTTGATCATCGGCAAGGCGATGGATCTGCACGACGTGGGCCGCGGACGCGGGGGACTGGCTGCGGCAATGGCGCGCATCACGGTGCCGACCCTGACGATCGGCATCTCCAGCGACATCTTGTACCCGTCGTACCAGCAGCGCCAGATCCGCGAGCTACTGGTCGCGGGAGGCACGTCGTGCGAGTACGTCGAGATTGATTCACCGCACGGTCACGACGCTTTTCTCATCAACCTCGACCAGGTCTCCGTGCCGCTCAGGGCATTCGTCGAGTCAGTTGCCGAGTACGACCTCCCCTGACCCCACGCTGCTATCGGGGTGACGCCAGCACCTCGTCGAGGATTGCCACAGCGCGACTCTTCGACGGCACCTGGATGGTCATTCGTTGGATCGGACCGGCGGCGGTCACGCTGCGCAACACGTACACCGCTCGTCTCGGGGGAGGATTGGGCGACTTGCCTTCGATCGTCCATTGACTGAGATCGTGACGCATCCTGCGCTTGACACCGATCTGCAGAAGTTGGCTCCCATCGGTCACGCTGACCCAGACCTCCCGTCGACCGCCAGCGGGCTCGCCGTGGTCCGAGATGAACCGCCCGGTGGCCAAGAAGCGGCGCCCATCCTTCGACACGTGGTGCGGCTCGAGTCGGAATGCGAGGTAGATCAACCCGGCGCAAACGGCGATTGCAAGCAGCAGCCAGATCAGACCCACGCGACCAGCTTGACGCATTGCGTCGGCCATTGGCCAGTGGTGGGGGTGTTTGTCGGTCGCTCGCATGCGAGAATGGGTCGGTGAACGTGCAGTCCCCGGGCCGGCCAATCGGTGTCAATGTCGGTGTCATCGTGGGTGGCATCGTCGGCGGAAACTTCTCCGACCCGACCAACGAGCGAATCATTCTCCTGTCGGCGGTGGGACTGGTGCTCGTCGGAGGCGGACTGTTGGTCGGCACGATCGTGTGGTGGCGGCGAGGGCGCGAGGAGAATCCCGTGTTGGCGCCACTCGAGGTCATGGGCGGGCGGTCCTGGGCCAAGGCTTCCACAACTGAACGTCGTCGACAGCTCGACGAGGTGCGTGTCGCCGGCGCCGGGGGTGCCTCCGACCAGGTCGCCTCGGCGGATCCTGTTGATCTCGAGGAGTTGATGCGCAGCGACCCGCAAGCGTTCGATGACCTTCGCGAGCCCAGCGGGGTGGTCGAGGTAGTTGAGGCAGCGGAGATGGCAGAGGTCGCAGCGCAGGGCGATGGCCCGGCCGAGGTCGTGGAGACTGCCGAGCCACCGCCCGCCGCCGCCGCCGAAGTTGTCGACGTCGGGACCGCCGCGGCGCCCGCCGATGGCGAGGTCGCCGAGAACGCGACCAAGCCCAAGCCCACGACCAGGTCCAAGAGCACTAGCAAGGCCGCTGGTGCGCCGGCCGTGGCTGGCGAGGTCGCCGTTGTGACGAGTGTCGAGGTTGGTGTGTCCACGGAGAGTGCGGAGGCCGCAGACCCTGACGCCACATCGTTTTCCGCCGAGCGGCCATCCGACGACGACCTCGCGCCGACGTCGAGTGGCAAGATCTCGGCGTCCGCACGCAACGGTGGCCAAGCGCATACGTCGACGGCGGCGACTGCCAACCGCGGCGCTGCAGCGAGCAAGTCACCGTCGGCAGACCCGCTGTTGTAGCCATCCGTCACAGGTCCGCGGTCACAGTCGAGGTGCGGGCTACCCTGTGCACACGTGGCTGACGGACTGGACATCGAGGCGATGCTCGCCCGATTTCGCGAGCGTGCCGCTGCCGTGAAGAGCCGCCCGCTGCCCCCGATCGCGGGCGAGGAGCGCCAACGATTCATCCAACAAGCGCAGTCGGATTTCATGGATTTCGCGATCATCGGCGATGCCACAGCAACGATCGAAGACGGAATTTTGGTTCTTCGGGTCGACTTACGACCCGCCGATCAGAAGTTGTGAGCACCTCAGAAGGTCGGGCTCGCCTGGCCATCTCCATCGGCGCGATTGCGGTGTTCGCGTGGGGTTTCGGGCCACTTCTCGTCCGTGGCATCGATGCCTCGGCACCGACCATCGTGTTCTGGCGACTGTGGATGGCGACTCCGGTGATGGTCGTCGCCGCGTACCTGACGGGCGGCCGTGTCAGCTTGCCGCTGCTGAAGATCGTGTTCGTTCCCGGTGTGCTGTTCGGCACCTCGATGATCGTCGGGTTCACCTCGTACCAGACGACGTCGATCGCCAACGCGACCCTGATCGGCGCGCTCCAGCCGGCTTTGATGTTGTTCATCGGGCCGTTGCTGTTCGGTGATCGCACCGGGGCGCGTCAGATCCTGTTGGCGGTCGTCGCCCTGGCCGGCATCAGTACCGTCGTATTGGGCGCCAACCAGTCGTCGGGGGCGTCCCTTCACGGTGATGTGTTGGCATTGATCAATCTCGGCTTGTTCACGGCCTACTTCGTCCGCGTCAAGCAGATCCGCAACCAAGGCGTTCACGCCGGAGCGCTGATCGCCGGAGTGTTCTGCATCGCCGCCCTCGTCGTCTCGCCATGGGTGCTGCTGACATCCCACGACCTCGGGGCCATTCACGGCTCCGATTGGCTGTTGATCCTGGCGATGGTCGTGGTTTCGGGCCTCGTCGGTCACGGTTTGATGACCTGGGCGCAACGTCACCTCGACATCACGTTCGCTTCGCTGCTGATGCTGGGCAGCCCAGTGATCTCGGCAATCGGCGCCTGGGTCGTGTTCGGCCAGCGGCTCAGCGGCGTACAGATTGCCGGCGCCCTGGTGGTGCTGGCCGCCCTTGGAGCCATCGTGCTGGAGGTCCGTTCCAACGCCGTCGCAGCCGAGATGGCGTTGTCGATTTCAGCGGAGTGACTGATAACGTAAGCGGCCGCTAACGCGGACGTGGCTCAGCTGGTAGAGCATCACCTTGCCAAGGTGAGGGTCGCGGGTTCGAATCCCGTCGTCCGCTCCCTGTAAAGCACATGCTCAGCGTCCCTTTTGCGAGCGGCTGGTTCGCGGGTACTGCCCACGTGCCCACGGAATTGCCCACGGCTGCGACGCTTGTTCGATGAATGGATCAATTCGTCAACGAAGTGCAGGATCGTGGGAGTTGCGCGCCTACGTCGGAGTAGATCCGGCGACGGGTCGCCGACTCGACCGGTCGATCACAGTTCGAGGCAATCGCAGCGACGCGGAACGCGAGCTGGCTGACATGGTGGCCCGCGTCCGCTGCGTTCGCGCCGTCGGGTCGCGCTCGACGATGAGCGAGCTGTTCGAGGCATGGTTCGCCATAGCGGTGGACGGGTGGTCACCGTCAACGGTGCGCCAGAACCGGTCTGTGTTGGATTGCCACCTGCACCGCCATATCGGTTCGGTCGTGGTCGGCGATGTCACACCGGCGCTGATCGACGCCTTGTACGTCCGGCTGCGTCGCGGCGACAACGACATGCGTCCGTCCCGGCGTGGGTTCAGGAAATGGTAGAGGTCTACCCTCATGCGGTTCAGCCGGAATGCAGCGGCGCGTCAGCGCGTGGGTGGATCGTTGTGACATGTCCCTCCGACAACGACAATCCAACCAGCTTCACGAGCTGTGCTGCACCGGCGCGGTGGTCCGTGCGATCGACCTGGCGTTCGAACACTTCGCCCACTTCGGGCGCGACGACGAGATCATCGAGATGCTCACACACGCTCTGGAGGACCCGGACGTCGCGGGGTGTGCTCGTCGACGATTCGCTGAGCTCTGTGCGTCGCACCATTCATGGGCGTGAGGGATTGCTCGATCACGACCCCGGTACTGTCGAGTCATGCATATCGGACTTCTCGGCGAGCTCCAGGTTCTGGACGACGACGAGAAGGACGTGGAGGTAACGGGAGCCAAGCTGCGGTCCCTGCTTGTGGTGTTGGCTCTGCGTTCTGGCCGGGCGGTGCCAGTTGATCAGCTCGTCGACGCGCTGTGGGGACCGGAGTCCTCCTCTGCTGCACGCAACGGCCTGCAGGGTCTCGTGTCGAAGCTGCGCCGAGCGCTGGGGTCGGCGAGTCTCGTCGCGACACGCGGTGGCGGCTACGCGCTCGAGGTTCCGCCGGAGTCGGTCGACGTGCACCACTTCGAGCAGCTCGTGGCAGCGGGACGTGCGATGGCAATCAGCGGCAACCTCGAGAGCGCGATCGAACTTCTCGCCGATGCCGACTCGTTGTGGCGAGGCGAGGCGCTGACGGAATTCGCCTATGAGGAGTTTGCGGCGGCGGAGATCAGCCGGCTCTCGGAGCTGCGCCTCGCTGCCGTCGAGGAACGGCTCGACATCGAGCTGCAACTCGGGCGACATCGTGGCGTGATCGTCGAGCTCGAATCGCTTGTCGCCGAGCACGCGTTGCGCGAGCGGCTTCGTGGGCTGCTGATGATCGCGTTGTATCGCGCCGGACGGCAAGCCGACGCTCTCCGGATGTTCCAGGAAGGTCGTCGCATCCTGGGCGAGGAGCTGGGGCTCGACCCGGGCCCCGAGCTCCGTCAGCTGGAGGCTGCGATCCTCGCCCAGGATCCGTCGCTGGACGTCTCGGCGCCAGGCAGGCGCGACGCAGTCGGGTGGACGGAGCACCGCTCGACCGTCCCGGTGTCCCTGACTCCGCTGGTCGGGCGCGACGCAGAGGTCCGCGACCTCGCGCAACTCTTCAGCGACCATCGTTTCATCACGCTCGTGGGTCCTGGTGGAGTGGGCAAAACGCGCCTGGCGCTCGAGGTTGCTCGCGATCTGTCGCAGCTCCTGTCTCACGGCGCGGTCCTGGTCGAGCTGGCGCATGTCGGCGATCCGGAAGGTGTGCCTGCCGCAATCGGGTCGGCCCTCGATCTGCCGGATTCCAGCCGGCTGGCCGAGATGATCGGGAATCGTGAGCTGCTCATCCTGCTCGACAACTGCGAGCACGTGATCGGGATGGCCGCGGCAGTCGCCGAGGACCTGTTACGTCGCTGCCCGGGCCTGCGTCTGCTCGCCACGAGTCGCGAGGGGTTACGAGTCGGCGGCGAGACAATCTGGCCTGTGCCGCCGTTGGCGACCGACGACGCTGTTCAGCTTTTCATCGCTCGCGCGCGGGCGGCGGGAGGAGCGCTCGCACTCTCTGGCGATGTGCTCGCGGTGATATCGGACATCTGCGTGCGCCTCGACGGACTGCCTCTGGCGATCGAACTTGCCGCAGCTCGGACGCGAGCCTTCCCGATCCACCAGATCTCCTCGCGGCTGAACGATCGATTCCGCCTGCTCACCGGCGGGTCACGGACGGCGTTGCCGCGCCAGCAGACATTGCGGGCAGTGGTCGACTGGAGCTACGAGCTGCTGTTCGACGATGAGCAGCGAGTGCTCGAACGTCTGTCGGTGTTCCCCGGCGGCTGTGATCTGGCCACGGCCGAGGCGGTCTGCGCCGACGAATCCCTTGATGCCGAGGACCTTGCCGACATCATTCACACCCTCGTCGACAAGTCGCTCGTGGTAGCGGTGCCGAAGGGCGACGGGCTGCGCTTCATGCAGCTGCAAACCTTGGCGCAGTACGGCCGCGAAAAGCTTGCCGAACGAGGCGACGCAGAGCGGATACGCGACGCAATGACCGCGCACTACGCCCGGTTGTGTGCGCGCTCCGCAGCCTCCTATGTAGGCGACGACCAGCGGGCCTGGCTCACCGAGGTCGATGAGGAGCATGACAACATCCGGGGAGCGCTCGAGTGGGCCGTGGCCAATGATGATGCCGAGGCCGCCCTGACGATTGCCGGTGGTGTCAGTTGGAAGCACTGGCTGGCGGGCACTGCCGCCGAGGGCAAGCGTTGGCTCGACGACGCTTTTCGCTGTGCTGGTTCCGCGAGCGACGGCGCAAGAGCACTGGCGCTGACCGGCCGGGGACTGATCGACTTCCAATTGGGCGCACCCGCAGGCGTCGATGCCGACTTCGAGGCGGCACTCGCGATCTTCCATGACCGCAATGACTTCGCGTCGTTGTCCCTCACGTACGGGTTCTGGGCTGAGGTCGCAGTGGCGCGCGGTGACCTCGACGAAGGTCGCCGCCGACGACTCGAGTTGCTCGACTTCTATCTCGGTTTGCCCGAGGACCCGTTCGTGATCGCGGTGCGCGCGTACTCGCGGGCAAAGCTCGGCGGCCTGGACGGGGATCTCGAGCGGTCCGAGCGCTACTACCGAGAGGCTGCCGACGGCTTCGCCCAGATCGACCGCCCGATGATGCGGGCGATGTGCCTCGGCATGGTTGCCGACTTCGAGGAGCGACGCGGCGACTACCGAGATGCGATCAACAACCTCGACGAGGCTGTCGCTACCAACGACACGCTCGGACTGCGTGGCTTCAACGGTTCGCTGCTGGCGCGGCTCGGGTGGGCACTGCTTCAAGACGGCGACACGGCGCGTGCCGAGCTCGCATACAACCGTGCCCTCGACCTGGCGCGCCGTCTCAGCAACACACAGGTCGCTTTTCTCGCCCTCACCGGTCGGGCCGTCGTGCACCGGCTCGACGGCCGCATTGGTTCGGCGGCCGAGGCGGCTACCGAAGCGCTCGATCTGTACCTCGCCGGCGGCCCACGACGCCTGGCGAACCGCGTCGATCCGCGCGCTGATTTGCTGGCCGGCGCCGCGGCGTGCTGCACGGAACTCGGCATCCTCGCCGCCGAGGCAGGCGACGCAGAGCGTGCGGCACGACTGCTTGGGCACGCCGATCGGCTTCGTCGCGATGGCGGGGTGCCCGTGCCGAGGTTTCAATGCAGCGACCTCGATGGGGCTCGCGAGGCGGCGTCAGCGCTGCTCGGCCCGGGGGCATTTGAGGCCGCGTTCGAGCTTGGGCAGCATGGTCAGCTGGGCCAGAGCGTTGCGTTCAAACCGTAACGCTCAGATCTGGACTGACCAGGTGCTGAACCGGCGTATTCGCTGACGTCAGCGAAAGTGCAGCCACACGTCAGCGGCTTCCTGGATGGTGGCGTCATCCCGCAGCAGGCGGGCACATCAGGAGGACCCAAATGAGCGCACTACTTTTCCGCCTCGGACGCAACTGCGCCCGCCACCCGTTCCGAGTGATCGGCCTGTGGATCGTCGCGGCGATCGCGGTCGTGGCGTTGCAAGGCGCTGCGGCCGGCCACTTCAACGACAGCTTTCGTGTACCCGGTGTCGAGTCACAACGAGCCGCCGACATTCTGACGGACCGCTTTCCGAGCCGTGCCGGCCACACGGCGCGTATCGTCGTCCACGTGGCCGAAGGCCGCCTTGACGACGCCGTCCACAAACCAGTCATCGACAAGGCCCGTCAGCAACTGTCGGCCGGCCATGACGTCGCCGGTGTCACTGACCCGTTCGGCGCACATTCGGCGGCACTCAGCCAAGACGGACAGACTGCCTACGTCGACGTGGCGTATTCGCTCGACAAGCTCACCGCCACACAGCTGCACGACGCGCAGACCGCAGCGCGCAACGCCGAGGCCGGTGGCGTTCAAACCGAGTTCACCGGTGAACTCGCCCTCCTCGAGAAGAAGGGTCCCAGCAGCGAGCTCATCGGAATCGCCGTCGCCATCATCGTGCTGCTGATCGCCTTCGGGTCCGTCGTCGCCATGGGCCTCCCGATCGTCACCGCGCTCATGAGCCTGTTCGTCGGTGCAGCCGGCGTCGGCGTGTTGTCCGCCTTCATGGACGTCCCTGAGTTCTCGCTGATCCTGTGCATGATGGTCGGGCTCGGCGTCGGTATCGACTACGCCTTGTTCATCGTCACCCGCCACCGGCAGCACCTCCACGAGGGCATGAGCGTCGCGGACTCGGCCGGAACCGCGAACGCCACGGCCGGACAGGCCGTGCTGTTCGCCGGCACGACCGTGGTGATCGCCATTCTCGGACTCTTCCTCGCCGGCCTCCCGGCGATGACCTCGATGGGTATCGCGGTCGCCTTGACCGTCGTGGTCGCCATGACCGCCGCTATCACGCTGCTGCCGGGGCTACTCGGGCTGGCGGGAACGAAGATCGACAAGCTGTCGATCCACCGCAAATCGCACGTCGCCAAGCCTGCACACGAAACCTTCGCAGGTCGGTGGGCCCACCACGTCGGCAGTCACCCCGTCCGCTACGCCCTCCTCGGCCTCATTGCGTTGTGCGCCATCGCCACACCGGCACTCAGCATGCGGATCGGCACCCCCGACGACGGCAACGCAGCCACCGACACGACCCAGCGCAAGGCGTTCGACCTGCTCGCCGAGGGGTTTGGCGCCGGGTTCAACGGCCCGATCCAGGTCGTCATGGAGATCCCGACGCCAGCCGACCATGTCGCTGTTGACCGCGTCCTCGGCGCCCTCCAGGCCGATCCGGGAGTTGCGGCCGTCACGGCGCCAGTGTTCAACGCCGCCGGTGACACCGCAGTACTGATGGTCAACCCCACCACGGCGCCACAAGACGAGCGCACCGATGCCCTGGTCCACCACCTGCGCTCCGACGTGCTCCCAGTCGCGGTCAGCGGAACCAACGCCTCAGCGCTGCTCACCGGTCAGGCGATGGTCATCGATCTCACGGAGCGCATCACGAACCGCCTGCCATTGTTCATCGCAGCAATCGTGGCGATGTCGTTCCTGCTGCTGATGCTCGTGTTCCGGTCGATCCTCGTACCGCTGAAGGCCGCCCTGATGAACCTGCTGTCGATCGCCGCCGCCTATGGCGTGATCGTCGCCGTGTTCCAATGGGGTTGGGGCAACGAACTGATCGGGATGCACCACACCATGCCGATCAACCCGTTTGCACCACTAATGATGTTCGCCATCCTCTTCGGGCTCTCGATGGACTACGAGGTCTTCCTCCTCGCCAGAATCCGTGAGGAATATGTGGCAACCGGCGACAGCCACACCTCCGTGGTCACCGGTCTGTCCGGTACGGCCAGGGTGATCACCTCAGCCGCGCTGATCATGATGAGCGTGTTCGGGTCCTTCGTCCTCGGCGACGATCCCACCGGCAAGCTGTTCGGTATCGGCCTCGCTGCCGCAGTGTTCCTCGACGCCACGCTTGTCCGCATGGTGCTGGTGCCAGCGACCATGAGCCTGCTCGGTCGAGCCAACTGGTGGCTGCCGACATGGATGGAACGAATCCTTCCCCACATCGACTTCGAATCCGCGCCCACTGCCCCCGAAGCAATCGAGATCGAGGACCAGGACGAGAACCAGAACGAGAACGAGGACGAGGACGAGCGCGAGCTGGTTGCGGTCTGATCGAATCCGTGGCGTCGTGGTCACTTCGGTAGCCGTCCCTCGGGGCGGCTTCCGCAGTTTTCAGGCGGCGTTCCCGAGACGCCGGAGGCATCGAGGCCACGCCGATGTTGCCGATCGATCAGCATGGGTCAGTGCGCGGGTCGATACGTCAACGAAGGGCCGCCGAATCCGACGGCCAGGAGAAGTCGCGACACCGTCATCGAAGATCCTGCCGAACTCCAAAAGGCGATGATGCGCCACGCCTGGACATCGGTGGACTCCCACAGGTCGGCTGGGCGTCCAGCAGGACCATGATCGGCTTGCGGCCGAAGCGGTCGGCAAGGCTCCCGGCGGCCAGCAGCAGGCCGGCAAAGACAACCGCAAATGCGTCGACGATCCACTTCAGTTGGCTGGTGGTGGCGCCGAGCTGGCGGACCAGTGACGGCAGGGTGACATTCATGATGGTGTCGTCGAGCACCGAGATGAACAGCGACAAACAAAGGACCGCGAGGATCACCCAACGTTGGTCGTGGACCGAACTCTGCGTGCGTACCTTCGACGAAGGTGCGTCGACGTGGACAAGCGGTGCGCTGCTCCGGGTGGCGAGGGCTGTGCTCATGATCTTCCTTTCGGGTGGGTCGTGGCCGCTCACGGCCTGCGCGGACGTTGCGACCGTCCACTGACGCAACGCTGATGACAGAGGGTCGAAGACCGTCAGCAGGGCATCAGCGCTTCCAGGCACATTTGGGGAACACAGCTCGCAGCCATCTTCCAAGGAGACCACCGAATGCACGCGATCACGTCCTACCCAGAAACACGGAGCTACTCATCGGCCGATCAAGTCGTCGAGAGTGCCTCAACACCCGTTTCGTCGACCCACGGGGACTTCGCGTTGGTCGCCGCGCTTCTTGCTCCGCTCGCGATCGTGGGATTCCTGGTCCTGATTGGCGTCGGGGTCGGTGTCGCCGTGTGCATCATGTTTGCGTCGGTGTTCGCTGTGACCACGACACTGGATGTCACATGGCTTCTGCGATCCCGCAGAGACCGCAATGATCTGCGCACGGCCCGAGAGTGAGACCAGATCAGTTCACCGACGGCAGAGGGTTATCGGTGTCGACAAAGTCGTTCGCATCGGCGCTCGCGTACCACCGCGGCCTCGATCTGTTGCTGATGTCGTCACCGGAGGCTGAATCGGCGCTCCGCGCCGCAGTCGAAGCGGATCCCGAGTTCGAGCTGGCCCGTGTTGCTCTGGCCTGCGCGCTCGTCACCGCCGACAAGCCGGCGGAAATTGCCCTGCGGGAAGGGTCGTTGGATCCCGAGGCCATCGTTCCCACGCGCCGGGAACGTCAACACATTGAAGTGATCAGGTTGGTTCTCAGCGGCGATCGCGATCGCGCTGCCGTCCTGGGGCGGGAGCACCTACGCGAGTTCCCCAGCGATGTCCTTGTGTCACACGTGCTGGCCTCACGCGGACTTGCCTGACACAAGGCTGGCAACGACGCCGCGCGCGTCGCCACGTCCACGTGCATATTCCGTCTCGTAGACGTCCGCGTCGAGATGCGAACGAGCGACCCGTTCGGCGCGATCGACGCAACCGCGCTGAGACATGGGAGGAGCGCCGCCGATCTCGTCTCGAAGCGCGTCTGCGGCGCCGAGGATCTGGGAGGCCACCAGTGCCTCACCAAGCGCCGCATGGGCGTCGGCAAGCCCTTCGACGGCCATCGCCACACCCCGCCGGTCGGAGCTGTCGACGGCGCGGACAAGGCTCGCGCTGAGCAGATCGACCGCCGCCGATGGATCACCGGCGGTCGTCGCAATCAGCCCGAGACACGCCAATGAAAACGCTGCGCCCTCGACCGATCCGGAGGCCTCGAAACGTGCCAGCGCCTCACGGTGGTACGAGTTCGCTGCGGCGAGATCACCGGCTCGCCGTGCCGCTTCACCCATGCCGCTGAACGCCTGAGCAATCGCGCCCGGAAACTCGTTCTCACGTGCGCGACTCAGTCCCCGTTCGTGCCACATTGCGGCCTCATCGAATCGGCCCTGGAGAGCAGCGAGGTTGCCGAGCCTGGTTGCCAACATCGATGCGTTGAACGAGGTCGATCCGGCGATCATCACCGTGTTGTACGCCAGCAAGGTTGCCGAGGTCGCCTCGTCGTAGTCACCGCGCAACTCGGCGAGTTCTCCCAATCGGATCGCAGCGATTCCAGTCGCGCACTGGTCACCTTCGGCGGTGGACGCGGCAACACTGCGGCGCAACAGCATCGTCGCTGCGGCCGGGTCCCCTGCCTTGTTGACCAGGCCGGAGCGCACCCAGTCGATCCACGCTTGTGCCCACCGGTCGGGCTCCGTGTCGAGCCGGGCGTCCGCCTCGTCGATCAAGACGAACGCTTCGGAACTGAGACCGCGGAACGCCCGCAGAATCGACGCGTACACCACGGCGACACAGAAGCTACGCACCGATGCCGATCGGCCGTGTACGACGGCCTGCTCGACGTGCTCGAGCGCCTGCGGTGTGGCGCCGCCGACCATCTGGGACATCCATCCGGCCCAGGCATGAGCGATCGCCAGCCCATCATCCGAAGCCTCACCCTCGACGGCCAAAGCTTGCGTGATCGATGCAAGCCCTTCTTTGATCGCGCCGCTGATGTACCAGGCGTACCCGAACCCGGCAACGATCGTCACGGCATCGGCGGCGCGACCCTGCTCAACCGCCCACGACAGCGCGGCGCGTATGTTGTCTCGTTCTCGGCCGGCCCGCTCCACCCACACCAACTGCTCCGGCCCACGCAGACCGGATTCGGCCTCGGTGGCGAGCTCGACCATCCAGCACAGATGCCGATCGCGAGCATCGCCTTCCTCAGCGGCTTCATGCAACCGGTCACGCCCGTAGTCGACCAGAGTCTGCAGCAGCGCGTACCTGGCCTGACCGTCGCGATGCGAGACGGTCACGAGCGACTTGTCGACGAGATTGCCGAGCAGGTCGACGACGTCGGACGCTGGAGTCTCCTCACTCGCGCACACGACCTCGGCAGCCTGTAGATCGAATCCGCCGGCGAAGATCGACACGTGTCGAAAGACGCGTTGCTCGGCACTGAACAACAGCTCGTAGCTCCAATCGACAACACCTCGCAGTGTTTGGTGGCGAGGGGCGGCGGTGCGATCGCCGCCGGTCAGCAATCCAAAGCGGTCCTCGACCCGCGCGACGATTTCATCGAGCGACAGGCTCCTGGTACGGGCCGCGGCAAGCTCGAGTGCCAGCGGCATCCGATCGAGCTGTTCGCAGATCCTGGCGATCGCTTCGAGTTGATCGGCCTCGCCTGCTGGCAGACCACCAGCGCGGGCACGCTCCACGAACAGCTCAGCCGCCTCGTCCGCTTCAAGGGACTGCAGCGGATACAGCAACTCCCCGGCGATCCCGAGGCGCTCGCGGCTCGTTGCCAACACGGTCACGCCAGCACCCGCGCGCAGCAGACTCGTCGCCACAGCCGCAGCGTCGTCGATCACGTGCTCGCAGTTGTCGAACAGCAACAGCATCCGCCGGTGGGCGACATGCCGCGCCAGACGGTCCGTGTCGTCAAGACCGAGTGCCGCGGCGACTGCCGAGGCAACGTCGCCACCAGATCTCAGCGGCGCGAATTCGATGAACCACACTCCGTCGGCGAAATCGGCCCGAACCCGTTCGCCGACCTCCAACCCAAGACGGGTCTTGCCCGCACCACCAGGTCCGACCAGGGTGACCACCCTTCGTGTCGCAATGAGCTCCGACACCTCTCCGAGTTCTCTCGCACGGCCAACGAAAGAACTCACCGCAGCAGGCAAATTGCCGCTACGAGCGTCGGCGCCCTCACCCGCACGTCGTTCGGGGAGGTCGAGGGCTGGGTCCTGAGCGAGGATCGCGGCCTCGAGCCGCTGCAGGTCTCGGCCGGGTTCCAGACCGAGTTCTTCACCGAGCACCGCCCGCGCTGCTTGGTAGGCGCGCAGCGCGTCGGCCTGGCGGCCAGCCCGGTACAGGGCCAACATCAACTGCCCCCTCAGCCGTTCTCGCAACGGATGGAGTTGTACGAGGCCCTCCAGTTCTCCGATCAGCTCCGCAGCCGCGCCCATCTCGAGCCTGGCTGCTATCGCGTCTTCGATCAGCTGCTCGTGAACCTCGACGAGCCGGGCCCGATGCGGACGAAGCCACTCCGCTTCACCCGTCTCGGCCAGCGATTCGCCACGGAACAGTTCCAGCGCAGCAGCACTCGCCCGAAACGCCTCGCCGCTGTCGCTGGCCGCGAGCAACATCGATGCCAGCTCGGCCAGCCGGCACACCTCGATCGCGTCCACCGCCGACGGCTCGACCGCCAGTGAGTATCCGGCCGCACCACCTTTGACCAGGTCAGGATCACCCAGCGCCTTACGCAACTGCGACACCTTGACCTGGAGAGTGTTCTTTGACCTGCCGATCCCTTCGTCGCCCCACAAGTCGTCGATCAACCGTTCCGTCCGGACAGTGCGCCCTGCTTCCAGTGCCAATCGCACCAAAAGTTCGGTGGTCTTGCCGCCAGGAACCGGAATGCGCTCGCCGTCGCGGCGCAGTTCCACGGGACCGAGCAGCGCGACCGTCAGCATCACCGCAGCATACGACCGGCCCCGCGGGCCCAGGGTCGAGGTGGCGGTCGTCAGAGGACCGTCAGTGAACCATCAGCGCCCTCGCGCAGGCTGTGCAGCATGAGAACTCCCAGCAAACAACAACTCGCCACTGCCTGGACCCAAGAACGGCATGCAGCCAAGGAAGCAATTCGTCACAACGACACGTCGCTGGCTTGGACCCACCTCGAGCGAGCCCACATTGTCAGTCAACCAATGGCCGGACCCCACGTCCGCACCCACCTGGCGATGCTGCGCCTCGCTCTCCGCACGCGTCGGCCACACGAAGTTGCCGGCCAGGTGTTCCGCACCGTCGTCGCGGCACCCGGATCGTGGACGGGCAGGTACCCGCTCGGCAACACCGGCGGCGCAAACGTCAGCGCGTTCGCGCCGATGGCCATCCCGCAAGATCTTCAACCACTGCTCAGCCCCACAGTGCCCGCTCACTCCTGAAAGGAGAACCCGATGAACGACACGATCACCACCACCACCACATTCACGATCACGGGGATGACGTGCAGCCACTGCGTCAACGCCGTCACCGAGGAGATCAGCAAGCTCGACGGTGTCATCGGTGTGCACGTTGATCTCGCTGCCGGAACGGCAACCGTCGATTCCCACCGGCACATTGCCCCGGCAGCCATCGTCGCAGCCGTCGACGAAGCCGGATACGAGGTGACGTCATGAACACCGTTCAACGCCTCACCGCATTCGGTGCCGTGCTCGCCGGGATCTTCGCCATCGGTATCGGCGCAGGCGCCACACTCGGTCCGGCGGCCGCGGCCAAAGAGACCATGGCGCCAGCACCGATGGGAGAAGGCGTCGTCTCCGTCCGCGACGGCTACCGGTTCGTGCCCGCCACACACCAGCTCGCCAACGATGGCGGCACATTCCATTTCGTCATCGAAGGACCCAACGGCACACCGGTCCTCGAGTTCACACCGGAACACGAAAGGGACCTGCACTTCATCCTGGTCAACCGTGATCTGACGATCTTCCACCACGTGCACCCGACCCGCGCAGCCGACGGCACCTGGTCAATCGACCTGCCTGCGCTGCCGGCCGGTTCGTATCGCGCCGTTGCCGACTTCCACGTCGCACACGGGCCACGCCTCGCACTCGGAACCGACCTGTCAGTCGCCGGCGACTACACGCCGACGCTGCTCGCCGAACCCGCCAGCACGTCGACCGTCGACGGCTACGAGATCACGATGAGTTCAGAGGTTCGCAAAGGCGGAGAAGTGAAGATCGCATTGACCGTGCACAAGAACGGTCAAGTGGTCACCGATCTCCAGCCATACCTCGGTGCGTTCGGACACCTCGTCGCCATGCGATCCGGAGACCTCGCCTACGCCCACGTCCATCCCGACGACTACGTCGACGGCACCGTCCGCTTCGACGCCGAACTGAACAGCGAAGGGCGATACGGCCTGTTCTTCGACTTCAAACACGGCGACACCGTGCACACCGCCACATTCACCTTCGACCAGGGCCTCGTCACCGGTGCCCCAACGATGAACGACTAGGGAGCCCGACCATGACCACGACATCGACAACCGCAGCTACCACTCAGACAGCCACTCCCCAGACGGTCGCGCTGACGATCGGCGGCATGACCTGCGCCTCGTGCGCAGCGCGGATCGGCAAACGCCTCAACAAGATCGACGGCGTCGAAGCCGGCGTCAACTACGCCACCGAGCAAGCCACGATCTCATTCACCGACAACACCTCCATCGACGAGCTGATCGGCCAGATCGAAGCAATCGGCTACACGGCACAGGTGCCACACACGACCGAAGCCGATGTGAACAGCAGCGAGAAGGGTGCCGACGAGACGGAAGATGCTTCAACACGCGCCCTGCGCAACAGGCTGATCGGCACCACGCTGCTGACCGTCCCAGTGCTCGCCCTGTCGATGATCACCGCGCTGCAGTTCAACAGCTGGCAGTGGCTGACCTTCGCGCTGCGCGTGGCCGGTGGTGCTATGGGGTGCATGGCCCTTTCACCGAGCCGCATGGATGAACCTCCGACACGGCGCGGCAACGATGGACACCCTGATCTCTGTCGGCACGCTCGCCGCGTTCGGGTGGAGCGTCTATGCCTTGTTCTGGGGCACGGCCGGGATGCCGAACATGAAGATGTCGTTCAGCTTCACGATCGAACGCGGCGGTGGACAAGGCGAGATCTACCTCGAGGTCGCCTCCGCGGTCACCGTGTTCATCCTGTCCGGCCGGTACTTCGAATCGAGAGCGAAGCGGCGCTCCGGAGCAGCCCTTCGGGCGCTGCTCGACATGGGCGCCAAAGACGTCGCCGTGCTGCGCGACGGCGCCGAGGTGCGCATCCCCATCGGCCAACTCGTCGTCGGCGACCAGTTCGTGGTTCGCCCCGGCGAGAAGGTCGCCACCGACGGCGTCGTCGAGGAAGGATCGTCGGCCATCGACGCATCGTTGCTGACCGGCGAGTCGGTACCGGTAGAAGTCGAGCCGGGCAGCACCGTGACGGGCGCAACCGTCAACGCAGGTGGTCGGCTCATCGTCCGAGCAACACGCGTCGGTGGCGACACCGCCCTCGCCCAGATCGCCCGACTCGTCACCGAAGCCCAGAACGGCAAGGCCACCGTGCAGCGCCTCGCCGACAAGATCTCCGCGGTGTTCGTACCCGTGGTCATCGCCCTGGCAATCGGCACACTCGGGTTCTGGTTGGGAACCGGCGAGACCGCGCCAGCCTCGTTCACCGCCGCGGTCGCCGTATTGATCATCGCCTGCCCATGCGCACTCGGCCTGGCCACCCCGACCGCACTACTTGTCGGCACCGGACGCGGCGCACAACTCGGGATCCTCATCAAAGGACCCCAGGTTCTTGAGTCAACCCGCCGCGTCGACACCGTCGTGCTCGACAAGACCGGCACCGTCACAACCGGTCGGATGACCCTCATCGACGTCATCACCGTCGAAGGCGCCGGACGCGACGAAGTCCTCCGACTCGTCGGTGCCCTCGAGGATGCCTCGGAGCACCCCATCGCCCAGGCCATCGCCAACGCGGCGCGAGAGCTGTTCGGCCAATTGAGCCCCGTCGACGACTTCGCCAACCTCCAGGGTCTCGGGGTTCGAGGAATCGTTGACGGCCACGCGATCATCGCCGGGCGAGAACTGCTGCTCGCTGATTGGGCAATGCCGATCACCGCCGAACTGAAAGCGGCAAAGGATGAAGCCGAAGCGCTTGGCCGCACGGCGATCCTCGCCGGATGGGACGGTCGACTCCGCGCCCTGCTCGTCGTCGCCGACAGCGTCAAGCCCACCAGCGCCGAGGCGATCACACGTCTCCGTGGGCTCGGGCTGAACCCGGTTCTCCTCACCGGCGACAACGAACGAGCAGCACGAGCGATCGCCGAACAGGTCGGCATCACCGATGTCGTTGCCGAGGTCCTACCCGCCGACAAGGTCGCCGTCGTTCGCCGCCTCCAGAACGAAGGCAAAGTCGTCGCCATGGTCGGTGACGGCGTCAACGACGCCGCCGCACTCGCCCAAGCGGACCTCGGGATCGCCATGGGAAGCGGCACCGATGTCGCCATCGAGGCCAGCGACCTCACCCTGATGCGCAGCGACCTGCTCGCCGCCCCAGACGCCGTCCGGCTCTCACGACGCACCCTGGCAACTATCAAGACCAACCTGTTCTGGGCCTTCGCGTACAACGTCGCGGCAATCCCGCTAGCCGCCGCCGGCCTGCTGAACCCGTTGATCGCCGGCGCCTCGATGGGGCTGTCGAGCATCTTCGTGGTCTCCAACAGCCTGCGTCTACGCCGATTCCAGTAGACGCGCTGTCTTCTCGCCCAGTTTCACGTCGCCGATTCGCGACGTCCCTACGACGAACAAGCTCAGATCGGGGCGTACGGGCCTCATGCTCAATCTTGGTTGCCGCCACGCGTGGATCATCGTTCTCGCAGAGGTTTAACGCGTTAAACGTAAGTTGCTGGAGACGAGCCGACTCTGCGGACGGGGCGGACGAAGAGACAGGGAGAAGGCTGCTCAACGGAGTGCGGCGGTCTTGGCGGAGCAGATGCGTCTCCTTTGCCAAGGTGAGGGTCGCGGGTTCGAATCCCGTCGTCCGCTCCAGAGATTCCTATGTCCTGACGGAACACACCATCGTCCGCTCCATTTGAAACCCTGGTCAGGGTGCTCGGGTCGTCTTAGGTCGTCTGCAGGTGCCCATCATGCCCATCGGATTGCCCATCAACTCTGGGCGGCATCTGTCAATCCGAACGAGAGCTCGAGGCGATGGTCGTCGCGGTCCCAAGTTCGCGCACCTCAGCAGCGGCGAAGAACCCCACCGGCAAACATCACAAACATCACAATCAGGCGTGATCTTGATAGGTTTGTGGTGTTCTATGCGTAGCTTTCAACGAACCGACACCCTTGACCCGGTCCCCGGCATCGTCGTCGCCGTTCTCCGGGCGATCGATCTTGCCGCCGGCGCCGAAGCACGCTACGCCGATCAACTCCCCCAACTTCTGGAGGCGTTACGGGAACAGGCCCGTATCGAGTCGATCACTGCTTCATCGGCCATCGAAGGAGTCACGGTTGATGAAAGCCGGGTCGCCGGGCTGGTCTCTGCGAACCCGTCACGGTTCCGCGATCGCAGCGAAGCCGAGTTCGCCGGGTACACCGCAGCGCTCGACTACCTGCACCAGGCAGAACCGGGCCCGTTGACAATCGGGTTGGTCTTGCATCTGCATCGGCTGCTGTTCAGTTTCTGCGACGGTGGCGGCGGCCATTTCAAACTCGATGACAACGTGGTTGTTGATCGTCATGCGGACGGATCGAAGACGACGCGGTTCGTGCCAGTGTCGGCAGCAGAAACCGAGCACTACATGTGCGAGCTTGTCGACCGGACCAACGATGCTCTCGACGAAGGGGTCGTTCATCCGTTGTTGATCACAGCCGCGTTCGGGCTCGACCTGTTGTGCATCCACCCGTTCGCTGACGGCAACGGGCGTGTCACCCGACTGATCACCGCCCACCTGATGCAGGAGGCCGGGTACGGCGTCGGACGGTACGTGTCGGTCGAACAGCTGATCTTCGACACCAAAGACGACTACTACGCGACGTTGGCAGCGTCGACAGACGGCTGGTTCGACGACGCCGCGCATAGCGCGTGGCCGTGGGCCCAGTACTTCTTGGATCGCGTCTGCGAAGCCTACGAACGGTTCGGTGACCGGGTCGCCGCAGGGACAGCGGGTCGTACGAAACAGAACCGGATCCGCGACTTCGTGCTACTGCACGCCCCGACACAGTTCTCGATCTCCGACATCCGCCGAGCAGCACCGGGCGTGTCGGACAACACGATCCGGTTGGTACTCACGGAGTTGAAAGCAGCCGGGCGGGTCACGGTCGACGGGACCGGGCGCGGTTCGATGTGGTCACGGGTCTAGCCGGCGCGCTTCGTCGAGGTTCGGCTAAGTGTGAGGGTCGCGAACTGTTCGATTGTCGGCAACGGGAGAGCTCGCGTTGGCTCGGGGGCGATGGTAGACCGGTATACGGAATAGGCGGACTGGACGGGCTGGGCGGACGAATGGGCGGACAGGAGCCCACGTCACGGGGCTGGGCGGACCAGGCGGACGAATATCTTCACGTTGCCAAGGTGAGGGTCGCGGGTTCGAATCCCGTCGTCCGCTCCAATTGAACGTCCTGGTCAGGGTACCTTTTGACCGAGTTAGAGTGCGAGGCTTCGTTTGATCCGCGCGTGTCCCGATTAACCCTCTGCGAAGTTCTGCAGAGTGAATACTGCAGCCTGAGCTGGTAGGACGGGATTCGCTGAGCATCGCGCTCCACCGGTCACGCTTTGTCACGTTATGGCCGCCGACCGCCCACTCCGTCTCGTAAGCCTCCGCTTCAAGAGGCTCATGAACCTCCATTAGAGCCACCTCGTAAACATCCAGTTCAAGCCGCTCGTAATCCTCCAGTACAGCGGCGCTGCGACAAGGCATGGCGGACGGCGAGTTCGACCTACGCAACATCGAGGCCGGCATCGTCGCCACGAGAGGTATCGCCGAGTTCGGCCTCGCGCGAATGATCGACATCCACCACGAGTTCAGCGCCGTGCGGGAACTGACCACCGGCATGTGCATCTCGATGCTGCGGGCGATCGGCGCCGACCCGCGTCGCATCGACGCCCTGGTGGACGACGCAATACGACTCTGCTTTCCCCCACCCTGACCGTCGGGGCGGCTTACCCCGTTCGGGTGCCGAATGCGTCGCCGTCAGATCGGGCGAACGTTTCGGCGATCCAGTCGGCGATGAAATCGCGGGGGGTGACCAGGTTGTCGGCGCACGCGTGCTCGGCGCCGCCGGTCGTCGCGTCAAAGACTCTCAGCTCGCGTTTGGGCGAGTTGACCAACTGGTCGTAGGTACGGTGTGCGTACTCGACCTTGATCTGGCGATCGTTGGCGCCGTGGGTCACGAGGAACGGCACGCGCACGCGATCGAGGACACCGTCGAGGTTGACTCGTTCGCTGATCGTCAGGAATTCGTCGACATCGGCTGCCCCCCATGCCCACTGCACGTGGGCCCAGTAGTGCGGCACCGGGTTCTCGCCCTCGCGCCGCAATCGCTGGCGTTGGACCTCGCCCCAGTTGTGGTTGGCCCCGATGACGGCACCGAGCGCGAGCCTGGGTTCGAACGCCACCGCTCGCGGCACGTAGTAGCCGCCCAGCGAGATTCCGACCATGCCGATCCGTGTCGCGTCCACGTCGTCGATCGTCTCGAGGTGATCGACGACAGGGGCAGCCCACCGCTCGGTGTCGTACACCGCTGCAAGTCCGTGCACGCGCAGCGCCTCGCCGGACCCCGGTTGGTCGATGTGCAGTGTTGAGACGCCACGTCGGGCCAACTCGCGGCCGAGGCGCGTCCAGACCAGCATCTCCTTCGAGCTGTCGAGCCCGTTGACAAAGATGATCGTCGGCCGGGGGCCATCGCCCCACTCGGCCCGGCAGAACCATCCGGCGATGACGCCGCCTTCGTAGGGAATCTCCATCCGCACGAGGTTGTCCGCGCCGAACTCCACGGCGCGCCGAAAGGCCTCCTGACCCTTGTGGAACACCTGCATACGTTGCGGCGAACCGTGAGGCTGCATCCGTTCAGCGGTCTGGTAGTAGAGCGCGGCGCGATGCAACTTGGTGCCGGCCGAGAACCGGCGCCCGAGCGAGACGTCGTCATCGGCCTGGGCGCTTAGCCGGTCAGCCATCTCCTCCCATCGGGCCAGGAACTCGCCGGTACCGACGTCGGCACCGCCCCTCGCGGCCTCACGTAGAGGTGCGCACATCGCGTCGATCTCACCGATCTGAGCACCGCTCTCCATCGCGATCGCGATCGAGAGGTTCCAGACGTAGTTGCCAGGGAAGTACTCGAACATCGCGTCAGACCGGAGGCGCCGAGAACAGGCCGGCATCGGGCGTGTTGAACGACTTCGCGGCGAGCTCGGCCGACATCGCCTCGGCCGTGCCCCACTGATCCGCGACCTTCGGATCGACGATCGAGTACTCGTGTGATTCCCATGTGTCGTCGTCGACCTCGGCCAGCGCCGTCGTGAACTCTGCCGTGTTGCCGACCGGATCGAGGAAGTAGCTGAACGTGTTGTCGCCGGCCAGATGCCGCCCAGGGCCCCACACCAGTTCGGCACCAGACCGCTTGGCCCGTCCGGTCGCGTACATGTACTCGTCGATGTTGCGCATCTCGTAGGACATGTGGTGCAGGGAAGCGTGTTGGCAGCGAACGAAGGCGACGGAGTGGTGCAGGTTGTTGCAACGCGTGAACCACATCAGGCGACCCATGTGCGGCATCGTGAGAACGTCCGACACCGTGAAGCCGAGATGCGTTTCCCAGAACGCCACAGTCTCTTCGGGGTTCGGCGTGTTCAACACCACGTGGGACAACGCGACTGGAACGGCTGGACGGCTGTCGGAATCGCGCATCGGGGTGGCGACGTCGCACGACACCTCGACGGTGCGGCCCTCGTTGTCGAAGAACCGAAACCCGTACCCGCCGCCCGGCGTGTGCAGTTCGGTCGGCTCTGCCACGATCTGCACACCACTCGAGCCCAGTGCTGCGGCGAGAGCATCGACCGCGTGGTCGATCGCTGGCACCGAACGCTATGACGTCGACGCGCTTTGCCTCGGCCTCGCGCAACCGCAGCACGTAGGGCTCTGGCGAGCCGGCTGCGGCGAGATACGCGACCCCCGCGTCGGAGGCAACGACGGTGAGACCCCACACGTCGCGATAGAAGGCCAGTGTCACGGCAAAATCGGGCACGCCGAGAGCGACGTGGCGGAGGTGGGTGATCGGTCGTTGCATCTGTGTTCCTTTTGTCAGGTCTGTTACGAAATCAAGCGGGGGCGGTCAGCATCGCGGCGGTGCGTGCGAACATGCCGGGGAGGTCGGCCTCCTGGTTGTGCTCGAGCAGCCATGTGCACAGCTGCACCGAGTTGTCGACGACGGTCTTGGCCCGTTCGTAGCGACGATCCATGAAGAGCGCGAACAACTCGTCGTCGATCTCGGCCCGCGACAGTACCAGCTCGGCCAACACCGATGCGTCTTCGAGTGCCATCGCAGCCCCTTGGGCCAACGTGGGCGGGCAGGAGTGCGCCGCGTCTCCGATGAGCACCACACGCCCACGGTTCCACGGTCCGTCGACGAGATGCGTCTCGAACCACGTGTAATTGATCTGCGACGCATCGACGAGGCGCTCGCTGATGTCGTCCCACGGTCCGTGGTAATGCCCGGCGAGTTCACGCACCAGCGACAGCGATTCGTCGGGACTCATCGCCGTGCGGTCATGCGAGTCCTCGATCAGGTACGCGTACATCGACTCCTCACTGGTTGGGCAGAACCCCGCGATGTAGCAGAGTCCGCCGTAGATCAAGTCGGTGCGGTCGATCGAGGCCGGACGCTCGCAGAAGATGCGGAAGATACCCATGCCGAGAGGCACCGGCTCGTTATCGATGCCGAGCTGGCGTCGCGTGAGGGAGTTGACGCCGTCAGCTCCGATCACGAGGTCGTACCGGCTCGTCGTCGCATCGCTGAAGGTGGCCAGCACTGTTGCGCCGTCGTCGTCGAGCGCGAGGACCGTGGTGCCGAGACGAACGGTAACGCCACTGGCAAGGGCGGCCTCGACCAGTATCCGGGCAAGCTCGGGGCGGCGCATGCCGAGCGCGGCCGGCAGATCGGGGCCACCCGTCTTGAAGTCGGGAAAGGCGGCGAGGAGATCACCCGCGGGCGTGCGTAGCCCGACCATCTCGAACGGAAATCCCCGCTCCAGAACTTCGTCGAGCACGCGCAATTCGCGGAGCACGCGCAGTGCGTTGCCCTGCAGGGTGATGCCGGAACCGAGCGCCGTCACCGATGCTTGCTGCTCGACGAGGTCGACGGCCACACCTCCTCGGCTGAGAAGGATGCCTGCTGCGCAGCCGGCCACGCCGCCTCCGATCACGAGCACGCGCAGCGTCTCCGAACTCACGTCTCCTCCTTCTCGGCCTCAACCTTCATCATCCGGCTCCCGCCGCCACAGCGACGATGCGCTGGTCGATGGCGCCAAACGGACCTGCCGTGCCATCGGTCCGCATGGCCTCCATCCGAACCCGGTCGCCGAAGTGCATGAAGGACGTCCGCGCCGCACCGCTGTCGATGATCTCGATCACCCGCCGCTCGGAGATGCACGACGAGCCAACGGATCGATCAGCGTTCGACACCGTCCCTGACCCGATGATCGTGCCCGCTGTCGAGCCGGCGACTGCGCGCTGCGTGGGCGATCAGGTCGCCGAAGCCGAACGCCATCTCGGACCGTTAGCGCTCCCGAACCGGGCACCGTTGAGTTCGATGCAGAGGTCGTACAGCACTCGACCGTGGTCCCAAGCGTCGCCGAGCTCGTCCGGGGTCACGGCCACCGGCGCGAACGCGGTCGACGGTTTGGCATGCACGAACCCGAACCCGGACCTCACCTCGCGCGCCCCGTGGGCACGAGGCTCCAGTCATTGAGCTGGACGATCAACCGCACGGCGGCGAGCCCGACGTCGGGGTGGCACCCATCGGGACCGAGCCCACGACGACCCCGAATTCGCCTTCGAAGTCGATGCCATCGGCTTCGTCGAGCATCGCCACGTCGGCGTATGCGCCGAGGAAATCGTCGCTAGCCCCCTGGTACATCAGCGGGATCGTGTCGAAGTCGACGATCGGCGGGGTGTCGAACGCCTCCTCCATCAGCCGACCGTGGTTGAGGAACGCCGAACCGTCGAGCCACTGTGGGCTCCTCGGCAGCGGTGCCGCGAGCGGGCTGGCTCGAAAGCAAAACTCCCGCTGACCGCACCGGCGTTCAGGCCATCGGACAGCGTCTGCAGCGCCGGGGCGAGATCGTCCCATTGCTGCACGGCAGTGAGCAGGTACGGGCGCGATCGACGTGGCAGACACGGCGCTGGTGAGGTCGCGGCTCACCACCAGGGGCGAGCCATCGAGCGAACCGCCAGCGGAACGCTCGAGTTGGGTTGCGAACTTCATGGTTGCTCGAGGCCGTCGGTGAAGACCCCGTCGATCAGGACAAACGCAATCCGGCACGGCCGATCCGTGCGATTGACCCAGCCGTGGTTCGTACCCCGCTGCACCACCACGTCGCCGACACCGACGGTTGCCTCCCCATCGTCGACGAGCAGGGTGAGTTCACCCTCGATGACGATGCCGGAAGTCGATCGATCGCGTCCGATGGAACGAGCGGTGGCGGTCGGGCACGACACGCGCGTCTGCTCCACCGACGTTGTCGAACACAGCGTCGTAGTCAGTGTCTTCGCTGTCCGGCGGGACGTCGAGGATTCGGATCCGAACACCGTTGGGTGGCGGGGCGAGCATCAGTCGTTCCTCGAATGGCTCGGCATCGACGCGATCGATGCGAGCGGGCATCTCCCTGGTGCTCCACAGCTCGAAGAACACGAGCCCGTCTTCGCCGAGGTCGCGATAGACCCGGTCCGGAGGACCGTCGGAGGCAATGACCGATCGCCCGTGAGCGTCGTGACCCGTGACGACGCGACGAACGCTGAATGGCTCCACATTGCTCACGACGGACTCCCCCTTCTGCGTGACCGGGCCGGCGCCTGGTCGTCATCCCCCGACCAGTATGGTGAGAGCACCCTGGCGAGGGAAGCCCGATCTCCGGATGGGAGGTATCAGCCGGGCTGATAGGCACGCGCCAGGCTGACAACATGGGAGCATCGTGAACCTGGCCAGCGTTGACCTCAACTTGCTCGAGCCGCTGATTGCACTGCTCGAGGAGCGCAGCGTCACGCGTGCGGCCATCCGCACCCAACGCAGCCAACCGGCCGTGAGCGCTTCGCTTGCGCGCCTTCGACAAGTCTTCCACGACGAGCTGCTCCGCCGGGTCGGCAATCGCTACGAGCTGACCCCCTTCGCCGAGCAGCTCCTGCCGGTGCCTCGAGGCGCTGGCCAGCGTGCACCGCGTGTTCGACAGCGGCGCCCCCTCGATCCGAGTGCATCACGACGGACCTACCGGTTCGCCATCTCCGACTACGCATCAGCACTGATCGGTCCTCACATCGCCGAGATTGTCAACGCCGCGGCACCACGGGCGGGCGTGGAGTTCACGCCGATCCTGCGCACTGTCGTCGAACTCGCGCCGGAGTCGTTGCGACCCTACGACGGCCTGATCCTGCCCCGCGGTTACCTCACCGAACAGCCGCACCTCGATCTGTTCGACGATCGTTGGGTGTGCCTCACGGCCGCGGACAACCCCGCCGTTACCGACGAGCTCACGCTGCGTCACCTGGCCGAGCTGCCATGGGTGCTCTCCTACGGCACCGATGCCGTGCTGATCCACCCAGTTCGACAACTCCGCATGCTGGGCCTGAACCCGCGCGTCGAGGTCACGCTCGACGGATTCATGGCCCTACCCTCCTTCGTGGTCGGCACCAATCGGGTGTGCATCGTGCAGGAGCGAATCGTCGCGCTTCTCGCGGACGCGGACGCACTATGCGCATGGCCGTGCCCGTTCGACGCCACACCAGTGTGCGAGTCGTTGTGGTGGCATCCAACCCGGGACGCCGACCCGGAGCACATCTGGCTTCGTGGGGTCGTTTCGGCTGCAGGTAGTCGCCTTTGAGAACGCTCCCGTCTTCGCGAAGCCTTCCCGACGGTATGTTCCCCAGGCCGACAATGCTGATGCTGCTCATGATGCATGTTCCTCCGTCGTGTCTGGGTGAGTTGACGCTTGGCACTTGAGTTCGAAGTTGTTTCCGGCTGGGTCACGAATGAAGACTGCGTAGTAGTCCGGTGCGTACTCCGGCCACAGCCGAGGCTCGTGGAGGATCTCGGCACCGAGTGCGATAGCGCACTCGTGGCCGAGTCGGACGGTCAGCTCGTCCTTGACCCTGAGCGCAAGGTGGGTTTGGCGACCATCGGGGTCGGTTGGCCAGGGAGAAGAACAGCTGGGCTGGCTGGCCAGGTAGGGCGTAACCGATCAGGGTCGGCGTATCGAAGACCCGGTGTACCCCCGGCCACCCTGACGACCTGGTCGAACCAGTCGCCGACGGCGTTCAGGTTGTCGACTTGGAGAACGACATGGTCGAGCAGTGTCATGGCCGCTCTCCAGTCCTAGTGCGGTCCCGCTCTACGGCGGAAGACTCTCGCGGCGCCGCGACGAGTTCGCTGGCGACCGGCTGGAAGTGGCTGGCGATGGCTTGGGCCATGTTGCCGGGTCTGATGAATAAGAAACGCAGAGTGCCTCCGGTGGGATGGAATCGGGGATGGAGCAGGTGAAAAATGTTCAGAGCGCTTTGGCTCCCAAGGCGATGTCGAAGCCGGCCCCAGGCACCAACTCGACGAGGCTTGCGTGACGTCGGCGCTTCGACGCAGCCAGCCTGAACGGACTCGTCGTCGATCAGTACGACATCTTCGCCTTGTCGGACCTCGTCCGCGTCACCCCGGATTCACGATCGCACACTCCCCAGGGAGTCTGATCGTGCGAGCACCTGGCCGCCGCAAGGACTACAACTGATGCGATCACCGATGGGGTTGATGCCAAGGAGTACAACACCAAGGAGTACAAGTCGGGTCATGCCCAGATGGCCGCGTTGGTGTCGTGATCGAAGAAGTGAAGGTTCTCAGTACTCACTGTCACGTCGATCGCCTCGCCGGAGCGCACACGTGAGCGTGGATGGAACCGGCCTACCGAATTAGCCGCATTGGTCGAAGTGGTCTCAAGCACGGCGTCGGGATCGCCGAGTTGACGCGGGCGGCGTCGACGTTGAAGTGGACCATGATCTCGCTGCCCAACGACTTGAGGAGCTTGACCGACGCGGACAAGGTTTGCCCATCCTTCGGTCCCGTCACCATGGCCGCATCTTCGAAGTCTTCGGGCCGGACGCCGACGATGATCGGACGCGAGTCATAGCTGCGCAGGGCCGGACGGGCCGCAATTAACGCCGGGGGACACGTCCAATGTCTGCGTCCCCAGCTGGAGTTTCCCCTGAGTCACCCGTCATGGTGAGCACGGCGTCGTACAGGTTCATCGACGGCGAGCCGATGAAAGCCGCCACGAACACGTTTGACGGGTGGTCATACAGGTTCTGCGGTGTGTCGACCTGCTGGAGGTGGCCGTCCTTGATCACCGCCACCCGGTCTCCCATGGTCATCGCCTCGACCTGATCGTGAGTCACGTAGAGCGTCGTAACGCCGAGCGAGCGTTGCAGTGCAGCGATCTCGGCGTGCATCTGCACACGCAGCTTGGCGTCGAGGTTGGATAGCGGCTCGTCCATCAAGAACGCCGACGGTTGACGAACGATGGCCCGACCCATAGCGACACGTTGACGCT
>CAWEOL010000006.1:0-262988 GCA_963810675.1 Ilumatobacteraceae bacterium
CATGAATCGCCCACTTTTCGGCGCGGTCCCAGGCACGATCGCCGCACTTCTGTTCGCCGTGTTCGTACCGGCGATCGTCGCCTTCTTCGGCGTACAAGGTCATGCTGTCGGTGCGCAGTGCTACAGGGTCGGCGTCGTGCTGCGCACCGAGTCGTTCCGTCGGTTCCTCGCAGCCAGCGAAGGCACACATGTCGAGTGGGCGTGGCAACAGGGCCTGCTGCGCGAGTACAGCGCCTGGGCCGTCGCCCTTGGAGCGGCCGATGCGTGGGGCCGGGCCTTGGCGAGCAGCAACGTGCCCGCGCCGGAGAGGAACCTGGCCAGTCCGATGCTCCTGTACAGCATGGGCCCGTCTTTCGACAGCACCCGAATTGCACCTTCCTCGAGCGGTGGCGGGAGCTCGTTCGGCGGAGGAGGCTTCTCGGGAGGCAGCGTCGGCGGCGGTGGCGGCGGTGGCAGTTCCGGATCGTGGTGACTCGGGGCCGGGAGGATCAGCCCAACGAAATTTCAGCGCGGGAAGGCGGTACGCGCCGAACGGCTGCGCCGCGTGCCCCGGCCATGTCGAGGTCGGGCACCAACGAGAACTCGGCCACGTCCAACTGCTCATCGCGCAACCGGGTGTTTGCACGCACCGCCGCCAGGTACCAATCACGGAACTCCGGGTCGGCTTCGACGACCCCGCCACCGACGAAGTAGGCGTTGGGATCGGTGAAGTTGGCGGCGATCGTGAACAGCCGGCCGATCGCCATCGCCTGCTGTTCGAACACCTTGCGGGCCATTGGGTCACCGTGTTCGCCGAACGTACGCAGCAGCTTGGCCGCCTCGTCGATCGGTGCGCCGACGAGCTCGTGATCGGGGTACTGCGTCAACCAGTAGGGCAATAGGTTGTGGCGGATGCCGGTGAGCGACGCCACGCTCTCGACGTCTCCGACGAAGCCGCAGTTGCACCGCGGAACCGGCTGACCTTCGCCGAGCAGGCCGTGCATCGGTATGTGCACGTGGCCGAGCTCGCCGGCCATTCCGGCGGCGCCACGGACAACGTACCCGGATTCGATCACTCCACCACCGAGGCCTGTGCCCACGATCGCCGAGACGGAGGAGCGCCGCAGGGCGAGCTCGCCGAAGTGTGCGTAGTGGGCGTAGAGCGCCGCAGCGTTGCCGTCGTTGCTGTACACCACGGGGATGCTGAGTCGGGATTCGAGCGTGGCACGAACATCGAAGCCCCACCACTCGGGCAGGGCAAAGTTCGTTGCTCCTCGCGATGAGATCACACCCTCGGCCGACGCCGGTCCCGGCGTGTCCAGGCCGACTGCGCGGACGTCGGCGCGATCGATTCCGGTGATCTCGAGCCCGCAGTCGAAGGCGAGCGTGAGGGAGTCGAGCGCAGCTGTTGTTCCCTCCATGACCCTGCTGGGCACCTCGACCATTCGATCGATCAGGAAGTGGCCGTCGTCGTCGAGCACTGTGACATTGTTCTTCGTTCCGCCGTTGTCGATTCCGACGATCACGGACCCAGGGTCGCGCATGTTCCTCCGTTCCGCCGAGATGATAGGCACGACGGCTTCCCGCCGCGATCGGGTGGGGAGATGCGAGCTACGCGGTACACCCTTGGGCTGCACCGACCAGCCACAGCCCGGTCAGATCGCCGGTGGCGTACGTAGTCGGCCCACTCGACCCTGCCGACTCGTTCATCAATTGGGTTGGATTCACGACGTGATCGAGCCCGACGGCGTGTGCCGAGTTCGTGCAGCAACACCGGCCCGGGACCCGTACCGTACCACGGCGGGTTGCCGCTGACGTCTCCCATGTCGATCACCACTGAAGCCTTCGGCAGGATCGGAGGACTTCGGATAGACGATATTCCCGGCACGGCCGACGATCTGGCCGGGCACGAGGTCGGTTTGCAGTTCGTCCGAGAGGGCGATGACGAGCTCACCATCCGCAGGTGACGTCGACGCTTCTGGGCACGTCGGGGCATGAACGTGGTATCGCCGATCGGCACGAGTGGAAGTCCTGTGGCTGCCTCGAGGCGTTCGACGGCCTCGGTGATGACCTGACGGAAGCTGGCGTCATAGCCGCCCATGTTGATCGTGTAGTGGATCGGCTGGCACGGATTCCATCGCGTGGGTGCTCCGTTGACCAACTTGAGAGAACGCGTACGGCTGCGTCGGTGGAGGGCCGCCGACGCCGGTCAGCGGTACGTGCGGGGGCAACGGATCGGCCACCTCGGTGCCGGTGTACCACCCGGCGAGGTCCACCACCAGGTGCGCCCCGTTCTCGGTGTAGAAGCCGAATCCGGCGGTGCTGACCGGGGTGATCGCGTGGTTGGCGATGGTCTGACCGGCACGCGTGGCGTTGAGGCTGGACGTGTTGGGGCGGTACGTGCGCGCCGGCCACAGAGCGAAGTAACCCGGTCCTGAAGTCTGGGTGACCGTGGCGTTGACCACGACTGCGCCCACACCGGTAGCCGGAAGGCCGGCTTGCCCGGCGACCGCGACTTCGGCAGTGCGGTTGTGCCCCGGAAGCGCACCGAGCGGTGGGTTGCGACTGTCGAGCAACCGTGTGGGTGACACCGGGACGAACAGACCGACATCACTCGGTGGCTGGCTGCCGCCCGTGAAGTAGCCGACTAGGTCGACGACGACCTGACCGCCGGATTGCGAGAAGATCGTCGTGTGTCCACCGGTGAGTCGCGCCAGCACCTGGTTGGCGATCGTCGTGCCGGCACCGACGACATTGACGTTGCTGGCAGTCGGTCGCGACGTACCGGAGGGGAAGACGGTCCAGAATCCGCTTGCCGCGCTGTCGGCGATCGTGACCTTCAACGCTGCTGCAGTCGCATCGACAGGGAGATCGGCGAGAGCGGCGACGTCGAGGTCGACCTGATCGCCGGCACCGAGCGCACCGAAACGGATCGGGTTCTGCTCGCGGGTGTCGAGCAGGCGGGTCGGGTTCAACGGAACGAACAGCCCGGCCTGCGCCGACGCGGCCGGTGTGTAGTAGCCCTGCACGTCGGCGATCAGATCCGTTGACATCTGCGAGAAGATGTCGACGGAGTTGCCGGTGCCGATGGGCACCGTGACGAGGTTGGCGATCGTCTGCCCAGGGCCGTCGACGTTGATCGACGACGCCAACGGGCGGGTTACCCCTGTCGGGTAGATCGTCACGAACCCTCCGTCGGCGGAGGCGTCGACCGTCATGTTCAGCACGACGGCGCTCGACCCCGGCGGCACTCCTGTGAGGGCCAGGGTGAATGTCTCGCCGATGTTCAGTCGCCGCTGGAACCCTAGAGCGGCCCGGGTGTCGAGGATCCTGTACGGGCTGACGGGAACGTAGGCCGATGCGCCCGCCGGCGCGGCGTGCACAACGGCGGCCGGCGCAACGACGCACAGGCTGAGGCACAGCACTGCTGCGACGGTCGAAACCCGCGCAAGACGGCGATGAAGCATTCTCATTGACACTCTCTTATCACCGCCCGGCCAGAGACTAGCGGCGCGGTCCTGCGCCAACACTTTCCACCGGGTGCACCTCCGAACGCCCCTTTTCAGCTCAAGCGGGCAGCCCCAGAAGCGTACGTCTCGTAGTGGGGCTGCCCAGAAAGAACCGACTCCCTGAGCCGAGTGTCAATCATCTTCGAGGTGGCGAACATCTTCGGCCGTGATCGGGCGACCTGACGGCAGTACCGGGAAACCGGTGCGCGTATGAACCTGCACCCGATCGTCCTTCTCCAACCCTCTTCGCAGCAGATCGATCACGGTCGAATGGAGGCTGCAACCTCGACTGCGCGCTATCGACACGATTGCAGCGCCCAAGTCGTCTGGAAGGTCGATGGTTGCTCGCATTCGGGAATCATTCCACTTATCCGGTCAGGCGCGCATGCGAGTTCCTGCGGGGTCGAGGACCGGCTCGAGTTGCAGTCGGGCCGGGCGGCGGTTGCCGATGATCTCGATCTCGAAGCCGGTACTGCCTGGCGCGCCAGCTCGGTGGGGATGTAGCCCCAGCGCCAGCGACACCCCCGAGTAGTGGGCGTAGCCGCCGCTGGTGATCCAGCCGACCACCGTTCTCCGTCGGCGCCGTGTGCCACACCGGTTCGTCGCCGATCACGTCGGCGGGTGCGTCGGGTCGACGTCGACGACGAACATCGTCAGCTTGCGCTTCGGGCCGCCGGCGGCGATCTCGGCCTCGACCGCGGCGCGACCGATGAAGTCGTGGTCGAACTTCAGGACGCGGTCCATGCCCGCTTCGAGCGGCGTGTAGATCGGCCGGTACTCGCGGAACCACGTGCCGAAGTTCTTCTCGAGTCGCATCGTGATCAGTGCCCGGAACCCGAACAGGCGCATGTCGAACTCGCGGCCGGCCTCCCACAGCAGGTCGAACAGGTAGCGCTGGTACTCGGGCTGCATCCAGATCTCGTAGCCGAGGTCGCCGGTGTACGTCATCCGCGACAGCCACACCGGAGCCATGCCGAGGTCGACCTTGCGGAACGCCATGAACGGGAAGTCGGCGGTCGCCAGCGAGGTGTCGGTCAGCTTCTGCAGCACGTCGCGCGACCGCGGCCCGGCGACGGTGAGGCCGACCATCGACAGCGCCAGCACCTCGAAGCGGATCGGGCTGCCGTCGGGCAGGTGGTCGAGGAACCAGCGCGGGTGGTGCACCTCGGCGGCCTGCGATCCGAACAGGAAGAACTCGTCGGGCCCGACCCGCGACACCGAGAACTCGCCGACGATGCGACCCTGCGGGTTCAGCATCGCGGTCAGGTTGGTGCGGCCGATCTTCGGCAAGCGTGTTGGTGAACAGGCCCTGCAGCCACGTCGGCCGAGCCCGCGCCACTGACCTTGTACTTGGCGAAGTTCGACGCCTCGCGACAGGCCGACCCGCTCGCGCACGGCCCGCGACTTCCTCGGCGACCAGTGCGAACGCGTTGGAGCGATGGAACGTGACGTTCTCGATCGGCTCCTCGCCGGGCTCCTGGAACCACAGCGGGTGCTCGAGCCCGAAGCCGGCACCCCACACCGCGTTGTGCTCGGTGAGGCGGTCGTAGATCGGCGTGGTGTGCAGCGGACGCGCCGCCGGCAGCTCTTCGTTCGGGAACGTGATGCGGAAGCGGCGCGAGTAGTTCTCGCGCACCTTGGCGTTGGTGTAGGCGAGCGTCGCCCAGTCGCCGTAGCGGGCGACGTCCATGCCCCAGATGTCGTCGTCGCGGATCGCCGTCGACCATCCAGTTGGCCAGCGACAGGCCGACGCCGCCACCTTGCGACAGACCGGCCATCACCGCGCACGCGACCCACATGCCGCGCATGCCCTTGATCGGACCGACCAGCGGGTTGCCGTCGGGGCTGAACGTGAACGGACCGTTGACGAACTTCTGGATGCCGGCGCGGCCGACGGCGGGGAAGTGGGCGAAGCCGCGTTCCAGCTCCGGCGCGATGCGGTCGAGGTCGTGCGGCAGCAGTTGGAAGACGAAGTCCCACGGCGTCTCGTTGGGCGACCACGGCCGGTTGTTCTGCTCGTACGTGCCGAGCAGGATGCTCTGGCCTTCCTGGCGGGCGTAGATCTCGCCGGCGAAGTCGATCATGTGCGGCAGCTCGCGACCGTTCTGCTCGTTGTACTCGATGACCTCCGGCATCGGCTCGGTCATCAGGTAGTGGTGCTCCATCGCCAGCACCGGCAGTTCGAGCCCGACCATGCGGCCGACCTCGCGGGCCCACAGTCCGCCGGCGTTGACGACGTGCTCGGCGTGGATGGTGTGGTCGCGATCGGTGATCACGTCCCACGTGCCGTCCGGCTCGCTGCTGCAGCCCGGTGACCCACGTGTCGGTGTACACCTCGGCGCCACGGTTGCGGGCGCAGATCGCGTACGCGTGGGTGACGCCGTACGGATCGACGCTGCCTTCGTCCGGGTCGTACAGCGCGCCGACGAAGTACTTCTCCTCCAGCAGCGGGTTCAGCTTCTTGGCCTCGTCCATGGAGATGATGTCCATGTGCATGCCGAGGTAGCGCCCGCGGGCCTGCGCCATGCGCAGCCAGTCGAGACGCTCGGGAGTGTCGGCCAGCATCAGACCGCCGGGCAGGTGGATGCTGCAGTTCTGGCCGGATTCGGCCTCGATCTCCTGTACAGGTTGACGGTGTACTGCTGCAGGCGGGCGACGTTCGGGTCGCCGTTGAGCGTGTGCATGCCGCCGGCCGCGTGCCACGTGGAGCCGGCCGTCAGCTGCTTGCGCTCGAGCAGCACGACGTCGGTCCAGCCCGCCTTGGTCAGGTGATAGAGCACGCTGGCGCCGACGACACCGCCACCGACCACCACCACTTGTGCTGATGTTTTCATCTCGTGCTCCTTGAGAATCTCGAGTGCGGTTAGAAATCGGTGGCGACGCCGCCCTCGGCGACCCGGCGGGCGACGAAGGCTTCGAGCTCTTCGCGCCGTGCCGCGTCCATCTCCGGCGTCTCGTACGCGGCGAGGAACGCCGCGGCCAGATCGTGGGCCTTGCCGGCGGCCTCCGGGCTGCCGCCTCGTCCCAGCTCTCGTAGTTGCGCCAGTCGCTGATCATCGGCTTGTAGAACGCGGTGCGGTAGCGGTCCTGCGTGTGCTGCGCGCCGAAGAAGTGCCCGCCGGGACCGACCTCTTCGATGGCGTCGATGGCCAGCGTGTCGTCGTCGACGACCACCGGATCCATCATCGACGACACCATGTGCAACAGGTCGGCGTCGAGCACCATCTTGTCCAGGCTGGCGTGCAGCCCGCCCTCCATCCAGCCGGCGCCGTGCATCATCATGTTGACGCCGCCCATCACGCAGCCCCACAGCGCGAACACGCTCTCGTACGCGGCCTGGGCGTCGACGGCGTTGGCGGCGCACACGTTGCTGCTGCGGTACGGCAGGTTGTAGCGGCGGGCCAGCTGGCCGCCGACCATCGCCGTGCGCACGTACTCGGGTGTGCCGAACGCCGGTGCACCCGACTGCATGTCGACGTTGGAGGTGAACCCGCCGTAGACCACCGGGTGCTCCGGGCCGCACGATCTGGCAGAAGCGCGATGCCGGCGAGCGCCTCGGCGTTCTGCTGGGCGAGCGCGCCGGCCAGCGTGATCGGCGCCATCGCCCCGGCGAGCGTGAACGGTGTCATCACGACCGGCTGGTTGCGCGACGCCATCTCGATGATGCCGTGCAGCATCGGCGTGTCGAGGCGCAGCGGCGAGTTGGAGTTGATGACGGTGAAGATCGACGGCTCGCGATCGAGCGTGGCGTCGTCGACGCCGCGGGCGATGCGCACCATCTCGATGCAGTCGAGGTTCTTCTGCCGACCGAGGCTGTAGCAGTGGATGTGCTTGTCGGTGAGCGTCAGCACGTCGAAGGCGGCGTGGATGTGGCGGACCGAGGCGTGGATGTCGACCGGCTCGACCGGGTAGCCGGCGACGAAGTGGATCGAGTTGAGCATCTGGGCCGAGCTTCAGCAGATCGTCGAACCCGACCTGGTCGCCGGTGCGGCGCACGCCGTCGAGCCCGACGATGTGCGGCGCGCTGGCGACCGTGCCGTTCGCCATCCAGCTGCCGCCGATGTGCAGGTTCTTCTCCGGGTTCCAGCTGTGCAGCGTGAACTCTGCCGGCGCCGTGGCGATGCGCTCGACGATCATCTCCTTGGGGAACCGCACGTGCTGCCCGGCCTCGTCGACGTCGGCGCCGGCCTCGCGGAGCATGCTGCGCGCCTCGGCCGTCCCAGATGTCCATGCCGATGCGTTCGAGGATCGTCAGCGACGCCTCGTGGATCGATTCGAGCTCGTCGGCCGAGACCACCTCGGTGTGGTTGAGCCGCATCCGCGGCTGCTTCCACGGGCGTTGCAGCGGCAGCGTGCTGCGCGGGCTGGTGTCGCGCCCTCGTCTGCGTTTGCCCGGGTCCATGGTCACCGGCCGACGAGATTAGCCAGGCCGTCAATTCCTAGTACAGTTGTTCCGGTTATGGCGTCGAATTCCAGTTACGAGATCGGTCGTGTGCCGCGGACCTTGGTGGGTGTCGATGCTCTCGCCGGCCTCGATGACGCTCTCGACGGTCTCGCTGGTTCGAACGTGGTCGTCGTCGCCGATCAGGCTGTGCAGGCCACCGGTTACATCGACCGAGTGGTCGAGGCGCTGCGGCCCCGGCACGTGACCGTCCACCTGGTGCCGTGGGGCGAGCCGACGCTGGCTTCCGTCGATGCCGCGGCGGCGGCGGTGCGTTGTGCCGGCGACGCAACGGTGGTGGGCGTCGGTGGCGGTTCGGCGCTCGACATCGCCAAGCAGGCTGCAGTCGTCAGTGTCGGTTACCCGCAGCATCGAGGCCTACCTCTTGTGTGCCGAGCCGTTGCCGGGTCGGCATCCGATAGTGGCGATCCCGACGACCTCGGGTACCGGCGCAGAAGTCACTCGAACATGCATCGTCGCCGACACAACCGGACGCAAGCTGTGGACGTGGGGCGACGAGATGCTTCCCGATGTCGTCGTGCTCGACCCGACCGCTGTGGCGACGATGCCGTACGCCGTCACCGTCGGCACCGGTCTCGACGCGTTCGTGCATGCGGTCGAGGCGTGCAGTGGGCAGCGCCGCAACACGATCGTCGCCGCGTCGGCGCAACAGCGCCATCGCGCTTGTACTCGACCACCTGCCGCGCGTTGCTGCCGACGGCGGAGATCTCGCTTCGCGCCAGGCCATGCAGGAGGCAGCGTTCCTGGCCGGAGTCGCGATCGACAACTGCGGCACCGGCGTGGCGCACTCGATCGGCCATGCTCTTGGCTCGCTGTATCACGTTCCTCACGGCATCTCCGTGGCCGTCGGGCTCGGTGCCGCGCTGGAATGGAACGTGGCCGGTCGTCCCGATGCCTACGTCGACGCCGCTTCAGCCTTGTGTTGCGGCTCCGACGAGATCGCCGACGTCTTCACCCGCCTGTGCTCGGACACTGGCTTGCACGCGGCAATGATCTCCCTGGACGCGACGATGGCGGCCGACGACATTGCGGTCACGATGAACGCCGTCGAGAACCAGCCGATGTTGAACAACAACTCACGTCAGGTCGACGAAGCCGACCGCGACATGCTGGCGCGACGCACTGTCGAGGTATGGAAGCGTCTGCGGTCATGAGCGCGATCGTCGCGATCGACATCACCCATCACCAGCTGGCGCTCGATCCTGCCTTTCCCGCGTCGTGGGATCCTCAACCGCGAACCAAGTTCCCCGTCACGATCGTGCGGGTTCGCGACAGCGACGGCCGCGAGGGCGTCGGCTCCGGCGACGTGATGTACGGGTTCGCCGACTACGCCCGCTACTTCATCGGGCAACCTGCGGGCGACCTCGAACGACATGCCGCTGTGTTGGCCAACATCGAGTTCCACGCCAGCCGGCCATGGCCGCTCGATCTCGCGCTGTGGGATCTCGCCGGCAAGACCGCGGGTCGACCGGTGTGGCGCCTGCTCGGTGGCACCTCGCCACGGCTACGGGTCTATGCGTCGAGCGGTGTCCGCAGACCGATTGCCGACATGGTCGAGATGGCCGAGCGGCTCGTCGACTCCGGGTTCGAAGCCTTGAAGATCCGATTCGGGCGACCATCCGTCGCCGACGACATCGGGGTCGTCGCCGCCATCCGCGAGTCGGTGGGTGACCGGCTGACGCTGATGGTCGACTGCAACCAGGCATGGCGCATGCCCTGGGATACGGCTCGCCCATGGGACGTCGACACGGCAACCGATGTCGCGGCTCAACTCGTGGCGCTCGGCGTCTACTGGGTCGAGGAACCGCTGCACCGCGGCGACTATGCCGGGTACTCGAGTTGCGCCGTCGCGCGTCGAGGTGAGGATCGCCGGCGGCGAGATGACCCGTGAACCGTACGAGTTCCGTGAGCTGCTCGACCGCGATTGCCTCGACGTGTTCCAACCCGACTGCGTGTGTTCGCAGGGCATCTCCGGGCTGGCGCCACTCGCTCGCCGGGTGGTCGCCGCAGGCAAGCTGTTCACACCACACACCTGGGGCAACGGGATCGGCCTGCTGGCCAACGCGCACCTCACTGCCGGCACGGCCGGGGTCGCCGGGTCGCAGTGGCTGGAGTTCCCCTACGACCCACCGGAATGGTCGCTCGATCGCCGCGACTACCCCCTGGTCGCGCCCATCGAAGCCGACGCAGGCTGGGTCACGCTCAGCGAGCAGCCCGGCTTGGGCATCAAACTCGACGAGCAGATGCTGACCCGCACGGCCAGCGCCGCCGCCACCTTCGACTGACCCCACGTCGACCCCACGGGCGCGAAACACGCCTGGAAGCCGAAATCGCGCCCACGCAGGCTCGTTGGGCGCGTTGTGAGCACCGGGAGTTCCGGAATCGCGCCCGACCGGGTGAGCCGGAGTCAGGCGAGTGACTTGCGTTGCCACTCGGCCGTCGACTCGATGGAGTTGAAGGTGAACACGTGCAGGGCGGTGATGTTCAACTCGTCGGCGCGCGCGGCGAGCGGTGTGATCAGCTTGTTGGGGTCGTAGCTCGTCGGCGAGAACATGCGCAGTATGGCTCCCGAGTTCTTGCGGAGGTAGCGCAGTGACGAGCCGATCCCCAGTCGTGTGCCGAGGCTCAGCAGCCTGGCTCGGTCGACGGCACCGGGCACGCCGAGGTGGATCGGCATCGCCATGCCCCGCGCCCGCTGGCTGCACGACCCACTGCTTCGATCGCCTTGACGTTGAAGCACATCTGCGTGCTGGTGAAGCCCTCGAAGCCCGAGTTCGGCGATCAGCACTTGCTTGGCCATCAGCGCGTCGTCGAGCGCGGCATCGGGGATCATGGTGTGGTGGTCGGGATACGACGGGTACCGACGATTCGAACCGTGTGACACAGCGGTAGCAGATCGCGCATCAACGACAGGCCGTCGCTGTACGGCCCGACCGGGTCGGGGTCGCCGCCGACCACGAAGATCTCGGTGATCGCGTGCTCGTTGAGCCGAGCGGCGATCTTCTCGACGTGTGCGCGACCCTCGACCAGCCGAGCGGCGATGTGCGGCACGGCGTGATGACCGGCACCGTTCAGCTCGGCGCTGAGCTCGAGCGTCGGCTCGATCCCCTTCGTCGGCGAGCACGTGACCGACACCGAGCAGCCTGCGGGCAGGTGTGGGATCTGGTCGTGCAGCGACTTGAGGGGGATCAACTCGTAGCGAGCTTCTCGATCAGGCGGCGGCGGACATCATGCGAACTCATCGGGCAACTCCTGTTTGCGGCGATCAACGAACTCGGTCAACTCTTCGGCGATGGCGTCGTCCATCGGCGGCATCTCGTACTCGGCGAGACGCTTCTTCCAGATGGCGTTGGCGCGGGTGGGTGCATCGGTGGCACCGTCTTCGGTCCACTGCTCGAAGCTGCTGTTGTCGGCGACGTTGCTGCGATAGAACGCCGTCTCGAAGTTGGCGAACGTGTGAGCGGTGCCGAGGAAGTGCTGCCCGGGCCCGTTCTCATTGATGGCGTCGATCGCTTGACCGTTCTCCGACAGGTCGAGCCCCTTCACGAACGTGGCCATCATCCCGCACTGGTCTTCGTCCATGATGAACTTCTCGTAGCCGATCGACAGGCCGCCCTCCTGCCAGCCGGCGGCGTGCAGCACGAAGTTGGTGCCGCCGAGCACGGTCGGCAGCAGTGTCGCGGCACTCTCGTAGGCCGCCTGGGCGTCGGGGATCTTCGATGCCGACAGCGAGCCGCCGCTACGGAACGGCACGCCGAGGCGTCGAGCCAAGGCGGCGATGGTGTACAGGACGATGGCCGGCTCGGGCGTGCCGAACGTCGGCGCACCCGTCTGCATCGACATGCGACGAGGCGAACGATCCGAAGATCACCGGGGCACCGGGACGGATCAGCTGGGTGAAGGTCATGCCGGCGAGCGACTCGGCCAGCGTCTGCGCGGCCACGCCCGCCGACGTGGTCGGTGCCATCGCACCGGCGAGGATGAACGGGGTGATGATGGTCGCCTGGTTGTTGAGGGCGTAGACCTCGGCGGAGCCGAGCATCGTGCCGTCCCACACCAGGGGTGACGAGGCGTTGATGAGGCTGGTCATCACGGTGCGATCGGCGAGGTCGCCGCCGAAGCCGATCCTGGCCATGTCGACCGAATCCTGCGCCCGGCTCGGCCGCGGTGACCGATCCCATGAACGGCTTGTCGCTGTAGCGCAGGTGCGTGAACACCATGTCGAGGTGACGCTTGCTGACTGGGATGTCGACCGGTTCGCAGACGGTGCCGCCGCTGTGGTGCAGGTACGACGACTGGTACGTGAGCTTGACGAAGTTGCGGAAGTCTTCGATCGTCGCGTAGCGACGGCCGTTGTCGAGGTCGAAGGCGAACGGCGAGCCGTAGTTCGGTGCGAAGACGGTGGCGTCGCCGCCGATGCTGCACGTTCTTCAGCGGGTTGCGAGCGTGCTGGATGTACTCGATGTGGCGCGCTGGCCTGCACGATCTGGCGGCACATCCCACGCGGGAAGTGAACCCTGGTGCCGTCGACGGACGCGCCGGCGTCGGCAAAGACCTGCAATGCCGACGGGTAGTCGCGGATCTCGACGCCGACTTCGTGGAGGATGGTTTCGGCATTGTGCTCGATGATCTCGAGACCTTCGTCGCTGACGATCTCGAACGGCTTCATCGTCCGCGTCAGGTAGGTGTCGGCCTCGACGACATGCGATGCTCGCAGCGCTTGACGCCCGGCGCGCCCACCGCTTCGTCGGCCTGTGCCGGCCTCGGTTCCGTGATCGGTGCCAGCTTCGGTCGCGCTCATGACCTGTTCTCCTGTCTGCGGCGTCGACGGCCCCCGGAAGCGTCGACGGAGGTTCGTTCGGGAAGGGTGACAACCGCGGCAAGGTGTGGTGACGGCGCTGTGGCATGAGGAAAGGCCATCGCGGCAACGAACAGCTCTTGGAACTTCGGCTCGGTGGCGGTCTCGATCTTGACCACGGCGCGCGCCGCGGTCTCGAGCTCGGCCCGTGCTTGCATCGACAGCAGTGCCCGCACCGCACCCGCACCGGCGGCGTTGCCGACCGAACGGACCGCATCGACGGGAGCATCGGGTACCAGGCCGAGCACGAGCGCGTACAGCGGGTCGATGTGCGCACCGAACGCCCCCGCCAGGCGCATGTCACCAAGCGTCTCGACGCCGGCATGACCCATCAGCAGGTCGATGCCGGCGCGCAGGGCCGCCTTGGCGAGCTGGATGGCGCGCACGTCGTTCTGAGTGATCGACAGCTCGACCGCGTCGCTGCGATGCAGAACGTAACGGAACGTTCGGTCGTCGGCGACGATGTGCGGGCAGCTGTCGGCCAGCTCGCCGCGGACGACGCCTTCGGCGTCGATCACGCCGGCGAGGTACATCTCGCCGATCACCTCGATGATGCCCGAGCCGCAGACGCCGCTGACGGTGAGGTGCTCCGTTGCCGCGGCGAAGGCAGGGTCGTCGCTCCAGAGGTCGCAGCCGATGACCTTGAAACGCGGTGCCAACGTGGCGCGATCGATGCGCACTCGCTCGACCGCGCCTGCCGTGGCACGTTGACCGCACGAGATCTGGGCACCTTCGAACGCCGGGCCAGTGGGGCTGGAGGCGGCGAACTGCTGGTGTGCGCAGCCCAGCACGATCTCGGCGTTCGTGCCGACGTCGACCAGCAACTGCCAGTGCTCGCCACGGTGTGGGCCCTCGGCCAACATGGCCGCGGTGGTGTCGGCGCCGACGTGCCCGGCGATGCACGGACCGATGAACGCCCGCGCGGTGGGAAATGCGAGCCCGAGATCGAGTGCAGTGGTGCGCATCGGCTCGGCGCTGGCGAGTGTGAACGGTGCCTGACCGAGCGGAGTCGGATCGATGCCCAACACGATGTGGTGCATGATCGGGTTGCCGACGATCACGATGTCGAGCAGCTCGTCGGCCGGCGCGTCGGCCTGGCGCAACAGATCGGTGATGAGTTCGTTGAGCGCGTGTGCGGATGCACGCCGTCAGCTCCTTGTCGCCGCCGGGGTTCATCATCACGTACGACACCCGGCTCATCAGGTCTTCGCCGAAGCGGATCTGCGGGTTCATCATCCCGGCTGTCGCCAACACGTCTCCGCTCGACAGGTCACACAGATGCCCGGCCACCGTCGTGGAGCCGACATCGATGGCAACCCCGAGGGCGGTGTCGACGAAGCCTGGCCAGATGGCCACCGCAACGCCGTCGCGATCGACCGCCATCGTGACCGATCCGTGATCGTTGGCCGCCGCCTTGTGGGCCGTGCGAAGCACTGTTGTGCTCCAGGTCTGCACGGCGAAGTTGTGGGTGCGAGCGATGGCCTCGCCGATCAGTTCGGTCACCGACTCGGAATCGCCGAGCACCGCCCTTGGCACGTCGACGTTGAACAATGTGAACTGCGGATCGATCACCAAGCCGGTGAGATCGACCGACTTGCGTACGACCTGTTTGTGGACCTGGCTCTCGGATGGCACGGCGATGACCGCGTCGTCGAGCACGATGGCCGCGCAACCGAGGCGGCGCCCTTCACGCAACGGGCGGCGGGCGTTGCCCTTGGTCTCGTAGTCGACTTCGATTGACGACCAGTCCGACAGTGCCGTTGCCTCGCTGTCGATCTTCCACTTGGCGAACGAGCCCGTCGACGGTTCGATCTGGCAGCGACCGCAGATGCCGCGACCACCGCACACCGAATCGAGATCGACCCCCAGCTGGCGCGCCGCGCTCAACACCGTTGTGCCGGTGTCGATCTCGCCGGTCAAGCCGGAAGGGGTGAAGACGATTCGTGGCATGGGTGCTATTCGCTGCGCCGGCGACGCCGCCCCTCTCGCTCGTCCGACGCCGCAGTCGGGGCGCGGTTGGCGCGGATCCACGCCGCACAGTCCTTGTCCTGGCCGGCCAGCACGTCGGCGGCCATCACCGCGGCCTTGATCTCGGGGTGTATCGGGTTCATGATCGCCGAGGTCATCCCGGCGCCGATCGCCATGGCCAGGAATGTGCCGGTGACCTGATGCCGATTGGGCAGACCGAAGCTGACGTTGGAGGCACCGCAGATCGTGTTGACCTTCAACTCGTCACGCAACCGGCGGATCAGTTGGAAGGCGTGCTGCCCGGCCTGACCGAGTGCCCCGATCGGCATCACCAGTGGATCGACGATCACGTCGTTGGCCGGGATGCCGAAATCGGAGGCGCGTTCGACGATGCGCTTGGCCACCGCAAATCGCACATCAGGATCCATCGAGATGCCCGTCTCGTCGTTGGAGATGGCGACGACGGCGGCGCCGTACTTGGCGACCAACGGCATGACCCGCTCGAGCACCTCGTCTTCGCCCGTCACCGAGTTGACCAGTGCCTTGCCCTGGTAGACGGCGAGGCCAGCTTCGAGCGCGGCGATGATCGACGAGTCGATCGAAAGGGGCACGTCGGTGACGCTCTGCACCAGAGTGATCGCCTGGGCCAACATGGCGGGCTCGTCGGCCAGCGGTATGCCGGCGTTGACGTCGAGCATGTGTGCACCAGCGGCGACCTGAGCGAGCGCGTCGACCTCGACCCGGCTGAAGTCGCCTGCCTTCATCTCGTCGGCCAGCAGCTTGCGCCCTGTCGGGTTGATCTTCTCGCCGATCATCACGAAGGGACGTTCGAAGCCGATCACCACCTCGCGGGTGGCTGAGCTGACAAGGGTGTCGGTCACGGGTTCTCCTGTTCGTTCGCTGTGTTTCCGTCTTCATCTTCCGGGCCTTCTTCGGCGAGCTCTTCGAGCGCCGCCAGCACGTCGCGATCGATGGCCGCCGTCGTCACCACGTCGGCTTCCCAGCCGCCGTAGTAGGCGAGCAGGCCGAGGCGATCACGGCGGTACTCGCGTGTGATCGCGTCTGCAGCAGACTGGGCTTCAGCAGCCAGATCGCCGATCGATGGGCCGGCTCTCGCGACGCCATTGGGCGACTTCTTCGTCGGCGGTGTAGATCTTGGCCTTGCGCTTGGCGCGATCGATCGCTCGCTGGAACTTTCCACCGAGCACGACCTGATGGCGATCGCGGCCCTCTTGGGCGTTGACCTGCGCGGGGATGTCACGCCAGTAGATGACGATCAGCTCGCGGTTTCCACGACCGGCGCGGGCCATCACGCCACCCGCCTGGTGAGCGAGACCGCAACACCATGCTGAATGCTCGGTGGTGAACGGTTCGAGCCCGACATGGCGATGTTCGAACGCGAGCCCCAGGCGCTCGGCTGCGGCGCGCCCGAGGGCGACGATCGACTCGCTGGTCGGTCTGCGAGATCAGCACCACCCGGCTTGTAGTTGCCGAAGTACATATCGCGGAGTTGCTGGGTGCCGGTCGAGGCCGAGGCCCTGCCAGAGCAGTGGCTCGAAGTGCTTGGCCAGGAAGTCGGTGAGGAACAAAGTACCGAGTTCTTCTTCGTGCATCGCCGCGAACTGCTCGGCGCCGCTGAAGAACTCGTAGCAGTGCGAGCCCGGCAGCCGGGTCGTCTCGGGATGGCGTTCGAGCAACGCATCGAGAGCGCCCCCGGTGCCGCAGTCGGCGTAGGCGACGAACACGGCGCGACGCTGCGCCGCGGCCTGTTCGAGCAGCGGCTCGAGCTCGGGCACGATGCGCTCTGGGCGATTGTGCAGGTTTGCGGGCAGGTAGGTGACCTCCACCGTGTCGGCGAGCCCCTGGGCTTTCAACACCGCGCGCAGCTCTGAGGCGAGTGCTCCACAGGCGATGACGAGAGGCGCGACAGTCATGCCGAGGGTCCGCAGCTTCAGGCCACCGACGGGCCGGGCGGTTCGGCCTTCAAACGGTCGCGGCGCGACTCTGACCAACGACTTCGCGGTTTCGGCAGCAACCGCCGCGTCGCGGCAGTATGCGTCGGCGCCGACTGCGTTGCCGAACTCCTCGTTGAGCGGTGCGCCGCCGACGAGCACGAGGTACTTCTCGCGCAGGCCCTTCTCGATCAGCGTGTCGACCACGACCTTCATGTACGGCATGGTGGTGGTGAGCAGGGCCGACATACCCAAGATGTCGGGCTGGTGCAAGTTCGAGGGCCGCGAGGAACTTGTCGACGTCGGTGTTGATGCCGAGGTCGATCACCTCGAAGCCGGCACCTTCGAGCATCATCGCCGTCAGGTTCTTGCCGATGTCGTGGATGTCGCCCTTCACGGTGCCGACGACGACCTTGCCGATCGACTCGGCCCCGGTCTCGACCAGGAGCGGCCGGAGGATGGCCATACCGGCCTTCATCGCGTTGGCCGCCAGCAGCACCTCGGGCACGAACAGGATGCCGTCACGGAAGTCGATGCCGACGATGCGCATGCCCTCGACCAGCGCCTCGTTGAGCACCTTGTCGGGGCCCCAACCGCGGTCGAGCAGGATGGTGGTGCCCTCGAGGATTTCGTCGGCCAGACCGTCGTACAGATCGTCGTGCATCTGGGCGACGAGTTCGATGTCGCTCAGCGTGGCGAGGTCGAGATCGTCTTGTTCACTCATTGGGTCGGCTCCGACCGGGCTGTTCCACGATGCAGAATCGACCCGTATCGTGGAACAGCCTAGCACACGGTCGATTTGTCTTTCACATGCAAGTCGTACTTCAGTCTCATATTGCAGGTCTACGGCCACAGGCCGATACACAATGTAGGCAACGACGAGAACGAAGGAGAGCACGCGGTGGTGGCGCGGGCACAACGGAACAGTCGGGATCGAGTGGGCAACACTCGGGTTGTTCGCCGCTTTCTATGCCGCGTGGCTCGTCGTGGTGCTCGGGCATCGGTCGCTTCCCTGGCCTGCATCGCTCGCTGCGCTGGCATTGCTCGGCGGGTTCTACATGTCGCTGCAACACGAGGCACTGCACGGTCATCCCACGAACTGGCGCGGTGTCAACACGGTGCTGGCCTTCGCGCCGCTGTCGTTCTGGCTGCCCTACCTGGGGTATCGATCGAGCCACATGGTGCATCACCACACCGACCTCACCGACCCCGAGATCGACCCCGAGTCGTTCTACGTGCAACCCGGTCGAGTGGAGCTCTGCCGGTGCCGTCAAACGCTCGTACATCCTGGTCACCCGAACCATGATCGGTCGGTTGACCATCGGTTCCGTGCACAGCATCTTGTGGTACCTGTGGCACGAAGTGAGCACCCTCGGGTCCACACCGCGGGCGGCCAGGCGATGGGCCGTCCACGTTCTCGCCGCCGTCGTTCTCGGCTGGTGGCTGTTCGTGATCGTCGGTCTCCCGGTCTGGCAGTACGTGTTCGGATTCGTCGTCATGGGCCAATCGCTCACGCTGTTGCGTTCGTTCGTCGAGCATTGCGCGGTTCCCGAGGGCACCCGCTCGGCCGTCGTCAAGGCCGGCCCGATGATGTCACTGCTCTACCTCAACAACAACCTGCACCACAGCCACCACGCCGAGCCCTCGACACCGTGGTACGCGCTGACCGGCGTTGAATCGGGCGTTGGGCAGCGACGAGATCGCCGCGCGAGGGCGCCGGTCTCTACCGTCGTGGCTACGTCGAGGTCGCTCGGCGCAACTTCCTTCGCCCGTTCTGCCAGCCCGACCATCCGCTGTCGCCGGGGGCGCGTCCGTTCGGGGCACGTGGCCTGCGATGACCATCGCCTCGCTGGCGATGTACCCGTTCGCCGCTGTTCGTCCCGACTGGGAACGCCTGTGGGACTCAGTCCGCGAAAGGTTGTCGTTCGAGGCACCCCAATTGGACTGGGATGTCGCCCACGACGCAGCGTGTCGCCGTGAAGACCTGCTGCTCGCCCAGACCTGTGGATGGCCGTTGGTCACCGATCTGGCCTCGAGCGTCCGTGTCGTCGGCACGTTCGACTGCTCCGTGGAAGGCGCCGTCGACGGCACCTACTACTCGGTGCTCGTCAGTCGCGAGCCCGAGCCGCTCGTCGATATTCTGCGCCGCCCGGACCTGATCGTTGCTGCGAACAGTGCTGACAGCCTCAGTGGGTGGATCAGCCTGCAGTCCGTGGCGCTGAGCCATGGCGCTCGACTCGACGCCGTCGAGTGGACGGGGTCGCACGCGTCGAGCGTCGATGCCGTGCGCCGAGGTCGCGCCGATCTCGCCGCGATCGATTCGGTGTCGTGGACCCACATCGACACGACAGGTTTGACGGTGGTCGGTCACGGTCCGCGGATCCCGTGTCTGCCATTGGTCACGTCGTGGAGGTCGAGCGACGCAGTGGTGGCCGAGCTTCGTCTCGGCTTCGCGGCTGCCGTCGACGATCCGTCGATGGCCGCCGCATGCTCGAACTTGAAGATCCGCGGTTTCCTCGATCGCCGACTGCGCCGACTACGAGCACGTGTCTGCGTTGATGCAACTAGGGTGACACGACGTGGCCCGCACTGCTGATCCGCAGCTGAAGCGCGATCTGCTCGACCAGGTGGTGCTGTACCTCGCCGATCACGGCTTGGCTCAGACCACGTTGCGTCCGATGGCGGCGGACCTCGGAGTCAGCATCAACAGGTTGATGCACCACTTCGGTTCAAAGGACGAACTGATCACGATGGCGCTCGCTCGAGCCATCGATCAACAGATCGACGTGCAGCACAAGTGGCTGCAGCGTTCGCCCAAGCTCACCCAGGTCGAGCTGTACAGGCGGTGGTGGAAATGGCTGTGCGCGAGCCCGCAGAACCTCGCCCTGGTACGGCTCAACTACGAAGCAGCGACGCTCGAGCCCAGCGTCACCGGTCTCGCCGGCGAGGTTCGAGCCGACCAGATCGGTGTGTGGCGCCACGACGTCGAGCAGCGTCTGGTCTCGGAGGGGTTGAAACCCGAGGTTGCGGCATTCGAGGCGTCGCTGATCAAGGCGACGTTCACGGGGCTGGTGATGGACCTGTTTGCCACTGGCGATGTCCGTCGGTTGACCAAGGCCCTCGAGTCGTGGCTCGCCCGGCTGGCCGACGAGCTCACCGCGCACCGCAGCTGAGCCCCGCTGCTGAGCCCCGCCGAGGAGACATGCGGACCCGTTGTTGGCCGCGCTCCGCGCGGTCGCCGCCACTCATGTCTCGGCATGTTTTGGCGACTGGCCGAGCAACGCGCGTCGTGCCTGCAAGACGACATTTCGAAATCCCCCCTTGCGCAAACCATGTGTGATAGTGAAGAATGACGTCTGTGTAATTACAGGAGCGTGATAGCGCTCCGGCGAAAGGGCCCTACGGCAGGGGAGGCCACAGCAATGCAGGATCGATTCGATCAAGATCACGGAGACACAGACGCACATGGTTGGCAGGACGAGGCCAACTGCTTGGGGGTCGACCCCGACTTGTTCTTCCCCGAGCGCGGCGCGTCGACTCGCGAAGCCAAGGAAGTGTGCCGGGGGTGTGTCGTGCGACTCGATTGCCTCGAGTACGCCCTGGTCAACGGCGAGAAGTTCGGTATTTGGGGTGGGTTGTCCGAGCGCGAGCGTCGCCGCCTGCGTCGCCAGCGCGCCCAGGCCGGCCGGCGAACATCAGCCTGACCAACCGATGCCGTACGCGTAGCGTGCGGTGGTAGCGTGATTTCATGTTCGCATTCTTGGATCCGCCGGAGATCCTTCTGATCCTGGTTGTGGTGCTTGTTCTGTTCGGCGGTGCGCAACTGCCGAAGTTGGCCAAGAACCTCGGCAAGGCTCAAAAGGAGTTCAAAGAGGGTTTGGCCGAGGGCCAGAAAGAGGGCCAGAAATCCGCCGAGACGAAGCCTGCCGAGAAGGCAGCCGACGAAGCCAACAGCTGACCGGCTCTTTTCTACAGCTCGACCGTCCGACGCCGGTGGCCTCGCGCCCCGGCGTCGTTTCGCGCCCCCGCTCGGTGGGCGACGGATCAGCGGTCAGCTGGCAACGCGACGACGCTTGAGGATGCGGCGGCGCTCACGCTCGCTGCACCCACCCCAGACACCGTGCTCGATGCGCTCTTCCAGGGCATATTCGAGGCATTGGTTGGCGACGGGGCAGTCGACACAGATCTTGCGGGCCCGGTCGACTCCAACACCGTCGCTGGGGAAGAACACCGCCGGTGGGTAGTTGCGGCAGTTGCCGTCGGCCATCCAGGCCGTGACGGTATCAACGTCGGTGGGGCTGTCGATTCGGTGCATCAGGTCTCCTTGGTCGACCGCGACGCATCGCAGTCTAGTGGTGCGCCCGACAAAGCCTCCCGTGGGTGACTTCGGTGGTCGCGACACTCGCTCGATAGGTATAGACGTCGGGCGAAGTGATTTGGTTCCCGTTGAAGCCAGGATTTGTTCCATTGATCTAGAGACGGCAGTGTTCGAGATGGCGGCACCCAGTGATGGCCGGGCACCCCTCGGCTACACTCCATCCGCTGCGTGGCCGCCGCCTTGGCAGCCAGATCAGCCGCCACATTGGCGCAGGAGGAAACCCCATGACCGACATCGTCAACGAGCCACCACGAGCTCATGTGAGAATCGTGTACCTCGGCCCGGTGTCGCCCCATTGGGAGTTGTACAGCGACTACGGCGACCGCACTGTGCTCGAGGAGTTCCGTACCAGGGTGATGGCGCGGCTGGTGCTGTTGCCTCGCGACGACCCCCAGTTCCGGCGCAACCGCGAGCGCATCGTGCGTGACGCAGAGCGTGAGCGAATCTCGTTGGAATGGGATCTGGGAATCCCGGAAGGCGACTGAGGAGGTTCTTCCATGACCGCGCCGGGTCGCCTGCTCAATCGCGAATTGAGCTGGCTCGAGTTCAACAGGCGGGTCCTGGCCTTGGCACACGAACCGGGCATTCCATTGCTCGAACGGCTGAAGTTCGTGGCGATCTGTTCATCCAACCTCGACGAGTTCTTCCAGGTTCGTATCTCGGCGTTGAAAGACCTGGTGGCGGCTGGAGTCGCCGGTGCTTCGATCGGCGGCTTGTCGCCAAGTCAACAGCTGACGGCGATCGGCCCGAACGTCGACGACTTCGTGATCGAGCAGGAGAAGGTGTTGCTCGATGTGTTGGTGCCCGAACTCGCCGCACACGGTGTGCGCATTGTGGGGTGGGACGACCTCGACGACCGCGACCGCAGTTACCTCGCCGACGTGTTCGAGCAGCGGATCTTCCCGGTTCTCACTCCGCTCGCCGTCGATCCGGCGCACCCGTTTCCGTACATCTCCAACCTCGCCCTCAGCTTGGCGGCGATGGTCAGCGATCCCGATACCGGTGAGCGCCGCTTTGCCAGGGTCAAGATCCCGACGGTCTTTCCGCGCTTGATCGGGCTGCCCGACGGCGTTCGCTTCGTGCTTGCCGAGCAGCTCATCGCCGCTCAACTGCACACCATGTTCGTCGGAATGGTCGTCGAGGAGCATGCCGTCTTCAGGGTCACCCGCAACGTCGACCTGACGCTCGAAGACGAAGAAGCCGACGACCTGCTCGCCGCGGTGGAGATGGAGCTGCGGCGCCGACGTTTCGGCCGGGCCGTGCGCGTCGAGGTGCAGGCCGGCATCAGTGAGGAGATGCTCGAGCTGCTGCTGCGAGAGCTCGACCTCGATCCGACCGATGTCACCGCACACCGGGCGCCGCTCGATCTCACCTGCCTGTGGCAGCTCCACGCCCTCGATCAGCCGGATCTCAAGGACTGGCCGTGGCCACCCGTCACTGCCGGACGCATCGCGGCTGCCGAAGAGGCCGACCGCAGCATGTTCTCGGTCATCCGCGAGCGTCCGCTGATGGTGCATCACCCCTACGAGAGCTTCTCCAGTAGCGCCGAGGCGTTCATCTCTCACGCCGCCGACGACCCGCGCGTGCAGAGCATCAAGATGACGTTGTACAGAGCCGGTGGTGACAGCCCGATCGCCCGCAGCCTCATGCGCGCCGCCGAACGTGGGGTCCAGGTTGCCGTTCTCGTGGAGCTGAAGGCCCGGTTCGACGAGGCGACCAATGTCACCTGGGCAAAGGCGTTGGAGCGCGCCGGCGTCCACGTCATCTACGGCTTCGTCGGATTGAAGACCCACGCCAAGTGCGTGCTGGTGGTGCGCGCCGACGAAGATGGCCTGCGAAGGTACTGCCACATCGGCACCGGCAACTACAACTCCCGTACGGCCCGGCTGTACGAAGACGTCGGGTTCTTGACATGCGACCCGGCGCTCGGCGACGACGTAGCCCAGCTGTTCAACCACCTGACCGGCTACAGCCGGGCTCACGACTACTACTCGTTGCTGGTCGCTCCGCGCGACATGCGCGGCCAACTGATCGACCTCATCGAACATGAGGCCAGCTTCGGTGCCGAGGGCCATATCGTCGCCAAGCTGAACTCGCTCGGAGATCCCGAACTGGTCGAGGCGCTGTACGAGGCAAGCGCGGCGGGTGTGCGGATCGACCTGATCGTGCGCGGCATCTGCTGTCTGCGTGCGGGCGTGGCGGGGCTCAGCGAGAACATCAGGGTGCGCTCGATTCTCGGCCGGTTTCTCGAACACTCGCGGATCGTGCGCTTCTCACACGGCGAAGATGGCGGCCCGCTCTACCTCATCGGCTCGGCCGACTGGATGCCGCGCAACCTCGATCGGCGCATCGAGGTCCTGGCGCCGGTCGCCCATCCAAAGCATCAGGCGTGGCTCGAACATGTGCTCGAGCTCGACCTCGCCGACGACATCGTTCGCTGGGAAATGGATGCCGAGGGTACGTGGCAGCGGCGTGGTCCAGAGGCGTTCCCCGATGGCGACGCGCAGGAGCGGTTCTACCACTGGGTCGCCGATCGTCAACGGCGCTGATTTGCCGAGCGTTGGTCTGTCGTTCACGTGCCGTTCACCCGAGTTCAGGATTGCGACACCTGCTATCCCTACTCTGCCGACGTGAGCGCGAGCATGATCGACCACCCGTCGTTTCCAACTACCGTTCCCGTCGATGGCGCAACGCACCTCACGAGGCACACGGTGACTGCCCAGCACGACACGGGCCAGCACGACTCGAGCATGGTCGAAACGAGCGACGACACGCGGTCGGCACCGGACGTGTTCACAACCCAGGATCTCGCCGTGTGCTACGGCGCGTTCCGAGCCGTACGCGAGGTGAACCTGCGCATCAAGAAGAACGAGATCACCGCATTCATCGGCCCGTCGGGCTGTGGCAAGTCCACGGTGTTGCGGTGCTTCAACCGGATGAACGATCTGATCGCGGGTGCTCGAGTCGAAGGAACCGTCCACTACCACGGCATCGACCTGTACGGTCCCGACGTCAGCGCCGTCGAAGTGCGCCGGCGGATCGGCATGGTGTTTCAGAAGCCCAACCCGTTTCCGAAGAGCATCTACGACAATGTTGCATACGGGCCGCGAGTCGCCGGCGTCAAGAGAAAGGGCGACCTCGACCAGATCGTCGAGCGCTCGCTGCGCGGCGCGGCTTTGTGGGACGAGGTCAAGAACCGCCTGAAGTCGTCCGGGCTGAGCCTGTCGGGCGGTCAACAGCAGCGACTGTGCATCGCCCGAGCGATAGCCGTCGAGCCCGACGTGATCCTGATGGACGAGCCGTGCTCGGCCCTCGACCCCATCGCCACGGCCCGCATCGAGGATCTCATGCAGGAGATCAAGCAGGAGTACACGATCATCATCGTCACCCACAACATGCAGCAGGCGGCGCGGGTCAGTGATCGTGTCGCGTTCTTCACCACCGAGGTCAGCGTCGTCGGGGACCGTCGAACAGGCGTGATGGCCGAGTTCGGACGGACATCGAACATGTTTTCCAACCCGACCGACGAGCGCACCGAGCAGTACGTCACAGGGAGGTTCGGCTGATGGACGAGCTGCGCAAGGGCTTCCACAACGATCTCGACGAGGCACGTGCAGAACTTGTCCGGCTCGCCGCCTCCGTGACCGAGTCGATTCCGAGGGCCACCGCCGTGCTGCTCGACGGCGATCTCGAAGGTGCCGACTACATCATCCAGGGCGACGACGAGATCGATGCCCGCTCGCTCGATCTCGAAGAGCGGTGCTACAGGATCCTGGCTCTACAGGCCCCTGTCGCCAGCGATCTCCGACAGGTCGTCGCTTTGTTGAAGATGATCGCCGAAGTAGAACGGTCTGCCGACCTGGTGTGCAACATCTGCAAGGCGGCGCGACGGATCTACGGCCACGGTCTCGACCCGAAATTGCGCGGCATCATCTCGCGAATGGGTGAGCAGGCCCAACAGCTGTACACCGCGGCCATCGAGTCGTTCGTCGAGAACGACGCGGCCAAGGCAGCCGCCATCGACGACATGGATTCCTATCTCGACGAGCTTCAGAAGCAGTTCATCCAGGCCATCTTCGAGAGCCACGCTGCAGGACACATCGATCTGCAGGTTGCTGTGCAACTGGCGGTGGTCGCCCGCTTCTACGAACGGATCGGCGACCACGCGGTCAACGTCGGCGAGCGTGTGCGGTTCGTGATCACCGGATGGTTGCCCGAGCACCACGGCGCCCAGCGATTCCGGATGCGCGTCGATGACACCGGCGAGATGCCGCGGGTGGGGCCGGGCCCGGAGGGCGGCGGCACGCCGTGATGACGATTCGTCGTCGGCGAGACACAGCGGAGTCCGAGTCGGAACTTCACGAGGCCCGTGTACTGGTTACCCGGTCGCAGGACGAGGTCCTTCGGCTTCGGCGGGCCCTCGATGCCTTGCCCATCGGCGTCGTGCTGGCCGACAACGGTGGTCAAACGCTGGTCGAGAACACTGCTGCCAGGACGTACCACGGCCATGCTGCCGTGCTGGTCAGCGAAGCGGTCGAGCGCCACATGAGGCGAGCGATCCGTGGTGCCGCCAGTGGTCAGAACGTCGAGTTCATCGGCCCGCCGCGGATCGTGCTGACCGTTCAGGCGATCCCACTCGAAGACGGAGGCGCCCTGGTCACCGTCGACGACGTCAGTGAACGGGCCCGCCTCGACGCCGTGCGAACCGACTTCGTTGCCAACATCAGCCACGAGTTGAAGACACCGGTCGGCGCGCTGGCGGTGCTTGCCGAGGCGTTGGCCGACGTCGACGACCCTGCCTCTGCACGACATCTCGCCGACAAGATGGTCGAGGAGGCACACCGCGCGGCGCGCACCATCGACGATCTGCTCGAGCTGTCACGCACTGAGCTCGGGGGCGCCGCGGCGAAAGACTTCGTCTCCGTCTCCCAGGTGATCGACGATGCCGTCGAGCGCGTTCGCGTCGCTGCCGAGAGCAACTCTGTCAAGGTGAGCATCGACGGTGGGCCCGGTCACTTGTCGGTGGTCGGCAGCCATCGACAACTCGTTTCCGCTGTTGCCAACCTGCTCGAGAATGCCGTGAAGTACAGCGACGCCGGGTCGGAAGTGATCATCGAGACGCGGCGCGAGGCCGGTTGGATCGAGATCGTCGTGACCGACACCGGGGTCGGAATCCCACCACGCGACATGGATCGCATCTTCGAGCGCTTCTATCGCGTGGATCGGGCCCGTAGCCGAGACACGGGTGGCACGGGTCTCGGCCTGTCGATAGTGCGCCATGTCGCCACGAATCATTCCGGTGAGGTGACCGTGCAATCGCGTGAGGGTGAAGGTTCGGTGTTCATCATGCGTCTGCCGGAGGGCGAAGCATGACGACCCAGCCAGTCGTGCTCGTGGTGGAAGACGAGCCGAGCTTCGTCGAGGCGTTGACGATCGGGCTGACCCGAGAGGGTTTTCGGGTCGTTGCCGTGACCGATGGGTTCGAGGCCGTGCAACGGTTCGACGACGTGCAACCCGACATCGTTCTGCTCGACGTGATGTTGCCGAAGCTCAGTGGCATCGACGTCTGCCGTCAGTTGCGCAAACGAAGCCACGTGCCGATCATCATGGTCACGGCGAAAGGAGCCGAGATCGACACTGTCGTCGGCCTCGAGGTGGGCGCCGACGACTACATCACCAAGCCATACCGCATGCGCGAGGTCGTGGCCCGCATGCGCGCCGTACTGCGCCGATCTCCCGGAGACTGGGTGGGCGCCTCGGAGCTGTCTCCCGGCTCACTTGCGGTCGGCAACGTCTTGCTGGATCCGGACGAGCATCGAGTGACCATCGACGGCGTCGATGTCTCGCTGCCGCTCAAGGAGTTCGAATTGTTGCACCTGCTGTTGGCGAACGCCGGTCGGGTGCTGCCGCGTGAGACGTTGATCGATCGGGTGTGGGGCAGCGACTACGTCGGCGACACCAAGACCCTCGACGTGCACATCAAGCGGTTGCGCTCCAAGGTCGAGCCGAACCCGACCAGCCCGACACGAATCATCACGTACCGAGGCCTGGGCTACAAGTTCGATCGCTCGAGGGACGCGTAACCGTCTCCGGCCGGCACGCACCCGATGGGTGCGGGGTGGCCCTACCATGCCAGCGTGTCCAGTGGTCCGCGCCCTCCGGTCTCTCCGGCCCCGCCGGGCTCGGCGGTGTCGCCGTTCAAGCGGCTGGCGCGAACCCACGCCCTGATGACGGCGGGTGATGTGGCGATGGTCGTGTCACTGGCCGGGTCATTGTTCTTCTCGATCAGCCCCGACGCGGCTCGCAGCAACGTGTTGCTCTACCTGCTCGTCAGCTTTGCCCCGTTCGCGGTCGTGGCCCCGTTCATCGGGCCGTTCATCGACCGGGCGCCGGGCGGTAGGCGGTTGATCATCCAGCTCACTGCGGTCGGTCGGGCGGTGCTGTTCGTCACGATGATGTTCCATCTCGACGATTTCCTGCTGTTCCCGCTGACGTTCGGTGTGATGGTGCTGCAGAAGACGTACAGCGTGTCCCGGTCGGCGATGATCCCCATCGTCGTCAACAGCAAGACCGAGCTGGTCGAAGCCAACTCCAAGCTCGGGTTGATCGCCGGAGCCGTCGGCGCGGCCGTCGCCTTGCCGGCGGGAGCCCTGGCCGCGATCTCGCCGAAGTTGTCGCTGATGCTCGGGGTGCTGATGTTCGCCGGTGGCGTGATCTCCGCCGCACGTCTACCGCGAGGCGTCGTCGCCCGAGCTGCGCAATCAGCAGAACGAATCGAGCTGCAGAACGCTTCGTTGCGGTCGGCGGCCATCACCATGACGCTTATCCGCGCGGTGATCGGGTTCCTGTTCTTCGAGTTGCTGTTCTGGTTGCGTGAGAACAGCTACAGCAACGTGTGGATCGGCGCGGTCATCGCTGCATCGACCGTGGGGTTGATGATCGGCAACGGTCTGGCCTCGCCGCTGCGTAGCCGGCTGCGCGAGGAGCTGATGCTGACCAGCGCGGTCGTGCTGATCGCCGTGGCCGGCATGGGGGCTGCACTGATCGGCGGAGTCGGCGCGGCCATCGCGCTCGCGGCCGCCGCCAATCTCGGGTCGGGAGTCGGCCGAATGGCCTTCGACTCGATCGTCCAACGCGACGCCCCCGATGCCAACCAGGGCCGGGCGTTCGCCAAGTTCGAGACTCGTTTCCAGCTGTCGTGGGCGGCCGCCGCCGTCGTCCCGGTACTGGTCACATTCCCTGGTCGCGTCGGGTTCTTGACCGTCGGGCTGGTGGGCGTGTTAGCGGTTGTGCTCTACGTTCGAGGATCGCGGGCAGGGGCCCGATCGGGTGACGGCAAGCCGAGCAGGGCGACTAGTCGTCGGCCAGTTCGAGGCGGGCCACCCACAACCCCGGCGCGTCGATCTCGGCCGGGGTCGGCAAGGCCTTCGGACGGGCCAGAAGCACGCTGAGCCTGGCCTCGCCTACTCGATCAACCACGCCGGCGACGAAGTTCTTGCCGCGCTGCACCTGATGGTGGGTGAGGCGCAGTCCGAGCAAGCGCTCGATGTACACGTCTTCGGCACTGTGGTCGACCCGGCGCCGCCTGACGGCTTCGGCGATCCGCAACGCATCGCCGCCGATCACGCGCACGGAAACACCGTCGACCATGTAGTCGACGTAGCCGATGACGGCAGCGGCGGCTGCATCGAGAGACGGCTCGAGCTGGCGTTGCTCGGGCGACTGCACAGCTCCGAGCAGCACGGCGGGGTCGCTCAACGCCTGCTGCATCGCCTGCATCGGGTCGGTGTCGTCGGAGTCGAGCGAGCTCAGCTTGTCGGCGATGGCTTCGGGATCAGGTCGGAAGGCCCCAACATGGCGTCGCACGAGCGAAGCGAAGTCTTCGCGCAACGAAGTGATCGAGAACAGTGCATGGCCGGTGAGCTCCTGGGCCAGCACCCACATGCGCATCTCGTCGGCGCCGATGCTCCACTCGTCGGCGAACCGATCGATGTTGTTGGGCAGAACCGTCAGGCTGGCGTCTTGGCGCGGGATCGGGAGGTCGTACTGCCCGAAGGCTTGCGTGGCCATACGCCCGACCATCGAGCCCACCGCCATGCCCATCATCGACGGCGCAATCATCTTGCTGAGGTTGGCCATCATCGCCATCAACGGGTCGGCGTTGAGATCGACCACGTCGTCGCCGGACGGTGCAGCCGGCTGACCGAGCGAGGTCGCCAGCTCGGTGAACAACGGGCGGTACGCCTCGAGCGTGCGTTGCGCCCAAACGCCGGAGGTGACGGGAACGACCTCGGGTGACGGTCCGTCGAAACCGGTGAGATCGCGCACGTGCATCTCGGCGATCTGGGCCAGCTCGCCAAGTTTGATGCGGACCGTCGGATCGATGTTGGCCTCGGCTGCGCCACCGCTGGCGGCCAAACCGGCGAATTGCCGCGCCGCATCCCAATTGAGCGGGCCCTGGCCGGACAACGCCTTGGCCAGATCGCCGAACATCGGGAGGTTCTCGAACGGGTTCTCTGACCCTGTTCCGTCAGCCATGACGTGAGCCTACGGCCTGCGCCGGCGGTAGCGTCCGTCGTCATGACTGTCGCCTCGCCGACGACCTCGGTATGGATGAGTGATGGCGCCGACGGTCTCGCTCGGCGGGTTCTGCAGCGCCTGCACAGCAGTGCCTGTCTCGCACAGGGCGATGTCGCAACAAGCGACGTCGTGGTGTGGTTGGCGTCGGCCGATGCCGATGCTCGGGCCCGGCGGCGGCAAAGTGCGACCGAGGGCGTCAGCGCTGCGCTTGCCGAGGCCGGCAATGCAAAACACCTGGTCCTGATCTCGTCGGCGATGGTCTATGGGGCGTGGGGCAACAACCCCGTGCCGATCACCGAAGAAGCGGTGCTGCGGCCGGACGTCGAGTTCGTGTACGCCCGCCAACTCGGCGCCGTCGAGCAGTTGGCCGACGAGTGGCGCCTCGCCGTCCCGGGTCGTACCGTCGCTGTGCTGCGACCCGCCGTTGCGATGGCGGCGGATGGCACCAGCGGGCTGGCCGCGGCACTCGCTGCCGGAATGGGACAGCGCTTCGGTGAGGAGGATCCACCAGCCCAGTTCCTGCACATCGACGATCTCGCCGCCGCCGTACTGCTCGCTGCCGAGCAACGACTCGACGGTGTCTACAACGTGGCCCCCGATGGTTGGGTCGGCGGCGAGCGGGTTCGCGCCCTCGCCGGCGCCGTGCCTCGGCTCAAGTTGCCGGATTGGGCGACCGAGGTCATCGGCAACATGCGCTGGAGGTTCCAGCGCGGCCCGATCCCGCCCGGACTGCGCAGCTACACGAGGTGGCCGTGGCTCGTTGCCAACGATCGATTGAAGGCCGAGGGCTGGGCGCCGACGGTGACCAACGAGCAGGCGTACGTCGAGGGAACCGAAGCCAAGTGGTGGACCATGGTCACTCCGAAGCGCCGTCAAGAGATCACCCTCGGTGGCCTGGCAGCGGTCCTGGTCGCCGTAGGTATCGGGATCTGGCGAGCCGTGCGGCGCACCCAGCGCCGACGCGTTGCCCGCTGACTACATCGCCTACCTACATGGCCTACCTACATGGAGGGTGTGGTACCCAGCGTGACGCTGACCTCGCTCGAAGTCTCGTCGGCGTGGATGATGGTCAATGTGACCGTGTCGGCGGGCGCGTACCCGGCCAGGGCCGACTTCAGTTGGTCGACCCCGCCCACGGCGACGTCGTCGACCGCGGCGATGGCATCGCCCGTGACGATCCCGGCTGCGGCGGCCGGCCCGTTCGCGTCGATGCGATCGATAACCGGCGCACCTTGATCACCATCGGCGACATGAACGCCCAACCACGGGCCGGTCTTCGCCGGCTTGGGAGCGTGCAGCATCGTGGCCACCTTGGCCACACTGACCAGCTCCGGACCGGCCGACCCATGACTGCACATCCCGACCAACAGGCCGTCGGCGTTGACCACTGGCGTTCCCTCGGCCATCGAATCGGACCAGGCGTCGAGCGTGAGACGGCCGGCGGCGTCGACACTGACGTTTGCCGAGGTGGGGAGTGCGCCGAGCACCGTGACGACGTCGCCGGGTGCGGCGGCCGGACCGATTCCGTAGGATCCGGTTGCGGCGGCGTCGCTCGACAACACTGCAAGACCCAGATCGCGATCGACCATCAGGACCGTCGCGTTGTGCGGCTGCCCATCGGCACCGGTGAGGGTGATCGAACTACTGCCGGTCGGAACGGCACGAGCGGTCGTGATGACGAACGAATCGCTGATGCTGACGGCCACGGGAGTGGCATCGAGCTGATCGCTCAACTGCGTGCTGGCGGTTGGCGGCGAGCTTTCGAGTGTGGTCGTCGTGCTGTCGCCGCTGTCGGAAGGTGTTGTGTTGACAGCGCCGGCAGCGACCGTGGTCGCAGGCAGACGAAGGTCGAGCGACGTCGCCACGAGCGTCTCGGGCCTGACTGTGACGAGGGGCGCCGGCTGGCTGTTGGCGGTGCTGGTGACGACGGTGGGCGCTGCATTGCTGCCACGACCTGGCGACGGCAGCATCGCCCACAACACTGCAATTGACAGCAGACCGCCGATTGCGCCGGTCGTGATCAGCAACCCACGGCCTATCGCCAGCGGGGGTTCGGTGTGTGTCCACGTGGCCCGGCCGATCTCCGACGGGTGTCGCCACGTACGCTCGTGCGGCGGCAACGGCGCAGGCGGGTACTCGGACCCGGACGCGTCTGCCCCGTGCGCGTCGTCTTCCGGCCACTCACTCCGCTCCACGAGCGGGAGAGGTTAACGAGCCGGAGCCCGCTGCGGGCATCACCCTCGTTCTCCGGTGTCGCTGGCTGAGCGGCGAGCTACGATGGGTAGTCGTGCAACCTCCGGCTAGCGGTAACTCATGGCTCAGCCTGACCAGTGATGTGTTGCCGATCTCCGCTGCCTACGAGTGGGCGGTGCTGCCGCAATGTGGCGCTGTCGTGCTGTTCAGTGGCACCGTTCGTGACCACGCCATCGACGAATCCGGGGTGTTGCGTGACCAGGTCGAGTCGCTGACGTACGAGGCCTACGAGTCGCAGGTCGTGCCGCGCTTCGAGGCGATCGACGTCGAGTTGCGTGTGCGGTGGCCCGAGACCGGGCGGGTGGTGCTGATCCATCGAACAGGCAGCCTCGCTCTGGGCGAGTGCTCCGTCATCGCCGTGGTCAGCGCTCCGCACCGCGCCGAGGCCTTCGAGGCAGCCCGGTTCGCGATCGATGCACTGAAGTTGAGCGCGCCCATCTGGAAGCGTGAGGTGTGGCGCGATGGTGCCGACTGGGGTGCCGCAGCCGGAGCACCTGTCGACGCAGCCTCGGTGCCGACCCCGTCCGGTCGGCGGACCACCTCGTGACCGCCTTCATCGCTATTGCTGCCATCGTTCTGTTGGTTGCCATCGGCCTCATCGCTTACAACCGGCGACCGCGTCAAGACGCCGGGCTCACCAGCTTTCGTCGTCACATCGACGCGTTGTCGCCGGAATCCCGCCGGGAGGTGATGGACCGCGTTCGTCCATCCCAAGAACCCGGCAACGACTCCACCACGAAACCGCAGGAGCCGACGGAATAGACCATGGCCCGTGACTTAGCAATCGATCTCGGCACCGCCAACACCCTCGTGTACATGAAGGGTCGCGGCATCGTGCTCAACGAGCCGTCGGTGATCGCCCTCAACCGCCAGACCGGCGAGGTGCTGGCCACCGGACGCGAGGCCTGGCAGATGATCGGGCGCACCCCCGGCTACATCGTCGCCGTGCGCCCGCTTCGCGGCGGCGCCATCACCGACTTCGAGATCACCGAGCGGATGATCCGCCTGCTACTGCAACGGGTCGGTGTCAGCCGATTCACTCGACCGAAGGTGGTCATCTGCGTGCCGTCGGCAATCACCGAAGTCGAACGGCGGGCCGTCACCGACGCGGCGCGCCGAGCTGGTGCGGCCGATGCCCAGCTGATCGAACAGCCGATGGCTGCGGCCATCGGTGCTGATCTGCCCATCGACGAACCCGTCGGCAACATGGTCATCGACGTCGGCGGCGGTACCAGTGAGACTGCGGTGATCAGCCTTGGCGGCATCGTCGCCCTCGAAGCCGTGCGCGTCGGCAGCTTCGACATCGATGCGGCGATCCAGGCCTATGTACGCCACCAGCACGGCATCGCGATCGGCGAACGCACGGCGGAAGAGGTCAAGGTGGCCATCGGCTCGGCCGACCCCATCGACGACGAGAACCAGGCAGAGGTGCGCGGCCGTGACTTGATGAGCGGTCTGCCGAAGACGGTCATCCTGACGCCCGAAGAGATCCGTCTGGCTATCGATGACGTCGTCAGCAGCATCACTGCCTCGGTGGTGCGCTGCCTGTCGAAGGCACCGCCCGAGCTCGCCCAAGACTTCCTGGTGCGCGGCATGTACCTGGTGGGCGGTGGCGGCCTGCTGCGCGGGCTGGCCCACCGCATCGAGCGTGAGACGCAGGTGCCGGTCAAGATGTCGACTATGCCGCTCGAGGCCGTCGTGATGGGTGCGGGCCATTGCATCGAGCACTACGACGCGTTGAAGACGATGTTCATGGGAGCCCGCCGCTAAGTGCGCATCCGAGCCGACCTCACCGACGAGCTCGTCGAGGGGCTTCACGGAATTCGTCGTCAGTTCAAGGTCCCCGCCGAGTTCCCGGATGCCGTGTCGGCTGCGGCGCACGAATCATCGAAACGTCCGCCCACGGCCCACATCGATCGAACCGGTTGGCCGTTCGTCACGCTCGATCCGGCATCGTCGACGGATCTCGACCAGGCCTTCCACATCGAGATGGCCGGTGGTGACGTGTTGTTGCACTACGCGATCGCCGATGTCGCCTGGTTCGTCGACGACGGCGGTCAGCTCGACAACGAGGCCTGGCAGCGCGGCACGACGCAGTACTTGCCCGACGGCAAGGCTGGGCTGTATCCGGCGACCCTCGCCGAGGGGTCGGCAAGCCTGCTGCCCGATGGGCCTCGCCCAGCTGTCGTGTTCCATGTGCGGGTCGGCTCCGACGGGCTCTCGAAGCTCGATGGTGTCGAGCGTTCGTTGATTCGCAGCAGGGCGAAACTGGCCTACGAAACAGTGCAGCCTGCACAGTTGCCCGACGCCTTTCCTGAGCTGGCACGGCGCGTCGCTGCTGCCGAGGACGCCCGCGGCGCCGCACGCATCGAGCCGCTCGAGCAAGAGGTTCATGCCACCGACCAGGGCGGCTACGACATCTCCTTCCGTCCACGGCTGCAGTCCGAGGACGCGAACGCGGCGATGTCATTGGCCACCAATCTCGCCATCGCCGATACGCTCCTGGCCGCCGGCACCGGGTTGTTCAGGGTCATGCCCGAGCCCGACGGGCGCGTCGAACAGCGCCTGCGGCACACCGCTCGAGCCTTGGGGATCGACTGGTCGGCAGACATGACACTGCGCGACTTCGGGCGGACTCTCGATGTCAGTGCGCCGAAGTCGGCCGCCTTTCTGATGGCCATCCGGCGCGCCGGCGGCGGCGCGTCGTACGTACCGTTCACGCCGGGCCGGCCTCCGTGGCATTCGGCGATGGCGGCCACCTACGCACACGCCACCGCGCCGCTGCGTCGTCTTGCCGACCGGTACGTCGTGATGGCGACGCTCGCCATCGGCAACGGCCAACCGCTGCCCGACCCGGTGAACACTTCCTTCCCGAAGTTGCCGCCGGTGATGCGGCACGCCGACGACATGGCCAGTCAGATCGAGCGAGCCGTCATCGACCTGGCCGAGGTCGCCCTCCTCAGCGCTCAGACGCAACGAACATTCACGGCGGTGGTCACCGATGTCGACGACCGCGGCGCACACATCCAGTTGTGTGACCTTCCGGTGGTCTCACGGATCAGCGTGCATCACGTCGAGCCGGGTGATGACGTCCGCGTGCGGGTGGTCTCGACCGACATCCCCAACCGCACAGTGAAGCTCGAACGCGTCGCCTGACTATCCGGGGGTCACGGAGTAGATCTGGCCACCGCCGGAAAGAACGAACAGTTCACCGTCGGGGCCCTCGCTGACGGCGGTGACGCTGGACGCATGGCCGAGGGACACCTGCTTGACGACGGTGCGGTCGGCGATCTGTAGAGCGCGCACCTGCCCGCTGCAGTAGTCGGCAAACACGTACCAGCCGACCAGCGCCGGAATGGCCGAGCCGCGATAGAGGGCGCTGCCGCTGATCGAACAGTCATTTCCGTCGTGCTCGTACTCGTGGATCGGCTGGGTCACGCCGTCGGGGGATTGGTCGTCGTTGAATCGATGGTTTCCTTCCCACGCGCTCCAACCGAAGTTCAGCCCGCGTCCGCCACCATCGGCAGCCCAGGCAGCGTCGACCTCCTCCCATTGACCCTGACCGACGTCGGCGATCCACAGATCACCGGTCGATCGATCGAAGCTGAACCGCCATGGGTTGCGCAGTCCGATCGACCAGATCTCCGGGCGTGCGCCTTCGACACCGAGAAACGGATTGTCGGGCGGCACCGTGTATGCGGCGTCGGCGCTGGGATGCGGATCGATGCGCAGAATCTTGCCGAGCCATTCGCCCAGGTTCAGGGCCCGTCGGTCGGGATCTCCGCCCGAGCCGCCGTCGCCGGTGCCGATGTACAGCATCTTGTCGGGGCCGAAGACGAGGTCGCCGCCGTTGTGGTTGGCGTACGGCTGGTCGAAGCCGAGAACTTCACGACGAGTGGCCGGATCGAAGGTGCCATCGGCGTTGACCGCGTATTCGTCGATCCTGGTGTTGCCGTCGTTGTTCGTGTAGTCGACGTAAGCCGATGATCCATCGGCAGTGATAGCGAGACCCAGCAGTCCGCGCTCGCCATCGGCGCTGGTGAGGTCGGTCATGTCCAGGGCGACCGGCCCCGGCTGGCCATCGTTCATGATCACGACGCGCCCATCCTGTTCGACCACGTAGGTCGTGCCGTCTGTCGGTCGAAAGGCGACCTCTACCGGCTGGCGGAACTGACCGACCTCGGTGAGGCTCACGACCGGATCGCCGAGCGGTTCGGCGGGTGTCGTGGCGAAGGTCGTCGTGGCCACGGTCGTTGTGGCAACGGTTGTCGCCGTGCCGGCAGCGGTTGAATCGGCCGACGCTGCCGGAGCTGTTGCGGTGGTGGTCGTCGGGGTGGATGCAACGGCGCTGACCTCGACGTTCGAGGTGCTGTCGGAGCACGCCGCGACGAGCGTCAGCAGTGCCATGACGGCAAGGAGTCGATTCGAGCCGATCGTCGCTTTCATTTCGGCCCTATCCTCGCCAGGCCCTCCTGTACCACCGTCACCGCAAGCGTGCCGTCACTGGTGTAGATCGCACCCCCGGCGAGCCCACGCCCGCCGCTGGTGGAGAATGCCCTCTGGTCGTACAGCAGCCAGTCGTCGGCACGGAACGGACGGTGGAACCACATCGCGTGATCGAGGCTGGCCATTTGCATGCCGGGGCTGTCCCAGGACAGCCCGAACGGCAACACTGTGGTGTCGAGCAGAGTCATGTCGCTTGCGTAGGTGACGATGCAGGCGTGCAACGTGGGGTCATCGGCGAGCCGGCCATCGGCGCGCATCCAGACCCGTTGCCCTTCGGCGGGGTGGCCCTCGCGGTTGAACGGATCGCGATCGATGTATCGGATGTCGATCGGCCGCGGCCGATCGAACCACACACCCATCCGGTCCTTGTACGGCGCCATGCGAGTCTTGAAGTCGGGCAGCGATTCAGGCGAAGGCATGTCACGTGGCATCGTCAGTTGATGGTCGGCCCCGCGCTCGAGCAGGTGGAAGCTGGCCTGCAGGTTGAAGATCGCCTTGCCGTGCTGGATGGCCACCACTCGCCGCGTGGTGAAGCTGCGGCCGTCGCGGATCCGGTCGACCTCGTAGAGGATCGGCACGAGTGGGTCGCCGGGGCGCAGGAAGTAGGCGTGCAGCGAATGGACTTGCCTGCCCGGATCGTCGATCGTGCGGGTCGCAGCAACAAGGGCCTGGCCGGCGACCTGGCCACCGAACACGCGCTGGCGGCTCTCGTCGGGTGATCGGCCGCGAAAGATGTTGACCTCGATCGCTTCGAGATCGAGCAGCTTGACGAGTTCGTCGAGGGCGGTCATCGGCTCATCCTTGTCGAGTGGTGTCAGGTCCGTCCGGTCGGCAGGTGGCGGCATCGAGCGGTGCGAGACGGTACAGGGTGCCGCCGGGAACTGAGGTTTCGATCTCGAGGTCGACGAGACGGGTGAGATCAGGCCGTCGCTCGGAGGGCCCACCGCCGGAGTTCTGGAATCTGTCGAACCACGCCAGATAGGCGTGCCCGCCGCACGCTGCTTGTACCGTGTCGCCGGCGTCGAGTGGGTAGTGACTGTTGCCGGGACGTGGTTGTGTGAAGCCCATCACTGTCGGCTCGCGATCGGTGAACCACCACACGCGTTGCGGGTTGTTGGTGAGGATCGTGGAGTGCGCGGGGAGCGCATCGATCACGTCGTACAGCTGTGGCGAGTACTGGGCTTTGTTGCCGCTTCCGCCCGGTGCCAGGTCGGGGAACCGCGCCGCGAAGGCGACGCCCTGGTACAGCCACCAGCCAAGGAGCGCGGCGCCTGCCAGGGCGACGCCGCGGTGGTGCACACCCGGTCGAAGGTCACGGAGGCGAAGTAGACCATCGGGATCAGGATCGGCGACATCACCCGCAGTTCGATGTCGTTGGCCGTCATCAGGCGGGCAACGATCGGCACGACGAACGAGGTGGCTGCGAACATCGCGACGCCGAGGTCAACCGTCGTGGCCCGGCGATCGTGCAGCGCAAACCATGCCAAGAGTGCCACGGCGACGAGGATCGTCGCGCCGATTCGGGCCAACGCCGGCTCCGACCAACCATCGCCCATCACGATGTGTCCGGTGCCGACCAACGCCAGGCGAATCGTGCGGATCACCGGCTCGTGCGCCCCGCCCTCGAAGCGCGGTCCCAGCGGCTGGCCGATCTCGACGAGGTTGCGGATGACCCACAACGCGCTGACACCGATCGCAGCGGCCGCGAAGGCGACGAGGCGCCTGGCCGGCACGGAGCGTTCGTTGCCGCGCCACGCCGAGGCCAGCACCATGGCCGCGCCCGTGATCATCAGTCCGACGCCTGCGTAGCGGGTCAGAAAGCCGAGGCCGGCGAGCACTCCACCGGCAGCGGCGCGGCGAACCGTCATCGTCGGGCGGGAGAGCACGACCATCATCGCCAGGGCGATTGCCGCGTACGGTGCTTCGCTCCACACCACCGAGGCCATCCGCACGAGGCCCTGACTGGCGCCCAGCCCGAGCGCACCCGCGATCGCCACGAAAGGGCGAACTCGGCGCCGAAGCAGAAGCCACATCAAAGCGCTGCCGGCTGCGATGGCAACCACACCGACGATCGTCGCCCACGCCAGGCTGCGGCCACCAGGCGCCAACAGCAGTGGATACAGAGGGCCGAAGACGCTCATCGGTTTGGTGGTGAAGTCGGTCAGCCCGTTCCCGCTACGGATGTGATCGGCGACCGACAAGTACGTGATCGAGTCGGGGGACAACAACGGAGCCTGGCGCGTGGCGACGATGACGAGTACTGCCGCCAGCATTGGAGCGACCACCAGGGTCCACGGCGGCAACCGCCGGTTGGGTGCTGCAGCGGTTGTTGGACCGGTCGCAGCGTCTAGCACATGCCGATTATGGTGCCCGGCGTGCCCTCTGCGCCGCTCAGCCCTGATCTGCGCGACCACGCGCTCGCCGCGAAGGGTTTCATGCCGCCCGACGAGGGCGACGCCCTGTACGCCGCGGCGCTCGCTGCAGGAGGCGCCGTCGCCGGCCCGATGGTCGAGATCGGGTCGTACTGCGGTCGCTCGACGGTGTGGCTCGGCGCGGCTGCGCGAGCGTGCGGCACGGTGCTGTTCGCCGTCGATCACCACCGCGGTAGTGAGGAGAACCAGGCAGGGTGGGAACACCATGACCCGTCCGTAGTCGATCCGCACACGGGACAGATGGACACCCTGCCGACCTTCCGAGCGACGATCCACGACGCCGGATTGGAAGATGTCGTGGTCGCCGTTGTCGGTCAGTCACCAACCGTTGCCCGCTACTGGATCACGCCGTTGTCGATCCTGTTCATCGACGGAGGTCACGGCGAGGCCCCGGCACGGCTCGACTACGTGGGCTGGTGCACGCACGTCGCGGTCGGCGGAACGCTGGCGATCCACGATGTGTTTCCAGATCCGGCCGATGGCGGTCGCCCGCCGTACGAGCAGATCTACCTGCCGGCGCTGCAGAGCGGGCGGTTCGACGAGATCGGGGCCACCGGCAGCCTGCGACTCCTGCGCCGATCGCACTGACGCCACCGACGTGCTCAGAAGGCTCGTCGGGCGCGCCATCACGCGGCGGGCGGCCAGCAGATCCTTCGTCGTGGTGAACGCTAGGCGTGGTGGATTCCCGAGTTCCGCCTTCCCTGTCGCCCATTGAACATCCGGCGCAACGGGATACCGGCCAGCGTCTTTGGACCGGTGGTTATCGGAGCTTCGCCGGCGCCGATGCGCGCCATTCGCCGCTCGCGACATCCGTCGGAGACCGGTCGGGCGCGATTTCGGTAGCCCGCCTACTCACAGCGCGCCCGACCAGGCTCAACGGGTTCGATTTCGGTATTGGGAGTACTGAAATCGCGCCCAGCAAGTCTGCCGCTCGAGCGGGAGAACACGCACCGAACCGGCATCGATCTGGCTCTCACCGAGATGCCCCATACACTCGCCTGTTCACTGGTAGGGCGCATCACAAAGGTATGCCGGTATGCAGCGAATGTCAGCCGAACTTGACGCCTTGGGCCAGAGGGAGATCGTTGGAGTAGTTGATGGTGTTGGTCGCCCGGCGCATGTAGGCCTTCCACGCGTCGCTGCCGCTCTCGCGCCCACCACCGGTGGCCTTCTCGCCGCCGAATGCACCGCCGATCTCGGCACCGCTGGGACCGATGTTGACGTTGGCAATGCCGCAGTCGCTGCCGTCGGCGGCGCAGAAGCGCTCGGCCTCGCGGACGTCGGTGGTGAAGATGCTGCTGGCCAGGCCCTGCGGCACGCCGTTCTGCAGGTGCATCGCCTCGTCGAAGTCGTCGTAGGCCAGGACGTACAGCAGCGGCGCGAACGTCTCGGTGGCAACGATGTCGGTCTGGGTCGGCATCGTCACGATCGTCGGGCGCACATACGCAGCATCGGGTGCGTCGTCGGCCAGCAGGCGATCGCCGCCGACGGCGACCTTGCCGCCATCGCACGGGCGGTGTCGAGCGCGGTCTGCATGCGGTCGAGCGCGGTCGGGGTGATCAGCGGGCCGACCAGCGTGCCGGCATCGAGCGGGCTACCGATCGGCAGGCGTCGAGTACGGCGGCTGACATCCGCGTCGACGACCTCGTCGAGGCGCGAGTTGTGCACGATCAGCGCGACGCAGCGACGTGCAGCGCTGACCGGCGGTGCCGGCGGCGGCAAACGTCATCCCGCGCACGACCAGTTCGATGTCGGCCGACGGGGCGACGATGGCCGCGTTGTTGCCACCGAGCTCGAGGATGCTGCGACCGAAGCGCGCGGCGACGACGCCGGCGACCTGTCGACCCATGCGTGTCGAGCCGGTGGCGCTGATCAGACGGCACACCGTGGTGGGCGACCAGTGCCGCGCCGACGTCGGCGCCGCCGAGCAGCGACCTGGCTGAGGTGAGCGGGCGCACCGACACCGGCCGCGGCCTGATCGAACAACGCGCTGGTCGCGATCGCCGTCAGCGGGGTGAGGTCGCTCGGCTTCCAGATCACCGGGTTGCCGCACACGAGCGCCGAGCGCCGCGTTCCAGCTCCACACGGCGACCGGGAAGTTGAAGGCGGTGATGACGCCGGTCGGACCGAGCGGGTGCCACTGCTCCATCAACCGATGGCCGGGTCGCTCGCTGGCGATCGTCAGACCGTGCAGTTGCCGGCTGAGACCGACGGCGAAGTCGCAGATGTCGATCATCTCCTGCACCTCGCCGAGCGCCTCGCTCTCGATCTTGCCGACCTCGATCTGCACCAGACGGGCGAGGTCGGCCTTGTGGGTGCGCAGCAGCGCTGCAAACTGGCGGATCAGCTCGCCGCGCAACGGCGCCGGAGTCGTGCGCCATGATCGGAAGGCCGTCTGCGCTCGGTCGACGGCGTCGTCGACCGACGTGATGCCGGCGACGCCACCGAGGACGGTGCCGGTGATCGGACTGCGCGCGGCGTGCTCGCCGGCGGCGCCAAGGGCGGGTGCACCGCAGGCGCGCAGCGCGGCGTCGGCAAGATCAGTGAGGTCGGTCGGGGTCGGAAGTGTCACGGCAACATGCTGCCACGCCCTCGCCCGTCTGCAGTACTGGACGACCTGGGTCTGGCGGGCGTGGGTACGGTGTCGGGATGAGCTTTGCGGAACAAGGTCCGCCGGCATCGGCCAAGCAGATCGCCTACATCCAGGCCCTGATGCGCAAGGCAGGCTACGACGACTTCCGTTCGGCGCGCACCGAGTACCGGCTGACGCCCCGTCAGGCTCGCGGGAAGTTCTCCAAGTCCGAGGCGTCGGCGATGATCGATCGGCTGACCTCGACCGATGACGACAACCCGACCGTGTCGGTGGACGAGGAGCCGGACTCGCTTGCGTCGGCGCAGGCGCTGCTGCTCCGTGGGTTCCCCGCAGATGTACTGGCCGATGAACTACGTCGCCGCGGCTGGACCGTCGACGAGCCGAACGGTTCCTGATCTACTTTGTTCGACCTACTCGTGCGTGCGGGGCACGAACACGCCGTTGGCCGGTGAGGCGCCGTCGATCGCATCGGCCGCGAGGATGACGGCGGCGCCGGTGTACGCCGAGATCTCTTCGAACGGGAACGCACATCTCGCTGGGGTAGACGATGCCCGTGTAGTACGCGCCGTCGGCGCGGCGATGCGGTCGCGTCCAGCGCAGATCAGATCGGTCGCCGTGGCCAGGTCGCCGATCGCCGCGTGAGCGATCGCGCACTCGGCGGTCTCCGACGCGGTGATCCACGGTTCGTCGCTGACGCAGCGGATGCCCGGTGCTTCCATCGCGAACGTCGACCAACCGTCGGCCAGGCGGATCTTCGCCCGCTCGCCGGTCAGGCACCCGGTGAGGACCGGGTAGTACCAGTCCATCGCCCAGCGATCCTTGGGCTCGAACACCCGTGGGTGCTCGTTGATCAAGAAGCACAGGCGATCGGCGGCCGCGGTCCAGTCGGGTCGTGGTTCGTTGATCAGCGCCGCGAGGCTGGCGCCGCAGCGCAACGCGTGGGCGATGATCGACGATCCGGTGAGCAGCGCGTAGTTCCACGGACGGTCGTCGGCCGTGCACGCCCACAGCACGGTGCCGTCGTCGCGGCGCATCGACAGCACCCAGTCGAGCGCTCGCTGCACGGTCGGCCAGAGGTGGTCGACGAAGGCCCGATCCCAGGTGCACAGCCAGTGGTGCCACACGCCGGTGGCGATGTACGCGCACACGTTGGTGTCGAGCTTGGCCTCTTCGACCGATCCGTCGGGCAGGTAGTAGTTCCACCAACTGCCGTCGTCGCGTTGGATGTCGACGAGCCACTCGTAGGCCCGCTCGGCGTGCGGCGTGGCACACCGGCGACGTCGAGCGCCATCGCGGTCTCGACGTGGTTCCACGGGTCGCAGTGACCGCCCGGGAACCACGGGATCATGCCCGTGTCGAGCTGCAGCGAGGCGATCCACTCGGCCGTCTGCGCAATCTCGTCGGCGGAGATCACGCCCTCGATGTCAGGCAACCGCGACATGACGTGTCGTTTCTCTGGCCACTGGTCTGGTCGCTTCTGGAGCCGTGTGCCGGCGGCCTTCCGGCCGTAGACGACGTAGCTCTTGCCGAGCACGGGCGACGCAGCTCGATCGACGACCTTCATACCGACGTGGCTGCTTGATGATCTCCCACTCGAGCAGTCGCCGGTACGCCTCGACGAGTCGGTGATCGTCGCGACGCACACCGACCGCACACTTCAGCCACCAGTACGGCGAGTGCAGCGCGTGCGCGTGATGACTGCCGGTGATGGCCAGGCCGGCGCTGCGCAGCTTGGCCTTGAGCTCGGTCGCGCTGTAGATGCGCACGTGCCCGCCCGACGCTCTTCGGCGCGTGGTACTCGTCGCTGAGCATCCAGTTGATCTTCTCCGGCAACCACGTCGGCACCGTGGCGGCGAACGTGCCGCCGGGCTTGAGCACCCGGACGAACTCGGTGATCGCGCGCGACGTCGTCCTGGATGTGCTCGAGCACTTCGCTGGTGATGACGCGGTCGAAGCTGTCGTCGGCGAACGGCAATCGGGTGGCGTCGCCCTGGCAACGCCGCCGGTGAATCGCTGCTTCGGCGATCTCGCCGACTTCGACCATCGCCGCGAACGTGCGCGCGAGTGCCGACGACCTCGCCGGCGCACGTAGTCGAGGGCGACGACGTTGGCGCCGTGCCGGGCGAGCGCGAACGCGTGACGGCCGAAGCCGGCGCCGGCATCGAGCACCAGGTCACCGGGCTGCACGCCGAGTTGATCGAAGCGGATCGTCAGCAAGCTACAGCCGCCCGTTGCGTGCGCAGCTTGTCGATGTTGTGCGGCATGGCCAAGCACCTCGCGGTACTGGTCGACGGTCAGCTGGGCGCAGTGCTTCCAGCTCCACCGCTCGACCACGCGGCGGCGGCCCGCCGCGCCGACGCGCGCCCGCAGCTCGGGGTCGTCGAGCCCGCGCCGGATGGCCGACGGCCAGCGCGTCGACATCGCCCGCCTTGCACTGCAGCACCGTGTCGCCGTCGCTGCCGGTCACCTCGGGCAGCGCACCGCCGTCGGTGGCGACCAGGCAGATGCCGGTCGACATCGCCTCGATGGCCGGCAGGCTGAAGCCTTCGTACAGGCTGGGCACGACGGCCAGCTCGGCTTCGGCGTACAGCTCGACGATGCGTTCGTCGGGCACCCCGACTGACGAACTCGATGTGCGGGCGCAGACCGAGCTGGTCGATCAGGTCGTTGCTGGCGCCGTCGCGCGGCTTGCCGATGATGGTGAGGCGTGACGTCGCGCTCGGTGCGCAGCTTGGCCATCGCCTCGAGCAGGTAGCGAGAGGCCCTTCAGCGCGACGTCGGCGGATGCGGTGGTGATCAGGCGGCCGGGCTGTGCGCGTGACGTGCGGCAGCGGCATGAACAGGTCGGGGTCGACACCGACCGGCACCAGGCGCATGCGGTCGAGGCTGACACCCATGTCGGCGTGGATGTCTTTGATGCTGTTCTCGCTGACCACGACGATGCGCGGCATGCGGCTGGCGACGCGGCCCTGCATCTTCACGAAGTTGTACCAGCGGCCGATGCGCGTAGCGCTTGCGCCAGTCGTCGGTGTGCGCCATCTCCAGCTGCCCGGTCGCGCGTGATCGGATGATGCAGCGTGACGATCGTCGGGATGCATCTTCTCGATGCCGAGGATGCTGTAGCCGAGGCATTGGTTGTCGTGCACCAGGTCGAAGTCGCGCTGGCGCTTCTTCAGCGCGTTCACGGGCACGCATGCTGAACGCCAACGGCTCGCCGAACGTGCCCTTCAGGTGGCTGAACGTCTCGGCCCAGTCGGCCTTGGTCTTCAGTTCCCAGTAGCCGGGGAAGCGACCGGGAAAGTGGTCGTTCCACAGGTCGAGGCTGGGCAGCTGGTGCAGCGCGATGCGCTCGTCGAGGATCGGGTACGGCTGGCCGGCGAAGACCTCGACGGTGTGGCCGAGATCGACCAGGGCCTTGGTGAGATGGCGGGTGTACACGCCCTGCCCACCGACGTGCGGCTTGCCGCGGTAGGTGAGGTAGGCGATCGACAGAGGGGCGTTCGGCGAGAGTGCCGAAGCGCCAGCCGACGTGACGGCAGACATGGGACCTCAGGCTATCGGCGCCTTGTTACCGACCGGTAAGCGTCACACGGTTGCAACGTGATCGTGTCGGGCGTCACGCCAGCTGATCGTCATGCTGCGGCGCAGCTCCTGGCCTGGGTCCAGCGACGTCGCTCCACCGATGTTGAACGCATCGGGCAGTGCCGATTGCGGCTCGACGCAGGTCGCGTAGGCCGGCATGTCGTAGACGACCCAGTAGTCGCAGTCGCTGGTGATCGACACCTCGACGCCACCGATCCAGAGGCGGGGCGTGGCGAGCGGTCCGTCGAAGCAGTCGTCCCACGGTGGTTGTGGCGGCGGGGCGACGATGCGCCCGTCGGTGATGTAGTCGTCGTCACGAAGGTACATTCGCTCGAACTGCAGATCGACGCGCTCCGGCTTGACGAACCACGGATGCCACCCGATCGTCGCCGGCATCGCCTGCGGACCGGCACGAACGACCAAGATGCACGTCAACGAGTCGTCGGCGAGCTCGATCAACTGCTCGGCTTCACCACCGAACGGCCATGTGAGCCGGCAGGCGATAGCAGCGCTGCGCCCGTCGCGAGCGACCACCTCCCACGGCTGTTCGAACCCGGTCCCGTGAATGGCGTGCGGGGCGAAGTTGATCGGCAGTTGATGGTCGACGCCATCGAACCTGAACCGACCGTTGCGGATACGTCCGGCCCACGGGACCATCGGGTAGCTGCCCCAACCGGTCGCCGGCAGCCACGGATCAGGGCCGACGATCAGTTCGACCCCGCCCACGTTCAACGAGGCGACACGTCCTCCATCGACTGCACTGATGGTGCACGCGGCCGGGCCGGCCCGCAGTTCGATCACTGGTTCGATCACTTGCCCATTCTGTACGGCAGACTCGGGCGATGCGTGGTTTGGTGCAGCGGGTGTCGCAAGCGTCGGTGACCGTCGCCGGCGAGGTAGTCGGCTCGATCGGTCCGGGTTTGTGCGTGCTGGTGGGCGTGACCCACGACGACACCGAGGCGACGGCGCGCAAGCTCGCCGACAAGATCTGGGGTCTGCGCGTGATCGACGACGACAACGGGGTGATGAACCGGTCGGTCGCCGAGACACGGCGGCGAGGTGCTGATCGTCAGCCAGTTCACGCTGTACGGCGACACCAGCGGAGGGCGCCGCCCGAGCTGGATCAACGCCGCGCGACCCGAGCACGCCGAGCCACTGGTACAGGCCGTCATCGATCAGTTGCGGGCGTCGGGAGCGATGGTCGCCACGGGGAGGTTCCGTACCGAGATGCAGGTGTCGCTGGTCAACGACGGCCCGGTCACGGTGCTGCTCGAGGTGTGACCCGTCGTTGCGCCAGCAACGCTCGGCCGGGCACGATCCACGAACCCAGCAGCAGCCATCATCACCAGCAGTTCGAACGGGACGTCACCCAGATTGGAGTACCACGTTCGACCGGAGTTCAGCGTGATCGTGCGGGTGATCACCTTCTGCTCGCTGACCGCGGTGCGATCGAAGACGTCACCGTCGGGTGAGACGAAGGCGCTGAAACCCGTGGGTGACACTTGCACGACCCATCGCCCGTTCTCGATTGCTCGCAGCCGCGACGAGGCGATCTGTTGCGTCTGCAGGATGGTGCCGGTGTAGCTCGATCCGTTGGTCGGGTTGAGGATGAACGTTGCACCGTCGTTGACCCCTTCGGCGACCCGGCTTCCGAAGAAGATCTCCCACGAGATCACGACCGCGGCGCGGACGTGACACCCGAGTCGGCCGGTCGACAGCGGGATGTCGATGTAGGCGGGACCGGTTCCGGCGACGGCATCGCGCGGGACGAGATCCGTCGGCGCGCCCAGCGCGTGCAGCAGGCCGCGCAGTGGCATGTACTCACCGAACGGGACCCGGTGCACCTTGTCGTATCGCGAGACGATCTCTCCCTCGGGTGTGACGACGACTTCGGCGTTGATGAAGTGATCGTCCGGAGCGTCTTCGGTGATACCGACGGCGAATGGCGCTCCGATACGGGCGGCCTCGGCGGTGACTTCGGTCAGCTCTTCGCTGCCCTCGAACGAGAAGACGTCGATCACGTTCTCGGGCCACACCACCAGGTCGACCGAACCCGGTGTGATCGCCCGGGACGCCTCGATGTGGCGATCGATCACCTCTCGTGGGTCGGAGTTGATCGCCCGCGTGCCCTGCGGGCCGCCGCCTTGCACCGCTGCGACCCGAAGTGTGGCCGGGTCGGCGACTTCGATGCCGTTCGGGGCGACGGTGACGGCGATGACCACGACAACGACGGCGGCGAACAGACCGATCGCGCCCTGCCATTGCCCCTTCGACTGCCGGCCGCGAGCGGGCCAGTTGCGGCACGAAGGGCGACGGCCCGGCCAATGCGAACCCGATCTGGAACACCACCCACGTCAGCAGGATCACGCCACCGACCCGCGTCACGCCCCCGAGCGGCCCGTCGGCCTGGCCGATGGGTAGCGTCGCCAACGGCACGCCACCGAACGGGAAGACCAGGCGCAGGGCTTCGGCGAGCGTGTGCGCCGCCGGCCTGGCGACGACGCGCCACGGACCCTGCGGCGACACCATTGCCGCGACGGCGTGGTAGCCGGCGAAGATGGCGACGGCGGCGAAGTACCCCGGGATGGTCAACGACCACATCCACGCCATACCGGGCAACATCCAAGCAGCGGCGAACAGCCAACCCCGCGCGGCGCGCGCGCGGCGCGGGACCGTCTCGCCCAGCGACATCTCGAAGATCGCGACACCGATGAACGCAAGGGGCCAGATCCCCCAAGGTGGCAGCGACAGCGCAACGCACACGCCTCCGCCGATGGCCATCGCGGCCTAGGTCGACATACGTGGGACGCGAATCGACATCAGCGAGCGACGATAGCGGCCGGACCCGGTGGCGACCGGTTAGCCGTTCGGTGCGTACGCGAGGTGGACGACGATGCGTTGCCTGGTCGAACCGGCCGGGTGGCAGGCGAACAAGGTGGCTGTGTAGTCGGCGCTCTGGTCGGTGATCCACAACGCGTCGGGGTACACGATCTCGGTTCCGGTGACCTTGTACACGAATCGTCCGTCGGCGGTCGTCAGGATCACGTCGTCGCCCGGCGCGAGTTGCTCGAGATGGCGGAACGGCTTGTCGTGGCTCACCCGGTGCCCGGCGATCACCACGTTGCCCAGCTGGCCGGGCATCGCCGTGCCGGGCCAATGACCGGGGCCGTTGTCGAGCGTCGTGAGGGTGATGCCCTCGTAGATCGACTTGGTCACGCCGATCGTCGGGATCTCGATCGTGCCCAGTTCGACGAGCGGCTCGTCAGCTCGAGGATTCGCCGGCGGGCCCTCCGGGTTCGGCAACGTGCCAGGCACCGTCGTGGTGGTCGACGTGGTCGTGGTCGGTGCCGTGGTGGTGGTGGTGGTCGTCGACGAGGTCGTTGTGGTCGAGGTCGTCGGCGGTGTGGTGGTTGTTGTGGTGGTGGTGGTCGTCAGGCCACTGGTGGCGACAGACTGACCGGCGGCGTCGGAGTCGTTGCCGCACGCGGCGAGGGTCAACAGCGCAACGCACGCCATGCAATCGATCGTCGCCGCATCGCAACAGTGTGCCAGCAGCAGCTACTGCTGCAACAGCCTCGTCGCCGCTTGTTGGCCGGAGCGGATGCATGCCGGGACGCCGATTCCGTGGTAGCTGGCACCAGCCAGGGCCAGCCCTCGGGGGAGTGATCGTTCGGTGGCGGCGATGGCCTCGCCGTGGTGCGGCCGGTACTGGGGGAATGAGTTCGGCCACCGGCTGACGCGAACCGAGGTCGGCTGCGCGTCGACGTCGAGATGAACACGCAGTTCGTCGAGCACCTCGCCCAACAGTTGGTCGTCGGTCAGGTGCAACGCCGACAGGCCGTCTCGACCCAGCGAGACCCGCAGAACGACCTGATCGGGAATCGCCCAGTGGGCCCACTTCTGCGATCCGAACGAGACAGCTGTGACCAACCTCTGCTGAGGTTTCGGGACGAGGTAACCCGACATGCCCTGTAGCCGTTCCGGCCAGTTCGCCGTCGGTATCGCCAGTGTCAGCAGCGCGACATCGACTGATGGCACCGCCGTCAGGGTCGTGGCGGCGGCCGGTACGACCGTCGCCAGCAGCGCGGCAGCGGCGCGAGCCGGGCACGCCAGAACGACGCCGTCGAACACCTCGTGGTCGATCCTCGGGCCGGCGACCCGCCACTTGGCGTCGTCCATCGCCAATTCGCTGACGGCGGCATCACATCGAAGCATCGCCGTGACCTGTGACGACTGCTGCGGCGACGGCCTCGACGAGGGCACCCATCCCGGCGGTCGGCGCGTAGAACACCGGCCCGGCGGCGACGAGGGTTCGGCGCCTGGCGCCCAGCAACACGCTACGCGAACGCACTGCCAGTTCGGCCAGTTGCGGGACCGCGGCGAGGCTGAAGTCGTCGGTGTCGGCGGCGTAGATGCTGCCGATCAACGGGTCGACCAGTCGTTCGTGGACTTCGTTGCCGAATCGCGCCCGAACGTATGCCCCGATCGAGTCGGTTGCGAGATCGCTGCGACGGCGAACGACCTCGGTGGCGGCGCGCAGCTTGCCGTCGCCACGACAGCAGCGATGATCGAGCCAGACCGACGAGGCCGGTCGGCAGGCCCAGCAGCAGACCATCGGGGATGTCGTGCAGACCGTTCCACCACACCGCTGCCTTGGCGGCTGCGGGCGATGTCAACGAATCGCCGAGCGACACGTTGCGGGCAAGATCGACGGCCCACGGCACGCGTGCCAGGAAGGCGTCGGCGCCTTCGTCGATCGCCGGGTGTCCGGCGAACGGAGACGTGCGGATGACACCGCCGACTCGTGCACCGGCCTCGAACAGCGTGACGTGCGCTCCACCTTCGACGCGGCATGCGCAGCCGCCAGGCCGGTGATGCCGCCGCCGACGACGGCGATCCGCCGGTCGTTGGTCATGTGCGCGCCGATGACACGGTCGGCGAGCGCGGCCATCACCGCAGCGTCGTCGTTGACACATGCAGTGCGGGCGAAGGCGATGCCGTGCTCGTTGGCGCGCCCACGAGCCTCGATGTCGAGGTCGTAGAGCACCTCGAGATGGTCGCTGACGAATCCGACGGCGCTGACCACCAGCGCCCGGGTGTGTCCGTCTGCGGCCAAGTCGTCGATGACCTGCAGGATGTCGGGACCCAACCACGGTTCGGGTGTGCGCCCGGCGCTCTGCCAGGCGAGCCCCCAGTCCTGGAGCCCCACCGCGGCAGCGACGCACTCGGCGGTGGACCGGAGCTGCGAGGGATACGGGTCGCCGGCATCGATGATTCGTTCAGGCAGCGAGTGCGCCGTGAACACGACCCGGGTCTCGCCCGGCAATGTCGCCAGCGTGGCTCGCAGGTCGGTAGCTACGAAGTCGACGAACGCCGGTTCGGTCGCCCAACTCTCGATCCCGCGAACGACGATGTCGTGGGGGGCCGCCGCCGCCGCCAGTCGATCGAGGTACTGACCGATCGAGAATGCCGAGTAGTGCGGCGCCAGCACCAGGCCGACGATGCGCCGGAAGCCTTGTGCCGCCAACTCGTCGACGGATTGCTCGATGAACGGTGCCGCGTGCTTCGAGGCCGAGCACCACGTGGTAGCGGCCCTGGTCGACGCTGTCGAGTGCGATCTGCAGCGCGACTCGCTGGGCTTCGGTGCGACTCGCCAGTGGAGAGATCCCGCCGATCGCCGCGTATCGGGCGGTGAGGTCGTCGAGCTGCTCGTCGGTCGGCGGGTGGCCACGGCGGATGTCGGTGTAGTACGGCAGGATCTCGTCGGGGGTTCGCGGCGTGCCGTACGCCATCAACATCACGGCGGTTCTGGTCTCGCTCATCTGGTCGTCTGCTCCCTGACGCGATCGACGACCGCCCGAAGAACGCCAGGATCGGTGTTCGGTTGCACCCCGTGGCCGAGGTTGAAGATGTGGCCAGCATGCGGTTGACCGTCGACCAGGCAGTTGTCGTCCAGCACGACGTCGGTGCCGACCACGGCCGCCTGCACGCCGGCGAGGACCAGTGCCGGATCGAGGTTGCCCTGCACCACGAGATCGGCGCCCATTCGACGCCGTGCATCGGTGATCGAAGTGCGCCAATCGAGGCCGAGCACCTGAGGGCCGGCGGCGTGCATCGACTCGAGGAGATGATCGCAACCGATGCCGAAGTGGATGCCCGGTACGTCCGGGTGGCTGGTGGCGAGCGCGGCGAAGACGGCGGCGGAGTGGGGCAACACGAACGTGTCGTAGTCGGCGCGGCTGAGTGCGCCGGCCCACGAATCGAACAGCTGGAAGGCGCGTGCGCCGTGGTCGAGCTGGCTGGCGATGGAGGCAGTCGCGTGTTGGACGAGACGCTCCATCAGTCGATGCCAGACCGCCGGGTCGGTGTGCATCAGCCGCTTGGTGTGCTCGTAGGTGCGGCTCGGCCGGCCCTCGATGAGGTAGCTCGCCACGGTGAACGGCGCGCCGGCGAAGGCGAGGAGCGGCACCGACTCGGGGAGTTCGGCGGCGAGGATGTCGACCGCCTGCAGCACGTACGGAGCGTCGGTCGGCGGATCGAAGGGCCGGAGGCGGCTCGAGGTCGGCGGCGGAACGGATCGGCGACAGGCACACCGGACCCGTGCCGGGGGCGACATCGATCCCGAACCCGATCGCGTGGGCGGGCACGACGATGTCGCTGTACAGCACAGCAGCGTCGACGCCGTAGCGGCGTACGGGCTGCAGGGTCAGCTCGGCGGCGAGATCCGGCTGCTTGATGGCGTCGAGGATGCTGCCCTCGCCACGCAGGGCCCGGTACTCGGGAAGGCTGCGGCCCGCCTGACGCATGAACCACACCGGAGTGTGCGTGCCATGTCGACCGCGGCTGCCAGGAGGAAGGGCGCGATCGACATGCGGCTCGCACGCTACCGGCCGCACGGGCGGCCGCTAGCCTGTGGGTCATGCCCGCGTTCGGAGAGCACCATCCTGCCTTCGAGGAGTACTGCGAGTGCATCTTCGAACTCGACGAGGACGACGTCGCTGTCATCCAGGCCCGAATCGCCGAGCGACTGCAGGTCAGTCGACCGGCCGTCAGCGAGATGATCCGTCGTCTCGAGGCCGAGGGTCTGATCACGACCGATGGCGCCATACGCCTCAGTCCCGCTGGTCAGGCGTTGGCGCAGCTCGTCGTTCGCCGTCATCGCCTCGCCGAGCGGTTCCTCACCGACATGCTCGGGCTGTCGTGGGCCGATGCCCACCACGAGGCAGGCAAGTGGGAGCACGTCATCAGCGATGCCGTCGAGCAGGCGATGGATCGCGTGCTCGGCAGTCCGACCACCTGTCCGCACGGCAATCCGATCCCTGGTTCGTTGTACCTCGAGCCGGTGCTCGTGCCGCTCTCCGATGTCGAGGTCGGTCAACTCGTTCACCGTCAACCGCATTCCCGAAGAGCTCGAGTTCACGCCGGGTCTGCTCGACTTCCTCGAAGAGGCCAGCATCCTTCCCGGGCGAAGCGGCCTGATGACGGCAGCGTCGCCCGACGGCACGATGACCATCGAGATCGAAGGCCATCACGTGGGGGTCGGCTCGTTTGCCAGCGCCCGCATCCTGGTGATTGCGTGACGCCCGCGGAAGATCACTGGCTCTCCTCGTCCTCGCCATGTCGACTGCGTCGTGCGCGGCGACGACATACGACACCTCGATCAGTACCGAAACCTTGGCCCCGACGACCACCGTGTTGCCGATTGGGACCGCTGCCGAGCTGTTGCCGCAGCTGGTCACCGAGCTCGGCGGCCTGTCGGCGCTGATCAACGACCAGGGCGACAAGTTCGCTGCGGTCGAGCGCATCGAGGCGTTGTGGGCGGCAGTGCACGTCGAGGTCGTCGGCAAGGATCGTGACCTCGCCACATCGATCGAGGCCGAGATCGTCAAGGAACGCTCGGCAGCCACCTTGAACGTCCCGGCAGCAGCCGACAAGGTCTACCGCAACCTCACTGCATTGGTGAGGGCGTATCTGGCGGGTGCATAGCCGACGGCAGGTCGCAGGCGTGCACGATGGTGAGGCGCCGCGTGCTTCGGGTCAGCGCAACGTAGAGCGCGCGCAGGCCCTGCTGTTCTTCGGTCACGATTCCGGCGGGCTCGACCACGACGACGCCGTCGAGCTCGAGACCCTTGACAACGCTGACCGGCACGACTGTGACGCCGATCTCGAGACCGGTGCGGGTGGCCCGGCCGTGCTCGATTCCGGCAGCTTCGAGGGCCTGGGAGACACGGTCGACCATCGAGTCGGGAGCGACGACGGCGATCGTGCCGTCGGTGATGTCGCCGGCGAGCGAACGTGTCGCTTCGGCAACCGCGACAAGCAGGTCGTCGGGAGTCGACGTGCACGAACTCAGGGTGGTTCGTCGCTCTGTCGGACGCTGGTCGGAGCGCGGAGCGTCGGTGTCGCGGCGAGCATCACCTGGTTGGCGAGGGCCATGATCTGGGCCGGGATTCGATACCCGACGCTGAGACCGATGACCCGCGACGGCTTCTGGTCGGGTAGGTAGCGCAGTACGTCGGCCCAATCGTTGGGCGCCAGCGCACCGGTTGCCTGGGCGATGTCGCCGACGACCGTCATGCTGCCGTTCAACGAGCGACGCGAGACCATCCGCAACTGCATCGGAGTGAGGTCCTGCACCTCGTCGACGACGATGTGACCGTAGGTGCGGATCTCATCGGAGTCCGACTGGGCGCCCCCATGGTTGTTCTGGCCGCCCTGGCCCTGGCTCCTCGAGAGTTCGGTGGACGGCTTCGCACCGAGGTAGCTGCGGGCCTCGTCGAGCAGGGCGACGTCGTTGTCGGTCCAGCGCACCTCTGGCGACGTCGTCGAGCCGCGGGCGATACAGCGACAGGTACTCGGATTCGCTGGAGGTGCTTCGACGCGGCGAGCTTCAACAACGCCTTGCTGCCGAACAGGTCGTGGAGCAGCTCGGCCGGGCTCAGCAACGGCCACATCCGCTCCAGCGCTGCGCGGATCTCGGGTCTCAGGCGCACATCTTCTTTCACCTCACGCGCCGACAGCGTTCCGTCGCGCCACGTCGCGGCCATCGACGACCAGACCTCGCCCTCGACCCATCGGCGTGCCGCGTTGTGCCGCCGGAAACGACGTTGCGCCGAACGCACGATGCGCTGCGATCTCCTCCGGCGCGCAGCCGGAGGTAGCCGGTGCGGAATGGCACGACGACATCGTCGCGCAGCGGACGTTCGCGATCGGTGACGGCCTGATCGATGACGTCGGCCATGCGGATGTTGCCCTTGACCGTCGCCGTCAGCGGCGAATCGGCCGGGTCGACTCCGTAGCGCGCCCAGTCGACGTCTGGCACGAGGTCGCCGAGCACGACCTGCTCGATCCCCGCCTCGCCGAGTGATGGCAGCACCTGCTCGATGTAGCGCAGGAAGACCCGGTTGGGCCCGATGACCAGGACACCCTGATCCTCCAGCGGGAACCGGTAGGTGTAGAGCAGGTAAGCGGCGCGGTGCAGGGCGACGACGGTCTTGCCCGTGCCGGGTCCGCCCTGCACGACGAGCACGCCGGCCTGCGGGCTGCGGATGATCTCGTCCTGCTCGGCCTGGATCGTGGCGACGATGTCGCCGAGTTGGCCGGTGCGGCCGCGTTCGAGGACCGCCGAGCAGCGTGCTGTAGCCGCGGAGCCCACTGTCGGGTCCGAGGCGGTTCGGATCGGCGACTCCGTTCTGGTCGAGACCGTCGTCGTGGCCGACACCGAGGTGACCGTCGCCGAACAACTCGTCTTCCAGCCCGAGCAGCGTTCGCCCGTGCACGGCGAAGTGCCGACGACGGGCGAGTCCCATCGGTTCGCGGCCGGTGGCCCGGTAGAACGGCTCGGCGACCGGCGCGCGCCAGTCGACGACGACCGGCTCGCTCTCCTCGTCGGCGATCGCCAGCCGGCCGATGTGGAACGTCTCCAGGCCGTCGGGGGTCTCGGCCATGCGGTCGATGCGCCCGAAGACGAGCGCCGCGTTGCCGAGGTCGAGTTGGGTCAGTCTGTTGACCACGGCCTCGTCGAACACGTCGCGTTCGTAGCGGGCCTGGAACGTCCCCCCGAGGGTGCCCTCGTGGAGGTTGCGCATCCGCCACGCCGCGTCGCGGCTGACTTCGAGACACCGGTAGGCGTTGTCGATGAAGTCCTGTTCGGCGGCAAGATCGGGGTGCTGCTGCGTCATGGGTCGTACAACTCTATCGGCCGTTTTTCGACGCACCACCTCACCAAAGCGGCAACCGTGTCGCCCAGCGGCAACCGTGATACACCCCGGGCGTAACCTGACGTCGTGGCCGACCATCCGGTGCTCGAGGCGTTCTCGCCGGCGGTACGTGCCTGGTTCGCGGCGTCGTTCCCGGAGCCGACCACAGCCGCAGATCGATGGCTGGCCGGCGATCCTCGGCGGCGGTCACACGCTGGTCTGCGCTCCGACGGGCAGTGGCAAGACGCTGACGGCCTTCCTGGCCTCGATCGACCGGCTGTGCACGACCGAGCCCGCCGAGCCCAAGCGACGTACCCGCGTGCTGTACATCTCTCCGCTGCGGGCCTTGGCGTTCGACGTCGAGAAGAACCTGCGGGCGCCGATGCTGGGCATCGGTCTGGCGGCCGAGCGTTTCGGCGTGCCGTTCCACGAGCCGACCGTGGCGATGCGCACCGGCGACACATCGCCTCGCGATCGACAGCTGCTCATCCGCCACCCGGTCGATCTGCTGATCACCACGCCCGAGAGCCTGTACCTCATGCTCACTTCGTCGGTCGCCGACACGCTCGTCAACGTCGACACCGTGATCATCGACGAGATCCATGCGATGGCCACCACCAAACGAGGTGCCCACCTCATGCTGTCGCTCGAGCGGTTGGAGGCCATCACCGCCCACCCGCCGCAACGCATCGGCCTGTCGGCCACACAGCGCCCGCTCGAAGAGGTCGCTCATTTCCTGGGCGGGCACAGCGCCGACGGCAGCCGCCGACCGGTCAGCATCATCGACGCAGGCATGCGCAAGCAGATGGAGGTCGACGTCGTCGTGCCGGTCGAGGAGATGGGCAACATCTGGGAGAGCGTGTACCCCGCTGTGCTCGCCCAGGTGCTCGCCCATCGCAGCACCATCATCTTCTGCAACGCCAGGCGCCAGGCCGAGCGGCTGGCCGCCAACCTCAACGAGCTCGCCGGCGACGAACTGGTCAAGGCACACCACGGCTCGCTGGCGCGCGAACAGCGAGTCGTCATCGAAGACGAACTGAAACGCGGCGTGCTGCGCGGCATCGTCGCCACGAGCTCGCTCGAACTGGGCATCGACATGGGTGCCGTCGATCTCGTCATCCAGGTCGAGTCGCCCGGTGCGGTGTCGCGCGGCATGCAGCGCGTCGGCCGCGCCGGGCACTCGGTGGGCGAACCCAGCCGCGGCACGTTGTATCCGAAGCATCGCGGCGATCTGCTCGAGGCTGCCGTTGTTGCGCAGCGCATGGTCACCGGCCAGATCGAGACCACCCGCTTCCTGCGTAACCCGCTCGACGTGCTTGCCCAGCAGATCGTCGCCCACGTCGCCACCCATCCCGAATGCACTGTCGAATCCGTTGCCGCGCTGGCGCGGCGCTGCGCCAACTTCGCCGAGTTGAGCGACGACCTGCTGTACAACGTGCTCGATCTGTTGTCGGGTCGATATCCCAGCGACGAGTTCAACGAGCTGCGACCGCGATTGGTGTGGGATCGCACGGCCGGCACCCTGCGCGCCCGAGAGGGCTCGAAGAGGTTGGCCGTCACCAGCGGCGGAACCATTCCCGACCGGGGGTTGTTCGGTGTGTTCCTGCCCGACGGCACGCGGGTCGGCGAGCTCGACGAAGAGATGGTCTACGAGAGCCGGCCGGGTGAGACGTTCATGCTCGGGGCCAGCACGTGGCGCATCGAGGACATCACCTTCGAGCGCGTCACGGTCACACCGGCCCCGGGCGAGCAGGGCAAGATGCCGTTCTGGCACGGCGATCGCCCCGGTCGGCCGTTGGAGCTCGGCAGGGCCCTGGGTGCCTTTCAGCGCGAGATGCGGGCACTCGATTCCGCGGCGGCCGTGCAGCGGCTGATGGGCGAATACGGCCTCGACCGGTTCGCGGCCGGCAACGTGGTGGCGTACCTCGACGAGCAGGCTCAGGCCACCGGCGTCGTGCCCGACGATCGCACAGTGGTGATCGAGCGGTTCCGCGACGAGATCGGCGACTGGCGGGTGTGCATCCTCACGCCGTTCGGCACGCCGGTCCACGCGCCGTGGGCGATGGCCATCGAACGTCGGCTGCTCGAGCGCTACGACATGCCGATCGAAACCATGTGGAGCGACGACGGCATCGTGCTGCGCCTACCCGAGGCAGCCGACACCGTGCCGGTCGCCGACTTGATCATCGACCCCGACGACATCGACGAGCTCGTGGTCGGCGCACTGCCGCAGACGTCGCTGTTCTCGGCGCGCTTTCGCGAGTGCGCAGCGCGCGCCCTCTTGCTGCCGCGGCGGCGACCCGATCGACGCACCCCGTTGTGGCAGCAACGTCAGCGGGCCGCCGATCTGTTGGCAGTTGCCGCGAAGTACCCGAGCTTTCCGATCTTGCTGGAAACGTCACGCGAATGCCTGCAGGATGTGTTCGACCTGCCGGCCCTGCGCGACGTGCTCGGCCAACTCCGCAGCCGAGCCGTGCGCGTCGTCAACGTCGATACGGCCAAGGGTTCGCCGTTTGCCCAGAGCCTGCTGTTCAACTGGATCGCCGCGTACATGTACGAAGGCGACGCACCGCTGGCCGAGCGTCGGGCCGCGGCGCTTTCGCTCGATCGCGACCTGTTGCGTGATCTGCTCGGCGTCGAGGAGCTGCGTGAGTTGCTCGACCCTGGCGTGCTCGCCGATGTCGAATCGGAGCTGCAGTGCGTGGCCGATGGTCGCCGGGCCCGCAGTGTCGACGAAATGCACGACGTGCTCCGCAAGGTCGGCGATCTCACGGTCACCGAGGTCGATCTTCGCGGCGAAGGGCCGGCCGGCGAATGGGTCCTCGATCTGGTGCACACTCGCCGGGCGATCGAGATCCAGCTGGGTGGCGAGCAGCGGTTCGTAGCGGCCGAAGATGCGGCCAGGTATCGCGATGCCTTCGGCTGCAACGTTCCCCTCGGCCTGCCGCTGGCCTTCACCGAACCCGTCGCTCATCCGCTCGAATCGTTGGTCGCCCGTTATGCGCGTACCCACGGGCCGTTCACCGCAACCGACGTGGCTCATCGCTTGGCGACGACGGTCGAGCGCATCGTCGGCGCACTCGCTGCTCTTGAAGCCGCCGATCGAGTGGTGCACGGCGAGTTCCGCCCTGGCGGTGTCGGTCGCGAATATTGCGACGTCGATGTGCTGCGCCAGCTGCGCCGGCGCTCGCTGGCGATGTTGCGGCGCGAGGTCGAACCCGTCGAGCCCGAAACGTATGCCCGGTTCATCCAGGCGTGGCATGGCATTCCCGGCGAACGACGGGGCCTCGACTCGCTCGTCGAGGCATTGGCCCAGCTGCAGGGCGCGCCACTCGTCGCCTCGACCTTGGAGGCCGAGTTGCTTCCGGCTCGGCTGCGCAGCTATCGCCCCGCCGATCTCGACGAGCTGTGCACCACTGGCGACGTCGTGTGGGTCGGTGCCGGGGCGATCGGCCCCAACGACGGTCGCATCCGGCTTTACTTCGCCGACCACTTCGCCGTGCTCGACGCGTCACTCGAGATCATCGAGCCGCCAAGTGGGCCGCTGCACGATTCCATCCGGGCGCACCTCGCATCACACGGCGCAAGCTTCTGGAACCAGCTGCGGTCGGCGTCAGCCGAGGCGACCGATATCGAGACACTCGCCGCCCTGTGGGACCTGGTGTGGGCCGGCGAGGTCAGCAACGATTCGCTGGCGCCACTGCGAGCAGTGCTGTCCGGCGGAAAGTCGGCACGCTCGTCGGCCGCACCCCGTGGCCGCCCGCGCCCCGGCCGGCTGACCCGCATCGGGCCACCGGCCGGCGCTGGTCGGTGGTCGCTGGTCGCGCCGCAACGCAGCCCTACGCCATCGCCGACCCAGGCGGCGCACGCCGCGGCGTTGCAGTTGCTCGAGCGGTACGGCGTTGTCACCCGCGAAGCCGTGCTGGCCGAGGGCGTCAAGGGCGGGTACGCCGCGGCCTACAGCGTGCTCAAGGTTCTCGAAGAACGTGGCCAGGTGCGCCGGGGCTACTTCGTGGCCGGTCTCGGGGCGGCCCAGTTCGCCCTGCCCGGTGCTGTCGACCGGCTGCGGTCCTCTCGCGAATCGCCCGATCCGATGCTGCATCCCGAACTGATGCCGGCCGCGGTGGTGCTGGCTTCCACGGATCCGGCCCAGCCATATGGCGCGGCGCTCGATTGGCCCGATTCGCCAGGACGCCCCAGCCGAACTGCGGGCGCGGTTGTGGTGTTGCGCTGTGGCGTGCCACAGGCCTGGTTCGATCGGCGATCGTCGCATCTCGTCACCTTCCCGGCCTCTGCCGATGGCAGTTGGGCCGAGGCCCTGGCAACCTTGGTCAAAGATGGTCGACAGCGTTCGATCGAGGTCCGCAAGGTCGATGGCGCACCGATCGATCGCCACGGCAGCCACGCGTCGGCGCTGCTCGCCGCCGGGTTCGCCGAGGGCTATCGAGGGTTTGTCCTGCGCGGCGTGTGAATTCGTATCCACGACGACCGACGGGGATCTGTATACGTCAGAGGCGCACGAAGCGCCGAATCCGGCCGACGAGGAGGATGGCGATGATCACATTGCTCGGATGGATCGGAGCCCTGCTCGCACTGGTGGCCTACGCCCAGACCGGAACCATCCGGTTTCGCCAGATCGCCCTGCTGTCCAGCGTTGCGCTGTTGACGTTCGCCCTGCTGCTGGGGATCTGGTCGAACGTCGTCCTCGAGTCCGCGCTGGGAATAGTCAACCTTCGCCGGCTCGTTCAACTTCGGCAGTCGGTCGGGTCCTCGGGCGCGATTGCAGTACTCGGAGTGCCCGTCTCGCGCCCGACCGGCTTCAACGGGCGCGAAACAGGTACCGCGAATGCCGACATCGCGCCCAGGAAGAGGCGAGCCGTGCTCGAGCGGCTCAGTCGTGGACGGCGCGCAGCCCGGCCCAGGCCAGGTCGGCAACCTGCTGTCCGAGCACCAGCGGGTCGAACGACCGGCCTTGTTCGACCAGACGTCGGCTGACACCCTCGGCCAGGCCGACCAGGCCGTGAGCCAACGTGCGGCGGTGATCGGCACCGATGTTGGCGGCGATCAGCGGGGCGATGGCGTCGGCTGCGCCGGCAGTGATGCGGCGGATGGCCTGAGTGGATTCCTCGTCGCGACTGGCCCGGGATCCGAACAGCAGCAAGAACGCGTCGTGGTCGTCGGCCACCCACTGGAAGTAGGCCAGGAAGCCCTGCTCGGTCTGCTGGCGGCCGCTGGCCACCCCGGCCGTCGCCTTGGTGATCGATGTCAACAGACGGTTGCCGACCTCGTCGAGCAGCGCCATGTACAGGTCTTGCTTGGAATCGAAATGTTGATAGAGCACCGGTTTCGTAACCCCGGCGGCCTCGGCGATGTCGTTCATCGACGCTCCGTGGAAGCCGTTTCGGGCGAACACTTCGACGGCTACGTCGAGGATCTGTTCGCGACGGGCCGGCGCGGGAAGGCGGATGCTCATAGGAGTTACTTCAGAGTAACAAGTATGGCTCATCTGTCGGAAATGAGTTGGCTACAACCCTCGTTCACGATCGTCGCGCTCGGCGGCCTTGACGGCATATCCCAGCACGATCGCCGGCGCCAGCAGCACCGAGCCGACGATCATCGAACCGATGACCATGGTCGACACCGTGGCGTTGAAGCTGACGATGAAGCCGATCACGAACGTGACGATGGCGACTGCGAAGCACAGGTACCCGAGACGATTCGCCAGACGGGTCCAGTGTGCGACCTGCCGGCGTCGGGCGCGGACGGGATCGGTGTTCACCCGTTCGCTGTCGTCCATGTCGGCCATCAGAGGTTCGGCGGCAGCAGCCGGTTGACGTTCTCGTAGAAGAAGTACAAGGCAACGATGAACGGCACGAACCCGGCGAGGATGCCGACCCAGTACCGGCGGAAGCGGCGGCTCACCCAGTAGATGCCGTAGGCGATTGCCGCGAGCACGGCGCCCCACATGATCGCCGGCGTGATGGCTGTGCGATCGCTGAACCAACTGTCTGTGAACGCATCGGGCGACGACGTCGCCGCGCCGGGCGGCGATGATGTCGAACCACTCGACGAGGCGATGGTGGTCGCCGCTGTGTTCTCGGCCGCTGTGCTCTCGGCCGCTGGGGTCGTGTCGGTCGAACCGACGGTGTCGACCACGGTGACGGGATCGTCGGCTGGAAGCGTCGTGCTGGACGGGTCGACCGATGGCTCGCCGGGAATGGCCGCGGTCAAGGCATCAGATTGATCGGGCACCAGCTCCGAACGTACGACGATGCGGTTCTTTGCGGAGTACCGCGGCGTGCACGACACCAGCGTGAGGGTCGCCTTGGTGACATCGGTGGTCGGGATCACAGCGGCGTAGTCCTCCGGGGCCACGATCTCGGTTCCGGTGACGTGGTACACGTAGTGACCGTTGAGGGTGGTGACGATGATCTCGTCGCCCGGCTGCAGCTTGTCGATGTCGAAGAACGGGTGGAGATGCGTCGTGCGGTGACCGGCGATCGCCGCATTCCCCAACTGGCCCGGTAGCGGCGTCTCGGGGAAGTGGCCGGGTCCTTTGGCGAGATCATCGGCGCTGGCGCCCTCGACGACGATGCGGTTGAGCCGCATCCGAGGGATCTCCAGCCGGGCCACACCCTTTCCGACATCTGGTACCGGCTGGGACGCCGGAAGAGCGGCCGCGGTCGTCGTGGTTGTTGTGGCCGGATCTGTCGGCACGGTGCTGGCGCTCGTCGTCGGCTCGGTCGTCGGCACCGCCGTGGTCGTGGTCGCGGGGGCTGTGGGCAGGGGACTGGAAACCTGCTCGTCGAACTCGGCGGCCAGCGTGCGCTGGGCCTGCGCGGTCTGGATGCCGGTGCCCCACAACTGATAGGCGACGAAGGCGAACATCAACAGACCGAGCGTGATCAGTGTGCGACCGATCCCGCCGACGACCCATCGCCAGTCATGTGGTGGCTTGGGGCGATCCCAGTGGCTGACCTTCTCGTGACTGGCGGGTGGTTTCTCTGACATGGTGTGATCGATTCGAAGGAGAGCTTGGTCGACTTTCGGGTTGTGTCGACCTTGGGCGTGACGCTCGTCGAACCACCGATTGACGCTATCGGCACGACGAAGCTGTGGCTTGAACCCTGGCCGGTAGCGTTGCCACGTCCTATGGAGACGGATCCGGTCGTTCAACTCGTCGACGTCGTGGCCGTCCTCGATCGCTTTCCTGCCTTGGCGGGAGCGACGCTCGACGTGTGGCGCAGCGAGATCGTGCTGCTCCGGGGGCCGAACGGCGCTGGGAAGACCACGCTGCTACGCCTCTGCGCCGGATTGCTGCCCCCGACTCGGGGCACCGCCGTCGTGCTCGGTCTCGATCTCGCCACGCAACGCCAGGAGGTTCGCTCGCGTGTCGGGCTGCTCGGTCACTCGAATGGTCTCTACACCGATCTCACGGTCAACGAGAACGTTGCCTTCTGGGGGGCGACAGTGGGGGCGACCGACGCCGAGATCGCCGCTTCGCTCGATCGCATGGGCCTCGGCACCCGATTGGGCGACGTGCCGGTGCGCAAGCTCTCCGCCGGACAGCGACGTCGTGCTGCTCTGGCCTGCCTGATCGTCCGCCGCGCAGAACTGTGGTTGCTCGACGAGCCTCATGCCGGGCTCGATGCCACGGCCCGCGACGAGCTCGACACCGTGCTGCGAGCGGCGTGTGCAGCGGGCGCAACGATGATCGTGGCCAGTCACGAGTTGGATCGCGCCGGCGTGTTGGCCACCCGAATCGTCGACGTGGCCGGTGGCCAGATCACGCAGCGCGCCATGACCAGCTTTGGTGTTGCCCGTCTGGTCGCCGCCAAGGATCTGCGCATCGAGTTGCGCAGCCGCATCCTCGTCAATCAAGTCCTTCCGTTCGCGGCGATCGTAATGCTGCTGTTCGCCTTCGCTCTCGACAAGGACGATCTGCTTGCACGCGTTGCCCCGGGACTGGTGTGGCTGGCCACGCTGTTCAGCATGCTCGTCGTCGTGCAGCGTTCGTTCGCCATCGAAGCGGCCGATGGGGCCCTCGACGCCCTGCAAACTGCCGGCGTGCCCGCCCAGGGCATCTTCTTCGGCAAGGCCTGTGCGCTCGCGGTGCAGCTGGTGGTACTCGAAGGTCTGCTGTTCATCGCTGCGTTCGTGCTCTACAACAGCCGTGTCGACGCCGACGGCGTGGCATTGCTGATCACGAGCGCGCGCTAGCCGCTTCCTGCGGGCTCGGACTGGTCGGTACGCTCTATGGCGGTCTCACCACCGCAACCAAGGGTCGCGAATCACTGCTGCCGCTGCTGTTGCTCCCGGTGGTGGCACCAGTTCTGATCGGTGCAACCCGAGCGACCGAAGCGGCACTCGGCGTAGGAGGAATCTCGATGCGAGAAGGCTGGGCATGGGTGGCATTGCTCGTCACGTACGCGTCTGCTGTTCGGCATCGGCGGTTCGATCGCCTTCGGTCCTTTGGTGGACGACGGCTCATGACCGCGACCGGCGCGCCTGTGCGTCACCCGACCGGCACTACGGCCACACGCGCCCTCGGCATCGCCACCCTCATCGGCTTGGCCTGGTTCGTCGCCTTCGGGCTGTTCTTGTCGCCGGATGACGCCGTGCAGAAGAAGGGTGTACGCATCCTCTACATCCATGTGCCCAGCGCCTGGTTGGCCTATCTGGCGTTCGTCGTCACGGCGGTCAGCAGTGCCGCGTACCTGGCGAAGCGAACCCGCTCGCTCACGTGGGATCGTCTGGCCGGTGCCAGCGCCGAGGTCGGAGTGCTGTTCATGGGCATCACCTTGCTGACCGGCAGCCTGTGGGGCAGGGTCTCATGGGGCGTGTACTGGGTGTGGGATTCGCGGGTCACGACCACGGCATTCCTGTTCGTCACCTACCTCGGCTACATCGCCGTGCGCGGGCTCGGCGGCACCCACCACCAACGGGCCCGGCGCAGCGCCGTGGTCGCCTTGCTGGCGGTGCTCGAAATCCCCCTGGTGCACTTCAGCGTCGAGTGGTGGCGGCCTCTGCATCAGCAAGAGAGCATTGCCAAGGGCAAGTTGGAGAACTTGATGCTGTTCAGCCTGTTCATCGGCGTGATCGTGTTCACGCTGCTCTACGTGTGGCTGGTGCTGCACCGCCAGCGAGTCATGGCGATGCAGGATGCGCTCGAGGACCACGGCCTCGACCTGGCCATCGCCGAGCGTCGTGAAGAGGCCAAGCTCTGATGGAGACCGGGTTTGTGATCGTCAGCTACATCGTCACCTTCGGTGCTATCGGCGCGCTCGTGCTGATGATGTTCAGGCGAGCCCGCTCCCTGGCACAGCGACTGCCTCCAGAGGACCGTCCGTGGACCTGAGCCCGCGCCAGACCACGGCGATGGCGCCGGCGCCAACGCCTCGTCGACGCAACTGGCGGGCGTACGTTCTTTTGGCTGTCGTGCTCGTCGCCGGTGGTGTCGTGGTCACCAAGTTCCTGACCTCGGCCATCGACTTCTACTGCAACGTCGACGAGGTCGGCCACAAGAGCGGCTGCGAAGCGGGTCGGCGCCTGCGAATCCAGGGCACGGTCGAGGAGGGAACCGTTCAGAAGGACGGCGCCACGACCACCTTCGTCATCGCCTTCAACGGTGTCAGCAAACAGGTGCGCTACGCGGGCGATCCCGGCGGGTTGTTCCAGGAGTGCATCCCTGTTGTCGTCCACGGCGTCGTCGATGCCGACGGTGTGTTCGAGGGCGACAAACTGGAAGTGAAGCACACCAACGAGTACGCGGCGAAGAACCCCGATCGTCTCGACAAGGCCAAATCGGCAGCATGTTCGCAACCACGAGCCTGAATAGCATCGTCGGGCACGCCGCCCTGGTCATCGGTCTGGCTGCCAGCGTGTTCGGGGCGCTGGCCCTGGTGATCGCGACAACCACCCACGACACACGTCTGTTGCGTTCCGTCGCCAACTACGCATGGCTGGCACTGGCCGGCGTGGTGATCGCGGTCGCGGTGATGGAGCGGGCGTTGATCACCCGCGACTTCTCACTCGCGTACATCCAGGAGGTCGGCTCGCGACACACCGGCGTTGTTCAACGTCACGGCGCTGTGGAGCGCGTTGGAAGGCAGCATCTTGTTGTGGCTGTTGATCCTGGCGGTCTACACGGCGGTGATCATGCGTCGCTACCGTCACCGCCTCGACGATCCACTGATTGCCTGGGCGCTGGTCGTGATGTTCACCGTCACGGCGTTCTTCTTCTTCTTGTCGTTCGGCCCGATCGACGCGTTCAAGAGTGGCCCGATCCCCGACTTCAACCGTTGCTGCCTCGGCCCCAACCCACTGCTGCAGAACCACATCCTCGTGTTGTTCCACCCGCCGATCCTGTACCTCGGGTATGTCGGGTTCACTGTTCCGTTCGCCTTCGCCATCGCCGCACTGGTCACCGGTCGCGTCGGCGAAGGTTGGCTGGTGGCCACCCGCCGCTGGGCCCTCTACGCCTGGGGGTTCCTCACCGTCGGCATCATCCTGGGCGGATGGTGGAGCTACGAAGTGCTCGGCTGGGGTGGCGTGTGGGGCTGGGACCCAGTCGAGAATGCCAGCTTCCTGCCGTGGCTGACGGCCACCGCGTACATCCACTCGGTGATGGTCCAAGAACGCCGCGGCATGCTTCGGGTGTGGAACATCAGCTTGCTGGTGGCGACGTTCTCGTTAACCATCCTCGGCACGTTCATCACCCGCAGCGGTGTTCTGCGCAGCGTGCATGCGTTCAGCAATGGCACCATCGGTCCGTACCTACTGGGGTTCTTCGGGCTCATCGTTGTGGTGTCCCTGGCCCTGATCGCCTGGCGTGGCGACCGTCTGCGTTCGCCGGGGGCGATCGATTCGCCGGTGTCGCGTGAGGGGGCGTTTCTGGCCAACAACGTGATCTTCACCGTGTTCGCCTTCGTTGTGCTGCTCGGCACGGTGTTCCCGCTGATCGTCGAAGCGCTGCAGGATCGCCAGATCGCCGTCGGACCACCGTTCTTCGATCGGCTGTCGATGCCCATCGGCATCACATTGTTGTTCCTCATGGCGGTCGCCCCCGTACTGCCGTGGCGCAAGGCCAGCACCGAGCTGCTTCGCGACCGGTTGTTCTGGCCGGCCTGGTGCGGCGCGGGCGCACTGGCTGTCAGCGTGTTGGCCGGCGCCGACGGGTTTGCGCCCCTGCTGGCGTTCTTCCTCGGTGGCTTCGCGGGTGGTGCGGCAATGCGCCAGCTGGTACTGGCCGCGCGCCGCCAGGGCTGGCTGGGCCTGGTCGGGAGAGCCAATGGCGGGATGGTGGTGCACCTCGGGGTGATCATCATCGCCGTCGCCCTGGTGGCCTCGAACAGCTACACCCGGGTCGCCGAGTTCAATCTGAAACCCGGCGAACCGGTGTCGTACGAAGGGCACACGTTCGAGCTCGTCAAGTTGCAGCAGTTCACCGACGCCCGCTCGACCGGCGTGAAGGCGCTGATCCGAGTCGACGGCGGCAAGACGTACGCGCCGGCGATCACGACGTTCACCAACTTCGGCACCAAGATCCCGACGCCGAGCGTGCGCAACGGACCGTTCAACGACATCTATCTCACGTTGTCCGACAGCGTGCGCTTCGACGGTACCGAGGCGCCTGTCAAGATCTTCATCAAGCCCTTGGTCGTGTGGTTGTGGATCGGCGGCATGCTGATGGCCGCCGGCACCGTGCTGGCCGGGTTCCCCGGTCGGCGTCGGCGTGTGCCGACCGATCCGGTCTCTGCGCCGATCGATCTCGAGCCCGTCAGTGTCTGAACCAGCCGTCACCGAGTCGACGTCGACTGGGCGCGGCCGGCGGCGCGTGGCGCCGTTCGTTTCGCTCGCCGCGGCCGCCATCTTGGCCGCCCTGTTCGTCGTACTGGCCAGTGGGAAGGCGGCGAAGCCCGACGTCACCTCATCGTTCCTGCTCGGCAAGCCGGCTCCTTCGGTTGTCAGTACGACGCTCGACGGCAAGCCGTTCGACCTCACCCGCCGCAAGGGCAGCTGGGTGGTGCTCAACTTCTTCCAGTCGAGTTGTCTGCCCTGCAAGGCCGAGCATCCGGAGCTGGTGGCGTTCGCCGCGGAACAAGCGAGCATCGCCGACGGAGCCGAGTTGTACACGGTGGTCAAGGACGACTCCGACGAGGCTGTGGCGAAGTGGTTCGCCGAGCAGGGCGGCTCGTGGCCGATCATCACGGACGACGACGGATCGATATCCACCGCTTTCGGCGTCGCCCAGGTGCCCGAGACCTGGATCATCGACCCCTCTGGCACCGTCGTCAGGCGCTACGCCCGCACGATCACGGCAGACTCGTTGGCCATTGATCTGCAACAGCTGCGCCAGGCCTACGGATGAGTCGCCGGCTGAAGAGTTGGCCGAGCTGGGTCTTGCTGGTCCTCGTCGTCGGGGGCCTGCTCGCTGTCGGCGCAGCGCGCGATGCCGGCGCCCGATCGCCAAAGGAACGGGTCGAAGAGATCAGCCGGCGCCTGGCCTGCCCGATCTGCGACGGCGAGAGCGTGTTCGAGTCGCGCAACGCCGACTCACAGGCGATCCGCATCGAGATCGCCCGGCAGGTCGACAGCGGGACGGTGAGCGACGACCAGATCATCAACTTTATCGAGCAGCGATTCGGAAGCAGGGTCCTACTCGTACCGAAGGCCACCGGGATCGATGCACTGGTCTGGGCGTTGCCTGTTGCGGCTTTGGTTTGTGCGCTGGTGGGGCTCGGGGTTGCCTTCCGTCGCTGGAAGGTGGCCGCCGACACGATCCCCGACGACGCCGATCGACGGTTGGTCGCTGCGGCCCTCGCCCACGATGTCGAAGGCGCCGGTCAGGTCGACCACACCGAAGGTCAAGGGGTCGACGGGCCGTGAACCCCGATCAGCTCGCCGAGCTGGAAGAGCAGCGACGATTCCTGTTGCGATCGATCACCGACCTCGACCGCGAGCACCAGTACGGCGACGTCGACGAGCACGACTACGAGACGTTGCGCGACGGCTACACGGCGCGGGCGGCCGCAGTGCTGCGGGCGATCGAGGCCGGCCACGCCGAGATCCCACGGGGCCGTCGGCATCGGCCACGGGTGGTCGCGGCATGGATCGTCGGAACGGTTGCAGTGGCATCACTGGCCGGCTGGCTCGTCGCCCGAACATCCGGGCAACGTTTGCCAGGCCAGTCGATCACCGGCGGGTTGCCCGGCGACGAGGTTGCCCGCAAACTTGCCGAGGCCCGCCAGTTCCTCGGCGTGGACCCGCAGCAGGCGATCATTCGCTACCAGCAGGTGCGCGAGCTCGACCCCGACAACGCAGAAGCGCTGACCTACCTCGGTTGGCTGGTCGCCCAGAGCGGTTCGGCCGAGGCGGCGTCCGCCGGCGCCGAGTTCCTTCGCGGGGCGATCGAGCTCGACCCGACGTACGCCGATCCCCACTGCTTCTTGGCGATCACGTCGGCGCGGTTCCTGCAACCGCCCGACACCGACACCGCTCGCCGCGAGGCCCAGGCCTGCCTCGACAACAATCCACCATCGCAGATGATCGGCATGATCCAGGGTTTCGTCGATTCGCTGGGCACGCCGACGACCACTGGCTGAATCGGGTCCGCGAACCCGGCGGGTGGGCTGAGTACCGTGAGAGCGCATGAGCATCCCGCCACCGCCGCCTCCGCCGAGCGACTCGTTTCCGCCGCAGCCGCCCGGATGGCAGCAAGGCGGTCAGTTCCCGCCGCAGCCTCCCGGATTTCAGCTGTATCCGGCTGGCGCGCCGATGGCCGCCAAGCAGGGCAACTCCGGTATGGCCATCGCCTCGTTCGTGTGCAGTCTTGTCGGGCTGATTCCGTGTTTCTGGCTGTTTCAGATCATGGGCGTGCTCGGCACGGTCTTCGGGTTCGTCGGTCTGAAGCAGACCAAGAGCGGCGAGCGCGGCGGCCGCGGGCTGGCGATCGCCGGTGTGGTCATCGGCATTGTGCTGGTGGCGGCCTGCGTTGCCGTCTGGGTCTACCTGCTCGGCAGCGGAAACTGCGTACGAAACGGCAACACCTTCGACTGCTCTACGACGTGATGACGGGCGGCGGCCACACGCTGGCCGTCGTGATCTCGCCATCGGCGCTACGACCCAGCACCCACACAGTGGCCTTGCGCCAATCCGGCGGTGACGTGAACTCGCAGCCGCGGCGCTCGAGGGCGGCGATCGTCTCGGGGATCACGTCTCCGTGGCTGCACGCCGCGGCGCCGTCGGGCAACGACTCGAGCAGCTCCAAGACCTCCACGTAGCTGCGACCCTCCGCCAGGCACTCGTCGGTGGCCACCTTTGCACCGATGAGCTTGGCGGTGGGATGGAGGGTCTGGATGCAGCGCAAGTAGGGACTGCTGATCAGAGAACTCACGCCTGCGGCAGCCAGCGCGTCGGCAATCGCCCGAGCCTGTAGCTTCCCGCTCGGCGTGAGTGGTCGGAGTCGGTCGTTGCCGGCGAAGTCGTGCCGGCTTCCGGCCTTGCCGTGACGAACGAGGTACAGCATCACGCCTCGCGGGTGGACTGCATGTGCCGTGCCGCGAGTTGGCGCACCAACTGGAGGTACACGACGGTTGCAACAATGCCGAGCACGGCAAAGACGACGGCGCTACCGGCGTAGTCGTGGTAGCGCTTGGCGCGTTCCAGCGTGGTCGTGTCGGACGAGATCTCGTTGATGAATTGCGCGTTCGAACTGATCGACAGGATTGGCAAGAGGCCGTACAGCACCCACCACCAGGTGACCAGCGGCGAGACCCGGCTGTTCTTCCAAGCCGGGTCGCCGGGCGCGCAATCCGGATCGGATCCCTTCCAGAGCTCTTTGAACATCAACCACGGCACGGCATAGATCGCGCATGGCGGCACGAACCACGAGGCTATGGCCCACCCGGGTGCCCAGGTGCGGCCCTGGCGGCCCAGATTGGGCAGGTTCGCGGACATTCGATACATCCAGATCATCGTCAACACGGCGATCGGGACGACCATCAGACCGACGACCGAGCTGGCGTTGACCCGCACGGAGTCCTTGAAGGACTGCTCGCTGATCGAACCATCGAGGAACCGGCTGGCCTGACGCGACAACCTGAGCTGGTCGTATATCGACAGCAGTTGCAGCGGCAGATAGATCCACAACAGCACGACCATCGCCTTGGAGATGCTTCGGATGCCTTGGAACGGGCCGCTGTAGGCCGTCGGACCGCCGTACCCGACGTATCCGGGCGGCGGCGACATCGGTGGCGGCGGTGGTGGCATGCTGCTCATCGGACGCCAGCGTAGGCGAGCCCGGCGCCAGCCGATGTGAAGGTGACGCGTGTAACGACCGAGGTCGTGGAGCACACTGAAGGGCATGGGCTTCTTCGACCGCAATCGCAAGGAACTGATCGAGAAGGGGTACGACCCCGACCGCCTTCCACCCGGGCAGTACCTCACCGATCGGTTTCCGGTGCTCCATGTCGGCGACGTGCCGACCTATGCGCCCGGCGAGTGGAACCTGACGATCGGCGGGCTGGTCGATCGACCGTTCACGGTCGACCTCGACGAGTTGAAGGCGATGCCGTCGGTCACGCTCACGTTCGACATCCATTGCGTGACGAAGTGGAGCAAGTTCGACACGACCTGGACGGGCGTTCGGGTGCGCGACCTGTTCGATCGGGCCGGCCTGCAAGCTGCTGCCACCCACGTGATGGAGCACGCCGAGCACGGCTACACGACCAACATCCCGCTCACCGACATCACGACCGACGAGGCCATCGTTGCCTACGCCTACGAGGGTGAAGAGATCGAGGCGATCCACGGCGGACCCGTGCGCATCGTCGTGCCCCACCTGTACTTCTGGAAGAGCGCCAAGTGGGTGCGCGCCCTGGAGCTACGCGACAGCGACGAGCCCGGATTCTGGGAACGCAACGGCTACCACATGTACGGCGACCCGTTCATCGAACAACGCCACTGGGGTGACTAATGCCGTGTCAGACAACGTTTGCCGCGCTCAGACCCGGGCCGATCTACAGGTCGGAGCTGCACGGCGTCGGCCGACGCTATGGGCGTCTATGTCAGCTCGAAGACCGATATTCGTTGGGCTGTGCTGACGCTGACGTCGGCCAACGCGGTTCGCTTGAGCACACAAACTGGCTGCACGTTCATGTCCTCACAGGAACCTGCGTCGACGATGTGGTAGCGCCGAGTGCCCGATCGGGGCGTCGCCGCAGCACTCTGAACCATCGCCGACACGGCACGAGCACCAGCCGGTCGGATCAGCGTCACCTCAACAAGACGGCGACGCTGATCCGGCGCTCTCAGAGCTGACGGTCTCGGCTCAGACCGGCGGGCTCTGATCGTGCAAGGCGCCGACCTTGATCGCGGTGAGGGTGACACCGAAGATTCGGTAGGCGGGGATGGTGGCCGAGTCCGTGGACTGGGCCTGACAGGTCAGGTCGAGCGTTCCCGCGGCAGCGAGCGCGACCGATCCTTGCAACGACAAGTTCCTGTACTCGCTCGCCTGAGACGTCAGGTGCGTGAAGTCGAGTTGATCCGCTCCGCTCATCAGGTTGCAGAGAATGCTGTAATCGGAACCTGTCGAGCTGGCGATGCCGTACAGCTTCGCAGACACGGCGTAGCTACCGGCCGGAACCGATACCGACGCCAGCACACTGTCAGCTTCGGTCGAGTCGATCCCACCAGGCAGGTGCGAGACGTAGGCGTCGGACGGGCCGGCAGGACCAGCAGGACCAGCGGGGCCGGCCGGGCCGCCAGCAACGGCTGTTGTGGGGAGGAAGTAGCCGGTGATGTCCAGCAGGGCGTCGACAGGCCCGGTGAGTGTGTAGACCTTGATCGCACCGGTGGCAGACAGCCCGACGATCCCGCCGTTGGCCTTGACCCCTTCACCACCGACAGGGTTGATGCTCGACGAGGTTGGTCGGGTGGCGTCGGCCGGGTACACGGTGAGGAATCCATTGATGCCGGTCGGGACGGTCAGGTTGTAGCTGATCCCGGTCGCAGTGGTAGGGATCGTGCAGTTGCCGTTCGTGCCCCACACCGGGCGAACGAACTCTTCGCCGGCGTTCAATGGCGTGTTGCGATCCCCGACCAATGTCGCTGGACGGGTGTCGAAGAGCCGGCACGGGGCGATCGACACGAACGACGAGGGTGCCGAACTGCCGGCCGTGTGGGCGATCAACCCGACACCGCCGGCACCCAATGACACCGCCACTGCGGCACCTATTCCTGCCCAGCGCGAGCGCGTCAATGCAGAGCCACGAAATTGACGAAACATGACCGTCCCCTTTTCAAGATCGGCCCCGTTGACCGAAGGTCTTAAGACTAATGGGGGCTGACCAGGGCCGATCGAGTCGAGCGCCCCGCCCCCCTACGTGGGCGATATCACGCCTGGAGGCGCAACTTTTCGTGCCCGACGGGGCTGGTCGGGTTCGATATCAGGCCTGGGATGGCGGGTTTCGCGCCCGATGCTCGAGGGACCGTGAGCGGCAGGTCAGCCGATCTTCAGGGCGGCGCTGTAGACCTTCTTCGATTTCAGCTCGACGGCGATGCGGCGGGCGATCTCGTGGAAGAGTTGGGCGGATTCGCTGTCGGGGTCGGCGACGGTGATGGGGATCCCATCGTCGCCACCTTCACGCAACTCGGGCACGAGCGGGAGCCTGCCCAGCAACGGGACCCCCAACTGATCGGCGAGCTCTTGGCCGCCGCCGCTTCCGAAGATCTCGTAGCGCTTGCCGTCGTCGCCGGTGAACCAGCTCATGTTCTCGATCACGCCTTTCACTGTCATGTTGACCTTGGCGGCCATTGCCGCCGACAGCGCGGCGACCTTCTGGGCGGCCGGCTGCGGTGTGGTCACGACGTAGACCTCGGCGCGGGGCAGGTACTGGCTGAGGCTGAGGGCGATGTCGCCCGTGCCCGGTGGCATGTCGACCAGCAAGAAGTCGGGCTCGTCCCAGAAGACGTCGGTGAGGAACTGCTCGAGCGCCTTGTGCAGCATCGGCCCGCGCCACACGACGGCCTGTCCTTCGGGCACGAAGTAGCCGATGGAGATGCAGCGCACGCCATGGCTCTCGGGTGGCACCAGCATCTGATCGATCACGACGGGGTCGCGATCGGCACCGAGCATGCGCGGGACCGAGAAGCCATAGATGTCGGCGTCGACGATTCCGACCGAGTAGCCCTGCTGGGCGAGGGCGACCGCGAGGTTGACCGTGACGCTCGACTTGCCGACGCCACCTTTCCCCGAGGAGATGAGCAGCGGACGGGTCTTCGAGCCGGGCTCGGAGAACGGGACCTTGCGACCCTCGGCGTGACCGTGGGCCTGCCCCTGGCCGGCACTGGAGCCTGGGTCACCATGCACCATGATCCGTACGGCCTCGCGCTCCTGATCGGTCATCACGGTGAAGTCGAGGGCGACGCGGTTGACCCCGGGCAGCGGCGCCACCGCGGCAGTGACCCGGCTGGTTATCTCGTTGCGCAGCGGGCAGCCGGCGACGGTGAGTGCGATCTGGACATCGACCACGCCGTCGTCATCCAGCGCAACCGAACGGACCATACCGAGGTCGACGATCGAGCGCCGCAACTCGGGATCCTCCACCGGGCGGAGGGCCTCGATGATCTGCTCATTCGTGGTTGCCGGCATGGTCGCTCTTTCGGGGATAGGTCGCGGGAAGCGATGCGCAGCGAATTACCACTACGCAGATAGGTAGAATACCGGCGTGGCCGTGAACCCGCCCAGCGCACCGATGACATCAGGTGCTTTCACCGCGACCGTGTCGGCAATCACCAACGCATTCGGCGACCCGACGCGGCGTGGCATCTACCTGTTCGCCCGCGAACACACCGAAGGTGTCACGGCCTCACAGGTGGCCGAGCAGTTCGGTCTGCACCCCAACGTCGCCCGTCATCACCTCGACCGATTGGCGGCCGGCGGTTATCTCGAGGTCGCTGTCGAACGCGCCGAAGGCGCCGGTGCCGGCCGACCCTCGAAGCGCTACCGCTCGGTGGCCGACGTGTCGATCGATGTTCCCGTGCGCAGCGACGACCTCGTGCTGTCCTTGCTCGGTAAGGCTCTGGCGCTGCTGCCGCGCGAGCAGGCCGAGGCGATGGCTGAACAGGTCGGGCAAGAGTACGGCCAGGCCATGGCGGCCGGGTTGTCGGGCGCCGATGTCGCCGCCGGCCAACGCAGCCTGCGATCGGCCATGCAGGCGGTTGCCGATGCCCTGACCGCCCACGGCTTTGCCGCTCATGCCGATCAGCGCAACAACCAACTGCGCATCGTCAACAACCACTGCCCGTTCGGCGACGTGGCCATCGAGCATCCGGTGATCTGCGCGGTCGACCGTGGCATGGTCAAGGGCATGCTCGGCGCATTGTGTGGAGACACCGACGTCAGCACGCAAGCGTCGCTGCCGCAGGGCGACACCTTCTGTTCGACCACGTTCTAGTCGCGCCGCTCCAGCGCCGCGCTACTTGCGCACCTGGGCGTACTCGATGACCCGATGAACGATGTCATCGGTGCACTTCGACAGCGCGCCGCAGTCGAACGGTGGCTGCGGGTCGTACTCGATCATCAGCTGGGCAGCTTGTGCAGCCGTGCGATCGACCAGCAGTTCGAGGAGCCGTAGGGCCATGTCGATTCCACTCGAGACTCCGGCGGCCGTGATGATCTTGCGGTCGAGGTGCTCGACGACGCGCTGGGCCGTGGGTATCGCGCCGGTTGCTTCGAGCTCGGGATAGCACGCCCAATGGGTTGTCGCCGTCAGGCCGTTCAACAGACCGGCGCTGCCCAGCACCAACGAACCGGTGCACACCGACGTCGTGTATGTGGTCGATTCGTGGGCGCTGCGAACCCAGGCAAGCACTCGTTCGTCGTGAGCCAACACTCGCGTGCCGACGCCGCCGGGGAACACGACGATGTCGGGCTCCGACAACTCCTCGAACGTTGCATCGATGGTGATGCCGAGCATGCCGTTCTCGCTGCGGACCTCGCCGCGCTCGGTGCCCGACGAACGTGACATCGATTGACGGGACGCGCTGCAGTACCTCGTACGGCCCGATGGCATCGAGAGCGGTGAACTGTGGGAACAGGGGAATGGCGACGTGCATCTGTGGTCCTGTCTAGGAGACGGCGTGGAGAAGCCGCGGTGTGGTGTTGGCTTGGGAACGAAAGCGGCGCCGGTAGGCATCGGGCGCTACGCCTATGCGCCGTTGGAAGGCCCGCCGCAACGACTCGGCAGTGCCGAACCCGCAGTTGGTGGCGATGAGGTCGAGCGACGATGCGGTGGTCTCCAACTCGAGGCGCGCCGCCTCGACGCGCACCCGCTCGACGTAGCGCGCCGGCGTCTCGCCGACCTCGGCGGTGAACACCCGAGTGAAATGTCTGCTGCTCATGGCGGCGCGTCTGGCGAGCAGGTCGAGGCGATGGTCGTCGGCCGGATGGTTGTCGATGAAGTCCTGTGCGGCGCGTACCGTCGATCGCGATGCGCGCGGCACCCAGACCGGCACCGAGAACTGGGTCTGACCTCCCGGGCGGTGCAGGAACATCACCATCCAGCGGGCCACGGTCTGGGCGACGTCGCTGCCGTAGTCGGCCTCGACCATCGCCAACGAGAGGTCGATGCCCGCGGTGACTCCCGCCGATGTCCAGACCGTGCCGTCCCTGCGGTAGATCGGATCGGGGTCGACGTCGAGTCTCGGGTATTCATCGGCGAGCTGGCGGGCGCGTGCCCAGTGGGTGGTCACGGTGCGGCCATCCAGTAAGCCGGCCTCGGCGGCGATGAATGCGCCTGTGCAGACCGTGCCGAGTCGGCGGCAGCTGCGCGCCGCGTCGCGGATCCAACCGACCAGCTCCTTGCTGTGGCGCGCCGATAGGGCGCCCTCGCCGCCGGCGATCAGCAACGTGTCGATCCTGGTGCGCCGGGCGGGCAGCGGCGACGTGACCAGCTGTAGCCCGCTCTCGGTCGTGATCGTCGTGCCACGCTGCGACACCAACGCGAGGTCGTAGCCGGCGGCCCTGCGGTTCTTGCCGGCCAGCACGGAAGTCGCGCCGGCGAACACCTCGTGCGGCCCGACGGCGTCGAGCGGCTGCATGCCCTCGAAGGCGACGATGACGACGGAGCGGCGAGGCACAGGATGATCATCGCTGCTCATGTCGATGGCGTCAATGACATGGTTCCCACGAATCACGCCATCGGCGAGAGTTCCATCTCCTTCGATCTGTCTCTACGATGGTCGCGACCCTCTTCGAAAGGACCGACGTGGACGTACGCATCGGCGTCACCCAAGCCCCCGCGAGCTCACCCTCGAACTGCCCGACGATCTCGACCGATCGGCGCTCAAGACCACGATCGAAGCGGCGCTCTCCGGTGCTGTCGACGTGCTGTGGCTCACCGACAAACGCAACCGCGACGTCGGGGTGTGCTCCGCCAAGATCGCGTACATCGAGATCGGTACACCGGAGGGTGACCGCAAGATCGGTTTCGGCGGCTGACAACGACAATTGCCGCTGGTGCAGACGTCGCGTCTGACCGCTGAGTGCTAGAACGACTGTATGGCCACGTTGGGCGAACTCTGCCGGCAACACACGTCGCTGACCCGCGACGAGATCAACCATCTCAAGCAGTTGGTCAGCGAGTGGGGCCTGCTCGCCGACCTGTGCTTTGCCGACCTGCTGCTGTATGTGCCCTCGAACGATGCCGAGTGGCTGATCGTTGCCCAGGTGCGTCCGGCGACCGGTCAGACGCTCTATCTCACCGACTACGTCGGCGTACCTGCCGACAACGAACGGCCGCTGCTGTCGTCGGCTTTCGATACCAGTGAGATCTCCGAGGGCGAGATCGCCGTCGACTTGCTGCCCGAGCCGGCGCGCATGTTGGCCATTCCGGTGCGGTGCGGTGGCAGGCCGATTGCCGTGCTGTCTCGCGAGTGGTCGAACCGAACCGGAAGGCAACCGGGCGAATTGGAACGCACCTACCTCGGGATCTTTCAACGATTCGCGGCGATGATCGCCGAGGGTTCGTTCCCATTCCATGGTCTGGTCGGCGACTCCAGCGCTGCCCCGCGTGTAGGCGATGGCGTGATGGTGCTCGACGATGAAGCACGCGTGCGATACGCCTCACCCAACGCTGTGTCGGCGCTTCATCGTGTCGGCATCGGCGCGAACGCCGTCGGCATGCGCCTGGCCGAACTGGGCTTCAACGACAGTCCCGTCCGCCTGGCCTACGAGGATCGCATGCCCGTCATCGAAGAGTTCGAGCAGACGCCCAACGTCACGCTGCTGACGAGGTGCATGCCGATCCTGGCAGGAGGTGAAGTGACCGGCGGCGTGTTGCTGCTGCGCGATGTCACCGAGGTGCGCAAGCGCGACAAGCTGCTTCTGTCGAAAGACGCGACGATCCGCGAGATCCACCACCGCGTCAAGAACAACCTGCAGACCATCTCGTCACTGCTGCGGTTACAGGGTCGCCGGCTGGAGTCTCCCGAAGCCAAGGCCGCCGTTGCCGAGTCGGTGCGCCGAATCCGTACGATCGCGCTCGTCCACGAAACCTTGTCGCGCGAACCCGGCGACGATGTCGCCTTTCTGGAGATCGTTCGCCCGCTGCTTCGGCTTGCCGAGGAGGGACTGCAATCGCCTGATCGACCGGTGCGGTTCACTGTGCAGGGCGAGGGCGGTCGCCTGCCCTCGACGATCGCCACGCCGCTGTCGGTCGTGCTCACCGAGTTGTTGCAGAACGCCGTCGATCACGGGTTCCCGGAAGGAAGCAGCGGCGGCGATGTCGTGGTGCAACTCAACCCGACCGAGGATCACCTCAACATTCGGGTGATCAACGACGGCCGTGGTCTCGACTCGCACTTCGAGCTCAACAAGGCGACCGGGCTCGGTCTGTCGATCGTGCGCACGTTGGTGACCACCGAACTGGCGGGCAGCATCGTGATGCGGGCCGGGATGCCGGAAGACTTCGCTGCTGCCGGTCTCGGCGAGCAGCCAAAGGGAGCAGGCACCGTGGTCGATCTCACCGTGCCGATCTGACGCGCCCTATCTGACTCGCCGATCGGACGGGGCGGTGACAGATTCGTCAGACGGCGGCTTTGTGGCGGGCAACGAATTGACGACGCAGCACCCGTCGCTCTTCTTCGGACGTGCCGCCCCAGATACCTGAGTCCTGGTTGGTCTCGAGGGCGTAGTCGAGGCAATCGCTGTGTACCGGGCACTGCCCGCACACTTCTTTGCTCGAGCGATCTGCAGCAACGCATATCCCGTTGTACCGACCGGGAAAGAACAGCTCGGGGTCGGTGTCGCGGCAGATGGCGTTGGTTCGCCATGTGTAGTCGGCATTGGCAAGTGTCAGGCTGGACGGCGAGAATGGTCACGATCGGCTCCATCTGGCCGAATTGTGAGAATTTTCACGTGCAAACCCACCACAGAGGGGGGGACGATCGACAATGGTGTGCACAGTGATGTCAAACCTAGGAAACAATTCCTCCGTTGACAAGGGGTACGGGCATGTTCTCCTGGATAGTTCCTAGAGATGGGGGGTATCTTTGGTAGAGGTACTCGCCCATCGTGGGGCTTCCCGGGCGGAGCGCGAGAACACCGTCGAGGCTTTTCGGGTGGCGCGGGCGATGGGCAGCGACGGCGTCGAGTTCGACGTCCGCCGCACCTCCGACGGCGCGCTGGTGATCCATCACGACCCGCACTTGGCCGATGGCCGGGCCATCATCGACGTCACTTCGGCCGACCTACCAGCGTTCGTGCCACATCTGCACGCTGCGCTCGACGCCTGCGAAGGCATGTGGGTCAACATAGAAATCAAGAACGATCAGCAGGAGCCCGACTTCGATCCGACCGATTCGATCGCCGATGCCACAGTGGCGATACTTCGAGAGTGTCATGACGACGATCGCTGGCTGATCTCGTCGTTTCGCATCGAGACCATCGATCGCTGCCGGGCGCTGGAAGGGAACATCCGCACAGCGTGGTTGGTCGATGTCGTGCCCGACGACGTGATCTCCACCATGGTCGCCCACGGGCACGCCGCGCTGCATCCGTGGGTCTCCACGCTGCGTCGCTCGCACATCGACGCCTGTCATGGGGCCGGCATCATGGTCAACACGTGGACCTGTGATGACCCGCAGCGGATGGCCGAACTGATCGAGTGGGGCATCGACGGGATCTGCACCAACCTCCCCGATGTGGCCGTCGAGGTGCTGGCCGAACTGTACGAGCGTCAGGCGACTGACGGGTGAAGGAGGTTCACTGCGTTCGGGCGGTGCTCGAAACGTAGTTCCAGAGTCTCGCCGAGGTAGTCGCCGTCGAGTTGAAACGGGAATGGTCGGGCCGAGGTCACCGACAGGCACGACAGGTCGGTCTGCACGTCGACGGTGGACGATGACTTCATGCCGCCGCCGCGCAGCGCACCGCCGAGCGCGGGGAGGATTGCCCCTACCTTGAGCGTCTTGAACGTGATCGCGACAAGACCCCGATCGAGCGTGGCCGCCGGGCTGAGATCGAGCGGGCGGTTGCCGAGGTAGGTGTAGGGGTTGGTATTGAGCACGATCGTGAAGTAGCCGTCGACGCTCGCTTCCGTGCCCGACATGCGCACCTGGAAATGGGGTTCGGCGCGGTCGTACTTGCTCATCCACGTACGCACCGAGGCATAGATGAACAGCGGATGGCCGAGCCACCGCTTCATCGATGCCCGCTGCTCGACCTCGCGCACGACGGCTGCGTCGTAGCCGATGCCGGTGTGGAAACAGAAGTACCTGCCGTTCACGTGGCCGAGCCCGACCGGGCGGATGTCGCCTGCTGCGATCCCGTTGACGAGCAACTGGACCGCGGCAACAGGATCGTTGGGCATACCGAGCGTGCGGGCGAAGACGTTGGTGCTGCCGCCCGGCAGCGTTCCGAGCGCCGTCTCGGTACCCGCCACACCGGTCGCGACTTCGTTGAGCGTCCCGTCGCCGCCGAAGCCGATGACGATGTCGACCCCACGGCGGGCTGCGTCCTGGGCGAACCGGGTGGCGTGCCCGCGACGATTGGTTTCGACGACCTCGACCTCGTTGCGCTCGGCGAGAGCCCGGTGCACGACCACGGTGTTCCGCGCCGTCACCGAGGAGGCAAACACGTTGACGACCAGCAGGATGCGCAAGACAGCGACGATATCGGACGTCCCGTGGTTGGGTCCCAGCGGTGCTACGCGGTAACAATGGTCCACCATGAACGTGATCGTCTGCGTCAAGCAGATCCCCGACCCGGCAATGCCGGGTGAGCTGAATGGCTCGACCAACACCTTGAAACGCGAGGGCAAGCTGATCCTCGACGAGTCCGACAGCTACGGCGTGGAGATGGCGCTGCAACTCGTTGCCGCAGCGGGCGACGGCGAGGTCAGCCTGGTGTCCATGGCCCCCAACGACGAGGTCAGTGGCATGCGAACCGCGTTGGCAATGGGTGCCGCCAAGGGAATACTGGTCAGCGATCCCAGTCTGCAAGGCAGTGATGCGTTGACGACGGCCAAGGTGTTGGCAGCCGCGATCGCCCACCTCGGGGGCGCCGATCTGATCATTGCCGCGACAGAGTCGAGTGACGGTTACACCGGCACGGTGCCCGAGCAGATGGCCGAGGTTCTCGGTCTTCCATCGGTGACGTTCGCCAAGCACGTCGTGATCGAGGGCGGAACCTTGAAGGTCAACCGTCAGACCGAGGACGGGTACGACGAAGTCACCTGTCCGCTTCCGGCTCTCATCAGCGTGACGGCTGGTGTCGTCGAGCCCCGTTACCCGAGCTTCAAGGGCATCATGGCGGCCAAGTCGAAGCCCGTCGAGACGGTTTCTGCCGCCGACCTGGGCGTGACTCCGGTCGGTTGGGCGGGCGCCGGTCAGGCGATTTCCACCGTCACCAAGGCCGAGGCCCGTGCCGCCGGCGAGATCATCGAAGACGACGGAGAGGGTTACGCCAAGATCATTGCGTTCCTCGAGAACCTGAAGGTCATCTGAGGAGCATCATGAACATCTGGGTATTCGCACAGGCATCGAACGGCGCGCCGACGACGGCGACGCTCGAACTGCTGACCAAGGCCCGTGAACTGGGATCAGTCACCGCGTTCATCGCCGGCGAGGCGTCGGCTCTTGCCGAGTCGCTCGGCGCACACGGCGCCGTAAAGATCTATGCCACCGGCGACCTCGGCGGGAAGCTTCCCGGTGTGGCTGTATCGGCGGCCATGAAGGCAGTGATCGACGGTGGTGACTCACCCGACCTCATCATGTTCCCGCAAACCTACGAGGGTCGCGACGTCATGGCTCGCCTGTCGGTGAAGCTCGACCGCACGGTGCTGACGAACAATGTCGACATCGCCGTCGCGGGCCATGCGGTGTCGGTCACCACTCCGGTCTTCGGCGGCAACGTGCTGGTCGAGACAACTTTCACCGGCCCGAGCCCGCATCTCGCGGCGTTCCGTCCAAAGAGCTTTGCTGCCGAACCCTCTGGTGGTGGGTCGGCCGAGGTCGTCGCAGCCCCTGTTCCCGAACTCGGTGCCGTCGGTGCAGCGGCGGTCGTCGCTGTGCACGTCGAGGAGTCCAGCGGGCCGAAGCTCGACGAGGCCAACATCGTCGTGTCCGGTGGCCGTGGCCTGGGCGAGGCGTCGAAGTACGAGATGATCGAACAACTGGCGAAGTTGCTGAAGGGCGCTGCCGGGGCGTCGCGTGCCATCGTCGACGCCGGCTGGGTACCGTACAGCTACCAGGTCGGCCAGACCGGCAAGGTCGTCAAGCCCGGTGTCTACCTGGCGTGCGGCATCTCCGGGGCGACGCAGCACATGGTCGGCATGAAGGGCGCCAAGAACATCATCGCGGTCAACAAAGACAAAGAGGCCCCGATCTTCGGCATCGCCGACCTCGGCATCGTCGGCGACGTGCACAAGGTGCTGCCGAAGCTGATCGAAGCGCTCCAAGCCCGCGGCTGACCCCAATCGAACTTTGTCGCCTCAAACACGCTGAACGTGTTGAGAGCGACAAAGTTGGGGGTGGTGGTGGGTCAGGCGTCGTCGTGGGCGCTGATCGCCCAGGCGTAACCCTCTACCGGGTCGGCGACGGCGAGTTGCAGTTCCCAGCCGAGGCGCGGCTCACCCGCGTCCCACCAGTACCACTGCAGCGAGGCAACCGCTTCGCCGATCGCCTCGGGCTCGACCGGCCAGTTGTCGGCCAGATCGACCAAGGCGGCCACGGTCCACCACGCCCCGAAGCGGCCGATGGCGGCGCCGCGGCGCCGACCATGGGCGCCACCGCTCGCACCTGCCCAGGCCAGCCAGGCGATTGCCAGTGACGGTGCGATCGGGGCGAGCCGACCGGCGGTGGCACCGAGTGCGGCGACGGCTGCCGCGGCGGTGCCCTCGACGGCGACGATCTCGGCCCGCCCGTTCGACGAAGTGATCCACGGTTCGATGAGTTGACGCACGGCAACGGTCACGTCGGGATCGTCGATGACTTCGCCACATCGGATTGCTGGAGCCGCCACGAACTCCACTGAATCCGGCAGACGCGGCGCAGGAGCGTCGATGCCCTCGTCGCTGTACTCGGCGAGCTCGTAGGCGGGCTCCCACGGCTGCAACTCGAACGGGATGTCCAACGGATTGGCGATGTCCGGCGGGATCCGCTGGCCACGCAACGCGCATTCGTGGGCGATGAAGCCCACCCGCGGGCCAACCGGCAGCAGCGTGTGCAGATCGTTGAACTGATGCCGCTGGGCGACCACCTCGGTCAGCGGCCCGATCGTGAACCGTCCGCTGTCCTCGTCGAGCACCTGCGTGGCCCACTCGGCCGGCGCCCACAATGCCAGCCGGTACTCGGCCAGCGTCGCTGCCGGCCACAGCTGCCGGCCAGTCGTCAGCGCGGCCCGGCTGCGGTTGCGCAGGTCGAGCAACGTCGACCATTCGGCACCGGCGCAGAGCTTGTCGATCAGGCGCACGAGCCCGTCGAGATCGGCGCGGTGGACCAGGTCGTCGATCTCGCTCAAACCATCGGCCACGGGTAGCGGCGCCCCGATACGTCGACTGGGAACACCGGGTTGGCGACCACCCACTGGGCGCGCTCTTGCAGCGCGACGACCTCGTCGTCGGCGAGCAAGGTGGCGATCTCCAACGGAACCCGGTCGATCAAGGGCCGCACCGCGTCGATCAGTGCTGGATCGATCGGTTCGCCTCCGAACTCCCAGACGACTGTGCGCAACTTGAAGTCAGCGGAGAAGCACAGGCCGTGATCGATCCCCCAGATGTGGTCGTCGGCGTCGATCAACACGTGACCGCTCTTGCGATCGGTGTTGTTGGCGAGCAGATCGAACAACGCAACGGCGCGGAGATGTGTCGTGCAGGTCGGATCGCTCCTCGTGGATCGTGAAGTAGTGCTGACGATGATCGACGTCGACGAACCACTGCACCGACCCTTCGCCGTACGGCCCGTCGCGGAGCACCGTCGGGGGAACGAGGTCGAGGCTCAACACCTCACTGAGCTGGTAGGCCGCCAGCTCGCGCCGGTGCAGTCCGGGTTCGAAGTCCCACAGCGGCCGCTCGCCGCGCAGCGGCTTGTAGATCCCCTGGGCGCGGTCGTCGCCACAGGTGATGTTGACGAGGAACGTCGCGTTGCTGCTCCACGGCATGCGCCCCTCCACATCGAGCTCGCCGCAGTCGAGGACGTGCAGCTGGTAGGCCCGACCGGTCAGTTCATTCGCGGGCACGCGTGGCCGTCCGGATCGATCGGGTTGCCGCACCACTGGCACGGAGGACGGCCGGCAGCGACGATCGAATCGGTATGACTGCACAGGGCCGCAGCTTGGCCGCGCGTGAGGAACACGCGGAGGTGCCCGCGGTCCTCGACGGCGTCGGGGTCGGGTTCGCCTTCTTCGTCGACGGGGACGACCTCTTCGAGCTGCACGAGCACTCGATCGTTGTCGCGGTCGTACCCCAGCCCGATCGGCCCGAGCACGAACGCCGGATCCACGGGCTCGGCCAACTCCATCGCCGCCGGCAGCGGTTGGTCGGCGGGTGTCGGCAGATCGCTCATCACCTTGCGGAGGTAGTCGGCGATCGCTGCGGCCTGCTGCTTCTCGCACTTCACGGTGACTCGGGTGGTGCCGCGACGAGCCTGCAGCAGGAACGTGCGCTGGCCGGGCAGGCCGATTGCCCCGACGGTGAAGGCATCGACTTCGTCGAACTCGTAGAAGACGCCCATCAGCGCCTCACGACGGCCGCAGCTCGGCCAGCGACCCGCCAGTGGAGTTGACGGTCAACACAACCGGCCCACCGCGGAATAGGCGATCGCCGTGATCGAGCACGGGCTGATGACGATGCGTTGGAAGAGGTCGATGTGCGTGCCCATGGCGTGGGCGACTGCAGCCTTGATGGTGTCGGCGTGCGACACGCACACGACTACACCGCCGTCGTGCGTGGCGCGCAGTCGATCGAGGGTTGTGACCATTCGGCTCTGCATCTCGGTGAAGCTCTCGCCACCAGGAAAGCGGAACGTCGACGGTGCACGTTGCACGGTGTTCCACTCGGGCAGCTTCATCAGCTTCTTCAGCTCGGTGCCTGTCCAGTCGCCGAAGTCGCACTCCTGAAGGCCCCGATCGACGTGGACCTTCAGCCCTCTCACTGTGCCGATGGGGGCCGCTGTCTCGCGTGCTCGTTCGAGGGGTGACGAGTAGACCGCGTCGACCCGACCGAGTGCAGCGATGCGGTCGGCGGCAGCCTGGGCCTGGGTGCGGCCGGTATCGGCGAGATGCAGACCCGGGGCGCGACCCGGTAGCACCTTGCCGGTGGTCGGTGTCTGGCCGTGACGTACCAGCACGAACAACGTGGACGATGGGGGTGCGGGCTGTGGTCTCGCCATCTTGATGCTGCAACTTAGTGTGCAAACCGTGGATTCGCTCCCTCTCCTGGCCGACGACGTCTGTTCGTGCCGACGGTGTCCTCGGCTGGTCGCCTGGCGCGAGCAGGTGGCAGTGGAGAAACGGGCCGCGTTCCGCGACGAGGTGTATTGGGGCCGCGGGGTGCCGGGATTCGGTGATCCCCGCGCCCGCATCCTCGTGCTGGGCCTCGCCCCTGCTGCCCACGGTGCCAATCGCACCGGGCGGGTGTTCACCGGCGATCGATCCGGCGACTGGTTGTTCCGAGCAATGCATCGGGCCGGGCTCGCCAGCCAGCCGACGTCGGTCTCGATCGACGACGGGTTGTCGCTGACCCTGGCCTGGGTGACCGCCGCTGTGAAATGCGCGCCGCCCGACAACACGCCGTTGCCCGACGAGCGCGCCGCCTGCCGTTCGCTCCTGCAACGCGAGCTCGACCTGTTGACCGAGCTAAGGGTCGTGGTGTGCCTCGGCGCGTACGCCTACGGGGCGGCGTGTGCCGAGTTCGGCGTACGGCCTCGCCCGAAGTTCGGTCACGGTGCCGAAGTTGCTGCGCCCAACGGGCTGCACCTGGTGTGCTCGTTCCACCCCAGCCAGCAGAACACCTTCACGGGCCGTCTCACCGAGGCGATGCTCGACGACGTGTTCGCCCGCGCCCGCAGCCTTGTTTCGTGAGTGCGCTCAGCGACCTAGGGCGCGGCCGAGCGCCGCGCCGGCCAGACGGTTGGCGCCCAATGCATCGTCGAGGAAATCGGCCAACGAGAAGAACCCGTGGTACATCCCGCTGAATCGCACGTGGCTGGTGGGCACCCCGAGCGCCGCCAACCGTGCCGCGTAGGCGTCGCCTTCGTCGCGCAGCGGGTCGTACTGGGCAGTGATCATCAATGTCGGCGGCGACGCGGCCACGACCTCGTCGTCCGCAAAGCGAGGCGAGACACGGGGGTCGGTCAGGCTGGTCGAGGTGCCGTCGAGGTAGTGGCCGATGAACCAGCTCATGCCCGCCGCGGTCAACTGTGGTCCGTCTGCGTTCTCGACGAAGCTCGGAAAGCTGCACGTGAGGTCGGTTGAAGGGTAGACAAGCAGCTGGAAGCGCAGCGGCACCGAGCTGAGGTGGCCGACGACGATGGCCAGGTTGGCTCCCGCCGAGTCGCCGCCGACAGCGAGCCGATCCGGCGAGCAGCCGAGCCTCGTCGCGTAGTCATGCGCCCACCGTGTCGCCGTCAGGGCATCGTCGAGTGCAGCGGGAAACGGGTGTTCGGGCGCCAACCGGTAGTCGACGCTGAGCACTGCGTGACCGCTGCTGTTGGCCAGGATGCGGCAGAGGTTGTCGTGGGACTCGAGGTTGCCGATCACCCATCCTCCGCCGTGCAGGAACACGAGCAGTCCGAGGTCGTCGCGATCGTTGGGCCGGTACAACCTCGCCGACACCCCGTCGGCGTCGAGGTCGCGGCTGTCGTGGATCGGCTCGGTCGAGGGCCGCAGCCGTCGAGCGCGGATCGCTCGCGCCTGCGTCGGGGTGCACGTCTCGAGTGCCGGCTCTCCGAGTTGGGTCATGAGGGCGAGCAAGGCTTCGGCCTGGGGATGCAGCGGCACCTCGGGATTCTGGCATGACGTGGTCTGTGCGGAGCGAGCCGATGGAATTACGGTGATCGCCCATGACCGACGACATCACTCGCTACGACGCGGTCGAGGGTTACTGCGGCGAGCTGAGTGCCTCGCCGGGACAAGCGGTCACGCTGCACGTGTCGTGTCGCACTGATCGGTACGACATCGCGATCCATCGTTGGGGCGCCGGGCATGAGCTGTTGTGGTCGGCCAGTGGTCTGGTCGGCATCGAGCATCCGACTCCGGCCGACGCCGACTCCAACGGCTGCGGCTGGCCCGTTGCAGTCACAGTGCCGATCGGCGACGACTGGCGCAGCGGGTTCTACCTCGTCACGCTCACCGCCCACGACGCGCCACCGGATCGTGCTGTGGGATACGCCGCATTCGTGGTCCGTGCCGGCGGGCGGCGGGCGCGGGCTCTGCTGGTGCTCGCCACAAACACGTACAACGCCTACAACAGTTGGGGCGGTTGCAGCCTCTACACCGGCGGCCGACAGGTCTCGTTTGCCAGGCCGTTCGGGCGCGGCATGCTGATGCGACCGTCCACCGAACGCGACGATCGCAAGTCGCGTCCCACGTACCGCGGCGAGGAACCCGACGTCGACGGCATGATCTACCAGCAGTACCGCTTCGCCAACGGTTACCCCGGGTTCATGGGCTCGGCCGGATGGTTCACCTACGAGCGACGCTTCGTCGAGTGGGCCGAGGCCCAGGGCATGGAGTTCGACTATGCGGTGTCGAGTGACCTCGAACTCGACCCCGGCGCGGCGAATGGGTACGACCTCGTCCTCGGTGTCGGTCATGACGAGTACTGGTCGTCCGGTCAGCGGGCAACGATCGAAGAACACGTTCGACGCGGCGGCAGCTACGTCAGCCTGTCGGGCAACACCATGTTCTGGCAGGTCCGACTACAGGACCACGGCCGCACGATGGTCTGCTACAAGTACAGCGCACACCAGGCCGATCCTGTCGTGGGAACCGAAGCGCAGGCGACGATGAGCGGCATGTGGTGCGACCCGCTGGTCGGCCGCCCGGAGACAGCGCTGCTCGGCGCCGGCTCGGCGTACGGGTTGTACAGCCGATTCGGTGCCGCCACGCCACGCGGGTCCGGTGGGTTCACCGTCTATCGCCACGACCACTGGATGTTCGCCGGTACCGGTCTGCGCTACGGCGACCTGCTCGGTGCCGCCGATGGTGTCGTCGGCTACGAGACCGTCGGATGCCGGCTGGGTCTTGATTCCTACCAGTTGCCGGTCGCCGCCGGTGGCGATGGCACCCCCGCCGAGGTCGAGGTGGTGGCGTTCACACCATCGTCGAACCTGGCGATGGGTGAGTATCCGGCATCGATCGCCGCGCTCGACGATCAGGGCGACCTCGAGTTCATCGCTTCGCGCCTGCACGGCGGCGTCGATGCCGAGTCTCTGGCGCGTTGCCGTTACGGCAACGCCGTCATGCTGACCTGCCGGCCGTACGGTGCCGGCGGCGGCGAGGTGGTCACCGTCGGCACGACCGACTGGGTGTTCGGCCTGGCCGGCGATCCGCTGGTCGCCCGGGTCACTCGCAACGTCATCGATCATTGCCTGACACGCTGATGTTCCGTCGATGCTGTGTGCTGGTGCTCCTCGTGGTCTCTGTCGCGAGTTGCGGTTCGCAGGCTCGAGACGACGCACGCGCCTCGCTCGTGCAGCAGTTGGAGGATGGTGGGCTCGATCAGAAGACTGCGGAGTGCGTCGTTGCCGCCTTCTTCGAGGGCAAGACGAACGAGGAGTTGAAGGGGTTCTTCGATCGGCCGCAGTTGACGCCGGAGGAAGCAGTCGAGTTCGCCGCGCTGGGTCAGCGGTGCCGAACTGAGACCACCGGGTAGTTTTACGATTCGTACATCACACCGAGGGAGGTGCGCCAGTGTCACGAATGCTCACCGTCGCTGCCGCGCAGCTCGGTCCTGTCCAACGCGACGACACTCGCCAACAGGTTGTGGCACGAATGATCGCCCTGCTCCAACAGGCCGCACGGCACGGTGTCGAACTCGTTGTCTATCCGGAGCTCGCCCTCACGACGTTCTTCCCGCGCTGGTTCGTCGACGACATCGCCGAGGCCGATCACTGGTACGAACGCTCGATGCCGAACGAGGCGACGCAACCGTTGTTCGACGAGGCGCTCCGGTTGGGCATCGGGTTCTGCATCGGCTACGCCTTGCTCGACGACGCCGGGCATCGATGGAACGTACAGACCTTGGTCGAGCGCGATGGATCGATCGTCGCCACGTACACCAAGTCGCACATCCCGGGGCACGAGCACCACGAGCCCGATCGCCCGTTCCAGCACGCGGAGCGCTACTACTTCGAACCCTCGCAAGACGGCTTCGGGGTGTGGGAGGCCTTCGGCGGCCTGGTGGGGATGATGATCTGCAACGACCGCCGCTGGCCGGAGACATATCGGGTGATGGGCCTGCAGGGCGTGGAGATGATCCTGTGCGGCTACAACACGCCTATCCACTACGTGCCGGATCCCAGCCAGGACATCCTCCAGGGCTTCCACAACGCGCTTGTCATGCAGAGCGGTGCCTACCAGAACGGCACCTGGGTCGTCGGCGTCGCCAAGGGTGGCGTCGAGGAGGGCGTCGACTCGTTGGCGCAGTCGATGATCGTCGCACCGAGCGGGCAGATCGTGGCTCAAGCGTTGACCAGCGACGACGAGCTGGTCGTCGCCCGGTGCGATCTCGACTGGTGCACGCGGTACAAAGAGACGCTGTTCGACTTCGACCGCTATCGCCGACCCGAACTGTACGAGCGCATCACGAGCCAGCGCGGCGTGATCGAGCCGTGACCCCGTGAGTTGGCGCATGACCTCGACGATGCTTCTGGGCAACCCCAGAACCGTACGAAGCGTTCCGGGGCTGCCCAGTTCGTTCGGCGGGCGCAGATGAGCTCCGTCACGCCGGGTCTGGTGTGTGGGCATCATCACCTGTATTCGGCGCTGGCTCGCGGCATGCCGGCCCCGCCGAAGCAGCCGACCAGTTTCATCGAGATCCTCGAACAGATCTGGTGGCGGCTCGATGTCGCCCTCGATGAGGAGATGATCCGCTGGTCGGCGATGCTCGGCGCGACCGAGGCGCTGCTCTGCGGCACGACCGGCATCATCGACCACCATGAGAGCCCGTCGGCAATCGATGGCAGCTTGACGATCATCGCCGATGCCTGTGCCGAGGTGGGGATCCGCGTCAACCTCGCTTACGGCGTCACCGACCGTCACGGTGCGGCAGAGGCCAGGCGCGGCCTGGCCGAGAACGAGCGGTACCTGCGCGTCGGCGGACGGGGGATGGTGGGCGTGCACGCCGCATTCACCTGCCGCGACGAGACCCTCGCCGCCGCCGCCGAGTTGGCGACCGATCTCGGTGTCGGCGTGCACATCCACGTCGCCGAGGGCATCGCCGATCGCGATGCGGGTTCCCGGCTCGAGCACTTGGCCGCCGACGACTGGTTACTCGTCCACTGCGTACACCTCGACCGGCCGCTGCGGGGCACGATCGCCCACAACCCCCGCTCCAACATGAACAACTCGGTGGGATACGCCGCGCCGACGACTCGCCCCAATCGTGTCGTGCTGGGCACCGACGGCATCGGTGCCGACATGCTCGAGGAGGCTCGGCTGGCGTACGTGCGTCTGCGCGAGCACGACGTGACGGCGGGTCCCGAGACGGTGTGGTCGTGGCTCGAGGAGGGGTATCGGTTCTTTCCCGAATGCCGCGACGATCGCGTCGAATTCAACTACGACCACGCCGATAGTGCCTGGCACACGGCGTTCACACCGGGTGTGCGGGCCGTCGATGTGACGCTCGGTTCGGGGGAGGTCGTGCTGCGCGATGGCCGACCGACCCGGGTCGATCTCGACGAGGTGCGCGCCAAGGCCGCCGAGCAGGCCACAAGACTGTTCGCCCGACTATGAAGGATTCCGTTCGATGACCACGCCAGCTGCGATCTATCTGCAAGATGCCCACCCGATCCGAGAGGGGATGGGTTTCGCCCAGTACGCCGAGGCCAAGGGCTTCGACGCCGTGTGGCAGGCCGACAGCCGGCTGGTGCGCGACGCGGTCGTGCCGATGGCTGCCTTCGCCGCCGTGACCGACACGATCAAGATCGGCTCCGGCGTCGTCGACTGCTGGACGCGCAACCCGGCACGACTGGCCTCGACCTTCTCGACCCTCGATGACCTTGCGCCGGGCCGCGTGATCCTCGGCATCGGGGCCTGGTGGGACCCGCTGGCGAGCAAGGTCGGTATCGACTCGCGCCAAGCCGTTGGGTGTGATGCGCGAAGTGGTCACGGCGGTGCGCGCGCTGTTGCACAACGAGACGGTCAGTATTGACGGTGAGTACGTTCACCTCGACGGCGTCGAGCTCGACTACGTCTATCAGGATCGCCGACCGAAGGATGTGCCGATCTACATCGGTGCCACGGGCATGAAGATGATGGAGCTCGCCGGTGAGATCGCCGACGGTGTGGTGCTGAACTATCTGGTGTCGCCGGAGTACAACCAGCGGGCCATCGAGGCGTTGCAGGTCGGCCTGGATCGATCAGGTCGCAGACTCGCCGACATCGACCGGCCGCAACTGGTCGTGTGTTCGGTTCACGAGGATCGCCAGACCGCTCTCGACATGGCCCGGTTGATGGTCACCCAGTACCTCGGGCAGCAGCCCCACATCATGAAGGCGTCGGGAGTTCCTCAGAGCCTGCTCGACAGCGTCGGTGAGGTGCTGACATGGCCGGCCACGCATGAACAGGTGGTCGCCGCCTCGAAGTTGGTGCCCGACGAGATCGTCCAGATGCTCACCGCCTCCGGCACACCGGCCGAGGCCCGCGACCGCGTGTCGCATTACATCCGCAACGGCTGCACGTGCCCGATCCTGTACCCACTCGGCGACGTGCACGCCATGATCGACGCCTTCGCCGGCTGGACCGCGACCTAGGGGCCAAGGGCCGAGATACGCAGCGGGGACTCCCGCGCTACCACTTGTCGCTTTCTACGCTCCCATTTGTCCTCCAAGACGCCTAACCCTGACCCGCGCCGCGGGCGAGTCCGGTACACGTTGGGCGCGATTCCGGTACTGCGGGTTCTCTTCCTCGCCCATGCAGCCGCCTTGGGTGCGATTCCGGAACCAGGAGTGCTGGTTTCGCGCCCAAGGTCAGCCGTAGACGCGGCGATGCGCCCACCCTTTCGGGCGGGCGCATCGGGCGCCGAGTCGACGGTCATGAAGACCGGAAGTGTTGTGCCCGCCGACTCGAGTTACCGATCAGCCGAGGCTGATCCATCCCGAGTCGGTCACGTCACCAACCCGTGGCCGTGTAGGGTCCGCTCGCGGTGGCGGCGCAGCTGGTCTGTCCAGTTGTCTTGTAGTAGTTGGTGCCCTGTGGGACTCCCGTGACGGCTGCGCCCACGTTGTCAGAGATGAAGAAGCAGGTGTCCGTGTCGGACTTCACCACGGCGAAGAATTGCTTGCCGCCGACCGGTACGAGCACCGAGACGACCTTCGGCTTCGTCGATGCAGTAGTGATGAAGCTCAGGGCTGGCTCGCTGACAGTCAGGGCTGCGACGGCTGCAGCACTGTTGAGTGCCTCTGTTTCAAGACCTGTGACGGTATCGGCACTTGTCGCATAGACGCCGGCGTCGGCGTACAGCACCTTGGCGTTGGTCAGGGCGTTGCGGGCCGATGACTGGGCGCTGCGGTCCTTGGCCTTGTTCTGGGCGCCGAGGAAGGTTGGGATGGCAATCGCCAGCAAGATGGCGATGATCAGGACGACGACCATCAACTCGATGAGGGTGAATCCCTTGTCTTCCCTTCGTTGTGTGGGGGAGCTGTTCATTTGGTGTACCTCCGGTACGTGTGATTGACGATTTGCTGTGTCGGCCGAGAGGTGATCACCGGGGAGTGACTTTCCACTTTTCCCACAAAGAGTGTGCGAGTGACCACATTGGTGGCTCATGGCTTGGAGATCGTCGTGGGAACCTCGGCGCTGACGGGCGACCGGAGCGTGAAGGCGCGAACCGAGAGCTGGAGCTGATCTGGCTGCTGGGGTTGGTCTGCGACGGCCGGCGGGGTGGTGATCGAGATCTGCTCGATCACGAGCAGCCGGTTCAGGTCTCGAAGTCCTTTGACGTAGGCCTGAACCCCGTCGTGCGAGCCAGAGGCGGCGATCGAGACCACCATCGAACCTCCTGGTCCGCTCGGGTTCGCGCTCAGTGGAGTCGGCGAAATCGCCGAGTACGTCACCCCGGTCGACTCGGCAACCCCCTGCAGTTGTCTGAGGAGCTGCGTCAGGGCCGGATCTTCCGGAACCGCCGGCGCGGCTGCCGGCGCATCCGTCGGCGAAGTTGTGGTGGTGGAGACCGGGGCTTGCAGCTGCAGTTCGGCGGCGGAGATGTTCTGCTCGACCGTTTGAAGGTCGCTGCGGGCGGTGGACAACTCGCTGCGTTGCGGGTTGAACACGAAGTTGAACACCGCGAAAGCCAGCAGCACCGCCATCGCCACGATCATCGCCACGTCTTTGCGGCTGCGGTTCATGGCTGCACCTCGGTTGTCGAACTGCGGTCGACGAGGTTCTCGTCGGTCACGGACATCGCAATCGTGAACTGCACCCCCGCCGATCCGTCAGGTTGAGCGGTCATGGTGAACCCTCCTGCCCACGCATCGGCGAAGCGAGGGTCGGCCGCGATGATGTCGAGCCAATCGGCCACGGCGATCAAACCAGGGGCTGTAGCAGCGAACGTCAACTTGCCTGGTAGCGCCGGGCCCCCAACTGTGGCAACGTCGCCCACGGGGTTGAGCACTCCTGCGAAGCCCGAGGTGACCACGCCGAGCGGTGCGCTGTCCTCGGCGACCGCATTCTCGACTGCGAGCCAATCGATGTTGCTCGGGGCGACACTGGCGGCCACGTCCTCGGGACTCGCCGCCGTGCCGGCGCTCGACGGCGTCACACCACTTGTAACTACTCGCGCCTCGAGTTGCGTCTGCAGCTCGGCGAGCCGTGCGCTTGCCACCGTCGTCTGTTCCTGCGCGTCGGCGATCTGGTTGCGACCCTGCATGTAGAGAGCGCCGACGGCACCGACTGCGAGCGCCGCTCCTGCCCCGATCAGCAGGCGGCGTGCCCCCGGCAAACGGTTGGCGCGCCTGGCCACCGGGGTGAGATCGAGTCGCTGATCCTTCGGCCGTGTCTGGCCGAGGGCGACGCCGAGCGCGGCGGCCATGTACGGCGCCAGGTACGGAAGATCGCCTGGTTCGAACCCGGTGCGACCTATTCGGACATTGGCGAAGGGATTTGCGCACTCGACATCGAGACCGAGAGCGTCGCCGAGTGCAACAGGAAGCTCGGGGATTTGCGAGCCGCCTCCTGTGGCCAGCAGCCGCCGCACGTGTTGTGACGACGCTTGCTCGCCATAGAAGGCGAGTGACGCTCGCACCTCTTCGATCAGCTCGTCCAGGCTCTCGGCGCTTGCCCGCAACACCACCGACGACGCAGCGTCCTCGGTGACCCCGAGACGCTTGTACCGCTCGGCGTCGAGCTCACCGATCCCCAGCCGGCTGGCGATGCGCTCTGTCGTCCTGCGCCCGCCGGCGTTGGTGAGCGTCCTTGCGAAGAGCGGCTCCCCGTCGCGTGCGGCGACCACGACGACGGTTCCGGCGCCGATCGACACGATGATGTCGACGCCGTCCTCCTCGTCGGGCTCATGGCGGGTCAGGGCCAAAGCCAACGCTGCCGGGATGACGTCGACTGCCGCGACCTTGAGGTCGGCGCCGTGCATCGCCATCAGCAGCGGCTGGACGGCGTCTTGGTGCGTTGCCGCGAAGAGGAGTTGCACCGTCTGGCTCGATGGATCCACTCCGTCCAACAACCTGATGTCGAAGACAGTTTCCTCGGCGGGGAGCGGGACGTAGTCGTCGAGTTGGAGGCGAATGGTCGACACCAGCTCGTCGTGTGAGACCGCGAGGCATCTCGATCGTCCGCACGATCATCCGTGCCGACGACATGCCAACCCGTGCCTGGCGCGACTTGAAGCCGGCTTGGGTCCACAGCTGTCGCAGGGCGATCGAGACGGCGCCAACGTCGGCGACCTCGCCGTCAACAACGGCGCCGATCGGCAGGCCAACCTGACCCATCCGCCGAATGAGCGGTGGATCGCCGAGCTCGATCTCGACGGCACGAACGGCATTGGTGCCGATGTCCAAGCCAATTGTCGTTGCAGCCATTGGCGCCTCCTCCGTTCTCGGAGGGTGGAGTCGGCCTGTTGGTCGCAACGGCGACAGCGGTTCCCCCAACGTGGGGAAATGACCTGTCGGGCAAGGACACGAATGGCCGACACGGATGGTGTGTCACGACGCGCTGCTCAGCCCACCCCCCGGAGACCAGGTGACCGAGGTTTCAGCCTGATCGAGCAGATCATCGCCATGACGATCATTCTCGGGGTGCTCCTCGGCTTGCTCAGCACACTGGGCGCGGTGGCACACGCGATGACGACCAGCCGTCAGCGGACGATCGCGGTCTCGCTGGCCAAGCAGGCGATTGAGAACATGCAGGGTGCCGACTGGGCCAACGTCGCCACGGGTACCGGCGTGACCACCGCCGACCCATTGGTCACGCCTGGGACGCCGTTGAAGTTCGGCGGCGAGGACCTCTTCTTCGGTGGAACGTCGCCGTATCGCACGTATCCCGTCGCCGCGGGTGTGACGTTCGTACTCCGCACGTTCGTGACGACGGTGCCACCGGATGGGGGCCATGGCACGGGATACCGCCACGTGACCGTGATCGTTGGATGGCCATCGACAAACCCGGCCCACACGATGCAGTTCTCCTCGCTGGTCTTTCCGCTCGACTACACGTCGTATCCAGCCGGCAACGGCACTGCTGAGGTGACCGACGGATTGGTCACACTCAGCGGGTGTCTTGGTGCAGACACGTTCGACGATGTGCACGTCGCGCTACCTGGCGCACGTGCCGACACCATCGCCTCCACGCTGCGCACCGCTATCGGCTCGGCGACAAGTGCTGCAGCTCACGTCGAGGTTCACCCCCGCGTCGACTCGTCGACCTGCGTGCCCGTGGACCCGGTTGTCGCCGACAACTGCCAACGGGTCAACATCACCAACGTTGCCGACAACGATTCGAGCACCTCCACGCTCAACACTGCGTCGGGGTCCGGCGGCTCGTTCTTGTGTCCGATCTCGCCGACGGCCGGTGGGCTCGCTGTCGTGGTTCCGCCAGCGTTGCCGACTTCGTTGTCATCGGACGGCAAGACCGATGTCTGCTCGCCGGCATGTACGTTCGCGGGCGCGAGCGATACCGTGCCGTTTGCCGATGCAGCGGTGACTCCCACCGCCGGATCGTCGGCGACCTTCAACAGTGGCGGGCTGACCGGAGGTTTGTGGTCCTTTGCCAGCGGGTGGTCGGCAACGACTCGTGTTGATCACGACACGATCACCAGCACCAGCGGGAGTGTCACGACCTCGGCCTCGCTGATTGCGCCCGCCCTCAGCATTCTGTCGCTGCCCGGAGTCCCCGGCGGCACCGTCAAGGTGGCCGGCTTCACGGCCACTGCGTCGGCCTCGGCGGGCTACACCACTGTCGCGCCAACCCTGGTCTTCGGAACCACACTGGAAGTCTGGAACGGATCTGGGTATGCCCCCGTCGTCGTGGCGCCGGGAACCAGCTGGACCGGCACAACAACGTTCCCGGTGGGCGATCGCCAGGTGTGGCTGGAAGCGGCCGTGGAGACTCAACCGATGCTCCTCGTCACGGTCGGTGTCACCATCACACCATCGACCCTTGACGCTTCGCCAGGTGTCGGAACCGACAACTTCACCATCGAGGTCAACTACGGACGCGTTTCAGCGAACAGCGCCTGGCTCACGAAGGCGGCATGACGGCGATGACCGATGTGAGCGACCGACGCGACCGGGGTGTCACGCTCGTCGAGCTGATGATCTCGATGGCCCTGACGGGGCTCGTGGTTGGGATCGTCGCGGCAACCCTTGGCCTGGCGCAACGGACGACGAATCGGATCGAGAGCAGTTCGAACGCGATCGACGCCGCGCGTTTGGTATCGGCCACATTGGACCGCGAGCTGCGGTCGGCTGTCTGCATCAAGGAGCCGGTGCCGAACCAGGCTGCCCCACGGAACGTGCTGAACTTCCGAACGGTTGCATCGCCGGGCGAGGGAATCACCTACGAGGTGGTCGACGACACCGTTGTGCGTACTGAAAATGGCAGTTCGCGAACGGTGATCGACAACGTCGGGTCGACCACGACCGCGTTCGCTCAGCTGATGACTCCGCTGCGGACCGTAGTCGTCGACATCCCCATCAGATCTGCCAACGGTGGCGAGTTCCACATACAAACAACAGTCGCTGGGAGGAACGCATGGGGCCAATGCTGAACAAGAACTTTGGTTGCAGTCCCGAAGCTGCCGACCGACATCCCCGTGATCGCGGCTCGGCGCTGGTGATGGCGGCGATCATCTCGGTCATCGTCTTCGCTCTTGGTGGCGTTCTGTTCTCGTTCGCCAACCGTCAGAGCTCCGCGTCGAACAGCGATCGGCAACGCCAACAGGCAATCGATACCGCCTCGGCGGGGCTCGTCGATGCCGCTTCGAAACTCACGACCGACTCCGCCCCCGGTTCGTACTCGGGAACGTACGACTCCAGCGGATCCTCCTACAGCGTCACGGTCACACCTGTGGCCGGCCAGCCGTTCAGGAAGATGCTCACGTCGGTCGGTTCGTCGTCGAACGCCAAGCGAACGATGCAGCAGGTCGTTGAAATGATTCCCGTCGGGTTCACGTATGGGTTTTTCACCCAGGGGACCGTCGACGGCGCAAACTGGACGATCACCGGGAAGGTGTACATCGGCGGCGATCTCAACCTTCCGAGCCAGGCCAAGACAATCACCGGCGATGTCTACGTGGTAGGCAACGTCGACGGCGGAAAGGCGAACTTTGTCGGCTCGCTCTACGCCAACGGCACCATCAAGATTGGCAGTGTCGACAGCGTCAACGACGTCGCCTCCGGTAAGACCATCGACATCTACACCGGCGGCCGCTGTCCCAATCCACCTGTCAAAGGCACCTGTCAACCACCGAACCTCAGACCGTTGCCAGTGCCGGTACAGACGTTGCCCTCGTTCCCGTGGCCGAACGCGAGCTACCCCGGGTCGTACCAGCCGTACTCGAACGGTAAGACCGAAGGCGTCTTCTACAACCCAGGTGATGTTGATCTCAGCAACCTGAGCCCCCTGACGCACGACATGACCATCATCGCCGCCGGCAGCATCACCCTGCCGACGAGGTTGACGAAGGTCGGCACCGCCCCCGTGCAGTTGACGGTTATCTCGACGAATTCCGGGTCTATCTTCCTGCCGAACAACTTCGACGACAAGTACGTCCCTCTGCTGGCGTACACCAAAGGGGCCTTCACGCCCGTGAAGAAGAACGCCAACTCCGTGACATACCTCGGTGCGCTCTACACCGGGTCCTTCGACGCTCACGCCAATCTGAGCATCACCTACCCGCTCGAGGGTTTGAAGTCGCTCGGCTTCGATTGGTCGCTCGCCAATCCGCAGCAGTTCACGATCCGCCACATCTCGACGCGGGAGATCAACACCATCACTCCCTGAACTGTGGAAACGGGGAGTTCTGCGCTCTGCTGCCCAACCGATGGCCGACACGAACGTTCGATGGATGCACCAACGCTCCCAGCGCCCGCGGCGCAGGTCCACGAGAGTCCGCCTGGCGCGGAGCTGAGTGATCCAGCACTGAGGTCACTGCTCCCCGAGCACATCGGCCACAAGTACCAGGCCGTTCCGCTACGCCGCGAGAACGGCGAACTGATCGTCGGCATGGTCACGCCGAGCGATCTGCGGGCAGTCGACGACCTCCGCGCCCTGCTCGGGGAGCGGTTCACGCGGGTGGCGATCACCTCGACCCAATTGGCCGACTTGCTCGGCGAGCGACGCAAGCTCGACCAGGAGGTCAGCAACGTGGCCCAGATCGTCGTCGACGATTCGTTCGACGAACAAACGGACCTGGCGACGCTCCGTGCAGTCGTCGAGGAAGCCCCGATCGTCAAGTTCGTCAACCTGATCATCCTGCAGGCGGTGCAGGAGCGCGCCTCTGACATCCATGTCGAGCCGACCGAGCACGATCTCCGAATCCGGTACCGCATCGATGGGGTGCTGCACGAGCGGATGCGCCAACCGCGATCGATCATCCCTGGCGTCGTGTCGCGCCTGAAGGTGATGGCAGACATCGACATCGCCGAACGACGGGTACCCAAGGACGGGCGGATCAGCCTGACCGTCGACGGCGCCGTCGTCGACCTGCGCGTCTCCACCCTGCCGACCGTTCACGGCGAGAAGATCGTCATGCGCATCCTCGATCGGGCCAGCAGTGTGCAGTCGCTGGCCAGCCTCGGCTTCCTGCCGTCGCAGCTCGAACAGTACGAGCACGCCTTTCGCAAGCCGTACGGCGCCATCCTGGTGACCGGGCCCACGGGCTCGGGCAAGACGACAACCCTGTACGCAACCCTCAACCTGCTGAACGTGGAGTCGCGCAACATCGTCACGGTCGAGGATCCCGTCGAGTACCGGCTTCCCAATGTGAACCAAGTGCAGGTGAACCCCAAGGCCGGGCTCACCTTCGCCAACGCGCTGCGGTCGATACTGCGCCAGGACCCCGACATCATCCTCGTCGGCGAGATCCGTGACCAAGAGACCGGGGTCATCGCCATCGAGGCCGCGCTGACCGGTCACCTCGTGCTGACGACGCTGCACACCAACGATGCGCCATCGACGCCGTTACGACTGATCGAGATGGGCATCGAGCCGTTCCTGGTCACCTCTGCCATCGACTGCGTGCTGGCCCAACGGTTGGCCCGCCGCCTGTGCGATCGCTGCAAGGTGCCGTTCGAGCCGACCGAGTTCGACCTCACCGCTGCCAAGTGGGATTTTTCGCGCCATTCGAGCGACAACTTGGTGTTCTACCGCCGCGTCGGCTGCCCGCAGTGTGGCGGCACCGGCTATCGCGGCCGGATGGCCATCCACGAGGTGATGCTGATGTCGGAGGAGCTCGACAAGCTCGTCGTGGCTCGGGCCTCGTCGGAGGATGTTCGTCGCGTCGCGGCCGAGCAGGGCCTGATGGACTTGCGCAGCGACGGACTCGCCAAGGTGGCCCTCGGGCTCACCACGCTCACGGAGGTGTCACGTGTCGTTACCTGATCAGAACGGCTCGGCGGTTGCGTCGAGCGTCATGCTCGCCCCGCCGGTCGTCATCGCACCGATGGTTCCCCACAACATCGATGAGCTGCTCGAGCTGTGCCTGGTGCTCAACGCCTCGGACCTGCACCTGGCCGCCGGTGCGCCACCGACCGTACGCGTCAACGGAACCCTGCGCCCGCTCGATGGATACGGCATCTTGAACGGGGCCATGATCGAACGCCTGGTGTTCGCCATCCTCAACGAACGCAAGATCGAAGAGTTCGCCAGGGAGCTCGAGCTGGACACGAGCTACTCGATTCCGGGCAAGAGCCGGTTCAGGATGAACGTGTTTCGCCAGCGCGGCGCAGTCGGGGCAGTACTGCGCACGATCCCGTTCAACATCCCCGACTTCGAGAGCCTGCACCTGCCGGCCGTGATTCGCACGTTTGCCGATCTGCCACGCGGTCTCGTGTTGGTGACGGGCCCGACGGGCTCGGGGAAGTCGACGACATTGGCGTCGCTGCTGGACATCATCAACCGCACCAAGCCTGTGCACATCCTGTCGTGCGAGGACCCCATCGAGTTCCTCTACGACCACAAGAAGGCGATCGTCAACCAACGCGAGGTCGGAGAAGACACGAACAGCTTCGCGTCGGCTCTCAAGCGGGCGCTGCGTGAAGATCCTGATGTGATCCTGGTCGGCGAGATGCGCGACCTCGAGACGATCCACATGGCGCTGACCGCTGCCGAGACCGGTCACCTGGTCTTCGCCACGTTGCACACGCAGTCGGCCCCGCAGACCGTCGATCGCATCGTCGACGTGTTCCCGCCTGATCAGCAGGGTCAGATTCGGGTGATGCTCGCCACGACGCTGCAGGCTGTGGTCACACAGCAGCTGCTGCCGACGGCTGACGGCCGTGGCCGTGCCGCCGCGGCCGAGATCCTGATCGCGACACCCGCTGTGCGCAACCTGATCCGCGAGCGCAAGGGATACCAGTTGGCCAGCCAGATGCAAGCCGGCGCCAAGTACGGCATGGTGACCATGGATCAGAACCTCGCCGACCTCGTCAAGTCGCACCGGATCACCTTGGACGCAGCACTTGAGCGGGCGGCGAGCACCGACGACCTGCGCGGTCTGCTCGGAATGAAGACATCCGAGGCGAGTGGGCGATGAGCACTACCTACGTCTACAAGGTCCGCGACAAGATCGGCACGGTCCACAAGGGCAGCATCGAGGGACAGAGCGAGCAGCTCGTCGTCGCCAAGCTCCGCGAGCTGGGCTATGTGCCGGTGTCGGTCGTGGCCCGCGGCAAGTCGAAACTGAGCGCCGACGTCAGCGTGCGCAGCGATGAAGGCAAGATCAACCTCCACTCGGTCGTGGTCTTCTCCAGGCAGTTGGCCACCATGGTCGCAGCCGGACTCACCCTGATCCGAGCGCTCACCATCCTGGCCGACCAGACCGAGTCAAAGCCGCTAGCCGCGGTGATCACGGAGATGCGTGGCGACATCGAGCGCGGGCTGTCGTTCTCGCAGGCAGTCTCCAAGCACCCGAAGGTCTTCCCGACGGTGTACATCGCCATGGTCCGATCGGGCGAGGTCGGCGGGATGCTCGACATGGTGCTTCTGCAGCTGGCCACGATGCTCGAGAAGCAACTCGATCTGCGTAGGCGGGTGAAGTCGGCGATGTCATATCCGATCGCCGTCGGGTGCATCATCGTGGTGATCGTCTCGGCGATGTTGTTGTTCATCGTTCCCATGTTCGAGTCGATGTACAACGACCTTGGCGGCACCTTGCCGCTGCCGACTCGGATGTTGATCGCGGTGTCGAGCTTCCTGACCACCTACTGGTGGCTGATCGTGATCGTTGGGGTCGGCGCCGTCGTCGGATTGAAGCGATGGAAGGCCACGCCGAACGGCCGGATGGCGATCGACCGGCTGAAGCTGCGGACGCCGATCATGGGCCCGATCGTCCAGAAGACGGCGATCGCCCGTTTCTGCCAAACGCTCTCGGCGCTCGCCCGGTCCGGCGTCTCGATCATGGAAGCGCTCGACATCGTTGCCGACACCGCCGGCAACGCAGTGGTCGCACAGGCGATCAACGAGGCGCGCGAGCGGGTTCGCGTCGGCGAATCGGTATCGGCAGCACTCATGACCCACGAGGTGTTCCCGCCGATGGTTGTGCAGATGATGGCAGTCGGCGAAGAGACCGGAGCCCTCGACGAGATGCTCGACAAGATCGGCGACTTCTACGACGCCGAGGTTTCGGCAACCGTCGATTCGCTGACGTCGCTGATCGAGCCGCTGTTGATGGTGGTGATGGGTATGACTGTCGGCGGGATGGTCGTGGCCCTCTACATGCCGATGTTCAAGATCATCAACCTCGTGAAGTGAATGGAGGGTTCCATGAAACACAGCGTGCAACCAACAATCAGGCGCAGTCGTGGCGACGCATGGCCGGCGCCCGAACCCTCGACCCTGATCGACCGGGAACCTTTGCCTGCGGTGTCGGCCGAAGGACGCCGTCCCAGTAGTGCCGAACTGATCATGACCGCTGGGCTAGCGGCGATCCTGGTATCGATCCTCTCGGCGTTCGTCGAGGTGCTGGGTCTGCCACCATTGGCAACGGTTTCGCTCGCCGCCACTGGCGCAGCGTTGGTGTTCGTGGGCGCCTCGAAGCGATGCGGCCCCCGTTCGATCCAGACGGTTGTTGCCGCCGCCACCACCGAGGCACCGGTCACTGTCGACCTGCCGTGGTTGACCGTGCGGATCGGTGGTGTTCTGGCCCAACTGCGCCGGCAATACGGGATGGCGTACAGGACGCGTACCTGGATCGAGCAGATGCTGCCGGCGTACGGCGCCGAGTTCGCTGATCCGGCCCTTGCTCGTGACCTGCTCGGTGCTGCCGCGCTCGACGCCGGCGGCATCCGTGCCGACGTCACGGCCATCGCCGAGCACCATACGCGTGAACAGATCGTGGCAACAGGCTCGACCATCCTGTCTGCCCTGCAGAACGTGCTCGCGGCGTGCGAGGTACCGACGGACCTGCTGCCGACGCCGAACCCGTCGGACCCGTCGTCATGGCCCACGTCGAGGTGATGAGCCCTCAGCGGTGCAGCCAGCGACGCTTGGGTTTGCGCACGGGCAGCCGGTCGTCGTTGAGGCCTGCGTCGGCGAACCGCGAATGCGTGGTGATCGGGGCCGGAAGCGGTACATCGACCGGCTGGATCTCTTGAAGCGCTTCGACTGGTTCGCTCAGCTCGATCACTTCGATCACTTCGACCGCTTCAACCACTTCAACGTCTTCCGCTCGTTCGACCGCTTCGACTGATGCGATCACTTCGACCGGTTCGTCTGGTTCGACCGAGCACGGCGCATCGGTCACAACGACTGGGTCCAACAGCTCGGCGAACTCGATCGAGCCTCCGCTGTCAGCCGGTGCGCGGCGACGGCGAGTGCGGCCGATCATGGTCCTGTCGCCTTCTCGGTCGGTCGTCGCGCGGCAGGGTTTCGCTCGATGCCGAGCTGGCTCCGGTACGTTGCCACCGTCCACCGGCTGATGTTCAGCGCCTCCGCTGCGGCGACATGCGAGTAGCCCCGCATAGCCACGAGCTGCTGCAGCAACTGGCGTCGTCGCGCAGGGGTGACTGGCACGAGCCTCGCGGCGAGCACGACGTCGAGCGCCTCACCGGGAGAGCACTGGAGCTGCTCGGCCACCCCGTACAGCCCGGACGTCTCGAAGGCAGCCTTGATCAGGGAACTGTCGCCGGCCGGAACGGCACTCCGGCGCGCCGAGCGTTCGATCTCTGTTCTTCGGCAGGGAGAGCAGATGGTGTCGAGATGGTCGTGAGCCAGGCGCGTGCCGCATGAGGCGCACAGCACAGCAGCCTTCATCTCGACCATCACGCAGCCTCACCCAACATTGCCAGCAGCAGAGGCGTGTAGGGCTCCAGCCGATGAGCCAGGCGTGCCGGCAGCTCGCGATCGCCGGATTCGTTCGAGGCGAACCATCGCGCCAGGTCGGCTGCCAGCGCCTGGTTCTGAGCGGCCACGATCTTCAGCCACTTTCTCAGGCAGCGGCCACGGATTCCGCCCATTTCGCTGCCCTCGACCTGGTCCTCGACGGTTGTGGAATCGAGGACGTCGGGAACCTCGGCGACGGTGGACGGATGACGGGAGTCGAGCAACGTCTTGGCCCAGTCGACCCGCGTCGAGCTCGGTGCAACGGCGCTGGCGACAGCTTCTCGTTCGCGACCGGTGAGCGACCGTTGCTCGACCTGTTCGCGACGAGCCAGTTCATCCTGGAATCGGCGTCGACGCACTCGCTCGCGCCTGCTCAGCCAATCGTCGCACCGGGCCGCCTCGATGCGGGCACGGCTGACCTTGCTCTCCAGATATGCCGGCCATGCCCCGTACTGATCCCAATCGATTCGCACGCAGGCATCCCATGTCAGGCGAAGCACCTGCGACAGCACTTCGTTGCGGTCCGCGTGAGCGGGAAGCCGTGCCGATTGGGCCCCGGCGAATGCGAGCGCCCACGGGTGGATCGAGTTGTACAGGTCGAGGGACAGCTCTCGATCGGGCTCACCGGCGGCGCGACGTTTGGCCAGCGGCTCGAGAACGACCGAGACGAAGTCGGGGTGCCGCGGCGATTGAGTCGCGGGCATTCGTCGACGCTCTCGGAATGCGGGTCGGTCAGGTGCGGCGGGCTGCACGGCGCTCGGCGACTCGGGGGTCGAGTCGATGGGGGGATCAACTCGGCACTGCATCCGCACCCCTTTCCTCCGTTCGACCTCATCTGCTCTGGACTCCATCAAATCCGCACAAATCCGGGCCGTACAGAGCCCTAGTACCCCCGAATGACTACCAAATACCTCTCAAGTCACCGTCGCGATCTACCGATTTGTGTCGGTGGCCAAGGCGGTGCCCGCGCTGTCCGCCACGACACCACCGATTGCTGCCGTCTGCAGCTTGCCGAGCGGTTCGGCGAGCACGATCCAACCCCAGATCGCCGGCTCTGTGCGCTGTTCTCCCGCTCGAGCCGCAGACTTGTTGGGCGCGATTTCCGTACCCCCAGTACCGAAATCGAACCCGTTGAGCCCGCCGGGCGCGCTGTGAGTAGCCTGCCTACCGAAATCGCGCCCGACCGGTCTCACGGATGTCCCCAAGGCCGAGCAGCGCATCGGCGCCGGCGAAGCGTCCGATGACCACCGTCCCAAAGACGCTGGCCAACGCCCGCGCGGTCATGCGCCACAGACGTTGAAGGGTCGAAAGCCCCTGGTGACCAGACCCGGTTGAGTCATACGGTTGCAGGTATGACGACAGCCAGCACCGTGGCCGAGGGCTCGCGGACACCACATTCACACGACGGCAAACGAGCCGTGGTGGACGGAAACGAGGCAGCGGCACGCATCGCCCACCTGGCATCGGAGGTGATCGCGATCTACCCCATCACGCCGGCATCACCGATGGGCGAGTTCGCCGACGACTGGAGCGCCAAGGGGCGCACGAATCTCTGGGGCGCTGTCCCCGAGGTCATCGAGATGCAGAGCGAGGCCGGCGCCGCCGGCACGCTGCACGGAGCGATCACACGCGGAGCACTCGGCACGACCTTCACCGCCAGCCAGGGCTTGCTGTTGATGCTGCCGAACATGTTCAAGATCGCCGGCGAACTCACGCCGACCGTCATCCATGTCGCAGCGCGAACGATCGCCACCCACGCGCTCAGCATCTTCGGCGATCACAGCGACGTGATGGCCGCACGCACCACCGGCTTCGCCATGCTCTGCGCGAGCAGCGTGCAGGAGGCCGCCGACTTCGCCGCCGTCGCCCATGCCGCGACGCTCGACACCCGTGTCCCGTTCCTGCACTTCTTCGACGGCTTCCGCACCAGTCACGAGCTCGGCACGATCGATGTGCTCGTCGGCCGATGATCTCGCAGCCATGATCGACCCGGCAGCTGTCAGCGCACACCGCGCCCGCGGACTCGATCCCGATCGACCGGTGCTGCGCGGCAGCGCCCAGAACCCCGATGTCTTCTTCCAGGCCCGCGAGGCCTGCAACCCGTTCTACGACCGGGTGCCCGAGCGCGGTGCAGTCGTCGATGGACCATCTGGCTGCGCTTGACGGGCCGCCACTACCACCTCGTCGACTACCACGGCGCGCCCGATGCCGACCGGGTGATCGTGCTGATGGGTTCGGGTGCCGGAGCAGCGAAGGAGACGGTCGACGAGTTGTGTCGCTCGGGCGAGCGGGTCGGTGTCGCGGTCATTCGCCTGTACCGACCGTTCCCCACGGAGGCTCTGCTGGCAGCGCTGCCGCCGAGCACGCGCACCGTCGTCGTGCTCGACCGCACCAAGGAGCCGGGTGCACCGTTCGAGCCGCTGCACCTCGACGTGCTTGGCGGCGCTGTGGCACAGCGCCGCCCGATTCACTGGGACGACGGCCAGACACCGCGCGTGATCGGTGGCCGATACGGGCTGAGCAGCAAGGAGTTCACGCCGGCGATGGTGAAGGCAGTGTTCGACGAGGCTGCGCGCGACGCAGCCGCGCAACGGGTTCACGGTCGGCATCATCGACGACGTCACCCACACCAGCCTCGTCGTTCGACCCCTCGTTCACCACGGATCATGCCCGGGTGCGGGCCGTGTTCTACGGGCTCGGTGCCGACGGCACCGTCGGGGCCAACAAGAACACGGCGAAGATCGTCGGCAAGAACACCGATCTGGTCGTGCAGGCCTACTTCGTGTACGACTCGAAGAAGTCGGGGTCGATGACGGTCAGCCACCTCCGCTTCGATCCCGAGCCGATCGACAGCACCTACCTGATCGACCGGGCGACGTTCGTCGGCGTTCATCAGTGGAACTTCCTCGAGCGCATGGACGTGCTCGGCGTCGCCGCCCCCGGCGCGACGGTGTTGATCAACAGCCCGTATCCCGCCGATGCAGATCTGGGATCGCCTGCCGGTCGAGGTGCAAGAGGTCGTGCTCGAGCGCGGCCTGCAGCTGCACGCGATCGACGCCGCAGCGGTCGCCGAGGCGGCCGGGCCTGGCCGGCCGGGTGAACACCGTCATGCAGACGTGCTTCTTCGCGCTCGCCGACGTGCTGCCGACCGACGAGGCGATCGCCCGGCTCAAGGAAGCGATCGCGACGACCTACGGCAAGCGTGGCGACGTCGTCGTGCAGCGCAACATCGACGCCGTCGACACCACGCTCGCCCACCTGTTCGCCGTGCCGATCGGCACGACCGTGACCGCGACGAAGCACCGGCGTCCGACGGTCGCGCGGCGAGGTCACCGACTTCGTCCAGCGGGTGACCGCCCGGATGCTCGCCGGCGAAGGCGATCTGCTGCCCGTCAGCGCGCTGCCTCCCGACGGCACGTTCCCGACCGGCACGTCGTACGTGGAGAAGCGCACGATCGCGACCGAGATCCCGATCTGGGAAGCCGACCTGTGCATCGACTGCGGCAAGTGCGCGATCGTGTGTCCGCACGCGGCGATCCGGATGAAGGTCTACGAGCCCGGCGAGCTTGGCGGTCGCCGGCGCCGACATGCTGAAGACCAAGTCGTTCCGCAGCCGCGAGGTTCCCGGCATGTCGTTGACGGTGCAGGTCGCCCCGGACGACTGCACCGGGTGCGGTCTGTGCGTGACCGCCTGCCCCGCACACGACAAGAGCGAGGTCAAGCGCAAGAGCATCAACCTGCGTCCGATCGACGATCACCTCGACGTCGAGCGTGTCGCATGGGACGCGTTCTTGCGGGTCCACGAAGCCGACCCGGCACAGTGGGATCCGGCGTCGGTGAAGACCAGCCAGCTGCGCCAGCCGCTGTTCGAGTTCAGCGGGGCGTGCTCGGGCTGCGGCGAGACGCCGTACCTCAAGCTGCTGACGCAGTTGTTCGGCGACCACCTGCTGATCGCCAACGCCACCGGTTGCAGCAGCATCTACGGCGGCAACCTGCCGACCACGCCGTACTGCACCAACGACGAGGGCCGCGGCCCGGCGTGGAGCAACAGCCTGTTCGAGGACAACGCCGAGTTCGGTCTCGGCATCCGGCTCGGTCTCGAGGCCCAGCAACATGCTGCCGCTCGGTCTGCTCGACAAGCTCGCCTCCGGTCGCGGCGCCGCTCGTTGATCCCGCTCTGGCCGAGTCGCTGTCGTGTCGGGCATCGACGACGCCGGCGACGTGCCGATCCGCGAGCAGCGAGCGCGAGTCGAGCAGCTGCGCACGGCGCGTGACGGCCATCGATCGATCCCGATGCGCGATGCCAGCTGCTGGAGCTGATCGGCACGCTGGTGCGCAAGACCGTGTGGATCGTCGGCGGCGACGGCTGGGCGTACGACATCGGCGCCGGCGGTCTCGATCACGTGCTCGGCAGCGGGCGCAACGTGAACATCCTCGTGCTCGACACCGAGGTGTACTCGAACACCGGCGGTCAGGCATCGAAGGCGACACCGCGGGGCGCGGTGGCCAAGTTCGCCGCGGGTGGCAAGGGGATCGCCAAGAAGGATCTCGGGCTCGAGGCGATGTCGTACGGCGATGTCTACGTCGCCCACGTCGCCCTCGGCGCCAGCGACATCCAGACGGTCAAGGCGCTGCTCGAGGCGGAGGCGTGGCCGGGCGTGTCGCTGGTCATCGCCTACAGCACGTGCATCGCCCACGGCTTCGACATGAGCCAGTCGATGACGCAGCAGAAGCTCGCCGTGCAGAGCGGGCACTGGCCGCTGTACCGCTACCAGCCCGGCGACGGCGAGGCAAGCGCAACCGTTCCAGCTCGACAGCGCTGCACCGACGGTGCCGTTCGCCGACTTCGCCGACAGCGAGGCGCGGTTCTCGATGCTGCAGCGCAGTGATCCCGAACGCGCCGCCGAACTGCTGGTGCTCGCCCAATCCGACGTCATCGGCACGGTGGCAGTCACTACGAGCAGCTGGCCGGAGTCGAGCGAACCGCGCCCGTGCACGTTGCACCGCACACCATCGCCGACACGGAGGACGAGTCATGAGCGATCTCGTCAGCAACGTCAAGCAATCCGTCGACCTGTCGACCACCTACCTCGGGATGCGGTTGCGCAGCCCGATCGTGGCCTCCGCCAGCCCGATCACCGGAGACCCCGATCGTGGGAAGAGCTCGAAGCAAGCCGGGGCTGGCGCGATCGTGCTGCCGTCGCTGTTCGAGGAGCAGATCGAGCGCGAGTCGTTCGCGGTCGACGCGACGCTCGACATGCGGCACCGACGCGTTCGCCGAGTCGCTGAGCTACCTTCCTGCTCTCGATGACTACGACGTCGGGCCGGATCGTCACCTGGCACTGGTCGAGCAGGCACGCAGACCGGCTGTCGATCCCGGTGATCGCCAGCCTGAACGGCACTACCGCCGGCGGATGGGTGCACTATGCCCGACACCTCGAGAACGCCGGGGCGAACGCCATCGAATTGAACATCTACGACGTCGTCGTCGACCCACTGCGCAGCGCGGCCGATGTCGAGCGGCGCTACCTCGATCTGGTCGAAGCGGTGCGCGCCGAGGTGAACGTACCGTTCGCGGTCAAGCTCGGACCATGGTTCACCTCGCTCGGCCACTTCGCTGTGGCCCTGCAATCAGCCGGCGTGGACGGGCTGGTGTTGTTCAATCGTCTGCTACCAACCCGACATCGATCTCGACACGCTCGATGTCACGCCGCGGCTGCAGCTGTCGACATCGCCCGAGTCGCGGTTGCCGCTGCACTGGATCGGCATTCTCCGCGGTTTCGTGTCGTGCTCGCTCGCGGCGACGACGGGAGTGCACAACGGCTCCGACGCGATGAAGCTGTTGCTCGCCGGTGCCGACGTCACGATGACAGCACGAGCGCGCTGCTGATTCACGGGCCGCAACGGATCGCCACGATGTTGTCGTGGATGCGTGATTGGATGATCGAGCGCGATTACGAGAGCGTCGATCAGTTACGCGGCAGTGTCAGTCATCGCAACGTCCCCGATCCCGAAGTCTTACGAGCGGGCGAACTACTACCAGGTGCTGCACAGCTGGCGCCCCTGACGGTCACGTGCTCGCTCGAGTGGGGGTCAACACGACCTTCATGGCAGCATCTGCACCCAGAGCGGTCTGCATCGCCTGTTCCACCTCCTCGAGCGGGAACGTGTGGGTGACGGCGCGATGGAAGGGCACGGTCTCGTGGTGCGCGGCCAGCATCGCCAACGTCGAGTCGTACACCCGGGCGTCCTCGCCGGCGACACCCACGATCGTGAGGTTGCGGCCGAGGATGGTGGCCGGGTTGATCGGTACGGATCCGAGATCCACGAAAGCGCCGACCTCGACTAAGGTTCCGCCGTCGCGGAGCAGCGACAGTGACGGGACGAAGCTGGCTGGATGGCCGGTCGCGTCGACCACGACATCGACGCCGCGCCCGGCGGTGAGGTCGCGGACGAAGCACGCAGTGGCCGGGTCGGCGCCGCTGGCGACAAGCGTGTCGCTGGCGCCGAGCTCAGCGGCCAGCGCGACTCGGGGTCCGAACGGATCGATCGCAATCACTCGCGACGCGCCGAGCAGGGCGGCCTTGGCCACGTGCACGATGCCGACGGGGCCGATGCCGACCACGGCAACGGTGTCGCCGGGTCGGAAGCCACCCGGTCGGGGCATCTTGGCGGCCAGGTCGAGGCTGTGCGTGACCGCGAACAGTTCGGTGAGCACGGCGACGTTCGTCGGCAGATCATCGGGCACCTTGAACACGGGTGTTCCCGGTCGCAAGTACAGGAACTCGGCCCATCCTCCGAACAGATGCGGAGCCTCGGTGCAGGTCAGTGAGTTGCCGTAGTTCTCGAGGCGACGGCAGAAGTAGTACGGGAAGTCGCCACGGCAGAACTCGCATTGCCCGCAGGCCCGATTCGGTGCCGGCACGACCCGGTCGCCGACTTGCAGCGGAGCGCCGTCGAAGGAGGTCGCACCACCGGAGCCGATCTCGGTGACGATGCCTACGTTCTCGTGGCCTTGGATGATCGGGAAGGGCGTCGATGACGCATGGTCGGTGCCGGCGTATTGCTGGGTCTCGCCGCGGAACGTGTGCTTGTCGGTGCCGCAGATGCCCGATGCGAGCATCTCTATCAGCACGGCGCCCGGCTCGAGTCGTTGCGGGTAGGGGAAGCGCCGGAGCTCGAACTGCCCGGGCGCGACAAGTGTTGCGGCGAGCACGTCGGCGTCCATGGCCGGATGGTAGGCCGTGCGACGCAGGTGCTCAGGACCGGGGATGTCGGCCGGCTTCGGCGCGGCGGCGCACCCCGCGCAACATCTGTCGGCTCATCACGAAGTCGGCCGGCACGATGGCCAGTCGGTATGCCATCGCCAGCCACCATGGCCCGAGCCTGCCGCGGCTTCGGACGATGAACCGCGTCGTGTCGTCGGCCCGTTGCCGGAGGACGAACACCCACGACCAGTCGAGCCAGGCGTCGAAGCGATCGCGGAAACCCGGAGGCAGATGCGGGCGGGAGTGCAGCACCAGGTGCCGGCACGGCTCGAGCTCTCTGACGACGAAGTAACACTCGGTCTCGGGCGCCCCGTCGGGCACGATGTCGCCGACGCGCAGATGTTGGAACTCGGGGATGATCGTCTCGGAAGATGGATCGTTGGCCGGGAACAACAGTTCATCGACCCATCGAGCGGTGTACCACCCGCCTCGGTGCCAGCCCATCTGCGTCAGCCAAGGCCATACATCCTGCATTGGAGCGTCGATCGTGATCGCATGATTCGTGGTGAAGCTCAGTCGGCTCACGAGGTCGTCGCCGGGTAGTTGAGCGCGTCGTTCTGACCTCGTCGAACCCGCCGTGCGACCCAGCCACTGCAACGCCGAGAACACGCCGACAAACGCGGCCAGCCCGGCGTGCACACGGCGAGGAGACATCGCTCCATCAAGCACCATCCGACGGGTGCCGCGCCAGGGTCAATTGTCACCTGCAGCGATGGCAACGACAAGATTGCAGAGTGGATGTGATGGCCGCTCTGATCGAGCACGGAATGCTGCTCCAGTCGGCCCGCGGTCCGATCCCGAACGTCGCCGAACTGGTCGCCGGTGAACCGATCGCGGGGAGTTGGTGGGGTCATCCGCAGGGTCATGCGATCTTCGCGGCCCTAGCGGAGCTCGACGACTCACCCGACGTCGTTCGGATGCGGTTGGTCAACGGCAAGGTCACCCTCGTCCACCGCCGCCTGTGGCCCGCCCTGGTTCGGGTCGCGGATCGGTTCACGCCGCGGCAAGTCGCGGTGCTGCACGAAGAGCACACCGCGTCCGGCGCGCATCGGGTTCACGAGCAGACCTTTCCCGACTGGGTGCCCGCCGATGTGCTCGACGCCGCGGCTCGGCTGTCGGAGGACGAGGCGCTCGCCCAGCTGCCGGTGTGCCTGAGAACCTCGTAGCGACGTTGCCATGCAGCGATCGACGGGGCACACTACCCAGGTCGAAGGGGAGTAGCCCTCGGGTCCGGTCGTCAACACGGCAGCTTGCTGCCCGGCCTCCCGCCCGTCCTACCGGACGGGAGCAAGACCTTCGACTGTCTGTATTTCGGGACAGTCGAAAGGTCCTCCATTGATGCTCATCTCCGCCGCCGAAGGTTCCCAGTTCGTAGATCTCGACGTCTCTGTGGGTGCCTGGCTTGCCCTTCTCGGCGTGATTGCCGCCATGCTGACGATCGATCTCTACCGACACCGTGAGGCGCACGCGCCGACACCGAGGGAGGCCGCCACCGAATCGGTCATCTGGGTGATGTGCGGATTGGCCTTTGGTGCGGTGATCGCGATCACGTTCGGCAGCGCGGCGTTCGGCGAGTACATCAGCGGATACCTGATCGAGAAATCGCTCAGCGTCGACAACGTGTTCGTGTGGTCGATGCTGTTCGCGACGCTCGCGATCCCGCTGAAGTACCAGCATCGCGTGTTGTTCTGGGGGATCTTCGGCGCCCTTTCGCTGAGGGCGGTCTTCATCGTGTTGGGCAGCGCATTGATCGGCCGGTTCTGGTGGGTGCTGCTGGTGTTCGGGGTCTTTCTCGTGTACACCGGAGCCAAGATCATCCGCCACCGCGCCGACGAGGGGAAGGACGAGGCGACGCGCGGCCTTGGCCTGCTGCACAAGGTCATGCCGGTCACCGATGAGCTCGACGGGCAGAGGTTCTTCACCAAGCTCAACGGAAGGCGTGCTGCGACGCCCCTGCTGGCCGCGTTGGTCGTCATCGAGATCACCGACATCATCTTCGCCGTCGACTCGGTGCCGGCGATCCTTGCCGTGTCGAACGAGGCGTACCTCGTCTTCGCCTCCAACGCCTTCGCCATCTTGGGATTGCGGGCGATGTACTTCCTCCTCGCCAACGCCAAGGAACGCTTCCACTACCTGTCACATGCCCTCGGTGGGATCTTGATCTTCGTGGGCATCAAGATGGCGGTCTCGCACTGGTTCCACATGAACACCTACGTCTCGCTGGCGATCATCGTCGCCATGCTCGTCGCGGCGATCGCCTTCAGCGCTCAACGCACGCGCCGTGCCGCGGCCTAGCTGTCCGCGGCAGGAGCGGGGGCGGCCTTCTTCTTGGGTGGGGGAACGCCCACCGAAGGCGCCTTGTCGGCCCATTCCGGCCAGCGCCGGCGGCTGACGATCGACAGCAGCCGAAGTAGCTTCATCGCCTTTTCATCCTCCTGTGCGGGGCGGGCGATGATCACGCCGTCGGCGATCATCCGAGTGATGACCTCGTCACCCAACTCGGTGCGCACGATCGTCAGCGTCCAGTCGTTGTCGTCGCCGATGCCGCCGGTGGCGATGTCGCTGTGCTCGGCCGCGAAATCGGGGCAGTTCTTGCAGCCTTCGCGGGTCCAGTGGTGGCACTCCTTGAGATCGATCTCGTGATACGAGCCATCCTTCATCCAGATCTGGAAGACGCCCTTGATGTTCATCTTGACCATGTCGGCCTTCTTCAAGCCGTACTTGGCCTCGAACAGCTCGGGGAAGATGGCGTCGTCGAAGGTCTTGGAGCACAGCAGGCCGATGTTGAACACGAACGGCTTGCCGACCTTGCCGGCCTTGCGATCCCACATGACCGGCGGAGACGACGCCTGGCAGCCCATGCCGACGAGCGCCAGTCGGTTGAGCCCGGCGTCGAGGGCCTCGCGCAACGCCAGCGGATTGGCGCAATAGGTGTAGCGACTGCCGGCGGTCGCCAGCACGTCGTCGACGGTACGGGCGAGCACAGGCTTGGCTTTCCAGGCGTCGTCGGGCTCGACGCCGCTGACCATCGCCGCTTCGATGTAGTCGTTCTGCAACAGCCACACCAGCATCGCCGAGACGAAGCCGCCATCCTGGCCGCGCTCGTGCTGGGCCGTGTCGGTCGCTCTGGTCAGCAGCAGCTGCCGCCAGATGCCAGCCATCTCGTCGGGCTCACGAATGCGTCCGAACAGATGCATGTCGGCACTGGTCTCCCAGGTGCGGAACCTCGGGCAAGCGCGCGTACAGGTGGTGCATCCCTTCTCGCCGTGGATGCAGTTGTCGAGGCCCAATTCCTCCTCGAGGTGAAACGGTTTGTACTTGCCCTCCTCGTGCTCGTAACCGATCACGTCGTGCGGACAGGTGACGACGCACCCCGCACAACCGGTGCACAACCCTGTGGTGATGACCTCTTCGTAGAGCTCTTTCCACTGCGCGGTCCAACGTTCGGCCTTCGCCGGAGGGGATTCGGTCGCGGTCATGGATCCGACTGTACGCGTCAGACCGCGTCGCTGCCTTCCTCGCCGGTGCGGATGCGCACCAGGCGATCGACCTCGGTCACCCAGATCTTGCCATCGCCGATCTTGCCGGTGGCCGCTGCATCGCGAATGGCATCGACGATGCGGTCGGCGACAGCGTCGTCGACGACCAGTTCGATGCGGACCTTGGGCACGTAGTCGATCTTGTATTCGGCGCCGCGGTACGTCTCCGAATGACCACCCTGGCGACCGAACCCACGCACCTCGCTGACGGTCATGCCCTGCACACCGGCGCTCTTCAAGGCCTCCTTGACGTCGTCGATCTTGAACGGCTTGACGATCGCAGTGATGAGCTTCATCGGGCAACCGTAGAGAGCGTTCGTTTCGTGAATGTTTCCGATGTGTGAAGGATGGGCCGCACGCGACAAGCGCCCGGCAGAAGGCAGCGTCCCCAGGCCATCTGCGGAAAGACGACCTGGGGACTGCCCCTGACAATGGGCGCCGTTGGGTGCGACGTCGCCCAATGTTCTGGCCAACCGCCTAAGGCGACCGGCGTCGCGAACTGTACGCGTGTCCAACGGCCGCTGTACAGGCCTGCGATGAAATTTCTGGTGAACCGCCCCACGAAGAGTCCCTGGTAGCACCGTATATGCCACGGATCGTGGCGGATGGCGGCGAATCAGCGACGACGTGACAGCCGTCGACCGACAGGCTGGCCGGCGAGCGCCCGTTGCACTCGTTTCATGGCCGCCTCGTCGAGCTTGCGGCCACGACGATCCGAGACGGTGAAGCGATCGTGGATGATCTGGCCGCTGGTCGCGATTCGAGCCGTGTGCACGGCGACGTTGGCGCGGGCAAACGCCGCGCCCACCGCCAGCAGGGCTCCGGGCTGGTCGGGTCCGACGACGTCGCACACCGTGTGCCACGGCAACGCATCGCTCTTGAACTCGGCGATCAGACCAACGACCACTGGAGCCCGAAGCGAGCGCCGGAGCGACCGTTCGAAATCGCCGGCGAGCTCCTTCGCGGTCGGCTGCGCCGAGGAGAAGACGATGAAGGTGTCGAGCACACCGCCGTCGGGCCACGTGGCGATCGTCGCGTCGACGATGTCGAGCCCGTGACCGGTGAGCACCTCGGTCAGGTGAGCGAGCAGAGCCTTGGCATCGCGGCACGCCACATCGATCTTCCAGTGGTGGGCCTCCGCAAGCGGCGTGACAGCGACACGGACGTTCCCAGGGCGCGGGAGCGGTTCGATCAGGCTGGACTGCCTGGCCAGTTCTTCGGAGCTGTTCGACAACACGTAGGCGTTGGGCGCGGATCTGAGGCGATCGATGGCTGCCGTCTCGAACAAGAGTCGCTGCGCGGCGAGACGTCGCGCGTCAGCCGGATTGGTTGCTTCGCTTCCGGCGAACTCGAGTGGATCGAGCAGGTCATCGATCAGGAGATGGCGCTCGTCGAGCACTTCGCGTTGCTCGAGCGGCAGCGATCCGAGTGCCAGCGCCAGTTGGTAGGCCTCGCGAGCGTGTGCGGCCGAAGCGAGCTGCGTGGCCACCTGCAGCACCTCGCGCTCTTCGAACCCGCGTGGATCTTCAGCCGAGGCACGCAGCAATCGGGCGTCGGCGATGATCGCCATGATTCGTTGCACGTCGACAGCCGGCACCAGCCGGTCGAGCAGCGCCACGCAACACGGTGGAGACTCGGTCGTGTCGCGACACACATCGACCGCCAACGCGGCCAGCACGAGGTCGTCGGAGGGATGGCCGATCTCGACGGCGAGGTCGTCGAGTCGTTCGGCAACCGGGAACCTCAGCGCGGCGACCGGGTCGAGGTCGTTGATGTCGGCCCGCTTGCTGCTCATCGCCCCGGCTATCTCGGGGAGCGCTCGTTCGAGGATGCCGGTCACCTCCAGCAGGCGCCAGGCACGCGGTTCATGGGTGCGTACGAGCCGCAGCAGCGAGGCGGTGTCGTCGGCGTGCCACGTGAGCGGCAGGTTGCGTTGAATTGCGAACCACTCGAGCAGTTCGGGGCTCGGCCGGGCGTGGCTGGTACGTGAGGCGACCTTGAACGCCAGCGAGATCGTTTCGCTCACCGGAGGAACGCCGTGCAGGTTGATGATGCCGTTCTCGACGGTCAGCCATCCAGAAGACGGCACAGGTGTCGGCGATGTCACGTCGCCGCAGTCACGCCCGGTCGCCGGTGAGCGCGAACGCAGCGTCGATCGCCCCGTCGCTCAACATCCATCCTCGGCTGCGCACCGTGACGACCGACTGCGGCCCCAATGCGCGCCGGATCGAGACAAGCAGGCTGTCGCAGCGTCGCTCGCTGAGGCTGGCGAGGCCGGCTCGGCGAGCCAACTCGCGGCGGCTGATCACCCGACCACGATTGGCCAGCAACACGCTGAGCACCGACTGTTCCTGCTCCCCCAGCCGATACACGAGGGGGTTTGTGTGTCGATCCGGAAGAGCAGGACCAGCGGTGGCCATGTCGCAAGACGGTATTCGCCGCCGGTTTCGCGGTCGTGTGGGGCGTGTGAACGGAATGTGAAACCAGTGACCGATGCCACCGGCGATGAACTCGTGCGGCTCACGGTCGCCAGTGAATACTGGTGAGATGGACCTGGCCTACACCGACGAGGACGAGGTCTTCCGTGCCGAGATCGGCGAGTGGCTGACGACGAACCTGCCCCCCGGTTGGGGTCGCGAAGGCTTCGAGATGACGCCAGACGAACGCAAGGCGTTCAACGAGCTGTGGCCGAAGAAGTTGTTCGCCGGTGGCTGGATCTGCGCGACCTGGCCGAAGGAATACGGCGGGAAAGGGCTCACCACGATGCAAGGCGTGGTCCTGGCCGAGGAGTTCGCCAGGCTCAAGGCGCCGTTGCGCGCCGACTTCTTCGGCGACACCCTGGTCGGCCCGACCATCTTGCAGTGGGGTACCGAGCAACAGAAGAAGGAGTTCCTGCCGCGGATCCTCAACGGGTCTGTGCGCTGGTGTCAGGGGTTCAGCGAGCCCAACTCGGGCTCCGACTTGGCATCGTTGTCGACCAGCGCAGTGCTCGATGGCGACGAATGGGTGATCAACGGCCAGAAGGTGTGGACCACCGGTGGCCACCACGCCGACTACTGCTTCTTGTTGACGCGCACAGATCCCGATTCGCCCAAGCACAAGGGCATCTCGTACCTGCTGGTACCCATGCGCCAGCCCGGTGTCGAGGTTCGCGGCATCACCCAGCCCGACGGAACTGCGGAGTTCTGCGAGGTGTTCTTCACCGATGCCCGCTGCCCGAAGGACAACGTCGTCGGTGGTGTCAACAACGGTTGGAAGGTCGCCAACTCGACGCTGGCGTTCGAGCGCGGCCAATCGGCAACAACGGGTTACCGCCGATTCGAGGAGGAGTACAAGTTGTTGGTCGGGCAGGCCACGACCAACGGCGCACTCGCTGATCCGATCATCCGCGACCGGCTGTGCCGGTACTACACCAAGATCCAACTGCTGAGGATCAATGGATTGCGATCGCTGTCGGCGACACTGTCGGGCACCAAGGATCCCGCCGTCGGAGCGCTCGGGGCGACGAACAAGATGTTCTGGACCGAGATGCACAACGAGGCGATGGTGCTCGCACTCGACATCTTCGGGCCGTCATCGATGCTCATCGATACTGGTCCCGACGTCAGCTCGTGGCCCGGGGCCGTGCGCGACAAGCGCCGTCCCGGTTACCCGGTGAGCCCGATGATGAGCGCCTTCTTCTTCAGTCGCAGCGAAACCATCTGGGGCGGCACCAGCCAGATCCAACGCAACATCGTGGGCGAGCGCGTTCTCGGTCTCCCCAAAGAGCCGTCCGCCGGCGCGTGACAGCCCCTGACGAGATGCAAGAGGTCGCCGCCGTGTTGGAGACGGTGACTACGGCGCGGATGGTCACCAAGCCGTTCGTGCTGGTGACCACCGCCGCGCTCGCCCTGTTCGTCTACGTCGGAGTGATGATTCCGCTGCTACCCCGACTGATCGAGGAACAACTCGGCGGCAACGAGATCGACATCGGCCTCAACTTGGCGATCTTCAGCCTCGCCGCTGTACTCATCAGACCGCGGCTCGGCCGTTTCGCCGAGCAGCACGGGTTGCGAATGACGATGGTGTTGGGTGCTGGGCTTGCGGCAGTCGCGACGGCGGCATGCACCTTGATCAACTCGAGGTGGGGGCTACTGCCGCTACGCGGTCTACAGGGAATAGGTGAGGCCGCGGTATTCGTCGGAGCAGCCACGAGCATCAGCGATCTCGCGCCGCCCGGCCGCGGTGCGGAAGCGGCGAGCTACTTCTCGGTCGCCGTGTTCGCCGGCCTCGGGATCGGCCCGGTCATCAGCGAGACGGTGATCGGTGACGACCGGTTCGACGCAGCATTGTGGACCGCAGCCGGGTTTGCACTGTTGGCGTCGGCATTGGCCATGCTCACCCCGGCCGGCGTGCAGCCTCGCCACGCCAACACTGGTCGTGGCCAGCGATTTCATCGGGGGGCGATCCCCACAGGGCTGGTACTGGCGCTGGGTGTTGGTGGCTTCGTGACGTTCAGCGCATTCATGCCCGAGTACTCCGTTTCGATCGGGCTCAGCGGTTCGAAGTGGGTCTTCGCCACGTACGCGGCGGTGTGCCTGCTGATCCGCGTGGTCGCCGCGACCGTCCCCGACCGCATCGGCCACGCCCGCGCCGTCACGATCGCGCTCAGCTTCATGTGCGCGGGGTTGACGATGCTGTTCTTCTGGCCGCATCCGATCGGGGTCTTCATCGGCACCGTCATCGTCGCCATCGGCATCTCGTTCAACTACCCCTCGTTGATGGCGATGACCGTCGATTCGGTACCCGAGACCGAACGCGTGCGGGCGATCTCGACCTTCACGATGTTCTTCGAGATCGGCACGGCATGCGGTGCCTTGCTCTTCGGCACGCTCGCCGACTTCACCTCTAAACGAAGCGCGTTTCTCGGTGGCGCCTGTGCATGCGTGGTCGGGCTCGTCGTCTTGTGGCGAGTGGCGGTGCCGCGCTCCGCGCCTACCTGGCTGTCTGAATTCCGCTAGTCAAGAATCGACTGGCGGGCCACAATGGCAACGTGATCCTCGACGACGAACAGTGTTACCGGGCCGCCCAGAGCCGCGACAGCAGGTTCGACGGATGCTTCATCACGGCCGTCAAGACGACCGGGATCTACTGCCGCCCGAGTTGTCCGGCGATGACCCCGAAGCGCCACAACGTCGAGTTCTTCGTCACTGCCGCGGCCGCCCAACAGCATGGCTACCGGGCGTGCAAGCGGTGCCGCCCCGATGCCTCGCCCGGCTCGCCGGAGTGGAACGTGCGCGCCGATGTCGTCGGCAGGGCGATGCGCTTGATCGCCGATGGTCTCATCGACAGGGAAGGGGTCGGAGGTCTCGCCGCTCGGCTGAGTTACAGCGAGCGCCAGATCAACCGGCTGTTGACCACCGAGCTCGGTGCCGGTCCGTTGGCGCTCGCCCGGGCCCAACGGGCCCAGACGGCGCGGACGCTGATCGAGACCACCGCGATGCCGATCACCCAGATCGCCTTTGCCGCCGGGTTCGCCAGTGTCCGCCAGTTCAACGACACGATTCGCGAGGTGTTCGCGTCGTCGCCCACCGAGCTGAGGGGTGCCCGCAGGCCGATCGCTGCCGCCGGCACTCTCGCGCTCCGGCTGCCGTACCGAGCCCCGTTCCACGGCGAATCGATCTTCGCCTTTCTCGGCGATCGTGCCGTACGGGGCGTCGAGAGCTGGGATGGCACCACGTATCAACGATCGCTCAGGTTGAACCACGGGAACGCTGTCATCGTTGTGTCACCCGGTGCGACCGCCGTGTCGTGCAGGCTGTACCTCGACAACGTCGCCGATGCGCAGGCCGCGGTGCAGCGCTGCCGTCGAATGCTCGACCTCGACGCCGATCCCGACACGATCGAGGCGCACTTCGCCGATGACGTCGTGCTCGCCCCCCTGGTGCGCAAGCGGCCGGGCTTGCGCTCGCCTGGGCACCCCGACGGCGCCGAACTGCTGACCAGGGCCGTGCTTGGTCAGCAGGTGTCGGTCAAGGGTGCCCGCACGCTGGCGGCGCGACTTGTGGTTGCCGTCGGTCGAGCCCTTGACGGCGCCCCTCGGCGGCGTGACCCACACGTTCCCCTCGGCCGAGGCGATCGCCGGGTGTTCACCCGGCGACTTCGCCATGCCTGCGGCGCGGGCCCGAGCGCTGATCAACGCCTGTGCGCAACTCGCCGCCGGCCGGATCGTGATCGATGCAGGCAGCGATCGCGACGAGATCGCCCGACAACTCGAAGCACTCCCGGGCATCGGTCCGTGGACCGCAAGCTACGTGGCGCTGCGCGCCCTTGGTGATCCCGACGTGTTCCTTCCGACCGACATCGGCGTACGCAACGCTCTTCGATCGTTGGGTGTCGACTCGACGCCGAACGCGGCCGCACGCCTGGCCGAATCGTGGCGTCCATGGCGTTCGTACGCCTTACACCATCTTTGGGCAAGTCTGTGATAGCAGTAGAGGAGACCGACCATGTTTCATGTGACGACCATCGAATCGCCGGTTGGCGAGCTGCGGCTGATCGCCGGCCAGCGCGGGCTCCGCGCGATCCTGTGGGGCAAAGAAGACGTGGCACGCATCGCGTCGATCGACGAGGCCGACCTGGTCGAAGGCAGAACCCCACTTCTCGACGAAGCCGTCAGACAACTCGAAGAGTACTTCGCCGGGACGCGACGCGAGTTCGACCTTCCCCTGGATCCGCTCGGAACGCCGTTCCAGCAATCGGCGTGGATGGTGTTGCGCTCAATTCCCTACGGCCAGACGATCAGCTACGGGCAGCAGGCGCGTCAACTGGGCGACCCGAACAAGGCCCGTGCCGTCGGGGCCGCGAATGGCAAGAACCCGCTCAGCATCGTCGTGCCATGCCACCGGGTGATCGGTTCCGGCGGTCAACTCACCGGCTTTGCCGCCGGAATCGACATCAAGTCCTGGCTGCTCGATCACGAGCGCCAGCCGCGCCTGATCGATTGCACCTGATCTGGCCGTGAGTTCGGTGTGCTCGTGGTTCCGTCTGCGTCAGCGAATTTGAACGACGGTCGTCATGAACGACGGTCGTTCTATGTGCTGACGCAGAAGTCAAGGACGCCCGATCTGCCGCTCGGTGCCAGTGAGCGAGGAAGCTGCCCAATTCGCCCGAAGGCGTTCACTGACGGCTGCTGGTCGCTCCAGAACTGTGGATATTCCCATGAATCTCATCTGCTGCCGAATTCGTCTGGCGCTGATCCTGATCTTGGCGTCGCTCAGCCGCCGTGACGGGCTCGAGCCTGCTGCTCGCGTCGCGCCCGGGCGTCGGCCTGCTTGGCCGCCTTGGCGGCCTTGCGCTTGGCCTTCAGCTCCTCGTCGGCTGTCGGCGGAGGTAGCACCGTGACCTCGTCGTGCTCGACGGCGGGCAGGGCCAGCGTCTCGTCGTGCTTCAACAGACGGGTCAATGTGACCGATGCCGCGGCCTCGCCGGCGACCGAGCCGGCCATCATCAGGCGCACCGTGGCCACGCCGTGCTTGTCGATGAGATCAGGGGCCGCCTCGAGCAGTTCGGCCTCGGTGGGATTGTCGGAGTGCTCGCCGAGGGCCTCGATGCAGTCGGCCAGGCACGGGTCGCAGAGCAAGGTCGTGATCTGCTCGAGCCCGCCGTTCAACCGCCCGCGGGCGGCGGTGGCCCGCATCGCCAGGATACGTGTCGACGATTCGGTGAAGCCTCCCTCGCGGGCGCCGCAGACCTCGTCAAGCGCCGTACGGTGATCGTCGGGAAGCGAGGCGACGAGGGTCTCGAGCTCGGCGTCGGTCATCGCCGTGAATGCTCGGTCGAGCAACGTCAGGCCTTGCAGGCGATTCTTCATCTGGTTCATCGGCAGTCGAGGCTATCGGTCAGGCAGGGAGGGTCCGGACCTCGATGTAGCGATCCAGCGGCATCACCTCGGTGATGAACTGCTGCAACGTGGCCTGGGTGACATCGTCGAGCATCGCACTGCGGTTCTTGAACTGGGTGATCAGCTCCGGCGAGCTCGGTGCCCTGACGAGCAGATCGCTGATCGTCTGATTGTCGAAGTACGAATACGTCTGTTTCAGTTCGGCAATCGCCGAGTCGACCTCGGTGGGTGTCGGGCCAGTGGTGCGCAGCTCGGTGACGTCGTCGATCACGATCGTCGAGATCTCGGGAATCGTCGCTGGATCGCCGGTGATGTTGAGGTACGACTCGACGAGATGATCCGGCTCTCGGTTGATCCCCACAAAGGCCGAAGGCGAGTACGACGCGCCGAGCTGTTCTCGGATGTGATCCGTCAAGCGGATGTTCAGCACGCTCGTCAGAACGTCGGCGTACACCAACTCGGTCTCGGAAGTGGCGACGATCGTGTTCCAGTCGAAGGTCAGCGAGCCCTTGTCGCCGGTGCCCGCGTGCACGTCTTTGGTGATCACCTGCGCAGGCGGATCGACCTGGAAGTCGTTGAACTGCTCGGTCGCATCGGTGCCCGAAAGCGTGCCGATGTACCTGCGGGCCAGGTCCCGGCCCGCGTCGATGTCGAAGTCGCCGGAAACTGCGAACACCCAGTCGCTCGCGTTCGTGAACCGATCGCGCCACACTCGTTCGATGGTGGCGAGATCAAGTCCCGCCAACTCGTCGGCTGTGGGGATCACCCGGAACCGTGGCTCGGCGCCGTACCGGGCGTCGGAGTAGGCGATGAACTCGGCCAGATCCGGATCGCTGTTGGGATCGTCGACGTACGACTGCAACGAGTTGACCGTCGCATCGAGAGCCACTTGGTCGAAACGCGGCGTGGACATGTAGAGACTGACGAGTTGGAAGAGCAGTTCGAGATCGTCGGTCGTCGACGACCCGACGAAGTCCTCGCTGGTCTGGCCGATCGAGGGGTACAGCTCGATGGCGGCGTCGGACAACACGGTGTCGAGTTCGACCGGGTCGAGATCGCCGATCCCGCTCGATGTCACGACCTGCACGGCGTTGAGCGCCTCGGGAACATCGGCGTCGGGCACGAGCGACAATCCGCCCGGGCTGGTCGCTGAGAAGGCAACGTCGTTGTCGGCGATCACCGTGGGGTTGAGCACGACTCGCGCACCGTTGGCGAAGGTCAGCATGGTCGGTGCGACGAATGCGTCATCACCGTCGAGCAGCTCGGTCGAGTCCTCGTGCACCGGATTGGGTGGCGTCATCAACGTGGTGGTGCCGGCGACAGTTGCGTCGCGAGCGGCGATGTCGAGCGTGGGTAGAGCGTCGATGCGGGCCAGCACTTGCGCCTCGGTCGGCACGTCGCTGTGGGAGTCGGGTGCGACGACCATCAGATGGGGCGCGGAGCCGTCGAGCAGGTCGTTGAATGCCGCACCGACTGCCGCGGGAGTGATCGCGTCGTAGATCGAGTTGTAGGTCTGGAACGTCGTGTCTGCATCGGGAATGGGGTTCCCCCCGAGGAAGTGATCGACGTACCGGGAGATGTAGTCGGCATCTTGCACGGTGTCGCTGCCGTCGAATTCGGCTTGCAACTGGCTGCGGTAGCTGCGCAGGGCGCGATCCACCTCACCGGCGTCGAAGCCGTACCGCCGAACTCGTTCGAACTCGGCCGTCACCGCGTCGAGCGACGCCGACACTTGTGCGGGCTCGCCACTGACCACCACGCTCGGCGCATCGAGCCGGCGAACCACGCCGTTGTTGCTGACCGAAGCGGTCGTGAACGGTGCCAGCCCACGCGAGACGTCGTCTGTGAGGCGGGTGGCGATCATGTCGAAGGCCAGCGAGATCAGCGTGTCGTGGCGCGATGAGGCGACCGAGTCGTCGGCCACCAGGGGGCCCGGCAATGTGAGCTCGACATCGCCGGTCGTCGCGTCGGGGTCGGACAAGACCGTCGCGGCGGGCGTGCCGAAGGCGGGCAGAGCAGGCTCGGTTCGAGTTGTCGAGTCGCCTCGGGATGTCAAAGGATCGAACCGTTGTCGGATCTCCGATTCGACCTCGTCGACATCGATGTCGCCGACGACCATGATGGCCGCGTTTTCGGGTCGGTACCAGGCGTCATAGAACCTCCGCAGCAACTCCGGGGTCATGGCGTTGATCGCTTGATCCGATCCGATCGGCTGGCGATCCTCGTACCCGGAGCCGGTGAGGAACATTGCTTCGTCCGCCTTCTCGACCCTGCCGTCGAACGACTGATCGCGTTGTCGCCACTCGTCGAGGACCACACCCTTCTCGCTATCGACCTGTTCGGGATCCAATGTCGCTGCAGACAGCCATTCGCGCAGCACATCCAGCCCCGTGCCCAGATTGCTCGACTCGGTCGTCGGAACAGTGAGCTCGTAGACCGTCTCGTCGTAGCTCGTGTAGGCGTTGACGTCGGCGCCGAACTGCATTCCGAAACTGCGCAACGTGGCGACGAGGTCGTTGGCAGGAAATTGACTCGTGCCGTTGAACATCATGTGCTCGAGGAAGTGTGCGGTGCCCGACTGGTCGGGGTCTTCCTGACCCGAACCGGCATTGATCGCCAGACGCATCTCGGCGCTGCCGCCGGGACGATCGTTGGCGCGGAAGTAGACCGTGAGGCCGTTGGTCAGGGTGAGGATGCGGACGTCGGGATCGACAACCACGGTCGCGCCGTCGTTGGTGGTCAGCGGTGTCGCATCACGAGCCACGACACCGGGATCGGTCGACGAGCAGCCGCAGGCGAGCACGGCAAGGATGACCAGCCACTGCCTCCGCCGGCGCGGTCTCCCCATTGCCGCCAAACCCTAGCTGGTCGCCGCCCGGCGTGACTCGAGCGCGGAGCAGTCCCTGCGGCTGATGCTGGCTGTGTCGAATGAGTTCGCTGCGAACGAACCACTTCGTGGTAGACCATCGTCGTGCGTGACGACGCGTCTAATTCGGTCGCCGTCGGGTTGGCCGGGATCGTGGCCGCGATTGGTGTCGGCGGGCTCCTGGTGCCGCTGCGCGACGTGATCGGCAACACCAATGTGGCGCTCGTGCTTGTCGTGGTGATCGTCGTCGCCGCAGCCTTCGGTGGGCGGCTGGCCGGTGCGATGACCGCCTTTGGGGCCTGCTTGTCATTCAACTTCTTCCATACCCGGCCGCTGTACACCTTGCGGGTCCACTCGTCGAAGGACATCTGGACGATCGCGCTGCTGTTCGTCATCGGACTTGCAGTTGGCGAGGTCGCATTGTTCGCCAGCAGGAACCGGACGAAGGCGATCATCGACCGGGCCGGGGTCGCCCATCTCGAGACGGTTGGGGCGATGGTCGCCGAGGACCAGCCACCCAGCACCGTTTGGCCGGCCGTGCAGGCGGCCTTGCTCGACGAGCTGAGCCTTTCCGACGCAACGTACGAACCTGACGATCGACCCGTGTCGACGATGGCGGTGCTCCACCGCAACGGTCGCTTCGACGACAAGGTGCTGTTCTGGAGCCGTGAGGGCATGGAGCTGCCTCGCGATGGAGTCGCCGTACCGGTGTGCGCCGGCACCCGTTCGTACGGACACATCGTGCTGGCTCCGAGCCCCGGCCGGGGAACCACCCGCGACCAGCGCCGGGTGGCAGTCGCTTTGGCGGATCTGCTGGCGGTCACCCTCGACCGTCATCCGCCACCGGCGTGATCAATGCCTGACTGACGCGACACTCGATCAGTGGTCGCCGAAGCGGAGCAGGCCCACCCCGACCTGATCGGCGAGCGCGACCGCGGCATGTCGCTGATCTGTGGTCAGCGAGGTGCCGACCGTTGACTCCGGGAAGGCCATCACGAAATGCCCCCGCAACCTCCCATGCGCCCTGACAGGTAGGGCGACCAGGCCACGCGTCGAGCGATCGAGGTTGGCAGGTACCCGAATGAAGTTGTGCCGGAGCTCGGGCATCTCCTTGGGAATCGCGCCGGCGACATAACGACACGACTTCAGATCCAGAAGGCGTGTGAGCTCTCCTGCAGCGAGCGCTACGAGCTCTCCCGCGCTCTCGGCACCGGCCGCTATTTCAGCCCGCTCGTAGATCGCTTTGAGCGCCGATTCGCTGGCTGCCGCCCGCGCGCCGCTGCGCCGCGCCCGTTCCACCAACTCGCCGGCGATGACGCCGATGATCGCGAGGAGGACGGTTGTTTGCAGATCGTTCGATGCCGTGATCCGCAGCGAGTTGTATGGACGAGTCAGGAAGACGTCGAATGCGATGGCTGCCGTCAGCGCGGCGATGATCCCTTGCCTGCGGCCACCGGTGACCGACACGAACAACACCACGACGACGAGGCCGAGCGCAATGTTGGTGTTCTCGATACGGCCGCGAAACGGGATGACGCAGGCGACGAAAGCCAAGGGAAGCCCTGCAGCCATCAGCACAGGTAGCACACCGTGGTTGCGCACAACCACATCGTGCCCACACCCGACACCGCGGCCGTGGTCGGAGCCTCCTGCTAGGTTGGCTCCGTGGCTGATGGCGGTCGACAGGCTCGCCGATGAGGTCGTCGGACACCCGTCACACGACACCGCGCCGATGCATCGTGAGCATTGGTCGGCCGTGATCATCACCGTCGCCATCCTCGGTCTTTTGGCAGCGTTGGACCCTATTCGGCCCGTCGTGTTCGTGCTGGTGCTACGCACCGAGGGGGCACTGGTGAACGCGGTCGCCCTCCTGATCGGGTGGGCCGTGTCGCTGACGGTCTTGTTCCTCATCGGCTTCGCCATCTCCGACGCCGGTGACGCGGCGAGTCCGAGGTCTCGCCACCCGACCCGCGCATCCGTCCTCGAACTCGTCCTCGGGGTCATCCTACTCCTCGTGGCCGCGCGGCAGTGGCGCAAGCGCAACGACGAGGACGTGCACCTCGCCACGCCTCAGGCGATCCTCCGACGGCTCGACGGACTCACCCCACGAAGAGCAGGCATCGTGGGGATGTTGCTGCAACCGAGGAGCTTGACGATCGCCGCCGCGCTGGTCATAGCTCGGGACCACTCGAGCTTTGCCAGCTCGGTCATCGGCTTCGGCGTCTTCGCCCTGCTGTCGACGGCGGGTTTGCTGGGCATCCTCGCCTACAAGGTGAGGAACCCCGATGAAGCCCGGATCCGTCTCACGAGCTTGGTCACACGCCTCGAGCAATCCGGCCCCCTGCTGTTCACCGGGCTGATGGCCTTCGGCGGCGTCTACCTGTTGATCGACGCCATCCGGAGCCTGGTCGGCAGTTGACGCCGACGTGTTGATCGACCTTTGTCCCGTGTATCTCTGGTCAAGAGTCCCTTCACAACGGCGGTGTGAAGGGGCACGATTACCGGAAGTTCACCCGACCAACCACGTCGGGGAGCGAAGAACAGAGTGGACGGGACGCAGGAGGGCACTGCCGCTCTGTGCAGGGACGTGAGGCCGGTGTGCCTCTGGACATTCACGAGCGAATCATCGAAGAGTCGTACCTCCGGTGGCGCACTCGGTTCCATGTCATACAAGACAGGAAATCCGAGGTCTCCTCCTCATTCCTCGGCACAACCAAGGGAGGGCTTCATGAACATGTCACGCCGACAATTCATCGCCATGGGGGGAGCAATCTCCGTGGGCGGTGCAATTCCGATCTTCTTCGGGGGAGGTGCGGCACCCGCAAGCACACCAGGTCAGTTCCGCGCAATGACCATGAAGCAGATGGCATCGATGCCGGGTATGAACGGCGCGGCGGTATCGAGTCTCCCGCCGGCTGTTTTCGTGAAGAGCCCACCGCTGACCAAGTTCACCCAGCCGCTGCGCGGCGTCTTCCCGCTCGATCCGAACGGTATCCCTGTTGCGATTCCTGATGGCGTTGTGAAGTACATGAGGGGAAGGTTGGTAGCACAGCACTACAGCATCGACATCGCTGAGTACACCGACCAGTTGCACCCCGAGCTTCCGCATCCGACCGCCCTTTGGGGTTTTCACTCCCGGAACAATCTCGGCGGCGCGGTGCCACAACGTCACCTCGGCGGAATCGTCATCGCCGAGAAGGGAGTGCCCATCCAGGTCACCTTCACGAACCTGCTTCCGCGTCAGCACCTGCTGCCGATCGACCCGACGATCATGGGCGCCGAGCAGGCCCCGAACCGGGCGTGCGTGCACCTGCACGGGGGCAAGGTGCCGTGGATCAGCGATGGTGGACCCTTCGCCTGGTTCCGCCCGAACGACGACCCGACCGACACGAGCCCGCTGTACGGCCCGAGCGCCGAAAGCGGCTCATTGAACATCTACAAGCGGCTCAACCCGAACCTGAATCCCGGGCAAGCCGAGTACTACTACCCGAACGATCAGTCGGCTCGATTTGTCTGGTATCACGATCACTCGATCGGCATCACGCGCCTGAATGCGTATGCTGGCATCGCATCCGCGATGATCATCCGCGACAAGTTCGAGCGGTCGCTGGTCAAGTTCTTCGGCCTTCCCGACTTCATCGAGAATGGTGGACGAGAGATCCCGCTGGTCATCCAGGACAAGATCTTCCAGGACGCTCTCCAGGACCCCAACTATCCCGGCAGAACGGCCACTGGGAGCTTGTGGTACCCGTACCGCTACACCGACCGCTGGGCGGCCGTCGAGGGCAGCGATGCGGCAGACCTGCCGATCTCGGCCATCCCGGAGATGTTCGGCGACACGATGCTGGTGAACGGCGTTGTGCATCCCAAGCTCGCGGTCGAACCTCGTCGCTACCGGTTGCGAGTGCTCAATGCCACCCAGGCCCGCTTCCTCAACCTCCAGCTCTACGAGATCACCACCGGTCCCACCGGGTCAACACTGCCCGACTTCACCAAGGCAGGCCCCGACTACCTCGTGATCGGCACTGAAGGTGGTTTCCTGTCGCGTGCCGTGCGCGTTCCATCGGGGGTACGACTCAACGCGACGACCGATCCGACCACGGGTGATCGCTCCGTCGACCCGGCCAACCCGGGAGGGAGCCTGATCACCAGCCCGGCCGAACGGTGGGACATCGTCGTCGACTTCTCGAAGTTCGCCGGCAAGAGCCTGGTGTTGTTCAACGACACACCAGCGCCATTCCCTGGCGGTGACAGCCTGTACGACGGCGACATCGACACCGACCCCAACGGCAACACGGTCTTGATCAACCAGCTCATCATGCGGATCGATGTCGCCGCGGCGATCACCGGCCCGCCCGACCCACCGCTGGGCATCACAGCCGGCTTCCCGCTGGCCGCCAACATCCTCTCGGGGATCGACCGAGCCCTGTCGTCAAATTGGACGAACATCACCAGTCGAGCGTTGCCGGCACCAAGCAGTACTGTCCGCACCCGGAAGCTCACGCTCAACGAACTGTTCGATGAGCACGGACGCTTGATCCAGATGCTCGGCACCAACCGGCTCGGCAATCCCGCACCTGGCTACACGCTCGACCCTGAATCCCCCGGTGCCGACATCAACAAGACCACGGCCATGGCATTCACGGACCCGGTGACGGAGGCTCCCAGGGTGGGCGACGTCGAAGTCTGGGAGATCGCCAACCTCACGGCCGATGTACATCCCATGCACTTCCACCTCGTCAACGTGCAGGTGTTGGGCCGCAGGCCGTTCAGCGGCTATTCGTTCAACGCAGCCGGCATCGGGACCCCGACCGGCCTCGGCGTCGAGCGAGGCCCCGACGCCACTGAACTTGGTTGGAAGGAGACCGTCCGAATGAACCCGGGCGAGGTCACACGAGTCGCCATGAAGTTCGACCTCAGCCCGGTTCCCTTCGCAGTGCCCAACAGCCCACGCCTCGGCGGTAACGAATTCGTCTGGCACTGCCACATTCTCGAGCACGAAGAGCACGACATGATGCGGCCACTCGTCGTGAAGGGGACCAACCCGCGATCGATCTGATCGGAGGATTCTCGCTCTTGTCATCCGCCGCCATGGACGTGAGTAGCTACGACTCGGCCGACACCGTCAACCGCCGCCGGCAAGGGACATGGCAATGCGAGTCGGGCCGACAACCCTCTTCTGTCACGATGGAGTTCCTATCGGTTCTCGTTTCGCGTAGCTCAGTCTTCATGGCTTCGTCGGTCGATCTCGGAAGTGTGCACGATGCGGCTGGGTCGCTGCTTCGAGCGGCCGACCAGCTGTATACGTCGGGTCGCCGTGAGTTGGTCGGTCTGCTGGCCTCGATGGGGCGGCCGGTAACCATCCCGGATCTGCTCGATGCCCGGCCGAAGTTGACCCAGAGCTCGGTGTACCGCAATCTGGCGGTGCTCGACACGTCGGCGTCGTGCAGAAGGTGGTCAGCAGCGATGACCGGGCCGTTACGAGTTGGCCGAAGACCTGATGGGGCATCATCATCATCTGATCTGTGTGAGTTGCGGCGGTGACGACTTCGTGGTGTCGTCTCGTGCCGAGCGCAGCCTCGAGGCGGTGCTCGAGCAGGCAATCAGCGACACCGGGTTTACGGCGGGACATCGCCTCGATGTGGTAGGCACGTGCGCTGAGTGTGCGTGAGCGCCCATTCCACATCGCTATGGCACGAGCGCAGTTTCGTCCGTTGGGCGACGGGCGACGCCATCTCGACGACCGGGTCGGCGGTGATTTCGGTCGTGCTGCCGGTGCTGGTGTTCGAGCGGACGGGGTTGGCTGTGGCCACAGTGGCTTGTTCGCCGTGCGAGTCGTGCCGTACTTGCTGTTCGGCTTGATCGCTGGTCCATTGGCGGATCGCGGTGATCGGCGGCGAATGATCATCGGAGGCAATCTCGTCGATCGCCGGCGTCGCTCGCGACTTCCGGTGTCGCGGCCGGCATGCTTGCCGTCGCACACAGTTGGGTGTTCGCAACCGTGTTGCTGGTCGTGTTCTCGGCGACCATCACCACCACCATCATGACGGGCATCACCTTCCGTCAGTTGCCTCACCCGACCAACTGCGTTCCAGCGTCAACGTCATCGGCAGGATGATCGCCTGGGTTTGCAGCCGTTCGGGGCTGCAATCGGGGCAGTGATCGCAACCCTGGTCGACGTCGAGGCGAGCTACGCCGGGGCGGCGCTGGTCATGCTTGCCGCAGCCGGCGGAGCGTGTGCTTGCCCTCCGCCGCCACTCCACACCACTCGACCGGATGGCTCCCGGGTAGGACTTGGCGTGATCAGTGATGCCGGTGGTCAGAGCTGGTGTGCTCACCATGTGCGTGAGCATGTTCTGGCACGACGATGTCGATGTGGTCTTGATGTGGGACGGCGAGCAAGGCGATCCCGAAAGCATCGACCAGGCGTTCGGCGCTCAAGACGTCTTGCGGTGATCCCGCGGCGACGACGCGACCGGCGAGCAGGATTGCCTGGTCGCAGCGCGGCGTCGCGTACGTCGTGGGTGGCCGTGACAACCGCCGCACCTCGGGTCAACTCTTCGCGGACCAGCTCGGCGTATCGCTCCATCGTGGTGGCGTCGAGCCCGGCCGTTGGTTCGTCGAGGAGCAGAAGATCGGCTTCGCGGGCCAGCGTGTGGGCCAGGTGGACGCGTTGTTGTTGACCGCCCGACAACGATCTCAACGGCTTTCCGGCGAGGTCGGAGATGCCGAGACGCTCCAGCGAACGATCGACCGAGGCGCGATCCTCCGACGTGAGGCGCCCGAGCAGGCCGCGCTGTCGAAATCGGGCCATCATCACGACATCTCGAACCTGCAGGGGGAGCAAACTTCCGTGTGAATGAAATTGTCCGAGATAGGCCAGACGATGCGGTGTGCGACCCGGCTCCTCGCCGAACACCCGCACGTCGCCGTTCACCGACTTCAACAGCCCAGCGAACGTCTTGAGCAGTGTCGATTTGCCTGACCCGTTCACACCGACCAGCGCCAGCGATTGACCGGCTCGCAACGTCAACTCGATGTCGGAGACCACGATCGAACTGCCGTAGCCGATCGCCAGACGGTCTGCTTCGACGACCACCTCCCCGGCCGTCATGCCGGTGCCGCTCCCACTCGTCGTACGCTCACAGCCTGTTGGGCAGCCTGCACCGTGAAGACGATGAAGAAGATCGCGACGGCCACCACCACGACACTGGCGCCGGCGGCCAGGTCGAAGTGGTAGCTGATCAACAACCCGACATAGACCGAAAGCGACCCGATTGCCGCGCCCCACGCCATCATCGCCGAGACCCGGCGTGCCAGCAGGGCTCCGGAACCGGCCGGCGCCAACAGCATGCCGAACACCAGAAGCGTGCCGACCGTTTGGAACGACATCACGACGCAGATCGTCACCAGCACCAACGTGAGTAACTCGAAGCGACGTGCCGGCCAACCGGCCACGTCGGCTTGCTCCGGATCGAACGCCAGCATCAACAGCGGCCGGATGAAGATTCGGGCGAGCAACGCAATGACCAGCGCAGCGATTGCCTGCTGCACGAGGTCGCTGCGAGACACGCCCAAGATCTCCCCGAACAGGATCCCGACGATGTCACCGGTGAACGAGTCCGAACGCGACACCATCATCACGCCGAGCCCCAACATGCCGACGAACAACAGGCCGATCGCGGTGTCGCTGCTGAGCCGGGAGCGGCTCGTCACCAGATTCACACCGGTGATCATCACCGCCGCACCGACTGCTGCGCCGAGGATCCCCGGTGCTCCCAGCAAGAGTGCGCCGGCAACACCGGGCAACACGCCGTGTGCCAACGCGTCTCCGAGGAAGGCAAGACCGCGCAGAACCACGAACGTGCCGGCGATCGAACACGAGATCGCCACCAGCACGCCTGCGAGCAGTGATCGCTGCAGGAAGGGGTTGTCGAGGAACGGTGTGATGAACCAGGTCATCAGCGTCAGACGTGACGTCGGCGACGGTGGTGGCAATGTTCACCATGAACGAACGATACGTGCCGTCGTCGGGCAGGTTGTGGGTCGACAACTCGACCACCTTGGTGCCAGCTGTCGCCGGCAATGGCCCGAACCGTCGCAGCCGAGCGTGCCCGTCTCGGCGAAGATTGCCGGCACGCCGGAGCTGCGGATCTTGGCCGTCAGGTCGGCGAGCTCGCCAGCCGAGGCGTCGGCCTGCGACGTGATCGACGGGATGATCGCTCCGATCAATGTGAACTTGTAGCGCGCCGCGAAGTAGCCCATCGACTCGTGTCCCGTCACGAGTTGGCGGCGCGTCTGCAGGGATGCGGCTGACGATCGACTCCACGTCGGCGTTCAACGTGTCGAGATCCGCCTCGACTTTGCGCCGCTCGAGGTGGTGTCGATCCCCACCTCTTTCAACTGCGACACCAGTGGACCGATCCATTGCTTCATGGTCAGCGGATCCATCCACAGATGTGGGTCGTCGGCGCCGGGTGCTTGGTCAGGGTCGGTCGCGTCGGTTCCTTCGCCGGCCTTGACCTTGCGGACCGTGATGTGATCGGCGACAGTGAACACGCGTACACCCTGAGCCTTTGCCTGCTTCAGCGGATCCTGCAGGTTGCCCTCCAGGCCCAGCCCGTTGTCGATGACCAGGTCGGCGTTGAGCATCGTCTCGACATCCCTGGCCGACGGGCTCCACTCGTGCGGGTTCGCACCGTTGGGCATCAAGACGGCCACGTCACCGGCGTCGCCGACCACATCCTTGACGACCGCGCCCAACACCGGATACGTCACCACGATTCGTGGGCGTGCGCTCGATCCCGAGCCGGCCGTGTCGCTCCCACACGCGGGCGGACCGAGGATGAGTGCGGTCAACGAGCCCGAGAGCGCCAGATATCGATTCATAATAGGAACTATACCTATCAGAACAGGACCCATTCGCAAACTTGCGACCATCCGCTGCAAGAATGCGGCAGGTGAGCCACCGTCATGGTCTCGAGCGGCAGGGCATCGATGACGACGGAGACCGCAAACCGTGCAATCTCGAAGGATCACCACTCTGATCTGGTCTGCTGTCGGCGTGGCCGCGCTGGTCACCGTGATCGGGTTGGTCGCCTTCTGGCCACGTGGTGCAGCCGACACAGAGTTCCGACGCGGATCTGTTCGCTGAGCCACCGGTCAAAGCCGAGGTTGTCGACGTGACGACGGCTCCATGCACCGGAACGACCGCAGCCGACAACACGCCGTGCAACTTCATCCGACTGCATCTCAGCGGGCAGAGCGATGCCCGAGGCCTGCAGTGCCCAGAGGGGCTGGCGAAGCAACAACCCCTGTGGGGCCGTACATCGAGCAATCCGCTTCCGCTCCCACCACGCTGCATCCGGGCGACGACATCTACGTGAATGTGACCATCAACACCGACGGCACCGCATCGTTCACATTTTTCGACTATCAACGGGCGACACCAATGTGGATCCTCACCATCGCCTTCGTCGGCGCGGTTCTGCTCCTCGGCCGATTGCGAGGGCTCGGCGCGCTGGCCGGGCTGGCGGCAAGCTTGCTGGTGATCGTCAAGTTTCTCCTGCCATCGATCCTCGACGGCAATAGTCCGGTGATGGTCGCGATCGTCACCTCATCGTTGATTGCGTTCATCGCCTTGTATCTCGCCCACGGTGTCAACGTTCCGACGTCCGTTGCCCTGCTCGGCACGTTCGCCAGCCTGGCCGTCACCGCGTTGTTGTCGTTGCTCTTCGTCGGGTGGAGCAACCTGACGGGTCTCTCGGACGAGAGCGCGTTGTTCTTGACCTCTCTCGGGGTGCAGGTCGATCTGCAGGGCATCGTGCTTGCCGGGTTCGTGATCGGCGCCTTGGGGGTACTCGACGATGTCACCGTCACTCAAGTATCGGCCGTGGAGGAGCTCCACAGCGCTCAGCCCAATCTCGAGCCTGGTCAGCTGTACCGGTCGGCAGTCGATCATCGGCCGAGATCACGTCTCATCGACTGTCAACACGCTCTTTCTTGCCTACGCCGGAGCGGCCTTACCGTTGCTGCTGCTGTTCACCCAAGCCGACCAGTCGGTCAGTTCGCTCGCCGGTCGGCGAGGTCATCGCCACGGAGATCATCCGATCACTGGTCGGCTCCATCGGTCTCGTCGCCGCCGTACCGATCACCACATGGCTTGCTGTGAAGACCGTCGTCTCTCCCGCCGAGTAAGTCAGCGACGGCTGCCGGCCGAGACGTTGCCGAGGTCCTTGTAGGTCGGCGTGATCTCTTGATGATGGTGCCGCAAGCGTGACCGGCGCCACCGTCCGCGACGCAGCTCGGCACGTGCTCGAAGCCGAGGAGGCGTGCCATCGTGTCGACGTCGGTCCGTGACACCTTGGCTCCGATGCCGCGGCCGGCTCCGGGCACGATGGGAAACCTTGCCACGCACGAGTCCAATTGGTGCCAGGCCTGTCGTCGATGTGATCCAGTCGCTGCCTGAAGCCCAATCTGGTCAGACCGCACCTCGTTTGGGTGGTCCGGTGGTCATGACTTGTCCGTCGCGGAGTGTGAGGGTCAGTTCGCGGTTGGCTTCGAGGGTGATGAGCCAGCCGTCGTGGTGGACCTTCTGGTGATGGATCTCGCACAGCGGAAGGAGATTTTCAAGGTCAGTTCGGCCGCCGCGTCGCCACCAGATGACGTGATGCAACTTCGTGCGGCTGTAGCGCACGCAACACCCGGGGATTGCGCACGTCGCGTACACGCCGCGTAGGGCGCGTCGTTGGGCCTGGTTGGCCAGCCGGGTCGTGCGACCCAAATCCAGCGTGCCTGGCGCTTGGACGACCACTCCGTTGCGGACCTTGATCGAATGCACAGTCGCAGTGGGCCGCAACTCGTCCAAGAACTCTCGGGGGAGATCGACGTCGACACCCCAATCGAGTGAGGGCCGGCCGTCGGGGAGCGGGTTGGTGTGGTCCTCGACCACGATGATCTCGGGTCGCCCCGACCGTGCCCTCGCGATCCAACAATGCCAGCAAGGCGTGGGCTCGGAGGAACGACTGCTTCTCCAACAGATCGATCGGACAGCCCTCAGGATGCGCGTCGTGGAACATCGCCTCGATCTGGGCGTCGAGACGAGTCTCCAACGTCGCCCACGTCGCAGGATCCAAGGTCACCGACCACCGCCCCATCCCGGTGGACTTGTCGGTCCACGAGTTCATCCGGATCGCTCGACGCTGCCGCTCCAAACGTGCGAGTCCGTCACCATCGGCCTCGAACCGACGCGCCTCGTCCCGCACACGGCGTGCAAACTCGTCGGGTGCCATGCTCTCGGCGAGCTTCACCAGGTGCTCGGCTTCATCGACGAGCTTGCCACGTGCCGCGGGTTGCATCTCCCGCAACGTGCGGGTCAACACGTCGACGTGCTCACCTGACATGCGGCCTTCGTCCAATGATGTTCCGAACGCGGGAACGGCGTCGGCGGTCTCAGCACGCTTGAGGAGTTGCCCGCTGTTGCGTAGTGACGTGTTGCCGGCCTCGGCTAACGATTTCTCGGGGAACGACGACACCTTGGCGATCTGCTGGGCGAACGCGACCTCGCGACCTTCGACCCACGACTTCAACTGTCGCAAGTCCTCCACGCCAGCCTTGAGCACATCCAAATCGGCGCAGCCGGCATCGACTCCTGCCACCCGCCCAACCAGGCCCTGAACCTCCTCCGTCCTCATGGTGTCCACTCTCGCAGAAGGGTGTGACACGGTTGATTCTTGCGGAGGGTTGGCGGATAGTCGACAGTTGACTAACGACTCAGCGGCAACCGGGCGAACATTGGATCCAGTACGCGGCGGTCGAGGCGAGACCAGCAGCGCCCTCGGCATGATTCGAACATGCGACACACGGTTCCGGAAACCGATGCTCTATCCCCTGAGCTACGAGGGCGGGATGCCAGCGAGGATAGCGACGAACCTCTGTCGGTCGCGCAGGGCGAGCGAATCCGGATGTCGAACGAATGCGCTCACGGGTACGATCGACCGTCCATGGCTGATCCCCTCGTCATCGTTGCCGAGCTGCTGGCACCGGCGTTTGCCGCCGTTGCCGGCACCGACGGCATGGTCGACCCGGTGGTGCGTCCTAGCGATCGGGCCGACGCTCAGGCCAACGGCGCGCTCGCCCTGGCCAAGCAGCTCGGCCGCAAGCCGCGCGAGGTGGCCGACGCCGTCGTTGCCGCTGCGCGATCTCGGCGTGGCAAGGCAACGCTCGAGGTCGCCGGCCCGGGCTTCATCAACGTCACCTTCGACGACTCGTTCCTCACCGAGCAGCTCGGCGTGCTTGCCGACGACGATCGGCTCGGCGTCCGGCTGGCAGTGCCGACCGAGCGCGTCGTCGTCGACTACTCGGCACCGAACATCGCCAAGGAGATGCACGTCGGGCACCTGCGCACCACGGTGATCGGCGACGCGCTTGTGCGCCTGCTCGAGTTCGTCGGCCACACGGTGATCCGCGAGAACCACGTCGGCGACTGGGGCACGCCGTTCGGCATGCTGATCGAGCACCTTCTCGACATCGGCGAGACCGAGGCAGCCGCCGAGCTCAGTGTCGGCGATCTCGACGGCTTCTACAAGCAGGCCCGGGCGAAGTTCGATGCCAGTGAGGAGTTCCAGGATCGGGCTCGCAACCGCGTCGTGCTGCTGCAAGGCGGCGATCCCGAGACCATTGCGGCTGTGGAAGCTGCTCGTCGACGAGCATGCGCTACTTCAACCGGTGTACCGCAAGCTCGGCGTGCTGCTGACCAACGACGATCTGGTCGGCGAGAGCATGTACAACGACTTGCTGCCGGAGGTCGTCGAGCGGCTCGCGCACCGCCGGGCTGCTCGCAGCGAGAGCGACGGCGCCGAGGTCGTGTTCCCGCCGGGCTTCACGAATCGCGAGGGCGAGCCGCTGCCGCTGATCGTGCAGAAGCGAGGTGGCGGCTTCAACTACGCGCACCAGCGACCTCGCGTGCGTGCTCGACCGCGTCGAGCGGGTCAAGGCGACCTGCTGCTCTACGTCGTCGGCGCACCGCAGGCGCAGCACCTGGCGATGGTGTTCGACGGTCGCGCGAATGGCCGGTTGGCTGCGCACCGCCGGCCAGGGCAGTGCACGTCGCGTTCGGCAACGTGCTCGGCGAGCGACCGCAAGATGTTCAAGAGCCGCAGCGGCGAGCCGGTGCGGTTCGTCGACGCTGCTCGACGAAGCCATCGAGCGGGCGACGGCCTCGGTGCGCGCGAAGAACCCCGACCTGTCGCCGACGAGCAGATCGAGATCGGTCGCATGGTCGGCATCGGCGCGGTGAAGTACGCCGATCTGTCGACCGATCGCATCAAGGACTACGTCTTCGACTGGGATCGCATGCTGTCGTTCGACGGCAACACCGCGCCGTACCTGCAGTACGCGCACGCCCGCATCTGCAGTCGATCTTCCGCAAGGCGCGGCGACGGCGATCGCCGCGACGCGGCTCGTGCCCACGCTGGTCGAGCCGCAGGAGAACGCGACCTGATCGCTGCGCCTCCTGCAGTTCGACGCGCGGTGCACGACACGCTCGAGAAGTACAGCCCGCACCGTCTGTGCACGTACCTGTTCGACCTGGCCCAGGCGTTCACCGTCGTTCTACGAGGCGTGCCCGGTGCTGAAGGCCGACCACGCAGACCGCGAGCGTCCGGCTCGCGCTGTGCGACATCACGGCTCGGGTGCTTGCCACGGGGCTCGGCGCTGCTCGGTATCGAGGCTCCGGAGCGCATGTGACGGCGGTCCCGCTGATCGCTGCTGCCCGATACCGCCGAGGTGCTGCCCGACGGTTCGCTGGCGATCGGTGGCTGCAGTGTGGTCGAGCTCGCCGCCGAGTTCGGCACGCCGCTTGTTCATCTACGACGAGGCGCACCTGCGGGCGCGTTGCCGCGAGGCGGTCGCCGCGTTCGGCCTCGGTCAGCGCCGTGTACGCGACCAAGGCGTTCCTGTGCACGGCGATGGCGCGCCTGGCGTACGACGAGGGCATGTTGCTCGACGTTGCCAGCGGTGGCGAGATGTACGTCGCCATGGCGCGCCGGTGTGCCCGCCGCCGCACTCACCTTCCACGGCAACAACAAGAGCGTCGACGAGCTGCGCATGGCGATCACCGAGCGGTGTGCGCCACATCGTCGTCGACAGCTTCGACGAGCTCGATCGGCTCGACGCACTGCACGCCGAAGGCCTGCCGGCGCCATCGGTGCTCGCTCGCATCACCCCCGGGGTGCACGCGCACACCCACGAGTTCATCGCCACCGGTCAGGACGACTCCAAGTTCGGCTTCAACCTCGGCAACGGCGACGCCCAACGAGCCGTCGATCGCATGCGCCGATCCGCCAGCATGCGAGCTCGTCGGAGTGCACTGCCACATCGGCATCCAACGTCTTCGAGGCCTCCAACTTCGCCAAGGCCGCCGAGGTGATGGCCGGGTTCGCCGTTCCGCTCGATCTGCCCGAACTGGTGCTCGGCGGCGGGCTCGGCGTCGCCTACGTCGAGGGTGAGGAGGCACCGACGATCACCCAGTGGGGCAACGTGCTGCTCGACGCCTGCGCGGCGCTCGGCGTGCGCAGCAACGTCAGCGTCGAGCCGGGCCGCAGCATCGTCGCCGCCGCGGCGATCACGGTGTACACGGTCGGCACGATCAAGCACATTCCCGGCGTGCGCACCTACATCGGCCGTCGACGGTGGAATGAGCGACAACCCGCGGCCGGTGCTGTACGGCAGCGGCTACGAGGCGTTCCTCCCGGCCGATGTCGCCGCGCCGCGGACGCCTGCACGCCCGACTCGTCGGCAAGCACTGCGAGAGCGGCGACGTGTTGATCTTCGACGCGCTGCTCCCGGACGGAACCACGGTCGGTGACTTGCTCGCCACACCGGTCACCGGTGCGTACGGTCACAGCATGGCGAGCAACTACAACAAGCTGACCCGGCCGCCGGTGGTGTTCGTCGGCAACGGCATCAGCGCGGCCCGTCGTGCGCCGCGAGACCTATCGAGGACCTGGTGCAATGCGATCTCGACTGATCGACAACATCGTCGGGCTGGTCCGCAAGATCGGCACAACGACACCGCGATCGTCGACCGAGCGCGCCTCGAGCGGTACGACACGGCGCAGTCGTCCGGCGATGCCCCGTCGACATGTGCCGCCGCCAAGCGCCGACACGTCGGACGAAGGGCTGCGCATCGAGTACTCGCCGAACCTCGACGGCGATCCCGACCCCGGTGAAGTGGTGTGGACGTGGGTGCCGTACGAGGACGATCCGTCGCAGGGCAAGGATCGTCCGGTGGTCATCATCGGCCGGCGCGGCGACAACCTGGCCGGCGTGCCGCTGACCTCGAAGGCGCACGACAACGAACTGCAGGTCGTCGGTCGGCACGCGGCCCATGGGATCGCGAGGGCCGGCAGAGCTACGCCAAGGTCGAGCGACTGCTGGACGTCGATCCCGAACAGGTACGTCGCGAGGGTGCCGTGCTCGAACGTCAGCACTTCGACGACGTTGTCGCCGGAGTGCGGCGCGCTCACCGCGATCGGTGAGATGTAGCTGACGGAGAGTGGGCCATATGGCCCAATCAGGGCGTTCTCGCTGTACGTAGCCGATCTTGACGAATACCGTACCTTTACCTCACATTTGGGGACCTGTTCGGCGGGATGGTTCAAGTGAAGATCTCTCAAATCATGTTGGCGGCCGGTCTGGCCGCTGCCGCCCTGGTCGGGTTCGGCGGCGCCGCCCATGCAGCGTCACCCGCCAGCACTGCACCGGTCGCCTGCGACAACGGCGACGCGGTTGTCGTGACTGTCGAAGTCAGCGGCAGCTACCAGAGCATCAGCCCGCCCGTCGCCTGCGACGCTCCGGCGTGCGCCGAGGGTGTGCTCACGACGGTCGTCGACGACAGTGGTGTGCAGCAACAGGCGTGCGTGGCATCGGCCGCGGCGGTGTCCTCCGGCGGCCGTTCCTTCCGCCCTCGAGTCCGACAGCCGCCTTGGCCCCGCCCGCTGTCGCCGCGATCGCACTGGGCCGGCGCAAGCCAGCAGCGCCGCCACCGTTGCCCAAGACCGGCTGCCGGCACCACCGGTGGACTGGTCATCGCCGCACTGCTGGTCGGCAGCGGTTCGTTGGCCTCATTGCTGAGCCGTCGCAGGACCTGACCGAACAGTACGCCCGACTGCCGGAAAGGGTTTCGGCCGCGCAGGTCGCAACCCGTAGCCTTCCGCCCGTGACAAGCTCGTGCGGATCGGTGTACTGGGGTGCGGCAACGTCGGCGCCGCCTTCGTCAAGCTGGTCGTCGGCGCAGCAGACGACGATCGAAGCCCGCACCGGCGTGCGCCTCGAGGTCGGCGCGGTCGCAGTGCGCAACCTCAGCCGCGAGCGCGACGTCGACGCTGGCCGACGGCGTGCTGACCCGCGACGCCCAGGCGCGTGGTCGCCGATCCTGCCATCGACCTGGTCGTCGAGGTGATCGGCGGCATCGAGCCGGCACGCGAGCTGATCACGACGGCGCTGCGCAGCCGGCAAGCCGGTGGTCACCGCCAACAAGGAACTGCTCGCCAACGTCGGCACCGAGCTGTTCGCCGTCAGCCGACGCAGCCGGCGTCGACCTGCTGTTCGAGGCCGCGGTCGCCGGCGGCATCCCGATCATCCGGGCCCTGCGCGAGAGCCTGCGCGGCGAGCCGATCACCCGCGTGATGGGGATCATCAACGGCACCACCAACTTCATCCTCACGAAGATGACCGAGGAGGGCGCCGACTACGCGGCGGCACTGGCCGAGGCGCAGGCGCTCGGGTTCGCCGAGCGCGATCCAACGGCCGACGTCGAGGGCTTCGACGCCGGCGCCAAGGCGGCGATCATCGCCTCGATCGCCTTCGGCGTCGAAGGTCGTCGCCGGCGACGTGTACCACGAGGGCATCAGCGGCATCACCGCCGCACGACATCGCCATGGCCAAGCGCCTCGGCTACGTGGTCAAGCTGCTCGGCATCGCCGAGATCGACGCCGCGACGGGCGACATCGCGGTACGCGTGCATCCGGCGATGGTGCCCGTCGCACCATCCGCTGGCCAGCGTGCAGCGACAGCTACAACGCGGTGTTCGTCGAGGGTGCCGCGGTCGGCTCGCTGATGTTCTACGGACGCGGTGCGGGCGGCTCGCCGACCGCCAGCGCAGTGCTGGGCGACGTGATCGACGCGGCGGTCAACCTGTCGAAGGGCACGCACGGTTCGCATCGGCACGTTCGGCCGCGCCACGATCCGGGCGATCGACGAGACGTCGGCCGAGTATCTGCTGAGCCTCGACGTCGCCGACCGCCCCGGCGTGCTGCACGCGGTCACGGGCGTGTTCGCCCGCCACGACGTCAGCATCCGCGCCGCCGAGCAGGAGGGCAACGGGCCCGAGGCCCGGCTCGTGTTCATCACCCACGAGGCCCGCGAATCGGCGGTGCAGGCCACGGTGCGCGAGCTGCGCGACCTCGACGTGGTGCGCAACGTCGGTGGGCTGCTCCGTGTGATCGGCGGCTGACGTGCGGTACGTCTCCACCCGCGGGCAGGCGCCCGAGCTGGGTTTCACCGAGGCGCTGCTCGCCGGCCTGGCCACCGACGGCGGGTTGTACGTGCCCGCGCAGTGGCCGGCGCTGCCGCACGCGCGGCCGATGGCACGACCTACGCCGCAACGTGCCGCGCAGATCATGCAGTTGTTCGTCGGCGACGAGATCTCGTCGGCCGACGCTGGCCGCGATGTGCGCCGAGGCGTACGCCACGTTTGCCCACCCGGCGGTCGTGCCGCTGGTGCAGATCGGCGACGAGCACTTCGTGCAGGAGCTGTTCCACGGTCCGACGCTGGCGTTCAAGGACGTCGCCCTGCAGCTGGTCGGGCGGATGTTCGAACGACGTGCTGGCGCAGCAGGGCCGACGGGTGACGATCGTCGGCGCGACCTCGGGCGACACGGGTTCGGCGGCGATCGACGGCGTGCAAGCACTGCGCCAACGTCGACATCGTCATCCTGTATCCCGACGGTCGCACCAGCGACGTGCAGCGCCGGCAGATGACCACGGTCGACGTCGCCGAACGTGCACGTGGTCGCGGTCGACGGCACGTTCGACGATTGCCAGGATCTCGTGAAGGCGATGTTCAACGACACCGCGTTCCGCGAGCGCATGAGCTCAGCGCGGTCAACTCGATCAACTGGGCGCGCGTCATGGCCCAGATCGTGTACTACGTCACGGCGACGCGACCATCTGCGCGGCGACGATCAACTTCTGCGTGCCGAGCGGCAACTTCGGCAACGTGTTCTCCGGCTGGATCGCCAAGCAGATGGGCGCCGCCGATCGACCGGCTGGTCGTCGCCTCGAACGCCAACGACATCCTGACCCGGTTCTTCAACGACAACGACATGAGCACCCGCGCCGGTCGTGCCGTCGCTCAGCCCGTCGATGGACATCCAGGTGTCGTCGAACTTCGAGCGTCTGCTGTTCGAGATCAACGGGCGCGACGGTGGTCTGACCGCCGAGCAGCTGCAGCGCTTCCGTGCGAGCGGCTCGCTGTCGATCGAGGCCGATCAGCGTGCCGAGTACATCGACGGCGTGTTCCTGGCGGCCCGTCTCGACGACAGCGAGACGCTCGAGGTCATCCGGCACACATACGACTCGACGGGCATGTTGGTCGATCCGCACACCGCCGTCGCCGTCGGTGCAGCGCAGCGCACTGCTTCCGTCGATCGCCGGGCCGATCGTCACGCTGGCGACGGCGCACCCGGCCAAGTTCCCCGACGCTGTCGAGCGGGCGACCGGGGTCCGCCCGCCGCTGCCGACGCACCTGGCCGATCTGATGGAACGTCCCGAGCACATCACCCGGCTCCCCAACGATCTCGGCGCGATCGAGCAGTTCGTCGAGACCAGCGTGCATCGCTGACGGCATCGGCCAATCGGGTCGCGTGTCGCGGCGGGTCGGGCGCGGGAATACGCCTGGGATTGCCGATGGCACACCCGACCACGGCGTCGGCGTTGCGCATCGCACGTCCGTTCGCTACAGTTCCCCCGTTCGGGTTCCCGAACAGTCTCGCTGCAACTGCTCCGGTCGCAATGTCCGTGCGGGGGTGCGGAGGGCGAGTCGCAGATCATCCCGGTGGTGTGGCCGCCGGTCGTGTGCACATTCGACACGCCGAGCCCACTGTCCGTTCCTCAGAAAGCAGGTGGCCGGTGGCCGCGGAAGCTCTCGAACAGTCGATGCTCGAATCCAAGGACAAAGAGCAGCTGCTCGCAATCGCCCAGGCACTGGGCATCAAGACAACGTCACGCGCCGCCAAGGCGACGTTGATCGACAAGATCCTGGAGACCACCGGGGTGGCTCACCCGCCGCGCGACGCAGCCGTCGACCAACGGGCGCGCACCGAGGGCCACGAAGGAGGCGGCTCCGGCTGCACACGGTCGATGCCACGGCCGCCGACGTCGCCGCCCAGTCAGATCTGCCGCCGCCGAACAGCCCGATGCAGCACCGAGCGACACCGCCAGCGCTGCCCCAGCCGACGTCACCACGGGCCGAGGTCGAAGTCGTCCTGGGCCCCGATGGCGAGCCGCTCGCCGACTGGGAGATCGAGCTGATCAAGTCGGGCGAGGTACACAGTCACCGATCTCGCCGTGTCGCCCGCCGCAGCCGACGCAAGTCGGCGTCGTCGACCACGTCGACAGGGTGCCGACGGCGACGACGGCGAGGGCGAGGGCGACGGCGAGAGCCGCAACAGCCGCCGCCGTCGTCGTCGCCGCAACAAGGGTCGCGCCGACGGTCCGCAGGGCGGCGACCAGGAGCGTATCGAGTCGCGCCCGACCGCGCCGACGAGCCGGCGACCGCCGATCAACATGGAGCCGGTCAACGTCGTCGGGCTACCTCGACCTGCGCGACGAGGGCTACGGCTTCCTGCGGGTCAACGGCTACCTCGCCAGTCGCGACGACGCCTACATCCCGGTCAAGCTGACCCGTCAGTACGGCTTGCGCAAGGGCGACTACGTCACCGGCCTCAGCCGTCCTGCCGGCCGCAACGAGAAGAACCCGGCGATGCTCGAGATCCACTCGGTCAACGGTGGCGATCCCGAGAAGGCCAAGACCCGGCCGCGGTTCGAAGACCTGACGGCGCTGTTCCCCGACGAGAAGTTGCACCTCGAGAATGCCGTCCGATCCCAACAACATGACCGCGCGGATCATCGACCTGATCTCGCCGATCGGCAAGGGCCAGCGCGGCATCATCGTGTCGCCGCCGAAGGCCGGCAAGACGACGATCATGAAGACGATCGCCACCTCGATCGAGCACAACCATCCCGAGGTGAAGCTGATGGTGCTGCTGATCGACGAGCGGCCCGAAGAAGTCACCGACATGCGCCGCACGGTCAAGGGCGAGGTCATCTCCAGCACGTTCGACCGTCCGAGCGACGAGCACACCCACGTCGCCGAGCTCGCCATCGAGAAGGCCAAGCGACTGGTCGAGCAGGGCGAAGACGTCGTGATCATCCTCGACGGCATCACCCGCCTCAGCCGTGCCTACAACCTGGCCGCCCCGGCCAGCGGTCGCATCCTGTCGGGTGGTATCGACGCCGGTGCGCTGTATCCGCCGAAGAAGTTCTTCGGTGCGGCCCGCAACGTCGAGGAGGGCGGCTCGCTGACCATCTTGGCGACCGCGCTGGTCGAGACCAACAGCCGCATGGACGACGCGATCTTCGAGGAGTTCAAGGGCACCGGCAACATGGAGCTGCGGCTCGACCGCAAGCTGTCCGAGCGCCGCATCTACCCGGCGATCGACGTCGACGCCTCGAGCACCCGTCACGAGGAGTTGCTGTTCGATCGCAAGCAACTGCAGATGGTGTGGAAGCTGCGTCGCGTGCTCAGCGGTCTCGCCGCCGACGGCAACGCTGCCCCGGGCCTCGAGCTGCTGGTCGATCGTCTGCGCACGTTCCGCACCAACGACGAGTTCCTCAACGAAATCGGCAAGCAGCCCGCGATGTAGATCGCAGGCCGGCCTGCGCTGGTCCGCCGCACGTAAATGCCTCGTGTTCAGGGGAAATTGGCCGATACACTGACGACTCGATTTCAACGGAGAAAATCATGAAGACCGATACCCATCCCACGTACAACGACACGACCGTGCGCTGCAGTTGCGGCAACACCTTCGTCACCCGCTCGACGCGAGCGCGGTGACCTGCAGGTCGAACTGTGCAACGAGTGCCACCCGTTCTTCACCGGCAAGCAGAAGCTGGTCGACACCGGTGGCCGCGTCGAGCGCTTCAACAAGCGTTACGGCGAGCGCAAGACCAAGTAACTCAGCGACAGAACTCGCGAAACGACCCGGTCCAGGTGACCGGGTCGTTTCACGTTCTCGGCAAGATCGACCGAATGGCTCAAGCCGGCACTTTCGGTGACCGATAGCTCTGCGTGGCAGTATCCGACGACGACCTCGCCCACCTGCTGAGGCGCACCGAGTTTGTCGTCCGTCCCGGTCGCCTCGCCGAGCTCAAGCCTGCTCGATCTCACGACGTACGACGCGTCGTCGACAACGTCATCGACGTCGCCCTCAACGGCAACCCCGGCTTGCCGGCCTACTTCCAGAGCGAAGACACCGCCAGCGGCTGGGATCAGTACGTCGCCGCCTGCTCGTTCTGGATCAACAACATGGTCACCAAGCCGCGTCCGTTCCAGGAGAAGATGACGCTGTTCTGGCACGGCCACTTCGTCAGCGCCTGGTGGGACGTCGGCAAGGGCTTCCACATGATGCAGCAGACGCAGATGTACCGCCAGAACGCCCTCGGCAACTTCCACACGCTGACGCAGGCGATGGCCGTCGACCGGGCGATGCTCGTCTACCTCTCCAACGCCGAGAACGTGAAGGGCTCGCCGAACCAGAACTTCGCCCGCGAGCTGATGGAGTTGTTCACGCTCGGCGTCGGCAACTACACCGAGGGCGACGTCGAAGCCTCGGCCAGGGCGTGGACCGGCTACAACGCCGACTGGCCCGCCTACGTGTCGACATTCTACCCCAACCGTCACGACACCGGCCTGAAGACCTTCTTCGGCACGACCAAGGCCTGGACCGGGCCGGAGATCATCAACGAGATCCTGCTGAACAACCCGACCAAGAAGCAGATCGCGGCGCGCTTCATCACCAAGAAGCTGTGGGAGTTCCTGGCTCATCCGAATCCGCCGACGGCGGTGCTCGACGCCATCGCCCCGTCGTTTGCCGCTGACATGGATCTGACCAACCTGGTTCGGCTGATCCTCAATCGACCCGAGTTCTACAGCCCAACGGCAAAGCAGGGCCTGGTGCGCACCCCGATCGAGTTCATCGTGGCCCTGTGCTACTACAGCGGGGTCACCCCCGATCAGCTCGGCGTTTCCTGGCGGGCCGAGTCGACCGGTCAACAGATGTACCAGCCGCCCAACGTCGCGGGCTGGAGTCCCAACGCCTACTGGCTCAACACCAGCGCCCTCGCTGGGCGCGCCGATTTCGCCCGATCGGTCACCTGGCGCCTGCGCGACACCGGCGGGGCATTCGCAGACAACAACGTGATCTACGACAAGACCGTTCCCGATGCGGTCGATTTCGTCGCCGCGTTCTTCGGCATCCATCCCCTCTCGGCCACGACGCGCAACGCACTGATCGCCGCTCATCAGGCCGAACGAAACGCAACGCCGTGGAAGAACTGGTCGGCGCCGACGAATCTGCTGACGATGATGATGCTCGCTCCCGAATTCCACATGGCCTGAGGAGCTGACGATGCTTGATCCAGACATCTCCACAGCCGAAGCGCTCCGGCTCCTGTCGCAACCCGATCGTCTCGACACTGGCGAGGGTCCCGCCGGATGGACGCGACGGAAGTTCCTGCAGGCCGTCGGTGGCGGGATCATCGGCGGCGCAGTACTGGGATCATTCGGTTCCGATCGCTTCGGGCTCGGCCGTATCGGTTTCGATCTGCCGGCAGCGTTCGCCGGCACGCCGATCGGTGCCCACGACGGCATCGTCGTCAACATCGTGCTGTACGGCGGCAACGACGGGCTCAACACCGTCGTGCCGTACACCAACTCGCGGTACTACGAGGTGCGCGGACCGAACAACGGCAATCTGGCGATCCCCGCCGGCCAGGTACTGCCGCTCGACGGCACATTCGGGCTGCATCCGAACCTGACGTACATCAAGTCGTTGTGGGACGCCGGCCAGCTGGCCATCGTTCACGGCGTCGGCTACCCCAATCCGGACCTGTCGCACTTCACGTCGATGGCGATCTGGATGAACGCCAGGTTCGGCGTCGGCCCGGCAACCACCGGCTGGATCGGCCGCTGGCTCGACGGCCAATCGGCGGCGACAGCCGATCTCATGGCCGCAACGATCGGCTCGTCGGTGCCGCTGCACCTGCTCGGCGCGGTTCGCCGGGCTGTTGCCGTGCCCGAGAACGGCAGCGACATGTTCGGCAGCGGAGCCGAGGCATCGGATCTGCGCATGTACAACGGTCTGCGGGCCCTGTCTGCGGGCCCTGCCGGCCGCGGTCCCTGGCACGACATGTTCGCCAGCGTGCTGAAGACCCAGTTGGATCTCGCCCAGGATGTCGCCCCGGTGTACTCGCCGGCGCCCTCCGGCGACGAGTTCGTCCAGAAGATGACCATCGCGGCCCGGTTGATCAATGCCAACCTCGGCTTTCGTGTGCTCGACCTCGGCCTCGACGGCTTCGACACGCACGACGACCAACCCGGCAGACACGCCGACCTCCTGACCCAACTCGACAACGGCCTGGCCACGTTCTTCTCGACCCTCGATCCGGCGTACTACAACCGCGTCACGATCATGACGATGTCGGAGTTCGGTCGTACTCCGTACTCCAACGACTCGTCCGGCACCGATCACGGCACCGCCAACGTGCTTGTTCGTGATCGGGCCCCAACGTCAAAGGCGGGCACTACGGGCAGCCGTCGTCGTTCGCCACGATCAACGATCAATGGGACCGCTTGGCGATGACCACCGATTTCCGCCACGTGCTCGGCACGATGATCGACGGGTGGATGGGGGCAGGCGCGTCCTCGATCCTCAACGGGCAGTTCCAGAATCTGGGGTTCTTCCAGGTCGGGCCTGGTGATCCACCGCCGGGGGGTGGGTCACCGCCGGTGATCACCGTACCGACGAGTCCGACCGAGTTCGTGTCGCTGAACCCGCTGCGGTTGTTCGACACCCGCGATGGCACCGGCGGACGCCAGGGCCCGTTGGAGGCGGGCGAGTCGTGGTCGTTCACCGTTCGCGGTCGATACGGAGTTCCGGCCGATGCGGTTGCCGTGGCCATCAACCTCACCGCCGTCGATGCGACCTCGCCGACGTATGTCACCGCGTGGCCTGGCGGACAACCACGACCGACGACCTCGAACCTCAACCCGGTCCCCGGCATGGCCGTCCCGAACCTGGCGATCATTCGTCTCGGCAGCGCCGGAGATGTCAACTTCTTCAACAACTCCGGCAGCGTCAACGTGCTCGCCGATGTCGTCGGGTACTTCCGTGATGGCATGTCGGTGGGTTTGGCGCCTTGATGCCTGCCCGACTGCTCGACACGCGCGACGGCACGGGTGGCCGGCTGGGAGCGCTCGGCCCAGGCGAGTCGATCGACCTGCAGATTGCCGGACGCAGCGGTGTGTCGGCGAGCCCCGAGGCGGTGGCCCTCAACGTCACGGTGACCGGGCCGACCGCGGGTAGCTTCCTGACGGTCTGGCCGTCAGGAGAGCCGCGACCGTTTGCATCGAGCGTCAACATGGTCGCCGGCCAAACGGTTCCGAACATGGTTCTGACCAGGGTCGGCGCCAACGGAATGATCAGCATCTTCAACAACAGCGGATCTACCGATGTCGTCGTCGATGTGCTCGGATGCTTCGATGGTGACGCACAGGGTCGGTATGTAGCCCTCGGTCCGAGACGAGTACTCGACACGCGCGAGGGACTCGGGTCGGCGCTCGCCCCGGTCGGACAAGTGCCGCTGGAGGTCGTGCTGCTCGGCAGAGGGGGCGTGCCATCGCAAGGAGTCAGCGGCGTGATGTTGAACGTCACCGCTGTCAGCCCGACGGCCAACACCTACGTGACGGTCTACCCCGGGGGCAGCGACCGGCCGATGGCGTCGAACCTCAACGTCTCTGCCGGCCAGGTGATCCCCAACATGGTGCTGGCCCGGGTGGGACCGAGCGGCACGGTGGTGATGTACAACAACAGCGGCGTCGTCGATCTCGTCGCCGACGTGGTGGGCTACTTCACCGATTGAACCCGCCCTGGCGCACACGCTCGCGACCACAGGACGCCGCGGACTACGGTGATCGGTGACGCGCAGCGCTGAATGGAGACTTCGATGGATTCGATGAAGACATACCTCGTCGTGTGGTTGTCCGGCATGATCGCCGGTCTGGTCCTGGTCCTGAGGTGGCAACACTTGGGAAGTCAGTCTCTCTCGGCGACCGCGAACGTGGCAGAAGGTGCGGCGACCGATGCAGCGACGGCGGCCGCGCCGGATTCGGCCGCCAAGCCGAAGACGTCGACGGTGATAGTGACGGGCGCGAAGGCCGACGTCGAGCGTGCCCGACAACTGCTCGACAAGGTGACCCCGTGGGCGAAGACCGTGGCACCGTCCCCCGCCGACTAACGGCTCGTCGACTGCAGCAAGCGCCTAGACATCCCTGGACGCGATGCGTGCAGCGCACTCGAGCGCGCGACCGCACGGCGATCTGTCGGGTGAATCGGTTACATCGCTCAGGTGCAGACGGGCGAGAGCACGATGTCGTCGACCGCGCACCCCCCGATTCCCATACCCTGCATCGCACAGGTGTTCGACCACCCGATCAACCCGCAAACCCTTATGTCATATGACCAATATCGCTACGAGCCACGTTCTGGATCACCTCTACCGATGGGTCCACGATCGTTCGGGTAGCGTGACCGCGATGGTCGACGAGGGACGTCGGGGACGCCTGCTGGCGATGAAGCTGACTGCGCTGGTCCGCGATCACGGCGCCGGTACCGACCTGCAGACGGCCCCGTTCGCGCTGGGCGCGGCGGCGATCGGCGCAGGCGTCGGCTGGGTGCTGCTCGACGAGCGTCAACAACGTGGGCTCGGTCCGGCATTGGCGTGGGCGGTGCGCGCGGGTGTGACCCACCTGCACGTCCTGGCCGAAGAGGGCACCGGCACCATCGCCCGCCGTTCGCCGTCGTTTCGACTTCCGATCGAGGTGTGGCACGTCGCCGAGCGAGTGTTGTTGCCGGCGATCGCCGAACCACTCACCCTGCCACCGTCTGCCGCCCCCGAGCACGAGCAGTTCCGCGCCCTGATCGTTCAAGGCGGTGCGGTTCCCGCAATCGAGAACGGCGTACTGGTCGGCGAGGTGCGCGGACTCGAGGTATGTCGAGTCGTGACCGACCGGTACACCGGCATGGCCCGACTCGAGGTCGGGCTCGGCCAGCACGACCGCGAGGCGTTCCAGATGCTCCACGGCAACGTGCCGACCGTCGAAGCACTCGCCAGAGTTGTGGCTGCCGTCGCGCCGCACCGCCGGCACGGCGCGGATCCGCATCCGTTGAATCGGCTCGGCCGAGAACAGGCACTGCGTGCCAGGTTGATCGACGATCCGGCTTTGATCGGTGCCACGCGGGTCGACGCGATCCCGTCGCCGGTCGTCCGCCCGAATCTCAAGGATCCCTATCCATGCGTCGCCCGAGCCGTCATCGAAGGGTCGTCGGCGACGGTGGTCATCAGCGCCGGAGTCGACCTCGATCTCGTCCCGTTCGCTACGGATGCTCGACTGGCCTCCGGTGACCCGACCATGATCGTGCTTCCCCGACGCGACGTCGTGCCGGTGCAGGTCGACATCGCCGCGTTGCTCGCCGAGCCGATGCAGGTCGTTCCGGTCAGCTGAGGCCGTAACCTGCTCGGTCGGTGTTCGAACGACTGGCGTCCCTGGAAGATGAGTTCATCTCGCTGGAGGTGAGCCTCGGTGATCCCGACGTCGTCGGCGATCACGCCGAGTTGCGCCGCGTGTCGAAGCGCTACAAGGACCTCACGCCGGTCGTCGAATGCGTACGTGCTCACCGCAAGCGATCCGCCGACGCACAAGCGGCCCGCGAACTGCTTGTCGATGCGTCGGAGTCGGATCGGCAGATGTTGCGCACCGAGTTGGCCGAGGCCGAGGCGGAGCTCGCCGCCCTCGAAGAGCAGCTCCGGCTGCTGATGCTGCCGAAGGATCCCAACGACGGCAAGGCAGTGATCATGGAGATCCGCGGCGCCGAAGGCGGCGAGGAAGGCAATCTCTTCGCCGGCGATCTGTACGAGATGTATCGCAGCTTCTCAGCGTTGAAGGGCTGGACGGTCGAAGTGCTGTCGCACGATGGCAGCGATCTCGGCGGGATCAATCTCGTCACCATTCTGATCAACGGCGACACAGCATGGAGCCGCCTCAAGTTCGAAGGTGGCACGCACCGCGTGCAACGGGTGCCGGCCACCGAGAGCCAGGGCCGCATCCACACCTCGTCGGCGACGGTGCTGGTGCTACCGGAGGCCGAAGAGGTCGAGATCGAGATCGACGAGCGTGACCTGCAGATCGACGTCTACCGGTCGAGTGGTCCCGGTGGCCAGGGTGTCAACACCACCGACTCGGCCGTGCGCATCACCCACGTACCGACGGGCGTTGTGGTCGCCATGCAGGACGAACGCAGCCAGCTGCAGAACCGGGCCCGCGCCATGCAGGTGCTGCGCGCCCGGTTGTTGAAACTCGCCCAGGACGAGCAAGATGAGGCGATGTCGGTCGAGCGTCGGTCGCAAGTTGGCGGCGGTGGCCGCGGCGAAAAGATCCGGACCTACAACTACAAGGAGAATCGAGTGACCGACCACCGCATCGGCTACACGATCTACAGGTTGCAAGAGGTCCTGGCCGGTGACCTCGACGATGTCGTCGATGCCCTGACCGCCGACGAACGGGCCCGCCAACTCGCCGGCGATGACTGACGGCACGGTCACCTGGGGTGAGCTGTGGACCGAGATGGCGGCGCGCGTCGGTCGTCCTCAAGCTCGGTGGATGTGCGAGGTCGCGTCGGGTTGCGACGCCGACGAGTTCGTGGACCAGCTCGACCGCAAGGCGACCGAACGCGGGGTCGCCCACCTCGATGCCATGCTCGCCCGGCTGGCGTCGGGCGAACCGCTGCAGTACGTGCTCGGTCGATGGGGCTTTCGCCACCTCGACCTGATGGTCGATCGACGCGTGTTGATCCCGAGACCTGAGACCGAAATGGTGGTCGAGACAGCGTTGAAGTTGGCCCGCTCGCTATCGCGTCCGATGGTGTGCGCCGACCTGGGCACCGGCAGTGGTGCAATCGGACTGTCGCTGGCCACCGAGCTGGGCCTCGAGGGCGTGACGGTGTGGATGACCGACCGTTCGGCGGAGGCCCTCGACGTGGCGCGCGCCAATGCGGCAGGGGTCGGGAGGGCCGCGGTCAACGTACGGCTCGCGCACGGCCACTGGTTCGATGCTCTGCCGGGGGAGCTGCTCGGCCAGCTGGCGATCATCGTGTCGAACCCGCCGTACGTCGCCGACGACGACTGCGACCTCGAGCAGATCGTCCGCGACTGGGAGCCGGCAACGGCGTTGTTCGGCGGCTTCGACGGTCTCGACGAGATCCGACACATCGTCGCCGAGGCTCGCCGATGGTTGCGTCCCGGAGGCTGGCTGGTGATGGAGATCGGGTCGCGCCAGGGCGAGCGGGTGGCCGAGTTGCTGCGCTCCGGGGGGTTCGGCGACGTCGCTGTGGAAACCGATCTGAGTGGGCACGATCGAGTAGCCGTGGCGCGCCGCGGCGACACGTACTCGGCGGCACCCGGCTCAGGCGAAGCGGGCAGCGACCTGACCGAGGAGTGATTCTTCCTCCGGAGCGATGTCGTGATCGATGTCGGCCACATCGCGTGCTGCCGAGAACAGCGATTGGCGCAGCACGGTGCTTGAGATACGGTCGTCGATGTCGTCGAGCAGGGTGTCGATCTCATGATCGGCGACGGCAGCGCGCACCTTGGCCATCGCCCGGCCGAGGTACTGGTCGAACGAGAAGGTCGACGACTCCCATCCGGAATCATCGCTGATGGCGCGGATCTCGTCGAGCTCGTCGTCGGAGATGTGACGGTCGGCCACCATCACCAGCAACAACAACTCGATGACCGCTTCGTGTTCGCGGTCAGCCGTCGCGTGTACCGAGACGTGGCGGTACAGGTCGCGCAGCCGTTGGTTCATCGAACGGGCAACCTAACCGGTCTCGGGTGCTCCGAGGAAGCGCCTGAGAAAGTCGAGTTGGTGCAACAGCAGGTTCTCGGCAACGACCTCTTGCGGAGTCATGTGCGTAACGCCGACGAGTGGAAGCACCTCGTGAGGCTTTCCGGCGGCCAACAACGCCGAAGACAACTGCAGCGTGTTGGCGGCCGCGACGTTGTCGTCGGCCAGCCCATGGATCAAGAGCAGCGGCCTGGTCAAGTCTGCAGCCATCGCCAGCAACGACGAGTTGGCGTAGGCAGTGTCATCGATCGTCGGGTCGCCCAGATAGCGCTCGGTGTAGTGCGTGTCGTACAGCCGCCAGTCGGTGACCGGTGCGCCGGCGATCGCGGCGTGGAACACGTCGCGTCGGCGGATCACCGCAAGCGCCGCCAGGTACCCGCCGAAGCTCCAGCCCCGGATCGCGACTCGATCGAGGTCGAGTGGGAAATCTTCTGCGGCGGCCTGCAGAGCCTCGACCTGGTCGTCGAGGAGCGAGACCAGGTCGAGATGAACGGCGCGCTCCCATTCGCTGCCTCGGCCCGGTGTGCCACGGCCGTCGATGACGATCACGGCGAAGCCCTGGTCAGCGAACCATTGTGACAGGGCAAACCGGCCCCGCGATGCCAGCACGTATTGCACATGTGGGCCGGCGTAAGGATCGAGCAGGACTGGCAGGGGGGAGCCATCGTGGTCTCGCGGCAGCAGCACAGCGGTTGCCAGTTGGCGATCGCCGTAGCGCCGTACCGAAACGTTCGGATCCAGGTGCGGCTCCTCGGCGAAGGACTGCAACACGGGTCCGCCGATCACCTCGCTGACCGACGCGCAGGACTCGAGCGACACAGTGCGGAGCACGGTGGTGGTGCCCCCCACGACTGCGGTATGAATTCCGGACCCATCGCTGATTCGAATCAGGTCGTTGTCGCTCCATTGCCACACGTCGAGCACGGTGGGATCGTCGAGCGCGTTGGCGTGCACGATGACTGTGCCGCCGTGCACTGCGACCACCGCACGGACCTGAAGATCTGACGGTGTGACAGGGTCGCCGTCGATCAACAGGCGGCGCGCACCGTCGCGATCGCCGGCCATGACCAACCGCCCGTCGGCGAGCTGGTCGGGGGTTCCAGGGACGAGCTCGACCCAGCAATCATCGTGATCGGTGAAGATCGGCGCCGAGTCGCCCGTCGTCGGGTTGGCCTCCAACACCTGCAGGTCGCGCTGGTCGCGGGACTGGACCGTCAGCAACAGCCGATCGGGAGCGACCCAGTTCACCGCAGCGAGGTAGGGGAAGAGGTCGCGATCCCAGGCGATCTCGATGCTCCCGCCTTCGAGGGCCAACACGTGCAGGCCGACGTTGGCGTTTGCAGTGCCGGCCACTGGATAGCGGACCTCGCGGGGCTGCTGGTCGGGAGACGCAGGATCGGAGATGAACCACCGAGCGACGGGTGATACATCGACTCGGCACGCTGCCACGGCTCGACCGTCGGGGCTCCACCAATAGCCGCGGTAACGGTTCATCTCTTCACCGGCGATGTAGTCGGCGGCTCCCCAGGTGATGTCGGGATCGTCGTCGCTGGCCAGCTCCCAGCTCGTTCCGTCGAGCTCGGCAATGCGCAGGGCGTTGTTGCTGACGTAGGCCAACCGTCGGGCGCCCGGGTCGGGACGCGGGTCGAACACCGGTCCGTCGACTGCGAGCTCACGAGCCATACCGCTGATCAGACCGGCGACGAACAGCCGACCGGCGAGCGGGAAGGCGACAACCTTGACATCCGTGTCGGTCGCAAAGGTCGTCACGCCCGATGCCGTCTCGCGCATGCGCTCGCGGCGAGCGCGTTCTTCCGACGGCACGTCGTCGGGATCAACCTGCAGGAGCAGCGTTACCGGATCGGCGATCATCCGCTCTTCACCGGTGGTCAGGTCGATCACGTAGAGGCAGTTGATCGGGTCGTCTCCGGCCCGGCTGCGGATGAACACGATGCGCTTCCCGTCTGGTGACACCACGAGGTTGCGCGGTTCGCCGAGGGTGAACCGCCGGGTGCGGGCGTACTGACGCGGGAACGAGTCGGTTGCGGACGCCTCGGATTCGGGCATCTCTGGTTCGGGTATCACGGATTCGGGCATCTCCGACTCGGGTATCACGGCGTCACCATGATCTTGGCGTGCTCGTCGGGGTCGGCGAGGTCGGCGAAGGCCTGGGGGATCCCGTCGATCCCGACCGTCGCGGTCAACCACGGCTCGAGATCGATCTTGCCGTCGGCGATCGATGTCAACGCTGCGGTGAACTCGGCCGGGTCGTAGCCCAACGCGAACTGCAGGTTCAGCTCTCGACCGATGCCGAGCATCGGGTGGATGTGATCCTGTTGCATGCACGCCCCGACGATCAGGATGCGTGCATCCTTTGGAGCGATGCGCATCGCTTGATCGATCATGCCCGGCACCCCGACCGCCTCGAAGATGACCGGTGTTCGCACGCCGTCGGCCTGGCGCCAAGCCTCGATTGCCGGTGTGGTCCGTGGGTCGACGACGACATCGGCTCCGAGCTGCTCGGCAAGTGCCCGCCGCTTGGCAGAGAAGTCGGCGGCAATGACCGGGCCGATGCCGCGCAGTTTCAGATCGGCGATGCAGGCGAGTCCGACGGGACCGCAGCCGAGCACGATGGCGCTCTCGTTGCTGGTCAGGCGACTCTTTGCGACCGCGTGAACGCCGACGGCGAGCGGTTCGGTCATCGCCGCGATCCGGGGGCTCAAGCCATGCGGAACCTTCAACCCGACCAGCTCGTTGAGCACCATCAGCTCGGCGTAGCCACCGTTGTAGACGTTCGAGAAACCGATCGGATGGAGGCCAGTGGAATCGAAGGCAACCGGCAAGCTGACGACGACGTCACCGACCTTCAAGTTGTCGCAACCCGGTCCGAGCTCGACCACCTCACAACAGAATTCGTGGCCCATCACCGTGTCGAGATGGGGCTGGAACGTCTGCAGTTGCATGGGGTCGGGCGGCTGGTCGGCATTCAACTCGTCCATCACCCGACGGCTTTCGTCACCATGACGAAGTAGGTGAAGATCACTGCCGCAGATGCCGCACGCCAACACCTCGGCCAGCACTTGCCCCGGCCCCGGTGCGGGGTCGGGGACCTCGTCGACTCGAAGTTTCCAGTCTCGCATCACCGCGGCACGCATGTCCCGACCGTACTTCTTCCACGGCACGCGCTGCGCCGTCGGTCCGACGCCTCAGCGGCTGAAGTGGGCGATGGCCTCGGTCACCACGGCCCATGCACCGTCGGGGTCGATGCCGGTGAGCCGGTCGCAGTTCGGTACCGGTCGTTCGATCAGGGTGCGCTGATCGATCACGGTCATGCCGCGGGTCAGTACTCCCGTGGTCTCGACTTCGACATGGGACAGCGACCTGCTGAACAGCTCGGGGTGCGTCAGCGCCATGACCGCGCACGGATCGTGCACTGGGGCACCCGACAGATCGTCGTGCCTGCTCTTGTAGGCCGAAGTGAAGAACTGCATCAGGTCTGCCAACGCGACGGCAAGGCGACCGGGCAGGGCACGGAGCTGATCGATGCGTTCGGGCGTCGCCTGGAACTGATGGGTGAGGTCGAGCCCCACCATCACCAGTGGCCCGCCGTAGGAGAGGACCATCGCGGCGGCCTCGGGATCCGCCCAGATGTTGAATTCGGCAGTGGCCGTTCGGTTGCCGAACAGTCCGCCTCCCATGAACGAGATTCCCGCGAGACGCGCCGCCATGTCGGGTGCCGAGCGAAGGGCGAGGGCGATGTTCGTCAACGGCCCCGTGGGAATCAACCAGACACCGTCGTGAGCTCGCACGGTGTCGATGATGAACCCGACGGCGTCTCGGCTGTCGGGCGGACCCGACGGCAGGGGAAGGTCGGCGCCGTCGAGCCCGGTCTCGCCGTGCACGTAGCCGGCGTGACGCGGCGGCGCGACGAGCGGACGGTTGGCTCCGGCGTGCACCGCGACATCGATGCCCAACAGATCGCGGATCACGATGGCGTTCTGGGTCGTCGATTCCAGCGGCGCGTTGCCGGCGACCGTGGTGATCCCCAACAGCGTGGCGTGGCGGGCAGCAACCACCATCGCGATTGCGTCGTCGTGACCGGGGTCGCAATCGAGGATGACCGGCAGGTGGGCGGTGGTCGGTGCCATGGCCAGCAGAGCTTGCCACCGTTACGATCGCGAAGTGGCGTCGAGCTGGTGGTCGAGCGTGGCGCTCGGTGCGCTGCTGATGTGCGGATGCACACCGACGGTTCCGTCTGCTCATCCGACGACGTCGACCCCCCCGGCCGAGGTGCAGGATCGATCTGCCGAAACTGTTCTGCCTTCTGCACCGCCCGGCCCGACCGGCGTGCCGGGTCTCACCGCAGTCGATCCGTTATGCTCGACGTGGGCCAGCTACGTCGGCACGCTCCAGGCGCTCGGCACTGCCTCCTCGTTCGGGGATCTCACGAGTGACCGCTTCGCAGCACTCGAACTGATCGCCGCTCCACGCCTCGTCGAAGATGCCGCAGCGATCGCGGCTGCCTGGCCGCCAGAGCTCGCCGCCGAGCAAACCATCGTCGTCGAACAGCGGATCGGGCCCTACGCCCGCCGCGCCCAGCGTGGCGTCGAGACGCTGGGCAGTGCAGGCGTCAGTGCTGCTGAGCTGGTGACGTTGGGCGCCGCGTGGGAGGCCGCATTGCTGGCCCACGATCCGGCATCGCCCGTGATCGAAGTCCCTCCGGTCACCGACGAGCTCCGAGCCAAGGTCGAGGCGGCAGGCCGGGCCTACGACGCCGCGTTCACCCCGTTCGCACAGGACCCGAGCCTGGTTGTCGATGCTCTCCCGGCTCCTGAAACCGACGCGTACCTCGCCGCCCACTGTCCCGATCTGGCAGCGAGCGGCGTGGGCGACGCCTTGTGAAGAAGCTGGCACGGATTCGGTTCAATCTGCGGTGAGAACGCCGACGTGGTCGAGGCGTACGCGTCGCCCGACCCATTCGCCGTCGCACATCCCCGCAGCGAGTCCGGGCTCGGTCGATGTTGCCCATGCCCGCCGGCCGTCGGCGAGCAAGCACGTGGCAATGGCAGACTCGGGGTCGCCGTCTCGCGAGTGCATCACCGTGTACGCCTCGATGGTCGCCGGCCCGATGGCGTCCCGAGCATCGGCCAGCTGCCGGCGAGGCAGCGCGTCGATCTCGGCCTGCGGGTGGTCGTGGCGGAACCCATGTGCTGGCGGCTCGGTCGAGTAGACGCCGAATGAGTGCTTCGTCGCGTATCCGCCGTTGGCCCATACCAGACCGCGCTCCGCGGGGTCGGCGCGCAGGTCGGCGACCATCGTCGCGATCGCGTGCATGACGTAGTTGTTCCACGGCCCGCCTGCGAACGACAGCCCTCCTGTGCGTGTCAGCTGCCGTTCGAGGCCAAGACCGAGGCTCTGCGCGCCGAGCTGCACCGCGGCCGGGAAGCACGAATAGAGGTCGATGAGCGCCACGTCGTCGATCGTGCAACCGGCAAGCTCGAGGGCGCGCCGGCCGCCTAGCTCGATGGCCGGTGTCTCGGCGAACGACCAGCGATTGCTGACGAACTGGTGCTCCTGACAATCGGTGCCGGCGTGGACAAACACCCACCGATCACGGGACACGCCCATCGATGCTGCCTTCTCGGCCGAGCAGATGATGATCGCCGCGGCCATGTCGACGTCGTTGTTGGAGTTCATGTACTTGGTGTACGGAAGCCCGACCATTCGGTTGGTGGGCGACGGTGTTCGGATCTCCTCGGCCGTCATCGCCCGCCGGGACCAGGCATACGCATTGCCGGCAGCAACATCGCTGAACCGCGACCACAGCTCGCTGATGCGCTGCAGGTGTGCACCGGGGGATCGGCCGGCGCGTGCCCGGATCGCAGTCTCGAAGATCGGGTAGATCTGCACGGGCATCATCACCCCACGATCCATCTCCACAGGGTGGTTCAGGACGAGTTCGTCGCCGAGGATGTGCGGCACTTGATCCTGCGGGGCGGTCGGCCACGGCAAGGGGATATCCGCTTTGCGGGCCCTGGCCCGGGTGCGTCGTGCTTCGCCCCCAGCGAGGACGGCGATGTCGAGAGCGCCGGTCTGGATCTCGTGGGCGGTCGCGTTGACAAGGCTCTGAGGGCTCTGTCCACCCATGGTGGTGTACACGGTCTCGTACGGTGTCAGGTCGAGTTGCCGGGCGATCAGATAGGCCGGGTCACCGAACTTCCATGTGAGCAGGTTAACGACACGAATTGACTGAGGCTGAGGGATGGATCGCAGCCCGGCATCGAGGGTGGCCTCACCGATTGCCGAACACATCAACAGCATTGGATCCAACGCCTCATCGAGATCATCGGTGCGTTGAATCGTCTGGCCGACGCCGACGATCACGGGTGTTCGTGGGTCGAGTGCCATCACCTCTCCACAGTAGGCAATCTTGTTGGTGTCGACATTCTCAGCCTGTGGCACTGACAAAGTTCGTTGGTGGCGCGGTGATTCGTAGACTCGGCGGATGCCGCGAATCGCCATCGGCTCTGATCACGCCGGGTTTGAATTGAAGCAACACTTCATCGGTGTGCTCACGACGGTCGGACACGACGTGATCGATCACGGCACGAACAGCAACGAGAGCTGCGACTACCCGGCGTTCTGCGCAGCAGTAGGTCGCAGCGTGCGCGACGGCGACGCAGAATTCGGCATCGTGGTTGGAGGAAGTGGTCAGGGCGAGCAACTTGCAGCCAACAAGGTGCATGGTGTCCGGGCCGCGTTGTGCAACGATCTGTTCACGGCGCGCTTGGCCCGTGCCCACAACGACGCCAACGTGCTGAGCATCGGGGCCAGGGTCGTCGGCGTCGGTCTCGCCGAAGAGATCCTGTCGACGTTCCTCACCTCGGCGTTCGAGGGTGGACGCCACGCCCGCCGCGTCGAACAGGTGATGTTGATCGAAGCCGAAGAATCACGAATGGAGCCCTGAGCGATGCCGTTCCCATCCGACACCAATCCCGACATCGAGCTGTTCGACATGATCGATGCCGAGATGCAGCGGCAGGTCACCGGCCTGCAACTGATCGCCAGCGAAAACTTCACCTCACCGGCAGTGATGCGCGCCGTCGGATCGGTGCTGACCAACAAGTACTCCGAGGGCTACCCGGGCAAGCGTTACTACGGTGGCAACGCGGTGATCGACGAAGTCGAGTCACTGGCAGTCGAACGCGTCACGCGTCTGTTCGGCGCCGACCACGCCAACGTGCAGCCGCACAGCGGAGCGAACGCCAACATGTGTGCCTATCAGGCCTTGCTCGACATCGGCGACACCGTGCTGGGGTTGAGCCTCGACCACGGTGGCCACCTGACCCACGGGTCCCCGGTCAACGCCAGCGGCAAGCTGTATCACTTCGTGCCCTACAAGGTCACTCCCGGCGACGAGCGCATCGACATGGACCAGGTCCGCGATCTGGCTCTCGAACATCGTCCGAAGATGATCGTCGCCGGCACCACCAGCTACCCCCGGCGCCTCGATCCCGAGCCGTTCAAAGCCATTGCCGACGAGATCGGCGCGTACTTCTTGTTCGACGCCGCCCATCTGGCGGGCCTGATCGCCGGCGGAGCTCATCCCAATCCAGTGCCATTCGCCGACATCGTCACCTTCACCACACACAAGACGCTCCGCGGACCTCGGGGTGGATGCATCCTCTCCAAGGCCGAGCACGCCACGGCGGTTGACAAGGCGGTGTTCCCCGGTTGGCAGGGAGGCCCGCTCGAACACGTGATCGCCGGTAAGGCCGTTGCGTTCTACGAGGCGCTGCAGCCCAGTTTTAGCGACTACGCCCGACAGATCGTAGCCAACGCCAGCGCCTTGGCCGAGGGGTTGGCGAACGAGGGGTTCCGATTGGTCAGCGGTGGTACCGACAGCCATCTGATGGTGGTCGATCTGCGTCCCTTCGACGCCGATCTGAGCGGCAAGGAAGCCCAGGCCGTGCTCGATCAGGCCGGGATAACGCTGAACAAGAACACCATCCCCGACGATCCCCGAAGCCCGTTCGTGACCAGCGGCGTCCGTATCGGCACCCCGTCGGTGACCACGCAAGGCATGGAGGAGCCGCAGATGGCCGTCATCGCCGAACTGATTGCACGGGTGCTGCGTCATCGCACCGATCAACCGACAGTCGCGGCGGTCCGCACCGAGGTCGCTGCACTCTGTGCGAAGTTCCCTGCCTACAGCTGATCGCTAGAGTCGCCAACGCTCATGCCGTCGACGACTTCCTACCTTGTGATCGGCCTGGTGGCCGCTGCCGTCACCTTCGTGTTCACGCCAGTGGTCGGACGCTTCGCCCGTCGCGTCGGATGGGTCGTCGAGCCGGACGAGCGCAGGATCCACACCGTCGCAACGCCGGATGTCGGTGGCATCGCGATGTTCATCGGCTTCAGCGCGGCCCTCGCCGCAGCACGGCTGAACGACAACTTCGACACCCTCTTCGCTCGCAACGACGAGCCCCGGGGTGTGTTCTTTGCCGCTTTCTTGATGTTCATGATCGGTCTGTTCGACGACATCCGCGAGATCTCGGCGCCGGCCAAGGTGGCCGGCACGGTCGCCGTGGCCGGGGTGTTGACGTACTACGGCGTGACGATGTTCTACTTTCGCGTCCCGTTCGTCGATGTCTTCACCATCAGTGACGACTGGATCCTGCTCATCACCGTCGTCTGGTTGCTCGGCATGTCGCAGGCGATCAACCTCATCGACGGCCTCGACGGTCTCGCCGCCGGCATCGTCGCCATCGGTGCACTGGCGTTCTTCATCTACAGCCTGCGGTTGGCCGACCCGACGGTGCGGCTGCTCTCGCAGCCCAGCATCGGGCCACTGATCGCCATCATCACCGTCGGGATCTGCGTCGGCTTCCTCCCGCACAACTTCAACCCGGCGAAGATCTTCATGGGCGACGGGGGAGCACTGCTCCTCGGTCTGTTGCTGGCGGTGAGCACCAGTGTGGTCGGTGGTCGCGCCGACCCGAACCTGCGCGGCTACGCCGGGCAGACGTACTTCTTCCTGGCCCCGCTGTTCATCCCGCTGTTCATCCTCGGAGTGCCGATCCTCGACACGATGTTCGCCATCATCCGCCGCGCCACCCGTCGCCAAGGCGTGGCCACCGCTGACAAGAAGCACCTCCACCATCGCTTGATGGAGATGGGCCACGGCCAGCGCCGCAGCGTTGTGATCCTCTGGGCCTGGACAGCGCTGCTGTCGGCATTCGTGCTCTATCCGGTGCTCACCCAGAGCTACGTGTCGTATGTCCCGATCGGCGCGGCCGCGCTCGGCCTCGTGCTGTACACCCTCTTCCATCCCCAGATCCGTCGAAACAGAGCCTCGTGATGCTTGGGTTTGGAGACACGTGGGTGCCGCAGATAGATTGTGTACACGTTCACAAGCTCGTCGGCCCGTAACGACGAGCGAGCACCGAACACAGCGCCAGAACGGCAAGCTTTCCACATCGAGTCAGTCCAGTACCAGCCATCGAGGACCCCACCGTTGAAGCCGCCAGCAACGAATCGAGCACGGAGGAGCACGGCCACCGATACCAAGATCGGTATAGGCATCGACGTTGCGTTGGTGACATTGGTCTTCCTCGGTGTCGGGTGGGCCCTCGATCGGTGGCTCGGCACCAAGCCGCTGTTCACCATCGCCCTCGTGGTGCTGGCGCTCATAGGTGAATTCGTACGGTTTTGGTACGACTACGATGCCCGCATGAAGGTGCTCGAGGCGCAACGCGTCGCGGGCCAACGTTCCTCGTCAAGACACGGAGACCGCCCATGAACGACATCGCCTTCTCGATGTCCGCGCCACTTCCCGGACCGGCACCGGAAGTTTCGGTGTCGAACGACATGGTCAAGCGCGGCCTCCTGGTCGCACCGCTCCTCATCGCAGTGAGCGGATTGATCTGGGGTGTCGACGGCGCCGCGTCGAGCGCCTATGGCATCGCCATCGTGCTCGTCAACTTCGCACTGGCTGCCGGCATCGTCGCCTTCACTGCCAAGATCAGCCTGCGGGTGATGATGGCAGCCGTCATGTTCGGCTACCTGCTGCGGCTGGCGCTGATCTTCCTGGCCGTGTACTTGGTCAAGGACGCAGGTTGGATTTCACTTCCCGCCCTCGGAGCGACCATCATCTTCACTCACCTGGGCTTGTTGGTGTGGGAAATGAAGTACGTGGCGATGTCGCTCGCATACCCCGGCCTGAAGCCCCAGCCGTCGACCGTCAGCCAGTCCAAGATCTAACCCAGTCCAAGATCTAACAGGGAGTACTTCGGAATGCTCGCATTGGAGTTTCCGCCGATCAACGAGTTGATCCGGTGGCAGGACATCTGGCCCACGTTCAACAAGGTCGGTCTCATCGCTGTTCTCGCCACGGTGATCGGCATCGTCGTGTTCATCGTCGCCGGCGGCAAAGACCCGATGGTGGCGCCGACCGGTGTGCGCAACTTCGCCGAGACCACGGTCACGTTCATCGAGAACGACATCGTCATGCAGACGATGGGCAAAGACGGCCTCCCATGGACCCCGTTCCTGCTCTCGCTGTTCATCTTCGTCTACCTGTGCAACCTGCCGGGCATCATCCCGCTGTTCCAGATGCCTGCCACTGCGCGCATGGCGATCCCAGTGTTCCTCGCCCTGACCGTCTGGGTGATCTACAACTCCGTTGGCTTCAAGTACAACGGCATCAAGTACATCACCAGCATGATCTGGCCAAAGAGCGTGCCGGTGGCGATGCGACCGCTCGTCGGCGTCATCGAAGTGCTTTCCAACATCGTGCTGCGTCCCTTTTCGCTGGCCGTCCGACTTTTCGCCAACATGCTCGCCGGTCACATGTTGCTGATCACGTTCGCCTTCTTGACCAACGCCTTGTTCTTCGCCGAGACCAAGAAGCTGATGCTCAGACCGATGGCCGTTCTGCCGTTCTTCATGCTCCTCTTCCTGACTGCGTTCGAGGTACTGGTCGGCCTCCTGCAGGCCTACATCTTCACCATCCTCACCGCAGTCTTCATCGACGCCGCTCGGCACATCGAGCACTGACACCCGACGACGACTCGGTGCACACACAGCTCTCCCAAACCAACCTCACTAGGAGAAATTGAAACAACATGGAAGCAATCGCCCGCCTCATCGCTGACACCAATCCGGTGCAGACGCCCAGCGAAGCCAAAGCAGCCAACGCCGCCATCGGCGCAGGGTTTGCCTATGGTCTGGCCGCCATCGGCCCCGGCATCGGTATCGGCTACGTCGTCGGCAAGGCCATCGAGGCCATGGCCCGTCAGCCAGAGGCTGCCGGCATGGTCCGCACCACGATGTTCCTCGGTATCGCCTTCACCGAGGCACTCGCCCTCATCGGCTTCGTCGTCTTCATCCTTCTCGGTCTCTGAGGAGAACCCGTGCTCACCGTCACCGTCACCGCGACGGATGCGGGCCACAGCGTGGTCGTTCACCTTCCCCAGACCACTGGGGAGGCGACGACGACCGCCGAGGACAAAGGTCCGAGCCCGATCGCACCAGAAGTCAAGGAACTGGCCTGGGGCGCCGGCGCGTTCATCGTGCTGTTCCTCGTCCTTCGTTTCATTGCCTTCCCGCGCCTGAAGAAGGGCATGGATGCTCGCTACAACAAGATCCTGGGCGATCATGAGACGGCCGACGCCACCCGCGCCTCTGCCAAAGCCGAGGTCGCCGAGTACGAGGCCGAGTTGGCCGTGGTCAAGGCCGAGGCCCGCCAGCGCATCGATGCCGCACGCCAGATCCTCGAGGGCGAGCGAACGGCGGCATTGGCAGAGGCCAACGGTCGCATTGCCGCTCGACGCGCCGAGGCTCTTGCCGCGACCGATGTGGCTCGCGCCGCAGCGGAAGAGCATGTCCACGCCGCGGTCGCCGATGTCAGCAGTCGCGTCGCCGAACTGGCCACTGGTCGGCGGCCCGACGCTGCTGCGGTCACCGGGATCGTGACGACGCTGATGGCAGGAGGTGCAGCATGAACCTCCTCGCGCTGGTGGCGAGCGAAGACATCACCCAGACCCCGTCGGCGTACTGGCCGGAGGGATACGAGCTGCTGTTCGGCGTTCCCGCGTCGTTGCTCGTCTTCTTCCTTCTCTGGAAGTTCGCCGGTCCGACGGTCAAGAAGGCCATGGCGGACCGAACTGCCAAGGTTCAGGCAGAGCTCGATTCCGGTGAGGCGGATCGGGCCCAAGCCGATGCCGAGGCCGCGCAGATCCGCCAGGCCAAGGGTGACATCGCCGGCGAACGAGCGCGCCTGTTGGCCGAGGCCGACACGCAGGCCGCAGCCCTGCTCGACGATGGCCGGGCCCGGTTGGCCCAGGAGCTCGTCGAGCTCGACACACGCGCAGACTCCGAGATCACCGCCGCGGCTGGTCGATCGGGCGACGAGTTGCGCGCCGAGATAGCGAGGTTGTCGGCGGCCGCCGTCGACTACGTCGTGGCCGGCTCCCTCGATGCGGCGACGCATCAGGAACTGATCGAGAACTTCATCGCAGGGGTCGGAGTAGGCAAATGAGCGATTCACGGATCGAGGGGTACGCCCGAGGGTTGTTCGAGATCGCTCGGGCGGAGGGCACCATCGACGAGGTCGAAGACGAGCTCTTCCGTTTCGCTCGCAGCTACGAGAGCAGCGACGAACTTCGTAACGCACTGACCGACGAGCAGATCCCCGCCGGCAAGCGCCAAGCCATCGTCGAAGACCTGCTCGGTGGCAAGGTGACCAGCACGACGACGCAGTTGATCTCGATGGTGGTCGGTTCCGGGCGCTCTCGCGACCTGCCGGCGATCGTCGACAAGCTGGTCGCCAGGGCTTCGGCGGCCAAGAACCTCGAGGTGGCCGAGGTTCGCACGGCGATCGCGCTCACCCCCGATCAGGAGACCCGTATGGCGGCCGCTCTCGCCAACGCCACAGGAAAGCAAGTGAACCTCAAGGTGATCGTCGATCCGTCCGTTCTGGGCGGCGTCGTGGCCACCATCGGCGACACCGTCATCGACGGCACAGTCCGCACCCGCATCGAGCAGTTGAAGTCCCGCCTCTAGGCACCGGACCCCAAACGGAGACAGAAGAGAACCATGGCAGAACTCACCATGAACGCCGGCGACATCGCCGCCGCGCTCAAGAAGAACCTCGAGGGGTTCGAACCGTCGCTCGAAGCCCGCACGGTCGGACGTGTCACCGAGGTCGGCGACGGCATCGCCCGCGTCAGTGGGTTGCCGGACTGCGCCGTCAACGAGCTGCTCGAATTCGAGGACGGCACAGTCGGGCTGGCACTGAACCTCGACGAAGAGTCGATCGGCGCCGTCGTGCTCGGTGATGCCGATGGTGTGGAGGAAGGCCAGACCGTGAAGGCCACCGGACGCATCCTCAGCGTGCCGGTCGGCGATGCCATGCTCGGCCGCGTGATCAACGCCCTCGGCGAACCGATCGACGGCCGTGGCGAAATCGTCGGCGGTATCCCGCGGCGTGTCGAGATCCAGGCCCCCGGCATCATGGGTCGCCAGCCGGTGCACGAACCGATGCAGACCGGCATCAAGGCGATCGATGCGATGACACCGATCGGCCGGGGCCAGCGTGAGCTGATCATCGGTGACCGCAAGACCGGCAAGACCACCGTGGCCGTCGACGCGATCATCAACCAGCGCGGCCTCGGCGTGAAGTGCATCTACGTGGCCATCGGTCAGAAGGGTTCCACCGTCGCCCAGACCGTCGAGACGTTGCGTCAGCGTGGCGCGCTGGAATACACCGTTGTCGTTGCGGCCCCGGCCAGTGACCCGGCGCCGTTCAAGTACCTGGCCCCCTACACCGGGTGCGCCATCGGTCAGCACTGGATGGAGAACGGCGAGCATGCCCTCATCGTCTACGACGACCTGTCGAAGCAGGCCGAGGCATACCGTCAGGTGTCGCTGCTGCTACGCCGTCCGCCGGGCCGCGAGGCGTACCCGGGTGACGTGTTCTACCTCCACAGCCGGCTGCTCGAACGTGCCGCGAAGCTCAGCAAAGAGCGTGGCTCCGGCTCGCTCACGGCCCTGCCGATCATCGAGACCAAGGCTGGCGACGTGTCTGCGTACATCCCGACCAACGTCATCTCGATCACCGACGGTCAGGTCTACTTGCAGGACAACCTGTTCAAGTCGGGTGTACGACCGGCTGTCGACGTCGGCATCTCGGTTTCGCGTGTCGGTGGCGCGGCGCAGATCAAGTCGATGAAGAGCGTCGCCGGGACCCTGAAGCTCGACCTCGCCCAGTTCCGCGAGCTCGAAGCGTTCGCCACGTTCGGTTCCGAGCTCGACGCCATCTCCAAGGCTCAGCTCGAGCGCGGCTACCGGCTGGTCGAACTGCTCAAGCAGCCACAGAACAGCCCGATGCCCGTCGAAGAGCAAGTCGTCGTGGTTTTCGCCGGCACCAAGGGCTATCTCGACCGCCTACCGGTCAGCGATGTCAAGCGCTTCGAGACAGAACTGCTCGAGCACATGCGCAGCACGCAAGGGGCCCTGCTGTCGGGTATGCGCAACGACGCCAAGGCCGACGTCCCTGCCGAGCTCGGCGACGTCATCGGCGAGTTCATGGAGCGCTTCGTCGCTGCCGATGTCGCGGCACGGGCCGCAGATCCCACCGCCACCGACGCGACAGCGCTCGGTGAAGCCGAGAGCCACAAGACCCTGGCAACGGAATAAGCGATGGCTGGAGGTCAGGAACGCATTCTTCGAGGGCGCATTCGCAGCGTCCAGGCCACGAAGAAGATCACGCGCGCCATGGAGCTCATTGCCGCATCACGGATCGTCAAGGCCCAACAGCGTGTGGCTGCCGCAGTGCCATACAGCGATCAGATCACCGAGGTGGTCAAGGACCTCGCCGCGGCGGGTGGGTCCACGGCGTCGCCGCTCCTCGCCGGTCGCGACACCGTCGGCAACGTCGCCTACGTCGTGATCACTGCAGATCGAGGCCTGTGTGGCGGCTACAACGCCGGTGTGCAGCGCGTCCGCCGAGGGTGAGATCAAGGCCGACGTGCTGCAGGGCCGCGACTACTCGGTCATCGCCGTCGGTCGCAAAGCGGAGAGCTACTTCAGGTTCCGCGGTTACAAGATCAGGTCCACCTTCGCCGGGTTCAGCGACACCCCGAGTTACGCCAACGCCAAAGAGATCGGCCAGCACGTCATCGAACTGTTCGTCAGCGGTGAGGTCGATCGGGTCGAGCTGGTCTACACCAGGTTCATCACCGCCGGGTCGCAAGAGGTCGTTCAACGTCCGTTGGTGCCGCTCGAGCGCGAGACGGTCGCCAGTGGCGATGGTCATGGGTCTGAGGTCGCCAAGGCCGACTTCGAGTACGAACCGGATCCCACGACGATCCTCGACTCGCTGCTCCCGAAGTACGTCGAAGCCCGAATCTACGCGGCGCTGCTCAACGCGGCCGCCAGCGAACACGCCTTCCGTCAGCGAGCCATGAAAAGTGCCACCGACAACGCCGAGGAACTCATCAAGAACCTCAGCCGCATCATGAACCGAGCCCGTCAGGACTCGATCACCACCGAGATCATGGAGATCGTCAGTGGAGCCGAGGCGCTGTCGGGCGACGATGCCGGCTTCATCATCGATTTCGAGGTGATGCACGACGGCTCACCCGACGCATCAACGACGTTCAACGCCGTTCGAACATGAACCAGCACGCATCCTGCACAACGATACGTACGGAAACTGAGAAAGAGCAGACCTCATGACTGTGACCCAAGACCCAACCCAAGATCCCACGACAGACGTGCAACGCAAGGACGGCCGCGTCGTCGGAATCGCCGGCCCGGTCGTCGATGTCGAGTTCCCCCGCGGCTCGCTGCCCAAGCTCAACACCGCGATCGAGTTCACCGTGCAGGTCGACGGCAAGCCGGTCGTCGTGCTGGCCGAAGTCGCCCAGCAGCTGGGTGACAGCCGCGTTCGTGCGGTGTGCATGAAGCCGACCGACGGCCTCACTCGTGGCACCCCAGTGCGTAACCTCGGGCACGGCATTCAGGTGCCGGTCGGAAACCGCACGCTCGGTCACGTGTGGAACGTGTGGGGCGACGTGCTCGACGACGATCCGGCCAACTACGCCGACATGGAGCGTTGGGACATCCACCGCGATGCGCCGTTGTTCGATGCCCTCGAGCCATCTCGGCAGTTGTTCCCGACCGGCATCAAGGTCATCGACCTGCTCACGCCGTACCTCGCCGGCGGCAAGATCGGCCTGTTCGGTGGCGCCGGCGTGGGCAAGACCGTGTTGATCACCGAGATGATCAACCGTGTCGCATCCAAGCACGGCGGTGTGTCGGTGTTCGCCGGTGTCGGCGAGCGCACCCGAGAAGGCACCGACCTTCGCATCGAGATGGAAGAGTCCGGCGTGTTCGAAAAGGCTGCGCTGGTGTTCGGGCAGATGGACGAGCCACCGGGTGTCCGGCTGCGCGTCGCCCTGTCGGCCCTGACGATGGCCGAGTACTTCCGCGATGTGCAGAACCAAGACGTGCTGCTGTTCGTCGACAACATCTTCCGCTTCGTGCAGGCCGGCTCGGAGGTATCAACGCTGCTCGGCCGCATGCCGTCGGCGGTGGGATACCAGCCGACGCTGGCCGACGAGATGGGTCAGTTGCAGGAGCGGATCACCTCGACCCGAGGTCGCTCGATCACTTCGTTGCAGGCCGTGTACGTCCCGGCCGACGACTACACCGACCCGGCGCCGTTCACCACCTTCACCCACCTCGACGCAACGACCGAGTTGAGCCGTCAGGTGGCTGCCCTCGGCATCTACCCAGCCGTCGATCCACTGGCGTCGACGTCGACCATCCTCCAGCCCGATGTCGTGGGCGAGCGTCACTACGGGGTGGCCCGTGGAGTGCAGGAGAACCTGCAGCGCTACAAGGAACTGCAAGACATCATCGCCATCCTCGGCCTCGACGAGCTGTCCGAGGAGGACCGCCTCACGGTGTCGCGAGCCCGCAAGATCCAGCGGTTCTTGTCGCAGCCGTTCTATGTGGCCAAGGTGTTCACCGGCATCGAGGGCGAGTTCGTGCCCGTTGAAGAGACAGTCGAGAGCTTCGAAGCCATCTTGCGCGGCGACATGGACGAGGTTCCCGAGCAGGCGTTCTTGAACGTCGGTGGTGTCGAGCAGGTACTGGCCAAGTCCAAGTCGCTCTCCGATCAGGTGAACTGATCCGTCATGGCGACGATGCAGGTCGAGTTGGTGTCGCCCGAGAAGGTCGTGTTCTCGGGCGAGGCGACGCAGGTGATCACCCGCACCCTCGGCGGCGGTGAGATCGCCTTCCTGCCCGGTCACGCCCCGTTCCTCGGCGCCCTCACCGAGAACCACACCCGCATCACGCTGGCCGACGGCGGGCAACTCGATGTCGCCGTGCACGGCGGGTTCGTGCAGGTTGGCGACAACAAGGTCAGCATCCTCAGCGACATCGCCGAACTCGGTGACGATATCGACCGGGTTCGGGCGCTGAATGCGGTGGAGCGTGCCGAAGCCATACTCCGTCACGAACACGACGCCGAGGCCGTGGCGGCGCTGAGTCGTGCCCACGCCCGTCTCAGTGCCTCGGGTGGGCTCACAGGTACCTCCGCCACCCACTGAACTACCCCACCCGTCGCGACCTACCAGCGGGCAGCGATGCTGCGAAGCGGTCAGGCGTAGTCGACGGCGGCGAACTGCGACAGTTTGTCGATGCGGTGCCGGGCGTCGATCAGCCGCACGGTGCCGCTCTTCGAGCGCATGACGAGGCTCTGGGTGCGCGCCCCGCCGTGCTCGTACCGCACGCCGCGCAGCAACTCGCCGTCGGTGATACCGGTTGCGGCGAAGAAGCAGTTGTCGCCTTTCACCAAGATGTCGGTCGTCAGCACCGCTGACAGGTCGAAACCGAAATCGAGCGCCGCCTGCCGCTCGGCTTCGTCGCGCGGTGCGAGCAAGCCTTGGATCTCACCGCCCATGCACTTCAGCGCGGCGGCGGCGGTGACGCCTTCGGGTGTTCCGCCAGTGCCGAGCAGCACGTCGACGCCGGCGTCGGGCCAGCCGGTGGCGATCGCGCCGAAGATGTCACCGTCGGTGATCAGCTTGACCCGGGCCCCGCTGGCGCGCACCTCGGCGATCAGCCCGACGTGGCGCTCGCGATCGAGGATCACCACCGTCAGGTCGCGAACGGACCCGCCCTTGGCCTTGGCGATCCAGCGCAGGTTCTGCGTCGGTGTGGCGGTGATGTCGATCGAGCCGGCGGCTTCGGGGCCGACGGCGATCTTGTGCATGTAGACGCACGGCCCCGGGTCGAACATCGTGCCCCGTTCGCTGACTGCGATGACGGCGATGGCGTTTGCCCGGCCGTAGGCGGTCAGTGTGGTTCCGTCGATCGGGTCGACGGCAACATCGGTGAGCGGCGCGGTGCCGTCGCCGACGCGCTCGCCGTTGAAGAGCATCGGCGCCTCGTCCTTCTCACCCTCACCGATCACGACGATGCCGTCCATCGGTACGGTCGCAAGCACGGTGCGCATGGCGTCGACGGCGGCCTTGTCGGCGCCGTTCTTGTCGCCACGGCCGACCCAGCGCGAAGCCGACAGGGCCGCGGACTCGGTGACTCGCACCAATTCGAGTGCCAGGTTGCGATCTGGCTTCTGGGGAGACTGGGAGAAGGGCATCGACCGTCCACCGTAGTTCGTCACGGTGGACGGGCGAAGCCGGTGGACTATGTCTTGACGCGGTGTTGTCGCCGCATGCGTCTGACCTCTCGGCGCAGATGCGTCTGCTGACTGATCTGGCGCATCCGCTCTTGGCGGTCACGGACCAGTTGCGTGGCGAGATATGGGTTGGATGCCCACATGGGATTCTCCTTCAGGTGTAGGGGTTGTGAGGGTGGAATCGGGCGTGCAGAAATGCGCTCGAGGTTCAAGAAAGCGAGTCTGCGACCCGCAGTGCAGCGGTCGTCAGGCCGTGCACGGCCCGAAGCCGTCGTGGCGCGCGGCGACGTCGGACGGGACTGTGGTTCTGATCAACAACATCGGGCACCTCCTTCGGTCTCGGTGGCACGCACAGTGCCAGACCTCCGATGGCGATGTCCAACGAATTAACCAGTTCGGACCGTATCGGGTCGTGATCGAAGCACAGCGCAGGCCGCGAAATGGTCCGTATGGGACCATCTCGCGCCCAGCGATGGCAACGGCGGCCGCAACCGAACTGCCTGATGCTCGGCGCTACTGAAGAGCGCGTCGACGCCCAACCCTTCCAAGGCGACATTCCGTTCTACGTCCTCGCCGCAACCAAACTGCGTGCTGGCCACGGACGAGTGACCGTTGGCCGTCAGTGGGCAGTTTCTGCTGGCCACCAACAGACGCGGGTACAGTCCGCGCCATGCCGATAGCGGTCGAGCGGTGCATCGTCTCACGGGATCTCACCGAACCGCGACTGAGCCCCGATGGTCGTTGCATCGTCTATGCGATGGCATCGGGCGGATCCGCCGCGTTGATGATCGACACGCTCGACGGGTCACCTGTTCGCCAGCTGACCGCCTACCCGGCACCGCGACCGGGTCGCGGGTTCGGCGGGGGATGCTGGTGCTGGAGCCCTGACGGCGCCGCGGTGATCTACGCCGCAGCCGACGGGAACCTGTGGTTGCAGCCTGTGCCGGCCGGAAGCGTGCGCCGGCTGACGGACCACGGCCCGACGAGGACTGCGGCCGGGCCGGCATTCGTCGCCGATCGAAGTCGGGTCGTCTACATCCTCGACGAGGCCGAGGTGTGGGCCACGCGACTCGACGACGGTTCGAGCGATCGACTCGACGACGGTACTGCCGACTTCGTGTTCGACCCGTGTCCGCTGCCAGACAGCAGCGGCCCAGACAACCGGGTGGTGTGGCAGGCGTGGAACGTGCCGGCCATGCCATGGGATTCGTCTCGGATCCAACGAGCCAGGTTCGACCGAGCCGGCAGCGACGAGCTCCGACCGGCGGCTTCCATCCAGCAGGTGCGATTCATGCCCGACGGCACGCCCGTCTCCTTGCGCGACGACCACGGATGGCTCAACGTGTGGCTCGACGACATTCCGCTGGTCGAGGAACCCTTCGAACACGGCGGCCCCACGTGGGGCATGGGCCAGCGCTCGTTCGCCGCCTCGCCCGACGGGCGCCGGATAGCGTTCACACGCAACGAGGGCGGCTTCGGTCGGCTGTGTGTGGTCGATGTCGGCACTCGAGCGGTGGTCGAGGTGGCCCGCGGCGTGCATGGTCAACTTTCGTGGCAGGGCGGCCGGCTCGCCTCATTGCGATCGGGCGCCCGCACCCCGACTCAGGTCGTTGTGTACGACGACACCACGTGGGAGCGCGACGTCGTGGCGATCGGTCCGCTGAGCGGGTGGGAGGTCGCGGCACTTGCCGAGCCAGACCTGATCGAGATCGTGGCGACCGACGGCTGCACGCTCTACGCCCGGCTGTACAGCGCCGACGCGCCGACCGACCGGTTGCTGTGCTGGCTGCATGGCGGCCCGACCGATCAGTGGCAGGTCACCTTCATGCCCCGTATCGCCTATTGGCGCTCGCAGGGCTGGAACGTGCTGGTGCCGGATCACCGTGGCTCGACCGGTCACGGCCGCGCCTACCAGCAGGCGCTGCACGGCCGTTGGGGCGAACTCGACGTCAGTGACACCATCGACGCCATCACCCACGCCCACGCGCAGGGCTGGGGCGTGCCGGCGCGCACCGCGATCGTCGGGTCATCCGCCGGCGGGTTCACAGCACTCGGCGTTGCCGCCGCGTACCCACGGTCGGTCGCTGCCGTGATCGTCGCCTATCCGGTCACCGACCTTGCAGACCTCGCTGACCGCAGTCACCGGTTCGAACAGCACTACACCGAGTCACTCGTGGGCCCGCTTCCCGACGCGGCGACGCTGTATCAGCAGCGCTCACCCGTCAACTTCACCGACCGACTCGCCGCCACACCGTTGCTGGTGTTGCACGGTGACAGCGACCCCGTCGTGCCCGTCGAGCAGAGCCGGGCGTTCGTCGAGCGTTGCCGCGGTGCCGGGGGAAAGGTCGACTTCGTCGTCTACGAGGGCGAGGGTCATGGGTTTCGCAACCCCGACAATCAGCTCGACGAGTACCTGCGCACCAAGGTCTTTCTCGCCAGGCACGTTCGCGGCGGATAGCGTCACAACTCGTGACCGACGATTGGAACCCGAACGATCCCGACGCGACGCGGGTGCACTACGACCTGGCCGATTGGTCGTTCGAACAGATGGCCGAGCTCGCTGCGGCGCTGGCCGATGCTGTGGTTCCGCATGCGTGGGACGGCAACGAGTTGATCGTGCCCGAATCCGCCGAGCAAGACACCGACGACATCGTGGCACAGGTCGAGATGCGCCTGGGTATGACCGACGAAGCCGAAGTCGTAGGGCCGCGCGAAGCGATTCCACTGCCCGACGATGCCGACTCGACCGAGTACGACCTGGCCGAGTGGGAGCAGAGCGAGCGCGATCTGGTCACGTCGCACCTGGTCAACCGGGGCCTGCCGTTCAGGTGGGAGGACGACGTCTTGCTGGTCGGGACACACGACGAGGAGCTCGTCGACTCCATCCTCGACGACGTCGAGAACGACGAAGGCGTCGAGTTGCCCGACGAGGACGAGGACGACGCCGACCAGTTGCCGTTCGAGACGCTGACCACCTTCTTCCTGGCCGGTGATCGTTTGCAGCGCAATCCCCTCGATGCCGACGGGCTCGAGCAACTGCTCAGCGCGACCGAGGTCGCCGATCCCGACCGGCCACCGTACGGCGTCGAGAAGCAGCTCTGGCAACGCATGTGCGAACTTGCCGACGAACTAGCAGCCGCCCTGGTCGACGGCGACGAACCTGACGTGGTCGAGACCCAGGCCGTCGCTGCCGAGCTGCACGACCTGCTCCGACCGTACGTCTAGAGCGGGGCCGTAATGCTGCTGGCTGAACTGGAGGTGTGGCACTCACGTCCGGTCACTCCGACGCGCCGGGTCTCGCTTGGCCATCTCGTGCTTCCGGTCGATCCGACACCCGGGTTCGGCGGTCTGCTGTTGGGCGCCGTGATCGCCGCCCACCTACCCGACGTCGATCCCGAGTTGGTGCCCGATGTCCATCGGCTGCTCGATCAGGTCAGTCGCGGCGAGCGGGTTGTGCAGCCCCGGCTGAAACACCGGTATCAGGTCGATCGACACGGACTCGCGGTCAGTGTGCATCGCCTGCTCGGCGAGGGCGACAGCGTGCGATTCAGCCTCAACCCACAGGGTTCGCCGCTGGTCCAGGTGCTCGGCGCCATCTATGCGGTCGAGCGGCTCAGCATCGAGGCTCGTCGCGCTCTCAACCCGTCGCTACACAAGGCGATGCGTTGGCGCGGACCGATCGGTCCGTCGTTCATCGCCAACCTCGCCGGTTCTGCCGGTTCGACACTGGCGACCATGGCCGATCCGAAGGCGTGGGCGCTCGACCTCCTCGGCTTCCCGATGGGCACCGGCAAGGTCTCCAAGAAAGAGGTAATGGCGCAGTTCCGATCGAGGTTGCGCGAGGTTCATCCCGACTACGGCGGCCAGGAAGACATCGCCGGCCAGGAGATCGAACGCCTCGGCGAGGCACGCCGGATCCTGCTCGAATGAACCTCCTGTTGTTTCCTGGTGCCGGCTCCAGTAGCACACATTCGAGCCTCGTCGCCATCGAGACCGCGGTCGCCCCGATGCAGTGCATTCGCGCCGACTTTCCGTACCGCAAAGCGGGTCGCAAGGCGCCTGACCGCGCACCAGTGCTGCTGCAAGCCGTGCGCGACGAGGCCGCACCGTTGTTGGCCGACGGGCTTGTCCTCGGTGGTCGATCGATGGGCGGACGAATGTGCTCGATGGTGGTCGGCGACGCCGATGACCCACTGCCCGCCCGCGGGCTGGTGTTGATCTCGTACCCGTTGCACCCGCCTGGCAAACCCGAGTCGCTGCGCGTCGAGCACTTGCCGCGGATCCGCGTGCCGTGTCTGTTCATCCACGGGTCGCGCGACCCGTTTGCTTCTCCGGCCGAGTTGCAACAGTGGACAGCGACCATCCCGGGTCGGGTCACGCATTACTGGATTGAAGGGCGCGGTCACGACTTGAAGGGTTCCGATGCGATAGTCGCGGCAACCGTTGCACAGTGGATCGAAGCGCTCGATTAGGCGTCCTGCGGATTGATCTGCTCGAGTTCGAGGTGTGCCGTTTCGGGGTAGGCGACGAACGCGATGAACGCCGCCAGAAGCTGCCCGAAGCCGACGACCAGCATCGACTGTCCGTAGCTCCAGCCCGCATGCACCAGCGCGCCGACCGACAACAGGCCGATGCTGCTGCCTGCGAGTGACAACGCGGTGAGGTAGCCGTTGGCGCGACCACGGTTGCCCGTGGGGAACAGCTCCGTGCGATAGACGGTGAACGCCGGATAGGCGGCACCAGCGAGAAGGCCGCCGAAGAGGGCCAAGAACCACATTGCCGCACCGGCGACGCTGAACGACCCGACCAGCAGCAGGGTCGACAGCGGCATGCACACGGCAAGCACGGCGCGGCGACCGACGACGTCGGCGATGCGCCCACCGACGATCAATCCGAGGGATGCCGGCGTGGCCGTGCACAGTACGAACAGGGCGATTCCACCGCCGGTGTAGCCACGCACATCGTCGAGGTAACGGTTGAGGAAGAACGATGCCGGGGCAACGAAGAGGTTGGCGCTGATCGAGACGACCGCGATGACGGTGAACCGCCGACGGTCGATTCGAGGCGCAATCGGGTGCCGGCGCTGGAATCGGGTCGTCTCCGGCAGGTGGCGTGTCAGGTGATACGCCGGCAACAGCCAGATGATCGACAGCAGGTAGACCATTCGCCAGCCGTTGCTGCCGATGTCGGCCAGCCGGAGTGCGGCAACAGCGACCCCTGCGCCGAGGCCGCCCGCCAGGGCGAGCACGCTGAGTGCGTAGGCGCGGCTGCTGCGCGGCATCTCCTCGGCGGCGACGACAGCGATCAGCAGGGCCAGCGCCAAGCCGATCGGTCGCCCAATTGCCTGCGTACCGACCAGCACCCAGAAACTTGGAGCAAACGCGCCGAGAATGCACCACAGCGGCGCGAGCCACGCGGTGATGACGATCACCTGACGACGTCCGCGTCGATCGGCGAGAACGGCGAACGGAATGGCGATGACCACGCCCAGTCGTACCACGACGCCACCGAAGCCCTGCCCGCGCTCGTCGATCCCGAAGCTGTCGGCTGCGAAACTGGCGGTCTGCGTGAACAGGGTGTTGGTGAACGCTGCCGACATCGACGCCGCGGCAAGCAGGCCGAGGGTGGCGACGTGCCGTGGTGTCAGACGATCCGGTGGCGACCACCACGGCATGGTTCCGTCGGGCGGGCGGCGGCGCAGCGTGCTGCGCACGGGAAGAGCGAAGAGCCATCCGAACCAGGGGATGACGATGCGGTAGCGAATGGTCTGGTCGACGGTCGTCGGGGTCGTGACGATCGAGCGTTGGTAGGTCGTGAAGGGCCCGTCGCCCTGAGCGAATGTTGCCGACCCACCGTCGCTCGAAGCGACGATCTCTTCGACCAGGTCGTCGCGCGTCGTCAGGGCGTGCTGCGCCTCGGGGGTGTCGGCCGGCCACGACTGTTGCAACGTCCGTTCGCGGCGGGACACGCCACGAGGCTACTGGCGGCTGACCGGCATCTGCCCGCAGCATCCGGCCCGACTCCTGGCACGAACACATGGACCCGAAAGGAATCGGTGTGGGATCCGGTTGGGCCATACTTGTAGACCATGGATTCAGACCGGATCGTCGTTCGCCGCGCCGCGCCGCTGCGCGGAACGGTGGCGGTGCCCGGCGCGAAGAACTCCGTGCTGAAGCTGATGGCGGCCACGTTGCTGGCCGATGGTGTCTACAGCCTGTCGAACGTGCCGGCCATCGTCGACGTCGCCATCATGAGCGATCTGTTGGCTGCAATCGGGGTGTCGACGACGTTCGAGGCGGATGGCTCGATCACCATGACCAATCGGGGCGACATCACACCTGTTGCACCGTACGAACTGGTCGAACGGATTCGTGCCTCGATCAACGTGCTCGGGCCTCTGCTCGGTCGCTGCGGCCGGGTGACGCTCTCGCTGCCGGGTGGCGACGACTTCGGCAGCCGGCCCATCGACATGCATCTCAAGGGTCTCGAAGCCATGGGAGCAACCTTCGAGCTGAAGCACGGCTACGTCGAGGCGACCGCCGATCGTCTCCACGGCGCCGACGTCACCCTCGAGTTCCCCAGCGTCGGGGCGACCGAGAACATCCTCACGGCGGCGTGTGCACGCCAAGGGGACGACCGTCATCGACAACGCTGCCCGCGAGCCGGAGGTCGCCGATCTGTGCGCAATGTTGACCTCGATGGGTGCCGACATCGAGGGTGCCGGTTCTTCGACTCTCATCATCCACGGTGTCGAGCCCGGCTCGCTGCGTGCGTCGGATCACGCTGTCGTCGCTGACCGTATCCAGGCTGCGACGTATTTGGCAGCGGTGGCGGTCTGCGGCGGCGAAGTCGTGCTTCGCGGTGCTCGGGCCGAACACATGGAGATGTTGCTTCGTCGGTTTGCCGACATGGGCGTCACGGTCACCTCGGTTGGCGAGGGGTTGGCTGTATGGGCTCAAGGGCGGCTGCGGTCCATCGACGTCGCGACCTTGCCGTATCCCGGGATCGCCACCGACTACAAGCCGTTGATCGTCACGATGTTGTCGGTTGCCGATGGCGTCGGGATCGTCACGGAGAACCTGTATCCCGGGCGCTTCCGCTACGTCGAGGAGTTGCAACGGCTCGGTGCCGACATACGCACCGACGGCCACCATGCTGTGGTCCGCGGAGTCGAACGACTCAGCGGGGCCCCCGTGCGCGCACCCGACATTCGTGCCGGCGCTGCCCTGGTGGTTGCCGGTCTGGCGGCAGAAGGTGAGACGGTCGTCAGCGGTGTGCACCACGTCGATCGCGGGTACGACGATCTCGTCGGTCGCCTCGTGGGGATCGGCGCCGACATCGAGCGTGTGTAGCGTCGAATCGTCCAGCGCGAGCCTCGTTGCCGGCGCCGCGCAGCCGGCTAGGGTTTCGCCTTCTGAGCCGGCTTGGCGTCGGGTGCCGCCGGCTTCTGCTCGGCGGCCGCGACACGCTTACGGGCGAGCATGAGCAGCCCGATGATCACGGCGATCGGCCCGAGAACCAGCAGGATCTCGTCCCAGCCCCCCTGGTGGGCGATCATCGCGCGATCACCGTGCCATGCGACACCTGCGGGAATGCTCCGTGACCAACGAAACGTTGTCATGAGTCGCAATCCTACGCTCTGTCCTGCTTCAATGGCAGACGCCTTCAACGAAAGAGACGTCGACACCATGCGCGCCCAAGTCGAAGAAACGATCGAAGTCATCCGGCCGGCGCTGCAAGCCGACGGCGGCGACATCGTGCTGCGCGACGTCAACGAGGAGACCGGTGTCGTGTCGGTCACGCTCGTCGGTGCCTGTGGTACCTGCCCGGCAAGCACGGGCACCTTGAAGGCTGGCATCGAGCGCATCATGCGCGATCGCATCGATGGCGTGACCGAAGTCGTCAACATCGACTAGATGGCAGGCCGTACTCGCCCCGTTGCCGAACTGTTCGGAGCCGCTTGCGAGGGTGATCGTGCCGCGCTGGCCCGCCTGCTGTCACTGATCGAGCGCGGCGGCGACCAGGCGAGGGAGATCACCCGAATGGCGCATCCGCGCAGCGGGCACGGCTACCTCGTCGGTCTCACGGGCGCGCCCGGCGCCGGGAAGAGCACCCTCACGAGCGCGACCATCGGTCACCTTCGCGCTCAGGGTGCCGAGGTGGCCGTCCTGGCCATCGATCCGTCGTCGCCCTTCACCGGTGGTGCGATATTGGGCGATCGTGTGCGAATGCAAGAGCACGCCACCGATCCCGGCGTCTTCATCCGGTCGATGGCCACCCGTGGCCACCTCGGAGGCCTTTCGCTGGCCACGCCCGAGGCCGCACGACTGCTCGATGCGATCGGCAGGCCGTGGACGCTGATCGAAACCGTCGGCGTCGGTCAGGTCGAAGTCGAGATCGCCGGCAAGGCCGACACCACTGTCGTGGTCGTCAACCCCGGTTGGGGTGACTCGGTGCAAGCCAACAAGGCCGGCCTGATGGAGATCGCCGACATCTTCGTGATCAACAAGGCCGACCGCAAAGGCGTCGATGAGACCCGCCGTGACCTCGAGCAGATGCTCGAGCTCTCCAACCTGGCGGCCGACGCGTGGCATCCGCCGATCCTGCCGGTCGTGGCCACGAGTGGCGAAGGCGTCATCGAGTACTGGTCGGCCGTCGTCGCCCACCGCGCGGCCATCGAGGCGTCCGGCGAGCTGACCCGCAGGCGCCAGTTCCGTCTCGGTGAGGAGCTCCGCGAGATCGTTGCCCGGCGTCTCGAGCAGCGCGCCCGTCAGTTGACCACCGGCGAGCGGTGGGATCGGTTGCAGGCTGACGTCGCCGCCCACGTCATCGATCCGTGGACGGCCGCCGACGAGATGCTCGACGGCGTCGGCGGATAGCGGCGCGCCGGGCTCATGGCCGGTCGGGTCGACGCTCGGAGATGATGATGATGATGATCAGCAGCGTCGCCGCCACGTCATCGATGCGGTCGAGATCGCTCCACCAGAGGTCAACGATCTACCAACTGAGTCGTCGGAGACTGCGCTTGCGGGCCGCATCGCGGCGCTGAGCACCAGGTGTGGCATGCCACTGCCAGCTCGACACTCGATGGCCGATGTGCAGGTCGGGGATCGCCAGATCGAGTTGGGCCAGCAGGCCTCGCCCGTCTGTTCTCCGCTGCCATGCAGACTTGTTGGGCGCGATTTCGGCATTGCCAGTTCCGAAATCGAACCCGTTGAGCCTGGTCGGCGCGCGCTGTGAGCAGCCCGCCTACCGGAATCGACGCCCGACCGGTCTCCGGCGGGTCGGGCGAAAGGGCGGGCACCGCGTAGGGTGACGCCATGGGAGAACTCGTGCTCGTCGAACGGCGTAGCGATGGCGTGGCCGTCATCACGCTGAACAATCCGAAGGTCAACGCCCTGTCGCGGGCGGTGCTTGCCGAGCTCGCGCGCCGCCGTCGAGGATCTGACGCGCGCACCCGCCCGGCGCCGTCGTGATCACCGGAGGCGAGCGGATCTTCGCCGCCGGCGCGGACATCAGCGAGTTCGGCGATGCCGAACAAGCTCGGCACATCACCGCCGGCTTCCACGCCGCGCTCAACGCTGTCGCGACGATACCGAGGTTCGTGATCGCTGCGGTCAGCGGGTACGCCCTTGGTGGCGGCTGCGAGCTGGCGTTGGCCTGCGATTACAGGGTCGCCGGCGAGCGGGCCGTGTTCGGCCAGCCAGAGGTGCTGCTCGGGATCCTCCCGGGTGGCGGCGGCACCCAGCGCCTGCCGCGGCTGATCGGCGCCAGCAAGGCGAAGGAGATGATGATCACCGGTCGCCAGGTGAAGGCCGAAGAGGCGTTGACGATCGGGCTCGCCGACGAGTTGCTTTCCACCGATGCCTTGCACGAACGGGCTCTGGCGCTCGCTGGCGAGGTCGCCCACGGGGCGCTGCAGGCACAGGCGATGATCAAGCGAGCAGTCGACAGTGGACTCGAAGAACCGATGCCGGACAGCATTGAAGCTCGAACGCAACCTGTTCGAGGGTGCTTTCCACACGACCGACAGCCAGATCGGCGTGCGCAGCTTCCTGGAACACGGCCCCGGCAAAGCCGAGTTCACCGGCGGGTAGTTCTTACAAGGCCCTACACGGCCCAGGCGACCAGGCCCATCTCCATCGGGCTGATCAGGTCGTCGTGCTGCGGGATGGCCCGCACCGTGACGCCGTACGGCCCCGCTTCGCCAACTGTGTACCTGCCTTCGAACGTGCCGTTGCCGGTCGGGCGACAACGTGACCATTGTCGGCGTGCTGATGAACGATGCCGGAGGAGTCGATCGGTCCGTGCAGCGCCTGCACGGTGACCTCGCCGGCGTCGAGTCCGCCGAGATCGACGTGAGCCCGCACCGTTCGCTCGTCGCCCTCGTGCGCGGCCGAGGTGTCGATATCGAGGTCGACCACCTTGACCAAGACCCATGCTGTTGACGATGTGGTGCTTCCAGCGGGCCAACGCTCTGCCCCGAGCGGCCTTGTCGTCGAGCATCGCGATCGCGCTGGCCGCGGCGGGCTCGTAGAGCTCTGAGGTGTAGTCGCGGACCATCCGCGCCGCCGTGACGAACGGCCCGAGCGAGCGCCAGTTGTCCTTCATCTTGTCGATCCACTCGACCGGGACGCCGTTCGCGTCGCGGTCGTAGAACAGCGGGACGATCTCGCGCTCGAGCAGCCCGAACAGGCTGGTGGCTTCGCGCTGGTCACGTCGACCGATGTCGGCATCGTCGTCGGCCGAGGCGATCGCCCATCCGTTGCGACCGTCGTAGCATTCGTCCCACCAGCCGTCGAGGATGCTGCAGTTCAAGACGCCGTTGAGCGCGGCCTTCATGCCGCTGGTGCCGCAGGCCTCGAGCGGTCGGCGCGGGTTGTTGAGCCACACGTCGCAGCCGTGATACATCGTGCGGGCAACGGCCATGTCGTAGTCCTGCAGGAACACGACACGGTTGCCGACGTCGCAGCTGACGGGCGAACATCTCGATCTCGCGGATCATGTCCTTGCCCGGCTGATCGGCGGGGTGGGCCTTGCCGGCGAACACGAACTGCACCGGACGGTTCGCGTCGAGCAGCAGGCGTCGCAGGCGCTCGGGCTGCGAGAGCAGCAGGGTCGCCCGCTTGTACGTCGCGAAGCGCCGGGCGAACCCGATGGTGAGCGCCTGCGGATCGAGTAGCGCCTCGCCGATGTCGGTCCGCACGAACGACACGAGGTTGGCGCGACCCTTGGCCCTGGTGGCCCAGACATCGCGCCGGCGACAGCTTGGCGACGCCGGCCCACGAGTCGTCGTCGGCGCCATCCCACACCGGGCCCGACGCTGCTGGCCAAGCAGATCGGCGATCGCCGTCGCTGACCCACGTGTGGGCGTGCACGCCGTTGGTGATCGCACCGATCGGCACCTCCTCGACGGTGACGTCGGGCCACATGCCCTGGAACATCTCGCGGCTGACGGCACCGTGCAACTGGGCGACACCGTTGCTGCGCCCGACGAGACGCAGCCCCATGACCGCCATGTTGAAGCGGTCGTCGTCGGGCTCGTCGGGTCGCTGGCCGACCTCCATCAATGCGTCGAAGTTGATGCCGACCGAGGTCGCGAATTGGTGAAGTACTTCTCCATCAGATCATGTGGAAAGCGGTCGATGCCCGCCGGAACCGGGGTGTGGGTGGTGAACACGCCGCCGGCGCGCACGACCTCGATCGCCTCGGCGAACGTCAGGCCGCTCTCGACCAGTTCACGAATCCGCTCGAGCGAGAGGAACCCGGCGTGACCCTCGTTGGTGTGGAACACCTGTGGCGACAGCCCGAGCGCGCGCAGCGCCCGCACGCCGCCGATGCCGAGCACGATCTCTTGTCGCAGGCGGTGCTCGATGTCGCCGCCGTACAGGCGATTGGTGATCGCTGCGATCTCGGGTGTGTTGGTGTCGACAGCGGCGTCGAGCAGGTACAGCTTGATCCGCCCGACGTCGACCTGCCACACGTTGAGCCGGGCGATGTCGTCGGCCATGTCGACCGACACCTGCACTCCGGTCGGTGTCAGCGCCAGACCGTGCGGGTCGAGGCGCGGGAACCGCTCCTCCTGGTAGCCGTCGGCGTTGAGCCGCTGCCGGAAGTAGCCCTCGGCGTAGAGCAACCCGATGCCCACCAACGGCAGACCGAGATCGGAGGCCGCCTTGAGGTGGTCGCCGGCCAGCACACCGAGCCCGCCGGAGTACTGCGGCAGCGTCTCGGTCAGACCGAATTCGGGCGAGAAGTAGGCGACGAGGTCGAGCGGCGCTGTCGGCACGCCCCTGGAACCAGCGCGGCTCGGTGATGGCTTGGGCGAGACGGTCGGCGGCGGCGTCGGTCAGCGAAGCAATTTCGGAACTGGCCGCCAGTTCCTCCCAGCGGCTGGCGGTGATACCGGCGATCAGGCGCAGTGGGTCATGACCGCTCGATTCCCACAGCGCTTCATCGAGCTTGGCGAACAGGGCCTGCGTCTGGCGGTCCCAGGTCCAGTGAAGGTTGTTGGCCAACGACGCCAGGGCGGCGAGGCGCGGCGGAATGGCAGGTACGACGTTGAACTGGCGGACAGCACGCATTCGGACGAGTTTAGTACCGGCGTCGCTCTGCGCCGACTGGCTGCCAGCCGGCTCAACCCCGCTTGGCCTTGCCGTACACACCGAGTGTGGATGCCGCGATCGCATCCCACGAGTACCTGCTGGCCAGCAGCGATGCTGCCTTGGAGCGCATACCGCTGGCGACATCGGGATGACCGAGCACATCGGCGATGCAGTTGGCGAGGGCAATGTGGTTGCCGGGCTCGAACAGCACCCCGGCGCCGGTGCCGTCGACGATCTCGGCCAGACCGCCGGTTCGGGCCACGATGGTCGGCGCACCGGCGGCCATGCCTTCGAGAGCGACGATGCCGAACGGTTCGTACAGCGATGGGATCACGACGCAGCCCGTACGCTGCAGCAGTGCGCGCAGTTCGTCGTCGGGCATGAACCCGGCGAGGTGGACTCTGTCGCCGACTCCCTCCATGTCGATCTGGGTCTGCAGCTCGGCCAGGTAACTGCCCCGGCCGGCGATCACGCAGCTGATGTCGGGGATGCGATGACGGAGGTGACCGATCGCCCTGGTGAGAACCTGGAAGCCCTTTTCGTACTGGATCCGCCCCCACGCCACGACGAGGTGTTCGCGGTCGTACCTCGACGTGCGGCGAGGGCGACAGCCACTGGCCGATGTCGATGCCGTTGGGCACCAGGTTGACCTTTTCGGACGGCAGCTCGAACCCGTCGGTGACCTCGCGGACCATGAACTTGGAGCAGGCGATGATCTGCTGAGCCTGGAACGTGAGCCACCACTCCACGGCGTTGATGGCCGCGGGCGTGCCTTGCGGGACGTATCCGCCGTGGCGGCCCCGCTCGGTGGCATGGATCGTGGCGACCAGCGGCACGCTCCACAAGGTCTTCAAGGTGTCGGCCGACCAGGCCACGAGCCAGTCGTGGGCGTGGATCACCTGTGGTCGCCACGAGCCCAGACGCGCCGCCAACTGGGTCAGATGGTGATTCGCCGACGCCATCCTGGCGACCAGGTAGTCGTCGGGCAGCCACGGCAGATCGGCATTGGCTCGTAGGACTCGTACGCCCTCGTTCATCTCGTCGTCGCCGATCCCTGGGTGATCGAGGCTGAAGACGACGACATCGTGGCCCGCCCTGGCCATGGCCCGGGCCAGACCGTCGACGTGCGCGGCAATTCCACCGACGACCCTTGGCGGGTATTCCCACGACAAGATCAGGATGCGCATCAACGGTTGACCGTAGTCGCCGGTGGCGTCGCGTACGCTTCCGTCGTGCTGCTCGGTGATCAAGACCTCCACTTCTTCGGCGAGAGCACCCATCGTCGGCTCTGGGACTTCCTCGGTGCCCATCCGCTGGCGACAGGTGGCGTGCAATTCGCGGTGTGGGCGCCGAATGCCAAGTCGGTTCGTGTCGTCGGTGACTGGGACGGCTGGATCGGTGGCGACGTGCTGGCGCCGCAGGGCAGGTCGGGCGTGTGGGCCGGCATTGCCCGTTCGGCGGCCGCCGGCTATCGCTACAAGTTCGCTGTCGAGTCGGCAAACGGTGAAGTGATGTTGAAAGCCGATCCGATGGCCTACGCCACGGAGTGCCCGCCGGCAACGGCCAGCGTGGTGGCGGCCCCGAGCGCGCACGTGTGGGGCGACGAGTCGTGGATGACGACCCGCGGCCACGGTCCCGGCCATCCTCTTCGGATCTACGAGTTGCACCTGGCGTCGTGGCGTCACGGTGTGTACTCGTACCGCGAGCTGGCCCACCAGATCGCGGACCACGTCAGCGCGATGGGTTTCACCCACGTCGAGCTGCTGCCGGTTGCCGAGCACCCCTTCGGTGGTTCGTGGGGGTATCAGGTGACCGGCTACTTCGCGCCCACGGCGCGTTTCGGTGCGCCCGACGACTTCCGGGCCTTCGTCGACGAACTTCACCAGCGTGGTATCGGCGTGATCCTCGACTGGGTCCCTGCGCACTTTCCACGCGACGAGTGGAGTCTTGCCCGATTCGACGGCACCAAGCTGTACGAGCACTCCGACCCCCGTCAGGGCGAGCATCCGGACTGGGGCACGCTGGTGTTCAACTACGGCCGCCACGAGGTGCGCAACTTTCTGATCGCCAACGCCTTGTACTGGCTGCACGAGTTCCACGTCGATGGATTGCGCGTCGACGCCGTGGCCAGCATGTTGTACCTCGATTACTCACGCCGGCCCGGTGGCTGGGTGCCGAATCGACAGGGTGGCCGCGAGAACCTCGACGCCGTCGATTTCCTCCGGCAGCTGAACGCGACGATCATCGACGACGTGCCGACGGCGATGATGATCGCCGAGGAGAGCACCTCGTGGCCGAAGGTGACCCATTCCATCGACCACGGCGGCCTCGGCTTCACCCACAAGTGGAACATGGGATGGATGCACGACACGCTGGGGTACGCCAGCACCGATCCGGTCCATCGCCGCTGGCACCATCGTGAGCTCTCGTTCGGTTTGCTCTACGCGTTCACCGAGCAGTTCGTGCTTCCGATCAGCCACGACGAGGTCGTGCACGGCAAGGGCAGCATGCTCGGCAAGATGCCCGGCGACGACTGGCAGAAGTTCGCCAACCTCCGGGCATTGTTCGCCTGGATGTGGGCGATGCCCGGAGCGCCGCTGGTGTTCATGGGCGCCGAACTGGCGCCGTGGACAGAATGGAACGACGCCGGTGGGTTGCCGTGGCACCTGCTCGATCACGCCCCGCATCGCGGTGTGCGCGACCTGCTCGCGGATCTGAATCGAGTGTCGACGCAGTGGCGCGCCGTGTGGGAACGCGACCACGAGCCGACCGGCTTCCAGTGGCTCGATGCCGACGATGCCCTGCACTCCGTGTTCGCCTTCTTGCGATGGGGCCATGCCGGTGGTCAGGCCGTGGCTTGCGTTGCCAACTTCACGCCGGTGCCCCGCCCCGGTTACCGCGTGGGTCTTCCATGGCCCGGCGAGTGGCGGGTGCTGGTCGATTCCGACAGCGGTCAGTTCGGCGGCTCCGGATACCGCGGTGCCGTGCCCACTGCTACGGCCACTACCGAACATACCTGGCAGGGACAGCCGGCCTCGGCCGAGTTCGACCTGCCTCCTCTCGGAGTCGTCTGGCTCGGGGCGGCGCGCCCGTGATCGGAGCATGGCGTGATCCACGCATGCGCCCCGTCATCACCGCCAGCGTCACGCTCGGAATCGCAGTCGGCGTTTTCGCCGTCTCCTTCGGCGTGGCAGCAGTCAGCGCGGGCTCATCTGTCGGGCAGACCTGCGCGATGTCGCTGCTGGTCTTCACCGGGGCCTCGCAGTTCTCGGCGGTCAGCGTGATCGGTGCCGGTGGTTCGACGGCGGCCGCCCTCGGCGGGTCGCTGTTGTTGGCGGCACGTAACGGGTGTACGGATTGGCGATGTCGCGTCGATTGACGGGCTCGCTCGGTCGACGACTGGTTGCTGCGCAACTGACGATCGACGAATCGACGGCGATGGCTGCCGCGCAGACCGACCTCGACGCGCAACGCACCGCTTTCTGGATCACCGGGGTCACCATCTACGTCTTCTGGAACCTCGGCACGCTGTTGGGCGCGCTGGCGGGGACTGCCATCGATCCGACCACGTTCGGGCTCGATGCTGCCTTCCCTGCGGGCTTCATTGCCATGCTCTGGCCACTGCTGCGTGACACGCGGGCGCGTGTCGCCGCGGCGTGCGGTGCCGTGATCTGTCTGTGTTTGATCCCGTTCGTCCCGGTCGGCGTCCCCATCCTGTGCGCGGCGCTGGCGGTGCTGGTCGGGGTTCCCCGATGACCTGGACACTCGTGCTCGCGCTTGGCGCCGGCGCCTACTTGTTCAAGGTGCTCGGCCTGGTCGTGATCGGCGACCGCACCCTCCCGCCGGTGCTCGATCGCTGCCTCGTGCTGATCCCGGCGGCACTGATCGCTGCACTCATCGTGCTCAAGGACACGTTCAGCGTCGGTCAGCACCTGCAGATCGATGCCCGAGCAGTAGGCGTCGGGGCGGCAGCGATCGTCGCTTGGAGGAAGGCGCCGTTGATCGTGGTGATCGTGATCGGGGCGCCGTGACGGCCGTCGTGCGAGCCATCTCGTAGCCCCGACTAGCGCTCGACTCCGGTCTCGACGATGCGCTTCAAGTTGCGCAGGTTGCGGCTCCAGATCGGGCGCAGCACCAGGCGACCGCCGACCAGGGCGCCGATGGAGCCGCCGAGCCACCACGGGAACACCAACGACTCGTCCCAGCGTGAAGCGGGTTCGGCGGCCGAGGTCGATCGGTGTCAGCGTGAACCGGCCGGTGCCGGTGACGATTCCCACGTGTCGTACGCCCATCGCCGAGCTCGGCAAGCCACTCGGTGATCTCCATGCTGTCGACGAGCTTGATCGGGCCGACCTTTGTGTCGCAGAGGAACGTCGTGCCGACACCGCGATGCTGATCGCTCTGGAAGCGGATGGCGACAGCGTCGTGCATCCAATCGATGTGCTGCTCGACCAGCTCGACGACGCGCCAGACCTGTGCGGGTGACGCCGAGATCTCGATGGTCACGCACACTCGTGACACGGTGGGCGGGTCAGGCCTTGACGGATTGACGAAGCAGTTGGGCGGCCGCCACCTCGGGCGGCACGATGTTGATCATCACACCGGTGCCGCGTTCGAAGCCTGCCGTGGTGACCAGCTTCGGCCACAGGTGCACGTGCCAGTGGAAGGCCCCGTTGTAGTGGTGCGGCGCGGTGTGGAAGCCGATGTTGTACGAGATGTCGCCGTGGGTGTCGCGCAAGAGCTCGATCGCAGTCGCGGATCGACTTGCCGACCGCAGCCAAGCGTGACGTCGCTGGCGTCGGTGAGATGCAGCTCGTGATTGCGCGGGATGATCAGCAGCTCGTACGGAGAACCACTCCAGAATGGGCAGACGCATACCACGTCGTCGGTGGCGAACAGCACTCGCTCGCCCTCGCCGAGCTCGGCCTCGATGGTGGCGCACAGGATGCAGCCACCTTCGAAACGGCTGAACGCCCGCTGCTCTTCGAGCAGTTCGCCGGGCACGAACGGCAGTCCGAGCAGCTGCCCGTGCGGGTGAGCAATCGACGCCCCGGCTTCGCGGCCATGGTTGATGATCGCCTGCGTGTAGCGAACGTTGGTTGTTGCGGCGTGCTCGAGGAAGCGACGCTTGAGCACCATCATCATCTCGGCCGCGTCGGCGTCGCTGAGGTCGTGAATGCCGGCATCGTGATCGCGGGTCAGCACGAACACCTCGTGCGTGCCACTGGCCTCGGCCTCGACGTGCACCGGCCCACGGTGATGGACTGCGAACGGCTGGTCGCCATCGAACGCCGGGTACAGATTGGGGATCACACGCATCCGCCACGTGCCGCCCTCGTCGACGGTGTCGAGCGCCGGCGGTGTCACTTCTTCGTTGCCGGGGCAGAACGGGCACGGCCGATCGGGATCGGCTTCGACCTGGGCGACGCGGGGGCAAAATCGGTCGGACGCTCAGCACGCTCGGCCACGATTGTGACCCACCGCCCGGTCAGTGGATTGAGACGCAGTTGACTCACAGCGCCCCTCAGCTTAGGACGTTTCATCCTCGTCTGGGCGGACGGGACTGTGAATTGTGCGATACACGGAGACGTGACGTGCGCTGTCGGCGCTGAACGGCGTTCGTGCGAATCCTCCCATCGTTCGGCCAGACGAAAGCCAGCAGCAGCACGCCATCGCGTCGAGTTGCTCGACGTCGCGTAACGGATCGCCCACGGCCGCATTCGAACGCCGCCGGCTTCGCTCAACGAGACGTACTGGCCTTGCGCCGTCTGTGCCGACTCGTCGTGCGTCGTGACGCTGAGGGTCAGCGAATCGACCGTCATCGAACGGACCACCACCGACGACCCGGGCTGCGGCTCGGGCACGAATGCCTCGATCACGAAGGCGCCGCCTGGCGCCAGTCGCTGGGCAACGGCGGCGAAGCAGGCCTGCTGGCGGGCTTCGGTGAGCAGGCCGAAGAACGTGTTGAAGGCCACGAAGACCACGGCGAATGGTCCCGGCCGGCTGATCGTCGACCATGTCGCCGAGCATGCCCGCGACGGACCGACGCGGGTCGTTCTCGGCCAGCTTGGCCAGCATCGCCGCACTGGCGTCGAGCCCGACGACATCGATCCCGCGGGCGGCCAGCGGAATCGCCAGGCGACCGGTGCCGACACCCAGTTCCAGCACCGGACAGCGAATCGAACGGCGGCGCCAGCTCAGCGAGCAGCTCGACCGTTGCGTCGACATCGCTGATGTGCTCGTACCAGTCGTCGTACACGTCCGCGAAGGCGTCGCCGTATGTCGATTCGGTGTAGCCATCCATCGCACCATTCAGGTCAGCTCGACCACAACCGCTGTCGGCGGCCAATGGGCGATCGCCATTAGCCTGAACGCCGTGCACGACGGCTACACCTACCTCGATCATGCGGCGACGACACCGATGCGCACCGAGGCGGTCGAGGCGATGCTGCCGTTCTTCACCGAGCAGTTCGCCAATCCATCGGGCTCGCACCGCTTCGCCCGACAGGTCCGCAAGTCGATCGACGAGGCCCGCGACGATGTCGCCGACGTGCTCGGTTGCCGACCCGGCGAGAGTGATCTTCACCAGCGGCGGCACCGAGGCCGACAACACGGCGATCTTCGGCACGCTCGATCGCTGCCGGGCGGTGTGGCGCTGTGTCCGGCGGTCGAGCACCACGCCGTGCTGCATGCGGTCGAGGCCCGGCACGGTCGCGTCGTCGGCGTCGACGCGGCCGGAAGCGTCGATCTCGACGGTCTCGCCGCTGCACTGCTCGATCGCCGCGACGTCGCGCTCGTCAGCGTGATGGCGGTCAACAACGAGGTCGGCACGATCACGGATCTGGCCGAGGTTGCCGCTGTCGTGCGACGTGCCGCGCCGCAGGCGGTGCTTCACACCGACGCCGTGCAGGCTGCTTGCTGGCTCGACCTGCGCACCATCACGCCGCACGTCGACCTGCTGTCGTCTGTCGGCACACAAGTTCGGTGGTCCGAAAGGTGTCGGCGTGCTGATGGCCCGACGGTCGTTCGTCGTTCGCGCCGATGTTGGTCGGCGGCGGTCAGGAACGAGAGCGCCGCAGCGGCACTCACAACGTCGCCGGCATCATCGCCATGGCGACTGCGCTGCGGGCCACCGACAACGAGCGCGTCGACCGAGAACGGTCAGACTCGCCGCGCTGCGCGACGCGCTGGTCGACGGTCTGCAGGCCGAGCTCGACGGCGTTCACGAGACCGTCGATCGGTCGCACAAGGTCGCCGGGTCCGCGCACGTGTGCATCGACGGAATCGAGAACGAAGCACTGCTGTATCTGCTCGACGAGGCGGGCGTGTGCGCCAGCGCAGCTTCGGCGTGCGCAAGTGGGGCGATGGAGCCGTCGCACGTGCTGGCCGCGATGGGCGTGCCCAACGAGCGAGCCCGCGGTGCGTTGCGATTGACGCTCGGTCGCACGACGACGCAGCGACGACATCGCTCGGGCGACGACAGCGATCGTCGAGTCCGTTCGCCGCTTGCGAAGGGGCCGGGCCGCATGAAGGTGCTCGTAGCCCTCAGCGGTGGCGTCGACTCGTCGGTTGCCGCGGCCGAGTTGATCGACGCCGGTCACCATGTCGTCGGCATCACGATGCGCCTGTGGGGTGGCGAGAGCGACACGGGGTGCTGTTCGGTCGCCGACGTCGACGATGCCCGCCGTGTCGCCCAGCAGCTCGACATCGACCATCTCGTGTTCAACTTCTCCGACGACTTCAACACGCACGTCGTCGATCCGTACGTCCAGGCGCACAGCGACGGCCTCACGCCGAATCCGTGCATCGAGTGCAACCGTCACCTGAAGTTCGATCGGCTCAGCGAGCGCGCCGATCTGCTCGGCTTCGACGCGATTGCCACCGGCCATCACGCTCGCGTCGAAGCCATCGGCGATCGCTGCTTCGTGCACCGTGGCGCCGATCGCGGCCAAGGACCAGAGCTACGTCGTGCACATGTTGCCGCAGCGCGAACTGCGGCGAACGCTGTTCCCGGTCGGCCATCTCACCAAGGCACAGGTCCGCGACCGGGCAGCGGCGCTCGGTCTTCGTACCGCGGCGAAGCCCGACAGCCAGGATGTGTGCTTCATCACGCAGACCGGCGGTCGCGAGACGTTTCTCGGCGCGCGCATCCCGTTCCGACCGGGAACGGTGGTCGACTGCGGCCGGAACCGTGCTCGGCGAGGTGCCGGCGATCGAGATGGTCACCCTTGGGCAGCGACGCGGCATCGGTCTGCCGGGTGGCGGTCCGAAGCGGTATGTCACCGACGATCGATCAGGCGACGTCGACGGTCGTCGTCGGCGACGAGGCCGACCTCGTACGTCGACGAGTTGGCCGTCGACGACCTGCGTGTGGGCCGACCAGCGAGTTCGTCGGCGACGTGATGGTGCAGTGCAGCGCCCACGGGCAGCCCAGCCGGCCGAGTTGCGAGGCGAGTTGCGAGGCGGGGACACCGTTCGGTGGCGCACACCTCAGCGCCGTGTCGCTCCCGGGCAGAGCGTCGTGTTCTTCGATCGACGGCGACCGTTACGTCCTCGGCGGCGGCATCGCCCGCTGAGCCACTTCGCCGTGTAGGCGGTGCGTAGCACCGCGCCGGGGCGGCTCGGGGCGACGAGGAACGACTGCACGTGCAGCGCCGTGCCTCGCGGCGATGTCTTGGTCGGCGCAAGCAGCGCGGTGACCATCGCTCCGCAGGCTGACCTCGACCGCGTGACCTGACGGCCGGACCGGTGAAGTCGGCTGCCTCGGTGCCCGTCAGAGCGAGGTCGACGCCGACGACATCGGCCCGCGAGACCATCAGCGTCTCGGCCAGCACGACCTGGTCGTGCACGACAACACCGGCAGGTACCAGCACCAACCATCGGCGCGACAAGGTGTTGAATCGGGGGAGCAGGAGCCACGTGAGCAGCGCCGCGACAAGCGCGATCACTCCACCGATGACCCATTGGCGCAGCCGCCAGCAACAGCGGCGCGGCGAGCACCGCCGCGACCCAGATGAGGCCGGCGACCGCAACCGGCAGGAGGAATGCGGCCGGTGGGCGCAGCAGGAACCGCTGCTCGTCGCCGTACGCCGAGGCCTGCACGCATCGCTGGCCGAATTCGGCACCGCCGACCAGCACTCCACAGATCAGCGTGCAGGCAACGAACGCACCTCCGGCCGCGGGCGTTGCGCCGCCGGCCCAGCTGACGACGGCTGATCCGCACGCGAGGACGCTGAGCATGCGCGTCACCGTGAGCCCGAGCGTCGATGGCACGACAAGGCCACGACACCGATGCCCCACATCAACCAGGCAGCGACCGTCACGGTCACCCGCACGGCTGGGGATCGTCCGTCGACGGCGTCGCCGATCGACCAGACTCCTACCACGCCGACGGCGAACCACAGGATTCGTGGCCCCCACATGCCGGTCAGCGAAGCAAGCACACGTGATCCGCCGGAAGGCATGCCCCCAGACTTGCCGATTCGAGTGTCGTCTGGCCAACGAGCGAACACGATGGCCACGGCTCGTGTGCCGCCCGTCGCGAGTGGAACGATGTCGCCGAGGAGGATCCGGGGTGAATCGTGCTCAGCTACCAAGTGGTATAGCCACAGGGATCGGCAGCCTTCCTCATCGCGACGCGGTTGCTGCCGCGAAGTTCGCCTTGGCCACGCTCGAGCTACCGGCGATCCCGACGTTGCCGAAGCGTTCGCCTGCAGAGGGCATGATCCCGCAGGCACTGGTCGGTCTGGCCGGCATCACCGTCGGCCAGTACGGCAGCATCGCCTTCGACGCCACCAGGTTCGATCCCGACGCTCCAGTCGTCACCGATCTCCACCACGACGCCTTCGGTGGCTGGCGAGCGTTCATCACCGCTGCCGCCGGTCGCCGTGCCCCCGTGAAGTGGCAGTTCGTCGGCCCGGTCACGCTCGGTCTGGCCCTGGTGCGGGCCGGGCTCGACAGTGAGGTCGCCTTCGAGGTCTCGGTGCGTGCGGTTCGCTGTCGTGTTCGTCAACTCGTCGACCACGTCGCCGAGGTGCTGCCGGGCTGTCGCCAGGTGGTGTTCATCGACGAACCGAAGCTCGACGAGTTGATGGGTGCCAAGTTCCCGATCCCCCCCGACACCGCCGTCGATCTGGTGTCCGCCGCGCTGGCTGCGATCGAGCCGGTCGCAGTGACCGGTCTGCACGTGTGTGCTACCGCGGACATCGCCTCACTCGTGGCGATCGGCCCCGACGTGTTGTCCGTTCCCGTCGATCTCCGGTTGCTCGAGTCGGCCGGGTACCTCACCCGATTCCTCAGCGACGGTGGCACCATCGCCTGGGGTGCGGTCTGCACCGAGGGCCCGATCGCGACATCGGCCGAGCGACCATGGCGCAAGCTCATCGACCTGTGGTGCGAGCTGGTGAAGCGTGGCGCCGATCCGGGCCAGCTTCGTCGGCAATCGATCATCACCCCCGAGTGCGGTCTCGGCACGCACACTCCCGCGGTGGCCGAACGGGTGCATCGCCTCGCAGCCGACATCAGCGAGCGAGTCAGGGATCAGGCGTCGGCGACGCGGTTCTCACTCGGCGCTTAGCTGCTTACACTCGCACGCATGACCGAGCCTGCCGCCCGCGCCGCGGAACTTCGTCGGCAGATCGCCTACCACAACGAGCGGTACCACACCCTCGACAGCCCGGAGATCGCCGATGCCGACTACGACCTGCTCGTTCGGGAGTTGCTCGAGATCGAAAGGCATCATCCGGAACTGGTCTCGGCGGACTCGCCGACAACGCAGGTCGGCGCGGCGCCGCTGTCGGCGACGTTCGCTCCCGTCGTCCATCGCGTCCCGATGACCAGCCTCGACAATGCGATGGACGAGGGTGAACTCGCCCAATGGGGTGACCGAGTCGCCCGCGGTCTCAGCGGCGTCTCGGCCAGGTTCGTCTGCGAGTTGAAGATCGACGGGCTGGCCATGAGCCTGCGCTACGAGCACGGCCGGTTCGTGCAGGCGGCGACCCGCGGCGATGGCCGAGTCGGTGAAGACGTCACTGCCAACGTGGCAACGATCGGTGCGCTTCCCAAGCGACTGCCTCGGGGTGCTCCCGAGGTGGTCGAGGTGCGTGGCGAGGTCTACATGCCGATCACCAGTTTCGAGGCACTCAACGAACGAGCTGCCCAAGCCGGGCAACCGCGGTTCGCCAACCCACGCAATGCCGCCGCCGGCAGTCTGCGACAGAAGGATCCCCGGGTCACGGCCAGTCGTGAGCTGAGCTTCTGGTGCTACCAGCTCGGTGAGGTGATCGGTGGGCCAGAGTTCACCAGTCATCACGAGACGCTGGAGTTCCTCGAAGGGCTAGGGCTCCCGGTGAACCCAGAGGTTCGTGTGGTCGACGATCTCGCGGCCGTCTACGCGTTCGCGACACACTGGCGAGACCATCGTCACGACCTCTCGTACGAGATCGATGGGGCAGTCGCCAAGGTCGATGAACTCGCCCAACGCGAGTTGCTCGGGTTCACGTCGCGCGCACCGCGCTGGGCGATCGCCTTCAAGTTCCCGCCGGAGGAGCGCACGACGCTGCTGCGCGACATCCAGGTCTCGGTCGGCCGCACCGGCCGCACCACGCCGTTCGCCGTTCTCGATCCGGTGTTCGTCGGCGGCTCCACGGTGCGCATGGCGACGTTGCACAACGAAGACCAGGTCCGTGCCAAGGACGTGCGTCCCGGCGACACGGTGATCGTGCGCAAGGCCGGCGACGTCATACCCGAAGTCGTCGGGCCGGTCTTGTCGCTGCGCCCGACAGGTGTCGAGCCATGGCAGTTCCCAAAGATCTGTCCGTGCCCATTGGCGACCGAACTGGTTCGTATCGACGGCGAGGCCGACACTCGCTGCATCGAGCCGGCCTGCCCCTTCCAGCGCGATCAACGGGTGATCTACTTCGCCTCACGCGGTGCCATGGACATCGAAGGCCTCGGCGAGCGCACGGTCTTCCAACTGAGCGACGCGGGCTTGATCACCGACCCCGCCGACATCTACTCGCTGACGCCCGAACAACTTCTCGGCCTCGAGGGGTTCGCCCAGATCAGTGCCGACAAGCTCCTGTCGGCGATCGAGGGTTCGAAGACGCGGCCGCTACCTAAGTTGCTCACAGCCCTCGGGATCAAGGGTCTCGGACCATCGGCCAGCGAGTCGCTGAGCCTCGCGTTCGGCACGCTCGATTCGATCCTGGCAGCCGACGAGACCGCGTTGGCGACCACCGACGGTGTCGGCCCCGTCATCGCCAGCTCGATTTGCCGATGGTTCGCCATCGACGCAAACCGGGTGTTCATCGACAAGCTTCGTCGCGCCGGTGTCGAGTTCGGCAAGGTCGAGGTCAGCCGCTTGGCGCCTGTGCTCGCCGGCAAGGCCGTCGTCGTCACCGGCACGTTGAAGGCGTATTCACGCGAAGAGGCCGAACTGGCGATCAAGGCGCGCGGCGGCAAGAGCCCGGGCAGCGTCAGCGCCAAGACGTTCGCGGTGGTGGTCGGTGAGTCGCCGGTGCCAGCAAGGTCACCAAGGCGCAAGAGCTCGGTGTGCCGATCCTCGACGACGCCGGGTTCGACGAGTTGCTGGCCACCGGCGAGCTTCCCGGCTCAACCTCCTAGAAGACGGAGAACGTCCAGGTGTACGACTGCGAGCGCTGGCGGGATTCGGTGAGCTTCCAGTAGATGACGGTCGCTGTGTGTGTGCCCTGCGTGAACGACTCGATCTGGGCGCCTTCCGTCGGCACGAATGTGAGCGTGGCGTTGCCCTGCTCGTAGATCGTCGTCGGCGGCAGTGTGACCTGCTGCCCGGGGACTTGGTTCGGGTTGCTGATTTGGCTCTGATCGACCGTCTTCAAGCTCGATGCCGTCGATCACGAGCACCCCGGTGTACCCGGCGAGAAGGTCGACGAACACCTGTGTTTGGGCCGGTACACGCACCGCGCCGCGAACCGGATCGATGTCTTCGATGGTCGCTGGAAGGGCCAGCGCCTTGCGTCCGGTGACCGACGACAGGAAGCCGAGGATCACCATCACCAGCCCGGCCGCGATCACCAAACTGCAGGCCAGCAGCCGACGCTGCTGGGAGTCGAGGTGCGGCCGTTTCATGGCTCCATTCTTCCGCCGGCCGAGCGGATTTCGCACATGAATGCCGCCCGCTGCTGTGTCGCGGTAGCGTAAAGTTCCCCATGACATTGATGGATACCCAGTTCAACGGTCGGGTCGTCGCGGGTCGCTACCAACTCGGGCCTCGCCGCGGCAGCGGTGTCGACGCTGCCGTGTTCGATGCCTTTGACCTGGTCGAACATCGTGTCGTGGCGATCAAGGTCGTGCATCCGGATCTGACGGCCGGTGAGGGCTTCGAGCGCGCCTTCCGCTTCGCCGCCGAGCACGGCGCCACGATCAAGCACCCCAACATCGCCGAGATCTACGACTGGGGTGCCGACGTCTGGAACGACCGCAAGGCGATGTACGTGATCGTCGAGCACCTCGGTGGTGGCAGTCTTCGCGAATACCTCGACCGCGGGCGCACCCTGTCGCCGTCGCAGGCCTTGATGGTCGGCCTCGAGGCGTGCAAGGCGCTCGATGTCGTCCATCGTCAGGGCTTGGTTCACGGCGATATTCGTCCTTCGACACTGGTGTTCGGCGACGATCATCGCTTACGTGTGACCGATGTCGGTCTCGCCAACGTGGTCGGCGAGGCGCTGTGGACCGACCGTGCACATGTCAGCAACGCGCTGGCGATGTACGCCTCGCCGGAGCTCGCCGAGACGGGTGAGCGCGGGCCGAAAGGCGACATCTATTCGCTCTGCCTCACCCTGCTCGAATCGATGTCGGGCTCGGTCCCGTTCGCCGGCGACTCGACGGTTGCCACGCTGTCGAACCGCATCGATCGGTTGATGCCGGTGTCGGCGGATCTCGGACCGTTCGCGGCCGTGCTCGAGCGGGCCGGTCGCCCGTTGCCCGAGGATCGGTACACCGCCGCCGAGTTCGGGCGGGCGCTGGTGCAGGCGGCCGAGAAGCTGCCGCGCCCGAGGCCCATCAACCTGCCCAAGGCAGGACTGTTCGGTGATGCGTCAGGGGCGATCAGTCGCCCGCCGTTGCCGCCGCCCATGCCGGCCGAAGGCAGCCTGCGGGTCTCGCCGCCCCCGGTCACCACTGCAAACGGGCCCACCGAGACCATGACCCGATCAGACGATGGACTCTCCCGCCAGAGCCCGACGGCTCGTCGCCTTCGGGGCGTCGCTGGGTCAAGTGGATGATTCCGTTGTTGATCGTGTTCGCCGCCGCCGCCGGTGGCGTGGCATACATCGTCACCCGTGACCAAACCCACACCTACAGCGTGCCTCACCTGGCCGGGCTCACCGAGGCCGAGGCGCTCAACCAGATCTCCGGGTTCAACTGGGACACCGTCGTCACCACCGAGGCCAGTGACGATGTCCCCGCAGGCACAGTCATTCGCACCCAGCCCGACGAGGGCGTCGCACTCGAACAAGCGAAGCCGTTTCAACTCATCGTCAGCACCGGGCCGGCGCCACGGCCGCTACCCGATCTGGTCGGCATGACGTTGGACCAGGCGACCACCACTCTCGCCAACCTCGGGCTGGTGCTGGTGCAGGCTGATCCGGCCTTCGACGAGGTTGCTCCGGCGGGAACCGTGTTGAGCTGGATGGTGCCCGATCAGCCCGGCCTGAGGGCGGGTGACACGGTCACCCCGAACACGACCGTCTCGGTCGTGCTGTCGGCGGGGCCGCAACCGCGTGTGGTGCCGAACCTGATTGGTATGACCATCGACGAGGCCACAGCGGCAGTCGACGCACAGGGCCTGCTCCTGGCTCAGGTCGATCCGCAGTTCAGCGACACGGTCGCGGTGGGCTCGATCGCCGCCCAGGATCTCGCCCCCGACACAACCGTCGATCGTGGAGTGACGATCACAGTTGCGGTCTCCAAAGGTCCAGATGTAGTCGCCGTTCCGCCACTGGCCAACCTCACCTTGCAACAGGCGACCGATGCGTTGACAGCGGCGGGCCTGACCGTCGGTGTCGTCAACGGCAACCAGGGGGGAATCCTCGTCGCCGCCCAACATCAAGGCGTCGATGTGCTGCCCGGTCAACTGTTCCCGCGGGGTACTGCGATCGACATCGCCCTGTTCTGAATTCATTCCTGTCAGGGCTGCTCGCTAGCGTGCCTTCGTCTGGAGGAGGATGGCATGGGATCGCTTGACGGCCGAGTTGCAATCATCACGGGTGCAGGCCGCGGCATCGGGCGGGAGCACGCGTTGCTGTTCGCCCGCGAAGGGGCGCGCCTCGTCATCAACGACCTCGGCGGAGCGAACGACGGGACGGGCACCGACCTCACTCCGGCGCAGCACGTCGTTGACGAGATCGGGGCGCTCGGTTGTGAAGCAATAGTCAACGGCGACGATGTCGCCGACTGGGAAGGCGCACAGCGTCTGATCAACAGCGCGATCGAGGCCTTCGGCGATCTCGACATACTCGTCAACAACGCCGGAATCCTGCGTGACAGAGTGCTCGTCAACATGACAGAAGAGGAATGGGACGCGGTCATCAAGGTGCATCTGAAAGGTCACTTCGCGCCGACGCGCTGGGCAGCCGCATATTGGCGAGAACAGCACAAGGCCGGCAAGGGCAAGCCGCGCAATCTGGTGCATACGTCGAGCACATCGGGGCTATTTGCCAATCCTGGGCAGAGCAACTACGGCGCAGCCAAAACGGGCATCGCCACGTTCAGCCAGATAGCGGCGAAGGAGCTCATTCGCTATGACGTGAAGAGCAACACGATCGCTCCCGGGGCGCGGACCCGACTGACCATGGCGACTCCGGGTCTGGAGGCGATCATGACACCTGCCGAAGGCAGCTTCGATCAGTGGGATCCGGCCAACATCTCGCCGCTGGTCGCCTACCTCGCCAGTGCGGAATGCAGGTTCACGGGTGAGACGTTCTACGTACAGGGCGGCAACGTGACGTTGATCGAGAGTTGGGCGCGGGGCGCGTCTGTGGATCGCGACTCGATGTGGTCGGTCGCTGAGCTGGCCCAGGCATTGGAGCCCCTGTCACGTACGTAGGACGTGCCGCGCCGCGTGGCGTGTGGCTACTCGGTGATGCTTTGGATCTCGCTGGCGATCGTCCTGGCGATGTCGTCTTGAGGCATCGACGTTTGCATGGCCATCATCTTCATCATGTCGCCCTGCACCTTGATCTTGCCGGCCATGAACGCCTGCATGCCGGCGGCCTGATCCTGGTCGACGAAGATCTTCTTCGCCGTGTCGTAGTCGGTGGTCAATGTGAGGTCGGGGGTGTCGAGCTCGCCTGACTCCATCACCAGGCTGCCCGATGACGTGTCGAGGTACACGTGAACGTCGCCGCTCTCGAACGGCATGTCGGTGATCACCTGGTTCATCCGGACACTGATCGTGATGGCCGTAGCTTGATCCGCGTACTTCTCGCGGATGGCCTTGGCGGCGTCCATCCACTCTGCGGACAGAAATGGGTACGACATGGAACCCTCCACTTTTTGTTCGGCACCAACTTGGCTTGGACTGGCTTGGACTGACTTGGACTGACTTGGACTTGGCGTCGGCTCAAGATAGCCGTCAACGGCTGCCGTCAACGGGTGAGAGGTGAACAGATCGTTCAATTCTTTTCGGATCCACGGTTCGGGGCGGTAACGATGATGGGCATGGCCCGGATACTTGTCACTGAAGAAATTGCCGAAGGGGGCCTCGACCGTCTCCGAGCGGCCGGCCACGAGGTCGATGTGCAGCTCGATCTCGACGCCTTGCTGGTCAACATCCGCGGCGCACAGGGTCTCATCATCCGCTCGGCCACACAGGTCACCGCCGAGGTGCTCGAGCATGCCGACCAGCTGCTCGTCGTCGGTCGGGCCGGCATCGGCCTCGACAACGTCGATGTCGAGGCGGCGACTCGCCGTGGCGTGATGGTGGTCAACGCACCACAGAGCAATGTCATATCGGCAGCCGAGCACACGATGGCCCTGCTGCTTGCCCAGGCGCGCAACGTCCCGCAGGCTCATGCGGCGCTGACGGCCGGTCGTTGGGAGCGTTCGCGATGGGAGGGCGTCGAACTGGCCGACAAGACCGTGTCTGTCATCGGCTTCGGCCGCATCGGCAAGCTCGTCGCCGAGCGATGTAAAGCGTTCGGCATGCGAGTCGTCGCCTTCGACCCCTTCGTTTCGGCCGACAAGGCCCGCCACATGGGTGTCGAACTGTTGTCGCTCGACCAGGCGATCGCCGAGGCAGATTTCGTCACGATCCATCTGCCCAAGACCAGGGAGACGACGGGTCTCGTCAATCGTGACCTGTTGCTCAAGGCCAAGCCGACGATGCGGCTGATCAACGTCGCCCGCGGGGGGATCGTCAACGAGAGCGAACTGGCCGAGGCAATCCGCGACGGTGTGATCGCCGGCGCTGCGGTCGATGTGTTCGCCACCGAGCCGACCGTCGAGTCGCCGCTGTTTGCGTTGGATCAGGTCATCGTCACCCCGCACCTCGGCGCGTCGACGCGCGAAGCGCAAGACAAAGCCGGCGACACCATCGCCGACATGGTTCAGCTGGCGCTTGCCGGCGAGTTCGTGCCGTTCGCGGTCAACGTCGACGCCGCCGAGGCCAACGAGACGATGCGGCCGTTCCTGCCGCTCGCCGAGCGATTGGGCAGGCTCTTCGCCTCGTTGGTCGCCAGCCGGGTCGAGGGCGTGCCGCGGCAGATCGAAGTGTGCACCGAAGGCGACATTGCCGGGTACGACACACGGATCCTCACGCTGGCTGCGTTGAAGGGTTTCTTCGGCTCGGTCACCGACGAGCCCGTGACCTATGTCAATGCACCTCAGTTGGCGAAGGATCACGGTGTCGAGATCCGCGAAACGAATTGCGCGACCTCGGCCGACTTCGTCAACCTGATAACGCTGCGGGGTGGCGAGCGGTCGCTGTCGGGCACGTTGGTCGGTCGTCGCGGCGAGCAGCGGATCGTGATGATCGACGACCACAGCTTCGATGTTCCGCCGGCCGATCACATGCTGATGGTCAAGAACGACGACAGGCCTGGCGTGATCGGCATCGTCGGAACCCTGCTTGGCAACGCCGGAGTCAACATCGCCGACATGGACGTCGGCGCTGCGGCCGACGCCCGAACTGCAGTCATGCTGATTGCGCCTACCGGCCAGGTCGACGAAGAGGTGCTTGCCCAACTTCGCGTCGCCCCAGGGATCATCTCTGTCGACGCCCTCGCCTGCTGATTACCGCTGGGCGTACTTCCGGATTGCGTCGCGCGTGGCGACGGCTGCGTAGTTGGCGGCCTCGGCAAAATCTCCTCCACCCGACGCGTAGAGGATGGCCCGCGACGAGTTGACGACCATTCCGTAGCCGTCGGCGGTCGCTCCCGCGGCGACGGTCGCTTCGATGTCGGCACCCTGTGCGCCGACCCCCGGCACGAGTAGTGGCATGTCGCCGACGATTGCCCGCACCGCACGAAGTTCGTCGGGAAACGTTGCACCGACCACCAGACCGCATTCGCCGATTTGGTTCCACTGCTCGACCGCGCGTCTGGCGACATGAGCGTAGAGCGGTTCGCCATCGACGTCGAGCGATTGGAAATCGCCGCTTCCCGGGTTCGAGGTTCGGCACAGAACGAAGGCACCGTGCTCGGGGTGTCTCAAGAACGGCTCGATCGAGTCGGTGCCGAGGTACGGGTTCAACGTCACCACGTCGGCTCCGTAGCGCTCGAACGCCTCGCGCGCGTATTGCTGCGCCGTCGGTCCGATGTCGCCGCGCTTGGCGTCGAGGATCAACAACACATCGGGGTACGTATCGCGGATGTAGCGACAGAGCTGTTCGAGCTCGGGCTCGGCTCGTTGCGCCGCGAAGTAGGCGAATTGTGGTTTGAATGCGCAGACTGCGTCCGCGGTGGCGTCGACGATCGCCGCGCAGAACTCGTAGGTGGCCCGGGTGCTTCGATCGAACGACGTCGGCATGAGGGCAGGATCCGGGTCGAGTCCGACACAAAGCATCGATTGCGACGATGCCCACGCCGCGCTCAGCTTGCTGTGGAACCCCATGCAGTGGCGAATCTAGCCCGTCTTGATCCGGTCGGATCGCTTGGTCGGCTCCTCCGGACGCAACGCCCATTTCTGCGCGCTTCTCAGGGTGACGATGCGGAACAGGGTGAGTTGCACGACCAGGATCGTCGAACCCAACACGAACCATTGCAGCACGGTGTTGTGCCGATCTTGACCGGCCAGGAACGTGTGCAGCGTTGCCGTCAGCCACAGGCCGATGCTGGAGAGATGGATGGCATGCCAGATTCGTCGTTTCATGTGACGCATCAGCCACGAGCTGATCTGGATGGCGGCGAGGAAGTAGAACGCGACGATCCCCCACGCCACTGCGCCCGTCTTCCACGGTGAGCTCATCGGAACGAACATCTCGGACCAACCGAAGTACACGAAGTTGTCAGCCCACAGGCCGCCGAGGTGGACGATCACGAACACGAGCGAGAGGGTGCCGAGATAGCGATGGAGGTCGAGCAGCCACGCAGGTACACCGCGCTTGCGCACGAGCCGGCTCGACAGGGTGAGGCCCCAGAGGATGCTGGCAGTGACCGTCGCCCAAGCAACGATGCCACTGGAGCGGGCGACGTACCATGCGAGCTTGGTTGTGACGGCAATCATTGGTCGGACTCCTGCACAGTGTGAACGCGATCATCGCTGATCATCCAGGCTTTCACATCCGCCGAGCGAAGCAGGGCGGCACCTTCGATGCTACCGGCGATGATCGCGGCCTTGGCGAGCGCCTCACCACGTGCTGCGCTCTCGGCGGCGACGGCGACGGCGACGAGGTCGGTGTCGGCCGGGGTGCCCGAACGCGGGTCGATGATGTGATGGTGTTCGACGTCACCGCGCCTCCAGCGACGCAGCGCCACAGTGCTCATGACGAGGGCTCCCGAGAACAGGCTGTGATGATCGACCGGTTCTCCGGTCACCGGGTGGAGTAGTGGCACTCGCCAGCCATGTTCATCGACGGGTTCGCCCGAAGCGTGGATGTCGCCGCCGAGGCTGACGTACGCCGAGTTGGCGCCGGCCGCGATCAGTTCGTCGGCGACCATGTCGGCTGCCAGGCCCTTGCCGATTCCACCGAGGTCGATCGACAGACCCGTCGTCAGCCTGGCCCAGTTGTTGGAGAGCTCGAGTCCGTCGAGGCCTGACGCCGGAGTGGCAACCGGCTCGTCGATCGGTCGGTTCGACTGCTCGACGATCTCGGCGAACGTGCGGTCGTAGCCAAGTTGCTCGAGACTGCTTCGGATCGACGGATCGAACAATCCATGGGTCTCGGCATGCATTCGAAGGCACCACTGGAGTGCAGCAACGAGATCGTCGCTGCACTCCAACCAGTCGCCCCGCCATGCCTGCAGGCGATTGAGCTCGCTATCGGGAAGAAAGCGGCTCCACGTCTTTTCGAGTTGTCGCAACCGGGAGAAGCCGAGGCGAACGAGTTCGATCGGACCGTCGATCAGGATCTCGCTGGGAGACCCCATGACTCGAGCGGCCGAGCGATGCCACGTGCGTTCCTCGGTCACCTCCCGGGTCAGCATCCACTTCCCGTGCAGGGCGGCGGTGCCGGTGCCGGTGCTGGTGCGGGGGCCGGCGCTGGTGCTGGTGCGGGGGCCGGCGCTGGTGCGGGGGCCGGCGCTGGTGCTGGTGCGGGGGCCGGTGCTGGTGCTGGTGCGGGGGCTGGTGCTGGTGCGGGGGCCGGTGCTGGCGCTGGCGCTGGCGCTGGTGCTGGTGCGGGGGCTGGTGCCGGGGCCGGTGCTGGTCCTGGTCCTGGTGCGGGGGCCGGTGCTGGTGCGGGTGCTGGGGCTGGTGCGGGTGCCGCAGCGGGCGCAGGTGCTGGCGCTGCAACGGCGGCTGGTGTCGCCTTCGGCTTCGTCGAGCCGCTGGCTGCTGGTGCGGCGGCTGGTGCGGCCGCCGGCGCTGCCGCTGCAGCTGCCGGGTCGACCGGAGCCACTGCGGCGACGGTTGTCGCTGCTGCCGGATCGACGACAGCCGTCGGGTCGACGACTGCGGCGAGGGTTGTCGTAGTCGTGCTGGTATCGAGTGGCGACAGCGTGGTGGGCGGGGCGATGGGGTTGCCGAACTCGTCGACGTAGACCACCCGGTGAATGGTCTCGAGCAAGGTGGTCGGCGGAGCCGCGTCGGCCTGCTTCTTCTCGAGCGCCCGCGCATCGGCAGTGGCGAGCGTGGCGATGGTTCCGAGGAAGGCCGACGTGGCGATGCCCGTGGCGAGGATCCGTCCGGCGGCGGCGACGTGCCGGCGACGGTTGCCGAACAGCCTCACACTGGTCTGCTTGTCGACGACCGGCACAGTTGCCGTGGCGGCCCTCTCGATGACGATCGGCGGTGCGACCACCGGTGCGCTGGCCGGTGGGCTCCACGGAGCCGAGGTTGCCCGGACGGCCGGTTGTGGTGCCGGTTGTGGTGCCGACTGTGGTGCCGACTGTGGTGCCGACTGTGGTGCCGACTGTGGTGCCGACTGTGGTGCCGACTGTGGTGCCGACTGTGGTGCCGACTGTGGTGCCGCCATGGCGACGGGTGCGGCCGCTGCGGTCGCAGGGTTGCGCTTACTCAATTTGGCAAGCCTGGCGAGTTGCTGTTCGTTGAGGTCGTTCATTGGCAGTTCCAAACTCCATTGTCTTCGAGTTCTGGTTGCTTGCATCCGGCGGGGATCGGTGGGATCGGTTTGCCCGCCGGCCAATCGCGGGGGATATGTGCTCCGGTCGGCACAGCGGCGACGACGGGAGGGGCAGTGGTGGTTGCTGGCTTGGGCGCCGCCGTTGTGGGCGAGGCGGTTGTGGGTGCGGCGGTTGTGGGTGCGGCGGTTGTGGGTGCGGCGGTTGTGGGTGCGGCCGTAGGAGCGGGAGCCGGGGTGGGTGATGGGGCTGGTGCAGCGGCTGGCGCTGGGGTGGGTGGGGCTGGTGATGGGGCTGGTGCAGCGGCTGGCGCTTGGGTTGGTGATGGGGCTTGGGTTGGGGCCGGTGATTCGCGTTGTGGTGGTGCGGTTGCGGCTACCGGTGCAGCGGTCGAGGCGACCACGGGTTGCGGTGCGGCAAGGGCGGCCTGTGGTGCAGCACTTGCAGTGGCGACCGACGAGGCGGGTGTGGGCGCTGCAAGTGCGTCGAGCGGCGCGACATCGGTAGCCAAGGTCGTGGAGGAATGAATGACGATGTAGTCGTCGACGATCTCGAGCTGCTTGCCTCCGGCAGAGAATCGTGGAGACGCGCTGGCGAACAGGCCACCGCCAACGGCGGCGATTGCGATGCATGCGATTCCGAGTGTCGCTGTGGCTGTGACTGCGTACGTGATGGCTAGTCGGCGTTCCACCAGATCACCCTTCCGTCATTGTTTCGTAATGACACGTCTTAGGTCACCAAGAGGTTTGGGCCTAGTTCACATTCATCTATCGGCGCCGCGTCGTGCCTGCTCCAGTAAGTTCTCGTCAAGAATGGGGCCCTGAAGGGCTCTTGCCGAGTGATTACCGAAGCGGTCAGCCGAATGTCGATGTGATGACGATTCGTCAACACAAGGACTCCGGCCGACCTCGACGATGTCATCGTTCAGTCGTCGCCGGGCTCGTGCGAGTCGTCGTCGGAATGGTGTCCGTCATCAGACCGGTGACCATCGGTCGTCGCCGGAGCAGGCTCAGGTGCCGGTGCCGTGGTGCGAGTGTGGTGTGTCGGGGCAGGTGCCGGTTCTGGTTCTGGTTCTGGTGCTACGGCGGGGGCGGGAGCGGGAGCGGGGGATGCTGCACGTTGTGGTGGGTTCGCCGGCGCCGGAGCAGGGGCCGGCGCCGGGGCCGGGGCCGGGGCCGGAGCAGCCTCGGTTACCAACGGATACGCGGCAACGAGGGCTGCGGCAGGTTCGGGCGCGGGTGCGACCGCTGGAGGCGCCAGTGTCGTCGTGGTGGTCGAGGAGTGAATGACGATGTAGTCGTCGATCTTCTCGACCGTCTTCACTCCGGGGTTCGAATTCGGGGCGGCCTGGGCGAAGAGCCCACCGCCGGCGCTGGCGATCGCCACACAGGCAATGCTCAGTGTTGCGGTCGCGGATACTGCATAGGCGATTGCGAGTCGACGTTCCAAGGCGACACCTTTCTGTCATCGTTTTGCAATGACACGTCCTAAGACCAGGATTGGTTTGGTCCTAAGGCGCGATGTCTCATCGGATGACTGCCGTCGCAGCTACAACAACGTTTTGTCAAGAGCATTTTCTCTCGGCGCGCGCTAGCTCTGCTACGGGGAAACTTGAGACGTTGCGACAAGTTCTGCGGTGCGCGATGACGGTTGCGACAGGGTTCTCGTGCCACCCAACCTGGGTTTACGACCTGATTGTTGGTGGCCGGCAGAAACTGCCCACTGACGGCCAATCGGTCACTCGTCCGTGGCCGGCACGCAGGATGGTCGCGACGAGGACGTAGAACCGGAATGTCGCCTCGGAAGGGCTGGGCGTCTACGCGCTCTTTAGTGGCGCCGAGCGGTAGTCGTGGCGCGCCGGCTTCTGCGTCAGCTCACAGAACCGACCGCCGTTCAAGCAGCTGACGCAGAGTTGCTGGGCGAGAAATTGACCCGCAATGCGACCACGCTGTCGCCATATTTCCCGCCCCCTCGGGCGGGGACATTCGGCGCCTACGTCCGGCCAGCGCCCAATGCCCGCTCGGTGCTCGGTTCACAATCCCTCGATGCAGCATCGAGGCGGCGGCCGGCGGGCAGAATTCCGATGGCCGCCGACACCCGATAGCGCCAGGATCAGCGAGTGGTCGGCTTTCTGAGAGAAGTGAAGTCGGCAGGTCGCTCGAGTCGCGCGACCCTGGGAGCGGGCTAGTCCTCGATGGTGATGGCGCCGGTCGGGCACATGTCGGCCGCCTGCTCGACTTGCTTGCGCAGCGACTCGCCGGGCTCCTCCTGGAGGATGTACAGGTACCCGTCGGAACGCACCTCGAACACTTCCGGGCAGATCTGCATGCAGGAACCTGTCGAGGCGCACACGTCGAAATCGACGACGACTCTCATAGCTGACTGATCTCGTGCACTGGTCCTCCGTTCACGCCTTGGCGGGACGATAGCCGTCGGCCAATGCGTCGTCGGCGTTGGCGTAGCATCGCTCGGCGGCCGTGCGCTCGTAGAACCGGCCGCCGGGCACGTGGTAGATGCGCGAGTTGTCGTTGGCCTTGACGGGGTAACCATCCGGGCAGCCGCCGTTGATCGGCGCGACCCAGCGTGGCGCGGCGGCGGCCGAGACGGCGGTGGCGTGCTCGGCGTCGGTGTGCACCACCGGCAGCGGAGGCCATTGGGGAACGTCAGCGGTGGAGGATCGTCGCCGGCTCCACGCCATGTATGCGCCGTAACTTCCGCCAACGAGCACACCGAGCCAGAACAATCGCCGTAGCCAACGCTTCATGAGCGATGACTTTACAGCTGATGCCGTTCGTGAGCGTTCAACACGGCACGCAGCGATGCGGTGATGATGTTCGGGTCGACGCCGACGCCCCACAACACGCGGCCGTCCGGTTCGGAGGTTTCGACGTAGGCGACGGCATTCGCCTCGCAGCCCTGGCCGATCGCGTGCTCGGCGTAGTCGAGCACGTCGAGCTCGGCAGCGAGTCCGTCTCGGAGCGCGTGCACGAATGCATCGATCGGCCCATTGCCCTCGCCGACGATGGTCACCGGTTGACCGTCGACGACCAACTGGGCAGTGATCGACGTGCGGCCAGTCTCGGAGTCACTGCGCAACTCATGGCTGTTCAAGCGGAACCGCGGCTCCGCCGGCAGGTAGTGCTCCTGGAACGCCTCCCACATCACGAGCGGACTGATCTCGGTGCCGGAATCTTCGGTGATGTGTTGGATGGTCTTGGAGAACTCGATCTGCAGCCGACGCGGGAGTTCGAAACCGTGCTCGGCCTTCATCATGTAGGCGACTCCACCCTTGCCCGTCTGGCGATTGACCCGAATGACAGCCTCGTACGAGCGGCCGACATGCTTCGGATCGAGCGGCAGGTACGGCACGCCCCATTGGTCGTAGTCGTCGCGTTCGTCGAGCGCCTCGAATCCCTTCTTGATCGCGTCCTGATGGCTGCCGCTGAACGCCGTGAAGACGAGGTCGCCGACCTAGGGGTGTCGCGGGCTGCACCGGCAGGCGATTGCAGTACTCGGCGACGCGGCGCAAGGCGTCGATGTCGGTGATGTCGAGCTCGGGATCGACGCCGTTGCTGATCAGGTTGATCGCCAGGTTGACAATGTCGACGTTGCCGGTTCGCTCGCCGTTGCCGAACAGCGTGCCCTCGACACGATCGGCACCGGCCAGCACACCGAACTCGGCGGCGGCACCCGCGCACCCCGATCGTTGTGCGGGTGCAGGCTGATGACGACGCAGTCGCGGTTGCGAATCGTGCTGCCGAACCACTCGATGACGTCGCCGTAGACGTTGGGCGTGTAGCACTCGACCGTCGCGGGCAGGTTGAGGATCAGCGGCTGGTCGGGCGTGGGCTCGATGACGTCCATCACTGCGTGGCAGATTCGAATGGCGAACTCGGGCTCGGTGAGGGTGAAGCTCTCGGGTGAGTACTCGTACCGCATCTCGGTGTGCCCCATCGTGTGCTCGAGCTTGCGGCACAGCTTGGCAGCGTTGACTGCGATGTCGACGATGCCGTCCTTGTCGAGCCCGAAGACGACCTCGCGCTGCAGTGGGTTGGTCGAGTTGTAGAAGTGCACGATCGCGCGTCGGCGCGCCTTGCAGGCATTCGTAGGTGCGCTCGATCAGTTCGTGTCGGCACTGCACCAGCACCTGAATGGTCGACGTCGTCGGGGATCAGATCTTCCTCGATGAGTTGACGGACGAAGTCGAAGTCGGGCTGGCTCGCCGACGGGAAGCCGACTTCGATCTCCTTGAAGCCCATCTTGACCAAGCGTGTCGAACATGCGCCTCTTGCGCTGCGGATCCATCGGATCGATCAGCGCCTGATTGCCGTCGCGGAGGTCGACGCTGCACCACAGCGGGGCCTTGTCGTGCGACCTTGTTCGGCCAGGTGCGGTCGTGAAGCACCACCGGAACGAACGGCTCGTACTTCTGGAACGGCATCTGTTTCGGGGTGACTGGTTGCGGTGGCATGGCTGGCTTTCTGTGGAGCTCTGGCTGGGAGTTGTCGGCTGGAAACGAGGACGGCTTTCGCTTGGTCGTATCAGGTCTGAAAATGAAGAAGCCCCGGCCATTTCGGCGGGGGCTGCGGGCAAGCGCGAGTATGCGGCGCTTGCCCTACATAAGAAGAAGAAGGCTACGTTGCGTGCGGCATTGAGAACAGTCTGCCCGCGATGCCGTTGTCCATTGTCAACGTCGCTAGTCACGACGAGGAAGTTGGTGAACTGCCACGGGTCGCTGCGATCGACGTGGCTGTCGCCTTCGTCGCTGAACTCGGCGAACAGGTCGCTGCCGGCTGGTCAACCGGGTCCCAGTCGGACGGTCCCGAGTGCATGGTCCCGAGGTAGCGCGTTGGCGACCGCAGCACGTCGTCCCACGGCAGGTCGTCGGGCACGCAGACGCCCTCGTTCGGGTTGCTCGATCATCCACGTGACCGCGGCGACGATCGCTGCCGGCCACCTGCACAGTGGTGGCGCTCTGGTGCGGGACCACGGCTCGGGCCTCGTCGATGCGACAGCAGCGAGCCGGTCCACCAACTGCGGTACGGGTGGCCCATCAGCAGCACGCCGAGTTCGTCGCGACCGCTGATGATCTCGTCGTTCAGGATGCGTTGCTCGGGCTGCATCTCCCAGCCGCGCATGCGCAGCTCGAGCACGCTGTTGATGGCCGCGTCGGACGGGTGGTACGCGTAGTGCACCGTCGGCCGGTAGATCGGGTTGCCGTTCGTCGTCCAGACCGTGAGGTGCTCGCACATCGTGAACGCTTCGCCGTGGCGTATGACCATGCCGCGGATCTCGCCGCTCGGCACCCAGACTGCGCACCCACGTCTCCATGCCCGGGCGGGCGATGCAGATCTGGTTGCACGGTCCCTCGCCGTTGTGCACGAAGGCGTTCGGCGGCAGCCGCTCGCTCGTGCGTGCCCCATCCCAGCTCGGCCGGCGCGACGCCCTCTTCGTAGAAGCCGTCGACCGACCAGGTGTTGACGAACTCGTTGGTCCGCTTCGGGATGTCGGAGATCTGCGTGTCGCGCTCGGCGACGTGGATCACCTTCGTGCCGGTGAGCATCGCCAGCTCGTTGAAGCGCCTGATCGGCGAGCGCTGCTCCAGCGCACGGCAGTTCGGCCGCCGAGACCATCGATGCAGCATGCGCGTACGCGATCTCGGTGAGCGCCTGCTTGGCGAAGTGGCTGACGAGGCCGGGGTTGGCACCGTGCTCGACGCACGGCGGTCGCGCCGTTGTTGTCGGGCCACGGGGCCTTCATCCTGCGCAGATCCATGTGGCGGACGTACAGCGTGCGGTCGAGCGGCGGCGTCGCGGTCATGTCGTCGTACGGGTCCCACACCTCGACACTCGTGTTGAGGTAGCGCACACCGTGGTCGCGACACCATTGCAGGATCGTCGCAGTTGTCGATGTTCCACGCCAGGTCGAGCAGGAGATCGCCGTCGCCGACACGGGCCGAGAGGAACTCGTCGAGGTTGTCCTGCGTGACCCGATCCAGCTCGTAGTCGACGCCGAGGGCGAGTGCGGATCGGCGATGCGATCGCGGTTGTCGACGAAGTCGACGACCGTGACGCTTGACGGTGGGATCGTCCAGATCACGAACGAGCAGCGGCACGATGCACTGCGCAACCGAACCGCAGCCGAGCACGAGCACGCGCTCGGGAATCGGCTCATTCCGCGCAGGCGGTGGCAGGTCGAGTTCGGCGTACTTCGCGGTCGATTTCTTGCAAGCGTGAGCCAAGGTCTCGGCGTCGCGGACACAGCTCTGCCAGTCGTAGGCAATGCCCTTGCGGCCGCTCGTTGTCGTGAATACCCAGCGTCGTGAAAGTGTGGGAGTTCGTTCATGGCGCAGTCGACCCTAACGATCGAGTCGGTCGCGTTGCTACTTACTGATTCAACAGGCAGTTCGGCTGACGCGTCGGTCAGCGCGGCACTGCGACGCGTCGGGTCAGTTGATCTGTGCGCGTCTGACCGGTCCAGTAGGGCTCGCGCAGCTTGAACTTCTGCAGCTTGCCGGTCGCCGTGCGCGCCAGCGTGTCGCGGAACTCGACCTGCTTCGGGCACTTGTAGCCGGCCAGCTTCGTCTTGGTGTAGGCGATGACGTCGGCCTCGGTGAGCGCTCGACCCCGGCGTGCGACGACGAGCGCCATCACCAGCTCGCCCCACTTCTCGTCGGGCACGCCGATGACCGCGACTTCGGCGACTTCCGGATGGCTGAAGACGGCATCCTCGACCTCGATGCTGCTGACGTTCTCGCCGCCGGAGATGATCACGTCCTTCTTGCGGTCGGTGATCGTGACGTAGTGCTCGTCGTCGATGGTGCCACCATCGCCGGTGTGGAACCAGTGCTCGCCGTCGGATCGTCGGCTGCCGGTGGATGGCGTCGTCGGTGGCGTCTGGCTGGTTCCAGTAGCCGGCCATGATGTGATTGCCGCGGGCGAGCACTTCGCCGTCGGGCGAGATCGCGTATCTCGACTCCGAGTGCCGGCGGCCCCGGCGCGACTCGAGCTTGGCCGCTCGGTCGGTCGGTAACTCAGCTCGTCGAACTCGGCACGCTGACGGTTCATCGTCAGCAGCGGCGTGGTCTCGGTGAGTCCGTAGATCTGGATGAACTCCCAACCCGAGCTCGGTCTCGATCCGCTCGATCGTTCGCGTCGGCGGAGGTGCGCCGGCGCACACGATGCGCACACGTCCGCTGCCCGGGATCTGGCCCTCCCACGTGCGCCGCGGCATCGAGGATCATGTTGGCCACAGCCGGCGCACCGCACATCACCGTGACGCCGTGGCGCTCGACTCGCCGCAGGATCTCGGCGCCGTCGACCTTGCGCAGGATGATGTGCTGCGCGCCCATGCCCGTGACCGCGTACAGCACGCCCCAGCCGTTGCAGTGGAACTGCGGCAGCGTGTGCAGGTAGACGTCGCGGTCGCTGATGCCGAGTTGCCACCCGAACGTCGTCGCGTTCAGCCAGATGTTGCGGTGCGTCAACTGCACGCCCTTCGGTCGCGCCGTCGTGCCGCTGGTGTAGTTGATCGTGGCGGTGGCGTCTTCGTCGTACGCCCACGTCTGCGGGCTCGGCGTGCAGCGGTGGCGCGTCGGTCTCGGTGCCGATCACGAAGCGGTGCTCGCACTCGACGTCGGCCAGGGCCTCGTCGAGCTCCGGGTCGACGTCAGAGACGCGCGCGCCGGAGTGCTCGACGATGTACGACACTTCCTCGGCGACGAGGCGGAAGTTGATCGGTACCAGGACGCGGCCGGAGCCGCTGACACCGAACAGGGCGGTGAGCAGGCGCGCCGAGTTGTGGCTGACGATGGCGACTCGTTCGCCGGCGCGATTCCGAGCGCGTCGAGATGCGCGGCGATTGGGCGCGCGCACGCGCCGCCATCGTCTGCGTAGGTGATCGAACCCCACGATTCGGCCGGTTGCATCGGGTTCGTCGACGATCGCGATGCGATGCGGGTAGATCTGTTCGGCTCGGCGGAGGAAGTCGTTGACGGTGAGTGCGACCTTCATGGTCGCACATTGTGGTCTCGATCTGCAGCGCACGGCTCGGTGCACTGCTGCTGTGCACATTGGGTGCGCCCGGTACCCTGGCGGTCGACATGCCTGAAAATTCCCGCCCACCTGGGCGCACAGCGGCGCCGCCGCACACCCTCCCGAAGCCCGCCGAACACCGCAGTCCGACCGTCCGCACCGGTGCTCGACGCTTTCGCCCGACGATTACGTCCCGACCGCGTTCATCGATCTCGGCGTGCCGCCGAGCGTCGACTTCGGACTCGCCGCCGCCGGTTTCACCACCCCGTTCGCGATCCAGACCAAGGCGATTCCGGTGGCGCTGACCGGTCGCGACGTGTGCGGGCGCGCGAAGACCGGGTCAGGGCAAGACGCTGGCGTTCGGCGTGCCGCTGCTGGCTCGCCTCACGAAGGTCGGCCGAACGCACGCCGACCGGCGGCACTGGTGCTGGTGCCGACGCGCGAGTTGGCGCTGCAGGTCTCCGAGGTGCTCGCACCGGTCGCCATCGCATGCGGGCGCACGGTGCTCGCCGTCTACGGCGGCGCCTCTCGGCACCAGCAGATCGATGCGCTGCAAGTCGGGCGTCGACGTTGTCGTGGCGACGCCGTTGCGGCTGATCGACCTGCTCAAGGAGAACGAGCTCGCATCTCGACGCGGTCGAGATCGTCGTGCTCGACGAGGCCGATCGCATGGCCGACGACGGCTTCACGCCGCAGGTCGAGTGGATCCTGCGCAAGGTCACCGGCACCGCATCAGACGATGCTGTTCTCGGCGACGCTCGACGGCGATGTCGGCCACCTCGTCGCCGCTACATGAAGGACCCCATCGAGGTCGCGATCGACTGCCGCCACCGACACCGTCGGCACGATGCACCACCTGTTCCTCGCGGTGCATCACATGGACAAGGACCAGGTCGTTGCTGCGATCGCCAGCGGGATGTCGAAGACGCTCGTGTTCTGCCAGACGAAGCGGATGTGCGATCGCGTCGAGCGCAACCTGCAGGATCTCGGTGTGCAGGCGGCGGCGATTCACGGCGATCTCGCGCAGGCCGCGCGCGAGACGGCGTTGAAGCGCTTCACCGACGGCGAGCTTGCGCGTGCTGGTCGCCACCGACGTCGCCGCCCGTGGCATCGACATCGACGACATCGGTGCCGTCATCCACTACGAGCCGGCACCCGACGGAAGGACTACCTGCACCGCAGCGGCCGCACGGCCCGCGCCGGGCGCGACGGTTGGGCGGTCACGCTCGCCGAGTACAACCAGCACACGCAGGTGCGCATCCTGCAGCGCGCGCTGCGACTCGAGTCGCCCCACCGATCGAGGTGTTCTCCAACAACCCCAAGCTCCGCAACCTGTCCGAGTTCTGATCGCCAACGGCGGTCAGTGAAGCCAGGCGGGGCGACCCTGCTCGAATGAGGTGATCTCGTCGGCGTGGGTCAGGGTGATGCCGACGTCGTCGAGACCGTTCAGGAAGCGATGCTGTGTCTGCGGCTCCATCGGGAACGACTCGGTGATGCCGGCCGACGGCACTTCGACGCTGAGACGCTCGACATCGACGGTGATCTCCGTTGCCGGGTCGGCCTCGATCGCAGCCCAGATGGACTCGACCGTGGCCTCGGGCACGACGACCGGGACTAGACCGTTCTTCGCGCAGTTGTTGCGAAAGATGTCGCTGAAGCTCGGGGCGATCACCGCGTCGAAACCGCCCTGCTGGATCGCCCACACGGCGTGCTCGCGTGACGAACCGACACCGAAGCTCGGCCCGGCGACGAGGATCGACGCGCCGACATACCGCTCGTCGTTGAGCACGAAGTTTCGGTCGTCACGCCACGTCGCGAACAGTCCCTTCTCGAATCCGGTGCGCTCGACGCGCTTCAGCCATTCGGCGGGGATGATCTGGTCGGTGTCGACGTCGCTGCGCCGCAGCGGCACCCCGCGTCCGGAAATGACGTGAACTGACTTCATGACAGTGCTCCCAAGTCGTCTGGGGTGGCGAAATGACCGGCGACGGCCGTGGCGGCAGCGACAGCGGGGGAGACGAGGTGGGTACGGCCACCACGCCCCTGGCGCCCTTCGAAGTTGCGGTTGCTCGTGCTCGCCGAGCGCTCGCCCTGTGACAGCTTGTCGGGGTTCATCGCCAGGCACATGCTGCAGCCCGGTTCACGCCAATCGGCGCCCGAGGCTCGGAACACGTGGTGCAGTCCTTCGGCTTCGGCCTGCGTCTTGACGGCATGGCTGCCGGGCACGACCATCACCCGCGGCACGCTGACGGTTCGGCCCTGCAGCACGGCGGCGGCGGCGCGGCAGGTCTTCGATGCGGCTGTTGGTGCAGCTTCCGATGAACACGGTGTCCACCTTGATGTCGCGCACGCGCGTGCCGGCCTCGAGGCCCATGTACTCGAGCGCACGCACCACGGTCTCGCGGGTCGTTGCATCGTCGAAGTCAGCAGGCGAAGGGACGCTTCCGTCGATCGTGGTGACCTGGGCGGGGTTGGTGCCCCACGTGACGTGCGGCCGCAGTGTGGCCGCGTCGATGACGACTTCCTTGTCGAACCTGGCCCCGTCGTCGGTGACCAGCGTGCGCCAGTCGGCAACGGCAGCGTCCCAGGAGTCGCCGAGAGGAGCGTTTGCCCGACCCTCGAGGTACTCGAACGTCGTCTCGTCGGGCGCGATCAGACCGGCCTTGGCGCCGGCCTCGATCGACATGTTGCACACGGTCATGCGACCTTCCATCGACAGGGACCGGATCGCCGAACCGCGGTACTCGATGACATGACCGATGCCCCCGCCGGTGCCGATTTGGCCGATGATGGCGAGGATGACGTCCTTGGCGGTGACGCCCGGGGCGAGCTCGCCGTCGACCGTCACGCTCATCCATTTCGGTCGGGTCTGCGGCAGGGTCTGCGTTGCCAGCACATGTTCGACTTCGCTGGTGCCGATTCCGAACGCCAGCGCCCCGAACGCACCGTGCGTGGCGGTGTGGCTGTCGCCGCACACCACCGTCATGCCCGGCAGGGTGCGGCCCTGCTCGGGAGCGATGACGTGCACGATGCCTTGACCTGGGTCGCCCATCGGGAAGTTGACGATGCCGAACTCCTTGGTGTTCTCACGCAGCACCTCGACCTGCCTGGCCGAGATCGGATCGGCGATCGGCTGGTCGATGTTCTCGGTCGGCACGTTGTGGTCTTCGGTCGCGACGGTCAGATCCGGCCGACGCACGAGTCGTCCGGACAGACGCAGTCCATCGAAGGCCTGCGGGCTGGTGACCTCGTGGACGAGGTGCAGGTCGATGTACAGCAGGTCGGGCTCGTCGGGTGCGGCGTGCACGACGTGGCGCTCCCACAACTTCTCGGCAAGGGTTTGCGGTAGCCGTGCCATGTTCGGATCCCACTTTCTGAGATAGCATTCTCGTTCTTGGACAGTGTAAGCGGTGTCGGCGTCATTGACAAAGGGGTCCTCATCCTGCGCGCCCTCGCCGGCGGTCCACTCGACCTCGCGGCCCTGCAGTACGAGACCGGCCTGCCCCGCGCGACCGCACATCGCCTGGCCGTCGCTCTGGAGTTGCACGGGCTGGTGCGACGTGACCCGCAGGGACGATTCTGCCTCGGATTCGAGCTGATCCGGCTTGGACGCGCCGCCGAAGACGAATTTCCGCTGGCTGATGTTGCCCGGCCGATCTTGACGGCGCTGCGCGACACGACCGGCGAGAGCGTGCAGTTGTACGTCGCCGATGGCGAGGGTCGGCGTTGTGTCGTGTCGCTGGAGTCAACACATGGGCTGCGTTGGATCGTGCCGCAGGGCGCGTTGCTTCCGCTCGATCGAGGGTCTGCCGGCCGAGTGCTGCTGGGCGACGATGTGGCCGAGTCCGTGGAAGAGCGTGAGCCGGGAGTCGCCTCGGTGAGTGCAGCGGTGCGCGACCGGAGCCGCAACGTGGTCGCCGCGGTCAGCCTAAGCGGGCCGGTCGAGCGCTTGAGCCGCCAGCCGCGTCAGCGCTTTGGTCGCGAGGTGGCCGACGCGGCGCTGGCGGTGTCGGCGGTCATGGTCCGCTGATCAGTTCGGAAACAGGCGGCCGGCAGCCGCGGTCAATTCGGCAGGCCTGATGGTGGTCGCGCAGGAAATGGGCGTGCCCGTCGATCAGCGACACGCCGAGATCCTGGGTTGACTGCGATTCTTCGCGAACGTGTGACGGTCAGTACACGCCGACCAGGTCGACCACCACGATCAGATCCGTTGATGGCGGCAGACCAATATCGGGGCTCCCGTCTGGACCGAATGCATCGGCGAACGGGACTGTCACCTGTCGACGTCCGCCGACCTTCATACCCTTGACACCGTTCGCCAGCGACAAGGGGATCTGCGGGTCATCAACGCCGAACGACAGCGGGCCCCCCGCCTCCCACGATGATTGCAGCTGTTTGCCATCGGCGGCGCTGAACTCGATCAGTTGCACGAGCACGGTCTGGCCCGGATTGACCGCGGCACCATCGCCGACCACCAGATCGGTGAAGGTCGACTCTGTCTGATTCGGCGTCGGCGAGACCGACACGGTGGGGGCGTCGGCGGGATCGGTCTTGGGGATGACGGAGACCACATCGATCACGAACGTCAATGCGTCGCCGGCCTGGATGACCTCGCCGCGGCGGTGTGTCGCCGTAGGCCAGGTCGGCGGGGATGTCGAGTTGCCGACGTCCGCCCTGCTTGACGCCGACCAAACCCTGATTCCAGCCATCGATGACCGACGCCGAACCGAGTGGCGTAACCGGGAAAGGTGTCCCTTTGTCGTAGCTGTTGTCGAACTCGGTACCGTCCGCCGACCGAACGCCGACGTAGTGCACCACGACGGTGTCACCAGCGGCGGCTGCCGGGCCCGTGCCTTCGGTGATGTCGGTGACCACCAGTTCTGTCGGGATCGTTGCGGGAATCTTGACCTCCGGCTTCGGAAGCGCGCCGACAGCCGTGGTCGTCGGACCGGTGTCGACTGCACCGGTGGTGGGCGTGGCGACGGTCGTCGTCGACGCGTCGGACGTGGTAGCGGCGTCGCCGCACGAGGCGAGCAGACCCAGCGCGGCCACGGGGATGAGGAGGATGCTGTAGCGCATCAGGCGACGCTACCGCCGCGACAACTGCGCGCGGTATGCACCCGGTGAGACACCGACCACACGGCGAAACTGGCGAGTCAGGGCGCTCTGGTCGTAGTAGCCGCAGCGTGCAGCGATGTCGGACAGCGTCAGGTGGGTGGTTGCCAGCAGTCCGATCGCGTGTTCGACCCGGAAACGCACCAGAAGCTGGCGCACGGAGATCCCGATGATTCGTCGCGTTGCTCGTTCGAGCTGCACCACCGACATCGACGCCGCGGCAGCGACATCCCCAACGCGCACGCGTTCGGTGCAATGGCCGCGTACGTAGGCCACGGCAGCGGCGACCCCCGCATGCGCTGTTGGCGCGTCGCCTGCGGCGCGGAGGTCGACCGACACGCTGGCCAGGAACGCTGAGCCGTCGACCTCGGCGATCAGCACTTTGGTCGTGACATACCACCCGAGCGTGCCGTCGGGCCGACGGATCAATTCGAGCTGGTTGCGAAGTGGCTGGCGCGACGCCCACAGTTCGGCATCCTGACGAGAGTACGACGAGGCGAGTTCGGCGTCGAACAAGTCCTCGACGTACCGGCCGACCACGTCGTCGGGGTTCCGCGCTCCTGCCCGGTCGGCGAATGCCTGGTTGACGGTCAAGTAGGCGCCCGACTGGTCTTTCGCGCAGAACATCACGTGCGGAACGTCTTCGAGCAGGTCGGCCATCGCTCGGAGCACTTCCACATCGCGATCCTTGTACGAATCCGACCGTGGATCGGTGCTCATCGCACCTAGACATGCGGTGTTGCATGAAGGTGATGATTTCAACCGCCCTCGTCGATCCCCAGCAGGGCGACCCTCACGACAGTTCCCGGCCCGGCGATTCCCAAATGATCGACGAGGCAATTGCGCTCGCCGATGCGATCCTGCGCGAGGCCCTGGCCACAGCGACGCGCGGCGAACGTCGCCAACTCGAGCGGCTGGGCCGCCTGGTGGCCGACCCTGCCGGTCGCGAACTCGTTCAACGGCTGACCGACGAGGTGCTGCGGATCGTGTCGAACCGCCGCGCCGGGCGTCGGTTCGCCGATGTCGTCGCCACACATGGTCTTCCGTCGTCGCTGGGCCGTGTCGACAGTTTGTTGCTGAAGGCGGGCGCCAAGCTCTCCCGACCGCTGCCACAGGTCGTGATGCCCCTGGTCCGCCGTCGAATTCTCGCCGAAACCAGAGGAGTCGTGCTGCCTGCAGAAGATCCGCGGTTCGGCGCACACGCCGAGCAACGCCGGCGCGAAGGCATCGGTCTGCTGATCAATCCATTGGGCGAGTCGATCCTCGGTGACGACGAAGCAACGCGGCGTGTCGCCCAAGTGCTCGACAAGCTGAGCCGACCCGACGTCGGTGCTGTATCGATCAAGGCCTCGGCTCTGGTAGCCAACCTCGACGTGCTCGACTTCGACCGCAGCATCGAGCGGATCAGCGAGCCACTCCGCGCGATATATCGCGCTGCGCTGGTGAAAGAGCCGCGCGGGTTCGTCAACCTCGACATGGAGGAGTACCGCGATCTTCAACTGACGGTTGACGCCTTCACCCATGTGCTCGACGAGCCCGAGTTTCATCATCTCGAGGCAGGCATCGTCTTGCAGGCGTACCTTCCCGACAGCCACGAGGTGTTGGAGCACTTGGGCAACTGGGCCACCGCTCGGCGCCGGAACGGTGGTGCAGCGATCAAGATCCGCATCGTCAAGGGCGCCAACCTGGCGATGGAGGCGGTCGAAGCAGAGTTGCACGACTGGGTCGCCGCGCCGTACGCCACCAAGGCCGACGTCGATGCCAGTTACAAGCTGATGCTCGAATCGGCGTTGCGCCCCGAGTGGAACGGTGCCGTTCGCGTCGGGCTCGCCAGCCACAATCTGTTCGACGTTGCCTGGGCGCTCGTGTTGCGAGACCGGTTGCCGCGTGATCAGCGAACCCGCATCGATCTGGAGATGTTGGAAGGCATGGCCCCCGCGCAGAGCCGCGCCGTGCACAAGGTTGCCGGCTCGCTGCTGCTCTACGCCCCTGTCGTACAACACGATCAGATCGATGCCAGCATCGCCTACTTGTCGCGACGGCTCGACGAGAACACGGCTCCGGAGAACTTCTTGCGGGCGTTGTTCACCATCCGACCCGGCTCCGCCGAGTTCACCGAGCAAGCCGACAGGTTCCGGCGAGCCGTGGCCGAGCGACATCAGGTCTCCACCGCGCGACGCCGGTTTGCGGCCCCGCCCAGCGAGGTCGCTTACGGCAACGAGCCTGACAGTGATGCGACGGATCCTGCCAGCGCGCCGGCGTTTGCAGGCGGCCGCGCAGCCCGTTGGCACGAGAGTCGAGCCGAAGGTCATCGAGACCGTCGACGGTATCGACGAGGTCGTCGGACGGGCTGTCGCTGCACGGCAGCAATGGGCTACCAGTGGTGCCGCTCAGCGTCGACAGATCCTGGCCGCCGCTGCCGAGGTCTTTCGCTCCGAGCGGTTCGACACGATCCAGGTGATGGCCGACGAAGCGGCCAAGGTGGTCCGCGAAGGCGACCCGGAGGTCAGCGAGGCAATCGACTTCGCCACGTACTACGGAACGGTCGGCCTCGACGTCGTCGAACAACAGCGGGCGGAGGGCGTTTCTCTTCACCCGCGCGGCGTTGTCGTGGTGGCCTCGCCATGGAACTTCCCGTATGCCATCCCCGCAGGTGGAGTTCTCGCCGCCCTGGCAGCGGGCAACGTGGTGATCCTCAAGCCGCCGCCCGAGGTTCGCCGAACGGCGCTGCATCTCGTTGCCCAATTGCACCGTGCCGGAGTGCCGCATGACGTCGTGCAGTTCGCGGCCTGCCCCGACAACGAGATTGGTCGTCGGCTGATCAGCCACCCCGACGTCGACTCGGTGATTCTGACCGGTGCGTACGACACCGCTGAATTGTTCCGATCGTGGGACCCGGCGATGCATCTGCTCGCCGAGACGAGTGGCAAGAACGCGATCGTCATCACCCAGGCCGCCGATCTCGACGTGGCGATCCGCGATCTGGTGCGGTCAGCGTTCGGTCACGCCGGGCAGAAGTGCTCCGCAGCGAGCCTGGCGATCGTCGAGGCATCGTTGTACGACGACGCCTCGTTCATGCAACGGTTGGCCGACGCAACCCGCAGCCTTGTCGTGGGGCTTCCCACCGATCCCGGAAGCGTCGTCGGACCGCTGATCGGCGAGCCTTCGCCGAAGCTGATGCGTGGTCTCACCAGGCTCGACGACGGCGAGCGCTGGCTGGTCGAGCCGCGCCACCTCGGCGGTGTGCTGTGGTCACCGGGCGTCCGGGTCGGTGTGCGGCCGGGCTCGTGGTTCCACATGACCGAGTGCTTCGGGCCGGTGCTCGGCGTGATGCGGGCCGTTGACCTCGATGATGCCGTGGAGTTGCAGAACGCCACGCCGTACGGGCTCACCGGGGGCATCCACTCGCTCGACGAGGCAGAGATCGACCGTTGGTTGAACCGGGTGGAAGTAGGCAACGCCTACATCAATCGCAGCATCACGGGCGCGGTCGTGCAGCGCCAGCCATTCGGCGGATGGAAGCGGTCGTCGGTCGGGTGCGGAGCGAAGGCGGGAGGGCCGGACTACGTCGCCGAACTGGTGACGGCAGACCCGACGACGATCGACCGCGACGAAGCGCGGCGGTCGTATCGCGCCGCGTGGGCAGCATGGTTCTGCCGCAGCCACGATCCCACCGGCTTGGTCAGCGAACGCAACGAGTTGCGCTACCGGCATCTCGACGCGGTGGTTGTCCGTGTCGGACCCGACACGCCCGACGGTGCACTGCCGGCGGCGCGCACTGCAGCGGAGATCTGTGGCACCCGCATGTTCGTCTCTGATGCGGCGAACGAGTCGGAAGTCGCCTTCCTCCAACGCCTGGCCGTCCTGCCTGTCGAGCGCGTGCGGCTGTTGACCGCGGCCACCGATGATCTACGCGCCGGATGCCTCTCGCGCAGCATCGAGATCGACACCCAGCCGGTCTCGGCGAGTGGTCGGCGCGAGCTGCGTCGATGGCTGCGCGAGCAGGCGATCAGCCGGACAACACACCGTCACGGCCGCGTCGCGCCATGAGCCACGGCTGTTCGGCCTCGGCCATGGGCGTGCTGGGCGGACCCTGCACGAACGGCCACAACTCCTCGGCCATACGGCGGTAGTTGCCGGTGGCGCGCAGCTCGCCGAGCAACGCGTAGAGCCCGAGGTTGATCCGCTGGATGAACACGAACGCCCGCGGCACGGTCGCATACTGCGAGATCGGGCTGCTGCGGTCGAAGGTGTGGCGCACGATCCTGCTGGCGTACTCCGACGACCAGGTGACCACCTTGTCGTACCTGACGCTCTCGTAGAACTGGCTGAAATAATCGCCGATCTCCGCATCGTCGGCGGGGGCACCGCGTCGCAGCATTCCGGCGTCTTCGACAAATCGGCGGAACGTCGGGGCATCGTGGTCGAAGGCCGCGGCCTTGACCATGCCGACGAATGTTGCCATCTCGGCTTCGGTGAACCGCTTGACCAAGCCGAAGTCGAGGAACGTGATCTGACCACCCTCGTGGAACAGGTAGTTGCCGGGGTGCGGATCGCCGTTGAACCGGTGCATGCCGTACAGGCTGCGGAACACGAATCGGAACAGGCATTCGCCGGCCAGGTTGCGCTCGGCCTGTGGCCATTGGACCATTTCTTGCCACGTCGCGCCATCGACGAGTTCGCTCGTCAGCACGCGGCCCGTCGAATGCGAAGCGATCACCTCGGGCACGCGGATGTAGGGATGGCCGCAGTAGAAGTCGGCGAACGCCTGCTGGTTCTCGGCCTCCAACGAGTAGTCGAGCTCGTCGATCAGCCGCTCTCTGATCTCTGCGACCATGTCGTCGGGGTCGAGCCCACCGAACCCTTGCTTGAGGATCGCGCCGATCAAGCTGGCGTTGCGCAGGTCGGCCTCGATCGCCGCCCCCACGCCCGGGTACTGCACCTTGACGGCGACAGCCCGTTCCAACCCGGTGGCTGGGTCGACGACCACTGCACGATGGACCTGGCCGATGCTGGCCGAGGCGATCGGCTGTGGGTCCCACTCGACGAAAACCCTGTCGGGCGATGCCCCGAGTTCGCGCTCGATGACCCCGGCAGCGAGGTCGGCGCTCATCGGCGGCGCATTCGACTGCAGCTCGGCGAGTGCGGCGCGCATCGGCTCGGGAAGGCCTTCATCGACGTAGCTGGCCATCTGGCCGAGCTTCATCAACGCGCCCTTCATGTTGCCGAGCCGATCGGCGATGGCCTCGGCGGTGCGCAGTTCACGTTCGCCGTCCAACTCGAGGCGCCGTTCAGCCGAGGCGAACATCTTGCGCGCCGCCGTAGAGGCATAGTTGCCGCCGACCTGAACACCGAGGGCCGCGATGTGGAGGTTGCGTCGGCCGCGCACGTTGTGACGCACGACTGCCGCGACAGCGACACCGGCCGCGCCGAGCAGCAGCAGGCGCTTTCTCATCGGGCTCGCTCGACGACCGAACGGCAGGCGCGCAGCAATGTGGGAACGAACTGCTTGACGTTGGCGACGACCGCGTCGTGGTCGCCGTCGACTCGGAACGCCTCGGAATCGGGGATGGCCTCGAACAAGCGCACCTGGCGACGGACCGGAATCACCCTGTCGCGCATCGTGATGAGGGTCGATGTGGGTACGTCGATCTCGTTGATCCACTCGCGGGACGAGAAGTTGCCGATGGCCCGACCCGCTTCGAGCACGGCGCGCCAGTCGTGCGACGATGCCTCGTCGACGGCCCACGGCTCCCACTTGTCGGCCTTGCGTTGCAGGTAGAACTGGTCGGTCAACCACTGGCGGGCCTGCAGCGGCGTCAATCTCGCTGCAGCGGCGAGGCCAGAGATTCCGAGGAAGCTCAGTCGTTCTTCGCGAGATGTCGAGAAGTACGCGGATGTAGCGCACAGCACCAGGCCCAGTGTGCGGCGGCGGTGGCGCTGCCAGATCAGTTGGGCGATCGGCCCACCCATCGAGTAGCCGACGGGGATGAACTGGTCGATGCCCAGCACGTCGCAGACGGCCACGGCGTCGTCGGCACAGTCTTCCAGCCGGAAGGTCTTGCGTGAACGGATGCCCCGACCGTGGCCGCGATGGTCGAGCGCGACGACTCGAAACTGCTCGGCCAGAGGCCGGTAGCAGGTGAACCAGTTGATATCAGCGGTCGCCGACCATCCGTGCAGCAGCACGACCGTGGGTGCCCCGACCGGTCCGCCGAGGATGCGCACGAACGTGGTGCCGCGGCCGGGCAGTTCCATTGCTGCACCAGGCGGCAGATCTGGTGGCCTGCCACCGTCGGGACCTGCCACTAAGCAGTCTCCACCTTGATGACCCGGACGCGGAGCTTGCCTGTCGGTGCCTCGTACTCGACCCAGAGGCCTTCGCTGGCGCCCAGCAATGCCGCGCCGAGTGGGGACTGAGGGCTCATGACATCGAGGTCGCCGACCTTTTCCTCCATGTGTCCGACCAGATAGCGCTCGGCCATGGAATCGTCGTCGCCCTCGTAGACGATGGTCACGATCGAGCCGGTCGAGACGATTCCCTCATCACTCGCCTCGATGATCTCGGCGGTCTCGATGACGTGCTCGAGCTGGCGGATGCGGCCCTCCATGTGGCCCTGCTCGTCTTTGGCAGCGTGATAGTCGCCGTTCTCGCTGAGATCGCCCATCAGCCGGGCCGCCTCGATCTTCTGGGCAACCTCGATGCGACCCCTCGTGGTGAGGTCGTCGTACTCGGCTTGCAACCGTTCGAATGCCGCACGGGAGAGCTGCGTCGTGGTCATAGAGAGAAAACGCTATCGCCACGTAACATCTCGGGCCTATGGCATATCGAATTGCAGTGATCGGCGGCGACGGAATCGGCCCCGAGGTGACGGCCGAGGCATTGAAGGTGGTGCGGGCCGCCGGCGTCGAGCTGGAGACCGTCGAGTACGACCTTGGTGGTGCGCGATACCTGCGTGACGGCGAGATCTTGTCGGACTCGACCCTGAACGAGCTCCGCAACTTCGACGCCATCCTGCTCGGCGCCGTCGGCACCCCCGATGTCCCACCCGGGGTGATCGAACGCGGATTGCTGCTGAAGATGCGCTTCGATCTCGATCTCTACGTCAACCAGCGCCCGTTCGTCGGCACCGCTCCCGGTCACACCGTGCCCCACGACTTCGTCGTGATCCGGGAGAACACCGAGGGTCCGTACGTCGGCGAAGGTGGCGTCCTTCGCAGGGGCACGCCGCACGAGGTTGCCACCCAGGGCTCGGTCAACACACGCATGGGCGCCGAGCGAGCGATCCGTTTCGCCTTCGAGTTCGCGGTCCACCGCAGCCGCGTGGACCCCAGCCGTCAGCCGCACGTCACGTTGGTGCACAAGACCAACGTGCTGACATTCGCCGGCGACCTCTGGCAACGGGCGTTCGACGCCGTCGCCGCCGATTACCCGCAGGTCGGCACGGCGTACAACCACGTCGACGCGGCGTGCATCTACTTCGTGCAGGATCCCCATCGCTACGACGTGATCGTCACCGACAACCTGTTCGGCGACATCCTCACCGACCTCGGTGGCGCGGTAAGCGGCGGCATCGGGCTGGCCTCGTCGGCCAACCTCAACCCGGCGCGCACTGGCCCGTCGATGTTCGAGCCGGTGCACGGCTCGGCCCCCGACATCGTCGGCACAGGAAGGGCCAATCCGATCGCCGCCATACTCGAGCGCGGCGTTGATGCTCGATTTCCTGGGCGAGGGCGATGCCGCGAACCGGATTCGCACGGCCTGCGACTCGCACACTGGTAGCGGCAGCACCAGCGAGATCGGTTCACAAATCGCCGATGTCGTGGCAGGCTAGGACAACCCTTCACCACCGCGCCTGACCACAGCTTGGAGCCAGCGATGCCGATTCAACCCACTCCGAAGATCTGGATGAACGGAGAGCTCGTCGATTGGGACAAGGCTCAGATCCATGTTCTCACCCACACCCTGCACTACGGAACCGGCGTGTTCGAGGGCATTCGTGCCTACCCGACGTCGCAGGGACCTGCCGTGTTCCGGCTGACCGAGCACATCGCGCGACTGTTCCGCAGTGCTCAGATCATGGGCATGGAGCTGCCGTACACGATCTCCGAGATCGTGGCTGCGACCAAGGCCACCGTCGCGTCGACGGGTCTGCCGGGTTGCTACGTGCGCCCGATCGCCTACTACGGCTATGGCGAGATGGGTCTCAACACCCTGCCCTGCAGCACCGACGTGGCCATTGCGTGCTGGCCATGGGCGCCGTTTCTCGGTGAAGACGCCCTTGATCACGGCGTGCGGATGAAGGTTTCGTCGTGGACTCGCCACGATCACAACACCATGCCGCCGGCGTCGAAGACAACCGGCAACTACGTCAACTCCTCGCTCGCCAAGGTCGAGGCCCTGAAGGCCGGCTACGACGAAGCGATCATGCTGGCCCCCAATGGGCTGGTCGCCGAGTGCACGGGAGAGAACATCTTCGCCGTGCGCAACGGCATCATCGTCACCCCGCCGATGTCGGCGGGGGCTCTCGAAGGCATCACCCAGAACTCGGTCATGCGTATTGCCGAGGATCTCGGGTTCGAGTTCCGCGTCGACAACTTGGCACGGAGCGATCTCTACATCGCCGACGAGGTGTTCGTCTGTGGCACCGCCGCCGAGATCAGTTCGGTGAAATCGATCGACGACCGCAACATCGCCTCCTGCCCTGGTCCCATCACCAAGGCCATCGCCGAGGTCTACGCCCGTGCCGTTCGCGGCGAGGAAGACCAATACAAAGACTGGTGCGAGCTCGCCGTCTGACCCGTCGGGCGCGATTCGGGAACTGCCAGTTCTCACACCGCGCCCAGCCAGGTGGCCCGCCGGCTCGTTGGGCGCGGAATCGGAACTGGAAGTTCCGCATTCGCGCCCGTTGGCGGGATGCAAGCGGGTTACTTGAAGCGCCAACGGGTGGCTCTGAGGGCGAACTCGTCCTCACGTTCGATCACCGCGAAAGCAGTGGTCGGTATGACCTCGAACATCGCGTGCTGGCGAACGAAGTCGCCCAGACCTTCGGGTGTCTCGTTGCTGTACTTGGCCACGTAGCGATCGATCCACGTGTCGATTCGGGCCGGATCGATGATCGGCGCGGCCGTGCCTTCGACGGAGATGCACTCCACGGTGCTGTCGACGGTGAACACGACCCGAGGGTTCACACGGATGTTGCGGGCCCGGCGCGCCGTCGGTGCGCACGAGAACATGAACCGCAGGTCGTCGTCGTTCCACAAGCCCCAGACCGGTAACGCGTGCGGGGCACCGTCGGCCGACACGGTGACCACCCAGTAGTTCTTGTTCGGGATCAGCCGTTCAGCCGCCCACTCCCACGGCAGTGCTTTCCAATCTGGGGAGTCCGTGCCATATGCGGCCATCGACGGCCGTTCACCGATCGGTCGAGTCATGCTGCCGATCGTAGGTTGGATTCGCCGAGCCAGCCGGTCAGACGGCCGGAGGACCGGGGCTGGCGCCGGTGGCGTCGCGTCGCTTGGCTGCCAGGCCGGCCAGACATTCCATGAACAGCCGGTTGGCCACGTTGACCGTGCAATCGGCGTGGTCGTACGCCGGCGCGACTTCGACGACGTCCATGCCGACCACGTGGTGCTCGTAGGCAAGCTTGCGGACCATGCGCATCAGGTCGGCAGCGACCAGGCCGCCTGGCTCCGGCGTGCCGGTTGCCGGGGCGTAGGCCGGGTCGAGGGAGTCGATGTCGATCGAGATGTAGAGGTATTCGGGCCCGTCGAGCGCTTCACGCACGGCATCGACCATGACCGCTTGAAAGCCGCGGTCCCAGACCTCGTCCATCAGGTGCCAGCGCATGCCCTGCACGGCCATCCATTCCCACACCTCCTGGGGCGGCCAATAGCTGCGGAGGCCGATCTGGATGAAGTTGCGCCCTGGGATGGCGCCGCTGTCGATCAGTCGGCGCATCGGCGTGCCGTGGCTGGCCAGGTTGCCGTCGATCGAGTCGGCGGTGTCGGCATGCGCATCGAAGTGGACCATGCCGACGTTGCCGTATCCGTACACGTCGGCGACCGCGGTGGCCGCCGGCCAGGTGATGGTGTGGTCGCCACCCATCGTGAAGGGGATGATCTGGCGACTGGCAACCTCGTGCACTCGGCTCTTGATGTTGTCGAGGCTCTGCTGCACCATTCCGTGCGGGCAGTGAGCATCGCCGTAGTCGACCACCTCGACGTGTTCGAAGATCTCCAACCCGTAGCTCAGGTGATAGGTACCCGATTCGTAGGCATTGCTGCGCAACGCCCTGGGCCCGAAGCGAGCGCCGGGTCTGTTGGAAGTGCCGAGATCGAACGGCGCTCCGACTACGGCGACATCGGGCTGCCACGAGTCGAGTTGCTCCGGTGATGTGAGGAGCGGTCGTTGGGCGAAGGTCATGACCGATCCGAAGGCGTAGCCCTGGTCGAGTTGTTCCTGATAGCCGGGCGGCAGGTCGCGCTGGGGTTCGGTCATGAACGGGCACGGTAATCGCGTCTCGCCACTGCCCGGTCACACCGCAGCCGAAAAGCGAAGCACCCCGGGCTGCGCAGCCAACCGAAGCCGGCGCGCCGCCCGGGGCGACTCCTTTTGGTTCATGATCCACCACTGGTCGACCTGCTGGCGTTAGCCTTTAGCTCGACTCAATGTCATCGCCCGTCAGCGCAAGCGCTGGCGGGCGATTCCCTTTGTCGGTTCACTCCCCGGTTGCCCGGCTCGTTCCCCAACCACTGATCCGGCCTTCCCCGGTCACCCGGCTCCGACCGATCCAGCTGCTCGTTCAGCTACCCCGGTTACCCGGTTCGCCTCCCTCGCTGAACCGGTTCGTAGCGACCTGGTTACCCAGTCCGTTCTTCCCCGGCCCCACCACTCGGCCCGAAGACCTCCTGGCAGGATGGATCATTCCCCTCCCGAACCCGCTTCCACCTCGTGAACTCGGTTGGCCCTCCGCGCCTTGCAACCGCCATTGCTGACAGCCACCGGTGTGCGGCACCGTTCCTCGAGTTCCGGTTGGCGTGCGCTTTCCGGTACTCGGGTAGCTTGCTCCAACTCAACATCGCAGGTCAAGCGGTATTTTTGAAGTCACAGGGTTATCCGCAGACTTTTCAGAGAATCCCCAGAAGTTTTTCCTCTGTCCACCTCTTGCACACAGGTTTTGCACAGAGTTCACGTTGACGCCCGTGAAAAATCCCGATTGAATGGCTGTCGTGATCTCTCGCCTCGCCGCCACGATCATCATCATTCACTAGCGCATGTCGGCCCATGCCGATGTGCGCTCCGAGCCGCCCACCCGGGCGGCTCTTTCATTTCCAGCGACTGTCACTTCCAGCGAAAGGGATCAGCCATGAGCAACGAATTCGAGGTCGTCGGCACGCGACAATCCGTCGAGGTCTTCGACACGACGCTGCGCGACGGCCTGCAGGTCGAGGGCGTCTCGGCCACCGTCGACGACAAGCTGCGCATCGCCGAGCAACTCGATTACCTCGGCGTGCACTTCATCGAGGGCGGGTGGCCGGGCGCCAATCCCAAGGACATCGAGTTCTTCGCCCGTGCCGCAACCGAGTTGCAGCTGAGCACGTCGACGATGGTCGCTTTCGGATCGACGCGCCGTCCGAAGGGCAAGGTCGACGACGACGCCACGTTGCGCAACCTGCTCGAGGCCAACACCAGCGCGGTCTGCATCGTCGCCAAGAGCTGGGACTATCACGTGCTCAATGCGCTGCAGACGACGCTCGACGAGGGCGAGGCGATGATCGCCGATTCGGTGGCAGTTTCTGGCCGGCCACGGTCGCCGGGTGTTGGTCGACATGGAGCACTTCTTCGACGGCTACAAGCGAAACCCCGAGTTCGCGCTGCGTGCCTTGGAGGCCGCTGTCGTGAAGGGCGCGAGCCACGTCGTGCTGTGCGACACCAACGGCGGGTCTCTGCCGCACGAGGTCGGGGCGATCGTCGCCGATGTGCATCGTCACGTGGGCGGAGACGTGATCATCGGCATCCACTGTCACGACGACACGGGATGCGCGGTGGCCAACTCGATGGCCGCCGTTCACGCCGGCGCACGCCACGTGCAGGGCACGCTCAACGGCCTCGGCGAGCGCACAGGTAACTGCAACCTCACAACCGTGATCCCCAACCTGCAGCTGAAGCTCGGCATGCCGTGCCTGCCCGAGGGTCGCATCGAACGACTGACGGCCGTCAGCCACCACGTCGCCGAGGTGCTCAACCGACCACTCAACCCGCAGGCGCCCTATGTCGGGGCCTCGGCCTTCGCCCACAAGGCAGGCCTGCACGTCAGCGCCATCGCCCGGGCCAAGGACGCGTACGAGCACGTCGATCCCGAGCTCGTCGGCAACGGCACACGGTTCGTCGTCAGCGAGATGGCCGGGCGGGCGACGATCCAGATGAAGGCCGACGAGCTCGGGCTTCCGATGGACGGTCCGGCGGTCAACCAGGTCATCGACGACCTCAAGCGGCTCGAGCACGAGGGGTATCACTTCGAGGCCGCCGACGCGTCGCTCGAGCTGCTCATGCGCCGCGCCGCCGGTTGGCAGCAGGAGTTCTTCCGCGTCGAGAGCATGCGTGTCATCACCGACGAGTTGTCGACCGGCGAGTTCACGACCGAGGCCACGGTCAAGGTGTGGGTCGGCGATCAACGCCACGTGCACACGTCGGAGGGCAACGGTCCGGTCAACGCGATCGACTCGGCCATGCGTGCCGCCGTGGGCGGCTTCGTACCCGCTGCTGGCAAAGGTGCACCTCACCGACTACAAGGTGCGCATCCTCGATGGCGCAACCGCCACCGGTGCAGTCACCCGCGTGCTGATCGACGCCACCAACGGCGATCGAACCTGGACCACCATCGGCGTGAGCGCGAACATCATCGAGGCTTCGTGGCGTGCACTCGAAGAGAGCCTCATATACGGGTTGCTGCACTCCGGCAAGTAGAAAGCCAGTAGAAAGAAGGCATGGCAGCGCCCAAGTTCGCACCCGTGTCACCCGTCGACGACCCACGTGGCTACGGATCCCCCGACATCGTGCCCGACGTCGTGGAAACCCGACCGCCCAGCCGACCTCGTCGGCTTCCAGCCCGAAGGCGCACGTCTTGGCTTTCAAGGGCCCGACCAGGGGTTCGCCCTGAAGATCGCCAACGGCTTCGCCGACCGTCTGCAGCTACAGACGGGAGAGCACGCCGCAGACGCGATCCAGGGTTGTCTCGGGATCGCGCTGCGACGGGCGTCGATCTTCAGCCGAGCCCCGGTCGTTCACGATCTGACCATTGCGTTCACCGTGTGGGGCTTTCTCGATAGCGATCCACCGACTGAACTCACCTCGCTGCGGGCCCGCCTGTTCGAGGGCGTCAGCAACACCTTGCACCACTACGACGAAGCCAGGGCGTTGGTCGACATGGTGCCCGAGGCCACGTTGCGGATGACGCCAGCGCAGGTCGCCGCCGCCTACCCGGGACGTTGGAAGGAGTTGTTGGGAGCATGAGCCAGCCGATCAACCTCACTGATGAGCAACGCGAGTTCCGCGCCGTCGTGCGCAGGTTCGCCGACGACAAGATCGCCCCACGCGCTGCCGGTACCGACGAGAAGGCCGAGTACGACTGGGAGGCGTTCAAGGCCCTCGTTGCCGCCGACCTCACGTCGCTGCAATTCCCCGAAGAGTACGGCGGCCAGGGGGCATCGCTGGTGACTCAGGCGATCGCCGTCGAGGAGCTGGCCCGGGTATGTGCTTCGACCAGCCTGATCCTCCTGATCGCCAAGCTGGGCATGTTGCCGGTGATCAACTTCGGGTCGCGACGAACTGAAGTCCGAGGTTCTGCCGCGCATCTGCGACGGCCGCAGCCAGGCCAGCTACTGCCTGAGCGAGGCCGACGCCGGCAGCGATGTGGCGTCGATGACAACTCGCGCTGTTCGTGATGGCGACGATTGGGTGGTCAATGGCAGCAAGTGTTGGATCACCAACGCCGGCATCAGCGATCTCTACACCGTGTTCGCCCGCACATCCGACGACCGCCACAAGGGCATCACTTGCTTCCTCGCCAAGGCCGAGTGGGGCGTACACGTCGACAAACTCGAGCACAAGCTCGGAATCAAGGGATCACCGACTGGCGTAGTGCGATTCGATGATTGCCACATTCCCGACTCGTGGCGCCTCGGCGAGGTCGGCCAGGGGTTTGCGGTGGCGATGCACACCCTCGACAGGTCGCGGCCGACGATCGGTGCCCAGGCGGTGGGCATCGCCCAGGGTGCCCTCGACTTCGCCGTCGGTTACATGAAGGAGCGCCGCACGTTCGGCCACCCGCTTGCCGACAACCAGGGCCTGCAATGGATGGCCGCCGATTGTGCGATGCGCATCGAGGCAGCGCGGGCGATGGTCTATCGCGGCCTGCGCGATGGTCGACGACGGCGACCCGACCGGCGAGATGGGCGTGGCCGGGGCGATGGCCAAGTGCTTCGCCAGCGACGTGGCAATGCAGGTGACGACCGATTGCGTGCAGTTCCTCGGCGGCTACGGCTACACCAGCGAGTTCCCTGTCGAGCGGATGATGCGCGACGCCAAGATCACCCAGATCTACGAAGGCACCAACCAGATCCAACGAATCGTGATCGCCAAGAAGCTGTTCAGCTAGGGCTTTCTGTCCATCTGGTGTTGTTTGGTGTTGCCCTGTTCGGGGGTTGTCCCTAGTCGCTTCCCTAGTTGATAGCGTCGCCGGCATGGCGACACTTCGCGAGCGCAAACCGGGTGTGTGGGAGGTGCGGGTCTTCGTCGGCAACGACGAGCGTGGACGTCCGAAGCAGGTGAGTCGGACCGTGCGCGGGACCAAGCGTGCAGCGCAGCGAGCGGCCGCCGAGCTGACCGTTGCGCCGCCTGCGGCGAGTGATGCCCGCACGGTGGCCGATGCGTTGGATGCGTGGATCGAGACGCACACGCCCACATGGGCGGCATCGACGGTGCGCGATCAGACCAGCCGGGCCTCGCTGGTGAAGGCCGACAAGATCGCCCGCACGCCGTTGGGTCGGCTGACGGTGGCCGACGTCGATCGCTGGCACACCCGCCTGCGCGCGGCCGAAGTGGGGGAGTCGTCACTGCGCAACCAGCACCTCGTGCTGCGGGCCGCGTTGTCGCAGGCGGCCCGCTGGGGCTGGGTCACCACCAACGTGGCCGCACTGGCCACCCTCGGCCGGCGCACGACCAAGCCGCGGGCGGCGATGACCGCGGCCGACGTACGGGCCGTCATCGAGGCCGGCGAGCGGCTTCGACCCGGCGGCCGGCCTCGCCTTCCGCCTCGCCGCGATCACCGGTGCCCGCCGCTCCGAGCTCTGTGCACTCGTCTATCGCGATCTCGACGGCGACCGGCTGACGATCGACTCCAGCATCGCAATCGAACGAGCCGGATCGGTAGATGACAGACAGGTGCCCGCGCTCGTCGACGCGGCCACGAAGACCGGCAACCAGCGGGTGGTGCGCCTCGACGAGCGCACGGTGGCGGCCATCGAGGCGCTGCGAGCCGAGCGCGAGCGCTACGGCCCGTGGATGCTGCAGCCGGGGGAGCGGCCGCTGAACCCGGAACGCCTGACCGGCTGGTGGCGCCTCGCCCGCCGTGACGCAGGGATCGATGCACGGTGGCGGCTGCACGACTTGCGCCACTGGTCGGCCACCGAGGCCATCGGTCGCGGCCACGACATCCGCACCGTGGCCGGAAGGTTGGGACACGCCAACCCGGCGATGACCCTGCGGACCTACGCCCACGCCCTGGACGGCGCCGACGCCGGCGTGGCGGCCACGCTGGCGACCGCATTGGAGGAGACGTGAAGCAGCGCTACATCCGACCCACCGGTGAGCTCGGTGATGACACGGTGGTGGTCGTGCGCGGTGGAGAGCTTCGGCGCGAACTGCTTGCCGAGGACGCCAGGCGTGCACATGCGATCTATGGCGTCTACGCGATCTCGGTCTTCGCTGCTGATGGGGTGAGTGTGGACGAGCTCGTGCAGACGTCACCGCTCGTTCGCTTCGAGTCGCTCACGCTGATGTCGGTTGGTTCGATCCGTGCCGCTGGGCTCGTCCTCGTCCCCAGCGGCCGCAATCCGCTTCACCACAGCATCGATGTGGACGACCTGGAGGAAGGGCTCGATCGCCTGGTCGGCTGCGATCACCGCACGCTCGTGAACCCGTATCATGAGTCGTGACGTGCAAGACGGGCGTGACGAAGGGAGGCCCGGCATGGATCTCGAAATCGACCTGAGGGCCGACCTGAACGCACAAGATGACGACGGCAACGGGTGGTCTCTGCTGAGCGACGCGCGCAACCCTTCGCAGGTGGTGCCAGGCAGCATGGTGCTCGCGGGCAACTCGCAGGCCGTGGCGGTCGTGCGTGTCCTCGCCGTAGATGAGGATGGGCAGGTTCACTTCGCGATCCTTCCCGGCCCGATCAGCAAGAACCGCCACCTGCTCGATCATGCGCCGGCCGGCTGAGGCCGGGGCCACGATGATCCGTCAGCTCACCGTTGACTTCAATCGAGCCGTCGACGCCTCTCTGATTCGTGCGAACACCCGTAGGGCCGTGGATGACGTGGTGCTCGAGGTGGGTGCGACGGTCGTGGTCGGCGACGACGATTGGGGCGTGGCACCGGCCGAGGTGGTCCAGATCGATCCCGCAACTGGCTCCATGGTGATGCGCTTGACCGCCGACTTGGTCGACGAGAGTTCACTTCCCTGAGTCGCGGAAGGGTCGGCCGCGCCGATCTGCTCGGCGATATGGGCGGGTTCGACCGTGGACGAGGTGCGCGATAGCGGCAGTTCGGAGCCATTCGGTCTGGTGTTCGCGTGTCTCAGAACGGGAGGAGGTCATGCACGTCGTCGCCTGCGAACAGCTTGGCGACGAGGGCGGTGTCGAAGTAGTCGTACCAGCGTGTGATCTGTCCGGACTCGACCTCGAAGCGACCCATTACCGGAACGGGTGCAACCGGAGCGCCACCACCGAGGCCAACACGGTCGACGCGCTCCGTCAGGACAACAGTCTCGGATGAAGCGAGATGGACGATCTCGAACTCGTAGCACTCCGAGAACATCGCCCATTGCCCGGCGACATTCTCAAGCGTCGCTTCGATGCCATCCGATGTTCCCACACCGACGTTCAGATACACCACTGACGGCGCGAGCAGAGGCCGCAGCGCCTCCGGATCACGCTTCGACACGGCACCACAAAACTCGCGCACAACCTGTTCTGGCGACATCCTGGTTCTCCATTCACATACAACCTGTATGCTCGCTAACGTACAGGCTGTATGCCATCGAGTCAAGCCCGTCGTGAGCGCGCCGCTCATACACGCAACGCCCTCATCGACGCAGCGAGGGCACTGTTCGTCGCTAACGGCTACTTCGCCACCGGCACCGAGGAAATCGTTGCCCGAGCAGGAGTCGGCACGCGAGGCGCGCTCTACCATCACTTTGCCGACAAGCGCGAACTGTTCCTCGCCGTGTTCGACCAAATCCAGGCCGAACTCGCTGCGTCGACACGCCTCGACCCCCACCACGACGCCCTCGACACACTGACCAGCGCGCTGGAACAGTTCCTTGAGGCATCAGCGAACAACCTTGACTTACAGCAAGTCGTCCTGATCGACGGACCAGCGGTGCTCGGCTGGGATCAATGGCGGATGCTCGAACGACAATACGGCCTCGGCGCAATCACCACCATGCTTGACTCCGCCGTCGCACAAGGCGTCATGACCCGCCAAGCAACCGAGCCGCTCGCCCACATGCTTCTCTCCGTAGTCGATGAAGCGGCCCTCTACATCACCAACTCGTCCAACCGAAAGATGGCGACACGCCAGACCAGAGCCTCGCTCAAAGCTCTCCTCGGCGGACTACGACGCACAGATAACGGCTAGCGCGTAATGCCCTGTACGCAATATGCAACTGCTCGCGGCCGCACATAATCGCGGTGACTCACTGACGCACGCCGAGTTCGAGGCCTCTCGACAGCGTCCGTGGAGCTTCTCACCCCTAGTTTCATCCCTAGTACTCGACGACACACGCCAACATGCCCTAACACGCGATGGACTGTCAGCGCAGCTCAGCGGCACTGCGCGGCACGACGCAGTACCAGACGGACGGCCGCTCCAGACCACCCAGATCTACGAAGGGACCAACCCAGATCCAACGCATGGTGATCGCAAAGAAGCTGTTCAGCTAGCCTTTTCCATCCATCCGGGGGCCTCGTGTTGCGCTGTTCGCACATCATCCCTACTCCCCCTCACGATTGGCGGCGCCAGTTCGACGGGAATCCGGTCTTGAACTTCCTTGTCCGAAAGGACGCGTGGGTTCGAATCGCACCCCGGGCACAACGCTCGGTCGGTGCGGCGTCTCGCCCGCGGTGTGCAGTTGGCACTGTTTGCACGGGGACCGGCGCGGCTTGAAACTGACGGCCCTGCACTATCGTCGCCGTGGTGTCTTGCGAGGTGTCGTGAGCGCTGACTTGCGCCGCAGGGCTACCGTCGGATGATGGAAGCTCTCGCACAACGGGTGGTCGATGCGCTCCCGATCATCTCAGGGACGGTGCTCGTACGTGACCGCTGTGGACGTGGTGAGGTCGTCGAAAGAGTTGTCGACGAGTGCCGGAGGAGAGGACTCGATCCGGTCGTCGAGCATGTATCGAACGCTCGGCTCCGCGAGATCATCGGCTCCGCGTCCGCCGCTGAGCTGGCGCGTTGGGATCTCGACCGAGCCGATCTGATTCCGTCCGTGAACGGCTTGATTGTGCTCGGTGGGTGGCTTGCCGATCTCGGAGGCCTGCCGACGGATTCGGTCGATGCGTGGGTCGCCGCGGTCGGGCGTGTGGAGCGAGCATTGGAGCTGCGCAAAGTACCGACGGTCGTTGCCGCTGTGCCGACGGAGTACGTCGCCGAGCGGCTCGGCATCGGGTTGGCGGAGCTGGAAGCGCGTGTGCTTCCCGGCTTGCTGATGTCCGCTGCGTCGTTGAGCGACAGGGTCGCTTCGCTTGTCAGTGCCCTCGAGGCGACGTCCGAGGTCGAGTTGGTGACCGAGGCCGGGACACTAACCGTCGAACGCAGCCAGCGGCCGCTGATGGTCGACGACGGGATGGTCGATGCTGCTGACGTGGCACGCGGTGCCGTGGTGTCGAACCTCCCGGCGGGTTCGCTGTACTGGACCGTCATCGAGGATGCCACCCGCGGCGCCGTCGGGTTGGCCGACGGCACGGTGCTTCGGTTCGATGCCAGCGGACGAGTCGCCGACGGGCTCTACGTCGGGGAGCGGGTCTCGCATCTCGGCATCGCCGTCAATCCTCTCGTCACCGGGACGATCGGGTGGACGATCGTTGACGAGCATCGATCCGGTGCGGTGTTCCTGGCGCTCGGTGAGAACCGCTATATGGGTGGAGACAACGAATCAGCCATCAATGTCGACCTCATGCCGGCATCACCAACAGTCGTCGTCGACGGAACCGTCCTCGTGGAAGATGGAGTCCTCATCGCTGGCGCTCCGTGACGGCACCGGTCGCCGACGATGGCGGCCTTGCCGCGTTCTGCGGTCTATCTGAGCGCCCGTTATGGGCGGTTCCTGCCCTCTCGGTAGTGCGCGACATATCAGGCAGATCGGCTTTACATCGGTTCCACCATCGCCGCATGCTTGGGTTGGTATAGACCAACCGCACCACCCCCTGGAAGTCGGATCTTGGTCACTGATCCCCAGCGAGCCTCCTCGACCTCGGAACACTGAACACCCCTCTCGGCAAGTGTCCGCATTTCGCTCGCGAGGTCATCGCACATGAAGTACAGCTCCGCCCCAGTCGTCTCGGCCGGATGAATGGCGAGCTCCGCAGGAGGCAAACCGAAGATCAGCCATCCGCCACCGGCATCGATGTGGTCGAAGCCGAGTACATCGGCCACGAAGGCGCGATCGGCATCAGCGTCGCTGCTGAAGACGACGACGTGAGAACCGAAGATCATCGCGCCAGATTGCCCGAAGAGACTGGCCGTGTCCAGCGGCCTAACGGCAGCTCGACCTTCACTGGATTCCCAATCGGACGCTCACTGGGGAGTGCGCGAGATCTGCAGATATGCGCTAGTGGTCCGGCGATGGTTGGCTGAACCAGCATGTGGGCCACAACGATGTGACGGGTTGGCCGCAGACTCGAAGGCACAAGCGGAGCGGGTCCGATCGATCGCCGTAGAACGCATCGGCCGACAAGTCGGAACCATGACCGCCGAACTGCAGGCCGCCTCGATGAGGCACTCAGACTCCATCTCCCGCTCTGACCAACCACTTCACTCCACGTTCCGATCGGGCCTGCCCATCGGCGTGCTAGCGGACACCCGGCCGGCGGCAGCAAACACTCTGACAGGAAGCGCGCGTCGGCCAAAAGTTGCCCTCTAGCTGACGTAGACGTTGTGGAGGACCTCGTCGATGGTGGTGACGTCAGCGGCCACGAGTGCCATCGCCTCAAGGCTCATCGTCCGCATGCCCTGCGCGATGGCGAGGGTTCGCATGTCTTGTGGTGACGCAGCGGTCACGATGAGTTGCCGCAGCTCGTCGGTGATTGCCAGCACTTCGTAGACGCCTACCCGATCGCGATATCCGGTGCCGGAGCAGAAGTTGCAGCCCGAGCCGTGCACGAACGTGTCTTTCGGAGCGCCGCCGTGCGAGCCGTAGAACTCGAGTTCTTTTGGTGTCGGTTCGTACCCGGTCACACACGATGGACAGATCTTGCGGACCAGCCGTTGGCCGACCACGCCGACGAGTGACGACGACAGGAGGAACGGTTCGATCCCCATGTCGATCAGGCGGAAGAGAGCCGACGTCGCATCGGTGGCGTGCACCGACGACATCACCATGTGACCGGTCAATGCCGATTGCACGGCGATGTTCGCCGTCTCCTCGTCGCGGATCTCGCCGACCAGGATTACATCGGGGTCCTGTCGAAGGATCGACTTGAGCCCTCCAGCGAAGGTGACATCGGCCTGCAGGTTGATCTGCATCTGGTTGGCTGCGGGGAACACGTACTCGACCGGGTCTTCGATCGTCATGACGTTCAGCTCGGCGCGGCTGATCTCGGCCAGCGTCGCGTACAGCGTGGTGGTCTTGCCGGAGCCAGTCGGGCCACTGCACACGATCATCCCGTACGGCTTGCGGACGATCGACAGATACCGCTCGTGTGTGTCGCGGGGCATGCCCAGCTCTGACAGGTGCTTCATCGAACGACTCTTGTCGAGCAAACGCAGCACGGCCGTTTCTCCGAAGATCGTCGCACCGGTGGCCACGCGCACGTCAACGCCTGCACCGTCAATCCTTGTCTCGAACTGGCCGTCCTGCGGGCGTCGCCGCTCGACGATGTCCATGTCGGCCATGATCTTGATACGGCTGACCAGCTCGGGGCCGGTGGCAGCCGGGAGGCTCAGCACCTCTCGCAGGGCTCCGTCGACCCGATAGCGGATGCGGATGCGGCCGTCGGTCGGCTCGATGTGGATGTCGGATGCTCGGTCACGCAGAGCTTGAGTAACGATCTTGTTGACGAGTTGGATGATTGGTGCGTCGTCGGTGGCGCCGACGGCCGCTTCGATCTCTTCTTTCGCGGCCGCTGTGTCCCAGAACTGCTTGACGTGGTCGTCGCTCTCCGACAGCACCCGGTAGTAGCTGTTGACGCACGTCACGATGTCGTCGAGCGGGGAGAGGAACACGTTGACCTCAGCGACGTCGAGCCCGGCGAGCGCCTCACGCACCGCAGCGCTCGAGCCATCGGCGATGGCAACGTCGAGAGCCTCGCCGGTGAGTTGGAACGGCACGATGTGCACGCGGCGGGCCATCTCTTCGGGGACTAGTGCGAGTGCCTCGGGTGTCGGTCGCACCGCACGGAGGTCGACGGTGGGTAGTCCGTATTGAGTTGCCAACGCTTCGGTCAGGGAACGCGCGTCGAGCAGGCCCTGTTCGACGAGGATGGTGCCCAACTGCCGACCGGATTCCATCTGCAGGTTGAGCGCCCCCGACAACTGTTCGGGCAACACCCGGTTCTCAGCCAGCAGCAGATCGCCCAGCCGGGTTCGCGCGCCTGGCGAGATCATCGGGGTGACCTGGGCTACCGGGCCCACGACCTCCGGAACGCTCTCTTGCCTCTTCGCCCATCTGCTCATGGGTACAGACGCCTCATTGGGGCATCGTCGCATCACATTTGTGCTGCGAATAGGGTCTTCGGTCCTGCGTCGCACGGTTCCGAACGGGAACTGGAATTGTCAAGAAATCACTAAAGGTCCGTCACTAGTTGCCGATAAGAACACCCTTCGGAGATCCGATAGATCCAATTCATCGATGATCTTCCCCGCCAGTAATACCTCTTTCAACGCACCCAGGGGCTCCCTTGATCGCCTTGGTCCATAGTTCTTAAGCTCCCACGGAGCGTGAAGGGAGACCACGGACGGAGAAGTTCTTCGCTCATCAAGGGTAAATATGGGTCATCGGGGTTCACCTGATGGGTATTAAGTCTCTGTTGATCGGCGCCATTCATTGCCGAAACTCAAGTATCGGAATAAGAGGAAATGGCGAAACGTGACTATTCACGATCATTTCATTGCAGGCGGCGCGATCAACGATCCGACGATCGACCACGATGTCGCCGGAGCCGTCAGCCCCGGCCCCGATCAACCGGCGTCCGTCGAACGCACGCGGAAGCCGCTGTTCAGCATCGGTCACACGATCAAGCCCGACGTCATCATGGCGTTCTCGCGCCAACTGTCGTCGTTCCTCGAAGCCGGGATCCCGTTGCTCGATGCCCTCGAGATCGTCGAGCAGCAGGCTGACTCGACTCAGATGCGTGCGGTTGTTGCCGACATCGGGGCCTCGATCCACCGCGGAACGGGTTTCGCCGAGGCGGTCGACGCCCACCCGGACGTGTTCCCGTCGTACTACCGAGCGATGCTGAAGTCGGCCGAGTACACGGGAGACCTCGACCAGGTTCTCAACCAACTCGCCACATACCTGGAGCGCGACATCGCCGCCCGTCGGCAGGTGAAGAGCGCTCTGACCTACCCCATCTTGGTGCTCGTGTCGCGGTCGCGGCGATGATCGTGATGTCGGTCTTCGTGCTACCGAAGTTCAGCGGCCTGTACCGAGGACTCGGCGCGCGGCTGCCGCTGCCACACGCGGATGCTGATGGGCTTCACGGATTTCATGACGACCTCGTGGCCGATGCTCCTCCTCGGCGATCCTCGTCGCGGCCGTCGCGTGCTCGGTCTCATCATCGGTGGGGATCGGGGCAAGGGCCGACGCGACGCTCTGGCGATGAGGTTGCCGCTGATCGGAAACCTCTACCACCTCATCTCCCTCGAACGATTCTGCCGAGTGCTGTCGTCGCTCTCGATGGCCGGCGTCCCACTGCCGGCAGCGATCGGGTTGTCAGCCGACAGCACCAACAACTCGATCTTCCAGATCGCGGATGCTCAGTGTGCGCGAGACACTGGTACGTGGCGGAGGGCTGTACGAGCCAATGGTCGAGACGGGGCTCTTCCCGATCGCCGCTCGTCAGATGATCCAAGTCGGCGAGCGCACCGGGATGCTCGGAAACCAGCTGTCGAAGGCCGCCAACTACTACGAGCGTGAGGTCGGCTTCACGATGAAGAAGGCCACCGACCTGTTCGCCCCGGTGGTCATCCTCTTCGTCGGTCTCGTCGTCGGCTTTGTCGCTGTGGCCCAGATCGCAGCGATGTACAGCATCTTTGGCCAGATCAAGTGATGGTCACTGAACACAAACCCCCTGTGCCGGCAACGGCACCAACACCAAAAGAGGAACAATGAACACACATGTCAGTTCAATCAGAGAGAGCGACGACAAAGGCTTCACGCTCGTCGAGATCCTGATTGCGATCGTCCTGGTCGGCATCTTGTCGGCAGTTGCAGTCGTCGGCATCAGCAACCTGGTCAGCAAGGGCTCGTCGTCGGCGTGCAGCGCAACCTCAGATTCTGCGAAGGCGGCATCTGCAGTGTATTTCGCATCCAACGCCAAGTATCCCGCAAACTTCTTGGAGCTGACCACGGCCGGGCCCTCGTCCAGCGGGGCTCCGTTGACCCTGCCCGCGAACACCACTCCGTCTCCCCTGACGACCAGCACCCTGGCCGTGAGCAACTCGGGCTGGACGCTGACAATGACAGCCGGAACCGCCACGGTTGCTCCGACCTTCACCTGCAGTCCGTGAGTTGAACCTCCTGTCCGCCTGGGCTGCGCGAGCAGTTCAGGCGGACGGTGTTGCCGAAGATCCAGCAACCAATGCACGAAGAAAGAGTCGACAGACCGGAGTGAATGATGCGAGCGAAAGGGGATATCGGCGAGACGCTGGTCGAGATCCTGCTCACCGTCGTGATCATCGGCCTGACGATCACTGCCCTCATCTCCAGCCTGGCCACGGTGAGCAACGCCGGCAACGCTCAACGAAACAGCGTTCAGGCCGACGTCGTGATGCGCAACTATGCGGAAGCCACCAAGGCAGCCGTGCAAGGTTGCGTCGTTGGTGGCACCTACACCGCGACGTACTCGGCACCGGGCTTCGTCCTCTCGGTCGACCCCCCGGGCAACACCTGCCCCAGCAGCACAACCCCGAAGTTGCTGAAGCTCATCGTTGTCGGACCCACCGGGTTGCGCCAGACGATGCAGATCAAGGTGAGCACACCATGACGCGGCCACATCGCCAGCATCAGGACTCCGGAGCTGCGCTGATCCTGGCCATCGGGTTCGTGATGATGATTGGCCTGATCAGTGCGGGGCTCGCATCACTCGCCACGTCGACCCTCAACAACCGCGGCAGCCTCGAGCTGATCCGCAACCGACAGTACGCAGCGGACGGTGCGATCCAGCAAGCCATCTCCCACGTCCGTGGGCTCACGTGCTCGTCGCCGGCTGGCTCGATCGATGACACGGACAACCTGAACGACATCGCGATCAGAGTCGACTGGGTGAACGCATGTGGTGTCGTGAAGAGCTCCAACGGAACCGACGTCAACCAGCGCAACGTCATCTTCTCAGCATTCTGCAAGAACCCGACCGATGTGAAGTGCAACTTCGCCGACGTGATCATTCGGGCGCAGGTCAACTTCCAGGAGGACCCGCCGAAGACCTACGTGCAGTCATGGAGCGTCAACCGATGAACGCCCGGCTACGACCGACTGTGCGGAGCTGGATCCGCCGAGGTGACCGAGGATTCACGCTCGTCGAAGTCCTGATCGCGCTGCTGCTCAGCGGGATGATCGGTGGTGTTGTCGTCGCGGCATTGATCACGTCGCTCAACGCCGCCAGCTCCACGACCGACCAGGTCAACGACTCCACCGACGCCGGGCTGATCTCGTCGTTCCTCATCCGCGACGCGCAGTCGGCCGGAGGCATCGATCCGGCGACCGCCGCCGGCGACCAATCTCTGGGAGTTTCCACTGACCCGTCCGACCCCGCCGGCGTCGCCTGCAATCCCGCGCCGCCGGTCGTGCGCTTCAGTTGGATCGACCGCACATCGGTGACGGAGGAGACCAGGGTCGTCGTGACCTACGCATCTGTCACTGACCCGGTCGACAGCACAAAGCTGCAACTCGTCCGCCGGGTCTGCTCGTACCACGAAGCGGAAACAACGAATGTCGATGTCGTGCTCGGAAGCAACATGGTCGCGGCCGCGGCGACCTGTCAATTCAGTCCGGCTCCTGTGCCCCTGCCGCCGTTCTGCACGGGCAACCCTGCAACCGTCACGCTCACGGTGACGGGGAAGGGCAGGCGAGCGCCGCTCACGTCGATCATGACTGCGTCGCTCCGATCCTCCGCGTCGCAATTGACCGTCATCGGTCCGGAGCCTCTGCCAGACGGTGAAGTCGGAGCTCAGTATCCGTCGATCGTGATGTCGACCATCGGCGCCACCGAACCGACGAAGTGGTCGGCGACCGGTCTGCCGCCGGGCCTCCAGATCGATGAATCGAGTGGGATCGTCTCGGGAGCGCCCACAATCGGGGGGACGAATCCGACCGTCACGTTCACCGCGACCGACGCGTCGGCCGCAACAGCGTCGAAGGTCTATTCGGTCCTCGTCAAGGCCCCTCCTCGCGCTACCGAGGATGCGTACTCCGTCAAGGAGGACGAGACCCTCAACGTCGGCGCTCCTGGCGTCCTGGACAATGACCCCAGCCGCCAAGGGAAGACCGCCATCCTCTACTCGGGTGTGGCGAACGGAGCACTGACGTTCACGTCCGACGGCTCCTTCATCTACACACCGCGGTCGAACTTCAACGGCTCGGACGAGTTCCAGTACAAGGTCAGCGACGGTTCACTCGACTCCAACATCGTGAAGGTCACGGTGACCGTGATCCCCGACAACGACAAGCCGGTCAACAGGGTGCCTGTCGCCCAGGAGACTGCGAATAACACCAACAAGGTGTTCACGAACAGCGGCGCCATCTGGGTCAGCGATGTCGACAGCCCGAGTTCGGTGGAGGTCCAGCTGATCAGCAGCAACGGTAAGGCGACGCTGTCGGGCGTCGCCGGTTTGACGTTCAAGTCGGGCGACACCGGTACAGCCGACGCCGACATGACCTTCACCGGCGCGATCCCCGCGGTCAACTACGCCCTCGCCAACTTGACCTTTACCCCCACGGCCGACTTCGTCGGCGAAGGCCGCCTGAGGGTCAAGACCAGCGACCTGTTCTCGGGATCGGGCGGGGCCGGCACCGACGACGACACCATCGTGATCAACGTCACTTCCCTGGGCATCTTCACGGACCACACGAACATCGGTGGTCCGCCGATCGCGAATGGCGTCGACAGCGACTACACGTCGCCGACGTACACCGTCAAAGGCAGCGGCTGGGACATCTGGCAAGCCAACGACGGGTTCCAGTTCCTCTACCGGCCGATGACGGGTGACGGCAGCCTGACGGCACGGGTCGTAGCGGAGATCGTGACATACCCCGGCAGCTCTGACCAGAATCCGACCTGCTGGGCGGCTGATAACTCTCATCAACAGCCGTGCATCTCGGTGTCCAAGGCCGGCGTGATGTTCAGGCAGAACCTGACCGAGTTCAGTGCCATCGACGCGATGGTGGGCCTAACCCAAGGGAACGGATCCGAGTTCATCTACCGGAAGACCGCTGGAACGGACACGGCTGCCGCTTCACCGGGCGATACTCTCAGTGCCCCGTATTGGGTGCGGCTGACGCGCCGCGGCGACAGCCTCACCGCAGAGATCTCCCCGAACGGCACGACCTGGACCCAGCGCGGCGAGACCCAGACGATCGCGATGGGCTCGACCATCTACGTGGGCCTAGCGTCTTCAGCCGTCTATCAACTGGACTCCCCGACGAACAAGGCGCGCAAGCTGAACACCGCCACCTTCGACAACGTTGCGATCAGCACGCCGCCGGTTGCGGCAACCGACAGCTACTCGGTGAATGAGGACACGACGCTCACCGTCGATGCGTTCACCGGGGTCCTGGCCAACGACTCGGATCCGGAGGGTTCCGTTCTGACCGCCGTGGGTGTATCGGGCACGACGGGGCTGGCGTTCAACCCGAACGGTTCGTTCACGTACGTTCCGCCGCCCAACTTCGCCGGCGCGGTGTCGTTCACCTATGTGGCCAGTGACGGGATACTCAACTCGGCCGTCGTCACGGTGACGATCGCCGTCAATCCGGCGAACGAGACCCCCAGCTTCACCAAAGGCCCAGACCAGAAGGTCGTGTCGAATCTCGGCGCCCAGACCGTCGCAGGTTGGGCGACCGCGATCAGCCAGGGCACGGGCGAGACCGACCAACTGGTCGACTTCATCGTCACGAACTCCAACAGTGCGTTGTTCGCCGTCCAGCCCGCTGTCAGCGCGGGTGGCACCCTGACCTTCGCGTCCGCCGCTGACGCCACCGGCATCGCGACGGTGAGTGTCAGCATCCGCGACAATGGCGGCACTGCGAACGGCGCCGCCGCCACCAGCGTTGCCCAGACGTTCTCGATCACCGTTGACGACCCGCCTGTCGTTACACCATCCGTCACGGGTTTGGCCTATACGGAGAACAGTTCGACTCCGCTCGACCCGGCGATCACGGTTACTGACAGCGACAACGCCAACCTGGTCTCGGCCACCGTGGCCATCACCGCCAACTACGTCAACGGTCAGGACACGCTGGCGTTCAGCAACCAGAATGGGATCACCGGCACGTGGACGCCAGCCACCGGAGTGCTGGCCCTGGCTGGTTCATCGACGGTCGCCAACTACCAGTCGGCGCTGCGATCGATCACATACAGCAGCATCGGCGACAACCCGAGCACGGCCACGCGGACCGTCACCTTCGTCGCCAGCGACGGCCTCCTCGCCAGCAACCCAACGAGCCGTACGATCGCTGTCAACGCCGTCAACGATGCCCCCGTCGTCGCCGCGACAGGCGCCAGCGCTGGCGTACATCGAGAACGCCACCCCTGCGCTCGATGCAGGGTTCACCGTCACCGACCCCGACAGCGCCAACCTGTCGTCGGCAACGGTTGACATGACCACCAACTACCTCAACGGTCAGGACACGCTGGGTTTCAGCAACCAGAACGGGATCACCGGGACCTGGAACGCGGCAACCGGGGCACTCACCCTGACGGGCGACGCGACGGTGTCCAACTTCCAGGCCGCGCTGCGTTCGGTCACGTACAACAACAACAGCCACCTCCCGAACACGCTGCCGCGGACGGTCACGTTCGTCGTCAACGACCGCAGCCTCGACAGCAACACCGCGAGCCGGACGATCACCATCACCTCTGTCAACGATGCCCCCGTCAACAGCGTCCCAGGTAGCCAAGCGTCCCCCAAGAACACAGCGAAGGTGTTCTCGTCCGGCAACAACAACCTCATCTCGATCAGCGACGCCGACGCCGGCTCGAACGCAGTGCAGGTCGAGTTGATCAGCACCCTAGGGAAGGCGTCCCTGTCGGGCACCACCAATCTGACCTTCAAGTCGGGCGACAGCGGCACCGCCGACGCGGATATGACCTTCACCGGCTCCATCGCCGACATCAACGCAGCGCTGGCCGGGCTGAGCTTCAACCCGACGTCGAACACTACCGGCGCTGCCAGCCTGCGAATCGTTACCAACGACCAGGGCAACCTCGGCACCGGTGGCGCGCTCGCCGACGACGACACCATCGCCATCGCGGTTGCCAACGCCCCGGTGGTGACCGTGTCCACCACCGGCACCCTGGCCTACACCGAGAACGGAACGGCAAAGGTGATCGATTCGGGGATCACGGTTGTCGACAATGACAGCGCCAACATGGTCTCGGCGACGGTGACCGTGTCCACCAACTATGTCGAGGGAGAGGACCTTCTGACGTTCGCGAGCCAAAGTGGTATCACCTTCAACTGGGACGCGACGACTGGTGTCCTCTCTCTGTCCGGTTCGACCACCAAGGCCAACTATCAGACCGCGCTGCAGAAGGTCAGGTACAGAAACAGCAGTGACAGCCTGCCCGCAGTTACCCGCATCATCACGTTCGTTGTCAATGACGGCCTCTTCGACAGCAATACCGCGAGCCGGTCGATCACTCTCACTGCCCTCAACGACAACCCCGTGAACGTTCGGCCGGGCACTCAAACGACTCCGAAGAACACCGCAGAGGTGTTCTCGGCGGCCTACAACAACATCATCTCGATCACCGATGTCGACGCCGAATCGGGCACGATGCAGGTCCAGTTGGTCAGCACCAAAGGAACAGCGACCTTGGCAGGCGTCGCCGGGCTGACGTTCACGGCCGGAGACGGTACGGCCGACGCGAGCATGACCTTCACCGGCACGATGTCGAACATCAATGCGGCGTTGGCCGGCATGCGGTTCAACCCCACCACGAACTACGTGGGCAACGGGGGGAAGTTGCAGATCATCACCAGCGACCAAGGCAACACCGGCACTGGCGGCACCCTCACCGACGACGACACGATCAGCATCACCGTCACCAACGCGTAGCCGGCCGGGCGTAAGGCCTTCTTACGAAACTCTTACTGGGATCTCGTGCATGTTTCGCACGCGTCGACCAAAGTGATGGGCATGCCGCAGCGAGTTCGTGACCGCGCTCCGACGCGCCGCAACTCAGCAGGTGGCGAAGCCGTTACCGCATCGGCGCTACACGATGTTCAGCGACAACCATCTGTTGTCGTTCTTCTGCGCCGCGTTCGGCGTCATCCTGACGGTGTGGCTGCGTCACGGTGGGCTTCGGCAACCTCGGCCAGGGTGCCGTCCCGGCGGCGACCAGCCTGACCCAACTCAGCGGCATCGCCGCCTCGTTCGCCGGGCTCGCCGGGCTTGCGCTGGCCGGCCGGCCACTCGCCATCGAGCACCGCTACGGCCTCGATCGGGTGTTCATCTGGCACCGCATCCTCGGCGAGACGATGGCGGTGCTCGTCGGCCGTGCACGTCGTGACCGCGGTGTTCGCGTGGGGCCTCGACATCGGTTTCGCCTCGGCGATCGTCGATCTCACCGGGCGCGAGTCGTACATGGCGTTGGCATTCGTCGGGGCGCTGATCATCGGCGCCGTCACGATCACGTCGCTGCGCAGCATCCGCCGCCAGATGTCGTACGAGACGTGGTACTTCGTCCACCTGCTCGCCTATGCCGGCTTTGCGATCTCGTTCTCCCACGAGATCGTGTGGGGCGAACTGTTCGCCAACGACGCCTTCTCCCGTTGGCTGTGGATCGCGCTGCACGTCGGTGTCGGTGTCATGTTGATCCGTGGCCGCTGGGGCCGCTTGATCGTTGCCGCGATGCACCCGCTGCACATCGCCGAGACGCGCAAGCTCAACAACAACACCACCGAGTTGCGCCTCGCCGGCGGCGCTCTGCACAAGATGTTCGGCGATGCCGGGCAGTTCGTGATCGTGCGGCCACTGGCCAAGGGCCTGTGGTGGCAGGCCCATCCGTTCTCGCTGTCGGCCGCGCCGACGACCGACGGGCTGAGGATCTCGGTGAAGTCGTTCGGCGATGGCAGCGCGTCGATCGCTCACCTTCCCGCGGGCACGCGGATCGCCGTCGAGGGCCCGTTCGGTGCGACCACGCCGCAGACCATCAGGATCGCAAGGTGCTGTTCATCGTCGGCGGCATCGGTGTCGCGCCGGTCAAGGCGATGCTCGAACGCCTCGACCGCCGGCACCAGCCGATCGTGCTCTACCGCGCCAGCCGCCACGACGACCTGGTCTACGCCAACGAGCTGCGTGGCATGGCCCGCGATCTCGGCGGCGAGCTGATGACACTGGTCGGGCCGACCGCGACGCTCGCGGTGAAGGATCCGTTCTCGGGCAAGGTGCTGCGCAAGGCCATCCCTGATCTCACCGACCGGGTCGCGGTGCTGTGCGGCCCCGAGCGTCTGCTGTGGGCAGGCCGCGCCGGGCTCCGTGAGGCCGGCGTCGCCGTCCGAAGACATCCATTTCGAACAGCCGTGGTGGTGACCACGATGTACAAGCGCCCCCCCGTTCCTCTCGGCAGACGCCTGCTGCCGGCTGTGGCGGTGACCACCGCCGCAGCCGGACTCGTCGCCCTGCTCGACCGACCGTCGAGCGGTGCTGCCGTTGATCTCGGCGGCACCGATGTGGCACTGCCCGGCTCGAGCGCCGGCACCGCCACTGGGCAGCCCCCAGCCGTGTCGTCGACGTTGCCGGCTGCCGATCAACAACAGCCGCCCGCCGTGCCAGCGACACCCACGGCGCAGCAACAGCCGGCTGCCACTCCGGCACCCAAGGCAGTGCAGCCCACGCCCACCGCCGGTACGGCCTGCACGGGGCAGACGCTCGATGGTCCGACCGTCGACACCAGGTGGGGTCCTGTTCAGGTCGAGGCAGTGATCTCCAGCAGCGGGCAGATCTGCGATGTCGACGCCATCCAGTCCCCGAACTCGCACCGCAGGTCGGTGCGGATCAACAACCGGCCTTGCCGATCCTTCACAATCGAGGTGATGAAGGCGCAGAGTCGCCAACATCAACGGTGTCAGCGGGGCAACGATCACGTCGACGGTTACGCGAGGTCGCTGCAAGCGATCCTCGACAAGGTTGGTTGATGACGTCGCCGCTCGCGTCCAACTGTTGTGCGCACCCATGCGGTGATGGGCACCATGGCCAGCGTGCACGTGCACGATCAGGCCGACGTCGTCGTGATCGACCAGGCAGTGACGGCGATGTGGACCGAGTTCGACGGCTCGAGAAGACATGTTCTCGACCTTCCGCACGACCAGTGAGATCAGCCGCATCAACTCCGGTCGAACTGCACCTCCTCGACGCCAGTCCCGAGGTGCTCGAAGTGGTCGATGCGTGCACGTGGCTCGAGCACGCCAGCAACGGAGCGTTCCGCGCTCGCCGACCAGGCGACAGCGTCATCGATCCGGCCGGGTTCGTGAAGGGTTGGGCGGCCGAGCTGGCGGCCAAGCGCCTTCACGACGCCGATCTCGGGAACTGGTACCTCTCGGTCGGCGGCGACATCCAGACGCGGGGCACCGCGGACGATGGGTCGCCGTGGCGGGTCGCCATCGCCGATCCGAACAACGACGATCCGCGTGCCATTCGCGCGCTCGTCGACGTCAGCGGCGATGCCGTGGCGACTTCGGGAACCGCGGCTCGCGGCCGACACCTCTGGGACGGCCGCACTGACCAACCGGCCGCAGCCCTCGCGTCGATGACCGTCGTCGGTCCCCACCTCACCTGGGCCGATGCCTTCGCCACGACAGCGTTCGTGATGGGGCTCGACGGCATCGACTGGGTCAGCAACTTCGACGGCTACCGAGCCCTGGCCATCACCACGGATGGCGAACTGATCCACCGCGACCAGCAGTGGGCCGCCGGTCAGTCGTCGACGGCGTGAGCGCGTAGATCGGCCAAAGAGGAGTACTCCAGGGCCGACAGATGCGTGGCAGCCAGGCGCACCATCGGCGCTGCTCCCGCCTCGAACGCCTCCTGCCAGCGTGCCGCGCACAGGCACCATTGATCGCCGTCGCTCAACCCGGCAAACCCGTGCTGGGGCATCGGTGTCGACAAGTCGTTGCCGACAGCTCGGGAGAACGCGAGGAACTCCTCGGTGGCGACCACGCACACCACGTGCAGGCCCGGATCGTCGCCACGGTTCTCGCAGCACCCAGTGCGGTAGTACCCCGTCAAGGGATCGAGCGAGCAGGGCTGCAGCTCTTCACCGAGCACGTTCAGTTGACGCATGCCACCATCGAAGCACGTATCGTGGCCCGATGCTTGATCCAGTGATTCGCGACCTCGCCAGGGGCAAGAACTTCGGTTCGATTTCCTTCCATCTCCCCAACGGTGCGATCGCCACCCACGTGATGTGGGTCGATGCCGACGACGAGCACGTGCTGATCAACACCGAGGTGCACCGCGCCAAGTACAAGGCGATCGAGGCCAATCCCAAGGTCACGGTCACGATCTGGAGCTCCGAGAACACGTACGCGTACGCCGAGGTGCGCGGCACCGTGTCGAGCGAGGTTCGCGGTGCCGAGGCACGGGCACACATCGATGCGCTGTCCCAGAAGTACACGGGCGCCGACTACCAGGGCGAGATCGAGAGCGAGCGGGTGATCCTGCAGATCACACCCGATCCGTCAGCGCACGCCGGGCTGTAGCGGCCGAACCTAGCTGACGCTGACGCCCAGCGCGTTGCCGACGAGGTACGTCGCGCCGCAGGCGATCAGCAGGATCAAGACCTGGCGAGTCGCACTCCACACCAGACGTCGTTCGGCGAACTTGCCGATCATCAAGCCCACGAGTGCCGCGGCAACGACGCCGATGACGATCGACGCCACCTTGGCGCTGTTGCCGCTGCCGCGCGAACCATGGGATGACGGGCAGCAGGGCACCGACCAGAAAGCACACCAACGACAGGCCGGCGGCACTCCATGGTGAGCCGAGCTCGTTGGGGTCGACACCGAGCTCTTCGCGGACGTGCACGACGAGTGCCGCTTCGGGCTCGCGCATCACGTCGTTGGCCGCGTCGAGGGCGATCTGGCGAGTCATTCCGTGACCCTCGTACATCGCGGCCAGCTCTGCGGTCTCGGACACCGTGTTGTGGGCCAGTTCGCGACGCTCGACGTCGAGCTCGCGGAAGACCATCTCGTTCTGCGCCGAGATGCTGACCCACTCGCCGGCCGCCATGCTGGTCGCTCCGGCGATGGCGCCGGCCAGCCCGGCCAGTCGGACGACCGACGACGGTTGGCCGGCGCCGGCGAAACCGATCACCAGCGACACGTTCGAGACCAGTCCATCGCTGACGCCGAAGACCGCCGCCCGTGCCAGACCACCGGCTACCGAGCGGTGACCCGGGTGCGATTCGGCCGCGACGGAACGAGAGACGACTCATCTTCTAGACGCTACCGACTAGTGTCGCCAGGCAGGGGAAACTGCCGCCAGCGTTGCCGGGAGACACATGACCACCATCAACATCGCCGATGAGTGGCTCGACGCGGTTCGAGCCTCCCTCGGGGCGCGGGCCGCTCTGGTCGATCGGCTCGAGCCGGCGATCCCCGCCGGCTACGACGAGCTCAACGATCCGCCCGTCGCCGCGCTCGACTTCGTCAACATCGACGACCTTGTCGACGCACCAGTCGATGTCACCACCGATCTGTTGCAGCGTGTCGACGGCAGCTGGCGTTTCCGCATCTACCGGCGAGGTGAGTCGATCCCGCTGGCCGACATGTTGCCGTTGCTCGATCACCTCGGCTTGCGCGCGCTCGACGAGCGAGCCTTCGGCTTCGGGTTCGACAGCGCCACGGTGTGGCTGCACGACGTGGGTGTCGCGGTGCCGGCCGAGGTCGAGCTGACCGACGCTGACCAGACCGAGGTGCAGCGTTGCTTCCTGGCCGAGTTCAACGGAACGATCGAGGTCGACGGCCTCAATCGGCTTGTCTTGCTGGCCGGCCTGACTGCCCGCCAGATCGAGATCCTGCGCGGCCTACTCCCGCTACTTGCGCCAGATCGGCTTCCCGTTCAGCCAGCAGTACATCGAAGCCACGCTGGCTCGTCACGCATCGATCAGCCGACTGCTCACCGCCTTGTTCGCCGCCCGCTTCGACCCCGCCTCGCCGGCCGGCTCGACCGCAGAGACCGACGTGCGTGCCGAGATCATCGAGGCGCTCGATGCGGTACCGAGCCTCGACGACGATCGCACGCTGCGTTCGCTGCTGGCGCTGATCGAGGCGACCGTGCGCACCAACGCCTTTCGCCCGAGCGTCGACGGCGGTCATCGCCCGGTGGTGTCGTACAAGTTCGACACGTCGAAGGTGCCCGACCTGCCGCTGCCGCGACCGATGTTCGAGATCTGGGTGTGCTCACCGCGGGTCGAGGGAATCCATCTGCGCAATGGCCGGATCGCCCGTGGTGGCATTCGTTGGAGCGATCGACGCGAGGACTTCCGCACCGAGGTCCTCGGGCTCGTCAAGGCCCAGATCGTCAAGAACGCTGTGATCGTGCCGACCGGCGCCAAGGGCGGGTTCGTCGTCGAAGAAGCCACCGGCCGCGGCCGACGAGCTTCGTGCCGAGGGCGTGGCCTGCTACCGCGAGTTCATCTGCGGTCTGCTCGACCTCACCGACAACATCGTCGGCGGCGCCATCGTTCCGCCGCCCGACACCGTTCGCCACGACGACGACGATCCGTACCTCGTCGTCGCGGCCGACAAGGGCACGGCGACGTTCAGCGACATCGCCAACGAGATCTCCGCCGAGTACGGGTTCTGGCTGGGCGATGCATTTGCCTCGGGTGGCAGCGACGGCTACGACCACAAGAGCGATGGGCATCACGGCCCGGGGAGCGTGGGAGAGCGTGCGTCGCCACGCCCGTGCGCTGGGCAAGGACGCCGACCGCGACGAGCTGACCATCGTCGGCATCGGCGACATGTCGGGCGACGTGTTCGGCAACGGCATGCTGCGCTCGCCGCACGTCAAGCTCGTGGCCGCGTTCGACCATCGGCACATCTTCATCGATCCGGATCCCGATCCGGCGGTGTCGTTTGCCGAGCGCAAGCGGCTGTTCGATCTGCCCCGATCGAGCTGGGCCAACTACGACACGTCGCTGATCTCGCTCGGTGGCGGGGTGTACCCGCGCACGCTGAAGACGATCACGTTGAGCCCCGAGGCACGCAAGCGGCTGGGCACCGAGCAGCAGACGTTCACACCGAACGAGTTGCTGTCGACGATCTTGCGCGCACCCGTCGACGTGTTGTGGAACGGCGGCATCGGTACCTACGTCAAGGCCTCGACCGAGTCGCATGCCGAGGTCGGCGATCGAGCCAACGACGGGCTGCGCGTCAACGGGTCGGAGCTGCGTTGCCGGATGGTCGGCGAGGGTGGCAACCTCGGGTTGACGCAGCGTGGTCGCGTCGAGTTCGCGCTCGACGGCGGGCTTGGTCAACACCGACGCAATCGACAACTCCGCCGGCGTCGATTGCAGCGACCACGAGGTCAACATCAAGATCCTTCTCGGCGCCGTGATGGCCGAGGGTGCGATGACGATCGAACAGCGCAACGAGGTGTTGGCCGAGATGACCGACGAGGTCGCCGACCTGGTGCTCGACGACAACCGCGCCCAGACGCTCACGCTCGCCATCGCCCGCCGCCAGGCGCTGCCGATGGTCAACGTGCATGCCAGGTACCTGCACGTGCTCGAGGCCGAGGGATGGCTCAACCGCACGCTCGAGTTCCTGCCGACCGACAAGCAGATCGCCGAACGGCAAGCCGGCGGGATCGGTCTGACGACGCCGGAGTTCGCCGTCGTGCTGGCGTACACCAAGAGCGTCAACATGACCGAGATGGTGCGCACCGAGTTTCCCGACGACCCGTACCTCGAGCCCGATCTGGTTCGCTACTTCCCGACGGTCCTGCAGCAGCGGTACCGGCCCGAGATCCTCGAGGCATCGGCTGCGCCGCGAGATCATCGCCACGCAGATCGCCAACCAGATGGTCAACCTGTCGGGCATCTCGTTCGACAATCGCATGACCGAAGACACCGGCGCCGGCGTGGTCGACGTCATGCGCGCCTGGGTTGCGGCCCGCGACATCTTCAAGCTTCCCGGCGATGTGGGATCAGATCGAGGCACTGCCGTCGCACGTCAAGCTCGACACGCAGTTGGAGATGTTCCTGGAGGCGCGACGGATGGTCGAGCGCGGTGCGTTGTGGTTGCTGCGTCATCGCCGACCGCCGCTCGACATCGCCGCCGTCGTCGCCGAGTTCCGACCCGGCATCATCGAGCTGTCGACCACGCTCGAGGCGCACCTGCGGGGCAGGATCCGCGACCAGATGTTCGCCAACGAGGCGGCGCGGCTTGCGGCCGGCGTTCCCGAGGCGCTGGCCCAGCGGTCGGTGCTGTGGCCGCTGATGCACACCGCCTTCGACGTGATCGACCTCGCCCATCGCCAGCACCTCACGGTCCGCGAGACCGCTGCGGCGTATTGGGAGATGTTCGACGCGCTCGATCTCGGGTGGCTGTGGGACGCGGTCGGTGCGCTGCCGCGCAACGACCGCTGGCAGACGCAGGCGCGGTCGGCGCTGCGCGACGATCTGATGAGCGCCTTGTCGGATCTCGCCGACGATGCGCTCGTACGTCGGCGGAGCCGCGCGAGTGGGCAGCGGCCAACGAACGAGTCGTCGTCCGGGCGATGGCGATGTTCACCGAGATCCGCCGCGCCGATGCCTACGACCTCACCACGCTGTCGGTGGCGTTGCGCCAACTTGCGCAACCTTGCCCTCATCACCCAGCGCCCACCGACCGACTGACCCGCGGACCCTGAAAACGGTCGCGGCCGGTAGGGTGAACGGCGCATGAGCAGCGGCCCCCGACTTCGATTCGCGCCATCACCCACCGGCTTCTTCCACGTCGGCGGGGCGCGCACCGCGCTGTACAACTGGGCGCTGGCCAAGCGGCTCGGCGGCACGTTCGTGCTGCGCATCGAAGACACCGACGAGGCCCGCAACCGGCCGGAGTGGACCGCACGGCATCATCGATGCCCTGGCGTGGATCGGCATCCACAGCGACGATCCCACGTTCGAGGGCCCGTACTTCCAGAGCCAGTACGCCGACGCCCACCTCGCGGCTGCGCAGCGGTTGTTCGAGGCCGGCGCCGCGTACTACTGCGACCTCACCTCCGAGCAGATCCAGGAGCGGGCCAAGGCCACCGGAGCGAGCGGGTACGACGGCTATTCGCGCGATCGCGGGCTCGGCCCGGGGCCCGGACGTGTGCTGCGATTTCGTGTTCCCGACGGCGTCACGACCGTGCACGACCTGGTGCGCGGCGAGGTCGAGTTCGACCACTCGACGATCGAAGACTTCGTGTTGCTGCGCGGCAACGGCACGCCCGATGTTCCTGCTCGCCAACGTTGTCGACGACATGGAGATGCGCATCACCCACGTCGTTCGTGCCGAGGAGCACCTGCCCAACACGCCGAAGCAGCAGCTGTTGTGGCAGGCGCTCGGTCACCAGCCGCCGGTGTGGGCGCACGTGCCGCTGCTCGTCAACGAACAGCGCAAGAAGTTGTCGAAGCGGCGCGACAAGGTGGCGGTCGAGCAGTACCGCGCCGAGGGCTACCTGCGCCGAGGCGATGGTCAACTACCTGATGACCTTCGGCTGGTCGCCGCCGGGCGATCACGAGATCGTGCCGTGGTCCAGTGATCGAGCGCGAGTTCCGACTGGAAGACGTCAACCATTCGCCGGCGTTCTTCGACGTCAAGAAGCTCGCCGCGTTCAACGGCGAGTACATCCGCATGCTGTCGGTCGACGACTTCATCGCCGCGTGCCAGCCGTTCCTCCACTGGCCGCCGACGTGCCGTGGCCGCCGCGAGCGGTTCGACGCGGCGAAGTTCGCGGCGATGGCCCCGGTCGTGCAGTCGCGAGCCAGCACGCTCGCCGAGGTGCCCGGTGTCATCGACTTCCTGTTCCTCGCCGACCCAGTGCTCGATCAGGAAGCGTGGGCGAAGACGATGGCCGCGCCGCGGCGCACCGAGGTGTTGGCCGAGGTCACCGAGGCGTACCGGCAGCTGCCGCAGTGGGACGCGGCTGCGCTGAAGGACACGCTCGAAGCGATCGGGCGAGCGGCACGGTCTGAAGAAGGGCAAGGCGCAAGCACCGATCCGCGTTGCCATCACCGGTCGCACCGTCGGCCCGCCCTTGTTCGAGGCGCTCGAGGTGTTGGGGCGGGAGGAAGTCCTCCGACGGCTGACCATGGTTGCGAAGGCGTGAGCAACCTCGATCCGCTGGTAGCGGACACCCCTGCGCACGGAACCCCTACGGTGGAAGTGCCTGCAGTCGAGGTCGTCACCGATCCGACGCCCGTCGGTGGAATCACCGATCGTCGGCCTCGTAACGCGGCCGCCGACTGGTCGTGGGGATCGCCCCGATCGTGTTGCTGGCGGTCGGGTACTACGCGGTCACCGTCGTATCAGGTGCACTCGACCGGTCGCAGCGACCAGGCTCGCCCGGTCGACGCCATCGTCGTGATGGGCGCCGCCCAGTACGACGGCCGTCCGTCGCCGCAGCTCGCTGCTCGGCTCGACCATGCCGTCGACCTGTGGCGTCGGGCCTCGCCCCGGTTTGTGGTCGTGACCGGTGGCAACCAGCCCGGCGATCGGTTCACCGAGGCCGAGGCGTCGGCCAACTACCTGATCGATCGCGGCGTGCCGGCCGAGGCGATCCTGCAGGAGACGGTCGGCCACAGCTCGTACGCGTCGCTCGATGGTGTCGCCGATCTGCTGCAGCAACGCGGCCTGTTCCGCGTCCTGTTGGTCAGCGATCCGTTCCACTCTCTGCGGTCACGGTTGATCGCCCAGGAACTCGGACTCGTCGCCTACGTGTCGCCGACGCGGACCAGCCCGGTGCGCGGAAAGGCGGCCTGTCGAAGGAGTTCCAAGAGGCGGCGGGAATCGCGGTCGGACGGATCATCGGGTTCAAGCGGTTGCTGTCGATCACCGGGTGAATGCCGGGTGTGACCGATCGCGGTCGGTTGTTAGACTTTGTGCTCCACGGGTTAGCCCCGGTGGGGAATGGTGTAATTGGTAACACAGCAGTTTCTGGTACTGTTATTCAGGGTTCGAGTCCTTGTTCCCCAGCTCTTGTCGAAGGTCGGCCATGTGCCGGCCTTCGGTCGTTTTGGGCTGACCAAGGCGGTCGGGACAATGCCGGTTGGTAGCCCCGGCCCGTTGGTAGTGTGCTGGGGCTACTCGGCCCCATCGTCTAGTGGCCTAGGACACCACCCTCTCAAGGTGGCGGCACGGGTTCGAATCCCGTTGGGGCTGCCAAGAAAGTCCAGCTCAGAGGCACTCTGCGGAGTGCCGCTTCTGGTTCCCGGTCCTCGTTGCGAATGGCTTGCGAATGTAAGCTTGGAGGCAACTATGAAGGGCTACTTGGGTCGCCGGGGCGAAAGTTGGGAGCTGCGCGCCTACGTCGGCACCGATCCGGTAACGGGGAAGCAGCGGTACGCGATACGCAGCTTCCGTGGCGGCAAGCGCGAGGCGCAGCGTCTCCTCGCCGAGATGGTGCTTGATGCGCAGCGCGGACTTACGGTCCGCACGACTGCGACCGTTGGCGAGTTGCTCGAGGCCTGGTTCGAGCTTGCGTCAACGGACTTCTCCCCGAAGACCGTCAAAGGGACTGTCATGGCTGAAAATCGGCGCCCTCCTCGGCACCTCAGCGCAAGCCGCCCACCAGCGTTACGGGACCATCGCCGAAGCCTCCTGACCACCGTACAAAGGCAACGACTCCGCGAATCGTTTCACCATTCGTCTCATCGTCACGCCGCGGGCTCGTTGATCGCCCGTGGTGCGGCCCGTGCGCACACAGCGACGTACACCGGGACATCACCGTCACCCAGCCCGAACGCCCGGTCCGGCGCGTCGACGCAAGTGCGATCACGCGGAGCAGAACAGTTAGCGCCGAGCGGCAGATCTCGCGTGCTTGACTTCTGTGTCAGCTCTTTGGCCGAAAGCCGCTGGATGAGCTGACACAGACGACTGATCACTAGCGCGGATCGGCAGCTGTGTGCGGATGGTGAGCCGTCTATCCGAAGCGCAGCATGCGTACATGAACGGCAATCTGTGACACACAGGGCCGCCGGACTTCGCCGCTGTCCGGGCGGCAACGAAGACGGACGAGTCGAGCGCGGCGTGCGCCGTCACGTCGGCATTTCGTCCCGAGGCAGGCCAGGGGTCCGGGGCACATTCAGGGCATACGATGCTGTGATGCGCCCCTCGCGGTGGCTCCGCCCCTGGGCCTCGATCGGGGTCTTGTTGGTCGCCACGTTCGGGTGCGCAGGCCCGTCGAAGTCGCCGGACTCCGATCCGGTCCGAGTGGAGCTGCGGGCACTGATCGAGAACGTCGCCGGTTCGACGGCGCACCACTACCAGCTGCACGACACCGACGGCCGCGAAATGGGTCCGACGACCGTCATCTGGTCGCCCGAAGCGGGGAAGTTCGCTGCGGTCTATTTCACCTGGGAGGCGCCGGTCGGCGCGTTCGTCGTTCATCTCGCTGAACCTCTTGGACAACCTGTTCACCTGGGACGAGCAGAACGAGTACGACGTCGGCGCCTCCCAACCGACCATGGCCCGCACGTCGAGCGGGCGCTACGTGGTGGCGTGGGAACAGGAGCCCGATCCGATCCACCTCGTTCTGGTCCTCGAGTTCCCGACGTGGGCGGACTTCGTCGCCAAGCAGGGGACTCCTCGGATCCTGGAGCCTGCCGTCACCATGCCCGCCTGCGGAGAGGGGACACCGGATATCACGAAGCGCGACTCGGACGACCGCGTCGAGGTCACCTTCCACTATCACGCCGGATGCGAGCGAGATCGCCAGGCTCACGGCTGGACGGACTGGTCCGAGTGGCACTCGACTCCGGGACACTGACCTCGACTCGGTCATGGAGGCGGCGGGCGTCCGTGGCCACATCGGTGACCGAACGAGCTTCATCTACCGCGGACGACCGTTCATG
>CAWEOL010000007.1:0-357735 GCA_963810675.1 Ilumatobacteraceae bacterium
TGCTGCCGGACTTGCGGGTTCCCTCATGAAGCCGGTCCGCAAGTCTGATCTGTACAACTGTCTCGTCGACGGGTTCGCCGCCGAGGTCGACAGCTCGCCTCCACCGCAACCAAGCACTCCGCCTCCTACGCCGCCGGCCATCGATTCCGACAGGGGCACTGTGCTGCTCGTCGAGGACAACGCGACGAACCGTCTCGTGGCTTCTCGCATCGTGGAGAGGCTCGGATACGCAGTCGAGGTGGCCGAGAACGGTCGCGAGGCTCTCGAGATGGTCACTGGAGCCGTCACCGGCGCGTCCACGAAGACCTATGCGGTGATCTTCATGGATTGTCAGATGCCGGTCATGGACGGCTACGAAGCGACAGAGGCGATCCGCGCTCTCGAAGGAGACGACCGCCATACGCCGATCATCGCCATGACTGCGGCGGCAATGGAAGGCGACCGGAACGCGTGTATCGCCGCGGGCATGGATGACTACCTCGCCAAGCCGATTCGGTCCGAGCTGGTCCGAGCCGCGTTGGCACGATGGGCGCCCGAAACAATCACCGCCGCGGGCGACGAGCCGGCGGACGCCACCGATGGCGTGATCGACGTTGCCCGTCTCGAACTGTTGATTCGGCTCGATCGCGGTGGCGCGGATCTGCTCAACGAGGTGTTGAACCAGTATCTCGACGATACGTCGGCTCGGTTGATATCGCTCCACGAAGCGTTGGCCCGACGAGAGATGACGACCGTCGCAGAATTGGCCCACTCAACCAGGGGTGCCAGCGCCAATGTCGGAGCGACGATGATGGCCGCTCTGTGCGCGAGAGTCGAAGATCTCGCCAGAAAGGGAGACGTGGAAGGGTGCGCGGCACTGGCGACCGTCGTCGATGGCGAGTTCGAACGGGTTCAGCAGGCACTCACGGCCGCCCTCGACAAGGCAGTGGGAGGCACACTCCGATGAACACGTCGGCGCACATCCTCGTGATCGATGACGACCGCACAAATCGACTGATCCTCGCTCGCGCTCTCGAGGAGGAGAAATTCTCTGTCGAAACGGCCGAGGACACGCTCCGTGCGATTCGTATCCTGCACGCGTCGCCCGACGGCTTCGATCTGATCCTGCTCGATGTGATCATGCCCGACATGGACGGTTACGACCTCCTGCGCTACCTCAAGGCTGATCCCGCCCTGTCGCGGATACCTGTCGTGATGGTGTCGGCGCTCGACGACATCGCCAGTGTCGTGCGCTGTCTCGAGCTCGGCGCCGACGACTACCTCACGAAGCCCTTCGACCCCGTCCTGCTGCGGGCAAGAATGAACGCGTCCCTGGCGAAGAAGCGACTCAGTGACGTCGAGCACCGATATGCACGAGTCTTGGAGGAGGAGGAGGCGCGAAGCGAACGTCTCCTGCATCACATCTTGCCCGCACACATCGCCACCCGGCTCAAGGCGGGAGAGCGCGTCATTGCCGACGACTTCGATGATGTAACCGTCCTCTTCGCTGATCTGGTCGGCTTCACCGGAATGGCCGCACGTATGACACCTCAGGACGTCGTAGCGCTGCTCAACGAGATCTTCTCGTCGTTCGACAAGTTGGCTCATCAGTACGGCCTCGAGAAGATCAAGACAATCGGTGACGCGTACCTTGTCGTGGGCGGGCTCCTCGATTCGACAGGTGATCACCTCGCTTCGTCCGCCCAGATGGCACTCGGGATGCTCGACGCCATCGGGACCATTGGCCGGGGCGACCTCACTCTGCGCATCGGCCTGCACGCCGGTCCCGTGACCGCCGGCGTGATCGGCGAGCACAAGTTCGCCTACGACTTGTGGGGCGACACGGTGAACATCGCCAGCAGGCTGGAGTCACACGGTACGGCAGGAAGAGTTCACGTCAGTGGCACCGTCAAAGGGCGGCTGGACACATCGTTTCGGTTCGAGGAGCGCGGCGAGATCGATCTCAAGGGTCGCGGCAACGTGACGACGTTCTTCCTCACGAGCGAGAGGTGATCATGGCGGATCGAAGATGCTCTGCTCGAGAGCATCTCCGTAGATGAGTCGAGCGATGCGATATCCGCCATAGATCGAAGGCAGGAAACCCACGCCGTTGCAGCCGAGGTTGTACATCAGGATCGGGTTCCGCGGTTCACGTCCGATGAGGCGAATCTTGGATTCGGTATAGGCCATCATCCCGTGCCACGCATAGTCGTAGGACAACCCCTTGCCCCTGGACGAGTCGACGATCGGCAAGATGTCGTTGTCGATCTCTTCGATCACCTCGGCCGGGAAGTCTGCGTCAGGCCTGTAGGTGTCACGATCGTCGAGTTGACACTCGGGCCCGCCGATGCACGTCAGCGTGGTCTCGCCTCCTGATCGGTCGTACGGTCGTCGGGTCACATACACATATGGTGTTGCTTCACCGATGATTTCGTTGCGGATGTAGCTGATCGAGTTGGCCGGGCGACTGGCCTTCTCTATGAACCCCGCCATGTAGCCAACGGTGCCGGTGACGCGGTGATGCATATGAGCGCCGATGTCGCTGCCAACGAGGTTGTCCACGACATGATCGACGAACCCGTTGGTGCACATCACAACCTGATCCGCAGTCACTCGATGATGGCCGACATCGATCGAGGCGGTTGCAGAATCGAGTGCGATGTGGCGGACTGACGTGTGGTCGACAAATCGGAAGCGAGCGTGAAACCGCGATTCGAGGTACTTCAGGACCTGTTCGATCAGAAGCGCGCCGTTGATGCATCCATTCACATCCGACAGGACGGCGCAGTATCGATCGTCGGTGGTGCACAAGAGTTCGCGAATGTACGCCGACGACACGACCGAGTAGAGGGATGAATATTCCGACGGGATCTCGCCAAGAAACTCGGCGTCCTCCGACACAACACAGGACGCTACGCGAAGGCCGCCGCGCTGACGTAGAGAGCTTTCCCGCAAGTGGACGGTTACGTGGTTCAGGGCGAACATGCCGAGATGGCCGATGAAACGGTCGATGCGGATCTGCGCACCCGACTCGTCGACGATGAGATCGAGGAGATCCCACGAGTCGTCGATTGCACGTTGGGCGGCGATCGCCTTGGCGAACCCGTACGCGTCGACGAGATCGAACAAGGGCCGCTCGAAGTACGTGGACAACTGTCCTGCGTTGTGGCCGGTAGCCCCACGCCCGGCCCGATCCCGTTCGATCAACAGCACTCGCTTGTCTGTATCGCGAAGCAGGAAGAAGGCTGTTGCGACACCTGCGATTCCCGCTCCGACGATGGCCACGTCGGTGTTCACATCAGCATCGAGAGGTCGGGGCGACAGATCAGGCTCGAGCTGGTCGATCCAAGGCGAACGGCTCGGAATCCTGTCGGTCATCGCGGCGAGACTAGAAGAATCGCGGCAGCCGCTTGACCTCGCAGTGCTCAACGGCCGGCTGGACATGCTTCGTCCCGCGCACGAACAATCCGCCATCTCGTTGCTGCAATCATTGTGATCCACTAGCTTTACATCTATGGAAAATGTAAAGAATCGGAGGCGAGGGGCGACCCGCATCAGTTCCAAGAACCAGATCACCATCCCCGCCGACGCCCTACGCGCCGCCGGCCTCGAGATCGGAGACCGAGTCATCGCTCACGCCGATGGGCCAGGGCGGGTCGTTCTCGAGCGCGAACAAGACGTGCTCGCCGAGTTCGCCGGAGCGCTGACGGGTGCCTACGCAAGCAACGAACTCGAGAAGTTGCGCGACGAGTGGGATTGATCCATCTCGACGCCGGCGTCGTCATCGGTTTCCTCGATGGCAATGATGTGTACCACCAGGCGGCAGCGGCGATGCTCGGCGGTGCGCTTCGAGATGGCGATCGGCTGGCGATGGCATCCTCGGCGTTTGCCGAGTGCCTCGTGGCACCAGCACGCCGCGACGACGCTGATATCCAAACCGTTCGAGACCTGTTCGAGCGCCTTCCCATTTCGGTCATCCCACTCGACCCCGAAACCGCCATCGTCGCCGCAAAGCTGCGCGCAACACATCGCGCGCTGCGCCTTCCCGACGCGCTTGTCATCGCGACAGCGATCGAGGGTGCCGCCGACCAGCTCGTGACCACCGACCGGAAGTGGCCAGCAGCCCGAGCCCTCAAGCTGAAGCTCGCCCTCAAGCACCTTTGAGCTGCTGGTCGGCAGCGTCCTCGGACAGTTGTCGAGTCAACGCTCTACCCGTGAAACAGCTTCGCGTCGGATCCGCCCAACGCAGTGCTGTCGTACATGGACGATGGCGGGACATTCCCGATGATTGCGTGGTGGTGCTACGGGATCCAACGGTCGATGGCGACTCGATGTCATATTCCATCGAGGTTCTCGAGGGTGCCGCTCCGGAATCAACCGGTGCGTGCACGCTGTTCATTGATCCGCTCGGTCGCCCACTCTCCCCAGTGTCGGTCGCGGGGATGCACCGTCGTGATCGGCGTCGTGATCGGCGCCGATGATTGCAGCTGCCGGTCAGCTATCCGCTCTTGGTCGGGAGTTGATGGATCGGTTCCTGGCCAACGGCAAGGTTGTTGAGCAGTGTCGGTTCGATGCGACGCTGTGGGCGCCGAAGTCGTTGCCGGCTGCATCATCCTTTCCGGGTGATGCGCCTCGCGCTGCGGCATGGGACCATCGAGGCGACGGTGATGGCACGATTTGCCGTTCGCACGCAGTGGTAGGGTCCTGCTCGTAGGCCGATCCGGAAGTGGAGATCAGTTCATGAGCGATGTGTTCGTGGCGGCCGACGCCGCCCGCCGACGGTGGGGGACGGCGATGTTGGCGATTTCGGTGGTGGTGCTCGCAGTCACCACGTCGGTGGGGCCGGCCACCGCACAAGCGACCGCGCCCCCTCCGCCAACGCTCACCAAGACCGTCATCGTCGCCGGTGACAGCGTGGGTGTTACGGGCAGCAGCTGCGCGGCTGGCACCCAGGTGCAGGTCCAACTCGACTCCGTCACCCTGGTCACGGCGACGAGCACGGCCAGCGGTACCTACTCCGCTCTCCTGGTTGTGCCCAAGGCAGTCACCCCGGGCACGCACACCGTCACCGTGGTGTGCGCGGCGCCGAACGGCACCGTCACCACCACCACGGCCACGATCACGGTCAGCACCACGGCCACGACCGGTTACTCGCCGCGACTACCGATCGTCGTCGCCATCATCCTCCTGATGCTGGGTGGCGTCTGTCTCGTCGCAAGGAACCGCCTGCGGCCGCAGCCCGCCAAGGTCCGTTCGCGGTGACGAGACATCTCCGACACGAGGTCACCGGCACTGGCAGAATCTCGGGTGGGAGTTGAGTGAGCCGTCCGACACCCCGCTCTCACGTCCCAGCAGCCGACGACGACCCGGCGCTCGACCCCTTCCTCGCGGGGCGGGATAGCCGGCTCGATCGCTGGCGCGACCGGCGCACCTACCTCGGCGCGGCCGGTGGAGTCTTCGTGTCGCTGGGTCTGCTCGTGCTGGCCGTCGTGGCCTACCAGTTGTGGGGGACGGGCATCCAAGAAGCCCAAGCACAGCGCGACCTCCGCCACCGTTTCGACGAAATGCTGTCGAGCACCGTGCCGCCGGACTCGACCGCCCCGGCGTCGATCGCGCCGGCCACGACCGCGGAGCCAGTCGAGCGCCCGTCGACCGGCACAGTGCCGCTGCCCGTGCCGCAGGCGACCGAGCCGCCACCGACCGTTCCCACCCCCGACGAGCCGTCGTCGCATCCAGAGATCAAAGACGGCGACCCGGTGGCTCTCCTACAGATCCCGGCGATCGGGCTCGACAAGGTGGTCGTATCGGGCGTCTTCTCCGACGATCTCAAGCACGGACCGGGTCACTACCCCGCCACGCCGTTACCCGGCGAAATCGGCAACGCCGGCATCGCCGGTCACCGAACCACGTACGGCTCACCGTTCGCCGATCTCGACAAGCTGCAACTGGACGACGAGATCATCGTCACGACGACCGCCGGTCGGTTCAGGTACGTCGTCGTTGGCACCAAGATCGTCCAGCCTTCCGACGCCTCTGTGCTGGCACCGTCCGCCGATGTCCGCCTCACCCTGACGACATGCGACCCGCGCTACTCGACGGCCCACCGCCTCATCGTCACCGCCGTGCTCGACCCGCGGTCTCCGAACGAGCCCGTGGCCACCACCGCCCCTGCCACCACGCCGGCGACCGTCGCGCCTGGCCCCGATGTCACCGTCACCACGATCCCCTCGCCAACCACAACGGTGGGTGACGTCACGACCTCGACGCTGCCCCCGACCACGTCTGCGGCAACCGCGCCCCCGACCACGTCCGCGGCAACCACGCCCCCGCCCACGTCTGCGGCAACCACGGTTCCGACGACGACGACGGTCAGCGTCGAGCAGCAGGTGAATGACGCATACCTGGCGTACTGGCCGAGGTATTGGGCGTGCCTTCGCGATCCGACGTCTTGTGCTCCTGACGAACTCACCGCACAGCAGGGAACGGCTCGGCAAGCGCTCACCAAGACCATCGAGGACTTTCGCACGAAGAACCTGCACGTCGGCGACGAGGATCCCGGCTACGCCGTGATCGAGAAGACCGTGGTCGACGACATCGCCCAGAAGGCCACAGTGGACTCATGCGTGTGGGACACCGACGTGCTGTATGGGCCACCCGCCAAACCGGGCCGGCCAGAGATCATCGTCAACAACCTCCGATTCTCCAAGATGTACCAACACGACCTGTACCTCGAGGACGGAACGTGGAAGATCGGAGCGCAGCGTGAGCTCAGCCGCGGGCCACAAGGAATCAACCAGTGCCCGCCCAAACCCTGAGCCTCGCCGGCGTCGCCGCCGCGCTCGGGATGATACTTGGCGCCGCAAATCCCGGTTGACATGTCGTCGCCTGAGCAAACACCGTCCACGATGCGCCGTGACGGGTGCAGCCCACTCGTATTGCAGGCGTGAATTGTTGCCGATGTCGGTGCGCGATTCGGCCCATTGCGTGACGACGTAGCCGACGGTCGACCGGTCGGAGCCGACCTCGCCGGGCGAGTACGGGTTCATATCTAGCGTTTCACGAGATATCCGTAGAATTTGTTAGATCGGGCCTGTGAGCCTGCCCGCGTGCTCGATCCCAGGCGACAGTGGCGAGGCGATCCGCCGCCATGCCGAGGTCGTCACGGAGATCATCGACCAGCTGAGCGCCAACGGGTTCGAGATCGCCCACTTCATCCGGAACGAGTGCAACGAGCCGGTCGGGTGCCGATGAACACACTCACTTGACAGGGTCGCCGGCATAAGCGCCGATCTGGAGCGGGTCACCGGCGGCGACTGACTGTCGTTCTGCGCCACGCGTTCTGTGTCTCCGACGGCCCTTGGCGACGCCGGTGCATCCCGACTCGTCGACCAGACGGAGGTTTGGCGCGGCCCCGTCATGTCATGTCCAGCCCGATAGTCCCGGAAGCACGTGTACGAGACCGCCGGCCCGTGGGTGCTATTTCACTCGTGCGAGGCTGTTCAGAGCTCCAACCAGTGTGGCCACGTCGCTCTCGTCGTTGTAGACATGTAGCGACACACGGATCGCACCGTTGCGGCTGCCACACACGACGTTGTGCGTTCCAGCGAGCGCTCTCTGAACGTCGTCGGCCACAAGTGTCGGATGCGTCAATGCGACGATGTGGTTGCTTGCGGCCGGATCGCTCAGCGGACGGAACGGTGCCCAGCCGAGCGGCTCCACCCGCTCGATGAGCTCGGTAGCGAGACGCCGGGCGTGCTGCTCGATGCGGAATGGGTCGAGCGCGATGAGCATTGCGATCGACTCGCGCAGACCAATCGCCGAGACGTAGGCGATGGTGGATAACTCGAACCGCCGAGCATCAGCGGCGAGGGGAAGCGACATCGGCTCGAACGCGAACGGTTGGCGTGTCCCCTTCCAGCCCACCAGTAGCGGAGTCATCTCGACCAGGTCCGGTGCCAGCGTCAGCACCGCTACCCCACCATGGGTCGACAGCCACTTGTAGCCGCTACAGACGACGGCATCAGCGCCCCATTGCCGCACGCTCATCGGTCCGGCGCCGGCGAGCTGGGTCGCGTCGACAACGACACGGGCGCCGGCGCGGTGGGCGTGATCGGCGACAGCTCCGACGTCGACACGGGTGCCGCTCGCGTACTGCACGGCGCTGAAGCACACCACCGTGGTCGAGTCGTCGATCGCGTCGATCAGACTGTCGGTCAGGTTCTCGTCGGCACGGTCGTCCACCGTCCTGATCGCAGTGCCGTGCCGCTGTGCCGCCACCAGCCACGGATAGGTGACGCTCGGAAAGTCGGACGAGACGAGCAGGACCGAACCATCGGTCCCCGCAACCAGGGCGGCGACCTGCCCGATCGCCTCGCCGGCACCACCGGTGATCGCTACCCAAGTCGGCGGTACATCCAGCAACCGCGCGGCAGCACGGCGTACGTCATCGAGGACAATGACCTCGTCCTCGTCCGACATCCGAAGATTGCCGAGCTGCGCGATGTCGGCAAGGAAGCCGATCATCGCCGAAACGCTCCTGGCAGGAATCAGACCGAGCGCGGCCTGGTTCAGGTATACACAACGACCGAGCGCAACATACTCGTCGCGCGCTGCGAGCGACTTCACGCATCACCATCCCTCAACGAACCGCCGTGGACTCCGGCGTCGGGACCACTGTTCACGACAAGACACGGCCGTGGAACCGACCCTACCCGGCACGATGCTCGGCGTCGACCCGCTCGCGTATCGACACGCCACCCTCACGACTCCGGACGCGCCGAACTCGGACGCCGCCTGCCGCGCGGCGCGCCTCGAGCGGAACGTACCGAGCCGGCGCGGTCGTGACTTGCCCGAGCTGGTATCGATCCCATTGACCCGCACGACCAACGACCGCGTCGCTGGTGCACGACTGGGTGCCCGGTCGGCTTCCATGTCATGGCGCCCCCTCTCTGCCCCTCTCATACGTTCTCATACATCCGCCGGAAAATGGCCGAAGGCCTCTCCATCGAAGAGACCTTCGTCCACGATCACTGCTTGTCAAGTATCAGACGGATTGATACATCCCCAATACCGATTCGAGGGGCCGTTTCAAGGGTCTGCCCAGCGGTCAGGTTGGAGGCCAGATCGGCAAGCCGGAATCAGAGTCGGGTGCGAACCCAGCGTCCCCACAGTCGCCTGCCGCCGCGACCGACTCGACGGGCGAGGTGATTGAACCAGATGCGGTAGTAGGCGAGGTGCACGAGATCCACCCAACGCACGAGCAACTTGGTCTTCCAAACCGATGAACGAGTGTCGCGGGCGATGATCACCCGACGAAGTGGATACTCCACGCCGCCGAGCCGGATCTTGTAGTCGAAGTGGGCCGGGCCGGTCTCCACCATCGTCGTGCCGTGCTCGATCAACTCCCTGAACAGCTCCCCAGCAGACACCCGGCCGAGCCTCAACTTCTCGAGTTCCGGATCTGTGACGCGCGCTCGAAGCCGCCAGAAGCAGCGGTCGCCCAACACGAAGTAGTACTCCATCGCCAGGGTTATGCCGTCGCCGATGATCACGTAGAAGCGGGCGCGCCCATCGGCTGCCATTCGCATGACGAGATCCCGGTTGAACCGCTCGCCATCCGGCCAGTCGGCGAAGTGACCAGGCTTGCCACGCAGATTCCATTGAGCCCTGTGCAGCGTGACGAACTGGTCGAACCACGCGACAGCGTCGGGTCCAGTCACGACTCGGTGCTCGATGCTGAAGCTGTTGCGTAGATGTCGCTCGTAGCGGCGATGATCCCGGCGAGACGATGCGCTCAGCGACGCCAGGTATTCGTCGAAGGTCGGCGGAAGTCGAAAGACGGTGTGTGGACCGGTGCTGTCCGAGCGCACGAGGCGCAACCCCGGGCGTGTGGCTACAGACTCGGCGGCGACGGCGATCGCCGACTCTCCTGACAACGGCGACAGGCTGACCGCGTCACAGTGCCCGACGGTGATCAACCATTCGACAGCGGCGGCCAACACACCCTCTTCGATGCCGGGGAGGACGGCTGGAGTGAAGACGGACAGGGTCGAGTCGGCTCCGACGAACCGGGCAACACGCGTCGGGAAGGGACCGGCCCAGATCCGCTCGACGAAGAATGGAAGCGCCCCGACCATCCGTGCTCCGTCCCGAATGACCAAGCACTCGAGACATCGACCGCGGCCATAGTACGTCCACCACGCCTGCAGCCAATCGACCGTGAAGTAGACGTCGCTGCCCACCGACTCGACGAAGGCATCCCACTCCGCGCGCACTGCCTCGAGGCCGGCCAACGTTCCGATCTGCTCGACTCTCACGCCTGTCGCACCAGCGTGAACGCGCAGTCCCTCCCCAAGCTGCTGCTCACGTGCAGAGTGTAAGGCGTGGCCCTCAGGATGGCGGTATTAGCCGTGCTGGCTGATCACTGCTGATCCCCACACCAACGCCTCCGTCAGACGGGGAAATCCACCTTCCCCAGCTGGAATCTGAACCCCTGCTCGGGGCCTCGGAAGAGGCATAACACCCGCTGGCGCGATCGCGTTACAGGTTCATTCGCAGTCGAACTCCAGCTGGATGTGATCGGTACCGACGCGCCGTTTCTTGTCGGGTGGGGACGCCGCCCGTAAAGGCCGATGGCCTCCCCATCGGAGATGCCTTCGCATCCGCTGGTCAACCACCAGATTTCGCAGTGCGTCCGGAGGGACTCGAACCCCCGACCGTCTGATCCGAAGTCTGAGCCGGGCACGTCCAGCTGGTGTTGAACGGTCTCGATTCATGCTATCTGAGCTGGTGCTTCGCGATTACCGTGGACGGAGCAACACGAGCCAGCACAGTCATGTATCAGACGAATTGATACATCTCCGATACCGGATCCGAGGCATTTCAAGGCTCTGCCAATGGTCAATTTTGGAGTCCGCGCCAACCGTCTGTGCATTTCAATTGACCTTGACAATTTTGGGCAGGTATAGCAGCACGTATCAACCCTTGGGGTTGCGCGAACTGACCACTGTCCATCGGATCAACGCGCTGCGGAAGCGTGGCAGTTCTTGAACTTCCGCCCGCTCCCGCACGGGCACGGTTCGTTGCGTGCCGCTGTGGTGAAGCGTTGTCGTTCCGCGTCGGCGAGGATCGCCATCACCTCGTCGGCGTAACGATGCGACCGCAGCAGGTCGGCCATGAGCCGCATCGGGTGATCGACGTGGGTGAAGAAGGCCTTGTAGCCGTCGCAGAGGTAGTTGAGCCCGGGCTCTCCCGACGCGGTGGAGATGAATCGGTTCTTGGGGCACTCGCCATGACAGGCGAAGACGACTGGGCATTCACGACACTCCCTGGGGAGCGAGTCGCGTTTGGCATTGCCGAATGCTCGTTGTTCGGGTTTGGCGATCAACTCAACCAGGGTCGTCGATGCGATGTTGCCGAGCAGATACTTCGGCTCGACGAAGTGATCGCAGGAGTAGACGTCGCCGTTGTGCTCGAGCGCAACTGCGTCGCCACAGGTCTCGGCAAAGATGCACATTCCGCCCGGCAGGTCGAGCCACTTGGCGAGTGCGGCGTCGAACTGGGTGACGAACACGCGGCCCACGTCGGCTCGCACCCATTCGTCGAAGATCGCGGTGAGGAACGCCCCCCACTGTGCGGCGGTGACCGATCGATCGGTCACCGCGTCGCCCTCCTGAAACCCGGTGTCATTGTCGCGTTCGACGATGGGGATCAGTTGCAGGTAGCCGGCTCCGAGCGTGTCACGGAAGAATCGGTACACCTCCAGCGGATGGTCTGAGTTGATCCGGTTCACCGCGCAGAGGATGTTCACGTCGACGCCGTGGCGTCGCAGCAATTCGTAGCCCTCGATCACCTTGTCGAAGGTCGGCCTGCCCTTCTTGTCGACGCGGTAGTGGTCGTGCATTTCACGGGGACCGTCGATGCTCAGACCGACCAGAAAATGGTGTTCAGCGAGGAAGTCGGCCCACTCGTCGGTGAGCAGTGTGCCGTTGGTCTGGATGGTGTGCTCCAGCCGCACGCTGGGCCGCTTGACCCGCTCCGCAACCTCTACCGCCCGACGGAAGAAATCGATGCCCATCAAGGTCGGTTCGCCGCCTTGCCATGCGACGGTGACCTCGTCGACCTGATCTCCGTCGAGCAACTGCACGAGGTACTGCTCGAGTTGAGCGCGTCGGACATACGGAAGCGATCACCTGGGTAGAGGGACTCCTTGGAGAGGAAGAAGCAGTACGCACAGTCGAGGTTGCAGATGGCACCCGTCGGCTTCGCCAACACGTGGAACTGCGGCGGCGCACCGATGGGTCGAGCCGTGGAATTCAACGGCGCCGGTCGCGGCGATCGTCGCGTCGGTCACTTCGTCGGCGGACGCCGTGGGTGACGACGGCCGCGGTGCCAACGACCGCGGCGGTGCGGGCTACGGGCCGACCGATGACGCCGGGGCGTCCAACTCGTGCACGTCGCATGGGCATGTCAGTCTCCTTCGTTCATCGGTTGGGTCTCCATCGAGGCGATGAGGGCTTGGGTGGGAATGCGCCCGCTGGCGATCAATTGTCCGCCCATCTTGCGGGCTGCGACACCGAAGGGTGCTGCCCATCGATTTTCCCACACCAACACGCCCGCAGTACTGCCGTTCTCCATGGCGGCAGCGAGGTGTACCACGTCGTCGGCGGCCAACACGTCGGCCAACTCGCCTTCCAGCCGGCCGAGCTCGCCAAGATCGGCGAGATCCTCGAACTCGACCACCTCGATGTCCCCGGCGGCGTCCTTCTGCAGGATCATCAGATCGAGGACCCTGATGATCTCGGCGTCGACGAGTGAGGCGATCTCTCTCGCCAGCTCGCCGGTGAACTGATTGGTCCCGGGCGGGAACTCGACGACGATGTAGTCGATCGGGCCAAGGTCGTCGTCGTTGTGGATGTCATTCATCGGGGCAACTCCTCTCTGCACCGTCCACCGATGTGGACGGGGCGCGGTCGGGCGCGCCTCCATCTTCCTGCCGATCGGTTGAGTGTGGCGTCGTCCGGAATGGGTGATTGCGCCGGGTAGTTACTGCTCGAAGAAGGTTCAGATCCCTTGCCGTCTGCACTGCAGCACTTCGACCGGGTACTCCGAGTTTGCGGTAGATCGAGACGGTATGCGACTTGATGGTGTTCCGCGACAGATACAGATGGTCGGCGATCTCGGCGAGTGAGCGGTGACTGGTCAACTCATCGAGAACCCTTCGTTCTGCCCGGGTGAGCTCGACGATGCCCCCTCGCATCTTCTGCAGGGCGACTGCCAGCTGCCCCGCCCACTCGTGGAAACGCCGCGCCTCGGGTTCCGCCTGCAGCAGATCGTTGGCCCACCGGAGGTCGTAGGCAGCGACGTCGGGATCGTTGCGCTCGATCGCCGCCTCGGCAAGCAGGAGCCAACTCAGCAGCGTGCCTCGCGTAACGCCACGTCCAGCCCTGGCGAGGAGTCGTTTCGCACGGGCTGCCGCCTGGAGCGATTCGTCGAAGTCGTGTCGCCTGGCGGCGACGACGGCGTGCACGGACTGTATGTTCATCGCCGGGACGTACGTGTCGAGGCCGAACTCTAGCGACTCGGCGATCGCCCGTCGTATGATCGCTTCCGCCCGCTCGTCCTGGTGGCGCAGCAAATGCGCGAATGCGAGGTGGGCCAGGGAGAGGGCGTGCGCGGCAGGTGACTCGCGCGTCGCCACTTCGACGATGGTGAACAATTCCACGAGATCGCAGTCGTCGCCGATGGCGAGGCGGCTGGTCGCCTCGAGCAGCGGCGCGATGTTCCACCACGGATTGTGACGGGGTCCGGCGGCGCGAACGGCACGTGCCGACTCGAGCGTGCGGGCGGCGCCGCCGACTCCGGAGATCATTCGGAGCGACGTCGCGCCGACCGAGACATGAGTCCAAGGTTCGCAGGACCGGAGATCGAGCGCCACGTCGTCGATCAGTCGATCGATGATGTCGAGCCAGTATTCGACCTCGGTGATCCGCATGTGGCCAAAGGCGAGCCAGCCGGCGGCCATCGCAAGGTTCGGTTCGGCGCGCAGTTCGTTCGTCGGGTAGCTGCTCAACCAGCGCTCGAGCGATGCGAGTTCGCCACGACCGATGACTCCAGCCACTTGCTCCCAAATGATGCCGGCAGCAAACGCGCCGTCGGCGCTCGCGAGCGCCTGGTGGACGGCATCCTCCGAAAAGCCGCTGTCGGACAGCCAGCGTGCGGCTTTGCGACGGAGATCGAACTCGTCGCCGGGCGCTGTACGGCGCAACTCGCTGACGAGCAGGTCGGCGAACAACCGATGGTAGCGAAACCAGCCATCGTCGCCCTCGAAGTCAGCGACGAACAGGTTGCCCGACGACGCGAGCTCCTGCAGCATGGAGGCGCTCGTACGTGTGTCGAGCAGCGCGTCGCACAGCGCAGGCGTGAATCGCTCGAGCACCGCCGTACGAAGCAGAAAGCTTCGAGTGGCCTCCGGGAGCGCCCCGAGGAATTCGTCACGGAAGTAATCGACCACGTGTCGATCGCTCGCGACCGACCGAACGGCGCCGGCCGGATCGGAGTTCTCGCGCAGCGCCAGGACGGCCAGGTGCAGGAGAGCGGGCCATGCCTCCGTCCAAGTGACCAGGGTGCGAACGGTGTCACTGTCGAGTCTTGGTAGAGCGACGCGCAGTAGCTCAGTCGCTTCGGCTTCGCTGAACGTCAGGTCTTCCGGACCGAGTTCGAGCATGCTGTCGTCGAGCAGGCGCCGTGCGAGGTGCCGCGGGGTGGCCTCGCGGCCTATGAGCGCGAGTTGGGAGCCCGCTGGCACGGCCTCGACCACTGCCTCCACCACTGATAACGCGTGCGGGTTGGTCACCCGGTGCAAGTCGTCGAGGACGAGCAGGAACGGATCTCGGTCATTCTCGAGGCGGTCGACAAGAGCCGGCATGACTACACCTTGAACGTCCACGGCGGGACCCAACACGGCCTTCATCACATCGGGCAGCGGCTGCACCTCGTGTAGCGCGCGAATGAGGTCGCGGGCCAACACGAGTTGGTCGTCGTCGCCGGTTCCCAGGGTCAGCCAAGCCGCCGGGCGGGGATCTCTTTCGATCCACTGTCGGATGAGGGTGGTCTTGCCATAGCCAGCGGCGCCACATACCAAGATCGCCGGGCCCTCGAAGGCCGACAACCGGTCGTGCAAGGCGGTGCGGGGCAGCAGGTTGGCGCGCAACCGCGGAGGCTGTAGTCGCGGCGAGAGCGCTGCCCAACTGGGGGTGGCAACACGAGAGTCGGAACGGGCGGACGCCATGACCGCGCGGACGCTAGTGCATTCATCCCGGGTACCCACATGTGCGAATTCACCCAGATTGGTTGAAGTCAATCTCAAGTTTGTGACGTACCGTCGCAAACGCTGCTGATCGAACTGGCTCAGCGGCTCATCTATCGGCTGATCGAGGAGAGATGTCAATGACTGCATTCGACTATCCGTTGAACGGTGTGTTCTGGACGATGATGGTGTTCTTCTTGTGGATCATCTGGTTGATGTTGTTGTTCCGGGTCTTCGCCGACATCTTCCGCAGCGATGACCTCGGAGGTGGAGGCAAGACCGTGTGGCTGATCTTCGTGGTCGTGCTGCCATTCCTCGGCCTGTTCGTCTATCTAATCGCTCGAGGCAAGGACATGGGGCAACGTGAGATCGATCACGCCCGTGCCCAACAGCAAGAGTTCGACTCCTATGTCCGCGATGTCGCCGCGCCAGCCGGTTCCGCCGATGAGTTGACCAAACTGGCCGACCTCCACGCCAAAGGCGTGATCTCCGACGCGGAGTTCCAGCAGCAAAAGGCCAAGCTCCTCGCCTGAACCGGGTGCGCCTGGTCCGTCACGACGGTTCGCAATTTCACAGAAAGCGAGGAATTTGATGGGGCTGCTACGACATCACGACGCTCCGCATCTTCGATTCCAGATGCGCGAGAAGATGATCGCGATCGGCGACGACTACTGGATCGAAGACGAATCCGGTGACAAGGTCTTCAAGGTCAACGGCAAGGCGCTGCGCGTGCGCGACACGTGGAAACTGGAGGACCTGCGGGCGCAACGACGTCGCCGAGATCCAGGAGAAGAAGCTCACCGTCCGCGACACGATCAGGATCGATCTCGACGGCGGCCGCTCGGCAACGGTCAAGAAGGCGCTGGTCGGCATCCGCGACCGCTTCCACGTCGAGGTCGACGGCGGCCCCGACATGAAGGTCCACGGCAACATCGTCGATCACGAGTACGAGATCGAGCGCGACGGCGACAAGATCGCCGAGATCTCCAAGAAGTGGTTCCGGGTGCGCGACACCTACGGCGTCGACGTGTACGACGAAACCGAGACCGTGTTGATCCTGGCGATCACCGTCGCCGTCGACGCGCTCGCCCACGACCTCCTCTGAAACCCAATCATGTGCTGCCTCCGCACTTGGTACTGCGTCGACGACGCTGTCGGGCCGCCACGGAGAAGTGGCAGACCGACAGCGATTGTCAATCTCAGAAACGGCTACTGCGCGGCCGCGGCCGCCTGTACCGCTGCCTCGTCGACCACGTCGTGGCTCGACGTCGTGCCACCCAACCCAGTCAGCGCTGACTGGACCACAAGCGCGTCGTCGCTATCCACGAGCACACCGACGGCCGCTTTCCCAGCGCCGAGGTCGGCCGCAATCCGCGCCTTGTCGGCGTCACTGAGCTTCAGTCCCTTGTGATGAAGGCCGCCGGCGAGCGTGCCACCGGCAATACCGACTCCGATCATCGCCGGACCGAGCAAGAGAAGGCAGGCACCGACGCCTGCACCGGCACCCCAGCTGCGCGCGCCGACCTTGTCGACCTCGACGTCGCCGGATGAGTCGAGGACCAGAATTCCCATCGCGTCGCCGCCGGCAGCGCCGGAGTCCTTGAGCGACTCGGCCGCCGCATCTGCGGCGGATTCATCAGTGAAGAACGACAGCACAAGTTGCTTATCTGCCATTGGATTCCCCTTCGAAAATGTGGCGAACGCCACGGGCGGCGTGCCATCAGCAATGGTGACCCCCGTGCCTCGGGGCGGCATCACCCATATGGGACGAAGATCAGACCATGCCGGTGCGGGACGACTTCACCCCAACCGGGGGATGTCGTCGTCGCCCGGCCGTGAGGTAATGACTGGAGGTAATCATTGCCGTCGGCGCTCTCGCAGCCGACGACACGAGAGACTTTGGAGGCCGTCATGACAACCGCAGAACCCGTACTCATCGAGGAAATGTTCGTCCATGTGGCACGAGGAGCCAGAGCGCCGACGGAATGCTGACTCTGACCGGTGTGGCTCCAACCACCCTGTATTTCTCGGACCGGCCCGAGCGTGTCGTTGGCCACATGACGAACGAGCAGTTCGTCGATCAGTGGACCGTCGGCGACAACAGCTTCGTGTTCGACCCGCCGAATGCGGTGCTCTCGTTCGTGGAGACCGGCGACGATCGGCCGGATGACTGCGTCGTAGTGCTCACCAACCCACAGCTGGACGGTGACTCGATCCGCTATGCGATCGAGGTCCTGGAGGGCTCGGTCCCCGAGTCCACCGGCGCCTGCACGCTGTTCATCGATCCGCTCGGTCGCCCGCTCTCACCGGTGTCGGCTGGGGATGCACCGACGCGACTGATGACGCGCACCGACGCCGCCGCTGAGTCGAAGCGTTCTGCCGAGCGGTTACACGTTCTCGACGGCGTCGAGTCGGCCGTTGCGGACCGCTTCGGCGAACTCCTGGTAGTCCAGGTCGTTCTGGATCGCGTAGCGTTCGGAGAAGTCGATGATCGACTGATCGAACGGGTCGCCCGTACCAAGGTACTCGGCGATAGCGACCGGATCGCCCGATCGCGCGTGCGCCCGGGCCAACGTCCACCCGCAGACCCCGCGTAGTAGCCAGCGCCTATCGGCGCCATCGATTCGACGGCCGCGGAACCCTTCATGTCGCGCAGTTGGCGCCAGTACAGGAAGCGATTTTCCTGTTCACCCTTCGTCCACCCGAGGTAGATGTCGCTGGCCGCCTGCATGATGCGCTGGCCCTGCACCACCCGCTCGCCTGGCTGCTTGAAGCGGCTCTTCGGAAGGTGATCTTCGAGCACCGAGGTCGTCGCCTCCTTGACCTGCAGGAACAAGGGGTCCTCCTGATCGCGCCCCTGGAGCAGGACGATGAAGGCCCGGGTGCCGACGCTGCCCACGCCGACGACCTTGCGGGCCAGGTCGATCACCTCGAAGCGCTCTAGAAGGTGGCGCCGATCCTCTTGCAGCGTGGCTCGGTAGGCCCGGAACTGCCCGCGGACGGCGTGCTCGACCTGGTCCAGCGACATGCCATAGGTGGCGGCAAGCTCTCGCGCCGGAACGACGATGGGCGGCTGGCTGACGATCCGGTAGCGGCCGTCGACCAGCTCACCGAGCTTCGACAGCGCCTGCAGGCTGTCTTTGGTGCGCGCCTTCTGGGCGGCCTTCTGCGCACTCTTCTCGGTCTTCTTGGCAGCCTTCGCCTCCTTCTTCGTCCGAGCTCCGCCCTTGGCCGCGGCGCGCATGCCCTTCATGAGGTCCTGCTCGGACAGGTGCGCGTACCAGATGTCCATCGTCCGCATCTCGGCGAACTCGGCCATTGCCTGCCGATACGCGGTCACCGACGCGAGCGTCGCGGCTCGCGTATCGGCCGCGCTGAAGCCATTGTTGCGGGCGGCGATCGTGAAGCTCGCCGCCATCCGCTTCACGTCGTACTCGAACGGACCGGGCAGCGTCTCGTCGAAGTCGTTCAAGTCGAACAGCAGCGCTCGCTCGGGAGACGCGAACACTCCGAAGTTCGACAGATGAGCGTCGCCGCACAGCTGGACGTTCAGGCCGGCCCTCGGCGTGTCCTTCAGGTCGGCGGCCATGATCTTCGCCGCACCGCGATAGAACGTGAACGGCGAGGCCATCATCCGGCCGTGGCGAACCGGGACGAGGTCTTTCTCGCGCGTGAGGTTCTGCTCCTCGAGCAAGTACCCACGGGGTCGGGGCGATTGACTGCCGGTTCCCACTTGGTGTGGGCCGACGGAGCAGTCCGCTCGCGGGCGGCCTTGCCCTTTGCCTTGCGTTCTGTCGAGCGCTTGGGTGCGGGACCTTGGTAACGGTCATCGACATGGTCTGTCCTCCCTTCATTTCAGGGTGTACGTGGTCCTTAGGCCTCACCTTCGGCCATCTTCTTCTGGGCGTCGGCGATCGCCCCCTTCAGGGCCTGCACGTGGTGCCCCTCCGCCTCGCCCACGACCTTCTTGACGGCCCTCGTCACGGCCGGCTCGACCTTCTCGGCGGCCGACCGCGGATAGGCGACGATCAGCCCGGCGCCCCCGATCGGAATCGTTTCCCCCGCCTGCTCCTCCAGCTTGCTCTGCGTCCGGTGGTGCAGCAGCTTGCCTCCGGCCGCACCGATGACCGCGCCGACGGCCGTGGCGGCCAACAACGGCGGCGCGAACAACCCGACCGCGAACCCGACGGCCCCGAGCCCCTCGGCGCCTTCCCGCACCATGTGGTCGGTCTGTTCGACGGAGAGGTCACCCTCGAGGTCCTTGCTCACGACCACCGCCCCGCGGAGGAGGCGCCGCATCCCAGGACCGACTCGTAGTCTTCATCGGCGGCGTCCTTCGACAGGTACCCGCCGATCAGCACGTCGATCGTCTCGTCATCGAATGGCATCGGATTTCCCTCCTCGATTCCGCTTCTCAGCCGCTCAGCGCGTGCGCCGCGTGCCCGTGCTGGGCTGCCGTGTGCACCTGGTGCTCGTCGTCGTCGGTGAGATGCGGCTGGACGTCGAACGTCACCTTCTTGACGGTGCCGGAGAATGGGAACGGCTTCCGGTCCTCGTACGCGCGGTCGACCACCCCGCCGTTGTCGCGGCCGATGTCCATGCCGGCGTAGGCCGAAAAAGCGGATCGGAACCGTGTGGTCCATCCTGCCGCTCGCAACCGGCTTGTCGTCGACGAACAGGGTCACCTCGCCGCCGGTCGCCGGCCTAGGAGCGTCCGCCGCGAACTCCATGCGGACGTTCACGTCGCCGGCCGGGAGCCGGTCCTCCGCCTGCTGGCGGAAGAGGGACACGCCCATCATCGAGTACGAGTGCGTCAGCTTGCCGTCGTCGACCCAGAGCGAGAAGCCACCGAGGTGGTCGGCCTCGGCCACGATGACGCCCTCCGCGCCGTCCGTAGGGACAATGAGGTCGGCACTGATCGTGTAGGAGTGGTTGTAGACGCGCGGGATCATCCCCGACAGGACGTTCTGCACGTCGCCCCGGAACTCGATGGTGGACACTTCCGGGAGCGGCGGGACGATGCCGAAGAAGGCCGAGAGGGTCGCCAGCAGTGGCAGGACCTTGTACTTCTCCGCCTCCTGCCAGAACAGCGCCTTGAGTTCCTCCACCTTCGCGGGGTTGTCGGCCGCCAGGTCCTTGGCCTGCGTGAAGTCGTCCGGGAGGTAGTACAGCTCGGCGGGGTCTCCGTCCGGGTCCCAGACGTCCGGCGCGTACGGCTTCAACGCGTCGGGCGTGACCACCCAGGGGATGCGGGGCGTCTTCTGAGCGAGCCACCAGCCGTCCTTGTACATGCCCCGGTTGCCGATGGTCTCGAAGTACTGCTGCGTCCGGTGCTCGGGCGCCCCAGGATCGGTGAGGCTCGTCACGAACGAGGCGCCGTGCATCGGCTCCTGCTCGATCCCGTCGACGTGCGTCGGCACGGGGATGCCCGCGATCTCGAGGATGGTTGGAGCCACATCGATCACATGCGAGAACTGTGAACGCAGCCCTCCCTTTTCCTCGATGCGGTCGGGCAAGCGCACGACCATCGGGTTCCTGGTGCCCCCGAGGTGGGACCCGACCTGCTTCCCCCACTTGAACGGCGTGTTGCCGGCCCACGCCCACGCGGCGCCGTAGTGCGGATCGATCAACTGGCCGCCCCATCCCTCGACCCCCCCGAAACGCTCGGTCAGCTGGAGCTGCATCTCGTCGGTCAGCGGGATGCCGTTCTGCATCGTCATCTCGTTGAACGACCCGGTGACAGTCCCCTCCATGCTCGCGCCGTTGTCTCCCCAGATCCAGATGATCAGCGTGTTGTCGAGCTCCCCCAGCTCCTCGACCGCGTCGATCACGCGGCCGACATTGTGGTCGGCGTTCTCCGAGAACCCCGCGTAGACCTCCATCTGTCGCGCGTAGAACGGCTTGAGGTGCTGGGGCACGTCGTCCCATGCCGGGAACGCGTCGTCGCGCGGAGTGAGCTCGGCGTCCGCGGGGATCACCCCGAGCTCCTTCTGCCGGGCGAAGGTCTCCTCCCGGAGCTTGTCCCATCCCTGATCGAACTTGCCCTTGTACTTGTCGGCCCACAACTGGGCCACGTGGTGCGGGGCGTGGCTGCAGCCCGTGGAGAAATAGACGAAGAACGGCTTGTGCGCGTCCTGGCCGCGGACTCCGTGGAGCCACTCGATGGTCCTGTCGGCCATGGCGTCTGGGAAGTAGTAGGGGTTCTCCTCGTCATAGAACTCCTCCGGCGTTCCGATGACCTTCTGGTTCTCGATCAGGCACGGGTCCCACTGACCCGAGTCGCCCGCAAGGAAGCCGTAGAAGTAGTCGAACCCCCACCCGTTCGGCCAGCGGTCGAAGGGGCCCGCGGGGCCCTGCTGTCCGTCCGGCGTCAGATGCCACTTGCCGAATGCGGACGTGCTGTAGCCGTTGTCCCGAAGAATCCGGGGCAATGGGGCACAATCCCGAGGCAGCGAGGCAGAGTACCCGGGGAATCCGCCGGCGAACTCACCGATGGAGCCGAACCCGACTGCGTGGTTGTTCCGGCCGGTGAGCAGCGCCGCCCGCGTGGGCGAGCACAGCGCCGTCACATGGAACCGGTTGTACTTGAGGCCGCCCTCTGCCATGCGCGTGTAGTTGGGTGTATTGATGGGGCCGCCGAACGTGCTCGGGTTTCCGAAACCGGCGTCGTCGATCAACACGAGGAGGACGTTCGGGGCGCCTTCCGGAGGCTCCGGGTGTCCGATGAGGTTCCAATCGGGCTGCGAGCCTTTGAGCGTTCTGTTCCGCCCCCCCCGAGAATGCAGGTCGCTGGATCGGGAGATGACTTCGATCGACTTCGCTCATGCTCGTCGTCCTTCCTGGTTCACCGTACCGTCAAGCGCGTAGTCGTACGGCATTGTCGACACGATGATCGCACTCGGCGCACGCGTTGACTTCACCCCCTTTGGGCGAATTCCGCTGGCGAGACTGTCACTGGCCGAGTCGCCTGCCGCGGTGTGCGCGGTTCTCGCGATCTAGTCCAACTTGGGTGATGACCGTCGGGCCGTCGATCGGTACGGTCCGAACTGAGGAGGACTGCCGTGATCTGGATACTGCTCGCCGCTCTGGGCATCCCGCTATGGATGATCGCCGGCATGATCGTCGGCACCATGCTGTCCAGGCGGTCATTCAACGCGTTCCTGGCGTCTTCCCCGCGAAGCTGCAGCACCATCTCGGGCGAAGTCGAGCTGCTGAAGAGCACCTGGCCGCGTCGACTCAGCTATGTCCTTTGGGTCCACGACGTACTCCTCGTCCAACGCGGCATCGCCCTGGTACGTACCAGGGCGTTACCGGTCGCTCGGGTCACCGGCTCGATCCACACCTCGGACGAGATCAGCGGGCTCGGAGAGCATCCACCGACTATGACGATCTCGCTGGACGATGGCGCCGAGATCGAGCTCGCCACTCGCGCCGATGTCGAAGACACGATGGTCGGGCCGTTCATCGCAGCAGCAGCCCCGTCGGACACAAGCGACCATACGTGTCGACTTCCGTAGCAGAAAGCGCCGAGGTGACGTTGTGAACGTTGGATCGCATCGTCTTCCGATCATGGAGGGCATCTTGCCGATCGAGAAGAAGCGGGTCCCGACTGAGGTCGTGGCGGGTTGCACGCTGGCGGCATTGGCGATTCCCGAGGTGATGGGGGGTACGCCACGATCGCTGGGATGCCGGTGGTCACCGGCTTGTACACCCTGGTTCTGCCGTGTGTGGTGTTCGCATTCTTGGGGCTGTCGCGGCATTTGGTTGTTGGTGCTGACTCGGCCACGGCGGCGGTGATGGCCGCGGCGTTGGCGGGCATGGCGACCGCGGGGTCGTCCGAGTACATTGCTCTTGCGGGGATGCTGGCGATCATGGCCGGTGTGTTGTTGTTGTTGGCACGGTTGATCAAGCTCGGGTTCATTGCCAACTTCTTGTCGCGTACGGTGTTGGTCGGGTTCCTCACCGGTGTCGGTGTGCAGGTGGCGATTGGTCAGCTTGCTGGGATGATCGGTGTCCCGACACCGTCGGGTGGCAGCCTCAAGAAGCTGTGGGGGACGATCAAGGACATCCCCGACACCAGTGTGACGACGTTGTGTGTGTCGTTGTCGGTGATCGCGATCATCCTCGGGTGCAAGAAGTTCGCCCCCAAGGTCCCCGGCGAGTTGATCGCGGTTGTCGGTTCGATGGTGGTCAGCAAGGTCGCCGATCTCGCGGATCATGGTGTGTCGACTCTCGGCACGGTGCCCGGTGGGCTGCCCACGCTCGGTTTCCCCAAAGGTGTCACGCTCAGTGAGGTCCGCCAGTTGGTGCCCACGGCACTGTCGATCCTGGTGCTCATCTTGGCCCAGAGCGCAGCGACATCGCGTGCATATGCGGCCAAGTACAACGAGGCGTTCAGCGAGAACACCGACCTCGTCGGTCTCGGCCTGGCCAGCGTGTCGGCCGGGTTCTCGGGCACGTTCGTGGTCAACGGCAGCCCGACCAAGACGCAGATGGTCGACGGCGCCGGTGGTCGCAGCGAGCTCGCCCAGGTCGCCACCGGTGCCATCGTCGTCATCGTGTTGTTGTTCCTCACCAAACCACTCGGAATACATGCCCAACGCCGTGCTCTCCTCGGTCGTGTTCCTGATCGGCATCGAGCTCGTCGACATCCCCGGCATGCGCAAAATCCTCAAACTCCGGCCCGACGAGTTCATCGTCGCCCTGGCAACCGCGCTCACCGTCGTGCTGATCGGTGTCGAGCAAGGCATCATCTTGGCGATCATCGCCTCGATCATCTCCCACCTGCGCCGCTCCTACCACCCGAACAACAACATGCTCACCATCGACGGCACTCGCACCCACATGGTGCCGGTGTCACCGACCACACGCTCGCTGCCAGGCCTCATCGTCTACCGGTTCAACGCATCGCTGTACTACGCCAACGCCAACTACTTCCAAGAAGAAGTCACCTCACTGCTCCAGAGCAAAGACCCAGAACCCGTGCGCACCTTCTGCATCGCCGCCGAAGGCATCGACGACATCGACTACTCCGCCGCAGAACCATCCGCCAACTCCACGACACGGCCATCGAGCAAGGCGTGACCATCAAGTTCGCCGAACTAGAACCATCGGTGATCGATGAGTTCCGCCGCCTCGGACTCGTCGAACTGTTCGGCGAAACAGCATTCTACGAAAGCATCGTCGACGTCGTCCTCGAGCACCGCGACACCACCACGACCTGACTGCTCGCGGCATGCAGCCGACGAGCCCGGTCGAGGAAACGGAGTGTCAGTCGTCGATCTCTTCCCAGATCGCCTGCTCGTCGTGCTCCTCCCAGTTGGCGCCGGGCATCGCAATAGCCCAGCTCGTCCATGTCCCGACCGGCCGAGCCGGCGCGGTTCTGACCCTGGCGCGCACGACCATGCCGGTGGTGAGCTCGACGGGCGAGTTCAGCGGAGCCGTCGTCATCCCCCAGTGAGTGGGAGGATCCCCGGGCCCGACGGACAGCGAGATGCCAGCGGCGAGCTCCGCGGTGAACCACAGCGCAAGAGCGTTGGCCACTCCGCGGTCGCGAACGGAGAGCAGCGACTCTGCTTCGTGGGGGGCCCGTGCCTGCTCGAGCGTGACCTGGTCTGCGTCCGTCGTCCACAGCGGGCTCGCCGTGGAGCGCATGTCTCCCGTAGCTAGGTGACGAAACGTGCCGGAATAGAGGATCTCGTTGACGGTCTTGTCGACCAGGTCGCCCAGCACGAGGCCGTACGGGTTTGCCTGCAGGAACGTCATCATGTCCTCGAGATGGCTGTCGTGCACCGACGCGGTCCACGCCGTGACCGATTGGGGAATCATCACTCCGCCCGGCTTGAGCGATCGGTCGCGTGCGGTGATGACCGGCACGAGCATCCCTTCGTCGATCCCGAAGCCTCCGAGCCACTCCGAGACGATCACATCGACACGTTCGGGCGGCTCGACCTCCGAGACATTGCCTTGGATCACGTGGACGACGTCGTCGACCCCGTTGGCGACGGCCAGCTCCTGCGCCAGCACGGCGATGGATGTCTCCTCGACCGCGTGGCACGGTGCTGTCCCGCCCGTGCGGCGAACACGCTGAGGATTCCGCTTCCCGCGCCGACGTCGAGCACGACGTCGACCGGGTCGGACGACGGCATCGATCGCACGCTGGAACGCCTCGGTACGCACGTGGTCGCGGATCATCGTCCGGTGCACTTCGAACTCTGTATACATCGGGTCCGGCGAGTGATTGATCGGCGTGCGCACGTGCGCAATGTAGTTCGCCGACCCGTTTTGCCCACCGGAGGCCGCCCGTGGCCAATGCCGACGGGGGCGAGTTTGCGCCGCTCGCGGCGCGTTGTTCATCCACTTTGGGTGACGATCGTTGCGGCGATCTCCGTCACAGTGGTGTTCTGGCCATTTGAACGGAAGGGGTTCGCGATGGGATTCAGGAGACGGACACGACGTCGGGCGCTCGTTGCCGGGGCAGTGATTGCTCACCATCGGGACAACGAGTATGACGACGAGCAGCAGCAGCAGGCCTACGAGGAGCCGCAATATGCGCCACCTCCCGCGAGCCAGGCAGACGAGATCGAACACCTCGCACAGCTACACACCTCGGGAGCGCTGACGGACGAAGAGTTCGCCGCGGCCAAGGCCCACGCTCTCGGCACCTGAGCGCACGCAGACTGGCGCAGGACACCCAAACAGATCGATGACAACCAGAAGAGGGGAAATGCGATGAGCGAGTCGCGGAAAGACGTGTTGATGAAGGCGCTCGAGGCCGAAGTTGGCGGTGCGACGGTTGATCCGGGCACGCTGTTCACCGACGATGTCGTCGGTTGGTCCCCGATCGCGACGGTGTCGGGGCTGAGCGAAGTTGCTGTCCTCGCCGCCGTTCATGACGACGCGTTCTCCAACGTCGTCATCATGTTCCGAGGACTCGACGAAGTGGGTAACAGGGCGATTGCCGAATGGCTCATCGAAGCCGATCACACGGGACCCCTCTTCCTCGACGACGACGCCGTGGTGGAAGCGACTGGACGGCGCGTCAAGTTGGCCGGCGTCACCGTGGCCGACTTCCGCGCCGGAAAGATCCGGTCGTTCCGGACGTACTTCGACGATGTCTCGCTGATCGAGCAGCTCGTCGGCGGCTGACGAATCGATCGCCGTGGAATTCACCGTCGAGGACCACCCGGATCCGCTTGACATCGACGTTCTCGAAGCGCAGATCCGACATGCGGCGTCGGCCGCAATGGGACTTGGTGACGAGGTCGACCTGGCGATCTTCGTGCGCGACGGGCAGGGTCGTCGCCGGTATCAGCGGTTGGACCTGGGGCGACTGCTGCGAGCTACAGAACCTCTGGGTCGAGCCGAATCTCCGCGGTCACGGGCTGGCATCCCAGCTCATCGCCGCCGCCGAAGCCGAGGCCGCCGCCCGCGGATGCACGCAGACGGTTCACTTCACCTACGCCTTTCAGGCCCAAGCTCTGTACGAACAGAACGGCTACGAACTGGTAGGCCGAGTCGAGAACTTTCCCTCAGGAACCGACGTCCTCTGGTACCGCAAGCCCCTTCAACGGCCGGCGAGTCCCGAAGAACCAACGCCCGACCGCTCAGCGTCATCGGCGGGCTGATCCGAAGTCACCCTGGCGAACGGGAGAGGGGTGGCGGCGGGCTGACTGCCTCGCAGGCGATGGCTACCGTTGAAAAGATGCGGTCGCTACCGACGACATCGATGAATCCGTCTCGTTCCATGTAGGCGTGTACTTCGCTGTGCACTCGGGCGAGTGCCAGTTCGACACCACGAGTGGACAATGACTGGTGGAGCCGGGCGAGGGCATCGACGCCGGTCGTGTCGACCTCCTCGACCGACTCGAAATCGATGATCAACGTCTGCGGCGGTGGATCGATGCTTCGCAAACGGGCCTCGATGTCGTCGACGACAACGTCGGCGTTGACGAAGATCAGCGGAGCGTCGAGCCGGTAAATGAATGCACCGGGCACGGCGGCGACGTCGGCGTTGTCGTCGTCGAGATCGGCGAAGCGTGTGCCGTCGGGGGTTCGGCCGAGGGATGCGCCGTGCGGATGGTCGAGGCGGTGTATCAGCAGGACGAGGCTCAGCACAACGCCGATGACGATGCCCGCCAGAATTCCGATCAGAATCACGCCGAGGAACGCACCGAGCGCGAGCAGGAAGTCGGGGGCATGGGCTCGGTACAGCCGGGTGAGCTTGGAGAAGTCGATCATGCCCGACACTGCATGGATGACGATGGCCCCGAGGACGGCTTCGGGCAGGTCCTGGAACACCCCGGCGATGAACAGCACCGTCAGGACGACGAACGCCGCGGTGAACACCATCATCAGCGGGCTCTTACCGCCCGCTTCTTGAGCCGCAGCCGACTTCGACAGGCTGCCGGTGGGCGTGTAGCCCTGCAGCACACCGGCCCCAATGCTTGCCGCTCCGTAGGCAATCAACTCCTGGTTCGGATCGATTTGGTAGTTGTACTGCGCTGCGTAGGACTTGGCGATCGCAACAGACTGCGCGTAGCCGACCACGATGATGCCCAGCGCCCCGGGCACCATGTCAGCGATGTCGGCCCATGTGATACCTGACCACGACACGAAATGAAATCCAGTCGGCACCGAGCCCACCAGAGCGACGCCGTCGTTCCCCAGATCGAACAGATGCACGGCGAAGATGCCGAGCACGACCACCACAAGGGCTCCCGGCACCTTCTTGGCGAACCGCGACAACGCGAACAGGATCGCCAGAGCACTGACACCAACCACGGTCGGCCAGTTCCAGCTACCGAACTCGGCGAAGACGTGGGCGAACTGTCGCACCGTGTCGCCGCTGCCCTGGCTCACACCGACGAGCTTGTGCAGTTGTCCGACTGCAATGAAGATGCCGAGCCCGACGATGAAGCCATCCAGCACCGGCTTGGCGAAGAAGCGGGCGATGAAACCCATCCGAAGCAGGCCGAAGACGACGTACAACACGCCGACGACCAACGACAGCAGCGCCATCAGGCGCGATGTATTGATCGGAACCACTGACTGCGAGCGGCTCGCGACCGTCGACGCGGCGAGCACCGCCACCGTCGAGCTCGGTCCAACGAACAGTTGCCGAGACGTCCCCAGGAGCATGTAGGCGACGACGGCGAGCGGCACCGAATACAGCCCGAACTGCACGGGGACCCCGGCGATTCCGGCGTACGCCATCGACTCCGGCACGATGAGCGCCCACACGACGAGACCGGCGATCAGATCAGCCCCGAACCACTCGGAGCGATAGCTACGCAGCCAACCAACCGCTGGCACGATCTTGCCCAACCGAGTACCTGCTTTCATGCTGTGTCCTCTCGAAGCTCGTTGTCTGGCACGACGGCACGCCTCCGATCAGGGTTTGCCGAGTACCGCTCGAGGCACCGGCGCTACACGGTGGGCGGCTCTGTCTGCGGGTACGCAGACTCTGACGTCGACCACCGTGCCACGGTGAGCCGGACGAGGTCGGCGCACATCACCCCGAATGGATGGGCAAAATCGGTGCAGGTGCGACATCCGACGACGACTTCACCCTTCTCGGACGATGCCGGTCGCCAACCCCTCTGCTTGAGTTCAGTCAGTGAGAGCCTTCAGCGAGGCATACAACGGTCGTGGCGCGTTTGCGTCGGAGAGCCGCCCACCGATCAGGACCCGGTACGTGCCGTTCGCCCGGTCGATGTCGTCGTACTCGAGAAAGAGGGTCCGCACCGATGTCATCGCCGGCGTCACCGTGGCCGCGTTGGCCCTTCCGTCAGCCATGGCCTATGCGGAGCTGGCGGGTGCTCCGGTCAGCGCTGGTCTCTACGCTCTGTTGCTGCCCGTCATGGCCTACGCCCTATTCGGGTCAGCGCCTCGGGTCGTCATCGGGCCGGAAGGCACTGTGGCGCTGCTGGTCGCGACGGTGCTCGCTCCGCTCGCCGCCAGCGGGAGCGCAGAACATGCCGTGCTGGCAGCCATGCTCGCCCTCCTGGTGGGTCTCGTGTTCTTCGCGGCTCGTCTCATTCGCCTCGGCTGGATCGCTGACTACTTCTCGCAGGCGGTCTTGGTCGGCTACATCACCGGAGTAGCGATCGTGCTGATCCTGGGACAGCTGGGCAAGATGCTCGGCATCTCCAGCGACGAGGATGGGGCCATCCGCGAAGCAGTCGACATCGTCCGCCATCTCGGCGACGCGAACGGTGCGACGGTCGTGGTGGCAGCCCTTTCGCTCGGACTCCTCGTCATCCTTGCCAGGATCAGCAAGCGCATCCCGGGCGCACTCGTGCTGGTGGTCCTGGGCATCGCCGCGTCCTGGGCGTTGGACCTCGCCGCCCAGGGTGTGGCCGTCACCGGCCCCGTACCGAGCGGTCTCCCGTCGCTCGCGTTCGCCGGATGTCTCGCGATCCGACCTGGGCTCGCTCTCCGCTGCAGCCGTTGCCATCTTCCTCGTTGCTTTCTCCGACTCGATCCTCACGTCCCGCTCCTTTGCTGCCCGTCACCACGAGGTCGTCGATGCGAACCAGGAGCTGCTGGCATTCGGCTTCGCCCAAATGGCGTCAGGGGTTACGCAAGGCATGCCGGTGGGGACAAGTGGCTCGCGCTCCGCCGTGAACGACGACATGGGTGCGACGAGCCAAGTCAGTGGGCTCGCATCAGTCGCGATGATTGCGGTGATTCTCTTGTTCCTGACGGCGCCGATCCAGTACCTGCCGTCCGCGGTGCTCGGCGCGGTGATCGTCTTCTCCGCGGCGAAGCTCATCGAGCCCGATCAGTGGCGTGCGCTCGCTCGTAGCAGCAGGGCTGAGGTCGTCATCGCTGTCATCACGACACTGTTCGTGATCACAATCGGTGTGCTGCAGGCCATCGTTGTCGCCGTCGTTCTGTCGGTCGCCGACGTCATCCGTCGAGCCGCACGACCCGCCGACGCGGTGCTCGGATGGTCAGATGACGAGAACCGCTATGTCGACGTCAGCGACCACCTCGACGCCGGAATCGATCCGGGAGTGGTGGTCTACCGAATTCAGGCTCGGATGTTCTTCGCCAACGCCCACTTCTTCAAACGGCGTCTGTGGGCTGCCGTCGACGGAGCCCCCAAGCCTGTGCGTCAACTTGTCCTCGACGCCTCGTTCATCAGTGACATCGACGCGAGCGCCGAAGTGGCGCTGCGTGAGGTGATCGACGGTCTGCGGGCGCGCAACATCGAGCTCCACGTCGCCAGGGCAACGGTGGAGCTCCAGCTGCGCTTCGATGAAGTCGAACTGACCGCCGCCATCGGCGCCGATCACTTCCACGGTACGGTGGAAGCTGCCGTCGAAGCATGCCGCCAACCGCCGGTCGCCTCATCCTGATGACACGAGCGATCGACCAGATCAGCGTTGGTCACGTCGGTCCTCCCCCGTGAAGTTCCCCTGCCTGCCGGTATGAGGATCTCGCTCAGCAGCTCGTCGATCGGCAATGGCCGAGGGTGAAGTCGGATGGCCCGGGGGATTGTTGGGTGATCTGACCACGCGGCGTCGTGGCCAGCGTCGAGACGATCGATCCGCACCTCTCCGATCCACGCGCTCGATGTGCCGCGCTGCCCACTCGTATTGCAGCCGCGACTTGTTGCCAATGTCGGTGCGCGACTCGGCCCATTGAGTGACGACGTATCCGACGGTCGACCGGTCGGAGCCAACCTCACCCGACGACGCGACGTCTGGTCAAATCAGTGATTTCTCGGTGCGTCCGGAGGGACTCGAACCCCCAACCGTCTGATCCGAAGTCAGATGCTCTATCCATTGAGCTACGAACGCGCGAACGCTCCAGGATAGTCGGAACTTATTTGGTGGGATGATTTGCAATAGTTGTTAGGTTCACCTACCATTGCCGTCAATGGGCGCCAGCTTACTCATCACACTTCGTGAAGGGCTCGAGATCGCCCTGGTCCTCGCGATCGTCACCGCCTACCTCGTCAAGAGCGGTCGCCGAGGCGATCTGCACCTGATCCTTGTCGGTGCGGCACTGGCCGGGCTGGTGTGCATCATCGCCGGTGTCATCGTGCATGCGTTCACCGACGGTCTGGTCGGCAAGGCCGAGCAGGCAACCGAGGGCACCCTCGCCCTGGCCTCGTGCATCGTGTTGACGTGGATGATCTTCTGGATGCGGCGCAACTCACGCTCGATGGGCGGCGAACTGCGGGCCAAGATCGATGCCGCCACTACCGGCCGGGCGCTCACGGTCCTGGCGTTCATCGCCGTCGCCCGCGAAGGCTTCGAGACCGTCTTGTTCCTGCTCGGCGCCGAGACGCAATCTGCCACGGGTGGCCAGGTCGTGATCGGCGGTCTCATCGGGCTGGGCATCGCCGCGGTGCTCGGTTGGCTGATCTACGTCGGCGGCAGGCGTATCGATCTCGGCACCTTCTTCAAGGTCACCGGGGTGTTGATGGTGCTCTTCGCGGCGGGTCTGGCCGCCAAGACGGTGCACGAGTTCCGCGAGCTCGCCGGTTTCGAGTCGGGTTGGCTGATCGACCCGATGTGGAACATCACGTCGGGGCCCCTGGCAGCAGGCACGTTCCACGACTTCATCGAGGGCCTGTTCGGTTGGTCGGCCGACCCCGAGCGGATCCGGGTTCTGGCCTACTTCGCCTTCGTCATCCCGGTGCTGTGGGTGTACCTCAGGGCTCCACGAGCCTCCGCCTCGAAGACGAGCCAGCAGTCGCCGGTCACCGCCGGCGTGTGACCAGCCACAAACGTCGGCTACATCGGCCGACAGTCTCCGCACACGCCGTGCACGTCGAACAGGTGGTGTGATTCGGCGAAACCTGCCGACAGCATCAGCGACTGCATCTCCTTGGCGATGAGTCGCTCGAGCTGTGGACTCGGATCGAAGTCCTTCACCACACCACACTCGACGCACACCAGATGGTGGTGATGATGACTGGTCAACGACTCGGCCATCTCGAAGCGATCGGTTCGATCGGCACCACCGACGCGCACGGCGACGCCGGCATCGCACAGCTCGGCGAGATTTCGGTACGCCGTCGACAACGGCACGCCCGACAGATGGGCCACTTCCTCCGCGGTGACTGGACGATCCGACGTGCGCAACGTGGCCATCACAGCGACCCGGTGTCGGGTAAGCCGTTGGCCGGCCTTCTGCAACGTCGTCGACGCCCGCGCCGCAACGCCGTCTGCCGAGGTCCGGTTCACGCGCGCAAGCTTAACGCCGTTTGGCTCCCTTGATATTGAGAATCGATCTCATTCTTGATATGGTTGCAGGGTGCCGGCGCATCCAACCGTTCTCCAGCCAACCGTTCTGGAGGTCATCCAGCTGGGTGTCACCTACGGTGGCGCGACGGTGCTCGACGACATCTCCTTTGCCGTTGATCGGGGTGAGCTGGTCGGCGTCATCGGCCCGAACGGCGCAGGGAAGAGCACGCTCTTCAAGGCCATATGCGGCCTCGTCAACCACACCGGCGAGGTCGAGGTCAACGGTGTGCACTGCCACAGCCGCACCGACCGGATGGACATCGCCTACATCCCGCAACGCAGCGACGCCGACATCACGTTCCCGATCACCGTTGCCGAGCTGGTACTGGCCGGGCGCCGCCGATTCCACCGTTGGTACGCGCGGCCGTCAACTCATGACCGAGCCGAGGCCTCACGAATGCTGGGGCTCGTCAACCTCGTAGGAATGGAGGACCGCTCGCTGAACCAGCTGTCCAGCGGTCAGCTGCAGCGCGCCTACGTTGCCCGCGCCCTGGCACAGGAGGCATCGGTCTTGATGCTCGACGAATCACTGAGCGGTGTCGATGAGCCGTCGACGACCGAGCTGTTCGAGATCTTCGACCGGCTCGTCGATCGCGGATCCGCTCTGTTGATCGCGACGCACGATCTGGCGTTGGCCCGACGCCGATTCTCGCGGTGCTTGGCCGTCAACGGCCGGCTGCGCGGCGACGGACCGCCCGAGGTCGTGCTGTCCCCCGACGTCCTCGATCGCACCTTCGGCTCGGCGGCACCGGCATGATCGCCAGTGGTTTGTTTCAGGGTGAGTATCTGAAGGCGCTGGTCGGTGCATGCATCGTCGGCGTCGTGGCCCCGCTCGTCGGAACGTGGATCGTTCTGCGGCGCATGGCCAACCTCGGCGACACGATGTCGCACGGCACGTTGGCGGGTGTAGGTGTCGCCTATGCAGCAGGCGCCAACGTTCTGCTCGGTGCCCTCGGCGCCGGTGTGGTGATCGCCGTGCTCCTCATCCTGTTCTCGGCCAGCCAGCGCCTGGGGCACGAGGCGATCATCGCTGTGATGGGAAGTGCGCTGTTCGCACTCGGCATCATCATCATCTCCCGAATCGACACGAACGAGGAGCTGGAACACATCTTGTTCGGCGACGTGCTGCAGCTCACGTGGAGCGAGATCGGCATCAACCTGATGATCGGTGCCGCGGCGATCGGAGTCGTGTTGCTGCTGTTCGGCGAGCTGCGTCTGGCGTCGTTCGATCATGTTCAAGCCGAGCAGGTCGGTGTGCACGTCGAGTTGATCCAAGGTGTCCTGGTCGTGCTGTTGGCAGTCGTGGTCGTGATCAGCCTGCGCACGGTCGGCTCGGTGATGTCCGTCAGCATGCTTGTCACGCCAGCGGCAACGGCCCGACTCATCACGCCGACGCTGCGGCAAATGACCATCGTCGGGATCATGTTCGGCGTCTCCGAGGGAATCGTCGGGGTCGCGCTCGGGCAGGCGCTGCAGGCGCCGCCGGGTGCAACCATCAGCCTCGTCGCTGCGGTCGTCTTCGCCGTCGTCTATGCCGTGAGCCTGCCGCGACGCATGCCCCACCACCATCGCCCGCTCGGCTGACCCGTCACGCTGTCACCGTCTTGGCGCTCCCGTGTGGACGGGCACCCCGTGATGAGGCATGATGGAGCGCCGGCCATGGGGGCCGCCGATTCCGAGGGGGGATCACACGTGAAGATTCGCGTCACCGTCAACGGCACGGTCCACGAAAGCGATGTGGAACCGCGCACACTTCTTGTCCACTACGTACGCGAAGCCCTCGGCCTCACCGGCACCAATGTCGGCTGCGATACGTCATCGTGCGGGGCGTGCAGCCTGCATCTGAACGGCGAGGCGGTGAAGAGTTGCACCGTGCTGGCCGTGCAGGCCGACGGTGCCGACATCTTGACCATCGAGGGTCTCGCCCAGAACGGCGAGATGCACCCGATGCAGAAGGCCTTCATGGAGAACCACGGCCTGCAGTGCGGCTACTGCACACCGGGCATGGTCATGGCGGCCACCTCCCTGTTGAAGGAGAACCCGAATCCAACCGAGCGCGAAGTTCGCCTCGGACTCGAAGGCAACCTGTGCCGCTGCACGGGGTATCACAACATCGTGCAGGCCGTTCTGGCTTGCGCCGCAGGTAGCTGACACAACTCCCGAGGAGTGGTCATGACCGTCACTGAAGAGAGGCCCGCGTCGATCCTGGGTCAGCGGCTTCTGCGCCGCGAAGATCCTGCCTTGCTGACCGGCGAAGCCAAATTCACCAACGACTTGAACGTCCCTGGCGCGCTGCACCTCGCCGTACTGCGTAGTCCGTACGCGCACGCCCGCATCACCGCTGTCGATCTGTCCGCGGCCGTCGGCATGCCCGGCGTGGTGGCCGCATACAAAGGGGCCGACCTCGTCTCGCTGTGGGCCGGCCCGATGCCCTGTGCCTGGCCGGTGACGGCCGACATGAAGAGCCCGGCGCACTACCCGCTCGCCATCGACAAGGCTGCGTACGCCGGCGACGGCGTGGCATGCGTGCTGGCCACCAGCGACGCCGCGGCGCGCGATGCGCTCGACGCGATCGACGTGACATACGAAGCACTGTCACCGGTCATCGATCTCGAAGACGCCCTCAGCGACCGAGTCGTGATCCACGACGAGTTGGGCACCAACACCAGCTACACCTGGGATCTCAAGGTCGAGGGTCACGAGGGTCAGGTCGACGAGGCCTTTGCGGCGGCGGCCTACACCGTCAGTGGACGGTACGTGCAGCAACGGCTGATCCCGATGGCGATGGAGCCCCGTGCGGTCGTCGCCGTACCGCAGCCATTCGGCGGCGACATGACGTTGTACTCGGCGACGCAGGTGCCGCACATCTTGAAGATCATGACGGCACTGACGTTGGGAATTCCCGAGCAGCAGATGCGTGTCGTCGCACCCGCCGTCGGCGGGGGCTTCGGCTCGAAGCTCAACGTCTACGCCGAGGAACTGCTCTGCGTCGCCCTGGCCCGCAAGCACGCTGTGCCCGTCCGCTGGAACGAGGAGCGAAGCGAGGGCGCCGAGGCCACGATCCAGGGCCGGGGACAGATCCAGAACATCGAACTGGCGGCCGATGCAGATGGCAAGTTGACAGCGGTACGCGTGCGGTTGATCGGCGACATGGGCGCCTACCTCCAGCTGGTCACGCCGGGCATCCCGCTGCTCGGCGCGTTCTTGTACGCCGGCGTCTACGACATCCCGGCCGCATACGACTTCTCGTGCACAAGCGTGTTCACCACGATGACCCCGACCGACGCATATCGCGGCGCCGGTCGGCCCGAGGCCACGTACGCCATCGAACGAACGATGGACACCCTGGCCGCAAGGATCGGCATTGATCCAGTCGAGTTGCGGCGCCGTAACTTCATCCGCAAAGAGCAGTTCCCGTACACCGCGTTCAGCGGGTTGGTCTACGACTCCGGCGATCACGATGCAGCAGCCACGATGGCCTTGGGGCTGGCCGATTACGAGGGCACGCGTGCCCGCCAACGCACTCAGAACGTTGCCGGTGCCACCAAGCTCGTCGGTGTCGGGGTCAGCACCTACTTCGAGATGTGTGGCCTGGCTCCCTCACGCGTGCTCGCTTCGCTGAACTACTCGGCTGGCGGGTGGGAGGCCGCGACCGTACGCGTGCTGCCGACCAGCAAGATCCAGGTGGTCACCGGCACGTCGCCGCACGGGCAGGGCCACGAGACGGCGTGGAGCATGATCGTCGCCGAGAAGATGGGGGTCAGCCCTGGCGATGTCGACGTGTTGCACAGCGACACCGCCATCGCCCCGCTCGGGCTCGACACCTACGGCTCACGTTCGTTGCCAGTCGGTGGGGTCGCGATCGCGATGGCGTGCGACAAAGTCATCGACAAGGCCGCCAAGATCGCCGCCCACCAGTTGGAGGCCAACGAGGACGACCTCGAGTTCGTCGGTGGTGTGTTCTCGGTCAAAGGTTCGCCCGATCGCAGCATGCCCTTGGCGGCGATCGCCTTCGAGGCATTCACCGCCCACAACCTGCCCGACGGTCTCGAACCCAACCTCGAAGCACAGGTCACCTACGATCCGCCGAACTTCTCATGGCCGTTCGGCACCCACGTGTGCACGGTCGAGGTCGACACCGAGACCGGTCAGGTCGACGTGCTGCAGTACGTCGCCGTCGACGACTGCGGCGTGCAGGTCAACCCGCTGATCGTCGATGGGCAGGTGCACGGCGGGGTGATCCAGGGTTTGGCCCAGGCGTTGTTCGAAGAAGCCGTATACGACAACGACGGCAACCTGAAGACATCGACATTGGCCGAGTACCTGGTGCCCGCCGCCAGCGACGTTCCATCGATCACGCTCGGCCACACCGTCACGCCTTCACCGACCAATCAACTCGGAGTGAAGGGCATCGGCGAGGCCGGCACCATCGGCGCCGCCCCGGCCGTCATCAACGCCGTCGTCGACGCGCTTTCCAGCCTCGGTGTCACCGACATGCCGATGCCCACGAGCCCATACAACGTGTGGAAAGCAATACAAGCCGCAAGCAACCAAGGAGCAACCACGTGATTCCCGCCGCCTTCGACTACGTTCGCGCCGGTTCTGCCGAAGAGGCCATCCGCCTCATCGGCGAGCACGGCGATGATGCCAAGTTCCTCGCCGGCGGGCACAGCCTGCTGCCACTGATGAAGTTGCGCCTCGCTCAGCCGAGCGTGCTCGTCGACATCGGCCGGCTCAGCGATCTGTCGTACATCAGAGATGCCGGCGATCACATCGCCATCGGCGCATTGACCCGCCACATGGACATCGAGACCAGCGCGATGCTGGCCGAGCACGTGCCCCTGTTGGCGCACGCCGCCGGACAGGTCGGCGACCCGCAGGTACGCCATCGAGGCACGATCGGTGGCTCGATCGCCCACAGTGATCCGGCATCCGACCTTCCCGCAACCACGTTGGCACTCGGCGCCACGTACGTCGCCCAGGGTCCGAATGGAACCCGCGAGATCGCCGCCGGAGAGTTCTTCCAGGGTTTCTTGGAGACAGCCCTGGACGCCGACGAGATGTTGACCGAGATCCGCGTCCCGAAGATGCAAGGAGCCGGTTGGAACTTCCAGAAGTTCAACCGCCGCGCTCAGGATTGGGCAATCGTGGGCGTCGCCGCATGGCGGCGCAACGGCGAGAGCGGTGTCGGCCTGGTCAACATGGCTTCGACACCAGTACTGGCCGCCAGCGTGTCGAACGCTCTTGCCCAGGGTGCATCGGTCGCCGATGCGGCGCAGCTCGCTGCTGAAGAGGCCGAACCGCAGGGCGACCTCAATGCCAGCCCGGAGTACCGCGTGCACCTGGCAAAGGTGCTGGTGCGGCGGGCTCTCGACGCCTGCTGAACCCCTTTCAGCGGCTCAAATCGCTAGCCTGCTAGGCCATGTCCATCGTGGCCGACCAAGCCCAGCTCGAGCAACGATTGGCGCTCGACGCGGTCGTTCCGATCGACTATCTCGCCTGGCTACGACGTACCGCGCTTGCCTGCTTCTGCGTCTACGCGGTCATCTGGACCCACGACAACGGGATCCTGTGGGACCGCTTGGGTATCGCCCGCGCCGTGGCCGTCTTCCTCGCCTGCGCCTTCGTCGGCCGACCCGCCAGGCAGTGGGGCACGTTGGCCATCGATCTGTCGCTGTACTGCGCGATGTGGTTCGCCTACGAGACCACCCACGGTGCCGCTGACGGGAAGATATTCGGGATCAAGTTCCCACTGCAGGTGCAGTCGGTGCGCAACATCGACCGCGTGTCTGTTCTTCGGCCACGATCCCAACACCGTCCTGCAGCAACACTTCTGGAAGTCCAGCGTGCACTGGTGGGACAAGGTCGCCTCGCTCACCTACTTCACCCACTTCATCTTCGTGCCCATCGTGATGGGTGCGCTGTGGGCCACCACGCATCGCCAGTGGGCCAGGTTCATGAAGCGCTTCGCGACTGTGCTCGGCGTGGCGTGTGTGCTCTTCATCGTGTTGCCCACCGCTCCTCCGTGGATGGTGGCGAAGAACTACGGTCTCCTGCCACCACTGACCCGCAGTGCCGGTCGCGGGTTCACGGCGATGGGCCTGCGAGCTGCCGCTAACAGTTGGAAGAACGCCCTCGACTGGGGTAACGCCGTGGCCGCGATGCCGTCACTGCACGCCTCGTTCGCGTTGATCGTTCCGGCCTTCTTCCTGCCGTGGATCAAGCCGGTATGGCTGAAGGCTGTCGTCCTCGTGTTCCCTGTCTTGATGCTCACGTCGTTGGTCTACCTGGCCGAGCACTGGGTCATCGACGGCCTGATCGGCTGGGCGATCGTCGGAGGCTCGTTCTGGTTCTGGAACCGGTTCGAGAACCGTCAGCGACGCTCCAGGGCGGCGCGGTCCGAGCGGGCACTGACCGCGCTCACATGAACCCGCCATTGGTTCTCCTCGATCACAGCTTTCTGTCAGCAGTTCACGAAACCGACGATCCCAACCACAGCGATGCCGTGGGCACTTATCGTGCCCTGATCGACGACTTCGTCGAGCAACGCTGCCTGCTCGTGGCTCGCGCCGACCATCTCGACGCCGTGGCTGATCCCGAACTGTTCGCAGCCGTCGACAAGCTGCATGTCGCCCGGCAGCACCGCAACGCGGCGACCGAAGTGGTGGCACGCACAGGCGTTGCTCTCGACGAGGCCATCACCCTGGTGATGATTCGTCGATCGAAGGTTCGCAAGGTCGCCACATTCGACGATCGCCTGGCCACCTACGACATCGAAACCATCGGATCCCCGTCACCCGACGTTGTCACTCCCGATACGTTGAACACGTCGGCTACGACAACGCTGAGCGATGGCGCCTGCTAGCTCTGTGTCAGCGATGGTTCAGAGTGCTGCGGCGACGCCCAGATCTCACTGGGCACTCGCCGCCAATGGCCCACACGGGCGAGGGCTCGGCGAGGACACCGACACTTCGCGTCAGCTCATAGAACGACCGCCGCGTCAATGAGCTGACGCTGATGCGCTTTGACGCCAGAGCGTCGCTCGGCTCGGGTCTGTCTGACCCCAAAGCAGAGCTAACTCTCGAACTGCACCGAGGCCCGCTCGTCGATCCACGGACGCACGACGCCCGCCCGGATCTCGTCGTGTCTGGGATGCTTGTCGTAGACGCGCCAATCGTCGATCGTGTCGAACTCGGCGACGATCGCGAAATCGAAGTTGGCCATGTCGGACGCGCCGGCATCGGTGCCGCACCGATACGAACGCACCTCGGGCAACGTCGCCGCGAACTCGAGGAGTTGAGCCTTGACCGACTCGACGTGACCGGCGGGGATGCCCGGCTTCCAACGGAAGGCAACAACATGAGTGATCATGTCCGCGACCGTAGCGTGCCTCGCACTAACGTCGCACTCCGACAGGTGGTGAGAGCCAATGGCGGTCAACAACAGTGACGACGACGAGGCAATCGGCGAGTTCCATCTCGATGCGATCGCTGACGCCGACCCCTACCCGTACTGGTACGACGACGCCGACGAGCCCGACAGCAATCCCACGCTGGTGCGCACCGAGACCTGCGACCTGTGCATAGTCGGCGGGGGCTACACCGGGTTGTGGACGGCGATCATCGCCAAAGAACGCGACCCGTCGCGCGACGTGGTGCTGCTTGATGCCCACGAGATCGGATCCGCCGCCAGCGGCCGCAACGGCGGGTTCATGGAATCGAGCCTGACGCATGGTGTCGCCAACGGTCAGGAACGCTTCCCGAAAGAACTTCCCCTGCTCGAAGAGCTCGGCCTGGAAAACCTCAACGAGATCGAGGCTGCCATCAAGCGGTACAACATCGATTGCGACTACGAACGACCCGGAGTCATCGACGTGGCCACCAGCGAACACCCGCCGAGCTACCTCGATGAGCTGCACGACGACTACGAGCAGTTGCGCGCGTTGGGACAAGACGTCGAGTGGCTCGACGGCTTGGCGATGCAGGCCCAGGTCAAGTCGGCCACGTACACGGGTGGGTTGTGGCGCAAAGACCGTGCCGCGCTCGTCGACCCGGCCAGACTGGTGTGGGGGCTGAAGGCCGCCGCGATGTCACTGGGCGTGCGCATCTACGAAGACACCAAGGCAACGTCGCTCGAAAAGGACGGTGTCGGCGTGCTGATCACCACCTCGCTCGGGCGGGTGCGTGCCGGCAAGGTTGCCCTGGCAACCAACGCCTTCAAGCCGCTGTTGAAGCGGATCGGCCACTACGTCGCACCGGTCTACGACTACTGCATGGTCACCGAACCGCTGTCGAACGCGCAACTCGCCCAAGTCGGCTGGGCCAACCGGCAGGGTCTCAGCGACATCCCCAACCAGTTCCACTACTACCGCCTGAGCGCCGACAACCGGATCCTCTGGGGCGGCTACGACACCATCTACTACTGGCGCGGCAAGATCAACGCCGAGCTGGAGAGCCGTCCCGAGACCTGGGCCAAGTTGAGCAAACACTTCTTCGACACCTTCCCGCAATTGGAGGGCTTGAAGTTCACGCATGCGTGGGGTGGCGCGATCGACACCTGCAGCCGATTTTGCGTGTTCTGGGGCCGGGCCATGCAAGGCCGCGTGGCCTACGCCTTGGGTTACACCGGATTGGGGGTGGCCGCCAGTCGCTTCGGCGGCGAGGTGATGCTCGACCTCCTCGACGGCAAGCGATCACGGGCGACGCGAACTGACTTCGTCAAGGAACGGCCACTGCCGTTCCCACCCGAGCCGTTCCGGTTCGTAGGCATCCAGGCGACCAGGTGGTCGCTGAACCGTGAGGACCGCACCGGTAAGCGCAACGTGTGGCTGCGAACCCTCGACCGGATGGGTCTCGGGTTCGACAGCTGAGCGCGGCGACCGGTTGTCAGATCGGGGCGACGACCGGGCTGGGGTCGACGACGGGACCGATCGCCGTGGAGGCGACGGCAGCTTTCCCATCCGCGGTCGTTGTGCTGTAGGTGATGTTGGTCAGCGCTCCGCCGACGATCGACACCTGCAGAGACGCGTCACCTTCACCCTGGATACCCAGCGTGGAGACCGGCACGGTGACCATGAGCTGGACCGTTGTTCCGTCGTTGCCGGCTACGGCAACCGAGGTAGGAGTGGCGAGTGCGGCGATGGGGTCGACGGTCGGCGGATCCGAGTCGTCGGCCTCCCACTCACCGTTCTCCGGCATCAGCCAGGTGCCATCGGGGGTGATGACGTAGTACACCAGGCCGGAGTCATTCCGGACCGCGACGCGGGCGCCGTCGGGAAGACGGTCTCCATCGATGGTCAAGGCGACGGCACCGTCGACGGTGGCCGTTTGGTTGAAGTGATAGCCGGCGCCGGTTGCGGCGACCGCGTGCTGCAGCAAGGCCGCTCCGTCGACAGGAGGCAGCGTTGCCGCACCCGGGGCGACTGTGGTTGTGACGGCAGTCGGGTCTGCCGACGACGGCGGCGCACCTGCGACCGTCGAGGTCGAGTTGGCGATTGCCGACCCGACCGCCGGTGAATTGCCGTCGCTGGAGCAGGCACTGAAAACGAGCAGCAGCCCGGCTCCTCCGAAGAGGAACCGGGCTGCCTTACCTTGATTCAGCAATTGCACTCAGCCCAAGGTGGTCGTGGTCGACGATGTGCTGGTGGTGCCATCGTCGTCGTGACCACCACGGCCGCCACCGTTGTTGCCGCCACCGTGCTTGTCACCATCGTGGTTGTCACCATCGTGGTTGTCGGCCGGGATCGAGGTCGACACGTTGGTGGTCGGGTTGGGCGAGTCGCAGCGGATGCGCTCCTTGACCGACACCGTCATCTGACCATCGTGGTCGCGGACCTTGAAGCGAACCTGCTCGCCAGTGGCGAAGGTGACCGTGGCCTTGTCCCCGTCAATGCTGCTCGTGGCAGTCGTCGGGTTGGTCGAGTCGATGGTGATGACGCCGAAAGTATCAACGCTGTAGTTGATGGTTGCCGGCGTGGTATCGCACAGCATGCCGGTCCAGACATGGGAGCCAACAGCCGCGCCCTGGACGCCCTTGGTACGGCCGAGCGAGATGCTGAGCTTGGCAGAGGTCTCGCCCTCGTGGTCGCTGACCTTCACCTTGATGGTGAGGCTTCGTGACAGGTCGCCGGTTGCGTTGGTGAACTTGATCGAGACCCGTGCGGACATCTCTGACTCGTCGTCGTCATCGCCGGACGAGAGTTTGACGGCTCCAACCTCGACCGTCACGCCTGCGGCGACGACCGGTGTGCCGACCGTGATGTTAGGGCCCGCAACATTCTCAATGGTGAACGGGACCGTTGTGAGCAGGCCATCGCCGAAGACATCGCCCTTCCAGCTACCAGGACCGGTGACATCGTCGAGCGATCCGGCACGAGCCGACACGCTCTGGCCGCCCTTGCCCGACTTGACAACGACCCTGGCCGGGTCTGCTGACGGGTCGGCAAGACTGGTGCTCTTGAACACGACCTTGTGCGGCTTCAGCTTCGTCGCCACAGTTGGGTTGGCCGAATCGACGGTGACTTCGGTGAGCGCGCCGCCGGGGCCTGTGGTGATGCCGATCGTCAACGGTGCGCCGAACAACGGCAATTCCACCGTCGTCGGTGCCGGAGCAGCTGAGGCTGCCGTCGCTTGCAGACCGACTCCGCCTATCAGAACGGTGCCCAGCACTGCGGCTGTCACCCCTACCAAACGTCGGTTCATCGATTACCTCCGAATTAGGTTCGCCGCGCCCGCGTCGGACTGTGGTTGTACATCGGACACGCCCATGTCAATCATTAGGTTTTGGTCTTAGGTCCCTTGACCCATTCAGCTCCACAGCGTCACGTAGACGGGAGGCCGGAACTTGGCCGCCGGGACACCGTTGTCCGGCCGGTACATCGCCTGCATCGCGTCTGGCGTTCGAACGAACCGGCGCAGCCGGTCTGCCGCTGGAGATCGTCGTTGCGGCTCCAGCGAACTGACGTACAACAGCAGGTCAACGGGTATTTCGGTCGACGGCAGCCGAGCGAGAGCGCCTCGGTCGACCTCCGCTGAGACCATGTGATCGATCGCCGGGGCGACTCCCCCGCCCGCAGCGGCAGCCGACCAGGCGGCCTTCTCGTTGGCGAACACCATGATCTGCGATTCCGGCACGCGATATTTCGCCAGAAGTGCACCCACATCGGACTGTGGATCGGTTCCTGTCGGATCGACGAACCACCGCAAACCGGCCAATCCGCCTCCATTGATGCGCAGATCGGGATGTCCGACGAGGGTCATCCGGTACCTCATCACGGCCTCGGCGTCGACGCCAGACAGGCGTGGCCCCACGGCTACATCGGCCAAGCGCTCCTCGACCAGGGCGGCCATCTCATCCGTCGTCGCCACTCCGAGGCTGACCTCGATGCCTCCGGCGCGAGCAGTGAAGGCTTGCAGGAGCGCTGGAACGATCGACTGGGCCAAGGTGCTGGTCGTCACGACCCGCAACAACTCGGCCGCACCGTGCGACTGCCTGACGGCGACCTCGGCATCGACGGCCAGATTGACCATCTGCGAGGCGATCGAAACGACGCGACGACCGGCGGGAGTCAGCTCCATGCCAGTGCCGCTACGCGTGATCAACGGATCGTCGAGATGCTGTCGAAGCGCAGCGAGGGCCTGTGACACCGCAGGCTCGCTGACTCCCAACGCGGCCGCGGCGGCGCGAACCGACCCGAGTCGCGAGACCAACACGAACACTTTCAATTGGGCGAGTGTCACCGTTTCGGGACTGTAGGCGCGCCACACGTCGGCCATCGGGTCGAGATAACCCTTCGGTTAGGTGAGCGTTGACGGATTCCCCACCGTCACCCATGATCAACACAAGGGACTCCTCTGGGCCACTACCCGGATGAGTTCTGTGTCCAGTTCTGGGGCAAGCCTGGGGGCAACATAGATCGGGGGATCTCATGCAAATTCCACCGCCGTTCGAATACGAACGCGCGACCAGCATCGACCACGCAATAGCACTGCTGGAGCGACTTGGGCCGGAGGCACGGCTTGTTGCCGGTGGGCACAGCCTGCTACCGATGATGAAACTACGTCTCGCCCGACCTGAGCATCTGATCGACATCAACGATCTGGACCTGTCGTACGTGCGCATCGACGGCGACGAGATCCGCATCGGAGCCATGACCCGGCACCGCGAGTTGCTCGAGTCGGCAGTGGCCAACGAGCACTACGCGATATTCGGTGACGCCGAGCGTGTGATCGCTGATCCGATCGTGCGCAATCGGGGAACCGTCGGCGGGTCGCTGTGTCAGGCCGATCCGTCCGAAGACTTGTCGGCGGTCATGTCGGCCTTGGGTGCAACCATCGTGTTGCACTCCAGGGACGGCGAACGCACGGTGCCGGCGCGCGAGTTCCATCTCGGGCCGTACGAGACTGCCGCCCAGCCGGGCGAGATCGTGACCGAGATCCGCGTCCCGATTCGTCACCAGACCGGCAGCGCCTACGAAAAGGTCGAGCGCCGAGCCGGCGACTGGGCGGTCGCCGCATCCGGCGTGTTCGTCAGTCTCGACGGCGACAACGTCACGGACTGCGGCATCGGTCTCACCGCAGTGGGGGTCGACCATTTCTGCGCTCCGGCAGCCGAGGCTGCCCTGCGTGGGCAGGCTCCATCCGAGCAGAGCATCGCCGCCGCGGCCCAACTCGCCGCCGACGCGAGCAACCCGGCCAGCGATCAACGCGGTCCGGCCGACTACAAACGACATCTCGCCAACGAACTCACCGCACGAGCCCTGCGCCGTGCAGTCGCTCGAGCACAGGGAGGCTCATGATGCAAGTGACCATCAACGTCAATGGTCAGGACTACAGCCGCGAGGTCGAGCCGCGGCTGCTCCTGATCCATTTCCTGCGCGACCAGTTGCGGCTGACGGGAAGTCACTGGGGCTGCGACACGACCAACTGCGGGGTCTGCGTGGTCTGGATGGACGGCGAGCCGGTGAAGTCGTGCACGGTGCTGACCGCCATGGCCGACGGCCGGAGCATCCGCACGGTCGAGGATCTCGAGCAGGGTGGGGTGCTGAGCCCTATCCAGCAGGGGTTCATGAACGAGCACGGTCTGCAGTGCGGCTTCTGCACGCCGGCAATGATGATGACCGGTCAAGCGCTGCTCGACCGCAACCCCGATCCGACCAACGTCGAGATCCGCGAGGCCATCTGCGGCACGATCTGTCGCTGCACAGGGTACGAGAACATCGTGCGGGCCATCCGTTGGGCTGCGCACGCCGAGGCAGAGATTCGGGCAAACCAAGATGTTGAGGTTCCGGTATGACCGTCACCGAGGTACCGACCAGCGCCGGAGGCAACCCGATCGGCTTCGGCCGCATGCTGCGCAAGGAGGACGCCCGCTTCCTTCGCGGCCAGGGCCACTACATCGACGATATCGACATGCCCGGCATGCTCCACGGCGCGATCTTGCGCAGCCCTGTCGCTCACGCGCTGATCAAGTCGATCGACACGTCCGCGGCCGAGGCCCATCCGAAGGTGAAGGCTGTGATCACCGGCGCCATCCTCGAGAGGCTCGGTCTGGCGTGGGTACCGACGCTGTCGTACGACACGGCTGCCGTGCTCGCCACCGACAAGGTCCGCTTCCAGGGCCAAGAGGTCGCCTTCGTCATCGCCGACGACAAGTACTCGGCTCGCGACGCGTTGGAGTTGATCGAGGTCGAGTACGAGATCCTGCCGCCGGTCATCGACGCCAAGAAGGCACTCGATCCCGGCGCGCCGGTGATCCGTACCGACAAGGAAGGCAAGACCGACAACCACATCTTCGATTGGGAAGCAGGCGACGAGGCGAAGTGCGACGCCGCATTCGCCAAGGCCGACGTGATCGTCAAGCAGGACATGCTCTACCCGCGCACACATCCCTCGCCGATGGAGACCTGCGGTTCAGTGGCGTACATGGACAAGGTCACCGGGCAGCTGACGATCTGGTGCACGTCGCAGGCGCCGCACGCGCACCGCACCGTGTACGCGTTGGTCGCCGGCCTTCCCGAGCACAAGATCCGCGTCGTCACGCAAGACATCGGTGGCGGCTTCGGCAACAAGGTCGGCATCTATTCCGGCTACGTGCTGTCGATCGTCGGGTCGATCGTCACCGGCAAGCCGGTGAAGTGGGTGGAGGATCGCAGCGAGCACCTGATGAGTACGGCGTTCGCTCGCGACTACCACATGCACGGCGAGATCGCCGCCACCAACGACGGCAAGATCCTCGGTGTTCGGGTCAACGTGTTGGCCGACCACGGCTGCTTCAACGGCACCGCCCAGCCGACGAAGTTCCCGGCCGGTTTCTTCCACATCTTCACCGGCAGCTACGACTACGAAGCGGCCCACTGCAAGGTGACCGGCGTGTACACCAACAAGGCGCCCGGTGGTGTTGCCTACGCCTGTTCGTTCCGCATCACGGAAGCCGTGTACCTGGTCGAGCGGCTGGTCGACTGCCTGGCCATGGAGATGAAGATCGACCCGGCCGAGTTGCGACTGAAGAACCTGTTGCGTGCCGAGCAGTTCCCGTACACCACGCCGACCGGCTGGGAGTACGACAGCGGCAACTACGCGCCGACGCTGCGCGAGGCGATGCGCATCGCCGGCTACGACGAGCTTCGTGCCGAGCAGGCGGCTCGCCGCGCAACGACGCGCCGCCGGCGACACCAGCGAACCGCTGATGGGCATCGGCATCTCGTTCTTCACCGAGGGCGTCGGCGCCGGTCCGCGCAAGCACATGGACATCCTCGGTCTCGGCATGGCCGACGGCGCCGAGCTGCGCGTGCATCCGACCGGCAAGGCACAGCTCCGGCTGAGCTGCATCACGCAGGGCCAAGGGCACCAGACGACCTTCGCCCAGATCGTGGCGCAGGAGTTGGGCATCCCACCGGAAGACATCGAGGTCATCCAGGGCGACACCGACAACACCCCGTTCGGTCTCGGCACGTACGGGTCGCGTTCGACGCCGGTCAGCGGCGGCGCCGCAGCGATCGTTGCCCGACGAGTGCGCGACAAGGCCCGCATCGTCGCCGCAGCGGCGCTGGAATGCTCGCCCGACGACCTCGAGTGGGAGCTCGGACGCTGGCAGGTGAAAGGCGACCCGGAGAAGGGCAAGACGATCCAGGAGATCGCCATGCTGTCGCACAGCTCGCTGGAGCTTCCCGACGGCGTCGAAGGTCACCTCGATGGGCAGTGCGTGTACAACCCTCCGAACCTGACGTATCCGTTCGGCGCATACATCTGCGTCACCGACGTCGATCCCGGCACGGGCGAGGTCAAGGTGCGCCGGTTCATCGCCGTCGACGACTGCGGACCGCGGATCAACCCGATGATCGTCGAGGGACAGGTGCACGGCGGCCTGGCCGACGGCGTCGGGCATGGCGTTGATGCAGGTGATCGCCTTCGACGAGGAAGGCAACAACCTCGGCGGGTCGTTCATGGACTACCTGCTGCCGACGTCGATGGAGTGCCCGTCGTGGGAGCTCGGCGAGACCATCACGCCGTCGCCGCACCATCCGCTCGGTGTGAAGGGCGTCGGCGAGTCGGCAACCGTCGGTTCGCCGCCCGCCGTGGTCAACTCGGTGCTCGATGCGATCCAGGTCCGCCACGCCGACATGCCACTGACCCCGGCACAGGTGTGGCGAGCCATGCAAGGCAACCCGTTCCGCACCGACCTGGCTATCACGTAGCCGCCATCACCATTCCGCCTTCGCTATTCGGCTGGTCTCGCCGGTAGCGTTTTCACGATGACGCACGACCTTTCTCCTCGTGCGCTGGAGCTGCGTCAGGCCCGGGCGGCGTATGTTCACGCTCGCGTCGTGGTCGCCGAGAAGCCGACCAGCGCCAAGCCGGGGGCCGAGGCACATCGTGCTCGCCGACGGAACGATCGAAGGGTTTCGTCGGCGGCGCGTGCGCCGAGTCCACGGTTCGTGCCCAGGCCCTGGCCCTGCTCGATTCCGGCGAGACGTTGCTGTTGCGCATCACCCCGGAGCCCGAGGCACCACGACCCGGCTCGCTGACCGTGCACAATCCGTGCCTGTCCGGTGGCACCCTGGAGATCTTCCTCGAGCCCGTCATTCCCGCACCATTGGTCGTCGTGGCCGGCGACACGCCGATCGCCCGGGCCCTGCTCGAGCTGGTCGGGCCACTCGGCCACGCCGGAAGGCCCTACGACGGCACACTGCCCAGCGACACGGCCGCAGTCGTGATCGCCTCGCACGGCCGCGACGAGGAAGCGGTGCTCGTCGACGCGCTGCGGGCCAACGTTCCCTACGTCGGCCTGGTGGCCAGCCGCAAGCGCGGCGAGTCGGTGCTCGGCGCCATCGACGTGTGCGCATCGATGAAGGCCCGCGTGCACACGCCCGCAGGGCTCGACATCGGGGCCCGCACACCCGAGGAGGTGGCCCTGTCGATCCTCGCCGAGATCATCTCGACCAGGCCACGCCAGTCAGGCCGTCCCGTCGGCGAGGGCGCCCCGACGTCGGCCGAATCGGCGACCGACCCGGTGTGCGGAATGAGCGTCGTCATGGTCGACGCTTCGCTGCACCTCGACCACGAGGGGCACCGCTACTGGTTCTGTGGCAGCGGCTGCCTGCGGGCCTTCGCCGCCGATCCCGATCGCCTATCTGTCGTGAGCATCGACCTGTCGCCACCGTCGACGAGCTGTGTCGCAAGCTCGACGACGTCGACTACCTCGCCGACCAAGGGCTGGCGACCGCGCTGTTCTGCGCGGCGCGACTGCCGCAGCCACTGCTGCTCGAGGGCGAGGCCGGGGTCGGCAAGACCGAGGCGGCCAAGGCTCTGGCCGCAGCGCTCGACACACCGCTGGTGAGGTTGCAGTGCTACGAGGGGATCGACGCCGCCGAGGCGCTGTACGAGTGGAACTACCCGCGCCAGCTGCTCGGGATCCGCGCCGCCGAGGCCTCGGGCAAGCCGCTCGACTCCGACGACCTGTTCACGCCGGAGTACCTCGTCGCTCGCCCATTGCTGAAGGCGATCGAGCACCCCGGCCCGCGGCCCGTCGTGCTGCTGATCGACGAGATCGATCGCGCCGACGACGAGTTCGAGGCGTTCCTGTTCGAGCTGATGGCCGAATCATCGGTGACGATTCCCGAGCTCGGCACGATCACCGCGGCGTTCCCCCCGATCGTCGTGCTCACCTCCAATCGCACCCGCGATCTGCACGATGCCCTGAAGCGCCGCTGCCTGTACCACTGGATCGACTACCCCGATGTCCACCGGGCGACCGCCATCGTCAGACGCCGGGTCCCGGCGGCCAGCGCCGACCTGGCCGAGAACGTGGCCGCGGCGGTCGCCAGGTTGCGCACCCTCGACGTGCAGAAGCCACCGGGAATCGCCGAGACGATCAACTGGGTGGCGGCGCTCGAACTGCTGGGCATCGACCTGCTCGACGGCACGGCGGTCGAGCGCACACTCGGGTCGGTCATGAAGTACCGCGAGGATCTCGACCTGGTCAGCCAGCGCGGCTTCGCTGGGTCGCGACCGGCGCGGACTGACGTCGGACCAACGGTCGGGATCGCAGTGGTCGACCTGGCAACTGTTGCGGCGACGTTCGGCGACCGGCTGCACTCGGCGGGGATTCCGGTGACACCGGAACGGTCGGGGCGATTCGCCGCGGCCATGGATCTCACCGCACCGGCCACGTACGACGACGTCTACTGGGCGGCTCGGGTCACTCTCGTCAGCGGGCACGAGCAGCTCGAGCAGTTCGACCGGGTGTTCGGTCAGGTCTTCGGCGAGCTGGCCGATCAGGCCGAGACACGCGGCGACCCCGACGTCCACGGGCGAGCAGGAGACCGCCGCCACAGCGCCCCAGCAGGGTTCGACGGAGAGCTCGGACAGCAGGGTCGGCGCGACGGGGCCGGGCGATCGGGTGAGGATCACGCCATCGGCGACGATGTCGAAGGCGAGACGCTGGCGATGACGGCGAGCGGCGACGAGTACCTGCACCGGGCCGACTACGCGGCGCTGACGCCGACGGAGCTGATGACGTTGCGGATGCTGATGGCGCAGATGCGCCTCGCTCCTCCGAAGCGCAACACGACGACGCACGCAGCGGTCGTCGAATGGACAAACGCCTCGACATGCGGGCGACCATTCGTCGCAGCCAACGCACGGGAGGCGATCCCGTCGAGCAGATCCGCCGACGGCGAACCGTGCGACCACGACGCCTGGTCCTGCTGGCCGACATCTCCGGCTCGATGGAGCCGTACGCTCGCGCCTACCTGCAGCTGCTGCACTGTGCGGCCGGCGGGGCCAACGCCGAGACCTTCGTCTTCGCCACCCGCCTGACGCGACTGACTCGGCAGCTGCGCGTCCGCAACCCGAACGTCGCCCTGCAGCGCGCCGCGGCCAGCGCACCCGACTGGGCCGGCGGAACCCGTCTCGGCGACGCCTTGAAGGCCTTCAACGACGGTTGGGGACGACGCGGTCTGGCCCGCGGCGCCGTGCTGCTGATCGTGTCCGACGGCTGGGACGCGGGCGACCCCACGGTCGTCGCCGAACAGATGGCTCGACTCTCCCGCCTGGCCCACCGGGTCGTCTGGGTCAACCCACGCAAACAGAGCAGCAGCTATCGACCGCTGGTCGGCGGAATGGCGGCCGCCCTGCCGCACGTCGACGCGTTCGTCAGCGGCCACTCGCTGGAGGCGATGTTCGAGGTGCTCGAGGCGATCGGGCGAACGCCTTCGGCGTCAACCTTTGCCGTGATTCCGCGGGACTTTGGTCCCGATCTCCGCTGCCGAGATGCCCTACTTGCTGGGCCGATTGCGTCGTCACGATGGCGCCCATGGCTAAAGAAGACAGGTCTGTACTCGGTTGGTTCGCGTTCATCGTCTCGGTGACGGCATTGGCGCTGGCGATGTTCGGATTGCGCAGCGAATCGGCCTCGGGGGCATCGGAAGGCTCCGGCGCCGCAGCACCTGCCACCGTCGATGTCACGCTGAGCGGAGTTCAGGTTCAGCCCGCAGATGATCACGCTGCCGGTCGAGGGCGGCACGATCAACATCAGGAACACCGGGAGCGCGGTCCACAACTTCTCGGTGCCCGAGCTCGGCCTGAAGATCCGGTGACATCAACCCCGGCGCCACCGCCGAGGTGAAGGTCGGAGCCGTCGCTGCCGGGATGTACAACGTGCTGTGCGAGATCGCCGGTCACGCGGCCAACGGCATGACGGCATCGCTGATGATCGGCGACGCGGGCTCCGGAGCTGCGGCCGCAGCCGCGACGCCGACCACGATGAGCTGGCAGCAGATGGATGCGATGATGGCCGACGTCGCGCGCAAGTTCCCGGCCAAGACCGAAGGGCATGGCGGCGACCTGTTGGCCCCCAAGGTCCTGGCCGACGGCACCAAGGAGTTCGACATCGAGGCAAAGATCGTCAAGTGGGAGGTCTCTCCCGGCAAGCTCGTCGATGCGTGGACGTACAACGGCGTCGTCCCGGCACCGGAGATCCACGTCAACGACGGTGACAAGGTGCGGATCGTGCTGACGAACAACCTGCCGGAATCGACGTCGCTGCACCTCCACGGCATCCGGTCCCGAACGCGATGGACGGCGTCGATCCCTACACCCAGCCGCCCATCCCGCCGGGTGAGACCTTCACCTACGAGTTCGTCGCCAAGGGACCGGCAGTCGGCATCTACCACTCGCACCACAACGCCCAGATCCAGGTACCCAACGGGCATGTTCGGGGCATTCACGATCGACGAGATGCCGATCTCCCAGGTGCTGAAGGACAAGGGCTACACCAAGGTCGACAAGAAGGTCAACATGGTGCTGAACGACGCCGGCACGATCGGGCTGAGCCTCAACGGCAAGAGCTTCCCGGCGACCGAGCCGACACGCTTCGCGTCGGTCAGGTCATGGAGGTCAACTACCTCAACGAGGGTCTGCTCGTCCACCCGATGCACCTCCACCAGCCGGTCGGCTGGATCATCGCCAAAGACGGCGTACCGCTCGACGTGCCCACGCCCGGCGATACCATCCTCATTGCCCCGGGCGAGCGCTACACCGTGCTCTACCGGGCAGAGGAGCCTGGCGTTTGGGCCTGGCACTGTCACATTCTCACCCACGCAGAGACCTCCGACCGGCATGTTCGGAATGGTCACCGCCCTGATCGTCGAGGAGTAGCCGTCATGCCACATCGGCCCATGCGGACGCAGCCAACTTCGTGGAGGCCAAGTCCGTCGTGGTCGGTGTGGATGGCTCGGAGGGCTCCTTCGAGGCGCTGATCTGGGCGACGCACTATGCGTGGCGCACCGGTCTTCCGCTGAAGATCGTGACAGTCACCGAGATCCCTGCCGTCTACACCGCGGCAGGGGTGCCGGCTCTGCCGCTCGGCTCGACGTTCGACGACCTCGTGCAGCAAGGCGTCGACGTCAACGATCGCGCCATCGACGACGCCATGGCCTTTGACCTGGGGATCTCCGTCTCGGGCACGGCCGTCGTCGGTACGCCCGTCGTCAACCTGGTCGAGGCAACTCCCCAGGCCGACGTTCTCGTCGTGTCGGCCACGTCGCAGAAGGGGCGCATGACCGACGTGCTCGGCTCCGTGGCGACCGGTGTCATCCACCGTGCCCATGGTCCGATCGTCATTGTGCACGGCCCCGTCCCGACCACGCTGCCGCCTGAAGCGAATCGTCGCCGGCATCGACGACCACGACGAGTCGAGGACGGCTGTGGATTGGGCGTGTGACCTCGCCGCACGTACCGGCGCGGCACTCGAGCTCGTTCACGCCTGGGAGTACCCGTACAGGACCAAGGACGCGGTGTTCGGTTCACCGCAGGCAGACATGCAGCGCGATGCAACGGCGTTCACCGAAGGGTCGTCGCCGGCTTGAGCGCCGACCATCGAGCGTTCGTGACCGCGACTCATGTGGTCGAAGGCCTTACGGCCGACGTGCTGATCGATGCTCGCAAGGATGCCGATCTGGTCGTCGTTGGGTCGCGTGGCCGAGGTGGCGTCCGTTCGCTACTGCTCGGGTCGGTCAGCCGCAAAGTCGTCCAACACGCAACTTGCACTGTCGCGGTCGTGCCGTCGGCGCGACACTGGCGGCGAACATGAGCGATTCCCACCGCGCCGCTCTCCCCACGTGGGAGTGCCTCGACCTCGTCGGGGCGTGCTCTGTCGGCCGGTTGTGCTTCCTCGACGGTGGCACGCCGATCGCCTTCCCGGTCAGCTTCAAGTTGCATCGCGGCGATGCGGCCTCGTCCATCGTCATCCGCACCGGTCCCGATTCGCTGGTCGCCAGCTACACGGGTTCGGCCTCGTTCGAGGTCGACGAAATCGACGTCGAGTGCGCGCACGGCATGGAGTGTCTTGATTCGCGGCGCCATTCGCCGCAGCCACGAGCCGGGCGAGCTTCCTGTTCCCGAGCCCTGGATCGCTGACGGTCGACACGTCTGGCTGGTGCTCGACATCGCCACGGTCAGCGGACGGCGTTTCGTGGCTCGCGACACAAACGACGGGTTCTCGGTCGAGTGGGATCTCGACGGCGGACCAAGGTCCTGAGGTCGGAGGACCTCGGCGGCTACCCAACGTGAGATCTGCCGGAGCATGATCACTCTATGACGAACAGGATCATTGTCGGTGTGGACGGATCAGCAGCCATCCATCGTTGCCTTGCGATGGGCTTCGTACGAGGCGCGCCGCCGCAACGCCGAGGTTCTCGTCGTGTCGTGCTACAGCGTGCCGGTCTACGGCAGCCCGGAGGGCACTGTGTACCCCACACCCGATGACGTCGACCTGTTCAAGGAGAGCGCCTCGTCGATCGTCGGTCGGGCAATCGAAACGGTTGCCGAAATCGATCCGCATGTCGTGGTCGAGGGAATGTCGGCGATGTCACCGGCCACGATTGCCATCACCGAGGAAGCCCGGCCGGGCGACGAGATCGTTGTCGGCGCGACCGGTCACACCGGTTTGCTCGACGGTCTGCTCGGCTCAGTGGCGCTGAGCGTCGTCCATCGCTCACATGTCCCCGTGATCGTCGTACCGGCAAAGCCTGCCGTCGAGGTCGGGCCTCGATGAAGAAGATCGTCGTCGGAGTCGATGGCTCCGAGCGTCGCTGCAGGCCCTCGAATGGGCATACAACGAGGCGCTGGTTTCCGGGGCCGAGCTGACAGCCGTCCACGGGTGGGTCTATCCCTACTCGGGGGCGCGCACCTCGGTCAGCGAACCGCGCACGCAGATGCAGCTCGACGCCATGGAAGAGTTGAAGACGAGCCTCGAGTCACTCGGTCCACGTTTGGCCGGCGGATCAGTGCACGTGCACGCCCGCCTGATCGAGGAGTCGCCGGCCGAGGCTCTGCTGGAGGAATCCGCCGATGCCGACCTCGTAGTCGTCGGCTCGCGAGGTCGAGGCGCGATTCGATCGACGCTGCTCGGATCCGTCAGCCGAACAGTCGCCCAGCACGCCACGTGTCCGGTCGCGGTCATCCGCCGAACCGAGTCCTGAGTCCCGGGTAACCCCTGCACGAAGTCGGGACGGGGGCAGGTGCCGGAGGTCAGGATCTGACGTCGGGTCGTGTCGGGCGTCCGCCGCCGCCGCTTCGTCGATCCCATCGGGTCAAAGGTCAACGAAGCGGACGGCAGACGAGCCATCGGCGCTGCAGGATGTACTGGGGTCGGCAGCACTGGCGGCCCATTCGGGCATTTTGATCGAGACGTCTGCCCATCGGTAGGGACTTTGGGCCCGACCTGCGATCAACCGGGCCTACGTTGCGCTCTGCGATCGGTCAGCCTCGCCGCCACACGACCAGCGAGCGTGGTGCCAGCGTCGTCGCCCGTGGTGAGACGCTGGACAGCGCTTCCACCCACGGTCCTTCCTCCTGGAACTCGAACGTGCTGGCTCCCAACCGGCATTGACCATCACGTACAGCCCACCGGCAGACCACGCAACACCCGCGACTCGAATGACGTGTCGGGCACGGAATCGACGCCGAAGAACCGAAAGTTGGTCGGCGGATGTGGCGCCGCAAGCGCAAGCAGTGCCTGAACGTAGTCGTGGAGTTCTCACCAGTCCTCGAGTCGACTCCAATCGACCCAAGTCACGTCGCTGTCGATGTTGTACGGGTTGTCGTGGCCGTCTTGCGTGCGGGCGAACTCGTCGCCCATCACGAACATCGGCGTGCCGGCCGACAGCAGCAGCATCGAGAAGTAGTTCTTCAGCTGCTGAAGCCGCAGCGCTTCGCCGCAGTCCCAGGAATGATGGTGGTCACTGGTGACCATGGTCAGATCGTGCATCGTCAGACCATCGTGCGCGGTCACGAAGTTGACGCTGCTCTCGGGTGCGTCGCGAACAGGTCGGGGCTGCCCTGACGCGATGCATCACCGCCGCGCACCAGCCCCGGCTCGCCACGCACGAAGCCCGCGCATCTCGTCGCGAAAGCGATCGTTCCACTGCAACCACGGCGCCGGCCACTCGCCCACCTGGTAGACGGCGAGATCCCACGGCTCGGCGATCAGCCGAACCTCACGGCCGGCCCCCCATTGCGTGATCCGCTCGACCAGGCCACCACCATCGCGGGTCAGCAGCGAGGCAAGATCGAAGCGAAAGCCGTCGATCCCCAGGTCGGCGAAACGGTCGAGAGCCGCCATGACCAACTGTCGGATGTGTGGATCGCCGGGTTGATGACGTTGCCGCATCCGCTGTCGTCGTTGTACGAGCCGTCGGCGTGATGCAGGTAGGCATTGGCATCGTCGAGCCCGCGCAGCGACAACGTCGGCATCGTCGCGTCGCCTTCGCCGGTGTGGTTGAAGACGACATCGAGCCACACCTCGAGTCCGTGCGAATGGGCAGCCTCGACGAGCGGGGCGAGCTCGCCCGGCGCATCGTCGCCGGCCGCATACGGTCGGTGCACCGCCCCCCACACCAGCGGCATGTAGCCCCAGTAGTTGTCGCTCGGATCGAACGGGTGCACAGGCATCAGCTCGATGACGTTGACTCCGAGGTCGGCGAGGTATGGAAGGTGTCGATGCATCCGGCGAAGGTCCTGGCGAACCCGCGGACGTGGAGCTCGTACACCACCGGGTCGTCGTGATGCCTGCCCAAGGCCGGCTGCTTCGGCCAGTGGGTGCGGATCACGCTGCGCGGGCCGTCCGAGGTGATCGCAACGTCCATCGCGTCGGGGTCGAGCAGCGGACCGACTCCGTCGACGACGAACCAGTAGATGTCGCCCTCCTCGGCCTCGGCCTCGCCGTGCCACCGTCGCTTCGCCGGGTCGTCGCGGCCATGACCGTCTCGCGAGACGGTCAGCGTGCGCCAGCTCTGCGCGACGACCGAGACCTCGCTCGCAGTCGGGGCATGCACGGCGAAGCGGTGTACCACGCTCCCAGCATGGCATCGCCTCTAGCCTGTCGGGTAATGGCTGTCACATCCCTCCTCACCCGCCGACGTCGTCGCAAGCGCTCAGCCTGCACGGCTACCTCCCCGACGACGGACTGGCCACTTCGGTGTTCCTGGCGCTGACCCTGAAACGTCCGCTGCTGCTCGAAGGCGAGGCGGGCGTCGGCAAGACCGAGGTCGCCAAGGTGATCAGTCGCTGGACAGGCGGCGAGCTCATCCGCCTGCAGTGCTACGAGGGCATCGATGCCTCCCAGGCCGTCTACGACTGGGACTATTCGCGCCAGCTGCTGCACCTGCGTGCCGCCGAGGCCAGCGGCGAGGCGCGCGGGGTCGGCACCGGCGCGCTCGAGGAGCAGCTGTACAACGAACGGTTCCTGCTCAAGCGGGCGCTGTTGCAGGCCATCGACCACCGCGGCGAGATGCCACCGGTGCTGCTGATCGACGAGATCGACCGCGCCGACGACGAGTTCGAGGCGTACCTGTTGGAGATGCTGTCGGACTACCAGATCACCATTCCCGAGCTCGGAAAGTTCACCACCACCCGACCGCCGATCGTCGTCCTCACCTCGAACCGAACCCGCGACGTGCACGACGCGCTGAAGCGGCGCTGCCTGTACCACTGGGTCGAGCATCCCGACTTCGAACGCGAAGTGAAGATCGTGCGCATGCGTGTTCCCAACGTGATCGAGCCACTCGCCCGCCAGGTCGCGGCGGCCGTCGAGGCGATCCGCGAACTCAACCTGTACAAGCCACCCGGTGTTGCCGAGACCATCGACTGGGCCCAGGCACTCGGCGCGCTCGGCGTGACCGAACTCGACGAGGCGACGGTCGACGCCACACTCGGCACGGTGGTGAAGTACCGCGAAGACCAGGAACGCACCCGCCAGCACGGCATCGCCGACATGGTCAAGCAGGCCTTCGAGCGGAGCATGCAGCAGCCTTGAGCACCGGTGGTCGACACCACGCCGGCAGAGCGGATGGCCGTCACCTTCGCTCGCATCCTGCGTGGCGCATCGCTGCGCGTCCCGATCGGCAGCGTGCTGATGTTCGTCGAGGCGCTCGGTCGTGTCGGCATCTCCGAGCGCACGAGTGTCTACTGGGCGGCGCGCGCGACGCTGGTGCACCACCCCGAAGACCTCGCCGTGTTCGATCGGGCCTTCGCCGTGTTCTGGGACCACGCCCGGGGCGACGCACCCGAAGAGGAGCCGGAGATCATCAAGATCACGTTGGCAACCGATGACGACGAGGACAGCGACGATGACGACGGCGACGAGGACTCCGAGTCGAACGACGATCCGACGCTGACCTTGCGGTTCTCGTCGGTCGAGGTGCTGCGCAACAAGGACTTCGGCGCCTACGACGAGGACGAGCTGGAGCTCGCCCAGCAGCTGATGAGCCGGCTGCGCTTCGTCGGGCCGCCACGCCGTTCGTTCCGGTACCGCTCGGCCTCGCGCGGCGCCCGACCCGATCTGCGCACGACGCTGCGCAGCGCGATCGGCGCCGGTGGCGAGCCGATCCGCCGACACTGGCGCGAGCCGGGCGACCGCCTGCGCCGACTGGTGCTGCTGCTCGACGTCAGCGGCTCGATGGAGCCCTACGCCCGGGCGATGCTGCGATTCGTTCACGCCGCAGTCGCCGGCCGTCAACGTGTCGAGGCCTTCGCGCTCGGCACCCGACTGACCCGGGTCACCAAGGAGCTGAACAGCCGCGATCCCGACCTTGCGCTGCGGCAGGCCAGCGAGCGGGTGCAGGACTGGAGCGGCGGAACGCGCCTCGGCGAATGCCTACGCCGGTTCAACGACGAGTGGGGTGTGCGCGGCATGGCCCGCGGTGCGATCGTGGTCATCCTCAGCGACGGCTGGGACCGCGGCGATCCGGCGGTGCTCGGCGAGCAGATGTGCCGCCTGCAGCGGGTCACGTACGACCTGATCTGGGTCAATCCGCTGAAAGTCACACCCGGCTATGCGCCGCTCGCCCGTGGCATGGCGGCCGCCTTGCCGTATGTTGATCACTTCGTGGAAGGTCATTCACTCGCAGCAATGGAAGAGCTGGCCACCGTGATCGCCCGCGGCTCGTCGAGGCGCTCCTGATGCGCGAACTGCTCGACGACATCGACCGCTGGCGAGCCGCCGGCAAGGCGGTCGCCATCGCCCGCGTGGTCGACATCGAGGGCTCCGGGCCGCGCGAGCCGGGCGCGGCGATGGCAGTCAACATCGACGGCGAGGTCGCCGGCTCCGTCAGCGGCGGGTGCGTCGAAGGCGCCGTCGTCAGCGAGGCGCTGGCGATCCTCAATGGCGAGGCCGACCCGCGGATCATCACGTTCGGGTACAGCGACGACGAAGCGTTCGCCGTCGGGCTGACGTGCGGCGGCACGATCCGGTTGTTCGTCGAGCCGCTCGACTGGTGAGCCCGAGGCTGGTGACCCAAGACTGGTGAAATGGTGACGATCTACGAACTCCTGCGCGAGCGGATCAAGACCGAACAGCCGGTCGCGCTCGCCACGGTCGTCGACGGCCCGCACGTCGGCGCCAAGCTGCTCGTCACGACCACCGACCACCCGGTCGGCGATCTCGGCAACCCCGAGCTGACACGCATCGTCGCCCGCGATGCCATCGCCGAGCTCGAGGCCGGTCGCAGCGGCATCCGCAACTACGGCCCCGAGGGCCAGACCACACCGGAAGACCTCGTCAACACGCCGACGGTCAGGATCTTCGTCGAGAGCTGGGCGCCACCGCCGCAGATGTGGATCTTCGGCGCCGTCGACTTCACCGCCGCGCTCGCCAAGGTCGCCAAGGTGCTCGGCTACCGGGTGACGGTGTGCGATGCCCGCGAGGTGTTCGCCACGCGCCGCCGCTTCCCGATGGCCGACGAGGTCATCGTCTCGTGGCCCGGGCCCGTGTTCGCCGAGCGTGGCGCAACCCTCGGCCAGCGCGACGCGGTGTGCATCCTGACCCACGATCCGAAGTTCGACGTGCCGGCCGTGCAGGGCGCGCTGGCGACGCGGGTCGGCTACATCGGCGTGATGGGCAGCCGCAAGACGCACGCCAAGCGAATGGAGCGACTCGCCGAGGTCGGCGTCGATCAACCCGAGCAGATCGAGCGGCTGATGTCACCGATCGGTCTCGACCTCGGAGCCCGCACGCCCGAGGAGACGGCGATCTCGATCTGCGCCGAGATCATCGCCCGGCGCACCGGACGGGCGACACCGTCGCTACGCGAGGCGAGCGGCCCGATCCACGGCTGATCAGCCGCCAAATCCTCAGCCACCAAATCTTCAGCCGCAAGCTTCAGCCGATCGGATTACCGAGCTTAGTCGATGGATCCGACGACCGGCGACGTCCGACCTCGACAGTACGACCATGACCCACCGCGTGCACGATGAGGTTGTCGACTCCCAGCCAGATCATCACGTGACCGGGGTAGTAGACCAGATCGCCGGCCTGTGCGGTGTCGACGTGCGCGGCGCGGCGCTTCGAAGTTGGGCGCTGCTCTGGTGGGCGATGTCGACACCGGCCTGCCCCCACGCGAACGCCGTCAGACCCGAGCAGTCGAAGGCCACGCCGACCTTGCTGGCGTTGCGGCGGTAGGGCACGCCGACCTGGGTGAGCGCCGACAGCAGGGCGATCTGGTGGGCCTGATCGGCACCGGCCCAGGCGGTGAAGGCGACCGGCATCGGCTTCGAGACGGGTGGCCACGGCAGCCGAGGCCTCTTCGAGGCGGATCGCGAACAGGTCGGTGCCCATCGCCGCGAGCGCTGCGGCCGCGGTGGTTGCGATCACGTCGATCTTCGCCGCAATCGCAACGGTGGGCAACGGGGCTGCAGCGGCGGAACCGGCGGTAGCCGAGACGAGCCAGTGCAGAGAACCGAGCCCGCGAGCACGATTGTTGCGAACTTCTGACGAATCGTCATGTTGAGGGTCTCCTCTTGTATGAATTCGCACCGCCCGCCTCGGGACAGGTGCTTTGGTCGTGACGAGAAAGATGTTTCTCCGATACGGCGAAAGCGCCATACGTGAACGCCACCGCTTCGTCTGCAGCACGGTAGCCGACATACGAACGCCGCCATGACCCGTGTGTTGGATGACAAGTTATCGTCATCAAATCGCAATAATCAACTCATCTGTAACACATTCGTCATCAACATGTGGCAAGGGTCGACTCGACCCTATGCCGGCCGTATCCTTGGTCCGGTGACGACAACCGCCGTGCTCCTGGCCGCCGGCGGGGGCACCCGATTCGCCGGCCCGACGCACAAGTTGCTGGCGATGCTCGACGGCCGGCCGGTGTTCCGCCAGGCCCTCGACCACCTCGTGGAAGCCGGCTTCGACGACGTCGTCGTCGTCACCGGCGCGGCCCAGCTCGACATCGACGACCCGTGATGTGACCGTCTTGCACAACGCGCAATGGCAGAACGGTCAGGCCGGGTCACTGCAACTGGCGCTCGCCGCGGCCCGAACCGCGCCAGCGAGTTCGTCGTGGTCGGCCTCGCCGATCAACCGTTCATCCCGTCCTCGGCATGGCGGGCGTCGCCACACGCCGAGTCGACCGCACCGATCGTCGTCGCCACCTACGACGGCGTTCGCGGTCCGAACCCGGTTCGCCTGCATCGTTCCGTCTGGTCGCAGCTGCCGACCGACGGTGACGAGGGTGCACGCGCTCTGATGCGCCTTCACCCTGAATGGGTCGATGAGTTAGCGTGCGAAGGCTCAGCGGCTGATATCGACACGTTGGAGGATCTCGGACAATGGACAAACTTCTGAACGAATTCACGGTTCATCGGCCGATCGCCGAAACCTGGAACGTGCTCACCGATGTCGAACGAATTGCCCCGTGCATGCCTGGTGCGGCCCTCGAAGAGATCGAGGGCGACATCTTCCGCGGTGTCGTCAAGGTCAAGCTCGGCGCGATCTCGACCGCCTTCAAGGGCCAGGCCAACTTCGTCGAGCGCGACGACACGGCACATCGCGCCGTGCTGAAGGCCGAAGGCCGCGACACCACCGGCAAGGGCAACGCCAGCGCGTTGATCACGGCCCAGCTCGAGTCGATCGATGCCGGCACGACGAAATGCGTCGTCGAGACCGACCTGCACGTCACTGGCAAGGTCGCCCAGTTCGGGCGAGGCATCATGGGCGATGTCAGCAAGAAGCTGATGAACCAGTTCGCCACGAACCTCAACACGATGCTCGATCAGCAGCCTGGGTCAGAGACGCCGGCTGAAGCACCCGCTGAAGCGCCCGCTACACCACCGGCAGCGGCGGCGGCAGCGGCGCCGAGCGCCGCTGCCAACGGTGCAACCGCAGGCCGGCGCAGCCGACTGTTCGCAAGATCGACGGCCCGGCCGCAGCGCCGATCGAGCTGTCCGACGTGGCCGGTTCGGCGATCCTCAAGCGCCTTCTGCCGCTGGTCGGCGGTCTCGTGCTGCTCTGGATCATTGTGCGACGCCTCCGCCGTCGCTAGCAACGTGGGCGACGATGTCGCTGCCGTCCGTGAGCTGATCGGCAGGTCACCCGCGGCTCGTTCGAGGTCGTCGTGCGCGATGCCGATGGTCAGCCGGTCGTGCTTCGCAACGCTCCGCTGCTCGACGATGGCGAGCCGATGCCGACCCGCTACTGGCTGGTCGGCACGGCACGAGGTGCTCGCAGTCAGCCGTCTCGAGGCCACCGGTGGCGCGTGCGCCGAGCCGAGGCCGAGCTCGATCCGGCACTGGTCGCCGACGCCCACCGGCGCTACGCCGCCGAGCGCGACGCGACCGGTGCCGGCCGACCACACCGGCCCTCGCCCACATGGCGGCGTCGGCGGTACACGAGTGGGTGTCAAGTGCCTGCACGCCCACTACGCCTGGTTCCTGGCCGGCGGCGACGACCCGGTCGGCGCCTGGGTCGCCCGACAACTCGCCGGTCGGCGACCAGGATCAGACGCGAGTCGGGCGGTCGAACGTGAACACGGTGACGGTTCGACTCGGCGACGATGCGACCGTCGTCGACCTCGACGGCCAGCACCATGTCATACCGCTCGGCGCCGTGTCACTGACCACCAACGAGTTCGCCTCCGATCCGCCGCGGCCGGAGGAACTGACCAATGCGATCGGTGCCGTGGTCGATCACCTCGACGACATGTTGCGCGCCCTGCCCGCCGCCATCGAGGCCGATGAGGTCGGCATCGTCGGCGACCATCGCCACCGTCGATCGCCGCAGTCGAGTTCGGTGGCGATCCCCCGCTGCCGTTCTGCTCCGACGCGCCGCGGCCGAAGACGTGTTCCGCACGGTGGCCACCGAGTCGGCGCGCCGAGCGCGGCCGAACCCAGGGTTGCCTGCCGATGCCGTGGACACGATCGTCGGCGCGTGCTGCATCGTCGTGGCCCTGATGCGCCATCTCCACCTCGACGAGGTCGATCTTGGGGCGCTGTCATGACCTTCGGTCGCCGCGGCGGTCTGCACCCGTCGATCTCGGTCGAACCCGGCATGCGGTTGTACGGCAAGCGGGTCATGCTCCGGCCGTTGATGTCCACCGATTTCCCGCAGTGGACCGAAGTGCGTCGTGCGCAACGAACAGTGGCTCACGCCATGGGAACCGCTGCGGGCCAACAACCTCGCCGACCCGACCCGGCACCGCGACGCGTTCAGTCTCTCGCTGCGCAACCCGCGACCGCGAACGCCAGGTCGGCACGCGCGTACGGGTTCGGATTGTTCGTCGACAACGCGTTCGCCGGCGAGATCAACATCAACAACGTCGTGCGCGGCGCGTTCCAGTGCGGCGTCGTCGGGTACTGGATCGACCAGCGCCACGCCGGCAACCGGTACATCGCCGAGGGAGTCGTCGTGATCTGCAGGTTCGCCTTCGACGAACTCCACCTCCACCGCCTCGAGATCTGCATCGTGCCGCGCAACACCAACAGCCGCAAGGTGATGGAGGTGTTGGGCATCCGCGAGGAAGGCGTCGCCCAGCGCTACTTGGAGATCAACGGCGTGTGGGAGGACCACGTGCGCTACGCGATCACCGCCGAGGAATGGCAGACGCGCCGCGACGAATTCGCTTCGACCTGGCGGCTGACCCGGCTGGGGCCGACCAGCCCGTACGGACTAGTCGCTGGCGATGCGGAAGGCCTGGGCCTTCGCCTTGCGCATGCTCGTGCGCCGCTTCCACATCTTCATCTTCCAGTGACGCTTGCTGGTACTGCCGGCGTCGGCCTTGGCCTTGGCCTTCTCGGCGTCGTGATGGTGCGACGGCACCCAGGCCCGGCCCAGGCTCGTGCACTTCGTCTGGCTCATAACCGGCACTGACCTGCGCTGCAACGGCGTCCAGTTCGCTGTGTATGCGATGCCGCTCGTTGTGGGCGTGGGCCCGCGAGTCCATTTTCGGCGGTGGGATCGCCTCTTGACTGCGATGGCGCTGGCTCATGAAGTACCTCCGTTGTCTTGTCGGAATGTACGGTTTGGGAGCTACCCGTGGTCTGCACGGTAATCGACACCGACAGGGGTGCGAAAGACACGATGCGTAACATTCGTGCGCGCTTTTTGCTACATCAGGTGCGACCCCGAATGCTGCACCGGATAACCGGCCGGATCACTGGATCTCAGGTCACGGCTTGGTGCTGATCTTGGCTTGCAGCGCCGCCAGGCGCTCGGCGAACCACGGCTGGCGAGTGCTCCACAACTGCGGGTCGAGCTCACGCTTGACCGCCTCTGGATGGGTGTCGATGTCGGCCATGGCCTGAATGGTCTGCTTGGTCTCGATCGCCAGTTCGCGCGGTGCGCTGGCCGCCCGTGCGGCCATCGTCTGAGCGGCGGCGAGCAGCTGGTCGTCGTCGACGCAGCGGTGGACGAGCCCGACCCGCGCCGCTTCCTCACCGTCCATGACTTCGCCGAATACGACGGCGGCCATGGCCACCTGCGGCCCGGCGATGCGGCGCAGCATCCACGTGTGGCCACCGCCCGGATGGAGACCGATCTGCAGAAAGCGGGTATCGAATCGCGCTCTGCGGCCGGCGAGCCTGACGTCGCATCCCAGTGCCAGGTTCATCCCTGCGCCGACAGCGGCACCATTGACCGCGGCCAGCGTTGGCAACGGGCTGTTGGCAATGCGCAGGAAACCCTCGTAGATCGCGCCGAGGCTGGCTTCGCCGGCCTCGGCGAGGTTGCCGAGGTTGGCGCCGGCGCAGAACGCCGGTGGGGTTCCGGTGACGACGACTGCCCCGACCGACGGGTCTGCTTCGATCTCGTTCATTGCCTCGACGATCTCGGCAACCATCGGCGCAGTGAGCGTGTTGCGCTCCGCCGGGTTGTTCAAGGTCAAGGTGGCGACACCTTCGGTACGGGACACGACTACGAGCGACATGAACCCACCGTAGCGTGGGCGCGGTAGCGTCAGCGGTCGATGTTCGACCATGTGTTCACCGACGCGATCAGCGCGCTGCGCGACGCGTTCGAGGCGGCGTTCCTCGAGCGTCAAGCCTTCGACGAGCACTTTCAGGTCGATGTGCTGCTCGGTGACCTGTCGTGGGAGACGTCGTACGGTTTGCCAGGAGAAGGCCAACCGCCCCGTGTCGTTGCCCACATCTCGTTCGACTGGCCGAGCTGGAGTCAGACGGCCTACCGCGGCTGGTGCGTCGACGAGGTTCTCGATCGACTGCCGGCGATCGAGATCGAGATCGTCTTTCGCGTCCAGCGCCTGATCGCCCAGCCCGACCCGTCGGTCGTGCAGCCGGCCATGCCCGAGACCAGCCCGTTGATCGGCAACGAACGGCTCGAGCAGGCCGGGTTGACCGTCGAGATCGGTCATTTCGACCACATCGACGGCGACGCCGAATACGCCATCGAGGTGACCTACGAGGGTCTCTACGAACTCGCCGAAGAGACCCTCGCCGACGGCGCCAGCACGTTGCTCGACGAGCACTTCGGCAGCCTCGGCGGCTGGATCTCGGCGACGCTCGTGAAACTCGGAGACCTCAGGCTCGGCTTCCGCCCTGCCGACGACGCCAGCCTCTAGACCCGCAGCGGTTTGCCACACCCAGGCCAGGCACGAGATATTCGGTGTAATCGAACAATTGGTGCCCGGCCGCAGCAAACGGAACTGTGTGAGACCCCCGTGCGACCATCATCCGATGGACGATCGCTTCGTAGCACTCGCGGCAGCAGCCAGCAATCGACACGGCGTGTTCACGACCGGTACGGCTCGGAAGCTGGGCATATCAGACCGCCTTCGGCACGAGTGGCTCGTGCTCGGCCGGATCGAACGCCTCGGCACGCACACATTCCGATTCGCCGGTAGTCCCACAACCTGGCACATGACCCTCGCCGCGGCGCTGGATGATCTCGGCTCTCAGGCTGCGATAGCCGGCCGATCGGCGTCCGTTCTGCAGCATCTCGACGGGTTCGTCCAAGGAACCCCCGAGTTGTGGGTGCCGAGATCGATGCGTCGCCACGGCCATGCTGTATCTGCCAGGTCGAGCGCACGGCCACTGCTGACCGGCGACGTCGTCATCGTCGACGGGCTTCGTTGTGTCACAGCCGAGCGATTGATCCTCGACGCATCGCTCTTTCGATTCACGACAGACGAGATCAACAACGCGATCGATTCGGCGTTGCGCCTGCGACTGGTCAGCGAACGACGACTACGCCGGCGCATCGTCGACGACTTACCCGGCAATGCACCAAACCGGCGCGCCCTGATCGGCGCGATGGTCGATACCGGCGGCGAGAGCGCTCTTGAACGCCGGTTTCTGGCAATCGTTCGTCAGGCCGGCTTACCCCGTCCTCTGTTGCAACGCACATACCGTTCCGGTACTCGCACGATGGCGCGTGTGGATGCCGAGTTCGCCGGCGGGCTGATCATCGAGGTGGCCGGTCACGGCACCCACTCGACGCGACTCCAACGTCAACGCGATGCGCAGCGACATACCGAACTAACGCTGCGCGGCAATCATGTGATCACATTCACGTACGACGATGTCTACGGCCGTCCACAGTGGGTGCTTGGCACGCTACGAACTGCACGAGTCGCCATCGCCGCCTAAGCCAGGCACGAAAGATTCGGTGCAGCCGAACATTCGGTGCCTGGCCGCAGCAAGTCAGAGGGCGCCGCCGCGGGCACGCAGTTCGGTGCGTATCGCTTCGGCGATGTCGAGGGCAAGGATCTCGGCACCGGTTTCGTTGAGGTGGAAGCCGTCGTCGCGGCGCACGTCCTTGAACTCCCCGTCGCGGGGGTCCTGCACGACCGGGGCAAAACCGCCGCTGAGCCCGGAGAACCGCTTCCAGGTGTCGATGAACACGACGTTGGGCCGCTTTGCGGCCTCGGCCATGACGACTTCGTTCTGCACCTGGAGCCGGGCGGTGACGTCGGGGTTGTCGTCGTTGGGGATGCCGACCCAGATGAGGGTGCGGTTGTCACCGCCCAGGTAATCCATGGCTGCACCGACGCGCTTGCCGTACTCGGCGCGCCAGTCGGTGTCGTCGCCACCGGACCCGGGAGTGTGCTGCACGGCCCACGTCTTGTCGACATTGCGCAGGCCCTGGGCATCGTTGCCACCGAACGTGACCACCACGATGTCGGGATTGACCGCAGGGATCTGCTGAGCGAAGTACGACGGCCAGTCGAAGAAGTCAGGCCGGCTGAGGCCTGACGACACCTTGTAGTCGAGTTTGGTCGTGACCATCCCCGTCTGCTTCATCAGCTTGTCGAGGTACGGGCCGAACGTGCCGGCATCGCTGTCGCCGGCGACGTACAGCACTGCCGGGTTGGCCGCAGTCGGGACTGTCTTCTCCTTGGGCTTCAATTCCGTGGTCGATGTCGACGTCGATGCCGCCGTGAGTGGCGTCACACCATCACTGACGATCAGCGACGTGCTGGGCGCCGTCGGAGCCGCCGAAGTGGGTTGCCCGGGTCCACCGAAGACCTGCGTGACGATGGTGTAGACCAGGAACAACACCGCAACAACGGCGATCGCCGCGACCACCCGCCGCGCGACGTACACACCCTCTGGCAGGCGCTGGCGCGGTGGTTGTACAGGGGCGAGGTACATCGTCTACCAAGGCCAATGCTACGGGACCAACGGGTGGGTAGGGCGTGTGGGCAACGGTTAGAATGCCCAACGGATATTCCTATCCACAGACAACGACTCCAAGGGGGAGATCAATGCGCAAGAGCAAGCGCTTTACGTCGCTCGCAGCCATTGCCGCACTGGGCATGCTCGCCGCAGCATGCGGTAGCGACAGCAGCAGTTCGGGTTCAACCAACGCACCTGCAGGCACGCAGGCGGCCGGTGCGACCACCGCCGGCACCACGGGTGGCACCACGCCCGCTGCCTCCAGCGACATCACCGCCGGCATCGCGTTCGATACAGGCGGCCGCGGCGACGGCACGTTCAACGACTCCGCCGCGCGAGGCGCCGACAAAGCCGTCAGCGAGCTCGGCGTCAAGAAGAAGGAGCTCGACGCCATCAAGGCCGAAGATCGTAAGACCAACCTCGAGCTTCTGGTGCAGCAGAAGACCAACCCGATCGTGGCCGTCGGCTTCCTGTTCGCCAGCGACTTGGCTCCCATCGCCGCGGCCAACCCCGACACCACCTTCGCCATCGTCGACTCGACCGTCGAGGGCGACCCGCCGAACGTGCGTGCCCTGCTCTTCGCCGAGAACGAGGGCTCGTTCCTCGTCGGTGCCGCAGCCGCATTGAAGAGCAAGACCGGTCACATCGGCTTCATCGGTGGACAGGAAGTCGACCTGATCAAGAAGTTCGAGGCCGGGTACATCGCCGGCGCCAAGGCGGTCAACCCAGACATCGTCATCGACAGCAAGTATCTCGGACCAGCAGGTGACAACTCGGCATGGAGCAACGTCGCCGGCGCCAAAGAGATCGCCAAGGGCTGGTACGACGCCGGCGCCGATGTGATCTACTCGGCAGCGGGCGGCTCCGGCGAAGGCACCATCGAAGCTGCTATCGAAGCCGACAAGTGGGCGATCGGGGTCGACTCCGATCAATACCTCCTCCACACCGGCGAGGCGCAGAAGCACATCCTGACTTCGATGATCAAGCGCGTCGACGTCGCCGTGTTCGACTCCATCAAAGCCGTCGCCGATGGCGACACCAAAGGTGGCCTCATCACCTTCGACCTGAAGTCCGACGGTGTCGGCTACTCGACTTCGGGTGGCTACCTCGACGACATCAAGGACAAGCTCGAGGCTTACAAGGCCGACATCATCAGCGGCAAGATCGTGGTTCCGACCAAGCCCTGACCGCAACTCAACGTTTGACATCACGAGCCCGGGGCAATCGCGCCCCGGGCTCGTGTGTTATACCAGCGTGATGGACGGCAGCTTCGCGGTCGAACTGGTAGGCATCGGCAAGACCTTTCCCGGTGTGATCGCCAATCACGACATCACCATGCGGGTCCGAGCCGGCACGATTCACGCGATCGTCGGCGAGAACGGCGCCGGCAAATCGACGTTGATGAACACCCTGTACGGCATGCATCAAGCCGACGAGGGAACGATCTCGGTCTTCGGGCAGGAAGTGCATTTCAAGTCGCCGACCGATGCCATCGCAGCGGGCGTCGGCATGGTCCACCAACACTTCATGCTCGCCGACAACTTCACGGTCCTCGAGAACATCATCCTCGGCAGCGAACCCACCGAACGCGGTGTGTTGAAGCTCGGCGACGCCAAACGCCGCCTCATCGAACTGGCCAGATCGATCGGCGCCCACGTCGATCTCGACGCCCTCGTCGACAACCTCGGCGTCGGTCAGCGACAACGCGTCGAGATCCTCAAGGTGCTCTACCGGGGTGCCAAGGTGCTGATCCTCGACGAACCGACCGCCGTGCTCGTTCCGCAGGAGGTCGACGAACTGTTCGTCACCCTCCGCCAGTTGGTCGCCAACGGCGCGACCGTCATGTTCATCTCGCACAAGCTCGACGAGGTGCTGGCGATCTCCGACGAGATCACCGTCATACGCGACGGCACGACGGTGGCCACGGTCGCCCCGGAAGACGTCGATCGTCGCAAGCTCGCCGAGTTGATGGTCGGCTCCGAACTGCCCGATCCGTCAGGGCGCAGCAGCACTGTTGGCACCAAGGCTCTGCTCAGGGTCACAGACCTCGAAGTCAGTGCCACCGATGGATCGAAGTTGGTGGTCGACGGAGCCACGTTCACGGTGCACGACGCCGAGGTTCTCGGCGTCGCCGGCATCGAGGGCAACGGCCAGTTGGAACTGTGTGAAGCCATACTCGGTCTACGCCCGATCGTCAACGGCGCAATCGAGCTCAACGGGATCGATCTGGCGCACCTCAGCGTGCAACACCGTCGCGACATCGGAATCTCCTACATCCCCTTCGACCGCCACCGCGAAGGCCTCCTGCTCGAGGCCCCGTTGTGGGAGAACACGATGCTCGGCCGACAAGAGACGGTGGGGCTCTCCAACGGTCCGTTCGTATCGGCCGCCGGCGCCAGACGTGACTGCGCGACGGTCGTCGAGCGATTTGGGGTGCGTACGCCGGGGATCGAAGTACCGGCATTCGCCCTGTCGGGCGGGAACCAGCAGAAGCTCGTCGTCGGTCGCGAGTTGTCCAGCGAGACGCACGTGCTGCTGGCCGCCCACCCCACGCGTGGTGTCGACGTCGGTGCTCAAGCGGCGATCTGGGACGAACTCCGAGCCGTGAGGGACAAAGGCGTCGGCGTGTTGTTGATCTCCGCCGACCTCGACGAGCTGATCGGGCTCTCCGATCGGATTGCGGTGATCTACGACGGCAAGATCACCGCCGATGCTCGATCCGGCGACGGCAACTCCCGAGCTGCTCGGTTCCTACATGACCGGCGAGATGCAGGGGGCAGCATGAGGAACCGCCAGAAATGGCAGGGAATCCTGATCACCGTGGGCGGCTCGCTGCTGGCTCTGGTGATCGCCTTCGCCATCTGCGGGGTGTTCCTGGCACTCATCGGCAACAACCCGCTATCCGTCTACAGGCAGATGCTCGACTACGACATCAGCACCGACTCGTTCCTCGACGACGGCCCGGCGGGCGATGCCGTTGATCCTGTCGGGCACCGCAGTTGCCATCGGGTTCAAGATGGGCCTGTTCAACATCGGTGTCGAGGGACAGGCCCGACTCGCCGTACTGCTCACCGCTGCAATTGGGGCGCAGGTCCACCTCCCGGCCGTCCTGCACGTGACGTTCTGCCTGATGCTGGCGATGGCGGTCGGCGCGGCCTGGGCCGGCATCGCCGGAGTGCTGAAGGTGAAGCGCGGCGTCAACGAGGTGATCTCCACGATCATGCTCAACTACATCGCCATCGGGCTGGCCAGCTGGATGTTCGACACCTTCTTCGTGGTCGGCGGCGACTCTCTGGACGTCAGGACCAAGGAGCTACCTCGAACGGCCTGGTTCCCTGACCTCGTCAAGGAAAACTCGGCGGGTTCGTCGTCATGGCAATCATCGTCAGCGTGTTGTTCTGGGTGGTCGTCTGGAAGTCGAAGTTCGGATTTCACCTTCGCGCTTCGGGAGCCAACCCGGGTGCGGCCAGAGTCGCCGGCGTCAACCCGGCGCGGATGATCATGACGGCCATGCTGCTCTCGGGCGCGGTTGCCGGGCTCGTCGGCATGCCTGGATTGCTCGGCGATGCTCCTCACGCCTACCGGCGCGGCCTCGCCGAGGGATACGGCTTCGATGGAATCGCCGTGGCCCTGCTCGGGCGCAACAACCCGATCGGGATCGTGCTGTCGGCACTTCTCTTCGGCTTCCTCGACCACAGCTCGGGGATCCTGCAGGTCAATGAGATCCCGCGATCCATCGTCGACATCATCAAGGGTGTCACGGTCCTCACGGTGGTGATCGTCAACGAGGCATTGAAACGCTGGCACAATCGACGCATCCAGCAAGAGTCGGCATCGATGATCAGCGCAATCGAAGTCGGGGCTGCGGCATGACCGCCACTCTCGCCCCTCAGGCGCCAGAAGGATTCCTCGATCACTGGACACGCCGCATCCGGAATCTCCCGAAGTCGCAGCGAATCACCCTTGCCATCCTCGCCGCACTCACCGGCATGGCCATCGCCCGTGAACTGGCCAACGCCAACGATCTCACCTCATCGGGAACCGTCGCGGCGACCCTGCGGCTGTCGGCGCCGTTGATCTGCGCCGGGTTGGCCGCGTTGTGGGCGGAGCGGGTTGGAATCGTCAACATCGGCATCGAGGGCATGATGATCCTCGGTACCTGGTTCGGCGCCTACGGCGCCTGGAAGTACGGCCCCTGGGTCGGCCTTCTTCTCGGCATTCTCGGCGGGTCGCTCGGGGGCATGGTGCACGCCGTGGCAACGGTCAGGTTCAACGTCGATCACGTCATCTCCGGTGTCGCCATCAACATCCTGGCAGCCGGCTCGACCAGGTTCCTCGCAGAACAGGTGTTCACCCCCGCGGGGGGAAGCATCAGCCAGTCACCCCCACAGCGGTCGGCAATTCAGTCGATCGACCTGCCGTTCATCACCGGCGGTCACATCTTCGGCTGGAAGAGTCCCGACGTCACCGGGTGGTTCGAACAACGTCACTGGTTCCTGATCAGCGATGCTGCAGCGGTCGTGCGCGGCGTCGGTCGCGAGGTTTCCCTCGCCACGCTGCTCGTGCTGGCGCTGGTGCCATTGTCGGGGTGGATCCTGTGGCGCACCCGTTTCGGATTGAGGCTGCGCAGCTCCGGAGAAGCACCGTACGCGGCATCGAGTCTCGGGGTCAACATCCCGCCGGCTGCGCTACCAGGCGATGGCCGTCAGCGGCGGGCTTCGCCGGCCTCGGCGGGGCATTCCTTGCCGTCGTGGCCTCCAACGGCTACCGCGAAGGACAGACCGGAGGTCAGGGGTTCATCGGCCTGGCCTGCACCATCTTCGGCAACTGGCGACCCTTCGGCGTGCTGGGCGGCGCACTGCTGTTCGGCTTCGCAACGGCGCTACGACTTCGCGACGTCAAGAACATTCCTGCGCTCTTCCTGGTCATGGCGATTGCGCTGACCATCGTCGGCATATTTGCACTTCGCAAGCGACACATCGTGGCCGGTGCGATCTCGATCGGCTGCGCGATTCTGGCAATCGTCGGCTTCGTCACGATCGACGAGATACCGCAGTCGTTGACGTTCATCACCCCACACGTACTCACACTGATCGTGCTCGCCAGCGCGTCGCAACGTCTACGTCCGCCGGCGTGGGACGGCAAGCCGTACCGAGAAGGCGAAACGCACTAGACCCGCGTCTGCGAACCGATGCCGTCGAGCACCGCCAGCACGTCGGCGCCGACGCGATGCAGTTGATAGCCGCCTTCTTGCACAACCAACATCGGCCGATCGATCACGCCGATAGCGGCGCCGACCTCGGCGAAGTCGGATGTCGTCAGGCACAACCCGGCGGTGGGATCACCGTCGGCAGGGTCGACACCGAGCGACACGACCACGTACTCGGGGTCGAACGCAGACACCGCGTCGATGCCGGTCGCCAGATCGGCGAGGTAACGGTCGCCGCCGGTACCCAACGGCAGCGGCAGGTTGAGGTTGGCGCCGGCACCGGGCCCGTCGCCACGCTCGTGGGCGCGCCCGACGAACCACGGGTAGTTCTGGTCGGGGTCCATGTGGATGCTGACGAACTGCACGTCGCCGCGTTGGTAGAAGATCTGCTGCGTGCCATTCCCGTGGTGGGCGTCGACATCGAGCACGGTCACGCGGTGCGCCCCGGCATCGATCAGTGCCTGCGCAGCGACTGCGGCGTTGTTCAGCAGGCAGAAACCACCGAAGGCCGAGCGCGTCGCGTGATGCCCGGGCGGGCGGCACAACGAGTACACCAGACGCTCGCCGGCCAGCACCCGGTCGACGCCCGACAGGGCGATGTCGACCGATGCAAGGGCAGCAGACCACGAACCCTCGCACAACGGTGACGACGTGTCGAAGCTGAACCATCCGAGACGACCGTAGGCATCCGTCGCCGGAGGTCGACCGACCGGCATCCCCTCGACGAGACCTTGGTGGATGAACGTCTCGGCGACGACCGCCTGCGAATCGGCGATGATCGCGGTGTATTCGTTCCATGCGGTAGAGAGGAAGTCGACGAGATCGGGGTTGTGCACCCTCAGGATCGGCTCGATGCCGTACTTGGTCGGTGCAACAATCGCGAAGGTGTCATCGGCCAACGCCTGCACGATGCGGTCGACTCGCTGCGGCACCTCGAAGCGATCGACGAGCGAACCCTCGTAGATGTCGAACTCCGGGTCGTGCGAGCGATGCTCGTCGCTGGTGATGACGGAGATTCGCTGTCTGGACATGAAGCCAGACTGTAGATCCCAAGGCTGTGGATCCCGTTCGGTACGCTACGCCTCGAGCCGGGCGACGGCTTGCACCTCGATGCCACCGCGGGGCCGCTGCGTGAGCGTGACCGTGACCCATCGCGGTTTGGCGGAGGCCATCACCTCGCCGGCGATCTCGGCAGCCATGGCCTCGGCAAACACTGCTCGGTCACGGAACCCCCACAGGTACAGCTTGAGGCTCTTCGATTCGATGCACGACTGCGCCGGGGCGTACTCGATGACGACGTGAGACAGGTCGGGTTGCTCGGTGACCGGGCACATCGACGAGACCTCGTCGGTGGTGAAGCGCACCACCGTCACGTTGGCGGGCGCGTCGAACACCTCGACGTGTTCGATGGGATGTCGAACCGTGTGACCCAGGACAGTCAATTCCATCCCTTGAGAGTAGGCGTGTCCGGCGCCGGCGCCTACGCTCTGGACATGGGATCGGTGCTGAACGACCGGCAAATCGCGCAGTACCAGCGAGACGGCTTCCTGGTGATCGAGGGCTTCGCAGACAAGCAGGCTTGCGACGAGTTGAAGGCCGCGGCGAACAAAATCGTCGACGAGTTCCAGCCGAGTGGTGAACGGACGATCTTCACCACCACCGAGCAGCAGCGGGTGAGTAACGGCGAGTTCCTGGCGTCTGGCTCAGGCATCTGGTGCTTCTTCGAGGAGGAAGCCTTCGACCAGCACGGACGACTGCGCACGCCGAAGGGGTTGAGCATCAACAAGATCGGCCACGCGATGCACGACCTCGACCCGACGTTCGAGAAGTTCTCGTACCGCCCCGAGCTCGCCGCCGTCGCCGCCGACATCGGTCTGGCCGACGCGCTGGCATTGCAGAGCATGTACATCTTCAAGCAGCCGCTGATCGGTGGCGAGGTCGGCTGCCACCAAGACAGCACGTTCTTGTACACCGAGCCGACGACGGTGACGGGATTCTGGTTCGCCATCGAGGACGCCACCTTGCAGAACGGATGCCTGTGGGCCAAGCCCGGCGGACACCGAACCGGCCTCCGCAAGCTGTTCAAGCGCGCGCCGGACACAGCGATGCCGATGGCACCGTCTTCGAAGAGCTCGATCCGGCACCCTTGCCGTCGCCGTCGGAGCTCGTGCCGCTGGAAGTGCCGGCCGGCACGATGGTGATCCTGCACGGCTTGCTTCCCCACTGGAGCGACATCAACCGGTCGGCGATCAGCCGCCATGCATATTCACTGCACTGCATCTCGGCGTCGGCCGAGTATCCCGAGTGGAACTGGCTGCGACGTCCGCCGGAGATGCCCCTTCGGTCGCTGGCGGGGGTCGCCGCATGAACATCCGCAGCCTTCCCAAGGTGTTGCTGCACGACCATCTCGACGGCGGTCTGCGCCCTGCCACCGTGATCGAACTGGCTGGCGAGTACAACTACACCAAACTGCCGACCACCGATGTCGACGATCTCGCTTCGTGGTTCAACAGCGGCGCCAAACGCAACGACCTGGTGCTCTACCTCGAGACGTTCGCCCACACGGTCGGGGTCATGCAGCACCGCGACGCGATCGAGCGGGTCGCCTGCGAATGTGCCCAGGACCTCGCCGCCGACGGCGTGGTCTACGCCGAGATACGCATGGCACCCGAGCTGTGCACCGAAGCCGGACTGACTCACGACGAGGCTGTCGAAGCGATGCTCGACGGGTTCCGTCGAGGGGCGGACGGCACCGACCTGACGATCTATCTCATCTGCTCGGCCATGCGCACGGCAGCGCGCAGCCGCGAGATCGCCGAGTTGGCCGTCCGCTGGCGTGACGCGGGCGTGGTCGGCTTCGACATCGCCGGTGCCGAGGAAGGATTCCCTCCGACGCGGCATCTCGATGCGTTCGAGTACGTACGCCGCGAGAACTTCCACACCACCATTCACGCCGGCGAGGCGTTCGGATTGCCGAGCATCTGGGAGGCCGTGCAGTTCTGCGGAGCCGAGCGGCTGGGCCATGGCGTGCGCATCGTCGACGACATCACCGGCCCCCCCGGCGAAGAAGAGCTCGGCCGGCTGGCGTCGTTCGTCCGCGATCGCCGCATTGCGCTGGAACTGTGCCCGACCTCCAACCTCGGCACCGGCGTTTGCAAGACCGTCGCCGAACACCCAATCGGCATGCTCAGCCGCTTGCGCTTCCGCGTCACCGTCAACACCGACAACCGGCTGATGAGCGCAACGTCGATGACGTACGAGACTGGAGCAGCTCAACGAGGCCTTCGGCTGGGGCATCGCAGATTTCGAATGGCTGACGATCAACGCGATGAAGAGCGCTTTCGCGGCGTTCCCCGAACGGTTGCGGATCATCAACGAGATCATCAAACCGCGCTACGCCCTCGCTCGCGCGGAGTAGACGGGCGGTCGGGGAACGCCATGGCGCCCGGATCTGACACACTCGGATCATGACCGTCGCCGTGCATCTCGTCGAGCATCCTCTGATCGCTGATTCGCTGACCAGGGTCCGCGACAGAGAACACCCCCAACGCCCTGTTTCGCCAGGAGTTGGAGCGAATCGGCACGCTGCTGATCGCCGAAGCGACCCGCGGCCTGGCCACGCACGAGGTCCGCGTGACGACACCGTTGGTCGCCACAACCGGTCGGGCGTTGTCGTCGCAGCCCGTCGTCGTGCCGGTCTTGCGTGCCGGCCTCGGCTTCGTCCACGCTGCCCAGGAACTGCTGCCCAACGCCGACGTCGGGTTCATCGGCGTGTCGCGCGACGAAGAGACGTTCCAGCCCAAGCCGTATGTCAACAAGCTGCCAGAACACATCGCCGGGCGGCAGTGCATCGTGCTCGACCCCATGCTGGCCACGGGCGGCTCACTGGCCCACACCTGCCAGCTACTACTGGACCGCGGCGCCACCGGCACGATCATCGTCGTCTGCGTGCTCGCCGCACCCGAGGGCATCGCCCTACTCAAAGCAGCCGGCCTACACCTGGCGATCTACACCGCGGCGGTCGACGAGCACCTCAACGAGCACGCGTTCATCGTGCCAGGCCTCGGCGATGCCGGTGATCGCCAGTTCGGCTCGCCGGCTTCTTCCTGAGTATGTCGATCAGGTGAGCAACCCGGCGAGCGTCTCGAGATACGGCGCCGGGTCGATGTCGATGCCTTCGCCGTAGAGCTTGACCTTCGGTTCGGTGCCGCTGGGTCGCACCTGCAGGCGCAGTTCGACGCCGAGCTGTAACCGCAGCAGCCCGGCGTCGTCGAACCATTCGACCTGTGTGACCGCCCGGTCGTCGACCTTGCTCGGAGGCTCGGCACGCATGCGGGCCACCGCCGCAGTGCCGTCGACCGGTGCCATCTTCACCGAGAGGTCGGCCATCACGTGCCTTCCGAAGCGAGCCGAGATCGCATCGAGCCGACCCTGCAACGTCACACCCTCGGCAGCTGCGAGCGCAGCCACTTCGGCCATCAACACCGCTGCGCTGATGCCGTCCTTGTCGAGCGGACGCCCGCAGACCAGATACCCGAGCGCCTGTTCGTAACCGAAGACGAAGTGCGCGTCGGGCCGGCTCAAGATCGTGTGGCCGATCCACTTGAACCCGGTGTAGGTCTCGGCGAACCGCACCCCGTACTCGGTCGCCATCTTGGCCAGCAGCGACGACGACACCAGTGTGGTGATGACCAGGCGATCGTCACCGGTCGTGTGACCAAGGATGTGATCGGCCAGCAGCCACCCGATCTCGTCGCCTTGCAACCGGCGCCAGCCGCCCTCCGGCGTGGGGATGGCGGCGCCCAGGCGATCGGCGTCGGGATCGTTGCACAAGGCGATCGCCGCGCCGCAGGCCACCGCCTGTGCCAACAGCAGATCCATCGCCCCCGGCTCTTCGGGATTGGGGAACGAAACCGTCGGGAACGCCGGGTCGGGCTCTTGCTGCTCGGCAACGACGTAGGGCGTCGGCAACCCGGCGCGGTCGAACGCAGCAACGAGGGTTCCGCCGCCGACGCCGTGCATCGCCGAGTACGCAACCGGAACACCGGCGAGGTCGGGCCGCACCCGCACCGCGGGCACTGCGTCGAGGTACGCCCGCACGTATGAATCATCGAGCCACTCGATCAGCGGATCATCGTGCTCGGACATCTCGACGGCACAGGGATCGATCAGGTCGATGCACGCCGAGATCTCGGAGTCGACCGGCGAGACGATCTGGGCACCGTTTGCCGTGAACACCTTGTACCCGTTGTCGGCCGGTGGGTTGTGCGAAGCGGTGACCACGACCCCTGCGGCTGCGCCCACCCCCACGACGTTCCAGGAGAGCATGGGAGTCGGCACCACGTGGGGGAAGATCATCGCCCGCACCCCCCGGGCGGCGCAGACCCGCGCCGTGTCGAGGGCGAATGCGTCACTCTTACGCCGGGCGTCGTTGCCGATGATCACGCCCCGCTCGGCCGCATCAGGCTGCGTCTTCAGCAAGTAGTCGACGAGGCCCGCAGCGGCCTGCTGCACCACCAAACGGTTCATCCGCTGTGGGCCGGCGCCGACGGCGGCGCGCAACCCGGCGGTTCCGAACTGCAGCCGCCCATCGAAGCGGATGGCCAATTCCTCGTCGGGGCCGGTGAGCAGAGCCTCGAGCTCCTCACGCATGTCGTCGTCGGGTTCGGCGGCCAACCAGCGGCGCGCCACGCTGCGGAAATCGCTCATGGCAAGAGCGTACGCAACTCCACCAACGGCCGAGGACCGACGTGAGAGATCACCTCGGCGGCGGCGATCGCGCCGACGTGGGCGCATTCGGCCAACGAGCGGCGACGGGTGTATCCGTACAGGAATCCGGCCGCGAACAGGTCTCCTGCACCAGTGGTGTCGAGCACGTGGTCGACGGGCTCGGCCGGGGCGTGCAGGATGTCGTCGTGCGTCACGACCAAGCAGCCCTCGGCACCGGTCGTTATGACCGCCAGCCTGCAGTCCCGACGAACGGCACGCAACGCTTCGTCCATCGAGTCGACCTCGTACAGCGACATCAGTTCGGCTTCGTTGCCGAACAGGAGATCGACCTCGTCGGTCACCAGCGCCCGAAAGTCGGAACGGTGACGATCGACGCAGAACGAGTCGCTCAACGTCAACGAGACCAGACGGTCGTTGGCGTGGGCGATCTGCGCCGCGTGGCGAAACGCTTCCTTGGCCTCGGGCCGGTCGTAGAGATAGCCCTCCATGTACAGCACTTCGCCCACTGCGACCGTGTCGGCATCGATGTCGGTCGGGCAGAGCAGCGACGACACACCGAGGTAGGTGTTCATCGTGCGTTGCGCATCGGGCGTGACGACGATGATGCACCGACCGGTCGGCGTGTCCGTCGGCCGGAGCACCGGGTCGGAACTGCACGCCGACGGCCCTGCAGTCGTGGCCGAACACCTGGCCGAGCTCGTCGTCGCTGACCTTGCCGATGTACGCAGCTCGTGCCACCGAACGAAGCGACGCCGCACATCGTGTTGGCGGCCGAACCGCCACTCATCTCGATGGCTCCGCCAAGGGCGCGGTAGAGGTACACGGCGCGATCGGTGTCGACCAGCGTCATCGATCCCTTGACCAGCTCGTGCTGGCCGATGAACGAGTCGTCGGCGTGGGCGATCACATCGACCAGCGCATTGCCGATCCCGACGACGTCGATATCGAATGCCCGACACGTGGGTGCAGGCTACTGGTCGCAATCGCCGCGGATACGCTCCATCGGCGTGAGCGACAACCCGTACCGACTTCCCCTCGACGTTGTTCCGAGCCGTTACCGCCTGGTGCTGGAACCCGATCTCGGCAGCGCAACCTTCATCGGCACGGTCTCGATCGACGTGACGGCGACCGAGGCAGTCGAGTCGGTCATGCTCAACGCCGACGAGTTGGACATCACATCCGTTTACGTCAACGGCGCCGACGTTTCCTTCCACCTCGAAACGGCCACCGAGCGGCTCGTCATCGACTCGGCGCTCGATGCCGGCCATGCGGTGATCGACATCACGTTCACCGGCACGCTCAACGACAAGCTGCACGGTTGGTATCGCAGCACCTTCAACGACGAACACGGCGTCGAGCGAGTGATCGCCACGACGCAGATGCAGGCCACCGATTGCCGGCGCGCGTTCCCGTGCTTCGACGAGCCCGAGTTCAAGGCCGTCTTCGACATCACGCTGATCGTCGAGCCCGATCTGCTCGCCGTTTCCAACGGCCCCGAGATCGGGCGCGTCGCCCGCGACGACGGCAAGCACGTCGTCGTCTTCAGGCCGACGATGCCGATGAGCACCTACCTCGTGGCCTTCGTCGTCGGCCCGCTCGAGGCAACCGAGCCGATCGATGTCGATGGAACCCCGTTGCGCGTCGTGCACGTGCCCGGCAAGGGTCACCTCACCGACTTCGCACTGGAGATCGGTGCGTTCTCGTTGCGCTGGTACCAGCAGCTACTACGGCATCCCGTACCCCAGCGACAAGGTCGACATGCTGGCCCTGCCCGACTTCGCCGCCGGCGCGATGGAGAACCTCGGCTGCATCACCTATCGCGAAAGCCTGCTGCTCGCCGACCCGAAGACGGCGACACAGTATCGAGTTGCAGAACCTCGCCGATGTCGTCGCCCACGAGGTCGCCCACATGTGGTTCGGCGACCTGGTGACGATGAAGTGGTGGAACGGCATCTGGCTCAACGAGGCCTTCGCCACGTTCATGGAGATCGCCTGCTGCGACGCCTTCCGCCCCGACTGGCTGCGCTGGACGACGTTCAGCCTGGAGCGCAGCATGGCGTTCGAGACCGACTCGCTGGCCAGCACGCGCTCGGTCGAGTTCCCGGTCGAGGCGCCGGCCGATTGCGACGGCATGTTCGACGTGCTGACCTACCAGAAGGGTGGCTCGCTACTGCGCATGCTCGAGCAGTACCTCGGTGACGAGGAGCTTTCGCCAGGGCATCAGCCTCTACCTGAAGAAGCACGCCTACGGCAACACCGAGACCAGCGACCTGTGGGACGCGATCGAGGAGGCCAACCCGACCGTGCCGGTGCGCAAGCTGATGGATTCATGGATCTGGCAACCGGGCTATCCGCTGATCTCGGCCCGCCTCGACGGTCGTGAGCTCGTGCTCGACCAGCAACGGTTCGCCTACGCCGACACCGACGATCCGACCGTGTTCGTGGTGCCGATCCACTTGAGCGTCGACGGCGTCGAATCGAAGTTGCTGCTCGATTCACCGCAGACCCGTGTGACTCTGCCGTCGGCCGACGCGACCGTCGTCGTCAATGCCGGCGGGCACGGCTTCATGCGCGTCGCCTACGACGACTCGCTTCGTGCCCGTCTCAACGGAGATGCGCTGACGGCTCTGACCGTCATCGACCGGTACAACCTGGTCGACGACGCCTGGAACGCGGTGATCACCGGCAGGCTGGCCGCAGCCGACTTCCTCGGGTTCGTCGAAGCGTTCCGACGACGACCGCGACCTCGCTGTGTGGCAGGCGATCGCCGTCGGCCTACGTGGTCTCGGCCGGTTGGTCGACGGTCAAGCGTACGCCGCGTTGCAGCGGCGCATCGCCGGGCTCGTCGGCCCGGTGGTTGCCGACCTCGGATGGACCCCCGTCGAAGGCGAGTCCGACCTGACGTCGAAGCTGCGGGGGTTGGTTGTCAACGTCCTGGCCGTGCTCGGCAACGACGCCGATGCCCAGGCTCGCTGCCGGCGCATGCTCGCCGACGAGTCGACCGACCCCGAGTTGGCGGCAGCCGCTGCCTCGGCTGTTGCCTCGATCGGCACCGACGTCGACTTCGACGACTACTTGCAGCGTTTCCGCACGGCGGACACACCTCAGCTCCGGCTGCGGTACATGTATGCGCTGGCCGAGTTCCCGACAGACGCTCAACTGCAGCGCACGATCGACCTCGCCTTGTCGGGTGACGTGAAGACGCAGGACGCGCCGTTCTTGTTGAACCGCTGCATCGCCAACCGACAACACGGTGCCGTCGCCTGGCAGACCGTGCGCCGCCAATGGCCGGATCTGTTGCAGCGGTTCCCGAACAACACGATCGTGCGCATGGTCGGCTCGATCACGACGCTGACCACGCCGGCCCTGGTGGCCGATGTGCAGAGCTTCTTCGCCGAGCACCCGATCCCGCAGGCCGCCAAGACGCTCGAGCAACTGCTCGAACGGCAGCGAGTCAATGCCGATCTGCGAGCGCGCCAAGCCGAGCCCTTGGGCCAGGCCCTGCAGGCGGCCGGCTAGACCAGCTTCTCGACGTCGAGCTCGTCGGCGGCGTGGCGGGCGCGCAACACCTTCTTGTCGAACTTGCCCACACTGGTCTTGGGCACCTCGGCGATGAACGCCCATCGTTCGGGTAGCCAGAACTTCGCTGTTCGCTCGGCGAGCCAGCCGCGCAGCTCGACCGCCGTCGCATGCGACTCGGGCTTCAGCACCACGCAGGCCAACGGCCGCTCGTCCCAGCGCTCGTCAGGGACCCCGATGACAGCCGCCTCGGCGATGTCGGGATGGCCCATCAGGGCATTTTCGAGGTCGACCGACGACACCCACTCGCCACCGGACTTGATCACGTCCTTGGCCCGGTCGCTGATCATCACGTATCCGTTGGGGGAGACCGAGGCGACATCGCCGGTGCGCAGCCAGTCGTCGTGGAACTTGTCGGGGTCATCGACGTTGTAATACGAGGCGGTGATCCATGGACCGCGAACCTCGATCTCGCCGAGCGATTCGCCATCCCACGCAACGGTCGCACCGGTGTCGTCTGTGATCCGCAGTTCGACGCCGGGCAGGATTCGGCCGGTGCGGGTCCGCCAGGTCACCTCGTCGTCGGCACCCATGTCTTTGGGCGGATGACCGATCGCGCAGACCGGGCTCGTCTCGGTCATTCCCCAGCCCTGCACGATCGGCACGTTGAAGACGTCGAAGTAGCCCTCGATCAGGGCCCGCGGCACGGCCGAACCGCCGCACATCACCAGCCGCAGCGACGACAGGTCGGCGGCTCGACCGTTGTTCAGCAGGTCTGTCAGCACCGTCGGCACAGCGCCCGTGAGCGTCGGCCGGGTTTCTTCGATGATCCGGCTCAACGGCACGGCCTGCAGGAACTGCTGCGGAAAGACCAGGTCGGCCCCCACCATCCAGGCCGCATATGGCGTTCCCCAGGCGTTGGCGTGGAACATCGGCACGATCACCAGCATTCGGTCTGTCTCGGCGAGGGCGATGTTGGCAGTCGAGGTGACCATCAGCGAGTGCAGGAACGTGCTGCGATGGCTGTACATCACTCCTTTCGGGTTGCCCGTGGTGCCGCTCGTGTAACACATGGCCATGCCTGTGCGCTCGTCGAGGTCGGGGTAGTCGAAACCGGGTTGCTCGGCGTCGAGAAGGGCGTCGTAATCCAACGTCTCGCCGAGCGCCGACGCATCGCCCGAGCCCTTTACGATGATGTGCTTGACCGACGTGAGCTGGTCACGAACCCTGGCCAGCAGGGGAATGATCGAGGCGTCGACGATGATGACCTTGTCTTCGGCGTGGTTGATGACGTAGGCCAACTGTTCGGGGAACAAGCGGATGTTCAAGGTGTGCAGGACCGACCCCATGCACGGCACGGCCAGATAGGCCTCGAGGTGTGTCTGGTTGTTCCACATGAATGTGCCGACACGGTCGCCCTGTTCGACACCCAGCCGCGTCAGCGCCGCAGCCAACTGATCTGCACGGTCTGCTACCTGGGCAAACGTCGCCTCGACGTACCCGTCGCCGGTGAAGGTGATCACCTTGCTCGTGGCATGGACGGTGCGCCCGTGCTCGAGGATCGGTCGAAGCGTCAACGGATAGTCCTGCATCGTGCTGAACGGCATGTGTCCCCCTGTCGTCGTCAGTGCGGTCACGTTAGCCCGAAGCGTCGACTAGGCCGAATGGATCATGTGACACCTGAACCGAGGAAAGCCTTAAGCCGATGTGGCAATATCGTGCGGATGAGTGCCGTTACGATCACGTCGAGTGCGACGGCGCGGGCCTCGACCGGTCGAGTTGACCGCTACTTCGTCAACGCGCCGGTCGATGCGGTGCTGATCGGTGGCGCCTCGGTTGCCTTGTATGCAGTGTTTCGTCTGCGGCCTCAGCTGGCCTCGTCGCCGTCGGTTGCGTCCCTCGCCGCAGCCCTGGTGTGGATATGCAACTACCCGCACTTCGCTGCCACCAACTACCGGCTGTACCACTCGAAGGCGTCGAGATGCCAGTATCCGCTGACCACGTTCGTCACCCCCGTCGTGATGTTGGTCGCCGTCGTCGGCTGCTACCTCTCGCCGAACAACATCGCCCCGCTGTTCATCAAGCTCTACCTCCTTTGGTCTCCATACCACTTCTCCGGACAAACGCTCGGAATCACGATGGTTTACGCCCGGCGAACAGGGTTTGTGATCGACGGCTGGCTTCGTCGCTCGCTCACTGCCTTCATCTTCTTGACCTTTCTGGTGCAGAACGCCTGGGCAGAGGTCGGCCGCCATGTCAACCCGTTCTACGGCATCGACTACCCGACGTTGGGCGTTCCCCTATGGCTTCCGCAGATGCTCACGAAGCTGATGTGGGTGGCCCTGGCGGCGACGATCGCCCAGCTGATGTGGAAGTTCGCCAACGACCAACGGATCCCGCTCATCATTTTGTTGCCGGCCTTCACCCAGTACATCTGGTTCGTGGCGACGCCGGCAGGGCAGTTCAGCTACATGGTGCCCTTCTTCCACTCGATGCAGTACCTGCTCATCGCCTGGAACGTGCAGCTCAAAGAGGGTCTCACCGAACGCAAGCGCGAGCCTTCAGTGCGCTACGTGTGGTCTGAGTCGACCCGGTGGATGACCATCAACATTGCCGTTGGATTTGCGCTGTTCTGGGGGTTACCGCATCTCGGCAGCCAATTCGGCAAGTCGTTGGCGTTCAGTACGGCAGTCATGCTCGCCGCAATCCAGGTGCATCACTTTTTCGTCGACGGTGTCATCTGGCGCCTGCGCAACCCGGCAGTACGCTCGCCGCTGTCCTCGTCGCTTCGAGCGGTCAGTGGGCGACGTTGATACGCCGGCTGCTCGCCATCGGTCTCGCCTGTGTGGCCGCGCTCGCCGTGGCCACGCCGTGCTTCGCATACAGACCCCCGGAAACCAATCCACGCATCGTGATCACGACGTCTCGGGGCAACATCCTGGTCGCTCTGGTCCCGGAGAACGCCCCCAAACACGTCGAGCAGCTTCTCGCGGCCGTCGGTGCGGGCGATTTCAACGGCGCACAGGTCGCCCGCGTATCGCCCGAGTACTACGTACAGATGGTGGGCAAGCTCGGTTTGGCGGAACTCTCCGGTCTGGCCGCCGAGCGCTACAAGGTCGGAAACACTCGCGGCGCCCTCGGCGTGTACGACGGCGGTGAGCCGGGCCAGGACCCGACGCTGAACTTCGTGCTGGCCGACAGTCCCCAGCTCGACGCCGATTACAGCACAATCGGGTTCGTCGAGGCCGGGATGAAGGTGCTCGAGGCGATAGCCGACATTCCGACGGTCGGTGATCACCAGCCCGAGGTGCCGATCACGATCACAGGGATTCACGTGGCCACGCCACAGGAGCGAATCCTGCTTCGTCAGGCCGAAAGACAGCCCTGGCCAGCGAAGGAACCGCTGTGCTGGCCGCCGTGTTCATCATCGCCTGTGCGGCGTTCCTCGCCGCGATCGCCTCCGCCTTCCCCGACCGCCTCAACAAGCAGCGGATCAAGTCGCTGGCCTTGCTGATGGCCCTGTTCGCGTTCTTCGCCGTGTGGGTGGCGTTGGGCGGCACCGACCAGGGCTCGGGTCTCGCCGGCGTCGCCCTCTTCGGCGGGGCGATCGCCATGTTTCGACTGATGGGCCGGTTCGAACGACCGACGCAAACCGGCGATCCGACCGGCAACCAGACCGGCGATCCGACCGGCAACCAGACCGGCGATCCGACCGGCGATCTAAGCCGACTGGCGAAGCCACGACAACTCCCCGATGGCGAATTGAACGCCGAGCGCCGGATCGATAAGTCGAAGGGCGACCTCGAGGCCGTCCTCGGACAGGGAAACGCAACCGCTGGTCGGTCTGGGTACGCCGTTCGCTGAATACGAGTTGCGGTGCAGGAAGATCGCCGCGGCGAGCGCCGGCTCGCCGGCAGCCGCACCCGAGATCGGGTCGAGGTTGGCCCCGATGACAGCAGCGTGGCCATAGACGTCGCCGAACGAGGTCAGCCATTCGTCGGGAGACGTGCATCCCGGGTCGTCGACCAACTGCTGGTACGACGCGGAATGCGGTGTTGCTCCCCAACAGTCCTCCGAGCGCACGAGCCGATACGACCCGCGCACGCCGGGGTCGGCGCGGTTTCCGAAGAACTCGAACTGCTGGCCGTCCCACGCCCGCACATTGCCGAGTGGGAACAAACCGGCAGGCGACGTACCATCGCCCGATCGACGCTCGACCAGTGGCCTGAGACCGGACTTTCCGACCATGGCCGTGACCGGTGCTTGCTGGCACCGCCACTCGCCGCTGGCCGACCGGGCCACGATCTGCAGCGAAGCCACCGTCGATACCCACGTGTCGGAGGCGACGATCACGAACTGGCGTGTCGCAGGGTGCCGACTCGACAGCTGATGGGCGGTCACCATGTCGCACGAGGCGCCCGGGGTGAAGGCGATGTCGCGTTTGGCCCGCTGCGTAGCTGTAGCAGATGCGGCGACGGCCGGCCGGACGGCGATGTGTCCACCCAGCACGATCACGAGCGCCGCAGCGAGCCAACGCCGATCCATGTCGACGCAGTGTACGAGTGAGGTCAGCCGGTGCGCTCGACGCGGATATCGCCCGACACGGTCGTGAGGTGCAGTCGCACCGCACGACGGTCGTCGTTCGATGCCGTCACGGGCTCCGGCAACATCGCTCGCCCACTGAGGGTAGAGATCTGGGCCTCCACTCGAATGCCGCCGGGCAGGCCCAGGCGCAGGTCGCCGGAAATCGATCGCACGGCGATGTCGGATCCGCCGCATCGGCCGACACGAACGTCGCCGCTGGTGGAGTTGACCGACAGATCTCCTTCGCACCGATCGATTCGCAGATCACCCGAGGTGAGCGTGGCTTCCAACCTGCCACCCACGCGTTGCAACGTGCAGCCTCCGGAGACCGAAGAGATGTTGACCTGCCCAGCGATCTCACCGCACGAACAGCTTCCCGAGGCCGTTGTGACGTCGAGGCGAGCAGCGTCTCCCACCTCGATGTCACCCGATGCCGTATGAACCCGCACAACACCGAGACGACCGATGAGTCGGACGTCGCCCGACGTCGAGCTGAGCTCGACGTCTGTCCCGATCGGCACGTTGGCAACAAGCCGACTGCCGCGCCCTCGCATGCGCCAACGCGAAGGATGACGCACCGAGATCCGATCGCCCGACTTGAATATCTCGAAATCGTCGGCGTCGCTCGCATCGATCATGAGCTGCACGACACCGGCGTCGCCCGCGTAGACCTCGATCGCGCCGACCGGCACGCGAACATCGAGGAACGGCCGGTCGCCGACCTGCCAGCGCTCGTTACGACTCATGTCTGTCGCCTTACAGATCGAAGCTGTGGGTCATGCGAAAGCCGCGACCGTGTTGGGGATTGCGAGCCCGCCGCGACAACGCATCGAGTATCCAGCTGTTCACAGATGCGCCTGTCGTCTCGGCAGCCTCTTCGATGAGCCCCTTGAGCGACGGGGGGACGCGCAGTGTTATCCGGGCGTCGAGCTCTTCGGCCAGACCAGCGTCGATGTCAACCGCTGACTTCGGCGATGCGCAGCGATGGATCGCCGTCGGCCAGAACGAGATCGACGGTACGGTCGGGCAGCTGAGCTCGGACCTCGCAGGCGGCTTGCTCGGCGAGATCCATTGCCGCTTGCCGTATCGCCGGCGCCAGCGCGGCGACCAGGTGATCGAGCGCCTCCTCGATGGCAACGTCGCCGCCGGCCAGCGAACCCTGGGCAACGAGCGCGGCCTGCACTGCGTTGATGATCGGTTGAACTTGCATCGGCGGGCTCGCTGATCAGCCGTTGCGACGGCGACCGTCGACACGGGTCCGACTGCGCAGTGGTCGGCCGGCTCCGCGAAGGCGGCGCTCACGATCGTCGTGTATCGCGGCCATGAATGCTGGGCTACTGAAGAATGGTGACATCATCGTGTCCTCTCTGTGACATCACTATGATGTCATAATGATGTCATCGTGTCAAGAGAAGAACGGCTTGGAGGTCAAACTCCTTCTGGCGTTCGCAGCAATACCAGTTTGCCCAGCTCAGGGTCGTACTTGGAGACGATCTCTTGCACCCGTTCGGTGGCCAGCGACGCCAAGCCGTCGACAAGCCCGACGAAAAGGTCGTGAGCAGCGGCCCTCGGCCAGCGGCGTGGCAACAAGGCCTCGGGAAGATCCGGGTCGGTGACTGCGAATACAAACCACCGGTACGTTGCCCGGGTGCGGGTGACCAGCGCCTCGGTCGGCCCGATCTCGACCGCCACCGAGCCGTTTCCAGACCGGGCGGAAGGCATGGATGAACTCGTCGTACGACTTGCCGAGCTCGGCCTGGTTCCACGCCGACGCCACCGCCAGGCGGCTACTCGTCGGGAGTTCGGTGGCGCGGATCGACGGTGCATGATTGCGGCGGCGCGATTTCCAAGGCGATGTCGAGTTCGTGATCGGCGGCGTGAGGCGAGACCCACAGCCCGTCGTACAACGGCGCGAAGCCCAGCGATTGCAGACGCCCGCGTAGCATCGGCCGCAGCCGCCGCATGGTCTTCGGGAACGGTGAACGCGACCATGGTCCACACGCCGTCCCAGTCCGGTTTCGGCTTGGCGAAGGCGCGGGTGTGGATGGGACCGTAAGGCAACATGTGCCGGAAGCCGTCGGCCACCCGATAGAAGGTGTTGCGTCCATCCTTGGTTCCGACGAGCAGCCCGCGGATCGACAGGCGACTGAGAGCCGCCCGGGCACCCGACTGGTTGACGTCGAACTCGGCGAGCAGGTCGACCAGCGCAGCCGACGGCAACGGCTCGCATCGACCCGACCAGTAGTCACCGAGCAGGGCGAGCAGCAGGTGTTGCGGTGGGAACCCGACCTGGAAGCGGGGCATGTCGAGTTCGCCGAACTCGGTGAAACGTGCCGCGGTCTCGACCGCGACTGCCGCGACGCCCGGCGATGGCCCACCTTGTCGACCAGGACCGGAACTCATCGCTGCCACGGTAGCGACTACGGGTTGATCAATCCGTCTTGGTCGTTTATCAAGAACTTCATGCCGCGATCCAGGAAGTCGCCGACGACGTCGGCAAACGCTTCCGGACGATCCGACTGGATGTCGTGGGCGGCGTCGTACACGTACTGCAGCGACGAGTTGCGCATTGCCCGGCGCACGGTGCGACCATTGATCGGATTGATGATTCCGTCATCTCGACCGAACAGGATCAACGTTCGTGTCGGAACCTCGCCGAGTCGTGCGGCGAGACCGTCGTCGGAGCCATCACCCATCAAGCGCTCGACCGTCGGCCAGACCCGCGCCATGAACGCCGGATCCGGCGCGCTCATCTGCGGCACTCGTTCCGGGTGCGACCTGAATGCCTTGACGAGCGCCTCGGGCGCCAGCCGCGACGGATCCGCCGACGATTCGCGGAACTTGGCCGGTGCTTCGAGCACCAGCGACTCGACCGTGTCGGGGTAGAGCACTACGTAGTGCAGCGCGCATGCTCCACCGAACGACGTCCCCATCAGATGAAAGCGCTCGAGTCCGAGCGCGCCGGCGATCTCGGCGACCTGGGCGGCGAGCCCGTCGAAGTCGGCGACGTCGTTGGGCTGCAAGCCCCAGCCGGGAAGTTCGAGCACGATCACCCGGAACCGTTCGGCGAGCGCATCGAGCGCCAACGTCATCACCGGGCCGCCGGCACCTGGCAGGTACAGGACCGCCGGCCCGTCGCCGGCTTGCAGATAGCGAACCGTGAATCCGGCGGCGTCGACCGTGCCTTCGACGAACGCTGTACCGGGCACACGAACAGCGGTGTCGGTCATCGCCCGGCTCCAATACCCGAACCTGTGAACTCGGAGTCGTGGAGGACCGGCACGATCTCTTCGCCGATCAGCTTCAGACTCGACAGCATGGCATCGTGCGGAAGGGGGTTGATGGTGCCGAGTGACACTTCGAGGCGGTCCATGCCCAGCACGTCGCGGATCTCCTTGATCTTGCCGAGCACGGTGTCGGGGCTGCCGTACAGGGGTGGCCCCATCACCATCGGCGGCGCCATCGACGGGTCGATCGTGATGTGCTTCGGCACGCCACCCAGAGCGGCCCCGATCTGGGCCATGGTCATCATCACGTCTGGTGTCGCGCCATTGAAGATGCTCAACAGACCGGCGCCGGAGAGCGAGCGCATCGTCTCGTCGGCTTCGACGTCGGTAGAGGTGACGTACATGAAGTGTCGGTACTGCAGGTTGTCGCCGGTCGGCTCCCAGCCGGCATCGGCTGCCGACTGGCGGTAGAGCGCGGCGTGTTCAGCACACTTCTCGGCGCTCATGTACGAGAATCCGAGGTCGAGCCGGTGCCGTCCGGCGAAGATCGCGCCGTCTTTGCTGTTGCCCGAGATCAGGATCGCGCGGATGCGGATCCTGCACTCGCTTCGGCCACACCGAGATGTTGCGGAATCGGTAGTAGCGACCTTCCCATCCGAACGGCTCGGGCTCGGTGAAACATGCCTTGATCAGCAGTGTTCCCTCTTCGAAGCGCTCGCGGGACTCCCATGGATTGGACCCGTAGGTGAGGTACTCGTTGGGCGTTCCGCGGAGCATGCCGATGCGCAATCGGCCGCCCAGGAGGTTGTCGAGCATCGAATACTCCTCGGCGATTCGCACCGGGTTGTTCAGTGGCAGGTCGGTGCCGAAGACACCGATCTGCGCTCCTGGAAATCGACGACCGGCAACCGCGGCAAACACGATCGGGTTTGGGGTCAGCTGCTTGGGCGAGTAGTGGTGCTCTGCAAAGTTGAGCGCATCGAACCCGGCGTCGAGCGCCGCCCCGCACTCGATGAAGCCGTGCTCGTAGGTCGCGCCGACAAGGTCGGTCTCACAGATCCGCGGCGGCGCCGGCCACGAGTCGCCGTGTTGTCCCCAGTAGTTCATCGTATGAAAGAACTCGAGCTTCATGTCACCCCTTGCAAGACGTCGTAGTCGGAAGAATAGTCACACAAGAACAAACTGTCGATAGGAAATGTGTAATTCATTTCAGCTTCACTCACGCATGGCGGCGACAGTACCGCGCTGTCATCGGATAGTCGACAGATGAGCTGCACACCGTCTACGCATATGCTCTGTATTCATGCGACTCTTCAACCTCGCCGGCCGTCTGTGCACGTTCGTCGACGGCGCCGTCGTCGACGTCGCGTCGGCGACCAGCAACCGAGTGTCCTACGACCCGCAACGGGTGTTCGACGAGTGGGATGAAGTCGTCGACTGGGGGGCGGCATGCAACGCCCGAGGGTCGGGCGACATCGACCTCACGCAGCTTCAGGCACCGGTGCCGCGCCCCTCACAGGTGTTCGCGATCGGCCTCAATTACAAGGCCCATGCCCAGGAAGGCATCTTCAGCGTGCCCGAGGAGCCGACGGTGTTCACCAAGTGGCCGAGTTGCATCGTCGGTCCATCGCACGCTGTCGAGTTGCCGGTCGACACCGATTGGGAAATCGAGCTGGTCGTCGCCATCTCCCGCCGCGCTTACCAGGTCACCGCGGCCGAGGCGATGTCGTATGTCGCCGGCTACACCATCGGCCAAGACCTGTCCGATCGGGTCCTGCAGCGCAAAGGCCCGGCACCACAGTGGGGCCTCGGCAAGTCGCGCTACGGCTACGGCCCCACCGGTCCGTCGCTCGTCACGCTCGACGAGTTCGACGACCCGCTGGACCTGGCGATCCACAGTTCCCTGGCCGGGGAAACCCTGCAGACGTCGCGAACCTCGATGCAGATCTTCGACGTGCCGACCGTGATCGAATACATCTCGGCGTTCTGTCCGCTGTTGCCGGGCGACCTGATCTTCACCGGCACCCCAGAAGGGGTCGGCTACGCCCGCACACCGCCGCGGTTCCTCCACCCCGGTGACGTGCTGACCAGCACCATCGAGGGCATCGGCGATCTCGTCACCCACTTCATCTGACCGGCACATCCGACCGGTCAGGTCAGCAGCGTCTTTTGGACCTTTCCCATGGCGTTGCGCGGCAACACGTCGACGACGCGAACCTCGCGTGGACGCTTGTGCACCGAGAGCAGCACGGCGACGTGGTCGATCAGAACGTCGGCGTCGAGATCGTTGCCGACGACGTAGGCCACGATTCGCTGCCCCAGATCGGGGTCGCTGACACCGACGACTGCAGCCTCGGTGACTCCAGGGTGGCTGAGCAGCGCCGCCTCGACCTCGCCGGCGCCGACCTTGAACCCGCCGGTCTTGATGATGTCGACCGACTGCCGACCGACGATGCGGTGGAAGCCACCGGCGTCGATGATCGCAGCGTCTCCCGTTCGGAACCACTCGCCGTCGAACGACTCGGTGGTCGCATCGGGGCGGTTGAGATACTCGTCGAACATCGTGGCTCCGCGAATCTGCAGCTCACCGATGGTCACGCCATCGTGGTCGATCACGTCGCCGGACTCGTCGACCAGCCTGCTGTCGACCCCGAGGATCGGCTGGCCGACCCAGCCGGGACGGCGCTCACCGTCGGCACGGGTCGACACCGTGATGAGGGTTTCGGTCATTCCGTACCGCTCGATCGGCGCCTGGCCGATCAACCTGGTCATGTCCTCGAACACGGCGACGGGCAGAGGCGCGCTTCCAGAGACGACAAGACGGGCGCGGCGCAGAGCCCTGGCGAGCGTGGGCTCGGCGCAGATCCGCGACCAGACGGTTGGCACGCCGAAGTACATCGTGCCATCGGCCGCCGCATAGGCCTGTGGAGTGGGCTTGCCGGTGTGGATCAGTCGGGACCCGACGCGCAACGCGCCCATCACACCGAGCACCAGCCCATGCACGTGGAACAGCGGTAGACCGTGCACGAGCGTGTCGCTGGGCGACCACTGCCACGCCTCGGCCAAGCCGTCGAGATCGGCAGCGACGGCTCGTCGAGAGAGCACCACACCCTTGGGCAGACCCGTCGTGCCCGAGGTGTACATGATCAGGGCAGTCGAGTCAGCGGCCGGCTCGGCGCCCGCCCAGTCGGACTCGCCGGCGATGGGCACCTTCGGGAGCGCGACCTCGGGCCACTGCGGGTCACCGATCGTCGCTGTGGCGCCCGAGTCGCGCAACATGTGTTCGCGTTCCATCGGACCCGCGTCGGCCGGCATCGGCACCACAGGCACCCCGGCCATCAGGCCGGCAACCACACCCACCACGGTGTCGAGGGTCGGGGTAGCCCGCAGGGCGACCGCGGGCATGCCGACGAGTCGCTGCGCTACCGCATTGGCGCGCCGCGTCAGCTGCGACCACGACACCGCCTCACCCGCCACGGTCAGTGCCGACTGGTGGTCACCGAAGGCGCCGCCCAACGACGGCAGGAGCTCGCTCACGGCTGGCCCACCCGCACGAGAACCTTGCCGTACAGATCCGGTTGTTGAACCCGTTCGAAGGCCGCGTGGATCTCTTCGAACGGGTACACCGAGTCGACCACGGGATGAAGATCGGCCGCCTCCATGAAACGCAGCAACTGTTCGGTCTCGACCCTACTGGCGCCACTGACACCGATGATCGAGATCTGCCGGTAGAAGATCCTGGCCAGGTCGGCACTGGGATCGGCCCCGCTCGTTGCGCCCGACACCACGATCCTTCCGCCAGGTCGAACGTTGCGCAGACTGTGGTTCCAGGTCGCCTCGCCGACCGTCTCGATGACCAGGTCTGCCGGGGCCGACAGACGGGTACCGGTCTCGACCGCCTCGTGGGCGCCCAGCTCCACGGCCCGACGGCGCTTCTCGACCGACCGGCTGGTGACGACGACACGCAATCCAGCCGCCCGGGCGAGCGCGGCTGCGGCGGTTGCCACGCCCCCGCCGGCCCCCTGGATCAGCACCGTCTCGCCCGGTTCGGCATGGCCGCGGGTGAACAGCATGCGATAGGCAGTCGTCCACGCCACCGTGATGCAGCCGGCCTCGACCATCGTCATGAAGGGCGGCTTGGGCACCAGGTTGCGATCCGGCACGATCGTGAACTCGGCAAACGCGCCAGGGAAGCGCTCCGACACCAAGGCCCGCGCAGGGTCGAACGACTCGTCGCCGTGACCGGCGTCGGGGTTGCCGAACGAACCCGACACGATCACCTCGTTGCCGTGTGCATCCCACCCGGCGATGTCACATCCGACCACCATCGGGAACTGGTCGGAGCGAACACCCACTCCGCGCATCGACCACAGGTCGTGCATGTTGATCGACGTTGCCGCGACACGCACGAGGGTGTGAGCCTCGGGGGCGATGGGGGTTGGCCAGTCGTCGCGCAACTCGAGCATCGACAGCGGGTCGCTCTCGTTGATGCCCATGGCAACCGCTGCCCTCACGTTTCCCCTTTCCGGATCGGTCGCATCACCGTAGCAATGGGAAACTCTCGGTCCATGTTCGACAATCAGTGGGATCCCCGGCAGCGCAACGACCTCACCGACAACGAGCGAGTGGTACTGCACTTCATGACCGACTGCATGCACGGTGACGATCTGTCGCTGGTCGACCGCTACGTCGCCGAGGGTTACGTCCAGCACACGCCGGGGATCGGCCAGGGACGTGAGGGTCTTCGTCGGTACCTGCACGAGGTCGCCTGGAAGCGACCAGAGAGACGGGAGTGGCGACCCATCCATCTGTTCGCCAGCGGCGATTTCGTGATACTCCACAAGTTGTTGCCCGCCGTTGTGATCGCCGACTTCGTACGATTCGACTCCGACGGGATGATGGCCGAGCACTGGGACGTCGTGCAGCCCCATCCCGAGCACGGCTACGACCCGATGCGTCCGTCGGTCGAGCAGCTCGAACGTTTTCGGGCGGTCTTCGGCATAGCCGACTGACGGCTGCCGGCGGGTCATGCGTCGTCGGCAACGAGATCGGCCGTGGTGCGCAGCACGGTGCTGCTCAGGGCCAGCTGTGTCTCGGTACGGCTGACGTCGGGCGAGGCCACGACGCGTTGCAGTACGAGATGGAGATGATCGTTGGAACGAGCGACGATCCGCACCAACAGATCACCCGAGCCCGTCACGGTGTGTATCTCGAGGATCTCGGGAATGGTGCGCAGATGGCCGACGACGCGGTTGTGCGATCCCTGCGAGATGGCCAGTGTCGTGAACGCGAGCACACCCAAGCCGGCTGCGGCCGGATCGATGTCGGGGCCGTAACCGACGATCACCCGGCGCTCTTCGAGGCGGCGCAGCCGGGTCAGTACGGTGCCACGGGCGCACCCGAGGACCCGCGCCAGGTCCGACACGGTCGAGTGCGGAGCGACGCGCAACCGCCCGATCAGTCGGCGATCGAGTGAATCGAGCCCGGGGGAGCGATCAGCCAACATGCGCACCGGCCAGGGTCGTCGGGGCCGTCGGTTTGATCACGATGCCGAGCATAGCTGGCCTGATTGAGCAATATGATCACTACTATTGATCAATCCTGATCATCTTGGTTTGATTGGTGCCATGTCGTTCATCAAGAAGGTCGATCACATCACGTATGCCTGTGCCTCGGGCACCATCGAGAAGTGGGCGTGGTTCCACATCGAAGTCGAAGGCGGAACACTTATCAATCGCATCGACGATGTGCGTCCCGGCGACCCTGACAGCAGCATGAAGATCTGGTGCATCGACTACGGCGACTTCGGAATCGCCCTGATCGAAGGCATCGACCGCGCCAAGAAGTCGCAGGTCACCAAGTTCGTCGATCGGCACGGCGATCACGCGTGTCAACACGTCGCCTACGACACCCATGACCTCCAGAAGTTCCAGGCACACATGCGTGACCTCGGTGGCTCGGCCCGCGGCGGCACGCTCGTTCGCAACGACGGCTTCGGAATCCTCAAGCAGATGTTCGCCCGCGGCTACTCCGAGGGTGACGCTGCCGAAGCGACGTTCCCCGAATACGTCCAGCGGCCATCGCTCGGCGACGCCGACGAGGTGCACATCACTTTCGCCGAAGAGACGGGACGCGGCTTCTACGATCAAATCGAAGACGCCGTCGCAGCCGGCGACGAGGAGCCGTTCTTCGACTTCTCGAGGATGCCGGCCGACTGGTGCGTCCCTGCTCCCGTGCGCTGAGCGGGACCTTTGGCCCTCGCGGCAAGGTCTGCCGCCTCTCACCCATAACACCGCTGAACGGTACGTTCGCCTCTGTGACATCAGCTCTCCGCGCAACGATTCTGACAATGGTGGTCCTGGCTGCAGCCGGAACGGGCTGCAGCAGTGACCCGAGCGACGCTGCGGTCGCGACAACGGTTCCCGCAGTAGCGGCACCGACGACCACTACGACAGCGGCCCCCCAGCTGCTCGACATCGTCGGCACCGCTCTGTCGGCCGGTGTCTTCACCGAGCTCGCCGGGTTGGTCGTCGACGCTGGGCTCGTCGACACGCTGCGGGGCAGCGGACCCTTCACTGTTTTCCGCGCCCACCGACGCCGCATTTGCCAAGTTGCCGATCGACGCGTTGCACTCCGTGCAGGACGATCCGAAGCTGCTGACGACGGTGCTGACCTATCACGTCGTGCCAGGGGCCCTGAAGCTCGCCGACCTCGAGCCCGGCAAACTGACCACAGTTTCAGGACTTGACTTGGAAGTCACCCGTGACGGTGACAAGGTGTTGATCAATGGTAACGAGATCGCCGCGGGTGACGTGGAAGCCAGCAATGGCATTGTCCACGTGATGGGCGACGTGCTGCTGCCACCCGGCTGACTCTGGCCCCTATACGGGCAGGTCGCCGGTGGCGGTGCGCGTCGAGCCGTGATCGCGGTAGGCGGCGATCGTGCGCTGCGCAATCCGCATCTGGTGCACCTCGTCGGCCCCATCGGCAAACCGAGCCCAGCGCGCATGTTGATACATGGCGGCGAGCGGCGTGTCGGTCGAGTAGCCGAGTGCCCCATGGACCTGGATCGAGCGGTCGATGACCCGGCCGAGCATGTTGGCTACGAAGTGCTTGGCCATCGACACCTCTGACTTGAAGTCGAGGCCCTGGTCGATTCGGTAGGCGGCGTGCAAGACCATCAACTTTGCCTGATAGAGCTCCATCGTCGAGTCGGCGATCATCCATTGGATGCCCTGCTTCTCGGCGAGCACCGAGCCGTGCGAGTAGCGATACAACGAGCGGTCGACCATCATGTCGAGCGCCGTCTCGGCTTGGGCGATCCAGCGCATGCAGTGCGCCAACCTGGCCGGCCCGAGGCGGTACTGGCCGAGCAGGTGGCCTTGACCACGGCCGCCGAGCATGTTGTCGTTCGGCACCCGCAGGTCTTCGATGACGATCTCGCTGTGGCCCGTGCCACCGTGCATGGTCTCGACCTCGCGCACCCGGTTCCAGCCCGGCGACGGGATGTCGACGATGAACGCCGTGTTGGCGGCTTGGGGCAGGTCGGGGTTGTCTTCGGTGCGAGCCAGGAGAATGGCGAAGCTGGCCCGGCGGGCATTGGAGATGAACCACTTGTGGCCGTTGACTACCCATTCGTCGCCGTCTTGAACGGCAGTGGTGCGAATCAAGGTGGGGTCGCTTCCGGCGACCTCGGGCTCCGTCATCGCAAAGCAGCTCATCTGGCGGCCGTCGCACAACGGCCGGAGGTACTTCTCCTTCTGCTCCGGGGTCGCCCAGTGCTGCAGCGTGTGCATGTTGCCCTCGTCGGGCGCTTGGCAGTTCAACACGAACGGCCCGTACGAAGCCTTGGCGGCCTCCGCTTGAACCATCGCCAACTCGACATGACCGAGGCCCATGCCTCCCCATTCTGCGGGCATCTGCGGCAACCACAGCCCTGCATACTTTGCCGCCTGGCGCATGGCGAACAGCAACGCCAAGTACTCCTTGCGGTCCATTCGCTCGGGGTCGCCGATCTTGGCCTCGCCGGGTCGCACGACCTCGTCGACGAATGTCCGGACACGAAGCCTGATGTCTTCCAGTTCGGCGGAGAGCGTGAAATCGATGGCCATGGCAATCATCGTCGCATCCGTGCTCGACAAGACAAGAGCCGGGCTCGATGCCGACCTGCAGGGTTCACCGAAAGGGGTACTTGGCCTCTGGTCGCGACGACTCGATTGCGATATCGCGTGGAGCATGAAAGGGCTCGCGTCCGTGCTCGGTCCTGTGTGCCTTTGTGCCGGTTTGGTCAGCTGCGGCAGCGATCTCGCCGTCGGCGATCCGGCGAGCTGGGTCGACGACGTGTGTGCACGGATGACCGTCGTGGATCGTCAGGTGTCGACACAGAAAGCCGATTTCGACAGCTTGGTGAGCGGGCAAGCCGATCCCCGACTGCTCCTGGTGTCCCTCGAGCACTTCCTCGGTGAAGTCTCCGCTGTCGTGGTGCCCGCTGCAGCCGACATCGACAACCTGGGCGACCCTCCGATCAGCGCCGGACCACAGGTGCGCCGCGACGTCAAAGGTTTGTTCGACACTGTAATCGGCGAAGTCGCCTCGCTCGAGACCGCGGTGAGGCAAGCTGCATCCGACAGCGGCGAGACGATGCACCAAGCCGACGCCTTGATGGCCGAGGCGAACGGATTGACCGATCTCGACACCGAGCTCCGCGCGATCCTGACCGATCAACGTCAACTGCGCCCGTCGTTCGACTCCTCCTCGAGTTGCACGCGGTGGGTGAAGCAACTCGACAGCGCTCCGGAGACCACCGCCGCGCCGACCACCGCTGCTCCGGCGACGACACTTCCGCCGACGACGCTTCCGGCGACGACACTTCCCCCGACGACACTTCCGGCGCCGACAGTGCCCGCCACCACCACGCCGACGACTACCACACCGGCAACCACGGTCCCGGCTACCACGGTGCCAGTCACCGTCGACCCGTACATCGCGGTGCGCGAGCAGTACCTCGTCGCCGCGGACGAGTACAACCCGAAGTTCGACGAGGTCTGGAACAGCTTCCACGACGCCGACGGCTACATCCTCTACAAGGATGCCCCGACGTACTGTGGTCAAGTGGCAACGCTCGAGCGGGAATGGGTCGACCGCATGAACGCCATCCCCTGGCCTCCCGACGCGCTCGACGAGGCGCAAGCGCAATCGGCCGAGAGCGCCGTGTTGCTGAACCTGCTCGATCAGTGCGCCGCGGCACCTGCCACCCGCGGCGGCCAGGACGCACTGCTCGATGCGCTCGCCATCGAGGACGAGACCTACTACGCAGCCGTCGACGCCTTGCGCATCGCGATCGGTCTCCCGCCGATCAACGGGGGCTGAGTCTCCAAAGGGCGACTACACGGGATGGGGACCTACGTGACGGCGACGAGCGGTCTCACATCGTTCCAGAAGCGATCGAGCTGCCGCAGCTCATCGGCAACCGGCCAGATGAAGACTCGTTGCACGCCTGCCTTCGCGTACGCCGTCAACTTCTCGGCAAACAGTTCGGGGGGGCCGATCGGGAGACGCTCGCGGAGGATGTCTTCGGGTCGGTGCACGGTGGGGACTACCCGCTCTGAGAGGATGCGCTCGGCTTCGACGCGATTGTCGGTGATGTAGCACCACATCGTCGCAAGAGCGTTCGGGAACGTGTCGGGAGGCTTACCGTGATCCGCCAGCTTCGAGCGAAGCGCTAGCCATGCTTGGCCGAACAGCTCCGGCGTCGTGTTGTAGGCAGACGCCAGCCAACCATCGGCCAGACGGGCCACGCGACGAAGCCCGGCGTCAGAGCCCCAGCTACCCACCCAGATCGGTGGTCCGAATGGTTGCGCTGGAAGGGGCGCCAAGGAGAGACCCTCTGTCGAGTAGAAACGGCCGACGAACGGTGCACTGTCTGGCCGCCACAGCGCCCGAAGCGCGCCGATGGCCTCGTCGAACCGCGCCCACCGTTCCGAGAAATCGATGCCGACGGCGGCGTAGTCATCGGGCGAGGAGCCCGGACCGACTGCCGCGAGCAGCCGACCCCCCGAAAGCCGATCGATCGCGCCTAACGTCTTGGCGACCGGCACCGGTCCACGCACCACTGCAAGCGCGACCGTTGTCGCAAGCGTCATCTCTGCTGTGTGCTCCATCACCCCGGAAAGCGCGACCGGTCCGTCGAGCCACGGCACCGAGAAGACCATGTGGTCGTTCACCGACAGTGCAACGAAGCCGAGTTGCGCAGCAGTTTTCGTGTACGCGATGAGATGATCGAGCGTGTACGGATGACCGCCGAAGTCCATCAGCGGGAGATGAGCCCCGAACTCCATCGCCTTCCTCCCAACCCGGCGAGATCATCAGCACCTCTACATCGGGTGCCAAGCCAGTACAGAGTGCCCCGTCCGGCGCAGCAGTGCAAGCAGGATCGAGAGCGCGCAGAGCAACGAAGCGCAATCCACGCATCCGTTCGAGCGGGCGATGTCGGCAGGGATGTCGCGGTCGAATCCGCGACATCCGACGACGTACGGACCTACATCCGTGAACAGCAACAGATCCGACGCTCACGACCCGGTCCGGCTCCGTCGCCGCCACCGCGAATGTTGGCCCGGGTCGGTGTGTGGGGTGGCTTTCATCGGGTTCTCCTTGCTCGGTGTGTGCGGTGACGTCGAGACCCGCCGAGCGGTCCCGGTCACGTTCATGCGCTCAGAGGTGGCCCGGCGCCCACCACGAGCGTGTCAGCAGCGTCGAGTACTCGATCGACAAGGTGTCGAGCTCGTCGCCAGCTTCGGTGCAGAAATGGAACGTGGCGTTGGGTCCTTTGAACAAGCCGTCGACGGTCGACATGATGAATCGACGTCAGCGTTCCGATCGCGACATCGCCTCGTTGAAATGCGTGGCGAGGTTGTCGAGGATCGCGCCCCAGCCGGCCACCATTTCGGCGAAGAACTCGTTCTCCCAATCCGCTCCGCTTCCGTAAGCACTCGTGACGACGCGGATCACGCAACTACCGCCGGACGTTGATTCGATGAGGAACTCAGTAGCGATCGGGGTGACCGACGACAGGTCTTGGTACACCTCCGACAGCGGCACGCCGATCGTGTTGAACCACTCGATCATCTCGGCCGGGATGTCCTCGACCTGGTCAGCGATCGGCCACGGTTCTTCGTACGCGAATCGATGGTTCGGTGTGTAGTCGGTGACGACACCAGTCGAGGTGAACTCGCCGAGATCGAACGACACCTCACCACCGATGTGCGGCTCCAGTCGGGTCGGTACCATCCATGCCGAGATCCCATCGGCAGTTGCGATCGCGTCCCACACCTGTTCCGGAGTAGCGGCAACCTCAAAGGTGCGCTCCATCCGATGTTCGACACGGTTGGGTTGGTTGGGATTGGTCACGAGGGCTCCTTAGGTTGGGGATATGACGAGACGGTCAGACGGTGCGGTCGCCCGTCGTCGCGGTGGTATCGGGCGACCAGCGCGGCGACCGCTGATTGCAGGTCGGTAGCGAAGGCGGCACGATCTTCAGGCGACCTGAACCCGATCACCGTGTCGACGGTCAGGGTCGGCAGACGCGTTCCAGTCGCCACGCTGCTGGCGATCGCCCCGACCTCGGACACAGTCCGAGCGTTCACCGCAATCAAATACGCAGCCGAGAGACGATCGGCGACCTCGTACGGATCGATAGCGGCGCTCTGCAACACGTCGGGAGAAACAACGAGGTGGCGCGCTGAACGACGCATGAATCGTTCGGTGATACCGCCCCACACGCGTTCCTCGGCCAACTCGACCAGCCCATGGGCCTCCAACGCCTTCAAGTGATAGTTCACCTTCTGACGGGTCAACCCGACCGCCGCCGCAACCGAGGCAGCCGACCCCGGTTCAGTCAACGCGTCGAGGATCGAAGCCCGGATCGGATCGAGCGCCACTTCCACGGCGGCAGCGTCAGCGAGCACTCGAACATCGTCCACGGGCCCCAGGATACCCTTGACAATAAATTTTGTCAAGAGCCTCCCTGACTCCACGTATGAGGCGACCGCGAGCGCGCCGAGCAGGCCAGCAAAGACCGCGTACGCGACCGGGGCAATGCCGCGCTGGCCGCAGTTGCCGTCACACTGTGCCTCTGCCTCGTGACACGTGGGATTCCTCCGTATGCGATGTGGAATGGCACGAAGTGGGAAGTGCTCGTCGACCTATGGACGGAACAAGAAGGTCGAAGCGACTTGGTCCTCCACGCATTCGTCACCGAGGCTGAGGATGACTTCGTCTTCGAGGTGTATCTGATTGCAGTGGCCCGCCGACACGCGCCGCAAGTGCGAATCACAGCGCAGAACCGCAGATACATGGGTGATCGCCGAAGTTGCGCGAAATCGGCAGATCGGGCGTGGTGGAGTTCTGCGTCAGCACAAGCCAACGACAACACACCAACGACCGTCACACCAACGACCGTCGTTCAATTCGCTGACGCAGAACACGAACCACGTGCACAGACCGGGAGACCAGTGCGTCACACGGCCACGCTGTCGGCAAATGTCCCCTTGGGCGGTCCCCGTACATCGGAACGACATGAGCCGGCGCCACCTGGGCGGCACCGGCTCGTCGTGGGATCTAACGGGTGGAGGTGAGGGGAATTGAACCCCTGGCCTCAACAGTGCGATTGTTGCGCTCTGCCAACTGAGCTACACCCCCGTTGGAGACCCTGAGTGTAGCGGTGCGATCGCCGTGACTGATGGGTGAGACAGCACGCCGAAGGCGAGCTGTCTCAGGCGGCGTTGAACCAGTTGGTTTCTGTGTCGCGATCGACTTCGAGCGAACGGATCTGCACCAGTTTGTAGCCGTAGAGGCACAACGACATGAACGCAAAGGCAAACGCGTAGACCATGGAGCTGGCCTTTGTCGTTGCGGCCAAGAATGCCGTGACGCCGGTGACCAACACGAGCATGAAGAAGACGTTGGCGCGACGGCGGCGAAGCATCTCGCGCTGGCTGACCTTGTGCAGGTGAGCCTGGCGGTGCGGGCCGCTGCCACGATCGAGCGTGGTGGCGTGCATGCGCTGACCGGAGTACATCGGCGCGGCGGCTCGATGCATCTGGCCGGGACGACCAGGTGCCACGGGCCGCGACAAGGGTGAGGGAGCGAGGGGCCGAGCCATTGAGCGCATCGGCACCATGGTGCGAGTGGGCACGACACGCTGCAAGGTGGAGAGCTGCCGACGGAAGTCGGTGACCGATGAGTTCGGACGATTCTCGACCCTCGACCGCAGGAGCGGTGGGATCAAGACGGCTGCCCAAGCGGCAAGTACTGCCAGGAGCACGATTTTGCTCATCGACTAAGAGGTTCCCGAGTCAGACATCTGTTCACGATGATGTTCACGATCCTTCTGAGTGCCACGCCGGCGAACGCAAGGTTAACCGGGCGGGTCGCTTCATTACGAATCTACTACATTCGTAACACTGGCCGACACGTTATCAGCTCGACGGTACGTTCCGGACCGTCCGCCGGTTTTCTCCCATAACGCCAGCTCACCGATCACCATCGCCCGGTCGGCCGACTTGCACATGTCGTAGATCGTCAGTGCGGCGACGGAACAGGCGTGCAGTGCCTCCATCTCGACGCCGGTGCGATCGACGGTGTCGACCTGGGCCTCGATGGCGACGTGGTCGTCGCCGATCTCGAAGTTGATGTGCACCGAACCGACCAGCAGCGGATGACACAGCGGGATCATGTCGCTGGTGCGCTTGGCTGCCTGGATGCCGGCCACCCGGGCGACCGCCAGCACGTCGCCCTTCTTGACCTCGCGGTTGGCGATGGCCGAGCGTGGTCTCGGGCTGCATGAAGACCTTGCAGCGGGCAACGGCACGGCGATGCGTCGGCTCCTTGGGCGTGACGTCGACCATGCGCGCCCGTCCCAGCGGATCGAGGTGGGTGAAGGCGAGATCGCTCATCTGTCCGCCCACACTAGTGAATGAAACGTGCCTTGACCCGACACGGCGACTGTTGCTCACGGCCCGGTTTGCACCGGACCGGTGTCGACGACCTCGAACGCCGTACCGGGAATCGCCTTCAACTGGTTGAGGTCGTCGTCGTTCCATCCCGGATCCGGCGCACCCTGGAAGAACCAGTTGCTGCCGTTGTCGGCGACGATCAACCCGTACCGCTGCATGGCCACGGCGATCACCCGGGCCTGCCCGGTGAGGCCGGCGACGTTGAAGTCGGCGCGCAGCCGCAACCGCATCCCCATCGGCCGGCAGGTCGGGATCTGGATTGTTCGACGCAAAGTGCGTGGCCGGCAGGATGAAGCCACTCTGCGTTCGTGAGAACGTGACGCGAATGGCGTGGTCGATGACGCCGGAAGCGACCTCGTCGTAGCGGACCAGGCCGGGCAGGATCGGCAACCCGGCAGCGTCGGCGCTGGTCCAGCCGAGCGGTCGCAGCGCGTCGGTCGACAGGTCGAATCGTGCGCCTGAGTCGGCGATCCAGCCGGCGCCGAATCGCCGGCCGACGAACAGCTCGAACAACTGGCAGCTCTGCTCCTGCAACACGAGCACGTGACCGTCGCTGCCGGCCTCGACCGGCGCGTCCAGCGGGATCGGGAACGGCCCTGGATCGCTCTCGTCGCCGTACGCGTCGTAGGTGATCGGCACCAGCGGCTGCGTCGCGGGCACGACGACGTACGGGATGCCGTAGTCGGGTTCTCGCCGAAGTCGGGGTGCAGGCGGTGGAGCCGATGGCCTGGATGCGGTTGATGATCTGGGCGCTGAGCGGGTGCAACGGTGCCGAGGCGATCTCCTGGTTCCAGGCGTTACCCGCCGGGAACACGGGGCATCCGCCGAGCGCGGACCCGGTGGCCGCAGGCGCTTTGCCGGCTTGGCGGCTGTGGCACCCCCGACGATCACGCTGGGCGCGGCGACCGCGACGCGCGTGAAACCGAGACCGGCGACGGCGATGAACGCGATCGGCCAGCGACGCAGCAGGCCACGACCCATCGACGGATCAGCCGCCGATCTGGCTCATCGTGCGCTTCGGCCGGACGAAGGACACCTGATTGATCTGATGTCCCGCCCACTTCGTAGCCGACGGCGCGCTCGAATCTCTGCTGCCACAGCGTTGTCGTCGGCACCCTGCACGCATCATCTTGAGCAGGTCGAACTCGTCGTGGCGAACAGGCACGTGCGGAACTGGCCGTCGGCGGTGAGGCGCACGCGGTCGCAATCGCCGCAGAACGGCTTCGTCACCGTCGGGATGACGCCGACCGTGCCGCGACCGTCGAGGTACCGCCAGCGATCGGCCGGAGCCGCACCACGCGGCCGACATCTGCTCGAGCGGGAACACGTCGTCGATCGCGGCGACGATCTCGTCCTGGCTCACGACCTCGTCGTTCAGCCAGTGGCCACCGGCGTCGAGCGGCATGAACTCGATGAACCGCACCTCGACGTCGTGGTCGCGACCGAAGCGGGCCAGGTCGACGATCTCGTCGTCGTTGACGCCGCGCTCGACGACGGCGTTGATCTTGACCGGGAGCGAACCCGGCTTCCTTCGCCGCCTCGATGCCGTCGAGCACGCGGACCAGCTCGTCACGCCGGGTCATCTGCACGAACCGCTCGGCGCGCAGCGTGTCGAGGCTGATGTTGACTCGATCGAGGCCGGCCAGGCGCAGCTCGTGGGCCACCAGCCGGAACGTCGCTCCGTTGGTGGTCAAGGCCAGGTCGGGCGCCCGACCTGCGAACGGCGACGCCGAAGTCGAAGGACGCGACGCTGCCAGCTTGGCGACCAGCACCGGGAGGTGGGCGCGCACCGTCGGCTCGCCACCGGTGAGCCGGATCCCGTCGACGCTCGAAGCGCTCGACGAAGATCCGCGCCAGCCGCTCGATCTCCTCGAACGTCAGCACGTCGCTGCGCGGCACCCAGACCATGCCCTCTTCCGGCATGCAGTAGGTGCAGCGAAAGTTGCAGCGATCGGTGACCGAGATGCGCAGGTCGCGAATGGTGCGCCCGAAGGGGTCGACGAGATCGGCACGCACGGTCAGCCTATCGAGCAGCAGCAGTGGCGACGGCGCCGCCGGGCGGGACGCCGTCGCCGTCGGGCACGATCGCGATGGCATCGGCCAGCGCGGTGGCCGCCAACTGGTGGCTGCCCTGCGCCCCGACCGAGCTGACGTGGAAGCGGCCATCGGGCCGGAACGCCCCTGACACCCGCATGTAGTGGGTCTTTCCGTCGGCCCGGCGTGGCAACCCTTCATCGGCGACGGCGACGATCGTGGGGCGCTCGAGCACCGCGATGGCCCATCATCTTGCGCAACGCCGGGCGGGCGAACAACTCGAAGCTGACCATCGAGCTCACCGGGTTGCCCGGCAGTCCGAAGACCGGCACGCGACGGTCGCCGGCGGCGAGCAACCCGAACGCGAACGGCTTGGCCGGTTTGATCGCGATCTGCATCCATCGCATGTCGGCGATACGCGACAGCACCGCCTTGACGACGTCGTACTCGCCCATGCTGACGCCGCCGCTCGTGACGATGGCGTCGTAGGTCGCGGCCGCCTCGCGGAAGACGCTCTCGAGTACGGCCTCGTCGTCGCGGACAATGCCGAGGTCGATCGCCTCGCAGCCGGCCTCGGCGATCAGCGGCAGCAGCATGGTCTTGTTGCTCTCGCGGATCTGTCCCGGGCGCAGAGCCGAACCGTCGTTGACCAGTTCGTCACCGGTCGACAGCACGGCGACCCTCGCCGGACGAACGACCCGCACTCTTCGGGCGTTCACACTGGCCAGCACGCCGGCGACCGCCGGACGGACGACGGTGCCGACGTCGAACAACCGGGTGCCGGCGTGGACGTCGTCGCCGACGCCACGCACCGACGTCCCTGCGACCACACTGCGGCGGATCAGCACCTCGGTCATCGTCGACGCGCTCGGTGTCTTCGACCATCACGACGGCGTCGGCGCCGGCGGGCAGCGGCGCACCGGTCATGATGCGGATCGCCTCGCCCGCACCGACGACGCGATCGGTCGACCATCCGGCCGCCACCTCGGCGACGACACGACAGCCGAGCGGGGACATCGGCCAGATCGATCGCCCGCACGGCATAGCCGTCGACGGCGGAGTTGGCGAACGGCGGCACGTCTTCCGCGGCGACCACGGCCTCGGCCAGAACAGCACCCGATGGCGTCGGCGATCGACACCTCGATCACCTCGCGCGACCGCGCAGCGGTCGAGCACGTACTGCCGGGCCTCGTGTTCGCTGATCACGTCCCGAACGGTACCGTTCCGCCAGTGAGCAACTACACCCCGCTGCCCGCCAGCGGTCACACGGTGCGGTGGGCTGAATGGGGTCACGGCGACCCCGATGACGACCTCGCCGACGCGCAGCAACGGGTGGCCGAGGTGACCGACTTCCGCTGGGAGAACGAGGGCTGGACCATCAGCGGTCAGGTTGCCCGCGAACAGGTGCAGTACGTGGTGCGACTGTCGGCGTCGTGGCAGGTCCGTCAGTTCCTGCTGTTCCGCGATCTCGACGATCCCGACCTGTGGCTGGCCACCGACGGCACCGCCCGATGGGGTGAGATGAACGGCGCCCATCGCATCGAGCTCGACGGCTGCTACGACATCGACCTGGCGTGTACGCCGTTCACCAACTCGCTGCCGATTCGCCGACTGCCGTTGCACGTCGGCGACAGCGCCGAACTTCCCGTGGTGACCGTCGACGTCGAGACCCTCGACGTGCGCGCCGTTACGCAGCGCTACATCCGACTCGACACCCACCGCTGGCGCGTGTCCGACCGCGCCGATCACTCAGTCGAGTTCGACGTCGACCAGTACGGTCTCGTCGTCGACTACCCCGGCATGTTCCGCCGCATCATGTGAGGCGAGAGCGCAGGAAGGCGACGAAGTCTTCCCCGATCGCGGGGTCGTCGAGAGCGATGTCGACCACCGCGCTCAGCCAGCCGAGCGGGGTGCCGGTGTCGTAGCGGCGGATGTTCGACAGCACACCGTGGAACGGCCCGTTTGCGGCCTGCACCCGCAGCGCGTCGGTGAGCTGGATCTCGCCGCCGCTGCCAGGTTGCACTCGCCCGATCTCGGCGAACACGTCGGGTGTCAGCACGTAGCGACCGATGATGATCAGGTCGCTCGGTGCATCCTCGACTGCCGGCTTCTCGACCATCGCCCGGATCCCGACGACACCGTCGGCGTCGATGTCTGTCGACGGATCGATGACTCCGTACGAGCTGACTTCGTGCCGGGACACACGCTTCAAGCCGACGACGCTGCCGCCCGACGACTCGCACAACCTGGCCATCTGGTCGAGCAGCGACGAGTCGCCCATCAACTCGTCGGGCAGCAGCACGGCGAACGGCTCGTCGCCGACGAGCGCCGCTGCACAGCCGACGGCGTGACCGAGACCGAGCGGTACGTCCTGGTAGGCGAAGCTGACCCGCACAGTCGCGTCCGATCGACTCGAGATCGCTCGGCCATCGCCTGGCGGCCGGTAGACCTCAGCTTGGCGATGACGTCGTCGGACGGTTCGAAGTAGGCTTCGATCGCCGGCTTGTTGTGGCTGGTGACGATCACGATGTGATCGATGCCGGCGCCGACCGCCTCGTCGATGATCAGTTGAAGCGCCGGCGTGTCGATGATCGGCAGCAGCTCCTTCGGCACGGCCTTGGTGGCCGGGAGGAACCTGGTCCCCAGCCCGGCCGCGGGGATGACGGCGGTGCGAACCTGCATTCCGCGATGTTAGGGCCCGATGCGAGCCGCTAGCATTAGCAGTCGAACAGTTCGACTGCTAATACCGGCGGAGCCGACATGCCAACCTACGTCTACAAGTTCATCGACACCGGCGAGACCATCGAGGTCCAGCAGGCATTCACCGACGATGCCCTCACCGACGCCGATCATCCCGAAACCGGTGAGAAGTTGCAGGTCAAGAAGGTCTTCACGCCGGTCGGCGTCACCTTCAAGGGCGGCGGCTTCTACAAGACCGACAGCCGCAACGGCAAGGCCAAGTCATCGTCGAGCACATCGTCGACAGAATCGTCGTCGTCGGACTCGAAGTCGTCGGAGTCGAAGTCGCCTGGCACAACGAGCTCCAGTGACCGTGACGCGAAATCGGGAAGCAAGTCGGACACCAAGTCGGACACCAAATCAGACAAGCCTGCTGCATCGGCGTCGACCTCGACCAAGACGGCGTCGAGCTCCGGCTGACCGGGTCTGGCTGACCGGGTCTGGCTGACCGGGTCTGGCTGACCGGGTCTGGCTGACCGGGTCTGGCTGACCGGGTCTGGCTGACCGGGTCTGGCTGAACCGGCTCCGGGCCGATACAGTGCGGCCCGACTTCCCCCGAATCACCGACTCGGAGGGAGGTCAACGTGCATACGCTCGCCTGGGTTCGCCTGATGGTGGCCCGTCACCCCTGGATCTACTGGTTCGTCGTCGCGCTGGTGGCCGGCAGCGTCGGACTCGGCACGGCACGCTCTCTGGCGAGGGTCGAAGCTGCCCGACTGTCGTGGGGCGAGCAGAAGACAGTGTGGGTCGCATCGGCTGCAATCGAACCGGGCCAACCGGTCACGGCTGACCGACGCAGCGTGCCGCGAGCGATGGCGCCGGTCAGTGCCATCAGCACTGCTCCCGTCGACGCTGTCGCCCGTCAGCAAATCGCGGCCGGCGAGATCATCACAGTCGCCGACATCACCTCCAGCGGTTCGGCCGGCCTCGTCCCCGATGGATGGGTGGCGTTGGTCGTCCCCTCGCCGGGCGGGCACTTCACCGTCGGCGACCACCTCCGCATCTACGCGGGCGACCAACCCGTTGCCGCGGGCCTCGTGGTCGACGGCGGAGAATCGGAGTTGATGGTCGCCGTACCGGAAGCGGCCGCCCCGGTGCTCGCCACCGCCCTGCTCGCCGACGCCGTGACCATAGGTCTTTCACCAGGCCCGTGACATGCCCTTCCACCATCAGCCTCGGTGACCACATGAACCGACTGCCCGTTCATGCGCTCACAGAAAGCACACGTCAGGAGACAGCATTGAGATCCAGCACCGAACCTTTCCATCGTCATCTTGCGGCCCTCGCTGAGCTCATCGCGGACATCGGTGCGCCGTGCTGGGCAGGTGGGCCGACATCTGCCGCCGTCAGCGGATTCGACGGCTTCGAGTTGCGACCGCCCTTTCACATCACGACGACAAGAGGCCGCAATGTCCGCCGGATCGGACACGTCATCCACACGACGAACGACATTCCGCTGATTGATCGAGATACTCGGCACGGCATACCCGTGCTTTCTGCAACACGCACGCTGATCGACCTGTCGATGTCGTGCTCGCCAACGGTACTCACGTCGGCGGTCGACTCTGCCCTTCGAGATGGCGGCACGAGCGAAGAATTCCTGCGTCGACGGATCAACGCCCTGCGCACCTCGGGTCGGCCGGGCATGATCAAGCTCCTCGCCGTGCTGGAGGGCGCAGAGATCACACGTGGCGGCCAAAGCTGGCTGGAACGGGAGATGCTGAGCCTGATCGCTGGTGCCGGTCTGCCCAAGCCATCGACCCAAGCAGTGCTCGGCCGCCGAGGCGACAAACTGATCCGCGTCGACTTCGTGTTTACCGGCACACCGATTGTCGTCGAGGCGCTCGGCTATCGGTGGCACCGCACCGGAGCACAGATGAGAATCGATGCCGAACGCGCCAATGAACTGCTGCTCGTCGGTTTCGTTCCGCTTCAATTCACCTACTCCCAGGTACTCGACCAGCCACTCCTGGTGGTAGCAACGATTCGCCTCGCGCTCGAGCGCTACGCACCTGACGTTCTCGTGACCACATGAACTGACTGCCCGTTCATGCGCTCGCAGGAACGAACTACGCCGTCAGGGAGGTGACACAGGCTCGGTGGGTCAGCGCCAGCCGGTGGGTCAGCGCCAGCCGGTGGCGAGGATGATCAAGACGGTGATCCCGAGTCCGCAGCGGTAGATCACGAATGGCATGAAGCTGTGCGTGCGGATCAGGCGCAGGGTGCCCCACACCGCCACCCAGCCGGCGACACCGGCGGTGATGACGCCGATGATCATCGGTACCAACAAACCTGCCGGCACACCGTCTTTGGCCAACCCGAGGAGCTTGTAGGCGACGGCACCTGCCGTGACGGGCACCGCCATCAAGAAGCTGGCCCGCGCCGCGGCATCACGGTTGAATCCCAAGAACCGGGCCGCCGTGATGGTGATGCCCGCACGAGACGTACCGGGGTTCAGCGACAACACCTGCGCGGCCCCGACCTTCAGGGCGTCGTTCTTGCCGTAGTCGTCGAGCGTGCGCTCCCCCGAGCGGCGATCGGCAACAGCAAGCAGCAGGCCGAACACGATCATCGACACGGCGATCAGACCCGGCTTGCCCAACTTGTCGTCGATCGTCTTCTCGAACAACGCCCCGGCAGCCGCGGCCGGCAGCGCCGACAGCACCAGCAACCAGGCCAGCCGACCCTCTGGCGTTGCCGGCCGGTCGCGTCGCACAACCAATCAGGACCCCGTCGCGCACGTACACAACCAGCTCGTGTCGGAAGTAGGCAACGACAGCCACCAGAGTGCCGAGGTGCAGCGCTACGTCGAAGGCCTTCTCGATCGAGGTGTTGTCGAAGTCGTGCCAGTCGAACAACCACGGCACGAGCAGCAGATGGCCGCTGGACGAGATCGGCAGGAACTCGGAGAGCCCCTGCACGAGGCCGAGGATGATGGCGTGGATAGACGGGCACGGGTCGCAGTTCTACTCGATGGTGGTGCCTGGCAGCACCCTTGCCGCCCACGGCCGCGGCTCGTCCCAGTGGTGCCCGACCGGGCGGCCGAGGCGCAGCTTGGCGAGGAAGTCGAGCGGTCCGTCGAAGTCGGGCATCTCCACGTAGGCGGCGCCGAGGGCGTCGGGAACGTGGGCATCGCTGCCAGCACCGGCGGCGATGTCATGCAGGTGAGCCGTCGACGCAGCACGGGCGTTGAGGCTGACCAGCGAGGTCTTGGCGTTGATCACCTCGATGGCGTCGACCAACCCGTCGGCGATCAGTGCATCGAGGGCGGCTTCGGCGAGGTTGCGGCGCATCGGATCGAACGGATGGGGGATGTAGACGATCCCGCCCTGACCGCGAATCGCCCGGGCCGCATCGGCGGGCTGGGTGCCGATCGGTATGCGCTCGTCGAGGAAGAGACCGATGATCTCTCCGGCGTGGGTGCGCAACTCCTCGCCGACGATCACCCGGCACGGCAACCGATCGACGAGCTCAGTGGCGCCCTTGATCGCGTTGTGGTCGGTGATGCAAAGCACGTCGATCCCGGCTTCGGCGACCGCAGCGGCGATCTCATCGGGGGTCGTCGTCGAGTCACCGCTCCACATGGTGTGGCTGTGCATATCGACGCGCACCCAACCTGGCGCGAGCGGGGCCGCCAGATGAGGATGGCGGGCCGCGGCAGCGACGTCGGGGCGGGGCACGAGCGGCAACGGTATCGGCCTAGGCTCGCTCGTGTGCGTTGGCTACCACGCCGGAGACGGTTCATGCTCGTCACGGGCGGATCAGGGTTCCTCGGGCAACACCTCGGGATCGCGTCCGAGGCCGAGGAGTGGGAGGTGTTCGCACCGCCGTCGACGATGATCGACGTTCGCCAACGTGATCGAGTGATCGATGAGATCTGCAGCTGGCGGCCCACCGCGATCGTTCATCTCGCGTACCGCCGCGGCGATCGACTGACGATCGTCGAAGGCAGCCGCCACGTCGCCGAAGCCGCCTCGCGCTGCGACGCACGTCTTGTGCATGTGAGCAGTGACGCCATCTTCCCCGGCCGACCGCAGCCCTACAGGGAGTACGACACGCCCTTCCCGATCACCGACTACGGAGTGATGAAGTTGGAGGCCGAGCGGGCGGTGATGGCCGAATGCCCGAGCGCCGTGATCGTGCGCACCTCGCTGCTCTACGGCACCAGACGTCCGGCGTCGATCCAGACCGACGTCGAAGACGTGATGACCGGGCGATCGACGATCAGGTTCTTCACCGACGAGTACCGCTGTCCGGCGCATGCTTCCGACGTCGCCGCAGCGATCAGTTCGCTTGCTATCCAGCCCGACATACGCGGACCGCTCAACATTGCCGGGCCAGAAGCAGTCAGCCGCGCGGATCTGGCGGCGAGCTTCGCTCGCTGGATGGGTTTCGACCCGCGCTACCTCACGACCGGATCACTGGCGCTGGCGGGAACCGTCCGGCCGACTCGGGTCGTGCTCGACACGACGCTGGCAGCATCGTACGGACTGACGTGTCGCAGCCTGTCGGAGGCGCTGCGCATCGCTCCAGAGCAACAGGGCGTCGCCGATCCACTCGGCCAGTAATCCCCAAGTCCCGCAGCCTGGGTCCCGCTGCTAGGTCCCGCTCATGGTCACGTCGCGGATGACGAGGCTGACACCGGCGGCGCGCATCGGCAGCCAATCGACGTCGCCGCCGATCTCGACGACGTCGAGCAACATGCGCTGCAGCGTCGAGGCGATCGTGAACTCGCGGATCGGACCACCGAGCTGACCGTTGGCGATCACCAGGCCGGAGGCGCCGGTCGAGAAGTCGCCGCTGATCGGGTTGACGCCGGAGTGCAGCCCGCTGACCGATTGGATCAGCACGCCGTCGTCGACATCGGCGATCAGCGCATCTTGGTCTCGCCCGCCGGGCAGCAGCTGCAGCGCCAGGCAACCGACGCCGGGCGTTCCCTTGAAGCCACCACGCACGGCGTTGCCGGTGCTCTTCGTACCGACACGCCGGGCCGAGTACGACGAGTGCACGAACTGCCGCAGCACGCCGCCATCGATCAGCACGTTGCGTCGCGCGGCAAGGCCTTCGCCGTCGAGATCGGTGGCGGTGTACGCCTTGCGGGTTGGTCGGATCGTCGACCAGCGTGACGATCGGGTTGGCAACGGTCTCGCCGAGGCGGTCCTTGAACAGGCTGCGGCCCTTGGCGACGCTCTCGCCGTTGAGCGTGCTGGAGATGATCCCGAGAAAGCTGGCCGTGACGTACGGATCGAGCACGACCGTGGTGCGCTTGGTCGACGGGCTTCGTGGCACCGAGCAGGCGCGTTGCCCGATCGCTGGCCTCCTTGGCCGCCTTGGCCAGATCGAACTCGTCGGGCGATCGACCGACGCTGAAGCCGAAGCCGGTCTGCGTCTCGTCGCCGTCGTCGGCCAGCGTGCTGACGACCACGTAGCAGCCGTTCTCGCGGCCCGTGCGACGGATGCCGGTCGTCGTGGCCACGGCGGATTCGGACGGCGACGTCGGCGTAGTTGGCATCGTCGACTCGGATCCGCGGATCGACGGCAAGCGTCAGCCGTTCGAGCTCCTTGGCCAGCGCGATCTTGCCGTCGGTCGGAGTAGTCGGCGAGCGCTTCGTTCCACAGATCCTGCTCGATCACGTCGACACCGTCGGGCTCGGCGAGGCCGGCCCACTCGTCGGGCGTGCCGAACTGCACGTTGTCGCGGGCCTCGGCCAGCACCTCGGCGACCGCCGACTCGTCGAGCGCGCCGGCGTAGGCGAATCCGGTGCGGCCGTCGCGGATGACGCGGATGCCGACGCCTTCGGTCTGGGCGCCGACGAAGTGCTCGACCTCGCCTTCGTAGACGCGGATGTCGGTCTCGGCGTCGCGCGACACGAAGGCCTCGATCTGCTCGCCCGGCTGGGCCATCGACACCACCCGATCGGCGATCGCCTGCAGCTCGCTCGACGCGTCGGCGCTCATGCTGCGGTGCCGCCGATCGTCAGCGCCTTGACGCGCAGCGTCGGCTGACCGTCGCCGACCGGCACACCCTGGCCGTCCTTGCCGCACGTGCCCGGGTTGCCCATCGCGAAGTCGTTGCCGAGCAGGTCGATGTCGCGCAGCACCTGCGGACCGTTGCCCATCAGGTTGCCCTCGCGCAGCGGCTCGGTGATCTCGCCGTTCTCGATGAGGTACGCCTCGGTCATGCCGAACACGAAGTCGCCGGTGGCCGGTGTTGACGCTGCCGCCGCCGAGCTTGGCGACGTACACGCCGTGGTCGGTGTCGCGGACGATGTCGTCGGGCTCCTCGGTTCCGTTGAGCACGATACGTGTTGGTCATCCGCACCATCGGCAGGTGCATGTAGCTCTGGCGCCGACCGTTGCCCGACTGCTTGCGCCCCTCGTTGCGGGCCCGCAGGTAGTCCCACATGTAGTCGGTGAGCACGCCGTCCTCGATCAGCACGTTGTACTGGCTGGGATGGCCCTCGTCGTCGATGCCGATCGCGCCCCACTCGCCGCTCATCGTGCCGTCGTCGACGAGCGTGACCAGCGGCGAGGCGACCAGTTCGCCCTGCTTGCCGCGGTACACGCTGGCACCCTTGGCGATCGCAGGTCGGCCTCGAGCCCGTGGCCGCACGCCTCGTGGAACAGCACGCCGCCGCTGCCGCGCTTGATCACCACCGGCATCGTGCCGCTGGGCGCCGGGCGGGCGCCCGAGCTTGACCAACGCCTGGCGAGCGGCGTCGCGGGCCAGCTCTTCGACGTCGATCTGATCGAACATCTCGAAGCCGAACGTGTGACCGGTGCTCTGGAAGCCGGTCTGCATGCCGGCGTCGCCGTTGGCGACGACGCTGATGCGCACGGTCTGCGGACCTGCTCGTCGGACGCCAGCAGACCGTCGGTGTTGGCGATCAGGATCCGCTTGCGACTGTCGCCGTAGCCGGCACTGACCTGCACGATGGCACCACCGCTGGCTCGCGCCGCCTCGTCGACCCGCTGCAGCAGACGCGACCTTGTCGGTCTTGGGCACCTCGTCGGCGTAGCGCTCGACCGGGCTGACCCGATGCTCGGGCTGGCGGGTGAGGGCGACGATGTTCGGCGCCGCCGTCGCCCTGGCTGGCGGCCGCCGCGGCAGCCTCGGCGGCGGATCGCAGCCCGGCCTCGCTGAGGTCGGCGGTGTGGGCGAAGCCGGTGGTGTCGCCCTTGACGACGCGGATGCCGGCACCACGGTCGCGACCGCTGGTGACCTGCTCGATCCGACCGTCGTCGAGCGCCGGCCATGGTCGACCGCTTGTCTTCGATGAACACCTCGGCGAACTCGCCGCCGGTGCGCATGGCGGCAGCCAGCACTCGCTCGAGCACGTCGGATTCAACTGCATCATGTCCGGCCATCGTCGTCGCTCCCAGTCATCCCATCGGTGTACCTCGGCGAGCCTAGCGAGGCTCGCCGAAATCCACCCCTCATCCGCCCGTCGACCTTCGGTGCCGATACAAATGCCATGAGAACGACCCGCTGCTCACTGCTGTGCTTCGTCGTGCTGGCACTCGGCTCGCTGACGGCGTGCAATCCCGCCCAACGCGCCAAGGTAGCCGTCCAGGAGATCGGCAGCGGCAACTCGGCGGCATGTGCGCAGGATCGCACGACCATCGAGAAGGCCGTCGAGGCCTACACCCTGTTGAACCCCGACACACCGCCGACCGAGGCGGCGATGGTGGCCGCCGGCTTCATCCACGAGGAGTCGAAGTTGATGGACATCTCCGCCCGACGGCACCGTCGTCGCCGCCCCCGGCACCGTCTGCACCTGACCATGCCATGCCGTTACCCGAGGTTGCTGGTGCGCGGGTAGACGTCGGTGGGATCGGTCAGCACGTTGACGAGGTACGGCACACCCGAGGCGAAGGCCCGATCGAGCGCCGGACCGATCTGGTCGGGATCGGTGACCAGTTCGCCGGCGCCGCCCAGCGCCCTCACGACCTCGTCGTAGCGACACGCCGGCTGCAGGTCGCAGGCCACGTCCCAGCCGTAGATCGTCTGCATCGGGTGCTTCTCCAGACCCCACATGCCGTTGTTGCCGACGACCATCACGACCGGCAGGTCGTGGCGCACCATCGAGTCGACGTCCATCAGGCTGAACCCGGCGGCGCCGTCGCCGAGCAGCAACACGATCTGGCTCGACGGCCGGGCCACCCGCGCCGCGATCGCGTAGCCGGGCCCGTTGCCCAGGCAGCCGTACGGCCCGGTGTCGAGCCAGCAACCCGGCTCGAAGACCTCGACGAACTTGCCGGCGTACGAGGCGAAGTCGCCGCCGTCGCAGATCACCACGGCGTCGCGGGCCAGCCGCGTGCCGAGCTCGCCGTAGATCCGCGACGGCTTGATCGGCGCGTCGGCGGCAGTCGAGCAGCAACCCGTCGGCGATCGCGGCCGGCCGATCTCGGCAGCGCGCAGTTCGGCGATCCACTCGTCGTGGTCGACACGCGGCCCGGTGTGATCGGCGAGCGACCGCAAGACCTCGACCGATGTCGCCGACAACGGTCGTCGACATCGACGTGGCGTGGCGACGCTGCGACGCGGCGTCGACGACGTGGGCGACGCGGGCGTTGCCGAACCGACCGAAGCCGAGACGGAAGTCGAGCGGCGTGCCGAGCACCACGACGAGGTCGGCGCGCTGCTTCAGCAGCCGCACGGGTGCGCAGGAAGGCCAGCTCGTGATCGGCGGGCAGCGTGCCGCGGCCGAGGCCGTTGAAGAAGCACGGCACGCGCAGTTGCTCGACGGCGGCGCGCAGCTCCTCCCACGCTCCATCCCAGTAGACGTCGCTGCCGACGATGAACGCCGGTCGCTCGGCGGTGGCGATCATCGCGGCGAGCTCGGCGACGGCCTCGGGGTCGGGGGTCGCACCGCGGCCGACGTCGTCGTCGACACACGGCACGCTCGCCGGACGACGGGCCGAACACATCGAGCGGGAAGTCGAGGAACGTCGGTCCACGATGCGGCGTCATCGCCAGACTGCGCCGCGGCGTGGACCGTGGCCGCGGCCTGGGTCGCGTCCTTCACGGTGACGGCCGACTTGGTGATCGACGCCACGACGGGAACGTGATCCATCTCCTGCAGCGAGCCCGCGCCCCATCGCATCTCGGGCGCACGGCCACCCATGCACCACGAGCGGCGAGCCGTTGAACGTGGGCGGTCGTGATCGCCGAGACGCCGTTGGTGATGCCCGGCCCGGCGGTCAGCGCCGCGAGACCGGGGCGGCGGGTCAGCTTCGCCCAGCCCTCGGCGGCGAACGTCGCCGTCTGCTCGTGGCGGGTGTCGACGACTCGCATGCCCTGGTCGCGCGCGGCTTCGTACAGCGGCCAGATGTGCCCGCCGTTCAGCGTGAACATCACGTCGGTGCCGAACGCCAACATCGCCGCGATGGCCTGCTGGCCGGCGTGGCCCTCCATGTTCTTGGCACTCCGTTGGGCGACTTGTGGGGACGTCATCGACCCAGTGTTCCAGACGTCGGCGAGTCGTCCTACTGCTGGTCGTTGTACCCGGGCACGCGCCATGCCCCGATCCGGTGGTACGAAGCGGATGTCGCCGATCGACATCGGTCGCCCGAGGTGCAGCACGCCGAGCTGGGCGAACACAGCCAACCAGTCGATGAATCGCTGGAACACGACCGTGCCGTCGGTCAGCAGCTTGTCGAGGTCGTCGGGTACCGGCCGGCCGGGCTTGGTGTTCTCGACCAACGTCAGCCCCGATACCGAGATCATGTTGCCGGTCGCCTCGATGAAGGTGTGACCGAAGCCGGGAATCCGCCCGGTGTGCGTGCCGTCGAACCGCCAACGAACTGCGAAGAACTCGCTGTCGCCAGCTGCGCCAGGTCGCTTCTCCAATCGATTGATCCGGGATGAACTCGCCGTCGAGGAACTCGCCGAGCACACCGGCGACGTCGAGTCGGACGGCGGCGAGGGCGACTTCCAGATCGAAGGTCTTCGATTCTTGTTGTTCATGGCGCCACGTACTCCGGCTTGTATTCGTCGATCCCGCCGCTGCGCGCCGCCGGCTGCACCGTGACGACGTCGCAGAACCGTTCTCGGGCGCGATGATCGGCAACAGCGGCGGACCCCATTCCAGATAGCTCGACGGCACCGAGGTGTCGAACACGTTGAGCCTCTTGTGATCGCGATGGGTGACCACCCACACACCCTGATGCGGCTTGCCGTCGGGATCAGGTGCGAACGCAGTGACGGGCTCTTCGAGGAACTCACCGTCGCTGCGCAATGCGTGCACGAAATCGTCGATGTGATCACCATCGAGGTCGATCGGGACCGGATGGTCCGAGACCGGATGGTTGTGGCCGGGCGTCGCGAACATCACCGTGACCTGCCCGGCCGCCCGCCGATTGACACTGTGGCACTGCCACGTCACCCAGCCCTCGAAGAAGGGCTGCTGACACTTGAAGAAGAAGTAGATCGGCCAGCTGCGCGGTGGTGCTGCGGTCGGCAGCGGCGCATCGTGATCGAGCCCGAGGGAGACCTCGATGGCACGGACCAGCACGTTGGCGATGATGCGTTCGACGTTGCCCTGATAACCATCCCACATTCCGGTTGGCTTGTTCGGTTGCGGCTTGGTGTCGAGGCTGCCGTCGGGTCGAATCCGGTAGCCGAACCAGTCCTCGGCGATGATCCGAAAGATCGGGAATCCGACATCGGCATCGGTCATCAGATCCGGCCACATCAAGATGCCGTCGGCTTCCTTCTCACCGTTCGGGTCGCACTGGCGATCCACGACCCAGCGCATGTACTCCAGCATCGAGTAGCGCCGCGCCAATCCCGGGAACGTGATTGCGTCGTCGTCGTCGACGACTGCCTCGATCCCCTCGTTGAGGGTTTCCTCGAGCAACAGGAGATAGTGCCCCTTCTCGAGGTGGTACGGCATCTCACCCACTGGTTGGCTCCTCTCGGTGGTGGTCGAGTCTTAGAGCCTCGACGACGCGCCCGTGATACTGCTACAGAGCTTCCGCCGGCGCCAGAGCGAAGATCTCGACCGGATTCGGCAAACCCTTCAACGAGTGCACACCCATCGAGCGAGCGATCGGAACATCCAGTCCGTGATCGATCACCGACTGTGACACGTGCGTCTCGCCGGGCCCCGCTGTCGACATCACCCGAGCGGCTTCGGCCACGGCCATCCCCGAGGCGTCTGCCCCCAGATCGAAGACCGAACCGCTTGCCAGGCCGACCCGCACCGTGACCGAGCCACCCGGAACGACCAGAGCGGCGTGTTCGATCGCTTGATGCAACGTCCGCGCCGCATCGGCGGCGTCACTGGGCTGTTCGAACCAAGCCGAGAACCCGTCGCCGGTCGACGTCATGATCGAGCCGCGATGTCGCCCGACGACCGTACGAACGAGGCGGTGGTGCTCGCCGAGGATCACGGCCCACGCGGCGTTGCCTGCGCTCGACATCAGCCGGGTCGAGTCGACGATGTCGGTGAACATCACCGTTCGAACCCGACCCGACGGCATACCGAGCCGACCGACAACCGACGTGAGACGTTGGCGTTGCAGCCGAGCGAGCAACGGCGCTCCCAACGCATCGAGCGTCTCGAGTGCAGCACGTCCGAGATCCAACTCGGCCTGACCGCCGCCGTGGCCGGCGAAGGCCTGCCTCGACCGATAGATGTCAGACACGGCCTGTTCCAACACCGATCCCGAGACCGAGGCGCACTGCTGCGATCGGTCGATCCACAGATCAGCGGATTTGTCGCCCATCTCGATCGCTGCCGCCGCCATCGCCAGGGCAACGCTGGTCGGCCAGTCATGACTTGCCCGTACGCCACGCTCGTACACGTCGCCGAACAATGCGAAGAGATCGTCGACAACCTCGATGTTGCCGACAAGGACGGCCGCCTCGAATTGAGCCATGTGGAAACCGAGGTTGCGAAAGCTCAGTCCGCTGCGTGGCGATGACCAGCGCGGCCTGACCTCGGCCGACGCCTCGTCGACTCCTCGCAACAACGCAAGGGCAATGAACTCGGCGAAGGGGATGTACATCTGGTGTTGGCGACCGATGTTGCGTAGCGTGGCCACGCCGGCCTCGTCACCGCGAACGGCCCGCCGCCAAATTGCGGTCGACAACGAGGCAAGATACGGATCAACCGAGTCGGCGCGACGTGCGCTGAGGATCGTCGATTCCGTGTCGTTGTCGGCATCGGCGAAACGTCCGAGACGAGTGGCTGCGACCGAACGAACGGCGAGCGCCATTCCGTGCTCGGCCCAGTTCGAAGCACGTGCCGACGTGTCAGATGCCGCCGTGGCATCGGTCATCGCCGACATCGGATCGCCGGCGACGAGCGCCACCAGTCCGCGACGGGCGAGGTCACCACCAACCCACCACGGATCGGAATGAGCGCAGGACGCCTCGTGGCTGAGAGTGAAGGACTGCGCTGCATCTTCGAGGTCGAGCAGCGCCATACGATGCCAACCGGTCGCGAAGTGCACCATGAATTCGGTGAGCGGTTCATCGACGCCCCCGACCAGGTCCTGTGCCCTTTCGACGAGCTGCCGGCGCCGCTCGTGATGCGGAACTGACCACGACAGCTCGGCAAGAATGGCTGCCGATCGTGCCCGCCAGTGACGATCGATCGACTCGTCGTCGATCAGGCTGGCGACGAGCTCGTCGAGCTCGGGGTGCTGACGCGGCCCACTGCGTGTGAAGTCGGTGCGCAGGGCCAGCAACAGGCATTCGGCCCGACTGTTTCGGTAGAGGGCGTCGGCGTCGGCCGACGCGCCGTCGACGCAGGCCTGATACAGATCCGCGGCCTCGATCAATCGTGCGGTGGCCTCGTCTCGATCGAGTTCGTTGAACCTCGCGGTCCCGAGACGATGCATCCAGTGCGCACGGCCTGGCAGGTCGGAGGCCGCCTCGACCAGTTGCTCGGCAAGGTCGCCGGCAGCAGACCACGAGCCGTGATCGATGGCCTCGTCGTAGGCCAGCCGCAGCAGATCCCGGTGGTGCTGGTCGCCGGTTCGATGAGCGGCATCGGACAGGCGCACGAGTGTGCCTGCACCCGCTGCACCATCGAGCTCGTCGAGCAGCTCACCTGCGACCTCGACAACGAGATCGGGCGGAGCGAGATCGAGCGCCGTCGTTCGCAACAGGGGGTGAGTGAACGAGACGCCGCCGGGGCGGCGCTGCACTGCTCCCATTGCGAGCAACTCGTCGACGGCCACAGCGGAGTCGGCCAACAGGTCGACGCCGTCGGGCCGGCGCTGCCGAGCGGCCTGTTCGGCGAGAGCGATCACCACCGCCGCCCGAAGCCCGGCAGGCGAGAGCGTCGCAAGGCGCGCTCGCCACGCCAACTCGACAGGAATGGTGCCGGTCGTCGACGCCGGCGGCGGCAGCACCTCGCCCACGGCGATCGAGTCGGCGAGTGCATTGAGGGTCAGCGGGTTGCCACCACTGAGCTCGACAAGGCGGGCGATCGTGCGCGTATCGGTGATGCCCGGCGAGATCCTCCTGGCCAGTTCGTGGGCCTCGCGATCGTCGAGCATCGCCAGGCTCATCCGGCGGGTGATCGGTTCGTCGACCAGGCGGGATATCAGCCGTGACGACGACTCGTCACGCACCACCAGCAAGAGGCACACACGAGCGGTCTGACTGGTCACCGCGGCCGTCCCCAGCCGAAAGGCAAGGTGCTCGACGAGATGTTGCCCGGCATCGTCGAGCCAATGGGCGTCGTCGATGATCACCAACTGAGGCACTCCACGCCGCATCTGCTCGTCGGTGTCGGCGATGGCCTGTCGCAGATCGTCGGCGATGTCGCCTCGTTCGGGCACCACGACCACTCGATTGATCGCCCCGGACTCGGTTGCTTGGACAACAAACCAGTCGACCAGTGTCGACTTGCCGACGCCAGGAGGTCCGTCGAGGACGACGACAACCGGTTGTCCGTTGATCGACGCTGTCAACCAGCGCGACAGCTGGGCACGTTGCGAGATTCGCCCGACGACGTCCAGTGCCACGTTGACCTCCGTCGGTGACACTACGTCACGGTTCTGGCACCCGAGGCTTCGAATTGCACCTGAGTACCGGGCACTCTCCAGCGAGCGATAACCTCGTGTCCGCCATGTCGCTGAACGAGATCCGTCAGCCTGCAGACTTGCGGGCGTTGAGCCACCACGAGCTCGTCGAGCTGGCCGGTGAGATCCGCGACTTCGTGGTGCAGGCAGTTGCCGAGACAGGTGGCCATCTCGGGTCCAACCTCGGTGCAGTCGAGTTGACGCTGGCGCTGCACCGCGTCTTCGATTCCCCTGTCGACGCGATCCTGTGGGACACCGGCCACCAGGCGATACGTGCACAAGATCGTCACCGGTCGCCAGAACCGCTTCGACCAGCTTCGTCAGGCCGGCGGGCTCTCTGGCTACCCGAGCCGCGAGGAGAGTGCCCACGACTTCGTCGAGAACAGTCACGCCTCGACCATCTTGTCGTACGCCTACGGCATGGCAATCGCCCGCGATGCCGGAACCGATCCGCACCGTCACATCGTCGCCGTCATCGGCGACGGCTCGATGACCGGCGGTATGGCCTACGAGGCGCTGAACAACATCGGCCACTCGGGTCAGCGGGTCATCATCATCCTCAACGACAACGGCCGCAGCTACGCGCCGACGATCTCCAACCTCACTGCCGGTCCGACGCCGGTCGATCGGGCAATGGCCGACCATCCGAGCCTGCCGGCGCGCATCACCGACCGCCTGTCGCACGGCCTCACCAACATCCGCCTCAACCCGGTGTACGTGCAAGCGTCAACGCAAGCTCGAGCAGTTCCTGCGCGAACTACCGTACGTCGGTCCGCAGGCCGAGAAGGGCGTCGAGGCCTTCAAGGCCGCCGTGCGCGAGTTCCTGCAGCCGCCCGTCGTTCTTCGAGGCGCTCGGCGTGCGCTACGTCGGTCCGATCGACGGCCACGACATCGAGGAACTGGAACACACCTTCCACAACGCGATCGAGCTGTCGGCCGAAGGGCCGATCCTGGTGCACGTGGTCACCCAGAAGGGGCGTGGCTACCCGCCGGCGGAGGACGACGACGAGAAGCACCTGCACGACGCGCCGGTGTTCGATCCTGCGGTCGGTCCCCCACCGGCGATTCCCTCCGGGTACACGCAGGCGTTTGCCGAGGCGCATCATCAAAGAGGCCGAGGCCGATCGACGAGTCGTGGCGATCACCGCGGCGATGGCCGGCCCAACCGGCTTGATCCCGTTCCAGAACAGGTTTCCCGATCGGTTCTTCGATGTCGGCATCGCCGAGCAGCACGCCGTCACCGGCGCGGCCGGCATGGCCATGGGCGGCCTTCGGCCGGTCGTGGCGATCTACAGCACCTTCTTGAACCGGGCGTGGGACCAGGTCGTCTACGACGTCGCTCTGCATCGGCTCCCGGTCGTGTTCTGCCTCGATCGGGCCGGCATCACCGGCGACAACGGCGCCAGCCACCACGGCGTCTACGACCTGGCACTGCTGGCCAAGGTGCCCGGCATGCGAGTGCTCGCTCCATCGAGCGCACAAGAACTGCAGGTCATGCTGCACGACGCGATCGGTGCTGGCCGACGAGGGCCCAGTTGCCATTCGCTATCCCAACGGCACGGCGCCGCAGGTCGCCGAGCACGAGGTCGGTGTCGGCCTCCACGCCCGCCAAGCTGCGGCACGGCGACAGCTCGGTGTGCATCTTGGCGATCGGCAAGTTGGTGACCGCCGCCAATCAGGCCGCCGACCTCCTCGCCGCAGCAGGGCATCGACGCAACCGTGTGGGACGTCCGGTCGTGCGCCCCACTCGACCCGGCGATGATCGCCGACGCAGCCGCCCATCGCACGGTCGTCACGTGCGAGGACGGGATCCGCGACGGTGGCATCGGCATGACGATCGCCGATCAGGTCCATGCCGTCGCCGGCGATGTCCGCGTCGAGGTGCTCGGGATCCCTGACCGGTTCATCCCGCAGGGCAAGCCCGACCGCATCCTCGCCCAACTCGGCCTCGATGCCGAGGGCATTGCTGCCGCAGCTCGCCGCCGCCTGGCCGACCCGGCGTAAGCGTGCCGAGCGATGCGGAGTTCGCCCGATGAGCATCGACCGCGACCTCGGCGGCGACCTCGCCCTGGGTCTGCAACTGGCAGACATCGCCGATCGCATCACCCTGCCGCTGTACGAACATCGCTCGTTCAACCTGGCATGGAAAGCCAACCACACCGAGGTCACCGAGGCCGATCGAAATGCCGAATCGGCGATTGCCGCCGAGATCTCGGTTCGGCGGCCCGACGACGGGCTTCTTGGTGAGGAACACGGCCTGGTCGGCAACAAGGACTCCGCCTGGCGCTGGGTCATCGACCCGATCGACGGCACGTCCAACTTCGTGCGCGGGATTCCCGTGTGGGCCACACTCATCGCCCTGACACATCGGGATCACGGTCCTGTCGTCGGGGTCGTTTCCGCACCGGCCCTGGCTCGTCGCTGGTGGGCCGCCACGGGCCTCGGCGCCTTCGCCGACAGCCGACCCTGTCATGTGTCGGCAGTCGCTCGCCTCGCCGAGGCCCAGGTGTGCGTGACCTTCTCCAAGGGCTGGGACGACGCTGGTCTCACCGACCGACTCGTCGCGCTCCAGCAGCGTGCCTACCGGGCCCGCGGCTTCGGTGACTTCTGGCAGCACATGCTCGTGGCCGAAGGGGCAATCGACCTGGCCATCGACGCCATAGGGTTGGCGCCCTACGACCTCGCCGCCGTGATGGTCGTGGTCGAAGAAGCGGGCGGCTCGTTCACCGACCGCCACGGCGAGCGCACCTACCTCAACGATTCGGCAGTGTCGTCGAACGGCCTGCTCCATCACCACATCGACAGCCTCGGAACACCGCCGCGTCCTGAGATGGACGACGCCGATGCATGACCTGGTCATTCGCGACGGCACCATCATCGACGGCACCGGTGGGCCTGCTCACCACGGCGATGTGGTCGACGACCAGTTCACGGGCGAGCTACCCGGCCGCGTGATCCGCTTTCGGTAGCGCGGTCTCAGGGCCCGACCGGATGTTGGGTGGGGCCGAACAGGAAGAAGATGTCGAGGTACGCGGCGGGGTCCGTGGACCAACCGAAGGCCGAGACCTCGACGCGTGTGCGGCGACCGAGGCGACCTCTGAACATCTCGAAATCGGAGACGTCGATCGTGACCGGCGGCAAACCGGCAGCGGCAACCTGGGCATCGAACCCCTCATGCAAGCGCCCTGCGGCCCACGCCAATGCCTCGTCGGGAATCTGCGGGGCAAGACCGAGCGCCGAGCGAATGTCGGTTTCGTGAGCGTGCACGTCGACCACCGCCGAGCCCGCCTTCGAACCCGCCGGCGACGACAGGAAGGACTCGAACCCCGGCGCCGCCATGGCCCATTCACCGAGCACCTCGGCGACGGTCTTGCCACGACCCCGTTCGACCTGCGCGGCGGTCCACGGCTCGGTTGCCGCCCCTTCCATGTTGCCGGTGGCGACGTCGTGCATGACACCGGCGAGGTGAGCGACCACGTCGTGCACGTTCCAGGCAGGCGTGGCTGGAACCGGTCGAGCGGCCAGGTCGTCGTTGGCCAGGTCGGCGACGCGGAGTCGCGCTGCGCGGTAGGTCGCACCGAGATCAATTGTCACGGCCGACAGACTAATGAGTTGCACAAACCGGTAGGAACAGCCGTCTCCCACGACGTAGCGTTGCGTGGATGAGCGAGTCCCAACAGCCGGCTACCAAGGCCATCACTGCTGGGCGCGCTCACAGCCGAACATCGCTGGCGCCGGCCCTGTGGGCCAGTACGGTATGGGAGTCCGAGGGTCTCGCCGACGCCAACCGGCGAGCCACCGGTACGCGCGCCGGCGAGTTCTACAGCCGCTACTCCAACCCCACCGTTCGATCGTTCGAAGAAGCCATTGCTGCCCTCGAGGGCGCCGAAGCTGCGCTGGCCTTCGCCTCGGGCATGGGCGCCATCGCCACCGTCGTGTTCGGGTTGTGCTCGAGCGGCGACCACATCGTTGCCCAGCGCCAGCTCTACGCCGGCACACTCGCATTCCTGCAAGGGCCGTGCCAGAGGATGGGGATCGAGACAACGTTGGTCGACGGCACGCAGCCCGGCGCGTTTGCTGACGCCGTGCGGCCTGGCCACACCATGCTGGCGTTGGCCGAGACCCCATCCAACCCGCGTCTCGAGTTGGTCGATCTCGACGAGCTCGGTGCGCTGCGCGGACCGATCACGGTTGTCGACTCCACCTTCGCGACACCACTCGGCCAGCAGCCGCTGGCCCACGGTGTGCACATCTCGCTGCACTCGGCAACGAAGGGCATCGCCGGTCTGAATGACGCCACGCTCGGGGTGATCGCCGGCGAGCGCGAGCTGATCGACGCCATCTGGGCCTACTCGGTGCTGCACGGCTCCACGCCGTCGCCGTATGACGCGCTCAACGCCATCCGCGGCATTCGCACCCTGGCCGTGCGCACCGCCCACCAGGCCGCGTCGGCGTTGCACCTCGCCGAGGTGCTGGCCGACGAACCGGCGATCACGGTCGTGCACTATCCCGGTCTGGTCTCGCATCCGCAGTTCGATCTCGCCAAGCGCCAGATGCGCAACGGTGGCACGGTGCTGGCCATCGAGCTGGCCGGCGGTCGCGACGCGGCAGCACATTTCCTCGACGCATTGCGTCTCGCTCGCATCGCCACTTCGCTCGGCGGCCCGGAGACTCTGGTGTGCCACCCGGCCACGTCGACGCACGCCAGTCTCACACCGCACGAGGCAGAGACGATGGGCGTGAGTGAGGGTCTGCTGCGCATCTCGGTCGGCCTCGAAGACACGGCTGACCTGGTCGACGATCTCACCAACGCCCTCCGTCGATGACCCGCGTGCTGTGCCTGCACGGCATGGGCGGCACGGGTGCGACGATGTGGCCGATCGTGGCCGCGTGCATCGACACCGGGTTCACCACGCTCGCACCGACGCTCCCGGGGCACGGCACTGACCCGGCCGACCTGGTCGATGTGACGTGGGACGAATGGCTGGAAGCAGCGCGCTCGTGGGAAGCCGACGTCGTCGTCGGTCAATCGATGGGAGCCTGCCTTGCGCTGCAGCTCGCCTCCGAGCAACGCTGCCGCGCGGTGGTGTGCATCAATCCGCTGGTCGCGGACCCGGATGCTCTCGACGGTCTTGCGTGGCGCAAGACCAACGGGCAGGCCTGGGTCGATGTCGCTGCCTCGACGGTCGAGGAGATCGCCTACGACCGGCTGCCGATCGGCGCCCTGATCACCATGACCGAAGGCATCGCCGCCATCGACCTGTCGACGGTCAGCCAGCCGGTGCTGCTGGTGACGAGCATCAACGACGATGTGGTCGACCCGGCATCATCTGACGTGGTCGCCGCCGCCTTGGGTGGCGACGTGCAGCGACTCCGCCTGCGACACAGTGGTCATGTAGCCAGCCTCGACAGCGAGCGGCACCTGCTGCAACGAGCCATCATCGACTTCGTCAGCGCCCGACACGTCCGATAGTCGGGCTGGTTCGCGGCCGTCCGTTCACCTCGTCGTGACGTTGCCCCTGGCAAGAAATCCGATAATCTGACATCATGCCGGAAGTCACTGCCACCGAAGCATCCCGCAGCTTCGCCGATCTCCTCGATGGGGTCGAACACCGCGGCGAGCACTACACAATCGTTCGCCGGGGCCGTGTCGTAGCCCAGCTCGAACCGGTCCATGCTGCCTCCGGAGCCGACGTCAAGGCGATGCTTCGCCGCCACCGAGTCGATCGTGACTGGGCAGATGAGGTCGCAGCACTGCGCAGTGCACTCGTCTCCGAGGACCGTTTCTGACTGCCCTGTTGCTCGACACCAGCGTGTTGATCGACGCCGAGCGATCGGCCTTCGACCTCGACTCGATGATCGCCGACCACGACCAACCAGCCGTCGCCGCGATCACGATCGCCGAGCTCGGCGTTGGTATCGAGATCGCCACCGGAAGACGACGACTGGCGAGACGCGCATTCCTCGACGACCTGGTGTCGAGTCTGCCAATTCTGGACTACGACGTCGACGTCGCGCGTGTGCATACCGGGCTACTCGTGGCCGTTCGGAGGAGTGGCCGCCCCCGCGGAGCCCACGACCTGATCATCGCTGCAACTGCTAAGGCGACCGGCCGCACGGTCGTTACGGCAGATCAGAACGGATTCGGTGACCTTCCTGGAGTCAAGGTCCGGCGACCGACCTGACCCTCGACCAATGCCAGGTCAGTGGTAGTAGGGGTTCTCGCCCGAGGCGTGGTCGGTGAGGTCGCGGACCCGTTCGATCTCGGGGAGCTGCTCGACGAGCATCGTCTGCACGCCGTCGAGCATGGTCATGCGGCTCATCGAGCAGCCGTGGCAACCGCCACCCATCGTCAGGTAGGCAGTGCCTTCGCCGTCGTGACCGACGTAGGTGACGAAACCACCGTGGGCGGCGAGCGCCGGATTGACCTCGCCTTTGATCAACGCCTCGACCTCGGCACTGAGCGCGTCGTTGGCGATTAGCCCTTCGATCGACGGCGCCTTCGGCTTGTTGGGGTTGCGGATGACCAGACCCTGCGTCGCCGTGTGGTCAAGCGTGGCGCCTTCGAGCAGGTCGAGTGCGTTTGCCGCGATGATGACCTTCAAGCTGCCGATCTCGGGCCGAGTATGGGTACGGACCTCGTCGCTGAATGCCGCCTTGGTGACGACGTCGAAGCTGAGGTCGTACTTGAAGTCCTCACCGGGGTTGCTGACTATCTCGAGGCGCAGCCCGAGGCGATCGCCCTCGGGCTCGGCGTCGCGCAAGGTGACCAGTTCTTTCAAGGCTTCGGGTGTGACCGTGATGATCTGACCGGTCTCTGTCTGCGCAGCCTCTGCGGCAAGTGGACTCACGGCAACAAGGCTACCGCCACCGTCGGCCGGTCACGATTCAGCCGCCGCCGTTGCATTCGATGCGTTGCCCGGTGATGTAGCCGGCGCCGTCGCTGCACAACCACAGCACGACTTTGGCGACATCGAGGGGCTGGCAGACACGTCCGAAAGGGGCCTCGGCGTCGAGTGAGCGGAGATCGTCGAGGTCGTTGTTGCCCGTGCGGGCCCGAGCCAACCGCACGCCCATGTCGGTTTCGACCAGGCCCGGCGCGACAACGTTGACATGGACGCCGTGGGCTCGTTCCTCCTTGGCCAGGGTGAAGGCCAAAGCCTCCATGGCCGCCTTGCCCATGCTGTACGGCGCACCGTTCGCCGAGTAGTTCGACGTGGCCATCGAGGAGATCATCACGACATCCGCCCGGCCACGTTCTTGCCCGCGGCGGCGCAGATGTGGGATGGCCAGCCGGGCGAGATGATGGGGGCCGATGGCGTGAGCTGCGACGACACGCATCACCTCCGTCGGATCGGTGTCGGCGACCGGGTTGCCACGAGAGGCGATGCCGGCGTTGCACACCAGGATGTCGAGCCCGCCGAACTCGGCAACGACCTCGTCGACCAGCACCGCGCACGCCTCGTGGTCGTCGACCGATGCCTGAAAGGCGCCCGCTACGCCACCGGCAGCGCGAATCACTGCAACCGTGACAGCCGCGGCATCGGCATCGCGGCGGTAGTTCACCGCGACCGCGGCACCCTCGGCTGCGAGCAATTCGCTGATCCCGCGACCGATGCCCCTGCCACCTCCGGTGACCAGTGCCACGCGACCCTCGAGTTGACCCATGACTGTTCCCCTTTGTAAATCCGAGAGCGGCGATGCCAACCTTGCGTCCATGCACGAGGGCAGCCGGAAGGCAATCATCGCCGCGTTCTTCGCCAACCTCGGCATCGCAGTCGCCAAGTTCGCCGGGTTCCTGATCACCAGGTCAGCCTCGCTGCTCGCCGAATCAGCGCATTCGTTGGCCGACACGGGCAACCAGGCGTTGTTGATGCTCGGTTCCAAGCGCGGCAAGCGGCCGGCAGATGAGGCGCACCCGTTCGGGTATGGGCCGGAGCGCTACTTCTGGGCCTTCGTGGTCGCCCTCGTGCTGTTCAGCATGGGTGGGCTCTTCGCGCTCTACGAAGGCATCCAGAAGCTGCGCCACCCTCACCAGGTCGATCACGTGGCCGTGGCCTTTGCGATCCTGTTCATCGCCGTCGCGCTGGAGACCTTCTCGCTACGAACGGCGATCAAGGAGGCAAACCAGGTACGCACGCGAGGCACGAGTTGGGCGGCATACATCCGGACCACGAAGTCGCCGGAGTTGCCAGTCGTGCTGCTCGAAGACGTGGGCGCCGAGATAGGCCTGGCGTTCGCGATCATCGGTCTGAGCCTTGCCCAGATCACCGGCAACCCGCGGTGGGATGCGGTCGGTTCGATCGCCATCGGCATTCTGCTGGTCTTCATCGCTCTGGTGCTCGCCAAGGAGATGAAGCCGCTGCTGATCGGTGAAGCGGCAAGCGACGGCGATCTCGAGAAGATCACATCCGCGCTCAGCTCGGCGCCCAACGTCAACTCGATCATCCATCTGCGCACGATGCACCTCGGTCCAGACGACCTGCTGCTGGCCGCCAAGGTCGACTTCGATCACTCGCTGACGATGCAGCAACTGGCCGAGGCCATCGATCAGGCCGAGGTCGCGCTTCGGGCCGCCGTGCCACGGGCCATCACGATCTACCTCGAACCCGACATACGCCGACAGCCCACCGAGTGAGCGGTGCGCAGGGCCAGGTTCGACACCTTCCCGCCCCGATCGCACGGCCAGCGTGGCCAACCTCGAGTTCATCACCGCCCTGGTCACGCCGATGGGCTCGGCCGTCGTCGTGCAGACCCAGCGGCGCAGAGCTAGGCTGCTGGCGACCGAAAACGGGGAGCTCGCAGGATCGGCGGGCTGAGAGGGTGGGCGCCGCCACCGACCGGAACCTGATCTGGGTAATGCCAGCGGAGGGATGCGATGTCGCAAGTGGTGGTGGTGATCGGCGGTGGTCCGCTGTCGCCGCGTGCCGTCACCGAGGTGGCCGGCGACGCAACGGTCATCGCTGCCGACAGCGGGCTCGATCATGCCGTCGCTGCCGGGTTGAGACCGACAGTGCTGGTCGGCGATCTCGACAGCATCTCGGCTCACGGGAAGATGTGGGCGTACGCCCATGAGCTCGACATCGACCAACACGACGCCAACAAGGACGCCACCGACACCGAGTTGGCCCTGCTGCGAGCAGCGGCGACCGATGCGACCCATCTGCTCGTGCTCGGCGCGGCCGGTGAACGGTTCGATCATGCGCTGGGCACCCTCGCCGCGCTCGGCAACCCACTGCTGGCGCGGTTCGAGGCGATCCGCCTGCTCCTCGACGACACCGTTGTTCACGTCATCCACGCCGGACGGTCGGTCTCGCTCGATCTACCTCCCAATGCGCTGTTCTCGCTCTTCGCGCTGCACGGCGCATGCAGCGGCGTAGATGTCAACGGGGCGCGGTGGCCACTGACCAACGCAGTGCTCAGTCCGGCGAGCACACGTGGCATCAGCAACGAGACGACTGATCTTCTCAACGTCGCCGTCGCCGACGGCATCCTCACCCTGGTGGTCCCATGAAACATCTCGTCGCAGCCACCGTGCTCGCTGCCCTCGCCGTCGGGTGTGGGTCAGAGGATGCGTCTCAATCGGCCGACAAGCCGGCGGCGGTCACCCTGGTCGCCTACGACTCGTTCCCGACCAAGGATTCGCCGCTCATCACAGCGCTCGACGAGTTCACGGCATCCACCGGGATCAAGGTGACGGTCGTGACCGCCGGTGACGCCGGGACGATGTTGACCAAGGCCCGCCTGACCGCCGGTAACCCCGAAGGCGACGTGATGTGGGGCGTCGACAGCACGCAGTTGTCGGCGGCGATCGACGGCAACGTCTTCACCAAGTACGAGCCCAACGATTGGAACGCGGTCGCCACCAACCTCACTGCCTTGGTGCCCGGCCACGAAATGACCCCGGTCGACTTCGGCGACGTGTGCATCAACTACGACAAGGCCTGGTTCACGACCCACGACCTGAAACCACCGGCCAGTCTCGACGATCTCGCCAAGCCCGAGTACAAAGACTTGCTCGTCGTCGAGAACCCCTCGACCTCGTCGCCCGGTCTCGCGTTCTTGATGGCGACCATCGCCCACTTCGGCGACGATGGCTGGCAGCCGTACTGGAAGGCGTTGCGGGCCAACGGTGTCGAGGTCGTCGACGGATGGGAGTCGGCGTACGAACAGGAGTTCAGCGGCGCGGCCGGGTCGACAGGTCAACGCCCGCTGGTCGTCAGCTATGGCTCGAGCCCACCGGCGGAGGTGATATTCGCCGACCCGCCACGCACCGACGCTCCGACGGCCGTGGTCGAGTCGACGTGTTTCCGGCAAGTCGAGTTCACCGGTGTGCTGCGCGGTACGAAGCACGAGAGTGAGGCCCGCAAGCTGGTCGACTTCTTGATCAGCGAACGCTTCCAGAGCGAGCTGCCGTTGAGCCAGTTCGTTTACCCCGCCCGCACGGGGGTCGCGCTGCCGGAAGAGTTCACCAAGTTCACCGTCGTGCCGACGACGACGCTCTCGCTGGATGCGGCCACGATCGCTGCAGATCGGCAGAAGTGGCAGGACGAGTGGACGACGATCGTGCTGCGCTGAACCGGCGCCGCCCGCTCCGCATCACGGGCCTCAACCGTCTGCCCGCCTGGTTCGTGGCCTGCCTCGCGGCAGCGCCCGTCGTGTTCGTCGTCGGGTTCTACGCCTGGCCCGTCGCCACGCTGCTGTGGACGGCAGCCGAGGGCAAGATGGGCGGCAGTTCGCCCTACGGTCACGTCGGCGAGGTCATCTGGTTCACCGTCTGGCAAGCAGCAGTCAGCACGATGCTGACACTGGCTGCCGGACTGCTGCCGGCGTATGTATTGGCGCGCTACAGCTTTCGCGGGCGGCGAGCGCTGATGGCGGTCGCAACGGTGCCCTTCGTCCTGCCGACGGTGGTCGTCGGGGCGGCATTCCTGGCGCTCCTTCCGACCGCATGGCACGGCTCGGCGCAGGCGATGATCGTGGCCCACGTGTTCTTCAACATCGCCGTCGTCGTCCGCCTCGTCGGTTCGATGATCGCCGTGATCCCACATGATCTGGTCGGCGCCGCCCGAACACTCGGGGCCTCTCCTCCGCGGGCCGCATGGCTCATCATGCTCCCCCTCCTTCGGCCGGCGCTCTGGTCAGCGGCGGCGATCATCTTCCTCTTCAGCTTCACCTCGTTCGGTGTCGCCACGCTCTTGGGCGGCCCTACCCACCCGACGCTCGAGGTCGAGATCGCCCGGCGGGCGACCCAACTCGGCGACGTGCGTGGTGCGGCCGCGCTCTCGGCGTTGCAGCTCGGTTTACTCGTCGTGGTGATCGTGTGGGCGTCGCGCCGCCAGCGACGCACAGCCATCGAGTTGCATGGTGACGCAACGCCACGCCGGCCGCGCACCCGCGGCGAACGCAGGATGGTCGGCGTCGTCGGCGCTGCGTTGAGCGTCGCGATCGGAGCCCCGATGATCGCGTTGGTCAGCCGTTCCTTCGACGCCGGCAGCGGCTGGTCGTTGTCCGCGTGGTCCAAGCTCGGCTCGGGTGAGGTACGCCCGGGCGTGAGTCTCGGGGTCGACCCGTTGGCATCGGTCATCGCGTCATTGCGCTTCGCGATCGTTGCGGCGGTGATCGCCACCACCATCGGGTTCCTGGCAGCGACAGCGATCAACAGTTCACCACGGCTCGGCAAGCCCCTCGATGCCGGCCTGATGCTGCCACTCGGCACATCGGCCGTGACCATCGGTCTCGGAATGTTGATCGCGTTCGACACGCCACCGTTCGACTGGCGATCGCGGTGGTGGCTCATCCCGCTCGGCCATGCCCTGGTCGCCGTGCCGTTCGTGGTGCGCGCCCTGCTCTCGGTGCTGCGGGCCATCCCGGCAGATCTGCGCTCCGCGGCCGCCACTCTCGGGGCAGGCCCCATCCGCGCCTGGTGGCACGTCGACGCCCGGGCGGTGCGACGCCCGCTGCTGGCCGGTGCCGGCTTTTCGGCGGCGATCTCGCTGGGCGAGTTCGGCGCGACGACGATCTTGACCCGGCGCGGCCGCGAGACGGTGCCGATCGCGATCGGCCGCCTGCTCGGCCGCGCCGGGGGCTGCCGCACGCTCAGGCGTTCGCGATGGCAACGATCCTGCTGGTCCTGTCGACCGTGATCGTGATGGCATCGGGGAGCCACGAGCGGCTCGGTCCCGATGATGCTTGATATCACCGATGTGCGACTGCGGTTCGGCGAACGCGCCGTCCTCGACGGATTGTCGTTACAAGTCGATGCCCGCGAGATCGTCGCCATACTCGGCCCCTCTGGCGCGGGCAAGAGCACCCTTCTACGAGTGGTCGCCGGGTTGTTGAGGCCCGACTCAGGAATCGTTCGGCTGGACGAGGTCGACATCACCCGCCGTCCGGCGCATCTGCGCAACATCGGAATGATGTTTCAGGACGAGCAGCTGTTCCCCCATCTCGACGTCGCCGCCAATGTCGCCTTCGGGCCGCACATGCACCGATGGCCGGCGGCACGCACCGCCGAGCGCGTTGCTGAGCTGCTGACGATCGTCGGCCTCGACGGGTTCGACAACCGACGTGTCGACCGCCTCAGCGGTGGCGAGAAGAAACGCGTGGCACTGGCCCGTTCATTGGCACCTCGACCCGCCGTGCTGCTGCTCGACGAGCCGCTGACCGGCCTCGACCGCGAACTGCACGACCGATTGATCGGCGAGGTGGGAGACGTGTTGCGGGCCACGGCGACCACCGCCGTGCTGGTCACTCACGACCGCGACGAGGCTGCCGCGCTGGCCAGCAGGGTGGTGCAATGGAGCGAGCTCCAAGGCGATCGATCGTAGGGCGCGCCGGGGCCTCAACCTGTATGCACGATCAACAGCGGACGACTCGATTGGTGGGCGAGCCGGCTGGGCACCGAGCCGGTGAACTTGCGCATCTGTCCCGTCAACATCTTGTTGCCGACGACGATGAGGTCGGCATCGACGGCATCGGCAACCGCCATCAGCACCGATGCCGGCTCGCCGATCCTGGGATGCTCGACAACCCGCACGCCGTGGCGTTTGGTCGCGTCATGGGCGATCCTGGCCGCGGCCTTCGCCGAGGCTGCCGATTGCTGGGCGATCACGGCTCGAAAGGTCGTCGGCGGTTCACCTGCGGGATCTGTGGGTGACGCCGCCGCCACGACGTGCAGCTCTGCGGCAAACGCTGCGGCAAGCCGAGCAGCGTGGTCTACCGCGATCAGCGAACGATCGGTTCCGTCCGTACCAACCACGATCCTCGAATACATCGAAGTTTCCTTCTTGTCGGGTGTCGTCTGTTGAGTCCCCGACCGGCGCCGCTGATACGCGAAGCGGCTCGTAGTGATCGGATACCGTCCCCGGGGTGAGCGAGAACCTGCGATTCGGCGCATCGGCCCAAGCAAATGGCGACTCGGTGCTGGTCGATCATGGCTGACTACATCCTCGTCGAGCTCAGTTCGCAGGAGACCTACCCGCTTCGGCTCGTCGTGTTGCGCTCCGATACCCCGACAACCGTGGTGACGTTTGCCGAGGATGACTGGCCGGGAACCGTGCACCTCGGCGTGCGCCAGGTCGGTGATGTCGACGACATCGTCGCCGTCTCCACCTGGATTCCGAGGCCGTACCGCGACGAACCTGCGGTGCAACTGCGGGGCATGGCCACCGCTTCGCATCTGCAAGGTCGGGGTGTTGGTGGGATCCTGGTCGAGGCCGGTTGCGTTCGCGCAGCCAGAGTCGCCCCGCTCGTCTGGGCCCGCGCTCGCGATACTGCGCTCGACTTCTACGCGCGTCACGGTTTCGCCGTCGACGGCGAGGGCTTCATCGACGAGTCGACCGGCAAGCCGCATCACCTCATCGTCCGGTATCTCTCCTGACCCTTCGGACAGAGTCCGAGTGGATCTTTCCGCTCTGGGGATATGACTGCGCATCTCTTGGGGGAATGAGCACAGCAACGCAAGTCGAACAGCTCCGGGCCAGAGCCCGGCACCTGCGCTCCACAGCCGCCACGATCGGTTCCAGTCGCGCCCTCACGATCTACAGCCTGGCCGGGCCCGACACCTGGATCGGCCCGACGCCACAGGCATGCCACGATGCACTGCTGGCCATGCGCAGGCAGCTGCAGACGAACCGACAATTCTTGGACGACGCGGCCCGTGGCCTCGAGCGCCGCGCCGACCAGCTCGCACAGCAGCCCGTCGTTGCGGCGCTGGTGTCGTAATGGGTCTGTTGGCTTTCGACCGCGGCCGGCTCGACTCGCTTCGGGTCGGCATCGGCGCAGCACTCGACGATCTCTACGCCGTCCGTAGCGACGATGCAGCCGCCGCCGATGTGATGAGGAACATCCGCAGTGCGCGCAGCACGCTGGGTGATCTGTACCTACCCCGAGTGCAAGACATCCTCGACTCCGAGGTGATGACGTCGTACCAACGCGCCGAGATCGGTGACGCCGACGTCGTCCGGGCATTGACGAACGCGACAGCGCACGGCCACAGCTGGGAAGTCATCACCGACCCCGTCCGAGCACCCCTGCCGCCTGGGCCAGGCTGCCTCAGCTTCGACGAAGTCCTGGCCCAGGTCCGTTCGGGTGAGCTCGTTCCCATGACTGCTCCGATCGACGCACTCGGGCGCGCCGGATCGCTGTACACCTCCATCGCGATCGCCCCCGGAAAACACCGAACCGTGGGTGCGCTCGACACGACCTCCAACACGCTCAAGATCATCGACTTCTTCTCCGATGGGCTGCCCATCGGCTGGCGCGAGCACGAGTCGCTGACGATCATCTACTTGTCCGCCGCCCGGGTGACCACCAGCGTGCATGTGCTGACCGCCTACGACCGCGACGAGGGTCCCGAGACATTGCTCGATCGCACCACCGAGGCAATCGTTTCCGGCTACATGATCGTCGACGACGGTTCCAGCCGAGCCGAGGTGACCGTGCCGATCGGGCCGGGGATGCAGGACGTCACCCAGAGCTTCCCGATCATCTCCGAATCCTCGTCCTCTTACACGGGCATGTTCTTCCCCGACCACCCACCCGACTTCCGGCCGATCACTCACGAGCCGCGCTTCGTGAACCCGGCCGAGTGGACGTTCACGACATCGTCGGCACCGATGGTCGACGGGTGGGGCACGTGGAGGCTGTGAAGCAAACCTTGCGGGCGCTCTGTGTTCTGGGCCTGGCACCCATGGTCGGCGTGAGCTGTGGAGACCCGTCGCTGTCGGCAGGCATCGAAGGGCCGTCGACCGCAAGCACCCCGAGCGAGCACGACTACTACTTCGCACCGATCAAGACGGTCGTGCTTTCCGATCGTGGTCCACGATGCGCAACCGTATGGGTCGGCGGCGTCATCGAGCTCCAAGCCTGCGCCGATGTGCAGCACCGACCCCAACTGATGTACGCGGAAGCGGCCAGGGGGTTGTTCGTTCTCATGATCGACAGGGGCGACGTCATCTCGTTTCCCGACCACAGCGTCAGGATCCTCGAGACGTCACAGAACTACGTAGTCGCCCAGTTGAGCGCCGAGATGTCAACCGCATGGCTGAAATTGATCGTCACGTCGGCCACCGGCGTTCGGCGGTGCGTCATCGATCGGATAACCCGGACGCATTGCCGGTAGCACGCCAACCCCTCGACGTGTGCACAATGCAGCAATGCAGATCGACAGGCTGCGATCGCTCCCTCGACCGCTGGCCTACGTGCTACCGGGCGGAGGCGCACTGGCGGCATATCAAGTTGGCGTTCTCGACGCGTTGACGGCGGCCGGCCTGCATCCCGACATGCTGATCGGGGTCTCGGCGGGGGCGATGAACGCCGCCTTCTTCGCCTGGTCGAGCGATGCCGACGGCGTCCGTCGCATGGAGCGGATTTGGTCGGGCGTGCGACGACGGGATCTGCTCCGGGTACACCCCGGACGACTGGCGATGGCCCTCGCCGGCAAGCGAGCGTCGTTCCTCGACAACCGCCACGGGATCGCCTTCCTGCGCACGCATCTCGGTGCCCGCCTGATCGAACACGCTCCGATCCCGTTGGCGATCATCGCCACCGACCTGGCCACGGGACGTCCCTTCGTGCTGGAATCCGGTGACGTCGTCTCGGCAATCGTCGCCAGCTCGGCGTTCCCGGGGGTCTTTCCACCGATCGAGCTCGACGGCCACACGCTGATCGACGGCGGGGTCGTGGCCGACGTTCCTCTCGATGTCGCCGCGGACCTGGGCGTCGTCGGGGTGATCGTCATCACCGTGCCACCGCTGGCGCCGACACCGGTGCCGCAGCATCCGGTCAGCGTCGTGCTGCGGTCATCGACCTGGGGAGTCGAGGCCCACGGACGCACCATCGTCGCCCGACCGCCCAACGGCCTCGAGGTAATCGAGATCCCATCGCAACCGTCGTCGGTCACCACGTTTGCCGTCGGCTCTGCCGCGGCCACGATGAAGGACGCCCGGGAGTTCACCGACGCCTGGCTGTACTCCGAGTAGCCGGCGAGTCGAGCGATACTCTGTGGCCATGGCCGCAGCGGAGAGCGACAAGCCCGTTCATCGCGTCGTTCGCGCCGTGACGACAACGAAGTGGAGCGCAAAGGCCAAGGCGGTCGCTGCATCGCTGAAGGCCCAGCATGCCGCCGGCCGAGCCGGCGACGAGTCGCCCGCCGAGCCGATCTGGCCGACGCCGAAAGACCAGCTCGAAGCAGTGAAGCGTCTGTTCCGCTCCTCGCCGGCGGCCGGGACCACGACGAGGGGCGAAGACGCTGTCGCCAGCGATGCGCCGGTCGATGAAACTGCCGACAGCGATGCCGAGGAGGTCGCCGAGGCGCTGCGGCGGGTCGATTGGACCGAGGTGCGCACAGCGACCGCCGGCAAGGCGAACGACGTGACGAAAGCAATGCGGGCGATGTCGAACCACGTCGACTGGGACAAGGTTCAACCCATGGCCGCACAGGTATCGAGCGCCCTGATCGCCGCAGTTGCCGCCGGACGAATTCCGGTCGGAGGCCGCCTCGGCCCCATCGTGGCCAAGGCGATCACCGACCAGAACAACATGGCCGCGCGTGTCGCCCAGAACATCGAGCAGTCACATGCGAGTGCACCCCCCGACTTCCGCGAGATCATCGACGCGACGGCGACCGAGTTGTGACGGTGTCCCGCGCCCGCTCTAACCGGGAATCGGTACCAGCGAGTTGAGCACCACTGATTGGCCCGCTGTGGGTTCGACCGCTATCACCAGGTTCCAGTTGCCCGCTTCCGACAACACGATCGTGCCCGTGTAGTGGTTCGGCCCGATGTTCTGCATCGTCGCCGGCACGAAGCCGAGACCAGCCGATGGCAGCAGCTCGGCCTGCACGTTCGCCGACACGACGGGAGTGATGCTCCCGCCCGGTGGCGTGATGACCAGATGGACCTCGTTCTGACCGACACGTCCTGGTGTCACCGTGACGTCGGCGAGCAGACCCTGGCTCGTCAAGGAGGCGGTGAAGACCTTCGATGCGGCGACGGGCTGCGGTGGCAGAGCAATGAGCGACGCGGCGAGCCCGACGATGCCGATACCGATCAGCGCCTCGACCAACACGTTGCGCTTCAACGCCGCCGGTCCGTCGTGACGCAACACCCATTGCGACACCCCGCCGATGGCGACCAGCACGGTGACGACCGCGACCTTGACCAGCAACGTGCGTCCCCACGATGTACTGGTGATGTCGTCGAGACCGCCGGCGAGCTTCAGCGTTTGGGCAGCTCCGGTGGCAACGATGACCGGAACGGCGACCATCGAAGTCACGCTGAAACGACGAACGATGGGTTCCGACGCCGGATCGGTCAGCCACGCGCTGGTGCCGAATGCCAACATCAGCAGACCGCCGATCCACAGCGAGACCGCGGTCAGGTGCACGGCATCGACACCGATCCACAGCGGTGCGGGATGCTGGGCGTTGGCGTGACCGATGCTCGAGAACGTCAGGACCAACGCGACGCAGAGAGCCAGCGCCGCGCCGCGCCAGACATCGGCGGCACGACGAGCGAAGGTGAGCAACAATCCACCGAGCACGAGCACCAACACGATTCGCACGAGCAGAACCGACGCGGTGTGCGAGCCGACGACCTTGCCCCAGACCGACGGCTTGATCGCATCGGCTGGTGACCCGGCGACGACCTTTGCGCCGTACAGCCCGAACGACCCGAGCGAGCCGACCAGCAAGAACACCCACGCCAGCCACAGCAGCATCCGGTTCGGAGACGCATTCGTCGACTGCCCAGGACTGAATCGCCAACAGACCCCCGCCGATGACCACGATCAGGCCGATCAGAGCCAGCAGCCGTGCGGCCGTGTCGAGGCGCCCGACGGTGGAGGTCGCAGCGGCGTTGCCGCTGACCTTGTCGATCAGCGCGCCGACATCGATCCGGCCCCGGCATCGACCCCGACCTGGAAGCTGAAGACGCCGTCGACGACGTGCCCATCGGCCGACGGCACACGCCACACCACGACGTAGACGCCGTCGCCGATGGTCGGAACGGAAGCCTGCACGACGGTGTCGTCGGTGATGCTTTCGGGCGCGCCCGTCGGGATCAGCTCGCGTCCTGGTCGTAGAGCTCGATGTTGGCGAGCTCGGCGTCGACTGCCTCGTTGAAGTCGAGGACGATGTTCGGCGGGCCGGACTCGAGGACGGCAGTTCGGCCGACGGAACGCTGGCGATCGAGAGCCGGCATGAGCCAACACCTGCTGGGCAGGCGCGCAAGACGGCCACCGCCACGGCGACGCCGACTGCCACTCGCTTCCAGCGCATCAACCCATGATCCCCGCGGGGGCAAGTCCGTCGATCTCGGCCCGCCCGAGCAGCCAGGCGACACGATGGTGAGGCGTGACCGACATCGCCTGGCGACGGCAGTTCGGTCATGCCCATCGGCTTGCGACTGGCCCACAGCATCGTCAGCCGCACCAGGTCCAGGCGCACGTAGTCGTCGTCCCAATCCGACCACGAGTAGCCGAGACCGAGGTCGGCGTGATGCACGACCGACCTCGCGCCAGCGGATGAAGGGCAGGTCGGCCATCGTCATCTCGCCCGCGATCGTGTCGCCCCTGACCCGACCAGGCGCCATCCGGCATCGCTGCCCAGGTCGCCTCGAGTCTGCACCGCACTGGTCGGCCACATCGTCGGCGATCACCGCTGCCGACCGTGCGCGACCCGGCCTCGATGTCGGCGGTGCGTTGCTCGCGCCCACCGGGGTACATCCGCCCGACCTCGCCGCGGATGGCCGCATCGAGCATGCGCATATGACCGTCGGCATTGCGAGCGATGTGCGTCGCGACGTGACCGACGGTCCAGCCCGGCAGCAGCGACGGGCGGGTCACGTCGAGGTCAGTCAGGTCCCGCAGCGTCGCGATCACCAAACCGTGGGCGCGCGCCGCACCGGCTCGGTCGCGGTCGACATCGTTCATCGAGTTCTCACCGTATACGGCACGCGAACGTGGCAACCTTGCGGACATGCAAATCGCAATGGTCGGTCTCGGGCGCATGGGCGCCAACATGGTTCGCCGGCTGCAGCGCGCCGGCCACGACTGCGTCGCCTACGACCTCGAACCCGGCCGCGGTGCAGGCCTCGGAGGCCGACGGCGCACGCGGTGCGCGCACTCCGCAGGAGGTCGTCGATGCACTCGATCGCACCGCGACACATCTGGTTGATGGTGCCGGCCGCGTACGTCGGCAGCACGATCGACGCGTTCGCCCCGTTGCTCTCCCCCGGCGACACGCTGATCGACGGCGGCAACTCGTGGTACCGCGACGATGTCGACCGGGCAGGGCCGCTTCGGGCGCGACGGGCATCAACTACCTCGACGTCGGCACCAGCGGCGGCGTGTTCGGGCTCGAACGCGGCTACTGCCTGATGGTCGGCGGACCGACCGACGGCGGTCGACGAGATGGCGCCGATCTTCGATGACCTCGCGCCTGGCCCGGGCAACATCGAACGCACGCCCGGTCGCACACGGGGATCCGACCCCGGCCGAGAAGGGCTGGTTGCACTGCGGTCCGAACGGTGCCGGCCACTTCGTCAAGATGGTGCACAACGGCATCGAGTACGGCCTGATGGCTGCGTACGCCGAAGGGCTCAACATCTTGTCGAAGGCCAACATCGGTGCCGCCGACCGGCCCAAGGATGCCGAGACGGCACCGCTGACCCATCCCGAGTACTACCAGTACGACTTCGATCTGGCGGCCATCACCGAGCTGTGGCGCCGCGGCAGCGTCGTGTCGAGTTGGCTGCTCGATCTCACCGCGGCGGCATTCGTCGCCGACCCCACGCTGTCAAGGTTTCGAGGGTCGCGTCAGCGACAGCGGCGAAGGTCGCTGGACGGTGCACGCGGCGATCGACGAAGGCGTGCCGGCGCCGGTGCTCAGCGCCGCGCTGTACGAACGCTTCGACTCCCGCGGCCGGTCGGGAACGGCGAACAAGATCCTGTCGGCGATGCGCGCCCAGTTCGGCGGCCATGTCGAAGGAACGGGGCACTGAGATGAGCGCCGCCACCCAACCCCCCGCCGACGCGCTCGTGCTGTTCGGCGCCACCGGCGACCTCGCCAAGCGCAAGCTGTTCCCGGCGCTGTACCACCTCGAGCGCCACGGCAGCCTCAAGCGTCCCGGTCATCGGCGTCGCCCGCAGCGACTGGACCGACGAGGCGTTCTGCCAGAACGCCCACGACGCGATCATCGCCGCCATCCCCGACGCCAAGGCCTCGTGATCGACACGTCTGATGCAGCGCCTCGACCTCATCCAGGGCGACTACACCGACCCCAAGACGTGGACGACGCTGCACCGACACGCTCGACCGGCACAAGAGCAAGAACGCCGTGTTCTACATGGCGATCCCGCCGACGATGTTCCCGACGGTCGCCGAATCGCTGGCCTCGGTCGGCCTCAACGAGCGCGGCCGCATCGTCGTCGAGAAGCCGTTCGGCCGCGACCTGGCCAGCGCGATCGAGCTGAACGCAACGCTGCACACGGTGTTCCCCGAGGAGCGCATCTTCCGCATCGACCACTACCTCGGCAAGGAGAGCGTCGAGGACCTGCTCGTCTTCCGGTTCTCCAACACGTTGCTCGAACCGGTGTGGAACCGCAACTACGTGCGCAGCGTGCAGATCACGATGAGCGAGACCATCGGCGTCGAGGGCCGCGGCAGCTTCTACGACGGTGTCGGCACCATCCGCGACGTGATGCAGAACCACCTGCTGCAGGTGCCGCGCTGGCTGCGATGGAGCCGCCGGTCGGCCCGGACGCGAGCTACCTGCAGGACGAGAAGGCCAAGGTCTTCGCGGCGATGCGACCGATCGACCCGACGCAGCTGGTGCGCGGCCAGTACGTCGGCTACCGCGACGAGCCAGGCGTCGCCCCCGATTCGACGGTCGAGACGTTCGTCGCCGCCCGACTCGAGATCGACTCGTGGCGATGGGCCGGCGTGCCGTGGTACGTGCGCTGCGGCAAGGCGCTGCGGGCCGCGGCAACCGAGGTCGTCGTCGAGTTCCACGAGCCACCGAGCCTGCTGTTCGACGAGGCCGGCGGGCCGACACCCGCAGCGCAACCTGGTGCGCTTCCGTCTCGGCAGGCACGACGGCGTCACGTTCACGCTGCAGGCCAAGACCCCCGGCCCGCACCTCGACAGCCAGAACGTCGACGTCGCCGTCGACTTCGCCGCCGCGCTCGGCGAACGCCGCGAGGCGTACGAGCGACTGCTCGACGACGCGATCGCCGGCTTCCCCGCCGCTTCGCCCGCGAGGACGTCGTCGAGCAGACGTGGCGAGTCGTGCAGCCGGCGCTCGACGACGCCCGGCGCCGTGCACCCCTACTTCCGCGGCGAGTGGGGCCCGGCCCAGGCCGACCGCATCCTCGACGGCGACAGCTGGTTCACCCCGTCCTGACCGTGGAGTGTCCCGGGCCCACCCGGTGTGGCGTGAGCACTCCAGCGACCTGTGAGAGTCGTCGGGCCCAGACGGTAGCGACGCACAGCGAGTGCCAGCTCACGCGTGATGGGTCATGCAGGCTGCGGCGGGGGATGACGACGACGGTGCCGTCGTCTTGTTGGTGCACCGTGACCGACGCCCGTAGAACTCGCTGAGCGTCTCGGCGCGCAGCACATGCGCGGCGTCTGCCCGACGGCCACGAGATGACCCTCGTGCAGCAGCGCCAACCGATCGGCGTACAGGCCGGCCAGCGTCAGGTCGTGCATCGCCGACACGACGGTCAGCCCGTGCTCGCGCCGCAGCCGGTCGACCAGCTCCAGCGCCTGCTGCTGGTGACCGATGTCGAGGGCGCTGGTCGGCTCGTCGAGCAGCAGCACCGGCGCCTCCTGGGCCAGGGCGCGGGCGATCACCAGCCGTTGCCGCTCGCCGCCGCTCAAGCGTGCCGAGCTGGCGATCGGCGAACTCGACGAGGTCGAGGCGATCGAGCACGTTGTCGACCATCGCCCGGTCGTGCGCGACTCGTGACCGAAGTAGCTGACGTACGGGCTGCGTCCGAGCAGCACGTACTCGAAGCCGGTCATGTCGTCGGGCATCACCGGCGACTGCGGCACGTAGGCGACGAGCGTCGCGCGACGGCGTGGCCGAACGGATCGCCAGCGGTGCGCCGTCGACGGCGATCACCCCGTCGTGCGGCACGAGACCGGCGATCGCCCGCAGGATGCTCGACTTGCCGGCTCCGTTCGGACCGATCAGGCACAGCCACTCGCCCGACCGGACATCGCTCGGTGAACGGCGCCAGCGCGACGCGCCGGTCGTAGCTGACCGAGACCGCCGTCCAACCGCAGCGAGCTCATACCAGCGACCGCTTCGCTGCGCAGCAGGAGGATGAAGAACGGCGCGCCGAAGAACGCCGTGACGACGCCGATCGGTGTCTCCGCCGGGTCCTGCAGCACGCGACCGGGGATGTCGACGAGGATCAGGAACGTCGGCACCGACGATCAGGCTGAGCGGCAGCACGCGTGCGATACGAAGCCCCGGCCACCATGCGCACGGCGTGCGGCACGACGATGCCGACGAACCCGATCAGCCCGCTGACGCTGACGACCGCGGCGGTGCCCATGCGTCGCCGCGATCACGACGACGATCCGGATCCTGCCGACGTCGGCGCCGAGCGACGCGGCCTCGTCGTCGCCGACCCGGAACAGGTCGAGGTGACGGCGATGCAGCAGCAGCACCGCCGAGCTGACGACGACGTACGGCAGCACCAGGCGCACGTCGGCCCACGTCGCGTTGGAGACCCGACCGAGGATCCAGGCGTACACCTCGCGGATCACGTCGTTGTTGCGCTGCAGCACGAACGTCTGGATCGCGGTGAACAGCGAGACGACGGCAACACCGGCCAGCACCAGCGTGACGCCCGATCGGGTGCGCGCCGAACGCTGCACCGACGAGGTACGTGATCAGCACGGCGACGAGCGCCGCCGAGCGAACGACACCAGCGGGAGCGGATCGACGGGCCAGTCCGTTCGTCGCGTCGCGTCCGACCGCGAAGACGATCGTCGCCCCGAGGCCCGCACCGGCGGCGACGCCGAGCAGGTACGGGTCGACGAGCGGGTTGCGGAACACGCCCTGGTAGCTGGCGCCGGCGAGCGACAGCATCGCCCCGACGATCCCGGCGAGCGCGACGCGCGGCATGCGCACGTTCCAGATGATGTTCCAGTTCGCCGACGACACCCGGCCGGCCGGGCCGATCATCACGCCGAGGCACGACGGCGACCACGAACGCACCGAGGGCTGCGATCGGTCCACCACCGCCGGCGCGTCGTGTCGGTCACGTCAGCCCGCGACCGCCGCCTTGGCTGACCGCGTGCCGAGACGGCCGTGATGTAGTCGACGATGCGCGGTCCCCAGCGCGACGCGATGTCGGCATCGACCACCACGACGTTGCCGTTGGTGACGGCCTGCAACGACCGCCCAACCGGGCCGGGCCGCGACCGTCTCGGGCGACTCGCCGCAGCCTGCCGTCGGCGAGGAAGATGAAGTCGGGGTCGGCGAGATGATGACCTCGGCGGTCAGCTGCGGGTAGTCGCTGGCGACCTCCTGCGAAGTCGGCGATGTTCTGCAGCCCGAACAGCGAGTACACCTGGCCGATGAACGTGTTCTCGGTGACGCTGTAGTACGTGTTGTCGAGCTCGTGGTAGTAGGTCAGCGGCGTCGCCGGCTGCGGCGCGGCCTGACGGCTGCGTCGATGTCGGTCTGCATCTTCGGCCACCAGCTCGGCCGCCTCGCCGACGTGACCGGTGACGGCGCCGAGTTGTTCGATCTGCTCGTAGACGTCGTCGAACGACGTCGCCGCCGGCCCACTCCACACGGTGAGACCGAGCGCCTCGAGCTGCTTGGTGAGGCCGGTGAAGTCGTCGGCGATCACGCACCAGGTCGGGCTTCAGCGCGGCGATCGCCTCGACGTTCGGCTCGAGCCCCGACAGGTCGTGTGGCTTCTCGCAGCGCCTCGGGCGGGTAGTTCGACTGGTCGTCGACGGCCATGACCTGGTCGCCGGCACCGATGGCGAACAGCATCTCGGTCGCGGTCGGCGACAGGCTGACGATCCTGCTCGGCCGGCGGCAGCGTCGACGTCGTCGGCGCGTCGGCTGCCGGTGTCGTGTCGGCAGCCGCGCCGGTGGTCGGCGGTCGTGTCGCCGGCCGCCTGGTCGTCGTCGCCGCAGCGCGGCGAACAGCGAGTCGCAGCGGCCGCCAGTGCAGCCGAGCAGCGGGATCCGTTTCATGAAGACATCCTCCAGTTGCTGGAGGACAAGTGTGGGAAGCGGTGGGCTGTCCACCGCGAACCGCCCTTGCCTCGAGGGTCTAGGTTTCGCGTACGGAACGAGGCGACCGGACTCGTCGTGTCGAACACGAACCACCGTTGCGGGACAGTGCCGGGATCTCACCGGACTTCGCTGGATTCCATACATTCGGCACGAGCCGAACGAGTGCGACGTTAGCACCGGTCGTGCCTATGCTCCGACAGTCCATGACCGACACACCCGCTCACCGACGACCCCCGTCCCGACGGGCTGGCCCGGGCCGCTTCGCTGGTGCTCGTCAACACCGGCGACGGCAAGGGCAAGAGCAGCGCCGCGTTCGGTGTGATGCTCCGCTCGGTCGCGATGGGCTGGCCGGTCGCCGTGCTGCAGTTCGTGAAGAGCGGCGAGTGGAAGGTCGGCGAGGAGAAGATCGGCCGGCAGCTCGGCGTCGAGTGGCACTCGCTCGGCGACGGCTTCACGTGGGACTCCGACCAACCTCGAGCACGACAAGGCACTCGCCCAGCGAGCGTGGGACACGGCCGCCGACGATCATCGCCGCCGGCAAGCACCACCTCGTCATCCTCGACGAGCTCACCTACCTGTGCACGTGGGGATGGATCGACACGGCCGACGTCGTCGACGCGCTGCGCAACCGGCCCGACGACGTCAACGTCATCGTCACCGGGCGCGACTGCCCGGCCGAGATCATCGAGATCGCCGACACCGTCACCGAGATGCGCAAGATCAAGCACGCCTACGACCAGGGCATCACCGCCAAGAAGGGCATCGAGTACTGACGTGGGCAACGTCACGTTGCTCGATCGGTGGCGCGCGCAGCGGCAAGTCGGCGCTCGCCGTCGAGATCGGTCGGCGACACGACGGCGATGTCGTGTTCATCGCCACGGCCGAGCCGTTCGACGACGACATGCGCGAGCGCATCGCTCGGCATCGACGCGACCGGCCCGACTGGCCGACGATCGAGGAACCGCTCGACCTCGGCGCGGCCATCGCCGACCGCTCCCGCCGACGCCTTGTTGATCGTCGACTGCCTGACGGTGTGGGTCGGCAACGAACTGCACCATCGCGGCGGATCGTCGACCCGTCGCGCTGTCGCTGCCGCTCTCGGCGAGCGATCGCGGGCCGAGCGTCGTGATCACCAACGAGGTCGGGCTCGGCGTGCACCCCGAGACCGAGCTCGGTCGCCGGTACCGCGACGAGCTCGGCCGGGTGAACCAGGCGATCGCCGCGATCGCGACGACGACCCTGCTGATGGTCGCCGGCAAGGCACTGCGGCTCGACGATCCGTGGAAGGAGCTGCACATGACCTGGCTCGCGCGACGCGCTGGCGACCTGCCCGCCGGCGATCACGAGCGCCGGCGACGCGGTGCGCGCCCGCGCTGCCGACATCCTGCGACCGGCCGGCGCGCTGGCCCGGCTCGACGACATCGCCGCGTGGGTCGCCGAGTGGCAGCGCACGTCGACCCCTGCCGTGCGCAAGCCCGCCGCGCTGATCTTCGCCGCCGACCACGGCGTCGCCGCCGCGGGCGTCAGCAAGTACCCGGTCGACGTGACCGCGGCGATGCTCGCCGCGTATCGCGGCCGGCAAGTCGACGATCAGTGCCTTCGCCGCGGTCGCCGGCGCGACGGTCGAGGCGATCGACGTCGGCGTCGGCCGGCCGACCGGCGACATCCGCTTCGAGTCGGCGATGTCGCCGAGCGATTCGACGAGGCGTGCGCCGCCGGCCGGCGGGCCGTCGAGGCGCTCGACGCCGACCTGCTCGTGCTCGGCGAGATGGGCATCGGCAACACCACCGCGGCCGCGGCCGTCGCCGCCGCGCTCGCCGGCGGCGACGTCGACGAATGGGTCGGCCGCGGCACCGGCGTCGACGACGACGGCCTGGCACGCAAGCGCGAGGCGGTGCAGCATGGCGGTCGACCGCATCGCCGGGATCGTCGATCCGCTCGAGGTGCTGCGCGAGGTCGGTGGCGCCGAGCTCGTCGCCATCGCCGCGGCGATCGTCGCGGCCCGACATCGCGACCTGCCGGTGGTGCTCGACGGCTACGTGGTCACCGCTTCGGCGCTTGCCGCTGACCGTCAGCCGGCCGAGCGCGCTCGATCACTGCCTGGTCGGCCACTGCTCGTGCCGAACCAGGTCACCGCCGGCTGCTCGAGCGGCTCGGCAAGCAGCCGCTGCTCGATCTCGACATGCGCCTCGGCGAAGGGTCCGGGGCGATGGCCGCCGTGCCGCTGGTGGCCATGGCGTGCGCCGGCATCACCGAGGTGCCGACGTTCGGGGAGTGGTTCGGCTGACGGGTCTGCTCGCCGCCGATCCAGTTCCTGACGCGCATCCCGATCCGGTTGCGGCGCGAGCCCGACGTCGCCGCCAGCGTGCCGTGGTTCCCGGTCGTCGGCGCGCTTGATCGGCGCCGCCGTCGGCGGCGTCGCCGCCGGGTTGTGGCACGTGGCTTCCGCCGCTGGTCGCCGCCGCCGTCGCCGTCGTCGTCGGGCGTGCTGATCACCGGCGCGTTCCACGAGGACGGGCTCGCCGATGTCGCCGACGCCTTCGGCGGCGGCTGGACGATCGAGCGCCGGCTGGAGATCCTCAAGGACTCGCGCCACGGCAGCTACGGCGTCGCCGCGCTGTGCAGTTCGATCGTCGTGCGCATCGTGTGCCTCGGTTCGCTTGCCGGGCCCGGCGGCGATGTTCGCCGCGGCTGTCGCCGCCCACGCCGTCGCCCGCGGCGCCGCTGTCGGGCTGATGGGTGTTGCCCCGCTGGCGACCCACGCCGGTCTCGGTGCCGACTACGGCCAGGCAACCACGCCGCGCCGCGGCGATCGTCGGCGTGCTCAGCGCCGTCGCCATCGGCGCGGTCGCGGTCGGCTGGTGGGTCGCCGCCGCTGGCCGCGGTGATGGTCGTCGTCGATGGTCGACGGTGCGGTGGCTGGCGATGCGCAAGATCGGCGGCATCAGCGGCGACGTGCTGGGCACCTGCGAGCAGGTCGCCGAGTGCCTGTGCCTCGTCGTGCTGACCGGCCTCGCCACCCACCACCCCTGTGGTGGCAGTAGCCGACGTGCCTCATGAGCTCGGAGGAACGAGCCAGCACAGCCGCTGATCTGCGCAGACTCGGGCCAGCCGAGCGTCTGTCGTTCTCAACGAGCGCGTCCGACACCTGCGCCAGAGCGACGTAGAGGCCATCGCGAAGCGCGACGTTGTGCCGCAACGCAAAGGCCATCGACGTCAGGCCGCTCGATCGGCACGCGCTCGACCGCGAAAGCACGGCGAGATCATCGAGCATCTCCTCGACGTCGAACGCCGTGAGCACGCCGTGCTCGGTGCAACCGACCGAGGGCCGAGAGAACTTCGGCGTCCAGGTGCGCCGGCGAGGCCGAGCGCCGCGGCGTCGGGCAACGGCCAGCCGTTCACCAGCAGATCGATGACGGCGGAGGCGTCTACGACCACCGCAGCCTGTCGCGTTTTCAACCACTCAGCTCCGGCAGCCATTCGTCGTCGTCGTAGCGTGACGCACGGACAGCCTCGGCGGCGTCGATCTCGACATGGCGACCCTCGGCACGCCACCTCGCCCGACGACGTGCTATCCGATCCATCCAGTCGATCGATCGTTGGTACTGCGACATGATCCTCGAGCACCTTCACCGTGTACTGGCGCAATGTCATGCCCGGCTGCCGCAGCACGCCGCTGCAGTTCCTCGTGCACGTGATCCGGGACATCGCGGATGTGCATGTTGACCGTCATGTCACGATCGTATCCCTGGCTGGTAGCAATTCGCTACCATCGTCTACGACGACGTGACCCACTCGTGGATGCGGCGGATGCCTTCCTCCATGTCGGCGTCGGCCATCGCGAAGCTGAACCGGGCGTAGCCGGGTGTGCCGAACGCCTCGCCGGGCACGAACGCCACCTTGGCCTCGCCGAGGATGTTGTCGGCGAGCTCGAGCGTGGTGTTGCTGACGGTGCCGTTGGGGCCGAGCGGACGGCCGAGCAGCGCCGAGAAGTTGGGGTAGCAGTAGAACGCACCCTGCGGCACGATCGCCGTGACGCCGGGGATCTCGTTGAGCATGTCGTGCATGGTGACGGCCCGACGGGCGAACGCCTCGCGCATCATGGCCACCGCCGAGAGGTCGCCGCTGACGGCTTCGAGCGCCGCCGCCTGCGCGACGTTGGCGACGTTGGACGTGCTGTGCGACTGGAAGTTGATCGCCGCCTTCATGACGTCGCTCGGCCCGATCATCCAGCCGACGCGCCAACCGGTCATCGCGTAGGTCTTGGCGACGCCGTTGACGATGATGCACTGGTCGGCCAGCTCGGGCACGACGGTCGGCATGCTGACGAACTTGTTGTCGCCGTACACGAGGTGCTCGTAGATCTCGTCGGTCAGCACCCAGACGCCCTTGTCGACCGCCCATCGACCGATGGCCTCGACCTCTTCGGGCGAGTAGACGGCGCCGCTCGGGTTGTCGGGGCTGACGAACAGCAGCACCTTGGTGCGCGGCGTCAGCGCGGCGTCGAGCTGCTCGATCGTGACCTTGAACCCGGTGGTCTCGTCGGTCTGCACGACCACCGGCACACCACCGGCGAGCGTGATGGCCTCGGGATAGGTGGTCCAGTACGGGGCCGGGCAGATGACTTCGTCGCCCGGGTCGCACAGCGCGGCGAAGGCGGTGAACACCGCGTGCTTGCCGCCGTTGGTGACCAGCACCTGGCTCGCCTGGCACGTGAAGCCCGGAGTCGCGCAGCGTCTTCGCGGCGATCGCCTCGCGCAGCTCGGGCAGCCCGGCGGCCGGGGTGTACTTGTGGTACTTGGGCTCGCGACAGGCGCGCGCCGCGGCCTCGACGATGTTGTCGGGGGTCGGGAAGTCGGGTTCGCCGGCACCGAAGCCGATCACGTTCTCGCCCTTGGCCTTCAGCGCCTTGGCCTTGGCGTCGACGGCGAGGGTGGCCGATTCGGCGATGGCGGCGAGACGTGCGGAGGTGCGGTTCACTGAGAAGCCCTTCGACGGAGTTGCGAACGGGAGCCTACTTGCGGCACCCTGTCGGCGACTCGGACGACATTTCGTCAAGCTCCGTTGGCCCGTCGACACTCGACGGGCGAGACTGGCCGGGTGACGATGACTCCGACGCTGATCGACATTCCCCGCACGCATGCTGCCGAGCGACGGACGATTCGGGTGCGGGCCGTCGAAGATCCGACCCGAGCAGGCACTGGCGCTGGCCAAGGCCAACAGCAACCTGCTCGGCAGCTCGCATCGCCAGGCGCCGGTCAAGAACCTCGTCGGTTACGTGCGGGCCGGGCTCGCCGACCTGTTCGCGCTGCCCGACGGGTGGGAGATCGTGCTGGGCAACGGCGGATCCACGATGTTCTGGGACGTCGCCACGTTCGGTCTCATCGCCGAGCGCAGCCAGCACTACGTGTTCGGCGAGTTCTCGTCGAAGTTCGCCGAGGCCGCCGCCGCCGCGCCACACCTCGGCGACCCGGTCGTGGTTCGCAGCGAGCCGGCACGCACCCGGCGATCGAGCCGGCAGCCGACGGCGTCGACGTCGTCGCCTTGACCCACAACGAGACGTCGACCGGCGTGTCGATGCAGCTGCGCCGCCCGAGTGGCGACGCGCTCGTCGTCGTCGACGCTACGTCGGCCGCCGGCGGGCTGCCGTGGTCGCCGAGCGACGTCGACGTCTACTACTTCGCCCCGCAGAAGTGCTTCGCCAGCGACGGCGGGCTGTGGCTGGCAGCCTGCTCCCCGGCGGCCATCGAGCGGATCCGCGCGATCGACGCCTCGGGTCGCTGGGTGCCGGCCTCGCTCGATCTGAAGATCGCCCTCGACAACTCGTTGCCGAACCAGACCTACAACACGCCGGCGCTGGCGACGCTGGTGCTGCTCAACGAACAGCTCCACTGGATGCTCGACAACGGCGGGCTCGACTGGTGCGTCGACCGCTGCCGCAGGTCGTCGGCCTACCTGTACGACTGGGCGGCGGCCTCGCGGTATGCGACCCCGTTCGTCACCGACCCGGCGCAGCGTTCGGCCGTCGTCGGCACCATCGACCTCGACGACATCGGTCCGCGCCGACGACGTCTGCACCGCACTGCGGGCCAACGGGATCGTCGACACCGACAGCTATCGCAAGCTCGGCCGCAACCAGCTGCGCATCGGCATGTTTCCGGCTGTCGAACCCGACGATGTCGCCAGGCTCACCGGCTGCATCGACTACGTGGTCGAGGCGCTTGGCCGGGTGAACGTGGCCGAGGTCCTGTCGACCCATTTCGAGCGATGTCGCCCCGCTGAACCGGCCGATCATGGTGCTCGCCCTGCGCGGCTGGTTCGACATCGCCGAGGTCGCCACGACGGCGATCAACGAGCTGTCTGACCGATCGGGTCGCACCGATCGTCGCCTCGATCGATCCCGACCCGTTCTTCGACTTCACGCAGGAACGACCCTTCGTCGAGCTCGACGACGACGAGATGCGCCACATCCGCTGGCCGACCAACGAGTTCCGCTTCGCCCGCTTCCCCGGATGCTCCGCACGATCTGGTCGTGCTCGCCGGGGTCGAGCCGCACCTGCGCTACGCGACGTTCGCCGAGTGCGTGCTCGAGGTCGCCACAGCAGTCGAAGTGCGAGGTCGTCGTGACCGTCGGCGCAGTCGCCGACACCATCCCCCACACCCGGCCGCCGCTCGTCGTCGGCAGCACCACCAATCGCAGCCTGCTGACGCGCGCTCGGGCTGTCGCCGCCGCGCTACCAGGGCATCACCGGTCTCGTCGGCGTGCTGCAGGAGCGTCTCGATCGGGCCGGCATCCCCGCCGTTTCGCTGCGCGTCGGCGTCCCGCACTACCTCGGCAACGCCCAGCATCCGCAGTCGTCGATCGCTCTGCTGCAACACCTCCACCACGTGCTCGGTGTTCCCGTGCACACCGCCCGCCTGGTCACCGAGGCGGCACGCCGCCGAGTGCTGCACGACGAGGCGGTGGCCGACGACGAGCAGGCCAGCGCCTACGTGGCAATGCTCGAGCGCGAGTACGACCAGCGCTCGGAGGAGGCGATTCCATCGGCCGACGATCTCGCCGCCGAGTTCGAACGGTTCCTCCGCGACCAGCGCCGACGACGAGAACTAAAGCACACGCGACAATCAGCCGACATAGCTACGGCATGTTGTTCAAGCAGAACCCCTGGTCCGTCGCTGGACGGAGCTCAACGCACCGTTCGCGTCCAACTCCAACCGCGGCCCGAAGGAGGGCCCGCGATGGATCATCGACTGGCGCGGCCCGCTCGTTGTCAGCGCGGTGCACGCGGTCGATCACGTGCGCGACGGCCGATGGAAGAACACCGACGCCGGCACCGGAGGTCTGGCGATGGCGCTCGGCGAGATCGTCGGCTGCTCGAAGGTCGCCGTCACACGCAGCGTGCCGATGATGGGCGATGCCAACTGGGATGCGTATCACCCGTTGAAAGCGCAGCTCGAAAAGCTCGGCCACATCGACGAGGACACGGTGTTCATCGACCTGCACGGCATGAAGGACGGCCACGGCGCAGACGTGATCATCGGCAGCGGCGCTGGTTCACCGAAGTCGGACGCGCTCGCCCATCGCATCGCCACCCATCTCGAGGCAGCCAACGTCGCGACCGATCCCGACGGCGCCAAACGAGGCTTCGGGGCGACGAAACCGGCGACCATGACATCGTGGGCGCAGCACCTCGGCGCGACTGCGGTTCAGGTCGAGATCTCGCGGTCGTTCCGCGCCACGCAGAGCCCCGACAAGCTGAAGCAACGCCTGATCACCGGGCTTGTCGCTGCACTGCACGACGAGCGGGCGCGTCTGTCGGCGCTGACCACCAGCGCGCTGCAAGAAGTCGCCGTCTGACTCTTGAACTAGCCCTTGGCGGCGCGGAACCCTGCCTCGAGGTCGGCGATGATGTCTTCGATCGACTCCAACCCGACGCTGAGGCGCACCAAACCGGGATAGACGCCGGTCGAGGCCTGCTCCTCTTCGGTGAGTTGGCTGTGCGTCGTGGTTGCGGGCTGAATCACGAGGCTGCGCACGTCACCGATGTTGGCCACGTGGCTGTGCAGTTCGAGCGCCTCGACGAACCTCGTGCCGGCGTCCCTGCCGCCTTTGATGATGAAGGACAGCACCGACCCGTACCCCTTGTCGCGGCCGTACTTCTTGGCGCGCTCGTACCACGGGCTCGACGGAAACCCGGCCCAGATGACGCTCTCCACCTCGTCGCGCCCCTGCAGGAACTCGGCGACCTTCGCGGCATTCGAGAAATGACGCTCCATCCGCAGGCTCAACGTCTCGAGGCCCTGCAGGAACAGGAAGGCATTGAACGGCGAGATCGCCCCGCCGGTGTCGCGCAACCCCTGTACGCGGGCCTTCAGGATGAACGCTCCGTGACCGAGCGCCGGCCAGTAGGGCAGCCCGTGATAGCTGGGGTCGGGCTCGGTGAAGTTGGGGAAACGGCCGTTGCCGAAATCGAAGGTGCCACCATCGGTGATCGAGCCGCCGATCGACGTGCCGTGACCGCCGATGAACTTGGTCAGCGAATGCACGACGATGTCGGCCCCCCACTCGATGGGACGGATGAGGTACGGGGTCGGCACGGTGTTGTCGACGATCAGCGGAACGCCGGCATCGTGGGCGACCTTGGCCACACCCTCGATGTCGAACACGTCGTTCTTCGGGTTCGACAGCACCTCACCGAAGAACAGCTTGGTGTTGGGCCTCACCGCCGTACGCCACTGCTCGAGATCGTCCGGATCGTCGACGAAGGTGACCTCGATGCCGTGCTTCGGCAGCGTGTAGTGCAGCAGGTTGTAGGTGCCGCCGTACAGCGATGGAGAAGCGACGACATGGTCGCCGACTTCGGCGATCGTCGTGATGGCCAGCATCTCGGCGGCCTGCCCGGATCCGACGGCGAGTGTTCCGGGGATGCCGATCGCGGTGATGCATCCCCCTTCCAACGCATTGAGGCGTGCCTCGAGGGCACCCTGTGTCGGGTTCATGATGCGCGTGTAGATGTTGCCGACCTCGGCCAACGCGAACAAGTTGGCGGCGTGCGCCGAATCGCGGAACTCGTAGCTGGTCGTCTGGTAGATCGGCACGGCACGCGCACCGGTGGTTGGGTCGGGATCTCCCCCGACGTGGATCTGGCGTGTCTCGAAACCCCATGCGTCACTCATGGCGGGTCACGCTACCCAGCTAAATCCCGACCAATCAAGTCGGAATTCAAGATGTGGGCACGTTCGGCGCCAAACTCTGACGCAGCTCACGCTTCAAGAACTTGCCTGCCGGATTGCGCGGCAGCGGATCGGGCATGAACGTCACCCGCGACGGGATCATGAAGGCGGCGATCTTGGTCGACAGGAACGTCCGCAAGTCTTCGGCAGTCAGACGTCGTCCCGTCGACCAGGTGGATCGCCGCCGCGACTTCTTCACCAAGGCGTTCGTCGGGCACCCCGAACACAGCTGCCTCGTGGACCGCAGGATGTTCGTAGATGGCCGCCTCGACCTCGGCGCAGTAGACGTTCTCACCGCCGCGCAGGATCATGTCCTTCAACCGATCCTCGATGTAGAAGAAGCCGTCGTCATCGACTCGGCCGATGTCGCCGCTACGCAACCAACCATCCACGATCGTCTCGGCGGTCGCTTCGGGCTTGTTCCAGTACCCACGGATCAGCATCGGTCCGTTGAACCAGATCTCGCCACGCTGCCCGGTCGGCACCCGGCGACGCTCGGGATCGCGGATCTCGAGGCGCATGATCGGCATCACCCGCCCCGTCGAAGTCGGGTGGGTCACGTAGTCGACCCCGTTGTTGTTCGGCCCGTAGGCGTTGGTCTCGGTCATGCCATAGCCAAGGGTCGGCCCACCGTTCTTCACGCTTCCGGCAACCCGCTCGACCAGTGCGGGAGGAGCCGGGGCACCACCACCACCGACGCCGCGGCAGACTCGACGTGTCGAAGTCGCCGAAGCGCGGCGAGTTCACCAGATCCCAGCTCTGCGTGGGAACGCCGATGAAGTTGGTGACCCGTTCGCGCTCGATCAACTCCAGAGCCTTCTCGGCGTTCCAGCGGTACATCATCACCAGCTTCGACTTCGTCACGATGCAACTGAGCATCACCGGTACACAGCCGGTCACGTGGAACAGCGGCACGATCAGGATGAATGCCAGTCGTGCTGGCGCCAGCGACTCGCCGCCGGGCGGCGACCCGGCAGCGGCGCGAACGGCGTCGACGGCTGCACGGCTGCCGAACGCCATCACCGAGGAGACGATCGCGCCATTGGTCGAGACGGCGCCCTTTGGCCGGCCTGTGGTGCCGGAGGTGTACAGGATGGTTGCGTCGTCGTGCCAGGCGACGTCGATGTCGGGCATTGGTGCTCCGGGCACGACGACCTCGCTCCACTGGTCGACAACGTCTGCAGACGGCGACGGGGCCCGTACCTCGAGCATGCGAACACCCAATCGCCGGCACGGGTTGATAGACCGGACGATTCGCTCGACGTCGGCGATCAGCAGCGACGCGCCACTGTCGGCGAGGGCGTAGTCGATCTCGTCCTCGACCCACAACGCGTTGAGCGACACCGAGACACCGCCGACGGAGATGATTGCCAGCATCGACATCACCCACTCGGGGTAGTTGCGCATGCCGATGGCGACGCGGTCGCCCTTGGCGATGCCGTAGCGGTTGACCAGGGCATCACCGAGCGCGTCGACCTGGGCGAACACCTCGTTGAACGACCAGCGCTCGTCCTCGAAGACGAGGAAGATCTCCTCACCGCCCTCGCGGGCGATGTCGAAGAGACCACGCAGGTTGGGCGGGGCGTGTTTGTACCGACGGCTGCCGCGTTCGTCCTCGACGATCTCGAACGGTGAACCGGGCGCGCCCACCCGCGCACACGCCTCTTCCCAACTCAGTGTCATCATCCCCCCATTATCGGAGTGTGTCCTGCGCACCCGAGGTGTCCGGAAACGTCAGACGGAACTCAACCGCCGCTGACGTCGGCGACCTTCTGGCGACCGGCGCCGAGGAACGGCATCATCGCCCGCAAGCGAGCACCGACCTCTTCGATCTGGTGCTCCTGACCTGCCTTGCGCAGCGCGTTGAAGTTCTCGCGCCCGCTCTCGCTCTCGGCAACCCACTCTCTGGCGAACTTGCCGGACTGGATCTCTTTGAGGATCTTCTTCATCTCCAGCTTGGTCCTGGCGTTGACGATGCGGGGGCCGCGGGTGACATCGCCGTACTCGGCGGTGTCACTGATCGAGTAGCGCATGCCGGCGATGCCTTCCTCGTACATCAGATCGACGATCAGCTTCACCTCGTGCAGGCATTCGAAGTATGCCATCTCCGGCTGGTAGCCGGCCTCGACGAGGGTCTCGAAACCGGCCTGCACCAACGAGGTCAGGCCACCGCACAGCACGACCTGCTCGCCGAACAGGTCGGTCTCGGTCTCTTCGCTGAACGTCGTCTCGATCACGCCGGCGCGGGCGCCGCCGATGGCCTCGGCGTAGCTGAGAGCCAAGGCATGGGCGCCACCGGTGGCGTCTTGGTGAACCGCGATCAGGCACGGCACGCCGCCGCCTTCGGTGTAGGTGCGGCGCACCAGATGACCGGGACCCTTGGGAGCGATCATGATCACGTCGACGGTCTTCGGCGGGCGTATCCGCTTGAAGCGGATGTTGAAGCCGTGGGCGAACGCGAGGGCCTTGCCCTTGCGCATGTGCGGCTTGATGAACTCCTCGTAGGTCGCCTTCTGCTCGGTGTCGGGCATGGTCAGCATGATGACGTTGGCCCACTTCGCAGCGGCTGCGATGTCCATCACCGTCAGGCCGGCGGCCTCGGCCTTGGCAGCCGACTTGCTGCCCTCGCGCAGGCCGACGACTACGGGCACACCCGATTCCTTCAGGTTCAGGGCGTGGGCGTGGCCCTGCGAGCCGTAGCCGATGATGGCGACCTTGCGACCGCGAATGATCGACGGATCTGCGTCCGCCTCGTAGTACATCTTCGCGGCCATCTCAGCCAGCCTTTCCGTATTCGCTCTTCTTGTTGGTGGAGTTCGCTGCACGCAATCGTGCTTCGCGGTCGAGTTTGGGTAGCGCCACCCGACCAGTGCGCTGGAGCTCCACGATGCCATATCCGGCCAGCAGTTCCTCAAAATCGTCGAGCTTGTCGGGGTGCCCGTCGAGGCTGAGGGTGATCGCTTCGACACCGACGGCCAGGATCTTGCCCTCGAAGATCGTCGCCAGCTCGACGACTTGGCCCCTGGTCTCGGGGGACGCCCGCACTGTCGCCAGCAGCAGCTCGCGTTCGACCGAATGGAGCGGATCGAGCTCGCTGATCTTGACCACCTCGATCAGCTTGAACAGCTGCTTGGTGATCTGCTCGAGCGGTGCCGAGTCGACGTCGACGACGATGGTGATGCGGCTGAAGCCCTTTGCCTCGGCAGGAGCGACGGCCAGACGAGAAGATGTTGTAGTCGCGCCGGGCGAACAGGCCGGCCACGCGGGCCAGGACGCCGGGCCGGTTCTGCACGAGGACCGACAGGATGTGATGGTTCATCTCGCTCACTTCAGTGATCCCTTCCGGGCCATCTGCGACTCGGGCAGGATCAGGTCGTCGTTGCCCATGCCCGCCGGCACCATCGGGAAGACCTTCTCGCGTGCGTCGACTCGGAAGTCGACCACCACCGGGCGATCGTCGATCGAGTTGGCCTTGTCGATGGCGGGCTGCACCTCTTCGGGGCTGTCGACGCGGATGCCGACACAACCCATGGCCTCGGCCCACTTGACGAAGTCGGGCAACTCGGGAGACAGGTACACCTCGCTGTAGCGCTCGTCGTAGAACATCTCCTGCCATTGGCGGACCATGCCGAGATAGCTGTTGTTCAGGATCGCCGACCTTGATCGGGATGCGCTCGACGCTGGCGGTCACCAACTCCTGTGCCGTCATCTGGAAGCAGCCGTCGCCATCGATGGCCCACACCGTGCGGTCGGGCCGGCCGACCTTGGCGCCGATCGCAGCCGGCACGCAGAAGCCCATCGTGCCGAGACCACCGGAGTTGACCCAGGTGTACGGCTCGTTGAACTTCCAGTACTGCGACGACCACATCTGGTGCTGGCCGACGCCGCTGACCAGGATCGTGCCCTCGGGGGCGTTGTCGCGCAACTGCTCGAGGCAGTACTGCGGCTTCAGCGCCTCGCCGGGCTCGCTGGCCTCGTAGGCGAGGGGGAACTGCTCGCGCCAGCCGCTGATGCGGCTCTTCCACGCGCCGATGTCGGCCTGCGTGGAACCGCTCTGCAGCAGGTCGCGGATCGCTCTGATGAGCTCTTCGATCACCAACCGGCAGTCACCGACGATCGGCACGTCGGGGCGGCGCACCTTGCCCTGCTCGGCGGGGTCGATGTCGACGTGGATGACCTTGGCGTCAGGAGCGAACGTCGAGACCTTGCCGGTGATGCGGTCGTCGAAACGGGCACCGAGCGTGATCAGCAGGTCGCTGCGCTGCAGCGCCGTGATGGCCGTCGCGTTGCCGTGCATGCCGGGCATGCCGAGGCACAACGGGTGATCATCGGGAAACGCGCCGCGGGCCATCAGCGTGGTGACGACGTGAATGTCGGTCATCTCGGCGAGCTCGCGCAGCGCCTCGGCGGCGCGGGCCTTGAGGATGCCGCCACCGACGTAGAGGATCGGCCGCTCGCTGGCGAGGATCAGCTTGGCCGCCTCCTTGATCATCCGCGGGTGACCCTTGACGTTGGGCCGGTACCCGGGCAGGCTGTCGACCACCTCGGCATCGGTCGGCCAGTACCAGTCCATCGAGTTCTGCAGCACGTCTTTCGGCACGTCGATCAAGGTCGGGCCGGGCCGGCCGGTGGTGGCGACGCGGAATGCCTGACGCACGGCCATGGGCAGGTTCTGCGCCGTCATGACCAACTCGTTGTGCTTGGTGACGCTACGGGTGATGCCGACGGTGTCGCATTCCTGAAATGCGTCGGTACCGATCGCCGTGGTGGGCACCTGGCCGGTGATGCACACCATCGGGATCGAATCCATGTAGGCGTCGCACAGCGGCGTGACCATGTTGGTTGCCGCCGGACCGCTGGTGACCATGGCGACTCCCGGCCGACCGGTGACGTGGGCGTACCCCTCGGCCATGTGGCCGGCACCCTGCTCGTGGCGCACCAGGATGTGGCGGATCGAGGAATCGAGCAGCGGATCGTACGCAGGCAGGATGCAGCCGCCCGGGGAGGCCGAACATGACCTCGACACCCTCCATCTCGAGGGATTTGATCAGGGCCTGGGCCCCTGTGATCTTCATCGTGTTGTCTCCCTTGATGACTACGTTGACTTCCTGAGGACCGGCCAGATCGTGGCCCGAAAAACCAAACGGCCCCCCGGATGGGAGGCCAAGACGCACGCATATGTGGGCGTGCGTCTACATGAGTACTACGACAATCGAGGCGATTTCGGCACGCATTGATCGTAGTGTGCCACGCCGTGTCAGCAGTTCGCAACCTTGGGAGCGACGTCGGGCGCGCGACAATCGACCGGTGACCGCCAGACGCACGATCACCGCTGAGCAGCGCCGGACGCGGCTGGCAGTCCGACATGGGCTGGTGCCGTCGGCACGCACCGACGACGTGGCGGCGATCACCGACTCGGTCGTGGCGCTGCATTCGACGGATCCGGCCACCGTCTACCTGTCGGCGATGGCGCGCATGGCCCATCCGTCGACCGAGGCCGTTTCGGCCGCTCTGTACGACGACCGGACCGTTGTGCGCCACCACGCCATGCGGCGCACGTTGTGGGTGTTCACGCCGACGATGGCTCGATGGGCGCACGCCGCCTGCACGACGGCGCTGGCGTCGGTCGAGTGGAAACGGCTCGCCAAGATGGTCGAAGACAGCGGAATCGCCAAGGACGGTCCTGCCTGGGTGGCGACGGCCAGAGCCGACACGCTGACCGCGTTGGCAGCGATGGGTACGGCGAACGCCCGGCAGCTGGGGAAGGCGGTTCCAGCCTTGACCGAGAAGCTGCACCTGGCGGTCGGTAAGCCGTATGCCGCCACGCAAGGTACACACACACGGTTGCTGTTGAACCTCGGGTTCGACGGCGCAATCGTGCGCGGCCGGCCGAACGGTTCGTGGACCACGTCGGAGTACACGTGGTCGGTGACCGACCAATGGCTTCCGGGTGGTCTGTCTGCCGAAGACGATGGGGTCGACGTCGACGCCGCTGCAGCCGAACTGGCGCGCGGCTACCTCGCCCGTTTCGGACCGGTGACGGTCGCCGACCTGCAGTGGTGGGCGGGGTGGACGGCCGCCACGACCCGACGTGCGTTGACGGCGATCGACGCGGTCGACGTCGACCTTCGCATCGAGATTGGGGCCGGCTCGGTCGGCTGGATCTTGCCCGACGACATCGATGATGTCGACGACTGCTCGCCGTGGATCGCCTTCCTCCCTGCGCTCGACCCGACCACGATGGGTTGGAAGGAGCGATCGTGGTACCTCGGCGACCTCGGCGCGTTCGGCGGGTCGGTGTTCGACCGTAACGGCAACGCCGGCCCCACGATCTGGGTCGACGGACACGTCGTCGGCGGCTGGGCGCAACGCAAGTCGGGTGAGATCTCCCACCGGCTGCTCACTGACGTGCCAGTGAAGCGGATTAAGGCGATCGCCGCCGAGGCCGAGCGCGTGAGCAGCCTGATCGGCGAGGCGCGCGTCAACGTGCGCTTCCCCGCACCGATGCAGAAGGACCTGCTGGCCTGAGCACATGAACAGCCCCATCGCCACCGCCTGGAAGCAGGGCTCGGCGAGGAACTGGACAGCGACGCCGCCAATCAGCGTCAGCTCATAGAACGACCGTTGCGAAAATCAGCTGACGCTGATGCACTCTGACTCCAGACCTGCGGCTCGGCTCGGTTCTGAGCCCTACTTCGTGCCACGAGCGGGAAAATCGTCGCGACAGCACGAATTCTCACCGCACCGAGGAGACGGCGTGGAGTCGTACAGTGCTGCAATGACCCCAACCGTCGACTCTCTTGGCGAGGGCGTGCAGTCGATCGCCGCGACCTGGAAGACCCAACGCGGCGAACGCCAGGCGCGCCGTCACCTGGAGCGCGCCGACTTCGACGCCTTACGTGACGTCGGATTTCTGCTCGCAGTTGTGCCCGACGACATGGGCGGCCTGTGGCGCGACACAGCCTCGTCGGCGCGCACTGTGTGCGACGTGGTGCGCTTGCTGGCAACCGGCGATCCCGCTGTCGCTCTGGTGTCGGCCATGCATCCATCGGTTGTCGGGTACTGGCTGCTGAACCCCGACCCGGCGCAGCCGGCGTGGGAAGCACAGCGGCGGGCGGTCTTCGCCGGCGCCGCGGCCGGCGAACAGTGGGGCACGATCACGTCGGAACCAGGCAGCGGCGGCGACATCGCCCGTACCAAGGCGACGGCAACACCCAGCGACGACCCCCCGTTCCTCGTCGGGCGGTCGTACGGGGTGACAGGCGACAAGCACTTCGGAAGCGGATCGGGAATCACCGATCGGATGGTCACCACCGCCGTCCCCGTCGGCGAGGACGCTCCGACGATCTTCGCGCTCGACGTGCGCGATCGACCGTGGGACGGCACCGCCGGTATGACCCTGATCGCCGAGTGGGACGGCGTCGGCATGGCCGCGACGCAGAGCCATGCAATGCGCCTCGATCGCGCGCCCGGCGTGCGGTTGGCCTGGGAGGGCCCCTTGGCAGACATCACCGCCGGTGCGGGCGCGTTCATCGCCACGTTGTTCACCGGCGTGATCCTCGGTGTGCTCGACGAGGCGATCGCCGTCGCCAAGCAGCAACTGCGGCCGAGGGCAGCCGACCTCCGGGCCTACGAGCAAGTCGAGTGGACCCGCGCTGTCAACGATCACTGGCTGGCAGTGCAGGCCTACGAGGGATCGTTGCGCAGCCTGGAGGCCGGCGATCCCGCCGCCTTGTTCGCCGCGCTCTGTGCCAAAGAGGCAGTGGCGGAACTGGCAGAGGCCACGCTGGGTCGCCTGGCGAGGGTGATCGGCGGTGGCGCATTCTCCCGTCGCAGCCCGTACGCCCACTGGTACGAGGATGTGCGGGCGCTCGGCTTCCTCCGCCCACCGTGGGGCCTCGCCTACGACAGCCTGTTCTCGCAGTCCTTCGCCTGAGCTGCGTCGAGGGCGGTACAGTCCCGCGCATGGATCGGTCCGTCGTCCACGACGTGCACATGGAGATCAACCTGGCGCACCGCTTGGTGTACTTCGTGCCCGAGGCCGCCGAGGAGTACGCCACTCTCGGGGTGAAAGGCCAACCGGGCTACTTCGCCTCGCGTGCCGCGCCGATGGGAGCCGTGCCTGCCGAGGTGGTCATCGCGACCTTCTACAACTTCAGTCCCCTCGCCGTCACCTCGGCCATGCCAGGAGTGTGGGCGGCGGCCTCGCCCGAGTCGTGGCAGGCAGCACGGTTCGGTGTCGTGCGTCGAGCCCTCCAGCGGGTGGCCGTCGACCTGTCGAGTGAACAAATCCTCGAGGCCCGGGCGATCATCGATCCGGTCGTTGCCGCGCTGGATCTCGCCGGCAAGCCGCTGGCCGCTGCCAATGCAGCGGTCGCCTTGCCCGACGACCCGATGACGGCCCTGTGGCAGCAGGTCACGGTCCTGCGTGAATGGCGGGGCGACGTGCACATCGCCTTGCTCGTCGCCAAGGACATCGGTCCGTGCGAGTGCCTGGTCCTGCAGGTGGGTACCGGACGCTTCCCGCTGAGGCTCGCCCAGCTGACCCGACGATGGGACGAGACCCAGTGGGCGGCGGCGGTCGCCAACCTCGTTGCCCGCGGCTGGACTGCATCTGACGGCACCATGACCCCAACCGGCATCGACGAGCGCGACCGCCTCGAATCCGACACCGATCGGCTGTGCGAATCGATCTGGCAGCCAGTCGGCGATCACGCAGCCGCGCGCCTGGGCGAGCTCATCGCACCGATCCACGCCGCGATGGACGCCGCCGGCACGTACGCCAGGCTCGCGTGACCCGTTTCCTCGAAGGGCTCGGTCGCGACGTCCGCGGCGACGGATGTGCTCTGGAGCGCTCCACCTTCCTAGCCTGATCGGCCATGGCTACTCCCCCGTCCCCCACCATCGCACCGGCTGAAGGGCGCCTCGGCGTGCTGACCGTCGGCCTCGGCGCCGTCGCCTCGACACTGATCGCCGGCGTCGAGTTGGTCAGACGTGGCATGAGCGCGCCGGTCGGCTCACTCACCCAGATGGGCACGATACGTCTGGGCAAGCGCACCGAGAACCGTCGACCGTTGATCAAAGACTTCCTACCGCTGGCTTCCCTCGACGAGATCGTGTTCGGTGCATGGGATCCGTTCCCCGACGATGCGTATGTCGCGGCCACACGGGCCGGCGTGCTCGAAGGCGGCAAGCACATCGAGGCTGTCAGCGACGCGCTACGCGAGGTACGCCCGATGCCCGCAGCCTTCGACCGGGAGTACGTGAAGCGCATCGATGCCGACAACACGATGCACACGATCAACAAGCGATCGATGCTCAACGCCATCCGCGAAGACATCAACCGCTTCCGCGAAGAAAAGCAGGTCGAGCGAGTGGTGATGATCTGGTGCGCGAGCACCGAGATCTTCATCGAACCAGGCCCGGCGCACATGAACCTCGAGGCCTTCGAGGCGGCGATCGACGCCAACGATCCAACCATCGCGCCGTCGATGCTCTACGCCTACGCGGCGATCCTCGAGGGCGTGCCGTTCGCCAATGGTGCGCCGAACCTCACGGTCGACATCCCGGCGCTGCGCGAACTCGCCGTGGAGCACAAGATCCCCATCAGCGGCAAGGACTTCAAGACCGGCCAGACTCTGATCAAGACCGTGATCGGTCCAATGCTGAAAGCCCGCATGCTCGGTCTGTCGGGCTGGTACTCGACCAACATCCTCGGCAACCGCGATGGCGAGGTGCTCGACGATCCCGACAACTTCAAGACCAAGGAAGAGTCCAAGCTCGGCGTTCTCGAGCACATTCTCGATCCCGAAGTCTTCCCCGTGTTGTACGGCAACGTGTACCACAAGGTTCGAATCAACTACTACCCGCCGCGCGGCGACAACAAGGAGGGTTGGGACAACATCGACATCTTCGGCTGGCTCGGCTACCCGATGCAGCTGAAGATCGACTTCCTGTGCCGCGACTCGATCCTGGCCGCTCCGCTGGCGCTCGACCTGGTGCTGTTCAGCGACCTGGCCCACCGGGCCGGCCTGTTCGGCATCCAGGAGTGGCTGAGCTTCTACTACAAGGCGCCGATGGTTGCCCCCGGGCTCTACGCCGAGCACGATCTGTTCATCCAGCTCACCAAGCTGAAGAACAACCTGCGTTGGATGATGGGCGAGGAGCAGATCACCCACCTCGGTCGCGAGTACTACGACACCGACGACGACTGACCGTCACCTCGGGTCGTGGCATCCTGGGTCACGGTCGCCAGCGTCAACACGACACGCGCTCCACCGAGCGGGCTCGTGGCGATGGTCACCGACCCACCGTGGGCGATCGCCACTTGCTGGGCTATTGCCAGCCCGAGGCCGGATCCGCCACCGGCGCCGCGCTCGAATCGGTCCAGCACGCGCAGGCGGTCAGCTTCGGGCACGCCCGGCCCGTTGTCGTCGACGGTGACCGTCGCCCCGGTGACCGACACCACGACGCGAGCGGCCGCGCCGTCGATGGGTACACCGTGCACGAGCGCGTTGCGGACGATGTTGGCGATCGCCAGGCGCACGCCGTCACGCCACGCGACCACCGTGGTCGGTGGAGTCGCCTCGATGTCGATGGTCGCTTCCGGCACCCGGCGGCGCTCGTCGGCAACGGCCGCGTCGGCCACGTCGGCGAGATCGATCTCGTCGAACCACGACGGATCGGCGAACTCGGCGTCGGCAAGGGCCCGAACGGCCGACAGCGACGCGCCCATCCGTTGGAGCTGCTCGTTCGCCAGGGCGAGCACCTCGGCGCGATCGGGCTCTTCGATCCGCCCACTACGGGCAATGTCGAGGTTGAGGAGCGCCCCCTGCAGAGGCGTGCGTAGCTCGTGGGTCGCCGCGGCGGCGAAAGCACGCGCCGCATCGAGCGCGGCACCGCGTCGTTGGGTCTCGTCGGCGAGCCGTTCGAGGTTCTCGTTCAACGTTGCGGCCACATCGTCGACCTCGATCGATCCATAGCGATTGCCCACCCGCCACGTGCCCGGCTGGGCGTCTTCGATCCGATCGGTGTCGCGGCGCAGAGCGGTGAGTGGCCTGGTGGCGACCTTGCCCAGCAGGAACCCGACGAGTCCTGCGGCGAGCGATGTGAGAACCATCACGATGATCACCCGGCGACGCAGCTCGACTGCTCGGGCGTCGACGTCGCCGAGCGGTGCAACCAGTTGGACGAGGGCTCGGTCGCCGAGCTTGGGAACGTCGAGCACCTCGACCGTGTAGAGCCTCCAGCGGTCACCGCTCGCCCGTGCCGTCGACCAGCCCGGCACGATCTCGGTCGGGCAGTGGGTCGTCGGGTAACAGCCCCAGCGAGATCGTCTCGCCGTCGCGCAGTACCCGCGCCCCCTCGAGCGTCGTGCGCAACTCGGATTGCGCCAACCGACCGGCTACGGCCGCGAGCATCGGGGGCGGTCTTGGCACGCTCCTGGAGTTGGTTGTCGACACGTTCCTGCAGGATGGTCGCGAGCTGACCTCGGAACAGGGCGCCGACCGCCAACAGCGTGATCGAGGCGGCGACGAACGACGCCAACCCCGTACGAGTGGCGAGGCGCATCTACACGACCCTCAGCACGAAGCCGACGCCGCGCACGGTGTCGATCAGTCGAACGGCACCGGCGGCTTCGAGCTTCCGACGCACGTAGCCGACGAACACGTCGACCACATTTGTATCGACATCGAAGTCGTAGCCCCACACCAGCTCCAGCAGCCGAGTCCGCGACAGGACGATGCCGGGGTTCGCGGCGAACACAGCGAGCAGGTCGAACTCGCGCCGCGACAGTTCGAGGCGAACGCTTTCGACGGTGGCGACCCGTCGGTCGAGATCGATCCACAGTGGGCCGGCCGCCAACACCGACGTCGCCCCGGACTGGGGTCGGGCCCGACGGAGCAGGGCGTGCAGCCTGGCGGCCAGTTCGTCGAGGGAGAACGGCTTGACCAGGTAGTCGTCTGCGCCGGCCTGCAGACCGGCGACCCGATCGCCAACTTGATCCCGGGCCGACAGGATGAGGATCGGCGTGTCGACGTCGAGTCCTCGCAACCGGGTGCACAGCTCGATGCCCGACATCCCTGGCAGGCCGACGTCGACGATCATCAGATCGGGCCGCCGCCGGGCGACGAGAGCGATGGCCGACTCGGCGTCGGGAACCGACGACACGTCGAAGCCGTGCACCCCGAGCCCGCGATCGACTGCGGTGCGCACGGCGTCGTCGTCTTCGACGACGAGCACTCGGCCACCGTCAGCGGAGCTCATCGACGATCACTTGTTGACACGGGCACAGTCTGGCCGCAGCCGTCAGTCCTGGCTGAGATCTGCATCGACGCCGGCGAGCAGTTGATCGATGTCGTCGAGTTGCTTCTCGAGGTCGGCGACGTCGGCATCGGTCACCACGAGCGGCGGTCGACGCGGGCTCGGTCGCCACCGGTGCCGCAGTTGTCGCTGGTGCGACCGACGTTGTGCTGACGGACGCAGCCGTCACGTCAGGTGCGCTGGTCGTGACGGGCAGGGTCGTGGCGACTGGCTGGGTCGCCGCCGGCGCGGTGACCTGCACCGTGGGACTGCTGGCAGCGTCAGACCCGCACGCCCCCAACCCGACGGCGCCCGCTGCGACGAATGCGGCCAGCACCACAACCCTCGACGTTGTCGATCGATGGTGGTCTCGGCGCTCCATCACACGTCGACTCCGTGGCTGCGGCACTTCTCGGCGAGGGTTGCCAAGCGTTGCTGGCGCTGCGTCAGCACCTGGAGCGTCTGCGTGCGGACCGCCAGCCGATTCTGCAAGACGGTGGCGAGTTGCGTGCGACCTTTGGCCGTGGCATCGTCGATCTGCGCCTGAAGCCATGCCAACGAGCCCTTGGTGGCGGCATCGCCGTTGAGCCGGGTGATCACGTTGTTGGTGCGGATCTGCAGGTTCGGGATCCGCAGGCACGCTCGCTCGTAGCGGGCCGGAAGTGCAGGCGTGGTGGCCGCCTGGGCGGCGGTTGGCACGACCAGCACGACGCCTGCTGTCAGCGACTACTGCACCGCACACGATTGCTGACTTCAACATGGAACGACGGGGGGTCGTCATCGGAATCTCCTTGAGTCACGCCGGCGAAGTGTTCACCGGACATGCATCACAATGAATCGGCACTCTGAGACGACTCTGTGAGATCTCTGTGACACACGTCACACCCCCGATCTTTGTCGCTGCGAACACGCTGAGAATGTTGAGAGCGACAATATTGGCGACGCAGCGCCGGAGTCGGGTGACGGAGCGCCGGAGTCGGGACGACGGGAGTCAGGGCGTCGGAGTTCGGCCGGCGAGGATCTCGGCGAGCATCGGCGTGTCGATGTTGCCGCCAGTGGCGATGATGCCGACCCGCCGACCCGCCATGCGATCGCGTTCGGTCAACAATCCGGCGAGTGCCGCGGCGCCTGAGGGCTCGATCAGGTGGTGCGTACAGCGGATCAGCACTCGCACCGCGTCGGCGCACTCGTCTTCGCTGATCTGCACGATCCGCGCCGCTCCCTCGACAATGAGGTCGATGGCCACCGGATCCGGAACGCGGGTTGCAATTCCGTCGATGAACGTCACCGATGTCTCGGTGCTGATCGGCGCCCGCGCCGCGAACGACAGCGCGGTGGCCGGGGCCAACTCGGAGACCACGCCGATGATCTCGGTGCGCAACCCCAGCAGATCGCGAATGGTGATGAGCCCGCAGATCCCCGACCCCATGCCGATCGGCACGTACACGGCGTCGAGCTCGCCGGCCGATGTGAACAATTCACGTGCGTACGTAGCCACACCCACGCACAGGTCGCGGTGGAACGACGGCACCGCCTCGAAACCGCGCTCGTCGGCCAGCACCACCGAATGCTCGACGCGCCGCCTGGAAGTCATCGCCGTGTTCGACGAGTTCGGCGCCGAAGCCGCGCATCGCCGCGTTCTTGTCGGCGCTGTTGCCGTGAGGCACCACGATCGTGACCGCCACACCGGCTGCTCGACCGGCGTACGCGATGCTCTGGCCGTGGTTGCCGCGGGTCGCGCTGACGACACCCAGCACCGTCGGGCGAACGCGAACGAGACGATCGATGTACACCAGTCCGCCGCGCACTTTGAACGCACCGGTCGGCGTGCAGTTCTCGTGCTTGACCCACACCTCTGCTCCGACATGCGCTTCGAGCAGCGGCCACCGGAACTGCGGCGTCGGCGCCATGTGACGGGCGACCACGGCCGAGGCCTCGGCGAAGTCGTCGCTGGTGAAGTACGTCATGCGACACCACCGTACCGACGCGCACGTCGTGCTGCGTCACGGGCAGTTCGTCGACAAGCTGGTCGGCGAAACACACACCGACCGACGGTGCCGGAACCGTGGGGAGAAAGCGGTCGTAGTAGCCCTGGCCGTAGCCCAGCCGATCACCGGCGGGCGTGAACGCCAGCCCCGGCACGATGACCAGATCGATCTCGCCGAGGCCGAGCGCCGGGCCGGTCGGCTCGCGCACGCCGAACTTGCTGGGCACGAGTGGCGGGTCTCCAGCAGCGACGACGATCCCCGACGGCTCGACGCGGGGCAGCAACAGTCGTTTGCCGTCGACCGCCATCCGGGCGAACAGCGGATCGGTGTCGGGTTCACCCTTGAACCCCACGAAGGCCATCACGCTGGCGGCTCGCCGGTACGCGTCGAGCTCGGCGACCTTGGCCCACAGCTGCACGCTGCGCATCAGGTGATCGTCGACCATGTCGCGAACCATCCGCATGCGGGTACGCAGCGCGGACTTTTCGATCACCCGCACAGCGTGCCACGGCTGTCAACGCACCGCGGACCGGCGGTACAGTCCAGCGTGATGTCGATCGATCCAACGAAATATCGCCTCGTGCTCGGCCACTTCCCCACCGGTGTCACAGTGGTCACCGCGATGGTCGACGGCGAGCCCGTCGGGTTCACCATCGGTTCGTTCACATCTGTGTCGCTCGACCCCCCGCTGGTGGGGTTCTTGCCGATGACAACGTCAGAACGATGGCTGCGCATGGCATCTGCCGGCTCGTTCTGTGTCAACGTGCTCGGCATCGATCACGGCGATCTGTGCTGGCGGTTCGCCAAGAGCAGCATCGAAGAGCCGTTCGAGGGGATCGGGTGGTCACCCGCGCCGGCCACCGGCTCGCCGATCATCGACGGGGCCATTGCCTGGATGGACTGCACCACCACCGAGGTCGTCGATGCCGGCGATCATTTCTTCGTCATGGGCCTGGTCGTCGCCATGGATCATGCCGACCCCGATAGCCAGCCGGCACCGCTGCTGTTCTTCCGCGGCCAGCTCGGCGGCTTCGTCGGGCAGACATGACACGCCGCGCTGTGCTCGCCGCACTCATCGACGTCGTCGCCATTCTGGTGTTCGTGGCGATCGGTCGCCGCAACCACGACGAGGGCACGGCCGTCGACGGCATTCTCGCGGTCGCCGCACCGTTCCTGATCGCACTCGTCGTCGGCTGGATCGTGGCCAGAGCCTGGAGGCGCCCGATGCAGGTCGATACAGCGCTGATCATCTGGCCCGTCACTGTCGCACTCGGCATGGTCCTGCGCAACCTCGTGTTCGACCGCGGCACGGCGCTGCCATTCATCATCGTTGCCGCCGCAGTCACCGGCCTGTTCCTGGTCGGCTGGCGAATGGTTGCATCCCGCGCCACGGCCTGATCGAGTGTCTGCGGCCCTCACGCCGGGTGGGTCGGAAACGTCGGCCGGGTCAGTCGGGGTCGCTCAGCAGCTCGGCTCCCTGCCGGCGCAAGTCGGCAAGCGTGGTCACCCCACTCAGTTGCATCACCGACCGCAACTGGTCGGTCAGCATGGCGATGACGTGCTCGACACCTCGTTGGCCGGCGGCCGCGACGGCATAGACATAGGGACGGCCGATGAAGGCCATGTCGGCACCCAGGGCAATCGACACGGCGATGTCGGCGCCGTGGCGCACACCCGAGTCGATCACGATCGGTACATCCGGCCCGACACCGGCGCGCAACGCAGCGAGGAGATCGATGGTCGGAGTGCACCGATCGAGTTGGCGGCCGCCATGGTTGGACAGGTGGAAGCCGGTGACCCCGATGTCGAGGGCGCGCTGAGCGTCGGCCGGCCCGATCGGCCCCTTCAGCAGGAGTGGGCCGCTCCATCGCTTTCGGATCTGCTCGATGTCGGTCCAGTTCAGCGACTGGTCGAACAAGGTTCCGATCCGTGTCGAGGCTGCGCTCTTCACCTCCGCAGGTGACAGCGCGGTGAAGTTGGCGAAGCCGATGGCCGGGCTACGCAGCATCGCCACCCAATAACGGGGCCGACGGGCGATGTCGACGATGGTACGGGGGCTGAGTTGCGGTGGAATCGTCAAGCCGTTGCGCAGGTCTCGTGTTCGGCGCCCGGTGACGACCGTGTCGATCGTGATCTCCAGGGCCTGGTAGCCCGCGGCGCCGGCACGGTCGATCAGCGGATCGCTGAGCCGTCGATCGCTGGTGACATACAGCTGGAACCACAGGTTGGGGTGACCGGTCGCGGCGACGTCCTCGATGGTGGTTGTGCCCATCGTCGACAACGCGTAGGGAATGCCTTTGACCATCGCGGCGATACACGACGACACTTCGCCGGTCGGGTGCATCATGCGGGTGTATCCGGTAGGTGCCAGCCCGATCGGCACCTGATACGTGTGGCCGAAGAGCTCACCCGTGAGGTCGGTGACGGACACGTCGCGAAGCAACTGCGGGCGCAGCTTGCGGCGGATGAATGCGTCGCGGTTGGCGCGGAGGGCGATCTCCTCGTCGGCGCCGCCGTCGACGTAGTCGAACACGGCTCTCGGCAGCTTGCGTTTGGCAACAGCGCGGAAGTCGTCGGGCATGTGGCACCGATTCAACACACGCTGTACGGGATCGCGCTCGAAGGGGCGCAGCTGGATCAGCTCGAGCACTTCCTGAAGGTTCATCGGCGGGTGCTGACTCAGAGGGTGTTGGTGATCGCGCCGGTCTCGGCACCTTGCACCAACTTCGCGTACTTGCCGAGCACACCGCTGGTGTAGCGCGGCGGGTTTGGCGACCACGACGCCCGGCGCCTGGCCAGCTCACGGTCGTCGACCAGCAGATCGAGCGTCAGTTCGCGGCACGTCGATGAGGATCTGATCACCGTCGCGGACAAAGGCGATGGGACCGCCATCGGTGGCTTCGGGTGCGACGTGGCCGATGCAGAACCCCCACGTGCCGCCGCTGAACCGGCCGTCGGTTATCAGCGCGCAGTCGGCACCTCGACCGGCACCCTTCAATGCCCCGGTGATCGCCAGCATCTCGCGCATGCCCGGGCCACCCTTGGGGCCTTCGTAGCGGATGACAAGGACCGTGCCGGGAACGATCGAGCCCGACAGGATCGCGTCCATGGCTCCGTCCTCGCCGTCGAACACGCGGGCCGTTCCCTCGAATCGCATCTGTTCCTTGCTGAGCCCGGCGACCTTGACGACGGCGCCTTTGGGCGCCAGCGATCCGGTGAGCACGTTGAGGCCACCCTCGGTGTGCAGCGGCTGATCGAGCGGGTAGACCACCACACCGTCGGGTCGCGGCGGGTCGAGCTCGGCAAGGTTCTCGGCCATCGTCTTGCCGGTGACCGTCATCACGTCGCCGTGCAGCAAACCGGCATCGAGCAGGTGCTTCATCACGACGGGGACTCCACCGACGCGGTCGAGATCGCTCATGTGAAACTTGCCACCCGGCTTCATGTCGGCGATGTGCGGCACCTTGGCGGCGATCCGGTTGAAGTCGTCGAGGTGTAGATCGACGCCCGCCTCGTTGGCGATGGCCAGCAGGTGAAGCACTGCATTGGTCGAGCCGCCCAATGCAGACGTGACGGCGATGGCGTTCTCGAACGCCTGCTTGGTCATGATCATCCGCGGCGTGATCCCGAGGCGCAGCATGTTGACCACGGCCTCGCCGGCGCGACGAGCATCGTCTTCGCGGCGCACGTCGACGGCCGGAGGTGACGCCGTGCCGGGCAGCGACATGCCGATCGCCTCGGCGATCGAGCTCATCGTGTTGGCCGTGAACATGCCGCCGCAGGCGCCCTCACCTGGGCATGCCTTGCGCTCGATCTCGCCGAGCTCGTCTTCGGTGATGGTGCCGAGGGCGCAGGCACCGACGGCTTCGAACACACTGACGATGTCGAGCGCCACGCCGTTGTGCTGACCAGGAAGGATCGAACCGTTGTAGACGAACACGCTGGCCAGGTCGAGCCGGGCCGCGGCCATCAGCATCGCCGGGATGCTCTTGTCGCAGCCGGCCAGGCCGACGAACCCGTCGAGCCGTTCGGCATGCATCACACACTCGACCGAGTCGGTGATGACCTCGCGGCTGACCAAGGAAGCGCGCATGCCCTCGTGGCCCATGCTGATGCCGTCGCTGACGGTGATGGTGCCGAACTCCATCGGGAACCCGCCGGCGGCGCGCACACCATCCTTGGCATGCTCGGCGAGCTTGCGCAACGTCATGTTGCACGGGGTGACCTCGTTCCACGCATTGGCGATGGCGATCTGCGGCTTCACCCAGTCGTCGTCGGTCATGCCAATGGCGCGCAACATCGCCCGCGCCGGCGCCTTGGTCATACCGTCGGTCACGTCGCGGCTTCGAGGTTTGACGTCGACTGGTGTGCCTGGTTCGTTCGCGGCCATGCGGCGAAGTTACCCGACGTCGGCCGGCCACACTCGATCCGATCGGGTGCCGACCGCGCCGGCCGCTGCTCAGGTGACTGAGATCTGCGGCGTGTCGGCGATCAACCGCTTGGTGTACTCTGCCTCGGGGTTGCGCAGCACCTGCTCGGTGGGGCCCGATTCGACCAGCTTGCCATCGGCGAGCACCGCAACCTGATCGGCGATCGAAGCGACCAGCGGCAGGTTGTGGGTGACGAACAGCATGGCCAGACCGAGGTCGCGCCGCAGTTCGCTGAGCAGCTCGACGATCGAGGCCTGCACCAGCACGTCGAGCGCCGAGGTGACCTCGTCGCAGACCAGCACCTCCGGCTTGCTCACCAGGGCGCGGGCGATAGCGACACGTTGCCGCTCGCCGCCCGAGAGCTGATCGGGGAAACGGTTGGCGTAGCCGGCGGTGAGGGCGACACGCTCGAGCATCTCGCCGACCTTGCGCGCGGCATCGGTCTTCGACGCGCCTCCGACGATCAACGGTCGGCCCACTGACTCGCCGACCGAACGTCGGGGGTGCAACGAGCTGTATGGGTTCTGAAACACGTACTGAATGCGCAAGCGCTGTGCTGTGGTGCGATCTCGGGCCGAATGTGCCAGCCGCTCGGAGCCGAGGAGGATCTCGCCCGTCCATTCCCGATGAAGGCCGCCGATCGATCGTGACAGTGTGGTCTTTCCCGACCCGGATTCACCGACCAGCGCCAGGCACTCGCCACGATCGAAGTACAGGTCGACGTTGTGAACGACCTCGTGGCCGGTGTACGACGCGCAAACATCGCGCACGATCAGTGCGTGCGTCGCCGACGCGGCGATCGACGATGAGTGAACGGCGACACGCTGAGTGCGTTGAGGCACCTCGAACGGGCGGAAACAACGCACCAGCCGACCGGGAGCAACCTCGCGTTCGTTTGGAAACTCCTCACGACATTCGTCGGTCGCCAGGTCGCAGCGCGGGGCGAACGAGCAGCCGGCGAGACGCCGACCGGGAGCCGGGGCGCGACCGCTGAGACCGACCATTTCGCGCTCGGTCGACATGTCGGGGGCGGCAGCAGTCAAGTGCCGGGTGTACGGATGGCTGGGATTGAAGAACAACTCGGCGGCGGAACCCTGCTCGATGATCCGGCCTGCATACATGACCGCGACCCGATCGGCAAGGTTGGCAACGACCGCAAGATCGTGGGTGACGTACAGCGCGGCGACGTTGTGTGCTCGGCACAGTTCACGGACGGTTTCCAGAATGTGAGCCTGCGTGCTGACATCGAGCCCGGTCGTCGGCTCGTCGAGCACGATCACGGACGGGCGGCAAGCAAATGCCATGGCCAGACCGACTCTCTGCTGTTGCCCGCCGCTGAGCTGATGCGGATACCTGCGCAGGAACTCCGGTGTGCCAACCAGGAGTACCTCGCCCATCACCTCGGCGACACGGGCACGTCGTGCGTCGTCGCTGCCGCCGAAGTTGTGGGCTTCCAAGACCTCCATGATCTGCTTGCCGATGCGGATTGCCGGATTGAGCGCCGTTGAGGGGTCTTGCGGCACGTATGTGACCAGCCGACCTCGAGCCTCGCGTAGCGCCGTTTCGCCAAGGCCGAACATATCGGTCTCACCGATCTGCACGGTACCGCTGACGATCTTCACGCCTCGCCGGGCGTGGCCGAGAACCGCCAGACCGACGGTTGTCTTGCCCGAACCGGACTCACCGACCAGGCCGAGCACCTCGCCCGGCGCGATCGATAGGGTGACTTCATCGACGATGTCGTGGCCCGACGTCTCGACGTTGATACGCAAATTGTGTATGAGCAACGCCTCGTTCAAGGCGCCTCACCTTGCTTGCGGTCGATGCCAGCGGCAGCCCTAGAAATGCCGTCGCCGATCAGCCCGGTGCCGATCGTGAGCAACGCAACTGCGATCACCGGCAAGGTGACACCCCAGTGGTTGGTGACCAGCCCCTGACGGTTCTCGTTGACCATCAAACCCCAGTTGGCGGCTCCGGGATCGGGCGTGAACCCGAGAAACGAGATACCGGCGATCAGGCCGATGGCATAGGTCAGGCGCAGATTGGCCTCGACCAACAGCGGAGCAGCGACGTTCGGAAGGATCTCGGAGAAGAGAATTCGAGGTCTTGATTCTCCCAGCGCCTCGGCGGCCGACACGAAGTCGCGCTCGACGATCGATACTGCAGCACCACGTACGACCCGGGCGATGCGGGGGACTGTGGACAAGCCGACAGTCAAGATGATCAGCCAGGTCTTGGCGCCGAACATCGATAGCACGACGAGGGCGGTGATGATCTGCGGCATGGCGAGGGCGACGTCCATCGACCGCATCAGCACGTCGTCGAGACGGCCACGGTTGTAGGCAGCCACCAGTCCGACGATGGTGCCGAGAATCAAGGCAATGGCCGTCGAGAGGACCGCTGCCACAAGGATTGGGCGACCGCCGTACAGGAAACGAGTCCAGACGTCGTGCCCCAGTTCTGCCGAACCGAAGAGGGTGGGCCTGCGAGTCTTGTCGGCGGGCCTGAACGGCAGAGCGACACCTTCTTGCTCGCCGTAGGGCGCGATGAGGTATCCGAAGAGGGCAATGACTACAAGCACTGCCACGATCAAGGCGCCGACCCGAGTTCGCCACAGCCGGAATCCGACACGCACGATGCCGGGAGGGCGATTGGCCAGCGTCGAGACATCCGACCCGACCGCCAATACCTCCGAAGCGCTCATCGAAGCCTCGTTCGTAGCCGTGGGGTGACGAGCATCGTGCCGACGTCGGCGGCGATGTTGGTGACCACGTAGACAGCGGCGAGTGCCATTGCCAGGAATTGCACGACAGGAAAGTCTCGGCCCTTCACGGCGTCGCTCATCGCACCGCCGACTCCGGGATAGTTGAACACGGCTTCGACGACGATGACCCCAGCGGCGAAGTAGGCGATGTTGAGCGCGATCACCTGGAAGACCGGCCCGAGCGCGTTCGGAAAGGCGTGTCGTCGCATGACTTGCCGCTCGGGAAGGCCCTTCAATCGAGCCATTTCGACGTAGTCGCTCTGCAGCACTTCGATCAGCGATGCCCGTGCTGTGCGGCTGATGTAGGGGATCGCGCCGATCGCCAGAACGATGGTCGGCAAGATCGCGCCTTTGGGATCGGTCCACGGACCCTTGCCGATGTCGATCGAACTGACCGCCGGAAGGATATGGAACAGGCGCGTGGAGAAGGTGATGACGAGGACGATCCCGACTACGAATTCCGGTAGCGACGCCACCGCGAGCATTGCATTCGACAGGAACGGTGCAGGTTTGAGGGCCATGTAGGCGCCGAGCGCCAACGAAATCGGTATCGACACGATCGAAGCCAGGACCAGAAGGAACAGCGAGTTCACGACCCGATCGGAAATGTACGACGTGATGGGAACATTGGCTGCGAGTGAGACGCCGGGGTCTCCGGTGACCATTCCCCTTCAACCACGAGAAGTACTGGTTGATCTTCGGACGATCAAGACCCATCTGGTCGCGAAGAGCTTTCAAACTTTCCGGAGTCGCGTTTCGGCCGAGCTTGGCCTGTGCCGGATCGCTCGGCAGAAGTTGGGTTGCACCGAACACGATGATCGACACGATCAGCAACGTGAGCACGCCAAATGCCAGCCGTCGCAGGATGAATTTGGCGACTCCCCATTTGTTCGACACGGAAACCTTCCGTTATGACGCGACCACCGCCCCCAGTTCCTGCGAACCGGAGGCGGTGGCCAAGTGTGGACCAGACCGGGCTCAGCCTCAGCCGAAGGACAAGTTCTTGAAGCCGCGGCCGTAGTGATCGAGGTTGAGCGTGTTGGGTCGCTCGACCAGTCCCTGCACCCGCTGGTTGTAGCCGTCGAGAGTGTTCTGGAAGAACGGGATGATCAGCCCACCGGTTTCGTACAGTTCCTTCTGCATCTTGTCGGTGATCACCTTGCGCTTGACGGGGTCGATCTCGCCGACGGCTGACGGTGTAGTCGTCGGCAAATGTGGAACCAGCCGGCGGCCAGTGGTCGTCGGGGAACGCAGCAGTCGCCAAGCTGCTGCTGGCAACCTGCGGCAGGAAGTTGCGGGTGCCCCAGAAATCCGTGGCGAAGGTGCGCTTGAGGTAGTCGCTGCCCCAGTAGTCGGCCTGCGGCAGGATCTTCGCGTTCACCGTGATGCCTGCACCCTTGGCCTGCTCGGCGAACAACTTGACCATGTCGATCAACCCAGCAGTGTCGTCGGGCGCGAACAGGTCGATCACCAGATCGCTCTTGCCCGCATCGGCGAGCAGTTTCTTGGCGCCCTCGAAGTCTTGCTTGCGCTGCGGAAGATCCTTGGCGTAGGCAGGATCGAGCGGCGAGTAGAGGTCGTTGGCAACCCGGCCGTAGCCGGCCAACACCTGCTCGACCATCGCATCGCGATCGACGATCAGGCGCATGGCCTGGCGAACCTTCACATCGGTGAACGGTTCCTGGTCGACGGCCATGCTGATCGTCAACCAACCGCCACCGGCGGAGTTGAGCAGTGCATATCCATCAGTGCCCTTGATCGTCTCGGCCGCCGACGACGGGAGGTCTTGGGCGGCATCGATCTGGTCGGCGACAAGCGCATTGACCATCGCCGCGGCGTCTGCGAAGTCGATGATCTGTATCTCGTCGAAATACGGCTTGCCCTCGTCCCAGTAGTTCGGGTTCTTGACGTGAACCGACTTCTTCCCGACCTCGAACTCCTTCAACATGTACGGCCCGGTGCCGACCTGCGTGGTCGGATCGCCGCTAAAGGCCTCGTACCCCACGGGGACGATCCCCGATGTGTAGTTGCAGAGGTTTTCCAGGAAGTTCGACACAACCTGCTTGAGCTTGACGTTGACGGTTTGGTCGTCGACCTTGGTGAGCCCCGTGACGTCGATGATCGGTCGGAATGGCGTGCCCCCGTACAGGTTGAGCTTGGGGTCGAGCATGCGAGTGAACGAATAGATGACGTCGTCGGCCGTGACCGGATTGCCGTTGGCGAACTTCAGACCGTCCTTGAGCGTGATCGTGTAGTCGTCGCCGGCATTGGCCTTGACTTCTTTGGCGAGGCCGTTGGTGTATTCCGGGACGAAGTCGGCGCTGAAGCTCATCAGCGGCTCCCAGGCCGTTGCTTGGCGGATGATGTCGGCCTTCGACACGATGTGTTGCCCGTCGAGCAAATCCTTGGCGCCGCCGAGCGTGCCGACGCGCAGAATTCCGCCGGCCTTCGGTGTGCCGGCTGCGGCCGCGGTCGTGCCTGTCGCAGCCGCCGTCGTAGCGGTTGCGGCCTGCGTTCCTCCGGCGGCCTCGGTCGCCGCCGGGGCGTTGCTTCCGGCCGGTGTCGTGCTCTTGCTGTCGCTGCCGCAGGCGGCGAGTGCAGCCGCCATGGTTGCTGCCGCGCTGCTGCCCACGATCAGTTGTCGACGATTGAACTTGCTCGGGATCAGACCCTTCTCTGGATCGAACGCCATTCCATTTTCCCCCTTGTTTCGAGAGCGTCACTCCCCGAGTGACACCCAAACTGGCTGGACTATAACGCAGTGATCCGAGTGACGCTTCACACTCATTGTGAACAATTGGTGCGCAAGGTCTCGGTATGACCGTCGACGCCCAGCACCTGCCCGGATATGAATCGGGCAGCCGGCGACGACAGAAACGCCACGGCCTGGGCGATGTCGTTGGCGTCGACGAACGACCCCATCGACACCTGGCTCGCGTAGGCCGATCGCACCTCCGATGCCGTCACTCCGCGGACTTGGGCCTCGCGCTCGATCACCCCGTCCATCCGCGATCCACCGACGGAGCCAGGGCAGATCGCGTTGACTCGGATGCCCTCGGGGCCGAGTTCCATCGCCCAGGTCTTGGTCAACCCGACGACGCCCCATTTGGCAGCGGCGTACGGCGAGCGCAGCGGGAAGCCGAAGATGCCGGCGGTCGAGGAGATGTTGACGATCGAACCCGGTAGCTCGCGCAGCAACGGCACCGCGGAGCGAGTGCAACGGAACATCGAGCCGAGGTTGACCCGAACGCAGTGATCGAAGGCGTCGGGATCCATCTCCTCGACCGGTGCGGTCGGGCCGGCGATGCCGACGTTGTTGACCAGCACGTCGAGACCACCCAGCTGCGTGCCGATCTCGACGAACAGCCGATCGACGGCGGCCGTGTCGGAAACATCGGCCACGAAGTCGGGACTGGTCGCCGGGTCTGCGTCGACAACCATTACCAGTGCGCCCCTACTGACCAGGGTTGCGGCGATCGCCGCGCCGATGCCCGACCCGCCACCTGTCACCAGCGCCCGCAGCCCCTGAAGATCCTCGGCCATGCGTTCAATCCTCACACACCTTCGCCGTCGGCAGCAGCAGGAGCGTTGGGCTACAGTTAGCTGATCGTTCGTTCAGACAATCAGCCGGCAGCGGCTGGTTCAGGGGGTTCGCCATGAACTGGGAAGTCTTCATCACCTGTGCAGTCACCGGCTCGGGCGACACCGTCGCCAAGAGCCCGCACGTGCCGGTCACACCCGAGCAGATCGCCGACGCGGCGATCGGGGCGGCCAAGGCGGGTGCGGCGGTGGTGCACATCCATGTGCGCGACCCGCAGACCGGCAAGGGCGCCCGCGCCACCGAGCTGTATGCCGAGGCGGTCGAGCGCGTCCGCGACTCGGGCACCGACGTCGTGCTCAACCTCACCGCCGGCATGGGTGGCGACATGGTGCTGGGCGGAGACGAGAACGTGCTGCCGATCAACCCCGACGGCACCGACATGGCCGGAGCCACCGAACGACTCGACCACGTGCGCACGTTGCTGCCCGAGATCTGCACCCTCGACTGCGGCACCATGAACTTCGCCTCGGGCGGCGACTACATCATGGTCAACACCCCCAGCGTGCTGCGTTCGATGGCCCGTCAGGTGCAAGAGCTGGGCGTGCGCCCCGAGTTGGAGGTGTTCGACACGGGGCACCTGGTGCAGGTCAAGGAGTTGATCCGCGACGGTCTGCTCGACGACCCGGTGATGATCCAGCTGTGCATGGGCATTTCCTACGGCGCGCCCGACGATCCCAACACGTTCATGGCGATGGTCAACAACCTGCCCAACGATTGTGTGTTCTCGGCGTTCTCGATCGGGCGCATGCAGATCCCCTTCGTTGCCATGGCGGCCTTGGCCGGTGGCAACGTGCGCGTCGGTCTCGAAGACAACCTGTACCTCGGCCCGGGCCACAAAGCCACCAACGCCGAGCTCGTCGCCCGCGCCAAACAACTGCTCGAGAGCATGAACGTGCGGATTCTCGGCCCTCAAGAAGTGCGTGACAAGCTGAAACTCGTCAAACACACCTGAGCGCGTCTGCGCGGAGGAAACTGGGGGTACGGCATGGGTGATCCAGTGGTACAGCACGGCCTGGAGGGCGTCATCGCCTTCGAGACCCAGATCGCCGAACCTGACCGCGAGGGTGGTGCCCTGCGCTACCGCGGCGTCGACATCGAAGAGCTCGTCGGTTTGTACGACTATGGCCACGTCTGGGGCCTGCTGGTCGACGGCTCGTTCGAGCCGGGTCTGCCTCCCGCCGAGCCGTTCCCCATCCCCGTGCATTCCGGCGACATCCGCGTCGATGTGCAGAGTGCCCTGGCGATGCTGGCGCCGTTCTGGGGGCTCGGCCAGTTGCTCGACATCGACGACACGCAGGTCCGCGACGACCTCGCCCGGGCTTCGGTGATGGCACTGTCGTTCGTGGCCCAGTCGGCACGCGGGCTGGGGTTGGCAATGGTGCCTCAAAAACACATCGACGGGGCGGCGACCATCACCGAGCGCTTCATGCGCCGCTGGCGCGGCGACCCCGACCCCGACCACGTCAAGGCAGTTGACGCCTACTGGGTGTCGGCAGCCGAGCACGGCATGAACGCGTCGACCTTCACGGCTCGGGTGATCGCCTCGACCGGCGCCGATGTCGCCGCAGCCCTGTCGGGCGCCGTCGGTGCCCTGTCGGGCCCGCTGCACGGCGGCGCCCCATCACGTGTGCTGCAGATGCTCGACGAGGTCGAAGCGGAAGGCGACGCCGTGCGCTGGGTCAAGCGGGCGATGGATCGCGGCGACCGGCTGATGGGTTTCGGCCACCGCGTCTACCGGGCCGAAGACCCTCGCGCCCGTGTGTTGCGACGTACGGCCAAGGAGCTGAAGTCGCCGCGCGTCGAGGTCGCCGAGGCCCTCGAGCAAGCAGCACTCGAGGAGCTGAAGGCTCGTTATCCCGACCGCGTCCTGGCCACCAACGTCGAGTTCTGGTCGGCGGTCGTGCTCGACTTCGCCGAGGTCCCGGCGCACATGTTCACGGCGATGTTCGCCTGCGCCCGAACCGCTGGATGGAGCGCCCACATCCTCGAGCAGAAGCGCACCGGCAGGTTGATCCGGCCGTCGGCGATCTACACGGGTCCGGCGTCACGACCGCCGAGCGAAGTGACCGGTAACCGGTGACGACTGGCCACATCGGCCTCCTCGGCGGCGGCGTCATCGGCGGCGGGTGGGCTGCACGGTTCCTGCTCAACGGTCACGACGTGGTGATGTTCGACCCCGATCCCGAGGCGCCACGCAAGGTCGGCGAGGTGCTGGCCAACGCCCGGCGGGCCAACGCCAGGTTGACGAGGGCCCAATGGCCGCCGGAAGGCGCTCTGCGCATCGTCACCACCGTCGAGGAAGCCGTCGACGGTGCCCACTTCGTGCAGGAGAGTGCCCCCGAGCGACTCGAATTGAAGCAGCAACTCTTTGCCACAGCCAGTCGCGTCGCTGGTCCCGACGTCGTGTTCGGATCGTCGACGTCGGGCTTGCTGCCCACCGAGATGCAGCGCGACATGGTCAACCCCGAACGGCTCGTGGTCGGGCACCCGTTCAACCCGGTGTACCTGATGCCTCTCGTCGAGGTGTGTGGGGGCGCGGCAACATCAGAAGCCACCAAGCAGCACGCTGCCGAGATGTACCGCGACATCGGCATGCATCCGCTGATCCTGTCGAAGGAGATCGACGGGTTCGTCGCCGACCGGCTGATGGAAGCCCTGTGGCGTGAGGCCCTGTGGTTGGTGAACGATGGCGTCGCCACCGCAGCCGAGATCGACGACGCGATGCGCTTCGGCCCCGGCCTGCGGTGGAGCTTCATGGGCACGTTCCTGATCTATCGAATCGCCGGCGGCGAAGCGGGCATGCGGCACTTCATGGCCCAGTTCGGGCCGGCCCTGAAATGGCCGTGGACGAAGCTGATGGACGTGCCCGAACTGACCGACGAGTTGCTCGACACGATCTGCGCGCAGAGCGATGCCCAGGTCGACCTACAGACGCCGGGGCTGTCGATACGCGAGCTGGAGGCACTCCGCGACGACTGCCTGGTCGAAGTCATGCATGGTCTACGCAACCGCGGGTTCGCCGCCGGCAAGACGCTGGCCGACTTCGAGCGGACGTTGTTCGATCGCGGCAACCTGATTGCCGGTGAGATCGATCTGTCGAGGCCGATCCCCGTGCACGAGCGTGTCGTGCCCACCGATTGGGTCGACTACAACGGCCACACCAACGACAGCCGATACATGCAGATCACCAGCGAGGCCGGCGATCGGTTCATGCGACTGATCGGCGTCGACGAGCCCTACCTGCAGTCGGGGCGTTCGTACTACACCGTCGAGAGCCACCTCAACTTCATCTCCCAGAGCCACGCGGGTGATCACCTGCGTGTCACCGCCCAGTTGCTGTCGCACGACGCCAAGCGCCTGCACATCTTCACGGTCGTGCACCGTGGCGACGACGACTCACCGGTCGCGACCGCTGAGCACATGATGCTGCACGTCGACACCGAGGCCGGCAAGTCGTCACCGGCCTCGACCGAGATCCAGGCCAAGCTCACCGAGATCGCTGCTCTCCACGATCTCTTGCCGCGGCCCACTGCAAGCCGGTCGAAGCATCGGCCAGGCGCGCGTCTAACCACTTTCGCCACGGCTCCCCGAGCCGGTGAGCGTTCGCAACGACGACGACAACGGCGAGCGCACCGACGGTTCGCGCAGCCGCCAGATCACACCATCGACGAAGAAGTGGTGGATCTGGATGGCCGCGAGCATGACGGCGCTGCTGAATTGCAACGATCGACCGAACTGACTGCCGATCCGTGGCAGTCCCCAGAACAGGCCGACACCGATGGCGATGTTGATCACTGCCCACCTGACCGACTCGGAGACCACGTAGCCGACCGAGGGGCTGCGCCGTCGTTCGCCGAGGCCGACGGCGAGCTGCACGCTCCAGGCGATCAGGAGATACTGCAACGAATGGAAGAAGGGCACCAATGCGACGTATTCGCCGACGTTCGGGGCGTAGAACCAGATGAACTGTGAGGCGGCGGGAAGCAACACGATCAGTGGGATGAACCGGCGGTCGCCGCGGAGCTGCAGCAGAACATAAACGCCAAAAGCCGCCAGGCTGATCCACAGAACGGCGGTGAGCACGGTCGGTACCCACGTTGGCACGCCCAGGACACCGAAGTGGACGCCGAAGTACGACCGTCGGGCACCGGTCAGCGAGCGCACGTCGTGTGTGCGGATGGCCAATTCGGCCCAGGCACTCTGCACCGCGAACGTCGAGAACACGAACCAGCTCAGCGCCGTTCTGCCCCATCCCTCGATCCGGTACCCGCTGCGCCGTGCGTAGATCATGGTGATCCCGACGGTCTGTCCGGAGAAGTGGAACGGAGACCACAGCAGGTAGAGCTTGACGAACATGGGCGCAACGAGGTCGGGCGAGAGGAAGCAGCCGACGACGGCGACGAACATGACGGCGGGGATCAACCACGCCGTCAGCGGGTACTGCCGCGTGGTCGCGCGGGAGTGGTACAACCGAAAGCTCGACGCGGCAAAGTGCGGGTAGTTGCACACCCACACCAGCGTCGCTGCCACCGAGACGAGCGATGCCGATGAGGCGAGCTGCGGGGAGACCATCAAGACGACGTACAGCGCGATGGATGCACCGCCGATCAGCACCGCGTCGACCGGGCCGCTCACGAAGTAGCGGCCGCTTCCCCTCGGAGACATCTGAGTCGACGAGGGGATCGACGTCATCAGCGAGCCGTCAGTCAATCCTGCAACCTCCGAAGTGGATGCCCGCTCACAGGACTGTACCGATCCCAGGTGGTCAGGGTCACACCACGCTGCCTGAGCTGGGCCTTTTCGACCTTCTCGGTCGGAGTGCGCGGCAGCACCTCGACCACGTCGACGTATCGGGGCACCATGTGCCGGCCCATCCGCGCCGCGCAGAACCGGGTCAGCTCGTGCGGGTCGACGACGTGGTCGGGCCGGGGGACGACGGCCACCATGACGTCGTCCTCGGTGAGATCGCTCGGCACCCCGTACGCCGCGGCATCGAGCACGGCGGGGTGCAGCTTCACCACTTCTTCGACCTCGAACGCAGAGATGTTCTCGCCACGACGGCGGATGCTGTCGGTCCGCCGCCCGACGAAGTAGAAGAACCCGTCGCTGTCCCGGCGCGCCAGGTCTCCGGTGTGGAACCACAGGTCACGGCGCGACTCCAACGTGGCCGACGGCATGCCGTAGTAGCCGTCCGACATCAGCGACGGCTCGTTCGGGCGAACGACGATCTCGCCGACGTCACCGATCGCCACCTCGACGCCCGACTCATCGAACAGCCGCACCTCGTATTGGGGGTATCACCCGGCCGCACGAGCCCTGCCGGCGTGGTTCGTCGATCGGGTGATACATCGGGACGCCGGCATCGGTGGATCCGTACAGCTCCACCAACTGCACGCCGAAGCGTCGCTCGAACTCCGACGCGAACTCCGGCACCGGCACTCCCCACCCCAGCCGGGCGGGGTTGTCGCCGTCGTCGGGCAGCACCGGTCGCTTGTGCAGCATGGTCAACGTGGCGCCCATGAAGTCGAACACCGTCGCCCCCGCTCGACGAACCTCGTCCCAGAACCCCGACGCCGAGAACCGGTCGCCGATCGCCGCTGTGGTCGACCAGCAACATCGCCGGGACCACGGTCAGCACGGTCGCGTCGATGTGGAACATCGGAAACGGGCAATACAGCACGTCGTCGGGACGCAGCTGGAGGTTGTCGATCATCAGCTGCGCCTGGCGCACGGCGTAGCGGTGCGACAGCACGCACCCCTTGGATGCACCCGTGGTGCCGGACGTGAACAGAACCATCGCCGGATCGAATACCGAATGGGCAGACGCGATCGGCGCAGCGATGTCGGTGCGCAGCCCGGCGAGGTCGATGACCTTCACGCCCGGCACATCGGGATGGATCCCGGTGTCACCACCGACTACGACCAGCCGACGCAGGTGCTCGAGCTGATCGGAGACCTCGGCGAGATGGTGTACGAGGTCGGCGTCGGCGATGACGGTCTCGGCACCGCTGAGGTTCAATGCATGCAACAGCGATGGACCACGAAACTCGGTGTTCAACAAGGTCGAGACAGCGCCCAAGGTGCACAGCGCCAGCCAGGTGATCGCGAAGGTGGGGCCGTTGGCCATCAGCACCGGCACGAGCTGGCCGCGCTGCACACCGAGATCGGCCAGGCCGTGGGCGAGCCCGGTCGAGCGTCGACGGGCCTCGCCGAAGGTCAGGTCACCCGACGAGAAGCGCAGGAACGTCGCCTGTCGGCGCTATCGGTCGCCCGCAGATCGAGCAATCCATCGATCGTCGGCACCGCGTACCGAGGCTCACTCTGCGCAGTGCCCATCACCGCTGGTCTTACTAGGTTGCCGGTGATGAACGGCAACTTTGAGTACGACACCGTGCTCAGCGAGCTCGCCGAGGGCGGCGTGCGCACGATCACGCTCAACCGACCCGAGCGGTTGAACGCGATGAACCGCCAATTGATCGACGACGTCGCCTCGGCGTTCGACGATGCGCACGCCGATCGCGGCGACCCAGGCCATCATCTTCACCGGTGCGGGACGTGCCTTCTGCGCCGGTGACGACCGCCGCGAACACGTGCAGCCGACCGACGAAGCCGAGGCCCGCGACCTGGTCGACGCGATCCAGCGTGCCACCGAGGCGATCATCTTCGGCCCGAAGCCGGTGGTCGGGGCGATCAACGGTTGGGCCGTCGGCGGTGGCTTCGAGTGGGCGATCAACTGCGACTTCCCGATCTGGGCCGACAGCGCCAAGGGCTTCTTCCCCGAGGTCTCGCTGAACGTGTTCGTCACCGGCGGGGTCACGTCGTTGCTGCCGGCGATGGTCGGTCTGCGTCAAGGCCCGCGAGATGCTGTTCCTCGGCGAACGGTACGACGCGGCGACGCTGCGCGAGCTCGGGGTGGCCTGGCGTGTGGTCGCCGACGAGCACCTCATTGCCTCGGCACACGAGGTGGCCGCCCGGCTCGCCAAGCTGCCCCCGCTGGCCGTCGGCGCGATGAAGCGGGTGCTCAACCGCACGGCGTCGACCGATCTGGCGGGCGCCCTGCGACTCGAGACCGAGGCCACGATCGCCGGCTTCCTCGATCCCGAGACGACCAGGCTCCTCAAAGACTTCTGAATGAGTGTTTGGCGCCGCCACCCGGGTGGGCGCCAGGCAATCGTTCAGACTCAACGCGAACGGCGCAGGGGTGATGCGTCGAAGCCGGGGCCGAGCAGCCGGGCAGCCTCGGCCAGCCAGGTGCGCTCGACTCGGTGCAGCGTGACACCCTTGGCCTTCATCGCCAGCAGCGGCGCCATGCCGTCGAGCAACGCGGCGAGCACGAACATGGTCTCGTCGGCATCGCTGGCGACGAACTCACCACGCTGCTGACCGTCGCGGATGACCTTGCGCAACATCGCCCGCCAGCGGCGATCCATACGATCGCGCTCCGCCGCGGCCGCAGGGTCTCGCAACGCCAGCACGCACAGCTCCATCCACAGCGCCCAGTCGTAGTGACGAAGCATCGCTTCGATGAGGATGCGCAGTTGCTTCGATGCCGTCTCGGCCCGCTCGATGCGAACCGTGTAGCGATCGTGGAACTCCAGTTCGCGCAGCGCCAATGCCTCGGCGAGCAGGCCGTTCTTGCCTTCGAACCAGTAGAGGATCGCTGCCGGGCTGGTGCCCGCCTCCTTGGCGATGTCGACGACGCGGGCATTGGCGTAACCCCGCTCCGACAGCACCGACGCGGCTGCCGTGAGGATCTGCGTCTTGCGAACGTGGTCGAGTCGAGGTCGTGGCATAGGCGAGATTCAATCCTGAGTGTATATTCAGCTTATGGGATCGGGGATCGCCGAGGTCGACCACGAAGGTCGCATGGTGCACCCACCGGCGCGCTGGAAGCCGGGCGACGCCATCACCGCACCGCTCGATTTCTACCGCGGCGAGGTGCTGCCGGAGTGGGTCGACTACAACGACCACATGACCGAGGCGGCGTACCTCACGGCCGTTCGGCTGGGCCAGCGACGCGCTCTTCCGCTACATCGGCGACGACGATGCGTATCGCGCCGCGCGGGCACAGCTTCTACACCGTCGAGACGCACATCGCACTACCTGCGCGAGGCCGCAGAGCACGACCCGCTGCGTATCACGCACGCAGGTGCTCGGCGTCGACCGCAAGCGGCTGCACATCTATCCACTCGATGTTTCACGGTGACGACGAGGCGCTGCTTGCCACCACCGAGCAGATGCTCGTGCACGTCGACATGAACGCCGGCCGCTCCGTCGCCGATCCTCCCCGACGTCGCGGCCGCGCTCGCGGCCATCGCCGCCGCCCACGCAGCCCTTCCGCCGGCCGACCGCGCCGGTCACTTCTCACTGCCATCGCCCCAGGGCGATGGCCGACCGAACACGGAGTAGACCCTTGGACTTCGCACTTTCCGACGAGCACCAGATGATCGTCGACACGGTTCGTTCGTTCACCGAGCGAGAGCTGTTCCCCTACGAGGAGCAGGTCGAGAAGCTCGGTGAGGTGCCGCCCAGACCTGGTGCAGCAGATCAAGCAGCGCTCGATCGACGCCGGGCTTGTACGCGGCCAACATGCCCGCCGAGCTGGGCGGCGGCGGACTCGACAGCTTCGGCGTCACGCTCGTCGACCGCGAGTTCGGCGCCGCGTCGTACGCGCTGCACTACATCGTCGCCCGCCCGTCCAACATCTTGCGGGCGTGCACCGGCGACCAGATCGACGAGTACCTGCTCCCGACGATCACCGGCGAGCGTGTCGACTGCATGGCGATGAGCGAGCCCGATGCCGGCAGCGACGTGCGCGGCATGAAGTGCAGCGCGGTTCGCGACGGCGACGACTACGTGATCAACGGCACCAAGCACTTCATCAGCCACGCCGATCTCGCCGACTACGTGATCCTGTTCGCGGCCAGCGGTGAGGAGCAGACCAGCCGCGGACCGAAGAAGCTGATCACCGGGTTCCTCGTCGACTTCGACACGCCCGGCTGCGACGTCGTCGACGGCTACAGCTGCGTCTCCAACCGCGGCTACCACAACATGATCATCAACTTCGACGACTGCCGCGGTGCCGGCGTCGAAGATCCTCGGCGAGGAGCATCGCGGCTTCGACGCGGCCAACGAGTGGCTCGGCTCGACCCGGCTGCAGGTCGCCGCGGTCTGCGTCGGCCGGGCCCGGCGGGCGCTCGGCATCGCCACCGAATGGGCCGCGACCCGGGTGCAGTTCGGCCAGCAGATCGGCAAGTTCCAGGGCGTGTCGTTCAAGCTGGCCGACATGCAGACCCGGCTCGAGGCCGCCGAGCTGCTGACGCTGCGCGCCGCCTGGAAGGACGCCGCAGGGCAACGGCCACCGACTCCGACATGGCGATCGCCAAGGTGTTCGCCAGCGAGATGTGCCAGTTCGTCACCGACGAGGCGATCCAGATCCTCGGCGGCATGGGTCTGATGGACGAGCTGCCGCTGGAGCGGATGTGGCGCGACACCCGCGTCGATCGCATCTGGGACGGCACATCGGAGATCCAGCGGCACATCATCTCGCGGGCGATGCTGCGCCCGTTCGGGGCCTGATCCGTGCGTCGACCTGCGTCGCCTGCTCGCGCCGCGCTCGATCGCCGTCGTCGGTGGCGCTCCCGCCGAGCGTGTCGTGCGCCAGTGCCTGAAGCTCGGCTTCGCCGGCCCGATCTGGCCGGTGCACCCGAAGCGCAGGCGATCTCGCCGGCGTCGCCTGCGTGCCCACGCTCGACGCGCTGCCCGGTGTGCCCGACGCCGTGTTCCTCGGCGTCAACCGACACGCCACGGTCGAGGCGATGGCTACGCTGCGGTCGCATCGGTGCCGGCGGTGCGGTGTGCTACGGCTCGGGCTTCGCCGAGTCCGGCGACGGCCGATCTGCAGCGGATCTGCTCGACGCCGCCGGCGACCTGCCGTTCTTCGGACCGAACTGCTACGGCTTCGTCAACACGTTCGATCGCGTCGCGCTGTGGCCCGACGAGCACGGGATGCAGCGCCTCGATCGCGGCGTCGGCGATCGTGTCGCAGAGCGGCAACGTCGCCGTCAACCTCACGTTCCAGCAGCGCGGACTGCGTCTCGGCACGATCATCTCCGTCGGCAATCAGGCCAGCGTCGGCATCGAGGACTGCATCGACGCGTTGCTCGACGACCCGCGGATCACGGCGATCGGCTTGTTCCTCGAGGCGGTGCGCGATCCACAGCACTTCGCCACGGTCGCTCGTCGCGCCCATGCCCAAGGCGTGCCGATCGTCGCGCTGCAGACCGGCCGGTCGGCAGCCGGTGCGCGCATCGCCACGTCGCACACCGGGTCGATGTCGGGGCGCGCTGCGGCGTACGACGCGTTGTTCGCGCGCTACGGCGTCGCCACCGTCGACGACGCCGGCCGAGATGTTGGAGACGCTGAAGCTGCTCGACAACGGCGGGCCGCTGAGCGGCCGCACGATCGTGTCGATGAGCTGCTCGGGCGGCGAGGCGTCGCTGGTGGCCGATCGGCCGGAGCACGGCATGCTGCGCTTCGAGCCCTTCACCGACCAGCACCGAGCATCGCATCGAGTCGACGCTGACCGAGCTGGTCACCGTCAGCAACCCGTTCGACTACCACACGTTCATGTGGGGCGATCGCGCAGGCGATGTCGCGATGCTTCACCGCCGTGATGGACGGGCCGCAGGACGTCACCATGCTGGTGCTCGACGCACCGCCCGGCCCCGACAACGATCCGACGTCGTGGTACGTCTCCGCCGACGCGCTCGCCGACGCCGCCGAGGCCACGGGTCGTCGCGCGGTGGTGGTGGCGACGATGGCGGAGTGCCTCAACGAGCAGCTCCGACCCACGTCGATCGGGCGCGGGTTGACGCCATTGCTCGGGCTCGCCGAAGGGCTCGCTGCGCTTGCAGGCCGCTGCCCTGGTCGGGCAGCGCTGCGATCCACGCACATGCCCTGTCGACGCAGCCGGGCGAGACCCGGCTCGTCGACGAGGCGGAAGCGAAACCAAGCTTGCGAGCCATTCGACATCGCGGTGCCCGACGGCGTCGCGGCGACATCAGCCGAGGTGCAGGCTGCCGCCGAGAAGATCGGCTATCCGATCACGTTGAAGGCACTCGGCGCAGGCACACAAGAGCGAGAGCGGTGCGGTGAAGGTCGGCTTGGCCGACGGCCACGCGCTGGCCGCGGCGCTGGCAGTCGATGCCGACGCCGACCGCTACCTCGTCGAGGCGACCGTGACCGACGTGGTCGCCGAGGTGCTCGTCGCCGTGCGTCGCGATCCGCCGATCGGGTGGCTGGTCACGCTCGGCTACGGCGGCGTGACGACCGAGGTGTGGAGCGACGTGACCCACCTGCTCGCACCGGTCACCGCGCGACGATGTGCGCCGAGCGCTCGCCCGGCTGCGCAGCTATCCGCTGCTGACCGGCTTCCGCGGCCGACCGCCGCCGACATCGACGCGCTTGTCGACCTGGTCGTCGACCTGACCGACGCCGTCGTCGGCACCGAACGTCGTCGAGGTCGAGCTCAACCCGGTGCTGGTCGGCACGCACGGTGCCGTCGCGGTCGACGCGCTCTGGTTGGAGGAAGGGTCGGAGGAGGTCCAATGAGCGGATTCCACGTCGAGCGGCACGGCTCCACGGCCGTCATCACGATCGATCGGCCGAAGGCGAACGCCATCGACGCGGCCACGAGCAAGGCGCTGGGCGACGTCGTTCGCCGCGCTCGACGACGATCCCGGCGTGCAGGGCGATCATCCTCACCGGTGCCGGGCCGAAGTTCTTCTCCGCCGGGTGGGACCTGGTCGGCCGGCGAGGAGCTTCGACAGCGACTACGGCGTCGGTGGGTTCGGCGGGTTCCCCGATCTGCCCAACCGGTCGACCCCGGTGATCGCCGCCGTCAACGGCATGGCCGTCGGCGGCGGTTTCGAGATCGCCATGGCCGCCGACCTGATCGTCGCCGCCGATCACGCCCAGTTCTGGCTGCCGGAGCCGGCCATCGGCATCCTGCCCGATGCCGGTTCGCGTCAAGCTTCCCCGGCTGCTACCGCCCCACGTCGCCCGCGAGACTGCTGCTGACCGGCCGTCGGATGGATGCCGCGGAAGGCCACCGCTGGGGTCTGATCGCCCGCGTCGTGCCTGCCGACGAGCTGCTGCCGGCCGCCCACGAGCTCGCTTCGGCAATCGCCGCCTCGGCGCCGCTCAGCATCGCCGCCCTGCTCGACATCGAGCGGCGCACCGCGCAACCTGTCGACCGACGAGGCGATGGCGTCGTTGAAGTCGCTGGCCAGCTATCGACGCGCAATCGACTCCGAAGACGCGGTTGAGGGGCAGGCCGCCTTCGGCGAACGCCGTCCCCCGATCTGGAAGGGCCGCTGACGGACAATCGAGTGTCTGCCGCGCTCAGGCACGTGCCGAAACGAGCTCTGGCGTCAAAGAACATCAGCGTCAGCTCATTGACGCGGCGGTCATTCTATGAGCTGACGCGAAGTGTCAGCGTCGCTGAACTGGGCAGCCGAGCCGTCACCCGGGTGGGCCGGAGACACTCCGGCCGAAGCCGAACAGCTGCTGGCCGACCTTGCGCATCTGGATCTCCTCCGAGCCTTCGGTGATGCGGTAGCGCCGGTGATGACGGTAGATGTGCTCGAAGGGCATGTGTCGCGAGTATCCGACTCCCCCGCACGTCTGCATCGCCCGATCGGCCGCGTCACACGCCAACCGGTTGGCGCGGTAGTTGCACATCGCCACCAGGTGGGTCACTTCCATGTGGTGCTTGTGATCCATCATCCACGCCGTGTACCGCACCAGTTGGCGCAGCATCGCCGCCTCGGTGTGCAGCTCGACGAGCGGGAACTGGATTCCTTGGTTCGTCGACAGCTTCTTGCCCCACGTGACCCGGCTGTTGGCGTACGCGACCGCCTCGTTGATGCAGAACTGGGCTGCCCCGAGCGACGACGCCGCCTGGCGGATGCGGTTCTCGTGGACGAAGTGTTGGGCCAGCTCGAGCCCGCGGTCGATCGTGCCCGAACACGGCGTCGGCTCCGACGCGGACGTCGGTCAGCGACACCTCGGCGTGGTCGGTCGGCATGTTGAACGTCCACCAGAAGAACTCGACCTTGAAACCGGGCGCATCGGTCGGCACGAGGAAGGCGGAGATTCCCTTCGGGTTGCCGCCGGATCGCCGCTGGTGCGGGCGAAGATGATGTCGTGGGTCGCATGGTGCAGCCCGCTGTTCCATCGCTTCATCCCGTTAAGCACCCACTCGTCGCCGTCGCGCACGGCTGTCGTCTCCAGGTACGTCGCGTCGCTGCCGTGGTTCGGTTCGGTCAGTCCGAAGGCCAGCCGGCGAGTGCCGTCGAGAAAGCCCGGCATCCAATCGGCGACCTGCTCGCGCTGTGCCGAAGTCGCGCATCATCAGCACGGTCGGGAAGTTGCCGACGATCGACGACTCGTTCTGCAGGTCGTTGTGCAGGCCGAGCCCCCGCGTCGCCAGGTGTTCGCGGATGATCGCCATCTCCAGGTTCGAGGCGTCGCGACCACCGAATTCGGCGGGCAACGCCAGGCGCAGCCAGCCGGCGGCATCGGCGCGGCGCCGCATCTCGCCAACAACTCCTCCCAGTCGGCACGAGGCACGCCTCCGTTGTCGAAGTCGGTGCTGGCCCACTCGCGGCGATGATCGAAGAAGCGGATGTTGTCGTCCTGGTCTGCTCCAACGGCTTGATCTCACGTTCGATGAACTCGTCGAGCTGATCGAGCGTCGATTGGATCTCGGCAGGAATCGTGAAGTCCACGACTCACGACGTTACGAGAGCAGCCGCCCGCCGCTGCCACGGAGCCGAGCGCCAGCCATCCCGACGGCCAGAACCACGACCCGAACCGGCGGTGGTCCAGCGCAAACCGATCGCGTCGGCGATCTGTCCCTGGATCAGCGTGCCGACCGGAAACAGGATGCCGAGCACCAGGAAGTTGACCGCCAGCACTCGGCCGCGCATCTCGTCGGGCGCCGACTGTTGGGTCACGCTGGCGAACGACGTGAAGGCGTAGCCGTAGAACAGCCCGACGACGATCAGCATCACTCGCCGCGAACCACAACTGCGGCGCCAGGCCGTACGCGACCAGCGCCGGGCACAGCAGCCCGACGCCGATCGAACATCACCGTGGTGACACCGAACCTCTTGGTGATCGAACCCAGCGTGAATGCCGCGGTGACGGCCCCGATGCCTTGAGCGGTCACCAGCACCGAGGTTGCCCTGGCATCGCCGTGCAACACGTTGGTCGCCATCTGCGACACGAAGGCGATGAACGGCGAGGCGATCCCGATGGTCAGGACCATCACCACCAACATGCGCCGCATCACCGGGTGGGCGAGCGCGAAGCGCAGGCCGTCGGCGAGGGCGCCGAAGATCGGCCGGCGATCGCCCTGGCGGTGGGGCACCTTCACCAGAGCGACGGCGATGATCACTGCGAAGAAGCTGAGCGCGTTGCACCACAGCGCCGCCCCGATCCCGCCGACGGAGATCGCGATGGCGGCGAAGGACGGCCCGATGATCCTGCCGAGGTTCCACTGCGCGTTCGACAGCCCGACTCCGGCGACGAGGTGCTTCGCGGGGCACGAGGTCGGGCAGCACCGACTGGAACGACGGGAAGGTGAACGCACCGATGCAGCCGGCGACGAAGCTGAGCCCGGCGATGCCGAGCGGCGTCGCCGTTCCGCCGCCGACCCACACGGCAAGGATGGCGGCGACGATCGCCGACAAGGCGTTGCCGACTACCAGGATGCGACGCCTGCTCCACCGGTCGGCCATCGCCGAGCCGATCGGGCCGAGCACGCCATTGGGCAGGAAGCCGGCAGCGCCGACCAGCGCCGACCACGACGCCTTCCCCGTGGTGTGAGCGACGTAGTAGCTCAGGCCGACCGCCTCCATCCACGTACCGATGTTCGACAGGAGCGCCCCGACCACATCAAGCTGAAGTTGCGTGATCGAAACGGAGCGAGAGACGCCGACGCCATGCTCGGCCGACATTACCGGTAGGATCTGACGGAGCGCGGCGGCGGACGATGCACAGGCTTGCCTTTGCCGTCTGTATAGCACAGTCTGGAAGAACATGCCAACAGATATGGCACGATGCCGTCGCCGACGACACCACGTTGCCGCTGTTCGCCGTGCCCACCGAGATCCGTCAGTGGGGTGCGCGTGTCCGCCTCGCCGACCGCAACGCGGTGCGGGCCACGGCGATGCTGCGTCGAGACGCGCGCTGCTCTACGCCGCCTTCGTCGTGCTCGGCCAGACGATCGATCGCTGGTGGGGTTGGGGTCTCGCCTGGATCGGCCTGGTCATGTGCATGATGCGGATCGACGCGATCCATCACGAGGCCGTCCATCGCAGTCTCTACCGCCGCCGTTGGCCCAATGACTCATCGTCGCCGGTCAGCCGGCGCAGTCGAGGGTTTCCACGGGCCGACGTATCGCGTGCTTCCACCTCACCCATCACGCGCTCACCCGACCGCGACACGAGCTCGCCGACCCCGAGGGCTTCTACGACGAGGTGCTGACCCGCCCGCACTCGTCGGGCCGGCTGCGCATCGGCGCCCGGGTGGTGCTGGTCGTCGGCATGCTGATCGGCGGCATCTCGTTCGCCGTACAACTGATCGTCGGCGCGATCGGCACCTTGCTCGGCCGGCCACCTGCCTACGTGGGCACGGCATCACTCGAACGTCACGTACGCCGCTGGGGTCTGGTGCCGTTCGGACTGTGGAGCCAGCGCGTTCGGTGCGGCTGGCTCGACCGGGCACCTCGACGACCTGGTGCGCTGGTGGGTGGTGCCGATGCTGCTGTTCCTCTGCGGCCCGTACACGTTCTTCGCGCTACCCGAGCACTACGCCGCGCCGCACAACGACCCGATGGTCACCTCCACCGGCTCCGTTCGTTCGACACCGTTCTACCGGTGGCTGACGCTCGACGGCAACTTCCACCTCGCCCACCACGTGTTCCCGACCGCGTCGTGGTGGCGGCTCGGCGACGCCGACGCGCAACTTCGCGGACTCTCGACCCTTCGCTATCGCGGGTACATCAGTTCTATCGCGAGGTGTGGCGCAACTGGTTCCTCAGTACAGCGTCTGACAATGCGGCGCCGGCGACGTAACGAAGAACGCATCGCCGCGTCGCAGGGCCTCGTTGCTGCGAGCCTCGAGTCGGCGCCCGGCGGCGAGCGGCTGATGGTCGCACGCCGCCCAGCAGCAGGGCGCCGAGCGAGGCGTGATCCGTCACGAGATCCGGCGCGGTCCTGACCCGCCTGCACTTGGCCCCATCCGGCCCGCCGTCGATCGCCCACCGCCCACCGTCGACCTCGACCACCAAGCGATCGGTCGTGCCGTAGCGCCGCGCCGACATGCACGCCGCCACGTCGCGGACGTTGACCCAGATGCCGTCGTTCAGCGCCGTGGTCTGCAACGCCCGCGGGTTGGTCAACAGGTACGGCAACGGATCGTCGACGGGCGACCTGGCGCGAGCTGATCACACCGACCAGATCGACGCCGAGAAGCGTGTGCCACAGCGCGGCGTGTGCGTCGCCGGTCGTCGGCGACGAGCTCGATGACGCGCATGTTGTGCGCCGGTCGGCCGTCGTTCCACTGCTCTTCGATCCGGTAGACGGCGTAGCCGTCGCGGTGGGCGAGGTAGAACGACGGGCGAAGCCGCCCTGCGGCTCTGCCCGAAGCTCGAACAGGAACCGATGCCAGGCCTCGCTGCGATCGACTTCACCGGCTCGAAGGCGATGGAAGCGTGACCAGACGTCGGTCATGTGGTGCAGCGCGGCGTCACCCTCGACGAATCGACACGCTCCCGCGCCGGGGTCGGAACTCGGGCCGAAGCTGCACCAGACGCCGATCGATCGACGTGACGCGCATCCTGCGTCGCCACACCGAATCCGTAGCGCTCGTAGATCCCGCCCTCGCTCGCCGACAGCATGGCGACCGGCTCGCCGCGGCGGTCGACGTCTTCGAGCGTTCGAGCCATCAGATCGCGTCAGCAAGCCCTGTCGGCGATGGGTCGCCGCGGTCGACACCCAGGTCAGACCACCCATGGGCAACTGGCCGCCGCCTGGCACCGTCACCTTCAACGAGTACGCACCGACGATGGCGACGATCTGCTTGCCGTCGAAGGCCAATTCGAATCGGCTGATATCGTGGATCGAGCGGGCACGCTCGATCAGCTCGGGTGGGTACGCAAACCCGAACGCACGGCCGTCGACGCGGCAGATCGCTGCCCAGTCACTCTCGACGGCTGTGCGAACGCTGATCGACATTGGCGGAGTCTGGCGCGGCCACGCAGTCCCAGCCAGTAATTTCCTCGCCCATGACCGCTTACGATCACAGCTACGTTCCCGAACGAGTCGTTGCCGACCTCCGCGCCCTTGCCGACCGCACCGGAGGACCCGACGGCAGTCGCCGGCTGGCGTGGACACCCGAGTGGCTGCGAGGCGCGGGCAATGTTGCGCGAGTCGTTGACCACCCTTCCCGTCGAGGTCGACGAGGACGAGGCCGGCAACCTGTGGGCCGTGCTGCGCGGCGAACGCGACGACACGCTGGTGGTCGGCAGCCATCTCGACAGCGTGCCGAAGGGCGGGTGGCTCGACGGCGCGCTCGGCGTGATGGCCGGCTTGGAACTGCTGCGAGCCGCTGGCCGCCGAGGGCACGCCGCCGATCACGGTTGCCCTGGTCGACTGGGCCGACGAGGAAGGCGCCCGGTTCAGCCGCAGCCTGTTCGGCTCGGCTGCAAGTGTCGGCACGCTCGACATCGACGTGCTCCGCGGCCTGACCGACAAGGACGGCAACAAGCTGCCCGACGTGCTCGCCGCCCACGGTGTCGACATCGACAACCTCGACGGCGCGCGCACGCGGATGGCCGATGTGAAGGCCTACATCGAGGTGCACATCGAGCAGGGCCCAGTTCTCGAATCGATGGGTCGTGGCATCTGTACCGTCACCGGCACGAAGGGCATCGAACGCGAGCGGTTGATCTTCTCGTGGCCAGGCAGCACACGCCGGCACGATGCCGATGGAGATGCGCCGCGACAGCTTCCGCGCGGCATCACGCTTCGCCCTCGAGATCGCCGAGATCGCCCGGCGTCATGACGGCGTCACGACGGTCGGCTTCGCCCAGTGTTGGCCGGGCGTCGTCACGGCCGTCGCCGGCGAGACCCGCATCACCATGGACATGCGCCACATCGACGCCGCCGCACTCGGCCGAATGTTCGCCGATGCGCACGACGCCGCCGAGCGGGCCGCGGCCGACGAGGGTTGCACCGTCGAGTGGGAGCACATCTTCCGGATTCCACCGATGCCGTTCCACCCGGCCCTGCTCGATGCCGCCCGTCAAAGCGTCCGCGAGGTCGAGGGACACGACGTCGAACTGCCCAGCGGCGCGCTGCACGATGCCAGTGAGATGGCCCGGGAGATCCCGACGGTCATGATCTTCTCGTCGTCGACGAACGGTCTCAGCCACACCAAGGAGGAGGACACGCCGGTCGAACATCTCCACATGGCCGCGGACGCGTTCCACCGCACGTGCCGGCGGGCGATCGACCTCGTGGCCGCCGGCACGCTCTAGCAGGAGCCGCCGAGGAGAGGCTAGGGGCGGCGCTGGTTCAGCAGGGCGGTGACGGCTTTGCCGTCGGCCTTGCCCTGGCTGAGCTTCATCACCGCGCCGACGAGGGCACCCATCGCCTTGCCTTCTCCGGCACAGAACTTCGCCCAGGCCTCGGCGTTCTCGGCGATCGCCTGGTCGACGAGTGGGCCGAGCGCACCGGTGTCGATCGCCTCGAAGCCCTTCGCCGCGGCGATGGCCGCCGGATCGCCGCCGCCATTCACGATCAGCTCGGCGACCACGGCCTTGGCCTGTGTGGCGGTCAGCTTGCCGCTGACCTCCATCGTCGTCAGAGCGGCGAGGTCGGCAGCCGGCACGGACGGCGAGTCGGCGAAGGCCTCCTTCACGTGCACCAGGGCGCGGCCGACATCGCCACCCGCAGCGCCGACCGCGAGCACGTACTCGTCCTGGGCGCGATCGACGACCACCATCACCGCCTCGCTGTCGGGTGCGACGCCTGTGGCCTCGGCCAAGCGGGCTCGCCGCGCCGCTGGCAACATCGGAAGCGCGGCACGAACGTCGGCGATCCACTGCTGCGACGGTGCCAGCGGCACGAGATCGGGTTCGAGGAAGTATCGGTAGTCGTCGGCGTCCTCCTTGCTGCGAAGTGTGTGCGTGCGACCGTCACCCTCGTCCCAGTGGCGGGTCTCCTGACGAACACGGTCGCCACTCTCGAGCAGGTCGATCTGCCGCCGCGCTTCGTATTCGATCGCCCGGCCGAGCGAACGCACACTGTTGACGTTCTTGATCTCGCAGCGTGTGCCGAACGGCGTGCCGGGCTTGTGCACGCTGACATTGGCGTCGACGCGCATGCTGCCTTCCTCCATCTTGGCGTCGCACGCGCCGACGGCCAGGAGGATCGCCCGCAACTCGGTGACGTACTGGCGGGCCTGATCGACGGTGCGGATGTCGGGACGACTGACGATCTCGACGAGCGGTACGCCGGCGCGGTTGAAGTCGATCAACGAGTAGTCGCTGCCGTGGATGCGTCCGCCGGAGCCACCGAAGTGCGTGCTCTTCCCTGTGTCTTCTTCCAGGTGGGCGCGCTCGATGCCGATGCGGGTGCCGTCGGGAAGGGCGAGGAACCCGTCGACGTTCAGCGGCTGGTCGTACTGGCTGATCTGATACGCCTTCGGCATGTCGGGGTAGAAGTAGTTCTTGCGGTGGAACGTGCACGGCTGCATGGTGCAGTTCAGCGCCAGACCGATGCGCATCGCCAGTTCGACGGCCTGACGATTGAGCACGGGAAGGGCCCCGGGCAGGCCGAGCGTGACCGGATCGATGTTGGTGTTGGGTTCGTCGCCGAATCGGTTGGGGCTGGCCGAGAACAACTTGGTCACCGTGGCCAGTTCGACATGCACCTCGAGACCGACGACCAGTCTGCCAATCGCCGGGGAGACCATCGAGCGCGCTCACCGCAGCGCCCTTTCCAGTGCCGTCGAGCTCGCGCCCGGAACATCACCGGTTCGCACAACGTTGCGGCCATCACCTGGACACCGACCGGCAGATCGTCGGCGCCCGTGCCGAACGGCACGTTCATCCCCGGATGGCCGGTCAGGTTGGCCGGGATCGTGTAGACGTCGCACAGGTACATCGCCAGCGGGTTGTCACCCTTCGCTCCGAACGGAAAGGCAACACTGGGCGAGGTCGGCGTCACCAGCACGTCGGCGTGCTGGTAGGCCCGCTCGAAGTCGTCGTGGAACAGTCGTCGGACCTTCAACGCCTTGCCGTAGTAGGCGTCGTAGTAACCGGCGCTGAGCGCGTAGGTGCCCAGCATGATGCGCCGCTTGACCTCGTCGCCGAAGCCGGCTGCGCGGGTGACTCCGTACATCGCGTTGGTATCGTCGGCCTCGACGCGAAGCCCGTAACGCACGCCGTCGTAGCGTGCCAGGTTGCTGCTGGCCTCGGCCGGAGCGATGAGGTAGTAGGCGGTAAGGCCGAAAGTGAATGCCGGTACCTGCACGTCGACGATCGTCGCGCCGGCGGCGCGAAGCGCATCGAATGCCGCCTCGACCCGCTCGACCACATCGGAGTCGGCGCCCTCGGGAAGATCCGTGATGCGCCCGACGCGCAGACCCTCGACACCCTGATCCAGCACGTCGACCAGTGACGGGTGCGCCAACGGGATCGACGTCGAGTCCATCGCATCGTGGCCGCCGATCACATCGAGCAGGAGGGCCGCGTCGGCGACGCTGTTCGCAAACGGACCGATCTGATCGAGGCTGCTGGCGAAGGCGATGAGGCCGTACCGGCTGACGTAGCCATACGTCGGCTTGACACCGACAACACCGCACAAGGCTGCCGGTTGACGGATCGATCCGCCGGTGTCGCTGCCGAAGGCGCCTGCAGCGAAGCCGGCCGCAACAGAGGCGGCGCTTCCACCGCTGCTCCCGCCAGGAACGCGCGTCGTGTCGTGGGGATTGCGGGTGGGCCCGAAGGCCGAGTTCTCGGTGCTCGACCCCATCGCGAACTCGTCGAGATTGGTCTTGCCGATGATCACAGCACCGGCGGCGGCCAGTTTGGTGACGACGGTGGCATCGTACGGCGGCCTCCAGCCGGCGAGGATCTTCGACGAACACGTCGTCGGCACGCCGTGCGTGCACATGTTGTCCTTCAGAGCGATCGGCACCCCGGCGAGCAGGCCGGGGTCGCCGCCACGGGCGACGATGGCATCGACTGCGTCTGCCGTTGCCCGGGCCTGGTCGGCCATCACCAGGTTGAAGGCGTGGATCTCGGGCTCGCGGGCCGCTATGACAGCGAGATGCTGCTCGACCACCCCGGCAGCCGTCAGCGAACCGGCGCGCACGCCGGCGGCGATCTCGATCGCGCCGGCCATCAAGCGTCCAGGCCGATGATCGGCGGCACTCGAAATCGCCCGAGCTCGGCTGCCGGAGCCGCAGCCAAGACCTCGTCGCGGTCGAGCCCGGCGACGATCACGTCTTCGCGGAACACGTTCTCGAGGGGGTAGGGCTGGGTCATCGGCGTGACATCGTCGAGTTGCAGAGCATCGATGTCGGCGAAGTGTTCGAGCATGCCGTCGAGTTGGGCCGTGGTGCGCTCGATCTCTTGCGGTGTGAGGTCGAGTCGAGCGAGGCGGGCGACCTTGGACACGGCCTCTGTTGATATGCGGTCGGACACAGCGTTCGATGCTAGAGGCCACGCCTGGCGAACGGCCTGCCGAATTCGCGTTCAACCGGACTGCCGGATCCAGGGCTGCAACTCGCCGATGAGTGGTAGCACGTTCAGCCCTTGCAGGCGGCGAGAATGGGTCCGCTGATGAAGTGTCGTTGCAGAGAGAGGTACCCTATCCACGAAAGACCGTCGCCGAGAAGATCGGCTATCACCTGAAGGGCTGACCCGTGACCGTGCCCTCCGATCAGCGGATCGACCCGTACTTGGGCACGGTTGTGCACGTCGTCGGGACGCGCCAAGCCCGGCCCAACCTGCCGTCGAGAGGGTGCCCGTTCTGCGTCGGTGGTCGCGAGGCACCGGATCCGTACGACGTTCGGTGGTTCCCCAATCGCTGGCCGGCCATGCAGGGCAATCGATGCGAGGTGGTCTTGTACACCCCGCACCACGACGCCACGCTCCCGTCGCTCGGGGTAACGGGCGTGCGCAAGGTGATCGACCTGTGGGCCGAACGCACCACCGCGCTCGGCCGGCGCGAAGACGTCGATTTCGTCTTGGTGTTCGAGAATCGCGGGCCAGAAGTCGGTGCGACCATCGCTCATCCACACGGACAGATATATGCGTACGACCACGTACCGCAACGTCCGGCCTCGCTGCTTACCGCCGGCTGGAAGCCTGACTCAGACTGCGGTGGGCTCTTCGTGGCCGGCTCGAGGAGCGACCGCGATCACGATGCAGGTTGGACAGCGTGCGTTCCTCCAGCATCGACCTTTCCCATTGCTCTGACCATCGCACCGAACGAGCAGGTCCCGGACCTGCCGTCGGTCGACGACGCAGGTCGCGACGATCTGGCGGCGCTGCTGGTCGATGTCCTCGATCGACTCGATCGCCTCTACGACCAGCCGCTGCCGTACATGATGTGGCTCAACCAACGTCCCACCGACGGGCAGGACTGGCCGCAGTCGTGGTTCAACATCGAGATCGTCTCGCCGTGGCGCAGTGCCGGCGTCGCCCGATTCATCGCCGCAGCCGAAGTGGCGTGCGGCGAGTTCTTCAATCCAGTAGTTCCGGAAGATCTGGCTCAGCGTCTTCGGGCTCTGGCTCGTCAACCGGTTCCGACTCAACCGGTTCCAGGTCGTCGGACTCCGGCTCAACCGGTTCCGGCTCGACCAGGCCACGGTGACGGATCCAATCGACAACGAGGTACAGAAGGGCAAGCATCCCGACGATCAACGCCACCCACTGGTTGAGCCGCAGCCCGCCGATGTTGTGGGCCGGGTCGATCCGCAAACCTTCGATCCAGAACCGACCGGTCGCATAGCCGACCACGTACATGGCGAACAGCCGACCCGGCCGCAGCGTGAACCGACGGTCGATCAACAACAGCGCTCCGCACAAGGCGAAGCACCACAGTGATTCGTAAAGGAACGTCGGATGGAATGTCGTGCCAGGGGCGAAGCCGCCGGCCAGAACCTTGTCGACGTCGATCCGCAGGCCCCACGGCAGAGTCGTGGGTTTGCCGAACAGCTCCTGGTTCCACCAGTTGCCCCAGCGACCGATCGCCTGGGCCAGCGGCAGCGCCGGTGCTGCTGCCGACAGCCCGACCGCGGCCGGGATCCCGCGGCGGCGGAAGGCATACACGGCGCCGAGGGCCCCGAAGAGGATCCCACCGGGGATGCCGAGCCCACCCCTCCAGATCTGAGGGATCCGGCCGAGGTCGTTCTGGAACGTGCTCCAGTCGGTGACGACGTGGTAGAGCCTGGCCCCGATCACGCCGGCCGTCACCGCCCACACCGCCATCGCGCTGGCGTCGTCGCGAGTCCCTGCTCCACTGGCCTCGAGCCGGCGACCGGTCAACCACACTGCGGCGATCACGCCGAGAGCGATCATCAATCCGTAAGCGTGGATCGATAACGGACCGATGACCAGCGCGCCACTCGACGGGCTGGGGATGCTGGCAACCGCGGCGATCATCACCTGGCGATGACCCGTGCCGCGAACTCGGTGGTCGCCTTCTGGATCAGATCCTTGTCGAAGTCTTGTGTAGCGACGTGATAGCTGCGCTCCAGCAGGACCCGCTCCACGGGCCCGCCGTAGTTGTCGGCGAGGTACTCGGCCTGGGCCGGCTCGACGACATGGTCTTGTGGAGAGTTCATCAACAGCAGCGGAATGCGCATGTGGGCGTACAGGTGGCTGAGCGGTTCGATGCCGTCGACCAGCAACGACAGCAACGGCTCGACAGGAGTCCCTTCGTAGGCATTCTCCTGGGCGTCGGGGTCGGCGATGTCACTGCCGATCCCGGGGAGCACGGCCGTGCCACCCTCAGCCAGGCCGCGCAGCATCTCGACGATCTCCGGTGCCTGTGGTTGTGCGACCGGGTTTATGCATACCAGCCCGGCGACGTCGGGATGATCGGCACCCAGCCGCAGGGTCAGGGCACCACCCATGCTGAGCCCGACGACGACGATGTCGGTGGCACGTTGGCGCAGACGTTGATAGGCGGCCTCGGCCTCGTCGGCCCAGTCGGCCCAACGGGTCGGCAACATGTCGTCGATGTGCGTGCCGTGGCCTGGGAGCCGCGGCAGCTCGACATGGAATCCGTTGTCGGCGAGGGCCGTGGCGACGCCCCGCATCGACGCTGGGTTACCGGTGAATCCGTGAATGACGACAGCGCCGAGTTGGATGTCGCCATGTCGGATGTCGCCATGTCGGATGTCAGTGGAAACGTGGCCACCGACGTGCGACCACGGCTCGGCTCCGGCGAGGATCGGAAAGCTCATGGAGTCGATTATGGCAGGGGCGCTTCCGGTTCAGACGTAGGGGTCATTCGATGAGAGTGGTTCCTCCCACCATCCGCTCGGCACCTCGGTCGTCTCCCACTCGGGAAACGGGTAGATGCAGTTCACCGGACAAGCCGGTAGGCATTTGTCGCACCCGCTGCACAGCTCCGGAATGATCACGACATCCGGCCCATGGTTGAAGATGGCGCCGAATTGCGGCGGACAATGGCGCAGGCAGGCATCGCAGTTGATGCATTCGGGCATCTCGATGCGCAACGGGACGTTCTGCCATTTCGCACTTCGCGTCCGGCTGGCGATGCGCTCGGTACGTGCCGCCGACATTGGCGCCAGTGTAGGTGTGCGGCGCCGGGCACGGTAGCTGTGTCACGGCGAAGTGGCTAGGTCTCGGTCGAGTGCTCATTCGACGCCGACATCGCTTCACGCCGAGAGACGACCTCGACGAGCACATCGACGACCCGCGGCTCGAACTGTGTACCCCTGCCGGCAACGATGTGGCGAACGGCGTCGCGCGATGACCAGGCGTGCTTGTAGCGATGCACTGTCACGAGCGCGTCGTAGACATCGGCGACGGCGACGAGGCGTCCGCTCAGCGGAATTCGATCGCCCGCCAGACCAGCTGGATAGCCGCTGCCATCCCATCGCTCGTGGTGCGAGAGGGCCACCTCGGCGGCCAGCTGGATCAGACTCGACCTGCTGCCCCCGAAGACGGTTGCACCGACCGTCGTGTGAGTCTTCATGATCTCGAATTCCGCCTCGGTCAGTGGTCCGGGCTTCTGCAGGATGGCGTCGGGCACGCCGACCTTGCCGACGTCGTGCAACCGTCCAGCCAACCGCAGTTCCTCTGCCCAACCGAGGTCCTCGCCGAGTTGGATCGCCAGCTCGGCGGCGAGCTCACCGACCCGCGAGGAATGCTCGCCCGAATCCGGGTCGCGGTACTCGGAGATCGCCGCAAGGCGCTGGAACGCCTCATAGTGCTGCTCCTCGAGATCCTGCGTGCGGGCGGTGACCAACTGCTCGAGCTCTGTCGTGCGAACTCGAAGGAGCTCCGCCTGGTCGCGCGCTGCGAGGGTGTCGTGAGAGATCTGCAGCGTCTTGATCCGCAGATCAGTGTCACGGTTGAAGATCGTTTCGTTGATGCGGCTGCATTCTTCGCGATGCAGCAGCGCCTCCTCGAAACGACCGAGCGACTTGAAGACCTCGGCAAGCAGGCCGTGGCCGACGAGCTCATTGTCGGAGAAGTCATTTTGTCGGGCGAGCTCGACGGCTGCCTCGAGAGTCGTGATCGCCTCGGATGTGTTCCCGGTGGCGATGCACACGCGGCCGCGAGCGATCTGAACCGCCACTAGCGCCATCGGCGACGTGCGTGTGAGCTGGGCGGCTATCCGAGACAGCGACTCGTCGGCCTCGTCGAGGCACGCGTTTGCCTGCGGAAGCATCTGCAGTTCGGCATAGGCCTCGGCGAGGTTTGCCAGGATCTCGGCAACGTGCTCGGGAAGGTGCTCGCGGGCGATCTCCAGAGCCGCTTCGCCCAGGCTCACGGCGAGCAGGTTCTCCTTGCGCTCGGCGCGTACCTTGGCCATGTTGGCGAGGGTGATCGCGTCGAATCCACGCCTCGGGCTCTTGCGGTTGGCCTCGAGCGCGGCCTCGTAGGTGACGATCGCCCGGTCGGTGTCGCGCAGACTGTGATGCACTGCGGCGATCGTGTTGAGCAGGTTGCCGAGATCGCCGAGATCCGAGCTCGACCCGTACAGCTCCAACGCCTGGAGGAGGTTCTCCAGCGCCTGTGAGTAGTTTCCGGCCTGGTGATGCACGATGCCGATGAGGTTCAGCGCCCAGACCTCGACGACCGAGGCCGCGCAGCGCCGGGCCAGGTCTCGCGCTTCGAGGGCCAGACCGAAGGCCTCGTCGAGCTGACCGAGGTGATACGTGACGCTGGCCAGCCGATACAGCGCTTCGGCTTCACCAGGCTGGTCGCCGTTCGAGCGCGCCAATACACGCGCTTGTTGCACCAACGACCGGGAGCGGACGAGATCGTCGGTCTCGGCACTCCGCGCCTCATCGAGTAGGTCCCGGACGGACTTGCCGCTACCCGCCCCTTCTCTCAGAGATATCGCGGACATCGCCAACGATCGACCAACCCTTCGGCCCTCCTCGGACCACGCGAACGACTCGTGAACGCCACTTCGGCGGCACACGTGGCTATCGGCAGAATGTGACCAAAGCTTGACTGATGCACACAGTGGGCTGTGACCACTCCCAGTGTAGGTACGGCCGCGCCGACAGGCGCCGTATCGTGGAACCGATGCGGGGCGAACAGCGGTGACCAGCACTCGGCGCCGAGTTGACAGCTCCGCGGTGTCGGCGTTCGTGCCGGTCGTTGCTCTGATCCCGCTGTGGCTTCTGGCGCTCGCTGTCGTCTGGCTGCCACTACGCGTGGTTTGGCACATCTCCTTCGCAACCTTCGCGCTCGGGTACCTGGTGGCTGGGCTCCTCCTGTTCCTACGACCTGTACAGGTCGTCGTCCTGGCGCCGCTACTCGGGGCTCGGCGACCCGCTCGCCACGAACGAGCGACCCTCGATGTCGCCTGGAGATCCGTGCTGCAGGCCAACCGGCTGCCGGCCGGGCGGTTTGTCATCGCCGTTCTGCCCATCGACGAACTGAACGCCTTCGCCTGCGGCGGCCACCTGGTCGTCGTCACGTCGTATGCAATCGACACGCTGCCGCGTGACGAATTGAGTGGCGTGCTGGCCCACGAGCTCAGCCATCACCTCGGGTCCCACACCATCGCCCTCACCATCGGTCATTGGCTGAGCCTGCCGGTGTTGGTGCTCGCCAGGATCGGCTTCTTCCTGCAGAGTGTGGCGACCGCAGCAACTCGTACCTTCGCCCGCAAGTCATCTTCGTTGACGGTTCTCGGCCAGTTCACGAGCGCGATCCTGATGGCCGTCTCCTGGATCTTCCTCAGCGGTCTGCTGCTCAGCAACGCAATCGCCAACGTGGTCGGGCGCAATGCCGAACTGCAGGCCGATCGCCGCGCCGTGACGATGGGGTTCGGACGGCCACTCGCCAGTGCATTGCGACGAGTGATCAGCGAGGGCGGCGGCGAACGTCCGACGACGTGGCGCGAGCGTCTGGCCGCCACCCATCCCCCGGCCAGGACTCGCGTTGCGCAGATCGAGGCGCTCCTGCGGTCTCGCCGGGCCCGCTCGTAATCGGTCGGGCGATACCGGCGGCGCAGGACCCGCCGGCACTATCTTCCATGTGTGAACGCAGCGCTGGAGACGCGAGATCTCACCCGCCGCTTCGACGCCACCGTTGCCGTCGACGGTGTCAATCTCGAAGTTGCCGGCGGCGAGATCTACGGCTTCCTCGGCCCGAACGGCGCCGGGAAGAGCACCACCGTGCGCATGCTCACCACCCTGCTGCTGCCGTCGTCGGGTACAGCGTCGGTCGCCGGATTCGATGTCTACCACCACGCCGACAAGGTGCGGCTGCGAATCGGCGTGGCCCTGCAGGAGGCCGCGCTGGACCCGAAGCAGACAGGTAGAGAACTGCTCGACCTACAAGGCCGGCTCTACGGACTCAGCAGCGGTGAGCGACGCGACAGGATCAGCGATCTGCTCGTGCTCGTCGACATCGGCGAGGCGATCGATCATCGGATCGGAACGTACTCCGGCGGGATGAAGCGGCGTCTCGACCTTGCCGCCGCTCTCGTTCACGAGCCCGAAGTGCTGTTCCTCGACGAACCGACCACCGGCCTCGACCCGTCGAGTCGCGCCGCCGTCTGGGAGGAAGTGCGCCGGCTGAACGAGCAGCGCGGCACGACGATCTTCCTGACAACCCAGTACCTCGAAGAAGCCGATGCGCTGGCCGACCGAGTCGGGATCATCGCCAAGGGGCACATCGTGGCCGAAGGTACGCCGGCGGATCTGAAGCGTTCCGTGGGATCGGATGTCATCATTGCGAAGGGTCAGCCAGGTGATGCCGAACACATCAAACAGGCACTTGCCGCGGTGGCCGGACTCGGATCGATCGAATCGGCGGGCGACGAAGTCGTCATCTCGGTCATCAATGGCGCCAAGGCGATCAGCCCGGTCGCCGTGGCACTGAGCGAACGGGGCATCGTCATAGAAGGGCTCACCCTGCGAACACCGACGCTCGACGATGTCTTCTTGCACGTCACCGGCGAGCGGATGGGCGACGACGCACCATGAGCACCGGCTCGACGACCCGGCGGGTGGCGCCGCACAGCGCCGGCTTTGTCGAGGATCTCCGCAGCATCTCGCTGCGGGCCGTCCGCCTGACCTGGCGCGATCCCGAAGCGTTCATCCCGGCGCTCGTCATTCCGATCTTCTTCTTCGTCGTCAACGTCGGTGCGTTGCAGAAGTTCGTCGAAGGCAGCTTTCCGGCCGGCTTCGACTACAAGGCGTTCCAACTCCCCGTCGCTGTGGTCTTCGCCGTCACCGGCGTGAGCCGCGCCAACGCACTGGTGCTCGACATCCAGAACGGCTACTTCGACCGCCTGCTGCTGACACCCGTCAGCCGCGGCACGTTGCTGCTCGGATTGATGAGCGCCGATGTCGTGTTGATCATCGCTCTGGCCACCCCGGTGGCTGTGCTCGGACTGATCATCGGCATCCATCCGGCCACGGGAGTGCTCGGCATGGTCGCCTTCGTGCTGATCGCCGGGCTGTGGGGTCTCGCCTTCACCGGCTTCCCCTACTCGATCGCCCTGCGAACGGGCAACCCGACCGCTGTCAACAACGCGTTCTTGTTGTTCTTCCCGTTTGCCTTCTTGACCACCGCCTATCTTCCGCAGGAGAGCATGACGGGCTGGCTGGCCACCGCGACGAAGTTCAACCCGACGACCTACCTGTTGGAAGGAATGCGCGCCCTACTGCAAGAAGGCTGGGCATGGCGGCCGATCGGTGGCGCCCTGCTGGCCACCGCCGGTGTCGGCGCGGTGTCGTTCAGCCTCGCCTTCGCCGCCCTGCGAGGTCGGGTCCAGCGCAACTGAGAGAACGTGCGCGTGTCGCGCACCAGCCACGCGCCGTGGAGCGAAGCCGCGGCAGCGATGCGGTCGGGCATCGCCTTGGCGAGCGCGATCGTGAGCCCGCCGCTCATGCAGAACCCGACCGCGCCGACCTTGCCGTTGCGGGCGTGGGGGTCAGCGTCGGCGACCCTCCGCAGTGCCTCACCGGCGTTACTCCGAACGGAGCCCGATCGCAGTTCGGTCCGTCCAAACTAGATGAGGTTGGCTTCCGAGGTCACCAGGGGCACCGCCCCGAGCGTCACACGAAGAACTGGCAACGCAGGGCGCGGAATGGGCCTTGGGCGCCCATCCCGGTGCCAGCGCCGATCGACACCGGTGCCTGGAGCGGGGGTATGGTCGGGGCGCGGCATGGGGGCCGCCATGGCGAAAAGAGGCACTGATGACCACTCCGCACCTTCCCGGACGGCTGGGCAACCCGGACCTGACCCTGGCCGACGATCCGCGGTCCGACCCGCGCCTGATCGCAGCGATGCTGCCGATCGGCCTCGCCGAGCGGACACCACCGCAGCCGGTCACCGTCGACACGCCGCTCGCATCGCTGCACGAGTTCAACACGATGGCCGAGGCCATGTTCGATGAAGCGTTCTCGACCTTCTCGGCGGGACTTCCGCCGGTCGCCGGTGTCGAGCGCACCGTCGAGATGATCACCGGCGTCGACGGCAACGACATCACGCTCTACATCCACCGGCCGACCGAGGCGCAGGGCCCACTTCCCGGCATCCTCCACCTCCACGGCGGTGGAATGACCATCCTGGAAGCGACGGGTACCCAGTTCCAGCGCTGGCGCGACCACCTCGCCGCGACGGGTCTCGTGGTGTGCGGCGTCGAGTTCCGCAACGCCAGCGGCAAGCTCGGCCCGTACGCGTTCCCGGCCGGCCTCAACGACTGCACGTCCGCGCTGCGGTGGTTCGCAGAGCAGCGCAGCCGACTCGGTGTCACCAAGATCGTCGTCTCCGGTGAGTCGGGCGGCGGCAACCTCGCGCTCGGCGACCACGCTCAAGGCCAAGGGCGACGGTCACCTCGACCTGATCGCCGGCGTGTATGCGCAGTGCCCCTACATCTCCAACGCCTACGAGTCGCCGGTGCCGGAGCTGACCTCGTTGTTCGAGAACGACGGCTACTTCTTGAGCTGCGAACAGATGAGCGTGATGGCGATGGTGTACGACCCCAGCCGCGACAGCGCGACCAACCCGCTCGCCTGGCCGTACCACGCCTCCGGCGACGACGTCGCCGGGTTGCCGCCGCACGTGATCTCCGTCAACGAGCTCGACCCGCTCCGCGACGAAGGTCTTGCCTACTACCGCAAGCTCGCCGCAGCAGGCGTTTCTGTGGCTTCGCGCACCGTGAACGGAACCTGCCACGCGGGCGACTGCATCTTCGAAGCCGCGCTGCCCGAGGTGTACGGCGCGACGATCCGCGACATCAAGGGTTTCGCCGACTCGCTCTGACGAAAGCCGTCAGCCCCTCCGCGCTATGACTCCGTTCCGATCGGCGCGGTCACTGCATCGAGCACGGCAACGAGGTCGTCCGGGGCAATCTCGATATCGAGGCCGCGGCGGCCGCCGCTGACGAAGATCGAATCGAACAGCACGCAGGTCTCGTCGATCACCACCGGCAACGATCGCTTCTGTCCGAAGGGGCTGATGCCGCCGACGACATATCCGGTGACCCGTTGGGCGGTCTCGGGGAGGCACATCTCGGCCCGCTTGCCATGCACCGCGGCGGCGAGCTCCTTGAGCGAGAGTTGGCCGCTGACGGGAACGATCGCGACGACCTGGTTGTGGTCGTCGACAGTTGCGATCAACGTCTTGAACACCCGCTCGAGCTCGACGCCCAGCGCCACCGCAGCGGCTTGACCGAATCGTCTCCCGGCGGGGTCGGCCTCGAACTCGTGGACCCGGTACGACACACCGGCAGCGTTCAGCGCCACCATTGCCGGGGTTCCTCCTCGTGCCATCAGCGTTACGACACTCAGCTCAATTCGGCAGTGTTGAACTCCTCGACCAGCGGCGCGTACGAATCCAACGCGGCCAGCGCGGCATCCCTGTCGAGCGCCGGCAGCATCAGTGCCGCTAGGCTGGCACCGGCGTCGCGGAGTTGGGCGAGGCGAGCAGCGTCGGGCTGGGCGGCGTATATCCCGAGTTGCAGCGACGCGGGATCGCGGCCGGCTTCCTGGGCCATGTGCTGCAACCTGATCCAGGCATCGTCGATCGACCAGCGGCCCTCGATCGGCATCCACACGTCGCCGTACTCGATGATGTGGCGGAAGTGCAGATCGGTGGGCGAGGCGCCGACGTCGATCGGCGGGTGAGGGAACTGAACGGGCTTCGGCCACGCCCACGACGGCTCGAAGTTGACGTACTTGCCGTGGAACTCGGCCTCCTCCTGCGTCCACAGCGCCTTGCAGGCAAGGACCTTCTCGCGCACCACGGCACGCCGGTGAGCGATGTCGATGCCGTGCGACTCCATCTCCTCGTGGTTCCAGCCGTACCCGATGCCGAACAGCAGCCGTCCACCGGAGATCACGTCGAGCGAGGCAACTTCTTTGGCCAGCCACACCGGGTCGCGCTGGGCGACGAGGGTGATGCCGGTGCCGAGGCGCAGTGTGGTCGTGATGACTGCCGCGGCGGTCAGGGCAACGAACTGGTCGTGGGTGCGCCAGTACTCCTCGGGCAGTGGCGGCGCGCCGTCCCTGCCGCCCCACGGCGTTCGGCGGCTGACGGGGATGTGCGAGTGCTCGGGGAACCACATCGAGTCGAAGCCACGGGCCTCGGCCTCGCGAGCCACCTCGACCGGTTGAATGCCGAGGTCGGTCGGAAACATCATCACTCCGATGCGCATCGAACCAGGTTAGGCAGCGCCGCCAGCAATCAACCGAGGCGAACGGCGATGCCCGACAACGACGGGTCTGCCGGCGGATGGCGTTCGAACACCATCGGATCGTGACCGGGGACGATCACTCCGCCCGGCCCGGCGAGCGAACGCAACCGGTCGTAGCCGGCGATCATCGCCGGCACGTCGAACACGATCGGGAACGGCCGTGTCGCCTCCATGTTCTCGTAGTAGTGGCTGGCGTCCGATGCCAGCACCAACCAGCCCGCCGCGGTGTTGACGCTGCACGGCCTGCAGACCGTCGGTGTGGCCACCGATGTGATGCACCGAGATGCCGGGCGCGAGCTCGGCGTCGCCGTCGTGGAAGCACACTCGCTTGGCGTGCACGGCCATGACCATCTCGGCCACGTGCCGGGCTGTGAACGGATGGCTGTATTCGCTCTCGATCATGTTGCGACCCGGTGGCGAAGGCCATCTCGCGGTCCTGCAGATGGAACGCGGGCATTCGGGAACTGGTCGAAACCGCCGACGTGGTCGTAGTGCAGGTGAGTGAGCACGACCGTCGGCGCAGCGGCGGCGTCGACACCGACCAGATCCAGACCCTCGGCAGCCGTGCGCAGCAGCCGGCGGTTGCGGTGCTGTGCGTCGTACGAGTTGAAGCCGGTGTCGACCACGATGGTTCGCCTCGCGGCCGACGATCGCCCAGACGAAGTAGTCCATCGACATCGGCACGTCGTGCGGGTCACCACCGAGGAAGTGCTCGGGCCGGCGGGCGTCGCGCTCGGCGTACTTGACCGCGAACACTTCGTACGTTCTGGATCGGTCACCGTCGTAGGGTACCGAACATGGATGATTCATTGTTTCAAACCGGGATCGACGCGCGCACCCGTGTGCTCGGACCCGGAGTTCGTGACCAAGGCCTTCTGCCACTGCCGACAGCTTCAACCGCGAATGCAGGAGATGGTCACCGAGTACTGCTGGGGTGGTGTGTGGGGACGCAGCGCACTCAGCGATCGGCAGCGCAGCCTCAACAACCTGTGCATCCTCGCTTCGCTGAATCGCTCGCACGAGTTCAAGCTGCACTTCCGCGGTGCGCTGCGCAACGGCTGCACGCTCGACGAGCTGCGCGACACCTTGATCCAGGTGATGGTCTACGCCGGTGTACCGGCGGGCGTCGAGGCGTTCCGCCTGGCGCGCGAGGTGCTCGACGCCGAGGGTGTGACGCCACCGCCCGACCGACAAGGCGATGCCCGACATCCCGCGGCAGCGTACCTACCCAGACCGCGCGGCAAGCTCTGAGTCAATGACGGTCGGCTTCATCAGGTCTCGGCAAGATGGGCAGGCCGATGGCCGCCAACGTCGCCGCGGCAGTGCCCTGGTCTCGTGTGCTTCGACGTTGCCGGCACCGAGGCTCGCTGCCGATCGGCGCGGCCGCCGCGGCACTCGGTCGCAGACCTTGCCCGTAGCGCTGCGCGACCGTGTTGGTCAGCGTGCCCGACGGCGCAGCGACGCTGGCCGTTGCCCGACGCGATCGTCGCCGCCGGAACCAGCCGTCGTCGAGACGCTGATCGATCTGTCGACGATCGGGCCCGAAGGCCGCCACGAGGCCGCCGCGCTGCTCGGCAAGGCCGACATCACGTATTGCGACGGACCGGTGTCGGGCGGGGCCGCCGGGGCCCGAGCGGCAACGATCTCGTTGATGTTCTCCGGCCCGGCCGACGTTCTCGACACCCACCGAGCGTTGCTGGAATCGTTCACGGGCAACGTCTTCCACGTCGGCGAGCTCGCCGGCCAGGGCCAGGCGATGAAGTTGGCCAACAACTTCTTGTCGGCCACGGCACTGGCGGCGACATCGGAGGCGGTCGCGTTCGGCGTCGCCCACGGTCTCGACATGACGACGATGATCGACGTGCTCAACGTGTCGACCGGGCGCAACTCGGCGACGATCGACAAGTTCCCCAACCGCATCCTGACCGGCAGCTACGACGCAGGGTTCTCGACGGCGCACATGACCAAAGACGTCGGCCTGTTCGTCGATGGAGCGGCGGCCGTCAACACTGCCGACTGTCGTCGCCACCGCCGTGGCCGACAACGTGGCGCGGCTGCGATGCCGCCCTGCCGGGCAGCGACTTCACGGAGATCTGGCGGTACGTGTCGGCGCGATGATCGCGAACCCGCGAAGCTTCAGTCGAGTTGCTCGTGCAGGAACGCGGTCACCTGCGGCCAGATCACCGCAGCCACTTCCTCGTTCAACGTGCCGAGCGCGTTGTGCGGGCGCCATGAAGGCGTGACCGGTGCCGGCATGCACGGTGAGCGTGACGTCTTTGCCCATGCCGCGCAACTTGGCTTCGAGTGCCGCTGCCGCGTCGGGCGGGAAGAAGTCGTCGTGCTCGGCCATGTGCCCGCTGATCGTCGCGGTCAGCGACGACCAGTCGGGCTCCATCTCGCCCTGCGGAAAGCCGTAGAACGGCACGATCGCTTTCACCTTGTCGGGACGCCCGGCGGCGATCAGGAACGACAACATGCCGCCCATGCAGAAACCGACGACGCCGATGCCCGCCCCGTCACTCGCGTCGAGGCCGTCGAGGTAGTCGATGGCCCCACTCATGTCGCGCGCCGCACGATCCGGTGGCATCGACTGCATCAGCTGCCCGGCCTTGTCCATCTCGTCGTGCGCGGCCAGTTCTCCGTGGTACAGGTCGGGGGCGAGGGCCACGAAGCCGGCGGTACCGAGTCGCGACGGCCATCTCCTTGATGCTCGGAGTCGAGGCCCCACCACTCCTGGATGACCAGCACGCCGGGACCGAACCAACCCGCGGCGTCACCAGGTAGCCGGATGCGTCGGAGCCGTTGCTGGGGAAGGAGACCGTTTCAGCCATGCGACAACGTAGCCCTGCAAAGATTCCAGCAGCGACGCCGGGATCCTCTTGGTCTGATCCCCCGTGAGCGAACCAACCAGGACCGACTCGGACTGGTGGCGGTCGTCCGTGACCTACCCGGGTGGCAGACACTCGGACCTGGCTTGACGCTCAGCCGAACAGGTCGCGGACGACGTCGAGCCACAGCTGCGTCGTCAGCCGCAGCGACTCGACATCGATGCGCTCGTCGTTGCCGTGGAACCGCCGACCGAACTCGGCCGGCTCGACATCGGGGCTGAACAGGCCGGCGCCGTAGGCGATGGCGCCCATGTTGCGGTAGATGCGCAGCGTCGGTGAACCCGACAACCAACTGCGGCGTGGGACGAGCCGTCGGGAACGGTTTGGCCACGGCCCGCTCGAGACTGTCCCACAGCGGATTGTCGACTCGGCTGATCGATGCCGGATCGTCCATGATCGACCTCGACCTCGACCTTGTCGTACAGGTCGCCGAGCGCCGCCCGAGGTGGGCAGTGACATCGTCGTGGCCCTCGCCCGGCAGACGTGCGCACGTCGACACCGATCTCGACACGGTCGGGAATGACGTTGGTCTTCATTCGAGTCGGGCCGCCGGCAATCGTGTTGCACGAGAACGTGGTGTGCGTGCAGAGGCAGGAGGTGCGCGCCGGGCCCGGGATGCGGCAGGGTGTCGAGGAACTCGTCGATCCGGGTTCTCGTCGAGGAGGTTGCCTGCTTGGTCGCTTCGTCGACGACCCAGCGAGTCGACAGTCGTCGTCCACAGCTCGTGGAAGCGCGGCGCCGGTCGATAGTCGCCGATGCGTTGCATGACTGCGGCTGCGGTCATCAGCGCGTTGTCGGCCTTGAACGGCATCGAGCCATGACCGGGTGTGCCGTGTACACGCAGGCGCCGCCAGGCGACACCCTTCTCGCCGACGTTGACCGAGATGTACGGCTGCTCCTTCGGACCGGTGTGCAACCCGCCTTCTCGGTCAGCACGTAGTCGGCGCGGATCGCATCGGGCTCGTGATCGGCCATCCACTGCATCCCGTGGGCGCTGCCCGACTCCTCGTCGGCGACGGCGAAGTAGATCAGAGTCGCCGCGAGGGCGGAAGCCCGCCGTGAGCGAGATGGCGGAAGGCGACGGCCATCGACGCCGTGAGGTTGAGCATGTCGACCGCGCCCCTGCCCCACACCTCACCGTCGACCAGCTCGCCACCGAAGGGGTCGCGCGACCACCCACTCTCGTTGACCGGCACGACGTCGGTGTGGCCCATCAGGCACAGGCTCGGCGCCGTCGGATCACTGCCCTCGATGCGCGCAACCAGCGAAGCCGCGACCGGGAGTCGGCTCGAACTGTTGGAGGTCGAGCCCGGTCGAGCCGAGGAACGATCGCAACAGATCGGCGTTGCGGGTCTCGTATCCGGAGTCCGCCGTCCCATCGTTGACGCAGCGGTTGCGGATCATCTGCTGCAGCAACTCCGTCGTCTGTGCCGGGTCGATGCATCCGTCATGAGTGCTGCTCCCTACGTTCGTACGCGTCGAACACCTTCTTCGGTACCACCATCCGCCATGCGTCGACGACGAGCTCGGTCATCTCGGCGTGGTCGATCTCGGCGAGGCGAACCACGACCCAGTTGTAGCGCATGTCGCCCGCCTTGGGCAGCATGAACTTGTGCGGTTCGGCAGCGACGAGCGCGCCACGCTCCTCCTTGGGGAATGCGAAGCCCATCAACGAATCGTCGCGACTGAAGGCCAGGTAGACGATCCGTCCGACCCGGAACTTGACCCGATCGCGGACCAACGCCTCGTAGGAACGCTCGAGGGTCGATGCCAGAGCACGCACGTCGTCGATGGTCACCCCGGCCCATCGGGCGAGCGTAGGGCACGTCGTGGAAGAATCTCGCTGACGGTGTCTGGAGAATTCGCGTGTGCCGCCGTTCGTCGGTGCGGTACGTCCCGCGAAAGGAACAGCAACATGCCCAGGTATGCAGCACTCATCTATGGCACCGAAGAGACCGGCGAGCGCCAACCCCGAACTGTGGGGCAAGATCATGGCCGAGTACATGCACTTCGGCGAGGTCGGCGGGGCCGCCGGCGTGATCGGCGGCGGCGAGGCCCTCCAGCCGACCAACACGGCGACGACCATCCACGTCACCGGCGGCGCCAAGGGCGGCGACGTGATCGCGACCGACGGCCCGTTCGCCGAGACCAAGGAAGCGCTCGGCGGGTTCTACCTGCTCGATTGCAAGGACCTCGACGAGGCGCTGAGTTGGGCCGCGCAGATCCCCGGCGCATGGCACGGCCATGTGGAGGTGCGCCCGGTCATCGACTTGAGCGAGATGGGCTGATCGATCCACTCGACGAGATCATCCGCATCGAGGGTGGCCAGGTGCTGGCCACCCTCATCCGTCTGACCGGCGACATCGACCGCGCCGAGGACGCGCTGCACGACGCGGTCGTGGTCGCCGCCGACGTGTGGCGGCGCGACGGTGTACCCGACAAGCCGGGCGCCTGGCTGACGACCGTGGCCCGCAACAAGGAGCTCGACCGCATTCGCCGCGAAGCCAGGCGGGCGCCGAAGGAGGCCGAGGCGTTCCGGCTTGCTCACCGAGGGATCGCCGACGGATGACGATGCCGACGATCAGCGACGACCGGCTGCGGCTGTTGTTCACCTGCTGCCACCCGGCCCTGTCGCCCGAGTCGCAGGTCGCCCTGGCGCTGCGCACGATCTGTGGGCTGACGCACCGTCGACATCGCCCGCGTCTTCCTGGTGCCGGAGGCGACGATCGGCCAGCGGATCAGCCGCGCCAAGGCGAAGATCGCCAAGGCGCACGGATCCCGTATCGGGTGCCCGAGGCACACGAGCTGCCCGATCGACTGCGTCCGGTGCTGACCACGGTGTACGCCGTTTTCACGGCCGGCCACCACGCACCTGTCGGCGAGTTGGGCGGCGCGTCGATCTGGCCGACGAGGCCATTCGGCTCGCCCGCGTGCTGGTCGAGCTGATGCCCGACGAGGCCGAATGCGTCGGTCTGCTCGCGCTGACCCTGGCGACCAACGCCCGCCGCGCCGGCGCGAACCGATTCCGACGGGCGAGATCGTGCTGCTCGCCGACCAGGACCGTTCGCTGTGGGACGCGCGCCGCGATCGACGAGGGCGCAGCATTGGTCGACTCGGTGCTCCGCCGTGGGCGACCGGGCGCATACCAGATCCAGGCCGCCATCGCCTGCCTGCACGGCGTCGCACCGTCGTACGCCGAAACCGACTGGCCACAGATCGCCGAGCTGTACCGGCTGCTGGAGAGCCGGTGGCCGACACCGGTCGTGCGAGTCAACCGCGCGGTCGCGGTGGCCGAGGTCGACGGGCCAGGCGCCGGACTGGACCTGCTCGACGAGCTGGTCGGAGGCCCCGCCGAGCGATGGCACCTGTACTGGTCGACGCGAGCCGACTTCCAACGCCGCCTTGGCCACTACAGGGCCGCCGCCGACGTCGTATCGTCACGCGCTCGACTGCCCGTGCAACGATAGCGATCGCCGCTTCCTGGAGCGCCGCCTGGCCTCGATCGACGACGCCAACTCGTAACGGCATCGAGAGCACCGCTCAAGTGGGCCGATCCGACGCCGATGATTGGGCATGGAGTTGACACCGACTGCCCCGAGGAACGGAGTGGTGAGTGTTGCGCGACACGATGCGATGGCACCGGCGGCGGCCTGACAACGGTCCGTACGTGGCGCCGCGGGTCGCCTTCGTGCTGTCGGGCGGGGGATCGCTCGGCGCACTGCAGGCCGGCCAACTGCTGGCCGTTCTGGAAGCAGGCATCACCCCTGACCTGGTGATCGGCGTATCGGCGGGGGCGCTGAACGGTGCGGCGATCGCTCACGACCCGACTCCCGGCGCTGCCGAACAGCTGACTACGATCTGGCGCGGGTTGCGTCGCCGCGACGTGTTCCTGGGATCACGACACGAGCGTGCCTGGCACGTCTTGCGGCGACATCCGCACATCTTCCGATCCGATGGACTGGTCGATCTCGTCAGTCGATTTCTGCCGCTCGACGACCTCGCCCAACTGTCGACGATGTTCGAGGCCGGCACCGTGAATCTCGACGACGCCCGGTTCGAGTTCCACTCCACCGGGGATCCACGCGCTGTTCTCGTTGCCTCGGCCTCATTGCCCGGTGTGTTCCGGCCGGTCATGATCAACGGCAGCCGGCACGTCGACGGCGGGATCGCCGTCAACCTTCCCATCCAGCGTGCCCGCGATCTCGGAGCGACGGTGATCCTCGCCTTCGACTGTCGAGCCGGCACGAAACACCACCTACCCGTCGATCTGTCGGCGCTCGGTGTGCTGACCTCTTCGATCGTCGTGGCCCGCGAGATCCTGACCCCCGCGGACGATCATCCGAACATCATCCGCCTTCCGGCGCCCGACACCCACGGCATCGATGTGTTCGACTTCAGTCATGGTGATCGGCTGGCCGCCGAGGGCCGTGAGCTGGTCGCCAGGTACCTCGACGGCCACGAGTTGTTGACGACGCTGCCGAGCCGATCGGCGGCCTGAGCTCGGACGCGGAGCAACTCCACCAGACCGCTGGCATACTCCGGGTGTGACGACCGAACGGAACGGTTCACGCTCGATCATGGCGACGATCGTCGGCTACTTGCTGGTTGCCGTCATTGTCCTGGTCCTGTTCCATTCCATCGTCGGAACGATCCTGTGGTTGTTCCGCACGGTCGTCATCATCGTCGTCATCCTGGGTCTGCTGACGATCTACCTGAAGCTGAAGTCACCGGATTGACGGAAGTCGCCGGCGCGTGACCCAGAAGTAGGGTGGCCGGCTGATGAGCAAGACCACCGTGGACATGCACGGGATCGACCCCGTCGTCTACGAACGGCGATGGATCATCCTCGGCGTGCTGTGCATGAGCCTGGTGCTCGTCGTCGCCGCGGTCAGTTCCATCAACGTCGCCATCCCGTCGATTCGCGCCCAGCTGCAACCCACCGACACCCAGCTGCTGTGGATCGTCGACATCTATGCGGTCGTCTTCGCCGGTCTGCTGTTGCCCGCCGGAGCACTCGGCGACAAGTTCGGCCGCAAGGGTGCCCTGCAGATCGGCCTGGCGATCTTCGGCATCGCCGCCGTGCTGTCGAGCCAGGCCGGCAACCCGAACGTGCTGTTGATCTTCCGCTGCCTGATGGGTGTCGGCGCCGCGCTGATCATGCCGTCAACGCTGTCGCTGCTGACCAGCGTCTTCCCGCCGCCACGAGCGCCCGAAGGCGATCGCCGTCTGGGCCGGGTTCGCCGGCGCCGGTGGGGTGATCGGCACGCTGCTCGGCGGTTTCGTGCTGACCCATTTCTGGTTCGGCTCGGTGTTCTTCGTCTCGGTACCGATCGCTGCCGTTCGGCGCTCGTGATGGTCACCACGCATCTGCCCGTCCTCCAAAGAGGAGCACGAGGTGCCGCTCGATCCGATCGGGGCACTGCTGTCGATCGTCGGCTTCGGCTCGCTGCTGTACGGGATCATCGAGGGACCCGAGAAGGGATGGGGCACGATCCACAGCATTGGCGCATTCGCGTTGTGCGTCGTCGCGTTCGTCAGCTTCGTCGTTCTGGGAGACGACGCAACGCACATCCGATGCTCGACATCCAACTTCTTCTCGATCGGGCGCTTTCGAGCGGGTCGCTCGGCGTGACTGTTCACGTTCTTCACGATGTTCGCGATGTTCTTCGTGATGTCGCAGTACCTGCAGTCCGTCCGCGGTTACTCACCGCTCGAAGGCCGGCTTCGCCACGCTGCCGTTCGCCGTCACGATGGTCGTGGTGTCGCCACGCGGCGCGGCACTCTCGGCCAGGTTCGAGCCGCGACGCGTGGTGCTGACCGGGCTGTGCATCATGCCCGTTCGGGATCCTGATGCTGTCGTTCGTCAGACCAGTTCACGCCGTACGTCTTCATCGCCGCGTCGCTGGTCGTCATGGCCACCGGCTCGTCACTCGCCCTGCCGACGTTGTCGACCGGCATCGTGCTGTCGTTGCCGATGGACAAGGCAGGCGTCGGCTCCGCCGTCAACGACACCACCCGCGAGGTCGGCGGCGCCGTCGGAATTGCTGTCATCGGCAGCATCCTGGCCGCGCAGTACCGCAGTGGCATCGCCTCCGCTGCTCACGGCACGTGCAGCCACAAGTCGCCGAGACGGCCAAGGAAGGTGTCAGCACTCTCTCCGGAGTTCACCAAGGCCGTGCCCGACACGCCCGGACTGCGCCAGCTGTTGACCGTCGCCAGATCAGCGTTCGTCGACGGGATGCAGATCGGGCTGCGGGTGTCGGCCGCTCATCTCGCTCGCGGTCGCGTTCGTGGTGTGGCGCTCTGTACCCCACCGGCCACTTGCGCCCCTCGGGCAGCCGGGATCCTCACTGACCGTCCCGGCATTGACGCATTCGAGTGTCAGCCGCTCACCCGGGCGGCAGACACTCGGATCTACAGCCCGAGGAGCTCGATCGAGATCTGACGCATGCGGTACTTCTGGATCTTTCCGGTGACCGTCAACGGGAACTCGTCGGTGATGTGTACGTAACGCGGGATCTTGAAGTGGGCGATGCGGCCCGAACAGAAAGCGGCGAGGTCGTCGCGCGTCATCGTCGCGCCCTCACGGAGCTGTACCCAGGCGACGAGCTCTTCGCCGTACTTCTGATCGGGAACGCCGACGACCTGTACGTCGACGATGTCGGGATGGCCGTGGAGGAACTCCTCGACCTCGCGGGGGTAGATGTTCTCGCCGCCGCGGATGATCATGTCTTTGATCCGGCCGACGATGCTCACGTATTGGTCGTCGTCCATCACGGCGAGGTCACCACTGTGCATCCAGCCATCGACGTCGATGGAATCGGAGGTCTTCTGCGGTTCGTTCCAGTACCCGAGCATCACTGAGTAACCCTTGGTGCACAGCTCGCCGGACTCGTTCAGCCGACGCGTGGCGCCGGTGACGGGGTCGATGATCTTCACCTGCACGTGCGGGAGCACTCGACCGACGGTGCCGACGCGCTTCTCGAGGGGGTCGTCGGGGGAGGTCTGGGTGGAGACAGGGGACGTCTCGGTCATGCCGTAGCCAATGGTGACTTCGTGCATGTGCATCTCGTCGACGCATTGCTTCATCACTTCGATCGGGCACGGCGAACCGGCCATCATCCCGGTTCGCAGCGACGAGAGGTCGAACTCGTGGAAGTCGGGATGGGCCAGCATGGCGATGAACATGGTCGGTACGCCCAGCACGCTGGTGCAGCGTTCGGCCTCGAGCGTCTGCAACGTGGCGAGCGGATCGAACGATGGTGCCGGAAGCACCGTCGTCGTGGCATGGGTGAGGTTGGCCAGATTGCCGATCACCATTCCGAAGCAGTGATAGAAGGGAACCGGGATGCAGACCCGATCAACCTCGGTGTAGCGAAACCCTTCGCCGAGGAAGTAGCCGTTGTTGAGCAGGTTGCGGTGGCTGAGCGTCGCCCCCTTCGGGAAGCCCGTCGTGCCGCTGGTGTACTGGATGTTGATGGGGTCGTCATTCTTCAACGAAGCGCTACGGGCCGCGAGTCGTTCGGGCGAGACCCCATCGCCTGCTGCGAGCAGTGCATCCCACTGGGGCGTGTCCAAGAACACGACGTGCTCGAGATCCGGTAACGAGACACGAACGTCGCCGACCATCGCGGCGTAGTCGCTCGACTTGAACCCGGTCGCGGCGATCAAGTGCCCGGCAGCCTGATTGGGCCAATGCGAAGCGCAACTCCTCGGTCTGGTAGGCGGGGTTGATGTTGACCAGGACGACGCCTGCCTTCGCCGCGGCGAACTGCACGTACACCCATTCTGCGTTGTTGGGGCTCCACATCCCCACGCGATCCCCGCTGTCGAGACCGAGGCTGAGCAGACCCCGGGCGAGCTGATCGACCCGTTCGGCGAGTTGACGGTAGGTGAGCCGGATGCTCTTGAAACGGCACGACGAGCGCTTCCCGATCGCCGTGGGCGGCGACCGTGCGGTCGAAGGCCGCCCCGATGGTTTCCTCCAGCAGCGGCGCATCCGTGCCACCGATCGCGTGCGCAGTGCCCGTCATAGTGCCCCCTTGTCGGCGATGCTGATCGACCAACCGGGACTGTACCTCCGTTCGCTGCGACCGGACTCGCCCCGCCGCGACCATGGCTACAATCCAGCCCAGGGGGTTTCCGATGTCTGATTACGACGATGCCGTATCAACCTTGGCCGCCGAGCTCGAGGTGGTCGAAGGGTTCGTTCGTGGCCTTTCCCCGGGTGACTGGGATCGACCGACGCTGTTGGAGCCGTTCGATGCCGCGGCACCACCGTGGACCGTGAAGGAACTGATCGCCCACATCGACATCTCCATCGGGTTGACTCTGGGCTTCTTGGACTCGATCCAGGCCGGCCAGCCCGGACGCGACCGGGTCAGCTTCTTCATCGCCGACCGCAGCCAGGTCGCGCCCGTCGTGTACGACTATGCCAAGGGTCTCGCCGGTCAGCACTCCCCCGAGTCGCTCAGCGACAAGCTCGGCGAGACGTTCCGTGCCACCGTGGCAGGGGCACGAGATCATGCGGCCGACACTGTCGGGTCGGGGTACTTCGCACTGATGCGACTCGACGAATGGATCCCGTCGAGAACAGTCGAGGGCGTGGTGCATGGGCTCGATCTCACCGATGCCGTCGGTGCGCCCGCCATCTCCACGGCCGGCGGCGTGGCAACCACCGCAGCGATCCTCGACGAGCTCCTCGCCCGCCGAACGGTGGCCGGGCGACCCGCCGATCTGTCGGACGACATGGGGTTCATCCGTGCCGCCGCCGGTCGCACCGCACACCCTGATCCACGTCTGCCCCTCGTGGTCTGATCCTTGGTCGAACGCGAGGCATCCAACCGCGGACAAGGTTCGCGACGACCTCCACGAGCGGCACCGTAAGGTCTGGTGGATGAAAGTCATCGGAGTTGTCGAGTACGGGGGTCCAGAGGCGTTGCGCGTCTTCGACGTGGCCGAACCGCACGCCGGGCCCGGGCAGGTGCGCATCCGAGTGCACGCAGCGACGGTGAACCCCACCGACACGCTGGTGCGCAATGGATCGCGGGCCGAGGCGCAGAAGGAGTTCGCGCCGCCATATGTACCCGGGATGGATATCGCCGGCGTCGTCGACGAGATCGGCGGCGGGCCGTCCGACCTGGCTGTCGGCGACCAGGTGATGGCGATCGTGGTGCCACGCGGCTCGCACGGCGGCTATGCCGAGCACGTCGTCGTGCCACTCGACTCGGTCGTACGCACACCAACGGGTGCGAGCATGGTCGAGGCGTCGACCCTGCCGATGAACGGTCTCACCGCACGCCTCGTCCTCGACGTGCTCGCCCTGCAAGATGGCCAGACGCTGGCCGTCACTGGCGCGGCGGGTGCGGTCGGCGGCTACGTCGTGCAGCTGGCCAAGGCTGACGGTCTGCGGGTCATCGCCGACGCGTCGCCTGCCGACGTCGAGCTTGTGCGCAGCCTCGGAGCCGAGGTCGTGGCACGCGGCGACGACGTCGCCGAGCGGATCCGAGCCGTGGTTCCCGATGGCGTCGACGGACTCGCCGATGGTGCACTGCTCCACGAAAAGGCGTTGCCCGCCATCCGCGACGGCGGCGCGCTCGCCGCGGTGCGAACTTACTCGGGTGGCACCGAGCGGGGCATTGCGATCCATTCGGTGTGGGTACGTGAATACGCCCACGAGCGAGCCAAGCTCGACCGGCTCCGCCAGCAGGTAGAAGACGGCGCTCTCACCCTGCGGGTCGCCAACACCTTCACCCCAGAGCAGGCCGGCGAAGCGCACCGAATCCTCGAAGCCGGTGGCACGCGTGGTCGCCTCGTGATCGAGTTCTGATCGCCTTGGATCACCAGCGAGGATCCGCGCCACGACCCGAGTGCCTCGACGTGGCAGACTCGCGGCCGTCGTGGTGACCAGCTCCCTCCTCCGCATCGATGGCCTCACCAAGCGATATCCGGGGGTGACGGCACTCGACGATCTCACCATCGAGCTGCCGCGAGGCCTCGTCGGTCTGGTCGGAGCCAACGGTGCCGGCAAGACGACCATGTTCCGCCTCCTGCTCGGCATCTCCAAGCCGACGGAAGGCCGCATCGAGGTCTGCGGCATCGACGTTGCCGCCGACCCGATCGCGGTGCGGTCCCGGCTCGGATACATGCCCGAGCACGATTGCCTGCCGCTCGATCAGACCGCCGCCGACGTGGTGTCGACGTTCGGCGAGCTCAGCGGGCTGCCGGCACGAGCGGCGCGCGCAGCGGGCCTCCGACATCCTCGATCTCGTCGGGCTCGACGAGGCCCGCTTCCGGCCGATCAGCGGGTTCTCCACGGGCATGCGGCAGCGCACCAAGCTCGCCCAAGCACTGGTCGGCGATCCCGAGCTGGTGTTGCTCGACGAGCCGACCGCCGGCCTCGATCCGCTCGGCCGAGAAGAGATGCTGGCCCTCGTCGCTCGCCTCGGTTCGTTCGGGATCTCGGTGATCATGGCCACGCACCTGCTCGACGACGTGCAACAGGTCTGCGACCACGTCGTGATGATCGACGCCGGTCGGCTGGTCGTGTCGGGTGACACCGACTCGCTGCTCGAACGCACCGGATTCGTCACGGTCGATGTCGGCTACCACGGTGATGATCTGGTGGCCGCGGCTTCGACGGTCGGACTCACGGCCGTGGCCGACGACGGCCTGGTCGAGGTGACCGTCGACGGCAACCATCAGATGGACCTGCTTCGTGACGTCATCGCCGAGCTCGGGCTTCCGCTGTACCGACTGACGACTCGGCTGACGTCACTCGACGAGGTCTTCCTGCGTCTCGCCGGGAGCCCGTCGTGAGCGTGGTCGGCGGCGACCGAGGTGCGGTCTACGACCGCGGCTACCGCCCGTACGACGGGCCACGCGGCCGCCGCGGCGCCTCGACGTTCGCCCTGTACAAGGCATCGATTCGACGGGCGCTCGGGATCCGGCGATCGTGGCGCCAGAAGGTCGCCCCGTTCGTACTGCTCGGCATCGTCACGATCCCGGCCATCGTCAACGTCGGGATCGGCTATGTGACCCGCGATCGGCGTCGACAACAAGCTCGAGATCATCACCTACCGCGACTACGTCGGGTGTGTCGTCGGCACTGCTGCTGTTCGTGGCCCTCGTCGCCCCCGACGTCATGTGCCCCGATCGTCGCCAACAGGTGCTACCGCTGATGTTCGCCCGACCGCTCACCGGGATCGACTACGTCGCTCGCCAAGGTGGGGGCGATCGCCTCGATCCTGTTCGCATTCTCGTTCCTCCCGCAGGTCGTCCTGTTCGTCGGCAACATGCTGGTCAGCGACAGCGCGTACGACTACTTCACCGGTCATCTCGACGTCTTGTGGAAGGTCCCGATCTCGGTGGCGGTGCTAGCGCTGTACTACGCCGTCATCGGCGTCGCCATCTCGTCGCTCACCGATCGCCGGATCGTGGCCGGCGCCGGCGTGATCGGCCTCTTGCTGATCACGTCGATCTCGTCGGGCATCATCGTCGGCGACTCGCTGCCCGGCGAGGGCTCGATGGCCGCTCTCATCAACGTGCTCGTCCCTGCCGCTGTACCTGCGCGACCTCGTGTTCCTCGGCCACATCGACCCCGACTCGCCTCTCGCCGGGGTCGGCAACGGCGGATTGCTTCGCGGTCGTCACCTACGTCGCGGTGCTGCTCGTCGGCATCGGCGTACTGCTGCAGCGCTACCGCTGGGTGGAACGCTGATGTCGCCTTTCGACCCGCCGACGGTCGGTAGTGCGATCCCGACCCATCGCGATCCGGCGTTCGCCGACGACGCCACCGTCGAGATCGCCGACGTGTCGGTGTGGTTCGGGCCGAAGGTGGCATTGTCGGAGCTCAGCTGCTCGTTCGGTCCGGGCGTCACCGGTCTTCTCGGGCCCAATGGCGCCGGCAAGACGACGCTGATGCGGGCCATGACCGGGTTGGTCGGAGTCAATCAGGGCACGGTTCGGGTCGAGGGTCGTGATCCGCGTCGCGATCGCCAGGTGCACGCACGTATGGCGCTGGTCCCCGAGGACGAGGCCGTGCCGGCCGGCCTGACGGCCCGCCAACTCGTTCGCTATATCGCCGACCTGTACCGCATCACCGATCGCGACGCGCCCGACAACGCTCTGCAAACCGTGGCGATGCTCGACGCCGCCGACCGTCGCGTCGACGGCTTCAGCAAGGGCATGCGCCAGCGCACCAAGATCGCCGCCGCCTTGGTGACCGATCCAGAGGTGCTCGTGCTCGACGAGCCGTTGAACGGCGCCGATCCGGTGCAGCGGCTGCATCTCATCGAATTGTTCAAGCAACTCGGCGCGCACGGTCGCACGGTGATCGTCAGTTCGCACGTGCTCAACGAGGTCGAGCGGATGGCCGAGCGAGTGATCGTACTGATGCACGGCCGCCTCGCTGCGGCAGGCGGTCGCCACACGATCCGCGATGCCATGGACGATCGACCGCGACATGTCTTGGTGCGCTCCGACGACGCTCGTCGTTTGGCGGCTTCTCTGTTCGTGCTCGAGTCGGTCGCCGGGGTCACGTTCGATACGTCGCGCGACGGTCTCGTCATCCAGACTGTGCAAGCGCGCGAGCTGGCCGTCGCCCTGCCACGTCTCGCGCGCGATTCCTCTATACGGCTGCTCGAAGTTCGCGCACTCGACGACTCGCTCGAGAGCCTGTTCCGGGAGCTCGTCCGATGACGGAGCCGGCGCAGGTCGCAACTCGGCATCAACGGTCGAGGTTCGCTGCAATCTTCGTGTACACGCTGCAGTCGTGCGTCCCACCACGGCGCTGGTTCGCGCTGCTGTTGCCGTGCGCCGGTGCGCTGCTGTTCGGCCTTCTCGCTCATGCCGTCAACGGATCCGCGGAGCGTGCCTTCGCCAACGTCGCCGCCGAAGGCATCTTCGCGCTGGTCATGCCGATCGCCGCGCTCGTGATCGGCGATTCCGTGCTCGGCGCTGAAGTGCGCGCCGGTACGTTTCAGTTCACTTGGCTCTCGCCGGCCGCAACCTGGCAGATCGTGTTCGGACGGTGGTTGGGTGGCTCGCTGGTCGCCCTGGTCACAATCGCCCCCGCCAGCGCGCTCGCCGCTGTCGTCGCCGGTGCCCCCACGAGCGCCGGCCCCGCGTACGTCGCCGCCGCTGTTGGCAGCGTGTCGTACATTGCTCTGTTCATCGCCATTGGCTGCATCACGCGGCGGACGGCCGTCTGGTCACTCGCCGTCGTGTTCCTCGTCGAACGCCTCCTGGGCTCCGCGCTCACCGGGATCGCCCAACTCTCGCCGACGTGGGAGTCGCGGGCGATCTTCGTCGGCTTCCTCGACGACGCCCCGGCGCGCCTGACACGCGACGGCATCCCCGAGGGTGGCAGCGCAGTCGTGCGACTCGCGATCGTCTGCGTGGTCGCCCTTGTCGTTGCCAACTGGCGGATGGCCCACATGCGGCTGTCGGGTGCCGCCGACTGAGGTCCAAACGATCCCATTCGCGGTCTGTTAGCGTGACGCCTATATCGAACAGGGGTAGATGTGAACGAGATCATTGTCGGTGTCGACGGCAGCGCAACCGCTCGAATCGCAGCCACGCAGGCCGCTGAGCTGGCCAACAACCTCAATCTGCCGCTGCACATCGTTACGTCGATGACCCGCAACACGGCCCAGCAAGTGCACGGTGGCGGATCCGAAACGTGGCACTTCGACTCCGTCAGCATCGCCGAGGAGTCGCTGAAGGCGCTGGCCGGTGAGCTGAAGACGACCGTACCCGTCACCCATGCGGTCGTGCTGAGCGACCCAGCCAACGCGCTGTGCGAAGAGGCAGCCCGTCTCGACGCGTCGATCATCGTTGTCGGCAACAAGCGCGTGCAGGGCGCAGCCCGCGTGCTCGGCTCGATCGCCGGCGACGTCGCCAAGCGCGCCCCGTGCAACGTCTTCATCGTTCACACCCACAAGTGAGCGAATAGTTCAGTCACAGAGCATGCTTGTAGCATGCTCTGTGCATGCTAGACTGTGGGGGTGAGCAATCTCCAGGTCAAGAACCTCGAGGCGGGGGTGCACGACCAACTTCGTCAGCGCGCCGCCGACGAGGGCACGACCATCAGTGATTACGTGCTCGAGCTCATTCGTCGCGACCTTCAGCGGCCCTCCCGTCGCAGCTGGCTCGACACCGTCTCGCAACTACCACGTCGCGAGTTCGGCCGCGACGAGGTCACCCGTACGGTCGCGGCCAACCGGCAGCACGGATGAAGATCGTCGACGCGTCTGCGATGATCGACATGCTGACCGGGGGCTCGCGAGGCGACCAGCTCGTGTCCATTCTCGATGACGATCTCTTTGCACCCGACCTACTGATTGCAGAGGTGCTCGGGTTCTTCCGACGGATGGTGTCGCAGAAGCGACTCCCAGCTGCCGATGCCGACCAACTGGCTGACATCTTCCAGTCGGCACCGGTGGAGTACGTTCCGGTCTGGCCACACGCGGCGCGCCTGTGGGATCTCCGCCACATCGTGTCGCCATACGACGCCTGCTATGTCGCCGTCGCCGAAGACATCGGCGCCCCGCTGGTGACAACAGACCTCCGCCTGGCCCGGGCGGCAACCGGCATAGTGCCCGTGATCGTCGTGTGAGCAACTACAGGAAGTAGAGACGGCTCAGCGACACCGACTCGGCCGGTTCGGAGTACACGAGGTCGCCGTCGAACGTCACCCGACCTGTCTTCGGGTCGACGTCGACTTGACCGAGGCGGTTGTTGTGCACGAGGTCGGCGGGACCGATGTTGCGCGTGCCCTTCACCGCGACGCGGCGCCGGCGAGTGGTCATGTGATCGTCGCCGGCGTCGACCGCCGCCTGGCTGACGAACGCCACCGAGAGGTCGGCCGCGGTCGCGCCGAACGATCCGAACTGCGGACCGAGCACCAGCGGCTCGCTCGAGTCGGTGGCGGCGTTGGGATCGCCGGTCACCCCGTAGGCGGGGAATCCGCTCTTCAGCACCAGCTGCGGCTTGGCGCCGAAGTGGTCTGGGCGCCACAGCACGATGTCGGCCAGCTTGCCGACATCGAGCGAGCCGATCTCGTGGTTCAGGCCATGGGCGATCGCCGGGTTGATGGTGAGCTTGGCCACGTACTGGCGCACGCGGTCGTTGTCGTGGCTGGTCGCACCGTGGCCGCTGTCGCCCCGGATCTGCTGGCGCTTCATCTGCGCAGCCAGCTGGAAGGTGCGCCGTACGGTCTCGCCGGCGCGCCCCATGCCCTGCGCGTCGCTCGACGTGATGCCGATGACACCGAGGTCGTGCAACACGCCCTCGGCGCCCATCGTGCCGCCGCGGATTCGATCGGTGACCAGGTTGTGGTCGCTCGGCGAGTGGTGGTTCAGGCCGTGCGCGGCAAAGATCATCTCGTAGTGCTCGTCGAGCGCGTCGCGCCCGAACGGCAGCGTCGGATTGGTGCTCGAGCCGATCACGTTCGACACACCGGCAAGCTTCAACACGTTGGGCACGTGCCCGCCGCCGCAACCCTCGATGTGGAAGGCGTGGATGGTGCGACCGGCCAGCACGCGCAAGGTGTCTTCGACCGACAGGCACTCGTTGAGGCCATCGGTGTGCAGGGCGACCTGCACGTCGTACTGCTCGGCGACGTCGAGCGCCGTGTCGAGGGCCCGGGTGTGGGCGCCCATGTCTTCGTGCACCTTGAACCCGCACGCGCCGCCCTCGACCAGGGCCTCGACCAGGGGTGCCTCGTTCGACGACGACCCACGACCGAGGAAGCCGATGTTGACCGGCCACTGGTCGAAGCTGTTGAACGCATGGCGCAATGCCCACGGCGAGTTGACGCCCACACCCCAGACCGGCCCGAACTCCTGGCCGATGATCGTGGTGACACCTGATGCCAGCGATGCCTCCATGATGCGCGGCGACAGCAGGTGCACGTGGGTGTCGATCGCGCCGGCGGTGGCGATCAGCCCCTCGCCCGAGACGATGGTGGTGCCGGTGCCGACGACGACATCGACCTCGTCGATCATGTCGGGATTGCCGGCCCGACCCACGCCGCAGATGCGTCCGTCGCGGATGCCGATCGACACCTTGCCGATGCGACGCGTCGCATCGATCACGACGACGTTGGAGATCACGACGTCGCACGTCTCCTTCACGGAAGCGGCCTTCAGCAGCAACCCGTCGCGTGCCGTCTTGGCGAAACCGGCCAGGAACTCGTTGCCCCGCTCCTGGGCGTCGAACTCGATCTCGATGACCAGCCCGGTGTCACCCAGGCGCACGCGGTCACCGACGGTGGGCCCGTGAATGGCGGCGTAGTCGTCGGGCAGGATCTCGTCGGGATGCAGGTGGTCGTGCGGCACGTCGCCACCCTCGTGGTTGTGCTCGAACTGGCCGTGCGAGTGCCGATCCTGGCTCACCCGAACGCTCCGAGGTAGCCCTGTTCGACGGCCCGTGCCAGCGCAGCTTCACGTGCGCCGGGCGCGTCGAGTGGCCCGTCGACCAGGCCGGCGAAGCCGATCGCCACCCTCGCACCGCCGATCGGCACCAGCGGTGCATCGGTGGCGACGTTCGGCTCGAAGCGCAGCGCCGACCCTGCCGGGATTGCCAGGCGCATTCCGTACGCGGCACTGCGGTCGAACGACAGCCGCGGGTTGACCTCGAAGAAATGGAAGTGCGAGGTGATGCTGACCGGCACATCCGACGTGTTGATGGCGACGAGGTAGACGAGACCAACCGGTGGCGTCGGTCGGCGGGCGAAGGCGATGACGGCGCCAGGAGCGTCGGTGCCGAGGCTGCCACCGTCACCGAACGGGTTGCGCACCACGACCATACGGGTGCCGTCGTCGAACACGGCCTCGACCTTGACCTCGCGCACGATGTCGGGAACCCCGGGCAACACGTCGTCGACCGTCAGCACACTCGCCCCTGCCGCCGCGGACTCCATCAGTCGGGCACCGTCGCGAGCGGCTTCGCACACGGTGTCAGCGATCAGCGCGGTGGCCTCGGGCACATTGAGTCGCAGTCCACGGGCGCGTCGGGTGCGCGCCAGTTCCGCCGCGGTGAAGATGAGCAACCGATCGCGGTCGGTCGGTGTGAGGCGCATGGTTCCACGCTATTCGCTGCCACCTACCCTCCACGGGTGAGCGCCGCCAGCCAACTGTACAGATCGACAACGACCGCGTTCGGGTGACCGAGTGGCGGTTCGCGCCACGGGCCGATCCTCGACCAGCGCAGGCCGCGGAATGGTCCGCGAGGGACCATTCCGGTGCCAGCGGTGGACCAGGGCATGAACTGGAGACCAACTACCATGCTGCCGCTAGCGACACCGCTGGCGTGGAGGTCGAACCGGGCCGTTGAGCACTCGTCAGTGGTTGCGTCGCATCGACGCGTTCGTTGTGTTGGCCATCGCCGTGCCGGCCATCCCGATCGTCGTCGCCGTGGCCCGGGCGATCACCGACCGGTGGATCCCGATGGGTGACCAGGCACTGGTCGAGATCCGGGCGCGTGACGTTCTCACCGCCCACCACCCATGGCTCGGCACTGCGTCCTCGGCGGCGTTGAACCGTTCAGAGACGGTGCCACTGAACCATCCCGGCCCACTGATGTTCGATGTGCTGGCAGTGCCGGTGCGCGTCTTCGGCGATGCCGGCGTGGCGATCGGCGTCGGAGCGGTCAACCTGGCGGCGGCCACGATCGGCACGCTGTTCGCCGCCCGACGGTCGGGTCGGGCTGGTGTCGCCCTTGCTGGCCTTGCATTCGCCGCACTTGGATGGGCCGCCGGCTCGGAGTCGCTCTTCGATCCTTATAACCCGACAGCGGCAATGTTGCCCTGCCTTGCCTGCCTGTTCATCGCCTGGTCAGTCGTCGACCTCGACGCATGGGCGGTGCCATGGCTGCTCGGCGTCGCCACGTTCGGCGTGCAACTCAACAACAGCTACCTGCTGTTCCTCACTCCACTGGTGTTGGCGACGGGCACGATCTTTGCCGTGCGAGCGCGGCACGCCGAGTTGGAGGGGCTGCGACGGGTGACGATGGCGACTGCCGCCGTGCTCGCTGTGCTGTGGAGTCAGCCGCTGGTCGAGCAATTGCTGCACGGGCGAGACGGCAACATGTCGCGAATGCTGCGGGCCGCCGGAGTGCTGCGCAACCATCCCGGTCCGCACCTGGGCACGCAGATCGCCGCGGCTACCTTGGCCCTGCCACCGTGGTGGGGGCGTAGCAGATTCGACGGCATCCGCCTGTTCTCCCATGTCCCGCACGTCGCCGTCGCCACGCTGTCGCTTGTCGTCGTCGTCGGGCTCTGCGGAGTCGGCTGCTGGTGGGCATGGAACCGCCACAAGGTCGACGCTGCAACGGCCTTGTCGACCGCCGCCATCTCGACTGCGATCGGCTGGGTGGCAGCGATCCGCTCGCCGATGTCGTCGTTCTTCGGTGTCAGTTCCGACTACGTGCGCTGGTTGTGGCCGGCCAGCGTGTTCGTCTGGTTCGCGGTCGGTTTGACCCTGTGGCGGCTAATCGGTCCACGTCTGATGTTCGTCGACCGCCGAGCCCACCTCGCCATCGCGTCACTGTTGATCATCGTGGTCAGCGTCGCCAACATGCCCCGCCACGTCAGCCTCGCCGGCCAGAGGGAGTTGGATCGACTGCGGCCGGCGGCCATCGATCTGATCGACATGGCCGGCGACAACATCGATGCGCCATCGATCTTGTACCACCCTCCGCCGAACTACGACGTGTTCGGTGTGCCGCTGCTCGCCCACTTGCAGCGTGACGGCGTGGAGTTCTTCGTCGACGACCCAGTCCTGGTGCGCCAGTTCGGTGAGCGCCGGCGCTACCGCGGCCAGGATGTAACCGAGCTACGCATGCTCACCGCGATGGATGCCGTCGACGCGGCGAGCGACCCGAACCTCGTTGCGTTCGTGTCGCAGCTGTCCGCCGGCGAACGAGGTGACCTGCAGTCGATGGCGACCGAGATCGCGGCCTGGTTGGGCGACGGACGGATCACCCTGTCGGAGAAGGGCGAGGCGGCCGTCGCGGTCGGTTTGGGCGAGACATGGCTCGGGCAACTCCCCGATCCAGAGATCGACGCGACGACGATCAGCCGCTCGAACGAGCTGGCCGCAGCGATCCAGGCCGGGCTCCTCGATGCCGATCCGGCGATCCTGACCTCCCTGCAGCGGTTCGCCGCGCTACGTCAGTCGGTCGAGACGTCGACCGTTGCCGTGTTGCTGATTCAACCGGCGAATCGGTAGGCCGGTAATCCGGCCACACCGACGTCGAGTTGCAGGAGCGCTCCTGCCAGCGGCTCGCGGATCAGCTGTTCGTTCGACAGGCGATGACGTGCGGTGGTGATGTAGAGCGTACGAAGATCGGCACCCCCGAAAGCCGGGCACGTCGGATTGGTCAGCGGCAGTTCGATCTCCCAGTCCATCGTCCCGTCGGGTAGGTATCGACGGATCCGGCCACCTCCGAACAGACACACCCACACGCCGCCGTCGGCATCGACGGTGAGTCCGTCGGGCGTCCCATCGGTGGGCTCGATCTTGGCGAACAACCGTTGGTCACCGAGCGCACCAGTGGCGAGGTCGTAGGTGAACTGGTCGATCCGCTGACTCGCGCTGTCGACGTAGTACATCGTCGCGCAGTCGAGGCTCCAGCCGATCCCGTTCGAGAGCGTCCGCTGAGCCAGCACCAGTCTGAGCTCGCCGCCGGGATCCAGGAAATAGAGGCCGGCCGCACCGTGCTTGCCTTCCCGATGGAGCGTGCCTGCCCACAGCCGGCCACGCGGATCGGCCCGGCAGTCGTTGAACCTGACGCCTGGCTCGTCGTCGACCTCGGCGAGCCAGGACCATTCTCCGTCAAGATCGACCCGCCACAGTTCGCACTCGACGGCGACCAGCAACGCATTGTCGTCGCACAGCACGGCAGCGCCGACGTCTCCGGGTGTGGCGAACGACGTGGCCTCGCCCGTCGACGGGTTCCATCGGTGCACCAACCGGCCGGAGATGTCGACGCGCACCAGATCGCCGCGGCGGTCGTCCCACACCGGCCCTTCGCCCAGGTAGTCGGGCCCGAGCAAGGCAATGCTGGCCGAGGGGTAGGGCTTGTTGGCCATCGGAGCATTGTGATCGGTTCTGGTCCGCCGCTCAAATTGAAGCGGGAGACGCGGGACCTTCCGCCCTTGCCGATGGCGGGGCTGCGTCGTCGAATGGTGCCAACACGGCTCGGACAGGGAGGTGCAGGGCATGACGCGTAACAGGTCGCTGTCGCCGTTGATCATCGGCGGCGGTGTGATGGGATGTTCGATCGCCTTTCACCTCGCACGAGCAGGCCACCACCCGATCGTCGTCGACAAGGGCCCGGCTGCCGGAGCCGGTTCGACCAGCGCGTCGTCGGCGCTCGTCCGGTTCAACTATTCGGCGCTCGACGCGGTGAAGCTGGCATGGGAGTCGGCGCAGTTGTGGCAACGGTGGCCCGCCTTCCTCGGCGTCGCCGATGAGCGCGGGCAGGCGCGGTTCATCCGCACCGGCATGCTCGTGCTTGATTCGCCGGTCACCTCGCTCGAGCGGGTTCAGGGCCATTTCGACGAGATCGGGATCCCCTACGAGCAACTCGGCGCCGCTGCCCTGCACGCCCGCTTCGCAGCGCTCGATCTCGGTCGCTTCCTTCCGCCACGTCCCGTCGGCGACCCCATGTTCTGGAACGACGCCACCGGCCCGGAGATCACCGCGTACTTCACGCCCGACGCCGGCTTCGTCAGCGATCCGACTCTCGCCGCCCACAACTTGATGGTCGCCGCGGAGGCATACGGGGCTCTGTTCCGCTTCCGGACCGAGGTGAGCGAGATACACGAGGTCGGCGGTCGGGTGCGGGAGGTCGTCTTCAAGGATGGCACCACATTCGAGGCGCCGGTCGTGATCAACGCTGCGGGACCGCACTCGTCGGTCGTCAACCGGATGGCCGGCGTCGGCGCCACCGGCATCAAGACGCGGGCGCTGCGTCAGGAGGTGCACGTTGTGCCGGCACCTCGGGGATGCTCGATCGACGATGGCGGGGTGGCGATCGCCGACGCCGATCTCGGCACGTACCTACGCCCGCACTTCGGCGGGACGGTCCTGATCGGTGGCCTCGAGCCGGAGTGCGATCCACTGGTGTGGGTCGACGATCCCGACGTGTTCGACGAGCATCCGACGGCAGCGGTTTGGGATGCCCAGACCACGCGGGCGGCGCGGCGCATAACGACGCTCGGAGTACCCCTGCGCCCCTCAGGTCTGGCGGCGCTCTATGACGTGTCCGACGATTGGCTACCCGTCTATGACCGCACCGAGCTCGACGGTTTCTACGTGGCCATCGGTACCAGTGGCAACCAGTTCAAGAACGCGCCGATGGTCGGTCTGCTGATGAAGGACCTCATCGAGGCCTGCGAGGAGGGCCACGATCACGACGCTGAACCAGTCGTGGTGACCGGGCCGATCACCGGATTGACAATCGATCTCGGTCAGTTCTCGCGACGGCGCAAGGTGCACGCCACCACGAACAGCGTGCTCGGCTGAGCCGTCAGGATCCAGGCGGCTGGTAGACGCTCGGAGCCTTCGCCGCCCGATCGATGTCCTCGGGGGTGAGCAGCACCACGGTGCGCGTCGAGGCCATACCGCTTGATCCGACCTGCATCGAGATGGCCGCCGCGGCGACGTTGTCGGGGAGGTCGACCACGACATAGGCATCGTCTCCTCCGAACCCGAAGTAGAAGCTCTCGAGCGAACCGCCGAGCTTTTCGACTGAGCCGGCAACTGCGGCCTTCCGGGCGCTTCCGCCCGCTGCCAAGACTCCCTTGACCCCGTCCGACGTGTAGTTGGCGACTATCAGATACTTGGGCATGTGTCCTCCTGGTTGTGGTGATCGGTAGCACTATCCGCCGTCGCCGACCAATTGGCAAGACGCTGCGGAGCGCTACCGGCGGATGCGTTCCGAGGTCGGGTCGTACAGCGGCCGCAACGAGGCCCGGGCGGCCACGGCGACGCCGGCCACCTCGATCGAGTAGCTGCCCTCCTCGAACCAGCCGCGTGAGACCGCGGCAGACGGAGCACAGACATAGCCCATCCCGATCGACGAGCCGATGCTGTGCCCGTACATCGCCGACGTGAGATGCCCGACGCATAAGTCGTCGCGGGTGATCGGCTCACCGTGCAGCAACAGGGGTCCCGGGTCATTCAGCGCGAACTGGACGAGTCGCCGTAGGGGTCCTTGCAGACGCTGGACGACCACGGCATCACGCCCGATGAACCCGCCGGGCTTGTCCCAGGCGATCGTGAACGCCAGCCCCGCCTCGAGCGGCGAGTCGCCGGCCGAGATGTCGTGCCCCCAACTGCGGTAGCCCTTCTCCAATCGCAGCGAGTTGAGCGCGTGATAGCCCACCGGACGGCCACCGGCAGCGATGACCGTGTCGTAGACATGTGCGGCGATGTCGTGGGGAACCAGCAGCTCCCAGCCGAGCTCGCCGACGTAGGTGATGCGGGTAGCGCGGACGAACCCGAGCCCGAGGTCGATCTCTCGCGATGTGCCGAACGGAAACGCTTCGGCGGCCAGGTCGCAGTCGGTCAGCGGCTGCAAGAGATCACGCGACTGGGGCCCCATCACAGCGATCATCGCCATCGTCCCCGACACGTCGGTCACGGCGACGAACTCGTCGTCGGCGATGTGCCGGCGGAGCCAGGCGAGATCGCGTGGCGCGGTCGCCGGTGCCGACAGCACCAGGAACTCGCACTCGGCGAGGCGGGTCACAGTGACGTCGGCCTCGATGCCCCCGAACCGGTTCAGCCACTGGGTGTAGACGATGCGTCCGGGTGGCACGTCGACTTCGGCGGCACAGACCCGCTGCATGAAACGCACGGCGTCGCGGCCTTGCACCGAGAACTTCCCGTAGGTGGAGATGTCGAACACACCGACGGCTTCGCGCACTGTCCGGTGCTCGGCAGCGGCGTGCTCGAACCAGTTCTGGCGACCGTAGGCATACACGTACTCGCGATCGACGCCGTCCGGCGCGTACCAATTTGGCCGCTCCCAACCCAGCAGCTCGCCGAACACCGCGCCGTTGGCCGCGGTCCGCTCGTACAGCGGGCTGCGGCGCAGCGGCCGAGCACTGCGCCGTTGGAAGAAGGGCCAGTGCATGTCGTAGGCGACATCGAGCGTCTCGGTCACCCGCTGCTCGAGGAACCGCCGATTCGTTTCGTGTCGCATGACCCGCGCCGGATCGGCCTCGGGCAGGTCGATCGACGGGCGGCCGTCGACGAGCCAGTCGGCCAGCACCGATCCAATGCCCGGACCGGTGAGGAAACCGGTCGAGTTGAAGCCGGCGGCTATGTAGAAGTTCTGCAGGTTGGGTGCTTCACCGAAGTGGTAAACGCCGTCGGGTGTGAAGCTCTCGGGACCGCCGAAGAACAGCCGAATGCCGGCGGTGGCAAGTGCCGGAATCCGTTTGATGGCGATCTCGTAGAACGCACCGAGATGATCCCAATCGTCGGGAAGTTGGATGAACGCTGTGTCGTGTGGGATCCCCTTCGACTGCCACGGGTAGCTCCCGGGCTCGAAGAATCCGACCATCAGACCGTCACCTTCGTTCTTCACGTAGAGCCAATCGTCTGAGCTCTTGATGGTCGGAAGTCCGCGCGCCAGGCCAGGGATCGCCTCGGTGACCACGTAGTAGTGGGCCAACGCTTGCAGTGGGATCTCCACCCCGGCGAGCGCCGCTAGCTCCCGGCCCCACATCCCGCCGCAGTTGATCACGTACTCGGCCTCGATCGGTCCGTTGGGCGTGTCGACACCACTGACGCGCCGACTGTCATGGCGGATCCCCACGACGGGCGTGTTCTCGAAGATCTGCACCCCGCGCTGGCGAGCCCCACGAGCGAGCGACATGGTGGTGTCAGTCGCGTTGCCGCGGCCGTCGTCGGGATAGAACAACGACCCGGCCAGCCCATCCGGGCTCAGCAGCGGGTACATCTCGAGGGTGCGATCGACGTCGAGGATTTCGATCGCGATGTCGTCGTGCTTGCTCACCGAGGCCTGTCGTCTGAGTTCCTCCCATCGGTCGGGGTTCGTGGCCAGGTGAAGCGTGCCCGTCGGCTCCCAGCCGGTCGAAAGGCCGGTGTCGGCCTCGAGCGTCTTGAACACTTCGATGCTTCGCTTCACCACCTGGCGCATCGCCGACGTCGGACGCGCCGTCGTGATCAGACCGGCGGCATGCCAGGTGGTGCCCGAAGTGAGTTGGTTGCGTTCGAGCAGCACGACGTCGGTCCAGCCGCGCTTGGCAAGGTGATAGGCGACGCTGCAACCGACGACGCCACCCCCAACGATCACGACCCGGGCACGGTCTGGCAATCCGACTTCCATGCGACGCATTCTGCTCGGTCGACGCCGGCCGCCAGTAGGCCGGGGCGCATGTCCTGGATGGTCGATATTGTGCGACCATGGCAGGCAACCGCTTCTCATTCGACGCCACGGTTTGGGAACACGTCGGGCCGAGTTCGTGGTACTTCATCAGCCTGCCCGAGTCGCACAGCGACGACATCGATGCGATGTTCGGCCATCGCGCCGCGGGATTCGGGTCGATACGAGTCGCTGTGGCGATTGGGGACACGCGATGGATGACGTCGATCTTCCCCGACACCAAACGGGGCACGTACGTGCTGCCGCTGAAGAAGGCGGTGCGCGTCGCCGAGGGCCTCGCCGACGGCAGTGTCGCCCGCGTCGAACTTGAAGTCGTCGTCAATGGATCGCCGACATCAGGCGAATCCACGTGAGTGACGACCCGAACGAAGTCGACGCTGCCGGCAGCACAGGATGCATGGGTCAGCCATGTCAACGCAGTCGCCGATGCGACGCTTTACCCAACCTGCAACTCGTGGTACCTCGGTGCGAACGTTCCTGGCAAACCCCGCGTCTTCATGCCGCTCCCTGGCCACCCCGCCTACGCGGCCCGGTGCGCCGACGTCGCCGCCAACGCCTACGAAGGCTTCGCCGTGTCGTGAGGTGCCCAGCAGATCAGTCGGCGGTGCCGTCACGTCGTTGAACCGAGGTGAGCTTCCAGCGTTGCCAGGGCCACACGCCTTCGATCTCGACGTCGAGCGAAAAGCTCAGCAAGACACGAATCAGGACGATGGCGCCCAGTACGGCCACGCTTTCGATGGTGGCGTCGACGAGGATCGTGCGGATGATGTCGGCGACGATCAGTACCTCGAGCCCGAGCAGGATCGCCTGTCCGAGGTCTCGACGCAGGACCTCGTACGAGGCTTGCCGCGTGTCTCTCCGCAGGATCCGTGGCACGGAGACCACCAGCGCAGCGCCGCCACCGAGCACCATGATCGTGGCGCCGACGACTTCGACAACCTTGACGACGTCGGAGATCACGTCTTCGTAGGTCGTGGCGATCATGTCGAATGCGCACTGTTGCAGGAATGATGCATCAGCTCAACGGTACTGCGACGAGCACTACTTCGATTGGGTCAACCCCTCGGTCAACGCCTGGCCAGCCGGGATGGCCGTGACCGCGTTGGCGAGACGGAACCGGTTGTGGCCGGCGTGAACGACAAAAACGTGGTCCAGTTCGAGCCCGGCGAGCGCAGCACGAATCGACGGTGTCATCTGCGGTCGATCAGTGCGCTTGACCTCGACTCCGAAGACGTACTTTCCCAACCTCAGGTACAGGTCGAGTTCGGCTCCGGCCTGAGTTGCCCAGAACGAAGGTTCGCGTACACCAAGGAGCGCGACGAGTTGTTCGATGACGAATCCCTCCCAGCTCGCACCGAGCTTCGGGTGACTCTGCAGCGCGACCTCGTCGTCGATGCCCAACAGTCGGTGGAGCAGACCGGAGTCGCGGACATAAACCTTGGGAGATCTCACCTGACGTTTGGAGATGTTCGCAAACCACGGCTGAAGTTGGCGAAGCACGAGCGCGTCGGTGAGAGCGTCGAGATACCGCCGGATGGTCGTCTGCGACAAGCCGAGGGAACGCGCCAGCTCCGACCCGTTCCACGTCTGTCCGTGGTAGTGGGCGACCATCGTCCAGAACCGACGCATCGTAGTCGCCGGTACGCGCACACCCAGGTTGGCAAGATCACGTTCCAGAAAAGTGGCGATGTAGTCGTCGCGCCAACGAACGGACGATGCCTCGGAAGCCACGAATGCGGGAGGGAGTGCACCCTTCAACCACAGTTCGTCAAGAGCCGAAGCGCCGACATCGCCAACGCGGAGACCGGGCAACTCGACCATCGTCACACGTCCGGCGAGCGATTCAGACGCCAATCCGATGAGGCTCGGCGAAGCGCTACCGAGCACGAGGAATCGTCCCGGTCGGCGATCCTGGTCGACCAGAACGCGAAGAACCGCAAACAGTCCGGGCTGACGCTGGGCCTCGTCGATCACTACCGTGCCAGCAAGGCCTTCGAGCGCGAGGGTTGGGTCTTCCAGGCGAGCCAAGTCACGGGGATCCTCGAGGTCGTACAGATGACTCCGCTCCGGCTGGACGATTTGGCGCGCCAACGTGGACTTCCCAGACTGGCGTGGACCCGTCAGCAGGACAACCGGTGCATGAGCAAGCGCGCTCGCCAGCCGATCCTCGTCGGCGGTTCGCGGAATAAGAGCCATGGAGGGGAATTTATCTTGTATTTCTCCAGTGATAGTGGAGAAATACAAGGTTCTCGCTGAACTTTCCAACGGCAAGTCGGTGTGGTCAAAGCTTCGCTCACCCGCAGATGGTGCAAGGTCAGCCTGGGTATCGATACCGATGAGCAGCCACGGCGGGGCTGATCGCCTAGTTCGAGCTGCCGGCAGACTCCTCTTCGGCGACGACCTCGAGCGGCGCTGATCCGTGGCGCCGGGACTGGCTGATGTTCACGGCACGGCCGATCACACGGATGCCCAGGCCGAGCAGGATGAGGTCGAGGATCATCTGCCCCGACACCAAGAGCCTTGTCGACTCGTTGGTCGCGGTGATGTCGCCGAACCCGACCGTCGTGAGCACCGTGATCGTGAAGTACATGGTGTCGGTGCGGGTCATCGATTGAGCGTTGAAGCTCGCCGGATTCGCTCGCGCCGTCACGTAGTAGCTGGCCGCGAAGAGCACGATGAACAACGGGATGGTCGTGGCCAAACCCTCCAGCGCCCGGATGGAAGGATAGGTGGAGTTGAGTATGGCCCGGATCTGCATCACGGACACGATCACCAGGATCACCAGACCAACCGCCAACGGAATCACCACAGGAACATCGTCGAATGAGTTGAGAGGGACCACGTAGTACAGCGCCACGAGTGCCGCCGATGTGGCGAAGACGCGGAGGAGGACGAAGGCGTAAAACCGTCGCTTCTCGCGTCGAGGCACGTGTTGGTCGTTCATCGGGATCGTGGTGCACACGCCGCCAGCGACGTGTTGGCGCGACGTTAGTACGCCCGGCCTGTCAATGATCGCTGGCTCGTCAGCCGGTACCTACGGGCTCGTCGCTTGCCGCCCGGTCTTCGGATTCCTTCTCCATCGCCAAGACTGTGGCCGCGTCGGCCCGCCGTTCCCAGTAGACACCTTGAGCGGCAGCGATCCAGACCCAGAAGAGAGCAAGGATTCCGAGCCACGACATTATGGCAAGCGCCACGCCGAAGCCTCCGTAGGCCTGGCCGTACCAGCTGAACCAGCTCGCCAGGACGAACGTCGAGGCGGTGTTGAGCGCGGCTGCCGCGACCGTGCAGATGGCCGCTCCGGGAAGCAGGTCGCGCCAGCCGAAGTCGAGGTCGAGCACCAGCCGCGGTGTCACCAAGTAGAACGTGAACGTCATGCCAAGAGCGAACGGTGCGAACAGCACCAGGAACCACCACGGCCGACTCGATGCCCAATAGCGCACCGTCAGACCGACTGATGTCATGACCAGCAAGGCGACCAGCCAGATCCAGCCCCGCGCGTACCTCCTCCAACCTTCGAGGGGCGCCATCCGGAACGCCCTGGCGTACGCCGTGCCGACTGCCCCGGCGATGTCCAGACCCGTTATCACCAGGGAGATCAGACTGATGCTGAGCGCGACGTTCTTGCCGGCCTTTGCCGTGCTGAACGTGTCGCGCACGGTGGCCGCCGTGGTGCCGGTCAAGTGGAACCGACCGATGAGCACGGTCCCGATGCTGCGATTCGGGTTGAATGCTTCGACGAACGAATAGCCGATGATCAACAGCGGGATCAAGGCGATGAAGGCGTTCGCGGCAATGATGAGTGCGAGGTGCGAGCCCTCGATCTCCTTGAATCGCCTCCCTGCAGCGATCGGAAAACGCAGTAGCCGGCTCTGCTCGAGTTGACTTCGGCGGCGCCCGACGTTGTCCTTGAGCGACGTGGTCCGATCACCGATGGTCTGACGCGATGGTTTCATGGACGGCCTTGTCCTAGGACCGCGCACCCGCCGCGTTGACGCTGTAACAGACGAAGAGCATCTGGGGCGTGGTGGTTGAGTCCATGACTTTTCCTTCGTTCGCTCGTCCCGGATCGGACGCTAGCCCACTCTTCGGCACGGCCGGTATCCCGGTCAGGGGGCCGGCAGCTGTCGCCGGGCTGATTCGAGCAGCAAGCGTCGGTGATACTGTCCCCGACGCTGCCGCGCCGAGTTCGCCGCGGCAGGTCCGAAGATTCTGGTGAGCGAGGAGACGGCAATGGCTGCGTACGACTATCCCCTGATGGGTGCCTTCTGGACCATGATGTGGTTCTTCCTGTGGATCATCTGGTTGATGTTGTTGTTCAGGGTCTTCGCCGACATCTTCCGCAGCGACGACCTCGGAGGTGGGGGCAAGACGGTGTGGGTGATCTTCGTGGTCGTGCTGCCCTTCCTCGGCCTGTTCGTCTATTTGATCGCCCGCGGGAAGGACATGGGCCAACGTGAGCTCGATCACGCCCGCGCCCAACAACAAGAGTTCAACTCGTATGTCCGCGACGTAGCGGCGCCGGCGAGTTCCGCCGACGAGTTGGCCAAGCTGGCCGACCTCCACGCCAAGGGTGTGATCTCCGACGCCGAGTTCCAGCAGCAAAAGACCAAGCTTCTCGCCTGAGGTCGCTGATGACCGCCGCCGCTAAGTCCTCACGCGCTCGGCCTCAGGCCAAGGTTGCGACAATCACCGACGTGACGGGTGTGACACGCGTGGAGTTGCGCGACCGTGGCAAGGCGTTGCGCAAGGAGGTTCCGCGGACGAGTCATGCCGGATGGGTAGCGGCGGCCGACAGGCGGGATCCACTCGCCATCCTCGCCGAGTCGAACGCCTCGCGGGTACCGGAGCTCGTGCCCGTGCGGTACGGGCGGATGATGGTCAGCCCGTTCACCTACTTCCGCGGTGCGCCGGCGGTGATGGCCCACGATCTGTCGGCGACCGCGACGACGACGATCTGGCCACAGATCTGCGGAGATGCTCACGTTGCCAACTTCGGCATGTTCGCGACACCGGAGCGGCGACTGATCTTCGATGTCAACGATTTCGACGAGACCCTGCCCGGGCCGTTCGAGTGGGACCTGAAGCGACTCGCAGCCAGCATCGTGGTCGCCGCGGAGCGTCGGGTTACGGCGACGATGCGGCGCGCGAGATGGTGACCAACGCGATGCACCAATATGCGGAGAGGTGCCGGCAGTTCTCCGACATGGCGACGCTTGACATCTGGTACCTGCACGGCGACATCGAAGAAGGATTGGCGCAGGTGACCGATCCCGCCGTTCGCAAGGAGGTCGAGAAGGCCGCCGGTAAGGCTCGCACTCGTACCAACCTTCGAACGCTTCGAGAAGCTGACGACGGTGATCGAAGGACACCGGGTGATCGTGGATGATCCTCCCATCGTCATGCACCTGCCGTACGAGGCAGAGATCGACGCGATCCGACAGTTCTTCCGCGACTACGCCGAAACGCTGCAGGCCGAACGGCAACACCTCCTGCGCCAGTATCACCTCGTCGACATCGCCCGAAAGGTCGTCGGCGTCGGCAGTGTCGGCACGCGCTGCTACGTCGCGCTCGGGGCCGGCCGGGCCGATCTCGATCCGCTGTTCCTGCAGATCAAAGAGGCCCAGGCCTCGGTACTCGAGGCGTACTGCGGCACCTCCCAGTACAGCAACCACGGCGAGCGTGTTGTCGTCGGTCAACGGCTCATGCAGGCCGCCAGCGACACGTTCCTGGGTTGGTCTCGCGGCCCCCGTGGCGTCGAGTTCTTCGTACGTCAACTGCGCGACATGAAAGGCGGTTTCGAGATCGAGCTGCTGAGCCCTGACATGCTCCGACGCTATGCGTCCCTCTGTGCTCAAACGCTCGCACGCTCGCACGCCAGGACCCTCGATCCGGCGCTCGTGTCCGGTTACCTGGGCAACGGCGCGACGTTCGCTGATGCGATCGCGGCCTTCGCTGTTGACTACGCCGACCAGACGGTGCGCGACCACGCCCAACTCATCGAGGCCGTCAACGATGGCCAGATCGAGGTGATCGAAGGTCACTGAGCGGCCATTGCACGTCACCGCGAGTCGGCTCTGCCAGAATCCTGAGATGACGGCACCCGCAGAAACAGCAGCGCCGGTGGCGCCGCCGGATCCCAACGAGCTCCTGCGCTCCCGTAAGTTCGTGGCGCTCCTCGTGCTCGGCGCGCTGGTCGGTGTACCCGTGGCCGCGATCGCTTACGGCTTCTTGAAGGTCGTCGACATCGCCACCGAGTGGTTGTACACCACCTTGCCAGACAACCTCGGCTTCTCCGCCACGCCGACGTGGTGGCCCCTGCCCGTCCTCGTCGTGGCCGGCCTCGCCGTCGCCGTCATCATCCAGTACCTTCCGGGCCGCGGAGGCCACGAGCCCTCGGGGGGCCTGACGGTTTCCGGTCTCGCCCCCTCGAAGGCGCTTCCAGGTATCGCCCTGGCCGCGTTCATCACCCTCGCGTTCGGCGGCGTGCTCGGCCCCGAGGCGCCGCTGATCGCAATCGGCGGCGGGATGGCCGCACTGGCGGTGCACCTGGTGAAGAAAGACGCTCCCGCCCAGGCCACCATGGTGATCGGCGCCGCAGGCAGTTTCGCCGCAATCAGCACACTGCTCGGCTCACCCATCCTCGGCGCCTTCTTGCTGATGGAAGTCGCCGGGATCGCCGGACCGATGATCGGCGTGGTCCTGCTTCCGGGCCTGCTCGCCGCGGGCATCGGCTCGCTGGTCTTCATCGGGCTGAACAACGTCACAGGGTGGGGCACCTTCTCGCTCGCCATTCCCAATCTCCCTCCCTTCCCGACCATCGACGGCTACGAGTTCCTGTGGGCCATCGGCATCGGTGTGCTCGGTGCCGTGGTTGGCACAGCGATCAAGCTCGGGTCCCGGCACCTGTTGCCAATCGTCGACCGGCGACGGGTCGTGCTGACACCGGTGTTCGGGGCGCTCATCGCCTTGGCCGCGATCGTGTTCGTCCAGTTGACCGATCACGGCGCCGACCAGGTGCTGTTCTCCGGCGAGAACGCGCTGGCCCCCCTGATCGAGCAGGCAAGCACGTGGACCGCCGGTGCCCTGGTCCTGCTTGTCGTGTGCAAGGCCATCGCCTACGCGCTGTCGCTCGCCGCTTTGCGGGGCGGCCCCACCTTTCCCGCGATGTTCATCGGTGCAGCCGGAGGCATGGCCCTCTCCCACTTCCCCGGGCTGCCACCGATCGCCGGCGTGGCCATGGGGATCGGCGCCATGGCGGTGGCCATGCTGCGCCTTCCGCTGACGTCGGTGCTGCTCACCGCACTCTTCCTCCAGAGCGATGCCATCGAACTGACGCCACTGATCATCGTCTCAGTGGTCGTGTCACACGTCGTCACGGCCCACCTCACCCCACCTCGCGCCGTGAGCCCCGTGACCACCTAGCGCACGAACAGGGCAAGCACGCCGCCGACGACGAGGCCGGCACCCAACCCGGCCGTGACATCGAGCGGGTTGTGCGCCGCGACGTAGACCCGACCGAACATCACGAGCAGCGTCAGCATCGCTGGAACCCACCACCAGTCGGCCGGCATCGCCGGGAGCACGACACACGAGATCGCGGCGACGAGGATGATGTGACCGGAGGGGAAGCTCGGCCCCGAAGACGGCACGTCGGCGCCGCGTAGGACGGCGCCCACTTCGCTGGTGCCGGGCCGCTGCCGGATCTGCAGATGACCAGCCATCTTCTTGCGAACAAAGCGCTCGACGACGAGCTTCAGCACCATCGCCACGACGACACCGATCGCTACGGCGAGGTCACCCACTGCCCAGGCCACGAGCAGGCCGACCACGGTGCCCACGACGAGGTTGCCGAGCTGCATCGGTGGCCAGAGCAGCCAGTACAGCCAGCCCGGGCAGACCGTTGATCGAGTGAAAGACCCGAGCCTCGCGAGTCGAGATGACCGGGCCCAGGGCACCGAGCGACCGAGCCGCCGAGGATGACCGCCCCCGCCGCAGTGAGTGCCAACCACCCGAGGTTCATACGGGGCCGACGCGGCGGCAGAGGTCGTCGAGCAGACCTGGTCGTTCGGAAAGTGCAGTGCGGGTTGCACCGCTGAGCGCCCAGGGGCGAAGGCGTTCGGCGGCGCGGGCGAGCACGGCCCGGTCGACGGTGGCCAGGGCCGGTGCCGTCGCCCGCTCGGCACCCACGACGATGCTCGACGAGGCGACGAACTCGGCCACGTCGTTGGCCAGGAGCAGGTCGGACGCAGCCAGCTCGCTGAAGCCGAAATCGATGATCAACACCGCGCCGTCGGCGCCCAGGAAGAGGTTGGCCAGACGGAGGTCGCGATGGGCGATTCGATGCGCCCGTAGCGCACCGAGCTGGTCCCAGATCGACGAGAGCACATCGTCGGTGATCTCGTCGGGTGGCACGCGGTCGAGGGAGCGACCGTCGACCGCGTCGTAGGCGAGGACGAACGCGGCCGGCTCGGCCGACGCGACCGCCCGCAAGCGCGGTGTTCGAATGCCGAGGTCGCGGGCCGCCAGTGCCACGAACGCCTCGTGCTCGACGGCGCGACGCAACGACGAGAACGGCCGCTCGTCGCCGAGGTCGTGCCGTTGCGCCCATCGGTAGAGGCGGAACAGCAGATCGGCGCTGCGTTCGTCTTGACCCAGCGCCTTCACGAACAGCTTGCCGCCATCACTGCCGACGGCGAAGTACGGAGTGGAGCCTCGGGCATCGACGCTGGCCGGCTCGATCGTCTGCGAGCGGGAGGCCGACAGCACCCAACCCAGCGGCAATGGTGCCGGCCGTCGGCCGCCTTTGCGGCGCGCCGAGCGCGACAAGCGTGGCGCTGCCTGCGAACCAGCCGATGAGCACCGCACGCAGCGAATCGAACGAGACCGCCGTGGCGAGGAACCGGGTAAGGGTCAGGCCCAGCACGGCCACCCAACCCAACCTTCGCCAGCCGCGGCTCGACCACGGGGCCGTCGCCGTGAGCAGCGCCGCCAACACGGCGATGCCCGCCGTTGAAGGGAACCAGCCTGCCGAGATCGGGCCGAGGTCGAGGTCGGGCACAACTTGGTCACCCGGGTCGACGTGGGCGACATCAGCGAGGAGCGCGACCAGGGCAGCCGCGAGAACACCGGCGAACAACATGGTGCCCACCGCCTGCCACCGGTAACGAAATGCGATGCGCACAAGCAGGTACACGAGTACCGCGAGCGCCAGCAAACGCGACGCCGCGACGATCGTGTTCAGCAGCCACTCGGGAACTGCTTCGAGGCCGCCCAGGAGCTCGGAAGCGAACGCCACCAGCGTGTCGCCGAACAGCCACTCCAGGACGAACGCCACCAGCAGCACAAGAGCCGCCACCACCAGACGCAGGACGTCGGCAGGAGATCGCACCCGAAGGTCGGCCGCCGGTCGATCCGTCGCCTCGCCGCTCGCCCGAACCCATGCCCAGTTTGTCTAGCACAGTGCGATCTGTGCCGCTTCGCCGGGTTTGAGCAGGACGAGCTTCGATTCCGGGGCCGCTGCCGGTAGGTCGGCAGCGAACTCGACGGCGGGCCGGTCGAGCCAGTCGGGACGGCCCCGGCCCATGCTCGTTCCGATCGGCGAGAACGTCCCCCAGTGAATCGGCAAGACAGACGCCGCCCCCAACACGGCAGCCGCCTCGGCAGCCCGCCGTGGCGTCAGGTGCCCGGGCCCGAGGTTGGGGCCCCAGCCCCAGATGGGCAGCAGCGCCAGATCGAGCGGTCCGAACGACTGCATGTCATCGAACAGATCCGTGTCACCCGGGAAGTAGATCCGTCGGCCACTTACCTCGATCACGAAGCCGAGCGCCGGTCCATGCGCCCTCGACAATGTGCGCCGACCACTGTGGTCGGCGTGCACCACGAGAATGCGAGCGTCACCGACATTCACGACGTCGCCGGGCGCTACCTCGACGACCTCGCTGAATCCCGTCCGACTGATCAACCGTGCCGCGCCCGCGCGGCACGATCACCGACCTCGCGGCCAGGCGCCGCAGACTGGCAAGATCGAGGTGGTCGTGATGCAGATGGGAGATGAGCACGGCGTCTATCGACCCAGGCGCCAAGACCGGCGCGGCACATCTTCGGCGCAAGTGCGCGATACGCATCCCAAGCACCGGGTCGGTCAGGAGTCGCACCCCACCGACCGATATGTCGGCCGTTGCATGGCCCATCCACGTGACGCCGATCGACTCAGACACTGCCACCCACCCGACAAACACTAGCGATGCCCCTCACAGCCCTGCTGTGCCCTCAGATCGCGCTTCGACAACTGAGCGTCGAGGCCGTTCTCATGCTTCAACTATTCTCCGGCCGATGAATAGCGGACCACCGCCACCAACGGGTCCGCCGCGACCACCACCACCACCACCATCATCATCATCATCACCTCCTCCTCCACCACCACCGCCCGCGGCACGACGTGAACCTCCACCGCCACCGCCGGCACGACGGTCACCACCAGCAGCCAGAGCTACGACACCGCCGCCTACCGCAACGACGACCGGAGCGGTCCCACCGCTCCATCGACGAACAAAGCTGGCCGCGATCGTGGTAGCTGTCGTCATGGTCGCCGGAGCAACGGTGATCGCGTTGGCGATGCGCGGCGGCGACGAAGGCTCGACGAGCCTCTCGCCCGAAGTTCCTGTCGTCTCGACCACGGCAACGCTTCAAACCACCGCAGCGATCATCCCGGAACCGACCACGACAGTCGATCCCGCGCAGACTACGACGATTGCACCGGTCCCAACGACGACGATTTCGCCGGCCCCCACTACGATCATCACAGCCGCGCCGACAACACCGGTACCCGCACCGACAACACCGGTACCCGCACCGACACCGGCACCCACACCGGCACCGACACAGGCACCGACACCGGCACCAACGACGACGGGCCCGCCGGGTGTCGCCATCGAGAGCCGTTGCGTCAGATCAAACATCGACTTCGCCGCGGTGCGCGAAGCTCCGGGTGTCACACAGCCCGAAGTCGGCAGAATTCCACCCTCGACGTGCGATGTCCAGGTCTACGCCACGGGCACGGATGGCAGAATCGTCTGGCTGCAGGTCGGTATCGGAGACATCTTTGGCTGGTCCGCGGAAAGCAACTTCTTGTGAGTGGGCATTGTGATACGGACCCTCAGCTGGGAGGGGTGAAGATGCCCGAGGTCATGACAATCGACGAGGAGAAGTTCTCCCGCTGCCACCAGTGCCCCGAGCTGTTCGCGTCGTTGCGTTGAGGTGACAAATGCTCGGCATCCGACGAGACACACTTCGCGACGACATAGTCGCCGGCACCGTGTTGGGGATCGAGAGTGTGCCCGACGGCCTTTCCTTCGGAGTGCTCGCCGGTGTGAACCCCCTTGCTGGGCTCTACGGATACATGTACGGCACCATCGGTGGAGCACTGTTCACAAGCTCCTCGGTGATGGCGGTGCAAGTCACGGGCGCGATGTCGATCATCGTCGCCGACACGAACCTCGACGCCAACGGAGACCCTGCACGCGCTCTGTACACCTTGTCGATCATGGCCGGCCTCCTGATGGTGGTTGCCGGACTGGTGCGCGCCGGCTCGTTGTTGCGGTTTGTTCCGCGGTCCGTGATGGTCGGGTTCATCGCCGGCGTGGGTGTGAACACCGTCCTCGGTCAGCTCAACAACTTCACCGGCTATGAAGCGGTCGGAGCCAACCGTGTCGCAAGAACGTTCAATCTGGCACTGAACATTGGCCACGTGGATCCGGCCACAGTCACGGTCGGAATGCTGACATTGGTTCTCATCGTCGGTCTTCAGAAAACACGACTCGGCGCGCTCGGATTGGTGGTCGCAGTTGCCGTTGGGTCGGCCGTTGCGGCCCTGTTCTCGAACCACGGCCAACACGTGGTCACCGTTGGAGATCTCACGTCGATGCCCAACGGCTTACCCTTCATCGCTCGACCGGCGATCAACGCGGTGCCTGGTCTGATCGTGCCCGCGTTTGCCTTGGCCTTCGTCGGGATGGTTCAGGGCGCCGGCGTTGCAGCCGCGTTCCCCAACCCCGACGGAACCCCGACGAGCTCGTCGCGTGACTTCATCGGTCAGGGTGCAGGGAGCATCCTGTCGGGCCTGTTTCGCGGCATGCCGGCAGGCGGCTCGATGTCCGCAACCGCGCTGGCCGTTGCCGCGGGAGCGAAGACGCGTATGGCCCTGTTCGTGGCCGGCGCCGTCATGGCGGTCACCATTGTCGCTTTCAGCGGCGTGGTCGCTCACGTCGCGCTGCCGGCACTCGCGGCTCTGCTCATCGTCATTGGGCTCGGGACCGTGCGTCCCGCCGACATCCGTTCGGCGATCAAGTCAGGGCGAATCCAGGCAACAGTCGTCGTGGCGACGTTTGCGCTGACGATTCTGATCCCGGTGCCCCAGGCCGTGCTGGCCGGTGTGGCTCTCGCTGTCGTGCTGTATGTCGTCGAGCAGTCGAATCGCCTCGTGATCAAACAGCTGCATCTCGATGATCACGGTCACATCCGCGAGTCGGATCCGCCGACCGTGATACCCCCCAACGAGGTAGTGATCCTCCAACCCTACGGGAGCCTGTTCTTCGCCAGCGCGTCGCCCTTCGCCGGCCAACTGCCGACCGTCACCTCCACGACGAGGAACGCTGTCGTCATCATTCGCACCAGGGGCGTCGACAGCGTCGACCTCAGCGTCGCCAATGCGCTCGTGCGCTACGCCAACGAGCTGTCCGCACAGACGTCGAGATTGATCGTCAGCGGCAGCGACGAACTCGCCACGCAGCTGTCCAACAATGGAATACTCGACCAACTCGGCGTCGACAACTTCTACATCGGTAACGAATGGCACGGCAAGACCTTGGCCCGGGCGGCGGCCGATGCCCGCGCCTGGATCGCTGCCCAAGACGACGACCCCGACCATCCGAAATCTGGTGTCGCACCGCCACCTGAACCGCCGTGACACCTGACCAAACAGTGTCGGCGGCGTCGGATTCTGCCCGCCTGCGGCCACCTGGATCGACCCATCGATGGCCAGTTGATCACGGAGTGTGGCAGGCTTTCGGCGGTGCGAACGGTGTAAGGCGCTGACACGACGGTGCAGCGAGGGCTTGCGAAGCGAGCACGGAACGGGCAGATAGGGCGCTACCTGGTCGTCGAACAACGTTTGTGTGAGCACATGAACATGCAGTCAAACACAGTTCATGTCGTCACGCGAACGGCGTTGGCGCACGTGTATGTCAGCAAATAGACCCGATTTCGGTCCTTTGAGCTGACGTAGACCCCGTGTGCGAACGGCGCAGTGGCCGCGCCATATCTGCCGCTGGGCGCTACTGAAGAGAGCGTCGACGCCCAGCCCTTCCGAGGCGACATTCCGCTGGCCACCAACGACCAGCACGCACCCTTCGATCCGAGTCCGCGGACGCCTACGTTCGCGCCCGCGGGGCACGAGGACATACCGCGGTTCAGGACAGCGTCGATCGACCGGGAGATCGTGAGGCTGACCCGGCCGGGCTGCTCGACGAAGATGTGAATCCATCCCCCATCGGTCGGCGCCAGGCAGGCGTCCCCTTCCGCCACTCGATAAAGGTCGGTGAACCTGAACTTCAAGGTCGTCCAGCCGGTGCGTGTCGCGTCGATTGTCAACCCTTCGGGTTGCACGTTCACGAGGGCGGCACCGTTATCGACGAGCGGTGAAGCATCGGCAACTTCGTAAACCTGCCAATCGTCGTTCTCCCAAACCTCGCGCAAGTAGGTCGGTCTGCTGCGAATGACGGCCGCTTCGTCGAGCGACATGTCGCGCAGGCGTCCCAGTGGTAAGGCAACGATAGAGACCGCGTGCTCGAGCAGCCAGCGACGATAGGTGTCGGCGTCGAGGTGACCCGTATAGAACTCGGGGTTCAACGCTCGATCGAGCTGGGTTTCCCAACCACGCGCAATGCCATCGATACGAAGGGCCAGCGTGTCGGCCTGGGCGAAAGTCTGTGTCGGGACGACTTCGATGCGCAGCGGTTGCGGGATTGTGGCGAGGTAGGACACCAGCGTGTCGTAATAGTCCGCGCCGGCGGTTCGGTCTGCCGGCATGAACGCCATCGAGATGTATGCCGCGTTCCAGATCAGGCTGGCAGCAACGATCACCGGAACTATTGTGAGACGATGCCGGGCGAGGGTAAGCGCTGCGACGGGGCCGATGACGAGCCAGCCCAACCGCACCACGTTTCCGCCGAGGGGCGACTTCGTCACGAACGCACCAATGACAACGACGCCGTAGGTGAACACCGTCCAACGAACAAGGGGAACCGATCGAGCACACCAGGTCGCACCAACCATCGCCGCTGTCAGCAGGAAGAGACTGCCGATCGTGAACGGGAACCAACCGCCCTCGGGGAACAGCACGATGAGCGTGCCGATCGGCGCAACCGTCGCCAGGGCTGCGATCACGAGCAGTGAACGCGGCGCTGAGCGAGCGAACCAGGCCGCGGCGATGATCACCAACAAGAACAGAGCCCCCAATGGTGACGACAACCCGCACAGGGCTGCGCACGCCGCCAGCATCCACGGGCGGTGACGCTGCAGCAGCAACAGCGCCAGGGCACCGAACATCACGGCCGGCAAGAAGGTGAGCCGCCCTCCCCAGAGGTTCGCACCGCACCCGAATGCGAACAGCACCACGCCAACGACCGGATCAGGGAGTCCAGGCGTCGTGCTGCGCCAGCGTTCGACCAGCAGGACGAAGCACCACGTGGCTACGAGAACGGACACCACCGACACTGCCACGACACCGAACAGTCCCCCGAGCACCGGCGACACCACGCCGAAGCCCGGCAATGGATGGCCACCGAACCACAGGTTGTTCCACATGTGCACGCCGCGACTCGCCAGCTGGGCACGGAAGTGCCCGCTGGCGAAGTCCTGCGACGGCGGGTCGACCAACAAGTACGTCAGGCAGATCGCACAGGCGAACGTCATGCCGACGAAGCGAGCTCGTCGCGAGTCAACCTCATCCACTGCCGTTGCGGGCACTGGCGCGAAACCAGCAACCGTGACATCAAGGTCGGCGGACATCAATCACTGTTCGTGACGCTGGCTTTGATACCAGGAGCCTTGACCACGATGAACTCACTGTCGTCGGCCAATGCGGGGTTGCGCCCGGTGTTTGGGAAGTTGTTGTCGCAACCGAACAACAGCCTGGCACCCGAGATCACATGCAGCGCCTCGATCGACTCGCACGTCACCTGGAACGGATCGCCGAGACCGATGTCACCGTCGTGGATCGCCGGCAGGGACACAAGATCGGGATCCGGGATCGCCGCCAATTCGACAACGAGAGTCTTGGTCGTCGCCCCACCGGCGGCAGCGAGGTCGACGGCGTAGACCGGACGCGCGGTGGCCGTCGCTCCCCTGCCGCCGTCACGTTCGATGACCACCAGCCGGTGATCGTCGAGCGCCTGAGCATCGGCGATGAATCGAACCGGGTCGTCGGTGTAGTAGTCGGCCAGCCTTGTGAACCTTCCGTCGACGGTGCGGTACTTGTAGATCCGCCGGGAAAGCGGATCGTCGCCGACCACGGCGCCCTCGAGCACGACGACGAGGTCACGCCCGTTCGGTGTGATGGCCATCGCCTCGATCCCACGGCTGTTGAGCACCGTGGGCGTACCCACGGGGTGCGGGTTGTTCGGCGAGATCAGGCCGTCGGGGAGATCGATCGGCGGCTCCAGAAGACGACCCGAGGCGTCGAAGTGCAAGATCCACGGTCCGAACTCGTCACCAACCCACAGGTCACCGCGCCGATCACGTTGCGCCGACTCCGGGTCGATGTCACCGCCGGTCAACCAGCGTTCGGGAGTTCCCTCGCGCACGATCTGGAACCCGATGAGTTTGTCGGGATCGGCGAACTGGATGAAGTCGCCGACGGCCACGGTGCCGGGCCCACCTTTGTCGGTCTTGAAGTCCGGTTTGATGTTGTAGGCACGAATCAAGAAGTCGCGCGAGTTGGCCTTGCCCCCGAAACCGTTGTCGGGCATCACCAGGTATTCGCCGGTTCGGCGACCGGCGAGGATCGCCGAGAAGCCTTCGACGGGCTGCGACGGCGTGGGGAAGTGAACGCCATTGACGACGGTCTCCGTCTGTCCTGCCGGCACGAGGGCGGATCCGGAGGGTGGACCAGGGGCGTAGGTCTCGACCGGCAGTACCGCCCGGCCGACCAGGCGTGGACCGTCTCGGCCGTGGGCCCCATCGGCACTTGCGACGGGCGGCGGGACGAGAGTGAGGATCGCGGCGGCGACACCGGCACAACCCAATTTGTGCATGTCCATGGAAATGCTCCTTCCGAGCGTTTGACGAGCTGGATCGTCCGCCGACACCCGTCCCGGTAACAACGGGCCACGGTCACGTCTTTGCCCGGCGATGTCCCGACCCCGGACGGGCACAACTCGGGACACGAGTACCATCCATCCGGTACGCCACCCGTCGTACTGTTGGCTCGGAGGAGACACATGACCGACAACGGGGCCACGGCGGCAGCTTCCGCTGGCCGAGCGATGAGCTTGGGAGTGAGTGTGCTCGCCACGCTCGCCGGTCTGGCGGCGATCGGTGCCATCCTCGGAATGCGCATCGCCAACAAGGGTCCAGAGCCGGGTCATCTCAACTGGTGGCTCGTTGCCTGGCTCGTGGTCGGTCTCGTCGATGCGCTGGCCGGCGCTTCGCTCGTGACGCACTACGGGCACCGCCGCCTGGCCGTGTGCCTCGTGATCGCCGGGGTTGCCCTCGTGGTCGTCGCCGTGGCGATGCAGGCTCACGGGTACATCGCGTCCGTCGACCGCGCCAGTGGCTGGGACGACTTCGCCGGCGCCCAAGTGTGGGCGCGTCCGGTGGCGGCAGGAGTGATCGCCGGTCTCGTCCCGTGGGAGCTCGCTGCAACAGGTCGGCGGCCGCGTTACGAGGTGGTGTGGTGGTCGACCGCGGCTTTGATCGCCATCCTCGCCATCGGCGAAGCGGCGGGCGCCCGATCACCGGGTCTGGATGTAGTCGACGTGGCAACGTGGCTCCTCGCCGCGTCTGCCACTGCGGCGACCGTACGCCTCGTGGTTGTCTGGCGGACAGGCGCCCGGCACGACGACGATCCGCTGCCGGGCTGGCTCGCCGTCGGCGCCGTCGCCGCATGGCTGGCCTTCGTCCCCGAGCGATTCGGCATCTGGCGGTGGAACTTTCCTGGCGGTGACGTCGTCGGTCCGGTGCTGCTCCTCGCCACCTTGCCGGTGCTGATCGTCGCCGCGCTGGTGCGGGCGCTTCGCGACCGACCCGGGCGGTTCCACGGGGTCGCTCACGACGTCATCGGCTGGCTGGCGTTCTCGTGCGCAATCATCATCGTGTACACCGGCGTCGTCGCCGGCCTCGGGCGCCTCGTGGGCGGTAACGGGCCGACGTGGCTGCTCGTCGCCACGACCGGCGTCATTGCGGTGTTCGCTGAACCGGCACGGCAACGCATTCGCGACGCCGTCGATCGGCTCGTGTGGGGAGCCCGTGACGATCCGCTCGAGGTCGTGCGCGGCGTCGTCGAACATGTCGGCGCCGATTCCGGCGACGAACTGCTACCGGCGCTCGCCGCCAGCCTGCAACGCGAACTTCGTCTCGACGCCGTCGCGATCGATGTGCGTACCCCCGACGGCTGGCGGCGCGAGGCGGCGAGTGGCCCAGCGACACCGTACGAGCGAGTCGTCGAGCTTCAGCAGCGCGGCGAGGTCGTCGGACGACTTGTCGTCGGCTGGGAGCACGGCCCGTCTCTCCGGGCGCGCGACGAGCGAGTGCTGGCCGAGCTCGCCGGGCCGCTCGGCCTCGCCGTCGGCTGGGTCCGCTTGGCCGCCGAGCTGCGCCGATCGAGCGTTTCCATCGTGTCGGCCCGCGAGGAGGAGCGGCGGCGATTACGACGCGACCTCCACGACGGGCTCGGTCCGGCGCTGACCGGCGTGTCGCTCGGCTTGCGCACGGCGGTGCGCCAGCTCGAACGCTCGCCGTACGCGCAGGCCCTGACGCCGTCACGAGAGCTGCTCGACCGTGTCGCCGACGAGGTCGACGCGCTCGTCATCGAGGTGAAGCGCGTCGTCCGCGATCTCCGGCCGACGGCGCTCGACCAGCTCGGTCTCATCGATGCCGTCGGCGAGTTCACCCGCACCTTCGGCGACGATCTCGAGTTTCACCTGACGATGCCGAGCGCACCCGTCGAGCTGCCGGCGGCGGTCGAGGTGGCGGCATACCGCATCGTCACCGAAGCGGTGACCAACGTGGTACGCCATGCTCGGGCCGCTCAGTGTTGGTTGTCGATCTCGACCGGCCCTACCGTCGACATCGACGTCGTCGACGACGGGATCGGCGTGATGGCCGGCGTGCAGCGCGGGGTGGGGTGGACGGCGATGCGCGAGCGGGCGACCGAGCTCGGCGGCAGCGTGCAGGTCACTCGTCACGAGCCCCACGGCACGCACATCCATGTGCGGCTTCCGGTGATGCTGCCGTGACCGACCAACCGACGCCAATTCGAGTCGCGATCGTCGACGACCACCCGATGTTCCGCTTGGGGTTGGCCGCGGCGATCAAGGAGATGGATGGCATCGAGCTCGTCGGTGAGGCGCAACGCGCCGACCAGGTGGCCTCGCTGGTCGAGACCGCGTCGCCCACGGTGCTGCTGCTCGACGTGCGTCTGCCCGATGCCTCCGGGCTCGAGGTCAACCGATGGCTCGCCGAGCACCATCCTGAAGTACGTGTCGTGATGCTGACGATGTCGGAAGACCTCGACAACGCACTCACCGCGCTGCGCGATGGTGCCAGTGGATACCTCGTGAAGGGCGCCGGTCCGGAACGGGTCGAACACGCCATACGCACCGTCGCCTCGGGCGACGTGGTGCTCGACCACAGCCTCGCCCAGGGTGTCACCGAGTTGGCACAGGCTCGCCGAGGATCGATCAGCCGACCATTCCCGCAACTCACCAACCGCGAGTTCGACATCCTGCAACTCCTTGCAGAAGGTCTCGACAACGCGACGATCGCTCGCCGCCTGTTTCTCAGCCCGAAGACAGTTCGCAACCACGTGTCGAACGTCTTCTCCAAGATCCAGGCCCCGGACCGGCCCGGCGCGATCGTCCTCGCCCACCGCCACGGCCTCGGAACCTGACCGAGGCGAGTCCGACGACGCGGACCCGTGCGTGTTGAACGCACTGGCGTCGCCCTGGCATGCCCGGAAGGTTCACCAGTCGTCGTCGACGGGGTCCGAGTCATCGGCGGCGTAGGCGCCGAGCAGGTCTCGCGCCGACACGATGCCGATCAAGTTGCCGTCGTCCTCGAGGAGGATGTGGCGGACGTAGTGCGCCATCATCACCATGGCCACCTCGACCACTGATGCTGAGCTGTCACACCAGATGAGCTGCGTGTGCCCGATGTCGGCCGCCAGTGTTGTCGCCGGATCACGACGACCTGCCAAGGCGCGCACTACGTCGCGCTCGGTGACCACCGCGTCGACGGAGTCGCCGTCACCGACGATCAGCGCGCCGACCTCGGCATCGGCGAGTGCGTCGACCACGTCATAGAGCGTCGCCCTCGGACTGATCCGGACGACATTGTCGCCCACAAATGATGCGACTGGCAGATGTCCGGCGTCTGTGATGTCAGTCATCGTTGATCCCTTCGTCGATCTGCTCTCGACGGTATGGCAGCCAGCCTGGGCGTGGCAGAGGCAAAGGTCCCGTCCCCCCGCCGTTACGCGTGATCAGTCCGCTGATGGCGGGGCGTCGTCGCAGGTCGGTCGATTGTCGTGGAGCCGGAGCAACTGGAGCTCGCCGCCGTCTGGCCCGCCGAGGTATTCGACCTCGGCGCGGAACTCGTCTCCCGGTCGGAGGTTCGGCTCGTCACCGACGACGAAGACCCGCGCCGTGTCTCCGGAGTGGACGAAGAGGCCGCCTTCGATCGCCTCGGAGTGGAGCACTTCCACAGTGATGTACCACTTTGGTGCGCCCTCGACGAGGTCGATACGCTCGATGCGCGCCGTGATGATGCTGCGGTTCGGTGCCGCCATCATGCTCATTCACACCACCTCCCAGCACCCGCGGGCATCGGCCGGTAGCCACAGTGCACCTTGTGACGCGACGGTGACGACTTTTCAACGCGGCGGTGACGGGGGCTTCTTAGCATCTGGTCACGATAGTCGACTGGTGGGTCTGGTGCCCCCAGCAGATGGGAGGACCGCCGTGGCGCATACGCACACTCGTCATTCCGAGAGCGACGTCGGGACGTATGGCCGATGCATCATGCCTCCGGCGCCTGAGCTCGAGCAGCGCATCCTCGCTGCCAAGGCGCTCTTTGAAGCCGGACGTGACCTTTCCGAGGCAGGCGCGGACGCGCTCGGGTCGCGTGAGTTCACCCTCATCACGAGTCGGCCGGCGCAGACCAGACCGAACACCTTCGTCGATGCCAAGCCCGACGCCGCACCGGTTGTCGGAACGCGCAAGGCGATCGTGCTTCTCGTCGATTTCTCCGACGCCCCCGCGGCGCGGCCCCAGGCCCACTTCAGTGACCTGCTGTTCTCCGCAGGTACCTACGCCACCGGCAGCGTGCGCGACTTCTATCGCGAGGCGTCGTACGGCACGCTCGACGTCGTCGGGGAGGTCAGCGGTACCGGTGGTCCGACCGCCGGGTGGTACCGGGCACCGCAGCCGAAGTCGTATTACACGAACGGCAACTACGGCTTCGGCGCCTACCCGCAGAACGCCCAGAAGCTCGTCGAGGACATCCTTGACCTGGCCGGCCCGCACGTCGATTTCTCAGGGTTCGACAACGACGGAGATGGCACGGTCGAGGCTCTCGTGCTGATCTGCGCGGGCACCGGCGCCGAGCAGTCCGGCAACGTCAACCACATCTGGTCGCACAAGTGGGGGATCACCCCGCAGGTTCGCAACGGCAAGACAATCTCCACGTACTTCATGGCCCCGGAAGACGGCCGGGTCGGTGTGATGTCCCACGAGCTCGGCCACCTGCTGATGGGCTGGCCGGACTGCTACGACACCGACTACTCGTCGGCAGGCACCGGGCAATGGGACCTGATGGCCGGCGGCAGCTGGAACGGCGGTGGCGACCGGCCGGCCCATCCCACGGCGTGGTGCAAGTCGCGCGTCGGTTGGGTGAACCCGACGGTGCTCTGGAACTCGGTGCAGAGCCTGACGATTCCGCCGTTCGAGACCAACGCCGTTGCCTACAAGTTGCCGATCGGATCGGTGTCGAGCACGGAGTACTTCCTGGTCAGCAACCGCCAGCAGATGCTGTTCGACACGGCGATGCCGGGCGAGGGCCTGATCGTCGAACATGTGGACGACACCAAGAACAACAACACCGACGAGAACCACTACCTCGTCGACGTCGAGCAGGCTGACGGCCGACGCGACCTGAACCTCAACGCCAATCGCGGCGACGCGACCGACCCCTATCCGACGAGTACGAACAACACCTTCACGGGCTCGACAACGCCGAACAGCAACAGCTACAGCGGAACCGCGTCGAACATCTCGATCACCAACATCGCCCGCTCCGGCGACAACATCACCGCTGACATCAACGTAGGAGGGGTCGCCGCCCGCGGCTGGATCTACAACCAAAGGGTCCTCTCGACCTTCACCTATTACGGAGCCCAGTGGGCCTGGGCGAGCCTCGACGGGGTCGGCTGGCGGCGGGTGCAGAGTGGTTCGGCCGACGGCGTCACGAACATGTTCATCGCTCTCTGCGAGGCCATGGCCAATGGCCGGCTCGTGCACGCCGACGTCGATGGGCAGCTGATCTACACGATGTATGCGGTCTGAGACACCTCTTCCAAACTCGACAAGAAGGAGACAACTATGGCCTGGCAGTACAACAAGAAGGTCCTCTCGACGTTCATCTTCAGCGGTGCCCAATGGTCATGGGCCAACCTTGACGGTGGCACGGGCTGGAAGCGGATCAGCGGTGGCTCCGCTGACGGATGCACGAACCTCACGGTATTGCTGAACAGTGCGTTCGCGAACGGACGTACGGTGCACGTGGACATCGACGCAGCCGGTCTGATCACGACCGCGTACATGATCTGATGCCGGCAGCCAGCGACGAACAGGAGGCGACACCATGAGCGCGCAACCCGAGGTTGCCATCACGATCAACACCGGGGGCCAAGGCGCGATGACCGCCGGCGCCGGCACGTCGACTGCTGAGGGGGCCGGGCCAACGCCGACGCCGCTCGAGCAGCTCGCCGCAGCCGCCGGCGCCGCCGGCGCCGAGACTCGCGCTGGCGGGGGGCCGACACCCACCGACCTCTCCGCGTTCGCCGCCGGTACATCGCACATGTCAGGCGGACCGACGCCGTCGGAGGTCGTCATCGAGGCATCGGCGGCCTCCGGCTTGCCGACACCACTCGACCTCGACAAGCTCGCCGCCGGAGCTGCACCGGCGAAGAAGCCGGCGCCCAAGAAAGCTCCCGCCAAGCGCGCCCGCGGCTGATCGGCCGGCTCCGTCAGTCGGCGGCTGCGGCGCCACTCCGCGGCTGGGGTCAGTTCTGGGTTGGGTCCTCCGGGAGTAGAGGGCAGATCGTGGGGGCGAGCGGTTGACAACGTCCCCATGATCCCTCGCAGATGCGAGAGGATGTGTCATGCCAGGGTGGACTAGCGCGGTCCGACATCGTCTCGATGAAGTGATCGACGTGATGCGCCAGCGTGACCTCCGCAGGCTACAGCTCGGTTGGACCGCGTTCTTCTTGGTCGATGTGATGTCGATGGTGGCATTGTCGGTGTGGGCCTTCGATCACGGCGGTGCTTCGGCGGTCGGAATCCTCGGTCTTGCCCGACTGCTTCCCGGTGCGATGGCATTGCCGTTCGGTGCATGGGCTGCAGACCGATTTTCACGCCGTCGAGTCGTGGCGGCGGTGTTCGTCGCTATCTCGGTTACGCAGGCGCTGATCGCGATTGCATTGGTAACGGGGGTGCCCTCAGTCGCGGTCTACGTCTTGGTTGCGGTCGGCAGCATCGCCGCGACCCCGTACCGGTCGGCACAACTCGCGCTGGCGCCTCTCGTCGCGGCAACGCCAGGTGAGCTGGTTGCAATGAATGTCACCGCGGGAACGCTCGAAGGGCTCGCCACATTTGCCGGCCCAGCACTCGCCGCGTTGCTCTTGCTGACCACTGACCCGTGGTTCGTTGTGGTTGCCGCGGCCGGCGCGGCGGCCGCGGGCTTCGTTGCCGTCTCGGGCATTCGAGTCGATGTCGATCCCTCGAAGGCGGTGCGACGGAGGCGCGACCGGCCACTCGAAGCTCTGCTCGGGGGACTCATCGAGCTGCACGGCAACACTGACGCCGCCGTCGTCGTTGGTTGTTTCATCGCACAGGTCATGGTGCGCGGATTCCTCACCGTGCTGCTGGTCTCGGTCTCGTTCGATCTCCTCGACCTGGGCGACAGTGGCATCGGATGGTTGGCCGCGGCGATGGGCATCGGCGGCATCGCCGGGGGATTCTACGCAGTGGCGCTCACCGGACGCCGCAGGCTCGGTCGACCGTTCGCGTTCGCGCTCGCGCTGTGGGGTGTGCCGATCGCGGTGATCGGTCTCGTCCCGCGCACCGTCGTCGTTGTCGTCGCGTTGTTGACGATCGGGGTCGGCAATGCGCTCCTCGACGTCTCGGGGTTCACACTCATCCAACGCCTCGGCCCGGACCGCAGCCTGGGGCGTGTCTTTGGTGTGTTGTTCACGTTCGGTATCGCGATGGGCGGCGTCGCAGCATTCACGGCGCCGATGCTGGTGTCCGCACTCGGGCTGCGGCCCGTCCTGATCCTTGTCGGCGCAATCCTGCCCGTGCTCGCCCTGACGCTGTTGGGGCGATTTCGTCGGATCGACCAGCGTTCGGAGCCGGCGCCGGAGTTGTTGTCGTTGTTCTCCAACATCTCGCTGTTCGCCCCGTTGCCACCCACAACAATCGAGAAGATCGCTGCCCGATGTTCAGTCGCCGAACTATCGGCCGGCACCATCATCATCAACGAAGGCGACCACGGCGACCGGTTCTACGCGATCGTTCGAGGACACGTGGAGGTTCGCCGAGGCACCGTCGCCCAGTGCACGTTTGGTCCGGGCGACCACTTCGGTGAGATCGCGTTGTTGCGTGACATCAACCGCACAGCCACCGTCGTGGCCCTGTCGGACGTTCGCCTCGCGATCCTTGGCACGACCGAGTTCCTCGACGCGTTGGCCAGCAGTGAAGCCGCGTACGGCATCGCCTGGCGCACGACAACTGAAATGATCGAGAGCCACCACGCCCCGACACAGACGTGACTCCTGGTGGGTGAACATCGCAGTCGTCAACGGCAGCGTCGATGGCGCCCGGAACTGCAAGACCGTCAGTGATGGGACCAGGTTGCGAGGTGCACGAGTGCGGGTGCCCTTGGAGCCGGGCACACGATGGTCATCGCATCGATGTCCGTGTGCTGCGCACAACCGCCGCCCAAGTGGCGACCAGGAACACGACAGCGAACGCGGCGAGAACCAACCAGTAGGTGCCGGTGGACTGCGAGCCCGCATCGCCGTACGAGGCGAGCAGCGGAGGCCCCAGTGGCGAGCCTCCATCCGCGAGGATTCGCCGCGCCCCGAGATCGTGACCGATCACCTCGAAGGCCCAGCGCGATGGGATGACCATGCTGAGGCCCACGCCGGCCCCGGCCATGAGGTTCACCGGGAGGATGGCACCCGAGAACAACACAGCGGGAAAGCACAACATCGGCAGGGCGAGAGTCGCCTGGGCCACGTTTCCGACCATCGCCGAAGCGAGCAAGCCCAAGCCGAGGGCCGCCACCGCGATCAGCAGCAGGCTGACCCCGATCGAGGCGTACGTCGACAACGGGCGGCTGGGTAGGCGGTCCAACAGGCGAAGCACACTCAGCATCGCCACCACCACGAGGAGCAGGAACGGCACCAGGATCGTCACCTTCGACGCCACATACGAGCCGAGCCGCAGGCCGACGAAGTGCTCGCGGCGCATGATCGTTCGCTCGGTGGTGATCTGCAGCAAGCCGTAGGTGAGCCCGAAGAAGAAGGCGGCAAAGACGACCCAGAAGCCGATCATCACCATCGAGCTCGGGCTCGGGTCCTGGAAGTCGAACGCTCCGGGCCGGAAGAGGATGGCGAACATGCCGATGACCAATGCCGGTGATCCGACCAGGATGGCGAGCGTCAAGCGATTGCGCACGAATGTCTCGAGCGTCCGTCGTGTGAGAACACCCCATTGGGTGAGTCCGCTCGCCACTGGTCGCCTGATCACGTCTCGGGGACCGGCGTCGGGCGCCGGCTCGGCAGTGGCCCTACCCCCTGCGTAGGCGGTGTCGTCCAGATCGGCCAGGCGTCGGTAGAGCTCGGGGACCGAGCCGACAGCGAATTGTTCGAGCGCTTCGTCGACGGTCCCGACGAAGCCCAGCCGCCCACCGCGCGCCATGAACACGATGCGGTCGCACTGAGCGAGGTCCTCGATCGAGTGTGTGGTGAACACGACCGTCGCGGACCGGTCGGCGAGCTGGCGCAGGCGAGCGATCAGCTCCGCACTCGCCACCGGGTCGAGACCCGACGTCGGCTCGTCGAGGAAGAAGACGTGCGGATCGGTCAGCAGCTCGACGGCGATACTGGCGCGCTTGCGCTGCCCGCCGCTCAGCGAGCCGACTCGGACCTCGGCCTGATCGGTCAGGCCCACAGCGTCGATCGCCTCACGAACGGCGTCACCGACCTGGGCCGCGCTCGCCGACGACGGGAGCCGCAGCCGCGCCGCGTAGCGGAGCGTGCGTTGAAGTGGCAGGTCGGTATGGATGATGTCGTCCTGCGGCACGTAGCCGAGCACGCTGCGGAATGTCCGCAGGTTGGCGTACACGTCGATTCCATCGAAACGCACCGATCCCGAGGTTGCCGGGGTGATGCCGGCGATCGCCTCCAGCAGCGTTGTCTTGCCGGCGCCACTGGGACCGACGATCGCCACGAGCTCACCGGCCGAGACCGTGAACGACACGGTGTCGAGAAGCTGCAGCTCGCCGCGTTTGCGCACCCTGACCCGCCGAGACAGCTCGTTGACGTCGATGCGAACCCCCCGGGATGCGGTCGTTCGCTCGAACGTTGTGAATCGGTCCTGCATGAGTTGTACGTTCACCGTCTCTCCTCGAGTGTTCAGACGCTCGCGACTGAATTGCGAGCCTGATCCAGATGTAGCCAGTTAAATAGCACGATCGTTCGTTCTATCTTCATAGAGTACGACCGATCGTGCTATCTTGTCAAGATGCCTGACCAGCGAAAGCGACGAGCTGACGGAGAACGCACTCGGGAAGCGATCGTGCGCGAGGCCGTATCGCTCGCGACCATCGACGGACTCGAAGGCCTCTCGATCGGCAACCTTGCCAGCGCGCTCGAGATGAGCAAGAGCGGTATCTACGCCCACTTCGGCTCAAAACAAGATCTCCAACTCGCCACCGTGGACGAGGCCGAACGAATCTTCCAGACCGAGGTCATCGAACCGGCGCTCGCCGCCGCGCCGGGACTTGCTCAGCTCGTCACGGTGTGCGACGCCTTTTTCGATCATCTCATACGACGCACGTTCCCGGGCGGCTGCTTCTTCGCCGGCGCCTCGCTGGAGATGGGCACCCGCCCGGGACCGGTAAGAGAACAGATCGCAGCGTTTCAAGGCCGGCTCACGGCACTGATCCGCCAATTCGTCGTCACCGCACTCGAACAATACGAACTACCCGCCGACGAGGACCCCGACGCACTCACCTTCGAAATCAACGGCATCATCCTCGCCGCCAACACCAACTTCGTGCTACGCGAAGATCCTGCTGCGCTCGACATGGCCAGAACCGTGGTCCGACGACGACTCGGAATCACAGCGCCAATCACGGCCGCACCACAACGGCCGACTCGGCGTCACGGGCTTCGACAACCCTAGGAAGAAGACCCGAACTGGTGTTCCTCCCCAATTCTGTTTGATGTTGTGTGGGTGATCGCGGCAGAGGTGGGTGACCGGTCAACGAACAGCTAAGTGCACAGACGTCACTCGCCAGCGGGCAGAATCTGTCCGTGCGGTACCGGTTCGCCGAGAGCCTGCTGGACACGACTCGCTACGAGCTCTCGAGCGACGGCGAGCAGGTCCACGTCGAGCCGCAGGTGTTCGACGTGCTCGCCTCATCTCGTCGAGCACCGCGACCGTGTGGTGCCCAAGACGGAGCTACTCGATGCCGTCTGGGGTCATCAGTTCGTCACCGAGTCGGCGTTGACCACTCGGATCAAGCAGGTCCGTCAGGCGGTCGGTGACAACGGGCGGGATCAGCGGATCGTGCAGACCGTTCACGGCCGCGGCTACCGGTTCGTCGCCCCGGTCGAGGAGCTGCCCGGCGGCATCGAGCGGACGCCGCTTCCAGTCCCCGCCGAGCTGCGCCAGGAGATCCGCTTCTGCACGACGCCGGATGGGACGCGCCTCGCGTACGCGACCGTCGGATCCGGTCCGCCGCTCGTGCGTGCAGCGCACTGGATCACTCATCTCGACTACGACTGGCAGAGCCCGGTCTGGCGTCACTGGTTGGTCGGGTTGGCTCGCCGGCACAGGTTCGTGCGCTACGACGAGCGAGGCTGTGGGTTGTCGGATCACGACGTCAGCAACTTCTCGCTCGACGCGTGGGTTCAGGATCTGGAGACCGTCGTCGACGATCTCGGTCTGGAGCGCTTCCCACTGCTCGGCGTCTCGCAAGGCGGAGCCGTCGCCGTGGCGTACGCGGCGCGGCATCCAGAACGGGTCACCCGTCTGGTCCTCTTCGGTGCCTACGCGTACGGGCGCATGCGCAGGGCGACCACCGATGAGATGCGACGCGAGGCAGCGCTGCAGGTGGAGATGGTTCGCCTCGGTTGGGGACGAGAGGACGCGGCCTTCCGCCGCTTCTTCACATCCAGCTTCATCCCCGACGCGCCTCCGGAGCTGTGGGAGTCATTCGCCGAGCTGCTGCGGCGCACGTCGTCGGCGGAGAACGCGGCACGCCTCTTGGAATCGTGGGCCACGATCGACGTCAGTGAAGCCGCAGGTCGGGTGCAAGCGCCCACCTTGGTGCTGCACGCTCGCGACGAGATCCGCGTTCCGGTGGAACAGGCACGGGTGCTCGCCTCGCTGATCCCGGGGGCGCGCTTCAAGCTCCTCGCCAGCCGCAACCATCTTCTCCGCGAAGACGAGCCGGCGTGGACGGAGTTCCTCGACGAGGTCGAAGCCTTCCTCGGCTGATCTCCACGCGTCTTCAAGATATCGCCGATCCCGAGCCGCACGATGCAGGCATGCAGACACACATCGATGCCGACACTCGTCCACCGCCGGTCCGCCGGTTGGCCGCCCCGCGATTCTGCGCTCGCCGGTGTCCGGGCCATCGCGCCTCTCGCCGCCGGTCTGATGCCACTGGCGTTGACGGTGGGGACTGCCGCGGCGCGATCCGGGCTTCCCCCGCTGGTCGGCTGGGCGTCGTCGGCGACGCTGTACGGTGCCTCGGGACAGCTCACCTGGATCCAGATGACCCACAGCGGCGCGCCGGCAGCGCTTGTCGTCGGCGCCACGCTGATGGTGAACATGCAGCTGCTGCTCTACGGCACGGCGATGCGACAGGTACTGGTCGAGCAGCTCGCGGCGGTGGCGCCTTGCAGCCGGGACTCCTCATGGTGAGTCCGGTGTTCGGCGTCGTCACCGACCATCATCGAACCGAGGACGACCCGGTGCGGCGTCAGATGGTTCTACATGGCTGCCGGCCTGACGCTGTGGGTCGCTTGGCTGGCGGTGACCGGCATCGGCTACGCCTTCGGCGGACTTCCGTCGGTGCCGGTACTGGCGTTGCTGAGTCCACTGGTGATCCTCAGCCTGGCGCTGCGCGCCGTGCGCGACACGCCCACGCTTGCCGCGCTGATCGTGGCCGCGACCATTGCAGTCGTTGGGCGGAGCCTGCCGTACGACCTCGGCACGGTCGCTGCCGGCATGACGGGCATCGCCACCGGCCTCGTGGTCAGTCGATATCGCTCGAACCCACGCAACGCGCGCCGGAGGTCTCCGAGCGATGAGCGCGTGGATCACCCTCGTCGCGGCGAGTGCCTTGACCCTCGCACTCAGAGCCGGGCCGTCGCTGATCGGTGGCCGCGCCATGCTCCCCGCGTTCGTGCAGCACGCCAACCGCTTCGCGGTTCCGGCGTTGATGGGTGCCCTTGCCAGCCGCAGCGTCGCAACCCAGGCGTCGACGACCGACGTGATGCCGGTGCTCGCCGCAGTCGCTGCTGCCGTGCCGGTGGCCTTGCGGACCCGCTCGATGGTCGTGGCCGACCGTCGCCGGAGTCGCCGCGTTCATGCTCGCGGCCGCCCTTGGCTGAGATAAACGATCGATGAGCTCGATCCCCATGAGGCGCCACAACGGAACCACGGATACGCCACGACACCAAGGCGCTGCTCGAGTGCCGACAGCTCTGCCGCCTCGTGAGGTGGCAGCGACCTGCCGCGATCCCATTCGACCAGCCGCACGGCCTGAAGGCACAGACAGACCTCGGCGGCGCTCCCCCGCCGGCGCGCCAGGTCGAGTGCTTCACGCGCCGTCTGCATCGCTGCACCAGAACCTGTCGCGCGTTGGGCCATCGCCAGCAGCCTGCGCAATGTGACTGGAAGGAGGTGCGCCTCACCGAAGCGGTACGAGGTGGCCAACTCGGCGGTCGCCAGGGCGGCTGCGTGTTGCGGCCGGCCACACAGCAGCAGCATTTCGATCTCGGCGGCGGTTCGGAACGCCGCAAGCTCGTGCTCGCCGAGCTCGACCAACCGGGCGACGCCGTCGCGCAGGGTCGCGATGGCGGACAGATCGGCCACACCGCGTCTCAACTCGACGTGAACGAGGTGCGTGTTAGCGGCTAGCTCGGCGGCGGCTACACCCGCCGACGCAAGCTCCCGCGCCGATTCGCGGGCGTCGATGCTCGCCGCATCGGCGTCGCCCAACTCGAGCAGTATGGTGCTTCGATTGAGCCGGGTGAGGGCGACGCTCCACATGCTTCCCGCCCGTCGGAAGGCATGCTCTGCCACGGCGTAGTGGTCGAGCGCGCCCGCCCATTCGCCGCGGTTGTCGAGCAGGAGACCGACGTTGCAGGCGATCGCGCCGATGAGCATCTGGTCGTCGACGCTCCGGGCGAGATGAAGTGCCCGTGCGGCAATCGCTTCCGCGTCGGGCGCCGCGGTAGCGATAGCGACGTCGGCCTCCAGCGCTGCGCTTCGAGCTGCATCGAGCGGCTCTGCGGCGCCGAGCAGACCACCGGCTCGGCGAAGAGCACCAGACGCTCCTCGGGGATCGCCGCTGTCGAGCAACACACGGGCGCGCTCTAACCACAGCCGCAGACGAGCGCGATCCGAGACCTCGCCGGCGGGAACACGCTGCAGTGCCGCCAGCGCCGTTCCCAGCAGCGTTGCGGCGGCGCGTGCGCGCCCAGCTCGCGACGCGGCCCTGGCCCGCCGGACCACGAGGTCGGCACGCACTACCGGATCGGAGGTCTGGCGAATTGCGAGACGGAGCGCCCCATCGACTTCAGCTTCCGAGCCGGCCGCCGCCGCAGCCGCCGCCCAGCTGGACGCGACCGCGGCGAGGTTCGCGACGTGGTTCCGCTGCGCCGCCGACCACACCCGGCTCCACATCTGCGCCGCCGCATGTGGCGCGCCGGCATTGAGAGCTGCGTTGGCAGCACGCTCACCCCAGCGCAGCGTCGGCTCGGGTTCGTTCGCGTCGGCGAAGCCGTGAGCGATGCGCAGCAGCGTCGCAACGTCGAACGGTTCGGTCCCGGCCGCGACCAGGTGACGTGCGAGCCGCAGCGACAAGGTGCGCTGTTGGCCGACGGGCATCGACTCGATCAACGCGGCGCGGACCAACTCGTCGGTGAAGCGGCTGCGGCCGAGACTCGCCGCCTCGACGACTGGGACGAGGGCAGAGAGCGCCTGGCCGACGGCCTCCTCCGGCATGTCGGCGACCGCCGCACAGACGCGATGATCGATGGTCGCGCCGCACACGGCGGCGGCGCGAGCGAGCGGGCGAAGGTACGGCTCGATCCGATCGAGGTCGACGGCGGCGATGGCGGCGAGGTCAGCCGGAAGACGCCGACCCTCCGCGTCTGCTGCGAGCCGGACCGCGACACCCGGGTTACCGCCGGCGGATTCGACGATCCGTTCGAGTTCGGCAGCAGACAGTGGCCGCCGCGCTGCCGCGACTGCGATGTCGCGAATCGCGTCGTCAGCCAACGGCTCGAGGTGGATCACCGAGCAAGAGATGGAGTCGGGGAGAGTCAGCTCCGCCTGCGCCCGCTCCGCAAGAAGGAGGGTGACGTCATCAGCGACGAGACGTTCCAGAACGCGACGCGATCCGTCGTCCAGGTGGTCGGCGCAGTCGATGGCGATGACGACGTCGTCCAGCCGGGGCCGCACTGCAGTGGCGACTTCCGCGGCCCGAACACCGAGAGCGAACTCCGCCGCCACGTCCTCGACCTCCGGGATCCGTACATCCAGCAACGCCGCCAGCCGAGCCGCCACCGCGAACGGCACACCCAGATCGTCGACGCCACTCGGAATGCGCACCAACGGTCGCGTGATTCGCGCCAGTACTTCCTCGACCAAGGTGGTCACCCCACTGCCGGTCGGACCAATCACCTCCACCACACGGTCGGTCGAAAGGGCGGTGAGGATGCGGTCTTGCTCGGCTCGTCGCCCGATGACCGACATCACACGCGGAGTCTGGGGATGTCCCTCGCCCTCCAGGGCCTCGGCGACCACTACCCGGGCGCGGCGGCCGCGCAGCTCCATCGGTGGTCGCCATCGCAACGCCGGACGACGGTGCAGCCGATCGACGAAATCGCCGGACACCATCACTTCGCCAGACCCACTCGACTGCATCAGGCGAGCCGCAACATTGGTGGTGTCGCCGAGGACCGCGACCGTCTGCCGCTGCGGATGGCCGATCACCGCACTGAACACCAACCCTGCGTGCACCCCGGCCCGGATGTCGATGCCCACGGAAGCCGATCCGTGGACGAGCTCTCGCACTGCGGCGAGCAACCGTTCCGCGTCGTCACCTGCACTCTCCACTCCTCCGGAGGTCAGCAGCAAGGTCACCCCATCCTGGGCAACGTCGGTGCAAAGCGGCATCACCCCGAGCCGGTCGGTGACGCGAGCGAGCCCGTCCATCACGGTGACCACGACGTCGGCGGGCCGGGTGGCGGAGTCGAGGCCGCGGACGCCGACGAAGGCGACCGCTGCACTGCGGTGTGCCGGGTCAACGCCGCCGGCGGCCAATAGCGCAAGGCGCGGCGGCATCCAGATTGCGGCCTCGACGGGTCCCGTGCCCGGCCGCACCGCCGGCGGTGGCTGACCGGCGGACCTGCGCCGCAGCACTCCCGCGCGTGTCAGGACCTGGCCGGGCCGCGCAGCGTGCTCCAGCGTGAGTGTCTCGGTGACGACGGGCCCGAACACGACTTCCTCTGTCCACTGCCCGACCCATCGAACGACGTTCAGCTCGCCAGCGGCGAGACCGATCGACTGGCGTAGTCGGAGGCGACCGCCGGGAACCTCCACCGCCGGCTGTGCCGCCACGACCGACAGCAGGCCGGACGCGCACACACGGGCGCGTTCGTGGTGACCCTCACCGGTGAAGGCGATGAACAGTGCGTCGCCACCGAACCTGAGCACGTCTCCGCCATTGGCGTGAACGACGTCGATCAGCCCCGTGAAGGTGGCGTCGATCGCACCCAACAGCAGTTCCCTCCCCGCCCGTCCCCGCACCAGCAGCCGTTCGGCGAGCCGCGTGTAGCCGGAAACGTCGGCAAGAATCGTCGCGGCCTGGATCCTTCCGACCGCCGATGCATCGGCGGCCAGGAGCGGCCTGGGGACGAACGGCTCGAGCGGCGCAACGCTCAGCGCCAGCTCACTCCTCCCGGCCCCGGCAGGACTTGGATCGGACAATCGGGCTCCAGCGTGCACGTGATCCGTTGCGTCGTCTGGGTGACCGGATCCGTGTCGGTGACCACCAGTCGGGGAAAGCCGTTGGAGGGAACCCACATCGGGTCCTCTGCAACCACGACGCGGTGACCAAATGCGCAACGTCCATACACGTCGGCGAGCACCATGGTGACCGCCAGGCCGTGCGAGGCCACCCCGTTGGTGGGGTTGACCCACAGACGTTGCGGGTCGGCGACCCTGCGAATGTTGATGAACGTGCGCGCATAGGGGGCGATGCCGGAGGCGAAGTGGTCGACACGCACCACGGACCACGGCGGCTGCGGCGAAAAGCCATCCCGCGGCACCTCGTCGGGAAGTCCCGAACTGGCCATGACCACCGAGTCGTCGAATCCCCACAGAACCAGAGGCTCGAGTGGCCGTCCCCCACTGCTGCATGCGCTGCGCACGCCAGTGATACCGAAGACGACCGATGACGCGACAAGCCGTCCGTCGGCGGAACGTGACGGCCCCGGGCCGGTCGTGATGTCGGGAACGCCACGGTCGGTCAGAGCGATGGCTGCCCGCCGTGGCGCGTCGCCGCGACAACGTGGTGCATCGTCGGTGACGACGGTGACCGGGGCCACACCCGCGGTGGCATCGGCTGGGATCAGGAGCGTCCACTCCAGTTCGTGCCCGCGCGGGCACCGTGATCGAGAACATGAAGCGGTGCACCCCGGGCATGAAGAACTCCGCCTGGTCACGGCCAGGACCCCGGTCGACGACCACGCCGTCGGCCGTCTCCACTATCGCGTTGGTGGGATCGCCCGAGCCGAGGCCCAATTGTGCCGGCAGGAGCTGCGCCCGCAGGATCGGATCGACCTCGGTACCGAACCAGAAGGTGTCTTCACCGTGTGCATGCTCCACGCACTCGACCAGCGGCACGATGCCGGCAACCCGGCCGGTCGACGCCAGCACGCGTGGTGTTTCCGCGACTGCGACCGATGCGGCCAGGAGGATCGTGGTGAGGGCGGATCGTGAGATGTGCCGCCACCATGACAGCCCCGGTCGGGGCGCCTCACGCACGATCGCTCCCATGGCGACACAGTACACCCCTCAACTGATCGAGCTCTCGGGCGATCGGCACCCCCGAGTGCCGACTCGAAACGGCTTGACGATCCTTGTCGCCGCAGCGATGGGATACGGCCCGACCGCACTGGCGGTCTTCCACCACGCCCTGTAGGGAGTGGTCGGCCGCGAATTGCCATCTCGTCAACCCGGCTGGGTAACTCGGCTCGGAGTTCAGCGGTCGTTGCCGAGTGACCCACCGTCGAACCAAGTGGTTGGGCGCGATTTCGGTATCCCCAGTTCCGAAATCGAACCCGTTGAGCCTGATCGGGCGCGGTGTGAGTACCGGCGGTACCGAGTTCGCGCCCGACCCACTGCCGAGACTTCGGCGCGAGCAGAACGTCGCACTTAGGCGCGCCCCCCGAACCGGCGATCGGCGACACTGCAGCTGTGAGTGATGCGCGGAGCGGGATGCCGCAGATCCGTCGACATCCGTCGTATGGACAGACATAATCGATGTGGGGAATTTCGGGAGCGGGCATCACGGTCCTGCTCGTGCGTCACCATGGGGAGAATTCCCTCGATGATTGTGCGGGACCTCGATCACCTTTGGTGCTGGCAGTGCATCGGTGGTGTACGTCAGCGATCGGATCTCGGTCGTTTGCGGGGCTTGCGGACCGCAGGCGTCGTCGAGAGGGATACCGGTGAGGTCAAGCGGGATGGCCCCGTCTGCACCTTGAGCTGAACACCGCACAGGCTCGATATGCCTGTCCAGAGGATCGAATCCCGCCCGCCAGCGCCGTCGGTGCGCTGGTGGAGTGCCGACCATTCTCACCAGCGGTCAGGAGCCTTCGCGCCCGCCTACGCCATCCGCCGAGCCTGAGCAGTCCAACGCGGTCGACCGGAGCGACGGCCTCCCCGGGGACTCGGGGTTCTGGCCCCGCGGCTGACGACGTGCTGACAACGCGCTGACATCTTGCGTCCGCGCCACGGGTCGACAGGCTCAGGGCACGACGGCCACTGGTCGAAACCCGCACAGTGGGTGACGAGGCGTCGACGATCTGAGGATCCCGGGGTGACGTGTGTAGCCCTCGACAGTGGCGCCCTCGACAGGAATCGAACCTGTGACCTTCCGCTTAGGAGGCGGACGCTCTATCCGACTGAGCTACGGGGGCGGAGTGAACAGCTAGGTGACCTCGACGTCACGAACGTGGCGACGAATACAACACAGAGTATTCGACGAGGCTCAGGAATCCGATGCTCTATCCCCTGAGCTACGGGAGCGAAACCGCATCAGACCTGCATGCGGCTGCGCAACAGGCTACCGAGTCACCTCGGCTCGAGCCGCAGACCTTCACTGGATCTGCCACGGCCTGGGCAGCCTTATTGTCGTGGCGCGGGAGCACCCGCTCGCCGTGACTCGCGCGAGAACCCGCCAGAATGCGCCCGGCTTCGGATCTCGACACGCGAACCCACTTCGAACACACGCTCGTAGGGCAGGCTGAAGAACCGGCTGGCGCTATCCGCACCACGGTTCAACCACACGAACAAGTGCTCGGCGACCGGATTCATTCCTGGGGCCTTTCCGGCGATGATGGATTCGCGTCCGATGAAGTAGGTGACGTCATCGGGGTCGAACACGAGGCCTCGGTGCTCGATCACGGCGAGTGCCGCCGGCACGTCGGGTGTTTCCATGAAGCCGAACTCGAGCTGAACCTGGAACACGCCTGGCTCCACACGACGTCATGCCAGGTGGGAAGATCAGCGACACGGATTCCGTGAAGTAGGGCGCCCGTATCGGCTCCGACGGCGTGAGCTCGCCACGGAGTTGGAGAAGAGGTATCACCAAATGCCGTAGTCGCTGACGGCTACCAGGCTCCGGACACAACGCGTATTCAGAGCGCCACATTGTTGCTCCTTAGTCGTGAAGCCGGCACGGAGCGTGCTGGCCCTGAGCCCTAGGGAGCACCATGTCCGATCATGAGAATGCCGATGTAAATGCCGACGCGGAAGGAATCGCCGAGGGGGAGACAACCTCCGTCGAGTTGACCCGCTCCCGATTGCGCACACTGCTGGCGGCCAACCCGAACTACTTCGGGACGCTGCAGGACAGTGAGCTCGGCCAGCTGTTCAAGCCCGTCGAATTCAAGCAGTCCGACACGACGTACGAAGAGATCGGCTGCGTCGCCTACAGCCCTGAGCTCGACCGGCTCGAGGCCACGATCGTGGTCAAGCAGCCGGGCGGCTACAGCGGAGGCCCATGCAGCACCGGCTCGGTCGAGCACGTCCGATTCTTCGTCGACTTCGGTTCCGGCTGGGTCGACGCCGGCGTCGCCGCCACCCGGGTCTACGACCTGGCGACCCGCCGCGACTGCGCCGGAGATCCCGACCACCCCTACGTTCACGTCGTCGGGGTCGTGCTCACGCCGTTGCGCAAGTTCTGTGCGACCCCGGTGTTGCCCCGAGTCCGCGCCATCCTCTCGTGGCAGGTCGAGCCGACCGCCGGAGATCCCAACTACATCCCGATCTGGGGCGAAGTCCAAGAGGACCACATCCAGATTCGCCCTCGCCGCCGCTTCTTCCCCGTCGACATCTTGGACCTGATCGAGCCGTTCGTGAAGCTCGATACGTCGATCATCGCCGACCTCATCGAGGTGGACCTGTTGCCGGTGCCTATTCCAGAACCGGACCCGATCGGTCCGGTTGCGCTCAACCCGCAGCCGCTCCCACCCCACCCGGGTCCCGACCCGGTGCCGTTCTCGGTTGAGCGGCTCAGCAAGGTCTACTCCCCAGAGAAGCTCAAAGTCCTCGCTGGGCGGGCGATCGACGACACCATCGCCCGGCTCGCTGTCGAGGAGGTGCCGCCGCACCGCTTCGCTGCGACCGAGGTGTCGCACGCTCTGTCCGGCGTGCTCGAGCCGAGTGAGCTTGCGGCCCCATCACTCGCCTTCACCAAGCTCGGCATCGACTGGACCTCGATCGTCGGCGTGCTGGCCGAGGGCAAGGGTGACACCACCTACGAGGAGTTGGAGTGTCTGGGTCTGGACAACTATGCGGGCCAGCTCGTCGCCACGTATCGGGTGAAGCGGCCCACGGGGTTCTCGGGCCCGCCGTGCAGCGCCGGCTCGAAGGAGTACGTCGCTTTCTGGGCCGACTTCGACGACGACTGCCAGTCGACGTATCTCGGGACCGTCGAGGTGGCCGCGCACGACTACATCACGATGCCGGCCGGCGGCCTGTCGTACGCGGCCGTCTTGCCGGTGGACGTGAACGCCTACCGGCGGCTGTGCACCGAGCCGGGCGTGCACCGGGTGCGCGCCGTGCTCTCGTGGAACACCCCGCCGTCTACCACCGACCCCGACCTGGTGCCGCACTGGGGCAACCGGATCGACACCCATGTGCACGTGCTGCCCGGCCGCCGCTACGACGGAGTCGCCCGGTTGAGCATTGTCGGCGGCGTAGACACCGACGAGATCAACGCCGCGACCGGCGTGACGTTGCCGGTGGCCCACATCGCCTACAACGGGTCGTCGCTCGACAGCCGCGGCTGCCCGTTCGCCGGCCTGGTGACCGTGCACGGACCGAACGACCCGGCGCTGGTCGGCACCACCTACCGGCTGCTGGTCCGCAACGTCACGGCCGGCGGCTCGTCGAACCCGGTGCTCGATGCGTTCTACGCCTCGCCGGTTATCGGGCCCGGATACTGGATCACGCCGGGACCCGGTGGCTGGACCACGTGGCCGCAATGGAACACCAACCAGCTCGGCACGCTCGGGTACTTCTACACCGGCGGTGACGATCTCTGGGAGATAGAGCTCGAGGTCTTTGGCTCTGGTGTCGTCGACACGCAGCGGGTCCAACTCGACAACACCTTGAACACGGCATCGGTCGATCCTGCCAATGCCGCGCACCTGGCGTTCGACCCCGGCCAGCTGTCGTCGATGAACTGCGGGAAGTTCACCGCCGGCATGACGATCACGGGTACATTCGACGCCCGCGACACGTGGTTCGCAAACTGGTCGTTCGGTCTGCTGCCGTTCCCGCTGCCGTCGGGCTCGTTGACGACGTCGGTGCCGCTTGCCACGTCGGAGGCACCGGTCGGCTCCACCTGGTCACTAGACACAACGGGCCTCGGTCCGTGCGGCTACGTTCTCCGGTTGGGCGTCTCGGACCGGGCGATCGTCAACTCGGTCGTGACGGGGCGCAGCGTCGCCGTGGACATCGGCTTCTGCCTGGAGTAGTCGTCGAGCCGGCCGCCCCCAGCACGGGCAGATGTGTGACGGGTTCTCGATGTTCACGTCGAGAACCCGTCGCACTGCGATCAGCTCGGCGGCAGGCCTTCACTCGATTCGGGTGGCCCGACTGTCCCGAGCCACGAAGACGTCCCAGCGACGTAGACCAATCGCGATTCTCCGTTCGGCCCGTTCGTCCGAATCAACCAGGCGAGTCGATCGGGACCGCGGTCGTAGCTGAGAACGGGAGGTTGGAGCACGGGCGCATCACCGACCAGCCCCCGAGCCCGCTCGAGGACGACCTCGGTATCGAGCCAGTCGCCCAACGACGGGCAACCTGCAGTCGAATCACCTCGACGGGCGAACGATGAGTACCGATGGAATCGACCGTCTGCCGACAGTTGCACGAAGCCCAGCAGCACATCGTCGTAGCCAACGGGCACTACCCATCCCGCTGGATCGCCGGCCGGCGAGAAAACAGACACTGGATCGAGCAGTCGCCCATGGCGACGCGCAAACCCATCCTCCGCCATCCCCTCTGCGAACGCGGCTGCCGCGGCTTTCGCGGCGGCACCCGATGAGTCGGCCGCGTCGCTCAATCGCTCACACCCGGCAGACGCGCGCCGTGAACGTGCGCCGGTACGAACTGGTGTTGAAATTCTCCCATCGGGTGATCACCCCTGCGTTCGGGGGCCATGGATCGTAGACCAGCAGTCCACGGAAGGGCGCCTGTCCGAGGAGTGCCAAGAAGCTGTGGGTGTAGCCGGCAACTGTTCGTGAATGACTTGGGATGAAGCTGATCAATGGCCGGTTGGCGTCGATCTCGCTCTCGAACTCGGAGAAGTACGGGCTCGGGTTCATGGCCGCGTCGAGCGATTGGCAGGTCATCTTTTCCAGGACCGTCACGACCAATTGATCCTGCGAGTACGGGAGTCCGGTGGGGTTGGCGAGCGTTCCCAGTCCCAGCTCCTGAGCGAGCCGCACCTGGCTGTATTCGTAGCGGTAGAAGTCGAGCAGCATCTGTACGCTGGCGGCCACGCACCAGACGTTGGTCTCCTGGCCGCGTAGCTCGTAGCAGGTGAAGTGGTCGGTGTTCCGCGTGCTGTAGTGGAGCTCGCGTGACCTCCACAGCACGAAACGCTCGATCTTCGCCAGATCGATCAGCACCTTGCTGTTGACCACGGTGTAGTCGATTTGATCTCCTCCGAATGCACCTTGCCACGTCTCCATTCTCCGGCGGAAGAGCTCGATCCGCTCGAGGCGGACGTCGTCGGGCATCTCGTCGACGAACGACCAACGCTCGAAGTTCGACGGCGGCTCGTACTGGCGGCCTCGTTCGGATCGAGGGACCGGAATCCACGTGTACAGCTCCAGCATCGCAATCTCGTCGTCATTCCGGAGGAACTGCAGAGCGATCTTCGGGAAGCTGTACGCAACGAATCGAACATCAGTCGCATCGATGCCCAGTTCCTGGGCGACCCGACCGCCACTATTGACGAGGCCTCGCTCGTCCCACGGCACGCCGGTGGATACGGCCAGCAGTGGTTCGCCGAACACGGGGTTCACGGCGATGTCGGCGTAACCCCGCAGCGTTCGCCCCTTCTGCAGCGGTGTCCGGAGAAACAGCATCTCGCCGTTCACGTCGTAGACCGGAGTCGCTACGTCGGAGCCGATCCTTGCGCCCTCGAAGGACTCCGGCAGGACCTCGATCGCTCGTAGGTGACTCAGCTCCACCCAAGTTGCGAGTTGGGTGTCCCGGGATACCCCCGAATCTCCAGCGGCCATCACTCCACCTCCTGAGATTTTCCCACGCATTGCGGGTGGGTTGGGCTCAGTATGCGCTCATCCGATCCGCGGCTCAACTGGTTCGCCTGGCGATCGAGTTGGGCGGCGACGCTGAGCGCGGCGAGGTCCACCGCGTAGATCCGATGCGAGCCGTCAAGGCCCTTCAACTCCACGTCGCGACTCTCGAGGAAGGCAATGCCTGCTCCGGCTCCGACAACTAGTTCGCGCACGATGCTCGAGACCAGCACCTCGCCTCCGAGCGCCTGGCTGGCAACGCGCGCCGCATAGTTCACCGTGCTGCCGAAGAAGTCGTCGGCCTCTTGGACTGGAACCAACCACGCAGACGGCGAAGAGATGGCGGCCGTGATGGCTGCCATCTCTTCGGGGGTCGAGATCGGTTGGTCGCCGTCTCGGGAGAGGATGTCGCTCGGTGTCCTCCCGAGCGCCGTGATGTCAGCGGCGCTCGGAAGGACGGACCGTGGCGATCCTTGCGTTGTTAATGGTCGTCGGTCAGAGTGCCGAGACGCAGATCGCCGTGACCGTGAAAGTGACGTTGGTGTTTCCGACCCTTTCAGCCCGAATGGTCCAGCTGTCGTTGGCCGCGGTTGCCGGTCCGTCGATGAGCACATGAAGGCCGTTGCCTGCACTCAGCGAGAACCCACCGCCGATGACTTTCTTGCCCACGGCGCAGGTTGCCGTGTTCGTCACGGCTGTGCCGTTGGTCGTCGAAACGGCCGCCGATGTGACAACGGCGTAGCCGCTCACGCCGTTGGTTCCGTTCGTGCCGTTGGTTCCGTTCGTGCCGTTGGTTCCGTTCGTGCCGGGAGTACCGGCGGGGCCGACTGCGCCAGCGGGGCCGACTGCGCCAGCGGGACCGACTGCGCCAGCGGCGCCGGTCGCCCCGGTGGGACCGACAGGACCGACAGCGCCGGTCTCCCCGGTGGGACCAATAGGACCGACAGCGCCGGTGGGACCCATGGGACCAACAGGACCGACAGCGCCAGTTTCCCCGGTGGGACCATTAGGACCGACAGCGCCGGTGGGACCCATGGGACCAACAGGACCGACAGCGCCAGTTTCCCCGGTGGGACCAATAGGACCGACAGCGCCGGTGGGACCGATGGGACCAACAGGACCGACAGCGCCGGTGTCCCCGGTGGGACCGATAGGACCGACAGCGCCAGTGGCTCCAGTGTCACCCTTGGCTCCGTCCAAGCCATTCGCCCCGGCAGCACCAGTGTCACCCTTGGGACCGGTCGCTCCTGCGGGGCCAGTGGCACCCGTGTCACCTGTCGGCCCGGGCGCGCCCTGTGGGCCACCTTGCACGCTGACCGCTGACGGGACGTAGTAGCCGACGAGGTCGACGATGACGTCGACGGTGCCGGCGTTGTTGAAGATGTCGAACGACTTGTCGGTGCCGAGCTTGACCACGGTCGAGTTGGCGTGCGCCACACTGTCGGACCAGTTGATCGAGCTGGCCAGTGGCCTGGCGGTTCCCGTGGGGAACAGCGTCAGGAATGAACCGACAGTGCCGTTCACCACAGTGAGGTTGATCGAGGCAGCGGTGGCCTCGGCCGGAACGCTGTTGAGCAGCGACAAGCTGATGGTGCTGCCGGCGCCGACGGTGTGGATCGGGCTCGCCGGCTCACGAGTGTCGAGCACTCTGACAGGCACAATGGGAACGAGCGAAGAGGCATCACCGGGATTACCCAGGGCAGACGCGGCGAAGAGCCCACCCCCACCGAACGTGATGGCGAGAGCAGCACCAGCGGCAGCCCATCGTGAACGCCAGACATCGAACTTCATGGTCTCCAAACTTCTTTCCAAGACCCCACGGTGGGGTCGTGTCGGGTTAGAAGTTCGGCACCGTTCGCGAGAACTTGAGAAACAACGAACAATCGACGGAGCAAAGGGGCCAAACGACCTACTCGGCGGCCAGGTTGAGTTGGCGGCCACTGCAATCTGCCCACTGGCGGTTATCTGGCTCTGCCCACTGATGGCAATCTGAACGCTGACGTGGTCGGATACGGCAGGAGACACGCACTTCATACCGGCAACATTTGTGATGTCCCGTACCAGTGAACGGGCGAGTGTTATGGGGCATCTCGGTGAGAGCCAGATCTGCCAGTGATCCCGCACACTCGTCAGACTCCCCACGGAGTGTGCGAGTGAATCAGAGGTAGCGCCAAGCTGTAGATCCGCGCCCCGGCCGTTTGTGTCAGCGATTCCGCGATCGATCGCGGATTTGCTGACACAGATCGCAAACCGTGCCAGATCTGCCAGTGAGCTGTGTGCTTGCTGCTCAGGCCGCACGGGCGCGATTTCATGCCACCCTTGGCGTGATAGCGACCCCGATACCGGCGCTTCGGCGCCGGCCAAGCGTCCCATAGCCACCGGCCCCAGGAGATGCTGGCTGAGTATCGCGTACCGCCGGATAGTCAATGAGCGACGGGGAAGGCGGAACTCGGGAATCCACCACGCCTGGCGTTCATCACGACGAAGGACCTGCTGGCCGTCAGTGGGCAGAATTCTGGTGGGCCACTAACGGCCGGGACGGGCGCGAGCGGGTGAACCAACAGAGTTCGACCGAAATGCTTGAAGGTTTCGCGTGACCGCCGTCCAGATCTGATGTATCGTTCTCTGTAGCTGGCCGACTACGGCGAGTGCCGCCCAGACCCCGCGGTTCATCAACAATTGAGCGTGGGGCGCAAATCATGCGAAGCAGGCCACAACCACGAGGCTCCAATGGCTTTGTCCTGGCGGCCGGTTGGACACATTCGTCGAGCTTCTTGTCGCGCCCACTTGGCTATCTCCTTCACCACGTCCGCCCGTCGATGCAGTCCCATCTGCATCCCCCCAGGCCGCAGGATCTGGTGCTGGCGGTGTCTCCGAGAGTCCACCCGTCCCGGGCTCTCGGGGGCACCAAATTCTCGAGACGCGCCCTGTGAGGCGATAGATCCCGTAACCCGACCAGTCGGGGCGTCGCGGCAGGTAGCGTCGCCGCGTGACCGACCTCCGCCCCGACCCCTCGACGGGACTGAGCAGTGCCGAAGTTGCCGACCGGGTTGCCCGCGGTCTCGCCAACACCGTGCCCAGCGCACCCACTCGCACGATCGGCCAGATCGTGCGCAGCAACGTGTTCTCACCGATCAACCTGATCGTCGCGATCCTCGCCGCCCTGGTGATCATTGCCGGATCACCCAAGAATGCTCTGTTCGGCGGTGTCATCATCGCCAACAGCGTGATCGGCGTGGTCCAGGAGGTACGCGCCAAACGGGTGCTCGACCAGCTCAGGGTCGTCAACGCGCCCCGGGCACACGCCGTTCGCAACGGCAAAGTGAGCGAGTTGCAAGTGCACGAGCTGGTGCTCGACGACGTGATCGAACTACGCACCGGCGCGCAGGTCGTGGCCGACGGGCTGGTGTTGACCCACGAGAACCTTGAGATCGACGAATCGTTGCTCACCGGCGAGGCCGACCCGGTGGTCAAGGCCGACGGCGACGACGTGTTGAGCGGCAGCGCCGTGGTGGCGGGCACGGGTCGCATGGTCGTGACGAAGGTCGGCGCCGAGAACTACGCGGTCAAACTCGCCGAAGAGGCCCGGCGCTTCACGTTGGTCAACTCGCCGCTGCGCAATGACGTGAACCGCATCGTCACGTGGGTCGGCTACCTCATCATCCCGGTCGGCCTGCTGCTGGCCAGCAGCCAGTTCTTGCGCCGGGACGAGACCTGGCAACAGTCGATCATCAGCACCGTCGCCGGCCTTGTCGGCATGGTGCCCGAGGGCTTGGTGCTGCTCACCAGCGTGGCCTTCGCGGTCGGTGTGGTGCGTCTCGCCGGCCGGCGGTGCCTCGTGCAGGAACTGCCTGCGATCGAGGTGCTGGCTCGCGTCGACGTGCTCTGCGTCGACAAGACCGGGACCATCACCGAGGGGTCGATGGCCCTGGCCGACGTGCAGCCACTGGCCCAAGTCGCGCGGTCCACGGTCGACGCCGCGCTCAACGCTCTGGCGCAACTCGACCCCGATCCGAACGCCACATCGCGCGCCCTGCAGCAGGCGTACGGCGAGCCGAGCACCTGGACGGTGACCGGCCGGGTGCCATTTTCGTCGGCGAGGAAGTGGAGTGGAATGACCTTCGCCGATCATGGCAGCTGGGTGCTCGGCGCACCGGAGAACGTGCTGACGTCGAACTACGCCGGCGACATGCAAGCACAGGTGGAGGGGCACGCCACGTCGGGGCAACGCGTACTGGTGCTGGCCAACGCAGACGGCGCGTTCGCCGACGGCTCCGACGCCACGCTTCCTCCCGTGACACCGGTGGCTCTCGTGCTCCTCGAAGATGTGGTGCGCGCCGACGCGCCGGCGACGTTGAAGTACTTCGCCGACCAGGGTGTGACTGTCAAGGTGATCAGCGGCGACAACAACGTGACCGTCGGCGCCGTGGCTCGACGCGCCGGGCTGGCCGGGTGGCGCGACAACATCGACGCAACGACGCTGCCGGCCGATGACACCGAAGCGTTCGCCGACGCCATCGAGCACAGCACGGTGTTCGGCAGGGTGACACCTCACCAGAAGCGGGCGATGGTGCGAGCACTGCAGCACAAGGGCCACACCGTCGCGATGACAGGCGATGGCGTCAACGACGTGCTCGCCCTGAAGGATGCTGACTGCGGCGTGGCAATGGCGTCGGGTAGCGAGGCCACCCGTGGCGTCGCCCAGTTGGTGTTGATGGATTCGAACTTCGCGGCGATGCCGGCGGTCGTCGGTGAGGGCCGGCGGGTGATCAACAACATCGAGCGAGTGGCCAGCCTGTTCCTGGCCAAGACGACCTACTCCGTCATCCTCTCCTTGCTCACCGGCGTGTTCGCGTTCGCCTACCCACTGCGACCCATCCACCTGTCGATCTTCAGCTGGTTCACCATCGGCCTGCCGGCGTTCGTCCTCGCCCTCGAGCCCAACGACGCAGCGAGTCAGCGAGGGCTTCCTGCGAAGGGTGCTCGGCCGCGCTGTGCCGGCAGGTGTTGTCATCGCCTTCGTGACGATGACCGTGTTCGCCATCGCCCAGCTCGACTCGTCGATCGACGCCGATCAGGCCCGCACGGTGGCCGTATTGGGAGCAGGCTCGGTGTCGCTGATGAACCTGTACCGCGTCGCCCGGCCCTTGAACAGGCTGCGCCTCGCGCTGGTGGTGACGATGAGCGCCCTGTTCGCGCTGGCCTTCGTGATGCCCTGGAGTCGCGATCTGTTCGACCTCCCCGCCACCGCCGCCTGGGCGTACGGCATGACGGCCGCCTTCATCGTCTGTGCATGGCCGATGCTCGAACTTGGTAGCCGGGTCGCAACGCGCTGGCACCGCCGATAAGGTCCGCCGCAGCGGCTTCCCCCGAACCACAACTCGATCGTCTCTCGGGAGGAAATCATGTCGTTTCGCCGTCCACGCCTGCGCAGCCGCAGGCACGTCATCGACATCCGCTTCGGCGAAGAGCCGTGCTACGTGTGGCTGCCCGACCCCAACGAGCCCCTGGTGATCGCCGAGTTCGCCGACGCCGCCAACCTCGCTTCCGCCGTGCTCGACATGCCGATCGACAAAGAAGTGCTCGTGCTGCTCGACGAACGTCGTCAGGTCACGGCGATGTTCGCCGACCCGCCCACCGAGCTCGGCCTGTTCGTCGGCTGGTGCGACGGCCCGGGTCTCGAGGTGCCGTTCTCGCAGACGATGACGATCTGCCTCAGCACGCGGCTGCCGCGCGAGCACCCCGCCGAGCAAGATCGCATCGGCTACTTCGAGTTGCGTCGTATTCACATGCTGCAAGGACTGCAACTGCTCGACATCTTGATGGTCGACCACGAGCGCGTGCAGAGCCTGGCAATCGCCTGCGACCCCGACGCCGTGTGGTTCGACGAGTTCGCCCCCATGGAGGCTGCCTAGCGACCGCGACTTACCATGTCTGAATGACCATCTCCGTCGTCACCGGCGCCAACAGCGGCATCGGCCGCGCCACCGCAATCCACCTCGCCCAACAGGGCCACCCGTCTACGGCACGGTTCGCAGCGTCGACAAGGCCGGCAAGCTGCAGGCGATGGCGGCCGACGCCGGTGTCGAGGTCAACCTCGTCGAGCTCGACGTGGCCGCCGACGAGTCGGTGCGCGCCGGCTTCGCCAGCATTCTCGACGAGACCGAGGGCTGTGTCGACGTGCTGGTCAACAACGCGGGCGTCGGCGGCAATGCCGTCGCCGAGGAATGTCCACCCTCGACCTACCTCGACGTCATGAACGTCAACCTGTGCGGCGCCGTGCGCTGTCTGCAGCAGGTGCTGCCAGGCATGCGCGCCCGCCGCCGCGGCGCGATCGTCAACATCACCTCCATCGCCGGACGCATCGCCGCCCTCGCGCAGTCGCCGTACGTCACGTCGAAATGGGCGTTCGAGGGGCTGAGCGAGGGGTTGGCCCAGGAACTCGCGCCGTTCGGGATCCGTGTCGTCATCATCGAGCCCGGCGTCACCAAGAGCGCGATCTTCGCCAAGAACATCGACGCCCCGAACCACAGTGACGCCTACGACGACCAGTATCGCCGCATGTTCCAGTTCTACGCGACCGGCTACGCACACGCCACCGACCCGTTCGAGGTCGGCCGCCTCATCCACCACGCGATCACCACCGAGACACCGAGGCTGCGCTACGCCGTCAGTTGGGGCGGGCACGAGATCATCGCCGGGCGTCAGGCGATGTCGGACGAAGCCTGGGTGGCGCTCGGCCGATACACCGACGACGCCGACTACTACGCTGCGTTCAATTCGGCGTTCGGCCTCGACATCGCCGGTGACTGAACGGGCAGCGTTTCACACCGCCGGACGATGTAACACCGCCCAGGTCGGCTTGACCACGATCCCGTCGCCGTTGACCTCGCCCTCACCGTCGACGATCAGCGAAAACCCGTCGGGTTGCTGCGGCGGGAACATCAGCACCACCAACGGGTTGCGCACGACGTTGGCTCGACTGGAATGACCCGTCTCGCACCGCAGGCCGGCCTCGACCAGCGACGGTCTGACCGCCAGCAGGTGCGGACGCTCGTCGCCGGTGGTCACCAGATAGCACCACGGGTACTCACCGAGCTTGTCCGGCAGATCTTCGAGCGCAACGGCGATGCTCACCGGGCCAGACTAGTTTGCCGCGCCGTTCAGTCAGGCAGCGATCCTGCAGACCTTGGGGATCGCCAGCAACGGGAAGGGATCCACCGCTACGCCGCCCTTGGGATGAACCTCGAAGTGCAGGTGGTAGTTCAGCGGGCCGGCGTTGCCGGTGTCGCCGACGTAGCCGATCACCTGGCCTCGGGTCACCGTGCCGCCCACTGCCAATCCGGGCGCGAACGACGAGAGGTGTCCGTAGAAGTAGTAGGTGCCGTCGGCCAGCCGCACGTACCACGCGTTGCCGGACAGCACCGCGTTGGCCGCACCATCAATCGCTTGTCGCCACAGCACGCCGTTGTCGACCGCATAGACCTCCTGGCCAAGGCTGGCCATGATGTCGATGCCCTCGTGGACCCGATCCGGCGGGCGCGGTTGGCCGAAGCTCGATTTGCTCAGCGCGCACTTCGGCATCGGATTCATCGGAAACATGATCTCTCCGGATTGGCTGAGACGAACCGCCGGCTTCAACGCAGTCGCCGGGATTTCGAGCCGGGCCATCAGGGCTGCGGGCGGGGGCGGAGTCGTCGCCGCGTGCGCCTGGTTGTACGCCATGCCACTGATGCTGACCGTCAGCGCGGCAGCGAGGCCCACAACGCTTCGACGATGAGTTCCAAAGGAGAACATGTCCCGTACTTCCGTTTGATGACGAATGTCATCGGCCTGCAACAGAGTATCGGCACGTTCACGACCGATCTATAGCCGAAGTTCCCGAGTCAGGTCCCGGTGCTACAGGCCGACAGCGAGGTCGGATTCGAGGATCGCTTGATCCTCGGGATCGGCGATTGGCACCGATTTCGCCGCGTCCCAGCTGTGAGCTGCGGCGACGTCGTCTCCCAACGCCTTCAGGGCGCGAGCTCGGGCCTCGTGGGCGTAGGCCAGATCGAAGTCACCGAGGCCATGTTCCTGACAAATCGACATGCACCGGCTCTGCGTAGCGAAGCGACAGTTCGGGCTGACCGACCAGCAATTGCACCTTGGCCAGCAACCACGCACCACGGGCGTCGTTGGCAGGTCCACGACGGGCCGCGCGAGCCCAGTGGTACGTCGATGCGTAGGCACGGCGCAACATCTCTTCGTCGTTCTCCGGTGTGCGCTCGGCCTCGATCATCTCCCAGGTGGAGTTGTTGCACTCGATGCCCTGCGCCCGATGCCACTCGCCGGCGGCATCGTCGATCGGGGTCAACTGGGCTGTCAGCGGCGGCAGCGACTCACCCGTTTCGATCAGCGTCTTCAACCCGTCGAGCACGTACACCCAGCCGTCCTTGACGTTGGCCCACGTGAGCGGGCTGCGGGCGAGGTCGCCGTGCTCGAGTCGCAGTCGCGTCAGCCCGTCGCCGACCGGTTCCACGATCCATTCGACTCGCGCTCGGCGGTTCCTCCGACATGCCGCGTCGTAGAGCACGTGCCACGTCATGACCAGCCGATTCGGCGGGTCGCAGCTCTTCGATCATGCCGTCGACCGCCGGGCGGCCGTCCGCCATCGAGGTGCGATACGGCTCGCCCTTGATCGGCGGCGAGTCGAACGCGGTGCCGTGGAAGTAGCGGCGCGTCCACGACGGCTCGATGATTGCATCCCACACCTGCTCCGGCGTGGCCTTGATGAAGATCTGGTAGACGTGCTTGGTGATGGCCATCGGGACTCCTAGGTGTTGCCGCGCTCGAGGATCGTTTCGCAGGCCAACCATCGCGCGGGTGAACGGCTGGGCGTACTTGCTGATCCAACGATCGGCGATCTCGCCGATCGGGATCGGGTTGAGGTAGTGCTGCTTGGTGCGACCGGTCCGCATGGGTGGTGACGAGGTTGGCGGCCTCGAGCACGGCGAGGTGCTTCATCACGCCGAACCTGGTCATCTCCGGAAAGCGATCGCACAGCGCCTGCACCGTCTGGCCGTCGTGTTCGAACAGCGCGTCGAGGATCGACCGTCGTGTCGGGTCGGCCAGCGCCTTGAACACCTCGTCCATGGGTTGAACAATATGTGACCATTTAGTCACATGTCAAGACAAGACAATGATCGCCAGCGGGCAATCTTGACCGGAATAGTCGGGTATTGGTTAGTGTTGTCCCGCACACAACAGCCCACGACACCTCGAGATAAAGGAACTCACCATGACCGTTCGTCTCGGAGACATCGCCCCCGATTTCACCGCCGCCACCACGCAGGGCGAGATCCACTTCCACGACTGGCTCGGCGATTCGTGGGGCGTGCTGTTCAGCCATCCGAAGGACTTCACTCCGGTGTGCACCACCGAGCTCGGCTACGTCGCCAAGATCAAGCCCGAGTTCGACAAGCGCAACGTGAAGGTGATCGGCCTGTCGGTCGACCCCGTCGACAGCCACGTGAAGTGGGAAGAAGACATCGCCGAGACCCAGGGCACGGCGGTGAACTTCCCGATGATCGGCGACCCCGATCGCAAGGTGGCCGACCTGTACGACATGATCCACCCCAACGCCAACGACACGCTGACGGTGCGCTCGGTGTTCGTCATCGGCCCCGACAAGAAGGTCAAGCTGACCATCACCTACCCGGCCTCGACCGGCCGCAACTTCGACGAGATCCTGCGCGTGATCGACAGCCTGCAGCTGACCGCGAAGTACAAGGTGGCGACACCGGCCAACTGGAACGACGGCGACGACGTGATCATCGGCGGGCCGGTCACCAACGAAGAGGCCGAGAAGCTCTTCCCGCAAGGCTGGAAGACCATCAAGCCCTACCTGCGAGTTCTGCCCCAGCCCAACAAGTAAGACGCTTCTCAGCGACGCTTGTCGCCGGGACGGCGTAGTTCCTTGCGCAGCACGAAGCGCAGGCCGCTCCACGTGTCGTCGATCGCGCACACCTTGTTGTCGACCCACCCGGTCGGCAGCAACTCTGCGCGCAGCACGTCTTCGGTGATGTCGGTCGCCACGCCGCTGCTCTTCTTCGGCCACGCCACCCACACGCCACCATCGGGCGCGGCGGCCTCGGTGAGCTTCGGCCACGCGGCAACCAACTTCGACCGCGAGGTGAAGAAGGCGACGACGACGTCGAGCGGTGCCATCAACGACTTCTGCCACACCGCGTCGCCGTAGTCACCGAGCGTGTCGGCAAATCCGTCGGGCGCATCGACGACGACGAACACCGCATCGCCGACGATTCCGAGCTTCTTCGGCAGCGGCGTGCCCGAGTATCCGGCCATCAGACCCGGCCCATCACCTTGTCGACGATGATCTCGATGGCGACCCGGTCGGCACGCTCCGATGGCTGACGGTACCGGGCCGCGTAGCCGGCAACGGCCAGCGCGACCGAGGGACCGTCGTCGACCAGGCGAGCCATACCCTCGAGTGTCGCCCATCGACCACCGTCGACCTGACTGACCGCGGCCCGGCCACCGGTCGCGGCGTGACGAGCCTTGACGGATCGGGCGAACGTGATGACGCGAACCACGCCACCATCGGGGTCGTAGCTGAACCCGACGGGCACGACGTGCGGCGAACCGTCGGCGCGGAACGTCGTCAACGTTGCCAGGTGGCGCTCGGTGAGAAACGCCAACATCTCCGACGACAGCGGCTGCACGACGATCATTCTGTGGCGATGGCCTGCAGGATGTCGAGTTTCGTGGCCCGCCAGGCCGGCACGACGGCGGCGATGACACCGGCGACGAAGGCGATCAGCATGATCGCGGCGATCGTCGTCACCGGGACCGAGTACTTGGTCAGGCCCTGATCGCGCAACGACGACGATGACGACGTAGCCCAGCACGAGACCCATCAGCACGCCGACCACCGCGCCGTAGACCGACGTCAGCACGCTCTCCCACCGCACCGTCGTGCGCACCTGGGCCCGGGTCATCCCGACAGCGCGCAGCAGCCCGGTTTCACGGCGCCGCTCGTACACGGCGAGCAGCAAGGTGAGGACGATGCCGAACACGGCGATGACGATCGACAGGGCCAGCAGCCCGTAGATGAACGCCAGGCTCTGGTCGACGAGGTCGGCGCGACTGTCGATGAACTGTTCGCGATCCTGCAGCTCGCCGATGCCGTAGGCCTTGACCCGCGCATCGACGGCCTCGCGAAACGCGGCGTCACCGACCCCGTCGGCGCGCGGTCAACGACACGAAGCCGGCCGTGTTCGACATACTGGCTGCCGGCGAAGGTGTCGCGGTGATAGGTGCGAGCCGGGATGAAGTCGGCGGTCGCGTAGATGCCCTGGACGGTCAACGGGCGAACTCGTCCGTCGAGGCGCACGTCGAAGTCGTCGCCGAGCGACAGGTGCTTGCGCTTGGCCTCGCCTTCGCTGATCAACACGCCTTGCGGGGTCAGCGCGGCGAGCGATCCTTGAAGGAAGTCGAACTTCAACAGCCCACCGGCGGTCTGGGGATTGATGGTTGCTCCGCCTGCCCGTTCGCCGTCGGCGTCGGCGATGCGGGACGAAGCCGAGACCGGTGGCAGTACCCGACCTCGGGCAAGTGCGTTGAGCTCGTCGACGAACGTCTGGCTGAAGCTCAGCGAGCCACCGTTGCTGCGAGTTGATCGACGTAGTCGCCGACGAACGTCGAGCCGATCGTCTCGTCGCAACTGCACCTTGATCGACGCGGCGAACACCGACGCACCGGTCACGAGGGCGACACCGATCAGCACCGGCGCAGCGGTGCGCGCCGTGCGCTTCGGGTTGCGCTGCACGTTGCCGCGCGCCATCGCCCCGGTGACGCCGCGCCACCGCTGCACCGGCGCACCGAGCAGGCGGGCGATCGGTCGAGCCATCACCGGACCGAGCAGCAAGACCGCCGCGAACAGCAAGGCGATGCCCACCGCCAGCAGGATGCCGTCGGCGCCGACCAGCACGGCGACGATCGTGCCGACGCCTACCGCCGCGCAACCGATCGCCGCGGCCACCCGGCCGCGCAACCGAACCGGTTCGTTCGAACGCAGCTGTCAGCCATCGCCGCCACAGGCGGCACCCGACCGGCGCCGATCGCCGGGGCGATCGCGGCGAGCAGGCTGGCGGCCGTGCCGGCAACGATCGTGAGCACGACGGTGAACGGCTCGATGGCCAGACCACGTGCGGGAATCGAGTAGTCGAGCGCGTCGAGCAGGTTCCGGATCCCGAGCGCCAGGCCGATGCCGCCGAACAACCCGACCACCGAACCGAACAACCCGACCACAGCCGATTCGATCAGCAGCGTCCAGGTGACCTGGCGCCGACTGGCGCCGATCGCGCGCAGCAGCGCGTTCTCGCGTTGACGTTGCGCGGCGGTGATCGAGAACACGTTGTAGATCACGAACATGCCGACGCCGAGGGCGATGAACGAGAAGATCGCCAGGAACAGCGTGATGAACCCGAGGCTTCGTTCGATGTCGGTCTGGGTCTGCTCGGTGATCTCTGCCGACGTCAGCGTCTCGGCGACGTTCGGGTCGAGCGCGGCCCGGATCCGCTCGACCAGTACATCGTCGCTGACCGAACCGTCACCCTCCACCAGCACGGCGTCGACGAAGCCCGGCTTGGCAACGAACTCCTCCGCCGTCGGGGCGTCGAACAGCGCCCACGTCGCATTGCCCGGCGAGACGATGTTGTCGTAGACCGCGATGCCGACGAGCGTGAACTCGCGAGATCCGGCCTCGGCGTTGACCTTCACCGTGTCGCCGACGACGAAGCCGCCGTCGGCGGCGGTGATGGTGTCGAGCGCGACCTCCGACGGGCCTCTGGGCAATCGGCCCTTGGCGATTCGCCACACCGACAGCGAACCGTCGTTCACGGTCGCGCCGAACGTCGGCGCGGTCGGCCGCTCGATCGGCTTGCCCGTCTTGTCGATCACGACCGCGTCGTCCTGGACGAACGCCTGTGCGTCGGCGACACCAGTCGACGGCGCGGACCTGGTCGACGACGTCTACCGGCAGCCGGTCGCGGCGCTCGAACCCGAGGAAGCCCTCGACCGAGTTCGACGATTGCACGTACCCGTCGACGCGTTCGAAGACGTCGGCGAACAGGGCGTTGAAGGTGCGCTGCACCGTGTCGCGGAAGATGAACGTTCCACTGAGGAACGCCGTGCTGGCCACGATCGCGAGCGCCGTCAGGACCATGCGCCCCCATCGGGCCCTCACGCTGCGCAAGGCGAGGCGGATCACCAGTACGTACTCATGTCGTGGCGATCGCCTCGATGATGTCGACCTTGGTGGCCCGGCGGGCAGGAATGATCGCGGCGATGACCCCGACGATGAACGACATCGACCAGGATGACGATCGTGCTGAGGATCGGCACCGTGAACACGGTGACTCCCTCGTCGCGCAGCGACAGCACCAACAGGTAGCCACTGAACAGCCCGAGAATCACTCCGAGCACCGCGCCGAGCATGCTGGTGATGACGCTCTCCCAACGAACCGTCGAGCGCACCTGACCGCGTGTCATGCCGACGGCGCGAAGCAACCCGATCTCGCGTCGTCGCTCGTAGACCGACAACAGCAACGTGATGACGATGCCCACGGCGGCAATCACGATCGACAAGCGCCAACAATCCGTAGATCAACGCCAGCAGCGTGTTGATCGACGACGCCTGGTCATCGATGTACTCGGCGCGGCTCTGCAGCTCGCCCGCTGCCGTACTGATCGACCAGCGGCTGTGATCGCCGCCTCGGCCTCGGCCGCGCTGACACCCGGCGCGGTGTTGATGAACACCGAGAAGTCGAAGTAGCTGCCCGACGTGTCGGCGTAGAGCGCGCGATTGACGACGTAACTGCCGGCCAGTTCGTCGGACGAATAGGTGCCGACGATCGTCAGCGGCAGATCGCCGAGACCGGTGAGGTTGACCGTCAGCGACATCGCCGATCTTCAGGTTGTCGTTCTTGGCGCTTGCTTGTCGGAGACCATCATCGACGACGTCGACAGAGTCGGCGTACGAGCCGCTGGTGAGGTGCAGGTCGAAGACCTCGCCGACGGTCGTCGGATCGACCAGCGTGACGGTGACACCCTTGTCGTTGATCTCGGGCCAGCTTCACGCCGATGCCGGCCGCCGCGGCGACCTGCGGGAGTCTCGTTGAGCTGGTCGGCCAGATCGGGGCTGAGCCCACCGAACCCGTGAAGTCGTCGGTCTTCACGACGTAGTCGCCGACGAACTGCTTGCCGAAGATCTCGCGGACCTGGGCCTTCAAGGTCGACGCCAGCAGCGCCACGGCGGTCACCAGCGCAACGCCGATCAGCACCGGCGCGGCGGCCCGCGACGTGCGCTTCGGGTTGCGCGCCGCGTTGCCCTGGGCCATGCGGCCGGTCACCTTGAACGCGCGCTGCTACGCGGCGTGCCGATGACCTTGGCGGCCACGATGGCCAGCACCGGGCCCGAGGATCAACACGCCGGTCCAGACCAGCACGACACCGAGACCGAGCAGGATCGCACTGGCCCCGGCGCCAGCGTGGCAACGATGCCGACTCGCTCCGATCGCGGCGACGATCGAGCCCGATGAGCATCCGCTTGCGACTGCGACCGGGGTGTTCGATCGCCGAGTCGCGCATCGCCGCCAGCGGCGAGACCCGACCCGTGCGCAGCGCCGGCATGATCGCCGACAGCACGGTGACCAGTCGTGCCCACCACCACGTCAGCACGATGGTGCGAGGCAGCAGCTGCAACGTGGTCGACGGGAAGTCGACACCGAGCACACCGAGGAAGCCCTTCAGAGCCGACGAGACGACCGACACCGGCGATCAGGCCGAGCAGCGATCCGACGACGCCGACCACGACGGACTCGATCAGCATCGCCCGCGTCACCTGGGCACGTTGCGCACCGACGGCACGCAGCAAGGCGTTCTCGCGCTGGCGTTGCGCGGCCGTGATCGAGAACACGTTGTAGATCACGAAGCAGGCGACACCCATGGCGATGAACGAGAACACGGTCAGGAAGATGCGTGAAGAAGCTGAGCCCCTCCTCGATCGCGCTCTGGTTCTCCTTGGTGATCTCGGCGCCGGTCAGCGTCTCGGTCTGGCGAATCGGCCGGCAGCGCTGCCTGGATCGCAGTCGGCCAGCTGGGCGTCGGACATGGCTGCCGTCACCGCGGACGACGACGGCGTCGATGAAGCCGGGTCGCCCGACGAACTCCTGCGCGGTGGCGAGGTCGAACAGCGCGAACGTCGCCCCACCCGGCGAGGAGACGTCGCCGTAGCGGGCGATGCCGACCAACGTGAACTCGCGCGACCCGGCCTGGGCGACCACCTTGACCGTGTCGCCGATCTTGTAGTCGCCCTTGTCGGCGGCACCCGCGTCGAGGGCGACCTCACCATCGTTCTCGGGCAACCGGCCTTCGCTGATCGTCCAGAACGCCTCGTCGTCTGCGGCGATCGACGAGCCGAAGGTCGGCGGCCCGTTCCCCTCGGAACCGACCGGCTTGCCGTCCTTGCCGATGACCCGGGCGAAGCCGAACACGCTGCCGTCGGCGTTGCGCACGCCTGGCACCTGAGCCACATCGGCGGTCAGTGAATCGGGAAGCCGCTGGCGCTCCTCGGCTCCGAAGTCGCCTTCGATGACGACCGAGGAGCGCACGTAGGCGTCGGTGCTGTCGAACACGTCGGCGAACAGGTCGTTGAACGACTTGGTCAAGCGTGTCGGAGAAGATGTACGTACCGGCCAGGAACGACGTACCGAGGATGACGGCGAGCGAGGTGAGCAGCAAGCCGGCCCTTACGGGCCAGGATGCCCTTCAGGGCGACTTTGAACATCGGTCACTCACCGAAGCGCTTCATGCGGTCGAGCACGCGGTCCGCGGTCGGCTCGGTCATCTCGTCGACGACCTTGCCGTCGGCCAGGAAGATCACTCGATCGGCGTAGCTGGCCGCGTTGGGATCGTGGGTGACCATCACGATGGTCTGACCGAGATCGCTGCACGGCGCGGCGCATGAAGTCGAGGATCTCGGCGCCGGCACGGCTGTCGAGGTTGCCGGTCGGCTCGTCGGCGAAGATGATCGTCGGCTTGCTGGCCAGGGCGCGGGCAACGGCGACGCGCTGCTGCTGCCCACCGCTCAACTCGCTGGGACGGTGCTTCAAGCGGTCACGCAGACCGACGGTGTCGATCACCTGGTCGATCCATGCCTGGTCGCCCTCCGTGCCACCGAGCAGCAGCGGCAGCGTGATGTTCTCGTAGGCGTTCAGCGTCGGCACGAGGTTGTAGGCCTGGAAGATGAAGCCGACCGCGGTGCGACGCAGGATCGGTGAGCGCCTTGTCGTTCAATGCCGCCAGGTAGGTGTCGCCGATGTAGACGGCGCCCGCGAGTCAGCGAGTCGAGACCGGCCAGGCAGTGCATCAACGTGCTCTTGCCGGATCCGGACGGGCCCATGATGGCGGTGAACCTTGCCCGCCTCGAACGCGACGGTGACGCCGTCGAGGGCCCGAACTTCGCTGTCGCCCTCGCCGTAGATCTTCATCGCATCGACTGCGCCCGCGGCCGTGCTCGTCGCTCAGTGTCTCTGTCATGGCTCTAGTTGTATCAACAACTGAGCATGGCGTGCATCACCGGATTCTGGTGAAGTTCGTCCCTGACACGGCGTCAACCTTGGCCAATTCCAACGTCCGCCGTACGGGTGACTGTGTCCTACGCTCAGGGCGATGTTGTGTCCGTCCTGCGCGTCTCAGATTCCGGCAGATGCCCGGTTCTGCTCGTCATGCGGGTACGCGATCACGGCCACCCGAGACCGAGGAACGGCGCATCACCACCGTGTTGTTCGCCGATCTCGTCGGGTTCACCACGCTGGCCGAACATCGCGATCCGGAGACCGTCAAACGGCTGATCGACTCGTGCTTTCAGCTGCTCGTCGACGACATCACGGCGTTCGGCGGCCGGGTCGACAAGATCCTCGGCGACGGGATCCTGGCCCTGTTCGGGGCACCCGTCGCCCACGAGGACGACGCCGAGCGCGCCGTTCGCGCCGCGCTGCGCATGCAGGCGACGCTCGGCCACTTCGTCGGCACATCCGGCTGTCCGGAAGCGCCGGACATCCGCATGCGAGTCGGCATCAACACCGGCGAGGTGCTGGTCGGCACCGCTCGCCGGAACGGAGTACACGGCGATGGGTGACGTCGTCAACACTGGCGTCGCGGCTGCAGAGCGCGGCGCCGCCCGGCGGGATCCTGGTCGGCCAGACCACGTACGCACTCGACGTCGCAGGCAATCCACTTCGAGCCGGCCGGCGAACTCGACGCCACGGGCCGCGAGCAGAACATCAAGGCATGGCTTGCCGTCGAAGCCACGGCGCCACCCGGCAGCCGTTCGCGGCGAGGACGCAACGGTCCACTGATCGGCCGTCAGCCGGAACTGGCCATCGGGCGCGCCGCACTCGATCTGGTCAGCATCGCCAACCGCAGCGTGCTGCTGGCGATCTCCGGCGAGAACGGTGTCGGCAAGTCGCGTCTCGCCGACGAGCTGATCGACTACCTGCACAACTCGGTCGACGCGGCGGTGTCGTCGAGGGCGCGTGCGTGCCGTACGGCGAGGCCAACGTGTGGTTCCCCATCGCCAACGCCTTGTCGCGCGATCTCGATCTCGATCCGACGCTGCCGGTCGACGAGATCCGCGCCGTCGCCCGCCAGCGCGCCGTGCAGTTGCTCGCCAATGTCGACGACGCCGAGATCGAGCGAATGGTCGACGTGTTCGTCCACCTCCTCGGTCACCCGTCGACCGATCGACCGGCTCGAGGCGCCTGCGGCGCGAGCCGTCGATCCATCGCGCCGTCTCGCGCGTGCTCGAGCTACGCATCGCAGGAGCGACCGATCGTGCTGTCGATCAACGACCTGCACTGGGCCGACCCGGCACTGATCGACCTGCTCGAACACCTCGTCACGTCGCTCAGCCGTCATCCGTTCGCCTTGATCACGGCGATGCGCCCGGGCAGCGACGTCGCCTGGCCACCGCACAACGAACGGGCCACCGTCGTGTCGTTGAACCTCCAGCCGCTCGGCCAGGTCGCCACCGAGGAGCTCGCCGCACAGCTGCTCGGCGACCAGTGCGCCGACCCGAAGTTGCTCACGGCGCTGTACGAGCGAAGTGGTGGCAACCCGCTGTTCCTGCACGAGCTGGCCGCACTCGCGGCGGCCGGGCGCGGGATCCGCGAGCTGCCCAACTCGCTCAGGGCGCTGATCATCGCCCGGCTCGATCAACTCGCGCCGGACCAGCGGCAGATCATCGAGAACGCCGCCACGTTGGGCACGTCGGGATCGATCTGCGTCGTTGCAGACCTTTGCAGACGAGCTCGGCCAGACAGTTCGACCCGGCGAGAGTTCGCGAGCTCGACGACCTCGGGCTGCTTGGAGGTGCACGGTCGGCGCTGGGAGTTCCGCAGCGACTCCGTCCGCGATGCCGCCTACCAGACGCTCACCAAGGCGGCGCGAGCGCGGCGTCACGCCGGTGTCGCCAAGGCCATGGCCAACCTGCCGGCCGGGCTCGACGATCGCGCCCACCACACGGCAACGGCGGCCGAGTTGGTCAAGGAGCTCGGTCCGGTGGAAGGTGTCTCGGCCACGATCAGCGACGAGGCAGTGCAACTGCTCACCGCGGCGGCCGAACGCGCCGACGACAACGGCAGCCTCCGCGTCGCTGTACGTCACGCCGGCCGAGCGCTTGGAGTTGCTACCGACCGGTGCCGAGCACGAGAGCCAACGGGTGCAACTGGAGCTGATCCGAGCAGGCGCGCTGCTCGACCTCCGCGACTTCGATGCGGCACGCGCCGATCTCGACAGCGCATTGGCCAGCGCAGCACGACGCGGCGACGTCGCCGCCGAGGGCGATGCCCATCGTCTGCTCGGCACCATGCACCACGCCGGCGGCCGTCTCGACGGAAGCCCGTTCGGAGCTCGGTCAGGCCGTCGACCTGCTGCGCACGGTCGATCGACCCGATCGCCTCGCCAGGGCCCTGCGGGCACGTGGTTTCATCGAGCTGTTCGGCGGGTCGTTGACCGATGCCGAATGGTTCTTCGGCGAGGCCGACACGCTCTATCACCGGCTCGATGATCAACGAGGTCTCGCCTGGCTCGAACAGCACCGGGCGTGGATCTCGTTCCTCTCCGGCGACATGGCGCCTGGCACGCGATCGTCTCAACCATGCTGCCGACGCCTTCGACGAAGCTCGGCGACCGCAACGGCGTCGGCTGGGCGTTCGGCCTGCTCGCCTTCGTCGAGTTCTTCGAACGCCACTTCGCCGAGGCCGAGGCGCTTGGCCGAACTGGTGATCCGCGAGGCCGACCAACGCGGCGACGAGTGGGCAGTCGGAATGATGCAGACGCTGCTCGCCGACCTGCGCTTGTGGCAGGGCGACCTGAGCGAGGCCGCCAACCTCGCCGAACAAGCGCGATCACGGTTCAAGAAGCTCAACGACAAGTTCGGCTTGATGCAGGCCACAGCTCCGCTGCTGCGCGCGCAGATCGCCCTCGGTCAAGCCGGCGCGGCTCAGCGCAGCATCGAGGAACTGATCACCATGGCCGAACGTCGGCAGGGACCGTTCCCGCTGATGGCGGTGGCCGGCGCGGCGATGCACCGCGGCGACGGCGCCATGGCGGTCAGCATCGCCGACCAAGCACTCGCCGTGACCGACGAGATGAACGGCAGCGCCTTCGAGCCGCACGTCGCTCGACTGATCGGGCTGATGCAGCTCGGTCGCCTCGACGAGGCTCGCATCGCCTTCGCCGAGTTGCCAGCCGCACGCGGCTGTTCATCCGTTCACCAACGGTGCCGCGACACTGCTCTACGCGACCCTCGGATCGCCCAAGCGAGGCGCTCGAGCACGCCGAGACACGTCTCGAACGCCGCCGGAGCCACCTATCTCGACGAGGTGTTCGCCTACGTCGGTGCCGCCAGTGCTCATGCCAGCTCGACGACAAGTCACAAGCGACCTTGTCGATCGAAGCAGCGGTTGTGCGGGCCCTCGACGTCGGCGACGTGGTTGCGATTGCGCTGGCGACCAACGCCTACCAACACCTGATCGGGCGACCGCACCCCGCCTTCGACCAACCCACCCAACTCGAGTCGGGCTGGCTCAAGCTGATCGGCAACCTTCCGACCGGAAGTGCTCGCTGAGAGCGATCAACCCGCCAGCGTGTCGCCGCGGCGCCAGGGCAGCTCGGCCAGGAACTTGGCCGCGGCGGGATGTGGATCCATCGGGCGTTGCTCGGCTGCAGATCGCCGGCCGAGGGCCGGGTACACCTGACATCCGGGGCACCAGTACAGCAAGCGGGCGTGCTCGCCGATGCGGCGAACTTCGATGGTGTCTCCGCAGCGACGGCACTGCTGCCCGTTGCGGCCGTACACGGCCAGTCGCGAACGCTCCTCGGCACCGGTGGTCGATCCGGGGTTGAGATTGGCCTGCAGGATCTTCGCCGCGGTGACGATGAGCCGGTGCGATGTCGCTGCGGCCGAGCATCGACACGGGTGCCAGCGGATGCTGTCGGCAGGCCCACAGGATCTCGCTGCGATACACGTTGCCGACACCACAGGCGACCTGCTGATCGAGCAGCGCCTCGGCGATCGGCGCATCGAGATCGTCGTAGCGGCACAGCGCTTCGACCGCGGCGTCGAGGTCAGGCGAGTCGACGCACAGATCGGGGCCGCTGCGGCCGAAGCCCGGATGGCGATGCGTGTCGAACTCGCGGTACGTCTCGACGGCACGGGCACCGAAGCACACTGCAGTGAAGGCATCGACAGTGATGCCGACCCGCATCTGCGACATCGGCTTGCGCCAGCGTTCGCCGGTGCGGTAGAGGTGCCAGGCGCCGCCGAAGAACAGGTTGGTGTGCAGGATCAGGCCGTCGTCCCACGTGATGTCGAGTTGCTTGCCTCGACTCTCGACCAACTCGATGACCCGCCCGTGCGCGGGGGCGGGCCCGTCGACGTGAGGTGCCTCGAACGACAGCACGGCCCTCCCAACCAGGGCCGTTCGCAAGGCAGCGGCCGTGCGGTGAATCGCTTCCCCCTCGGGCACGAGCCGAATCGTAGTCGTGTGCACGATCGGACGAGAGCAGCATGGTCACCGGTAAGGTTGGGTGCATGCCCGCGCCCGACGACGACGCTCCGATCGAACCGCTGCAGACGTTCGATCCCGTCCGAACGGCCCGGCGACGGCACGGCTGCTGCAGGGGCAATCGTTGCTGCCGGAATGTTCGGTCTCGACCAGGCGCTGTGGGTCGCAAACCGAAAGAGGAAGCGCCGATCGTGATCGCCGCCAGCGACGAAGCCGGTCGACATCGATCACGAGGGCATCACCGTGCCGGTCGATGATGTCGTGTCGGTCGTCGCCCCACCTCAACCGCGATCAGATCCACTTCCAAGTCGGCGACGACGAGGCAGGCGGCGATAAGTCGGCGGATGAGACGCACGAAGTTCTGGGTGCCGTTACGTCGTCGCTGGTCGTCGTTCTGCGCTGACGTCAGCATCGCGGTGACCGGCACCGTTCCCCAGGTCGCCGCGCAACCTCCGCGAGCGAGCCACTCGACCGACAACACGATCCGGAGCTCCGCGACGAGGTCGATCGGCGCGCTCAGGCTGAGCGCATCGAGCGCAGCGCGACCCACTGATCGCGGTCGAGGTGTTGACGTCCGACAACGCGGCGGTCGAACACGCGGTCAACCGACTCGGCGGCACCGTCACCGGTTCGGTCGAGGCCAGCTGGTCGAGGCGCTCGTGCCGGCCGGCGCGTCGACGCACTGTCGCGAGCCGGCGACGGCCCGCTACGTGCAGCGCCCGCTGCGGGTCAATCGGCTACCGCCCACCGAGGCCGTCGGATTCGGCCCGACCGTCGGCGACGAGGTGACGATGACCAACGCCGCCGCGTGGCACAACGCCGGCATCACCGGCAACGTCACGGGTCGGGATCATCGACTTCTTCGATCTCAACGTCTGGAACACGAATGAACACGGGCCGGTACCCGACGCCGCGCACCAGTTCTGCCCCGACCGTCACCGACGGGTCTGTGCACGCCGACCGGGCAGATCGATTCGGCCAAGGGCGACCGCCATGGGGTCGCCGTCGCCGAGATCGTCAAAGACATGGCTCCGGGCGCCGAGCTGTTCCTGGCCACCACCGCCACCACGGCCGAGACGCAGGCAGCGATCGATTGGTTCGTGGCCAACGGTGTGCACATCATCACCCGTTCGCTCGGCGCACCGTACGACGGGCCGGGCGATGGCACGGGCCCGCTCGACGCCGTCGTCGACTATGCCGCGGCGCGCGGGATCACGTGGTTCAACTCCGGCGGCAACGACGCCGCGTCCGGCTACGGCCGCTACACCGACGGCGTCGACGCCAGCGGCTACGTCGACTTCGACAACGGCCCCGGCGTCGACACGGTGCTGCGCATCGATCCGTCGCAGGGCGGAGTCGCCTTCGACGGCATTCGCTGGGCGAACGACTGGTACCTGCCGGCCGCTCGGTCACCGACTACTCGGTCGAGGTCTCGCAGGGCACCAGCGAGAGTGTCGCGTACGCTCTGTGACCGACGTTGGACGACTCCACAGACCGATGGTGCCCCACCGCTCGAGGCCGTCGACGACAACTTCGTTCGTCGGGTCCGGCCAGAGCCCTGTTCATTCGCATTCACGCCGACGCCCACTACTCACCCTCGCAGCCCGACACCATCGAGGTGGCCACGTTCTTCGGCGACGATCGAGGCGGGCCGGCAGTCGGCTCGTTCAGCGCGGCCAAACCCGTGGTCGACTCGCGCAACCCTGCACTGCTCGCCGTCGGCGCCATCGACCCGGCGAACGGTTCGACCGATCGCCTTCTACTCGTCGCAGGGCCCGACCAACGACGGCCGCATCAAGCCCGACATCTCCGCACCGTCGTGCGTTGGCAGCACCGTCTACCCGTCCGTGTGCTTCAACGGCACCAGCGCAGCATCGCCGGCTGCCGCGGGCATGGCGGCGTTGCTGCTCGGCCAAGGCCTGGCGCTGCCAGGCATGCCACTCGCCGCGCTGACCCGACACCTCGTCCACGATCTCGGTCCGCCCGGGCCCGACAACGCCTACGGCGCCGGCGAGATCCTGCTGCCCGCCGCCCCCGTCGCCAGTCTCGTCTGCGCCCAGCACGTTCAGCGCCCTCGCCGCGCCGGTTCGCCTGCTCGACACCCGCCCGTCGTCGTTCGTCGGTCCCGCCAACTTGATCGGTCCGTATCCGCAGTACTCGATCGTCGATCTGCCGATCTCGTCGTCGGGTGTGATCCCCTCGAACGCAACGGCCGTCGCCGTCAACGTCACGTCCACCGAATCGGCCAGCCAGTTCTACGTGCAGGCGCTGCCGACCCTCGGCGGCGCGATCGGCGCCTTCTCGACGATGAACGTCACGGTTCCCGGCCAGACCCGCCCGAACTTCGCCATCGTGCCGCTCGGGCAGGGTTCGATCTCGATCTTCATTCCCACCGGCGGCAACATCATCGTCGACGCGATGGGCTACTTCACGCCGTCGGCGGCAACGCGGCCGGACGGTATCGTGCCGGTCAACCCACACCGTGTCCTCGACACCCGCCCGACGGAGCCTGGTCCGGTGCCCGCCGGTTGGATCGCCCACCAACCGGCGGCCGGTGAAACGGTCCGCGTCGAGATTCCGGTCGACGCCGGCGTGCCGGCCACCGGAGTGGCGGCGCTGGTCGTCAACGTCACCGCCACCGAACCCGTGGGTGCCGGTTCCTGCAGGCTCTGCCAACCGGTGCGGTGCCCGGCCAGACCTCGAACGTCAACTACACGCCCGACGAGACCGCCGCGACTCACGCCATCGTGCCGGTCGGCGCCGACGGGACCATCAGCGTGTTCACCTCCAACTCCGCGCACATCGTCGTCGACGTCATGGGGTACATCACCGACGGCAGCGTTCCCGCCAGCAACGTCGGACTGTTCGTGCCGGTCACCCCCGACCGCTACTACGACAGCCGGTCGGCGCCGAACTCGATCCACGCCGGTGGTCGACCGTCACGGTTCAACTGGCCGGCGCGCCGTTCGCCGTTCCGGTCGGTGCCTCGGCGATCTCGATGAACCTGACGTCGGATCAGGCGACCGGCGCCGGCTACGTCACGGTCTATCCGAGCCGACGGCGCTTTCCCGCTCTCGTCGAACCTCAACTTCGTCGCCGCGAACAACGGTCGCCAACGCCGGCCTCGTCAAGCTCTCGGCCGGCGGAGCGCTGAATACCTTCGTCAACGTGGCCACACATGTCATCATCGACGTCAACGGCTACTTCACAGGAACACAGTGAGCGAACAAATCGATACCAAGACCGGCTGGCTCGACCGACGACCAGCTCGACAACATCCGCGCCAACGTGCCACTGGTCTACGTCGACGCCGTGCCGGTGCGCGTCAACGAGGTCGGTGTCGTCACCGAGATCGGCCTACTGCTGCGACAGGCCGCCGACGGCACGATCAGCCGGATGGTCGTCACCGGCCGAGTGCTGTACGGCGAGCGCGTCCGCGATGCGTTGCTGCGGCATCTCGAAAAGGATCTCGGCCCGGTCGCCCTGCCGCGGATCCCACCCGAGGTCGCTCCGTTCACGGTGGTCGAGTACTTCCCGGATCCCGACATCAGTGGGTTCCACGACCCACGTCATCATGCGGTCAGCCTGGCATTCGTCGTGCCCGTCGACGGTGACTGCCAGCCGACGCAAGAGGCGCTCGACCTCGGTTGGTTCACGCCGGCCGAGGTCATGACCGAGCAGGTGCGCAGAGAGATGACGGGTGGCCACGATCGACTGATCCGTCTGGCCCTGGCCCACGTCGGCCAACTGCCCTGACCACGTAGCCTTTGACAAGCGCACAGCAGCGAGCAAGGCTCACCGACGCGTCGAGGCAACCGGGGGTCGGAACAGTTCCGTCACCGCCCGTCGCAGAGGAGGATCAGCAAATGTCTGACCAGTCACTTCCCCCCGCCGCGGTGTTGATCACCCACCCCGTTGCCGATTTCGACGCGTGGAAGGTCGGGTTCGATCAGCACGAGCCGGCACGACGCGCGGCCGGTTGCCTGGGCCACCATGTGAACCAGGCCGAAGGCGACCCGAACCTGGTCACCATCTACCTGGCCGTAGCCGACCTCGACAAGGCCAAGTCGTTCGCCGAATCCGACGACTTGAAAACTGTGATGCAACAAGTCGGTGTCACCGGTGCGCCGGAGATCACTTGGGTCACGCCTATTCGGGAATCGATCGTGTGGGATCGCCAACTGCCGGCGTTCCTCCTCAAGCACCGGGTTGCCGACTTCGACAGTTGGCTGCAGGGATACGACGGCGCGGCAGAGTTGCAGAAGTCGAAGGGCATCATCGGACATGCTGCGAACAGGTCGATCGACGATCCCTCGATGGCCATCATCTATCACCAGGCCGAGTCGTTCGACACGCTGCGAGCGTTCTTGAGCGACCCCGACCTCCAGGCTGCGATGAAGGCCGCCGGCGTGACCTCCGAGCCCGAGGTTACGTTCCAGACTGGCGGCTGGGCCAAGCGATACGAGTAGTCAATCGGCGCGCACCAGACAGAACGGGTGGCCGGCCGGATCGAGGAACACACGAAACGCATCGGGCTCGGGTTGGAGTTCGGCTTTGCGGGCCCCCAACGCGATCACTGCGGCCTCACCGATGTCGAGATCGTCGACGTCGAAGTCGAGGTGTGCTTGCTGCGGATGATCGCTGCTCGGCCACACCGGCGGCTGATGATCGGGTGCGAGCTGGAACGCCAGCGTCGCGCCACCATCGCTGCGCAGCTGGATCCAGTCACCGCTGTCGCGCTCGATGGGCCAACCGGTGATGCCCGAATAGAACTCGGCGACTCGGCGAGGCTCGGCGCAGTCGAGGGCGAAGACGGTGAGCTTGGCGATGGCAGACATGAGGCGATCGTAGTGTCAGCTCCTGAGAGCTCGATCAGCTTGGCGATGGTGTTGAGGTTGCGGGTCGTGCCGTGCACACGCAGGCGCTTCTCGAAGTAGTCGAGCGTCATCTTCGACCGGCCGGCACCATTCGGGTAGTGCGCGAAGAGTTCGCTGCCGACCAGCTCGAATCGATCGGGAAGGAAACGGTCGGGCTCCAGCGTGGCGATGTCAGCGGACGACGGAGCCGCGGACAAGAAGGTGATCAGCACGTCGAGACCCGTCGGGTTCCGACGTGAACGGATTGGCGGCGAGCGACGCGCCCAACTCATCGGGGGTACGCAGCACCGCTGAGACGGACAGGCCGTGGGCACGCTCGATGCCGGCGCAGATCTCGCTCATCATCGTCGCCCGATCCGATCGCGACGACGTCATGACGACGTTGCCACTCTGTATGTACGTCGAGACGTCGGAGTGCCCGAGTGATGTCATCACGACCCGCAGGTCGGCCATGGCCAGCCTGTTGGCCCCGCCGACGTTGATACCGCGTAACAGAACGACCCAGGTCGCCATCGCCGCAACCTTGCCACAATTCGTACGCCGCCTTGCTCGTCGACGGTGTCGGCCTTCCCGGCGCGATCCTCGCTAGAATTGCCCTCGGCATGTTGCGTTCGCCCCGATCCGACACCAACCCATGACACAACACCGTCCACGTCCAAACCGACCGACTACCCGCGCCCAGCGCGATGTTCGCCGTGCGTGTGCGGTGCTCGCCGCCGGCGCGGCCTTGATCGGTGTGATCTCGCTCGCCCAGTCGGTCGTCAAGGACTCGCCGTCGCCGGCCACCGCGGCCGGACCGAACTCACAGGCGGCGCCACCTGCCCGTCGACGACGCTGGCCGCTGGCGCTGCAGCCGGGGCAGTCGCGTAACCAACAGCACAGTGGATCCCGCTCAGCTCACCCAGCCCGCCGTCCAGGACCTCATCGGCGACGAACCATCCGGCGACCGACGTCGGTTGCAAGCTCGACAAGCGCGAGCTGCGTCTCGGCGACTCAGGCCCTGCGGTGGCATGCCTGCAGCAGGCCCTGATCGCCAAGGGCTACCTCAGCGGCTCGGCCAGCGGCGAGTACGACAACGCCACGTTCAGCGCAGTCAACAAGCTCCAGAAAGAGAAAGACCTCTTCGTCGACGGCCTGGTCGGTCGGGAGACCGCATTGGCACTCGACATCTGGCCCGACGAAGCGTCGCTGGTCGTCCACACGCCGCCTCCTGCCGCCGGCGCCGTCGATCTGCTCGGCTATCCGCTGTCGTACGTCGCCATCAGTGGCCCCGACGCGCCGCCGCTGCCGCCCAATTCCGGAAGCGGCAAGCGGGTCGTCTACGACCGCTCCGGTCAGCGTGTCTGGGCAGTCGACAAGAACGAGCGAGTCGTGCGCTCGTGGCTGGTGTCGGGCAGCAAGTACAACAACGAGATGCCAGGCACTCACAAGGTCTACAGCCGCTCAGAGGTGTCGACTGCGTGGAACGGCAAGGCATTTCTGCCGAGGATGATCCGTTGGCTGAAGACCGACATCGGCGCCATCGGCTTCCACGGCATCCCACGTCACGTCGCCGACGGATCGCGCTACATGAAGGACTCCGAGTTGGGTACCCGGCTGTCGGGTGGCTGCCAGCGTCAGGCCGACAACGACGCCGACTTCATGTGGGACTTCGCCCAGATCGGCACGAAAGTCGTCGTTCTCTGATTCCGGCGACCGCTGGCGCCGAAATGGTCGCGGGCGGACCATTTCGCGGCCTGCGCTGCCAGAAAACACGAAAGGACCGCCGACCCGAAGGCTCAGCGGTCCGTTTCACTAGTCGGACTCAGCCGATTGCTCGGCCAGATCCTGAAAGTGTCAGAGCGGCCTGACGTTTTGCGCTTCTTCGCCCTTGCGGCCGGGAGCGATGTCGAACTCGACGCTCTGTCCTTCTTGCAACGACTTGTAGCCGTCGCCTTGGATGTTGGAGTAGTGCACGAAGACGTCTTCGCCACCTTCTCGCGCAATGAATCCAAAGCCCTTCTCGGCGTTGAAGAACTTCACGGTACCTGTAGTCAACTGTCTCTCATCTCATGAAAACGGCCCGCCAGATTCAGCGGGCCTGCTAAACGCTATCGCCGTGCACATCACAACGTGTTCTGACCGTCCGTAGCCGCATCGCGCCAGATCTCCCACACGACCTGGACACCCAACCATTGGCGCTTGCGCACCGTGACGCGACTCGTGAATCCGTGACGCGTCGCCGCCGCGTCGATTGTCTCGGTGTCGCAACCTTCGCTGAGCACCATCAACGTCGTCCCGATCCTTGGCCCGGTTTCGAGGTGGTCCCCCAAGCCGGCGAAGAACCGCTCGAAGTAACCGAGATCAGCACCGGCGAACCATGCCCGTTCGGCGTCATCGACCGGGTCCTTGGCGAAGTACGGCGGATTGACGACGACGAGATAGAACCGTCGATCACCCAAAGCGACGAAGAGATCCGATTGCAGCACCTCCACGTCCACACCATTGGCCGACGCGTTCGAGGCCGTCGTTCGCACCGCCTCGATGTTGATGTCGACCGCTGTGACCACCGCTCCCGACCGGGCCGCAACCAACGACAGCAAACCGCTGCCACACCCGACATCGAGTACGGATCGCCCGATCGGTCTGCGGCGTTCGATCTCGGTCGCGAGCACGCTGCTGGAGAAGAACAGACCGGGATGGAACACACCGCTGGGCACGGTCAGCGTCAGCCCATGCCGGCGCCATTGCCGAGTGCGCCGGATATGACGGATTGCCCACGGCCCGTAGACACGCATCAACACCGTGTGGCCCCGACGGCGCAGGCCGGTGATGCTGCTCAACGGTAGAGGGCTGGCGTGTCGAGCATCGCCACATCGACCGGGTTTCGCCGCGACAGCGACTCGATGGCTGCCTCGACGATTCCCTCGGCCACCAGACCGTCCCACGCCGACGGGCCGATCGCGACGTCGCCAGAGAGCGAGTCGAGCCAGGCGGTCGCTTCGATGCGGTACGCGTCGGCGAAACGGGCAAACCAGTCGGTGCCGATGTGAACGCCTGCAGATCCGTTCCGACGAACCGTCGGTCGCATGACCGGTGCCATCACAACGCCGCCGAGTTCGGCCTCGACCTCGACCGCGACCTCGTACGCCGAGCTGTGCTCGCTGAACTCGATCGTCGCATACCCGCCGCCATCGAACTCGGCCGTCAACAACAGGTGTTCCACGTGGTCGATGTTGGGCGTAGCAATCGTCGTGACCCGCTCGATCTGGCGACCCACCAACCAGCGCAGGGTGTGGATGTCGTGGACGAGCGACTGGTTCAAGATCAGCTGTGCGGTGCGGCGCACCTCGTGGACGTTGCGGTGGACACAGCGGATGTGGTGGAGCTCACCCAGCGTTGCCACCTCGGCCGCTAACTGAACATGAGCCGGGTCGTAGACACGCATCAATCCGAGTTGCAGCAAGCGGTGACCGAGCCCGATCTCGGCCTCGACGATGCGCCGGCATGATGCCGCGCCGACAGCGAGTGGCTTCTCACACAGAATGCCGGTGCCCTGTGCCATCGCGGCGTGGACGAATTGCTCGTGGGTGTCCTCGGGTGACGCGATCACCAGGCCGTCGAGGTCGGCCATCGAGGCAACCGCAATCCCGTCAGCTGTGGGGGTTCCACCGACAGCCGCGCTCAGCGACTGGGCAGCGACAAGGTTGGAATCGGCAACGGCGACGATCTCGACAGCGGGCAACGCCGCCAGAGAGCGTGCGTGAAACGAGCCCATTCCACCGGCACCAACGATTGCCAGCCTCATCGGCAGGCACCTTACCGACGGCTGGTCACCGAGCAGAAAACGATCCGAGCGAGCCAGGTCGGTACGGGCTGCTCATGAGCGGTGACGCCAGCCTCGGCTCGATGCGTTCCCGATGACGGGCTCGGGCAAGGTCCAGAAGTACAGGCTCCGTGAGATGTCGGCGAACCACGAGCTCACCGGACTGTGAGCACTTGACGGGTGTTAGGGTCTCTCGGCTGAGTGGTCGGTTACGGTCTATGACCCAATCGACCAAAGCTGCTCACACCGTCGAAAAGGAGAATCCCGATGTCCGAAGACCAGACCAACCCCGACACGACCGAGGTCGTAGCCGCCGCCGCGGTCACCGACGGTGCCTACACGCTTTTCGTTGCCGACTTCAGCAGCACTGACACAGCGTGGGAGGCCTACGAGGCGCTGAAGTCGATTGAAGACGGACGCACGATCGAGATCGAAGGCGTCATCGTCGTCAAGCGCGAGGCGGATGGCAAGGTGGAGATCCAGAAGGCGACCGACCACAGCACCCGACATGGCCTCAAGTGGGGCGTTGTCGGCGGTGTCGTCCTCGGCGTGATCTTCCCGCCGTCGATTCTCGGCAGTGCTGCCGTATTGGGCGCGGCCGGTGCTACCGCCGGCAAGGTCCGTGAGGTTCGCAATCGTGGCGAGCTGGCCGCTGAACTACAGGACACCATCGAGCCTGGGCACTCCGGCATCGTCGCGCTGGTATCCGACCCCGGTGCCGTGGAGATCCGCAAGGCGCTCGAGAAGGCCGACGCGATCGTCGAGAAGGCGGTCGACAAGGTGGCAGCCGAAGACATCAAGGCGGCGGCGACGGAAGCCGAAGCTGGCACAGCCGAGAGCTGAGCGCGGCGAACGGCATAACCCTCAACCTCAACTCGAGATCAATGATATCTGACCTGGTCAGGTTGGAGGTTCGGCGCGGGCTTGGAGGCGATAGCCGACGCCGAGATCGGTGACAAGTCGCGGATTGCGCATGTCGTCTTCAAGCTTCTTGCGGATCTGACCGGCGTACACCCGCAAGTATTGGGTCTCGGTTCCGTACTTCGGTCCCCAGACCTCCTGCAGGATCGTCCGGTGGGTCAGCACCCGACCCTGGTGGCGCGCCAGCAAGGCCAGAAACGCGAACTCCTTGGGTGTGAAGTCGACCTCGCGGTCACCGACGGTCACGGTTCGGCGCGCCTGATCGATGCGCAGGTCACCGACCACCAGTACGCCGTCTTCCCCCAACGCCTTGCCCGCAGCGGAAGATCGCAACACCGCACGCAGCCGCGCCAACAGCTCAGGGGTCGAGTACGGCTTGGTGACATAGTCGTTGGCTCCTTCGTCGAGCGCTTCGACCTTGCGTTGGTCGAGCCCATCGGCGGAGAGCACGATGATCGGCACGCTGCTCCACGTGCGCACTCGCCTGCACACCTCGACGCCATCGATGTCGGGGAGGCGCAGATCGAGCACGATGGCATCGGGAGGATTGATGGCAACCATCTCGATAGCCGTCTGGCCGTTCATGGCCTGCAGCACCCTGTAGCCGCGAGCCGTCAGGGCGGTGGTGAGGGCGCGCAGGATTGCCGGCTCGTCGTCGACCACCAGGATCGATTGGTCGCTGGACGACTTGCCGGACGTCACAGCACTGCATCCTGCCGCGCAGGTAGGCGGACCTCGAAAGTGGCGCCGCCGCCGGGCGTCTCGACGACCACGATCGAGCCGCCGTGTGCCTCGACCACGGCTCGGGCGATGGCCAGACCAAGCCCGCTCGAGTTGCTGGCGGACCCGCGCCAAAAAGCCTGAAATACGTCGCCGCGATGCTCGACCTCTACTCCAGGTCCATGGTCTCGAACTCGCAGGGTCACTGCGGAACCGGTAGTCGGGACGAGCTCGACCGACACCGTCGAGCCGGCGGGCGCGTATCGCGCCGCATTTTCGAGCAGGTTCGAGATCACCTCGTCGAGCAGTGCTGGATCGCCATCGATCAAGGGTAGCTCCGGGTCGATCTGTACGTCGATGGTGACGTGGCTGAGCAGGGGTGCAAGCCGGATGACGGTCAACTCGGTCAACTCTGCGAGATCGACCACCTGCTGTTCGATGCGAAGCGAACCCGCCTCGATGCGGCTCATGCTCAGCAGGTTGCCCACCAGTCGATCGAGGCGTTCGGCCTCGTCGGACACGCTCTTGAGAAGCTCCTGGCGCGTGTCTTCGTCGTGCAGGTTGCGATCACGAAGGTCTGTGGTCACCGCCCTGATGGTTGCCAACGGCGTGCGCAGGTCGTGCGACACCGAACGCAACAGGGCGACGCGCTGCTGGTCGACCTGTTCGAGTACCGCCATCCGCCGCGGATGCTCGGCAATCTGCTCGTTCAGTTCGCGAAGACGACGCTCTTCTTCCTCGCGCTGCGCGGCCAGCGCCAGCCGATCGGTTCCGCTGCCGACGGCGACGCCGACGACGAGCGCGCTACCGAGGAAGGTGACGAAAGCGATGGCGTCTTCTTCGATCTTGGACCCGAACCTGGCAACTGTGTGGAACGCGACGACGGCGACCACCGCCGTGATCAGGGCGGCGGCCCTGCCGGCGAACACCCCTGCGTAGACGACAGGGAGCACGAGCAGGAACTGGAGCTCGTAGTTGAGGTGGCGGAACGGGTAGATCACCAGGCTGATCAGCAGCAACATCGAGACGCCGATCAACACCCCGCGCCCTTTGGACGGGTGGGTCGTCCCGAAGTTCATCGCCTCGATCATCGCTCGCAAGCCCCCAACATTGCCATGGGCCATCATGATGTCCCGCCCAGAGAGCCCCGCTGTAAAGGAATCCATACACAAAGGCGAAGGTGACGATCCCGGGCGCTGGTAAGGCATCCCGCTCTACGGGCGAATTCCAGCGCTCTCTGTCAAGAATCGACGTTGGTATTAGGTCTTCTGATGGAATCCATTGGCACAAGACTCCACCCTGAGGCCAGTGGCTAAAGGCCCCTTTGACTTTCGGTGGATTTATACAATCTTTATATCCAGATCCTGCCAATCGGGCGTAGGACTGGAATGTAGGGACGGAACCATGTTCGGACACGGGGTTTATTCGGCGCGCCTTCACGCACGGCGCGATGCGGTCTTGGGGCGTTTGCCCGACCGCCACACCAGTTCGGGGGGCCACAGCAGGCGGACCCGACTAGGGGCATCAGCAGCTGCTGTTGCCCTCCTCGGTGGCCTGGTGGTCACCTCGGTCGGTGGCCTCGGGGCGCAAGCCGCTCCGGTCGTCGGCCAGGGGTTCACGGTTTCGGCCGCGGACCTGTTATTCATCCTGGAGCAGATCAAGATCGGGGAGGCTCACGTCGTCAACACGACGGTGGACACCGGTCCTTGTGGCGCGTTGCTGGGCGACGGCCCCGACCAGATTCCCAGCCCGCTGCTGTCGTTCGGTATCCGTACCGTCGACGGCTCCTGCAACAACTTGCAAGACGGGCAGGCGAAGTTCGGCGCAGCGGACCAAGCGTTCCCGCGTCTGACGACACCGGTGTTCAACACCGCCGAGGCAGCGGTCCTCCCCAACATCGGCCCGATCGGTCCTCCAGGACTGACGTCGTACGCCAGTACGGGCGCCGGCTCGGTCGTCGTCGACTCGGAACCGCGCACCGTCAGCAACCTCATCGTCGACCAGACGTCTGACAACCCTGCTGCAGTTGCTGCGGCCGGCTTCCCGGTTCGCACCCAGGGCAACCCCGGTGTCGAGGTCTGCACCGCTCCCGGCGTTCCCGTTGACTGCGTGCCGGAGCACCAAACGCTGTTCATCCCCAACGTGACGACAGACGTCGGCCTCTCGCCGCCGTTCAACGGGTTGTTCACGATCTTCGGCCAATTCTTCGACCACGGCCTCGACAAGATCACCAACGGCGGTGCCGGCACGGTGTTCGTGCCGCTGAAGCCCGATGACCCCTTGATCACCCTCGGCCCTGACGGCATCCCGAACAGCGACGATGAGCTTGGCCCGACTGACCCGCAGTTCATGACCCTGACCCGTGGCTCCATCGTCACCGGGCCAGACGGCTTCCGCAGCGCGCCCAACACGGACACACCGTTCGTCGATCAGAGCCAGACGTACACTTCCCACTCGTCGCATCAGGTCTTCCTCCGTGAGTACGAGAGCCTCACCACTGGCAGGCCGCTGGCGACGGGCAAGTTCCTCAGCCGTCCCGACGGCGATGGCATGGCCAACTGGGCGGAGATCAAGGCCCAGGCCCTGACCCAGCTCGGCATCCAGCTGGTCGACACCGACGTCAACGACATCCCGATGATCGCCGCTGACGTTTATGGCAACTTCATCCCCGGTCCCGCACGCGGGATGCCGATGGTGATGTTCCCGGCCGCACCGGGACCCGATGGAACGTTTGGCACCGACTGCGGTACAGCAACTGCGTCCCCCGAGTGCGCCGACGACATCGCGGCTTTCACCACCGAGGGCGACCCGGCAGCGAATGGCAACCTGGGCATCAGCACTGCCGGAGCCATGCGTATCGGCACAGCGTTCCTCAACGACATCGCCCACAGCGCCGGCCCCGGCTCGATCGCCTCGCCGAAGATTGCTGACGCCGACGACCTCACCGGTAACAGCCTCGATACGCCTGCCGCCGGCGAGTACGACGACGAGCTGCTCGACATCCACTTCATCTGCGGCGATGGCCGATGCAACGAGAACATCGCCCTCACCGCCGTCCACCAGATGTTCCACTCGGAACACGACCGTCTGATCGACGACATCGAGGCCACACTGGCCCTGCCGGAGAACGAAGCTCTCTCGGATGCCTTCCACGCCACCTCGCCAACGACCTTCGAGTACGGCGAGCGCCTGTTCCAGGCCGCCCGCTTCGTGACCGAGATGGAATACCAGCACCTGGTCTTCGAAGAATTCGCCCGCAAGGTGCAGCCGGCGATCAACCCCTTCGAGCCGTTCGCGTTCAACCAGACCGACGTCAACCCGGCCATCACGGCCGAGTTCGCCCACGCTGTCTACCGCTTCGGCCACTCGATGCTCACCGAGACGATCGATCGCATCGACCCTAACGGAGATCCTTACAACATCCCGCTGCTCGACGGCTTCTTGAACCCGGCCTCGTACTACGACAACGGCACGGATTCCCGTGGAGCCGCCACAGCGATCATCATGGGCATGTCCGATCAGGTCGGCAACGAGATCGACGAGTTCGTCACCAACACGTTGCGCAACAACCTCCTCGGTCTTCCCTTGGACCTGCCGGCGATCAACATGACCCGTGCCCGCAGCGAAGGCATCCCGTCGCTGAACAACGTGCGCAAGCAGATCTTCGGGGCCACCAACGACGGCCAGCTGGCGCCCTACGAGAACTGGGTCTCATTCGGTCAAGCCTTGAAGCACCCCGAGTCGCTGATCAACTTCGTGGCGGCGTACGGCACACACACCAACATCATGAACCTCGACCCTGATGGCGCCGGACCGATCGTGGCCGGTGGTCTCGAAGCACGGCGGATTGCGGCAGAGCAGATCGTCAACGGTACGGAACTCCCCGGACCCGACGGAATCCTGTTCGACGATCTGGGCACGGCTGCCGACGAAGCCGCGGACAACATCCTCGCCCCCGCCGACGCCGAAGACTTCCTGTTCAGCAGCGGCGCATGGACGAACTCGGCGGCCGGCGTCTCGCCCACCGGGCTCGACGACATCGACCTCTGGGTCGGTGGTCTCGCCGAGAACACGCTCGTCTTCGGCGGCCTGCTGGGCTCGACGTTCAACTACGTCTTCGAGAATCAGCTGACCAACCTGCAGAACGGCGACCGCTTCTACTACCTCGCCCGTACGCCGGGCATGAACCTGCGGGCCCAGCTCGAGGGCAACTCGTTCGCCGAGCTCGTGATGCGCAACACGACTGCGTACTCGCTGAAAGCCGACCCGTTCGCGACGGCCGACTGCAAGTTCCACCTCGCCAACATCACCTGGCCCGCACCTTCGACCGCCGCCATCAGGGGCGCTGGCTCCGTGGCTGACGATCCTGACACCGAGTGCGACGAGAACCGTCTGCTCCTTCGCCAGCCGACCGGCCGGTTCGAGTACCGAGCGATCAACACCGTCGATCCGTCTGGCATCAACGGCCAGGCTGTCTACGACGGCACCGATCCAAGCCCCACCAGGAACGGAATCGACCTGATCTTCGGCGGCAATGACAACGACACCTTCTGGGGTCGTGAAGGCAATGACGTCATCGATGGCCGCGGCGGCGACGACAACGTCCTCGGCGGCGAGGGCAACGACATCATCACCGACCTCGGTGGCTTCGACGTCTTGAAGGGTGGCCCAGGCAACGATGCCATCGACGGTGGGGTCTTCGATGACATCATCATGGGCGGCGAAGGCAACGACTTCACCAATGGCGGCGCCAACAACGACGAGCACTTCATGGGTGGCGGCAACGACTTCACCATCGGTGGTCAGGGTTTCAGCGCCGTCTTCGGTGACAGCGGCGACGACTGGATGGAGGGCGGCGACATGGCCGACCTGCTGATCGGCGACAGCTCCACGCTGTTCTTCGACGATCACAACATCCCCGGTCACGACGTGACCATCGGTCAGGGCGGCGACGACGACTACGACACAGAAGGTGGCGACGACATCATGGTCGGCGGACCTGGTGTCGAGAAGAACGCCGGCGCCGCAGGCTTCGACTGGTTGATCGGCTTGAACGATCCCCAGGCGCAGTTCGCCGACCTCAACCTGCGAATCCTCCCCGAGGGCCAGCCGGCCATCGAGGTCCGCGACCGCTTCAACGAGGTCGAGGCACTGTCGGGTTGGAACCTCAACGACCAACTGTTCGGCGACGACAACGCTCCGGCAGCAACCGGCGGCGGCGGGTTCATCGGATGCGACGTGCTCGACCAGGACGGACTTGACCGGATCCCCGGCCTCGACCCGTTGGTCCCAACGCTGGTCACGGATGCAGCACCAATCATCGCCGCGGCGACGACCAGGTACTGCATGCTCGAAGGAAACGTCTGGGGCGATGGCAACATCCTCCTCGGCGGTGCCGGCAGTGACGTGATCGAAGGTCGCGGCGCTGACGACATCATCGACGGCAACCGGTACGTGAACGTGCGGATCAGCATCCGTGCCAACGCTGACGGCACAGGTGCCGAGATCGCCTCCACCCCGTTGATGGAGAACATTCCGACCGGCACCGGCTGGTCCGGCGCTCTCGTCGGCAAGACGCTGCAGCAGGCAGTGTTCGCCGGTCTCATCAATCCTGGTCAGCTCGTGATCGTGCGTGAGATCGTCACGCCGACGGCGGCCCAAACCGCTGGCAACATCGACACCGCTGTGTTCTCGGGCCCGAGGGCCGACTACGACATCACCGTCGTGACTCCTCCCGGCGCCCTCCGCGCAATCGTCGTCAACCACGCTCGTGGCACGGCGACCGATGGCATCGACACGCTGCGCAACATCGAGGCGCTGCGGTTCACCGATCAAACGGTCACGTTCCCAGCAGCGAGTGTGAACCCGACATCGCTGGCCTTCGCGCCACGTGCCGTCCTCACATCATCGGCACCACAGACGGTGACGTTGACGAACACAGTTGCGGGGAGTTCGCTCCTCGTCTCGGCCATCTCGATCACTGGGACCAATGCGGCGTCGTTCAGCACAACCACCACCTGCACTGCGGCTGCCGTGCCGGCGTCGGGATGCGCCATCAACGTCACCTTCCGCCCAACGGTGGGGGGCAACTTGACGGCTCAGCTGAACATCGCATCCAACGACCCCGAGTCGCCGACGATCGTGCCCCTGACGGGTACCGGCGTGGTCAACAGCCCGGTGACCGGTGTTCCGGTCATCAGCGACACCACACCGACGGAAGGGACCGCAATTTCGGTCAGCACCGCCGGGATTGCTGACGCCAACGGATTGGGCACGCTCAACATCCAGTGGCGCCAGAGCAACGTCGGTGGTGGCGGCGCATTGGCGAACATCAGTGGCGCCACCTCCTCGACGTTCACCCCGACATCGACCCAGACGAACCGGCGCCTTGCCGTCGTGGTGACCTTCGTCGACGGAGCTGGATTCAACGAGACAACGACCTCGGCAAGCACGACCGTGGTCGGGGATCTGTTCCCAGGTGTCGGTGACAACAACGCCGGGGTCAACGTCCTGACCGGAACCGCCGGACAGGACGAGTACCACGGTGGGGCCGACGCTGACAACTTGTCAACGGGTGCCGAGGACGACCTGGTTTCCGGTGACGCCGGCGATGACACGATCAGCACCGCTGGCGGCGACGACACCATCACCTTCACAGGAACCGGCGAGGGCTTCGATGCCGTCACCGGTGGCGCCAACGTCGACGCCATCGTAGCCGGTGGCGCCAACACCGACATCGGCCTGCGGTCACTGTCGACTGTGGAAGTCATCGACGCCAACGGCTTCGCCGGAGTTCGCATCCTTGGATCGGCAGCCAACGACGCCCTCAACTTCGCCAACGTCACCCTGATCGGGATCACCTCGATCAACGGCGGCGGCGGCAACGACACCATCACCGGATCGGTCGGCAACGACGTGATCATCGGCCAGGGCGGAACCGACACCATCACCGGTGGCGCCGGCGTCGACACCATCGAAGGCGGAGGCGCCAACGACGGCCTCAACGGCGGAGCCGGCAACGACTTCTTCCGGTACCTCCTCGGAGGCTTCGGTAGCGACACCATCGGCGGCTTTGACGCCAACCCCGCCAATGGAGGTCAAGATCTAATCGACCTCACCGGGCTCGGCATCACCGCGGCCAACTTCGCTACCAGCGTCATCATCACCAACGCCGGAGGCGGCAACACCTTGATCACCATCACCGGTCAAGGCTCCATCACCCTCACCGGTGTCGGTGTCGCCGCTGTCAACGCCACGGACTTCATCCTGGCGCCGTAACCAACAAAGGCCTGACTGTGGTGTGGATTGCCCGGATCCACACCAGAGCCGGAAGCCAACGTCCGGAAAGGGTGAGTGTCACTCGGCGTGCCCGCGCCTCTGTCCCAAAAGTGATCGCCCATCCGTCCCCCCGGACCGTTGAAGATGAATGCCCCCTCCCCCACCGGGGAGGGGGCATTCATCTCCACATTGACGGCGGGGTGGGCGAGTTCCAATTCCGCCCCCGCCGTCTTCCAACCAGCAGTTGTCATGCAGAGAACTGGTTGCTGGTGAGGAGCTGAACACTCCACACCACAACCGACAGAGCAACGTCCGGAATTTGGGTCCGTTCCCTCGGCGTGCCCGCGCCGTTTCTAGTAGGTGCCCATTCGTCCCCCGGACTGTTGAGAAGATGATGCCCTCTCCCTCGTACACGGAGAGGGCATCATCGCGTCTACGAGGTAACGGTGAAATAGTCTCGGCGGATGACCAGTGCGATCCATCGGGGCGTCGATGTGCCCGGCGTCCGGGCCCCCGCTGCACAGTTCGTTCATGCGGCAGTCGTCGCGGAGGGCCACCCGGCCGATGCGAGCCAGGGTCGATGACCGCACTACCCGTTGCTGCACCGGTCAGCGATCTCGCCCGGCAGGCACACGACCTACTTCACGCGTGCTGCGATCCGCAAGTCGCCGCGCACTGCGAACGGAGCTTTCAATTCGCGGCACTCGTCGCTGCGGCCGAAGGGGTCGACGTCGACATCGAGGTTGTGTACATCGGCACGCTGTTGCACGACGTCGGGCTGGCCCGACGATTTGCCGGACCGGCCCGATTCGAGATGCGCGGCGCCAACGTCGTGCGCGCTTTGCTGCGCGACGCCGGCATGGACCCAGTGCGGGCAGAGACCGTGTGGGACATCATCGCCCTGCACGCTTCGACGGCGATCGCCACCCACAAGAGCGACGAGACCCGAATCGCCAATCGCGGGATCAGCATCGACGTCCGCGGCGTCGGCGCGGAGCGCCTCCCCCCTGACGCTGTACGCGCAGTGCTCGATGTGTGGCCACGAGGCGAGTTCCCCTCGGCGTTCTCGCAGATCTTGATCGACGAGGTTCGTGCCAATCCCTCGGCGGTCAGATCCAGCTGGATGGAAGGCATCGCCCTCGCCCATGTACCCGGCTTCGAGGCGGCCGACTTCCTCGCCACGCTGCATTCGTCAGCGCACTTTGCCTGAACCGCTCTCGAGCACCCCGTGACCCTTGTCTCGTGCCCGATCGAAACCTTCTGCGGCCGTGAAACGTCTCTCTTCGTAACCTATTTGTAATATTTGTCATCTGTCTGTCATACAAAGCAGTGGCAACGGCAACCGAAGGAGCACTGCATGATCGATGTCGTCGACCAGCACATCCACGACCGGGACATCAACGACCGGGAACTTCCCCGCCATCGCGGCCAGCTCGCTGTCGTGGTACTCCTCCCGCTGCGACTCTTCCTGGCGGCCGGCTGGCTGCGCGCCGGGGCTGAGAAGCTGATCGAACCACAGTGGTGGAACGGCGTTCAGCTGCGTAAGTTCCTCGTCACCCAGCACAACGAGGCGCTTCCGTTCTTCCGCCCCGTGATGGAACACCTCATCACTCCTTCGGCCACCGTTGTGGCGATCGTTGTTGCCGTCACCCAGATCGCCTGCGGACTTGCCATCGGACTCGGGAAACATCTGCGGCTCGCCCTGCGGTGGGCATTCCTGATGAACGTGGTCTTCATCCTGACGGGAAGGGTGAATCCATCGGCGTTCTACCTAGTCATGGAGATCGTCTTGCTGTTCGCAATTGCCGACGGCACGATGGGCGTGCGGCCGACGCTTCCGACAGGCCGCACCATTGTCGCGGCCTGCGCGTCGATTGCCATCGCAGCCTCGATGGTGCCGTACGTCCGTACCATCGAACCGAGCGAGGTCATCGAAGACCCAGCCATGATGCTCGTCTTCCTGGGGGTCGTCATCGCCACCACCTTGATGGCTCGTCGTGCGACCTATCGACCACCGACCTACTTCAAAGTGCTGTGGACGACCTGGATCGCCGGGTGGATGCATGCCAAGCCGAACAAGACCGTCCGCCACGAATACGAGCGGCCGTACACCCCCCGATCCCGCGGCTTCGCTCCCCCTCAACGCGGCACAGCCGCCATGCTCCCTCCACTGCCGGGCCGCAGCCCGCTTCGACCACCGGCCACTTACCACACAGTTGACTGAACCGGCGTCAGACAGGCTCGGGTTGCTCTGCAGGCGCGAGCGGGACTGCAGTCTGGGCCTCGATCACCGTCGTCGCCGGCGCGTTGCGCTCCCACACGATCGCACCGGCGCAGGCCGTGACGACCCAGGCGACACCGATCACGCCGCCCCAGGTCATCAACGTCATCGCGACACCGATCGGACCGAACTGCTTCCAGCCGTCGAGCAGGATCGGAAAGGTGATGCGAACGGCGATGCTCATGATGATGCCGTCGACGACCACCCCTACGAGGCCGGACCACAACAGGAACTTGCGGCCCCGCCCACCGTCGCGGACGAGGAGGACAGGGGTGAGCGACCAGAACGCCCACACCGGGATCATCGACAGGGCGAACAGCGGCACTCGCTCGAACACGCTGACGTGGCCGCCGTTGAGGATGCGCTCGCGGACAGCGATCACCACGAGGTAGAGGAAGAACCAGACGATGCCTCGCCACAACCGTGTACCGGCGCTGAACTGTTCGCGCCGCCAAGCCTTCGCGAACATCGCCGCGATGGTCATCGCCATCGGGATGCCCCACACCAGGAATCCGAACACACCGAGGATCGTCCAGGTCGATCGCAGCCCAGACGACGACCCGAAGGCCGATCGCACGAATTCGGTCTCGCTGCCATTGAGACCGAGCTGGCGACCGATGACGACACCGACGCTGGCATTGTCGGCGAAACCCGAGAAGTAGCTGTAGCCGAGGATGACCAGCGGCAGCACCGTAGTGAAGAACTCGATCGCCAACAGCGCGCCGTATGTGCCGCCATCGATCTCGACGAACCGCTTTCCCACCGCGACCGGCGGACCGATCTTGCGCGACTGCTCGAGGCGGGCGTAGCGATCGGCAGCCGTGCGCTTGAGGGCCTCGGTTCGCGAGCTGTCGGCCATTGCGGTCACCATACTTGCCGACGTCTCGAGCAGAGCCAGTACCTCGGTGGCTCGACCAGTGTCGCCTTGCGCTGATCGATCTGGGTGCATGCTCACTCGTCGGACCAGCAACGCCTGCCGATCTGCGGCACCCAGGTCGGGAGCGTGCCAGGGTCATATCGTCACTGACGATTGCAAGGGGCGGATGTGGGGAGACTGGTGCACGGCGTTGTCGGTGTGGCCGCCGCCATGGCCGAGGCGGCAGGTGTGGTCGTAAGCTGGCGAGTATGACGGATGAGGTGCGGCTCGACCGAGACGCCGTAGCGCGGATTCTCCGTCGCGCCGATGCGCTTGACACCCACCACGAGCATGACGATCGAGGTTCGGGGGTCGATGAGTCGGCGTTGATCGCCGCCGTGGAAGAAGTGGGAATATCGATCGAGGCGGTCCGCAGATCGATCGCAATCGATCGCCTCGGACCGCTCCCGGCCACTCACCTCGGCGATCGACTGCTTGGCCCGTTGATGGTCGCGGTCGATGACGAGATCTCCGGTACTCCCAGCGAGGTGCTCGCCCGATTCGATGCTTGGCTGGTCGGCGGTCATCACCTTCGTCGCGACCGCATACGCGACCGCGAGGGCGAGTGGAGCAAGCGGTCAGATCTCGTCGGTGTCGCGATCAGGGCCGTAAGGTCTGCAACCGGTGAGGGCCGTCTGGGCGACGTCCAACGCATCACTGTCACTGTCCGCGACACCGGGATGGGCAGCTGCGCAGTACGGGTGATGGTCGATCGTGTGCTCGATCGCCGGCTGTGGGGCGGTGCCGGGTCTGCTGTCGCGGTGGGAGGCACAGCCGCGATCACGATCGTCGCAATCACCATCGTCGCTTCGCCGCTGATCTTCGTAGCGGCGCCCATCGCCGTCGCAACCGGCGCCGCCGTCGCGGCACGCGGTCGCCGAAGGGCAAAGCGCACGACCCGCGAGATCGAGCGGCTGCTCGAATCGGTGCGCGAGCAGAGCGATCCGATTCGCCTGCGCAACGACGTCGCCCGACGCGTCGTCGGTCGTTCGAAACGCTGAGGGTCGAGCTACTCGATGCGCATCCCAGAGATCGCTCCCGCGATACCAGCTGCTGAATTTCGCTGGTTCCCCCCGAGATCGTGTGGCTCAGACTCTCGGACTTTCCTGATCCGAGCTCGTGCCGCAGTGTGGGCGTGACCAGGCAGGTGCGGTCACCAAGAACGTGCCCGGGTGCCCGGCACACCGATCGGCATCTCGGCGATCGCCGAGGGTGCACGCTCCATCTGGTTCGCGTACCGCGACGGTCCGCATCGCTGGCAGGCGAGCGGTGCGGATTAGTCGGCGAGGAGCTCGATACAGTCGAGGTCGGTGACCGCCGTGAAAAATCGGCTTGACCAGTCTCGGACCATGGTCACGGCGAGTTCGTTGGGCAGATCGAAAGAACCTGCGTCGATCGGGTAGACGGTGGCATACATCAGCGACCGCCGGTAGTCGTCCCAGCAGTCGTTGATGCTGTAGTCATGCACTCCGGACGAGGTGAGTGCCTCGTGGTACTCAGCAATGAGTTGCCGCTCGTGGCGTCGACGGCTGCTGGTCTGTAGCGAAGTGCCGAGGAAGTAGGCGACGTCGAACACCCCGCGCGATCGCATGGCGATCTGCCAGTCGATCACTACCACCGGGCGTGTGGAGGAGTTGGGCGCGAAGAACAAGTTGTCGACTCGGTAGTCACCGTGAGTGATGGTCAGTGGTGCCCGACCGAGATGCTCGATGACGCCGCCGAATCTGTCGCGGATCAAAGCGCCAGCCTCGATCTGCTCGGCGGTGAGGGCATCACCGAACCGATCGAGGAACGGATACCACCCTTGTGAATAGATCTCCATGGTTTGGTCTCGTTCGAGTGGCTCGTTCACCCATGGCATCCAGTCGAGCTGGTCGGTGTGCGTGGTGCCCCACCATTGCCCATGCATCCGGGCCACAGACCGCACCGCGAGGCGAGCCTGGTCGAGCGGGACGCCAGTTGCTTGATCCGTTTGGGTGAGCCCGGTGAGATCTTCGAGGACGAGGACGAATTCGTCGTGTTCGGGCTCCGAGTGGGACAAATAGCAATGTGGGACCGCGATCTCGATGGTGTCGGCGAGTTCGGTGTAAAACCGGTTCTCGCGTTCATAGAACTTGAACGCCATCCCGATTGCCCGGTTCGGGGGCACGTCCGTCGGCAGCTTGACGATCACCGACCCAGGACCGCTGACCGGCGGATCGCACGACAGGTGAACGCGTGCCAGTGCACCGAGGATTCCGGCGTTCGCCCCGATCGGTTCGATCTCGATCGACTCGACCACCACGCCGAGGAAATCGGCCATCATCTCCGCTGTGAGATCGCTCAAGCACGACGGTACAAGACGCCTCGGCGCGCCTTGGGTTCGATTGCCGGGCTGTGCGGTCATGACCGGCATTGTCGCGCGTTCTGGACGACGAAGAGTCGCTCGAAATCATGCGCCCGACATCACGCCACGCGCCCGAACACCGCCGCAGCCGTCCGATGGCTGTGCCCGATCCACGGTGATCCGCATCTTTCGAGCCACTGCGTCGTGTGTCATCGCTGAGCGCTCGATCTCCTCCGCTCACGGAGCGATCCGCAGATCAATCCCGCACCCGATAGCGACCCAGTCGTACCCCATACCTCTCAATCGACAGACCGCCGAGATCGCCGGCTCAGGAACGCGCCATATGCGCCGCCTGTGCTCGATGGGTTCGGGAGGCGGGTACGTCGAGTTCTATGTAAGCCCGCTGACCGACTGTCGACCGACTGTCGTTCAATGGGCTGACGCTGACCGTGTGGTGTGGGGGGCGAGCGCACAGAGCCGGCGTTACGTGTGTGCGTGAACAACGAGATCTCGTCTGGTGACTTCGTCGCATGGTGCGGCGCTCAGTCAAACGGACAACTGCGAGGTCCAGCCCGCGCTTGGGAAACTGTCCAACCTGTCCACGAACTCCTGCGCCGCCCGGCGGTGGGATCGTCACATTGACTGGAGTGACGTCAGGAACTCGGCCGCCCATGGTCGCGTCGTCCCTGCCAGAGTGCTACTCGATACGCATCCCAGAGATCGCCCTCGCGATCACCAGCTGCTGGATCTCGCTGGTGCCTTCGAAGATCGTGTGGATCTTGGCGTCGCGGTGCCAGCGCTCGACCGGGTACTCGCGGGTGTAGCCGTAGCCGCCGAGGATCTGGATGGCGTCCTCGGTCACGCGAACGGCGACCTCAGAGGCCTTGTACTTGCTCATCGAGCCTTCGCCGTTCTTGAAGCCACCGTTGCGAGCCAGCCACGCGGCACGCCAGATCAACAATCGGGCGGCATCGATCTCGACGGCCATGTTGGCCAGCTTGAAGGCGATCGCCTGGTGCATGACGATCGGCTTGCCGAACGCCTTGCGCTCCTTGGCGTAGTCGAGCGCGAACTCGTAGGCGGCGCGGGCGATGCCGAGCGCCTGCGCACCCACCGCCGGGCGGGTGGCCTCGAACGTGGTCATCGCCGGCTGCTTGTCGCCGGTGTGGCCCATCTCGCGGGCTCGGGCCAGCTTGGCGTCGAGCTTGTCCTTGCCACCGAGCAGGCAGCTACCAGGGACGCGAACAGTCGTCGAGCACGACCTCGGCGGTGTGCGAGGCACGGATGCCGTGCTTCTTGTACTTCTGGCCCTGGCTGATGCCCTTGGTGCCGGGCGGGACGATGAACGACGCCTGCCCGCGGCCCTTCAGCTCGGGATCGACCGCGGCGACCACCACGTGCACGTCGGCGATACCACCGTTGGTGATCCATGCCTTCGTGCCGTTGAGCACCCACTCGTCGTTGGCCTCGTCGTACACGGCGCGCGTGCGCAGCGACGACACGTCGGAACCGGCGTCGGGCTCGCTGACGCAGAATGCGCCGAGCTGCACCTTCTTGGCATCGCCGTAGCACTGCGGGACCCACTCCATCACCTGCTCGGGGGTGCCGTTGCCGCTGATCCCGGCAGCGGCCAGCGCCGAACCCATGATCGCCATGCCGATGCCGGCGTCGCCCCAGAACAGCTCCTCGATCGCGACCGGCAGTGTGAGCCCGGTCGGATCGCTCGAAGGTGTTCATCAAGAACTCCCACCCGTACAGCCCGATCTCGGCCGCCTGCTCGACGATCGGGTACGGGAACTCCTCGCGCTCGTCCCATTCGTGACCGGCGGGGCGAATCACATCTTCGGCGAAGTCGTGGACCCACTTCTGGATCTGCAGTTGGTCTTCGTTGAGTGCAAAATCAGCCATGTCGCTCCCGGTCAGCAATGTTACCTGCGGGTAACTATACCGCCGGGTAACTACGGGATGTCAAGTCGCGGAAGCTCGAAATCTCAGGTCCGTGGGATGGCCAGCAACGTCGGGGCGATGGTCTCGTAGATCAACTTGGCGCCCGGCTTGTACACGTGCACACCGTCCCAGCGGTAGCCGAGATCGGTGGAGATCGTCTGGATCGTTGCACCACTCGGTCGGTCCGCTGACGAACGAGACGTTGGCCGGATCGGTGGCCGCGACCTGGCGCAGCAGTTGGTTGAGATGGGCAACACGGGCATCGTCGCCGCGTTCGGGGAGCGCCGGCACCCCGGCACCCTTCACATCTTGCGGACGCATGCACGGCACCTCGAGCAAGGCAACCTTCGAGCCGGCGGCACGCAGCGCGGCGACACCGAGACCGAGGTTCGTCGATGAATCGCTGATCGGCGGCAGGCGTGTTGAAGGGAATCGACGTGGCCATCGACCTCGACGTCGAACACGTCCCAGGCGCCCAGCACGACGAGCGCGATCTGCGGCCTTGGCCTTGCTCGCCGCCTTGCCCCACTTGTCGGCCCAGCCACCGCAGTCGGCGAACGATCGATTGAAGCCGCTGCGCGCCGAGTGCACCTTGCCGTCGTCGTACACGCTGCAGCCCTCGACCGAGCCGTCGCTGATCGTGAACGCGCTGTCGATGCCGGATGGAAGGTTGATCGCCAACGAGTGCGCCTGCGAGTCGCCGACGATCACGACGCGAGCGCGGGCCAGGCGGCTGCACGACGCGGCGCAGCGACTGGCCGACCGTCGGGCAGTGACGCCGGGTGACCACTGGCCGGGGCAACAGCCGGAGTGGAGCCGCGCCACGGGTGGATCGACGACGACTGCGGCAGCGCCGACCGGGCGAGCGCGCCGAGCGGGCGATTGCACCTTGGAGAGGTCGATCGCCACGTCGTCGCCCGCCGGCGGCCCGATCGAATCGTTCGACACCGCGAGTAGAACGCGGCAAGCGACCAGCACGACGACGAGCCGACGACTCCCACCGCCAATCGTGCGCGACGACCAGATGGCTGTCGCGGTGGCGGTCGAACCACCTCCGCAAGCCACCCTTGCGGATCGGCGTCTCGATGTACTTGTACGAGAACTCCGACACGACGATCGTCACCGACATCGCCGCGATGAACCGAGTCCACGACCCGACGTAGGCGCCGCAGATCACCGAGATCGGCCAACTCCACAGGTAGATGCCGTACGAGCGCTTGCCGATGGCGACCAGCGCCGGTGAGCCGAAGAATGACCGCGCCGTCGACGCCGCCGGATGCACGACGACCGCAACCACGACGAGCGACAGCAGCGACACGACCGCGAGCTGCCAGCGATACAGCGATCGGTCGGTGAGATGGGTCGTGGCGAAGACGCACACCAGCAGCATCGTCGCGGCGAGACCGGCGACGCTCAACATCGCACCGGCGCGACTCGACGCGGCCGCCTTCGCCCGCCACGGACGCCACAGGAACGCGGCGCCGGCGCCGAGCAGCAGTCCGCTCGATCGCGTCAGCGTCGACAGGTACAAGAAGTTGGTGCGGTCCGATGTCAACTCGGTCGGCGAGCGGCCAACCACCACGTGATGCACCATCACCACGAACGCGGCGATCGAGGATCGATCGACCGATGTCGGCGATGCGACGGTTGCGTCGGGTCAGCAGCACGAAGATCAGTCGGCCACAACAGGTACCACTGCTCCTCGACCGCAAGGCTCCACAGGTGACGCAACGGCGAGAAGTTGCCGAAGTACTGCGCGCCTGCCGAAGATCTGCCCCCAGTTGGCGAAGTAGAAGATGCCCGGCAGGAAATCACGATGCAGGTCGGACTGCTGCTGGGCCGTTCCGAACAGACGCGACCCACACGCCGACGGCGATCAGCATCGCGAACAGCGCCGGCAACAGTCGTCGGGCACGTCGCAGCCAGAACTGCGCAGAGTCGCACGCCACCCGTGCGCTCGCGTCTCCTCGATGCAGCAACGAGGTGATGAGGAATCCGGACACGACGAAGAACACCTCGACACCGAGGAACCCACCGTGCATCCAGCCGAACCCGGCGTGGTAGAAGATGACCGCGATCACCGAGATCGGCGCGCAGCCCGTCGAGGCCGGGCTGGTAGCCCATCGGCGGCGGGTCACGGCGGGTCGGCAAGCGAGTTCGAACGCCAACGGACTTCGAAGTCGGCGAGCCGATCGAGGGCGGGTGTTCGAGAACGTCAGTCATTGATCCCGACATTCTCGCAGCCGTCCGCCGTGAACGACTGACATCCGCCGATCGAGGCCCCATGTCACAACCAGTCGCCAACGCCACGCACGGCAGCACGCGAACCAGCGACGTACGGGCTCCAGATTCCGACCCGGTCGAACATCGCGCCGGCAATTGGTGGGCCGACCACACGACCCATCGCGTTCGCCGACTGCTGAAAACCCAATGCCTCGCCACGACGGTCCGGCGGAGCATGTCGGTGACCAGGTCGTGATCGACGGCGACGCGACATCCCTGGCCGACCGACAGCAGCAGCAGGGCGATGATCAGCACCGGCCAGACCTTGGCGACGGCCATGGCGGCGAGACCGGCGACCAGCAGGTCGAGTCCGACCGCGAACAGGCGCTCGGTACCGAATCGCTCGACCAACCGTCCGTAGGCGCCACCCTGGATCGCGACCAGCACCAGACCGACGCCGAGGAACACCGCTGCCGTCGATGCCTCGGTCAGACCGAAGCGACGATCACCGAACAGCGAGAACGTGGCCTCGAACGCGGTGAACGCGACCACGGTGATGAAACCGATGAGTGCGCCAGGTGGCGCAGGATCGGCGTGTTGGGCATCTTCAGACCACGGCTGCGGGCCCGATCGCCGGCGCGACGTGTCTCGGGCAGGCGGATGATCGCGGCGATGGCGTTGATCGAGGCGAGCACACCGGCCACGTAGAACGGCACGTGCGGGCCACCGAGCGCGGCGAGGCCGCCGATCGCCGGACCGAGCACGAAGCCGACACCGAAGGCGGCACCGAGCATGCCGATGAGGCGCGGGCGCTCGGCCTCGGGCGCGATGTCGGCCGACCGCAGCCTGGGCCACCGACAGGCTGCCGCCCGACGCACCGTCGATGATGCGACCGAGGAACAGCACCCACAACGCACCCGCCGCGCCGGTGATGAAGCTGCCGACCGCGGTGCCGATCAGTGAGATGACGATGACGGGCTTGCGGCCGATGCGATCCGACCAGCCGCCCGAGCAGCGGCGCGCACATCAGCTGGGCGAGCGAGAACGAGGCGAACAGCAGGCCGACGGTGAGGCCCGATGCCCCGAACCGCTCGGCGTAGCGACCGAGGATCGGCACGATGATCCCGAACCCGATGAGGTCGAGCGCAACCGTGGTCCAGATCGTCCAGTACCCCTTGGGCACCGGCGTGCGCTCTCGCTTCGCCACGACTCCCCGTTTTATCGGATCGGGAGCCGATCGGTGGCAGCATCGTCACCGATTGTGCCCATGTCGGGGCTCGTGATTTGCGGGGCGGCGTCGGCGATGCCGCGGGCGGGCTCAGGCGCCGCGGTTGCGCCAGTCGGGTCGCCCGGTGAAACCTGGGCGTGAATCGACGCCGTATCGGGTGCCAGCGCACCCCCTACGAGTAGTGCGAACAGAACCAAGCCTGCCATGATGAATCATCTCCTTGAATTGAAGTTGTAAATTAGTATCGTCCATTGCGATCGATAAGGGAAATCGATATAAATGCTGAAGTCAATCTCTGAATTCGATTTACCGGTCGGCGTCGAGGTCCGCCATCTGGTCGCGCTCGAAGCCGTCGCTCAGACCGGTTCGTTCTCGCAGGCCGCCACCCGACTCGGGTATGCGCAGAGCGCCATCTCACAACAGATCTCGACGCTCGAGCGGGCCGTCGGCCATCGTCTCGTCGAACGACCCGGTGGACCGCGATCGGTGTCGTTGACCGAGGCCGGCAAGGTGCTGCTCGAACACGCCGGCCACATCATCGCCCGACTCGCCGCGGCGAAGGCCGATCTCGACGCGATGGCCGCTGGCGACGCAGGTGTGTTGCGGGTCGGCACGTTCCAGTCGGCCAGTGCGCGGCTGCTGCCTCCGACGCTTGCTCTGTTCCGAACCGAATGGCCCGACATCAACGTCGAGTTGCGCAACGAGCCGGTCGATCACCAACGTCGAGGGTCTGATTCGCAGCGGGCAGGCAGACCTTGCGTTTGCCGACTGGCGGTGCTCGACGAGCGTCGCACGCAATGGTCGACTGATCCGCGATCCTGAGGTGCTGATCACGGCACCCGACCACCCCTTGGCACAGACCGACACGGTCGACCTCGCCGAACTCGCCGGCGTTCGCATGATCTCGATGCCGATCGACGACTCGTGCGCGATTCGTACTGCTCGCGCACTCGAACGTGTTGGGGTCGAGCCCGACATCGTGTTTCGCAGCGACGACAACCTCACGACACAACGGCTCGTCGCGATCGGCCTCGGTGTCGCCATCGTGCCGCTGCTGACGATCGAGCGGTCGATCCCCGATGCCCACGTCGCCATCCGCGGCCTGAACACCGACCTCGAGCGCCAGATCGGGATCATCTGGCATCGCGATCGGCTGCAGTCGCGCGCCGCCGAGGCGTTCATCGAAACGGCGATGCAGATCAGCAGCGACGTCGACATGCCCGCCGTACCGTCGATGTCATCGACCACCTGACCCACCCGCTTGGGCGCGAAATCAGAACTGCTGGTACTCACGTCGCGCCCGAGCACGCGGGTTGGGCGTGGGATGAGAACCTGGGCTTCCGGTTTCGCGCCCAAGCGGGGTCAGCGGCGCAGGGTGGTGCCGGCCTTGGTGGTCTCGACGGTCCAGCCGGCTGCCTGCAGCTCGGCACGGATCGCGTCGGCGGTGGCGAAGTCCTTGGCGAGCCGGGCAGCGTCGAGCGCGGCCGCCTTGGCGGCATCCTCCGGTGGCACGTCGCCGCCGGCGTTGAGCACCAGGCCGAACGCCGTGCAGATCTCGTGCACCGCGGCCACCAGCGACCGGCGCGGCCGGATCGCCGGCATCGAGCGCGGCGTTGGCCCGCCGAACGGTGTCGAACAGCAACGCCGTCGCCCCGGGCGTGTCGAGGTCGTCGTCCATCCGCTCGCGGAACCGCGCCAGCACGTCGGCGTCCGGCTCGGCGGCGGCGACACCGCGCCGTGCGCGAGGCGAACGAGTCGAGACCGGCCAGCGCGTTGACCGGAGGCGTCGATGTTGTCCTGGCCGACCGAGACCGGCCCGCGGTAGTGCGACTGCAGCAGCAGCATGCGATACGCCCGCGGGTCGTAGTGCTCGCATCAGGTCGAGCAGGTTGGCGACGTTGCCGAGGCTCTTCGACATCTTCTCGCCCTCGGCATCGACCACGAAGCCGTTGTGCATCCAGTGGTTGGCGAAGCGCTTGCCGAGCGCGACGGCCTGGGCCCGCTCGTTCTCGTGGTGCGGGAACTTGAGGTCCATGCCACCGCAGTGCAGATCGAAGCCCTCGCCGAGCAGGTCGAGGCTCATCACCACGCACTCGCTGTGCCAGCCGGGCCGACCGTCGCCCCACGGCGACGGCCACGACGGCTCGCCGGGCTTGGCCAGCTTCCACAGCACGAAGTCGGCCGGGTGACGCTTGTTCTCGGCGCCGAACACCTCGCGGTCGCCGCCGCCTTCGAGCATGTCGGCGAGGTGCTGGTTGACGAGCAGGCCGTAGTCCTCGACCGACTCGACGCTGAGGTACACGCCGTCGTCGGTGGTGTAGCCGCGGCCGATCTCGACCAGCTGACCGATCATCGTCACCATCTGCTCGACGTACTCGGTGGCGTGCGGCACGTCGGTCGGCCGCGCGCACGCCCAGCTTGCCCATCGCCTCGAACCACACCGACTCGCACTTGGTCGGTGATGTCCTGCCACGGCCGGTTCTCGTTGTTGGCGCGGTTGATGATCGCGTCGTCGATGTCGGTGACGTTGCTGACGAGCCGCACCTGCAGACCGGTCCACTCGAGGTAGCGGCGCAGCACGTCGTACACCAGCGTCGCCCGGCCGTGGCCGAGATGCGGCGGACCGTACACCGTCGGGCCACACAGGTAGATGCTCACCGTGCCGGGCTCGCGCAGGGCGAGCTCACGTACCTCTCGGGTGGCGGTGTCGTACAGGTGCAGCATGGCCCGCCAGCCTACGTGTCGGCGACCGCGAGCCCCCGGATGAATTCACCCGTCAGTTCGAAGGCGGCGACCGCGCCGATAACGATCGTCGCCGGCGATTCGACCGCCGCGTCGGCGAGTTCACCGACAACGCGCAGCGCACGACGTGCTGCTGTTGCGAGGTCGCGTTGCGGATCGCTGCCACCGGTGTGTCGGCGGGCAACCCACCGGCGATCAGTGCGTCGGCGATCGCGCCCCGTTGGGCGACGCCCATCAACACGACGATCGTGCCGCCGGCCTGCGCCAGGGCGTGCCAGTTGACGGCCGTCTCGCCGCGCTGACGGTGACCGGTGACCACGGTGAACGACGCGCTGACGCCACGATGTGTCACCGGTATGCCTGCTGCCGCCGGCGCGGCGATGACTGACGAGACGCCGGGCACGATCTCGAAGTCGATGCCGGCCGCGGTGAGGGCCAGGGCTTCTTCGCCACCGCGACCGAACACGAACGGGTCGCCACCCTTCAGGCGCACGATGTTGCGGCCGCTGCGTGCGAGGTGCACGAGCAACTCGTTGATCAGCTCCTGCGGCACCGGCGCGCCGGGACGCTTGCCGACGTCGATCAGCTCGGCGTCGGGTCGGGCGAGGGCGAGGACACCGGTGCCGACGAGCGCGTCGTGCACCACCACGTCGGCCGCCTGCAGTCGATGCAGCCCGCGGACCGTCAGCAGCTCCGGATCACCCGGACCAGCGCCAACCAGTGAGATCATGCAGCCACCGTGATCATCATGGCACCGGCGGTCGTGTTGGTCGCCTCGTCGACGAGGATCAGGCGACCACCCTCGCGACTGATCTCGTATGGCGAGGCAACGATCGGCTCGCTCAGCGACAGGCGCACCATCGCCAGATCGTTGAGCGCGATCTGATCGGCGGCCACGGGCTCGAGGGTGTGCAGGTCGTGACGGTACTCGACTGCCTCGACGATGGCGCGACCGACACGCGTGCCGTGCTTGAACCAGTAGCGCGAACCTTCGCGCAGGGGTTGATCGATCATCCAGCACACATGGCCGGTCACCGCTTCGGTCGACAGCGCCACACCGACCACCAATACATCGCCGCGGGCAACATCGACGTTGTCGGCCAACGACACCGTGATGGCCTGGCCGGCGTCGGCCGCGACGAGGTCTCGACCGAACCGCTGGATGCCCGACACCGTGCTGGTGCGCCCACTCGGCAACACCGTGACGGCGTCGCCGACGCTGAGGCTGCCACCGGCCAACCGACCGGCGAAGCCACGGAAGTCGGACCCCTGCGGACGGATGACCCGCTGCACGTCGAGACGCGCCGGGGTCTCGGCGAGACCGGAACTGTCGAAGGTCTCGAGCCACTCGAGCAACGCCGGGCCCTCGTACCACGGCGAACGGTCGACAACGTCACCACGTTGTCGCCGTGCAGGGCGCTGATCGGGAAGGCGACGACGGGTACCGGCGTGGGCAGGGCCTCGACGTACTCGGCGAGATCCTTGGCGACGGAGTCGAACTCGCCTTCGTCCCAGTCGACGAGATCCATCTTGTTGACAGCGAGGGCGATCGCCTTCACGCCGAGCAGCGAGGCGATGAACGCGTGACGGCGGGTCTGCTCGAGCACACCGTGGCGGGCATCGACCAGCACGATCGCGACATCGGCCGTCGACGCCCCGGTCACCATGTTGCGCGTGTACTGCGCGTGGCCGGGGGTGTCGGCGACGATGAAGCTGCGGTTCGGCGTGGCGAAGTAGCGGTGGGCGACGTCGATCGTGATGCCCTGCTCGCGCTCGGCGCGCAAGCCGTCGGTGAGCAGCGCGAGGTTGCGCTCGCCGTCGCCGTAGCGCCGGCTGGCCTTCACGACGGCCGCGAGTTGATCCTCGAACACTGTCTTGGTGTCGTGCAGCAGTCGGCCGATCAGGGTGCTCTTGCCGTCGTCGACGCTGCCGGCAGTGGCGATGCGCAGCGTGGCCACACTGGGCGGAGCGACGCGCCGCGTGGCGACAGCCGATGGGGTGGCTCGAAGTGCGGAAACTGCGCTCATCAGAAGTAGCCCTCTCGTTTGCGGTCTTCCATTGCCGATTCGCTGAACGTGTCGTCGGCACGTGTCGCGCCGCGCTCGGTGATCCGCGCCGCCGACACCTCGGCGATCACGTCGTCGATCGTGGCTGCGTCGGAGCGCACGGCGCCGGTGCAACTGGCGTCGCCGACCGTGCGGTAGCGAACGGTCTCGACGAACGATCGCTCGCCATGCTCGAGCACGACCGGGCCGCCGACCGCGAGCAGCATGCCGTCGCGCGACACGACCTCGCGCTCGGTGCGAGTAGTAGATGCTGGGCAGCGGGATCTGCTCGGCAGCGATGAACTGCCAGATGTCGAGCTCGGTCCAGTTGCTCAGCGGGAAGGCGCGGAGTTGCTCGCCCTTGCGGATGCGTGCGTTGAGCACGTCCCACGGCTCGGGGCGCTGGTTGCGTGGATCCCATCGACCATGGCGATCGCGGAACGACAAGATGCGCTCCTTGGCGCGGGCCTTGTCTTCGTCGCGACGGCCGCCACCGAACGCTGCGTCGAAGCCGTGCTCGATGATGGCGTCGAGCAACGTGACCGACTGCAGCCGGTTGCGGCTGGCTCGTGGGCCAGTGTCTTCGACAACTCGACCGTTGTCGATCGACTCCTGCACGCTGGCCACCACCAGCCGGGCACCGACCCGCTGCACGAACTCGTCGCGGTATTCGATGACCTCGGCGAAGTTGTGCCCGGTATCGACATGCATCACCGGGAACGGCAACCGCGCCGGAGCGAACGCCAGCACGGCGAGGTGCAACAGCACGGCGGAGTCCTTGCCGCCGCTGAACAGCAGCACCGGGTTCTCGCACTCGGTCGCGACCTCGCGGATGATCGTGACCGCTTCGTCGGCCAACGATTCGAGATGGGGAGTGGCCGTGGCGTTCATACGTGCAATCCGCATTCGGTCTTGGCGTTGCCGGCCCACCGGCCGCCGCGTCGATCTTCGCCGTCAGCGACGGGTCGGGTGCACGGCCAGCAGCCGATCGACGGATAGCCGCGCGCGCTGAGCGGGTTGACCGGCAACTGGTTGATCTCGGCGTACAGCGACATGTCGTCGTCGGTCCACGTGGCCAGCGGGTTGATCTTGACCAGGTTGCGGTTGATGTCGAAGCTGACGACGGGTGCATTGGCGCGGGTCGGGCCGTCGACGCGGCGCACCCCGGTGACCCACGCAGCCTTGCCGTCGAGCGCTCGGTTCAGCGGCTCGACCTTGCGCACGCCGCAACACGCCTCGACGTCGGTCTGCCACAGGTTGTCGCGGTGCACGTCGGGGCGGGGGGTCACGACGCGGAGGTTGATGTCGTAGCGGTTCTGCATCTCCTCGACGAGCCACCACGTCTCGGCGAACAGGTACTGCGTGTCGAGCAACACGATGTCGGCGGCCGGATCGGCGCTGACCGCGAGATGGACGAGAACTGCATCTTCGAAGCTGGAAGTGATGGCCACGTTGTCGACGCCGTAGGTGTCGAACGCCCAGCGCAACACCTCAGACGGGTGCAGCTGCTCGACGTTGTCGGGGCTCTGGAGCAGACTCACCCCGGCATACTACCTAATTACGACTAATTCGATCAAGATTGGTGTAATTCATGGTTGGTAGCCTGCGCGAGTGGCATTCGACTATCCGATCATGCTCGATCTCACGGCCGTGCCCGTGCTGGTGGTCGGAGGCGGCCGCGTGGCCCAGCGCAAGATCGAAGGCCTGCTCAAGGGGCACGCGGAGGTCACCGTCGTGGCCCCATCGGTGATTGCGGCCGTGCGCCAACTGCCCGTGCGAGTCATCGATCGGGCCTACTCGTCGACGGATCTCGACGCAGTGCGGTTGGTGATCACGGCGACCGACGACCCGGTGGTCAACGCTGCCGTGGCCGCCGACGCCACCGGTCGAGGAATCTGGGTGAACTCGGCCGACGACCCGGCCAACTGCACTTTCACGCTGCCAGCGGTCGCCCGCGATGGCATCGTCACCGTGGCGGTCGGCACGGGGGGATCGAGTCCTGCGCTGGCATCGCACCTACGCGCCGAGCTCGAACGCTGGCTTGGTGAGATCGGCGCGGCAGAAGCAGCCGCCACGCTGGCCGGCCAACGAAACGAGCTGCAGGCCAACGGCGTGCCGACCGAATCGATCGACTGGACCGAGCGAGTACGGGCCGCCCTGCGCCAACGACCCCGAACTGCCAGCCCGTCAGCTGCCCAACACGGTGAACCCGAGTGACCGCGCCGCCTGAGCCTGTCGCAGGTCGAAGGTGACGAACGGCAGCGCGGGGATGACCAGGCGCTGGGCGCTGGCCAACTGGATCGCGTCGAGCGATCGAACGCCGAGCTGCTCGCCGATTTGGCCCGCGGCGCGACACACCGACTCGTCGACAGCGACCAGTGCCATCGCCTCGAGGTCAGCTGCGAACTGCTGCTTGGCCTGGCCGAGCTCGGCGCCACTCAACGCACGAGCGAGATTGCGTCGAACTTCGACAACCGTTACCCAGCTGGTCACCAGGACAGGGTCGCTGCCCAGAAGGCGTTCGGCGACCGACGAGTCGGGCTCGGCGAAGTAGTTCTTCAGCAACGCGCTCGAGTCGACGTAGGTCGTCATCAGTTGGGGTCAGTCGCCGCGGTCGCGATCGAGCACGTCGATGATCGGTTCAGCGGATCGAAACCGTCGCGGAGCACGGAGGGATCCCGGCTTCGCAGCCGGCGTGATCCAACCCTCGGAAATCCCCTCGGCCAGACGATCACCCCCGCCCGGCAGCGGCACCAGGAGGACCTTGGGGCGGCCTCGGTCAGTGATCGTGATGATCTGGCCACGCTCGGCAAGATCGAGGTACTCGGAGAGATGCTGCTTGAGTTCACGCACGCCGACATCCATGTGGACACATTACCATCCATGTGGACACATACTGCAGAATCTCGGACTCGTCCGCCGCCGTGTGGTCGGTAGCCTTGGACGACAATGCCTGAGCACACGTCGAAAATCCCTGACAAGCCGACACTCGACGGCATCGAGGCCCGCTGGATGCCGTTCTGGCAGGCTGACGGCACATACGACTTCGACCGCACCGCGAGCCGCGACGAGGTGTTCGCCATCGACACGCCGCCACCGACGGCAAGCGGTTCGTTGCACATCGGCCATGTCTTCAGCTACACCCACACCGACACCGTCGCCCGCTTTCAGCGCATGCGCGGCAAGGCGGTGTTCTATCCGATCGGGTGGGACGACAACGGCCTGGCGACCGAGCGCCGGGTGCAGAACGTCACGGGAGTTCGTTGCGATCCGTCGCTGCCGTTCGACCCGGCGTTCACCGCGCCGTACAACGGTGACGTTCCGAAGGACCACCGCGCCATCCCGGTCAGCCGCCCCAACTTCGTCAGCCTCTGCCACGATGTGATCCGCGACGACGAGGAAGTGTTCGAACAACTCGTCCGCCGCCTGGGCATCTCCATCGACTGGTCACTGCTGTACACCACCATCGGCTCGCGCGCCCAGCGAACCAGCCAGCAGGCCTTCCTCAACAACCTGGAGCGTGGCGAGGCGTACCAGCAAGACGCGCCGACGCTGTACGACATCGATGAACGCACCGCTGTCGCCCAGGCAGAGATGGAAGATCGCGACGTGCCCGGCGCCTACCACAAGGTGGTCTTCCATCGAATCGATGACGGCGGCGATCTGCTGATCGACACGACGCGGCCCGAGTTGTTGGCCAGCTGCGTGGCGATGGTCGCCCATCCCGACGATCCGCGATACCAACCTCTGTTCGGCACGACTGTGCGCACCCCCCTGTTCGACGTCGAGGTCCCGGTTCTGTCCCATCATCTCGCCGAACCCGACAAGGGCACCGGCATCGCCATGATCTGCACGTTCGGCGACACCACCGACGTCACCTGGTGGCGCGAGCTCAACTTGCCGTCGCGTGCCCTTATCGGCTTCGACGGACGGATGGCCGTCGATACCCCCGAGTGGATCACCTCGCCTGGTGGACAGGCCGCCTATGCGCAGGTTGCCGGGCTGGCGCCGAAGCAGGCCCAGCGCAGGCTCGTCGACATGCTCATCGAATCGGGCGAGATGCTCGGCGAACCACGCCCGATCAGCCACCCCGTGAAGTTCTACGAGCGCGGTTCACGACCGCTCGAGATCGTCGCCACACGTCAGTGGTACATCCGCAACGGTGGTCGTGACGAGCCTCTTCGTCAAGCGCTCCTCGCACGTGGTGAGCAGCTCACGTGGCATCCGGCCTACATGCACAACCGCTACCAGAACTGGGTCGGCGGGCTGAACGGCGATTGGCTGATCAGCCGACAGCGCTTCTTCGGCGTGCCGATCCCGTTGTGGTACCGCCTCGACGACGACGCCAACACTCTCTACGACGAGATCCTCACACCCGACCCCGGCCAGTTGCCGATCGATCCATCGGTCGCGTGCCCCGCCGGGTACACCGACGACCAGCGTGGCAAGCCGGGCGGGTTCATCGGCGATCCCGACATCATGGACACCTGGGCGACTTCGTCGATGACACCCCAGATCGCCGGCGGTTGGCTCGACGATCCCGACATGTTCGCGCGGGTCTTCCCGATGGACTTGCGCCCGCAGGCCCACGACATCATCCGCACGTGGTTGTTCGGCAGCGTGGTGCGCAGCCATCACGAGCATGGCTGCCTGCCGTGGACCAACGCGGCGATCTCCGGTTGGATCCTCGACCCCGAACGCAAGAAGATGTCGAAGAGCAAGGGCAACGTCGTCACACCGATCAACCTCTTGGAGGATTACGGCACCGATGCCGTGCGTTACTGGGCTGCCTCGGCGAGACCGGCTGTCGACACCGCCTTCGACGAGGGGCAGATGAAGATCGGCCGCAAGCTGTGCACCAAGCTGCTCAACGCCACCAAGTTCGTGCTCGGCTTCGGCGAACCGCCTGCGGATGTCGAACCCACCGCGGCGATCGATCGGGCGATGCTCGCCCGCCTTGCCGAGCTCGTCGACGAGGCGACGCGGGCCTTCGACGAGTTCGACTACGCCAGGGCCCTCGAACGCACCGAGACGTTCTTCTGGTGGTTCTGCGACGACTACGTCGAGTTGATCAAGGGCCGCGCCTACGGCACCCAGGGCGACGATGCGGCACACTCGGCGCGTGCGGCGCTCCGTCAGGCGCTCGACATCGTTCATCGCTTGTTCGCTCCATTTCTGCCCTTCGTCACCGAAGAGGTGTGGAGCTGGTGGCAGGAAGGCTCCATACACGGTTCGCGGTGGCCCGACACCCAGAGCCCCGATGCCCAGAGCCCCGATGCCCAGAGAACGGCCACGTTGGGCGACGTCTCCATGCTCGTCCCGGTCAGCGAGGTGCTGGCCGCCGTTCGACGCGCCAAGACCGAAGCCAAGCTCAGTCAACGGGCGACGGTCGAGGAGTTGATCATCGACGGCCCTCCCAGTGCGCTGGCGGCCATCGAGGCCTGCCGCACCGATCTGGCCGAGGCTGGCAGCGTCGCTCAGTTCACCCTGTCACCCGGTGACACATTGCTGACCGCCGTCCGATTGGCTCCCTCGACGGACGCAAGAGCAGCCCACTAGCCTTCTCACGGTGAAGTCGAGGGTTCGGGTCGTGGCGCTGCTCGTGAGTGCCGCTTCGCTATGGGTGGGCGCTGCAGCGCCGACCACCATCGTCTCGGCGATCCCACCGGCCACTTCGACCACCGTGACGTCGACCACCACGACGGTCCTCGACGGCGGGCCGGTCGATGCCCCGATCGCCAGCAACATCGCCGCCGCCGATGCTCCCGCACCGGCCACCCGCGGCAGCAGCATTCAAGAGACCCCCACCATGCCTCCGCCGCCCACCGACGAATCGACAACGACCGAGGTCGTCGCCCCGCCCTACACAGGCGTGCCGTACCTGTCGGGCGTCGGCCGCCGAGTGGTCTACTCCAAGAACCAGATGCGGGTGTGGATCGTCGACAGCAACAACGTGACAGTCAGGACCTATCGCGTGTCGGGACGCTTCGGCCAACCAGATCCCGGCATCTACCAGGTCTATTCTCGTTCCAACTTCACCTGCAACATCGACCACCCGAACATCTGCATGAGGTTCATGGTCCGGTTCGCCCACGGGCCGTTGGGCGACAACATCGGCTTTCACGAGATTCCGAGGCGCGACGGCGTGCCCATCCAGTCCGACGCTCAGCTCGGTCAGGCGTTGTCCGGCGGATGCGTTCGCCAAGCCACAGCCGATGCTCTCTACATGTGGGACTTCGCGACCATCGGAACACCGTGGTGGTCACCGACTAGTCGGAATCGGCTGGTCTCGGCCCCGGCGAGGCACCGCGCCCGACAGGCTCTGTGCTGCTCTTCGGCTCGCGCAACTCACCTTCGCGGAAGGCAGTAAGGGCCAGCGAACGCCACACCCGACGGACGTCGTCTTGAAACCCGGGCTTCGAGGGCGCGGTGATCCGGTAGATCAGCCGGTCGTCGAGTATGTCGGTGAGGCCGACGACCGTCGGATCACCGGTCAGCAGCGGGCCGGCCGAGGCGTGTTGGCGCAGTCGTCGGCCGAGTCGAGCGGCGACCTGTTCGACGACAACAGGATCGCTGTCTCGGGCGACCTCGAGGTCAAGTAGAGCGAGAGATGTCTTGGAGAGGTTGGCGACGCGCATCACGTTGCCGTGGGGAACGTGCCAGATGCGGCCTTCGCCGTCGTGCATGCGCACACTGCGCAACGTGATCCTCTCGACCACACCGCTAGCTTGTCCGAGGTCGACGCGGTCGCCGACGCCGTACTGATCCTCGGCGAGCACGAAGAAGCCGGAGATCACGTCGCGGATCAACGTCTGGGCGCCGAACGCGATGGCGCCACCGATCACGGCCGTCGTGGCGACGAAACCGCCGATGTTGATGCCGAGCTCGCCGATGATCGTGATGACGGCTATGGACCAGACGACGCCGACAACCGCCGACCGAAGGACCGTGCTGAGAGCTCGCTGCCGGGCGTGGGCGCGCTCTGGGTCGACGCCGGGTAGCTCGATCGTGCGGTTCAGAAGGCGGCCTATGAGGGCACGCAGCACAAGGGTGACAATGAACGCCACCAGGATGATTCCGATGATCCGCAGCGGTGCCAGCAGGTGCAGCTCGTCGAGTCGATCCATCCACAGAGGCCGTGAGGTTGACACGACCCGACGATAGCCAACCGCAGGGATGGGGCGCTCCCCATCGCTCGACCTCCCCAGGTAACCTGGAGGACTCATGACTGACGCGGAACCGACAGCACCACCGCCGTTCCGTGGGCACCACACCGCGGGTCAACGCCTCGTCCTGGTGGTCAACTGCGTCATCGTCGTGTTGTGCTTCGCGGCTGCAGTCGGGCTGCTGATCGGTAAGAGCGCCGGTGAGAAGGGCAACAAGGTCGCCATCAACACCAGCTCGAAACGCCTGGCACCCAGCGCCCAGGCACCCACAGTGACGGCGGCGCCAGGCCAGACCCTGCCCGCAGACACGGGCTCTCCCGAGACCTTTCCAGAGGCCGACCCGACGGCGATGAACTTCCTCGTCACCGGTGCCGACAACTCCACCGACAAGAGCTGTGTCGAGCTCCAGGACAAAGGCTCGCGCAGCGGCGAGCGCAGCGACACCATCATGGTCATCCGCCTCGATCCATCGACGAAACGATCGGCCGTGTTGTCGTTTCCCCGCGACCTCTGGGTGAAGATTCCCGGTCACGGCACGCAACGGATCAACGGTGCCTACCGCCGCGACGACCCCCAGTTGCTGATCGACACGATCCAGAGCGAGTTCGGCGTGCCGATCGACCACTTCATCCAGATCGACTTCTGTGCGTTCCAGCGGCTGGTCAAGGCAGTCGGCGGCGTCAGCGTGCCGTTGAACTACCCGATCCGCGACGTGGCCACCGGGCTGGCCGTCGACATCACCGCGCCCGGTACGTGCCACCGCTTCGAAGGTGACGAGGCGTTGAAGTACGTGCGGTCGCGTCACTTCGAGTACATGGACGCCAACGGCAAGTGGAAGCAGGACCCGTCGTCGGACCTCGGCCGGATCGCTCGTCAGCAAGACTTCCTTCGCCGCACGCTGACCGCCGCCTTGAAACAGGGAGTCCTGAAGCCGAAGACCATCAGTGCCCTGTACGCGTCGTATCGCGATGATCTGGTCATCGACACGGGCATGACCATCGACAAGATGATCGAGTTCGTCGGGGTGGTCAAGAAAGTCGACCCGGCCAACATCCGCACGTACCAGATCGAGGCCACCGGAAAGATCATCCAAGGCAACGACGTGCTGATCTGGCACAAGAATTCGAAGAACATGCAGGCGATTCTCGACATCTTCCGCGGCGTTGCGCCTCTCGCCGATGCCCCCGAGCAGCAGTTCGAGCCAACCACCACGACGTCCACCATCCCGCACACCAGCACGACCAAGCCATCGCCGGTGCCACCTGGCGTCACACCGGTGCCACCGTCGAGCACCGATGCCAACACCACGGCACCCGCCGGCAACGCGGCGCCGCTGTCGAACGCCGCCGAAGTCGGCGATCGTGCCTGACGCGGCTGTCGAATGTTGATCAGCGTTCGAGCAGCGTTGCCAAGACCTCGACGGCTTGCGTCGGCCCTGACGCCGTCGCAATCCGTGCAGCGCATGCGCCCGCAAGTCTGACAGCCTCGTCGCAGTCGTGCTCGGGTGCGACGATCACCAACTCCGGCAAGGCTGCGGCCGCGGCGTGCACGTCGCCGTCGACCGTCGCCCGGCAGTCGCTGAGCAGGATTGCGATCTTGCGCGCCGCCTTGCTGCGGTTCAGTTGCTCGCCGGCGGCGCGCAGCGCACCGGCCAGATCGGTGGTGCCGTGACCGCGCAACGACAGCACATCGGTGACGACCCGCTCGGCGGGCTTGTCGGTGCCCTGGCTCTTCACCGCCACCACGTCCTTGCCGAAGCCCAGCACGCTGTAGCTTCCGGGATTGCGCATGGCCACCGCTGCCGCGGCGACGGCCGCCGTCGCCAACGGCCGGCCACCCATCGAACCGCTGCGGTCGACCAGCAGGCACAGGGCCGTGTCGGGGGTGCTCCACGATCTGATCCGCAACCGTTCGACGTCGACTGCGATGCCGGCGGCATTCGCCTCGATGATCGCATCGAAGCTGGCGTCGAGGTCGAGATCTCCACCATCGGGCCGGTACGGCTGCTCGGCGATCGTGCCGATCCCATGTCGCCTCGACAGGCCCCGGCGAGCAAGATCCAAGAAGAGCCGGGCCGCCAGCCTGCAGGCCAGGTCGCGTAGACGTTGGTCCGTCGCCCCGGTCAGATCGGCGAGCAGGGCCAACATGTCGTCGGGGCCAGCGACCATTCCCTTCTCCACTGCCGCTTCATCGAGCTCACCGACCTCGGGCGAGATCTGCTCGAAGCGTGGATTTCGGGCCAGGTCGCGACGCGACGTGGTGCGCCGCCGCGATTCAGCAATCGCCGCGTCGGCGTCGACACCCTCACGAACTAGCTGGTTCGGCGCAACGCCCCGACCGGGGCGGTCACTTTTCCCGACGAGCTCTGAGGCGCTGAAGCGAAGACGTCGTGCCACAACTCGGTCACGACCGACTCGGAAGTGCGCGACGCACCCTCACGCATGCGCAACCTGCCCGAGAGGGCGACAATGGCGCTGTCGAGCCCGACGTCGAACGCCGTCGGGGATGAATGGCGCAACGGAGCCAGCGAGGCAGCGACGGCGGCGATGTCGATGGCACCACGCACCGACGAGCCGATGCGCACATCCGGGTGGACGCGTGTGAGGCGGACGACCTCCACCACCTTGGCCAGCCAGCTGGGATCGGGCGAAGGATCGACGACCTTGGCCACGATCGCCTGCTCGTCGGAGGCCGATTGATAGTCGACCGACAGTCGACAGACGCGGTCGTAGATCGCACTGCTGATACGAGCCGTGCCGATCGCATCGAACGGGTTCATCGCCGCCACCAGTCGAAAGCCCGGTTCGGCGACCACTCGCCCGAGGCGTGGCACGTGCAGCTCGCGTTCGCTCATCACCGTGATCAGCACGTTGAGCGTCTCTTCGGGGATGCGGTTGATCTCCTCGATGTAGAGCAGCGACCCGTCGCGCATCGACGACACCAGCGGGCCGTCGACGAACACGTCGGGGTCGTAACCGTCGGCCAACACTCGAGCCGGGTCGAAGTGGCCGACCAGGCGGGCCGGGGTCAGTTCGGCGTTGCCCTTCGACGAATTCGAAGCCGAGCCCGAGCTCGTCGGCAACGGCGCGCAACAGCGTGCTCTTGCCCGTACCCGGCGGGCCTTCCAACATCACATGGCGATCGGCCGCCAACGCAGCGACGACGAGTTCGACTTCCCGCTCGCGCCCGACGACGCGGCACAACACCCGCCCGACGAGGGCGGCGGCATCAGCCATGGATCACTCGTACACCAGCACGCCGCGGATGTTCTTGCCGGCATACATGTCGGCGTAGCCGTCGTTGATCCCCTCGAGCGGATAGGTGCGGGTGACGAGTCCGTCGAGGTCGAGCTGACCCTGGGTGTAGAGCTCGAGCAGCTTCGGGATGTCGCGACGCGGGTTGGCCGAGCCGAACAGCGAACCGATCAGCTGCTTCTCGAAGACCGTCAGGAAGACCGCCGGGATCGCGATCGAGGTCTCCGATGTCGGGTGGATGTTGGTGACGACGATCTTGCTGCGCTTGCCGCCGAGCCAGAACGCTTGCCCCAGGGCGTCGCCGTTGCCGACACCCATCGTCATGATCACCTTGTCGAACCCACGATCCCACGTCGTCTCTGGCATGGCGCCGATCGCCTCTTCGATCGAGGCGTGCGTGTGCGTTGCGCCGAACTCCATCGCCTTCTCACGCTTGAACTCGACAGGGTCGATCGCGGCGATTACACGCGGCCCCGGCCAAGCGCGCACCCTGGATAGCGTTGGCACCGATGCCGCCGACGCCGACAACGGCGACCGTGTCGCCAGGCTCGACACTCGGCGGCGTACACGGCCGAGCCCCATCCGGTGACGACGCCGCAACCCATCAGGCAGGCACGGTCGAGCGGCATGTCTTTGTCGATCTTGATGCAGCTGGCCTCGTTGACGACAGTGTGGTGGGCGAAGGTGCCGAGAGCCCCGATGGCGAGACGCAAGTCTTGACCCTGGGCATGGTGACGGCTGGTGCCGTCGGAGAACTGCATGCCGGCGGCGCTCAGCCGCACCGAGATCGCACAGGTTGCTGTGCCCCGAGGCGCAGCTCGGGCAGCGTCCACACGCCGGTACGAACCCGAACACCACATGGTCGCCTGGGGCAAGCGAGAACACGCCCGGACCGACTTCCATCACGACACCGGCACCCTCGTGCCCGCCGATGCACGGCGGATCCGCCGTGGCACCGGCGAGGTCGCCAGTGACCAGGTGCTCGTCGCTGTGGCACATCCCGCTGGCAGCCAGCTTGACCAGCACCTCACCGGTCTTGGGCGGATCGAGCTCGATCTCCTCGACGCTCCACGGCGTGTTGCGTTCCCAGAGGATCGCGGCTTTGGTCTTCACAGCAGAACCCCCAGTGTCGTACGTCTGTGTGGCCGACCATAGTGGCAAGTCGGTCAATCTTCGCCGCTCGGGACCTGCAAGCCGAGTTGCGGCGGCGGCGGGCGTCGCCGACCAGGTGCAGCACCTGCACGGCGCGGGTCATGGCGACGTACAGCAACCGGGCGCCGAGCGCCGAGCCGTCGAAGATCTCGTGCGGCGTTGACGACGACGACGCCGTCGAACTCGAGGCCCTTCACGGCCTCGGCTGTGAACATCGGCACGTCGTCGTGGGCGAGATCGTGCACGCGAGTCGACCGCCTGCAGACCGATGAGCGGCCAGCGCGACACCGATCGCGTCGTGCAACGCCGCCGGCGCGACGACACCGGTGTTGTGATGTCGGTGTCGTACTGCGGCGACCTCGGCGGCGACGGCGTCGAACAGCGCCTCGGGTCTCACCACGCGCACCGACAGGCGCGGTCGCCTTCCACCCGAACGCTGCGGCTGGGCGCGCTCGACACGTCGGTGTACGGCAGCAGCCGATTGGCGGCGTCGAGGATCGGTCCAGGCACGCGGTAGCCGATCGTCAACACGGCGACCTCGGCGGCGTTGGCTCGGATGTGAGCCCAGCGCTTCGCTCCAGTCCTGCTGGCCGGCGGGCGTCGTGGACTGGGCGAGGTCGCCGAGGATCGTCATCGAGCCTCGCGGGCTGCGCCGGCCGATGCACCCGCAGCGACACTGCGGAGTGGTCCTGGGCCTCGTCGACGACGACGTGACCGAACGTGAACGGGGTGCCGTTGAGCATCGAGTTGGCCTCGTCGACCAGGAACTGATCGGCGACCGTCCACTGCCGGCGCTTGCCTCCCGGCCCCGGCAGCAACTTGTCGACCAGCCGGATCGGCTGCTGCATCGGCCACGCCTTGGCAACGGCCGCGCGCAGCTCGGGCGAGCGCTCCCACACGTCGTCGCGATCGGTGCGGCGCAGCAGGTCGCGCTGCACCAGCCCCTTCAGCCCGTCGCGTCGCCTGTTGACCGGGGTGACACCGTGAAGTGCCTCGTCGATCCAGCCGGCGAACTCGTCGCCGGCGATGACCAGCGTCCGCGCGCCGACCGGCACTCGCAGATCATCGGTCGGGCGCAGCGACGTGACCGACACTGGCGGCCGCCAGGCGATCGAGCATCTCCGGCGCGCCCTTCCAGCGTCGCGTCGTCGTCGTCGTCGATGCCGGTGATCTCGACCTTCGGCACGCAGAGGTCGAGCGCAGTGCGCTGCTGCACGCTGCGCTCGCCGAGCGACGGCAGCACGTTGCCGATGTAGTCGAGGAACACCGTGTTCGGCCCGACCACCAGCACGCCGTCGCGGACCAGCCGGCGGCGATGCTCGAACAGCAGGTACGCGGCGCGGTGCAGACCGACCGCCGTCTTGCCGGTGCCCGGGCCACCTTGCACGACGAGGCACTGATCGAGCGGGGCACGGATCACGACGTCTTGCTCGGCCTGGATCGTGGCGACGATCTCGCGCATCGCACCGGTGCGCGCCGCGCCGATCTCGGCCAGCACCGGGTCGGGGATGCCGCGTGCGCGGCGACCGAGTCGGGATCGTCGAGTTGTTCGTCGAGGTAGGCGGAGAGCTCGCCGTCGACCATCGTGAACCGGCGACGATGGCTGAGCCCGAACGGGTCGACGCCCGTGGCCCGGTAGAACGGCGCAGCGATCGGCGCACGCCAGTCGACCACCACCGGATCGTGCGCGTCGTCCTCGATGTGCCGACGACCGATGTACCAGCGGTCGGCTGTGCTCATCGGTGATCCGGCCGAAGAAGTCGCCGGCGCCGGGCTGTGCAGGTCTTCCAGCGCCTCGGCGACGGTGACCTCGACGTATTCCGAGGTGATCTCGTCGGCCGACGCCGCGGGATCGACGGCTCGGAAACGCTCGATCATCGCGTCGCGGCAGCGCGGGCGAACGACAGGTGGTCGCGCTCGACGACGAGTTCAGGGAAAGGCTCGGCATCCACGGGGTCGCCAACCCTAGCGGTCGACCGGCACGGGCCGGAAGGGACGACACGCTGCCCACCCACTACGCTCCGGTTCATGGAGAATGAAGACATCGTCGAGTCGTCTGCCGACGACACCGTCATCGAAGAAGAGCTGTTGATCGAGGAGATCTCGATCGACGGCATGTGCGGCGTGTACTGACCTTGTCGTTGCTCGACACCGCGTTGGAGCTCCACCCGCAGGTCGCGCTGCGCCCGGAACCGTTCGGCGCGCTCGCCTACCACTACGGCAATCGCCGGCTGGTGTTCCTGAAGCACCGCGACGTGGTCGCGGTCGCCCGCCAGCTCGCCGATCACCCATCGCTGTCGGCGACGCTTGCAGGCGTGCGGCATCGCCGAGTCACGGTGGCCGTCGTTCGCCAAGGCCTTCGCCTCCCTCAACGAATCGGAGATCGTCCGTGAGCGCCCAGTCGCTGGTTGAGCAGCTGAAGAGCGGGCTCGACGCCCCGATCTGCCTGACGTGGGAGCTGACCTACGCATGCAACCTGCAGTGCGTGCACTGCCTGTCGTCGAGCGGCCAGCGCGATCCGCGCGAGCTGACGACCGCCGAGGCCAAGCGTGTGCTCGACGAGCTGCGCGAGCTGCAGGTCTTCTACATCAACATCGGCGGCGGCGAGCCGATGATTCGCCGCGACTTCTTCGAACTCGTCGAGTACGCCATCGATCCCGCGGCAGCGGCAGCCGCACGGCATCGGCGTGAAGTTCTCGACCAACGGCACCTTCATCGACGCCGACAACGCTCGCCGCCTGGCCGCGATGGACTACCTCGACATCCAGATCAGCCTCGACGGCATCGACGCCGCCACCAACGACGCGGTGCGCGGCGCGGGCTCGTACGCCATCGCCCGACGAGCGATGGACAACCTGGCTGCCGCCGACTTCGGCCCGTTCAAGATCAGCGTCGTCGTCACCCGCCACAACGTCGACCAGCTCGACGAGTTCAAGGCACTCGCCGACTCGTACGGCGCCCAGCTGCGCATCACCCGTCTGCGACCGAGTGGGCGCGGCGCCGACACGTGGCACGACCTGCACCCGACCAACGCCCAGCAGCGGCAGATCTACGACTGGCTGCTGGCCAAGGGCGACGACGGTGCTGACCGGCGATTCGTTCTTCCACCTCAACGCGCTGGGCGAACCGCTGCCGGGCCTGAACATGTGCGGGGCCGGACGCGTGGTGTGCCTGATCGATCCCGTCGGCGATGTCTACGCCTGCCCGTTCGTCATCCACGACCAGTTCAAGGCCGGCTCCGTACGCGACGAGGGCGGCTTCGAACGCGTGTGGAAGCACAGCGACCTGTTCCGCGAGCTGCGCGAACCACAGTCGGCCGGGGCGTGCGCCAGTTGCGGCAGCTACGACGCCTGCCAGGGCGGCTGCATGGCTGCCAAGTTCTTCACCGGATTGCCCCTCGACGGGCCGGATCCGGAGTGCGTCGGCGGCGATGCCGACGCCATGCTCGGCGCTGTGCGGGTCGAACTCACTCCCCGCCCCTCCCTCGACCACTCACGACGTCACCTTTCCCCCACCCCGTCCCACCCAACCTTGTCGCTGTCCGCCACACGCTGAGGGCGCTGCCGGTGCCAAAGTTCGGGCTGCCGTAAGGTTGGCGGATCAGCGTCGCACTCGCGCTCGTCCCGCTCGCCTACCTGCTCGGCACGTTTCCCGAGCGCCGTGATGGTGGCCCGATCCCGCGGCGTCGACATCTTGACGCTCGGCTCGGGCAATCCCGGCACCTCCAACGTCACGCGCGTCCTCGGCGTCAGGTGGGGTGCGCTCGTCTTCCTGCTCGATGCCTTGAAAGGTGCTGTGCCCGCAGCTCGTCGGGCTGGCGCTCGGCACCCGCCCGGACGCCTACATCCTGGTCACTGCGGCTGTGCTCGGTCACATGTTTCCCATCACGAGACGCTTCCATGGGGGCAAGGGCGTGGCCACGATGTCCGGCGCGATGATCGTGTTGCAACCCGTCATCTCGGTCGTGTTGAGTGTCGTGTGGTTCGTGACTCGCAAGCTGACGGGCAAGGCATCGCTGGCGTCATTGACGATCACCGTCGGACTGCCGGTCGCCTTGGTGATCTCAGGCGCACCGACATGGGAGATCATCTACGTCGTCGGATTGTGCGCGCTCGTGCTGGTTCGGCACATCGACAACATCAAGCGGTTGATCGATCGGCAAGAACTGTCGGCCGGTCCGGGATGACGGGCTTCGGGATCCACCTTCGACAACTGCCGGCCAGACTGCCAGAGTCGCGCCTGTGATGCTGTTGAACCCACTGTCGCTCGGTCCCCGCCCGGCACCGAGCCGGCTGATGTTCGGCCCGCACGTCACCAATCTCGGCGACGACGACCGCCGATTCACGGCGCGGCACACCGCGTACTACGCCAGGCGGGCCGTCGGAGGTTGCGGGGTCATCGTGACCGAAGGCGCGAGCGTGCACGACAGCGACTGGCCCTACGAGCGGGCACCTCTGGCCCAACGCTGCGCGGCCGGGTGGAGCGACATCGCCGCATCGTGCCACGAGCACGGAGCCCTGGTGATCGCTTCACTCGATCACGCCGGCGGGCAGGGCAGCAGCGCGTACAGCCAACTGCCGTTGTGGGCACCATCGAGGGTTCCCGAGGTGAACAGCCGCGAGACGCCGAAGTGGATGGAGGCGGACGACATCGAGGCGGTGATCGACGGCTTCGCGGCTGCCGCCCAAATCGCGGTCCGTGCCGGCTGCGACGGTGTCGAGATCAACGCCGGGCAGCACAGCCTGGTGCGCCAGTTCCTGTCGGGTCTCACCAACCACCGCGACGACTCATGGGGGCAGGACCGACTGCTGTTCGCCCGCCAGGTGATCGAAGCGGTGCGGCCCGACGCCGGGCTGATCGGACTGCGACTGTGTTGCGACGAACTGGCCCCGTGGGCCGGCATGACGCCCGACGTCGCCCCGGACATCGCCGCGAACCTGGTAGCCGCCGGCATCGACTACGTCGTGGTCGTGCGCGGATCGATCTACACCGCCGAGAAGACCCGACCCGATTTCCACGAGCCTGCCGGATTCAACATCGACGTCTGCCGGGCAGTCAAGGCTGCCCTGGCGAGCACCCCGGTGTTCCTCCAAGGCTCGGTCGTCGAATTCGGTCAGGCCGAATGGGCCGTCGGCGAGGGCATCTGCGACGGCGTCGAGATGACCCGTGCCCAGATCGCCGAGCCCGACCTGGTGGCCAAGCTGCGCGCGGATCAGGCCGGCGCGATCCGGCCGTGCATCCGCTGCAACCAGACGGTGCCAGGTTCGCGACGCCCGCAACCCCGTCGTCAGCTGTGTCGGCGAGCCGACCGCGGGCCGCGAGACGGAGGACCCCGACTGGTACGCGTCGACTTCCGATCCCGCGTCGCGTCGTGGTCGTCGGTGGTGGCGTCGCCGGGCTGGAGACTGCTCGGGTCGCGGCCACGCGGGGACACCGCGTCGCACTCGTGGAAGCAACCAACCGGGTCGGTGGTCTGGCAGCACTGGCCGGACCAGGCGCCGAGCTCGTCGCCTGGTTGGAGACCGAGTGTCGCCGCCTCGGTGTCGAGATCACCACCGGCACCACGTCGATCCCCGACGGCGATGTGACCATTCAATGCACCGGATCCCAGCCGGGCCGGCGCGAGTACGAGATCGACGATCACTCGATGGTCCTCGACGTCGCCGAAGTTCGCCGCGGTACCGAGCTACGACAAGGCCAGATCGCGTTGTTCGATCCGATCGGCGGCCCGATCGCCGTTGCTCTCGCCGAGGAGCTCGGCGAGCGCGCAATCCTCATCACGCAGGATCACATCGCCGGCAACGAACTGTCACGCACCGGCGACCTGGCCCCGGCCAACGTTCGCCTCGCCCAACGCGGCGTGACTATCGAACGACGCTCACTGTTGCGTTCGGTGCGATCCGGCGCGGTCGAGGTCGAGGATCGCTTCACCGGTGAACGGCGCACCATCGCTTGCGCCGCCCTCGTCGACTGCGGCTTTCGCCTCCCGACCGACCCGATCAACGGTGCCGACCTCCAGGCGGGCGACTGCGTCGCGCCACGAACGATGTACGAGGCAGTTCTGGAAGGTCGCCGCGCGGCCCTGGCAGTCGACCTCGTCAACTAGCTCTGGCGTGTCGGCGATGGTTCGGAGAGCTGCCGCGACGCCCAGATCGGGCACTCGTCGCTCAAGGAGCGCACCCGGGCGAGGGTTCAGCGAGGAATTGGACAGCCCCAGAACCGTACGTGTCGTTCTGGGGCTGCCCAGTTCAGCGACGCCGACACTTCGCGTCAGCTCATAGAACGACCGCCGCTCAAATAGCTGACCCTGATGCGAAGGCCGCCGGCGACCACGCCAAGTACGTTGCTGCCAGCAATGACGAGCGATGACCAGTCGCACTGAATAGCCTCCAACGGGCATGACGTCAACCCGGCGGTCCGACCGCGCCCGCCGCCCAGCCGCTGTCCTGTGGGACATGGATGGAACGCTCGTCGATACCGAGCCGTATTGGATCGAGTGCGAGTTCGAGCTCGTCGAGGCGCACGGGGGAACGTGGAGCCACGAACACGCTCACGCCATCGTCGGCAGCGATCTGACCGACTCGGGCCGCTACATCCGTGACCACGGTGGGGTCGATCTGCCGATCGACGAGATCGTCAACCAACTCCTCGACGGAGTGATCGCCCGCATTCGTCTGAAGATGCCGTGGCGTCCCGGCGCACGGGATCTGCTCGCCGCGCTGCGGACCGACCAGATTCCTTGCGCCATGGTGACCATGTCGTGGAGGCGGTTGGCCGATGCCGTCGTCGCCGAACTGCCGCGCGGTTCGTTTGCAGCCACCATCGTCGGCGACGAGGTGCGGCGAGGCAAGCCGCATCCCGAGCCGTATCTCGCCGCCGCACGCGCCCTGTCGGTTTCACCCCGCGACTGCGTCGCCCTGGAAGACTCACCGACCGGCGTTCGTTCGGCCACTGCGGCGGGTTGTCAGGTCATCGTCATCCCTCACATCGTCGACGTGCCGCCCACCCGTCGTCTCCGACGCGTCGATTCTCTGACCGATCTCGATGTTGACAACCTGATGCGGCCTCGTCGTCGACGGCGCTGGCCTGCAGCCGCAGCGGCCGTTCTTGCCGTTGGGATGGGCGGTGTCGCCGTGGCCGCGACTCGCAGCGACCCTCTCGCACCACCGCCGATCGACATCCCGGTCGACGCCTGGGCGCCGTACTGGACGTTGCCCGACGCACAGGCGACGCTCGCCACCAACGGGTCGATGCTGCGCCAGGTCTCACCGTTCTGGTATTCCACGCATGACGCCACCACGATCTCGGTCGACGGCAACCTGTCGGCCGAGACAACCGCCGGATTCGTGGCAGCAGTGCGCGCCGCAGGCTCGCGAGTGGTGCCGTCGATCATCGATGCCATGCCGGCGGGCGGCATGGCGGCTGTCCTGGCCGACCCTGCCACTCGGGCCACCCACGTCGCCACCATCGCTGACCTGGCGGCCGCCAACGGCTTCGACGGGGTCGACATCGACTACGAGCAGTTTGCGTTCGCCGACGACCGGTCAACGTGGGCCACAACTCGGCCGTCGTGGATCAGCTTCATCACCGAGCTCGGCGACCGGCTGCACGCCGACGGCCGGACCCTGTCGGTCAGCGTGCCCTACATCAACGACTCCGGGCGCACCGACCTCAGCGGCTACTGGGTGTACGACTACGGCGGCATGGCGCCGCACGTCGATCAGATCCGCATCATGGCCTACGACTACTCAACCGGCAAGGCCGGACCGATCGCTCCGCTGGCCTTTGTCGAAAACTCGGTCAACGCCGCGAAGAAGGCTGTCGGCGACGACAGCAAACTGTCGCTCGGCGTTGGCCTGTACGGATACAACTGGCCGATCGCTACGGTTGGTACATGTCCAGCGAACGAAGAGGGTAAGACCAGCGTGAGCCAGAGGAACATCGACGAGTTGCTCGCCAAACGCGCCGCGACGCCGGTGCGCGATCCGCTGACGGGAGAATCGTCGTTCACCTATCAGCTGCAGGTCACAGACGGCACGACGACGTGCACGCAGACACGTGAGGTGCACTACGTCGATGCCGAAGGGGCTCGCGAGCGCATCGACCTGGCCCGTCGCGAACGCCTCGGGTCTGTGTCGTTGTGGGCCCTCGGTTTCGATGGTCCGGCGACGTGGCAGAGCATCGGTCAACTGGCCCGCACACCGGGATCGACCACATCCGTAGCTGCGCCATGACCACGTTCGGTGTGATGTTCCGAAGAGAATGGCCGGCCGACCGGCTGGCGAGCTTCGCCCGCCAAGTCGAGGAGGGCGGCCTCGACGAGTTGTGGGTCGTCGAGGATCTCACGTTCCACGGCGGCTTCACGCAAGCCACTGCCGCATTGGCGGCGACCAAGCAGATCACCGTCGGCATCGGCATCGCCCCCGCAGTGGTTCGCAACGTCGCCTATGCAGCGATGGAGATCGCCACCCTTGCCCAGATGTTCCCCGGTCGCTTCCACATGGGCTTCGGTCACGGGGTCGATTTCTGGATCGAGCAGGTCGGCGCCGCTCCAACGTCGTGGATGTCGTCACTGCGCGAGGTTGTTGTCGCTACCAAGCAACTGCTTGCCGGCGACAGCGTGACGATGCAGGGCGAGCACGTCCACCTCGACAACGTGCAACTCGTCCATCCGGCAAAGGTCGTGCCGCCGATCTCGCTCGGTGTCCGTGGCCCACGATCTATGGCGCTCGCCGCCGAGGTCGCCGACGGAGTCATCTTTGCCGAGTGGTCCGGCCCGAAGTACCTCGAGCAGGTGCGGACCCAGATCGGTGCAATTCCGACGTTCACAGCGTTCGTGCAGGCCAGCGCCGATGTCGACGCCCTCGAGGCGATGATGCGCGAGAAGATGGCCTTGCCCCGCTTCGCCAGCCAATTCGCCGCCTACGGTACGCAACAACCGGCACTCGACCGAGCTGGTGATTGCCGGCGACCCGGCCACGTGGTTCGACCAGGCCGAAAAATGGATCGACGCCGGCGCCGCCACTGTAATTTCTGTCCCCTGCCGTCTGACCCCGTGGAGATGCCACTATGACCATCGACGATGATGAACGCGGCTCGTCTCGCTGCACATCGCGCAGAGATCAGCGCCCGATACCTCACACCCGCGAACCGAGCGACCGGCCAGTACCGCTCGCGGTGTGCACCACGTCGCCCTGATCAGCAGCGACGTCGAGCGCACCGTCCAGTTCTTCCAGGAGGTGCTCGGCTTCCCGCTGATCGAGATGTTCGAGAACCGCGACTACGAGGGCTCGACGCACTTCTTCTTCGACATCGGCCACGGCAACACCCTCGCCTACTTCGACCTGCCCGGCCTCGACCTCGGCCCGTACGAAGAGGTGCTCGGCGGTCACCACCACCTGGCGATCTCCGTCGAAGCGATCGACTGGGAGCAGCTCAAGGCGCGGCTCGACGACGAGCAGTCGAGTACGCCCACGTCGATGGCTCGTCGTTGTACTTCCGCGGTCCCGATGGCGAGCGCCTCGAGCTGATCAGCGACCCGCTGATGGAGATGTACGGGAACGCACGTCGGGTGAGCAGACTCGTGCGGAATAGTTGTGTCCGCAACTATGTTGGGTAGGTCATGACCATCACCGTTCAACGGGCCACCGACCGCTTCGTA
>CAWEOL010000008.1:0-158814 GCA_963810675.1 Ilumatobacteraceae bacterium
CGTGACTCAGTCTCCGCTTTCCTTACCGCGAGAGAAGAGGCTCACGCATACATCCCGTGCAGGAACCAGCGCGGCAGCGCGAAGCCGTGCGCCATCTCGTGGGCGTGCTCCGACTGCGGCGCGTGCGCCATGTCGCGATAGAGGCCTGCGCGGAACAGCCAGAAGCGCAGGCCGCGCGCGTCCTCGACGCGGAAATAGTCGCGCGCCGGTCCGCCATGCTCGCTCCACCAGGCGCCCTCGATGCGCTCGGGGCCTTCGGCGGCGACGACCTCGTGCAGCGCGCGCCGCCAGCGGAAGCGCACCGGCGGGCCGTCGGGCACCAGCGCGACCACGTCCGTCGATCGGCTCGGGCCGCGCGAGCAGCCGGCAGGGCCGCGCCACCTGTCCGGTCTCGGCGCGAAAGCGGCGCACGGCGTCCCAGCCGAGCTCGGCCCGTGCGGTCGCCTGCGCGGGCACGGCCGAGGCGGCGAGCTCCGGAATATGGCTGTCGTGCGCGACGAGCCGCGACACGCGCCGCCGGCCGAGGCGTGCGCTCAGCCGGTCGACGAGGCGATCGAGGTCGGCCTGATCCTCGCCGCCGCCAAGCCCGATCTGCTCTTCCGGGCACGGCTCGGCGTTGAGCACGGACAGCCGCGCGAGGTCGAAGCCGAAGCCCGGATCGATCTCGTCGCCGAGCGCGGCGAGGCGCTCGACGAACAGCGCGCGGATCGCCTGCGGGTCGCGCACCGGCCGCGAGGTGCCGGCCGCGATGCGTTTCACCGCGCCGTCGGTGCGGAACAGCGGCAGCTCGACGCGGCGCGCGCCTTCGCCGCGGGCGGCTGAGCGTGGTCTTGAGGCGAGCGGCCAGCCGCTCGACCGTGGCGAGCACGTCCTCCTCGCGCGCGATCGGCTCGGGAAAGCTCTTCTCGGCGATATAGGGCGCGACCGGCAGGCGCGGGCAGAGCGGTTCGTCGGCGCGGCCGAGCGCGTGGTCGAGCCGGGTGAGGAGATCGCCGCCGAAGCGGGCGGCGAGCGGTGCGCGCGGCAGGTCGACGATGTCGCCGATGCGTTTCAAGCCGACGCGCGCGAGCGCCGCGACGGTCTCGGCCGCAAGCCGCAGCGCGGCAAGCGGCAAGGGCGCGATGGCGTCGCGCTCATGACCGGTCGGGATGATGTCCGCAGTCGCCGAAACGCGCCGCCGCCCAGGCGGTGCCGATGGTGGCGGCGATGGCGGCACGCGCCGCAAAGCCGGAGCGCGTCATGCGCGCGAGCAGATCGTCACGCAGCGCGGCTTCGCCGCCGAACAGATGCGCGCAGCCGCCGATGTCGAGCAGGATGCCGTCGGGCGGATCGATGGCAACGAGCGGCGTATAGCGCAGGCACCAGCTCGGCGATGGCGTCGATGCAGGCGGGCGTCGGCGGTCGCATCCTCCGGCATCGGCGACGAGCGCGGGATGCATGGCGCGCGCCTGCGCCAGCGCCAGCCCGGCGCGCAGGCCGAGCCGCTCCGCCGCCGCATCGACCGCGGTCAGCAGGTCGACGTTGCCGTGCTTGCCGTAGACGACGAGAGGAGCTCTCTCTTCCCGCAAGCTCGGTCTGCTCCCTCCCACGGATGAGCGGCGCTTGCCCGCCGCGAACTGCGGTCGGCTCCCTCCCCCCTTGACGGGGGAGGGGTGGGGAGGGGGGTAATCGCGAGGTCGGAGCATTGCTGTTACCCCCCTCCCTGTCCCTCCCCCTCAAGGGGGGAGGGGACGCTGTGGAAGCATCTTTCGCACCATCGGCAATCTGTTCCGCGGATCGCTCGTGAGATGTGTGAGGTCGATAGTCACGTTCGGCCTCACGCCACTGCCGCCGGATGCGGTCGGTCGAGAGGCGCGAGAGCCAGAGGCTGAGGATTCGCCGACGCGAGGACATAACGCTGCTCCGTACGATTCCATTCCACGATCCAGGTGCCGAGATGTCCCCGGCGGTTGCGCATCAGCCGCGCGGCGAGCCGCGGCGGGCCGATGCCGTGCGGTGAAGGCGCCGACGGCGCGCTGCCGACGATCCAGCGCGTCGCGGCGGCGGACGTTTCCTCGCCCGGCGCCGGGCGCAGCAGCAGCCCGAGCGTGTCGCCGGCCGCGGCCGCGAGCGAAAGCCGCCGCGTCGCCACCGGATCGATCTCGCGTGCGCGCAGTTCGCCGATGACGAGGCCGATGGCGCGGCAGCGCAGCGCCTCCTCCATCGCCCACAGCACGTCGTGTCCGCGCGCCGCCGCGACCGTGATCAGCCGCTCGGGCGCAAGGCCGGTGGCGTCGAGGCCGGGGCCGTAAGGCGCGCCATGCTCGGCGAGCGAGAGATCGTCGGCGATCCAGACGACGGCTGCTGCTCTGCCGCCGGGAAATTGAGCCGCGAGCGGGGCCGTCGTTGTTGCGCCCTCTCCCCTTGCGGGAGAGGGCAGCGCTGGCGTTTCAACGTGCTCGAATGGGTGAGGGGTATCGTGCCGCCACCCCTCACCCATCTGAGTGCGCTGAAGCTTCGGAGTTGCCCTCTCCCGCAAGGGGAGAGGGCGCAATAACGACGACCGCGCCTGCGGCGCTGTTCCGCGTGCGAATGGCGAGCGCTTCGCGACGCCACCGCACGCCGCGAGCCCGAGCGCGAAGCCGGTCGCGGCGGCAGTCTCCGCGTCGCGCGCCGCTGCAATCTCGTGCAGCGCGCCGCGGCTGAGCCCGCCGCCGAGCACAGCGTCGATGGCCGGAATGCCGAGCGCGAGCGGACGAGCGGGATCGCTCAGGCCCATCGCGGTTTCGGCGGCGCGCAGTTGCTCGCGCAGCCGGCCGATGGGGGGCCGCTCCGCCAAGCGCATGGCAGGTCGTTCGGTTGCAGCCATGGGCTCATCCGGGACAAGGCAGCCAGCGGCCGCCGGTCGTGTTCATGATTTGTTCTTATGATTCCCGAGAACTCGTCGGACCGTCAAGCGGAGAATCCAGATGATTGAAAATGCTGTATTTTTCCGGCTGGTCCCGCGCGCCTGAAGGCCAGCCGGCATCAGGTCTCTCGCCTTAATCCGGCTTAGAAATCAAGGGCGTTCCGCTCGCCGTTCACCAGCACCCGCCGGTCGATGTCGCGCACGTTCTTGGTGCCGGTCAGCGCCATGGTGACGTCGAGCTCCTTGCCGATGATCTCGATCGCCTTGGCGACGCCGGCTTCGCCGCCGGCGCCGAGCCCGTAGATGTAGGAGCGGCCGATCATGCAGGCGCGTGCGCCGAGCGCGAGCGCGCGCAGCACGTCCTGGCCGGAGCGGATGCCGCCGTCGAACATCACCTCGATCTCGTTGCCGACCGCCTCGGCGATCTTCGGCAGCGCCGAGATCGACGACGGCGCGCCGTCGAGCTGGCGGCCGCCGTGATTGGAGACGATGAGCGCGTCGGCGCCGCTCTTCGCCGCCATGCGGGCATCCTCGACGTCGAGGATGCCCTTGAGGATCAGCTTGCCCGGCCACAGGCTCTTGATCCACTCGACGTCCTTCCAGTTCAGCGTCGGATCGAACTGGCTCGCGGTCCATTGCGCGAGCGAGTTGACGCTCTCCATGCCCTTCACGTGGCCCGACGAGATTGCCGAAGGTCTTGCGCTTGCCCTTGAGGATCGAGAGCGCCCAGGCCGGCTTGGTGGCGATGTCGATGACGTTGGCCAGCTTGATCTCCGGCGGCACCGTCATGCCGTTCTTGATGTCGCAGTGGCGCTGGCCGAGCACCTGCAGGTCGACCGTGAGCACCAGCGCGCTGCACTTCGCCGCCGCGGCGCGCGCGATCAGTTCGCGGATGAAGCCGCGATCGCGGATCACGTAGACCTGGAACCAGAACGGCTTCTTGACCGCCGCCGCCACGTCCTCGATCGAGCAGATCGACATGGTGGAGAGCGTGAACGGAATGCCGGCTGCTTGCGCGGCGCGGCAGGCGAGGATCTCGCCGTCGCCGTGCTGCATGCCGCACAGCCCGATCGGCGCGAGCGCGAGCGGCAGCGAAACCTTCTCGCCCATGATCGTGGTCGAGAGATCGCGCTGGTCGACGTCGACCAGCACGCGCTGGCGCAGCTTGATGCGTTCGAGGTCGGCGCGGTTGGCGCGCAGGGTCTCCTGCGAATAGGAGCCGGCCTCCGCATACTCGAAGAAGGCGCGCGGCACCTTGCGGCGGGCGGTCTGCCGCAGGTCCTCGATGCAGGTGAAGGTGGGCATGATCGGGTTCCCTCCGCGTTTTGCCGCCAGCATAACGGTTTCGCCAAAGGAACCAATGGATTGGCGACGAGGAACGGCGCGGCCGCCGGCCTCGGTGGAACCGGGAACACGGTCGGCACGTTAACGAGGAACAATCCGCAGGAGGACAGGCATGGGTATTCCCAACGAGACCGTCACCGAGAACGAAATCGCCGAAAAGCGCCGCCAGGAAGCCCTGGAGGAGCAAAAGGCCGCCCAGCGCCGCAAGGTCGAAAGGTCGCTCGAGGAGGGGCTCGAGGACAGCTTTCCGGCCTCCGATCCGATCAACGTGACGCAGCCCGGCGCACAAGCCAGTACGACCGCAAGCCGAAGCGGTAATCCGCGCCCAGGCGTTTGCGTTGCCCGGCGCGGCTGGGCTCATTCATTATCACGCGTAATTTGCCGCGATCCCGCGGCCGACCGCCCCTTGAATTGCCCAGGGCTTTGGCCGAAAAGGGCTCAAGTTTAAGTGAGTGAGCTGGGGCCAAGCGGCGGATGGCGCGCAAGTATTTCGGCACCGACGGCATTCGCGGCCGCGCCAACGGCGTGATCACGCCGGAGCTTGCGCTGCGAGTCGGGCAGGCGGCCGGTCTCGTCTTTCGCCGCGGCGAGCATCGCCATCGCGCGCTGATCGGCAAGGATACCCGGCTCTCCGGCTACATGATCGAGACCGCGCTGGTCGCGGGCTTCACCTCGGTCGGCATGGACGTGCTGCAGACCGGCCCGATGCCGACGCCGGCGGTCGGCATGCTGACGCGCTCGATGCGCGCCGATCTCGGCGTGATGATCTCGGCCTCGCACAATCCGTATGACGACAACGGCATCAAGCTGTTCGGGCCGGACGGCTTCAAGCTCAACGACGAGGTCGAGCATCGAGATCGAAGAGCTGATCGATGCCGACCTCGGCAAGAAGCTCGCCAAGAGCGCCGACCTCGGGCGCGCCAGGCGCATCGACGGCGTGCAGGACCGCTATATCGAATTCGCCAAGCGCACGCTGCCGAAGAATCTTTCGCTCGAAGGGCTGCGCATCGTCATCGATTGCGCGAACGGCGCCGGCTATCGGGTGGCGCCGGAAGCGCTGAAGGAACTCGACGCCGAGGTGATGGCGATCGGCGTCGATCCCGACGGCTTCAACATCAACCACGAGTGCGGCTCGACCGAGCCGGCGGCGCTCTGCCAGAAGGTCAAGGAGATGCGCGCCGATATCGGCATCGCGCTCGACGGCGACGCCGACCGCGTGCTGATCGTCGACGAGCGCGGACGCGTCGTCGACGGCGACCAGATCCTGGCGGTGATCGCGGAAAGCTGGAAGTCGACGACGGCCGGCTCGCGAAGCCCGGCGTCGTCGCCACCGTGATGTCCAATCTCGGGCTCGAGCGCTATCTCGCAAGCCTCGGCATTGCGCTCGCGCGCACGCCGGTCGGCGACCGCTACGTGCTCGAGCACATGCGCCGGGAAGAGCTACAACGTCGGCGGCGAGCCGTCCGGCCACATCATCCTGTCCGACTACACCACCACCGGCGACGGCTGCTCGCCGCGCTTGCAGGTGCTGGCGGTGGTGAAGAAGCAGGATCAGCCGGTGTCGAAGGTCTGCCACCGCTTCGATCCGCTGCCGCAGGTGATGAAGAACGTCCGCTACAAGAGCGGCAAGCCGCTCGAGGACGCCAAGGTCCGCACCGCCATCAAGGATGCGCGAGGCGCGTCTCAACGGCCACGGCCGCCTGGTGATCCGGCCGTCCGGCACCGAGCCGGTGATCCGCGTGATGGGCGAGGGCGACGACAAGGTGCTGGTCGAGGAAGTCGTCGACGGCATCGTCGAGGCGCTGACCGCGGCGGCGGCGTAAGAGTGCCGATCTCAGCGAGCAAAGCTTTTCGCGAGCTAGCCGAATTGATGCGGCGCTGGCTCGCGAGCGCCTTGCGGTTGCTTCGCCAGGATCGCAATGGCGAGCCTTCGGCAGCGGTTGACGCCACAGCAATTGGCGCTGCTGGCGATCGGCTGGCTGATCGCAATCCTTGCATGATCAGGAGCGCTTGGCGATTCTCGAGTGTCGCGGGCGGCAGCGATGTCGCGATCGCCTGCTGGAATTCGCGGCGCTGTGATAGCCTCGGCAAGCAGGTCTCCGACAAGGGATACTCGCCGATCGTGGTGCACGCGAGGCAGGATCGCGTCGCGATTGCAGAAATTCGGCGACGCTGAGACGCAAGCAGGAGGCGAAGGACAAGCGCGTACGAGAACATCGGCCGCGTCTAGCCACTGGATCGTCTTGCCGGGGATCTAGCAGTGCGACGTGGGAGTCCGTCGCGGCGGTTGATGTGGCTTCGCAGCGCGCGGACGCGAAGGCTATACGGCAAGCTGCCTGCATCGACTTACCGAACGCCGAGTCGAAACGTTGAAGCGGCGCTACATGTTGAAGGATTAGCGCCCCGTGGTTCTTGGAAGTACTGATTTTGCACTGATTTTACTTGGAATCGAGATGCGCCGGCCGGCGCCAACCCGGAACGGGGACGCTCTGCTGCGGCGTTCGGCACTGCACAACCTACAGATTAGAATACGTGCAAATACTGAGATTACCTTTTGCGTGCACCGGTGGCATTATGTATCGATAGTTACAGAATGAACTAAAAAACTTGGGTTGGACGCCGGCCGCCATGATCGTCTGTTCCTGCAACGTGTTGAGCGACCACGACGTGCGCACGGCCGTCGGGCGGCGCGAAGCCGCGCACGGCCGGCCAGGTCTACGGTTGCCTCGGCTGCAGCGCGCAGTGCGGACGGTGCGCACGCACCATCCGCCGCATCATGGATGAGGCGCTGGCGGGCGCCGCGGCCCGGGCTGCCAGTGCTGCCCGAGCGGCCAGCACCGCCGAATAATTTCCAGTTTTCGATTCCGAATAGCTGAGTTGCCGGCGCGGGTCGATCCCTTGCCCCTTGCCGTGTCTGCACCCGTCAGATTAGAGTCGTTCCAAATTTGCCGGTCCCGCCGGCAATCCTCAATTCTGGTCAGGGATCGGCGCATCATGAAGGGCGACGCGAAGGTCATCGAATATCTCAACCGCGGTCTGCGGCACGAGCTGACCGCGATCAACCAGTACTGGCTGCATTACCGGCTGCTCGACAATTGGGGCTTCAAGGACCTCGCGAAATACTGGCGCAAGGAATCGATCGAGGAGATGGAGCACGCCGACAAGCTCATCGAGCGAATCATCTTCCTCGACGGCTTTCCCAACCTGCAGGTGCTCGACCCGCTGCACATCGGACAGAACGTCAAGGAGGTGCTCGATTGCGACCTCGCGGCCGAGATGTCGGCGCGCGCGCTCTACCAGGAAGCCGCGACGCACTGCCACTCGGTCAAGGACTACGTGACCCGCGACCTGTTCGAGAAGCTGATGCACGACGAGGAAGAGCACATCGACTTCCTGGAGACGCAGCTCGAACTCGTCGGCAAGCTCGGCGTCGAGCTCTATTCGCAGCATCACATCGGCAAGCTCGACGACAGCAGCAGTTGATCGCTGCATATTCAGCGGTTGATCGCTGCGTATTCTAAATTTTGCGACGCGCGCGGCTTCACCGCTCCTCATGCTCGAGGAGCGCACGAAGTGCGCGTCTCGAAGCATGGCCGCAAACTCGCTCGTACGCGGTGCCATCCTTCGAGACGCGTCGCTGCGCGCCGCTCCTCAGGATGAGGCTCCGAACAGCGCAAACGAGACGTCGCGTGCGTGGCCGCATCGTGCGCAAAATTACCATCGCGCCGCGCCCGCAAAAATTAACGAAGATTAAAATTCGCGGTTAAAAAGTAAGGTTAAGTCTCGTTTAACGGTTTGCTGCCATCTTCGCCTCGTCGGTTCATCCTTGAGGGGCCTCAGCCCCTGCCGGACGAAAGGACGAAGTCATGGGTTCGTAAGAATGTTGGCGCTCGCCGGAGCGGCGACACTGCTCAGCACGGCAGCGCTCGCCGCCGATCTTCCCCCGCCCTTGCCGCCGCCCGATGTCGCAGCCGGCTGCCGGTCGTCGTGACCGGCGGCTGGTATCTGCGCGGCGACATCGGCGTCGGCGCAGAAGTCGTTCAGCGACTTCGACCATCACCCAGACCAATCCGCGATTCGTCTGGCCGGCGAGCTGGCGCATCGACCAGAAGGACATCGAGGACGCGGCCTTCGTCGGCTTCGGCATCGGCTATGCCTGGAACAACTGGCTGCGCTTCGACATCACCGGTGAATACCGCGCCGAAGGAAGGTTCAAGGTCGTCGGCAGCTACACCGAATTCTGCCCGGGCGGCGGCGCTGCTTCGACGTCTACGACGGCAATCATTCGAGCTGGCTGGTGCTGGCCAACGCCTATCTCGATCTCGGCACCTGGTGGTGCCTGACGCCGTTCGTCGGCGCCGGCGTCGGCGGCGCCTATCACAAGTTCACGCGGCCTCACCGACGTCGGCCACATCACCGGACGGCACCACCGGCTTCGGCTACGCCTCGACCGATTCGTCGAAGTGGAACTTCGCCTGGGCGCTGCATGCCGGCCTCGCCTACAACGTCACCAACAACTTCAAGGTCGAGCTCGCCTACCGCTACCTCAACATGGGCTACGCTCGACACCGCGATCATCGACTGCGCGTCGGCGGGCTGCGCCGGCACCGGCGGCCGCGCGCCTTCTACTCGCTTCACCAACTTCTACTCGCACGACTTCAAGATCGGCATGCGCTGGATGCTGCAGCCGGACGCGCCGGCCTACCTGCCGCCGCCGCTGATGCGCCACGGCTGATCGTCGAACGAACGAGTTGCGAATGCGAACGGCGCGGGATCACTCCCGCGCCGTTTTCGTTTTGCGGTGACCGTCGTCCGTTGGCGTGACCGCGCGAAGTCGGCGCGGCGCGGGCGGGCGGGCGATTTAATTGTCCCAAAGCGGGACGCCGGGCGAAGCTAACCGCTCATTAAGGTTAATCAATCATGATCACGGGTGCGCGGATCGAATCCGCGAACGAATCTGCGGAGCACAAGGGACCGTCATGCGTCGCTTGCTCGTTGCTCTTGCCCTGATCGCCCGATGTCGGACGCGCTCGCCGGCGATTTCGACGTGCCGACCCTGCGCGGATCGGAGCCAGTCGCGCCGATCGGCCCGTGCCGCCGATCGGTCCGTGGTGTCGCGCTGGGCCGGATTCTACGCCGGCGGACAGGTCGGCATGAGCATCGCGAGCATGGATTTCGCCGGCGCGACGGAGTCGCTGATGGCGCATGACCTGCGCGAACTGGCGCTGGAGAACGACCATCACCCGTCGCGCTGGCAGGTGCTCGGCAGGGGCGATACGCGCTCCGTCGCCATCGGCGGCTTCGTCGGCTACAACAATCCCTGGGAGGGCATGATCATCGGCGTGGATTTCAACTACAGCCGCAGCAATTCTTTCGACCGATGCTCCGGTCTCGCCGATCACCCGCGTCGCCGCGCCGTCGAACGGCCTGCTCTACGCGACCACGATCAACGGCGCCGCCTCGATGCGCATTCATCGACTACGGCGTGCTGCGCGTGCGCGCCGGCGTCGATCTCGGCAACTTCCTGCCGTATGCGGGTATCGGCGCCGCGGTCGGCCGCGCCGATATCACCCGCACCGCGACCGTCGTCCGGCCTCGAGATCGATCCGAGCGGTAACACTCCGCCCGACGCCCTTCTCGTTCACCGCGACCGAAATCAAGACCGGCGCACTGATCTACGGCTGGTCGCTGGCGGCGGCGTCGACGTCCTGATGATGCCGAACGTCTTCGTGCGCGCCGAATACGAATTCGTGAGCTTCGGCCGATCTACGGTATCAAGGCCAGCGTCAACACCGCACGCGTGGGCCTCGGCTTCAAGTTCTGATTCGCCGCGCGTACGCCCTCGCTCACGAGCATCGGCCGCGTTCCGCGCTTCACAACGCGCTTGACGGCGCACCTCTCCTTCCTTATGTCCGGCGGCGGGACACCCCTCCCCACCGAGGGGCGCCTATCTGGAAGGATAGAGTCATGGCCAACGCGATGCCCGCCATGCGGCCGGCCGTGCCGCATTTCTCCTCCGGCCCCTGCGCCAAGCGCCCCGGCTGGAGCCTGCAAGCCCTCACCGACGCCGCTCCTCGGACGCTCGCACCGGTCGAAGATCGGCAAGGCGAAGCTCAAGCGCGCCATCGATCTCACCCGCGAGATTCTCGAAGTCCCGGCCGACTACCGGATCGGCATCGTGCCGGCCTCCGACACCGGCGCGGTCGAGATGGCGCTGTGGTCGCTGCTCGGCGCGCGGCCCGTCACCATGCTGGCCTGGGAATCGTTCGGCGAAGGCTGGGTGACCGACGTCGCCAAGCAGCTCAAGCTCAAGGACGTGACCATCGCTCAAGGCCGGCTACGGCGAACTGCCCGACCTCTCCAAGGTCGATCTGCGACCGACGTCGTCTTCACCTGGAACGGCACCACCTCGGGCGTGCGCGTGCCGAATGCCGACTGGATCACGGCCGACCGCGCAGGGGCTCACGATCTGCGACGCCACCTCGGCGTGCTTTGCGCAGGCGCTCGATTGGACGCAAGCTCGATGTCGTCACCTTCTCCTGGCAGAAGGCGCTCGGCGGCGAGGCCGCGCACGGCATGCTGATCCTCTCGCCGCGCGCGGTGGAGCGGCTCAAGACCTACACGCCGCCTGGCCGCTGCCGAAGATCTTCCGCATGACCAAGGGCGGCAAGCTGATCGAGGGCATCTTCGAGGGCGAGACCATCAACACGCCGTCGATGCTGTGCGTCGAGGACTATCTCGACACGCTCGTCTGGGCGAAGTCGATCGGCGGGCTCAAGGCGCTGATCGCGCGCGCCGACGCCAACACCAAGGCGATCGCCGACTGGGTCGCGCGCACGCCCTGGATCGACTTCCTCGCCAAGGATCCGGCGATCCGCTCCAACACCTCGGTCTGCCTGAAGGTGGTCGATCCGGCGGTGACTCAAGCTGCCGCGCCGGACGCGCAGGCGGCGTTCGTCAAGGGCATCGCCGCGGCGCTCGAGAAGGAGGGCGTCGCCTACGACATCGACGCCTATCGCGACGCGCCGCCCGGCCTGCGCATCTGGTGCGGCGCGACCGTCGAGGCGCCGACGTCGAGGCGCTGACGCACTGGCTCGACTGGGCCTTCGCCAAGACCAAGGACGCGCTGCGCGAAGGCGGCCTAGCAGTGTCGTCGTCCCCGCGAAGGCGGGGACCCATACGCCGTGTCGTTACGATTGCGCAGAGACTCATCGACACACGTCGCACTCGAACAGATTTCCCGCCTTCGCGGGGACGACACCGAGAGTGAAACAGGACCAATCACCATGGCCCCCCAAAGTTCTCATCTCCGACGCCCTCTCCGACGCCGCCGTGCAGATCTTCAAGGACCGCGGCGTCGAGGTCGACTTCCAGCCCAAGCTCGGCACCGACAAGGAGAAGCTCGCCGAGACTGATCGGCAAGTTCGACGGCCTCGCGATCCGCTCGGCCACCAAGGTCACCGCCAAGCTGCTTGGAGCAGCGCCAAGAACCTCAAGGTGATCGGCCGCGCCGGCATCGGCGTCGACAATGTCGATATCCCGGCCGCCACCGCCAAGGGCGTGATCGTGATGAACACGCCGTTCGGCAATTCGATCACCACCGCCGAGCACGCCATCACGCTGATGCTCGCGCTGGCGCGCCAGATCCCGCAGGCCGACGCCTCGACCCAGGCCGGCAAGTGGGAGAAGAACCGCTTCATGGGCGTCGAGATCACCGACAAGACGCTGGGCGTCATCGGCTGCGGCAATATCGGCTCGATCGTCGCCGATCGTGCCATCGGTCTGCACATGCAGGTGATCGCCTACGATCCGTTCCTGTCGCCGGAGCGCGCGCTCGCGCTCGGCGTCGAGAAGGTCGAGCTCGACGAGCTGATCCGGCGCGCCGATTTCATCACGCTGCACACGCCGCTCACCGACAAGACCAAGAACATCATCGACGCCAAGGCGATCGCCGCCATGAAGAAGGGCGTGCGCATCGTCAATTGCGCGCGCGGCGGGCTGGTCGACGAGGCAGGCGCTTGCGCGCGGCGCTCGACTCCGGCCACGTCGCGGGCGCCGCCTTCGACGTGTTCATCGAGGAGCCGGCGAACAAGAATCCGCTGTTCGGGCATCCCAACGTGGTGTGCACGCCGCATCTCGGCGCCGCGACCACCGAGGCGCAGGAGAACGTCGCGCTGCAGGTCGCCGAGCAGATGTCGGACTATCTCCTGCGTGGCGCGATCTCGAACGCCGTCAACTTCCCGTCGATCACCGCCGAGGAGGCGCCGCGGCTGCAAGCCCGTTCGTCGAGCTCGCCGAGAAGCTCGGCTCGTTCGCCGGCCAGCTCACCGAGACCGGCCTCGCCAAGGTGCAGATCTCCTACGAGGGCGTGGTCGCCGGCATGAACACCAAGGCGCTGACCTCGGCGGCGATCGCCGGCCTGCTGCGGCCGATGCTGCAGGACGTGAACGTCGTGTCGGCGCCGATCATCGCCAAGGAGCGCGGCATCGTGATCGAGGAGACTGACGCGCGAGGGCCACAGCGACTACGAGAGCCTGATCACCGTGACGGTGACGACCGAGCGGCAGACGCGCCACGTCTCCGGCACGGTGTTCGCCGACGGCCGCCCGCGCATCGTCAACATCAAGGGCATCCGCATGGACGCGGAGTTCGGCCCGTCGATGATCTACATCACCAATCTCGACAAGCCGGGCTTCATCGGCCGCTTCTCCTCGACCTTGGGCGAGGCCGGCATCAACATCGCGACCTTCCACGTCGGCCGCGACGCGCCCGGCGGCAACGCCATCGCGCTGATCGAGATCGACGGCGAACTGCCGCCCGCCGTGCTCGCCAAGGTGCGCGCGCTGCCGCAGGTGCAAGCGGCGAGGCCGCTGAAGTTTTGACGGTGGATGATGTGATAGGAATTGGATAGACTGATGGTGTTTTCAGAGTTGGTCGGGAACACGTCGATGAGTCGACCTATTGTGATTCATGCCGATTGGGACCCGGAAGCGTTCGTCTGGGTCGCCACTACCCAGGATATGCGTGGGCTTGTCACTGAAGCCGATACCCTGGAGGGTTTGCGCGCGAAGCTGCCGGGCATGATCATTGATCTGCTCGAAGAGAGTGGTGTGTCCGACCGTCCGGCTTCGATCGAGATCATCGCACGGGCGAGTGATCGTCTCACCGCGGCCGAATAGCTGCTTCGTATGGCCGACTATTATCGTGCACCCGCATCGTCCGGACCTGGTGCTGCTCTGCGACGTCAGCGGCTCGGTGGCCGAGTTCGCCCAGTTCACCTTCACCCTCGTGCACGCCCTGCACGACGAACTGCGTCGCGTGCGCAGCTTTGCGTTCGTCGACGGCATCGCCGAGGTGACCGACCTGTTCGAATCAGCACAGCACGAGATCCACGTCAATCGTTTCGTCGAACGGCGTGGTGTGCTCGGCGACGACGGGCACAGCGACTACGGCCGTGCGTTCACCCGGTTCGTCGACCACCACCTCACCGATGCCGTCTCGTCACGCTCCACGGTGATCATCTGCGGTGACGCCCGTACCAACTACCGACCCGACGGCGCCGAGGCGCTACGAGCTATTGCCCAGCAGGCCCGCCGGAGTGTTCTGGCTGAACCCCGAGCCGGAGGACGAGTGGGGCGCGACCGACTCGGCGATGGACGACTATCGGGCCTACTGCCGTGGCGCGTTCGAGGTGCGCTCGCTACGTCAACTGGGCGACGTGATCGCCTCGCTCGTGTAGCCCCTAGCCTTTGAGGAATGAGCGATCCTGTGCTGCAGGAGGTGCCCTTGGGTTTCCAATGGCCAACGGTCGACCCGTTCCTGTTCTGTGTCCACCACCTCGATCTATACCCGGCCGGCAACGGGCGGTTCGGTCCCGAGTCGTCGTCTCTCGCGGGCCGCGAGCATCGGGAACGACTTCGAGCCCCGCGACGGCTGGAGGATGTACCACGGCGCCGAGGTTCCCGGTTTCCCCCAGCATCCCCATCGCGGTTTCGAGACCGTCACGCTGGTGCGCAAAGGGTTGATCGACCACTCCGATTCGCTCGGTGCCGCGGCGCGTTTCGGGCGTGGCGACACGCAATGGCTCACCGCCGGCGCCGGCATCGTGCACAGCGAGATGTTTCCCCTCGTCAACACGGCAGCACCCAACCCGACCGAACTGTTCCAGATCTGGCTCAACCTGCCGGCAGAGGCCAAGATGGTCGAGCCGTACTTCACGATGTTGTGGGCCGACGACATTCCGGTGGTGACATTCGATGGTGGCAGTGTCACCATCGTTGCCGGCGCGATCGGCGATGCCAAGCCGGCCTCTCCGCCTCCCAACTCGTGGGCAGCGCGCGACGATGCCGAGGTCGCGGTGTGGGTCGTGCGCCTCGACGCCGGGATCAAGTGGACGATGCCGGCGACGCGTCACGCCGACGTGAAGCGCACGGTGTACTTCTTCGAAGGCGACACACTGTCGATCGGCGGTCATCGGCTCGGCGCGTCGACTGGCGCTGTCGTGCGCGCCGATACCGACGTCGAAGTGCGCGCCGGCGATACCGCCATCGAGTGCCTGGTGCTGCAAGGTCGCCCCATCGGCGAGCCAGTCGCCCAGTACGGACCGTTCGTGATGAACACTCGTGCCGAGATCGAGCAGGCCTTCGCCGACTACCAGCGCACCGGCTTCGGGGGCTGGCCGTGGGACGCCGACGGCCCGGTTCACGGTGCTGATCCGGTGCGATTCGCCCGCCACCCCGGAGGCCTCGTCGAGCATCCCGAATGACGACGCCGCTCGTCACACTGACCTTCGACAACGGGCCGACGCCGGGGGTCACCGATCCAGTGCTCGAGGTACTGGCCGCACATTCGGTTGCGGCCACCTTCTTCGCCATCGGCCGCAATCTCGCCACGGCTGGAGGCCGAGAGCTGGCGCGGCACATCCTCGACGGCGGCCACCGGTTGGGCGGGCACACGTGGAGCCATTCCTTTCAATTCGGCGGGGCCGACGACACGACCGTCACCGAAGAACTGGCCCGTACCGCGCCAGGTCGTCGACGAGGTCGGCGGTGACGGGTTGCTCTTCCGCCCGTACGGTGCTGGGGGCGTGATCGACGATCGGTTGATGAGCCCATTCGGGGCCACGACGCTGTGCGCGCGACGGCTACACCTGCGTGTTGTGGAACGTGCTTCCGGGCGACTGGCGAGACGCCGACGGGTGGGTCGATCGAGCTCTCACCGAGATCGCTCGGCAGCCGTGGTCGGTGGTGGTGCTGCACGATGTCGTCGATGCTGCACTCCCCCGTCTCGACGAGTTCCTCACGGCGATGCAGCGTCATGATCCGTCGTGGGCGCTGGAGTTCCCCGACGATTGCACGCCGATCCGCGACGGCACGCCGACATCGTCGTTCGACACTCTTCGTGTCACAGGCTGATCACCTACGCTCGCCGCCATGGAGTTGCATTACGCCACGCTCTGGGAGTCGATCGCCGATGCAATCCCCACCGAGACCGCACTCGTGCACGGCAACAGCGAGCGCACGTGGGCCGAGTACGACGAACGAGCCGCCCGACTCGCCGCGGCCTACAGTGCTGCCGGGCTGGGGCACGACTCCAAGATCGGGCTGTACCTGTACAACGGCAACGAGTACCTCGAGGCCCAGTACGGGGCATTCAAGGTGCGCGGCGTGCCCATCAACGTCAACTACCGATACCTCGACGAGGAGCTGTGGTACCTGCTCGACAACGCCGACGCCGAGGCGTTGGTGTTCCACTCGTCGCTCGGCGATCGCGTCGCTCATGTCCTGCCCCGACTCCCCAAGCTCAAGCTGCTGATCGAGGTCGACGACAGCGGCGGTGGCAGCGCCGGCGCTCATGTGACCAGTGCGCCTGGCTACGAGGATGTGATCGCCGCGAACAACCCGATGCCACGCATCGCACGCAGCGACGACGACATCTACATGCTCTACACGGGCGGCACCACCGGCATGCCGAAGGGCGTGATGTACGACATGGCTTCGCACGTCGGCCTGTTCTTGCGGTCCGGATTCCCGTTCCTCGGCCAGCGGGTTCCGCAAACCGCTGCCGAGGTCGCGCCGCTGGTTCGGTCGATCACCGACGCTGGAAACCGGATGATCGCCATCCCGTGCGCGCCGTTGATGCACGGCACCGGGGTGTGGCTCGGTGCGTTCGCTTCCCACCTCACGGGCGGCGAGGTGGTCACGCTCACGAGCCGAACGCTCGACCCGCACGAGGTGCTGCGCACTGTGCAGACTCGCCGGGCGACATCGATCGTGATCGTCGGCGACTGCGCTTCGCCAAGCCGATCGTCGCCGCGATCGACGAGGCCGCCGAGCGCGGCGAGCCGTACGACCTGTCGAGCCTCGGCGTGATCCTGTCGTCAGGTGTGATGTGGACAGCCGAGGTCAAAGAACAGCTGCTCGAGCGGATCCCGCAGGTCGTCCTGTTCGACGCCATCGGGTCGCACCGAGGGCTCGATGGGCAATCAGATGAGCATGCGCGGCGGTTCGACCGAGACCGCCAAGTTCACGCAGAACCCGACGACCAAGGTGTTCACCGAAGACGGCCGCGAGGTCGTGCCCGGGTCCGACGAGATCGGAATGGTCGCCGCCGGTGGCTTCGTGCCGCTCGGCTACTTCAAGGACCCCGACAAGTCGGCACGCACGTTCCGCACGATCGACGGCGTGCGCTACTCGTTCCCCGGCGATCTGGCCCGAGGTCGCTGCCGACGGCACGTTGATCCTGCTCGGTCGCGGCAGCCAGGTGATCAACTCCGGTGGCGAGAAGATCTTCCCCGAGGAGGTCGAGGAGGCCGTCAAGCGGGTGCCCGGGGTTCTCGACTGTCTCGTCGTCGGCGTCGACGACGAACGATTCGGCCAGGCCGTCACCGCCATCGCGGCCGACCGACGGCCGCCGTGTCGACGAGGCCGACGTGATCGCCCACGTCAAGACCCAGCTCGCCGGGTACAAGGCACCGAAGCGGGTCGTGTTCGTCGCCGAGGTGCCGCGTGCGCCCAACGGCAAGGCCGACTACACCACGGCCAGGCAGTACGCCCTCGAAGCCCTCGACGTCGATCCGACCTAGCGCCGGCCTGGCACGACCTGGCCCCGCGTACAACGCCGACTCCGAGGATGCTTCGTGAGGACAGGTGTGGGCGCGATTCCAGCACTGGGGCTGTGGTTTCGCGCCCGTTGCGGCTGGTCGGGTGCGAAAATTGCAGCGCTGATACCGGTATCGCGCCCAACGCCGACCGGCCGCTGGCGTGGGCACGAGTGGGTCAGCGCTGCAGCTTGGTGCGCAGGAACTCGATGACTCGCTCGACCGATTCCTCGTCGCGCTGCTCGGTGAGCACGGAGTGGTCGCGCTTCGATGCACTGGGCAGCTCGACAGCGATGAAGGCGTCGCCCAGCAGCGCTCGCAACGACTCGAACCGCGTGCCGACCAGCTTGTCGTCGGTCGAACCGCAAGCCGAGCACCTCGCACCCATCAGCGGCGCGCTCGGCGACTCGCAGGGCGTCGTCGGGCGACAGGTTGAGGTCCGCGCTGACGTGCCGGCTTGCCGATCGCGAACGGCAGCGACGGCTGGCTGAGCACGGGTGCGACCATCACGTCGTCGACCATCATCCCCAAGGCGAACCCACCGCTGAAGCACATGCCGACTGCACCGACACCCGGGCCACCGGCCGAGGCGTGCAGGTCGACCGCGAGGGCGCGCAGCCAGCCGATGATCGGCGAGGTCTGCTGCAGCGCCCAAATGGTGAACTCGCGAGCGACGCAGACCTTGATCATCGATGCTGCCCCGTACGGGCCCGTCACGGCGCGGCCCGGCGTGCCGACCAGCGACGGCATCACCACGGTGAACCCGGCTTGGACGACATCGTTGGCGAATGCGGCAACCTTCGGGGTGATGCCCGGGATCTCGTGGATCACGATCACACCCGGGCCCGTGCCACGGGCGAACACGACACGGGTGCGTCCCTCGGCGGTGAACTCGCGCCGCGCCCATCCATCGAGAGCATTCGTCATGTCCATTGGCTCGACACCTCCAGGGCTCGCTCGGCCAGCGACTCGGCAGCGTCTTTGAACACATGGTCACGTCGACACCGGCGTGGTCACCCATCGCACCGTGCAGGTAGCGGGCGTAGACGCCTTCACTGATCACGGCCAGGCGCCAGCAGCCGAAGGCGACGTAGTAGCCGATGCCAGTCATGTCGCGACCGGTGCGGCGGGCGTATCGTTCGACGAGGTCGGTGTAGGCGGGGAATCCGCCGGCGGGAGTCGGGTCGTTGGCGCGGGCCGTCGCTGTGTTGCCGTCGTACCAGTAGACGCCGAGGTAGCCGACGTCGGCAAGCGGGTCGCCCAGCGTGCACAGCTCCCAGTCGAGCACCGCGTTGATCCTGCCACGACCGACATCGGTCAGGCAGTTGCCGAAGCGGTAGTCGCCGTGGGCGATCGACACGCCTTGCTGCACGGGGAGGCGGTCGCGCAACCGGCGGGCGACCTCGTCGATGGCCCCGAGCTCGCGGGTCTTGGACTGCTCCCACTGCGTCGACCACCGCTTGACCTGCCGCTCGATGTAACCGTCGCGCTTGGCGAGATCGCCGAGCCCGACCTCGTCGATGTCGACGGCATGAAGGTCGGCCAGCACATCGATGAGATGCTCGCTGACCCGCGGGCGCAGCGCGAGCGGCAGTTCAGCGGCCCGCTCGGGACTGTCGAGCACGACGCCGTCGACAAACCCCATCACGTAGAAGGGCGCGCCGTTGACGCCATCGTCGGTGCACAGCCCGAGGGCCGGCGGCACCGGCACGTCGGTGCGCCCAACCGCCGCGATGATGCGATGCTCGCGGGCCATGTCGTGAGCCGTGGCCAACACGCGGCCCAGTGGTGGGCGCCGCAACACGTAGCGATGTCCGTTGGCATCGGTGACCGCGTAGGTGAGGTTGGAACGACCGCCGGCGATCAGCGCGAATCGGAAAGGACGAGTGGCGTCGGCAATGTTCGCCTCGAGCCACTGACTGACCCGATCGATATCGACGCCCGACACAAGGCGACACCGTAAGCGCGTCTATCCCGGTCGGCCGATTCCGACAACCTTTGCCCAGTTGACGGCAGCCACGTTGACGACGTCGCCGCTGCGCGGCGCGTGGATCATGGCGCCACCGCCGATGTAGATGCCGACGTGGCCGATGGGCGACTTGTAGAAGACGAGGTCGCCCGGCTGCACCTCGCCTTGGGAGACATGCGGGACGGAGCCGTACTGCGCGCCCGATTGATGCGGCAGGTACACGCCGGCCTGGCCCCATGCGTACTTCGTCAGACCCGAGCAGTCGAAGGCGACGCCCGGCGACTCGGCAGCGAACCGATACGCCACCCCGAGTTGGCCCTGCGCAGCGTTGACGGCGATACCGGCCATTGAAGAGACCGGCGGCGCACCGCCTCCGCCGGAGTCTGCACCGGCGGAAGCATCGCCACCGCCATCACCGGAAGCCACCGGATCGGCGCCAGCGGCATTGCCTGCAGACGACGTGCCGCCGGTCGTGCCACCACCGCGAGGGGCAGCAGACACGGCGCTCTTCTTCGAGCTGGCCGCACTGGCAGCCGCTGCTTCTTGCTTCTGCCGGGCGATGTCGGCGGCTGCGGCGGCCTCGGCACGACGCTCGCGCTCTTGCTCGATCGCCACGCCCAGTTCGGCCTTGGCCGATGCGAGCTTCTGGGTGTATTCGGTCTGCAGCTGCTGAGCCTCGGCAAGCTTCGAATCGAGCGATGCCACCAGATCGGCGACCTGTTGCTGCTTGCGGCTCAGCGAGGCCTGCTCTTTGGCGAGATCCTCGGCAAGGGCCAACATCTCGTCGGTGCTTCCCGAGCCGCTGTCGAGTGCGAGCTGACTCAGCGACGCCTTCTGCTCGGCTTCGGTGTATGCCGCTGCATTGGAGAACAGCGGGCTCAGCTCCGAGCGCGCTGCCGTTGACGTACTTGTCGACGGCGATGTTGCCGAGCTCGCCGGCCAACTGATCGAGGCGGGCCTGTTGCTGAGCGATACGAGCCTGTGAGTCGGCGATCTCCTGATCGAGTTCAGCCTTGCGATCTTGCGCCGCCCCGTAGTCCTCGTCGAGTTGACCGAGACGGTTCTCGAGATTGTCGAGCTGGTCGGCGAGCTGGTTGACCTTGGCCTTCTGGTCGCCCACACTGTCGGCATTGGCGACCGTGGCCGAGGTCAGCAGACTGCCGACCGCTATGGCGGCCGCGAACATATCGAAGAAGGATGCCCCTGGACCGCATGCACCGGCCAGCCTATCAATTATTACGAACGTATGTCGAAGCCCTCGCGAAATAGGCCGTGGCCTACCCCACTCGTCTACTCCCATTCAATTGTCCCCGGAGGCTTCGAGGTGATGTCGTAGGCAACCCGGTTGACCCCGGGCACCTCGTTGATGATCCGGTTCGACATCGTTTCGAGCAGGTCGTAGGGCAATCTCGCCCAGTCTGCCGTCATCGCGTCGTCGCTGGTCACGGCCCTGATGATGATCGGATGGCCGTACGTGCGCTCGTCACCCATCACCCCGACCGAGCGGATGTCGGCCAGCACCGCAAACGCCTGCCACAGCTCTCGATCGAGGCCGGCATCGTGGATCTCCTCGCGCACGATCGCGTCGGCATGTTGCAGGATCGCGACACGGTCGCGCGTGACCTCGCCGATGATCCGCACGCCGAGACCGGGACCCGGAAATGGCTGACGCCAGACGATCTCGTCGGGCAGCCCGAGCTCGTGGCCGAGACGTCGCACCTCGTCCTTGAACAGGCTGCGCAGGGGCTCGACCAGCTGGAGCGTCATATCGTCGGGTAGGCCGCCGACGTTGTGATGGCTCTTGATGACGGCCGCAGTGCCGTCGCTGCCACCGCTCTCGACGACATCGGGATAGAGGGTGCCCTGCACGAGGTACTCCGCGTCGGTCAGGCCGCCCGTGTTCTCCTCGAACACACGAACGAACACCTCACCGATCGCCTTGCGCTTGGCCTCCGGCTCGGTCACGCCGGCAAGCCGCTCGAAGAACCGGTCGCCGGCGTCGACGTGGATCAGTTCGATGCCCTGGTTGCGGCGGAACGTCTCGACGATCTGATCGCTCTCGCCGCGCCGCATGAGCCCGGTGTCGACGTATACGCAGGTCAATTGATGCCCGATCGCCTTGTGAACCAACGCCGCGGCGACCGCCGAGTCGACACCGCCGCTCAACCCGCAAATTGCCCGGGCCGCGCCGACCTGAGCTCTGACCGCAGCGACCTGGGTGTCGATGATCGAATCCATCGTCCAGGTCGGGGCGCAGCCGGCGAGGTCGTGGAGGAAGCGTTGCAGCACGACCATGCCATGGGGCGAGTGCACGACTTCGGGGTGGAACTGCACACCCCAGATCTTGCGCGATGTGCTCTCCAACGCTGCCACCGGTGCATCGGCCGTCGAAGCAGTGGCAATGAACCCATCCGGGACCCTGGTGACGGCGTCGAAGTGGCTCATCCACACGTCGTGGGTCGAGGGCAGGTCGTGCAGCAGTGCCGACGGACCCTCGGCAACCTCAAGCTTGGCCCGCCCGTACTCGCCACGCATGCCCCGACCGACCTCGCCGCCGAGCTGCTGAGCGATCAACTGCGTGCCGTAGCAGATGCCGAAGATCGGGATGCCGAGGTCGTAGATCGCCCTGTCGAGCGACGGTGCGCCGTCGACGTGCACGCTCTTCGGCCCCCCGGACAGGATCAACGCGGCCGGCGGGTCGGCAGCGATCTCGGCCGCTGTGATTCGATGCGGCACGATCTCGCTGTACACGTTGAGCTCGCGCACCCGGCGAGCGATCAGTTGCGCGTACTGTGCGCCGAAGTCGACCACCAACACCGTTTCGCTGCGGAGCACCATGGTGGTCGATGGTAGGTGCTGGGGTGGTCAGTGGTCACGTATCGCTGCAAGATCTGTGTGAGAAGACGAACGAGCTGCGACGATGAAGGGGTGACGAGAATGTGGCGGATCGGTGTGCTCGCGGTCGTGGCGCTGGCGACGCTGGCCGTCACGGTGCCGTCCGTGCAGGTCGTCGCAACGGCACCGCCGACCAGCACTCCCTCGGGCACTCCGTCGGGCTCAGGACCGGTGGCGACCAACGACCTGCTTCCCCAGAACAACGACGTCGACAACTGTGTCGGCACGCTCGAGTCGGCCAACTGCGGTAGTCGGGCCCGCGCCGACGGGCACACCTACCTCGTCTTCCTGGCGCTCGCTGTCGGCATGGGCTTCATCGGCTGGCGAATCGCTCGCGGCATACGGGCCCGCGACACCGCCGACGACTCGGCCCCATAACGCTCCGGCGATACGGTGGCCAGGTGACTCCCGAGGACTTCAAGCGACACGGCCACGAGCTGATCGACTGGATCGCGGACTACATCGAGAACGTCGAGCAGCAGCGCGTCACCTCGGTGGTCGGACCGGGCGGCGTACGTGCCCAACTCAGCGAGCACCCACCGACGACCCCCGATGGCTTCGAGGCCGTCATGGCCGATACCGATCGGGTGGTCGTCCCGGGACTGACCCACTGGCAGCATCCCAACTTCTTCGCGTACTTCCCCTCGAACTCGACCTATTCGGCCATCCTCGGCGATGTCCTCACCGCCGGGCTCGGGGTGCAGGGCATGAGCTGGGTCACCAGCCCGGCGTGCACCGAGATCGAGACGCTGATGGTCGACTGGATGCACGAGCTGCTCGGGTTGCCGGAGCGCTTCCGATCGACCAGCGCAACTGGGGGTGGAGTCATCCACGGGTCGGCGAGCGAGGCGACTCTGGCATCGATCCTCGCGGCTCGGTGGCGCATCACCAACGGCGCGGTCAACACCGACGGCGACACGTCGCGCCTCTTCCGCGTACGCGACATCGCAATCGCATTCCAGCATCGAGAAAGGTCTACGGATCGCCGGCGTCGGCACCGATCGATTGCGAGTGGTGCCGCACGATTCTGACTTCGCGATGCAACCACAGGCGCTCGCCGAGATGATCGCCGCCGACCGCGCCGCCGGTCTGACACCGTTCTGGGTCTGTTCGGCACACGGCACGACCAGCTCGATGGCCTTCGACCCGACGGTCGAGATTGCGGCGATCACGCGTCGTGAGTCGATGTGGCTTCACGTCGACGCGGCGATGTGCGGAATCGCCGCACTGGTCCCCGAGCACCGCTGGGTCAATGCCGGTTTGGACCAGGCCGACAGCTACTGCACCAACCCGCACAAGTGGATGGGGGTCAGCTTCGACTGCGACCTGTTCTGGACGGCCGATCGTCAGGCCCTCCTCGGTGCGCTCAGCATCCTGCCCGAGTACCTGCGGTCACAGGCGGCCGAGAGCGGTGCGGTGATCGACTACCGCGATTGGCAGGTGCCACTCGGCCGACGATTCCGCTCGTTGAAGTTGTGGTTCCAGTTGCGCATCGACGGCGTCGGCGTGGTGCAGGAGATGATCCGCGAGCACGTTCGGCTGACGCAGTTGCTGGCCGACCTGGTTGCCGCCGACGAACGGTTCGAGGTCGTCGCCGCACATCCGCTCAACCTGCTGTGTCTCGCCCTCCGCGAGGGTGACGAAGCCACCGATCAACTGATCGAACGGGCCAATGCCACCGGCACGGTGCTGTTCACGCGAACGGTGCTCGATGGCCGATCGGTGTTGCGTTTCTCGATCGGAGCGCGAGCCACACAAGAACGTCACGTGCGCTCGGCTTGGAGCCTGCTGCAGCAATTGGCGTAGTTCGAATACTCGGCCGCAGGTTGCACGTCGCTCCGGGCCGGCGATTGAATGCGCCGCGCCTCCGAAATGGGGCACGACAACCGAGGAGCACCCATGAGACATGTTCTCCGAGTGCTCGTCGCGGTCACGAGCGTGCTGACCGTCGCATCACCGGCTACCGCCGGTCCCGCCCATTCCGCTGCCTTCGATCAGGCCGTCATCGAACGCTTGCTGTACGCCACGTCGATCGCCGGCTTCATCGCCTCGGTCGGCGGCGACCCGTGGCTCGATTGGAGCACCGACTTCTGTTCGGCCCCCTTGGTCGGCAACACCGGCCGATCGTTCAACTTCACCAACGCGTGCCGCCGGCACGATTTCGGGTACCGCAACCTGCAACTGCTCGATCGGCGGTACGCGACCCACGTGTGGAACTCAGCCAACCGCCGGCGTGTCGACCAGCAGTTCCTCGCCGACATGAAGGGCCATTGCTTTGCGCGGCCGTGGTACGACGAAGCGCCATGCTTCGTGTGGGCCGCGACGTTCTACGCCGTGGTCCGCGTCGGCCGGCGGGCCGTAGGCCCTCGTCAGAGCGCGGGTGGCTCTGGGCCGTCGATGCCCAGGGTCACCCGCAGCAGTTGGTGCAGCAGCCGCGCCGTTGCGCCCCAGATCGTCTCGTCGTCGAGCTCGAAGAAGAACATCGGGCGCTGCTCGCCGCTGACGGCCCAGATCTCCTCACGAAACGTATCCGCACGTGTGAGGTCGACGAGCGGCACCCAGATGATGCGATCGACCTCGTCGGCAGCCGGCCGCAGAGGTGGTCGCTGCCCGACCGTGCCAACGACCGGCACGATGAAGCTGCGCGTGACCATCGTCGAGATCGGATCGAGGCGACCGGTGAGGCGCACGGCTCCGGGGTTCAGTGCCACCTCCTCATGCGCCTCGCGCAACGCCGCCGCCTCGAACGTCTCGCCGGCGTCGACCCGGCCTCCGGGAAAGCTGATCTCGCCTCGATGGCTGTTGAGCAACTCGGAACGACGGGTCAGCAGCACCTCGGCGCCGTTGGCACCGTCGGCGATCACCACCAGAACTGCCGAAGGTCGCAGCGAACCTGCCGGAACGGTGACGTCGATCTGGGGTCGCCGGGCCACCGCAGTGACCACATCGGCTGCCGCCAACGGCCGCACGGCGTCGGCCCACGGAGCGACGTCTCCCTGGCTCCAACCCTGCGGTCGAGGGACGCGCTGGTCGCCGCCACGACGCCACTGCGGACTATGCAGCGGGGCTCCAACCACTCTCGACCAGCTGGGAGAGCACGATTGCCAGACCGGCCGTCTTGAGGTTGGCCAGCACCTTGCCAGGGGGCTGCTCGCCACGCTCCCATTCTTCCCACGCGGTCTGCAGCTTGTGGAGATCCGGCGGTGGTGGGACGAACGACATGCCGGTCAGGCTACCGATCATCTCCACGTGGGCGGCGTACGGCGTTGACCCCATTGCCGACGAGCCGCCCGGCGAACCGTCCGACCTCGCCGCTGCGCCCGCCTTCGCCCGGCGGTGCCTTGACGCGCTGGGCGAAGTTCGTCTGCCACCACACGAACAGGTACACCATCGCGATGCCGACGACGACGATCCGTGTTCCCGAGTCGAGGTTGATCCATGGCTGGACAACGGCCAGAAACGCGACGGCGATCAGGCCGACATCGATCACCCGGTGCAAACGGCGGCCGATCACCCGGAACGCGCCGAGGGGGCCGATGCTGATCGCGGCGTGGAGCATGACGAGACCACCGACGACGGTCGGCACCAGAGGTGTGGGGCTTTGCAGCCCTGTTGCGATCAGCGCACCGCCGAGGATGTACTCCACGAGTTGATGCATCCAGAAGGGACGCTTCGGCTGGCTGCCATCGTCTCGGAGCCTACCGTCACGGAACTTTGGAGGCCGGTAAAACTGAAACGACCCCGGCGGCGATTGCTCGCAGCACCGAGGCCGTTTGTTTGGGGGTGTCGGATGTAACGCCCCAAGGCTCACATCATTCCCATTCCGGGCATTCCTCCGCCCATCCCGCCACCGCCGCCAGCCGGCATCGCCTGCTTCTTCTCAGGCTTGTCGGAGATCAGGCATTCGGTGGTCAGCACGAGGGCTGCGATCGACGCCGCGTTCTGCAGTGCGGCGCGGGTGACCTTGGCAGGATCGATGATCCCGGCCTTGACGAGGTCGACCAGTTCACCGGTCGCCGCGTTCATGCCGATCGAGCCCTTGGCGGCCTCGACCTGTGGTACGACGACCGCGCCCTCGAGGCCGGCGTTGTCGGCAATGAGACGGCACGGGGCGATCAGCGACTCCCACACGGTCTTGGCACCGGTGGCCTCGTCGCCGGTGAGGCTGTCGACGACCGCGGCAACCGCCTTGCGGGCCCGCACGAGGGCGACGCCACCGCCGGCCACAACACCTTCTTCGATGGCCGCACGAGTTGCCGACACCGCGTCTTCGATGCGGTGCTTCTTCTCTTTCAGCTCGACCTCGGTGGCTGCGCCGACCTTGATGACGGCAACACCACCGGCCAACTTGGCGAGACGCTCTTGCAGCTTCTCACGGTCCCAGTCGCTGTCGGTGTTGTCGATCTCGGCCTTGATCTGGTTGATGCGACCGGCAACATCGTCGGCTTCACCGTCGCCATCGACGATGGTGGTGTTGTCCTTGGTGACGATGATGCGCTTGGCCCGGCCGAGCAGGTCGAGGGTGAGGTTCTCGAGCTTGAGTCCGACTTCCTCGCTGATGACCTGACCGCCGGTGAGGACCGCCATGTCTTGCAGCATCGCCTTGCGACGATCGCCGAAGCCGGGGGCCTTGACGGCAGCCGAGTTGAACGTGCCGCGGATCTTGTTGACGACCAGGGTGGCAAGGGCCTCGCCCTCGATGTCTTCGGCGATGATCAGGAGCGGTCGACCGGTCTTCATCACGGCCTCGAGCACCGGCAACATGGCCTGCACCGTGGAGATCTTGCCGGAGTTCATCAGGACGTATGCATCCTCGAGCACGGCTTCTTGACGCTCGGCATCGGTGACGAAGTACGGCGACATGTAGCCCTTGTCGAACTGCATGCCTTCGGTGAACTCGAGCTCGGTGCCGAACGTGTTCGACTCCTCGACCGTGACCACACCGTCTTTGCCGACCTTGTCGATGGCGTTGGCGATGACCTCGCCGACCGACGCGTCGGCAGCCGAGATGGTGGCGACTGCGGCGATCTGCTCTTTGTCCTCGACCTCTTGGGCCTGCGACTTGATCGACTCGACCGCAGCGGCGACGGCCTTCTCGATGCCCTTCTTCAGGCCCATCGGGTTGGCCCCGGCAGCGACGTTGCGCATGCCGTGGTTGACCATGGCCTGAGCGAGCACCGTGGCGGTGGTGGTGCCATCGCCGGCGACGTCGTTGGTCTTGGTGGCGACTTCTTTCACCAGCTGGGCGCCCATGTTCTCGTACGGGTCTTCGAGCTCGATCTCCTTGGCGATCGACACGCCGTCGTTGGTGATGGTGGGTGCGCCGAACTTCTTGTCGAGAACGACGTTGCGACCCTTCGGCCCCAGCGTGACCTTGACCGTGTCGGCCAACTTGTTCACGCCGGCTTCGAGGGCGCGACGCGCCTCGTCGTCAAACTTCAGTTGCTTTGCCATGTTGGTCGGTCAGCTCACTTGCCGACGATCGCCAGCACGTCGCGGCTGGTGAGGATCAACAGATCGTCGCCTTCGATGGTGACTTCGGTGCCGCCGTACTTCGAGTACAGGACGGTGTCGCCGACCTTGATGTCGAGCGCAGCGTGGGCGCCCTTGTCGTCGCTCCAGCGGCCGGGGCCGACAGCGAGCACTTCGCCCTGCTGCGGCTTCTCCTTGGCGGTGTCGGGGATGACCAGACCGGACGCGGTGGTCTGCTCGGCCTCGTTGGGCTTGACGACAATGCGGTCATCGAGGGGCTTGAGATTCATGGGTGCGGGCCTCCGTTGGCATGGGCACTCGGTTATGGGTGTTGGCGTTAGCACTCGGCTACCGCGAGTGCCAATCCTAGGCGGTGGCGGTCGCCGTTAGCAACCGGGAGGTGAGAGTGCTAACGGCCGACGAGCCGATGAGCCACCGATGCGCGATACTCGCGCCGTGAGGGCCACGGGCCTGCAGGGCGACGCGTCGCCGGAGATCATCGAGATCCTCGACGACGACAACGATCCCTTCAACCACCGCGCTGTTCGCGCTCACCAGCCACGACAACGGCGGCCCACGATGGATCGGCCCGGTCGCTGCCGCAGCGCTGGTCGCGCTGATCGCTTACGGCGTGGCGACATCGGCTTCGACCGGCGGCCTGCCGAGGACCGCAGCGGTCACCAGCACCAGCTTGGCGACCAGCACCTCGGTGCCGGTCACGACCACAACGGTCCCTGCGCAGCTCGTGCCCTACTACGCCGCCGACCCGCCGCAAGAGTTCGAGCTGGGATACGTCGACATCCAGCCCGGAGCCGAACGTGGCTACTTCGCGCCGGGCTCCTACGCCTTGTTCGCCACAGAGGGCGCCACGGCGGAGTCCGGTCGGTGGTTCTCCGTCAACACCTATCCAGGGGACGCGCAGAGTGTGTACGGCACCGACGCCTACCGCGTGGTGGCCGACCAGCAATCGTTCGCCATCTCGCGCACGCCCTCGGGTCAGTCGATCGCTCAGTTCATATCCGGCGGTACGAACGCCGTGATGCTCACGGCGTTCGGGTGGAGTGACGAGGATCTGATTCGGCTCGCCCAGTTGATCAACATCGATCGGGGCAACATCCGACTGTCCTACTCGCCCATGGTCGCCGACCACCGGCTGCTCAGCGAGGTGCAGCCGTGGCTGGCCATCCAGAACAACCCCGTCGAGCAGATCTACTACAAAGCCAACAACGATCCCAGCGGCGGTTTCGGCATCACCGTTGCTCCGCGGCTGCCGTCGAACAACGGAGGCGCCACCCTCGACCGGCAGACCGCACTGCGGTTCTTCTTCGACCACAACACCCCGTTCGCCGTCGACGGACATGCGGCTGTGGCCGGCGCCGTGGTCGGCCAGCCCGACTATTCGATGGCCACGTGGATCGCCGATGATCACGTCGTCACCGTCTCTGGATTGATGCCGGTGCAGCAGCTGATAGCCATCGCCAGAACCGTCCACCAGGTCTCCTCCGGCGAGTGGGAAGAGATGAAGTTCCTGGCGACGAGAAACGCCAACAACAACGGCACGTACGACGAGACGACGCCCGCGCCCGTCTCGTTCGGAACCGATGCCGACGGCAAACCGTGGACCATCCGTGTGTTGGTGGCGACGTCCTCGAACCGGCAGCAGATCAACTGGCAGTGGGACAACAACGGGTACGGCAGCAATGCCGACGGCACCGCCAGGATAAACACCGTGGTCGACAGCCTCCGCACCTATGTCTTTGCCGACCTTCCACGTTCGATCGCCGCGACAGCGGAGCTGCACGTGACACGCGCCGGACTCGACCCGGTGGTCGTTGAGTTCAACGACGTCGATCCCAACCTCGACCGCACGTTTGCGGCGTACGCCTTCAGCGAACCAGGGCTGTACAGCGCCCAGATAGTCGTCCCCGATGGCACCGTGCTCGCCGCCTATGAGCCCGCACCGTGAAGAGCGAACCGTCGGCCGACGTCACCGAGATCATCGAGATCATCGACGACGGCGACGACGCTGACTTCTTCGGCGAGCACGCTCGTACGACCACCGACGATGACGACGGCCGCCGCAGGGTTGCATCCGTCGTCGTGGTGGCGCTGCTCATGGTGATCGGTTATGGCGTCGTCACGTCGGCGATCTCGTCGGGTTCGACGGCGCCGCCGACGCCCACGTCGCTGCCCAGCTCGACTGTGCCACGTTCCACGATCGCCGCCGTATCACCGTCTGTCACCGTCGTCAGCCCCGAGTTCTACGTGGCCGATCCCGCTCCGGAGGACTTCATCATGCACTTCGCCGAGACGCTGGGAATGGGCGGCAACACCGCCGAGTTCACCGACGGCGGGACCGCCGAACTGTGGGCCACTCCCGATTCGACGTCGACCACGGGGTCGTGGTTCGTTGTGTCGCGTGGCACCCGTCACGCCACAGGCCGCAACGCCTATCGCACGGTCGTCGGCGACACAGAGGTCGTCGTCGAGCACGACCCGTCGTCGGGCCAATCGCGCCTGGCGTTCACCAAGGATGGCAACGAGATGGAGGTGACGGCGTTCGGTTGGGCCGATCGACAACTGCTCCGCCTGGTCGACTCGACGTACGTTGCCGACTCGCTGATCCGCTATCACGACACGTTCTTCACTACCGACCACTCGCTGCTGCTCGACTCCGACCCCGTGTCAGCCCTCTACGGTCTGCCCGTCGCCTGGGTCGGCTACACCACCGGAACCTCCGCAGGTCTGGCCGAGGGCTTCACCATAACCGTCGCCGCCTACTCGCCTGCCGACCGCGACGTGGCCACCAGGTTCGCGATGCGGGACTCGACGACGTTCTTCGTGCACGCATTTCCGGCGATCGTCGGCCACTTGGCTGCCGATCCCCGGCTGTCGATCGTCCAATGGGGCGACGGCCAACGCCTGATAACCCTGCGTGGCAACGTCGATGCCGAGCGCTTGGCGGCAATCGCCGCAACGGTGCACCCGAGCCCAGATGCAACCGTCGCCCAGTTGGTCGACAACAGCTCGGAGACCAGAGTCGTCGTCACACCGGGCGAACCCAGGACCATCGCCTCGGGAATGCTCACCGACGGCTTGCCCTTCACGATCCAGGTCTCGTTGAGGAACCGCGATGACCCGGCCGGCGGATATCTGTGGGGGACCGGCCAGCGGCGAGACTCGACGTCGCTCAGCGAGACTCGGCCGAGCCAGGCCGATGCTGCGGCGAGCATCGAGACGCTCGTCGAGCATGGCCGGACCTACGTGCTGGCCAAGGTTCCCCGAGCAGTGTCCGGAGCCCAGCTGCACGTCAATCCCAACGGCCTGCCGTCACTCGTGTTACCGCTGGCCGATATCGACCCCGCCTTTTCCGACCTGTTCGCCGCGTACGTTTTCAGCGAAGCGGTTCCGCTCACCGCGCAGATCATCGACGGCAATGGAACGGCGGTCGCCTCCTGGCCATGACAGCACCGCCGGGCACCTGAACGGCACACGATCAGCCCGCGGCGGCCAGGAGATCGACCCCACTGCGGCCGGCGAGGTCGATCACGAGGTGCAGCGGTAGCCCGATCACGTTGCTGACGCTGCCTTGCACATCTCGCACCAGCGCGCCCCCGGCACCTTGGAGGGCGTACGCCCCCGCTTTGCCCATCGGTTCGCCGGTCGACACGTACCAACTGATCGTCGCCTCGTCGAGCGCTACGAACGTCACCAAGGTCGTGCAGACCTCGGCAAGCTCGTGGTCGCCGCGACGCACGGCAACACCCGTGTGCACCATATGGGTGCACGCCGACATGCTGCGCAGCATCGATGCGGCATCGGCTGCGTCGATCGGCTTGCCCAGGATCTTCGCGTCGAGCTCGACAGTTGTGTCTGCAGCGATCACCAGATCATCGGTCGCGCCCACCACGGCGGCAGCCTTCGCCGAAGCCAATCGGAGGACGTACCGGTCGGCCGGCTCGTCAGGATGGGGCGACTCGTCGATGTCGGGCACTCGCACAGTGAATTGCACACCGATCTGGGTCAGCAGCTCATGCCGACGCGGCGACTCCGAGGCAAGAACGACCCTGGTCATCCGCCGCTGAGCGCCATCACATGCGAATCGTCGGGCACGACGAGGTCGTCGAGATGATCGAGGTAGCCATCAGGCAGAGCGACGCGAATGGGGCCGTTGGTGTGGCCGCGGCGGATCCGCTCGCCGCCATCGACCAGTGTGATTGCCGGGTCGAGCGCGGCGATCAGGTCTTCGAGTTGACCGAGCGTCGAGATGTTGGCGAATCGCCGCCTGATCTCGCCGCCGACCGGGTAGCCGGTGAGGTACCACGACGTGTGCTTGCGGAAGTCGCGCATCGCCAGGTTCTCGCCGAGATGGTCGGCAAGCAGGTGACCGTGCAGAGCCATGACATTGCAAGCATCGCCGAGCGACGGCGAAGGCGGCACCGGCCTGTCGTTGAGCGCCTCGACCAGGTCTCGGAACAGCCACGGCCGACCCAGGCATCCTCGACCGACGACAACGCCATCGCACCCCGTCGCCCGCATCATCTCCACGGCGTCGCCGGCTTCCCAGATGTCACCGTTACCGAGAACTGGGATCTCGGGGACCGCGGCCTTCAGCTCAGCGATGGCGTTCCAATCGGCGGTGCCGGCGTAGTGCTGCTCGGCGGTGCGGGCATGCAAGGCGATGGCCGCGATGCCTTCGTCCACGGCGATACGGCCGGTCTCGATGTAGGTCAACAGTGAATCGAACAGCCCTTTGCGGAACTTGATCGTCACTGGCACTCCATACGGCGATGCTGCCGCGACGGCGTCGCGCAGAATGGCTCGCAGCAGGTTTGGCTTCGCCGGTACGGCCGCTCCGCCACCCTTGCGCGTGACCTTCGCCGCCGGGCACCCGAAGTTGATGTCGACGTGGTCGACACGGTCGCTGTCGCACAGCATGCGAATGGCCTCACCGAGGATCACCGGGTCGCTGCCGTAGATCTGCAGGCTGCGCGGCTGCTCGTCGGCCCCGAATGTCATCATCCGCTCGGTCTTGGAGTTGCCGTGCACGACCGCTGTGGCCATCACCATCTCATTGACGTAGATCAGTCCGGGAGCGAACTGGCGACACAATGCCCGGAACGGCGCGTTCGTGACTCCGGCCATCGGCGCCAGCACCACCGGCGCAACAGGAGCGAACGAGCCGATCATCACTCGCTCCAGGCTAGGAGCCCATCGCCCGCCTGCCGCCGCGTAGGTTCGGCGGGGCGTCAGTCGTCGAAGGCGAGGCGGAGGTTGGGGAGGGCCCCGATGTCGAGCGGGGTCGGGCCGTCACTGCGGAGTCGGTGCCAGCCGACGGCCGCGATCATCGCTGCGTTGTCGGTGCACATCGCCCGACTCGGCAGGAAGACCGGTATCGAGTCGTCGCGCCCGGCGGCCGCGAATCGCTCGCGCAGCAGCGAGTTGGCGGCAACACCGCCGCCCAGCACCAGACCCCGGGCACCGACCGCAGACGCCGCCCGACGCGACTTGTCAACGAGCACGTCGACGACCGCCGCCTGGAACGACGCGGCGACGTCCGCGGTCGAAACCTCGGGGTTCTTGCGCACGTAGTTGACGACCGACGTCTTCAAACCGCTGAAGCTGAAGTCGAGGCCGTCGTTGAGCATGGCCCGTGGAAAGGCGATGGCCGTCGGATCGCCTCGAACGGCCTCCTGGTCGATGGCCGGACCGCCGGGATAGCCGAGGCCGAGGAAGCGGGCGACCTTGTCGAAGGCCTCGCCGGCGGCATCGTCGATGGTCTGCCCGAGCAGGCGGTAGTGCCCGTGGTCGAGCATCTCGATCAGCATCGTGTGACCACCCGACACGAGCAGCACCACCAACGGCAACTCGAGCGTCTGATCTTCGAGGAACGCCGCGTAGAGATGGGCCTCCATGTGGTTGACGCCGACGAATGGCACGTCCCACGTCACGGCCAGGGCCTTGGCCGCGGAGACCCCGACGAGCAGCGCTCCGACCAACCCGGGCCCGACCGTGCAGGCCACCGCGTCGATCCGCTCGGGCTCGACACCTGCCTCGACGATCGCCCGGGCAACGACCGGGTTGAGCAGGTCGAGATGGGCGCGGCTGGCGATCTCGGGCACGACCCCGCCGTACTGCGCGTGCAGGTCGACCTGCGTCGACACCACGCTCGACATCACGTCGTGGCCACCCATCACCAGCGCTGCAGCGGTTTCGTCGCAGCTGGTCTCGATGCCCAGCACGACGGTCGAGTCGGTGACGGTCATGGCTGCAGTGCCCCCGGCACGGATTCGGGGCTCAAGGACGACAGACGGCTCCTGAACTCGACCTCGCCGATGTCGTGGCACCACATGACGATCGCGTCCTCGGTGTTCTCGTAGTAGCGCTGGCGCACACCGGCCGGCACGAACCCGAAGCTGCGATACAGCGCCTGCGCGCCGCTGTTGCTGACCCTCACCTCCAGGGTCATCGCCTCACAACCCCGAGCGATCGCCTCCCACGCCAGCGCAGCCAGCAGTCGAGTCGCCACACCCGAGCGCTGTCGATCGTCGGCAACCGCGATGTTGGTGACGTGGGCGTCACCGACCACGAACATCAACCCGGCATAGCCGATGACGACGCCCCCGACCCGGGCGACGAGGTAGTAGCGCTCGCCACCGCGGGCGAGCTCGAGCTCGATTCTGGAATACGTTGCGCGACCAGGGCTTCGGGTACGACACCTGCTCGATCTCCATCACGTCGGCAAGGTGCCGGCGGCGCATCGGTTCGATGACCAGCTGTTCGTCGGCATCGCGCCCCAACAACCGCGACAACACGCTCATTGCCGACCCCGCGACGCAGTCTGGCGAGTCGCCCAGTTGATCTGGGCATCAGGGGCACGCAGATACAGCGGCTGGATCTCCCACGGGTTCACCCACTCTTCGCGCAACGCCCTGGCGTGTGCCAACTGCACCAGTGGCGCCGCCGACGGGTGCGAAAGGAACTGCTCGGCGAAGTCGCAGCGCACCACCGCGGCGATCTCGTCGCGGTACCGCAAGGCGCCGTCACCGACCAGCACGCTGTCGTGCCCACGGGCCATCAACTCGCCGATCAGGTCGTCGACGGAGCCGCAGCGCGGCTCGCCGATGCGCTGTACACCGCCGGGAACCGGGCGATAGAAGGCGGAGAACAGCTCGCCCTTGCGGGCATCGATCACCGCCGCCAACTCGCGCCCACTCTGGCGGAGCGGGAACGCCAGCAGATCGAGCGAACTGATGCCGATCATCGGCACCCGCAACGCCTGGGCGATGGCCTTGGCTGCAGCCAGTCCGACACGCATCCCCGTGAACAGACCCGGGCCGACGTCGACGGCGATCGCCCCGAACTCGGACATCTCGATGTCGGCTTGCTTGCACACGAACTCGATCGAGGGCATCAGCGTTTCGGCGTGACGGCGTCCACGACAGACCTCGAACATGGCCAATACACCCTCGTGGCCGCCGATCGCCACGCTGACCTGCTCGGTTGCGGTCTCGATCCCGAGGATCAGCATTGGAACGCCGCCAGTCGGCGTTCGATCTCGTCCCAACGTGCCGCCCAGGATCGGCCCGTGGCGCTGACGATGATGTCACGTGCATCGTCGTCGGTCTCATCGAACTCGAGGCGCACGAGCACGTGCTCGCCCAAGGAACCGGCAACGACATCGCCCCATTCGACCAGCACAATGCCGTCAGACTCGAGCAGCTCGGCGAAGGCCAGGTCGGCCACCTCGTGAAGGGTCGTCAAGCGGTAGATGTCGGCGTGATGCAGTGTGACCCGTCCGGCTGGGTAGCTGTGCACCAACGTGTACGTCGGCGACGTGATCGGTTCGGTGACACCGATGGCCCGCCCGAATCCTTTGGCGAACGCAGTCTTGCCGGCCCCCATCTCGCCTGACAGCACGATGAGGTCACCGCGACGCACCAGAGCGGCGAGAGACGCGGCGATAGCAGACGTGGACGCCAGCGAGTCGGACCGGAGATGCAACATGACCGCCGATGATGCTAGAGGCTCACGCCGTCGTGTGATGTCGAGCGATGCGCGACGAGATCCCGCAGACCACCTCGTAGCCGATCGTGCCCAGGCGATCAGCCCATTCGGTCGCCGATATCGCCTCGCCCCCCTGCCGGCCGATCAGCACTGCTTCATCGCCGACCGTCACCGAATCGGCACCGCAGTCGACCATCATCTGGTCCATTGTGACCACGCCGACAATGGGGCGGCGGCGGCCGCCGATCAGCACGTCGCCACCACATGCAAAAAGCCGGCGGGGCACACCATCGGCGTAGCCGAGAGGCAACGTGGCGACGATGGTGTTGCCGTCGAAGCGATGCCGCAGACCGTACGAGATGCGGTCGCCGGCGCGCACCTGCTTGACGTGCGAGACACGACTGCGTAGCGACAATGCCGGGCGCAGCCCAGCGGTCAGTTGATCGAGCGCGGCCCCCGGCGAGATCCCGTAGATGGCGATGCCGGCCCGCACCATGCCGAAGTGCGACCGCGGATGGGCCAGCGTCGCCGCCGAGTTGGCGGCATGAACGAGCGGTGGATGGTACCCGGCGACGGCCAGGGCCGTGAGGACATCCTCGAACGCTTCGATCTGTACGGCCGTGAATGCGTCGGCTGGTTCGTCGGCGACCGCCAGGTGCGTGCACACCCCGGCCAGTCGAACCGCGATCGAGCCCGAGATCGCCGCAGCGAGGCCCAACGCCTCGTCGGCGGCTGCTCCGACCCGACGCATGCCTGTGTCGATCTTCAGATGCACAGGGTGGTCGCGGCCACCGGCGACGGCAATGGCTTCGAGCTGCGCGTAGGAATACACCGTGAGATCGAGCTCAGCACGTACTGCCTCGACCAGCTCGGTGGCCGGTTGCTCGCTGAGCACCAGGATCGGGCAGTCGAAACCTGCCTCGCGCAACGACACGCCCTCTTGCACCAAGGCGACACACAGGCCGGTTGCTCCACCACGAAGCGCGGCTCGGGCGACCGGGACGGCGCCATGGCCGTAGGCGTCGGCTTTGACCACCGCCCACACGGCTGCGGGTGCGGCGATCGAGCACAGCAACTCGACGTTGTGCCGCACCGCGTCGACGTCGACATCGGCCCACGCCCAGCGGCTCACAGCAGGTCTTCCAGCACCGCCGGAATCAAGTCGGGCAGATCGCCGGCCACGAGCCCGTGCCGCAAGCCGCGCCGACCGGCTTGGCCGTGCACCCAGGCCGCTGCCGCGGCGGCGTGTAGGGGCTTCATGCCGCCGGCCAGCAGGGCGCCGATGATTCCGCTGAGCACGTCTCCGGTGCCCGCTGTGGCCAGCCGTGCATCGCCGGCTGTCACCACGAGTGCCGCGCCGTCGGGGTCGGCGACGATGGTTGCCGCCCCTTTCAACAGCACGGTGCAGCCGCTGTCGGCGGCCAGCCGTCGGGCTGCGACCATCCGATCGATCCCCGGCTGGCTGCCCGACAGCAACGTGTACTCGCCGTCGTGAGGGGTCAGTACCGTTGCGGTCGGGCGTCGCCGCAGCAACGTCGTCGCCCCCTCCGCGCTCCATCCCAGTGCGAACAGCCCGTCGCCGTCGATCACCATGGGCAGCGGTGCCTCGACGACCAGTTTGCGGACATTTGCCGCCGTGTCGTCGGAGCGACCGAGACCCGGGCCGACCACGATCGAGTGAAACCGATCGAGTGAAGCCAGCGCGGCTCCGGCCCATGACGTGCTCGGCAGCGGTCGCTGGACGACTTCGATCGGCGCGTCGGCCAGCGTCATTCCCGGAATCGACAGATGCACCATGCCCGCACCCGTACGCATCGCCGCCTGTGCGACCAGACGTGGTGCGCCGGTCATGGTCGAACTGCCGGCGACGACCCGCACCGCACTTCGCCACTTGTGGGCGTACTCGTCGCGCTCGGGCCACCATCCGACGATGTCGGCGGCCTGCACCAGGTGGGCGCGCACCCATCCGACCTCGAGCCCGATGTCGGCCAGCTCCAGTTCACCGGCAAGCGCGCTGCCGGGCGGCGTGAGCAATCCTGGTTTCAAGGCAGCGAACGTCACGGTGTGAGTCGCGGCCAACACGTCACCGGCGATGTCGCCGGTCAATGCGTCGACACCGCTCGGTATGTCGACGGCCAGCACTGGCGTGTCTCGGACGTCGGGTGGCGACCACCTGCCGTGGAACCCGGTGCCGTAGGCGGCGTCGATGACGAGATCTGCCGCTGGCAGCACGGGCGGGTACGAGGGCACGTCGAAGATCCGAACCCGTACACCCTTTGCCGCCAGACGGCGGGCCGCCACCCGACCGTCGGCACCGTTGTTGCCTTTGCCGCACAGCACGTTGACCGTACGGCCGTACGCCCCACCCATCATTCGCAGCGCGGCCCACGCCACCGCGGCACCGGCCCGCTCGATGAGCACCTCCGACGGCACGGGCGCAGCCGCGTCGATCACGGCCATTTCCTCCGGGGTGACGATCGGCAGCATGCTCGCTGAGGTTACGTCGTCACGAGGCGACGACGTAGGCGATGGCCACCTGGTCGGTGTGCGTGATCGAGAGGTGCCACGTGAGGATTCCTCGCTCGATCGCCAGTTGCGCGGCGCGACCGGTCACGTTGAGGTGTGGTTCTCCGCTCTCGAGGCGATCGACCCACACCTCATGGAAGCCGAACGCTCCGAGGCCGAGGCCCATCGCCTTCATCACTGCTTCCCGAGATGCGAAACGAGCCGCAAGCGAGGGCACCGGATCTGCCTTCGGCGCGACATACGCCAGCTCGTGATCGGTGAACAGCCGGCGATGCATCGATGGAGTGCGTTCGAGCGACCTGCGAAACCGTTCGATGTCGACTGCGTCGATCCCGATCCCGCGGATCATGTCCGCCACTGGTCGGCAGTCTCGGATATCGGCGCGATCAGCAACTCGTCGACGGGCAGCTCGCCGAGGAGATCGTCGCGGAAGGCCCCTTCTGTCTCGGACACCCAGTCGACGAGGCGGTCGTAGCGGTGGTCGTAGCCCTGCAGCACACCGCGCATCACTGCAGCGGGCAACCGATCGTGGAACAGCACGTGGAGCAGGGTGATGCCCGTGCAGGCACCTGACTTGACCTCTGGCACGAATATCACGGTGCGGCCGTCACTGCGGCCCCGCGCCACCAACACCTGGCGCTCGGCTGCCACGCGTCGTTTTGTGCCGACCAGCTGCGAGTTGCGTTCAACGCGACTCGACACCTCGCGAGAGAGCCCACCACGATCGACGATGGTGATCTGGGCATCGACCGCAGGATCACCGTCGATTCGGTAGCGCGTGTAGCCGACCACCGACTGCACCGCCGGGTCGAGGTCAGCAAGCACCTTCAACGTGTGGTAGCTCAGCGCATCGCGGCCGGCGCCCGCCGTGAGCGTCGCCTGGACGAGCACCCGGCCGAGTACTCCTTCGTCGTTTCGGCTGATCCCCACAGTGACAGTCTTGGCCTGATGCTTGATGGCGTCCACCGGTCGGGTGAGCTCTTCGATGGCCTTGGTCAGCGACGCGGTGAGATCGTCGATCATGACGCCAGGGGTGGCCACCTTGCCCGTGGCACGGTGATACGCCTCGAGTGGAAGGTCGTCGCGGAGGTCGGCGAGCAAGGCGGACAGTTGCACAGCGGTGGACGCTTCGAGATGACCGTTGTACAGCCCGGAACGAAGGCCCTCGCCGAAGCGCTCGGCATGCTGACCGATTCCGAGGCGCACTGCCTCGAGCACCACGTCGCCGTTGTCGGATGCGATCAAGGATTGCTCGATCACCTCTCTGGCTTCACGGAGGGGACGCGCCGACGCATCGATCGCCAACGCCGCTTCGTACCCGAACAGGTGACCGACCATCGCAGACAGCACGAACGCCAGCGCCGAATCGACCGCCGGCACCGACAACACCGCTGCCGCTGCCGCGAACCGCTCGTCGCCTTCGGTCGCGATGACGATCGGTGTGGCCTTGTGCGCCTTGTAGATCGCCACTTCCTTGGCGACGTCGTCGGCGGTGCCGCCGACGAGGCCGGCAGCACACACCAGGATCAGCGGCTCGCTGGACAGGTCGATGTGCTTCTTGTCTTCGGTGACATCGCAGGCGATCGACTTGTAGCACAGCTCGCTGAGCTTGATGCGAACCTCTTCGGCGGCAACCGTGTTGGGGCCACTTCCGACGATTGCCCAGTAGCGCTTCGATGGCGCAAACCGGCGAGCAGCATCAGCGATGACGTCGCGCCGGGCGAGCACCTCGAGCAGGGCTTCGGGAATCTGCCGAAGTGAGGTGAGCAGATCGTGCCGGCGCTGTGCCGAGCCGACGCCGGCGGCCTCGGTGATGGCGCACGCCAGCAACACCCCCGCCGCCACCTGGGCGTAGAAGGCCTTGGTCGACGCCACGCTCATCTCGACATCACGACCATCGCTGGTGTACATGACGCCGTCGGCCTTGTCGGTGAGATCGCTGTTGCGCCGATTGACGATCCCGAGCACGGCAGCACCGCGCCCGCGCACGAGATCGACGGTGCGATTGGTGTCGGTGGTCGTCCCGCTCTGGCTGACAGCGACGACCAGCGTGTCGCGCATGTCGAAACGCATGCCGAAGCCGCTCAACTCCGTCGCCGTGACAGGGTCGACGTCGAGCCTGCCATCGGCAATGGCGTCGAGCACAGCGGCCATGCTGCGACCGGCCACAGCGGCAGTGCCTTGCCCGATGACCTTGACCTTGGTGATGGTTCCGTCGGCCAGCCGGGCACGGATGTCGAGCGGTAACGCGCGAGCACCAACCGACGCACGGCGCAGCCCATCGACCTCGACGATCTTGCCACGAATGGTCTTGCGAAAGCTCGCCGGCGACTCGCTGATCTCTTTCAGGAGGTAGTGAGGCGAATCCCCGCGATCGATGTCGCGGGTCGTGACCTGGGCGGTGGCGACGTCGCTGTCGGCCAGCGGTAGCTCGCCGCCGTCGTACGCCAATCGGCGAACGCCGGCGAGCTCACCGGCTCGGGCACCGTCGAGCACGAAGACCTGGCCGCGACTGCCCGACGGCGAGAGTGATTCACCATCCACCCGGACGAAGTGTGTGGTTTCTTCGACGACTCCGTACGGCTCGCTGGCCACGACGTAGCAGTCGTCGGCCAGGCCGACGTAGAGCGCCTGACCACTGCCGCGCAACGCCAGATACAGGTGATCGGGCGAGTCGGCGGCGGCGGCACCGATGGCCACGCTGCCCTCGAACTCGGCCACTGTACGACGGAACGCCTCACCCAGATCGAGCACCCCCGAGGTCACCTGGTGGGCCATGACGGCTGGGATCACCTTGGCATCGGTCGTGATCGGCCCGGCGATGCGCAGGGCATGGTGGATCTTGACGTCGGCGTGGTTGTCGACATCGCCGTTGAGCACGGCAACCATGTACGGGGCGCCTCCCGCCTGTTCGAGCTCCTCACTGTTCAGCGGGTGACAGTTGGCCTCGCTGATGATCCCGACACTCGCCCAGCGGGTGTGCCCGAGCACGGTGAGCCGCGCATCGGGCTGCGACAGGGCCAAACGCAGCAATGTGTCGCCTGCGATCGCAGCACGAAGGGCACGCGTGTTGTCGCCGAGCTCGCCGATCTCGGCGGCGGCTTTGTACACAAATCCCAGACAATGACCGGCGACGCGCACCGAGCCGTTCTGGAACAACGGGTCGGCGTTGCGTTCGAACAACACCCGTTGCAGAGACGTGTCCGACACTGACAACCCGTGATTCCAGACGAACAGGTGCAGTCCAGCGGAGTCTCGGCCGCGCACCTCGAGCCGATCGAGCGCCGATAGCGATTGCTGCACGGCCAGATAGCCGGCCAGTGCGGCTACCGTGCTGTCGCGTCCGGCCAGTGCCTCGACCTCGCGCGCTGTGCGCAGACGATCGTGTCGCACGGCCCACGTCGCATCTCGGAGCTCGATCAGTTCGGCAGCGATTCGTTCGTGCTCGTCGGGATCGATTGCCGTGTCGAGCTCGATGCGGCTCTCGGTCTCGGCGATCCGGGCATCGAGTTGATCCAGCCTGGCGACAACGCCGACCACGAGCTCGTACCGGCCGATGAGGGCACGCACACCGGGTACGCCCTTCAGCAGGTCATCACACCGGCGAACCGACACCGCCGCCTGAGCGAGGTTGTCGGCGTCCACTGCCTGATCGAGATGGGCGAGCACCTCGGCGGGCTCGGGCACCCGCCGCTTCGAGGGCCTGCTGAGTATGCCGATGATGCCGCACATGGATCTCCAGGCTACCGATCGGCGACGGCTCCGATCTGTCGGCTGCCGGGTCGGGTGCTAGCCGAAGCGGGCAGACACCACGTCGGCCAGGCTGTCGGCAGTGGCCTGGGCAAGTGGCTGCGTCGCCGCCTCGACCATCACCCGGATCAGCGGCTCGGTACCGCTGGGACGAACGAGGACGCGACCTTCGCCGTTCAACGATTTCTCGGCTGCGGCAATCTCGTCGGCCAGCTCGACGGCGACCTGCGGATGATGTTTGGCGACCTTGACGTTGACGAGAACCTGCGGGTACGACGTCATGACTGCGCCAGCCAGTTCGGCCAACGATCGCCCACTGCTGTGCACGTAGGCACCCAGGTGAATACCCGCCAACAGTCCGTCACCCGTTGTGGCCAGGTGTCGGTAGATGATGTGCCCACTCTGCTCACCACCGATCGCGTAGTCACCGGCGTCGAGCGCCTCGAGCACGGAGCGATCACCGACGGCCGTGGTGACGACATTGATTCCCGCGGCCTCCATCGCCTTGTGGAACCCGAGGTTGCTCATCACGGTGACGACCACCGTGTGCTTGGTGAGCTGCCCCTCGTCGCGAAGTTGCAGCGCCGCCAGGGCGATCATCCGGTCACCGTCGACGACGGCGCCGCGGTGGTCGACGGCGATGACCCGATCCCCGTCGCCGTCGAATGCCAGGCCGAGATCGGCACCGTGGGCAACGACGGCTGCCGCCAGCGTGGCCGGGTGGGTTGCTCCGCAGTGGTCGTTGATGTTGCGACCATCGGGCTCGGCGTGAATCACGACGACATCGGCACCGAGCGCCGCGACGACCCGTGGCGCTGCCCTGTACATCGATCCATTGGCGCAGTCGAGCACGATCCGCAAGCCGCTCAGGGAACCCGATGGAGTCATGTCGACAAGACGGTCGCAGTAGTTGGCCACGGCGTCGGGAAGCACCACGATCGGGCCGGGGCGCCGCCTGCGGTACTGGCCCGAGCGCCCCCTCGATGGCCTGCTCGATCTCGTCGGTGAGCTTCTGCCCGCCCCGTGCGAAGATCTTGATCCCGTTGTCGCTGTAGGGGTTGTGTGACGCGGTGATCATTGCCGCCGGTGCCGCGTCGCGTGACGAGAGAAAGGCAAGCGCCGGAGTCGGTAGCACGCCGGTCTGCACCGGCTCGGCACCTCCGGCGCGCAGGCCTGCGATCAACGCCTGTTCCAGCGCAGGACCCGACTCACGGGTGTCGCGACCGACCAGCCACTCGCCGCCACCCATCACCTGCGCCGCGGCGCGTCCGAGCGAGGCTACGTAGTCGGGCGTCAACTCGCTGAACGCTCGACCGCGGACACCGTCGGTTCCGAAACGAAGCTGGCCCACGGCCGAGCTTCGATCAGCGCTTGGTGTACTGCGGAGCCTTACGGGCCTTCTTGAGGCCGTACTTCTTGCTCTCTTTGCGACGCGGGTCGCGCGTGAGCAGGCCGGCCTTCTTCAGCGCCGTACGAGCCTCGGGATCGAGCTCGACGAGCGATCGAGCGATCGCCATGCGCAGCGCACCGGCCTGGCCGCTGATGCCCCCGCCGTGCATCGTCGCATCGATGTCGTACGTGGTCTCGGTCTCGGTTACGCGCAGCGCCTCGGTCACGGTCATGCGCTGCATGGCGGTGGTGAAGTAGGCATCGAATGCCTTGCCGTTGATCGTGTGCGTGCCGGTGCCGGGACGCAAGCGCGCCCGGGCAACCGCTTCTTTGCGGCGGCCGGTGGTCTGGGTGAGCGGTTTGGTTGCCATGGAACGGGTTCCTTTCGCGCTCAACGGGCCTTGGCCGCAGCGAGATCGAGGACGACTGGGAGCTGGGCTGCGTGCGGATGCTCTGGGCCGGCGTAGACCTTGAGCTTCTTGATCATCTGACGCCCGAGCGGGCCCTTCGGCAGCATGCCCTGGATGCTGCGCCGGATCGCCTCTTCGGGCTTGCGGCCGAGCAACTTCTCGTACGACTCGGTCTTCATGCCGCCCGGATAGCCGCTGTAGCGATACACGCCCTTGTTGGCAGCCTTGTCCTTGGTCAACACGACCTTGCTGGCGTTGATGACCACGACATGGTCACCGGAATCGATGTGCGGGGCGAACGTCGGCTTGTGCTTGCCGCGCAAGACCCGGGCGGCTTCGGTGCACATGCGACCCAGCACCAGGCCATCGGCATCGATGACATGCCAGGCGCGGGTGATCTCGCTTGCTTTCGGGCTGTAAGTAGGCATTTCGACCTTAACTGGATTTTGGCAACTGGATTTGGCAACTGGATTTTGGCAACTGGATTTTGGCAACTGGATTTTGGCAACTGGATTTGGCAACTTGACGTGCGTTGCCGTCGGGCGATGCGTCGCCAGGGAACCGTGAAATGATACGGGTTCCTCGACGAAAACCGGCAAACTGCGGTGGGCAAACGAGAGAGTCAGGCCCAGATCCGTGCCGCGATGTCGGCCCACAGGTGACGAAACGCGGCCGCGGCCGCCGTGTTGGGGGCGAATACCGCCACAGGCGCACGTTCGATGCCCATCCTCTCGATGACGCTGGCGTTCGGGATGACGGTGGCCAAGAAGTCGGCGGTGGACGCCATCAACTGGGCGACGAGGTCGCGCTGCAGCCGTTTGCGTCGATCGACCATGGACGCGAACGGGAGGACCATCGGTGACGGTGGGTGGTCGGCGAGGAAGTCGGTGAGCTGGTCGAGCGTGCGTTTGGACAAGGTGGTGGGGATGGTCGGCACCAGCAGTGCGTCGACAGCGCCGAACACGCTCTCGCTGGTCAGGGTGATGCCCGGGGCACAGTCGAGGAGGGCGACGTCGTAGCTATCGGCGAGTGGTTCGAGCAGCGCGGCGAGACGGTGTTTCGGTCGCTTCGACTCGTCGAGGCGCAGGTCGAGATGGCGCAGCGAGAAGTCTGCCGGCACGATGTGAACTGCCGGGTTGTCGGTGGCACGGATGTTTGCACTGAGCGACCCGACATTGTCGACAAGCCGTTCGGCACCTCCTTTGATTGATGGCTTGACCCGAACGAAGAAGGTCGCGGCACCTTGTGGGTCGAGGTCCCAGAGCAACACGCGGGCACCGCTCGCCGCCGCCTCGTGAGCGAGGTTCACGGCGGTGGTCGTCTTGCCAACTCCACCCTTGATGCTGTACGTCGCCAGAACCTTCACTCGACGATCCCTTCGAGCATCTCCTCGAGTGAGCCGTGCGTCGATGGGGTGTCGTAGTCGGCGAATCGTTCAGCAAACTCGGCGCGTGCCGAGCCACGTTGTTGGTCGAGCCGTTCGGTGAGCTGGCCGATGGCGATCATCGTGTCGGGCGACGCGCCGGCGTCGTACAGCTCATGACCGACGGCTCGCAACATGGTGACGTGCACTTCGGCGTCCTGGTGCTCGCCGAGGTTGTCCTGGAGTGCCTTGAGACGCTTCACGAAACGTCTGAGCGGCTCGTCGGGCACCAGGCTCCCGAAACACTCCAGCAGGTAGCGGAGCTTCTTGGCGTCCTTGCGGAGATCGTGGACCTGGTCGGCGGGAGAGTCGGGGTCGATCAGCCGGCCACCCTCGATCAACACCGCGTGAGCTCGGGAGATCCGTGCCGCGACCAGCCGCCCAAGGGGTCGCTCGGCTCGCGCTTCGGGGTGTTCATCGTCGATCGGGTCGCCGAGCCACGTCGTCCAGGTTCGGATGAGGTTGGCTGCCCGCTTGGACCGAAGGGCCCGCTCGAGGTCGATGTGCGCGTGGGCGCGTCGCCGTTCGAGAAGAGTCCGCACCGGTGCCAGCGATGAAACCACCTCTGCCCCGAGCGGACCGGTGTAGCTGCCCCACTCGATCAGGTAGACGTCGAGGTCTCGTGCCGGGCCGGTGAGCCCGCCGAGCCAGGCAAAGCCGTCGCGGGCCGGATTGCGAACAGTCGCCGGGAGAACGCCCTTCCCCTCGGCGATGACAGTGCGCGTGCGTCGAACGGCGATGCGCAGGTCGTGCAGGAACTCGGGGTCCGATTGGTCGATTGTTCCCTGCCAGTTGGCAACGACTGCCCGGGCGAGGTTGGCGAGTACGGCACGGATTCCATCGATCGCCGGCGTTGCCGACTCCAGGGGAACCGTCGCTGTGGCGCTGAAACCAGCGAGGTCGACCTGCGCGGCCGTCGCACACTGCGACAACGTGTCGGTGTCGCACCGCGGCAGCCCGAATTCGTCGAGGACCTCGACGGCTTGCCGGGCTCGCTTGCCGTAGCCGGTGGCTTCGCGGATCTCGATGGTTGCCACCGGACAGCTGAGGCCTGGCCGTCCGACGACGCGGACGTGCTCGTGGAGCTGTGCCGTGGCGACGACACCGCCGGTGGAATCAAGCCGCGATGCCTCTGTTGTCTTGGTGCTGACGCGAATCTGAGGCAGCAGGGCCCGGATGTCGGTGAGCGCTGCGAGTCGGGCGCGAAACGGGCCAGGCGGGAGATCGCCGGGCACTAGCGGTGCTGTCGTCACGGCGAGATGAGCGGAAACGGTCTGATCGCCCGACAGCACGAGTTCGAGACCGTTCGATTCGTGCAGCTCGAGCTTCAAACCGGCGCGGTGTAATCGGCCGTCGAAGGTGTCGAGCAACGTGGTCGTCAGGGAGCGTGGCTGGTCGAACACGAACCCGAGTTCGACAAGGGACGCGACCACAGTGCGCGTGTCGCCGTCGATCAGGAACGTGGTTGCGTTCACCCTCTCGAAGGTACTGCGTAGCACCGCATACCGAGCGGATGAAGCAGAAGATGAGCGGAAGTTGATCGACAACCTGCGCAATACTGAAGTCATGGCCTTCTCAACCATCACCCGTTACTCACTTCCTGCCGCCCTCCTCGTGGCTGTCACGCTGATCGCCGCGTGCGGCTCCGACTCCGGCGGATCCGGCTCGGCATCGACCGGGTCGGCCCCGTCGAGCGCGGCAGCGACCGGGGCGGATCCTTTGGACGGCACCACCTGGAAGCTCGACGTTGCCGGGCTCGAGGTTCCCGGGTCCGACGCCGTCGGACCGACGATCTCGTTCTCGAAATCAACCGTGTCAGGCAACAGTGGATGCAACACCTTCTCGGGGGGGTACACCGTCTCCGGTGCAACTCTCACGATCGGTCAGCTGGCGACCACGCAGAAGGCATGTGGTCCGGTCGAGTCGGCGGTCGAGACGGCGGTGCTCGAGCGGCTCGGAAAGGTTGCCGGCTACAAGGTGGAAGCAGACAAGCTGACGCTCACCGACGCCGCCGGCGCGACCCTGCTGACGTATGGGGCCGCCAAGGGTGGGGTCGAGGGAGCGTGGGAGGCCAATGGTTACCTCAACGCAGCCAAGTCGGCTTTCGTGTCGCCCATTGTCGGGACGTCGCTGACGGCGATATTCGGGCCCGACGGTTCCATCGCCGGGTCGGCCGGCTGCAACAACTTCACGGGCACCTACACCGTTGATGGCACCAAACTGACCATCGGGGCGCTCGCCACAACGCGCAAGGCGTGCGTGTCGCCAGACGGGATCACGGAACAGGAGACCGACTATCTCGCCGCGCTCACCTCGTCGGTCACGTTCCAGAACGACGGCACGGGCCTCACCTTGCTGAACGCCGCCGGCCAACGCTCCGTCGCATACAACCCAAAGGTCTGAGACGCTGCCGCCGACCTTCAAGTGTTTCGGCCCCGGTCGCGCGGCAAACACCGATGGGCGATTCACGCCGGATTGGCGTCCCACGAGGTGCGATGACAGTCGATCACTGCATCGAGCCAGGTCTCCACTCGGGCCGCGAAGGCTGCGATTGAGTACTCCTCTTCGACGCGTTGGCGACATTCGACGCGGTCCAACTCGCTGATGCGTCCGACCGCGGCGACCAATCCGTCGACGTCGTCGGGCTCGACGAGGAAGCCCGTCTCGCCATCGACGATGATCTCGGCCGGCCCACCGCGCCTGTAGGAGATCACCGGTACGCCTGTCGCCATCGCTTCGATGGCGACGTTTCCGAACGCCTCGATCCACTTCGGTGCCATGACGATTGCCGCGCAGCCGCCGATGGCCGCCTGCAGGTCGTCGGTCGGCAGGAAACCCTCATACGAGACACGTGCCGCGGGATGCGCGGCGACCGCTGCGTCCCACACCGACTGATCCTGCATCAGACCCCAGACCTTCAGCGGCAGGCCGGCCGCCTCGGCCACGGCGATGACGTCGTCGAGACCCTTCTCGCGGGAGATCCTGCCGATGAACCCGAGATGAGGGGGCTCGTCGGCGGTGATGTGCATGTCGTAGCGCTCGACGGCGATGCCGCTGCCGATCACCGGCACGAGGCCCGACAGGGCCGGGCCACGGAGAGCAGGATACGTGTCGGCCTGGGCCTGGCTGTGCACGGCGACATTGCGCGGTCGCACGGCAGCGGCGCGAGTGATCGCGTCGTCCATCGCGTCGCTCAGCGTGGCCATGCTCACGAGGTGGGCGAGCGGAGTGGTGGCGAAGAACGGGGTGAGGTAGTAGGGCAACCAGTCGTAGGCGAGGTTGAGGATCACGTCGAACTCGTCCTGATGGACCCGCGCCCACTCGCACATCGCCGCCAGCACCCCATCGGCCGGAACCGTGACCAGCGTGTCGCGATCGGCATTGTGGGCGCTTGGCTGCAAGGCACCCTTGATCTGGTGTACGACGGTGCCCACGTGCAGCGACTGCTCCGGTGCGAGGACCTCGACGTAGTGACCGCGTCCGGTGAGACCGAGGACCAGGCTGTGCAACGTCAGTTCGACCCCACCACCCACACCGCTACCGAGCGGCCCCACGGGCGTCGAGATGATCAGTATTCGGTGCGACGCCATCGGCCTCCCTACAGTGGTGTCTGGATGTCAACGGCGGTTCCGGTCGCGATGTTCCCGTCACGTCTCAGTCGTAGCCGACTTCCCACAGACACAGACCGTGGGCCGGCGCGACCTGGCCGGCGGCTTGGCGGTCCTTGGCCAGGAGGATGCCCCGAACATCACCGGCGTGCAGCCGACCGGTGCCCGCATCGACCAGTGTGCCGACGATCGAACGCACCATCTGGTGACAGAACGCATTCGCCCGGATCTCGAAACGCAACAGCCCGGGGCCATGATCGGTCGGCACCTCGGACCATCGCGCCAGCATCACCTTGCGGATCATCGAGGGCTCGGGCTGACCCTCGGCCACCTTCGAACGCCGGCAGAACGACGAGAACTCGTGCTCGCCGATCAGTGGATCGCAGGCCAGTCGGAGCGCCGCCAACGACAGCGGCTGCACGACATGCCACGACGTCGTGGCCAGAAACGGATTCGGCTGCGGCGCATTCCAGATGTCGTAGCGGTAGTGCCGCCACCTGGCCGCGAAGCGGGCGCTGAAGTCGGGGGATTCCGCCCACACCGCCTCCCGGGCAACCACCTCCGGACCGCACATGCGATTGATTCGTCTCACCAGGACCTGGAGGTCGGTGTCGTCGGGAAGGTCTCCGCTCACTACTTGACCCCAACCGTGCACACCGGCATCCGTGCGACCTGCACCGACGAGTTCGACGTGCTGGCGCACGACCTTCTCGACAGCATCACGGAGCTCGCCCATCACGGTGCGAACACCGTCGTTCTCGGCGAATCCGTGAAACGACGTGCCGTCGTAGGCGACTGTCAGTTTGGCTCGTCGCAACATCGGGCTCAGCGATTGCTGCGGCGACGAGAGACAAAGTCGAGCCATGACGCTGCTGCCAGTACCGCATAGGCGATCGCCATGACCTGACCGACCCAACGCAGCGAAGCCGGGGTGACAGCGGACATCAGTAGGCACACCACTGCACTGCACAGGAAGAACACTGCGCGACGATCCATCAGCTCACCCACGCCAGGATCCAGTACGCCAGCATCGCCACGACAGCGGCACCCGGGATCGTGAACACCCACGCCCAGACCACTCGCCGGGCGACGTTCCATCGAACTGCTGACATTCGGTTGGCGGAGCCGACACCGACGATCCCGCCGGTGATCGTGTGTGTCGTGCTGACCGGGATGCCCTTGAACGAGGTGAAGAAGAGTGCTGCCGCTGCTGCGCTCTCGGCGCACACGCCGCCCATCGGCTGCAACCGGGTCAGCTTGTTTCCCATCGTGCGTACGATACGCCAGCCGCCGAATATCGTGCCGAGTGCAATCGCACTATGACATGACAGCACGATCCACAACGGCAACGAGTCGGGCTCGTCGAGCACACTGGGGCTCAGCTTGTTGGCGCCGACGAGCAACGCCGTGATGATCCCCATCGTCTTCTGGGCGTCGTTTGCCCCGTGACCAAGGCTGAACGCCGCCGCCGACACCAGCTGCAGGCTGCGGAACGTACGGTTGACCATCCGCTTCTTGCGACTCCGGTGCACCAGCCACATCACCGACACCACCAGGGTAAACGCGAGCAGCAAGCCGAGAAGTGGCGAGAACACGATGAACACCGCCGTCTTCTCGACGAGGGTGAGGTCGACAACGTGACCGCCGGACTTGGCGATGCCGGCACCGATCATTCCACCGATCAACGCGTGCGATGACGACGACGGCAACCCGAGAAATGCGGTGACCACGTTCCAGACGATCGCCCCGAGCAGCCCGGCGAAAACCACGCCGATCGAGACCGAACTGCTGTCGATGATCTTGGCTATCTCGTTGGCCACCTTCAGCGGCAACACCAGAAACGCGACGAAGTTCCAGAAGGCCGCCCAGATCACTGCCTGCCACGGCTGCAGCACGCGAGTGGCCACCACGGTGGCGATGGAATTGGCCGCATCGTGGAAGCCGTTGACGAAATCGAAGATCAGCGCGGTCGCCACGACGACGACCAGCAGGGCGTTGGTCATCGCTAGGCGTGCTTCACGGCAATCGATTGGATCACATCGCTGGCGGTTTCGACGGCGTTGATCGCTCGCTCGACCGCCTCGACGATGTCTTTCCACTTCAAGATCTCGAGCGCATCGTGCTTGCCGCTGAACAGCTCGGCCATGATCCTGCGATACGCGCCATCGGCCTGCGTCTCGAGGTCGTCGATCTCGTCGATGTCGACGTGTACGTCGTTCAACGTGCCGAGCTTGCCCACGAGCTTCTGGTTGGCCTCGACGATCTTGTGCAGCAGTGCGACCAGATCGCCGACTCCCGGCAGCGGCGAGGACAGCTGATGGAGGTGAGCGAGGTCTGCAGCCGCGCGCATCTCGTCGAGCACATCATCGAGGGAGTTGGCCAGCAACTGGATGTCTTCTCGGTCGAATGGCGTCACGATCGATGTTTCCAAGCGGCTGCGCACCAGCCGCATCACCTCGTCGCCGGCACGTTCGGCCGCGACGATGGTTTCTACTCGGTCGGGCTTGATGGGCAACGAGGCCATCAGCTTCCCGAGTTGAACCGACATGTCCACGGCGGCTGCGGCTTGCTGCTCGAACAGTGGATAGAACCCGTTGTCACGGGGGATCAGACGGAATCGCACGGCGGCAGACTAGACCGCTGGCGCCGTAGCGTTCGAAAAGCTGATCAGCGGTTCTCGTGTTCAGCGTTCGTTGGCCTCGACGCCTTGCGCGTACTGGGTGCGGAACAACTCGAGCACTTCACCGGGGTCGGCATGACGCCCGTTGGCCTTCTTGGAGAACAGCACCTCGCCGTCTACGACGACGTCGTACACGCCCTGGGAACCGGTGACCAGGCGGAGCTCAGCAATAAGGTGCTGATAGTCGTGAAGGAGGTCGCGGGCGGCGCTCACGGCGCGCTCGGAATAGTCTCAAGGCACGCAGTAGGTGATCGAGATCTTGTGCTTGCTCACGCCGCCAGCCTACGTACTGTCCGGAGCATCGGACGACGGGTCCGAGTGTCTGTGTAAGCCTTTCCGCGATCGATCGCGGAAAGGCTGACACAAACGGTGAGGGGTCAGACGGTCATCAAAGCTAGACGAGTTCGATGCGCGCCATGGGGGCGTTGTCGCCTTGGCGCGGGCCGAGCTTCAAGATCCGCAGGTAACCACCGTTACGGTCTTCATAGCGCGGCGCGACCTCGTTGACGAGCTTGTGGGTCATCTCTCTGTCGCCGAGATAGCCCTGGATCTGGCGGATGCGATGAACGCGCATAGCGCCGTCGTCCTGGGCCTTCTTGGCCTTGGTGATCAGCTTCTCGGCGATTGGCCGAAGGGCCTTGGCCTTGGCCTCGGTCGTGGTGATGCCCTCGGCGGCAATCAACGACGCGGCGAGGTTCGCCATCATCAGTTTCTGGTGTTGCGAGCTGCTTCCGAAGTTGCGGGCTCGGCGTGGGGTTGCAGGCATTGGTCTCTCCGTGACGTCTTAGATCAGCCGCGCAGCGTCAAGCCGCGCTCGTCGAGCTTCTGCTTGACCTCGTCGAGGCTCTTCTGTCCGAAGTTGGTGATGTTCAGCAAGTCGTCTTCGGTCTTGGTGAGCAGCTCGCCAACCGTGTTGATCTGCGCCCGCTTGAGGCAGTTGCGGGGGCGCTCGGACAGGTCGAGGTCTTCGATCGGGAGGTCGAGATCAGGCGACGAAGCCGCGACGGCGGCGACCTCGCCGAGCTCGAGGCCCTGCGGCTCGTCGCTGAGGTTGGCGACGAGGTCGACCAGCGAACGCAACGTGGCGCCGGCCGAGGCCAGCGCTTCGCGCGGCGTGATCGAACCGTCGGTCTCGATGTCGAGGACCAGACGCTCGTAGTTGGTGCTCTGCTCGACGCGGGTCGGCTCGATCTCGAACATCACCCGGCGAACGGGCGAGAAGATGGCATCGATCGGCACAACGCCGATGGTGCGGTTCTGTGAATCACGATCGCTCGACAGGTAGCCGCGGCCGCGACCGACGGTGAGGTCGACTGCCAGGCGCCCCTTCGTGTTGAGCGAGGCGATGTGGAGATCCGTGTTGAGCACCTCGATCTCGCTGGGGCACTTGATGTCGCCGGCAGTGATCTCGGCCGGGCCCCGAACGTCGAGCCGCAGAACGATGTCGTCGTCGCTCGTCGAGGTCAGCACGATGTCTTTCAAGTTCAAGATGATGTCGGTGACATCTTCGGAGATGCCGGCGATCGTGTCGAACTCGTGCAATGCGTCGTCGAAGCGCACTGCGGTGATGGCCGCACCGGGGATCGACGACAGCAGGGTGCGTCGGAGCGAGTTGCCGATCGTGTGCCCGAAGCCGGGCTCGAGCGGGCCGACAGCGAAACGCTGCCGATTGTTGTCTTCGTCGCCGATGGCTTCGACGGTGGGGCGCTGAATGACGAGCATGTAGATGCCTTTGGATACTTGGTGGGCTTCGAATTACTTGGAGTAGAGCTCGACGATGAGTGATTCGCGAACCGGTACGTCGATGTGGTCGCGCTGCGGGAGGTCGCGAACGGTGACCTGCTTGCCGCCGTCGCCCGTCTCCAACCAGCCGACAACGTTGCGGTCGATGACGTCGAGGTTGTGCTGGATAACGATCATCTCGCGAGCCTTCGGTGGCAGGCTGATGACCTCGCCCTTGCGCACGCGGTAGCTGGCGATGTTGACGCGCTTGCCGTTGACGTGGATGAGACCATGGCTGACGAACTGACGTGCCTGCGGGCGGGTGCTTGCCCAACCGGCGCGGTACACGACATTGTCGAGACGCTGCTCGAGCAGGCGCAGCAGGTTTTCGCCAGTGGGGCCCTGCAAGCGAACGGCTTCTTCGTACGTGTTGCGGAACTGGCGCTCGAGCACACCGTAGATGTACTTGGCCTTCTGCTTCTCCTGCAGCTGGGCAAGGTACTCGCTGCCGGCGTTGCGACGGCGGGTGCGCCCATGGGCGCCGGGCGGGAACGGGCGTCGCTCGAGTGCCTTGCGACCCTTTTCGTTCTCGAAGATGTTGGTGCCCAGTCGGCGCGAGACGCGCACCTTCGGGCCGGTGTAACGAGCCATATCGATCAGGTCCTGCGGCGCTTGGGCTGACGACAGCCGTTGTGGGGTACGGGGGTGACGTCTTTGATCGAGGTTACCTCGATGCCAGTCTGTTGGATGCTGCGAACTGCTGTGTCACGGCCCGAGCCGGGGCCCTTGACCTGCACCTCGACACGGCGCAGACCGTGCTCCATCGCGGCGCGGGCGGCCTTCTCGGCGGCCATCTGCGCGGCGAACGGGGTGCTCTTGCGTGATCCCTTGAAGCCGACACCACCTGATGACGCCCACGAGATCACATTGCCTTCGGTGTCGGTGATCGACACGATGGTGTTGTTGAACGAGCTCTTGATGTGAACGACACCGACCGTGACGTTCTTGCGCTCGCGCTTGCGGGGGCGACGCCCACCTGGCTTCGGCTTGGCCATTACTTCCTCACTGCCTTCTTCTTGTTGGCGACGGTCTTCTTCGGACCCTTGCGGGTGCGGGCATTGGTGTGCGTCCGCTGGCCACGCACCGGTAGGCCCTTGCGGTGACGCACGCCCTGGTAGCAGCCGATCTCGATCTTGCGCTTGATGTCTTGAGCCACGTCGCGGCGCAGGTCGCCCTCGACCGTGAGGTTGGCGTCGACCCACACGCGGATCTTGTTGACCTCGTCGTCGGTCAGATCACGGACTCGCTGGTTGGGGTCGAGGTCGGTATCGCCGCAGATGCGCTGTGCGGTGGGCTTGCCGATTCCGAAGATGTAGGTGAGGGCGATCTCGAGCCGCTTCTCGCGGGGGATGTCGACGCCGGAAATACGTGCCATGACGAAACTCTTCCTCAGCCCTGACGCTGCTTGTGACGCGGGTTCTCGCAGATCACCCTGACGCGGCCGTGCCGACGGATGACCTTGCACTTCTCACAGATTTTCTTGACGCTCGGTCGAACCTTCATGAATGGCCTTGTCTGGATCCTGGTGTCTGGGTCTTTACTTGTATCGATACGTGATACGACCGCGGGTGAGGTCGTATGGTGTGAGCTCCACTTGCACCTTGTCGCCAGGGAGGATTCGGATGTAGTGCATCCGCATTTTTCCCGAGATGTGCGCCAGCACTTTGTGGCTGTTCTCCAGCTCGACCCGAAACATCGCATTGGGTAGAGATTCGAGGATCGTGCCTTCGAGCACGATGGCGTCGTCTTTTGGCTTGGGCAGAGTGGGCCTCTTTCGAACGGTGATAGCTACTGCCCGATACCTGCTGCGCACGCGCGAAGCCGAACCGGGCCGAAGTGCAATGCTACCGCCCGAGGCATCCAACGCCAAGCCCTGGTCCCGAACTTTGTCGCTCCGGGCCTGCTGGACGCGTTGCCAGCACCGAAGTTCGGAAAATCGTAGATGCTGGACGGCCCCGACCAGGAAGAATCGTTCCGATGACCGCCGCCGCATCTGGCCAGACCGCAGTCCGCACTGCGCGCCAAACTGCGAGGTGGCGCGCTCTTGCGGAACTGCTGCGGCCCGATGCTTGGCGTTGGGTTGGTGTCGGCGCGCTTGTCGCCATCGGGTCGGCGCTGATCCTGACCGGGCCGCTGATCGTGCGCAAGATCGTCGACGAGGCAACGGCGGGTACGACGACCGCGGTTCTCACCCGTCTGGCCGTGCTTTTCCTGATCGTGGCCGTCGCTACCCAGTTGATCAACATGGCCGTGGCGTGGATGGCCACGGTCACCGCGTGGCACACGACCAACGGAATCCGCATCAGGATGGCTCGACACGTGTTGGGGCTCAGTCACGGCTTCCACCGCCAGCACACCCCGGGCGAGCTCATTCAGCGTGTCGACGGCGATGTCACGTCGGTCTCGGACTTCATGGGCAGGGTCATTCCCCGTGCCGCCGGCGCACTGTTCACGATGGTCGGCATGATCTGCGTACTGGTGGTCGTCGACTGGCGGCTGGCGCTGGGCGCTGTCATCTACGTGTCCGCTGCTGTGACAGTGATCATCCGCGGTCGGCATCGCGCCGTTGGGGAGTCATCCGACGAGATGGGGTCGTACGCCCGCCTGTACGGGGGGATCGAAGAGCGGCTGACAGCGGCGGAGGATCTCCGCTCCAACGGCGCCGGCGCTCATGCGATGTGGCGATTCGTCGAAGACAGCTCCGAAGCGCTGGGAAGCGCTGTTCGACGGGAGAAGGCATTCTTGCGGATGTGGTGGGCCGTCGACAGCTCGGTCGCTGCCGGCTCGGTCGTCTCGTTGGTCGTCAGTGCGATGTTGGTCAGCCGCAACGTGATCACCGTCGGCGACGCGTTCCTGCTTTTCCAGTACGTGCTCCTGCTGGCGCGCCCGCTGGAGGACATGGTCGATCAACTCGAGACCGTGCAGAAAGCCAACGGGGCGATGGTGCGGGTCATCGACCTGCTCGACGTCGAGCCGGAGATCCGCGACGACGGCACGACCCTTCCGCCGCCCGGGCCGTTGAGCATCGAGTTCAGCCATGTCGACTTCGACTACGGAGACGATCAAGCCGTGCTGCACTCCATCGACCTGCAGTTCGCCGCCGGCCGTTCGATCGGGATCATCGGTCGTACCGGGAGCGGCAAGACCACCCTGTCGCGGTTGGTACTGCGTCTCATCGACGCAACCGACGGCGCGGTGCTGCTCGGTGGGGTTCCCATTGAACAGATCCCGCTCGGCGAACTGCGTCGGCGGGTCGCTCTTGTTCCTCAGGAAGTCGAGTTGTTGAGCGGCACGATCCGCGACAACGTCACCCTGTTCGACGAGGAACCCTCTGACGATGCCGTCACCGCGGCCTTGCGCAACGCCGGTCTCGACAATCTGGCCGACGGTGGCATCCATCGACAGCTCGGCGCCGGAGGCGCCGGACTCTCGGCGGGCGAAGCCCAACTACTGGCGCTGGCCAGAGTTTGGCTCCGCGATCCCGACATCGTCGTGCTCGACGAGGCGACGGCACGCGTCGATCCGGCGACAGAGGAGCGACTGGAGGACGCCGTCGCCCGGCTGACTCTCGGCCGCACGACGCTGATCATCGCCCACCGGTTGTCGACGCTGCGCCACGTCGACGAGATCGTCGTACTCGACCACGGCCGAATGGTCGAACACGGCAACCGTGTGGACCTGACCGACGACATCGACAGCCGATACCGCCGACTCCTGGAGTTGGCCCTCGACGACGAGGCGGTGGCCACGTGAACGTCTGGCGACTGGGGTGGCGCGTTTCGCAGCACGAACCGCGCAGCTTCTGGTCGGGATATCTGCTGTTCGTGCTGTTCTTCACGTTCCCGGTGCTCAGCGGCTGGTTGCTCGGCCGCGGCTTCAACGCCCTGTCGACGGGTGACAACTCCCGCGTCTACTGGATCGGCGCTGCGTTGGTGGTGTGCGAGGTGGCCAGGATGAGCGCCATTCACGCCGGCGCCTTGATGTGGACCAGGGCGTGGGTGCACATGCAGTCGCTGCTTCGCGCCAACCTGCTCGTCGCCCAGATGTCCAGCGGCGGCCCGGAGGCCGGACAACCTGTGGGCTCGGCGGGCGAGGCGATCACCCATTTCCGCGACGACGTCGAGGACGTCACGATGTTCATCGACGGGTTCGTCGACATCTCGGCCGGCGTCGTCTTCACCGTGCTGGCCGGCCTGGTCCTGGGTAGTCTCGATTCCCGCGCCGCATTCGTGCTGCTGATCCCGCTGATCGGTGTGGCGATGGCCACGCGCACGCTCGATGGCCGCATCAAGCGCTATCGCGCCGCCGACCGCCTGGCAGCATCGGAGGTCAGCGGATTTCTCGGCGACGTCATGGCCGCGGCAACGACGGTGAAGGTCAACAACGCGACCGAATCGACCATCGCCCATCTCCGCACGCTGGTCGACGCCAGGCAACACACCGCCGTGCGCGATCGGGTGCTCGACGAAAGCGTCTGGGCGTTCAGCCAGGGCGCCGCAGACGTCGGGCTCGGGTTGGTGCTGCTCACCGCTGCCGGTGCCATGGCCTCGGGCCAATTCAGCGTCGGTGATCTGGCGGTGTTCACGGCTTACCTCGGGTGGTTGAGCTTCCTCCCACGGATGGTCGGACGCATGCTCGCCCGCCGCAAGCAGGTTGCCGTGGCCTTCGACCGCATGAGCATGCTGGTCGCCGACACCGAGGCGGGTAACACCGTCACAAGTCGCCACCTCCCCATCGGCCTCGGCCAGCAGCGTGATCGTCCACTGGCCGACCGCCCCGATCGAATCGCGCTCGATGAGCTCGAGGTTCGCGGCCTCAGCGCCCGGTACACCAGCGGCGCCGGGGTGCACGGCATCACATTCAGCCTGAGACGCGGCAGCTTCACGGTGCTCACCGGGCCGATCGGGTCGGGCAAGAGCACACTGCTGCGAGCGGTGCTCGGTCTCGCCCATCAAGCCGAGGTCACCGGCGACGTTGTGTGGAACGGCATGGTTCTCGCGGATCGCGCGTCGTTCCTGATCCCGCCGAACGCGGCGTTCCTGCCGCAGGTGCCACAGCTGATCTCCGACTCGGTCGCCGACAACGTCGCCCTCGGAATCGTCGACGCCGCACAGCTGTCGCTGGCGCTCGACCTGGCGGCGGTTCAGGCCGACATCGACGAGATGCCCGACGGCACCGACACCCTGATCGGCCCCCGTGGGCTGCGTCTGTCAGGGGGCCAACGACAGCGAGTCGCAACCGCCCGAGCACTGGTGCACTCCCCCGAGCTCGTGGTGCTCGACGACTTGTCGAGCGCACTCGACATCGAGACCGAGCTGCAACTGTGGTCGAACCTGGCGGCAGCCGGCATCACGGTGCTGGCTGTGTCGCACCGAGCCGTGGCCTTCGATCGCGCTGAGCAGGTGTTGCGTCTCGACGCCGGTCGGCTGATCTGACACGAACGATCGAAACAACGCGCCTCGACGAGCTTTCAGGCCATCCATTGGCGCAGCTTCGGCCGCGACGCCTGCTTCCACACCACCGCGAACTCCTGGCGAAGGCGTTGACGGTCATGGCGCTCGAACGCCACGAGCTCGCCGGCAACCAGACGCCCGGATGGCAGCGTCTTGGCCGCCTCGCGGATCCAAGCCTCGGCAACGACTGTGTCCTGGGATTCATCGACGAGGGACTGAACGTCGGCGAGCGCGCTGGCGAAGCGTCGGGCATCGCGTCCGAAGAACGGTGCCACAGCTTCGGCCGCATAGCGGGCGCGCTCTGCCGGGATGCGGATCGTTTCGAGATCCGCGTCGCTGGAGTTTGGGTCGGCGGAGTGCTGCCCGAGAGCCTCGACAGCACGGCTGAGTCGACGCCACGGCTTGCGGAGGAGGTCGACCAGCATCGTTCGGTCGAGCTGATCGGTCGAGCCGGGCGATTCGCGGGACGGCGACGGTTCGCCCGTGACGTTGACGAGGGCATCGAGCAGCGCCACGTAACGATCGCTCGACAGAGCACACAACACTCTCTGTCGCGCCTCGACCGTCGAGGCGCCGATGCGCTGGAGAAGACGGCCGGCTGCCCGGGCGTCGTCAGCGGGCAATCCCGCCACCTGCGATCGAAGCCGCTCGGCAAGCACTTCGGCATCCCGTGCGACTCGGACCTCGCCGGCCAACCAGGCCAGCTCGTCGGGCAACCACACCGTCCAGTCATAGTCGAGGAGTGAGGCAAAGTTGCGAAGGTCGGATCGCAGACGTCGTGCCGCGATCTTCAGCCGGCGCAGGTCTGAGGAGCTCCCACCGATCCACACACCTACGTGGAGATCGATGAGCTCTGCCACCGACCCGGCGATGGCATGGCGCACCAGATCTCGAGCGTTCGAACCTTTGCCGATTGCCGGAACAACGATGTCTGGCGGATCGAGCGCTCGAGGCCCTAACGCACGAACCGCCTTCGGAACCGAAACCTCATCGGCGCGACACCCGGCGTCGCGCAACCTCGCCGTCACGACGTCGATCGCCTTGTGGCTGACGAGGTCTGGCGCAAGTTCCACCTCGATCTCTCGGAACGTACCAACCGGCTCCGTGCCGCTCTCCGTTACGACGACATCGTCGCAGACCGTCGCAACAGGTCGGCCGTCGATCTCGAGTTCGAACTGGGTGCGGTCAGTGCGCACTTCGACGACCGGGTTGAGGGGCTGGGAACGAGTGTGGGCGAGCACCACGTGGCGCGCCGCGAGCGGGACCGCACCGGTCGGGTCGTCGAAGGTCAACTCGTGACGCGACAACCCCGTCTCCGCGGGAGGCGCGGGTACCTTGAGGGTCCAGATCGGGCCCGGCTCGCCCGTCCGCGCCCGCAGCGTGACCCCGGATCGTGCCAATGACAGGGTCGGCGTGTCGAAGTACACGGCGCTGAGCTGAAGGCGCGTGACCGGCCCGACGGTGACACCGGGCAAGATGCCGGTGAGGTCGGGGAGGACCACGTCGACATCGGCAGCCAGCTTGATCTCACGCTCGATCGTCACTGCACTCGCCTCACAACGTTCATCTTCTCCAGATCCGCCGCCGACACTAGCGGGGTCGGCCGTGCAAGTTGCTGCTGCTTCGGCCCGGCTCGAGGAGCCGAAACTGCGACGCGCCGTCCAATCAGACCAACGGACAAGGGCCCTAGTTCCCTTTCGATGCACGGCGGCAGGCTGCTACGGTTCGGCCGCTTGGCCACCACGGATGCTGAAAGGGCTCAATGAGCGCCGCCGTACCGAATCCCCGAATGGCCCCGATCGTCGACGAGCTCGTCGCCAAGTACCGCGGCAGGTACGACATCGAATTCCTACAAATCCTTGTCGCCAACGTGGCCACCGAGTTCGACGGAGCCCGTGTGCAGGACTACGTCGAGGTGCTGGTCGCCAAGCAGGCCGCCGACGAGCTACGAAGGCTCGACGCGTTGCACCACGTCACCTCATAGTTCGCGCAGGCGTCATACATCTCGATATACTTGTCGTATGACGATGTTGGCCGTTCGGGTCGCCGACGAGACCATCGACAGAATTGATCGTCTCGTGGCCGGTGGTTGGGCGGTAAACCGAACCGCCTTTGTCCGCGAAGCCATCGACGCTGCGTTGACTCGCGCCGTCGAGACCGAACTCGACCGGCGGATTGCCACAGCGCTCGACCGTCGTGTCGAGTCGCCAATTGAAACGCAGGCACTGAAGGTCTCTACTCGAACCTGGGTGGCATCGCTTCCCGATGAGGAATGGTGATGCAACGCGGCGACGTCTGGTGGCTCGAAGAGCCGCACTCCAAGCGTCGACCGGCCGTGGTGTTGACTCGTCAGGTCATCCTCGATCGTCTCAGCCAGGTCACGGTCGCAGCAGTCACCACTCAAGCGCGTCAGTTGCCCACCGAGGTTCCCCTGACAGTCGAGCACGGCATGCCGCGTGCGTGCGTGATCAGCCTCGACAACATCCACACGATCTTCAAGGGATTCCTCAGCGATCGGATCACGACCCTCGACGAGGCGACCATGTCGCAGGTTTGTCAGGCGCTGCGCGTCGCCGTCGCCTGCTAGCACCACCGCGATACGGATCAGGTTGGGTTGCGGACGAGATCGGCGAGAAGGGCCCGCACGCGGCGATCGATCTCATCGCGGATCGGCCGGACGGCATCGACGCCCTGACCGGCTGGGTCGGGGAGTGCCCAGTCGAGGTACTGCTTGCCGGGATAGAACGGGCATTCGTCGCCGCAGCCCATGGTGATCACGACGTCGGACTGCTCGACCGCGGCGTTGTCGAGCATCTTGGGACGGCCCCGTTCGCATGGAGGTCGATACCGAGCTCGGCCATCGCCTCGACCACGGCGGGATTGATGCTGTCGGCCGGTGCAGTGCCTGCGGATCGAACCACGACACGGTCGCCTCCGTGGTGGGCCAACAGTGCGGCGGCCATCTGCGACCGGCCGGCGTTGTGGACGCAGACGAACAGCACTTCAGGTCGGTCACAGTATTTCGAATCAAACACGGTTTGCCTCCAAGGCGTTGTGGGGGTAGAGGAACCGGATCAACAGGTACGCAAGAACGGCACCAAGTAGCTGCATCAGGATGAACATCGGTGCCGACGACGGCTTGATGCCGGCGAAGGTGTCAGACAGGGTGCGGGCGATGGTCACCGCCGGGTTGGCGAAACTGGTCGAGGAGGTGAACCAGTAGGCACCCCCGATCCAAACGCCGACAGCGAAAGGAACGGCCTCGGTACGTCCCGAGCGGACGCACCCCTGGATCACGAGGAGCAGTCCGATCGTGGCGACGACCTCCGAGAGCCACAGCGCGCCCGATGACCGGCTGTGCGTCGACAGCTCGACTGCCGGCAGCGAGAACATCAGGTTGGCGACGATGGCCCCCACGCAGCCACCGATCGTCTGGGCGAGCACGTAGAGCCCCGCGTCTCGGCTCGTGATCGTGCCCAGCAGGCGGTCGACGAGTGTGACGACGGGGTTGAAGTGAGCGCCCGAGACGGCACCGAACATCAGGATCAACCCGATCAGGGCACCCGCGGTTGCGGCCGAGTTCTCCAACAACTGGAGGCCGATGTCTGCAGGTGAGAGCCGGCTGGCCATGATCCCCGAACCGATGACGGCGATGACCAACAGGCCTGTGCCGAGCGCTTCGGCCACCAGCCGCCTGGTGAGGTCGAGGCGCAGCTGCCCCGTGCCAGTCTCAGTTTGTTCGGCGAGCTCGAGATCGGTCGGATGCAGAGGGTCGCTCATGCCGCCGCCCTCGTGTCGCCGAGCAGCGCGGTGATCCGCTCGCGAAGTTCGGCCAGTGCGTCGTCGAAGCCGAATCGGGTCCCAGCGATCACGGGGTCGGGCACGGACCAATGCAACCAGGTGTCGTCGGGAGCCAGTTCCTCGTGAGCCTGGTCGCAGACAGTGACAACGATGTCGGGGATGATCGAGACCTGGTCGAGCATCTGCGGCACCGACCCGGCGATGTCGAGACCGGCCCGCTTGGCTGCCGCGACCGCTTGGGGGTGAACCCGATCGCTGGGATGGGTGCCGGCCGACTCGGCAGGCACACCGGCGAGCGACCGCCAGAGAGCGGCGGCCAACTGACTGCGGGCCGAGTTCCTCGTGCACACGAACAGCGCCCGATCCGGCCGAACAAATCGACCGGGCGAGAGATCCTGCAACGGTGCGCGGACGAGGTGCACGTATCGGCGGCGACCGTCGCCACTCGAAGTCGTGCGATGGATCATCCCAACGGTCTCGAGCACATCGAGGTGATGCGACAGCAGGTTCGACTCGATCCCCAGCAACTTGCGCAGCTCGAGTGGCGCCCGGTCGGACAACGTCAACTCATCGACGATCGCCAGACGAGCGGGGTCGCCGAGCGCCGCGTATCTCGCTGCCCTCGTCTCTCGGTTCGCGTCCATATCAAGACAGTACAGTCAATATTCATTGAGTCAATAATCATTGGTTGAAAGCCTTCGATCCCTTAACGGATTCGCTGACTGTCCACCTGGTGGTCACCCGGGGGTAACCGGCAGTTCGTGTTCGTTCCGTAGAACTTCAGCGTGGTGCCACACGAGATGCACCCGACTACGAAAGGATCGAAATGATCAGACGCAAGATCACGAAATCGGCCATGATCGCCGGCACTGTCGGCGTCGCGCTGATGGTGGGCGCCGCGTTCGCAGGAAGCGACGTGGGCCGACAGAATCAGGAGCGCCTCGACGACAAGTCCGAGGACCTGTTCGGCTTCAGCAAGCCCGTCGTCGCTTCGTCCACCGTGTCGGCCGACCTGGCCGCCGCAAAGGCCGACCCCACGAAGCTCGTAACCCTGGCCAAGGGCCTGAGGGCCCGCGTCGTCACGTCGGGCAACGCCGGAGCAGTTCTTGATCAGATGGTCCTGTGGCCCCCAACCGGCAAAGCTACGCACATCATCGCGTGTAACGAAGTGGGTGTGGCCACAGCGGGCCTGCAGCGCATCAACCTGTCGACAGGGATCGCCGAGACCATCCTCACCGGAACCATCTCGTGCGATCCGGTACGCGTGACGGCTTGGGGCACTGTGGTGGCCGGCGAGGAGAACGGCGCCGGCGGCCAACTGCTCGAGATCGCCAACCCGCTCGCAACAACCGGCGTGCTCTTCGATCGTGTCGCCGGAACCGTGAGCGGCACCGACGCAGGCAACGTGGCTGTGAGGCGGAGCGTGGGCACGCTGTCGTGGGAGTCCATCGCCCTGTACGACTCAGGCCTGATGTACTACGGCGACGAGAACCGTCCATCGAACGGCGTCCAGGGTGGCGCGTACTTCAAGTTCGTGCCGACCACCCCGTGGGATGGCGTCACCACCATCACCGCAGGCGTCGATCTGCCGAAGTCGCCGCTCGCCGAGGGCAGCGTCTTCGGGCTACGCGTCGGCAAGCGCGGCGCGGCCGGCACGCTGAACAGCGGCAACGACTACGGCCAGGGCACCCAGACGGGCCTAGGCGCGTGGATCCCGATCTGTCAGGCAGTGGCATGCAACGGAGCCAACCTGCGCGCAGCGACCGTTGCCAACAAGCTGACCGGCTACTACCGGCCGGAAGACAGCGAGATCGATGGCCCGGCTCTCGCGGCCGGTCAGGTGAAGTGGTGTGCGAACAACACCGGCAACGAGGGCGAAGATCGCTCGTGGGGCGAGACCATCTGCGTCACCGACGGAACCCTCGCCGACGCGGCGGGCAACACGGCCTCGCCGGAGGTGCAGTACTTCATGGTCGGCTCGTCCGACCTTGCCATGGTCGACAACATCGCCCAGCAACCCGCCACCCACAACTGGGTGCTGCACGAGGACGGTGACATCGCCGCGACCAACAAGAACAACGATCTGTTCATCTGCCTGCCCGACGGTGGAGACGCCGACACGCTCACCGACGGCTGCGTGCGGATGGCGACCCTGAACGATCTCCCGACGAACGATCCGGCGGCCGCCAACCACGGTGAAGGTGCCGAGTGGACAGGCGGGTTCTTCGACCCGACGGGCAAGCACTTCTTCGTGAGCGTGCAGCACAACATGACCGGATTCGGTGTGATCCTCGACATCACTGGATTCGACAACCTCGATCACCACTGACTGGCGCGATCGAACAATTGATCGGGACGGAACAGAGCGGGGCCCGGGCGAGTGCCCGGGCCCCTTCTGCAGTTTCGGCGAGCATGGTTCCCGCGGAGCTACCAGGGTGAGCGTGTCACTTGAGCCAACTGCAAAGTTTTCGCCGCGACGTCTTCTTCCAAACCTTTGCGATCTGAGAGCGCAATTGGACTCTGTCGTTGCGTTCGAACGCGATCAGTTCGCCTGCAACGAGCCGTGTCGACGGCAAGGCCTTCGCTGCTCGACGTAACCATGCTTCGGTAACCGTGGTGTCGTGATACTCACCGAGCACCGCTTGGACGTCTGCAAGGGCTCGGGCGAACCGCCGGGCATCCTTGCCGCTGAACGGTGCCACCGTTTCGGTGGCATACCGGGCGCGCTGCGACAAGTCCCACAGTGCGTGGTACGCATCATCCGGCGCGTCGGTTGCCAGGGCATCGAAGGCTCGGCTGAGGCATCGCCACGCCTCACGAGCGATGTCGATGGAGATCGGTCGACCCGGACGATCGGCCAGACCTGATGGCTGACTGCCGAACCGTGGTGCTCGAGCGATGTCGACCAACGCGTCGAGCAACGCCACGTAGCGGTCCTCTGACAACGTCGCGACGACGTGATCGGATGCATCCTTCCTCAGGTCGGCAACGTGTTTGGAGAGAGTGCCCAACTGCTTGGCATCTTGGTCGGGCAGCCGGGCCAATTGAGATCGCAATCGCTCGGCGAGCAAGTCCGCGTCGCAGATGACCCCGACTTCGCTCTCCAACCAACCCAGCTCATCGCCAAGCCATGTCGTCGCGGAATCCTCGAGCAGCGGGGCGAACGTACGCAGGTCGCATCGAAGGCGTCGCGTGGCTGCTCGAAACTCGTGAACGTCTTCGGCGTCGCCCTCGGCGCAGACATTGACGTGCTGACAAATGAGTGTTGTGACGGATTGGGCGAGCGTGCGGCGCACGAGCAACCCGACGGTCGCATGCTTTCCAGCCTTGGGAACGATCACATCTGGGGCGTCGAACGCCCGCGGTCCGAGCGCGCGAACCACCTTGGGAACAGGAGCCTCGTCGTCCTTGCAGCCGGCGCTGCGAAGCCGCGAGACGATCGCCTCGATGGCGGCAGCAGACGATCTGTCGATCAGTTCGACTTCGATCTCTCGGAACATGCTGATCGGCTCGGCGGCAGCATCCGCGATCACGGTGTCGTCGCACACTGTCGCGATCGGTTGCCCGGCGATTTCGACAACGAACTGGGTGCGCTCGGTTTGCAGCCGGACGACGGGTCCGAGAGCCTGCGACCGCACGTATGCGCGTGTCGCCCGAAGCACGGCTGCGGGAACTGGTCCCAGCGGTTCATCGAACGTGAACTCGTGGCGGGTGAGCTCTGAGTCGGATGACGTCACCGGTAGCTTCAGCGTCCACATGGCGCCCGCGTCGCCGCTTCTCGCTCGCAAGGTGACTCCCCATCGCGCCAGCGACAACGTCGGGGTGTCGTAGTAGACGGCGTTGAGCTGCAGAGTCGTCGTCGGCCCGATCGTGATTCCGGGCACAGCATCGGTGAGGTCAGGCAGAACAATTCCGGCCTCGGCGGCGAGTTTGATTTCGCGCTCGATCATCGGTCATCTTCGCAGACGAGATCACGACTGCCACCCGATCCAAGATGAACGTTTCCTGAACAATTCCCGTCGTATTGGCCGACGAACTCGAACCCTTTCGACTCTTGGGAAGGCCCATCGGAGGTGTTACCGTTCGGCTCTGCTACACACCGTGGCGCGTTGATCACGAGGAGGTCGGATGAATGCCACAGTCCTGAGTACACGCATGTCGCCAATCGCCGACGCATTGATTGCCCGGTCGAACGGAAAGTACGACGCAGAGTTCCTGCGGATTCTGGTGGCCAACTTGGCCCACCAATTCGAGGGAGCACGCGTGCAGGACTACGTCGAAGTGCTCGTGGCCAAAGAGGCAACAGATGCACTACGAGAGCTCGACGCCCTGCGGCCACTCACCGCATAGCAACGAAGGGTTCGGCTGCCGTTCAGGGGCGCAGGCGCCGCCCGGCGACCACAAGAGTTCACCTCGACATCACCTGGAGTTCACCGAATGTCCGCGCCCGCCGGTGGCTGGTCGCGTAGCTTGGTCACATGATCGAAGCCGCGGGAGGTGTCGTGTGGCGCGTGACTCGCAGGTGGCGCGTCGAGGTGCTGGTGGTCCATCGACCTCGAGCGCGACGACTGGTCGTTGCCGAAGGGAAAGTGTGAGCGAGGCGAATCAGCGCTGGAATGTGCATTGCGCGAAGTGCGCGAAGAGACCGGGCTGCGATGCTCGGTGGGCGACGAGCTGCCCGACGCGCGTTACCTCGACCGCAAAGGACGGCCCAAGCGAGTCCGCTACTGGTCAATGCAAGAGCTCGACGGCGAGTTCCGCCGCAATGCCGAGGTCGACAGGGTGCGTTGGACACCCGTCGATCGCCTCGGTGGCGTGCTCACCTACAAGCGTGACCTGACCGTCGTGTCCGGTCTGAAGCTGCTCGATCTCGCAGTCGCCTGACGTTCGCGACCGAGTACCTCACTGCGACGTGAGGGCGCGACAGCCGCTATGCCGATGCCGACATGGCCAGGATCGTCACCGTTCCGGCGGCGCCGTCGACCTCGACGAGAGCGCCTTCGGGGATGCGTTCGGTTGCGTGTTCGACACTGACAGCACAGGGGATGCCGAGCTCGCGCGAGACGATGATGGCGTGGCTCATCAAGGCTCCGACGTTGACCACCACGGCAGCAGCCGGCATGAACAGCGGCGTCCAGGCCGGGTCGGTGAGTGGCGCGACCAGTACGTCGCCCGGTTCGAGATCGCAAGGGTCGGCCGGGTCGAGCACTATCCGCGCCCGACCGCGAGCGACACCGGAACAACCGCCGGCGCCGCGCAGCACGGTTCCAACGGCCGCGTGCTCGGCGCGTAGGCGGGCGCTGGCTTCCATCTCCTCGATCCCGGGCACCTCGTCCTGCGACGTGAGGAAGAACGGTGGCTCGACTGCGGCGAAGCGATCGCGCAAGGCTGCCCGATCGCGAATCGTCTGCGTCCAGGCGGCGGGATCGGCGATGCACTGCGGCAACTCGTCGTATGGATCGAGCAGCGCCATGTCTCGTGGATCGGTCCAGCCACCCTGTTCTGTCGCCCGAGCGGCGAGCTCGAAGAACACCTGCCGCGTCGGGAGATGCATTCGTATGGCCTGATCACGCGTGCCTTCACGCCCGCGGAACCAGAATCCCATGACTTTCATGGCCTTCTTGAAGTTGACCTTGTCCAACATCTTCAGATGCGGCAGCACGGCGGCTGCAGCCGCGGCGCGGGCCTGCTCGACGTTGAGCAGACGCCTCGAGGGGTCGAGCTCGTCATCGGCCATGCGCATGCGATCGATCGCCGACAGGGCGAGCTCGGGGGTGTTCTCCCAGGTGCGGCTGGATATCTCCCAGTCGTTGGGACCGCGGTGACCGTAGTCGGCGATGAACTGGGCGAACGCGGCGCGGAACTCGTCGGCCTCGGGCACCTCGTCGAGGCGCTGCAGCAGCCCGGCGATACCCCGGTCGAACTCCGCTCTCACCGTGGAGTTGTCGCGCACCAACCTGGCGATCTCCCACAAGTGGCGGGCGTACTGCGCCGAGGCGACTTCGCCGAACGCTCCCATCAGACTCGTGACCAGTGACGGGTCGCCCGCCGCAGTCGCCCCGTCGCTCAACAGACCACCGACGATCGACGCCGTGAATGTGGTGACCATGTGGTTGGCGAACACCGGCGCGAACACGTTGCGGTACTCGTGGAGGAAACCGAGCAGTTCGTCATTCGACGCCGACAACGCCGGGCGCCGGGCGATCCACTCGTCGGCCCGCCGGCGCGAGTCGGTGACCTGAGGCGGCAGATCATCGATCGACAGCGCCTTGAGGACGGTGCGCAGCATCTTCACCGAGCAGAGCAGGTTCTTGTCGCCCTTCTGTGATCGATACGGAGGAGGGTTGCCCTCACCGAACAGGCTCTTGTCGATCGCCCCGGGATTGGATCCTGGGGCGCGGACACCGACGATGCGCAGGAACGACAGATCGAGATAGCAATAGCCTCCGTACAGCCCGATGATCGTCGGGTCCTCGCGACGAAGGTCGTTCGGGGCCAGGATCCCCATTGTTCGGAAAGCGTCGCGCCACCCCTTCTCGGCGGCGATGACAGCCAACCTGTACGACAGTGGCGTCAACACCTCCGGAAACACCTCGCCGACGTTGCCTCGAGTGTTGATCGGCCACCGCGGGTCGATCTTCCCCTCGACGATCCAATGCGTGCTCATCAGCCCCCCACGTTCTGGTCTCGATCCTCGCGACGCTAATGGGCGTCGTGGCCGCAGCCGGTAGCATCAGCTACCGAACGTGAAATCGGTCCTGTGAGGCCGATACGTGGAGGGAAGTCATGCCTGCAACGACGGGGCCCCGAGAGGTCTTGAGCGCCGACGACGTACGCCGAGCGCTCACCCGCATCGCCCACGAGATCGTCGAACGCAACCACGGCATCGAAGGCGTCGTGCTGGTGGGACTGCAGCGAGGTGGGGTGTGGATCGCCGACGAGCTGGCAGCCGTGCTGGCCGGCATCGACACAACACGCGTGCCCGTCGGTTCGCTCGATGTCAGCTTCCATCGCGACGACGTCGGTCTTCGACCGATCGTGCCGGGCCAGCGTCACCGACGATCCCGGTCTCGCTCGATGGCACCACCGTGATCTTGGTCGACGACGTGTTGTTCACCGGTCGCACCGTGCGCGCCGCGCTGGAGGCGCTGAACGAATACGGCCGACCGCGCGCCGTGCAGTTGGCCGTGATCGTCGATCGCGGACATCGCGAGTTGCCGATTCGCCCCGACTACGTCGGCAAGAACCTGCCGACTTCGCGTGACGAAGACGTGCAGGTCAGCGCCGACGGGTGTGGTGATCGCATGAAGCACCTGCTGTCGATCGAGGATCTCGTCGGCTGACGACATCCATCGATTGCTCGAGCTCACCGATCACATGGTCGAGATCACCCAGCGACCGATTCCGAAGGTGCCGGCACTGCGCGGCAAGAACGTGGTCAGCCTGTTCTTCGAGGATTCGACACGCACGCGCACGAGCTTCGACACCGCGGCCAAACGGCTCAGCGCCGACACCATGAACTTCGCCGTCTCGTCGAGCAGCGTCAACAAGGGCGAGAGCCTGCGCGACACGATCGAGACCATCGCCGCGATGGGCGTCGACGCCTTCGTCGTGCGCCACAAGTCGCAGCGGTGCGCCGCACATGATCACGCGCTGGACGACCGCCAGCATCGTCAACGCCGGCGACGGGTGGCACCAGCACCCGACGCAGGCGTTGCTCGACTGCTACACGATCCGCACCGACCTCAATCGCCGCGACGGTTTCGACGGACTGCACATCGCGATCGTCGGCGACATCAAGCACAGCCGCGTCGCCCGCAGCGACGTGCAGGCGTTCACGCGCTCGGCGCCCACGTCACGCTGGTCGCTCCGCCGACGCTGCTGCCGCCCTCGCTCGACGGCTGGCCGGTCGAGACGTCAGCCACGACCTCGACGCCGTCGCTCGCCCGATCTCGACGTGCTGTACCTGTTGCGGGTGCAACGCGAGCGGATGGACGATGCGCTGCTGCCGATCCTGCGCGAGTACTCGTCGATGTACGGCCTGACCGCCGACGCGCGCAGCGCGCCTGGCGCCGCACTCGTTGGTGATGCACCCCGGTCCGATGAACCGCGGTGTCGAGATGGTCGTCGACCCGGCCGAGCTGCCCGGCTCGGTGATCCTCGACCAGGTCACCAACGGCGTCGCCGTGCGCATGGCCGTGCTGTTCCGATCTGCTCGGATCGGGCAGCGACCTGAGAGGTGACGGCGTCGATGAGCCGGATCGTGATTCGCGGCGGCACCGTGCTCGACCAGACAGGCGAGCGCCGCGCCGACGTCGCGATCGACGACGGCCGCATCGTCGAGGTCGGTCGCCGGACTGGACGGCGACCACGTCGCTCGACGCCACGGGCTGCATCGTTTCCCCGGGCTTCGTCGACCTGCACGTGCACCTGCGCGAGCCGGGCCGCGAAGAAGCCGAGACGATCGAGACCGGCAGCCGCGCCGCCGCGCTCGGCGGGTTCACCGCGATCGTCGCGATGCCGAACACCGAGCCCGCGCAGGACATCGCTGGCGGTCATCGAGTTCGTCCGCGCCCAGGGCCCGACGTGCCGGGTTGTGCGAGGTGCACCCGGCCGGCTGCATCACGGTCGAACCGCGACGGCAAGCAGCTGGCACCGTTCGGCGAGCTGGCCGCGGCGGGCGTGCACCTGTTCACCGACGACGGCAACGGTGTGCAGGACCCGCAGCTCATGCGGCGCGCGCTCGAGTACGCCGAGCCGCTCGACATCACCCTGGCGCAGCATTGCGAGGTCGCCTCGCTCACCAAGGGCGCCGTCATGCACGAGGGTTCGTGCTGCAGCCAGCTCGGCCTGCCCGGCTGGCCGGCGATCGCCGAGGAGCTGATGGTGCACCGCGACATCGAACTTGTCGCGGCTGACCGGAGCGCCGGATCCACCTGCTGCACCTCTCGACCGCGCGCAGCGTCGCAGCTGGTGCGAGCCGCCAAGGCCGACGGGCTGCCGGTCACCGCCGAGGCCGCGCCGCACCACTTCACGCTCACCGACGAACTGCTCGCCGGCTACGACGCCGGTGTTCAAGGTCAATCCGCCGCTGCGCACGCGCCGCCGACATCGCCGCGATCAAGGCCGGGCTCGCCGACGGCACGATCGACGCCATCGCCACCGATCACGCACCGCACCCGCCGGAAGCGAAGGAGGCCCCGCTCGACCAGGCCCCACCGGGCATGCTCGGTCTCGAGACGGCGCTGGCGCTGGCGATCAGCGAGCTCGACATGCCGCTCGGCGACATCGTCGCCGCGTTGAGCTGGAAGCCGGCCGCGATCGCCGGAGTCGCGCGATCGCCACGGCCGACCGATCGTCGCCGGCGAACCGGCCAACCTCGTCGTGTTCGACCCGAGCGCAGCAGTGGACCGTCGTGCCCGCCAAGCTGGCCAGCAAGAGCCGCAACACCCCGTACGCCGGGCGGACCCTGCGCGGCAAGGTGCGCCACACCATGCTCGCCGGCGTCCCGTCGTCATCGACGGCCACGCCCAACGCTGACCGTCAACACCTGCCAATCGCCCTAGAGGAGGGTGAGGATCTCGGGGCCGTGATCGGTGACGACCACGGTGTGCTCGGTGTGCGCGGCCAGCGAGCCGTCGGCGGTGACGACGGTCCAGTCGTCGTCGAGCACCAGCACGTCGTCGCGCCCACCGGCGATCAGCATCGGCTCGATCGCCAGCACGACGCCCGGCTCGAGCCGCGGCCCCTTGCCGCGCCGCCCACGGTTCTCGACGTCGGGTTCTTCGTGCATCGCCCGACCGATCCCGTGACCGCAGTAGTCGCGAGGACTGCCGTACCCGGCCGCAGCGACCACCGCTTCGACGGCGGCACCGACATCGCCGAGGTGCTCCACCCGGCACGCATCGCCGCGATCGCCGCGGCGAGCGCACGGTCGGCGGTGTCGATCAGTCGCTGGGCGTCGTCGTCGATCGCGCCGATGCCCATCGTGAACGCGGCATCGCCGTGCCAGCCGTCGACGATCGCACCGCAGTCGATCGAGACGATGTCGCCGTCGCGCAGAGGGCGTTCGTTGGGGATCCCGTGGATCACCTCGTCGTTCACCGACGCGCAGATCACCGCCGGAAAACCGTGGTAGCCGAGGAAGTTCGACGTCGCGCCGCGGGCGGCCAGCACATCGCGGGCGACACGATCGAGGTGCAACGTGGTGACTCCCGGGCGTGCGGCGGCGCGAATCGCCTGGTGCATCTCGGCGACCACCCGGCCGGCAGCGCGCATCTGGCCGAGCTCGTCGGCGGAGCGACGCGACAGGCGTTTCATCGTCGCTGCCTCAGCTTCACCTGGCTGCGTCGACGGCGGCAGCCAATCAGCCGGAACACGACTTCGGGCGTACCGACTCCGTCGACGACCGCCAGCCGCCCTTGGCTCTGGTAGAACTCGATCAGCGGCGCGGTCTGCTCCTCGTAGAGGTCGAGCCGATGCTTGATCGCCTCGGGCGTGTCGTCGTCGCGATGCATCACGTCGCCACCGCACACCTCGCAGATCCACGGCAACTTCTCGATCGCCGCTGGCGACGTAGTTGGTGCCGCAGTCGCGACACACCCGCCGCGCGCGTCAGCCGGTGCAGCACGAGCTCGCGCGGCACGTCGAGATCGATGACGAGATCGATCGGCTGCTCGGCGGTGATCTCGTCGAGCGCTGCGCCTGCAGCACGGTCCGCGGGAAGCCGTCGAGGATGTAACCGCGACCCTTGGCGTCGTGGTGGCTGAGTCGCTCGTCGACGAGGCCGACCATGATCTCGTCGCCGACCAGGCCGCCGTCATCCATGACCTTCTTGGCCATCGCGGCCGAGCTCGGTGCCCTCGCGCACGGCGGCCCGCAGCATGTCGCCGGTGGAGATGTGGGGCACGACGAAATGACGCGACAACCGAACGCACTGCGTTCCCTTGCCCGCACCTTGGCGACCGAGCAGATGAGCCGAGCGCCCGGGATCATGCCGCCGACGACCCGCCCTTCACCAGACGGGGCAGGATCACTTCAGGAAGCCCTCGTAGTTGCGCAGCATCAATTGACTGTCGATCTGACGCATCAGTTCGAGTGCGACGCCGACGGCGATCAGCACGGTGGTACCGGCGAACGGGAAGTTCTGCACGTCGAACACCCACAGGAGCAGGTACGGCAGTGATGGCGATGACCGCGACGAACACCGCGCCCGGCAGCGTGATGCGGTTGACGGCCTTGGCCAGGTAGCGCTCGGTCTGCGGGCCGGGACGCACGCCGGGGATGAAGCCACCCTGACGACGGATCTGATCGGCCTGACGGATCGGGTCGAAGGCGATCGAGTTGTAGAAGTAGGCGAACGCGACGATCAGCAGCGAGAAGAGCGCGATGTAGACGATGTTCTGGCTGTTGACGAGGTTGCTGTCGACCCACTTCTGGATCGTGACCCGCCAGCTCTTCGGGTCACTGGAACCGCCCAGCAGGTTGGTGAGCAGCACCGGCAGCAGCAGCACCGAGCTGGCGAAGATGATCGGCACGACGCCGCTCTGGTTGACCTTCAACGGGATGTAGGTGTTCTGCCCGCCGTACATCCGCCGACCGACGACCCGCTTGGCGAACTGCACCGGGATGCGCCGTTGGGCGAGTTCGACGCGCACGACGGCGACGACGATGAGGAGGCTGACGATCACCAGCAGGATGAAGACGAACGCGTCTTCTGGACTCTTGCAGGATCGCGTAGAAGCCCGAACGGCAGGCCGGCTGACCACCGAGGCGAAGATGATCATGCTCATGCCGTTGCCGATGCCACGCTGGCTGATGAGCTCGCCGATCCACATCAACACCGCGGTGCCGGCGACGAGCGTGAGGATGACGAGGTAACCGCGGGGCCACATGCCGTCGGGCAGCAGCTTGACGTTGCTTGGCAGGCGTTGCGCGGCGCCGAAGAAGGCGTTGCCGTTGCCGTTACCGAAGATGAACGTCAGCGCCGTGGCCTGCAGCGTGGAGATGCCGATGGCCAGGTAGCGGGTGTACTGCGTGATCTTGCGCTGACCGACCGCGCCTTCTTGCTGCAACTTCTCGAGCTTGGGGATGACGACACCGAGCACCTGCATGATGATGCTGGCGGTGATGTACGGCATGATGCCGAGCGCGAAGATCGAGAAGCTGCCGAAGGCGCCGCCGGAGAACAGGTTGAGGAAGCCGAGCGCGCCCTGCGACTCGACGCCTTCTTGAACTGCTTGACCTGGCATCGGGGTCGATGCCCGGAACACGGATGGCGACACCGAGGCGATAAGCGCGATCATCGCCATGCACGAACAGAATCTTGTTCCGCAGATCGGTGACCTTGAAGACGTTCTTCAGGTTCGACAGCACAGCGAGCTCCCTTGTCGGCTCGGCGGGTAGTTGTGAGATCAGCGGTTGGTGAACTGGTTGCCCTTGACCGGCGGGCGACCCTGCTTGAAGGGCAGCGGCAACAGCGTGACGCTACCGCCTGCGGCGGTGATGGCCGCCTCGGCGGCCTTCGAAACTGCGTGCGCGGTGACGTCGACCTTCGAGGTGATTTCGCCACGGGCGAGGACCTTGACGAACGTCGCCCTTGCGCACGAGACCCTTGGCGACGAGCACGTCGGGATCGACCGTCGACTCGCCGAGGCGGCGAGCTGATCGAGGTTGACCGGGCTGTACTCGACGCGGAACGGGTTGTTGAAACCCTTCAGCTTCGGGACGCGTTGCTTCAGCGGCATCTGGCCACCTTCGAAGCCGCGGGCGACCTTGCCGCGACCGCGCGACTGCTGACCCTTGGTACCGGCACCGGCGGTCTTGCCACCCTTGCCGCCGATGCCGCGACCGACGCGCTTCTTGGCCTTGTTGGACCCCGGGCGCGGGGCGAGTTCGTCGACGCGCATGTCAGTTCTCCGTCACGGTCGATGAGGTGGGCGACACGGGCGATCATGCCGCGGATCTCGGGCGATCGGGCAACGTGTTGGTGTCGCCGATCTTGCGCAGGCCGAGGGCACGCAGCGTGCCGCGGGTCTTGGGCTTGTTGGCGATCGTCGAGCGAATCTGCTTGACGGTGATCAGTCTTCTCGCCGGTTGTGGTCGCTCTTGGTCTGCGGCATCAGTGTGAATCTCCTGACGTGCGATCTGCTTCTTGCGCTCGTTGTAGGCGTTGAGCATGCCCTTGGGCACGAAGTCCTCGGCGGCCAGACCACGACGACGAGCAACTTCGTCGGGACGCTGCAGCGACTGCAGGCCGTTGATGGTTGCCCGAGCGACGTTGATCGCGTTCGACGAGCCGAGCGACTTGCACAGCACGTCGTGCACGCCGGCCTCTTCGAGGATGACGCGGGCCGCGCCACCGGCGATGACGCCGGTACCGGGGGCGGCCGGCTTCATCAGCACGCGACCGGCGCCGAGTTGACGCCGATGATCGGATGGGTGATGGTGCTGCCGGCCAGCGGCACGTCGAACAGGTTCTTCTTGGCCTCTTCGGTGCCCTTCTGGATGGCCAGCGGCACTTCCTTGGCCTTGCCGTAGCCGAGGCCGACGCGGCCGTTGCCATCGCCGACCACGACCAGCGCGGTGAACGAGAAACGACGACCGCCCTTGACGACCTTGGCGACGCGGTTGATCGTGATGACGCGCGACTCGCGCAGGCCGCCGGGATCGGGCGGACGCTGTGTCGTCGCGGATTGTTGCCGTAATTCGATGGGGCAGCCATCAGAACTCCAAACCTGCTTCACGGGCCGCAGCGGCGCTGCAGCGATACGACCGTGGTAGAGGAATCCACCACGGTCGAAGACGACTTGCGCTGACACCGGCGGCCTTGGCGCGCTCGGCCAGCCAACTGACCCAGGCGGGTCGCGGCGGCGACCGTTGCACCGCTACCTGCGCTGCGCATCGTCGGCTTCGGTGGTGCGACGCCGACACCAGTGTGCGGCCGGCATCGTCGTCGATCAACTGCAACGACAGGTGCTTGTTCGAACGGAACACGGCCAGGCGCGGACGGGCCGCGGTGCCGTGGATCTTCTTGCGCACCCGCCGGTGGCGGATGATGCGGCCGTGCGACGCTTTTGTGCGACTGTTGCTCATGCGCTCGTCCTCACTTCTTGCCGGTCTTGCCGGCCTTGCGCAGGACCTTCTCGCCGAGGTACCGCACGCCCTTGCCCTTGTAGGGCTCGGGCTTGCGAATCGAGCGGATGTTGGCGGCCACCTGGCCGACGATTTCCTTGTCGATGCCCCTGCACGATGACTCGTGTCTGTGCTCGGCACCTCGAAGGTGATGCCCTCGGGCGCGTCGACGATCACCGGGTGGCTGAACCCGAGGGCCATGCGCAGCTTGTTGGGCGACGACGGCCTCGGCGCGGTAGCCGACGCCGATGATCTCGAGCTCCTTGGTGAAGCCATCGGTGACACCGACGACCATGTTGTTGACCAGCGTGCGGGTGAGACCGTGCAGCGACCGGCTCTCGCGCACGTCGTCCGGACGCTCGACCATGATCTGTTCGCTGTCGCGACGAATCGTGATGTCGCCGGGCAGCGACCGGCTGAGGGTGCCCTTGGGCCCTTGACGGTGACCGGTGTTCTCCTGCGCCACCGTCGATGGTGACATCGACGCCGCCGGGGACGGTGATGGGTGATTTACCGATTCGTGACATGACGATTCTCCGTTCACCACACGTAGCAGAGGACTTCGCCGCCCACTTTGCGCTTGCGCGCTTCGCGGTCGGTCATCAGCCCCTGGCTGGTGGACAGGACAGCCACACCCAGGCCGCCGAGCACGCGCGGAACAGCGTCGCCCTTGCGGTAGACCCGCAGGCCAGGGGTGGAGATGCGGCGCAGGCCGGAGATGGTGCGATGACGCTCGCGCGGAGTACTTCATCGAGATGGTCAGCACATCGCCCGGACCGGTGGTCGATGGCGCAGCGCTGAAGCCGTGGATGTAGCCCTCCTTCTCGAGGATGGTGGCCAGGGCGACCTTCTGCTTGGACGCAGGGCATGCGCACCTCGTCGTGCATCGCCGTGTTGGCGTTGCGGATGCGGGTGAGCATGTCGGCGATGGGATCAGTCATCATGTGCGCTCCTCACCAACTCGCCTTGGTCATGCCGGGGATCTCGCCGGCGTGGGCCATGCTCGCGAAGGCACACACGGCAGAGGCCGAACTTGCGGTACACCGAACGCGACGCGGCCGCAGTGGCGGCAGCGGGTGTAGCCACGCACCTTGTACTTCGGCGTGGCGTTCGCTTTGTTGATCAATGACTTCTTTGCCACTTCGATGCCCTTCCTTACTTCTTCTTCGCCGCTGGCCTGCCGGGCGCCTTTGCCGCGTACGCAGGTCCGCGGCGCTTGATCTTCTCGGGAGCCGACACGTCGACTCCCCGCTTGAACGGGAAACCGAACGCATCGAGCAGCGCCTTGCCCTGCTCGTTGGTGGCGGCCGTGGTGACGATGGTGATGTCCATGCCGCGCGGGGCGTCGATCTTGTCGTAGTCGATCTCCGGGAACACGATCTGCTCGGCCGAGACCGAACGTGTAGTTGCCACGACCGTCCCAGCTGTGTGCCGGCAACCCACGGAAGTCGCGGATACGAGGGATGGCGACGCTGATCAGGCGATCGAAGAACTCCCACATGCGATCGCCGCGCAAGGTGACCTTGCAGCCGATCGACTGCCCTTCGCGAAGCTTGAAGCGGCGACGGAAGTACTTGGCCTTGGTGACGATCGGCTTCTGGCCGCTGATCTTGGTGAGGTCGGCGACCGCGCCCTCGAGCAGCGACGGCTGCTGTGTGGCCCGGCCGACACCCATGTTGATGACGATCTTCTCGAGCGTCGGAACCTGCATGACGTTGCCAGGCCGAGCTCGGTCTTGCAGCGCTCCCTTGACCTCGTCGTGGTACTTCTGCTTCAGCCGCGGGCGGACGTCGTTGGAGTCTCGGTTGCGGTTTCAGTTGCTGTGCTCATCCGATCACCTCACCGGTGCGCTTGGCGATGCGCACCTTGGTGCCGTCGGCTTGGATCTTGTAGCCGACACGGGTCGGCTTGCCCTTGTGCACCAGCATCACGTTGCTGGCGTGAAGCGGCATGTCGCGATCGATGATGCCACCCTGTTGGTGGTCTTCTCGTGCCTTCGAGTGCTTCTTGGCGGTGTTGACGCCGTTGACGATGACCTTGTTGTCGGACGGGAAGACCTGCACGATTTCGCCTTCCTGGCCCTTGTCTTTGCCGGCGATCACCACCACGGTGTCACCCTTTTTGAGCTTCATGGTCAGAGCACCTCCGGTGCCAGTGAAACGATGCGCATGAACTTCTTGTCGCGCAGCTCACGACCGACTGGCCCGAAGATGCGCGTGCCACGCGGTGTGAGATCGTCTTTGATGATGACGGCCGCGTTCTCGTCGAAGCGGATGTAGCTGCCGTCGGGACGGCGCTTCTCTTTCTTGGTGCGCACGACGACGCACTTGACGACGTCGCCCTTCTTCACGCCGGCGCCGGGGATGGCGTCTTTGACGGTTGCGACGAAGATGTCGCCGATCGAGGCGTAGCGACGACGCGTGCCGCCGAGCACCTTGATGCACAGCACTTCTTTGGCGCCGCTGTTGTCGGCGACGCGGAGGCGGGACTCCTGCTGAATCACTTGGCACTCTCCAGCACTTCGACGATGCGCCAGCGCTTGTTCTTGCTGAGCGGGCGGGTCTCCATGACCCGGACCTTGTCGCCGATGTTGGCGTCGTTGGTCTCGTCGTGGGCGTAGAGACTTCTTGGTGCGCATCATGAACTTGCCGTACTTGGCGTGACGCACACGCTCGATGACCGCGACGACGGCGGTCTTGTCCATCTTGTTGGACACGACGAGACCCTCGCGGGTCTTGCGGTTCTTGCGATCTCGATGCCGTCAGCTTCGCCTGTGGCCACCGCTGCCTTGGCCACCGGCGCGGTTGCGACTGCTGCAGGTGCAGCGGCCTCTTCGACCTCGGGGGTTGCTTCTGTTGTTGCTTCGACTTCTTCAGGCATGTCTTACTTCCCAGCCTCGGCGAGCAGCGATCTCACGCTGACGGATGTAGGTGTTGATGCGGGCGATCTGGCGGCGCACCGTGCGGATCTCGGCGTTGTTGTCGAGCTGGCCGGTTGCGTTGCGGAAGCGCAGGTTGAGCGCCTCCTGCTTCGTGGCGCGTAGCTCGTCGACGAGGGCGCCGAGGTCGAGCTCTTTCAGTTCTGCGTTTGACTTGGCCATCAGTAGACCTCCTCGCGAGTGATGATGCGAGCCTTGATGCGGCAGCTTCTGGATCGCCTTCGACATGGCCGCCCTGGCGATCTCTTCGTTGGGGTACGACAGCTCGAACAGCACCCGGCCCGGGCGCACGACGGCGACCCAGAACTCGGGGTTGCCCTTGCCAGAGCCCATGCGCGTCTCGGCCGGCTTCTTGGTGACGGGCTTGTCGGGGAAGATGTTGATCCAGACCTTGCCGCCGCGCTTGATGGCGCGGGTCATGGCGATACGGGCGGCTTCGATCTGACGCGCGCTGAGCCAGCCCGGCTCGAGCGCCTGGATGCCGTATTCACCGAAGGACAGGTGGGCCCCGCCCTTGGTGAGGCCGGAGGTTCGGCCACGGTGGTGCTTGCGGTGTGCGACTTTGCGAGGCATCAACATGATGGATCAGTCCTCCCCACGGAAGTGCGGGGCTTCCGAGCCGCCGTGCGTACGGCGAGCGATCTCTTCTTCTTCGTCGAGCAGCTTCTCCAGCTCGGGATCGGCTTCCTTGATCAGTGGTGCGGCCTCGACATCGCCTTCGGCCGGACGGCGACCCGCCGACGACACGACACGACGTGGCTGACCTGCGCCCGACGGATCGCCGACAGCCATGGCCGCCTCGCGGGTGATCTTGTCGTCGTTGACGCTCTTGTAGGGCACGATGTCGCCCTTGTAGATCCAGACCTTCACGCCGACGCGGCCGCTGGAGGTGCGGGCCTCGCGCATACCGAAGTCGATGTCGGCGCGCAGCGTGTGCAGCGGCACGCGACCCTCGCGGTACCACTCGGTGCGGCTCATCTCGGCGCCACCGAGGCGACCCGAGCACTGCACGCGGATGCCGAGCGCGCCAGCCTTCTGTGCGTTCTGCACGGCGCGCTTCATCGCCCGACGGAAGGCGATGCGGTTGACCAGCTGGTCGGCGACGCCCTGGGCGATCAGCGCGGCGTCGAGCTCGGGGCTCTTGATCTCGACGATGTTGAGCTGCACCTTGGGGTTGCCGGTGATCTCGGTGAGCAGGGCGCGCAACTCGTCGGCCTGGGCGCCACGACGACCGATGACGATGCCGGGACGCGCGGTGTGGATGTCGACGCGGACCTTGTCGCGAGTGCGCTCGATCTCGATGCGGCTGACGGCTGCGCTTTCCAGCTTGGTCATCAGCGCCTTGCGGATCTTCCAGTCCTCGGTGAGGTATTCCTTGTAGTCGCGCTCGGAGAACCAGCGGCTCTTCCAGTCGGTGGTGATGCCGAGGCGGAATCCGTACGGGTTGATCTTCTGGCCCATTATTCGGCTCCCTCGTCTGTTTTCGCTGCGGGCTCGTCGTCCGCTGAGTCTGCGGCCGGCTCGTCGTCCCCTGCGTCGCTTTCTCCTCGCGCCGTTTGTGTCTCGTCGCTGGCGCTTCCCTCGACACCTTCAGTTGTGTCTGTGTCCACCTCGTCCAGAGCTACCTCGTCGACCACGGCATCACCGCTGTCGTCGTGATCGTGATCGTGCTCCTCAGGGGTGCCCTTGGCCCCGGCTGCACGCTGGCGGCTGCGCTCGACGCGGGCCCTGCGGCTGGCACTCGTGCCACCGGCGGCTGGGCGTCGGCGACCGGCAGCGGTGCGCCTGGCTTCGCGAGCCTGCACGATCTCGAGCCGGGCTTCGTCGAGGCGACCGAGCACGATCGTGATGTGACACGTGCGCTTGTTGATGCGGTTACCTCGGCCACGGGCACGTGGTGTGAACCGCTTCAGCGTCGGGCCCTCGTCGGCGAAGCAGGCCTTCACGAACAACTCGTCGGGATCCTGCTCGTCGTTGTGCTGAGCATTGGCCACGGCGGAGGCCAGCACCTTGCGAATGTCGTTCGACACCTCACGGTCGCTGAACTGCAGCACCTCGTCGGCACGCTTCACGGGCAGGCCGCGAATCAGGTTCGAACACGACGCGGGCCTTGTAGGCGGACACGCGAAGGTACTTGGCGCTGGCCTTGGTGCCGCTGCGCTCGCCGGCCACCATGGTGGCCTCGTTCAACTTTGGACCGGTCATCAGCGGCGACCCTTCGTGTTCTTCTCTTGGCCGGCGTGGTAGCGGAAGGTTCGCGTCGGGCTGAACTCGCCCAGCTTGTGACCGACCATCGATTCGGTGACGTACACCGGCACGTGCTTGCGACCGTCGTGGACGGCGATGGTGTGGCCGACCATGTCGGGGATGATGGTGCTGCGACGGCTCCAGGTCTTGATGACCTTGCGCTCGCCGGCGGTGTTCTGCGCGTCGACCTTCTTCAACAGATGGTCGTCGACGAACGGGCCCTTCTTCAGGCTGCGTGACATTGCGTGTTACCCCTCATGACTAGCGGCGACCCTTCGACGTGCGGCGACGGCGCACGATCAGTTGCTGCGACGGCTTGTTGACGTTGCGGGTGCGCACACCCTCTGGCTTGCCCCACGGCGACACCGGTGGACGACCGCCCGACGTGCGGCCCTCGCCGCCGCCAAGCGGATGGTCGACCGGGTTCATGGCGACGCCACGGGTCTGTGGGCGCACGCCCTTCCAGCGGTTGCGGCCGGCCTTGCCGATCGTGATGAGCTCGTGCTCGCTGTTGCCGACTTCGCCGACTGTGGCGCGGCAATCGATCGAGCACGCGACGCATCTCGGTCGAGGGCAGGCGCAGCGTGGCGAATTCGCCTTCCTTGGCGACCAGCTGCACGGCGACGCCTGCCGAGCGGGCCATCTTGCCGCCGCCACCGGGGCGCAACTCGACGTTGTGGACCGTGGTACCGACGGGGATGTAGCGAAGCGGCAGCGCATTGCCCGGCTTGATATCGGCGCCCTGCCCGCTGCTGACGTGATCGCCGACCGTCAGGCCCTTGGGAGCCAGGATGTAGGCCTTCTCGCCATCGGCGTAGTGCAGCAGGGCGATGCGACACGTGCGGTTGGGGTCGTACTCGATGGCTGCGACCTTGGCCGTGACGCCGTCTTTGATCCGGGTGAAGTCGACGATGCGGTACGCACGCTTGTGGCCGCCACCGCGGTGACGCGAGGTCTTGCGGCCATAGACGTTGCGGCCGCCACTCTTCGACAACGACGAGAGCAGCGCCTTCTCCGGCGAGACCTTGGTGATCTCGGCGAAGTCGGATGTCGTCTGGAACCGACGACCGGGACTGGTTGGTTTGCGTGAACGAATAGCCATGGTTCAGCTCAGTTCTCGAACAGCGGGATCTCTTGGCCCGCCGCCAGCTTGACGAGTGCCCGCTTGGTGTCGGGCTTGGAGCCGGAACGATTGCTGCGACGACCACGCATCACTTTGCCCTTCCGGTTGAGGGTGTTGACCTGCACGACGTCGACGCCCCAGATCGCCCTCGACAGCGTCGGAGATCTCCGGCTTGCTGGCGCTCGGGTGAACCTTGAACGTGTACACGCCGTGCTCGATGAGGCCGTAGCTCTTCTCGGACACGACGGGCGCCAGGATGATGTCGCGGGGATCTTTCATGATGTTTCTCCTGCAGACTCTTCGTCGTTGTCGGCACCGGGTGCGGCGAAACCGGCGGCTTCGGCGTTGTCGACGGTGTCGAACCAGTACTCGGCTTTGGTGGCCTTGTAGTAACGGCTGCCTGGCACGTGGTAGAGCATCGACTGGGCGTTGCCCTTGATCTCGTAACCCTCCGGAGCATCGGGGCCATCGGCCGTGACGCTGCCGACCCAGGTCGCAGCGGGCTCGTCGTCGGCTGCGCTGGCCTCTTTGGGAACGTCGGCGCTGACGACCTTCGGCGCGACCTCTTCGGCTTCGGCGACCTTGTCGGTCTGCGCTTTCTGTGTTGCCTTGGTCTCGGCCGGGGCTGCGGCGATGACTTCGCCACCGCCGGGCAACGTGGCGTGCGAGAAGATGACGTAGTCGCTGCACAGCACGTCGTAGGCATTGAGCTCGCGGCTCTCGATCAACTGCACTTCCGGCAGGTTGAGGAAGCTCTTGATCGTGTTGGTGTCATCGATGTCGACGACGATCAACGCTTTGCCTTCGACACCGAGTGCACTGAGCACCTTCTTGGCATCCTTCGTCTTCGGCGCATCGAACCACCACGAATCGACGACGACGATCTTGCCGTCGGCCGCCCGATCGCTGAGCGCCGAATGCAGCGCCAGCTTGATCATCTTCTTCGGGGTCTTCTGGTCGTACTTGCGCGGCTTGGGGCCGATGGGCCACGCCGCCACCGCTCATGTGCGGCGACCGCGTCGAGCCCTGACGAGCGTTGCCGGTGCCCTTCTGCTTGAACGGCTTCTTGCCGCCACCACGCACCTCGGCGCGGGTCTTGGTGCTCTGCGTGCCGCTGCGCCGGGCGGCCAGCTGGGCCGTGATGACCTGGTGCATCAGCGGCACGTTGGGCTGCACGCCGAACATCGTCGTCGTCGAGGTCGAGGTTTCCGGCGTCTTTGCCGGCGGGGTTCTTCACGGTGATCGATGCCATCTCGGTCAGTTGCCCTTCACTGCGTTGCGAACAATGACGACGCCGCCGTTGGGACCCGGCACCGAGCCCTTGACCAGCAGCAGATTGCGCTCGACGTCGGCTTGCACCACTTCGAGGTTCAGTGTTGTGACCTGCTCGTGGCCCATGTGACCGGCCATCTTCAGACCCTTGAACACTCGACCCGGATAGCTGGCCGAGCCGATCGAGCCAGGCGCGCGGTGGTGCTTGTGGTTACCGTGGCTGGCGCCTTGGCCCTTGAAGTTGTGGCGCTTCATGCCGCCGGCAAAGCCCTTGCCCCGACTGACCGCGGTCACGTCGACCCGCTCGACCTTCGACCATGGTGTCGACCTTGATCTCCTGGCCGACCTCGTAGCCGTCGACCGAGTCGAGGCGCAACTCGACCAGGCGGCGACCGGGCTGTACGCCGGCTTTGGCGAAGTGGCCGGCCTGTGGCTTGGTGAGCTTCTTGGCATCCTTGTGGCCAAATGTGACCTGCAGCGCGGTGTACCCGTCGCGCTCGGTGGTCTTCACCTGAACGATGCGGGCCGGCTCGACGCGGAGCACGGTGACGGGCACGACCTTGTCGTTCACCCACACCTGGCTCATGGCGATTTTCTCGCCAACGATCGCTTTCAGTGCCATAATCGGCAACCTTTTCCGGTCAGACCCGGTTGCCCGGGCATTGGTCGTACACGCAGATGCTCCGCAGGCCCAACGGCCGGCGGAGCACCGGATTCAGTTCTTGCTGCGAGGTCCCCCCGTCCACACACTTCTGGGGGCGCACACAGACTTCGGTTGGAGGCACGCCGGCTGGCGTACACGAGGATCTGACTCTATCGGACCTGGCTGCGCCTGCCAACCCGACTCGGGCGACTCCTCTGTAGTTCCCACAGCAGCCGTAACACTCGGGCGTCAACCGGATCCATCCCACTGAAACGCCGCGAACCCGCTACGTTCGGCAGACGATGTACAACTTCAGCGCCGGCTCGGCGATCACCAACGGGTCCTCGACATGCCGGCGCTGAAACGAATCCTCATCGGCAAGCCGATCTCGTCGGAGGACGAAGCGCACCAACGACTGCACAAGATCGTCGCGCTGCCCGTGTTCGCCTCCGACGCCATCTCGTCAACGGCCTACGCCACCGACGAGATCCTGGTGGTCTTGCTGCTGCAGGCCGGCATCGGCGCGGCGGCGTTCAACCTGCTGATCCCGATCGCCATCGTCGTCTGTGTGCTTCTTGTGATCGTCGTGATGAGCTACCGCCAGACGATCCACGCCTACCCGTCGGGTGGCGGCGCCTACATCGTCAGCCGCGAGAACCTCGGCGAGGTCCCGTCGTTGGTCGCCGGGTCGTCTCTGCTGGTCGACTACATCCTGACGGTCGCGGTCAGCGTGGCCGGCGGGGTGCTGGCCATCCGAACTGCAACCGGGTTCGACACCGAGTGGACGGTGCCGGTCTGTCTGGCGTGCATCCTGTTGATGACCGTCGTCAACCTGCGTGGCGTGAAGGAGAGCGGCGCCGCGTTCGCCGGGCCGACGTACTTCTACGTCGTCATGCTGCTGATCTTGCTGGGAACCGGCTTCTATCGCGTCTTCGTGCAGCATGTCGGGCCGATACCCGACAGCCTGCTGTCGCCCGAGGCAATCGTCGCCTCGAAGCTCAACGCGAGTCTCAGCCTGTACATGTTGGTCCGGGCGTTCTCATCGGGTGCCGTTGCGCTGTCGGGTGTCGAAGCCGTCTCGAACGGCGTGCCGGCGTTCAAGACTCCCGAGAGCAGGAACGCCGCCGCCACGCTGGTGTGGATGGGTGTGATCCTCGGCTCGTGCTTCCTCGGCGTGTCGGTACTGGCCGCTCATCTCAAGCCGTACCGGGGCGAGAACGACGGCAACGGGTTGGGGCTGATGGCCGAGTACCTCTTCGGCGGCAAGGGCGTGCTGTTCTGGATGTTGATGATCGGTACCTTCCTGATCCTGATCCTGGCGGCCAACACTGCCTACGCAGACTTCCCCCGGCTGGCGTCGATCATCGCCAGGGATGGCTTCCTGCCACGTCAGTTCTTCAACCGTGGCGCCCGATTGGTGTTCTCCAACGGCGTGATCTTCCTCGCCGCCATCGCCAGCATGTTGATCGTCGTCTTCAACGGCGACATCTCCAAGCTGATCCCGCTCTATGCGTTCGGCGTCTTCACCGGCTTCACCCTCAGCCAGGCCGGAATGGTCCGCCATCACCTCAAAGAACGGAGCCCAAGTGGCGTTCGAGCATGGTGATCAACGCAATCGGGGCGGTGGCAACCGGACTGATCGCCGTCATCGTGGTCGTGTCCAAGTTCGCCGAGGGAGCATGGATCCCGGCTGCGCTGATCCCGATCATGGTGTTCGGCTTCCAATCGATCGGCAAGCACTACAAGCGCAGCCGCGGCGCAGTCGTCGCTCCGCCCGGGTACCGGGCACCACGCGAGACGCACACGATGGTGGTGCTCGTCGGTGGCGTCAACAAGGGCGTACTGCGCGGCGTGCAATACGCCCGATCGTTGAACCCCGACCGCATTCTGGCCGTCACCGTCGCCAGCAACGACGAAGAACGCAAGGCAATCGAAGAGCAGTGGAAGGCGTTCGAAGTGCCGATCGAGCTGCACACGGTGTACTCGCCGTATCGCGAACTGACCCGTCCGATCCTGCAGTTCATCGACGAGCTCGACGAGCAGCACGCAGGGCGACATCATCACCGTCGTCATCCCCGAATTCGTCACGTCGTGGCGGAACGCAATGGCTGCACAACGGCAGCGCCTTTGCCCTGAAGGCCAAACTGCTCTACCGTCCGCACACCGCCGTTGTCTCGGTACCAATTCATACGATGGGCGATCAGACGGAAGAGCAGTAGGAGTTACGGCTATGCATGTCATCGTCGTCGGCTGTGGCCGAGTCGGCTCGGAGGTCGCTCTCAGCCTCGCGTCCACCGAGCACGACGTCATCGTGATCGATCGCAAGGTCCGAATCATTCCGCCGTCTCGGCGACGACTTCAAGGGCACAGACGATGGTTGGCGTCGGCTTCGACCGCGACGTGCTGACCGAGGCCGGAATCAGCCCGAACTGCGCCGTTGCCGCCGTGACCAGCGGCGACAACTCCAACATCCTCATCGCTCGCGTCGCTCGCGAGACCTTCGGCGTCAAGCATGTCGTCGCCCGCATCTACGATCCACGCCGCGCCTCGATCTACGAGCGGCTGGGCATCGCCACGGTCGCGTCGGTCGCGTGGACCAGCGCTCGAGTGCTGCGTCACCTGCTGGCGTCGAGTCCACGCCCGACTGGATCGATCCGTCCGCCAAGTTCACCATCGTCGAGCGACGGGTGCCGGCCGCGTGCGGCGGGATGTCCGTCGGCAGCGTCGAGGCATCGTCCGCAAGGTCGAGTCGCGGTGCTCGGTCGGTTCGGCGAGGCATCGATCCCGTCACCGGCGCACTCTGCTGCAAGAGGACGACATGTTGCACGTCGTCATCTCCGCAGACCAATCGCGCGCTGCTCGACGAGGCGCTGCATCTCACGAGAGGGATCGCACTGATGAACGTGATCATTGCCGGTGCCGGCAGCGTCGGGCGCTACATGGCCGGCCAGTTGCAGGATTCGGGTCACAGCGTGACGCTGATCGACAACAACCCATCGGTCGTCGCCCAGGGCCGGGCGACCCGCACGCCTGTCGGTGTCACGTGGTATCTCGGCGACGCCTGCGAGGTCGCCACGCTGACCGCCATCGGCGCGGCCGAGGCCGATGTCGTCGCAGCCGTCACCGGCGACGACGAGGACAACTTGGTGGTCTCGCTGCTCTCCAAGCAGGAGTTCGCCGTGCCGCGTGTCCTGGCCCGCGTCAACAACCCGAAGAACGAGTGGATGTTCAACGACATGTGGGGTGTCGACATCTCGGTCTCGACTCCGCACCTGCTGACCGGTCTGGTCGAAGAAGCCGTCACCGTCGGCTCGTTCGTGCGGCTGCTCAGCCTGGAAGGCGGTAAGGCCCGACTCGCCGAGGTCACGCTGGCCGCCGGCTCGCCGGCGATCGCCAAGGAGCTCACCGATCTCGGTCTGCCTCGCGAGTCGACGGTCGTGGCCGTGCTGCGCGACGGTCACGTCGTGGTACCCCGAGGCGACACGGTCCTGCAGCAGGGCGACGAGGTGTTGGTGTTGGTCACGGGTGGCGTCGAAGACGACGTTCGGCGGGCACTGGTGGGCTGACGATGTCGATGCTGCGCCGCAAGCACCGAAGCGAGCGACCCGGTCGAGGCCGTCCGCGCCACCGGAGTCGACGCCGATCTCGCGACACCCAGCCACGCCAGCACGTCTGCGTTGCGGCAAGGTCACACGCATGACGGCTCGTCCGACCGTCGGGCCAGCCTGCGCTCGCGATCTCGATCGCCGACGACACCGGCACGGTGACCGCGGTGTGGACCGGGCGCCGGGAGATCGGCGGCATCACCCTCGGTCGACGGATCGCGATCAAGGGTGTCCCGGTCGATGCACGGCGACCACCTCGAGTTCACCAACCCCAGCTACACCCTGCTGCCAACGCTGACCCGTGCGAGCTGCGAGCAGGTGTGGATCACGGTGCGCGACGGCACCCGACTCGCTGCCGATCTGTACCTGCCGGCGACGGCGTGGCCGGCGCCTGCGCTGCTCGAGGCGCTGCCGTATCGCAAGGACGACCTCACCGGCGACTCGCACGCCGACGACTACCTGCGCCTGCGCGCCGAGGGCGGCTTCGCCGTGTGCCGCCTCGACGTGCGCGGCACCGGATCGTCAGCGGGACGGGCGACCGACGAGTACCCGCTCTCCGAACTCGACGACCTGACCGACGTCATCGCCTGGCTCGCCGCGCAGCCGTGGTGCAACGGCCGCGTCGGCATGTTCGGCTACAGCTACTCGGGGTTCAACTCGTTGCAGTTGGCGTGCGAGCGTCCACCGGCACTCGGCGCGATCTGCGCGATCTACGCGACCGACGATCGCTACACCGACGACGTGCACTACATGGGCGGAGCGCTGCGGGCGATCGATCTCGTCGACTACTGCCACTACATGGTCCCGATGAACGCGCTGCCGCCGGTGCCGGCGCTGTGGGGCGACGGGTGGCGCGACGAGTGGCTGGCACGCATCGCCGAGCACGAGCCGTGGTTGCTGATCGTGGATGGACGAGCAGCTCGACGGGCCGTACTGGCGCCACGGGTCGGTGCGACCCGACTACGACCGCATCGAGTGCCCGACGATGATCGTCGCCGGCTGGGCCGACGGCTACCGCAACAACACGTTCCGCACCGTTCGCGCACCTGCGGTGCGAGAAGGAGCTGCTGATCGGGCCGTGGAGCCACATGGCGCCGGCGACATCGCTGCCCGGACCGCACATCGATCTCGTGCCGGAGATGATCACGTTCTTCGGCAGGTGGCTGCGCGACGATCCGTGCGAGCACATCGGCCACCGATCCGGGTGTTCGTACGCCACTCGACCAAGCCCGAGCCGGATCTCGCAGTCCGTCGACGGCGAATGGCGGTACGAGGACCATGGCCGCCACAGCGGCTGACACCGATCACGCTCTACGACGGGCGCCGGCGAACGCTCGTGATCCAGACCCGACACGGGCACTGCCGCCTGGAACTCGTGCGCCGGCGGGCTGCCGTGGGGTCAACCGCTCGATCAACGCAGCGACGACGCCTGGTCGCTGACCACCGATTGGCCGGTCGCGGCACCGACCGAGGTCCTCGGCCACGTCGTCGTCACGGCCACGGTCACGATCCGATCAGCCGATCGCCTATCTGTCGGTGAAGCTCAACGACGTGTGGCCCGACGGCACCTCGGCGTTGGTCACCCGCGGGCTGCTCAACCTGACCCATCGCGTGGATCCACCGCCCCACTGGTGCCCGGCGAGCCGTACGACATCGAGGTCGAGATGGAGGCGACATCGTGGGTGTTCACCGCGGGCCATTCGATCCGCCTCAGCGTCGCCGGCACCGATTGGCCCAACACGTGGGTGCCGCCGCAGCCGGTCACGCTCGACCGTCGAGTCGTTGCAGATGCAACTCCCGGTCATGCCACCCGGCGGTGCCGGCGTACCCGAGTTCTCGACCGTCGACGCGCCGATCGGCCAGGCTCACCGGCCTCACCTGGAGCGCGAATCACGACGTGCTGACCCGGATCACGTCGGCCCGACGAAGTACGGCGGCGCGTACGAAACGCGCCACGGCGGACGAATGACCGATCACTACGAGGGCGAGGCGTTCGTACCGATCACGATCCGGCGAGTGCGACGGCAGGCGGCACCGTGCGGTTCGAGATCGACTGGCCAGAGGCTTCGATCGCTGTCGAGTCACGTCTGAGCGTTCGCGGCAACACCGAGGAGTATCGCGTCGACATCGAGCTCGATGCCTTCGAATCCGACGCCATCGTCGCCCAGCGGCGATGGTCACGACGCATCCCCCGCCGCCTCGCATAGCCAGCCATTCTGGGCGCGCTGTGAGCACTGGCAGTTCTGGTTTCGCGCCCGAGCCGACGGCTTGGGCGCGCTGTGAGCGCTGGCGGTTCTGGTTTCGCTGCCCACGCGAGCAGCCGGGGTCAGCGATGGGCGGCGTGGCAGGCAACGCCGTCGATCAGCACCGGGTCATCGGAGGTGCAGGCGTGCAGGATGCCGATCCGCTCGGCTTCGCCACTCTGGCAGAGCGGGCAGCGCGGATGGAACCGGCAGCCGACGGGAATGTTCGTCGGGTCCGGAGCCTCACCGGTGAGGATCTGTTGGTCCATCCTGTCGTGCTCGGGCACCACCGACAGCAGCGCCTTCGTGTAGGGGTGCTGGGCGCGGCGAGGATCTGTTCGGTCGTGCCGACCTCGACGATGCGTCCGAGGTACATCACCGCGACGCGGTCGGCGATGTTCCAGGCCAGTCCGAGGTCGTGGGTGACGACCAGAATGGTCATACCGCGATCGCGCGACAACCCGAGCAGCAGCTGCAGGATCTCGCCGCGCACGGAGGCGTCGAGTGACGAGACCGGCTCGTCGGCGACCAGAAGTCTCGGCTCCAGGACCATCGCCCCGGCGATGACCACGCGTTGGCGTTGCCCGCCCGAGAGCTCGTGCGGGAACCGCAGGAAGAACTGCTCGGGCGGCCGCAGACCGCTGTCGGCCAGCGCAGCGGCGACCCGTGCCTCTTCGTTGGCGGTGTCGCGATGGATGCGCAGGCCTTCGGCGACGATCTCGTAGATCGACTGCCGCGGATTGATGCTACCTGTCGGATCCTGGAAGACGAGTTGCGCCTTGCGGCGATAGGCCCGCAGGCCGGCCTTCGACCTTGGCAGCAAGGAACCTTCGAACATGATCGAGCCACCGGTCAAGGGCTGCAGGCCGAGCACGGCACGGGCAAGCGTGGTCTTGCCACAGCCACTCTCGCCGACCAGCGCGACGACCTCGCCCGGCATGACGGTCAGATCGACTCCATCGACGGCCTTGACGGCCAGATCTCCACGCCGCCGCGGCGGGTAGGTGATCTCGGCGGCAGACACCTGCAGCAGCGGAGCACTCACAGCTTGAGACACGCGGCGTCCCATCCCGTCGAGATCTGATGAAGGTCGACCGCTGTCGTGGCGCACTCGGCCGTGGCGATCGGGCAACGTGGGTGGAACGAGCAACCGCTCGGCACCGCCGCAGGGTCGGGCGGATCACCGGCCAGACCGGAGGGCGCCATCCGCGACGACGGGTCGCCGATCGTCGGGAACGCCGCCGCCAGTGCTTTGGTGTACGGATGCTTGGCGCCGCGCAACATCTCCTTCGCCGGGCCGGTCTCGACCAGCCGTCCGGCGTACATCACCGCCAACCGATCGGCCACGGTCGAGAGCACCGACAGGTCGTGGGTGATGAAGATCATCGCCAGGCCACGGTCGCGTTGCAGGTCGGCCAGCAGCTGCAGCACCTGGGCCTGCACCATCACGTCGAGCGCCGTGGTCGGCTCGTCGGCGATCAGCAACTGCGGATCACAGGCGAGCGCCATGGCGATCATCACCCGTTGCTTCTGACCGCCGGACAGCTCGTGGGGGTACGCATCGAGGCGCCATCTGGGGATCCCGACCTGCTCCAACAGATCGGCCACCTTGTTCGTGCCACTGTGCACATCGATCGCTTCCTGGATCTGCCACGAGACCCTGCGCACCGGGTTGAGCACATGTTGGGCTCCCTGGAAAACCACCGCAGCCTCGGCCCAGCGCACGGCGCGCAACCGGCCCGGCTTCATCGCCAAGACGTCTTCACCCGCCAAGGTCACCGAACCCGTGACCGTCGTGCCCTCGGGCACCAGGCGCAGCAAGGCCATGGTCATCGTCGACTTGCCGGAGCCGCTTTCGCCGGCCAGCCCCATCGTTTCGCCGGAGGCGAGTTGGAAGGAGACGCCGCGGACAGCCGGGATCGGGCCCCGTGTGCTGCGGTACGTGACGTGCAGATCGCTCACGTCGAGCAACGGTGCGGTCATCGACCCACCAGGCGTGGGTCGAAGATGCGCTCCAGTGCCTTGCCGACCAGGGTGAACGCAATGACGATGCCGATGATGCACAGACCCGGCGGCAGGTAGTACCACCAGGCGTTCAGGGTCACGGCGCCGCTCGACTGAGCGCCGTCCAGCATCTAGCCCCAGCTCGGCGCAAAGCGATCGCCGAGGCCGAGGAAGGCCAGGGTGCTCTCGGCGAGAATCGCCGCGGGAACGATGAGTGATGCATTGGCGATGATCAACGGACCGACGCCGGGCAGCACGTGACGGACGATGATGTGCCGACTCGATGCCCCGAGCGCAGTGGCCCGCTCGACGTAACCGCGCTCGCGGAGCGACAGCACCTGGGCGCGGATCAGGCGCGAGCCCCCCGCCCAGAAGGTGCCGCCAATGACCAACGCCATGATCGTCGGCGAACGACCGAGCAGCATCGCCAACACGATCGCCAGCGGGATGAACGGCAGCACCAGGAAGAAGTCGTCGATCGCCAGCATCACCCTGCTGATCCAACCCGTCGCGTAACCGGCGATCAGCCCGAGCACCGAGCCGATGACGACAGCGACGACGGTTGCCAGCAGACCGATGTACAGCGACACCCGTGCACCCCACACCAACTGGGCGAACAGATTGCGGCCGATCTCGTCGGTGCCCAGCCAGAACTCACGACTCGGCGGGGCCAGATCGGGATTGTTCCGCCCGGATACGGCCAGTAGGTCGCGGTGTGGGGCGAGCAACGGTGCGAACAGGGCCATCGCCACGAACAAGGCCAGCAGCAGCAATCCGATCATCGCCGCGCGATCACCGCGTAGCTGAACCCACACCCGACTTGCCGCCTGCTTGCGGCGCCGCCACGTCGTCGTACTCCTCGTCAGCGAGGTCATGCGCCGACCCGAATCCGCGGGTCGAGGAAGGTCAGCACGACATCGGCAAATACGTTGAACACGATCACTGCCACGCTGGAGAACATGAACAGGGCTTGCATCATCGGCAGGTCGTTGTTGCCGATGGCCTGGTATGTCGCCAGCCCGAGCCCCGGATACGAGAACACGGTCTCGGTTGCGATCGCCCCGCCGATGATGAAACCGAAACCGATGGCGATCAACGACACCGACGGCAACAACGCATTGGGCACGGCGTGGCTGTGCCTCACCTCGTGATCGCGCAGGCCCTTGGCGCGGGCCGTGATGAGGTAGTCCTCTCGCAACGTGTCGAGCATCGAGGTGCGCATGACCAAGGAGTACGAGCCGAGATAACCCAGGGTGAGGGTCGCCACCGGCAAAACCAGGTGCCGGGCACGATCGATCACAGCAGCGAAGCCCGAATAGTCCGCAGCCGGGTCGCTCGACCCGCCCGTCGGGAACCAACCGAGCCTGGCCCCCAGGAAGGCGAGGAACATCATCCCGAGGAAGAACTCCGGCGTGCCGTACAGACCCATGGTGATCGGGGTGCTGACCTTGTCGAAACGTTCACCGCGCTTCCATCCGGCGCGAATGCCGATCCACAACCCGATGCCGATCGTGAGCACGGTCGAGATTCCGACGAGCGACAAGGTGTTGGGGAGGCTATCGAGGATCTCGTGGCCGACGGGCTTGGTCGAGTCGAAGCTGCGGCCGAAGTCACCGCGCAACGTGCGACCGATGTACCGCACGAACTGATCCCATTTGCTGCCATCGAGACCGAATCGCTTGATGATCGCGGCGCGTTGCTCCGGGCTCAGCTTGCTACGGCCCCGGTACCTCGCCAGGGGATCACGATCGACGACGCGAAACAGGAAGAAGTTGAACACCAACACCATCGCCAACAAGACGACGGCGTCGATGGCCTTCCTGACGAACAGTCGGGCGCTCACGATCTACTCGCGCTCGTCGTCGCTTCCTTTGCGCCGAGTGCGGAACCACAGACCACCGCCGACGATGGCGATAGCCGCAACCCCAACACCTGCCCACAGGCCTGCAGACGTGCCACTGTCGGAACTGCCGCCCTTGGCGACCAGCTCGAGGTACGCGGGGGACGTGTTGGTGAACAGCACCGGGCCGGTCTCTGCGGGCTGACGAACGAAGTTCTCCCAGCGGTCGGAGCGGAAGGCCTGCAGGTTGTCGGCTTTGTACATAACGGCGTATGGGGCGTCTTCGTAGAAGATCTCGAGCATCTTCTGCACGATCTCGTGGCGCTTGGTGACATCGAGCTCGACGTGCTGCTGTTCGTACAGCTTGTCGTACTCGTCGTTGCACCAGTTGGCGTCGTTGTAGCCGACCACCTCGGGGTCGGTTGTGACCTGGGACGAGATGTAGTTGCTGAGCTGGGAATCGGGGTCGACGAACGGAATCCAATCCCACGTGAAGAGATCGAACTCGTTCTGGCCGAGCACGGCCGTCATTGCATCCTGATCCATGCTCGTCACTTCGGTGGCTATTCCAACGTCTTTCAGCCAGCCGGTGATGAAGTCGGTGTTCTTCGCGCTATCACCCTCGGTGAGGTCGAAGTACCGCAGCTTCAGTTCCTTGCCGTCCTTGTCGCGCACTCCGTCACCGTTGCTGTCCTTCCACCCAGCCTCGTCGAGCAACGCACTTGCCTTGGCAGGGTCGTACGTGTAGAGCTTGCCGTCAGGCACTTTCAGATCCCACGATGGGTCGGCCGACGGTACGAAAGCTGTGCCGGGGCTGCCGTGCCCGGCCAAGCTCTTCTTGACCATCAGGTCGCGATCGATGGCGTAGTTGATCGCTTGGCGGACCAGCTTTTCACGCAAGGCGGGATGCCCGTCACCAGGCGCCGCTGAACAGCCGGTGTTCATCCCCAGCTCGTAGAACAAACCCTGATTGCCGGCGATCCCCGTGATGGTGCTGCTGTCATCGAGGGTCGCGTAGGACTGCTCAGGAACTCCATCGACGGCGTCGATCTCACCGCTCTTCAGCGCCTGGAACTGCGCATTTGAATCGGCGAAGAAACGCAAGATCACCTCGTCCATGGCGGGCTTCTTCCCATACCAGTTCGGGTTTCGAACTAGCCGGGTGAACTCTTTCTGTACCTCGCCGAGCATGAATGGGCCACCGCCGATCTTGTCCTCTGCCGTGTAGTTGGGCAAGTCGTCCTTCGAGACCTTCTCGTAGATGTGTTTCGGGATGACGTACATTTCCAGCCCCGGCAGGCGCGGGTCTGGCACCGACGTGGTGAGTTCGAGTGTCGAGTCGTCGACAACCTTCGCCGTGAGGTTGGCGGTGGTGGTGGTGTATGTGGCCCACTCCTCCTCGTTGGCCCGATCGATCGTGTACTTCACGTCGTCGGCGGTCATCGGCTCGCCGTCGCTCCACTTCATGCCGCTGCGCATCTTGTAGGTCCATGTCAGCCCGTCGTTGCTGCTCGTCCAGCTCTCGGCCATGGCCGGCTCGGCAGAGAAGTCTTTCGCGGCCTTGTTGGTCAGCGTGGGCCAGATCAGGTTCCAGATCTCGAAGTCGAGCGCGAGGGCGCCGAGCGTGACGTTCAGCGAGTCGACGTTCTGCAACTGCCCGACAGTGAAGGTGACCTTCTCGTCACCATTCGCGCTGGCCGCGGGGGGCACGAAAATCATCGCGCCAAACAACAGAACTGCAAACAACAACCGTCTCATCGAGCCTCCCCAGAACTGACTGCGCACGAGTATGTCACAGCCAGTGGCACATCTGTTCCCACTGGGGTGTCGGCTCGGAACCGCCTAAGCTCGGCGCTCGTGGAGATGATGCGCACCTTTCAACGCGATGGCGTCGTAGCGGTCCGGGACGTGCTCGACGAGACCCAGCTGCAGCAACTCGCCGACGCCGTCGACGAGAACCTCGCAGCTCCGGGCCCGTGGGCAAACGACTACACGCCAGAAGGGGGCACCGGCCGCTTCTTCGGCGACTACGTCAACTGGGAACGAATCGACGGCTATCGACAGGCCGCACTCCACGGCCCGCTCCCCGAGCTGGCGCGCACGCTCCTCGGCGAGACACCGCGCTTCTTCCACGAGCACACGCTGGTGAAAGAACGCGACACCCGCGAAGTCACGCCCTGGCACCATGACGAGCCTTACTACTGCATCGACGGCGCCACCAACGTCAGCCTCTGGGTGCCTCTCGACCCGGTGCCTCGTGCCGCCGGCGTCGAGTTCATCGTCGGCTCACATCGGTGGGGCCGACGGTTCGTACCCCGAAAGTTCGTCGATCAGTCCGCGTACACGACCGAAGCCGGCGACTTCGAGCTCGTCCCCGACATCGACTCGGTTCGCGATCAACACGAGATCGTCTCGTTCGACATGCAACCCGGCGACGTCATCGCCTTCCACTACCGCACCCTGCACTCAGCGCCGGGAACCGCCGGGCGCACCACGGGCCGGCGGCGGGCAGTCAGCTTCCGCTACCTCGGCAGCGATGCACGGTTCGCCAGCAGGCCATGGCTGCACTCGCCGCCGTACGAGCCGATCTCGCCCGGCCAGCCACTCGACGACGCCCGATTTCCCATGGTGCCAGTCTCGTGATGCCGATCTAGAGGTCCGTGTCAGACAACGTTTGCAGCGCTCAGACCCAAGCCGATCTACAGCTCTGGCGTCAAGAGAGCATCAGCGTCGCTGAACTGGGCAGCCCCAGAACGACACGTACGGTTCTGGGACTCCCCAGTTCCTCGCCAAGCCCTCGCCCGGGTGCGCCTCCAACGCCGAGTACCCGATCGGGGCGTCGCCGCAGCACACTGAACATCGCCTGACACAGCACTGGGTATGACGGTTGAGCCCTTACGGATTCGGCGGTCGGTGATCGAGCACTGCGGTGACCTCGCGGGCAACACCATCGCGCACCAATGACACCGCGACCTGCTCACCTGGAGCGAGGTTGCGAATGGTGGCCACCAACGCGGCCTGGCCGGTGATGGGTTCGCCATCGACGGCCACAACGACATCACCGACCTCGATACCCGCCTTGGCGGCCGCTGAGCCGGCGAGAACATCGGCGACCAATGCTCCGCTGCCGCCGTCGTGGCGCCGTTCGAGTTGCACGCCGAGATAGCCCGAGGCGGTCGGCTGGCCGCTGGCCTGGGCGCGCAACTGCTCGATTCCGGGAAGGAGCTCAGCCGTCGCGATGGCGAAACCGAGCCCGTTGGCGGTCGAGCCGATCTCGGTCGACGACACCAGCGTGTTGATGCCCACCACCTGACCCAGGGCGTTGACCAGCGGGCCGCCGGAGTTACCCGACGAGATCGCCGCGTCGGTTTGGATGAGACCTTTGAGCGCCCCGGACTGGGTGACCAGGGTGCGGTCGAGCGAGGAGACGATGCCGAGCGTAACGGTGGGATCGCCATCGAGGTCGAGCGCATAGCCGATCGCCAGTACCTCGTCGCCGATGCGCACGTCGTTCGGCGCGGCGAACGACGCCGGGTTGAGCCCCGTGGCCTTCACCCGCAGGAGGGCCAGATCACGCGACGGATCGGCGATGACAACTGCCGCTTCGCGTGGTTCGCTCTCGCCGTTGAGGCGGACATGCACCGTCGTGGCGTCGCCCACGACGTGGGCGTTGGTCAGGATCTCGCCGTCGGCGGTGACGATCAACCCCGTGCCGAGGCTCTCGCCCTCCCTGCCGTCGATCACCAGGCTGCTCTGGACGGCGACCACACTGGGAGCAAGATCGTTGGCGATCGCCTCGACGTCGAGCCGTGGCAGCTCGTCCTGTCGAGGCTGCACGACGTTGACCCCCAATGTCGACGGCTTCTGTGGTGGTGCCGACCGCTGCTGTGCCCATTGCACGCCGATCAACGCGCCGACAAGTCCGGCCAGCCAGACGATCATCACCAGGCCCAGCACCAAGAAGAGCTGGCGGCCGGGTAGGCCGAACAACTGCCGGCGTGGCTCGTCGGGTGATTCCGGCTGGTCGAGCATTGGCGCGCCGATGTCAGGGGGCGGGAGGTTCGATTCGATGATGACGTTCTATCGGCACATCGAGCCCCCGCCTGAGCCGGGAAGTGAAAGAACCCCGCCGGGCGAGGCCCGACGGGGTTCTTCTGTTAGCTCCCCCCGATTTCTCCGCAAAGCGGTCGGCCGACTTTCCGCCGCTGAGCGGCGGTGGATCAGCTGGACTGGATCTTGATCTCGATGTCGACACCGGCCGGCAGCTCGATGCGCTGCAGGCTGTCGATGGTCTTGGCATTGGGATCGATGATGTCGATCAGACGCTTGTGGACGCGCATCTCGAAATGCTCGCGCGAGTCCTTGTCGATGTGTGGTCCGCGAATGACGGTGTACCGGTGCTTGTCGGTCGGCAGCGGGATCGGCCCACGGATCGTTGCGCTGGTGCGCGTGACAGTCTCGACGATCTTGCGCGTCGACTGGTCGATGATCTCGTGGTCGAATGCCTTGAGACGAATGCGAATGCTCTGTGCCATGTGGTGCGTCAGCTCACTTCGTGATCTTGGTGACGCGGCCGGCGCCCACGGTACGGCCACCCTCGCGGATGGCGAAACGCAAACCCTCATCCATCGCGATCGGCTTACCCAACTCGACCGTGATCGCCACATTGTCACCCGGCATGACCATCTCAGTACCCTCAGGCAACTGGATCGTGCCAGTCACATCGGTGGTCCGGAAGAAGAACTGCGGACGATAATTGTTGAAGAACGGCTTGTGACGACCACCCTCGGACGCCGACAACACATACACCTGACCCTCGAAATTGGCATGCGGTGTGATCGAACCCGGCTTGCACAACACCTGACCACGCTCGACATCCTCCTTCTTCGTCCCACGAAGAAGCGCACCGATGTTGTCACCGGCATGACCCTCGTCGAGGATCTTGCGGAACATCTCCACGCCTGTGCACACCGTCTTCTGTGTCGTGCGCAGCCCGACGATCTCCAGATCGTCACCTGTATGGACGCGACCTTGTTCGACCTTGCCGGTCACCACCGTGCCACGACCGGTGATCGTGAACACATCTTCGATCGGCATGAGGAACGGCTTGTCCATTTCGCGAACCGGCTCGGGGATCGAGGCGTCGCAGGCATCCATGAGCGCCATGATCTGGTCTTGCCACTTCTCGTCGCCTTCCAGCGCCTTGAGAGCCGAGACGCGTACGACGGGGGCGTCGTCGCCGGGGAACTCGTACTCGGTCAACAGCTCACGAACCTCGAGCTCGACCAATTCGAGCAACTCCTCGTCATCAACCGCATCAGCCTTGTTCAACGCCACAACGATGTACGGCACACCCACCTGACGAGCCAACAACACATGCTCACGAGTCTGCGGCATCGGACCATCAGTCGCCGCCACCACCAAGATCGCCCCATCGACCTGCGCAGCACCAGTGATCATGTTCTTGATGTAGTCCGCATGACCAGGCATGTCGACATGGGCATAGTGACGATTCACGGTCTCGTACTCGATATGAGCAATCGAGATCGTGATCCCACGAGCCTTCTCTTCAGGCGCCTTGTCGATCTGATCGAACGGCGTGTACTGAGCCAACCCCTTACCCGCCAACGTCTTGGAGATCGCCGCAGTCAACGTGGTCTTGCCATGGTCGATATGACCCATCGTGCCAATATTGACGTGCGGCTTGGTCCGCTCGAACTTCGCCTTGCTCATTGCTATCTCCGTCTTTCGGGGATCTGTGGGTTGTCAAAGAACGCACGGAGTGTAGCGGCGCAGGGCCCCGGCGCGCACCTGCCCCACTCGACATTCTCCGACGTCACAGCGACACCGAAGTGACCGCAGGACAGCTCACGTAGGCTGCGCCGGTGTTCACCGCGGGCAATCTGATCCTCGGGTCGCTCGCTGCGGTGATCGTCGGCATGTCGAAGACTGCCTTTCCGGGCGCCGCGCTGGTGGCCACGCCGATCATCGCGACCATCGTCACCGGTCGAGCGATTCCCGGAACCACCTTGCCGATCCTTCTCGCCGCAGATGTGTTCGCGGTCTCGTGGTACAGCCGACATGCGCGCTGGGATCTGCTGCGGCCGATGATCATCTCGGTCAGCGTCGGCTTCGCCGCCGGGGCCGCGTTCTTCGCCATCGTCGGTTCGTCGACCAGGCCGATCGACATCGTCATCGGCATCAGCATCTTGTCGATGGTGGTCATCCAATCCCGACGCATGATCCGCCGCCATGAACCCATCGCCCCGACCCGGGTATCAGCGGCCGTCTACGGCAGTTCCGGCGGCTTCACGACGTTCGTTGCCAACGCCGCCGGCCCGGTGCTGAACACGTACCTCGTGCAGCTCGGGCTCGCCAAGGACGAGCTGGTCGGCACGTCGGCCTGGTTCTACTTCGCTGTCAACGTCGCCAAGGTCCCCGTGTATGTGGCCCTCAGCAGGTGGACGACCGGCGGACCGTTCTTCACACGGACCACCCTGGCGTTCGATGTCCTGCTGTTCCCGGCCGTTCTGATCGGTCTGTTCAGCGGCCGCAAGCTGTTGCACAAGTTGCCCGAGCGAGGCTTCCTGATCGGCGTCCTGGTGCTCTCGACGGCCGGGGCGATCAAACTGTTGCTGCCGTAGCCGAGCACCCGTCCGACGTTTCCCGACACCCCGGGCGAGCGGCAAGCGCTCCAATAGGATCAGCAATGCCCACCCGCGACGACGAGGCGAAGATGACCGACCGAGACCTGTTTCACGACGACCCTGCCGACGATGGCCTCGCCCACAACACCGGTCGCGGCGCGCCGGCAGCCGCCGGCACCGCCGACGCCGTCCTCGATCACGTCCGCCATGGCGGGCACCTGATCGTGCCGTTGGGCAACGGCGAACCAGTTGCCCTGCTCGACGCGATCGAAGCAGCGGCCGCCCGTCGAGCCATCGACGACGTCACCGTGCACCAGATGCATGCCTTGCGCGACCGACCGTACCTCCATGGCGACTACGGCGATCGCCTCCGCCACGTCTCGTACTTCCTGTCAGGAATCACCCGGCCCTGCTTCCGCAACGGGACCATCGACCTCGTCCCAAACCACTTCTCCGAAGTGTTCTCGCACATGCAGCGGCGCACCACCGACCCGCTCGTCATCGCCTGCGCCTCGCCACCGGACCGGCACGGCTACTTCTCCCTCGGCGTGTCCGCCGACTACACCTCGAGCTTCATCGGCCGAGCCCGATTCTTTCTCGAAGTGAACGACTACATGCCGCGCACATTCGGGCGCAACCAGATCCACATCTCGCAGATCGAAGGCTGGTACCGCAACGACAGACCGCTCGTCGATGTTCCTCCTGCTGCCTTCGACGACGACGACCGCACTATTGCGGCCCACGTTGCCGAGCGGATCCCGAACGGTGCATGCCTGCAGACCGGGATCGGTGCGATCCCGAACGCAATCATGTCGGCCCTCGCCGGCCACCGCGACCTGGGCGTGCACACCGAGCTGCTCTCGGACGGTCTGGTGGATCTCGTCGAGCTCGGCGTCGTCAACGGTGTCCGTAAGTTGCACAACCGCACGAAGGTCGTCGGTACGTTCGCGTTGGGCACCCGACGCTTGTACGACTTCCTCCACGAGAACACCGCCGTCGAACTGTGGTCGGCTCGCTACGTCAACGACCCGCGCCTGCTGTCGCGCGAACGGAACTTCGTTTCGATCAACGCCACCCTGTCCGTCGACTTCCTCGGTCAATGCGCATCCGAAACCCTTGCCGGCCAGTACTACTCGTCGTCGGGCGGACAGGTCGACTTCGCCCGTGGTGCGATGTACTCCGACGGTGGCCAAGGTTTCATCGTTCTCCACTCGACCGCCGCCAAAGACACCGTCTCTCGAATCGTCCCCCAACTCGGATGCGGTGAGGTCGTCACCAACTCCAAGAACACTGTCGACAAGGTCGTCACCGAATACGGCGTCGCCGAGCTCCGCTCCAAGACGATCAAGGAACGGACCAGAGCACTGATAGCGATCGCCCACCCCGACCACCGCGACCAGCTCACCGCCGAAGCACACCGCCTCGGCTACGTGTGATCACATCGACGTCGCGTGTGTCAGCTCAGCGCAGGATGTAGTACACGGCCAGCAACGTGCCGTAGGTGACGACCGTGGCGCGCAGGACCGCCGGATTGATCTTGTTGACCAGCTTTCCGCCGGCCACTCCCCCCAGCAGGCTGGCCGGGGCCATCACCGCCACCAGCGTCCAGATCACCTCGCCAGAGAAGGCGAAGAAGCTCGCGGCGACGACATTGATGACCAGAGCCAGCACCTGTTTGAGGGCATTCAGGCGTGGCAGCGTCTCGTCGATGACCAAACCCAACACAGCCAGCAAGGCGATCCCCAAGCCGGCGCCGAAGTATCCGCCGTAGATCGATACCAGGTACGTTGCCGCAACGGCGACCACACCGGGCGCCTCGTGCGCGCGGATACCGATGCCCAGCCACTTGCGGATGTAGTTCTGCCCTCCGAGAAGAGCGCAGGCCAGCAGGATCAACCACGGAACCAGCTTGGTGAACACCGCCTCACCGGTCGCCAGCAGCAGCACCGACCCGGTGAGGCCACCCAACCCGGCGGCGATCGACAATCGGACGAGGTGCGCTCGCTGACCGGGCAGCTGGGCGCGTTGGGCAGTCGCGCCCCCGAAATAGCCGGGACACAGTGCCACCGTGTTGGTGACGTTGGCGCCGACCTTGCTGGCTCCGAGAGCAACCAGCGTCGGGAACGAGATCAGTGTCCCACCACCGGCGATGGCGTTGACCGCACCGGCGCCGGCCGCGGCGATCCCGGCGATCAGATAATCGACGCCGGAAAAGCTGCTCACGACGAACCGTCGTCGAAGAACGCCGAGGCTCGCTCTCCGAGCAACACCGCCGTGGCCGCCGGCCCGCGCGAGGGAGCAGTCGGCAGCACCGACGTATCGACAACCCGCAAACCCTGTACGCCGCGCACTCGACAGTGTTGATCGACGACCGCCGTCGGGTCCGCATCCGGACCCATCGGAGCGCTCGAGCACAGATGCACGGCCGTCGTGATGCTGTCGCGAATCCACCCATCGACATCGACGTCACCGCCCGAGGAGGTTCGGCGTATGCCGAGCCGGCGCATCGCCGATGACTCGAGGATCGCCTGTCCGACTGCAACTCCTTCTCTCAGGTGCGACCGGTCATGCGCGGACTCGAGCGAGTGGTAGTCGATCGCCGGAGGCCGGCCCGGGTCACCAGAGGCGAGGGTGACCTCGACCGCGCTGTCGGCGCGCTCCAGCAGCACCCCCAGGACCAATTCGGTGGGCGACGCCCCCGAACCGGGCACCAGCTCACCCATCGGCGCCAGGTAGGGCATCAGGGCCACAGGCACGCCGTCGATCACGCTGTCGAGCGCGATCTCGACAACTCCGGCCGTGGCCTGACGCGGCAGCGCCTGGTCGGCCTCGAAGCCGAGGAACACCTGCGGATGGTCACGGCTTCGCGTGCCAACCCCCGGCAAGTCGGCGACGACGGAAATACCGTGACGGCGCAACGAGGCGGCGGGACCGACCCCGGAGTGCAACAGCAAGTACGGCGACATGGCCGCTCCAGCGCAGAGCACGACCTCGTCGCCCGCGAAGAATCGCAACTGACCGGCCTGCTCGACCTCGACTCCAACGGCGATATGGTCGCTGAACACGACACGACGAGCCGTGACTCGGCTCTCGATGGTCAAGTTGGCCCGATCCCGGTTCGGAAGGATGTACGCCAGTGCCGCGTTGATCCGGACCCCGTCGACGACGTTGCGCGGCAGCGGCCCGCACCCCGGCGGGCCCGGCACGTTCTTGTCGGGTTCCTCGGTGAAGCCGAGATCGGCGCATGCCGCAGCGAACGCCTGGCTCAAGGGATGCTCCTTGCTGCCGATGGCCCGAGTGACAGGCATCGGACCGCCTCGACCGTGGAACTCGCCGCTGGGGAAGTCGCGATCGTCCTCGAGACGCCTGAGGTACGGCAGGACCTTGGCGAACGACCACTCGTCGTTACCGAGTGCTGCCCACCCGTCGAAGTCGTCGGCCGTAGCCCGAATGAACACCCCGCCGTTGACAGTGCTCGACCCGCCCATCACCTTGCCACGGGGCACCGAAACAGTCTTGGTCTCTGTCAACCTCGCGTCGAGCGCCCAGTTGGCGGCGTGCCCATCGGCGGCGCCGACCATGGCCGACGCGTCGAGCAGCTCGCCATGGGTCGATGCGCGGCTCACATCGTTGCCCGCGGCGAAGTCGCTGCCCGCTTCCAACAACAGCACCGAGCGGTCGGGGTTCTCGCTGAGCCGCGCCGCCAGCGCACACCCGGCCGAGCCGGCGCCGACGATGACGACGTCGTAGTGGTGGTTCACGCCGAACCGATCCTAGGCATCGTCGACCTCTAGAACGAGCGGCGGTGCTCGGCGATGTCGGCCTCGTCGAACGGGGCTGCTGTGAACTGCCATCGCGGTGTGCACACCTTCTTGGCGAATCGCCACGTCCCTGTCGCATCGCGAACAACCACGTCGTGGTAGTCACCGCCGTACCAACGGTGCGGCACATGCGTCTCGCGAGTGAAGGGCGCCAGAAACTTGCTGTGCACCTCGACGGCGCCACCGTCTGATACGACGACCACGATGTTCGTGACGTGATGCGCAGCCGGCCGGTTACCGGCCTGGAAGTAGGCGAGGATCTCGGCGATGCCGTGGCACGGGGCCGGCGCCCCCACAGCGGTGTAGTCCAGCACGGCATCCTCGATGAACAGGTCGGCGAACCGCACCCAATCCTCTGCGTCGACGGCGTGGCCGTACTCACCGAGCAGTTGATGGATCAGCACGAGGTCAAGTGCCTCCACGGCAGCACGCGAGGGTGAGTCGGCCACGAACCAGACCCTATCCCCGCTCGAGACGCATCGCCGGATGGCCGAAGAACTGGAAGGCGACAAGCGTCGACGAGTTCGGGTCATCGCCTGTGCCGAATGCGGCGCGTTCAGCGCGCACGATCTCGGCGATGGCCTCACCGCCGAACGCCCTTGCGTAGAACCGCTCGGCCAGCGCGCTGGCGACCCGGTCGTCGATCGACCACAACGGCGCCACGACCGCCGACGCTCCAGCGAACAGGAACGACTCGGCAAGCCCCGCGTAGTCGCCCAGCGTTTCCTGGCCGGTTCCCACCTGGCAGGCGTTGAGGAAGACCAGCGGCGCCTCGGCCAAGGATCCACCCTTCACCACCAGTGGGTCGATCACTTCGCCGTCGACCAGCACCAGGCCCTGCTTGGCGGTGCCGGGGTCGTACTTGCCATGGAGCGAGAAGTGCAACACGTCACCAGGCGGATGGCCGAGCAGGCACCCGACAACCTGATCGGTGACGGCGTCGACGCCGACGGCGTGATATCGCTCGACCAGGGTGGCCGCCTCGGCCTCGGCGTGCTCGAGCCGGCTCCATCCCGGCTGTTCGTAGCGACCACTGACCACGACCATGCCATCGACGTGCACGAGGCGTGGCGGCGGCAGCGGTGGTCGATCCGTCGCCAGGACCCACCGGCCGATCGCGACCTGGGCGCCCAGTAGACCAATGGTCGCCGTATCGAGCGGCACCGGCATCGCCGCCAACTCCCACGGTATGTAGGCCTCTTCCGACAGCAGCAGGACGGTGGGTCGGCGCGGCCCGACCGCGTTGACCACCGTCGTCAGCGCGGCCCACATCTCGGGCGGCACCTTGGCGCCGATCGTGAGACCGATGCCGTGCAGACCGAGCGGCAGCGTCGGGCGGCCTTCATGAGCCGCAATCGTTGCGATCACGGTTCTTGCGAACGCGTCGGGATCGTCGCCGATCGATGTCTTGACGTCGTTGTCGAAGGTGGCGTGCGGCGATTCGAACGACCACAGCAACCGACCCTGCTCGTTGCCGTGAAGAATGCGCACGGTGAGGTCGGCGGGCTCATCAGCGACTGGAACACCCAGGCTCGCAGCCGAGTGGGGTGGCGCGGGCGTGACGGAATCAACGTCTGCAGGCGTGGCGACCACTCGCACCGAGCGGACGCCCAGCCCCATCGTCTGGCTGTCGACGGAGTACAGCACGTTGATCGCTCGGGGATGGCCGCTATCCGGTTCGGTCGGGGCCAGGAGCTGGAACACCACGTACGGATACGGTGCAGCCGACGAGACCAGCATCGTCTTGCGCCACGTCTCGCCTGGTGCCAGCTCGAAGCCGTCGGCAACGACGTGAGCGGTCAGCTCGTAGTCGCCCACGCTCGACGGTGGGCGGATCAACGCCGGGCCGACGACCCCCTCGACCGGTGTCGGCGATAGCCCGACGATGAGATCGAAGACGGTCTCGACGACCACGGCGTCGTCGCATTCGATGCGGGCATAGGCGCGCCGCGGTGGGTCGGCGGCCGGCTCGGCACCCGACGGCTGCGCATGACTCGGGAGCGGCTCGGTCGGTGGCGGCAGCGGCCCCGAGGGCGGCGGCGAAGGTGGCGGTGGTGGCAGCGGGCCCGAGGGTGGCGGGGGCGGGGGCGGGGGCGGGGGCGGCGGCGGGCCGCCAACCACGACGCTCGTGCTGGTGGCGCTGCCGACCGCCGTGGTTCCTGCGCCGACGGCTGTTCCACCGCCGAGAAACACCGCGAGCGCGACGGGGGTGAAGGCCACGATGCTGAACTGCTGGGCGAGCACGCACAGGGCGATCCCGACGACGAGCCCGCCGACAATCCCCCAGAGCAGCGACGATCGCCCGCGGCGAGCCCGCAGCAACGCCAGGATCATCAGACCGACGCCGGCGAACAGCGCCACAGCCGCACCGGCACCAATTGCCGTCGTCAATGGCGATCGACCGTAGACCCGAACCCAGAATGCCCCCTGGCACGGGCCGCTGCGAACCTCGACGTGATACCAACCGACGCCGATGTCACTGATGTCGGCCATTCGGAGTTGCTCGGTGAAACGCTCCGCCGGTTGGTGCCGGAAGGTGCGCACCGGTATCGATGGCCCGATCGGCATATCGACCGAGATCCGGGTCACGGTCGTCGGCTCCGACGACCGTGCGTCGATCTGGACGACGTCGTTGACATCGAGGCGAAGGGCGTTGTCGGCCGCGGCGAACTCGCGGACGTCGTGGCCATCGATGGCCAGAACGCACTGTCCGGCACGATGCTGCGGAGACAACCCCGCCGGCGCCGGCGCCAGGGGGGCGGCGAACGCAGACCACGCGGCGAGCAGGGCAACAACGATCACGGCGCCGCCTCGTCGCTGCCGGCGACGATGAACAGGGAATGCACCGGCTGACGATCACTGTCAGAACCCGTGGCCGACACGGTCAGGCGATAATCGGAGGGCGGCAATGGCGGCCACTCGATGCGATACACCCCGTCACCGTCGGCCTCGACACGCGATTCGACCACCGCTTGGCCGGTCGCCACATCGTTGACAACAGCGTCGACGTCTCGCGATGGATCGTCGGAGGTCACCGTTGCGGTGATCGGCTCGTCGGTGACGAAAGCAGCATCCATCTGCAAGCCGAAGCCGGCGAACCCGCCGCGGAACGTCGATGTCGGGCGCGCCGACAACAGACCGATCAACTGGGTCAACGGCCCGGTGGCATTCTGCAGCGAACCATGCTGGTCGGGTGCGTAGATCTCGCGGCTCTGATCAGACAATTCGAGCGGTGTGGCCGACACCCTGGGTACGGTTCCGTCGCCTCCGCTGTCGACACCATCGTGAGACTGCAGCATCTCGACCGAACCGGCGCGTAGGCGAGCCGACTGGCTCGTCGGCTGCAGGATGCCGACGATCGGGTGGATGGCGTAGCTGTCGGCCGGGCGGGACGAAATGGCTGCGTCGATGTCGAGATGGAAGCGCAGTGCTGCCTCGGCTCGCGCCTGATCGACAGAGGGCAGACCGGCGGTTTCGGCGACACGGGTCAGTGCACCTGTGCCACGGTCGATGACCGGGTAGCGGGGCAGCAACTGATAGACCGACGTCAACGAACGCAGCAGTCGAGTGAGGTCGAGCCCGACCGGGCCGATCCCCTTCTTGAACCCGTTGCACAGGAAATCGAGGGCGTTCAGCGAACCGCGGTACGGCGTGCCGAAGGTGACGAGCATGCGGGTGTCGCGCCAGCCCCCGAGAACTTCGAGGTAGTGCCGCGCCACCAGCCCGCCCATCGAATGCCCGACGAGCACCAGCTTGGCCTGCTTGTTGCCCGATCGTTCGCGCCAGGCGTGCAGCCAACCGGGTGCGCGCTCGGCCAGATGGCGCGCCGCGACCCGGTTGTCGCGGCGCCAGTCGTAGGGGAAGTCGAACCAGTTCTGGCCTTCGACCACGTCGAACGCGGCAAAGATCGACGATCGGATGTGCGAGTAGCCGTCGATGCTCCACAACCCGGGGATCAGGTGCAGGTCGGATTGCAGCCGGGGCGCGGTCACGCCGTCGCCGAGATCGTCGACCGACGGATCGTCGCCGTGCAACTCCAGATGGTTGACGCTGTGACCGAGCGATACGAGCGCCCGCCACGCCGCGCCTGGCGTCATCGCAAAGACATCGCGGCCGTCGCGTTGCAGCACGCTGCCGAGTATCCCGGGCAACAGCACGATGACATCACGCATCGGTTGCTTCGACGGCATGTCCGCCTCCTCTCGAACGGTGTCAGCTTGTCACTGATTCGTGGCAGAACTCGCCACACCCATTCGAGGAGTCGTCAACAGGCGTGACGGATACGCATGCTCGTCGAGATCAGGGTTGAACGTCGACGTTGCAGCCGATGAGGGCCAGACCAAGAGTCTGCGACAACTCGTCGCTGACGTTTCCGGCGATCGCCTGGTTCAACTCATCGCCCGTGACCTTGCCGGAGAGCTCGGATAGGAGGCACGAACGCTGATCGCTGGTCAGTTTGGTACCCATGCCGAGCTCCAGAAAGTCGAGGAGCGTATTGATGGCGTCGTCACCCTCGCCAAGATCGACGATCGTGTCGACCGACGTGTCGCCAGACGCCGACGTGTCGACCGGAGTCGTGTCGGACGGGGTGGTGGTGTCGGACGACTCGATGCCGCACTTGTCGGAGAGGTACTTCTTGAAATCGTCGCCGGTCGTCGACTTCTGGGCCTCGTCGATCAGTGCCTTGCCCTCGTCGGTCGCTGACATCTTCTCGATGTCGTAACCATTGGCCTTCAGCAATGTCTCGAGCTTCACCTCGTCGGCCAACAGCTTCTTCACTGTGTCGGCGATGTCCGTGGGGGCCTTGGCCGCCGCGGCCGTCAACGAGTCGACCGCCGCCCCGAACTCGAGCTTGACCTTCGCGGAGTCGGTGATGTCGATCGTGTCGAGCGCGTCGTTGTCGTCCTTGGCGACCTGGGCGAGCTTGCAGAAGGCATCACCCTCTTTCGCTGTGGCCGCAACGCCATCGCTGCTGCCACATGCGACGAGCGGAAGGGCGAGAACGCACAGAAATGCGAGTCGTTTCACGTCTGAACCTTTCCTATTCGCCGCGAACCCGCTTGACGATGTCGCTGGCGATGTTCGGCGGCACTTCCATGTACTGGGCGAACTGCATGGTGTAGGTGGCCCGGCCCTGGGTGCGCGAACGGAGGTCGGTGGAGTAACCGAACATCTCCGAAAGCGGCACCTGGGCCTTGATGACCTGGGTGTTGCCGTGGGCCTCCATGCCCTCGATGCGGCCTCGGCGGCTCGACAGATCGCCCATCACGTCGCCCATGTAGTCCTCGGGCGTGACGACTTCGATCCCCATGATCGGTTCGAGCAGCACCGGCTTGGCCATCTCTGCCGCCTTCTTGAACGCCATCTGGCCGGCAATCTTGAACGCCATCTCCGACGAGTCGACGTCGTGGTACTGACCGTCGACAAGCGTGGCCTTGACATCGACGGTCGGATAGCCGGCGAGCACGCCGGAGTCGAGTGCCTGTTGCATGCCCTGGTTGGTGGGGTTGATGTACTCGCGCGGGATCTTGCCGCCGCTGATCTTGTCGACGAACTCGTAGCCCTTGCCCGGGTTCGGTTCGAGGGTGATCTTGACGACAGCGAACTGGCCGGAGCCACCCGACTGCTTGATGTGGCGGTACTCGACCGACTCGACGATCTTGGTGATCGTTTCGCGGTAGGCCACCTGCGGCTTGCCGACCGTGGCCACGACGCCGAACTCGCGCTGCATGCGGTCGACGAGGATCTCGAGGTGCAGCTCGCCCATGCCCGAGATCACGGTCTGGCCGGTCTCTTCGTCGGTGCGCACTCGGAAGGTCGGGTCTTCGTCGCTGAGCGACTTGAGGGCCTTGCCGAGCTTGTCTTGGTCGTCCTTGGTCTTCGGCTCGATTGCCACGTGGATGACCGGCTCGGGGAAGACCATCCGCTCGAGGATGATCGCGTTGCTGCGATCGCACAACGTGTCGCCGGTCGTCGTGTCCTTGAAGCCGAGGCCGGCAACGATGTCGCCGGCCATGGCCACGTCGAGGTCTTCACGCTGGTTGGCGTGCATCAGCAGGATTCGGCCGAGGCGCTCGCGTCGCTCCTTGGTGGAGTTGTAGACCTCGTCACCCTTGTTGATCTGGCCGGAATAGACCCGGAAGTAGGTCAACTTGCCGAACGGATCGGCCACGATCTTGAACGCCAACGCGGCGAACGGCTCGTCGATGGACGGCTTGCGATAGAGGATCTCTTCTTCGTGGTTGGGCTTGGTGCCCTGGGTCGGCGGGATGTCGAGCGGGCTCGGCAAGAAGTCGATGACGGCGTCGAGCATCGGCTGAACACCCTTGTTCTTGAACGCCGAACCGCACAGGATCGGCACGAAGTCGAAGGCCAACGTGCCGGCGCGCAGGGCGAACTTGATCTCGTCGTCGGTCACGTCCTCGCCGGCCAGGTACTTCTCCATCAGGTGGTCGTCGCTGGTGGCGATCGTCTCGAGCAGCAGCTCGCGGTACTCGGCGGCCTGCTCGGTCATATCGGCCGGGATGTCGACCTCGTCCCACTTGGCGCCGAGCTCTTCGTCGTGCCAGACCAGCGCCTTCATCTTGACGAGATCGACGAGGCCGACGAACGGCTTGTTGGATTCCGGTCCGCCCGCACCGATTGGCAGGTGGATGATCGCCGGTGTGGCCTGGAGACGGTCCTTGACCATGTCGACGGTGCGGTAGAAGTCGGCACCGATGCGATCCATCTTGTTGACGAAGCACATCCGCGGCACCTTGTACTTGTTGGCCTGACGCCACACGGTCTCGGTCTGCGGCTCGACGCCTGCGACGGAATCGAACACCGTGACGGCGCCGTCGAGGACGCGCAACGACCGCTCGACCTCGATAGTGAAGTCGACGTGGCCGGGCGTGTCGATGATGTTGATGCGGTGGTTGTTCCAGATGCACGTGGTGGCAGCCGACGTGATGGTGATACCACGCTCCTGCTCCTGGGCCATGTGATCCATGGTCGCCGCGCCGTCGTGCACTTCGCCGATCTTGTAGCTCTTGCCGGTGTAGTAGAGGATGCGCTCGGTCGTGGTGGTCTTCCCCGCGTCGATGTGGGCCATGATGCCGATGTTGCGGGTGCGCTCGAGTGGGTAATCGCGCTTAGCCATCTCTCTACTTCTCTCTCTGGGTGTTGCTCGCTGAGTGTGCCTCTACGCCGGGGGCGCGCACGGCCAATCTGGCCAGAGCACGGTGTTCAATGATATCGGCGCGCTATTGGCGTTCGCGCGGACTCGATTGTCTCGCCCGGCGCACGGGGCGGGCCAACTAGCTGTGGACGACGGTCGCGGCTTTGGCCAAGGCCATCCGGCGCAGGGGTGGCAGGGTCGGCGGTGGCTGTTTGCGCGGAGGCAGCTCCCGCAGGAGCTGCGTCGAGGCCTGTGTGATGGTCAGCACCGCTCGTTCGAAGGCAGCCTCGGTCGCCGGCGAGGTCTTCTGCACGCCACTGATCTTGCGCACGTACTGACGAGCGGCGGCTTCGATCTCTTCGGAGGTGGCCAGTGGTTCCAACCCGCGCAGTGTGGTGATGTTGCGGCACATACCGCGATCGTAGGCGCACTCGAGGCTCAACGGGATTGCGGACTGACGGCTCACGCTCGGGGGTCGGCGAGCCGATAATCCCGGTATGACCCTGCCGCCGACGCCTTGTCCGTGGCCGGCACCGACGCTCGCACAGGCCGCACCGGGCATTGCCGAGCCGGTCGAACCAACCGCCGAGCCCAGCCACACCGTTGCGCCGAACGGCGAACCTCGGGCGCGCCGACCGGTGGCCGCCCTGCTCACGACGGCCAAGCGGCTCAGCAGCCGCACTGAGCGGGCAGAGTACGCCGCTGCCAAGGAGGAGCAGCGCATCAACGCCGAGCTCGATGACCTGCCGGCTGGATGGTTCGTGATGCGGCCGGCCGACCTCGGAACGCTCGTCAGCCAAGACGGCGAGATCGACCATGTCGTGATCGGTCCGGGCGGCGTGTTCACCATCCATCTCGAACACCAGCCGGCGGCCAAGGTCTGGGTCAGCGAGCACAAGGTGACGATCAACGGTCGTGACAGCGATCGTATGAGTCAGGCGCGCTTCGGGGCGCGACGCGCCGGCGGTTTGCTGACGACCCTGTGCGGGTTCGACGTCACGGTGCAGTCCGTTCTGATCCTGATCGGTGCAGCGACGGTGCAGACGCTGAGCCGGCCGGCCGAACTGCACGTGCGCACTCAACACGACCTCCGCGATTGGCTGTGCATGCAGCCGCGACGACTCAACGCCGGGACGGTCGCGGCAATCCACGAACACGTCATCTGTGCCTCGAAGCCGCCGAACGACGCGCTGGCCGGCCTGCGTGAATAGTGCAGTGATTCGACTGGACACGCGGGTTGCCGGCCGAATAGTGACTCTGGCGCTAGTGGCCCTGACCGCCGCCGGATGCGGCGGGGGTACAAGTGCTGAGCTCACTTCGACCGTTGCTGCGCCGCAGCAAGTTCCATCGACATCGACAAGTGTGCCAACGCTCGGCCCGGCGGCGCCGGCTTCCACCGCGGCCGGTCAGACCACCGTCGCGCCGACCATTGCCGCACCGATCGACCCGACCGTCGAGCAGGCAGTAAAGAAGGGCGTGCAAGACTTCTTCGCCGACTACATGGCGTGTGGGCAGGCACCGGCAACGTGTCACCCTGGCGACTTCCACTCAACCCGCGGCACCGCCGTCGGGCAGGGCACCGTCTACTTCCAGGGCCTGGCCGCCCGTGGTGAGTACTTCGGGCCCGATTTGCGTGGCTCGTACATCGTCACCCAGTCGGTGGCGCTCGACGACGCTACGGCCGCCGTGGCGTTCTCGTGCTGGTACGACGCCTCGATCCTGCTCGGCCCGGTCGACGCCGGCGGGAACCCGACGGTCCTCAACGACAAGATCATCAGCGTGCGTGAGAAGCAGTCGCTGTACTTCGACGGCACCGATTGGAAGGTCGGTGAGGCCGCCACAGTGCAGGACCTCGGCGATGGCAACAAGTGCCCGCCACCAGCGCCTGTCGGCTGAATCGAGGTCGACGCGTCGGGCTCTACGAACGCGGCTCGAGCACCACGACGGGAATCTGGCGCGAGGTCTTGCGCTGATACCCGGCGTAGTTGGCATGCTTGGCGGTGAGCGTCTCCCACAGACCGGTGCGCTCGTCACCTTCCGTCACGCGGGCGCGCATCATCTTCGTGGAGCCGCTCATCACCACCTCGACTTCAGGGTTGGCCACCAGGTTGCCGAACCACGCCGGATCGCGGTCATCGCCGCCAAACGAAGCCACCAAAACGACGTTGTCACCATCGACCAGTGGGCTGGTCAGCATCGTCGTGCGGCGCTGACCCGATTTGCGACCGATGGTGGTGAGCTTCACCACCGGCATGCCGCTGGCCGTGCCGGCGAGCTTGCCCTGAGAAAGATCGAACACGGCACGGTGAATGCGCGTCACAACCTTGAATACCGCATCTTTCGGAAATGTCATGACGTGCCTCCTCGGCACCGCGAGATCAACCAGCGCCGGGTCACCAGCGCCGGATCACCAGCGATAGTGGGCGAAGGCCTTGTTGCTCTCGGCCATCTTCTGCATGTCGTCGCGACGCTTGATCGAGGCGCCCAAGCCGTTGGCGGCATCGAGCACCTCGCCGGCGAGGCACTCGGCCATGGTCTTCTCGCGACGCGCCCGGCTGAAGTCGACCAGCCAGCGGATCGCCAATGTCGACGCCCGTCGCGGGCGAACTTCCATGGGTACCTGGTAGGTAGCGCCGCCGACGCGGCGGCTCTTGACCTCCAGCGGCGGCTTGATGTTGTCGATCGCCCGCTTCAGCGAGGCGATGGGCTCGGCGCCGGATTTCTCTTCGACGATCTTCAGTGCGTCGTAGACGATCTTTTCGGCGACCGATCGCTTGCCGTGCAGCATGACCTTGTTGACGATCTGGGCGACCAAGAGCGAGCGGTAGATCGGGTCGGGAGTCAATTCACGACGCTGAGCAGGACCTTTACGGGGCATGAGTGAACAGTCCTTTACTTCGCGAGCTTTGCGCCGTAACGGCTGCGGGCCTGCTTGCGGTTCTTCACGCCGGCAGCGTCGAGCGCGCCGCGAATGATCTTGTAACGCACGCCGGGCAGGTCGCGGACGCGACCGCCGCGCACCAGCACGATGGAGTGTTCCTGCAGGTTGTGCCCTTCGCCCGGGATGTACGCCGTGACCTCGACGCCGCTGGTCAGACGCACGCGGGCAACCTTGCGCATCGCCGAGTTCGGCTTCTTCGGAGTGTTGGTGTAAACGCGGGTGCAGACACCACGACGTTGCGGCGAGCCCTTCAGAGCCGGGGTCTTCGTCTTCGAGAACTTCGTGCTGCGACCTTGCCGGACGAGCTGCTGAATTGTGGGCACGCGTCTACCTTTGCGAACGTATTGTCAACTTCCACGCCGGTGATCCAACGCAGGACCCTGCAATGTTAGGGGCGGCAGGTGAAAGGGGCAACACGCGAGACGGTCGTACGACCAAGTTTCCTGCTTGCACCACATTTTCATCTTGAGATTCATCGACCATAGACATTCAGGTGACTGTCAAGAATGCCGATGAATTCGACATGCCAGTGGCAGTCATCGGCGGGTACCTCGTGTGCCTCGCGCTTCTGGCGCGTTGGGGACGTGAGTCGCTCGCGCATCGACGCCGCATCAACAAGCTCGAGTTCCGCATTCACGTCAACGGAATCCGTGGCAAGTCGACGGTGACCCGGATCATTGCCGGGCTGCTCCGCGAAGGCGGTGTGGTGACCGTCGCCAAGTCGACAGGCACGGCTGCGGCGGTGATCAACCGCGAGGGCATCGACGAACCGATCCATCGCAAGGCAGCACCGACGATCCTCGAACAGATCGAGGTCACCAAGAAGTACGTGTTCGACGATGTGCGGGCATTGGTCATCGAGTGCATGGCGTTGAAACCCCAGTACCAGGCAGTCAGCGAGAAGATGATCGTCCGGTCGAACATCGGCGTGCTCACCAACGTGCGCGAAGACCACCAGGACGTGATGGGCGAAACACTGCCGGAGATCGCTCGCTCGCTGCTGTCGACATGCCCGTACAACGGCGTGCTGATCACTTCCGAGCACAACCCGGAGATCGTGCCGATCATGGAGGAGATTGCCGCCAAGCGCGGCAGTCGATTGATCATCGTCGACCCCGAGTGGGTCACCGACGAGGAGTTGGACAAGTTCGATTACATCGCCTTCAAGGAGAACGTGGCAATCGCTCTCGCCGTCGCCGAAATCGCCGGCGTCCCCCGCGACGTCGCCTTCCGTGGCATGTGGGCCGCCGATCCCGACCCCGGGGTGCTGCGGATGAAGGAGCTGAAGATCCTTGGCAAGCGGGTCACCTGGGCCAACCTGTTCGCTGTCAACGACCGCGAGTCGATGACGGTTGCCATGGAGAAGCTCGTACCGTACATGACTCCCGAGACGACGACCGTCGGGATCCTCAACAACCGCACCGATCGCGAGCGGCGCGCCGTGCAGTTCGCCGAGGTGGCCGTGCAGGACCTCGACTTCATGCGCCTCGTCACCTTCGGCGTGTTCGAGGGCCTGGTCACCGACCTGCTCGTGCAAAACGGTTATCCGCTCGATCACATCATCAACCTCGGAGACACGCACAGCCCGCCCGTCGAAACCATCGTCGACCGGATGATCGGGCAGATGCCGACTCCACATGTGCTGGTTGTCGGCTTCGTCAACATTCACACGCACCAAGCGGAGATGATGCTCGACTACTTCGAGAACATCGCCGAGCCGTGGGTCCCCGAGCCCGACCCAACCGAGGCGCCGTAGTGCACGACTACCTCTTCTCTTCCGAGATCGTGCGGTTCGCATTCGTCTTCGGCATCTGCGTGTCGATGATGCTCTACGAGCGTCTTCATCTCACGACAGGCTCCATCGTCGTGCCCGGCTACATCGCCGTGTTCCTGGTGTATCCGATGGTGGTGGTGGCCACCTTCGTCAACGCACTCCTCTCCTACGCGTTGATGAACCACGTGCTGCGCAAGCACTTCATGCTGTACGGCCGCGCCAAGTTCACGCTGATGGCGCTGATCTCGATCTCGATCCAGACATTGATGCTCAAGCTCAGCCCCTCGGGTCCGTGGCTGTGGGAGAGCAACATCCCCCTGTTCGTCGGCGCCGGTTATGTCGTGCCGGCGTTGATCGCCCACGACATGGGCCGCCAGGGAATCAAGCGCACCACCAAGGCCGTGCTCCTCGCCGGCGTCATCGTGTCGCTGCCCATCGCGCTTGCCTTGGTGCTGCAGCTGAAAGGTGTCAACAACCTGGCGCCGTTGGCGGGATTCGGCACGATGTCGATCGCCAATCACTGGATTCCCCTGGCCGTGCTGCTGTCGGCTGCCGCGTCGTGGGGCGTCGCCCACAACTACAACCTCAAAGCCGGCGGCTTCGTGGGTGCCGCGTACATCGGCATGTTCATGGGCGATCCGTACCAGGTGGCGGTGGCGTTCACCATTGCTCTGGTCACGTTCGTGCTCGTCCGCTACGTGCTGATGAACATCTTGATCCTGTTCGGCCGTCGGAAGTTCTCGGCCATGCTGCTGACATCGTCGATGATCTCGTGGACCCTGTTGTGGGTTGGCCCGTCGTTCTTCAGCGCCCGGGTGACCAACCATCTCGATCTGGCCTCGATGGCCTTGACTCCGCTGTTCGTACCGGGTCTGCTGGCCAACGACATGGACCGCACCAGCCCGCTACGGGTGGTGGCCGGAGTCGGTCTCGCCTCGGCGTTCGTCGTGCCGACCACCTGGTGGATCCAGTCGATCATCGAGGGTCATGAGCTGGCATTGCCGTGGATGTTGATGGCCACCTCGACGTTCGTGGTCATCTTCTGGAAGTCGATCCGGCAGCTGTACCGCCACTACCGACCGGTCAAGGTCGCCGATGAGCTCGGCGCCCTCGAGGCGTCGGCCATGCCCACCGATCTCGAAGACAACCAGGTATGGATCCCGTTCGAACCTGCCCGGGTCGTCGAGCTCCCGCAGGCTGCCGAACTTCCCGAGGTTGCCGCGGTCGCTGCCGAGCTGTACCCGACCCCGGCGACGCCGATCGTCGTCAGGGAACCGTTGTTCGACATCCACTCGCTCGAGCGGCTCGACCAGCTCACGTGGCCGCACGTCGAACGGCGCAAGGCCGGCCGACCGTGGGCCGATCGACCAGCGGCGCTAGTGCCGTCCACCGCCCCGGACGACATCTCCGAGCTCACCTGGCAGCAATTGGTTCCGAACGTCGTCTCGATCGATTCGGCGGCGTGGAGCCCGAGAGGTAACCGGCGTTGGCAAGACGCGCACCCGGACGCGTGGGAAGACGCCGACCGGTGGCTTGCCGACGCGCTCGAACCAGATGAGTTCGACGCCCAGGTCGCCTAGTCACTCCCTGTCCTCCTCGGGCGCGCTGTGAGCACTGGCAGTGCCGATTCCGCGCCCGACAAACTCCAACGGGCGCGTTGTGAGCACTGGCAGTGCTGATTCCGCGCCCGACCGGCGATGGGCCGCAGGGGTGCGGGTGATGGCGGTCGATTGGCGGGTCAGCCTTCGGCGGCGTCGCCACCGACGGCGTCTGTGGAATATGTGCCGTGGATGTTGCTCAGCCAGGCGGCCGGATCCTCGTCGACATCGCTGGAGAAGTAGGCCATCGGCTGGTACTCCGGAGCATTCACATCGAACTCGCGGTAACGCATCATTCCCGAACCCGCAGGGATCAGCTTGCCGATGATGATGTTCTCCTTGAGGCCGATGAGGTTGTCGCCCTTGCCGTCGATGGCAGCTTCGGTGAGCACCCGGGTGGTCTCCTGGAAGGACGCCGCTGACAACCACGACTCGGTGGCCAACGAGGCCTTGGTGATGCCCATCAGCTCCGGGCGACCCTCTGCCGGCTTGTTGCCGTCTTCGACCATGCGGCGGTTGGTGTCGCGGAAGACCTTGGCGTCGGCGCGCTCGCCGGGCAGGAACGATGTATCGCCAGGCTCCTGCACGCCGATGCGGCGGGTCATCTGGCGAACGATCAGCTCGATGTGCTTGTCGCTGATCGACACGCCCTGGTCGCGGTAGACCTTCTGCACCTCTTCGACGAGGTACGTCTGGGTTTCGCGGATCCCCTTGATCTCCATGATCTCCTTCGGGTCGAAGGGACCGTCAGTGATCGGCTCGCCGGCTTTGATCTCCTGGCCGTCGGTGACGATGGCCCGACTACCGGTCGGCAAGATGACCAGGTGCTCTTCACCCTGATCATCGATCACCGTGACCGGGATGCCCTTGCCCTCGTCGTCGCCGATGCGCACGACGCCACTGGCGCGGGCCAAGCGCGCCGAGCCGCGAGGCGTGCGGGCCTCGAACAGTTCGACGACGCGAGGCAGACCGCCGGCGATGTCCTTACCCGCCACACCGCCGGTGTGGAAGGTACGCATGGTCAGCTGCGTACCGGGCTCGCCGATCGACTGAGCGGCAATGACACCGACAGCCTCACCGAGCTCGATCGACTTGCCAGTGGCGAGCGACCGGCCGTAGCACAATGCGCACACACCCAACTCGGCATCGCAGGTGAGAACCGAACGGATGCGGACGCGGTTGACCTTCGGGTCGTCGCGGAGCGCAGCCATCTCGATGTCGCCGATGATCGTGTTCCTCGGGATCACCGAACCATCGCTGAGCGTGACATCTTGCGACAGCGCGCGACCGAACAACTTGGTCTCGAGATACGCACGCTTGTTGGCGGTGTCGGGGGCGACATGCTCGAGCCACAGACCCAGGCTGCTGCCACAGTCGGGCTCACGTACGATCAGCTCCTGAGCGACGTCGACCAGACGACGGGTGAGATACCCGGAGTCGGCAGTACGCAGTGCAGTGTCGACCAGACCCTTACGGGCACCCGGCGTAGCAATGAAGTACTCGAGGGTTTCGAGGCCCTCTCGGAAGTTCTTCTTGATCGGGCGCGGGATCATGTCACCACGAGGGTTGGCCACCAGGCCGCGCATGCCGGCGATCTGGCGCATCTGGGTCATGTTGCCGCGGGCACCAGAGCCGACCATCATGTCGATCGGATTGAATCGCTGCGCCTTGAACTCGAGCTCCATCGCCTTTTGAACCTCGGCCGTCGCATCGGTCCAGATGCGCACTTCCTGCTGACGGCGCTCGCCGTCGGTGATGATCCCGCGACGGAACTGGGTCTCGACCTTGTCGGCGCGAGCTTCGTACTCGTCGAGCAGCGCCTTTTTGGCCTTCGGGGTCTTGACGTCGTCGATCGACACTGTGAGACCACTTTGTGATGCGTAGCGGTAGCACACGTTCTTGAGCGCGTCGAGCGCGGCGGCAACTGCCGACTTCGGGTAGTGATCGCTGAGTCGTTCGACGATCACACCCATTTCCTTCTTCTTGACCAGGTGATCGATGTGACCGAAACGCTGGGTGTAGTCAGCGGGCAGTGCCTCTTCGAACAGCAAACGGCCGGCCGTCGTCTCAAAGGTGTCGGCTGGTCGGCCGCCGATCGAGGGGCGGCGCAGCGTGATCAGCGAGTGCAGGTTGAGCGAACCCTCGTCGAGAGCACGCAGCACTTCCCACGTGTGGCGGAAGACGCGGCCTGTGCCCTTGGAATCATCCATGATCTCGCTGAGGTAGTAGCCCCCGATGATCAAGTCCTGCGAAGGCGTCACGATGGGGCGACCCGACGCAGGCGACAAGATGTTGTTCGCACTGAGCATCAGGACGCGAGCCTCGGCTTGAGCCTCGGCCGACAGCGGCACGTGGATGGCCATCTGGTCACCGTCGAAGTCGGCGTTGAAGGCGGTGCAGACCAACGGGTGGATCTGCAGCGCCTTGCCCTCGACCAGCACGGGCTCGAAGGCCTGAATGCCGAGACGGTGAAGAGTTGGTGCTCGGTTGAGCAGCACCGGGTGCTCTTTGATGACGTCTTCGAGCACATCCCATACCTGCGGACGGCGCCGCTCGACCATGCGCTTGGCCGACTTGATGTTCTGCGAGAGCTCCAAGTCGACGAGGCGCTTCATGACGAACGGCTTGAACAGTTCGAGCGCCATCAGCTTCGGAAGACCGCACTGGTGCAATTTCAGCGTCGGTCCGGCGACGATGACCGACCGGCCCGAGTAGTCGACGCGCTTGCCGAGCAGGTTCTGGCGGAAGCGACCCTGCTTGCCCTTCAACATGTCGGACAGCGATTTCAGCGGACGGTTACCCGGCCCGGTGACCGGACGGCCGCGGCGGCCGTTGTCGAACAATGCGTCGACGGCCTCTTGCAGCATGCGCTTTTCGTTGTTGACGATGATCTCGGGTGCGCCGAGGTCGAGCAGTCGCTTGAGGCGGTTGTTGCGGTTGATCACGCGGCGGTAGAGGTCGTTGAGGTCGCTGGTGGCGAAGCGGCCACCGTCGAGCTGCACCATCGGACGCAGTTCCGGCGGGATCACCGGAACGACGTCGAGGATCATCGCCTTCGGGTCGTTGAGTCGGCGACCGTGATCGTCGCGCTGGTTGAACGAGGCGACGATCTTCAGTCGCTTGATGGCCTTCTGTCGACGCTGGGCCGACAGCGGCTTGCGCCCGCTGGCGTTGTGGTCGATGGCGCTGCGCAGCTTGACCTCTTCGACGTCGAAGTCGATGCGGTCGATCAGCGACTTGATGGAGTCGGCACCGGTGCCACCCTCGAAGTAGTCGCCGTAGCGGTCGCGGAGCTCGCGCCACAGCAGCTCGTCGTCGATGATCAAGCGGCTGTGCAGCCCCTTGAACTCGTCCCAGGTGCGGGCCAGCAGGTCGAGCTCCATCTCGTAGCGCTCGCGGATGCTGGTGAGCTCCTTGTCGAGGGCGTTACGCGCCTTGCGTGCGTCGGCACCTTCCGACTCGGCCTTCTCGGCTTCGGTCTCGGCATCTTTGATGCGGCGGTCGATGGCGAGTTCGAGTTCCTTGCGGATCGCGTCGCGCTCTTCGAGGTACTCGACCTCGAGGTTGGTCAGGTTCTCGTGACGAGCGTCTTCGTCGACCCACGTGACGAGGTTGGCGGCGAAGTAGATGACCTTCTCGAGCTGCTTGGCCTTCAGCTCTTCCTTCGGCTCGATGCCGGCCAGCAGGTACGCCAACCAGCTGCGGGTGCCGCGCAGGTACCAGATGTGCACGACGGGCGCGCTGAGCTCGATGTGGCCCATGCGCTCGCGGCGAACCTTCGAGCGGGTGACCTCGACACCGCAGCGCTCGCAGATGATGCCCTTGAAGCGCACGCGCTTGTACTTGCCGCAGTAGCACTCCCAGTCGCGGGTCGGACCGAAGATCTTCTCGCAGAACAGGCCGTCCTTTTCGGGACGGAGTGTGCGGTAGTTGATCGTCTCGGGCTTCTTCACTTCACCGTGTGACCACAGCCGGATCTGGTCGGCCGTGGCCAACCCGATCTTCAACTGGTCGAACATGTTCACATCAAGCATCGTTGGTCTCTTCTCGCTCGTCGCTTCTCGTCAGTTCTCGTCTTGATCAGTAGCTCGCGTTGCGGGCGGCACGTCGTGCCTCGCGTTCGCGATCGTCTTCGTCGGTGCCGCGCTCGTTGCGGCTGATGTCGATGCCGAGCTCTTCGGCGGTGCGGAAGACGTCTTCGTCCATCTCACGCATCTCGATCTCGGAACCGTCATCGGCGAGCACTTCGACGTTGAGGCACAGGGCCTGCATCTCTTTCATGAGCACCTTGAAGCTCTCGGGGATGCCCGGCTCGGGAATGTTCTCGCCCTTGACGATGGCCTCGTACACCTTCACCCGGCCGAGAACGTCGTCGGACTTGATGGTCAGCAGCTCCTGCAGGCAGTACGCCGCGCCGTAGGCCTCGAGCGCCCACACCTCCATCTCACCGAAGCGCTGGCCACCGAACTGCGCCTTGCCACCCAAGGGCTGCTGGGTGATCATGCTGTACGGGCCGGTGGAGCGGGCGTGGATCTTGTCGTCGACCAGGTGGGCCAGCTTCAAGATGTACATGTAGCCAACCGTGACCGGGTTGTCGTACAACTCGCCGGTGCGGCCGTTGCACAGCGGGGTCTTGCCGTCGAGTTGGATCAGGCGAACGCCGTCGACGCCCTCGGCGTTGAGGTTCTCGAAGATCGACTGGATGGTCGGGTGCTTGCCGGCAGCCTCTTCTTCGTCCCAGTGCGCGCCGTCGAACACCGGGGTGGCGATGAACGTGCTCGGCTTGGTGTTCGGTCGGGTCTTCGACTCGGTGCCGCGGATCGGTGCATCGCCGACCATCTTGCCGTTCTTGACGTCGGTCCAACCCCAGCGAGCCGCGTAGCCGAGGTGCGCTTCGAGCACCTGGCCGACGTTCATGCGGCTGGGCACGCCGAGCGGGTTGAGGATGATGTCGACGGCGGTGCCATCGGCCATGTACGGCATGTCCTCGATCGGCAGGATCTTGGAGATGACGCCCTTGTTGCCGTGACGGCCGGCCAGCTTGTCGCCGACCGAGATCTTGCGCTTCTGGGCGACGTAGACGCGCACCAGCTGGTTGACGCCGGGCGGCAGCTCGTGGCCGTCTTCGCGGGTGAACACCTTGACGTCGATGACCTTGCCGCTCTCGCCGTGCGGCACCTTCAGCGAGGTGTCGCGGACTTCGCGTGCCTTCTCGCCGAAGATCGCCCGCAGCAGGCGCTCTTCGGGCGTCAGCTCGGTCTCGCCCTTCGGCGTGACCTTGCCGACGAGCACGTCGCCGGGACCGACCTCGGCGCCGACGCGGATGATGCCGCGGTCGTCGAGGTCGCGCAGGATGTCGTCGCTGAGGTTCGGGATGTCACGGGAGATCTCCTCCGGGCCCAGCTTGGTGTCGCGGGCATCGACCTCGTGCTCGTGGATGTGGATCGACGTCAGCACGTCGTCCTTGACGAGACGCTCGCTCAGGATGATGGCGTCCTCGAAGTTGTAGCCCTCCCACGGCATCAGGGCGACGAGCAGGTTCTTGCCGAGGGCCAGCTCGCCGTGATCGGTCGAAGGACCGTCGGCGAGGATGGTGCCCTTGACGACCTTGTCGCCCTCTTTGACCAGGGCACGGTGGTTGATGCACGTGTCCTGGTTGCAGCGGCGGAACTTGCTGAGCGGGTAGACCCGCTTGCCGCCGGGCTGGCCGTCGGACCCTTGTAGGTGACAGTGATCGACGAACCGCTGACCTCGACGACCTCACCCTCGCCGGTGGCCTGGATGAGGTCGGCGGCGTCGCGCGCCGCACGGTCTTCGATGCCGGTGCCGATGTACGGCGCCTCGGCGCGCACCAGCGGGACGGCCTGGCGTTGCATGTTGGCGCCCATCAGCGCACGGTTGGCGTCGTCGTGCTCGAGGAACGGGATGAGCGCGGTGGCGACCGACACGATCTGCTTCGGGCTGACGTCCATCAGCTGCACCTCGATGGGCGGCACCGACGCGATGTCGGTGGTGGCACCGAAGAAGCTCTCGGCCTCGAGCATCTTGCGCAGGTCTTCGAGGCTGGCGGCCTGTGGGCTGCGGCGCACGAGGATGCGCTCGTCCTTGAACGTGCCGTCGGGGTTGATCGGGGTGTTGGCCTGGGCGACGACGTAGTTCTCTTCCTCGTCGGCGGCCATGTAGCGGATCTCGTCCGGTGACCTTGCCGTTCTTCACGACACGGTACGGCGTCTCGATGAAGCCGTACGGGTTGACGCGGGCGAACGTGCTGAGCGCACCGATGAGGCCGATGTTCGGGCCTTCCGGGGTCTCGATCGGGCACATGCGGCCGTAGTGGCTGAAGTGCACGTCGCGGACTTCGAAGCCGGCGCGCTCGCGGCTGAGGCCGCCCGGCCCGAGCGCCGACAGGCGGCGACGGTGGGTCAGGCCCGACAGCGGGTTGACCTGGTCCATGAACTGCGACAGCTGCGAGGTTCCGAAGAACTCCTTGATCGCCGCGACCACGGGGCGGATGTTGACCAGCGTGGTCGGGGTGATGGCCTCGACGTCTTGGGTGGTCATGCGCTCGCGGACCACGCGCTCCATGCGGCTGAGGCCGATGCGCACCTGGTTCTGGATGAGCTCGCCGACGCTGCGGATGCGGCGGTTGGCGAAGTGGTCCTGGTCGTCGAGGCGGTAGCCGGGCTCCTGCTTGACGAGGTGCAGCATGTAGCTGACGGCGGCGACGATCTCGTTGGGACGCAACACATCGGTGTCGTCGGGGTCGCTGTTCATGCTGCGCTTGGTCGGGTCGTCGTCGTCGCTGCGGAAGAACGCACCGAGCTCGCTGGTGCCCTTGCCGAACAGCTCGTCGAGCTTGGCGACCTCGCCGCCGAGCTTGCGGTCGAGCTTGTAGCGACCGACGCGGCTGAGGTCGTAGCGACGGTTCTCGAAGAACGCGTTGCGGAAGTAGGCACGGGCCGACTCGACGGTCGGCGGCTCGCCGGGGCGGGCCCGCTTGTAGATCTCGACCAACGCCTCGTTCTGCGTCGGGGCGACGTGCTTCTCTTTCTCCCACTGCCCTTCGAGGAAGTCGAACTGGGCGACGAAGCGCTCGAGGAACCCGGGAGCGTGCTCTTCGTCGTAGCCAAGTGCACGGAGCAAGGTGAAGATGCCCATGCGGCGCTTGCGGGCCACGCGGGTGCCGGCGGTGACGTCCTTGCCGGGCTTGTGCTCGACGTCGAACTCGAGCCACTCGCCGCGGTACGGGTGGACCGTGCCCTTGACGAGCTGGTGCTTGCTGAGGTTGCGGAGGCGGAAGCGCTCGCCCGGCTCGAAGATGACGCCGGGGCTGCGCACGAGCTGCGACACGACGACGCGCTCGGTGCCGTTGATGATGAACGTGCCCTTCTCGGTCATCATCGGGAAGTCGCCCATGAACACCGTCTGCTCTTTGATCTCGCCGGTGTTGCGGTTCATGAACCGGGCGCGCACGAAGATCGGCGCGCTGTAGGTCATGTCCTTCTCTTTGCACTCGTCGACCGAGAACTTCGGCGGTGGCCGTAGATCCTCGTCGTCGGGATCGAACTCGAGCTCGAGCTGCAGTGCTTCGCTGAAGTCCTTGATCGGCGAGATGTCGCGGAACGTCTCGGCAAGTCCCTCGTTCAGGAACCATTCGAAGCTCTCGCGCTGAACAGCGATGAGATCGGGCAGCTCCAGCGGCTCGGAAAGGTTGGCGAACGAGTAACGCTCGCGGGACGTGGATCGAGAGGCCACAATTACTCCTTGGCAGCAGAGGGTGAGACGGCGAACGGCAGAACTGGGGCGCGCAAGGTCAAGTGGGCATAGCGATAGCAAGAGACAACACGCACGGCAACGTTTGATCCTACCCTCGGAGCACGGCAACGTCAACCGCTGCTGGCACTTCGGCCAGACGGGACATTTGTGAGGGCGAACGGTATGCCCGAAACCCGATTCTGTCAAGGACCCTCGATGAAACCGCAGGTCACGGGGTCGCCGCGACGCCGAGTGGCGAGGCGCTGCGAGTCACCGGCCAATATTGCTCGGCGACGATGCACTTTCATCAGAGAACCAGGAGATTGAGACCGTGTCTGTATTGAGCACACATGACGAGAATGCATCCACCGCCGAGGCCGGACGCAGATTCCCGAGCGGCTTCTTATGGGGATCGGCGACCTCGTCGTACCAGATCGAGGGAGCTGCCACGCTGGACGGGCGTGGAGAGAGCATCTGGGATCGGTTCTGCGCGCTCCCCGGGGCGATCAGCGACGGCTCCAGTGGCGCCGTCGCCTGTGATCACTATCACCGCTTCGGCGAAGACATCGAGTTGATGACGCGCCTCAACCTCAACGCCTACCGATTCTCCATCGCCTGGCCACGGGTGCTTCCAGAGGGGCGCGGCCAGGTCAACCAGCTCGGCCTCGACTTCTACGATCGGCTGGTCGATGCGTTGCTCTCGGCTGGCATCCAGCCTCTTCCGACCCTGTACCACTGGGACCTTCCGCAGGTCTTGGAAGACCAGGGCGGATGGCCCGTACGGGCGACAGCCGAAGCGTTTGCCGACTACGCCGGCGTCACCGCCGCCCGCTTGGGCGACCGGATCGGCGATTGGATGACCTTGAACGAGCCATTCGTCAGCGCCAACCACGGCTATCTCAGCGGTGAACACGCCCCTGGGCGTAGTTCGCTCGACGACTCGCTGGCGGCGAGTCACCATCTGCTCCTCGGTCACGCCATGGCCATGGAGCGCATTCGCGCCGCGGTGCCCTGCGCCCGGGTAGGCATCGTGTTGAACTTCACCCCGGTCACCCCGATCGGCACATCTCCTGCGGCGCTCGACCGCCAGCGGATCACCGACGACATCGAGAACCGGTGGTACGTCGGCCCGATCGGCGGACTGGACTATCCCAGTTACACGGTTGACCGCCTCGGCTGGAACCAGAGCGAGGTTCACCCCGGTGACATGGAGCTGATCGCCCAGCCGATCGACACCCTCGGAGTCAACTTCTACACACGCAAGATGGTCGGCGCGCTCGAGGGCGAACGAGACGCTCGCGGAGCAGAGACGGCTCTGGGCTGGGAGATCCATCCACCCGCACTCGGTGATCTGCTGCGAGACCTTCATTCCATCCACCGGTTCCCGCGGTACCTCATCACCGAGAACGGCGCGGCGATGCCCGACGCCGACCGCGTCGACGGCCGGATCATCGATCACGATCGCCTCGAGTACATCGCTACTCACCTCGCTCAGGTCCACCTGGCGATGGAGGATGGCGTGCCGGTCGAGGGCTATTTCGCCTGGTCATTGCTCGACAACTTCGAATGGGCGCACGGATACGGGCCGAAGTTCGGGCTCGTCGAGGTCGACAGCGTCACCCAACGCCGCACACCGAAGCAGAGCGCACTGTGGTACGCCGAGGTTGCCGGGTCGGGTGAGATCCAACCGCGCCGAGACATCCCGTGACGGGGCCAAGGCAATCTGCCCACTGGCGGTCTTTTCTTTCTGGTGGCCACTGACAGACATGGGCATTTTCTGGATCGACAGGCGGGCCTTTCGCGCCGACAGGTGAGCCTGTCGACGCGGGGAAGGAACCTGTTGTCGAACGAGCAGATCTGTAGGTCCAGCGTCAATGAGCATCAGCGTCGCTGACCTGGCGCTGCCGACGTCAGCCTTCGCCGAGACTGACGAGCCCGGCGACGGCGGTTCGCCGGCCGGGGAGCACATCGATGCCGCGGCGCATGTGCCGCAGTTCGCGGAGCGGCTCGAACCCGAGTCGTAGCAAGGTGGGGAAATGGGCACTCTCGGGTGGCACGTTGATCCGTGCTGGAGATGCCCAGGAGAGGTGTCGCGAGGCGGCGATCAGCTTCGACAACGCCGATGCATCCTCGGCGACCACCGGGGCCAGGGAGCCGGCCTGGGCTACGAGGTAGCCGACGAGCTCGCGGCGACGCCGCACCACCATCGCCCGTCCAGGATGCTGCTCGATCACCTTGGCCAACAAGGCTCGCCTCGACGCCCCGAACCGTGCCGCGTCGAAGGCCACGACGTCGTCGAAGTCGGCGACCGTGAGCGACTCACATTCGTCCGCGCCGTGCGCCACCGGCAGGTCTCCGACGACGCCCAACACCCGGGTGACCCCACAGTCGGCGAAGCCCATCCGTTCGTACACCGGGGCACCCGCCGCCGATGCGTCGAGCACAGAGGCGCAGCCGTAGGCGGCAAGCGTTCGGCCGAGAAACTCGGTGATCGCCGTGGCAACTCCTCGACGTTGGAACGCATGCAACGTGGCCACGAGGCCAATCCACCCGAAGCCGGCATCGGGATAGGCGATGCAGCAGCCGGCGCCGATGACCGAACCGTCGTGCTCGAACACGGCGAGCCCGTCTGGCTGCACCGACGCGAAACGGTCGATGCTGACGCGAAACGACGACACGCCGTAGGCCCGCTGCATGACGGCGTCCATGGCGTCGAGCGTCGCCGGTTCCGCCACCGGATCGACACGTCGCGGCGTCACGACGTCGGATCGTAGCGCCCGGCGCGGAGCGGCCCGGGGTGCAACCCCGGGCCGAGCAACGCTGGTGCGGCAGAGCCGCGGGTACTACTTGACTTCGACAGTGGCGCCGGCTTCGGCCAGCTTGGTCTTGGCTGCCTCGGCTGCCTCCTTGGTGGCCTTTTCGAGGACGGGCTTCGGGGCGCCGTCGACGAGGTCCTTGGCTTCCTTCAGACCCAGGCTGGTCAGCTCGCGCACGACCTTGATGACCTGAATCTTCTGGGCGCCGGCCTCGGTGAGGATGACGTCGAACTCGTCCTTCTCTTCCTCGACGGGCGCGGCGGCGGCGGCGCCACCACCGGCGGCGGCGACGGCCACCGGGGCTGCGGCGGTCACGCCGAACTTCTCCTCGAATGCATCGAGCAGTTCCTTGAGTTCGATGACGGTCATACCGGAAATGGCGTCGAGGACGTCGTCCTTGGTGAGTGTTGCCATGGTGTTGTTCTCCTTACGAAAATGGGGTTTGTCTTGAAAGTTGAGTTGATGTCCTGCGACTCACGCCGCAGCTTCTTGTTGATCGATGAGGGCCTTGAGACCGTATGCAAAGTTGCGGGGCAGCGCCTGCAGCAGACCTGCGGCCTTCACCAGCGGGGCTTGGAAGGCACCGGCCAGCATCGAGAGCAGTACGTCGCGGCTCGGCAGATCGGCAAGGGCTTCGATGTCCTTCGAGGACATCGACTTGCCGCCCATGGCTCCACCCTTGATGATCAGGAATGGGTTGGTCCTGGCCGCGTCCTTCAATGCCTTGGCCACGCCGGCGGCATCGCCGCTGACGAACGTGATGGCGCTCGGACCGATGAGCAGTTCGGCGAGACCGTCGATTCCTGCCTTCTCTGCGCCGAAACGAGCCAACGTGTTCTTGTACACCTTGTACTCGCCGCCGCTCGAGCGCAGTTGACGACGCAGTGTCGCCAGTTGCCCGACACTCATGCCGCGGTACTCGGTAACGATCGCCGCCGTTGCAGCGTTGAGCTTGGCGGAGACCTCGTCGACCACGGCCACCTTCTCGGCACGGGGGTTTTCGGTTGTCATGTACACCTCCTTTCGCTTCGACTCGGGTGCTCGCTTTGCAGCGAACACCGCGAGGAGCGAAAGGCACGGGTGCCTGAGGATCCGATCACGGGTTCACCTCGGCTGGTGGGCGAACCCATTATCCCCAGAGGGGCCAGCGGTCTTCGGCGAGCGACTTGCTTGGTTGTGCGCCAAGACTACCGGCGATTTGGCCGGTACGTCACGGCCGATGGTCGGGGTGTCCGACCTCGGGGCGCAGGCGGTTGGTGTCGACCTTGATCCCGGGGCCCATGGTCGACGACACCGAGATCTTCTTCAGGTACCGGCCCTTGGCCGACGCCGGCTTGGCACGCTGCAACTCGTCGAGCACGGCCCGGAAGTTGCGCTCGAGAGCGACCGGCTCGAAGCTGGCCTTGCCGATGTTGACATGCACGTTGCCGTAGCGGTCGGTGCGATACTCGACCTTGCCGCCCTTGAACTCGGCGACTGCGCGGCCGACGTCTTGGGTGACGGTGCCGGTCTTCGGGTTGGGCATCAGGCCGCGAGGGCCGAGCACGCGACCGAGACGGCCCACCAGCGGCATCATGTCGGGCGTGGCGATGGCCAGGTCGAAGTCCATGCTGCCCTTCTGGATCGCCTCGGCCAGGTCGTCGGCGCCGACGATGTCGGCCCCTGCATCGCGGGCCTCTTGCGCCGCTTCACCTGAGGCGAAGACGGCGACCCTGACGTTCTTGCCGGTGCCTTCGGGCAACGCGACGGTGCCGCGGACCATCTGATCGGCCTTGCGTGGGTCGACGCCAAGTCGAATGGCGACATCGACGCCCTCGTCGAACGAGGCCTTGGCCAGGCTCTTGGCCAGCGTCAGTGCCTCGGTCGGCGTGAACTGCTGGTCACGGTCGAAGGCCTTGACCGAATCTGCGAACTTCTTTCCTGACATTGTCTGTCTCCCTCGGTGGTAGCGCCGCCGGGCGAGGTCGTCCCGGTCGAGCGATGTGCTTGTTCGAAATGAAAATGCGGTTAGGAAACCTTGAGGCCCATCGAGCGGGCGGTGCCACGGATCTGCTGCTTGGCAGCTTCGAGGTCGTAGGCATTGAGGTCGGGCGCCTTGATCTTGGCGACCTCTTCGATATCGGCCTCTGTCACGGTGCCGACGATGTTCTTGCCCGGCTCGCTCGAGCCCTTGGCGAGGCCGGCTCGCTGGCGCAGCAACACCGGTGCTGGTGGGGTCTTGAGGATGAACGTGAACGTGCGATCCTCGAAGATGGTGATCTCGACGGGAATGATCGTGCCGACCTGCGACTCGGTGGCTGCGTTGTACTGCTTGACGAAGTCCATGATGCCGACGCCGTGAGGCCCGAGCGCGGTTCCGACGGGCGGGGCCGGGGTGGCCTTGCCTGCGGGGATCTGGATCTTGACGATCGCAGCGACTTTCTTCTTTGCCATGACTGATTTCCCTGCCTAATTCTTGGGCCTAATCCTTGGGCCTGATTCTTGGGTGTTGAGCGAACGTATGCTGCGGTTACAGCTTGGAGACTTGGCTGAAATCCATCTCCACCAAGGTCTCGCGACCGAAGATGTTGACCAGGACCTTGAGCTTCATGTGATCGGCGTTGATCTCGGCGATCGTGCCGGCGAAGTCGGCGAACGGTCCTTCCTTGACACGCACGCTCTCGCCGACCTCGTAGTCGAGCTTGGGCTTCTTGCGGTTCGGCAGGCCGCCGGTGCCGTCGCCCTTGGCGGCCAGGAACGTCTGTACCTCGCGGCGCGACAACGGCGTGGGCTTTTGACCCTGCTTGTTCTGGCCGACGAACCCGGTGACACCGGGGGTGTTGCGGATGCAGTACCAGCTGTTGTCGTCCATCTGACAACGCACCAGCAGATAGCCGGGGAAGACCTTCTTCTGAACGGTCTGCTTACGACCGTTCTTGAACTCGTCGACTTCCTCCATCGGAATGACGACCTCGTAGATCTTCTCCTCCATGTTCATGCTCTGGATGCGCGCATGAAGGTTGGCGGTGACCTTCTTCTCGTAACCCGACTGGGTGTGCACCACGTACCATTGACCGGGACGTGTCCACGGATCGTCGACGATCTCGTCTTCGACGACCGCCTCATCGGCGGATTCCTCGTCGGTGTCGCTGGAAAGATCGAACGAGGCGTCGACGGTGTCGTCGACGTCTTCGATCGTCGCTTCGACTGCGGTGTCTTCGACTGCGGTGTCTTCTGTTGCGGTGTCGTTTGGTTCAGTTTCGGTGAGCATCTCGTCATTCATGATCAGTTGTCGTACAGCCAGCCGGAGAGCAACCCGAACATCGAGTCGAGACCGAAGACGTACATGGTGTAGATGATGACCGTGGTGAGCACGATTATCGAGAAACGGCGAACCTCGGGCCATTTCGGCCAGGCAACCTTGCGCATCTCGTCGCGCACTTCGCGCATGTACTGCGCCGGAGTGGTTCGCTCGCGCTTGCGGGCCTGGGGTACGGGGGCGCGCGTCGGTCTGCCCTGGTCGTCGAGGGCGCCCGACTTCTTCAGCGAACGCTTCTGCTCTCGGTTGAGGTCATCCAGTGACATTGATTGCTCCCATAGGGATGTGGGCAGGGCAGGAGGGACTCGAACCCCCGACCGTCGGTTTTGGAGACCGATGCTCTACCAACTGAGCTACTGCCCTCGGAAGGGCGACTGGTAACGCTACCAGCCGCCCATCGAGGTTTGGCCCGCGGTGAGCGGGTCACTCTTCAAATTGCTGGTCAAATTGCTGGTCAATTTGCTGGTCGATCTGCTGGTCGATTCGCGCTCGGGCTACCGAGTCTCTTTGTGCGTCGTGTGCCGACGGTCGTGCGAGCAGTACTTCTTCATCTCCAGACGCTCGCGATCATTCACCTTCGACTTCATCGTGATGTAGTTGCGCCGCTTGCATTCGGTGCACTCGAGGGTGATCTTCACTCGCTTGTCATTTCTGGCCATTGGGCCGGCTCCTTGTTCTGATCGCTATTCGCGGATCACTTGACGATCTTGGTGACGCGGCCGGCGCCCACGGTACGGCCACCCTCGCGGATGGCGAAACGCAAACCCTCATCCATCGCGATCGGCTTACCCAACTCGACCGTGATCGCCACATTGTCACCCGGCATGACCATCTCAGTACCCTCAGGCAACTGGATCGTGCCAGTCACATCGGTGGTCCGGAAGAAGAACTGCGGACGATAGTTGTTGAAGAACGGCTTGTGACGACCACCCTCGGACGCCGACAACACATACACCTGACCCTCGAAATTGGTGTGCGGTGTGATCGAACCCGGCTTGCACAACACCTGACCACGCTCGACATCCTCCTTCTTCGTCCCACGAAGAAGCGCACCGATGTTGTCACCAGCCTGACCCTGATCCAAGATCTTGCGGAACATCTCCACGCCAGTGCACACCGTCTTCTGCGTCGTCTTCAACCCAACGATCTCCAGATCATCGCCGGTGTGGACCTTGCCCTGCTCGACCTTGCCGGTGACCACCGTGCCACGACCGGTGATCGTGAACACATCTTCGATCGGCATCAAGAACGGCTTGTCCAACTCGCGCACCGGCTCGGGGATCGACGCGTCACAGGCATCCATCAACTCCATGATCTTGGCTTCCCACGCTTCGTCGCCCTCGAGGGCCTTCAACACGCTGACCCGCACCACCGGTGCGTCGTCGCCGGGGAACTCGTACTCGTTCAACAGCTCACGAACCTCGAGCTCGACCAATTCGAGCAACTCCTCGTCATCAACCGCATCAGCCTTGTTCAACGCCACGACGATGTACGGCACACCCACCTGACGAGCCAACAACACATGCTCACGAGTCTGCGGCATCGGACCATCAGTCGCCGCCACCACCAAGATCGCCCCATCGACCTGCGCAGCACCAGTGATCATGTTCTTGATGTAGTCCGCATGACCAGGCATGTCGACGTGGGCATAGTGACGATTCACGGTCTCGTACTCGATATGAGCAATCGAGATCGTGATCCCACGAGCCTTCTCTTCAGGCGCCTTGTCGATCTGGTCGAACGGTGTGTACTGAGCCAACCCCTTACTCGCCAGCGTCTTGGAGATCGCCGCAGTCAACGTGGTCTTGCCATGGTCGATATGACCCATCGTGCCGATATTGACGTGCGGCTTGGTCCGCTCGAATTTTGCCTTGCTCATGGGAGAGGTTCTCCTGTGGTTGTCGTGTTCGGTGTTGTACTTGGTTTGTAGCGGCGACCGGTCTCGAACCGGTGACCTTCCGATTATGAGCCGGATGCTCTGACCAACTGAGCTACGCCGCCAGGGCTTTGCCGACCGGTTTCGTCTCCCCGGAGGCAGGCGGACCGCTTGGTCGAGCCCTCTGTGGGAATCGAACCCACGACCTACGCCTTACCATGGCGTTGCTCTACCGACTGAGCTAAAAGGGCGATTGCTGGCGCGCGTTTCTACCCGCAAGCCAGCCGAGAAGCATAGCGCCGACCGTTGGGCATCTACCACGGGATTCTTCCGCTTTCGCACTACGCTCGGCCGACGTGAACGAGGGCAGGATCGAGCCGCCGACGCTGCGCTTGGCCTCGTTGGGTGACGCTGAGCAGATATGCCGAATTTACAATTATGAGGTCGCCAACACCCTGGCAACCTTCGACCTGGTACAGCGGTCGCTCGACGAGCAGAAGCGCTGGATCGCCGACCGCAACGGTGCGTTCGCGGCGATCGTCGCCATCGATCCCCAGGACGAAGCCGGTGAGGTGGTCGGCTTCGGGTCGCTGTCGCCATACAAGGAACGTGCGGCCTACCGCACCAGCGTCGAGGACTCGGTCTACGTGCGCCGCGACCGCGGTGGCCAGGGAATCGGCAAGCTGATCGTCACCGAGCTCCTGCGGATGGCCGCGGCGTCGGGCTTCCACGCAGTGTTCGCCCGCATCACCGCATCAAGTGAGGCCTCGGTCGCCCTGCACCGGTCGTGCGGGTTCGATCTCGTCGGGATCGAGCGCGAAGTAGGCCGCAAGTTCAACAAGTGGCTCGACGTCGCGATCATGCAAGTGCTGCTCTAGCACGGTCGGCCCACTGCGGAACCGTTGGGCGCGATTCCGGAACTGCGCATACTCACACCGCCCCCGACCAGGTTCAACGGGCGCGACTTCGGAACTGGGCTTACCGATTCCCCGCCCAAAACGGTGGCTACGGGGTGAGGCCCAGGTCCTCCGCTTCGGCAGCGAGGGCCAGCCACGACTCCTCCGCTGCTGTGACCTCGGCCTGGGCAACGGCCAATCGCTGCGCTAGTGCCGACAGTTCCCAATGGGCATTGGTGGATGCCACTTCCTCGGCCAACTTGTCGCGAGCTGCGATCGCCGTGGCCACGTTTCGTTCGGCCTGGCCCAGGTCACGGCGCACCGTCGACGGGCTGCGACCCGACGACGGCTTCGGGCGTACAGGCAGTGACACCCGTGCCGACGATTGCGCTGGCGGAGGCGCTGCGGAGGCCTCGGCGCGTTGCGCAAGCCAGGCGTTGACGCCCCCGCGGATCCAACGCACCCCACCCAGACCGTCGAGGGCCAGCAACTCATCGGTCACCCGGTCGAGGAACGCGCGGTCGTGGCTGACAGTGACGACGATCCCAGGCCAGTCATCGAGGAAGTCCTCCATTGCTCGCAGGGTGTCGAGATCGAGGTCGTTGGTCGGTTCGTCGAGTAGCAGCACGTTGGGCTGCTGCACCAGCGTGAGCAACAGCTGCAGCCGGCGACGCTCTCCACCGCTCAACGTGCCGATCGGGGCGAACTGGGCGTCGCCATCGAACCAGAAGCGCCTCATCAGCCCGACATCGGCAAGCGACGGCTCGCCCTTGTCGCCGGCGATGGCCTCGCGCACACGCTGGGTCAGGTCGAGGTTTCGGCCGAGCTGGTCGTAGTAACCGATCTGCACGGTCGTCCCACTGTCGACGCGGCCACCGGTCGGCCGCAGCCGGCCGGCGACGAGATCGAGCAGCGTCGACTTGCCCGCTCCGTTGGCGCCAACGACCCCGACCCGGTCCCCAGGCTCGAACGCCAACGAGCACGGGTCGAGCACCTTGGTGCCATCGGGCCAGGTGAACGCAACATCGGTCAGCTCGATGCCCTTCGAACCCAACCGCTTGGAGCCCATCGCCAACCCGAGCTCGCCCTCGCGAGCGGCTGCCTGGGCCTTGCCCTCGACCAGCGCTGTCGCCGTCGCGATCCGTGACTTCGGCTTCGACGTGCGCGCCGGCGCGCCGCGACGCAACCAGGCCAGCTCGCGAGTGGCCAGCGTCTTGCGAACCTGTTCGGCCACCTCGGCACGCTCCTCCCGCTCGGCACGACCAGCCAGGTATGCCGCGTATCCGGATCCCGCGTGCCACCCCGTCGGAACATGCAGATAGGCCGAGCCACGGTCGAGCTCGAGAACCTTGGTGGTGACCTTGTCGAGCACATGGCGATCATGGGTGACCAGCACCAGGCCGCCTCGGAATGCGCCGAGCCACTCTTCGAGAAATTGAATGGCGTCGAGATCGAGATGATTCGTCGGCTCATCGAGGATCAGCACTTCGTACTCGCCCACCAGCACCCTGGCCAGCGCGGCACGCTTGGCCTGGCCGCCCGACAGCTCGTCGGTGGGAGCGTCGAGCAAGTCGGTCATCCCCAGTCGATCGAGCATCGCCTCGCCTTGCCACCGCGCAGCGACGGTGTCGCGCACCGAACCGGTCGGCAGTACCGGGTTCTGCAACAAGAACCCCACTCTTGCGCCGCGGCCCCACCGCACCTCGCCGGTCTCCGGCCGCAACTCGCCGGCGAGCATGCGCAACAACGTGCTCTTGCCGGAGCCATTGAGGCCGACCACCCCAAGGCGATCACCGTCGCTGATGGTCACCGAGACGTCGGCGAACAACGGTCGGTTCGGCCGGCGGGCGGCGAGTCGTTCAGCGTCGATGAGGATCATGGTGGGAGTGCTCAGAACGTGCAATCGCCAGGCCCCGGGAGGGAGCCTGGCGATTCAGATGGTGGGCCGGGAAGGATTCGAACCTCCGTAGGACTATGCCAGTTGATTTACAGTCAACCCCCTTTGGCCACTCGGGTACCGACCCATCTGAGGGAACTGAGGTTAGCGGCGCAACTAGTCTCACGACATGCCCAGTTTTGATGTTGTCTCCGAAGTGGATCGGCAGGAAATGCGCAACGCCATCGATCAGGCCCAGCGGGAGATCGCCACCCGCTACGACTTCAAGAACACCGACTCATCGATCGAGCAGACCGACCTCGTGCTGACCCTGCGCACCTCGAGCGAGGATCGGTTGACGGCCTTGCGGACCGTGATCGAGGAGAAGCTGGTAAAGCGCGGCGTGTCGCTGAAAGGCCTCGACTACGGCAAGATCGAAGAAGCAACGCACAACAGTGTCCGCCAGGTCCTGACCGTCAAGGTCGGCATCTCGTCCGACAAGGCCCGCGAGATCAACAAGATGATCAAAGAGAAGGGTCCGAAGGGCATCAGCAGCCAGACCCAGGGCGAAACGGTGAGGGTCACCGGCAAGAAGCGCGACGATCTGCAGAGCGTGATTGCGACCTTGAAGGGCGCCGATGTCGGCATCCCGTTGCAGTTCCAGAACTTCCGCGACTAGTTCAACCGATTCAACCCGGGGCAGTGATGCACACGATGGCCAGGTCGAGGTTGGCGGCCGCGTAGGGCGACTCCCAGCCGTACGCCAACACCGGTAGATCATCGGCCGGTGAAACCAAGGCTGTCGACCGCTGTCGGGTGGCGTTGACCAGGCACGCCGGGTCGACCTTGGCCTGACCGGCCGCGCTGATCGCAGCTTGCACAAGCGCTCGCTCGACGCCGGCACCTCCGAAGACGACCGGTACCTTCGGAGGAGCTGCAGCCGTCAACGCGGCACCCGGATCGCAGGCTCGGACAGCGACCTGGTTGCCCTCGATGGGAACGACCGTCGTCGTCGACTCAACGGGAGCCGTGGCCGCCCACGACTCGAATGCGGCCAGCAGCGCCGCGGCGCCGTCGGGGTCGGCAGCGCTGATCTTGGCGTCGACACATTGGCTGGCCGAGCCGGTCGACGTCGCCAACGAGTCACCCGTCCAGCGCACTGCGGCAGACCACGCCTGACCATCGTCGATCCGGCTGGCGAGCACGTAGTACCAGAACATCATCCCCTGCGTGCCCGTGGCTGCCGGAGTTGCTGCCTCGACATGGGCCACATCGAACGCGGCGTCATTCGCCGGCGTAGCCATTTCGAGAGCGGCGAGCTTCGCCTGGTCGTTGGCCATCGCGGCGATCGTCTCGCGCATCGTCACGCCGGCACGACCAGCGACCGCCGCGGCATACGGTGACATCGCCAGCGTGCTGCCGTGACCTTGCACGTAGGCCGCCAGCTCCGGCGCGAGCTGATCCGGGGCGTCGTTGACCGATAGCGCGTTGGCAATGGCCAATGCGTCTCCGTCGACGACAGCCCGCAGACCGAGCGCGGACGCGGGCGTCGCCGTCGCCACCCGCGTGCCCCAGTCGAACTGCTGGTCGAGCAGCGCCACGGTCAGGGCGCGATGCAGCGCGAATCGGTAGAGATGCTCGTGGGTTGCGAGGTCGTCTGACACGAAGATCGTCTTGCTTGTCGGATCGTAGAAGGCCGGCGAGTCGTTCATCGACTGCCGACCGATCGAATCGAGATCGAACTCACCGTTGAGCAGACCCAACGCACGCCACGTCGGGGCATGGCCGGCCTGAAGGTTGCCGATCGACCCGGCGAGTCGTTTGGCGTAGTCACCTACAGACAGCGGGCTGACATCGACGGCGACCTTGAACTGCAGCCCGCGGGCGGCGGCGACTTCGTCCGCCAGGGGCTTGACGTCGGGTGACCACTCCGGCTGATTCAGGAGGTACTTCTTGGCGGCGAACGCTCCACCGGCCAACAGACCGAACAACACGACCAGCGTCACGAAGCTGCGGAACAGATGACGCTTGGGTTTGCCAGGTGACCGACGCCGAGCCGGCTTGCTGTCGGCAACCATGGCCGCGACAGTTGTCGCGGGCGGGCGAGCCGGCTGTGGTACGAAGAAGGTCTCGGCGAGCACCGGGCGGTACACGCTCTGGGGGTGGGCCACGATCGGGCCCGACGGAGTGATTGGCGGCAGCTCGATCGGCTCGTCGACGTCGTCGATCAGGTCGGGTACCAGCGCCAAGCGGTTCACTTCGGACACGGCGACCGGCGCAACCACGGCGTCCCCTTCATCGTCGTCGACTTCGGCCTCGACGACTTCGGCCTCGACGACTTCGAGCTCGTCGTCGGTCTCGACAACGAGCTCGTCGTCGATCTCGTCGTCGACAACCTCATCGTCGTCAAACAGGACTTCGGCCACCTCTGCGTCGCCTTGCTCGACCTCGGGAACCGGTAGCGCTTCCGCAACGGGTGGCTCGAGCGGCTTCGCCGGTGGTGGAGGTGCTGGGAGATCCACCCGACTCGGCGGCGGCAACGGGACGATTGTTGCCGCACTCGGCGCGGACGACGCCGGCCGGTCGGGGACGACATGCTCCCAGGTCAGCTTGCGAATCGCTGGGCTGTCGAGATCGGTCAGGGGCTTGGCCGGTTCGGCCATGCGGGCCTGGAGATTGAGGCGGAAGTCACCCGGCTTGAATACCGGCTCGGCTACGGACGCATCCGGTTCCTCGTCCGAGCGCGTCGCCACCGCACCAGGCTCGATCGCCACTTCGTCCTCCGTCACCTAGCCAGTATCGGCACGTCTGGTCAGCGGCTTTAGCCGATGATGACCGCCGGCTCGTGATCAGTCGTCGGTCGCCGTGTCCGCGGCGCGGCGCTGCAACTCACCGACGATCGACGCGTCGGCGAGCGTGGTGGTGTCGCCGAGGTTGCGGCCCTCGGCGACGTCGCGCAACAGCCGGCGCATGATCTTCCCGCTGCGGGTCTTGGGCAGATCCGCCGTGAAGTAGATGGTCTTCGGCTTGGCGATGGCTCCGATTTCGATCGCTACGTGATCACGCAGCTCGGCGATGTCGACCTCGCTGCCGCCGCGCAAGGTGACGTAGGCGATGATCGCCTGCCCGGTCGTGGCGTCCAAGGCACCGACCACCGCCGCCTCGGCGACGGCCGGATGCGAGACCAGCGCCGACTCGACCTCGGTCGTCGAGATGCGGTGGCCACTGACATTCATCACGTCGTCGACCCGGCCGAGCAGCCACAGATATCCGTCGTCGTCGAGCTTGCAGCCGTCGCCGGCGAAGTAGCGACCCTCGAATCGACTCCAATAGGTGTCGAAGTAACGCTGTGGGTCGCCCCAGATGCCGCGCAGCATGCCCGGCCAGGGTTGAGTCAGCGTCAGGTAGCCACCACCGTGTTCGACGTGGCGACCGGCGTCGTCGACGACCTCGGCGCCGATGCCTGGCAGCGGGAACGTGGCCGACCCCGGCTTGGTGGTGGTCGCACCCGGCAACGGACTGATCATGATCCCGCCGGTCTCGGTCTGCCACCACGTGTCGACGACCGGGCAGTTGCCGCCGCCGACGTGCTCGCGGTACCACATCCAAGCCTCCGGATTGATCGGCTCGCCAACGGAGCCGAGTAGTCGCAGCGACGACAGGTCATGCTTGGCCGGCTCCTTGGCGCCCCATTTCATGAACGTGCGGATGGCCGTCGGCGCCGTGTAGAACTTGGTGACCTTGTACTTTTCGATGATCGCCCACAGGCGATCGTTGCCGGGGAAGTTGGGCACGCCCTCGTACATCACACTGGTCGCACCGTTGGCCAGCGGACCGTAGACGATGTAGCTGTGACCGGTGACCCAGCCGACATCGGCGGTGCACCAGAAGACGTCGGTGTCAGGATGCAGGTCGAACACGTACTTGTGGGTGAAGGCGGCTTGCGTGAGGTAGCCGCCGCTGGTGTGCATGATCCCCTTCGGTTGCCCGGTGGTGCCGCTGGTGTAGAGCAGGAACAGCAACTGCTCGGAGTCCATCGACTCGGCTGGGCAAAGCGGATCGGCGGCAGCGATCAGGTCGTGATACCAGTGGTCGCGGCCGGGGGTCATCTCCACGTCGTTGCCACCGCGCCGCACGACCACGACGTGCTCGATCGTGGCAGTCGAGGCAATCGCCTCGTCGGCTGCCGGCTTGAGGGGGAAGACCTCGCCGCGTCGGTGGCCACCGTCGGCGGTGATCAGCACCTTCGCCTCGGCATCGTTGATGCGATCCGACAGCGACTGAGCGCTGAACCCACCGAACACGACGCTGTGCGCAGCGCCGATGCGCGCGCACGCCAACATCGCGATCGCGGCTTCGGGAATCATCGGCAGGTAGATGTTGACCCGGTCGCCGCGCTGGACTCCGAGCCCTTTCAAGGCGTTCGCGAATCGCTGAACCTCATCGAGCAGGTCTGCGTACGTCAAGACCCGAGCGTCGCCAGGTTCACCTTCCCAATAGAACGCCACCTTGTCACCCCGGCCGGCCTCGACGTGGCGATCGAGGCAGTTGAAGCTGACGTTGAGTTGCCCACCGACGAACCACCGAGCGTGGGGTAGCGTCCACTCACAGATCGTGTCCCACTCGGTCGACCAGGTCACCAGCTCGGCTGCCTGACGGGCCCAGAACCCTTGGTAGTCCTCGGCCGCTTCGTCGTACAGCGACGTGTCGGTGACCAACGCCTGGCGTTTGAACTCGGCCGACGGAGGGAACTTGCGGTTCTCCAGCATCAGGTCGTCGATGGTGTCGTGGTCGTCGCTCATGTCATAACCCCCAGGGGCACGTTAGCGAAACCGTGCAGGGCGAACCCTGTGCAGCAGTGACGTTGCCGGCCCGCCGTCCCTTCCGGGCAGGCAACGTCACGCTGACATCCTGTTAGGTCGTCTCGGCCCGGCGGCGCCGGCCGATGACGAGCGAGAAGATTCCGGCACCGAACATCAGTGCTGCCAGCGTCAGCGGGCCACCCAGCGGGCCATTACCGGTGCGAGGCAATGTCGCGATGCCGCTGGCACCTGTGCCTGGGTCGGGTACCGCTACGGCCTGATTAACGGCCGCTGTGACGGTGATCGACGCCGAGCCGGTGTTGTCGGTGATGTCGGTGTCGGACGAGCCTGTGGCCACGGTCGCCGTGTTGGTGACGGCGCCGGGCGGCGCCGAGGCGAGCACTCTCACCTGGACGACGGTCCTGACCGTGGCCCCGCTGGCGAGTGTCGGCGCCGTGCATTGCACTGCGTTGGCGGCGGTGGTGCAGCTGAGACCGTCGGTCGGGAAGGTACCGATCACCTCGAACTGGGTGGGGATGGTGTCGCTGATCACCACGTTGGTCGCCATGTCCGGGCCGTGGTTGGTGATGTCGAGGATCCAATTGAACTGATTGCCGGCCGTAGCCGTGCCCTGCGAGACCGACTTATCGATCGACAAGTTGACCTGGCGCACGATCACAGTCGTCTCATCGTCGGTTGCTGTGACCACCGTGCCCGGGTCGGCCGGCGGCGGGATGACGTCGGCCGCGAGCGCCACAATTGCCGCGCTTGGAGGATCGACGATGGCCAGAGCTTTGGCCTCGTTGAGAATGACGCTGCTCGTGGAGTTGGGATCGAGATGGGTGTTGATGGTGATCCTCGGCGCGGTCGTGCCGGGTTGCAGGGCGATGCCGTAGTTGCACACGACCGGATCGACGTCGTTGCAGATCCACGGCGCTGGGGCGCTGACCGATTCGAACACCAAACCGTCAGGAAGATCATCGATCATCGCCATGTTGGCGAGGAACGTCGATGGGCCGAGGTTACCGATGTCGATGAAGTACGAGAAGCTCACGCCGGGGCGAATGCCACCCTCGACGTTGTCGACCTTGGCAATGGTCATGGTGGCTGTTCGGTTGATCTGGGTGGTCTCGCAGGCGATGTTGTTGGTGATCGCACCACAGACGGGCACGCAGCCCGCGCCGACACACGCCGGGTCGTCGGTCGTGTTGACGTAGGCGATGTTGGTGTAGATGCCCGAAACCGCGTCGGGTAGCGCACGAACCCGCACCGTGATCACGACGGGGACGTCGGCCACATGGAGACCAGCGGGGTCGACCAAACACGTCAACGTCTGGCCGACCGCCGTGCAGGTCGTCGGGAACGAGACGAACGCGAACCCAACCGGGAGTCGATCTGTGACCGTGACCGCCTCGGTCGACCGTGCGTCGCGCGGACCCAGGTTGTCAACCGCAATGGCGTAGTCGAACGGGCCGCCGCCGGCAGTCTGGACAAGGCCGTTGTCGCTCTTTGTGATCGCCAGATCGAGGGGATCATCGTCGTTGGTCATGATGCACGAGACGTGCTGACCGAGTGCCAGGGTGATGCCGTTGTCGTAGATGAGCGTCTGCTGCGTGACGTCGTCAGTGCAGGTGATGCTGATCAGCCGATAGTCGATCACTGGCTGCTCGGTGAGCGTGTGGAGGCCCGACCTGACGGAGTTCGGTTGGCCCTGTGGAGTGTTGATCCCGTCGATCTTCAGTTGGAAATCAGCCGGCCGTGCCGTGCCACCGTTGTCGTTCTTCACCGCCTTGGTCAGTGTGAGCGCCGCCGGTTGGTCGGCGTTGGAGACGGTGCATGTGACGTCTTGGCCGGCGACGAGATTGACGCTGCCGGCCTGACCGACGGGCAGCTTGGTGACGGCATCGATGCAGACGATGCCCGTCTGGGCATAGCCAGGACGAGGCAGTTCGCTGATGGTGTGGGGACCGGCTGACACATCGTGCGGCACCCCTTGGCTGACGTCGATGTCATCGATCTTCAGTTGGAAGTCGCGCGGAACAAGCTGACCGCCCCACGAGTTGAGTACCTCTTTGATCAGCGTGATGGTCGGCGAATTGAAGGTGTTGGTGACTGTGCATGTGGCGTTCTGGCCCTCGTTCAAGATCAGCGGGTTGACCAGCGGCGAGTTGTCGGTCTTGTCCACACACGTCACGCTCGTGGTGTAGTTGGGATCGGCAACTTCCGACACCTCGACGGCAGTGTTGGCCACCGTGTTGATCGCGGTGTCCTGCGGCTGCGGCTGCCCTCCGACCGTCATCTGGAACTCGGCCGCGGTCTTCGTACCGCCGACGACCGCCTTGTGAACGGTCACAGTGGGGGCGATGTCGTCGTTGGTGATCGTGCAGACAACGGCCTCGCCTGCTGCCAGGGTGACGATGGCCAACGGTGTGCCAGTTGGGTTGTCGATGTTGATGTTGTTGGCCGAATTGGGGTTCGAGCTGACGCAGTGGATGTTGCTGGCCAGGTAGCCGGCCTGCTGTACTTCAGTGATCGCCAGCGAGACGTTGGCCTGATAGCCGATCAATGCACCCGAGGCGACGGTGGCGCCGTTGACCTGCAACGGGAAGTCGGTGACCTGCTCGTTGCCACCGTCGTCCTTGACCAACGCCTTGACCACGGTCAGGCCAGGGGCCATATCGTCGTTGGTGATGGTGCAGTCGATGTTCTCGGCGAGCGCCGGCGTGATCGTGATCGTGCCGGTGCCGGGCGCCGTCTTGTTGTTCGGTGAACCGGCGACATCGGAGGTGCAGACCACCTTGGTCGGGGCGTAGCCGGGCACCGAGTTGTCTTCAGAGATCACGCTCGGCGAGTTGGCGAGAAGCTCGTCGGAGGGGACCCCCTGAGCGATCGGTGCGCCGTTGAGTGTGAGGTGGAAGTCTTCGGCAGCAGCCGAACCGCCGTTGTCGTTGTTCACGGACTTGTGGACGGTGATCGTCGGGGCGATGTCGTCGTTGGTGACCTCGCATGACACGCGTTGGCCCGCCGACAGGGTGACCGTACCGGTGCCGGAAACCTGGGCACCCGTGTCGAGATCGGTGCACAAGATGACCCGCAACGTGTATCCGGGCTGTGGCGCTTCACTGACGACGTGAGCCACATCTGGTGTGACGGGGGTGGCGATCAACTGCCGTTGCGGCTGGCCGTCGAGCAGCAATGTGAAATCCGCAGCCTGCAGGTTGCCACCATGCGTGTTGGCGGGAACCTTGTGGACCTCGATCGTGGCGACGCACGGCGCATCACCGTCGTGATCACCCTCGTGGTTCCCGTCGTGGTCCTCGTCGTCGTGGTCCCCGTCGTCGTGGTCCCCGTCGTCGTGGTTCCCGCGTCGTGGTAGTCGCTGGTGTCGCTGGTTCCCATCACCGCTGGTGTCGGTGTTGAGACCGAGGCCGGTGATCACCTTCTCGCTGTCACTGTTGCCGGACGAGCCATCGTCGCCTTCGTCCTCGCTCTTGTTGCCTTCTTCGTCGTGACCTTCGCCGTCGTCGTTGCCATCGTTGTCGTTCGCGGACTCGTCGCCGGCGTGATCACCGTCGTGTCCGTTGCCTTGCCCGTCGCCACTGGGCTCAGAGTTCGGCGCGCCGGGCTTGGTGCCCGCGCTAACGCTCATCAAACTGGGGTTTGACACGATCATGCCTGCCATCAGCAGCAAGAACGTGGCCACGAGCGCAAGGCTGCGAACTCGACGGGCGCGCCTCGGTGTCGCCGAACCGCCGCCTCGAGTGAGGTGCCTCATCATCTTCCTTCCAATTGCGGTTCCGACGAGTCGGAATATCGCCTCATGCCCGCCGTGAAGACTAACTACTACCACGACAGGCGACGATGAGCCGTTCGGCTCACTCACAGTGGGCGCTGAGGCGGCCACTCAACGTGATCATTGTTCAGGGTGTCACGCACCGTGTTCGACACCGAAAGAATCCGGAATCGTCCACGAGACCACACGGAACGCTCCGAGGCCCCGTTGATCCAGCAATGCCTCGGCCTCGCGCGTTCGGCTACGCATCGTCAGCGCCGCCACGTCGGGGCGCGCCGCGGCTGCCGTCCAGGCCCGCCGACCTTCGTCGACGAGATCCGTCGATCCCCCATCTGCCGCAGGAACTCGGCCTGCGATCGACGACCGCGGCAACGGCAACTGATCGAGGCAGACCTGGGCGGTGATGTCTTGACTGCCCGGGTTGCCGAGGTAGTGCTCGCCGCGACCCTGGTGCCTGTAGGTGCGCAGCCACTCGCGCCACGGCCGACCGATCAATTCGGCCGTGGCCGTCGTGAAGTAGTCGAAGGCGATGACACTTCCTCGACGCAACAGCCGCTGCGCCGTCACCGACCCACGTCGCCGCCGAGTCCTCGACCGGCAGCCGTGTGCCGTGGGAGACGCCGACGCGGCAACCAATCGCCAAGCCGGGTCGGTCGCCAGCGTGGTCTCGACGCAGCCCGCCCCGCCCGACCGAGCGACACGGTCACCTCGCGCCAGCCGCCGTCGAACACGGCAAGACGGAACGGAAGGTTGTCGAGCAACTCGTTGGCGATCACGACCCCGTTCGATCGATCCGGAGGGAACTGCCGCTCCGACGAAATCCATCGGGGTGCTGGCGCCGCTGCTGCTGCGGAGACCTCGACCGCGACGTAGCGATCGCGCCACTGCGGCGCCGCGGCGAGCACGCCGCGGGCGAGGGTGCCGGGCCCGGCACCACACTCGACGATGGTGAAGTCGTCAGGCTCGCCGAGTCGACGCCATTCCGCATCGATCCAGCGCGCCAGCACTGCGCCGAACAGCGGGCCGACCTCGGGTGAGGTGATGAAGTCGCCACGCCGACCTGCCTGGCCGCCGAACGTGTAGAAGCCGTGGTCGCCCGTACAACGCGATGCGCATGAACTCGTCGAAGCGAATCGCTCCACCGGCAGCGACGATCGCCGCGGCGACCTCGTCAGAGGCCGAAGGCACCGGCAAGCTCGGTGATGCCGCTGTAGCTGGTGAAGCCGGGCAGCACACCGAACACCAACAGTTGCGACGCGCGGTGATCGCCAGCGCCGCCTTGAGCGAGCCCGGGATCCGGATCGGCGTGACATCGCCATCGGGGGCCGGCTTCATCCACATCTCGCGCATGACGATGACGTAGTACGCGGTGGCGATCACGGCGTTGACCGCGCCGATGACCGCGATGCTGTAACCCCAGCCACTGCGCGCGTCAGCACAGCGTTGAACACACCGAACTTGGCGTACCAGCCGCCGAGCGGCGGGATGCCGGCGAGCGAGGCGAGGAAGATCGTCATCAGACACCGTCAACCCCGGGTGCGTAGCCGAACAGGCCACCGAAGCTGGTGATCTCGCCGCTGCGGGTCTTGCGGCTGACGGCGATGACGACGGCGAAGGCACCGAGGTTGGTGGCCGCGTAGATGATGAGGTACACGACGACGGCCCGCAGCGACGCCTCGGCGGATCCGGCGGAGCCGGCGACGACCAGCGGCATCAGGATGAACCCACCCTGGCTGATGCTGGAGTACGCGAGCATGCGGACGATGTTGGTCTGCTTGAGCGCCACCACGTTGCCGACCGTCATCGTCAGCGCCGACGAGCACCCAGATGAACGGGCGATACACGTCGGACGCCTGCGGGAAACGCGAGGTAGACCATCAGGACCAGCGCGACGAAGCCGGCGGCCTTCGACGCGACGCTGAGGAACGCGGTGACCGGTGTCGGCGCACCCTCGTAGGTGTCGGGTGCCCACGTGTGGAACGGCACGGCACTGACCTTGAACGCGAAGCCGACGATGACGAACACGACGCCCATCACCTCGATGCCACCGAGCTTGCCCTTGCCCGTGATCGACTCGCCGATCTCGGTGAGCATCGTGCTGCCCGTCGCGCCGTACAGCAGGCTCATGCCGTAGAGCATCACCGCGCTGGCGAACACACCGAGCAGGAAGTACTTGACGCCGGCCTCGTTGCTCTTGCGGTCGCGCTTGTGCCACGCCGCCATCATGTAGGCCGGGATCGACAGGAACTCGAGGGCGACGAACACGCTGACGAGATCTCGCGACGAGCCATCATCACCATGCCCAGGATGCTGCTGAGCAGCATCACGTAGTACTCGCCCTGGTGATAGCCACCCTCTTCGATCTCGTGTGTCGACAGCAGCACGACGATGTAGCCGGCGAGCAGGAACAGCGCCTTCAGCACCAGGCTGAAGTTGTCGACCACGTAGCGACCGTCGAACATCGACCGAACGTCGTCGCCGATGCACGCTGAGCGTGACGACCGGCAGCAAGGCGCCGAGCAGCACGAAGCCCGACAGCGTCGCCAGTGATCCAGCGCTTGCTGTCGGCGACGAACAGGTCGACCAGCAGCACCACGCAGATCCCGACCGCCGAGCACGATCTCGGGCGCGAGCGCGTGGTAGTCGATCGTGCGGTGACACGAAGTCCCGGCGGCGAGCAACGACGACAGCATGCGTTACTTCCTGAAGACCGCGGTGAGTTGATCGACGGCGGGGTCCATGATCTTGAACAGCAGCTGCGGGTAGACACCGAGCACGAGGATCGCGACCAGCAGCGGCGTCCAGGCGAGCCACTCGAAGATCGTGACGTCGTGGATGTCGTCGTGGTGCTCGTCGTTGGCGGCGGCACCGACCGCGTGGGCGTGCTGCACCTGACCGCTGAACTCTGCGGTCGGCTCGCCGAACGCGGTGCGCTGGTACAGCCACAGCAGGTAGCCGGCGGCCAGCACGGTGCCGACCGCGGCGATGACCATCAGCGTGCGGAACAGCGCCAGGCTGCAGACCGGTCGGCCGGGCTGTACGCGCTGAGGATCGCCGGGAACTCGCCCCAGAAACCGGCAAGTCCGGGCAGGCCGAGCGACGCCATCGCGCAGAAGCCGAGGATCCAGCCGAGCTTGGGCATCTGCTTCAGCATGCCGCTGAGCCGACTGATCTGCAGCGTGTGGTAGCGCTCCTTCACCGAGCCGGCGAGGAAGAACAACATGCCGGTGATCAGACCGTGGGCGACCATGCCGAACAGCGCCGCGTCGATGCCGAGCGTCGGTGAGCGTGCGAGATGCCGAGCATGACGAAGCCCATGTGCGCGACCGAGGAGAACGCGATCAGTCGCTTCATGTCGGTCTGGGCCAGACAGCCGAGCGCGCCGTAGATGATGCCGATCACGGCCAGCACGCCGATGATCGGGGCCCACTTCACGGCCGCCTGCGGCAGGAACGGAATGGCGATGCGGACGAAGCCGTAGGTGCCGAGCTTCAGCAGGATCGCGGCCAGGATGACCGAACCCTGCGTCGGCGCCTCGGTGTGGGCGTCGGGCAGCCAGGTGTGGAACGGGAACATCGGCACCTTGACGGCGAAGCCGATGAACATGCCGGCGAAGATCCAGATGGCGGTGTTGCTGGGCGACATCCGGCGCCGTTCTCGATGAACCACTGGAACCTGAAGGTGGCCAGTTCGGGCGTCGGCGCTGTTGTTCTTGGTGATGACGAACAGCGCGATGAACGACGACGAGCATCAGCGCCGAACCGAACATGGTGTAGAGGAAGAACTTCAGCGATGCGTACTGGCGGTTGTCGCCGCCCCACACGCCGATCATGAAGTACATCGGCAGCAGCACCAGTTCGAAGAAGACGAAGAACAGGATCAGGTCCTGGGCGATGAACGTGCCGGCCATGCCGGTCTGCAGGACGAGCATCAGGATGAAGAACGCCTTCGGATTGCCCGGCGCCGGCACGTGGTCCCACGAGTAGATCATCACCAGCAAGGTGATGACCATCGACAGGAAGTACAGCGGCAGGCTGATGCCGTCGAGACCGATCGTGTACGTCGCCCTGATCGGCCTGATCCAGCTGTTGGTGGTGAAGAACTGCAGCTTCTCCGCCTGGCCGTAGTCGAACTGCATCAGCGTGTACACGCCGACGCCAACGTCGCCAGCGCCGTGACCACCGCGATGCCCTTGATCAGCGCCTCGTCCCGCTTCGGGATGAACAGCATCACCAGCACGCCGGCCAGCGGCAGGAAGGTGCCGAGGCTGAGCAGCCATTGTTGGTCTTGAAGTACGTTCCATGTGGTTCCTCTAGCTGTTGACGAGTACGAGTACGAGCGCACCGACTGCTGCGCTACCGAACAGCAGCGCTCCGTACATGTTGACCTTGCCTGATTGCACCGGCTGCAACGCGCCACCGGTGCCGCGGGCGACGGCACCACTGCCGTTGACCGCACCGTCGACCAGACTCGCTGGTCGATGTTCTTGTAGACCCAGTCGCCGGTGCTTGCGACCGCCGATGCCGACGGCGTTGACGACTGGCGTCGATGACGTGCTGGTTGGTCCAGTACGCAGCCGCAGCGATCGGGTGGGCGATGCCGTGGACGATGACCTTCTCGTACAGGTCGTCGAGGTAGTACTTGTTGACCAGGAACTGGTGACCGGCACCGAGCACCGAGTTGCGTTCGGTGAGACCCTTCAACGGCGACGCGGCCGTACCGAACACCTGCCTGCACATCGCCAGGCTGACCAGGAACCCGGCGACGACCAGGAGCGATCGATGGCAGCGCGTTGACCCACTTGAACTCGGCGGGCTTCGGGCACCTCGACGCCGATCGACGATTCGATCCAATGCTCGAAGTAGTGCGCGATTGAAGCGCCGCGGCGTTGAGGTAGCCGGCGACGACGGCGAGGAAGCCGAGGATGATCAACGGCACGGTGATCAGCCACGGCGAGTCGGTCGGGAGCGAATCGGCAGCGGCCTGGACGGCTCGCGAGTGTGCCGACTCGATGCGCATCGGGTGTCGTGCGCGTCGTGAGCGGCTTCGGCGTGCGCGTGGTCAGTCGTCATGTGCGTGGTCGCCGTGCACGAAGTGGGCCGCGGCACCACGCGGCTCGCCGAAGAACGTGAGGTACGTGGCGCGCGTCATGTACGCGGTGGTCATGAACGCGCCGATCAAGCCGACGATCAAGAACACCGTGTAGTCGTTGTGCTTGGCCGAGTCGATGATCTCGTCCTTGGAGAAGAACCCGCTGAAGAACGGCACGCCGCACAGCGCCGCGGTCGACACCATCCACGTGACGAACGTGATCGGCATCTTGCGCGCCAACCCACCCATGTCCTTCTTCATGTCGAAGCTGTGATGGCTGCCGGTGTGCGCGACGGAACCGGCGCACAGGAACAGGCAGCACTTGAAGAAGGCGTGGGTGAAGATGTGGAACACGGCCGGCATCCAGGCGCCGACGCCGAGGCCCATCATCATGTAACCGAGTTGGCTGACCGTCGAGTACGCCAACACCTTCTTGATGTCGTTCTGCACGAACGCCAGACGCGGCCGCGATCAAGATGGTGATGCCGCCGATCACCGCGATCAGGTTGAAGTGCTGGCCGACGACGTTGATGTCGAGACCGATGTGGAACACCGGATACAGGCGGGCCACCAGGAACACGCCGGCGACGACCATCGTCGACGAGTGCAGCAGCGAACTGACCGGCGTCGGGCCGGCCATGGCGTCGGGCAACCACGTGTGCAGCGGGAACTGGCCGCTCTTGCCGATGCACGGCGATGAACAGCGCGATCGCGGCCCACAGCAACACGGTGTGGCTGGTCGACTGGGTCGACGGCCCACTCGTTGAGCCCGCGGATCTAGAACGTGCCGGAGGCACCGAACATGATGGCGGTGCCGACCAGCAGGCCGATGTCGCCGACGCGCACCGTGAAGAACGCCTTCAGCGCAGCGCTCGCTGTTGGCCTCGCTCCTCCCACCAGTGCCCGATCAGCAGGAACGAGCACAGGCCCATGATCTCCCAGCCGAGGATCAGCTGCACCATGTTCTCGGCGAGCACCATCGTCAACATGCCGGCGCTGAACAGCGTGATGCGAGGCGAAGAAGTGGGTGTAGCGGCGATCGCCGCGCACGTACTCGAGCGAGTAGATCTGCACGAGCGTGGAGATGAACGCGACGAGCAGCAGCATCATCACGGCCAGGCCGTCGATGTGCTCGCCGATCCCGAACTTCAGGCCGCCGATCTGCCACCAGGTCCACGTCTTGATGACCGGCTCGGCCTCGTGCGGCGCCGCGCGACATGATCGATCCACTGGTAGGTCGTCGCCGATCGCGAGCACGAGCGCGGCCACCATGCTGGCGATGCCGATCTCGGCGCCGCCCATCGGCAACACGCGCTTCCCGTTGATCTCGAACTTGCCGAACAGGATGATGACGACGAAGGCGACGCCCGGGATCAGCGGGATCAGCCAGGCGTGTTCGAGGAACCAGCCCGCGGAATGGGCGACTTCTTCGGCAGCGAGCATTCGCTCAGCCCTTCATTTCCGAGAGTTCGTCGAGCGAGATGCTCTTGCGGTTGCGGTAGATCAACAGCACCATCGCCAGACCGACGCCGACCTCGGCGGCGGCGACGGCGATGATGTACAGCGCGAACACGTTGCCGTCGATGCTGTCTGTGCAACTGGCTGAACGCCAGCAGGTTGATGTTGACCGAGTTGAGGATCAGCTCGATGGACATCAGCACCATGCACCGCGTTCTTGCGGGCGATCACGCCGTACACGCCGATGCAGAACAGCACCGCACCGAGCAGCAGGAACTCGTTGATCAGCACGCCGCCTAATCCTTCCTGGCCAGAACGATGGCGCCGATGACGGCGGCGAGCAGTACGAACGACAGTGCCCAGAACGGCAGCAGGAACGGCCCGAAGATGGTGTCGCTGAGCTCGGCGGTGCGACACCGGCACCGTGCCGGCTCGAGATGGTCGTCGCCGAAGCCGTCGATCAGCACGTACGCCATGACGCCGAACATGCAGCAGCGCGACCGGTATGCCGAGCACCCAGTTCTTGTTGTTGAGATCGGTCTCCTTGCCGACGCGGCGCGGGTGAGCATGACACCGAACAGGAACAGGATCATGACCGCGCCGATGTAGACGAGCACCTGGGTGACGGCGACGAACTCGGCGGCGAGCAGCAGGTACTGCGCGGCGGCGCCGGCCATCACCACCACCAACGACAGCGCCGCGTGCACGACGTTGTTGCTGCGCACGACGTTGAGCGCGGCGACGATCATGAACGCGGCGATGATGCCGAAGCCGATGTTCTGGGCGACGTTGAGGTCGGCGGCGAGCATCACTTCTTGCCCTTCTTGTCGGCGCCGACTTCCAGCTCGGGTGCCTCGGGCACCGTCTCCATCCACTCGCCGAGCTTGGTCTTGTCGTGCAGCAGGTCGGCGATCTTCGGCTCGCTGTACTCGTACTCCGGGCTCCAGAACAGCGCATCGAACGGGCACACCTCGACGCAGATGCCGCAGTACATGCACAGCGCGTAGTCGATGTCGAAGCGGTCGACGATGTTGACCTTGCGCGGTGCACCACCGGCGCGGCGCGGCGGGGCGACGGTCTTGTGAGCCTCGATGTAGATGCACCAGTCGGGGCAGCTGCGCGACGCACAACATGCACGACGTGCAGTTGTCTTCGCGTAGGGCGATGACGCCACGCGCCCGAATCGGCGGCGCTTCCTTCTCGTGCGGGTACTGCACCGTGTTGGCGCCGCCGCCCATCTTCTTCGGCTTCATCGTGTGCGCCAGCGTCTTGAACGTGACGCCGAGGCCCTTCAGCAAGCCCGGGATCTGCGGCTTCGTGGCCATCAGAACACCACCTTCAGGACGGCCGTCACCATGATGTTGAGCAAGGCCAGCGGGATCAGCACCTTCCACGCGAAGCGCTGCAGTTGGTCTTCGCGGAACCGTGGATAGCTGAACCGGATCCACATGATCAAGAACGTCAGCACCAACATCTTGGTGAACATGATCAGCGGGCCGACGACGTTCATCCAGTTGTCGACATCGTCGACCGTCGTCCAGCCGAACCAGCTGAACGGCACTGCCCCAACCACCGAGGAACAGCACACTGGCGATCAGTGCGAACACACCGGCCGTGGCGAACTCGGCGATGAAGAAGATCAGGAAGCGGAAGCCCGAGTACTCGGTCATGTAGCCCGAGACGAGCTCGGATTCGGCGATCGGCATGTCGAACGGGGTCTGGGTGAGCTCGGCCTGCACCGCGATCATGAAGATCGCGAAGCCGACGAACTGGGTGAGGATGTACGGGTTGCCGATGCCGTTCCAGCCGAAGATCTCGCCGCTGCTTCTGGCGCGACGACGATGTCCTGCATGTTCATCGTCTCGGCCTGGATCACCACGCCGAGCACCGCCAGCACCATCGGCAACTCGTAGGCGATCAGCTGACCGGCGGCGCGAAGGCCACCGAGCAGCGAGTACTTGTTGGCGCTCGACCAGCCGGCGATCAAGATGCCGAGCGTGCTGATGCTGCTGACGGCCAGCATGTAGAACACGCCGGCGTCGAAGTTGGTGAAGTACGCGTCGGGACCGAACGGCACGACTGCGACGAGCAGGAACGTGCTGACCAGCACGATCAGCGGGGCCGTCTTGAAGATGCGCATGTCGGCTTTGCCGGCTGGATGTCTTCCTTCTGCAGCCACTTGCCGACCTCGGCGAACAGCTGCATCGTGCCGTACGGGCCGGCTTCCATCGGGCCGAGTCGGCTCTGCATGAAGCTCATCATCTTGAACAGGAACAGGTACACGATGGTGCCGGCCGGCAGCAGCACGGCCACGGTGCCGCCGAGGACGCGCAGCAGCGACTGCGCCCAGTACGGAAGATCAACCGCCAACATCACCGATCGATGTCCCCGAGGATGAAGTACAGCGAGGCCAGGATCGAGATCACGTCGGGTACGTAGACGCCGCGCAACACCCACGGCACGATCGAGACGTTGTTGAAGCTGGCCGAGCGGATCTTGACGCGGAACGGGCCGAGGTCGCCCTTGCTGACGACGTAGTAGCCCATCTCGCCGAGCGGGTTCTCGGTGCTGACCCATGCCTCGCCCTCGGGCACCTTGATGATGCGCGGCACCTTGGCCATGACCGGTCCGCTGGGAATCCCGTCGAGCAACTGGTCGACGATCTTCGTCGCTTCGCGCGTCTCCTGCAGACGCACCCAGCAGCGGGCGTAGCAGTCGCCGTCGGGGTGCGTCCACACCTTCCAGTCGACCTTGTCCCACGCCATCGGCAGCTTCTGGTCGCGGCGCAGGTCCCAGTCGACGCCGCTGGCCCGCAGGTTGGCGCCACTGAGCCCGTACTGCTTGGCGACGTCCGCCGGAATGACACCGATGCCACGAAGACGGCTCTGGAAGATCTCGTTGCCGAACAGCAGATCGTCCATCTCGTCGCAGAAGGTGCGCAGCTTCTTCATCACCTGCTTGGTCTCGGTGATCCAGCCGGCGGGAAGGTCGTCCTTCAGGCCGCCGATGCGGTCGAAGTTGGGGTGGAAGCGACCACCGGTGGCGGCCTCGATCAGGTTGAGCACGTATTCACGGTCGCGGAAGGCCATGAACACGGGTGTGATCGCGCCGAGCTGCACGCCGAGGTCGCCGAGGAACAGACCGACGTTGGCGATGCGGCTGAGCTCGAACAGGATCGTGCGGATCCACTGGGCACGCGGCGGCGCCTCGATTTCCATCAGCTTCTCGGCGGCGAGGATGAACGGCACCTCGTTGGCGAAGCTGCCCAACCAGTCGATGCGGTTGATCAGTGTGGTGACCTGCGGGAAGGTGCGAACCTCGGTGAGCTTCTCGTAGCCGCGGTGCATGTAGCCGGCGCTCGGCTCGGCCCACATCACCTGCTCGCCATCGAGGCGCACGATGATGCGCAGCGTGCCGTGGGTGGCCGGGTGCTGCGGACCGATGTTGAGGGTCATGCCCTCGGTCTCGAGCTCGACGTTGAGGCGCGCGTCGGCGGCCTGGGCAGCGATGTAGCTGAGCTTCTGACGATCGGCGAGATCGGTCATGATTCGGTTTCTTCTTCTTCTTCGTCGTCGCCGGGAAGCGGCTCGACGTCGACGATGCCGGGCCATGGCTTGACGATGCGGGCGAGCAAAGGGAAGTCCTTGCGCAGCGGGTGGCCTTCGAACTCCATCGGCAGGTACATGTTGCGCAGGTCGTTGTGACCGGCGAAACCGATGCCGAACATCTCGTGCGCTTCGCGCTCGTGCCAGTTGGCACCGGCGTACACGGTGATCCAGCTGTCGACGACCGGGTCGTCGTCGGGAACGTCGGCCTTGATGGTGACGCCGAAGTGCTCTGTGATGTTGGTGACCCGCGCGAAGACCTGCATGCGCGTCTCACCGCCCGCGTAGCCCTGTCGGATTGTGTCGTCGCGCTCGGGCGGGGGCTGTGTGGGATCGTCTTCGCCGCGACCGAACGGGCTCGGCATCCAGTCGATCGCCGACAGGAAGCAGAAGTATTCGCAGCCGATCACATCGCGCAACGCCACGCCCGCGGCACGCCAGGCGCTGGCCCGCACACGAACCCACACGTCGTCGCCGGGCTTGACCAGGCTGTCGAGCAGATCGTCGCCCAGCACGTCGCGCAGCCGCTGAACGATGCCCTCGCGTAGGCCGTCACCAGGCAGCGCCAAGGTCTCGGTGTCACTCAATCCGACCACCACCGACCACGATCGGCTCGCGCATCGAGACGTCTTTGACCATCGGCTTGGTGCCCTCACCGCGCCAGCGCGCGCCCATGTCTTCGTTCTTGATCCGTTGCTGCAGCAAGACGATGCCTTCGAGCAGGGCCTCCGGCCGCGGCGGGCAGCCCGGCACGTACACATCGACGGGGATGATCTGGTCGACACCCTTGGTGACCGAGTAGCTGTCCCAGTATGGCCCACCGCAGTTGGCGCACGAGCCCATCGAGATCACGTACTTCGGTTCCGGCATCTGCTCGTAAAGGCGCTTGACTGCCGGAGCCATCTTGTCGGTGACCGTGCCGGAGATGACCACGAGGTCGGCCTGGCGGGGGCTGGCCGGCAGCGGGATGACGCCGAGGCGCATCACGTCGTAGCGCGGCGATCCGAAGGCTGCGCCCATCTCGATCGCGCAACACGCCAAACCCCACTGGTAGACCCACATGCTGTAGGAACGTCCCAGGTTGAACAGCGAGGTGAGTGATTTGGGCATGCGCCCTTTGTCTACGAACCCCATCTGCCCACCACGGTCATACCCAACGCAGCACGCCCTTGCGCCAGGCATAGACGAGGCCAAGGAGCAGGACGAAGACGAAGATACCCATCTCGACCAGACCGAACCCGGCGTAACGCTCGAGCTGCGTGGCCCAGGGGAAGATGAACACGGCCTCGACATCGAACACCACGAAGAGCAGGGCGAAGATGTAGTAGCGCACCTGGCTCTGCGACCAACCGTCGCCAACCGGGTCGACGCCGCTCTCGTAGGCGGTCAGCTTCTCGGTCGAGGGCTTGTTGGGTCGTACCATCGCCGAAACGCCCAACAGCATCCCGGCCAGCAACAGAGCAACCGCCGCGAACAAGACGACGGTCAGGTAGTCGCGCAAGAAGTCCGACATCGCGGCCGACGCTACTACGCGGCGTGAATCGCCTCACAAACCCTCCCCCTGCCCCGAACTTTGTCGCTCCCGACACGCTCAGCGCGCCGCGAACGACAAAGTTGCGAGTTGGGCGGCGGGCGATAGGTTCCCGGCACGGCTTCCCCCGAGTTCTCGATCGCTCGTCCGGAGGTCGCCGTGCCCACCCATCATCCACCCCTCGCCACCTGGCTCCGTGCCCATCACGGAGTGGTGTCGGCTCCGCAGCTTTCGGCGCTGGACGTCACTCGCGGCCAGCTAGCCGCCTTGCTGCGCTGCGGCGAACTGGTTTCCGTCTGGGAAGGCGTGTACCGGCATGTTCTGTGGCCCAACACCATGCTGTCGCAGTGCGCCGCGGTATGCGCAGCAGATCAGACGCTGGTCATCACGTGTGGTGGTGCAGCTCGGATCTGGAGCTTTCGTCGATGTGCACACGTCGACATGCACGTCTCCGGAACCGGAACCGGCCTCAGGTTCGTCGGAGGTCCGGTGCATCATCGGTGCCCCATCATGCCGATCGAACACATCCATTGCCGCCCCGACGGCATTCGTGTCACCGGCCCTGCCAGGACCGTCTTCGACCTGTCGAAGCACCTCCAGCCGACAGCCATCGAGAGCATCATCGAACAAGGGCTCCGGCGATCGCTGTTCGACATCCCGACGCTGTATGGCGTGGGCGCCCTCATGTGTCGGCGAGGGCGCGCCGGATCAGCCGTCTTCGCCGCCGTGCTGTCGTCAAGGCCAACCTGGCGTCGACCAGCCGATTCGCATCCGGAGATCGAGTTGCGTCGGGCGCTGGACGCCGTCGGTGTGCACCTCGAGCCGCAGGTCTCACTGACCCTGGCGGACGGCAGCATCGTTCACCCGGACCTCGGGGATCCGGCAGCCCGCTTCTATGTCGAGATCGACGATCACGAATGGCATGGAGGTCGACTCGAGGCTACCTACGACCGCCACCGCGACCGCCAAGCTCGCCTCGTCGGCGCTCGGATCGAACGCGTCAGCACTGACGAGATCCGAGTGATGTCACCGTCACTGGTCGCCTCGTTGGCGACCGCTTACCGCCAGCAACGAACATTGTCGCTGACAGCTCGGTGAGCGTGCCGACAGTGACAAAGTTCGGGAGGGCTCGCCGGGTCAGGGTGGTGGCAGGGCCTGGGTGGCGTCGAGCCATCCCGACATACCGGCTTGCACCATCTCCCTGGGCACGCTGGTGCCGCCGGCGCCGTACGCTGCCCCGGATTTCGGCGGGGTGCCCACCCGCTCGCGCGCGTAGCCCACCGCACCGTGGAGATCCTCGGCAAAGCGGTCCATGACCCCTGGTGCGGTGTTCGGCCTGGTGATGCAGAAGTGGATCGCCGGAGGGTTCTGCAGACCGTTCATCCGCCAACTGTTTCGCGACAAGTAGTCATTCACGTGGAAGATGTCGACCTCAGCCGCAGTCGAGGCCCCGAAGGCCACGTTGAAGAAGGGATCTCCAATGACCTCCAGTTCCGAATGCCCGGCGATGATCCCGCGCAGCTCGGCAGCCGTA
>CAWEOL010000009.1:0-817556 GCA_963810675.1 Ilumatobacteraceae bacterium
TGCCCATCCGGTGCCGCCGCCACGAACGGATACTACGTGGACTGTCCATCCGTCGTTTCGGATGAATCAGCCCACAGGCACCGGAACGCAGTTGCCGCTGTTGGCGATGATGGTGCCGTCGTCGGTTTGCAGCAGCACGCAGAGATCAGCGCCGGAATGCGGCTCGTCCGTCGCCGCGAATCCCTTCAGCCCGCTCGCACTGTGCCCACCAAACGGCGAACTCGCGCCCCAGATGCGCGCTGTCGACACGCTTTGGCGGAAGAAGAACAGTGGATGGACCGTGCCGGCGGCGAACCCATCGCCCGACGGGCTGGCCAGGTCGACACCTCGAGGTTCGAACTCGGCGAGGATGCGGCCATCACTGATCGCGATCGAGGTGATGCACACCCCTTGATCGATGGTGCAGCCGGCCGCCTGAACGCCATCACGATTTCGCAACGCCAATGCGGCGATCACGCCACCGGCGAGAAGCACTGCCGCAGCGGCCCCGACGAGAATGCGACGCCTCCGAGGCCGGCACGCCGGAACAGGGTTCGGATCGGCGGTCGCGGCACCGGAGACGGGGTCCTGCGGCGGGGGCGGCACGGGAATCGGCGGCGCCAGCTGCAATGGGGGAGCAGGTCGAGGCGGTGCGGTGTCGACAGGTCCGGCCATCGACCCTGCTGCGGCGAGTGCCGCGCCGAGGGCCACGGCGTGCTTCGGATGGGCATCGACGGCCACAGGTCGGTGCAGGGCATCGGTGATCATGTCCGCGACGAGGGGCATGCGTGACGATCCGCCAATCAAGACGACAGCGCCCAACTCCTCTGGTGACACACCGGCCGATCGGAGCGCCCTGCGGAGGGCGGCGACGGTGTCGGCGAGCGGCGGTCGAGCCATTGCCTCGAGCTCTTGTCGGGTGACCCGGACCTTTGTGCTGACCCCAGGAAGGAAGACAGCGATCGTCGTGTCGCTGTCACTCGACAACGCCTCCTTGGCGTCGACCACCTCCTGGCGCAGGTGTGCCAGGGCGGCGAGCACCGTTGGGTCCGTGGGGTCGAGGCCGGCGATCACACCGCCACCGATGAGGTCGGAGACATGCGTGAACAGCGCCTGGTCGAAGTCGACTCCCCCGAGGCGCTCGATTCCCTCCGGGTCGCCGAGCAGCTCGAAATCCGAGGCTCGTTTGCGAAGGACAGCAGCATCGAACGTGCCGCCGCCGAGGTCGTAGACCGCAAGCGTGGTACCGATCGGCACTCGCTCGGCGGCAGCCCAGGAGATGGCGGCCGCCTCCGGTTCGGCCAGGTAGTGGTCGACCTTGACCTCGGCGATGCGAACCGCCTGCATCAGCAGGTCGAGCTTGTACGGTCCCCAGTTCGCTGGGTGGCACACCACGACCTTGGCGGGCGCGCCGCCCTCCCGCTCGATCACGGCGTCGACCGTCCACCTCAGCAGCTTGGCCATCAATGATTCCGCCGCATAGGGCGAGCCACCGAGGAGGATCGGCGTGGTGTCGCCGATCCTGCGTTTGAACTCGCGTCCGACCCGCCCTGGATCCGTCGCAGCTCTGCGCACCGCGGCCTCGCCGACCAGGATGGTGCCGTCCGACTTCAGGTACACGACCGATGGCACTGCTGCCGACTTGGCTCCCAGCGTCACCATCTCGGCATGACCGTTGCGAGCGATGGCGGCCGCGGTGAACGTCGTACCGAGGTCGATCCCAAGGCTGTATGAATCAGGCATCAGAGTGGCGATCAGTCGCTGTCATCGCTGCTGTCGAAACCGCTGAGCCCCGGGTTAAGGCCGGCGACTCCCGGTGCGACGGGCGAGATGTCACCACCGAAGTGAGGGATCGAGATCGTGACCCCATCGCCGTCTGCATCCTGCGCATCCGGCGACTCCTCGAGGCCAGGACCGCCGCCGGCGAGCGGATCGTCGTCTGGTCCGATGCTGCCGAGCCCGTCGTCGTCCGGTAGCGGGTCGGTCACTCCCGAGTCGGGTTCGGTGATCGTCCCCGAGCCGCGGCCGAAGCCGACGTCGGAATCGAAGATCGGATCTTTGACTCCGGGAATTATTCGCGGCTTGACATCGGCCAGGTCGTTGGAGCCGGTGGTGTCGGGCGGTGGGTCGGTGGCACCGTCGTCGCCGGCGAAGATGGGAACCTGTCCGGCGCGCAGCCGGGGTGCGCCGCCCCCGAACTCCGGATCGAGTGGGATGGACACGCCAGTCGGCCCGTCGTCAGTGCTCGTGTCATCGTCCTTCTCGTCATCGTCCTTGTCGTCGTTCTGATCATCGCCCTCCTCGGCGGCAGGAACGACGACGTCCTTCTTGAAGTCCAGCTCGACGGCAACATCAACAGACCCATTGAAGCCATCACCGCTATCCGGATCGTCGCTGCCGGAGTCACCTGCGGAATCGTCGCCGCCAATGTCATCGGTGTCTTCGGTGAGGGGTGGGTCGCTACCGGGATCGTCGCTCCCTGAGATGATCTCGTCCTGCGGGTCGTCGTCGCCGGCGTCCGAGCCCGGGGGATCGTCGCTCCCCGCAAACGGATCGGTGTCGTCTGAGCCGGAGTTGTTGCTCCCACCCGAACCCCCAGCGGGCTCGTCGTTGTCGTCGTCATCGTCATCGCCACCATCGCGAACCGCGCCTGGCGCCTGGAGCAGCCCGCTGCCGAGTGGGTTCCCCGTCTCGCCAACCCCGGGCCGAACGGCGCCGCTCCCGTCGCTGTGGAGAGCGACGCCGTCGAGGATGTCGTCGAAGTGACCGATGTCGGTCTGATTCGGGCTCGCCGGATCCCGGAGGCGCTCGGCGATGATCATTTGGTCGAGCTTGTTGAGGGCGCTCACGTCACCGAACGTCTGGTGAACCAGGCGGTTCTGCGCATCTTGAACCACCTGCTCGAAGTCACCGGGCTTGACATCGTGGACGTTCTGCCCGGTGACGTCGCTGACCAGTTCGCGCTCGGCCAAGTCCTGGAGGTGAAAGGCGAGGTCGTCGTTCGACAGCTGTTCTGGCGCAAAGCCGACGATGTTCCTGTCGAAGAATCCGGCATCCTTCAGCCGTTCGATCGCCGCCGATCGCTCCTCCTGGAGATGTTCGACATTGGCGTGCTTGGGAGGCGCTGCCGCGTGCTGCGCAGCCTCGCGCAAGCGGTTTGCTCTCGCCAGATCCTGGGCGAAGCTCGCTCGCTCGACGTCTGTCAGCTTCGACCGGACGGGCTCGTTGTCTGTGGCCATCTCGTTCTCCCGGATGTCACGGTTGCGGCGGTCGGCAACCTTGTCCGTGGAGAATGCGCTGCCGATGCACGCTGGGCATCCGTGCGCGCACGGATATCCGTGCGCGCACGGATGCCGTGACTGAGGTGTTCCCAGTACCTTCGCTGCTGTGAGCGACGATCGACCAACGAGCGACGAGCTGGTCGAGCTCGCCATCCGGGCGGCGACCGCCTACGGGCGTGCGGATCTTGCCGAACGGCTCGGACGCATCCGGGCCCCGGACGGACCAACAGAGCCGGCGACCGTCGTAGTGATCGGCGAGTTCAAGTCCGGCAAGAGCGCTCTCGTCAACGCCCTTGCCGGGTTCGAGGTCTGCCCGGTCGCAGACGACGTCTCGACCACCACCCTCACCGTGATCGGTCATGCCGACATGTTGACGGCGCGTGCCGTGTGGCGCACCGGCGACGCTGTCGAAGAGGTCCTCATCGACCCGGCTGGGATCTCGCAACTCGTCACCGAGGAACACGTGGGCGACCGACAGCTCGGCCGGGTTCACGTCGACGCGCCCTCGCCTCTGACCGCTGCCGGGATCGTGATCATCGATACTCCCGGAGTCGCCGGACTGGGCGGTGCCAGCGGCCCGCTGGTGCTGGCAGCGGCCTCAGTCGCCGACGCGGTCATCGTCGTCACGCCATCGGCGCAAGAACTGACAGCTCCGGAGGTTCGGCTCGTGGCGCGATGCCGCGAGCTGTGCGACGTGGTGGCTGTCGTCGAGACGAAGACCGACATGCGTACCGGATGGCAGCGCATCGTGGAGCTCGATCGACAGCATCTCGAAAGCGCGGGCGTCGGTGTCGCCGGCGTGCTCGGCATCAGCGCCAACCTGCACCGGATCGGCATGGACCGCGGCGACCATGAGCTCGTGAACGAATCGAACATCCCGCAGGTGACCGCCTGGCTCAGCAAGGTTGCCGATGACCGGATGGATCGGCTCCGTCGCCGGACGCTCGCCGCAGCCACCGAGATCGTTGGGGCGCTCACCGATCAGTTCACGACCGAGCGAGCCATGTTGACGAGCGACAGTGAGGACGACAGGTTGCGAGAGCTCACTCGGGCGAACGCCGAGGTCGAGCGGGCGCGTCTAGCCGGCAATCGCTGGGTTCAATCCCTGAACGACACATTCGGCGACGTGTCCGGTGCACTCGATCGTGACCTGCGCGAGCGGAGCCGGTCACTGATGGCCGATATCGACGAGCTCATCGAACGATCAGATCCGTCACACGATTCGGAACAGTTCGAGCACTGGTTGCACGATCGGACGACGACAGTCGTGACCGAGCACATCGACGCCCGCCATCGAGGACTGCTCACGGCGCTCGACGCCGTAGCGACAGCGGTTGACGACGGCACAGCGGCTCCGACGATCGAAGTCGCCGAGTCCGCCGCGGTCGAACACGCCGCCGCGGCCGTCAGGATCAACGCTCGCCGAACCAGCGTCGTCGGCCAAGGCCTCACCCTGCTGCGCACCAGCTACGGCGGGCTGGCGATGCTCGGGTTCTTCGGCGGCTTCGCCGGTGTTGCTGTCGCCGCGCCGGTGATGTTGGGTGCCGGTCTCATCCTCGGCGGCAAGGGCGTGCGAGACGAGCGCACTCGTCAGGTAACAGCGCGCCGGGTTCAAGTGCGGGCGGCGGCGCAGAAGTACATCGATGACGTGTGGTATCGCGTCGGGAGTGAGACGCGCGAGACGGTGCGTGCCACGCAACGTCAGGCTCGAAGATCATTTCGGTGCTCGGGTACGCGGACGCCAGATCGGCGCGGCAGAAGCCGTCGCTCGGGCCAAGGCCGGGTATGAGCTCGACAGACAGGAGCGGTCGACGCGGCTGACCGACATCGACGCCGAACTTCGACGGTTGGAGGGGCTCGCCAACCGACTCCAACTCCTCCAGGAAGGGCCCTCGTGACGGCGCCGAGTTTGCTCGAGCAGGTGTCTGCGTTTGTGCGCCGGGCGGCCGCCGTGTACGCGGGCACCGACGCCGAGCCCGCATGGACCGACATCGCCCGCCGCCTCGACGAGCCATTGCGTGTCGCCTTTGCCGGCAAGGTGAAGGCAGGGAAGTCAACGTTGCTCAACGCGCTCGTCGGCGAGCCTCTGGCGGCGACCGACGCCACTGAGTGCACCAAGATCGTCACCTGGTACGTGCACGGCACCCGCTACCGCGTCACGATCGAGCCACGAACCGGGTCACCCGTCGAAGTCGGCGTTGGTCGGAACGCTGACGGGATCGCTCCGGACCTTGCCGGCTATTCGCCTGATGATGTCAACCGACTCCTCGTCGAGTGGCCTTCGTCGCAGCTCCAGGCGATGACCCTGATCGACACACCCGGGGTCGGCTCGCTGGCGGGTCTGGGTCGCCGCACCACGGAAGTACTGATGCCGAACGATGAGGATGCCGAATCATCCGCCGACGTCGTCATCTATCTCACCCCGCACCTGCATCCGGGCGATCTTCGGTTCCTCGAACCGTTCCGCGATGCAACCGGTGGACGGGCCACACCAGTGAATGCCGTAGCAGTTCTCTCGCGGGCCGACGAGATCGGCGGTGCTCGACTCGATTCGATGGATCGAGCAGCGCGCATCGCTCAGCGCAACGGGCGCGACCCGGCGATGCGTCGGCTCTGTCACTCGGTCGTGCCCGTCGCCGGCTTGCTCGCTCAAGCCGCAGCGACGATGACCGAGCGAGATTATCGCCTCGTGAATCGGGTGGCGGCGCTTACCGACCGGGAAATCGACGACCTGCTGGTGAGCGCCGATCACTTTGCCGGTGGTCCGTGCCAGGACGCCGAGCTCGACCCCGCAACCCGGACGACCTTCCTCGATCGCTTCGGCTTGTTCGGTGTACGGCTTGCCGTCGATCTTGTTCGCCGCCAGCAGTGTGACGACTCGGCGGAACTGGCCAACGCGTTGCTTCGTACGAGCGGGATCGACGACTTGCGGCGGCTGCTGGCGGCGAGCTTCACGCAGCGTCGGGATGTGCTCAAAGCCCGCTCGGCTCTGGCGATGATACGGCGAACCATGCGCCGGTGGCCCTCGCTGGGCGGCGCAGCGCAGGGGCTGCAGATCGATCTCGAACGCATCACTGCCGGCGCGCACGAACTCGCCGAGTTGCGGGTCTTGGCGGCTGTGCGCGCCGGCGACCTGCTCCTCCAGCCCCACATGGAGATTGACTTGATTCAAATCCTCTCGGATCGCGATCCGCTGGAGGCATTGGGCATCGACGATCCAGCGGGGCTGATGGAGGCCATTGTCAGCAAGGTGGCGACTTGGAGGGCGATGGCGGAGCACCCGATCGCCACACCCGAGCTCGTCGCAGCCAGTGACGTCGTCGTTCGGACCCTCGAGCGCATGGCGGTTGATGTGCTCGGCGTCCAGACTTGAGTTTCCGTGTCGTGGCCCGGCACCAGAGTTGTCGTGACCAGTCGGAGTGCGGGTCGGCGGAGCAGTAGGCCAAGGGAGCGGCACGGGTCTTGTCGAGATCATGTCGAGGCGAATGGCGTCGTCAGGATCTTCGACCTGGACGACTGCGGGTACGGGCCACCGGCGTTCGATGTCGTCAATGCGCTGTACATGGTGCTCTTCGAACGCCTTCGCCCAGGGCACCGTGGAGACCTACAGGAACTTCAGGCGGTCCTTCCTGGCCGGGTACGGCGGCGCATCCGGTTCCTCTCCACCGTGTTGAGCGAGCGGGAGATCGGTGCGCTCTGTCGCATCTTGTACGCAGGCGGCGACGAGAGCAAAGCTTCCAACGGGGCACCCGGGTGCACGCGCGGCGTCTACGCGTGATCTGAGAGGCTGTTGGCCCGGGTCTGAGGCGAAGAGTGCGCGAAGGAAGCGAGGTGGAACCGCGGATCAACATCAACATCTGGGTCGACATTTCAAAACCTGCGGATCGAGATCCGCAGGTTTTGTCATCCCATATTTCATCCCATCTATGGACGAGACAGTCGGGGACGGTCAGACACGGTCAGCGCCTGAAGCCCCTGGTAGTGGGCCTGTCCGGGACGGTCAGGGACGGTCAGAAACGGTTCTGAAGAGACTCTTAGAATGGGAGCTGATCTACCGCCAAGGACCATGGCGCGGTCTCGACGATCTCGAGTACCGCGACGATGACCTACGTCGACTGGTTCAACCACCGACGCCTACACAGCGAGATCACCAACGACACGACTTACACCACACCGAACGAATTCGAAGCCAACTACTACAGTCAGAACACCACGGCCACCGAGGCCGTCACCCCATAACCCGAGCAGTCATCAAACCCGGGGCGGTTCACTCTTGTCGTTGATCGTCGGCTGCGGTTGACCTTGGCGTTTCTGGCCCTCGCGTGGCACACGATGGCTACTGTGGCGTGATGAGGCGGGCGAGTGTCGCGGAGCGGGCGGTTTCGATGCTCGTCGGCGTCGCGGTGCTGGTCGGTTGTTCTGGCAGCGGCGGCACAACAGGCTCCACCGGCGGTACGCGCCCACCGACCAGCGAGCCACAGTCGGTCGACACCGTGTCAGGTTCCGTGCCGTCACCATCGATAGCACCGACGACCACGGTCGCTGCGTTACCGTTGGTCGAGGTCCCTCCGCCGCCATCACCGGCGGAGATCTCTGGCAGCACTCCCCAGGAACAGGCTCAGAGTCTCGCTCTGTCGGTTGGCACCGCTGTCGATCCGATCGGCGGCTGGCTCGCCGTTTACGACGCTCTGGGCATCCCGGTGCGCGGCGTAGATGGCGTCGGGATCGGCACGACAGGCGACGATCCCATCGGGCCACCGTTCGAGATGGTGTGGATGCTGTCGGACACGGCGATCAAGACCAGTGGTCTGCCGCTGAGCGATGTCGTAAGAATGTTCGTCGACAAGGGCGACGAGTCGGTCGGCCTCGGCGAGTTGTTGGTCGCTGATCTGCGCGCCGCGGCGATCAGCCCCGACCCGCAACTGGCGCTCTTCGGCAACTTCGTCGCCGAACGGGCTCGCCACACCGGGCCCCGAAACGATCTCCTCGATCCCGCCGCGACGGCCACTGACGTGTACGTCGATGTCGCCACCGCGCAGCTCATCTCCTGGGTCGCGCTACGCGGCATGACCGCCGTCGCAGCCGCCGGCAACACCTCGATCATGCACTTGCGGTCGACCGCGGCACCCGCCCCACAGGCGAAGCGCGCCGATGTACCGTGCTCAGAAGCCGCCGGCGGCGAAACCATGACTTTCTGGACGAACTTCCTCGTGAACAAACTCGGCTCTGGCCTCGAGCTGCCGGGTATGACATCGGCGCTGAAGGGCCTGATCGAGAAGGTCGCCGAGCTGAACCCGCACATCCTCGATGTCGACAAGGTCCAGAAAGCGTCGGCCTTGGCGAAGAAGGCCAACCTGATCGGTGGGCTGTTGAGCTTGTTGATGCAGGTGTCCAGCCTGACCGTTGATGCCAGCCAGGACCCCGACCCGCTCGAGCGGAACAAGCTCATCAGCGAGGGTGCCGGCAAGTCGACAACGATCACGTGGACCGTCCGAATGGACCTCGGTAACCTGCCAGACGGCAACCAGAAGGTGCTCTGCGCGGCGACGGCCATACTGAACTTCCTCGGAGTTGGCTTCAGTTTCCCCGCCGACGGAGCACTCCCCGGCGTGGATGTCACCTTCAAGGGCGACGTCGGCTTCGGCCAGGGTCTCGACGAGACGGGCTCGTTCGTGACCCTGGACGCGGAGGAATTGAAGAAGACCACGGGCGACAAGGGGGTGACGACAACGACCGTCACGGGGCACGCTCAGAAACGTGACTTCCCCGATTCGGCCAAGCCGGTGATCCGAGAGTTCTCGATCGACGTCGCTGCCCAGGTCGAGCCGGAGAACGCCAACTCGCTGTTCAACGTGTTCTTCGACGGATTCACGGCCTCAGATGCCCTTGGCGCGGCAAGCGGTGCGATCGACATCGCCAAGACCCTCCACTGGGACCTCGGCGAGCAGACGTTCCGCATGCACGACTGGCAAGCGGGATGGAAGATCGACCAGGTCCTCCAAGGGTGGCACTTCACCGGCATCGTCTGCGACACACAGAAGCCGTTCACCCTCGACGCCACCCTCGATGCCGACGTCTCGGGCACATACACCATCACCCCATCAGGTGAAGGGCCCGCACCGTGGACATTTACCGGCCTTGCCGACGGAGCCTTCCCGTTGCACGCCACAGGAACTGGCAACATCCAGACCCCGGAGAACGCCGAGGCCATCGTCCACTTCGATAAGCCGGGCCAGCTCCTCGCCGACCTACCAGGAATAGGTCCAGCACCACTCCCCGGAGTCGCCCTCGACGAAGGTGATCTCGTCCTTGTCCCTCTCGACACAGAGGAATGCGCCAGTAGCTGAGACCAAGCGATCGACAACCTCCCCAGGCAAACGAGGCACAACAACAAGGACCACCGTCGATCATCCAAGACTCCAGGCGATCGACCCACAAACATCCTCACCTGATCCGACGTCGAGCCTCCAGAATCCGACACCATCACCAGAAGGCACTCGAGCATTTAGCCGAATGGAGCGCACGACGACCGCGCCGGAGGACACATACGCGCCCGCTCGGCGTTCGCGACATCCGTCGGAGACCGGTAGGCGCGATTTCCGGCTCTTGTGACATGTCCGTGGGTCATCGTGGGAGTTGGGGTCGGTGTCCGCCGAGGGAGAGGATGGCCAGGGCGATGAGGGCTTCGGGTTTGTGGAAGCCGTAAGCGACGCGGGTGAGGAGCCTGATTTTGGTGTTGGTCGATTCGACGATGGCGTTGGAGAGTCCGGCGTCGAGCGCGGCTTCGATCTCGGCGCGGTAGTGGACGATGCGTCGTTGGAGGAGAACGAAGGCTTCGATGCGGCTGCGTCGAGCCCATGAGATCCACCGGTCGAGTGCTTGTTTGCCTTCGTCGCCTTTGACGGCGAAGACGTAGCGCATGCCTTCTTTGAGTAGGTATCCGCGCCATAGCTCGGGTTCGGTTTTGGCGATCCAGGCCAGCTGATGTTGTTGGTGCTCGGTGAGATGGTCGGGGTTCTTCCACAACGCCCATCGGGAACGTTTCAACGAGCGGGCCACACCGGTGGCGTCACGGGCGTGGGTGCGGTGTGCTGGCGAGCCGACCTTCTTGCGGCCTGGTGCCCGGTTCCAAACGGCGCGGCGGACCTCGTCGAGGGCTTCGGTGGCCCAGGCAACGACGTGGAACGCGTCGGCGCAACGCACCGCTTGGGGGGCATGGGCACGCAACACGGCATCGATCCAGTTGGCGCCATCGGCTGAGACGTGGGTCAATTCTGCGCAGCGTTGCGGGCCGAGCTCGACAAAGAACCGTGCCAGCGTGGGTTGATCGCGGCCGGCGGCGGCCCACACCAGCCGCCCGCTGTCATGATCGACGACGATCGTCAGGTACTTGTGGTTTCGCTTATAGGCGATCTCATCGATCCCGATCCGGCGCAGTCCAGCGAACCGGTCAACCGTCGCGTCGATGTCGGTCTGGACCCGGGTCAGGATCGCACCGACAGTCCGCCAAGCGATCCGCATCAACTCCGTCACCGCACTTTTGGAGCATTTCACCGACAGCCAAGCAACGGTGTCATCGAACTCGCGAGTGTGCCCCGCACCGTGACGAGCCCACGGGACCTGCGCCACCGTCGGCCCATGCACCCGACAATTCACCCGTCGCGCCTCGGCCTCGAGCTCGACTCGGACCGCGCCCAGATCCAAACCGCGCCACCGTCGACGACCGTCGCCGCGGTCATACCACGGCGATCGCCGACCACACTGTCCGCACCGCCGCTGAGCCCCCTTGCGAGGTCGCACCGACACGACCACCACCTCAGCGGTCTCATCAAAACTCACCCCCTCGATGACCGTCGAGTTCAAACCGAGCATGCGCTGCCATACGATCGCGTTCCGCACCCCGTCTACCTCCACTTCCGAAGCCGTCAGATAGCTCGGAAACCTAGGAAGCAGACGGGGTGCAACCGCGGATCACCCCTCACACCACCCACGGATCAATCAGAAGAGCCCGATTTCCGCACTGCGGGTACTCACAGCGCGCCCGACCAGGCTCAACGGGTTCGATTTCGGAACTGGCCATACCGAAATCGCGCCCAACAAGTCTGCGGCTCGAGCTCAGGTGATGCTCCACCACTACTCGACCCGCCACCAATCAGCAGACAAGGCCACCGCCGAACACCTCGGACAACGCATCCACGGCCGCTCGGCTGACTAGGGCGATCCATGACTCGCCGACTCCTGAAATATCCGGTCACCGATGTTGTCGCGGTGCGCCGCGCGTTCTGCTGGCATCCGGCATCCGGCACCTGGCCGGCCGGTTCGGAACCGACGCCCACGCCGCCGAGGAGCTCGTCGCCGAGTTCGGCGCCCCGCATGGGACCCGAAGCGCGAGAGAGCAGCAGAACAGCAATCCAGCCATATTAGTGGGTGCAATATGCACCCACTGCTGCTATGGTCGCGACCATGTCCAGAGTGATCCAGATCCGAGACGTGCCCGACGACGTGCACGATGCTTTGGCTGACGCCGCCCAGGCCCAGGGTCTCTCCCTGACCCGATACATGCTGCGCGAACTGGAACACCTTGCCAAACGCGCCCAGGCGGTGCACGCCAACGCCGCCGTGATCAGAAAGACACAGGCCAAGGTTCGAGGCCACGTCGATCGAGACACGATCCTCACCGCGTTGCACGAGGGACGCGGCGATTGAGAGTCGTCGACGCCAGCGTCATCGTCGAACTCGTCGCAAACGACCTTGACCCCGATCGTCTCGGCGACGAAGAACTCGCCGTTCCCCACCTCATCGACAGCGAAGTGACCAACGTCCTTCGGCGCCTCGTCGTCCAGAAGATCCTGACCGACAAGCAAGGCACATCCGCGCTGGACGGTTTCATCCACCTAGCCCTCACACGGTTCCCCGCCGACTGGCTCCGACCGAGAATATGGGCGCTGCGGCACAATCTCAGCGTGTACGACGCCACCTACGTCGCCCTCGCCGAGATGACCGGCGCAACGGCACTGCTCACGACCGACACCCGACTCGCCAACGCACCAGGCATCAACTGCCCGATCCAACTGCTCTGATCCTTGCTGTCTGTCGGTGGAGTCAGACGATGCCGGCTGCCCGAGCCTGTGCGTCCGCGGCAGCCAGGACAGCGCGAGCGTTCTGCAATTCAAACGGCTTCGCCTCTCCAGTCTCTAGGTCCCACTGCGACCGAGGGTGGGAGAAGAAGTCGCCGCCGTAGACGTGGACTGCCGCGGTCCATTGTCGGGTGGGGTTCCGCACGGAGTGAATTCCGTCGGCGCCGAGGAGTAGTACATCGCCGGCCTCGCCGCGCTTGTGCCCGTTGACCTCGATCGAGTGCCCCGCCCGCCGGTAGTACGTGTTGTCCTCGACCCCTCCGTAGATGCCAACCGTCGACCACATCTTGTGTTCGTGGGCAAACAGGTCGACCAAGGGCGGCCAGACGAAGTGCATGATGGTCAAGTCCTCATCGTTGTAGAGGACGTCGATCCGCCAGCCGTCGGCGACACCGAACTCGCTCTCCACGCCTGCCGGGTCACCGACGACCCGCTCGACGACCTCACGGACGGCGAGCTGCTGGGCGTCCTCGGCGAGGGCGCGTCTGCACTCATCGACGAACGCTTCTCGGTCGAACTTCATGGGACCTCCCTTCGCCGCGGATCGCGAGCGGAAGTTCGCCGGAACGCTACCGCGCCAGGATCGCTGGATAGCCTCGCGACGCAGCCCATCGCGATCCTCGCCCTCCAGAGGGCCCGTCCGTCGACGCCGAGGCGCTGCCGTTTGTCGACAGCTCATCCGGCGGACACAGTCGGGTCTGTTCGTCGAGTACGTGCCGAGCGTCATCACCGAGTCGTTCCGCATCTCCATTTTCACTGCGTTGGTGCTGAAGGTGTTGATCGACGCGATCGCCCGGCTGGAGCACCGCGTGAGCGGTTGGTTCAAGCGGCGTGAAGGGTCGGGCTGGCGGTTCTTGGGATGGTGACGATCTTCTCCATCCTCTCTTGCTCCAAGTTCGTCGTCCTCGAGGTCATCGACATCCTTTTCGGTGACCGCGTCATGCCGGGAGGGTTCGTCGGGGTCGCTGTGCTCGTGTTGACCATGATCGTTGCGCGCCTGGGTCTCACCTGGACCTACCGTCGTCTCGGGGAGCAGGGTTCGGCCTAACTTGCTGCACCAGTCCCGAGGTACGCGATCCGCCGCGCACGCGCGCTCCGAACGGCTTGGCATAGAACACGCGCGGCGAGGCAATGAGCTCGGTCGTGCCTCGGCAAAGAACGCGTCCAGAGCCGGCAGACCGGCGGTCACCGCGGTATCTCACACCGCTCGCCCCCGACAGGCCGCTGTGGGCCGCCCGAAGCGAAGTGTGCGCGAAACTAGCGGTGGAACCGCGGATCAACGTCAACATCTGGGCCGACATTTCGAGACCCACGGACCGAGATCTGCAGTTGTGTCATTCCATATTCCATCCCATCCATGGACGCGACAGCCGGGGGCGCTGGGTGCTCGCCGGACCGAGTCTGCTTCCACGGCCTATGAGTCCGTGACGTCGATGTTGTCAGTCGATCGAAGCTCCACTGGCGATTGGCTCAGCACTGGGCTTCGGCTTGGGGGTTAGCGCGACGTCACGGCAGTGCTCTGGCAACCTCTTCATTGCCCGCCAGGCCAGGTACGCCGCGAGCGCAGTGCACACGAGGCCAACGAGCGTCACCAGCGCGAAGCCGGCCCATGTCGACGCCTCCTGGAAGCGGGGAGGTGCCTGCACCCAGCGAGGACCGGTCCAGGACAGGTCCAGCGTTTCGATCCCGCGCTTGGGGTTGACGAGACGAGCCCACAGGAACCAGCCGACGAGCCGTGCTGCGCCGTACACGACATATGCACGGAAGACAGCCCGGCGAACATGGTCGGGCATGCGCAACTTGCGCTGGAGGGTATCCCACAACGGATCGACCGGTTCGACGTGGGTGTGGAAGTACTCGGCAGTGAGCACCTTGCGCGCAAGCAGAACCAGCAGTACCAGCCAGACCACATCCCATGCCCAGCCGAGGCTGGAGTAGTACGCGGCGGCGTCGCCGTAGCGGCCTGCCTGCGAGGCGTATTGCCACATACCCAAGTTGTAGTGCTGGGTCGTGAACGGAAAGAACATCATCGTCCCGACCGAATCGGCAGTGTCGGTGAGGACGTGCGACCAGTATCCGATCAGGATGCCTATGCCCCACGGCCTGCTACGGCTGACGAGGTATACCGCCGATGCAGCGATGATGCCAGCGACGAGCGAGTGCGTCGGACCGGACCCCGGCCAACCCCTGTGGTACATCCACGGGTGCGGGGCCTTGAGGAGCTCCCAACGGCCGATATGGAGCCCGTAGACGGGCAGCTTGGCAAAATCGGGCATGAGCGCGCCGATGAGGATCGCCATGTAACTGACCCGCCACGCCCTGCTGGGACGATCCGCATGGCGGTGGAGGATCATGCACTCCAGCTCATGCGCAGCCCAACTCATCGCGGCCGCCTCCGCGACAGCAGCGGCGTTACCACCGCGACGGAAGCCACCACGATCAGGGGACCGACGAGGTAGTTCAGGACGATCGTGCGCAGGAACATCCCGCCCACGACGAGAACGGTGAACGCCACCACGTAAGCCACCATCTCGGCGGCGTGCTCACTCATCGGAGCCCTCCCGTACTCTGCCGTCGGTTCGCTCTCATGATCATCCCTGGCGGGCGTAACTTACAGGGCCTTTCGGTCCACGAAACGACCTCGGGTACAGCCTCAGACCTGTCATCGCAAAGGGATCGACCGCTCCTGAGCACGACTGCATCCGCCGAACCGCCTACGGGAACGCTGCCACTCGCGGAGGAACACGCCCCACCCCGTTCAGTCGGCGGCACGATCTCCGATGACAATGACCGCAAACTCCGATTTCAGCAGTTGTCGGTAGTCGTGTGCCACCGTAGTTCCCGACGTCTTTGCTCCGTCGGGGTCACTGATTCAATTCGCGGACAGCTGGATCACGACTGCCGTGCACTCGCTCGCCGCCGCGATGAGGGATCAACCGCGGATCTCGCTGAGCACGAAACGCGGCTTCTCGCGAGCGCTCACCTCTCAGACGGTTCGGGGGTCTAGCGATGTCGCTGCCAGCCTCCTCGACAAGCAAGTCTGCGCCGCCGTGGCCCAAAGCGTTGAGCCCTGGGCAGACCAGATCGCTATCGGGATGACCGGCCAAGGTGGATCAGTGCACCGCCTGCTAGCGCTGACCAACTGGGTACTGGGAGACAAACAAGCAGCCCTGGTCGAACTCACGCGGGCCGTCGAAACCGCCGATCGCCTCCATGCTGTGCCCTGGTCCCTCACCGCCCGTCTCGACCGCGCAGCGATACTCGGCGAGATTGGCGACCACGCCAGAGCCGCCCACGAGCTGTCGACCATCCGACTCGACCCCGCCGCCCGCGACCTGACCAGGATCATCAGAGACGCCAAGCGACAAGCCACCACGCTCGATCAACAACCACCTGTCACGGTCACCTCGTCGAACTGAGGACAGCAACCCGAAGACCTCGCGGACCGCCGACCTCGGCGTAAACGATCGGCGAGTGCCCCAAACCCGCACCGGCGCGCCAATCACTCAGCGTCGTCGTGAGTCCAACTGTCTTGTCCTTCGACCCTGGCGCGCCCCGTAGCCTGCGGTATGGGAGATTGCCGTCGGGCGTGCGCTGGCCTGAGTGTGAAGGCCCGCTCAGGCGCTCGGAGCGGTGCGGACGAGCCACTCCCGGAGGAGCTCGGCCAGTAGCTCCGGCTGTTCGTGGGGCAGTGCGTGGCCGGCGCCATCGAGGACCGCCAGCGTCGCTCGCGGGTACCGGTCGAGCAGGTCGACGGCCGCGGCGTACCCGACCGTCGAGTCTCGCCGGCCGGCCACGACGAGTGTCGGACCTTCGTAGGTCACTTCGGACAGCGAGAGCTTCCACCGTTCACCGATTCGCGTCATCGCCGCAATATCGACGAGGGAGGCAGCCGGTGCGACGAAGCGCTCGTAGCGCTCAAGCATCGCGGGTGTCTGCACGACGAAGTAGCCGCGGAACTCCTCATCGCCCAGGTCGTCCCTGCCAATCACAGGCCGATGCTCGGGGACGTCGCGCACTCCAGCCAGCAGGGGACAGACGAGCGCAAGCCCAGCGACTCGGTCCGGCCGTCGCGCCGCGAATCCCTGGGCGTAGTACGCGCCCGCCGAGTGGCCGACCAGCAGGACAGGTTCCTGACCGACGATCTCGTCCGCGAAACCGACCAGCACATCGAGGACGTCGTCGGCACTCACCAGTGTCGCTGGCGCCGGCGTCTGTCCCATGGCCGGCAGGTCGGGATAGATGCGCCGATAACCACCGCTCGCACTGAGGGCAGGCTCGAAGCACGCCACGGTTTCGCGATGGTCGACCCCGGCGCCATGCAACACGAGCACCGGCGTGCCGTCGCCGATCTCCGCATAGTGCACTGCGATGTCGCCGACGTCTCGTTCCATAGCGCGACCGTACCGACCTTCCTGGCGCCGACTTCGAAAGGAGCACGGCCTCACCGACGCAGCTTCGATGCCACAATCCTCGCCCTGCGAAAATGGACGACCAGCGAACTGATCGACGCCGGTTCAATCCCGCAGCAGTGAGCGGCAGGCTGGCCCGTCGACGCGCGACGCCAGCGGGGATGGTGAATTCATCTGACACCACAGTGCGCCCCTATCGCCGGATGTGCAGGGAGGGAGTGTGACGGGCTACGGAGCGTCCGTCGGATTGAGTATCGCTGGGAGGTCCTGTGCATCCTCGAGCAGGCGAACGACATCAAGGTGGTCCTCAGCGATGAAGCAATACCAGCGAATCGGGAAGCCTTTGACTGTCAACCGGCCGTACGTCTGAGGCGTCGGGTTCTGGTCCCAGAGACGTCGGCATGCCCGGCATCGGCTCACCGCTCGGCGAGATGTGCGACATACCCGGTCTGCGGTCCTGTCTGCATGATGGTCGGATAAGTGGAAACACGATGAGCTTCCGTCGATGTGCCGAAACCGCGAGAAACCCGCTCGGCTGGATCGCTACGTTCGGCTGGAGAGCCCGCTCCGACGGGCCGCCGCCTACGATCTGGTGTCAATGGCGGCTGAGAAGGTCAAACTGCGAATCGGCAACGTCGCCAAAGCGGTGCTGGTCACCGGACAGGCCTATCAGGACCCGAAAGATGCGCTCAACGAGTTCATCTCCAACGCCGCTGACGAGTACGCCGAAGCCGATCGTGTCGGGCGGATCAGGGTGGTGCTGCGACGGCGCGGCCGTGTGCCGGTGATCGCCGTCGATGACGACGGGCGCGGCATGTCGCCCGACAGACTCAGAGAGCTGGCCCGCAACCTGTTCGAATCGGTGAAGGTCGGTGACAACCGTACCCTGGGCGAGAAAGCGATCGGTCTGCTCGCCTACCAACAACTCGGCGGTCGTCTCGATGTCGTCAGCCGCGCCGAAGACTCCAACGAGACCTGGGTGTTGCGTCTCGAACGAGGCAAGCCAATGGCCAATCTCGAACGCGAACGGCGACGCACCCGCGATGTGCCCGGCACCACCGTGTACATCGGCGACCTCGACCCTGACGTCGCTCGGATGCTCACCCAGCGCAAAGTCGTCGACTATCTCCGTCAGCGTCGCAGCGCGGCACTGGCCTCGGGTTCGTACACCCTGGAAGTTGTCGAAGGGCGCTCCAGTGAGCTGGTCAGCGCCGAGCGGCCCGACGGCATCAAGCTGGAGATCCCGGCGCGGACCACGCTGTGGGGCCGCGTCGAGTTCGCCCTATATGTCGCTCCGCCCGGTTCCCGCCCCCGCAGAGTCGCGGTGGTCGCCCGTGGCGGCACCACCGTTATCGACGACCTTGCCGAGCTCGAAGAATTCGACTGCTTGCCGTGGACCAGCGACCAGGTGTCCGGGCGGGTGGTGTTCGAAGCGTTGCACCAGACCGCCGGACGCAGAGCGATCCTGCGTGACCGCGACGTATTCCCGGTGTTCGTCGAGATGATCCGCTCGATCGAGCCGGCGGTCGCCGCCAGCGTGGCCAAGATGGCCAAAGACATCGACGAGGCCACCGCCGGGCGACTGGCCGACACCGTCCGCAAGATCTTCGGGCGGGTGCTCAAAGAACTCGCCGATCTCGACAACCCGATGCGCACCGCCCTCGGCTCCGAGGTCGGTGAGGGCGGCCTGTTCGGCGGCGACGGCCTCGACGGGGCCCTGCCAGCAGCTTTGCCGAACACCGGCCCGAGTGCGGGGCCACCCGAGCGTTCCGAGCAGTGGCCGTCCGGCGGAGACATCCCCGATCTGACCCCAGAGCTGTCGGCGCCCCCCGAGCAACCCGACTCCGGCCCGTCGACACCCGCCCGCCCCGACCGGCGGCGTTCCTCCGACCTGCCAACGATCGTCGCCGACCCCGAGCCCGGCGAGGCGCGTCAGCAGATTCGACGCCGACAACGGGGTCGTGCTTTACAGCGAAACGCATCCCGACTACCTGATGTTCAAAGACGACGAAGCCGCCCTGCTCGACTACCTCGCGACCCTCGTCGCCAAGGAGTACGTCGTCTACAACAACCCCCGCGCCCAACCCGAAGACCTCGCCGAAGAAATGGTCCGGATGCTCGTACGCGTCCGCCGCCACCTCCCCAAGCGCCGCTAGCGAACACCATCTCGGGGGCCGCCCCACCATCGCCTGCTGACGATCCGTTCGAGCGCCGCGACGTCGAGGTTCGTCGTAATGCGCCGCGCGTTCTGTGCTCGTTGCAGGGTTGCCGTTACAGCGGGTTGATGTCAGATCGCGGTGATGGCGACGTTGGTGTGACCGTCGGCGAGACGGATGAGGTCGCCCGGGTCATGAGTGAGCACCATGCCTCCACCGAACCGGATTGCTGTCGCCACGACCAGCGCATCGATGGCCAGTTCGCTGCCAGCGCCTGCAGCAGCGAGCAGGTGACCGGCAACTCGGGCGGTACGCGCCCCCGTGGTGACGACTTGAGCAAATCCACGCGCCAGGACCGCATCGATGACGGCGTCGGTGCCACCACCCCGGTACAACTCGACGAGCACTGCCGAGGGCACACGCACCGGAAAGTTCCGCTGATGGGCGCTGCGCATCGCCGCTCGCACACGCTCATGACGCTGCAGATCCTGGTGCGGTCGGGCCAGCGCGGACAACGCTTCGCTGTCAAGGACTACGACGGCCACAGCTCGTCGTAGTGCTCGACCAATCCCGCCGGTACGGCACCGAACTCGATGTCAAGTTCATCGAGGTACTCGGCGAGGAGATCCCGCTCCAGTTCATGCTCGACGGCCCGCGCCACGAAGCCACTCAAGCCGCGATCGCCAACATGAGATTCGACTCGGGTGGCGAGAGCTTTCTCAACGCTCACTGACCACTTCGTAACAGCCACAGTGGAAATCTTACCAGGGTAGGAATCTCCTTGCTACATGTTCTGATTGCGTGAGTACAAGATCACCGATGCCGTTCTGCGCTCAATCGTTGGCCAGATGGGAACGCCGAGTTCTATGTAAGCCCGCTGACCGACACTCGTTCTGTGGGCTGACACTGATCGTGTGGTGTGCGGGGAGCACCGAGCCGCGAAACTAGCGAGGTGGAACCGCGGATCAATGTCAACATCGGTGAGGCGGTGGCCTCACGGGTGATGCCGGGTTGTGTGCTCGCACGGCTCGACACCACGATGGCCGCCACCGCTGGGAGGTGGCGGTCATCTCGGCCAAGGTGCAAACCGTATCCGCGGCTCCTCGCTCTGATTCACACTTGCGCCTGCGCGCCGGAGCCCGCTGGGCGCAAGGGCTCGTCGACCACTCGGACAGCGCGTTTGACTCCCTCCCGGTGCGAGTATCCTTACAATGGCCACAGAGTAAGGAGGCATCGTGGAGATCGCAGCAAGGATGAGTTCGAAAGGCCAAGTGACCGTCCCCAAGGCTGTGCGCGACGCTCTCGGGATCGCCGAGGGCGACGAGGTCGTGTTCCGCGTCGAAGGCAACCGCGCCGTTCTCGCTCGTACGCCCGACTTCCTGACCTTGGCCGGCACGATCAAGGTCCCTGCTGCGCTGCGCAACGTCGCCTGGGACGATGTCATCCGCAAGACTCGGGCCACCCGCGCAGCCAAGCACTCATGAGTGCGTTCGTCGACACGAACATCATCGTGCGGCATTTGACCGGCGAGCCGCCCGACATGGCCGAACGAGCCACCGCCTTCCTGGCAGCCGAACCCGAGCTGCTCCTCGCCGATCTCATCGTCGCCGAGACGATCTACGTCCTGGAGTCGTTCTACGAGACTCCCCGCGACCACCTTGCCACAGCGATGCGGTCACTCGTCGCGCTTCGCTCTGTGGTCACCGTCGATCCGGCATTGCTGCTGCGCACGCTGGAGGTCTACGAACTCGACCGCATCGACTTCGCCGAGGCGTACCTCGTTGCCTGCGCCGAGAGCTCCGGCGTCAACCGCATCGCCTCGTTCGACCGATCCATCGATCGGGTCGGCACCATCGAACGCGTCGAGCCACCCGCCACCTGACCGAACGCCGACCGACAGGTATCTGACAGACAGGTGCGGTCGTGATGGAGTCGCCTCGGGCCCGATCGGGGCTGCATCCGGCCACGTCAGCCCCACGCACAGCGTCGCTGAACTGGGCAGCCCCAGAACGATACGTACCGTTCTGGGGCTGTCTAGTTCCTCGCCGAGCCCTCGCCGGGGGCGACCCTGCCACCGTTGCCCGTTCGCGGGTAGACACCTTCTTCCCGGATCCAGCACTGGACGGCCACCGACCATCTGCTCGCTGGTGGCCGTCCGAATTGCCGAATCCTGGTGCCAATGGAACGTTCGATGTCAGCTGGTGTCGAAGTGGGGGCGGAGACGCGCTTTCCGTCACTATCCAACGTCAGAGTGTGGCAGAATTGGGCGCGGGGGTCGGAACATGCCAGAACACGTCGGCGATCTCATGGATGAGGACAACTGGTACTCGCTCGTCTCCGTCTTGTCCGCGGGGACCTGCGTCCTCATGCTCGGCCCGGCCGCGGTCACCGGTCAACTCAATGGTGAGCACCTGCCCGTGCACGTCGGAATGGCGTCGTACATGAAGCAACGGCTGCCAGAGGAGGCGCGGGTCCGGCTGGGGTCACGTTTCGAGCAACTCGATCCGTGGAAGCCGGCGACGGTCGCACAGGTGGTATTGCGCGAGACCGACGACCCCACCAAGATCAAGCGGTGGGTGCAGGAGTTCCACAGCGAGTTCAAGTGCGACGAGCAACCGATTCGCGACCTCGCCGCACTGGGCTTCGAACTGGTGTTGAACACGTCGCCGGACATGACGGTGTTCGAACTCTTCAGCAGTGTCAAGCCCGGCGCGCAGGCCGCCTATTACGACCGCACGGGGAGGAATCCTCCGATGCTGCCGGATGCGTCGCGTGAGGCACCGGTGGTTTTTCAGCTCTACGGGACGCTCGACAATCCGCGCTCGATGATTCTCTCCGACAGCGATCGGCTGGACTTCATCGTCAAGGTGGCGCGGGGAAATCCCGCCCTCCCATTGAACCTGACGAGCACGCTGCACGACCCGGACCGGTCGTTCCTCTTTCTGGGCTTTGACATGTCGGATTGGCATTTCAGGGTGCTGCTGCACATCCTGTCGGACAACGCCACGAGGAACTACGTGTCGTTCGCCTCTGAACTCGAATCAGCACCGGTCGACATGGACACGCGGGACTTCTATCGAACGAGCCACAAGATCCACTTCTTCTCCGGCGACCTGGCGGCGTTCTGCGACGAGTTGAAGCGGAGGTACGAGTCCACACAACCCTCTCCCGGCGAGCCGGTCGCGCCCGTTCCCGTCGTGTCGGCGGAGGCCCCCATCGTCTTCATATGCCACGCCAGTGAGGACGCCGAGATGGCCCGCGAGGTCGCTGAGGGTCTGCGCGCCGCGGGAATCGGGGCCTGGTTGGACAAGGACAACCTGCGCGGCGGGGTCAGTTGGAACGACATGATCGAGCACACCCTCACGGAGGAGGTGCAGTACGTCACGGTGTTACAGAGCAAGGCGATGCTGCACAAAGACGTTGGGTACGTCAACAAGGAGATCAACATCGCTCTCGATCGACAGAGCTACTACCGACCAGGGCGTGCGTTCGTCATTCCCGCGATCATCGACGATCCGGCGAACAAGTTGGACGCGTTCAATCAACTGCAGTCAGTGAACCTTGTTCCGCCCGCCGGAGTGAGCGAGTTGGTCAAAGCGATCCGGCGTGATCTCGATGTGCAGGCGCGAGGAACAGGATGAGCACGATCACGTCACCGTCGGCTGGTACCGGCGACGCGGACACCCGAGCCGACGTGGAGAACGTCGACAGCGAGCGGAGCTATCGATACCCGGGCTCGCCACCGTTCCGAGATCTCGACATCGACCGTCGGCTCTTCAAGGGCCGCGACGACGAAGCCAAGAAGGTCTTCCACTCGATTCTCAGCTCGGATGTGTTCCTCCTCTATGCGGTGTCCGGAATGGGCAAGAGCTCGCTCCTCAACGCCGGCGTGATGCACCGTCTCCGCGCCCGCGGGTACTGGCCTGTTTCCGTTCGGCTGAACGAAACCAAACTCAGCCCCGTGCAGTCGATCGACCGACAGATCGCAGAAGCCGACGTGCGCGACACCGAAGTCGAGGTCCTTCGCACGCCGGGTCTCGACTTCGACATCACAGCAGACACGACGCTGTGGGATCTGCTCGGTTCGCTGGAGGTCTGGCGCGACGATCGGCTGCAACACCTCGTACTCGTCCTCGACCAGTTCGAGGAACTCTTCACGCTCGACTGGAACGAAGACGTTCGCAATCGGTTCATCGAGCAGTTCGGTGAGGTGGTTCGCGGACACCGGTTGGTCGACGACGTGGAGGCCTCGGATGGCCGGGCCGTGCCGGTGCCGAACGTCAAGTTCTGCATCGTCATCCGCGAAGACGCGCTCGGCGAGTTGGAAGCCCTCGCCGACGATGTGCCGCAGATCATGCAGAGCCGGTTCCGGCTCGGCGCACTCGAGGCCGCGCAGGCCGAATCGGCGATCCGCGAGCCAGCCATGGTGAACGACGGCCTGCTCGACACGCAGCCCTTCCGATACAGCGAAGAAGCTGCCCAACACATCCTCGACTTCCTCCAAGAGACCGAACGCACCACTACATCGGGGATCGCCGAAGAGAACATGGCCCACTCGGTCGATCCGTCGCAACTGCAGATCATCTGCCAATTCGTCGAGCGACGCGTGCTTCCCGGCAAGGGCCCCCCACCGGCCGGTGAGGTTGTCACGATCGAGGCAGTGGATCTCGGCGGCGCCGAGGGACTGCGAAGTGTCCTGGGCGACTTCTACCGCAGGACCATCGGCACGTTCCCTCCGGCGGCGCAGCGATCGGTACGGCATCTGTGCGAGGACGGACTGATCAGCAAGAGCGGGCGGCGGCTGAGCCTCGAGAGGGAGGAGATTGATGCTCAGTACGGCGTGTCGGCTGCCGCCCTCCACCAACTGGTAGACCAGCGGCTGTTGCGGGTCGAGCCGAGGGTCGGCAGCGAGTACTACGAGCTCTCGCACGACACGTTGGTCAAACCAATCCTCGCCGATCGATCCCTGCGTCGTAAGGCAACGTCGCGCCGTCACCGCCGATTCGCGTTCATCGCAGTGGGAGCTGTTGCGCTGCTCGGGCTCGGTTTCCTCACCTATCGTCTCGGATTCGACGAGGGCACCGATTCGGTTGCATCGTTGGAGTTCGAACGCCCGACGTCAGGGAAGGTCAAGAACGCCGGCGACGTTGAACGCTTCAAGGTCGTCGGTCGTGCGGAGCCGTCGTTGATCCTCGTCGAGCCATCCCAGGGTGATGGACTCGACGCCAATGTCGTGCTCACCAATGCCTCGAAGGTCGAGCGTGGGCAGGATCAGCTGGGACGCGAATTCGCGGAACGAATGGTGGTGCCGGCATCGCCGGGAGGACAGCTGGAAGTGACCGTCGGCTCGAAGGACGCATCCATCGGCGAGTTCGAAATCACGCAGGCACCGATCGACGTCACTGAACTGACCGCAACAGACCAGGTCGGGGAACCGATCCGCGGATCGATCGACGAACAGGGTCTCCTCGCGGTCTACAGCGTGAACGTCACCGACGTGCCGTCGGCGCAAGGTGTCGAGTCATCCATCGAGATCGTGGTCGCGTCCCCACAACAAGACGATCTCTCAAACAAGCCGGGCAAGAAGCCAGACCCTGGGCTCGATGTCGAGCTCGAAGTCATCGATCCGTCGGGTGTCGGCACCAGCGTCGACTTGAAGGCGGCGGGCGACGGGGAACGCACGACCGTCGGAGCCGCCGTGGGCCAGTACTTGGTCGTCGTTCGGGACCACGGCACGGGCACTGGCCCGTTCGAGATCTCCGCCACGAAGCTGACCTACACCACGCTGACGGCGGACGAGCCGGCGAACGGCAAGATCACGTCGACCGATGTCACAGCGGCATTTGCGATCGACGTCCCGGCAACCGGCTCGGTGGAACTCACGGTGGAGCCAAATGCCGGATTCGATCCGGCGCTTGCCGGATTTGATCCGGCGCTGGAGATCGTCGACCCCCGTGGCGTCCCCTCGAGCGTCGACTCGTCCGGCGAGGGCGGAGCCGAGGTGGCGCTGTTGACCGGTGAGGGGCGGCACATCGTCCGCGTCAACGGGTACAACGGGAGCACCGGTACGTTCACCATCACGACCTCGACTCCCGTTGACGTGCCGGAACTCGTCGAGGGTTCACCCGTCAAGGCCACGGAACCGACGGCCTTCACCATCGTCGCGACCGGCGACCAGGTCGTGGCCGTACGGGTCGACGGCGACCTCGATCCGTTTCTCGAGCTCGACGATTCCCAGGGCCAGGTCTCATACTTCGATTCGTCTGGTCCCGGCGAAACCGAGATTGCACCGTTGAGCAGCGAGGGGCAGTACGTGCTCCGCGTCAGTCTGAACGAAGGGGGGGACGGATCCTTCGAGGTCGAAACGGCGACAGTCAATCGTCGGGATCTCGCCGAGGGTGAGCCCGTGACCGTGCCGTCGCCCGCGGTGTTCGACGTCGACGTCGCCAGCGGTAAGCTGCTGAGCTTCACTGCCGACACCGACGACACCGACGGCGTGCTGGGCATCCAGGTCATCGGCCCCGACGGGTTCCCCGTCGACAAGGTCGACGCTTTGCCCGTGCCCGGCGATCCCGTCACGGCGATCCTCGATGGCAACGTCCCGGGTTCGTACCAGATCATCGTCGACTCCTCTGTCGCACTGAGCGACATCACCGCGAACCTACTGACACTCGAGGCACAGCGAGTCGTCGAGAACAAACCCGTCACCACTGCGGCGCCTGCAGTGTTCAGCGTTGACGTCGCCGAGAACCAGCTTGTCACCTTCACAGCCCAACCCGCGTCTGCCAACAGCAGCCTCGCCATCACCGTCAACGACGCCGACGGGTTTGCCACGGGTTCTGCTGTTTCGCCATCCGCCGGTGAGTCGGCGACGGTCAGCTTCGGCGTCGACTCCACCGGTCCGTTCCAGATCATCGTCACGTCGTCCGGTGGTCTCACCGACCTGACCGCCACACTGCAGTCCGTTGAAGCCCAACAGATCCTTGGCAGCGGGGCCGTCACCGCCAACGTTGCGCCGGCCATCTACGACCTCGACCTCGTCGGCGGCGAGAGGCGCCTTGTCATCGTGACTCCTCAGGATGATGGCGGAGTCTTCATGGAGATCTCCAGCCCGGGTCGCGAGTTGTCGACAGTGTCTTCGCCGGGTCCCGATGCACCTATCGTCGCGCTCCTCAGCGGCGAGGGAAGGCACCGAGTCGTGGTCCGGAGCGGGGGCGCAGGCGGCGAATCCTTCATCATCGAGACCGAGCCGGTGGGTGGAGGACCGTGACCGACTGAACCCAGATCTTGGGAATCCTGACGCGCGGGCCCATCAGCCGTCTCTACCAAGGGCGGTAGATCTCGATGCGCGTACTGGTGACCTCGTCGGAGGCTGTGAGCAGAGGAAGATCGAGTTGTTCAGCAAGTAACAGTGCAGTCCAGGAGTCGAGAGCATCGATCGCTTCGAGCCCGGCTCTTTCGAGGGTGTCGGCGACAAGAGTCCTCACCGGGAACCATTCATGGACAGCCGACAAGGCGATACCAATCTCCACTCGCGCCCGTCCTGGATTGCCTTCGTGACGCGCCGACAAGAACCGCCCGACTGTGATCGCCGTCCAGTCGAGGGCGAGAATCTCGACGTCGTCCGGGGCCACACCGTCGAGGGCGCCGGCGGCCACAAGGACCCCACCTGCGTCGCAGACGACGCTACGCGGCATCGATGTCGCGCAGACGCCGGCGAATCGCCTCGAACTCGACACGGCTCATTGGCTCACGGCCAGAAACGAGTTCCGCCGGTGATCGGCGCGCCGCGATGCGCGTGAGTTCGTTGCGGAGATACTGCTGGACGGACAAACCCGACGCGGCCGCTTGTTCACGCAGGCGATGCCCGACCGAGTCGTCAAGATCCTTGATGTTCAGGTCCACCGCACAGATTCTACCGATTCGGTAGAACATCGCAAGCGATCTATGCCGGTAGCGGGGTGGACTTGGCCGCCTCGACGGCCTCTGTTGCATAACGGGCGAGAAGTACTCCCTCGTCGTGTGCCCGTTGCGCGGCCGCGGTGACGGCGACGATGTACTGGTCGTGGTCCGGGTACAGCCGGAGCATGGTCGCCTCGTCGAACGGGACGCTGGCACCATAGAGAGAGCCCGGCCCCTCGAGACCGTTCTCTCCGCTGTGCGCAGCCGTCGGCACCTCGACCTGCGGTAAGCGGATGCCACCGAGGGCGATGCCGAGTTCATCGCGTTCGATCTGTGGCGGCTCGCCGGTCACAGTGATGCGCGGCATCGAGGGAGGGGCTTCGCCGGCAGTAGTCCAACGTTGCAGGTGTGCCAGCGCTGCGGCAAGCACGGGGTGCCACGAGACTGAGTTCATCGGTGGCATCGCGCCGAGCCCTTCGGGCGTCGGTAACGCCACCCCATCGCGAACGATCTTGGCGATGATCGGCCCCATGTCGGGCACGGTGGCATGTGACGTCCCGGCGACCTCCCAGAAGCGGTAGCACTCGCTGTCGGGCTGGCGGGCGGGGAAATGAGGCAGGGTCTCGCACTCCGAGTTGACGACCATGACCGGGATGTCGAGATCGGTGCGCAGTAGGACGCCCGAATCAGAATGATGGAAAGCGCGGCTGGTGTCGGGGTCGGCCAAGTCGAGTGTCGTGTCGCTGTCGATCGACGAGAGGAAGCCGAAGTAGGTGAACAGCAGCACGGCATCGAAGATCTGTTCCCGCGCATGGACGGCGTTGAGGTACGTGGCCAACCGACTCGCGGATTGTGACCCGCCAGTCGCAATGACCCGCTTCACCTCGAGACCGCGCATCGGGTCGCCGCCGACGGTGCTGCGCGACGGACACACCGACCGCGCACCGTGCGTGAAGATGTCGTAGGAGAAGCTGTCGCCGGGGATGTGCAGAGAGCCGTAGCGCTTCGACGTCCCACTGCACGAGGCCCATCGAGCTGCCCGGATGACCGTGGACGCCGACATGTTGCGCCGAGATGGCCACGTAGGCGAAGCCCTGCTCCCAGATCGTCGGATCTTCCAGGGCGAGAATCTCGAAACCGGCGGAGACGTTGATCCAGTCGACCAGAACGGTGCCGTTGAAACACGCCGGATCGTCGGGCGTGACGACGAGCATCCGAGTCGCGAACGGCGACTGCTCGGTCGGGACCACCGACCACTCTCCGTTCGGTGTCGGTTCACCGACCAACTCGAATCGGCGCGCGTCACCCTCGAGGAAGTACTCCCGCTCGCTGTAGCCGTAGCTCGTGAGCGACTCGCCGATAGCGGCGAAAGGCGTGCCCTTGCGACCCCCGGTGATCGGTCCGCGGAGCCGTCGTGCTGTCGCATCGTCCATGTCTTCTGTATACCACCAGCTATGAGGCGGATCCGAGCGAACGCTCACGTGTCCGGACTACTCGAAGAAATCGGACTGGACCACGTCTTCGGAAACCTCGCCGACGCAGTCGTTTGGGCGAAGATGACACCAAATGTTCATCTGCCCGGGTGACGTTGGGTGTCTGGGTGTGTGGTTGGCTTTGGGCTGACGATCGAACACGGGTGAGCCGTATGTCGAAAGGGGACAGATGAGCGTCGCCGTCCTGGGAGGTGCCATGTCCCCGATTCTGGCTGTCAACCCGGTGCCGTGGGCGCGATCGCAGATGGCCTTCACGCTGGCCTTCCACATCATCCTGGTTCCCTTGGGCGTGTCGTGGGCGTTCATGGCGCTGATCGCCAACTACCGGGGCATCAAGCACGGGGACGCCGATGCGCTGCAACTGGCTCAGCGTTGGTCGAAGTACATGGCGGTCACCTTCGCGGTCGGCGCGGTGACAGGCACCGTGTTGACCTTCGAGTTCGGGTTGCTGTGGCCACACTTCATGGGGCAATGGGGCGCAGCGTTCGGTGTTCCGTTCGCCTTCGAGGGCATCTTCTTCTTCACCGAGGCCATCTTCGTGGCTATCTACATCTACGGCTGGCGGCGGTTGAAGCCGTGGCCGCATTTCTGGACGGGTGTCCCCGTCGTCCTCACCGGAATCCTGGGGTCGGTGTCGGTGGTGGCGGCCAACGCCTGGATGAACTCACCCCAGGGTGTCACGCTCAACTCATCCGGCGCAGTCGTCGACGTCGATCCGTGGTCGGTGATCTTCAACGATGCCATGCCGTTGATGGCCGCCCACATGGTGGTCGCGGCCTACGTCGTAGGCGGCTTTCTGATCGCCTCGGTGTACGCGTTCGCCATGTTGCGCGGGCGGCGGGACCGCTACCACCGGGTGGCCTTCCTGATCGCGTTCAGCGTCGGCGCGATCGCGATACCGATCCAGATGGGCGTCGGTGACTCGTTGGCCCGTTGGGTCTACAACAACCAGCCGGAGAAGTTCGCCGCCATCGAGCTGGTACCCCAGACCGCGAGCGATGTCCCCGAGACCCTGTTCGGGCACCTGAACTCCGACGACACCGTCACCGGCGGGATCCCGATACCGGGGCTGGCCTCGATCCTGTCGGACCCCTCCACCGGCACGGCGACAGTGGTGCAAGGCCTCGACACAGTCCCAACCGACGATCAGCCCACGATCGCGGAGGTCAACGTCGTTCATCTGTCGTGGGACATCATGATCATGACCGGCACATTGCTGTTCCTGTTGGCAGCCTGGTACGGACTGTGCTGGTTGTTCCGCAAGGACATGCCCAAGAGCCGGTGGTTCCTGCGCATCGCATCGGGCGCGGGTGTGATCTCGGTGGTGTGCATGGAGGCCGGTTGGGTGGTGAGCGAGGTCGGCCGGCAGCCGTGGATCGTCTACAACCTGATGAAGGTCGAAGACGGCGCCACCGCCAACACCGGCGTCTGGGTCACCTTCATTCTCGTGGCTCTGCTGTACATCGGCCTGGGGGTGACCACAGTGTTGATCCTGCGCAACTTGAGCCGACGGTTCCGAGACCGCACCGTGGCCGAGCACGACGTACCGTACGGCCCGAGCGGCCCCACCCCAGAAATGACCGAACCTGAGGAGGTGTCAGTGTCATGACCGACACAATCGCCGTGTTGCTCATGATCGCCATCACGGCCTACGCCATCTTCGGCGGCGCAGACTTCGGCGCCGGGTTCTGGGATCTCGTGGCGGGCGGCGCCCAACGTGGCGAACGCCCCCGCGAGGTGATCGACCACTCCATCGGGCCGGTGTGGGAAGCCAATCATGTGTGGCTCATCTTCGTCTTCGTCATCTTGTGGACCGGCTTCCCCGAGGCCTACGCCTCGATCACCCTCACCCTGTTCATTCCGCTCACCCTGGCAGCGCTCGGCGTCGTGCTACGAGGATCGGGCTTCGCGTTTCGCAAGACGGTCTTCCGTACCCGTGACCGCCGCAACTTCGGCGCCGCGTTCGCCGCGTCCTCGGTGCTGGTCCCCTACTGCCTCGGCACAGCTGCCGGAGCCGTGGCCTCGGGCCGGGTGCCCGCCGGAGGCGTCGCCGGTGATCCCTGGACCAGTTGGGTGAACCCCACCTCGATCCTGGGCGGCGTTCTGGCCGTCGTCGTCGTCGCCTACCTCGCCGCGGTCTACCTGATCTCGGACGCCCGACGGATCGGCGATCACCGCATGATGGCGTACTTCCGCCACCGAGCCATCGCCGCCGCCGTCGTCGCTGGCGCGGTCGCCCTGGTGGGCATCTTCGTCCTGCGAGCCGACGCCCGATACCTCTTCGACGAGCTCACCAGCAGAGCCCTACCCCTCGTTCTCATCTCCGCCATCTGCGGCGTTGCCTCACTCGTCCTGCTGGTACGCGACATGCTCGGCGCGCGGCTCCTTGCCATAGGGGCGGTGGCGAGCATCGTGGTCGGCTGGGGCGTCGCCCAGTGGCCTTACATCCTTCCCGAGACCCTCAAGGTGTCACAGGCCGCGGCGCCCTCCGGCACCATGACAGCGCTTCTGGTTGCTGCGGTCTGCGCGTTGCTGATCGTGCTCCCCGGCTTCATCCTCCTCTACACCCTCGATCAGAAGAACCTTCTACCCGCCGAAGGCGCCGACTGATGCGCTGATTGCTCGACGCGAGCCGCTGGTTACGCCGAGGGTGCTTTGACTGAGGCGACGAGGCCGCGGGCGAATTCGGCGGCCGAATCCTCGAAGCCGGGTTTGAGGTTGGTCGGCGGGATCTTGATGCCGTGGAAACGCTCGCGATTCTCGCCACTGGCCAGGTAGCTGACCAGCGAGAGCAGCGATCTGATCTGGCCGCCCTCGTACTTGTAGTGAAGGCCATCGAGGTACCTGCCGCCGGCCTTGGTGCCGAGGTGCTTGACCGTCTTTTGATTGTTGCCCCAGTACCGGCGACAGACCACGTAGCCGGCGAATGGTGTGTCGGTGAGCAGCGTCTCGGCTTCTGAGGACTTCAGGAAAGAGCGGATCGGCATGCACGTGGTGAGCCACCAGGTCGGCGAGCCGATGATGACGAGATCGTAGTCATCGCGCCCGGCCGCCTCCGGGACCTTGATCTCGCCTGTGGCACGCCGGAGCTGCGCTGGCAGCATGCGCACAACGTCGAGGAAGGCATGCTTCATCGGGAACTGCTCGAACATGGCCGCGTAGCGCTTGTCGGTGAACTCGATTCCCGCCTCGGTGACCTCACAGCCCTCCGCACGCAGCGCCGCCATCATCGCCTCGGTGACTCGACGGGCCTGCTTGGTGTACGTGTAGTAGACGAACAGAACCGAAGGCTTGGTTGCCGGATCCATCTCAAACCTCCTCGGGCGCGGCGCGCGTTTGTGCCAGGGCGGAACCCGACCGAACGTACCAACATCCGTGCGACTCAGCATCAGCCGGAACGGGGTGGGATCCGCTTGTGGCCGTGCAGGCGCGACCGGCGACGGGTCTGACGTCGCGTCGACTCGAGGTGGTCCACCGCGACTGCGGTGACCTTGACTAATCTCCCACCGAGAAAGGGCTAACGACAACACCCACGACGATCGGAGATTTCAATGACGCGAGTGTCTACCCTGGGCGCCGAATTCGTCGGCACCTACGTGCTCGTCTTCGGCGGCACCGGAAGCGCTGTGCTCGCCGCCGAGTTCCTCACACCCACCGGTGTGAACACCGGACTCGGCATCGGCTTCGTCGGGGTCTCGCTCGCATTCGGTCTCACCGTGTTGACCATGGCCTACGCCGTCGGCCACATCTCGGGAGGGCATTTCAACCCGGCGATCACGATCGGATTGGCGTCGGCCAAGCGCTTCTCGTGGAAGGAAGTGCTTCCCTACGTCGTCGTTCAAGTGGTCGCCGCGATCGCCGCTTCGGCGACGCTGTGGGTAATTGCGATCGGTAAAGAGGGCGCATCGAAGGCCACCCTCAGTGCCGGCGGCTTTGCCTCGAACGGTTACAGCAACCACTCACCTGGTCACTACAACCTCGCAGCCTGCTTCATCATCGAGGTCGTGCTGACCGCGGTCTTCCTCGTGGTCATCATGGGCGCGACCGACAAGCGGGCCCCGAAGGGTTTCGCACCGATCGCCATCGGTTTGGCCCTCACCTTGATCCACCTGGTCAGCATCCCGGTGACCAACACGTCGGTCAACCCTGCACGATCGACCGGGCCTGCACTCCTACTGGCAATCGGCGGCGAGGGCTGGGCGCTCGGGCAGCTGTGGTTGTTCTGGCTCGCACCGATCATCGGCGGTGTCGCCGGCGCCCTGCTCTACCGCTGGTTCGCCGCCGAGGAATCGGCTGCTGCCTGAAGCTGCGGACGACGCCGACGCGACGTTGATCCGACGAGCAGGCCACCGGTCAGGGTCAGTCCGATCGCCACATAGAGAAGTGTGTCAGTCGTCGAGCCAGTCGCCGGAAGAGGACCCGCCGCGAAGACGGTAGGGGGCCGCGGTGCCGGCAGAGACACGGTCGCTATCTCGTTGGCGTTGTTGCACGCACCTGAGGCTGCTGCGTTGTTGACGTCGCCGCTGTACGACGCGATCCACCGATAGTCGCCGGCAGCTGTGGGGACGAATGCCGTCGAGGTCACCGGGCCACCGGCCACCGGATACGGCACGCCCAGTGACTCGAACACCGAGGCGCCAGTGCAAGTGACGTCGTTGGGACCGTAGAGGCGGAAATCGACGGTGGCTCCGGGCTGCGGGTTGACCCGCCCCGATACGGTCGCCGAGTCGGCCAGCAGACCGCCGCCGAGACTGATGTTGGGCGAGGCGACCGTCTCGATCGTCGGTGCGGCAGGAGTGACGACAGTGCTCTCGTTGGTGTCGTTGCAAGCACCCGAGACGGGATTGTTGTTGGCGTCGCCACTGTACGACGCGATCCACCGATACAGCCCGGCAGATGTCGGTGTGAACGGGGCGGATACCACCGGGCCACCGGCCACCGGATACGGCAGGTTCAGCGATTCGAACACCGGCGCCCCACTGCAGGTCGCGTCGTTCGGACCGTAGACGCGGAAGTCGACCGTCGCCCCCTGCTGCGGGCTGACGCGGCCCGAGACCGTCACGTTGTCGGCCACTGTTCCTGCTCCCAGCACGAGGTTCGGCGCTGCCGTGGTGGCCAGCGTCGGCGACGCCTTCGCCACGGTGGTGCCGGTGCTTGTGCCACGTCCCGACGCTGTCAGGGTGCCGTCGGGCACGCTGTCACGCTGGGTGTTGTCGACAACCTGAACGGTCTGTTGGCCGGGCAGTTGCGGGTTCTGGTCGATGGTCGCCACCTTGAGCACGTCGAAGGTGAAGTCGATGATGCACACCGAGCCGGGCGCCGGCAAGACCACGTGCTGTCCCGATTCGGGCGTGAAACGCAATTGGCCGAACACCGGGTCGATCAAGGTGACGTTGAAGGCCATACCGGCACACGCAGCTGCCGACTCGACCGACGCCGGTTGGCGACACCTGGAACACGCCTGGATCGGCACCGGCCGGAGTGCATGCCGAGAAGGTGAACAGTCGCCCGCATGACGGGATCAGCGTGATGCCGGGATCGTTTGCCGGGCACGGAAACGGATCGCCGAAGTTGCACACGGTGCTGGAGACCTGCGGGGTTGTTGTCGTTCTTCAGCGTGATCGATGCCGGCACACCCGTCGCCCCAGCGACGACGGCGGTCGGAAAGGTAGGAGCAGCAGAGGCGCCCATCCCGGCGGAGGCTGATGCCGGACCAGGTGAACACAGCTGACAACGAGACCGTGACGACGGCGATGAGGCATCGAGACAGAGGCGAGGATCCCTTACGCGGATCACCGGTTGGCACGTCGAACCTCCTGGAACGGCGGGAGAGCAACCACGGTCCGCGTCGCCCGCGGCCGGAACGCTATCACTCGCGCCTCGCGGTCCGCAATCACAGATTGTCAATCACCTCACTGCGCAAAGTGACCGGGCTGCGGAGTTGGTTCTGCCCAACGCCGCATGGGGCATTAGGGTTCGCCGTTACCCACGCAGGGTGAGCAACGAAGGGAACGCGCATGAGTCTGGGAGCGGGGTTGATTCTCTCGATCATCATTGTGGTCATCGTGGGCGGTCTCGTCTGGCTGTTGCTCGAGAACTCGTTCGTCCGAGTCGATATCGGCAACCTCGGGCTGTTGATCATCAAGGGCCGCGCCACCGATCACGTGCTGCAGCCCGGCCCCCATTTCACACCGGCGTTGCGCCGATACATGGTGCAGACCTATCCGTCGCTGGAGCTGTCGTACCGTGCCGTCGAGCGCGATCGCTTCGAAGAGCTCGAGACCGGACTCGAATGCATCGGCCCACCGCTTCGTGTCACGCTCGGCGACCGGGCCGTGGTGACCCTGGCGTACACCGCCCGCGTGCGTCTGGTCCCCGAACAGCTGCGGTCCGTGCACGAGCGGTTCGGTGCCAACGGCATTTGGTCCGCCATTCGTGACCTCAGCGACCGGGTCGTGCGGTCGACGGTCAACGATCCCAACGTCGGTATCGATGATCTGTTCGGCCCGGCTCGCCATGCGCTCAACGCGGCCTTGGCGTCGGCCTTGTCTCATGCGTTCGCCGACGCTGGCTTCGAGATGACGCTGTTCACCCTGGGCGAGACGGATCTCGGCCAAATCGGCGACGTGGTCGAAGAGACGCTCAAGTCCCGTTTCGAGCTCGAACGAGAAACGGCGGAAGCCGCCGTCCGGGTCGCCATGATTCGCAACGACGCCAAGGTCAAGCCGACGCTCAGCATCGACGCATCGGATCTGGCGATGCGTTACCGCGAGAACGAGGTGTGGCGCGATCTCGTGCACGTCCTGGCAGGGCGCGCCGCCGTGGCCCCGCCGCGTCAGACATCGCGCCGCAACGACATCGCCACCGCGCAGACCACCGAGCCGCCGGGCACACCCGAGAACTCGACGGGGCAGGATGGGTCGTGAGCCGGGCTGCGGCCATCGCAGCCGGTGGCGAAGTCAAGACGCGTCGCGAACGAGTCATCGAGATCATCGCGGTGATGCTGCTCGGAATCGCCACGGTCGGGTCAGCGTTCTGTGGATATGAGGCGACGCAGTGGAACGGTGAAGAAGCACGCCTCGTTCGAGAGGCCTCAACCCAGCACGTCGAGAGCTCCCGGCTGTTCGGCCTTGCCACACAGATCATTGCCTACGACACGAACATCGTCTCCCAGTACGCGCAAGCGGCAGCAGCCAAGAACGAGCAGCTGAAAGCCTTCTATCGGAAGAGCCTCATCCGGCCTGGGTTCTTGCCGATCCTCGATCGATGGGAGGCCCAGGTGAAGTCCGGCGTCCTGCCCACCAACTTGTTGGAGGACCAGGACTACATCGACGCGCAGTTTGCGGACTACCGCAAAGTCGAGGCGGGCGCCGTAGCGACAACGGCGGCCGCCGAGGTGGCGGGGAGCAACTCCGATGCCTTCTTGCTCACGGCGATCTTCCTGGCCGTCGGCCTGTTCTTCGCCGGTGTCACGTCGTCGTTCCGCTATGCACCGGTGCGCTACATACTGCTTGCCGCAGCGGCAGTCACGATCGCGTTCTCGGCGGCTCGGCTCGTCGACCTTCCGATCATGTGACTCAGGCAGCAGACAACCAGGCGTAGCTAGCGGGACGTGAACTGAGGTCGCTGCGCAAGCAGCTCTCGAGCGCGTAACGCGCCCATTCCAGGTCGGATGGCACATCGGCACGAGCGATGGCGACGATCGCGGTGAGATCGGCACGCATGTCGTCGGCTGCAACGGCGTTCAGGAACCTGATCTCGTTCAGCCGTTCGGCGATCGCCCATCGGAGCGACGAATCGTCGGTCGCGGAGTACAAGTCGAGAAACACGTTGACGCAGTGGCCCTGGGTCAGCAGAGCCTGATCGCCGATCCAGCACAGGGCGGCTTCGGCAATGTCGATGGCTTGTTGGTGATCGGTCATGGTGGACATTGGAATTCTCCTCCTCTCGGGCAACGTGGGCGTGCGCCGATGTGATGATCATGCGGACAGGCGCTGAGCCGCGGCTGACACCGCGCTGACGTGAGAGTCGATCACCGACCGCGTGGCACCGTCCCAGACCCTCAGTCCCTGCTCAGCACGATTCCGCAACATCGGCGGCATGGCAACAACCTTTGCAACGCGGCGACGTCGTCGCACCCGTACCAGCGCAAATCGCTGGTTCGTCACCCGCGAGCTGTTCGCGATGGGGCTCTTGTTCACGTGCTACCGGCAGGTCCGCTACCTGACACGCAACCACACCGGTGCGGCCACCTCGAACGCGCATCGCATCGTCGGTCTCGAACGTCGTCTCGGGGTGTTCAACGAGCGCTGGATACAGGACCTCGCATTACACAGCCGAGCAGTCATCGGATTCCTCAACCGGTACTACGTGACAGTCCACTTCCCGCTCACCGCGGTCTTCATGGCCTGGGTGCTCGTCTGGCATCGCAGCGCGTTCCGTCGTATACGCACCTGGCTCTACGTGGTCACCGCCGCCGCGCTCGCCATCCACGTGGCCTTTCCACTTACGCCACCACGAATGCTCGCCGAGCACAGGTTCGTCGACACTCTGCAGCGCTACGGCCCGAGGATCTACAGCACCGACACCACCCAATCGATCGCCAATCAGTACGCCGCCATGCCATCGCTTCATTTCGGGTGGGCCGTGATCGTCGCAACTGGTTTCGTTGCGATCAAGCGCACCCGCCGCAGCCTGATCGCCTTCACTCATCCACTGATCACGCTGGTCGCCATCGTCGCCACCGCCAACCACTACTGGATGGACGCGGCTGTCGCCTTCGTTCTCATAGCAGCCACGGCACTCGCCATCCGCCCGGTCTCAGAATTCCTACTTGGCCGGCCAGTGAAGACGCAGCGTGAGATGCCGACATCAGCACGACATCAGGTTCGCCTCAGCAGCGATGTGCATTGTCGAGCGACATGACAACTTCACACACCCAGCACCACTTCGACCGTCCGCCGGCGGCTGGCGACATGCGGCGCGGTCGCACTCGCAGCATGCTTCGCCCTGTCGGCCTGCGAGGTCGACACCGAAACCACGCACCCACCTCGTGACGACATCGATGCCGGATGGACCTGCGATGTCGAACCCGACCTCGTGCGAGCCGGCGGCACGCTCACCAACCACTCGACGAAGACCTCGTTCTACGTCATCGAGACCGAGTTCCGCCTCGATGGACATGTGGTCGACCACCGCAGCACATCGATCGACGATGTCGAGCCGGGTGAAACCGCCCGCGTCGAAACAGTGTCGTCCGAAGTCGTCGATGACGACGTCACGTGCCGCGTGACCAGCGTCGAACGCTTCAAGGCCTGAGGTGGCGTCGGGGGATCGTCACATCCGGCTGGGAAAGCCACTCGCCGCGCCGGCTGTCAGCATCGCCAAGATGGTGCCGGCCGGAAGCGAGCCCCAATAGCTCAGGTTCGTGCCGATGTTTCCGAGGAAGAGCATGAGCAGCCAGGTCGCCGGGAACGTGGCAACGAGGAAGAGAGCGATCAGAGCCAACAGCGTCTTGATCATTTGACCTCCAGAATCGTGGTGGGTGACGGCAACGCTACATGCGGGCGAAACAGCGACCGCGGATATCGCCAGCTGCGCTTCGATCCCGCGCTACGAAGCGGAAAAAGCTATGGTCCGCACATCTTCCGTCGACCGATGGGACACCTCCATTGACCGACACGCAGGCACGACCCAGCCACCTCGGGTGGCACTCGTCCGTCCCGCCGAACGGCTTCGCGAACCGAGCGGTCGCCGCAGACGACCAACAGCAATCCGCTGGGCCTGGACACGCCGCCCGCAGACGACATCGAGACCACGCCGGAGCACTACAACCTGATCGGCGGCGATCCGGCATGTGCCGGCTGGACCCGTTCCTACGACGATCCCAACGTCGTGCGAGTTCCGTGAGAAGTTGAAGCGAGCACAACGGGATCAAAGGCCTCGAGGTGCTCGACGCCGAGCGAGGTCGAGCGGGCGGCGGAGCTGTTCCACCGCGACGGCTTCGTCGTGGTTCGTGACGCACTCGGCGCCCGAGCAACTGGCCCGCATGAACGCGGCCACCGAACGAGCACTCGACGAGATGCTGGCCGTCGATCCGCACGTGCGCGGCCGGTGGCGGCGCCGGCGGACTGCCCCATCGCTTCTCGTTCGGCAGCAGTTCGGCGTCGCGTCACATGCTGCACGAGGACGAGTGGGTCGATCTGGTCGACATGCCGACGACGACACCGATCCTGACAGCCATCTTCGGCTCGCCCAACTACATCCTGATCGGCGCCGGCGGCGACGTGGCCATGCCCGGCGCCATCGAGTACCAAGGCCTGCATTCCGACAACGTGTGGACAGAGCCCCACGACCCGACCGGCAGGGTGTCGACCCGAGAGATGCCGGTTCCCGCAGTCACGATCAACTTCCCGATGGTGCGACCTCACGGCGCGAGAACGGACCGACACGGCAGATCCCCGGCACGCAGAACTCGCGAGCGCCGATCCCCAACCTCGCCAACGAGCCGGAGTGGATGAAGCTCAGCACCGTCTGCCCGGCGCCGGCTGGTTCGGGCATCTTCCGCGACCTGCGGGCTGGCACGGCGGCACGCCCAACCTGTCGCGCGAGGTTCGGGCCGCACCCAACATCGAGTACTTCGCGCCGTGGTTCCGCAGCGAGGCGGTGATCCGCTCGATGCCGTACGAGCAGTGGAAGACGACTGTCACCGCACGGCCAACGCATCTCGCGCTACGTGATGTGCGGCGAGGGCGAGAAGGTGATCGGCGCCGGCTACATCCACCCGCGGGCCAAGATGCGCGAGGCGTTCAAGGACGAGCAGCTCCGTCGAGCTCGGCCCCGAGGCGGCCGAGGAGTACCTCGGACGGTTGTAGAATAGAAAGGAAGCGATGACATGCTGACCGAACCGAAGATCGAAGTCGCTCGGAGTCGCTCGAGCGACTGAACGCCAACGGCCATGTGGTGATCCCCAACCTGATGCCGCAAGGCCATGGTGGTCGATCTTCGTGATCGCGTCGAGCGCATCCTCGCCTACGAGCGCGAACATCCGGTCGATCCGGGAGCAGAGCTCGGTCGCGGTCGACCAGGCCGACGACGTCGACTTCGATCTGTGGCGCAGCGGCGACGACGAGATCGAACGGATGAAGAACCGCATTCGCCATCGTCAGGCCGACGAGTTCGACACGCCGTGGCCCGTCAGCGCCAACGACGTGTGCATCAGCTTCATCCACATCCCGTCAGCCTGTTCGACGACGGCCGGTCGCAGCGGATCTTCAACCTCATCAACAAGGACGTGGCCTTCGCACCGCTGGTCGAGCATCCGCTGCTGCTGTCGATGATGGACGAGGAGCTCGGGCCGCGACGCGATCGTGCTCGACATGAGCGTGAACCACGTCGGGCCGCACACCGACAGCGCCGGCTGGCACGTAGACTCGCCTCTCACCCAGATCGCCGAGCCGCTCCCCAACTTCACACTGAGCATCCAGACGGCGTGGATGCTCGACGACTTCACCGTCGACAACGGCGCGACCCACGTCGTGACCGGCAGCAACCACACCCAGCGCAAACCACCGTCGGGTCGCGACCTGCTGGAGAACGAGACCGTTCTCGAGGGGCCGGCCGGATCGGTTGCGATGTGGTTGTCGCAGACGTGGCATCGCCACGGCGCCAACGTCACCGACGGCGTTCGCAACGGTGTGATCATCCAGTACGGCCGCTCGTGGGTGAAGCCGTTCGTCGACCTACGAACGCCGATGACCGCCGAACAGGCCGCGGCGTTCTCGCCGCGGCTGCGCTACATGTTGGGTTGCAACGCCAGCGCCCCGGTTCGCGGCTGACTTCCGGCGGCTACTTGCCCGGCGGGTACTGGGCGCACGTGACGTGATACGGCGCGACGGTGCAACGACCGCACGAAGCGGTGTCGATGTGCCGAAGGACCTGTTCAGCGCTGATGTGACCAGGTTGCAACCGGCGGCCAGTCGGGCCTGCTCGATCTGCGAAGATCGGCGCCGAGAAACCTCTAGATCAGGCGGACCTTCTGGGCTTCTTCGCCCTTCTTGCCCGGAGCGACTTCGAACTCGACTGCGTCGCCTTCGTTCAGCGACTTGTAGCCACTGCCTTCGATGTTGGAGAAGTGGACGAACACGTCGCTGCCGCCTTCTCGAGAGATGAAGCCGAAACCCTTTTCAGCGTTGAAGAACTTTACGGTGCCAGTGGCCATTGCATTTTCCTTACAGCAAGAAGAGCCACCGTCGATGGCTCACCGATGACCCTATCCCGCAACGTGGGCTTCTGCGAGGTTGCGTGGAATCAAGTCAGATCCAGTCCTCGTCGGTCGATGCCCCATAATCGGCCGAATCGACTCTGCGAGAACCCACCGAAAGCCTGAATCGGCGTTCTCGGAAGAGTCGCAGGCATGCAACGACGATCTCCGCGTCGAGACGGTGGCCGATCAATCCCCCGAGTAGTGCCTGAGGCCCCGATCCGGCAGGATGTAGGAACAGCAATCGCTCAATGCGCGCGTTGTTCGGGCCGATAGACCACTGTGACCTCGCCGAGGCCGCACCCTGTGATGCGATCTTGGAGAGGGTCATGAGCAGAATCACCTACGACGAGACGATGAGCAGCAGCGATGCGTTGATCTGGCACATCGAAAAGGACCCCTTGCTGCGCTCGACGGTGATGAGCGTGTGGTTCCTGCAGCGACCGCCCTCGCCCGAGCGCATGCGTGCCACGGTCGAGCGGATGGTCACGCAACTGCCGCGGCTGCGTCAGCGAGTCGTCGACGACCGGCCTCGGCCGCGATGGGTGAAAGCCGAACGGTTCGATGTCACTGACCACTATCGCTACGAGCACCTCGACGGGTTCGCCGACGCCGGCGACATCCTCGGCCGCGCCCAGCACTGGGTTCGTGACCCATTCGATCGATCACGCCCACTGTGGCAGCTGGGCGTCTTCTCCGGGCTGGCCGATGGCCGAGCAGCCGTCGTGCTCAAAGTGCACCACGCCATGGCCGACGGTGTGGGCTTGATGCTGATGCTCGCAGCACTCGCTGACCTGGAGCCGAACCCACAGCACCGTCCCGCAGTCGCCGACATCGTGTCATTGCAGTCGGAACGTCACTCTCGCCGGACTGCAAGGGGCGTTCTACGCGATGCAATCGTCAGCCTGGTACACAGTGCACCGACCTTCGTCCGGCATCCCATCGGCTCCGCCCGATCGATTGCACGCAGTGCGGGCTCCATAATCCGGCTGGTGATGCCCACCAGAACGCCGATGAGCCCGGTGATGACCGGCAGGTCCAACGAGCTGTGCCTCGACGTCAAGATGGTGCCGTTCAACACGCTCCGCTGCGCAGGCAAACAAGTCGACGGAAGTCTCAACGACGCATTCATCGGCCTGGTGCTCGACACCATCGACCGCTATCACCTGCGTCACGGCGCCTGCGTGCGAGCAGATCCGCATCCACATGCCGATCAACATCCGCAACGCGGCGACGGCCGATAGGGCCGGCAACCAGTTCGTGCCGGCGCGCATCGTGATGCGCGTCGGCGGCGACGAAACCGAAGGCCGGCTGCGCCGCGTCAGCACACACCTCGGCGCCGTTCGACAGGAGCCGGCTGCTGCGGTGGGTCAACACCGTCTCGGCGGCGATCCAGCGTCTCGGCGTGCCGATCTCGCGCCGCGTCATCGGAGCGATGATGAAGGGTGTCGACGTGCTTGGCGTCGAACGTGGCCGGCCCACCGTGCCCGCTCTACCTCGCAGGCGTGCACGTCGAAGAGTTCTACGCGTTCGGACCACCGGCGGGCGCGGCGCTCAACATCACCCTGTTCAGCTACGACAACACCGTTCACCTCGGTGTCACCAGCGTCGCCGCAGCCGTCGAGTCGCGCCGGTCATCTCATGGCGCTGCCTCGACGAGGCGATCGCCGACATGGAGGTGCTCGCAGCCAACTGGGTGAAGCCGACGGCCCCGGTCACCAAACCGCGTCTGCTCGGGCTCGCCAGCTGACACAAACGGCGCGCCGATGCATAACCCTCGGCGGTCCTGGGTACAGGACGCACATGGAGATCATCCGTCACGACGATGGGTCGTTGACCGTTCCCGTAGCGCCGACGCGCCACACGGGTGACGACGACCCCGACAACCCCGCACAACCAGTCGAGCACGACGCGACCACGATGGTGTTGCGCCCCGGCGAGGGTGGCTACATCGAAGCGCTCGGAGAGTGGGATGTGCAGCAGAACCCGGACCGCGGTGCAGCCGTCTCGACCGTGTCGGGCCGCGCCCAGGCCATGGCCGTAGTGCACGCGGTCGCCGACGATCCCGAGCACGTGCACGAGGCCGTCGAAGCCCTCGGCGACCCCGAGTCGAGCGCCGAAGCGTTGCGCCACGTGCTCGTCGGCGGAACCCCGTCAGTTCACGCCTTCGCCGTCGAAGTCGCTGCCGCGGAAGGCGGCGACGAACTACCTCCGCACAAGGCCACCAAGATCATCGGTCAGGTGCTTGCAGAGATCGACTCTCCCGCGAACTAGCTCTGCTTTGGGTCAGACGAGGTTTGCCGCGCTCAGCGGCCAAATCGTACCGATCGCCGCAGGTCGGAAATTGATCGCGACAAACCCGGACCACACCGTTACGGTCAATCCCATGAAGATGGAGTTGCCCGCACCGTACGTGGCGCGTCCGTACCGTGGGCCGGTGGATCACCCGGCGATTGCGTCGATCCTGACCGAGTACCGCCAGTACGCCGGCCTTGCCGAACGACCCTCGACCGAACAGATCGACGTCGCCTACGCCAACCTCACCAATTGCGACCCGTCGACCGACATCGTCGTGATCGAAACGGTCGAGGACGGCCCGGTGGGCTACGTCAGAACCAGCTGGGAAGAACTCGGCGACGAGTCGCGCGACTACGTGCTGTTCTCACCCATACGACCTGCACATCTCACCGAGCCGCTGTTCCAGGCAATGGTCGACGCCCAGGAATCCCACATGCGACCAATGGCCGCAGGCACCACCCATGCCCGGTTTCGCGCATACGCTCCGCATCCAGGACCCGGACTGGCGCCTGCACGTGAGTCGGCGTGGCTGGAATCGCTGGGCTACCGGTCGATTCGCTTCGCAGCGGCGCTGGTGCGGCCCGACCTCGAGAACATCGCCGATCGGCAGTTGCCCGACGGCGTCGAGATCCGCGCCGTGACACCCGAGATGCTCCGCCCGATCTTCGATGCCCACTGGGAGGCATTCCGCGGCTCGTGGGACTTCCGCGAGGCGACGGCGAACGACCTCCAGCAGTTTCTCGACGATCCGCAGCGCGACGTGTCGCTGTGGAAGATCGCCTGGGCGGGCGACACCGTGGTCGGCCAGGTCAAGAGCTTCATCAACGCCGAGGAGAACGCCGAGATGGGCTACCTGCGGGGCTACACCGAGAACATCTCGACACATGCCGAATGGCGCAACCGGGGCATAGCGGGGGCTCTGCTCGCCAGCAGCCTGCGCGAGCTCAAGCCAACGCGGCATGACCGAGGCCGCGCTCGGCGCCGACACCGAGAGTCCCGGCGGCGCATTCGAGCTGTACACCAAGATGGGGTTCGAACTGCGGTCGTACGAGGCCGCCTACGCCAAGCCGGTCACCTGAGCGAGGCACGAATTATGGTCGTCGTTCATGTCCGACGACGTTGCCCTCCGCCCGTTCCGTATCGACGTGCCCCACTCGGCACTCGACGATCTACGCCGCCGCCTGGCCGAAACCCGGTGGCCCGAACACGAGACCGTCGACGATTGGAGTCAAGGCGTCCCGCTGGGCTGGATCCAAGACATGTGCCGGTACTGGGCCACCGGCTACGACTGGCGGGCCCGCGAGGCTCGACTCAATCGATTCGACCAGTACATCACGGCCATCGACGGGCTCGACATCCACTTCGTCCATCAGTGCTCGCCGCACGCCGAGGCGAAGCCACTCGTAATCACCCACGGCTGGCCGGGCTCGATCGTCGAGTTCCACAAGGTCATCGAGCCACTCACCGATCCAACTCAGCACGGAGGTGACGCCGCCGACGCGTTCCATGTGATCTGCCCCACGCTTCCCGGGTTCGGGTTCTCCGGCAAGCCGACAGCGCCGGGTTGGGGCGTCGAGAAGATCGCTGACGCCTGGGCCGTGCTGATGACGCGCCTCGGTTATGACAGCTACTTCGCGCAGGGCGGCGACTGGGGCTCGGCCGTCACCCGCGCCATTGGTGCACAGGATCCACAGCATTGCGCCGCAATCCACGTCACGTTGGCCATGGGTACCCGGCCGCGAGTCGATGGCGAGCCCACCAGGGAAGAGCAGCGGGCGATCAAGGGCGCCGAGTACTACCAGTCATGGGACTCGGGCTACTCCAAGCAGCAAGCGACGCGTCCGCAGACGGTGGGGTATGGACTGGCCGACTCACCATCGGGACAGGCCGCGTGGATCCTGGAGAAGTTCTGGGCATGGACCGATTGCGACGGCCACCCGGAGAACGTGCTCAGTCGCGACGAACTGTTGGACAACGTGATGTTCTACTGGGCGACGAACAGCGCGACCAGTTCGGCGCGGATCTACTGGGAGAGCTTCGGCAAAGCGCGAGCGACACAACTGACGGTTCCGGTGGGTGTTGCGGTGTATCCCAAGGAGATCGTGCCACCGGTTCGGGCCTGGATGGAGGCCGACTATCCGAACATCGTGCATTGGTCCGAGCAGCCCAAGGGCGGCCATTTCGCCGCGTTCGAGCAACCCGACCTCTTCGTTGCCGACATCAGGAACTGCTTCCGCCAGTTCCGGTGAGACACCGTCACGTCAATAGGCTGAACCGGTGGCGCCCTGAAGAACCCATCGATTGATGCTCGTCCTGAGCGAGAGTCAACGCCAGGTGTCCCACTCGGCATCGAGTTGCTCGGTGGTGACCGACCCGGGTTGCAACTCTGCCGCGAAGCATGCGCGATGCGTAGCGCTGCAGGAACTCGTTGGCCGGCGTTGCCACGTCGTGCAGGCGCCCGAGCATGATGATCTCGCCGTTGAAGAAGTCGGTCTCGAGCGTCGTCGCGCCTTTCATCAGGCTCTGCCACGTCGAGCCGCCGAGGAATGTGTCACCGACGGGGATGTCGAACTGCATGGTCGCGGCTCGTGACTTGTACCTGTCAGCGCCTTCCGCGGCTTGCTCCCATCGGATGCCCGCGGCTCTGAACACCTGCTTGCCCTCGCCGATCGCACTCGACACGACCCGGGCCCCTCGTCCGGCCATGCCGCACGCCGCGTCGGCCGCGTTGCCAAGGTTGACCAAGAGCTTGCCGTACTTCTTCGTCATCACATCAACGTCGGCCTCTGACAGCAGCCCGGGTGATTCGTCGATCAGGCGGGAGAGCTCGGTGGCGATCTCGTCGACGCCTACCGGGTACCGGCCGACATCGAGGATCGCGTTCGTCGGGGCACACAACACGGTGACCTCACCCGGCCGCTCGAACTGGGCGGGCAACTGCACCACCATGCCGTAGACGCCGGCGAAACGACGCAACGCCTGACGCTCGTGCTCCACGCCGTTGGTGCCACACACGACCGGCACATCGGCGTTCCATTCGTACAGCGCGGCATGGATCGCCGGGGTGTCTTGAGTCTTCGCGGTGATTACGACGACGTCGTCGCCGCTCGGGTCGAGCTGATCGAGCGAAGTCACGGCAGCGACATCGATGACCTCCGTGCCCTTCGCGGTGCGCAGCGCAAGGCCGCGATCTCGAATGGCAGCGGCGTGTGCCGGGCGGGCGACCACCACGACATCGGCACCGCCTTGATGCAACCGCCCGCCGATCACGCTGCCGACGGCGCCCGCCCCGTAGATGATCACGCGCACGGCGGCATCGTACGCGTCAGTGGAGTGTTTCACGCCCACCCGAGTGAGCGTGAAACACTCGTCTACTGCAGCCCGAACGTGATGAACTAGGCACCTGCACAGGAGGTTCAATGATCGAGGCCGTCCCCCTTCGATTTCGAATACCGGAGCCCCCGGCTCGCCCGGGTGAGCGGGCCGACTTCTCGTACGTCGACGTACCGACCGCTGGCGACGTGCGGCGCCCCGAGATCGACACCGATCCGAGCGAGATCCGCGACCTCGCCTATTCGATGATCCGCATTCTCGATGACCACGGTGTAGCCGTCGGACCGTGGAACCCCGACGTCGGCGCCGACGCGCTCTATCAAGGGCTGCGGGCAATGGTCATGACCCGTGCTTACGACGACCGCATGCTGATGGCCCAGCGACAGAGCAAGACGTCGTTCTACATGCGGTGCACGGGTGAAGAGGCGATCGCCGTCGGACACGCCCTCGAGTTGCACCCCGACGACATGTTCTTTCCCACATATCGCCAGCAGGGCTGGCTGATCGCTCGGCGGTGGCCGTTGGTCGAGATGATGTGCCAAGTCTTCTCCAACGAGAAAGACCGTCTGCATGGCCGGCAGATGCCGATCATGTACTCGGCCCGAGACGTCGGTTTCTTCTCGATCTCGGGCAACCTCGGCACCCAATACATCCAAGCAGTCGGCTGGGCCATGGCATCGGCGATCAAAGGTGACACACGCATCGCCTCGGGCGCCGTGGGTGAAGGGGCCACGGCCGAGGCCGACTTCCACCATGCGCTGACCTTCGCTACGACATATCAGGCACCGGTGATCTTGAACGTTGTCAACAACCAATGGGCGATCTCGTCGTTCCAGGGCATCGCCGGTGGCTCGCACACGACTTTTGCGGCACGTGGAATCGGCTACGGCATCCCTGCGCTCCGCGTCGACGGCAACGACTACCTGGCAGTGATCGCCGCCACGCGATGGGCGGCCGAGAGGGCACGCAGCAACTTGGGACCGACGTTGATCGAGTGGGTCACCTACCGTGCCTCGGCCCACTCGACGTCCGATGACCCGTCGCGCTATCGCCCAGCCGACGAGTGGAAGTCGTGGCCGCTCGGTGATCCCATCGATCGCCTCAAGATGCACCTCATCGCCCGCGGTGAGTGGTCCGACGAGAAGCACACCGACCTGGTGGCCGAGGTGGAGAGCGAAGTACGGGCGGCGGCGCGGGAAGCCGAGAGCTATGGCACTCTCCTCGACGGGCGGGTAGCCAGCGCCAAGAGCATCTTCGAAGACGTGTTCAAGGTGATACCGCAACATCTGCAACAGCAACGGCAGCAGATGGAGGACGAGCGATGACCGCGATGACGATGAACGCAGCCATCCGCTCTGCCCTGGATGTGATGATGGAGCGCGACGACAACATGGTCGTGTTCGGCCAAGACGTCGGCTACTTCGGTGGCGTGTTCCGCTGCACCGAGGGTTTGCAGGCAAAGTACGGCAGTGAGCGGGTTTTCGACGCTCCCATTGCCGAGGGTGGCATCATCGGGGCAGCCGTCGGGATGGGTGCGTACGGGCTGCGACCGGTGGTCGAGATCCAGTTCGCCGACTACGTCTATCCCGGCCTCGATCAACTGATCTCGGAGGCGGCCCGGCTGCGGTACCGATCGAGCGCCGAGTTCACCGCTCCGCTGACGGTGCGCATGCCGTGCGGCGGTGGCATCCACGGTGGCCAGACACACAGCCAGAGCCCAGAGAGCCTGTTCACCCACGTCTGCGGGCTGGCCACCGTGCTGCCCTCCAACCCGTACGACGCCAAGGGGCTGTTGATCGCCTCGATCGAAGACGACGACCCGGTGATCTTCCTCGAACCGAAACGGATCTACAACGGACCGTTCGACGGACACCACGACAGGCCGGTCGTGCCGTGGTCGACCCATCCCCTGGGCGAGGTGCCCGACGGTTACTACCGGGTTGAACTGGGTAGTGCCGCGGTGCGCAGGCCCGGCAACGACGTCACGGTTCTGGCCTACGGCACGATGGTCCATGTGGCCGAGGCCGCTGCTAACGAAACCGGGATCGACGCCGAGATCATCGACTTGCGCACGCTGCTGCCGCTCGACACCGCCACAATCGAGGCGTCCGTCCGCAAGACCGGGCGATGTATCATCGTCCACGAGGCAACGCGCACCAGTGGCTTCGGCGCGGAGCTTTCGGCGACCGTGCAGGAGATGTGCTTCTACCAACTCGAAACGCCCATCGAGCGGGTCACCGGCTGGGACACTCCGTATCCACATGCCCAGGAGTGGGACTACTTCCCCGGACCCAGCCGAGTCGGGGCCGCGTTCCGCCGAGTGATGGCGGCCTGACATGAGCGAATACGTGGTCAAGTTGCCAGACGTCGGCGAGGGAATCGCCGCGGCCGAGATCGTCGAGTGGCACGTGGCTGCTGGCGACACCATCGCCGAAGACCAGGTCATGGTCGAAGTGATGACCGACAAGGCGACGGTCGAACTGCCCTCACCCGTCTCGGGAATCGTCGCCTCGTTGGGTGGGGCTGTCGGCGACGTCATCTCGGTTGGCTCGCCGTTGATCCGCATCGAAACCGACGGCGCCACGACGGGCCAGGACCGCACCGACGCGGCTCCACCCGTCACGCCAACGCCCGCCGCTCCCCCATCTGCTCCCGCGCCGACCGTGACCCATCAGCCACCACCTGATCCGGCCGTGCCCGCACCCGACGGCGCGGCCCTCGACCAGGGGGTCACGAGCGCCACACCCACGCGCGCACCAGCAGCGGCACCCGCCGTGCGTCAGCGAGCCGCAACCCTCGGCATCGATCTCGCCGACATCGCCGGCACCGGTCCCGACGGTCGCGTCGTCCACTCAGACCTCGACGCCCACCTGACCCGTTCCCGGCCGGCACCGACCACGCCACTCGCTACAGCCAAGGTCAGTGTTGCAACCGATGACACCATCGACGCGGTGCCGGTGCTGGGGTTGCGACGCAACATCGCCCAGCGCATGCAGATCTCCAAGACACGCATTCCACACTTCACCTACGTCGACGAGGTCGACGTCACCGAGGTCGAGCGGTTGCGCGCCGAGCTCAACGAGCAACACGACGGCGTTCGGCCCAGGCTGACGGTTCTGCCCTTCCTCATTCACGCCGTGGTGGTCGCCATCGACGACTTCCCGCAGATGAACGCCCGGTACGACGACGACGGTGGCGTCGTCAATCGCCACGGATCGGTGCACCTTGGCGTGGCAGCACAGACACCGAAAGGATTGATGGTTCCCGTCATCAAGAACGCGGAGGCACTCGGCCTGTGGGAAACCGCCGAGGAAGTCACCAGACTCTCGACGGCGGCGCGCGACCACACGATCACGATTGCCGAGCTGAGCGGATCGACGATCACGGTCACCAGCCTGGGCGCGTTGGGTGGGATCGTGTCGACGCCGATCATCAACTACCCGGAGGTCGCCATCATCGGGGTCAACAAGATCGCCACGCGCCCGGTTTACATCGCGGGCGTCGTGCAACCGCGGCAGATCATGAACCTTTCATCGTCATTCGACCATCGCCTGATCGATGGCGCCGACGCCGCGTCGTTCATCCAACGGATCAAGAACCTCCTCGAGACCCCAGCCCTTCTGTTCCTGACGTAGCTACATCCGCCTGGCATGCTGGTGGACACATGAGCGTCGCAGCACCAACCCTCACCGGCCGCCACGTCCAGCTCGAGCAGCTCCGATTGGAGTACGCCGAAGAGCTCGCTGCCGCAGGCAACCAAGAGCGATCGACCTATGCGTGGACCGCTGTGCCGCCCACGATCGAGGGCATGCAGCGTTACATCACGGGCCTCCTCGACGACCAGCAAGCCCGCGCCGTGGTGCCGTTCGTGCAACGTCGTCTCGGCGACGGCGCCCTCGTCGGCTGCACCCGCTATCTGCGCCTCGAATGGTGGGGCGGCAATACCTTGCCCGACGAGGTCGAGATCGGCGGCACCTGGCTGGCGGCTTCGGCGCAGCGCACAGCAATCAACACCGAGGCCAAGTACCTCCTCTTGAGCAACGCGTTCGACAGCTGGAACGTACACCGGGTGTCGATCTGCACTGACGCCCGCAACACGCAGAGCCGAACCGCGATCCTTCGGATCGGTGGCACCTTCGAAGGCATTCTGCGCTGTCATCGAGGTTCGTACGCTGCCGGCGAAGAGAACGTCGTTGCCCGCGACTCGGCGATGTTCTCGGTGATCCGCAACGAGTGGCCGGGCGTCAAACAACGCCTCGAGAACAAGCTCTCATGACACGACCGGTGATGCTCGTGACCGGGGCGAGTCGAGGCATCGGGGCGGCGATCACCCGCCTCGCGGCAAGTGCTGGATATACGGTCATCGCCAACTACTCAGCCAGCGGAGACAAGGCGGCAACGTTGGTCGACGAGATCGGCAACGATTCGTTCGCGGTGCAGGCCGACGTCGGTGACGAACGAGCCGTGCTGGCGATGTTCGCCGAGATCGACGAGCGCGCCGGCCGTCTCGACGTGCTGGTGAACAACGCCGGTATCGCCGGCAGCTACGGAACCCTCGACAGCTACACGGTCAATGCCCTCGAACATCTCTGGGCCGTGAACCTCACCGGCGCGTTCGTGTGTGCACGCGAGGCAGCGCGTCGCATGCGAGCCGGCCGAAACGGTGGCTCCATCATCAACATCTCGTCGAAGGCCGCCGTGCTCGGAGGACCGAACGAGTGGGTGCACTACGCCGCATCGAAGGGTGCCATCGACACCATGACGGTCGGTCTTGCCAAGGAATTGGCGCCCGACGGGATCCGGGTCAACGCCGTGCGCCCGGGTCTAATCGAGAGCGACTTCCACCTCCACGCCACCCCGGGACGGGTCGAGCGGATGACACCCATGGTGCCGATGCAACGCGTCGGCACACCGGAGGAAGTGGCCGAGGCTGTGGTGTGGCTCGCGTCGGCGGCAGCGAGCTACGTGACCGGTGCGTTCATCGATGTCACCGGCGGCCGCTGAGATCCGCTTGCTCGAACCGTGTGCCGAACCAAGAGGGCCGCGGCGATGGTTGCCACGCAGGCCGCCAGCGTGACGGGTGGGAGCACTTCAGGACCGTACGCGTCGAAGAGTTGGCCGAGCATCCACGGCATGACGAGTCCACCGAGGCCCGCCGCGGCGATGAATGCTGATGTCGCCGCGCCAGACAGGGCGAAATGGGCCTCGGCGTAACCGATCATCGATGCGAACTGCGGGGCGACCGCCACACCGAACAGGAACGTCACGACCCACAAACCGACGTTGCCGCCGTTGAAGATGACGAGAGCCGTCGACGACGCCAAGGCCACGCTCATCGAGCCCACCAGCATCCACCCGGCGATGAAGCGGCTCGACAGCCAGATCGAGACGACCCGACCAACGCAGAAGCCGACGTAGAAGATCACCGTGACCCCGGTTGCGGTGTTGGCTCCGCCGTATCCGATCTGTTCCACGTATGAGTGGATCCAGCCGGCGAAACCGACTTCGAGGGCGACGTAGACGAAGAAGAACAGGCTGACGATCGCCAGTTGGCCGCGGCGTACTGAGGCAGCCACATCCCCACCGCTGCGATCCGCAGCACGGCGTTTTCGTCGGCGCCGGTGTCGACAGCAAGACGAAGCCACAAATCGCGGTGAGTACGGCCAGGGGCACCGCCACCGGCCACAACGAGTCGCTCCAGGCCAGGGCGCGATTGGTGAGTAATGGCGCCGACAACGCCCCGATCGCGAAGAACAGATGCAGAGCGTTGAGGGCGGCGCCGGGTGATTCCGGCCGGCTCCACACCACCAGGGTGTTGCCGGAAACGTCACCGACGCCAGAGACCAGACCGAGCACCACGAACGTTGCGACGAGCGGGGCGAGCTCGCGGAGCTGCGAGATCACGACGATGGCGACGACGGCGATGGCCATGCATATCGCCCACACCTGGTGCCCCCGGCCACGGTCGAGAAATCGACCACCGATGAACGATCCGCACATGTACCCGATCGACGACCCCACGAAGACCAGACTGATGCCACCGTCGTTGGTCCCGACGCGGTCGCGAAGGTGCGACAACGCCGGCCCGGCAAAGCTCAGACAACTGCCCAGAACTACGAAGCCGGCCAGATACACCCCGACAGGGACGGGCCTTGGTCCCTGCGATTCCATCACTGACGATCGTAGGACGCGCCACTAGCGTGCGACCAACATGCGTGTCGTCGTTGTGGTCGCCCATCCGGATCCGAGCAGCTTCACTCACGCAATCGCGTCGGTCGCAAAGAACGCTCTCGTGGAGGGTGGGCACGCCGTGACGATCCTCGACTTGTACGACGAAGAGTTCCGAACGGCGATGAGCCACGACGAGCGCTTGGCCTATCACAGTGATCGACCGATTCTGGATCCGTTGGCTGAACAACATGCCGGGATCGTCAAGCAGGCCGAGGTCCTCGTATTCGTGTACCCCACGTGGTGGAGCATGATGCCGGCGATCCTCAAAGGATGGCTCGAGCGGGTCCTGGTCCCAGGGGTTGGTTTCGTGTTCGACGAGAAGCACCACGTGCGCCGTGGCCTGACCAATGTGCATCACCTCATCGGGATCTCCACGTACGGGGCGCGATGGGCTCACGTGAAGGCCATCCACGACAACGGCCGGAGAACGTTGTTGCGAGCGCTGCGGCTCAACACGGCGCTGCTGACGCGTCGCTCGTGGCTGGGGCTCTATTCGATTGACACCCGAACGGTCGAGCAGCGAGCTGCCTTCCTGGAGCGTGTGGAGCGGAAGATGCGATCGTTGTGAAGGTCTATGTCGTCTATTGCCATCCAGACCCCGAATCGTTCACGGGAGCAGTGCACCGCCAAGCCGTCGACGCGTTGGAAACGGCCGGTCACGACGTACGGGTGACCGCCCTGTACGACGATGAGTTCGAGCCGGCGCTGTCGTTGCAGGAGCGACTCGATTACCTCGACGTGGACGCGACCGATCCGGCGATCGAGTGCTATTGCGAATTGCTGCTGTGGTGTGAGGTGCTGATCTTCATCTATCCCACATGGTGGAGCGGACAGCCGGCGATGTTGAAGGGCTGGCTCGATCGTGTGCTGGTACGCGGGGTCGCCTGGGACATGGCAGAAGGCGCCCAGCGGATCACACCGCGGCTCACCAACATTCGGCGCCTGGTGGTCATCACGACCCACGGGTCGTCACGGTTTCTCAATGTGGTGGAGGGTCAGACCGGGCGGAGGGTGATCGGCAGAGCAGTGCGCCTGTTGTGCCATCGATTCGCCCGCACCACGTGGCTGGCGATGTACGACATCGACCGTTCGACCGCTGCGGATCGACAGGATTTCCTCAACAGGGTCGGGGCTCGCATGCAACGACTCTGACCCTTACCAGGACTCCGTCGATCGGTCGAATGTGGTGACCACCTCGACGTGGTGGGTCTGCGGGAAAAGGTCGAACACGATCGATCGCACGTGGTCGTATCCGGAGTCGCGCAGGAGTGTGGCGTCGCGGGCGAGCGATACCGGATCGCAACTGACCACCACGATCCTCTGCCGCGTGGGTACCGGCGAGAACCTTCACGGCCTGCCGACCGAGACCACTTCGCGACGGATCGGCAACGACGAGGTCGGCCCGTCGCGGTTGCCATTGCTCGACCTGCGAGCAGGCGATGACGGCACGGCGATCGCCGAGGTTGACCACGGCGTCGGCACAGGCTGTCTCACTCGCTTCGACCACGATCATCCTCCGCCCACCCAACGCGGAACTGAACAGTCCCACGCCGCCGTACGCGTCGACGATGGAGTCAGCGTCGGCAAACTCGCCGCAGGCCTCGCGGACGGCCGCCACCAGCAGTTCGGCCGCCAAGGGTCCCGACTGGAAGAACGATCGCGCGCTGATGCGCAGGGTCTTACCGGCCACCACCTCGTGCACCGCTGCCGCCGGCCCGATTTCGACGTCAGTGGGCAGGCCGAGCAGCTCGACGTCGCCCTCGACGATCCATGCCGAACGTTGTCGCGTGGCAACGCCGACACGGAGGCTGACCTCACCGCTTCCACGAACTCGGACAGCGGCAAGCACCTCCTCCAACAACGGGTGGCTGACTGGACAGTCGTCAAGTTCGACGACGTCGTGTGAGTGGCGTCCGCGAAGCCCGAGCCGATCTCCGTGACCGGTAGCCAGACGCAACGTCGTGCGATAGGCCCACGCCGGCACGCTGGATCCGACCTCAACGACTGGGTCGGTCATCTTGCCGGTTCGCCTCAGAGCCTCCAGCACGACGGCAGCTTTCAGGTCGAGTTGGGCGGCAGCCTCGACGTGCTGCCAAGGGCACCCGCCGCAGCCGGCCGCGTGGCCGGCGCACGGCGGCTCCACCCGGATGGAAGACGGCTCGACGACCTCGAGCATCTCGGCGCGAACGAAATCCTTCTTCGACTGCACAATCTCTATGGCGACCAACTCGGTCGGCAGGGCACCACGGACGAATGCGACTCGGCCATCGGCGAGCCGAGCAAGCGCGTCGCCGCCGGCTGCCATCTTCTCGGCACGAACCACGATCGACGACATCGGCCTCGACTGTAGATCTCCGCTCTGACTACCACCCACTGCCCTCGGGCACTCACTACCGTCGGGCACCCACTACCCTCGGAAGCCATGTCGCGACCGATCGAAATCGCTCCCAGTGTGCTGCCAGCCGACTTCTCCAAACTGGGCGAGGAGGTGGCTGCGTTGGAGGCTGCCGGGGTCGACAGGATCCAGTGGGACGTGATGGACGGCCAGTTCGTGCCCAACCTGACGTTCGGGCCAGACGTGATCGCCGCAGCACGAAAGCACAGTTCACTGCCGTTCGAAGCACACCTGATGGTGCTGACGCCCGATGCCATGGCGGCCGAATACGTGCGCGCTGGTTGCCAACGACTCATCGTTCACGCCGAGGCATGCACCCACCTTCACCGCACGCTGGCCAACATCGCCTCACTCGGCGCGACTGCGGGCGTAGCCCTCAACCCGGCCACCCCCGCCGATGCCGTCGCCCATGTTCTCGACCTCGTCGACATTGTGCTGGTGATGACGGTCAACCCGGGCTTTGGCGGCCAGCGATACATCTCCACCATGGAACCGAAGATCGCTGAGGTCGTGGAGATGATCCGAGCCGCCGGACGTTCTGATGAGATCGATGTCGAGGTCGATGGTGGCATCGGTCCGGAAACCGTCGCACCAGCCGCAGCAGCGGGTGCCAACGTCTTGGTCGCCGGAAGTGCCCTCTACCGCGACCCACTCGGCCTCGAGCACGCCGTCAGCGACCTTCGGGCCCGGGCCACCGCCGCCCACGCCTGATCCGAGGTTCGCCGAACTGCCGTCTCAGACAGCGTTTGCGGCGCTCAGACCCGAGCCGAGCGAGCTCTGGCGTCACGGAGCATCAGCGTCGCTGGCTGGCCGAGCCCTCGCCCGGGTGCGCCGCTAGCGCCGACTGCCCGATCTAGGCGTCGCCGCAGCATTCTGGACAATCGCTGACACGGCATTAAACACGCTCGGGGGTGTCGGATGCCTCCGCGCGGGCGATCCCGTCGTCGACGTGCCTGCGTTCACGCGGCACTTCGGGAGCAGGTGGACCCGGATCGAAATCCCATTCGCGTACCGCCCGAACCATGGCAAAGATGAGCAGCTTGATCGCCGCGAGCAACGCCAGCAATGCGATCGCAATGCCCAATGGCTTGAAGATCGCCTTCAAGAGTGACTTCTTGGCCGTCATGAGCGGCGCCAGAACACCCGTATCGACGTCGGAACCATCGACGAGCAGGGTCTTGACGCCGTCTTCGACACGAGGGCAGTGCACGTCGGTGTCGTTGACGCCGATCACTGCATCGCCGCCGAACAGCGGCGCCGGCAGGCGAACCTTGGATCGCAGGACACGCGTGATCGGATCCGGTATCGCACCGACGAGGTACTGCTGACCGGCTCGCAAGAACCTGATGTCATCGTCGAAGCGCACGTCGACGATTGTGTTGACCGCGTACCCATCGAGGCTGCCGGCACGGATCTGTTGCACTGCGAAACGACCAGTGGTGGTGTCGGAGGCGGCGAGCGTGCCGACGAACACCGCGACAGGTGCCGGCGGAGCAGCACAACCTGCGGGCACGACCACCAACGGGCTCGACACGACATGAGGATCGCTGATCGGCGGTGGCTGCTGGACGGCGGGCGCAGGACCGAGGGGATCCACGGCGACGGTGGTCGACGGGTCGGCGGGCGGCGCCGCCGGAGGCGCAGCACTGGCGGCCGTACAGCACAGGGTGGCAACCACCACCCCGATGAGGACCGAACGCACCTGCCGCACGATGCAACGCTACAGAGCGAGAGGCCGCCGATCGGGTCAGCGACCCGCGAACTGCGGCTGTCGCTCGTCGACGAAGGTTTCGTGGGAATCGGCACGATACTGGGGTTCATGGGCTTCAACCCCAACCGCAAGTTCGTCGCCAAGCCTCTCGACTACGTATTCGTCGCGGCCGCCACGCTCGCCGTGATCGGTCTGTTGGTGTGGGCGCTCCTGGGGTAGCCGTGGGCTTGTGGGATGGGGGCTTCGGAGCTGTGGAGGTGCGTCGCGTGCAGCCGTACGAGGCCACGAAGGCCTACATCTGCCCAGGCTGCCATCACGAGATCGCCACCGGCATCGGTCACTACGTCGCGGTACCCGCAGATGCGCCCGACCTGCGCCGTCATTGGCACAGGGCCTGTTGGGATCGACGTCAGAATCCGACCGGCTAGTGCCGTGTCAGCGCTGGTTCAAAGTGCTGCGGCGACGCCCAGATCGAGCACTCGGCGCAAGTGGCGACCCGGGCGAAGGCTCGGCGCCGAACTGGGCAGCCCCAGAACCGTACGTGTCGTACGTGTCGTTCTGGGGCTGCCCAGTTCGGCGACGCCGACACTCAGCGTCACCTCTCAGAACGACCGTCGCGTCAATGAGCTGACGCTGATGCTCTTTGACGCCAGAGCTAGAAGGCCGCTTCGAAGACCTCGATGTGTACGCCCGTGATCGCTGCGACGTCGAATCGAATCGATCCGTGGCGGTCATGGGCTGCCAGCCACTGGGCAGCGACCACCCGTATGCGTCGCTGTTTGGCCCAACCGACCGCAGCTTCGGGTGGGCCGTAGCGGTCTGACGCACGTGCCTTGATCTCGCAGAACACAACCACCGAACTGGAGCAGGCGATCAGGTCGATCTCGCCACTGGACGATCTCCAATTGCGGTCGACAACCTCGTAGCCGTGCGTCGTGTACCAACGAGCGGCAACGTCTTCGCCCCAACGGCCGCGTGCCTGATTGGCCAACGACGGCGTTACAACTCGGTCGACGGCAGCTCTTCGACGTTGACGTCTTTGAACGTCAGCACCCGCACCTTCGGCACAAAGCGGGTCTTCCGGTACATATCCCATACCCATGCGTCGCTCAACTCCACTTCGATCACCGGCTTGGCGGCGTCTCCGCTGACATTCAGCTTGACGTCGTTGGCCAGGTAGAACCGGCGCTCGGTCTCCACGGCGTAGCGGAACATGGCCGCGACGTCTTGGTACTCCTGAGCGAGTTGGAGCTCGCGCTCGGCCTCAAAGTTTTCGAGATCGTCGGAACTCAACGCGGGTGCTCGATTACACCGATGGGTCGCGCACGCTCAGGCGTCGCGCTTTTCCTTGATCTTGGCGGCTTTTCCGACGCGATCACGCAGGTAGTACAGCTTGGCGCGACGAACATCGCCACGCTTGACGACCTCGAGCTTGACCACGGTCGGGGTGTGCACCGGAAACGTGCGCTCGACGCCAACTCCGTAGCTGACCTTGCGAACCGTGTACGTCTCGGCGACGCCGCTCCCCTGGCGGGCGATGACGTTGCCCTGGAAGATCTGCACACGCTCCTTGTTGCCCTCGACGACCTTGACGTGGACCTTGACCTCATCGCCACTGGCGAAGTCGGGCACGTCAGTGCGGATGTACTGGTTGTCGACAAGGTCGGTGGACTTCATGGCGCGAAACTCTCTGATTGGTTTGGCTGGGTTCTCTTGGCTGGCTTCAACCAGGGAACGCTCAAGGATAGGTGACCGGAGGGAACTCTTCCAACAGTCGACGCTCAACTTCACCCAAGCCGCCGGCGGCCTCGACCAGGTCAGGACGGTATCGCAATGTGCGATGCAGGGCCTGGGCCCGGCGCCATCGCTCGATCCTGGCGTGATCGCCGCTGCGCAGCGTGTCGGGCACTGTCCAGCCCCGGAACTCGGCAGGGCGCGTGTAGTGCGGCTCTTCGAGCAGGCCGGATGGGCCGAAGCTCTCGGCGACCGGGCTCGCCTCGTTGCCCATCGCACCAGGTAGCAGCCGTACCACGGCCTCGATCACGAGGCAGGCGGCGACCTCGCCTCCGCTGAGCACGACGTCGCCGATGCTCAGTTCGCCGTCGACGAGGTGCTCGCGCACACGATGATCGACTCCCTCGTAGCGGCCGCACAGCAGGCTGAATCCGTCGAGAGCGGCAAGCTCGTGGGCCAGCGCCTGATCGAATCGCCGCCCGCCGGGACCGAGTAGGTAGAGGGGTCTCGGAGGATCTACCGCCTCGACCGAAGCGAAGATCGGCTCGGCCTTCATCACCATGCCGGCGCCACCGCCGAACGGGGCATCATCGACGGTTCTGTGAACATCGCTCGTGTGCTCGCGAAGATCATGTAGCTGCAGCGCTAACACGCCGTTGGAACGCGCCCGGCCGAGCATGCTTTCGGTGCAGAACGTCTCGACGAGACCGGGGAATATGGTGAACACGTCGATCTGCATCGGTGTGCAAGCCTACGAGGCGATGATCTTCCACATCACCGATACCGCCACGTGGGCCAACTCGCAGCAGCGCGGGGCGCACACCGGCTCGACGCGTGGCATCGACCTGGCCGACGAGGGATACATCCATTGCAGCACCGCTGCGCAGTGGCCAGGCGTCATCGAGCGGTACTACGGCGGGGCCTCTGACCTGGTGTTGTTGCACGTCGACGAGCAGCGCCTGACATCGCCCCTCGTCTACGAGCAGCTGCCCGGCGCACCCGAACCGTTCCCACACGTGTACGGCCCGATCAACCTCGACGCAGTCGTGGCCGCTGAACGGCTCGAGCCGTTGGGTATGTGAGCACTGTTGATCGGGACCAACGGCCCCTAGTACCTGACACGGATCCTCCGCCATTGTGAACACACGCACCACAGGTGCCACCACAAACTCGGAGGAACGAAATGAACAGACGTACGCTTGACCTGCTCTTCAGCGCTGGAGGCATCCTCTTCGGCGCACTGCTGCTGGTTCTCGGCCTTGTGCTGAACAACCAGGCCAACTTTGCCAAGAGCTACGTGACAAACCAGCTGAGTGCACAGAAGATTACGTTCACCCCCGCCGAAGCCCTGAAGGGCGAGGACAAGGCGGCCGGCGGGCAGTGCCTGGCCAACTACGGCGGCTCAGCCCTCGACAGCGGCAAGAAGGCCGAGTGCTATGCGAACCAGTACATCGCCTTCCACATGAAGGAATCCGCCAAGGGCGCAGGGGTGGAAGGTGCCACCTATGCAACACTCGGCGGCGAAGTGACCAAGGCCAAGACCGCCGCTGCTGACGCCAAGACCGCCGGCAAGCCGACCGAAGAGCTCGACGCTCGTGTGACCGAGCTCAGCGGCCTTCGTGACACCATGTTCAAGGGTGAGACCCTTCGCGGTCTGTTGCTGACCAGCTACGGCTTCAGCATCTTCGGTGATCGTGCGGGCATGGCCGCGAACGTTTGCTTCGCACTCGCAATCCTGATGTTCGTGCTCTCGATCGCCGGCTTCATCCACGCCTTCACGGGCAAGAAGGATGACGACAAGGCAGTCGCCCCGCCGGAGCCGCAGAAGCCCGAACTCGTCGGAGTCTGAGCAGTGGTGAGACTGTTGCTCAGCGGACGCCGAACCGGCGTCGGCTGAGCAACAGGGCACCGCCCAGCAGGACCCCGCCGAAGGCGAGAGCCAGCATGGTGCCGAGGTGGCCAACGCCCGTCCGAGGCAGCTGAGCTACCACGACATCGGAGCTTGTCGCCGTCGGGTTGCTGGAAACCAGCAGCTGGGCGACCGGCACACCAACCTTCGCCGAGAGATCGCAGACAGTCCCAGCGATAACCGGAACACAGCTCAGATCACCGCCGGTCACCCCGGCGGTGTTCACGTTTTCGACCAGCGACTGATTGCCGCCATCGGTCGTGTAGGCGCCGTGCACGCTGGCCTGGTTGACGATCGTGGTGCCGGCAGCGACCGCGGTGTCGATCTTGACGACCACGGTGATGAGGTTCGTCGAGGCCCCCGGGGCCAACGCACCACTCATCATGCAGCTGAGCAGCAGCGGGCGGGTTGCCTGGACGAGCGCGCATTGGCCGGTGCCACCGGCGACGAATGCCGTCACTAGTTCCGTCTCGTTTGGCAAGCGATCCGTGACGACAACCGGGTCGAGGGTGAGCCCACCGGTGTTCGTGACCCGCAACGTGTATGTGATCTGTCCACCCGGGACCACAGCGGACGTCGACGATGTCTTGTCGATCTGCACGGAGGCATAACCGTTGGTCACGACGACACCGACGGTCTCGCCGAGATGTCCCGACAGGTTCATCTGATCGGGGCTGACGATGCTGGTGTTGGCAGTGCCGGTGACGATCTCTTCGAACTTGTAGTCGATTCCGGCCGGGTCGAGGGTCGAGGGCAGGTTGACGGTCTTGGTCTCCCCACCATTGATTGTGAACGTCAGCTCCTCGACGTACGTTTCGCCGACCAGTCTCGAGACCCGGATCGAATAGGTCTCGCCCGATTCTGGCTGGCCCTTGAGCTCCTTGGTGAAGGTGACGGGGCGCACGCATGTGGCGCCGGCCCCCGCGGCCTCGCCGATCACGGCTCCGTTGTGGCGCAGCACGAGCGCCGGATACGTCGTGCTGATCGCCATTGTCTGTCCGGCCGGGACCGTTGCGCTGCCACCATCCCAGGTCACAGTCACATCTGTGGTCTCGGAGTTGCTGATCGTGAACCAGTACTTGGTGATCGCGCCCTCGGTATCGACCGAGTTGCAAACGGGTGTGATCGTGAACACCGGATCACAGTTGGACTCGACCACGATGTCGTTCTGAGGAACGCCGTCTACAGCCACCGTGATGGTGTTCGAACCGTCAGCAAGATGATCGACCAGCACAGTCTGCGACTCGCCTGGGGCCAGGACGTAGTCGGTGCCATTGATCGTGAATGTGACCTCGACGTCGTCGCCTTGGTTCCGGATCAGCACCGACACGGTGTCGTCGAAGTCGACGCACTTCTGGACGTAGTCGACGAGAGGCCGCAGGTCGCACGCCGTGGCGACGTCGAGCGATAGGTCGGCCTGTCCCACGAAGATGGCAACGTGCGTGCTGCCGTCGTCGAGACCCGGGAACGAAACGTCGAGCGTCGTATCGGGATCCACCGAGTGGTCGACGCCGTTCACCTTGAACACGACTGGCAGCTCACCGCCGCTGGCGGTCAGCGTCACGATGACGAGGCCATCGTTGTCGACGCAGTCGGAAGTCGACGACACGGATCCCTCACCGGGATGATCGCAGGAGACGTCGATGTCGAAGCTCAGATCGAGCACGCCGGCAAAGACGACGATCGTGTTGACACCATCGGAGAGTCCGCTGATCGTGACCGGCTGCGACGCCTTGGGGCCGACGGTGTACTCCGCGCCGTTCACCGTGAACGTTGCGTCGACGTCGTCACCGTTGTTGTGCAGTGTCACGACGACTTGACCGTCGGAGATTCCACCGGCACCTTCGACGCATGTCTGGGTGAAGGTGACGGTCGGCGCCTCGTCGCAATTGATGGTGACAGGTTTGGAGAAGTCGGTCGCTCCCTGCGTGATTGCGATGGTTTGCCCGCCATCGAGCAGGCCAGAGATCGTTACAGGGAGGTTCGAGTTGGCCGACACGACGTAGTTCGTGCCCTGCACCGTGAACGTGAGCGGCAACTGGCCACCGATGTTCTTGAGCGTGACAACGACCACGCCGTCTTCGTTCGCGCAGTTCTGGGCGATCTCGACCGCCGGCTGGCCGGGGCGATCGCAGTCGACGACCACCGAGAAGCTCCTGTCGAGACCATTCACCGTGAGTGGCACCAGATGGTCGCCGTCGGCCAACGCGCCGAGTGTGACCACCTTCGTTGCGCCGGGTGCAAGCGTGTACGAGACACCGTCGAGCACGAACAGTGCGTCGACGTCGTCGCCATTGTTGGTCATCGCCACGTCGATGTTGCCGTCGCCGTTGACACACGTCTCAGAGTGGCTGAACGACGGGTCGAGATCGCAGTGCACCGAAAAGGTCTGGGTGAAGTACTGGCCGTCTGCTGTCACGGTCACGCTGTGGGAACCATCGATGAGACCACCGAAGGTGCGAGTCGTGCTGGCGCCGACGCCGACGGTGACGTTCTCGACCGTGCCCGTGCTGGGGTTGGTGACCTGGAAGACGACCCCCTCGGTGCCCTCGTTGGTAAGTGTGATCGTGACCGACCCGTCGTGGGCGGTGTCGCACGCGACCGTGCTCGACACCTTCGGCAATGCATGGTCGCAGTCGACCGTGAAGCTCTGCGAGAAGTCGGTGGCTCCCACCTTGATGACGACTGTGTGGTGACCATCAGCAAATCCGCCAAGAGTGCGAGTTTTGGAGCTGTTCGCAGAGACGGTGACGTGCTCCACGACACCCGTGGTCGGGTTGGTAACGTCGAACACAACGGCCTCGCCACCGGTGTTGCTCAATGTGACCACGACCTGACCATCACCGTTCGCGCATGTCACTGTGCGTGTCACCGCCGGAATTGGTGAGTCGCAATCGACGGCGAACGTCTGGCTGTAATCAGCCGTTCCGACGAGAATCTTGACGATGTGATTGCCGTCGGCGAGACCAGTGAACGTGACCGGCGTCGACCCGCCGGCGGCGACCGTGTAGTTGGTGAACGCCGAGGTCTGATCGGGGTTGTACACCTTGAACGTGACGCTCGAGGCGAACTGGCCGGCGCCGTTGGTCAGCGTCAGCACGAGCTTGCCGTCACCATTGCCCGGGGAACTGTTCATGCACGACACCGACTTGCTGACGCCCGGTTGTCCGGGGCAGTTGGTCGGCTTGCTGATCGTCACCGAGCTTCCGACCGGAGACACCGTGCCGTTGCCCCACGTGCCGTACGGCGTAGATGTGACCGTCAGGCTGGCGGTGTTGATCGGCCACGCGAAAGTGCCCGAGAACCGGTAGTTGTTGGCGTTCGTGAAGGCACCTTGGGCGATCTGGGTGGTCGTGCTGCCGATCGTCTTGAACACGCGGATGTCGGGGTTCGTGCCGGCGGGACCCGTCGCCCACGACGTTGCGCTCCACGAGACCGTTCCGTCGCAAGCCACGGACGCGTCGATGTTCGAGTGGTGGGCGCTTGCGGAGCCACCGAAAGCCGGCACGATGAGAATCGCGCCGAGCAATACCAATACCGCCGAGAGAAGTCGCCGTGCCTGTCGCATTGTGTGCCCGTCCCGCTGTTGAGGCCAGGCAAGAGGGATGCCTGGATCCGTTCCACCGATGGAAGGTTTCGCTCTAGCTCCTCGCTGGCGAAGCGACCAATTGCAGCCAGCGGATCAACGCCTCCATGTGTCACTCACGGTAGTGAGATGCGTCGCAGCGTGAAATGGGCCGTTCGACTCATCACCACGGAGCGTGTCAAGAAGTCGTCAAGTTCACAGGTCGAACAGGCCCTCGGGCGGATCGATGGTCGTGATTCCACCACTGCACGTGACCACGAACGTCACCGGCACCAGTGCACCGGAATCGAGTTCGAGGATGTCGTGGGCGGGGTTGTCGACCACAGCGACGCATGTTCCCCGGTCGACACCGTGTCGGTCGACGACGCGCGAACCGATCAGCTCGTGCACCCACAACGCGTCGTCGAGGTCGTCGACCAGAGGTTCGGCAAGCAGGATCGAGTTGGTCAACTTCTCGGCTGCGGTGCGATCGTCGACTCCGTCGAAGCGAACCAGCCAACGCTGCCCGTGCTGCTCACGAGATTCGGTGACCGTCAGCCATGCGCTACCAGCCAACAATCTGGCGCCGGGCGAGAGCCGTTCGACCCGATCGGTGATCAACGAGACATACACCTCGCCACGTACTCCATGGGCGCGACCAATGCGCCCGACTTCGCGTAGTGCGTCAGTCGACAAAGTCGACGTCGACCTCGACGCCATCACGAGTGGCTGCGGCACGCACGACCGTACGGATGCTCTGCGCGGTGCGACCGCGTCGACCGATCACACGACCGAGGTCACCGGGGCCGACCTTGACCTCGAGCTTCAGACGATTCCTGCCCTCGACAGCGTCGACCCTCACGGCGTCGGCGTCGTCGACGATTGAACGCACGACATGGGTCAGCACAGCCGTCGCCGTCGGCGCTGGAATTTGGTTGATGGATACTGCAGAAGCCGGCTCGACCGAAGCCGGCTCGTCGGATGCAGGCCCGTCGGCTCCAGGCTGGTCGGTCACTGGCTCGTCGGTCACTTGGCAGCCCGGGCGGCGCTGAACTCAGCCATCGCACCCGACACTTCCAGCAACTTGCGGACTCGCTCGGTCGGCTGGGCGCCGTCCATCAACCACTTCACGGCCTTGGCATTGTCGATGTTGAGTGTCGACGGGTCGGTTCGCGGATTGTAGGTGCCGACGATCTGGATGAACCGGCCGTCACGGGGCGAGCGGCTATCGGTCGCGACCACGCGGTATTGCGGCTGCTTGGTCTTGCCAACTCGGGTGAGGCGCAGTTTTACTGCCATACGACTTCAGGGCTCCTTGCACAATACGAACGACGAGAGGCTATCAATTGAAGTTGGGGAAGCCACCAGGCATGCCGCCCATGCCGGCCATGCCCGCCATCCCAGGCAGGCCGCGACCCTTCTTGCCCTTCTTGCCGCCCTTGCCCGACATGGCCATGCCGCCCATCTTCTTCATCATCTTCTGCATTTCGCTGAACTGCTTGACCAGACGGTTCACGTCACCGACCGATGTGCCGCTGCCATTGGCGATGCGGGTCCGGCGGCTGCCGTTGATCACCTCGGGTTTGCGCCGCTCGAGTTGCGTCATCGAGCGGATGATCGCCTCGACCGGTTTCAGTTGGTCATCGCCGATCTGGGCCCCCTTCAACTCCTTGGGCATGCCGGGCATCATCCCCAAGATGTTGCCGAGCGGGCCCATCTTCTTCAGCGCCTGCATCTGTTCGAGGAAGTCGTCGAGGGTGAACTCCCCCTCCATCATCTTCTCGGCGGCCGCTTCGGCCTGGTCCTTCTCGAAGGCCTGCTCGGCCTGCTCGATCAGGCTGAGCATGTCGCCCATGCCCAAGATGCGCCCTGCCATGCGATCGGGGTGGAACTGCTCGAACTCGTTGAGCTTCTCACCGGTCGATGCAAATGCGATCGGCCGGCCGATCACTTCTTTGACACTCAGAGCCGCGCCACCGCGAGCGTCACCATCGAGCTTCGACATGATCACGCCGTCGATGGCCAGCGTGGTGTGGAAGGCCTCGGCGACGCCGACGGCGTCTTGACCGGTCATCGCGTCGATGACCAGGAACGTGTAGTCGGGCTGCACGGCTTCGCTGATCTGGCGCACCTGTTGCATCATCTCGGCATCGATCGACAGGCGCCCGGCGGTGTCGACGATCAGCACATCGCGTCCGAGGCGACGTGCCTCTTCCAGACCACGACGCGCCGTCGAGACCGGGTCGCCCGGCTCGCTGAACACCGGCACGTCGATCTGGCGCCCGAGGGTGCGCAGCTGTTCGACCGCGGCCGGGCGCTGGAGGTCGGCACCGACCATCAGCGGTTGACGGCCCTGGCTCTTGAACCAGCGGGCCAGCTTGGCCGAGTTGGTCGTCTTGCCCGAGCCCTGCAAGCCGGCCATCAACACCACGGTCGGAGGACGGCTGGCGTAGTTGATCTTCAACGTCTCGCCGCCGAGCATTGCAGTCAATTCGTTGTTGACGATCTTGACGATCTGCTGACCGGGGTCGAGTGCCTGGCTGAGCTTGGCACCGACCGCCTGCTCGCGGATGCGGGCCGTGACGTTGCGGACGACCCCGACGTTGACGTCGGCTTCGAGCAATGCCGTGCGGATCTCTTTCAACACCTCATCGACGTCGTCGTCGGTCAGCCGACCTTTGCCGCGGATCTTCTTGATGACACCTTCGAGGCGCGAGGACAGTGAGTCGAACATCGCCTGGCAGGTTACCGGCGGGCGGACCGGAGAGTCAGCCGATGTCGAGGACCGAGGCGACTGCCCCGTTCTCGACCACGACGTTGATGCGGTTCGGGTTCAAGTCGGCGGTGATCGCGAGATCGACGCCGTCTTGGCGCACGACACGCACCTCGTAGCCGAAGGTCTTGGCCAGTTCCTGAGCTGCGACGACGCAGTAGCCGACGACGGCATCGGCGATCTGCTCGACGGTTGCGGTTGGGGTGGTGATCTCGGTGACAGGCGCGCACGCAGGAGCAACGCTCGGCGTCGGTGGCACAGCGGTGTCGGTGACGCCGCCTGGCTCGATGACCGGCTCTGTCGTGGCGACCTCAGGGTCGGGTTGCTTGATGTAGGCGTCGTCGACCGCCAGGACGGTGTAGATGCCGCCGTCTGCCGAACCGAACGAGTAGGCGGGCAACAGCCAGATGGTGTCATCAGCAGCCCAAACCAAGGTCAGGGCTGGCTTGACGCTGTTCAGGGTGACGATGATCGGCTCGGTGTCGATCGGTGCGCAACTGGTGTCATCCAGTGCAGCATTGCATGGCGCTATTGCCGGTGCACCGAGGGCCGGTTGCGACTCGACAACGTCGGTGGCCACCTTCGGGCGGACTCCATCTGCCGAGAGACCGACGTACTGGTTCTGCTGCGTCTGCAACCTCTCGAACCCTGCGGCGGCACCAATCGTCGGATAGTCGGCGCCGCGTTGTGGTGCGGCGAGCGAGCCGGATGCATAAGTGATGGCACCGTTCTCGCCGAAGCCGACGGACAATGGGATCTGGGCGTTCATGCCGTCGAGCGTCAGCGAGGCATTGACGCTGGCATTCCATTCATCGGCGTACACGTCGTCGAACTGGTAGGCGTTGATGTCGTAGCCCCAGGAGCTGAAGAGTTCCTTCGCCTTGACGAGCGCCTCGTCCTTGTTCGGTACCCCAGGCGGCGGCTGCGGTGCTGGACAATCCGCAACGACGACGTCAGGGGCGGGAGCGGTGTCGGCCGGTACAGGCTCGCTGGGGGCAGGAACATCCGTGGCGCTGCCAGAGCTGCCGGCAACGCCGGCGCCGGTAGCAGGGACGGCCACCGCCTGCCCGGCGCAGGCAACGCCGACGGTTGCATTCGGGGCCGCGCTCAGCCACCAGTTCAGCGTGCCACCGGCGACCACCGTCAAGACGGGACCGCTGTAGTCCTCGGGGCCGACGGCCCAACCGCCACCCTGCTCGTCGGGCAGCGTGCGCACATCACCCTCGACGCCGAGCGACGCCGCCAGCTTGGCGATGCGGTCTGGGTCGGGCTGTTGCCCGGGAGCGAGGTACCACGAGCCGGCCGGGCCATCGAGTGCCGGAAGATCGCCGTCGTAGGTGAACTCTGTCGGCGCCATGACCGCCATCTTGGAGTCGGTCGACTGCGCCCCGACTGCCGCTGGCGCAGCCCCGCCCGGGGCAGCGCGGTAGCCGCTGGTCAGCTCGATCACCTTCGGCTGGTTGGCGAGGGGTGCGGTGGTGCTGGGGTCTCCGCATGCGGAGATCCCGAACGCAGCGACAATGGCTATCAGCGCAAGACGGCGAGAGCGGATCATGTCTGTTTGACGTCGCTCAGTGCCTCGATGGTTCCCACGGCTGTCAACCTTCTGTGACCAAGGCGTCGATGAACTCGGCAGGGTCGAACGGAACCATGTCGCCGATCGACTCGCCGAGACCAACGAGCTTCACCGGCAGGCCGAGCTCGGTCTCGATGGCGAACACGATCCCGCCCTTGGCCGACCCGTCGAGCTTGGTCAGCACGACACCCGTGAGCCCGACGCCGTCAGTCATCGTGGCGTCGCCGAACTCGCGAGCCTGGGCGAGGCCGTTCTGGCCCGTGGTTGCGTCGATCACCAGCAGCACCTCGGTGACCCGGCCTGCGCCTTTGGCAGCGACCCGGCGGACCTTGCGCAGCTCGTCCATCAGATTGGTCTTGGTGTGCAAACGGCCGGCGGTGTCACCCAGCACGAGATCGATGTGCCGGGCAGTGGCCCGCTCGATGGCGTCGAAGATCACGGCGCTCGGATCGCCGCCCTCGTTGCCGCGCACGAGTTCGGCACCGCTGCGCTCGGCCCAGGTTCCGAGTTGCTCGACGGCGGCCGCTCGGAACGTGTCGCCGGCGGCCATCAGCACCGACCGACCCAGAGCAGCCTGCTGAGCGCCGACCTTGCCGATGGTGGTCGTCTTGCCGACGCCGTTGACGCCCACGAACAACCAGACGTTGGGTCCTCCCGGCACGTCGTCGAAATGCAGCGAGCGGTCGGCCCCCGACAGGCGAGCGACCATCTCGGCCTGCAACGCGTCGAGAAGTTGCGCCGGGTCAGTGATCTCCTTGGCCTTCACCCCGGCCCGCAACCCGCTGAGCAGGTCTTCGGTGACTCGAACGCCGACATCGGCGCGCAGCAATGCCTCCTCGAGGTCGTCCCACGTGTCTTGGGTGATACCACTACGACTGCGGATGCCGAGCAACGTGCCGGCCAGAGCGCCGCGCGCCTTCGACATTCGACTGCGGAAGTTGGGGCGTTCGAGTACAACGGGAGCGCCTGCAACGGCCATGGGACCGACGTCGTCGTCGACGACCGCCGTCGCCGGAGTGGAGCGCGGAGCGGTCGGGGCCACCTCTGTTGGCGCGGTACGCCGACGGTTGAGCACGACGACGCCGAGACCGACGATGAGTACGACAACAACGAGAACGAGATAGATCCACGGCATGACGGCGACCACGCTATCGGGGTCGGCTCAGCGGGTACCGCCGGTCAGGGGCCCGTCATCGGTGGTCAGGCGCATCGCCACCCACACCGGGATTATCGACATCAACATCACGACCGATGCCACAACGGTGACGATCGGCTGCTGCTCACCGCGGCTCAGGTTCCTGAAGATCCAGATCGGCAACGTTTCCAACCCCGCGCCGGCGGTGAACGTGGTGACCACGATCTCGTCGAAGCTGAGTCCGAAGGCCAGCAGGCCACCGGCGAGCAGCGCCGTGCGCAGCAAGGGGAACGTGATGTGGCGGAAGGTCTGGAAGGTGTGGGCGCCGAGATCGGCCGACGCCTCTTCAAGGTTCGGCGAGAGTCGACGAAAGCGGGCGAGCACGTTGTTGTAGAGCACGACGATGCAGAAGGTTGCGTGGGCGATGATCAAGGTCTGAAATCCGAACTCGAACCCTGCTTGACGAAAGGCGGAGTTGAGCGCGATGCCGGTGACGATGCCGGGAAGGGCGATCGGCAGCACGATCAGCAGGTTCAACGACTCTCTGCCGAAGAACCTGAAGCGATGGACCGCGAGCGCGGCCAACAAGCCGAGGACGAGTGAGACCACCGTCGCCCCGGTCGCCGTCTTGAGACTGACGATGAACGCGTCGCGGGCACCAGTGCTGTGCAACGCCGACTGCCACCAGTGAAACGTGAAGCCCTTCGGCGGCCACGACAACGAGCTGACGGTGTTGAACGACAGCACCACGATGATCGTCAGTGGCAGGTACAGGAAGGCCAGCACGAGTGCGCTGGTGCTGGCGAAAAGGACGCGAACGCGTCGGGTGAACTGCATCAGAGGTTCTCCAATGCCCCGGTGCGGCGAATACCAAGGATGTAAGCGACCATCACGATCACGGGCACCACGGCGAACGCTGCGGCAAATGGCAGGTCGGCAGAGAAGTTGTCGTAGACGACCGAGCCGATCATCTGCGTCTTGCCACCGACCAGATCGACGGCGATGTAGTCGCCCAACGACAACGAGAACGTGAACACCGACCCGGCGACGATCGAGGGGAACAGCATCGGCAGCACGACCTTTCGGAACGTGAAGCCGAAGTGGGCGCCGAGGTCGCTCGACGCATCGAGCAGCGAGTCGGGCAGCCGTTCGAGGCCGGCGTAGATCGGCACGATCATGAAAGGCAACCACAGGTAGGCGAGCACGATGACGAGCGCGACCTCGCCGTAGTTGGGACTCGCTCCGAACGTCTTGTCGAGCACGCCACCCGGCGAGCCGATGATCGCCCGCCACGCGAACGCCTTGACGAGATACGACGCCCACAGCGGCACCAGCACTGACGCGACCAGCAGGCGACGCCAGCGAGCACCGACCATCTTGGCGATGTAGAAGGCGATCGGTAGCGCCAGCACGATGTCGATGACGGTGACCAGCGCCGCGATCTTCACCGTGCGAACGGCGATGTCGCGATAGACCGACTCGTTGATCAACGTCTGGTAGTTCTCGAGGCTGATGACTTTCTCGATGCCGCTGCCGTCCTCGTTGAGTCGGTACAGCGAGGTGAGGAACAGCGACGTCAGTGAGCCGATGTACAGCACCAGCATCCATGCCGCGGGCGCGCCGATCACGGCTACCAGCCCGGCCCGAGGATGACGATGCAGCCAGCGTGACGCCGACCGTCCGGGGCTCGATGGCTGTCGATGTAGCAGTCATCGGTCATCGGTATCGTTCACGTTCGGCTGGGCGCGACACGTTGCCGCGCCCAGCCAGAACATCGAGGTCAGCCCTTGATCTCGGTCCAGGCCTTGATCCAGTCGACGAACGGCACACAATCGCTGCCCTTGCCATTGAGGCACTCCTTACGGGGTGTGGCCCAGAATGCGATCGAGCTTGGCGAACGCCTCGTCGGTGGCCTTGAAGACATCGCAGTGGGTCGCGTCCTGTACAGCGTCGATGATCTCGTCGCACGCCTTCGGGTTGGCCGGAGCCTCACCGAAGTAGTACGCAACCTGAGCCTGCACCTCGGGACTGGTGATGTAGTCCATCCACATGTACATGCAGTTCGGATGGGCGGCCTTCGACGAGATCATCCAGGTGTCGCTCCACCCCGTCGAGCCTTCCTTCGGGATGACCGTCTCCAACTTGTCGGTGTTGGCGGCCAGGTTCTTGATCACCTGCCATGTGGTGCCGATCACCGTCGAACCCTGCTCGAACGCGCTCTGCGTCTTGGTGTAGTCGTTCCAGTACTCGCCGATGATCGAGTGCTGATCCTTCAGCAGCGCGACCGCGGCGTCGAACTGCGTCTGGTTCAACGAGTACGGATCGTCGATGCCGAGGTCGGGCTGGGCCGACTTCAGGTACAACGCCGCGTCGGCGATGTAGATCGGGGCGTCGTATGCGGTGACCTTGCCGGCGTACGGCGACGCCTTGTCGAACACGACACCCCACGAGTCGGGAGCAGTGGTCACGACGTCGGTGTTCCACATCAGGTAGTTGGCGCCCCACCCGTGGGGGATGCCGTAGTTCTTGCCGCCGCTCGAGTTGTAGTCCGTGTCCTTGAGGAACGGTGAGAGATCGGCGTAGTTCGTGATCAGCGATGTGTTGACCGGTGCGACGAGACCGGCGTCGATCAGGCGCACGCTGGAGTCACCCGAGGCCGACACACCGTCGTACTGCGCCGGTGCTCATCAGTTGGAACATCTCGTCGGACGTTGCCGCGATCTTCGACTTGACGACGCACCCGGTCTGCGTCCTCGAACGGATTCACCCAGTCGTACTCGGGATCGGTGCTGCCGTCTTCGGCGTAACCCGGCCCACACGATCAGGTTGAGGGCCTTCTCGCCCGCGCCGATCTGCCTTCAGCGCCTCGGCGCCCGACTGCTTCGAGTCGCTACCGCCGCAAGCCGACGCGAGCAGCATGACCGCTGCCAGTACGCCGAAATACCGTGCTGATTTCATGAGTCTCCCCCTTTGGAGATGTCTGTGTTGGCGACGGGAAAGGCCGCGTAGCGCGACCAGGCCAGGCGGACGTTGCCGCCGATGGCAACACCAGCCAGCCCGTCGCTCGGCACGCTGGCGATCATGGACGTACCGTCGTCGAGCTGAACTCGCACTCGACAATCGGCACCGAGATACTGGATGTCGCTGACGACACCCTGCACCGAGATCTCGGTCTCGCCGGTCTCGTGCTGAACGATGCGCATGCGCTCGGGGCGGATGGAGTGCGGCTCGTCGACACCGAGCAGTTGGCGCGAACGCTCGGCAGTGAGAACGTTCGACGTGCCGACGAACCCGGCGACGAAGGCTGTCGCGGATGGTCGTAGATCTCGCGCGGCGTGCCGACCTGCTCGACGCGACCGTGGTTGAACACGGCGATGCGGTTGCTCATCGACAACGCTTCGCCCTGATCGTGAGTGACGAACACGAAGGTGATGCCCACGTCGCGCTGGATCGACTTCAACTCGACCTGCATCTCTTCGCGCAGCTTCAGATCGAGCGCGCCGAGCGGCTCGTCGAGCAGCAGCACCTTCGGATGGTTGACCAACGCGCGGGCCAGGGCGATGCGTTGACGCTGGCCACCGCTGAGCTGGTTCGGTCGGCGTTCGCCGTAGTCGGCGAGTCGCACGGCGTCGAGCATCTCCGACGCCCGACGCCGGCGTTCGGTCTTGCCGATCTTCTTGACCTTCAGGCCGTACTCGACGTTCTCCAGCACGCTCATGTGCGGGAACAAGGCGTAGTCCTGGAAGACGGTGTTGACATCGCGATCGTACGGTGCGAGCTGACTGACGTCGTTGCCCTGCAGCAGCACGGCACCGCCGGTGGGCAGTTCGAACCCGGCGATCATGCGCAGCACCGTGGTCTTGCCACTTCCTGACGGACCGAGCAGGGAGAAGAACTCACCCTCGGTGATCTCCAGGTCGATGTCGTCGACGGCGACGACCTCGCCGTAGTTCTTGCGCAGCCTGACCAGTTGTATGGCAGGCGTCTCACGACGCGATTCGTCGTCTCTGGCGCCAATTGCCACGGCTTCACTCACGATGTGCTGCTACTCCCCCGGTATTCGTCGTGACCAACAACGGGACGATAGTCGTTCGCCGACGGGGTGCCGACCACTCAGGTCACGGCAGACACTCGCTCGGTGACCACCTTCGACGACCCGCCGGGCTGCATCGTGATGCCCAGCAGGCTGTCGCCGGCCTCCATCGTGCGCTTCTGGTGGCTGACGACCAGCAGTTGTGCCTCCTGGCGAAATTCGTGGATGAGACCGAGGAACCGGTGCAGGTTGACGTCGTCGAGGGCGGCCTCGACTTCGTCCATCACATAGAACGGCGACGGCCGGCTGCGGAACACAGCGAACAGGTAGGCCAGCGCCGTCAGCGAGCGCTCACCGCCCGACAGCAGCGACAGCTTCTTCACGTTCTTGCCGCTCGGTTTGGCCTCGACTTCGATGCCGGTGTTCAACAGGTCGTCCGGGTCGGTGAGCACGAGGGATCCGACGCCACCAGGGAACAGCATGCTGAAGAGCTGCGTGAAGTGCGTGCTGACGTCGGCGAAGGCCGCCGAGAACACCGTCTGGATCTCGAGATCGACGGCCTTGATCACCCGCAGCAGGTCGCGGCGGGTGTTGCGCACGTCTTCGAGTTGCTCCTCCAGGAACTTGTGACGCGCCTGCAGTTCGTTGAACTCCTCGAACGCCAATGGGTTGATCGGGCCCATCAGTCGCAGTTCGCGCTCCAGATCCCGCACTCGGGCCGCTGCACCGATGCCCTCGGGCAACGGCGGCAAGTCGGCGGCCTCCGCAGCCGCAGGCTCGAGATCATGGTCGCGACGCAGTGCCTCGACGGCACCCTCCAGACGCATCCGCACCTCGGCCTCGTCGATCTCGACACGACGTGATCGCTCGCGGTTCTCATCGAGGGCCTTCTCGGCCGCACTGCGCCGACGGCGCACGTCGTCGAGGCGCTGGGCGATGCCGCGGACTTCGTCGCTCTGTTTGCGACGGATGTCCAACAGCTCGTCGTGGCGGGCCTCGACCACCTGTCGGTGGCGATCGACCAGCGCCGAGAGGTTGTCGATCGCGGCGATGGCTTGTTCGACCTTCACGCGACGTTGTCCGGCCTCGGCTCTCGCGATGACATCGACCTCGAGTCGGCGCTCGGTCTCCTGCAATCGACGCTGCAGGAACTGCTGGCGCTCGTGAAGACCGGCGTTGCGAACTTCCAGATCCTGACGTCGATTGGCCAGCAGCGCGGCGCGGGCTTCGAGCGCAGCACGGGTCTCGCCGCGCGCCTTGGCTGCTTCGGCCTCAGCCGCTTCGTCGGCTTCGAGCCCCGGAACGAGGGCATCCAGCTCGGCGATGCGGCTGCGCTCTCGGTTCAAGCGTTCACCCGCCTCGGCGACCGAGTGTTCGAGGGTCTCGATCTCTGTCTGCGCCTCGCGGCGATCGCTCTGCGTTCGGGCCAGCGCCTCGGAACTGGCCGAGAACCCGGCGTCGTGCGTATCGAGTTGTCGGCTCAAGTCGGCCTCGCGAGCGACGGGCCTCGTTCGAACTCGACGCGACCCACCTGCTCGGCGCGGGTGCGGGATTCGAGCTCGGTCGTGGCGATGCCCAGGCGTTCCTGCGCCTCTTCCAAGGCCGACGCGGTGGCACCACCGCCGACCACGCCGACGCGCCAACCCGACGGGCCGAACCGGTCGCCGTCGTCAGTGACCACGACCGCATTCGGGTTGGCGATGGCAACGTCGATCGCATCTGCCCAGGTCGACACACGGACGGCGGCGCCGATGATGGCGTCGAGCAATTCGGTCACGCCGGTCTGGGTGCTGCGCACATGGGGTCGCACGGCGACGCCAGATCCCAATGGCACGGGCGGTGCACCGCGTGCAGCACCGAGGGCGATGACTGCTCCGTGCAGATTCGATGCATGAAGCGAATCGAGCGCTCGCCTACCGGCGCCCGGCGACGCCACGACGACAGCCTCCAACGCTTCGCCGAGCGCGGCTTCGACGGCCGCTTCCCAGCCGGTGTCGATGTCGATCAGGTCGAGCAACGTGCCCAGCACATCGTCGACCCCAGCGAGGTGTTCGGCACCGGCGCGGGCCCGCGCGCTCTCGAGGGCCAGGTTGAGCGCATCGGCGCGTGCACCCCAACGCGACGCGTCGTCTGCCGCTGCCTGGCGTGCGGCGGTCGCTGCCTCGTGAGCGCTTTCGGCGGCAAGTCGACGGGTCTCGGCAGCCTCGAGATCGGCCACCAATGCGGCCTCGATCGCCTGGGCCTGCCCACAGTCCAAGCGGAGTCGCTCGGCGTCGGCGTCGAGCCGATCGATGCGCTCGCCCAGCAGGTCGACCCGAGTGCGCAGGCGTTGGAGCTCCGCCTCGGCCCGGTCGGCTCCGCTACGCAACGAGCGCAGCTCACCGCGAACCTCGGCTGCAGCACTGGCCGCCGAACTGCTGATCACCACATCGTCGATGGTCAGCATCGCCAGTCGGCGCTCCGCGCCGAACTCCTCCTCGTCGGACGCCAACCGCTCGGCGTCGGGTCCGAGTTGATCGAGATCGTCGGCGACGCGCAGCAACTCGCCGCGCAAGTTGTTGGCGTCGGCTTCGAGGCTGGCAAACACGCCGGAATCCATCAACTGCCCGCGATCGCGCTCCATCGAACGACGACGTTCGACCAGAACTGCAGCGATTCCACGTGCACGTTCGCGCAACTGCTCGACTCGAACCATCTCGTCGGAGAGATCGAGATCGCCACGCGCCGTCAGCTCTGCCTCGGCTGCCATGACCGCCGGTGTCGAGGGTCGCCAGCTCGGCGCGCAGTCTCCTGTTCTGCGGCGTGAAGCGCGAGGTTCTCGGTGGCGAGAGCGGTGAGGCGGGTGCGCTGCGAGGCGATCTCCCTGCCTCGCAAGAAGATCTGCAACGCGCTCAGCTCGGCGACGAGGTCACCATGGCGACGAGCCGCCTCGGCCTGACGCTCCAGCGGCCGCAGTTGACGACGGACCTCACGAAGCAGGTCTTGAACTCGCAGCAGGCTGGCTTCGGTGGCGTCGAGCCGTCGCTCGGCGCGTTCCTTGCGACGCCGGAACTTCAGCACCCCGGCGGCCTCTTCGATGATCGATCTGCGTTCCTCGGGTCTGGCGTTGAGCACCGAATCGATCTGACCCTGGCTCACGATCACGTGCTGCTGTCGACCGACTCCTGCGTCGCTGAGCAGTTCCTGCACGTCGAGAAGTCGGCAGGTGACACCGTTGATCGAGTACTCGCTCTCACCCGTGCGGAACAAGATGCGAGCCACGGTGACCTCGGTGAACTCGATCGGCAGCAGTCCAGCCGAGTTGTCGATGGTCAAGGTGACCTCGGCACGACCGAGCGCCGGGCGCTTGGCGGTGCCGGCGAAGATGACGTCGTCCATCTTCTGGCTGCGCACCGCACTTGGCGCCTGCGCTCCGAGCACCCAGGCGATGGCGTCGACGACGTTCGACTTGCCGGACCCGTTGGGTCCGACCACCACCGTGACCCCAGGCTCGAGCTGCAGGGTGGTGGCGTCGGCGAACGACTTGAATCCTTTGAGGGTCAGCGACTTCAAGAACACGGCGCCCGCGACCCTAGCCGCAGCACATCACCGACCCCTAAGAACCCGCGTTACCACGGCTGCCACACCCGAATCCGATCCGCCCAGACCGAGCAGCGAGCGGGTTGCGATTCCATCCGCCGGAGGCCAGTCGGGCGCGATTTCGGTACTGCCGGTGCTCACAGCGCGCCCGACCTGGCTCAACGGGTTCGATTTCGGTACCGGGAGTACCGAAATCGCGCCCAACGAGCGGGCGGCTCGAGCCGGGAGAACGGCTGCCTCGATCCTCATCTCCACCGTCGACCTGGCACCGTAGAGCCTGACGACGTTGCGATGTCTCCGTTCGGGGGTCCCGGAAGCAGCGGCCGCGTTCCACTGCGCACGCGTCAGACCGACTCCTCAAATGACAAGAGACCTCGGTGCCGGCCGGCGTAGCCGTCGACGCGCTGCAGATCCACACTCGTAGATGCACGACCGACCTTCCGAAGCGGAAGGTCGGATCGGTGATCTCGGCGGGAGGGACTATCGCTGGCAGCGGGGGCAGAAGCAGGTCGAGCGGCCGCCGGACACGACCCGTACTATCGTGGCCCGACCGCAGGTGACGCAGCGCTGGCCGGCGCGGTCGTAGACGCGATGATCGAGCTGGAAGCTGCCGCCGTCGCCCATGACATCGACGTACTGGGTATCCGACAGGGTGCTGCCGCCGGCCTCGATGGCAGCGAGAGGATCGAGTGGATCGCGTCGTGCAGGCGGCGTATGTCGGCGGGCTTCAAGGTGTTGGCCAACCGGTCGGGGCGCAACCGCGCTCGGTGCAGGATCTCGTCGCAGTAGATGTTGCCGATCCCGGCGATCACATGCTGGTCGAGCAGCAGCGGCTTCAACTGCCGTGCCCGGGCGCGGAGGATGCCGGTGAGTTGGGCAACGGTCAGTCCATCGGTGATCGGGTCGATCCCGAGCGTGGCGAGTTCGGGCAACTCGACCTCGACATGATGCAGGATCGAAGACCACCATCTCGCCGAACGTGCGCGGATCGACGAACCACAGCTCCTGCGCCGGTGCGCCGGCGAGGTGCAGGACGACATGAGTGTGATCGGGTCGAGGGGAGCCGGCCGTCGCTCACGAGCACCCGCCCGCTCATCCGAAGGTGGATCATCAGGGTCTCGCCCGTGTCGAGCGAGCACATGATGTACTTGCCGCGACGCCCGATCGACGTGATGGTTGCGCCGGTCAGGCCGTCGACCAGCGCCTCGACGGGACGTGCGGCGAACCGTTCGTTCCCGACCGACCTCGACGCGGTCGATACGACGACCGACGACGAACGAGACCATTCCTCGCCGAACGGTCTCGACCTCCGGCAACTCCGGCACGGCGGCTACCCCTCGTGCGGCGAGCACGTCGTAGGCCTCGGACGCGGCCTGTTGCTCGGCGAGCTTCTTCGACTTGCCCTCGCCGGTGCCGCAGCGCCGTGCCGGTCGACGAGCACCGTCGCCTTGAACATCTTGGAGTGATCGGGTCCGGACTCGGTGAGCAGGTACACGGGCGCCGTGTCGTACAGCCGGGCGGTGAGCTCTTGCAGCACGGTCTTGTGGTCCAACCGGTCGAGTTGACCGGCGGCCATCTCGAGTCGATCGCTGAACAGCCGGGCGACCAATGCCTTGGCTGCATCCACGCCACCGTCGAGGTAGACGGCGCCGAGCACCGCCTCGAAGGCGTCGGACAGGATCGACGACTTCTGCCGACCACCGGCGGCGTCTTCGCCCTTGCCGAGCAGCAGCCACTCGCCGAGACCGATCGATTCGGCCACCTCGGCCAACGCGGTGGCGTTGACCACGCTCTTGCGAAGGTCGGTGAGCTTGCCCTCGGGCAGGTCGCCGTGGCGCACGTAGGCAATCTCGGCGACGACCCAGCCGAGCACGGCATCGCCGAGGAACTCGAGGCGTTCGTTGGAGGGCTGACCGCCCACCTCGGCACACCATGATCGGTGGGCCAGCGCCCGCCGAAGCAACGTGAGATCGGTGAAGTCGTACCCGATCCGTCGGCTCAGCGTTCCGAGGTCGGCCGGAGATGTCGGTCGTAGCTCACGCTTCCCGGACGCGGTCGTAGACGTAGTCGACCGCGTCGCGCACCGTCTTCAGATCGACCAGGTCCTCGTCTTCGATCCGGAAGCCGACGGAACGCTCGCTGAGGTCTTCTTCCAGCGCCTCGACCAACTCGATGAGCGCGAGCGAATCGGCGTCGAGATCGTCGACGAACGACTGGCCTTCGGAGATGGTCGACGGCTCGATCTCGAGAATGTCGGCGAGGTTGGCGCGGACGATCTCGAAGACTTCATTGCGGTCGAGCGGACCTTGTTGGACATCGGTCTCGGCAGGCACGGGTAAACACTCCTCGGTGTCGTCAGCAGCGCAGAGCCTAGCGCCTCGACCACGACCCAGCGGGGCAAACGCGACGCTATTCGGTGCAGAGCGACTGCGTCTCGGATCTCGTCGACCAGGCGATGTTCGACCATCTCGTGGCCGAGTTTGATGGCGTTGAGCATCGCCTGCGAGTTCGACGAGCCATGGCTGATGATGCACACGCCGTCGACACCGAGCAGCATCGCGCCTCCGTAGGTATCCGGGCTGACCTGGGCATACAACGGGAGCAACGCAGGCAGCAAGGCGTCGGCGTGCGGCTTGTAGTGCTCTTCCGCGGCGAACGCCTCGAGCAGCGCCGTCAGGATGACCCGCATGCCGCCCTCGAGCGCCTTCAGCACGACGTTGCCGGTGAACCCGTCGGTCACGATCACATCGGCCGTCTTGCTCATCACGTCGCGGCCCTCGACGTTGCCGATGAAGCGGATGCCGGGGGCGTGCGACATCAGCTCGAATGCCTCTTTGCGCAAGGTGTCGCCCTTGCCGGGCTCCTCGCCGATCGACAGCAGACCGACCGACGGGCGATCGATCCCGAAGCGGTGAACGGGCATAGACCGAGCCCATCTGACCGAACTGCACCAGCCATTCGGGCTGCACCTCGGCGTTGGCGCCGGCGTCGAGCAGGATGGTCGGACCGTGCCCGGGCACTGGTATCGGTGTGGCGATCGCCGGGCGGTTGACGCCCTTGATCCGGCCCATCCGAAGCAGCGCCGAGGCCATGGTGGCGCCGGTGTTGCCGGCCGACACCATGGCCGACGCCTTGCCGTCGCGCACCGCCTCGGCAGCACGCACCAGGGTCGAATCCTTCTTGCGACGCACGCTCTGGGCGGCGTCGTCGTCCATCGCGATGACTTCGGAGGCCACGATCAGGGCGAGGTCGCCGCGACCCTCGAGATCGGCGGGCCCGACGAGAACGACGGGGATACCAAGGGCAGCCGCAGCGTGAGCACCGGCGAGGATCTCGCCCGGGGCCCGATCACCGCCCATCGCATCAACGGCGATCGGCAACATCGAGAATGTGTTGATCAGCCGACGTCGATGGCGACGCGGTCCTTGTACCAACCGCAGGCCGGGCACACCGTGTGTGGCAGCTTGGCGGCGGCACAGCGTGGGCACACGCTGCGCGACGGTGCCGACAGCTTCCACGCGCCAGCACGGTGGCTACGCGACTTCATCTTCGACTTCTTCTTCTTTGGAACGGCCACAGCAGTCTTCCTTGACGAAACGAGCTACGAGAGGTTAGCGGGACAGGCGACAGTTGCGGCTACTGGTCGGGCAGATTCGCCTTGAGCTGGCTGAGCGCATCCCATCTGGGATCGACTGCGTCGGTGATGCAGGTGCAGGTGGCAGTGTTGCGATCGATACCGCACGTCGGGCACAGACCAGCGCAATCCGGGCGACACAGCGGGGCCAGAGGGGCGTCGAGCAGGACGTTCTCGCGTATCATCGAGCCGAGATCGATCTGATCACCGACGATCTCGAACGCGTCGGGATCGGTGACCACATGCTGGTACAACTCACCGATCTCACAGACAACCTCGCCACCGGCCGGCGCGAGGCAGCGCCGACACGAGTCGGCCCACGGGGCACGCAGTTGCCCATCGACAACGATGCCGTCGGTCAGCGACTCCAGTCGCAGCGACACCTCGACGATTGCGTCGAGATCGAACTTGGGGTCGACAATGCCCAGCTCGGCGACCGTCGGACTCAAGCTCAGGCGTCGCTCCGAGCCCGGTCGGCGCAGCAGTTCGGCGGCGTTGATCAACAGCGGATTCGACATGTCACCAAGGTTAACGCCGGGCGCGGATCAGCGATCTTGGTCGAAGAAACCCTTGGTCGGATCATCTTCGTCAGTGACCTCGTCGGCGCGATGGGCACCGATCGACAGCCTCGATCGACCTGCGTGAACCGTCCGTTGCAGCTTGTCGAGGAGGATCTCGAAACTACCGAGACGCTGATCGAGGAAGTCCTCGGTCTCGTGCCGCAGCCGACGCGAGTCGGCGTCGGCTGCCTCGCTGATCTGTCGAGCGCGTTGCTCCGCGGCGCGCACCACCTCGGTGCGTTGCACCATCCGCTCGGCCTGCACTCGCGCCGCTTCGAGCAGTTCATCGGCTTCGCGCCGCGTCTTGGAAACGAACTCTTGGCGTTCCTTGATCATCCAGCGCGCCTGGCGCATCTCGTCGGGAAGACGGTGCAGCGACTCTTCGAGGAGCTCGATGATCTCGTCGCGATCGATTCGTGGCGACGACGACAGTGGCATCGTCGGCGCAGACGCGATGATGTCGATCGCCCGCCGCAGCAAGGTCTCGGCATCACCGACATAGCCATTCGTGCTGCGCACGAAGGCGTCGGAATCGTCGAATTCCTCGTCGTCTTCGAACTCGTCGTGCTTGTCGTCGTACGTCATTTCCGCAGCCAAGATAGGCCTCAGAAGTCCTCGTCGCGTGGATGCACCCTCGACAACTGGGCAGCGACGGGGAACGGAACCAGCGCCGAGACATCTCCCCCGTAGTGGGCGATCTCGCGGATGAAGCGGCTGCTGATCGACACCAATGCCGGTTTGCAGGGAAGATACACCGTCCTGACACCGCTGACTGCGTGGTTGGTGTGGGCCATTTGTTGTTCGACCTCGAAGTCTCCACCTGTTCGCAGACCTTTGACGATGAAGGCCGCGGCCACCTCACGGGCGGCATCGACAGCCAGTCCGGCGAACGCCGTGACCTTCACGGAGGGCATGTAGGCGATGCTGCCGCGGATCATCTCCACGCGCTCTTCGAGAGTGAACATGCCGCTGGGCTTGGTGGGGTTGTGCATCACGCCGACGACGACCTCGCCGAACAGTGCGACTGACTGCTCGATGACGTCGAGATGCCCGAGATGGAACGGGTCGAAGCTCCCGGGATACAGCACCGTGATCACGGGTGGGGTCGTTCGAGAAGCCATGCGGCCACTCACGCTAGTCGTTCGAGCTGAGTCACCCAGGTGCGGCCGTAGCGCCTCGACTTCACAAACTCCCAGCCCACGGGCGGATCGACCTCGTGCCCGGCCTCGGCCACGACGTACGGCACGCGCAGCACCCCAAGCAGTTGATCCCACCCGTCGAAGTCGTATGGCGGGTCGATCAGGGCGAGATCCACGTTGCGCAGCGCCGGCACCCAGGCCGGCACGTCGGAGGTGATGACGGTCGTGCGGTCGGTCAGACCCAGGGCCGCGATGTTGGCCCGCAGGGCCTGAAGAGCGGCCCTGTCTCGCTCGACGAACACGCAGGAGTCAGCGCCACGCGACAACGCCTCGATGCCCAGCGCACCGGAGCCGGCGAACAGATCAGCAACAGCGGCACCATCGATGAGCCCGGCGCTGTCGAGTGAGTTGAACACAGCCTGTCGGACCTTGTCGGTCGTCGGACAGCGTCGCCAGACCGTCGGGAACCACGAGCTTGCGCCCACCGAACTCGCCGGAGACGACCCGGATCACGGCTGCGTTCCGTTCACACCTGCGCCGCGTGGTCGGTGACTGCGGCTGCTGGCACGGCCTCACCGTATAGCGTGCCGCGGTATCGCCTTGGAACCCGAGCCCATGATCGTCTGCGTCGACTGTGGCGGCCGTTGCCATCTACTCAGCCAGCCGCGCGAAGACGGTGTCTGGCTGCCCGGCGACTACGTCGCCTATCGCTGCGAAGACTGTCTCGACCGCTGGGATCTCGTGCTGCCCGACGAACCTGACTTCGACGACTGACGGTCACATTTCTGGTTGCAGCATTCCGATGACGTTGGCCTCGCTGTCGAGGACGTAGGCGACTGTTCCGACGCCCGGAATGACCATCTTGTCGAGGGCCAGCACACCGCCGAGCTCGAATGCCTTCGCCAATGACGCGTCGAGGTCGTCGACCTGCATGGTGTTGACCATGCCGACCACGGGTGCGCCGGCTGCTGGGCGGTCGCCCATGCGCGGCAGGATTGCGCCATCGATACCCGGCTCTTCGGTGGGACCCGTCGACACCAGCCAGTACTGCTGGTCTGCCCACTGGTTCACCGTCCAACCAAAGACACCTGTGTAGAAGGCGATGGCCCTCTGCGGGTCATCGGCGTGGATCTCGAAATGAACTGGGCGTGCCATGTCGACCACGATAGATCGCCCCACGCCGTTGGTTTTCCGACCGCTGGCACCGCGATGGTCCGTATGCGACCATCTCGCGCCCAGCGGTCGGCGTTCAGGTCGTTTCGCCGTTTGCTGCCCTGATATGTCGCGCCGGGTCGGGTGACCGCGGACCGTTCTCGAAGAAGGCGACGAACGAGCAGTGCTGTGCGGCGCATCGGCAAATTCTCGCTGCACGCGGCGAAGTGACGCCGTCACCTGCCGGACGCGAAAGAGCGCCGACGATCCGCTGCCGGACCATCGGCGCTCCGTCGGCTCACCTGGCCGATCGGTCAAGGGACGAGGACCGATCTCACGGCGAACTTTGGACGAGACAGGATTGTCGCTCGTCCGGAGTGTGAGCCGCAGGGGCCGAAGGTCCTGACGTTCCGGCGATCGAGGTCACCGGCACCAGGGCCGAGCGCCGCGTCCAGCGAAGTGTTCACGATTTGAACAGGAACGCCTCGTCCTCGGTGCTGAACAGCAGCCTCAACTCGTCGAGCAGCACGGGATGATCTTCCAGCAGCGGATCGCCATCGACGATCTCGAACGCGGCATCGCGGGCCAACGACACAAGCTCACGATCACGGCGCAACGAAGCCAGCTTGAGGTCGTTGCGGCCCTTCTGTGCGGTGTTCATGATCGTTCCCTCGCCACGCAGCTCGAGATCGACCTCGGCCAACTCGAACCCGTCAGTGGATCCGACCAATGCCTCGACACGGGGGTTCCCAGCGGGCGACTCTGCCGTCACCAACCAGCACGTCGACGCATGATGACCACGCCCGACCCGGCCGCGCAACTGATGCAGTTGAGCGATGCCGAAGCGGTCGGCGTCGAGGATGACCATCACCGTTGCGTTCGGCACATCGACGCCGACTTCGATGACTGTCGTCGCGACCAACACGTCGAGCTGCCGGCGTCGGAACTTCTCCATGACGGCCTCCTTCTCGGACGAAGGCAGGCGGCCGTGCAGCAGGCCGAGACGCAGGCCTTTCAACTCATCAGCGGCGAGTCGATCGAACGTCTCCTGGGCGCTGGCGACCTCGAGCTTCTCGCTCTCGTCGATCAACGGACACACGACGTAGGCCTGCCGACCCTCGGCCACCTCGTCGCGAACCGTTGCCCACGCCGCTTGCTCCATCAACGGACCATCCGCCCAGTGAGTCACGATCGGAGTACGACCGGGAGGCATCTCGTCGAGCACGCTGACGTCGAGATCGCCGTAGACCGTCATCGCCGCGGTCCGCGGGATCGGAGTTGCGGTCATCACCAGCACGTCGGGCACGGCATCGTCGTCGCCCTTCGAGCGCAGCGCTGCACGCTGCTCGACACCGAAGCGGTGCTGTTCGTCGACCACCACGACACCAAGGCTGTGGAACGTCACACCCTCCTGGATCAGCGCATGCGTGCCGATGGCGATGTCGACAGTGCCGTCGGCCAGCCCTGCCAGCACGTCGCGGCGCTCGCCGCCCGTGACCCGGTTGGTCAAGAGTTCGATGCGCAGCGGGCGATCGCCGAAGAGGTTCCCGGGGTCGGGAACGGTGACTCCCTCGAGCATCTGGCGAACCCCGGCAACGTGCTGCTCGGCGAGCACTTCGGTGGGCGCCATCAACGCTCCCTGATGACCGCCCTGTACCGCAGTCAACATCGCACTGACGGCCACCAGGGTCTTGCCGGAACCGACGTCGCCCTGCAGCAGCCGGTGCATCGGATGCGGCCCGGCGAGATCGTTCTCGATCTCGCCGATCACCCTGCGTTGTGCGCCGGTGAGCTCGTAGGGCAGCGCGGCATACAGGCGTGCGGTCAACTCCCCGGCAACAGCATGACGAATCGCCTTGGATTCGCGTTCGAGCATGCGCTTGCGCATCACCAGCATCGTCTGCACCCGCAGCAACTCGTCGAAGGCCAGTCGGCGCCGGGCCTGCTCCTTCTCGGCGATCGTCTCGGGGGTGTGGATCGAGCGAAGCGCAGCGCCACGTGCAATCAACCCGTAGCGCCGCCGGGTCGCTTCCGAAACGGGATCGGCGATGCCACGCGGCGAACACTTGCGCAACGCGTCTTCGACCCAACCGGCGATCTCCCACGTCATCAAGGCGGCCTTCTCGCTCTGCGGGTAGACCGGCACGATGCGACCGGTGCGATCGCCGATCAGGTCGACGACCGGATTGGTCATCTGCAACCCACCGCGGTACACCTCGGCCTTGCCGAACAGGGCGACTTGCAGGCCCTCACGCAGCTGCTTCTCTCGCCACGGCTGGTTGAAGAACACGACCTGCAAGCGTCCACTGCCATCGCCGACCACGACGTTGACCATGGTGCGACGGTTGCGCATCGCCCGCTTGGTGACGCTGCGCACGCTGACCAGCACCAGCGCCTCCTGCCCGGGCAGCAGATCGCTGACCCTGGCCTCGTTGGTGCGATCGACCCAGCGGCGCGGATAGGTCGTCAGCAGGTCGAGCACGGTGTCGATGCCGACCTCGTGCAACGAGGCAAGCTTCTTGTCGCCGACACCCTTGATCCGATCGACACCGATCGCATCGAGGTCACGCAGCGTGAGTGGTTCAGTCATTCAACGCCGAAGAGGTACGGGTACAGCGGCTGGCCACCACGATGCACCTCGACCTGCACCTCGGGGCGATGCTCAGCGATCCATGCCAGCAGCGCGTCGGTGTGCCCTGGACCGGCGTCGCTGCCGGTGATCACGGTCACGATCTCGCGGCCCGGACCGATGAGGTGGTCGAGCAGCGCGCACGCCGCGCCGTCGAGCGACCCACTGACGGCAACGATGCCGTCGCCGCGCACCAGCCCGATCCAGTCGCCTGCGGTGATCGCGCCGACGTCGCTGTTGGTGTCGCGAACGGCCTGCGTGATCTCGCCGGTCGCGACCGCCTGGGCCCCGTCGGTCATCTCGGCGAGATTGACGTCGGCGTCGGCCTCGGGGTCGTAGACGACGAGCGCGGCGAGCGCGGCCGGCATCGACGTGGTCGGCACCACCTTCACCGACTTGGTCGTCAAGGCGTCGAGTTGTTCGGCGACCGGGATGATGTTCTTGTTGTTCGGCAGCACGACCACCTGATCCGCGTTGACCGCCTCGACGGCGGCCAGCAGCTCGGCCGTCGACGGGTTGAGCGTCTGGCCACCGGTGACCACGCCCTGCACGCCGAGCTGCCCGAACAGTTCGGCAAGCCCGTCGCCACTGGCGACCGCTACGACGGCGCAGGTGACGGGGGGCAAGCCGAACCCGGCGCCGGAGTGCGGGTGCGTTGCCTTGATCGCCGCTTCGCGAATCGCATGTTCCTCGGCCACTTCCTCGAACAGGTCGGTGACCCGGATCTGCTTCGGACGACCATCGAGCAGCAACGCCGCCTCGATTGCCGCGCCGATGTCGTTGGTGTGCACGTGGCAGTTCCACAACCCGTCGCCACCGACGACGACGATCGAATCGCCGATGTCGCCCCAGGCTTCCTTGAACTGTTGGATGCGGTCGTCGACGAGGTCGACGAAGTACATCACCTCGTAGCGCAGCTCGCTGACATCGACTCCACCGTCTTCGGCGTGGCGTCGCGAGATGAGTTCGAGTTGCTCGGGCGTCGGCCCTTCGCCCTCGTCGGGCTCGGGCAGCGGGTCGCCGTCGACCACGAACAACGCCGCGTCGAGCAGCAGCAGGAAACCGGCTCCGCCGGCGTCGACGACGCCCGCGTCCTTCAACACGGCGAGCAGCTCGGGAGTGTTGTCGAGCGCTGTCTTACCGGCGGCGCGGGCGGCACGGAGCATGCCCACCAGGCTGGCTCCCTCGGCAGCGGCAGTCGTGGCAGCGTCGGCGGATTCGCGCACGACCGTGAGGATGGTGCCCTCGATCGGCTTCAGCACGGCCAGATACGCGGCTGCCGACGCCGCCTTCAACGCTTCGGCAACCTTCGTCGCCGTCAAATCGGTGGCTTCCTTCAAGGTGCCCACCAAACCGCGCAGGATCTGGCTGAGGATCACGCCGCTGTTGCCGCGAGCCCCCATCAGGCTGCCGTGACTGATGGCGTTGCAGGTCGGCTCCAGCTCGGGGTCGGCCAGGTCGAGCTCGGCGACCACGGCATCGAGCGTGCGGGCCATGTTGGTGCCGGTGTCGCCGTCGGGAACCGGGTACACGTTGAGCCGATTGATGCCCGCGGCGTGGATCTTCAGGGTGTCGCGGAAGGTGATGACCGTGCTGCGCAACGCCTCGGGGCTGAACCGTTCCAATGTGGGCACGCCGACAGACTAGGGGCACCCCCTCGCCCGACGACGTGTCGGTACGGGCAACGCGCTGGTAGCATCTCCAGGCTCGTTTGATCTCGTCGAGGAAGAAACCATCATGGCAGCAGTATGTGAAGTGTGTGGCAAGGGCCCCAGCTGGGGCATGAACGTGTCGCACTCCCACCGGCGCACCAAGCGTCGCTGGAACCCGAACATCCAGCGCGTGAAGGCCCTCGTCGGCAGCACCCCGAAGCGGATGTACGTCTGCACGGGTTGCATCAAGAGCGGCAAGATCGTCAAGGCCGGCTGAGGCCCCGACGTCATGCAAGGCGTCATCAAGAGCTACGACCCGTCGACGGGCGACGGCAGCGTCGTCAGCGATACCACACTCGCCGAATTCGACCTGGCCGGCGATGCCCTGGAGGGCTCGATCTTTCGCATGCTCCGCCAGGGTCAGCGTGTCGTGTTCAACGTCGACGACGCCGGCCGGGCCACCCAACTACGGCTCGGCTCCGAAGCGGATATGAAGACACCCGGGGCCTGAAGGTACCCTTGTCACTGCGATCCGACGCATCGGCGCGACGGGCCCAAGGAGTCGAATTCCGATGAGTGCTTCCACGACCAACGAACGCCTGAAAGCGTGGGTCAGCGAGTGGGCCGCGGTGCTTCAACCCGACGATGTCTACTGGTGCGACGGGTCGGCCGACGAGTACGACCGGCTGTGCCAGGTCCTGGTCGATTCCGGCACGTTCACCCGGCTCGACGAGGCCAAGCGACCCAACAGCTACTGGGCGCACAGCGATCCGGGCGACGTCGCCCGCGTCGAAGACCGAACCTTCATCTGCTCGACCGACGAGGCCAATGCCGGCCCGACCAACAACTGGCGCGAACCATCGGTGATGCGCGACCAGATGATCACCCTCTACACCGGCGCGATGAAGGGTCGCACGATGTACGTCGTGCCGTTCAGCATGGGCCCGCTCGGTTCCCCTATCGCACACATCGGCGTGCAACTCACCGACAGCGCCTACGTGGCCGTGAGCATGCGCATCATGACCCGCATGGGTCAGGGCGCGCTCGACGTGCTGGGCGACGATCAGTGGGTGCCGTGCCTGCACTCGGTCGGCGCTCCGCTCGAACCCGGTCAGGCCGACAGCGCGTGGCCGTGCAACCCCGACAACAAGTACATCGTGCACTTCCCCGAGACCCGCGAGATCTGGTCGTTCGGCTCGGGCTACGGCGGCAACGCCTTGCTCGGCAAGAAGTGCTTCGCCCTGCGCATCGCCTCGGTCATGGCCCGCGACGACGGCTGGCTGGCCGAGCACATGCTGATCCTCAAGCTCACCAACCCGACCGGCGAATCAAAGTACATCGCCGCAGCGTTCCCATCGGCGTGCGGCAAGACCAATCTGGCGATGCTGCAACCGACGATTCCCGGATGGAAGGCCGAGACGATCGGCGACGACATCTGCTGGATGAAGTTCGGCGCCGACGGTCGGCTGTACGCGATCAACCCTGAGGCCGGTTTCTTCGGCGTCGCCCCCGGCACCGGTTACGACACCAATGCCAACGCCATGGAGACGATGTGGGGCAACTGCATCTTCACCAACACCGCGCTGACCAGCGACGGCGACGTGTGGTGGGAGGGCATGAGCGACGACAAGCCCTCCAGCGCCACCGACTGGCGCGGCCAGCCGTGGACGCCCGACACCGATACTCCCGCCGCCCATCCCAACGCTCGTTTCACGGCGCCGGCATCGCAGTGCCCGTCGATCGCCGCCGAGTGGCAAGATCCCGCTGGCGTGCCGATCAGCGCCATCTTGTTCGGTGGTCGCCGGCGCACCACGGTGCCACTGGTCACCCAGGCCTTCGATTGGGAGCACGGCGTGTTCCTGGGTTCCATCATGGCCAGCGAGACGACGGCCGCCCAGCAAGGCGCAGTCGGAAAGCTGCGCTTCGATCCGATGGCGATGCTGCCGTTCTGCGGCTACAACATGGCCGACTACTTCGCCCACTGGCTGGCGATCGGTAAGAACACTGGCGCCGATCATCTGCCGAAGATCTTCTTCGTCAACTGGTTCCGGCGCGACGACGATGGGCGCTTCCTGTGGCCGGGCTACGGCGAGAACAGCCGGGTGTTGAAGTGGGTGTTCGATCGCGTCATGGGCACGGCCGATGCGGTCGAGACCCCTATCGGCATGCTGCCATTGGCCGAGAGCCTCGATACCGACGATCTGTCGATCAGCGACGACGATCTGCGCAGCCTGCTGACGGTCGACACGGCGGGTTGGCGCGAGGCCATCCCGCAGATCCGTGAGCACTACGGGCAGTTCGACGGCAAGATGCCGGCCCAGCTCTCGATGGCGCTCGACGCACTCCAGGAACGACTCGGCTGAACCGGCGCACCCGGCCGTCTAGCGAACCTGGCCGACCAGCATCGCCCGAATCCCGAGTCCGGCGATGAACAACCCGCCAAAGCCGTACAGCAGATACAGCCGGTGCTTCATCTGCACCCGATACGAATAGATGATGGCGATCGCGATGATCGCCACGAACCCGTAGAAGGCGTGGAACTTCGGGAAGCGGAACTTGTACTTGTTGACCAGGATCACGCCGAGAGTGACCTGGACGAACACCGTCAGCTCAGCCAGCGTGACGAACCACCACAGGGCCCTGGTGCGCATCTGTGGCAGCCAGTTGGCGGCCAACGCCCACGCTCCGGCCAGGCCATTTCCGATGATGACGAACCACGCGAAGTTCTCGTGGAAGTCGCGAACCGCTACAGCGCTCAGATTGATCAACCCTGATTGACCAGGCCAGCCCGTGTCGCCTGCTGCGCCTGTGCCTCTTCGAACGCCGAGGCGGCGATGTCGACGAGCTCGCTGATCTCCTCATCGGAGAACCCGGCGAGTTGCCGGAAGTTGCGGGCCAAGTGCACCGGGTTCTCGTCGCGCTCACCACGAAATCCGCCGAAGCTGAACAGCTTGTCGACAGCCTTCTGGAAGTCGAGCGCCTCCTTCTGGCGCTGTGGATCTTGGGCCGTGAGACGTCGCAGCCAATCGCTGCCCATCTTCACGTGAGTCACCTCATCGGCCAGCATCCAATCCTCGGCGAAGGCGAGCACCGGGTCGGACAGCATCGTGCCGAAGTCGCGCATCGTCTTGAACACGTCGATCGCCAAGCCTTCGAGTGCTCGGTTGACCCCGGTGAGCCGCAGGACGGGATCCGGGTTGCACGCTGCTTCGTACAGCAACGTCTGCTCGGCGAACTCACCGATCTCGGAGCCCATGTGCTCACCGAGCTTGATGCTGATCTCGACGTGGCGGGCTTCATCCCAACATTGTCTGGCCATGTCGAGCTTCAGCCCGAGCGGAGCCTGGTCTCGCGCCTCGCCGAGCTCGAAGTCGAAACAGGTGCGTCCGGCGCCCTCGAGCGCTTGGATCTCACCGACGAAGATCCCGTGCATCAAGCCGCGGACGTTGTCGGTTGCGTTCTCGTAGGTGGGCGCCAAGGTGTTGCGCTGCGCGCTGGGCGCCAAGTTGCGCGGGTCGAACACGGCGTCTTCGATTGCCATGTGCGTGAAACGCTGGTCGCGTGCCAGTTCTGTCACCGGCAACATCTTCTTCATCCCGACACGCCTCCTCGTTCAAACGCCACAGCTATTCACCACAACTATTCGCCACAACCTTGGCCCCCTAGCACCGACGTCACCGTATCGGTTGGATTGACACCCGTCAGGAATCCAGCAAGACCCTCGTTGATGAAGAAGTTCGGGCCACCGAAGTCGTCGCCAGGATTCACGACCGCTTTCGGATATGTGCCCGTGAGCTCGGCGACCGTCGAACCGACCCCGATACCGGCATCGGTCTTCAAACCGGCAGGGGCGATCGCCGCGCCGAAGCTGGGACCGTAGACGTACGAGAAGAAGTGTCGACGACCTGACGTGACACTGCTCTCGTCGCTGAATTGCAAGACCAGGTCGGCCCAGAAGACCTGGCGCAACTCGGTGCCGGGGCAGGCGCCCACCGACAACGGATCGACCCAACCCGTGTCAACGGTCGGCTGGCCGATGATCGACGAGACGTAGGCGACGACACCCTCGGGATCGGCGCCGAAGGCCGACGCGCCGAGACCATTGGGACGCAGGACCAATTCGGCCCCCGGCGCGAGCGTCGTCGACGTGGTGGTCGATGAGGTCGTCGACGTGGTCGACGACGATGTCGTGGTCGAGGCCGCAGTGGTGACCGGAGTGGTCGTGGTCGTGACGGGGGACAGCGACGTCGACGCGGCCACCGGAAGTGTGGACGACGTAGAGCCGGAGTCCGGGGTCGTCGTTGCATCACTGCCGCAGGCGGTGACCGCCAACGCTATGAGGACGATGGGAACGAGGCGGATCGACTTCACACTGGAAGTCTGGCATGCTCCGTGTCGATTACCTGATCAAGGTGTCTGCCTCGTGACCACTTTCAACAAGCTGTAATTCGCCTTCGACAACATCGATGACTGTCACCGAGCAGTTGTCCAGACTGCGGACCACCAGCCGATCGTCGCCGAGCGAGGAGCCGATCGCAACGTTGATGGCGACGAAGTGGCTGAATACCACCGAATCCTCTTCAAGGCCCGAAAGCGACGCCACCACCCGATTGCGGTAGGTGAGGTACCGGGAACCCAGGTCGTTCCAGTTGCCAGCCATCGCGACACGGAGCCAATCGATGCGATCGGCCATGGCGATGCCCTCCGGCGATGGGATCTCGGCGATGTTCGGCTCGATGCGCGCCTCGACGAGCCACCGCCGGGCGAGCACGGCGGCCGTCTCGCGACAGCGCAGGAACGGACTGGTGAGTATGGGCAGAGGGCCGAGCGGCGCAAGTCGATCAGCGACTGCGGTGGCTTGGCTGTGCCCGGTCTCGTCGAGACCGGGGTCCGGGTCGGTGTCCCAGCCTGCCGCCGCCCGCCCGTGTCTGACGAGGTACAGGCGCGTCATTCGAACAGCCAACCGGGGCGCAGACCCGGCTCTGCACCCTTCTTGATGAACCACTCTGTCCCGAACGCCGCGGCAAAGGCTTCGTCGGGCATCTCCAGGAAGAAGCTGGTGTCGGTGATCTGACTGCGGTGGCAACGCAACGATTCGCGTTTGGCTGCGAGGTGCGCTGTCACGTCGACAGCGTGGGTGATCTCGGCTTCTGACATGCCCATCGGATTGCCGTCGTCGGCGCCGTCGTTGGGATCGAAGTCGTCATCGCCGATCTGGGCGCCGGCGGCTCGTGCGATCTCCATAATCCGCACGATGTGGTCGCGGTTCATCGTCGCCTCGAAGACCTCCTGCACGCCGGCCAACTCACCGGCACGATGACCGACCGTGTGGACCTTGATGTGATCAGGGTGCCCGTAGTTGCCGTGCCAGTCGTAGACCGTCAGGACGTCGGCTTGCTCCTCGCGCAGGATCTCCACCAGACGCCCGGCGGCGTCGTCGACACCCGCCTGGTGGAACGACGCCGGATCGTTGTTCTGCTCCCAGCCCGTCATCCCGCTGTCCTTGTATCCGAGCCAGGCCACCCGATGGACCCCGAGGGCCGCCGCTGACCTGGCAGTCTCGGCGCGTCGTCGATCGACCAGTGACTCCCCCTCGGCGAGATCGTCGGGGACCTCGCCGTAGTCGCCGTTGGTGGCGATCACCACGACGACACGATGCCCCTCGGCGCTCGCCCGGGCGAGCGAGCCGCCCGTGCTGATCGACTCGTCGTCGGGATGAGCGTGAAAGCAGACGAGTGTTCCCATCAATACCCCTTCGAAGCGTTTGAGTGTGCCGGATCACCCGGCGACAACGGCGCGACTGGCGATCAGGGCATCAATTGTGGCGTCGTCGAAGCCCCAGTCGCGCAGGATCTCGGTGGTGTGTTGGCCGGCGTGCGCAGGCGGCATGGAGATCGCGGCCGGTGTCCGCGAGTACCGCGGGGCCGGCGCCGGTTGGGGTGCGCCGGCGATCTCGACGAAGGTGCCACGCTCGACGTTGTGGGGATGCCGTGCAGCCTCGCTCATCGTCAGGACCGGGGCGAAGCAGACGTCGGTGGCCTCCATCGAGGCGCACCACTCGTCGCGGGTCTTTGTTGCGAACACGTCGGCGAATCGTTGCTTGAGATGCGGCCATTGAGCCTTGTCCATCTGCCTGGCGAACTCGGGGTCGCCGTCGAGACCCGTCAGTTGGAGGAGTTGGGCGTAGAACTGCGGCTCGATCGAGCCAATGGAGATGAACTCGTCGTCGGCGCAGCGGTACACGTCGTAGAAGTGTGCACCGGTGTCGAGCAGGTTCGTTCCCCTCCGATTCTCGTCGAAGGCGCCGATGCCCTTCATCGCCCAGAACATGCTCATCAGCACTGCCGTACCGTCGACCATCGCCGCGTCGACGACCTGCCCGAGCCCGCTGCGCTGTGCGTCGAGCAATGCACAGACCACCCCGAAGGCCAAGAACATGCCACCACCCCCGAAGTCGCCGACCATGTTGAGCGGTGGAACCGGCGCCTGCGAGTCGCGCCCGAAGTGGGCAAGGGCACCGGCCAGGGAGATGTAGTTGATGTCGTGTCCGGCGGCGTTCGCATACATCCCCGATTGGCCCCATCCTGTCATTCGTCCGAACACCAGCCGGGGGTTGCGCTCGAGGCACACGTCGGGCCCGATGCCCAGGCGCTCCATCACGCCCGGCCGGAAGCCCTCGATCAGGGCGTCGGCCGACGACACCAGGTTCAGCAGCGTGGCGACGCCATCGGAATGCTTGAGGTCGATGGCGATGTTGCGTCGACCGCGGAGCAGTAGATCGTGGTGCGGGGCATCGCCGGAGCGACTGCCGACGGCCTGGGCGCGCTCGACACGGATCACTTCTGCGCCCATGTCGGCCAACATCATCGCTGCAAACGGGCCGGGACCGATGCCGGCCAATTCAATGATGCGGTAACCGGAGAGAGGACCTGACATGCCTCTTCATTAGCACGCCCCATCGCTCGATGCGCAGGCTGAGTCGATCTCTATCACGATGCGTCCACTGGGCTACCTTCGTGCCCATGACATTGTTCGGTGTCCACATCGGCTTGCAGCACACCACTCCCGACGAGCTTCGAACCGTGTGGCGCCGGGTCGAAGACCTCGGTTTCGGCTGGATCTCGGTGTGGGACCACTTCTACGGCGCCACCGGGAAACCCGACGATGCAGCGTGCCTCGAAGCAGTCAGCATGCATGCCGCGCTGGCCTGCACGACCTCGAGGGTCCGATGCGGATCGCTGGTCTACTCGATCGGCTACCGGCACCCGGCGGTGCTCGCCAAGGCGATCACGGCCGTCGATCTGCTATCAGGCGGGCGCGCCGAGATCGGCCTCGGTGCCGGATGGGCGAAGGTCGAGTACGACGCCTACGGCATCGCCTTTCCCAGCGCCAAAGTGCGCCTCGACCAACTCGAAGAGGGCGTGCAATGCCTCCGTGGTCTGCTGCACGACGACGTCACCGACTTCGTCGGTAACCACTTCACGCTGACGAATGCCCGTAACGAGCCGCGCCCCATGCAGGCCAAACTGCCGATCTGGATCGGCGGTGGCGGCGAGAAGCGAACGCTGAAGATCGCCGCGCAGTACGCCGACGGATGGAACGTGCCGTTCATCGGGCCCGATACCTTTGCCCACAAGCGCTCCGTGCTGCACGGCTTCTGCGACAGCGTCGGGCGCGATCCGTCGCTGATCCGCTGCGCGATCAACGTCGGCATCGCCTCCGACGACGCAAACCTGCGCCACCAATTCGGTGCCATGAGTGATCTGGTCCGCCCAGGAGTGCTCACGGGCAGCGACGACGAGATCCTCGACCGCATCGGCCAGTACGTCGAAGCTGGCGCCGACCAGCTCAATATCTCGTTGCGCGCGCCTTTCGACATCGGGCTCCTCGAACGGTTCAGCCACGCCCTGAAGCTGGCATGAGCATCCACGTCCGTGCCCCCGGGCGAGTCAATCTGATCGGGGATCACACCGACTACACCGGCGGCATGGTGCTGCCGATGACCATCGACCGCTGGACCGAGATCCGCGGCACGGCCGCCGAGACGATCACCCTTGTCTCCGACGACGAGTCGCAGCCTGCTGTGCTCGACCTGCGCATCGACGACCTCCAGGCCGTCGAACCGCAGTGGGCCAAGTACGTGGCAGGCGTGGTCGCCGAGATGCAGCCGACTGTCGGCATCAACGGCACCGTCGCCACCGACATCCCGATCGGGGCCGGTCTTTCGAGCAGCGCCGCATTGGAGTTGGCGGTGGCGTTGGCGCTCGGCTTCGACGGCGATGCGCTGAGCCTGGCGCAGCTGTGTCGCCGCGCCGAGGTCAGAGCGTCTGGCGTGCCGTGCGGGATCATGGACCAGCTGGTGATTGCTGCCGGTGCGGCAGGTCACGCCCTGCTGATCGATTGTGGCAACGTCACGATCGAACCGGTGAAGATCCCCGACGACATCGAAGTCGTCGTGCGCTTCGTCGCCCACCGCACCCTGGTCGGTAGCCCCTACACCGACCGCGTCGCCGAATGCGCGGCTGCAGAACGGGTCGTCGGCCCGCTGCGCACCGCCGCCCTTGGCGAAACACGGTCGATCACCGATCCGGTGATACGGGCTCGCGCTCAGCACGTGATCAGCGAGAACCAGCGAGTGCGCGATTTCGCGACGGTGCTTCGTGACGGCGACCTCCGCGCCGCTGGAGCGTTGATGGTTGCCAGTCACGACAGTCTTCGCGATCTGTTCCAGACGTCGACACCCGTGATGGACCAAGCGGTCGAGCGGCTGATCGACCAGCGCGGCGTCTACGGAGCGCGAATGACCGGTGGTGGTTTCGGCGGTTGCGTGGTCGCGCTCACGAAGCCTGGCGCGCTCACCGATGGATGGGTCGTGCGGGCAGTCGACGGCGCCCACCGTGTCGAGCAGCGATGAACACGCCACGCCTGTTGGCCTCGGGACTGCATTTCGGTGAAGCACCGCGCTGGCACGACGGCGAGTTGTGGTTCAGCGACTTCTTCGACTACGCGGTCAAGACGGTCGACCTCGCCGGCCGAGTGAGAGTCAGGGTCAGCATGGCCGATCGCCCCAGCGGGCTCGGCTGGCTGCCCGACGGCCGATTGCTGATCGTCTCCATGACCGCGCGCCGGCTACTGCGCCTCGACGATCACCGCCTGGTTCAACACGCCGATCTCTCGCAGATCGCCACCTTCCACTGCAACGACATGGTCGTCGACTCGGTCGGACGGGCCTACGTGGGCAACTTCGGCTTCGACCTCGACACGGCCGAGATCAACGGGACACTCGACAAGGTGGTCGCCGCCCACTCGGGCGCCACATTGGCGAGGGTCGACCCGGATGGATCCGTGCACGCCGCCGCCGATGGGCTGATGTTCCCGAACGGCACAGTGATCACACCGGACGGACGAACGATGATCGTGGCCGAGAGCTTCGGGCGGCGCCTGACGGCGTACGACGTTGCCGGCGACGGCTCGTTGTCGAATCGTCGGGTATGGGCCGATCTCGGCCGGCGAACGCCCGATGGGATCTGTCTCGATGCCGATGGAGCGATCTGGGTGGCCAACCCGATCACCCCGGAGTGCTTCCGCGTCGCCGAAGGCGGCGAGATCCTCGACGTCATCGAGACCGACAACCGCTGCTTCGCGTGCATGCTCGGCGGGGCGGAGCGCCGCACGCTGTTCATGTTGACCTCGCAATTCTCGCTAGCGGTCGAGGCCGCTGTACGACGCACCGGCAACGTGTTGATCGCCGACGTGGGAACCCAAGGAGCGGGCCTGCCGTAAGGTCAGCCGAGCAACTTCGCTTTCTGTGCGTCGAACTCGTCTTGGGTCAGCGTGCCGCGATGCAGCATGCCTTCCAGCCGTTGCAGCTGCTCGGTGACGTCACCGGTGTTGGCCGCCTGTGCGGAATACCCTGCTCGTCGTTGGTAGTGCCCTTCCATCTGGGCATGGATGAGGTTCTGGACCTTCGCCGGATGACGAATGTCGGTGAACCGTTGCTGGCCGTCTTCGCCACCGGACTCGATCAGCAGGTCGCCGGCCCCGAGCAGGCGCTCGAACACGCCCTGGCTGAAGTTGACGTTGTTGACCCGCTCCAACGGGATCTCGATCCCATGCTTGGCGATGAGACCCTGACGGAAGATCAGCCGGTTCGAGGTTATGACGAAGTCGGTCGTCAGCCACTTCAGGTAGCGAGAGACGAGCCACACCGCGGTCACGACCAGCAAGATGATCGTCAACCAGACGAGCCCCTTCTTGACGTTGCTGCCGTCCTCGGCTTTCGCCATCACGATGATGCCAAGGATGATGCTGCCGAGCAGCGACGCGGCCGCCTCCGCGAAATACCACCAGTGAGGACGCATGTCGAGTGCAATCGTCTCGTTGGCATTCAGGTTCTTCTTCGGAAACGTCATGGATGTGACTGTAGTGACTGCCGAAAGCGTGGGGTGGTCCGCCGTATCGTGTCGGTCATGAGCGAGGATCGTCTGCTGGTAGGGCTCGATGCCGACCAGCGACGCGCGGTCGAGAGCGACGCGGCCCCGCTGGCGATCGTGGCCGCAGCCGGCTCGGGCAAGACAACGGTCCTCACCCGGCGGATCGCCTACCGCATCGAGCGCGGGCATGCCCAACCGCGGCACATCGTGGCGCTCACCTTCACCCGCGATGCTGCGGGTGAGCTGCGGCGACGGTTGCGCCGCCTCGACATCCACGAGTCGATCGAGGCTGGTACCTTCCACAGCATCGCCCTTCGCCTGCTGCGCGATCGGGCGATCACCCGCAACGAGGCGATGCCGGCGCTGGCCCCCGACAGACTGAGGCTGGTTCGAGAATGCCTGAAAGAGCTCCGGCTCGAACTCGACGCCTATCCGGCGATGGCCGACATCGACTGGGCCAGGGCGCGACGCATCGAACCCGAGGCCTACGAGCGCCAATCCCGTGCTGCACGCCGACGAGGTGCCGTACCACCAGCACGATTTTCAGACCTCGCCGCCGCCTACGAACGGCTGAAGCGACGGCGCGGAGTGGTCGACTTCGACGACCTGCTCGACCTCAACCTGCGCGCCGTCGAGGCCGACACGGCATTCCGGGCCCTGGTGCACTGGCGGTTCCGTCACTTCTTCGTCGACGAGGCACAGGACCTCAACCCACTCCAGCACGCCCTGCTCGAGGCGTGGCGCGACGGCCGCCCCGACATCTGCCTGGTCGGCGATCCTCGACAAGCCATCTACGGCTGGAACGGCGCGGACCACACGACCATGACCGAGGTCGAGCGGGTCTACCCCGGTATCACCGTCGTGTCGCTGCCGACCAACTACCGCTGCTCTCCCCAAGTTGTCAGCGCCGGTGCCGCGGCGTTGGGTGCCAGCGGCCAGAGCGACGACACCGCCAGCAACCGACCAGATGGCGTGCCTCTTCGTATCGAGGCATACCCGACGGTGGAAGCTGAGGCGCAAGGGATCGTTTCGTCCGTTCGGGCCGCGTTGCACCATCACATCCCATCCGGCATTGCCATTTTGAGCAGGACCAACGATCAGCTGATACCCATCGAGCAGGCACTCAGCGCGGCCGGCATCACGACGCAACGGGCCGTCGGTAGGTCTCCTGCGGAACTGGCCCTCACCGACGCTTATCGCACCACGAGCCGCGAAGCACTCGCGTTGTGGGCCGACGAGCAGTTCGTCCACCACGACCCGATTCGTCGGCGGGTTGCCGAGGAGGTTGACCGCTTCCTTTCGTCACAGGAGCCCGGTGGCTTCCGCAACTGGGTCGACTCGCGAGCGCCGTTCGACGATCTCGACACCCATACAACCGACGCGGCCGTTTCATTACTGACGTTCCACGGTGCAAAGGGTCGCGAGTGGCCGTTCGTCATCGTCGCCGGAGCGGAGGACGGCCTCATCCCGCACAGTTCGGCGCTGTCGGCAGCGCAACAGGCCGAAGAAGCACGGTTGTTGTACGTGGCGATCACTCGAGCCGTGGATCATCTGATCATCACTCGCGCAGAATCGAGGCGTGGGTCCCCGTCGCGGCCGAGCCCGTGGTTACAGGCGGTCCAGGCGACCATCGCCGACGACCGGCCGGTTCCGCCGCCGCTTCGGCCAAAGGCCAATCGGCCGATCGACCCACTGGAGGAACTGAGGGCCTGGCGCAGCCAAGTCGCTCGTGGCGCCGGCATCGCCGAGCGATCGATCTGCAGCGACATCGTGCTGCGCAGCCTCCTGGATAGGCCACCGACGTCGACCGAAGAACTAGCCGAGCGCCTCGGGCTCACACCCGTCGCTGCCGCCCGACTGCGGCCGCTACCGGGCGGTGGTCAGTCGAGCTCGACGATGACCGGTGCGTGATCCGACGGCGACTGACCCTTGCGAGCGTTGCGGTCGATCACACTCCATGTACAACGATCGGCCACCGACTTGGTGCCCAGCACCAGGTCGATGCGTAGACCGCGCCCTTGGTGGAAATCACCGGCGCGGTAGTCCCACCAGCTGTACAACTTGGGATCGGTGTGATGCAGCCTGAACAGGTCAGTCATCCCCCAGTCACACAGGTCGGCCAGCAGGGTACGTTCGGCTTCGCTGGTGTGCGTCGCCCCGACGAACTTGGTCGGGTCGTAGACGTCGATGTCCGCCGGAGCGATGTTGAAGTCACCCGCGACCACTGCGGCCTCGCCGGGTGAGGTGAGCGCGGCGACGTGTTGTCGTAGCTGGGCCAACCACCTCAGCTTGTACTGGTAGTGGTCATCGTCGAGCGAGCGGCCGTTCGGTACGTAGACGCTGGAGACCCGCACACCGCCGCAGAGTGCCGTCACGATTCGAGCATCGGGATCGGGGTCACCATCCGCGAAGTTCTGCACGACCTGGTCGAGACCGACCTTCGAAAGGATCGCCACACCGTTCCATTGCCCTTGGCCGTGATGGGCGGTTTCGTAGCCCATCGACATGAACGTCAAAGCAGGGAATGCGTCGTCGCTGAGCTTGGTCTCCTGCATGCACAGCACATCGGGTTGCATGTCGGCCAACCATTGCTCGACCCGCGGCAGGCGGGCCTTCAATGAGTTCACGTTCCACGTCGCGATCCGCACAACAGCGACCGTAGCGAATCAGGCCGACTTGGCGCGTCGTCGTGTCGGCTTGGCCGGTTCCTTCGGCTCGATCACGGGTTCCGTCAATGTCGCAGGGGCCCTCTTCGACGCACGCTTCTTCGCGGGATGCGCCGGTATCTCGGCGGCCGGCGGTTCCTCGACGCTTGCTTTGGTGGATGTCTTGGTGGCTGTCTTCGGCTTGGAGGCCGTCTTCGTGCCCGTCTTCTTGGCCGTCTTGTGGGCCGGAGCCTCGGGTTCCTTCTCGCCGACTTCAGCAACGTCGGCCGCCTTCTTCGCCAGCCGCTTCTTCGGTGCCGCCGGCGTCTGCTGTTCGATCACCGGTAGCGGCTCGGTGACCTCCGCCTTCTTCGCCGCGGCCTTCTTCGACGCCCGCTTCGGCCTAGGTTCGACGACGGGCTCGACAGGGGGCAGCTTGATGGTCGCCATGGTCGGAATGGCCAGATCGATGCTGCGGCGGGCGGGTGCGAAGCTCTCGACCACGAGGGTGATCGATTCGCCGACCTTCATGAACTCACGGGCGCTGCGGGGTGGTGGATCGGCCATCAGGCTCAACGGGACATAACCCTTGACCTCGCCGATGCGAACGTAGGCGCCGTGTGATGAGTAGTTCTCGACGATCGCGTTGACGCTGCTGCCCGGCTTGTGGTGCTCGACGAAGGTCAAGAAGGCCAACAGTTCGTTGGTGCCGGTGCTCTTGGGCGTCGGCTCGGTCTTTGCCTCGACAGCCTGCTTGACCGCGTCGGCCGGTGTCGTCGCCTCGACCGGCTTGGACGCCGTCGACGGCTTGGCATCGCGTCCTCGGCCGGGCTTCTGCAGCGTCACGCCCGGCGGCGGAGACGCCGGGATCGGCATCGGTTGGCTGGCCTCGGGGCTCGCGGCTTTGACCTTCGGGGCGCGACCACGCTTGGCCTCGCTGACGGACTTGCGACTGGTCGGTCCGCGCACCGGTAGCCGATTGACGAAGACCCACCCGATGTGTGGGACAGGCTTGCCACCGACGAGGCGGCCCTCGTCGAACAGCCACGTATGCGTGCCGTGGAACTCCTGGTAGCTGTCGTTGGAAAGGATCGTCGCGTTGACCTTGTTGGCGATGCTGAGCACGAAGGCGTCGCCGCGCCCGATGGCGCCGGCGGGTGGCGCGACGATCTCGTTGTTGCTGACAGCGGCGTCGAACTCGGGCACCTCTTTGCTATCGATCCGATGACCGAAGGTTGCATCGACGACGACGGTGATCAACGCATCGGGATTCTCCGACATGTAGGCCAACACGGCCTCGTTGAGTTGTTTCAGGCTGGGCATGGCTCGACCCTCGGTAGCGAGGTTCGAGCCGTCGACGACTACGTAACGTGGCATATCGGTGCCAGTCAAGCACGCCGGAGGGTGGCTGCGTACGATGCTCCGCATGAAGACGGCGGTGTTGTGGGACTTTGGCGGCGTGATCCTGACCAGTCCGTTCGAGGCGTTTCGGCGGTACGAGATCGAACACGACCTGCCGATCGACTTCATCCGCCGAGTCAACACCACGAATCCTCACGACAACGCGTGGGCACTGTTGGAGCGCAACGAGGTTTCGGCCGGAGAGTTCGACGATCTGTTCACAGTCGAGTCCGCTGCCCTCGGGCATCGGGTGCCCGGCGGCGACGTCCTGGGCTTGCTCGGAGGCGATGTGCGACCGGAGATGGTCGCCATGCTCGATCGCGTCAAGGCAGCCGGATATCGGGTGGCCTGCCTGACCAACAACGTGATCGGCGGTGATGGCCGCGAGGCTGCCGGCGACGCTCGGGCCGTGCAGATCGCCGCCATCATGGACCGATTCGACATCATCGTCGAGAGCAGCAAGGTCGGCGTGCGCAAACCCGAGCGCCGCTTCTACGAGATCGCCTGCGAGCTACTCGGCGTGCAGGCCGAGGAATGCGTCTTCCTCGATGACCTCGGCATCAACCTCAAGCCCGCCGCGGCGATGGGTATGACCACCATCAAGGTGACCAGCGCGGCCCAGGCCATCGCCGATCTCACCTCAGCACTCGGCTGGACCTGAGTCGGCAGTAGGTGACACGGGTCAACACGTCACGACAGCCAACCTTGTCGCCCGCCAGGGTTCGCGTCTACGCTGCCGGTCTGGTCATCTTGGAGTGAAGGGCAATGGGCAACAACGCATCCGAGAAGTCGGCGAAGATCGCAAACAAGGCTGCAGCCAAGCCGCCCCTCCTCGCAGGCGGTAACCCTCAGATCGCGAAGGCCGACGGCGATGCCCCCGTGCAGGCATACATCGCGGCCATGCCAGGCTGGAAGCTCGCCGTCGGGCGCCGTCTCGACGCGCTCATCGTGCGCACCGTCCCCGGCGTGCACAAGGCGATCAAGTGGAACTCGCCCTTCTACGGCATCGAGGGCCAGGGCTGGTTCCTCAACTTTCATTGCTTCACGAAGTACATCAAGGTGGCATTCTTCCGCGGCACATCGCTGCATCCCCTCCCGCCGGGCGAGTCCAAGAACAAGGAAGTGCGCTACCTCGACATCCACGAGGACGACCCGCTCGACGAAGCTCAACTCGCCGCTTGGGTGAAGCAGGCGAGTCAACTGCCGGGTGAAGACCTATGACGCGTTCGAAGGTAGAGATGTGTCTCCTAGCTGCTGAGCGTTACTGACAAGTATCTCAGGCTCGATCGCGTGCTACCCGAGTAGATAGCGGTCGCGCAGACCGCGGTGACCGTCGGCCCGGCGAGAGTGCCCGACTCGAGGAGTTGTTCGAGGGTCATCGCCGCGAAAGTGACCTGGTCCGCGAGCATGGCGCGGTAACGGGCACAGGCATCGTCGACGTCGCAGTTCCCGGCGGGGTGCACGACGACGTACCGGCCCCATGTCCAACCGTCGCCTGGGTGCTGCAGCATCGAGAACATCAGAAGATGTTCGAGCCACATCTCCCACAGATCGCCACGCTGCTTCAGCACGCCGATCGCGCCCGGCGCGAACACTTGCGAGCGTTCAGCGACCTCGCCGTAGCGGACGAGGTTCTCGGGTCGGGGGGTTTCGGCTTTGTTGCGTTCGTGGTACTTGACACTGACGGCGACGACGCCGCGGCTGCCGTCATCGAGGTCGAGGATCAACACAGTGTCGAAGGAGCGCAAGCTGTTGAGGTAGGCGTGGTCGAGCCAACCGGGCGAGTGAGCGAACCGTAGTTCACTGACACGGCCGGGGGTGTCAGGGAACCAGCGGTGTACAGCACGATCGGCCAGCGCGAGGTCGGTGGAGAGGTCACCGAACAGATTGAACGACAACGCCCTCGACGACAGGAGGTCGGCCCACAGCCGTTGGTGGTCGAGACTCTGACGGGCCTCGACGTAGCCCATACGGGCACGCGCCGCATCCAGCGCCGCAGCGGTGAGGAAGTTCGCGCCGGTGTCACGGGCGTAGTCGAGCGGTAGGCGGCTCCCCACCGGCCGCACCCCGGTGTCGCCAGGTCTTGGGGCAATCGGTTGTGTGCCGATCGGATGCTGATTGGCTTCGCGCCAGCGGGCCTGGTGATAGCGGGCCTCGCGGCGGAAGGCTGTCATGGCCGGGCGCCGCGGGACCTGATCGTCGGCCTCCCAGCAGAAGGCTGCTTGGAGCTCCTCTCGGGTCAGCGGTGTCATCGAGGCTCCAGCATAGAAACCGGCGCCGAATCAATCGTCAGCCGTGGTTGGCGTCGACTACGAGGCAAGTCTCACACGCTCGGCTCACCACGGACCTGCGATCGTGCTTGCGCGGGCGCGCCGAAGCAGGCAATCTGGACGGCACAGGTGACCAAGGCCCGATGCCGACGAGACATGAGATGGGGAGACCACCATGACCAGCCCGAGCGATCGTCCCAACACAGCGCTGTTGGTGGTGGACGTGCAGAACGACGTGGTGGCCAACACCCACCAACGCGACGAGGTGATTGCGAACATCAACACGCTGATCGACCGCGCACGCGCCCAGCAGGTGCCCGTGATCTGGGTACAGCACTCCGATGACGAACTCCTCCAAGGAAGCGATGGCTGGCAGTACGTCGGCGAGCTGCAGCGCCTGGACTCCGAGCCGCTGGTACACAAGACGTACGGCGACTCCTTCGAAGACACGACCCTGGAGTCGGAACTCGCAGAAAGGGGCGTCGGTCGGGTCGTCGTCACCGGCGCACAGACCGACGCCTGCATCCGTGCGACGCTCCACGGCGCGTTCGTCCGCGGCTACGACACGCTGCTCGTCAGTGACGCCCACACCACCGAGGACTTCACCGCCTATGGCCTGCCACCGGCCGACAAGGTGATCGCCCACACCAACATGTACTGGACTTGGCAATCGGGGCCCGGGCGCACGGCCAGCGTGGTCGAGACCGCCGATGTCAACTTCTGACGCGCCCCGAGACGAAGCCCTGGAGCAAACCGCGGGCATACTTACGTCATGACCGATGAGAACGAAATCGCGGCTGACTCGAGCGACGATGACCTGGCGCCCGAGGAGGAGATCGAGCCGTTCGACCTCGACGACGACGGCAAAGTCTCGATCATCGAGGCCGATCGGGCGCGGCTTGGTCTGCTCGATGCCCGCCTGGAAGAGATCGCTGAAGAGGGTGGCTTGAAGGGTTCGCTCGCCAAGGCAGCCCACAAAGTGCTCGACAAGTTCGACAACGACTGACGAACCGCGCCTCTGCCAGACCGCGCCGCCGGCAACGGCGGTTGTACCAACCTCTCGCCGAGCCCACGGGCGACGCCGTCGTCGGACCCGACACGCCGGATGCCGACCTGACCACTCATGATCGCGGCGGTACTCCCGGGACCCCTCCGAAGTACTGTGTCGCACCCTTGTGCGAGAGTGGACACATGACGACGGAGGAGGTGGTTGAGCTGGTCGAGCGGGTGGCCGCGGTTGATTCGTGCTGTTCGGATCGGGTTGTGCTCGAGACCGCCCTCGGCGAGGTGCGGCGGTTGAAGTCGTGGGTCGAAAGCCGCGAAGTCGCCATCGCTGGACAGCTCGCCGGGGTGGCGTCGTTCCCCGAGAAAGCCGTCGCTGACGCCGGGCGCTGCACCGTCCGCCAGGCCGAACAGGTGTTGCGCCGTGCCGAGACCGTCGCACAGATGCCCGGCTTGGGGGTTTCGTTGGATGCCGGACAGATCTCCGGCGAACATGTCGATGTCCTCGCTCGCACGTTGCGACAACTCGACCCCGGTGGGCGTGACCGGTTGAGCGCCGATGCCGAACGGTTGGTGGCGATCGCCGAGAACTCGACCGCCGAAGAGTTCGCCCGCTGCATGCGGGCCGAGGCCCGCCGCCTGCAAACCGACCGTGATGGCGACGCCCGCCTGCAACACCAACGGCGAGCAGTCAGGTTGAACAGCTGGATCGATCGTGACAGCGGGATGGGTCGCTGGTCAGCAACCTGGGACCCCGAAACCATGCTCCGGTTGGAGAACCGCCTCGACGCCCAGGTCCAAGCGATGTTCCACGACACCCAACCCGACGACTGCCCCACCGACTTGTTGGAGAAACAGTCCTACCTACGCGCCCTGGCACTGTTGGCACTGCTCGACGGCGGCGGGGTCCGGTTGGGTCGACCCGAGATCATCGTTGTCGAAGACCACACCCACCCGCAACCCGACGGCCGCCCAACCATCGACTGGGGACTCCCCATCGATCTCCCCGAACACGTCCTCGACGACTTGCACCACACCGCCATCGTGCACACCGTCGTGGTCCGCAACGGGGTGATCATCGACGCCCCCGGCGACATCAACCTCGGGCGCAGCACCCGAATCGCCAACCGTGCCCAACGCCGCGCCCTCGCAGCTGTCTATCCATCGTGCGCGATCCCCGGCTGTCGAGTGCGCTACAGCCGCACCAAACTCCACCACGTCACCTGGTGGCGCCACGGCGGCCGCACCGATCTCGACAACCTCCTGCCCGTCTGCGAACAACACCACCACAACATCCACAACAACAACTGGCAACTCACCCTGACCCCCGACCGGCAACTGACCATCCAACTCCCCGACGGAACCATCATGACCACCGGCCCACCCACACGAAACGTCTCCTAGCGGCTCTATCGCCCCTCGTGGGGAGGCCGTCAGAGACCTGCGAAAGTTTCGTCCATCAGATCGGCAAGCTCTTGATCGTGGATCGCCTTGGTGCCCGTCGCCGGGCTGCCGCTGCCGATGCGACTGACGCACCGCAGGTCATAGCCGCGCTCTTTCAGCCGCCAGGTGCGGGCCTCGACGAAGTGCCATGGACCCATGTTGTCGGGCTCTTCCTGCAGCCACACGATCTCGCGGGCGTTCGGATATCCCTGCAGCACTTCGAGCATTCGATCGCCAGGGAAGGGATAGAGCTGTTCGACCCGCACGATGGCGACTGGGGCGGCACGGCGATCCCGCGTCGGCCATCGCATCCCAGACGATCTTGCCGCTGCAGAACACCAGCCGGCGTACGGAGTCGCGATCGGTGACGTGTGGATCATCGAGCACCTCCTCGAACGACCCGGACGTGAGATCGTCGACTCTTGACCTGCTCTCCTTCATCCGCAATGGCGCTTTCGGTGTGAACAGCACCAGTGGCTTGCGCACGTCGCGGCGCACCTGCCGACGAAGCAGGTGGAAGTACTGCGCCGCGGTCGTGGCATAGCAGACCTGGATGTTGTCTTCGGCGCATTGCTGCAGGAAGCGTTCGATGCGCGCCGACGAATGCTCAGGGCCCTGGCCCTCGAAGCCGTGCGGCAGCAGCAGCACGAGACCGTTGGTCTGCCCCCACTTGTCTTCCGCAGCGACGAGGTACTGATCGATGATGACCTGAGCGCCGTTGACGAAATCGCCGAACTGGGCTTCCCACATCACCAGCGCCTCATGGTTGGCATGGGCATAGCCGTACTCGTATCCGAGGGCCGCGTATTCGCTGAGCAGACTGTCGTAGACCCAGAACCGTGCCGTCGCCCCAGGCAGGGTGTTGAGCGGAATCCAGGCGTTCTCGTTCTCGTAGTCGATCAATGCGGCATGACGTTGGCTGAAGGTGCCGCGACGGCAGTCTTCGCCAGCGAGCCGCACCGGTGTGCCCTCGAGCACCAGCGAGCCGATCGCCAGCGCCTCGGCCGTGGCCCATTCGACCTCGCCGAGGTCGTGATAGGTCTTGGCGCGGGTCTCGAACTGGCGGATGAGCTTCGGGTGCGGCGTGAAGTCGGCCGGGTACTGCGGTGAGGTGGTCGAAGATCGTGTCGAGGCGAGCACGATCGACTCCGGTTGGAACCTGCGGCCGCACACCCATTGGCTTGGGCCGCTTGGCAGCCTTGACGACGTCGGGGGCGTGGGCCCGGGTCTGATCCAGGGCAGCCTGCAACTTGGACTGGAAGTCGGCCAGTGCACCCTCGGCCTCGTCGACGGTCAGCTCGCCGCGCTTGACCAGCGCCTCGACGTAGAGCTTGCGCACGCTGCGCCGCTCGGCGATCGCTTTGTACATCAGCGGCTGGGTGTAACTCGGGTCGTCACCCTCGTTGTGACCGAAGCGGCGATAGCAGACCATGTCGATGACGACGTCTTTGTGGAACGTCTCGCGGTACTCGAAGGCGAGTTCGGCCACGCGTACGCACGCCTCGGGATCGTCGCCGTTGACGTGGAAGATGGGCGCCTGCACCGTCTTGGCGACGTCGCTGCAGTACAACGAACTGCGGGCGAACTGCGGACCGGTGGTGAACCCGATCTGGTTGTTGATGATCAGGTGAATGGTTCCGCCGATGCGATAGCCCTTGATGTCGCTCATCGCCAGGCATTCGGCCACGACACCCTGGCCGGCGAATGCGGCATCGCCGTGCAGCAGGATGGGCAGCGTCGGGAACGAGCCGGGTGGCTCGATGCGATCCTGTGCGGCTCGCATCATGCCAAGAACGATCGGATCGACGGTTTCGAGATGGCTGGGATTGGCTGCCAGTTCGACTCGGATGTCGGCACCGGTCGGGCTCTCGTACTTGCCGTTGGCCCCGAGGTGGTACTTCACGTCGCCCGAGCCCTGCACCGAGGTCGGGTCGATGTGACCCTCGAACTCCTTGAAGATCTGGTCGTAGCTCTTGCCGATCACGTTTGCCAGCACGCTGAGCCGACCGCGATGGGCCATGCCGAGCGCCGCCGAATCGAGACCGGCATCGGCGGCCATCGACAGGATCTGATCCAGGATCGGGATGGCCGACTCGGCCCCCTCGAGACCAAAGCGTTTGGTGCCGACGTACTTGGTCGCCAGAAACTTCTCGAACGCCTCGGCGGCATTGAGACGCTCGACGATGCGCTGCTTGCGCTCTTTGCTGACTACCGGTTGCACGCCTTCGACCTTGGATTGGATCCAGCGCTGCTCGGCGAAGTCTTGGATGTGCATGTACTCGATGCCGATGGTGCGGCAGTAGGCGTCGCGCAGCACTCCGAGGAGATCGCCGAGCTTCATCTTCTCGTAGCCACCGACGCCGCCGGTGAGGAACTCGCGATCGAGATCCCAGATCGTCAGGCCGTAGGTCGCCGGATCGAGCTCGACCGGCATGTCGGGCTCCTTCCAACGCAACGGGTCGAGATCGGCGATCAGGTGCCCACGCACACGATGCACACGGATGAGCGTGGCGATCTGCATCTGCTTGTGCAGCATCGCCTCTTCGCTGTCGATGGGGCTGAGATCGACACGCCACTTGACCGCCTCGTAAGGCACGTCGAGGCTCTTGAACACGTCTTCGTAGAAGCCGTGCTCGCCCAGCAGCAGCTCGTGAACATGCTTCAAGAACATGCCGCTCTCGGCGCCTTGGATGATGCGATGGTCGTAGGTGCTGGTGATCGTGACGATCTTGCTGACCCCGAGCGATCCGAGGGCGCGCTCGTCGGCGCCTTGGAACTCGGCCGGATAGTCGATCGTTCCGACGCCGACGATCACGCCCTGGCCCGGCATCAGCCTGGGCACGCTCTGCACCGTGCCGATGGTGCCCGGATTGGTGAGCGTGATGGTCGCTCCCTGGAAATCGCTGACCGCCAGCTTGTTGCCCCTGACCTTGCGAATCAGGTCTTCGTAGGCTGCCAGGAAGCCAGAGAAGTCAAGGGTGTCGGCATTGCGCAACACGGGCACGACGAGGGTGCGCGTGCCATCGCCCTTGTCGACATCGACGGCGAGACCCATGTTGACGTTGGGGTTGCGGATGATGCGCGGCTTGCCGTCGGCGCCGGCGAAGAAAGAATTGCTCATGTTGGGGACTGCGTCGGTGATGGCGCGTACCACGGCGAAGCCGATGAGGTGGGTGAAGCTGACCTTGCCCTGCCCACTTCGGCTGCGGTAGCCGTTGATGACCTTGCGGTTGACCTCGAGCAACTTGGCGGGGATGTCACGGAAGCTCGTCGCCGTGGGAACCGCCAGACTGCGCTCCATGTTGGCGGCGATGGCTGCTCCGGCACCACGGATCGGCTCACCGGGGTCTTCCGCCGCCGGTTGTGCCGGCACCACGACGTCGCCCCCGGCACCGGTCGGCGGTGAGCCCGGCGGCGCAACAGTCGCCGGTGCCTCAGCGACCGGTGCGATGGCCGGCTTGTAGTCGGAGAAGAACTCTTGCCACGTGTCGCTGACCGAACCGGGATCGGAGCTGAACTGCTCGTACATCTCCTCGACGAGCCACGAGTTCGCGCCGAATCCTGGCCCTGCAGAATCTGTTGCTGTCATTGTCGTCTGAGCGTACTTGTCGACGTCGAGTTTTCGAGGGCTCGCTTCCACAGCGCGCTCGGTTGCTTTTCCGAAGTCTGGACTTATATATTCTTCGGATGAAATTCCGGACCCTGCTCCTCGTCTCGTTCGTCGCCCTTTCCGTGGTGGCTTGCAGCTCCGGAGGCGGCGGCAGCGGCAGCGGCGAGACGGTGCCGGCCAACGCGACGGTGGTCACCGCGATCGAGGGCATCGCCTGGGATGCCAAGACCTACACCGCGGCATCGGTCGACGGAAGGGTCACGCTGGCCTTGAAGAACGACTCCAGCCTGCCACACAACCTGCACCTGCTCGACGCCGAGAACGTCGACCAAGGTGTCGCTCTCGATGTCAAGGCCCGCGGCGACACACACACGCTGTCGTACACGTTGGCACCCGGTACCTACCAGGTGATCTGCACGATCGCCGGCCACGGCAACATGAAAGCCACGCTGACAGTGACCTGAGCGCGGCGGCCGGGCTCAGGCCTTGAGCAGCACCTCGCTGAGGATCACGAAGACGAACCACAGACCGAAGGCACTGATCAGCACGTTGCGCACACCGGGACCGTCGTACAGGGTGTTGAGGCCCTTGTTCGGTGTTGCCTTCCACGGCATCAACCCGAGGGCGTTGATCTCGAGGACGGCGATGATGATGACGGCGACAGCCCAGTAGGCGCCCGTCTTGCCACTGCTCACGAGCTCGCGCCGAGACTGGGCTGTGCGTCTTGAAGACCATGAAGTACAGCATGGTGACCGAGAACACCACGTTCTGACGCGACGCCATGAACGCCTTACGACCGGCGCCGGCCGCACCTGGATCGGCTTCGCCGCCGGCGATGAGGTTTGCGGCGTTGGCCAGCACAACCTTCTGGTTGCGCCAGATCACGCCCCACACGTTGAGCATCATGATCGTGCCCAGCAACATGCCCGTGGCGATACCGATGCCGCCGGCCTGCTTGCCGAAGTTGTTGGAGAAGTAGTCCTTGGTCACCCCGGTGATCAAGATGCCGATGACGAAGGTGCTGAGCGCCGACCACCGGAACCACCACAGCGCCCGGCGGGCGATCTTGTCGATCGCGATGTTGCGCGCCCGGGCCTCGTCGCCGTACTCGGCGAACGCCGGGACCTGAACGAAGTTGAAGTAGTACAGCAGGCCGATCCAGGTGATGCCCGCCCAGATGTGCAGCCACCGCAACCCCAACTGGCCAAGACCAAACCGGCTGAACAACCCATCTGCAAGCACCGCAGGTACCTCTTTCGCTGTGACGTACGACCGACGGGCGTGAACGTAGCACCACGATGGGGTCGCGCCCAGCTATGCAGCGCCGTAGATTGTGCGACGTCATGGCCCACGAATTCATCTACACCTGTTACAAGCTCGCCCGCGTTTACCCACCGGATCGCACGGTGCTCGAGAACATCTCGTTGTCGTTCTACCCCGGCGCCAAGATCGGCGTGCTCGGCGCCAACGGCGCCGGCAAGTCGAGCCTGCTGCGGATCATGGCCGGTCTCGACGACGGATACTCCGGCGAGGCCCGTCTGACCCCTGGCTTCACCGTCGGCTATCTCGCTCAGGAACCGCAGCTCGATGCCGCCAAGGACGTGAAGGGCAACGTCATGGATGGTGTCGCCGCGGTGCAGTCGATCATCGACCGTTACAACGAGGTCATGACGATGTGGGCCGATCCCGACGCCGACTACGACAAGATCGGCGTGCTGCAGGCCGAGCTCGAAGACAGGATCGTCGCAACCGACGCGTGGAGCCTCGAGCGCAACGTCGAGATCGCCATGGATGCGTTGCGTTGCCCACCCGACGACGCTGATGTCAGCACGCTGTCGGGTGGCGAACGCCGACGTGTCGCCCTGTGTCGTCTGCTGCTCAGCCGACCCGATCTGCTGCTGCTCGACGAGCCCACCAACCATCTCGATGCCGAGAGCGTCGAGTGGCTCGAGCGGTTCCTGCAGGAGTACCCGGGCACTGTCGTCGCCATCACCCACGACCGGTACTTCCTCGACAACGTCGCCAAGTGGATCCTCGAGCTCGACCGCGGCCGCGGCATCCCGTTCGAGGGCAACTACTCGTCGTGGCTCGAGCAGAAGCAGGAGCGTCTCGCCCGCGAAGAGAAGGGCAACGAAGCCCGTCAGCGCACCCTGCAACGCGAGCTCGACTGGGTGCGGATGGCACCCAAGGCACGCCAGGCGAAGGGCAAGGCCAGGCTGGCGGCCTACGACAAGCTGCAGCAAGAGGCCGAGGCTGCCGAGCGCGGCCCGGATCGGCTGGAGATCACCATCCCGGTCGGCCGCCGGCTCGGCGACACGGTCATCGAAGTCGCCGAGCTGAGCAAGGGATTCGGCGATCGCCTGCTGATCGAGGAGCTCTCGTTCACGCTCCCCCGCGCCGGGATCGTCGGCATCATCGGCCCGAACGGCGCCGGCAAGACCACACTCTTCAAGATGCTCACCGGCCAAGAGCCTGTCGGCGCCGGCACTGTGACCATCGGTGACACCGTCGACCTCGCATACGTCGACCAATCGCGTGACACGCTCGACTCGGTGGCAACCGTCTACGAAGAGATCACCGGCGGCGTCGAACACATGAAGGTCGGAAATCGCGAGATTCACGGCCGGGCATATTGCGCCAGCTTCAACTTCAAAGGCAGCGACCAGCAGAAACGCGTCGGCGATCTTTCGGGTGGCGAGCGAAACCGTGTGCACCTGGCCAAGATCCTGAAGAGCGGCGGCAACGTGCTCCTGCTCGACGAGCCGACCAACGACCTCGATGTCGACACGCTGCGCGCCCTCGAGACCGCCCTCGAGAACTTCCCTGGCTGCGCCGTCGTGATCAGTCACGACCGATGGTTCCTCGATCGCATCGCCACACACGTGTTGGCCTTCGAGGGCGACAGCCAGGTTCGCTGGTTCGAAGGCAACTTCAGCGAATACGAGGCGTGGCGTCACAAGGAGTTCGGGTCCAGCGCCGACCAGCCGCATCGCATCAAGTACAAGCCACTCGCCCGATGACAGGCCAGACTGTGTCGTGGCCACTCGACTGATCACCCGGGCGTGCATCGCCGTGTTCGCCTGTGGAATCGCCGGTCTCATCATCTCCTCGATCGCCGGCAACAACAACGGATTGGTGCTGACGATCGGCGGCGCCATCGTGATCGCGGCGATCGTGCTGATGACCGTGAACACTGTGACGGTCAACGACCGGATCGAGGTATTCGACGACGCTGCCGCCGAGCAACTCGAAACGCACATCGCCCAGTTGGTGCAGCAGGGCGCCGACGAGACCGACGTTCGTACCCTCGTGCGCGAAGCGCGTCGCAGTGGGCGCCGATGACGCAGGCAGACCCGACGACCGAGAGCGATGCGAGCCTGGCCGCCAGACTGGCCACTGAAGCGGGGCGCCTGCTGGTCGAAGTGCGCGACGAGTTGGTTCGCGCCGGCGCACCGCCGTGGCAGGTGATGGATACCGGCGATCTGGTCAGCCATCGCTTCCTCGCGAAAGAGCTCGCCCGGGTGCGACCACACGACGCAGTGCTCTCCGAGGAGGGCCTCGAGGATCCCCGCCGGTTCGAATCCGACCGAGTGTGGATCGTCGATCCGCTCGATGGCACCAGCGAGTTCGGCGAAGATGGCCGACCCGATTGGGCCGTACACGTCGCGCTGTGGGACGCCGATCATTTCGCTGCCGGCGCAGTCAGCATTCCGGCGCTCGAGGTCACGTTTTGCACCGATCCCGCACCCGTCATCCCTGCCTCGACCCGCTCGCGGGCGCGTCTGGTCACGTCGCGCAGCAGAAACCCGTATGTGGCCGTGATCGTCGCCAGGGCGCTCGACGCCGACGCCGTGCGGCTCGGCTCCGCCGGCGCAAAGGCGATGGCCGTCGTCACCGGTGAGGCCGACATCTATGTGCACGACGGCGGCATGTACCAATGGGACTCGGCCGCACCCGCTGCAGTTGCCTTGGCGGCGGGACTGCATGTCAGCCGCATCGACGGTTCACCGATGGTGTTCAACGATCGCGACCCGTGGCTGCCTGACCTGCTGATCTGCAGACCCGAGTTCGCCGAACCGGCGCTCGCGGCGTTGCGCGAGGGCCACCGCCCAGCCTGGCGTTGAGGCTGTGGCCCGACCACCACAACGCCCCGGACACTCGTAGAATGCCGGCCATGACTCCCGCCATGCCGGGTGATGGTGGCGGTATGGAGCCCATCATCGCTCCGCCGTCGGCCACGACTCGTGTGCCCGGCCTGACGATCGCGGCAATGACATCGATCGGCGCGGGTGTCATCCACGCTGCAGCCGCCGGCGTGCACGCCGAGCATCCGCAGCTGGCCCGATTGTTCATCATCTGCGCGATAGCTCAGATCGGCGCCGGGCTGGTAGCGCTCGCACGCCCCAACCGCTTGGTCGCCGTGCTGGTCGTGGTCGTCAACGCCGTGGCTGTCGGCAGCTGGCTGGCAACTCGGATCACCGGCATCTCATGGGTAGACGGACTCGAGGTGCGCGAAGCCGCACAGTTTGCCGACGCCGCATGTGCGCTCCTCGCAGCGACAGCGGTGGGGTGCGCGCTCGGGGCGGCGATGATCGGTCGGCGCCAGTCGCCCAGCCCGCGTCTGTTGTTCCCTGCACTCGCCATCGCCGCGTTGACAGTTCCGGCGATGCTCAGCAGCGGCACCCACGTGCACAGTCATGCAAGCGCTGCAGCGTCGGGCGCCGGCGCGATCGACGAGTCGCAACCGCACACCCATGCAACCGACGCGTCGGCAGTTGCCTCCGTTGACGAATCGCAGCCGCACACTCACGCCACTGACGCAGCGGCCACCGCGGCCACCGCGGCCTCCGACAGCACCGCCTCGTGGCCGCGCCCTTGGGACCCCACCAAACCGATCGACGTGTCGGGTGTCCCGGGCGTGACCCCGGATGAAGAGGCCAGGGCCACGGCGCTGATCGAGGGGTCGCTGAAGGATCTACCGAAGTACGCCGACACCGCGGCGGCGGTCGCCGACGGTTACGCATCGATCGGCGACGCCAGCACCGGTAGCGAGCACTACATCAAACTCTCACTCATCGAGGACAACGACTTCCTCGACCCGGCCCAGCCCGAGTCGCTGGTATACAAGGTCGACGGCGACACCAGAACGCTTGCCGGGGCGATGTACATCGCCAGCGCGCGATCGACCGACGACCCCAGCCTGCTGGCCTTCGCCGGTCCCTTGATGCAGTGGCACAACCACGGCAACCTGTGCTGGGGTGTAGGCCCCGACGGCAAACCGCGCGTGGTCGGCATCACCGATGCCAACGGCAATTGCGCCAAGGGCGTCAACACCGGCGGCCAGAACCCGATGGTGCATGTGTGGATCACGCCGCATCCCTGCGGTGTGTTCGCAGCACTCGAAGGCGTCGGTGCCGGACAGGCCGCGGTGCCCGACGCGCAGCGCGTCGATCTCTGCAACCAACCTCACACACATACCGCGGCCGCGGTCGCCACCAAGCCCTACGACCCCACCCAACCGATCGACCTGGGCGGTGTCGCCGGCGTGACGCCCCAGCAGCAGGCTGCGGCCGAGAACCTGGTCGCCCTCAACGTCGTCCGCTTGCCGCAGTGGGCCGACTACAAGGTCGCCGAGGCGGCAGGGTTCCACAGCATCGGCGACGGCCTGACGGGTTTCGAGCACTACATCAAGTGGGATTCGATCAACGACGATGTAGCACTCGACCCCGACCATCCCGAGAGCCTCGTGTACTCACCGCAGCCGGACGGCTCGAAGAAGCTCGTCAGCGCGATGTACTTCCTGCCAGACACGGTGGCGCTGAACGACGTGCCCGACATCGGCGGCGCGCTGATGCAATGGCACATCCACGACAACTTGTGCTTCACCGACGATCCCGACGCGCCGCAGGTACGCGGCCTCACCGACTCCAACGGCAAGTGTCCGGCCCCGCTCAAGTCGCTGCTTCCGGCACCGATGATCCACGTGTGGATCACCCCCAACAAGTGTGGGCCGTTCGCCGCATTGGAAGGCATCGGGGCCGGGCAGATCGCGGATGGGCAGACGCGGTTGTGCGATGTTGCCCATGGCTCGGGCTTCTAGACGCGTAGCGACAACGGTTCGAACAGGCCGGGTCGTCTACGGCACAGACAGAATGGTGATGACCCCGGTGTTGCCATCGACTCGAACCGTGGCCCCGTCGGGGATGCTGCGCGTCGCTCCGGTGGCCGAGACCACGCAGGGAATGCCCAGCTCGCGACTGACGATTATCGCGTGGCTGAGCGCGGCGCCGACGTCGACGACGACTGCTGCAGCCGGTACGAACAGAGGCGTCCACGAGGGGTCTGTGATCGGCGCGATCAGCACGTCGCCGGGTTGCAGCTCCGACGGATCGTTGGAATCGAGGATGACCCGTGCCGTGCCCTCGGCCACTCCGGGGCATCCCGGAAACCCGGTCAGGGTGTCGCCGCTCGACATCAGCTCGGCCGAGACCGAGTCACGGCGGGCCCAGGTGTCGGGCCCCTCGGCGTGCCCGACGAACACGAAGGGAGGCACGAGGTCCTGAAGCCTGCGGTACTCGGCCCGACGGGTACGGACTGCCTCGGTCAGCGAGTGCGGATCAGTCAGCAACGTGGGCATCTCTGCTTCACGCACGAAGCCGAAGTCTTCGACCTCGTCGAACGCACCCCGCTCGACCATCCGTCGGCCGAGCTCGCGCATGGCCATTCGCATCTCGTGAACCACCCGGATGTTGCTGGTCTTGGTCCGCTCGCGACCGGGCAACCATGCCGCCGAGCAGCCGATGGCAGCGGCGAGTTGACCGTGTGTCGCCGGGTCACCTTCGATCATCGCCAGCAGTTCTGCCGACGCAGCGGCACGTTGCTCGGCACGGATCGCAAACTGTCTGGCCGGGTCGGCCGCATCCGGAGCCTGACGCATGCGATCGATCGCCGAGAGTGCCAACGCTGGTCTGGTCTCCCACGAAGGAGACCGGCTCTCCCACTCGTTCGGTCCACGGCTTCCGAATTCGTGGACGAAGTCGACGAATTCCTGGGCGAACTCTGCCGAAGTCGGCTCCAGCCGCGACAGCGCCCACATCGCGTGGCTCGGCGCCGCCGAATCGACGTCGCCGATACCGGAGATGATCGGCAGGATCAGGTCTGGCCGGCCGACCGCTGTCGCCACGGTGGTGATGACACCAACTGGCACCGTCGCCATATACGACGTGAACAGGTGCTGAGCAAACATCTTGCGATGAAGCGGGAGCATCTCCTTGAATCGATCCCACAGTTGTTGATCGTCCAGCCTGGACAGGTCAGGGCGGTTGATCCGCAGCGCCTTGGTCTCCACACGGTCGTCCGTGAGCTCGGTGAGGTCGTCGAGGGACTGCTGCCCGAAAACCCACGCAAATGTTTCGCCGATCTTCGCGGTCATGTCGGGCCGAATGTCGCCGGGCATCTCTTGGTAGGGCGGGATGCCCGGTTGCGCACCGAAGAACTGCTCGTCCATCATCTGCCACGACAAGCCGGGAGCGCGCTCGCCGAACAGCCTGATCAACGAAGCGTTGAGGTAGCAGTAGCCCCCGAGCACGCCGAGCTGGCAGTAGTCGTCGGGCGGGAACTCGGCGAGGTCGAATGCACCCATCCGTTCCCAGGCGTCACGCCAGCCGAGCTCGGCCAGGAACAGCGCCGTGTCGCTCGTGAGCGGCGTGACCGGATCCGGAAACACCTCGCCGACGTTGGCGCGGGTGTAGATCGGAAAGCGTTCCGACAACGAAGTATCCGTGATGTAATAGCGATCACTCATGCGTCCCCCAGACGAGTGCAGCCAGTCGGTCGAGGCAGACCAAGGTTGTGCTGCCGGGATGGTAGTCAGGCCATCCTGTGACGCATGTATCGGTCGGCGCGTCGTCCAACCGTGACGGATGCTGCAATCATGCAGTGGTGATGAACGCCGACGACATCGACTGGGGGGCGTTCACTGACGACGGACCGTGGGTGCTCGACCGTGACGCGCTGTTGTGGTATCCGATAGCCGGCCTGCTTCGCCAGGCCGCTCAGGCCGATGTGCCCGCGCTCACCCGGCCCCGCCGGCTGCCGCCGGGCCTACGGGTGATCACGGTCGCCGGTCGCCTCATCGCCGCTATCGCGCCGTGGTGGCTGCGCCGCAGGCGTCAACGCTACGGCTCACCCGAGGCGAGTCGCAGCGACATCTCGGCCCGCCTCCGCCGCGCGGCCGAACATCTCGGCCCGACCTACATCAAGCTCGGCCAGATCATCTCCAGCGGTGAAGGGCTGTTCCCGGCGGAGCTGGTCAAAGAGTTCAAGCAATGCCGCGATCAAGTGCCGGCGGAGCCGTTCGAAGTGGTCCGCAAGGTGGTCGAGGAAGACCTCGGCGTTCCGCTGGAATACATCTTCACCACCTTCGACAGGGCCCCGCTTGCCGCAGCATCGATTGCTCAGGTCCATGCGGCGACGCTTCGTACGGGTGAACGAGTGGTCGTCAAGGTGCAGCGGCCCAGCGTTGACCGGTTGGTACACAAGGACCTGCGGGTCATGGCCTGGCTGGCGCCCCATCTCGTGGGTCGCATCCCGATCTCCTCGCTGGCCAATCCACCGGCCCTTGTCGAGCTGTTTGCCGAAACGATCGTCGAGGAGCTCGACTTTCGAATGGAGGCGGCCAACATGATCGACATCGCCGTGATGCTCCACGAGCTGAAGCAGACCGGCTATGTCGTGCCCCGTCCGCATACGTCGCTGATCACTCGCCGGGTGTTGGTCATGGAGCGAGTCGACGGATTCAACTTCGACGACGTCGTCGGCATGAAGAACGCCGGCGTCGACACCGAGGCCGTGGTGCGCACGGCGATGGTCGCCCTCATCGAGGGAGCGATGATCTACGGGGTGTTTCACGGCGACCTGCACGGCGGAAATCTGTTCGTGCTGCCCGACGGCCGTACGGCGTTGCTCGACTTCGGTATCGTCGGCCGGTTGACCGGTGATCGCCGGCTTGCGTTCCTGCGAATGATGGTCTGTGCCACGACGAACGACGTAAGAGGGCAACTGGCGGCGATGCGCGATCTCGGCGCCTTGCCGGCCGATATCGATCTCGACGCCGTGATCCGCGATCTGCGACTCGATCAGGCGCCGATCGACCCCGTCACGCTCACTGGTGAAGAGCTCGTCGCCGAGGTGCAGCGGGTGGTCAAGGCGTTGCTCGGGTACGGGGCACGAATGCCGAAGGAACTCATGCTCTACGTCAAGAACATGGTCTTCCTCGACGGGGCGATGGCTCGCTTGGCACCCGACCTCGACCTGCTCGCCGAGATTGCCAACATCTCGATGCTCTTCGCCCAGCGGCACGGCGAGCAGCTTGGACGAGAGCTCGGGCTCGATCAGAGCACATTGGAGATCAACATGGACGGCGTGAAAGCCGGCTTCGGTGTCGACGCGTCGACCGAGCAGTTGACCTATCGCGAGCTGCAGTCGAGGCGAGCGCTCATCCAGAAGCGCATGCGCGACCACGTCGGTCGCTAACTTCGCGGCGTGAGCCTCGACGCGAACGCCCACCGCTTCTCGGGCTTCGCCGATCTGTACGACGCCGTGCGCCCCGTGCCGCCGGCAACGCTCGCCGAAGTCATCACGACATATGCGGGCAGCCGTCCGCAATGCGTCGTCGACCTCGGCAGTGGAACCGGCCTATCGACGCGGTGGGCCGGTGAATGGTCGTCGGAGGTCATCGGCATCGAGCCGAGCACCGACATGCGTCAGCGGGCGGCCGCGGTTGCAGGCCCCGCCAACATTCGCTACGAGCCGGGGTGGTCCAATGCCACCGGCCTTGCCGAGGGTTGCGCCGACGTCGTGCTTGCCGTTCAGGCATTGCACTGGATGGAACCGACATCGACGTTCGTCGAGGTCGGCCGCCTGCTTCGGCCGGGCGGTGTGTTCGCCGCGATCGACTGCGACTGGCCACCTTCTGTTGGTGACGCCCTGGCCGAGCAGGCGTGGCACTCGGCACGGGCCACCGTCGCCCTTCACGAACGCCTGCTGGCCGCTCGGTCAGGCAGGACTCCGTCACCCCGAGTCGCGTCGTCATCTCCGCAGTCCGACGACTTGCGTCCGGCCGGCTCGGTCGACGCAACCGCGGCAGTCGTGATCGCCGACGGTGTTCAGTTCTGGCACAAGGGTCAGCACCTCGCACGCATGGTCGCCAGCCAGCAGTTCGTACACTGCGTCGAAATCGCTGCCCTCGGCGAGGAGCGTGGCGGCTCGGAAAGGTTCGTGCAACTCTTCCGCAGCCAGGGCGACTACCAGGCCTTGCGGCGTCACGACGTCGATGACAATACACTGGGGCTCGACCAGTTTGCCGCCGAGGTCGACGCCGCCATCGGCACATCAGAGCGACCCTTCTGGTTCACGTACCGAGCCCGCATCGGGGTGCGCGGCGCCACCGCTCGCTAACGTCGACGACGTGCGCCTCGTCATTGCCCGGTGCTCGGTCGACTACGCCGGCCGACTCACGGCACACCTTCCCGAAGCGGTGCGGCTGATCATGATGAAGGCCGATGGATGCGTGGCGATCCATGCCGACGGCGGTGCCTACAAGCCGCTCAACTGGATGAACGCGCCGAACACACTGGTGATCGGCGACGACGCGTGGACGGTGACGAACCCGAAGGGCGAGTCGCTGACCATCACCTTGCACGAGGTGCTGTCTGACACCGAGGCAGAGTTCGGCGACGACCCCGGCCTGCAGAAAGACGGCGTCGAGGCCCATCTGCAGGAGTTGCTCGCCGCCTCTCCGCACGCCATCGAGGAAGGGCTCACCCTCGTTCGTCGCGAGTACCCCACGGCGATCGGGCCGATCGACCTGCTGTGCCGCGATCGCGACGGGCAGGTCGTCGCCATCGAGGTCAAACGACGCGGCGAGATCGACGGCGTCGAGCAGCTCGCTCGCTACATCGAGCGGTTGCACCTCGACTCGTCGCTCGGAAGTGTGCGCGGGGTCTATGTCGCCCAGATCGTCAAGCCGCAAGCACGTGTGCTCGCCGAATCGCGTGGCTTTCGGGTGGTCGAGGTCGACTACGACGAGCTCCGCGGCCTGCGCCCCGCCGATCTCCGCCTCTTCTGACCCGCACATCGGGCCCGAAAACAGCACTCCCAATTCCGAAATCGCGCCCGTTGCTGATGCTCGGGCGCGGCGTGAGCATTGCGCTTTCGACTTTCGCGCCCGAGGCAGTGGAGGACGATGGCGCTGAGCCGAGCTGTGCCGGGCTAGGCCATCACGGGGACGGTCGACATCGCGTCGGCCAGCTCCTTGGCGGTGAGGTCATAGTCAACCATCTTGCCGGCGAGGTAGTTCTCGTAGGCGGCCAGGTCGAGATGGCCGTGACCGCACAGGGCCGTGAGGATGACCTTCTCCTCGCCGGTCTCCTTGCAACGCTTGGCTTCGCGGATGGCCGCGGCGATGGCATGCGTGGGCTCGGGCGCCGGAAGGATTCCCTCGTTGCGGGCGAAGGTCAGTGCACCGGCGAAGCACTCCGTCTGTGGAATGGCCTCGGCCTCGGCGAGACCCAACTCGTAGATGTGCGAGACCAGTGGCGACATCCCGTGATAGCGCAGACCTCCGGCATGGATCGACGGTGGGATGAAATCGTGACCGAGGGTGTGCATCTTCAACAGCGGGGTCATGCCCGCCGTGTCGCCGAAGTCGTAGCGATACTCGCCCTTGGTCAGGCTCGGGCATGCCGCCGGCTCGACACAGCGAATCGTCGGGTTCATCCTCCCCGCCATCTTCTCGCGCAGGAACGGGAAGGCCAGGCCACCGAAGTTGGAGCCGCCGCCGGTGCAGCCGACCAACAGATCGGGGGTCTCGCCGACCATCGCCAGCTGCAGCAATGCCTCTTCACCGATCACCGTCTGGTGCAACAGCACGTGGTTCAGCACACTGCCGAGGGAGTAGCGGGTCTTCGGATCAGCGACAGCGGCGCTGACGGCCTCGGAGATCGCGATGCCGAGACTGCCGGGTTGATCGGGATCCTGGGCGAGCAGCGAGCGACCGTAGTCGGTGACATCGGAAGGACTCGGATGCACTGTGGCCCCGTAGACCTCCATCATCACCCGGCGATACGGCTTGGCGTAATACGACGCGGCGACCTGCCAGATCTCGCACTCGATCCCGTACTGGGCAGTGGCGAACGCCAGCGCCGTACCCCATTGACCGGCACCGGTCTCGGTGGTGAGCTTGGTGATGCCTTCTTGGTGGTTGTAGTAGGCCTGCGGCACCGCGGTGTTCGGCTTGTGCGAGCCGGCAGGGCTCACCCCTTCGTACTTGTAGTAGATCCGTGCAGGCGTGTCGAGTGCCTTCTCCAAACGGTGAGCGCGGAACAGCGGCGACGGCCTCCACAAGCGGTAGACATCGAGCACGCCGCCCGGGATGTCGACGTAGCTGTCTTGGGTGACTTCCTGCATGATCAGGGCCATGGGGAACAGCGGGGCGAGATCGTCGGGCCCGACGGGCTGCATCGTGCCGGGGTGGAGGGGCGGCGGCGGAGGCGACGGCAGGTCGGGAATGATGTTGTACCACTGCGTCGGAATCTGGTCCTCGGTCAACAGGATCTTGTTCTGCACGGCACACCTCGTGGTTTGGGCTGGAGTCGAGCGGCGGGAATCTGGCGCCAGAACGGTAGCCCGTCGCAGCGGTAGCGTGTCGAAGCATGCACAGGGTCCACGGGCGGGCGCAGCACTACGCGTGGGGTGACCTGGCAGCAATTCCCGAGATGCTCGGTTTTGCGGCCGATGGCCGGCCATGGGCCGAGTGGTGGATGGGCACGCACCCGTTGGCACCGTCGACCCTCAGCGACGGCTCGGCGCTCGAAACAGTGGCCGGCGAGCTGCCGTACCTGCTGAAGTTGATGGCCGCGGCCCAGCCGCTGTCGCTGCAGACCCACCCTGGCCGCCAGCGTGCCGCGGTGGGGTTCGAACTCGAAGAACAGCGTGGCGTGGCGCGCGATTCACCCGAGCGCATCTATCGCGATCCTTTCGCCAAGCCCGAGATGCTGTGCGCGCTGACGTCGTTCGATACGTTGTGCGGCTTCCGCCCGGTCGACGACACGGTCGCGCTGTTGCACCAGATCGACGCCCACGATCTGGCGGTGCTTCCTACAGCGGCAGAAGCTGGCCGCCACCGTAGCCGCCTTGTATCACCGCTCGTTCGACACCAGGTCGACGATCGCAGCATGCCGACAAGACAACCGCGCCGAGGCACAACTGGTCGCCGAGCTCGAGACCATGTACCCCGGCGATCCGTCGGTCGTGGTCACCCTCATGCTCAATCGCGTGATGTTGACGCCGGGCGAGGCAGTCTTTCTCGGCCCCGGCAACATGCACGCCTATCTTCGCGGGTTCGGAGTCGAGATCATGGGAAACAGCGACAACGTCGTGCGCGGCGGCCTGACCGTGAAGCACGTCGATGTCGAAGAACTGCTCGACGTGCTCGACTTCGAGCCGCTCGACAACCCCGTCGTCAAGCAGATCGAGGTCGAGCCGGGCCGCTGGCGGTACGACTCCCCGCAGACCCCGTTCGTGCTGTGGCGCCTCGAAGTCGGCGACGGTTGCACCGCGCACCATCAGGCCACCGGGCGAGAACTGCTGCTCTGGGTGCAGGGTCGCGACAGCGGCGAGTGCGTCTTCGTCGCATCGGGCGAGACGGCCGAACTACGCGGCCCATGCACCGTGTTCGCTGTCGAAGAGGCGTAACGCCTACAGCCGAATGACGGCGTCGAGGGCCAGATCGAGCAGGCGCTCGCGAGCCGAAGACTGCTGCTCCCACTGCCGATGATCCCACTCGGCCGCGCTGACGTCGTCGCCGGCGTAGAGCAACTGGCCGTACACGGCACCCCGGAACGCGGCAGCGGCAAACATCGCCGCGGCCTCCATCTCGACGGTGATGCACCCTTGGTCGCGTCGGCGGGCGACCTTGGCGGGCGTTTCGCGGAAGAAGGCGTCAGTCGTCCAGGTCAGACCGCGGTCGTGCGGTACTCCGGCCTCGGTGAGCACGTCGTCGATCGCGGTGAGGGCACGCGGATGGGGCCGCACCTCGGCGTCGGCGGGCGCGTAGTGGTAGCTGGTGCCCTCGTCGCGAACGGCACCGATCGGCACGATCACGTGGCCGACGTCGAAGCCTGGGCGAACGATTCCCGCACCGCCGCAGCCGATGATCTGTGTGGCGCCCAGCGAGATGACGACCTCCAGCGATGTCACCGCCGCGGGAGCTCCCACGCCGGGGCTGACCAGGGCGACCTCGTGACCGTGGTGGCGATGACGCAGATCGGGTGGTCGCCGTGCTCGAAGGGAACGTTGTGAAGCGGCTCGAGCCCGACGGTGCGATCGCGCACCACGTTGCCGAACCAGCACATCACGGCCCGTTGCGGAAAGCCCAACATCGGGCGGTGGATCGACGGGTTGATCACCGCCTCGACGGATGGATCGAACTCGAACAGCGGATGATCGTGCGGTGTCATGACGCCGGCGAAGAGAGCCCGCCGGTCGCCCGGCGGATCTCGACGATGCGCTCGTCGGCATGGTTGACATCGTCGCCTTGGTCATCGAGCAGCGTGGCCCGATCCTTGGCGGCCTCGCGCTCGGCCAGCGCTGTATCGACCCGAGCGATCGCAGCCTCGGTGCCGTGCTCGTGGATGAACTCGGCCCACTCGACGAGCGCCTCGACCATCTCTGACTCCGGTACGACGGCAACGTTGCGGCCCTTGACGAACAGATGGCCGCGCTTGTTACCGGCGGCGATGCCGAGGTCGGCCTCGCGCGCCTCACCCGGCCCGTTGACCACGCAACCCATGACGGCCACCTGGAGCGGGATCTTGCGATCACCGAACGCCTGCATGGCCCTGTTGGCGACATCGATCACATCGATCTCGGCTCGGCCGCAGCTCGGGCAGGCGATGAGATCGATGTTCTTGCGTTCGCGCAGGCCGAGCGCCTCGAGCAACTGGCGACCGGCGCGAGCTTCTTCGACGGGGTCTGCGGTGAGTGAATAGCGAATGGTGTCGCCGATGCCTTCCATCAGCAGCGTGGCGATGCCGGCGGTGGCCTTCACCAATCCCGCGGGTGGCGGGCCGGCTTCGGTGACACCGAGGTGCAACGGCACGTCGGTGACCTCGCTGAGCTGCCGGTATGCCTCGATCATCAGCGGAACGCTCGACGCCTTGACGCTGATCTTCATCAGGTCGAAGTCGACCTCGTGAAAGTAGGCCATCTCGCGTTGGGCGCTCTCGACCATGGCTTCGGGTTTGATGCCGCCGTACTTCTCGTACAGCGATGGATCGAGTGAGCCGCCATTGACCCCGATGCGGATCGAGATATGCCGATCGCGCGCCTCGGCGGCGACGGCCTTGATGTGTTCGGGCTTGCGGATGTTGCCCGGGTTCAGCCGCAGGCCGTGCACACCGGCCTCCATCGCCGCCAGCGCCATGCGGTACTGGTGATGGATGTCGGCGATGATCGGGATCGGCGATCGCGGCACGATCTGAGCCAAACCCTCGGCCGCTTCCTGCTCGTTGCACGTGCAGCGCACGATGTCGCACCCGGCGGCAGCCAGGGCGTAGATCTGCTGCAGGGTGCCCTCGACGTCGGCCGTCTTGGTGATGGTCATCGACTGCACCGAGATCGGTGCTCCCCCGCCGACGGGCACCTTGCCGACGTAGATCTGTCGGGTGGCCTTGCGTTCGAACGGCATGCGAGCAGTGTGCCAGGTCAGCGCAACGGCTTGGCGATGTCGAGGTAGAAGCCGGTGATGAACAACATGGCCAGCACGGCGATCATCGTCATCGCCACCGGAATCATCTTGGTGATGTCGGCGCGGTACGGCGCCTCACCGCGGCGTGATCGCAGGCGTTCGTAGGTCGCGATGGCCGCGTGGCCACCGTCGAACGGCAACACCGGGAACATGTTCAGCAGGCCGACGAAGACGTTGACCGCGGCGAGTGTCAGCAACAGCCCGCCGAAACCGGATTCGTCACCGATCGAGGCACTCAACTTGCTGATGCCGACGACTGTGGTGGGTCTCGTGTTGAGATCGGTGTTGCTGCCCGCGAGATGGCCGACGATGTTGACCGGGTTGAGCACCTTGACGACGCCGCCGATGCTCTGCCACATCGTCGGTCCGAGGTCGAAGATGCTGTCGGATGCAGCCCGTGCCATCGACTCGTTGTTCCATTCGACCTCCATGCCGGAGGAGACGCCCAGGAAGGCTTTGCCGAAGGCGTCGGGGGATGGATTGGACCCGAGTACGACTTCCTTGGTCAGCGTCGACCCGTCGCGCTCGACCTCCAGCGTCACCGAATCCCCCGGCCGATGGCTGCGGATCTCGTCGACGAACTGCTCGGGGGTCGTCGGCTGCACCCCATCGATGGACACGATGATGTCGCCGGCCCGTACACCGGCCAAGGCGGCCGGATAACTGGCCTCGACACTGCCGATGCCGACCCGACTGGTCTCGACCCGACGCCCGTTGACGGCGTACACCGCGAATATCAACGAAATGGCGATGAGCATGTGCATGATCGACCCGGCGGTGATCACCAGCATGCGTCGCGGGTAGCTCTTGTTGCGATAGGCGCGGGCTTCGTCTTGCGGATCGACCTCGTCGAGGTTGTTCATCCCGATGATTCGCACGAAGGCACCAACCGGGTATGCGCGAAGGCCGTATTCGGTCTCGCCACGACGGAAGCTCCACAACTTGGGGCCCATGAACAAGAAGAACTGAGTGGCCTTCATGCCTGTCCAGCGAGCGGTCATGAAGTGACCGAGCTCGTGCAGGAAGATCGACACCAGCAGTCCGATGACGAACACGAACGCCCAGGTGCTCCAGGTGAACAGGGCGACGAGCAGGCCGATGATGACGGCCAGTCCGACCACGGCCCTCGACCCGCCGGCCGTCGGCTCGAGATCGGGGTTGTCGGCGCCCCCGACCATCATCTCGTTACGAAACCTCGAGTAGGTGTCACTCACGCTGCAAGTACCTCCGTGGCCACCTGACGGGCGCGAGCGTCGGCAGCAATGATGTCGCCCACCGTTCTATCGGCAGATCGCTCGAAGCGCTGGAGCGATGCGTCACACACGTCGGCGATCTGCGTCCAGCGGATCCGGCCGGCGAGAAATGCCTCGACGGCGACTTCGTTTGCTGCGCTCAACCAAGCGGGTGCCGTCGAGCCGATGAGGCCGGCATCGTAGGCCAACGGCAGGCAGCGGAACGTCGAGGTGTCGGGCGGCTCGAAATCGAGTCGCCGCAAGTCGGACCAGTCGATCCGACCGAAGGCGGTGCCGATTCGAAGTGGGTAGGCCAGGGCGTAACCGATGGGCAATCGCATGTCGGGCATGCTCAGCTGGGCGATGGTCGAACCGTCGGTGAACTCGACCATGGAGTGCACCACGGATTGTGGGTGCACGACGACTTCGATCTGTTCGTAGGGCACACCGAACAACTCGTGGGCCTCGATGACCTCGAGCCCCTTGTTCATCAGCGTGCTCGAATCGATGGTGATCTTCGGGCCCATCTTCCATGTCGGGTGGGCCAGGGCCTGATCGACGCCGACGTCCGCCAGCTCGGCGGCGGTTCGGCCACGGAACGGACCGCCGCTGGCGGTCAGCACGATTCGAGCGACCTCGCGATCGGTTTGGCCGCTGGATCGCAGACACTGATGCACGGCGCAGTGCTCGCTGTCGACCGGTACAAGCTCGGCACCGGGAGTGGAGCGGAGAGGTTGCACCACGGGCGCGCCGGCGATGAGGCTCTCCTTGTTGGCCAACGCCAACCGCTTGCCCTTTTGCAGCGTGCGCACCGTCACCGACAACCCGGCAAAGCCGACGACGCCGTTGACGACGACATCGGCGTCATCGCACAGATCGGCAAGATCGGCGACTACTTCGGCGAACGGCAACGCCGCGGCGACCTCAGCTCGCCGTCGCGGATCAGCGATTGCGACCATCTTCGGGCGAAACTCGAGGGCCTGGGCGATCAATGTGTCGATCGACGAGGCGACGCCGAGGCCGACGACCTCGTAGCGACCTGCCTCGGCGCGAACGACGTCGAGGGTCTGGGCACCGATCGACCCTGACGAGCCGGCAATCGCGACGCGCACCGTTGACATGGCTTCAGTCTCGCATCGACCGGACCCGAACTACCTTCGGGCCGCTACTTGGTGACCCAGGGCTCGAGTACCTGTAGGAGGTAGTACACCGCTGGAAGTGTGAACAAGAACCCGTCGAATCGATCGAGTACGCCTCCATGACCCTTGATCATGGTGCCGAAGTCCTTGATGTCGAGGTTGCGCTTGAACATGCTCTCGGTGAGGTCGCCGAGCGGCGCCATGATCGAGATGACGATGCCGAGCACGATCAGGTCACCGGCGCTGTTCCACGTGGTCGAGCGATGGGTCAAGCTGACCAGCAGCATGGCCGCGATCGTCGCCACCGTGCCACCGATCAACCCCTCGACGCTCTTGTTCGGACTGATCCACGCCCGCAACGGAGACTTGCCGGCTGCTCTGCCCACCACCAGGGCGCCGACGTCGTTGGCGACGACGCCGATCGCCAACAGGCACAGCGTGTCGGTTCCGATGCTCGTGCTGATGATGCCGGATGCAACGGGGAGTCCGGTTCCCTTCGAGTACCGCAGGATCAGGGCCGCGAACGACCCGAGCACGCCGATCCACACCACACCGAGCGTGGTGATGGCCATGTTGGGCATCGGTGCAGATTCGAGGCTCGTGGCACCGATGAATGTGACGGCGCCGGCGAGGAAGGCGATGACGAGGATCAGCGGAAGGGCCTGCTCACCCGCCCAGTAGGAGGCGATCGGCAACGTGACACAGGCGATGATGCCGATGATCGTGGCCGGCCGGTAGCCCTTCTCGGAGACCTTGTCGAAGTATTCGACCGACGCCAAGCCGAGTGCTGCGACTACGACGGCCAGCACGAGCTTGGGACTGATCGCCACGGTGACGAGGAATATGGCCGCCATGACGAGACCGACGCCGATCGCCGTCGGCAGGTCGCGAGGGTTTGATTTCTTCGGCCGAGACTGTGGGTTGTTTGGCGAACCTGATCGCGCCGGCCGACCGCCTCTAGTCGGCTCGCCGGGACGACCCTTGCGCGCCACCGGCCGGGAACGGTCGTCGGTGGGGTCAGTACCGATGGTGATTCGCCCCGGCTCGCGTCGAAGGGGGATCGAATCGTCTCGATTGGTGATGTCCTCGACGTCGTCGGCCACGGGCGCGACGGGGACAACCTGCTCCATCTCGCCGGTCTCCTGGTGCGGGTCGACTGCTTGATCGTCGCTCCACACCGGCGCCTTGCCGGCGAACGACGACCAGACGTCGAGATCGTCGGTCGAATCCGCCGGCGACGTCGAGATCAGCGTACGTGGCATCTCACCGGTGGGCGGTTCGGTCCAGTGCGGCAACGGCCCGGTGTCGGACGTGCCGAACGACAGTCCGCCGGTGTCATCGTCATCGTCATCGGTCTCGGCGAACAAAGGCGGACCGAAGTCGTCAGCTTCCCCTTCGTCTTGGCGTCTGTGACGCCGTGCGTCGTCAGTCATGCAATCCCCTTTGCTCGCTCAGACTTCGAGGAGTTCTTGCTCTTTACGGCCGAAGGCCTTGTCGATCATCTCCACGTGTTCGTGGGTGATCCGTTCGATTTCCTTCTCCGCTCGGTCGAGTTCGTTGGCCGATATCTCGCCGGCCTTCTCGGCGCCCTTCGAGATGTTTGCGGGCGTCACGACGAATGTTGCGAACTGCCACACGACCGTCCTCGGCCATGTTCTTGACGATCTTCACGAACTCACGTCGACGCTGCTCGGTAAGCGGCGGGAAGTTGAGACGTATGACCACCCCGTCGTTCGACGGGTTGACACCCAGATCACTATCGCGGATGGCCTTCTCGATGGCGGCTAGCGAGCCACGATCGTGCGGTTTGACGATCAGTTGGCGGGCCTCGGGCACCTGGAAGCCGGCCAGTTGCTGCAGGGGCACCATGGCTCCGTAGTACTCGACCATCAGCTTCTCGACCAGTGCGGGCGTCGCCCGACCGGTGCGCACTGTGGTGAACTGGCTCTGCACGTGCTCGACCGCTTTCTCCATTTTGCCGATGGCGTCGAGCAGGGTCTCTTCGGTCACATCGTCCAGCGTATCGACCGGCGAGCAGGGGTCACGCGCATCCCGTCAGCCCTGGATGATCGTGCCGACGCGCTCGCCGCGCAGAATCGCCTGCAACCGCCCGGCTGACGACATGTCGAAGACCACGATCGGCATGTTATTTTCACGGCAGAAGGCGATTGCGGTGGCGTCCATCACCTTGAGATCCTTGGTCATCACTTCGATGTAGGTGATGTCGTCGTACTTCGTCGCCATCGAGTCCGTGCGCGGGTCGGCGCTGTACACCCCGTCGACGCCCGAATGTGTGCCCTTCAGCAACGCGTCGGCGTCGATCTCGGCGGCGCGCAGCGCCGCCGCGGTGTCGGTGGTGAAGAACGGATTACCGGTACCCGCGGCGAAGATCACGACCCTGCCCTGCTCGAGGTGCCGCATCGCCTTGCGACGGATGTACGGCTCGCACAGACGTGGCATCTCGATGGCGCTCTGCACCCTGGTGTCTTGCCCGGCACGCTCGAGCGCATCTTGCAACGCCAGGGCGTTCATGACAGTGCCGAGCATGCCGATGTGATCGGACTGCGTGGCGTCCATCCCCGACATGGCGCCGGTGCGGCCACGCCAGAAGTTGCCACCGCCGACGACGACGCAGACATCGACATCCATGCCGCGGACGGCGATTATCTCTCGTGCTGTGGAGTCGAGGGTCGCCGCGTCGAGCCCCTGACCGGAGTCTCCGGCCAGAGCCTCGCCCGATGGTTTGAAGACGATTCGCTTCCACCGGGGGGGCCGCGAGGTCATCAGCCAGATCAGCCGATCTCGACCTGAGCGAAACGCACGATGGTTGCCGACCCGATCACTTTGGTGATCGACTGCTTGTCGTCCTTGGCGTATGGCTGATCGAGCAGTGCGACATCCTTGTAGAAGCCGTTCAGTCGGCCCTCGATGATCTTCGGCAGCGCCGCCTCGGGCTTGCCCTCGTTTCGGCTGATGGTCTCGAGCGTCTGGCGCTCGTGTTCGACCACATCGGCCGGCACGTCGTCGCGGCTCAGGTACTTCGGGCGGGCAAAGGCGATGTGAACCGCGACGTCGTGGACCAACGACTGCGGCGCACCCGACATCTCGACGAGGACCGCATTGACACCGCGACCCCCCTGCAGGTGCACGTAGCTGTCGAGCACGTTGTCGGCGGCGGCTTCGAAACGCACGACGTCGCCGAGCTCGATCTTCTCCTTCAGCGTGATCTTCAAGTCGTCGAGCTGCGCTGAACGGGTGGCCACAGCGGCCTCGCCCCCGGCAACTACCAGCTTCGCCAGGGTGTCGGCTTCAGCCTTGAACAGATCGCTGCTCGCCACGAAGTCGGTTTCGCACTTGAGCTTGACCATCGCCCCGACGTTTCCCACGACGACCAGCGACACGACCCCCTGGGCGTTTTCGCGATCATCGCGGTTTGCGCTGGCGGCCAGACCCTTTTCGCGCAACCACTGCTTCGAGGCATCCATGTCGCCGTCGTTGGCCTCGAGGGCCCGCTTGGCGTCCATCATGCCTGCGCCAGTGGCCTGTCGCAGCGCCTGTACGTCTTTTGCTGTGAATGCCATCGAATATCAGCCTTCGGTTTCGCCGGCAACGGGCCCAGCGGTTTCAGGGACTGCAGCGGTTTCAGGGGCTTCGGGGATCTCAGGAGTCTCGGAGACTTCAGCTTCGAGTGCTGCCTCGGCGACCAGGGCCTCGACCACTGCTGCCTCGACGATCGGTGCGTCATCGGCGACGGCTACCGCCGTGCTCGGTGACGAGACCCGGGCATCGCGCTCGGCCTGGGCGGCAGCTGCCTGACGCCGGGCGTCGGCCTGGGCGGCGGCGAACACCGCCTCGTCCTCGGCACTGCGTTTCGGAGCGGCCGATACCTGCGGATTGCGCTTGCTGGCGATGAACCTGCCCTCTTCGATGGCTTCGGCAATCACCCGACTCATCAACGCGTTGGCCCGAATGGCATCGTCATTGCCGGGGATCGGGAACTGCACGACGTCGGGATCGACATTGGTGTCGACGACCGCGATCACGGGGATCTTCAACTTGTTGGCCTCGGTGACGGCGATGTGCTCTTTCTTCGTGTCGAGGATGAACACGGCATCGGGGCGCCTGCTCATGTTGCGAATGCCACCGAGGTTCTTCTGCAGCTTCTCGAGCTCGCGGCCCAACAGCAATGCTTCCTTCTTCGGCATCGAGTCGAACTCGCCGGAGATGCGCATGCGCTCGTACTCCTGCATCTTCGAGACGCGCTTGGCGATGGTCTCGAAGTTGGTCAGCATGCCACCGAGCCACCGCTCGTTGACGTACGACATGCCGCACTTCTCGGCGTAGCTGCGAACTGGATCCTGGGCCTGCTTCTTGGTGCCGATGAACAGCACGGTGCCGCCGCCGGCGGCCAGGTCGCGAACGAAGTTGTAGGCGGTCTCGACGCGCGTCAGCGTCTGTTCGAGATCGATGATGTAGATGCCGTTTCGCTCGCCGAAGATGAAACGCTTCATCTTCGGGTTCCAACGGCGGGTCTGGTGCCCGAAGTGCACACCTGCTTCGAGCATCTGTCGCATGGTGACGACGGCCATGATGGGTACTCCTCCTCTGCGGTTGACGGCGTCGGGCTCCTGGCGCCGAGGCGACCGCAGGCAGAGCGAGACGATGATGTCGGGGCCGTCGAGGTTGACAGCCGGTTCGACATGCTATCGGCGCGTGCCCGCGCTCGCCCACCTTCTACGGCGATGCAGCGCATTTCATGGTTGGCGGCGGCGCCCGGCGGGGCGCGGAACCGTCGATGGGCACGAGCCTTGGTCGATACCGGGGCACGCCGAGGAACGGGGCCGGATCAATGTATCGATCATCCTGCCGCAAGCCGAAGTAGAACCGATCGGTCGTCTGGCCGACGAGGTCGCCGGGCCGCACCGAACCGCCAACCGCAACCCCGACCGTGGCCAGACGGCCGTAGGTCGCCACTCGACCGTCGATCTGCTCGATGACCAGGTAGCGGACACCAGCGACGACCCCGCTGAAGCTGACCTCACCGGCAGCCACGGCGCGCACCATCGACCCAGCGGATGGCGCATACTCGAGGCCACGATTACCCGCGCAGAACACGCACGACGGGCCTCGAAACGGGTCGACGATCGGCGCGGCGACCGGCGGTGGATAGCAGGTAGGGGCCAGCAGAACCAGTGCCACAACGACCCCGATCATGAGCCGACCCCAAGGCTCAGGTGACTCCCGACGCCGACAGCCTGGCACGCAGGTGCAACACGGCCTTGGTGTGGATCTGCGAGACACGACTTTCGGTGACGCCCAACACGCCACCGATCTCGGCCAGGGTCAGGCCCTCGTCGTAGTACAACGACAGCACCAGCTTCTCGCGGTCTGGAAGTCGCTTGACCTCGCCGCGAACCAGTCGGCGAACCTCGCCGTCTTCGACGATCGATGCCGGTGTTTCGGGGACGTCGCCGCTGAGCGCTCTCGGTTCTGCACCAGCCACCAACGCCCGGTCGAGCGGGCCGACAGTGGTTGATGCAATCGAGTTGAGCCACTTCTGGAACTCGGGGGCCGAGATCTTGAGATGCGACGACAGCTCGGCATCGGTCGGTGCTCGCCCGTGGCGACCTTCGAGCTCGGTAAAGGCTGATTCCACCTCGCGGGCTCGGCTGCGCACCGATCGGGGGACCCAGTCGAGTGACCGGAGCCCGTCGAACACCGCCCCACGAATGCGCGGCACGGCAAAGGTTTCGAACTTGACCCCGCGAGAGGCATCGAAGCGCTCGACCGCATCGATGAGACCGAACACTCCAGCACTGACGAGGTCGCCGGGGTCGACGCTGTTCGGGAGGCCGGCACCGACGCGGCCGGCGACGAACTTGACCAGGGGCGAGTAGTGAACGATCAGCTGGTCGCGAGCCAGAGGGTCGCGGTTGTCGAGCCAGCGCTGCCACCAGTGCTCGATGTCGTTGTCGCGTTTCATGCTCGGGGATGGGCTTCCGTGTAGACGGCTCGGAGACGTTGTTTGCTGACGTGTGTGTAGCGCTGCGTGGTGGCCACGTCGCTGTGGCCAAGCAGATCTTGTACCACACGAAGGTCTGCTCCGCCATCGAGCAGGTGGGTTGCGAAGCTGTGGCGCAGTGCGTGCGGATGGGTCGGCCGTTGGCTGCGTCGATCGATGATGCGCCGAACGTCGCGTGGAGACAGTCGCATTCCTCGTTCGTTGCCGAACAGCGCAGCACCGATCGCAGGCGCGACGACGTCGGTACGAACAGTGAGCCAGGAGTACAACGCGTCGACAGCCGGCGAGCTGAGCGGCACACGTCGCTCTTTGGAACCCTTGCCCCACACGGTGACAGCCCCACCGGCGAGATCGAGCGCATCGATGTCGAGACCGCACAGCTCGCCGACGCGAACACCGCTGCCGTACAGCACTTCCAACACGGCGTCGTCGCGACGGCGACGCCACACCGGCTCGGCCGTTGCAGCGGGCACGTCGGTGTCGAGCAGCGCAGCAACCTCGCCGTGATCCAGGACCCGAGGCAGACGCGCCGGGCCGGCCGGGGCTCGGAGCGCGACCGTGGGGTCGATGTCGATGTAGGCCCGGTGGCGCAGGAACGAGTAGTAACGCCTGAGCGCCGCAACCTTGCGGGCGATGGTGCGCTTGGCGAACTGTCGGGTGGTGAGCGATGCAACGTAGCGCCGGAGCAGCAGACGATCGACGTCGATGGGCGAGCCGATTCCGGAGCGCTCGACCCATTCGGCGAACAGCAGTACGTCGCTGCGGTACGCCGCAACCGTGTTGGCCGACGAGCTGGTGAGGGCGTCGGCGAACTCATCGAGCTTCCAGTCACCGACGAGGTCGGGACGTCGGGTACCGGCAAGCGAAACAGCCATCGGCGCCAAGGGTATTCGGTCGATGTCATCGCAGCGGTGACCCCACTGCCTCGAACCAGCCGTCGGACTGCTGGATCCACCCGGAATGTTCGAGCCGAGCGACCGACATCGCCGCGTCGACGAGGCTCAACGAACACGCCAGAGCCAGGCCATCGATGGTTCGCGGCTCGCCGGCGCACGTCTCGTAGACATCGAGATCGGTGCCACGCGGGCGCGGCCGAGGATCGGTTCGGGCACCCGAGCTGCGCCGGTGATCCATCTCCAGGGCGATGAGCACGTCGGTGACGTCGACGACCACGCCCGCCCCGTCGCGGATCAACAGATTGGTACCCGCAGCGGCCCTGTTGTGGACCCCACCGGGTACCGCCATCAGCGGGACGTTTCGCTGGATCGCCTCGTTGACGGTGATCAGCGAGCCACCGCGCTCGCGGGATTCGACGACGATCACCACCTCGGCGAGGGCGGCGATGACCCTGTTTCGCAACGGGAATCGATACGCCTCGGGCGGGGTTCCGGGCGGCGCCTCGGACAACAGCAAGCCTCGCTCGGCGACGAGGCACCACAGCGCCCGATGTTCGCGCGGATAGACGACATCGTGGCCCGATGCGACGACGGCGATCGGTCGTCCGCCTCCATCGCCCTGCAACGCACCGCGATGGGCACATGCGTCGATGCCTCGGGCCAGGCCGGAGACGACATGCACGTCGGCCGCGGCCAGCTGGCGGCCGAGGGTCGTCGCCGTGTCGCGACCGGCAGCCGTAGCGTTGCGCGTACCGACGATCGCGGCACGGCGCCCGTCGAGCAGGTCGAGATCACCCTGGGCGAACACGACCGGAGGTGGCAGCGGATCGTCGAGGAGCAGCGCCGGATACCCGGCCGAGCCATGAACCAGGACCTTCACATCGAGTCGGGTGCAACGCCCCCAGATGTTCTCGAGCAGCGGGGATCGACCGGCCCGCTGCCACGCCTCACGCACCTCGGAATCGTCGAGGACCCGCTGGATGAGCCCACTGGCTCGGTGCTCGCCGACCGCGACCGAGTACGCCTCGTCGGGAGAATTGTGTCGCAACAATGCGCCCAACCGATGAATCGACATGTGCGGGAACGCGGCGAGCGCCGCGGCGTATGCAGCAGATGGCAGATCAGCGGTCATGCGGCCTGCTCGCGAGTGGAGACCCGTAACCGCACCCGCAGCTGTAACGCCATTGCGACGTGCTGTTCGCTGACGGCATCTGGCGAATCGCCGTCGAGATCAGCGAGCGTGCGGGCCACGCGGCGGATGCGGTGGTACCCGCGGCCGGTCAGCCGTTCACGCTCGAGCTCGGTGCGCAACATCAGCCGGGCGGCCGGATGCAGCGGCGCGAGGATGTCGAGATGCGAGGCTGGGATCTCGCTGTTGAGCATCCCGCGGCGATCGACGGCGGCAATCCGCGCCGCCAACACACGAGCGGCGGCGACAGCTGTGCTCTCGCCACCGCCGCTGTGCAAGAGATCGTCGACGCCTGGGCGGGCGACGCCGACGCGGAGGTCGAACCGATCGAGTAGCGGTCCGCTGAGACGCCGGAGGTAGCGCAGGCGAGCGCCGTCGTCGCATTCACATGAGCCCGGTGGGCCGCCTCCGCACGGGCAGGGATTGGTGGCTGCGACGAGCAGGAACCGAGCCGGCAACGTGGCACTGGCCCGCGCCCGAGCGACGCGGATGACACCTTCTTCAAGCGGCTGGCGCAGCCCGTCGAGCACCATCGGTGAGTATTCACCCAGTTCGTCGAGGAACAGCACGCCGGCGTGCGCCAGGCTGATTTCTCCGGGACGCAGGTTGGATGTGCCGCCGCCGACCAGCGACACCATCGAACTGCTGTGGTGTGGTGCCCGGAACGGTGGTCGACGGATCATGCCCACAGCAGGGAGGCGTACCCCCGCTGCCGAGTGCACCATGGTGGCCTCGAGGGACAAGGCGGGTGTCAGCGGCGGGAGCAGGCCGGTCATGCGCTGCGCCAACATCGTCTTGCCGGCGCCGGGCGGGCCGACGAGCAACAGGTGGTGGCCACCGGCCGCGGCTACCTCGAGCGCCTTGCGGGCCACGGCTTGGCCGCGCACGTCGGCCAGATCGGGCATCGGCGGCTCGTCGTCGACGAACTCGTCGTCGGGCTCGTCGGGCCACGGCTGCCTGACCGTTGAGCGCGTCGACGACCTCGCGCAGGCAGCAGCGACCCGCACGCACCCCGGTGAGATGGCTCTGGCCTCGCGGAACGATCGCCCGCGGCACGACCGGAATCAGATCGTCGAGTGCGCCGACCATCGGGGCGACTCCGGCCACGGCGCGCAGCGAGCCATCGAGCCCCAGTTCGCCGACGAAGCCGAAGCCCGAGACAGCCTCGGCCGGGATCTCGCCGTGGGCAGCCAGCAGCCCGACAGCGATCGCCAGGTCGAGCCCGGAACCACCCTTGCGCTGGTTCGACGGTGCAAGGTTGACCGTCATCCTGCACGACGGCCAGGTCAGCCCGCTCGACAGAACTGCAGCCCGCACTCGGTCTCGCGATTCACGGCAGGCTTCGTCGGGTAGCCCGACGATTTGAAAGCCCGGTAGCCCGGTCGACACGTGGACTTCGACGGTCACCGGGCGACCCTCGACACCGAGCAGGGTTGCGGAACGGACAGCGGCAAGCATGCGCACACCTCCAGCTACGGCGACGTTCGAGCGACGCGTGAACAGAGCTGGACGGCACGACAACCGGGCCCTCGACGGTGACGGCACTGTATCCGCCGACCCCCGAGCCGCAACCCGATGACACCGAATTCTGGTGTCGGCCTGGGAGACTGACGCGGTGCGGAACGTCGGATTGCTCGCTGCTGTGACCCTTTGTGTCGTCACAAGCTGTGTCGTCACAGCGTGCTCGAGCGAGACCCCGCCGTCCACCGACGGCAAGTACTGCGCGACGGTCAGTGCCAGCCTCGCTCAGCTCAACGCACCGGCAATCGTCGACAACGCCGGCATCGAGGCAACGGCGGGGCTCTACCGCTCGATCACATCGATCGCACCGCTGGCGGTCCAGAAGGAATGGGAGACGATGACCTCCACCGTCGAGGTCGCGGCGACCGTCGATCCCAATGATCCGGCCTCGGTGCAGAAGGTCGCCGACATGGCTCGCTCGTCGCAGAACGCCGCCTCGGCGATCTCGGACTACACGTCGAAGCTGTGCGGCGTCACCTTGGGCGTCCCGACAACCACCTTGCCGCCGGTCGTGGAGACGGCAGCAGTGCCTTAGTTGGGGAGTTCGCCGCGCTTCGTCTTGACCGAGTCGACGAGACCGTAGGCCTTGGCCTGATCGGCGGTGAACCAGCGGTCACGCTCGCTGTCGGCCTGGATCTGCTCGAGCGTCTGACCAGAGTGGTGCGCGGTCAGTTCGGCCATCCGCTGCTTGGTGTAGTGCAGTTGCTCGGCCTGGATGGCGATGTCGGTGGCCTGGCCGCGTAGGCCGGCGAGCGGCTGGTGCATCATGATGCGAGCGTTCGGCAAGGTGTACCGCTTGCCCGCAGCACCGGCGGTGAGCAGGAACTGGCCCATCGAGGCGGCCATGCCCATGCAGACCGTGGCGACGTCGCAGGAGATGAACTGCATCGTGTCGTAGATCGCCATGCCGGCCGTGACAGAGCCGCCGGGGCTGTTGATGTACAGCCAGATGTCGGACGCCGCGTCTTCGCCCTCGAGGTACAGCAACTGGGCACAGATCTGGTTGGCCATGTCGTCGTTGACGTCGGTGCCGAGCATGATCACCCGGTTCTTCAGCAGCCGGTTGAACACGTCGCTGCGGGGATCGAAACCGGCGTCGAGCGCCATGGGACGAGTGGTGTCGGACATGCCGCAACGCTACCGTCCACTCGGCTCCACACGGTGAGGTCAGTCAACGAGCCGAGGCACCAATGTCCGATGCACAATTCCAACCGAACGTCGACGAGTTGTTGGCCAACAACGATGCCTATGTGCGTCAATTCGCCGACAGCGATCTGGCCTTGGCCCCGCGCCGCCGGCTGGCGATCGTTGCTTGTATGGACAGCCGCATGGACATCTTCGAGATGTTGGGCCTCGCCCACGGCGACGCGCACGTCATCCGCAATGCCGGCGGCGTCGTCACCGACGACGTCGTTCGCTCGCTGGTGCTCTCGCAACGCCTGCTCGGCACACGCGAGATCCTGCTGATCCACCACACGAATTGCGGCCTGCAGACGATCGACGAGGCTGCCTTCAAGGCCGAGCTCGAGGCCGAGAGCGGTATCAAGCCGTGGTGGGCCTTGGAATGCTTCACGGATCCGTACGCCGATGTTCGCCAGAGCATCAATCGCCTGCTCCACAGCCCCTTCGTTCGCCACAAGGACCACATCAGCGGCTTCGTGTACGACGTTGCCGACGGCCGTCTCCACCACGTCTGATTCGACGCTCAGCGGCGCACCCCGCTGAAGATCACAGCGACGCGCTCGTCCGGGGCGACACCTCCAGATGCTGCGAGTAGACCGGCCAGACCCGCCGTACCGGTGTGCGAGGCGTTGATCCCTGTCGACTCGTCGGCCGAGGTCGTTGGCCTGCAACACCTGCGCCTCGGTGACGACGATCGGTGTGCCGTCGCTGTCGCCCATCGCCCGGAGGACCGGGATCCAGTCGTACGTCTCGTCGTCGAGGATGCCGTCCGCCGCCGAGTCGCCGACGTGTTCCCACGGCCACATGCACTCGGCCCAGTGGGCGGCGGCGGTCGCCGGGCCACCCAATCGCTGAGCCTGCTCCCACGCCCGAGCCAGCGGCGCACAGCTGTCGGTCTGCACCGCGTGCAGCCGCGGCGTGACACCGCTCATCCGGATTCCGCCGATCGTCGAGGCGGCAAACGTACCGGCGCCGACCTGGACGAAGACGCGGTCGAGTGGCGGTCCTGGCACGTGGTCCTCGAACTGGCGGGCCATCTCCCAGCCGATCGTGCGACCACCGTCGAGGCACCAGGCGTTCTCCGTGCCCTGCACGGTGAACGGCATCGCGCCCCCGGCAACGGCTTCGCGGAAGCGGTGGATGCACGGATCACCGGGCGGGTCAGCAGGTCGACGCGGACATTCGACGATGTCGGCGCGCAGGTCGCGCGAGCAGCGCCAACACCACGGGATCGGCGCCGGGTGGCACGAACACCCGAATCGGCCAGCGAGCGGCTGCAGCCAGGGTGGCCGCGGCAAACGCGGCGTTGCCGCACGAGGCGATCGCCAGCGGAGGCCGATCGGCAGCGTCGACCACGACGCCAGTCCCGTCGCCTCCGCCGTGAGGAGGTGGAGCAGGATCGTGAACAGGTGCCGCGGCTTGTGGCTGCCGGCAACCTGGCCGGTCTCGTCCTTCACCCACACTCCGCCGTCGATGCCGAAGCCGAGCGCGTCGCTGAGCCTGTCGGCCCGCGCGAAGGGTGTGACGTGAAAGCCGACTCCGGCCACGACGGCCACGGCGGCGTCGACCTGTGTGACGAGTGCGGTTCGTGCCGACTCGGTCATGCCGGCGGCTGCGGCGAAGCTGTCCCACGCGAGATAGCGCCGGAAGGCGACGAAAGGGTTCGGGTCGTCGCCGCCGCGCAGCGGAGCGATCGCCTGCACGAGTTGCAGCGCATGGTGGCGATCGGTGTCTGTGGCTTTCGGGCATCGCCATGCAAACGGCGTGGCGATGTCGACGTGCTCGCCACACACCGCGCACACCCAACCGGCAGCGAGCGGCCGATCCATCGCTCAGCCTCTAGCGACGCGGGCGTTGAACTCGGTGATCATCTCGTCCCACACTGGCAGGAAGCGCCGCAAGTCCACGCCAGAACTGCTGCGAGCGACGGGCCTCGAACAGCTCGAACGGCGTGCCCTGCTGCTCGACCCATGTGTAGTAGCCGAGGTTGAAGATGCGCTTGCGATCTCGCTCGGTGCACTCGATCGCGTGCGCCGTGGGCACGTTGGCCAGGTGCTCGCCCCACACGGCGGCGGCGTCGAGGTTGGTGAACCCACCACCGAAGTCGCGGGCGGTGATCTTGTCGCGCTCGCTCGGGATACAGCGCGGCGCCGTCGGTGGCGACCGTGATCAATGCGTCGTCGGGACCGAGGTTCAGCAGCTTGGCGGTGGTGATCGCGGCCAGCACGTTGCAGATGCTGCTGAGCCCGAAGTGCGCCAGGGTGTCGAGCACCGACTGCGGCACCAGACGCCGATCGGCCAGGTAGCCGAGGCCGTCGTCGGTGTTGAACATCACCTGCAGCTGATCGGTGGCCCGGTCGCTGACCGCGACGACGACGTCGGTGTTCATCACGTTGTGGATCAGCGGCACGTGCTTGTCGCCGATGCCCTGGATGTTGTGCTCGCCGAAACCGTTCTCGAGCAGCGTCGGGCACTCGAGCGCTTCGACGGCGACGATCTTCGTACCGTAGATGTCCTTCAACCTGTCGCCGGCGGCGATCGTGCCGGCGGATCCGGTGGCACTGGTGAAGGCCGCCAATCGCAGGTCGCGCCCACTGGCTGCGCGAACGTGCTCGAAGACATGACCGAGCGCGCGCCCTGTCACCTCGTAGTGCGCGAGGTGGTTGCCGAACTCGCAGAACTGGTTGAGGACGAAGTTGGTCGGGTCCTTCGCCAGCTCGTTGCAGGCGTCGTAGATCTCCTTGACGTTGCTCTCGGTGCCGACCGTCTTGATGACGTCGTCGGCCGGGTTGGCGCACCACTCGTCGAGCCAGTCGAAGCGTTCCTGGCTCATTCCGGCCGGCAGGATCGCGACCCCGCGGCTGGCCATGATCCGGCTGATCGCGATGCCGCCTCGGGCGTAGTTGCCGGTCGACGGCCAGATCGCCCGATGCCGAGTCGGGTCGAACTGTCCGGTCACCACGCGTGGCGCCAGGCACGCGTACGCGGCGAGCACCTTGTGGGCCGTGATCATCGGGAAGCGGTCGCCGAACACGACGATGATCGGACTGTCGACGCCGGTCAGGCTCTTCGGCAGCACGACGTGATCGGGCACGTCGACCGGCTTGCCCGGCGAGATCGTTGTACCAATGGACGCGCCACAGGTTCCGCGGGTCGGGCCCGTTCTTGTCGGCGTCAGCCCACGACGGCTCGGGTCGATCGTCGACGGATCCGCCAGCTCGGCGAACGTCGGCAGCGTGATGCCCTGCTCGCGGAAACGTCGACGCTGTTGGCCAGCGCTGCCGCGTCGACGACACGATCGGCCAGGCCGAACTGGTTCTCCAGGGCGATTGCAGTCTGCTCGGCGCTAGTCTCTCCGAACCTGCTGTTCCGATCTCGTCATGATCTGAACATTTTGTCAAAGCCGAGCCGGCTCTCCGCGCATTCCTCATTATGCAAGGACAGCTTCCGAAATACGGCAGGTCCAGGTAGAATTCTGCGGGTGGCCGAGCTCTCCGACACCAAGCGCCGGATCGTCGAACGGCTCAAGCGCGTCGAGTCGGCAACGGCGACCGACCTCGCCGGCGAGTTCGGGCTCACCGACACCGCGCTTCGCCAGCATCTCGATGCGCTCGAGGAGAGCGGGAATGGTCACCCGATCGATGGCCGAGCCGACCGGGCGTGGACGCCCGCCGGTGCACTGGCAGCTCGCTCCGGCCGCCGCCCAGGCCTTCCCCGATCGCCACGGTGAGCTGAGCGTCGACCTCATCAGTTCGGTGCGTTCGACCTTGGGTGACCCTGCGCTCGATCAAGGTCATCGGTGCTCGGTCCGATCGACAGGTGCAGGCTTACGCACACGTCCCTCGCCGAGGCCACCGACCTCGCGCGACCGGGTGCAGCGATTGGCCGACGTGCGATCCGACGAGGGCTATCTCGCCGAGGTTCGCTCCGACGGCGACGACCTGTTCCTGATCGAGCACCACTGTCCGATCCGCGACGCGGCGGCGTCGTGCGGTGCGTTGTGCAGCGCCGAGCTCGACGTGTTTCAACGCGTGCTCGGACCCGACGTCAGCGTCACACGCACGCAGCACGTGCTCGCCGGCGATCGCCGATGCGCGTACCGGGTGGCGGCCAGCAAGCCTGATCGCAAGGTGTCGCGGTAACGTGCCCGCCATGGCTGACTTTCTCCTCGGCGGGCAGATCGACCCGGCCACACACCAGCGCACCGACGCACTGACGACGGTCGCCTCAGGGGATTTCACGACCCACGGAGTCATCGTCGGCATGACCGGTTCCGGCAAGACCGGGCTCGGGATCGTGCTGGTCGAGGAGGCACTCGGCGCCGGAGTGCCGACGCTGCTGATCGATCCGAAAGGCGATCTCACCAACCTGTGCCTCACGTTTCCCCACCTCGCCGCGACCGACTTCCAGCCGTGGGTCAACGAAGGCGACGCGACGAAGGCCGGCCAGTCGGTGCCCGAGTTCGCGGCCGCACAGGCGAAGGCGTGGACCGAGGGCTCGGCGGTTGGGGCATCAACGCCCGATCGCATCGCGTCGCTGCGCGACAAGCGTCACGTTCACGATCTACACGCCGGGATCCAACGCCGGGGTCTGCACTGAACATCGTCGGTTCGTTGCAGGCTCCGGCCGATGTCAGCGACGCCGAGGTCGTCGGCGACGAGATCGAAGGCTTCGTCAGCGGTCTGCTGAGCCTCGTCGACATCGACGCCGATCCGCTGTCGAGCCGCGAGCACATCTTGCTGTCGAACCTGATCCTCAACGAGTGGACGGCGGGTCGCAGCCTCGACCTCCCGACGCTTGGTCGGCATGATCCAGCAGCCACCGATCCGCAAGCTCGGCGTGTTCGAGCTCGACCAGTTCTTCCCGCCGAAGGATCGCATGGCGTTCGCGATTCGACTCAACGGTCTGCTGGCCTCACCATCGTTCGGTGCGTGGATGACCGGCCCGCCGCTCGACATCGAATCGATGTTGAAGACCGCCGACGGCAAGCCGCGGTGCGCGATCGTCACGACCGCGCACCTCAGTGATCAGGAGCGTCAGTTCGTGACGACGTTGATCCTGTCGAAGCTGGTCACCTGGATGCGCAAGCAGAGCGGCACGACCGATCTGCGGGCGCTGCTGTACATGGACGAGGTCGCCGGGTACCTGCCACCAACGGCGATGCCGCCGACCAAGAAGCCGATCATGACGCTGATGAAGCAGGCCCGTGCCTTCGGTGTCGGTGTGGTGCTGAGCACCCAGAACCCTGTCGACGTCGACTACAAGGCGCTGTCGAACGCGGGCACGTGGATGATCGGGCGGCTGCAGACCGACCAGGACAAGCAGCGCCTGCTCGACGGGATGAGCGCGGCCAGCGGCGGCGTCGACGTCAACGAGATCGGCAACACCATCGCCGGGCTCGCCAAGCGCGAGTTCGTGCTGCGTCGTGCCGGCAAGGATCACCCCGAGGTGTTCACCACGCGCTGGGCGATGAGCTACCTCCGCGGTCCGCTGACCCGCGACCAGATCGCCACCCTGATGGCCGACCAGAAGATGCCAGCGGTTCGAGCCCCGCACCAACCGGTAGCGGCCCGGTGGGCCCCGGAGGGAACAGCCAAAGCGAAGCGGAGGCCAGTCCCTCCATCAGCACGGCCAGTCCCATCCATCAGCACGGCCAGTCGCCCCGCCAGCACGACCAGTCCCTCCGACGCGGCCGGACCCGCCATCGGTCACGACGAGATCAGCATGCTTCCGGAGGTCGCTGCGGGAGTCCCGGTGCGATGGGCCGACATCGCCTCGCCATGGCTGGCAACCGTCGGCGGCGATCCCCGCGGGCACACGTTACGAGGCGGCGATCGTCGCTCGCGTCGCGCTGCGCTACGACGACGAGAAGGCCGACCTGGTGCACGACGAAGAGTACGAGGCCGTGCTCTTCCCGCTCGCCGAACCCGGTCGACGTCACCCGGTCCGATCGCGGTCGACTACGACGACCGCGATCTGCGGCCCGACGCGCCGACATCCGTGCGTCTACCGACTGCCGAACGCGGCCGATGAAGAACAAGGCATTCTGGACACGGGTCGAGCGCGATCTGATCGACCACCTGGTCAGGTCGCGCACGGTCGACCTGCCGGCCAATCGCGACCTGAAGTTGTACGGCCGCCCGGGCGAGAGCCGCCGGCGACTTCACGGCTCGATGCCTGGCTGCGGCCAACGATCTCGCCGACAAGGAGATCGGCGGCACTTCGCGCCAAGTACGCCGACAAGGTCACTCGCCTCCAATCGCAGATCCAAGCCGCGGAGGACCGCGCCGAGGTGTCTGGACACCGAGCGCAAGGGTCGCCGCAGTGAGGAGGTGCTGTCGACCGCAGGTTCGATCCTCGGTGGTCTGCTCGGTGGACGCAAGTAGCCGCGGCGGCATGCTCGGCTCGATCCTCGGCAGTGCCGGCAGCGCGGCCGGTCGTCGCACTCGCTCGGCCGCCGCCGGCGACCGTCTCGACGCCGCCGAGAACAAGCTCGAGGGCCTGCATCGCCAGCTCGAAGATCTCGAGGTCGAACTGACCCAGGAGGTCACCGACATCGATGCCAAGTGGATGGCGACGGCGAAGAACATCACCGACGTTGACGGTCAACTTGGAGCGCACCGACGTCAAGGTCACCCAACTCGTCCTGGTCTGGATCCCGGTGCCGTAGGCGCTCGATCGAGGGCATCTGCATATTGCAGGCATTGCTGCTACAATGCAAGCATGCCTGTCGCCATCACCATTCGCAACGTTCCCGATCAGGTACGCAACGAGTTGGCCTCCCGCGCCGCACTGAAGGGCTGGTCGCTGCAGGAGTTCCTGCTTTCCGAGCTCGTCGAACTCAGCAAGCGCCCCGATCGCCAGGCCCTGCTTGCCCACATCGAGCGGCGACTCGACGGCACAGTGCTGACCGCAGCACAACTTGCCGCGCTGTCCGATGCCGAGCGCCGGTGATCGCCGTCGATGCCAACGCCGTCGTCGCGCTGCTGGTCGACGACGCTGAACTCGGACGCGCCAGCCGAGGCCTCTACGCCCAGCACGACCTCGTGGCACCTGACCTACTCCCCTACGAAGTGACGAGCGTCCTGCGAAAGCTGTGTCAGCTCAACGTTGTCAACGAACGAGTCGCCGAGCATGCGCTGCATGATCTCGGTCTCATTCGATTCAGTACGGTTCCTTATGGCGATATCGCCCAACGTATGTGGGAACTCCGCGACAACTTGTCTGCCTACGACGCTGCCTATGTCGCCGTCGCCGAGCTGTTCGAAGTCCCGCTTCTCACCTTCGACAACCGGATTCGACGCGCACCGGGACCGCGCTGCGAGTTTCTCGAAGTCTGAACTAGAGCGGGCCGAACCGGGCCAACTCACCTTCATCCGGTGCCAGTGTCGATGGTCCGACGTGAGCGTCGAGCCACGCGTTCATCGGGGCGGTGGCAACCCATGTATCGCGCACTCGGCCGACGGCGGCCTTCGTCTGCATCCACTTCGCCGGCTTCCAATGGTGCGTCGCCACGAGGCCTTTCAGCCGCAACAGCTCGATCCTCGGATGGTCTCGCGCATACCCCCGCGGGGCCGTCTTCAGCGCACCGATCGCTGTGATCTCGAGGCCCTTCGAGCGCAGATCGTCGGTGATGCCGACGATCTCGGCGCCGACCGAATCCGAATCGAGCGCCGCTCGATATCGGTCGAGCTGATCGCCGGCCATCTGGTAGTACCCGGCACCGGCGAGCATTCCCGTCGCCGAGAACTGCACGTAGAAACCAGCGCCTCCCTGCGACTCTCCGTAGGCGCCGATGTGGTCCTTGTACGGCGTCTTGTCCTTGGAGAAGCGGACGTCCTTGTGCGGCCGGAACACGTGATACGGGCCGAAGTCGGCGAGTTCGTCGAGCAGGGCCATCATCGGTGCCTTGACGGCCTGCTCGAACATCGCCTTGTTGGCCTGCCAGTAGGTCCTGGAATTGTCGGCGACAAGCCCTTCGTAGAACAGGGTCGCCTCGTCTGGAAAGCCGGTGAACGCCATCGCCTACGACTGTAGATGGCCGCCACCGGTGCCGTAATAGTGTCGCCGACGTGACGGTGTTGGCGATTGATCAGGGCACGTCGGCGACCAAGGCGGTAGTCGTCGCCGACGATGGTGAGGTTCTCTCGCTCGCCGAGGCATCGATTCACGTCCGGGCGACGTCGGCGGGCGCAGTCGAGCTCGACCCGGCGGAGTTGTGGGCGAGCGTGGTCGCCGCGGGCAAGCAGGCGCTGGCCGACGCCGGTCATCCGAGCCTGTCGGCGATCGGACTCGCCAACCAGGGTGAGACCGTGATGGCGTGGGATCGGGCGACGGGAGAGCCGAACGGTGCAGCGATCGTCTGGCAGGACCGCCGTGCCGAAGTGATCTGCGAGCGGCTCCGCGAGCACGGTGATTTCCTCGCCCAACACACCGGCCTCGAACTCGACCCGTACTTCGTCGCCCCGAAGATCACCTGGCTCCGCGAGCAGATCGGCGATGGGCTCACGATCACGACCACCGACGCTTGGATGTTGCATCACCTCTGCGGAGCGTTCGCCACCGACGTTGCCACCGCCGGCCGATCGTTGCTGCTCGACCTCGACACCGGCCAGTGGAGCGATCGGGCGTGCGAGATCTTCGGCATCGATCCGACGACACTGCCCAGAGTGGTCGGCAACGCCGTAGCCCTGGGCAGCTGCTCGGTGTTCGGCGGCTCCGTGCCGGTGACCGGCACCTGCGTCGATCAGCAGGCTGCATTGTTCGCCGAGCATTGCCGCACAGCAGGCGAGGCCAAGTGCACTTACGGCACCGGGGCCTTCATGCTGGCGTGTACCGGTGACAACCCGACCCGGTCGAGCAACGGACTGGTCGGGTGCCCCGCGTGGCAGATCGGCGAACGGCCGACGTATTGCCTCGACGGCCAGGTGTACACAGTCGGGGCCGCGGTCAGCTGGCTGGTCGACATGGGGATCATGTCGCAGCCAGCTGATCTCGATCGCCTCGGCCAGACGGTCGACGGATCCGGTGGCGTCACGTTCGTGCCCGCGCTCGCCGGCTTGGCCGCGCCCTACTGGAAGCCGCAGGCCAAGGCCGCGTTCACAGGGATGACCATGAGCACCGAACGGGGTCACCTGGTGCGCGCAGCCATCGAGGGAATCGCCGCTCAGGTCGCCCTGCTCGCCCAGGCAGCGGGACGCGACCTGGGTTCGCCCTTGACGCGGCTGCGAGTCGACGGTGGGCTCACTCGCAGCCGGGTGCTGCTGCAAACCCAGGCAGACCTGCTGCAAGCCCCGGTCGAGGTCTATCCATCGCCGCACGCAACCGCCCTCGGCGTCGCCGCCTTCGCCGATCTGGGCGCCAACCCCCTCTCGCTGGCCCAGCTCGGCCCGGCGACCTGGCGCCCAGATGCAGTGGTGGAGCCGAGGATCACGGCCGATGAGGCTGCTGCGCGACTGGCAGCGTGGCAGCTCGTCGCCGCGGCGACAATGGATCTATGAGCACCGGCGGCACGATCTACGACGTCGTGATCGTCGGTGGCGGCGTGGTCGGCTGTGCCGTTGCCAGACTGCTATCCCATCACGAACTCACCGTCGCGCTCGTCGAGGCCGGGCCCGATGTCGGCGCCGGAACCAGCAAGGCCAACACGGCCATCTTGCACACCGGCTTCGACGCCACGCCCGGCTCGATCGAGTCGCGACTCGTGGCGCGCGGTTACGCCCTCCTTCGTGCCCACGCGCCAACGGTCGGGATCTCGATCGAGGAGACCGGCGCGCTACTGGTTGCATGGGACGACGAGCAGGCAGCGGCGCTGCCGAGCCTCGCAGCCAAGGCCACGGCCAACGGCTACGACCACACCGAGATCGTCGACGCCGCTGCGGTGTACGACAGCGAGCCGCACCTCGGCGCGGGCGCGACCGGTGGGATGTTCGTTCCCGGCGAGTTCATCATCGACCCGTGGTCGACGCCGCTCGCGTTTGCCTACGAAGCGGCGGCCAACGATGTTGCGATCTTCCTCAACCACGACGTCACGAATTGCCACGTCGGCGACGACATCACCGCGATCAACACTGCTCGTGGCGGTCGTTTGCGTGCCAGGTTCGTCGTCAACGCTGCCGGACTTCGTGGCGACGAATTGCACCGCTCGTTCGGTCTCGACGGGTTCACGATCCGGCCGCGCCGGGGCGAACTCATCGTCTTCGACAAGTTGGCCAGACCGCTGCTCAACCGGACCGTGCTTCCCGTGCCGACATCGCACACCAAGGGCGTGCTGGTCGCGCCGACGGTGTTCGGAAACGTGATGCTCGGGCCGACGGCGGAGGACATCGACGACAAGACGGCGACCGGGTCGACACGCGCCGGCATCGACGGCTTGCTCGAGAAAGGGAGGCGGATCCTGCCGGCCCTGGTGGGCGAGGAAGTGACCGCGGTGTACGCCGGGCTGCGTGCTGCAACTGAGCACAGCGACTACCAGATCAGCCACCACCCTGACCTTCGTTACGTGTGTCTCGGCGGCATCAGATCGACAGGTCTGACCGCCGCCGATGGCTCTTGCTGAAGAGGCGCTGACGCGGCTCGTCGAGTGCGGGCTGTTCGCCACCCGCAAGGGCCCCTCCAACACGATCCTCATGACTCCACTTGGTGAGGTCGACGAACGGCCGTATCAGCGCGGCGGTCAGATCGTGTGCCACTGCGAGCGAGTGACCGTCGGTGAAGTAACTGCGGCGTGCGCCGCTGCGATCCCGGCTGTCGACTTCGACGGCTTGCGCCGCCGAACACGAGTGCTCGCCGGCCGCTGCCAAGGGTTCTACTGCCACGCCGAGTTGTGCGGTCTCACTGGATGGAGCGTGGCCCCGTGAGCAGACTCGACCGACATGTGGCGATCGTCGGCGCCGGGCCGTCGGGGCTGTCTGCGGCAATCGAACTGCGTCGCCTGGGGATCGGTCACGTCACCGTCTACGAGCGCGAACAACAAGCCGGCGGCATCCCCCGCCACACCGATCACCTCGGGTTCGGCATGCGCGATCTTCATCGCCTGATGTCGGGCCCGCGCTACGCCCGAACCCTGGTCGAGCACGCTGCCCGGGCCGCTGTCGATCTGCACATCGGCACGCCAGTGTTCTCGCTCGACGATCTCGATGCCGATGCCGTGATCCTGGCCACCGGAGTCCGCGAGCGGCCGCGAGCCGCTCGACTCGTGCCCGGTGACCGACCGGTCGGGATCTTCACCACCGGCGCCGTACAACAACTCGCACATGCCGGTCGCCGCTTCGGCAACCGGGCCGTGATCGTTGGCGCCGAGCACGTCAGCTTCTCGGCGATCCTCACGCTGTCCCATGTTGGTTGCCGTGCGGTGGCGATGGTGACGCCACTTCCCCATCACCAGTCGTACGGCGTCATCAAGCTGGCAGCGGCCTCGGCCCGCAGGGTTCCGGTGCTCACTGGCGTCGACGTGGCCGAGATCGTCGGCCGCCGGCGAGTCGAGAAGGTCGTGCTCACCGATGGACGAGTGATCGACTGCGACACCGTCGTGTTCACCGGTGACTGGATTCCCGACAACGAGTTGTCCCGGCGTAGCGGGCTGACGATGAACCCGGAGATCAAAGGCCCGACCGTCGACGGCACCTTCCGCACATCCCGCGAACACGTCTTCGCGATCGGCAACCTCGTCCACCACGTTGCGGCGGCCGATCGATGCGCCCTCGACGGCAAAGCGGTGGCCGTCGAGGTTGCTCGGTCGATAGCGTGACGGTCTCGCCGCGGGCGTGGCGAAACTGGCAGACGCGCAGGGCTTAGGACCCTGTTCCGCAAGGAGTGTGGGTTCAAGTCCCTCCGCCCGCACCGGTAACACAGGCTGGGGCTCCATGAAGATCGACATCCAATTCAGCCCCGGCGCCAACGACTGGCCGGCACTCCGCGACGCAGTGTTGCGCGCCGAGGGCGAGGGGTACGACACCACGTGGGTGTTCGATCATTTCGACGGAGCGATGCTGCACGGCGACCGCCCGATGCTCGAGTGCTTCACCCTCCTCGGGGCGTTGGCCGAGGCGACCAGCACGATCGGTCTCGGCACGCTGGTGGCCAACGTGGCCAATCGGCACCCGGCGGTCCTTGCCGCAGCAGCGTCAAGCGTGCAACGGATCAGCGGTGGGCGGTTGATCCTTGGTCTGGGCGCCGGAGCGTCGCCGTCGAGCAAGTGGAGCAGCGAACACATCGCTCGCGGTATTCCGCTGCACGCCGACCTCGCCGACCGCCATGCGGTTGTCGTCGAGCAGATCCGGTTGATCCGAGCCTTGCCCGAACCGATGCCAATCATCGTCGGCGTCAACAGTGTTCGGCTGGCGACCATCTCCGGCCAGATCGCCGACGGCGTGAACGTTCGGATGACCAACGAGCGCGCCGCCGAGCTCGTGACGGCCGCTCGAGTGGCGGCCGACGGCCGCGAGTTCGAGGTCAGCGGGTGGACGTTCGAAGAGGTCGATGACGTGAGGGCTCAAGCCGAAGCGCTCGACCTCGATCGTCTCGTCATCACTCGCATCGGCCCGGTGGAGTGAGCACCTCTGTCAAACTGAGTCGCGCAGTGCCGCCAGCAGCGCAGCCAGCGATCGAGCGCGGTGCGATATGCGGTTCTTCTCGATGTCGGTCATCTGGGCGAACGAGCGGCCATCGCCGTCGGTGGGGATGAACACCGAGTCGTAGCCGAAGCCGCGATCGCCCAACTCAGTCATTGCAATCACGCCATCGCACACCCCTTCAACGGCCAGCTCGCGACCGTCGGGCCACACGACCATTGCCGCGGAGACGAACTGCGCCGTTCGTTCGGTCCAGTCACCGATTTCATGCAACTCATGCAACAGCTTGCGGCGGTTGTCCGCGTAGGTCGCGTCGTCTCCGGCGTAGCGCGCCGCATAGATACCCGGTGCGCCGGCCAGGGCGTCGACGAAGAGACCGGTGTCGTCGCTGACGGCTGGCAAGCCGGTGGCCGCACAGATCGCCTCAGCCTTGAGTCGGGCATTGCCGATCAGCGTGTCGGCGTCTTCGGTGACCTCGGGAACGTCGCCCGGGCGCGGCAGCAGATCGACGACTCCCTCGAGGATCGACGCGATCTCGGCAACCTTGTCGGGATTGGCCGAGGCGCAGACGAGCTGCAATTTCGCCATGGTCACCGCCCGAGTGGGCGGGGCGGGGGTGGCACCGACACCATTTCGGCCTGCAACGCCATGATCTCGTTCAACCCACCCGACGCCAGTTCCAGCAGCAGGTCGAGCTCGCCCCTCGAGAACGCCGCACCCTCGGCGGTGCCTTGCACCTCGACGAACAGCGGCTCGCCACCCGGCTTGCCCAGCATCACCACGTTCATGTCGACCTCGGCAGCCGAATCCTCGACGTAGGGAAGATCGAGCACTGGCAGCCCACCGACAATCCCGACGCTGATCGCCGCACAGAACGAATGCAACGGATGTGCGCTGATCGCCTGGTTCTGCACCAATCGGGCCAGGGCATCGTGCAACGCCAGATATCCGCCGCAGATGCTGGCGGTGCGTGTACCTCCGTCGGCCTGCAGCACGTCACAGTCGACGACGACCTGACGCTCGCCGAGCAACTGCATGTCGCAGGCCGCTCGCAACGACCGCCCGATCAGGCGTTGGATCTCGACGGTGCGTCCACTCTGCTTGCCCTTCGCCGCCTCGCGGTCGATTCGCTCGGGCGACGCGCCCGGCAACATCGAGTACTCCGCGGTGACCCAGCCCTTGCCGGAATTCTTCATCCACCGCGGTACGTTCTCGTCGATCGACGCAGTGCACAGAACCCGCGTCTTGCCGAACGACACCAACACACTCCCGGCGGCCATCTCGGTGTAGTCGCGCTCGAACGTGATCGGGCGCATTTCATCGTCGGCTCGGCCGTCGAAGCGGGTCATGTGGGTACTCCTCGTGTGGTGGGCATCGGGGCGGGCATCTGTCAGGCACGGTCATTCCGGCGGCTGCCAGTGATCGGCAGTGCCGAGTTCGGGGCCCAGCAACCGACCACCGAGGTCGGCGAACCAGGAGATGTCGCCGCTCGAGTAGAACCGATGCTCGGCAGCCTGCCCATCTGTGGAGCTTCGCAGCAGATCGAGTCGTTGCAGCAATTCGCGGGTGGCGAAGGCCGTTTCATCGGCACTCGATACCAAGGTCACATCGGGGCCCATGACGTCGCCGATCACGCGGGCGAGGTATGGATAGTGGGTGCAGCCGAGCAGCAAGGCATCGACGCCGGCCGCCTTGACCGGCGCCAGCAGCCGCTCGGCGAGGATGGTGATCTCGTCACCCACGGTCTGGCCACGTTCGACGAACTCGACGAAACCGGGACAGGCGACGGCGGTCAGATCGACCGTGGCTCCGGTCGAGGAGACCGCGCGCTCGTAGGCGCCCGAGCCGATCGCACCTACGGTGCCGATGACTGCGACACGCCCCGATCGGCTGGCCTTCACGAGGGCGCGGGCGCCGGGCTCGACGACGTCGACGACGAGAACCGGTAGCTCCTGCTGCAGCACGTCGAGCGCCGCAGCCGATGCCGTGTTGCAGGCGACGACGACGGCCTTCACGTCGTACTGCTTGACCAGGCTCCACGCCAATTCGCGGGCGAACTGACGGACCTCGTCCTGTGGGCGCGGTCCATAGGGATAGCGGCCGGTGTCGCCGATGTACACCAGGTTCTCGGCAGGAAGCAGATCGATGACGGCGCGCGCCACGGTGAGCCCACCGAAACCACTGTCGAACATCCCGATCGGTCGGGCCATCTCGCCTCGCATATCGATGGGCCAGGCTACGGCGACGGTGAGGTTCTACGCTCGACCACCTGTGCTGACAGCAACGGTACTGGCGCTGGTAGCCGCAGTCCTCCATGCCTTGTGGAACCTGTCGGTCAAGCAATCGGTCGGTGATCGGTTCATCGCCTTGTGGGGCCAGTTCTTCTTCGCCGGCATGCTGGCCGCAGCAATACTCGTCGGCGGCGGTGGCATTCCCGCTCGTGGCTACCAGTGGGCAGCGCTGTCGGGTCTCGTCCACGTGCCGTACTGCCTACTCCTCGCCAAGGCCTACAGCGTCGGCGATTTCTCCCTGGCCTACCCCATCGCCCGCGGTGGCGGCGCATTGCTCGCCGGTATCGGCGGCATCCTGTTGCTCGGCGACGCCTTCCAACCGATCGGCGTCGTCGGCATGGTGGTCGTGGCCATCGGCCTGCTATTGCTTGCGGGCCATGCGGCACCAGCCCAGGTCATCGTTGCCCTGGGTGTCGCCGTGACCATCGGGATCTACTCCATCGTCGACGCCAAGGGGATCCGGAGCACCGACACGGCGTTGTACGCCGCGGCGTCGTTCGTGTGCGTGATGATCACGACCACGACGTACGCGCTGGCGACCGGACGTTCCAGCGAGATGGTCTCCGCGGCACGAATCCACTGGCGTCGTTTCATGACGATGGGAATCGCCGCGGGTGTCACCTACGCACTCGTGCAGATCGCCTTCCAGAGAGCGCCGGTGGGGTACGTCACGTGCCTACGTGAATCGAGCGTGATCATCGCCGCGTTTGTCGGCACCCGCTTCCTCGGCGAGGGTCAGGCGAGGCGACGAGTTGCCGCCGCCGTCGTGGTGGTGGTCGGGTTGCTGTTGCTGGTGATCGGCCGATGAACGACTGGCGCGTCAGGTGACGCTGACGAGGCGCGCCGTCGTGACCCAACGGAACGTGACGGAGTGCGGAGGTGTGCACGCGACCAGTTGCACGGTGGCGATTCCGGAGTTGACGCCGATGTTGTTGATGATGTTGAAGCTCGGAACCGTCACGTCTTGCCGCACGACCACGTAGTTGTAGAAGTGGCCGTCACTGCCGATCAAGGTGACTGCACCGCCCAGCGGTACGAAATTGATGTTGAGGAAAGGCGCACCATGCGATGTGCGATGCCCGAACAGCACAATGTTGCCGGGAGTCGCCAACTCGGCGGCACCGTTCCACGTGGCAGCAATGCCGAGGTTGGCCACCGCATCGAGGTTGGCACCGGTACCGACCGCGGTGGCCAACCCGATGGAAGCAGTGTCCAATTCAAGAGCCGTCGCTGGGCCGTACGACGGATTCACCGGAGGCGGTAGTGCAGCCGCAGTGGCCGAGCCGAGGTACCAGCCGCTGAGGTCGGCAATCATGTGCAGGCCCTGCAATGTGAACAGGCTGACACCACGCGTGCTGACCCTGACGATGGCGTGGTTGGCGACCGTTTGATCCCATGTGTCGACGTTGAGGTTGGAGGCCTGCGGCCGCGTGACGCCCGAGGGAAACGCCGTCACGAAGCCGCCGGTCAGCGAATCGGTTCCGGTGAGGTTGAGAGCGACCGCTGAGACCTGATTGCCAGGGGGCCCGAACACCGGGAACTCGAGTGTGCTGCCACCCCAGGTGGGCATGACGAACATGTTGCGCGAGTCGAGCAGCCGAATCGGCGAGGCCGGGAGGAACAGCCCGTCGGCCGACGCTGTCGCAGTGGGGCCGGTGAACCAACCGGCGACATCGACGACGAGATCACCGCCGCCTTGGGTGAACACGTTGAAGGCCGGAGTACCCGACAGGAGGACGATCGCCTGGCCGGCGCGTGTCTGGCCGGGCGTATCGATGTTTACGTTGCTGGCATTCGGACGCGGAACGCCGAGCGGGAACGCCGTCCAGAAGCCGATCCCGGTCTGGGTCGCCGTGATGTTGACGACGACGGCAACGGCATCGGCGGGAACCCCGGCCGAGCTGACGTCGACGCGCTCGATCCCGCCAGGGGCGACGCCGAATCCGCGGTCGCGAGTGTCGAGCACCCGGAACGCCCCGTCGGCGAGGGTCGCGAGGCGGCCGGCCGGTACGGCAGCCTTGACCTCGACGTACACGCCGGACACGTCGATCGCCACGTCCATCTGACGCTGCATGTACACATCGACGGCTCCGCCGGGACTGAGCTTGACGGTGGCCATGTTGGCCATCACCCGGCCGGGACGGTCGAAGTTGACGTTCGAGGCCGTCGGCAGCGCAGCACCGGCGGGGTAGACGGTGACGAAGCCCGCGGCCGTCGTATTGACCCCCGTCACGTTGAGCACTGCGGCCGTCGCCGTGGCAGGAATTCCCGGCCGACCGGTCACCTGGACCCGGATCACGCTGTCGGAGATGCGGGTGAACCCGAAGGCACCCTCTTCAGGACGAGTGTCGGCAAGCCGAAATGGTGCAACGGCCTGATAAGCCGATGAGCCGGGGATGAAGCTCGCCGCGGCGTCGACGATGGGTGCCGAGCCGGTAAGGATTGGAACGATCGCGTGACCCGCCGTCACCAGGATGGTCAAGACAACAGCCTTGGCACACGTCAATTTCATCCGCAAACCATACCTAGTGTCGTCAGATCGGGGAGTTCATACTAGAAGTAAATGATCCGTTCGGCCTGCTTCTCGGCCTCGTCGAGATCGTCGGTGTACGCCCCGGTCGACAGGTACTTCCAGCCGCCATCGCTGACGATGAAGACGATCACGCCGTCGGTGATCTCGGTGGCGACCTTGGCGGCTCCGGCCAGCGCCGCACCCGATGAGATGCCGGCGAAGACGCCGCATTCACGCACCAGTCGACGCGTCCATTCCAGGCTCTCACGTGGCCGCACGACGCGCTTGCGATCGAGCAGATCGAAGCCGTACCACTGCTCGAACACCGGAGGGATGTAGCCATCGTCGATGTTGCGCAAGCCTTCGACCCGCTCGCCGAGCGGCGGCTCGACGGCGATCACCTTGATCGCCGGATTCTGTTCTTTCAGGTACCTGCCGGTGCCCATCAGCGTGCCGCTGGTGCCGAGGCCGGCAACGAAGTGGGTGATCTCGGGGCAGTCGCGCCAGATCTCGGGCCCAGTGCCCTCGTAGTGGGCCAGCGGGTTGCCGTCGTTGCCGTACTGGTACAAGAAGCACCATTCCGGATGGGCGGCGGCCAGCTCCTGAGCCCGGCGCACGGCACCGTTGCTGCCCTCCTCGCCCGGGGTCAGGATGACCTCGGCGCCGAAGACTTCGAGCATCTGGCGGCGTTCGATCGATACGCTGCTGGGCATCAGGATCTTGATCGGGTAGCCCTTCATCCTGGCGATTGCCGCCAGGGCAATGCCGGTGTTGCCACTCGACGGCTCGACGATGGTCTGGCCCGGCTGGAGTCGTCCGCTCTTCTCGGCGTGCTCGATCATCGACTTGGCGATGCGGTCCTTGACCGAGCCGAACGGGTTCTGCCCTTCCAGCTTGGCGACGATTCGCACGTCGGGGTTCGGCGACAGGCGACTGACGTCGATCATCGGAGTGTTGCCGATCATGTCGAGCACATTTTCGAAGGGAACCATCACCACCCCAAACGGTCGGAGATCCATCGTCTATTCCGATCAACCTGATCAATCCTGTCGGAATTCTATCTCAGCCGACGGCGACACGCTCCTCGGTGATCACCCCGCCGGCGATGCGGTAGCTGCGGGTCTCGGGGGACTCGCGCTTCAGGCTGACGATCACGTAGTGCCAACCGGGATCCGGTGCCTGGTCGACGTCGGTCGGGCTCGGATACGGCTCGGAGTGGGTGTGGCTGTGGAACACACCGATGATGTCGAGACCATCGCGCTCGGCGTCGAGCTCGGCTCGCAGCAGCTCCTTGGGAGGAATCGTGTAGACCCGGGCCGACGCGGCCTCGTTCGTGCATGCAGCGAACCGCTCCACCCGGTCGCCGCGACCGATCAGCAGCCCGCACGCTTCCAGCGGGTAGCCGTCGTAGGCGTGACCGATCATTTCTGCAAACGCACGGTTGGGCAGGGCGAGCATCGGCCGAAGGGTAGCGAAGCGGTCGCCGACGAGGCGACCGCTACCCTTCACGTCCCATGTCGCCGTCACACTCCGGAGCAGAGGGTCGCAAGCTCATCGCCAGCAACCGCAAAGCGCGACACGACTACTCGATCATCGACACCGTCGAGACCGGGATCGTCCTGCAGGGCAGCGAGGTCAAGAGCCTGCGTCTCGGACATCTGCAGATGGCCGATGCCTACGCCCGGGTGATCAACGGGGCGATCTGGCTTGACGGCATTCACATCCCGCCATACCAGTTCGCTCACGGCGTCGGTGCCCACGACCCCGATCGACCGCGCAAGCTGCTGCTGCACAGCCGCGAGATCGAACGAATCGCGGCCGAAGTCGCCCAGGAGCGACTGGCCCTCGTGCCGTTGGCCTTCTACTTCAAAGACGGCAGGGTCAAGGTCGAACTGGCGCTGGCCCGTGGCCGCAAGAAGGCCGACAAACGCAACGCGATGGCCGAGCGCGATGCGCAGCGAGATATGCAGCGAGCCCTCGGTCGGCAGGCCAAGGGGCGCACCGACTGACCCACGCGGTCAGAGAGTGATCACTTGCAGGGTTGCGTCGGCGTGCAGAGCAACCATGTCGGGCGTCACTTGGTCGTTGCCGGGTAGTTCGACGATGAACGCTGTGCCGCCCTTGACTGCGTGGTTCACGTACTGGGTCGCGGTGCCAGTGCAACCGGCCGTGCACGGTGTCGACGCCGTGGTCAGACCGACGATCGCGGCGAACTGGTTGGGGATTTCGCGACGTGCTCCCCCCGGCGAGACGCGGTTGGCATCTTGGTGCCAGAAGATGGTGATCTTCGGCTGGATCTCGGCAACGAACGACTCGAGCGCCTGGGTCTCTGGCTGATCGGCCGGTGCTTCGCCCGAGTACTGGCCGTTGTCCGCCGACTGCGGGATGTAGCTCCAGTTGTACGACACGTTGCGGTTGAGATCGACGCCGTTGGCGTTCTCGCGGGTGTTGGCCGCTTGGCCGTCGGGGTTGATGCTGTCGATGATCCACAGGTCGATGCCCGCCGGCGTCGGCATCGTGCGGATCAACTGGGTGACGCCATAGCCCTTGGCTTCGTTGCCGTGGATCACACCGACCAGCAGCACCGGCCTGCCACCGGGTGTGCCCAACCGGTAGGCGGTGATGTCGCGTCCCTGCACCGACTGGCCGATCACTCGTGTCTTCGAGGATCGTCGGTGGAACGGCGCCTGGGGTCGTGGTTGTCGTCGGCGCGACGGTGGTCGACGTCGTGGAAGAAGTGGACGTCGAGGTCGTCGAAGTCGTTGACGTCGACGTGGTGGTGCTACTCGATGGCGACGTCGTTGAGGCAGGAAAGGTCGTCGCTGCGATCGATGTCGAGCTGATGTCGGCTGCCGGCTGCGACGAACTGCTACGCGCTTCCGAGGTGCACGACATCAGCAACGACGCCGCGACCGCGAGCGCGCACCACCACCACGAGCGACGCCTCATGGCAGACCTGCGATCAGTTCGGAGTGATCACGACGCCGCGGTCGCCGTACGGCTGCTTCTTGCGCTTGATGAAACCACCGACCTTGGCCAGGAACTTGGTGACCTGGGTCATGAACCCGTACTTGGCCTTGACCTTGACGCGAATGCCCTCGAGCTCTGGGCCGGTGACCAGCACGGCCGTCGCCTCGGTCGGCGACGTGCCGGCCTTGACGCGACCTCGCGCATCGCACGGCTGGACCGTGACTTTCGAGGTGTGGCCGAGTCGCTTGGCCTTTCCAGAGGCGGACGACGTCCAGAACCCGATCTTGCCGTCGTCGAGGGGTGCGGCCCAGACGGCGGTAGTGACTGGTGTGCCGTCACGCTTGAACGTGGTCAGTGCGAGATACTTCTCGTCGGCGAGACTCATGAGCCAAGCCTAACGGGACACTTGCTCGCGTGGTTCCGGCGTCCATCTGTCGAAAGCGTACGCTCGCACCATGAACGAGCACAATCACGGCCAGGTCGTTCTCGACGGCGTAATCCCGTTGGGGCGCACCCTGCGTCAGCTGATCCCCGACGTCTACCAGGGGTATTCGGCGCTGAACAGCGCGGCGATGAAGTCGGGCACCGTCGACGCCAAGACCAAGGAGCTGATTGCCCTGGCTGTTTCGGTCACCTTGCGCTGCGACGGCTGCATCGCTTCTCACGCCAGAAATGCGTCGGCCAAAGGCGCGTCCAAGCCAGAAGTGGCCGAGGCGATCGGCGTGGCGATCATGCTGAACGGCGGACCCGGAACGGTGTACGGGCCGCGTGCCTTCGACGCCTTCTGCGAGTTCGCCGACGCTCGTGACGCGGCGACCTCGGAGGAGGGCCAGGGGTGACGCCGGAACGGCCGGGGACGTGGCCGGCGCTGCCGGTCTCCGAATGGAAGGACAGCCGCGACACGCTGCAGCTGTGGACGCAGATCGTTGGCAAGATCCGAATGGTGCGAACCCCGCTGATGTCGCATTGGTGGAACGTACCGCTCTACGTCACCGCCCGTGGTCTGTCGACATCGCTCATTCCGGCCACCGGTCGGGCATTCCAGATCGACTTCGACTTCGTCGATCATCAGCTGGTCGTGTCGACGACAGATGGTGCCCAGCGCACTTCACCCCTCGCGCCCCGATCGGTCGCCGATTTCTATGCCGAGGTCATGAGCATCCTCGATCAGCTCGGGCTACCGACGCGCATCTGGACGATGCCAGTCGAGATCCCCGACGCGATCCCCTTCGATGAGGACCACGTCCACGCCTCGTACGACGCTGACCAGATCCGGCGATTCTGGCTGGCCCTCGTCGAGATGTCGCGGGTTTTCGAGCAGTTCAGATCCGAGTTCCTTGGCAAGGTCAGCCCCGTTCATCTGTTCTGGGGCGCGCTCGATATTGCTGTCACCCGGTTCTCGGGTCGACCTGCGCCACCCCATCCTGGCGGAGCGCCGAACTGCGGACCACACGTGATGCACGAGGCCTACTCGCACGAGGTCAGCAGCGCTGGCTACTGGCCGGGTCCGGATGGCGAGGGGGTCTTCTACTCGTATGCGTATCCCGAGCCACCGGGGTACCGAGACCACGCCGTGCGGCCGGGCAGCGCCGGATGGCACGACACCCTTGGCGAGTTCGTGTTGCCGTACCACGAGGTACGCACCTCGCCCGATCCGGATACTGCGCTGCTCGAGTTCCTCCGATCGACCTACGTCGCCGCGGCTGAGACTGCTCAGTGGAGCAGGAAGGAGCTCGAACGATGAGCGCAACCGACGTACCCTGCACCCACCTGGCGACCGTCGCCGACGTCGAGCCGTCGAGCACGGGGTGCGAGGACTGCCTACGCATCGGCGGTAGGTGGGTCCACTTGCGGATGTGCATGCACTGTGGCCACGTCGGGTGTTGCGACAACTCGCCGAACCATCACGCCACCGCCCATTGGCAGTCGAACCCCGACCACCCGATCATCCGCTCGTACGAACCCGGCGAGGACTGGTGGTGGTGCTACCCGGACGAACTGTTCTTCGAGATCGACGGGGCTCCACCCTCGCCGAGTCACCCGTGATGGGTCGCCCGGCCCGCGGGGCATCCCGCCGAGCCCTGGATAGAGTGGACGAGCACTCAATCACGGGGCTGACAGGTTTCGACATCAGTTTCTCTGGGCGAGCGTGCGACCCGAGTTGCTCAGACTCGCTAAACGGGGCACCAAACAGAATTGCCAACGAGCAGTTCGCCTACGCCGCCTGATCTTCAGGTAGTACAGGTACATAGTGACCAGAAATGGCGCACGGGGCCGATCCACCGCAGCCCGGCAACAGAAGCGGGGGATGACGGCGAGAAAGACCGCTGACCGCAGGAAAGTCTGCTGACACTCGGCAAAGACCGAGCGTGGACCGCCGCTTGCGACGGTCAGCCGACCCGCCGGTCTCGCTGCGTTAGCGAGTGAGTCGGGAATGGTCGTATCACGAACGTTCACTGCCTGATGGACGGGGGTTCGATTCCCCCCAGCTCCACCGCGCAGAAAATGGCCATCTACCTGGAGGTTTGCAGGTCATGAGGCAATCCGTGAGGCGCACGAGTGACGACGTCACAACCGGTCTGACCTGGGGAAACGCGTTGGGAATGGACGGGGGCATCAAACCCTCCGTCCGTACGGTCACCGTCGAGAACCGGCAGGTGGGACACCGCCTTTGAGGACTCGGAACTCGGTGGGACGGAATTAGGACGGACTGCAACAGCGACGACATCAGCCCGCTCGCCGTGGCACGCGTTCCGAGTCGGTCCGGTTCGGCACCGTCGCCGGTTCTCGTTCGCAGGCTCGATCCTTCCGCGTGGAGGTCAGCGATACCGGCCCGGGACGCACTGTTCAGCGACAGGTCGTGAGGCTGCGCGCCCGATTGGACGTCTTGTCGGTTGAGGTCAGCGGGACGCGGGAGGCCCCATGCAGGCCGCTCCAAGAATCGTGGACGAAGCGCTCGCAGTTGGCGGCAAGCTGTCGCGGAACTGGCCACCGATTGTTAGGCCGCGTAGTCGGTGGTGGTGGTGACGCTCGCTGTGTTGGTGTGGTGCGATGTGATTCGGATCAGACGTGCCGGGGGACATTGCCCGTGAGCTTGAGCATTGGCCGCATGATCTTGTGGCCGACGTCGGCCGTGGGTCCGAACATGCACGGGCACCCGCCGTTGATCGCCATCATCCCCGCGTCGCGTGCGCTGCCGCTCGATCGAACGCTCATCGCCGCCGATCCAATGATGCTCGACCAGCCGCACCACGACTATCCCGCAATCGACCTCATGGTCCCCGAAGGCTCACCGGTGTACGCTGTCCGTGGCGGCACACAGGAAGAGGCTCGCTGCCGGGGTGTCCGGGCCGACGAGACGCCATCCAGGCGGTGCTTCGTCGTCGCGACGAAGTTCGCTGACATGACAAGGCGGCAGATCGTACGGCCCGGCAACGACGTCGTTGTGAGCCGGGCGTATGCGTCCCGATACGCGAGCGTTGCTACTTGCGAATTGCGTCATGCGTCGCTAGCCCATGACCGCTATGCAGCGGATGCGCTCGGCGAAGCGGTCATCAGGGCGCCGGCGGGCTCTCGGATCCAACGGCCGGTTTCAGAGCTGCATGACCTTGCGAGGGCCGCAAGCGGTTCAGGTCGGCCGAACGTCTGGTCGATGGCCTTACCGCACCCGCTTGACTACGTCGGCGCGGATCCGGCGTTGCGCGTCCGTGAGCGTGTTGTCGTCGAGGTTCATCATCCATGCGAAGGTGATCGTGTGCGTTGGCGACGGCCGTCACGTCAGTGGAGCGGAGCGCTGCGTCGAACAGCGCCCAGGCCGGAGCGGCCGTGGCATCGCTTTCGTCACCGTCCGAGGAAGATCGGGCCGCCACGACGCGGGTCAGTAGGGACACGGCGGTCGGAAAGTCTCCCGTCAGGCGGGCACTGTCGCCCAGGCGTTCGAGCGGCCCGATCTTGAGCGGGTGCTGGTCCGGCAACTTCAGTGATTCGGCGACCGCCAGCGCGGCGGAGTTCCTCCAGGGAGCGTTCACGATCCGCATCCCAGAGCGACTCCGCAAAGGAGACGCGTACTTGCACGGTCTCGATTGCGGGTGGCAGCTGCGACATCTCCGCGATGACTTCCTCGAACAGGTGCTGCGCCTGTCTTGTGTCGCCGCGCTTCCCTTCTAGCAGGGCCCTGTTGTGGAGCACTGCCATCAGGTCTGTCGATCCCGCCGCGATGCGGCGCCATACCGGAACGGTCATGTCGTACAGGCGACTGGCTTCGTCGAGGTCGCCGTCACCAGCCCGATCCGTCAGGTAGAGCGAGAGGTTGTCTCGCTCGGTCATCAGTACGGGATGGTCGTCAGGGAGATTCTGTTGGAGTACAGCGACCAGGACCTCTTGAAGCCCGATTGCGGCATCAAGGTTGCCGGATTGAGCCAGGGCGCTTGTGAGCATGCGGTTGAAACCCAGAACAGGAGGCCGGAACCCTTCGACCGTGAGCTGACCGTCCTCCGAGGGCTCACCCAGCGATGGCCACAGGTTGGAGCCGACTTCGGCCGCCTGCGATGTCAGGCCTTGCGCCATGAGCAGGCTCATGACAGCGAAGCCGACCGCTGCTGTTGCATCGATGTACGGTGCGCGCGGGCTTCGTGAGCTCAGCCAGGACAGCAGTTGCGCCGTGTGAGGCAGACACGCATCCATGAGCGGCCAATCGGCGGGAATCCGCACCTGCTGAGCATTCATCACCGCAAGCACCGCGTTCGCGCCCAGGAGCAGTTCGCTCTGGATCTCGTCAGGTGCCGTTCTGGTCCGGAGGAAGTCGGCCATCACGCGATGCATCTCACCGAACATCGGCACCGATCCGTGCCCTGCTTGCGTCACGATGGACCGCGCTGTGAGCAAGGCGCGAATCGGTCCCGTGAACGAGTTCTGGTCCAGAAGACTGATGAGCGCAGCCGGGATGGGCGCTGGCGCGAGCCATGCCAGCAGACGCGCTGCGTGCTGGGACGGGGGACCAAGCCGGTCGTATGACAAACTAAGCGCCTCGCTGGCACCCCGCAACGCACCGGCAGGCACCACGTCGCGCAACGCCTCCATCGCGGCATCAAGCACGCCGGTCGTGTCTAGCTGCCGTGTCCGTTGCAGCAATTCGGGTGGCGACAGTGCGCCGGTTGCGATGGAACGGTTCAAGAGCACGAGCGCCAGGGGCAACCGGCCCACCCAGCCTGCGATCTCCCGCCACTCGCCCGGTTGGAGCGCGGCGGCGTCCACCTCGCGCTGGCAGGAGTGCCGTCGCATCGTCTTCCTCGAGCACGTCGAGCCCCAGTCGCATCACAACGCCATCGTTCTCTGCCGCGACGCGAGACCGCGAGGTCACCAGGACGGCGACCTCGCCCAGCGCTGGAAACAGCGATTGCAGCGCCACCGGGGGTTCATTCGGGGCCGGGTCAGGCACGTTGTCGATTACGACCAACACGTTCGCCGTTGACGCCCGCTCCCGAAGTGCCTCGAGCATCCGCGTTGTCACGCCATCTGGCTCACGCCGTACGACGGCCAAGTCAGGCGTAGTTGGTTCCAGCGCGCGAGCGATCGCCCAGTACTGAGTTGCCAGGTCACGAGAGGCGTCGATCCAGAATAGACCCCCTTGAAACGTATCGGCACCTAACCGCTGCGCGTATTCGATGGCCAGTCGCGTCTTCCCCAGACCTGCGCCCCCTTCGATCGACACCGCCGCGGCCGCCCCGGCGTCGATGGCATCACGGCTCCAGGTGAGGGCATCGTGAATCCGCCAGAGGTCGTTCGCGCGACCCGACGAATCCGCCGCGCAATGACGCCGGCGGTCCTTCCGGCGGCACTCGAGGCATCTGAGGCAGCATGCGCCTGACTGGAGGCAACCGGGACACCTCGAGCCATTGCTGTCTGAACGCTCGTGCTCCGACCGTCGCATCAAGCCGATCACCGAGCGTTGGGCCTGGACGTTCGAGACGGCGAAGGATCACCGCCGCGAGTGCGTCCACCTGATCGACTGAGGGAAGGTTGACATCCTGGAGTTCCGGCGGAAGCCGCCATGCGTCGAGCGCTTCGCGCGTCACGCGTCGGGACGATCAGCACGCCGTCGAGTGCATTGGTTAGCAGACCTGAGCCCCGGACACTGTGAGCGAGGGCGTGATAGTAGGGCGCGAGGCCTGCACGAAGCTCCAGGAGGCAATACCAGCGGGTGAAGTACGTTGCGTCCCCAAATACCACTAGCAACTCTGCCCCCAGCAAGGCGTCAATGATGCGCTCGGGAAAGCGGTCGCTGTATTCGATGTCGGACGTGTCGAGAAATGCCAAGCCCCCGGTGTCTCCACCGAGCTGCTGATAGAGCGCGAGGGCGTCCGCACGGCTGCTGGACCGCGGATACGAGACAAACGCCCGATTCATCCGAGGATCTCCTTCCGGGAACGAGTAACGGGTTCATCCTACGAAACAGCCCGGTGAGATGGGTATGTGCGTAGCGGATGAAGCGGGCTTCGGAGGTGAGTCCGAGGAGCTCTTCGATGAAGGCCAGCGATCAGTTCGGGGTCGGTGAGCTGTGGAACGACTCCGAACGTTGGCGGTTCGGGACGGTCCGGGTGGTCGATGAGCAGGTGGATGCGGGTGATGGTGCCGTTCACCATCAGCTGCCCCGTCTGGACCTGTTGCCGCGGTGATGTCGGTTCGGGCGACGGTATTGACACACCGCAACAGCAGTACGCGTCGTGCCGAGCCGTCCTGCTTCGGCCCGAGTCGAAACTGCGCGTGCCGCCCGGCAACAACGCGGAGTACCGCGAACGTTGGCGCCTTGCTGGCCCGCCCGGGAACGTCCCCTACGGGTATAACCCATCGGCGCTGGGCCCGCCCCGGAGCACCAGGTTCTAGGGACCTGCCAACTCTCGGAAGGCATCGCAATGAGGGACACAACGAGCACACGAGCTCGTCGGGAGCCGTGACGTGATCCGTGACGTCGCGAGTGCACATTGGGACGTGATGATCTCGGCGAATCAACTCTGGCGTCGGGACGGAAAAAGGACGGACGGAACGGAAAAGGACGGAAACACCGGTCACCAACGGTCACTCCCGGTCACCAACGGACATTCGAAAACAGCCGCTGACCTGGCATCACGTGCTCTGACCAGGTCCAACGGGATCGAACGGATGAGGGTTCGATTTCCCCCCAGCTCCACTTTTTATGCCCCTGACCAGGGAGTTTGCGGCGGATGGACGGGGAACGCTCCCCCGTCCATCACGCCAGGTCAAGAAGCCTTCGCCGATTGGGAAACCAGCCCCGGCCAGGCCGGAGGAACGAGTACGCCGAAGTTGGCCTAGGCCGGTTCGCAGGATCAGGACGGAACTCGAACGGATCACGACGCGGATTGTGCTAGCCGTTGCTCTGGGAGAGCGGCGTGCCAGTTGGTGTTGAGCCCCTGCTTGGCTGGTCGACTGGTTTCGCGGAGCCGGTTCGCGTCGGATCGCTAGGGTTCGGTGATGTCGACTGGTGGTGGTGATTCGTATCCTCTGCCCGTCGATTCGGATCTCGCCGAGGTGGCTAGGGCCGTGCGGGACTCGGGTCAGTGGGCTTGGGTCGTCGATTCTCAGTGGAGGTGCGTATACGTCACGGATGAGTTGCGTCGGTCCAACGGGGCAGATGAACAGCTGGTGCCGGTCGCGCTTGGCGAGCACCTGTTTGGAACTGCGGCACTACAAATGGCGGAACGTTGGCCGGTGGGGACGAACAGCGCTGAGCTGTATCGCGGCTTTTTCCGCGGCGTCGGCGGCATGGTGATCGCCGACACTCCTGGTGGCCGTGAGGAACTGCGCAATTTGGTCGACGCGAGGCTGGCAGACCTCGTCGACGATCTCGTCCCGATCGACGACGTGGCGATGTCTTACGTGCACGGCGGCAGCGGTGTGGCAGAGGCCCACGCGATTCACCACGTCGTGCTGCGCATTCGTCGCTCGACCGGCGAGTTGGCCGGGACAGTGCTCATCGGCAAGCCCGCGGCGGGCATGGACACCCTCGCGGCGATGACGTTCAACAGCGATGCCCGGCATCTCGAGTTGATGCGTCGGGTGGGGCGAGCGGCGCGCCGGCCGGCTGCGGTGCTCTTCGCTGATCTGGAAGGTTCCTCTCCACTTGCGAAACGGCTCTCCACTGCGAGCTACTTCGCGCTCGGTCGTCGTCTGGTTCGCGCCGCGGATCGTTGCGTCATCGATGCTGGGGGACTCGTGGGCCGTCACGTTGGCGACGGCGTCGTCGCGTTCTTCCCGGCGGAGCTTTCCGGCTCGGAGTCCGCCGCTGCCCACGCATGTCTCAGTGCAGCACTTGCCATCGCTGCGGCCGTGGCTGAGGTCGCTGCACGGAGCGAAGTCCAACCTGATGACATCGTCTTGCGATTCGGTCTGCACTGGGGATCGAACCTCTACATCGGAGCCATCACCACCGGAGGCCGAGCCGAAGTCACGGCGCTCGGTGACGATGTCAACGACGCCGCGCGCATCGAGGCCTGTGCGACCGGAGGTCGAACACTGGCGTCCAAGGACCTCATCGAACGCCGCGCCCCAGACGACGCCGCTGAACTCGGAATCGAACCCGATCGACTCACGTACGCCATGCTCAGCGACTTAGCGACAGCAACCGACAAAGCCCGCCGGGATGCGCCGGCAATCGCAGTCTGCGACATCAGCACCCCACACCGCGTCACCTGACGGGCGCAACGCAGTTAGTCGGACCGTCCGCTATTGCCAGAGCAGGTCGATCGGCGCGGCTGCGAGGCGCTCACCGAACGAGGCGACCGTCGTTCCGGCATGCAGGACGAGCCGAAATGGAAGCGGTCGCCCAACCGCGACTGCAGATGGCGAAGTCGCTGCGATGAACTGTCTCGGCAGCCTTGACCTCGATACCGACAAGGCGGCCATCGGCGGCTTCGAGCACCGCGTCGACTTCGACGTTCTCTCAATTCGTCACCAAGCGAACGTCCGCCGGGCCCTCGACGCTGAGAAACTCCGGCATGTCCAGGACGCCGCGCCAACCCGTCGAGCTTCCCCGTTCCCGGATCGCTGGATCAGGATGGAACTCGGACGGACAACGACGCGAATTGCGCGAGCCGTTTGCTCTCTCAAAGGCCCACCGTGCGAGTTCACGCGCTGATCGGCGTTGGTCGGAACGTCAGCCCGAGCGGAAGGTTGGCGACCTCGATCAGGTAGGTGATCCGATGGGTTGGCTGCGCCTCAGGTTCAGTCATCGGCTCGGTGGTGATGTTGAATTCGCGGCCTGACAGCAGCGCCGTTCGCATTCCGACGCGGTTGGCGCCGATGATGTCGGCGTCGATCGAATCTCCGACGAAGAGCGCGTTGGCCGGGGCGGTGTCGATGGCTGCCAGGGCTTGCAGGAAGATGCTGGGGTGTGGTTTGCATGATTCTGCTTCCTCCGAGCACAGCTCCACATCGGTCAGCCCTGCGAGACCTGTTTGGTTCAACAACCCTCGGAACACGGGAGTGTCGGCGTAGCTGACGATGCCGGTGCGAATCCCAGCGTCGCGCAGCGACATCAGCGTGTCGATGGCGCCGTCGGCAGCGGCGGCCTTGGGAATAGCAGCCGCCCACATACATTGCTCGAGCTTCGAGCACTTCCTCGTGGCTGGCTGCATATCCGAACTCGGCGATGACCCGGGCGAACAGTTCGCAGACGACGTCGCTCATTCGGTAGTAGGCGCGGGGCGCGTACTCGGCTGAGACCTCCTGCATGATGGGCATGAAACGGATGAGGGAGGCGGCGGGATCGATCGACCAACGAGCGCCGATCTCCGCTGCCGCTGCAGCCAAACCGTGTCGGATGTAGCTCTCGTCGAGGGTCGTGCCCGATAGGTCGAAGAGCACCGCGTGAACTGGTGACTCGTTGTTGTTGATCATGTGATCCACGATGTGCTCATCGGCCGTCACATACATCGACCGATGGGAGGAGATCGCCCGACGAGAGGGATGATTCTGTCGATCTAGCGATTTCGATTGGCGACGGCGACGAGTTGGGAACGGTTGACGATCGCCAGCTTGTCGAAGATGTGGCGCAGGTGAGTCTTCACGGTGGGCACGCTCATGAACAGCCGCTCGGCGGCTTGCTGGTTCGTCAGGCCGTCGGCAACCGCGTTGGCGACCTCGATCTCGGTTGGCGTGAGTGCCGCCCACCCGGTCGTCGGCCGGCTCCGTTCTCCGCGGGCCCGTCGTGCGTACGAGGTTGCCTCCTCCAGCGACAGCGCGAGCCCTTCCGGCGAGCCAGCGGGGAGTTCGGCGACGTGTGGGTACCGGTAGTGGTATGCGCGTTCGTCGCGTGCCGCTGCGGCTGCTCCAGCGAGTCGACTCGCCTCTTCGGCGGAGCCCGCACGTGCGGCACAGATCGCCAAACCTTCGAGGGCGTCGATCCACAACAGTCCGAATCCCCGTTCCGATGCAAGCGCGAGCAGGTCGTGCCAATGACCCTCGGAACGGTGATCGTCGTGCCGGTGGAGGGTCAGGACCGCGTCGGCGAGGTGCATGAACGAGCGCACCCGCTCGTCTCCCTCGTTGGAGAACTTGGTGAGTGTCTGGCGGGTGTCGGCGATCCAATCGGGGTCTGCCGCAGCGATCGCCAGATAGGGCGTTTCTCGTTGCAGCAGTCCACCGCCGGTCACTGAACGCGTGAGCCGTTCGCGCACGGTGGGCTCCGTTGGCTCGCGGTCGGCGGCGTCGGACGTCGGCCCATCGAACAGGCTGAGGTGCGCAGCGGCGACGAGGGCGTGCCGACGTCGCCAAAGGGCTCTTGGCTGAGCGTCCGAGCGTCGTCACCGCCCATTCGAGCGTGTCTCGATCGCCGGAAAAGAACGCGACGCGCGCCAGGTTCTCGTAGCCGAGCCTGGTCCAGACAACCAGGTTGTAGCTACTGGGGGCCGGGAGTCGTGCGTAGTGACGTCGGGCTACTCGGGCGACGTCGGTGAGTTGTCCGCGCACCAATGCGACGTTGGTCTCGGCGCCAACTACGACCGACTGGATGAGTTCGTTCGTCGACGCTTCGCGCCGGGCGAGCGCGATCAGTTCCGAGGCGATGTCGATTCGCCCTGCGGAGGCGTAGGCCCTTGCGGCGCATCCCCCTGCCATCGCGCTCCAACTCGGACTTCCAGCTTCGGCGAAGAGCCGGCTAGCGAGCGCAAAACGGTCGGGTTCCCACCGTCCTGTCACGACGTCCATGAAGGCGAACACTGCCGGTATCAGGGTGAGATCGTGCGCCCCGGCGATGGACTCGGCGCGAGCACGCAATCCCACGTCGGGGGGAGAAGCCGAGTCGTGACCTCTCACCATTGTCGCCGCCATTGCCACGTGTGCCCAGGCGACGTCGTCGAACCCATCGAGTGCGCCTAGCGCCGATTCGAACAGACCCAGCCCTCCGCTTGCTTCTTCGAGGTCGAGGATCAGGCCCATCGACAACATCAACGGCTGCAGCAGTTCGGGGCGGCCCACGCAGGCCCATCGTGCCGCAGCCGACAGGTTCGCCCTGTTGGAGACGACCACGTTGTGAATGGCGGTGCTGAAGTCGAGATGCATGTTGTGTGACTCGGCCCAGGTCGCCCAATACACCGCATGCGCGTCGCGTGCCGATGCCACCTCGTTTGCATCGGTCAGGCGATCCAAGGCGTAGTGACGGATCGTCTCCAGCAGGCGATATCGAGACTCGCCGGCCTGGTCGACCTCGTCCATGGCGATCAGTGACTTGTCCGCGAGGTGGTCGACGAGATCGAAGACGTCGTGGCGGTCGACGTCGCCGAACGAGCTCACGACCGATTCCGCTGCTCCCATCGTGAACGGCCCGGAGAACACACCGAGCCGGCGCAGCGCCGCTCGCTCGGAGACGTCGAGCAGATCGTGACTCCAGTCGATCGAGGCCTTCAACGTCTGTTGCCGGGCTAACACCGTGCGAGCTCCACCGGTCAGCAATCGAAAGCGGTCGTCGAGTTCGCCAGCGATCTGCTCGATAGCCAGGTTCCGACATCTCGCCGCGGCGAGTTCGATCGACAGCGGTATGCCGTCGAGCCGGAGACAGATTCGCGCCACGGCCTGCGCCGACTCGTCGGTGAGCGACAGCCCTTGTCTCGCCCGCCGCGCCCGATCGAGAAAGAGACGGGCCGCATCCGATTGCTCGATCGAGCGGATTGTCTGGATTTGTGTGGGGTCGGGCAGATCGAGCGACGGAACCCGCCACACCAGCTCACCAGGCACCGAGAGCGGTTCGCGGCTGGTCGCCACAACGACCGACTGAGGAAGTGCCGTGAGGAGCTCGTCGACGAACGCTGCGCACGCCCCGATCAAATGCTCACAGTTGTCGAGCACGAACAGCGCCGAACGGCCCTCGAGCTGATCACCGAGCGACGTCACCAGCCGCACGCCAGGCTGGGGTGGCACCCCCATGGCTGACAACACAGCGCCCGGTATCGACGACGGATCAGCCAACGGCGCCAGCTCGGCCCACCACACCCCGCCGTCGAACTGATCGACCAGCTCGGCCGCCACCTGCAGCGCGAGACGCGTCTTGCCGACGCCTCCCGTTCCCACCAGTGACACCATGCGGTTGGCTCTCAGGGTCGCGATAACCGCAGCAGTATCGGCCTCGCGGCCAACCAATGCAGTCAGCCGTGTGGGCAGGTTGTGGCCGAACGCATCCAACGACCGCAGCAGCGGGAACTCGGCCTCAATATCGACGTTACACAGCTGCCAGACCCGTTCGGCCTGGCCCAGGTCCTTCAACCGATGCGATCCAAGATCGCGGAGCCACACTCCGTCGGGGAGATGATTGCCGACCAGCAACCGAGTCGTGTCGGACACCAGGATCTGACCTCCGTGACCGATCCCGCGCAGTCTCGCGCAGCGGATCACTGTCTGGCCGAAGTAGTTGCCCTCGTCGCGCATCTCGATCTCACCGGTATGCACCGCAATGCGCACACCGAGACCCAGCCCGGCCAACAATCGTTGAGCGTCGAGTGCCGCAGCGACGGCGTCGGTGGCCCTGGCGAACACAGCTACGACTGAATCGCCTTCGCCCTGCTCGACCGGACGTCGACCGGTATTCGCCACTATCGCTTGGTCGAGCAACTCGTAGTGCGCAGCGATCAGCTTGGCTGTGCCGTCGGGATCTCGCTCCCAGGAGGCCGTCGACCCTTCGACGTCGGTCAACAAGAACGTGACCGTGCCCGTCGGTAACGGGCCCGAGACCTCCATCTCGTCCACCTCCTCCCCGAACAAGCCGCGACGATCGGGACAGTCTGGCACGACGTCTGAAAGCATCCCATCACGATGGGCGCCAGCAACGGGTCAAACATCGACCGAAGGGACGACATCACGGGACATCGCGGGGTGCGGGTCTGCTCGGGCCTGATGGCGCCGTTCAGCCTCGACACGGCAAGATGTGGGCACGCCGGGTACGACGAGGTCAGACAGATCGGCTCGACCACGAGCACGACGCCCACCGCCGGGCAGAAGCCGGCCGCCCGGCTAGGGAGTAAGACCCCAGTGCAACAAGCACGCGGCGCCCGCAAGTTCGTCCTCGACCACGACCTCGACGTCGCCGGGCCATTCCTCATCGCCACCGACCGCACACTGCCGGCCAGCCGCATGACCAGACGTGATGCCCCATAACACCGATCGATCCGACGGCCTGCCTACGCCCGGAAGTGCCGTTCAGGGCTAGTCATCTGCACGCGGCGAGGCGTACAAAGATGGACATCGGGGCTAGCTACTCAGCGAATCGAACCCGCTGGCGGAGCCAACCGGCGAACGACTCCTCGTCAATCTTGTGCGCCGCAACATCGAGCATCGCGTCGACAGCATCCTCGACCTCGGGTGGGTCCGGATCCCAAGATCCAGCGTTGAGATCGACGAACAGCAACAGGGACGCCCACGCCGAGCGCTTGTTGCCGTCAGGCAACGGATGATTCCACGCAAGGCGGCACGTGAGTACGGCCGCCTTGTCGTACAGGTCCGGATAGAAGTCCTCGTCCCCGAAGCCGGCCTGTGGCGCGTGCAATGCCGAATCTGCCAGCTCGACGCGGCTTGCCTTGACCAGTGTTGTGGTGTCGAGACCGGTGACCTGCTCTGCCAGCCAGAAGAACTCGGCGAGGTCGAGGTACCGGGTCACTCGGCGAGACGATCGATGATCGCTTGGTCGCGCTCGAGGAGCCGCCGTGCGCGGCTCATGAAGTCGGCATCCGACCGGACGCGGTCGATCTCGGTGGCCAGCGAATCGATGATCAACTGGTTCACGCTCGTGCCATGCACGCGAGCGACCGTCTCAGCCTCGTTGGCGAGGTCATCGGGGAGCCGCACCGTTGTCTGCTTTGTCATGCAATCACGATATCACGATATCATCGTTGGCTCGAGCCTTTCGGTGGGCTCGAATCAGGACGGCACCAGGACGGACGGAACGGAAACAGGACGGGAGATAAGGGTCACCTGCGGTCACTCCCGGTCAACAACGGTCACTCGAAAACGCGGCCTGACCAGGAGTGCAAGTCTCTGAGCAGGCACGAAGCATCGAGCTGGACGAGGGTTCGATTCCCCCCAGCTCCACATTGTCCGAAAATGCCCTCTGACCTGATCTTTACACCAGGTCATGAGGGCGTCAAATTCCCCCGGGCAGCCACACAACGCTCTGACCAGGGGAAATACACCGCAGATGGACGGGGAATCTGGGGGTACCACTACTCCCAGCGTCACCTCAGCGTTCGCCAAGGCCCAGCTCAGCGAGTATCGAATCGGGTACCACACGCGGCGAGGGCGGCAAAAGGGCGGACGAGAACTCGTCAGGTCGCGATACAACGAGACGTCACGACCGCGGCTCACATTTCGGATCGGCTGGCGGTGGCACGCACCGGACATTTCGTAGTACGATATGGGCGTGTGGAGATCCATCGATCGGCTCGACGCCTCGGCCTGGACGACGACGACATCACCCATGCCATCACACACCGACTCGTCATCGACGATCTCGGCGAGGATCCCGATCGATGGCTCGTCATCGGACCAGACCGTGCGGGCAACCTGCTCGAGATCGTCGTACTCATCTCGAGCGACGGCAACGAGTTCGTCATCCACGCCATGCCGATGAGACCGAAGTACCGAAAGCTGCTCGAACCATGACGACACCACGAACCTCGAACGGACGAACGATCACCGACGCCGAGATCGAAGCCCTCGCCGACGATGCCGAACGTGGCTACGACCCCGCGGACCTCATTGCCCGACGTGGCAAGCGCGGCCGACCTACCCTGGGCGGTGCCGGACCGTCGACCGTCGAATCCGTCCGCCTCGACCCGGACCTGAACGCCCAGATCGCAGCACGCGCCGAACAAGACGGAGTCACCACCTCCGACGTCATCCGCGAAGCACTCCGCCGCTACCTCCACGCCAGCTGAACACCACCCATGTGGCCCGCACCTCCGACGGCGCGGTTGGAAAGCGCAGCCTGTCAGTCAACGTGGCCGTCACGAGGCGGCGTGCAGAAAGCGGTCGGCCTCGTCGTAGCGGCCCAGCATCGAGGCCAGCCGGCCGAGGTAGGCGGCGACCGGCCCCTGGCTCGTCGCCCGTTGAACGCCGCCAGCCTGGCGAAGGCTTGAGGAGCGGGAACAGCTCGGCGACCGGGTCGCGATCACCCAGCCCAGAGCCCGCATCGCACAATTCGGTCGTTCCGCCGAGCAGCACACGGGTGTTGACCCTAGAACGGGCTGACGACACAGTTGGCCGAGCCGACGCATCGCGCCGTGCAGAGGAGGAGCGCAATGTCTCGGATGGCACCAGTACCCATCGAGGAGTGTTCCGATCCCGAACTTCGCGACACGTTGGAGCACTTCGTGAGGACGTTGGGCTTCGTGCCGAACAGTCTGCTGACGATGCAGCGGGTCCCGGCGATCGCCAAGGCGGTGGTGCAACTCAACAAGGCAGTGTTCGATCCCGCCGGGCGCGTCGATCTCGGCCTCAAGCGACTCGTTGCCCACATGGCCAGCTATGCCGCAGGGTGCCAATACTGCCGGGCCCACACCACGGTCAGTGCCACCCGCCACGGCATCGCCGACGAGAAGATGACGGCGATCTACGACTACCAGACGAGCCCGTTGTTCGATGACCGAGAGCGGGCTGCGCTCGACTTCGCGCGTGATGCCGCGTCGATCCCCAACGGTGTCACGGATGCCTCGTATGAGCAACTCACCCAACACTGGACCGACGACGAGATCGTCGAGATCTTGGGCGTGGTGTGCATGTTCGGCGTGTTCAACCGTTGGAACGACTCGATGGCCACGCCGCTGGAGGCCGAGCCGATCGCCCGGGCCGGGGCGCTGCTCGGAGAAGCGCGATGGCACGTCGGCAAGCACGCCCCGTTGCCTTGAGCGCCTCAGGAGGGCAGATGTCGTTGACTCCAGCCGAGATCACCGAATGGGCTGCTGTGCTCGCGACAGCGCGTCTCAATCGTGTCGGATGTGACCCGATCTCATCGTCGATCGATCTCACCATCGACGACGCGTACGAGATTCAGCGGGCCGGTGCAGCGCTCCGGTTGGAGCGCGGCGAGAAGCTCGTCGGCTGGAAGCTCGGCTACACCTCGCTGGCGATGCGCGCCCAGATGGGAATCGATCAACCGAACTTCGGCCCACTCACCGACGCAATGCTCGTGGCCCATGATGGCACTGCGAGCCCGGCGCTCATCCAACCACGTGTCGAACCGGAGATCGGGCTGCGCTTCAACTATTCGCCGCCCGCTGACGCGAATCTGGACGAGGTGCTCGGCGCCGTCGGCGAGGCGTTCGCCTGTCTCGAGATCGTGGACTCCGTCTACCCGGACTATCGGTTCCGTCTCGAGGACAACACCGCCGATGGCTCTTCTGCTGCGCAGGTCGTCGTCGGGCCTGCACTCAAGAGCATCGAGCACCTGGACGAGGTCACCGTCGTACTACTGCACAACGCCACGGATTACGGTTCGGCGACGGGGCGGGCGGCGTCAGGTCATCCAGCGGCCGGTGTTGTCTGGCTGGTCGGCCAACTGGCCTTACAGGGTCGGCACATCGAGGCTGGCCACATCGTCATCACCGGCGGACTGACTCGGGCCGTACCGCTGGACTTCGGCGATCACGTTGAAGCGGTGTTCGATGATGAGACTCGAGTCGCGGTACATCGCCTACCACCCCCATCCTGAGGTACCAGACATCACACCTAGGTCCGACAGGGTCCATCAGCGCCACTGATGACCTGCCACTCTCTGTCCATTTCGTACCGATGTGCCCATCCCATCCCATCCCATCCCATCTCGTACCAGCGAGCTATTCGGATGTGAGGTGATTCGATTTGCTCCCCGCTCATGTGTGCGAGTGTCATGGAGTCGCTACCGCTCAACGGTTGGCGCTCAAGCTCGCGGCGGGGACGGCGAACCTGAGCACACAAGAGCTCGGGGGAATCGGCCGTCTCGTGCGCCGAATTAGGGACGCGTCGGGAATGGACGGGGGCATCAAACCCTCAGGACGTACGCCGACCCTCGAGTATCCGCAGATCATCCTCGTGTGGAAGCTGGCAGGCGCCGAGGCGGCAGCGTGCTCGAGCGCCTCCCCGACGCTGTCGAAGCCGCAGAGCGACGCGAGCGTCATCCAGGTCGGCACCGCGAGCTGCATGTCACCCCGCGCGGCACGCTCGATCGCGTCGGCCGGTTCGGACCCACTCGTGCTCGTGGATCTCCTGGCCGTCGATGATCGCCTCCGCGTCCGCCGACGCAGGGCGCGAGGAAGAACCACGTCGAGAAGCCACGTGGGGCCTCGACCGGGGGCAGCCAGTGGGCGAGCGTTGCGAGCGACTCCAGCGCCAGCGCGACGCCGGCCTCCCGAACGGCTATGCGGCGCGCCATCGCGATCAGATCGAGGCCGCCCTCCACGCCGCGGTCGTCGCTCTCGACCTTGCCGCCTGGGAAGACCCACGTGCCACCGAATGCGTGCGCCGAGTTGCGTCGCACCATCAAGGTCGCGACGCCATCGAGGGCGTCGCGAGCGATCACGACGATCCCAGCCACCACGTTCGGGCGCAGTGTGTCCGGACGCTCGTGAGCCAAATTCAGTACACTTTGATGTGAGCAGTATTTCTCAGGGCAGCGGGCAGGAGGTACGACGCGGGATGAACAGTGCCGAGTACGAGACCATCCGCGTCGCGGCGCGCGACGAGGTCTGCCTAGTGACGTTGCACCGACCAGAGCGGCTCAACGCGTGGACCCCGCACATGGCCGAGGAGTTGGCGGACGCGCTCGAGGCTGCCAATCGTGATCCGGGCATCGGCGCGATCGTGCTCACCGGTTCGGGCCGCGGATTCTGCGCAGGCGCCGACATGGAGCACACGTTCTCGGTCCGCATCGAAGGCGGCGACCCCGGAGCGGACACAGCCAGCGGCCAGGGCGGCATGCCCGCCGGTCTGGACTGGGTGGCGCTGTGCCGTCGATCGAAGCCGCTGGTCGCAGCCGTCAACGGCGTCGCCGTCGGCATCGGACTCACCATGATCCTGCCGTTCGACGTCATCGTCGCCTCGCGGGCCGCCCGGTTCGGTATGGGCTTCATCAAGGTGGCCCTCGTGCCGGAGCTCGCATCGACGCGGTTCCTCGTGCTGCGGATGGGTTTCGGGCGGGCAAGCGAGATAGCCCTGTCCGGCCGTCTACTCGACGCGGTGGAGGCCGAGCACGCCGGACTCGTCGATCGACTGTCCGACGCCGACTCCCTCCTCGGGGACGCGCTCGAGCTCGCCGGCTCGATCGCCGCCAACGCCGCTCCCCAGCTCCTCATGACGAAGCAGTTGCTCACGGTCAACGCCACCGAGTCGGACCTCGACCTCGTGCAGCAGCGCGAGAGCACGGCGCTCCGCGAGTGCTGGAGGTCGCCCGAGCATGCCGAAGCCGTGCGGGCGTTCCTCGACAAACGCCCGCCGGTCTTCCCACCCCGCGGGTGAGCGCCCTGATCCTCGACCGAGCCGTCACACGCCTTGACGTCCCAACGGCTGCTCGTCAGTCAATCGAACCGGATCACGACCTTGCCGAAGTGACTGCCGGAGTTGAAGAAGTCGAGCGCGCTGCGCAGGTCGTGCCAGGAGAAGACACGATCGACCACCGGGTGAATCTGGCTCTGTGTCATCGCTCGGAGCTGCTGCTCGAACATCTCGCCGCGATCCCACTACCAGGCCTTGCACCCGTGCGGCGGTGCGGAGGAACGTGTACGGCGCGATCTGTGCCGGATCAGCGAGCGTCGCCACAGCGCCGACGACGGCGATATGTCCGCCCATCCGGATCGCTTTGAAACTCTGGTCGAGGGTGCCGGCGCCACCGACCTCCAGGATGAAGTCGGCGCCCCGGCCCCCTGTCGCTTCACGGACGGCGCGCCCCCACTTGGGGTTCTGCACCCACGGAAGTTCAGCGACGTGGAGCGCATCCGGACGACGACTTCCCCGGGTCCTGGGCTCGGATCCGGTCGCTCGACCAGACGAGCGTTCTCCACGCCCCACGGATGGGAGACCTCCAACGCTTGCATTCGCGCACCCTTCATTTGTCACGCCGGCCCGACGGGCCGAGCGCAAGTCAGTCCTCGCGACACTATCGACTCGACGAGATAAAAGTATACTGAATCATGGTGGGCGATCAGCACCTCGAGCGCCTGTCCGCTATTGCCAGAGCAGGTCGATCGGGGCGGCGGCGAGGCGCTCTCCGAACGAGGCGACTGTCGTTCCGGCATGCAGGACGAGCCCGAAGTGGAAGCGGTCGCCCAACCGTGACTGCAGATGGCGAAGACCGGCGAAGTCGCTGCGATGCACTGTCTCGGCAGCCTTGACCTCGACACCCACAAGGCGGCCGTCGGCGGCTTCGAGCACCGCATCGATTTCGACGTGCTCCCTGGTTCGGTAGTGGAAAAGTTGGGCTCTTGTCTGTGCCCATGTGAGCTGTCGAGCAAGTTCTCCGATGACGAAGTTCTCGATGAGTGGACCGACCAGCGAATCGGTTCGCCGCAGCCGTGCCTCGGTCAGACCGCACAGGTTCGCGGCCAACCCAGTGTCGGCGAACATCACTTTGCGCAACCGCACCGCCCGGCCTGTGGCAGACGACGCCCAACCATCCACACGCTTGATCAGGAAGACTTCCTCGAGCAACGAGATGTACCGCTCGGTCGTGGTGGCCGGAAGGCCGACCTCCGACGCGATCCGTTCGACGTTCAACGGTTGCGCCATCGATCCGGCGAGCAGACGCAACAGCCGCCGAAGTTCGCTCCGCCGTTCGATCTCGGCCAACTGGGTCACATCCCGGTCGATGAGGTCGTCGACGTAGGCGTCGAAGAACTTCGCCGCGCCGGCCGGCCGTACGTCGCAATGCTTCGGGGAAGCCACCTCGCAGAGCACGCTCGATGTATCCATATCGCAATTCGTCACCAAGCGATCGTCCGCCGGGCAGCGCTACTGTCCATTCGTCGTCGAAGACCCGATCGATGAACCGTTCATCACGACCGTCGATCTCGCCCTGCGAGAACGGCCACAACTCGATGGTCTCCATCCGCCCCACCAGTGCATCGGGAAGGTTGCGCAGACCCAGCAGCCGCGCCGAACCTGTCAGCAGGAAGTGTCCTGGCCGTGGATCTGCGTCGACTGCAGCTTTGATCGAGAGCACGAGCTCTGGCACCCGTTGCACCTCGTCGATGGCGAGCAGACCGTCGTGGCGTACAAACCGAGTCGGGTCGCTCAGTGCCGCCTGTCGTTCCGTCGCGACGTCAAGACTGCCGCGCGGCCGAGTCCGGATACGACCGAAGCACTGCCTTCACGAGGGTGCTCTTGCCGACCTGCCGGGCGCCGTTGACCGCAACCACCCGGGTGTCCGCTACCGCCTCGTGCACCATCTGCTCGGCTCGTCGAGGAATGTAGGGAAGGGATGACACGCGACCATCCTGCCACATCAACGCGCGCTTTGTGGGGGAATGGACGCATATATGGTGGGGGGTTAGTCGCTTCGTAAGCGGAGGAATGGTCGCCGAATCGAGGACGGAAAGAGGACGGACGGAACAGAAAGAGGACGGGGAACACCGGTCACTCGCGGTCACTCGCGGTCACTCCAAGTCAACAACGGCAACTCGAAATCGGTCCCTCACCGGGGCTTTGCGACAAGTGGACGGTGGAACACTCCCCCGTCCATCGCGCCAGATCAGGAAGGCCTCGACGAGAGGGAAACTGAGCGTGTTCCACGATGCCGAGCCAACCCATCGCGCTTCCCCGTTCCCGGATCGCTGGATCAGGACGGAACTCGGACGGATCACGACGCGAATTGTGCTAGCCGTTTGCTCTCTCAGAGCGACTCGTCTGCGCAAGTGCTGCGACGCGCCCAGATTGAACGCCGCGTGGACCCTCCGCACAGCCGGCGGCACGGAATGCCGGTCAGCAGTTGTGGGAGCCGTCTGTGGGACGCTTCTGCCTCGTGGCCGCCGATCAGGTGTGCGCGGCTTCGCTGAATGGTGGCGGGCCGAGGATCTCGATGCCACCGTTCTTCTTCGCCGAGGCTTGAACGCGACCCATGTCTACCGGTCCGGCGACGATGCTCCGAGTATCGTCGCTCGTGACGGGTTCACTGGCATCCCAGTAGAACGCCTGGCAGCATCCGGGTGTGTGGAGGCACAGCAACCGGGCGCCGTCGGCACCGGAGACCTTGAAGGCGTGTGGGATGCCGCGTGGTGCGCTGGCGACGCCGCCGGGGCCGACTGTGTGTTCTGCACCGTCGAGGTGCATGAGGATCTCGCCTTCCAGAACGATCATCGTCTCGTCGGAGTCTGGATGGATGTGAAGCGGGGTGACCTTGCCGTGGTCCATTCGATCCTCAAAGAGCAGGAACGCACCATCGGTTTCCTCTGCGGTCGCTTTCCAGATGTGTAGGCCGCCGCCGAAGAACCAGCGACGTTCGCCTTCATCGGTTGCTCGAACCAGAGATTGCCGGGCTGTGCTTGCGGTCATAGCATCACCTTCCAGATTCATGGGACTAATGTCCCATAACGAGAATGACATACCATGACAGCGATGTCAACACCATACGAACTGAACGGGCGCTCGGCCCAGAAGTCCCGCACCCGAGCGGCCCTGGTCGCCGCCGCCCGCGACCTCATCGCCGCCGGCGTCACACCAACAATCGAGGACGCCGCCGCGGCCGCTTCCATCTCCCGCTCCACTGCCTACCGCTACTTTGCGAACGAGCGGGCGCTGCTCGTCGCGGCGCACCCCGAAATCGTGGCCGAGTCAATGCTTCCTGCAAACCCGCCGCAGGATCCAGCGGCCCGACTCGACGCTGTCGTCGCCAACTTCAGCGCCATGATCCTCGACACCGAGGCGCAACAGCGCACGATGTTGCGCCTCTCGCTCGAGATGGACACCGACGAGCGAAACGCGCTCCCGCTCCGTCAAGGACGGGCCATCGCCTGGATCGCCGAAGCCCTCGATGGTCTCCGCAAGGATCTATCTGACGAGCAGTTCCGCCAACTCGTGCTCAGCATCCGCGCCACCATCGGCATCGAAGCAATCGTCTGGCTAGTCGACGTGGCCGGCGTCACCAGGAACGATGCCGTGGCGCTTACACGCTGGTCCGCGCAAGCACTCCTCCAACGGGCAACCACCATCCCGCCCCCAACACCAGCCGACTCGGCCAACAGAACCGCTGCGCCACGACAAGCATCGACGAAACAGCCAGCACACCCGTGAACCAAAATCGATCTCAGCCGCCCCTGCGGCCGAGGCTGAGCTGAACGCACGTACAGGAACATCCCATAACGATCGACGAACAGCAACAGGCACGCCCACGCCGCGCGCTTGTTGCCATCGGGCAGCGGATGTTTCCCACGCAAGGCGGCACGTAAGTACAGCCGCCTTGTCATAGATGTCGGGATAGAAGTCCTCGTCGCCGGAGCCGGCCTGAGGCGCATGTAACGCCGAATCTGCCAAGTCGACCCGGTTCGCCTTGACCAGGGTCGTCGTATCGAGCCCGGTGACCTGCTCGGCCAACCAGAAGAACTCGGCGAGGCCGACGTACCGGGTCACTCGGCAAGACGATCGATGATCGCTTGGTCACGCTCGAGGAGCCGACGTGCACGGCTCATGAAATCGGCATCCGACCGGACGCGATCGATCTCGGTGGACAACGAATCGATGATCAACTGGTTCACGCTCATTCCATGCACGCGAGCGACCGTCTCAGCCTCCTCGGCAAGGTCATCGGAGAGCCGCACCGTCGTCTGCTTTGTCAAGCAACCACATATCACGACATCATCGTCGACCGAGTCCCCGGTGGGGCTCGAATCACGACGGCACAAGGACGGACGGAACGGAAACAGGACGGCGAACACCGGTCACCCGCGGTCGCTCCCGGTCAACAACGGTCACCCGAAAACCCATCCTGATCAGGGATGCAAGTCTCTGAGCAGGCACGACGCGCCGAGGTGGACGAGGGTTCGATTCCCCCCAGCTCCACCGCGCCCTCAAAACGGCCTCTGACCTGATCTTTATGGGGGTAAGGCTAGGGCGGCGAATCCCCCGAGCTTCGCAAGTCTGTGACCAGGAAAAAGGCGTCGGATCGGGACGGGGGAATCTGGGGGTAGCAACCCCCCAGCAACAATTCGGGCACAGAGAAACCGCAGCTCGACAGGGGTTTTCCGCGGACCGCTTTCGGCTAGGGCGGCAAGAGGGCGGACGACGACACGACTACTGCAACCAAAGCCCCGGCAGTCGATGGATCCCGCGCTCCATCACGTCGACACTCCGCCGCCTGAAGGGATGAAGTTCATGGTGGGTCCTGGTCACGGCGGTTGGGGATTGGTGCATTGACAATCGCTGTCAATCATCGAGATGGGGCATCGTTGAGCGTGCACGTGACACATCCCAGACCGGCATACCTGACGCGCCTTACCAGTGAACGGTGAGTGTGATGGGGTATGTCGGCGAGAACGCAGTGGCGCATTGGTTGACAATAGGAAGATAGGTGCTCATAATTGAGCGATGCGCCGCAAGCCGGGGACGCTCGTCCCCCTCGAGGTCGAGATTCTCAAGATCGCGGTGTCTCGCGCGGCAGCGGATCGTCCCGAGTTCCACGGTTTCGAACTCGCCAAGCTGATTGCCGAAGACGAACGATCTGGCAAGCTCCTCGCCCACGGAACGCTCTACAAGGCATTGAACCGTCTGGCGGACTCCGGAATGTTGACGGCCGACTGGGAGGATGCCGCCATTGCCCTCAGCGATGGGCGACCGCGCCGACGGTTGTACCGGATCACCGTTCGCGGCGAGCAGGCTGCCGCCTTGGCGGCGATCTCCGACGCGCCGGAGCAGGTTCCAGTCGGACGGCTCGGTCTGGAGCCGACATGAACGGCCAGCACCGGCCCGCTCTTGCCTCGCGCCTGACGCACCGCTGGGTGCGTGCCTATACGGCGCACCTCGACCCGGCCCAACGCGACACGCGCCGCGCCGAGCTCGCCAGTGACCTGTGGGAGCACGAGGCGGACGCACAGCGAATGGGCCTCGGCTCCCTTCGAGTCAACGCACAGATGCTTCGCCGGCTGCTGGCGGGGATACCGGCCGACTTGTCGTGGCGTCGCCAACAAGGCGATGCCACACCCGTGTACGCCGGTCCGGCCCCGGTGCAGGCAGAACCGCCATCGTCGCGTAGGGTTTGTCCAATCCGCGGGCACCACTACGTAACCAAGCGCACCCCGAACAAGCTCGACGACGGCGGGACCTACAGCGTCTGCGAACGCTGCAACCACGAGAGGCGGCCACCGAGCGGACCCCCCGCCCATCCGATGTCCGGAATCGGTTTCTAAAGACAACCCGAAAGCACACCGAGGTGCCCGGAGTCGATCCGGGCATCACACACCTTGCCCACATCTCAGGGACGATCGCAAAGCAGCCGTCGTCGAAGTAGTCCCTTGTGGCGTATCTACGCCAGGGAACTCGACCCGCCCATGCCCATCGACTACGGCATGAGTGCCGCCTGGGACGCAGAACATCAGCGCAGAACTACGCCGGGCGACCATCGAGCGCGGCGCACATTTCGCTTCGGTGCCGGGGAAGCGAGTCCCATAGCAAACGCTCAGAACATCGATGAAGACCGTCACACAACGCCGGCTACGGGACGCGCCAGATAGAGCGCCGTTTCGGAGCGCCTCGACTCTCCGAGGTTCACCGGACTCATGCGCCTCCCCCACGGCGCGTACCCGCGTAGGAACGCCGTCGGATCGATCGGTCGGGACGAACTTGCGGGATGCGACGCGTGTTCGTCGCACGGGGGCCGTCGATGTAGACGATCGCGAACGCTTCCCAAGTCTGAGCTCAGCGAGTTCCCGGGCGACCTTCACCCCCGCACGAGCAGTCGCACGGCCGCTGACGGGCGCGTCGAGCGGACGGGACAGCACGAAGAGGACAGTCGCAGACCACACTGGGCGAGACATGGCTGCGCTCGTCGACCTCCTGCCAGTTCCCGGTGCCGATCCATCAACGGTGCTCGATGCCTTCGTCGGGTGGGCAAACGACGGCGGGCGCCCGCTGTACAGCCATCAGGAGGAGGCGGCGCTCGCGCTCGCAGCCGGCGAACATGTCGTGCTGGCGACGCCGACCGGGTCCGGCAAGAGTCTGGTCGCCGTCGCTGGGATCGTGCTTGCGCTGAACTCCGGCCGACGTGCAGTGTGGACCGCGCCGATCAAGGCCCTCGTCGCCGAGAAATTCTTCGATCTCGTCGACCTACTCGGCGCCGACCAGGTCGGTCTGGCCACTGGTGATGCGTCGATCAATCCGGGCGCGCCGGTGCTCGTGTGCACAGCAGAGGTGCTGGCGAACCATGCGCTCGCGCACGGCGCCGCCGGCGGCTTCGGCTTCGCATGCCTCGACGAGTTCCACTACTACGCCGACCGCGATCGAGGCTGGGCATGGCAGATACCGCTGCTCGAAATGACGAACTGCCAGATGTTGCTCGCATCGGCGACGCTCGGCGACATGACCCCGATCATCACCGATCTCGAGCGGCGATCCGGCCGATCGGTGACCGCAGTGACGTCGGTGGATCGGCCGACCCCGCTGTACCACCAATGGCGCATGACGTCCGTGGCCGACAGCGTGCTGGAAGCAGTGAAGGAAGGTCTCAGCCCGGTGTATGTCGTCCACGCCAACCAGGCCGCAGCAATCGAACGAGCTCAGGCGCTGGTCAGCATGTCAGTGACCACTCGTACGCAGCGAGACGCGATCATCGCGGCGATGACCGGCGAGAAGCTGAGGCGTGGCTTCGGCGTGACGCTCGACCGGCTGATCCACCACGGAGTCGGCGTCCACCATGCCGGGATGCTCCCCCGGTACCGGCGCCTCGTTGAACGCCTCGCCGGTGCGGGGCTGCTGCCTGTGATCTGCGGAACCGACACGCTCGGCGTCGGCGTGAACATACCCATCCGCACGGTGCTGATGACTGCCCTCACCAAGTTCGACGGATCGCGGGTGCGGATGTTCACCGTCCGCGAATTCCATCAGTTGGCAGGACGAGCGGGTCGTCCCGGATTCGATCCCGACGGTCACGTCTGGGTGCAGGCCCCTGACCACGTGATCGAGAATGCTCGGGCGCTCGCCAAAGCCGGCGACGATCCGAAGGCGCAACGCAAGGCCTCCAGGGCCAAGGCCCCCGACGGTTTCGTCCACTACGACGAGGCCTCGATGCAGCGCCTGGTCGGCGGTAGTCCTGAACCGCTCACGTCTCGGTTCCGGGTCACCGCCGATCTGGTGGTGACGGTGCTCGGGCGACCGGACGGTCCTCGCTCCCTGAAGCGCTTGCTGCGCACGAACCACGAGCCGGACACGCGTCGCGCCCAGCACCGTCGGCGGGCGATCGAGGTCTACCGCATGCTCGAGGCCGCTGGCGTCGCCGAGCGACGACGTGACGACCAAGGCCGATGTCTCGGGGTGCGGGTCGGGTCGCTCGTCGAAGGCGATGATGAGCGAGCCGAGCTGCGATTCTCAGCACCGCTGATGCCGTTTGCGATCGAGGTGATCGCTACGCTCGACCGCGACGACCCGACCTATGTCGCCGACGTCGTCAGCGTGGTCGAGTCGGTGCTCGACGACCCACGCCAGATCCTCAACGCGCAAGAGCACGCTGCACGCGGCGTCGAGGTGGCACGACTCAAAGCCGAACACGTGGAGTACGAGGAGCGCATGGAACGCCTCGAAGGCATCACCTGGCCGCGCCCGCTCGCCGACGTGCTCGAGAGCTGCGTCGCCACGTACCGCGAACACCACCCGTGGATTGCCGAGGACCCGTCACCGAAATCGATCCTGCGCGAGATGCTCGAAGGTGGCGACAGCTTCGCCACCTTCGTGGGCCGATACCGTCTGGAACGCAGCGAAGGGCTCGTACTTCGTTACCTGACCGATGCGTGGCGGACCCTCGACCGTTCGCTTCCCGAAGACGTCTACACCTCCGATCTCGAGGACATCGTTGAATGGTTAGACGCGCTGATCCGCGCCACCGACGCCACCCTCCTCGATGAATGGACGCGCCTGGCTGGTGGGCCCGTCCACGAGCGCCACGCGCCAGAGGCGTTGACCACCATGCGCACAGGTCCCTCGGCTGCGTGGCGGACAGCAGTCCGCACGGCCGCGTTCGGCTGGGTCGAGCTGCTGGCCGCTCGCTCGCACGCCATTCTGGCTACCCGGACCGGATGGAGCGAGTCACAGCTCACCGACGCGATGCTCCCCTACTGGGCAGAGTACGCAAGCATCGGCATCGATGCCGACGCACGTTCAGCGGCCCACTTCACACTGGTCGAAGAACCCGGCCATTGGGCGATCACGCAACAACTCGTCGACCCGGTCGGCGATGGCGAGTGGCGATTCGTGGCCGTGGTCGACCTCGCCCTCGCAGAAGCCGAAGGCGCTCCGACGCTCCAGCTCCACCACCTCGGCACGCAATGACCAGGACGACCTCCGGCGGGCCTCATGCTCGTCGATTGTCTGGCCGCTGACCGGTCCGTGAAGTGCTTGGAGGCACCGTGGGTAGGCGTGAAACACTTCACCACGTGGGGATCATGGTATCGATCCCGGATCGCCGGTTCTCTGAGGGGCGCCAGATGCGCCGTTCTGCTCGCATCAGCAGTAGGACGAATGTCGTCGTTCTTGGCGCGCATTCTGGGAGAGTGATCCTCACCAAACCGGGACGCATCGTTCTGGACACACTCAGCGACCCCCTCTGAGCGGTTGTCAGCTGCGCAGAATTTTTCCCATCGGCTTGCCCTTGGCCAGCTCGTCGACGAGCTTGTCGAGGTATCGGATCTTCTGCATGAGCGGATCGTCGATGTCCTCCACGCGGACGCCGCACACGACTCCCGTGATCGACGACGCGTTTGGGTTCAATTGAGCGTCAGCGAAGAAGTCGGCGAACGTCGTATCCGTTGCCAGGTGTTCCTCCAGCGTCGCTTCGTCGTATCCCGTGAGCCATCTGATGACCTGGTCTAACTCGGACTTCGTGCGCCCCTTGCGCTCGACTTTGCTCACGTAGTGTGGATACACCGACGCCACGCTCGTCGTGAAGATCCGATGCATCGTGAGTAAGCGTAGCGCTCGACAAAACGACGAGCCGGCGTGGTAGGGGCGCGCACACGCGAGGATATGCCGGTGATCCTGTTGTCTCGGTGGCCTGTTGGAGCAGGCTTGCGGGACGGACTGGAAGGGGATCATTTTGGATCGTTGGTCACCATGTCTCGTGGAGGGTTCTGCGGGAGAAATCGGGTTGGGTCATCCGCTGGTCGATGACTATTTGGAGTTGGTCCGGGCTCGTGCGCGGCGGAATACGTTGTTGGCCGCGGCGTATGACTTGAAGGTCTTCTTCGGTGTGCTCGGCAAGGACCCGCTCGATGTGAAGACAGTCGATGTGTACGCGTTCGTGAAGGCGCAGCGGCAGGGTCCGCCGGCGTCGAAGGTGGTGCGGTTGGTGGACGGGTCGGCGGGGTTGGAGTTGTCGACGATCCAGCGGCGGTTGTCGACGGTGTCGGGGTTCTATTCGTTCTTGGTGGCGACGGAGCGGATCGATCGGTCGCCTGTGATTCGTGGGGCGGCGACGCGATCGAGGGATCGGCGTCGGCGTCCATCGCCAATGGTGCGTCCGGTGCGTCAGTTGCCGCGGATACTCGAGCCGGTCGAGGTGGTGGCGTTGTTGGGTGCGTTGCGCAAGTGGCGGGACCGGGCGATGTTCGAGGCGATGGTGCTCGGGGGTTTGCGGCGCTGCGAGGTGCTCGGTTTGCGGTTCGAGGACCTGCGCGTCGGTGAGCGCCGGGTGTTCGTCGCTGATGGCAAGGGTGGCCGACAGCGGTGGGTGCCGATGTCGCCGCGGTTCTTCGCCAGCGTCGCCGCGTATCTCGATGCCGAACGACCGGTCGATGACGTCGATGGTGAGTTCGTGTTCGTCGTGTTGAAAGGACCGAACCGTGGTCGACCGTTGACACCGAAGGGGTTGGAGGAGATCTTCCGCGGTGCACGTGAACGGGCCGGGCTCGGGCATGCGACCTGTCACGAGCTGCGGCACACGTGTTTGACCCGGTTGCGGGAGGCGGGTATGGCTCTCGAAGCGGTCCAGGCCCAGGCCGGTCATCGCTCGATCGAATCGACCCGCGTGTATCTCCATCTGGCCAACGACTGGCTCGCCAACGAGTACCGCAAAGCGTCCCAGGCGATCGACGCGCAAGTGTTGATCGACACCGAGATGAGCGCTTCGTGAGCGCCGTCGCCGCCACGGCCGAGCACGATCCGCAATGGGAGCAGATCGCTGCGCGGGCACCACGGCTGGCAGCGACGATGACTGCCTATCTGGAGCAGATGAGCGTGTCGTTGCGACCGTCGTCGATCGACGCGGTCGGCCTCGCCCTGCGCGGCTTCGCCGTCTACGTGACAACGGAGCATCAGCTCCGTCAGGTCCGCAGCGTGCAACGCCGTCACGTCGAAGGGTTCAAGGCGTGGCTCGCCAACCAGCCCGCCGGCCGGTCCAAGACGATGTCGCCGCGCACCGTCAAGCACCGCCTCGGGATGCTGCGCGTGTTCTTCGAACGGATCATCGAATGGGGTTGGACCGACGCACCGAAGTCGTGTCCGATCCTGTCGATCGACATGCCCCTCGTCGATGACCCATTGCCCAAATTCCTCGACGACGTCTCCGCCGCCGCGTTGATGCACGCCGCCGCAACAGCGCGTCCGCTCGACCGCCTCGTCGTCGAGGTCCTCGCCCGCACCGGGCTACGCGCCGGCGAGTTGTGCGCGCTCGAGACGAACGCTGTCGTGCGCATCGGTGGTGACCACTGGTTGCGCGTCCCGGTCGGCAAGCTCCGCAACGACCGCTACCTGCCGTTGCACCCGGTCCTGGTTGAGCTCCTCGACACCTGGCGCGCCAGCCACGACTCACACGAGTTGTTGATCACCGACGACGGCCGACCGTTGGACCGGCATCACGTCGGGCGGATCGTTCGCCGCGTCGCTCGCTCTGCCGGACTCGGCAACGTGCACCCTCACCAGTTGCGCCACACCCTCGCTACCCAAGCGATCAATCGCGGGATGAGCCTCGAAGCGATCGCGGCGTTGCTCGGCCACAAGTCATTGCGGATGACGCTGGTCTACGCGCGTATCGCCGACCGCAAAGTCGCCGACGAGTACTTCGCTGTCACTGCTCAAGTCGAAGCGCTCTACAACACGACCGACCCGGTGCTGCCCGCCGCGGCCGAGGGCGAACAGATGCGCCGACTGCGGATCGAGATGCAACGACGCCTGCTCGGCAACGGCTACTGCACCCGACCTGTTGAACTCGACTGCCAGTTCGAGTCCGTCTGCGAAACCTGTGTCCACTTCGCCACCGGATCCGAGTTCGCGCCCGTCATCCTCCGCCAACGCGACCACGCCAAAGAGCGTCAGCACACCCGCCTCGCCGCCGTCTACAACCAGCTCCTCGACCGCATCGACAGCGACAACAACACCCCACCGGCATATGCCGGTGAACACACTCACTTGACAGGATCACCGGCATAAGCGCCGTGGTCGCGACGAGACGGCCTCCCGGACGCAGGACCCTGGCCATCTCGCGGGCCGCCGCTGACTTGTTCGGAGCGAACAACAGCGCGTCGACGCTCATGACCGCATCGGCGCCGGCATCGTCGATCGGGAGTGCGTCGAAGCGTCCTTCAACGGTGCGCACCCGATCGTCGAGCCCGAGACCTCTCGCGCGTGCCTGCACCTCGACCAGTGCCGACGGAGCGATGTCGACACCGACGTAGCGCGCACCGGTGGTCGCCGCAACCCACAACCCGGGGCCGCCGCGCCCGCACCCGATGTCGACAAGCACGTCACCGGTCGATACCCGCAGTGCTACCGCAACGCGTGACAACTCGGAGCGCGTCGTGTAGCTGAACGGGGCCAGCTCGGCCGGGTACTCGTCGCCGAGCACCTCCGCCCAGATCCTCGCCGCGACCCGCGAATCAGGCTGCTCGAAGGTCTTCGTGAACTCGGCGACCCAATCATGATCGGACACTCGCGCACGCTACAACAGCCGACGCCGAACCGAGGCCGGCGCGCGAGCCGAAGTGCCACTGCCCACAACTCCCCGACCGCCGGGTCATAGCCCCGATGCGCCGTTCGGTGAGCCTCGACCGCTCGAGGTGCGCCGGAGTTCTGCGCAGTTGTTATGCGTCCCGCAACGGCACGTCGGCCGCGGGGATGATGTCGCTGCGCCACGCGTATCGCGACCACGTCGCGGCCAGGCTTGCGCACGCCCAGCTGTCGATCGGACCGTCTATGACGCTGCCTCGAGGGCACCCTCAGCTTTGAGCGCCTCGTGCGCCGCCTGGAACGCTTGCCGACCCGATGGGGTGCCACAGTAAACCGTCGCGTGAAGAAGCACCTCCTGGATCTCAGCGACTGAGACCCCCGTCGAGAGCGCACCCTTGACGTAGATGCCGAGTTCTTGCGGACGGCCAAGAGCCGTGAGAATCGCAAGGTTCAGCATGCTTCTGGTCTTCCTGTCCAGACCCGGTCGGCTCCACGCGTAGCCCCAAACCCACTCCGTCAGCAGGCGCTGAAAGCCCATCATGAACTCGTCAGTTCCGGCGAGGTTTGCGTCGACGTAGTCGCTGCCGAGGACCTCTCGTCGAACCTCCAGCCCTCGTTCGAATTGTTCGCTCTCTGCCATGTGCTGTCTCCTCTGGCCAGTCGTTGAACTCCTGTCGCTCAAGATCATCCATCGCGGCACACTCATGTGCACGCGATGCTCACGAGACGCGCCAGATGCGCCCTTCGGAGCGACCGCGACTACCCGAGGTCGACCTCGGTTCTGCGTCCCCCCAAACGGTCCTCGGTCATAGCTCCGCCTGTCGCATCTGTCGGCTACGTCATGCCCGTTGAAGCCTCGTCCGTCCAGCGTGCAAGCACGCTGCTTGATGAGTTGAAGGATCGCTGGCGAGGCGCGACCCGGAGGCAACGAATTGGTGATCGTGAGTAGGGTATGACGGCGGTTGGTCAGGTTCAGGCAGTTCGGATCGTGCGGCGCATAACGGTGTTCTTCATCCCCTTGGAGCGGACGAACTCGAAGCCGGCTTGCTCGTACATCGCGCGTGTTCCGTTATACACGAACGAGTTGTTCATCCTCTTCTCGCCGATCTCGTGTGGGTACCCCTCGACCACACCGCCACCCTGGGCGGCAATCAGATCGAGGGCACCGTCCAGCGCCACCTTTGCGTAGCCATGCCTGCGGTAACGCTTGTCGACGAAGATGCAAGTGATGCGGTAGTCGGGCGTGATGTCAGCCTCGGCGAGATACTGCTTGTGGTGATGGATGTTCGGCAGCTCATCCGGGGTGCCGTACTCGGCCCACGCGATCGCCTCCTCGCCGATCATCACCAGCGCCGCATGAGCCTGGCCGGCCTCGACCAGCAACTTCTTGAAGGCGCGACTGCCCTCGTAACCCGGCTCCCGTTCGGCACAATCGTGGAAGTAGGTACACCAGCACCCACCGAAGATCCCGTTGTGCCGCTCCACCAGACCGGCAAACGCGTCCCACGTGTGAGCAGTCAATGGTTGGATCGAGTATCCGTTGGTCCATGCGCCGATCGTAAGGCTCGGATGGACCACGAGCGATTGCAGAACGCGCGGCGGCCACGCGCACAGAATGTGCGACCTGTCGCGCAGAACGAGCGCGGATCCGGCGATCTGAGCGGTTTGCTTCACACGATTTGGCGCTGACGCTCGCAGCCCGGACGGCTAGACCTGGGTGCCAAATGGAGCTGGGGGGCATCGACCGTCTCGGGTGCCGAATTGGGCCCGACGTCACTCCCTTGACGAACGCGAGGATGAGGTGCAAAGTGCCTGCGTCACGATCAATGTCCTCCTCACGTGGTCCTTCCCGCCTCCCACCCCGAGGGCGTCAAAAGGGCGGACGGGGCGTCAAAAGGGCGTGTCACCAGGAATGACCGCGACGCGCCGCCGTGAGGTCATCGGGTGAACGTGAGGTGGGTGACGCCGCTGGGCGTCGAGACTGCCTCCACGTCGTACTGCTGCTCCAACGCCTCCAGGCCGTCCCAAAGCCGAACACCGCGGCCGAGCAGGATCGGCACCTGCACGACGTGCAGGTGGTCGACGAGACCGGCGGCGAGGAACGCGCGCATCATGGTCGGGCCCCCGCCGATGCGGACGTCTTGACCGGCGGCTGCGTCCCGCGCCACCTTCGAGTGCATCCGCTGGCGCGGCGTCGAGGAAGTGGAACGTCGTACCGCCCTCCATCTCCAGCGACGGGCGCGGACGGTGGGTCAGGACGTACGTCGGTGTGTGGAATGGCGGGTTGTCGCCCCACCACCCGCGCCACTCCGGGTCGTCTTGCCAGCCCGGAGGGCCGAACTTGCCCGCGCCCATGATCTCCGCACCGATCCCGGGTCCGTGCCGGTCGGCCATCGCGTGATCGAAACCCTCGGTACCGCCCGACTCGCCGAGCACTTCCCGGCGGGCGAACCGGGTGGCGAGCAGCCACTCGTGGAGCCGATGCCCGGCGTGGCCGAACGGCGACTCGAGGGACTGCCCCTCGCCGGTGGCGAACCCGTCGAGCGAGATCGAGAAGTTGTGGATACGGACGCGCGACATGGCGGCTCCTTCAGGTGGTGGTGGCACTCAGGCGACCCCGAGATGGCGAGCGAGCTTCTGCATCGTCTGCAGACCGAGCTCGACCGCGCCGAAGCCGAGTTTTGCATCTCGCTGCTCGACGGTTGGGTGGAGCAGCCGCAGCGTCAGCACCGTCTTTCCATCGGCTTGTTCATCGAGGACAATTGTCACTCGGAAGCGTGCCGGGTCATCGTCGGCGTCGGACCCGTGATCCAGCACCAACCTCTCGACTGGAACGACTTCGAGGTAGTCGAAGCGATTCGTGAACACGGTGCCGTCTCCGGAAACCATGTCGAAGCACGCTCGACCTCCCGGGCGCACGTCCATCTCTCGGACAGTGCACGTGAACCCATCGGGACCAAACCATTGGCAGAAGGCATCCGCATCGGTCCACGCAGCGAACACCGCTGCGCGTGTGGCGTCAAGAACTCGAACGAGGACGATCTCACGATCGAGAGCCCACGTCGTCGGATCGGTGATGGTCGGGGTACTGCTCATGGCTTCTCCAATGTCGGTGGGGATGCGGTTCGGTCAGATGTGCGCCGGAGGTGCGCATCGAGCCTGTCGAGACGGTGCTCCCACGCAGCGCGTGTGTGCTCGGCCCATGCGGCGATCTCGACCAGAGGCTCCGGGCGCAGCCGGCATGGCCGCCGTTGTCCATCTCGGCCGCGACTTATCAGACCCGCCCGCTCGAGGACCTGCAGATGACGGGAGATGGCCGGGAGACTGATCGGGAACGGCTCGGCCAACTCGAGCACGGTTGCCTCACCGTCGGCCAACCGACGCACGATCGAGCGCCGCGTCGGGTCCGACAAGGCGGCGAAGACGACGTCGAACCGATCGGGGGCCGTCACAGTCATCGTTGCCGTCGCTCCTGCAGATACTTCACAGATTGGTTATTTAACAGAGTGACTACATATAGTCAAGGACGCTCGTCGGCGCCGCTCATCCACTCGTCGTACCAGTCGTGGAAGTGCTGGATACGGATCTCGTCGCTGCAGAGCAGCTGCGCCCGAAGCCACGCGAGTGCATGCCCGCCTGCACGTCGCGGATGAAGTGAACGTCCTAATCGATTGTGACACCCATGGTCTTGCGCCCGGCGATGATGTCGTCGTGGCTGAACTCCTCGTGGTCGGGCCTGGGGACGGGCGCGAGGTCGGCAAGGGTGTGCGGCTCGAACGGCACGCCGTGGCGCCGGGCGACGGCCTCGTCCGGCTGGCGGTGGAAGCTGAACTTGTCCCAATAGCACCAGTCCGGATCGGTCGAATGCGGACGGGCCCGCATCACCATCGCGTCATCGGCCTGCACGGTGATCATCAGATTCGGGAATGCGTTGTACTGCTCCACGTCGCTGAGGCGCTGATCAGTGAGCGCGTCGTAGTCCCAGCCGAGCCGCGGTCCGGCGGCGCGACGGAGCTTCTGCACGGCCTCGCGCACGTCGAGGACGCGGCCACGGTAGTCGGCCGGATCGGCGCCGAACATGCGCAGCGCACGATCGAGGACGGGCGGCGGCTCGTGCGGGATCGGCCGGCGCGTATTGACCGTGTGCCCGTGGATGTGCACCCCCGTGTGCCCGTGCTGGAACAAGTCGACGAACGAGGTGGGGCAGTCGAAGTGCAGTGCGTGGAGCGGATGGATGTGCTCTACGTGGTACAGCTCGTGGAAGTTGTCCAGCACCGCCTTCCAGTTGCAGTTGAGCAGCACGGTTTGATCGGCGATCAGCGTCATGCTCGGCAGGTTGTAGGGCATGAGCCGCTCCACCACGGGCCCGATGACCCCAGCAGCGGCGGCGCATCCGGGTCCATGCAGATGAACACCAGGCCCAGTGCGGCCTCCACGCGCACCCGCTTCAGCGAACGCTCGACACGGTCGACGGGCTGCTCGAAGCGCTGGTTGTCGGGCACCACGACGAGGCGTCCGTCGGGGCGGTAGGACCACCCGTGATACGGGCAGGTGAAGCGCTCTGCGCAGCCGCGGTCGTCGACCAGGATGCGGGCGCCACGATGCTGGCAGACGTTGTAGTTGGCCGCCAGTTCACCGGTCTGTGTGCGCGCCACGGCGATCGATTCACGGCCGAGGTTCCACACCACGTACTCGCCGGGTTGGGCGACGTCGAGCTCGTCGAGCTCACGGCGCAGCTGAACCACTCTCGGGGCATTGGTCGGCAGCCCGAGCCATTGGTCCCGAGGCACCGGCCGAGCCAGGCGCGCCCGCACGCCGAACGGCTGGATTGCGACCCGACCACGGTATCCAGATCGGGCCCCGGCGGGCGGCTGGCGACCCGCTCGAGCGTGGCCGCCCGCAGCCGCTCGGCACCGATGTCGGCCGCCGCCGGGACGCCAAGCGCGTTGAGCGAAGCGATGAAGTCGGCGAGCTCCTGATCGGCGAACTCAGACACGGACTGCTCCTTCCACGGTCAGGGCGAGCTCGCCGAGGAGGTGGGCGAGTTCGCTGCGTTGCGGCCCCGACAGCGGCGACAGGATCGCCGCTTCGTTGGCGAGGTGGACGGCGAAGAGCTCGTCGACGAGTCGCGTCCCGCTACTTGTGAGAGCGACGACTCGGCCCCGCCCGTCGATGTCGGACGAACGGCGGGTGACGTAGCCCTGACGTTCAAGGCGATCGATTCGCTTCGTCGTGGCGCCCGTGGTCACGAGCATTGCGAGGGCCAGGTCTCCCGGGCTGGCCTCATTCGGCGGGCCCTGACGGCGTAGCGCAGCCAGCAGATCGAAGTCGCCGTTGGCCAGTCCACTGGTGGCGAACGCGGGCCGCAGACGGTCGTCGATCAGCACCGCCAGGCGGGCGATGCGCGCGATCACGAGCATCGGCGTCGGGTCAAGATCGGGTCGGATGGCCCGCCAACGATCCACGATGAACGCCACCCAGTCGCAATTATCTTCCACGGAAGATAGATTAGCTTCTGTGAAAGAGACAAACACTGCCTCAGTGATCGTGTACGTCGATCCGTCCTGTCCATTCGCGTGGATCACATCGCGCTGGCTCGCCGAGGTCGAACAGCGACGCCCGATCGAACTGGACGTACGACTGCTCAGCCTGTCCGTCGTCAACGAGCACCGTCAGCTCGACGCCTGGTACAGGGCGTTCAACGATGCCGCGTGGGCGCCGGCGCGGATCATGCACGCCGTGAGCACCGGGCAAGGTCGAGACGCTGGACGGCGCTTCTACGAAGCGTTCGGTGAGCGCTTCCACGTCGAGCTCGATACGGCCGACGAGGCCGACCGGGTGCAGATCGCGGCCGAGGCACTGGCCGCCGCCAATCTCCCCGCCGAACTCCTCGCTGCCGCCACCGACGACCGGCGGGATGACGAACTGCGGGCCGCGACCTACGCCGCACTCGAGACCGTCGGGCTCGACGTCGGCGTGCCGCTGGTCGTGATCGACGGCGTCGTCGCGTCCGGCCCCATCCTGTCGGAAATCCCGCGCGACAAGACCGCGACCGACCTGTTCGACGCCGTGCGCATCGTGGCCCGCCAGCGTGGCTTCGTTCGCCTCGAACGGCAACGAGTCGGCCCACTGAAGGTGGCCTAAACGTGGACCCAACGTTACGTTCCAGTCGACGCCACGGTTCGGGCGCAATCGAGATCTGTGACCAGGCGTCGACGGCCTCTCACCCATGCTCGGCGGCGTTCTCCGCGTCAGGTTGAACGACACCAATACCGTTGAGGGACGCATAACAACGGCGCAGAACTCAGGTGAACCTCGCGGAGTCGAGGCACTCCGAACGAAGCTCGGAACCCTTCGCTTGAAACCCGAGCAACATCGACACCGATCGAATCAAGATGGACCATTGACAGGCATGTGAGACCGATCTATACACCCCTTGAATCGCTCCAACGATGGGCGATCGGATTGGGGGGTTGGGAATGCGCAGGTTCATTGCAATCGCGGTTGTCGTCTTGGGCAGCGTTGCCGGTGTCTCCTCAGCGGGTCAGGGCGCTGCGAGTGGGGCGGCCGGTTCGAGATCCGATGACGGCGCCGTCGGGACACCAAAACTCGTTCGCCAGCCAACCCCTGAGGCGGTCGTGGCCGAGCACGTTGATGCGATCAACACGTGCAACGTGGATCGCCTGATGGCTCAGTACCCGAAGACCGTCGCGATCCTGTTTCCGGGAGGCGTGACCGTTGAGGGACGGACGGATGTTCGCGCTCTCTTCGAAGGTTTCTGCAAGCCGCTCGCGGCCGGAGGACTCAACGGGATCCAGTTCGCCGCGATCAAGTCGTGGACGGTCGGGAAGACTGTCAACGTTCAGTGGGTGGCCACCGCCCCCTTCCTCGCGGCGCCCTACTACGGTGCCGATGCGTACGTGACGCACAAGGGGCTACTGGCGGTGCAGGTCACGACATTCAATGCAGCCGACCTTCAGTTCGTTCCGTAAGTCAAAGGCCCTGCGAGCCAGCGTTCAGAGGGCACTCGCGTCGGCAGACAGTGGCTGCTCGGACAGGACAGGTTGAACGTCCAGCTCGAACTGCCGTTCAGGAAACGCGTGACGGGCGCTGCGATCTTGCCAAAACATGAACACTTCAAGTGTTTACACGCCCACTCTCCGCGTCCTAGGCTCGGGCGATGAAACTGTATTGGAACTACACTCCGTCCCCGGTAGACCAATGCGCCGCAGAGACATGGGTCGACACGAACGATTGCAGCGTCGTCGACCTGATCCTCATCGGCGAGCACTCTTTGGCCGCCTCCGCCAACGAACTCGATGGGATGCGATCACCGACGGTGACCGTCAAGCGGCGCACGGATCTCGGCATCGATCTGGCGACTGCGCTCATCGATCTTCGTCTGCGGATGCCACCGGGTGTCGGGACTCGTTCGCTGACGAGCTACTGAAGGCCCGAGCGGGAGATGCGACGCCGGGCCACTGACCGAGGCGTTGGCGATTGCCGTTCGGTCGATTCGTCGATCACCATGCCGGCGATTGGGCCGCTGCCGACACCGGCGAAGTCAGCCTCGACCGCGGTGTGGTCGACAGCGGTGACGGTGACGGTCCAGTCGCACCCGCAGTTTGCGGGGAAGTAGTCAGGGCACGAGGCCGTGGTCGTAGGCGTAGGCGGTGGCGGCGCTTCGCGACATGACACCGATTTTGGTGAAGATGTGGCTCACGTGGCTCGCCGCTGTCTTTTCGCTGATGGTGAGTTCTTGGGCGATTCCCCGGTTGGTCTTGCCGCGGGCGAGGAGCCGAAGAACCTCCAACTCGCGTTGGGTAAGACCGCCCTGTGACGATGTTGTTCGTAGTTCGACGCTCGCGTTGAGGGCTTCCGCTGTCGGTGTGAGCGCCTTGAGCACGGCGCGTGCGGCGTTTGACTCCATGCCGGCTGCATCGTGGTCGCCGAGCATTGCGCATGCCTCAGCGAGGAGAAGGCGGGTGCGGGCGGCTTCGTAGCGCACGCCGAGGGCGTGGAACTCGTTGAATGCGCTGCGTAGCTCGACAAGAGCTGCCTTCGTGTCGCCTTCGGCTCCGAGCACGGCGCCCGAGGCGCGGTCCGCGTGCGCTCGCAGGAGCGCGGTGCCGAGTGTGGCCGCGATTTGCCGCAGTTCCTCGGCGGCGTCGCGGGCGGTGGTGGTGTCGCCGGTAGCGAGCACGATCTCTACGTAGGGGGCGAGCAGACGGACCCGGGAGATCGGGTCCTGAGCTTCGTCGAGGGCCCGACGGATCATCGCATCGGCGACGGTGGGCCGTCCCTGGGCGAGTCGCAGCAGCGCCAGGCCGGGTTGAGGGTCGCGGCCGTGCTCACTGGCGCGCCGGTAGGCAGCCTCGGCGCCGTCGAAGTCGCGGAGCAGACGGAGAAGGTCGCCCTCGATGGCGCAGGCACCGGCGAGAGCGGCAGGGTTGACGGGAGCGGCAAGCCGATCGCAAGCGTGTCGGGCCTCGAGGAGGGCTTCGAGCCACTCTCCGAGTAGCTCGAGGACCTCGGCGCGGTGCAAGAAGCAGTGACCACGGTAGAGCACGAGCTCTTGCTGGGTGTCGCACCAGCGGACGAACGACTCGGTCCACGCTCGGCATCGGCTGAGGTCGAAGAGCTCCGAGCAGGCGTCGATCACAGAGCAGTAGGCGTCACCGGCAGCCAGCGGTGACAGCTCGCCGGCTTCGATCGACGCCATCGCTTCATCGAGCCGAGCCAGCCCTTCGGCGACGTCGCCCAGGTAGATCAGCATGCGACCCTCGCCGATGCGAGCGACCGTGATGAGCTCGCGGTGGGCGAAGCGGGCCCCGATCTTGCCGGCGTGCACGAAGTGGGCGTGCGCGCCGGCCACGTCACCGGCCTCGAAGATGCGAAGCATCCCCAGCCCGCATTGCAGGTAGCCCTGCTCGACGCAGTCGATGTTCGCCTCTTCGAGGAGGCGCGTGGTGCGGTCGACCCAGCCTCGGCAGCGGCCGAGGTCGCCTTTGAACCCGAGGCCCTGGGCGAGCTTTCCCCCGAAGTACGCCGCTCGGTGCACGGCGCCCCCGTCCAAACAGACCTGGTGGGCTCTCACCCACAGGGCGAAGCCGTCGTCGTCGTGACCCGTCAGGTAGCCCGCCGTCGCCGCCCGATCGAGATCGTCGACACCGAGACTCTCGGGAGCAAGCGTTGACCACAGCCGCCACGCATCGCCCCACCGGCGGTCGTCGCTCGCCGCCCGAGCATCCTCGATGGCTGGCACCATGCCCCCAGTGTCGCACCTGCGGGCTGCGGTCAGGCGAAGAATGCCTCAGCCTCGTCGCGCGGTGCGCCGAGGAACATCCACATCTCGGCGATGCGATCGCCGTCGAACCGGTACACGAACGCGTTGCGGGATTCGAGCGCATTGCCGTTGCGGCGCAGCGAGGCGTGTTCCCACTCGGCCGCCCACCCGTCGGCACCGATGCAGAACTGCTGGTCGAGTTCGATCTGGCCGTTCGTGGCCTCGAACCACGAACCGATCACGCCGAGCAGCCCTCCTACACCCGCGTGATCGCCCGCCATCGGATCCGGGCCCCGGAGATGAAACACGAGGTCGTCGCAGAAGATCTTGGCCAGGGCATCGTGGTCCTGGCTGAAGATCGCTTCCGTCATGCTGTTCACGATCTTGACGTTGGGATGATCGCTCATCGGTCCTCCAGAGTTGTGTGCCTGTTGACCTCGCCAACGTACGAACAACGAGGGTGCGCGCACATCGGGCGAACCGATGATCTTTCGGGAGGACTGGAGTCAGTCCTTTGACTGATGGCGGCGTCGAAGCGTTTCCATGTTTCTCCCGATGCGTCGCCCGCCGTCGCTTCGTACCGTGACACCACGCCGATCAACCAGAGGAGAGTACCGACATGAGCCATTACGCATCGACCGTGCTCGACGACGCCGTCGCCCAAGAGCTGAGCGAACGCCTCGCCGACGTGTTCCGCACCGCCGACGCCAGCGACGTCCTCGCCGACGACGTCTTCCTCGACGGCAACCCGCCCCTGTGGCGCTTCCAACTCCACGGCCGCGACGCCTTCGACACCTGGATCAAGGGCTTCATGCCCGGCGGCGCCGACACGACGGTGGTCCGCACGGTCCCCACCCTGACAGGCTTCGTCACCGAGTTCGCCGGAAGCCACCAGGACGACGGCGAAGAGATCACCGACCGCAAGATGCTCCTCGCCGAGGTACACGGCGGCCGCATCACCGAGCTCACCATCTACTGCAGCGGCGACTGGAGCGCCGAGCTCCGAGCCCGACACGCTGCCGAGACCCAGCTCATCCGACCTTGAGCTTTCGGCGATGACAACGACCACGCCGAGGGAACGAATGCTCGCCGGGCCGCCGGCCGCTGCTGCCCGCACCGTCGACGTCGGCGGCGTATCCACCGCCGTCATCGAGGCCGGCGACGGCCCACCGCTCCTGCTACTCCACGGTGGCATCGAATGCGGCGGCCCCATGTGGGCTCCGGTACTCACCGGTCTGGCGCGGCACTACAGGGTCGTGGTACCCGACGTTCCCGGACTCGGCCAGTCCGCTCCGGTCCCCCATCTGGATGTCGACGCCTTCGGTCGCTGGCTCGCCGGCCTGGCTGAGCACACCAGCCTCGAGCGGCCCACCGTGGTCGCCCACTCACTCGTCGGCAGCCTCACAGCCCGGCTCGCCGCCCGCGGCAGCCCCGTCATCGGACGGCTCATCGTCTATGCGGCCCCCGGTGTCGGCCCCTATCGCATGCCGCTGCGGCTCCGCTACGTCGCCATCCGGTTCGCGCTCCGTCCCACTCCCCGCAATGCCGAACGCTTCGATCGCTTCGCCCTGCTCGACCTCGACGCCACCCGCCAACGAGATCACGACTGGTACGACGCTTTCGAGACCTACACGCGATCCCGCGCCCACGATCCCGACGTCAAGAAGACCATGACTCGACTCGTCGCGACGGAGACCAAGCCAATTCCGGACGCCGACCTCGACCGCATCGACGTTCCCACCACCCTGCTGTGGGGCCGCCACGACCGGATGGTCCCGCTCTCCGTCGGCCAAGCCGCCGCGTCACGCCATGGCTGGCCCCTCCACGTCATCGACCGCGCCGCCCACGCCCCCCACATCGAACAACCCGAAGCGTTCCTCGACACGCTCACCGCCATCATGTCCGCGGCCTGAGCCGCATCCGCTTCGCGAACCCTCGCACGGAACGTTGCTGCGCATCCATACGCGGGGCTGTGTTGTTCACTGCTACCAGGCGCGGCACTCAAGGGCGTCGACGTCCGCTCGCTCACCGTCGAGCTCGCCCAAGCTGCGGGACTCCTGCTTGCCGCCACCGGACGAGACGATGTCCACGACGCCGCTCTCGCCCTCGTGTGAGAGCCAAATGACACCCTCCTCACCAGTGATATCGACGACCTGGCTGCGCTCCTCACCGAACGCCGAATGTCCTCCGTCGGAATGATCAGAGTCTGAGGCTGAGCGCGGATCACCCGCGCTGAGCACGAACGACAAGGCATCGCCGAGGTGGCCGCGAGGTGGGACCGGCGTCAGACTGCGCCGACCAGTGCGAGTTCGACCACGTCGGGCAGGGTGACATCGAGCAACTCGAGGTCGGCGGAGCACTCGATGAGACGGTAAGCCAGCCCCGATGGCACCACCAGGCTGTCGCCCTCGACCAGCTCGTGACGGTCTGCCGCGAGACCTCCACCATCGTCGACGGTGTGTTCGAACGTGGTGGAGCCCGACAGCACGAACAGGAACACGAGCTCCGCGTCATGATGGACGAAGGTCGCGTCGGGCAACGCGCCGGTGCCGATGGGTCGTACCGCTCGCACACCGGCCAGGCCATCGGTGGCGGCGCCGATACCGATGTCGCGATGCTCGAAACCCGCCATTCGCCACGGGTACCACGCCGCGGTCGAAGCGTCGTGGCGGACGAATCGTTGGCCGCTGAAATTGCGATCGGGAATCGACCGACCGGTGGGCAGCGGGGTGTCGTGATCGGCGAGGGTCTCGTGCTCTGCCGGACACCCGAGCTCGATCACCTCGAGGTCGTCTCCGCTTTCGAGCACCCGATGGCGGATCTCGGGCGGCTGCAGCACGCAATCGCCGGCGCGCAGCACGAACGGCTCGCCCTGGTCTTCGTAGACCAGACGCACCCAGCCCTTGTGGCAGTAGATCATCTGGAACCGCACCTTGTGGTAGTGCACGTAGTCGGGCACGGCGCCCCCGCCGGGTATGCGAATGTGTGACCCGATGAACCGCCCACCTTGACGGCCGGGGATGATGTCGCGGTACTGCATGCCGGCCCGGCCGACTCCCCACTTGGCCCCATCGGCCACCTTGGAGACGACGAGCGATTGCGAGATGGGCGGCACGACCAACGGCGCGTCTGCGTCGATCAGTTGGATGCGCGTGCCGTTCGGAGCCACCATCACGTCGACACCGTCGCCGAGCGCCAGCGGATCGCCGCAGACAAGACGCAAGGTGCCCGGTGAGATGTGATCGTCGGGTGGTTGCAGGCGAATGATCAGGCCATGCCCCGACAGCATGGCCACCGACGGGGCGTCGGCCGGGAAGATCGCGTCGAGACGGAACCCGAGCTGCTGGGTGAAGAAGTTGATGGTCGCATCGAGCGGGTCGCCAGGCAGCACGACCTGCGCCGCCTGTGTGGTGGGCGTCGACGAGTGTTCGGCCGGCAGCGACATACAGGCCGAACGGTAGCCTCACCCGGTTTGTCGGACTCCCCTCGCGCCTTCGCCTGCCGGAGCGGAGAGGCATGCAAGACCTCGGCACCCGCCAGCGGGTACGAGTCGAAGCAGGGCAGCTCTCCTGCGTCGGCGGCGCCGCGGCGAGCGGGTCGAACTTGCGTCACCCCACCTGGTCGGGCGCGATTTCGGTACTGGCGGTGCCGAAATCGAGCCCGTTGAGGCGACTCGGGCGCGGTGTGAGTAGTGCCAGTACCGATTTCGCGCCCGACCGGCCCCTAGTTCAACCCCTAGTTCTGGTCACGAATCGGATTTTCCGAATCGTGACCAGAACTTCGGTGGGGGTTCTCACGAGGGCGCAACCGTCGAGCTGTAGGTCGCCTCGGCGAGAGCGTCGGCGCGGCTGTGGGAGACCTGCATGTGGGTGAAGTCGGTGTCCCAGCCGGCGATCGACACCCGGACGAGGTCTTTCACCGACGTCGAACTCGACCCCGGCCTGAAGTGGAGTTTGTTTCCAGTAGTCACGTACGGGTCGTTGGCCGAATGGGCCGGAATCTTGTCCAAGCTGGAAATACCAGAGAACGTGAACGACGTGGTCCACTGGGCAGCAGCCCCGTTGCTCTTCACTTCGGTGCCGTTCAACCCCTCGACCAGCAGGCTGAGCTCGAGAAGATCGAGCGGCCCCCCGTTGGCCACTTGGATGCGGAACTGCACGTCGTCGCCGGCGTTGATTGCGTTGCCCGGAAAATCGACCTCGACGATCTCCAAGGTCAGGAACTCATGCGGATAGGCCTCGATGGCCTCCTCCAAATCTACCAAGATGCTCATTGTTCAACTTCCTTTGTCAGCGATGCGCGGCGACGGTCGCCGGCACGTGCCAGATCCGGCGGCGGGCCGTGGGATACGTGATCTGGTTGAGGGCCGATAGACGTGGCGGCCTCGGTCAGCAGATAGTCGAACTCGGCTTGGTGCGGCTCGGGCACATCGACGCGGATCATGAGGGCGTCAGATGCCCCCTCCCCGATGTGAGGCAGCAGCGCCGCTGCCCTGGGACTGAGTGGTCCCGGATGCGCTCGAGCTCAGGCGAGGTCGAAACGATCGAGATTCATGACCTTGTCCCACGCAGCCACGAAGTCACCTACGAACTTCTGCTCGGCGTCGTCACAGGCGTAGACCTCGGCCAGTGCTCGCAGCTCGGAGTTCGATCCGAAGATGAGGTCGACGCGCGTGCCGGTCCAGCGGAGCTGCCCGGTCTCGCGATCGCGACCCTCGAACGCGTCCTCGGATTCCGAGGTCGCCCTCCACGCCGTCCCCATGTCGAGCAGGTTCACGAAGAAGTCGTTGGTCAGCGCCCCTGGTCGGTCGGTGAAGACCCCGTGGTCGGACTGCCCGACGTTGGCATTCAGCACGCGCAGGCCGCCGAGCAGAGCGGTCATCTCGGGAGCGGACAGCGTCAGCATGAAAGCCTTGTCGACCAACAGGTGCTCGGCGGCGAGCTCGTGGCCCTTCTGGAGGTAGTTGCGGAACCCGTCGGCCGTCGGCTCGAGTACGGCGAAGGCCTCGATGTCAGTCTGCTCCTGGGTTGCATCGGTGCGCCCCGGCCTGAAGCGCACGTGCAGGTCGTGACCTGCCTGCTTCGCCGCCTGCTCGACCGCTGCGCAGCCGCCCAACACGATGAGGTCGGCAAGCGAGACCAACTTCCCGGTCATCTGCGAACCGTTGAAATCTTGCTGGATTCCTTCGAGGGTCGCCAGCACGCGCGACACTCCGGAGGTCACGTTGACGTCCCACTCGGCCTGCGGCGACAATCGGATCCGCGCCCCGTTCGCCCCACCGCGCTTGTCGGTGTCGCGGTAGGTCGACGCCGACGCCCACACGGTCGAGACCAGCTGCGAGATGGTCAGGCCGGAGTCGAGGATCTTGCCCTTGAGCGCGGCGATGTCCGCGTCGCCGACCAGCTCGTGCGTTACCGCGGGGACGGGGTCTTGCCACAGCAGCTCCTCGTCGGGAACCCACGGGCCGAGATAGCGGGCGACTGGTCCCATGTCACGGTGCAACAGCTTGTACCACGCCCGCGCGAAGGCGTCGGCGAGCTGGTCGGGATTCTCGAAGAACCTCTTCGAGATCTCCTTGTAGACCGGATCGGTGATCAAAGCGATGTCCGTCGTCGCCATGATCGGAGCGTGGCGCTTCGACGGATCGTGCGCATCTGGCACGGTGCCCTTGGCCTCGGGGTTCTTGGGGGACCACTGTTGCGCACCGGCCGGACTCTTCGTCAGCTCCCACTCGTACGCGAACAGATTCTCGAAGAAGCCGTTGTCCCACCGGATCGGGTTGTTGGTCCACGCACCCTCCAGACCACTGGAGATCGCGTCGCCACCCTTGCCGGTCCCGAAGCTGCTCCTCCAGCCGAATCCCTGCTCTTCGATGCCCGCACCCTCAGGCTCGCGACCCACGTACTTATCGGGGTCGGCCGCGCCATGGGTCTTGCCGAACGTGTGTCCGCCGGCGATCAGCGCGACCGTCTCCTCGTCGTTCATCGCCATCCGAAGGAACGTCTCACGGATGTCACGGGCCGAGGCCATCGGATCCGGGTTGCCGTTCGGACCCTCCGGATTCACGTAGATCAGACCCATCTGGACAGCACCGAGCGGATTCGCCAGCTCCCGGTCGCCGCTGTAACGCTGATCGTCGAGCCACACCCGCTCCGGACCCCAGTAGACGTCCTCCTCCGGCGCCCAGATGTCGGCTCGGCCGCCGCCGAAGCCGAACGTCTTGAGGCCCATCGTCTCCAGGGCGCGGTTCCCCGTGAAGATCAGCAGGTCTGCCCACGAGATCTTCCGGCCGTACTTCTGCTTGATCGGCCAGAGCAGCCTGCGGGCCTTGTCGAGGCTGACGTTGTCGGGCCAGCTGTTGAGCGGGGCGAAGCGCTGCGCGCCGCTGCCGCCGCCACCACGGCCGTCGGCGACGCGATAGGTGCCGGCAGCGTGCCACGTCATCCGGATGAAGAACGGCCCGTAGTGTCCGTAGTCGGCCGGCCACCAGTCCTGCGACTGGGTCATCAGCGCGTCGACATCGTTGGCCAGGGCTTGGAAGTCGAGGCTCTTGAACTCCTCGGCGTAGTCGAAGTCGTCGCCCATAGGATCGGCTATCGGGTGGTTCTGGCGGAGGACCCTCAGGTTCAAATTGTCGGGCCACCAGTGTTGGTTCGCTGTGATCCCAACAGCTTGGTGTGCGCGGTTCATCACCGGACACGTCGCTGTCGACGGGTCGTCGCTCGCGGTCACCGTGCCGTGCTCTTCGTTGCTCATCTCTCTCCTCGTCGATCTCGTAACCCTCGTCGTCGACCGCAGTCAAGCACGGCGTGGCATCGGCAGCGCAGTCGACGTCGACCGTTCGGCCGCATAGCGGCCGAACGCTGCGCCGTGACCTTGAAACCATGATGCCCGAGAAGCTCAGCCTGGGCGACCGACATGTCTACAGTATGTTCAAATTTCTACACGATGTGAAGCTTCGGTGACCGCAGTCGAGCGAACATCCACACTCACGACGGGCACGGCTCGACATCAGTAAGCAGCGGCGGCCTCCCAGGCGCGTCGGTATGACTTCGCAAGGCTGTCGATGGTCTCGTGGGCGTTGAGGCCGCTCGGGTTGGGCAGGACCCACAGCTCGGCACCGCCGAGCCGCTCGTCCTGGCGACCCGGGGTGGCCTTTGGTTTGGCGAACGCCTGCCGGTACGCGGTGAGACCGAGCACGGCGACAACTCGCGGGTGCCAGCTGCGCACCTTTGCCTCGAGCGCAACTGCGCCGGCGCGCAGTTCGTCGAGGCCCAACTCTTCGGCACGGGCGCTCGCCGTCGGAACGATGTTGGTGATACCGATTCCGAGACCGAGCACCTGTTCGCGATCTGGTTCACTCATGCCATTGCTGACATCCACCAAGCGCGGCGTGACACCGGCCTTGTGCAGCGCCGGCCAGAAGCGGTTGCCGCGACGGGCGAAGTGAGCATTGACGGCAGCGGTCCACAGCCCCGGGTTGATGCCGACGAACAGGAGTCGGACGCGATCGTCGATGAGGTCGTCCACCGCTTCGCCATCGAACGCCGCAAGCTCTGCTCGAGTGAACTTCACTTCACCTTCTCGCTCCCGCACTGGTGGCCGATTGCGTTGTCGTCATTCAAACGCCACATTCTGACCGCTGCGGGGTCGTCATAGCCTGCTGATCGGCGGGCTGAACGCATAATTGGAGTCAAATGAAGAACCTGTACCTCGTAGAACACGACTGCTTCATCGGCTACTTCGTGCTGCCAGGTGACGGGCCTGTGCACGTGTACCTCGCGCCGCTGATCTGCCCCTCTACGGCGACACTGCTGCAGGTCGCGACCCACCCGAGACTCGCAGGTCGAGCGTCGATCCTCGTCGAGTATCTCGGATGTGGCCTCAGCGATCGACCCGCTTCGTTCAGCCACACGATGCGCGATCATGCGCGGACGGTCGCGACGATCCTCGATCACGAAGGCGTCGCAGACTGCGTCATCGTCGGTCACAGCATGGGCGGAACGGTGGGCCTACACCTCGCCCTCGACCGTCCTGACCTCGTTGCCCGATTGGTGCTCGGCGAGTCCAATGTCGGCCCTGGCGGCGGCGACGGAACACGTCATATCGCATCGTTCTCGGTCGAGGAATATGTCGGCGCGATCGCGCCGGACGAGCTGAACTCGATGCGCCAACGGGCCATCTCTGGCGACGCAACGACTGCGGTCATGCTGTCGATCAGAGAGCACGGCAGCGACGCACGGGCCGTGCACGCTGCCTCGTGCGACATCGTTGGTCTCGACCACAAGTTGCTGCAGCACCTGCTCGATCTGACGATTCCACGTTCGTTCATCTACGGAGCGCGCACACTCGCCGAGTTGGGTGGGAGATCGACGCCCGACGTGCCGGACCACGCCACACTCGAGGCATCCGGAATCGTCACGCTCGAGGTGCCCAATGCGGGGCACTTCATGTACTTCGACAACCTCGACGGGTATGTGGCGGCCCTCGTCCAGGCCGAACGCGCCGCAGGCTCGAACGGCTGAATCGCGTCAAAAGACGTGTCGGATGATCCTGATGACGGCAGCGCTCACGCTGACGAAGAGCACGATGCCGGCGGTTCCGACGACAACACCGATCGTCAGAACGACGATGTCTTCGAGAATGATTGCGAGGGCGACGATGACAGCGCCCAGCGCCGGCAGAGTCTCGAGGCCAGAAAACGGCGGTGCCAGGCCAGCGGCGATCGCGAATGCGGTCAACACAACGCCCATCAGTCGGATGAACAGGCGCTGCTGGAAGAGACCCGCCAATCTTGGACGCGAATGCCTCTCGAGCCTGCGGATCCCGCGCACCAGGAAAGGGATCGCCTTGCCCGTGACCACCGCGCCGAGCTCGCGTCTCCGCCAGCGGTCGGGTAGCCAGATCGTCTGCCTCCCCACTGCCATTTGTGCGGCGATCACGGCGGCAATGACCTGGAACACGAGATTGACGCCGCCAGTCGGGATCGGAGTCGCCGAGACCGCCATCAGGAGCAGGCTGGCGACGGCGAAACTCTTCTCGGCGAACAGATCGTCAAGCGCGCCGAGCGACTTGGGAACATCGCTGTCGAGCCACCGCTCGAGCTCGTCGCTGAACCTCTGACCGGGGTTCATGCGTACTCCACCGCGCGCCACCTGCCACCTCCACCCATTCGCTGAGGGTACGCCACCGGCCAGCAACGTGCGGACCGTCCGGCATCGAACTTGACACTGCCACAGATCGGCCGGAGCCTGGGACATCCGCGGCAAGTGATCCAACGTGCGGTAAACGCACTGCTCACAGCCGGTTTGATCGAAATGCGCCGAATCCCGATCACAAGCGCCATCAAGCCCGAGCGCTGACGATCGGATCCCCTGGCACAGCGCTCGGCTACCGCAACGGCGAGACGACGAACGGTCGGGATGCACGGTGCTGTGGACCAAGACGATGCTGCCTTCCCGCGGCCCGACGAACCCGACACTTGTCATCCAACTGTGTTGGACTGTCCTCGGAACGACGCAGGAGAGAACCCGATGAAGACTTGGACGACCGATGACATTCCCGACCTCACCGGCAAGGTGGTCGTAGTGACCGGTGGCAATGGAGGACTGGGCTTCGAGAGCAGTAAGGCGTTGGCCGCCGCCCACGCGCACGTGATCATCGCTGCTCGCAACCTCGACAAGGCGAAGGACGCCGCCGACTCGATCCGTGCCGACGTGACCGACGCGTCGCTCGAGCTGGTCGGCCTCGACCTCGCTGATCTCTCGTCGGTTCACGAGGCCGCCGACGCCATCGTCTCGCGTCAGCCGGTGATCGACATCCTCGTCAACAATGCCGGGCTGATGGCCATCCCGAAGGGGACGACCGTCGACGGATTCGAGACCCAGTTCGGAGTCAACCATCTCGGTCATTGGGCGCTGACCGCCCGGCTGCTCGGCGCGTTGCTCGCATCCGCGGCCGGCCGCGTGGTCACCGTGACGAGCACCGCGCACCACATAGGCCGGGCCATCGACCCGGACAACCTGAACCTCGACCGACGATACGAACCATGGTTGGCCTACGGACGTTCGAAGCTCGCCAACTACCACTTCGCCATCGGACTGCAACGACAGTTCGAGGCGGCCGGCGTGGCGACGCAGAGCCTGCTGGCGCACCCCGGGCTCGCCAACACCGACCTGCAGCACACCACGGTGACCGAAGGTGGGGGAGGGATCTTCGGTCGGCTCTCGGAGGTCATGGCGTCGACGATCGGCATGTCGTCGGCATCGGGCGCCCTGCCGCAACTCCGCGCCGCCACCGACCCAACCGCCAGCGGCGGCCAGTTCTACGGCCCGCTGTTCGTCAACATTGGACCACCCGTGAATCGACCGATCGTGCGCCGGCTCGGGATGGACCAGGCGATCGAACGCCTGTGGACCGTCTCGGAACAAGCCACGGGACTCGCGCTCGACGTCGACTCCATCCGCGCCGCTGCACACCGTTGACGCACCAGACACGCGATCCTGCCAGTTGCCTTCGGCCACTCGGGCGGACGCGAGTGGCCCGCTACGTACGACACCAGTCTTCGACCAGTGCCCGGGCAACGTGGGGCGAGCCTTACGCCCTCGCGGTCGTGTATGAGTCGTGGCGGCGCAGCCAGCCGTCTGACCCCCGCTCGTTGCGTCCGAGCGGAGCGCGATCGAGCCATTGATACATGCCCCACATGGCATCCAGCCCACGTGCATAGGCGGAGTACGTGTGGTAAACGACGCCGTCCTGCATTGCGAAGGTGCTCATACCCGGCAACTCCCCCGGCCCGCCCTGGCGCATCTCTTCGGTCACCTCGCGGAAGTTGTATTCGAGCAGCGGCCGCTGCTCGGTCGAGGAGACCTTGAAGTCGAAGTTGAAGTCGTTGGCGAACGACGAGACCCACGGGAATGACCAACCCATGCGGGTCCGGTAGGCCAGCAACTTCTCGATCGGGGCTCGCGAGACGGCGACCCACGCGACATCGTGGTACCCGACAGAACGGACTTCCACGAGCAACTCGTTGGTACCGGGCGACGGCGTCTCGAGGTCACCGAGGACCACCACGTCCTCGGGTTCGCCGTACTGCTCCAGCACCCAGGCCTTCATGTGCCACCCCCCAAGTCGCCCAGACGCTACAACGTCGCCACGAGTACCGGCGCCGTCAAAAGGCCGGAGCCGTCGGGGAGACATCTACCTAACGCGTGTTAGGCTGCGGATGTGTTCGCGAGCGTGGTCGAGAGGATCGAACGATGAGTGATGGTGGTGCCGTGGGTTCAGGTGGTTCGAGCGATGACGCCCGGATCGTGTCGTGGTTGGAGTCGCTGCTCGGTGGCACGGTGGCGTCGTGGTCACGTCAGCCACGGTGGCGCCCGATGTGGTTCGCTGATGTCGAGCGCGAAGGTGCAGTCGAGCGAGTGGTGGTTCGCGGTGAGCGCTCTGACTCGGTGCTGCAGTTCCCTCTAGATCATGAGATGCGCTTCCAGAAGGTGTTGCAGGACCACGGGATCCCGGTTCCAAAGGTCTACGGCTGGTGTGATCAGCCGCGGGCGTACGCGATGGAGGCGGTGCCGGGGCGGCCGGACTTCGCTGGTGTTGGGGCCGCCGATCGCGCGGTGATCGTCGACGAGTACCTGCAGGTGCTGGCGCGCATCCATGCCCTGCCGATCGAGCCGTTCGTCGATGCCGGCATCATTCGTGGAGACTCGCCAGCAGACGCGGCACACGTCGGCACTCGCCAGTTCGTGCGCGTGTTCCGGGCCAACAAGATGCGTCCCGATCCATTGATGGAGTTCGTGCTCGGCTGGCTGGCGCGACATCCGCTGCCGGCGTCCGAGCGCGAGGCTCCGGTGGTGTGGGATTCTGGGCAGTTCCACCACGTCGACGGCCATTTCACGACGGTGATGGACGTCGAGATCGGGCACCTCGGCGATCCGATGATGGACTTGGCGGCGTGGCGTATGCGCGAGACGGTGATCCCCTTCGGAGACTTCAACGAGCTCTACGACCGTTACGGCGAGCTGACAGGCCAGCCCGTCGACATGGCCGCGATTCAGTACCACCACCTGTTCTTCACGTTGACCAACACGCTGTCGTTCCACCGGGCTCTCGCCGAGCCGATTCCGGCAACTGACTACATGACGTACGCGCAGTGGGTGAGCGAGACCAACCTGCACACGATCGAGACGATGGCCGAGTACCTCGGCATCGAGCTCGACGACGTGCCGATCCCCTACCCGTCGTCGTCACCGGTGTCGGCCCCGCACGCACACCTGTCGCGATCGCTCGGTGCGATCAAGGTCGACGACCCGTACGTCAAGTACCAGGTGCGCATCGCGTTCCGACTTGCCCGCCACCTGCAACGGTTCAACGAGATCGGTGCCGAAGTGGTTGACGAGGACCGCGCCGACGTCGCCGCTCTGGTCGGTGGGCGGGCAGCGCACGACTGGGACGAGTGCGAGGCCGAGCTCAAGCGTTTCGTGCTCGCCGACAACGGGGCACACGACAGCGAGCTCGTGGTGCTGTTCAACCGCCGGTGGCGGCGCTACAAGGCACTGATGGGCCCGGCGGGCTCGGCTATGGCCGCCCACCACGTCATGCAACCGCTCGGTCGTTCTCTGCTCGGCTGACCGTCAGTTCGTCGGTGCCAAGACGCCGCTCAAGAGCAGCTTGACCGCGTCGTCGGTCACGTCGCCCATGCGTGACGGGTCGATTTCACGCGACACCGATCGCATCATGCCGCGCAGCACGACCTTCAACCTGCTCGGCTCGATGTCGCCGCGCACCACGCCCGCCGCGATGGCATCATCGATGGCCCGCACCCACAGCGCATCGTTGTCGATGGCCTCGTCACGAACCCTCTGTAGAAGAGGCGCCGAGGTGACGTAGCTCGGGTTCTCATAGAACATCCGGGCCGCCTCGGGATGATCCCTGAAGTTCTGCAACGTTGCCCGAATCAATGCTTCGACCCTTGCAGCAGGCGGGAGATCTGCCGTGCGGATCTGCTCGTAGAGACCGACCACATTCGCACTCGACCTCGACATGATCTCGGCAACGATCTCGTCCTTGGAGCCGAAGTGGTGGTACAGGCTCGCCGCTTTGATCGAGCACCCGTCGGCGATCGCTCGCATCGTCGTGCCGGCGATCCCACGTTGCGCGAACAGTCCGGCACTCACCGACAAGATCTCCTCGCGCGTCTCAGCTCCGCTCATCGTCACTCATTCTCGATCATCGCCACAGTACGAGGAATGGCGCGGCGCCCACCAGGTCAGGGGTTCAGCGTCCAGCCGCCGTCGGCGGTTCGCAGCCAACCGCCCGAAGCCCAGGTGCCGCCATCGATGTTGATCGTGAGACCGGTGACGTACTCCGACATCTTCGAGCACAACCACACCGCGGTGCTCGCGCACTCCTCGACCAGACCCTCGCGGCCCAGGGGCACGAGGCGTGACCACGATGCGCTGTCGGTGTCTTCCCAACTGTCGGGCTGCACGGGGCCGGTGCGGTTGCCGCGCCCCCCTGGTGTGATCGTGTGATCGGGGGCGATGCAGTTGACTCGGATGCCATGTTCACTCAGCTCCAGCGCCATGCTTCGCGTGAAGTTCTGCATGCCGGCCTTGCATGCCGCGTAGACGGCGTACATCGGCGCTGCTCGTGAGCCCTCGATGCTCGCCACGTTGACGATCGACCCGCCGCGACCTTGATCGATCATCACCTGCGCGGCCGCCTGGGTGGCGACGAGCATGCTCGTCAGATTGATCTCGATGTGGTTTCGCATGCTCGACTCGGGCATCGTCATGAACGGCCCACCCCGAACTCCTCCGGCGTTGTTGACGAGTATGTCGATCCCACCCAACTCGCCAGCCGCTCGTGTGATCGCGGCGCGCAGGTCAGCGCTTGCCATGACGTTCGTGGCAATCCCGAGACTGCGTCGCCCCATTCGTTCGATCGCTGCTGCGGTCGACTCGCAGCGGGCGGGCTCGATGTCGACGATCGCGACGTCGGCACCGAAACGAGCCAGGCCGAGAGCGATGCCCTGCCCGATGCCTCCGCCACCTCCGGTGACGAACGCGCGGCGGCCGTCGAGTTGGATGTCGCTGGGAGCAATACGCGTGTTCTCGACGTCGCGCGCGATCGCCATGATCTCCTGATCGTTCATCCTGCGGTCTCCCTTCGAAGCACGACGATCGGTATCAACCGGCTCTCTCGAGCCCGCTCCTGATATCGATCTAGTCCCGGAATGACCTCGTTCATGAGTGCGAACAAGCGATCGCGATCAGGTCCCTCGGGAACTGTCGTGGCCCGAGCGGCGTATGTGCCACCTTCGTGTTCGACGATGACCAGCGAGTCAGCGACCAGGTTCAAGTACCACTGCGGATGACGTGGCGAACCGCCCATCGAGCCGGCGACGACGAGGTCGTCACCGTCATGTTGAACAGCGACCGGGATGGTGTGTGGCCGCCCACTCGATCGACCGATGGTCGTGATCAGCACGAGGGGCACTTCCGCGCCGGGAGCGTTGCCATCGCGCTCGCGATAGTCGCGAATGACTTCCCGGTTCGTGTCGCGCATATCGCGCCTCGGAGCACTGGACCCTGTTGCTGACATGACCTCGGTTATCCCTCCGTCGCTAGAAAATATTACCCTATTTTGTGGCCTCGATCCCAAGCAGGGATCGTGGCGGAGGAGGACTCGCGTGGGCGAAGGTGCAATCAGCTTGGCCGGCGACATCCGCGAGTGGATCGAGTTGGTGACATCGTCACGGCTTGTGCACGCCGATCGGATTCCTGGCGGCGGCACACGTGAGGGCTGGTTCATCGACCTCGAGTCACCCACCGGCACGGTCTCCAACCTGTTCCTTCGGTACACGCCGACGGCGATGCCCGACAACACGGCCTTCCACTCGCTGGCCACCGAGGCCCGAGTGGTCAGGGCGCTGGCCGACACCGACGTGCCCGTCGCCGAGATCATCGCCATCCACCCCGACCGCGAAGCAGTGGTGATGGAGCGAGTCGCAGGTGACACGTGGTTCTACCGCATCCGTGATCCCGACGAGCAAGTGCGAGTGGCGCAAGCCTTCATCCGCAGCCTCGCCGCCCAGCACCGACTCGACCCGCGCACGCTCGACGTCGCCGCGCTCGGCCCGGTGCAATCGGCACGCGACCACGCCCTCCAACGGATCGACGCCGTTCGACATCGCGGCGCCGACGCCGAGGGCCGCATTGATCCGCTGCTGCGTGTGACGCTCGACTGGCTGGAAGCCAACGTGCCCGACTATGACGGCCCGGTCGTGCTCGTGCAGGGCGACACCGGCCCAGGGAACTTCCTGTATCGCGACGGACGAGTGACCGCCGTGCTCGACTGGGAGCTGTGCCACTTCGGGGATCCGATGGACGACATCGCCTGGCTGTCGTTGCGCACCGTGCAAGACACCTTCACCTACCTCCCCGATCGGTTGGGCGAGTACGAACGGCTGTCGGGACACACCATCGACGTCGACCGGGTGTGGTACTACCGAGTCTTCGCCGAGGCGACCATGACCACGCTCAACCCGCCCAACGCCGACCCGGCCGGCGACGAAGCGACACGCGACATCGGCAACCTGATGATCTACCAGCAGCTCCACCGCCGACTGTGGCTCGAAGCGCTCAACGCGGCAATGGGTCTCGGCGTCGAACCGCCGGCGATCCCACCGGCTGCCGCGAGTCCCCACTGGCACGGCTGGTACGACGACGTCTTGGCCTCGCTGCGCACGATCACCCCGCGCATCGCCGACCCGCTCGCATCGCAATGGACGCGCGGCGTCGCCCGGGCGGTCAAGTACCTGCAACGGATCGATGTCGACGGCCGCCAGTTCGTCGAGCTCGAGCTCGACGAGATCGCCGACGCCCTCGGAACCCGCTACGAGTCGATCGCCGCGGCCCGTGCAGCTGTCGATGCCGCTGTTCGCCACGGCCGCCTCGACGACCGCCAGTACCTGACGCTGATCTGGAACCGTGTGCTGCGCGACGACGAGCTGATGAGCTCGTCGTCGGGCGCCTTGCACGACCGCACCTGGCCGCCGCTGCTATGACCCTCACTCCCCCACGCCACCGACCCACCAGGAGATCCCGATGAGCACCGACGACGAGTTCACTGCCGTCGACGACGGGCTGCACGCACCCTCGTCAGACTTCTACGAGACCGAGACCTACTGGTACTCGTTCTTCGTGCCCGAACGAACGATCGGCGGATGGTTGTACACCTCGTTGCGGGGCAACGCCGGCACGTGCGCCGGCGGCGCATGGATCTGGGACGACAGGGCGACCGAGCCGTGGCGGATCCCGTTCTTCGAGCAGTACTCGTGGTTGCGCTACGGCGAGCAACCCGGCGGACCGGCGCGGCTGAACTTCCCGACCGGAATGAGCGTCGATGTTCGCGAGCCGCTGATGTCATACGACCTCGGCTACACCGACCGCGACCGCCTCGACATCGCGTTGCGGTTCGACGCCCTCGAACGACCCGTCGCGCTGCGGTCGGGTGCCCCGCCATATCCCAAGGCACACCACTTCGACCAGACCGGCCACGTCACTGGCACGATCCGGCTCGACGGCGAGACGCTCGACGTCGACTGCTACGCCATGCGCGACCGCTCGTGGGGGCGGCGCACCGAACGCGGCTACACACGCATCGGATACGTGTGGGCCGCCGCCCCAGACGTCACGTTCCTCACGTACTCGCTGCCGAGCGACTCCAGCGACGACATCCACACCGGCTACCTCCGGTTCGGTGGTGACGTCGCCCACATCACCAGCGGCCGTCGACAGGTCGAACGCGACCCGTCGACGAAGTGGGTCACCGGGATGATCATCGACGCCACCGACGAAGAGGGACGCGAGCTGCACGCCCAAGGCCGCGCCGTGAGCCGGATGATCCTGCCCGGCTCGACCAGCATCTGCATCAACACCTCGATCGAGTGGACCATCAACGGCGCCGTCGTACATGGCGAGGATCAAGATGTCTGGCCGATCAAGGATTACCGGCGCCCGACCACCAACCAACCCGTGACGACGTAGCCGTGACGCACCCGTTCCGTACTGCTGTCGAGGCCAACGACTTCGAGGCCATGATGGCCGCACTGTCGCCAGACGTCGTGCTGCACAGTCCCGTGACGTTCTCGCCGTTCGAGGGGCGCCAGGCCGTCTCGGCCGTCCTGCGGGTCGTCTTCGACGTGTTCGAGGACTTCACCTACACCGACGAGCTGACCTCGGGTCCGACGACGGTGCTCGTGTTCACGGCTCGGGTGGGTAACCGCCGGGTCGAAGGCATCGATCTGTTGCGCGACGCCGACGACGGATCGATCGCCGACCTCACGGTGCTCGTTCGCCCGATGTCGGGGCTCCAGGCCCTCGCCGGCGCGGTGGCCGCCGGCCTCGCGCCGGCAAGCGACCTCGACGCCGAGTGACGGACCGTTGCCCTACAGGTGCTTGGCTCCCGAGCCGCCGGTCACCGGGATCGACAGTCCGGTGATGCGCGCCGCCTGTTGCGAGCACAGGAATGCAACGACAGCCGCCATCTCCTGCGGGTAACCCATGCGGCGCAACGGGATCGACGCCCGCATGCCCTGCGTGACCTCGTCGACGGTCTTCCCGCGTTCGCCGGCGAGCCATCGCCAGTACGAGCTGTTGCGATCCGTCGAGATGCTGCCGGTCAGAATGTTGTTGACCGTGATCCCCTCGGGCGCCAGCCTGTGGGCCAGGACGCGGTAGAGGCCGGCCACCGGGGCACGCACCGTGTTGGGCAGGATGTGCGGCAAATCGGTCGTGGGCTCACGCGCCACACCCGAGCCGATGTTGCAGATGCGGCCCCAACCGGCGGCGCGCATATCGGGCAGGCATGAGACGGCCAGCGCCCACGCAGAGACGAACAGGCTGGTGAACTCGCGTCGGTACTCCGGCGGAGGCATGGTTGCGAAGGTGCCTGCCCCGGGACCATCGCCCTCCTTACCGGGATCGATCACGTGCCCGATCACGTTGCTGACGGCGATGCCGACCGGACCGAAGCGCTGCCGGGCGACGCCGACGACACGATCGACGTCGGCCGGGTCGGTCATGTCGGCTACGACCGCATCGACGTTGCCCGGAACGATCGCGTCGATGGCCGCCGCCGCCTCGTCGAGATGCGATTGGGTGCGAGCGGCGATGACGACGCGCACCCCTTCGCCGACGAGCACCTCGGCGATGCTGCGACCGATGCCCCGACTGCCGCCAGAAACGATGGCGACCTTGCCCTCGATCCCGTAATCCATCAGAACACCGCCGAGCCCTCGCCGCCGTCGACGGTGAGCGTCACTCCGGTGAGATAGCCGGCCCCCTCCGAGCAGAGGAATCCCACCGCCGCGGCGACGTCGTCGTGGGCTGCCAGCGAGCCGCGCAGCACCGTGTTGGCCAAGATGTTCGACGGGCCCTCGTCGAAGCCGATCACCTTGTGCAGAGCCCGCATCCCCAACGTGGCCACGAGGTCGAGGTCATCTTGATCGGCGTCGAGCGAGCGCGAGGCGGCAGTACCCACCCATACGAATCGTCCCCATCGCTGTGCCTGCATGTGGGGCAACGCCGCCCGGTACATGGCGATGGTGTCGACGACTCCGTCCCAACTCGCGTACAAGTCGTCGATCGTGACGCCGGCGAGCACATCGGAGCCGGGGTGAGCGGCTCCGAACGCCACGACGATGTCGGCCCGGTCGACGTCGTCGATGCTGACGAGCCGGACCCCTTCTGATTCGAGCACTGCGGCACAGGCATCCACCGCTGGTCCCGGTGATCCGAGCACCAGTGCCGTGCGCCCCCTCAGTGCGAAGTCCATTGCCGGTCCACCTACCCTCCGACGGTGCGCGCCTGGCAGATCAGCCTGGCCGCATCGAGCACGGCTCCTTGCCTCGCCGTGACGTCATAGTGTGCGGTCCGTGTCCGAGCACGTGACGACCCACACCGATCCCAGCGACATCGTGCCGTCGTTGATGGCGCCGGTGAAGCCGCACGTGATCGTGCTGTTCGGAGCGACCGGCGATCTGTCGCGGCGCAAGCTGCTTCCGGGTCTGCTGCACCTGTCGCTGGCCGGCCTGGTCAGCGACTGCCGCATCGTCGGCACGTCGCTCGACGAGTTCGACGACGAGACGTTCCGCACGTTCGCCCGCAAGGCGTGCGACGAGTTCTCCAGCCGCACGATCTCGGACGACCAGTGGGCTGCGTTCGCCGGCAAGCTGCGCTACGTGCCGCAGGAAAGGGGCCCGGTCGGGCTGGCCGCGATGGTGGCCGACGCCGAGAAGGAGCTGGGTGGCGAGCCGCGGCGGCTGCACTACCTCAGCGTGCCGCCGTCCGCGGCGCAGGGTGGTGGTCAACACGTTGTCCGAAGCTCGTCTGGTCGAGCGCTCGCGGATCATCATGGAGAAGCCGTTCGGCACCGATCTGGCGTCGGCGCGCACGCTGAACGCATCGCTGCACGAGACGTTCAGCGAGGATCAGATCTACCGCATCGATCACTTCCTCGGCAAGGAAGCGGCGCAGAACATCCTCGCGTTCCGTTTCGCCAACGGGTTGTTCGAACCGATCTGGAACCGCGATCACATCGACCACGTGCAGATCGACGTGCCCGAGGCGCTGGCCCTCGAAGACCGCATCAGGTTCTACGAGTCGACCGGCGCGTACAAGGACATGGTGGTCACCCACCTGTTCCAGGTGCTCGCGTTCATGGCGATGGAACCGCCGACAGCGCTCGAGCCGCGGGCGATCAGCGAGGAGAAGAACAAGGTCTTCCGCTCGATGCGACCGATCGAGCCGGGTCACGTGGTGCGCGGCCAGTACATCGGGTACCGCGACGAGCCGGGTGTCGCTCACGACTCCGAGACCGACACGTTCATCGCCTTGCGATGCGAGATCGACAACTGGCGTTGGGCCGGTGTGCCGTTCTTCCTGCGCACCGGCAAGCGGATGGCCGAGGGCGCGCGCATCATCTCGATCGCGTTCCGCGAACCGCCCAAGAGCATGTTCCCGGCCGGCTCGGGGATCGGCCAGCACGGACCCGATCACCTCACGTTCGATCTCGCCGACGCGTCGAAGCTGTCGCTGAGCTTCTACGGCAAGCGACCCGGTCCGGGGATGAAGCTCGACAAGCTGAGCCTGCAGTTCGCCTTGCACGAGACCGGCCGCGAGCGCGACGTGCTGGAGGCATACGAGCGGTTGATCCACGACGCGATGAGCGGCGACCACACCCTGTTCACCACCGCCGAGGGCATCGAGCGCCTGTGGGAACTGTCGACGCCGCTGCTCGAAGCGCCGCCGCCGGTTCGGGCCTACGCACCCGGTTCGTGGGGACCCAACGCGATCCACCAACTGATCGCGCCGCACGCGTGGCGCCTGCCGTTCGAACGAGCCTGGCGCACCAAGCCGCAGTAAACGGGTCTCGGTGACAGACATCAGCGAAACGGCCGCCGGGCCGCGTATCGGCCGTCGGGCGATGGCGTGAAACCTGCCTGAAGGGTGTCGATGAACAACTGGCGCACCTCAGCAACGCGGCCGCGCAACGTGCGAGTCGTCCAGTCGTCGACCGGCACTGGCGGCAGCACCGTGATGTGAACCGTGCCTGGGTTCAGCGTCGTGGCATCACGTGAGGCGACCATCTCGGCGTCGTGGAGCACGATCGGCACGATCGGGATCCCAGCGGCGATCGCCATGTAGAAGGCCCCCTTCTTGAACGGGCCGACCTCCCTGGTGTCGATGCGGGTGCCCTCGGGGGCGATGAGGATCGAGAGGCCCTTCTTGGCCAGCTCCTGGATCGGCTTGAGCGCTTCGATGGCCGCCGCCGGGTTCGACCGGTCGATGAAGGCGACGTCGGCAAGCTTCCCGAACGTTCCCATGATCAGGTTCTTCTCGAGCTCCTTCTTACCGACCCCGGTGAAGTTCTTCTCGACCAGGCGGGCGGCCATGAACGCATCGAAGTTGTTGCGGTGATTGAAGATGAACACTGCCGGTCGTGCCGACCACAGGTTTTCGCGGCCGGCGACCACCATCTTCACCCCGTTGATCCTGAACAAGACGTCGAGCCAGAGGGGTGTGGCGAAGTTGAGTCCCGACCGCTTGTTGCGCCTCACCAACCCGACGGCGACACCGAGGCTGCCGACCGGCGCCAGCGCGGCGATCCCGGCGACGTTGCGCAGGCGGGCGTTCGACTCGCTCGAGTTGCGGCTGTCGAACCGCAGGATCGGCCACCCCCGGCGACCAGCGACGCTGGCGAGCTGCTTGCCCGGATTGGTCGGCCGCGGGTGGCCGACGAGATGCATCAGGGCGAGGTCCTCGTTGCCGTCGGCATAGAAGTAGCTGTCCGACAGCTCGATGCCCCGTTCAGTGGCAAAGGCCTGCACGGCCGCAGCCTTGCCCGGCCCCCACAAGACCGGCTTCTCGACGTCGCCCGTGAGAACGCCCTCGCTCACCGTGAAGCGGTTGCACAGCACTTCGTCGATACCGAGAAAACGGGCGACCGGCTCGGCTTGATAGCTCGTCGCCGACGAGGACAACACGACCGTGTGCCCGCGCCGTTGATGGGCTCGGACCAGTTCACGCATCTCGGGGTAGACCAGTGATTCGATCTTGCGGTGGAACAATCGCTCACCCATCTCGTCGAGATCCTCGTGCACGCGACCCCGCCACCCCTCGGCACCGGACCGCAGAAGGTCTTCGAAGCCGGCGCGACCGAGTCCGGCATTGGCGGCGACCCCGAGTGTGCGGACCAGTTCGGTGATCCCGATGTCGCGGTTGCGCAACCGATCCTGGGTGAGGTGGCCCACCGAGAACCCGGCAATGAGGGTGCCATCCATGTCGAAGAAGGCGCCGATGTGGGCACCGGTCGGGCTGGCATCGATCTCGGCGACCGAGCCGGGCAGACGAACCGGCGCGGTCACCACGACACCTCCTGGCTCTGCGGATCGAGGGCGAGCACCTCGTCGAAGCCTTGCCGAAGGCAGCGGATGAACAAGTCGTGATCGGTGACCGCGGCAGTGTCGTAGTGCACGCCGACGAAGCACTGGCCCGCCTGTGTGTACAGGACGATCATCATCGGCACACCCGGCAACGGACCGAAACCCAGCGACTTGGTCACCATCGCACCTGCGATGTACGGCTCGGTCGGGAATCCCGGCAGGTTGCTGGCCTGCACATCGGTGGTGGTGAGGATCCCCGACAAGAAACCGAGCAACGGCATCGGCAGAAGGTTCAGCACCGGGGCCACGGCGTTGAGGGCGTTGATCGCCGGCTCGCCGACGGCGTTGAGCACGCTCTCGCGCACTTGCAGGATCCTGCGGGCCGGATCGGGCTCGGCCACCGGCGCGGCGATGCGGGCCCCTGCAAACCGGTTTCCACCGGCCGGATCGTCGTCTTTGCGGAGGTTCACCGGCATCGCCAATGGCACCGAGTCGACCATCACGCCGAGTGCCTCGTGATAGCGGCGCAACCCGCCCCCTATGGCGCTTATGTAGGCGTCATTGACCGAGCCGCCCGCCGATTTGGCGGCGCGGCGGAACCGGTCGAGGGGAAACTCCAACATCTCCAACCGCCGGCCCAGGCCGCGCCGGCGCAACAGCGGGGACGGCGGAACGGGCGGCGGACCGAGCACTCGCTGCGCAGAGCCGACCATCTTGGTGATCCGCCTGATCGCCGAACCGGGATCGCTCGCAACCTGGCGACCGAGGCGCACCCCCTGGGAGGCGGTGGACACGACGCCGGACACGGCAGAGACCGGCGCTCGCCTGACTGCCTTGCGAGCCAGGTCGGTTCCGGAGAGATCCTCGGGCGAGGGAACGGTGGGCATCGGTCCCCGGTCGGCCTGGCGATCGAAGTCGTACAGCTGGCGCATCAGCTCGACCCCGCCCACCCCGTCGGTGACGGCGTGATGTGTCTTCATCAGCACTGCGGCGGGATCGTCGCCTTCGGTGATTCCCTCGACGAGGTAGGTCTCCCACAGGGGACGGGCGGTGTCGAATGGGGCGGACAACATCAGCTGGGCGAAGTCGAGCAATTGACGCATCGTGCCCGGCTCCGGGAGTCGAATCCTGCGGACGTGGAAGTCGAGGTCGAAGTCCGGATCGATGACCCACTGCGCGGCGCTGATGGGCAGGACGGGAACGACGACATGCTGACGCAACCGCAGCGACACCCGGCTGGCCCGCTCGAAGACCATCCGGAGACGTTCGAAGTCGGGCGTCACGTCGAGCATCGACACCGACAGCATGCCCGAGCGTGCCCGTGGATCACTGTCGCCGCGGAACATCAGGTAGTCCACCGGCTCCAGATCGCGTGGAAACACCAACTGGTCGTCGGCCACCGACGTGTCGTCGTTCGTCACCAGACTCCGTCCCACAGCTCGCGCTCGTGTGCTCGGGGATCGTCGACCAACGACGGTTGAACGTCGTGGCGCATCACTGATCGGGTGGTGGGCTCGTAGCGTGTCCATTCCGGCAATTGCCCGCCGTTCGGATCACCGCTGATGATGAAGCGGACACAGGCGCCGTGCATGTCGTGCGCAAGAGTGATCGGAGGGTTCTGGCCCACGAGTCCGGGATGGTCGAGACTCTCGAACACGAAGGGCAGATCAAGGGCATGGCAGGCGCCAAGCGCGCCGTCCATCACCGGAGACTTCCAAGCCAGTTCCTGCATCCACACTCGATCGCCGCGGGCAACCTTGGCGTCGGCCAGACGAATCGCGGGGATGCCGAAGATTGCGTCACCGGCGATGGCGACGGCCAGATCGAGATCGTCGAGACCCGGGCGATCCTGTGCATATGTCTTGATCGCGTCATCCGCACCGGGGCTCGTACCGGTGAAGTAGTCGCCGGGTGCCGGTCGGGGAACCATGCTTCGTAGCGGCTCGGGCATGCCCCAGATGAACACGCGGTACTCGTCGGCGCATGTGCCGATCAGCACGTCGACACCGTCCGACGAGCCAGCCGCAATCGTTTCGTAGGCACGGCGCGGCAAGACGTGCCCATCGATGACGGGGGCGAAGGCGGTACGGATCGCCGCATATTCGCCACTGAGCAGCTGCTCGGCCTCCATGAACGCCACCTGTTGGGCAACACCCATCAAGGTCTCGGCCGGCACGGCGCGCAGCGCGGCGAGATCACCGGGTTGGACACCGACCGCTTCGAGCACCCGTCTGGCAACACGTTCAGCCGACTGGGGGGTCAGTGTGTGGTGTGCGGCGCCGGACTGGAGGATTGCCCGATGGAACAGGTCACGCGCCGAGTCGATGGCCAGCAGGGTTCCGATGCTCATCGCCCCGGCCGACTCGCCCAGGAGAGTTACCCGATCGGGATCGCCGCCGAAGGCGGAGATGTTGTCGCGCACCCATTCGAGGGCGGCAATCTGGTCGAGGAGGCCGGCATTGCCCGAGCCGGGCAGATCGAACAACTCGTCGAGGTACAAGAAGCCCAGGGCATGAAGCCGGTAGTTGATGCTGACGAAGACCACACCGTCGCGAGCGAACGTCGAGCCGTCGTACATCGCACAGGCCGACGAGCCGCTGACAAATGCGCCTCCGTGGATCCACACGACCACTGGGCGTCCTCCATCGACACCGCCGTCGACACTCGGGGTATAGACGTTCAGATTGAGGCAATCCTCCGACATCGGCACGCCCCTGCCGCTCAGGTCGGGGAATGCAGTGAGCCCCTCCGGAAGTATGAACTGGGGACAGATCGCACCGTGCTGCGAGCACTCGCGCACGCCATCCCACGGCACCGGCGCGGCCGGTGGCGCAAAGCGGAGCTCGCCGACGGGTGGTGCCGCGTAGGGAATCCCGAGGAAGCGCACGACGCCGGCGAGTTCGGTGCCGCGCACCGCGCCTGACCCCGTCGAGACGACGGGAGCTGAAGGAGTTTGCGCCGCCGGTTGATCGGTAGTCATCGTAGGTGGGCCTTTCGGTCGGTGATGTTCAACATCAGCCTGTCGATTCGGTGTAGCGGAGTTCGTCCATGGTTTTGGCGAACCTCTGCCGAGCGACCTGCTCGATGATGCCGAGTCGGCGCAACACCGCTTGGAGCTCGGAGGCAAGCAAGTCGATGGGCGCCGCCGATCGCCCCGGTTGCCCATCGCTCGATCCGCCGATTGATGCGTGTGCCCGGTTCTCCACCAACTGCATGCCGGTCTCGAACAACAGCCGAGTCACAGCTTCGGACCTCGAGATGCGACGCTGCATCAGATACTGGCGACCCAGACCCTCGCAGTCGCCGAGAAAGCTCTTCTTGTCACGGAGGGCTTCGATTCCGCGCCACTGCACGGTGCGGACGACCACGTGGTATGCCTCGAAGAACGACCGCAGGGCGGTGTGACCGGTGATCGGTGAGCGCCGACCCAGCAACGTCATCGCACCGTCGCTGCTGCTCGTCAGGACGTGCTCCCACGCGGTGTGCGTCCGAGCCATTTCGGCGGCAAGGTCGGCGCGGAACTGATCCTTCTCGAGAAAGAAGAAATCGAACTTCAGGGTGTCGCGCAGCCACATCGCCGCGTCCCAGAATGCCTCCACGCGGGAGCGCTGCGGTGCTTCGGATGCCGCCACCAAAGCCAGTTCGCCGATGGCCGCGTTCAACAGGAAGTGCAGAACCGCGTTTCGGTAGAACGAAGCCGAGAGGTGCTGGCCCGGAGCGATCGCATAGACCGCGTAGCGGCCCTTTGCCTCGACGACCACGTTCTGATCGATCAGGGCCTCGAGCGCCGATCGCATGCCGGCATCGCTGCGTAGGCGGCGCGCCGAGTCGGTCAAGGGGAGTCCTCGTTCCTCGGCGAAGACCAGGAACCGTTCGAGTGCCGCTGCAAGTTGTGGTGCGGTCAGTGCCTGATCGTCGGCACTCAGGAGAGCCATGCTGATCAACGAGATCGCCGTGATCGGGGTGACGTTGTTGATCCGCCACGACACCTCGAACCCCAGCTTCTGGAGGGCAAGCCGATGTTGATCCCGAGAAGGTGAGTCCAAACCAGCCGGTGGCCCGAGGGCTTCGCGCAACGAGACCGGCTCGCCGAATCGGACGTAGATCTTGCCGTAGTTGCCACGCAGCGACCTGGCGTAGCGCAGGAACCAGGCGGCGTTCTCGGGCTTCTTGACCGATCCGTGGGCTTCGGCCGTGTAGTCCTTGACCTCCTGCAACTGGTCGTAGGTCATCGACGCAGGGATCAACATCACGTCGTCGGCCCGCCCCTCGCGATAGGCGTCGACGACATACGTCAACAGGCCCAGCTTGGGCGGCAACAGCTTGCCGGTGCGCGACCGGCCACCCTCGATGTACCACTCGAGGTGGAACCGCTTCTCGACGAGGTAGCCGACGTACTCACGCAGCACCCACCGGTACAGGGCGTCATCTTTGGTGTCGCGGCGGATGTAGATGACACCCGAGCGCCTCATGAGTGGAGCAAGCGGCCAGAACGCCATGTTGATCCCGGCGAGCGTATGGGTCTTGGGGAGGCACATCTCGTGGAACGTGGCAGGCATCACCCCCGCATCAAGGTTTGAACGGTGTGTCGGCAGCACCACACCGGCATGCCTGTCGAGTGCCAGTCGCACCTTGGCCACCTGGGCTTCGTCGATGTCCAGCTGCGGATCGTAGCCCCGCTTGTACATCATCTTGCCCATCTGCATGGTGATGTCGATCTGGGTCGAACCGAAGCCGGTGACCATCTCGTCGAGGTACTTGCCCGCCCGTTCGGCTACGGCCGCCTCGTCCTCACCGACTTCACCGGCCATCCGGCGTATTCCGGACCTGAAGCGGGCCGACGCGGCGACCTCTTCGCGCACCAAGCGGGGAACCTTGTAGTGCGGTCCCAGCCGATGCGACTCCTCGCGCTCGAGGGCGAGCGTGGCCCGTCGTCCGACGAACCGGGCGAACGACAAACGATCAGCAAGGTCGTCGGGATCGGTCTGCTCCCACGCCTCGCGCAGGTCCGACAGCAGGGCCGGGCCACCCGTCACCACCTGCAGACGATCCGGCGACCGGCGGCTGAGCATCTCTTGGGCGAGCCGATGGGGTCGGCGAGGGTCGCCGACCACGACGACATCGATGAGCCGCGCCGTGCGCTGGCCGTCGCGCTCTTTCGGGAGCCAGGCGACACGGATCGGAACGAGCAAGGGATCGTCCGAGCTGTCGACGTGGGCGAGTAGCGATCGACCGAGCGCCTCGTCGCCGGCGCGATCCCTGGGAAACGGAACCGCAACGATCTCGACGACCTGGCCGACGAGCGCCGTTCGTTGCTCGGCGGTCCACTCCTCGAGGGTCTTGGCCTCGACTGGCGACGACGATTGGGCCAGGAAGAGCGTGCGTCGCGTGTCGGGCCGGGTCTCCGGCCTGGTGTCGACATTCGGCGTCAGCTCCGTCATGGTGGAAGAGTAACCATCAAGCGGTGCACCCTGGCCAGGGAGCGAAGGAGGAGCCAGTCACCATGGACGAGTGCCCTGCACCGGTGGACGCTGCGGCCCTGATCCACGGTGTCGCCGCTCTCGGGTGCCCGGAGGGTCGGCTACTCGATCGCCTGGTGCGCTCGGCGACCTGGCTGCGCGTACCGGCAGGACGAAGATTGTTCTCCGAGGGCGAGCCCGCCGACGGGATGTATGTGCTTTTCGAGGGCAGGGTCAGACTTCTGTTGACCCGGTCACCCGTCTTGCACACCCCGTGGGAAGTCGATCCCGTTGCGGTCTTCGGCGAGGGTGCTCTCCTGACCGGCGGAGGGCGATCGCGTACTGCCGTCGTGGTACGCGACGCGTTGTTGGCGCGTGTGCCACCCGACATGTTCGAGGCCCTGCTCCACGACGCCCCGGACGCCGCCGTGGCGATCGCTCGCCGAGTCGCCCACCGAACGGTGTTCCCCGACGCGAACGAAGGGGGTGGCCGGCCCAGCACGTGTCGGCTGACGCTGATCTCGACCGGGTTACCGGCCGAGCGCCTCCAGCCACTCGCGGGCGCGGCCACGGCGGCGATGGGAGCCGGCGACAGTGTGACCGTGCTCGGTCGGGGGCAGCAGCAGTCGATTCCCTCGACCGTGCGGCACAGCGACCGCGTGATCATCGTGGTCGATGCCGCGTCGTTCTGCGACGTCACTCCCATCTGCGACGCCGTGGGCGATGACATCGACACACTGGCCGCACCCACGCTCGAACTGCTGCTCCTCCAACGCGCTACAGCAACTCATCCATCCGGCACAGCACGGTGGCTCAGGGGCCGCAGCTTTTCCACCACCTGCACCTTCGCGAAGGCGTGGCCGGCGATCTCGCCCGTTTCGCCCGCCATGTCAGCGGCAATTCGGTCGGACTGGTGCTCGGCGGTGGCGGTGCCCGCGGATTCGGGCACATCGGCGTCATCCGGGCGATGCAGGAATTGTCGATTCCGATCGACACGCTGGGTGGATCGAGCATGGGTGCGATCATCGCCGGCCAATGCGCGATGGGCTGGACGTGGGAGAGGATGCTCGCTCACAACGAACGGCTGTGGAGCTCCCGCCGCCTGCGTTGGGAAGCGACGGTGCCGACCGTCTCGCTGTTCTCCGGCAAGCGCACGGGCCGGCTGTACGACCTGACCTTCGGCGAACTCGACATCGAGGATTTCTGGCTGCCGTACTTCGCCACGAGCGTCGATCTCAGCGCGTTCCGCCTGGCCGTGCACCGGCGAGGTCCAGCGGCGCAATGGATCCGCGCCTCGTCCACCGTTGCCGGGTTGTGGCCACCCGTCATCGATGCCCAGGGGCATCTCCACATCGACGGCGGACAGCTGAACAACGTGCCGACCGATCAGATCCGCGACCACCACGACGGCCCGATCATCGCCGTCGATGTCTGCGCCGAGCAAGCCGCGATGACCGTCGAGCCAGGTAGTTCCCCACCGATCGGAATCCGACACTTGCTGCGTCGGCGGTCCGCCCACCGATACCCCGCCATCACCGACACGATCAATCGCTGCGCGCTCCTCGGCAGCTTGGCTCAGCAGGAGCGCGCTCGGCAGTACGCGGATCTCTTCATCACGCCTGATCTCAGTCAGATCGGCTTCCGGCGATTCGACCGACTCGCCGAGGCCAGCGAGATCGGGTACCGCACGGCAATGACGGCGCTGGAGGGCTGGACCGCGCCGTGGGTCGGCAGCTAGATCTTCGGCGATGAGCGACCAGCTCGCATCTCGCGGCAGGCTCTGCTCAAATAGAGGCTGACAAATTCGGAGGTGGTCTCATGCCATTGCAGGATGACGTTCAGGTGGTGTCGGTCGACGATCATGTGATTGAACATCCCGGTGTGTTCCAGGATCGCTTGCCGGACAAGTTCAAAGAGCGTGGCCCACGCATCGAGCACACTGATCAGGGTCACGACATCTGGATGTACGACGGCGTACCACACCCGAGCATCGGCCTCAACGCCGTGGCCGGCAAGGATCGCCAAGACTTCGGACTCGACCCGACGTCGTACGACACCATGCGACCTGGCTGCTACCGCATCGATGACCGCATCGCCGACATGAACCTCGACGGCATCCACGCCCAGATGTGCTTCCCGAGCTTCCCCGGATTCGCCGGCAGCACCTTCTTCAACGCACCCGACAAGGAGTTGGCGGCAGCGTGCGTCAGTGCTTGGAACGACTGGATGATCGACGAGTGGTGTGCGGGCATGCCCGGGCGTCAGATCCCCCTGTCACTGGTCCCGTATTGGGACATCGACGCCACGGTCGCCGAGACAAAGAGGGTGATCGCCAAGGGCACCAAGACCATCTCGTTCACCGAGATGCCCCACGCGCTCGGTCTCCCCTCGTTCCACTCAACTCACTGGGATCCGTTCCTCGCGTTGGTCAGCGAGGCCGAGGTGCCTTTGTCTCTGCATTTCGGCAGCGGCGGAGCGCCGACGGTGGCGCCCGATGCCCCGTTCACCACGGCGATCGCCCTGTTCGGGCTCAACTCGCAGATGGCCACCATCGACCTGATGAACACGCGGCTGTTCGAACGGTTCCCCAAGCTGAAGTTCGCGATGTCCGAAGGTGGGATCGGTTGGATGCCCTACATCCTCGAACGTGCCGACTACACGTGGGAGCGCCACCGCTACTACACCGGCATGGTCGACGCCGTGCGACCGTCGGAGATCTTCCGCGACCACATCTACGGATGCTTCATCGCCGACGACGCCGGGCTCGCCAACATCGAGCGGATCGGCGCCGACAACATCATGTTCGAGTCCGACTACCCGCACTCCGACAGCAACTTCCCGCACGCCCGCAAGATGCTCGCCGAGTCGCTGGCACACGTTCCCGACGACGTGGCCCGCAAGATCGCCGAAGACAACGCCCGCACATTGTTCAACTTTCCACGCCGTTAGGCGATGCCTCTGCATGACGCCCGTGAGCGGCGAGTTCCATTCGTCGGCATCACCAACCTCCGTGACCTCGGCGGCTACCCCACGACCAGCGGCGGCGAGACCCGCTGGGGCCTCGTGTTTCGGGCCGACGCTCTGCACAAGCTGACCGACGACGATCTCGAGACGTTCCACGGCCTCGGAGGCGCGTCGTCTACGACCTGCGCAGCGACGTCGAGCGCGACGAGTTTCCTGGACGCGTGGAGACGGTGCACATGCCGATCGTCGGACGTGCCGGCGACGCCGACCCGCCAGCTCGGTCGCCCGACATGACATACGGCGACGGTGAGTCCTTGCTGCGCGACATCTACGTCGGCAGCCTCCAGCACAGTGCGACCCAGCTCGGCCTGATCCTCCGCGGGCTCGCCCGGCCTGACGGCGTACCGGCCGTGTTCCACTGCCATGGTGGCAAGGATCGCACCGGCGTCGTCGCCGCAGTTCTGCTGCTCGCCTTGGGAGTCGATCGCGAGATCGTGCTCGACGACTACGAGGCGACCAGCCGTCACCGACGGATCGAGCACCAACAAGACAGCCTGGCCAACATGCTCGCCTCGGGAATGCCCCCGGAGGCAGCAGCCGCTGTGCTCGGCACGCCGCGTTGGGCGATGGCGGCAGCCCTCGACGCGGTCGCCGACGTGTACGGCGGCATCGACGCCTACCTCACGGGTCCGGCCGGCGTCACGACGGCCGAACTGACGGCACTGCGAGATCAGCTGGTCGAGAGGCTCACATGGAACCCATGACCGTCAACCTCGAACACCACGGGGTCACTGTGCCGGCGCTCGTCTACCGTCCATACATCGATCGGCCGGAGGGGGATCGACCGACGCCGGCCATCGTCATCGCGGCCGAGGCTTATGGGGTCAACACGTTCGCACGCGGCGTCGCCGCAGCGCTTGCGGGTGAGGGCTACGTGGTGGTTGTGCCCGACTACTACCGCGGCAACGGGTTGCGCGAACCCGACGACTACTCGGATTTCACCGAGGTCATGTCGTTCATCGACGCCCTCGACTTCACCGGAGCCACACTCGACATCGTCGCCGCGATCGACCGTGCCCGCAACATGTCAGAGGTCGACCCTGATCGAGTAGCGGTCTGGGGCTACTGCACGGGCGCGACCCTCGCAATGCTGGCCAGCGCGCTCGAACGTCGGTTGGCGGCGTCGGTGCTGTTCTTCCCGAGCCAGCCGACCTTCCCGGAGTTGACACCGACCCGCCCGGTCCACCCGATCGACATGCTGTGGGCAATCAACTGCCCGCTGCTGCTGATCTACGGCGACAGCGACCCGGTCGCACCTGCGGACCTGCTCGCCGGCATCCGTGATCGGCTCCGGCGGTGGAGCATCGATCACGAAATACGCCTCTACGAAGGCGCCGGACACACGTTCGAGCACGCGCCGGTGCCACCGTTGCGGCACGACGCGGCCGCCGCCGCGTCGTGGATCGACGCAGTCGCATTCGTCGATCGGGTTCTCCGGGTCGAAGCCTCGGATGCGCAGAGATGAGCTCGGAAACGTTCCGAGGTGCCGAGTTCACCGATGCCGACTTCACCGGGGCGACATTCCGCAGCTGCGATCTGCGCGAAGTGAAGATCATCGACGCGTTGCTGATCGACGTGAACGTCTCGGGGCTCATCGGCAACTTCGTCGTGAACGACGTCGACGTCACCGCGTTCGTCGAGGCCGAGCTCGAGCGACGATGGCCAGAGCGCGCCCAGCTTCGGGAGATGCAGACCGCCGACGACCATCGAGCGATGTGGGGCACGATCGAACGCCTGTGGTCAGAGGCAGTCGGGCGCGCCCGACAACTGCCCGAGCCGGTTCGGCACGAGCGGGTCGACGCTGAGTGGTCGTTCGTGGAGACGCTTCGCCACCTTGTTTTCGCCACCGACGCCTGGGTAGGTCGCACGGTGCTCGATGAGCCGATGCCGTACCACCGGCTGGGCTACACCCACAGCAGCTATCCCCCCGCAGACGCGGTGGCGATCGGCATCGACCTCGACGCACAGCCATCGTTCGACGAGGTGATGGCCGTGCGCGCCGATCGCGTGGCCGTTGTCCGCCGCACCCTCGACGGCCTCACCGACGACGAGCTCGAACGGCTGTGCACACGCTCCCCTGCGCCGGGGTATCCCGAGGAGCCGCGCACGGTCGGCAAGTGCCTGCGTGTCGTCATGAGCGAGGAATGCGAGCACTACCGATATGCGCTGCGCGACCTCGCAGTGCTGGAGGCGCGAACCTGAGTCGGGACGCTGCCGACTCGGCCTCCGGGCCAGGCTTCTGGCAACGTTTGGAAATGGACGAGGCAGAGAAGCGCACAGCGACACAGGTCAGCGCGAGCGGCGGGTTGGAGGATTGGCGGGTGCTGTTGCGCACGCTGCAGGCGTCGTTCAGAACCGGCTCGATGGCGAAAGGCGTCGAGTTCGCAGCCCACATCGGTGCAGCAGCCGACCAGGCGAACCATCACCCAGATCTGACGATCACCTACCCACGCCTGCACGTCCTGCTCACCACCCACGACGCCGACGGCCTCACCACCCGCGACGTCGATCTCGCTCGCGCTATCTCGGCGATAGCCGTACAGCTCGGGATCACCTCAGAGCCGACGGCCGTCACCCAACTCGAGATCGCGATCGACGCCCTCGACATCCCTGCCGTCAAGCCCTTCTGGGAAGCGGTGCTGGGCTTCAAGGCTCACCTCGACGACGACAGTGTCGACCCCTACGGCCGCGCTCCCGCGTTCTGGTTCCAGCAGATGGACGCCCCTCGACCGCAACGCAATCGCATCCACGTCGACGTCACGGTGCCACACGACGTCGCCGAACAGCGCATCACCGCTGCGCTGGCGGCCGGTGGCACACTCGTCTCCGACAAGGCGGCCCCAGCGTTCTGGGTTCTCGCCGATCCCGAAGGCAACGAGGCCTGCATCTGCACCTGGCAAGGCCGGGATTGAACCATCGCTCGGTTCCACTGGGCGCGAAAGCCGTAGGCGGAGTGCCCGTCTCGCGCCCGACCGGCTTCAACGGGCGCGAAACAGGTACCGCGAATGCCGAAATCGCGCCCGACCACGGGGCCAGACATCGACCGCGATGCTGGACCCGGGAGCTAGTGCCCGGATGTGTCTCCGGGCGTGCGGTTCGTCGAGTCGGGCCGGTTCCCCGGGGCACCTGGGCGCACCAGGCCGGTTTCGTAGGCGAGCACCACCGCTTGAACTCGATCGCGAACTCCGAGTTTGGTCAGCAGCCGGCTGACGTGTGTCTTGGCAGTGGCCTCACCGATGTACATCTCCGCGGCGATCTCGCGGTTGCTGAGACCATGGGCCAACAATTCGAGAGCTTCGCGCTCGCGGTCTGTGAGGTCGTCGGGAAGCCCTGCGGTGACCTCTCCCGGCTCGGGCCGGCCGGCGAACTCTTCGATCAGTCGCTTGGTGACCGACGGTGAGAGCAGCGCTTCACCCTGGGCAATGACGCGGACCGCGGCGACGAGCTCTTTGGCCGGCGTGTCCTTCAGCATGTAACCGCTGGCCCCGGCACGTATGGCGCCGTACACGTATTCGTCGAGATCGAAGGTGGTGAGCACGAGCACTTTCGTGTCGCAGTCATCGCTCGACGTGATCAGACGAGTGGCTTCGATGCCGTCGAGGACCGGCATGCGGATGTCCATCAATACGACGTCTGGACGCGTCCGGAGGCAGAGCTCGACCCCGAGCCGACCGTTGTCGGCATCACCGACGACGTCGATGTCGGGTTGAGCATCGAGGATCATGCTGAAGCCGTCGCGCATCAGCGCCTGGTCATCGACGATCGCGACTCTGATGGTCATGTTCGCTGCTCCACGACTGGGCCACTCGTTCGGGCATCGCTGTCGACGGTGGGGAGGATCGCGCGCACGGCATAGCCGCCGCCCCGTCTGGGTCCTGACGTGAACTGCCCGCCGTAGATCTCGACCCGCTCGCGCATGCCGATCAGGCCGTTCCCCGTCCCGACGCCGGCCAGAGAGGTGACTGCGCCCCGCCCGTCGTCGCTGACCTCGACCACGAGGTCGTGTGGCTCGTATGAGATCCGCACAGTGACCGAGGCCGACGCGCCTGCGTGTTTGCGCACGTTGGTCAGCGCCTCTTGCACGATCCGGTAGGCAGCCAACTCGACGCCAGGAGCAATCGGTTGCTGGTCTCCTTCGATGATCAATTCAGTTGCTACGCCGGTTGCCGATGACTGCGCGACGGCGGCGGCGATGTCGGCGATTCCCGGCTGGGGCGACAGTGATGCCTCGTCGTCGCCGGTCTCGCGAAGCACACCGAGCATGCGACGCAACTCGGTGAGCGACTCCCGTCCGACGGACTCGATCCTGGCGAACACTTCGGCGGCCTTGTCGGGATTGGCGTGAACGATCTCGCGCCCGGCCGCCGCTTGCACCGCAACGACGCTCATGGCGTGTGCGACGACGTCGTGCATCTCACGAGCGATTCGGGCGCGTTCTCTGACGACCGCACGTTCGGCTTCGGCGAGGCGGTCGGCCTCGGCTGCCGCGGCGCGGCGTTCGGTGTCGACGAATATGCGTTCGCGGTTGCGGATCAGCACGCCCGCGGCGATGGCTGCGATCAGGAAGGCCAGCACGCTGAGGGCCTGCAAGTAGGCAAACTCGTCGGGGCGGTTGAGCACGCTCAAGCATGCGATGAACATCAAGCCTGTGCAGGCGACGACAATCGCCCACCACGCCCGGCGACGATGCTCGGCGTGAGCGGCCACGGCGTACAGCGCCGGCAGACCGAGCACCGACATCAGCGCGCCGTAACCCCGTAGCCAGAAGACGGTCAGAGCCACCGTCACGATCGCCAGCACCGCGATCGGTACCCGCCTTCGCCAGAAGAGGCTGATGGAACCGGCAATGACCAACGCGTAGGCCAACCCGTCGGCTGTCCTATCCCCAGGCAGAGGCGAGGCCGACGTCGATGCCACATCGACGACGGAGAGCACGGCGACGACGGCGGCGACGACCAGATCGACGAGCAGCCGAGGGTCGCGGGCCCAGCGACGGGTGGCCTTCATCGATGACCCGACCGTCGAATCATGGGTCGACTGTACCGAACCGTGCGCGGCCGTACATACGGCGTTGTGATGATCGCGCCTCCACCAAAGTGATGATGGCAGCCCAATCGGACTCCCCCGCGACCAGCCATCGGTCGGATCCGTGATCACCACATCGCCGGATGATCTCCGAGCCCGTCTTCTTTACCGTCCAAAGGGTCCTCAACGACTCGACGAAAGGAAGGACAATGACACTCCTCCAGGCCACTCCGAACCTTCGTGGCAACATCGTCGCTGCGGCTTCCGCCCGCGGCGCCACCAAGACCTATGGCAAGGGCGACACCGAAGTCCTCGCCCTCGACGGAGTCGACATCGACTTCGGCGCCGGCCAGTTCACCGCCATCATGGGCCCGTCCGGCTCGGGCAAGTCGACCCTCATGCACTGCATGGCCGGTCTCGATCGCCTGAACGCCGGTTCGGTCTACGTCGGCGACGTCGACATCTCCAACGCCAGCGAGAAGCAACTCACTCTCTTGCGGCGCGATCGCCTGGGCTTCATCTTCCAGGCCTTCAACCTCGTCCCGACCCTGACCGCCATTGAGAACATCACACTTCCGATGGACCTCGCCGGCACGAAGCCCGACCGGGAATGGGTCGACAACGTGATCGCCACCGTCGGCTTGACCAACCGTCTGAAGCACCGCCCCAGCGAACTGTCGGGCGGCCAGCAACAGCGCGTCGCCGTCGCCCGGGCGTTGGCCGGCCGGCCACAGATCATCTTCGCCGACGAGCCCACGGGCAACCTCGACAGCACGACCGGGGCACAGATCCTCGCGTTCATGCGCCATGCCGTGCGAGAGCTCGGCCAGACGATCGTCATGGTGACCCATGACGCGGTCGCGGCCAGCTACTCGGACCGTGTGGTCTTCCTCGCCGACGGTCGCATCACCGACCAGCTGGCCGACCCGACCCCCGACGCCGTGCTCGACCACATGCGTCGACTCAGCAACTGAACCGTCGAACACACACCGATTGGAGCCTCGCCATGTTTCGACTCACCTACAAGAACCTGTTGGCGAACAAAGTACGTTTCGCCCTCACCACCTTCGGCGTGATCCTCGCCGTCAGCTTCGTCGTTTCGGCGTTCGTGCTCGGCGACGGCCTGCGCAGCAGCTTCACGAAGGTCTCCGAAGACGTCACCGCCGGTGTCGATCTCGAGGTCCGCAACGTCGCGGATTTCGGTGACACACCGCCGCTCCCAGCCGACACCCCGTCGACCGTCGCCGCGGTCGACGGGGTCGCCGACGCAGTCCCCAACATCGAAGCAGCGGACAACGCGGTCCGGCCGATCAGGGCCAACGGCGAGAACATCCCCACCGCCGGCCCGCCACAACTGGCGTTCAACTGGATCGACAACGAACAGTTGAGCCCGTTCACACTGGTCGACGGTGCCCCGCCGCAGATCGGACAGTTCACGATGGACGTCGATTCTGCCGCCAAGTACGGCTTCGTCATCGGCCACACGTACCAAGTGATGGTTCCTGACGGACGCGTCGATCTCACACTGTCGGGAACGTCGTCGTTCGGCGCCGACAACTCGACGCTCGGCGCCGTGCTGATGCAGATGAACACCGACCAGGCCAGCGAACTGTTCGGCATCAAGGGCATCAGCAACGTCGCCGTGCAGGTTGGCCGATGGGGCCAACGTGGCCGACGTTCAAGCCGCCGTTGCCGCAGCCGTGCCCACGGCAGAGGTCGTCGACCACGCGACGGTTCTCGCCGAAACGACCTCCGGGTTCACCAAGGAGATCGACATCGTCGGCAACATCTTGTTGGGATTCGGTGGAGTCGCACTGTTCGTGTCGATCTTCATCATCTACAACACCTTCGCCATCGTCTTGTCGCAGCGCAGTCGCGAGCTCGCACTGCTGCGCACCGTCGGTGCCGGTCCCGAAGCAGATTCGGCGTTCGGTCCTGGGTGAGGCTCTGGTCGTAGGCGTGATCGCCTCGGTAGGGGGTATCGCCGGCGGCATCGCCGTCGCCAAGGGCATTGATGCCCTTTTCGGAGTGATGGGAGTCGACCTCAGCGAATACCCGCTCATCCTCGCCCAGCGCACCCTGATCGCAGCCGCAGTGGTCGGTATCGGGGTCACGATGCTGGCTGCAATCGGTCCGGCCCGACGAGCGGCCACGGTCGCCCCGATCGCAGTTCTCAGTGGCAGCGCAGAAGCCCGGGCCGCTGGGTCTCGCACCCGCAAGATCACTGGCTTCGGTCTGTTCGCTGCCGGACTGGTCGCCGGCGCGGCCGGCCTGGCCGGGATCGGCTCGACGTCGGTCACGATCGCCGGGCTGGCGTTCGGTGCGATCGCCATCTTCATGGGTGTCACCCTGCTCAGCCCGATGGCGGTCAAGGGAGTGACCAGCTTCTTCGGATGGCCGATGAGCAAGATCGCCGGCGTGGCCGGCCGCCTCGCCCAGAAGAACGCCGCTCGCAACTCGCGTCGCACCGCCACGACCGCGGCCGCGTTGATGATCGGGCTGGCGCTCGTGACGACCGCACTTGTGGTCGGTCAATCGGTCAAGGCGACGATCGGCTCGACCTTCGAGCACTCCGCCAAGGCCGACTACTACCTCACCGACGACCTCGACGAAGGTCCAGTTCCCCGCATCACTCGTCGGCGAGATCCGCAAGTCCAACGTCGTCGCCGCGGCCACCGGCTTCACGCAGCTCCAAGCTCGAGTCGACGGCTCGGTGACGGATGTGGTGGGGCTCGATTTCTCCCAGATCGAAGCCATCCTCGACGTCGACGTCAAGGCCGGCGGGTTCGACCGCAACGTCGCCAACCCGGTGATGGTGTCGGTCGACAAGGCCAAGGCGATCCATGCCGGTGTCGGCGACGTGGTGCCCGTCGACTTCGCCAACGGTTCCCAGGTCAACACGACGATTGTCGGGCTCTTCGGCGATCAAACCGTTCTGACCCAGGACTACCTGCTCGACACCAGTGTCCTCACCGGCGCCGGGGTCGACCCGACCGCAGAGTGGCTGGCCGTCTCGATTGCTGACGGTGCCTCGCCCGCAGCCGTCGACTCGCTCGTCACCGGTCTGTCCAACGAGTATCCGTACGCATCGGTCGAAACTGCGAAGCAGTTCCGTCAGCGGGTCCAGGGCAAGGTCGACCAGGTGATGACGATGGTCAATGTGATGGTCGCCCTCGCTGTGATCATCGCCCTGATCGGCATCGCCAACACCCTCGCCCTGTCGGTGTTCGAGCGCACTCGTGAGCTCGGACTGGTTCGGGCCGTCGGCATGACCCGCCGCCAACTCCGCCGGATGGTGCGCTTCGAGGCCGCTCTGGTGGCCACGTTCGGGGCCAGCCTCGGCGTCGGGCTCGGCCTGCTCTTCGGCTCCGGTGTGGTGTCAGCGCTCCCGGTCTCGTTCGCCTCGCAGCTCTCCGTCCCGATCGTCCCCATCCTCGTCCTGATGCTGGTCGCGGCCGTGGCCGGCGTGGCTGCCGCCTGGCTACCCGCACGCCGAGCCGGCCGTCTCGACGTCCTCGACGCCATCGCCCTCTGACAAGGCTCCTGGCGGCCGGAGTGCCATGACAGCGCTCCGGCCGCCGTAAGCCCCAGGTTCCAATACTTCACCCATTCATTCCACTTCACTTCAAAGGAGATCACGCCATGAACACCACAACGATTTCACGCCAGACAATCCCATCCCACGCCCACCGGACCAGTTCGCCGACACCGGTGCGCCGGATCTTCGGTGTCGTCACCCACCCGCAGAGCTACAGAAACATCGGCTACCTGCTCGTCGGACTTCCGCTCGGCACCATCTGGTTCGCCGTCTTGATCAGCGGCTTGTCGGTCGCCACCAGCATGCTCGTCGTCGCTCTCATCGGCATTCCGATGCTGTGGGGGATGTGGTACGTGGTCCGTTGCTTCGCCAACGTGGAACGCAGCACCGCCAACGTGCTGCTCGGCAGCCACCTCGCTCTGGCGCCGATTGCCACGAACGATCGCGGCAACCTGTGGGTCCGACTCCGCTCGATGAGCAGCGACCGAGACCGCTGGCGAGAGCTCGGCTACCTCATGCTGCGATTCCCTGCCGGTATCGTCACGTTCACCGCCGCCGTCACAGCCCTGGCGACACCGTTCGTGGTTGCCTACGCGCCGTTCTCCGCCCGGTACGGCGGCAACCATCCATTCGGTGACTGGAGCCAGAGCTCGAGGATGGAAGATGCTGCCTCGAGCTCGTGGGCGTGGTTCCTGGTGCCGTTCGGATTCGTTCTGCTGATCGCCTCGTTCCATCTCTTGAACGCCTTGGCGAGGGCCTGCGGACGCTGGACCACGGCTTGGCTCGGCGCCGACAAGCCGTCGGTGCACTGACCCAGTCACTCGAACACGCGTAGGTTTCGTGGAATGGACGGGGGAACACACTCCCCCGTCCATTCCGCGCGCCTGATCAGTCGGCGCTTCCGGTCAGTCCGGAGGGCTCTGGCCCGGGAACGTGTATCTGCCAGTCGTGATGGTGAGATGAGCGAGGTGGTGTGCGTCGGAGGCGCCGTGAACGTGCTCTTCGCCGGGCGGGCATACGACGACATCACCGGGCAGGATGGTGTGCCGCTCCCCGCCGGCCTCGATGAAACCCTCACCGGCGGTGACGACGAGGACCTGTCCACCGAGATGTACGTGGGGCGGTGTCGCACCACCCGGGCTGATGGTGACCATGCCGACGTCGAGGCGATCAGCGGTGAACGGCCCTTCGAGCCACTCGGCGCGCAGCGCGGCTTCGCCCGGCGGCACGTCGGCGGACAGCGCCGTGACCTCTGCGCTCCTGATGATTCTCACTGACGAATCCCTCCCCGTTGGCAAAGCGAGGTTACCCGACTGCCAGCGTGGGCACGGGCGTCAGCTTTCACCTCTGTCGATCAGCGAGCGCTGAGGGTGACCGGGACCGCGGTCAGCAGTGGCATCCCGCTGATCGATTGCAGGTCGTGCGTGGCGCTCAACAAGGAGTTGACGTTCGAACCGCTCGGTACGCCGTCGGCGCTCGGCCCTCCGAAGCCGTGGCTCAACGACACCACACCCCTTCGAAGCGTGTCGTCGGCGCACACCACCCCATCCACCGAGCCGCGAGCGCTCGTGAGGGTGACGTTGTCGCCGTCGGCCAGCCCGATTCGGAGGAGATCGTCGGGGTGAGCGAAGCACGGATTGGCGCGCAGCCTGACGAGCGACGGGATCTGGCTTCCCGTGGAGTTGATCACATGCTTGAGACGTCGCACCGCGAGCAGCAATTGGTCGGGATCGGCGCGGCGGATGGATGTCGCGAGGGTGGCCAGCTCATCGATCACGTCACGCGGTGCGAGCTCGAACCTGGCGTCGGTGCCGGGCGCCGGTTCGGCAGCGCGAGGCGAGTGGGCATTCTCGAACATCGCACCGTGCGGATGTTGCTTCACGTCGTCGAGTGACACCTGGCCGCGCCCGGCGAACGAACCCAATACCTCGTCGGTGCTGGGCACCGCGTCGCCGGGGCGATACTCGCGGCCACCGACCGTCATGCTCGATCCCATCGCCCACGTCAGCCGAAGGAAGAACTCCCAGTCGTCGATCGTGCCGGGCGGCGCATCGACTACGGCGGCGGTGTACTGGGCGAACGGGCGGTCCATCAAACCCTCGTAAGCGCGCGTGGTATCCGCTCGCTCGAGGTGCATCATCGGGGCAATGACGTAATCGGCCGCGCCGGCCGTCGCCGACATGAACGGATCAATGGTGACAAGGAGATCGAGTTGCTCGAGGGCGGCCGTCATGCGGGCCGAGTCCGGGACCGCGCCCGCCGGGTTACCTCCTGAAACCACGAGCGCCTTCACTCGTCCGCTGGCGATCTCGTCGGCAAGCGTGACCACCGGGTACTCGTTACGCAACGGACCGTAGCCACTGATCGGCGACGCATCGTTCTCCCACGTTCGATCTGGTGCCACCACCTGAGCGGGCAGTGGTTTGGCGGAGCCGAGCACAGCAGCGTTGGCCAATTCGTCTCCCGAGCGCGGATATCGTCCGCACGCCACGTTGAGCGCTTGAACCAGATGCTCGGCGAGGTTGGCGTGAGGGCCCATGTCGGGCCCGGTACCGGTCGTCGCCATGCCGCTGCCGGCTTCTCCGAAGATGCCGGCAGCGACGCGGAGGTCATCGACGTCGACACCACACACCGTTGCAACGACATCTGGCGTGAACGGTTCGACAGCGCCGCGCAGATCGTCGAGACCGTTGGCCCAGCGCTCGACGAACTCGTCGTCGGCGAGCCCGTCGGCCAACACCTGGCGCAGAATGCCGGCGACCAGTGGAGCATCGGTACCCGGCACGATCTGGAGGTGCACGTCGGCACGCGCAGCCAACTCGGTACGACGCGGATCGACCACGATCAGTTTCAGCCCGCGCCGCTGCTCTTCCTGGATGCGGCGCAACCCGTCGTGGATGGGGAAGCCGGTGAAGTAACCACCCTGCATGCTCACGATCGGGTTGGTGCCGAGGAACATCCAGACGTCGGCATCGGCCAGACGCTGCCCACCGGCTGCCCACATCCCGAGCCGTCCCTCCGTGACCCACTTGGCGCTCTGGTCGATCGTCATCGACGAGAACTTGCTACGCGAGCGCAGGGTTCGCCAGAAAGCGAGCGTGAACGGCAACGTGAGCGAGGCCATCGCTGCCTGCGTGCCAGTGAACAAGGCGACCGAGTCGGGGCCGTGCGCGGCGATGATGTCGCCCAGCCGGGCGGCGATCTCTTCGATCGCCTGCTCGGTGTCGATCAACTCGTGCTCGCCGCGCTCGTTGCGGCGTTGCGCCGAGCGCAACCGGTTGGGAGCGTGGACGAGGTCGGCGATGTGGCGGCCCTTCGTACACGTGAAGCCCCGCGTCAGCGGGCTCAATTCATCGCCGATCGACTTGATGACTCGGCGACCCTCGTCGGTCTCGACGACATCGACGACGAGGCCGCACGTGGCCGGGCAGATCCGGCAGTACGTGATGACTTGCTCGGCAACCGTCATCTTTGTCTCCTACTCGTGGGGCAGCGACGCGCAGGCGCCACCGCCGATGAGTCATTGTGCAGTGCGGGTAGCCCAATGGTCCAACCCGTAGGGTCACCAGTCGATGGAACGGACTCCGGAACGACATCAGTTCGTCAGTGACAGCCTCGGCCTGCCGGGCTTTCCCGTCGGAACGGAACCGTCATCAGACATGGGCGACCACGTGATGGGCGTGGTCGTGATCGCTTGGTTGACCCGCCACCCGCTCGAACGATGGGGTCTCGCCTGGGCAGAGTCAGGTTCGATCGAGGCCCGGTTCCGCGCTCAACCCTGTTTCGGTGTGCCTCGCCACGCGTCGCGCAGTTTGAGAGTGGCCCCCATGTGGAGGATGGCACCCGCGTAGACGCGTCCGCCGACCACGGCCAGGCCGGCGATGGCGGAGAGAGTGAGGACGACGGCGACGACTCGGTCCCACCAACTGGCCACACCCATGGCGATGCGGTTGGGCATGGCAAAAGGTGCAGTGGCCGGGAACACGGAGACCATCCGGGCCCACGTGGTGTACGGGCTGCCGATGGCGGTGAACGAGACCATGAACGCCGCGATGAGCAGGACCGTCACGGGCGCGGTGATGCTCGATGCGTCCTCGGTCCGCGAGGCGAGGGATCCGAGGGCGCCGAACACGGTGGCGTAGAGGGCGTAGCCGAGCACGAACCACACGACGGTCCAGGCGATCACGCTGCCGCGAGCCGCGGGCATGTCGACGGAGTCGACCATGGTCACGGCGATGAGTGCGGCCAGCGCGGTGACGGCGATCTGGGCGAGCCCGAGCAACCCGATGCCGGCGATCTTGCCGACCAGCAGGTTGCGAGCGGGCATGCGGGCGAGGAGGACCTCGACGGTCCGGCTGGCCTTCTCCTCGATGACGCCACTGAGCACCATTGCCCCGTAGGTGCTGATGGCCATGAAGAGAACGAGCGTCAAGACGAAGGCCGCGGTCTCGTCGTCGGCGCTACGTCCCGTCACTCGGCCGAGTTCGACGTTGTCGACCTGAACGGGTGCGACCATGGCCAGGAGATCGTCGGGGTTGATGCCGGCAGCTGCCGCCCGCTGGCGGACGGCGACCAGTTGGATGGCGCCAGTGACGACAGACTTCAGTTGTTCGTCGGCGCGGCGACGCCACTCCAACCGCTTGGCGTCGACGACGAGCACGTCGACCTTGCCGTCGCGGACGGCCTGTTGCCCCGCGGCGAGCGTGTCGTAGCGGTGCATCCGCACCTTGGTGCCGACGGCATCACCTTGTATCTGGATGGCACCGGCCAGCTCCGTGGGGACCGAACCGGTCAGACCGACGTCCTTGGTGCGGCCACCGGTGTCGAGCAGGGCTGGAAGGGCGATGACGCCGGCCACGAGGACGGCCACGAGGACCATGGATACAAGGAATGCGCGGGAGCGACCGCGTTCGCGAATCTCCCGCATTGCGACCAACCAGCTCTGCTGAGTGTTGTTCACGCCACCACCGCCTGGCGGAAGAGCTCCGACAACGTTGGAGGCTGATAGGCGAACGAAACGAGGTCGGTGGCTCGCCGCACGAAGTCGAGCAACACGGCCAGATCGGTGTCGCAGTCGACGCGCAGCCGAACGTGGCCCTCGTCGGATTCGACGAGAACCACCACGCCCAGCCTCGACCAGTCGGGCGGTTCGCCGCGATAGCGGATGTCCACGAAACGTTGGGGGACCGCGGCCCGCAGCTCGGTCAGGTCGCCGGCGCTGACGATTCGACCGTGGTCGACGATGACGACGTCCTCGCACAGGTCCTCGACCAAGTCGAGCTGGTGGCTGGAGAAAGAACTGTCGCGCCATCGCCGGCGACTTCGGCGAGCAGGTCGGACATGTTGGCGATAGCGAGGGGATCCAGCCCGGAGAAGGGTTCGTCGAGCACGAGCAGGTCGGGCTCGTTGACCAAGGCGGCGATCAGCTGGACGCGTTGTTGGTTGCCGTGCGAGAAGGCGTCCAGGCGGTCTCTCGCTCGACTGGCGAGGCCCAGCCGCTCGAGCCATGTGTCAACGCTCCGACCCACCTCCCGACTGGTCCGCCCGCAGAGTTGGCCCAGATACACCAGCTGGTCTCGCACTCGCATCCGCGGGTACAGGCCCCGCTCCTCCGGCATGTAGCCGAACCGCGCCCGCTCCCGTTGCCCGATCGGGGCGTCTCGCCACCGTACGATCCCGGCGTCGAGCTCCACCAGCCCGAACACCGCCCGCATGGCGGTGGTCTTCCCTGCTCCGTTCGGGCCGAGAAAGCCGGTGAGTCGCCCCGGCTGGACGGCAAAGGTGCAGCTGTCCAACGCTGCCACGGAACCGAACCGCTTGGTCGCCCCGTCAAAGGTCAGCATTGCGCACCTCCAACTCCGATCATGGCTCCGCGATGCCGGAAGTCGGTAGGGCCCAACGGCTCTACGGCAGCGGCGGTGGAGGGTCATCCTCATCGACGTCAGACGAGGGGATGCGTCGAAATTAGGATCCATGTCATGCGACTCGCCGAAGATCTCGTCCTCGTGGCAATCGACCCCGCCTCGGGGCGGCATGCTCTCGGCCGGCGGAGCGCGCTGAACGCTTGCCTGGCCGGCCTTCTGATCGCAGACCTGCTGCTCGACGATGTCATCGAGCCCGGCAAGCGAGCCAACCAGGTGGTGGTGACCGGAAGGGCTGAGCCGAAGACGCCTACTCTCGCCGCCGCCACGGCGGTCGTCATCGAGAAAGGACCGAAGATCAAGAGCGTCCTGTCGCACATGGATCGCGGTCTCTCGCGCCGTCTCGAACTCGGCACGTGGGATGCCACGGTGTCGGGGCTGGTCGAGGCTGGCGTGCTGGCGGCCTCGCGTGGCGGCCTTCGCCCGCACAACGACGTTCTCGGTCTGCACGTGCGCGACTCGATCCTCGCCGCACTTCGCGTGGCCGCCGTGGGAGACAGAGAACTCGACCTACGCACCGCTGCGCTGCTGTCGATGACCGGCCCGGCACACTTGCTGGAGGTCGTCGTCCCAGACCGGGCGACGCGTCGCCAGGCGCGTGAGCGGATCGATCATGCACTCGACGGAACCGTGCTGCAGCCGGTTGGCGAGACCGTTCGTCGACTGATCGCCGACGCCGAGATGGCCGTCGCCGCCGGAAGCGTTGCGACCACTGGCTGAAGCCAGGTTGTGCAATGTACCTATCGGTCAGCTGGTGGTCGATATGTCTCTCGCACCATCTCGTCGATACCGACATTGCCGCGATCGACAGGCTCCATGTACAAACGCCCCCACGCGACTCGCTCGTTCTCGACGCCCAACACAGTCACTCCGCGCATCTCGAACGGTGCACCATCAACGTGCGTTCCCGACCAACGCCATTCACCGACCTCGACACCGTCGTCGGTCGTCACGCCCAGCACGAGCTCGGCGCGGAAGTCGGGCACGCCCGAAAAGACGCCGGCCCAGTTCTCTCTGACCTGGTCGCTACTCGTGAACGCCCGACTCGGGTGCACCGGCTGTTCGCTGCGGTAGTCCCCGGCGAACACGGCTACAAACTCGTCGAGATCGTGCGCATTCAATGCCACCAGCATCTTGTCCATGACCTTGCCCATTGAGGACTCCTCTCACCACGGCACTTCCTCCCGCCGACACTGTAGAACCGCACCGCGTTGCGACTGCGCCCGTTGAACTGACGGGCGGTGACCCCTACTGTGTGGCCGTGGACGATCTGCTGGCCCACTTGACACCGGCTGACTACGTCTCTGCCGAGCGCTACGAACGGGAGGTCGAAGACGTGCTCGTCGCCGGCTGGCTGCCGCTGTGCCGGGTGGATCAACTGGCGCGGTCAGGCGACCGAATCGCCATCACGTTGCTCGGCAGGCCGCTCGTCGCCATCCGCGATGGTGGCGCCGTCAGAGTGCTCGGCAACGTCTGTGCACATCGGGGGTCAGTGCTGGTCGACGACGGGGTCGGTGCCGGGTCGAGCATCGTCTGCCCATACCACCGTTGGGCCTATCGGTTGGATGGCTCCTTGATCGGCGCGCCCCTGGCGGACGGCGTCGACCTCGATGGCGTGTGCCTCCCGGTCGTGCGCCACGCAGTGTGGGAAGGCTTCGTGCTCGTCAACCTCTCGGGTCGGGCCGACGATCCCCATGCCATGTTCGCCGGTCTGTCGGCGGCTCTCGAACCGTGGCGGTGGTCAGAGATGGTGACGGTGGCATCGAACAGGTTCGAGTCGACATGGAACTGGAAGATCATGGTCGAGAACTGGGTCGAGTGCTATCACCACATCGGCGCACACCGCGACTCCGTCGAACCGTTTCAGCCCGCACGAACAACGCGGCTCGAGCCCAACGGCGGTGCGCCGTGGGCGGCGATGACGGTCAGCACCGTCGACGGAGTCGAGGGTCCGGCGGATGAGTGGATGCCCGGTGTCGACGAACGGCACGGAACGGCATTGTCGGTCTGGGGTGCCTTTCCCCTGCTGCTCGGCGGCAGCGTCGCCCGATACGGATTTTGGCTTCAGCTCGTGCCGATCGACGTCATCCGCCACGATGTGATCTGGCACCTCGTCGTCCACCCCACCCAGCTCGATCGATTCGACCCAGACCATGTGACCGAGTTGATGGCGATGCTCGGCGCCGTCCACGCCGAAGACATGGCCGCATGCGCTCGCGTTCAGACTGGTCTGGCGAGCGGTTTGGTCGACCGGCTGCGGCTCACCCCGTTGGAGGCACCGATCGTCGATTTCCAGCGGTGGATCTCTCAGGCAACCGCTCTGAGCTCCTGACCCGGGCTCAGGACTGATTTCCATCGCCATTGTCAGTTAGGGTAACCTTACATCTACCTACGTTCACCTGCGCAGAGAGGACCTTGTCGACATGGCCATCGTGTGCCAGTGCATTCCCGTGCGCGACCGTGCCGTCATCAAGGCAATCCAACACGGTGCGGCCACCCTCGTCGACGTCCAAGCCACCTGTGGCGCGGCCACGCAGTGCGGCGGGTGCGAGCCGGCTATCCAGGCACTCCTCCAACGCCACGCGAAGCCGGTCACGGACCCGGCACTCTCCCGAACCATGGGCGCGCCGGCGTAGGCTCGAACGATGCGTGCAGATGCCAAGATCCTCGAGATTCTGAACGACGTGCTCACGGCCGAGCTCACCGCGATCAACCAGTACTTCATCCACGCGAAGATGTGCGAGAACTGGGGCTACCAATACCTGGCCGACTACATCCGTAACGAGTCGATCGACGAGATGAAGCACGCCGACATCGTCATCGACCGCATCCTCTTCCTCGAGGGCATGCCCAACATGCAACGCCTCAACCCGGTCACCGTCGGCGAGACGGTCCCCGAGCAGTTCCAGGTCGACCTAGACCTCGAGTACGCCGCTGTCAAGAGACTCAACGACGGGATCTCCGTGTGCGTGACGGTCGGCGACAATGCCTCGCGAGCACTGCTCGAAGGCATCCTCGTGTCAGAGGAAGAGCACGCCGACTGGCTCGAAGCACAGATCGAACTGATCCGCCAGATCGGCGAGCAGAACTACCTCGCCCAGCAAGTGCGCAGCTGAGCTCGAGCCAGCCGCCTTCCCTCTCAACTGGAGCCGCGTAGACCAGGTCGCATCACGGTCATCGGGTAGCCGTTGCCCGGACTGGGCATGTAGCGTCGGCCGAGGGCTCGGCGATGGAGGGGCAGCGTGAAGATCACCGTGTTAGGAGCGGGTTCGTGGGGCACGACGTTCGCCTCATTGGCAGCTGCTCGGCATGCGACGATGATCTGGGCCCGGGATCCCGTGGTCGCCGACGAGATCCGCGCCAACCGGCGCAACCCGCGCTACGTCAGCGACTACACGTTGCCATCCGCACTCGATGCGACCGACGACCTGGCCAAAGCCGTCGGTCACGCCGAGCTGTTGATCATCGGCGTGCCCTCGCATGCGTTCCGCGAGACGCTTGTCGCGGCCCGACCGTTCATCCATCCATGGATCCCGGTCGTGAGCCTGACCAAGGGTCTCGAGGAGGGCACGTTGCTGCGTATGACCCAGATCATCCGCGCCGAACTTCCCGGGCATCCGGCGGCCGCCCTGACCGGCCCCAACATCGCCCGCGAGATCATGGACGGCAACGCTGCGGCGAGCGTGATCGCCACCGAGGATCTCGACGTCGCCGCAGCCATACAGCGTGCACTGCAACGTGGTCTGCTGCGGCTCTACACCAACCACGACGTGATCGGCTGCGAGCTCGGCGGCGTTTTCAAGAACGTCGTGGCGATTGCCTGCGGTCTGGGTCAAGGGCTCGCTGTCGGCGACAACACCCGTGCCGCAGTCATGACCCGAGGGCTCTCCGAGGTCACTCGCCTGGGAGTTGCGATGGGCGGCGAACCGACCACGTTTGCCGGCCTCGCCGGCATGGGTGACCTGGTGGCGACATGCATCAGCCCTCACAGTCGCAACCGCTACGTCGGCGAGCAACTCGGCCGTGGCGTGCCGCTGGCCGACGTGCTCGGCGGGATGTCGATGGTCGCCGAAGGGGTGAAGGCCGCGGTGACCGTGCACGAGTTGGCGACGCGCCACGGCGTCGACATGCCGGTCTGCACCGAGATCTATCGCGTGGTCACGGGGACCATCCCCGCCTCCGAGGCGTACCGGGGCCTACGTCGACCGGCCGGGCACGAGTCGGATCCCGGGTGAGCTCACGGTGACCCTCACTTCTGGATGACCCGGTCGACGACGTCGGGATGATCACGACGCATCGTGGCAGCGGTCTCACGACCGAGTGGGATCGCCAACTCGTAGATGCGGCGGCCCAGCGAGGTGTCGCCCATGGCCCTCATGCTGCGGACGGTGATAGCGCACATCGCCTCGTCAGGCCCGACGACCATCGTGTGGCCGCGGGTGCGACCCTGCCACTTCGCCGGTTCCTTGGCGACTTGACGAGCGCCCATCCGCCCGACAATCCCCTGTGATTTCTTGGCGAACGGCACGAGGGCCAACTGCAAGTCGGCGTCGGGCGCCAAGTCGCACGACGTGCCACTGCGATGGCCACCGTCGATGTACCGGCGCTTGCCGACCTTGGTCGGGCGCACGAAGGGGAACGGCGACGAACTGGCGGCCACGATCTCGGCCGGTCGATGGTCTGCGGCCCACAGCACCTCGCGCTTGAACCCGAGCAGTCGCACGGCGACTCCGGCCGCCGACGCGCCGTCGGGCAGCTGAGCTCGACCGAAAAGCGACTCGGTGAGCGGCAGCGCCTGGACCCAGAACGAGCCGATGGAGTCGACGTACGGCTGCCAGATCGCGGCGACCTCGTCGAAGCTCATCCGGGTAGCGATCGCGAACGCGGCGTGCGACCCGCCCGAGGTGCCCATCAGCGGCGCGCCGACGAGGTCGATGCCCTCGTCGCGCATGCCCTGGGCCACGCCGAGGTGGAACCCCAACGCGTATGCGCCGCCACCGCCGAGGGTCACGGTCAGCGGCGCACGCCCAGCGGCGTCGGCAGCCATCAGCCGGGGCTCGACTCGGGCGTCCAGTAGCGATCGCGAAGCTGACGCTTGAGCAGCTTGCCGGTCGGCAGACGCGGCAGTTCGTCGACGAAGTCGACGGTCACCGGGCACTTGTAGTGGGCGAGCCTCGAGCGGCAGAAGGCGATCAACTCGTGACCGAGCGCATCGCCGGCCGCGGTCGGGTCGGCAGCGATCACGACCGCCTTGACCTCCTCGCCGAGGTCGGCGTTGGGCACGCCGATCACGGCCACGTCGGCGACGGCGGGGTGCATCGTCAGTTCGTTCTCGACCTCTTGCGGATAGATGTTGACGCCGCCGGAGATGATCATGTGCGAGGCACGGTCGGTGAGGTACAAGAAGCCGTCGGCGTCGAGGTAGCCGATGTCACCCAGCGAGCTCCACCCCCGCTCGTTGAAGGCGTTGGCTGTCTTCTCGGGGTCGTTGTGGTACTCGAATTTCAAGTCGGACTCGAACCAGATCTGTCCGGCCTCACCCACTGGCAGCTCGTTGCCGGCTTCGTCGAGGATGTGAATGGTGCCCATCATCGGTACACCGACCGAACCCGGGTGGGCCAGCCACTGCTCGGTTCCGATCGCGCAGAACCCGTTGCCCTCGCTGCCGGCGTAGTACTCGTTGATGATCGGCCCCCACCAGTCGATCATGCGCCGCTTCACATCGACCGGGCAGGGCGCGGCGGCGTGCACGACCATCTGCAGGCTCGACAGATCTCGGGCGGTGCGCTCGGCGTCGGAGAGTTTCAGCATCCGGACGAAATGGGTGGGCACGAACTGTGCGTGGGTGACGCGGTGGCGTTCGATCAGCTCGAGGCACTGGTTCGGATCGAACTTCTCCATCACCACGACAGTGCCGCCGAGGCGCTGTGCAGTCGTCGACCAGCCGAGCGGCGCGGCATGGTAGAGCGGTGCGGGACAGAGATAGACCGTTTGGTCGGTGAACCCGTACATGTGCTGGATCAGCATGATCAACGCTCCGCCGCCGGCGCCGAAGGGCTGCGGGACGATCGTCGGCTTGATGCCCTTCGGCCGCCCAGTGGTGCCCGACGAGTAGAACATGTAACTGCCCTCGATCTCGTCGTCGAGTGGCTCGGCCGGGTACCGCTCGATCGCCTGCTCGTAGCTGTCGTAGCCCCCGACCGCCCCGTCGATCATCAGCCGCACTTTGACACCGCCGAGGTGAGGCTCCAATTGCGATGCCACACCCGCCAGCGCCGCTGATGTTACGACCGCTGTCGCACCGCAGTCCGCGATGATGTAGCCCGCCTCATCGGCCTTGAGATGCCAGTTGATCGGCGTGGTGTACAACCCGGCGCGCTGGGCACCCCAGAACACCTCGAAGTAGCGTGGATGGTTCTCGAGCATCACGGCAACGTGATCACCCTGGCGCAGGCCCTCGGCATGAAGTAGTTGGGCGAAACGCTTGGACCGTTCGTCGAGCTCGGCGTAGGTCACCGTGGCCCCGCTGTCGGCCATGATCACTGCCGGCGCATGGGCACGATCAGGGAGATGCGCTCCCGGCTCGAATCCGCTCATCGTCAGCCTCCCGTGAGATCGATTTCTGACAGTCCCGGTGACTGTCCGGTCAACGTAGCACGCCACGTGGGAGGGCTTTCTGACAGTCGTGTCGGCTATGGTGATCGCAGTGGACCCAGGTGTCATCACGCCCGCAGCCTTCGATACCACGACAAGCGGCGCGCACTGGAACCCGCAGGTCGATCTCGTCGATCTGCCGATCACCCGCCGCACCGAACACGGGCGATTCGGCACGATCACCAGGTATCAGGCAGTGATGTCGGACGGCACCGTTCGCGAGATCATCCACGGCCGGGCCCGGCCCCGTCGTTCGCCAGCGACCTCGGCCGTGCACCTCACGATCGGCACGGCTCCCCCGTTGAGCCTCGGTCCGGAGGGGATCGTCATGCACTTCCTTCTCAAGTCGATGGAGAGCGGCCTCGACGGCATCGTGTTCGGGCCTGAGGCCTGCCGAACCCACCTCGACGAGCACGAGGCCCACGCTGTCGCCGAGAACGTGTCGTTTCCGGCGAGTGCGCATGTTGCCCACCTTGTATGCGATCGACTCGCCCGCGAGACGTCGACCGACCTCTCACACATGCTGTGGACAGGCGTTTCACTGGGAGCCATGAAGGGCATCTCGTTCGCTGCGCTCGCCCCTTCCCATGGGCGGACGATGGTCTACGCGCAGTTCGTCGTGCCGGCCGCGCCGAAGCCGCGCCCCTTGCCCGATGCCGATGAACTGCGTCGCTTCCAACGATCCGAGTTGGGCGCCATGGCCCGGCTGTCGGCAGAGCTGCTCGCCCACGACATGCGCGACCGCATGTTCCGGATCAACCAGAACGTGCTGCGAGCGATGCGACCGGGTCTGGCGTATCGGTACGCGCAATCGATGCCTCGCGACAGCATCTCGCACATCTTCACCGAGGCGTGGCGGGCTGCCGTCTGTTCAGGCGACGCCGGAGTCGCCGCGGCCGCACTGCCACGGGATCGCATGGTGACGTTCGAACTGTTCGACCGCGACGAGGCGGGGCCGGTCGACGAGTGGCGGTCGACGCTCGCCGGGGTACTCGGTGACGATGTGCGACTCGTCGTCAAGCACGGCCGGCACACCGACGCTCTGCGCCTCTCGCACCAACAGGATCGGGCGCGTCACATCGGCGCCATGTTGCGCGAGATCCGCAACGGCACGGGCGTCAGTGACCTGCACCACCCGTACGCCTGAACGACGCCGGGCGGAGCCACCGACGACGATCCACGTAGACGAGGCATGAAGTGACACGGCAGTCAGGTCACTACCATGTGCACTTGTGCATCAACTGAGCGTGATCGACGCGACCTTCCTGGCCACGGAAACCCCGCGCACGCCGAATCATCTGTGCATGGTCGGCATCTACGACCCGACCACCGCGCCCAGACGGCAAGCCGAGCTTCGATGACATCATGGCCAAGCTCGCCTCCTGCCTGCCGGGCGCGCCATCGCTGCGCCGCAAGTTGGCACACGCACCACTCGGCATCGAGCGGCCGTATTGGATCGACGACACCGACTTCGATCTCGAGTTCCACGTGCGCAACCTCGCCCTCCCACGTCCCGGTGACTGGCGCCAGTTCCGCACGCAGGTCGCCAGGCTGCACTCCCGACCGCTCGACCTCGCCCGCCCACCATGGGAGATGACGGTCATCGACGGCCTCGACAGCGTGCTCGACTACCCACGGGGTTGCTTCGCCACCGTGCTGAAAGTGCATCACGCGGCAATCGACGGACAGTCCGGCGTCGAGCTGCTCAACGTCATCCACGAGCTCGACCCGAAGACACCGTTCGAGCCCGTCGCCGACGACTGGAGCCCGGAGCCGGCGCCGACGACACTCGAGTTCCTCCGGCAGGCGGGCGCCCACGCGATCCTCAACCCCGTGCAGGCACTACTCATGGTCGGGGCCAACCTGTCACCCCTCACCCGGCAAACGCTCGCCGGCGGGCGCCGCAGCTCGGGGCCTCGAATCGTGCGCACCCGCTTCAACAATCGGGTGTCGGCGCATCGTACGTGGGAGGAGGCTTTGTGCACACTGGCCGATCTCAAGCGGGTCAAGAACCTCGTCCCTGGTGCGAGCATCAACGACGTCTGCCTCAGCGTCGTCGGTGGCGCGATGAACTCGTACCTGACCGAGCTCGGCGAGGAACCCACCACCCCTCTCGTCACATTGGTGCCGGTCTCGACTCGTACGCCCGAGCAGGCCAAGGCGGGCGGCAACCAGGTCAGTGGCATGCGGGTGTCGCTGGCCACCGACATCGCCGACCCGATAGACCGTCTCACTTCGATCGCGGCCGAGACCGCCACCAAGAAGGCGGCCCAGAACGGTGTTGCAATGCAGGTCCTCCTCGGAGTCGCCCAAGCGTTGCCGGGTGCACTGATCGGCGCTGCTGTGCGCGGTGCGGGGGCCTTTGGTGGTCGTGGTCCGGTGCAGGCCAACACCGTGGTCACGAACGTGCCTGGGTCGCCGGTTCCGCTGTACTTTCTCGGGTGCGAGCTCGTGTCAAGCACGGGTTGCCTGCCGTTGATGGACGGCATCGGGCTGTTCCATTGCGTGACGAGCTTCTGTGGAACCTTCCGGTTCATGTTCACCGCGGACCGCGACCTCATGCCCGACCCCGAGCCATACCTGGCCCACCTCCAGCGCTCGATCGCCGACCACATCGCGGCAGCTGATCGGGCAGTGCCAGCGACCTGAACACGGCAGGCCACCACACGGCAACGTTCACACGACCTTAACGAGGCTGGAACCGACCGGATACTCCTCGTCAACAGACTCTCTGCATGCCCTCCCACAACGACGAGTTGCTGACGATCGAGCGGGTCGCTGTGCTGCAGCGCGTGAGGCTGCTCAGCGCGGTGCCGGGGCACAGGCTGATCGCTGTCGCACGTCTGCTCGAGGAAGTTCGCGTCGCGCCCGGCGAAACAATTCTCGAGCGCGGAGCGGTGGAGGATTGGCTGTTCGTCGTCGCCGTCGGAAAGGTGCGAGTGCATGTGGGCACCCGAACCCTCGTCGAGAGCGGACCCGGCGCAGTCGTGGGTGAGCTCGCAGTGCTCTCGCCCGCGCCCCGGTCGGCATCGGTGACCGCGATCGAACCAACACTGTTGCTACGGCTTCGACGCGGACCCTTCGAGGAGTTGCTCGACGACAGCCCGGAGATCGCCCGTGTCGTGATCTCCACGCTGGCAAACCAGTTGCAGGCCGTCGCGGATGAAGGTGCCGGAGTCGCAGGGGCATGACCCCCGTGGTGGATGCGAACCATCGGATCGCCTTGCTCGCTGGGCAGGCCTTCGCCCTCGGCCTGACAACGGCCTGGATCGCCATTCCGGCGAGTGCGATATTCCTCGAGACGTATGGCTCGGGTCTTCTTCCCGTGACATACATCGGCGCTGCAATCGCGGGGGCCGCGGCGAGCGCATCGCTCGGCGCAGCACTGCGCCGACGCCCACTGGTATCGGTTGCGATGGCCATCCTCGCGGCGCTGGCAATTGGGCTGCTCGTGTCGTGGCTCCTGCTGGCGAGGGCGGGAGCGGACTGGGTGGCGTTCGGACTCCTCGTCCTGGTACCGATCATCGTTCCCGTGGGCTTCATGCTCATCGTGGCCCAGGCGGGCATGCTCCTCGACGTCCGCGCGCTCAAGGCTTTGTACGGGAGAGTAGTCGCCGGCTTCGCGCTCGGCTTTGTCACGGGTGGCGCAACCGGCCCACTGCTGATCGCCAGACTCGGACAAACAGAGGATCTCCTCGCTGCCGCCACTGTCGCCGCAGGGATGTTCCTGATCATCGTCTCGGCGACACGCCGGCGTTTCCCGGCGGAACTCTCGGTAGTCGACGAGGCGCACTCCCATATCGAGCGGGCGACGTTGCGATCCCTGCTGCACCATCGCTACGTCATGCTGATCGTCGGGTTTCAGATGTTGTCCGCGGTGGAGAGCCAATGGCTCGATTTCCTGGTGTTCGACCGGGCCGGAAAGCGCTACACGGACACCACGGATCTGGCCCAGTTCATCAGCCGGTTCATGGCGATCGTGTACGGCGCCGACATCATCTTTCTTGTTCTTGTCGCCGGCGCATTGATGCGCCGATTCGGTCTGCGATACGGACTCACCGCGAACCCGCTTGCGGTCCTGGCACTCGTCGTTGCCGTGATCATGGCGGCAACTGCGCAAGGGTCGGCGGCGACGATCGTCTTCGTGATGATCGTCGCATCGCGGGTGACCGACTTGGTACTGAGCGACGGCACATCGCGCACCTCGCTCAGTGCCGCCTACCAGGCGGTGCCGACACGCGTGCGACTCGCGTCGCAGGCCGCGGTGGAGGGTCTCGCCGTACCCGTCGCGATCGGCGTGAGCGGGCTCGTGCTGATGGTCCTGCGCTCGACCGTGGGAACCGACGGGCCGGCACTGTTGATCCTGACGGGGCTCGTCCTGATCGCCTGGACGATCGTGGCGTTCTTCGTGTTCAGCGACTACCGAGTCAACCTCCTCTCCAATCTTCGTCACCGCACGCTCGACCCCGCTGAGCTGACCATCGAAGGTGCGACCACACTGACCGCGATCGATCGCCTCATCGACAGCGACGACGAACGCGACGTGAGAATCGGTCTCGACGCACTCGACACTGCCGATCATCCCGACCTGGGCGCGCACCTGCAACGCCTGGCGGCCGACGAACGGGTTGGTGTGCGCACGAATGTGCTCGAACGCCTTGTTCGGATCAGTCTCCCCATGGCCGCGGCCGCCGCTCGGAGCGGTCTCGATCACCACAGTCCAGCGGTGCGTGCGGCGAGCATCCGCACATTGGGAATGGCCGGCGGACCATCCGACATCTCGTCGATCGCGGCGTGTTCGGGCGACCCCGATTCGGAGATCAAGGTCGCCGCCGTCACCGCAATGATCAGGATCGGCGACGACCACACCCACCGGCGGGCCGCCGACCAGATCGACGCTCTGGCCAAGGCGTCAACATCGGACAGCCTCATCCTCGCGGCGCGAATGATGAGCGACTGTGGGCCGAGCAGTGCGATCGACCGCAGTCCGTTGCGCGCCATGCTCGCTGCGCGGGATGCTGATGTCGTCAACGCTGCGCTGGCGGCGATTCGCTGGCCGGTTGACGCAGAGCTTCTCATCGATGTCGTCGGGCACCTCGACGATCGGCGCACCGCCGGAGCCGCCGTCGATGCGCTGGCGCGGAGTGGTGAACCCGGACTCGCCGTTGTCGATGACGGTCTGCACGGTCGACTCCGTCTCGGCCAACACGGTCTCGAGCAGTTGCCTCGGGTCTGTCGAGCCATCGGTGGCAACGAGGCGACCGCCGTGCTGCGCCGACACGTTCAGCACATGGATCGCGAGGTGGGACTGACCGTGATGACGACGCTGGCAGCACTCGGTGCACCCGCCGACGAGTCGACCTCGGTGACAATACGTGCCGATCTCGATCACGCGACCTATGTTCTACGGGCCCTCGTGGCTCTCGACGACACCCCTTCGGCTGGGGTGCTGCGATCAGCGCTGACGGACGAGCTCGAGCTCATCCGACGCCGCGTGCTCGCCTGCCTGTCGATGCGATACGGCGTCGAGCCGCTGAGCAGGGTCGGGTTCCAATTGGCCCAGCCGAATCCCCGCTTCCACTCGCTCGCTCTCGAATACCTCGACGTGACCCTGGTCGGTGCCGATCGCGTTGCCGTGGTGCTGCTCGAGCCCGAGTTGTCGGCCCATGAGCGGATGCGGCTGCTGGTCCGGTCCTTCCCCGTTCCGCCGGCGACTCCGCGGACAGTGCTCCTCGAGTTCGCCGAGGATCGTGACGGCCGATGGCGTCGCCCGTGGATCACAGCTTGCGCACTGCTGACAGCGGCCGATGGTCCAGAGCTGGGCTTCGAGGCGATGGCTCGAGCCGTCGCCGAGGAATCACGTGTTGCCGACGCCGATGGCCAGACCTGGATTGTGCACGAGACGCTGGCCGCGATCGGCCATCGTCACACGGCCCGCCACGCCTGAGCGGGCTCGGGCCAGCGAGGCATGACCTGTTCACCGGCAATTCCCATACGTCGCAGTACCACCTCGGCCTCGGTCACCAGGTGTTTGCGATCCTCGTCGGTCGTGTCGTCGAGCCGCGCCATCTCCAACGCCGCGAGCGCCGATTCCCATTCGACGCCGCCCTTGTCGGCGATATCCCGGGCCTGTTGCAGCAAGACCCTTGCCGATGCCGCGTCACCGGAGGCCGCTGCGACAGTTCCTTGCATCCGTCGGGCGAGAGCTGCAACCGGCGCACCACCGTCGACTGCCCGATCGCCGAGGTGCTCCAACACCTCGGTCGCCTCGGTGAGTCTGCCGGCGAAGACCAGCGCCTCGGCCAAGCGGGCCTCGGTCTCGGCCAGGAACGGCGCATGCGCCAGTTCCCCGAAACGCTCCTGCGCCTCGCGGAGCAATGCGATGCCCTCATCGGTGCGACGCGTCCGCGCCAACGTTCTGCCGAGCGTGTTCGTAGCCGCGGCGACGCCCATCGCATAGCCGCTCGCCCGCCAGATTCGACGTGCCTCGCGCAGTTGCATCTCGGCCTCGTCGAAGCGGCCTTGCTCGGTGCGGATCTCGGCGAGGTTGTGTGCGCATTGCGCCATTCCCACGACGTCTCCGGCGCGACGACGTGCCGTGCGACTCTCCTCGAAGTATGCACACGCATCGTCCCAGAGCCCAGCGTCGAGCGCATCGACCCCTCGATTGTTGAGCACCGAGGCGAGGCCGTCGAAATCGCCGAGCTCCTCGTAGATCGGCTGGGCGAGATTGCGGTACTCGAGCGCCTCTTCGTCGTCCATTTGACCGAGTGCCCAGTCGAGCAGGTAGTAGGCGTGCGCCTCGGTGGCGCGATCACCCGCGGCAAGTGCGTCGGGCAGTGCCCTGCGGCACCACTGTGCGCACCCCCGGTACCGTTGCCGCCAGATCAGCGTGCTCGCACAGGCCACGCCGAGACGCGATCGTTCCATGGCGACCGCTGGTTCATCGGGCAGCGCAGCCAGCGAAGCGAGCCCGCGGCGGTACCACGTCAAGGCAGCGGAGTGCTTGCCAAGCTTCTCGCGCAATGTCCCCTCCTTTCGGCACAATCTCGCCAGCGATCGAGCATCGTGACCGCGCAACCGGCGCGCCCCACGAAGACCATCACGAGCGAGGTCGTAGCGACCGGCGAGCAGGGCGACGTCGGCCAGCGCCTCGCAGGCCGAAGCGAGCTCGTCGCTTCCGACCTGTGCTCCACCCGCGCGAGCGTTCTCGATCGCACGGCTGTAGAACGAGGTCGCCTCAACGGTTGCGTAGCTGGCCGACGCCCGCTGGCCGGCCAACAGGTTGTAACGCCAGGCGAGCTCGTGGTCGCCTGAGCCGTCAAAGTGCAGGGCGAGCAGGCCGAGCCGAGCGCCGTCGGGCTCACCCTGCGGCACGAGCGCCCGACCAACGCGCAGGTGCAGGTCGCGGCGTTGGGCGAACGGAAGTCCTTGATAGGCCACCCGTCGCACGAGGTCGTGACTGAAGCGCAAGTCGCCTTGATCGGCGACGATGAAGTCCACCAGCCGGTGCCACGCTGGTGTCGCCCCGACGATGTCTCCGAGCGTTTGGCGAAACAGCTCCGGAGAGAAGCGATCGCCGAGCACGGCGGCGTGGCGCAGCAACGTGCGGTCTGTGGGGGCAAGGCGGTCGATGCGCGCCGCGACCAGGTCTTCGAGTGCGTCAGGGATCGCGTCGAGCGACCCGAGCTCGAGTCGCGCATGGGCGAGCTCGAGCAAGAACAGCGGATTTCCGCCGGCACGGGCACAGAGCTCCTGGAGCTCGTCGTGGCCGATCCGAGCGTCGTCGGTCACCACCGCCCCGAGGTGCTCGGCAAGTCGTCCGTCGAGCGGAGCGAGCTCGACGACGCGCGATTCGAAGCCCAAGTGAGCGCTGAGCCCCTGGGACCGATCCCGGGTCGTCAGACAGACGAACCACGGCCGGCGTTCAGGGCCGTGCAATGCCCGGGCGAGCAACTGGGCAGAGGCCTCGTCCATCCACATGGCGTCCTCGACGACCAGAACCAGGGGCTCGGTGAACGCTGCATGAAGCACGGCCGAGCCGGCGTCGCGCAGCACACCGACCCGATAGGCGGCGCCGAGATCGTCGACCGTTGCCGAGGTCGGCACGTCCGCGTCGATCGATGCCGCCAGCAAGGGCGCAAAGGGCAGCCATTCCGGTGTGTATGCCCCCAGCCAGGCCAGCAGCTCGGCGCCCGCTTGAGAGGCCGTTGCATCGAGCCCGATGCCCAGCGCGGTGCGCAGCACGAGCCGGGCGACGAAGTAGGGACGGTCGGCGGCGAACGGCTCGCACGCAACCCGCACAACACGTGCTGTGCCCGCCGAGCCGAGAACCTCGTGCACCAATCGTGACTTGCCGATGCCGGGCTCGCCCTCGATCTCGACGCACGCCCCGTGCCCGCCGATCGCGCCCGAAAGGTCGGCTCGGAGCCCGGCGAGCTCTTCGGCCCGACCGACGAAGGTCACATCGGTCATCGACGACCGTCCCCGCCCAACGACGCGACGTCCGACAGCCGAGGCCAGCTGCGGGTGGCGTTTGCCCTTGACGAGAAACGGCTCGAGCGGCGTCGTCTCGAATGGTGTCGCCGAACGTTCGATGGTCGCCCGGCTGGCCACGAGCTCGCCTGGCGCGGCCTTGGCCATCAGGCGAGCTGCAAGGTTCACGGCATCGCCCATCACCGTGTACACACGACGCCACGGGGCGCCGACCTCCCCTGCGAACACGTGACCCGTATTGACGCCGATGCGAACCGGCAGCCCGACGTCTGTGTCGAGGAGTGCTCGCCCGACCGCAAGCATCCGGCCTTCGCCGTCTTCGACCGCATCGGGCGCGCCAGCAGTCAGGATGATCTTCACACCACCTGCCGTTGCGTCGGATGCGAGCAGACACACCTCGTGACGGTCAGCGAGGTCGATCGCCAGGCCGACGAGGTCGTCGAGGCGCTCGGCCACCACCTCGATCCCTGAATCTCGCAGCAACTCGTCGACGCCGCCGATGTGGACGAAGCCGATTGTGACATGGCGGTGTTCGGCGTCGTGGTCGTCGCCCAGCAGCCGGCGTCGCACGGCACGCGGAACGAACTCACCGAGCACCTCGATGTCGTGGTCGGGCTCGTCGCCGATGTCGAGCAGCGGAGGCGATCCGTTGACCCTGCGCAACAGCACACCGTCCAACGTGGCGCCGCCCAGCCACGTGGGCGGCACCAGTGACGCCGATGCGTGGCTCAACAGGATCTCGCCGGCGGCAGCCGCCGATTCCAGGGCGGCCACCGTCGTCGCGTGCTCGCCGGCGACGAACAGTTCGCGCTGTCCACGCCCGGCGAGCACGAACAGGAAGGCGGCGCTGTGCACCCCCATCGAGATACGCAGCATGACGCGCCCACGGGCGGTGACCACAGCACCGCGTTCTTTCAAGGCAGCGCGCATCCTGTATGCCGCCCGAACCGCCCGTTCCGCATGCAGTTCGCCGTCGAAGAACAAGAACGAGCGCGTCGCCGCCGAACTTGACCAGATCACCGCCTTCGGATCGGGCTACTCCCAAGAGCGCGTCGAACGTGTCGTTGAGAATGAGCGTGAGCTCCTCAGCACCCGCCCGTCCGAGCTCGGCGAGCTGCTCGGAGAGTCGAGTGAAGCCTGAGATGTCGGCAAAGACCACGGTGCCGGTTGCCTGCCACACCACCCGATTCGGCACGCGGAGTAGCAGCCTGGGCACGAAGGGCGTTATCGAGGCGGCCATCGGTGTGATTATTGCCTCGCCACCGCCGATGTGCATTGACGCGACGATCATCACCGCCAATGCTGTGGACACGTGAGCCCCGGTGGGAGCACGTGGGAACCGCATAAAGGGGCGAACATGTTCGTAACGAATCGCAAGCCGGGGACTCGCGCGGCGCACTTGCTCGGGGTCGTGGGGCTGCTGGTCACGTCGAGCGTGGTCGCTACCGGTACCACCACGACGACGACAAGCGCTTCGGGTACGCCGACCGTTGTCAACAGCAACATCACCTGCTCGTATCTTTCCCCGGCGGTGCCGTACGGCTACAAGGTGACCCCGGGATCACCGGCGGGGACCTACCCGTTGCCGAACTCGGGCGGCGCAACCGTCACGATCTCGCCGAACGACGGCAAGACCATCAGCTGGACCTCGACCATCCCGCTCGACGACGTGATCGTGTTCGGCGGTGCCTCGGCAAACATCTACAAGTACTCCGACGAGTCTCACGGCTCGCAACTCACGACACCGATGAAGAATGGGAAGTACCCCGACATCAGCCATGTCTCGTTCTGCCACGACGGTGTCACCGGTGTCTCGGTGACGGCCGGCAAGACCTCGGTCAAGGGCGCTCGTGGCGTCGCCTTGGCCGACATCCCGATCAGCACGCTCAACGTCAACGACCCGACCGTGCTGGCCCAGGTCTACCAACAGTTGGCCGGCAGCCCGGTTCTGAAGTCGAGCCCGGCCCTGAAATCGAGCCCGGCCCTGAAGTCGAGCCCGGCGTTGAAGTCGAGCCCGGCGTTGAAGTCGAGCCCGCCGCTGCGCTCCAGCCCCGCGCTGCGATCGAGTCCGGCTCTCAGGTCGTCGCCGGTCCTGCGCTCGTCGCCGGTCCTGCGCTCCTCGCCCGTGCTCCGTTCGAGTGCTGTGGCGTCATCGCCTTTCGACACACCGCTGTCTGCACTCGTCATCGACTTGCTCGACGGCAGCGGCAACGCGGTCACCTGGCCGCGGGTTCTGGCCGGTACCGCCTACGAGACCTGGCCGCTCAACAGCGTGACGTTCGACAAGGTCGTCAGCCTCATCCAGGGCGCGGTCGACACCAACGGCGACGGCACCGTCGACTTCCCGGGTGGCACAGCGCTCATCGCCAACGCCACCCTCCTCCAGCTCGATTCGACCGGGATCATGATCGGCCGGCTCAGCGTGTTGTCGATGCTGGTGGTCAACACCACACTCGCCGACTTGTCGGCCTCGGCCGGCCGCCCCATCGACTGGTGCGGGTTGTCGGCGCCGTATACCGGGGGGACATGCCTCGTCCGCGACCCGGCCAACGGAGGCGTGTACGCAGACGCCACGCTGTTCGAGCTCGCCCTGTATGGCGTGCCGTCCAGCATCGTGCCCGTCTGGGACATCCAGATGAGCCTGCTCAAGCCGCGCCTGGCTGCCCATGCCGACCCGAAGTCACCGCTCGCCTACCTCCTCAACGGCGACTACGACGGCGACGGTTTTGCCGAGTCCGCTCCGCTGTGCACCACGTCGGTCACGCTCGGCCAGTGCTTGGCCGAGATCATCACTCCCCTGGACTTTCCCTGGGAGGACCTGCCCCTCGGACAGTTGAACCTCCCCCAATACGCCCTCGGCGAGCGCCTGCCGATCACAGCTCAGTTCGGTGTCGGCACGAGCACGACCTCCGTCGCGATCACGCTGCCCACGGGCTTCGTGTTCGACGCTGCCACGGGCGCCACAGCGTGCGTCCTCGGCACCTGCACCAAGGTCTCGCCGGCGTCGATCGGGGCCGGCAACCCGCAGGTGCTCACCTTCCAGGGGTCGGCTCTCCCCGCTGGGCTCGTCAAGTTGAACGTCAGCGCCGCGCCCAAGGGCATGATCACCGGGCGCTCGGGCAGGCGCCGCGGGCGACGAGTCCGGTGGCCGTGTCGCTCGTGTCGGGCACAAAGACGTCGAGTGCCTCGACGCCCGGACCAACCGTCGTTGACCCTTGGCCGGCGAACACCGTGCCGGCAGTCACACCCGACACGTTCTACTTCGGCACGGTCGATCACAACGGCATCAAGACCTACGACATCACGCTGCCCAGCACGCAAGTCGGCTCCTGGCTGTCGGTTCGACTCAGCGCGATTTCCCCAGGGCTCGACGGAGACCTCGCGCTCTACGCTCCAACCGCCGCTCCGGCGCTCAGGTCGTCGCCAGTGCTCCGGTCGTCGACCGTGCTTGCCTCCAGCCAGCAACCGGTCAGTGATCCCGGAGCAGACAGCCTCGCCGCGCTGCCGCCTGAGACGCTTCAAGACGTACCGACCGCGCCGACCGATGTGGCCAACCCACTGCTGAAGGCCGTTGCCGCAAACCGCGGCAGGGTCGACGAGATGCAATCGATCGTCGAGGCGTCGAGCACGGCAAGCACGTCGTACCGCATCCAAGTCAGTGCATATGGCACCTCGTCAGGTGACTTCGCACTGCGCGTGCTGGCAACGCCGTCGGGCATCGCGGCATGCCCGAACAAGACGTTCGCGGGCGCCATCGCGGCCCCCGTCGCAGTCAGCGGCGTCGCAACGCCCAGCGGGCTCATCGTCTACAACACGTTGGCGACCAGTGCGACGGTTCTCGGTGTCAACGGTGACACCTCTGCCCAGACCTTGTACAGCCTGGCGAAGGCGACCGGCTCGTGGCTCTTGCCGGTCACGCCGGCGGCGTCAGACAGCTGGACGGCACCGCAGGCGAGCTCGCAGTTCGATTGTGCACCGGTTGCAGCCAACGCCGTGGTGCAAGCGATCGCCGACGCGATCAAGGCCCAGAAGACGGGCGCACTCGGGGGCGTGTCGTCGGTCGTGCTGGTCGGCGGCGACGACAAGTTGCCGTTCTACCGTTTGCCCGACACCACGACTCTCTCCAACGAGGTCGAGCACAGCGATGCCGTCGGCACCGACAACCCGGCCTCCGCTTCGCAACGTGACCGTTACTTCCTCTCCGACGACCCGTATGGCACCCTCAACCCGATCCGCTGGCTCGATCGCAGCTTCAATGTGCCCGACCTGGCCGTCGGTCGATTGGTCGAGAGCGACGCCGACATCAGCGGCCAGATCGGTGAGTTCCTGGCAAACGGCGGAGTGCTGTCACCATCGAGCGCGCTGGTCACGGGCTACGACTTCCTGGCCGACGGCTCCGAGCAGACAGGCACCTCCTTGGCCACGGCCGGGCTGTCGACATCGGCACTCATCGATCAACCGGGAGTGCCGAGCGACTCGGCGTGGACGGCACAAGAGGTTCAGTCGGCGCTGAGCGAGAACCCCGGCGCCGTTGCCTTGAACGCCCACTTCTCGCAATACCAGTTGTTGTCGTCGAAGGGCGATGCCTCGCAGACGGGCGATCTGCTCGATCTCGTCCCGGGTGGCCCGTCACTCGATCTGCCGGCCGGGATCCTCGCCGATTCGATCCTGTTCAGCGCCGGTTGTCATGGCGGCATGAGCGTGCCCGACGCCTACGCCACGGCCAATGCGACGTATCCGCTGCTTGCCGGTTCGACCGCCGGAATTCCCTACGACTGGGCGCAAGCGCTGTCGTCACGGAAGTCGTCGGTGTGGGTCGCCAACACAGGCTTCGGGTACGGATCGTCGGGCGACGTTGCCTTGTCAGAGAGGTTGATGGCGCTGTACGCGAAGTACCTCGTCGACCCGGCAACAACGAGCGCCGGTGATGCCCTGGTGAAGGCCAAGCAGGACTACTTCGCAACCCAAGGGGTGTACGGATCGTACGACGAGAAGTCCCTGCAGCAGGTGGTGTTCTACGGCATCCCCATGTTCCAGATGTCGACAGCCAACGCCGGGGCGTCGTCGTCGAGCCTGACCGCCGCCGCGGCTGCCGCGCCTGCGGCGTCGCCTGGCTTGACGCCGCAGCCGGGTTCGGGCGGGCTCCCGGCGTCGGCATCGATTGCCAACACAGCGTTCGACTTCACGCCACGCGTCACCGACGGACGTACCGCCTACACCGTCGACGGCGAGACTCTCTTCCTCAACGGCTACCCGATCCAACCCAAGACCAGCACGAACGTCACCTCGACGGTGCCGGGTTTCACGGCACGTGGCGCCACGCTCGAAACGATGCAGACCAGCCTGGTGCCCGGCGTGGTTCCGCAGATCGCCCGGGCAACGGCAGACCGAGGTAGCAGCGAGCGTCCGCTGCAACCGGCGACTGTCGTGTTCCCGACGGCGTTCCAGGCAGTCAGCGGCACGACGAACAACCAACGGCTGGTGGTCTTCCCCGGCCAGTTCAGCGACGTCGACCCGACCCCTGGGGCCGACGCCGGCACCCAGTTGCTGATCGATCAGGGCTCGTACACCGTCTACTACGCGGACTCGACGACTGCCGGAGACGCAACCAAGCCGTTCATCCAGGAGAGCACGGCATCAGCCGGCCTCGTCGGTGGGTCACCCGGCGTCGTGCTGTTCCGAGTGAAGACAACCGACCCCGCCGGTGCGGCCGACAGCCGCGCCCCGACGGGTGTCAAGCGCGTCCTTGTGCAGTACGACGAGACGCCGTCGACTCTCAACACCTCGCATTCATGGCGCCCGGTCGAACTGCATCAAGACACCGATGGCACATGGGTCGGTGCGTTGATCACAACGCGTACCGACGGTCGCTACTTCATCCAGGCCGTCGACGGCGCCGGCAACACCGGGGTCAGCCAGTTCAAGGGCAACTACTACGAAGCCGACAGCACCTCGCCACAGGCAGTCGCCGTCGTCACCGACGGAACACTCGGCGCGGGCGGCTGGTACGTGTCGCCCGTGCAGGTCAGCCTGTACATCGCCGGAGCGCCTGCGAGCGCCGCCAACGGCTACACCTACTCCTTCGACGGCATCTCGCAAGGCGCATACTCGGCGCCGTTCGACGTCCCCCCGGGGACCACCAGCATCACCTTCACGCCACCCGCATCGAGCACTGCACCGGCGCCACCGGCGCTGGTCGTGCGCAAAGACGCGCAGGCGCCGACGGCGACGCTGACACCGGCGCTCGGCGTGATCGCCGCCGGCAGTCCCGTACCAACTCCCACGTGCGCGGCGACCGACCCGGTGCCCGGCTCCGGCACGGCTGGTTGCACGCCGCTGGCGCCGACCACGGTGACGGTCGCCGGCAACGACTACTCGGTCGCCAATGCGGTCGCCTCCGACGTGGCCGGCAATACGTCGCCCGTGGCATCGCAAACTGCGGTGATCGTCTCTGGCACGAAGAACGCCGACGGGTCGTTCAGCGCGGCTAATGGCGTGACAGTCGTCGCCGGTGGTCAGCTCTTCGCCAGCGCGACCTTCACCGTCAACGGTGTGTTGACCCCGGGCTCGATCGACTCTGCCGCGAGCACCAACACGTTGTCGCTGTCGACAACGAACACCTATGACATCGAGGTGACGGTGCCAGGAAGCGGCGGTACGGCAGCCGTGACGGTGACCTTCACGGTCATGGTCAACGACACGATCCCGCCCATCCTCACCTTGCCCGCACCGGGCCCGACCGAGGCGACGAGCCCCGCCGGTGCCGTCGTGACCTTCACCGCGACTGCCACGGACAACACCGACGGAGTGGTCACCGCTGTCTGTACCCCTCAGTCCGGTTCCACGTTTGCGCTCGGCACTACCACGGTGGACTGCAGCGCGCACGACAGCGCCGGCAACACCACGTCCGGGTCGTTCACCGTGACCGTCAGAGACACGACCGCTCCGATCCTCACCGTTCCCGCCAACATCACGTCGATCGAAGCAACCGGACCAACCGGAGCAACCGTGACGTACACCGCCACAGCGGTCGACGTCGCCGACGCTGCGCCCTCGGTGAATTGTGCACCCGCATCCGGCTCGACCTTCGCGATCGGCACCACCACGGTGTCGTGCACCGCAACCGATCACAGTGCGAACAGCACGACCAAGCTGTTCACCGTGACGGTCGTCGACACGACGGCACCGGTGTTCGGCCCCGCACCCGCCGTCGGCCCGGTCGAAGGCAACACCTTGGGTGGTGCGATCGTCAACTACATGAAGCCAACAGCTACCGACATCGTCAGCGGCTCCGTAGTCGTCACGTGCACCCCGGCGTCCACTTCGACGTTTGCGCTCGGCTCGACGACCGTGACGTGCAAAGCGACCGATGCCAGCGGCAACCTGGCAACGACGACCTTCTCGGTCACCGTGGTCGACACCGCCCCACCGGTGCTCACGGTGCCCGCCGACATCACGACCAAGGCCACCTCGGCCACAGGGGCGGTCGTCGATCTATGCGGCGACGGCAACAGATGTCGTCAGCGGACCTGCGACGCCGTCTGCGCGCCTGCCAGCGGCACGACCTTCGCGATCGGCACGACGACGGTCACGTGCACGGCTTCCGATCCCAGAGGCAACAGCACCAGCAAGACGTTCACGGTCACGGTCGCTCGGCCGTATCGGTACAGCGGCTTCTACTCGCCCGTCATCATGGGCGCGGCCGACAAGTTCGGGTTGAACCTCACCGTCAACAGCGTTTACGGCAAGCGCAACGTGCCGTTCAAGTGGGAAGTGTTCGACAGCATCACCGGACTCGAGATCATCGACCCCGCCCGCGTCGAGATCCAGTTCATCCCCTATACCCAGTTCCTCACCAAGTTCCCGTTACTCCCGGGCGCGACGAGCCCACTGCCGAATCGCAACGTCTGCGCCGACCCCGGTCGGACGACCGTATCGATCGCGGGTGGCCTCGGCCAGACGACAGCCGTGACGTTCACCAACGGACAGTTCAACGTGGGAATCCAGGTGCCGTCCAAACCCGCGTCGGCCTGCAACTGCTTCGTGGCATGGACTCGCGTCATCGGCGACCCGGGCCCCGGCATCGTGGCTCTCTTCAAGCTCACATAGCGCTGGCCCGTGCGGTCAGCTGCAACTCGGTCGCGTGTGTCGAGGGCCGCGGTCGATCCTTGTCACCGACTCGATACGATCCAGGCCATGTTGCCCTCGTCTACGAGCCCCGTGAAGTTCACCCGCGTCAACAAGACGCTCGGCATGATCCTCCTCGCGGCCGGGTTACTGGCCTCAGCATGCTCTAGCGACAGCGCCACGCCTGCCACTACGACCCTGACCCCGCAGCAGGTGCTGTGCGCCGACGTGGCGACACTCAAGACCGACATCGCCTCGACCGCCAGCATCGACGTCATCAGCCAAGGAACAGACGCCTTGAAGGCCAGCCTCGCCACGATCCAGGCTGATTTCGACACGCTCAAGACATCGGCGAGCGAAGTTGCAAAGCCCGAAGTCGACGCATTCGACACCGCGCTGAAAGACCTGAAGTCGAGCATTGACAATCTGGGGTCCGGGTCGCTGACCTTGGCGTCGGCGAAGGACGTCGTCACCGCTGTGGTCGCCACCGCATCGGCGGGCACGGCGTTGGTGACGAACATTCAATCGGCGTGCAAGTGAGCTGAACTTTGTCGCTCCCAACATGCCCAGCATGTCGAGAGCGACAAAGTTCGTACACGGATCGGAGCAGGATCATCGACATCATCGACTCACTCGAGCAGGCCTTCCAGCACGCACAGGGTGTCATCGCCAACGTCACCGTCGGCCAGTACAACGACAAGACACCGTGCGACGAGTGGACTGTTCGCGATCTGCTCCAACACACCATCAGTGTCGTCGCCGGGATAGGTGCTGCGGCCAGCGGTGCACCGCGCAGCAGCTTCGAGCTCGGTCCCGACCCGGCACTGCAGTTCCACGACGCGGCGACGTCCAATCTCGCGGCATGGCGCACCCCCGGCGCTCTCGACCGGATGGTCGACGGTGGGCCAGGACCGATGCCCGGCAAAGTGCTCGCCGGCATCAACCTCCTCGACACGGCAACCCACACGTGGGATCTTGCGACGGCCACCGGACAGCCCTCCGCGCTGCCCGAGTCCGTCGCCGCAAGTGCCCTGGAGGCGAGCCGATCAATCATCTCGCCCGACGTCCGCTCCGGCCGCTTCGGACCCGAGGTGTCGGCGCCCGCCGACGCCAGTATGACCGAACGTCTGGTCGCGTTCCTCGGGCGACAGCCCTGACGTCACTGACCCTCCCTCTACGCGCCCCAACCGAAGCAGAACGACCCGTACGGCGCCGCGATCACCGTGACTGCCGGTCGGTCAGCCGCTGGGGAGTCTCGCGGCGACGACCTGGCCTGAACCGTCGCGGAACTGTGCCTCGAACGTGTAGGCCTCGGCCTCGAGCGGATTGCGGTGATACGCCGTGGGTTCGGAGATGTAGCCGGGAAGATTGCCCCCGCCCTCGATGTACCCGCGGCCGTACTCGCAGGCGAACGCCGATTCGCCGCCACGGCGCCGCACCTGGTCGACGTGCACGATTTCGTGGATGAGCTTGACCAGATCGACGGGGCTCTGCTCGTCGAGCTCGTCACGCCAGAAGATCGAGTAACCGAACGTCATCGCGTAGATCGACCCGGTCGGGCGGAACTGGTTCGATGGCAGCCGGCATCGGGTTCGAATCGTGATCTTCGACAAATCGAGATCGGGGAAGAGTGGCTTCAATCGGGCAATCGTGGTCGCCTGAAGTGACCGGCGTGGGCGGACGACGTTGACGATCTGGGCCGAACGCTTCGTCTCGGCGAAGACCGATTGCCCGAGCACGCAACCGACGGGCTGGACCTCGCGCTTGGACACTCCGAGCGCATCGCCTACTGACCGTATGGTCGACCACCACGACACGCGCTCAGTTTCGCACAACCGCGTCATGTTCGGTGCCGCGAAGGAGATCACGATGCCGACGACGGGCCTGTTCGACGACTGAGTGCGCCTCGGTGCACGCTCGACAACTCCGCCACTACGCTCGTAGGCGCTCGTTCCGGGGTCGTAGAGCGGCTCGCGGCCGACGGTGCCCGCGGTCATCTGGCCGAGGATCTTGATGTACACCTTGGTGCCCGCGGCCGTGTGAGCCGCGGCCGGACGTAGCCCAGGGCGATGCTCTCGTCGAGGGTGAAGCTCCATCCGCCGGAGGTGACGATGCCGATGCGTTCGGCGCGTCGGGACCGTCGCCGTCGAAGATCGACGAACAGAACGGTGCGTCGGCGTCGCCGGGCTGCATCGAGCGTGATCGGTACGAAGCGCCAGGCAGAACCGCGTCCGCCTTCTCGGCGACGAGCGCGGCCTTGCCGACGAAGTCGGGTTTGGCGAGGTCGACGAAGCGATCGAGCGCAGCGTCGAACGGTGAGAAGCCGATCTCGAGGTCGCCCTTCCATCCGCGGTAGCACTTGTCGAGGCGCAGGCTGTCGACGGCGTAGATGCCGAAGTCGCGGATCCCGTAGTTGCTCGCCGGCGGCCCAGACGGCCTCGTACAGCGGACGAGTTGGTCGTTGGCGGCGTGGAGCTCCCAGCCGAGTTCGCCGACGTAGTTGACTCGCAGGGCGCGCACCGGACCGACTGCCGTATCGATGTCGCGCACGGACAGCCACGGAAACGAGGCGTTGTCGAGCGGCGTGGTACGTGATCTGCGCGAGCACGTCGCGCGAGCGCGGACCGACGACGATCAGCGAACCGAAGTCGGCGGTGACGTTGGTCGAGCGTCACCGAACCGTCGTCGGGCAATGCTGCTTCGAGCACGTCGAGGTCGTGCCACTCGGCGCCGGCCGCGCCGACCGCGTAGTAGTGGTCGTCGGCGATCTTGCTGACGCGTGAATTCGCTGAGCACCTTGCCGTCGGGCAGCAGCGCGTAGCACAGGCGTGACACGCCCGGTCTTGGGCAGCTTCGTGCACAACAGGTGGTCGAGGTAGGCCTCGGCGCCGGCGCCGTGATCTCGATCTTGGTGAAGCCCGGCAGATCGAGCACGGCCACACCGTTGCGCACGGCGCACGCATTCCTTGGCGACCTCGGTGCGCCATCCGTTGCTGCGGAAGAACGACAGCGAGTGATCGGTGACGCACGTCGTCCGGGTCGAACCACGTCGGTCGTTCCCAGCCGCCACGGGCACCGAAGTGCGCACCCTTGGCCTGCAGCGTCTCGTAGAGCGGCGAGGTGTACGACGGTCGGCCGGCCGGGCGCTCCTCGAACGGGAAGCTCATCGCGTACTCGTTCTGGTACACCTCGATCGCCTTGTCGATGGTGTACTGCGTCGTGGCGAAGTCCTTGTAGCGACGGCGGTCGATCGACCAGATGTCGATACTCGGGTCGACCGTCGAGGATCCATTCGGCGATCGCCTTGCCGGCGCCGCCGCCCTGGGCGATGCCGAAGCTGAACGTGTTGCAGTGCCAGAAGTTGCGCAGCCCACGTTCTGGGCCGAGGTACGGGTTGCCGTCGGGCGCGTACGGGATCGGGCCGTTGACCACACGGGCGATGCCGGCCTCACCCAGCACCGGAACTCGTTCGCCGGCGTCGAGGATCTGCGGCGCCAGCCGCTCGAGGTCGTCGCTCCACAACATGTTGGCGAACTGTTCGGGGATGCCGTCGCGCCACATCGCCGTGGCCTGCCACTCGTACGGCCCGAGGATGTAGCTGTTGCGTTCCTGCCGCAGGTAGTAGCTGGTGTCGGGGTCGCGCAACAGCGGCAGCGGGCAGTCTCGCGGGCGGCAAGCTCGGGAATCTCCTCGGTCACGTAGTACTGGTGCGACATGTGGGCGATCGGGCAGGTGGCGGCCGACCAGTTCCATCACCTCGCCGGCGCGGTAGCCGGCAGCGTTGACGACGATCTCGCAATCGACGTGTTCGTCGCCTATCGGCGGTGCGCGATGGTGACGGTCCAGGCGTGGTTGGCACGCTGCGTCAGCCCGACGACACGCTCGAAGCGACGTACCCGTGCTCCCAACGACCGCGCCGGCGGGCCAGCGCCTGGGTGACCTGCGACGGGTCGATGTCGCCATCGAGCGGATCCCACAGGGCACCGAGCAGATCGTGGGTCTTGACCAGCGGGTACCGCTCGACGAGTTGCGCGGGGTCGAGCATGTCGTAGCCCATGCCCTGCGCGTTGGCCATGCTGGTGACGTGGCGGAACTCGGCGATGCGCTCGTCGCTGTGGGCCAGGCGTACCGAACCGGTGACGTGATAGCTGATCGGGTGAGTCTGGGTCTTTGGCCAGCTCGCGGTACAGAGCAGCCGAGTACGACTGCAGCTTCATCAGGCTCCAGCTGGTGCTGTAGGTCGGCACGTTGCCGGCGGCGTGCCATGTGGAGCCGGAGGTCAGTTCGTCGCGCTCGAGCAGCAGCACATCGGTGCACCCCATCTGCGCAAGGTGGTACAGCGTGCTGCAACCGGCGATGCCACCGCCGATCACGACGATCCGTGCCTGCTCGCTCATCGGCTCCCTACTGACGTTGTGTAAAGATAGCCGAAATTACACAAGCGATCGCACCGTCGCTTCGGCAGCCATTCGGAGGCACCTCACATGACCGAGCTCCCCAGTCACGCACGCGTCGTGATCGTCGGCGGAGGCATCGTCGGATGCAGTGTCGCCTACCACCTCGCGCTCCGCGGCGTGACCGATGTCGTGCTGCTCGAACGCGAGCAGCTCACCTGCGGCACGACGTGGCACGCCGCGGGTCTGGTGGGCCAGCTGCGCGCGACCCACAACCTCACCCGGCTGGCGCAATACACCACCGACCTGTTCGCCACGCTCGAGGCCGAGACCGGTCAAGCCACGGGGTTCCAGGCACGTCGGTTCGGTCGCGTGGCGACCGATCGAGGAGCGCTTCGAGGAGTTGAAGCGTGGCGCCTCGATGGCGCAGCGTGTTCGGTCTCGAGGTGAACGTCATCTCCCCTGCCGACGTGCAAGGACCTCGTCCCGCTGGCGCTGTCGACGACCTGGTCGGTGGCGTGCACCTGCCCGGGACGGTCGTCACCAATCCGATCGACACCACGCAGGCGCTGGCCAAGGGGGCCCGCGCCCGCGGCGCGCGCATCGTCGAGAACGTCAAAGTCGACCGAATCCTCACCGAGCACGGTCGCGCAGCGGTGGGTGTCGACAGCGGAGTTCGGCGAGATCCGCGCCGATGCGTCGTCAACGCGGCCGGCATGTGGGCGCACGCAGCTCGGCGCATCAGGCGGCGCCGTCGTGCCGCTGCACGCCGCCGAGCACTTCTACATCGTCACCGAAGCGATCGACGGGATTCGCCGCGCACATGCCGGTGCTGCGCGACCACGACGGTTGCGGGTACTTCAAGGAGGAAGCCGGCAAGTTGCTGGTCGGCTGGTTCGAGCCGGTCGCCAAACCGTGGGGCATGATCAAGCCGGAAGGCGTCGCGGCATCCCCGAGTCGTTCTCCTTCGATTCGCTCCCGAGGACTTCGATCACATCGCCCCGCTGGTGGAGGCCGCGACGCATCGCATGCCGACTGCTGGCGCAGGCCGGCATTCGGCTGTTCTTCAACGGTCCGGAAGTCGTTCACGCCCGACGACCGCTACCTGCTCGGCGAATCACCCGACGTGAACGGCCTGTTCATGGCGTGCGGGCTTCAACTCGATCGGCATCCAGTCGTCGGGCGGGGCCGGCAAGGTTCTGGCCGATTGGATCATCGACGGCCATCCGCCGATGGATCTGTGGGACGTCGACATCCGCCGCGTCATGCCGTTCCAAGCGCAACGCCGTTACCTGCACGATCGCACCGTCGAAGCGCTCGGACTGTTGTATGCGATGCACTGGCCGTACCGCCAACCGGAAACGGCGCGTGGTGTGCGCCGCTCGCGCGCTGCACGATCGTCTTGCCGCGCCGGCGGCGCCTGCTTCGGCGAGGTCGCCGGTTGGGAACGCGCCAACTGGTTCGCGCCCGAGGGCGTCGAGCCGAGTACGAGTACAGCTACGGCCGGCAGAACTGGTTCGGCTACTCGGCCGAACGAGCATCATCGCCGTGCGCACCGCAGTCGGCATTGTTCGACCAGTCGTCGTTCGGCAAGTTCGTTGTGCGAAGGCCCCGACGCCGAGGCCGTGCTCAACCGGATCTGTGCCAACGACGTCGCGGTCCCGGTCGGCAAGATCGTCTACACGCAATGGCTCAACGAGCGCGGCGGCATCGAGGCCGATCTCACGGTCACCCGCGAGGCCGCGACCGCTACCTGATCGTGACCGCTGCAGCGACCCAGGTTCGCGACTTCTGCATACCTGCAAGCATCACATCCCGGACGAGGCCCGAGCCAGTCGCGATCGACGTCACCTCCGGGCATGCCGTGCTCAGCGTGATGGGGCCGAACTCGCGCGCGTTGCTGCAGCCGTGACCGACTGCCGATCTGTCGAACGACGCGTTTCCCGTTCGCGACCTCGCAGATCATCGACCTCGGCTACGCGCGCGTGCGCGCCAGCCGCATCACCTATGTCGGCGAGCTCGGCTGGGAGCTCTACATCCCCACCGAGTTCGCTACAGGGCGTCTTCGATGCGATCTGGTCGCCGCCAGGGCGATGCCGTTCGGCCTGCGTCTCGCCGGCTATCACGCGCTGAACTCGCTCCGGATGGAGAAGGGCTACCGCCACTGGGGCCACGACATCACCACCGACGATACCCCGCTGGAGGCGGGCCTCGGCTTCGCGGTCGCCTGGGACAAGCAGCGGCGGCTTCATCGGGCGCGACGCCTGCTGCGCCCAGAAGGAAGCCGGACTGCAGCAACGTCTGGTGCAGTTCGCGCTGACCGACCCGGCAAAGCTGCTCTATCACAACGAGCCGATCTGGCGCGACAGCGTGCATCGTCGGCCGCATCACCTCGGGCATGTTCGGCCACACGCGTCGACGCCTCGCTCGGCATGGGCTGTGTCGGGACCCGACGGCGACATCGTCGATCGCCGACTACATCTCGCGGCACCTACGAGATCGAGGTCGCGGGCGACCGCGTTCCAGCGAGCGCTTCGCTGCGAGCCCTGGTACGACCCGAAGAGCATGCGGGTGCACTCGTGACCACGGCCTGTTCGGCGGCATAGCAACACCATGGCGATCAGGGCGCTCAGCAGCGCACGTGAGGCGACGTCGCCGTCGGGTGCCGACCACTACGACGCCGACACCCCGATCGGCAGCCGCATCCGCGAGCTGCGCAGGGCACAAGGCCGCACCCTGCAAGACGTCGCCTCGGCCATCGGCATCTCCGTCAGTTACCTCAGCCAGATCGAACGCGACGTGTCGCGGCTGCCGATCGGCGTTCTGAAGCAGATCTCCGACGAACTCGGTGTACACATGAACTGGTTCTTCCATACCCGCCACGACGGACCGGAGGAGGAACGCGACATCATCGTGCGTGCCGCGAACCGGCGCAACCTCACGTTCACCGGCCTCGGCATCACCGAGGAACTGTTGTCGCCCAACCTCCGTGGCCCACTCGAACTGTTGATCAGCACGATCCACCCGGGCGCCGACAGCGAGTTCTACTCACACGATGGTGCCGAGGCCGGCCTGGTCATCATGGGCACACTTCAGCTGTGGGTCGAACGACCGCCACTTCCAACTCGACATCGGCGACAGCTTCGCTTTCCCGAGCACCGAGGCCCATCGGTGCGCCAACCACGGCGACCAGCCGGTGAAGGTGCTGTGGGTGATCACTCCCCCGCACTACTGAGAAGAGGCCTGGCACGCCCGACACGCGAGAGCGTCACCGCAACGATCGAGCCAGGCACGACGGGGAGCCAGAACGCGAACACCCGGTGTGTAACGATGCCGAGCAGGGCCAGGTCGAGGGGAACGCCGACCGAATGCAGCAGGAAAGCGGTCGCTGTGTCGACGCCGGCCGTGGCGACAAAAGGGATCGGCAGCGACTGCACGAGGTAGCCGGTTGTGTAGGCCACTGTCAGCGCCACCAGCCCAACGTTGGCACCGAATGCCTCGAGCGCCGCCCACAGGCATGCGATATCACCGATCCAGTAGACCGCCGCCCATCCGAACAATGGCCGTGTGCTGGTGTCGCCGAGTCGGCGACGTACCCATGCCGCTGCACCCACGCCTGTGGCCATAGCCCGAGCGAGTGCGCCGGGACGCGGCTCGATCCAGCGCTGAAGCCGCGTAGGAGCGGTGAACCACCGGGCCGCCAGGATCACGATCGGCAGTCCGACAAGCCACGGCACGGTCATGCCGAGCGGCACCGCACCGGTGACCCAAGCCACCGCTGCGGCCGACCACGCCATTGCACCGAACACCAGGTAGACGGCCGTGTTCAGACCAATCAAGCGGACGGCCGCACCATCACCGTCGTATCCGAACCGACGCAATGCCCAGTACAAGACGGCTAGCCCACCGATCCCCCCGAACGACAACAGCTGCGTGGCAGCGAAGCCGGCCAGAACGACGCCGACAGAGATCCCGACGGCGACGTGCGGCCCGTCATCGGCTCGCACCGTCCAGCGGAATGCGCCGGCATAGCCGGCGAACACCAGAGCCTGGCCGACGACACATCCGATGAGCCACCCGAACTCGGCCTCTGATAGCGAGTCGCGTACAACGCCGAAGCCGGCGAGGCGGCCGATCACCGCAACGACGGCCGTGCCGGCAAGGGCCGCCGCGACCACACCGATCACCATGTGATGTGGTCGCAGGGCGCGTTCTGTCGCGATCATCGCGCGACTCCACGTGCCACGAGTCCAACCACTGCACCGCCGATCACGTCGGCCACGAAGTGGTTCGCTGTCGCGATCACGACCACCGCGACCGCGCCGGGATAGGCCAGCCAGCCGACCTTCGATGTACGGGTTCTGGCACGACGGGCCAGCCCGATCCCGGTGACCACCGCGAACCCGACGTGATGGCTCGGCATGGCCGCAATCGGATTGTACAGGCGCACCAGCAGAGGATGATCCAGGCCGGTACCGTCGCCGCCGAGCGTGTCGACGTACCCGTCGAGCATGCGCGGTGGCGCCGTGGGGAACAGCGCGAAGACCGGGAGCGCGGCGGCGAACGCGGCAACGGCCGCTCGTCGCTCGAGGAGGAAGCCCGAGTCACAACGCCGATAGAGGCGAAGCAGCCACCCGACACTGAGCGCGACGTTGCCTGCGGCGTACCCGGCGTTCAAAGCGTGAACGAGGGCTGGAACACGGAGCAGGGCGCGCTGCACGTCGGCCTCGACGTCGATATGCAGGGCGTGCTCGAGCGTGACGATTCGTCGCGCGTTGGCCGTCGCTCGTGTCCGGCCACGGTCGGTCCACACCGACCACCTCACAAGCAAGTACGCCCCGTAAGCGCCCAGCCCGATCGCGACCTCCCGGCGTGCGCCGTTCACGGTTGACACCAGTCGATCGGAAAGGAAGCGGCCCAATGCTGCGGATGGCGCCGAACGTGGTCGGTCCAGCGGTCGGCGAGCAGTTGCAGCACGGCCTGCTCGCCTTCATGGCCGTGCTCACGACTGGGCGGCTCGAGCGGCGGCTCGATGGTTACGACCCACTGCCGTGGCCCTTTCGGCAGCACCGTGAATGGCACGATCGGTGCCCCGGCGAGACGGGCCAGTGACACGACCCCCGCAGGCATCATCGCGGTCGTACCGCAGAACCTCACCTCGTACGATCGCGCTGAACTCTGCGAGCCGTCGTCACCGAGAACAAGCAGCGCCTCGCCCCGATGCATCACGCGGCAGCGACTCGTGCGAGGGGTGTCCCGCGTACACGATCCGCAGGCCTGCTGTACCACGCACGTGCTGCATCGCCCAGGCCAGCCAGTTGTCGGCGACCACCACCGTGGTTGGCACCGGCAGCACGTCCGCCGGCACCGCCGTCGCCACCTCCCAGCCACCGAGGTGTGCACCCACGAGGACAATCCCCTGTCCTCGCGCCGCAGCAGCCGTCGCGTGCCGCAGCCCATCGATCTGCGTCGCTGCAAGGAAATCATCGCGTCTTCCGATTGCCCACAACAGGTCGACGGACCGCCGCGCCTCGTTGACGACCTCACGCAGCACGAGTGACCGCACCATCCGCGACGTGGCAGGCCGATCCACCGCATGCGCGAGGTTCGATGCCAGCACGCGTCGCTTGGCCGGGCGCAGCGCCCATTCGAGACTTCCGCCGACGACGGCGAGGCGGTGGGCCAGCCATGCTGGGATGGAGGCACCGATTAGTGCCGCGCCATCGATCACGTGACCGAGAACTCGAGCGGCCATCGGTCCGCGGGCGAAGGGTGCGTCTGGGCGGGGGAGACCATCGGGAGCCAGCGACCACGACCGAACGCGGTTACGCCAGCCGATCGGCCCCACACGCAGCGTCACGAACGGTCACCCTAACTTGTCGAGGGCTACGCTCGGGGCACGATGTCGACTTCTCGTCGGTTCAGGAGACGTTGGCTTGTCGGCGGCCTGGTCGCCGTGTCGATCGTGCTGCTCGCCGCAGCGTTTGTCAGGGTCATCGTCCTGCGCGACCGCTCCCGCGCCGTGCCGACAGACGAGGCGCTGGACGTCTTCCGGGCCGAGGCCAGTTCGGCGAGCGCGGCTGCTCCGACCACGACGCAGATGACATCGACGACGCCCGCGGCCTCGACAGCGGTGGAAGTCACGTCGACTCTGCCCCCACTCGCCGACGAGGGGATCTACCGTTATCGCACAACAGGTAGCGAGGAGGTCGATGCGCTCGACGGAGCGACACACGTGTACCCCGCCGAGACCACGATGACGATGATCGGGCGCGGTTGTGGTGTGCACGTTCGATGGGACGCGCGCCGCGTAACGCCGCGACGAGTGGAACCTGTGCTCAGTGGCCAACGGCGTCGAACTCCAGACCGACGGTGTGCAGTACCACGAGTTCTTCGGCCAGCCCGACCAGGACGCGCGTCGTGCGACCGCGCCGTGGTCCTCGTCCCCGTGGAATCATCGAACGTGGAGCATGTGCAGCACCAATCATGCTCGTTGGCCGGTGACTCGTGGCTGCCGACTTGGGAGATCTTCGAAAGGGCTACGAGGTCCGTCGGAGGCGTGGAGGTTGCGGTTCAGCACGTGCGGATGACCGTCGATGACAACGACAAGTACTGGGAGCACACTGTCGTCGACTGGTACCTGGCAGACACCGGGTTACCCGTCGAAGTCCGATCCACGAAGGAATCCCGGTCGCCCTCACCGATCGGAGGAGTCGACTACCGCGAGCAGTATCACCTCGAACTGGTCTCGACCATCCCGTTGCGGTGAACCGGAACTCGTCCCATCTCGCGCAGCCAACGGGCGTGCGAGTGAAAGTCGAGACCGCCCATGATCCAGTGGACGAAACCGGCCGCAACGGGGAACTCGCAGCGGATGTCGACGGTGGACCGCAACTGGTGCAGCTCGAAGTCGGCGCCTCGCCGAGGGGCCGCGCCCTGGCGGGCAGCAGCTTCGCCCATCCAACACCGGGTAGCTTGACTGCGGTGATCGATCCGGCCGAGACCCCGTTGCTGCGGTGCATCCGCGAATCGGTCATCGGCGACGACCAGGTGATGGACGGCCCATACGGGCCTCATCGAATCACCTATGCCGACTACACCGCCTCGGGGCGGGCACTGAGCTTCATCGAGGACTTCATCCGCGACGAGGTTCTGCCGCGTTATGCCAACACCCACACCGAATCATCGGGAACCGGCTTGCAAACGACGCGGCTGCGTGAGGATGCCCGCCGGATCATTCGCGATGCCGTTGGCGGTGACGAGAATTCCTGCGTGATCTTCTGCGGATCAGGGGCGACCGGGGCGATCGACAAGTTGATCGGCATCATGAACCTGCGGATCCCGGCCGATCTCGACGACCGCTATCACCTGTCGCAGCATATCCCCGCCGATCAACGCCCGGTCGTTTTCGTCGGGCCGTTCGAGCATCACTCCAACGAGCTCCCGTGGCGAGAGTCGATCGCCGATGTGATCACCATTCCCGAGGATGCCGACGGCCACATCGACCTCGCCCGGCTCGAAGCCGAGTTGGCCGCTCACTCCGACCGGGTCTTGAAGATCGGCTCGTTCTCGGCCGCCTCGAACGTGACCGGCATCGTGTCCAACACGTGCGCCATCGCCGATGTCTTGCACCGCCACGGAGCTCTCTCGTTCTGGGACTTTGCCGCCGCCGGACCATACGTCGACATCCAGATGTACCCGCAGTGCGCGGAACACCCGCTTGCGTACAAGGATGCCGTGTTCCTCAGCCCTCACAAGTTCGTGGGTGGTCCCGGCACTCCCGGTGTGTTGGTCGTTCGCCGTTCGCTGCTCGACAACAGGGTCCCCGACGTGGTCGGCGGCGGAACCGTGGCCTACGTGAACCCCACCGAGCACCGCTACCTCGATGATCCTGTGCACCGCGAGGAAGGCGGCACGCCGGCGATCATCGAGTCGATCCGGGCCGGGCTCGTCTTCCAGTTGAAGCAGGCCGTGGGTGTGGCGACGATCAAGGCGCACGAAGAGTCGTATTGGCGGCGTGCGGTTGCGGCGTGGTCGCACAACCCGTCGATCCAGGTGCTCGGTAACACCCACTCTGATCGCCTGTCGATCCTGTCGTTTGTCGTGAGGCGCCCGGAGGGGCGCTACCTGCACCACAACTTCGTGGTGGCGCTGCTCAGCGATCTGTTCGGCATCCAGTCCCGCGGCGGATGCTCGTGTGCCGGACCCTACGGTCACAGGCTGTTGGGGATCGACATCGAACGGTCCCACGAGTTCGAGCACGAGATCACCCAGGGCTGTGAAGGGATCAAGCCGGGATGGACACGAGTCAGCTTCAACTACTTCATCTCCGAGACGGTCTTCCAGTACCTGGTCGACGCTGTTGATCTGGTCGCCGAGCACGGATGGAAGCTGCTGCCCGAATACCGCTTCAATCCGGCGACGGGTCTGTGGCGCCACCGCGATGGGCCCGTCGAGCCGCCGCTGCGCCTGTCGCAGCTCTCGTACGACCCGGCCACCGGTGATCTTCGACGACCGCCGATCGACCGGGTCCGGGCGCCCGAGACCGCCCTTGCGGGGTATCTCGACGCAGCCCGACGTCATTTCGACGCCGCACCGGCATGGTGTCAGACGAACCCGCATCCGGGGGCTTTGTCGGCCGAGTTCGAGCATCTGCGCTGGTTCGACCTACCCGACCAATCGCTCACCGTCTAACGATCCCACGACGCGCCGATCAGGATCGGCTCAGGCGAGTTTCATGAACATCTTCTGCACATCGGGCAGGGCGTATCCTTCGGCTGCTGCCCGCTCCGGATCCGAAACGCACCAGGTGAGCCCCGCCGCAACCAGCAGGAAGCCTGCTTGCTCGAGCGCTTTGGTCACAGCCGACAGTTGCGTGACGACTTCACGGCAATCGCGGCCCTCGGCCAGCATCTGCTGTACGCCGCGCACCTGCCCCTCGGCCCGGCGGAGACGCTTGGTGAGATCGGCGACTGTGTCTTCCGGTAGTTCCACGTTGTTCCCTCCTCGGCTGCGGGGTCCAACTTAGGCGAACACCCCACGGGGTATCGCACACACCTTCTGATGGTGTGTCCCGAGTATGGACCAAAGACTCTGGTCACGATACCCCACGGGGTATAACTTGGAGTCGAAGTAGATCGAGAAAGGACTCACGGATGGAAGAGAACGGCTACGGCAAGGCGGTCTTGGATGAGCTCCGGCCGCTCCATCGCGAACTGCGCCACGCGATTCCCGACGTGTACAAGGGTTTCGGCGAATTTCATCACGCCGCGTTCGCTCCCGGTGTGCTCGACGCCAAGACCAAGGAGTTGATCGCCTTCGCCATCGGCGTGATCCAACGTTGCGACGGGTGCATTGCGTCACACGCCGAGGGCGCGGCACGCGCCGGCGCCTCGCGGCAGGAGGCAGCCGAGGCAATCGGTGTCGCCATGCTGATGAACGGCGGTCCGGCGACGATCTACGGCCCCCGCGCATACGCAGCCTTCTGCGAGTTCACACCGGAGGTAAGCATCGCGGAGTCCAGCGAGCAACTCGCAACCGTTTGACTCGAAGTCAGACCGATCCGCGACGAGACCGATCGACGGGTGCGAGCGCTTCTGGCCGAACTCCTCCCGGCAGCCCACTGACGTCATAGAAGCGTCGGCGCGCCCACAGCGACACGTAGACGAGGCCGACAAGGACGGGCACCTCGATCAACGGGCCGACGACTCCGGCAAGCGCCTCTCCTGAGGTGACACCGAACACGCCGATCGCGACCGCAATGCCGAGTTCGAAGTTGTTGCCAGCCGCCGTGAAGGCAATCGACGCGTTGCGGGCGTACGGGAAGCGGAGGCGAATGCCGAGGAAGAAGGCGCCGAACCACATGATCGCGAAGTAGGCGAGCAGCGGCAGTGCGATCCGCGCAACATCGAAGGGCTCGCTTGTGATCTTGTCGCCCTGCAGTGCGAAGAGCACGACGATGGTGAACAACAATCCGTAGAGCGCAACCGGCCCGATGCGCGGCAGGAACCGTTGTTCGTACCACTCGGTGCCCTTGGTGCGTTCGCCGATCGTTCTGGTCAGGAACCCGGCGGCGAGCGGAATACCGAGGAACACCAACACGACCTTGGCGATCTCCCACATGCTCACGTCGAGCTGGGCGGTGTCGAACCCCAGCCAACCCGGCAACAGCTCGAGGTAGAACCATCCCAGCAGCGAATAGGCAACGATCTGGAACAGCGAGTTGATCGCCACCAGCACGGCACCGAGCTCGCGATCGCCGCAGGCCAGATCGTTCCAGATCAGAACCATCGCGATGCACCGCGCCAGTCCGACGATGATCAGCCCTGTCCGGTACTCGGGTAGGTCCGGCAGCATCAGCCAGGCCAGAGTGAACATCACCGCCGGACCGACCACCCAGTTCAAGAACAACGACAGCCACAGCGAGCGACGGTCTCGCACGGCGTCGTCGAGGTGTCGGTAGTTCACCTTGGCGAGCACCGGATACATCATCAACATCAGACCGATCGCGATCGGAAGCGAAACGGTGCCGATCTTGACCCGGTCGAGCCAGTCGTCGAGCTGGGGTATCGCTCGGCCCAGCACCAGACCGAGCAGCATGGCCAGGCCGATCCACGCCGGCAGGAACCGATCCAACATCGAGAGACGATGCAGCACATCGGCGTCGTCAATCCGGTCGGTCTCTGCTGACGTGGTCATGCGATGAGAACCACTCAGCAGCAGGTCGACTGGCCGGCCGGCACGGTCTCGGGCGCGGCATCCACGGCGTCGGCACCGCACGTCATCGAGGGTGCGTCGCCGAGGACCGTGTAGAACTCCCAGTCGTTCTCCGGTCCCTTGACCCACGTCTTGTCCTGCACGGCGAAGCAACACGACGTGTTCTGCTGGACGTTCTGCTCCATTCCGATCGCCTGCGTGCGGGCAATCACTGCGGCGACCTCGTCGCTCGACTCGACCTCGACACCGATGTGGTTCAGCGAGCCGGGTTCGCCCATACCGGTGAACAGCACCAGCTTCAGCGGCGGGTCGGCGATCGCGAAGTTGGCGTAGCCGTCGCGAATCTTGGCGGGCGGGGTTTGGAACAGCTTGGTGTAGAACTCGATGGACGCATCGAGGTCGGCAACGTTGAGGGCGAGTTGCACTCGGGACATGACTTCCTCCTGGAAGGTGAGAACGCCAACACTATATTGACGTCTGTCGATGCACTCATCGTACCGACCATATAGACGAATGTCAATGGACTTCTTCGACGTTCGTCGATATAGTGGTTGGGTGGCTACCCGAACGACCAAGACGCTCGATCCCATCTCGTGCTGCTCGCCGGTACGAACCGATGTCCTCGACGAGGCCCAGGCGGTTCTGCTGGCCAATTCCTTCGCTGCACTCGCCGATCCCATCAGGCTTCGGCTGCTCAGCCACATCGCTGCAGCCGGCGGTGCCGAGGTGTGTGCGTGTGATCTGGTCGAACCGTCCGGCCGATCGCAGCCGACGGTCAGCCACCACATGAAGATCCTCGTCGATGCCGGCCTGGTCGAGCGCGAGAAGCGCGGCCTGTGGGTCTGGTATCGCCTGGTGCCCTCGCGGCTCGACGCGCTGCGCTCCGTTCTCGGATAGGGAGATTTCGGGCTCTTTGACGGTCGAAGTACCCTGTCGACCAGGTACTGCGCGGCCCACACTGAGGGGGTGGGCACGAGAATGGGCCGTGGAGTGCGGGGCGGGCACTACGCGGTCATCGCTCTCGTACTGGCCGGCTGCTCGTCGGGCAGCTCCTCCGGCGAAGCATCGATGCAGCCCCCGGTCGAGCAAGTGGAACTCGAAGTCTCGATCGGGTCCACAGATGGCCCGACGATCGCAACCGCCTCGTACTCGGTCGGCTCCGATGGGACTCCCCGCGGCACAGCGTTCCTCAAGGATGGCGCAGCAGCCGTCGCCGCGGCCATCTCGGCGCCCGCCATTCGAAACCGACTCCTGGCCGGCGCATCGCCCGACATGGTGTGCACAGAGACCTACGGCGGTCCGGACATGGCGACCGTCAAGGGATCCATCGGCGGACACCCGGTGGCGACGTCATTCAACAGGGCCAACGGCTGCGGCCTCGCCGATTGGCAGTTGCTCGAGCCGTTGATCGGTCGACCACGATGGGACGTCGACAACCGCGTCTTCCAGCGCGACGAGACGAGCGTCGATGTCGACATCGGTGACATCTTCTCGATCGAGTTGGCGTCGAATGCGACCACCGGGTACGCATGGGAATCGACGATCGGCGACGAGGCCGTCTTGCTGGAAGTCGACCACCGCTACCTGTCGCCGACGACGACGCAGGTCGGAGCGGGCGGGTACGAACGGTTCATGTACGAGGCGATGGCCAGCGGTGACACGACGATCGAATTCGAGTACCGCCGCCCGTCGGAGCCCGCCACCACTCTGGCCAAGGACACAGCTCGGTTCGAGGTACACGTCTCTGCTCCCCCGGCGGCGGCGGGCGCGTCGAGCCCGTCGACGACGAGCCCTACACCAGTCACCACGACAGGCAGCACCTCGGAAACGTCATGGCCAGCGTTGCCGGTGAACGCCGCCGGCAACACGCTGACCCCATTCGTCGAAGCCGTCCGCGCCCTGCACGAGGGGGTGCAACCCCTTCTTGCCGAGGCGGCCACAGTGTCCGCCGGTGCCATGGTGCCGCCATCGGTCAGCCAGCACGCCGCCGGAGCCGTCGAAGAGTTTCACGCGTTGTCCGCAATGATCTCGGGCGGCCTGCATCCGGCCGTGCGCGCGGCCGCCGTCGACGTCGTGTTCGCGCTCGGCCGCGAGCTCGCCCCGTTCCTGTTCGCCCCTGGTTGGGAATCGGATGGGTGGGACGTGTGGGCGAGCGGGGTCGAAGACGCCCTGGTCGACGTACCCGAGGCCGTCGCCCACCTCGCCGATGCGGCATCGCTCGACCCTGCGACCGAACCGGAGGATCCGACTGGCGCGGACAGCGGCCGCGTTCCACGGCGGCGTCGATGTCGTGCTCGTTCGCGCCTTCGGTCATTCCAACTTCAACTCGCAACCGCCCTGGTCGGTGCGCTGGATCGGTGGGCTGCCGGCTGGTCCGACGACAACGACGTGCGTGGCCGATGGACCGCTGTCGAGCGCCGACGCGTTCGTCGAGCAACTCGGCGGCTGCGCCGTGTTGTATTACGACACGACCGACCCGGCGGCACACGACAGCGAACTCGCTACCTGGCTGGCAGATCCCGCATCCATGCCGACGTTTGCAGGTGAGCTGATCACGATTCGCTGGACCAACGGCAAGTGGGCCGGCATCGGCAGCGCCGAGTGACAAAGAGGCCGAAGCCGTGACGCCTCGGCCGATCACACCGTCTTGGGGACCTTTCCGGTGTGGCTGCCCACGAAGCGCATGATCTTGTGAGCGAAGTCGGATGTGGGCTCGAACATCAGCGGGCAGCCGCCGTCGATGACCGTCATTCCGTGTTCGCGCCCATACACGGTTGCGCTGTCACACACGCTTCCCTCGCCGAACGCGCGATGCATCCACGTCTGCTTGACGCCGAGAGCGGCGCACTCTTGCATCGTGGCCTCTGCCGAATCCGGTCGGGAGGCGATCACAACCGCTTCGACGCCACCGGGGATGTCACCAAGGCTGTGATAGCAAACGTCGCCCTCGACTTGATCGGCGTTCGGGTTGACCGCGAACACCTCGTATCCCCGGTCGCGCAGTCGCTTGTACACGGCGTTGCTCCCGTGTCCCTTCGGGTTTCGAGACACCCCGGTCACGGCGATGCGCTTGTGTGCCAGGAACGATGACGCGGCTTCCTTGACCGTCTCCATGCCGATCCTCCTTCCAAGAGATCACCATCCATTGATGACGCCCACCTACAAGGGTGCGTAGGGCCGAACGTCCCATCCGCGGCACAGCGCGGCGTTGTCGCCGAGCAGGCGCGCGCGGTCCAGCAGCGGCCTCGATTGCCGTCGAGACGCCAACCGTACAAACCCGGAGCTGAAGCCTGACAAGCGTATGAAGGCTCTGAGCATGTGATCCTGGCTCGCATGTCACCGTATTGTGGCTGGCGACCATGAAGATCATCGACACAGGCAAGAAGCGATTCGAAACGGCGTCCGAACGGGCGACAACGTGGGCCGCCGGACAACAAGACGACAGCATGTTCACGTTCGCCACGAAGCTGTACGCACGTGACCAAGATGCCTTCGCTTCAGTACTCGGTAGCGCGATCGCACTGCGGTTGTTCCTGTTCGTGATACCGGCCAACGTCGCCATGTTGGGGTTGATCAACCTCTTCCGTCTCGGCGGCCCACTCGGCGGCCTGGTCGAGTCGAACCCGACGACGGGCCAGATGGCACAGAACTATGGAGACGTGTCGTTCTGGCACGCCCTGGGGCTCACCCTTTCCGGCATCTTCTTGACATTGTGGGCCGGACGCTCGTTGGCGCGGGTCTTGGCGACGTGCTCTGCAGCCGCATGGCAGATGCATGCGACCACGGCAAAGGTTCGAGTCCGCGGGATCGCGGCATTGACCGGCTTGCTGTTCGCACTGATGATCTCAACATTCACGTTCGCCCGCATGCGTGAAATAGGCGGCCCGGCGGTAGCCGTGGCGGCCTGGGCCGCCGTGGCTTGCACAGTCCTGCTCGGGTGGTTCATCGTTCAGATCGTCTTGCCGCGCGGCACAACCGACCCCGGTGCGGTACTTCCCGGCGCTGCGTTGATGGGCCTCGGGTTCGCGATCCTGCAGTGGTTCATGCAGATCTACCTACCCGCCAAGATCGCACGCACCACCGACACGATGGGGTCGCTCGCCGCGACTGTGGCGACGCTCGGCTACTTCTTCTTCATCGGGCGGCTGATGTCGGCCAGCTTCGTGGTCAATGCAATCGTCTTCCAGCGCTGGGGAAGCATCAGCCGGCTCGTCTTCGCACTCCCTGTGCTGCGCAAACTTCCGGCGCGATCTCCGAAGCTCGAGCGATACTTCGACCTCGCATCGAGCGACGACACCATCGGGAGCACCAACGAGGCGAGCATCGCCGGGCAGGCTGGACCGTTCGGGTCGTTCGACGAGTGACACCACCGATCGGGTCGCGTCGTCACCCGTACCGAGTGGAAACCACCCGACGACGCCCCAGTCACCCTTGGTGGGTGATGCCCACACGGCGCGGCCTTCGTAGCGTAGGAGGAGCGAAAAGAAGGTCCGATCGCAACAGAGGAGAACGTTATGACCGACGCGCAGAGCTCCGCGGCGTCACCCGATACCTCACCCGAGACCCAACCAGAAGCGGCAACGCCGACCCACCGCCGAAATTCACGATCGCGAGCCGTGATCGCAGGCCTCTGCGGGGTCTTGGCGGTCATCGGCCTGTTCGCCACAACGGTCACCGTCTGGGCCAAAGGGGTCCTGTTCAACAGCGACAAGGTGGCCGCGGCCGTCGACGAGGCCATGCAGCAGCCAGAGGTCAATGCCGCGATGGCCGCGTACCTCACCGACCAACTGTTCACCATGGTCGATGTCAACTCGCGCGTCGAGACCGTCCTTCCTCCCGCGCTTCAGGCCCTCGAGCCGGCGATCGTCGGCGGCGCTCACGGCGTCGTCGAAGGTCGGCTGCAGAAGCTGCTGGCGAGAGACGAGGTGCGCCAAGTGATCGTTCGCGTTGTGCATGCTGCGCACGCCGAGCTCGTGAAATTGCTGCAGGGTGGAGGCCTCTCACATGGGGTCAGCGTCACCGACGGTCAGGTCACCGTCAACCTACTTCCGCTGCTCAGCCGCGGGCTGTTGGCCGTGCAAGGGCTGGGGCTCTTCGACAACGCCAACATCCCCACGCTCACGCCGGATGGCGACCCTGCGCAGCAGATCACCGAACTCGAAAAGGCGTTCGGTCGCGACCTCCCCGACGACTTCGGGCAGCTCAAGGTGTACCAAAGCGACAAGCTGGCGAGCGCCGAGCAGACCTTGAACACGGCACAGCAGGTCTTTGTCAGCGTCAAGCGAGCGGCCTGGCTGATCATCGGCTTGACGGTTGTACTGCTCGTGGCGACGATCGTGGTCGCTCAACGCAGACGACGAGCAATTGTGATACTTGCCCTCGCCGGCGTCGCGGTGATGTTGCTGGCACGAATGTTCATCCAGCGAGCAGTCGAAAAGGCACCGCAACTGGTGATCGATCCGGGGGCACGTGCCGCGGTCGTCAGCATGGTGACCCAGTTGTCGACCGGGCTGCTGCGGCTCACGACTCTGGTGCTGGTGATCGGTCTGATCACCGCTGCGATCGCGTTTGTGACAGGCCCAAGCGAACGTGCGGTAGCGCTGCGGCGACGAGCCGGAGCGTCGAACACGACGTTTCGAGCGTTCGCTGCAGACCACAGAGACGGCGTCGCCGCTGCGGCGTTCGGCGGCGCAGTGCTGGTGCTCGTCCTGCTGGGAATCAGCCTCATCTCGTTGCTGATCGCCCTCCTTCTCGCAATCCTCGGGGGTTGGGTGCTGTGGGGTCCACGGCCCGCACCCGCCGCAGAGTGACGGGCTGGCAAACGTGATCCGCTGATGATTGGCTTGGCCGTACCCGTCGACGAGGGACTGCTCGACGCGTGCGGCGACACCCCGTCGGTCATCTGCGAGGCCACATGGAACCTCACCCACAATCGCCTTCTCTCACGCGCCGCCGACTGGTTCGTGGCCAAACCGCTGCTCGCCGCGGTCATCTTGTTGATCACGGCACTCGTCAACCATTGGCTGCGAAAGCTCGTCACCAAGCTGATCATCAGGGTCGCCAATCGTGACGAGCTGGCCGCCACGGCGCTCGACAAGATCGGCATCGGAGCACCGTCGGCGCTGACGACCGAGGACCCGCGAGCCACGCAACGCGTCAGAACCCTGACCGCGGTGGCCCGCGCCTGTGTCTCCGGACTGGTCTGGACTATCGGCGCGCTCGATGGTGTTGGGCGTCTTCAACCTCAACCTCGCGCCCTTGATCGCCGGCGCCGGGATCGCCGCCGTCGCTGTCGGATTGGGCGCCCAGAGCCTGGTCAAGGACTGCATCGCCGGCTTCTTCATCATCCTCGAGGATCAGTTCGGCGTCGGCGACGAAACAGATCTCGGCCAGGCAACCGGCACCGTCGAGGCGGTGACGTTGCGAAGCACGTCGCTGCGCGGCGGGGACGGCACGTTGTGGAGCATTCCCAACGGTGCGATCGTACGCGTCGGCAACCAGTCGAAACTGTGGTCGAAGGCCGTCCTCGACGTCACGGTTTGGTACGCAGCCGATGTCGACGAGGCCCTCGTCCTGATGCAACGAGTCGCGACAGAAGTGTGCGCGCCTCCCCGAGTTCGAGGACGTCGTACTCGAACCGCCCGTGGTGCTCGGGGTCGAACGCCTGACCACCGATGGCGTCGTGTTGCGCGTGGCGGTGCGCACCGCGCCTGGCGCGCAGTGGAAGCTGATGCGGGTGCTTCGTTCGGCCCTGAAGACGGCGTTCGAGTCATCCGGGTTGTCGTTGTACCGCCCGTGAGGATGGCCTCTGCAATCCGTCGCCGTTGCCAGATCGCTCGGAATCATCCGCAACAGGGTGCTGAAAACTCCTGATTGGTGCTCGCGTTCGGTGTCGAAATCGAAAAGAATGGGGGGATGCGTGGAACCCCTGACCCGCAGTTGGCGATGTTGACGACATTGAGTACCGAGGACTTGATTCCGGCGGATCATCCGATTCGTCGGATCCGGGTGATCGTCGATTCGGTCCTGGCGGAGATGGATGACGTGTTCGATGAGATGTACGCGACCTCGGGGCGCTCGCACGTCGCTCAGAACACGTCGAAGCGCAGATCTGCGATCGATGGTCGCACGATGCGACACCCTGGTCACGTCGTGTCGCAGCGGATCCGTAAACGGGTCGAGGAACCGTTCGGGTGGATCAAGACCATCGGCGGTGGCCGCAAACTTCGCTACATCGGCCGACAACGCAACCGGGCCTGGTTCAAGATCGAAGCAGCCGTCTACAACCTCATCCGAATCACCGCCTCGACACCGCCACCACCTGACCGGCACCGAGACCGCGTCACAGGCCAGTCACGAAATATTCGCCGGGATCGAATGAAACGTGACTGGCCTCGAGCTGCTAGGCCAGGACCTCGGCGAGCCACCCGCCCGGGGACGACAGCGTCTCAGAACCCGATTTTCAGCACCCTGCTAGCCGGCCGGCAGTAGGTGTGCCACGTCATCTCTACGCGGGTACTACCAGCACGGTGTCGATTCCGTGGATCACCCCGTTGGTCGCAAGGATGTCGGGATCGACGATCGTGGCCCCACCGACCGTCACGGTCGGCGGAGTGCCTGCTGCCGGCAATACGGCGCCATTGACGGTTACCAGCTCACCGGTCACCGCCGATAGCGAGAGGTGGCCTTCGACGACGTGGTAGGCCAGCGCCGACTTGAGCTTCTCGGGATCACCCTTCAAGGTGTCGAGAGCGCCCGCGGGTAGCTTCGCAAAGGCTTCGTTGGTCGGAGCGAAGATGGTGAACGGGCCGATCACCTCGGTGTCAGCGCTGAAGCCGGCTGCCACCAGAAGTTCGACGAAGGTCGAGTAGTTGGGGTTGGCCTGCAACGTTTCGAACAGATCCAGCGTTGCTGCCGGCGGCGGGATCGTGTCACCGGGTGCAACCGTCGTCTCGGGTGGAGTCGTGGGCGGCACCGTCGTGGGCGGCACTGTCGTCGCCGGTGGCACCGTGGTGGCGGGTGGCAGCGTCGTGGCGGGTGGCAGCGTCGTGGCGGTGGTCGAGCCTGTGAGCAGGCCGCGTGCGTACGCAGCCTGAAGCGTCGCTGCGTCGGGGACTCCTGTCTCGGGAACACCAAGCTCTTTCTGGAGTGCCTTCATGGCCGCCGTCACATCGGCGGACCAGATGCCATCGATCGGGCCGGTGTAGAAGCCGAGCGACGTCAACAGTTCCTGAAGTCCGAGGGTGGTGCTCGACAGGGTATCGGCGTACGGCCCCAACGCTGCTCTGAGCGCCGCGTCGGTCGCCTCGTCGTAGATCCCCGTCGGCTCGAGGCCGACGCTGGCCTGGAATGCCTTCAGCGCGTCGGTGAGAGCAGGGCTCTCCAGTCCATCAATCGGCCCGCTGTAGAAGCCGAGGAATCGGAGAGCCTGCTGGAGCTTGGTGGTGAACGCCGCTGCCGCGTAGGCCTCTTCCTGCCGGGCGATGTCGGCGAAGTCGATGTCGGTGCTGGAAACCTGCACGAGCTTGCCGCCCTGCAGTTGCCCTGTGGTGAAGCGCCCCGAGGTGGGGTCACCCTGTGCGTCGATGCCCAGCTTGCCCGACACACCGTCGTAGTCGATGTCTTCGCCGGCGGCGAGCTTGGAATGGCAGTCCGCGTAGGTCGTGCACGTGCGCCCGCCGGCGGTCACGTCCTGAACCGCTGCGGCGATCGTCGCGGACTTCTGCGACTCGACCGCTTCGCTCGACAGTGCAAGCACGACGGCACAGTCGTAGGCCTGCGCGGCGTAGGCGACCTGTGCGTTGGCGTCGTCGTCGATCAGTCGTTGCAGGAAGGCGTTGTCGCCGATGTTGGTGCCGAGAACGGTGAACCCGTCGAGCGATGTCGGATCACTCCCGCCGGCGATGGTGCCGAGCCGCGGCGCGAAGAATCCGTCGAGACCGATCATCACCTTCGGCGACAAACCGCTCGCGACCAAAGAAGCAAGCAGCGCCGGACCTTCTTCATACGAGACGAGGATCATCAGATCAGGCTTCAGTGCCGCGACCTGGGCAGCGGTTTCGTCGAACGTGACACGGCGCGGGTTGTATCCGACGACCGACGGCACCATGCCGGCGGCCTGCAACGTGGCCGCAAGGCCGTTGCCCACCGACAATCCGTAGTCATCGGAGCGAGCAACGACCGCAACCTTCCATGCCGCACCCGGGGCGTCGGCGTCGCGGCGCGCCACGATCTTCTCGGCGAGGTACGAGGTCAGAACATCGTCGGGCAACGCCGTGCGGAACAGCGACAGCTGTTCTTGCCCCACGGTCAAACTGGGCAGGGTGGCCGAGGCGCTACACGCCACCGTGTTGAGTCGGGCCAGTTCGGGAAGCGCCTGTTGAGCCGCGCTGGACCCTCCCAGGCCGAACAGCACCGTCGCTCCGCCGTCGACCGCGGTGCTGACCACGTCGGCCGACGACTGTCCGAGCGGTGTGTCGGTGTTGGTCACGTTCAGCGGCCCGCCGAGAACCCCGCCACCCGTCTCGATGTCGGCTGCGGCGAAGTTCACGCCGCGTTGTTGAGCCTGGAACAACGTCGCCCCCAACCCGGGAGGCGGCACGAGAACCCCGAGGTTGAGCCCGGCACCCGTGAGTGCAGGGGTCGTTGCAGGGGTGGTCGCTGCCGACGTGTTCGCCGGGGCCGTCGTTGCGCCGGCGGCGCTGGTCGACGACGACGACTTGTCGTCGGAGCATGCTGCGACTCCGAGACCGACGATGGTGAGCAGCGCCAGCAGTTGCCGACAGGAACGGTTCGAGCTCATGAATACCTCGTGGGGGGTGGTGGGTGTTCGAACGAGAGTCAGGGACGGGGTCGCGGCTAGGGGTGCAACGGCCGAGGCCCAGCGAGTTGTACGCCGATCCTATATCGGGAACATCACCCGTGGCGGGTGAGACCTGTCAAGCTGCACGGAGAAGTTCGAAGATTTCCGCAACGATTCGTCAAGGTGCGCGCTGATCGTGAAAATCACAGAAACGGAGCACCGTGACATCGGCTGACCCTCGGACCCGCAGAACACGATGGCTGCTGTCCGCATGTGTAGTCGGAGGATCGGTGCTCGGTGTGTCTACTCCGATTCGCGCCGAATCCGACCGTAACGTCGATTCCGGCTCAGATGCGCAATTGGCCGAGCGCTACGCGCCCATCATCATGGTCCAACGACAAGGCGCGGCGTGCGGCGACGGCGAGCCATATGCGCCTGCCTCGGTCGACGCTGTGCTCGGCCAACCCGGAGTCGTACTTCGTGGCCCCGACAAGGCGATCGTGCGCGAGCAGCCCACGGCCGCCGACCTCGCCGCAGCAGGTCCCGACACCTACGTCGATCTGCCGGGTAACGCCCTCGCACCGGGGTGCGACTACGAGCAGTGGTTCGAGTCCACCGGCAGTGACGGACACCCCACGACCTATGCCCGCGTGGCGACCGACTCGGATCACCCCGACCAGATCGCGCTCCAATATTGGCTGTTCTGGGTCTACAACGACTGGAACGATCGGCATGAGGGCGACTGGGAGATGCTGCAGATCGTCTTCGATGCACGCTCGGCCGACGAGGCACTGCTGACGACCCCCGTCGAAGTCAACGTCGCCCAACACGAGGGCAGCGAGCGCCGGGCCTGGACCGACGTGCAGCGGCGCGATGATCGGCCGATGGTGTACGCCGGCACGGGGTCTCACGCCACCTACTACTCGGCGCACCGCTGGTTCGGGAAGAGCGCTGCGTCAGGGTTCGGGTGCGACGACACCCGGGCACCCTCGACGCCCATCGAACCCGCCGTCGTGCTACTCCCCGACCACGTCACAGGCGTCGACGATCCGTTTGCGTGGTTGTCCTTCGAGGGCAGGTGGGGCGAGCGGCAGCCCTCCTTCAACAACGGCCCGACCGGGCCGGTGACCAAGGACCAGTGGGCTCATCCGATCGACTGGATGGAGGCCGAGGGTCGCACCAGCAGCGTCAGCATCCCCGAGGCGGGCACTGGGGTCACCGACTTCTTCTGTCGAGCGAGCACGCGCGGCTCGCTGTTGTTCATCGCCTTCCTCGACCGTCCCTACCTCATCGCGATCGCCATCGTGGTCGTGGTCGGACTGATCGTGTTCGGGATCCGCCGCACCCGCTGGAACCCAGCCGCGCCCGACCCGATCAACGCCGCACGTCGCAACGGTCAGATCCTGCGTTCCGCGGGAAAGCTGCTGCGCAGGGATTGGAGACGATACGCGCCGATATCGCTGGTGGTGATCGCCGGGGGCGTCGTGGCCGCAGTCTTGCAGCGGCTCATCTTGATGATCCCGTCGTTCTCCTCGACGGCAGACCTGGTCGGACGCACCGGCGGATCCGGTGCCACCGTCGCGCTCGTAGCCGGTGAACTGGTGACCGTTCCCGTCGCGATCTTCGCGCTTGCGGCATCGACGATGTTGGCGAGTCGTGTCCCGGCGCTTCAAACGTCGTGGAGGTCGCTGCCGAGGAAGGTGTTCCGAAGCCGCGTGCTGCTGCCCACCGTGATCATCGGGATGGTTGTCGTGCTGTCTCCCCTGCTGCTGCCCGTGGCGATCTACCTGTTCGCCCGGTGGTGTGTTGCCCCATGCATCGCACTTCACGACGGCACTGGCACGAGATATGCACTTCGAGCGTCTGCTCAGATGACGGATGGCCGTCGGTGGCCGATCGCCGTGCTGACCGTGACGACGGTGATCGTTGCCACGCTGACGGGTCCGTTCGTCGGGACGCTGGTGCTCCTGGTGAGCGGAGCGTCGTTCGGCATCGTCAACATCGTGTCGGCTCTCTTCGGCGCGGTGCTGTTGCCGTGGGCCGCACTCGTGCTCGCCTTCCTGCATGGCAGCCTGACGGCGAGTGACTTCCCGAATGATCGCCCGGCGTTCGCCGCGCCCGCCTGATCACCCGGCGCCGCTGCCCGTTATCCAGCCACCCGGCGATCGGACCTCACGGGTGCGTGTTCACGGGTTTGCCATGATCGCCACCGGATTGACCCGGAGCACCACCCGATTGACCCGGAGCTGTACCCGACGGATTCCCACCGGAGTGTCCCGGAGCCGTCGCCGACGGGTTTCCACCGGTCTGACCCTGGGTTGTCACCGTTGGGTCGTCCTTCGACCGTCCCGGAGCCGTCGCTGACGGATTCCCACCAGATTGACCTGGTGTGTCGGAAGACTCGCCGCCCGGCACCGCGTCGGCGCAGAAGTCGGCGACGGTTTGGCCGGCGGCTCCGGCGGCGTCGCTCAATGCCTTGAAGGGCGGCGGCTGATCACTGTTGGAATCGTTCGAGACAACCATCGTCGGCAATGACGAGGTCGACTCGGGTGGCGTCGTGTCGGCGGTTGCATCGTGCTTGGTGCGAGCCTCCCAGGCAGTGCACAGCCCGAACTTCGCCGGACCGTTGACATCCGGACCCTGGCTTTCGCTGCCATCGGTGCTGTTATTGGTGTCAGTGCTGTCGGCGGCTTTGGCTTCGTCAGCCAGGTCGGGTGCATCGGTCGTGGGAGTATCGTCGACCACACTCGTGGCGACAGCAGTGGTGTCGACAGCAGTCGTGTCTACGTCGGTGTCGTCGACAGCGATGTCGTCGTCGGAATCGTGGGTCGATCGTGCCGCTGCCGAGGGCTTCGACGTCTCGAAGGGGGAGGGCACGACACCAGCGGCGGCGGCGGCGCCGGCGGAAGCCAGCGTGACGACACCGATCGCGGCGATTGCCTTGCCTGTGAGGAGTTTCTTGAACATCGGGCGGGTCCTTGCAGTCGAGGGGACGGTTTGCATGGTGGTGACAACCGCATCCCCGAACGCCGCGACCGCAGCGTGCAGACCGGCGAGCTCAGCAGGCTCGGCTGGCTGGCGGAGGGCTTGAAAGACGGCGCTGAGATCGGCAACGTCGCGGGCCTCATCGGAACCCGAGGCCGTGCCGGTCACGAGTCGATCGGCTTCCTCCTCGGAGATCCGCGGTTGTGTCACGTCTTCCAGATCGTCCCAGTCGCTCATCGAATTACAACAACTTTCGGGCCGAGGCGCTTGGCCAGGTTTCGCACGGCCCGATGTTGGGTCACCCGTACCCAGTTCGGTGAGCGCTGCATGATGGCCGCGACGCGTTCGACATCGAGATCGCCCAACACGCGCAGCAGCAACACCTCGGCCTGTTCACCGCTGAGCACCGATGTGATCAGCGTTGCCGCCTGCTGGCCGGACAGTCTGTCCAACGTCTCCTGCTCGGGTGCGTCGACGGAGGGACGGCTCTCGAACACGTCGGCCTCGACGATGTCGGTGCGTCGGCGCACGGCAGTTCGGCGATGATCGGCCAGACGCTTGCGGGCGATCGCGAACACCCATGCTCGAAAGTCTGCCCAATCGCCGTCGAACCGGGCGATGCCTCTGGCGACCGCCAGCCATACCTCGGCGGCCAGATCATCCGCGGCGCGGCTCTCTTGCGCGCGAAGGAAGCGCAGCAGCGGCGGTTGCAGCTCACGGAACAACGACTCGATGGCGCGTTGGTCGCCACGACCGGCGTCGGCGATGACGTCGTCGAACCGTTCGTGGAGATCATCAGGCGGTAGTTCTGCCATACGGCGTGGTCCTACGGGTACTGCATCGAGTGCGAGCGAGGCTATCGCTCGATCGTGCCGAGGCCGCGGCGGTCAGGAGACGTCGAGGTCTTGCCAGGCGGTGCGCACTTGGTTACGGCCCTCATTCTTCGCCCGGTACAGACAGCCGTCGGCGTCGGTGATGGCTTCGTCGACGGGTTGCCCGCGGTGATGGATCGCTGCGCCGATCGACACCGTGACAGAGCCGAGCTCGGGCAGCGACGGGTACTCGAGCTCGCCGATACGACCACGGATACGCTCGGCGACGGACGACGTCAACGATCGGTCGGCTGCGGTGAGGAGCACGAGGATCTCCTCTCCTCCGTACCGGACGGTTGCGTCGTTCGGGCGCACGTTGGCCTGGATCGCTGCCGAGACACTTCGAAGCACATCGTCACCTGCACCATGACCGAAGCGGTCATTGACGCCTTTGAAATGGTCGATGTCGATCATCAGCACTCCGTATTGCTGATCGACCTTGGCCAGCACATCCAGTGCATGCCGGTTGTACAGGCCGGTGAGGGCGTCGTGCAGTGCGCTCTCCAGCAACTCGTCGTGTTCGTGCTCGGCGTGCCGCTGCTCCAGGTGACGGTTCAAGGCCACACGCAGCGGTGGGGCCAGCCGGGCAAACATCTCACGGAGCTCGTTGGTCAGATCGACGGCATGGGTGAGCCCGATGACGATCCGGGCAGGCGCACCTTCGCCCGGAATGTCGAATGTCACGGTCGCATCCGACGACGTGACCGCCTCGCAGCGGGTACCGAGGAAGTGGTCGTCGGCCGAGAAGCGCAGCGATCCCTCCTCGGCCGTCTCGGCGAACAGCTCGAGCGATGAGACGGGAAGGACGTCGGGAAGCACTCGCTCGGCGACGGCGGCGAGCTCGGGAAAATCGTGGGCCATGACCAGGGCGTCGGTGATGCGTCGCAGGACCGTGGCGACCCGGAGCAATCGAGCCACATCGAGATCTTCACGGGCCATCAAGAAGATGCCACATTCGAGCTCCGCCAGTTGCTCGAACATCTGGCCGACAAGCGGTTCGGGAATAATGCATCCGTGCTGTGGGGCGATCAGGGTGATCGGGCCGAACGCCCGCCTGATCCGGGCGAGGCCCGCAGCGAGGATCTCTCGGCTCGGCATGTAGTGCTCGTGGAATGGCCGCATGCACTCGAAGTACGAGGCATCCTCGGCGATCAGCTGCGACCCGTCAGTGAAACCGCCGAACAGATCCGAGCTGAACAGCACGCCCGACGATTCTTCGTACGAGCACATTGCGCCGGGAAAGTGGAGGTACGGCGTCAGCACGAATCGGAGCATGCGCGTCTCGTCGAGGGGCAGCACCCATCCGTGGTTCTCGACTCGGAAGAACGGAATGCCCGCGTCGTAGTGACGCAGGAGGGTCTCGGCTCGCCACTCGGTCACGAGCTGCAGATCCTCCGAGGGAAGAGCCTTGCGCAGGATGGAGAGCCCGCCGGCGATGTCGGGATCGCTGTGGTGGCAGACGACCCACCGGATTGAAGACAGCGGAACCACCTCACCGGCCCGCCGCAGGGTCTCGTCGATGCTCAGGACCGAGCCGGGATCGATCAGCACCGAGTTGTCGTCGGCTTCGATCAGATATGAATGACATTGGAACGTGTCATCGGGGCGCACCGAACCCACCCACCACACGCGATCGGCGATCTCTGTTGCGCCCGACCTGCCAGTTGCGATCACGTCGACACGATCCTTCCGTCCGCCGAATGGGCGAACATGTCAAGCGTGAGCCTGCACGTGGCAACGCGATAGGGTCGATGGTCCATTTCGACGTCGCCCGATCGGCTGAAGGACTACGCTCGGCAGGCCCCGACGTGCTCTTCGACCCGATTGTGACCGACCATGGCTGACGCAGCGACCCGCGCCGGATCCGAGATCACCGGGCGACGTGAAGGTCGAGCGCGTTACCGCTCGTCGTCATCATCCTCGGACACGACTCGATGTTGGTCCATCCAATCGGCAGGGTCAGCCTCGACCGGCGGGTCGGGAATGCCGTCTGACGCGGTCGAGATAGGTGCGTCCGGGTCGATGTCGGCCGGTTCGTATTCATCGTCGATTGGCGGCTCGTGGTTCATGTACTGGGCTCCGTTCGTCTGAGGCGACCAGATCGAGCACGCTCGTCGTTGGTTGCTGTCATCACATTGCACCACATGGCGGCGGGCCGTCAGGGCAGAAGGTCTGCTCGCTGGTGACCCGATGCTCGTCAGTCACGTAACGCCCGACCATCGGGACGTGCGGGGACATGCGTGAAGTCTTCATCGGGCCAAAGGTCTCTACCCCTTCTTCGGCACGGGGAGGAAGATTTTCGCGGGACCGGCGAGGGTCCCCACGACAACTCGAATTGCTGGAGGCCGCGATGACCGTTGTTGCTGCAGATCAGGCCACATTGCTGTACATGGCCGCGCGGACTGACGCGGCGACCAAGGTGTACGGACAAGGCGACAACCTCGTGCGCGCCCTCGACGGGGTGACGGTCGGGTTCCCACGCGGGCAGATGACGGCGATCATGGGTCCGTCCGGCTCGGGCAAGTCGACGCTCATGCACTGCATCGCCGGCCTGGATACGCTCACCAGCGGCCGCGCCTTCATCGGCGACATCGATCTCGGCTCGCTGAGCGAGCAGGAGTTGACACGCGTGCGCCGCGACCGCATCGGCTTCGTGTTCCAGGCCTACAACCTGGTGCCGACATTGAACGCCCTCGAGAACATCACCCTGCCCGCAAGACTCGCCGGTCGACATTCCGACCCAGCGGCGCTCGACCTGGTCATCGACGCCGTCGGGCTGCGGTCACGCCTCGCCCACCGCCCCAGCGAACTGTCCGGCGGTCAACAGCAACGCGTCGCCGTGGCCAGGGCACTCGCCGGCCGGCCAGACATCGTCTTCGCCGACGAGCCGACCGGGAACCTCGACAGCCGGGCAGGTGCCGAGATCCTGACGTTCATGCGCAACGCCGTTGGCGACTTGGGTCAAACCATCGTGATGGTCACCCACGACCCGGTCGCGGCGTGCACGGCCGATGCCGTCGTCTTCCTCTCCGACGGACGGATCGTCGATCGGTTGGAGGATCCGACCGTGTCGAAGATCCTTGAACACATGAAGACCCTTGGTGGGTGAGCCGCATGTTTCAGCTCAGCATTCGCACGATCTTCAGTCACAAGCGCCGCCTGGCATCGACGGTGCTGTCGATAGTTCTCGGGGTCGCCTTTCTGGCGGGTACGTTCGTGTTCACCGACTCGCTTCGACACACGTTCGACGACCTGTTCTCTTCCGTGTACGCCCGAACCGATGCCGTTGTGCGCTCGAGCGAGAAGATCGCCAGCCCTCAAGGTGTCAGCCAGCGCGGACGCATCGACGACCAACTCATGTCGGTGGTGTCAGGCGTGTCGGGTGTGTCGTCCGTGACGGGATCTGTAGGTGGCTACGCCCGGATCCTCGATTCGAACGGCAAGCCGATCGGTGTCGATCGCGGTTCGCCCAACTTCGGCATGGACATCTCCGATTCGGAGGTTTCGGTGTGGTCGCTCCGCGATGGTCGCGTGCCGGTCACGAGCGACGAGATGGCCATGGATGCCGGATCGTTCTCCGAGGGCAACTTCGCACTCGGTGATCGCGTCAACGTCCTCAGCCAGAGCGGGAGCCGCTCCTTCACACTCGTCGGCGTCGTCGGTTTCGGCAACGCAGATTCGCCCGTCGGTTCACGCGTCGCGTTGTTCGACCTGGCGACCGCACAGGAGTTCGTCGGCCGACCCGGCCAGCTCGACAGCATCATGGTCCGCGGTGACGGTTCGGTGAGCCAGGCGACACTGGTCCAGCGCATCGCCGCCGTCATGCCACCACGTACCGAGACCCTGACCGGGCGGGCCATGGCCACGGACACGAGCAACGAGGTCAAGAAGTCGCTGAGCTTCTTCAACACCTTGCTGCTCGTCTTTGCGGCGGTGGCATTGTTCGTCGGCTCGTTCATCATCTACAACACGTTCTCGATCATCGTCGCCCAGCGGAGGAAGGAGAACGCCCTGTTGAGGGCCATCGGAGCCAGCCAACGCCAGGTCCAATCGGCGCTGCTCGTCGAGGCGTTGGTCATGGGCGTGCTCGGGTCTGCGTTGGGATTCCTCTTCGGGTTTGCGATGGCCGAGATGCTCCGCGGGCTGCTCACAGCGGTCGGCATCAAGCTTCCCGGGGGTGGTCTCGTACTTCTGCCTCGCACCGTGATCGCCTCGTTCGTGGTCGGCATCGGCATCACGTGGGCGTCAGCGGTCTTGCCGTCGCGCCGCGGCGGCAAGGTCCCACCCGTGGCGGCGCTGCGCGACGTCGCTGTGGAACAGCCATCGTTCTCGACACGCCGACTGCTGTCCGGAGTTGGCTTGCTCGTGCTCTCTGCCGTGCTGGTGGGCATCGGGTTGGCCGGACAGATCCAACTGCTCGGCCTCGGGGTTGCACTCGTCTTCATCTCGCTGTTCGTGCTCGGTCCGCTGTTGGCGCGGCCGGTCTCGAGGCTGTTGGGTGCACCGCTGGTGCACTGGCGTGGTGCGTCTGGCGCACTGGCTCGTGAGAACGCCATGCGCAACCCGAAGCGCACCGCCCGCACTGCAGCATCGCTGATGGTCGGAGTTGCTCTGGTCGCGGCCATCGCTGTGTTCGCAGCGTCGGTGAAGGCATCGATCCGGACCGTGTTCGCCAAACAGTTCACGGGCGACTTCGTGGTGTCGACCCAGACGTTCGGGTTCGGCGGGTTGCCGGTGAGCCTGGCGCCGACAATCGGCGCGCTGCCAGGGGTGCGCGCCGCAACAGGAGTTCAACTCGGCTTTGCCAAGGTCGACGGCAACGACCGGACCTTCGCGGTCGTCGACCCCGCAACCGTCGGCAAGGTGTTCGACCTCCAGATGATCGTCGGCGCAATCGAATCGCTCGACGAGAACGGCGTGCTGATCTCGCGCAAGACCGCGGACAGCTCGGCTCTGGTCATGGGCGACACCGTTGAGATGACCTTGCTCGATGGCCAGGCTCACACCCTCACCGTGCACGGGATCTACGAGAAGGACGAACTGGCCGGCCCGTACACGATCGCCAAGTCGCTGTACGCGAAGGGCGGAGGCGATCAGTACGACTTCAGCATCTACGTCTCGATGGCGCCGGGAACGAACGCCGCGAAGCTCGAGACGGCGCTGGCGGCGACCGTCGCGCCCTACCCGACTGCCAAACTGCAGAGTCGCTCGGCCTACATCGAATCACAGGCCCAACAGATCGACACCTTCGTGAACCTCGTCTATGGCTTGTTGGCACTGGCTGTCGTGATCGCAGTGATCGGTATTGCCAACACGTTGAGCCTGTCGGTCTACGAGCGCACCAGGGAGATCGGCCTACTTCGTGCGGTGGGCGCTAGCCGGCGACAGATCCGCGCGATCGTTCGCATGGAGTCCGAGATCACTGCGCTGCTGGGCGCGGTGCAAGGTGTGGTGATCGGCGTGCTCTTGGGCTGGGCCATAGTCTTCGCGCTACGCGACCAAGGCTTCAGCAAGCTCAGTGTTCCCATCTTCACCATCGTGTTGGTGCTGGTGATCGCCATCGGATGCGGCATTCTTGCCTCACTCCGTCCCGCACGCCGAGCCTCACGGCTGGACGTTCTGGGAGCCATCGCCACCGAGTAGTAGGGGTGAATCGTCAATGAGCCGAAATGTGTCGTCACAGCCGGACGGACTGTTCAGGCTGTCGTTCAGCCCGTTCATGAGAGCCGTGACGACCCCGATACTTGCCGGACCTCGTCGCTGTCACGTCGTCGTGACACACGATCATCTGGCAGTCGAGATGGGTTCCGGCGGATGGGCGTTCTCGGCAACCGTGCCCCGCTCGTCGATCACCCAGGTCCGATCGCGTCACTGGGCCGGTGTGGGCGTGGGGAGCCCACGGTTGGCGGGGGCGCTGGCTCGTCAACGGCTCGGCGCGCGGGCTGGTGCAGGTCACGATTCAACCCACCGGTCGCGGCCACTGCCTGCTGTTCCCAGTCAAGCTCCGGCAGCTGACCCTGAGCCTCGATGAGCCCGACCGGTTCGTCGCGGCTCTCGCCGAGCACCCCATGTAGATCGCTCGACCGCTGCGGGCAGGGTGGAACGGTCGCGGGTCGTTGTGCCCTGGTGAATGACACGGCACGGGAGTTGGATGAGGTCATGCAGCAACGTGTCGTCATTCTCGGCGGCGGCACAGGCGGCACACTCGTCGCCAACCGGCTACGCCGCGTCTTCGGCGTCGGCGACTTGGGAATCACCGTGATCGACGAGGACGATCGTCACGTGTACCAACCGGGCCTGCTGTTCGTACCGTTCGGCCTGACCCATCCCGAAGACATCGTTCGGTCGAGATCGCGCCAGTTCCACAACGACATCACCTTCGTCGAGGCGGCAATCGACCGCGTCGACGTCGCATCGAACGAGGTTCATCTCGTCGATGGACAGATCGTCGGCTACGACGTGCTGGTCGTCGCCACCGGTGCCGTTCTGGTTCCCGAGGAGACCGAGGGGCTGACCGGGCCGGGTTGGATGGACACCGTCTTCACCTTCTACACACCGAAGGGAGCCGGCGCACTCGCTGCAGCACTCGCCTCGTTCACCGCTGGGCGCATCGTCGTCAACGTGGTCGACATGCCGATCAAATGTCCCGTGGCCCCACTCGAGTTCTGCTTCCTTGCAGACTGGTACTTCCGCGAGCGTGGTATCCGCGATCGGGTGGAGCTCACCTACGTCACACCGCTCGACGGTGCTTTCACCAAGCCGGTCGCAGCCAATCAACTCGGCGGCATGCTCGCCGAGAAAGGCATTGCCATTGTCACCGAGTTCAACACCGGCGAAGTCGACGGCGGCAGACGACGGCTGGTGTCCTATGACGGCCGCGAACTCGCCTTCGACCTTGCCGTCGTCGTACCCCTTCACGGTGGAGCCGCCTACGTCGGGCGATCACCCGGTCTGGGCGATGCGCTGAACTTCGTACCGACCGACGAGCACACGTTGCAGTCCAAGGCCGCACCGAACATCTTCGTGATCGGCGACGCCGCCAACGTGCCGGCCTCCAAGGCTGGATCGGTGACACACTTCGAAGGCGAGACCGTGGTCGACAACATCCGTCGCTTCCTGACCGGCCAACCCCTGGTCAGCACGTTCGACGGTCACGCAAACTGCTTCATCGAGACCGGCTTCGGCAAGGCGCTGCTCATCGACTTCAACTACGACACCGAGCCGCTCGTCGGCCACTATCCGGGATCGTTCGGGTTGCCGCTGCTCAAGGAGTCGAGGCTGAACCACCTCGGCAAGCTGATGTTCCAGTGGTTCTACTGGCACAGCCTGTTGCCCGGTCGAGACATCCCTGGGATCGGATCGGCCATGCCCACCGCAGGGAAGCCGCTCGTCGCCAACGGCACGAGGAAGGACTGAACGATGTCCACGACAACCATCGCCGACACCCCGGCCGCCGGGCCAGATCATCTTCACCTGATCGGCTTCAGCCGATCTTGATTCGCCAATCAACCACGGAGGTTCCACCATGAAGGCTCTCGTCTACCACGGCCCAGGTCAGAAAGCTTGGGAAGATGTGCCGAAGCCAACCCTGCAAGCCGACACCGATGCGATCGTTCGCGTCGATGCCGTCACGATTTGTGGCACAGATCTGCACATCCTCAAAGGCGATGTCCCGGCCGTGACCGACGGGCGCATCCTCGGCCACGAGGCAGTCGGCACAGTCGAGGAGGTCGGAGCCGGCGTCAAGAACGTCAAGCCCGGCGACAAGGTGCTGGTGTCGTGCATCACCGCCTGCGGCTCGTGCCGGTATTGCCGTGAGGGCCACTACGGCCAATGCATCGGCGGTGGTGGTTGGATCCTCGGTCACAAGATCGATGGCACACAGGCCGAATACGTCCGCGTGCCCTTCGCCGATTCGTCGACCTACCCGGCTCCCGACGGGGTCTCGGATGAGGAGTTGTTGATGCTCGCCGACATCCTCCCGACGGGTTACGAGGTCGGTGTGCTCAACGGTGGTATCCGACCCGGCGACGTCGTCGCCGTCGTCGGTGCCGGCCCCATCGGTCTCGCCGCGATCATGGGCGCCCGATTGTTCAGCCCGAGCCACATCATCGCCATCGACAAAGCCGACAGCCGACTCGAGGCTGCCAAGCTGTTCGGTGCCGACGTCGTCGTCAACAACGGTCGCGAAGACGCCCTCGCTGTGGTTCGAGGCCTGACAGATGGTCTGGGCGCAGACGTCGCCATCGAAGCCGTCGGCGTGCCTGCAACTTTCGAGCTCTCGGCCGAGCTCATCCGCCCAGGTGGGCGGGTGGCCAACATCGGGGTGCACGGAGAGTCGGTCACGCTGCACCTCGAGGACCTGTGGATCAAGGATGTGACCATCACGACCGGCCTTGTCGACACCTACTCGACCCCGACCTTGCTCAAGCTGATCACCAGTGGCCACGTTGCCGCCGGCCAGTTCGTCACCCACCACTTCGACCTCGACGACTTCGTCGAGGCCTACGACGTGTTCGGGCGCGCAGCCGACACAGGAGCCCTCAAGGTCGTGCTCACCCGGGCCCAGTAGTAGCTCGTGCCGCGTCAAGCAACGTTCGCCTGCTCGGCGCGTGCTCCTCGATCCAGCCGTATGGGATGCAGCCACCAGCGTTGGTTACGGGATCAAATGACGCCTCGCCGCGCCCACCCGCCGTTCCGTACACCTCGTTCGTCGTGGGTTGCCTGTCGGGCGCGAAATCCGTAGCGCCAATGCTCACACCGCACCCGACCCGGCTCAACGGGTTCGATTTTGGAACTGTCAGTACCGGAATCGCGCCCACAACGGCGATCACGGTTGCCCGAGAACCGCCCGCAGCCCGTACCCAGGTCGGAGGCTATCGGCTACCAGCAGGTGTCCCCGCTGGGACGGGGACACCTGCCACCTGCGTTCCTGGCGTTCAGCTCGTGGCGTTGTCGAGCGCAGCCTGCAGCGCCCGTCCGATTGGACGGCCATCACCAACACCTTCAACGACGCCGGCATGTCGAACCTGTCGAAGGTGTCGAAGCTTATTTCTTGGTGCGCACCGTGACCGGCAACGTTGGTGGTGGCGCGTCCACCATCTGATCGGCTGGATCTGTCTTGATTGGTGGACGGCTGAACGTGTGCAAGTCAGCGGGGGCCGAGTCCGATCGACCGTTGTCCCTGCCAGATCCTTCCGGTGACTGTACGCCCGGCTCGTAACACGACGCCGCTGACGCCGCCGACCCTCACGGTCACGACGTCGGCGGCGCGAACGAACTCGACCTCGCCGTCGGCAGCGCATTGCACCCACTCCTCACAAAACCGTCCGGGCGAGTCCTCGATCATGAGCAGCGGATCGTGCGGCGCAATGAACAGCCCCGATGCCGCGGCCCGGTCGGTGCGCGGGACATGCCCGTCGGAGTCGAGCTCGACATGCCAACGCACGTCTCCGCCGGCGATCTCGAATCGGCCGGCCAAGGCGCGCGTCGAGGAGTACGGCAGGCCGTTGTCCTCGTGGCCGGGCAGGGCGACCCTGACGTCGACGAAGGCGTCATCGGCCTGGATCCACCAGGCCTCGCACGGCTCGGTCGGTTGACCGCCGGGCACGGTGATCGAGCGGCGACGCCATGCGCCGACGAACCACGGACGACGTGTCGGACGAGCCATTCCGACCACGTTCACTCGGCCGCTCCGAACACGTTGCGCATCACCCTGCGGTACAGGATCGCGTTCGTGTCGGAGCGAACGTGCAGGTCGGGCCCGCCGTCGATTGACATTCCGCTGCGTCGCAAGGCGGCGGTGATCCACACGTCTTCTTGCTGGACGATCTCTTCCTCGGCGAGGAGTGAATCGATCACAGCCGGATCGGTTTCCGGAACGCGCACGACGAAGAACAGTCGCGTCAGGCGTTCATCGATCGGCTGGACCGCTTGGAAGAACGACTGCCGCAGCTCGCCGTTCGGCTCCTCGCTGCGTAGCAATACGGTGAACGGCGCGACAAGCGTGTAGCGCAGCCATCCCTCGGTCGACGCATCGTCGTCGTCCAGCTTGCGACGCACCGTCGAGAAGCCGAACTCGTGCTGGTCGACCACCTCGTGATCGCTCATCAACGGGTTTCGCGAACTGAGCGAGCCGTGCAGGAACGGAAAGTGGCTCGAGTCGAGCAGGTTGTCGGTCTGGTACGCGGCCAACACGTCGGATGTGTGCGCCGTCGGCGTGAAGCAACCGAGACGATCGTCGTCACCGTCGGGCCATTCGGGAATAGCTATCCGCGGGGGATCAAGTGCGACCCAGACGATGCCGAAACGCTCGCACGCGGCAGCCGGGCGACCGAGTCGCGCCTTCGACGGGATGTGTGCATCCGGACCGAGCGAGGGAATGCACGTGGCTGCACCGTCACAGCCGAACCGCCAGCCGTGGAATGCACAGACGAGCTCGTCCCCCACGAGGCGGCCGAGGCTCAGCGGTGCACCTCGATGCGGGCACTCGTCGACGAACACGCCGATGTCACCATCCGAATGCCGGACGACGACGAGCGGCTCGCCGAGCAGGGTCGCCCCGAACGGCTCGCCCGCGACTTCGTACGACCAGGCGACGGGATGCCAGAAGGCCCGGAACTCTTGATGAAGGTTGCCCACCAACGTGACCATTCGGGCGCGACCGTAGTCGGCGCACCATGCAGACCGCCCGCCGAGCCATCGACGGCCGATCGGTCTTTTTCTCGCGGCCCAATGGCCCTGGCGTGCGGGTCGTTCGAAGCACATCCTGGAAGGAAATCCGTCACGCCTACAGCTCGACTTTCGTCGGCGGGCCACGATGCATCTGGAGTCCAGAATGACAACTCGCAGCCACGTCACGGCCGTGGTTCGAAGCATGGCGATTGGTGCCGTTCTCATGGCGATGGTGGCGTCGTGCAGCAAGGACCTCCGTACGGGAGCGCTCACTGGTGCAGTGCGCACACCGCCGTTGGTCGTTGCTTCGATCAGCCTTCCCGGTGCCGGAAACAACGCTGTCTCGACGACCATGAAGGCGCCGTCCCACGAGCTGTACCTCGTGTACTTCGGTTACACGAGTTGCCCCGACGTGTGCCCGACAACGATGAGCGACATCCGGGTTGCGCTCGACGGTTTGCCAAAGGAGAAGGCGAGCAAGGTCACAGTCGCCATGGTGACTGTCGATCCGGAGCGTGACACGCCCGAGACCCTGAGCGGTTACCTTGCCCACTTCTTCGACCACAGCATCGCGCTGCGGACCACTGACGCTGCCCAACTCGCGGCAGCGGCCGGGGCGTTCGGAGTCAAGTTCGAGGTCGGATCACATTCCCCGGGTACCGCATACAACGTTGCACACACGGCTGTCACGTACGTCGTCGACGACACCGGCACGGTCGTCGTCGAGTGGCCATTCGGACTCGACTCAGACGACATGACATCCGACCTCTTGACTCTTCTCAACCGGGAGCAAACATGAGACCCCATTTCTTCGGCCCCGCTACTTCAGTCCCTGCCTTGATCGCGACGCTCGCGATCACCTCCATGCTCGCAGCATGCGGTAGCGACGCTCAATCGGTCAGTACGACCGCCGCGCCTGCGACTTCATCGATCAACGTCAACTCCGTCTGGGCACGTACCTCGCCAACGGTCGCCGGGGCGGGCGCTCTGTACCTGACCGTCGACAACACAGGCGACGTCGATGATGCTCTCCTCGCCGCGAGCGTCGATCCATCGATCGCCAAGACGGCGGAGCTCCACGAAACCGCCGCCGTCGAATCCAGCACACCCTCGACTGCCGGCGGCATGACCTCGGCGGCCGGCGCGCCGATGATGCAGATGCGTCCAGTCGATCGAATCGTTGTGCCGGCACACGGTTCTGTCGCCCTCGCCCCCGGTGGGTACCACATCATGATGATGGGTCTCGTCGAGCCACTCGTAGTCGGCACCTCGCTCGACGTGACTCTGACCTTCGCGACAGCCGGCGACAAGGTGGTGACCGCGAATGTTCGTGATACGGCCCCGTGAGATCGGCAATCGGGTGGCACGCGGCCTTCTCGCCGCCTTGTTGATTTCGTTGTTGGGGCTGGCGGCCATCTCATGTAGTGATGGAGGCGGCAGCGCCAAAGGCAAGGTTGTCGAGATCGTCGTTCCGGCCGGCACGCAGGCCAAGCTGGACCGGGGCGAGCTCGTCGACGTGATGCCCGCCGAGCTGAACTTCCGGGTCGGCGATGTCATCCGCATCCGCAACGACGACTCGGTCGACCAATACGCCGGCCCTTACCTGGTGCAGGCCGGAACACAGTTCGAACTGAAGTATGGATCACCCGGCAAGTACGGGGGGCTGTGCAGCCTGTCTGGCGGATCGACCTATCTGATCGTGATCACCGAGTGAATCGGCGGATCACCATGAGTACTCTCGCAAGAGCTCTGGCCACGGTTGCAGTCACGGTCGTACTCGCCGGCGCCTGCGGCGATTCCGGAACCACCGGCACAGCCTCGTACGCGGCGAAGGATCTCGTCAGTGGCGCCGACGTGTCGGTTTCTTCGCTTCGCGGTGAACCGGTCATGCTGGTCAGTTGGGCCACGTGGTGCGCTGAATGCGACGAAGAACTGTCCGGTCTCCAGAAGTTCGCCGAATCGAACGCCGCCGATGGCATCAAGATCGTGGCTGTCAACATCGACGCCTCGGACGTGACCGATGAGATCAACGCGAAGATCGACCGTCACGCGCTGACCACGTCTCTGTGGCGAGACAAGCGCAACGAGTTCAAGCGTGCCTTTGGAGCACTCGGCGTGCCCACCACAGTTCTCCTCGATGCGGCGGGAACCGTAGTCGGGCTCTTTCCCGGCGCCGTCGACTTTGCCGACCAGAGCATCGTCGACGCCCTCGAACGGGCCAAGGGCTCGTAGATCGACATGAGCTTGGCGGCCGCAATCGTGGCAATCGGCGGCGAACAGGTTCGAGACGGCTCACTACTGATCGCCATTCCGGTCGCCGTGGCCGCCGGTCTCGTGTCGTTCTTGTCTCCGTGCGTACTGCCCCTCGTGCCCGGCTACTTGTCGTACGTCACCGGCACGTCGGCGCATGACATCTCGGAGCAAACCGCCGATGCAACACCACCGCGCTCCAGTCGGCGAACGGCGCTCGGAGCACTCGGGTTCGTTCTCGGCATCTCTATCGTGTTCGTGTCGTTCGGCGCGTTGTTCGGCGGATTTGGACGGCTGCTGCGCGAGAACGAAGACCTACTCACGCGGGTGTTCGGCGTGGTCACCATCGTTCTCGGGCTGGTCCTTGCCGGAGTCTTCGGTCGCCTCGCACTCTTCAACAAGGAAGCTCGTATCCACAAGCTTCCGCGAGCGGGCCTCGTGGGCGCCCCGCTCCTCGGCATCACCTTTGCTCTCGGATGGACACCCTGCATCGGACCCACCCTCGGCGCCGTGCTCGGGCTGGCCGCGTCGAGCGATCAGGCATCTGCATCGCGGGGCGCCTTCTTGTCATTGATGTATTGCCTCGGGCTCGGCGTGCCGTTCCTGATCGCCGGCCTCACCTTCGATCGGGCGATGCACGCGATGGCCAGTGTCAAGCGCCACTACCGGGCGCTGATGAGGATAGGAGGATCCGTTCTGGTCGCGATTGGCATCATGCAGGTCACGGGGTTGTGGACCGTGCTCATGGACCAACTCCAGTCCAACTTCGGCGGCACCAAACTGCCGCTGTGACACCTCCTCAAGCGAGATGGCGATGCACGGCGTAGGCCGCGGCCTCGGCTCGGTTGCCACATCCGGTCTTCTGCAGGATGGACCGCACATGGTTCGCGGCCGTGTGCTGGCTGATGAACAACCGCTCGCCGATCTCGCGGTTCGAGCGGCCGTCGGCGATCAGACGCAGCACTTCCAGTTCACGTTGCGACATGCCGTCGTGGGCCGCCGCCGCGGGTGCTGCCGACGTGCTGCGCGCCAGCACCGAGAGGGCATGGTCGGCGAGAGCGCGCATCCCGAGGGACATCGCCGCCTCGTGGGCCTCTCGCGCCAAGGCCTCGGCTGTGGCGAAATCGTTGCGCGATGCGGCGAGACAAGCCCAGTCGTGGCGGACGTGTGCACTCCACACTGGCGACGCGCTGCGATCCGCGAGCGCCAGGGCGGCGCGAAAGTGACCCTCCGCCTCGTCGGTCAGCCCGAGCAACCCGGCCAGGCCACCGCGTAGACGGTCGGCGGGACCGAAGCACGTGGTCATCGCCACCATCAGATTGCGGCCCGCATAGGTATCGAGTTCGCGCAGGAGGGTGCCGGCGTGGTGCTGGTCGCCGCAGGCAATGCATGCCTCGGCCAGGAACGTGAGGCACGCCGGCCATACCGAGTCGCGCGGCACCACCGCAAACCCGCCGGGCGACAGCGCGTCGAGCAGACCCTGGGATTCCTCGATCATCCCGAGCTCGGCGTAGAGCACCGTCAGACCGGGACGCCACACCGCTTGATCGTCGCCTCGCGCCGAGAAGACGCGCATCAGCGGCAGTACCTCGGCGAGGCGACCCTGCTCGCGACGGATCGTGAACATCTGCAGGCCGTACACGCCGGCGTCGAAGACGATGTTGCTGGACTCACCAACGGTGTGGGCGCGCTCGGCCGCCATCTCCGCTTCGCTGAACCGCCCGGCGGCGAGCGCCAGCACCGCCTCGTACACGAAGCCCATGTACTGGAACATCAGGAATCGCCCGCGCTCCGACATCATCCGATGCTGCGCGAGGACCTCGGCCGCCTCGTCGAGTCGACCGAGTTCGATGAGCCCGCGGCACATGTTGCCGGTGGCGTAGACGGCGCTCCAGTTGTCACCGACCTGAATCGCAACCTCGCGGAGCTCGATGCTCGACTCGAGCAACCTCACCGGGTCCGACGCAACGATCGTCGTGGCCTGCAGCACGGCGATGACGCAATCCAGATCGCCGACCGCTCGTGCCATCGCCAGGGCCATGTCGCCCGCCGCGACGGCAGCGTCCCTGTCGCCGGAGAGCGACAGGCTGCGAGCCAGCGAAGCCTGGAGCCGGGCGCGCAACGGTGGTTGCCCGTAGCCGATCATGCTGATCGCCTCTGACACGATCGTGACCGCCGGGCCACCAGGTGCCCCCCGTTGGTGAACGGACTCTTCGAACCCGAGCGCCGCCCGGGCAGCCAATTCGGCCCAGCCCTCGTGACGTGCAGCCTCGAACGCCAGCTCGTAGGTGTCCTGCGCGGTCAATGACTGACCTCGCCGCATCTGGACCTGCCCGAGATCGATCAACACCTCGGTGGCGTCGACGCTCTCACCCGACATGAGTTGCAGCACGGCCTCGAACTGCGAGATCGCTTCGTCGTAGGCAACGGAGCTCTTGCCTGCTCGGCGGCCAGCCGACCGTAGTGGATCCCCGGTTCGACGCCGCCGACGGCGGCCGCCGCGCCGAAGTGGTGGGCGAGCTCGGCGTAGACGGACCTCGGATCCGCCTCGTAGACCTGCTCGAGTGCCTCGGCGATGCGCAGGTGCAGGCCGGCCCGCAAAGATGATGACAAGACCTGTTCGACCGTGTCTCGGACGAGGGCGTGGATGAACTGGTAAGTCGGACAGACGTCCACCGACCTCGACGAGGAAACCGGTGTCGACGAGCTCGTCGAGGCCGGCGCTGACCTCGTCGACGACCATGTCCGATGCAAGGGACAGCACGCGGAACTCGACACGCTGACCGGCGACCGCCGCCAGCTCGAGCGGCCGCCGTGCCCGCCGCGAGAGTCGAGCCATACGCGCCGCCACGACGTCCCTGACGCTGTCGGGCGATCCCACACCGGCGACGTCACGACGAACGATCCAACGCTGGTTCTCGCGGGCCACGACACCTTGCTGGACGAGGTGGCGCCACAACTCACCGAGGAAGAACGCGTTGCCTCCACTGCGATCGCGGGCCACTGCGGCGAGACGACGAAGGTCGCCGTCGAGCTCTTGATCGAGGGCACCGGCAACGAACTGTTCGACGCTGGCGGTGTCGAGGCCACCCAATCGCAGGCGGACGACGCTCTCGCTGCGCTGCAGGTCGACCAGACATCCGGCCAGCGGATCGGAGAGCTCGGCGGCGCCGTCGCGAAAGGTGGCGATGATGATCAGCCGCGACGCCGAGCCGGCACGCACCAAGTGCCGGAGCAGCTCCAGCGTCGGGCGGCCGGCCCAGTGCATGTCGTCGAGCAGGAGCACCAACGGCGCCGTTTGCGCGGCGTTGGCCAGCACACGATCGACCGCGGAGAACAGCAGGTACCGCTCGGTCTCGGGATCGGCTGACGGGGACCTCGACAGCCCGGGCAGCAGCCGCTCGAGCTGCGGCAGCAGCACGAGGAGGTCACCGAGATCGCGGTCGCTGATGAGCGGGCGACCGAAGCCGGGCAGTGACCGCAGCAGGTGATCGAGCGCGTGCACCCACGGCTGATATGGCAGGGCGAGCTCGTCGTCGCACGTGCCGAGCAGCACGATCGCCCCCGAGTCGTGGCATCGTCGAGCGAACTCGGCGGCCAGGCGGGTCTTGCCGGCGCCGGCTTCGCCACCGATCAGCACCACCTCGCGAGCTGCCGGACACTCGATTCCACGCCTCCGGCAGCACGGCACCACTCGGCGTCGCGGCCGACGAATGGCTGCCGAACGACCGCAGCGAGCCCGGCCGGCAGAGGTACGACACCGGTTCCTCAGCCGCGATCCGGACGTCGATCGGCTCGACGGGCTGCCAATCCGACGGCAAAGGCCTCGATCGGCCCGTCGAGGCCGTCGATCTCCACGGAGCCGATGGGACGAAGCTGTTGCCAGAGACGTTGACCGCGCTCCAGCGCACGACGTTGCTCACCAGGATCTGCCCGGCTCAGCGCGGAGGCGCAGTTCCGTGGCGATGCGTCATCGGGATCCCGGTGCAGACGCCATCATGCCAGACACATCGCCGGTCGCCACACCGATCCTGAATCGCAGATGGGGCACGCAAGGTGGCGATCTCCTGCTGCATCTCCACGCGCGGCCGCGACCGCAGCCGACGCGCTGTCGAACGCAACCAGCGATGTTCCCACCGTGCTCGATCAGCGACCCGCGCGTGCGCTCGCGCCACGGCAGCGACCCACTAGGCGTGGTCGGCCAGCGACAGCGTCAGCGCACATGATCGTCGAGGTCGGCTGGCGAGCTACGTTCACTCTCCTCCTGGTAAGAATCGGCTCCTGGTAAGAATCGGCTCCTGGTCAGAATCGGTTAGTAGTCAGATCTGACTACCAATGACCCCGGACAGTCAACGAAATTCCCGCACAGAAGGCCAAGAGATGGTCATGACAAGCGGATCGAGAGTCTCTACAGTCATCCCTGACGACGACGTGAGACCTCCTGCCGGGCCCGGCGGGAGGCTTCACGACACCAGCGAGAACAATCCATGGCTCTCTTCGTGATCGAACGGAACTTCGTCGATCAGCTCGACCCCGACGCCCTCGACCATGCCGGAATCAAGCTGGTCAACGACGACGTCGGAATCCGCTGGGTCTACTCGTTCCTGTCCGCCGACAAGAAGAAGACCTACTGCCTCTACGAAGCCCCCAACTCGGAGGCGATCCTCGAGGCAGCAGCACGCCTCGGCATCCCCGCCGACGTCATCGTCGCCGTCGATCAGCTCGGCCCGCAGGGCCGCCTGAAACATCGTTGTCGTCAATCACCGATCCAAACCTGAACTCCAAACACTGAATCACGGAGCACCACGACATGACGACCATGACACCACCGACGACCGACCTGCTCACCGACGAGATGCTGGCCAGGTTCGACGCGCGAGCCGCCACATACGACCGTGAGAACCGCTTCTTCGACGAGGACTGGGACGAGCTCCGCCAGTCGGGCTACCTGCTCGCTGCCGTGCCGACCGAATTCGGAGGCTCCGGGCTCGGGCTCGACGAGGTCGCCCGCCTGCAGGGCCGGCTCGCCTACTACGCACCGGCGACCGCGGTTGCCGTCAACATGCACCTGCTACTGGACCGGTGTCGCCGCCGACCTGCTGCGGGCCGGCGACGACGTCGTGCGGTGGATGCTCGAGAAGGCGGCCGACGGCGAGGTGTTCGCCGCCATCCACGGCGAGGCCGGCAACGACATCCCGCTGCTGCTCTCGTCGTCGAAGGCCGAGAAGGTCGCCGGCGGCTGGGAGATCACCGGCCACAAGATCTTCGGCAGCCTCTCGCCGGTGTGGACCTCGCCGGGTTCCACGCGATGGACACCTCCGATCCCGAGCAACCCGAAGATCGTCCACGGCTTCCTGCCGCGCGACACCGGACGGGCTACGAGATCGTCGAGACCTGGGACACGCTCGGCATGCGGGCAACGCAGAGCCACGACACCGTGCTCGACCGGCGTTTCGTCGCCGACGAGAACATCGTGCTCGGTCTGCCCGGCCGGCTTCGCAGGAGCCGGCCTGTTCCAGGTCGGCGATCTTCGCCTGGGCGCTGATGGGATTCGCGACCGTCTACCTCGGCGCCGCCCAGCGGGCGTTCGACATCACGATCGAGAAGATGCCGAAGCGCACGTCGGTCGCGCTGACCCGCTCGATGGCGCACCACCCCGAGGTGCAGCACAACGTGTCGGAGATGCGCATCTCGCTCGACGCCGCCGAGGCGCTGCTCGAGCGGGTCGCGACCGACTGGGCCACCGGCGTGCCGCACGCCGATTGGCCGGTGCGGCTCGTCGGCGCCCGGCACTTCGTCATCAACCAGGCCTACGACATCGTCGACCGGGCGATGGACCTGTCGGGTGGCGGCGCGCGCCTTCAAGGGCAACCGCCTCGAGCAGATCTTCCGCGACGTGCGCATGGGTCGCTTCCACCCCGGCAACACGCTGCTGGCCCACGAGTTGATCGGCAAGCTGTGCCTCGGCCTCAACCCCGACGACCCGCAGCGCTGGGGCTGAGCCCAGACTCGCCCATCCGAGTGTTTTCCGAAGCATTCGGGTGGGCGGCAGGCACTCCGCTCAGTAGCGACGGTCGTTTGACTTCTTCTTCGGCGGCACCTTGAACGGGGCTTCGACGAGCACCTCGAACTGTGCATCGTCGGGCTGCTTCGGCTCGTTCAGGCGCTGCAGATAGGTCTTCAAGGCAGCTCGTGCCGGGGCGACCTGTTCGCCCTTGGCCCCGACGGAACGAGCCAGCGCGTCTTTGGCCCTGGCGACGCGGTCGCGGCGGATTGCCTTCTCTTCTTCGGAGATCATCCGCTTCGGGGCAGGCTGGTGCGGTGCGACGGGCTTCTTGTTCCTGGAGGGGTGTGAGCTTGGCGGTGGCCATGGACGTGAGCCTACATCGCACCCTGCTGGCAACAGGCACGGGCATACGTAAAGGGAAGGGGAGGAGCTCGACGCTCCTCCCCTTCCTATCCGTCCCAGTGGTACCAGACGGACTACACGATCCGCTGGCTCCTGTTGGCGCTGGTGCTGGTGTTGAAGCAGCATCACCGCTGAAGACGGCGGAGATTTGGTGGAGTCCGACGGACAACGTGCTGGTCGGGAACGCCGCCTGGCCGCTCGTATTGAGGGCTACCGGCGAACCCATGTTCACACCACCGATCTCGGAACTGGACGGTTCCCGTGGGGACGCCCACTCCTGGTGCCACGGCCGTGACCGTAGCGGTGAACGACAACTGTCGTGTTCCAGGAGCCGGGGTTCCACTGGTCGTCACGACCGTCCTGGTGTTGGCCTTGTTCACCGTCTGGTTGAACACAGGACTCGTGCTCGTCAGCGTAGTTGACTGTGCCTGGGAATACCGCTGTAATCCCGTGGGTTCCGACACTCAACGTGCTGATCGGCAATCGCGCCCGGCCGGTGGTATCCAGCGGGAACGAGCCGAGGCTCGTGAGCCCCTCGAAGAACTCGACGTTGGTACCGGCTCCCGGGTTCGGCTGAACTCGGGCGGTCAAGGTGACGCTCCGACCGAAGACCGACGGGTTGACGTTGCTGGTCATCGTGGTCGTCGTGGCCGCCTGGTTGACGACCTGGACGAACGTCGCACTGGTGCTTCCGGCAAATACTGCCGTGGCGCCATAGGTGGCGATCACGTTGTGGCTGCCGGCCGACAAGGTGGCGATCTGGAAGGTCGCCCTGCCCTGAAGGTTGAGTGTCAACACCGGGCTGTTGATGGTTCCGTCAATGTTGAACGAGACCGTGCCAGTCGGAATACCCGTGCCGGTCACCGGCCGGACTGTGGCGGTGAAGGTGATGTTCTGGCCGAGGTTCGCCGATGGAACTCGGTTGCTCGTCACCACCGTCGACGTGGTTCGCAACACGTTCTGGCTCAGAGCCGGGGTGCTGGTGCTGCCGGCGAAGTTGGCATCGCCGCTGTAGACCGCGGTGATGCTGTGAACTCCGGCGGCCAGGGTCGACAGCGTGACACTGGCCTGGCCACCCGACAGGGCCGGCGACCCAAGGCTCACGGCGCCGTCGAAGAACTGGACGGTACCGCTCTGGAGCCCGACGCCGGTGACGGGCGAGACGGTCGCAGTGAACGTCACGCTGCTACCTTCGACGGATGGGTTCAGGGTGCTGCTAAGGGCGGTTGCTGTGGTGCCCTTGCTGACAACCTGCGTCACGGCCGCACTGGTGCTGCCGACGAATGTTGCGTCGCCGCTGTAGACACCGGTGATCGAGTGACTACCGACGCTGAGGCTTGCCGTCTGGAAGGTGGCAATTCCACCCGCCAGCGAGCTCGTACCGAGACTCGTGACGCCGTCGAAGAACTCGACGGTACCGCCCGCGGTCGAAGGCGAGACCGTTGCCGTGAACGTCACCTGAACTCCGTAGAGAGTCGGGCTGCCACTGCTGGCAACGACCGTCGACGTTGTATTCGGGTTGACGACCTGGGTCACAATGGAGCTCGTCGTGTTGGTGAAGTTCACATCGCCACTGATGAACACAGCAGTGATGTCATGGCTGCCGACGGCAAGGCTCGTCGTCGAGAAGCTGGCGACGCCACTCACCAACGGGCTCGAGCCGAAGGTTACGCCTCCGTCGAGGAACTGGACGGAGCCCACAGGGGTCCCTGCTCCGCCGGTGGCCGCAACGCTCGCCGTGAAGGTCACGTTGCTTCCAAAGACGGTCGGGGTGCCACTGGTGGACAGACCAACCGAGACTGTGCCCGGGTCAACGACCTGGTTCACAACCGGGCTGGTGCTGCCGGCGAAGTTGAGGTCGCCGAGATAGACAGCCGTGATCGGATGAGTACCGACAGCGAGTGTCGCTGTCGAGAAGCCCGCAGAGTTGCCTGCAAGCGTCACGACTCCGAGACTCCCTGTGCCGTCGAAGAACTCGACGTCGCCAGTCGGGGTGCCGAACCCGCCGACGGCCGAGACCGTCGCCGTGAAGGTCACGAGGTCACCGTTGACGGACGGACTGCCGCTGGTGATCAAGCCAACCGAGGTGCTCGCCTGGTTGACCAGCTGGGCTCCTGTAGCCGCGCTGGGTGCGAAAATCGCATCGCCGCTGTACTTGGCGGTGATGGCGTGGCTGCCGCCGCCCAGGGTGTCGATGGAGAAGCTGGCGACGCCGGCAGTCATCGTTCCGGTGCCGAGACTCGTGAGACCGTCGAAGAACTCGACGGTTCCACCAGGTGTCGCCGAGGCCTGCGGCGAACTGACCGTGGCGGTGAACGTCACGTTCTGTCCGTAGACCGACGGGTTGGCGCTGCTGCTCAAGACGGTCGACGAGGCTGCGAGCGGAACGGTCACCGTGGCGATGTTGGAATACGCCGATGGACCGACGACGTTGACCGCCCTGACCTGGTAGCTGTACGGACCGGCAGCGGCGACCGAAGTGTCGGTGTAGGTCGCCGGACCCGCAGGTGCTGGGGTCACCGTGGCCAACAAGGTGAACGGTCCGACACCAACGGCGCGCTCGACTTCGACGGTGGTGGCGGTGGTCGACACGTTCGTCCAAGCGAGGGCGACCTGGCTTCCGGCAAGCAGTGCGTTGTTTGGCACCACGGTTGCAGTGAGCCCGGTTGGGGCCGGTGGAAGTCCTTCGACCATGATCACGTTCGACGGAGCCGCGCTTGCGGCCTGGTTGAAGGTCGTGACACGGTAGTAGTACGTCGCCGTCGGGTCAGGTGGGTTGTCGGTATAGGTCGTTGAGTTCGCCAGAGCGTTGGCCACGAAGGTCCACGGCCCTGCTGGGTCGAGCGCTCGTTCGACTCGGAAGCCGATCTCGGCTTGCCGGTTCGTACCACCCGTGACGGGGTTGCTCCAGCTGCTCGGGTTTGCGTAGTCGACCGGGGTCGGGTCCGTCCAGTGCAGTATGACGCTGCCTCTGGTGAAGCTCAGGTCCGTCACCGCCGGAGGCGCTGACCCAAGGCACTGTGACGACCACCGGCCGCATCATGTCCATCTCCTCATGGCTCAGGATGTGGCAGTGGAAGACGTACTCCCAGCTTGAAGTTGGTGATCTCATTGCTGACCGCGACAGTCATCGGGTTGCCGATGGTATCGACGTTGTTGAAGCCGGCCTCGTGACCCGTCGGGCTGTTCAAATCACCCTTGGCATGTAGGGGCATCATCGGGTTCAGCGGGCGAGAGCTGTCGGGCACGGCAAACGGAAGGGTCGGCACGATCGGGCGCAAGGCGACGATCGTGTCCTCGAGCGGGCTGATCCGCACGGTGTCCTTCCAGCCGAGTTCGCTCGGCTCTGGTGGGATGATGATGCCGTCCCACGTGACCCTGTTGAGCACCTGCACGTTGTACAGGTGGAAGTGGATCGGGTGGGTGTCGACACCGTTGTGAGTGATCTTCCAGATCTGTGTGCCGTCAGCGGCAGACGAGATCGGCGTCACGTCGAGACTGCTCGGCATGCCGGTCGCGTCGAGGAACTCTGTCGCCGGGTTGACGTACGGATACAGGATGATGTTCTGCAACAGTGGCGTCGCGCCGGGGGCTTCGAGACCGAGGTTGGCAGTCATCCTGCCCCACTCGTCGAAGTCGGCCGAGTTCATCTCGTCGTGCATGCCCTTCGGCTGGAACTTCAGCGACAACTGCGGGCCGCTCAGGGTGTCGAACTTGAACAGGTCGGTCGCCGGCTGCGAGCCTTCGGCGATCCTCGCGTACCCGTCGCACTTTGCCGACGGGATGGCGGGCGGCTTGGCATTGCACCAGCCGTTGGTCACGAAGTTGGTGCCGTAGGCGGAGTTGTAGGCGGCCTGGCCGACGACGATCGGGTCCATCGAGGACTCGAACACTCCGGTGCCATCTGCGTGGTGGGCGAACGCCGCTTCGAGGGCACCCATGCGGTCGTTAGTCGTGTTCGGCTGGTCGAAGGCAACCGGGGTCCCCGTCCCGACCGCCACCTTGACCTGCATGACGGTGCGGGTGTTGGGGCCGTAGCCGGGCAGCGTCGTCGGGGCACCGGCTGGGGTCATGTCTGGCCCGCCGGTGTAGTAGTCGTACCCAGGAACACGAGCCGGGAACGCAGCAGGGGCGTCGTTGTAGAGGATCAGCGTCTTGCCGCGGTACTGGGAGAAGTCGACGATCACGTCGGCTCGCTCGGCAGGTGCCAGCAACAAGGAATGCTGATCGACGTTACCGACGTCGAACCGAGTCGGGTCGGTGATCCACGTGGTCTCGTGGGCCGGCACGATCACGGGAGCGGGCAGGAACCCGCCCTCGGTGCCGATCTGGACCCAGCTCGGGCCCTTCGGGCTCCAGGTGGTGTCAGGTGTCGGGGTGACGACCGGGTCGGTCTGGGCAGCGGCGACTTCAGCTGGCTTCAGAGCGACCTCGCTGAGCGTGCCGGTGCGTGGGTCGGCGACGTACCACGACAGGTTCCAGAACCGGTCGTTGGCAGCGTTGAGGATGCGGTAGCGATATGCCTGCGGTTGAACGGTGGTGGTCGGGTAGGCCGTGCCGTTGACAATCGGGGTGTCGTTGAATGCTTCCATGCCGACCGAGACGTTCGGTGTCGACGGGATCAATGCCGGCTCGCAGAACGGCTGGACATTGGGATCGCACGTCGGGTCGTAGTACGGGTTGGCGATCGGCGGGTACTTGGCGTCCTTGGCCGGTGGCCAGAACCATGGGCCGTACATCCAGCGACCGAAGGCGCTCATCCCTGAGGGATCGCCGGGGTTCTGCGCAGGCATGTAGACGTGTGGTGTCCACAGGTTGCCTTCGCCGCCCCACCGGGCGTAATCCCACGTCGGGTCGACTTGGGCCACGGTGGCCGGGCTCGGCACGAACGTCTTGTCCTGGATGATCAGCGGGGTGCCGAGACCGAGGTCGGGGAACAAGCCGGGTTGGTTGCCTGGGGTCACCGGGTCAGTGTCGGCGGCGAACAGCTTCGTTTCGGTCGAATCGGTGACCAGATATCCGGCCGCCTCACCTGCATACACGTTCAAGCCGGGTGATGCCCCATGCATGATCGTGGTAGAACATCAGGCGAGCGCTCTGCTGGTTGGTGTAGAAGAACGTCTGCGCCCCGGGGCCGGGATCCGGCATGTCGGGAACGTCGCTGACGCTGACGCCCTGTGGGTACGCAGTGTTCTCGCCGGAAGGCGTGATCCACTGGTGCGGGGTGCCGTCGCTGATCCACGGGGTGATTCCACCGTGCAGGTGCAACGTCGCCCGGTTCTCCGAGTAGCAGATCTTCTTGCCAGTGAGGGGATCAACCATCTTGCCTGGCGTTCCACACTCTGGGTTGCGGACGCCGTCCATGACGGTGCCGAGGTCCGGCGGCCTGGAATCAACCGGGCACTGCGTTGGCATCGAGCGTCACTGCGTCCGGGCCCATGCCCGAACCCATCAGCGAGGTGTCGACCGGCAGGAACAAGTTGCCTTCGACATTGGTCGGCAGCAGGTTGCGGAACAGGATCCGCACTGGCTTGTCCTTGGTGGCCACGATCGTCGGGCCGAGATAGTAGGGCGTGTCGACACCGAGTGCTTGGGTCGACCGTCGCCGGAGCGAGGGGGGCAACAGGGCAGGGCTGGGGAGAATGGTCGGGTCGAGGTTGGCGTTCGTGAGGGGAACTTGGTTCCCTGGCACGACACTTGTCGACAGCTGCACGTAACCACGCAGCAGGGTGCCCTGAGCTGGGAGACTCGAAGAGAACCTCTGGCGGTACTGGACGAGGCCGATCTCGTAGTAGTCAGTGCCTGGATAGGTCGTGGTGTCGGGAACGGCAACCGGGATGTAGTTGCCGAGGTTGTTCGCCGCGGTCGGCCCGAGGCCGGCCAAGGTGTCGACGAACTTGCGGAGGCCCGGTGTGAGGTAACCGGCACCGCGTGCCGTGACCGTGATGCTCGTGACTGCACCCTTGGCTGCGATCGTCGCCGTGGCGATGGCGCCGCGGTCTGTGATGCCACCGTCGAGGATCGTCACGACGGGCACTGAGTCATAGCCTGAGCCGCCGGCGGTGATGTCGACTTTCGAGATGTTGATCGTCGGAACGGCGACTGCGGGGGTTGGGGCAACCTGGGTGAGAGTTCCGTCGAAGATGTCGATGCTCGGTGCGACGGTGTAGCCGGCACCTGCGTCGACCACGGCAACGTCGGTGACCGTGTACGTGGGGGGAGTGGTCGCGGGGAGGATCGGCACCATCGTTGCTGTACCGGTCGCTTGCACGCCACCTTGCGCGGCAGTGAGGTTCGGCTGGGTGAACACGACGATCGGCTCGACCTCGTAGACACCACCGCTGGTCACGGTGACGTTGTCGACGCCACCGCTCGCCTGGGCGTTGGCCAAAGTCGTGGGGGCACCGCCGCCGCTGATTGCCACTTGGGGATTGGTGAAGCCGAAGCCCGCTTGATCAACGGCAATACTGGAGACGACGCCTGTGGCGATCGCAGCGGTCGCGCTCGGCGAGCGCTGTGGGAGTGACACCTGGAGAAGTGATCGACACGGACGGGGGTACAACGTAGCCGGCGCCCGGGCTGGTGACGGTGATGGCGGAGATGCCGCCCGTCTTCGGGTCGACGGTGGCCGTCGCCTGTGCACCTGTCCCCGGATCGACGATTGTCGGGGTGACCATGGCGGAGAACGAGTAGCTGCGGTCCTGCGAGTAGAGGGGGAAGTTGACGTCAGTACCGAGGCTAAGTGTGCTGCCCAGTGCGGGCGCCACGTTCGTCGCCAGCGTCGGGTCCGCAGACGCGGGATAGCTGAGGATGTCCGGGGTCGTCACCGCGACTCCTGTGTCGACGGGGATGCCCTGTCCGTAGAAGCCGAGCACGTCACCCGCCTGAACGGCAACAGCCGGAGTCACGGGGAACGTCGCCACCGCTGAAACAGCAGGGTCGGCGAGAGCAGGCACGGTGAGCTCGCCACTGTCGTAGGCGATCTGGTATTGGCTGGCCGTACCAGTGGGGTGTAGCACATAGGCATGGAATAGGCCGCCTGCAGACGGCGTGGGGCTAGCATCCGCCTGGTTCCAAGTCTGGAAGCTCTCGAGGCTGCCGGCAGGCAGCACCGCGCTCGGAAGGACCACGAACACTGGGCCGAGAACTCCAGGCGGGGTGGCGTAGTCGGTGGCATTGGCGCGGGTGGTCAGCGGGTTGCCGAACGCGACAGGCGTCGGTGTTCCCAGGCCGATCGTGACTACTGCGTCAGCTAATACTTGTGGGCTGTTCGCCCAGTTCGGATAGGGCCCGAAGTAGTGGGGCACCTTCGATTCGTCAGTGGGGCTACTCGGCGCAGCTTCTGCGACGTCAACCCCATTTGCTGTCTGCCGTGCGACCTCTCCAGTCGTGAAACTGAGTGCCAACAGGCTCAACACAGCTACCAGTTTCCTGGTCAACTTCCCGTCCATTCCGTCCTCCCAATTGTGAAACAACTCACCTTCCCGCAACTGAATGACGCCATCTGAAGCGCCCTTTAGAGTCTTAAGTCCTGAATGGATGACAGCTCGTGACCTGCCGATTGGCCTTTCGCCGAAATTCTCGACCGAGTGAAGGCGACCTGCTTCTCCGCGTGGTGATCGACGGAAACGGCGCGCTGTTGCAATCACGATTGCAAACTCATTGCAACATCGGTCATCGACTATGCCGGCATGACGACAACACACACCGCTAACGGAACCGGCAACCGCACCGACGCGACCGCGCCGGGGCAGCGCTTGCTCGACGCAATCGCCGAGGGATCGGGCATGCCCGACCACCTGTTCGCGACCGACGCTCGACTCGACGCAACGGTGCCGATGTGGCGCTACGAAACGACCGGCGCTGCGGCCGTGCGCGCCGAGTTGACCAAGTGGTACGGCTCACCGACACAACTCGAGCAGGTGCAACGGCGACCATTCCCGGGAGGCGAGGCGATCGAGATCGACATCAGCTGGGTCGAGGGCGGTGTGCCGCACGCTGGCCACCAGTTGCACCTGCTCGCCGTGGCGGACGACCGGATCACGTCGGATACCGTCTTCTGCGGAGGACGGTGGCCGGCAGACCTCCTCGCCGAGATGGAGGCCGCTCGTGCGCACTGAATCGACGACACCGTGGATCGCAGCGACACTCGATGAGCTGATCGCCGGCGCCACCGACCGCATCGAGGTACGGCCGGAGGATGCCCGCTCGGGCGCAACGTTCGAACGGCTGATCATCAACGGCGAGCCGCACTTCTTGAAGGTTCTCTCGGCCAACAGCGACTGGATCATGCGCTGCACCGGCAACACGACGAACTGGGAGTTCAAGGTGTGGAAGGCCGGGTTGTACCACCGCACACCCGACGTCATCGATCACGCGATGGTCGGCATGTCTTTGGAGGGCGAGGGTCCGACGGCCCGCCTCGCCCAGCTGATGACCGATCGCGGCGCCGACATGGTGCCACCGGGCGACAGCATGCTGCCCCTCGAGCACCATCTCGATTTCATCGATCATATGGCGGCGTTCCACGCCCGGTTCATGGGGTGGCACGACGACATCGGCGTTCGCGACACCGCACGGTTCCTACAGACATTCGCACCGGAGACGATCGAAGCCGAGCTGCTCGTCGACGAGGTTCCTGGTCCGGTCTTCGTCGCCAACCAAGGGTGGGCGCGCCTGCCCGAACTGGCCCCGCGACTGAACGCGTTGGTGCGTGAGATCCATCATCACCCGCAGCCGCTGGTCGATGCCCTCAGCTCGACGCCACTCACGTTTGTCGCCGGCGATTGGAAGCTCGGCAACGTCGGGCGGCGCGCCGACGGCCGCACGGTGCTGCTCGATTGGGCGTACCCCGGTGAGGCCGCACCGTGCTGGGACCTCACGTGGTACCTCGCGCTGAACCGGGCACGCATGCCGCTGTCGAAAGAAGCCACCATCGCCCACTACCGCACGCGGCTCGAACACCACGGCGTCGACACGACCGGTTGGTGGGAACGCCAGCTCGGGCTGTCGTTGCTGGCCATGGCAGCCGTGTTCGCCTGGGAGAAAGCCGTCGGCGACCCCGACGAGTTGGTGTGGTGGGAGACCGCCGCACTCAACGGCGCGTCGTGGCTGGGCTGACTGATCGCGCCGACCCCGCGCGCACGGCCTACATCGGTGCCGGGCAGCGTTGGGCCGACGACGTCATGCTGGTGTACGGACCGCTGGCGGCGCACCTCGTCGAGCGGTGCCCGGTCACCGTGCAGGGCTGTGATGTACTCGACGCCGGCGCCGGCACCGGTGCCGCCGGCGCACTTCTCGCCACGGCCGGCGGGCGCGTGGTCTCGTGCGATCTCGAGCACTCCATGTTGCGCGCGGATGGCACGCCCAGCGAGGTACACCGAGCTGCCGTCGCGGACATCACTGCTCTCCCCTTCGGCGACGCGGCATTCGACATCGGCGTCGCTGCGTTCGTCCTGAACCACCTCGCCGATCCGGTCGCCGGCCTACGCGAGCTCGAGCGCGTGACGCGATCTGATGGGGTCGTTCTGGCGTCGGTGTTCGCCGATGACCGAGCGCCGGCCAAGGATGCCATCGACGCTGTCCTGGTGGCCTGGGGCTGGCAACCCCCGGGCTGGTACCAGGCCATGCAACAGCGTGCCGAGGCGTTGGCCACGACACAGAAGATGACCGATGCGGCGAGCCATGCCGGGTTCGTCGAGACAATGGTCAGCTGCGCCGAGATCGACGTCGGGCTCGATGACGCCCCGCTCGTCGTCCGCTATCGGTTCGGCATGCCCCAGGTGTCCGCGTATATCGACAGCCTTGCGCCGACGGCTCGAGCCGCACTCTTCGCCGATGCCACAGCCGCGGTCGAGCAGACCGGCCAGCCCTTCCGCCCGACGGTGATCGAACTGGTGGCTCGCGTCAGCTGAGTCGTTGCACCACCACGCGGGCGAAGGCGTCAGCGTGCACGCCGGCATGGTCGGCGAGCTGTGAGGCTGCCCGCTGGGCCACGACCCGCGCCACCGCCAGCCCCGTGTCGTCGGCGACATCGGCTGCGAACCACCAGGCTTCCATCCCGGCAATCGTGGTCAACCGGTCGAGCTGTGCGGCGACCACATCGGCGTCGACGGCGCGGAGGAGTCGGGCACCCGCGCGTGCCATCACCAGCTCGGCCAGCGTCGAGTACCGCTGGTCACCGCGGTCGTGTGCGGCGACGGCCACAGCCTCGGCCGCATCGAGCGCTTCGCGAGCCGACCCGTTGGCGAGGTGCAAACGCGCCGCGATGATTCCGGCTCGTTGCTCGCAGCGCCACCGATTGTTCACCCAGGGCTGCCCGTAGTGGGCGCCGGCAGCGCCGAGCGCCGCGCCAGCATCGTCGAAGCGGCCGTGCGCCAGCAGAGCTTCGGCGACATCAAGACAACCCTGCCCACGGATCTCGTTCGACACCCCGCGTTCGACCGCGGCCCGGGCGTGGTCCTCGGCCTGCGACGCCCCGAGGTTCCGCAGCACCCAGCTGCGATAGGTGTCGGTGATGCCCCCGTAGCGGGCCTTGCTGCCGCGCCGTTCCTGCTCGACCTCCATGCGATCGATGACCGCAAGAGCGTCGTCGGCCCGACCGACCATTCCGTATCCGTGCGCGCTCATCTGCAGCACATGCTCGACCCAGAACGACTGGAGGTTGCCGCTCTCGACGCCGATCAGCGGCTCGAGCGCGGCCAGGCCCTCGAGCGGTCGGCCTTGGTGCACGCGCAGCACGCCGCGCCATGCCGTGAGGCCGAGCGACGCAGGTGGGTCGAGTTCCCGAGCCTGGTCGAGCAGCGCCTCGGTCGCCTGCAGATCACCGACGCCGCGGTAGGCGAACGCGACGGCGAGCAGACAACTGGCCTTCGTGCCGGGGTCGGTGGCCATCGCCGCCCCTGCCTCACCGAGACGAATGGCGGCGTCGGTGTCGTGCCGGTTCCTGGCAGCCCAGGCACGGAGCTCCAAGGCCGCGGCCCCTGCACCGAGTGCCAGTGCCCGCTCGGCATCGGTGTCGGCACCCGACATGTCGGCGCGCGCCATCCGCAGGCGACTACGACGTAGACGAACTTCGGCACCGTCGTGCAAGCCGATGGCCTCGTCGAGCAGGTCCTCGGCACCGGCGAGGTCGAACCGGCTGCGGGCGATCTCAGCAGCGTCGGCCAGGCCCGATGCGGCGAGCACTCGGTCTCCGCCCTGGCGGGCATGTCGGGCCAGCTCCATCGGCTGCACATCATGTCGAGCAGCCAACAGCCTGGACGCCTGGCGGTGAATCCAGGCCCGACGCATGGCGCTGGTGTCGGCGGCCACTGCCGCCCGCACCAGTTCGTGGCGGAACACCGAAACACCGTCGCGCTCGATCAGGAAGGCTCGACGTGTGCCCTCGTCGAGATGTGCCAACACCTCGAGCGGTGATCGCTCGATGACACCGGCGACGAGCTCGAGATCGACGACCGGGCCGAGCACCGCGGTGACGCGCAAGGTTGCGGCCGCCTCGCCGGTGCGCCGCAGACGGCCGGCCACAGCCTCCAGCACCGTGGCCGGCACGTCGCCGCTCTTGCCTGCGGCGGCCAGTTCGACGAGCAGCAGCGGGTTGCCGTCCGTGCGTTCGAGTAATGGACCGGCGCGCTCTGCACCGACGAGTTCGATCACGGCTTCGAGCCCGAGCGGCCCCAGCCGAATGACGACCGACGACGGCACGGTCGTCTCGTCCTCGTCGCGCCGGGCAGCAACGATCAGCAGGCGATGTTCGAGCCGGCGTCGCAGCACGAACGACATCCAGGCTCGCGTCAGTGCGTCGGCGAAATGCACGTCGTCGATCACGATGACCAATCCATCCGGCGGAGCAAGATGTTGCAGCCGGCGGGCAAGGCTCTCGAACAGACCGAGTGACAATGCATCGCTCGACGACGTCGGGCCGGGCAGCACCGTCCACACCAGGCGATCATCAGCGGTCAGGCGACTCGGCCCTGCTCCCAACAGATCGTCGAGCTGAACGTCGACCTTCAGGTCGCTGTCGATCGCGGTGCGATGGGTTGCGAGCGCGTCGACCACCGGCTGCAGAGCGAGACCCACGCCCTCCTCGGCCCGGCCCGTCAGCACCAGCACACCCCGACGACGTGCCGCGGTTGACCATGCTTCCAACAATGTCGTCTTGCCCGCGCCCGCCTCGCCCTCGACGACCACGACCTCGGCTCCGTTGCACGATCGCGACAGCGCCTCGTCGAGCACCGCCAGTTCGTGCTCGCGTCCGACCACGGGCGTTGCCGACAAGACCTGCTCGGTCGCGGCCCGCGGCTGCAGCTCGCCGGTCAGGATCGAGCCGTGCAACGCCTCGGTCTCGGCAGACGGACTGACGCCGAGCTCCGTGGCGAGCAGCCGGCGGGTCTGGGCATAGACCGCCAGGGCCGAGGCCGGCCGTCCTGCAGCCACATGGGCGCGCATCAACAGACGCAGCGCAAGCTCGTCGTACGCATCGTGTTCGAGGGCCGCTCTGGCGTGTGCTGCCGCATCGCCGAACTGTCCTCCGGCGAGGGCGGCCGCCGCGGCGACGGCGCGCGTGTCGGCCACAAGTGCGGCGGCGCCGATCCGCGCCGGCGCCAGCCAGTCGGCAAACGGTTCGTCCGAGAGCAGTTCTCCGCGGACCAACCCCAGTGCCGCCTCGGCAGCAGCGCGACTTCCGGCGACATCGCCCAGCGCTTGGCGGCGGACAGCTTCTTTGTGCAGCGCGGCAATCTCGTCGCGGTCGTACCAGTCCGCGACCAATGCGTAGCCGCCGTCGCCGCGAACGACCCGATCCGTGCCGACGAGCGCGCGGGCACGGCTGACGAGAACGGACAGGTCGCGCGCCGGGTCGTCGGGCAGATCTTCGCTCCAGAGCGTCTCTACCAGCGAGTCGGTGCTGACCATTGCGCCGCCGGCGAGCGCCAGAGCCTTCAGCAGCACTCGGGCCTTGCGACTGCGCAGGCCCGCCAGATCAACACCGTCGAGCCGGAACTCCCCCAACATTCGAACACCGAGTTGGTCCGGCACTTCGCCATTCTGACACTGCTGATCAGCCTGACGCGCCGGTGAACATCGGGTTCTCGGTGCGGTCGGTCAGCGCTTCGTCACCGTCGAGAGGCATCGGGTCGAAGTAGTTCAGAGCGCCATTGACATCGTTCACCCATACCTCCTCCGGCAGTTCGTACAACACCTCGATCCCGTTTCCGTCGGGGTCTGACACGTACACGCTGTGCGTCATGCCATGGTTACCGCGCATGCGGAACTCCACCCCGACATCGCGTAGGTGTCGCAAGCGCGCCAGGAACTCGTCGCGATTCGGGTAGCAGATGGCGATGTGATTGATGCCGACCTTGTTGTCGAACATGTTCCATTCGGTGTCGGCCGCGTCGAAAACCGACGGATCGGGGGTCTGCACAAGGGCGAAGTCGTGGTGACGGTCGGCGGCGCCCCGATAGAAGCGGAAGTCGACCGCGATGCCGACACTGTCGATCGTCATCTGCGGATCCAGGGTGCCGCACTGCTCGAAGCCCAGCGCCTCGGTGTAGAAGCGGTGCGACTTCTCGATGTCACGCACCATCAGCGCGACGTGTTGAAATGCCGGGCCGGTTGACGACGTCTGAGCCATGTTGTCTCCCTGTGATGAGCTCCCCCAACGGTTGTGGCAACGCAACCACACGCGAGCCCAACACGGCCAGGGACCAAAGCCCCAACTTCGAGACCGCTTCAGGGCTCGTCGACTTGCGACGGCGGCCATCGGATTCTGCCGACCTGCGGCCACCTGGATCTGCCCATCGACGGCCAGTCGGTCACCGAGTGTGGCAGGCTTTCGGCGGTGCGAAGAGTCTGAGGCGCTGACACGACGCTGCAGCGAGGGCTTGCGAAGCGAGCACCCAGCGGCAATCTGCGCCAGCCGGACGTGGGCACCGAATATCCCCACCTGAGCGACATATGCCGACCGCGTGGTCGCATCGCGGGCCAATCTTCTCGCCGAGCAACTCTGCGTCAGCTCATTGACGCAACGGTCGTTCTGTGAGCTGACGCAGAAGCCGAGCGCGCCGGATCTGCTCGCTCGGCGCCACTACTAGCTCCAGAGCGCGTCGACGCCCAGCCCTTTCGAGGCGATATTCCATTCTACGTCCTCGTCGCAACCACCCTGCGTGCTGGCCACCAACGATCCTCGGCGCGAGTGCTTGCTGCCCACTCCGGGTGTGGGCAAACACTCCTGTGAAGTCGTCGAGTTCTGTGATGACGGCGCCGCGCTCCGGTCGGGCTTGTCCAGAACTGCAACAGCTACGATCGCCGCGCATGTTCCTTCGCAACGCCTGGTACGTCGTGGCCTGGGAACGTGACGTAGGTGCCACGCCGTATGCGACCACCATCCTGGGCGAACGTCTGGCGATCTACCGCGGCACCAGCGGTACGTATGCCGCGCTGGCTGACGCGTGCCCGCACCGCAAAGTGCCGTTGTCGATGGGCCGCGTGCAGGGCGACAACATCGAGTGCGCATATCACGGCCTGGTATTCGACTGCTCCGGTGCGTGCGTACGCGTGCCCGGCAACGACACCCCACCCCCGGGTGCGCATGTGCAGTCGTATCCGATCGAGGCTCGCTATGGACTCCTGTGGATCTGGATGGGCGACCCCGCTCGCGCCGACCCCGCCGACATCTTCGAGGCCGAACACTGGGGTGACCCGGCGTGGGGCACCACCGACGGCGACGACATGGTGATCTCCTGCAACTACCTGTACATCACCGACAACCTGCTCGACCCGTCGCACGTCGCCTGGGTACACCCTGGTTCGTTCGCCGGTGAGGGCTCCGACGAGACACCGCTGCAGGTGACGATCGGCGACGACGGCGTGACCACTTGGCGGTGGATCATCGACGCCCCTCCGGCACCGTTCTACGCCCCGTACCTCAAGTTCGCGGGCAACTGTGATCGAAAGCAGCAGTACGAAGTGCGCTATCCGAGCAACGCACTGATCAAGGCCTACATCTGCCCCGGGGGCACCGGAGGCGAAGACAAGCCAATGCACCCCGACACCTTCGTGATGGACAGCTTCAACTTCCTCACGCCGATCGACGAGACGACCACCCGGTACTTCTGGTTCCAGATGCGCAACGTCGCACCGAACGACGTCGACGTGTCGCGCCGCTTCGCGGCCTCGGTGCGCAGCGCCTTCGAGGAGGACAAGGTCATCCTGCAGGCATCTCAGCGGGGCATCTCCGAATCGACGACGCCACTCATCAACCTTCGCACCGACAGCGGCGGGATCCGCTTCCGCCGCCGCCTTGCCCAGATGATCGATGCCGACGCGACGTCGCCCGTCGCCGCCGACTGATCGAGTTCAGGGCCGAGTCAGCGGCCGCTCAGCGCCGCAGCGCAAAGTGGGACCATCCACCAACACGAAAGGTCCCGCCATGAACCTCAACGGATATCTGCTCCAGCTGACCATCGACAACCAGCGCCACTTCGCCCGCTTCGAGTCCTCCGACGTCCGACACCACCGCGCCCGCCGTCGGTGGAGATGGCGATGAGCGTGGCCTTCACGGGCGCCGACCCGGCGGCGGCGGATGCCTATCTCGCCGCCGCCGCCGCCGTCGTTCGCCTTCGGGCGAGTGCGGACGAGCTCGAGGCACATCTCGAGCTGTGCAGCGAGTTCGCTGTCGGCCATGCATACGCAGCATTCATCATGTCCATCGCCGGCGCGACCGATCATGCCCTTCGGCGGGCCGGTCTGGCCCGTCGTGTGCAAGCAGGCATCACACGACGCGAACGACAGCTCGTCGAGATCCTGCTGCTGTCGGTGGACGGTGATCGGCGCCGCGCCGCGGCGTTGGCGACCGAGCACGTCGAGGAGTTCGCCGAAGACACCGTCGCCCTGACGATCATCGACGGTTGGTTCCGCCGACGCGGAGCCGCGTAACGGCGAACTAGCGTTGCCCCCGTGGAATTCCGGGTGTTGGGAACACTCGAGGTTCTCGACATCGGGGGCCACCCCGTCGAGTTGCGGGGAAGCAAGCTCCGCACCCTCTTGGCCGCCCTCCTGCTGCGCGCCGGCCAGACGGTCTCGGTCGATCAGCTGGCCGATCTGCTGTGGGGCGACTCTCCTCCCAGTGGCGCCGGCAACGCGCTGCAGGCGCAAGTCTCCAAGTTGCGTCGAGTGCTCGACGGTGTGCCCCTGGAGGGCCGCGACGGCGGCTACGTCTTGGCGATCGATCTCCAGCAGATCGACGCCGAGCGGTTCTCGAACCTCGCCGAAGCAGGACACGAGCACCTCGTCGCCGGGCGCCATGGCGAGGCTGCGTCGACGTTGCGTGAGGCCCTGGCGCTGTGGCGGGGCCCGGCACTGGCCGACTTCGCATTCGACGAGTTCGCCCAGGCCCACCGCACTCGACTCGAGGAGTTGCGCCTTGCCGCGATCGAGGACCGCATCGATGCCGACCTGGCCGAGGGCCGACACGAGGCCGTTGCAGCCGAGCTCGAAGGAATGGTCCGTGACCATGGCTTGCGTGAGCGACTGTGGGCGCAACTGATGCTCGCCCTCTACCGCTGCGATCGGCAATCCGACAGTCTGCGGGCGTACCAACGGGCACGCGATCTGCTCGCCGACGAGTTGGGGCTCGATCCGGGTCCGGCGTTGCCGCGAACTCGAGCGGCAGGTGCTCGCCCACGATCCCGTCCTCGCTGCCCCGGCGGTCGTGACTTGCAGTCCCGCCCGGACTCTCCAACATCCATCCGGAGCTGAGCACGTTTGTCGGGCGCACCCACGACATGGCCCACATCGTCGAACTTCTCGGGACCCGCCGACTGGTCTCGATCATCGGGCCGGGCGGGGTCGGCAAGACTCGCATCGCCACAGAGATCGCCCTGCGTCCCGACCGAACCTGGCGCGATGGCACATGGATGGTCGAGCTCGGGCTCGATACTGGCGAACGGGCAGTCAGCGTCGCATTCCAACGCGCCTTCGGCCCGCGTCTGGGGCACACCGGTGGAGGTGACGCACTCGACTGGCTGACGACGGGGCTGGCGACCACGGAGTTGCTGATCCTGCTCGACAACTGCGAGCACGTGCTCGCCGACGCTGCCACGGTGGCCTCTTCGATCCTGCGATCGTGCCCCGGCGTGTCGGTGCTGGCCACCAGCCGGGAACCACTCGGCGTACCGGGAGAATGCGTGCGGGTGCTGGATCCCCTCGAGCTCGACGATGCCATGCAACTGTTCGCCAGCCGCGCTGTTGACTCCGACCGCGATTTCGTTCTCGACGATTCGTCGGCAGCCTCGGTGGCGGCGATCTGCGCCAACGTCGACCGCCTGCCCCTTGCCATCGAGCTGACAGCGGCCCGCACGCGGGCGTTCTCGGCACAACAGCTCGCCGAACTGCTGGATCATCGGTTCGGGCTGGTCAGCACCGCCAACAGCGGCAGACCGCAGCGCCAGAAGACGATGCACGCGGCTGTCGATTGGAGCTTCGACCTGTTGTTCGACGATGAACGGCGGCTGCTGACCCGACTTTCGGTGTTCGCCGGCGGTTTCACGCTCGAAGCCGCGGTGACGGTGTGCGCCGACGACACTTTGTCTGCCGCCGACATCGAGGTGCTGTTGGCCCGATTGGTCGACAAGTCACTGGTCACCACAGAGAAGCGCTCGAGTTCGACCCCACGATTTCGGCTTCTTCGGCCGGTCGCCGATTACACCGCAGCTCGCCTCGACGATTCCGGAGAAACCGCCCTGATGCGCTCGCGCCATACACACTGGATGATCGAGCTCACAGCCGGGTTGACCGCGGGGCTACGCGGCAAGTCGATGATCACCTGGGCTCACCGAGCCAGCGCAGAACGTGCCAACCTCGCCCGGACGGCCGAGTGGGGTCTCGGCGAGGGCGATCCCCTCGCAACGCTGCAGATCGGCGTAAACCTCGGCTGGTACGCGTTCCTCAGCGCCAACCTGCGCAACGACGAGCCAGTGCTGCTGCAACTGCTGGAGCGTGCCGAGCACGCCCCTGCGGCGCTGAGGTGCCGAGCGTTGATGTGGTCGGGACTTCTCAGCATCGGCCGGACCGCGCGGCGGACCTGGGCGATGGACGCGATCGACGTCGCCCGTACCGCGGCCACCGCTGCAGGGATCGCCACGACCGAGATCGACGGCGTCGCGATCACGACCGAGGCCATCGCACTCGCCCGCACCACCGGTGACCAGGCCTTGCTGCTCGAGGCGCTGGCAATCGGCTCTCTCCACCTCACCGCCGTCGGCTCTCACCCCGATGTGCTGCGTGCCCTCGACGCGGAGGCCGCCCTTTTGGCAGAGTCAGTCGGCGACGAATGGCATGCTGCGTTGCTGAGCGCCCTCGGCGGGCTGGCCAGCTACGTCGCCGGTGAGCTCGATCGCTCGATGATCGAGCTGCGCGGTGCAATCGACGCCTTCCGCAACCTTGGCGACGACGCCACCGCGGCGCTGTTCGAGACCAGTTTCAGCGAAGTCGCCGAGCTTCGTGGCGACATCGCCGGTGCGACGTCGGCAATGGCCACCGCGCTCGCCATTGGCACCGAAGCCGGGTTCCGGTCGTCGACGATCCTGCGCGCCGTGCTGTGCTGGCTGACCGGCAGAAACGGCGAGATCCAACGTTCGCTCGAGCTCGGACGAGAGGCTGTGGCGCTCGCCCACCAACCGTTCAACCCGATCATCCGCGCCCAGGCTCTGTTCGCCCTGGGTGTGGCCGAGACCCTCGCCGACCTTCCTGATGAGGCCGGTGAACACTTGGGCGAGGCGCTGTCGATCCATCAATCGGTTGGCATGACGCGTGAGACGGCGATGGACCATCGCCATCTCGGAATCCTGGCTCACCTGCTCGGCGATCGCGACGGCGCGATCGAGCATCATCGTCGTGCCATCGAGCTCGCGGTCGAGGTCGGCCTGCCATGGACGGTGATGCTGGCCGCGCGGTCGATGGCCGAAGTGCTCGTCGCGGACCAACCGGAACTGGCCTGCCGCATCCTCGGCAACACAGAGGCCGTCAGCGCCGTGTTCGGCTACCTCCCGACCGCCGACGAGCGCAACCTCGTCGAGACCGCGTTGGACACGGCGACGAAGCAGATCGGCGCAAAGGCGGTGGCCCGAGCGACCGCCTCGGGCGCCGAGCTCGCCTTCACCGATCTGCCTTCGCTGTTGGCGACCTGAGCGACGCCCAGAAGAGTGCCTGTACGCGTCGTGACGCCCGGCGGTTGCCGGGCGTCACGATCGGTTGGGGGACGGGGATATGGGATTCAGTCGGCTTTGATCGCCCCCAGGATGTCGAGTCGGGCCGCACGGCGTGCGGGCAGGGCGGCAGCGGCGACACCGGCGAGAGCGGCGATCACCGTCACGACGGCCAGCTGGCTCGCCGGGAAGGCGAACGTGTCGAGACCCTGATCCGACAGCGCCTTGACGATCGACCAGCCGAAGGCGGTGCCGATCGCCAACCCCAGCGTCGTGCCGAGCAAAGCGATGATGACCGACTCGTATCGCACGGTCGCCCGCAGCTGGCGGCGAGTCATCCCGACGGCCCGAAGCAGCCCGAGCTCACGAGTGCGCTCGAAGATCGACAGCGCCAAGGTGTTGGCAATGCCGAGCAAGGCGATGAACACGGCAAGTGCCAGCAGGGCGTAGATGAGATTCAAGAGCATGTCCAGGTTCTTTGTCTGGGCAGCGCTGTACTCGTCTCGGTCCTGCACCTCACCTTGTGGGTAGGCAGCGGCCACCTCGGTTACTGCAGCACGAGCCTGGTCGGCGTCGACACCGTCTGCGACCGTCATCATCACCTGGCGGTCGAACCGATCGGCAATGTTGGCGTCGAACGCCTCGGTGCCGATGAAGTACTCGCCGAGTGTTGCGTCCTCGGTGTACGTGGCGGCCATCGTGAACTGCTGCACACCGGTGTCGGCGAACCGCACCGCGATGCTCTGGCCGAGTGTCCAGCCCTTGGCATCGGCCTTCTCCTTGGAGACGGCGATCTCGTTGGCATGCAGGGCACTCAACGAACCCTCGGTGGTGCCGAAGTCGGTGATCTCCTGCATGGCAAGCGGATCACCACTCACCAAGTTGGTGCCCGAGCCATCGACCTCGGCCGGCGCGATCCGGAAACCGGAAACTGCGTCGAGCTCTGGCAGTGCGGAAAGTTGCTCAGCCAACGCTGGGCTCAGACCACCTTCGCCACCTACGTTCGACGACACGACCAGATCACCGTTGAACGTCTTGGCGACGTTCTTGGCGACCGACGCCTTGGTCGACGAGGCGAGGATGGTGATGAAGCCGACCAGGGCGACACCGATCATCAGCGCCGCGGCAGTTGCCGAAGTTCGCTTGGGGTTGCGCATCGCGTTCTGCCTGGCCAAGTTGCCGGGGACACCCTTCAAGCGAGGCAATGGTGAACCGATGACCCGGCTGATCGGGCGGGCCAGCACAGGACCGAGCACGGCGACGCCGATGAAGATCAGCACTGCACCGAGACCGACGGGAGCCAAACCGGCACCACCGAACAGTCCGGCACCCATTGCAAGGGCACCGAGGCCGGTGATGATCGAGCCATTGACGACTCGACGACGGCTTCTGCTGCTCTTGTCGACGGCAACCTCTCGCATCGCGGCGATCGGCGGGACCTTGGCGGCGCGGCGTGCCGGGAACACCGCAGAGACGATGCTGACACCGAGCCCGGCGATCGTCGAGACGATCACGGTCTTGCTCGTCAACACGATGCCACCGGCTGGGATGTCGATGCCGAGACCCGAGAGCAGCATCTTCAGTCCCGACGCAACTCCGACACCTGCGGCCAAACCGAGCGCCGAGGCGATGAGACCGACGACTCCTGCTTCGAGCAGCACCGAGCGCGTGACTTGTCGCCGGCTGGCACCGATCGCACGCATCAGGGCCATTTCCTTGGTGCGCTGGGCGACCAGGATCGAGAAGGAGTTGTAGATGATGAACGATCCGACGAACAAGGCGATGACGGCGAAGACCATCAGGAAGACGTTGAAGAAGCTCATGTCCTCCTTGATCGATGCCTGATCTTCCTTGGTGATCTCCGTGCCGGTCAGCACCTCGGTGCCTTTCGGCGCGATCTGCGAGATTCGCTCGACGAGTTGCGTCTCGCTGACACCCGGATCGGCGACGATCCTGATCGCGTCGATCTTGCCTGGCTGGGTCAGGTAGGCCTGCGCGGCCGCCGGGGTGAACATCGTGAAGGACGCGCCTCCCGGGCTGTCGGTGTCACCGTATGTGGCGATCCCAACGATCGTGACCTGTTGCGGGCCTGTCTGGGTCAGCACCGTCGTGGAATCACCCACGACGAAGTCACCGGAATCGGCGCTGGCCTTGTCGATCACCACCTCGTTGTCGGACTGTGGAGCCCGCCCCGACTTGAGATCGAACGGATTGAGGTCGTCGTTGCTGAGCCACACGGCACCGACTACCGGTGCGCCCATGTTGGGGTTACCGATCGGCTTGCCGGCCTTGTCGACCAGCTGGGCATAGGCCTCGACGGTTCCCTCAGCGATAGAGACACCATCAACGTGGTTGATCTCGTCGACGAGTGTGCTGTCGAGACGCGGACGCTGATCGCCGAACCATTCGCTGTCGAAGGCAGCTTCGGCTCGAACGTAGGCATCGGTGCCCTTGTTGGCATCGGCGAAGAGCTTGTCGAACGTCTTTCCGATGGTGTCGGTCAGCACGAGTGTGCCGGCCATGAAAGCGACGCCGAGAAGTACGGCGAAGCTGGTTGTGAAGAGCCGCAACTTGCGTGCGGACAGGGTCTTGAGGGTTGTGCGGAACATGACGATCACTCTCCGAAGTGCTTCATACGGTCGAGCACCCGATCGGGCGTCGGTGAGAACATCTCGTCGACGATGGAACCGTCGGCGAGGAAGATGACGCGCTCGGCGTAGCTGGCGGCGGCGGGGTCGTGCGTGACCATTACGATCGTCTGGCCCAGGTCGCGGACTGCGCTGCGCATGAACGAGAGGATCTCGGCACCGGTCCGCGAGTCGAGGTTGCCCGTCGGCTCGTCACCGAAGATGATCGCCGGCTGGCTGGCGAGGGCCCTGGCGACAGCGACGCGCTGTTGCTGACCGCCGCTGAGCTCGCTCGGGCGATGCTTGAGTCGGTTGCTGAGACCGACGGTGTGGACGACCTGATCGAGCCATTCCTTGTCGGGTTTGCGACCGGCCAACGTGGTGGGCAGGGTGATGTTCTCCAGCGCAGTCAGCGTCGGCACCAGGTTGTAGGCCTGGAAGATGAAGCCGATCTTGTCGCGGCGCAGCATTGTCAGGCGGCGGTCGTCGAGACCCGACAGGTCGGTGTCACCGATGTAGACATTGCCCGAAGTGAGCGTGTCGAGGCCGGCAACCAGGTGCATCAGCGTGCTCTTGCCGGAACCGCTCGGGCCCATGATCGCAGTGAACTGATGGGCGTGGAAGTCGACCGAGACGGCGTCGAGTGCGGTCACAGCAGCGTCACCGCTTCCGTAGCGCTTGGTGGCGGACACGGCCCGAGCTGCGGCAAGTGAGGTGGGCGCGGTGTCGAGGGCGGGTGGGGTCAAGAGTGTTGCAGACATGGTGGTACTCCGGTTCTTGTGGGGTTGTGATGAGGACGTGCGGATTTGCACCGCCACACCATCGACTCACCGCCTGAGCCGGCACTGATCCGCTCGAGCGATTTGCACCTCAGCGTCGAGTCAGGGATGTCGCCCAGAGTTTGCGGTATGACCACACTCACACCGATTCAAGAACTCGACCTCAGCCGTCTCGACTTCGACGCCGACGCAGAACGAATGCACCGGCGACGATGGAAAACCCTGGCTGTGCTGTGCCTTTCGCTGGTGTTGATCTGCATCGACAACACCATCCTCAACGTCGCCATCCCCACCCTGGCGCGCGAGTTCCACGCGACCGCGTCGCAACTGCAATGGATCGTCGACAGCTACATCCTCGTCTTCGCTGGACTGCTGCTGACGGCCGGGTTCATCGGCGACAAGTTCGGCAGGCGCGGGGCGCTGATGTCGGGCATGGTGATCTTCGGCATCGGTTCGATCGCTGCCTCCATGGCCGGCTCTGCGTCCCAATTGATCGCCTGCCGCGCGCTGATGGGTGTTGGCGGCGCCCTGATCATGCCGGCGACCCTGTCGATCCTGACGAACGTGTTCCGCGACCCGAAGGAACGGGCCAAGGCAATCGCCATCTGGGCCGGGTGCTCCGGCCTCGGCGTCGCCCTCGGACCCGTCACCGGCGGCTGGCTGATCGAGCACTTTTCGTGGGGCTCGGTGTTCTTGGTGAACCTACCGGTTCTGCTTCTGGCCCTCGTCGGCAGCGCGCTGGTCGTGCCGCCGTCCCGTGATCCCGACGCGCCGAAGCTCGACATCGGCGGTGCATGCCTGTCGATGGCGGGCCTGACGTTGCTGCTGTGGGCGATCATCGAGGCCCCGGAGCACGGCTGGACGAATTCGCGGACGATGTTGACCTTCGGCGGGGCAGCGGTTGTTCTGGCTGCCTTCATAGCCTGGGAGCGGCGCCAGGTGAACCCGATGCTGAACCTCGCGTTCTTCCGGAACCGTCGGTTCTCCGCAGCGAGCGGTGCCGTCACGCTGACGTTCTTCGCGCTCTTCGGCACGCTGTTCCTACTCAGCCAGTACATGCAATCGGTGATGGGGTACACCGCCTTCCAATCGGGCGTGCGCTACCTGCCGCTGGCGGCAACGTTGCTGGTGATCTCCCCCCAGTCCGCAAAGCTGGCAGCACGGTTCGGCTCGAAGGTCGTCGTCGCCGCCGGCCTCGCCACAGTCGCCGGCGGGATGCTTCTCATTCTTCGCCTGAGCACCACCTCGGGCTACGGCGCAGTGCTCGCATCATTGGTGGTGGTGGCGGCCGGGATGGGTCTGACGATGGCACCGGCAACGGAATCCATCATGGGTTCGCTCCCTCCGGCGCAGGCCGGCGTCGGTTCGGCAGTGAACGACACGACCCGCGAGATCGGCGGCGCTCTTGGGGTCGCTGTGCTCGGAAGCGTGCTGTCATCGGTGTTCGGCTCGCGAATGGTCGATGTGCTCGCTGGGGGCCAGCTGCCTGCCGGAGCCCGCGGTGTCGCCGAGCAATCCGTGACGGGCGCCGTCGCCGTTGCCGATCAGATCGGCGGTCCGCAGGGTCGCGCACTCGCCGACGCGGCGAAGACCGCCTTCGTCGACGGCTTGCACACAACCAGCTTCGTCGCTGCCGGCTTCGCAGTGGTCGGCTCGCTGATTGCTCTGGTCTTCCTCCCCGCGTGGGCCACTGATTGATCGGCGTCGAACGGCTATCGTCATCGGCCGAAGGGCTGACCGATGGCAACACCCCGCACCGACAACACGGCCACATCAGCACCTTCCGTACCTCACCGCGCCGCCACGGGCGTTCTCGCAGTCGGTGCGCTCGGGGTCGTGTACGGCGACATCGGCACCAACCCGCTGTTCGCCATGCGCGAGGCGTTCACCGCACGCCACCACGTCAGCCTCGACGAGTCGAACGTCTACGGCCTGCTGTCGCTGATGTTCTGGTCGCTCATCCTCGTCGTCACGATCAAGTACCTCACGACCGTGATGCGCGCCGACAACGACGGCGAGGGCGGCATCCTCGCACTCGCTGCCCTCGTGTCGGGCAAGGGTGATGCCACGACCGGCCGACGCTGGATCCTGGTGCTCGTCGGCATCCTCGGGGCCGCCCTGCTGTACGGCGACGGCATGGTCACTCCGGCGATCTCGGTGCTTGCCGCAGTCGAAGGAACCGCCGTGGCGACACCGAGCTTCAAGCACTACGTCGTGCCCATCGCCTGCGTCATCCTGATCGGGCTGTTCACGGTTCAGCGCAAGGGAACGGCACTGATCGGTCGCGTGTTCGGGCCGCTGATGATCATCTGGTTCGTCACCATCGCGGTGCTGGGCGCGAACCAGCTACGGCGACAGCCCGGCGTGCTGCGGGCGATGGTGCCCAGCTATGGCGTGCAGTTCTTCATGAACAACGGCTGGAAGGGCTTCCTCGTGCTGGGCGCCGTGATCCTGGTCGTGGTCGGCGGCGAGGCGCTGTACGCCGACATGGGCCACTTCGGGCGACGACCGATACGGCTCGGATGGTACGTCCTGGTGATGCCCAGCCTGATCCTGGTGTACTTCGGCCAGGGGGCGCTGTTGATCCGCGACCCGAGTGCGATCGACAACCCGTTCTACCGGATGGCACCGCACGCATTGCTGTACCCACTGGTCGTGCTGGCCACGATGGCCACGATCATCGCCTCGCAAGCGCTGATCTCCGGGGCGTTCTCGCTCACCCATCAAGCCATTCAACTGGGCTACGGCCCGCGGGTGCACGTACGGCACACGTCGGAATCGCAGATCGGTCAGATCTACGTTCCGGCGATCAACTGGTTGCTGATGTTCGCCTGCCTCGGGTTGGTGGTCGGCTTCCGCCACTCCGAGAGTCTGGCCGCCGCCTACGGCCTCGCGGTCTCGACAACGATGATCATGACGACGGTGCTGTTCAGCGTTGTCGCCCGTCGACACTTCAGCTGGCGATGGCCGACGGTCGTGACGCTGTGCACGCTCTTCTTGTTCGTCGATGCCGCCTTCTTCGGCGCAACCCTGTTCAAGATCCCCGACGGCGGCTGGTTCCCATTGGTCGTGGGCGCCATCATCTTCACGATCATGACGACATGGCGCACCGGACGGCGCATCGTTCGGGAACGGCTGCGTCGGCACATGCCTCCGCTGAACCGGTTCATCGACAGCGTGTCGGCCAGTTCAGTGGTTCGCACGCAGGGCACCGGCGCCTACCTGTTCAGCGCCGTCGGAGTCACACCTCCGGCGCTCATCGCCAGCCTGCACCATCACGACTCGCTGCACGAACAGATCCTCGTCGTCTGCGTGGTCGTCGAGCCCAAACCACGTGTACCCACGTTACGGCGCGTCTGTCGTTACGGATCTTGGTCATGGCTTCCACCAGGTGGTGCTGCACTTCGGCTTCATGGATGTCCCGAACGTTCCCAAGGCGTTGGAAGAACGTGTCGCGATGGGACTCGGGACCGACATGCCGACGCTGAGCTACTTCCTCGGTCGCGAGGCTCTCTCGGTGACGTCGCGCCCTGGCATGGCGGTGTGGAGGGAGCACCTCTACTCGTTCCTGTCTCGCAACGCCACAGGCACCGTCGACCTCTTCAAGCTCCCCATCGATCAGACGTTGGAGATCGGGGTCGGAGTCGAACTGTGATCGAATCAGCCGATGTCTCGCCGTCGAAGCCCGACGATCCCGACCCAGCCGAGTGCGGCCGCGAGAACGCAGAGCACCACGAGTGGCACGGCAGCGAAGTCGGCGGCCGGCACCTGCGGCACGCGGTCGAACGGTGAGAGGTTCTTCACCCATTCCGGGAGGTCGAGGAGCTCGCCGAGCAGGCCGATGACGAAGCACGCCGCGAGTACGCCCCAGGCGGCGGCGGTGGCACGCGGTGCGAGCCCGATCAGTGCAACAGTCAGCCCGACCATGAACCACATGGCCGGGGCATAGACGAGCGCCGCGCCCAGCAGACCGGGGACGACACCCAGATCGCCGCGGACGATGCCGTAGCTCACGCCGACACCGAGACCGGCGATGGCGAGCACGATCACCGTCCCGATGCACGCGATCACGATGTGACTCAGCGCCCACCGCGACCGAGACACCGGTGCGGCCAGCACCGGTTCGGCATGGAGCAGTGTCTCTTCGCTGCGTATGCGAAGGGTCGACTGGATGACGAACCCGGTGCCGAGGAGCGCCAAGATGCGCATCGAGGTGGCCAGATAGGAGTCCGTCAGGGTCGCACCTCCGGCGCGGGAGAACATGTCGGCCAACGCCTTGTTGTCGCGGACGAACTCGTCGATGCTGTCGGCGATCGAGCCATACGCGATTGCGGTGAACAGCACGCCGGCGCTCCATCCGACCAGGGTGCCGCGTTGTAGGCGAACAGCCAGCCCGAACGGGTTCCCGAGGGTCGGCGATGCGGCACGCCGACCGGGCCGCGGTTGCACGAGACCGCCGCCGAGATCCCGGCGCGCGGCGAAGGCGTTCGCCGTGATGACGAGCAACGCGATCGCCGCCAAGGTCGGCAGGAAGGGCCACCACTTCTCACCTGCGAACGGCCGCGTCTTCTGCACCCACCCGATAGGTGAGAACCACGAGATGCTGCCGTCGCCGATGTCACCGACTGCGCGCAGGACGAACGAAGCGCCGAGCACCGCTCCGGCGATGCCGTACACGACACGAGTGTTCTCGGTGATCTGTGCCGCGACGACGGCCACACAGGCGAAGACCAGGCCGATCATCGTGAACGACAGCCCGAACGTGATCGACCCCATGACCGGCAGCTCCTGGGCGATCAGCGTCAGTGCGACCAGCGCGCCCACGATCAGGTTCATCGCCACGACGGCCATGGCGGCGGCGACCGTCGGCGCCGAGCGCCCGACTGGTAGGGCGCGCAGGAGCTCGACGCGTCCTGCCTCCTCCTCGCCGCGGGTGAGCCTGCCGATCATCAACAGGCTCATCAGCGCGACGAGGACCAGACCGACCGCCCCGGACTGAAAGGCGACTTCACCACCGACCGTGTCGAGTCCTTGAGCAGGACCGTTGAAAGCGATCGCGGCGGCGTTCCCGTTCGAAGCTGCAGCGGCGAGCTCGAGTGCGGCTTGAGTCGGGTACAACCCCTTGACGCTCGCTGCCGTGACAGCGACCATCGCCGTGATCGCCACGATCCACACGAGGATTCGCACTCGGTCGCGACGCACGATGAACCGCGTCAGCACGGTTGTGCCCGTGAGCCCGGTCGCTGCGGCCGTCACCGCGGATCGTCGCAGTCGCTGTGAGCCAGCGCACGCTCCCTCGCCAGCTCGTCGCCGTAGTGGCGCAGGAACAACTCCTCGAGCGTCGGCGGATGGCTGATCAGGCTGCGCACGCCGAGCGCACCGAGCACGCGTACAACTGCGTCGAGCCGGTCGTTGTCGACATCGAAGCGCACGCGGCTGCCGTCGACCTCGAGACCGTGGACGCCGGCAAGGTCGGCCAGAGCCGCTGCCGGCCGCTCGGTCTCGGCCGTGATCGACGTGCGGGTGAGATGCCTCAGCTCGCTGAGTGTGCCGGTCTGTTCCACTCGACCGGCGCGAATGATGGTCACCCGATCACACAGGGCCTCGACCTCGGCCAGGATGTGACTCGACAGCAACACGGTGCGTCCCTCGGCCTTGATCTCGTGGATGCAATCCTGGAACACGGACTCCATCAGGGGATCGAGGCCCGACGTCGGCTCGTCGAGGATCAACAACTCCGCATCCGAAGCGAGCGCGGCGACCAACCCGACCTTCTGCCGGTTCCCCTTCGAATACGTTCGGGACTTCTTTGTCGGATCGAGCTCGAATCGCTCGATCAACTCGTCGCGTCTGTGTTGGTCGAAGTCGCCGCGCAGCCGGGCGAACAGATCGATGACCTCTCCCCCACTGAGCTTGGGCCACAAGCTGACATCGCCGGGCACGTAGGCCAACCGGCGGTGCAGTTCAACTGCCTCTGACCACGGATCCCCACCCAGCAAGGCGACTTCTCCCGCGTCGGCCCGAATCAGGCCGAGCAGAACCCGGATGGTCGTGGTCTTGCCCGATCCGTTCGGGCCGAGGAAGCCGTGCACCTCGCCGGTGCCGACGGTCAGATCGAGTCCGTCGAGGGCGCGTGTCGGCCCGAACGTCTTGACCAGCCCAGCGACGGAGATGGCGTCGGTCACACGCGGCCTTTCCGCGAGTAGGGGTACAGGTGGAGCGGCTCCGCTGTCGAACCTACTCGCGTTCTGTCGGAGAGCTTGGCCGCGTCAGTGACCTTTTGCCCTTGGCTCGGACGACGTAGACCGGCGAGAGTTGTCTGGTGAAGCAATTCCCGCTGTCGCATGTCACCATCCACGGCCACGACGTTGGCTATCGCCGAGGCGGCCAGGGCGAGACCGTGCTGTTGCTGCACGGACTGGCGGGCAGCTCGCGCACATGGCGTGCCGTGCAGCCCGATCTGGCCAGAACGCACGACGTGATCGCCCCTGACCTGCTGGGCCACGGCGAGTCGGCCAAGCCGATGGGCGACTACTCGCTCGGCGCCTTCGCCAGCGGATTGCGTGATTTCCTGGCGGCGCTGGATGTGCCCAGTGCGACGATCATCGGCCACTCCTTCGGCGGTGGCGTCGCCATGCAGTTGGCCTATCAGCACCCCGAGTTGTGCGACCGGTTGGTGCTGGTCAGCAGCGGCGGGTTGGGCCGAGAGGTCAGTTGGCTGTTGCGCCTGCTCACGTTGCCCGGCGCAGAGCAATTGATGCCGCTGATGTTTCCACGGGTGGTTGCCGACCGCGGCGATGATCTCGGACGCCTGCTCCGTCGCTGCGGCCTGCACTCGCCTCATTTCGCGGAGATGTGGCGTGCCTACGCCTCGCTCGCCGGCGCCGAGAACCGCAAGGCATTCGTCCGGACCATTCGCGGAGTGATCGAACCCGGCGGGCAAACCGTCAGCGCACTCGATCGTCTGTACCTGGCCGCCCACGTCCCCACGCTGATCGTGTGGGGCAACCGCGACGACATCATCCCGGTCGAGCACGCCACGGCCGCTCACGAGGCGATTCCCGGAAGCCGGCTCGCCCTGCTCGCCGGCGTCGGCCACTTTCCGCATGTCGAGGCCCCCGATCGGTTCCTGTCGGTGTTGATCGACTTCCTGGGTTCGACCGCGGTCGGACAGGTCGGACCCGTCCGCCTGCACGACATGCTGCTGTCGCACGAACGTGCCGGCTGATCACCGAGGACTTGTCGAGCAATCGCCGCGGGTGATCCGAACGGCGCCGTGTATCGATACTGACCATATGGCGCAAGGGTTCGCGGGTGAATCGACAGGCCGAACACCTGTATAGCCGCGTTGCTTTACTCACGTAGGTTCATTACGCCGACGTAGCGTGGGATTCACATCGTTGGGCGGCAGTTATGCACCCAGCTGACGACGACGACGAAGGACCTCGGCGTCGTACGCCGGAACCCAGTCAGCGCCCGACTCGGTCAGCGCGTCCATCACATCCGTCTGGTGGCACCCGATCGAGCTGAGTTGCGTCATCACTTCTCACTGGCAGTTCTGGCGCGTCCGACTTCTATGTCAGCTCTTTCTGCCGAAAGCTGCTCGAAGAGCTGGCACAGACGACTGATCGCTAGCGCGGATCGACAGACCGGGCGCGGCCGCCGTTGCAATCGCTGGCACCGAAATGGTCCCATACGGACCACTTCGCGACCTGCGCTCCTGTGCACCGAGGCCAGCCAACCGCTGCAATCAATTAGTTCATCGAACGAACTAAATCGCTATACTGGCTGCATGCCAACGATGCACACGGTCGCGCACAATGCCGAACGAGGTTCGACGACCCCGCTGGAGCTGGCCAACACCCTGCGTCCTGTCATCACCCGTCTCGCTCGTCGCCTTCGGCAGCAGGATCACACCGGGCTTGGGCCTACCATGACGGCCGCGTTGGCCTCGATCTACAAGCACGGCGGTCCCACCCACGGAGAGCTTGCCGCCATGGAGCAGGTCGCACCACCGACGATCACCGCCGTCGTCGGCAAGATGGAGAAGTTGGGATTGGTCGAGCGCGTCACCGACCGTACGGATCGCCGCGTCACCCGAATCCGCATCACGCCGGCCGGAGTCGATCAGCTCGACGGTGTGCGCAACCGACGCACATCGTGGCTTGCCTCACAGCTCAGCTCGCTGACCGACGACGAGCGGCGACGGCTGGCCGACGCAGTCGACGTGCTGGCCAAGCTCGTGGTCGTCGCCGACGGAGCCAACTGATGGAGGCGACATCGACGCTCGCCGAGCAGTCCCCCGCTCGCATCGGCACATTCGACTCGCTACGCGTTCGTAACTTCCGCCTGTTCTTCGGCGGTCAGCTGATCTCCCAGATCGGCAACTGGCTGACGCTCATCGCCCAGGCTCTGCTCGTGTTCAAGCTCACCGACAGCGGAGTCGCCCTCGGCCTGTTGGCTGCCTGCCAGTTCGGGCCGGTCCTGGTGCTCGGCGCCTGGGCAGGGCTGGTGGCTGACCGTTCCGACAAGCGCAAGCTGCTGCTCATCGTGCAGACGTTCGCGATGGTTCAATCGTTCGCTCTGGCGTTCATCGCCTTCATGGATCAGCCATCGGTCGCGGCGATCTACGTCGTTGCGGTATTCGGTGGCGTGGCGACAGCGTTCGACAACCCGGCACGTCGCGCCTACGTCGTCGAGATGGTTCCAGAGGCCAACGTGCAGAACGCCGTCAGTCTCAACAGCGCCTTGATGACCGGGGCCCGCGTCGTCGGCCCGGCACTGGCGGGGTTGCTGATCACGACCGTTGGCTACGGATGGACGTTCGTCGCCGACGCCGTGTCGTATCTCGCCGTGATCCTCGGCTTGCTGATGATGCGCACCAGCGAGAACCGGCCCCACCTCGTGACGCCTCGCGGCAAGGGTCAGGTGCGCGAGGGGATGCGGTACGTGCGCAGCATGCCCGAACTGTTCGTGCCGTTGGTGATGATGGCCATCATCGGCACGTTCGCGTTCAACTTCCAGACGGTCATGCCACTGCTGATCAAGCGCACCCTGCACGGCAACGACCGAACGTTCACGTTGATCTACAGCGTCATCAGCGTCGGATCGCTCGTGGGCGCATTGCTGTCGGCGCGGCGAACGTCGGTCACAGTTCGCAACATCATCCTGTCGGCCTTCGGGTTCGGCGTCGCCATGTTGCTGCTTGCCGTCACTCCGAGCGTGCCCCTCACGTATCCGATCGGCGTCTTCGTCGGCATCTCGAGCATCACCTTCATGACGACGTCGACCGCCATCATGCAACTGCGTTCCGATCCCTCGATGCGCGGGCGAGTGTTGGCCCTGCAGGCGATGGTCTTCTTGGGCAGCACACCGATCGGCGGACCGATCCTCGGGTGGGTCTGTCAGAACTTCGGGGCGCGTGCCGGTGTCGCCATCGGCGGCGTCTCGGCGATCGTTGCCGGGGTTTACGGCCTGCGGGCCGTGACGATGGAGACGCGTAGCAACGTGCCGCAGGCTCGGCTGGTGACGCGGTAGTCCTCCGTCAGGGCCAACTACGACGGTCGTAGGCTGACCCGATGGTCACCAAGATCACCGCGTCGCAGTTTCATTCCGGCAACGACCTCCCCGACTGGAGGGTCGTGCTCGGGCGGATCGAGGCCGACTTCCTGGCCTCATCGTTCGGCACCGCTTCAGCGTTCGTCGGCCGGATCGCTGCTGCCGCCGAGGCCGCCGCCCATCACCCCGACGTCGACCTGCGCTACCCCGGCCGGGTGCACGTCACCCTGACAACCCACGCCACCAACAGCCTGACCGATGCCGATGTCGAGCTGGCAACGACGATCTCCGACCTCGCCGGGCAAGCCGGTCTGGTCAGCGAGCCGTGGCGCGGCCGCGGCGTGGAAGTGGCCATCGATGCCATCGACATCGATGCGGTGCGTCCCTTCTGGAAGGCGGTCCTCGGCTATGACGACGAACCGGCCGGCGCCGACTGTCAGATCATCGCGCTCGTCGACCCACTGCGGATCGGCCCACCGTTCTGGTTCCAGCAGATGGACGCCGCCCGCCCCCAACGAAACCGCATGCACATCGACGTCAGTGTGCCTCACGACGTCGCCGAACAGCGGGTCGCCGCAGCGATCGCCGCCGGCGGCCACCTCGTCAGCGACGCCCGGGCCCGGGCGTTCTGGGTGCTGGCCGATCCCGAAGGCAACGAGGCGTGCGTGTGCACCTGGCAGGACCGCGCCTGAGCCTGCGCCCCTCAATGTCATCGGGCGCGAAACTTGCCGGGCTGCAGCGCGATTGTCGGGGTGCGACCATATGATTCGGACGGAGGTGGCTGTAGTGGCCCTCGTATGGATCGTTCTGTGTGTTCTGCTCATAGGGGTAGAGCTGCATCACATGGCCTTCTTCGCGATGTTCGCAGCAGCCGGCGCCGGGGCAGCCGCGATGGTCGCAGTCGTAGCTCCGTCAGCCGTTGTCGCCCAGGTCGTGGTCGCTGTCGGCGTGTCGACCGGAGGCGTCATCTTCGTCCGGCCGATGGTGAGCCAGACGTTCGCCCGTCGAGGCCCTGGCACGGCAGTTCGCGGCGTGCACGGCGGCCTGATCGGCGCGCGGGGCCTGACCATCGACGAAGTGCGCCTCGATCCCACCGGCCATGTTCGCCTGCTGGGCGAGACCTGGATGGCAGTGACCGCAGATGGATCTTCGATCCCGCCGTCGACAGCCGTGATAGTCACGAGCGTCGTCGGCACCACGTTGACGGTGCGAGCCGCTGAGGAATATTGGGAGCTGACATGATTTCTTTCAGTGGCATCACGATCGGGGCATTGGGCGTCGCCACGCTGATCGTCGTCGTCCTGCTCTTCATGCTTCACAAGATGGTCAACATCGTGCAGCAGGGCGAGGTCGGTGTGGTCAAGCGGCTCGGCGAGTACCGCAGGACCCACGAACCCGGTCTCGTGATCATCGGACCGTTCATCGACTCGATGCAGCGCGTCGACATGCGCGAGATCCCCGTGCCGGGCGATCGTCAAGAAGTGATCACCAGGGACAACGTCGTCGTCACTGTCAACGCGACGATCTTTACCCAGATCGTCGATGCAAAGCAGGCCCTGTTCAGCGTTGCCAACTTCGGTATCGCCATCGACGCGCTGGCTCGCACGGCGCTGCGGTCGGTCATCGGCACGCTCTCGCTCGACGAAGCTCTGTCTGAACGCGAGCGGATCAACACCGACGTGCAGTCGCAGATGGAAGCGGTCACCGACAAGTGGGGTATCCGCATTGCCCGCATCGAGATCGTCGAGATCACCCCACCGCCCAAGATCCTCGAGGCGCTGGCCCTGCAGAAGCAGGCTGATCAGGAGAAACGAGCCAAGATCCTGCAGTCCGAGGGCAGCCAACAGTCGGCGATCAACATCGCCGACGGTGCTGCCAAAGCTGCAATCCGCGCCGCGGAAGGCGAACGCCAATCAGCCATCCTGCGAGCCGAGGGCAACCGGCAGGCCTTCATCCTCGAGGCCGAGGGCCGAGCGCAGGCGATCGCCAGCATCTACGACGCGATTCGTACGGCCAACCCCGATCCGTCGTTGATCGCGATCCTGCAGCTCGAGACGTTGTCGAAGTTCGCCGACAGTGAGAACAACACGATCGTGGTTCCGTACGAGAGCGCCGCTCTCATGGGTGCCGCGCAAGCGCTGCGATCCGTGCTCGACGCGGTACCTGACGCCTGACACGTGGGTGGGCACGCCATAGAACCTTCGGCTTGGGTCCGGAGTCAGCGAACCCGATGTTCATGCTATGGCGCGCAGGTTGTCATCGGGTATCAACGCTGCGTTGGTACGCGTCGGCGATACTTCGTGACAGATGTTGTGCAATCCGACACGCACTGATGGGGCGACAGCCGGAACCATCGCATCGATCACAAGGGCGACGACGTGGACGCTGGTCGACGAGTTGCCGGTGCGGTGTCACGTGCACCACCCGCAGGGCATGGCCCGGATCAGCGGCGTGTGGTGGATATCGACGGTCGACGTCGACGACCGCCGCGGTCTCGTCGTGGCGGTCGACGGCAACGGAGATCTCGTCGAGCAGATCCCTATCGGCGACGATCGCCACTATCACCCGGGTGGCATGGATTTCGACGGTACGGCCATGTGGATCCCGTGTGCCGAGTATCGCCCCGACTCGACGGCCACCGTGTACCGGCTGCAGCCCGGAGCCACACCAGAGCCGGCGTTCGCGGTCGACGACCACGTCGGTGCCATCGCCCGTTGCGGCGTCGACGGCGACCTGGTGGGCTGGTCGTGGGGCTCACGTCGTTTCTACCGCTGGTCGGTCGACGGACACCTGCGGGCGGCCCGGGTCAATCCGGCGTTCTTCGTCGACCATCAGGACTGCCAGTGGCTCGACAGCGGTCACCTCCTGTGTGGCGGTGTCGCCGAGGTCGGCCTGTCGTCCGGGCCCGGTTGGCTCGGCGGGCTCGGCTTGTTGGACGTCGACGATCTGGTGATGCAACGCGAAGCGCCGTTCCCGGTGTACTCGTCGGCATCGGGTCGGGTTGCGACACACAACCCGATCTGGTCCGAGATCCGAGACGACCACTTGATCGTGCACCTCCTGCCCGACGACGGGATGGGAGCCATCCTCTCCTATTCCACGCCGATCACCGGCAGCTCACGATTGGATCAAGACCCGCTGGATTCGTCGAGCACCGCATCGTAGAGCCGGATGAAACTCGAGGCAGATGAAGCCCACGAGTAGTGCTGGCGGACGAACTGCGCCGACCGTTCGCCTCGTTCGACGCGGGCAGCGCGGTGCGAGACCGCATCGATCAACGCAGAGGTGGTTGCCGCAAGATCGTCAGGCTTCACCAGCCAACCGGTCGGAAGAGCGGGATCGAGGTTGATGAACGACAGCGGCCCACCGCTGCGTGTTGCAATCGGCGGGATTCCCGACGCCATCGCCTCGAGGTAGACGAGACCGAACGGCTCGTCCACCGACAGCGCGGCGAACACGTCGCTGCAGGTGAGGATGGCGGAGAGGTCGTCGTGCTCGCGCCAGCCGACGAAGAACACGCCCTCGGCACCCAGCCTGCGGACGGTGTCGTAGGGGTGTTCGCCCTCCCACTCGCCGGGAAACCCTCCGGCCACCACCAGTACCGGCCGGTACGTCGAGGTTGTCCGCACAACATGATGGGCTTCGATGAGGAGCTGCAGCCGCTTGAACGCCATGAACCGACCGGCGAACAACACAACGGGTACCGGTTGCCCGTCGCTGTCGGTGAAGGCTGCGAGGTCGCCGTCGTGATAGCGGATCGACCCCTGCGGGCAGCGCGGCCGCCAACCGCGTGGCTCGTCGACGAGGAAGCGCTTCCACAAGGACATCCGCTCGGCGTGGGTCCGCTGCTTGGGTGAGAAGACGTCGGTGTCGACGCCGTTGGCGATCCGGCTGATGCGCTTCGGGTCTACCGGCAGCAGTCGGTGCACGACCTGCTCGTCGTGCGGGGCGACGACGACCACCCGGTCGGATTCACCGGCCCATCGCCGCATCCGTTCGACCCAGTCGCGCCTTTGCGACCCTGCGGCACCGGATCCGGTGCAGTCATCGACGGACTCGAGCATCTTCAGCTCGGTGCCGTGCAACTGGGTCACGACGGCGGCGGCCGGCCATACGGCGCGAACCGCTTCGTGCATCGGGGTCAGATGATGCAGATGCACCAAACTCGGGCACACGGCATCGTGCGCCTTGAAGAACCCGGTCCAACTGGCAACCTGTCGATCGAAGGCGGCGGTATCGAGGTCGAAGAAGATTCGATCCGGCACGCCCGGCTTGTCTTCGTACGAGGCGGGCATCGGGACGGGTCCGGCCATTGCGTCACCACTCGTGAGCCACTCCTGCTTGGCCGGCGAGTAGTCCAGCGACTCGCAGCGGACGCCGCTGAAGAACTTGTGGGCGTTGGTGCCCTCGGTAGCGGGTCCCATCGAGCCGGCAAACAGCGTCACCTCGTACTCGCTGCCGCGCAGCGACCGGCACAGATAGCGGGCGACCTGGGCACTACCACCCCTCGGGTAGAAATAGAAGCCCATGGCGAGGCTGGGCTTCGTCGGGCGCATGTCGACCCGGTACCCTACACAGCCTCATCCGAGACACGGGCGGGCGACATGTATCGACTGAGCGTGGCGGGGGTATAGCAGGCGCGTGTACGCATGCCGGCGTGCATGGCGCCGCTCCGAACCTTGGTTGCGCCCTCGCCTCCAGAGGAGCCCATCGTGCGCACCCACGAAATTCTTTCCCGGTCGCCAGTGCTCAGTCCGAATGTTGCGCTGAGACCAAGCACCCAATCACTGCGTCGGGTGGCCGACGTTCGCCGGGCACGGATCGCCAGGGGTCGGCACGACCTTCATCTTGCCCGCCTACCGGCTGTTTCACCTGGCAACGAGGTCACATCCCAGGTTCAGCAGGACCGCCAAGACGCAGCGTGTGCAACTGCCGTAGCTGTTGACCGAGAACGCATGGCGGAGGATCTCTGCGACACTGTCATCCGTCGACTCTTCGCCGCCGGTCTGCAGATCCAATCGACGTGTCAGCTCGTCGATCTGGCCGAACGAAATCGGCTCGAAGCGACGATCGACCTGCTCGACGGCACGATCACTGAACTGCGCAAGGCGATCTTCTCGCTGCACTGACCACGGTCGACCGGCTCACTCCGAGCTGACGGTCACGTCGAGCGAGGTGACCAACAGCTCGTCTCCACTCATCACCTTGGTGTCGGTCGAGTCGCACGTACCGCACCGAAAGATGGGATCGTCAAGACGCGTTTGCGTGCCGCACTGGCGACATTCGATCACCGCTGGGACCTCACGAACCTCGAGCTCGACGCCGTCGAGTGAAGTACCGAACACCACCATCTCCCAGCTGTGGAGAAGCGTGTCGGGCACCACCTGGCGAAGGTGACCGACATCGACCCGCACACGCTCGATCGGCCGTCCGGCGGCGGCCTCGTTGGCGATCTTGGCAATCGCCGTGCAGATCGACAGTTCGTGCACGCGCCCGAGCTTAGAGCACGCGCGTCCTTGACAATCGTCCCGACGGACTATAGGAAGGACCTGATTGATGCGACCTGGGGGCAGCAATGATCGAACACGATGGTGTGACAGCCGGCGTGCAACAGAGTGGGCATACGCGGTTCGAGGTCGCCGCGCCGCGCCACTTCTTGCTCCCAGCCATACTGCTCCTGCTGGCCGAGGAGCCACGCCACGGCTACAGCCTCGCCAAGGGTGTGCACGCCCTGAAGGTCGGCCGCGTCGACCGACCGAGCGTCTATCGTGCCCTCGCCCAACTCGAAGCAGATGGTCTCGTCCGCTCGTCGCCCGACGCACCGCGGGGTGGGCAAGGCAGACATGTGTACTACCTGACCGAGCCCGGCGAGCACGTGCTGAGGCGCTGGATGGGCGTCATCAAACAAGAACGCGACGGTCTCGACAGGGTGCTTCGGCGGTACGTGGCGACCGGCACGGTCGACGCCGCGCTCGCCGAGGTCGAGGGTGGCTGGCACTCCGTGACAGCCACCGCGTGGTCGCCGGTCTCGTCGACGTCGCGCATCGAGCGCGGCCGTGGATCGTTGCTGTCGGCGGTAGTTCCCGATACCTCGGTCAGGCCCATCAGCGAGTCGCTCGTGACCGATCCGGTCACGGCGCGCCGGTTCCGAGTCATCCCCGACCGCTCGGTGGTGATGATCAATGCTCGATCCTCGGTCGGACCAATCACCTTCGGAGCCATCGGGGTGACCGGCTTCATCGAAGCGGCCGTCGCCGGACGACGGGTCTGCCCGTCACCGTTTCCCACGGCGCACCTCGAGATCGAGGTCGAACAGCTGCGATCGGGAAACAGCCTCTACGACGCCGAGCTGCTTCGAAGAATCGATGCTCGACGACATCCCACCGTCAGCCTCGACCTGCGGGCGTGCGCCGCACTGGGCTCGACGGGGCGCTACCAGCTGGCGGGTGAGGCGACGTTTCACGGCGTCAGCCGACAACTCGATGGCACGGTCTCGGTGATGATGCCGACCGACCGCTCACTGATGGTTCGCGGCGAGCAGGTGGTCGACATCCGCGACTTCGGTGTCGTGTCACCGACCGTGCTGATGCTGCGCATCTACCCTGATGTGGTTGCCGGTCTGCAGATCGAGGCAGAGATCGAGGAGTCGTCCTGAGCGGACGGCGCCCTGATGCGACGAACTCAACGAGAAAGGGGTGGTCCCGATGGGAATGCTGCTGGTGTTCGCAGCCGGCTACGTCATGGGCTCCCGGGCCGGCAGCGAAAGCCTCGATGAAGTGATCGATGCCGTGCACGCCATCCGCGAGTCCGAGGAGTTCCACGACCTCGTCAAGGCGCTTCGTACGCATGCCGCCCACTCGCTGCGCGGGTTGGCGACGATGTTGGAGAGCGATCGCCAACCGACCGATCAGGTCAGCTCCACAGACCTGCTCGAACGGGTGAGGGTCATCGTCGGACGGCGTTGACCGTGATGTCCTGGCTCACACCGCGCAGACCGACAACATCGCCGGACGAGCCGATGGTGGGCTCGGCGCGCATCGCCAGCCAGCGCGTCGCACCGTCGCCGGAGATCCGGTACTCGTCCTCGAACGGCTGACCCGACGCCACCGCACCCTCCATCAACGAACGGATTCGCTCGCGGTCATCGGGATGCACCGCGCTCGAGGTGAGCCGCAAGGGTGCCCTCGAACTCGAGCGGATCCACGCCGTGCATGCGATGGAGCTCGTCACTCCACTGCACCGCGTCGGTGCCGACATCCCAGAGCCACCGGCCGACATGGGCAAGCGATTCCCATTCCCTGAAGCGCTGCTCGACCTCGGCCAACGCGGCTTGTGCGAGGCGGGTCTCGGTGAGGTCTTGGGCGACGCCGACAGCGCCGATGAACGCGCCGGATGGCTCGATGACCGGCGACACCGAGAGGGCGATCGGCACGAGCATGCCGTCTTTGCGTTGGAGCTCGGTGAAGACGCGATCAATGCGCTCACCTGCCGCGACGCGCAACCCGACCGACTCCAGACCAGCGCGGAGGTGCACCGGCGCGAGTGCCGAAAGGGTCTCGCCCAGGATCTCGGTCGCCGAATAGCCGAAGATCCGCTCCGCGCCACGGTTCCAGCTGACCATTCGACCATCGACGTCTTGGCTGAACAGCGCCAGACTCGACAGATCGGCGAACAGTTCGAGGGTCTCGGCAGCCACGCTCGCGATCGGATCGACCATCGGACGCGAACCATACCGCACCCGAGTTTGCACCGCGCCGCCGCCTCGGGTTCGCACCGGCCGCGATCCATCGAGCCCTTGCTGGCGCGCACGGAACGGCGTACTGTCCGCACGACGACCGCCCAGCGCGGTCTGCCCGAGGTTGGAGACGCCCCATGGAGTCAACGGAGCCAACGGAGCCAATGGAGTCGGCCGGCGACAGCGACGTCGGTGAAGCCCTGGCTACCGCGGCCATGGCATTGGCCCGGCGATTCGCACAGGGTGCCACGCTGTGGTGCATGGCGCCCGAATGGCCCGAGCACGCCCGCCACGTGGCAGTCGAGTTCGTGCACCCCGTTCTGGTCGGCAAGCGGGCGTTGCCGGCCATCAGTGTCGATGCCACCGATCCTGTTGGGTCACTGCGTGCACTGGCTCGCCCCGGTGACATCGTGCTGGCGATCAGCCGCGACGACTCGCCCGCGGTTCTCGAGGTCATGCGCCGCGCCGACGCCTGGGGTGTGATGACGATCTGGATGGGCGTCGGTCGCTGCCCGTCTGAACAACAGGCCGATCACGTCGTCTGGGCTCAAGGCAACGGCCACGACGCCGACGTCAGCGCAGTCCACGATGGCCGGCTCGTCCTGCTCTATCACCTCTTGTGGGAGTTGACCCACGTGTGCTTCGAGCACCCCGGATTGCTGACCACGACCAACGAGGTCGGTGCCGACGGCTGCGACGTGTGCATCACGTGCTCCGACGAGGGACGCCTGGGCGAGGTGATCGCCTCCGATCACGCCGGCTCTGCACGCGTTCGTACGGCACGAGGCATCGAGACGATCGACACCACGATTGTCGCCGACGTCGTACCCGGCGACCTCGTGCTGATCCACGCCGGCGCAGCCATCGCGGAGCTTCCGTGAGTGGGACCGCGGACTTTCTCTACCCGTTCATCGAGGCCGACGAATCGGATTCGGGAGCACTGCTGCTCGACCTCGCCCGGTCGGCACGCGCCAAGGCGCTGAGCAGCGCCGAGCTACGTCGGCACACACTCGAGCGGTCCGCGCCTTCGATCGAGCTCACCGCCAAAGCGATGTGCGCCCGATTCGCGCAAGGTGGGCGCCTGTTCGTCTTCGGTAACGGGGGCAGTTCCACCGACGCCGAGTCGTTGGCCGGCCTGTTCATCCGACCACCGTGGGGACGGCCGCTGCCGGCACGCAATCTGGTCGACGATTCGGCGATCCTGACCGCACTCGGCAACGACGTGGGATTCGATCTCGTGTTCTCGAGACAGTTGATGGCCCACGCCGATCGGCGCGACATCGCCATCGGCCTGTCGACCAGCGGCAACTCGCGCAACTTGCTGTTGTCGTTCACCGAAGCCGACAGGCGCGGGCTGCTGACCGTCGGCATCGCCGGCTACGCGGGCGGCGAGATGGCCCGGTCAGCGACCGTCCAGCACTGCCTGGTCGTCGACGACGACAGTGTCCATCGAATTCAAGAGACACAGGCGGCGCTCGGGTTTGCCCTGTGGCAACAAGTGCAGGCCCAACTGGCGGCAGAGGAGGCTCAGCGATGACTGCAGTGGGCGATCGCGAAGCCGAGGTGCTCGATCGGATCGAGGCGTTCCGGCGTCGGCGGCCGCGCCTCACCGACGACGTGATCACGCTGGCCCACGGGGCAGGTGGCAAGGCATCGGCGGCGTTGATCGACGCCGTGTTCATCGAGGCGTTCGCCGGTGACGCCGCCCTTCCGCTGGCCGATGCCGCCGGCCTCACGCTGCCTTCGGGCGAGCGTCTGGCTTTCACAACCGACTCGTTCGTCGTGCAGCCGCGACATTTCCCGGGCGGGTCGATCGGACATCTCGCGGTGCACGGAACCGTCAACGACCTCGCCGTGTCCGGGGCCACGCCGATGTGGCTCTCGGTGGCCTTCGTGATCGAAGAGGGCTTCCCCATCGCCGAGCTCCGCCAGATCGCCGGTCACATGGCCGACGCCGCCGCCGATGCCGGTGTCAGTCTGGTCACAGGCGACACCAAAGTGGTCGGCAAAGGCGCCGCCGACGGGCTGTACATCACGACGGCAGGCGTCGGCGTCGTTCCCCGCGATCGCCACCTCGGCCCCGAGCAGGTTCGCCCCGGCGACATCGTGCTGCTCTCGGGCAACATGGCCGACCACGGCATGGCCGTGATGCTGGCCAGGGGCGACCTCATGCTCGATGCCGACATCCGCTCCGACACTGCGGCGCTCGGCGAACTGATCAGTGTCATGCTCGACGCGGCGCCTTCGACGCGGTGGATGCGCGATCCGACGCGAGGTGGCGTGGCCACGGTGTGCAACGAGTTGGCACGCGACACCAACCTGGCTGTCGTGCTCGACGAGGCGCTGTTGCCGATCGCGCCGGCCGTCGTGGGTGCCTGCGATCTGCTGGGCATCGATCCGCTCTACGTCGCCAACGAGGGCAAGGTGGTCGCTGTGGTCGCGCCCGACGAAGCCGATGGTGCACTCGAGGCGATGCGATCGCACCCGCTCGGCGCCAAGGCAACGAGGATCGGCGAGATCATGGCCGAGCCCCAGGCCATCGTCGTGCTGCTCACCAGCTTCGGTGGCACACGGATCGTCGACATGCTCGTCGGCGACCCCCTCCCCCGTATCTGCTGACGCCGTGTCTGCCGACACGATCACCAGGGAGCGACTGCGGGTAACGGGAACCGTGCAGGGCGTCGGTTTCCGGCCGTTCGTCTATCGCCACGCCGTCGCTCTGGGTCTCACGGGTTTCGTTCTGAACGACAGCGCCGGCGTGCTCATCGAGGTCGAAGGTCCTCCGGAGTGCGTCGCCGAGCTGACGCGCGTACTGGTCGAGGATCCGCCCCCGCTCGCCCGAGTCGCCGGTGTCGCCGCCGAGCGCCTGCGTCCGTCAGGCGAGGCGACCGGCTTTCACATCATCGAGAGTCACGGATCGGGCGCCGCTGACGTGCCGATCAGCATCGACACGGCCACCTGCGCCGAGTGCCTCGCCGAGGTCGACAACCCTGATGATCGGCGACACCTCTACGCGTTCACGAACTGCACGAACTGCGGACCGCGCTACACCATCGTGCTGGGCGTGCCCTACGACCGGCCGGCCACGACGATGGCGGCCTTCCCGATGTGCGATCCGTGCCGGGCCGAGTACGACGATCCGACCGACCGGCGGTTCCACGCCCAGCCGAACGCGTGCCCCACGTGCGGGCCCGCCTTGACGTGGCGCAGCACGTCTGCGAACGACCCAGACGGGACCGCAACGGGCGTGCCGGCGCTTCACGCAGCGATCGAGGCGATCACGACGGGCCGAATTGTGGCTATGAAAGGTATCGGTGGGTACCATCTCGTGGCCGACGCCACCAGTCAGGAGACCATCACCGAGCTGCGCCGCCGCAAGGCGCGCGACGACAAGCCGTTCGCGGTGATGGTGGCTTCGCTCGATGCGGCGCGCGAGCTCTGCGACATCGACGAGCTCGCCGCTGCGGCGCTGACCTCGGTCCGCCGCCCGATCGTGCTCGCGCCGCGGCGACCGGGGCGGGGGTGGTCGAACAGGTGGCTCCCGGACTGAACGAGTTGGGCCTGATGCTGCCGTACAGCCCGTTGCACCACCTCGTCATGCGCGGCGCCGGGCGGCCACTCGTGATGACCAGCGGCAACCTCAGCGACGAGCCCATCGCTCACCACGACGACGACGCCGCAGTCCGTCTCGGACCGTTGGTCGACGGTCTCTTGCAACATGACCGAGCGATCCACATCCGCTGCGACGACTCTGTGGTGCGCGCCACGCCACGACGCTTGCAGGTGCTGCGCCGATCCCGCGGCTACGCCCCGGAGCCGGTCGGACTGCCGTTCCAGACTCATCGGCACGTTCTCGCGCTCGGGGCGGAGCTGAAGAGCACGGTGAGCGTCGCCAAGAACGACTGGGTCGTTCCCAGTCATCACATCGGCGATCTCGAACACCTGGCGACGTACCGCTCGTTCCTCCAAGCGGTCGAGCACCTGCCGCGACTGTACGGCGTGCGGCCGGAGCTGGTGGCCCACGACATGCATCCCGAGTACCTGTCGAGCAAGTGGGCCGAACAGCTCGACCTGCCGACGATCGCCGTGCAGCATCATCACGCTCACGTCGCCGCGTGCATGGTCGAGCACGGTCGAACGGCACCCGTCCTGGGCATTGCCTACGACGGACTCGGCTTCGGTCCCGACGGCACGCTGTGGGGCGGCGAGATGCTGGTGGCCGACCTCGTCACATCGTGCCGGGTCGGCCACTTGCGACCCGTTCGAATGCCGGGCGGTACGGCGGCGATCCGCGAGCCGTGGCGAATGGCCGCGGTGTGGTCCGCGGCAGCGACCAACCCCGACGCGGCGGTGCGGCGCGCCGGCCGGGTCGGCATCGACGAGGCGACGGCTGCAGCCGTGCTCGATCTCGCCCAACGCGAGACATCGCCGATCACGACGAGCGCAGGCCGGTTGTTCGACGCCGTGGCGGCGATGCTGGGTGGGCGGCAGCGGGTCAGCTACGAGGCCCAGGCAGCCATCGAGCTCGAAGGGTGGGCCCGCACGGTCGCCCGCGCCAACGCGCCCAGGTTCGAGGGCACCACAACCATCGGCCGCGAGCGCGACATGTTCGTGCTCGACCCAACCCCTCTACTCGGCGCGTTGCTCTCGGATCTCGACGCCGGGGTCGATCGCGAGCCGCTGGCAGCGGGTTTCCACGAGGCGTTCGGGAGGGCGACGGTGGAGATGGCGTCGGCGATCGCAGCATCACACGGCCTGGCGACCGTTGCGCTGACGGGCGGGGTCTTCCAGAACGCGCTGCCTCACCGAGATCGTCGAAGATGGCCTGCACGACCATGGCCTCGAGGTGCTCGTGCACGGTCTGATCCCACCGAACGACGGCGGTATCAGCGTCGGACAAGCAGCGATCGCCGCCTTCAGCCCACCAGCGGCGTGACACCGCCCGTGCCGGCCGTCGAGCTCCCAAGCACACCAGTGGGTGGAAAAGACACTCATTGACGAAGTCGGCGGGCGCACGTACAAAAGGCCTGTCCATGCGCCGTGGCGACGAATCCCGTCGCGGCCCAGCCCGCTTGTGCGCCGAAACTGGGGTCCGGCGTCATCAGCACCAAAGGAGCGAGTGTGACCGCTACGGAAACGCCTCCGGACGAACTCGTCGTCCACATCCTCTGGCTCAACGCCGGTCTCAGCTGCGACGGTGACTCGGTCGCGCTCACAGCCGCCACCCAACCGACGATCGAGGAGATCGCCCTTGGTGCGCTGCCGGGGCTGCCGAAGATCGCCGTGCACTGGCCGTTGATCGACTTCGAATGCGGTCCGAATCGTGGCGCCGACGACTTCCTCGAATGGTTCTTCAAAGCTGCCCGTGGCGAGTTGGAGCCGTTCGTCCTCGTCGTCGAGGGATCGATCCCGAACGAGCAGATCAACGGCGACGGCTACTGGACCGGCTTCGGCAACAACCCCGAGACCGGCCAGCCGATGACCGTCAACGACTGGATCGACCGACTGGCCCCGAAGGCCTTGGCGATCCTGGCTGTCGGCACCTGTGCGACGTACGGCGGCATCCACGGAATGGCCGGTAACCCGACCGGGGCGATGGGCGTGCCCGACTACCTCGGCTGGGGTTGGAAGTCGAAGGCCGGCCTGCCGATCGTGTGCGTGCCGGGGTGCCCGGCCCACCCCGACAACATGTCGGAGACCATCACCTACCTGCTCTACCAGGCCACCGGGCAGGCACCGATGATTCCCCTCGACGAGGCGCTGCGACCGCAATGGCTGTTCGGCGCCACTGTTCACGAGGGATGTGATCGTGCCGGCTACTACGAGCAGGGCGACTTCGCCACGGAGTACGGCTCGCCGAAGTGCATCGTCAAGCTCGGCTGCTGGGGACCGGTTGTGAAGTGCAATGTGCCCAAGAGGGGATGGATCAACGGCGTCGGCGGGTGCCCGAACGTCGGCGGAATCTGCATCGGTTGCACGATGCCCGGATTCCCCGACAAGTTCATGCCGTTCATGGACGAACCGCCCGGAGCGCGTGTGTCGACGATAGCCAGCGGCCTGTACGGCACCCTCGTTCGCAGTCTGCGCAAGATCACCCAGAAGACCGTCGATGAGGAACCGAAGTGGAGAGTGAAGGGCACCAAGCTGCTCACCGGCTACAAGGAAGAGGCGAGATAGGACGATGGCAACCAAGACCGAAACCCTGCGGCCCGAGAGCCAGGACAAGCAACTGATCGAGATGTCGTGGGATCCGATCACGCGGATCGTCGGCAGCCTCGGCATCTACACCACGATCGATTGGGCCAACAAGACCGTTGCCGAGTGCCACAGCACCTCGTCGATCTTCCGCGGCTACAGCATCTTCATGAAGGGCAAGGACCCACGCGACGCACACTTCATCACCAGCCGCATCTGCGGTATCTGCGGCGACAACCACGCGACCTGCTCGTGCTACGCCCAGAACATGGCATACGGCGTGCACCCGCCGGCGCTCGGCGAGCAGATCGTCAACCTCGGCGAAGCGGCCGAGTACATGTTCGATCACAACATCTTCCAAGAGAACCTGGTCGGCGTCGACTTCTGCGAGAAGATGGTCGCCGAGACCAACCCCGGCGTGCTCGAGCGGGCCAACCGCACCGAGGCGCCGCACGCCGGCGAGCACGGCTGCAAGACCATCGGCGACATCATGCGCACGCTGAACCCGTTCACCGGCGAGTTCTACCGTGAGGCGTTGCAGGTCAGCCGGTACACCGCGAGATGTTCTGCCTGATGGAAGGCCGCCACGTGCATCCGTCGACGCTCTACCCCGGTGGTGTCGGGACGGTGGCGACGATCCAGCTGTTCACCGACTACGCCAGCCGGCTGATGCGCTACGTCGAGTTCATGAAGCGTGTCGTGCCGCTGCACGACGACCTGTTCGACTTCTTCTACGAGGCGATGCCCGGCTACGAACAGGTCGGCAACCGTCGCATCCTGCTCGGCTGCTGGGGTGCCTACCAGGATCCCGACGTGTGCAACTTCCAGTACAAGGACATGACGCAGTGGGGCCGGGCGATGGGCGTGACACCAGGGGTTGTCGTCGACGGCAAGCTGGTGACCAACGACCTCGTCGACATCAACCTGGGCATCCGCATCCTGCTGGGCAGTTCGTACTACCAGAGCTGGGAGGACCAGGAGGTCTTCGTCACCAAGGACCCGCTCGGCAACCCCGTCGACCGCAACCATCCGTGGAACCAGACGACGATCCCCAGGCCGCAGAAGCGCGACTTCGACGCCAACTACAGCTGGGTGATGTCGCCACGTTGGTTCGACGGCACCGACCACCTCGCACTCGATACCGGCGGCGGGCCACTGGCTCGGCTGTGGTCGACCGCCCTGTCGGGGTTGGTGGATCTCGGTGGCTATGTGAAGGCGACCGGCTCGAGCGTGCAGATCAACCTGCCCAAGACCGCGCTGAAGGGCCCGGTGTCGCTTCGAGTGGAAGATCCCCAAGTGGTCGAACACGATCGAGCGCAACCGGGCCCGCACGTACTTCCAGGCGTACTCGGCCGCAGCGGCGCTGCACTTCCTCGACAAGGCGCTCGCTGAGGTCCGCGCCGGCAAGACCAAGACGTGGGAGCCGTTCACCGTGCCCGACGACGGGATCGGTTGCGGCTTCACCGAGGCCGTTCGCGGGGTGCTGTCGCATCACATGGTCATCCGCGGCGGCAAGATCGCCAACTACCACCCGTACCCGCCGACACCGTGGAACGCCAACCCTCGCGACGTCTACGGCACGCCCGGCCCGTACGAAGATGCAGTGCAGGGCTGCCCGATCTTCGAGGAGAACGACCTCGACCACTTCAAGGGGATCGACATCATGCGCACGGTACGCAGCTTCGATCCGTGCCTGCCGTGTGGGGTGCACATGTACCTGGGGAAGGGTCATGTGCTCAACAAGGTGCACTCACCCACCATCTACAACTACGAGGACCTGGCCTGAGTGTGACTGGTAACACGAGCGACCGAACATCGGCGGCACGCAGAGCATCGGCGACGCCATCGAGCGCAAGCTCGACGAGCTGCAGGCCAGGGTCGATCGACGCGTCTTCGAACAATCGGTCGAGCTGTTGCAGCTCGTCAGCGAGCTCTACGCGGCCGGCCTGGCCCGGGTGATGGAGCTGGCCGAGCGACACGCCCCCGAGCTCGTCGGTCGCATCACCGCCGACGAGCTCCTGGCGAGCCTGCTCATCGCCAACGGGCTACACCCCGACGATGTGCACGTGCGCATCGCCAAGGCCCTGGACGGGGTGCGGCCGTTCCTGGCCGGTCACGGTGGCGACGTCGAGTTGCTCGACATCGACGAGCAGGTCGGCGCAGTGCGCCTGCGCCTGCTCGGGAGTTGCGACGGCTGCCCCTCATCGGCCGTCACGTTGCGCACGACCGTGGAACGAGCGATCGTCGATGCTGCGCCCGAGGTCATGATCATCGACGTCGAGGAGCCGTCCGATCACGCCGTCGCAGACTCCGATCTCGATGGGCACCAAGCCGACCGCCGCCTTCGACCCGGCGACCGGTTGCGGCGCGGTGCTCGATTCCCGCGCGAGCACGCCGTGAGCACAACCCAGCCGCTCAGTGCGGTCCTCAAGACGGATCCGCGACATGCCGCTGCAGCCCAAGCCGCGGCCGGGCGAGCGCTGCGAACTGTGCACCGAGCCGATCCCTGACGAGCACGGCCATGTCGTCGATCTCGAGACACGGTCGCTGATGTGCGCATGCCGGCCGTGCTACATGGTTTTCGAACCCGTCGGCGCCGGGGGCAACCGCTTCCGAGCCGTCCCCGACCGTTTCGTGTCGTTCCCCGACTTCACGCTGACAGCGGCGCAATGGGACGCGTTGCAGATACCGGTCGGTGTCGCGTTCTTCTTCGTCAACTCCGCGATCGAGCAGATCGCCGCGTTCTATCCGAGCCCCGCAGGCGCCACCGAATCGCTGCTACCGCTCGACTCCTGGAACGAGATCGTCACCGCCAATCCGGAGCTGACGACGTTGCGGCCCGACGTCGAAGCGTTCCTGGTGCGTAGCGCCGAGCGCCGTTCCGGCACCGTGCAAGCGGATGGGCAACCGGCAGGGCAAGCGGATGGGCAACCGGCAGGGCAGCCGGAATGCTTCCTCGTACCCATCGACGTCTGCTACGAGCTGGTCGGCGAGCTGAGGAAGCTGTGGAAAGGCTTCGACGGTGGCGCCGAGGCTCACGCACGCGCTCGACGTCGTTCTTCGATCGCGTTCGAACCAGGTCACGGCCTGCCGCAACCCACGACTGGGAGCGTGCGATGACGAGCCCGGTCTCGTTCGAGTTCGTCGGCGCCCGGGTCGAGGCCCACGCGGCAGTGCCGACGCTGATGCTCCGGTTGCGGATCATCGCAGCCGACGATGCTCCGGTGCATGCGATGGCACTGCGCAGCCAGATCATGATCGAGCCGCAAGCGTCGTCGCTACGACCACGACGAGGAACGTCGCCTGGCCGAACTGTTCGGCGAGACACCTCGTTGGGGCGACACGCTCCGGCCGTTCCTGTGGACCAACGTCGGCACGACGGTCAGCGGTTTCACCACCAGCACCGAGATCGATCTACCGATCACGTGCACCTACGACTTCGAGATCGCCGCCGCGAAGTACATGCACTCGCTCGACGATGGCGAGATCCCGATCGTCGTGATGTTCTCGGGCACGGTCTTCGCCGGGGCTCGGCGGGGCTGAGCGCAGCGCCTGTCTCATGGAGCGAGGAGGCGTCGTACCGCCTGCCCGTCGCGCTGTGGCGAGAGACGATGGACCTGTACTTCCCGAACACCGGATGGCTTCGGCTGCGGCGCGAGACTCTCGATGCCCTGCAGCGCTACAAGACCGATCGCGCCCTGCTGACCTGGGACGAGACGTTCGAGCGGTTGCTGAAGGAGGTCGGGGAGGACGTGTGAGCTCGCCCGTGTTGCCCGAACGCGGACACACGTGCCGATCGCTTCGCATCGGCGCGGCTGGTCGCCGACACGGTGCTGTACGAGGGCTACGTGTTGTACCCGTACCGTGCGTCAGCCCAGAAGAATCAGCTGCGCTGGCAGTTCGGTGTGCTCGCCCCACCCGCCTACGCCCGCTCGTCGGGGGCCGAGCGATGGTCGATGCGCAGCGAGGTGATCGTCGACCCCGGTGACCAGCCCGTCGACTGGTCGTTCGCATCCGTTGCCTGCAGGTCCAGCACCGCGACGTCGAGCAGACGACCGATGGCGGTGCAGTCGTTCGTCGCCCGTTGAATCCCTGGAGGTCGACGGCCGCACCATCGTGCCGTGGGACGAGGCGCTCGAACGCGAGATCGACATCGACGTCGATCGCACTGCTGCCACTCCCCGCCGCCGTGGTTGACGCACCGAATTCGTGCTTCCTGCCGGCGACGAGATCGAGGTGCTCCGCGACCATCGCGGCGACATCGTCGGACGGGCGATCCGGCGGTGCGAGGACGTGCACGGTGCGGTTCGCGTCTCGACCCGAGCATGTGCGACGACGACGCTGCCCTTCCTGAAGGTGACGATCGCGGTCGAGAACACGACCGACTGGGCCGAGCCGCAACGTGGATCGCGACGACTGCGATGCGCCGGTCGCTGATCGCCGTGCACACGGTGCTGGCGATCGACGGCGGCTCCTTCGTCTCGCTGCTCGAACCGCCGCCGTTCGCCGAACACGCGGTCGCCCGCTGCAACAACGACGGCACGTTTCCGGTGCTGATCGGCAACCCCGAGGCACCAACGACGTGATGCTGTCGTCGCCGATCATCCTCTACGACTTCCCGGCGGTCGCACCGGAGAGCGCCGGGGACTTCTGCGACTCGACCGAGATCGACGAGATCCTTGCGCTGCGCGTGATGACCCTGACCGACGAGGAGAAGGCTGAGGCAAGAGGCACCGATCCGCGCGCCGCAGCCATCGTCGATCGTTGCGACGACATGCCGACGGAGATCTGGTCGCGCCTGCACGGCGCGGTGCGTTCGCTCCGACCGGTCAGCGAAGAACTTCCCCAGACTGTGCCGCAAACCGTGTCCCAAACTGTGCCCGAAACTGTGCCCAAACTGTGCCATGGTGGGACCCCGGCCAGGACTCGTCGTTCGATCCATTCAGCGACACCACCTGCATCGGCGGTGTCGAGGTCGGCAGCGGCACACGTGTGCGCCTGCGCCCGTCGCACCGAGCCGACGCTCACGACCTCTTCTACGACGGCCGGCTGGCAACCGTGAAGGGCGTGTTCAACGATGTCGACGGCGACCAGCACGTGGCCGTCGCTCTCGACGACGACCCCGCTGCCGACATGCTCGAGTGGCAGGGCCGGTTCCTGTACTTCCATCCCGACGAAGTCGAGATCGTGCCGTGAAGGTCCTCGTCGCCGGCATCGGCAACATCTTTCTCAGCGACGACGGCTTCGGCGTCGAAGTCGTCAGGCACATCGACGACGACATCGCTTCCCGACGGTGTGACGGTCGCCGACTTCGGCATCCGTGGCGTGCACCTCGCCTACGAGTTGCTCGATGGCTACGACGCGCTGGTGCTGATCGACGCGATGCCATCTCGGTGAACCGACCGGGCACCGTCGCGATCTTCGAGCCCGACGTCGACGATCTGTCGATCCCACCAGTGTCGACGCGCACTCGATGAGCCCCGCCGTCGTGCTCGGTCTCCTCGCCGGCCTCGGTGGCCACGTGCCGTCGGTCGTGGTCGTAGGCTGCCAACCGCTTGACCGTCGAGGAAGGTCATCGGCCTCTCCGAGCCCGTAGCCTCGGCAGTCAGCTGCGGCCGCCGAGACCGTTCAGCGAGTCCTCACCGACATCTGCTCCAACGCACCAGAAGGAACTCCAATCATGATCCACAGGCTCCTGTTCTCCGTGCTGATCGCGTTCGTCGCCACCCTCGTCGTCAAGTCGCTCCCCGACGTCGCCCGGTATCTCAAGATGCGCGAGATGTAGATCGCTCGTGGCTCGCTACCGGATCCTCCCGACCCGGTCCCGTGTGTGGATCGATGCGCGTTCGAACGTGCATCCGATCCACACCGAGGCCGAGGGGCTCGAAGGTTGGGTCGAGTTCGACCTCGACGACGGCACGGTCAATGTCGATCAAACACCTCGTCGGCCATCTCGAGTTCCCGGTCGAGAACCTCAAGTCGGGCAACGGCTTCGAGGATCGCGAGCTGCGCAGACGAATCGACTCTCGCCGTTATCCCGTCCATCTCCGGCGATCTGAAGTCGATGAAGCACGACCGACGAGGATCGCGGACTACATCGTCAGCGGTGACCTCACCTTCCGAGGAGTCACTCGCACCTACGAGGATCAGATGACGATCGACGATGCTCGACGAGCGCACTGTGACGCCTGACGGGACAGTCCACGTTCGACATCCGCGACTTCGGCATGGAGCCCCCGCGGATCCTGATGCTGAAGGTGCAGCCCGAAGTGACGGTTCGCGTCGAGATCGTCGCCGAGAAGGAGAGCTGACATGTGCCTCGGTATCCCCGGTCAGATCGTGGAGACGCAACGCGCATTACGAGCATCTGGCGCGTGTCGATGTCAGCGGCGTCGGCCGCATGATCAACATCGGCCTGCTCGAGGACGAGCATCTCGAGCCGGGAGATTGGGTGCTGATCCACGTCGGGTTCGCGATGTCGAAGATCGACGAGGAGGAAGCCGACCTCGCCCTCGCCTCGTTGCAGATGATGGGCGGGATCTTCACCGACGAGGTCGATGCGTTGATGACCTCGCCGTCAGCAACAAACACGGGAAGCACGACGGGATGACGCGTCGATGAGGTACGTCGACGAGTACCGCGACCCGGTCGGCGGCGCGCGGCTCGTCGCCCGCATCACCGACCTCGCCGGTGACGACCATTTCAAGTTCATGGAGGTGTGCGGTGGTCACACCCACACCATCTATCGCCACGGCATCGAGCACGTGTCTGCCGGAAGCGGTCGAGTTGGTGCACGGGCCCGGCTGCCCGGTGTGCGTGATCCCGATGGGACGTGTCGACGACGCGATCGCGATCGCCGAGACGCCAGGCGTCATCTTCACGTCGTTCGGCGACATGATGCGTGTGCCGGGCAGCCACGGCAACCTGCTGGCCGCCAAGGCGCGCGGCGCAGACGTGCGGTTCGTGTACTCACCACTCGACGCCTTGCAGATCGCCGTCGAGAACCCGGACCGTGCAGTCGTGTTCTTCGCGGTCGGGTTCGAGACGACCGCACCGTCAACGGCGGTCACTCTGCTGCACGCCCGGACCCGCGACGTGTCCAACTTCCACGTGTTCTCCAACCACGTCACGATCGTGCCGCCGATCAAGGCCATCCTCGAGTCACCCGATCTGCGACTCGACGGTTTCCTCGGTCCGGGCCACGTGTCGACAGTGGTCGGCAACCGTCCGTACCGGTTCGTGCCCGAGAAGTACGGCAAGCCGTTGGTGACCGCCGGCTTCGAGCCACTCGACATCTTGCAGGCAATCGTGATGCTGCTTACGCAGATCCGCGAAGGTCGCTGCGAGGTCGAGAACCAGTACACGCGAGTCGTGCGCGACGACGGCAACCCGCGCGCGCTGCAGATCCTCGCCGAGGTCTTCGAGCTGCGGCCCCATTTCGAATGGCGCGGACTCGGTTTCATCTCGCAGAGCGCGCTGCGCCTGCGGCCCGAGTTCGCCAAATGGGATGCCGAGCTGCACTACTCGGTGCCCGGCGTGCGCGTCGCCGACCCGAAGGCCTGCCAGTGCGGCGAGGTGTTGAAGGGTGTGATCAAGCCGTGGGAGTGCAAGGTGTTCGGCACCGCCTGCACTCCCGAAACACCGATCGGCACGTGCATGGTCTCGTCGGAGGGTGCGTGTGCGGCGTACTACAACTTCGGTCGCTTGCACCGCGATGCGGCCGTCACCCTGGGCCGTTCGCACTAACTCTCCACAGCGGTTTGAGTTGGCCACTTTCGGGAACCAACACAGCGGCGGCGCTCCGCTGCCGTCGCAGGAGGTTCCCATGCCATCGTTGTCAGCGTTCGCCATCCGGCGGCCAACGTCCACAACCCCGTCGGGCGGCTCACCGCCGACCATCCCGGCGTTGTCAAGATCGGTCGAGTGGGATGGTTTGCCAAGGGTGTCGTGTACACGATCGCCGGATTCCTCGCCTTGTCCGTTGCGGCAAAGGCCTCGGGCTGGGCCGCAGCATATCGACGACCGGCAACCAGGAAGCCAGCCCGTCGGCGCGATCAAGACCGTCGCCGGATCGACTGGTGGCACCCTGATGCTGTGGCTGCTGGCTCTGGGAATGCTTCTCTATGCGGCGTGGCGGGTGGTGTCCGCGCTACTACCCGGCGGCACAGACGCCAAAGGCCTGGGCGCACCGCATCGGCTACGTCGTGAGCGCTGTGATGTACACGACGTTCGCAATAAGCGCCATCGCGCTAGCTCGCCATGCCCCCGGAGAGCCCGGACGGAAACAAGAAAGTAACCGACATGTCAGAGACGATCATGACGCAATGCCGCCGGCCGACTCGTGGTCGGCGTCGTCGGCGTGATCGTGATCGCCGTCGGTTTGTATCGCATCTCCAAGGGAGTCACGTTGGACGTCGACGACGAGCTCGACATGGCCGGCATCTCACGACGCGGCGTCACGTGGACCAAGCGCCTCGGCGCCGTCGGCGAGATCGGCCGCGGTATCGGATTCGGCCTGGTCGGTTTCTTCCTACTCCGTTCGGCCATCACCTACAACGCAGCCGAGGCCACCGGCCTCGACGGTGCGCTGCGACGTCTGGCCGTCGAGTCGTGGGGCGTCGTCGTCGTCGTCGTGGTCGGCATCGGATTCGCCGCGTACGGTCTGTTCTGCCTGGCGACCTTCACCCACCGGCGCCTCGAGGCGCCGTAGTCACCCGTCCACCCAGAGTTGACTCTTCCGTACGGCGATGAGCTTCGCCACCAGTGCCCTGGGCAGCGGCGTGTCGACGGCGAAGTGCAGTGTTCCTTTGGTCCAGGCGTACGGAGCCACATCCTCGGCAAGCTCCGGCAGCACCGAGCCACTGTGAGGGAAGTAGCTGAGGTGGTTCTTGAACGCGGCGAAGCCGGCCACCGACTTACCGCGCACCTTGAAGGCCGGCATGCCGTACGAGATGCACTGCTCGGCGTCCGGAACGATCTCGAGGATCGTTTGACGCAACTCCTCCAGCGTGCCGCGCTTCGGCTCATCGAGCGCCGCCAGATACGCGTCGATCTCTTGCTGTGACATGTGCCGAGTCTCGGTCCGGCACGCGTCCGCGTCAAGCGAAGGTGGGTCTTTCAGTCGCGCGAGTAAGAGCCGGCAACGAGGTCGATGTCGATCACCGTGTCGAACTCCGGGCGGACGTCCTCGGCGTGTGGTCGGGCCTGCAGCACCAAGAGTCGTGCTGCTCGTTCGTCGAACGTGATCTGAGCGAGGCTGTTGGCGAAAACGGGACCCTGATCGATACCCCACGACACTTTGGTCCGTTTTCGACCAGCGGCTCGGCGCAGAATACGACCGACGAGTCCTGCGAAGTGCGATGTGCCGAGACGCATCGCCGTGCTCTCTGGTGGCTTCAAAGCGTTGCGGATCGGCGAGCTCACAATCTGGTGCACCCGACTGGTCATCTGTTGGCTGCCGGGAAGGCGGATCTCCGATGCGAATGAAAAATGGATGTCTCCGGCGAGCACGGAGATCGTCGACGGGGCGTCCGGACGTGATGCGCCGCCCAAGTCGCGCAGCAGGTCGGCGAACGCGTCGAATGACCCGATGAACGCCGCCCAATCCTCCATGTCCGCCTTGATCCGCAGCCATTCGCCGACCTTCCGACCCGGTCTGCCCCAGGCACCGTCACAGATCGCCTCGCTCCACACCTGAAGATCATGCAGGCCGCCGGGAACGAACATGGGCAGCGAGGTGCCGATCAGCAGATGGTCGACATCGGCACTGCATGCGTCGACCACCCACTTCCAGGCGTCGTCATCGATCATCTGGCGCTTGCCGGGATCGAGCACGCGTGCGTTGCGACTGTCGATCATCACCAGCCGCACGCGACCGACGTCGCGGATGAAATGGAATCGGTAGCGGCCGGTGCCTGGTGAGAACTCCTCGGATCGTGTCGCCCAGTCACGCAGGAGGTCCTCTCCGTCAGCGACGCGACCGAGCGCTTCGAGCATCCCCTCGGATCGGATGACGTCCGGGCTCAGGTTGCCGAGATGCTGATACAGCCAGTAGGTCATCAATCCACCGATCACGTGATCCTGCCACCAGTGCTTCAACCGGATGGCGCGAACCCAGGCATCGGAGATGTTCCAGTCGTCGATCATTTCGTGGTCGTCGAAGATCATCACGCTCGGCACGTTGGAGAAGAACCATCGCTCCATCTCGGGCGACCAGGACTCCTGGTAGAGCCATGTGTACTCCTCGAAGCCGCCGACGAGCTCCGGCGGAGGATCAGTCTCGGGATCATGGGGCAGATCTGCACGCACCTCGGCGATGCGTTCGCGGGTCAGCGGCGACGAATCATCGGCATAGATCTGGTCCCCGAGAAACACGGCCAGCTCCGGCCACTCGTCGGTCGGCCGATCGACCATCGACAACGCGTACGTGTACAGCGCGTCGACCCCACGACCACGGGGGTCGAGCTCGAGTTGGAGCGTCCACGGTGCCTCGTGCGGCGCGGCGGTCCGGCAGGAGCCGAACACGATCTTGGTGGGCGCTCGGCGCCGGTGAGTCCGGATCCTGCTCGGGGGCAGCTTCGTTCCGGGCACCGGCCAGCGAACCTCGCCGTCGAGTGTGACGGTGTACTCCACCGACGACCCCGGCTGGAGACCCTCGATGATGATGAGGGCGTAGTGATGGCCGGCGACGCAGAAGGTCGACACGGACCGACCGAGGATCGCCACCGTGCATCGTTTGTCGGTCTCGGCCCAGATGGTCGCCGACGTCTCCGAGACGTGGCGCAGCATCGGCCCGAGGATCAGCTCGGCCAGAGGTCCTCCTTCAACTCGTTCGGTGCAAATCGATTGCGGGTTCGTGTTGATGCCCCGTTTCAGCTTCCTTCAAACGGCCGACGGTTGATGAATCTCCGGATGGGGTATTCGAGCACTATGTCGACACCTCGCCTTCGGAACACCTGGCTCCTGCGCCGCCACGAGGCGCTCACACTCGGATGCCTGTATGCGGTGTTCACCGGGGTCTGGTTCGTCGTCGGATGGTCGCTGACGCATCCATTGAAGGACTCATCGATCGCGCACACCGATCAGTCGATCTCCGAGTGGTTCGTCCGACAGCGCACGCCAGGGCTCAACTCACTGAGCTTCGTCGGTTCGATGCTGTCCGACACCGTCGTGAAGATCGTCGTGACTGTGATCGTCGCCGTGGCGATGCTCTTCGTGTGGAAGCGGTGGCTCGAACCACTGATGGTCGTCGTGGCGCTCATCCTCGAGGCACTGTGCTTCATCACGATCACAACGCTTGTTGCACGCCCTCGACCCGCCGTTCCCCATCTCGATTCGTCGCCCGTCGGATCCAGCTTTCCGTCCGGGCACATGGGCGCAGCTGTGGCCTACTCTGCAATAGTTGTAGTCGTGTTCTGGCACACTCGTCGGCGTTGGATCAGAGCGCTGGCTCTCGGCGTCGGAGTGCTCATCCCCGTGTGCGTCGGTCTTGCCCGGTTGTACAGGGGAATGCATTTCTTGACCGACGTGGTGTTCGGGGCCCTCCTCGGCGGTGCTTCGGTCATCGCAACAGCGATCGTTCTTCGGAGAGCTTCCGCGCGCCAGCCCGTCGCTTCCAACGAACTCCAGCCGCCCACTGAACGCGCGCCGGTCGGGGCCACCGCATAGTGAGCGTTGGTCTCGTCGTCTTGCTCTGCGGTCTCGCCGCCGCACTGCTGGCGTTCGGGCTCTCCGCATCTCGCCGGATCCAGATCGATCCCGTTGATCCCTCCCTGGAAACACAGGCGGTCCGGCGCTCGCTGTTGCGTCATCCACGTGTCGAGAGGTTTTTCCGGGAGCGAATGGATCGAAAGACGGCCGGAGGCTTCCTGCTCACCGCAAGCATCGTCGTGCTCTTCGTTGTCGCCATCCTGGTCGGAGTCCTGCTCGACATGATCGACAACCACACGGGACTGGCCGCAGCAGATCGTTCAGTGGCTGCGTGGGGGTCCCGGAACGCGAGTACCGCGACTGCCCAGGTGATGAAGTGGATCACGCAACTCGGTAGTTCCCCTGTGGTCGCTGCTGCCCTCATCGTCGCCGCTTGCGCCGACTACGCCCGCCGTCGCAGTCGCGAAGTATTCGTGTTCGTCGCCGTCATCGGACTCGGTGAGCTGGTCCTGGCCAATGCTCTCAAGGTCATCGTCAGGCGCGACCGCCCTGCCGTGCTGCACCTGGTCGCGGCTCGCGGGTACTCGTTCCCGTCGGGTCACACGGTGGCCGCGGCCTCTGCATGGTTGGCGATCGCCCTGGTGCTCGGACGCGATCGATCCCGACTGACCCGGGCACTGCTCGCGGGGGGTGCGGCACTCATTGCCGTTTCGGTTGCGACCAGCCGAGCCCTGCTCGGCGTGCACTGGCTCACCGACGTGATCGCCGGGCTGGCGATCGGATGGGGCTGGTTCATGATCGTCGCAATCATCTTCGGCGGCCGCGCTCAGCGCCTCGGCGATCCCGTCGCCGGGGAACCCATCGGGACGTCGGCGGGTGCGGAGGCGCTACCAACCACTTGACGCGCTAGCGCGGCATTCCTGCCGTTCTCACGGCGCTGGTGCGCAGACGACGAGTGATAGGGGACGAACCTCGAACTCCAGCTTCTTCGACCTTCCCTTCACGCCCCCATCCAACTCGAACCGGCGCTTTCCGTCGAATGTGACGGTGATCGAAGTGCCGGCACCGATCTGCGCGTAGTTCGACGACTGTTGCCTACGAAGGATGGCCGTGACCATCAGGCCGGCCCATTCCTTCATCCCCACGGCCGTGACCACGGCGACATGCAGGCGTCCGTCAGTGGAGGTGGCATCGGGGAACGCCTCGACGCCACCTTTCAGCGACCCGGTGTTACCGACGAGCACGCAGCTGGCCGGTCCTTCATGGAAGGCCCGGCCGTCGATGGTGATCGTCGCATCGAACATCTTTCGAACACGAGCCTCGTGCACCCCGGCGCGGACGTAGGCGAGGGTTCCGAGTCGGTCCTTGCCGTCCTCGGCACCATTCAGCATTCGAACATCGAAGCCGGTTCCGGCCATGACGTTGAACGTCTGCCCGTTGCACGCTCCTGTGTCCAGGCTGCGCCGGTCGCCGCGGGCTATGGCGGTGACGATCTCTTCGATGTCGGTCGGCAGTTGCAGGCCGGATGCGAAGAGGTTCGCCGTTCCACTTGGTACCACAGCGAGGCACGCCGAGCTGTCGATCATCGCTTCCGACGCTGCACGCACCGTCCCATCTCCGCCGCACACCACGATTGTCTGAGCACCGTGCGTGATCGCCTTCGAAGTCGCTGCCTTGGCATCGGAACCACTCTCGATCTCCACCCACCGCACATCATCGAATCCAGCGGCCGTCAGCGAGCGCCGAAGCAGGCGTGCGTCCTTCTTGGCAATCTTCTTGGTGTTGGCAACGACCGCGACAGAGGACATCTGGACCTACTTTCTCGGTGTTGGATACCCCGGCGAGACGCACCGCAAACCGTTCGTTGCATTGCCGGCACATCCGGACCGAGATTTGACAGATCAGCCGAGCTGAGCGGCAGACTTGGCGCCGACGGTACGAAGCCAGTAGACGACGTCGACAGCGTCGCTGCGTTCGGCGACATCGAGTGGCGCCAGATCGTCCCAGCCGATCCAGTTCAGGTCGGCACCTCGGTCGAGTAGGTACTCGGCGACATGTCGATGCCCGCCATGACAGGCACCCCAGAACGCTCCGGTGATGTCGTCGGCTGACGGCAGTGGGTCGACAGTGAAGCTGGCCTCGACACGATCGAGCAATCCCAGCGCCGCAGCTTCCCACATCGTCGTGTGCGCTCCCCGTTCCAGCAAGCGGCGCGCCGCGTTCCATTGGCCGAACGCTGTTGCGTCGGCCATCGGTGTGCCACCGGCGATCACGGCTCCACGCGCTTCGATGTCGGCGCCGGCGTCGAGCAGTGCATCGAGCACCGCGACGTCGTCGCTGCTGGCCGCCCAGTGCAACGGCGTCTCGGTATGTGGCCCGGTGAACCGAGCATTGACATCGGCACCGGCTTCGACCAACACGGCGACACATTGTGGGCCATTCGGAAAGTGACCCGGCCAATCGGTCACCACGTGCAGCAAGGTTCGAGTCATCCCGCCATCGCTGCCGAAGGCCGCGGCAGCCAACTCGGGGTGGTCGCCCAGCAGACGCTTCAATCCGGCGATGTCGCCGCTGTGGATCGCCTGGACGGCAGCGACAACGACCGGCTCGTCTGTCCCGAAGATCACTGCCATGCACAGAGTTTCGCGCTCGTCAGCTGCGAGGGCTCGCCGTCCATCGGGTGTGGAACGATTCGGCCAGCACGCGGCCCGGCGGGATCAGTGACGAGACCCTTCTCCAGAGCGATCCCGTCGGCGCTGATGTCGGCCTGAAACACGCCGCCGAGCCATTCGCCGTCGCCGAGCGTCGCGAACGTGCGATGAAAGTGGACGGTGTAGTTGATGCTGATCCCGCCGGTGGGCGGGTCAACGCGTGTGAACGAAGCCGGTGGAAACCAGTCGAGGGCCATACCCGAGCCACGCCGCGTCGATCGGGCGCTGTTCGACGGGTCGCAGGTAGCCGGCGACCCGGGCTCGTGGACCGTGGCTGAAGGGCAGGTCGGCGGGGTCGAGCATCGCCACACCATGGTCGAAATGGCGAATATCCGGGGGTGGCGTGATCGGCACGCATCGGGCGATCGGCGGCAGGTCGATCTCGGGGATCGTCTCCCAGACAGCGCTCTCGCCGACCGAGGCAGCCGTGATCTGACTGACCACGACGGCATGTGAGGATTGCGACAGCGTGACCGTGAGGTTGCTGACGGCCCGACCCTGACGCAGTACCTCGACACTGACAATCGCCGGGCCGGCGACCGCCGGCTTCAGGAAGATCGTCGTGACGGTTCTGATCGGTCGATCGCCGACCACCGCTTCGGCCGCCCTGATCGCCACCGCCGACAGGTACCCGCCGTGCATGCCTGTCAGTGACGACCACGCCGCATCGAGGTGCACGATGAATCGACCGCTTTGGTCGGGGTCGGGCAGCAGTGAGGTCGTGCTGTCGAACTTGGTGTCACCCAGCTGCAGCATCACGTGTACGCCCCCTCACGGATCGCCGGCGCCGGTGCCACGATGGTCACGCGACGAGGCAGGCGCGACGTCAGTAACGATACTGAGACACCGCTGATCACGAGTAGCCACCACACATTCCGAAAAGAGTCGAGCGCCGTCGACGGTGCGAGGCTCGCCGTGAATGCCACCACCGCGGCGACGCCGAGCGTCGCACCGAGGTTGCGAACCGCCTGGTTCACCGCTGAACCCGACCCGAAGCGATCCGGAGGCAGCCCCTGTACCGCCGCTGACGAGAGCTGGGGAAGGCACAGGGCGACGCCGAGGCCACTGAGCACTACAGAGGGGAGGTAGTGGCCGGCGTAGTCGGGGTTGGCATTGACCCTGGCGATCAGCAGCAGCCCGCTCGACGCCCATACCAGACCGCCAGGGATCAGCAGCCGTCGTTGGCCGACCCTGCCCGCCAACCGCCCGAAGAACGGCGCCGTGAAGGCAACGATGAGCGGTCCCACCGAGATCGCCAACCCGGCGCGCAGGATCGAGTAGTGCCACACTCCTGTCAGGAACAGCACGTTGCCGAGGAACATCGCCGAGAAGCCGGTCGCGAAGACGAGCGTCGCCGCGTTGGCCCAACGGAACGACTGCGACTCGAACAGGGTGAGGTCGAGCACCGGATTCGGCACCTTGCTGCTGCGTCGCACGAAGAGGGCGATCAGGGTGACCGCGATGAGCTCGACAAGCACGAACCGCCTGCTCCCCCAACCCCACTTGGCGGTCTGCACGATGCCGAACGCGACCAGCGCCAGCCCAGCGGTCAGCAGGGCGACGCTCGCCGCATCGGGTAGGCGCCCGGGGTTCTCCTCGCGCCATTCCGGCAGCACCCGCCGACCCAGCACGTAGCTGACGATGCCCGACCGGCAGGTTGATGTAGAAAGCCCAGCGCCAGCCGAGGTTCTCGATGACCAGGGCACCGAGTGTCGGGCCGGCGGCCCCTGCCACGGCACCGACCGCACCCCAGATCGCAACGGCCACCGGGATCTTGTGACGCGGGAAGGTCTGCAACACGAGCGCCAACGACGAGGGCACGAGCGCGGCCGCGGCAACCGCCTGGAGGATGCGAGCAACGACGAGGAAGGTAACTGTCGGTGCAAGACCGCAGAGCATCGACGCAACGGTGAACAGCACAGCGGCCGTCAGAAACATACGCCGCCGTCCGATGCGATCCGCCAGTCGCCCCGCCGGGATGAGCAGCGCGGCGAACACGATGGTGTAGGCGTTCAGGATCCACGACAGCGACGCCGGAGCGGCCGACGAGAACTGGGCACTGATCGAGGGGAAGGCGACGAACAGGATCGTCGTGTCGAGGAAGACGGCGAACACGGCCAGGCTCGTGCTGGCAAGTACGACCCACGGATTGCGATCAGTCACCGGATCGGGGATTGCTGGCCTCATGGCTCACCTCGGTATAGAATAGAGATCGGTTAGTAGATAATTTATACTAACGTGACTATAGACTGAGCGATACAACATGACAACCACCAAATCGAAAACCCCGGATCGGACCTACGGCCAGTACTGTCCGATCGCTGCCGGCCTCGACATCATCGGCGATCGGTGGACTCTGCTGATGCTCCGCGAGTTGTCGATGGGCGACCGCCGGTTCACCGACCTACGCGCCGAACTGCCCGGCATCGCACCCAACCTGCTGACCGAACGACTCCGCTCGCTGCAGGCCATCGGGCTGGTTGCCGCGGTAGACCTGCCTCCGCCGGCTGCGCGCAGCGTCTACCGCCTGACCGACGAGGGTCGCCGTGTCGAGCCGGTCTTGCGATCAGTTGCCCGCTTCGGCGCCCGTTACCTCGCGGGGGATCCCAGTGATGCCTTCGACGCCGAACGGGTCGCCTTTTCGCTGCTGGCACCGTGGCGACGACGTCCCGAGGTCAAGATCCGCGCCCGGCTGATCGTGACCACAAACGATGCGCAGACCGACACCGTCGACGTCGTACTCGACCTCGCCGGGATGCAGATCGAGTCGCCGCAAGGCAAGCCCGATGTCACGCTGCAGGTGACAATCACCGATCTGGTGGCCGCTCGTCAGACGGGCGACCCGCTCGTCGGTCACCTCACGGGCGACGCCTCGTCGCGCCGCGTCTTCCTCGACCAATTCGCCCTGCGCATGGCCAAGTAATGAGCGGTGAGCCGGTCGGCTGCACACAACTGTCATCAACGCGATCCGCGGTAGCGTTCGTACCAGCCTGAACGGAGGATCACCCATGGGACGCTTCCACTACCACGCTGACGGCACCGGACATTCGCACGACGACGGCGACCATGAGCACGAGCACCACCACGATCAGGGGGGTGTCGGCGATCATTCGGGATATCAGACCGGCGGCTTGCGCGTCGACGTGCTCGAGCGAATCCTGGGCGAGAACGACCGCACGGCCGAAGCCAACCGCAGCGACTTCCACGACGCGCACGTTCATGTGGTCAACCTCATGTCATCGCCAGGTGCCGGCAAGACCACGCTGCTGCGCGAGGTGCTGCTGCAACTGGGATCCACGGTTCGGGTCGGCATCGTCGAGGGCGATGTCGAGACCTCGATCGATGCCGATCGGCTCGCCGGCCTCGGCGCGCCCGTGTCCCTCGTGAACACTGCCAACGGCTTCGGCGGCGAGTGCCACCTCGACGCCACGATGGTGCGCTCGGCGCTGCCCCGGCTGCCCCTCACCGACCTCGATCTGGTGGTGATCGAGAACGTCGGCAACCTCGTGTGCCCCGCCGAGTTCGACGTCGGCGAAGATGCCCGGGCGATGGTGTTCTCGGTGACCGAAGGCGAAGAGAAGCCTTTGAAGTACCCCGTCATGTTCCGGTCCGCCGATGTCGTGATCATCAACAAGATCGACCTGCTCCCCTACCTCGACTTCGACCTCGATCTCTTCCGCGCCAACCTTCGCGACGTCAATCCCGACGTGCGCACGATCGAGACCTCTGCCAAGACCGGCGCGGGGGTCGGCGAGGTTTGCGCCTGGATCGCATCGTTGGTCGACCGCGTATGACCACGGTCCGCCGCAGGCACGCCGGCGATCTCGTCGACCCGGCAGCCATATCGGCGCGACTGCGCGAAGAGGGACACACCGTAGGCAAGACGCGCACGGCGATCCTCGATGCCGTGCGGGCCAAGCAACGAGCGTTCACCGCCGAAGAACTTGCCGAATCGCTCGGCGACACGCACGTGTCGACCGTGTACCGCACACTCGCGCTGCTCGAAGAGATCGGTGTCGTGCGCCACATCCACCTGTCGCACGGTCCGGCGATCTACGAGCGCACGGCCGTCTCCACCGATGTCCGACATCTCGTCTGCGAGACCTGTGGCCGGCATGTGGCCGTACCTCGGCGGGTGTTCGACACTGCCCGGCGCACGCTCGAACGCGACTACGACTTCGTGCTCGACGGATCGCATTTCGCGATCGTCGGACGCTGCCGGGCCTGTGCCGACACCTAGTTGATTTTCCTGGGTCGATTCCTGGGTTGATTCCTGGGTCGATTCCTGGGTTGATTCCTGGGTCGATTCCCGGGTTGATTCCTGGGTCGATTCCCGGGTCGATCACTGGGTCGATTCCCGAAAATTCGGTCTTGATTTGCGACTCGCTCGCAATTGTATACTTGTCGATGACAGCGTTCATCGGGGGTGAAGATGCACATACCAGACGGGTTCATCGACGGTCGCACGTCCCTCGCCGGTGGCGCTGTCGCGGTTGGCGGCGTCGCTGTTTGCCTTCGCCGCACAGCCCAGGTGCTCGACGATCGCCAGGTTCCCATGGTCGGGCTCACCGCCGCATTCGTCTTCGCCGTGCAGATGCTCAACTTCCCGGTCGCAGCCGGAACCAGCGGGCATCTGCTCGGTGGCGTGCTGGCCGCCGTGCTCGTCGGGCCATGGGCCGGCGCGCTCGCGGTCACCGTGGTGCTCGTCGTGCAAGCCTTCCTGTTCGCCGACGGCGGCCTGTCGGCGTTGGGTCTCAACATCATCAACATGGCACTGGTGGGAGCGCTCGCCGGTTACGCCGTCTTCGTCGCACTTCGGATGCTGCTCCCCCGCACGAGGGGCGCGCTGGTCGTAGCTGCCGGGATCGCTGCAGCGCTGGCGCCGGTGATGGCTTCGGTCGCGTTCACCCTCGAGTATGCGATCGGGGGCAACGGGGCGACGTCGGTGCGCACGATGGTCACAGCGATGATCGGTGTGCACGTAATGATCGGCATCGGCGAGGGATTGATCACGGCCATGACGCTCGCGGCCGTGCTGGTGGCCCGACCTGATCTGATCTACGGCGCGAAGAAGACGCTGAGGCTCTCGGTCGACAGCCCGCGCGACACTGTCGAGGCGGTCGGGGTGACCTCATGACCCGGCGTGCCTCGTTCAGAACATTCATCGTTGCTGGGTTCCTGGTCGCGTTGCTGCTGGCGTTCCTAGTGTCACCGCACGCCAGTTCGAGCCCGGACGGCCTCAACAAGGTCGGCGCCGAGAAAGGCCTCGACACCGAGGTCCGCGTCAATGCAATGGCCGGCGGGCCGCTGGCCGATTACGCGGTGAAAGGCATCCACGACAAAGGCCTCAGCACTGGGGTTGCCGGCATCATCGGTGTCACGATCACGTTCGGCGCGGCCTTCGGCATCTCCAAGCTCGCCAAGGCATCGCGATCGCGCTCGCTCGCCGACAACTCTGGGGCCTGAGGCGTCACCGTGGGCGCAGCACACGGTGGGGGGCTACTCCTCGACAGGCGTGGGCCGCTGCACGGCGTCGCCGCGGACTGCAAGCTGGTGGCGACGATCGCATTCATCGGCGCCGTCGTCGCTACTCCCCGGCAGCAATGGTGGGCATTCGGACTCGATGCCGCGATACTCGTCGGGGTCGCCGGGTACGCCCACGTCCCGCTCGGGCAGCTCGCCCGACGTCTCACCATCGAATTGCCGTTTCTCGCCTTCGCGCTGCTGATGCCACTGGTCGGCAGAGCGCCCAAAGTCGACGTGCTCGGCCTGCCCCTCTCGCAAGCGGGGCTGTGGGCCGCGTGGGGAATCATCGCCAAAGGCACCCTGGGAGCCGCGGCCACCATCGTGCTGGCGTCGACGACGCCTGTGCCGCAACTCGTCGCCGCCTTCGAGCGTCTGCGGGTTCCGCGAACACTGACGGCGATCACGGCCTTCATGATCCGCTACGGCGACGTGGTGACCGACGAGATGCGGCGTATGCGCATCGCCCGAGAATCACGCGGCGGCCAGACCCGCTGGCTCTGGCAGGCCCGGGCAGCTGCAACATCTGCAGGCGCCCTGTTCGTGCGATCGTATGAACGCGGCGAGCGCGTCTACCTGGCGATGGAATCGCGCGGATACACCGGCTCGATGCCGTCGATCGAGAGCGACGACGGCTCGGCCCGGTGGTTCGCGTGCCTGCTACCGGCTGTCGCCGCAACGACGATTGCGGTGTGTGCCTGGCTGGCGCCGTGAGCGCCCCGGCGATTCGCGTCAACCAGGTCACGTTCTCGTATCCCGACGGACACGTGGCGCTCGACAGCGTCGATCTCACGATCGCCGACGGCGAACGCGTTGCGGTGCTCGGCCCGAACGGCGCCGGCAAGACCACCCTGATCCTGCACCTCAACGGCATCCACACACCGCAGCAGGGCATTGTCAGCATCGGCGGACTGACCGTGGCCAAGCCGAACCTCGGCGAGATCCGTCGGCGCGTCGGCATCGTGTTCCAGGACCCCGACGACCAGCTCTTCATGCCCACGGTCCGCCAGGACGTGGCGTTCGGTCCGGCGAACTTCGGCGTCGCCGGCGCGGAGCTCGAGGCCCGCGTCGACGCTGCGTTGTGCGCGGTCGGCATGCAACGCCATGCCAACCGCGCCCCACATCACCTCAGCTTCGGTGAGCGCCGACGAGTCGCACTGGCGACTGTCTTGTCGATGGATCCCGACGTCCTCGTGCTCGACGAACCTTCGGCGAACTTGGATCCGGCGTCGCGACGCGAGCTCGCCGACATCCTCGACGGGCTCGACATCACGATCGTCCTGGTCACCCACGATCTCCCATACGCGCTACAACTCTGCACCCGCTCGGTCCTGCTCGACCGCGGCCGCGTGGTCGCCGACGACGACACGTCGGCAATCCTGGGCAACGACTCGCTGCTATCCGCGCACCGTCTCGAGTTGCCGTACGGCTTCGACACCCGTCTGCTCGACCGCGCCTGAGGCGACCGATCGGGACTCCATGATCTCCTTCAGGCGCTGGAGGTCCTTGCGCAGACCTGATCCGAGTGCCGCCTTGAGCAGCGGTCGAAGCAGTCGATACTGGCGGTGCGGCTGCAGTTCGACCTCGTAGGTGAACGCCGCAGAACGCTCCGACATCGGCTCGACTCTGCGCAGGCCACGAACGATCCCCGTAGTACCGATTCCGGTGAAGCGGTAGCTGACGCCGGGTTCGACGTCGAAGACATCGGCATCGGTGACGAAGTCCATTCCCGATGACCGGAGAACTTCGTGGATTCGTGTGCCGTTCTGTGGGGGCCCGGCGGGATCAGGTGTCATCTCGGTGATGCCGAGGCGCCACTGGAGGTCGAACGAGTAGTCGGCAATTGCCGCCCAGACCTCGCTCGCCGGTCGCTCGATCTCCACAGCCGCTGTGACAACAGTCGTGCTCATACATTCGTCCTTTCATTCGGTGTGTCAACTAGCTTGACACTAACTAACTTGATGACAAGATATCTCGTCTAGTTGCTTGGTGTCAAGATATAATTCACGACAACGCAAGGACGAGGGCACGGAGCGACGAATCGAGGCGCCGACGTTCGGCAATGCTGAGCGGTGCGAGCAACGCCTCCTCCGAGCCCATGACTGCGGCAAACGCTTCGGCGGCTATCACCTTGCCGGTCTCGGTCAGCGAGATCAGCACCCCACGGCGATCGGAAGGGTCCGGTGCGCGGTGGATGCAGTCGAGCGCCTCCAAGCGGTCGAGTCGTGTGGTCATCGCCCCCGACGTGATCATCGTCTCGGCGAGCAGGTCGCGTGGGTTGACGCTGCGCTCGTTGGCGCTGCGGCTCAGGGTTGCCAGAACATCGAAGTCGGCCAGGGTGAGCCCCCACGCGGACAGGACCTTGAGGCGTGTGCGCTCGAGGTGCTGTGCTATCTGCAAGACGCGCCCGGTGACAGCGAGCGGCGATGGATCCACCCGCACGGTGGGGTGGTCGCGCCATTGCTGAAGGATGCGGTCGACGTGGTCAGATGACATCCGAGAAGTTTAGCTTGACACCAAGCAAAATCCAAGTACCCTGTTGTCAAGTATTTCGAGTCCAAGTAACTATTCGGGCAAGGAGCCGCTCATGCTCAACGGTTTCAACCACGTGGCAATCCTCACCAACGACTCGAATCGCCTGCACCAGTTCTACATCGACGCCTTCGACGCAACCGTCTTGCGTGATGGCCTCGAAGACCTGGGGGCCGGTGATGTGCGGTTGTCGTTCATCAAGCTCGGCCCGACGCACGAGCTCAACGTCTTCGAGGTTGCCGGCAACGACCAGGCCAACCGTCAGACACCAATGTTTGCCAGGGGCCGGATCGACCATCTCGCCCTGCTCGCCACGTCGATCGAGGCGTTCGCGGCGATCCGCGACCGCCTCGTCGCGATGAACGCATCGGATGGGTTCGTCACCGATTTCGGACACGTGCTGAGCCTGTTCTTCCGCGACCCGGACGGCCTCGAGTGCGAGGTGTGCGTGCCGAACCCGGATTGCGTGCCAGGCGTGTTCAATCCGCCAGGCACACCCTCGCACCGCTTCCATCCCGACGTGGTCGGCGGCGACGACAAGCAGATGAACGACAAGCAGATGAACGACAAGCAGATGAACGACAAGCACATCGAGGGGAAGTAGCGATGTCGGCGACGACAACCATCGAGGCTCGCCGCGGCATGCTGGCATTGTTACTGGTCACAGCGATGGCGCCGGCTGCGTGGGGAATGACCTACCTCGTCACAACAGAACTGCTACCCGCCGGTCGCCCCCTGCTCGCAGGAACCATCCGGGCCCTACCGGCAGGCCTCGCCCTCGCCATCATCACCCGCCGCCGACCGGCGGGAGCATGGTGGGCGAAGGCGCTCGTTCTCGGGATCCTCAACATCGGGGGCTTCTTCGCCCTGCTGTTCGTGGCCGCCTATCGCCTTCCGGGAGGTGTCGCCGCCACACTCGGGGCGATCCAACCGCTCGTGGCTGCCGGACTCGCCGCGTGGCTGATCCGTGAGCGGCTGACGATCAGGATCGTGCTGGCCGGCCTCCTCGGATTCACCGGTGTCGCCCTGCTCGTGCTCCGCGCCGGCGCCCACCTCGACGGAATCGGACTGATCGCCGGTCTCGCCGGCGCAGCGTCGATGGCCAGCGGCGTCGTGCTGACCAAGTACTGGGGGCGTCCGGTGCCGCTGCTGGCGTTCACCTCATGGCAGCTGATCGCCGGTGGGCTGGTGTTGCTCCCCGCGGCGCTGGCGATCGAAGGGCTGCCACCCCATCTCACCGGTCGGAACGTCGTCGGATTCCTGTGGCTCGCCACGGCGGGCACAGCCATTGCCTACTCGCTGTGGTTCCGAGGCATCGAGCGAATCCCCGTCAGCCAGGCCTCGCTGCTCGGCTTGATGAGCCCGGTCGTCGCCACGGCCGCCGGGTGGGCCATCGCCCACCAGACGCTGACCATCACCCAGGTCGGGGGCGCCACCCTCGTGTTGTCGGCCGTGTGGCTCGGACAACGCTCCGCTCAGCGATCGCCTCGGCCGATGAACGCCTCGATCTCGGAGAGCGTCGGCATGCCACCCCGGGCTCCGACCTGGGTCACCGACAGCGACGCCGCGGCGACAGCCACAGGAACGGCCGTGGTGAGGTCGTCGCCGCGGGCCAGGCGAGCAGCGAGCACTCCGTTGAAGGTGTCACCGGCTCCCGTTGTGTCGCGCGCCGTGACGGTCGGGGCTGAGACCTGCTGAGCGACGAGATCACCGGTGACCACCAGCACCCCGTCGCCACCGCGAGTCACGACGACCGGTCGATGACTTCTGGCGACGAGTCGCGACGCAGCGTCGACGGGATCCTCGCCGGCGGATTCGCCGAGGAACGCGACGAGATCGCTCAGCTCGGAGTCGTTGGGGGTCAGGATGGGGCCGAGGCCGAGCAGGTCGACGACGATCGGCAGCACCGGTGCCGGATTGACGATGCACGTCACGCGCGCCGACGCCGCGGCCTCGACCGCCGCAGCGACCGCGGCCGGAGGGATCTCTGTGCTCACCAGTACGCACCCGGCCAATGGCAACACAGCCTGCAGGCACCGCCTGACATGGTCGGCGGTGACCGCAGCATTCGCGCCGGCACCGACGGCTATCTGGTTCTCGCCGTGATCGTCGACGACAATCAGCGCCACGCCCGTCGATTCGCCGGCGAGCACTGCAACATCGCTGATGTCGACGCCCTCGTTGCCGAGTTCGGCCAGGGCGGCCGCACCGGTGTCATCGGCACCGACTGCACCGATGAGACGCACGATCGCGCCGGCGCGGGCAGCGGCAACAGCGGCGTTGGCACCTTTGCCTCCGCCGTAGGTCTGCAGTCCCCCGCCGACCACCGTCTCACCAGGGCCAGGCAGCCGCGGCGCGGCGACGACGAGGTCGACGTTGATGGCGCCGACCACGACGACTGTTGGCGACTGGCCACTCACCAGGCGGAGGCTACTCAGCGGCTGCCGACACCTCGACCCGGGCGTCGTTGAAGCGTTGCCCCTCCGGCGAGATCGGCGAGATGATCAGGGGCGAACACGTTGGCAGTGAAGCCGTCGTGCCCATCGCGCCGCCACATTCCCTTCGGCATCGTTGCCACGCCGCGCCGCAGCGTGGCGTCGATGGTGACCGTCGCCTCGATCGTGTGGCGGCCATCGGTGATCGTCGCCCGATCGCCGGCGATCAACCCCCTCGAAGCAGCGTCGGTCGGGTGCAGGTGCAAGTCGCCGTTCGCCGGTGCGATGTTGCCGAACATCGAACTGGTCGTGCGACTGGTTGCCGGCGTGATCAGCGTGATCGGCAGATCGGGCAATGTCGAGCGCCCGATACGCAGGAAGCGGGTCGACGCCGACAGCGTCGCAGACCAACTGCACCCTGCCGCCGGGGTCGACGTCGCGGAACTGCACGACGCCACCCGTCGGGAGCTTGGCGAACGGCAGCATCCGGTCACCGAGAGCCAGCCGCCGGATGCGCTGTGGGTTGGGATCCCACTGTTGCGGATCGAGACCCAGGCGGATGCCGACACCGACACTGACCTCGTCGTTGGTACGACTCTCGCCGACTCGCGGATGACGGCCGGCGCCTCTTGCATGACGAACGACCCGTAGCTGCCGACGATCTCGTCGACCTCGAACTGCGACGTGGCCGGCAGCACCAGGTCAGCGAATCGCGCCGTGTCGGTCATCGTCAGATCGTGCACGACCGTGAACAGATCGTCGCGAGCCAGACCCTGCAGCACGACGGCTTGCTCGGGGCAGGTTGCCGCCGGGTTGGAGCCCTGCACGAACAGCACCTCGACGCGCCCGCCTTCGTCGTCGGTCAGGATGCGCCCGAGGCGATTCATGTTGATCGCCCGACGCGCCGGCAGTGGAGCGTCGCCGACGATGCCGCGCCGAACTGCATCCTCGTCGAAGCCGGTACCGCCGCTGATCGAGTTGAAGACACCTGAGCCCGGAACGCCGAACTGTCCGGCCAACGCCGGCAGGGCGAACACCGCCCGGCTGGCCGAACCGCCATTGCGATTCCGTTCTTGGCCCCAGCCGACACGAAGCATCGCCGGACGGATCGTGCCGTACATCTCGGCGAACGTCTCGATGTCGGAGGCGTCGACGTCGCACACGTCGGCGGCTCGCGCCGGCGTCCACTCCTGGCAGGCGGCGAGATACGGCTCGGAACCGTCGACCCACCGCTCGATGAACTGGAGATCGATGTGGCCGTTGTGCTGCAGCAGCGCGGCGACGGCCATCGCCAACACCCCGTCGGTTCCCGGGCGAACGGCAAGGTGGAGATCGGACCGAGTCGCGATTCGGGTGCGCCGTGGGTCGACGACGATCAATCGCGCCCCGGCACGACGACGCTCCTCGATGACCGGAGACAGATGCGGGTGCGACACGTTGGGATTGGCACCCCACACCACGATCAGATTCACTCTGTTCGAGATCCGTGGGTCGGCCGACGCCATCGAACCGTAGGTGCGGTGCCACGCCTCGCCGACGACGGCGGCACAGATCGTGATGTCGGTTCGAGCCGCACCGAAGTGTTCCCACACCAGCGGCGACAGGCCGGCTTGGGCCAGGTTGCCTGCCGACGAGCTGTAGAGGTACGGCACGACCGCCGCCCAGCCGTGCGTTTCGACGGCCTGGCTGATCTTGTCGGCGAAGAGGTCGAGGGCTTCGTCCCACGTGGTCTCGACGAACTCGCCCGCACCCTTCGGGCCGATGCGCCGCAACGGTGTAGCGATGCGGTCGGGGCCGTGGAGGAGGCGCGGGCGTGTGCTTGACCTTGGCGCAGATCCAGCCCTTCGTCGCCGGGTTCGGACCGTCGGGGGCGGCGTCGAGGGCGACCAGCACTCCGTTCTCGACCGTTGCCTCGAGGCTGCAACTGTCCGGGCAATCGAGCGAGCAGGCGGTGATCATCCCCATGCAGGGAGCGTAACTGCAGTCACGTGGCCCGGAGTCAGAGCGCCCGCATCGAGTTGTCGCGCGCGTTGTGCTGCACCTCTGCCAGGCCGAGCGCCTCGAGCACCGGCCGACTTCGACCTGGCTGGCCTGTGGCGGCACCTGGCCGCGGGCTTGCCACGGGCGGTTATCAGTCGCTGAGCCGTGTCACCTCGACGGCCACCGACAACTCCTGGGTCGCCGGCGAACCGAACACCACGCCGCGCACGGGTGCGACGTCGGCGTAGTCGCGACCCCAACCAACGGTCACGTGGCACAGAGGGGGGACCTGATCGTTGGTCGGATCGACATCGAGCCAACCCCAACCGGGTATGTAGACCGAGCACCACGCATGCGAGGCGTCGGCGCCAACCATCTTCGGCTCGCCTGGCGGCGGCTCGTTCTCGATGTACCCGCTCACGTACCGCGCCGGCAGACCGAGCGAGCGCAATGTGCCGATCGCCAGGTGGGCGAAGTCCTGGCAGACGCCACGGCGATGAGTCAACACATCGGCCAGCGGAGTGCTGACGTCGCTGAAACCAGGATCGAAGGCGAACTCGGCGAAGATGCGGTGAGACAGGTCGATCACGGCCTCGTGAAATGCACGACCCGGAAGGAACGACCACGAGGCGAACCTGGCCAGGTCGGCCGAGGGGGTGACGAGCGTCGACTCGATCGAGCACATCCTGGCCAGCAAACCGTCCGGACTGCTGTCGGTGGCCACAGATCGTGCGTAGCTCCTCCCACGGAGGTGACCAGACGAGCTCGACGGTGGGGTCAGATCGACGTCGTAGACCCCGGTGACCACGAACTGATCATGCACCTGCTCGACAGCGCGGTACGACACGTGGTTCCCGAATGCGTCGAGGTACTCGTCGGCGTGGTCGGCCGCGGGAAGCGTCCTGACCTCGGAGTCGACAACCGATTTGCGTCGGGGTCTGCCGTGGGCGCAGGTGGGCGATGGTGTGACCGTTGATCACCTGGGCGCTGTACCGGTACTCAGTGGTGTGCGTCACGCGATACGCGCATCAGCCCAGACCACCGAGGCCACGCCGAGCCGGATGGGTGAACCAGGCCAACATCAACTCGCGGATCAGCTCCAGCAGCGGGCCGCGGACGCTGAGCACGAGCTTGGCCAGCGAATCAGGGCCCTCGCCGAGGCGTCCTCGGGCCGCCGCGTCGAGGAACCGTCGGTGCTTCGATGCATCTGGATTCCACGGCAAGCGCGGCGAGGTGCTCGTTGATCCGATCGAGTTGAAATGCGAGCGAACGCGGGTTGGTGTCGTCGTGCACCAGCAGGTCTTCGATCGCTGCGATACGCACATCACTGCGATACCGGCGACGGTACGCGACCAGGCTCTCGCTCGCACCGAGCACGAGGTCGTACACCGGTTGGGCGACGTCGTCGCCCGGCGGGTCCGACAGGCGTCGCCTCGATCACGCCGAGCAGCAGCACGGCGCGTTCCAACCTGCGACCGAGGTCGAGGAACCGCCAGCCGGGTCCGCGAACCATGCTCTCCATCACCAGACCCGCCAGCGCGGCGAGGTCGACCATGATGCGGTCGAGGCACTCCGTCACGAGGAACGGGTCGCTGCGATCGGTGGTCAGCGATAGCAACGACCGCTCGTTGTCGAGTTCGTTCAGCACCCGCCAGGTGGCGGTCGACAAGAACTCGCGGACTCCGCCGGCGTTGGCGGCGAGATGACGAAGGCTGTTGGCGGCAGCACCCGAGCGGTCACCGAGCGCAGCGGCGACCTCGGCGGCCAGCGTGTCGGTGCCGATCGAGGGTGGCTCCGCATCGTCGATCGGACTTCCGCCACTGACCGCCCGCATGGCGGCGATGGCATGAGCAAGCCAGGGCGACGCGAGCAACGCGGGATCACTGCCGGTGCGAGCGATGACCAAGCGCGCCGTACGGGTGGCGGCCTCGGCCCGTTCGGCATTGCGCCCGAGCCAGAACAACGCCTCGGCAGACCGTGTGGGCAACGAGTCGCGCAGGTCGATCTGAGGAAGGCGAGCGCGCCGAGCGACAGCCGTGGATCCGGTCGCCACCCGCTGCACCGTCGGGTCGGTGAGCACCCAGACGTCTTTGCCGAAGGCATCGGACGAGTTGGTCACCAACTGTCCCGGAGCGACATGACGACCGTGCCCGCCCGGCAGCACGATGGCCTCGTCGCCGATTCGCACGGTCTGCACACGGATGCTTGCCGTGCCGCTGCGCAGCTCGCCGTCGATCGCGACCGGCGTGCTGGCGAACTCGATCTTCGGTTGCACCACATATCGGTGCGGCGCCGCAGTCATGCGGTCGAGCCAATCGGTCGTCTCGGCGTCCGAGAGGTGATCCCCGAACACCGACACAGCGGGTGAGACCGGGTCGGTGTCGTGGAACACAAAGGTCTCCGGTGCGGCACGGACCGCGGCGAGCCGATCGGGATCACCGCACCACCATGTGTCGATCGACGCCAGCTCGAGGGTCTCGCCCAGCAGATGTCGGGCTGCGTCGGCCAGGAACGGCTGCAGCCACAGGCGATCGGCAAGTCCGCTGCCGAGCGAGTTGGCGACGCCGACATGACCTTCGCGGACCGCCTGCAACAGACCGGTCACGCCTCCGGCGCCGGATGGGCCGAGCTCCAGGGGATCCGATCCGGTGTCGGCAAGGCGGCGGAAGACAACGTCGATCTGCTCCAACCCGCCCAGTGTCCGCAGCCACACCCGACCACCGCGGGCGATGAGATCTCCGCTACTCGCCAGGTGGTAGCCGAGGTGGGCGGCCAGGTACGAGGCCTCGACGAAGCCGGGCCGTTGCGGGTCGGGACCGAGCAGTATGGCCCGCGGACCGGTCACCGATTCCGGTGCGACCGCCGACAGGGCGGTTCTCAGGTCGGCAAACCAACCAGACAGTGGGCTGACCCCGAGGTGCCGGAACGGCTCGGGATACAACCGCGCCAAGACGGTGCGGTTCATCAACGCGTACCCGCATCCGGTGGGCGCATCGGTGTGATCACGCAGCACCAGCCACTGGCCCGAGCTGTCGCGGACAAGGTCGGCGGCGTACAGCAGCAGCCGTGGCCGGCGCACGGCAACCCCGACGGCGGCGAGTTGATAGGCCCGCGAGCCCATGACGGCGGCCGTCGGGATCACCCCGTCGAGCAAGAGCCGCTGTGCCCCGTAGAGATCCTCGAGCACGGCGTCGAGCACCCGCGTGCGCTGGGTCAGGCCACGCTCGATGCCGCGCCATTGGGCCGACCCGATCACGTAGGGGACGGGATCCAGTCCCCACGGCACACCGAGGTCACGGTCGTCGTGAAAGACATGACCGGCACCCTCGGCGACCAGTAGCCGCTCGGCGACCATTTGCCGCCGAACGATCTCGCCGGCGCCGAGCGTCGCCCACGTATGGACCATCGACTCCCAATGCGGCCGCACGCTGCCGTCGGTGTCGACGAGCTCGTCGAAGCGGCCGGCGATGGGCACGTACGAGGGAGGAACAGCCGTGTTCATCAACTTGACTCCATCAACTCGGCCAGACCGTCTGGCCGAAGTAGGCGCCGGCGATCCGATCGCTGATCGCGCCGATGGCGATCTGCAGGCGGTCGGCCTTGACGTGCAGTTGATCGGCGTCGAGAAGCACCCTGGGATCACTCGACGACAACTCGCCGAGTGCAACTCGGCACGCCGCCAGTACCGATTCGCTGAGTGGCAGGGCCCGGGCACTCGACTGCACGCCGGCCAAGCAGTACGCCACAGAACGTGGAAAGGTCGGCTCGCCGAGAATGAACCTGATCACCTCCGTGGCACCGTCACCGATGGCGGAGCGCCGGTTGTACATCTGCAAGGCCGAAAGCGAACGCAGCACGCTCGACCACTGCAGGTCGTCGTACAGCTCTGCCCGCTCGGGTCGCTCACCCAGCAACAGACCGGCGCGCACGTCGAGCACCCTGGTCACCATGTCGCCGCGCTCGATGTGGCGGCCGAGCCGCAACATGGTGTACGCCTCGTCACGACTCATCGTCGTCGTGAGGATCCCCAGAACACGCTGATGTTCGGCGATGACCCGCTCCAAGAACCGCGATCGGTGTCGGCGCTGCACCCCCTCGGTCGCCCCGCGCCCCGCGGCGAGGTACAGATCGTTGACCGCATTCCACGCTTGCACCGGAAGGATGTCGCGACACGTCCTCAGGTTCTCGCGCGCCTGGGCAATGCTCGAACGGACACTACCGGGATTCAACTCGTCGGCGACGAGGAACGACACGATCGACGTCTCGTCGCCGGCCGGGTAGCGCTCATCGAACTCCTCGCGTCCACCGGTGATGCCCAACAAGTGGTCCCACGCCGGCGGCACGGTCAACGGGAGATCGACGATGACGTTGGAGTGCTCGCGGACGATCCGTGCCGTGCCCTCGGCGCGTTCCAGGTAGCGGGCCGCCCAGTACAAACGCTCGGCCACCCGTGACAGCAACATCACGACTCCTCGACGACCCAGGTGTCCTTGGAGCCGCCGCCTTGCGAGGAGTTGACGACGAGCGAGCCGCCGACCAAAGCCACACGAGTGAGCCCGCCCGTCGTGACGTACGTGTCGTGTCCCGACAGCACGAACGGGCGAAGATCGACGTGCCGAGGGGCCAACTCGCCCGCGCACAGCGTGGGCGCCGTCGAGATCTGCAGGATCGGCTGGGCGACCCAGTTGCGCGGGTCGGCCTTGATCGCCGCCAGCGCCGCATCGAGCTGGGCATCGGTAGCAGTGCTGCCAATGGTCAATCCGTAACCACCGCTCTCGTTGGCCGGTTTGAGCACCAGCTCGCGGGCGTGATCGATCACGTAGTCGAGCTCGTCGGAGTACAGACATCGATAGGTCGGAACGTTGGGCAGCAGCGGCTCCTCGTCGAGGTAGTAGCGGATGATGTCCGGTGCCCAGGCATAGACCACCTTGTCGTCGGCCACACCAGCCCCTGGCGCGTTGGCGATGGCCACCTTGCCGGCCCGCCAGGCGCGCATCAGGCCGGGAACACCCAGCTGCGAGTCGCGACGAAAGACCTCCGGATCGAGGAACTGGTCGTCGATGCGCCGGTAGACGACGTCGACCGGCTTGGGACCATCGATGGTTCGCATCCACACCGCGTTGCTCGGATCGACGAACAGGTCGGCGCCCTCCACCAGGGGCACGCCCATATGCTGCGCCAGGAACGCGTGCTCGAAGTAGGCGCTGTTGAAGACACCAGGCGTCAGCACCACCACCTGCGGATGGCGCAGGCCCAGGAGCTCGTCAGACGCCAACGACACGAGCAGCCGGCGCAGGCGATCCGGATAGTCGTCGACGGGCAAGATCGATTGCCGCTCGAAGAGGTCGGCGAACGCTCGTTTCGAGATGGCCCGGTTCTGCAGCAGGTAGCTGACGCCTGACGGCACCCGCAGGTTGTCCTCGAGCACGTAGACCACACCGTCGGCGTCGCGCACCAGATCGCTGCCGCAGATGTGTGCCCACACCCCGAACTTCGGCGACATGTCGGCGCACTCCGGACGCAGGTTGACGGACCCGGTCAACAGCTCGGCCGGAAAGACACCATCGGCGACGATTCGACGGTCATGGTAGACGTCGTCGATGAATCGGTTCAGGGCGTTCAGCCGTTGCTTCAGGCCGCGCTCGATCCGCGCCCACTCCGATGCGGCGATCACGCGCGGGACGATGTCCATCGGCCAGGCCCTGTCGGTGCCTTGTCCGTCGTGGTACACGGTGAACGTGATGCCGAGCGCCAAGATGTCGACCTCGGCGAGGCCTTGTCGTTGCTGCAGCTCTTCGATGTCCAACGATCGCAGTCGTTCGACGAGGGCCGAGGCGGCGGGGCGTGGGTTGCCATGGGCGTCGACCAGCTCGTCCCACAGAAGAGGGAGCGTGCGCAGTTCGGCCATCGGTCCGATCACGCTACATGATCGAAGATGACGCCAGGATTTCGGCTCGGCGCGACGAACTAGCATCCGCCTGTGAGCAATCAGCTGCGTTTCCAGGTGATGGTCATACCCAGTGTTCCGTGGCCGGAGTACCTCGACCGTTTCCTGCGCATCGAGGCACTCGGGTTCGAGGTTGCTGCGCTCCCTGATCACTTCTGCGACTGGGCCAACCCGACGAGGCCGTGGCTCGAGGCCTGGACCGCGCTGGCCGGAGTTGCCGCCCGCACCTCGACGCTCAGACTGACGACCTGCGTCTCTCAGATCCCGCTGCGCAACCCGGCCATTCTCGCCAACCAAGCCGTGACGGCCGATCAGATATCCGGCGGTCGGGTGGAGGTCGGTCTCGGTACCGGCCTGACGATCGATCCGTCATATGAGATGACGGGACTGCCCAACTGGACCAATGGAGAACGCGTCGCCCGTTTCGGTGAGTACGTCGAGCTGCTCGGCCACCTCCTCGCCGGAGGCGTGACCACCTACGACGGCACCTACTACCAGGCCAAGGGAGCGGTGATGAACCCCGGTTCCGTCCAGCGGCCGCGCCTACCGATCATGGTTGCCGCGCTTGGGCCACGGATGATGCATCATGCGGCGCGGCATGCCGACATCTGGAACACTATGAGCTTCGCGGCAGACCTCGAGGAGCAAATGGCCGAGTTGACCGACCGCTGCGCGGCGATGGACGAGATCTGCGCTGGTCTCGGACGCGAACCCGACACCTTGTGCCGGTCGTACACCATGTTCGACGCAACCGCTCGCGCCGGCGGCGGGATGATCCGCTACTACGAGTCCGACGATCTGTTCGTCGACATGGTGCGCCGCGCCGCCGATCTCGGTGTCACCGAGATCTCGATGTACTACCCCGCCGTCGCGACCCAACTGCCGGCCTTCGAGCGAATCGCGACCGAGGTGTTGCCGCAGCTACGGCGCCGGCATGCGTAGCCGTCTGCTCGACGATCTCGAGGCTCGCTGCGCCGGTCTCGTCGATCAGGGATTGTTCAAGTCCGAGCGGGTCATCGGCTCACCACAAGCGGCCCACATCACCCTCGCTGACGGCTCGTCGGTGCTCAACCTGTGCGCCAACAACTACCTCGGCCTCGCCGACCACCCCGACATCGTCGCCGCCGCCGGTCACGCACTCGACCGCTACGGATACGGCATGGCATCGGTGCGGTTCATCTGCGGCACCCAGACCGTGCACAAGGAGTTGGAGGCCAGGTTGTCGGCCTTCCTCGGCACCGACGACACGATCCTCTATTCATCGTGCTTCGATGCCAACGGCGGTCTCTTCGAAACGATCCTCGACGAGCACGACGCCGTCATCTCCGATGCGCTCAACCACGCCTCGATCATCGACGGCATCCGTCTGCAGCCGCGCCAGAAGGTTGCGCTACGACAACAACGACATGGATCAGCTCGAGCAGCGCCTGAAAGAGGCCGGTGACGCCCGCTACCGGTTGATCGCCACCGATGGCGTCTTCTCGATGGATGGCGTGCTCGCCAACCTCGGTGCGATCTGCGACCTCGCCCAGCAGTACGACGCGCTGGTGATGGTCGACGACTCCCACGCCGTCGGGTTTGTCGGCCGGCACGGTCGCGGCACTCACGAGTACGCCGGCGTGATGGGACGGGTCGACATCATCACCGGAACCCTCGGCAAAGCCCTCGGCGGGGCGTCGGGGGGGTACACGTCGGGTCGCCGCGAGGTGATCGACTGGCTGCGCCAGCGTTCGCGTCCCTACCTTTTCTCCAACAGCCTCGCTCCGATGATCTCGGCGGCGACAATCTCGGTGCTCGACCTGTTGGAAGGCAGCGACGACCTGCGGCTGTGTGTCGAACACAACGCCACCCGCTTCCGCTCGGCCATGACACACGCCGGGTTCACCCTGGCCGGCGCCGGCCACCCGATCATTCCGGTCATGCTCGGCGACGCACGCATCGCCGCCGAGATGGCCGAACGTCTGCTGCACGAAGGGATCTACGTGATCGCCTTCTCGTTTCCGGTGGTGCCCCAGGACAAGGCACGCATCCGCACCCAGATGTCGGCGGCACACACCGATGCCGACGTCGATCAGGCGGTCGACGCCTTCGTCGGTGTCGGCCGAGCGATGGGACTGATCCCGTGAAAGCACTGGTAAAGGCACGGCGCGAGCCGGGGCTGTGGCTCGACGATGTCGCCAAGCCTGTGCCGGGTGATCGCGACGTGCTGATCCGCGTTCGCAAGACGTCGATCTGCGGCACCGATCTGCACATCCACCGATGGGACGCATGGGCGCAGTCGACGATCCCCGTCCCGATGGTGGTCGGCCACGAGTTCATGGGCGAGATCGAGGCGGTCGGCGCCGATGTCGTCGGGCTCGAGGTCGGTCAGCGGGTCGCCGGCGAAGGTCACGTCACCTGTGGCCACTGCCGCAACTGCAAAGGTGGTCGCCGTGAGTTCTGCCACAACCACACCGGTGTCGGCGTCACCCGTCCTGGGGCCTTCGCCGAGTACGTCGTGATTCCCGCCGAGAACGTGTTCGTGGTGCCAGAGCACATCGACGACAACGTGGCCGCGGTGCTCGATCCGCTGGGCAATGCCACCCACACCTCACTGCGGTTCGACGTCGTCGGCGAAGACGTGCTCATCACCGGGGCAGGCCCGATCGGTGTGATGGCGGCGGCGATCGTGCGACACATCGGTGCTCGCAACGTGGTGGTGACCGACATCAATCGCTTCCGCCTCGACATGGCCGCCAAGCAGGGCGCCAGCCGGGTCGTCGACGTACGAACCGAGCTGCTCGCGCCGGTCATGGCCGAGCTCGGCATGACGGAGGGTTTCGACGTCGGCCTGGAGATGTCGGGTGCCGAGGCCGCGTTCAACCAGATGCTCGACGCAATGAACCATGGGGGGCGCATCGCCGTACTGGGCATCCCCGCCGGGCCGATGACACTCGACATCAACGATGTGATCTTCAAGGGTCTGGAGATCCAGGGGATCTACGGCCGACGGATCTTCGAGACGTGGTACAAGATGGCTGCGATGCTGCAAAGCGGCCTCGATGTCAGCGGCATCGTGACCCACGAACTCCCGGCCGATCGTTTCGATGAAGCCTTCGAGATCGTCGGCGGCGGCGAGTGCGGCAAGGTCATCCTCGACTGGGCCTGAGTTCGGCAGCGAACTGCCGTGATGCGCTATCGACATTCGGCGCTGGCGATCGGCCGTCCATGTCAGCAAACCCGCGGCTGTCGGGTCAAGTAGCTGACACAGAAGTCGGACGCGCCGGAGCCCCAATGGGTTAGTTACGTGGACCTCACCGCTGCGTGCTACAACGACCGATTCGGGGGCGCTCGGCGCTCGGCTCCTCCGGCGGTGCCGCTACGAAACCACCATCGCGTTGGTCGCCTCGCCGCTCATCCGCGCCAAGTGGCCGAAGATGTCGTCGACGTCGAAGTAGACGTCCTGCAGATGACGCGGCCCGTCGGGTTGGTACGCCGTGCGGGCGTGCAACACGCGGTAGCCGTTGACGAACAGGGTGTCGCCGGCCGACAGGCGGAACGACACGTGGTTGGCCGGATCGGCGATTGCTGCACCGAGCAACCGGTAGGCCTGGTACCAGTCGGCCAGATCGGAGTCGTCGAACGCCAACGGCTGCATCAACTGGTTGGAGAAGCGCAAGTGGATGAACCGCCCCGCTCGATCGCGAACCACCAGCGGAGCGCGAGTAAAGGCGTCGACCTCTGTCGAGTACTGCCGGAACCCGACTTCGACCCTGGTCAGTACGTCGATGGCTTCGGGATGGTCGCGCTGCAGGTGGTCGAGCACCGACCAGCCGTCGACGACGACGCTGTCTCCACCCTTGGCCTCGTTGACCAACATCGCCAGCACCTGACCGCTGGGCGGATGGGTGTACTGCGCGTTGTCGTTGTGCGGAGGCACCTCCTCGGCGGTGAAGGCGATGTTGTACCCCGCCGGGTCGAGCTTGACGTCGAAGATCAGGCCGAGCGACGAGTCGCGCAGCGTGATGCCGAGGGAGCGCAACAACTCGAGCACGGTTCCCGGCTCGGTGGGCGACCCGGTCACCACCACCGCGCCGTCACGGCGGAAAGCCTCGAACATCATGCGTCGCGTGACCAGGTCGGCGATGCAGTGGTGGTGGTCGAAGCGCTCGATTTCGTAGCCGGCACCCCACAGCCGGGCTGTCCACGCGCCGCGCCCCGCCGTGGTGCGGATCTTGTGCCACTCGGCGGGTCCGAACGACGAGAGGTGGCCATCGGCCCAGCGAACATGCAGCTGCCCGTCGGTCACCTCCACACTGTCGACCACCGGAGCGGTAGGGGCCGACCACGGTCGCCAGCGGCGTTCATCGGTCTGCACGATCCGGCACTCGTGACACTGGCAGTTGTCGCGTAGCCAATCCGGCAGGAACGTCGCCGAACCTCCGGTCAACCGGACCACCAACCCGGCGTCGGTGGTGAACGCCGCGGAGATCGCACCTGCCGGCAGCCGGCCGCCCACCGGCCCCATCTCGATCTCCCGGAACGATCCCCTCACGCCATCTCCCTTCGATCCGAGATTACTCGGCGACCCGTCGGGCCCCTCGCTTCCGTGCAACACCCCCCTGTCATACTTCGAACATGCGTTCTATTGAGGTGCCCGACGTCAGTGACCTCGAGAGATTGGGTCCGCGCGAGTTGGAGCGAACGCTGCGCGAGCTGGATGTCGCCCGCCGGCGGATCGAAGCGTTGATCGCCGAGACCGCCGGGGTTGCAGATCGAACGGTCGCCTACGCCGACGATGGTCACGCATCGGTGTCGGGCTGGCTGAAAGCGACGTGCAACTGGTCCGGCGGTGAGACCAAGGCTGTCGTGCAGTGCGCGCGCCTGATGCATGCCGTTCCTGCGGCACGAGGTGCCGCGCATGCCGGCTCTGTCGGCATGCCCCAACTTCGGCTGCTCGCTCGGGTGTTCGCGAACCCACGTTGTGCCAACCAGCTGCCCGACTCTGCAGAACTGCTGCTCGGTCACGCCGAGATTCTGTGGTTCGACGAGTTCGCGGTGGTGGTCCGACGGTGGGAGGCACTTGCCGACACCGAGGGCGCCCACGACGCGGACGAGCATGCCCACGCCCGCCGCGACGCCCACGTCAGCCTTGTCGGTGAGAGCGCCTACGTCGACGCTCGCGGCGGGGTCGTGGCCGGAGTGATGCTCGAGGAGATCTTCGCACGCTTCTGCGATGCACAGTTCAGGGCCGACTGGGACGCCGGTATCGCTCGCTGGGGTGATCGGATGGTCCCGGCACTACTCGAACGCAGCGACGCCCAGCGGCGATTCGACGCGCTGGTTGCAGTGTTCTCCGCCGCCGCAGCGTCAGGGATCGTCGGTCGGTTCGATCCGCTGGTCAACGTGATCGTCGACCAGGCAACCCTCGAGCACCACCTCGCCACGCTCGCCGGTCAAGTCGTCGAGCCGCTCGACCCGGCCACTGTCGACCAGCGTCGTTGCGAGACCGCGACTGGCCATCAAGTGGATCCAACAGACATGCTCGCCGCCGTCCTCACCGGCCACGTCCGACGTGTCGTGTTCGACACAGCGGGAGTGATCATCGACCTTGGTCGACGGTCACGGCTCTTCACCGGAGGCGCCCGCGATGCCGTGTTGCTCGGCGATCGATGGTGTATGTGGCCCGGTTGCGGCCTCCGCGCCGGGCGCTGCCAAACCGATCACTCCAGACCCTGGGCCGACAATGGGCCGACCACGCCCGACAACGGGGCGACGGCATGTGGGCGGCACAACCGCTGGAAGCAACGCGGATACCGAACCGAGCGTGACCAACATGGACACTGGCACACGTACCGGCCCGACGGCACGGAAATCGGTTGCCTCACCGCGCCCCACGACTCGGCCGAGATCTATTAGCTGACTGCGTCGACGATCTCGACGCCACCATCGCGCGACTCGCTGTACGCCAGCACGCACAGCGCCACGATCACAAAGCTCATGGCGACGGCCTGACCCATGGAGATGCGCTGACCCAGGATCACCCATGCCGCTGCCGTGGCACCGATCGGTTCGGCCTGGATGAGCACCGACGTGACAGAGGCGTCGACACGCGGTTGCGCCCAAGCGACCATGCCGTGGCCGGCGATGCCGGGCCCGAGTGCCAGCAACGTGACCCACGCCCAACCCGCCCCGTGGATCTCGCCGAGGTTCTCGCCGGTGATCACGACCAGCGCCGAGACTGTGATCGCTCCGATCACAGACACGACGAACATGAACCGCACAGTTTCGACGTGAGGGCGTACGCCCTTGGAGACCAGCAGGTACCCGACCCAGAACACCAGCGCCAGTACCGCCCACAGGTACCCGACCGTCGAACTGGTCGCGCCGGATCCGCCGGACGGCGCGACGAGCACGGCGACGATCACGCCGACCACCGACGCTGCGGCGCAGAGCACCTTGACGGCAGACGGCCGCTCACCGAAGAACATGACCGACACCGGAAGCGCGACGACAGGGCCGAGAGCCGCGATTATCAGTACCGTGGCAATGCTGACCGTTTCGATGGCGATGAAGAACACGCAGATGTTCACACCGAACAGCACCCCGGCCAGGCCGGCGCGGCGAAAGTCTCGGCGACTCGGCCAACGCTTGGTGATGGCCACGATCACAAACAGCACAGAACAAGCGATCCACATCCGCCAGAACGACAGCACGACGCCCGACGCATGTGTCGACTTACCCAGCACGCCACCGAACGACCAGAAAATTGTGGCAGCGAGCACGGCGATGACCCCGCCCCGACCGGCCAACTTCGCGGTCGGCGATTGCGTCGACTCTCTGGTCGCTTTTCGGGCAGATGCCAGCAGGGAGGCAGCGGTCGTAGTTACGTGCGCACGCTAGCCGTGAAGCGCAGGCGGCGGCCTACATTTGGGGGCATGATCTTCGTGAATTCCGACACCGCGAATGGATACCTGCGTGAGTCCGATTGCTCACTCGCCGACTTCATCGAAATCGTCGAGCAGACGACCGAGTTGAGCGATTATCCGTTCGCCGAGTCGATCGTCCAGAACGTCGTCAGCTACGACTGCGACCGGCTTCGATCCGAGTGCGTCGACGCTGCTACCCGGCGAGCCGTGCAGTCCGAGCTCAACAAGGCGTTCCTCGAAGGCCCGGGGATCGTCGTGCTCGAGCGGGCCTTCGCCGATACCGCTGTCGTCGACGCGGCGACGATCGCCTTCCAGGCCATGATCGCCGAGCAGCAGGCCAGCGGGATGGTCTCCGGCGACCACTACGCCAAGCCGGGTGACAACGATCGGGTCTGGAACGCGCTCGAGAAGCTGGCGGTCAACGCCCCCGACGAATTCGTCGAATACTACGCAAACGACATCCTGGCGATGACGTCGTCGGCATGGCTCGGGCCAGGTTTCACTTACACGTCACAGGTCAACGTCGTCAATCCAGGCGGTGCGGCACAGAAGCCACACCGCGACTACCACCTCGGGTTCATGACTGTCGCAGTCGCCGAGCAGTACCCGGCGCATGTCCATCACCTGTCGGCCGCACTCACGCTGCAGGGTGCGGTCGCGCACTGCGACATGCCGGTCGACAGTGGCCCGACGATGTACCTACCGCATGCCCAGAAGTACCTGCACGGGTACCTCGCCTGGTGGCGACCGGAGTTTCGCGAGTACTTCGAACAGCACTACGTGCAGTTGCCGTTGAAGAAGGGCGATGCCGTGTTCTTCAACCCTGCGCTCTTCCATGCCGCAGGCACCAACCGCACCACCGACGTGCAACGCATGGCCAACCTGCTGCAGATCAACTCGCCACTCGGCAAGTGCTTGGAAGCCATCGATCACGAGCGGATGTGCAACGCCGTCTACCCGACACTGTTGAAGTTCAAGGCGTCGGGCGCGTCGGCCGTCGAGGTCGACAACGCCATCGGAGCCTGCGCCAACGGCTACGCGTTCCCCACCAATCTCGACCGCGATCAACCGCTGGCCGGGCTGACGAACGACGCCCAGGTCGACGTGGTTCGCCGCGCCGTGGCCGAGGAATGGAGCCCCGACGTGTTGAGAGCCGAGCTTCGCGCCTATGCCAATCGTCGACTGACCCATGGCGAGCTCGCGTCTTGAAGAAGTCGGCGCTGCGCCAACTCGACCTCGTCGACAAGGCATCGATACCGCTGTTCGTGGCAACGATGCTGGGGGAATACGTCGCCTTGCGGAAGGTGCCCAAGCGCGTCCTCGGCGATCTGTACAACGCCGACGAGCAAACGTTGTCGGGAACCGATCTGCCGCCCGATCCGCTGGTGCCGCTCGGCTACGAACGCAAGGACACCATCGCCAGTCTGACGATGCTCGCCGGCAACATCGCCTTCGGCTTCGCGACCATGGCAGCGTTCAGCCGAGTCGACCGCTTCCTGTTCAAGCACCGCGTCGCCAACGTTGGTCTGCGACGCGGCTCGATTGTCACGGCGATGGTGTTGTGGGATTTCCTGTACTACTGGGATCATCGCTGGATGCACGAGGTGCGCCTGCTGTGGGCCAACCACGTCACCCATCACAGCGGCGAGCGCTACAACCTGTCGACCGCGTTGCGCCAGCCGTGGTCGGGTTTCTTGACGTTCTGGGTGTTTGCCCCCATGCCACTGTTCGGGTTCCCCACCGCCAAGACCGCCAAGGCCGGTCAGCTCAACTTGTTGTACCAGTACTGGATCCACACCGAGGCGATCGATCGGTTGCCGGCGCCAGTCGAGAAGGTGCTCAACACGCCGTCGCACCACCGGGTGCATCACGGCGCCAACCGGCAGTACCTCGACAAGAACTACGGAGGGATCCTGATCCTGTGGGACAAGCTGTTCGGCACCTTCGAGCCCGAAGTACGGCGGGTCAAGTACGGCCTGACCAAGAACATCCACACCTACAACCCACTGCGGATCGCCTACCAGGAGATGGCCGACATCGCTCGCGACGTGCGATCGGCGACCGGTTTGCGCAGCAAGTGGCACCACGTGTTCGGTCGCCCCGGCTGGACACCGCCACGCTAGGGGCGCGGCCCTTCGCTGAGCAGCTTGAACGAATGCGGGTCGAGAGCGGGATCGGTCCACTTTCCGTTGTGCACCAACCCGACCGCCAGTGCGCCGATCGCATCGGCGCTCTTCGCCGCATAGCCGTTGCTGCCGACGGCCATCACGCAACCGGGTTCGACGATCTCGACGTAGGGCAGCTTCGTCGGTGTCTCGGGGATCAGGCACGGCTTGGTCAGCCAGGCGTCGGCCTGTAGCCCCGGCAGCGTGTCGAGCAGCAGGCCCTTCAGCCAATCGAGATCCATCTCGTGCTGTGTACCCGCCATCCACTGGCGCCGCTGGTCCGACGACAGCACCATTCGGTTGCGCCGCGTTGCTCCGAGCTTCACGTAGACGTGCCCATCGGGATAGTCGGTCGGCGGAACGATGTACAGATGATCACCAGCCGGGTCATCGACGAGAATCGCCGGCAGGCCTGCCAGCCGGTCCTGCTCGGTGGCCGACACCCTGGCCAGCACAACGGTCTCGGCGAGCACATCTGTCAACGGCCGTCGCGGTAGGCCCCTCATCTCGTCGGCATGGGGCCCAGTGGCGATCACCACCTGCTCGGCCTCCACGGCGGCCCCATCGGTGGTGTGCACCCGCCAACCGCCGCTTGCACCGGGCTCGATTCCCGCCACTTGCTGCTCGAGCAGGTCTGCACCATTGCGGCGAGCAAGCATCAGTTGCGCTGCGAGCATGCGCCGAGGGTCGATGAAACCACCCGGTGCGGGCTCGAGCAACACCGTGGCATCGCCTGGCAGGGAGATGCGATCGTCGCCGAGCGGATCGCCTGGCTCGCGCCTGGCGAACGTCACGCCCAGGCCTTCAGCCACGGCGACCGTGGCCGCCAGGCGAGGGGCATCGACCTCGGCCATCACCACCCCGACCGGTCGGTGGAAGCTGATGCCCGACGCGGCTTCGATGACCGGATATTCGTCGATGGCTCGCCCGGCCAACACGGCCCATTCACGCTGCTTGTCGAGCCTGCGCGTGATCCGCCCCGAGTCGTAGTGACTGGCGAACACGCCAACGTGGCTGGACCATGCGGGTGGCTCGGCAGGGCCGATGCCGATGCAGTTCAGACCCGTCGCCGAAGCATGACGCAGCGCGGCGGCGCCCACCAGTCCGAGACCGACCACAGCGACGTCACAACGACTTGACACGAGTCACACGCTAGGCCGCAAAGTTTCTGCGCCAGAGCCATCGCGACAGTCTTCTTTACTGGTACAAAGGAGGGGGTGAGCGCGGCCCCTATGACCACCGGCAAGTTCCGGTGGGACCGGCTCACATATTCCTCCGCGCTCGGGGTACGCGTTGCTGGTCGCTGGTCTCAGCATCGGTGTGGTGCTCGGCGAACTGCGCCAACAGTTCCATCTCTCCGGTGTCATTGCCGCACTCCACGGGTCGGCCTTCGGGTTCGCCTCGCTGGCCGCAGGTCTCTGGGGCGTGCGAGTGGTCGATCGACTCGGCCGGCGCTCGTCGCTGGTGACGTCGGCGCTCGCCCTCATCGCGGGTATCACCCTGTTCTGCATCGGCCCGGCGTGGCCGGTGACGCTCACAGGCACGGCGCTGGCCGGTCTCGGCGGGGCCCTGCTGGTGATGGTCATGCCCGGCCTCATCAGCGATCATCACGGCCGGCACCGCGCCGAGGCGTTCGCCGCGGTCAACGGCGCGCCCGGTCTCGCCGGTGTCATGTTCAGCCTGGTCATCGGCGCCGCGCTGGCGTTGCAGTGGTCGTGGCGGGGCCCGTACATGATCCTGACAGCGCTGATCGTGATTGCCCTCACCATCGTGGCCCGGCCGGTGTCGGTGCCGGCGTCTCACCGGCAGGGCGCCTTCACGCTCGCCCACCTCCGCGAACGCGATGTGTTCGTACCGTGGTTGCACATCGTCAACGCCGTGTTCTCCGAGTTCGCCGTCGGCGTGTGGGCAGCGACGTACCTGAAGGAAGTCGGTCATGCCTCCGGTGGGCTGGCGGCGGCGCTGGCCGCAGTATTCGGGGTGACGATGTTCCTGTCGCGCACTGTGTTGCCCACCACCATGCGCTACCTCGGCGAGGCGACCATCACGATCAGCTTCCTGGTTCTGGCTTGCGGCGCTCTGATCATGTGCTTCGGCCCCGGGCTCGTGTCAAAAGTCGTCGGTCTGACCATCGTCGGCTTCGGCGGCGCGCCGCTGTACCCGCTGACGGTCGACCGCTTGTACGCCTCGGCCGAGCACAAGATCGATTCGGTCTCCCTCGGTGCGATCTGCATCCTCGCCTCAGGCACCGCCGTCACGCTGGGGCCGCTCGCGCTGGGCGTGCTGGCCGACTCGGTCGGGCTGCGCCTGGCTCTGCTGATCGTGCCGGTCGTCGGCGTCATCGGTGCGATCACCCAGCGACCAGCCCGAGTCGTCGGCACGATGGCTGCGGCACTGGACTGAACCTCGCCGCTGATCAGCTGCTTGCGAGATCGTCGGGCTCAGACGGGCGCTGTGGCCCGCGCAGCGGGCACGTCGCGTAGCCGCCACGACGACCCCGACAGCAGAGCACCACACGCGACAAGCGCCACCATCGCCACCGCGCAACTCGTGTAGGCGACCGTGCGACCGAAGTGCTGGTAGATCTGGCCGATCGCCGTCGCCGCGATCCCCGCCGTCAGGGTCTCCACTCCACCGAGCAAGCCCTGCGCACTCGCCTGACGCTCGCCAGGAACGACCAACCCCACCGCCACGCCACAACTGCTGACGGTGAAGCCGTCGTTGGTCGCGTGCACCAACGAGATCGCCAGCATCACACCACCCGACGACGCGTGCCCGTAGGCGAACATCGCCGCGGTCCCCACGAGCAGGCCGAAGGTGCCGAGCCGGAACGGCCCGATCGATTGCGCCATTCGCCCACCGATCGAGGCGAACAACACCATCGGCACGGCGAACAAGGTGATGCCGAGGTTGGCGATCACGTCACTTGCGTGGAGGTCGTCGAGCACCAGCGCCCACAACGAGTCGAAGGCGCCGATCATCATGAACACTGCTGCACCCATCGACAGCGCCGCCATGTAGGGACGGATGCGCAGGAGATCGAAAGCGAACCTCGGCGGCACCTCAGCGTCGGCGCTCGACTCGACGACTCGCGTTCGGGCAACGAGCGGGTACATCGCAACGGTCAGGACGGCGATCAGGAGAAACGGGGCAGCGATCCCGAACGTGCCGACGAGCACCGCAGAGATGGCGGGCCCGACGGCGAAGCCGGCCACGTCGGCAGCGAGCATGCGTCCGAGGTTCTGACCGAGGTGGTCGGGATCGGCCAGGATCACGATCCGCCTGGCGGCCGGGTACGCCAAGCCGACGCCGACGCCCATGATGAACCTCGCTGTCAGCAGTACCACGACACTGGTCCCGTAGGCCATGCCCAGCAAGCCGGCCACGTTGAACGCCATCCCGACGACGATCATCAGCCGGGCATGGCCCCTGTCGGCGAGCGGGGCGAGGGTCACCTGGGCGAGAAACGACGACAGGAAGCCCATGGCCACGATCAAGCCGAGCGCACCCTCGCCAATGCCGTACTGGTCGCGAAACTCGTCGAGCACGGTGAACATGACCCCGTACCCTGAGGCGAACAGGGCGGTCAGCGCGCCGAAGACGACGACCACCGACCGAGTGCGCATCCGGCCAGTATGGCCGAGCGACTGCCGGCGTACTGTTCCAATTGGCTTGACGATTATCCGAGTATTCTCTAATATTTGAACTATGTCGGACATTCGGGCAGCGGAACATTCCACCGAGCGGTACGAGCTCGGCTACGACCTCGAACAGACCATCCGCGCCGACTCCCCAGCGCGCCTGAAGGCCGTCGGGAACCCGTTGCGGGCCTTGATCCTCGATCTCGTGCTGGAACGGGCGATGACGGTCACCGAGCTTGCGACGCGAGTACGAAAGCCGCGGGGCACGGTCGCCCACCACGTCGACGTACTGGTCGATGCCGGCTTGTTGAAGGTCACAGCAACGCGACGCGTGCGGGCCATCGAAGAGCGCTTCTACGGCCGCACGGCGCACACGATCATCTTCCCCGATTCCACGACCGACGGCGATCTGCCCTTCGTCGCCGATGCCCGCGCCCAAGCCGACCTGTCGGACCCCGCGTGCGCGGGCGGGTTCACCATGCGGCACGCCCGGATCCCGGCAGAGCTGGCCAACGAGTTCGCCGAGCGGGTCATGGCCTTGGCAACCGAGTTCACCCGTCTACCACGCGACGGAGACCGTGAGTACGCATTCCTGGCCGGTGTGTTCCCCACCACTCGCCCCGTCGCTGCGGAGGTCCGCGAATGACCGCGCGCCCCTTTGGTCGCAGCTACCGCAAGCTGTTCGCCTCGACAACGGTGTCGAACGTCGGCGACGGCATGTCGCTGATCGCCTACCCGTGGCTGGCTTCCGCACTCACCCGCAATCCGCTCCTGATCTCCGGTGTCGCGCTCGTGCAACGCCTTCCCTGGTTGGTGTTCACCTTGCCCGCGGGGGTCATCACCGATCGGGTGGACCGCAAGAGAGCGATGGTCGTGGCCGACTTCGTCCGCTTCGGCATCACGCTGGTGGTCGCCTTTGCAGTGCTCAGCCGACAGGCGAGCCTGCCCGGAGTCGACGATCTCTCCAGCGTCACGGGCACCGCAACCGGCTTGTACATCCTGCTGCTCGTCGCCACCTTGTTGCTCGGCATGGCGGAGGTGCTTCGTGACAACTGCGGTCAGACGTTCATGCCCTCCATCGTCGAAGTCGACCAACTGGAGAAGGCCAACGGCCGCATGTGGAGCGCCGAAATCATCGCCAACACCTTCGTCGGCCCACCGCTGGGCTCCCTGCTACTGCTCGCAGCCTTCTCACTGCCCTTCTTCGTTGATGCGGCGTCGTTCTTCGCCGCCGCCGCACTCGTCGCGGCGATCCCCGGCACCTTCCGCGCCGAGCGTCCCGACGACCACGTGCAGGCATCGTGGCGCAGCGAGCTCGCCGAGGGCTTCCGATGGTTGTGGGCCAACGACCTGCTGCGCTCGATGGCAATCATCTTGGGCCTGATGAACCTGGCGTCGACGCTCAGTGGATCGGTGATGGTGCTCTTCGCCCAAGAGATCCTCGGGATCGGTCCTCTGGTCTTCACGATCATGGGTTTCGGCTTCGCTGCCGGCGCAGCCCTCGGCAGCACCCTGGCCCCATGGATGTCGAAACGACTCGGCAGTGGCACCTGCCTGGCAGCAATGCTCTGCGGGGGCGGCGTCGTCTCATTCCTGACCGGCCTGTCGTCATGGTGGCCAGTCGTGATGGTGCTGTTCGCCGTCGGCGCATTGTTGACGGCGACGTGGAACGTGATCACTGTCAGCCTTCGACAATCGATCATCCCGTCACACCTGTTGGGGCGGGTCAACAGCGTCTACCGCTTCTTCGGCTGGGGGATGATGCCCCTCGGAGCCTTGCTCGGCGGCCTGACCGTGACCATCGTCAGCCAGTTCGCCAGCCGCAGCGTCGCCTTGCGCTCGGCGTTCTTCCTCGACGCGGCGATCTACGCCTGCCTGTTCGTGATGGGTCGTAGCAGATTGACCACAGCACGGCTCGAAGCGGCCAGGACCGCAGTCCTTGCATAAGCTCGCCAGCGACGAAACATCCGCCTCTTGGAAGGGTCACAGCCATGCCGCTCGGCGAGAATCTCAGCGAACAGTCCATCCTCGCCGAACGGGCCAAGGCGCTTGTGCCGATGCTCGATGAAGAGGCCGAGTTCGCCGATGTCGAGGGCGAGCTCTCGCCCACGGTCGTCGCTGCGTTGCATCGCGAGGGGTTGCTGAAGATCTGGGTCCCCGAGAAGCTCGGCGGCGCCGAGCTCGGTCCACTGCAATCACTCGAAGTGCTCGAGAACCTGTCGTACGGCGATGCCTCGACCGGCTGGGTCACGATGGCCGCCAATCTGTCGATCGGCACCGCCGGTGCCTACCTCTCGGATCATGCCGTCGCCGAACTGTGGGGCGAAGGAAGGCAGCCGGTCATCGCCGGCCAGGGCACTCGGCCGGGAACGGCCACGATGGTCGACGGTGGTCTGTCGCTCAGCGGGTCATGGAGCTTCGGCTCCGGCCTGAAGCATTCCAGCCACGTCCATTCGCTGGGCATCATCCAGGAAACCGGCGAACCGCGGATCTTCGTCACCCCGATCGAGGCCGTCAACCTCATCGACAACTGGGATGTGCTCGGCCTACGCGGCACCGGCAGCATCGACTACACCATGGACTCGGTCTTCGTGCCCGACGGGTGGAGCCACTTCGCCGTCACCACCGTGCCCGAGCGCGGCGGCAACTTGTACGGCCTCGGCATCATCGGGTTCGCCGTGACCTGCCACAGCGGTTGGGCGATGGGTGTTGGCCGGCGGATGCTCGACGAGTTGGCCGGCTTGGTGCACGGCAAGGCGGGTCGCCCCGGCGCGCAGGCCGACAACAGCGCGTTCCAGCAGGGCTTCGCCCAGGCCGAGGCCTCGTTCCGGGCGGCGCGAGCCCTGGTCATCGAGTCGTGGACGGATCTGTCGAAGAGCCTGTACGCGGGCGACGGGATCTCGGTTCGCCAGCACACGATGGTGCGACTGGCACTGACCCACATCACCAAGGCGTTGCACGAGGTGGCCAGCTTCGTGTACCTCGCCGGCGGCACGACAGCGCTACGCCATGGCACGATTCAACGGCTGTACCGCGATGTGCACGCGGGTACCCAACACGTCACCTCCGCCCCGCCTGTGTGGCAGACCTGCGGCCGCGAACTGATCGGCCTCGCCGAGGGCAAGCACTGGCAGTTCCTCGACCTCGTCGACCCCCACTGACCGCTATCGGAGTATTTCACCCGGGTGGTCGCCTGACACTCGATTGGAAGCGCTCAGGCGCCAGGCCCAGCGCAGAGCGTGATCCAGCGAGCCGGTGAAGGCGACGCCCTGCCAGGCGATGTCGAAGGCGGTGCCGTGATCGACGGAAGTACGCACGATCGGTAGACCGATCGTCACGTTGACGCCAGTCTCGAATGCCAGCAATTTCATCGGCGTGTGCCCCTGGTCGTGGTACATGCACACGATCGCATCGAAGCGTTTGCGATGCACAGCCTGATGGAAGACGGTGTCGGCGGGATGGGGACCGCTCGCATCGATGCCCGCCCGGCGGGCCGCCTCGATCGCCGGCACGATCTGCTCGACATCCTCTGACCCGAACAGGCCGTGCTCACCGGCGTGCGGGTTGACTCCGCACACGGCGATCCTGGGCGTTTCGATGAACCGGTGCAGCGTCTCGTGCGTCAATTCGATCACCTCGGTGACGCGGGCCGTGGTGACTCGGCGAATCGCCTCTTGGAGGCTGACGTGGGTACTGACGTGGGTGACGGCGAGATCTGCGGCCGTCAGCATCATCGTGTAGCGCTGCACACCGCACGCCGCGGCGATCAGCTCGGTGTGGCCGACAAAGCCGGGGTCGCTGAGCTGGGTGGCCTCTTTGTTCATGGGCATCGTCACGATGCCGGCAACCCGTCCCGCCAGAGCATCGGCCGTCGCTGCGAGCACGTACTGCCGGGCAGCGGCCCCCGAAGCGGCGTCGATGACACCGGGCCGATGATCGGCCGCCTGCAACATCCCCGCGTCGATGACCTGCAGCGGCCCCCGTCGCCACTGCGCCGGATCGCTGATCGCCTCGATCTCGATGTCGATGTCGAGCACCTCGGCACCGTGCCGCAGGATCGCGATATCGCCATAGACGACGGCAGGATCTGCCGCGAGAGCACCGTCTCGCAGCGCGACACAGCACGATCTCCGGTCCGACACCCGACGCATCACCCATCGTGATCGCCATCGGGGTCGTCATCTCTGCGTTCCTCTCGTCACCAGGTCCACCAGCGTATTGGTTGTTCCGAAGCCACCAGGCTTGCAGGCCAGTCGCACCCGCCTCCCGCCGAGGTTCACCTCGCCGAGGCTGATCCCGGCACCGACCGAGCCGTACACGGCAACCGCCGCGTCGCCGATGAACGCTGCTGCGGTGTCACCACCGACCAGGATCACGGTGCGCGCCTGCAATTCGCCCACCAGTCGATGCGCACGACCGGCCAACTCGATCGCGACGGCGTCGGGGTCACCGTCTCGCCCACCGGGCGACATGACGACTTCGACGTCGAGGCCGGACGCGGCGAGTGCCGCCATTTGGGCGCGGCTCGCCGAATGCAGGCTGGCGCAAACGGCGACGACCGGTGCGGGCAGCAACGGATCCGGCAGCGGCGACGGCTCGCGGGGCGCGCACGCTCGGGCCACCGCGCCGACCACTGAAGCGGGGCCGGCGATCACGACATCGGCGGCATTCAGCGCAACCGCGACGAGTTGATCGATGTCAGCGAGGGTCGTCGCGTCGACGAAGGCGACTGCCTCGTCGGAGCCGGCAATCCACGCGGCGAGCGCCTCAGCCCCGGCGAGCTCGACACCCGCCAGCGAGTCGCCCGGCCGGCTGGTCCGCACGGGCATCCGTGGATCGTTGCCGTGCTCGGTCTCGGCCACCGGAACACCCTCGACCAGTACCACTCCCCCGACGCACACACGGCCGAGCGGCGGGTGCGAAGGGATCAGCACCACTCGCCGCCCGATCTCGACCAGCGCCGCGAGCTCGGCAGCCCAGTTGCCGCGCAGCGTCGAGTCGATCTTGTGCACGTGACGGATGTCGGAGGCGAGCGCGATGATCCGCCGCCGAGCCTCCAGCGCCGGCACGTGACGCGACCGCAGGTCGACCACCACGCACTCGGCGGCCGACGAGGCGACGGTGAAGGGAGCCACCTCGACACGCCATCCGGTATCGGCACACGACGCGCCGGCCTCGGTTGCGCCGGTGCTGTCATCGGCGGTCACCACCAGCGCAGCGCCGGGCATCCTCATTCGCGGGCGCGGGCGAGATCGTCGACGACGGTCACGTTGCCGAGCATTGCCAACGTCGACGGCGGCGTCAGCACCTTGATCGACCGGCTGCCACCGCCGAGGATGATCCGTTGGCGGGCCATCACGGCCGAGTCGATCCAGATCGGCAGCTCGGCGGGCAGGGCGAACACGGTCACCCCACCGATCTCCATGCCGGTCAGCTGCATCGTTTCGTCCGCGGAGGCGAACGACGCCTTCCGCACCTCGAGACGACGGCGGACGACGCCGTTGACGTCGAGTCGAGTCGATGCCAGCACGACGCAGGCCACCGGGCGCGGCGTCTCGCCCTTGCCCACCACGATGATCGTGTTGGCCGAGTCGTCCGGTGAGTAGCCGTAGGCCTCGCAGAACGCGGCGGTGTCAGCGAGCGCCGGGTCGCAGGGAACGATCTCGTGATCCACACCCAGCTGACGAAGATGGGCGACGACCTGCTCCTGCGGATTCACGACGCATGGCGTACCACGACGAACGACTCATCCTGAAACCAGAGCCCTCCGTGCTTGAGCACCACCTCGGCTGTCGCCTCCAAGTACTTGCCCTCCATCAACACGTCGGCGGTGCGCTCGTCTTCGATCTGGGCGACGTAGACCGCGGCGTTCCACGCCGCCATCGTGGTCGACGTGCTGATGCGGTTGGAGACCTCGTTCGGCATCGCGTGCAGGTGGTAGGTGAACAGCGACGCCGCGTCGCTGGTGCCCTCGAACCCGAACTCAGGCGTGGTGTCGCCGTTCAACTGGGCGTCGAGCTGCTTGATCAACTTGTGCCGCGGCGTGGCGAACGGATCCTCGGCCGGCCAGATGCGCCGGATCACCTCCATGCCCGGATCATGCCCGGTCGATTGCACGACGACGAGCCGTCCCGCCGGGGCCAGCGCCCCGGCCAGCGGGGCGAGAACGTTCTTGACCTTGGTCTCGGCCGATGTTCGGCTGCGGTATGGCTGGGCAGCCAGCACGAGGTCGTACTCGAACGGCTGAGGACCACCGGTCGGGCGAGCGATCAAGTCGTTCAGGGCAAAAGCGTGATCCTCGCGATACAGCACCATCACTGACGGGGTCACGTACACCGGGTTCCCGGTCTTGGAACTCGACGCCGTCTGCCAACCCTGGGCGAGATGGTCGTCGAGCTCGTGGATCTGCTGAAAGAACTCGTGGGCGCTGTTTCCCTTCAGCGGCACGTCGATCCAGCGCACCTTGTCGTGATGCACCGCCGACTTCGGGAACAGCGTCGGCGCCTCGGCGTAGAACATGTTGGTCAGCACGATCACCGACTGGGGGTGCTCGGCCAGCCGATCGGGCAGCGTCGCCAGGGTCAGGCGAGTGTCTTCCATGCTGACTTCCTTGCCGACGACGAAGAACGGCACGGTCGGCATGCGGCGGTGCAGGTCTCGCAGCACCTGGCTGAGCACCATGCCGTTACCGGTACCGGCATCGAACACCCGTAATGCCGGCGGGCGCGGCACGATGTGGCCCAACTCCCGACCGATGCGCGCCGCGACCTCGGCCTTCTCGCTGGTCGTCATGACGAACAACAGATACTTCTCACGGTTGTCGAAAAACCTGAAAGGCTCCGCGCCGGCAGCGCCGGAGGTCTTCGCTTCGACCCCTTCGATGTCCGTCATATCAACCCCCGTTCGACTCGCCGAACCGTACCTCCGCCCCCGCTGACGTCCATCACGACGGTTCGTGCCTGGCGAACGTGCCAGTCATCTCCTTCTGCGTCAGCCCATAACTTGCTATGTACGTCAGTTTGACGTACACTTGGACCATGGAAACGAAGACCGCTCGATGGACACTGCGGGTCACGCCGGCACAGGATGCTGCTGTCAGGCGCGCCCTCGACGCCAACGGCGAATCACTCAACGAGTATGTCGTCCGCCATGCCGTCGAGGCCGCCCACAGCGACCTGGCCGACCGCCGCGTCTTTGTCGTCGACGCTGCGGCATGGACCGAGCTGCAAGCGCTGCTCGACCGTCCACCGGTCTTCAAATCAGAACTCGCCAACCTCCTGGCCAACCAATCGGTCCTGGAAAAAGCCGACGGGTGACCGCGTTCAACGGACCCGAACTCCTTCGGCCCGACCACTCGATCGAAGGCTTCGACTGCGGCGACAGCACTCTCAACTGGTGGCTCGCCAACAAGGCTCGTCCCAACCAGGCGGAGAGCAGCAGCAGAACCTGGGTCGTCACCGACGGCAAGCGCGTCATCGCCTTCTACGCGTCGAGCACCGCCGTGATCCTTCGGTCGGCGGCAACCAGACGAGCCGCCCGCAACCAACCCGACCCACTCCCTGCGCTGCTCCTCGGACGACTGGCCGTCGACGTGACACAGCAACGCCGAGGACTCGGCTCAGCTCTGCTCAAACACTTCATCCTCAAGTCGTTGGAGGTCGCCGAGATCACTGGCGTCCGTGTCCTGCTGGTCCATGCCAAAGACGCCGACGCGGCCGCCTTCTACCGCCGATACGGGTTCGAGCCGTCGCCGATCGACGACCTCACGCTGCTGCTGCTCGTGAAAGACATCCTCCCTCCCCAGAGAAATGCGACTGAGAGCGAGCGTGAATAGGGGACCACCAGACGGCGAACCGTCTCATCAGCCCTTGCGGGTCAGGTCGCCGATGATCTGCTGCGAGGCCAGCTTCCCGGGCCCACCCGAAACGCAACCGCCGGGGTGAGTGCCCGACCCACACTGGTAGTAGCCGTCGATGGGCGTTCGGTACTGGTTCCAGCCCGGTGCGGGGCGGAAGAAGTACATCTGCGGTGCGAGGAACTCGCCGGCGAAGATGTTGCCTTCGCTGAGCCCGACGACGCGTTCGATGTCGAGCGGCGTCACGACCTCGCGGTGCAGCACGAGATCACCGAAGCCGGGAAAGAACGACTCGATCGTGGCCTGCACGTTGTCGCCGAAGTTCTGACGTTCGGTGTCCCAGTCGCTGCCCTTCAATTCGTAAGGCGCGTACTGCACGAAGCACGACATCACGTGCTTTCCGGGCGGTGCCATGTCGGGATCGACCAACGACTGCACACACGCGTCGATGTACGGCCGCTTGCTGTACCAGCCGTACTTGGCGTCGTCGAAAGCCCGCTCGAGGTAGTCCATCGACGGGCCGATGTTGGTGAACCCGCGGAACTGATCGGTGCGGTCCCCCAACGCCGGATAGCGCGGCGGACCGTCGAGCGCGAAGTTGACCTTGGCCGACGTGCCCTGGAACCGGAACCGGCGGATGCTCTCGTTGAGCTCGCTCGGCAACTCGGCCGGATCAACGAGTTGCGTGAAGGTGCGCCGCGGATCGAGTGAGCTGACAACGACCTTGGCCTGCAGTTCGGTGCCGTCGGCAAGAGCAACGCCGGTTGCCCGCCCATCACTGGTGATGACATGACTGACCGGCGTTTCGACCACGATCTCAGCGCCGAAGGCCTGCGCGGCGCGGGCCAGCACCTGGGTGAATCCGCCATTGCCACCCTTGTGGAACGCCCACGAACCGAAGTGGCCGTCGTGCTCGCCGAGGTTGTGGAACAGCAGCACCAGGCCCGACCCTTGCGAGCGCGGGCCGACCTTGCTGCCGATCACGCTCGACGATGACAACCAACCCTTGATGATGTCGCTGTCGAAGTAATCATCGAGGAAGTCCGCCGCACTTCCGGTCAACAGGCGGATGCAGTTCTGCAGCACGCGTGACGGCAGCGCCCTCATCCTCTTGGCGAGGTCGGCCAACTGCAGGGCGTCGCTGGGATCGTTGCTGAACAGGTTCGGGGGTGCCGCGTCGAGGACCGGCTTCAATGCCTGACAGACCTGGGCCATGTCGAACTCGTACTGATCCATCGCGTCGGCGTCGTGCTTGGAGTGCCGGGAGATCTCCTTGAGGTTGGCATTGCGGTCGGTGCCCATCAGCAGGTAGTCGCCGTTCTCCATCGGTGCGAAGGCGCCGGGCATCTGGATCGGCATGAATCCGTGTTTGGTCAGCTCCAGCTCGTGGATGATGTCGGGACGGAGCAAGCTGAGGGCGTAGGAGAAGGTCGTGAAATGAAAGCCGGGGATCAGCTCCTCGGTGATGGCCGCGCCGCCGACGATGTGTCGTCGCTCGATGATCAAGGTCCGCAGGCCGGACTTGGCCAGGTAGGCGCCATTGACCAGGCCGTTGTGGCCGCCGCCGATGACGATCGCGTCGAAGGAACGTGAGGTGGGCATCGTGTCAGGCAGTCTTTCTCGGCGGGTTGAACAGTGGGGGTCGGGCGACCGTCGCGGCGACGGTGTGGTAGCGGTGGTTGATCGTGATCTCCAGGTTGACCAACGAGCCAACCGCAGCGAGATCGGGACGCACCCTGGCCATGGCGATGTGGCGTTGCAGCATCGGGGAATACATGAAGCTGGTCGTGTACCCGACGCGGCCACCCTCGTCGTCGTACAGCATCATCTCGTACACGACCGGCGTCTCGTCCTTGGGAGGGATCAACCCGGCGTCGCCGTAATGGCGATCCCAGTCCTTCCAATCGATCACGAGCCCGACCATCTTCCATCGCGAGGCCTTGTCGGCGATCTCGCGCTCCAACGCAGCACGCCCGATGAATCGCCGGGTCGAGGTGCCGAGATCCCGGAACATCCAAGCAAAGCCGAGTTCGATCGGTGTCGAGCACAGGTGATCGTTGAAGGCGAACCTGGCGGAGTGGAAGTCGACGCCGATCAGCACCAGACCGGCCTCGATGCGCGTCATCAGCAGGGCGCTCTGACCGACGGGCAGCACGCCTCGGCCACTACTCGCAGCCTGCAATGTGTCCCACATCTCGATCGCACCCTCGGCGCCGACCCACAGTTCGTAGCCGAGGTCACCCGTATAACCGGTGCGTGACACGTGCACCGGCACGTTGCCGATCTTGGCCGGGCCGTGGTGGAAGAAGCCGAGCGAGGCGATCTGCGGATCGAGCGTCGCCAGGATCTCGCGGGACTTCGGGCCCTGCACGGCCAGCGACGCATAGTCGTCGGACACGTCATTGATCTCGACCTGGTCGTACCCGACGAGATTGCGGAAGTAGGCAAGATTCGGTTCGGCCGACGTCAGGATGAACTCGTCGGCGGCAAACCTGATGACCACTCCGTCTTCGACCACGTACCCACGCTCGTCGCACCACAGCGTGTACTGCGCCTGACCATCGCGGCAGGCGGCGATGTCGCGGGCCAGAACACCACCGAGGAACTTGGCGGCGCCACGACCGCTGATCCGGTACTTGTAGAGCGGCGAGGTGTCGATCAGCCCGGCCGAGTTGCGTACAGCGAAGTACTCGAACTTGTCGGACATCTGGTACTTCACGGCCGACAGATAACCCGACCAGTGCGACCAGAGGTGCGTCTCGTTCAACGGGGCGAGGCGCTCGTGGAAGGGCGTCGTCAAGACCATGTAACGATCGTAGACATTTGTTGGACGCACGCGCAATAACCGTTACAGTTCAAGCGTGACCCGCCTGAGCCCGACCGCTCGCCGAGAAGAGATCGTGGCCGCAGCGTTGCGGGTGGCGACGACGAAAGGCCTGGCCAACACGACCGTGCGCGATGTCGCCGCTGAGATGGGGACATCGAGCGGCTTGATCCACCACTACTTCGCGTCGATGGACGACGTGCTGGCGGCCGCGTTCGAGCAGGCTGCCGGTGAGGATTTCGCCAGTACCGAAGCGGCAATGCGCAGCACCAGCGGCTCGGCCGATCGATTGGCCGCATTCTTCGCCTCGTACACCCGCACCGAGGCGTACAGCGCCTTCCAGATCTGGCTCGACGCCTGGGCCGAAGCCCGCCGCCGACCTGCGCTCGGAGCGACATCGCGTCGCTTGAACGTGGCGTGGCAACGACTGATCGCCGCCACGATCGTCGACGGGGTCGACGAGGGTGCCTTCAGCTGCGACGATCCCGATGCAACGGCCTGGCGGGTGTTGTCGCTGCTCGACGGGCTGAGCCTGCAGCTCGCCGCCCACCCTGGCGTGATCGGGCGTGCTGTCGTGCTCGATTGGGCGATGACCGCGCTCGAGGCAGAGGTCGGCTTGCCCGTGGGCTCTCTCGCCCGGCCGGCACACGCTCGCGACCCGATCACACGCTGAAAGCCGACTACAGAACCCTCCAGGTCAGAACGCGAAGCATGATGTCGTCGCCGTCTTCGTGCAGTAGCGCCAACGGCTCGGTGACCTCGACGATCTCCCACGTACCGTCGTCGATCAGGCGCTGCTGCTCGGCGCGGTAGCCGAGATCGTCGAGGGAATCGTCTCGGAATGTGATCGAGACGTGTCCACCGGGTGTCGTCACACGCGCCAGTTCGGCGAACGCTGATCCGTCGACGTGGCCGTGGGTGAACACCCCGACCGACACCACCGACCCGAACCGATCATCGACGAACGGCAGACGGTCGAGCAGCGATCCCTGATGCAATTCGGCGTAGACACCCCGCGCCGCGCTGCGCTCCAACATTCCGCCCGACAGGTCGAAGCCGACAAGGCGGGTGTGACCGATCGCGGCAAGCGCAACCCCGACGAGACCGGTGCCGCAGCCGGCGTCGAGGATCTCCGCGTTCGGCTGCGCGAACTGGCTGCAACGATCGGCACAGGCCTGCGGCGCGCTCCACCGGAGATCGCCGAGGTCTGTGTCGTAGTCGGCAGCCCACACGTCGTACCGCTCGCGGAGCTGATCTGCACCTCGCGAGCCGTAGATCCACTGCAGCCGGCTGTCGCGCTCAGTATTCATAGAACCCGCGACCTGCCTTGCGACCGAGCAGGCCGGCCTCGACCATGCGCAGCAGCAATGACGGCGGTGTGTAGAGCTGCTCTTTGAACTCGCCGTACAACGATTCGGCGACGGCCTGGACCGTATCGAGACCGATCAGGTCGGCCAGCCGCAGTGGACCCATCGGATGGGCACATCCCTTGACCATGCCGGTGTCGATGTCGTCGGCGGTGGCGAAGCCCGACTCGAGCATCCTGATCGCGGCGAGGATGTACGGGATCAACAACGCGTTGACGATGAACCCGGCACGGTCGCGTGAACGGATCACGGTCTTGCCCAGCTTCTCGCTGGCGAACTGCTCCATGTCGGCAGCCGTGGCGGGGGATGTCAACAGCGATGTCACCAGCTCGACGAGCGGTAGCACGGGCACCGGATTGAAGAAGTGGATACCGATCACCTGCGACTCACGCTTGGTGGCGCGGGCCAGCTTCATGATCGGGATGCTCGACGTGTTCGATGCCAGCACTGCTTCGGGCTTGCACAGGGCATCGAGCCGGCCGAACATGTCGACCTTCATTGCTTCGTCCTCGGCCACCGCTTCGACGACCAGGTCGCAGTCGCTGAGCGCCTCGAGCTGGTGACCGAATGCCAACCGCCGCCACGTGGCATCGTGGTCTGCTTCCGACAACCGACCCGCTGTCAGGGCCCGCTTCAATGACGTTGCAACGCGAGCCATTCCGGTTTCGGCAGCGGCCGGCGAGCTCTCGGTGACGACCACGTCCAACCCGGCCTTGGCGGCCACCTCGGCGATGCCCGAACCCATCAGGCCGCAGCCGACCACACCGACCCTTTCGATCACCTTCGACACGTTGCTCCCTCCACAGACCTTGCCGGCACCAGCGGCGCGGCACCAGCGAATCTTGGCAGACCGCGCCCGATCGCGTGACTTCAGTTCAACGTGACGGCGATCTCGGTGGCCTTCACCGCAGCCCAGAGCTCGAGACCGACCTTGATCCCCAACTGTTCGGCTGCCGCCGACGTGATCTCTGCGGTCAACTGGATCGGTCCCTGCAAGCGAACCCGCACCCGTTCGCCGCGGTGATCGACGTCGATCACCGTGGCCCTCCACGTGTTGCGTGGGCTGCCCTCCGGTCGCGAGGCGTGCAACGACACCGCCTGGGGCCGGATCACCGCTATCGCCTCGCCATCGACATCGTCGGCAGCAACCACCAGCGTCGCTCCGCCATCGACCGCGAACACACCGCCGCCCATCATCGAGCCGGTCAGCAGATTGACTCCGGCGAGCTCGGCCACGTAGGCAGATCGCGGGTGTGCGGTGATCTGGACGAACGCCCCGTCCTGCACGACATGCCCCTGCTCGACGATCACCACCCGATCGGCCAACGTGAACGCATCCACGGGATCATGGGTCACCAGCACGGCCGAGCCCTTGAACATCGTCAAGTGCCGGCTCAGCTCACGGCGCACCTCGACCTTGGTGGCGGCATCGAGAGCCGCCAACGGTTCATCGAGCAGGAGCAGCTTCGGGTCCGATGCAAGAGCACGCGCCAGGGCGACCCGCTGGGCCTGGCCGCCGGAGAGCTGGTCGGGGCGCGAACCGTCGAGACCGTCGCTCCCCACCCGGGCGAGCCACATTTTCGCCGTCTCGTGCGCTGACGCCTTGCCGACTCCTCTCGCCCTGAGACCGAAAGCGACGTTTTCGAGCACAGTCATGTGTGGGAAGAGGAGGTACTGCTGAAACATCACACCGCATGCCCGTCGTTCGGATGGCACGAAGATACCGACCGACGGATCGTCGACGACTTGGCCGAGGATCTCGATCGATCCTCGTTCGACAGCCAACAGACCTGCGAGACAGCGCAGGATGGTGGTCTTGCCGGCACCATTGGGGCCGAGCAGAGCGACGACCTCGCCCTCAGCCGCGTTGAGCCACACATCGAGGCTCAGCGAACCGCGGGCGACCACGATGTGGGCGCGCAACGTCACGTGGCCTGCTCTCCCCCACCCAACCACCTGTCGCGCAGGGCGACCAGCACGGCGAACGAGACGGCGACCATCAACAGGGCGAGCACGATCGCCGTGTCAGGGTCAGTGTCGAGGGCGAGGTAGACCGAGAGGGGCAGCGTCTGTGTCCTGCCCGGAAAACTGCCGGCGAAGGTGATCGTGGCCCCGAACTCGCCGAACGCCCTGGCCCATGCCAGCACTGCGCCGGCGATCACCGCTGGGCGAATGGCAGGCAGAGTGACACGCCTGAACGAGTACCACGTGCCGGCGCCCAGGGTTCGAGCGGCTTCGTCTTGGCCGGCGTCGCTCTGTCGCAACGCAGCTTCGACCGTGACGACGAAGAAGGGCATGGCGACGAATGTCTGGGCGATCACCACCGCCGCCGACGTGAACGGCAGACGCACTCCGAACCAGCGATCGAGCCACTGACCGGCCAGCCCACGGCGACCGAGCGCGTATAACAGAGCGACCCCTCCGACCACAGGCGGCAGCACCATCGACAGCAGGCACAACGCCCGGACCACGGAGCGGCCGGCGAAGCGGCGGCGGGCGAGCAACCAGGCCAGCGGCAGACCCATCACCATCGATGCCGCTGTGGCGCACAGGCTGCACACCACAGAGAGTCGCAAGGCCTGGCGAACCGCGGGCCTCCGCAGAATCGTCAGGACCTCGCCCCAAGGTGCCCGGCTGAGGAGCCCGACGAGCGGCAGGGCGAAGAAGGCGATGGCCAGCATGGCCAGCGCCAATGCGGGCCAGGGCAGCGAACGCTCGAGGCGACGGGCGGTCCTAGTGGCCATCGGAGCCGGACCACGTGAACCGCGCTCGTCGCTTCTCGACGAACGCGGCGATTCCCTCGGCGGAGTCCGACGAACCGGCGGCAACATCGTTCCAATGGCGCTGCACGTCCGGCGGAACCTGACCGTGAGCCACGACTGCGGCGACCATCGACTTGGTCGCCGCCTGGGTCAACAGCGAGCGGGCGGCGAGCACGCCGGTCAACGTAGCAAGCCGTCGATCACCCGCGGTGGCTTCGACGATCTCGTCGACCAGAAGCGCCGCGTGCAACGGTGAGCTCAGCCATATCCGCACCGGCACAGAAGTGTTGGATCAGTTCATCGGATACCACGCTCATCGCCGCACAGTGTGGCCCATCCGACGATCACTCCACCGGTACCGTAGGGTTCCCACGAGGAGGACGCGTGAAACCGAGACACGTGGCGATTGCGGGCCCCGAGTACCAGACCGCGCAGGGCCGCTTCCAGGACTACATCGACACCACCTGCGGAATCACCAGCAGCGAGACCATCAAGACAACAGGATCGTGATCGATGGGCGTACAGATCAGCGACGAAGTTCAACGAGCGGTGCGGTCCGGGCACCCCGTGGTCGCCTTGGAATCGACGATCATCAGCCACGGGATGCCGTACCCACACAACGTCGAGATGGCCTGTGGAGTCGAGTCGATCGTGCGCGATCACGGTGCGACCCCCGCCACGATCGCCGTCATCGACGGGGTCTGCCGAGTAGGCCTCGATCGTGACGAGATCGAGCTGCTGGCGACACGCGTGGGCGTGCACAAAGCGACCACGCGTGATCTCCCGTGGTTGATCGCCACGAACGCGACCGGCGCAACGACGGTCGCCGCAACCATGCACCTGGCGGCAATCGCCGGAATTCGGGTCTTTGCGACAGGCGGCATCGGTGGCGTGCATCGCGGCGCCGCGGCAACGTTCGACATCTCGGCCGACCTCACCGAACTGGCCGCCACACCCGTCGCCGTGGTCTGTGCCGGCGTGAAGTCGATCCTCGACATCGGACTCACACTGGAGTACCTGGAAACCGTCGGTGTTCCGGTCGTCGTCGCCGGCAGCGACGAGTTTCCGGCTTTCTACAGCCGGTCGAGCGGCCACCCGGCACCGCACCGCCTCGACACCCCGTCACAGATCGCCGCCTTGCTCGACGCGACATGGCGAGACCTGCAACTGGGGCGCGGCGTCTGCATAGCCAACCCGATCTCGATCGACCACGAGATCCCGGCAGCGGAGATCGACGGTGTGATCGCCGAGGCCCTCGACGAGTTGTCGCACCGAGGGATCGTCGGGCAGGGCGTGACCCCGTTCCTGTTGTCGAGGATCGTCGAGAACACCGCTGGGCGCAGCCTGACCGCCAACATCACCCTGGTCGAGTGCAATGCGGCGCTGGCCGCCGACGTCGCAGTGGAGTACTCCAAGGATCTGCGCTAGTGGCGCACCCGGGCGGGGGCTCGGCAAGGAACTGGACAGCGACGCCGACACTCAGCGTCAGCGAATAGAACGACCGTTGCGTCAATGCGCTGACGCTGATGCTCGTTGACGCCAGATCCGCCGATCGGCTCGGGTCCGAGCGCGGCAAACGTCGTCTGACACGGGACTCGGGATGCGGTGATCTGTCCACGTCTCGACGACCGTGGTCGCCTCGCTGTCGTGTTCGAAGTGGCTATCTGAACAGATCGCGGCTCTGCTCGCGCAACACCGGGGCAATCGTCGCGGTGTCGTCGCGCTCCCACGCGAACCCACGGATCACCCCGACCGGCACACGCGAGATGTTGCCCTTGACCAGTTCCGCGGCCCCGGCCAGCTCGTCGGCCAAGCAGACAGCTTGTACCTGGAACTCGTGCCCGTGAGGGTCGTGCTGGCCGATGTAGCTACGAATCGGATGCATGCCGGCGATGCCGATGGCGACGTCGGTCTGGCCCTCGCGCCATGCCCTGCCGAACGTGTCGGAGACGATCACCGCGACATCGACGCCTTGCCGGGCCAGTCCGGCTCGAATCCGGCGCGCCGAACCATCCGGATCCGTCGGCAGCAGCACCAGCCGTCCATGGGCCCCGCTCGAGGATTGGTCGACCCCGCTGTTGGCGCACACAAAGCCGTGCTGTGTTTCGGTGATCAGCACCGGTCCGGATTGCCGGACGACGCGCTTCGCCTCGCGGAGCACGACCTCGGTCACGCCGGGATCCTTGTCCCACTTGGCAGACCATTCGATGGCGAACGGTGACGGATCGACGTCGGCGAGCTCGATCGTGCGACCCTCGGCCTTCGAGACGATCTTCGAGGTCACCACGACGATGTCGCCATCGGCAAGCGCTGTGCCACCATCGCGGGCTGCGGCGGCGATGAGCGCCGCCAGGTCGGTGCCGTCGACGATCTCGGGAAGCCCAGGAACCCCGAAGATCTGCAAGCCGCTCACGGGCTGAACGTAGCAGTGCCCGATGCAGCACAATGGGTCCATGGTCTCCGATCTGTTCGATCCGACGGCATGGCGCGAGGTGCCGGGCTTCACCTTCGACGACATCACCTACCACCGTGCCGTCGACCAAGGCACCGTGCGCATCGCCTTCAATCGGCCAGAGGTTCGCAACGCCTTCCGCCCACGCACCGTCGACCAGCTGTACACCGCGCTCGACCACGCCCGGATGACGCACCGACGTCGGCTGCGTGCTGTTGACCGGCAACGGTCCCTCTCCGAAGGACGGTGGCTGGGCCTTCTGCAGCGGTGGCGACCAGCGGATCCGCGGCCGCGACGGCTACAAGTACGCCGCCGACGAAGGTCGTGATTCGATCGAGCCGGGCCGCGCCGGCCGGCTGCACATCCTCGAGGTGCAACGTCTGATCAGGTTCATGCCGAAGATCGTGATCTGCGTCGTGCCCGGCTGGGCGGCCGGCGGCGGTCACAGCCTCCACGTCGTCTGCGACCTCACGCTGGCCAGCGCCGAGCACGCCAAGTTCAAGCAGACCGACGCCGACGTGGCCAGCTTCGACGGCGGCTTCGGCAGCGCCTACCTGGCCCGCCAGGTCGGCCAGAAGTTCGCCCGCGAGATCTTCTTCCTCGGTCGCGAGTACTCGGCCGACGACGCTCATCGCATGGGCATGGTCAACGCCGTCGTCCCGCACGCCGAGCTCGAAGTCCACGGCACTGCAATGGGCCAGGGAGATCAACGGCAAGAGCCCCACCGCGCAGCGGATGTTGAAGTTCTCGTTCAACCTGATCGACGACGGGCTGGTCGGTCAGCAGGTGTTCGCCGGCGAGGCCACTCGCCTGGCCTATGCCACCGACGAGGCCGAGGAGGGCCGCTCCTCGTTCGTCGACAAGCGCGAGCCCGACTGGAGCGCGTTCCCGTGGCACTACTGACGTGATCGTGGACTCTGCCGACCTGATCGTGATCGACGATGCCGACGATCCCCGGTTGGCGTGCTTCCGGCGCAACGAGCGTGGACTGTCCAGTCGCCGGCAGCGGCGCAGCGACGACGGCGACGGCCTGTTCATGGCCGAGGGCGATCTCGTCGTCGAGCGCGCTCTCGACGCCGGGTGCACCGCCGTGATTGCCCTGGTCGATGCTGCCAGGCCACCAGCGGTCACCGCTCGGTTCCCCGACGACGTCCCGATCTACGCCGGCGGCGATCAGGTACGGGCGATGGTCACCCAGCTCGGCATGCCGCAGGGCATCGTCGCCCTCTTCGCCCGACCGGCACGTGCCACAGCCGAGCAACTCGGCCACGTGCGCAACACGCTTGATCGCCGTCGAAGCAGTCGACAACCCGATCAACATCGGCTCGATCGTTCGCAACGCCGTCGCACTTGGCTGGGATGGGATGATGTTCGACTCCACCAGCGCCGACCCGCTGGCGAGGCGATCGCTGCGAGTCTCGATGGGCCACGCCATCGGCTTTCCGGCCGCCCGGTGCACCCGATCTCGCCGACGAGCTGCGACTGCTCGCCGCCGACGGGTTCACGGTGTGCGCGCTCACGCCTTCGGCCGGGGCCGACGACATCGACACGATACGGGTCACCCACAAGATGGCGATCGTGATCGGGTCAGAGCGTGCCGGGCTGTCGAGCGAGTCTCTCGCTGCCAGCAGCCACCGAGTTCGCATTCCGATGGCCGCCGGGATCGATTCGCTCAACGCTGCGGCGGCAACCGCAATTGCCTGCTACGCGTTGCGGCGGGCTGACATCGAGAGTCACATCGAGCGCTGAGCGGGCGATGAGATCGGCAGGCCGGTGTCGTTGCGCATCTGCTCGGCGGCCGGCACGAAGTAGGCCATCAACCGCTCGGCGATCTCCGGCGACGGGGCCGAGCGCCTGACGGCTGCGCCCATGTGGGTCAGCCATCGGTCACGTTGCACGGGTCCGATGGTGAACGGCATGTGCCGCATGCGCAACCGCGGGTGCCCACGCTCGTCGTTGTAGGTCGTCGGGCCTCCCCAGTACTGGGCGAGGAACAGGGTCAGGCGGTGGCGAGCGCCGCGCAGATCCGGCGCCTCGGGGTAGAGCGGCAGCAGAACGTCGTCGCTCGCCACCCCTTCGTAGAACGCATCGACCAACCGTTCGAAGAACGACATGCCGCCGACTGCGTCGTACATGCTCACCTCGTCGGTCATCGACCGACGAGGCTATCGGTGATCAGGCCGCCAGGCCGTCGAAGATCCGCACGTTGGAGAGCTCCTCCTGGTGCGCCACGCACGGCATGGTGCCGTCGCAGAGATCGAAGATCACGTTCTCGCTGTTGGCAAGTAGTACCAGACGCCGAGACGATGTCGCCATCGATCTCGAGTTCGATCACGTCGCCGGCACGGAGCCGGATCACACTTGAGTTCATTTCTGTCCCGTCCTTTGCCGAGTTGCCCGTTACAACCGGTAAGAGCCTTGATTCTGCCTCCTGCGTACGGTTGCACCTGTCACATCGGCACGGAAAGCGGTCGGCTTTACGAGAACTTTCTGGTCGACTGCTCCGGGAAGACGTCGGGAAGCCCGTCACTGACACGGTCGGTGAACACGGGCTCACGCTTGGCGAGGAAGCTCTCGACACCCTCATTGGCGTCGGCACTTCGTCCTCGCTCGAGGATCGCCCGTGAGTCGACTCGGTGGGCCTCCATCGGATGATCCGCCGTGAGCATCCCCCACAGCATCCTGCGCGTCAGCGCCACGCTGACCGGAGACGCATTGTCGGCGATCTCGGCGGCGATCGAACGCGCCGTTGGCAGCAGGTCCTGTGGTTCGTGGACGCTGCGTACCAAGCCGCCGGCCAACGCCTCGTCGGCACCGAAGACCCGCCCGGAACAGCACCACTCCATCGCCTGGCTGATGCCGACGAGGCGCGGCAGGAACCACGACGAGCACGCCTCTGGCACGATGCCGCGACGGGCGAAGACGAATCCGATCTTGGCCGACGTGCTGAGCAGGCGGATGTCCATCGGCAACGTCATGGTGATGCCGACTCCGACCGCCGGACCGTTGATCGCCGCGATCACCGGCTTGATGCATTCGAAGATCCGCAGCGAGACCATGCCCGCCGCCGTCGCGGGGCACGCCGGCCGCGGTCTGCTCGTCGCTCCCCCCTTTGGCGAAGGTTGCACCACCGCTCGACAGATCGGCCCCCGCACAGAACCCCCGACCGGCACCGGTCACGATCACGGCGCGCACGTCGTCGTCGGCGTCGACCTGGTCGAAGGCGTCGATCAGTCTCACGCATCATCCTCGTCGTGAACGCGTTGAGCCGATCCGGGCGGTTCAGTGTGATGGTCGCGACGCGGTCGGCGACCTCGTACAAGATCTCGGTGTACTCCATCTACCGAAGCTACAACCTCCGAGCCGGGCGGGCCCGTTACACGTCGAGGAAGCGACTAGCGGCGGTAGCCGAGCCGACGGCACCCACGAAGGCGCCCAGCAGCAACATGAAGAACACGACCTTGATCGGGTAGCCGTCGGTCACGACGAAACCCCCGAGACCGGCGTTGGACGGAAACTTGCGCACGCCCGATGTCCAGTCGGCGTTGCCGAGCAGTAACAAGATGCTGCCGAACACAGCGCCTGCCAGACCTTGCAGGAGGCCTTCGAGCATGAACGGCAGTCGGATGAACCAGTTGGTTGCGCCGACCAACTTCATCACCTCGATCTCGCGGCGTCGAGCGAACATGGCCGTGCGGATCGTGTTCCAGATCAACAGGATCGAGGCGAACAAGCAGCACTCCCGACATCACGTACGTTCGCACGCCGAAGAACGCCTTGAGCTTGCCCAGCACGGCGATCTGATCGGTCGGAAAGGCCACCTTGTAGACGCCGGGGAGCCTGGTGAACGAGTCGCGGATGCTCAACAACTGCTGGATCTGCTCTTTGTCGACGGGCTCGACCGCGAAGTACGACGGAACGTTCTCCTCGGAGAGGAACTTCAGCGACTCGGGGTCGGCGGCGAACAGCTTCTTGGCCTGGGCGAGCGAGCAATCGATGGCGCAGTACTCGACGTTCTTGATCAGCTCTGGGCGACTCTCCAGCGCCTCTTTGATCGTGGCCACGGCATCGGGTTGGGCGTCGTGGTTGACGTACACCACCATCTGCACCCCGCCGGTCCACTGGCTGAGCTGGTTGTCGAACGCCTGCTGGATCAACAGGGTGATGCCGAACAGGAACAGTGACACCATCGAGGTGATCACTGCGGCAACGGTCAGCGTGAGGTTGCGTGTCAGGCTGGCCCACATCTCGCGCAACGTGTAACGAAGGCGTGAGATCACTCGTACACACCTCTGGCCTGGTCACGCACGATGATGCCTCGATCCAGTTGGATGACGCGTTTGCGCATCATGTTGACGATCCGCTGATCGTGAGTGGCCATGACCACCGTCGTGCCGGTCTTGTTGATCCGATCGAGCAGGCGCATGATCCCCTCGCCCGTTGCCGGGTCGAGGTTGCCGGTCGGCTCGTCGGCCAGCAGGATCAGCGGACGGTTGACGAACGCCCGGGCGATCGAGAACGCGCTGCTGTTCACCACCGCTGAGCTGGTGCGGGAAGCGCTCCTGCTTACCCGACAATCCCACGAGATCGAGCACAGCGGGCACCTGTTGACGGATCACGTGCTTGGGCCGGCCGATCACTTCGAGGGCGAACGCGACGTTTTCGTGAACCGTGCGGTTGGGCAGCAACTTGTAGTCCTGAAAGATGTTTCCGATGTTGCGGCGCAGGTGCGGCACCTTGCTGTCGGACATCTCGTTGATGTTCCGCCCGGCGACCCACACCGACCCCTTCTCGGGCCGCTCCTGACGGTTCATCATCCGCAACAACGTGCTCTTGCCCGAGCCCGACGGACCGACCAGGAAGACGAACTCGGCCTTGGCGACGTCGAAGCTGGCGTCACGAAGCGCGACGACCTCGGTCGAATAGCTCTTGGTGACATTTTCGAGTCGGATCATCGGTGGTTCTCCACGACCTGTTGCAACCGCCACCCCGCCTGGAGCTCGGGAAACACTAACCCGCTCATTGCGCTTCTCGCCGTCGCCACCGGAGGTAGCCCTCCATGAACTCGTCGAGATCGCCGTCGAGCACTGCCGTCACGTTGCCCGACTCAACGTCTGTACGCAGGTCTTTCACCATCTGGTAGGGCTGAACGACGTACGAGCGGATCTGGCTGCCCCAGCCAACCTGGGCCTGCTGCCCGGCGATGCTGTCGAGCTCGGCTTCGCGTTCTTCTTCGATCTTTGCGGCGATCATCGTCTTCAACCGACGCATCGCCTTCTCCCGGTTCTGCAGCTGGCTGCGCTCCTCCTGCGACGACGCAACCAGACCGGTGGGCTCGTGGATCAGGCGCACCGCGGACGACGTCTTGTTCACGTGCTGACCGCCGGCGCCGCTTGCCCGGAAGACCTCCATGCGGATCTCCGACTCGTTGACTTCGAGGTCGAGCTCGTCCATCACCGGCCACACCTGCACGCCGGCGAAGCTGGTCTGCCGGCGGCCCTGATTGTCGAAGGGACTGATGCGCACCAGTCGGTGGGTACCTCGCTCGGAGGTCATCAACCCGTAGGCGTAGCGTCCGTTGAGCGTGAACTCGGCCGACATGATGCCCGCTTCGGCACCTTCGCTGATGCCGTCGAGCTCGAAACCGAAGCCACGTCGTTCTGCCCACCGGCCATACATCCGCAGCAGGATCTCGGCCCAGTCCTGGGCGTCGACACCGCCATCTTTGGCGTTGATCTGGACGATGCAATCGGCCTCGTCGTGCTCGCCGGTGAAGAGGCTGCGCAGATCGAGTTGATCGAGCTGGCGGGTGATCGAACGAACAGCGGCATCCAACTCGGGTTCCTGCGACGCATCGTCGACCTCGCGCGCCAATTCGTGCAGCACCTCGGCATCCTCGAGCTCGCCGGCGAGATGGTCGAACTGGTCGATGTCGGTCTTCACGTTGGCGTACTCGGTGTTGATCCGCTTGGCCTCGTCCTGGTCGTCCCACAGGTCGGGCCGGGCAACCTCGTGCTCGAGTTCGACCAATCTCGCCCTGTTGGTGTCGATCTTGAGGTAGCCCTCAGCCTCGCCGAGGCGGCGGCGCAGTTCTTTCAGATCGTCGGAATAGTCACGCATAGGGCGGGAGAGTTACGCGCTGGCGCCATGACACATCTTGAACTTCTTGCCACTGCCGCACGGACACGGCGCGTTGCGAGGTGTCTTCGACCACTCGTCCTTGACGATCGTCTGCTGCTTGACCGGTGCCGCGGCGGCCTGAGCGGCGACCGCCGGATCGATATCGCCGGATGCCGCGGCGGCCTGCGCCGCAGCAGCGAATCGATCGGGTTGCACCGTCTCGCTGGAGGTCTGTTGCACGTTCTGCACGGTCGGTGCAGGCACGTCGTTGCGAATGACCTGAACATGCATGACGTACTTGACGAAATCTTGGGCAATGCCCTTCATCAGGCTGCCGAACATCTCGTAGCCCTCGCGTTGCCACTCGACGAGCGGATCTTTCTGCCCGACGGCGCGGAGGTTGATGCCCTCCTGCAGGTAGTCCATCTCCTCGAGGTGCTCGCGCCACCGCTGATCGATGATGCGCAGCATGACCTGTCGCTCGACGTCACGCATGACCGGCGACGTCAGTTCAGCCTCGCGCTTCTCGTAGTACGCAGACGCGTCGGACATCACCAGGTCGTACATCTCGTCGGTCTCGTGACACCTGGCCAGCTGGGCCTCGGTGATGTCGCTCGGCCAGAACGTCTTCAATTCCAAGACGAGCCCGTCGAGATCCCATTCGTCGGTAGCGACGCTGGCGCAGTGTGTTTCGATGAGCGCGTTGACCGCTTCGGCCAGGTACTCCATCGCCGCGCTCTTCAGGTCGGCGCCTTCCAAGATCTGGTCGCGGCGCCGGTAGATCACCTTGCGCTGCTCGTTCATGACCTCGTCGTACTTCAGCACGTTCTTGCGGATCTCGCCGTTGCGCTGCTCGACGGTCGTTTGCGCCCGCTCGATGGCCTTGGTGACCATCTTGGCCTCGATGGCCTCGTCGTCGGGCAAGGCACGCCCCATCACCCACGACAGTGCACCCGTGGCGAACAGGCGCATCAGCTCGTCGTCGAGGCTGAGATAGAAGCGGCTTTCTCCGGGGTCGCCCTGACGACCGGAACGACCACGAAGCTGGTTGTCGATGCGCCTGCTCTCGTGACGCTCGGTGCCCAACACGTACAGGCCGCCGAGGGATCGGACCTTGTCTCCTTCGATCTTGCAGTCTTCTTTGAACCTCGCCAGCAATTGGTCGTAGCGGGCCAGTGCAGCGGTGCGGGCAGCCTTGAACTCGTCGGGCATCTCGTCGAGCGGCAGCGGCAGGGCGAAGTCGTCGACAAGTACGTCGGGATCGTGCCCCTCCTTGACGACCTCGTGCCGCGCCAGACCCTCGGGGTTGCCACCGAGGATGATGTCGACGCCACGACCCGCCATGTTGGTGGCGACGGTGACGGCATTGAGCCGACCGGCCTGGGTGACGATCATGGCCTCACGCGTGTGCTGCTTGGCGTTGAGCACCTCGTGAGGGACGCCGCGCTTCTTCAGCAACTGCGACAGGTACTCGCTCTTCTCGACGCTGATCGTGCCGACCAACACCGGTTGGCCGCGTTCGTACTTCTCGGCGATGTCGTCGACGACCGCTCCGAACTTCGACGGCTCGCCCTTGTAGATGAGGTCGGCCTGGTCCATGCGGACCACCATCTGATTGGTGGGGATCGGCACCACCGCCAACTCGTAGGTGCTCATCAGTTCTGCTGCCTCGGTGGCCGCCGTGCCCGTCATCCCCGCCAACTTGTCGTACATGCGGAAGTAGTTCTGCAGGGTGATCGTGGCCAGCGTCTGGTTCTCTTCCTTGATCTTCACGCCCTCTTTGGCTTCGACGGCCTGGTGGATGCCCTCGCTCCACCGGCGCCCGTCGAGCACGCGGCCGGTGAACTCGTCGACGATCTTCACCTCGCCGCCTTGGATGATGTAGTCCTTGTCTCGCTTGTACAGCTCCTTGGCCTTCAGCGCGACCGACAGCTGGTGCACCAGGTTCTGCTGCACCTCGTCGTAGAGGTTCTCGATGCTGAGCGCCTGCTCGACCCGCTCGATTCCGGCCTCGAGCGGCACGACGACACGCTTGTCTTCTTCGACCTCGTAGTCGACATCGCGCTTCAGCGAGCGCACGATCGAGGCGAACCGGTAGTACAACTTGGCGGCGTCGGCGACGCGGCCGCTGATGATCAGCGGCGTGCGGGCCTCGTCGATCAGGATCGAGTCGACCTCGTCGACGATCGCGTAGCTGTGGCCACGTTGCACCTTGTCGGCGAGCGTGGTCGCCATGTTGTCGCGCAGATAGTCGAAACCGAACTCGTTGTTGGTGCCGTAGGTGATGTCGCAGGCGTAGTTGGCCCGCTTCTCGGCCGGTTGTTCTTTGAAGCCGGGAATGATCAGACCGACCTCGAGCCCCATCCACTTGTGGATTCGACCCATCCATTCGGCGTGGAAACGAGCCAGGTAGTCATTGACCGTGATCAGGTGCACGCCCTTGCCACCGAGACCGTTGAGGTACGCCGGCAACGTGCTGACCAGCGTCTTGCCCTCGCCGGTCTTCATCTCGGCCACCCACCCGAAATGCAGCGCAGCGCCACCCATCAACTGCACGTCGAAGTGACGTTGACCGATGACCCTGGTCGAGGCTTCGCGCATGACCGCAAAGGACTCGATCAGCAGTTCGTCGAGGCTCTCGCCACGTTCGATCCGACCGCGGAACTCGGCCGTCTTGCCGCGCAGCGCGTCGTCAGAAAGCGCTGCCATTGCGGAGCCTTGAGCGTTGATGTCGGGAACCAGGCCCTCCAGGGCCTTCAGCTTCTTACCTTCACCAGCTCGGAGGATGCGATCGAGGATGCCCATGCGGGTGCACAGCCTACCGGCGGAGGCGGCGTCGACCTTGGCACAGGTTGGGTCGCCTTGCCGACATCACACCCGGGCCGTCACCCTGGGCGTTTCCGAATGTCGCAGCTGGGCGCTCGCCGCAGCCGCGAGCTCGACCCGGGCAACGCCTGCCGAACGCAACGCGTGAGCAGCCATTCGTAACGTGGCACCGGTGGTGACGACGTCGTCGACGACGAGCACGCTGAGCCCGGAGCGCGGCCGCCTGGCACGAAATGCCGGACCGGCAAGGCGATCAGCACGCGACTTGCCCGTCTGCGACGCACCATGGGCCCGATACAGCAGCCGCCGGCACGGGACACCGAGTTGACGGGCCACTGCCTGGGCGATGGCCTCGGCCTGGTCATAACCCCTACGACGCGCCCGGCGAGCGCTGGTGGGCGCCCAGGTCACCACGTCGACATGCGTGAAACCCAGCCGGCGCACCATTTGCGTGGCCAGTATCGCCGCGGCCGATCGGCGATGGCGGAACTTCAAGGCGACGATCAACTCTCTCGGCACGCCCTCGAACGGGAACGCGGCGGCGATGCCATCGGGACTGCGCAAGGGGCCGATCGACGCCAACGCGAAGCGGCAGCGATGACACAGGGACTCGCCGGGGCACCCGCAGGCGGTGCAACACCCACAGGACAACCCAGAACTCAACCCAGAGATCAACCCAGCGAACAGCCCAGAAATCACCATGGTGCAATCAATACCAGGAGGGTGTTACGCGGCGGTCGGTAAGGTCGGGGCGTGGCGCACAGGCTGTTTCCCGATCGACCCGTGCAACGGCTGACCCGATGCGTCAGCGGGCAGGTCTGCTTTGGTCTGGGCATCGCCATGTTCGTCACCGCGCGTCTCGGCCTGGCGCCTTGGGATGTGTTCCATCAGGGCATCTCCACACGCACCGGGCTGCGGCTCGGCCTGGTCATCGAGCTCACCGGGTTGCTCCTGCTGCTGCTGTGGATTCCGCTGCGCCAGCGACCCGGAGTTGGCACGATCCTCAACGCAGTGGTGATCGGCCTCGTCGTCGACGCGATCGGCCACCACCTTCCGTCGACCGACCTGTTGCTGCCGCGGCTCGCCTACGTGGTCGGTGCAGTCGTCGTGATCGCCATCGGGTCAGGTTTGTACATCGGCGCCGGGCTCGGCTCCGGCCCACGCGACGGGATCATGGTCGGGCTCGCGGGGCGGGGTCACTCTTTGCGCATCGTGCGCACCGTGCTGGAGGCGCTCGTCATGGCCATCGGAATCGCCCTCGGCGGTCACATCGGCATCGGCACCGTTGCCTTCATGCTCGGCATCGGCCCGCTCGTGCATGTGCTCATGCCCCGCTTGGCGATACCGAGGCTGCCGGACGAGGCGGCGAGGGAGGAGCTGGCGACGAGCCGCACCGGAGGGAGCAGTCGAAGCGAAGCAGAGACCAGTCCCGACCACCAACACTAGTACCGGTAGTGATCGGGCTTGAACGGGCCCGAGGGCTCGACGCCGAGGTACTCGGCCTGCTCGTCGGTGAGCTTGGTCAACTTCACCCCGAGAGCGTCGAGGTGCAGCGATGCGACCTTCTCGTCGAGCCGTCTTCGGTAGCACGTGCACGCCGAGCGGGTACTGCTCGACGTTGCTGAACAGCTCCATCTGGGCGATCACCTGGTTGCTGAACGAGCAGCTCATGACGAAGCTCGGATGACCGGTGGCGCAACCCAGGTTCACCAACCGTCCTTCGGCCAGCACGATGATCGTCGTGGCCGTCGGGGAACGACCACAGATCGGTGCCCGGCTTCAACTGTCGTGCGTGGCGCCACTGCGGGCCAGCCCGGCCATGTCGATCTCGCTGTCGAAGTGACCGATGTTGCAGACGATCGCGTTGTGCTTCATCTGGTGCATGTGGTCGACGGTGATGATGTGGTCGTTGCCGGTGGCCGACACGAAGATGTCGGCAGACGCGACCACCTCGTCCAAGGTCGTGACCTGGTAGCCCTCCATCGCCGCCTGCAGCGCGTTGATCGGATCGACCTCGGTCACGATGACCCGGCAACCTTGGCCCCTCAGCGCCTGACGTACAACCCTTGCCGACGTCGCCGTACCCGCACACGACAGCGACCTTGCCGGCCAACATCACGTCGGTCGCTCGGCAGATCGCGTCGACCAGCGAGTGACGGCAGCCGTACAGGTTGTCGAACTTGCTCTTGGTGACCGAGTCGTTGACGTTGATCGCCGGGAAGAGCAGTTCACCGCGCTCGTGCATCTTGTACAGGCGCATCACTCCCGTGGTGGTCTCTTCGGTGACACCTCGGATCCGTGACGCCAGCTGCGTCCACTTCTGCGGGTCGGTCTTCAGTCGACCGCTGCAGCAGGCCGAGCACGATGGCGAACTCGGGGTTCGACGCCGACGTCGGGTCCGGAACCTCACCCGAGCGCTCGAACTCGACACCTTTGTGCAGCAGCAACGTCGCGTCGCCGCCATCGTCGAGGATCATGTTCGGGCCCTGTTGTTCGCCGTTGACGCCATCGGGCCAGGTCATCATCTGGTCGGTGCACCACCAGTACTCCTCCAGCGTCTCGCCCTTCCACGCGAACACGGGCACACCTTTGGGCTCAGCGATGGTGCCCTCCGGGCCGACGGCGACGGCGGCAGCAGCATGGTCCTGGGTCGAGAAGATGTTGCAGCTCGCCCACCGCACCTCGGCACCGAGCTCGACCAACGTCTCGATGAGCACGGCGGTCTGGATGGTCATGTGCAGCGATCCAGAGATGCGCGCGCCCTGCAGCGGCTTCGACGGCCCGAACTCCTTGCGCAGCGCGCGCAAGCCGGGCATCTCGTGTTCGGCAAGGTGAATCTCCTTGCGACCGAAGGGGGCGAGCGAGAGATCGGCGACGCGGTAATCGCGGCGCGCCGCGAACGACGTGTTCATTGAAGGTTCCTCCACAGGTGTACGAGAAGTTGTAGTCGGGCCGGTGCCAGCTGGCAACGTTCAGATCAGGCCCGTGGGGTCCCGACAGTCTAGGCCGGTGAATCGGCTAGCACGACCGCCGAGGCGTCGAACAGATAGTGCTCGTAGCCGGCCAGGTTGTAGACCCGAACCGTGTTGTTGGTGCCGTACTTGAGCACCGCCATGTTGGGGATCGGCGGCCCTTCGACCGTGTTGAGGTTCGACGACAACGGTCGGGTGGCGCTGGCCGGGTAGGCGGTGAGGAACGACGACGCGGGCACGGTGGCGTATTGACGCTTGAGCTCTGCGGCCGTGAGATTGCCGATGACGCCGAGCTGGGGCCCGACCGACTCGGATCCGATGAACACCGAGCCGGCGAACTCGGCGAAGCTCCAGTCCTCGGCCTGACCTGGCCCGAGTGCGACCCCGCCGAACTGCGGGTCGCGGGTGTCGAAGGTGCGGAACGGCGACGTCAGCGGCACGACCCTGCCGATTCGTGTGTCGGCGGCGTGCCCACCCTCCATGTACCCGACCACGTCGGCCACGACGTCGGTGGATCCTTGGAAGTTGAAGATCCGCACCTTCCCGTCGGCGCCGACCGGAACGAACACCAGATTGGCCTTGATCACGCCCGGGGCGAGGTTGAGGTTGGACGTGGTGGGCGTCTGACCTGCCGGCACGGCGTCTGGCACGACCGAGAGATACGTCGAGCCGCCGCCGGCTCGAGCGGTGATGCCGACAACGTTGAGGAGCACGCCTGTGACGTTCGGTGAATCGGGCACGACGTCGGTCGTGACGGGATTGACGCCGTCGACGCCGCGGATCTGCAGATCGAGCGAAGCCTTCGGTGCCAGTGGCCCAGCGGCCGGCTGACCCGTGCCGTCACGGGTGTCGAGACACACGCGACGGTGTGGTCGGGATCAACCGCGCCCCACCGGTTGCTGCGATGTCGGTGGGATTACTGGTCGAGAACCACCCGAAGACGTCGACAACGACCTGGGCGGTGCCGCTCTGGCCGAACAGGCCGATCGTCAGTTGATCATCCGCGCCAGGACGGACGATGGCCACGTTGGGCACGGTCTGGTTGGGCGCGAAGTTGATGATCGACGTGCGCACCGCCGGCTGGGCACCCTTGCCGTACGCCTCGAGATATCCACTGGCACCCGGCTCGGTGACCGTGATGTTGACGACGACGGCGAGCACATCGGTTGCATTCGCGGGAACGCCGCCCAGTCCGAGGAGGCCGATGTCGAAGGTTGCCGGTGCAGGGGCTCCCAGCGGCTTGGCGCCGGGCTGCACCGTGTCGTTGATCGCAGTCGCCGGACGGGAGTCGAAGATGCGGGCGGGAGTCAGCGGATGGAACTCGCCGCCACCGCACATCGCCGCCGTGCAGACCACGGCGTGTGTGACCTGAGAAGCAATTGGAACGATGACGGTCGCGCCGGCCAGTCCGATGACAACCATCAACCCCGCGATGTGACGACCCGGCTTCATGGTGTGAGCGTATCCCACGATGCCTCCAAACCAGTGCGCGGCACGTCTCTGGGCAACACGGTCACGTCGCGAACGTCGGTGCCAGGCCTTCGCTGCTCACGCGGGCCATGATCGCCTCATGTTCGGCGTCGTCGACGGCGACGGCTTCGTCGATCAACATCACCGGTATGCCGTCGCGGATCAGGTATCGGCGGTGCAGGCGCGGGTTGTACAGCCCATCGGCATCGCCGAGGTAGAACAGCGGGCCTTTGTCTTGCGGACAGGCAAGAACCGAGAGCAACCTGGGGTCGAGCGCCATGGAACTCATCCTGTCATAGTCCGGCGGGCGATGGCGATGATCGAGCCGGCCACGGTCATGCGCTCGTGACGAGCGCCAGGACCTCGGCCACACGTTGGTCGCACTCGGCGCGGGTCGCCGCCTCGAGGTTCAACCGCAGCAGCGGCTCGGTGTTGGACGGCCGAAGGTTGAACCACCACGAGCCGCAGTCGACGGTGAGCCCGTCGAGCCGATCGAGCTGATCGCCGGTGAACTCGTCGGCGACCCTGGCCATGACGGCCAACGGATCACCGACCTGGGTGTTGATCTCGCCACTCGACGAATAGCGCTCGAACGGCTTGCGTACGACGGAGAGCACAGTGTCGGCGCGGCTGATCTCGTCGAGCACCAGCAGCGAGGCGATCAAGCCCGAGTCGGCCCCGAAGTTGTCGCGGAAGTAGTAATGCGCCGAGTGCTCGCCTCCGAACACCGCATCGGTCTCGGCCATGATCTGCTTGATGAAGGAATGACCGACCTTGGTTCGCACCGGCACGCCGCCATTTTCGCGGATCACCTCTGGCACAGCCTTGGAGCAGATCAGGTTGTGCAGCACCGTTGCACCGGCATGCGATCGCAAGACAGCGGCGGCCAGGAACGCTGTCGTGGTCGAGCCGCTGAGCCCTCGGCCGGTTTCGTCGACGACGAACACCCGGTCGGCGTCACCGTCGAACGCCAGCCCGACGTCGAAGCCACCGGCCACGACCCGTGATTGCAGATCACGTTGATTGGCGGGTTCAAGCGGGTCTGCGGGATGGTTGGGGAAGGTTCCGTCGAGCTCGCCGTACATGACCTCGAGCGTGATCTGCGGCAGTCGTTCGAACACCGCCGGCACGACCAACCCGCCCATCCCGTTGGCAGTGTCGGCGACGACCCGCATTGGGTGCATGGCCTTGGGATCGATGAACGAGATGACATGGTCGACAAAGGCATCGAGCAGGTTGCGCCTGGTCATCGAACCAGACGTCGCCACCGCCGCCGGGCCGTGCCCGGCAAGCACGGTGGCCGCGACTGCCTTGATCTCGGCCAGGCCGGTGTCTTGTCCGACGGCTCGGGCGCCGCTGAGGCAGAACTTGACGCCGTTGTACTGCGCCGGGTTGTGCGAGGCAGTGAACATCGCGCCCGGCGCGTCGAGCGTGCCCGCGGCGAAGTAGACGAGGTCGGTCGAGGCCAGGCCCAGATCGATGACATCGACACCTTGCTCGAGCGCGCCGCGTATGAACGCATCGACCAGTTCAGGCCCTGAAGGACGCATGTCGCGGCCGACGAGCAGCCTCGGGGCTTTGGCAAATCGGGCAAAGCCGACACCGAGTGCATGGGCAACTTCGGTGTTGATCTGGTCTGGGACGGTGCCACGCACATCGTACGCTTTGACGATGGCGTCGAGCACCTGCGGGTCGGTCGAGGACATGGGGCTTAGAGGCTAGCGTCGAGAGGCCCCGAGTCGTCCGGGGCATCCGTCGGTGGCGCCCAGACCAGCGAATCTGCGGTGAGTTCGGTCTCGAGCGAGAGATCGACGTCTGGTCGCCACATCTGCGACGGGGTGGGATCCGCCAGCACGGGCTCCACACGCGGCTCCCAATCGTCCCATTGGAACTCGGGCGAATCCGACGCACTTCCGAACGGATGCGAGTTGGCGTGGCGCACGTCACCGCGAATTCGCATGACGATCAACATGCCGATGCCGATCAGCGTCAGCAGGTAGGCGAAGTAGTCGAGGTTCGACCGCCCGTAGGTGAGGTGCACATCGGTCGATGTCGGCACGACCACCATCAAGTTCGGGGCGATGCGATACGGGCCCTTGGCACCGCTGACCTTCCAGTTGGGGAAGTAGCTGATCTTCACCAGCACCGGAACGCCGATCTTGTCGACGCTGAACCGCAGGTCCTGGTCACCCAGTTGCACATCGCTGACGGTGACGGGCGGGAGGTCTTTGGCGATGATGGGCTCAGTCGGTTGGACGATGTCGATCTTGCGTCCCGATGCTCCCGGTGCCAGACCGTCGCTACGACTTGCGTCGACTGCTACATCGATCCGCTGCCATTCCGGCGGGCCGCTGTTGGCCGGCATGGCCGCCCACTCGTCACGATGCTGGAACCAGCTCATGCCCAGCTCCAGGTTGCGCTCACGCTGATCCCCGCCGCGACCGTTGACGACCACCGGTTGCACGGCGAGCGGTACGACCAGGTCGCTGTCGGCGACCTGGTAGACGTTCCACGGCCCGACCTCGCCCACCTTGGTGAGCTCGCTGCGCGTATCGGCCTGCGCCTTGGCCTTCTCGGTGAAGACCATCACGTACTTGACGCCGAGCGTCTGCAAGTAGGGCACGCCCTTGGCAGCATCGTTGTTGTCGTAGCGAAGTTCGCGGACCGGATTCGAGCTGTTGGCGCTCATCGCCGCGGCCGTGACGAAGTGATACGGCGTTGTGCCGCTGGCCTCGAAGAACAACCCCTCCATGCTGGCGATGCATCCGTCGGTCCAGTGCGGCAGCAGCATCAACGCCATGGTCGTGCCGTACTGGCCGTTGTCGCCGTTGTTCTCCCACATCGCCCGCCCACAGCCATGCTGTGAATCGGCGCCGAGGGTCTTCATCTGGTCGATCAGCGCCTTGTACTCGCCATAGGCGTCACGACCCTCGTAGCCCGCGAAGTTGTAGCGGGTCCAGCCATCGCTCTGGGCATCCTTGGCAGTCGACGACAGGGTGATCGGGTTCCAGCCACCGATGCCCCATGAATAGACCGACTTGCCGTGTTCGGTGATCGTGCGCCCGCCGGGCACTTGTTGGAAGAGGAACAGCTCCATCACCAGCACGACGACGCTGACAACCGCGGCCGTCGCCGCGCCAACCTTCCACAGGCTGCCCCGTGCCCGCGGACCGAGTGTGCCGCGGACGACAACCTCGACGAACTCGACGATGCCGACCATCATCAACATCAACCGAAGCAGGTAGAGGAACGGCAGCAGGCGAGGGTTCCACAGCAATCCGATGATCGGTAGCGAGTTCTTGGCCAGGAAGACGAAAGCGGTCAGCGCCAGGCAGCAGATCCCCAGCCACGCTCCGGCGAGGTGACGGCGCACGACCGAGGCGACGAATCCGAACAGAGCAAAGCCGGTGACGATGACGTCGAGGAACGTGGTCCACGGAAAGAACATGTCCCAGTACGAATCGGCGGCGCCGTCGGGCCGACCGTGATACTTCATGTCGGTCATGTACGCGTGGTTGGCCAAGAACGGCACGACCCAGAACACGCTCAAGAGCACCGCCGCGATCAGCACCGTGGCGCCGTAGACGAATCGGGTTCGATCCATCCATACGGCCCACAGCAGCAGCGCGCCGAGCACGACGAAGATCAGCACGATGCCGTGGCACAGCATGGCCAGGGCCAACAGGATTGCCGCCCAGCTGCGGAACTTACCGGTCTCCAACCCGCGGGCGAACACGCCCAGCCCGAGCATCGCGAACGACAGCGCTATCGAGAACGAGAACTCGCCGGCCATCGTGCTCTTGACGTTGCCGCCGTAGATCGAGAAGCTCTCGTCGAACAAGAAGATCGTCGCCGCCAACGCCATCAGTTCGGGCATCGGGTACCGGAATCGAGCCAACCGTCCGAACGCCCAGCAGCACCCGGGCAGAGTGACCAGGCCGAGGATCGCGACGAGTTTGAAGGCGACCCCGTACGGGAACACGAGGTTCAGCGCAACGATCATGAGCGCCGGAACGACCATGTAGAACCGATACAGCGGGAACCCGGCGTACCAGTAGTTGCTCCACCCGCTGAGCTGGAAGTGCGGCAGCAAGTGATCGCGAAGGTAGGCCGGCGCCATGACGTGCGCACCCATGTCGCCACCGGTCGGCGTGTTGGTCTCGAACACGAGGTTGAGGTGTACGACCTTCAAGACCGAGAACGTCGTGCCGCCGACGACGATCAAGGCGGTCAGGTAGCGGGCAATTCGTTCGTTGGTCCACGGGCCGTCGAGCCAGTTGCGCGGCCGGCGCACGATGCGTGACCCGATGCGGTCGAGAATGCTTTGTCGGCGCGGCTCAGGTGGCGGCAACGGTGCCGGCAACGGCAACGGCTCTTCCGCCACTCTCGGATCATCGATCACTTCGGTCATGTCGGGCGCCATTGTTTCACTCCACAACGGGCCGCGGACCGTCACCCCATCGCTCATATGCGCGCCACCAACATCAACCCGGTGGCGTTGAAGGCCATGTGCGCCATGATTCCCATGCCCAGACGACCGGTGCGCAGCGCACACACACCGAGGATCAACCCGAAGGCGAACAATCCTGGGAACTCGATCCATCGGAAGTGGATGAATGCGAAGAACGCTGCCACTGCGACGACCGCTGCGACGTCGTTGACCCGCCGTACCAGCGCCCCTTGCAACATGCCGCGGTACACCAGTTCTTCGACGAACGGCGCGCCGATCACGACGATGGCGATCAGTCCGACGAGCCAACCGCCATGCGCCCGGTCGTAGAGGTCGCGGGCGTTGCGTTCGACCCGCGACCTACTGAACGTCAGCGGCCAGCCACGCTCGAGCGGCCAATAGACCAGCCGCACGACGACGAGCTGCGACAGCATTCCGACAGGCAGGCCGATGAGATCGGCAAGTTTGAACCGAAGCCCGTAGTCGTCGGAGAAGTTGCCCCGACCGAACCGATTGCTGAGCATCCACAGGCCGACGAGCATTGGCGTCCACAGCGACACGGCCAACACCATGGTGACCCACACCGGGGCGTCGGCCGCCGACTTGTAGCCCGTCGCGGCAATGACCGCTGATCCGACGAGGTTTCCGGCCAGCCAACCGCCCAACCAGACCGCCGCGGCCTGGCCGACGCTGATCCGCGCCTGGTCTGGATCGACGCGCGTCGGGGAGACCTGGGCACCGGGCATGAGTCGACAGATTACCGGCCGACCGCAGCGGAGAGCTCAGCCGGCCAGTCGTGACGTGGCCGAGAACACGAGAACCCGCCTGCTGCGGCGGTCTTCCAGCCGCCACCCGTTGGGTACCGACAGGCGGGCGGTGTGGCGTTCGCACAGGTCGTAGTCGTGAGGGTCACGGCTGGCCGTGAGATCGTCGAGCCACACGATCGCCTGAACGTACTGGTACGAGAGCGTCGATGACGCCGCCTGTGCGCACCCGGTCCGCGAGCACTGCCGGTTCATGCACGTAAATTAGGGGCCGCTCCGGGTCATCTGGTGGATGCCCGGTGAACGCAACTGCAGGACAGATTGCACCGAACACCCGTAGCATATGGACATGAGCAACCTGCCTCCCCCGCCTCCCCCGCCGCCTCCCGGCCGCTCGGGTGGCCGTGGCCAGCAGAACGATCAGCAGCCCGGCGAGCGTGGCCGACGCCCGATGGGTGGCGGATGGCCGCGCTGGGTGATCCCCGTACTGTTCGCCGTACTGATGCTGTCGTTCGCCCTCCCACGAGTGTGGCCGACGACGAGCACCGAGAAGAAGCCCTTCAGCACCTTCTGGACACAGGTCACCAACGGCGAGGTCAAGACCGTCGTGGTCAACAACCAGACCAACAGCCTCAGTGGTGAGTTGACCAACGGCGAGAAGTTCACCAGCACCGCGCCCAACAACTTCCCGAACGACGATCAGAGCAAGGTCCTGCAGGCAAAAGGCATCGAATTCGAGGCCAAGACGCCGAGCTCCAACTGGTTGCTGAGTTGGGCGAGTCTGCTGCTGCCCCTCGTGTTGTTGATCGGTTTCTTCATGTGGATGCAGCGCCGTGCGGCGGGTCAGATGGGCAACGTCATGTCGATCGGGCGAAGCCGGGCCAAGGCGTACACAACCGACAAGCCGTCGACGACGTTCTCCGACATCGCCGGCTACGAAGGCGTCAAGCAAGAGATCACCGAAGTCGTCGACTTCCTGCGCATGCCAGAACGCTTCCGCGAGATCGGTGCACGCGTCCCGAAGGGAATTCTGCTGGTCGGCCCGCCAGGCACAGGCAAGACCCTGTTCGCCCGCGCCGTGGCCGGCGAGGCCGGTGTCGGGTTCCTGTCGGTCACCGGCAGCGATTTCATGGAGATGTTCGTCGGTGTCGGCGCGAGTCGCGTTCGCGACCTGTTCCAGCAAGCCCGCAAGATGGGCAGGGCGATCATCTTCGTCGACGAGATCGATTCGATCGGCCGCAAGCGCGGCGCCGGCCTCGGCGGCGGGCACGACGAGCGCGAGCAGACGCTCAACCAGATGCTCGCCGAGATGGATGGCTTCGAAACCTCCGAGGGCATCGTCATCCTCGCCGCAACGAACCGTCCAGACATCCTCGATCCAGCACTCCTGCGGCCCGGCCGGTTCGATCGCACGATCGTCGTGCCGCTTCCCGAGAACGAAGAACGTCTCGCCATCTTGAAGGTGCACAGCCGCGACAAGCGCATGGGCCAAGACGTCGACCTCGAGGTCATGTCGAAGGCGACGCCTGGCATGAGCGGGGCCGATCTCGCCAACCTGGTCAACGAAGCGGCACTCTTCGCCGTGCGGCGGGGAAGCAAGCAGATCGAGCGCATCGACTTCGAGAACGCGCGCGATCGTGTCGTGATGGGTGCGCGTCGCGAGAGCCTCGTGCTCAGCGCCGAAGAGAAGCGGGCGACCGCGATTCACGAGGGTGGCCATGCCATCCTGACGACCGTGCTGCCGCACGCCGACCCGCTGCACAAGGTCACGATCCTGCCCCGCGGCATGGCCCTCGGTGTCACCTGGAGCCTGCCCGAAGAACGGCACACGTATTCCAAGGAATACTTCGACGATGTCATCTGTCGGGCGATGGGCGGCCGCGTTGCCGAGAAGATCGTCTTCGGCCATCTCAACTCGGGGGCCGCCAATGACCTCGAGCAGGCCACAATGATCGCTCGTCGCATGGTGCGCGAGTGGGGCATGAGCGATGCGGTCGGGCCTATGGCCTGGAGTGGCCACCAGCAGGTGTTCCTCGGTGAAGACCTGATGACCCAGGGCCGCGAGTACAGCGACGACACCGCCAAGATGATCGACGAAGAGGTCTTCCGCATTCTCCACGAGCAAGAGGCGCGGGCGTACGAGGTGTTGTCGAAGCATCGCCGAGCGCTCGACCTGGTTGCCGAGGCGCTGCTCGAGCGCGAGACCATCGATGGCGGCGAGGTCGCTCGCATCGTTCACGAGAGCCTCGGCGAGGGCCCGGGTGACGACATTGATGACATTCCGGACAAGGATCTGAGTGAGTCCCACGAGGCGATGGACGTCGGCCCCGGCATCAGCGAGTTTCCCGCCGGCGTCGACTTCACCTAGAGCAGGTACCGCGGGTTCGACTCAGTGGCCGAGGCCGGGCTCGGGTGACGACCCCGGATGGCGCGCCTCGGCGACCGCAGCCCACAGGTCGGTCGCCGACATCGGCCCGACGAAGCTTGCCCTGACCACGCCGAGTCGGTCGGCGACGATGACGATCGGGACGGCGTCGATGTGGTACTTGCGGTGTAGTTCCTGCGCCGCCGGGTACTCGAGCTCGACCACATCGACTTCGGCGCTCGCCAACACCTTGGCCTTGCCCACCACGTCGGCACATGCCGCACACGTGGCCGACGAGAAGACTGCGACCAACCACGGCGCGTCGGCCCCGACGAAGTCGGCGCGGTCGATCTGTGCAGGAGCGGAGAAGACGGGCTGGGTTGGCGCGTCGACCGAGCGCCGGCGGCGCAGGATCGTGCCGACGATCACGGCGCCGATGAGCACCGCTGCGGCGATGACGAACTGAGGCACGGCGTCAGCCCGGCAGGGCGTACGAGCCTGACCGTCCGCGGAGGTCAGGGTCACGCGGTAACAGTCGCTCGACGAAGACCTGTTGCGTCGATTCGACCACCAGTGGATGTCCGAGTGCCGTGGGATCCGAGACACCAATCGTGATCACTCCGCCGGCAGGAAGGTCGATTGCCTCCATGCCGGGAACCGGGACCTCGCCCCCCGCACCGAGCGTCTTCACCGTGACGGTCCCCTGAGAGCCCGTCGCATTCAAGACGACCAGAACGTCGGGGACGGCAAGGTCGGTACCAATCGCCATGCTCCAGCGGGTCGAGGCAAACGGTGACGGCGAACCCATCACCACGGTGGTGGCCACCGTGTCGCCAGTCTGGCGGGTGATCGCCCGCTCGACGATGATCGAGCTGGCGGTCTCGGTGGAGAAGACGGCCCCGTGGCGGCCCGCCGGCACGCCCACATCATCGGCGATCAGCGAGACGACCTTGCCGGCAGGAACCGTGATCGGTTCTGGGTTGATGAAGCCGGCGTTGGGGTCGAGACCGAGGAACACCACGTTGACCACAGCCTCGCTCTCGGATGCGTTGTAGATGCTGTAGCGCTCGATGACGTTGGGAGCGACCTCACCGTCGGCGAAGTAGAACTGTTCACCGAGCGACGGGGCACCGAGGGTCATGGTGAAGCCGGCGCGGCCCACCGATGTCAGGTATTCCTGGGCCCGACCGACGACGACGCGCCCGCGCGTGCTGGTGACGGTGATCGCCAGCACCAGCTCCCGCTTGGCAAGCAGGTCCTGGCTGATGACGAGGACGGAGTTGGCCCTGACGAGCAGGCTCTGCAGGATGGCCGGGCGCCGACTCTCGGTGCTTGTGGCTTCGCTGATGCTGACGATCGCATCGGACGGGAACGGATTGGTGATGATCAGTTGTTCCTTGCTGCCCTCCACCGTGTAGCCATCGGCGAAGTACCAGGTCGACGAGGCAGAGTTGGAACACGCTGACACCGCGCTGCCCGAGGCGCTGTCGGCGCGCTGCTCGACGTAGCCCCCGCCCCCGTAGATCTCGACCATGGCCGAGACGAAGGTTCCTTGCGGTTGCATCTGAGCGAGGTCGAACACCGTGGTGCCCCGAGCCGGCACCTCGAACGGAGCAGCGACGGCGGCAACGCCGGGGGCGTCGGTGAAGACGGTGACCTTGCCGTTCAGGGTGACTTCGCCGGGGTTGGCGACGATGGCGATACCGCCCAGCTGCGCCTTGCCGACAGGAACACCAGCGCAGAACCATGCCGACGTCACGAACTCGCCCTTGGGAACAAATGGCATGGTTGGACTGCCCAGTCGCGAGAACTGGGCAGGGACGCTCTGCACGGGTCTGGCGTGTTGCAGAACGATGACTCCGACAATCGTCGCCAGCACCAATGCGCAGGCCACGAACCGGCGGGCGGCCATCATTCGACGCCTGCCTGATGCTGGCCCACGTCACGGTGTTCCGGCGCACCGGGCTCGGGCTCACTCTGCCACGACACCGTCTCGTCGCCGATCGAGGTGAGCACCTCTTCGCCCGGCTCGTCGACGGATCGATCGCCCAAGTGGTCGACCGCTGCACCGATCGGGGCATCGATCGACAGCAGCGGAGCCTCGGGCTCGACCGAACCGCGCCGCGATCGACGACGGACCAGCGTTGCAGTGTCGAACCGACTGATGCCGAGGGCGAGAGCCAGCCACACGACCAGCTGTCCGACGAGCATGAACGCACGCGATGTCGCGGTGTGGTAGCTCAACGTTGCCGCGCCACCCGAAGCGATGTCATAGCCCGTCGTCGCGCCGAACGCCGGACGGGGGTCGAACGATTGCTCGCCGACGTGCAGCGACCACTGTTGATCGACGGCAGTGGCCACGGTGAAGGTGCCCGGCACCGCATCGAACTGGGCCGGGCCGTTGTCGGGGGCTCCGACAGCGACGGGGACCGCTGTCGATCCGAGGTCGAGTCGAGCGATCGAGTCGAGACCCGCCTGTCGGGTCGCCTCGGCATCTGCGCCGGCGAACTGGGCACGCGTCGGGATCCATGCCGTGTTCTCGTACACCACGAAGTTCAGTGGCCGGGTCAATGGAGCGGCGAAGTCGAGCTGATCATCGAGGGCGTCGATGAGACCGACCGGCACCGGCAGGGGCTGGTCGACGGTGCTGACGGCACCGTCGGCTATCGGAACGACCACGTAGCGAATTGCATACGGGGCCAGCAGCCGACCGCCGCGCAGGGTCGACTCTGTGGCGAGCTGCTTGACGATGTCGCCAACCTCACCTTCGATCTCCGAGGGCCTTCCTGGCCATGTCTCGTACTGGGTCAACGGACCGTCGTCGGTGATCGCGTACCCGATCCCCGGTTGCAGCGTCCAGCCGGGCACAGGCATGACCCGCGGATCGCCGATCCACAAGATGCGGTAATCACCTTCTGGCGGGTTGTCGGCAAACTGCCCGAGCACCGATGTCAGCGTCAGGGTCGGCATACCCCACCGCCCTGAGCTGATTGCTGCGATCCCGGGCAACACCCCGATGGCCACGGCAGCCGCGGTCAGTAGACCGAGCGGCTGCCGCCACCCGAACGATCCGGCGAGCACGTCGTCTTGGAACGCCGCGGCGATGCAGGCCGCCGACAACGCCATGCCGACCGCGACAGGCGCCAACAGGATCCCCGGTTCCGGTAGCCGAACCCGCATACCGCGATCGTCGAGAACCGCCAGCCAACCGAAGACAATGACGAGACCCGCTGCACGAATCGCCCACGTCAGCCGCCAACTTCGGGCGACAAGGGGTGCGACCAGCACCGGCACGAACAACGCGATTGCCAAGATCCCGAACTGCCCGTTGCCCAACCCGAAGCGGGCCAGGCGGGTGACACCTAGACCGCGACTGCCGATCGAGCCCGGCGGTAGTCCGTCAGCGACCGGCGATGGAACCCCGGCAATGAGATCCCACCCGTGGCGCCCGAACAACGACCCCGCCCAGGGCAAGTTGGCGAGGAAACCCAGTACCGCGGCGGCGATGGCGACTGACACCATGATGAGCGCCGAGCGCCAAGAACCTCCGCCGACCAGCGTGCTGACGGCCAGCACGATCCCGATTGCGATCACCAGGAAGGCGAACGACGGGACGAACGCGAGGGTCACCGCTGTCAACAACGCCAGCTGACACAACATCCGTAGTCGGCTTCGTGCCGGGATGGCCACGTAGCCGTCGGCGCGCGTGCTGTCAGGGGTGTCGAACGACACGATGCCCGCACTGCGACGCAACAGGTGGACGACCCATGGTGCCGTTGCGTAGCAGGCCAGCGCGCCCCATCGACCGGTCGACAACAACTGCGATGGCAGAGGCACAGCGGCGTAGACGACCAACGCTGTTATGCGGGCCCGCGCCGTGGGGAACAGCCCGGCCAAGCGCCAGATCCCCAGGTAGCCGACGACCAGCAGGCCGAGCACACCGAGCGTGTGCAACAGACCCATGTGGAACAAGGTGGCGGTGCTCGCCGTGGCCGTCAGCGCCACGCCTGTTGGAACGGGCGACGTGGCGCCGAGCCCGTGGCCCCACCAGCCGGATCGGTAGTCGGTCAGCATCGCCCGTGCGCTGGCCGGGAACCGAAGGAACTCGCCGAACTCGGGGATGCCGCCGAGCACCTTGCGACTACCGAACAATGCGGCGAGGAGCACACAGACCCAGGCGAACATCGGTGCGGATCCGGCCGTCTGACGCCAGCGGCGCTCGATCGAGTTCTCACCTCGTGACGGCCGCATGTCGCGGCTGCGAAGATATGCCGACACGCGAGCCGAACCGCGTAGTTGTAGGCCGGCGATCTCGCCATCGGGCACCAGTCGAAGTCGGCGAACCTCGCGTCGGCGAACGAAGATTCCAGGCACACGTGGGACGAGACCGATCATCGCCCGTAGCGATGCCCAGGCCTCGCGCGGTTTGCCGGAGAACACGCCGACCACCAGCTCGCCCAACGTCACCAGGATCAGCTGAATGATCAGCAGCGGAAGTCGGCGGGCGCCGCTGAGCGTTGCGATCGAGCGCATGCGGTGACGGGCCTGCAGGAGCGTCGGACGCAGATCAGGGCGACGCTCCGACAAGGCCTCGCGGTGGCGGGCTCGCGCCATCGGCACGACCACGACCCGAGCGCCACCCAGGTGGGCCCGCCAGCACAAGTCGACGTCGTCACCGTAGAAGTCGATCGATGCGTCGAAACCGGCAACTGATCTGAACAGGTCAGCGCGCACGAGGAGGCACGCCGACGGCAACGCGAACACGTCACGCACGGCGTCGTGTTGCTCCTGATCGACTTCGCCTTCCTCGACGATCGAGTCGATCTCGCCGAAGCGGTCGACCCCCAGGCCGACGTGTTGCAATACACCGGGATCGTCCCACGAGACGAGCTTCGGCCCGACGATCCCGGCGTTCGATCGGTACAGCTCCTCGACGAGCAGACGAATCGCACTCGGATCCAGCGCGACATCGTCGTGCAGGAAGCAGAAGAACCCGTTGTCACCCTCGACCAGGCGAAGCACCTCGTTGGCCACGGCTCCGTAGCCGGAAGCATTGCCGACAGCGCGAACAAAGGCATTCGGAACCCGTTGACGAACTCGATCCGGCACGTCGCCGGGCTCACCGACGATCAGGAACAGGCTCTTGAGATTGCCGTAGTCCTGTTCTGCCAACCCGTCGAGCACCTCGTCGAACCATTCCCCTGGTTCGAAAACCACCATCACGGCCACGACGGGCGGAGCGAGTTGATTGGCGGCTTCCACGAGGCGGCCAGGCTACTGCGAGGGAGCGCCAGAGTGGAGGCAGGTCCATTTGTGGCGTAGTGCTTGCAAGAGAGTGCTTGCAAGAGAGTGCTTGCAAGAGAGTGCTTGCAAAAGTTAGCACACTGCGATATATTGGTTGCACATCCGATTCATCCCTACAACCCACAAAGGATCCGTCACCATGTACAAGCTCCCCGACTTCCCCTCCATCGACTTCCCCTCCATAGACTTCTCCAGGCTCGACCCGACCAAGCTCGACCTGTCGAAGTTCGACCTCGCTGCGCTCCGCAACATCGACGTGTCGAAGTATGTCCCCAACCTCGACCTCTCGACCGGCGAGGCAGGCAAGCTCACCGCAGCACTTCGCGACGCCGCCTACATCACGGTCGGCCTCGGCGTCGTTGCCGTCGAGCAGGTCCAGGCCCGTCGCCGCCAGCTGGTGGAGGCCATCAGCGATCGCTTCGGCGCCAGCAAGACCCAAGTCGAGACCCTGCTCGGCACCTTCGAGGCCCGCCTGGCCAAGATCGACGTGAAGGTGGACGCAGTCGAAGCCAGAGTCGACATGGTCGTCGACAAGCTCGAAGGCATCCTGCCGGATCAGGCCGGTCTGCTGTTCGGTCAAGCCCGTGACCTCACAAAGGTCGCCCGCAAGCAGGTCCGCGGGCTCATCCGCACCGCTGCCTGATTCGACAGTGTGCCCCCGTCGGAGGGGTTTCCAGCCGCTAGCCTCGCAGGTCTGGTGGACCCCTCCGACGCACAACCTTCCGGTGACAAGGATCCAGGTCACACGGATCTAGGTCATCCGGATCTTGGTGTCACAGGTCTTGGTGAGAACGGTTCTCGAAGAGCTCCCCTCCCGGAGGGCACCATTCCCGTAGGGATCGGTCTGCTGATCGCCGGCGTCACCAGCTACCTCTTCTTGAAAGTCGCCAAGGTCGCCCTGGGAAGCGACGAAGCGGTTCAGCCGATCGCCAGCCTGTGGATCGCAACCTTTGCGCTGGCCCCGGGGTTCTTCATCCCCTTGGAACAGGAACTGGCCAGAACCCTGTCGTATCGTCGCGCCCTCGGCCAGGGCGGCCACCCGGTGGTTGCCCGCATACGGACCCTCGCCATCGGCCTCGTCGCGCTGGTCACGATCGCCGCGTTGGCCCTCGCCCCGCTGATCGTCAGCGGGTACTTCGATGGCGACTGGGTCTTGATGCTCGCCCTGATCATGGCGTTCTGGGCCTACGCACCGGCTCACCTATCGCGTGGCATCGCCAGTGGCACCGGCCGGTTCAACGCCTATGCGATCGTGATGGGCGCCGACGGCGCCGTTCGTATCGCGTTCTGCGCCACGCTGGCAATCATCGGGGTCACAGGTGTGGGTCTGTACGGCTTCGCGGTCGCACTCTCTCCGTTGCCCGGCGTGATATGGGTCAAGCTGAAAGGAGACCTCCGCACCCAGCCCGGGCCCCAGGCTTCGTGGGGCGAGGTCACTCCGAACCTCGGCTGGCTGTTGCTCGGTTCGGTGTTCGCAGCGGCCCTCGTCAACGCCGGTCCACTTGCAGTCACGATGCTCGCCACCGCCGACCAGAAGCAACTGGTCACCCGGTTCACCTATGGCGTGCTGCTGGCGCGCATCCCGTTGTTCCTCTTCCAAGCGGTGCAGGCTGCGCTACTGCCCCGGTTGTCGCGCCTAGCGGCGCGCAACGAGATCGCCGAGTTCCGCTCGGGTTTCGCCCGGCTGATGAGGCTCGTGCTGATCGTCGGCGTCCTCGGCACTCTCGGTGCGTACGTGCTCGGTCCCCTCATCATCGAACGCTTCTACGACGCCAGGTTGAGCCACCAGACGATGGGCATGCTCGCTCTGGGCAGCGCCCTCTACATGGCCGCCCTGGCGATCGCTCAGGCAGTCATCGCTCTACGCGGACACGCCCTGGTCGCCCTCGGCTGGGGCATCGGAGTCGTGACGTTCGTCGTCGTGACTTGGCTGAGCTCCGACGACTTGTACTTGCGGGTCGAGCTCGGGCTGGTGACCTCGTCGTTCGCGGCGTTGTTGGCGTTCGCAATAGCGCTACGGGCCAAGCTGCGCACCGGCCAGTTGCCATCCGGAGAAACGATGATGGATGCGATCAGCAACATGCCCTTGGAAACGTGACCGGCTGACCCGACCGCTTACCTGACCGGGGTCGGGTCGGCGACCGTCAGCTCCTGCGAGCCTTCTCGGACTCGATCTTCAAGTCGTTGGCGACCATCATCTTGATCAACTCGGGAAAGGCGACCTCGGGCTCCCAACCGAGTTGGGTGCGAGCCTTCGAGGGGTCACCAATCAGCAGGTCGACTTCGGCTGGGCGGAAGAACTTGGGATCCTGGCGGACATAGTCACGCCAGTTCTCGATCCCAACCTCGCTGAAGGCGAGGCGGACGAGATCTTCGATGCTGTACGCCTTGCCGGTGGCGACGACGTAGTCGTCGGGATGATCCTGCTGCAGCATCAGCCACATCGCCTTGACGTAGTCGCCCGCATAGCCCCAGTCGCGCTTGGAATCGAGGTTGCCGAGCACGATGTCGGTCTGCAGGCCGAGTTTGATCCGAGCGACCGCGTTGGTGACCTTGCGGGTGACGAACTCGAGACCACGCCGCGGACCTTCGTGGTTGAACAGGATGCCGCTGCACGCGAACATGCCGTAGCTCTCGCGGTAGTTGACGACGATGTCGTGACCGAAGACCTTGGCGCAGCCGTACGGCGAACGCGGGTGGAACGGCGTGCGTTCTGTCTGTGGAGTTTCGCGGACCTTGCCGAACATCTCGCTGCTGCTCGCCTGATAGAAGCGGATCGGATTGTTCTCGGCGCCGCCGACCATGCGGATCGCTTCGAGCATGCGCAGCACCCCGGTGCCGGTGATGTTGGCCGTCAGCTCGGCCTGGTTGAAGCTCAGCGCGACGAACGAGATGGCCCCGAGGTTGTAGACCTCGTCGGGCCGCGTCGAATCGAGCGCCTTCACCAGCGAGGGCAGGTCGGCGAGGTCACCGGGAACGGGTTCGACGTAGGGAAACTCGTCGCGCATCATCGTCATCCGGGGGTTGTTCTGGCCTTTGACCATGCCGAAGACCTCGTACCCCTTGGAGTGCAGGAACTCGGCAAGATGCTGGCCATCCTGTCCAGTGACACCGGTTATGAACGCGCGAGGCATGCTGGCAATCCTTAGGAGAATAGGCCCTAGAGGACAAGGGTCGGGCCGTGAAAGCGGGACACGGCAGTCTACGGTGCTGAGACCCGTTCGGGCGTCAACGGCTATCCTCAGCCTGCCCATGAACGGCCTGCCCATGAACCCGTTGCGCGTCGCTTTCGATGTCGGACCACTGGCCGGGCCACGCACCGGCGTCGGGCACGCCGTTGCGGCGATGCGCGACGCTCTGGTCGATCTCGACGATCTCGAGCTGATCGAGTACATCGTGTCCTTTCGATCGCGGCCACCCGACGGGGCCCTTCGCCTGCCCATTCCGGCGATGGTGGCCCATCGGCTGTGGGCGATCGCCGATCGTCCTCGCGCCGATCGATTCCTCGACGCGGCTGATGTTGTCCACGGCACCAACTACGTCGTGCCGCCGTGCCGCGCCGCGCAGGTCGTGTCGGTGTACGACTGTTGGTTCCTCCGCCACCCGATGCTGGCCGGCAGAGCGGTTCATCAAGCAGGCCGAGTGCTGCAGCGAGCAATCGCCAGGGGCGCGACTGTCCATGCCAGCTCCACGTCGACCGCTACCGAGATCACCGACCTGTTTCCTGACGCTCGGGTGGTGATGATCCCGCTGGCCGCCCTGCCGATCCCCGAGCCCACCGTCGATCCGCCGATTCCGGCGCTCGTCGGCCGCCCGTACATCGCCGCGATCGGAACCCTCGAACGTCGCAAGAACCTGCCGACCCTGGTCGAGGCGTTCGGCCTGCTGGCTGCGGAGCACGATGAGATCCTGCTGGTGCTGGCGGGCGCCGACGGCGACGATCGGCCGGCCGTCAACGCGGCAATCGACAAGCTCGACCCGTCGACGGCGAGGCGAGTCGTCATGACCGGCCGCGTCGATGAGCCGGCCCGATCATGGCTGGTACGCAACGCCGGCGTCTTGGCCTATCCCTCACTCGACGAGGGGTTCGGCTTCCCGCTGCTCGACGCCATGCAGGTGGGTGTTCCGGTGGCCGCCAGCAACCGTGGCAGCATCCCCGAGGTGTGTGGCAACGCGGGCTTGCTCTGCGAGGCCGACGACCCCGTCGCCTTGGCGGGCAACCTGGTCGACGCGGTTTTCGACAGCGGGACCAGAACCCGACTGGTCGCTGCGGGCTCTGCGCGGGTGGCGACGTTCTCGTGGCCGCGATGCGCGGCCGATCTCGCCGCGCTCGTACCTGCGCCTGGCCGGCGAGACCAATCGATGATCGCTGTCCTGTGCGGTGGCGTCGGCGCGGCCCGCTTCCTGGCGGCGCTCGCACGGGTGAGCGAACCAGCCGACACGGTCGCCATCGTCAACACCGGAGACGACACCGTGCTGCACGGCCTGGCGATCTCCCCCGACATCGACACGGTGATCTACACGCTCGCGTCTGCCATCGACCCCGTTCGTGGCTGGGGGCTGGCCGACGAGTCGTGGCGGGCAATGGACGCACTTCAGCGCTATGCAGCCGTGCGGCCCGACCGTTCGTCGGCGGCGCCGACGTGGTTCAACCTCGGTGACCGCGACTTGGCGACTCACTTCTACCGCACCGCTCGACTCGACGAAGGCGCGACCCTGGCCGAGGTGACTGGTGAGACCTGCTCGGCGTGGGGGATCGCCCAGAAGATCGTGCCGATGAGCAACGACAGGGTGTCGACCGTGGTGACGCTGGTCGACGGAGGCGACGTATCGTTCCAGGAGTACTTCGTCAAGTTGCGGCATGGTGTGCCGATCACCGCCGTGCGCTTCGAGGGTGCCGAGCAGGCGGTGTTGGCTCCCGGCCTCACCGAGGTGCTGAGTGCTGCCGAAAGCGTCGTTATCGCTCCGTCGAACCCCGTCGTGTCGATCGGTCCGATCCGGGCGCTCGGCGGTGTCGAAGCGATGCTCGCGCGACCGGCGCGAGTCGGTCGTGGCCATCTCGCCGATCGTCGGCGGCGCGGCGCTGAAGGGCCCCGCCGACCGGATGCTGAGCGAGCTCGGACACGAGCCGTCGGTGGTCGGCGTGGCCCGGCTGTACACCTCGATCGCCGGTTCGCTGGTGATCGATCCGATCGATGCCCATCTTGCCGAGGCGGTCGAGGCACAGGGCATGCGCCCGGTGATCACGCCGTCGGTGATGAGCAGTCCTGAGATCGGCGCTGAATTGGCCCGCGCCGTACTTCTGGCCGCTTCAAGCAAGTGATCGCAGACCGACAGCGAGGTCGGTCCACGGCGCCCATGCCAGATGAATGCGAGCCCGTGTCGGGGAAACGGCAAACCGCGAGACGTCGTTGGGTCGTCGCGGGCCGGTGATCGGTGTGGGCGCCCCAGGACCCGCCATCATCGTCCACAGGTCACGGATCGAGGTGCTCACCCCGGACCCGATGTTGACGACCAGCCCACCGCCGCGGGCTCCAGCGCGAACGAGCGCGTCGACGGCGTCGTCGACGTACAAGAAGTCGCGCGTCTGGCGTCCGTCGCCGTGGATGAGCGGGCTCTCGCCGGATCGCAAGGCGTGCGCGAACGAGGCCACCACACCGCCGTCGGCTCGCTGGCGCGGCCCGTAGACGGTGCTCATCGCCAACGCGGTGAACTCGACGGTGTGATCCGCCCGGTACAAGTTGAGGATGTCGACGACGGTCTTGGCGACGATCCCGTGCAGGCCGACCGGATTCCAGGTGTGGCCCTCCTTGATGGGCAGGTCGCGTAGCGGCACCTCGCCGTACAGCGCGGCACCTGGCAGGGCTGTGACCACCTTCGAACCCTGCAGGCGAGCGGCCTCGAGCACCGCCAGTGTGCTCTGCACGGCCCGCCCCGCCTGGGCAGCGGCACCGCGCCCCGGCGCCAGCCACGACAGGTGGTAGACGACGTCGGGTGGCCGCATAGCCACCATCGCGGCGAACTCGTCCGCGAGCACGTCGAGCGTGTGGATCTTCAGCGCGCCGCCGGCGGCGCGGGCGTCGGCAAGGTTCGCCAACGTTCCACTCGACAGATCGTCGACGACATCGACCGCGTTGTCCTCGGCGATCAGGCGGTCGACCAGGTGCGAGCCCAGGAACCCGGCGCCCCCGACCACCAGTATGTTCACGTCGGGTCGGCGGGAGGGCGGTATTCGCCCGACACGTGGTCGCCGGCAGCGGCACGCCCGTGAACGCCGAGCACGCTGTCGGTGACGCTGGCACCCTCGCCGATCCTGCCCATCACCACCGAGTTTGCCACCATCGCCCGCTCGCCGACGACAGCACCCGGCAACAGCACGGAGTCGGTGACGGTGGACTGGGCGGCAACCATGGCTCCGGCGGCGACGATGCTGCCCGTCACCGTCGCCGTCGGATCGACATCGGCAGCCGGATGAACGCCCACGCATGCGTGATGCCGTCGCGTGCCGTCGAGCAGATCGAGGTTTGCCCGCAGGTACAGGGCGGGGTTGCCCGCATCGATCCAGTAGTCATCGGTGACCATCGCGTAGAGACGACCGTCGTCGACCACGTCCGGGAAGGTGACCCGCTCGATCGACACCTTGCGGCCGGCAGGGATACGTTGCAGCACCGAGGGCTCGAGCACGTAGGTGCCGCCGTTGATCTGATTGGTCGGTGCGGTGCCCGGGGCGGGCTTCTCGACGAACCGCTCGACGCGACCGCGCTCGTCGGTCGCCACGACACCGAACGACGACGGGTCGTCGACACTGGTCAAGTGAATGGTCGCCTCGGCGGAACGGCTGCGATGAAAGGCGACGAGGGCGGCGATGTCGAGATCGGTGAGGACGTCACCATTGGCGACCACGAACGTGTCGTCGATGCCGCTGAAGTCGGCCGCGAACCGTATGGCCCCGGCAGTGTCGAGCGGTTCGGGCTCGACCGCGTAACGCAGCGTGACCCCGTTGCACTCACCGCCAGGAAAGGCCTCGACAAACGGCTCGGGCTTGAAGCCGAGCGCCAACGTGACCTCGGTGACGCCGCCTTTCGAGAGATTGTCGACGAGGCGCTCGATGATGGGAACATGACCGACGGGAAGCATCGGCTTCGGTGTGGTCAGCGTCAGAGGCCGGAGGCGAGTACCGAAGCCGCCGACCAGTACGACGGCGCGCATCAGCCGCCTGTGGTGGTCGGCGCCGGCGCAGTGGTGGTCGGCGAGACCACCGCGGTGGTGGTCGCCGCACCATTTGTTGCCGTTGTCGCGCCTGTCACCGCACCCGCCACCGTCGTGGGCGTCGGGGTCACCGTGCCGCTGTCGGAGGCACCAAGCGTTGGCAACTGGGCAGCCCAATCGGGCATCGGTATGTCGGCCCCCTTCGGGACGAAGCCAACCGCGATCACCATGCCGTCGTTCGTGATGCGGATGTTGTTGAAATCGGTGACGACGTCGTGGAAAGAGTCCTTGTTCTTGTAGTCGTCCCAGACCCTCACACGCAGCTCGGTGTCCTTGCCGTCGCACTTGGTGTCTTTCGTCGACCATTTCTCGCCACCCTGATCGGCCGGCATCTCGAGCGATGTGTCGGTGAGCTTGAGGCCGTACACGTCGAGGAAGACGCCGAGCTTGGCTCGGTTACCCGTCGACCTCGACGAATTGGGGTGGTAGTGGATGATGCCGTCGCCGTGGCTGTGGATCCCGGTGAGGGAGAACTTCTCGTTGACCAGGACGGTGTTGCCGGCGGAGTCGACGGTGGTCTCTTCCTTGGTGCCGGTCAGCTTCGGCTGGAACGTGTCGCAAACGTAGATGCCGAACGCCTGATGCCAGTGGTCGTTGATCGTCGGCGAACCCGAGCCGTTGGTGGGGCGACTCTGGCGGCCGTAGACGATTGCGAACAAACCGAGCAGCACCACGAGGGCGACAGCGATGGGGAAAATAGAGCCGCCCTGGAAGCGAACCCTCTTGCCCTTACCCCGCGAGGCGAGCTTGGCAACTTTTTTGGCGGATGATGACGAAGCCACGAAGATGCGAGGCTATCGCCTCGCTGATTCAAAAATGAGTCAGCCTCGCTGGTTCAACGCGACGATCAGATCGGCGTAGGCCTCGGCGATCGCTCGCGGCGACGCCGCCTGCTCGACCCACCGACGCCCTGCTCGGCCCATCTCCTGGGTTCGAACGGGGTCGCCGGCCATCTGCAGCAAAGCCTGCCGCAACGCATCCGCGTCGTCGGGTGGCACGCACACACCCGCCCCCGATGCTTGGAGGATTCGTGGGACTTCGGTGCCCGGATCGATCGCCGCCAAGGCGGGGCGACCCGCCGCCAGGATCGAATACGTCTTCGACGGCACACTGACACGGCCGAGGCCGGCCTTCAACGGCACGACGTGGATGTCGCCGGTGGCCAACACCTCACTCAGCCGCTCGATCGGTTGGTAGCCGGAGAAGCGGATGTTGGCCAGACCGGCTGCGCGATCGCCCAACGAGGCTCGCGCCGCGCCGTCGCCGTTGATCAGAAACGTGAGGTGCGGTAAGAGTTGGGCGACATCGACAACCATCTCGAGGGATTGCGAGAAGCCGACGTTGCCGGCGTAGAGAACCACGGTCTCGGAACCAATCCCCAATTCAGCGCGCAGCGCCGTCATGCGGTCCCGGGGACGGATGACATCGGTGTCGACGAAGTTGGGGATCACTCGGATGTCGTCGAGCCGTGCCGCACCCACCTTGTCGGCGATGTTCTCGCGCAGGTCGTCGCTCAACACAGTCACAGCCGCGGCGCGCCGGTAACTGATCCGTTCGAGCAATCTGGCCAGGGTGATCATCCGAGCATTGGTTATCGCTCCAGTCTTCACGGCCGCGTCGGGGAACACGTCTTGGATGTTGAAGATCAGGGGGCCACGTCGCACGAGGTGGGTGGCCCATCCGGTGAGCCCCATCGTGAGTGGCGGCGACATTGCAATGACCGCATCGACCCGACCGCCGCGCAACGATGTCAACCCGGCGAGGGCGCTGAAGCCGACGAAACCGGCCGCCCGGCGAAGGAGGTTGCGCTTGTCGGATCCCGGGAAGGGGTTGACCCTGATGATCGAGCCCCACTCGGTGACCTCGCGTCTCACCCACTTGCCGTCCCAACCGGCCTCGACTGCATGTTGGCGGTACCACGGCAGCGCCGTGACCACGTGCACCTCGTGGCCGAGCGCGGCGAGCTCGGTGACGATCCGGGTCATGACCACGCCGGTCGGGGCCGTGTCGGGGGCGAAGTGCGGACACAGCACGGCGATGCGCAGGCTGCGCTCCGTGATGATGGGTTCCGTCACGACTGGCCCAGGGCGGCGTTATAGACCGCAGCCAGAGCTGCACCCGATGCGCGGGCGGTGAATGCCGCCGATCGCTCCAACCCGGCAACGACCATGCTGGCCCGGTTGCGCTGCACACGATCGAGGGCATCGGCCCACGCCGCACCGTCCAGTGGCAGCACCAGGCCGGCTCCGTCGACGATCGCCGGGATGCATGTCGAATTGGACGCGACGACGGGGCACCCGAGCGCCATCGCCTCGATCAACGGTGCCCCGAATCCCTCGTACTTGCTGGGGAAGACCATCGCCTCGGCCATCTTCAGCAGACCGTTGCGATCTGCGGCCGGCACCCTCCCGAGCCGACGGATCCGCGGATCGGTCGCCGATCGCACCGCGCTCTCGGCTGTTCCGCGTCCGCCCGTGAGGACGAGGCGAAGATCGGGGTCGCGCCATGTCGATGCCAGCAGATCGATCAGGAACTGATGGTTCTTGTGAAGGTTGGTGACCGCCGGGTAGACGATGACCGGCCCGTCGCCGAGCTCGTAACGCGCCCGGAGCTCGGCCTCAGGAGTGACATCGGACAACAGCTCTGCCTCGAAGCCGTGGGGCACCACGCTGACCTTCGACGGGTCGGCACCGAACGCCTCGATGACCGATGTGCGGACGTAGTCGCTCGGCACGGCGACCATCCGTGCCTCGTGCACCGATCGGCCGATCATGGCGGCGAGGTACATTCGCTTGGTACGGGAGAAGTACTCCGGGAACGTCAGGTATTGCAGATCGTGAATTGTCAGGACGTAGGGCCGCGTCGCACCGACCGGTGCCGCGCCGCCGCCGTGATGGCGCAGTTCGGCAGCAGATGCCTGCCGCCGGAACCATGTGACCTCACCAACGATTCGTCGCACCCGCGAGGCGCCGTCGAAGGGAGCAACGATCATCGGGCAGAGCTCGGCCAGCTGACGATGCGCTTCGGCGAACCCGTCGACAACGTAGAGCGTGGGTCGGAACCCCGCTGCGCATTCGGTGAGCCCCAGCAGTTGCCGCACGAGGTACTCCTCCGACCCACCGACGTCGCCGGGTACGCACCACAACAGGTTGACGGCAACGACCGGACCGACCATCAGCACAACTCCCGATAGGCGTCGGCTGTGAGACGCGCCGTCTTGCGCCACGTGGCGCTGTCGGCGCGAGCCACACCCACCTCGGCCAGGCCGTCGCGGCGAACACGCGCCTCGCTGATCCCGCGGGCGATGTCGCCCGGATCCAGCGGGTCGACCAGAACAGCGGCACCGCCGGCTGTCTCTTCGGTTGCGGTCCCCCGGCTGGTTACCACCGGCGTGCCCTGTGCCATCGCTTCGAGCACTGGCAGCCCGTAGCCCTCCCGCTCGCTCGGATAGCAGAACACCTCGGCGCCGGCATACAGCCCGTCGAGGTCGGGAGCCGGCACGAAGCCGATGAAGCGGACATCGCCGAGCGATGGGATCGCCACGTCGCCCCAACCCTCGGCGCCCGCCACGACCAGTGGAAGCGGATCGTCGAGTTGCGCCACCGCCTCGACCAACCCGCGAAGGTTCTTGCGCGGCTCCACGGTGCCCACGAACAGCAGGTATCGCTCTGGCAGGCGGTACAGCGTTCTGACCCGGGCGACCTCGGTGGCATCGGCCTTGGTCGACTCGACACCGAGCGGTACCAGACGCAGGCGATCCGCCGAGATCCCGGTCGAGACACAGTCGTCCATCGTCGCCTGGCTGCTGCACAGCACGAGATCGGCTCGAAGACGGATCTGCTCGAGGCTGCGTCGGAAGATGGAGTTGCCGCGCCGGGTGAACTGTGACGGGTCATGGAGGAACGCCAGGTCGTGGACGGTCACCACCAGGGGCGCGCCCGTGGCACACGGGATGATGGTCGTTGCGTGGGCCACGTCGATCGGCCCCGTGGCACGTTCGACCTTCGGCCAGCCGCAACGTAGCCACAGGTCGTAGAGCACAGGGCCGCCGACCGGCAGGTGTCCGATCGGGATCGGCGGCGACCACGGGTCGCTCGGAACATGGGCATGGCGTCCGGCTACACCGAGCAACGTCACATCGCTCTCGGCGCCCATCGCTTCGGCGATACGCATCGCGGCCACACCGGTGCCGCCGGGCACCCGGTGCCAGCACTGTTCGAGTGTGTAGGCGACGCGCACGGCGTCAATCATGCCCGCGCCGCTGCTCGCCGACGCACCGCTGCGGGCCGAATGATGACTATCTCACCTAGTGTCTCAAGCATGCGCACGCAGTTGCCTCCGACCGCACTCGCCCGCGATGGCCGCTTCAACCGCATCACGACCGAGGATCGCTTCGCCGACGAACGGCCGAACGACCAGGGTCAGGATCGCCGCATGGATCCGGAGTCCGGCGAGTCGTTCGACCGGGCCCGCCGGCAGATGCACGGCATCTTCGTCGGCGAGATCCAGGCGCTCGAGGGTGCCGGACGCACGGCGTTCGACTACACCACCGCCGAGACCCCGCTGGCGATGAAGCTCGACATGGCCCGGCAATGCTGGGACGAGGCTCGCCATGTCGAGATCAGCCTGCTGCTCGGCGATCACATGGGCACCGAGATCGGCGAGTTCAGCGAGGCAGTGACGTTGTTCGAGGCGGCATGCCATTCAGACCCTGTGTTCCGGCTCGCCGGCGTCAATCGCGCGCTCGAAGGGTTGGCCATCGACGTGTTCACGACCATGCGCGACTTTGCCAGCGAAATGAACGATCCGATCCTGTACTTCTGCGAAGACTGGATGCTCGCCGACGAGGTGACCCACGTGAAGATGGGCAGCACCTGGTTGCGTGAGCTCACCAAGGACGACAAAGACCGCCAGGCGCGCGCTCTCGAGTTCCAACGCACGGTCGACGGGCTGTTCAACTTCCGCGGCAACCGCGGCGAAGGCCGCGACGCGGCGATCCGGTTGGCTCGCACGTTCCGCGAGATGGCCGGGTTCCGGAAAGAAGAGATCGATCAGATCGCCGACATGGCCGCGGCTCAGCGCGCCGAGAGGTCCAGCGCCGCGCAACGCGTCGACTGAGGGCAAGGTGATGGCCGGCTACCTGGATCTGAATCGGGCGAACTGGGACGACCGGGCTGCGGCCCACGCCGCGTCGCCCGACTACTTCGCCGAACAGTTCATCGCCGATCCCGAGTACCTCAGCGAGGTCGTCAGGTACGACCTACCACGGCTCGGCGATGTTCGCGGGCTGCGTGGCGTCCATCTCCAGTGTCACATAGGCACCGACACGATCTCGCTGGCCCGCCTCGGTGCCACGATGACCGGACTCGACTTCTCGAGTGCCTCACTTGCCGAGGCGCGAGGGCTGTCGGAGTCGGCAGGCACCCCGGTCGACTTCGTGGAATCAAACGTCTACGACGCCCTCGATGTACTCGTACCGGCGACCTTCGATCTGGTGTTCACCGGGGTGGGTGCCTTGTGCTGGCTGCCAGATGTCCACCGGTGGGCACAGGTCGTAGCCGCACTCCTTGCGCCCGGTGGACGGCTGTTCATCCGCGAGGGTCATCCGATGTTGTGGGCACTCGACGAAGGACGCACTGACGCCTTGGTGGTCGGCTACCCGTACTTCGAGCGGCAGGACCCGCTCGTCGACGAGTACCAGGGCACCTACGTGGCGACCGACGTCGAGTTCACCCACAACGTCACACACAGCTGGAACCACGGCCTCGGACAGATCGTCACAGCACTCCTCGATGCCGGGATGGAAGTTACCGCGCTCGTCGAACACGACAGCGTTCCGTGGGAGGCGTTGCCGGGTCACATGGAGCGAGCGGAGCTCGGCGAATGGCGTCTGGTCGACCGACCGTGGCGGCTCGCCCATTCGTACACCCTGCAAGCACGGAAGCGCGTCTAGAAGAACGGCAGGTACTGCTCGAGCTCCCACGCCGAGATGGTCTCGATGTCCCATGTGCCGTCGGCCGCCTTCCACTTGGCCAACTCGTCGTTGCGGATCGTCAGGAAGGCCTTCACCAAGCCGGTGCCCATGGCCTCGCAGAGCACAGTGTCGGTCTCGAGCGCGGCGAGTGCCTCGGCGAGATCGTGCGGCGTGTGTCGGTCGGTGTTCGGGTCGGCATCGCCATCACCTATCTGCGGATCACCGCAGTCGCAACCGTCGACGACACCGAGCAGCGCGGCGTTGAGCATGACGGCGGCGGCGAGATACGGGTTGGCGCTACCACAGGGCATGCGATTCTCGATCCGGGTGGCCGGACCCCTCTCGTTGGGCACGCGGTAGGTGCTGATGCGGTTGTCGAGCCCCCAGTTGGCCCAGTAGCCGGCGATGATCCCCGGCACCAATCGCTTGTAACTGTTGACCAGCGGCGCCGACATCGCCGCCATCGCTTCGTGGTGGGCGATGACGCCGCCGAGGCACTGCCGCGCCAACGTCGACAGACCGTGTTCGCCCTGCGGGTCGTCGAACGCATTCGGACCGCCGTGCACCGGGGTGAGCGACAGGTTGATGTGCAGGCCGCTTCCGACCAGTTCGGCCATGGGCCGCCCCATGTACGTGACCCAGTAGCCCTTGCGAGCCGCGAGTTCGCGAGTCATCTCCTTGCAGATGAAGGCGCGGTCGGCGGCGTCGAGGGCCGGACCGTACTTCATGTTCAGTTCCATCTGTCCGGGATGGAACTCGCCCAGCATCCCCTCGAGGTCGAGCTCGCAGTGTTCGGCGGCGTCGTACATGTCGAACATCAAGCCGGTGTTGTCCCCACCCATGCCGACGCCGTAGACGCGATGTGACGGCAAGTCCAGCGGGCCGTATCCTCCCGGTGCGCTCGAGTCGGGTTGCATGACATAGAACTCCATCTCGAACCCGAGGTGAGGCTCGTACCCAAGGGCTGCCCAGGCATCGACGGCGCGTTTCAGCGCTCCGCGTGGGCACAGCGCGAGCGGTTCACCGTTGTACTCGAGGGCGGCGATGGCCACGTCGGTGTCGACCTCCCAACCGGGCCTGACCGATTCGGCCAGGGCCATCGTCGACAGGTCGGCGAACCCGACGTCGGGGCCGTAACCCTCGACGGGAAGGATGTCGCGATTGATCGCCATCGTCAGCGTCGTCACAGCGTGATGACCGTGTTCGTGCAACCTGGTCCGCGGCACGTAACGGCCGTGCGACAGCCCGTTGAGATCACACCACATCACCCGAACACGTCGATTCCCCATCCTCGGCGACGCTAGCCCAGGGGCCCATCGACTATGTTCGATCGTTGATCAGCGCAGGGTCGAATCAGCGCAGGGTTGAATCAGCAGGGAGTGTGTCGTTGGACTTCGGGATCGACGAGGAGTACGAACCGATCCGCAGCGAGGTGAGGCGACTGTGCGACAAGTTCGGCAACGCGTATTGGCGCGGACTCGAGCCCGACCGCTATCCCGCCGAGTTCGTCGACGAACTCACCCGCCAAGGCTGGCTGGGCGCGCTGATCCCCGAGGAGTACGGCGGAGGCGCCCTCCCCCTCGCCGGTGCGTGTGTGATCGTCGAAGAGATCGCCGCGTCGGGCGGCAACCCGTCGGCGTGCCACGCCCAGATGTACGTGATGGGCACACTGTTGCGCCACGGCACAGCCGAGCAGAAGCAGCGCTACCTGCCGGCGATCGCTGCCGGCGACTTGCGCCTGCAGGCGTTCGGTGTGACCGAGCCCGAGGCCGGCAGTGAGACGGCGCGAATTCGCACCCGCGCGGTTCGCACCGACGACGGATGGCTGATCAACGGCCAGAAGATCTGGACGTCGCGCGCCCTGTACAGCGATCTGATGATCCTGCTCGCCCGCACCACGCCGTACGACGAGGTGCAGAAGAAGTCCGACGGCATGTCGGTGTTCCTGATCGACCTGCGCGAGTCAAAGGGCATCACCATCCGCCCGATAGCGACGATGATGAACCACAACACCACCGAGGTGTACTTCGACGACGTGCTGATACCCCACGACGCATTGGTGGGCACCGAGGGCATGGGCTTCCGGCACATCCTCGACGGGATGAATGCCGAGCGCCTGCTCATCGCCTCGGAGTGCATCGGCGACGGCCGGTTCTTCCTCGACCGCGCTGTCGCCTACGCGAACGAGCGCCAGGTCTTCGGTCGCCCCATCGGCGCCAACCAGGGTGTGCAGTTTCCTCTGGCCCGTGCCTATGCGGCGCTGGCCGGAGCCGACCTGATGCGCAAGAAGGGGGCGGCGCTGTTCGACGCCGGCAAGTCTTGCGGCACCGAGGCCAATCTGGCGAAGATGATGGCTTCGGAGGCATCGTGGGCGGCCGGCAATGCCTGCCTCGACACACACGGCGGCTTCGGCTTCGCCGTCGAATACGACATCGAGCGCAAGTTCCGTGAAACCCGGCTGTATCAGGTGGCGCCGATCAACAACAACCTGGTGCTCGCCTACGTCGGCCAGAACGTGCTCGGTCTGCCGCGCAGCTACTGAGAGGCGCGCCGTCTGTCGCACCAGCCCGCGTCACACGCGCCACGGCGTGGTCGGCTCGGGGCAGCGGCCGGCTGTCGACTCCGGTGCGGTGCGTCTGTAGAGCATGAAGGTTCGCCGGAACTCGACAACCGTGACACCGGTCTGGTTCAAGCCGCGCGTGCGCATCTCGACGATGCCCACGTTGGGGTTCGACCCTGATTCGCGCAAGGAGAGGATCTCGCTCTCAGCCCACAGCGTGTCGCCGACGAACACCGGCGCCGGCAGTGAGACGTCGCTCCAGGCGAGGTTGGCCGTGGCGTTCTCGCTGGTGTCGCACACCGACAACCCGGTCACCAGCGAAAGGGTGAAGCAACTGTTCACCAGTGGCTTACCGAAGCGTGTGCGTGCGGCGAACTCGGCGTTGAAGTGCACCTGGTTCGTGTTCATCGTGATCGTCGTGAACCAGATGTTGTCGGCCTCGGTGATCGTGCGGCCGAGACGGCTGCGGAACACGTCGCCGACGTCGAGATCCTCGAAGAACCTGCCGGTCCACTCCTTGGGCATGTGCTCGGGCATGGCGCGACAATACGCACCGGCCGACGATTCAGAGCAGGGCGATTCAGAGAAGGGCGTGCACCGTCTCGCCGAGCGGCTCGCGATAATCGCGCAACAAGGGAACGCCTGCCAGGCGAAGCACGGCATTGTCGAGCACGCTGTTCGCGGGTCGACGCGCCGGACGCGGTGGTTGCAGGTCGGTCGTCGTGATCGGGCGCACCATCTCGGGCGACTTGCCCATCGCAGTGACCACGTCGCGCGCGAAGCCGTACCAACTGGTCGATGTCTGGTTCGTCACGTGGTGTACGCCACTGCGCCGGTCGACGGCGAGTCGGCGTACCATCGGTGCCAGGTCGGCGGTGAACGTCGGATGGCCGATCTGGTCGGCGACGAATGCCAACTGCGGCTGCTGATTCGCCAGTCGCATGATCGTCGCGACCATGTTGGGACCGTTCTGCCCACACAACCACGACGTGCGCACGACCAGCGCCGACGCGCCGAGCGCCAATGCTTCTCGCTCGCCGAACAGCTTGGTCGCTCCGTAGATGCTCTGCGGGCTCGGATCATCCCACTCGTGATACGGGCGGTCGAGCAAGCCGTCGAAGACGTAGTCGGTGCTGATCTGCACAAGGCGAGCCCCGACACGATCGCAACCCTCGGCAAGCCAGCGCACGGCCAGGCCGTTCGACGTCATCGCCCGATCCGGGTCACCCTCGCACGCGTCGACCGCGGTCCACGCCCCGCAGTTCACGACGACGTCGGGTCGCAGAGATGAGATCGCACCGTGAACGGCATCGCGATCGGCGATGTCGAGGTCGGCACGATTTGCCGCGGTCACGAGATCGCCCGACGTTTCGCAACAACGGACGAGGTCGACGCCGAGCTGTCCACCGGCACCGGTGACGAGCACCCGCATCTAGAAGCCGGCCCTGGCCTTCAGCGGCTCCCACCATGCGCGATTGTCGCGGTACCACTGGACCGTGGCCGCCAACCCATCGACCAGGTTGTGCTCGGTCTTCCAACCGAGCGCGCTGACCTTGTCGTGGGTGATCGAATACCGACGGTCGTGACCCAGGCGGTCCTCGACCGGGGTGATGAAGCTCTCGTCGCGTCCCGTGAGCTCCAGCAGGCGGTGGGTCAGCTCGCGATTGGTGATCTCGTTGCCGGCGCCGATGTTGTAGATCTCGCCAACCTTGCCCGAACGCAGCACGAGGTCGGCGGCCGTGTTGTGATCGTGAACATGGATCCAGTCGCGCACATTGCCCCCGTCTCCGTACAACGGCACGTTCAGCCCGTCGAGCAGATTGGTGGTGAACAACGGGATCACCTTCTCGGGAAACTGATACGGCCCGAAGTTGTTACTGCATCGCGTCACGAGCACGGGCAGACCGTGCGTGGTGTAGTAGCTCAGCGCGATCAGGTCGCTTCCGGCCTTCGCCGCGGAGTACGGCGATCGCGGCGACAGAACGTCGGTTTCGCTGAACGATCCGCGTTCGATCGACCCGTACACCTCGTCGGTGGAGATGTGCAGGAAACGCTCGACCCCGACCCGACGGGCGACATCGCAGAGCACGTTGGTGCCGAAGCAGTTGGTTCGCACGAACGAGAAGCCGTCCTTGATCGACCGGTCGACATGTGTCTCGGCCGCGAAGTGAACAACAGCATCGTGGCCGTCCATCGCCGTCAGCACGTCGTCCTCGTCGCAGATGTCGGCGTGCACGAACGTGAAACGCCGGTCGTCGAGCACATCACGAATGCTCGCCAGGCTGCCCGCATAGGTGAGCGCGTCGTAGATCGTCACCTCGTCGTCACCGTTGGCTTGCAGCCAACGGACGTAGTTGGAGCCGATGAACCCGGCAGCCCCGGTCACGAAGAGCTTCATCTCACGTCCTCATCGGAGAATACGGGCGACGGCCGGCGGGAAGATCGGCGCGCATCGGGTTGGTCTGATCGCGAGCTGACAGGATCGGGTCGGTGATTCCCCAGTCGGCACCGACCATGGGGTCGTTCCACATCACGCCGAGCTCGTCGGCGGGGTTGTAGTACCCGTCGACCAGGTAGGTGATGACCATGTCGGTGATCGCCGCGAATCCATGGGCGACACCCGGAGGGATGAACACTCCGGTGTGGTTCTCGCCGGTGAGATCGAGTTCGAGCGTGGCCCCATCGGTCGGACCGCCCTCTCGAAGGTCGTGCAGCACGACACGCGCCAGACCGAACGGCACGTACCAGTAGTCGGCCTGATGAAGGTGGTAGTGCAACCCGACCAGTGCTCCGGCTTGCCGGTTGGCCCGGTTGCCCTGGACCATCTCGCGGCCGTTGGGGAACCACTCACGGCGATACGTCTCGATGAACAGGCCGCGTTGATCGCCGTGGATCGACGGCTCGACGATCCACACGCCCTGGATCTTTTCGCTCTCGGTCACTGTTGGCATGTGTGCAAGGTCGCTTTCATGTGGGGATCATTCGACATCGATCTGGCAGTGATCGCCGATCATCAAGCGCAATGCCCGCGGTCGCAGGTGCGACCGGCTGACGACGGCTTCTTTCCCGATCAGGCTGTCTTCGAGTCGCTGGATGTCGATTACCTTGCTGCGCTCCATGATGACGGAGTGCTCGACTTCGCTGTTGATGATCTCGCAGCCGTCTCCGATCGCCGAGAACGGGCCGACGAAGCTATCGGCCACGAGCGCGCCGGCGCCGATGATCAGCGGGCCGCGCAGGGTGGAGTTGGTCACAGTTGCACCGCTCTCGACAACAACCCTGCCGTCGACGGTTGACGCGTCGTCGACCTTGCCATCGATCCGCGTTTCGATCTTCTCGAGCAGCAACCTGTTGGCCTCGAGCAACGGCGTGAGCTTGCCGGTATCGATCCACCAACCAGTCAGCAGTTCGCAGCGCACGCGCTTGCCCTGATCCACGAGCCACTGGATCGCATCGGTGATCTCCAGCTCACCACGCGGCGAGGGTGCAATCGAGCGAACGGCCTCGTTGATGGTGCGGTCGAAGAGGTATACCCCGACGAGAGCGAGATCGCTGGGCGGGTCGGTCGGCTTCTCGACGAGCCGAACGACGTTGCCGGCCTCGTCGAGCTCGGCGATTCCGAATCGATGCGGATCGGGAACCTGCTTGAGCAGGATCTGCGCCGTCGGCGCTTCTGCACCGGCACGTGCCGTCTCGAAGGCATGGACGAACGCGCCGAGATCCTGTTCGAGCAAGTTGTCGCCCAGGTACATCACGAAGTCGTCGTCACCGAGGAACTCGTCGGCGATCAGCACGCAATGAGCGAGGCCGAGCGGCGCGTCTTGCGGGATGAAGGTGAACGAAGCGCCGAAGCGGCCGCCGTCACCCAACGCCGCCATCACCTCGGCACGCGTGTCGCCGACGATGATCCCGATCTCGGTGATGCCGGCGGCCACCATCGCCTCGATGCCATAGAACAGGATCGGCTTGTTGGCGACCGGGACCAGCTGCTTGGCGCTGGTGTGGGTGATCGGGCGCAGCCGCGTACCGGCTCCGCCGGCGAGAATGAGAGCCTTCATGACAGTCGCATAGTATGGCGGGCCGAGCTAGGCATTCGCTGCCGGCGCCGGACCTTGCCCGCGAAAGTAGGAAAGCACCGCGTCGGAGCCGTCGCCGAGCAACAACACGGCGTTGCCACCGATCGTCTTGCCGACCACCGGCAACGAGTAGGTCGCAATGCCCGAGTCGACGGCCGAGCGTAACGATGCGGCGGCGGCAACAGGGTCGAGCTCGTCGTCGACGCGTAGCGACGACCCTATGGCCGTTACCAGGCGCCCGGCGGCGAATGGGTCGACCTTGATCCGTTCCAACGCCGTCTGCAGGGCGAGGTTGACGAACTGTTGCTGTCGCTTGGTCCTGCCGAGGTCCGATGCCGGATCCTCGTGCCACTTGTCGTCACGGTACTCCTCGTAGTGACGACTTCGGGCATAGGCCAGGGCCTGGACGCCATCGAGCACGTGGCACCCCGGTTCGGTGATGTTCAACCCGGTGTTGACGTCTCGTGTGGCGTAGTCGACGCAGATCTCGACCCCGCCGAGGGCATCGACCAGCGATTTGAACCCGCTGAAGTCGATCTCGACGTAGTGGTGGATCGGGAGGGCGAGCTCGTTCTGAAGCGTTTGGACGAGCACTTCAGGACCATCGTTGAACGCCGAGTTGATACGCCGCTTGCCATCGTGACCGGGTACTTGCACCCAGAGATCGCGGGGGATCGAGAGCAAGGCTGCTTCACCGGTCGACGTGTCGCGTCGCAGGATCATGATCGTGTCGCTGCGGTGCCCCGACACGTCGGCCTCGGTGCCGATGCCGCCGGCGTCGGCCGAGCTCGGATCGGCGCCGGCTCTGCTGTCGGAGCCGACCAGCAGGAAGTTCTCGATCCCGCCGACCGCCGGGCTGAGGTTGGCGGCCACAGCCGGAACCCGGGCCACGGAGTCGATCGTCTTCCGGGCCGCGACCAGCATGCCGGTCGCCCCGCACACGCCGACAACCACGGTCATGGCCAGCAATGTAGGGAGCCGACGAGGGCGTGACCGTCGGGCAACGTCGGCAACAAGCACGTACCGAGGGTAGTGGCGGGCCGGTCCGCGTTCCGGGCACCCTTGCCGCACGGGGATGTCGCTAGCGCAGATGCACGACGTCTCCGGTGTCGAAGCGGTGGGTGATGCCGCACTCGTCGAGCACGACGAGGCGACCGTCGGGAAGCACGTCGAGCGCTCGCCCGACGACCGTGGACCCGGGCAGTTCGACCTGGACCGACTTCCCCAATGTCTCCAACGCGTCCCGGTACGGCTCGGTGATGTCGGCCGGCAGGCGGTCGTAGGCGGCGAGCAGCGCATCGAGCACCTTGGTCGGCTCCACTCCTCGACCTGGTTCGGCACCGAGTTTGGCGCCGCCATCAGGTGCCCACCCGACGTTGAGTCCGATTCCTACGACCACGTAGTCGGGCCCGCTGCCTCCGCCTTGCGCCAGCACTCCGGCGAGCTTGCGCCCGTCGAGCAACAGGTCGTTCGGCCATTTGAGGGTCGGCGACATGCCGGCAGTCTCGATGCATGCTCGGACTGCCGCCAACGCAACGCGCTGCGTCAGTTCGTGAGGGTGCTCCGGCACGTCACGGAACAGCAGCGACACCAGCAGGTTGGCGCCGGCCGGTGCGACCCATCGACGGTCCAGTCGCCCCCGGCCGTCGGTCTGGTGGGCAGCTATCAGCACGCTCCGATCGGCAGCGCCGGCGGCGGCGGCGGCCAGCAGATCGGCGTTGGTGCTGCCGGTCTCTTCGACGGTGGTGATCCGCCATGTGGCGTTGGGTGTGGTCATCGACCAAGATTGTCACTCGTGCTGACCAAGATCCTGATTGCCAACCGCGGAGAGATCGCCGTCCGCGTCATTCGCGCGGCCCGCGAACTCGGAATCAAGACGGTCGCGGTGTACAGCGAACTCGATCGCGACGCGCTCCACGTTCGCCTCGCCGACGAGGCGTACGCGCTCGGCGGGCAGACCGCGGCCGAGAGCTACCTCAACACCGAGGCCATCCTCAAGGCCATCGACGACAGCGGCGCCGATGGCGTGCACCCCGGCTACGGCTTCTTCAGCGAGAACGCCGACTTCGCCCGGGCGATCACCGCCAAGGGCGTCACGTTCATCGGTCCACCGCCCGAGGCGATCGACGAGATGGGCGACAAGGTCAGCTCGCGCAGGGCTGCGCAGCGCGGCGGGCGCCCGATCGTGCCGGGCACCACCGAGTTCGTCGACGATCCGCCGACGAGATCCTCGCGTTCGGTGCCGAGTACGGCTATCCGCTGGTGATCAAGGCCGCGTACGGCGGTGGCGGCCGCGGCATGAAGGTGGTGCGGCGCGCCGACGAGGTGCAAGAGGCGATGGACAGCGCCCAGCGCGAGTCGAAGGCGTTCTTCGGTCGCGACGAGATCTACATCGAGCGCTACCTCACCTGGCCGCGCCACGTCGAGGTGCAGATCGTCGGCGACCAGCACGGCGACGTCGTGTGGGTCAGCACCCGCGACTGCTCGGCGCAGCGGCGCCATCAGAAGCTGATCGAGGAGGCCCCCGCCCACGATCTGGCTCCCGGCATCGAGGAAGCGATGGGCGAGGCCGCGATCAAGGCCGCCAAGGCCGTCGGCTACTACAACGCCGGCACGGTCGAGTTCATCTATCAGGACGGCGAGTTCTTCTTCCTCGAGATGAACACCCGCCTCCAGGTCGAGCATCCGGTCACCGAGGTGATCACCGGCATCGATCTCGTCGAGTGGCAGATCCGGGTCGCCAGCGGCGAGCCGCTGCCGATGACGCAGGAGGAAGTTGCGGCCTGCAGGCGCGGCCACGGCATCGAGGTGCGCATCAACGCCGAGAACCCGGCCGGCGGCAAGTTCCTGCCGTCGCCCGGCACGATCACCAAGCTGGTCGCTCCCAACGGGTTCGGCGTGCGTTTCGACGCCGGCTACCAGACCGGCGACACGATCAGCCAGTACTACGACAACCTCATCGGCAAGCTGATCGTGTGGGGCAAGGATCGCCCGACTGCGATCGCCCGCACCATCCGCGCGCTCGAGGAGATGGTGGTCGAAGGCGTTGCCACCACGATTCCCGCCGACCTCGCCATCCTCCGCCATCCCGACTTCCAGGCGATGGAGCACTCCACGAAGTGGGTCGAGGAAAAGCTCGACCTGTCCGATGTCGAGCCGCCGAAGCCACCCGCTTCGGCCGACGAAACGGACGTCACCCTGGTGCAGCGCACCACCACGGTCGAGGTCAACGGCAAGCGCTTCGACGTGAAGATGTGGGTGCCCGACGCACCTGCCATGGCCGCCGGCCGAGCGAAGGCGGCCAAGAAGCCGCCACGATCAGCCGGCGGCAGCGGTGCAGCCATCGGTGGCTCGGGCAACGTCGAGGTGCCGATGCAGGGCACCATCGTCAAGGTGCTCGTCGAGGTCGGTCAGGCCGTCGAGGTCGGTCAGGCCGTCGTGGTGCTGGAGGCGATGAAGATGGAGAACCAGATCGCCGCCGACAAGGCCGGCACGGTGAAGGAGATCAAGGTGACAGCGGGCGACACCGTCGGCGCCGGCGACGTGGTGGTCGTCATCGCCTGACCACGGTCAGACCGAAGCGTTGCGCACGACCAGGGTGCCGGCGGCCTTGTCGTGCAGGCCCTGCCGGAGCGGGTTCCACAACGCCATCGCGTAGACCAGCACGGTCGAGAAACACCCCGATACGCGGAATGGCACCGAGCGACAGCGGCACGAGTGCGCGGATGAGCGACTCGGACCAGTCGGGCCGTTGACCGTCGAGCAGACGCACGACTCGGGTGCCGAGGGCGATCTTGCCGACCGTGCGTCCGAGCAGCGCGATCATCACGGTCTCGTAGACCAGCGCAGTCGAGATCAGCGCGACGTTGAACATCAACAGCGATCGCGACGTCACCGGGTCGCTGGGTGTGAACCCGATGGCGATCACAACGAGGACCGCGGGCACCGCGACGATGATCTGGTCGAGGATCAGCGAAACGGCCCGGCGACCGAACGGAGCCAAGACCAGCCCGGCGGGCACGGCGGGTCGGGCGACTTCGTCGCCCGCGGAGAACATCACTCGGCCGCTTCGGCGAGCGCCTCGGCGAGCGCCGGGTGCACGAGCAGGCTCTCGACGATGTCGGTGACCTTCAGGTTGGCGGTGACGGCGAGGGCGATGACGCTGATCAGTTCGGCCGCGTGCCGACCGACGATCGAGCCACCCAGCACCACGCCGGTCGCCGGGTCGCTGATGATCTTGACGAAGCCGCGGAAGTCGTTGTTGATCAGCGCCTTCGGGGTGGAGCTGAACGGCACCTTGGTGACGCGGATCTTGCGGCCGACGGCGAACGCGTCGGCCTCGGCCAGGCCGACGTCGGCGATCTCGGGCTCGGTGAAGATCGCGCTGGCCGCCTTGTCGTAGTCGAGATGACGGTGGGCGACCTTCTGCAGTCCCATCACGTGCTCGGCGACCTTGCGGCCCTGCATCGCGGCAACGCTGCTGAGCGGCAGCTTGCCGCTGACGTCGCCCGCCGCGTAGATGTGCGACACGTTGCTCTGGCAGTGGCGATTGATGGTGACGAACCCGCCACTGTCGACGTCGACTCCGGCAGCATCGAGACCGAGGCCGTCGCTGTTGGGGATCGAACCGATGGCGAGCACGGCGTGCGAACTGTGCACGACCCGTCCGTCGTCGCAGCGCACGATCACCGCATCTCCGTCACGCTCGATCGCCGTTGCTCGAGCACCCTTCAGCAGGTGAACTCCACGCTTCAGGAAGTCGTCCTCGAGCACGGCGGCGACTTCGGGATCTTTCAGTGGGAGCACCTGCTGACGACTGACGACCAGGGTGACCTTGGCGCCGAAGCTGCTGAACATGTGCACGAACTCGACGCCGGTGACGCCGGAACCGATGACCGTGATGCTCTCGGGGAAGATCGACGGCGGGTAGCACTCGCGAGTGGTCAGGATGCGCTCGCCGTCGGGTGTGCACCAGTCGGGAATGCGCGGGCGCGAGCCGGTGGCGATCAGCACGGCATCGGCCGAGATGGTGCGAGTGCCTTCGGCCGTGGTCACCTGGACGTCGTGATCGCTCAGCAATCGCGCCGTGCCGTGTAGGAGTTGCACGCCCTGGCTCTCGAGCAGCCGCGTCGTGCCCTGTTGCAGACGGCCCTTGATCGCTTCGATGCGGTCGGTCAAGGCCTCGATGTCGACCTCGGCTTCCTGCTGTTCGAGTCCCATCCCATGGATCCGTCGCGAGAAGCTCATCGCCCCGCCGGTGGCGATCATCGTCTTCGACGGGATGCAGTCCCACAGGTGGGCGGCGCCACCGATGACGTCGCGCTCGATCATCGTGACCTGGGCCCCGAGACGAGCCGCGTATGTGGCCGCGGTGTTGCCCGCCGGCCCGCCGCCGATGATCACGAATCGAGTTGCCACCGCGACGAAGGCTAGCGGCGCTCAGTCGGCGGCGAGCGCCCAACCATCGTCGGCGAACATGGTCGCGCGGTTGTCGGATATCGCCCCGAAGGACTCGATGCCACCGCTGGGCACGTTGGGGCAGTACCGCGACGGATACTGGTACGTGTTGCGCGGCTCGCCCACCCACTCGAAGTGCATGCCGTCGGGGAAGATGAAGTTGCCGCCCCACGCGAAGTTGTGCGTGCGGAAGATCCGCACGACTCGACAGTCCATCTTCGGGACGCAGCCTTGGCAGTTCGAGGTGGTGTTGGTGTCGAGCGCTTGGGCCCACGTGTGACGCGACAGGGAGCCGAGTTGGCTGCCGACGATTCGCGTGAACCGAGGACCGAAGCACCCGCCGAAGGAGTTGGCGTTGGCGACATCGATCGAGCCGGCCAGACCGGTGTCGACGACCTCTTGGAGGGCGGCGGCGAGATCGGCCCGGATCTTGACGTTGCATGCGGCCACGATGCCCGTCGGGTACGGCTCGCGGTTGGGGATGTAGGCGGCTCGCCAGGCGTCGTCGACCAGCAATGCATCGCCGGCGGTGACGTGATAGGCGAACTCACCGAGCAACTTCTTCGTCTTGGCCAGGCCGATCGTGGCGTCGGGATCGAAAGGGTCCCACGATCGGCGCACGCGGATCTTCGGATCCGTGCTGAGGCCGTGCGCGGCCAGCGCTGTGTCGAGGCGGCCGCGATCGAACTGACCGTAGATCAAGACGCTGGTGGGACGATTCGCTCCCAGCAGGTCGGCTTGCGCAGTCGACATCACGATCTCGGTGCCACCGACCTCGGCATCGGGGGCCACCCGACCGACCCGGAACTGAACGATCGATCCGTCGCCGGAGACGAGGTCGAGCACGTCGCCCGCCACAGCGCCGCTGAGGCTTGCCGACGTCTCGCCCACCACGACCTGGCCGGCGCTGACGAACTTGGAGACCTCGCGACCCATCGCCGCACCGATCGAGTCGATCGGCAGCGCCGTGACCGACATCGGGAAGTACCAGAATCCCGCCGGTGCGGGTGCAGCGTGCACCGCCACACCGTTGCGGGCAACTTGAACGAGCCCGATCCCGAACCCACGGCCGACCACACCCCAGCCACCTGCGTCGACCGCAGCGCTGATGGCGGCATCGGCGACCGTCGGCTGCAACTCGCCGAAGTTGTAGACCGAGACGAGGTCGCCTGGCGCGGTGACGTTGCGAGCCGGAGCGCCACCTGTTGCCGGACCGTCGACTGCGGGGGCCGGGCCGGCAGCGGAGCCCGGGATCGCGGCCCACATCGCCGAGGTGATGACCAGCAGCGCGGCGGTTCGGGTCAGTCGTGTTCGTATCATGCGATCGGTTCCAGATGTCGCCCAGGTTTGTGCCCCGGGCTCGTGTCCGGGTTGTTGTCCAGCCGCATGTCGGCGACCAACCTACCAGCAAGCGCTCGGACAGCCAGGCGAAACGGCTCGCGGTCGGCAGCACTGAAGCGGTACCGTCTTGGCCTTGTGAGTGACCAAGAGCCCGACGTCGAGCCAGAAGCCACCGGCAGCGGTCTCGCCGTCGAGAAGGCCAAGCGGCTCGACAAGATCCAGGCGCTACGCGATTCGGGCACCAACCCGTATCCATACCGGTTCGATCGCTCCCATGCGCTCGATCAGCTTCGCGCTGAGTACGGAGGTCTGGAGCCGGGCACCGAGACCGAAGATCGGGTCGCCGTGGCCGGTCGGATGATGCTGCGCCGCAAGCAGGGCAAGCTGATCTTTGCAACCCTGCTCGATCGCGGCGGCGAGGTGCAGTTGTTCGTGTCGAAGGCAGTCGTCGGTGACGAACAGTTCGCAGCCTTCGACGATCTCGACCTCGGCGATTGGCTGGGCGTCGAAGGCACCGTGATGACCACGCGCAACGGCGAGCTCAGCGTCAAGGTCGACACTGTCGAACTGCTGTCGAAGGCCGTGCGCCCGATGCCCGACAAGTGGCACGGCCTCACCGACACCGACACACGGTTCCGCCAGCGGTACGCCGACCTCATCGTCAACGAAGACGCCCGCCGCTCGTTCCGCATCCGTCACGAGATCATCGCCAGCTTCCGTCGCACGCTGCACTCCGAAGGGTTCATCGAGGTCGAGACGCCCGTTCTGCACCTCGAGGCGGGGGGTGCTCACGCTCGACCGTTCATCACCCATCACAACACCCTCGACATGCAGTTGTACCTGCGCATCGCCCTCGAACTGCACCTCAAGCGACTCATCGTCGGCGGCATGGAGCGAGTGTTCGAGATCGGCCGGATCTTCCGCAACGAGGGCATCTCGACGCGCCACAACCCCGAGTTCACGATGATGGAGCTCTACCAGGCGTTCGCCGACTATTCGGAGATGATCGACATCACCGAACGACTCATCACCCAGGCCGCGATCGACGCCACCGGCACCTCGGTGGTGGCGATCGGTGACGAGCAGGTCGACCTGGCGCAGCCGTGGCGACGGGCGCGGATGATCGACCTCACCAGTGAGGCCATCGGCACCGAGGTTCATCCGTCGATGCCCGTCGAGGTGCTTCGTGCCCTTGCCGATCAACACGGTGTCGGTTGCCACCCGTCGTGGGGAAGCGGCAAGATCATCGAGGAGTTGTTCGAGGCCACCGCCGAAGCGTCGTTGATGAAGCCGACCTTCGTCACCGGCCATCCGGTGGAGATCTCGCCGCTGGCCCGAACGGATCGCAACGACCCGTACCTGACTGAGCGGTTCGAGCTGTTCGTCAACGGGCGCGAGCTGGCCAACGGCTACAGCGAGTTGAACGACCCCGTCGAGCAGCGAGCCCGCTTCCAGGACGAGCAGACCGCGCGCGAGGCCGGCAACCTCGAGGCCGGCACGGTCGACGAGGATTACCTGCGGGCCCTTGAGTACGGCATGCCGCCGACGGGCGGCCTCGGGATCGGCATGGACCGGGTGGCGATGCTCATCGCCGGCGTCCATTCGATCAAGGAGGTCATCCTCTTTCCGACGCTGCGTCCGGAGGTGATGTAGATGAGCGAGTCGATCGGTTCAACTGCGTGGGGACGCGGCCTGGCCACGGTCGCCTCCGATGGGGCTGTGCTCGACACCTGGTATCCCGAGCTCGGTCTCGGTCACATCACCACTGAGCCGGCTCTCACCACGGATCGCCGGTCGGCCGAACGGCACGACGACCTGCGCGGCGTCGACGTGCGCGCAGTCGAGATGTCGATCGACATCGAAGCTGCCCCGACGTCGGCGAGCGACGTGTACCTGCGGCTGCATCTGCTCTCCAACCGGCTCTGCCGACCGCGCACGATCAACCTCGACAATGCATTCGGGCTCCTCAACAACGTTGCCTGGACCAACATCGGTCCGGTCGCGGTCGATCAGGTCGACCGTGTCCGCTGGCAGGTGCGTGCAACCGGCGGCGTTCTCACCGTGCATGGGCTCGACAAGTTCCCTCGGATGACCGACTATGTGATACCGACAGGCGTGCGAATCGCCGACGCCGACCGCGTGCGTCTCGGTGCTCATCTGGCTTCGGGCACCACGGTGATGCACGAAGGCTTTGTCAACTTCAACGCCGGCACACTTGGCCGCTCGATGGTCGAGGGGCGCATCTCGGCGGGGGTGGTCGTGGGTGACGGCAGCGACATCGGCGGCGGCGCGTCGATCATGGGCACCCTGTCGGGCGGCGGCAAGGATCAGGTCACGATCGGCGAGCGGTGCCTGCTCGGTGCCGAGGCAGGCATCGGCATCAGCCTGGGCGACGAGTGCGTCGTCGAGGCCGGTTTGTATGTAACGGCCGGCACACTCGTGAAGATGCCCGACGGCGAGGTCGTCAAGGCTCGCCAGCTCAGTGGCGCCGGAGGCCTGCTGTACCGCCGCAACAGCCAGACGGGTGCGGTCGAGGCGATCCCCCGGTCGGTCGCATGGGAAGGCCTCAACGCCGCGTTGCACCACAACGACTGAGCCACAACAATTGACACGGTGCCGCTCTCTGACAACATGGCCGGCATGGCAGACGTGACGCACAACGAGACGCTGGTTCACCAGTTCTTCGCCACCTTGAGCACCGGTGACCTCGAGGCACTGCGCGGGCTCATCCATCCCAACGGGTCATGGGAGGTCATGTCGACGGCCGTGCCCGGCGCCGGCCTGACGTCGGGCCGCGACGCGGTGATCGACGAGTTCCTCGCACCGGTGAGGGGCATGTTCGCGCCCGGAGACCCGAAGGTCGAGGTCAAGCGGACGTTTGCCGCCGGTGACCTGGTCTGCGCCGAGACCGAGGCCGATGGTGAGCTACAGAACGGCAACCACTACCACAACCGCTACGCGTGGGTCATCGAGATCAAAGACGGTCGCGTGTGCCACCTCCGCGAGTACATGGACACCGCCTACATCATGAGCGTCGTCTGAGCCGAGTGTTTGCCGCCCCCACCCGGGTGGCGCCCAGACATTCGACTACTCATATCCAGCATTCTGCATGGGGGTCGTCGGCCGGCTGCTCGCACGTCGGGCAGAAGAGCCGGGTCTCGAGGGCCGTCCCGCACAGCTCGTGCATCGGCCCCTCCGTGTCGCCGGTCTGGCGGGCACCCCACGCCGAGAGCAGCGCAATCGCGTCGCCCAATTCGCGACCCATGTCGCTGAGCGCATACGCCAGCCTGACCGGTCGACGGCTGTACGGAACCGCGACCACCACCCCGTCGCGTTCGAGTTGCCGAAGTCGGGAGGTGAGGACGTTGGGGGCTATCCCGGTCAGCGTCTCGGCAAGCTCCCCGAACCGCCTCGGCCCGTCGAGCAGTCCCGACACGATCTGCAGCGTCCAGCGATCTCCGATCATGGCAAGTGTGTAGGCGAGGTTGCGTCGGCGACTCATGCCGAATAGCTTACTTACACATTACAAGTCACTAGCAAGGAGCAAGTAACCATGTCCGTGATCGATGAGCTCTCCACCACCGCCCGCTCCGTGCTGACCGAACTCGGTGACGCCATCGTCAGCATCGGCCAAGACGGCCGCGGTAGCGGTCTGGTGATCGCTGCCGGCAAGGTGTTGACCAACTCCCACAACCTTCGCGACCGCACCACGCTGGTGACGTTCGCCGACGGCAGGGCGGTTCAAGGCTCGATTGCCGGCGCCGACGACGACGGCGACCTCGTCGTGCTCGACGTCGACACCGGCTCCATCACCCCGGCCACGTGGGCCGAGCGGATGCCCCAAGCCGGCGACGTGATATTCGCCCTGAGCCGCGGCGGGCACCGCACACGGATCTCGTTCGGCATGGTGTCGTTGGTCGATCTGGCCTTCCAGGGTCCCCGCGGGCGGCAGGTGCACGGGGGTGTCGAACACACGGCCCCGCTTGTACGCGGCGCCTCGGGCGGGCCTGTCGCCGACGCCGACGGGCGTGTCCTCGGGTTGAACACCCATCGCACGGGCCGCGGGTTCTACGTCGCCCGCCCGATCGATGTCGCGCTGCGGTCGGCCATCGACGATCTCGCCGCTGGGAAGTCGGTCGTCAGGCCCCGCCTCGGCGTCGCCCTGGCCCCGCCCGCGGTCGCTGCCAAGCTCCGGGCGTCGGTCGGTCTGCCGGCTCGTGAAGGTCTACTCGTTCGCGGCGTCGAGCCCGGCGGGCCGGCATCGAACGCCGGCATCGCCGAGGGCGACCTGCTTGTGGCCGTCGGCGACACACCGCTCGATTCGATCGATGCGCTGCACGATGCGCTCGCTGCCGCGGGTCAGACGTTGTCGCTGACCGTCGTGCGCGGCACCGAGGAACGGATCGTCGTCGTCGACTACGGGTCGAGCGAACCGGCTGACAGCGAATCCGGCGCCGGGTGATTCAAACCAGGGCGGCTTCGATCCGTTCGAACGAGCCGGCAGGATCGGTCGGGTCGAAGTACACCGTGGTCATTCCGACCGCCGCCGCACCGCGAAGGTTGCTCTGCTGATCGTCGACGAAGACGACGTCGACGGGCCTGGGAGAGCCGAACGCGTCGAGCGCCAACCGAAACGCCTGCGGATCGGGTTTCAGATATCCCGTGATCGACCCGTCGACGATGAAGTCGAACTGCCCGATCACGGAGATGTCGTCCTTCCATCGAGGACCGTGAAAGGCGTTCATGTCGTTGGTCAGCACACCCACACACCGGCCCGCGGCGCGATGGCGGGTGATCAGTTCGGTCATCCCCGGACGCACCAGGTAATCGCCGGCCGGCTCGTAGAAGTGACGCATGAACGCACGCACGTCGAGGCCGTACGGCTCGCTGCGCACCGTCCAGTACGCCCGCTCATCGATCTCGCCGGCCTGCCAGCGGACGTAATCGGGATCGGTGCTGGTGTCGAACGGCCCGCGCCACGACATCGGACCGAGCGTAGCCTCGGCTTTGGAGACCAGTTCGAACGGCGTCAGCAGCACCGGACCGCCGAAGTCGAGCAGCAGATGTTTGAGGGGTGGCGCACTCGTCACGTTCGGAGTTGATCAGCATCGGCCATCGACGGACAACGTCGGCGTTCTCACCTGCGGAACGGTCGTCGGATACCGTCGCGGGATGGCCACGGCGCACAACGGAGCATGCCAGATCTACTTCGAGACGTTCGGTCCTCCCACTGCCCCGACGTTGCTGCTCGTCAACGGGTTGGGCAGCCAGTGCATCAACTACCAGGAGGACTGGTGCGCGATGTTCGTGTTACGAGGCCTACGGGTCGTGCGCTTCGACAATCGTGACGTGGGGATGTCGACAAAGTTCGACACGGCGCCGGCCGGCGCGGCGTACCACATCTCCGACATGGCTGCCGACGCCGTCGCCGTGCTCGATGCGCTCGACATCGAACGAGCGCACGTCATGGGTCTGTCGATGGGCGGAATGATCGTGCAGGTGATGGCAATCGAGCATCCACAGCGTTTGCTCTCGATGACCTCGGTGATGTCACGTACCGGTGAGCCCGGCTACGGAGATCCGACACCCGAGGCATTTGCCCTGCTCACCGCACCACCTGCGGTCGACCGAGAGACATACGTAGACGCCCACGTCGCCGGCCTGCGGGTGTGGGGCAGCCCGGCGTTTGCCGACGAGAGCAGGTGGCGACGTGACGCCGAGAGGGCCTTCGACCGATGCTTCCATCCTTCCGGCCCGGCGCGGCAGTACCAAGCCGTTGTCGCCGCCCCGAGCCGCACCGCCCGGCTGACCGGTGTCAGCACGCCGACGCTGGTGATCCACGGCGATTGCGACACGTTGATCGACATCAGTGGCGGCCGGCGCACCGCAGAGCTGATTCCGGGGGCACGCTTCGAGGTCATCTCGGGCATGGGGCACGACTACCCGCCGCAGTTGTGGAACACGTGGGTCGATCTGGTCGGCAACTTCGTTGCATCGACGTCACGCACCGAGTGATCGGCGTTCGCGAAAGCCCATCGCCTCACTGATCTCCGCTGCGCAGCGTCGCACCTGGCGAACAGCACGAAGCAACTGTTCCTCCCCGAGTCGCAGTGCCGGGCCGGCCATCGCGACGGCCGCGATGCAGTCCCCGTCGCGACCGAAGACCGGTGCACCGACGCTGGTCACGCCGGGCTCGCTCTCCTCAACCGAGACCGAGTAGCCGATCGTTCGAACGCGGTCAAGCGTCTCGTTCAGCAGGACTTTGCTGGTGATGGTCCGCGGCGCGCGGCGGCGCAACCCACGCTGAAGCACGGCCTCGACAGCCGATTCGTTGAACGCCAACAAGCACTTCCCCGACGACGTGGCGTGCGCCGGCACGCGACGTCCGACCCGATTGAACATGCGCGCCAGGCCCGCTGACTCCAACTGGTCGACAAAAACGACATCCGTCCCGTCGAGCACTGCGAGATGCACCGTCTCCTTGCACTCGACCCGAAGTCGTTCGAGCGGACCGTGAGCAACCTCGCGCAGTCGCAAACCCGACACGACGAGTTGGCCCATCTCGTGCAGCTTCAGCCCGAGGCGGTATCGGTCGTCGGGCGTCTTGACGACGTAACCGTGCTCGAGCAGTGTGCTGAGGGCACGGTGCACGGTCGACTTGCCCATGTCGAGCTTGCGGGCCATCTCGGAGACGCCGAGCACCGGCTCGGCAAAGCTGAACGCCTCGAGCACTCGCAGCGTCTTGGCCACGGTCGACAGTTGCTCAGGCACCTGGTGGCACTAGTCAGTCGAGAATCGTGACGATGCCGTTGTCACCGTCGACACGAAGGCGCATGCCGGTCTTGATCGACTTGGTGGCGAACGCTGTCCCCGTGACTGCGGGCAGCCCGTACTCGCGACAAACGATCGCCGCGTGGCTCATCATCCCGCCCGAATCGGTCACCGTCGCGGCGATGCGCCGGAACACCGGCGCCCATGACGGGGCTGTAACGGGCGCGACGAGGATCTCGCCGTCCTCGAGCTCGGCCACCTGATCCGCACTGGAGAGAACCCGGGCGATGCCCTCGACGACACCTGGCGAGGCGGCGAAGCCGCTCAAGCCTCCATCGCTCGACATGCCACCCAGCCACTTCTGGATCGAGTCGGTGGTGATTCCCCACAGCATGATCGTGAACGGCTCGGTCACCACGTCGGGAGGCTCACCTAGCGCCGGCGGTGCATCCCACGCCTGGCACGCGGCCATGATCGCTCGGCGCTTGGAGACCACGTCGGGCCAGTACGACGGACCCCGAGGCGCGACTCCTGCCGCCCAGGCGAACGTCATGTCGCTGATCGCCGTCGGGATCTCGTCGCGCTTGAGCATGAAGATGTCGTCGCCGTCAGGCCAGAAGCCTTCTTTGACGAACACGTTCGACAGTTCACGCATCTTGCGCCACATCACACTGATACCCCAGTGCTCGACGTAGAAGTTGTGGTTCTCGACGTAGTGGAACACAGTTCGGCTGAGGCCGAGCTTGGCCTCGAAATTGGCCTTGTCGTCGCCGTCCAGCAGATCAAGGTACTCCGCTGCGACACGATCGCGCTCGGCGATCACGGCCTCCTGCGGGGTGTCGATCTCCTCCCCCGCCTGCAGCTGGCGGATGTACCCGCGCATGAACGAAAAGGGGATGTCGAGGCGCTCGGCCCACACCGCATCGGTGTGGTAGAAGCCGGTTCCGTTGGAGTAGTTGAACCACGGGTACTGAGCCTTGGCGTACTCCGACAACCACTCCTCACCACCTTCTGCGCTTCTCACGGCGGCCAGAGCCTGGTCGATGGTGCCTTCGCACAACATGTCGCCCAGGCCCGTGTCGACGGCCAGGCGAGCCAGTCGGCGCAACTCCTCGTCGGGGCGGAACAGATCGACCTCGATGCCGGCAACCATCTTGGCGATCGACAGGTCGGGGATGCTGGGGAAGACCTCCTTGCAGAAACCGAAGTAGTCGAGGTAGGCGGCATAGCCGAGGTTGAGCATCTCGAAGTGCAGCTGCCAGAGCTCCAGTGAGAGGTCGACCAGCTCGTGGTAGCCGTGTTGCAGGTCGTAGACGTTGCTTCGACCGACATGCCCGGTGACGACCTCGAGATCGACCATGTCAGGCAGTGGTGCGAAGTTCAACGCCTCGAGCTTGGCAATCACCTCTTTCGCCTTGACGATCCATTCCGCTTCGATCGCGTCCCAGTTGGCGAAGTAGTGGCCGGCACGTTGCATGAAGTGCTCGACGCGGCCAGGGATCTCGTTGGGGTCGGCCACGGAAACCGGTGTGAGATAGAACCAGCCGTTGAGGACGCGGATGTCGATGCCCATTGCCGGCGGCACGATGTAGTGACGACTGTTGTACGAGCCCAGCGAAGCGAAGGCGTACTCGACCAGGCTCATATCGAATGGCGGCATCACCGTCGGCAGGTGGATTGCGTCGCGGAACCAGAACATCGAGTCGTCGTACGGTTTGCGCGCCTCGCTGAACAGCAGATGGTACGAGTACAGGTCCTCCCATCCCTCGGCCCCTGGTGGCGTGGTGACGGAGAACGGGCTGTCGAAGCGGACCCGTTCGGTGTGATCTTGGCTCATTGAGGTTCCCCCAGGTCGATTGCGTGCTGTGATGTTGTGGTCATTACTTGACTTGCACGGGTTTCAGCAGGTTGCTGACGACCCCTTCCACTCCGGTATGCACCCCGTGGCTGATCTGGCGGGGCTTGTTGCTCCACACCGTCTCGGCCCGGCTCTGCAGGAGATGCACGAACGGCCGCCCGTCGTCGCCGATCGTCACTGCCCATTCCACATCCTGCGGCCGACCGAAGTGCTTCTCGGCTTGCCGAGCAAGCTTGGCGATTGCTTTGATCTCGTCGTCGGTGATGCTCGGCGAGGTGCTGCGATCGGCGTCAAGTGGCCTTTCGACCACGCGATCACGTTCCACGCAGCATTCCAGTTCCTTCGCCGACACGGTTCGCCTGGTGATCTCGAAGATGACCTTGTCGATCATGTAGTTGTCGGGCGTGACGGTGCCCGACACCACCGGTTCGCCGAGCCCGAACGACGAGTCGATCACGATCGTCGAGCGGTCGCCGTTCGTCGGATTGAGCGTGAACGCGACGCCCGCCGCCTTCGGCAGGACCATCTGCTGCACGGCGACGCTCATCGCCACTTCGGCGTGCGGGTAGCCGTTCTCGTGGCGATACGCAATCGCCCGATCGTTGTAGAGGCTGGCCCAGCAGTGCACGACGTGGTTCACCACCCGGTCTGCGCCACGGATCCACAGATACGTGTCTTGCTGACCGGCGAACGATGCGTCCGGCATGTCCTCGGCAGTTGAGCTCGACCGCACGGCCACGGCAACATCGGGCATTCCCGTCTGCTCACACAGCTGGCGGTATCCGTCTCGAATCGTCGCTTCGGCCTCTTGCGACGGTCCGGCGTCGAGCACCATCTGCCGACATGTCGCAGCTGCCTCTGAGAGGGCGTGCAGATCGTTGACGTCGAGGTCGTCGAGCAACTTGTGGAGCACCGGGCCGACGTGGTCCCTGTTCATCGAGTCGGCAAACGCGTGGGTCGTGACGGCGAAGCCCGGAGGCACCGGAAGCCCGGCCACTGTCATCGCACCGAGGCTGGCGCACTTACCGCCGATGATCGGGCGGTCAGACTCGTGGTAGTCGTGGAAGAAGATGGCGTGATCCGCCACTACCACGACACCCCTTCGTAGGCATCCCAGCAACGCCGCGTGGCCTCGGCGCCGGCGAAGTACGCGGCGCGTGCCGACCTGCGCTTCTCGTTGGTGTCGAGGTAACGCTCGGCGAACTCTCCAACGTGTCCGCCGTGGTCTTCGTCGACGGTGATGTGAATGGTGTGGAACGCGTAGTCGTCGGGCTCCAAGAGGTGGCCGTAATGGTGCTTGAAGCCGTCAACGGCGCGGATGTATGCAGGGGGGATCTGGTTCTCGATGCCGAGGCTGGCGCCGAACTGGAACTCGTACCACGGCCGCTGGTGAGCCAGGTTGAAGAGGAAGCTCTCGCTGAGGACGGCATCGACGTTGGGCGTTGCCTCGGTGATGACCTCGTCGGGTGCCCCGAGCGCCCGCGTGAACTGGAACAACCAGTGCAGGTGACCGTGACCGGACTTCGACTGAATGCCGAGAACCTCCTCGCCGATGTTCTCGATCACGCTCTCGGTCATCTCGTACGGGATGCGTCCTGACCAGATCGCGAGGAAGCGACGGGTGTGGTAGGTCACCCCGTGGTAGTGCTGGCGTGCCCAGCCGACAAGTTCTTCCTTGGTCGCCTCACCCTGCACCACTCGCTCGACCCACCGCGCCTTGTCGAGCGTCCGACCCGACGCGATCAGCTCGTCGCGCATCTCATCTACGAACGCATCACCATCGAACGACATCTGCAGAACCCCCTCGTGCTTCTTTCGCGTGTTTTCGCAACCGTCGCACTGTCGCATCGTGGCTGTCACCACTCAAGGTCACTGTTCCGGATATCGGAACGTGTCTGCCGGTCCCCGAGGTCTGACTGCTGCATGATGGACATGTGCAATCGACCGAGCTCGCCGATCTGATTCGTAGCCGTCGCACCAGCATGGTGGTCGACAAGCAGCGAGCGGTGCCCGAGGATCTGGTTCGTGAGCTCTGCGAATTGGCGCAATGGGCTCCGAACCACAAGCGGACCTGGCCATGGCGATTCGCCATCGCTCACGGTCCGGCCCGGGCCCGGCTCGGCCAGGTCGTGGCCGACGCCATGCAAGCCCATGGAGACCCACTGGAGAAGGTCGACAAGGCTCGCACCAAGTACCTGCGCACGCCGACAATCTTGGTCGTCGGGTCGGCCCCTGGCGATTCGCCGCTGCGCTCACACGAGAATCGCGACGCTGTGGCCGCCGGCATCCAGATCATGCTGCTCGCGGCCACCGAGCGCGGCTTGGCCAGCTACTGGAGCACCTGCCCGAAGGGTGCCAACGATCCCGTGGCCGACTTGTGCGGATTCGAATTCGGAACCCACATCAGCGGCCTCATCTACCTCGGCTGGGCGACGTCGACCGGCGAAGCGCCGCGACGCCCGGCACCCGACGTGCACGTCATCGCCGCCACCTGATCCCGCCGCGGGGTGGTACTAGTACCAATGGGCAATAGCGCGTTCGACCAGGTCTCGAACACGATGTGCACGACCCGCAAGCCCGTCCGGCGAAAGGGTCAAATCCGAGAGAATCACTGAAGCCCGATCGCAGCCCGAGCGACCGGGCTTCAGTGATTTCGGCAGCGAATCAGCCCCAGATGCTCTTACGCGGCGCCGGGGTGATCACGACCGCGCCCGACAACGTGCCGATCGGCGTGATGCACAACCGGGTGTCTTCACCGTTGACCTTCGACTCGCACTTGCCGCAGATGCCTTCCTGGCAGCCACGCCGCGGCCGCACGTGTTCGGCGATCTCGCGGATCGCCTTGAGCGCCGCCATCGTCGGATCGGCGACGATCGAGTATTCGATCTCGTCGACCGTCAGCACGGTGAGCACCGGCGGCTCGCCGTAGCCCGCAAAGCCGCCGCCATCACCACCTTCTTCAGACTTGGCGGATCTGGCGGAATCGGTACGGGGTGTCGCGCTGGGCACGGCCCGTTCGGCCTCCACGGTCATGCGTACCAACTCGGCGTGGCCAACGTCGGGATCTCCAGCTCCAACCCACGGCCGCGGTACGTCAGCACCGCGTGCTCGTGGTCGTCGTAGACCTTGATGCGCACGTCTTCGGTGTTGTTCGGCTCACCGGGGTCGTGACCGACGGCCGACGCGGCCACGGCACGGATCGGACCGGAATGCCCGCAGATGTAGATCGCTGTGTTCGGCCCACTCTCCGCGACGATCTCGGCGATGCCCTTCCAGTGACGGCGGACGACGATCATCGGCGGTTCGAAGTAGAACAGCGGTTGGGTGAGCCACACGGTGATCGGATCCCCGCCGGCCTGGAGCACACGGTAGAAGCGGTTCATCTCGGTGATCCACCCCGGTCGGTCTCCGACTCCGAATCGTTGGTAGCCCTCGTGGATCTGGGCGAACTCTTGGAACGCGGCGGTGACATCGACCTCGCGACCGCCGGCCCAGATCTGGAAGTTCTTGAACGAATCGTGCGGATAGGGCTCCTCGACCGTGACGTCGCCGATCCCGTAGCGACTGAGCGCTTGCAGCACACCACTGCGCACGCCGACTGCTGTCTCGGTGGCGCGGGCCGTGGGCGCGTGCGGGAACCTGACCGTCATCCCCTCCTTCAGGCCCTTGGCAAGATCTTGACCCTTGCGATGAGCCTGCCACTGCCCGAGCGGCGTCAGGGCGCCGTCGGTGACGTAGCCCTGCGTCTGGCCATGACGGATCAGGCGCACATCGATCGACGTCGTGATCCGCTTGCGGAACTCACCGGGAAACTGCTCGCGGGGCGACACGGTCTCACGAGCGAACTCCTCGGTCCTGCCCGGCGGCGCGGTGACCCGGTCGAGCTCTTCCAGGGCTCGCAAGGTCGACCGCCCGCGGGCACGCAGCACGAACGCCGGCTCGTCACCGTCGACCGGTGCAAGCGGCTCTGCCCGGCGCCGCGCGTACTTCGCCATGTACAGCGGCACGTCGTCGCGCGTGACGCTCATGTGTAGATCGACACGAACGATTCGACGACACGGTTCTCGTAGTAGAACAGCGCCTTGCCCAGCTGATCCTCCGTCCAGGTGATCGTCTCCCAGTCGGAGTCGGTCTTGTATCCACCTGTGAACACCTCGTTGCGGTTGCCGACCGGGTCGAAGAAGTAGATCGTGTGGCCGCGGGTGATGCCGTGCCTGGTCGGGCCGACGTCGATGTCGATGCCGTTCATCCGCAAGATGTCGGCTGCCCGCCCGATCTCTGCCCAGCTGTCGAGCCAGTAGGCGAAGTGGTGCAGGCCACCGTTGGCGCCGCGGGTGAAGGCGATGTCGTGGGGCTGGCGTGAGCGTTCGAAGAACACGATCAGCTGGTAGCCCTCGTTGGTGACGAGTTGCTCGGTCAATCGGAAGCCCAGCACCTCGCTCATGAACCGGGCAGCGTCGGGGACGTTCTCGGTCGTGAGCAGGCAGTGATCGAGGCGGGGCGGGGCGATGCCGACGAGATCCATCGGCATCGGCGGCGGGTTGAACAGCGGCAGCCCGTTGCCGACCTTCTCCATCTGGGCATAGATCTCCATGGTGTGGCCGGTCGGTGAGTCGAAACGGATCGCCTCACCCTGGCCGAGCTCGGTGCCGGCAGCGATGCGATCGACCGTGCAGCCGTACCGTTCGAGCGTGGTCTCGTAGCCCTCGAGATCGTCGATCGACTCGGTCTTGAAGGCGACGTGCTCGAGCCCGTAACGGTTGGCGCCGGTGAGCATCAGCGAGTGGTGGTCCTGCTCGTCCCAGCCCTTGAGGTACACGTGGTTGTCGTCGCGAGCGACCTCGCGCAGTCCCAAGACCTCGGTGTAGTAGGCGGCACATAGCTCTAGATCGGGGGTTCGAACTTCAACGTGTCCGAGTCGGAAGATTGCCATGACCACATCTTGGTTGGGTGAGGTCGGCTCCGATAGGACACCGTTCCGATAAACGGAACGACAACATTTCGCCACCCGCGTTCGGCGTGAGAGCGTGTCGGTATGGCATTCGACGGTGAAGCGTTCGTTGACGAGATGCGTGAGGAACTGAAGGCTTCTGGCCGCACCCTCGACCAGGCCGACTGGGTCAAGCGCACCGAGCAGGGTGAGGCGACCAAGGAAGACCTCGTCGCCTGGGCGCGCCAGCACTACCACGGCGTTACGTACCACACCCGACGGGTGCTCTCGGCGTGGGTCACCCGCGTGCCGTACGAGATGACCGACGGGATCATCGACAACATCGCCGAGGAGGTGCTCGGCACGACCTCGAAGTCCGGGTTCGGCCATCTGCACTGGTTGTTCGAGTTCACCCGGGCACTCGGCGCACCCGACGAACTGATCACCGAGGCGACGCCGAATGTCGACGCCATGGCGTGCAGCAGCTTCCTCTACAGATTGGCCCTGCAAGAGCCGTGGCACGAAGTGATGTTCGGCGGCGTGCTGGCCATCGAGAACCAGATCCCGCCGGCGTACATCAAGGTCGTCAAAGGCTTCAAGGCGCACTACAGCAACATCCTGCAACCCGACGACTACGCGTTCCACACCATCCACATCACAGTCGACGAAGACCACGGTGGTCACGTCGGCGAGTTCGCCGAGCAGCATCTCGACACCGACGCCAAGCGGCGCTCGGCTCGTACCGCTTACTTCACCGGCGCCGAGCTGACCCGCCGATGCTGGGACAACCTCGCCGACTGCAGCTGGTAGATCCCTATCCCCATCCCCGGGCTTTGTCGCTCCGAACATGCCGAGCGTGTTGGGAGCGACAAAGTTGGGGTGTCGCTAGGGTGCCGATGTGGCCGCGGCAGATCGAGACACGCCGGAATCGGCTGTAGCGCGGGCACTGGCATTGTTGACGGCGTTCACGTTCGCCGACCCCGTGCTCGGTGTCTCCGAGCTCGGCCGCCGGGTCAATCTGCCCAAGAGCACGGTGCATCGTCTGCTCAGCATCCTGGTGAGCGAAGGCTTCGTCGAACGCACAGCCGACGAGCGCTACCGGCTCAGCCTCAAGTTGTACGAGATCGGCCAAGAGGTCGTCAGCAGCCGCGTACTGCGTCAGGTGGGTCACGTGCCGCTGGAGAAGCTGCACAACGACAGCAGCGAGGCCGCACACCTCGCGGTCCTGTCGGGCTCCGACGTCGTCTACCTCGATCGCCTGGAAAGCCCGCAGATGATGGGGCTGTTCACCAAGGTCGGCAGGCGTCGCTCGGCCCATGCGACGTCGTCGGGCAAGGTTCTCCTGGCTTACGGCACGCAGGCCGACGTCGACGATGCGGTCGCCGCCGGGTTGCCACGCCTTGGACCGCGCACCATCACAACTCGCACCCGCCTCAACCAGGCCCTGGCCGAGATCCGCAAGGCCGGCTACGCGATCAGCAGCGACGAATCGGCTCCCGGGGTGGTATCGATCGGCGCCCCGATCTTCGATCGGCTCGGTTCATGCGTCGCCGCTGTCTCGGTCGCCGGTCCGCTCATCCGAATGCCGGCCGATCGCCATGCTCAGTTGGTGCGTATGGTCGTCAAGACGGCGGCGGAGATCTCCAAGGCGCTCGTCAGCGACCCGGCCGCGATCCGCTGACGATCGACACGCCATCGAGCGATGTCGACGGCAACTGGCACAACCTTGTCGGCGTGCCGTCGAGCAGCGACTCGCAGGTTCCGCAGAGACCGGCCTCGCAGCCCCGACGCGGCCGATCGTGCTTGGCCAGGAAGCGAATCGCGAACAGCGCCGACACGTCGGACCACGTGGCGAACGAAAATCGGAGACCGTCGATTTCGAAGGTCACCTCTCGTTCGAAGGCTTTGGACACCGCTCTCAGAGTACGCTCCGTCGTCGATCGCCTTCACCCCCGTGTCCCGTATACCGGAACGACGGCTTGGCGGCGGCGATGGCCGTGCACGAAGATGCACCCCGATGAGCCTCAGCCCGTCCGACATCAATCGTTACGGCGACGAGTTGTACTCCGCACTCGTCGACCGGCGAACTGTTCCCAACCTGCGCGATCGCGCCCCGGGCCTCGACATCGCCGATGCGTACGGCATCCAGACGCGCATGGTGCAACGCCGGATCGACGCCGGTGAGGCGATCGTCGGCAAGAAGGTTGGTGCCACCAGCGCTGCCGTGATGAACATGCTGGGGCTCGACCAACCCGATTTCGGCCAACTTCTGTCGGGCATGGTGTACCAGGACGGTGACACCATTCGGCTCGATTCCTTGATCCAGCCGCGCGCCGAGGGCGAGATCGCCTTCGTCCTCAAGAGCGATCTCGTCGGCCCCGGGATCACCGCAATCGACATCTTGAGGGCCACCGACTACGTCGTACCGTGCTTCGAGATCGTCGATTCGCGCATCGACAACTGGGACATCAAGGTCTGCGACACCATCGCCGACAACGCATCGTGCGGCGTCTTCGTGCTCGGCACCCAACCGAAGGATCCGTTGGAGATCGACCTCGCATTGGTCGGTATGACAATCGACGTTCGCCAGCCCGGTGACTCGGTCGGAGAGATTTTCGCAACCGGCGCCGGCGCCGCCGTGAAGGGTTCGCCGATCAATTCGATGATCTGGTTGGCCAACACCCTTGGCGAGCTCGGCATCCCCTGCCGGGCGGGCGAGGTGATCCTCACCGGTTCACTGTCGGTCATGGCTTGGCTGAAGGGCCCGCAGACGATCACCTGCGAGTTCGGCGCGCTCGGTAGCTGCAGCGTGACGTTCGAGTAGGGAGCACACCGTGACACTTTCCGCATCAGCCATCTCCGAGCTTGCCTCGATCATCGACTCCGCCCGACGCACAGCCACCGAGATCGTCAAGCTCACCGACTCGCAACCCGACATGGACGTTGCCGACGGGTACGCAGTGCAGGCCGAGCTCTGTCGACGCTGGCAGGCCGACGGCCGGCGACTGACCGGCTACAAGGGTGGCCTGACGTCGAAGGCCAAGATGGTGCAGATGGGGCTCGACACGCCCGTGTTCGGCGTACTGATGAGCGACACGTGCGTGCCCGACGGCGACGTGGTCGACACGACACAGCTGATCCATCCGAAGGTCGAGGCAGAGATCGCCTTCGTCACAGCTCGCGAGTTGGCGGGTGACGTCACGATCGACGAGGTGCTCGCAGCCACCGAGTTCGTACTGCCGGCAATCGAGGTGATCGATTCACGGTTCAAGGACTTCAAGTTCGACGTGCAGAGCGTGATCGCAGACAACACCTCAGCTGCTCGGTACGTGGTTGGTGGTGCACCTCGCCGACCCGCCGGCCTCGACCTGCGCCTGCTCGGCGTGGTGATGGAGCGCAACGGCGAGTTGGTCGGTACGGCTGCCGGCGCAGCCGTGATGGGTCACCCTGCGGCATCGGTCGTCGCCTTGGTGCGCTGGCTGGCAGATGGCGGCAAGGCGTTACCGGCCGGAAGCCTGGTCATGACCGGCGGCGTCACCGAAGCGGTGGCCGTGCACGCCGGCGACCACGTGACCGCCCGAGTTCAGGACCTCGGAACCGTCGGGGTGCGCTTCAGCTGACCGTTCGCGGCCGGGGCTACGGCGGCGTCCGCGGCTGGGCGTTGTGCATTCTCACCAGGCTGAAGTCGAACTCGCCGGCGAGGGCGATGTCGGCAAGCGGCCACAAGGTCTTCACGCGTCGAAGTTCGATCGCCGCGTTCTCGTGTGCCGCCAGTAGATCACCGACCTCGCCAACACCCGCGGGCACGACCTCGCTGTGCGCGATCCAATGACCATCCGCTTGCGTCCACGGCACGAAGCCTTCGGGATCGAAGTCGTAGCGGTAGATCCGTGCGGTGCGCATGCGATCGAGCCAGCCGGACTCGATGGCGTGCAGCCGCCGCGCCGAAGTCGCCAGTCGGTCGCGGAACATCGGGTAGTCGGCGTCGCGCCGCGGCCAGATCGCAACGCGCGGACACTCACGTGGGAACCAGTACAGCGGCGCGTGTTCGTCATCGATGGCCCACACCGCAGGTGCGTGTGATGGATTCGTCCGCGGAACGTGAGGCACGAACCGCTCGATGTGAGGGTCTTCGCTGAAGTGGTACAGCAGCGAAGGCGTCATGGGCCGTGTCGGGTTGGTTGGCCGCGGGGTTGGCTGGTGCGGGTGGTTCCGTCTGGGTAGGTGACTTCGAGGTTGGCGTTGGGGAGCAGTTTCAACTGCAGGTTGTGGCGGTGAACGAGATGGTGATGGCGGCTGCACAACAACGCCAAGTTGTCCAAGTCGGTCAAGCCCATATTCTCCCAGTAGTGGATGTGATGGGCGTCGCACCAGGCGACTTTGCGGTCACAGCCGGGGAAGCGGCAGCCGCCATCGCGTGCTGCTGTGGCCCGGAACAGATCCAACGGGACGGTGTACGTCGCCCGCCCGTAGTTGAGCACGGCGTTGTCGGAGCGCATCACCCGGTGGATGACGCAGTCACACAACAACGTCTCGGTGGTGAGGTGGTCGATGATTGTGCCGTCGGTGGTCCACCCGAGCGGGCGGTTGGCGAGGGTGTCGGCGTCTATGTGCAGCTCGACGTGGGGGCGTTGACGTTTCCTGCCGGGCCGGTCGTGGTTGGCGTTGAAGAACGCGCAGATGTCGACCAGGGCGTCGGCGCCGCGCTGTGACCGGTCGCGGGGATCGTCGACACCGTCCCAGGTCGACGCGCCGCGGATGGCCTGCTCGAACTGCACCGCACCGGCATCATCGAGCACAAACCTTCCAACCAGACCATCGGCGGTGCGGGCGGTGCGCAGCTGGCGGTCGGGTTCGACCGGTTCGGGCAGATCGACGAGGGCTTCGGCACGCTGGCGCCACACACCAGCGGCTTGTTCGCTGTCGGCCACCGACAATGGAGCGACGATGGCGACAAGATCGCCTTGTTGGGCACGCATGATCGGCTCCACCGCTGGCGGGCACGCCGACTTCAATGCTGTGACTTGACCGGCCGACAACACACTCTCATGTGCCGCCTCGGCGATCGCCACGAACTTGTCCAGGAACCGGCCGCGATGCACCAGAGCGTGGGCGTCACGGTTCGACATCCGGCACTGGTTGCGCAGCCAGGCGGCCATCGACACAGAGCCGTCAACAGCCCACTCACCACAGGCCTCGAGCCGGCTCGTCGCCAACGCCAACCGCACCTCTTCACGTTCGTGAGCGGCCCAAGCATCAATGAACTCGCCCGGCGAGAGCACGATGTCGTCGAGTGCGCACCCCCCGGTTCCCATCACCAAAGCGTACAGGTGTTCGACCGCCCGATCAACCCGCAAACCCTTGTTTCATATGGTCAATATCGATATTGACCACCCTCCAGATCACCCCTGGCGATGGCCTGAGCGGGCGACGCCGCCTTGGTTCAGAAGACCGCCTGCAGAAGGACCACGAGGGCCACCGCGGCGACTCCGATCGCCAGAATGGACAACGAGGTTCGCAGCGACGACCTGCGCAACGCCTTGCGCCGCGGGTCCCTGCTGAACAGGCCGGAGGCGAAGCTGCGCGTCGATTTGATCTGACCCTCAGGGGTGTACAGCTCTCCGGGTCGACTGGTCGCCGGTTGCCAGTCGTCAGGATCCGATGAGTCTGGCGGAGGCGCCATCGGCGAAGCTTAGCCGTCGCCGAGAATGTGCCCGGCGCTCGGACGCCTGACTTGTCACGGGTGGGAGTGTGGGATGAACCGGTTCACCGAACTCGTTGGAAGCAGGCTCCCGCTGCAGCAGGCCGGCATGAGCGGAACGGCCACGTCAACTCTCGCGGCGGCAGTCTCGAACGCCGGCGGGCTGGGAATGATCGGAGTCGGGCGGCAACAGCTCGCCGTCGTGGCTCGTTATCTCGATGAGGTCGCCACGCTCACCACCGCCCCGGTCGGTTGCGCCTGCATCGCCCATTTCGTGATGCCCGAGGTTGTCGAGTTGCTGGCCTCACGGCTGCCGATCGTCGAGTTCTTCTACGAATGGCCCGACGCATCGAGGGTGCCGCCGGCCGTCATCTGCGGCTGGCAGGTCGGATCGGTCGACGAGGCCAAGGCTGCGGTCGACGCCGGTTGCCGGTATGTCATCGCCCAGGGCATGGAGGCCGGGGGGCACGTGCGCGGGCAGGTCCCGCTCGCCGAGCTGCTGTCGGCAGTGCGTGCAGCGGTCGACGTGCCGGTCGTCGCAGCGGGTGGGATCGGCAACGCCGCGGCCGTGCGCGCGGCGATGCAACTGGGCGCCGACGCGGTGCGCGTCGGCACACGATTCGTGGCCACGCGCGAGTCGAACGCACATCCCGCGTACATCGACGCCCTGGTCGTCGCTGACTCTGACGACGCTGTACTGACCGAGGCGTTTGGTGTGGGTTGGCCGAACTCACCGCATCGCGTGCTGCGGTCGGCAATCGATGCGGCCACGGCCGCGCCGAGCGACATCGTCGGTGAGACGGCTCCGCGGGGAGGCAAGGTCGTGCCGATGCCGCGCTTCGGCGTCAGCTCACCCACCCGCGACACCACCGGTGACATCGGCGCGATGGCGCTCTACGCCGGTCGGTCGGTCGGGTCGGTCGACAGGGTCATGACTGCGGCAGAGGTTGTCGCCGAGCTCGCCGCAGGCTTCTCCTGAGCAGCTGTTCCGCACATAGGAACGCTGGGCCTTCCTCGGCGGGCATGATTGGGGCAGAGTAGGTGCCATGGCCAAGCTGACCGCCGCGATCGTCGGTTCCGGGAACATCGGTACCGACTTGATGTACAAGCTGATGCGCTCCGACGTGATCGAACCGCGCTACATGATCGGCGTCGACCCGCGTAGTGATGGTTTGGAGAGAGCCCGCACGGCGGGGCTCGAGGCGTCCGCGGATGGCGTCGACTGGCTGCTCTCGCAGAGCGAGCTACCCGATTTCGTCTTCGAGGCGACCAGTGCGTACGTCCACACCGCGAACGCACCAAGGTACGCCGAACTGGGGATCCGGGCGATCGATCTGACTCCGGCGGCGATCGGCCCCTTTGTCGTGCCGAGCGCCAACATCGACGAGCACCTCGACGCGATGAACGTCAACATGGTGACGTGCGCCGGCCAGGCGACCATCCCCATCGTCCACGCTGTAGCTGCGGTGGCCGAGGTCGAGTACGCCGAGATCGTCGCCACGGTCGCGTCGGTGTCGGCCGGACCCGGCACGCGAGCCAACATCGACGAGTTCACCCGCACCACATCGCGGGCGATTGCCGAAGTCGGCAGGGCCGGCCGCGGCAAGGCAATCATCGTGCTCAACCCGGCCGACCCACCCTTGATCATGCGCGACACCATCTTCTGCCAGCTACCGCGCGACGCCGACGAGAAGCTGATCACCAAGGCCGTCGAGGACGCCGTCGCCAACGTCGCCCAGTACGTACCCGGCTACCGGCTGAAGTCGCCACCGCAATTCGGTGAATCGCGCGACGGCACGCCGCGCCTCGCCGTTCTCGTCGAGGTCGAAGGCGCCGGCGATTACTTCCCGCCATATGCCGGCAACCTCGACATCATGACCGCAGCTGCAGCCGCCACCGGCAATCGCATCGCCGTCCACATGAACGGAGCCATCTGATGCCCTACTCGAGCTCACTCGACGTGCGCATGACCGACACCTGCCTGCGCGACGGTTCCCACGCCAAGAACCACCAGTTCACCGAGCAACAGGTCCGCGACGTCGTCGGCGCACTCGACGCTGCCGGCATGCCGGTGATCGAGGTCACCCACGGCGACGGCCTGGGGGGTTCGTCGTTCAACTACGGCTTCTCGCTCACCGACGAACGACTTCTCATGAAGGCAGCCGTCGAGACCGCCGAGCAAGCCAAGATCGCAGCGCTGATGGTGCCCGGCATCGGAACCATGGACGACATCCGCTACATCCACGACATCGGCCTGTCGATCGTTCGCGTCGCCACGCACTGCACCGAGGCCGACGTGTCGATCCAGCACTTCGGGCTGGCCCGCTCGCTCGGCTTGGAGACTGTCGGCTTCTTGATGATGGCCCACGGCCAGCCACCCGAATTGATCGCCAAGCAAGCGCGGATCATGGCCGACGCCGGCTGCCAGTGCGTCTACGTCGTCGATTCGGCGGGTGCAATGATCCTCGAAGACGTGCAACACCGCGTCGAAGCAGTGGTGGCCGAGGTCGGCGGCGACACCCAGGTCGGCTTCCACGGGCACGACAACCTCGGCATCGCCGTCGCCAACTCGGTGATCGCCGTGCGGGCCGGCGCCGTGCAGATCGACGGCTCGGTCCGCGGGTTCGGCGCAGGTGCCGGGAACACGAGAAATGAGGTGTTCGCGGCGGTCGCCGAGCGGCTGGGCATCAAGACCGGTATCGACGTGCTGGCACTGATGGATGCCGCCGAGGACGTGGTTCGCCCGGTGATGGACAGCGAATGCATCATCGATCGCCTCGCCCTGGTGATGGGGTATGCCGGCGTGTACTCCAGCTTCTTGAAGCACGCCTTCCGCGCTGCCGAGCAGTACGGCGTCAGCGGAGCCGACGTGCTGATGAGGTGCGGCGAGCAGAAGCTGGTGGGTGGCCAGGAAGACCAGATCATCTTCATCGCCGCCGACCTGGCAGCCGAGATGGCCGCGGCAAACGCCTAGCGCAGCGGTGGTTCTGTCTGCTCGTCGCGCATCCGCTGCAACATCAGCTTGCTGCGGGCGCTGAGCGCCAGCCGATCGCATTCACGAATCGTGTCGACAACACCTGCAAGGTGCGCTGCCGCATCGGCGTTCGTGTACGGGATCGCGACATACTGCAGCTTGGGAAGGACATCGGCCCACCCGGCGCGGTGCAGATCGTCGACAAGGCCGGCCACGACCGCGTTGTGTGGATGTTCGCGCTGAAGCTCACGGATCAGCCCGAGTGCGTCGCGCCAATGCGCACGGGCGCGGCCGAGGTTCTCACCGAGATATTGCACCGCGAACCCGGCACTGATCTCGGCCCCGCTCCAGACAAACCAAGACAAGACTTTGCGCCACAACGGCAGGCTCCGCGAGCGTCCGAGGTCGGCGACGCGCAGCAGGTTCGTCGTTTCACGCATCTCGTCGACCGCGTGAGCAACAAGCGTGAGAGCGTCGGCGGGTGGTGGTGGCTCACCCATCATCGTCCCAGCGGCCGATCGCCAGTACCGGTACCTCGTAGCACCACGCGTGGCGGGTGAGACCGATCGACGCATCGCCGTCCCACGGGTACTTGCGCCCCATCAGGTCCCCGACCCTCCGGCGCTCGTCGGGATCGTTGACATGACGTGCAATCCCGCTGTGCGTCTCACCGGCCAAGCGCACCGACACCTGTCGATTGGCGAGCGCGTTGCGATACCAGTCGGCGGTCGGCCCGTTGCCGCTGATCAGGTACATCGTGTCGTCGATGACACCGAACCAGATCTCGATCTCGTGCGGAGTCCACTGCGCCGACCGATGGTCGTGACGTCACAGCACTCGTCAGCGGCGTGCTCGGTCAACCAACTCTCATGAATGTCGCGACTGTTACGGCCGGGTCGATAGACGCCGAACACGTCGCGCAGGGCGTCGCTGACCTCGCCGAGCGTGGCGTTGGCGCGGAGCGCTTCCTTCATCGGGTACAGCAGGTTCTGCGTGCCCCGTGCTGCGGCGGTGACATCGGCGAGCCGGGCCTCGACCGCCGCCGTGTCGCGGTCCGCTTTGAACGCGCGCCAGCGCTGCCTTCTGACCCCGCTCCAGCTCGGGGTCGACGGGGAAGATGTCGGGATCGCCGTCGGTCGCGACGGTGAACTTGTTGAGCCCGACGATGACCCGCTCGTCGTCGTCGATCGACTTCGCGTACTCGTACGCGGCCTGCTCGATCTCGCCCTGCTGGAATCCGGCCTCGATGCCCTCGACCGCGCCACCCATCTCGTCGATGCGGTCGATGTACTCCCACGCCAGTCGCTCGACCTCGTCGGTGAGCGACTCGACGAAGTAGGAGCCGGCCAGCGGGTCGGGCGTGTCGGCGATGCCGCTCTCGTAGCCGATGATCTGCTGCGTGCGCAGCGCGACCTGCGCAGCCTGCTGCGATGGCAGGCTGAGCGCCTCGTCGTAGCCGTTGGTGTGCAGGCTCTGCGTGCCACCCATCACCGCCGCCATCGACTGGATCGCGACGCGCACGATGTTGTTCTCGGGCTGCTGCGCGGTCAGCGTCGAGCCACCGGTCTGGGCGTGGAACCGCAACAGCTTGCTCGACTCCTTCTTGGCGCCGAAGCGATCGTTCATCAGTCGGTACCAGATGCGGCGAGCGGCGCGGAACTTGGCCACCTCTTCGAAGAAGTTGTTGTGCGCGTTCCAGAAGAAGCTGAGCCGCGGCGCGAACGCGTCGACGTCCATGCCCGCGGCGAGTCGCCGCCTCGACGTAGGCGATGCCGTTGGCGATCGTGAACGCGATCTCCTGCACGGCCGTGCTGCCGGCTTCGCGGATGTGGTATCCGGAGATCGAGATCGTGTTCCACTTCGGCACGTGCGCGGCGCAGTACTCGAAGCTGTCGGTGATGATGCGCATGCTCGGCCTCGGCGGGTAGATGTACGTGCCGCGGGCGATGTACTCCTTCAGCATGTCGTTCTGGATCGTGCCGCTGATCTCGCTCGCCGGGACTCCTTGCTCCTCGGCGACCAACTCGTAGAGCAGCAGCAGGATCGCGCCGGTCGAGTTGATCGTCATGCTCATCGACGCGTGTCGAGCGGGATGTCGGCCAGCAGCATGCGCATGTCGGCGATCGTGTCGATGGCGACGCCGACCTTGCCGACCTCGCCCTCGGCACGAGGATGGTCGCTGTCGTAGCCCATCTGCGTCGGCAGGTCGAACGCACACGACAGTCCGGTCTGACCAGCGTTCAGCAGGAACTTGAATCGCTCGTTGGTCGACGTCGCCGTGCCGAAGCCGGCGTACTGGCGCATCGTCCACAACTTGCCGCGGTACATCGTCGGGTAGACGCCACGCGTGTACGGCGGCGTGCCGGGCTCGCCGAGGCGATCGTCCGGATCCCAACCAGCCAGATCCTCGCGGCCCGTACAGCGCCTTGACCTCGATGCCCGAGTCGGTGCGCTTCTCGTCGCTCATCACCGATGAGCGTACGCCCAACTGGCGAGCCTGCGCTAACGAGCGGCGACGACTGCGACCTCCATCTTCCACGCGGGTCGGGCCAGGGCGGGCACGGTGACCAGCGTGCTCGCGACGCGGTGACCGTTCAGCGCCTGGTCGCGTGCCGCCATCACTTCGGGGAGACAGGCCATGAAGTCGACCACCACGTAGGTGGTGATGCTGACGATGTCGGCCATGGCCATGCTCGGCTTCGGCGAGGATCGCGGCGATGTTCGACCAGATCACCTCGGCCTGGTCGGCGACGTCGTCGGGGATCGTGCCGTCGGGACGGGCGGCCACGACGCCGCTGACGTGCAACATGGCCTCGATGTGCTCGCTGAGCACGGCGTGGGCGTAGTTCGCGGCGGGTGGCGCAATCGACGACGGCATGATCTCGCGGTTCATGGTCAGCGTGCACTCTCCGAGCGGTACCGGTGAGGCGTATCGTGGGGTCATGAGCGATCACTGAATCCGGCGTGCGGATGATCGACGGCGTCGAGTTGACACCGAAGGCCGTCAGCCTGGAGGGCCCACCGACCTTTGCGACCGTCGAAGACGAGCGTCTGCACCGCAAGCAGAAGCTGGCCGGCGCGCTGCGCATCTTCGGACGCGTCGGGTTCGGCGAGGGCGTGGCCGGGCACATCACGGTCCGCGACCCCGAGTTCCCCGATCACTTCTGGGTCAACCCGTTCGGGATGAGCTTCCGCCACGTGCGGGTCAGCGATCTGCTCCTGGTCAACCACTCCGGCGACGTGGTCTACGGCACCAGGCCGGTCAACCGAGCCGCGTTCGTGATCCACTCGGCCATCCACCAGGCCCGGCCCGATGTGGTCTCGGCAGCGCACAGCCACAGCGTGCACGGCAAGGCGTTTGCCTCGCTCGGCATCCCGCTCGATCCGATCACACAGGATTCGTGCGCGTTCTACGGCGATCACAGGGTGATCACCGAGCAGGGTGGCGCCGTGGTGTTCGACGTCGACGCTGGCAAGGAGTTGGCGGCTGCCTTCCCCACCGGCAAGGCCGCGATCCATCAGAACCACGGTCTGTTCACCGTCGGCCAGACGGTCGACGAGGCGTGCTTCTGGTTCCTCAGCATGGACCGCTCGTGCCAGGCCCAGCTGCTGGCGATGGCCGCCGGAACCCCGAAGCTGATCGAGCACAGCATGGCCCAGTACACGTTCGAACAGACCGGCTTCCCGGCTGCCGGGTGGTTCAGCTTCCAGCCGATGTGGCAGGAGATCTGCCGAACCGACCCTGACCTCTTCGACTGAACGAACTCGGCGAGACTCAAGGGGGCCGAACGCGCCGTTGGCCGGCCCCCGAAGAGGCCGGCCAACGTCATAGCTGTTGGGTAAACGTTCTGTTATCCGGAGACCGTGAAGGGTCCGGCTGGTGCCACCCCTGTTGGAGTCGACCTTGATCGTCCCCGGGTTGGTCGCTGGGCCACCGCCACGGAGCCGGAAGTCGAAGACACCACCTTGCGCAGGCGGAGCCGCTGCGGTAACCGTCGCCGTGCCGTACACCGTCCCAGTTGTTGCCGACCTCACGGTGACGATGGCTTTCGACAGTCGTGCTCGTTCCGACGACCCGGAAGTCACCGACCTTCCACTTCGCCGTACGTGATGGTCACGACATCGGAGCGTGGCGATATCACGACCGTATCGGTCTTGCTGACTGCGCCAACGGTGACCGTCAGCTGGAACGTCAGCGCCGAGTTGACCATCGGGAAGTTGTAGAACGGCAGCGTGAAACGCCTGTTCTGCGGCTGGCCGGCGACGGGCGTCAGGGTGACCAGGTCCGCTGCCGTCTGGGCTCCGGTGAGCATCTGTGACCAGACGTACGTCGCAGTTGGGGGGGCAGGGGTGGAACCGACACTCGACAACGTCACCTGCGTGTTGCGGGCGACCCCGGTCTGATCGAGACCTGCGTTGGCGACCACGGTGCCTTGTGGGGTCAACGGACCGAGGAGTGCCGACGCCGGACCAAAGGCCGAGTTGATGTCGTTCTTGGCACTGACGGTGAACCAGTACTGCGTGTCGCCGGTGAGGCCCGAGATGGTGAGGGAGGTGGTGACACCGTTCGTCGTTTCGGTCCTGATCGGCGACGCTGCAGTTGCGCTGTCGAAGACGTCGATCTCGTAAGCAGCTGATCGAGAGCCCCGGTGCACCAGGATCGGCAGGAGCCCAGCCGAGCGTCACGCTGCCCTGTGCCGACCGATGAGGTGGTGATTGCCGTCGCCGCCGGCACCGGATCGTTGGTGATGGCGAATTGCTCGGTGACGACATCGGACACGTTGTTCGACGGGTCGAAGGCCACGAACTTCAGCGTCGCGTTTTCTGCACTGATCGTGATCGGACCGGTGTAGTGGTTGATGCTCAGCTCAGGACCGGTGACGGGGTCCGACTCGTCGGTCGTGTAGAAGATCTGCGAGCCGAGCTCGTTGGCCGTCAGGGTCACCTGCTGGGCGACGGGGTAGCTACCACCGCCCGGCGAAGCGGAAACGGTCGGAGGTGTGACATCGGTAGCCGGGATGGCGGTGACTGGCGGGAAGGTCTCGCCGACGCTGCTGAACGACACGACGTGGATGTCGTAGATCCCGCCGCTGACCAGGCCGGTGATCGTGGTGCCGTTGGCGCCAGGGTTGGTGATCCGTCGGCCGACCTCGACCTGCTCGTTGTTGACCATCGGGCCGACCGCAGTCACGCGGTAGCCGAGTATGGGTGGAGTGCCGGGGAGTGCCACCGCGGGCGTCCAGTTGACCTGTATCCCGCCCGCAACGTTGGCGGCCACGACGTTGGTCGGTCCTGGAGGGCCGGACTGCAGCGGCCCGTTCGGGCAACCGCCCATACCGGGTCCGCCGGGCTCGCCGTTCTCGGCGATCGTCATGCCCTGGCGGTTGCCGTCAACGTCGGTGAACTCCCATGCCATTGCGCGCTCGCCGAGACCGGCGTTGGCAGCGATGTGGGCGTCGGACTCGTTGTCGAAGATGTACGTGGCAGTGAAGCTCTGCGTTGCGGGATCGAACTCGAGGCTGGACTGGTAACCGCCCTTGGGCGCCGGCGTCAACGGGCCGGGCACGGCGCGAACATCACGCTTCCCGATGACCGTGTCGACGAGAGCCGGCTCGATGATGCGCTGCTCCATGTTCTCGGGGAGGACCCCATTGCCGATGTGCCCTGTGACGATGACGGTCGTTCCGTTCTGGACGGCATCGTTGGCGTAGACGTCGAGGGAAGCGGTGGCGGCCACCTGTGTCCCCCCGACGCTGAGTGACACGACATCGCCGGCTTGGATGTCAGGGGTCACGTTCAACCCCGTACCGGCTCCCCAGCAGATTCCGCCTGGGTGGTTGACCTCGAACGCGACATCGGTACCGGATATGACACCGATGGCCGATCCGACGACGCCCACACCCGGGCGCGTCACTTCGACCAAGCCCGATTCTCCGGCGTGCTCGATGAAGCCCTCGAGCGAGACGAAGTCGCGATTCGGGAAGACCATGATGTTGTTCGGGAACACCGGCAAGTTGGCCGTGACCGCGCCGGCGGCCGACGGTCCGCCCACTAGGACAGAAGGTAAGCCCACCAGCAGTGCGGCAGCGATGCCGGCCCGCACGATCGGCTTTGCACGCCGGCGTCGGATCGCAGTTCGATCACCCGAGTCTGCACGCGCGCCTGACAACAGTGGGTCATTGATTGTGTACATGTCCGTCCCTCGTCCCTAATGCTCTGGGTCTGTCCCGACCCCGAAGCGGTCCCCGACAACGTTCCGTCCTGAACGAAGTCGCAAACACCATATAAAGACTTCATTATGCGAAGAACAATGAGTCGATGGGCCTAAGACATTCACGATGGTGGACAGGGACGACTTAGGCCTTCCGCGGAAGGCGACCAAACCAACAAAGCACTTGCTTGGTCTTGCATTCTGCGGTACGGTGCCTCGATGGGAGCACGCACCGGCCACGACTACATCACCGCACTGAAAGACGACCGCACGGTCTGGCTCGATGGCCGGCGCGTCGACGTCGTCAACGAGCCTCGATTCGCCGGGTCGTTGCGCGGCATGGCCGACTACTTCGACTATCAGCACGATCATGCCGACGACTGCCTGATGGAAGACGCCGAGTCCGGAGAACAGATCAACGTCAGCCACATCATCCCCCGGAGCGACGACGATCTGCGACGCCGGCATCGAGCCCTCGACCGGCTGGCGCGCTACTCGATCGGCATGCTCGGACGCACGCCTGACTACGTCAACGTGACCGTTGCCGGGTTCGTCGCCCAGCGCCGGCTGTTCGAGAAGAACGGTGACACGCGGGCCGGCGCTGCGCTCGCCGCCTTCCAGCGCGAGGTGGCGCTCAAGGATCTCTCGTTGACGCACACCATCATCAACCCGGTGATCGACAAGGCAGTCGGCGACGTCGAGGGCATCAACGCCGAACTGGCGCCGCGCATCGTCCGGCGCACCGAAGACGGCATCGTGGTCAGCGGTTCGAAGATCCTCGGCACCCTCGGACCGTTCGCCGACGAGAACTTCGTGTATCCGGCCCATCCCCTGCCCAAGGACGCTGATCCGTCTTACGCCCTGTGCTTCTCCGTTCCTGTCGCCGCCAAGGGACTTCACACTGTGTGCCGTGACCACTACACCGTCGAGGGCAGCCGTGCCGACCATCCGTTCTCGTCCCGCTTCGACGAGCAGGACGCGTTCATGATCTTCGACGAGGTCGAGGTGCCGTGGGAGCGGGTGTTCATCGCCGGCGACCTCGACGTCTATGGCAATCTGATGAAGCACGGCTGGGCCGCCAACATCATCCAGCAGACCGCCATCCGCGCCGCCGTCAAGCTCGAATTCGCCTATGACCTGGCCTACAAGATGGTCGAGGTGCAGAACATGGGTGGTCGGGCCGAAGCCACGCAACTCCTCGGCGAGTTGGTGACGTACGCCGACATGACCCGCGCCGCGGTTCGCGCCGCCGAGGCGGGTGCCCAGGAGTATCGCTACGGCGGTTGGTTCTGCGCCACCGAACCGTTCACCGCGCTACGCGCCCTGATGCCGTCGTGGATGTCCCGGGTCAACGACATCTTCAAGACGCTCGGCAGTCACAACCTGCTGTGCACGCCCAACGAAGCGGCCTTCGCGGACCCCGAGCTCGGCCCGTTGGTACGCCGGTACCTGCCCGGGGCGAACGGGATCAGCGCCGAGGAGCGGGCCAAGATCTTTCGCATGGCGTGGGATTTCGCCGGCTCGGCCCTCGGGTCGCGCAGCGAGCTCTACGAACGCTTCTATCTGGCCAGCCAACCGCGCAACCTGACCGGCAACCACATGCTCGCCAGAGTGGGTCGGGAATGGACCGACGTCGACGACTTCCGCCGCGTCTCAGGAATCGAGTGAGGTGGCCGGTTCCCGTCGCGACGAGATCCTCTCGATCGCAGCCGTGCAGTTCGCCGAACGTGGGGTGGCCAGCACCACCGTTCGCGACATCGGCGCGGCGGCCGGAATCCTCTCCGGAAGCCTGTACCACCACTTCGAGTCGAAAGAGCAGATGGTCGCCGAGCTGTTGCTGCCGGTGATGGAACGCCAGGTGAGGTACTACCGGGCGATCGTCGGTGGTGGCGACGATGCGGCCGAAACAATCCGCACGCTGATCAAGGTTGCCGTCGCCGAGGCCGCACAGACCCCGGATCAGACCCGGATGATCCGCAACGATGCCCAGTCGTTCTCGGCGATGCCCGCGTTGCGACCCGTCAGCGATCTGTTGATCGAGGCAGCCAAGCTGTGGGCGTCGGTGATCGAGCGCGGCATTGTCACACGCGAGTTCCGCAGCGACATCGACGCCCGTCTGGTGGTGGCGGCGATGTTCGACGCGGTGCTCAGTGCTACCCGGTGGTTCTCCGGAAAGGAGTCACAGAATCCGGTGCGAGTCGGCGATGCCCTCGCGGATCTCTTCCTGGGTGGCCTGCTACGCGCTAGCCCCGGTGCTGTTGGCCCTGCTGCTCTCAAGGGGGTGTGATGCCCAGCGAAGCGGCCACCGCTGGTCGGCGCAGCTTCCACACGAATCCGTCGTAGAGGATGTGCAGCGCACCGAAGAACAGCACGGCGAATGCGTAGAGCCGGCCGTCGAACGGCGCTCGTGTGAGATAGACGAGCATGCCGATCCCCATGAAGTAGGCGAGATAGGTGACAAGCCGGCGAGCAGGCGTGCGGGTCACTGTCGCCACGGGGACCGAGTCGGCGCGCTTGCGAAGCGAGCTGTGCACGACGGCGAAGTACTCGATGGCGTGCGCAGCCACGTAACCGGCAACGCCCGCGATTGGATCGATCATGACGGCGACGATCAATCCTGCAGTGCCGAGCGCATACCAGTGCTTCGGACGGCTCGCCGCGGCCCCGAGGCGTCGCTCGGCCCTCCACCACTGCACGACGAATACGAGACCGGTGATCGCCGAGATCCAGAAGACGACACGGGCAATCGGCGAGAGGTCGCCGAGCAGGCCGACGCTGCGTGCGTTCGTACCACCGAACCCGAGCTTGTCGACCATGTGCGGCAGATCGACGTATCCACCGATGTAGGCGATGCCGGCGACCAGCCAGATGATCAGCATCGGCTTCTCGATTCGGCCGTGGTCGTCGCCCGCCTTGCGTCCATAGATCCGCATCACGCCGTAGCGCTGCATCAAGGTGTGTTCAGCGTTCCACAGTCCCGCCATCAGCGCGACCGCCGTCAGGCTGACGTTGAGCCCGATGATGATCGAGGCGAAGGCTACCCACGGCGCCCAGCGGTAGAGGCTGCGGTGGGCATTGCGCTGTGCCGGGTCGCCGTACACGAGGCCGAGGGTGAGCGGCTGATGGGCGAACGAGATCAGGAAGATCACACCCATGATCGAGTGGACCGTCGTGACGTGTGGCTCGGCCGAATGAACGATCAAGGCGATCGGTAGCCAGCACCACCCGAGGGCGATGTCTGCCACTGGGCCGTGGACCCACAGCCGTCTCGTCGAATCCCGCTGTCCCGTCGCTGTCAACACGACGCGAACTGTACTTCGTCAGTCGTGCAGCCCCGGAGCGCACAGGCCCTCGAGCTCGCGGATGATGATGCGGTCGCGATTCTCGTAGGTGACCTGGTTGGCTGGATCCTTGCGGAGGTTGAAGGTGCGGAAGCTCATATCGGTGGTGTCGACCGACAGGATCCGCCCGATCAGCGGCTCGCCGAGGCCGAGCAGCACCTTGATGACCTCGAGCGCCTGGATCGAGCCGACGATGCCGGGCAGCACGCCGAGCACACCGGCCTCGGCACAACTCGGGGCGAGTTCTGCCGGCGGCGGCTCGGGGACCATGTCGCGGTACGTCGGACCATGCTTTGGGTCGAAGACACTGACCATTCCCTCGAAGCGGAATATCGATCCGTGCACCACCGGGATGCCGAGCTTGACGCTGGCGTCGTTGAGCAGGTAGCGACTCGGAAAGTTGTCGGCGCCGTCGACGATCACGTCGTAGCCGGCGATGATCTCCATGATGTTGCTGGCATCGAGGCGGGTGTCGTAGGTGACGACGTCGACGTCGGGGTTGAGCAGGGTGAGCGTCTTCTTCGCCGAGTCGACCTTGCGATCGCCCACCCGGTCGAGGTTGTGCAGGATCTGGCGCTGCAGATTGCTGGCGTCGACCTCGTCCATGTCGACGATGCCGATGGTGCCGACTCCTGCAGCGGCGAGGTACAGCGCCGAGGGCGAGCCGAGGCCGCCGGCACCGAGCATCAACACCTTGCTGTCGAGCAGTTTGACTTGACCAGCGACGCCGACCTCGGGCAGCAGCAGGTGCCGTTGGTAGCGATTGCGTTGATCAGCCGTCAGTACAACGGGGGTCTTCCACGCACGCCCTTCGTCTTTCCACTTGCCGAAACCGCCGACCACCGACGACACGTTGGAGTAACCGAGCTCCTGCAGCGTCTTGGCAGCAAACGCGCTGCGCACCCCACCCGCGCAGTAGATCACCACCTCGGCGTTCTTGTCGATCAACCGGCCCTCGACCTGGGCCTCGAGATGACCTCGCGGGATGTGGATCGCGTCAGGAATCGCGCCTTGGTCGTACTCGTCGGGTTCGCGTACGTCGAGCGCGATGGCGCCGGCGGCGATGTGTTCGTCGGCCGTGGCCGTGTCGATCTCGGTGATCTCCGCCTTGGCGGCGCTGAGCAGATCTCGGAAGGTAGCCATACGTTAAAGCCTACCTATCTGGTCGGGATTTGGCTACGGCCAGGACTTGGCTACGGGTCGGTACCCGCACCGATCAGGGCCGGCAGCAATTCACCGAGGGATCCGATCAGCACGACGTCGGCGAAACGATCCATCGCGGTCGGCTCGCCGTTGACGATCACGACGCGTGCACCAGTGGCCTTGGCCCGTGGCACGACGTTCGCCGCCGGGAAGACCGACAGCGACGAACCGGCCGCCAACAGCACGTCGCACTCGTCTGCTGCACGCATCGCTGCGTCGATCACTTCGGGAACGAGCGATTGGCCGAACGAGACAGTGTCGCTCTTCAAGACGCCGTCGATACCTCGTTCGTCGCAGACGAGACACCGCGGATCGCCGTCGCCGGCACGCACCCGTTGCAAGGTCTCGGCCATCGGTCGCCGGTCACCGCAGGTCCAACAGCGGCTCCAGCGCATCGTGCCGTGCACCTCGATGACGTTCTCACGACGGTGGCCGGCTTGCTGGTGCAGTTCGTCGATGTTCTGCGTCACGACGGCCCGCAGGCGTCCCTGGCGTTCCAGTTCGTAGACCGCCATGTGCCCCCGGTTTGGCACGGCCTCCCAAGCAGGCGAGTGCAGCCGGTTCTGCCAGGCGAGCCGGCGCACCTCGACATCGGCCAGGTAGTGCTGCAGCGTCGCTGCTTTCTCGGCAGCGGGGTTCTTCGTCCACAGACCGTTCGGCCCGCGAAAGTCGGGAATGCCCGACTCGGTCGAAATTCCCGCGCCGGTGAACACGGTGACCTGTGTCGCGGCAGCAATCCATTGCCGGGCTCGTTCGAATCCGTCTGGGGTCACCGCATCATCTTGTCGCGCATCTTGTCGCGCATCTTGTCGCGGAGGGTGCCGCTCCGGTCGTCTCGATGTGCATCTTTGGGGCAACTCCCCCGTATCGCACACCATCACCCCGACGACAACCATCCCGTCAGCAACGAACGAGGGAGGCACCGATGGCAATTGCCCCGATGGACATTCCAGTCAGCGAACAACTGCTGATGGTTGTGCCGTGGCACGATCCGGTGGTCGACTCGGTCGGCTACGACGTGCGCTCGCAATATGTCGAGTTGTTCTGGCTCAACGTCCTCGGCCCGACTGCGACCTGGATCCTGCGTCGACTGGTGCTCGGTTTCGACCGCTACCCCCTCGGCTACGAGCTCGACCTGGCCGAGACCGCCAGCGCTCTCGGTCTGTCCTACACCCTCGGCACGGCGAACGCGTTCATGCGCTCGCTCAACCGCTGCGTGCTGTTCGGTGTGTCGCAACCAACCGACGGCGGCCTTGCCGTGCGCCGGCGCGTACCTCCGGTGGCGACGCGGCACCTCATGCGCATGCCTCCGCATCTGCGCCAAGCCCACCAACAGTGGAGCCTCCCGACGACACGGATCTCGCTCGCGGACCTCGAACGTGCCCGGGTGCTCGCCGAAGCGATGGTCGAGACCGGCGACGATCCCGATGCCGTTGAACGTCAACTCCTGGGCCTCGGAGTCACGCCCGCTGCTGCGATCGAAGCGACCTCGCTGGCGATCAGCCGCGGCTTCTCGCCCGACGCTGCATGATTCAGGCGGACCCAATCAGGCGGACCCAATCAGGCTGAATAGTCGAGCGCGAGCTGGATCAGCAGCCGGGTACCGAATCCGGTGGCGCCACGCGACAACCAGCCCTCGTCGGCATCGGAGTTCATCGGGCCGGCGATGTCGAGGTGCGCCCACGGGGTGTCGCCGACGAACTCGTTGAGGAACAATGCGGCGAGGATGGCCCCGCCGTACGGGCCGCCGACGTTCTTCATGTCGGCGACGTTGCTGTCGAGCAGCTTGCGGTAGCCGTGCTCGAGCGGCAAGCTGCCAGATCGGCTCGTCGGCTTCCGACGCTGCCGCCTTGACCCGATCGACGAACGGCTGGTTGTTGCCCAGCACTCCGGCCATCTTCTGACCGAGCGCGCCCATGCACGGCACCGGTGAGCGTGGCGATGTCGACGATCGCGTCGGGCTTGGCCTCGACGCCGAGCGACAGCCCATCGGCGAGCACGAGACGACCCTCGGCGTCGGTGTTGTGGATCTCGGCGGTCTTGCCGTTGCGGAACGTCAGCACGTCGCCGAGCTTGTAACGCGCTGCCCGACGGCATGTTGTCGGTGCACATCAGGTAGCCGGTGACCGCCGCCCTGCACTTCAGCGCCTTCAAGCGTGCTCATCGTCGCCAGCACGGCTGCCGCGCCGCTCATGTCCATCTTCATCGCGCGTGCATGCCGTCGCTGGGCTTCAGGCTGAGGCCGCCCGAGTCGTACATCACGCCCTTGCCGACCAGCACGAGGTGGCCCGAGGGTTGCGCGGCGCGTACGTGAGGCGGACCATGCGCGGCGGCTCGGCGCTGCCCTGGTTGACGCCGATCATGCCGCCACACCCCATCGCTGTCAGCTGATCCTTGTTGAAGACCTCGACACCGAGCCCGTTTGCCGCGGCAACCTCGACGGCCTTGTCGGCGATCATCCGCGCGGTCAGATGCGCCGGAGGCGTGTTGGCCAGGTCCCTCGCCAGGCTCGCCGCAGCCGATGTCACCGAGCCGCGATCCGCTCCCAGCCGCGCGCCCGGCCGTGCGCCGGTCGCCGACCACCAGGCTCAGGTCCTGCAGTCCGCCGGAAGCCGGCTCGGTTTTCAGACCCTGGTAGCGGTACGCGGCAAGCAGCGGCACCTTCGACGACGGCCTGCGCCGCGGTGGCGCCGTCGACCCCTTCGAGGTCGGCGAGCGATGTGGCGATCGACGTGCGCTTGCCCGCGGCGCGCACCAGTGCCGCCGACGCGTTTCGCAAGCTCGACCGCGGTGACTTCGCCATCACCGATGCCGACTGCGATCAGCGTCGGTCCGGCGGCTGACGGCAACACCAGCGTTTGGCCGTTCTTTCCTTCGAATCCATTTCCGGCGAGCGCGGCACGATTGAGACCGAGGCTGCGCGGCACGGTTCCGATGGTGCCCACGGGCACACCGATCGCTTCGGCGGTCTTCGGGGCTGCTCGAACAATATGGACATTGACGCTCATGGTCGACAGTCTGGCGTAAACAGCCGCGACGAGCGCGAACGCGTTTCGGATGCGAAGATGTTCGGGCCGCCCTTCCGCCCTCGACGTCTAGGACCTTCATGAAACGCCATTGGAAGAAGATCGTCGGTGCAGTCGTGCTGTTGATCGTGCTGGTCTTCGCCGGCTCCTTCATCTACGCCAAGCTGATCGACAAGGCCGACCCGGCGTTCGGCCAGAACGATGTCAACGCCAAGCTCGACAGTGCCACCACAACCGTCGCACCGGGCGCGGCCGGCACGACACCGTCGACGACACCGTCGACGACACCGAACACGAGCCCCACGACTGCAGCAGATCCGTCGCCGACGGCCCAGTCGACGACGACACTCGTGCAGGCGACACCGAACGGGGCCGATGGGCTCTGGACGATCAAGGAGGGTTCCGAGGTCGGCTACCGGGTCAATGAGAGCATCAACGGGTTCGGCACGACAGCCAACGGCCGCACCCAATCGATCACCGGCTCGATGACAGCCACCGGAACCACGATTCCTGAAGGCCAGTTCACGGTCGACATGACGACGTTCAAGAGTGACGAGAGCAAACGCGATGCCCAGTTCAACGGGCGAGTCATGGACGTCGCCAAGTACCCGACGGCCACGTTCGTGCTGACAGCCCCCATCGACTTCGGCCAGGTCCCGCCCGACGGCGGCACCGTGACTGCGACGGCCACCGGCGACCTGACGTTGCACGGCACGACCAACCCGGTCACCTTCGATGTGCAGGCCACCTACAAGAACGGTCTCGTGGGCGTGCTCGGCCAAATACCCATCGTGTTCGCCGACTACGGCATCCCCAACCCGACGTTCGCCACGGTCACCACTGAAGACCACGGCTTGCTCGAGTTCGTGCTGATCCTCGAGCGCACGTAGGTCGCGTCCCTGGCCCGCCGCCAGCGCCTTACAGTGTCGGCAGATGAACATCGTCGCCTGGATCATCGTCGGATTGATCTCCGGTCTGATAGCGCGCGCCATTGTCCATGACGATCGCAGCGGTTGCCTGTACACCGTCGCCATCGGTGTGCTCGGAGCGTTGATCGGCGGTGCGTTGATGCAAGCCAGCGGGCACACCGGCATCAATGAGTTCAGCTTACGATCGCTGCTCGTCGCCGCGCTCGGGGGCCACGCTGCTGCTGTTGGTGTTGCAGGCGATCGGCGGGCGCGGATCGCGGCGGCGCCGCTAGCGCAACGAGCGTCATCCACCCAGCAGCTGGCGCACCCGATCCTTCGGCCGACCGATGATCGCCTTGTCCTTGGTCACGACGAGCGGCCGCTGCAGGAGCTGCTTGTGCTCGATCAAGACCGCGACGACCTGGTCGTCGGTGGCCACGTCGGCGTCGGTGAGACCAAGTTTCTTCCACAGGCTGTCGCGACGAACGAGATCGGTGACGGGATCCTCGAGCTTGGCGATGATGTCTCGCAGCGTGGCTTCGTCGGGCGGCGTCTTGAGATACAACACGGTGTCGTAATCGACTCCGAGCTCGGTGGCGATGCTCACGGCATTGCTCGACGAGTTTCAATGAACGTTGTGGTAGATCGTGACCTCGGCCATGGTCACGACTCTACGCCCTTTGGTTCCGCGCCCCTCTGCCGCATGACACCCCCGTCGTAGTGTGATCATGCGGCTCCCCCTGTTCCCAACGACACGTTCTGTCATGTCACCGGAGGCCTCCATGCCGCGTTCAACCACCCGATCCGGTCCTCAACCGGGCCCCCGAGAAGTGGGCCATCGACTGGGTCTACCTCTCGCGGGCGACCCGATCTGTTCATCGATCGACGCCCTCGCCGTGGTGTCATTGGCGATCCACCGCCCACTCGTTGCCGAAACGATCGCCTTTTTCCTCGACGAGACCAGCTGCAGCAACACCATCACCATCGTCAGCGGCACGACAGACCCCGACTCTGTGCTTGCTGTCGCCGAATGCATGGCGCTTGCCGCACACGGGTCGCCTTCGTTGTGTGGGGTGGTGTTGGCCAGCGTGCGCCCCGATGCACCCGGCTCGTTGGCTGGTGACATCGACCGCTGGCTCGATGCCGATTCGATCACCGAGTCGCATGGGATCGAGTTGATCGAGTGGTTCATCGTCGCGCCCGCGGGTGTCGAATGCCCCCGTGACCTCCTCGGCGAGCCGCAACGATGGTGAACACCTATTGGCGGGCGCGGCGCTCGGCCGGGGTCAGTCGCAGACCACCGGCGCGCAATCGTCGCAACAGCTCGCGACTCGACGTCAGCATCGCTCCGGCACTCACCAGATCGTCGAAGTACTCCTCGGGAACGTCGTAGTGATCCCCTTGGAAGCCGCGGCGCGGGATCCCTGCCCGCTCGGCGAAGTCGTGTAATTCGTCGTAGCTCACGTCACTGACCAGGTGCGACCACCGCCGGCCTTTGAACCACCAGATCGGCTCGTCGATCAACACAGCCACGGTCGCCACTGTGCCGTAGCGTGGCCTCGATGACCCAACCGGAGATAGAGATCCGGAGAGCGTGGAGACACCTCGCCGGGTCCGAACACGATGGCACTGTCGACGCGCTCTTGCTCAGGTACGCCGAGCCGCATCGCTACTACCACACCGCGACGCACATCATGACTGTGCTACGACATCTGTACGACGTGTGCGCCACGCAGGCCAAACAGCCATCGCCCGAGGTGGTCGCGGCGGCCCTCTACCACGACGCGATCTACGATCCGCGCGCCGACGACAATGAAGCCCGCAGCGCCGCGCTTGCCACCCGCGACCTGACCAACATCGGGTGGTCGGCTGGGCCATGCCGGATTGTCAACACGCTGATCATGGCCACCGCCGGTCACCTGGGCCCTGGTCACTCACTCTTCGACAACGCCGGCCATGGTCCTGACATCGACGATGACACAATCGCCGAAGCGGCGATCCTCGTCGACGCCGATCTGGCCATTCTCGGCGCCGATCCGCTGACCTACCAGGCCTATGTCGCCGGCGTACGGGCGGAGTACTTCTTCGTCGACGAGGAGCACTGGCGAGTCGGCCGAGGCCGGGTCCTGCGGAACTTCCTCGACAGCCAACCCGTGTTCACGACCGAGTACATGCGTGCCCAGCTCGAACACCGGGCGCTGGCCAACATCCACGCCGAGTTGGCTGCGCTGCGGCCGGGCCCCGGTGTGAATCACCCTCCGCCGAATGATTGACTGGTCGCGTGAGCGAACTGGTGACCAGACCCGTCGAGACCATTCCCGAAACGGATCTCGACCTGCAAACGGGCGAGCCGGCGGCCGCCCACATCGTCAAGACCGAGCCGGGCGAGAGTGCCGCAGCCAAGGTGCTCGAAGCTCGAATCTACGGAACTCCTCTCGAGGCGCTGTGTGGGCACGTCTGGATCCCGTCGCGCGACCCGAAGCAGCTGCCGTTGTGCGAGGGATGCAAGAGCGTCTACGAGATGTATCGCATGTTCAACGAGGGCCTCAACGAACAACCGGAGACCTGAGGCGGCATGCCAGATCCGGCGGCCGGTCTGCGCATCCGCCAAGCAGTGCGCGCCCTGCTGATCGACCCCGATCACCGTGTGTTGCTGGTGCGCTTCGAATTCCCGACGGCTACACGCTGGGCGCTACCCGGTGGCGGGCTGGAGCGCGACGAAGATCACATCGAGGCGCTGCGCCGCGAGTTGGAAGAAGAGGTCGGTCTGGGGCAGGCGGTCATCGGTCCGCAGATCTGGCATCGGCTACACATCGTTCCGTTCTTGAACGGTGAGTTCGACGGCCAGCGCGAACGAATCCACCTCGTTCGCTGCGACGCTTTCGAGCCCGAGCCTCGCTTGTCGTGGGAGCAGATGAATGCCGAGTTCGTCTACGAACTGCGCTGGTGGACCGTCGACGAGATCGCTGCCAGTGACGCCCACTTCGTGCCGACCAGCCTGCACACGCTGCTGACGTCGCTGCTGCGCGACGGACCTCCAAATCGATCGATCGACGTCAGCACTTGACGAATAGTGTGTCGCCGTGCTGTCACCGTCGACGATCGCCGCGTTCGCCCTGGCCTCCATCGCCATCTTGATCATTCCCGGCCCAGCCGTGCTGTACATCCTCAATCGCAGCATCAGCGATGGCCGGCGGGTAGGACTGGCGGCAGTCGCCGGGGTCGAGTTGGGTACGTTCGTACACGTCCTGGCAGCGACCGCCGGACTCTCGGCGGTGCTCGCCTCGTCGGCCGCGGCGTTCAACACGGTCAAGTGGCTCGGGGCCGCGTACCTGATCTACGTCGGTGTGCGGACCCTGATGACACGTCCCACGACGATCGCCACCGATCGGGCGACCGTCAGCCCGCGCCGCGCCTTCCACCAGGGCGTGGTGGTCAACGTGCTCAACCCCAAGGTGGCCCTGTTCTTCTTGTCGTTCCTGCCGCAATTCATCCACCCCGCGCAGGGCCACCCCGCCTTTCAGGCGTTCATTCTCGGACTCGTGTTCGTGATGATCGCGTTCGTCACCGACGGGCTGTACGCCATCGTCGCCAGCGAGCTGCGCGACGTACTGGTGCGCGGACGCTCGCTTCCGTTCGTGCAGCGCTACGTGGCCGGCACGGTGTTGATCGGTCTCGGCGTCGTTGCCGCCAGCGCATCGGCAGTGCACCGCAACTCGGTGACGTCGGGCTGATGCTGTTCAGCGCCGACGCCTGGCCGGGTATCGCCGATGGATCGATCACCGCCACCTTTCGCACCTGGAGGCGCGCCCAGGCCAAGGTCGGCGGTCGCTACCGGGTTGCCGGCATGCTGATCGAGGTCAGCGACGTGCGCCGGGTCGCGGTCGGCGAGATCACCGAAGCCGACGCCCGCCGGGCCGGAGCCGCCGATCTTGTCGCGCTGCATTCCAGGCTCGGCACCTGCGACCCGGTGTGGCGAATCGACTTCGTGTTCGTCGGCGCCGACGACCGCATCGCCCGGCGCACCGAGATCTCGGCCGCCGAGATCGACAACGTCATCGCCCGTCTGTCCCGCCTCGACCGCAATGGCGCGTGGACCCGAACCTCGCTGCAGCTGATCGAGCGCTATCCGGGCATCGTGTCGACCACGTTGGCTCGTCACGTTGATCAGGATCGAGCAGCGTTCAAGCTCAACGTGCGCAAGCTGAAAGAACTCGGCCTGACCGAGAGCCTCGACGTCGGGTACCGCCTGTCGCCGCGTGGCGAGGCCGTGCTACGCCGAGTTGCTCGTGACACGTGGAGTCTGAACTCGGGTCACGTATCTGTGCACTACGGTGACGACTCCTTCCAACACACGCCAGCGGCCTCGGCGCTGTGTGGAGAACAGGAGCGTCGCCATGTGGGAGCAGTACTGGCAGGACCGTGGATCTCCATGGGAATACGACCCGGGTCCGGCGAAGAATCGCAGCTGGTCACGCCTGTTCGCCGAGACGCCGAACTACCGAGGCTTCGGCGTGGCGATGTCGGGCAACGAGGAGTTCCGCTGGCACTTCGGGCCGATGTTCTACCGCGGTCGGCTCGGCGACAACCAGGTCAAGGTGCTCGTCGTCGGCCAGGAGGGTGCCCAGGACGAGTCGCTGAGCCACCGCTCGTTCACCGGTGGCACCGGCGGTCGCATGCAGCATCTGCTGACGCACCTCGGCATCAATCGTTCGTACCTGTTCCTCAACACGTTCGTGTACCCGATCTTCGGGCAGTACGACGGGCTGCTGCCGATCATCGCCCAGCATCCGGCGTTCGCCGATCGCCCAGCACCGCCGAGCGCTGTTCGACTACGCCGCGTCACGCAACGATCTGCAGCTCGTCATCGCCGTCGGCCGTGCGGCCAAGGAGTCGCTGGCCAGCTGGGTCGAGGCCCACGGCGGCACGGCCGACCCCGACAACCTGCATCTCGCCGATGCTCGGTGATCTCGCCGGAGCTGCGACATGGTCGGCGTGCTCCACCCCGGTGGCGCCGGCAAGGGCGGCGCGGTCTCGGCAGATCATCGCCAGCTTCAAGGCGGCGATCAACCACGTGCACGCAGTGGATCAGCGCCGATCCCGACGTGGCTGCCGGTCGACCCCGGCGCCACCCGGCTCGACCACGCGCGTACACGTACTCGAGCGACCCGATCCCGTTCCGCGACTTCCCGTACGGCGTCGCCTGGCGGCTCGGCCGCGAGCTCGACCTCGTCGAACCGTCGCGACGGCCAGACCGCCATCCAGATCTTCTCCGAGGACGGCGCCTACAACAACGCCGGCACGACTCTCGCCTACCCGGGTGCCACCGCCGGCACCGACGACGGCTACAGCGCCGACGCCGGCGACCTGCGCCTGGGAACCACCGCGCACGGCACACAAGGACTTCGACCGCGGCCCCGGTCGCCTCGTTCGCGGCGCTGCTTGCAGGGCGGCAAGCCCGGATTTCCGTGGCCCGACTTCGAGTCGTTCGGGTTGAAGTGCTCACCGTCGTTCGGCACCGGTCCGATCTTCCGCGGCCGGCTCGACCGACCGAGCATCCTGGTGGTCGCCGATCAGCAGTCGCACGACGATCTGTTCACGATGCGGGCACTGACCGGCGACGACGGGCAGCACCTGCAGTCGTTCCTGCGGCGGCCGGCGTCACCGGCAGGTACGCGATCCTGCGTGCGCTGCCGGTCGACACGATGTCCGACAATCAGACCGCTGCCGCCGCGGCGATCGACAGTGCCCCGGTGCGAGCGCTCTACGCCGCGGTCGCCCGTGGCCAAGCCCGCAGGTGCTGCTGTTCGTCGGACCACTGGCACAGCGATTGCAGAACCACATCAACCCACGGGCACGCCGGTGGTGACGATGAAATCGCGGTTGCAGTCCGGAGTCGATGCCAGCTGGCAGGCGGCGCTGACGCAACTGCAGGGACTGACCTATCGGCGCGACATCACCACGCCCACGTTCACGTACTGCCGGCGAGCGCGAACAGATCCCGCGGCAGGATCTGCCCTTCGGCACGCTTGCGCTGGCAGGGCTCGAGCGGCAACCGCGGGCAACAAGCCACGCACAGCGGATCGCCGTCGTTCGACTACTACAAGGTCACCATGCCGGCGTGGGCGGCCGCTGCTGATCCGCCGCCGCCGTCGGCGTCCGAGGCCGCCGCCGCGCAGATACTTCGGAACCTGTAGTGGTGATGAGCTCGAGATGTCCGAGATACAGGGCCACATCGTGCCGATGGCCACCGCCGACCCTCAGCAGCACTTCACCGGCAGGGTCAGGTTCGACGGCACATTCGTCGACAAGGTGCTGACGGGTCGGCACGCCCCGCCGCAGGGCGTTCGCCAGATCGACGTCGGCGACGCGTTCGTCTACCCCGGTCTCACCGATCTGCATTCTCATCTCGGGTTCGCCACGTTGCCCCTGTGGCACGAGCCGGCGCGCACGACCGGGCCGTGGCTGCACCGCGATCTGTGGCCGAGCGCTGCCGTCGTACAAACCCGCCGTCAGTTGGCCGGCGTACGCGTACCTGAAGGGTGCGCCCGAGGCACTGCTCGCGTACGCGCAGGTCGCGCGCCCTCGCCGGCGGAACGACGACGATCCAGGGCTGGCCGAACGCCAACGGCAACCCGGCCAACCAGTTGGTTCGCAGCGTCGACGATGGCGTCGATCCCGATTCGATCCGCTACCTCGGTGATCAACCTGTCGACGGCCGAGCTCGACGATCGCCGGGCGCTGCTCGATGAGGGCCGGGCGCTCGTCTACCACCTGTGCGAGGGGCAGCGCGGCAGCAAGGTCGCGCGCGAGTTCACCGACGTCGCCACTGCCGGTTGTCTTCGTCATCGCTTGATCGCCATTCACTGCTGCGCCGTCGGCGACGAGGAGTTCCGGCAGTGGAACGTGCATGCCGATCTGTCCGACAGTGCAGCCCCCGGGCGGCGTGGTGTGGTCGCCGTTCTCCAACCTGTGGCTGTACGACCAGACCACGGATGTGCTGGCGGCGCGCGCCCACGGCGTGTTGGTGTGCATCGGCTCGGACTGGGGGCCATCGGGGAGCAAGAACCTGCTCGGCGAGTTGAAGGTGGCGCACACCTGGGTGCGCCACGCCGGTCTCGACGTGACTCCGTTCGACCTCGCCGAGATGGTGACGTCGAACCCCGGCGACCTCCTCGCCCGAGCGTGGTCGGGGCTGGCCCCGGGGCGCCTGCAGCCCGGACGAATGGCCGACGCCGTGGTGATCGCCAAGCGATACGAGGACCCGTGGACCAACCTGGTGCTCGCCCGCGAACGCGACATCGTGTTGGTGGTCGGCGATGGTCGCGCTCGATACGGCACGGCGGCGCTGATGAAGGCGGCCGGCGAGACCTGCGACCACGAGCATGCGGGTCGGCGTCGACGATCGCGGCGCTTCGCGTTGCGCCGCCCCGATGACCCCACCAAGACGTGGACGTGGACGGCGGTGATGAGCGAACTGCGCACCGTGCAAGCCGATCCGGTGGCGGCGATCGAGCAGGGACTGGCGGTCGAGGCCTTCGAGGCCGACGTCACGACCACAGCGAGCACCGGCACCCTGATCCTCGAATCCGACATGCCGGGCGGCCCCAACAGCGTGGCCGGGCCGCCACCGCCGGGCACGCAGTTCGACGCCCCACCGCTGCCGTCGCTGGTCCACGACGCCGCCTGGTTCGCCGCGGTGCGCGAGCGCCGGCTACCACAACCACGTGCTCGACAACCTCGATCAGCTCTTCGCGGACGACGCGGTCCTGCCGTGAACGACGCACTCGCCGGACTGAGTTGGGCCGAAGCAGTCGCCGCCGCGCCGCCGCGCGATCCGTTGACGCAGGCCGAGCGAACGAACATCATCACGATGTTCACCAACCTCCTCGACGGGTTGTACGTGCACCTTCCGTTGAAGCGGGCGATGTACGGCATCGATCCGGTGCAGCAGCTGCGCCGCCTGCACGAGCGGGCCCGGCTGATGTCGGACGACGCGTTCCATCGCGAGATCGGCGGGATCCTCACCAATCTGCGCGACGCGCACACGGCGTACATCGCGCCCTCGGCCCTCGCCGGCACCGCGGCACGGCTGCCGTTCCTCGTCGAGCAGTTCGGTGCCGACCGTCGAACCTCGCTTCATGGTGTCCAAGATCATCCCCGAACTCGTCAGCGACCCGAAGTTCGTCGAAGGTGTCGAGCTCATCGAATGGAACGGAGTGCCGATCGCCGACGCCGTTCGTCGTCGCGGCGCGAGCGAGCGTGGCGGCCGGCCCGACAGCGCGATGGCCAGGGCATTCGACTCGCTGACGTTTCGTCCGCTCGGAATCGGCCCGCCACCCGACGAGCGCTGGATCATCGTCGGCTACCGCGACAGCGACGACGCCCCGATTCGCGAACATCGTTTCGACTGGCGATTCATCTATCCGGGCCCACCGCCCGATGCCGCCCACCCCACTGCGCCGGCCGCCGCGGCCAACGCGATCCACCCCGATCGGGCACTCGTGCGCCGCGCCAAGAAACTGTCGTTCAACTCCGAACTGTGGCAGACCGAACGACAGGATCGCGTCGCCGGCGGGCGTCGGCATCGCCGACAACGGATGGATCACCGGACAGTTCCAGGACAACGTCTCGGCCCGCGTGGTGAACGTCGCCGGCCGCGACTACGGCTACCTCCGGCTGTGGAGCTTCGAGCTCAGCGACGACGACGGCTTCATCGCCGAGGTCGTGCGCCTGCTCGCCGAACTGCCCCAGGACGGGTTGATCATCGATCTCCGCGGCAATCCCGGCGGCCTGATCTGGGCCGCCGAACGACTGCTGCAGTTGTTCACCCCGTGGCCGATCGCGCCGACACGATTCTCGATCATCGCCTCCGACCTCACGAGGGCGATGACCGACGCGCCACAGAACCGGCGATCGCTGAGCCCGTGGCGACGCACTCTGCTCGAGGCCGTCGGTACCGGCGAGGTCTACTCGCAGTCGGTCCCGATCACGCCCACCGAGCGATGCAACGACATCGGTCAGGTGTACGGCGGCCCGGTGATCGCCGTCGTCGATTCGACGACGTATTCGGCGGCGGATCTCTTCGCCGCCGGCTTCGCCGACAACGGCATCGGCACGGTCGTCAGCGTCGGGCGGGCCACCGGCGCCGGTGGCGCCAACGTGTGGTGGGCCGACACGTTGAACAGCGTGCTCGCCGGCACGCTGCGATCAACTGCCACGACTCCCGAAGGGCGTCGGGTTCACCCTGTCGGTTCGCCGGGCGACCCGCATCGGTGCATCCGACGGCGCACCGATCGAGGACATCGGCATCGTCGGGCACCGCCCCTACGCGATGACCCGCAACGATCTGTTGCACGGCAACGCCGACCTGCTGACGTTCTGCGCCCGGCTGATCGAGTCGGAACCGGCGACGTCGATGACGGTGCGTTGGAAGGCGCCCGCTCCTCGACTTCGAGGTCACCAAGATCGATCGGATCGACGTGTACGTCGACGGCCGGCCGCATCAATCGCACAATGTCGTCGACGGGTCGCAGCTGACCCTCGGCCATCCGCAGGAGTTCATCCGCGTCGAGGGCTACCAGGGCGCAAATCTTAAACAGGTCCGCACCATCCGGTTGACCGGTGAGCATCCGCCCGCGCTGGGCCACTCGTCGTGGGCTACCGTGCCCGGCGTGTCTGCCCCGTTGTGCGTCATCGGCGACTTCGCCTGGGATGTCTCGATCCGCACCAACAGCGAGTTGCTGCGCGGCGGCGACACGTTCGGCGAGGTGATGCTGACGCCCGGCGGCAGTGCCGCCAACGTCGCCGTGTGGGCAGCGCGCTGCGGCGTCGACGACCGAGTTCATCGGCAAGATCGGCCGCGATCGCTTCGGGTCAGCTGGCCCAGGAGGACCTCGTCGCGAGAACGTCGTCACCCACTTCGTCGAGACCGACGCGCACCTCACCGGATCCGTCGCCGTGTTCGTCGACCACACCGGCGAGCGCTCGATGGTGTCGGGCCACGGCGCCGACTTCTACCTGCTTGCCATCGAGCTGCCGCGCGACCGTGATCGCACGCGCGCGGCACCTGCACCTGACCGCGTGGTCGTTCTTCGTCGACCCACCGCGGACCGCGGCGCGCGTGCCGCTGCGCATCTTGCCCAGGAGTCGGGTGCGACACTGTCGTTCGACCCCGGCTCGTTCCAGATGATCGACGAGATGGGTGTCGATCACTTCCTCGCCGTCACGCAGGACCTCGGCATCGACGTCTTCCTGCCCAACAAGGAGGAGGGCGAGATGCTGACCGGTCTCGACGAGCCGGAGGAGATCGCCGCGCGCGCTGGCCAAGTTGTATCCGCAGGCGCTGATCATGCTGAAGCTCGACGCCGACGGCGCGCTGGTGTACGACGACGGGCATCGCCACCCACATCCCACCGGCGACCAACAACCTCGTCGACGCCACCGGCGCCGGCGACTCGTTCGCCGGGGCGTTCCTGGCCCGCTACCTCGGCGGCGCGACAGCCGTCGAGGCCGCCCACTTCGCCACCACGCATCTCGGCGTGGGTGATCGAGCACCTCGGCGCCCGACCCGAGCCCGACGCCCGTCTGCGGGCGATCCTTCGCTGACGGGCTGGCAGGCTGTAGCCATGACGACGTCCACCGACCGATTCCGTTCACTGCACACCGACGACATCTTCGTGATGCCGAATCCGTACGACCTCGGGTCGGCTCGCCTGCTGGCCGCCCTCGGCTTCTCCGCACTCGCCTCGACCAGTGCCGGGTTCGCGGCGACACTCGGGCGGCTCGACATGACCGTGAGCCGCGACGAGTTGCTGGCTCACGTCGGGCCGTTGGCGGCGGCGACGGACCTGCCGCTGAACGTCGACTCCGAGCGATGCTACGCCGACGATCTGTCCGGAGTCCACGAGACCGTCGAGTTGTTGGCTGAAGCGGGCGCCGCCGGATGCTCGATCGAGGACTGGAACCCGCTGACCAAGTCGATCGACACGCTCGATGTCGCCGTCCAACGTGTCGGCGCGGCGGTGGCCGGCGCGGCTGCAACCGGGCTGGTGCTGACGGCGCGATGCGAAAATCACCTGCACGGCGTCGACGATCTCGACGACACGATCACCAGGCTGCGGGCCTACGTCGCTGCAGGAGCCGACGTGGTCTACGCCCCCGGTCTCGTCGATCTCGACCAGATCGCCACCGTCGTCAGGGCCGTATCGCGTGCCGGTGAACGTGCTGATCCTGCCTGGTGGGCCAAGCGTCGCCCAACTGGCCGAAGCCGGAGTACGCCGTGTCTCCACCGGCAGTCTCTTGTCGCGGATCTCACATGGCGCAATGGTTGCCGCCGCCGAGCGACTCCGTGACACCGGCGTGGTCAGCCGCACCGAGCCGTTCCTGACCCGGCAGCCTGGCGGCTCAGGCGCTGCACGACTGAACCCGCCACCGCTCGGTCCACGGCTGCAGAACCACCCCGAGAGCGAGCTGGGCCTCGTCGCCGAGCTCGTAGCGAACATGGCGAACGGGGTGCCCGATGGCCTCATCACCGAGTCGGGCGCGCACGGTCGCTGCCAAGTCGATAGGAGTGCCGGTCACCACGACGTCGCAGGGAGTCGCCGCGATCGTCGCCACCAGATCGGCGAGCTGCTCGTCGCCGTAGCCCATCGCCGGCAGCACCGGGCCGAGGTGCGGGAACTTCTCGTACACAGCGGCCAGCGAGCCCACGGCGTACGGACGGGGGTCGATCACCTCAGCGTCGGCAGCCCATGCGGCCACCATTCCGGCGCCGAACTGCATACCCCCATGGGTGAGGGTCGGGCCGTCCTCGACGACGAGCACCCGCTTTCCACAGATGTCGGGACCGCGCCTCGAGCACCGGGGGTGAGGTGGCGGTGATCACGACGGCCGACGGGTTGAGATCGTGGATGACGGCCAGCTCACGCTGCAGATCGGCAGGTCGCGGCAGAGTCGGTCTTGTTGACCACGATGACGTCGGCGAGTCGGATGTTGACCTCACCGGGGTGGTAGCAGAGCTCGTGACCGGGCCGCAGTGCATCAGCGACGACGATCATCACATCGGGCGTGTAGAACGGCAGGTCGTTGTTGCCCCCGTCCCAGATGATGACGTCGGCCTCGCTCTCGGCGGCAGCCAGGATGTCGGCGTAGTCGACGCCGGCGTACATCACCATGCCCTGGCGTACTGGCTCCTCGTACTCCTCACGCTCCTCCACGGTCGGGTCCGAGGCGTCGATGTCGGCCAGGGTCGCGAAGCGCTGGACGCGGATGGCGTTGAGAGCGCCATAGGGCATCGGATGGCGCACGAGCGCAACCCGCAGCCCGGCCTGGCGAAGCAGTGTCGCCACGACCCGGCTCGTCTGGCTCTTCCCACAGCCCGTGCGTGTCGCACATACCGCGACCACCGGCCGGTGCGAGCGCACACTCGAAGCCCTCGGCCCGATGAGGCGGAAATCAGCACCTGCTGCCATCGCTCGGGCGGCGAGATGCATGACGTCGGCGTAGGCAACATCGGAGTACGCGAACACGACATCATCGACACGACGTTCGCGCACGATGTCGTCGAGCTCGGCCTCGGGACGGATCGGGATCCCGTTCGGATAACGGGACCCGGCGAGCTCGACGGGATAGCTGCGGTCGTCGATGTTGGGGATCTGTGCAGCAGTGAAGGCAACGACCTCGACCTCGGGATCGTCGCGGAACACGACGTTGAAGGTGTGGAAATCTCTTCCACCTGCGCCGGCGATCAGAACACGTCGCATGGCTGGTCCTCTTTTTCTAGTAGCCGATGGTAGAAGCGTCGCGCCGGCGGATCGGGCGGAGTAGGGCCAATGGAACACGATCGTGGCAGTCCTTGGTGGCAACGCCCGCTCCGCCGCACAGAGCATCCCGAACCGGACGTACAGGTCGCGGCAGGGTCGGCGGCCTCGACTGGTGGGATTCGTCTACACCGGGTGCTGGACGTGACCCGGTAGTGCACGCCGAGCGGCCAAGTCCGTTGGAGTGGCAACGTGAAGGTGAGGTACGGCCAGGCCAGGCCGGGCGTCTGCTCGGATTCGACGAGGCGCACCGTCGACATCGCCCACGCCGTACGCCGTGGCCATCTGGGTGCGGCCGTCGACCACGACCTGGGTCGGCGTGGCCTCGACGACCGCGACCGCGCCGTCGAGGGCGACCCCGAAGGCCTCGGGCACGTAGAACCCGATCGGCGAGCCCGGTTGTTCGTCGGTGGTGCGCACGACGATGCCCCGTTGCTGGGCGGGCGCGACCGTGACCACGCCGCTGAAGATCACGATCCGCTGCCGAGCGGCCGTCGAGATCGGTGACGGTGTGTTGCAGCGTCGGTTGTGGCGCAGCGTTCTGCACGGCGTATTGCATGATCACGACCTCCTCCGGCGCGACTGTAGACGAGCCCCTCGGCCGATCAACGGAAGTCGCGACTGGCCGTCGATGCCGGCACGCGGCAGCAACGTCAGCTCGTCGGCGACGATGTTGATGACGCCCTCGCTGCGTTCCAGACGACCACGGATCAGCAAGGCGGGCGCGGTGCGAGCAATCATTCGGTAGCGGGCCCAGCACCCCTTCGACACGACGATGTTGATCAGCCCGGTCTCGTCCTCGAGGTTCATGAACGTGACCCCTTGGGCCGTCATCGGTCGCTGGCGATGAGTGACGATCCCGGCCACCAGCACCTTGCTCTTCGGCTCGCAGTCCCACAACCCCGCCGCGGTGACCACCCCGTGCCGACGCAGTTCGTCGCGGAGGAACTGGGTGGGATGACCGTTGGGCGCCACCCCCGTGGCCCACAGATCGGCGACCGCTGTCTCCATCGCGTCCATACCAGGTAGCCGAGGCGACCTGTCGCCCGTGATGATGCCCTGCAAACGATCCGAACGCGATTGCACTGCGGCACCGACCGCCCACAGCGCTTCACGACGTTCCAGCCCGAAGCACTGCTCGAACATCCCAGCCGTGGCCATCGCCTCGAGTTGTTGCAATTGCAACTGAGGCACCCGACGCACCAGCTCTTCCAACGATGTGTACGGCCGGCCGGCATCGATCTCGGTGGCCAGTTCGCTGCCGATGCCACGGACCGAGCCGATCCCCATCCGCACCGCCACTTCACCGACCGACTCGCTGGCACGGCTCGAGCGTCGCCGCGGCGGGCGACGCGTTGAGATCCGGTGAGCGCACCACGACACCGTGCCTGGTGGCATCTTGAGCAAGCGAGTGCGGGCTCCAGAACCCCATCGGCTGGGCGTTGAGCAGTGCGGCACAGAAGGCCGCCGGCTCGTGGAACTTGATCCAGGCCGACGAGTAGACGAGGTACGAGAAGCTGACGCTGTGCGACTCGGGGAAGCCGTAGTTGGCGAAGGCAGCCATCTTGACGAAGATCTCGTCGGCGACATCGCCGGTGATGCCCCGCTCGGCCATGCCGTCGTACAACCGAGACTTCAGTTTCTCCATCCGCGCCCTACTGCGCTTCGAGCCCATCGCCTGACGCAGCTGATCGGCCTCGCTGGGCGTGAACCCGGCGACGTCGATGGCCATCTGCATCAACTGCTCCTGGAACAGCGGCACGCCGAGCGTCTTGCCGAGGGAGTTCTCCAGCAACGGGTGCAGGTAGGTGATGGGCTCCTGGCCGTTGCGGCGACGGATGTAGGGATGCACCGATCCACCCTGGATGGGACCGGGGCGGATCAGGGCGACCTCGACCACGAGGTCGTAGAAGCGGCGCGGCTTCAGGCGCGGCAGCGTGGCCATCTGGGCCCGCGATTCGATCTGGAACACACCCACCGTGTCGGCGCGGCACAACATCGCGTACACGTCGTCTTCTTGCGGGATGGTCGCCAGATCGACCTCGTAACCACGGTGCTCGCGGATGAGATCGACGGCGTAGTGCAACGCGCTGAGCATGCCGAGACCCAACAGGTCGAACTTCACCAACCCGGCAGCAGCGCAGTCGTCCTTGTCCCACTGCAGCACGCTGCGCTTGTCCATGCGCCCCCACTCGACGGGGCAGACCTCGATCACCGGGCGGTCGCAGATGACCATGCCACCGGAGTGGATGCCGAGGTGACGTGGCGCGTCTTCGATCTCGGTCGCCAACTCGAGCACGGCCGCGGGGATGCCGTGATCGGGTTGGTTGGCGGTGGTCGAGACGTTGCCCCACGCATCGATCTGCTTGCTCCACGCATCTTGCTGGCCCGGCGCGTAGCCGAGGGCCTTGGCCATGTCGCGCACCGCCGAACGTGCCCGATAGGTGATGACGTTGGCCACCTGGGCGGTGTGGTGGCGACCGTAGCGCTGGTACACGTACTGGATGACCTCTTCGCGCCGGTCACTCTCGATGTCGATGTCGATGTCGGGAGGACCATCACGCTCCGGCGACAGGAAGCGTTCGAACAGCAGCCCGAGCGATACGGCGTCGGCCTTGGTGATGCCCAGGGCGTAGCACACCGCGCTGTTGGCCGCGCTGCCACGCCCCTGGCAGAAGATGTCGGCGCGATTGCAGAACTCGACGAGATCCCACACCACCAGGAAGTAGCCGGCGAACCCGAGATGTTCGATGACATCGAGCTCGTGGTCGATGGTGCTCCATGCCCTGGCTCGCAGCGACAGGTCTTCGTGTGCGCCGGGCCGCTCGCCATAGCGACGGCGACCACCTTCTTCGACGAGGCGGCGCAGGTACTGCATCTCGGTGAGCGGAACGCCGTGAGAGCCCTGAGCACACGGAAACGGCGGCAGGTTCGGAGCCACCAACGACAGATCGAAAGCAGCTGCTCGCCCGATCTCGGCGGCCATCTCGACCACGCCCGGGTAGCGCATGAACCGGCGAGCCTGCTCGGCTCCACTGCGCAGGTGGGCGCTGGTCGATGCCGGTAGCCACGGGTCGATCTCGTCGAGGCTGCGCCGCGCCCGCACGGCGGCGATCGCCGTGGCCAGCCGGCGCTGCGACGGCGTGGCGTAGTGCACGTTGTTGGTGGCCACGCAGGCCAGGTCGTGGCGGGCGGCGAGCTCGGCCAGGGCATCGTTGCGCGCCGAATCGAGCGGGTCGCCGTGGTCCCACAGCTCGACCACGACCCGGTCGCGCCCGAACAGCTCGATCAGCCGGCGCAGCTGCTTGGCCGCGGCCGCTGGACCATGGTCGACGAGGGCCGCGGGCACCGCACCCTTGCGGCAACCGGTGAGCACCCAACCGTGACCGGCAATCGCGTCGGCGATGTCGAGCAGCGTGAACTGCGGTGCGCTCTTCTCGCCGGCGAGATGGCCGAGGCTCAGGGCCCGGGCCAGACGTGCGTAGCCGGTGGGCCCATCGGCCAGCACCAGCAGATGCTCGCCGTGCGGATCGGGGGCGTGAGAATCGGAACGAGGCCGGTGGCGATCTGTTGCTGGCGTCTGCTCCTCGCTGAGCACCTGGACCGAGCTCGTCGCGCGTGCCGAGCGTGATCTCGGCGCCGAACACCGTCGGCAACCCGACGGCTCGCGCCGCCTCGGCGAAGCGGACCACGCCGTAGAGTCCGTCGTGATCGGTGATCGCCAGCGCCTCGAGACCGAGACGGGCGGCCTCTTCCGCCAGCTGCTCGGGATGCGAGGCACCGTCGAGGAACGAGAAGTTGGTGTGGCAGTGCAGCTCGGCGTAGGGCACCGCAGGCGAATCGGGACGCATCAGCGGGCGGGTCTGATCGGGTTCGGCGGGTGGCTGATACGGCTGGCGTTTGCGGCTCCATGCCGGACCATCGCCACCTGCGTTCCACGCCGGAGAACCAGGAGCGCGACCGTCGCGCTTACGGTCTGTGCACGATGATCTGAGAGCGTTGCTTCCAGCTCCCACCACGGCATGTTCGGGTTGTTGAACCCCATAGGAGCTCAGACTCTATCGAACACTCGTTCGATAGTAAACCGAGGTTGGGGTGACGGAAAACGGCTGGTGCGTACGATGTACCGAACGTGAGCGAGACGTCGGCGTTCCTGCAGCTGTACGACGATGCGCTCCCCCACGTCTACGGCTACCTCGCCAGACGTTGCACCAGCACCGCCACCGCCGAGGACCTGACCGCCGAGACGTTCATGGCCGCCGTCAGCGCGCTGCGCAACGCCAACAGCAACGGCGACGACGACGGCGACGAGCCAGACTTGAACATCGCCTGGCTGATCGGAACCGCTCGTCACAAGCTGATCGACCACTGGCGACGCACCGAGACGACGCAAGGAAGAGCTCGCCGAGCTGTGGGACGACCTGGCCGGCCGGATCCGAACGACGCCGCCATCGAGGTCGCCACCGCTCACGAGGTGCTCGCCGAGCTGGCGCCGCATCATCGCGCCGTGCTGACACTGCGCTACCTCGACGACCTGCCGGTCGGCGATGTCGCCTCGACCATCGGGCGCACCGTCCATGCCACCGAGGCGTTGCTCACCCGGGCCAAGGCCGCGTTTCGCAATCACAGCCGGCCAGCAGAGGAGCGATCCAGCCGATGACCGATCCCTTCGACGTCCTGCGCATCGCCGACACCCCTCTTGACCCGCGCCCCGCGTTCGCCGCTGACCTCCGGCGGCAGCTCACCACCGACCTCGAGACCACCAACCTCGAGACCACCAACCTGGAGACCACCATGACCAGTATCGAGACCGCAACAGCGACAGCGACGCAGACCGTCACCGCCTACCTCTCGGTTCGCAACGCTGCCGGCGCGCTGGCCTTCTACGCCGAGGCGTTCGGTGCAGTCGAACACAGCCGCCTCGTCGGCGACGACGGACGCATCGGCCACGCCGAGGTCACCATCGGGTCCAGCAAGATGATGCTGGCCGACGAATACCCCGAGATCGACATCGTCGGGCCGCGAGACGCGCGGTGGGCCGACGTGCTCGTTCACCATCGAGGTCCCCGACGTCGATGCCGCCTTCGAACGTGCGGTTGCCGCGGGCGCCACGATCGATCGACCGGTTGCCGACCAGTTCCACGGCAATCGCATGGGAAGTGTGCGTGATCCCTTCGGCCACCGTTGGACACTGAGCACACCCATCGCCGGCTTCGATCGTGCCGACTACGTGACCGGCGGCAGGCAGGCCGGGTACGAGCTGATCGAGGGTCGGCAACTGAAGAAGCACCGTCAAGGCGACCTCTACTACTTCAGCCTGCAGGTGCACGACCTTGCCCGGGCACAGGCGTTCTTCGGCGCGGTGCTCGGCTGGCAGTTCTCCCACCCGCTGGAAGGCCACATCGGAAATGTTTCGGCTCCACCAGGCGCTGTCAGCCCCGTCGACACGCAGGCGTCACCGCGCTCCCAACTGTGGTTCGTGGTCGACGACATCCACGCCGCCGTTGCCACGGTCCGCGAGCTCGGCGGCACCGCCGACGAGCCGGTGCTGTACGACTCGGGCTGGGCAGCCGACTGTGTCGACGATCAGGGGACGACGTTCAGCCTCAGCGTGCCGGCAGCGAAGTACACGTTGTAGCCGACATCGGCGCGTCAGCGGATGGCGAGCCCGCTGACGAGATCGAACAAGTGCATCTGCGCCGGGTTGACGTGCAACTTGGCGGTGTCGTCGAGGCGCAGGTGAGTGCGTCGGCGGGAGCCTGGCCGACACCATCTGGTTCGAAGCGCTGCCCTCGGTAGCGTCGCGGACGGCTTCGGTGTCGACACCGGGGGCATCGACACCGATGTGCACGATCACCTCGGATCCGAGGCCCTCGCGGACCGATACCGTCCCGGTGAGCACGTCGGTGGACGAGCCGCCATTGACACTCTCGGTGAGATGCTCGGGCCGAATACCGACGGCGATCTCGCGACCGTGGTACTCGGCCAGCGACGCTACCTTCGACGCCGGAACGGAGATCGTCGCCGAGCCCAGCTGAATCGTGCCTCCGCCGTCGCCGGCCGTGTACCTGCCGCGCAGCAGGTTCATCTGCGGCGAACCGATGAACGCAGCGACGAACAAGTTGTCAGGGAGGTCGTACAGGTTCTGCGGCGAATCGACCTGCATCAGCGAACCCTTCGACATCACCGCCACCCGATCACCCATCGTCATTGCTTCGATCTGGTCATGGGTGACGTACACGGTCGTGGTGTTGAGATCGTGCTGCAACTTGGCGATCTCGGCGCGCATCTGCACGCGCAGCTTGGCATCGAGGTTCGACAGCGGCTCGTCCATCAAGAACGCCTGCGGTTGGCGGACGATGGCCCGACCCATGGCCACACGTTGGCGCTGACCACCCGACAGCTGCGCCGGACGGCGATCGAGGTTGTCGGTGAGCTCCAGTGTGCGCGCGGCGTCGGCAACGCGTCGGTCGATCTCCGCCTTCGGCACCTTGGCCAGCTTCAGCGCAAAGGCGATGTTGTCGCGCACGGTCAGGTGCGGGTACAGCGCGTAGGACTGGAAGACCATGGCGATGTCGCGATCTTTCGGTTCGAGCTCGTTGACGACTCGGTCACCGATGCGCATTTCACCGCCGCTGATCGACTCGAGGCCGGCGATCATGCGCAATGCTGTCGACTTCCCACAGCCCGACGGGCCGACGAGCACCAAGAACTCGCCGTCGTCGATGTCGAGCGACAAGCCTGTGACGGCCTGAAATCCGTTGTCGTAGATCTTGTCGATGTCGTTGAGTGTGATCGTCGCCACAGGAGCCCCCTCTATGTGTTCGCCGGGAAGTCTTGCATAGCACTTTCCCTTCGGCGAACCGCATGCTATGGTTCGCCGATGGAAGTTCTCAAGAATTTCCACGCTTTTCCATCACGTCCACTGACGTGCTTGTTCCTGAGGGGGAATCAAATGAAGACACGAAGCGGCGCCTTCAGCGCACTTTGTATCGCCGGCCTGCTGGTTGCAGCATGCGGCAGCGACAGCAAGAGCTCGTCGACACCGACGCGGGCGGCACCACTGCCCCGGCCGGCACCAGTGCCCCGGGCGCCACCACTGCCCCGGGCGGCACCACCGCTGGAGGGGCGGCCGCGGCCAGCATCCTCAACGGCGACATCAAGTGCGAACAGCAGTACACGGGCAAGGAAGTACACATCTTCTCGCCGACACGCAACTCCACAAACAGCGACACGCTGCGACCGATTTCCAGAATGCGTTCGATCCTCTGGAGCAATGCACGGGCGTGAAGGTGGTCTGGGACGGCACCGACCAGTTCGAGACCGAAGTCAAGGTCCGCGTCGAGAGCGGTAACCCGCCCGACATCATCGACTTCCCGCAGCCCGGAGGCTTCCTCGGCATGCTGGCCAAGGGCAAGCTGTCTCCCGTTCCCCGAGCTGCTCGCCAACCACGTCACCACCGACAGCGTCCCTGGCTGGCCCGAACTGGCCAGCTCGGATGGCAAGGTCTACGGAGTCCCATCGCGCGCCAACGTGAAGTCGTTCGTCTGGTACAGCCCGAAGATGTTCGCCGACAAGGGTTACAAGATCCCGACGACGCTCGACGAGCTCACCACGTTGTCCGACCAGATCGTCAAAGACGGTGGAGTTCCGTGGTGCGCAGCCATCGAGTCCGGTGTCGCCACCGGCTGGCCGATCACCGACTGGTTCGAGGACTACATGATGCGCCTCAACGGGCCAGACGTGTACGACAAGTGGGTTGAGCACACGATCCCGTTCAACGACCCAGCGGTCAAGAAAGTCGCTGACGCGGTCGGCGCAATCTTGAAGAACCCGGCCTACCTCGGCGGCGAGAACGCGGTCAAGGCCATCGCCACGACGAAGTTCCAAGACGGCGGATTGCCGATCCTCGATGGCAAGTGCTACATGTACAAGCAGGCGAGCTTCTACGCCGGCAACTGGCCCGAGGGCACCAAGCTCGGCCCCGACGGCCAGGTCGACTACTTCTACCTCCCGAGCCCGGCCGATGGCCCGAGGTACATGCTCGGCGGCGGCAACCTGATGGGCGCCGGCACCGACAAGCCGGAGACATACGACACGCTCCTCTACGCCGAATCGCTCGATTATGCCATACGACATCATGGCCAAGGCTCCCGGCGACGCCCAGCTGTCACCCGGAAGGACTTCGACACCACGAAGATCACCGACCCGATGTCGGCGCGGTTTGCCGACGAGTTGAAGAACGCCGAAGTCTTCAAGTTCGACGGTGCCGACATGATGCCGGCCGCCATCGGTTCGGGTGCCTTCTGGAAAGAAGCCACCGCATGGATCGTCGGCGGAAGCACCGACGACATGCTGAACAACATCGAAGCGGCATGGAAGGCACTGCCTCCAAGCTGATCGTTGTCGGGCCAACAAGTTGAAGTACTACGGTTGCCCGCAGGCCTCCTACAGGCCTGCGGGCAACCGGCTATTGACGAAGAGATTCGGCGTGCATCCGCCGGAGAACTGGGGGGTTCTTCAATGCGTGACTTGGTGTCGACGCTGTTCACGGTCGTCATCGGCCTGGCAGTGCTCCTGGTGGTGTTGGTGGTGCTCTATGCGCTCGACCAAGTTCCTGCCGGGCCGATGGAGCGAGCGCGGGCGCATCGCCATCTTCCTCGTCCCAGCGCTGTTCGTCATCCTGATCGGCCTGTTGGTGCCGGCGCTGCGCACCATCTACATCAGCTTCTTCGACGATGCCCCGGTTCACAAGAAGTTCATCGGCTTCAAGCAGTACGGGGAGATCTTCTCGGGCAAAGACACCCGCCAGACGGTGTTCAACAGCCTCACCTGGGTGGTGGTCGGCACTATCGCCACGACCGTGGTTGCGCTGTCCATCGCCAGATACGCGGACGGCATGAAGCACGAGAAAGCCGCCAAGGCGCTCATCTTCATACCTGCAGCAATCTCGCTCGCCGGCGCCGGCATCATCTGGCGGTTCGTCTACGCCGGCCCGCCGTTCGAGGTCGGATTGCTCAACCAGGTCACCAAGGCGGTCCCCGGGCTACCGTCCAGCCTTGGCGGCGATGGCCAACGCATCTGGTTGCTCGAGCGCGGCGTCGGCAGCATCAGCCCACCGGTATCGGCGCCGGGATTCAACACGTTCCTGATGATCGTGATCTTCATCTGGGCGCAGACCGGAATCTCGACCGTCATCTTCTCGGCGGCGATCAAGGGTGTGCCCGACTCGCTGATCGAAGCCGCCAAGGTCGACGGAGCGACGAACAAGCAGACCTTCTACAAGGTGACCCTGCCGTACATCAGGGCCACCATCGTCACCGTCGCCACGCTCATCACCATCGCCGGGCTCAAGTCGTACGACATCGTCGCCGCGTCGACCGGTGGCAACTTCGGCACGAGCACCATCGCCAACGACTTCTACAACCTCGTCTACCTGCAGGACCGCGATGGCTTCGGGTCGGCGTTCGCGGTGCTGCTGTTCCTTCTGGTCATTCCAGTCGTCGTGATCAACCGTCGCTCGCAGCGGCGCGCAGAGGAGTTGATGGGCGCATGAGCATCGCCGAACCTGCTGCCTTGGAAACCCCTCTCGCCCCCGTTCCGGGCGACCCCAAGACACCCAGCTACAACGAACCGGTCGGCCGCTCGGTCAATGCTGCACTGTCGAGCCGTACTGGAAAGGTGCTCGTCCTCATCCTCGTGTTCATGTGGACGATCCCGACGTTCGGAGTTCTTGCCTCGTCGTTCCGCAGCGAGATCGCCGTCAAGACGACCGGCTGGTGGCAGGTCTTCTGGAAGCCGAACCTGACGTTGCAGAACTACAAGAGCGTGCTGGGAAGCAGCAACGGAGGCGACAACCTCATTCACTACTTCATGAACTCGTTGCGCATAACCATCCCGGCAGTGATCATCTCCGTCGGGGTCGCTGCGCTGGCCGCCTATGCGTTTTCGTGGATGGACTTCAAGGGCCGCGACTGGCTGTACGTCCTCGTCGTCAGCATGTTGGTGGTGCCGCTGCAACTCGCCCTGATCCCTCTGGGACGACTGTTCACCGGCGGTGCACACATCGGGACCTTTACGATCTTCCCGAACTTCCACCTGCAGAACTCGATCATCCCGATCTGGATCGCCCACACCTGCTTCGGCATGCCGTTCTGCATCTTCATCCTCAAGAACTTCATCTCCTCGCTGCCGAGGGAAGTCATCGAGGCAGCACGTGTCGACGGGGCCAGCCATCTGACGACTTTCTACAAGATCGTCATTCCGCTGTCGGTGCCGGCACTCGCGTCGCTGGCCATCTTCCAGTTCGTCTACATCTGGAACGACCTGCTGATCGGCAAGGTGTACGGCGGCACGCTCAACGAGCCGATCATCGCCAAGCTCGTCGAAGTCGGCGGCAATCGTGGTCAGTCGTGGCACCTGTTGACGGCAGCCGCGTTCGTCTCGATGGTCACACCGTTGATCGTTTTCTTCTCACTACAGAGGTACTTCGTTCGCGGCCTGCTGGCCGGTTCGGTCAAGGGATAGCAGTCGGCCCACGCACGACGACAGCGACGCGCTCCTCGGCTCCCGCTACATCAGCGCGAGTCCGTGGCTGCACGCCGCCGTCGTCGGCGTCGACGAACCAGCCAATCGCCTCGTCGATCGTGCTGGCGTCGCCCATATCGATCCGCATGTCGTGCTCAGTGCGCCGGCGACAACCAGATGCATGTATCGGATGGCAACTCCTGCAACGTGGTCTCGGGCTGTGAGGCCAAGATGATGCTGCGACCGGCGACCAGCGATGGTGGCAGGTCGACGGTGCCGGCGCCGACGTTGGCGATGATCAGCACACCGTCGCGCTCGAAGGCCAAGCAATCGGGATGGTCGATCTCGACCCACTGCAGATCGCCTGACAGCAACGGACGATGGGCCAACAACGTGCGGTAAAAGGCCAGCATCGAATGCGGGTCGGCGACTTGATGCTCGACCGACAACACCGCCCAGTCCGGTGGCTGCGGCAGCCAGGGCTCGACCTCAGCGGGGGAGAACCCGAACGAGGTCGTCGGATCGGTCGTCCAGGGGATCGGCACACGGCAGCCGTCGCGGCCGCGCTCCTTTCCGTTGGTCTCGATGAACAGGGGGTCCTCCCTGACCTCGTCGGGCATGTCGAGCATCTCCTCGAGACCCAGCTCCTCACCTTGGAAGAGGTACAACGCGCCGGGTAGCGCCGCCGCCATGGTGATGGCGGCTCGGGCCCGGCGACGCCCCAACTCGAGATCGACCGGCGCATCGACGTACACCACGTTGCTGCCGGTGAAGGCCGCCGGGTCGGTGGCGTTGAGCCGGCCGAGGCGAGTGACGATGCGCTGAGTGTCGTGGTTGTTCAGCGTCCACGCCGGGAACCCGCCGACCGAGGCGAGCATGTCGAGCGAGTCGGTGATCGCCTTGCGGATCGGTGTCGCCAGCCAGGTGATCAACATCAGGTCGAAGGCGAACGACTGGTGGAACTCGTCGCCCCGCATGTACTCGAGCACCTGCTTCGGTGAGCCATACGACTCGCTGATCGTCACCAGGTGGCGCCTGGGGTGGGACCGTTCGTAGTCGTCGATGACCCTGCGCCACCGCTTCCACACGTCGTGGCCGGTCGGGTAGAAGTGGGCGTAGGGGTTGTGGCGCCACGCCTGACCGTCGGTGAGTCCAGGCGGCGCCGGCGGCGCGTCGGGCATGTCGGGGTGCTTGCCGAGGACGGGCACGGCGTCGACGCGGAAGCCCTCGACGCCTCGATCGAACCAGAAGGTCAGCATGCGATCGAAGTAGTCGATGACCTCGGGGTTGTACCAGTTGAAGTCGGGCTGGTACGGCGTGAACGAGTGCTCGTACCACTGCCCGGGTGTGCCGTCGGCCTCGGTCACCCGGCTCCACGCCGGCCCACCGAAGATCGCCCGCCAGTTGTTGGGCGGTTCGTTGCCACCCGGCCCGTTGCCATCGCGGAACCAGAACCTGGCCCGCTCAGGCGAGCCGGGCCCGGCCTTCAACGCCGCCTGGAACCAGGCATGATCCGAGCTGCAGTGGTTGGGGACGACATCCATCAGGACGCGGATCGATCGTGCCGAGGCCGCGGCGACCAGCCGGTCGAAGTCGTCGAGCGTGCCGTACGTCGGTTCGATGTCGAAGTAATCGGCGACGTCGTAGCCGTGATCGCGCTGCGGCGAGGGGAAGCACGGAGTCAACCAGATCGCGTTGACTCCGAGGTCGCGGAGATGATCGAGATGGCTACGGATCCCTTCGAGGTCACCGACGACCGTCACCGTTGCTGTCGGCGAACGAGCGGACGTACAACTGGTAGACGACTGTGTCCTTCCACCACAGGGTGCTGCCGTGGCCGGTGTTGCTCGCTGGGATGCTCGAGTCGCTCATCGTGTTCCCTTTCGTTTCACGGCCGCTGTTGTCGAACGGACGACGAGCTCCAGCTCGAGCATTTCCGTACTTGGCTGACGGTTGCGCATCGACAGAGCCTCGACGATGAGATCGGCGCCTCGCTCGCCGGAGTACAGCAGCGGCTGACGGACCGTCGAAAGGCCCATCAGACCGGCGAGGTGGATGTCGTCGTACCCGACCACGGACAACTCGTCGGGCACCTTGATGCCCAGCTGAGTCGCGGCCTCGAGGCATCCGACGGCCTGCACATCGGACGCCGCCACGATCGCCGTCGGACGATCGGGTAACGACAACAGTTCCGTCGCCATCTGCCTCGCGGCAGAGTGCAGGAAGGCCCCGTATCGCACCATGGACGCCGGCACCTTCAGCCCGGCGTCGGCCATCGTCGCCCGAAATCCCTCCTCGCGGCGGGCACCGGCGACGAAGCCGAATGCGTTGTGTGGCGGCTCACTGACGAAGGCGATGCGCCGGTGGCCGAGCGAGATGAGGTAGCTGGTGGCCAATGCGCCACCGGCTCGGTCGTCGATGCACACACTGGGCAGGCCCGGGTGCGACGTGTCGATCAGTACGGTGGGAAACCGGGTATTGACCAGGCGGTCGCCCTCGTCGCCGACCAACGGCAAGGAGATCACTATCAGCCCATCAAGAATCATGCTGCGTGGAAGTTCCACCAACTTGTCGCGGGCCTGCCCGGGCGATTCGATGTTGTGCAGGACCACCTCGCAACCGTGCGGGGCAAGCTTCGACACGACGCCCCGAATTCGCTCGAAGGCCGACTGCTCGTCGAAGAACGGCACCAGTACGGCGACGAGGCGGCCGCCTTTACCCTGCTCACGAGGGGTCTTGCGGATGCGCCGATACCCGACCTGCTCTGCGGACAGGCGCACCTTCCGGCGCGTGCTCTCGCTGACCTGAGGGCTTCCACTGAGGACGCGTGAAACGGTGCCGATCCCCACACCGGCATGTTTGGCGACGTCAGCCATCGTGGGCATTGTGGAAATGGTAGCCGCAAATTCCATCGTCGGCCGTATCCAGCGTCATCGCGCTCGTCTCGCGTCGGTCTCGGAACCGTTTCCTCATGTTTCTTGATCAGGCGAACCCGACGGCGCTCATCCGACGTAGCGCACGTCAGGCCAGCGTTCCTCGTTGCCCTGCCCGTCGGTGAACTCGACCGCCGCGAAACCGTGTCTCTCGTAGAACCGACGGGCGGCAACATTGCTCTGGAACGCCCACAGCTGCAAGCCGTCGGGTTGTCGTTGCCGGGCAAGAGCCATGAACTGATCCCCCAGCCCACGACCCATCCACGCTGGATCGAGGTACAGGTGATGGATCCAACCGGGCGCCAACATGATCTGGCCGACGACCACGCCATCGAGATCGGCGACGCACACCTGCATCGTCTGGGATGGCCTTCTCGGCCATCCACCCTGTGATCTCTGCTTCGACGTGTGGCTCGGGTACCTCGGGGAGGCCGAAGGCCTTCGAACGAAGGTAGACCCGGGCGCAACGGGCGGCGTCGGCGACGACGGCTGGACGGATGACGGGCGTTCCCGGCTGAACCGCCCGCAGCACCCCCTCGAGGCCCGGATCGGCCATGGCGATGGCCTGCGACCAGGAGAACCAGCGAACGTCGGGGCTCTCCCCCGTCGGCGGTGCCGGGTCGACAGGTGGCGCCATCATGTGGTACCGAAGGTCGAGGTGGGTGTGGCCGCGGCCTCCGGCATGCACGTCGACGTGCAACAGCTGCTGCGGTTCGGCGGCGGTCACGGGCAATCCGGTCTCTTCGCGCGCCTCGCGCAGCGCCGCATCGAGCGGCGCTTCGCCGCGCGTCGATGTGGCCACCCGGTTGCAACCAGATGGCCAATCGCTTGTGGAGGTGCAGCACCACGCCGGCGTCGCTGGTGACGATGGCCGAGGCGGTGACATGGGTCGGTGATGCGTGCTCGTCGAACGGGTCATCGAGCTTGTCGAACGCTGTGAGGAACGAGGAGATCGAATCGCGCTCCCGAGCGTCGACCGGACGGCGGGCTGCGACCGCGCCGCGCACGGCTGATCTCGAACCATCGAACGTGTCGACCATGGCATCCGACGGTAGACGCAACAAGGGCGAACATCGAATCTTTCGGAATCCGTGCTTCAGCCGGGCCATCGCCGGGCCGATAACTCTTCTGTAGGGAAATGGCGTCGGGTTGAACCGACATACCACTGAGGCGGAAGACAGAACCAAATGGAACCCGACGCACAACTGGCACCACGTGTGCTCCTGGCAGTGAGCGACGCACTCTTGCGGCGTGTCGCCTCGGCCGCGTTGCGCACTCGCGGCTTCTCGGTCAGCGCCACGACGGAGGGACCGGCGGCCCTCACGCTGGCCACTTCCTTCTCGCCCGATGTGGTCATGGTCGATCTGCAGCTACCCAGTCCACATGGCGGCAGTTTGTTCGACACGATGCGTGAGCTCACGGATTCGTATGTTGTCGGTATTGCTCCCCCCGACGCCGACAACATGCGGATTCGGGCGCTGCGTGCGGGCGCCGACGATGCGGTCTCCACTCCGGTGAACCCCGACGAACTCGCCGCCCGCTGTCAGGCGCTGCTGCGCCGTCCCCGGCAGCTGCACTCGGGGTGGGACCCGATCCATGCATCGGTCATCACCCTCGGTCCGCTCACCGTCGACGTCGGCCGCAAAGAGATCCGCGTGCGCACCCACGACATCCCCGTGACACGCATCGAGTTCGCCCTGTTCGAACAACTGTGCCGTCGGCCATCTGAAGTCTGCGCACGCACTCAGTTGCTCGAAGAGGTGTGGGGCCCGAACTGGGTCGGTGACACCCACGTGGTCGATGTCCATCTGTCGAACCTGCGTCGCAAGCTGCAGTTGCGGGCACCAGAGCTGCGGTTCATCCACACGGTTCGTGGAGTCGGCTTCCGGCTGAGCAACGATCTGCTGCGTCCCGAGATCGAGCGCCGCGAACTCGTCCTGGCCTGACCGGAACGGCGGGTCGCCGCCGGGTGTCGGAATCGTCTGTGTAAGCGCATAGAACGAGAGTCGTTCAAGGAGCTGACACTGAGGCCTCGATGAGTGCCGCCTCGTGCTGGCCTGACGCCAGTCTGGGTCATAGCCTGGCTCGATCGGCGAGCCTGTTCAGATCCCGTCTCCGTGCCTGGTCGTGTTGATCGGCCCGGTCGCGTCCGGCAAGTCGACCTGGGCCGCCCAGCACTTCGAAGCCAACCAGATCGTGTCCAGCGACGCGCTGCGCGCCATGGTCGGCGAGACCGAGCATGATCTGCGAGCCTCCGCCGACGCCTTCGCGGTGCTCGATGAGATCGTCACTCGCCGGCTACGGCGACGCCTCACCACAGTGATCGACACCCTCGGCTTCGACCCCGAGCATCGTCATGGTTGGCGGCAAGCGGCACACCGAGCCGGAATGCCGTGCGTCGCCGTGGTCTTCGACACCGCAGTCGCAGAGTGCCGCCGGCGCAACGCGGCTCGCCCAGTGCCGGTGCCCGCCGAGGTGGTTGCCGGCCAACTGCGACGGTGGCCGTCGCTCGGCGACGAGGTGCGCGCCGAGCCATGGGACGAGATCCATGCGCCCGAACCAGTGGTCGTGGTACCGGCCGCGCTGGCTGCACGGCGCCGTGGCCCGGCTCCGGCCAGGGCTACCCAGCCATCCGTCGATACGGTGATGGAACAGCAGGTCAGCGTCGGTCTGCACCTGTCGAGCTTCGATTGGCCGGGCGGGCGCGAGCGGCTGGGTGAGCATCTGCGGTCGATCGCTGCCGAGGCGGAGGCGGTCGGGGTGGACCAGCTGTGGGTGATGGACCATCTCCGGCAGATCCCGCAGGTCGGAGCTTCGTGGGCCGACCTGCCCGAGCCGTACACCACGCTGGCCTGGCTCGCTGCGATCACCCATCGGGTCCGGCTCGGCGTGCTCGTCTCACCCGCCTTTCGCCATCAGCCGGCCGTACTTGCCAAACAGGTTGCCACCCTCGACGTGCTGTCAGCAGGGCGGGCGATGTGCGGGTTGGGCGTCGGCTGGTTCGCGCAGGAGTACGCCGCGGCCGGGATCGACTTCCCCTCACTCGATCGACGCTACGACTACCTCGACGACGCGTTGCAGGCCCTACCGCTGCTGTGGGGAAAGGGATCGCCTCGATTCGAGGGCACCACGGTGACGATCGACGAAGCACTCTCGTATCCCCGCCCTGTCCAGGAGCACGTGCCGATCGTCGTCGGCGGTTCCGGAGAACGACGCACCCTACGACTGGCTGCCCGCCACGCCGACGGATGCAACCTGTTCGGCGAGCCGGACACGGTGGCCACGAAGGTCGCCGTGCTGGCTCGCCACTGCGACGACGTCGGCCGCGACCCGGGCGAGATCGAGGTGTCGCACCTCTCGACGGTCTTGATCGGTCGAACCCGCGACGAGGTGACAGCGTCGATCGAGCGCCTGCGACCGAAGCGGATGGGTGCCGAGCGCTTTGCCCGCGAAACCAACGCCGGCACGGTGGCAGATCACTACGACCGAGCGATGCGCCTGATCGAGGCCGGGGCGACCACGTTGATCGTGCGCCTTGTCGATGTCGCCGATGCAGGTGCGGTCGAACGGTTGGGCGTGCTGATCGAACGGTTGCGCTGACTACGGCGCCGCTGCGCCCGACCGGTTCGCCCGGCCGATTCTCACGGTGCGGACGTCGAGTCGTTCTCCGGTCTGCTCGTCGACGACGAGCGGGCGCACGACCCGACCGGTGCTGCGATCCTTCAACACGACCGGCGCACCGTCGCCGTCGGGCCACATCCAGTCGCTGCCCCACCGCCACATCGCCGCCAGCACGTCCCAAAAGGCACGCCCCTTGTCGGTCAGCCGATACTCGTAGCGCATGCGGCGACTGCTGATAGGCGATCCGTTCGCAGCATGCCCTCGGCGCACAACCGCTTGAGGCGCGCTGGCGAGCACCGCCCGCGGCGCATCGAGCGCCGACTGGAACTCCTCGAATCGGCGTCGCCCGCAGAACGCCTCGCGCATGATCAGCGGAGTCCACCAATCACCGATCAGGTCGGTCGCTCTGGCGATCGGGCACGGCCAGTCGTCGAACCGGGTGCGGCGCATTCAGACCAGGACCCTCTCGAGGCGGGCGCGCACGTGCTTGTGGTGCGGCGTGCCTGCGAACCAGTCGCGGTCGTCGGACGAGGTCAGCTCGTTGGGCGCCACGCCCACTGCATCGCTGGATCCACCTGGACCGAGCCCGAAACCGTTGGGCAGCGTGATGTGACCCGACAGCAAGGTGTCGGTGACCTCGACGACGGCTACCGCGGTGCCACGCTTGGTGGTGATCCGCGCCCGATCGCCGTCGTTCAACCCGATTCGCGCAGCATCCTCGACCGACACGCGCAGCGCACCTTGGGCGTCTTTCTTGCGCCAGGCCGGGTCACGCTGGATGGTGTTGGCAGTCGACGATCGGCGCTCGCCCGCAGCGAGCACGAACGGGTAGTCGCTGTTCACGATCGGCGCAATCGCTGGTCGCCAGCATGTCGAGCTCGTCGAGCAGCACCGGTACGGCCAGCGAGATCTTCTTGTCGGATGTCTCCAAGCGGCGCATCGTCTCGTCGTAGTCGTCGACCGTGAACGTCAGGCCGTGCGGCGACGCAAGGATCGCGTCGAACAAGGCGTCACCGAGGTTGCCACCGTCACTGGCGATGCCGGCGCGGCGGATCGAGTCGGCATAGCCGAGCGCACACCGCTGGGCCAGGCCCCACACGGCGGCGGCGCCCGCTGCCGGCTCACCGTCAGGCGTCATCAGCGTCGGGCCCAACGACTCGTACAGCAGCACGGCTGCCAATTTGGCGAGCGCCGGTCGCTCGACGGTGACATTGAAGAACGCCTCGGCGAATGCGGCGCGGCCCGTTTCGCCGCCTCGCGGAGCGGGGCGAGGTCGGCGTCGGTGTAGGCACCCAGCGCCCGACACAGACGGGAGTGGATCTCGTATTCCGGCAACGTGCCGGCCAGTGGCTCGAAGATCGGTCGGCGAAGGTGGTACACGTTGTGCGGGAACTCGAGGTTGAAGAACGTGCACTCCCACTTCTCGTACTGCGACGCGGCGGGCAGCACGTAGTCGGCCTGGCGCGCCGTCTCGGTGAGGGCGACGTCGATGACGACCACGAGTTCGAGGGCACCCAGCGCCTCGCGCATGCGGTGACTGTCGGCGAGTGAGTGCACTGGGTTGCCCGACTCGATCAGCATCGCCCGGAAGCGGTCGGGATGGTCTCCGAGGATCTCGTCGGGGATCACGTTGCAGGGCACCAACCCGGTGACGAGGCGATGCCCGGTGACGGGTGTGCAGCGTTCGGCGTCGCCGGGGCGACCGCTGCTGCCTCCGCCGAGCAGCGGGGTGAAGTGCGAGTGGAGATTCATGCCGCCGGGCACCCCGAAGTTGCCGGTGAGCAGTACGACGAGCTTCTCCAGATAGCTGTTGAGGGTCGAGTGCGGCGCCATCTGGATGCCGAGGTCCTCGTAGATCGACACGCCGCCGGTGGCCGTGCCGATCACTCTGGCCGCTCGACGCACGGTTGCCTCGTCGACACCCGCCCTGTCGCACGAGGCAGCGATGTCGACGGCGCGCAGATGGGCGACAACCTCGTCGAGCCCATTGGCGTTGTCGGCCAGCCAGCGATCGGCCAACAAGTCTTCGTCGACCAGCACTGCCAGCATCGCGGCAAGCAGATCAGCGTCGCCTCCGGGTTGCGGGCGGAGGTGGATGTCGGCCAGATCCGCTGACTCGGTGCGGCGCGGGTCGACGACGATCAGAGTCCGCGCCGGATCGTTGGCGATCTCCTTGAGGATCTTGCGGGCCTGTGGGAACCCGTGCGACTGCCATGGGTTCTTGCCCCAGAAGACGGCGACCTCGGCCCGTTCGTAGTCGCCGGTCGTGTGGCAGCGGGATCGCCCGAACAGTTGTCCATCCACCCAGAACTCACCGGTCTTCTCCTGCGCCAAGGCATTGGAGGTGTAGGTGATGCCGAGAGCAGCACGCGTCGAACCCCCGTAGCCACCACCGAGGTGGTTGCCCTGCCCACCCCCGCCGTAGAACAGGATCTTGTCGCCGCCGTGCTCGGCGATCACGTCGTTGAACCTGGCGGCGACCTCGGCGATGGCGGTGTCCCAGTCGATCTCCTCGAACGAGCCGTCGGGCCGGCGGCGCAGCGGGCTGGTCAGTCGGTGAGCGCCGTTCTGATAGTGGTCGATGCGCAGACCCTTCTCGCATGTGTAGCCCTGCGAACCGGGGTGTGCCTTGTCGCCGCGTACACGGGTGATCGCCGGACCGTCGATTCGAACCTCCAGCCCGCAATTGATCGAGCACAGCACGCACGCTGTCGGATGCCATTCGCTGCCGTTGCTTGCTGTGCCTTCTGCGTTCGCCGCGTCGTCCGCGTCATCCATTTGTGGACCTCCGTAGTGAGTTCAACAAGCGAACTTAGTCAGGGATGCAACGTGATGCAAGAGTCTCGGCATCGTTTCATCGATAGTCGCCGAGCAGCCACCACTGCTGCCGCTCGAGGCAGACAAGCAACAGTGATCCCGACGCTGTCAACAGCTGGAACCGCGCTGATCGTCGCGCCCTGGCGATATCCCACCAGCGTTCCTCCAGTGGCCACGGCCCGGCCCACGCCACCACCGGCTCGGTCGAAGCACCGCGTTGCACCGTGGCCGGCGCGGCGCTGACTGCCCCCCTGCCCGTGACCCGCACCGAACGCCGGGCATCGTCGAGCACGTCGATGGGCAACGGCTCGGCATGCACGACTGCCGGCGACGGGCTGGGCAGGCTCCCCGGCCATGGCCCCGCCGCCGGCGTGAGGCGCTGAGCGGGTTCGGCAAGATCGGCGGTGACCGCCGGCACCCACGCAAAAGAGTCACCGGGGAGCCGGCCGCCGGTGGCGGCAGGAACCAACACCTGCTCGGCGCCCGCCAAGGTCGCCAGCCGGGCCACGGCCCTGGCCGCCCACTCGTCGGCTTGGGTTCGCCCACCCCACAGACCCAGTTGCACACCATCGTCGCCACGGACTTCGACAGGTTCCAACCGCAGCATGGTGACACCAGCGGAGAGCGCAGCGCTGCTGACCCAGGCGTCGAGCTGCCAGCGAGCGCGTTCGACCATTGCCGCGACCGACAACCCGGTGGAGCGATACCACAATCGTTCGTTGCGTTCGCCGTGATCGGTCTCGGCGGTGATGACCAGCCGAGTGCACACCTTGCCATCGGCGCTCAACGCGCTGCACAGCTCGTCGGCCAACTGCCGGGCGATGAACACCAACGTGTCGACATGGTGGGCCGGGTCGTCGAGCACCTGGAGCGCGACCAGCCCACTGGGTGGTTCGATCGTGTCGGGAGGGCGATCGTCGCCGCCGGCGGCAAGACGGTGGGCAAATTCGCCCTGCCGCCCGAACCTGGCCAACACATCGGCAACCGACAGCGCAGCCAGCTGAGCCAATCGATGCACGCCGAGCCGTTGCAGCAGTTGCACGAAGTCGGCGTCGAGGTCGGCAACGGTGGAAAGCAACTGCACGGGTAACGGAGCCAGGAACTCGGCCGTGGCCTCGACGCCTGGCGGCACGATGACCGGATCACCGTGTGCTGCTGCTTGCCGGGCCGCTATCGCGGCAGCGAACCGACCATCGGCCACGCCGAGCCCGAACCCTGCCACCCCACCAGATGCCCCGACAGCCGCATCACCAGCCACACCGACCATGCGGGTCGCCATGACAGGCTCGCCTCCGAAATATCGTGACGGTCCTTTGGCCAGGAACGAAAGCATGCCCGGCTCGGTGATCTCGACCCGCGGGATGAGTGCGGCGATCGCCGTGACGACACCTTCGAACCGGCGAGCATCGCCGTCGGGGTCGTGGGTGACGAGGCGTGCCCGTGGACAGCAGGCCTGTGCCTGACGGCGGCGCTGCCCGACGACCACGCCGTCTCGCGCTGCTGCCGACGATCGAGCGATCACCCGGTTGGCGCGCAACACCACAACCGGCTCGTCAACCGTTGCCTGGGCAGCGACGATCGGCCAATTCGGGCACCACAACACCCCGAGTCGCATCCCGGGCCGTGGCGGTGCTGTCACACCTGAACATTAGCGAACGTCTGTTCGATGATCAAGCTTGTCAGGCAGCGTGAACCTCTACGCCTGAGCAACGGCCCGCTCGCCCACCGACCGGATCAGCCCAGGGAACACGAAGCGGTGGAACGGCCGCACCGCGTACCAGTACATCTGACCGAGGATGCCTCGCGGTTCGTAGAGCGCGGTCTGCTCGACGAGTGCGCCGCCAGCGTCAGGTAGCACCTCGAACTGCAGCCAGGCGCGACCCGGCAACTTCATCTCGGCTCTCAGCCGCAGGAGGTGTGGAGCCTCGATGACCTCGACGCGCCAGAAGTCGAGCGGGTCACCGGCGCGCAACTCTCGCGGATGACGTCTGCCGCGTCGCATGCCCACACCCCCACATGCCCGGTCGAGGAGACCGCGCAGTTGCCAGAGCGCGTTACCGGCGGGCCAGCCCTCGTCGCCACCGAGCGCGCAGATGACCTCGAACACGCGCTGCGGCGAGGCGGCGATGCGACTGCGGTGCCGCTCGAGTAGCATGCCCTCGTGGGTCGAGAGTTGGCGGCCCTCGGGCTCGCCCGGACTGAGGCTGGCAAGGCTCGATGCCCATGTGGTCTCGACATCATCGGTGGCGAGTCGCGCCATGGCACGCTGCACAGCCTCGTCATAGCCCATCGGCCGTACCTGTTCGAACTCTCGAAGTGCCCGATCGTCACGGACCACAACCTCGGTCCTCAGGCTCTGGATCAACGGCTGGGCGATGCGATACGGGATCGGGGTGACGAGATCGACGAATCGGCTGCTCATCGCCGGCCGCGGCACCGGAAGCGACACGATGTATCGGCGCAGGCCTCGGACGTGGGCGTAGTGGAGCAACATCTGCCGGTACGTCAGGACGTCACGCCCACCGATTTCGTAGATGCCTTTTGCGCTGTCGTGGTCGAGGACCCTGACGAGATAGTCGAGCACGTCGCGCACGCTGATCGGCTGACAACGTGTCTCGGTCCAGCGAGGAGTCACCATCACCGGCAGGCGCTCGACAAGGTGGCGGATCATCTCGAAACTCGCCGAGCCCGAACCCACGATCACGGCGGCGCGGAACTCGATGACCGGAACACCCGCCGCCGCCAAGGTGCGCCCCACCTCGTGACGAGAGACGAGATGCCGGCTGTGAACGTCCTCGGCTCGACCGAGCCCGCCGAGGTAGACGATTCGGCCGACGTCGGCCTGTCTGGCCGCCCGGGCGAAGGCCTCGGCCATCAACCGGTCGCGCTCACGAAACGCGCCACCTTCGGCCATCGAGTGCACGAGGTAGTAAGCGACATCGATGCCGTCGAATGCTGCGGGTAGCACCGACGCGTCGGAGAGGTCGCCGCGCACGATCTCGACGTTGGGCCAGTCGCGTCCGGCGAGGCGGTTGGGATCGCGAGCGACGCAGCGGACTTGATGTCCCCGGGCGAGCAGGCGCGGCACCAACCGTCCACCGATGTAGCCCGTTGCGCCGGTGACGAGCACGCGCACCGGGTGCGCCGAAGGCTCAACCTGCAGGTCGACGCGCGACAACACAACCATGTGACCTCCGACTCCCATTGGTGCGCCGGGCGCAGCACGAGCGCCAGAGACCATGGTCCCTGACTGGCAGTCAGCCGGCGGCGTCTTGGTTCAGGGTGTATCCGACCAGGGCATTGGCGTGACCGTGACCCATTGCGTAGTCCGTCTTGAGCATGTTCACCAGTTCCATGTGCTTCAGTCCTGCGTTGGCGCGGATGATCGCCTGCCACTCGGCGATCGGGCGACCATAGGTCTTGTCGATCGAGGGGAAGTACGAGGCCGGACCGGTGACCTTGGTCGTCGGAGCCTTCTTCGCGTCACTCAAGGGATCGTGACGCCGCTGATGGTCACCGGCGAATGGACGGTGTAGTCGAGCTCATCGGATTGCACCACGCCGGGCGGGGTCAACACGTCGATCACCTTCGGCACGAGGCTGGGGTTGACGGTGCAGTGTGGGTCGGTACTGGCCGTGGCACAGACGCCGAAGGCAAATTCTTGAGGAGTGGCGGCAAACCCGCGCGCCTGGTCGGGGCTGAATCCATCCTGACCCGTCTCGACCACGGTGAACGTCCATCCCGGGCCGGGTTGTCCGAGCGCCGCCTTCGGCACGCTGAACGTGATGAACCGCGACACCGGGTTGGCCCTGATGCTGACTGTGCCGAGTGTGGCTCCGGCCGAGTTCACGAACCGCTGCCCGAAACCTTGAACCTGGATGAGCGTGCTCCACGCCGATGCCGGGTCGATCTGGAAGTTCCGCAACGGATCGGAAGCCGCTGTCGTCGTGTTCGCGGCTGCCGGATCGTGTACGTACACGTCGACCAACTGCGCGCCGAGCGGGCTTCCGAACGTCGCCGACTGATCGCGGTTCTGTACTCGGAAGATGATGTTCGTCCCGTCGTCGAACACTTGGAACCGCTGCATGTCCCACGCCCCCGGATGGAAGCCGCCGAACGTTGGATAGGCATAGTTGCCCGGCCCGTTGTCGTCGCCATCGGGGTCGGTCGTGTCGAGCAACACCGTTCCCGGTACGAAGTCGAACACGATGGTGCGCACGGCATGAGCCGTGCCGCCGGCGGCGCTGGTGGCTGCCACGTTGACGACGCTGACACCGCCGGTGATCGGCAAGTCGACGGTGAACGAACCGTCGAGCGCTGCCACGGTCGAGGCCGCTGTCGCCGCAAAGTTCGCGTCGGTGTTGGCCACCAGGACGTCGACCTGATTTCCGGGCTCTGTGGTGCCCGTGACCGTCAGCGGTGAGCCGGCGACGGCAGTGTTGTCGACCGGGCTGGTGACGGTCAGCGCCGTCTGGCCCTGAGTGTTGTGGATGTAGCGCTGCACCGTGTTGGTCGGTTGGTCAACCAGTCGACCAGCGCGCAGATCGGCAAAGAGGCGCACGAACGACCCGGACGACCAAACCAGCGGTGACGCCGACCCGGCGGGTTTGCCGTTCACGAAACCGATGGACGCGATCACCGGGTCGGTTCCGAATGGCGACGCCGCCAGGTCGGGCAGCTCCCAGACCTGCTCGGCGATCAGCCCTACTCCCGACGAGAAGCGGGCCATGGCATCGAGCAGCCGCGCCGCGCCCGCAACGTCGCCGGTCTGCAACGACTGCTCGGCGCGCTCGGCGGTGAGCGCCGGCCAGAGATGACCCGTCCCGACGCCCGATGGCGCCCACGGACTGCCCGTTCCAGCCTTGTCGCCGTATCCGTCTCCGTTGTACCGGTGCCAGCCGGGACCGGTGTCGGTGTCGCTCTTGATGGTCGCATCGACGACGCCCAACGAACTGGCGAAGTCGGGGTCGTTGGCACGGAACATGCCGAGCCGCGAGAGTTCGAGGAACCCGGCGTCGATCACGTCACGTTGATCGAGCGTCGGGCCTCCGTTGCCGACGTTGTACGACTCGGCCGCATTCGGGTCACCGTTCTTCGACAGGCGGATGAAGTACGGATCGGTCGACTGCGCCCCGTTGGTCGTGACCGTCCAGCCCTTGATCGAGCGTTGGTAGTCGTCGGCCGCGGCGCGCCACAGTCGAGCAGACTCGGCATCGCCGTTGACGTCGGCGATGTCGGCACCGGCCAGCAATCCGGCGATCTCGGCGGCAATCGTCGACGGCGAGAAGCCTGACTGCTCCTCCCACCGCTCCGAGCCGAACGACGGCCCGCGAGAGACCACGAAGTTGGCGGCAGGCTTGATGTGCTGCTCGTACAACGTCGCGTCGGTGAGGCCGAGCTGATGGGCCATCAGGATCGGGTAGGCGACCTCGTCGAGTTGCGTGCCGAACGAGTCGGGCGCTGTCTTGCCGTTGACGAGCGAGTTGCGTGGCATCGATCCATCGGCCAGTTGCTGCCGGTTGAACAGGAACAGTGTCGCATCACGTGCCGTCTGCAGATCGCCGGCCGCCATCAGGCCGGTCCACGCCTCGTACAGATCGCGGGCGAACACTTCGCGATACGAACCGAAGTACGTGTTATTCGGGATCGCCGGCCGACACGGCCTGACCCCACGGAGACGACAGCCCGGCAACGATCGCGCCGGGGAAGGTCTTGTCTTCCGCGGCCTTCACCACGTTGATGTTCACGTAGTAGGCGTTGGCAAGCTCGCGGACGCGGGCGCGGCTGAGGCCCGGCAGCGTTCGCGGCGGTCGGTTGAGGCTCTTGTCGTAGCGCTCCCAGCCCTTCTCGTAGTCCTTGCGGATGTGGCTGAAGTCGCCGTGCAGCGAGGCCTCGGCGGTGGCAACTGCGTCCGACTGTGTGGCACCGAAGCCAAGGGCGAAGGTGATGTCGCTGTCCCGCCTGACCCAGCTTCACCTCGGCAACCTGCACGATGTTGCCGATATCGGCCGAGCCGTTGATGGTGGTCAGGCGCTGGCTGGCATCGAGTTGCGTCAGCCCATCGCTCGCCGCGCCGGCGAACCCGCTGGTCACATGAGCGAACGGACCGTCGAGCGCGGCGAAGACCGGTTGGGCGTAGTCGCGGTTGGCCGCATTTGTCACCGTATTGGTGTCGTACGCCACCGGGATCGGGTGACCCGTCGAGGTGTCGGTCAATGCCGAGTCCGCACCCCCGTTGCCCGGACCACCCCCACCGTTGCCGTTCACGGTCGGATCGAACCGCACGTAGAGCTTGAGATCGGAGTGTCGCGAGTGGGTGTCTCGCAACGGGTTGAGACGGGCGCGCATCAGCAGCGTGTTGCGATCAGGATCGGTGACATAGTCGGTGACGATCTCGTACTTCCCGCTGTTCGCGCGTGCTGGTGACCCGGCACGACATACCGCTGTCGTCGAGGGCGGTCGCCGTCGACACCATGTCACGTGTCTGAAGATCGGTGAAGGTCGAGCCATCGCTGACGATGTACTGCAACGTCTCCACGTTGGTGTTGTCGATCGTCGGGTAGTACACGTCGCTCAACGCCCCACCGGCCACCGTGAACCAGACCTTCGAAGAGGTCGTTCGCGATGTCCCGAGACAATCCTTGCGAGCGAGATCGAAGTGCGACAACGCACCAGGACCATCGGTGGCAGGTGAAGCGATCACCGGCGATGTCGTGGCCCCGACAGTGATCGTCGGCAGACCGAGCACCACCAGTGCTGCGCAAGCCACCATTGCTGCATTGACCGCGGACAGGCTGCGGCGCGAAGAACGCATGGTTCCCCCTCAGTTCAGTCGCCCACTCCCGCCATGATGGGTCCGTGTTCGGGATGCTGTCAACCCAGTGCCCGGATTTCGATCATGCCGGAAGTGTCATGCTGGAGGCGTGAGAACCGAGGCCGCAATCCCGGTGATCGACCTCGCAGAGCCCGACGATGTCATAGCTCGTATTGCTCGAGCGTGCGAACGCAGCGGGTTCCTGGTGGTCACCAACCATGGCGTCGACCAGCATGTGATCGACTCGGCGTGGGCTGCGGCAACGAGGTTCTTCGATCTCGCAGTGGCCGACAAGATGTCCGTGGCGATGCCCTACCCCGGCTATCCGTACGGCTACGCCCCGCTGCAGGGCGAGCGCCTGGCGGCCTCGTTGGGCACGGATACCCCACCCGACCTCAAAGAGACGTTTTCGATGGGCCCGATCGATACGCCTCCACCTCGATCTGCCGTGGAGCCTGTCAGTGCTGCCGAGGCCTTCGTCTATGAGCCGACACCATGGCCGCCGGCACTCCCCGGGTTCCGGCCGGCGATGGAGGCGTACTACATCGCGATGGCCGACTTCGTCGCCCGCCTGATGACCTTGTTCGCCCGAGCGCTGCAGCTGCCCGACGACTTCTTCGACACGCGCATCGATCGTCACACCAGCGCGTTACGGGTGCTCAACTACCCGGCGCTCAGCGAGCCGGCGCAGCCCGGCCAGCTGCGCGCCGGCGCCCACGCCGACTACGGCACCGTCACGGCTCTCCTGACCAGCGATGCGTCCAGCGATGCGCCGGGTGGGCTCGAAGTGTTGGTCGACGATCAATGGACTGCGGCGCCAGTGGTGGCCGGCTCGTTCGTCATCAACCTCGGCGACGCGATGGCGCGCTGGACCAACGACCGCTGGCGCTCGACGTTGCACCGTGTCGCGACGCCGTCAGCCAACCCCACGGCCACCGATGTCGCCGCGACGTCACGCCGGCAGTCGATCGCCTTCTTCCACAATGCCAATTGGGATGCCGTGATCGAGTGCATCCCAAGTTGTCTCGCTGCCGGTGACACGCCCCGGTACGCACCGGTCACCGCCGGTGACCACCTGATGTCGAAGTTCCGGTCGACTCAGTACTGACGCAGCCGGCGACATGTGCCCGTTGACGTCGGGGAGCCACATCGTCGCTCGTCGGGGCCGGGGCATGCGCCTGCCACCGAGTTCGACCAGCACCCGCCGGCCTGATGCCACCCCGTGGCCATCGCCGAGCCCGACCCACTGGCCGTCATCGGCGGTCAGCTGCAGGTCGGCTCCGAGTGCCGGTACCCCCACGGTGAGCATCACCGCACCGCGCGATTGTGCCCTGGCCTGCAGCCGGCGCACGGCACCGGCACCGAGTCGGCCGACCCGCTGACCGATCACGACGACATCGAACCCGTCGATCATCGCCGCCAGCACGTCGACCCATGGCGGGTCACCGGCGACCATCACCAACCGCTCCAACGCCACGCCGATGTCGGCTGCGGCTCGAATGCCCACGTCGGGAAGGCCGGCAACGCCGACCCAGGCCCCTTCACGCGACGGTGCCGCGGCCAGCGCCAGGGCCAGCGATACCCCGGCTCGGCCGACACAAGCCACGGTGGAACCACGCTGGAGGGCAGGCAGCAGCTCGACGAGGGACTCGTGCACCGGCAGGGTGCGTTCGCTTGCTGCGACAGCGGCCAGTGCTGGAAAGCGCGCCGGAAAGCGTGCAGAGGAACGTTCAGCGAGCGACGGCACCCGATGCAGTGTATCGAACAGACGTTCGTTCATCAAGGGACGCCTCGAGAGGCCCACCAACACGTTCGGGCACATCACCGATCGAGTACACCTCGTCAAGACGATCCGATGACATTGGCCTGGCAATCAAGAAGCCCTGCGCGTACCGGCAGTGCAGCGCCCGCAACATGTCGAGTTGGCCGGGCTCCTCGATGCCCTCGCCCACCGTCTCCATTCCCAGGTTGGCGGCCATTTCGATCAGGCCGCTCAGCACCGACGAATCGTTTTCGAGGCTGCTCACCACGAAGCTGCGATCAAGCTTGACGATGTCGACAGGAAACGCCCGCAAATGCCGCAACGACGCGTAACCGGCGCCGAAATCGTCGAGGGCGATGCGCACACCGTGGGTCCGCAGCTCGCACAGCGTGATTGCTGCGGCTTCGATGTCGCTGACGACCGCCGACTCTGTCAGTTCGAGTATCAGCCGCGAAGGATCGAGACCAGAGCTCGCCAGCGCCTGTTGGACATCGTCGACCAGCCCGGCGTCGCGCAACTGCACCGCCGACACGTTGACGGCGATCTCGAGACCGTCAGGACGCGGGTCGAGCTCGACCGCGCGACGGCATGCCTCCATCAGCACCCAGCGACCGATCGGGACGATCAACTCGGTCTCTTCGGCCAACGGGATGAACTGCAGTGGCTCGACTCGTCCGCGGCGGGGATGCTCCCAACGCAGGAGGGCCTCGAGGCCGACGGGGCGACCCGAGGCGACCTCGACGATCGGTTGGTAGTGCAACACGAACTCGTTGCGCGCCAACGCCTCGGCCAGTTCGACGCGCATCTCCAGACGATCGATCATGTCTTGACGCATGCCGAGCTGGAAGACCTCGTGATGACCCTTGCCCGATTGCTTTGCCAGGTACATCGCAATGTCGGCATCGCGCAGCAGGGCTTCGACGGAGCTGTCGCCATTGCTGTGGGCAATCCCAACAGAAACATTGGAGTGCACAGTACGACCGCCGGGAAGACCGATGGGTTGGCGGATCGCGGCGAGCGCCCGTAGGGCGACCGAACCACCGGTCGCAGAATCGCAACCGCTGACCAGCATGGCGAATTCGTCGCCGCCCAGCCGGGCAACAGCATCGCCAGGCCTGAGCAGGCCCGACAAGCGTTCTCCGACGACCCGAAGCACGACGTCGCCGGCGGGGTGACCGAGGCTGTCGTTGACCAACTTGAAGTCGTCGAGATCGAGGCACAACACGGCGACAGGGACGCCCGTCGACAAGGCCTCCTCGACGTGCTCGCTGAAGAGCGTGCGATTGCCGAGCCCTGTCAGCGCATCGTGGGTGGCCTCGTGAAGCAACAGGCTGCGACTGGCTTCGAGCTCCCTGGCCATCACCACGAGTCGCAGCACGACGAGGCCGAACAGAACCACCGTTCCGCCCAGCAGCGCCGGGAGCTCGAGGCTGGCTCCAGCTGCGGATCGCGCCCCGATGGTCAACGGCGCGGCGATGGTCACCAGCGAGAGCACGATGATGCGCCGCGGGGACAGACGCGGGGTCTGCCGCTGGGGTGCGGCAGCGATCTCGCCGACACGGGGGTGCAGCAACACGGCGACGATCAAGGCATAGCTGATCCACCAGCCGAAGTCGACAGGGTCACCCTCGGCGTAGACCCCGTAGAGGGATTGGTACAGGTAACCGAGATCGGCGACCAGCAAGGCCATCAACGCTACGGACACGATCCAGTACGGGGCCTGTCGACGAACCTGGCGCACCGCAAGCTGCGCGCCGATCGCGATCAGCAACAGATCGCCTGCCGGGTACGCCACGTTGATCAGTCGTTCGAACACCGGGAGGGTGTGATCGAATGCTGTCGGCTCGACGAAGAAGACCCACAGCAGCACCCCGGCGCCGGTGGCGACGATGAAGCCGTCGACCACACCGCCCGCATCTCGTGACGTGCCGCGGGACCGCAACAGCATGATGAGCCCAGCGGCGATGAACGGATAGCCGGCGACGTAGAAGACGTCACCGATGTTCGGGTAGGAATCACTGTGAAAGACGTGCTCGAGCAGCGCAAAGCACACGTCACCGACCAGGAAGCAGGCCTGTCCGACCAGGATCACGATCCAAGCGGCACGGTGGCGGTCCAGTCGTGAGGCGACGACGAACCCGAACCCCAACATCGCGGCTACACAGATGTCCCAATACACCGCGGCTGCGGTGCCCTCGATCGCCGAGAAGTAGATCGCCGCGCCGATGAGTGCAACAGCGAGGAACATCCACGCGCGAGATGCAGATGGACCTTCAGATTTCACATATGAGTATCGGTCCGCCCGAGCCGCACCTTGACTCGATCGATGCCGATTTCGTGAAGCCGGGCTATTGACTGGCCTGCCACTTGGCGAGAGCGGCCGCGCTGCGGTCGCGCAACGTCTGCGGCACCAGCTGGGTGTACGGCGACTGGGCAGCACCGTCACCAGTTTTGGCACCAGTGTTGGCACCAGTGTTGGCACCGCTGTCGGCCGCGCTGCCTGCATCTGCCGCTGGCGTCGCGTCGTCGGCCGGCGCGTCGAACGTCGGTATCTCCATGCCCGGCTTCCAGTACTGGTACATGTTGCGCACGACGTCGGACAGGCCATCGCCGTTGAATCCCTTGGAGATGTCGACAGAGATGATGTTGCCGTACATGGACACCGCGTCGACCTTGCCGGTCGACAGCAGTTGACGGGCGAGCATGGCTGCCGGACGCGGCCCCACGGCATCGAGCACCGACGTGAACCGCTCGTGGCCCATCCCGGTGAGACTGCGGTTGGTTTCAAACCGCAACAAGCCCGGGCGCGGGCTGGGCTTTTCGACGACGGCGACCTGTTGACCCATGAGCGACGACCCTAGTGGTTGGCGCGCTCCGGGTCAGCCCCAGCGGATGTGCACCTCGCGCACCCGGTCGATCACGCCGAGATCACCCTCGATCCGCAGTGTGTCGAGCGGGGCGCGGTTCCACAAGGCGAGGTAGATGTCGCTGGCCGGTCCGCTGACCACGCAGTCGACGTTCTCACTGATGTCGGGCCCGCTGATGTCGGGCTCGCTGATGTCGGGGCCGCTGATGTCGGGGTCGACTTGCGAGCGCACCGTGACCGGCAGTTCGGTACTGATGGCCACCGTCCACCGGCGATCGCTGTAATCGGGCGCGATCCGCATCGACTGCGGGGTCGCGGCGCGAAGCGGGGTGCGCGACCGGGGCAGGAAACCGGTGAGGAACTCGTCGATGCCGTCGAGGGCAACCTCGGGCGCGAACGGGGTGCGACGTCGGAGCGCCGACTCGGCATCGACGCGGTGGATGCCGGTCTCCATCGTCTGGCGTCGCGCCCAGAACAGCAGACGCGGTGTGGCCGGGTCGGTCAAGAACGCGGCGTATTCGACCGCAGGGTCGGCGCACGCCAGTGTCGCGCAGAGCTTGGCGGCACCGTCGCGGAACCAGGCGATGGTGTCGGCCGGTTCCGGAAGCGGGCCGCGAGAATCGCTCGGTACGTCTCCGAGCTTCGTTGCCCGGCTGGCCACCACCGCCGTCGCCCAACGATGCACCTCGCCGACGTGCAGCACGAGATCGGCAACCTTCCATCCCGGACACGTGGGTACCGGCGCGTCGAGCCCGGCCTCGTCGGCTGCCGCAGCCAACGAGGTGGCCTCGGCGGCCAATACCGCCAGATATCCGTTGAGGTCCATCTCATTATCTTGCCACGGAGCCTCGGCACAGCAACTCGACTTGGTGATTCGGCGATCTCCACCGCTACCGTTCGGCCATGACGGAGATCTCGCTCGACACGTTCGCGAAGGAAGCCGGTGAATTCCTCGACGCCAACGCCCACAAGAAAGGGGCCGAGCGCAAGTTCGTGTGGGGCGAAGGCTCCGACAAGGTGGCGATGTTCGAGGAGCGCAGCCGCACCGACGAGCGCAACGACCTGCATCGAGCCTGCGAATGGCGAGGTCAGAAGTTCGACGCCGGATTTGGATGGATCACCGGACCTGTCGAGTACGGAGGCCGCGGACTGCCCGGCGCCTACGAGAAAGCGTGGAACGCGTTGGAGGCGCAGTACCAGGTGCCCAACCAATCGGCGTTCACAATCGGGCTGGGAATGGTCGCGCCAACAATCCTGGCGCACGGAAGCGAGTCGGCCAAGCGGGCCTACCTCGCCAAGATGTACCGGGCCGACATCGTCGGTTGCCAGCTGTTCAGCGAACCTGGCGCGGGCAGCGATCTGGCCAGCCTGCAGACCAAGGCCGAACGCGACGGCGACGAATGGCTGATCACCGGCCAGAAGGTGTGGACGACCGGCGCCCACTACAGCGACATCGGCGAGATCATCGCCCGCACCGATCCAGATCTACCGAAGCACAAAGGCCTCACCGGGTTCATCGTCGACATGAAGGCCCCAGGTGTCGACGTGCGCCCGCTGCGCCAGATGACCGGCGGAGCCAGCTTCAACGAGGTGTTCTTCAACGAGGTCCGCGTTCCCGACGCCGACCGCCTGGGTGAGGTCAACACCGGTTGGAATGTCGCCCTCACCACCTTGATGAACGAGCGCGCCGCGATCGGTGCGGGTGGCGGCGGTGGCGGCGGCATCAACCTGTACGCCCGGGCCGTCGAGATGGTCCGCCATCTCGGCCTCGCCGACGATCCGCTGGTTCGAGATCGTCTCGCCGACCTCATCATCCACAGTCGCGTCTCGGGCTACAACAACCAACGGGCGATGGACAAGATCAAAGCCGGGCAGGTACCCGGGCCGGAGATGAGCATCGCCAAGCTGGCCGGCACGATGAACATGCGCCGGCTCTGCGATTTCGTCTCGCAGGTGCTCGGTCCGAAATTGGTCGCCGATACGGGCGAATGGGGGACGTACGCATGGAGCATGCTGGTGCTCGGTACGCCAGGTGGCCGGATCGCCGGTGGCAGCGACGAGGTGATGCGCAACATCGTCGGCGAGCGCGTGCTCGGTCTGCCCAAGGAGCCCGGGATCGACTCGACGTCGCCGTTCCGCGACTTGAAGGTCGGTACTCAGATCGACTGAGGGCGAACGCCGACCCGCACAGGGTTCGTGGTCACGGCGTGTCGACTGACGGCAGGTAGCGGTGACGGTCGATCACAGCATCGTCGCTGGCCATCAGCAGGTCGGTGTCGACCACCTCGAACCCTAACCCGAGCAGAGCCGGCAAGGCAGGAAGGCTGGACGGCACGAAGGTCGACACGACATCGACGTCGACATCGGTCTGGATCGTCTCGCTGGTCGACAGAGCCGCGGCGAGGATCGGCGCGACGTCGTGGGCATCGTGAGCCATGACCGGACCAATACGACAACCGTGAGGATGCCAGGGGCTCCACCATGTAGGGGCGACAACCGCCGCGACACCGACACTCGCCTGGCCGCGGCGGGCGACGTACCACGTGGCCCCGAGCGAGGTGGCGTGATCGATGTCGGCACTGCGGTCACGCCCGGTGATGGGTGCATCGACTGCAAGGACCTCGCGTCGCTGGGCAGGGACAAGTTCGATGTCGGTCGCCGACGGCACGATCGCGTCGAGCCGGGCATCGAGGTAGTGATACGGCTCGACCACTCGCATCCCGAACTGTTCGTACAACCGCCGCGCCCGCGCATCGCTCGAGGCAAAGGTGAACAGTTGACCGCGATGGTCGGCGAACAGAGCGTGCAACAACGTGCGGCCGATGCCGCTGCTCTGGTGTGCGGGCACGACGAACAGATCGGCGAGGTAGGCCACGCCCGACCTCGTCAGCGTCGCGCCGAAACCGACCACATGGCCGTCGACCTCGGCGAGGATCAGCCGGCCGCTGGCGAGCTCGTGCTGCGCAAGTGGCTGTTCGGGCAAGATCGCGTCGCCGATGTCGGGCTGGGTGCTGAGCCACACCTGGTTGCATGCCTCGACATCGTCGTGGGTCGCGTCGCGGATGATCATCCACTACCCGCAGTCGGTACAGCAGTGTGCAACCCGTGCTCGTTGGCCCAACGGCCGACATCGCGGTGCTCCAACGCTGCGGCCAACAACTCGGGAAACGCGTCGGGCGTGCAGGCCAACGCCGGTACGCCGAGCTCGGCGAACACCGCCGCCTGGGCGTGGTCGTAGGATGGAGCGCCTTCGTCACTGAGGGCCAGCAGCACCACGACCGTGACGCCCGATTGGCACAGTGCGGCGACCCGCTGGTGGAGCAGCGAGCTGTTGCCACCTTCGAACAGGTCGCTGACCAGCACCAGCACTGTGTCTGCGGGCCGCGTGACGAGCTGCCGGCAGTAGCCGATGGCCTGAGCGATGTCGGTGCCGCCGCCCAACTGCACACCGAACAGCACATCGACCGGGTCGTGCAACAGCGGCGTGAGGTCGGCGATGGCGGTGTCGAAACCGACCACGCTGGTGCGCAGCGCCGGCATCGACGCCAGCACGGCGCCGAACACCGCGGCGTAGACCACGCTGTCGGCCATGCTGCCTGATTGGTCGATGGCCACGATCACGTCGCGTGACAGGCTGCGTTGACGTCGGCCATAGCCGATCAGGCGCTCGGGCACGACCGTACGCTGCTCGGGCAGGTAGTGGCGCAGGTTGGCATGGATGGTATGGCTCCAGTCGATGTCGCTGAGCCGAGGCCGGCGGCTGCGCTGGCTACGAGCGAGCGCGCCGTGCACGGCCTGCTTGGTAGGCGAGGCCAGCCGTTGTTCGATCTGGGCAACAACCTGGGCGACCACCTGGCGGGCCGTGGCACGGGTTGCGTCGGGCAGCAACTTGTTGAGCTCCACAAGCAAGGTGACCAGGTGCAAGTCGGGTTCGACGGCGCGCAGCATCTCCGGTTCGAGCAACAGCTGACGCAGGTTGAGCCGGTCGATGGCGTCGCGCTGCAGCACCTGCACCACCGACGTCGGGAAGTACCGGCGGATGTCGCCGAGCCAGCGGGCGACCGACGGCGCCGAGGAACCGAGCCCGCCGGCCCGGCCACCGCCACCGCGTCTTCCGGGCCTGGTGTCGTAGACCGCTGCCAGCGCGGCGTCGATACGCGCATCGTTGCCGTCGAGTTGCACGCTGGTGACGCCACCGCCCGAGACCGGATCGACCCCGTCGCCGGCATCGTCGGCGCCGCCGAGCACCATCCGCCAGCGCCGCATGCGCTCTGGATCGCTGACGCGCCCGATCGAAAGTGGCGCAGCGACGTCGCTCATCGATCGACACCCGCCACGGGTACGCCCGATAGCGGAACGCCCAACAGTTGACGCACCGTCGTCAGCGCGGCGGCGGCGCGATCGCCGTCGACGTCGCTGCCGAAACCCGACCACGCCGGTGCGCCCTGGTGGGCGATCAGCAAACCGAGCTGACGACGTTCGCCCGGCTCGAAGGCGCCGAAGGTGCGCCGCAGCAACGGCGCAGTGGCTACGAACGCATCGGGGGCAAGCGACGAGACCCAGCCGTCGATGACCTCCAGGAGCTCGGCGTCGTGCACCAGCACCGTGCCGCTGCCGGCGAGAAATCCCTCGACGAAGGCCGCCCCGATCGACGGTGCGGTGCCCACCGAGAGCGCCCACGACAGGCGCGCACCCACCAGCGCCCGGTTCCACGCTCCGCCGTCGTGCAACAATCGAGTGGCCCGGCCCTGTACCAGACCGTGCACGTCGCCGCGCTCGGCCACAACGGCGAGCACGGCCGGCCAGTCGCCGCGGCGAGCCTGGTGATCGACCAACGCCAACGCGGCCTGCACGCCGGCCAGCCGTTCGACCATCGCCGCGGCGGCAGCGTCGTCGAGCGACCGACAGGCCATGACCACACCGGCGACGACACGTACGACGAGCCCATCGAACACCGCTCGCAGGGCACCGGCGTCGGTGCCGCGCACGTCGCCGTAGCGCAGCGCACGAGCAAGAGGACCGAGCGTGTCGATGACCTGTACCACATCGGGATCGTGGGCAGCTTGGGCCTCTACCCGGGCGACCACCGGCTGGACGACGGCCGCAAGATCGGCCAGCAGGGCGAGGTCGAGCACGGCGACCAGGTCGGCCAGCGCCTCGACCGCCGCGGCGCGCTCGAGCAGGCGATGTGTGGCCGCAGCCTGAACCGTGGTGCCGTGGGCCGACAGCTCGATCACCCGGATGGTCGACTCAGGTTCCCACAGCAGTCGCCAGGTCTCGCGGAACGTGCCGCTCGTGCCCCGGCCTTCCTCGACCGATCCCCACGGCACACCGAGGGCTCTCAGGCGGTGCAGCAGCACCGAGCGGGCTCTGCCGTTGGGGGCGCGGACGTCGAACTCGACCGTCTGGGCGATGGCCGCTGGCTTGAGCCGGACGCGGCGTTGCTGGGCAGCGAGGTCACGGGCCAGAGGCACCTGGGGGGCGTCGTCGGGCACCTCGCCGATGGCGTCGCCCACGATCAACTCACGGTGGATCAGCGTCATGCCACTGGCACCGGCCATCACCGTGTCGGCGGCATCGAGCACCTCGGCCAGGCCGGGCCGCGGCCGGTTGCGCAGCGCGGCAAGGGCTGTGGCGGCTCGGGTGGCGGCGATCAGGTCGTCGGGCGACGCCGACATGCCGCGATCGCGAAGCAGCCGCGCCGCGCCGACGAACCACTGGCTGACGCCCGCCTCGCCGGGATGGTTGAAGACATGCGCGTACCAGCCGGGGCTGCGTACTCCGGCGCCGTACCCGCTGGCCGCGGCGAGTCGGCGATGGGTCCACGGCACCCAGCTGAGCCCGACTTTCACTTTCGGCATGCCGCGCAGCACTTGGGCGTCGGCAGCGGCAGTCAACGGCGGCGCGCCGCGAGGCTCGGCCAGGGCCGGCACGTGCCATGCACCGCACACCACGGCGATGCGTTGATGACCGTCGGCGATGGCCCGACGTAGCACCTGGCGCATGTGGGCCTCACGCTGGGCCTCGCGGACGGTGACTGCATCGCGACCACCGCGAACTGCCGTCATCGCCACCGCCACGGCGTCGAACGCGGGTGTGCCGTCGCCACGGTGCTCGATGATGTCGTCCCACCAACGCTCAGGGTCGGGGTCGCCTGCTGCCTCGGCCAAGGCCGCCAACGGATCCCCGAGCGCCATCGGGAGCTGTGATTCTTCGAGACCCAACTCGGCAACATCGTCGTCGGGTGCGGCCAGCGACTGCCGCAGCGGCAGATCCATCGCCCGCACCGGCACGTCGTGCCGGTGTGCCCAGGCGAACGCCTGCCACTCGGGGCTGAACTCGGCGAAGGGCAAGAACGCAGCACGCTGGGGATGGTCGACGACGTACCCGAGCAACGCCACTGGTGGGACGAGGTGCTGGTGACCAACCCACGCCAGCGATGCCTCGCAGTCGGCCGGCAACTCGACGAGCACGACGGTGGGCTCGAGCTCGTCGAGGGCACGTACCACCGAGCGTGCCGACCCGGGACCGTGATGTCGGATCCCCAGCAGCTGCACAGTCGGCGTCATCGCGTCAAGGCCTTACAGCTCGCGGCAGGCTTGGTAGAAGTCGCTCCACCCGGCACGGTCGCGCACCACGGCCTCGAGGTACTCACGCCAGGCGACGGTGTCGTGCACCGGGTCTTTGACCACTGCACCGACGATCCCGGCAGCGACATCGGAGGCATTCAACTGGCCATCGCCGAAGTGGGCGGCGAGGGCCAGCCCGTTGGTCACCACCGAGATTGCCTCGGCGGTCGACAACGACCCGCTGGGCACCTTCAGGCTGATCCGACCATCTTCGGTCGCGCCACTACGGAGCTCGCGGAACACGGTGACGACTCGACGGATCTCTTCGTCGGCCGCCGGCACCTTCGGTAGCCGTAGGGCGACGCCCATCTCGGCAACACGTCGGCGAACGATTGCGACCTCTTCGTCGGGGTCGGTGGGCAGCGGTAGCACCACGGTGTTGAACCGGCGGCGCAGCGCAGCCGACAGCTCGTTGATGCCGCGGTCGCGGTCGTTGGCGGTAGCGATCAGATTGAAACCGGGCACGGCCTGCACCTCGCCGGCCAGCTCGGGCACGGGCAGGGTCTTCTCGCTGAGCACGGTGACCAGCGCATCTTGCACGTCGCCGGGCATTCGGGTGAGCTCTTCGACGCGCACGATCGAACCCGACCGCATGGCCCGATACACGGGGCTGGGCACCAGGGCTGCCTCGCTGGGGCCTTCGGCCAGCAGCCGGGCATAGTTCCATCCGTACCGCAGACTTTCCTCGGCGGTGCCCGCTGTGCCCTGCACCAGCAGCGTCGAGTCGCCGCTGATGGCGGCCGCCAGATGCTCGCTGACCCAGGTCTTGGCGGTGCCGGGCACGCCGAGCAGCAAGAGGGCCCGGTCGGTGGCCAAGGTGGCGACGGCGATCTCGATCAGACGGCGCTGGCCGACGTACTTCGGGCTGATCACGGTTCCATCGGGCAGCGTGCCCCCGAGCACGTAGGTGACCACCGCCCACGGTGAGAGGCGCCAGCTGGGCGGGCGCTCACGGTCGTCGGCCGCGGCGAGGGCGACGAGCTCGTGAGCGAACTCGTGCTCGGCGTGTGGTCGCAGCACGGCCCCGGTCGTAGGCGGCGTGGACGGTGTGGTCATGGTGTCTCCCGTTCGATGACCGTCTCCAGTTCGGTGAGCATCTGATGGCGAAGGCGGGCGAGGTCGGCCAGGGCGAACGCCAGACCGATGGTGGGTTGCGAGGGGTCAATGCGACCGATGGCCTCGCCGAGTGCCGGTAGCGAAGCTGGGCGGACGCGGGCGACGACGTTGACGAGTACGGCGCGATGACTGATGCCGAACACACCCGAGGAGAGCCCGCCGGCGATGATGCGCCCAACCTGGGTGGGCGACGCACGCAGCACCGGCAGCAACTCGGGCACGATCGCCAGTTCGGGAAGCTCGCCGATGGCTTCCATCACCGCCGGTCTCTTCGACGCGCAGGCAAGCCGCGGCGACCATTCGATCATCCACTGACCCAGAGTGCCGGCAGCCACCAGAGCGCGGGCGTGGCGGGTGGCATCGGTGCGGTGACGGGCCAGCAGCGGCACAACCAGTTCGGGCGCCAGCCGGTGGCCGCTGTGGATGACGGCCAGCACCCATTCGTCTTCGAGCACCGCCCAATCGGCGACGATCCGCCGCCAGGTCGCTGTCGACGCCGGCGGGGTGATGAGGCGCTGGTCGTCGCTGGGCGGTGCGACCGGCGAGGCCGGGTGACCAGGCAATACGCCGGCACGCTGGGCGACTGCGCAGGCAGCGACCTGTTGGAGCAGGCGCTGCGACGGGGTGGGCTGCGGGTCGTCGGCGGCGAGGTCGGCCAATCCGCCGGCCAGCGGAACAGGAGGGTCGCGCCGATCCGCACCGAGGAGCGCGACCGTGACCATGTCTCGCCAGTAATCGCTCACGGTCGCGGTCACTGTCATCAGGCGACCCCCACGAACGAGGGGTCGGCGACGGGACCGATGTCGACGGCACGATCGGCCAGGTGCACCGTGAGCGGAACGAGTCCGGCGGCGGTCCACTCGGCGGTCAGCGTGGCCGGGCGGCCGGCGCTGCAGGCCAGCAGGGTGCCGACGCCGGTAGCGCCGTCGACGAGCGGCAACGAACCGGTGGAGTCGGTCAGCAGCCAGCGCCCGGCCACCCTGGTGGGAGCCGCCACGACGCAGATCGGGTAGCGCTCGAGCCATGGCTCTGCAGCCAGTGCCCGGCCGACCTGGGTGCATGCCTCGCCGACCGACGAGCCGACGGGAACACCGGCGACCTGCGGTTCGCCGTGACGCGGGCCGACCAACGCACGCAGTGCGACCACGCCCGGGTAGCGGAACAGATCGGCGTGCACCTGGGTGCCGACCGCCATCGTGGTGTCGAGGCTCTGCTGATAGGCGGCGAACGACAACACCATCGCCCACGCCCCGCTGGTCGCGCCGCGCAACCAGATCCGGCGGACCTCGATGCGGTCTTCGCGAGTGTCACTGCGACCCATCACCACCCAGTGATCGGTGTGCGGCACGCCGGCCAGAACGTCGGCCTGGCGCACCTGCCATCCGATGGTCCCCGCGACCGAGTCGGCCAGCGTGGGCGGCAGAGTGCCGAGATGGCGTCCTGAGGTTGCCAAGAGGTGCAGCACGCCGAGTTCGGCGAGCACCTGCGAGTGCCAATCGGGATGGGCCCCGACCAACCCGGCGAGGCGGCGGACGCGGTTGGCCAATCCGCCGACCTGGGCATCGACCAGCCGCGCCGCAAGCCCATCCCACGTCTTGTAGGCAGCCAATGACGGGTCGGCCAACCCGGTGCGCAGCCGGTCGTCGAGCCAACGGTCGAGCTCGGCCAGCCCGGCGGCCATGCGGGCGATGCGGTCGTCGCGTGACTTGCCGGGATCGACCCGTGGAGGCATCGTCCCGACTGTGGTCGCAGCGGGGGCAGGTTCGCCCGGGGTGTCGGCCGGCGCGGTGGCCGGTGGCTCGACCGGCTCGACCTGGTCGATGGCGGTGAGCCGCTTGGCGATCCACGATGCAGCGAACGCGGGCGGCTCGCCCTCGGCGATCTGGCCACGGGCCCACAGCAGCAGGATTGCCAAGGTGTGCTTGCACGGCACGACCCGGCTCGGGCAACTACAACGAAAGGCGACCTCGACGTGGTCGACCGCGGATTCGTAGGGCTCGGCGCTGCTGCCGCCGCAACGCCCCCACACGGCCCGAGAATCGCACCCCGTAGCGGTCCAGCGACCGGGGATCGCCAGTGGTTGCGCGGCCGCGACAGAAGATGGCTTCGGCGCCAGCGCCAACACCTGCTCGACTTGCCACCGGCCCCTACTCATAGCCGCCACCGTAGTAAAGGGGTGCGATACCGTGACGATGACCCACTCGCATCAGTCATTCGACCGGAGTGGTAGTCGCAGCACCCGACTGCGCATTCATATCTGCTGATCCCCCACGACTTCGACGGGTACTGTGCGGCGATGCCCACCTTTGGACCTGCACTGCGCAGCGAATGGCTGCTCGATCCCGACATCACCTACCTGAACCATGGCACGGTCGGGGCGACACCGCGGCGGGTGCTGGCGCATCAACGGGCAATCACCGACGAGATCGAACGCCAACCGGCGCGATTCATGCTGCGCGAGCTCGCCGACACTCTCGGTACGGCAACCACACCGCCACGCCTGCGTGTTGCTGCCGCTGCCGTGGCCGAGTTCGTCGGCGTCGTGGCCGAGGACCTGCTGTTCGTCGACAACATCACGGCAGGCGCCAACGCAGTGCTGCGCTCGTTCCCGTTCGACTCCGGCGACGAGATCGCTGTGACGAACCTCGGCTACGGCGGTGTCACCAAGGCGGCCACGTACGTGAGTCGCACGATCGGTGGCTCCCTGCGCACGATCGAGCTCCCGCAGCCCGGCGCGGCCCGCGACGACTACGTCGACGCAATTGCCAACGGACTCGGGCCGCGTACCCGTGTGCTGATCGTCGACCACCTCACCCCCGGCACGGGTCTGGTGCTCCCTATCGCCGAGATCGCAGCGCTGTGCCGAGAACGAGGGGTGCTGGTGTTCGCCGACGGGGCGCACGTGCCCGGCAACATCGCCGTCGACATCGACGCCCTGGGGGTCGACTGGTATGCCGCCAACCTGCACAAGTGGGCGTGGGCGCCGCGCAGCGCGGGCCTGCTGTGGGCAGACCGGCAGCACCACGGTTACCTGCACCCGACGGTGATCTCGTGGGGCCTCGACAACGGAATCACCGCCGAGTTCGATCTGCTCGGTACCCGCGACCCGACGCCATTCCTGACCGCTCCGTACTCGATCGCGTTGCTCGACGAGTTCGGTGGCGCCGACGGCGCAGAGGCGATCTATCGCCACAACCACGAGCTGGCGTGGTGGTCGGGTCAGTATCTGGCGGATCGATGGGGCACCCGCTTCGCCACGCCCGAGGAGATGATCGGCTCGATGGTCAACGTGCGCCTGCCAGCCGATTTGGGGGCGACCGACGACGATGCCGAACGCCTGCGCGCCGACCTGGAGGCGGCGGCGATCGAGGTGCCGATCTATGCCGGGCCCGACGGCTTGACGCTACGGGTGTCGGCCCAGATCTACTGCGACCGCGCCGACATCGAGCGCCTCGCCGACGCCGTGGTGAAGCTCCCGAGGTAGTCGGCGGTTTCAGACGTCGATCCACACCCGGCCATCGGAGTGTTGGCGGACACCCGGGTGAGGCGACCACTTCGATCGCGGCGGGTCAGCGCCAGTCGATCACGGTGTCGGGATCGGGGCGCAAGGCCGGCTTGAAGTCGGTGCCTCTGGTGAAGGCCAGCGGGGTGAGGCACACCTGCTGCACCGTGTCGAACGGGATGCCGACGATGTCGGCGACGGCTTGCTCCATCATCAGGTGGATGGTGGTCCACGCCGTGCCCAGGCCGCGGGCCCGAGCGGCCAACATGAAGCTCCACATCGCCGGCATGATGTTTCCCAGCGCCGACGCCGCCTGCGCGGCCGGCACTCCTTCGAGCCGACGGCTGGTGGTGCACCCGATCACCAACACCGGGCACTCCGCCATGTGTTCGGCCAGGTAGGTCGCCGAGTCGACGACTCTGTCCTGCTGGCCTTGCAACTCGTCGTTGTCGCGTTTGATGCGACCAGCGAATGTGGGCAACTCGGTGTAGATCTGCCAACACTGCGCGTACACGCCGGCGACGGAAGCGACCGTTGCCGGGTCGCGCACGACCACGAATCGCATGGCAATCTGATTGCCGCCAGATGGCGCCTGCAGCGCTACGGACACGCACTGGCGTATCAGGTCGTCGGGCACCGGCGTGGTGAAGTCGAGTCGCTTGCGCACAGCGCGGGTGGTGGACAGCAACTCGTCGGGGCCAAGGTCGAGCAGGCTCATGCAACACTCCTTCGTGGACGGGGTGCCGAGCGTATCGACCCGTGCCGGTTCACAGAGCGGTTTGACGCACCACCCAGTCGGCGAACCCGGGGAGGGTGAAACGAACGACACCCCGGGAGGGTGAGTACAAGATTGCATGCCGGTTGATGAGTCGATCGCGTATCGCCGTGGTCGCCGAAGGCACACGCCCGAGTCGCTCGGCGATGTCCGACGTGCGCGATTCGCCGTCGGCACTTCGCGTGTGTGCTGCGGCCACCAGGTACGTTCGGTCGCCAGGGGAAACGCGCTGCCACGAAGTGACGAACACGCCCCTTTGCAGGTCGTCATCGGTCTTGCGTTCTACGATTCGTGCGTGGCGAGCACTCAACTCCTGGTCTTGCCCGGCCGCGTCCCAGCAGTACGACCCGGCCAGTTGAATGGCGTAGGGATATCCACCGCTGGCCCCGGCAAGGATGTCGAGCGCCGGGGTGCTGATGCGTCGCCCCGCATCGAGGATGGGGATCTCGATCGCATCGCGGGTGTCGCCGTCGCTGAGCAGACCGATGCCGGCAACCTCGAGACGCTCGAGGAAGGTGACGTCGGCGTGTTGAAAGGTCTGTTGCGTGTTGGGCAGTCCGGCGCCCACCAACGCAAGCGGGAGGCGCTGCACGTTGGCGACGTCTTGGATGGAGACACCGAGCTGACGGAGATCGTCGGGCGCTGCAGCTTGGAGCTCGTCGGCGAGGATCACGATGGTGCGGTGTCGCTTGGCCGCCGCTCGGGCAAGTTGCTCGAGCAAGGAGTGGACGGAATGAGCGACTACACGTGGATCGCGACCGCCGAACCGCGCCTCGATCCCGATTCCGGCCGGTGCGGCCTTTACCGAGACCTCTGGGTCGATTCGCCGCAGCCCGCGACGGGTGGCGCCGCCGAGATGACCGTCGAGCGCAAGCTGCTGCTCGGCGATGCGCTGGGCAAGAGACTCGGTGCCGGACCATCGCAGCACAAGCGATTGACGCTCGAGGGTGACATACCGTTCGATCTCGGCCAGCAGCACCGTCTTGCCCGTGCCACGCGGACCGACGACGACGGAGTGGAACTCGTGGCGCCCCGGCCCGCGGCTGAGCCGCGTGAGGATTTGTGTGGAGGATCTCTTGCCGACCGGCCAACAGCGGCGGCGCGACGCCGAATCCGGGGTTGAAGGGGTTGTCGGGATACTCCTGGATATTTCCGCGCTTCATGGCCATCGCGCCGTGCCGAATTCGAACGCCGGAGTGAGGAATGCCCAGCTACTTATGATCGTCACGACCCACGCTGCACTTGTGGATACAGCTGGATACTTGACGTCAGCAGGCATGCACCCAGTCTACGAAAGGGGTGTTACGCGATGGCCGGAGCCGGAGGCGGTTCCCTTGGCAGCTAGGTCTCCTCCGCTGAAGCAGGCTCAGTTCGATCAGCTGGCCGGATCACGTCCCGGCTCGACGCGATCGTCGGGATGAAGAACGATCGTCACCTCACGCGGACGGCGATCGAGGTTGGCGCCGTCATCGGTGATGCGACCGATCGCCGGGCCCCGGACGATGCTGTAGAGGACGGCGCTGTAGAGCCGCTCCTTGCCTTGGTGGTGACCGGCTCGCAATCGTTCGCGTGAGTAATGGAAGAGTTGCTCTCGGAGCGCGAGCTTGAAGTGCTCGTCGAGCTCCGTTCTCCAACCCGCCTGCTCGGCGTCTGCGGCCCGCAGCAGGTCACCCCACGTGCGCTGAGCTGTGCCACCACCGAAGTTGAAGAGTGACATCGTGTAACTCGACGTATCGGCGGCACCTTCGCGGACGCGTGCGGATTCGGGGATCCCATTGGTGGGGTCGTCGGTCTCCTGCAACGAGAGCACGATCCGATGGCACGGATAGTACGTCGACAGCGACCCGGCTTTGTCGAAGGCCAGCGCGATCGCGTCGGCGGCCGCGGCCAACGTCTCGTCGGTGATGTCGGGCTGCAAGGCACCAAATCGCCAATCGTCGGACAACTCCCACGTCCGCTTGCTCAGTTGATCGAGGAAGGAGTGCAGCTTGTCGTTCGACGCGGGGACGCCTTGGAGGTTGGCGAGGGGGCTCGGTACCGAATCGGCCGGGTTGAACAAACACACGACCGAGCGCGTGTCCGAGCGATCGAAGCGGGTGTAGAGGCCGGTCTCGTACAAACACCAGTCCCAGTTCTTCGATGGCGCGGTGAACAGCAGCACCAACAGATGACTCTTGGCGAGCGTGGTGCGAATCTCGTTTCGCCAGTCCATGCCAGCGCTGATGTCGAGGCCCGAAACGAAACAGTCGACGCGGTCGCTGATGCCCGCGATCGCGTCGTTCACCGCCTTGGCGAGGGCGCGGTCGGCGTCCTTGTGGCTGATGAACACGTTGAACTTCTCATCGGTCTTGGACACGACGCCCCCCTGCGGCGAACTGTGGCGGCAAGTCTGCCACGCCGTTCATCGTTCCACTGGCTCGGCGAGGAACGAGGCCTCGAGTGACTGCACCGGCGCGAAGTCGCGATGATGTTGGTGATCGGGTCGGGCGAAGGTGGTCTGACGGTTGCGCACCGGATTGAGGATCAGCGAGAAGATGCGCCGGTCCCACGGCGACATGTTGGGTGGCGAGCTGTGCACCATCGTGTCGCCGAAGACCAGCACCGTGCCGGGCGGACCTTTCGGGCAGTACAGGCCACCACGCGCCGCGAGGGGCCGCACGACCTCGGGTGCGACGGTCCACAAGGGATAGCTGGTGGTGGCGGTGTCGAGTGCGGTCGGCGCCGGGCCGTCACGATGCGACTCGGGGATGAACACAAGCGGTCCGTTGAACTCGGTCACCTCGTCGAGAAGGATGTGCAGGTTCAGCGCGAGCGGCTCGGGCACACCATCTTCGTGATGGTGGGTGGCGAAGTCGTAGTGCCATTGCCATTGCTCGCCGGTGAAGGCTTCCTTGGCGTTCACCTTCACCTGCTGGATGTACAGGTTGTCGTCGTTCAGGATCTGCTGCGCGGGCATGACAAGGCGCGGGTCGCGGACGAGGCGGGCGAACACGGTGTCGCGGCGGTGCAGCCCCATCGCCGTGCGCACGACATCGCTGGATCGTTCGCGGAAGTTCTCGGGGCAGCGTTCAGCAAACAGTCGAGGCAGACGTTCAGTGATGGCATCGACCTCGTCGCTGGAGAAGGCACTTGGGAGTGCGATCACGCCTGTGCGGTGGAATTCGGCAAGCTGATCGGCATCGAGGAGCACGTGGCGAGATTAGCGATCGAAACGGCTCAGACCAGCCGCTCGGAGGCCACGTTGGCTGCCTCGGTGAGGTCCTTGCGGCCCAGACCGACCGTCGGCGCGCATCACCTCGCACAACCGCAACGTGAGGTCGTTGAGTGGCCGCCGCGGTGCTAACTGTCACACGCAGATCGCTTGCAAAAGCTAGCGTCACGGGTACGCTCATTGTGGGCCCAACGAGGGCTCACAATGAGTCGGAAGCGGCTCAAAGGAGGTGGCGGAGATGACCACCGCAATGACCACGATGAAGAAGTGGCAGGACGAGTACCTGACGAGGGTGGCCCGTGTGGAAGAGCCCGTCGTGAAGTTCACCGGCAAGGCCATGGCGGCCGTCGCCGAGTACGTCCCGGCGCGACCGCAATGGGCGTTTCTCGACCAGGTACCCACGATGACGGAGTTCGTCGACAACCAGCTGAAGTTCCGCCGACGCGTTGTCGACGAGCAGGCTGTCTTCGTTCGCAACCTGATGAAGGCGATGACCCCTGCCAAGACGAAGCACCAGCCGAAGGCGCCCGCCACGCGGGTGGCCAGCAAGGTCTCGCCGGCTCGTCGAGCCGGAGTCAGAGCAGCCTGACCGTTTGCCGAGGGGAGCGGGGTCGATCGCGACCTCGCTACCTCGGCGCGAACGAGCCGGCCGGAATCGCCGCACCACTTCCAGGATTCCGTCACGTACCGGCCCCGATGTGCCGATGAAGGTGCATGGCGGCTCTGACGACGTCTCGATCGGCCCGAAACGACAAGCACGGTGTCGATGGCCGAGCAGCGCTGTGGCACCTCGCAGCTCGAGTGTTGAGGATCGAGACCGGCGCGACGGGTCCGGAGAAGGTCGGCCGCGAGCTGGCCAGGCTGCCGCGCGGATGGCACGTCCTGCACGCAGTGCCGATCGCCGGCCACAGCAGGGACATCGACCATCTTGTGATCGGGTCCCGCGGCATCTTCACTCTCGACACCAAACACCACCGTGACAGCAGGGTGTGCCTGTACGAGCGGGGACTCTGGGTCGACGGTCACTCGACCGTGTACCTGCACAACTCCCGCCTCGAAGCCGAACGCGCCAGCACGCTCCTCACCGCTGCGACCGGCACGCCGGTGGAAGTGCACGCCGCAATCGTCTTCGTCGACCTCGCCGAACTCACGATCAAAGGCACTCCGCCAGACGTCCACGTCACGACTCGTCGGAGCCTTCGCAACTTCCTGCTGCAGCAACCGCAACGGCTGACCCCAGCACAGGTGGAGCACATCTACACCGTCGCCCGCAACAGCGCCACCTGGCAACCGGCCTGAGAGCGTCGGCGGTCCTCCGTCGTCGCGGACTGCCGTCCCTAGGCGGCACCCGGCAACCGTGAGCCGAGTGCGCGGGCCAGTCGATCGAGCTCCGCGTCGGGAATCGCGGCCCAGTCGAGTACCAGATCAGGAAGCTTCTCCGCCCAGACGACCCAGACGCCGCCGAGCGAGAAGGGTTTGGCAAACCATCCCCACTCCGCGTTCGTGAAGCACAGGGCGGCATGAACCGGCACGACGTCGACACCTTCTTGCGCCAGCGCAGCCTCGACAGCAACCACCTTGCGGTCGACCTCGTCGACCATGTTGGTTCGGTCCTTGCCGGCGATGTAGAGCCGTTCGTCGACCTTGAACCAGCCGCCGACGTCGCGCCGTTCGACGCGCCCGCCACAGTCCCTCGTGTCGATCACCCACACGCCCGACGGGGCGACAACGATGTGGTCGATGTTGACCTTCGTACCCGGGACCTTGCGGTCGTCGAGCACCACGGCACGCTCGTGAAGCTGGAGGTGCAGCGTGTGCAACTTCGTGGCCATGGAGCGATTATCGGCGTTGCGCGTGGATTCTTGAAGAGAGAACGAGCAAAATAGGCCATCTGGCCCGGTACTACGACCTACTAGAGACCGCGCTGCGACGCCTCGAAGGCATCGATGTCCTCGCGATCGCCCTGCACGACGACGTGAACCTTGTCGAGTGGCCGGCCGAACCCGTGCAGCGTGATCTCACCGGGTAGGCCGACCAGGATCACCCCGGGCTCACCCTTCTTGACGACGATGTCTTCTCGCCCGGCGCTGCGCAGGACGACACCGACCGGCGACTTGCGAAACAACAGGCGACCCATCATCTTCAACGGACTCCACAAGGCGTCGTCGAGAGCGGCATCGTCGGCTCGGGGCTCCCACTTCGGCTGGGCGCGGCGGATGTCTTCGTGATGCACGAAGAATTCGCCCAGGTTGGCCTTGTCGCCGAGCACCGGGATGGCCCATGGCGACCAAATCGGGGGACCGCCACGAAACTGCTCGATCAGGGTGGCGTACGGCTGGGCGATGACCGACGCTGTCACCCGTTCTGTGTACCCGGCGAGGAACGGCAACACGATGCCGGCAGCCGCATCGAGCCGTCGCTCGCGCACGAGGAGGTGGGCGAGCAGGTCGCGGGTCGTCCACCCCTCGCACAGTGTCGGAGCGTCGGGACCGAGCTCGTCGAACAGATCGCACATTCCGGCACGTTCGTTTGCGGTGATGGTCATGTCCTCACGGTACCCGCCGATCTTCTGCGATGGATCTTGGTGCCGGTGGATCATCGGGCAGAATGACTGCTTGGTCGCTTCTCTCCACGCCCGCAACGTCTCGTTGGCGCTCGGCGCCCGTCACATCCTGATCGACGTCGATCTGTCGCTCGACCCCGGGCATCGCGTCGGGTTGGTGGGGCCCAACGGGGTCGGAAAATCCACGCTGCTGCACGTACTTGCCGGGGTGCTCCGCCCCGATGCAGGTGCCGTGTTGTTGGCACCACCTGCCGCGACCGTCGGCTACCTCGATCAGGAACCGGAGCACACCGACGAGCTCGTCCTCCACCACGTCGAACGGCGCACTGGTGTGGCTGCTGTTCAGTCCGAGCTCCACTCGGCCACCGCCGACCTGGCCACCCGGTCACCGGGCGCCGACGACAGGTACAGCGCAGCGCTCGAGCGTTGGCTGGCGCTCGGCGCCGCCGACCTCGACGTGCGAGTCGGCGAGATGTGGGCCGAGCTCGGACTGCCGACACGCTTGCTGCAGCAACCGATGACGTCGTTGTCGGGCGGCGAGGCGGCGCGGGTGAGCCTCGCCGCGCTCATGCTGTCGCGCTTCGACGTGCTGTTGCTCGACGAGCCCACCAACGACCTCGACCTCGACAGCCTCGATCGGCTCGAGCGCTTCGTCAGCGGCACACAGGGCGCCGTGGCGCTGGTGAGTCACGACCGCGAGTTCCTTCGCCGCGTCGTCACCGACGTTGCCGAGCTCGACGAATTCAGTCATCGACTCACCCTCTACGCCGGCGGCTACGACGCCTACCTGCACGAGCGCGACCTCGCCCGCCAGCACGCGTGGCAGGCGTGGGAGGAGTACGACACAAAGCGGTCGACCTTGGCCCAGCGATCCCAGCGCGAACGAGAGTGGGCCTCGCAGGGTCTGTCGCGCGCCAAGAAGCGACCAGACGACAACGACAAGAACATCAAGGCGTTCAAGATCAACCAGACCGAGCAATTGGCCGGGCGGGCGGCGCGCACCGAACGGGCGATGGAACGGCTCGACGTTGTCGAACAACCGCGGGAGCCGTGGGACCTGCGCATGACGATCGCCGCCGCTCCCCGCAGCGGCACGCTGGTTGCCAGCCTCACCGACGCAGTGGTCGATCGCGGACCCTTCCGCCTCGGCCCGGTTTCCGTGGAGATCAGCTTCGGCGAGCGGGTCGTGATCGTCGGGCCCAACGGCAGCGGCAAGTCGACCTTGCTCGGTGCGTTGTTGGGCGACATCGCCCTGACCGCCGGGCGGCAACGTGTAGGTGCATCGGTGAAGCTCGGGCGCCTGGAGCAGGCCAGAACACAACTGGCCAACTTGCCGGGAAGCGACGAGCGGACGACGTTGTCCGCTTTCCAGGCGGCCACCGGGCTGACGGTCAGCGAGGCGCGCACGTTGCTGGCCAAGTTCGGCGTCGGCGCCTCACACGTGCATCGGCCGGCCGAGTCGTTGTCGCCGGGCGAGCGCACGCGATTGGTGTTTGCCCTGTTCACGGCCATTGGCTGCAACTGCCTGGTGCTCGACGAACCCACCAACCACCTCGACTTGCCGGCCATCGAACAGATCGAGCAGGCGGTCGACACCTTCCCCGGAACCGTCTTGCTCGTCAGCCACGACCGCGAGTTGCTGCAGCACGTCCGCCGCACTCGTACGATCGAGCTCCGGGCCGGTCAGGTCGTGTCAGACCGTTCCGAGTAGCGAGCCGACCTTGCAGTATCAGTACGGCGCCTTCAACCGCCGGAACATCGGGAAGTGCTTCAGGTTGCGAGTCAACAACTCGGCGTCGAGCAGACGGGTCGTCGCCGCGACGACGTAGTCGATGGGATCGATCCCCGAGTGCGAGCGCATGTATCGACGCGCCAGGCCGGCCGCCTCGTCGGCGACCGATACGTCGACCGGGGCGTCGATGCACTCGTCGAGCAGCGACGTGATTGCGCCGATCTCCGACGGCCGCGCACCCGCGAGCACCTCGAATCGAACCATGGACGGCACGACAACCTCCTCGGCCGCGTGACGTTCCAAGGCAGCGACCGCTCTCGGAACACCACGCAACACATCGACGAGCACGTTCGTGTCGACCACCACCATCAGATCGACCGATCAGTGAGTGGTGCACGGATGCGACGCTGATACGCCAACCCGTCGTCGGGTCGCTCGCGCCATACGCCTACCGCAGACCCAAGCGCCCGACGGAAGCGGTTGGCCCGTTGCTCGCCGGACTCGAGCCCGAGACGAGCCTCGACGGCCTGGCGAACCAGTTCGGCCATCGAGATGCCCGTCTGCGCGCTCTCGGCCGCGAGTGCGTTGTACTGGTCGTCCTCCAGTGTGATCTGCAGCCGATGGCTCATGGCATCATCTTACATCAGCTTACATCACTCGGTGCCGGCGAGAACCTGTCGATACGTCTCGGTGACGGTGGGAACCAACTTGGTCACTCGCAGCGTCGAAGGGGCATGACGCGTTCACTGCCCACTGCCGTCCTCGTCGCCGTAACGACGCTTACGCTTGCCGGCTGCTTCGGCGACGACCCGGAAGCGTTCTCGACTTCGTCGACCTCGACGACCGGGTCCGCTGTTGAGGTGACCGACACGACGTCGCCTCGTCCGACGCCGACCACCACCACGCCGAGGCGCCCGGCGCAGTTCAGTTCGGCCGGGTCGTCGAGGTTGAGGTTCTTCGCCGAATGTCCCGACCTCCTCTCCTACATGCGCGACGAGGCGCTGAAGCGAGTGACGGCGTGGGGTCTTGGGGGAATGCCGTGGAACTACGGCGGCGGACCGGTGCCGATGATGGAAGACGCCCGTGCCGCGACAGCCAGTGGTGCGCCGGAGACGACCACCGCCGCAGCCCCATCCCCTGCACCGAGTGCAACTGCGGTGCCGAACTTCTCGGGCACCAACACGCAAGAGGTCGGTGTCGACGAGGGCGACATGGTCGAGACTGACGGCACCCATGTGTTCGTCGCCTCGCAAGACGGCGTCAGGATCGTCGACGTCGCCGAAGCGCGAGTGACCGCCAAACTCGACGTGCCCGAGGGCGGCCACCAGCTACTCCTCGACGGTACGCATCTGCTGGTGGCCACGCAGCCGTACACCGGCATCGACACCGTCGTGTCGGTATACGACGTCAGCGACGTGTCGGGCCCCGTGTTGCTGCGCCGCAGCCATCTCGAAGGTCACCTGTCCGCCGCCCGGGCGATCGACGGCACCGCCCGCCTCGTGCTGACCTCGTCGCTCGCCAGCCGCCTGCCTTTCGTCTACCCGAACCAGTTCGGCCTCGACGAGGACCGTGCCCTGCAACGCAACAAGGACATCATCTTGCAGTCGACGATCGACGACTGGATGCCGCGGTTGTTCGACGAAGCCGCTGACGGAACGTTCGGAGACATGTCGAACGCCCTCGACTGCTCGGCCGTGGCCGCGCCCAGCGAGTTCGCCGGGTTGGGCGTGTCGTGGATCGCTTCCCTCGACGTGCGCAACGCGGGCCAGCCGATCGGTTCGGCGGGCATCGTGTCGAACAGCGACAGCGTGTACGCCTCGCCGACCAGTATCTACATGGCGACCGTGCCGTGGGACTGGTATCAACCCGTCGATGGTGCCGTCGCTCCGCAGACCACGGAGCCGAAGACCCTGATCCACAAGTTCGCGCTGGGCGAAGGTGGCTCCGCTTCCTACGTCGCTTCCGGTGAGGTGGCCGGCCAATTGCTCAACCAGTTCTCGATGAGCGAGTACGAGGGCGACCTGCGCGTCGCCACGACGTCGTTCGGTTGGAGCGGCACCGCTCAACCGTCGTCGGCAGTGCGAGTGCTACGCGCCGACGGCACCGACCTGGCTCAGATCGGCATCGTCGACGGGCTCGGCAACAACGAACAGATCTACGCCGTGCGCTTCCTCGGCACCCAGGGCTACGTCGTCACCTTCCGCCAGACCGACCCGCTGTACGTCATCGACCTCAGTGATCCGACCGCGCCCACGTTGACCGGCGAACTCAAGATCCCCGGCTACTCGGCGTACCTCCACCCTGTCGGCGACGGCCTGCTACTGGGTGTCGGCCAAGATGCGTCGGCCGACGGGCGGGTGCAAGGCACGCAACTCTCGCTGTTCGACGTGAGCGATCCGGCCAACCCGCAGCGACTCTCGACGCTGTCGATAGGCGGGACCAGCGAGGCCGAGTGGGATCACCACGCCTTCCTGTACTGGCCCGAGGACGGCACGATCCTGCTGCCCGTCTCGCCCGGTTGGAACAGCTGCGGCCCGGCCGTCGATTGTCTCGCCGGTTCACTGACAAACCCGGTCGGTGGAGTGATCGTCGCCCAACTGCAAGGCACCACCCTGGTCGGCCGCGGAACGATCTCGCACGAGGCCCGCGCCAACAACACGTGCTGGAACCCGCTGCAGCGGTCGCTGGTGATCGGCAGCGAACTGGTCACGATCGGCGCCGGCGACATGCAGTTCACCGACCGGGCCACGCTCGCTGCCCGCGATTCCGTGCAGTGGAGCGACCCTGAGCAATACGGCTGTTACTGGTACGCCGGGTGAGCTGACCCGGTTCCGCTTCCCCGATGGCCGCTGTGCATCTTTGAGGGTGATGACAGGGCGGCGGGTAGAGTGGATGGACGGACAGCGATCTGCGCTGACCGTTCGCAATGGTTTCGGTGGGTGCCGACGATGAAGCGGTTGATCGCGATTGGTGTGTTTTCCGGCCTGTTCGCCGCGGCCTGTAGCGACGGTGGAAATACGGCGCCGACGACGACACCCGCGGTCACGACCAGCGTGGTGGATACAAGTGCCGCGGCCAGCACCACATCGCCGCCGCCGAGTTCCACGACGACCACCACCCCGGCCACGACTCTGCCCGCCACCACAACCACGGTGGCCACGGAAGACCTGATCAAGCAGGCCGTGCAGTCCTACATCGCAGCGTATTTTGCATGTGGTCAAGCACCGGCTCAATGCGATCCGGCAACGTTCACAGCAAGTCAGGGACCCTCACGCGCAACCGTCACCGACTTGGTTGCCGGAATGGTCGAGCGAGGGCTTGTACTTCTCGACCGACCTCCGCGGCTCGTACCTCGTCGCTGAGTCAGTCTTCAAGACGTCCGACACCGAAGCCAGTTCGACCTACTGCGCGTCTCGACGCGGCTGATGATACTCGGCCCAATGGGCCCGATGGGCTACCTACGGTCGTCAACGACGCGATCAGCAGCAGCCGCTATCGTATCAGGTGTTCCTCGAAGGCGGATCCTGGCTCGTAGGAGAGCAACAGCAACTCGAACGCCTTGGCGATGGAAACCTGTGTCCAGCCGCCGTAGTCGCTACTGGCTATGGCAGTCCTGTCGCTGACCTCTGCAAGAGCTTTCGCCGATGGAATTGTCGGCGGAAATGGCAGCACCAACCCTGGTGGGCAGGCGCAGATTTCTACTTGGGTGATCGGGGCGATCAATGGGGGCGTGGCCAGGCCGGTGGGCTCGACATCGTGCACACCTTGGGCGTTGGTCGACGGGTCCAACTTCGGCAGCGTCGGGCTCGGTGAACCGACGGTGGTCAATCCGGCAACGGGTCAGCCATCGACGGTGTTCTTCCGACTCTGCGACGGGCAGTACCAGTTCGTCTACGTCGGGCCACACTCCCCCGTCGACATCGCCCGAGTCGCTTACCAGCGCATCGCAGCCCTCGTGCCGCGACCGGAGGTGGCATTTTCACCTCCGGTCGACAAGATGATCGTCAACCTCGAGACATGGCTCGGCCTCACGCCGCAACCCCCGGTCACGGCGACAGCGGCCATTCCGGGTTTGTCCGCAACCGTCACGGCTGAGGCGTCCGACATCGAGTGGACCACGGGCTCGCACGTCACCGGCGACACAAACCTGATCGTCTGCCAACCGTGGGGTTCAACCGACTTCGCCAAGGGTGGGTGCGCGTGGACGCCGGCATACCCGTCGATCGGCAAGGTCACGGGCACCGTCGACCAGCGCTACCACGGAACCGTCACCATCGTCTGGCAGGTGTCATGGCAGGCGACCAACGGCGCCAGCGGCACGCTCGGCGATCTACGCACCACGACCGCAGTGGAGATGGGCGTGGAGGAGATCCAGACCGTCGGCGATGGCTAGCCGGTGTCAGCGACGGTTCAGAGTGCTGCAGCGACGCCCAGATCTGGCACTCGGCGCTACTGGCGAACCCAGCGAGGGCTCGGCGAGGAACTGGGACCTGACACTCCGCGTCAGCTCTCAGAACGACGGTCGGTCAATGAGCTGACGCTGATGCTCTGTGACGCCAGAGCGTCGCTCGGCTCGGGTCTGAGCGCTGCAAACGTTGTACACAGCACTAACCGGTGGCAGCGACCTCTCGCGCCTCTCAGCCGGCCGACTCCCAGGCCTCGGTGATCCAGCCGGTCACGGTGTCGTCGACATCGTCGGGACCGCGCAGGTTCACCACGTGGTACACGACGCGACCCGCGGGGATTGGCTTGCGGGAGATACGACGGTCGTGAACCGTCCGCGGCATGAACAGGCACAACGCGACCCACTTGGTCATCGGGCGCAACTGCAGCACGCCGACACCGTCACGCTTGACGAACACGCCTACCGACACAGGTTCGAGGAACGGCTCGCCCAACGTGCGAAGGTGGGCCATCACGGCGTCGAACACCGGGCGCTCGAAGTCAGGCCCCGTGCTGAAGTACTCGTCGAGCGTCATCGCCGGTGCGCACTCGTGACCCTGCCGATTGCGGGCGAACTGACGTTGGCACTCCGGGCACGTCCACGACACACGACAACCGTATGCCGGTGAGCAGGCCGCTGGTCAACGACTAGTTTCGACTCATGCCCGATGTCGCATTCAAGGATCTGTGCATCGACGTGACTGCCGGCGACGGACGCCCGGCCGCCGTTGCAGCCTTCTGGAGCGCAGCCCTCGACCAACCGATCGTGACGGACGACGACGGCGAGGTCCATCTCGCTCCACCGGCCGACGGGCCCAAACAACGCACGGTCTGGATCCTCCCCGTACCCGAGCCGATCGCCGGCAAGAGCCGCGTGCACATCGACATCCGTGTCATCGGCGGTGATCCGGCTCCCCTGTTGGCTGCCGGCGGCACCATCGAGCGGGTCCCCGACGACGAGATCACGTGGCACGTCGTCGACGATCCCGACGGGGTGCCGGTCTGCGTGTTCGGACCGCACCCAGCCGACCCGTCGGCACTCGGCCCGTTCGAGCTCGTCGTCGATGCCGCCGACCCGCGGGCCATCGCCGGTTGGTGGGCCGATCGCACCGGAGGCACCATCGGCAGTCGCGATGGCGCTCCGTACGTGTGGGTGGAGGGTGCCGCCGGATTTCCGTTCATGTTCTGGGTCTTCCACGATGTTCCCGAGCCGAAGTCGGTGAAGAACAGGGTCCACTGGGATGTGAAGCTGGTCGACACCACCATCGAGGGTCTCGTCGCCGCCGGGGCCACGCTGTTACGAGCCAAGGACGACGAGATCCGCTGGTGGGTGATGGCCGACCCCGAGGGCAACGAGTTCTGCGCCTTCGAGTGAGGACGCGGCGGGTCAGCGGATGGCGATCAACGGATCGTCGGCGATACGGCTCTCGACACCCGTGGGTCCCACGGGACGAGGGCCGCGGATCGTCACCCGGCGCACCCGACGCTCGGTGGTGCCGTAGTCGTCGACGGCGTAGTGCATCGTCGCCCGATTGTCCCAGATCACGACGTCACCGTCGCGCCAGCGGTGCCGCAGGACGAACTCGGGTTGCGTCATGTGCTCGTACAACAACCGCAGCAACCCATCACTCTCGATTCGCGACAATCCGACGATGTGGCTCGTGAACCCGGGGTTGACGAACAGGTTCGGACGCCCGGTTGTCGGGTGCATGCGCACGACTGGATGGATCACCGGTGGCACGTCGGCCGAGTCGTCGAGCAGTTGTCGAGCATCGGCACGAGTCAACGCCGAGTCGAACGGCTCGCCCCAGTACGCGAGCGGCGAGATGCGATGGACCGCCTCGAGTTGATCGACCATCTGCTGCATTGGCGCGGCGAGGCGTTCGTAGGCGGTGCGCGTGTCGGCCCACATCGTGTCGCCACCCGACGCGGGGGTGGCGTCGCCGACCAGCACCGAGGCGGCCGGCGGTGCCGGTATGAACGTGACGTCGGTGTGCCAGCGGGCGTTACGTCCGCCTTTCGCACCGTCCTGTTCGAGGATCTCGGGGAAGTCGGGATGCCCAGGGATCACCGGGTGCGCCGGTGTCGGCTCGCCGAGTGCCCGCGCCAGGGCAACCTGCTCGGCATGAGTGAGATGCTGATCACGAAACACCAGCAGGCGATGCTGGTCGAGCTGCGACGACAGCCACGCCGGATCGACGCCGTCGCGCACGCGAGCACCGCTGAGCTCGGCGCCGAAGGTGCCGGTGATCGTGGCGATGGTCCAGGTGTCGATGGTCGCGGTCATCCCGTCCAGCATGCCATCATCGAGCGCTGCGGCCGCTGGTCGACGATGTTTCGCCGCAGCCAAGGCGATTACATCGGCACTAGTCGCAGGATCCCACTCTGGCTCAACGATCACATCCTGGCCGGCATGATGTCGACGTACGAGGTCACGTCGGTGACGGCTGAGAACTGATCCACCCGAAGCGGCCGGCAGCGTGATAGCTGTGGTGCGTGACAACCAGGCCGCGGACCATGCGGGCGGTGCTCCTGACCGGGCACGGCGGATTCGATCGTCTCGAAGTGCGAGACGACGTCGCCGTGCCGCAAGCCGAGGCAGGTCAGGTGCTGGTGCGTGTCGCCGCAGCGGGAGTGAACAACACTGACATCAACACCCGCATCGGCTGGTACGCACCTGACGTCGCGACCGCAGTACAGAGCGGTGGAGACGAAGCTGTTCCGACGATGCGTGCCGACGTCGGCTGGGCCGGCAACGTGCCGACCTTTCCACGAATTCAAGGCGCCGATGCATGCGGTCGCATCGTCGACGTCGGGCCCGGTGGCGATGCAACCCGCGTCGGCGAGCGGGTCGTCGTCGAGCCGGTGTTCCGCAACACCGACGATGCGGGGGCACCACCGCTGTACTTCGGCTCCGAGGTCAACGGAGCATTCGCCCAGTACGCAGTCGTGCCCGACCGTCACGCCGTGCGCGTCGACTGCACATGGACCGACGTGGAACTGGCCTCGATCCCCTGCTCGTACTCGGCGGCCGAGAACATGTTGAGCCGGGCCGGGGTCGGTCCAGGGCAGTCCGTCGTGGTCACAGGTGCGTCGGGTGGTGTGGGTTCCGCAGCGATCCAACTCGCCAAGCGGCGCGGTGCTCACGTGACCGCCGTGGCTGCCGCCGCCAAGTACGACGAGGTCAGAGTGCTGGGAGCTGACGCAGTTCTACCGCGTGATGTCGATCTGGCAGCGGCACTCGGGCCCAAGACCGTCGACGTCGTGATCGACGTGGTCGGCGGTCCGTCGTGGTCGCAAGTGCTCGCCGTGCTTCGACCTGGCGGACGCTACGCGGTATGCGGGGCGATCGGCGGTCCGTGGGTCGAACTCGACCTGCGAACGCTGTATCTCAACGACCTGACCCTGTTCGGATGCACAGCGTTCGACCCCGCCGTGTTCGCCGATCTGGTCGGCTACATCGAGCGCGGCGAGATCCGCCCGGTCGTTGCCGCGACCTTCCCGCTACACGACATCGTCGCCGCCCAACGCCTGTTCCTGACCAAGCAGCACGTCGGCAAGATCGTTCTCACGGTGACGTCGAACTGACCACTCACGATCGCGGCGGTACTCCCGGGACCCCTCCGAAGTACTGTGTCGCACCCTTCTGCGAGAGTGGACACATGACGACGGAGGAGGTGGTTGAGCTGGTCGAGCGGGTGGCCGCGGTTGATTCGTGCTGTTCGGATCGGGTTGTGCTCGAGACCGCCCTCGGCGAGGTGCGGCGGTTGAAGTCGTGGGTCGAAAGCCGCGAAGTCGCCATCGCTGGACAGCTCGCCGGGGTGGCGTCGTTCCCCGAGAAAGCCGTCGCTGACGCCGGGCGCTGCACCGTCCGCCAGGCCGAACAGGTGTTGCGCCGTGCCGAGACCGTCGCACAGATGCCCGGCTTCGGGGTTTCGTTGGATGCCGGACAGATCTCCGGCGAACATGTCGATGTCCTCGCTCGCACGTTGCGACAACTCGACCCCGGTGGGCGTGACCGGTTGAGCGCCGATGCCGAACGGTTGGTGGCGATCGCCGAGAACTCGACCGCCGAAGAGTTCGCCCGCAGCATGCGGGCCGAGGCCCGCCGCCTGCAAACCGACCGTGATGGCGACGCCCGCCTGCAACGCCAACGGCGAGCGGTCAGGTTGAACAGCTGGATCGATCGTGACAGCGGGATGGGTCGCTGGTCAGCAACCTGGGACCCCGAAACCATGCTCCGGTTGGAGAACCGTCTCGATGCCCAGGTCCAAGCGATGTTCCACGACACCCAACCCGACGACTGCCCGACCGACTTGTTGGAGAAACAGTCCTACCTACGCGCCCTGGCGTTGTTGGCGCTGCTCGATGGCGGCGGGGTCCGGTTGGGTCGACCCGAGATCATCGTTGTCGAAGACCACACCCACCCGCAACCCGACGGCCGCCCAACCATCGACTGGGGACTCCCCGTCGATCTCCCCGAACACGTCCTCGACGACTTGCACCACACCGCCATCGTGCACACCGTCGTGGTCCGCAACGGGGTGATCATCGACGCCCCCGGCGACATCAACCTCGGACGCAGCACCCGAATCGCCAACCGTGCCCAACGACGCGCCCTCGCAGCTGTCTATCCGTCGTGTGCGATCCCCGGCTGTCGGGTGCGGTACAGCCGCACCAAACTCCACCACGTCACCTGGTGGCGCCACGGCGGCCGCACCGATCTCGACAATCTGCTGCCCGTCTGCGAACAACACCACCACAACATCCACAACAACAACTGGCAACTCACCCTCACCCCCGACCGACAACTGACCATCCAACTCCCCGACGGAACCATCATGACCACCGGCCCACCCACACGAAACGCCGCATGAACCGGCTCGAGATCATTCACTCGGCGATCACAGATACGCCGTGCTCGACTACTCAACCGCGTCCTGACGGGCGATCCACAGCTGCTCGCCGCTGTACGGCGACGGATCGAAGTCTTCAAGCCGACGAGTACGCTGGCCACATGCCTTGGGGTGACGAATCCGCCGACGCCAGGTTGCACGGCACCTCCATCGCCGACAGTGTGCTCGACGTCATCGGAAACACGCCGCTCGTTCGACTGAAGCGCACCAGCGAGATCCACGGCATCACATGCGTGCTGGCGATGAAGATGGAGACCACCAACCCGGGCGGATCGTCGAAAGATCGACCGGCGCTGGAGATGATCCTCGCCGCCGAACGCGACGGCTCGCTGAAACCGGGCGGCACCATCGTCGAACCGACCAGTGGCAACACCGGAGTCGGCCTGGCCATCGTCGCCGCCCAGCGCGGCTACAAGTGCGTCTTCGTGATGACCGACAAGAACGGCCCCGAGAAGATCTCGCTGCTGCGCGCCTATGGCGCCGAGGTAATCGTCTGCCCCGTCGCCGTACCGCCGGAGGACCCGCAGAGCTACTACAAGGTCGCCGAGCGCGTCACCCAAGAACGCAACGCCTTCCGTCCCAACCAATACGCCAACCCCAACAACCCGCTGGCCCACGAGAAGACCACCGGGCCCGAGTTGTGGCGCCAGACCGGTGGGCGCATCACCCACTTCGTTGCCGGCGCCGGCACGTGCGGCACGATCACCGGCACCGCCCGCTACCTCAAACAGCAGAACCCGAGCATCAAGATCGTCGCCGGCGATCCGGAGATGTCGGTGTTCTCCGGCGGCTCCGGGCGGCCGTACCTGGTCGAGGGTGTCGGCGAAGACTTCTTCCCGGCAGCGTGGGATGCATCGCTGTACGACGAGATCATCCCGATCAGCGACGAGGCCAGCTTCCTGACCGCCCGCCAGGTCAGCCGCGAGGAAGGCATCCTGATCGGCGGCAGCGGCGGATTGGCTGTCGCTGCCGCGCTGCACGTCGCCAAGCAAGCCGATCCCGACGACATCGTCGTCGTGCTCAACCCCGACTCCGGCCGCGGCTACCTGTCGCGCATCTTCGACGAGGCCTGGATGGCCAACTTCGGGTTCTTGCGCGAGTGCGACGAGTGCATCGCCGCCGTGCTCGACACACGCGGCAACACACCATCGCTGCTGTACGTCAACCCATCCGACACGGTGCGGCACACGATCGAGGTGATGCGCGCCAACGGCGTCAGTCAGTTGCCGGTCTGCAAGAACACGCCGCCGTTCGCCAACGCCGAGGTGTCGGGCTCGGTCGACGAGCTCGAGCTGATGGAGTCGGTGTACCGCGACCCGTCGATCATGGACACCGCGGTCGAAAAGGTGATGGGCCGCAAGCTGCCCACGATCGGTGTCGGCCAGAAGGTGGGCCTGGCCGTGGAGATGCTCGACAAGTCGCCAGCCCTGCTGGCGTTGTCGGGCGGACGGCCGCTGAGCGTGCTGACCCGCACTGACCTGTTGACCTATTTCGAGGTCGTTGCCAATGGCTGAGATCGATGGGTGAGATCGATGGGTGAGATCGAAGAACAGTCGTCGTGGGGTTTCGAGACCCGAGCCGTGCACACCGGCCAGGAACCTGATCCGAACACCGGCGCCGTCGTCACGCCGATCTCCCTCAGCACGACCTTCGCTCAAGACGGCGTCGGCGGACACAAGGGTTTCGAGTACTCGCGCAGCGGCAACCCGACCCGGGCGGCGATGGAAGCATGCGTCGCCTCGCTCGAAGGGCGCGCAACACGGCCTGGCGTTCGCCAGTGGGTTGGCCGCCGAAGACAACGTGCTTCGCCTGCTCCGCCCCGGCGACCGCGTGCTGCTGGGCAACGACGCCTACGGCGGCACGTTCCGGCTGATCTCCAAGGTGCACACCGCGCTGACGTGGACTGCAGTCGACCTGCTCGACCCCGATCACCTCGCCGCCGAATGGCCGGCCGACACCAGGTTGGTCTGGCTGGAGACGCCGACCAATCCGCTGCTTCGTTGCTTCGACATCGAGAAGATCTGCCGCGATTGCCCACTCCACGCGGCGCGCTGGTGTGCGTCGACAACACCTTCGCCACACCGTTCCTGCAGCAACCGCTGTCGCTCGGCGCCGACATCGTCGTGCATTCTGTGACCAAGTACCTCGGTGGGCACAGCGACGTGGTCGGCGGGTTCCTGGCCCTCGACGACGACGAGCTCGCCGGCAGGCTGACCTTCACGCAGAATGCCGCCGGTGCGGTGCCGGCACCGTTCGACTGCTACCTGGTGCTGCGCGGGGTGAAGACACTTGCGGTGCGCATGGAGCGCCACTGCGCCAACGCTCGCTCGATCGTCGATCTGCTCGTCGGCCACCCCGCCGTCGAGCGGGTGCTGTACCCGCAACTGCCCGACCACCCCGGCCACGCCGCGGCGGCAAAGCAGATGCGCGACTTCGGCGGCATGGTCAGCTTCACCTTGCGGGGCGGCAGCGACGCCGCGCTGCGAGTCGCCGCGGCGACAACCTTGTTCACGCTGGCCGAGTCGCTCGGCGCCGTCGAGAGCCTGATCGAGCACCCCGGCCAGATGACCCACGCCTCAGCTGCCGGCTCGCCGCTGGAAGTCCCCGACAACCTGCTACGGCTCTCGGTTGGCATCGAGTCCGCAGCCGACCTCGTCGCCGACCTCGAGCAGGCTCTCGGGTAGTTCGCTCGTCGACGCGGGCTCGGGGCGGCTGACCATCACGGCCCCGACGATCACGATCAGCATGCCGACAACAGCGAGTGGGTGCAGCGTGTCACCGCGCACGGCGACTCCCAGGATCATCCCGACGATCGGGGTGAAGAAGATGCCGATCATCCCACGCACGGTGCCGGCCCTGCTCAACAACACGCCGTAGAGGGCAAAGGCGATGCCGGTACCGATCGCGCCCAGCACGAACAGGGCGCCGAACGCCTGCACGTCGAAGCCGCCCCGTGCGAGGCCGACGACCCCGTAGGGCAGCGACATCACGGTGGCAATCAGCGCCATCCACAACATCGGCGCCGACGAGCCGTACTTCCACTGCATCGGGCGGGCGATGTTGGCGGCCAGGGCGTAGCACAGCAGCGCGATCGCCAGCAGCACCACTCCTTTCGTGTCGGCCGACGTCCCCTGGTCGACGGAGGTGATCGAGATGACCGCGATGCCGGCGAACCCGACGAGCACCGCAACCATCCGGAACACTGATGGACGACGGCGCACGTAGAACGCCGTGACGACGGCCGTCACCAACGGCAGGCCGCCATTGATCATCCCGGTGATCGACGAGCTGACAGTGCTCTCGGCGATGGGGTACAGCAGGAACGGGATGGCCATCCACAGCCCCGCCAAGACCACGAACCGTGGCCAGTCACGGCGCTCGATCCGCCGACGAGCCGACGGCAACAGGGCCAACACCATCGCACCGAACGCGCAGCGACCGAGGGGCACCACTCCCGCTTCGACGTGGTCGATGGCGATCGCGATCCACAGGAACGAACTGCCCCACATCACCGCGACCGCGGCCGTCATCGCCCACTCGCTCGGCCCGAAATGACCGATCGAGTCGGCTTCGCCCGGTCGTTGCACGCCGAAAGTCTACGAACGAGCCGGGTGCAGGTCTGGCGGAATTCAGTCGGCGACCATCGCCGCCACCCGCGCCCCGCTGCGCAATGCGCCCTCCATGAACCCACTGAACTCGTCGGTGTGCTCGCCGGCCAGCAGCAGACGGCCGTGGGCAGCGCGCAGGAGCGGTGCCGCGGCAGCAATCTGCCCCGGGCCGAAGCAGCTGTACGCGCCGAGGCTGAACGGGTCGTTGGTCCAGTCGGTCTGCACCCGCTCGCCCGCCAGCCCCTTGGCGCCGGGGAACAGCCGGTCGATCTCGGCAACGAGCCGATCGGGAGCTTCGGGTAGAGCGGCGAACGCCGCGCCGTCGTGCGACGACAACAGGTTGGTCAACACCCCGGCGATCGCCACCCTGATCGTCGGTGGTCTCCCACAGATGGCCCCATGACCGCTCGGTCAGCACCGTGCCGTTGCGCCCGTAGTCGCGCCAGATCCGGCGGTCGAACTGCACGCTGATCTTGCCGCCCACGCCGTAACCCACCGCACCCAGTTCCATCGGCATCGACGGCCACAGGCGCGACAGCACCGGCAGCGGCACTGCCGCCACGACAGTCGCTGCGCTGATCACCTCACCGGACACCAAGGTGATTGCACCGGCGTCGGCGTCGATCGATTGCACGACCGTCGCCAACCGCACCCGCTCTCCCAGCCGTTCCGCCAACCCTGCCGCCAACTGGTCGTTGCCGCCGACGACGCGGTGGCACTCGCGCCGTGCAGCAGACTGCAATCGGGCGAGCCGGCCGGCAACGCGTTCTCCGACCTCTTCCGGCGGCAGCATGTACTCGGTGCGGATCTGTCGGCCGATCACCAGTCGCGCCAGGACCGACAGGTCGAGGGAGTGCATCAGATCGGCCAAGGTGCCGAACTCGCTGTCGTCGCGATCGCCCAGCCCGACGACTGCTTGATCCCAGCTGGCGAGGGCGGGCTCGAGCGAAGCATGCATCGACATCGGGACGGCGCGGCCACCCGCATCGAGCAGTGTGGCCGCGGCATCGAGGTCGGCGGTGCGCTCGCTGAGCACCAACTCGAGTCGCGCTGCCAAGGCCAGCACCTCGGCGTGGTTCGAGTCGATGAACTCGGCGCCACGCTCGCATGTCTGGCCGTCGGCGAATCGATGACTGAACACCCGGCCGCCGACGCGTCGGCGCGCCTCGATCACCACCACGTCGGCGCCGCGTGCGACGAGTTCTTCTGCACATCGCAGACCGGCGAGCCCACCGCCGACGATCGCCACGTCGCTCATCTCAGAACAACGTCGGTTGCTCGGGGATGATACGACGCGGCACACCCGGCCAGGGCACGTAGTGGTCCATGAACACCCAGGTGCGCCGATGGATGGCCGACGGTCCGTAGGCCTGCAACGCGGCCTTGTGAACCGGACAGGGGTACCCCTTGTTGGAGTCGAAGCTCCATTGCGGGTAGTGCTCGGCCTGCTCGCGCATGACCCGATCGCGGGTCACCTTGGCGAGGATCGACGCCGCCGCGACCGACAAGCAGTGCAGATCGGCCTTGACCCGCATCTCGACATGGGCCACTTCGGCGCCGACGAAGTTCCACTTGCCGTCGACCACCGCCGCGTCGGGCGTGACGCCCAGCCCGGCCAGCGCCCGGCGGGTTGCCAGACGTTGGGCCTCGGCCATGCCCAGCTCGTCGCACTCGTCCTGCGACGCCCCGCCGACGGCCCAGGCATCGCACCATGCGGCGATGCGATCGAACAGGAACTCGCGGTTGGCCTCGGTGAGCATCTTCGAATCGCGCACACCGTTGACGCGGCGCTGACGCGGCAAGACGGCCGCGCCGACCATCAACGGTCCAGCCCATGCGCCACGACCGACCTCGTCGATGCCGACGATCACGTCGTATCCCGCGGCCCACAGCTCCTTCTCGATCGAGCGCGTCGGCACCCGGGCGGCCATCAGCGCAGCACGATGGCCGGGTCGCCGGCGGTGATCTCGCCGACGCGCCACCACATCTCGGAGAGCGTGGCCTCGACCGCAGGATCGATGGCCGCCAGCAAGCCGCCCGACGTCTGTGGATCCATGCACAACGCCTCGCCGGCTGCACTGGCCGACGACTGCAGATGGCCGGCGACGTAATCGCGGTTACGTGGATCCCCGCCGGTGCGAACGCCGCGTTGGGCAGCGTCAACCGCCCCTGGATAGGTGCGCAGCCCGTCGGTATCGACGACCACGCGCACGCCGCCACGTTCGGCCATCTCCCAGCCGTGACCGGCCAAGCCGTAGCCGGTCACATCCGTGACCGCGTGCACCGCGTCTGCCCAGCGACTGCAGTTCTTCCGACGCGGCCCGGTTCAACCGGCGCATACCGGCGATCGCGGCAGCCTTGTCGTCGGCTGACCCGCCGGCCAGGGCCAAGCCCGTTCCCAGCGGCTTGCTGAGCACCAGCACGTCGCCCGGTACCCCTCCACCCTTGCGAAACACCCGCGCCGGATCGACGACCCCTTGCACGGCCAGACCGAAGATGGGTTCGGGATTGCGGATGGTGTGCCCGCCGGCGACGGTACCGCCGGCCTCGGCGACGACTGCTGCCGCGGCGTCGAAGATCGCCACGATCGCGTCACGCGGAAAGTGCTCGGGGAACGCGGCGATGTTGACGGCGATGACCACCCGGCCACCCATTGCGAACACATCGCTGCAGGCGTTGGCCGCGGCGATCGCCCCGAAGTCGCTTGGGTGATCGACGAGGGGCGGGAAGAAATCTGTGGTGCTGACCAGAGCAACGCCCGGGGCCATTTCGTAGATCGCCGCGTCGTCGAACGGAGCAAGGCCGACGAGCAGCGACGGATCGGCGCCGGCAGGGAAACCCGTGACCATCTTCGTGACCATCTCGCTCAACAGGGCCGCACCCCACTTGGCGGCACACCCGCCGCACGATGTCCACTCCGTCAGTCGCAGTTCGGCGAACGGATCAGCTTCAACGGCGGTCACGACGTCAGCCTACGGTGCCTGTACTGGTGCTGCCCGATCTACCGTGTGTACATGTACTCCATCGGGCCGTACCGCTTCACCGAGACCGATGCCACACGCACCGTCAACTTTGCCGACCTCGTCTTCGACCTGTATGCCGAAGGTCGCGACGGTTCGGTGATCGAGCATCTGCGCCCAACTGTGCCGACCGGCGAACTCGGTGTCGACCTCGCCGCCGTGTGGTCGTCATGGACGTCTGCCGGACCGGCGCTGCGAGCCGCCGGCCAACTTCCCAGCCGTGTCGACGGCACCGTCGTGCAGCTCAGCGTGTCGTCGGGCGGCCTGCCGAAGCTGCCTGTCGATGCCGCCGAGGTGACGTTCAAGGGGATGGCCGGCGACCGTCAGGCAACTCGTCTGCACCACGGCCGCCCGTGGCAGGCGTTGTGCATATGGAGCGCCGAGGTGATCGACGACTTTCGCGAGGCCGGGCATCCCCTGGCGCCGGGTCGCGCCGGTGAGAACATCACCATCAGCGGGCTGCCGTGGGCCGACGTCCGCGCCGGCGTGCGGCTGCTCGTGGGCGAGGCGCTCTGCGAGGTCAGCGCCTACGCCCTGCCCTGCGCCAGCAACAAGCCGTGGTTCATCGACGGCGACTTCAACGTGATGCACCACGAGCGCGGCCCGGTCAGCCGGGTGTACGCAACCGTGCTCGAGCCGGGCAGGATCGCGGTGGGCGACCCGGCCATCCTCGAACCGTGACAGGACGGATCGGACGAGACGGGCCGGGGCCGGGCCGGGCCGGGCTAGGTGTACAGCTAGGTGGGTGGCCACAGTGCCTCACCCGACAGCTGTCCGGTCGACCAACCGCCGTAGGTCAGCGGCATCGGCGGGCCGGTGACCTCCCACAGCACGGCCGGACGATCGCCGTGCCAGCGGATGGCGAACGACAGAGTCGACGCCAGCCCGATCGCCAGCCCATGGGCCTCGAACGAGACACCGAGCCACGCCGGCGGAAACCCGTTCGGCATCAGCCGGGCCGTGTACTCGTCGGAGTCCACCAACTGCCGTTCGACCCACCACGGCACGCACCCTGGGGCGGTGGGCAACTCGGAGGGTTCACCGTCGGCCCCGATCGGGAGGTTCATCCTGCGCAGATCGTCGACGGCCTTGTGCTCGCCGGCGGCGTGCAGGACCCGCGCCGCCGCCTCGACCGCAGCACGGCTCATCGCGCTGGCAATCCGAGTGCCGGACCGCGCCCATCGCTCCAGGTGCTCGGCGACGTCTGGCACCCAGACCGAGGGACGATCGCCGAGGCGCACGAGCTCGGCGACGCCGAGCAGGAACGATGCCGAGTCGACGTCACCATCCGCGAAATGTCCGACGGATGGACCGTTGAGCAGCAACTCGCAGCGCGCCGCCGTGACAGCTGCAACGATCGTCGGGTCGGGCAGCTGCAATCGGCTGGCCCGCTGTGTTTGGGCGAGCCAGCCACGGGCAACCTGCTCTGCAGACGAATATCCTTCGGGCAAGGCGGCAGTGGCCACCCCGCCGTGGGGTCGTGCCACAACGATGACAGCCTGGTGCCCGATCGGATGAACCACGGCGTCGGCAGGGAGATCGATCCCCTGCGGAGGCATCGCTGTCGGCGGGCGCCGCGACAGCAGGCCTCCACCGGTGAATGCCACAGCGATCGGCAACGTCGACTCGTTGGTCACCTCGATGATCGTCAGGCCGCCGGAGTCGGCAACCGAGTAGACGCGCTGCACGGCATCGCCACCGGGTATCCGCACTCGGGTCTCCACGACCGGTGTGCCATCGATGGTCGTCTGGCGCGTCGAGGTCTCGTGCTGCGGGCGGTGCCAGCGGTCGTCGGCGGCAACGAACCAGTCGGTGGTGGTGGACCCATCCCACGGCTCGACGGCTCCCCACGCGGTGACCGTGGCGCGCCAACGACCTCCGACAACCCCTGTGCTCGTCATCTAGTCGAGCTCGCTCTTCCGACTGCGCTGCATCAACGCGCCGAGGGCCTCGTCCGCGGTGCGACCGTGATGGCAGACACCGACCACCTGCTCGGTGATCGGCATCTCGACGCCATGGCGGCGGGCCAGGTCGAGCACGCTCGGCGAGCTCTTCACACCTTCGGCCACCATGTTGGTCGAGGCCAGTACTTCGTCGATCGACTTGCCCTGGCCGAGCTGCAGTCCGACGGTGTTGTTGCGGCTCTGCAGCGATGAGCACGTAGCGATGAGATCGCCGATGCCGGCGAGCCCCGAGAACGTCGTGGCGTGGCCACCCATCGCCAGGCCGAGGCGGGTCATCTCGGCCAGCCCGCGTGTGATCAGCGTGGCCCGCGTGTTGTCACCGAAGCCCATTCCGGCCGCCATGCCGCTGGCGATCGCGATCACGTTCTTGACGACGCCGCTGACCTCGCACCCGACCACATCGGGATTGGTGTAGATCCGAAGGCTCGGTCGGCTGAAGATGCGCTGCAGCTCGGCAGCTATCACCTCGTCGTCGATGGCCACCACGCTGGCAGCCGGTTGTCCGCCGAGGATCTCCTTGGCCAGGTTGGGCCCGGTGAGCACGGCGACAGGATGGCCGGGCATTTCGTCGCTGGTCACTTCGCTCATCCGCTTTCGCGAGGTGCGTTCGATCCCCTTCGTCAGGGTCACAACAGGAACCCACGGCCGAAGGAAAGGGGCGGCCGCCGACGGCCACGTCGCGGTAGCCGTGCGACGGAACAGCCATCACCAAGACATCGGCTCGGCTGACCGCTTCCTCCAGCGAGCTCGTCGCCCGCAACTGCTCGGGCAGCGCGAAGCTCGCCAGGTAATCACCATTCACGTGGGCGTCGTTGATCTGCGCTGCCAGCTCCGGGCGTCGAGCCCACAAGATGGTCGGCGTGTTGACCGCTGCCATTGCGGCGATCGTGGTGCCCCACGACCCTGCGCCGATGACGGCAACGTTGATCGGCATGAACACAGCGTAGGTGCGTACGATGCCTGCAGTGAATGCCGTCGTCCTCGTCCCGGTGAAGGCGTTCATCAATGCCAAGGCCCGGCTGGCAACCGTTCTCGGCGATGCTGACCGCGAACGTCTCGCCCGGTGGACGTCGGCACGCGTGCTCGCCGCGGCCGGAGAACTACCGACCTTCGTCGCCTGCGACGACGAGCAGGTCGCAGCATGGGCGAGCGAACACGGAGCATCGATCCTGTGGCACCCGGGTGTCGGTCTCAATGCTGCCGTCAACGACAGCGTTGCCGAACTTCGGCTGGCCGGCGTAACCGATGTCGTCGTGGCTCACGGCGACCTGCCGCGAGCACACTCGCTCGCCGGGTTGGCCGCGCCCGGCATGGTCACCCTCGTTCCCGACCGCCACGACGACGGCACCAATGTCATCGCGGTTCCCACCGACGTGTCGTTCAAGTTCTCGTACGGGCCCGGATCCTTCCACCGACACCTCCGGTCGGCCACTGCCGCCGGACTGTCGGTGCGCGTGCGCCGCGACACGCTGCTCGCCGTCGACATCGACACTCCGTCCGACCTCGCCCACCCGCTCGTCCAGGAAGTGCTTCCGACATGGCTGCAAACGAACCCGGTCAACCAGCTCTAGCGGGCGGAGCCTTCACCCACAACCTCGCCGTGCCGGCGTCGGCACTGGCAATTGCAGCCCACCCCGACGACGTCGAGTTCGGGGCAGGGGGAACGCTCGCCAAGTGGGCAGACGCCGGTTGCGTCGTGCACCATCTGATCTGCACCGATGGTTCGAAGGGCACGTGGGACCCCTTTGCCGACGGGCGCGCTCTGACCGCGCAGCGCCAACGAGAACAGCGTGAGGCAGCGCGGCTGCTGAGTGGGGCCAATGCCGGATTGGTCATGTTCCTCGGTCGTGTCGATGGCGAGCTCGACAGCGATCTGACAACTCGTGGCGAGGTGGCCAGCGTGATTCGCGAGCTGCGCCCCGAGGTCGTGTTCGGTCACGATCCATGGAAGCGCTATCGCCTGCATCCTGACCATCGCCATGCCGGGCTACTCGCATGCGAGGGAATCGTCGCCGCCCGCGATCCGCACTTCTATCGGGAACAGGGCCTTGCTGCGCACCGACCAACCGCGCTGTTGCTGTGGGAGGCCGACGAACCCGACCACGTCGAGAACGTCGGCGACGATGACTTGCGCTATGTCAACCACAAGCTCGACGCCCTCGAGGCGCACACCAGCCAGTTCGAGAGCACCATGAAGGCTGTCGACGTCGAACAGCTCGCCGCGTTCCGTTCTCGCATCGCCGCCCGACTGGGCACGCTCGGCGAGCCATTCGGCTATGCCGCCGCCGAAATCTTCAAACTGATCACTGATCTCTGACTCAGGAGTCGACGACGGTGAACTGACCCGGAAGGCGACCGGTCCCGGCGCCCCCGGCGAAGGCCTGGGCGATCGCCATCCACTCCACTGCGGCGGCACCGACCACCCTCAACCGCGTGTCGGCCAGATGTCGTCGCTGGGTGACGACCAAGCAGAACTCGAGCGCTGATCCCGACACGACATTGTCGCGGTCGCTGCCATCGCCTTCCCGATCTCCCCACCGCCAGTCTTCGCCGTCGGGCCCGGTGAGATGCACGGCCACTTCGTCGACCGGCATCGTCATACCGTGGACCGCATAGCTGAACGGTCGGGCGCGCACGCCGAGGTGGGCGACATGACGCAGTCGTTCCGTCGGGCGTCGGACGACCTCCAGTGCATCGGCGACATCTTGACCATGCGCCCACGTCTCCATCAACCGAGCGGTGATGAACGAGCGTGCCGCCATGGCCGGGCCGTACCACGGAACTCGCGCCGCAGGGTCGACGAGGACCGCAGCCTCGATCAACCTTTGCCGATCTGTGCGCCAACAGCCCAACAAGGCGCCGGGTTCGATCGCTCGACCGGGTTCGATCGAAGCATCCGTTCCACCGTTGGCCAACAGCCACTTCATGTCGGTGGAGAACGCGTCGGGATCGGTCAGCGCCAGCACTGCTCGCTGGTCGAAGAACCACAGGTGACTGATCTGATCACGGATCGTCCAACCGGGCGATGGCGTCTCGATCGACCACTCAGCGGGGCGCAGTGCCTCGATGAGGGCATCGAGGTCACGGTGCTCGGCGGCGAGGTCGTCACAGATCGAACGCATCGCTCAATCATGCATCAACTTCAGGAACGGCCAAAAGAGAACGGCCAAAGGAACGGAGGGCGAATGGCCCTCCGTTCTCCTGCTCCGTTCATCGACGCTGTCGACGGATCACCTCTTCTTGGCTGCTGCCTTCTTGGCCGGAGCTGCCTTCTTGGCGGGAGCCTTCTTCGCCGGTGCAGCCTTCTTCACTGCTGCCTTCTTGGCGGGAGCCTTCTTCGCCGGTGCAGCCTTCTTCACTGCTGCCTTCTTGGCGGGAGCCTTCTTCGCCGGTGCAGCCTTCTTCACTGCTGCCTTCTTGGCGGGAGCCTTCTTCGCCGGTGCAGCCTTCTTCACTGCTGCCTTCTTGGCGGGAGCCTTCTTCGCCGGAGCTGCCTTCTTGGCTACTGCCTTCTTGGCAGGAGCCGCCTTCTTGGCCGGAGCCTTCGTTGCTGCCACTTGTGTTTCCTTCTTTCTTGGTTCGGTTGTTACTTGTTGTTGAGGGCTGCTTTGAGCGTGCTGCTCGCTGTGAACTTCATTCGCGTCGATGCAGCAATGTTCACTGCAGCGCCGGTCTGGGGGTTACGGCCAGTGCGCGCCTGGGACTTCGAGGTGCTGAACGAGCCGAAGCCCGGCCAGGCGACCTTGTCGCCCGTCTTGGCAGCGTTCGTAACGATCTCGAAGAACGCACCGACGGTTCGCTCGGCGTCTGCCTTGCTCACGTCGGCGCTCTTCGCCACCGCATCGATCAGCTCTGCTTTGGTCATGTTGAGTTGATACCTCCGGGTATCGAGTTGTAGTAACGGAGCGTTACGCCCACAAATCGTGCGTGTTTCGCGCCCCAAATACAAGCATCTAAGTTATTGCATTTGCAATCACATCCAAGAGAGCCGAGATGAGCGACCGAGAAGACATCGCCGGGATCGACGCCTGCAAGGCCGGCTGGATCGTCGCGACGACCGATGGCGTCGTCGTGCGTCCGACGTTGATCCTCGAATCGTTTGCGTTCACAGGCATCGACATGCCGATTGGCTTGAGCGACGGGCCGCCACGCAAGTGCGACATCGAGGCCCGCAAGTACCTGGGCCGCGCCGGTAGTTCGGTGTTTCCCGCACCGCCTCGCGCCGCTCTCGCCTGCACGACATACGAATCAGCGCTGGCCACGGCTCGATCCGCAACAGGCCGCGGGATCTCCATGCAGACCTTCAACATCATGCCAAAGGTCGTCCAACTCGATCGGCTGATCGATGCGGCCAATCAAGACCTCGTCGTCGAGGTGCACCCTGAGTCCGCGTTCAAGATGCTCAACGGTGACGAGAGCTTGCCGTCGAAGAGAACCCGCGACGGCCAGGTCATCCGTCGACGACTGCTCGCCGATCAGTTCGACCTCCCCACCGCCGCACCCCGCGGCGCGGCGATCGACGACATGCTCGACGCCTACGCCGTGTTGTGGAGCGCGCGCCGATTCCGACGTGGCGTACACCGAGCGTTCGGTGACGGCAGCATCGATGCACGCGGCCTCGAGATGCGCATCGTCTGTTGATCCTCAATCGGCGGCGAGGGCGTGGGCGAGTCGCATGGCGTACTCGTCGGCCTCGCCGTCGGATTCGTAACGAACGCGCGGCCAGAAGAACCCGCGCAGTCCATCCTTGCGGCGCCGTGGAACGACGTGCACGTGGAGATGGGCGACACTCTGGCTGACGACGTTGTTGATCGCCACGAACGTCCCGTCGCAGCCCAGAGCGGCGGGCATCCGCGCCGAGACTCGTTGCACCCGCTCGAACAGGCTCCCGACGAGATCACCATCCAGATCGGCGAGCGTCAGGGTGTGCCGCTTGGGCACGATCAGCACATGCCCCTTGAACACCGGCGAGCGGTCGAGGAAAGCAATCGCGATGTCGTCGTCGAGCACGGCGCGAACCGGCACCGCGCCGTTGACGACATCGCAGAACTGGCACGGCGGTTCGATCACGATTGCATTCTGCCGCCGCGGCAGGATGACGGCATGGACACTCCTCGACTCGCGCCGATCACCGACCCCAGCGATGAAGTGTCGGAGCTCTTCGACCGGGCCGGCTTACGTGCTCCCGACGGGTCGCCGTTGAACATCTTCGGTACGGTCGCCCATCATCCGGCGTTGCTGCGCCGCTGGTTGGTGTTCGCGACCCACGTGCTCGCCAAGAACTCGCTGGTGCGCCGGGATCGTGAGCTGTTGATCCTGCGAACGGGATGGCGCTGCCGATCGGAGTACGAGTTCAGCCAGCATGCACTGATCGCCCTGGCCTGCGACATCACGGCCGACGAAGTACAGCGAACGAAGTTGTCCGTCGCCGACGGTGGTTGGAGCTTCGACGACGCGGCACTGCTCGACGCCGCCGACGAGCTGCACGATCACGCCCGAATCGGCGACGACACGTGGCAGGCGCTCGCCTCGCGGCTCGACGATCGGCAGCTGCTCGACGTGATCTTCACTGTCGGCATCTACCACGTGGTGGCGTTCGCCCTCAACAGTTGCGGGGTGCAGCTCGACGCAGGAGTGCCCATGGCGATGTGACAACGACCGGCTCCCAGGTAGCGGCGACTATCCACCAACGCCCTCGCCTGCTCGGCTACAACTGTCACGTTGCTCAGTTCGCTCCTCCTCCAGAACCGACGATTGGAGTTGTGTTGACCGATCTCGCCCCTACCCGACATGGTCGTAACGATCTCGAAGGGGGTGTGCGAACTCGGATCGTGCTCGACACCTCGGTGCTCGTGGCCGACCCGTCGTGCATCGCCAACTTCATCGGGGCCGATGTGGTCATCCCGCTGACGGTCATCGAAGAGCTCGACGGGTTGAAAAGTCGGGTCGATGATGTCGGTCGGGCGGCGCGAACGGCGCTGCGAACGCTGGAAGAACTGCGGGTCAACGCCGGTGGTTCGCTCGCCGACGCAACCCCGGTCGGCGACGGCTCGTCGGCCAGCACCGTCAGGATCGAGATCAACGGCGTGCAGAAGCACCTCCTGATCGAGCACGGCCTCGACCCGTCGTTACCCGACAATCGCATCATCGGGGCCGCGCTGGGCCAACAGATGCACGGTCCGACGTGCGTGGTGTCCAACGATGCTGCGTTGCGCATCAAGGCCGCCCATCTCGGTTTGCAGGCCGACGAGCACCGCCCGGTAGGCCGCAGCCTGTCGACACGCCCGACCGGGTGGGGTACCTACGACGCCGGCCATGAGGCCATCGACTGCCTGTATGCCGCAGGAGCGATCGCCATCGATTCGACCCCGGCGTGCGCCCAATTGCACCAGAACGGATTCGCCGTGCTGCGCGCCGGGTCACAATCGGCGTTGACCCGCCGAGTCGAAGACGACCTGGTGCTGCTCCATCACAACGCCCCAGAAGCCTGGGGGCTGCGCGCCCGGTCGAAGGAGCAACGATTCGCGCTGGAGCTGCTGCTGGATCCCGACGTCAGTGTCGTGGCCCTCGACGGCCGCGCCGGCACCGGCAAGACGTTGCTGGCGATCGCCGCCGGTCTCGAGCAGGTCGTCGAGAGCCGTCGGTACGAGCGACTTGCCGTCTACCGCCCGCTCGTCGCCGTCGGGCGAGCAGACGTCGGGTTCCTTCCCGGCACCCTCGAGGAGAAGCTCGACCCATGGATGTCAGCGATCCACGATGCCATCGTCGCCCTGACCGATCAGCGCAGCAGCAACGACGCCAACCGGTTGATCGACGAGCTGATCGGTCGCAACCAATTGGCGCTCGAATCGGTCACCTTCCTTCGAGGCCGCTCTCTCCACCGCCAGATCGTCGTCGTCGACGAGGCCCAGAACCTCGAGCCGACCACGCTGAAGACAGTGCTGACCCGCATCGGGGAGGGCACCAAGGTGATCTTCACCGGCGACACCAGCCAGATCGACGCCCCGTACATGGGCGAATCGAACAACGCTCTCGCGGTGCTGATCCAGGCGTTCGGCGGCCAGCGGTGCTTCGGGCACATCACGCTGTCGTCGTGTGAGCGCAGTGCCGTCGCCAGCCTCGCCGCCGAACTGCTCTGACCGACTGCTCCGCACTGCGTCACACCAGCTATGGCGGCTTGACTGACGCCGCCTGAGGGGATGTAGTTGGTGTCGGGTCCGGGTGACGTCGGCCAGGGATTGGTGCGCGCGAGTCCGTGTCACACCATGACGGCGGAGCCTGCAGGTGCCTGCGATTGTGCTTCGAGCGCGTGTAACACCTTCTTCAGTTGACGGCTCCGACCGGACCTTCTAATCCGAGACTCGAGGAGGTTGTGATGGAGGTGTTGGTGGACCGGTGCGCCGGTCTCGATGTGCACAAAAAGACGGTCGTGGCGTGCGTTCGCTCACCAGGATCAGGCCGTCAGAAACGAGCGTCGGAGGTGCGTACGTTCGGCACGTTCGAGCATCAGCTGATCGAGCTGAGGTCGTGGCTGATCTCGTGTGGGGTGACCTCGGTGGCGATGGAAGCAACCGGTGTGTATTGGAAACCGGTGTGGCATGTCCTCGACGATGGTCAGCCGTTCGAGTTGTTGTTGGTCAACCCGGCGCACATCAAAGCGGTCCCGGGCCGCAAGACCGACGTCAACGACGCCACCTGGATCGCTCAGCTCCTCGAATGCGGCCTGATGCGTGGGAGTTTCGTGCCACCGGTCGAGATCCGCGAGTTGCGCGAGGTGACCCGTTATCGGCGCCAACTCACCGAAGAACGTGCTCGTGAGACCCAACGTCTGCAGAAGGTCCTCGAGGACGCCAACGTCAAGCTGTCATCGGTCGCTTCCGATGTGCTCGGCATGACCGGCCGGATGATCCTCGACGCGCTCTGCGCTGGAGAACGCGACCCGGATGTGCTCGCCGAGATGGCGAGAAGCAGGCTGCGTTCCAAGATCGGCGATCTGCGCCAATGCGTCCCCGGTCGATTCAACGACCACCACGCTGGCATGGTCACCGAGATCATCGCTCACGTCGACTACCTGAGCGCAGCGATCGCCCGGCTCGACACGAGAGTCGAGGAGATGATGGTCCCTTTCCGAGCGGCCCGGGAACTGCTCACCACGATCCCGGGCATCCAGCAACGCAACGCTGAGATCATCCTCGCCGAGATCGGCGTCGACATGGGCCGCTTCGCGACACCCGGACACCTCGCCTCGTGGGCGGGGATGTGCCCGGGCAACAACGAGTCCGCCGGCAAACACCGCTCGACCCACACCCGCTCCGGTGATCCGTGGCTGCAATCAGCACTCGTCGAAGCCGGCTGGGCGGCAGTGCGAACCAAAGACTGCTACCTCGCCGTCAGGTTCTGGCGGATCGCCAAACGACGAGGCCAACAACGAGCAGCAATGGCCATCGCCCACACCATGCTCGTCATCATCTGGCACATGCTCAGCACCGGCACCGTCTACACCGAAATCGGATCCGACTACCTGGCCCGAAACGACAACCCAGATCGTCGCCGCCGCCACCTCGTCAACCAGCTCGAACAACTCGGCTACCAGGTCGAACTCACCGCTGCAGCATGAACCCCACCCGGGTCCAAAGAACTACGTAACACCCCGGGCGTAGGGTTGGGGTCATGGATGCGGAGCTCGACGCCATGCGGTTCGCCGTTGTCGATGTCGAGACGTCAGGCCTGTCGTTGCGCCGTCACCACGTCCTGCAGATCGGCCTGGTGATGGTCGATGGCAACGGCCGTGTGCTCGATCGATGGTCCAGCCTGGTCGCTCCCCGCCGGCGGTGGTGGTTCCGGGTCGGCCCCGTCGGCATCCACGGCATCCGCCGTCACATGGTGCTGTCGGCGCCACCGGGCGAGCAGGTGTTGACCGAATTGGCTGCCAGGCTCGGCGATGCTCATTTCGTCGCCCACAACGCCTCGTTCGATGCCGAGTTCTTGCGCAAGGCCGGCAAGACGCATGGCGTCGCCATTCCCATCGTCAACCCATTGTGCACCCTCACCCTTTCTCGCCGCCTTGACCCCGACCGGCAGCTGTCGCATCGGCTCGCCGATCTGTGCGCCCGGTACGGCATCGAACTGGTGCGTCCACACGACGCTCTCGCCGATGCCGACGCCACTGCGGCGGTACTCCCCTACCTGCTGCGGGCCCACGGCATCACCAGCGCGGCTCAGCTGTCGGTGACCTCGTAAACGCCCAGCAACTGCTGCGCCGACGTGGCTCCGAGGTCGCGCCATTCCGCCGGCTCGAGCACCTCTGCGTGGGCACCGAGGCGCAGCAACAGGGTGCGCAACCACTGTTCGTTGGCCACTGCGAGGCGCACAACCACTGCTGAGCCGTCGTCGTGCTCCTCGCGCACCGGATACCGCTCAGCCGCCCAGCGTGCTTGTGGTGACAGTCGCAACAGCACCGACGGCAGGTCGCTGTCGGCAAACCACTGATCGCCGCTCGGCGGAGCGACCGTTGCCGCGCCAGGCTTCGGCGGATCGATCACACCGGTTCGCGCCCACGCTTCGAAGCGGTCGATGCGGAACGTCCGTGACGCACCCGAGCGGCTGTCGTCGGCGATCACGTACCAATGGCCACGGTCGAGAAAGATCGAGCGGGGTGCGAGGTCGCGCTCGGTCGCTTCGTCTCGGCTCGCGGACCAGTAGCGCACCCTCAGTTGGGCGTTGTCGTTGACCGCCGCAGCCAGGTCTGCAGTCGCCGGTGGCCGCGGCACATCGACGACGACACCATCGTCGCCGAGGACCCCGGCGAGCTTGCCAAGGGCTCGGGCCAGCGAGCCGTCAGAATCGGTACCGGGCAGCAGCATCGCGGCGCGGCCCGCCGACAACAGGGCGAAGCCCTCCGGCGCGGTGAGCCGCAGCGGTTTGGTGAACAGCCGTGGTAGGCCGGCGAAGACGACGCCCTCGTCGATGAAGACGTCGATCATCTCGTCGATGAACGGCGGCAGTCCGCACAGCGCGGCGAGTTCGAGGTCGCCGATCAGCTCGGTTTCAGTGAGCTCGAATCGGGCGGCCATCTCGGCGACGGGCACCTCGCCGCGTTCCATCAGCCACGGCAACATGACCAGCAACCGGCGCAACCGGTCTTCGGAGCGCCGAGGGCCACGACGAGTCGTCACGGTCGAGCCGCCATCGAGCGCAGCCAGTCGAGCAACCCTTCACGCACGTCGGGTGGTGCCACCACTTCTGCGTGCACTCCCCATCCGAACAGCCACGATCGAAAGGCGTCGAGATTGCTGCACGGCACCTCGACCTCCACACCACCACCGTCCAGGTGACGAACGACCGCCTCCTCGCCCAACTCGCGAACCGCAAATGTCGCGCGAGCGCTGTCGATGCGAACGACCGCCGAATGACCATCGGCGCCGAGTTCTTTCGGATCGGCAGGGAAGACCGCTCGGGGATCGAAGTCAACGGGGCGTTCGAACTCGGCGCCGCCGCCCGGCTCGACCGCACCGACGATCCGATCGACGCGGTAGGTGCGTATCTCGTGATGGCCGATGTCGTGCCCGATCACGTACCAGAAGCCCTCGCGCAGCAACAGTGCGTACGGCTGCAGCCTGCGCGCAGCCCCCCGATACTCGAACGCGACCGTTGCCCGAGCCGCAATCGCTTCGCGGAGTGCAGGTAGCAGTTCGAGTTGCGGCAGGTTGGCTGTGATCGATGCCGAGCTGTCGGCCACACCACCGAGCTTGAACATCCCGAACTCGGCCTCGGTGGTGCGCGCCGCGGCAACAGCCACTTGCAACGCCCTGCGCTCGGTATCGGTCAGGTCGAGGTCGCGCAACTCGTAACGATGGCGATCGACGCGGTATGCCGTCTGACCGGCATGAGCTCCGCCGAGCACCTCGGTCTCGATCGGCACACCGATTTCACGCAACAAGCTCTTGTCGCGCTCGAAGGCGCCGCGGATCGCCGCGTGTCCCGGAGGGTACTGCTCGCGTAGCTGGTTGACGATTTCCTCGAGGGTCAACGGCAGACGTGTCTCGAGCAGCAGCGCCAGCAGGTTCGTGGTGCGTTCCAGCTGATCGGTCATGCCCGGAGCGTACGGAATTCCCCACGACATCGGCATACCCTGAGCGCATGTCGGTACTCGACCAGCTGCCCACGGTGGGCGACAAGCGGATGGCAGTCAGGGTCACTCCCGACGCCCGTCGGCAGATCGCGGCCGGCCACCCGTGGATCTTCAACGAGTCGATCTCGTCGATCAGCCACCGCGGCGCGGTCGGTGATCTGGCAGTGATCTTCGACAACGATCGCAACTTCGTCGCCATCGGCTTGTGGGACCCCGGGTCACCGATCCGCATCCGGATCCTGCACCACGGCAAGCCGGCCGTGATCGACTCCGAGTTCTGGCGACAGCGCATCGTCGCCGCTGTCGAGCGGCGAGCCGACCTCGGCGACGACACCGACGGTTACCGCGTGCTCAATGGCGAGAACGACGGCTTTCCCGGTTTGGTCCTCGACCGCTATGCCGACACGATGGTGCTCAAGCTCTACTCGCCCGTGTGGATACCTCATCTGCGCTCACTTGTGCCGGTCATCGAGCAGCAGCTCTCCCCCAGTTCGCTTGTGCTGCGCCTGGCGCGGACGATGTCGGGACACCGGTTGCACGGCTTGAACGAGGGCATGGCCCTGATCGGTGAGACACCGACCGCACCGGTGATGTTCCACGAGAACGGGTTGTCGTTCGAAGCCGATGTCGTCAACGGCCAGAAGACCGGTCACTTCCTCGACCAGCGCGAGAACCGCGCCCTCGTCGGCTCGCTGGCCGCCGGCATGCGTGTGCTCGACATCTTCGCCGCCAGCGGTGGGTTCGGTGTGTACGCCGCGGCCGGTGGCGCGACCAGGGTGACCAGTGTCGACCAGAGCGAGCCGGCGCTCGCCGCTGCGGAGCACAACTTCGCCCACAACGCCACATTGCCCAACGTGCGTCATTGCGAGCACGACTCGCTCGTCGGCGACGCCTACGAGGTCATGGATCGTCTCATCCAACGCCGCAAGCACTACGACATCGTGGTCGTCGACCCCCCATCATTCGCCCAGCGCAAGTCGAACATCGAACGGGCCCTCCATGCCTACGGTCAGCTGACCCAACGCGCCGTGCAGTTGACTCGGGCCGATGGCTTGCTGGTGCAGGCATCGTGTTCGAGCCGGATCACCGACGAGCAGTTCTTTGCAACCGTACGTGGCTCAGCGCAACGAGCCGGCTACGACTTGGTCGAGTTCCGCCGCACCGGGCACGCCGTCGATCATCCGGTGACCTTTGCCCAAGGGTCGTACCTGAAGGCGCTGTTCGCCCGTGTCATCCCGCTCGATCAGTCGGGCTGACGACCGGGCTGTCGGCGCAGGCGATACCACTCGATCAGGGCGTTGGTCGATGTGTCGTGGTGCGGTGGGTCCGTGGCGGTCAACTCAGGCGTGATCCGATTGGCCAGTGCCTTGCCCAGTTCCACGCCCCACTGGTCAAAGCTGTTGACGTCCCAGACACACCCCTGCACGAACACGATGTGCTCGTACAGGGCGATCAGCTGGCCGAGCACGTTGGGGGTCAGTCGGGTGGCGAGGATCGTCGTGCTGGGCCGGTTGCCGGGAAACACCCGATGGGGTTGCTGGTGCACGGGAATTCCCTCGGCGATCACTTCGTCGAGTGTCTTGCCGAATGCCAAGGCCTCACCCTGGGCGAACAGGTTGGCCATCAGCAGATCGTGCTGGGCGACCAGCGGGTGGTTGGGCTGGGCGAACCCGATGAAGTCGATCGGCACCAGCCGGGTGCCCTGGTGCAGCAGCTGGTAGAAGGCGTGCTGACCGTTTGTACCGGGCTCGCCCCACACGATCTGGCCGGTGCTTGTCGCCACCCGCTGCCCGTCGAGTCGCACGCTCTTGCCGTTGGACTCCATGTCGAGCTGCTGGAGGTACGCCGGAAACCGACGAAGCTCGTGGGCGTAGGGCAGCACCGCCTTGGTCTGCGCATCGTGAACATTGGCGTACCAGATCCCGAGCATGCCCATGATCACCGGAGCGTTGACGTGCAACGGTGCGTCGAGGAAATGGCGATCCATCGTGTGGAAGCCATCGAGGAACTGGCGGAACTGTGCCGGGCCGATCGACAGCGCCAACGACAACCCGATGGCCGAGTCGACCGAGTAGCGCCCACCGACCCAGTCCCAGAAGCCGAACATGTTGGCGGTGTCGATGCCGAACGCTGTCACCTCCTCGGCGTTGGTGCTGACCGCCACGAAGTGCTTGCGCACGGCCTCGTCACCAAGCTTCGCCGTCAACCAAGCGCGGGCTTGGCCGGCGTTGGTCAACGTCTCGATGGTGGTGAAGGTCTTCGAGCTGACGATGAACAGCGTCGTCGCCGGGTCGAGATCGGCAAGGTTGGCGGTGATGTCGGCTCCGTCGACATTGCTCACGTACCGGCATCGCAGGTTGCGATCGCCGAAGGCCTCGGTCGCCAGGAAGGCCATCGCCGGGCCGAGATCGCTGCCGCCGATACCGATGTTGACAACGTTCTGCATCGTCTCCCCCGTCGCCCCACGCCACGCCCCGCTTCGCACCCGATCGGCAAAGGTGGTGATCCGGCCGAGCACCTCGTGAACGTCGGGTACGACGTTGTGGCCATCGACCATCACGACCGCATCACGCGGGCGCGCAGCGCTGTGTGCAGCACCGCCCGTCGTTCGGTGACGTTGATGGCCTCGCCGGCGAACATCGCCGCCCGCCGTCGCTCGATGCCTGCCGTGCTGGCCACGGCGAGCAGCCGGCGCACGACGTCGTCGTCGATCAGTTGCTTGGAGTAATCGATCAGCAGGTCAGCGGCCTGAAGGCGGTAGCGAGCCGACCGTTGCGGGTCGTCGGCGAACAGCGTGCGCAGGTGTGCCGGCCGGGCGACCGACTGCAGGGCAGACCAGGCGGGTGTGGTCGTGATGTCCATCGCCGCCAGACGCTAGCCAGCCCAGACCCCCGTACATCTCAGACCCTGGACATCTCATGTGGCAATCGTGTCGCCGCTCCTGCGTCGAGCACCACCAGTGTGTTGGTGCGCCTGACCCGATCGACCGGCAAGGTGTGATCGTGCAGGAGCCATCGCTCGACGATCGCCGCCTTGCCTGCTCCGGTGGCCAGCACCACGCGGCGACGCGCCGCGTTGACGGTAGCGACTGTCAGTGTCATGCGCACCCTGCCGTTGAACTCGCCCGACATCGCCACGGCCCGGCGATCGTCGATCACCGGATCACCCGGCGGCCACGACGCCGTATGGCCGTCGTCGCCGAGTCCGAGATGCACGACGTCGAGCCGGGCGGGCAGCAAGGCCGCGTACCGCCGAGTGGCCGCGGCAGGATCGCCGGCGGTGACCGGCATCAAGCGGATGGTGGGTCGCAGTGGTCGCAGCACGTCGAGCAAGCCAGCGTTGCGGTCGGGATCGCCATCAGGAGCGAGTCGCTCATCGACCTGGAAGATGATGGTCGTCGACCAGGGCACTGGCAACTCGGTCAAGGCGGCGAGCATCAGCGCCGGAGTGGACCCGCCGCTGAAGGCGATCGACCCCACGCCACGCCGCGACACGGCGTTGCCGAGTTGTCGGGCGATCCACGCCGCAGCCTCGTTGGCCGCGGCCTTCGGGTCGGGTGCGACGGTGATGTCCATGGTCGTTGCTCGTACTCTACGAACCGTGCTCGACACCGCCGCAGTCAATGCCCTTCGAGATCGCTCACGGCGCCCATCCACATTGGCTGAACCCATTCCCGTGTAGAAATCAGGCACACTGGGCGCCGACCGAAGGGACCACCATGAAACCGATCATCACCGGATTGCTCGCATCCATCGCCTCGCTCGGGCTGTTGGCGGCCTGCTCGGGCGACAACAAGTTGACCCTGCCGACCAATGTCACCGTGCCGGCCGACGCCTCCTTGCCGGCCGACGCCACCTTGCCCAGCATCACCGTGCCGACCAACATCACCTTGCCGGACGGTGTGACGATCCCCGACAGCGTCACGATTCCGGCTGGTATATCGATTCCCACTGATTTCAGCGTCCCTCAAGAGGCGATCGATCTGATGATCAAACAGTTCGAGGCCGCCGGCATGAAGGTCGACAAGGACTGCTTCACCAAGCTGCTGAGCGACGACTCGCTGCGCAAGCTGGTGGCGGCCGGTGGAGCTCCCACGCCAGAAGTGATCCAGAAGTTCTTCAAGTGCATCACCACGTGAATGCCAAAGGGCCTCGCCCGATCATCTCGGGTGAGGCCCTTCCGGCAACGATTGATCAGCCTTCGAACTGGGTGATCGGCTCGCCGATGTCGGTGAACGTCTGCGAGTCGACGTCCCATTGCAGGACTTGCAGCGTCTGGAACGCGAACGGATCGTCGGCGCCGTTCATCTTGTACTGCACTCCGTCACGGGCCAGCGACGGTGTGAAGGTCAGGGTGCGTGCGGCTTCGATGATCGACTTGCGGCTGAGGGTGCCGGACTTCAAGGCGGCGTTCAAGATGGCGACCAACGTCTCGCCCGTGCTCCAGCCGGCTTCGGTCACACCAGGGTCGGCAGAAAGGCCGGCCGCGGCGTAGGCATCGAGGAACGTCTTGACGCCCGGATGTGTGGCGTTCTTCGGATCGTTCGAGTCGACCAGGTTGTTCGAGGTGTATACGCCTTGTCCCGCTGGACCCGCCAGGCCGAAGAACAGCTTCGATGCGCAGGTGTTGGTGATGAACACCGTCGGGTCCCAGCCAGCGGTCTGAGCCTTGGCGTTGGCGAGCTCCGTCAGGAAGACCGGGCACTGCAGGCCGAGCGGCGTGGCCACAATGGCGTCGGGCGTCTTGCTGGCGATGCTGCCGACCTGGGTGGTGGGTGGGTCGGCGACGCCCGGCTCGATGGTCTGCTCGTCGACGATCTCGAGGCCGAGCTCGTCGGCCTTCTTCTTGAAGGCGTCGCTGTAGTCCTTGCCGAACTCGTTGTTGACGTAGTACAGGGCGACCTTGGCTCCGGGCTTCAGCTCGTTGAGCTTGGTCGCATAGATCGAAGCCTCGTCGTTGTACGGCACCAGTTGACCGGTCGTCCACGGGTAATCGGCGACCTCGCCCCACCTCGGAGAGCCGGTGAGGGCGAGCAGCTGGGGCATGCATTCCTCGTTGATCACGTCGCGCACGGCAAGGTTGTTGGGTGTGCCGATGATGCCGGCGAAGAGGTCAACACCGTCGTCTATCAGGCTTTGGACCACTCCCGGGGTCTGAGTCGCGTCGTACTGGTCGTCGCGGATGTCGGCGCTGATCGTGTAGCCGGGCAGCAGGCCGTTCTGGTTGGCGTAGTCGAGGTACAGCTGGAAGCCGTCCTTGACCGGACCGAATGCGGCGGCCGGGCTGCCCGAGAACGGCATCGCCGACCCGATCTTGACCTCGCCGACGATCGGCTGCTCGGCACGCGCCGAGTCGGGGCACGCCGATGTGTCGACGGTCCAACCGGCTGCCGCGGCCGGCTCCGTTGCCGCGGTGGTCGACTCAGTGGCCGCGGCTGTCGTCTCGACTGCCGCAGCCGTGGTCTCAGTGGCAGCGGCGGTCGTTTCGCCGACCGAGGCAACCGAGGAGGTGTCGGAGCTGTTGCCCCCACCACCGCATGCCGCCAGGATCAGCACGGCAGCCGCGCTGAAGGTGTACAGACTTCGTCGACGTTTGGTCACGTCATTCCCCCTCGTGGATCGGCTCGCTGATTGATTCAGTGAGTGTCTCGGACGGCTCGACGCGAATCGGCTCGGGCACGACCACGGCGATTTTACGTCCGATCTTGCGGAACAGGCCAACCAGCCCCTGCGGGGCCAGGAATATCGTGCCGATCACCAACACTCCGAGCAAGAAGCTGGCAATCGGCCCCTTGCCGAAGTCGCCGGGCAGCCAACCCCAGTTCGGTGCGTTCCGTTTCAAGTAGTCGTCGGCGAAGAAGTAGGCGAACGCACCGACGATCGGCCCGGTCATGGTCGCAACCCCGCCGAGGATCAGGGCGAGGAGGTACTTGATCGATGTCAGGATGTTGAACGAGTTCTCGTCGACGGTGCCGATCTTGGCGGCGATCAGCCAACCCGAGACCCCGGCCATCGCGGCCGAGATGCCGAACGTCACCGTCTTCACGAAGGAGAGGTTGACGCCCATCACCGCTGCCGCCGTCTCGTTGTCGCGAACCGCGACCAGCGATCGACCGATGCGGCTCTTGCGCAGGTTGCGAACAATGACGTAGCAGATGATCATCAGCACCAGGGCGACCCAGAACAGGTACAGGGCACGGTCGGCGCGGGAGGTCGTGAGACTGGTCCAGGTCGGCGGATTGACGCGGAACTTGGTCAGAGCCGATTCGCCGGTGACCGCCGTGACCTTGCGGTCGAGGAACTGCGCGGCGACCGTCGGCCAGACGTAGGCGATCGCCAAGGTGACCAAGGCCAGGTACGGGCCCTTCAACCGTAAGGCCGGCAGCCCGATCAAGACCCCGATCACGAAGCACAGCCCACATGCCTCGAGCAGCGATACGAACGGCAGGTTGTCCCAGAAGCGAACCGTGTACCCGAGGTAGAAGGCCGAGATCCCGGCAAACGCCGAATTGCCGAGCGAGATCTGTCCGTTGAATCCGAACAGCAGGTTCAGCGACAGTGCAGCGATGGCCAGGGCCATCGCATCGGTGTAGTTGCCGAGACTCGACGGCTTTGCGCCGTTGACCATCCACCAGACGAGCAGGACCAGCCCGACGGCGACCAGGGCGCGCAGGACCCAGTGCAGCGCACTGCCCGACCTGATGACCTTCGGAGACCTGATCTTCGAAGACCCGACCTTCAGAGACGCGGTCACACGCGCTCCACCTTCGACGAGCCGAACAACCCGGATGGCCGTACCAGCAGCACGACAAAGATGATCAAGAAGGCGACGGCGGTCTTGGTTTCGCTTCCGATCCAATCGCTCGCCGGGCCAATCATCGGGATAGTTGCCGACGAGGCTCTCGATCACACCCAGGCTGAGACCGCCGATCACGGCACCGCCCAGGCTGTCGAGCCCGCCGAGGGTGGCGGCCGCCGCCGACAACAGGAACACCGAGAACATCGACCCGATGCTGACATTGGTGTCGATCCCGGCCTTCAACGCACCACCGAGAGCGCCGATCGATGCCGCGAGCGCCCAGCTGAACATCAAGATCTTGTTGGTCGGCACACCCACCAACTTCGCCGACGCCGGATTGTCGGCGACCGTGCGCATGGCCAACCCGACCTTGGTCTTCTGGAAGAGGAGGAACAGCAAAGCCGTGATCACCAGCACGACGGCGAACACCCCCATCCTCTCGATCCGCCACGAGGCGCCGAAGATCGTGACGAAGTCCTTGGGCTTGTTGGGGAACAGCGAAGGGAATCTCAGCCCTTGACCCGACTCGGGGAACAACAGCCCGCTCAACGAGTTCAGCCCCTGGAACAGACCGATGGCAATGACGATCGCGGCGAAGGCGGATCGCTTTCCCGCCGGACGCATCAGGCATGCTTCGATCAGCGCACCGCCCAGGCAGGCCAGAACTGCAGAGATGGCTATGGCCAACAGCAGCGGCAAACCCTGGTCGTGCAGCCACCAGGCGACGAGCGTGGAGAACAACGCCATCTCGCCCTGGGCGAAGTTGATGTTGCCAGTTCCCCGATACACCACCACGATGCCGAGGGCGATGAGGGCGTACACCGAGCCGATCGACAAGCCGTCGAGTATGTATTGGAGAAGGTCCTTCATGGCGTCACGTTCTCTAAGCCCCGAGGTAGGCGCGGCGAATCGCATCGTCGTCGGCGAGCGCCTCTGGTGAACCTGCGGCCACGATCAGGCCTGTCTCCAGTAGGCACACGTGGTGGGCGATGTCGAGCGCCAGGTTGGCGTTCTGCTCGACGAGCAGCACGGACAGACCGCGCTGCTCGTTGAGTCGCTTGATGATCTGGAACAACTCCTTGGTGATGATCGGGGCCAGACCGAGGCTCGGTTCGTCGCACAGCAGCAGCTTGGGCCGGCTCATCAATGCTCTGGCGATCGCCAGCATCTGCTGCTCGCCGCCCGACAGATTGCCGGCCTTCTGTGACCGCCGGTCGGCCAGCCGCGGAAACGTCTCGTACCACAGCGCGACGTCACTGGCCACTTCGTGGTCGCGGCGCACGAACGCGCCGGCGCGCAGGTTGTCTTCGACGCTGAGGTCGGTGAACGTACCGCGACCCTGCGGTACCTGGGCGATGCCGAGGCGAACGATCGCATCTGGAGATGCCCTGGTGATGTTCTGGCCGGCGAACTCGACCACACCGGTGCGCGGGATCATGCCCGACACGGCGCGCATCGTGGTGGTCTTGCCGGCGCCGTTGGCGCCGAGAATGACAGCCACCTCGCCCTCTTGCACCGCCAGGTCGACTCCGCGCAACACTTCGACCTGCCCGTAGCCGGCGAAAAGACCGCTGACGTTCAACAACGTGCTCACACGTCGGTCCCCAGATAGGCGGCGACGACCTGCGGATCGTTCTGCACGTCGGCCGGCAGGCCCTCGGCGATCTTGCGGCCGAACTCCATGGCCACGACCTTGTCGCTGATGCCCATCACCATCGCCATGTGGTGTTCGACGAGCAGAACGGTGAGCCCGAACTCGTCGCGGACCGACACGATCAGTTCACTCAGCTCGTCGACCTCGCCGTGGGTCAGACCGCTGGCCGGCTCGTCCATGATCAGGAACGTCGGTTTGGCAGCCAGGGCGCGGGCGACCTCGAGCCGCTTCAGTGTGCCGAACGGCAGACCGGCTGCCGGCTGGTGGGCAAGGTGGGCCAATCCGAGGCGGACGAGCAGATGTTCGGCGTCGAGGCGGATTCGCCGCTCCTCGGCTCGCGTCGCGATCCGCAATGCCGAGCGGACGAACCCCGCCCTGCCCTGGGAGTGGGCACCGACCATCACGTTCTCGAGCAACGTCATGCTGGGGAAGAGGGCCAGGTTCTGGAACGTGCGAGCGATGCCATGCCGGGCGATGCCGTGCGCCGGAACCGTCAGCAAGTCGTCGCCCCTGAACAGCACGCGACCCTCGGACGGTTGGTAGATCCGGCTGACGACGTTGAACATCGTCGTCTTGCCCGCGCCGTTCGGACCGATGAGTCCGCAGATGTGGCCCTCGTCGATGGTAAAGCTGAGACCGTCGAGGGCGTGAATGCCCCCGAATCGCACCGATACGTTTTGTACGTCAAGAAGACTCACGTTGCGTCACGGCCCCCCTGGTGCCTGCGGATCGCCACACGGTAGTACGTCCGGGCGACGGCCTCGACCGATGGCCACCTGCCAAGCTTGAAGACATGGATCAACTCGACGAGATCGCTCCGCCGCCTGACGAGAGTGGGGTCGACGTGGCAGTCGACGTCGAGGTTCGGCCATGGTGGCAGAGCAAGCTCAATCTTGGCGTCATCGCCGTGGCGATCGCGCTGCTGTGCGGCGGCCTGGGCTGGGTGATCGGCAACAACCGGGCGCTACCCGACCCGAACAAGACCGACATCGGCTTCCTGCAAGACATGCGCACTCACCACGAACAGGCCGCCGAGCTCTCGTTCAACTACCTCGCCAGACCGGGCACGAACCCCGATCTCCGCGTGATCGCTCGTGAGATCGCGTTCGGTCAGGGCATCGAGATCGGCCGGATGATCCAGCTGCTGCGCCAGTTCGGAGCCGCCGAGAGCAACGAGACCGACGTCGTGATGAGCTGGATGAACGAGCCGACGCCGACGGATCGCATGCCGGGGTTGGCCACCGAAGCAGACCTCGACAAGCTGAGGGCCAGCACCGGAGCCGACGCCGACCAGCTCTTCGCGAACTTGATGATCGCCCACCATCAAGGTGGAATCCACATGGCTCAATACGCCGCAGAACACGCCAACGATCCCGAGGTCAAGCTGATGGCGGCATCGATGGTCGCCGGTCAAACCGGTGAGATCAGTGAGCTGCGCGGCCTGATCGGTCAGTGAAGCGCGTCACGCGAGGGCGACGACCTTTTCCGCGTTCCCGCTCCTAAGCTCCTCTCATATGCGTGCGTGGACTGCATCGGCGGTAGCAATCAGCCTCTTGGCCCTCGCTGGTTGCACTCTCCCGCAGCCAGGAGTCGAGGCCACCAGGTCGCGTCAGAATGATGGCGGCAAGCTCATCACCACCCAGAACACCCCGGTTGACACGACCGTCGGCACCACCCCCGACACCACGCCGATCCCCGTCGAGTCAGGGATCATCGACTTCGGCGCCAACAAGGTGGCCCGCGCGTACGACGGTTACCTGACGGCAGCATTCAGCGACATCGAGGACTTCTGGAAGGCGCAGTTCCCGGCGGTCTACGGCAGCGCCTTCACACCGCTCGCCGGGGGCATCTATGCCGCCTACCCTGACCGGACCGAACCGATCCCCGGGTGCGGCACCCCCCAAACGGGCTACGGCGACGTGGAGGGAAACGCCTTCTACTGCGTCGAGGGCGACTTCATTGCCTACGACGACGCCAATCTGTTGCCACAGCTGGTCGATCAACTCGGACAGTCCGCTGTTGCCGTCGTGCTGGCCCACGAGTTCGGTCACGCCGTGCAGTCACGAGCCGACGAGTTCCGGCAGCCGACGATCCTCAAAGAGCAGCAGGCCGACTGCTTTGCCGGCGCATGGGCCGCACACGTTTCGCGGGGCGAGAGCACGGTCATCACGTTCTCCGACAACGACGTGCGTGGCGGCCTGATCGCCATGATCCAGGTCCGCGATCCAGTCCAGTTCGCAGGCACCATCGACGAGAGCTCACACGGCACCGGCTTTGATCGGGTCGGCGCCTTTCAGGATGGCTTCCTCGGCGGCCCCGCACGTTGCAAGACCTTCTTCACCGAGGGGCGCGAGAACAAGCTGATCAACATCCAGTTCGACATCCAGGACGCGAACCAGGGCAACCTGCCTTTGATCGATCCGAACCCAGACCCCAACACGGGACCCAACGATGTTGTGACGGCGCTGCCTGGCAGCCTCACCAGGTTCTGGACCGAGCAGCTCGCTGCCAGCAACCTCACCCTGGAGGCTCCGAAGTTGACGCTGTTCTCGGCGGGTGGCGACTCACCGAGCTGCGACGGCATCGACCGATCCCAGTTCGACAACAACATCGTCTACTGCGCGCCGACCAACACCATCTTCGTCGACCAGGCGTGGGCCGAGTCCGAGATCGCCGACCCACTACTGGGCGACATGTCGGTCGGCTACATGGTCTCGCAGGGCTTCAGCGAAGACGTGCAGGCCCTGCTCGGCAGCAAACTGAAAGACGCAGCCCGCGTCTTGCTCGATGACTGCCTCACAGGCGCGTGGGCAAAAGACATCGTGCCGCCCATTCCCGAGGACCGCGTCGACAAGACCAGGCTCTCGGCCGGCGATCTCGACGAGGCAATCGTCACGGCGATCGTGCGCAGCGACGACACCAGCGATGCCAACGTCAACGGCACCGCATTCCAGAAGATCGACGCGTTCCGAGCAGGCGTGCTCGGCGGTATGCAGGCCTGCCAAGACCGCATCACGCCGTGACCGCACCGGTCGGTCCGGCCACGCTGGCCGCGCTCGACATAGGCACCAACAGCTTCCATCTGGTCGTCGCCCGACTGCTCGACAACGGCTACGAGGTCGTGACCCGCGAGAAGGAAACCGTGCGGCTCGGCCACGGCGGCGGCGACATGAAAGAGCTGTCGGCCGATGCGATCGACCGTGGCATTTCGTCGCTGCGCCGAATGCAACACATCGCCGCTGCCCACAACGCCACGCTACGAGCCGTGGCCACCAGCGCCGTGCGCGAAGCCCACAACGCCGACGTCTTCTTGACCCGGGCGCGGCGCGAGGCGAACGTCGACATCGAGGTCGTCTCCGGCTTGGAAGAAGCCCGGCTGATCCACCTCGGAGTGCTGCAGGCCGTGCCGGCCTTCGAGCAGCGGCTGATCCTCGTCGACATCGGCGGTGGCTCGACCGAGGTGCTGGTCGGCGAGCGCGGCGAAACACTGGCGGCGCGCAGCTTCAAGCTCGGCGCCGTGCGTCTGACCGATCGATTCTTCCCCGGTGGCACCACCTCGACCCACGCCATCCGCGACTGCCGTTCGTACATCCGCTCGGTCTTGGCCACCTTCGAGCGCGAGGTCGATGACCTCGGCTTCGAGGTCGCGATCGCTTCGTCGGGCACCGCCGAGACCGTGGCTCGGATGATCCAGGCCTCGCGCGACGACACGCCGCTGCATACCTTCAACCGCTTCGAGTTCACGGTGTCCGAGCTGCGACGGATCACCGTGGCGCTGGCCAAGAAGCGGTCGGCCGACGACCGTCGGGGCACGCCAGGGCTCGATCCGACGCGCGCCGACATCATCGTTGCCGGGTCACTTCTGTTGGAGGGGGTTGCCGACGTCTTCGGGATCAAGCGCTTCGTGTTCAGCGAGGCCGCTCTGCGCGAAGGTGTGTTGCTCGACACCATCGCCCGGTGGCAAGGTGGTGTGCGGCACCATCTGCGCGATGTGTCGCGGCGATCGATCCGGGCATTGGCCGAACGCTGCGACGACGATCTCACCCACTCGGCACACGTCGCCGCCCTGGCCCTGCAGCTCTTCGATGCGACCGAGGCGGTGCACGGCCTACCAGCCGAGGCCCGAGAGTACCTCGAAGCCGGTGCCCTGCTGGCCAACGTCGGACTGGTGATCGCGCACAGCAAGCACCACCTGCACAGCTACTACGTCATCCGCAACAGCGAGCTCACCGGCCTGACCGACAACGAGATCGAGATCATCGCCCAGATCGCCCGCTACCACCGCAAGAGCGCACCGAAGGCCGGCCACACCGAGTTCGGACGGCTGTCGGTCGATGACCAACTGCTGGTCAAGACGCTGGCCGGGATCCTGCGGGTCGCGATCGGCCTCGACCGCAGCCACGACGGGCGGGTGCGCTCGGTGGTGGCCCACGGTGCCAAGGATCGGCTGATGATCGAGGCCGAGAGCAAGGCGGGCAAGGAGATCAGCCTCGAGCTGTACACCGCCAACGAGCGCGCCAACCTGCTCGAAGAGGTGCTCGGCCGGCGCGTCGGCGTCGTCGCTGCGCCGCTGCCGGCCGGCTGACCCGGCTGCCCGATCTAGCCGCCTGATCTAGCCGAACGACGCCGTGCTCGTGGTCGTCGGACCCGAGGTGGTCGGCGCGACGGTCGTGGTCGTTGCCGATTGTGTGGTCGTGGTCGACTTCACCGTAGTAGTGGTCGCCGGCACGGTGGTGCGGGCAACAGTGGTGGTGGTCGACGAGGTGGTCGTGGTTGCGTCGGGGTTGGCGTAGTTGAACGACGGCAGGCTGTCGCGCTTGCTGTACTGCTCGGGCTGCTTGCCGTCCTGGCCCCACACATAGACCAGGTCGCGCTTCTTGACCAGGGACGGGAACACCTTGGCAATCGCCTGGTTCATCCGCACACATCCGTGCGAGGCAGGCGCCAACGGCACGTTGTCGGCACCGTGCACAGCGATCCCGTAGTTGAAGTAGACCGGATTCATCATCCCGCCCAACGGGCCGACACGCTTTCCGTCGTAGCGGCGGGTGAACCGGAAGATGCCGCCGGGTGTCTTGGCGTCGGCGCACTCGTCCTTGGTGACCGGCTCGGCCAGCGGCTCGCCGTTGATGTCGGTGTCGATGTTGAGTATCTCGCACCACTTCTTCGGTGTTCCGTCCGGGTTCTGTTCACCGGTCGAGATGTGCGAGATCAGCTGGGGAGCGTCGTCCTTGAACACGATCAGCACCTGCTCGGGCACGTAGATCTCGACGTGGGTGGTGCCGGCGCCCGTGGGCCGGCGAGGCGGAATGGTGATGCGATCCTGCATGATCTGCCACATCTCGTTGGTGACCCGGCCCTTGGCCTCGGACCGGGGCGTCTTGAGGATCAGCTTCTCGTAGGCCCATACCGCCTGCTGCGTACCCGACCCGAAGAGGCCGTCGATCGGGCCGGGCGCAAACCCGAGCTCGGTCAGACGCTGCTGCACCGCTTTGACGTCGTCACCCGCGTTTCCCTTGCTGATCGTGTGAGTGATGTTGGTCTTGACGACCGCCGGATCCGTGTCGACCACGATCGGCAACGCTGTGATGACCGCCGAGGTCGCCACGGACGCGCCAACCGCTGAGGTGGGCACGGTGTCGGCGCTGGAGGCGCCACCGCGGCCCGACAGGCCGGCAGCGATCACGACGGCCAGGACCCCAGCCCCCGCCACGGTTGGCATCCACCGCCCGATCGGCGAACGCGCGACGGTTCGACGATGGCGCGGCGGTGGGTTTGGTGGTCTACGGGCATTCAAGAGGACAGAACTCCGACTGGGGGCGTCACACCCAATCTATCAGCCGAGCTCTGCCGGCTGACTGAGGCTTACCGGGTCAGTTCGCCGGGGTGCTGGACCGGCTGCAGGTCACGCAGCTCGCGGCGCAGCTGCACCATCTCGCTGAGGATCTTGCGGATCACGCTGCCCGAAGCCAAGGTGCTCTCACCCCTGGTACGGGGAAAGTAATCGACGCCGAACTGGATGACGTTGAAACCCAGCTTCTTGGCACGGATGATCAGTTCGGCATCGACGAACGATCCCTCGCTGTCCAGCACGATGTGCTCGAAGATCGACGTGCGGCACAGCTTGAAGGCGAAGTTGATGTCGCGCATTCGCACGCCGAACAGCCGCCGGATCAAGAAGTTGTAGAAGAACGTGTAGACCGTGCGCAGCGAGCCCTCGCCGGTGCGGTCGAAACGGAACGCGCTGACGATGTCGGCCTCGTAGTAACGCAGCAGCCGGATGGCGCGCGACACTTCGGCCATGTCGAACGGCAGATCGGCGTCGCTGTACAGCACCAGGTCGCCGGTGGCGGTGGCAAAACCGGTCTTCATCGAACCGCCGAGCTTGCGGTTGACGGGATGATGCACGACCCGCACATGAGGATCCGAGGCGGCCATCTCGTCGGCCAGCTTCGCAGTGCGATCCGTCGATGCATCGTCGACGATGATCAGCTCGTAGTCGAGGATCTCGTCACGAGCCAGCAGCGCCTGGCACTCGGTGCTGGCTGTTTCGATGGCGCGCCCGATGTATGCCTCTTCGTTCCACATCGGGAAGAAGACGCTGAGTTTCGTGAAGGGTGTCGGGCCCCGCTCCGCTGCCATCGGCGCAAGGGTACCTGGCGCACCCGCAGCGGAGTCACCGCCAGGTAGCGTGCCGGCAATGGATCCCGGCACGACCGCCGACGCTCAGCCGGTCCCATCGCCCGAGCCCGAACAGCGGGTATCGGCGCTGCCTCCGCCACCCCCTGCGTTCGCACAACCCGGCGACGCCTGGGTTCAGCCGACCAAGCTCGCCGGCCAACTCAGCCCCGGTTGGCGGCTGGCCTTCGGGTTGGGCTGGGCCATCGTCATCGCCGGTCTCGCTGCGGTGTGGGAAACGTCGCGGGTGATCGGGCTGTCGACCTGGTGGCTCGGACCCGACGCCGAGCCGCGCTTGCTGCTGTTCGAGCTCCTACCGTTCTACGGGCCGATCGTCGTGATGATCGCGGCGATCTCCAACTGGCGCTATTCGCCATATCTCGGAATCGCAGTCGCGCTCGTGGGCGCGGCAATCGGGCTCGGCGATCTCGGCCGGGTACGCTGGATCGCCGTCGTCGAGCTGGTCCTGGCCGGTGGCGCGTTGTGCATCAGCGTTGCGTCACTGGCCGGTATGTACCGGCGCATGGGCGACGCAAGATCAGTCAGCTGATACGGCGGTCCTTCTCGACCACCACAACTCCGCGATCACTCAGCACGAACTCTTCGCGGTCGGCTTCGATGTCGTATCCGATGGCGCGCCCTGGCGGTATCTCGACGTTCTTGTCGATCACGCAACGGTGCAGTCTTGCCCCTGGACCGACACGAACGCCTGGGAAGAGGATCGACTCGCTGACCACTGCGGAGGCGTCGACGTAGGTCTCGGGGCCGAGGATCGAGCGCTCGATCGTGCCGCCCGACACGATCGAACCGGCGCACAACAAGCTGTTGTCGATGGCCGGTCGCTCGCCACCGGGGCCGTGGTCGATCTTGGCCGGCGGCAGTGGGAGTTGCAGGCTGTACACCGGCCACTCGCCGTTGTACAGGCTGAATGGTGGCACGGGCGCGATCAGGTCCATGTTGGCTTCGTAGTAGGCGTCGAGGCTCCCGACGTCGCGCCAATAGCCGCGCTCGTGTTCGGCCTGCCCGGGGATGTTGTTGGTCGAGAAGTCATACATGTGAGCGACGCCGGCCCGGGTGAGCGTCGGGATGACGTCGCCGCCGATGTCGGTGGCAATCGTGTCGGTGCCGGTCGGGCTGACCACGTCGATGAGCGTCTGGGTGTCGAAGACGTAGTTGCCCATCGACGCCAGCACTCTCGACGCGTCATCAGGCATGGTTGGTGGGTTGGTGGGTTTTTCGTGGAAGTCGATGATCTTGCCCGCGGCGGAGGCTTCGATGATGCCGAACTGCGACCCTTCGGAGAACGGCACGGGAATGGCTGCGACGGTGACACCGGCTCCGACAGCGACATGGTGCTCGACCATCTGGCGCGGATCCATGTGGTAGATGTGATCGGCGCCGAACACGCAGACGATGTCGGGCCGCTCGTCGCTGATCAGGTTGAGGTTCTGGTAGACCGCATCGGCCGAGCCGCTGAACCATTGGGGGCCACGTCGCATCTGCGCGGGCACAGGTGTGACGTAGTTGCCCAGCAACGTCGAGAAGCGCCAGGTCTGACTGATGTGCCGGTCGAGGCTGTGGCTCTTGTACTGGGTGAGCACAACGATCTTCAGGTACCCGGCATTGGCAAAGTTCGACAGCACGAAATCGATGATCCGGTAGCTCCCACCGAAGGGGACCGCCGGCTTGGCGCGGTCCGCCGTGAGCGGTGCAAGACGCCTACCCTCGCCGCCTGCCAGAACGACCACGAGAACCTTCGGCTCAGCCATGTTGCGGCAGGCTAGACGGTATGGGAGACGAGCTGTCGATACCAGTCGATGTGCGCCGCCGCCGGGCGACTCCACGACCAATCGGCGGTCATGCCGCGCCGTTGCATGGCCGCCCGCCGGCGCGGCTGCGAGTAGGCCCTCACCATCCGGTGCAGACCGTCCATCAGCGCAACCGGAGTGGCGTCGGGCACCACCACACCGGTGCCCCGACCGGGAGCATCGTCGACGTCGATGACCGTGTCGTGCAACCCACCGACATCGGTGACCAGCGGCAACGTGCCGTAACGCATCGCCTGCATCTGGGCCAGACCACACGGCTCGAAACGACTCGGCATGGCCAAGACGTCGGCGCCTGCAAAGAACTGGTGAGCCAGGGCGTTGTCATAACCGCGAACGAACGCCACCTCCCGCGGATGAACGGCAGCCGCCGCGCTGAGCGCCTCAGCAAGCCACTGTTCACCGTCACCGAGCACCACCAGAGTCGCCCCGAGACGCCGTAGGAACGGCATCAACGGCAGCAACAGGTCAACACCTTTCTGGTCGGCGAGCCTGGTGACCATGGCTAGCAACGGTCCCCCGCCGTCGATGAGCTCGTAACGGGCAAGCAACTCGGAGCGCGTCGAGGCCTTGGCGCCGAGGTCGACGGAGGAATACGGTTTGGGCAGGTGCACATCCGTCTGCGGATCCCACTCGTGAGTATCGATCCCGTTGAGGATGCCGACGAGCCGGTCACCCCGCTCCCGCAGCGGTCCATCGAGACCGAAACCGCCGTGTGGTGTCGTGATCTCGGCGGCATAGTTCGGGCTGACGGCAACGACGACATCGGCCAGACGAATACCACCGAGCAGAGGATTGCAGTCGCCCCACTGTTCGAACGCGGCGACGTGATGGGGCAGGGTCTTCAACCAACCCGGGTTGGTGCGTCCTTGGTAGCCGAGGGTGTGAATGGTCAGCATCGTCGGTGGCAGATCGGCCAGGTGCCCCAGGGCAGCGCAAGTGTGCCAATCGTTGAGGTGCAACACGTCGGGAGCGAGGGTCTCGGTCAAGGCCGCAATCGCCGCCGAAAAGGCCATGAAACGGCGATCGTTGTCTGGCCAGCCGAGGCCATCGGGTTGCAGGTACGGGTGGCTCTTGGCAATCCCGTGGACATCGATCAGGGTGATCTGGCCGAGGCCTTCGAGGGTGCCGCGGCGCGCGCTGGCCGGTGCTGCCCACTCGGGCACGTCGAGCGCGACGACGGTCTGGTCACGCAGCGGTGTCGCGAAGTAATCGGGAACGACCACCTCGACGTCGACGCCTTGACGACGGAGCTCGGCGACCAGCCCGGCGGCTGCCGCAGCGAGCCCGCCGACTCTGGCCAGCGGAGCAAACTCGGCCGAGGCGAACAACACCTTCACGGGCGCAGCGTAAACCATGAGCGAGCACGGCCAGGGCGGGTAGCGTCTCGTGTCTATGTCGAAGGTGCTGACCTCGCTGCCGAAGGGTGAACGCGTCGGGATCGCGTTCAGTGGCGGCCTCGACACGTCGGCCGCCGTCGCCTGGATGCGGCACAAGGGCGCGCTGCCTTGCGCCTACACCGCCGATCTCGGCCAGGTCGACGAGCCCGACCTCCACGTAGTGGCCGGTCGAGCCAAGCAGTACGGTGCCGTGTTGGCCAGGATGATCGACTGCCGCACCGAGCTCGTCCGCGAAGGGCTGATGGCCTTGCAGTGCGGCGCGTTCCACATCACCACGGCCGGCAAGACGTACTTCAACACGACGCCACTCGGCCGCGCGGTGACCGGCACCTTGCTGGTGCGGGCGATGCACGAAGACGGTGTCGACATCTGGGGTGATGGCAGCACCTACAAGGGCAACGACATCGAGCGCTTCTATCGATACGGCCTGCTGGTGAACCCCGAGCTGCGCATCTACAAGCCGTGGCTCGACAACGACTTCGTCTCCGAGCTCGGCGGCCGTACCGAGATGAGCAAGTTCCTGATCGTCCACGGTCTCCCGTACCGCGACAGCACCGAGAAGGCCTATTCCACTGACGCAAACATCTGGGGGGCCACACACGAAGCCAAGCAGCTGGAAGAACTCGGCACATCGATGGAGATCGTCGAGCCGATCATGGGCGTGGCCCACTACCGCGACGACGTCCAGATCGCCGGCGAGACCGTCACCATCGGGTTCCACGAGGGGTGGCCCGTCACGATCAACGGAAACGAGTTCGCCTCGGCGGTCGAGTTGGTGCAAGAGGCCAACACCATCGGCGGCCGCCACGGGCTCGGCATGAGCGACCAGATCGAGAACCGGATCATCGAGGCCAAGAGCCGCGGCATCTACGAGGGTCCCGGTCTGGCGCTGCTGCACATCGCCTACGAACGACTGGTCACTGCGATCCACAACGAGAACACCATCGAGAACTACCGCACGATGGGACGTCGTCTCGGTCGACTGCTGTACGAGGGACGATGGTTCGATCCGCAAAGCCTGATGCTGCGCGAACCGCTGCTGCGGTGGGTGGGCGCAGCGATCACTGGTGAGGTCACGCTGCGTCTTCGACGCGGTGACGACTACTCGATCCTCGACACCACCGGCCCGCACCTCACGTATTCACCCGAACGATTGAGCATGGAGAAGGTCGACGACGCCGCGTTCGGGCCGCTCGACCGCATCGGTCAGTTGACCATGCGCAACCTCGACATCGACGACAGCCGCAGCAAACTCGACGTCTACCGTAATGCCGGCACGCTGGGTAGCGGTGGCCTGATGGAGTTGGACGACGGCTCGTCGCGCTAGCGAAGAAGTTCGGCGAGGATCGCCGCAACCAGCCGTGAACGGTCGATGATCGTGTCGACCAACACGTACTCGTGGTCGGCGTGGGCTCCCCCACCGACGGCGCCGAGGCCGTCGAGGGTCGGCACGCCGACGGCAGCCGTGAAGTTGCCGTCGCTTCCTCCGCCGACGACGACGCCAGTGACCCCGGCGAGGCCGGCCGCGGCCGCCGCCGACTGGGCAACGGCGAAGAGGCTCGCCGACGCTGACTGGGGCATCGGCGGCCTGTCGAGGCCACCGGTCACTTCGACGCCGGCGCCGGGAACGTCGCTCGACAGCGAGGACATCAGCCGCTCGACGCGTTCCTTCTCGCCGTCAACGGCAACTCTGGCGTCGACACGTACCCGGGTCAGTGCCGGCACGACGTTGTCGGCCGTGCCAGCGGTGGCAACCGTCGGTGTCACAGTGGTGCCCGTGTCGGGATCGCCGAAGGTGGCGATCCTGGTGATCAGCTGCGCCGCGGCGACGAGCGAGTTGATCCCCTTCTCGGGCTCGAGCCCGGCGTGGGCCGCCCGACCGTGAACGACCACCTCGAAGGTTCCCGTGCCTTTGCGCCCCGTCTTCAAGGCGCCGCCGTCGGCGCTGGGCTCGAGCACCAAGACCGCCCCGCAGGCCAGCGCCCGTGCCTCGATCAACGCGCGCGATGTCTTCGAACCGACCTCTTCATCAGCGGTGATCAACAACTCGACACCGTCGAGATCGTCGAGCAGCGACAGGGCGTGGACGGCCTGGATGATCCCCGCTTTCATGTCGAAGACGCCTGGGCCCGTCGCCTTGCCGTTGTCGACCGCGAACGGTCTGGCTGCGAGGGCTCCGATCGGGAAGACCGTGTCGTGGTGGCCGACCATGAGCACCCGCGCAGCCGAGCCGAATCGGGCGTGCACGTGTGGTCCTGCGTCGCCGTTCAACAGCTCGGCGTCACAGCCGAGCCTGCGCTTGATCACGTCGCGGACAGCTCCGGCCGACCTGGTGATCGCGGCGATGTCGTGCGACGGCGATTCGACAGACACCAGGTATTCGAGGTCGGACAGCATGGCGTCGAGGGACAGCACCCACCCATTGTGGCCGACTCGGCCCGGTCTAGCCGTGTTTGACCGTGGCCAGTCCGACCAGGATGATCGCGATCCCGGCCACCTGGGCAGCGGTCAGCCGCTCGCCGAGGAGGGCCAGGCCGATTCCGACCGAGATCACCGCCTCGATGCCGAGACCGAGCACGTAGGTCGTGCTCAGCCCACCGCGGTTGACGGCCCTGGCCAGGAACCCGGCGCCGATGACGAAGCACGTGGCAACGATCACGCTCGGCCACAGCCGGGTGAAACCATCGGACAGGCGCATGAACGCGCCGCCGACGCTGAATGCCAATGAGCCGATGATGATCGTCACCATGCACTACAGACCCTCGAGACGTCCTGTGGATACGTGACCGATGCCTCAGCCAGCGACATCCGTGCGACACTCATTCGATGCGCTCCCGATTCGTCGAGTTCGTGGCGGCAGCCGCGCTGCTCGCCGCCTGTTCCGGTTCCACCGACACCGCCGGCACACCGGCCGCGACGACACCCGCCACGACGACGCCGGCGGCGACAACAGCCGCGACCACAGCACCGACGACAGGGACGACCCTCACCAAGGCGACCTTCGTCACCCAACCGGGTACGAATCAGATCGCCGTTCTGGGCGGAACCCCGGGGCAGAAGCTCACGGTCAGCCGCACCGGAGCCGAAATCGCCAGCGCAGCCGTCGACACACAGGGCTCGCTGCTGTTTCGCGACCTCGAACCGGGCGACGGCTACGCCATCAGCAGCGCCACGGCGATCAGCGACGCGATCACCGTTGCCGACCCGAGCGTCGACCCGCCCGCCGAGTTCTACGCCGGCCAGCCAAAGCTGTCGGAAGGTTTCGGCTACATCACGACCCGCGATGGCACCACCCTCAGCGCCAACGTCGTGCTGCCGGGTCCGGCCGACCAGGGGCCGTACCCGACCGTCGTCGAGTACAGCGGCTACCAGCCGAGCGACCCCGGCAGCGCCGACCTCGCGCAGCTGTACACGTCGATGGGCTTCGCCTACGTGGGCGTCAACATGCGCGGCACCGGATGCAGTGGCGGCTCCTATCGCTTCTTCGAGACCGTGCAGAGCCTCGACGGGTACGACGTCATCGAAACGGTGGCCGCACAGCCATGGGTCCTCGACAACCAGGTCGGCATGGTCGGCATCTCCTATCCCGGCATCACTCAGCTGTTCGTCGCCGCCACCCAGCCGCCGAGCCTCAACTCGATCACACCGCTGTCGGTGCTCGACGACAGCTACCGGGCCACCCTCTATCCCGGTGGCATCCTCAACACCGGCTTTGCCGTCACGTGGACACAGGAGCGGATGGATGAGTCCAAGCCTTTTGGCCAGGCCTGGACCAAGGAGCGCGCCGATGGCGGTGACACCACCTGCGCAGACAACCAGAAGCTGCGCCTGCAGAACCCCGACCTGGTCGCCGAGATCGAGAACAACCCGTACTACGAGCCGACCCTGGGAGACTCGCTGGCACCGATCACGTTCGTCGACAAGATCAAGGTGCCGGTGTTCATCGCCGGGGCTTGGCAGGACGAGCAGACCGGCGGTCACTTCCCGGCGATGCTCGACAAGTTCACCGGGGCGCCGCACCTGTATGTGACGTTGATGAACGGCCTGCACACCGAGTCGCTGACCCCACCGGTGATGGCTCGTTACTTCGAGTTCCTGCAACTCTATGTGGCGAAGAAGGTGCCGTCGCTGGCGCCACTCAACTCGATCGCACCGGCGCTGGGCTCGGCGATCTGGGGTGTCGACAGCTTTGCGCCGTTCGAGGATCGGTTTGCCGGTGATTCGTACGATGTGGCGCTGGCCAAGTTCGAAGGCGAGCCATCGATCCGTATCGGATTCGAGCAGGGTGGCAACGCCGCCTACTCGGCCGGCACGCCCGAACCGAACTTCGTCGCCGAGTTCCCGTCGTGGCCGATCCCCTCCGCCGTGGCGACGACATGGCTGCTCGACGGAGACGGGACACTGACCCCGGGACCAGTCGTCAAGCCCGGGCAGAGCAGCTACATCGCTGACCCGAGCGCCGTACCGCCGACGTTCTACACCGGTGACGGAAGTGGTATCTGGAGAGCGGACGTGCAGTACGACTGGCGGCCGATCCCCGATGGCACGGGACTCGGCTTCGTCACAGCGCCGCTCGCCGAAGACACCGTCGTGGCCGGGGCGGGTTCGCTGGATCTCTGGATCACATCGTCGGCGGCCGACACAGATCTCGAGGCGACGATCAGCGAGGTGCGCCCCGACGGGCAGGAGATCTATGTTCAGAGCGGCTGGCTGCGCGCCAGCCAGCGCGCCCTGGCCGACAGCGCCACCGAGCTTCGCCCGGCGCACACCAACCTCGAATCCGACGCTGCCGATCTGCCGGCCGGTGAGCTCACCGCGGTGCGCGTCGAGCTGCTCCCGTTCGCCCATCCGTTCCGCGCGGGTAGTCGGCTGCGGCTGACGATCGATGCCCCAGGAGGTGACCGGGCGGTGTGGGCCTTCAGAACGATCGACAGCGGCGAGACCGTCACCGTGGCCGACGACGCCGGGCATCCGTCGAAGCTGGTGCTCCCGATCGTCGCCGGGATCGACGTCCCCAAGGCGACACCACCGGCGTGCGGCTCGTTGCGCGGCCAGCCATGTCGGACGTGGGTCAAGGCCTCCAACGGTGGCTGACGGGTAGCGACACCACTACGCCTCGGCAGGTGCAGCCATGATCGAATAGGCCGATGACACGCCGCGACGAGCTCGCTGCATTCCTGCGCGCCCACCGCGACGCGCTGGCGCCCGCTGACGTGGGTCTGCCGGAGGGTCGAGCGCGGCGTACCAAGGGGCTGCGGCGCGAGGAGATCGCGATGCTCGCGGGTGTCTCGGTGACGTGGTACACGTGGCTCGAGCAAGGCCGGCCGATCAACGCCTCGATCGACGTTCTGACGGCCTTGGCGCGTGCCTTGCAGCTCGACGACGCGGCACGCCAGCATCTGTTGGCGCTGGCCGCACGCGAGTCACGCGAACCGATCGAAACGGTCGAGCATGCCCCCGACGCACTGGTGCGCCTGATCACCTCGATGGCGCCGGCGCCGGCCTACGTGCTCGGGCCGCGATGGGAATTCCTGGCATGGAACCGGCCGCAGTCGCTGCTCTACCCCACCATCGATCGGTTGGCCGACGAGGACCGCAACCTGCTGTGGGTGGTCTTCGCCGAGCCGAACGCCCGACGGCTGTTGGCCGACTGGCCCGATCAGGCTCGGCGAATCATGGCCGAATACCGCTCGGGCACCACGGCAATGCGCCACGACCCCCAGGTGACTGAGCTGATCGAGCGACTGGTCGCCGCCAGCCCGGAGTTCGCCAAGTGGTGGCCGCAGCTCGACGTCGCCCAGTTCCAGACACGATTGCGCCGGTACTCCCACCCCCGGGCCGGCAACCTGGTGTTCGAATACCAGCAGCTGACGCCCAGTGAATGGCCGGGGTTGCGAGTCGTCTGCCAGCTGCCCGTGCCCGGCGACGACAGCGCCGAACGTTTGACCGCCTGGCGCACGATCGCGTGAGACGGCTACACCGGTAACCTCGAACGGCCATGAACGAGATCGCCGAGGCCGAGCGCCGTCGCACCTTTGCGATCATCAGTCACCCCGACGCCGGCAAGACCACGCTGACCGAGAAGTTCCTGCTGTACTCGGGCGCGGTGCAAGAAGCCGGGAGCGTGCACGCCCGCGAAGGTCGACGCTCGGCGCGCAGCGACTGGATGGAGCTCGAGCAGCAGCGAGGCATCTCGATCAGCTCGACCGTGATGCAATTCCCCTACGGCGATCACATCATGAACTTGCTCGACACCCCAGGGCACCGCGACTTCTCGGAGGACACGTACCGCGTGCTGTCGGCGGTCGATGCCGTCGTGATGGTGCTCGACGCCGCAAAGGGCATCGAGGCCCAGACGCTGAAGCTGTTCCAGGTCTGCCGGTCGCGCAACCTGCCGGTGATCACGTTCCTCAACAAGTACGACCGGCCGGGGCGCAACCCGCTCGAACTGCTCGACGAGATCGAGAAGCAGATCCAGCTTCGGCCGACACCGGTGACCTGGCCGGTCGGCGACGGCCAGGACTTTCGCGGGCTGATCGATCGCCGCACCGGCACCTACACCAAGTTCACCAGGACCGCCCGTGGCTCGTCGGCGGCCGTCGAGGAGACCAGCGATCTCGCCGAGGCCAGTGCTGCAGGCAGCGTCGAACACAGCCAGGCGTGGAAGACCGCCCTCGACGAGTGCTCGTTGCTCGACGCGATCGGCGCCGACGTCGACCTTCCGTCGTTCCTTGCCGGTCAATCGACGCCCGTGTTCGTGGGATCGGCGCTCACCAACTTCGGCGTACGCCTGTTGCTCGACGCCGTCATCGACATGGCGCCATCACCGTCGCCGCGCGTCGATCGCGACGACGTGCCACGGGCACTCGACAGCCCGTTCTCGGCGTTCGTGTTCAAGGTTCAAGCCAACATGGACCCGTCACATCGCGACCGCATCGCGTTCGCCCGCATCTGCTCGGGTCGTTTCGAGCGTGGAATGAGTGTGACCAACCAACGTACCGGCAGGGATCTCACCACGAAGTACGCGACCACGGCATTCGGCCCCGATCGAGAAACCGTCGACGAGGCCTTCCCCGGCGACGTGGTCGGCTTGGTCAACGCCAGCGGCGTGCAGCTGGGAGACACGCTGTTCGACGCAGGCTATGCAGGGTTGTCCGTCGAGTTCCCGCCGATCCCGAGGTTCTCGCCCGAGGTCTTCGCCAGGGCCAGGCCGCTCGACAACGGCCGGTTCAAGCAGTTCCGCAAAGGGCTCGCCCAGCTCGACGAGGAAGGCGTCGTGCAGGTGCTGCGCGATCCCGACGTCGGGGACGTCCGAGACGATCCTGGCGGCTGTTGGCGAGCTGCAGTTCGAGGTCTTCGCCTACCGCTTGGGCAGCGAGTTCGGCGCCCCGACGGAAATCGTCTCGGCTCCCTACCAGGCAATTCGTCTGACCGACAAGGAGTCGAGCGAGCGGTTGCGCCGAATCGGAGGCATCCGCATCCTGACGCGTGGTGACGGGGCATTGGTGGCATTGTTCGAGAATCGCTACCGCTTGCAGCGGCTCGAAGGCGACGAGCCCGAACTGACGCTGCTGCCGATCGTCGCCGGCTGAATCAGCTCCGGGCCATCGCCAGGTACATCCCGACATCGTCGGAGATCGCGAATCCCAACCGCTCGTACAGCCTGACCGCCCGGCTCTGCTTCTCGACGTACAGCCTGACAGACCGACCGACCCGGTCGGCGTGGGCCAGGACCCCGCGCAACACGCTGGACCCGATGCCGTAGCCACGGAACTCGGGAAGCAGGGCGACGTCGACGATCTCGATATCGCCACCATCGGCATCGACGATGATGCGACCCACCGGCGCGTCATCGACCGTCACGATCTTCTTGTCAGCCCGCGGATGATCGAGCCGGATCGACATCGACTGGGCACGGAACTGCATACCGACCAGACCATCGAACACTTCAGGGCCCAGCGGGCGCAAGTCATCACGGGTCGACGCATACAAGTACTGCTCGAACGCGGCATCGGCCGGTAGTGCTTGGCGAAGCGCAAAGGCAACTGTTGTGTTCATCGGTCTACCGTCCTCACACCGTGGGAGGGAGGGCCCGTGGTGCACTGAGTACACTGCCTGCAGCCACGATGAGTGTCAATGGCTGGACCGTAGGTCATTCGAACTATTCTGTCTCACCTGGTCAGCCGATCGTTCCCTAAATCGTCATCAATCGCCGAGAGCTTCGATCAGCAGCGCCCGCTCGTTGTCGGCGAGCGGGATCGACGGCGACAAGGTCCAGCCCCCGGGCGCTCATCTTGCGGGCGGTCTTGCGGATCACCTCGATCAAGCTGATCGTGCTCGATCTTCGGCGCGACACGAGCCGAGTTGGGTCTCGATGAACACCAGGCAGGCGGCATCCTCCACCGCTTGGGCGCCCGCGTCGACGGCCAGGTGTCGCGGCGGACGAGTCGCCTGCACCCGCTCGATCTCGTCGCCTCGTACCCAGCGTGCGCAAGCAGAGCGGCCACGTCGTGCGGCATGGCGGACCTTCTGGTCCTTGCGCCAGCGCAGGTAGCCGGCCGGCCCTCGGGATACGTGTCGCGGGGCACCTCCCACCGCCGCAGGTGATGGGCGCGAGCTGCGAGCAGCAACGTCTCGTCCGGCGTCGATCGACCAGTTGCTCGACCCACTCAGCGGCCAACCGGCCGTGGGCGAGGGCCAGTGGCAAGCTGCTCGACCGCGCACGTCGACGATGGTCGGGTCCGCCGCGTTGGCGGCGTCGATGGCCGCGACGGCAGCCTCGTAGCGAGCGCTCAGACCGCGCACTCCGACTCGCCGACCTCGGCCACGAACGGCCCGGTCTCGTCGTAGTCGGCGTAGAACTCGGGGTGCGTCGTCGGGCGTCGGGAAGACGTCGAGGTCGTTCAGACCCTCGGCGATCGCAGTCGCGCCTCCGACTCGGTCCATCCAGCCGCGGAACGTCTCGCCGGCCGTGCGCTCGTCGGCGAAGCGGCGCACCACTCGCACGGCGGCCTCGGGCGCGGCCTTGGCCGGCAGGCGCAACGCCTTGTCGCCGAAGTGGATCTGCTCCTGGCCGACGTAGCCACCGAGCAGCATCTGGTAGCCGGGGGCCGACTTGCCGTGGGCGCGACGCTCGGCGCCGAAGAAGCCGATGTCGGCGGTGTGGTGCTGGCCGCAGCTGTTGGTGCAGCCGGAGATGTTGATGCGCACGCCGCCGACCTCGGACAGGCCCTCTTCTTCGAGCCGCTCGCCGATCGCCTTGGCCAGGCCGCGCGACTGCGTGACGGCGATGTTGCACGTGTCGGCGCCGGGGCAGGCAACGACGTCGCGGGCCAGTTCGGCGCCGGGGCGAGCCATGCCGATGGCTTCGAGCCGGGCGTACAGCACGGGCAGCTGGCGCCTCGGTGAGGCCCGCGGAACACCACGTTCTGGCGGTTGCTCAGCCGCACATCGGCGCCGAGCTCGCGCTGGATCGACGCCAGCGAGCGGAACTGGTCGGCGGTGACGTCGCCGAGGGCGGCGTAGGCGACGGCCGACACGGATCCGTTGGCGCGTGCCGCGGATCGACGCTGGTGGCCACCCAACGCTGATACGGATCACGCGGCGTGCAGCGCACCGTGCACGCCCTGGCCGACGGCGGTCGCCTCGATCGGTGCTGCGACGACCGGCCGGCGCGTCACCCACCTTCAGCACCATCTTCGGGGATGCCGCCCGGCCACGACGACGACGCCGGCAGCGTGTGGCGCACCTTCAGCACACGGCGGCGGACCTCGTCGATGCCGAGCTGGTCGACGACCCACTTCATGCGGGCCCGCAGCTTGTTGTCGCGGTTGCCGGTCTGGTCGAACACCCGCAGCACCGCCTCGATGGTCGGCAGCAGGTCTTCGCGCGACGGTGAACTCCTCGAGCGCCAGGGCCGGGTGCGGGTTGGCGCCCGAGGCCACCGGCGATGTAGACCGCGGAAGCCGGTCTCGGTGGTACCGTCGTCGAGCGGTGCGGGTCGTGGCGATGACGCCGACGTCGTTGAACATCGCCTGGCCGCAGTCGGTGGCGCAGCCGGAGAAGTTGATCTTGAACTTGCGCGGCAGCCGCTGGCCGAGCGGGTTGCGCACGAAATGCCGGAACGTGGCTTCGGCCCACGGCGTGACGTCGAGGTGCTCGTGCGGGCAGGCGCCGGCGAGGTGGCAGGCCATCACGTTGCGCACGGTGTCGCCGCAGGCCTCGCGGGTGGTCAGTCCGACCGCGCCGAGGTGGCGCATGACGCTCGGGCACCCGGGTCAGTTCGACGTAGTGGATCTGCACGTTCTGGCGGGTGGTGATGTGGCCCCAGCCGCGCGAGTACGTCTCGGCGAGGTGACCCATCAGGTCGAGTTGCTCGGGCGTGATCGTGCCGGCGGGCAGCTTGATGCGCACCATCTGGTTGGTGCCACCCTGGCGCTGGCCGTAGATGCCGTTGTTCAGGCGCATCACCCGGAACACGTCTTCGCTGATCTCGCCGCGCCAGGTACTGGGCGATGGCTCGCTCGAACCGCTCGATGTCGCGCTGCTGCTCGGCGTCGAGGTCTCGTGGTGCCGGGATGACCGGGGTGACGCTCACGAGTACCCTCCAATGTCGAGCTGAACATCCTCGTCGAGATGCGATTCCGGTAAATGCCGACCGAGATCGGTCAACAATAGACAGTTGTCGCGCCGGTCGGAACGGCACCCGACTCAGACGACCCGGGATCCTCGCCGATCTCGCGCAAGTGCGTCGCGAAGCGCGACCCGCAGCCGCCGGGCGTGGTCGGGGCCGAGGTGGGCGACGCAGACCCTCGCCCGCACGCCCCACCTCCTCGACGGTCAGCACGACACGCGGCTCGGCGTCGTCGTAGTCGTCGCTGATCGCCACCGCCCACGAGACCAGCGTCGGCGTCGTCGGCGCCGGCGGGCAGGTCGGCGGCGCTGAACGGGTAGTCGTCGATCGAGCGGCGCATCTCAGGTCCGGCGTGTCGCGAATTCGGCCGACGCCACGGTCAGCACGGTGCGAACGGTGTCGGCGATGAACGACAACTCGTCCTCCCCCGCGATCAACGGCGGCGCCAGGGTGATCACCGGCTCGGCACGGTCGTCGACACGGCAGATCAAGCCTGCTTCGTAGAGCCGCGGCGAGAGGTAGCCGCTGAGCAGCCATTCGGCCTGCTCGGCAGTGAAGGCCCCTTTGGTGGCCTGATCGCTGACCAACTCGATGGCCCGGAAGTAGCCCTCACCGCGGACATCGCCCACGAGTGGGATGTCTCGCAGGCCGTCGAGCAGTTGGGTGAACCGCGACTCGTTGGCCAACACGTTCCCGCACAGATCCTCGCGTTCGAGGATGTCGAGGTTGGCGTTGGCCACCGCGCAGGCGATGGGGTGGGCGCCGAACGTCTGACCGTGGAGGAACGTGTTCGGGTCGTCGAGGAATGGCTCGGCGACGCGGTCGGAGACCATCACGCCCCCCAGCGGTGCGTAGCCGGAAGTGACGCCCTTGGCGAACGTTACCAGATCGGGTTGATAGCCATACCGATCGGAGCCGAACATGTGGCCGAGTCGCCCGAACGCGCAGATCACCTCATCACTGACCAGCAGCACGCCGTAGCGGTCGCATATCTCACGGATCCTCGCCCAGTAGCCGTCCGGCGGTGCGAACGCGCCACCGGTGTTCTGCAACGGCTCCATGAACAACGCAGCGACGGATTCCGATCCTTCCATCTCGATGCGCAGCGCCACGTCGTCGGCACACCGCAAGGTGCACGCGTCGAGGTGTTGGCAGTCGTGACAGCGGTACCGGTACGGAGTCTGCACCTTGATCGCTCCTGGCATCAGCGGTTCGAACGGCGTCTTGATCGACGGGATGCCGGTCACGCTGAGCGCGCCGATCGAGGTGCCGTGGTAGGCGAGGGTGCGTGAGATCACCTTGGTGCGCGACGGCTGGCCGATCAACTTGAAGTACTGCCTGGAGAGCTTGATCGCAGTGTCGATGGCCTCGCCCCCCGACGGCGTCAGGAAGACCCGGTTGAGATCGCCGGGCGCCAACGCCGCAAGCCGGGTGGCCAACTCGATCGCCGGCTCGTGGGCGAACGACCAGACGGGGAAGTAGCCGAGCGTCTCGGCCTGGCGCGCCGCAGCCTGCCCGAGCTCGGCTCGACCGTGACCGGCCTGCACGGTGAACAACCCCGACAGGCCATCGAGGTATCGCTTGCCGTGCTGGTCCCACACGTAGCAGCCCTCACCGCGAGCGATGACCGGTACTTCAGCCTCGGTGTAGGCCCCGAGACGGGTGAAGTGCATCCACAGGTGTCGCCGGGCGCGATCGGAAAGATCGGATCCTTGGTGACTCGACATGCCGGCAGGCTACGACACCGGATCGGTGAGCGATCCGCCCGCCCACCATCGCTCGAAGCGCGGCTTGCTGGCGATCGAGACCGGTTCGACGAGGTATCCCGACCGCAACCGCACGTAGCTGAACCGCCCGTAGCCGTCGTCGGGTGCCGCGGCAGCGAGTTCGAGCGTGCCCCCGTCGGCAAGCATCTGCTCGGTATCGATGCCGACATCGTCGGACCAGTAGCCGAAATGATGGGCTCCCGGCGCGTCGCGACCGTCCCAGACCGAACCGGCCGGTCCCTGGAGCAGTTCGAGGTGCACCGGCCCCTCGACCGAGTACGTGAGTGCCAGCTGCAACACCGCCGGACCCGAGCCAGGTAGCCACACCGACATCGGCCGATCCTGCACCGACGCCCAGGTCACCGCGGCGTGCTTGCCGATATCGGCCATGGCCGCCTCGATGTCGGTCACCCGGATGCCGATGTGGAAGAGCCGCGAATTGTCCAGCATGGTCGCACCATATCCGAGCGTTGACGGCCGGATATGGTGCGACCGATGGACCAACACCTACCGATCCTGTACTTCGACCACCCGCTTCCCGCTGCGTACCGCGACCTGGTCGAGGGTCGGGCCATTGCCGTTGGCCCCGACGACGCCGACCTCGGCACCGCTGCGGGCGTGCTGGCCGGCGCCAAGCGAGCGTGGAACGCGGAAGCATTCGCCCTCGGCCCCAACATGAAGGTCATCTCCCGCATCGGCATCGGATACGACAACGTCGACGTCGTCGCGGCAACGGATGCCGGAGTGACCGTCTGCAACGCTCCTGATGCTCCGTCGGTGTCGACCGCCGAGCACACCCTGATGCTGCTGCTCGCCGTGGTCAAGAGCCTGCCCGCGCAGACAGAACAGGCCCGGCAGGGACTGCCCGGGACGACCACCGGCAGCGCACTGGAGCTCGACGGCACCACACTGGGATTGGTGGGTTACGGCCGCATCGCCCGCCGAGTCGGTGCCGCAGCGCGGTCGCTCGGAATGCGAGTGCTGGCGTACGACCCCTATCTCAGCGACGCCGAGGGGTGCGATCTCGTCGACCTCGATCAGGTTTTCAGGCAGGCCGACGTGATCTCGTTGCACGCCCCAGCCGTCGCCGACACGCGGCACATGATCAACGCGGCATCGCTGGCCGTGATGAAGCGCGGGGTGTACCTCGTCAACTGCGCACGCGGTGGCCTGGTCGACCAAGACGCTCTGCTGACCGCGCTCGAGTCGGGTCAGGTCGCCGGCGCCGGCCTCGATGTCACCGACCCCGAGCCGCTTCCCGCCGGTCATCCACTGCTGCTGCACCCCAACGTGATCGTCACCCCGCACGTTGCTTCGGCGACAGTCGCCGGTCGGCGCCGGCTGTACGCCCACGCAATCGACAACGCCCTCAACGTGCTGGCCGGTCAGCCGGCGACGATCGTCGCCGCGCCGGGCTGAATCAACGGCCTGAGGCGCAGCTTCACGGCGAACTTTGCTAGAACCGGACGATGGACACATTGCGAACCCAATGGAACGAGGGGCGCGACACCCTCGGAGTATGGCTGACCATCCCATCGATCATCAGCGCCGAGACAGTCGCCCGGGTTGGCTACGACTACGTGTGCATCGACAACCAGCACGGTGTCAACGATTACCAGCAGACGGTGGCCATGGCGCAGGCCATCCTGCTGGGCGGAGGAACCCCGATCTGCCGCGTGCCATGGAACGAGCCAGGCATCATCGGCAAGATGCTCGACGCCGGCATCGAAGGCATCATCGTCCCGATGGTCAACTCCGTGGCCGAGGCCCAGGCCGTGGTCCGCGCCGGCAGGTACGCGCCGATTGGCGCACGAAGCTTCGGCCCGGTCGTCGCCGGCATGCGCCGTTCCAACCACTTCGACTGGGCGGGCGATGGCATCGCCCTCATCCCGATGATCGAGACTGTCGAGGCGATCTCGAACCTCGACGACATCCTCGCCGTGCCGGGCATCGACGCGATCTACGTCGGCCCGGCCGATCTGTCGATCACACTGGGGTTGAAGCCCGGCAACAACGACGGCGACAGCACCTTCGACGACGCCTTGGCGACGATCGTCGCCGGGTGTCGCAAGGCAGGGGTCGTGCCCGGGATCCACGCCACGGCGGCCCTGGTCGAGCGCCGCCTCGAGCAGGGGTTCCGCATGATCACCGTCACCAGCGACACGCTGGCGATGAGGGCTTCGCTCGTCGCCGATCTGGCAACTGCCCGCGGCGCCCGCCCGTCCGAAGCAAGATCCGGGGCGATGTACTGACCCCGGGACTCAGGCGGGGCGGAGGGCCTCGGCCGGATCGAGCCGGGCGGCGCGCCCGGCCGGGTACAGGCCGGCGATGGCGCCGACGACCAGTGCCGCGATGACGCCCCCGATCAGCACGCTCAGCGGGATGGTCAGCGGCACATCTTGCCGGCGGGCGTACACCGCCGTGACAGCGCATCCGAGCCCGACCCCGCCGATGCCACCCAGGGTCGACAACGTCGCCGCCTCGGTGAGGAATTGCAGGCGTATGTGCCGCCGTGTGGCGCCGATGGCCCTGCGCACGCCGATCTCGGTTCGCCGTTCCAGCACCGAGATCACCATGACGTTGGCGATACCGATCCCACCGACCAGCAACGAGACCCCACCGAGGGCCAGCAACAGAGCGCGCAACCCACTGTCGACCGCCGCACGGGCCTTCAACGCGTCGGAGGGCCGCGAGACGTCGATCTCGTTCGGCGCCGCCGGGTTGGCGGTCGCAGCCAACACCGCCCGAACGTCTTCGACCGACTTCGGTGCCATGCGCACGTAGATGTTCGAGACCTTTCCGTCGTGGCCGAGCAGATCGTGAGCCGCACCGAAACCGACGAGTGCGGCACTGTCGAGCGACGACAGCAGCGGAACGGGGTCGAGGATGCCGACCACCGCCCACCAGCGGCCGCCGATCCACACCATCGGTGATCCGGCCAGCGATTCGATGCCCAGACGGCGGGCCGCCGTCGAACCGAGCACGACCGCCGGGAGCGACTCGTTCGACGCGTCGATGAACCGTCCCTCGGCAACCGTGCCTCCGACGGTTGTCAACAGCGACGTCGTGGCCGCATCAACGGCGATCCCGCCGGTCTCCGAGGCGGGGATCAGATCGGTGCGACGAACCGTCGCCTTCAACCCGGCGACGGCACTGACGTCGTCGACAGGGCCGATCCTGCGGATCATCGACGGCGCTTCTTCCGGCAGCGTCGCTGCCTCGCCGAACACGCTCTGCCCGGCTCGGACCTCGAGCAGGTTGGTGCCGAAGCGATCGAGTTGGGCCAGCAGGTCGGCGCGGCTCGACGAGGAGATCCCCACGACCGCGACCAGAGCGGCGATGCCGATGGCGATGCCCAGCGCCGTGAGCACCGTGCGTGCGGCTCGCGCCCCGAGTGAGCCGACGCCGACGCGCACGACGTCGATCGGTCGCAGCATGGCGCTCACAGGTGTGCCGCTGACGACTGGGCCGGCACCGACTGGACGGCCAGAGAAACGAGTTGCCCGTCGAGCACCTCTTCACGGCGCGGAAACCCCTCGGCCACCTGCTGGTCGTGGGTGATGACCACCACGGTCGAACCGTCGCGGTGCAACGAGTGGAACAGGTCGACGATCTCGGCGCCGGTGCGCCTGTCGAGATTGCCGGTCGGTTCGTCGGCCAAGAGCATGGCCGGCTCGGTCACCAGCGCCCGGGCGATGGCCGCCCGCTGGCGCTCACCGCCCGACAGACGACTCGGCCGGTGAGATGCCCGATGATTCAACCCGACCCGCTCGAGGCACTCGATCGCCCGGCGTCGCCGCGCTGTTCGCGGCACGCCTTGGTACAGCAACGGCAATGCCACGTTGTCGAGTGCACTCATCGTCTCGACGAGGTGGAACTGTTGGAAGACGAACCCGATCATCGAGCCGCGGATCTCCGACAGCTTCCGATCGCCGAGCATCGACACGTCGTGATCGGACAGGACGACCCGTCCCGACGTAGCGCGGTCGAGGCACCCGAGTACCTGCAAGAGGGTGCTCTTGCCCGAGCCGGACGGCCCGACGATCGCGACGGATTCGCCGGCCTCGATGCGCAGGTTGACGCCGCGCAGTGCCTCGACGCCACCCGGATACGTCTTGCACACGTCGACCAGTTCGACGACGTTCACGGTGCTACCACCACGGTGTCACCCTCGGCGAGACCAGTGCCGGCGCCAGAACTCGCTATCGCGACGACCCCGTCGCCGAACTCCCCGGGCTTGACAGCTACGAGATGCGTGGATGCTCCGGAAACCTTCTCGACGGCGTAACCCCCTTCGGCCAGGGCGACCAGGGCGCGGATCGGAACGACCAGCACTCCGGTGGCCTTGGACGTGGTCACGACCACGTCGACCGGCGCGGCGTCGAGCGACGCGACCGGAGACTGCAGCGACACGCTCGCCTCGACCGTCGCCCCAGCGCCCTCCTGCTTCACGGTGGCGACGCGACCGATCGTGGCGATGGTCCCGGGAACCCTCGATTCGTCGGGGAGCTCGATCTCGACCGCGGCACCGGGCTTCAGCAACTCGACCTTGTCGAGTGCAACGTCGAGCGTGACAACCTGCTTCGCGGCTGTAACGCTGATGATCTCGGCAGACAACTGGTCTCCGACGCCGGCCCGTTGTTCGGCCACCCGCACGGGCCCGTCCTCGATCACGACGTCACCAGGGTCGACGACGCCAGTCTTCTTGAACCCGCGGCTGTCCTGCCACGCCTTGATCGCCGCGGTGGTGTGCTTGTCGAACACCTCGTCGACGGTCAGATCGGCACCGAAGCCGAGATCCGTCAGGTTCTGCTCCAGCTGGGCGACGTCGGCGCCGTCGTCGATGCCCGAGCGCAGTGCACGCCACAGCGGCAGGTCGCCATAGAAGAGGGCAGGACCGGCGTGACCGTCGACCTGCCACAGCGAGTCACCCTGCGAGATCACGGCGCCGGGTTCCGGTAGGCCGGTGAGGGTGCCCCGTCCAGTCGAACCGATCGACTTCGAATCCCCATAGCCCAGCGCCCCGCGCAGCTTCTCCTCCTCGACGAGATCGGTCCGCGTCACCTGCGCCGTTTCGCGTGGCGTTGTGGTGTCGGGCGAGCCGTTGTCGGCAGTCGTCGGCCGACGCGTCACCATGGTCACGCCAACCGCAGCGGCTCCAATGACGACGACTCCTACGATCAACCAGCGCCGCTTCATCCGTCGGCCGGCTTCGTCGAGATCGCAAAGCCCCCGCCGCCCGGACCACCGCACGCCTCGCTCGCCGCCTTGAACTCCTTGGAGTTGAAGTCGACCAGCGGTCCGTCGTTGGTGGGACCGGTGCCATCCGAGGCACCGACGGAGATGCTGAAGGCACCGCCGCCGTCGGTCGAGAACTGCGGGTCGGGCATGTCGATGCCGTGGTCACGCATGCACTTGCTGAACGCCAGCGCCTGATCCTGCATCTTCTTCTGGTCCTCGGGGCTGGGAGGGTCGAATCCTCCGCCGACATCTTTCAGGAAGTGCTCGCAGTCCTTGTTGGCCGCTTCGACTTCTTTCGGATCAGGTCCCTTCTCGTTTCCGCTGCCAGGTGCGCCGCCGATCTGCACCAGTACCCCGCCGCCGTCCTCGCTGACCGTCGGGTCCGGCATGTCGATGCCGTGCTCGCGCATGCACTTGGCGAACTGCAACGGGGCCTCGGTGGGATCGATCGGCACCGTGGCCTCGGTCGACTCGCTCGACGCGCCCCCAGTGGACGGCGTTGCATCACCGGCGCCCGCTGTCGTCAGGCTGGCGACCTCTCGATCGTTGGCGGCAGCGCTGCCGCACGCGGCGAGCACTGTCGCCGCGGCGAAAAGCATCATGAGTCTTTTCATCAGGATCTCCTCCGTCGTCTCTCCTCCCCTCGTGGGGGTGGCCGGAGTATCGACACCTGCCCTGACAACCGGCTGAGAGTTGCTGAACGCTTTCTCAGCATCCCGCGGAGGAGATCGTCGCCCGCCGTGGCAGCATCCGCTCGTGCGTGTGCTTGTGGTCGAGGACGAAGAACGACTGGCGGCGGCGATCGCCAGCGGTCTGATCGCCGAGGGCTACGACGTCGATGTCGCTCATGACGGGCTCACCGGTGTGTGGCGCGCCCGCGAACACACGTATGCGGCGATCGTGTTGGATCTCCTGCTGCCGGGCATGAACGGCTTCCAGGTGTGTGCGACGCTGCGGGCCGAGGACAACTGGACACCGATCCTCGTGTTGACCGCCAAGGACGGCGACTACGACCTCGCCGAGGCACTCGACACCGGAGCCGACGACTTCTTGTCGAAACCGTTCTCGATGGTCGTACTGTTGGCTCGACTGCGCGCCGTGGCACGCCGACGGGCCGAGATCGAACCGACCGTGTTGCGACGCGGTTCGCTGTGCATCGACGTTCGCCGGCGCACCTGCACCCGCGACGAGGTCGAAGTGCGGCTCACGCCACGCGAATTCGCGCTGTTGGAGCATCTCGTACGACAGGGTGACTTCATCAGTTCCAAGGACGAGTTGTTGGCCGAGGTCTGGGGTCCCGATTTCGTCGGCGATCCCAACATCGTGGAGGTGTACGTGAGGTATCTGCGCAAGAAGCTCGACAACGACCACGACCGATCGCTGATCGAAACGATCAGAGGAGTCGGCTACCGGGTGATCGATCATGCATAGCATCCGACGTGTCACCGACTCCGTCAGAGTGCGCGTCACGCTGCTGGCGACATTCCTGGTGGCCGTTGTCCTGATCGTCGGCGCTCTGCTGCTGACCAGGGCGGTCGAGGGCCGCCTGGTCAGCGACCGTGAGCGGGCGGCGACGGCAGCGGTCGGGGCCACGGTTGACCAGGTCCAGAACGGAGTGCCGTTCGGCGCGATCGTGACTCAGACCTTCGATCAGGGAGCAGGTGTCGGTATCTTCAACGAGACCGGTGCACCGGTGGGTGGCGAGTTCACTTTGCCCGTGAAGAACATCTCCGTCGTACCGGGAACCGGACCTCCCTCGGATCAGGTGATCTTCGTCTCCGGAATCTCGCGGCAGGATGTCGCCTACGACGCTGCTCCCGTCGCCGTCGCTGGTGGCAACTTCTACGTGGTCGGAATGGCCTCGTTGGCCGAGGTGCGCCGCAGCGTGCGCACGCTGTGGTCAGGACTGCGCCTGGGCATTCCCCTTGTGGTGCTCGCCGTCGCCCTCGTCGCCTGGTTCCTGGCCGGGCGGGCGTTGCGACCGGTCGAGGCGATGCGCCAGGAGGTCGAGCACATCTCGGCCACAACCCTGCAACGGCGCGTCGCGAGCCGCGCAGCCACGACGAGGTCGCCCGACTGGCGCGCACGATGAACTCGATGCTCGGGCGGCTGCAGGCCTCGCGTGAGCACGAGCGCCAGTTCCTCTCCGACGCATCACACGAGCTGCGCTCTCCACTCGCCTCGATGCGGGCCCAGTTGGAGACCGGCTCGTGGCCGAGCAATGCCTCGGGCGTGAGGGCTGAAGCGACGCGTTTGGCGCACATCGTCGACGACTTGATGGATCTCGCCAAGGCCGACGAGGCGCCACCGCCTTCGACCGAGACAGACCTCGACGAGGTCGTGCTGGAGGAGGTCGCCGCAATTGCCTCGACGTTGCCGATCTCGATCGACACGAACAACGTGGGCGCGGCCCGGTTGATCGGCGACCGGCAAGCGTTGGCGCGAATGGTTCGCAACCTTGTCGAGAACGCCGGACGGCATGCCACGAGCCGGGTCGAGGTGTCGCTGACGAACGTCGACGGAACGACCACGCTGACGGTCGACGATGACGGTGACGGTGTTGCCGAGGACGAGCGTCAACGGATCTTCGAACGGTTCACGCGCAACGACTCATCGCGCTCGCGCGATACCGGTGGCGTGGGTCTGGGTTTGGCGGTGGTCCGCGCCACCGCGCAACGCCACGGCGGCGATGTGCAGTGCGAGACGTCTCCCAGCGGCGGCGCCCGTTTCGTCGTGACACTTCCCGGCGAGACGACGACGTAGGCGGGGGCTCCGACGGCCGGCGGGGCGAACAGTCGAGTCAGGCACACCGGGCGCGGAGATCGCATCGGCTCGAGCAAGGCGAACCCTGTCTCGACACGATCAGGCACGGTAGAAGACGGTCAGCTGCTCAGCTTCGTCAGCAACCTGGCGGCGACACGCGGCGGTCAGCATCGCCAACTCGTCGACTGCGACATGGTCGTTGCGCCAGACCCAGGTTGCCGCGACGGTGCCATCGACCAGGACGGTGCCGACCGACTGGGGATTCCGCGTGTGGAAGATCGCCTTGCGGAACTCTTCGGGCAGGATGCCGGAACGACGGCAGTGGGCCAGCAAGGTTGCGTCCCACGTCGGCAGGAAGCGAACAGGTGCCGGCGTGTCGGCGTCGGGGATCGGAGCGTCTACGAGGTCGAGCAGCACCGCGCCACCTTCGTGACGGAAGCTGCACAGATCCATGGCAGACGCCACGGGTTCGAGCCGTATGCGCGGAACGCCGGCCCACGTCGCCGCGTCGGCCAACGTTGCCGGGCCGAACGCACCGAGATATCTGGTCAACAACAGTCGGAGACCACCATCCTCCGACAGTTTCCTGGTGGGCGGGACCCACTGCTCGGCGAGGCCGAAACGATCGGCACGCCGGCGCTCCCACGTGCCCGAGGGTGGCACCCTGATCATGTCGAGCCACAGACCGGCGCCCTCCCAGAGCGGCTTCGAAAAACCGGCCGCTTCCATCGCCACGATCAGTTCCCGTGCCGGCCGCGGCCCATCGGCCAACTCGGCGAGCAACAACTGCGACACGGCCCGATGTGGGATGTCGACCATCTTGCGCGATCTGGCGGTGCGCACCCACCACTCGCGCCGGCTGGCCCGAATCCCGGCGCAGATCGCCCAGAAGTCGGCAGCCGAGACCATGTGGATGGTGCAGCGCATCAGGGTCGCCTGCACGACCGAGCGGTCTTCCAGGGCCCGGGTCAAGGCACCGCGCTGGAAACCGGCGAGGCGACTCCACAACCCCACGTAACCCGACGGCGCATATTGCGTCTGCAACCCGCCGACGTGCTGCAAGGTGGTCGGGATGTCGAGATCGGCTCTGGTCAGCAGATGTTGCCGGGCGAGGACGGCGCGGTTGATCTGCCGTGTCGACAGCGTGGGCCCGATCACCATCCCAGGGTACGCGCACGTTGACGGCGACTTCCGCTCGTCATACCGTGAACGTCTCCTGACGAAGTTTCACCGAAGGAGCAGCCATGCCAGAGATGACGAAATACGAACCCGGCACACCGTCGTGGGTCGACCTCGGTACACCTGACCCTGTCGATGCGACTCGGTTCTATTCGGGTCTGTTCGGCTGGTCGATCATGGAGGGTCCGCCCGAAGCCAGCGGCTACCGGATGTGCATGCTCGACGGCAAGCCGGTCGCCGGTCTGGGCATGCAGATGAACGCCGACATGCCCCCGTGGTGGACGACCTACATCAGCGTCGCCGATGCCGACGAGACCGCTGCGGCGATCAAGGAGGACGGCGGCAGCGTCCTCGTCGAGCCGATGGATGTGCTCGACGTGGGGCGCATGGCCGTGGCCGCCGACCCGACCGGGGCGTTGTTCTCGATCTGGCAGCCGAGGGTGCACATCGGTGCCGGCATCGTCAACGACGTCAACTCGTTCTGCTGGAACGAGTTGACGACACGCGACCCGCAACGCTCGGTCGAGTTCTACGGTGCCGTGTTCGGCTGGACCGCCAACATCCTCCCCGATGTTGGTGTTGCCAACTACACAGAGTTCCACCTCGGAGGTCGGGGCATCGCCGGGATGATGCCGATGGAGGGCGATTCCTGGCCGGCCGACATGCCAAACCACTGGATGGTGTACTTCGCGGTGGAGAACTGCGATGCCACGGCCGCGCTGGCCGAAGAGCTGGGCGGTGTCGTGATGGTGCCACCCACCGAGGTGCCACCGGGCAAGTTCGCGGTGGTCAAGGATCCCCAGGGAGCGGTGTTCAGCATCATCGCCCTGCACCCGACTGCGGCGTGATCAGCCGCGCAGCGAGCTCGCTGCGCCGATGGCAAGAGCGAGGCACAGCGGCGAGTACACGCGTCTGTCCATTCGTCGGAATCGTGCCGACGCGCTGCCTGGCGAGACGAGGTCGGTCTTGCCGCTGAAGCCCAGCACAGCGCGTGCACCCAGGGTCATCGCGACCGTCGCGACACCGACGCGCCGCACGCCGCTGCGCGGTGCAGGCAGTCCGGCGACAAGTGCGCTGGCCGCCACCAGCAATCCGGCGACGCCATAGCATGCGGCCGGTGACGGCGTTGCCCGGCGGCCGATCACCGTGTCGTTCAACCGATCGCGACTCGAGAAGGGGAACGTCGAGCCCCTCCCCCACATCGCATGGAGCACGCCGATTCCCGCCAATGTCGCTGGAGTCGCTACCCGTGACCCGTGTCGCATCAGGTCAGACCTCCGACCGATAGCCGGCCCAGCCGAGGGTCACGAACTCCGAAACGGTCAGCGTTCTCATGGCTTCAGAGACTATGTGCCGTTGTCGACGACCCGTCGCGCTACGGAACAGCGGTACCGCTGGCGACGATCGGCCGGAGTCGATCGGTTCGAGAGGCGCGCTGAAAAGCGATACAACGGGCGATGGTGACCACGACCATCCCTGCTCCCGGGAAGATCCACGGCGGGAAGACCACACTGAGGAGGGCCGCAGCACCGGCCACGCGGCCGCTGATGTGTCGGTACCGCCAGAGTGCTGCGATCAAGGCAAGTGAGCTCAGGACTCCCAGCCATGGCGCGATGTTGGCGAGATCGTGCGCCGATTCGATCGGACCGGTCATCACCAGTTGCGACGTCGGCGTGTCGGCAATGCCGGCACGAACGAGAGCGTCGACAACTCGGATGTTGCCCACGAGCACCAGCACGGTACCGACGAGCCAGATCGCGCTGGTCACCAAGACGAGCGGTTGACGGCACGCACGCGGTGTGGCGTACAGCAGGATGCCGACGAGTGCGAAGGCAGGAAAGACGACGGTTGCACTGGAGAGATGCTCGGCAGCATGTCCCGAAACGTCGACACGCCTCCCGAGAAAGGCCTTCTGAGCAATCACGGTGACGGCCAGCAAACCTGCCACCGGCCACCAGCGGCGCAGATGGGTCACGGCCGATCTCTTCATGCCACGTGCCTCCTCGGTTGTTCACTCGCCAGTACAGACGAACCCCACCAGCACGCGGGTGACAGCAAGAAGAGCGTCGCTCACTGGCAGGTATGTGCAGCACGTTGCGTTGAGCCGGCGGAATTCAACTCGTCGGGGTTTCCGCGTCGGTGTGCAGGGCATGGTCGACGACCAGAGGAGCGCATACGTATGCCGGATTCGACGAAGGCAGGCTCGATGTGCCTCTCGTCAGCAGAGACACGTATCGACACAACCGGTAACTACCCGAGGTGAGGGCATCCACGTTGTACTGAACCGGTTGATCGGCCCTGTACGTGACCGCGTCGGGACCCTTCTCGAACAAGTCGTTCGACACAGCGCCGACTTCCTGTGACGTATCAGACGAGCGTGCCATCCAGTAAATGGTCCTCCACATGCCCGAGACCTGCTCGTCGACCCACGCAACCGCAGAGATCGGTGACGCCACACCGCTGAGGTCACCGTCGAGCAGCATCGTCACCGGGGTGCCGAGCACAACAGGTGAGGGCTCCACAGTGAGTGCGAACGAAGTACTTGCCGACGGCACCGGTGCGTCTCTTCCCGGCACCGTGGTGGGCGAGGGACCGGCGGATGACGGCACGGTCGCCGTGGTCGACGGGCTCGCCGGCGATGATCCTGATGAGCGGGGCCACGCCACGGCGACCGCGACGACGACCACGAGCAGCACGCCACCGAGCGCGATGGGATCCACACGCCGACGGTGTGCCGCGGGCGCCTTCGCCGGCTCTGAGCCTGGTGTGCTCGTGTCGAACAGTTGGGGATCGCCGCTGATCATCTCGACGCGTTCGGTTGATCGTTCACTGCCCTCGCGCTTCATCGTGAACTCCCCTTCAGCCCGCTGCCTGGATCGTCGCACGAGTGCAGATTGCCCGACGCCGAGCGTCGTGTCCACCACGCCTGTTGGCAAGTCTTCGCCGGACGACCACGAAACCGATCCTCTGTGTCCAATACTCGTGAGGAAGATCTTGTTGATCGGGGTGATTGCTGTCGAGCAAGGCTGTGGGGCAGAGTCCGGCGCGGGTCGGCAAGACTGAGCCCGATGAGCTATCCGACAATCGTTGCGCTCGCTATCGAGGAACTGGGCAGCCCCTTTTCGCTACGTAGCCTTCCGGGGCTGCCCCATTCGTCGAAAGCCGTGCGTTGACGCTGCTGAGCGCGCCAGAACTGCATTCCGGGCGCTGCCCGCTGACCGACTCCGCTGCTACTGGGCGAACCTGAAGCAAAGCGTCGACACCTGACCCGACTGCCTGGCGCTCACGGTCTTCAGGTTGATCAGTGGCCCTGACCGCCCGAAGAACCTGATGCCCTCACCGAGCAGGACGGGCACCAGGTAGACCCGTATCTCGTCGACGAGGCCCCGATCGATGCACTGCCCACCGACGTTGGCGCCGATGATCAAGACATCCTTCCCAGCCGCTGCTCGGAGTGCCGTTGCCACAGCCTGCTCGATGTCACCGCTGAGGAACGTGATCGTTTCATCTTCCTCATCGTCGGGCGGATCATGGGTGAGCACGAACTGCGGTCCGGTCCACGCTCCACCGAACGCCTCGCGAGCCTCTGGCCGCTGGCCGGGCTTTCTGCCGACGTCGTAGCTGCGCCTACCGGCAAGGATCGACCCGGTCGTCGGGATGATCGCGCTGGGCGGTGGATCGCCTCCGAACTCGGTCGGCCCGCCGAATTGGAAGACCCAGTCCATCGCGTCGTCGGAGTCGGCGATGAACCCGTCGAGCGACATCACCACTTGCCAGAGCACTATTGACATGAGCGGGAGCGTAGGCCCCTGTGCAGATCGCAGGAGGCGACTAGCGGTCCCGGTTGTCCCGGTCGTCCTGACCGGCCGCGCCACCTGCATCGTCCGACGGTTCGCTGACCGTGTCATCGGCTGGGCGACCGGGCGGGGTCATCGACAGGGTGAGCCCATCGATCTCCAGCACGATCTCGGGTTGCCCCGACGCGTTGGTGATGCCGGCCGGCTTGGACGACTTTCGGTGGATGCTCATGCCCAACCGTACCCTCGACCGCCACGTGTGTCCCACCGGTCACGAAGACGGCGACTCTACTGCGCGGTCCAGCCCCCGTCGACGGGAAGGATCGTGCCGTTCACCATCGCCGCCGCGTCGGACGCCAGGTACACGACCGCCCCGGCGACATCGGCGATCGTGCCGACCTTGCCGAGCGGTATCCGTTCGACCACACCGTGCCGGTAGTCGGGATCATCGAGACGTTCTGCCGTTCCGGGCGTGTAGATGAACGTGGGAGCGACCGCGTTGACGGTTACTCCCAGGGCACCCCATTCGAGGGCGAGCACGCGGACGATCTGGTTGACGGCTCCCTTCGACGCGCAGTACACGGCGTGATCGCGAATGCCGACCAATGAGGCCTGAGAACTCATGGCGATGATCCGCCCCGAGCCCTGGGCAACCATCACCCGGCCGGCGGCCTGGGCCGTGAAGAACAGCCCCTTCGCGTTGACTCCCATCATCTCGTCCCAGTCGCGTTCGGTGACGTCGAGGGCCGGGTGGTTGGCCCCGAGCCCGGCATTGGCAACAAGGATGTCGAGGTGTCCGTGGCGATCGACGACCTGGTCGATCGCGGCGCGTATCGAGGCAACGTCGTTCACATCGAGTCCATGTGCCGACGCCACACCGCCGGCCGCGACAACCTCTGCTGCTGCGACCTGGGCGTCTGCTGCACTACGGGCGGTGACGGCAACAGTCGCTCCGGCGGCGGCAAGTGCATCAACCAGCCCGCGCCCGATTCCCCGGCTCGACCCGGTGACGAGCGCGACCCGACCTGTCAGCGAGAACGAGGGAAGGTGATCACTGTGCATCGGCGCCACCATAGGTCGGCGCCGGCCTACTGCGCGGTGAGCAGTGACCGACCGTCGCGCAGGAACTGCAGCGCACTCTCGACCGGATCGGCCGCAGCGAGCAGCGTCGAAAGGGCCAGCACAGCGCCATTGAAGTGCATCGCATTCCAGAACTCGGCGGCCGTGGGAGCGCCCCACGGGCCGACGTACAGATAGGGCTCGGTGTGACCTTCATCGCCGGGTGATGCGCCGTAGTTGGCACGTCGTGACTCATCCACGTCTTCGGTGAAGAAAGCCTGGTCGAAGTGCTCGGGCCACAGGATCAGCGGTGATGGCTCGGCGCCGTCTGCGGCGAGCTCGGTGGCGAACGTGTCGAGTACTTCGGCGGTGAAGCCGTACCACGCTGCCAGCACTTGCGCTTCACCGCGGTCCAGACTCACGGGCCGATCGGGGCGCAGCGGCGTCGCGGCCGGGTACAGCTCGGCCGGAAAGCCGGGCTCGACCCCTACGAAGTTCGCTGCCTCGCCGACGCTACGGAACCTGCTGCGCGGCGACGTCTCGTCGTTGTCGACCACGATTTCGTCGGCCTCCACCCTCACCCGCCGGCCGTCGCCCAACAGAGGTGTCGCGAATCCGCCGGAGAAGGCCACCAGCCTGATCTCCCGATCATCAAGGAAACGTGCCTTGGCCAGAACGTGCTCGGCAACACTGTGCAAGGCATCCCTGGTGGAGACGAAGGCATCGAGGTCGTGGATCGGTAGCAGACTGGTCATGGCATTGTTGTGTGGGCAGGGTCGGCCACGTTACGCGCAACCGATGTCATTTGATCGCCAGGGCGTTCGGTGTCGATGCCACACCGTGCGGAACGTTGAGCGGCGCCGACACGAACAGGCAGGCGTATCGCCCATCCGAAGCGCAGTCAGCAGCCAGCCGTGAAAGATCGAACAGCTCACCGAGGGGGATGCCGAGCATCGGCAGCAACAGCGAGTGGGCGAACACCTCGTGCATGCGTTCGGGATGATTGGCCTTGAGCGCGGCCACGTCGTCGGGGTTCTGGCCGGTTCCCTGCGGCCATACCTCGACCGCCGGGTTGTCGGCACCGATGGCAGCGATGTGCAGATCCCACAGGAACTCTGCGGTGCGCTCCCCCGACGGCAGCCCGGGAGCCTTCAGCATCGAGCGATCAGCAGCCGCAGCGCGCATCGCGTTGTCGGTCTCGTCCTCGTACCACTCGGTCCACCCCGTGCGCATCAGCAACACATCACCGCGCTCGAGGGGAGATCCCTGTGCTTCGAGCGTTGCCAGCACGTCATCGGGCTCGATCACGTCGGACTCGGCGTACTGCAACGGCCGTCCCTGTGCTGCTCGCCAACGCCCGACGTCGCACAACACGGCGCGCCCGGCGATGCCGCGGCGGGCCCAATGATCCATGCCATGCTCCGCGTCGGGCACCCCGTCGTAGAAACCGTTGGGGATGTTCTTGACGTGGCGGAAGCCATCCCACTGCGACGATGACTGGGTGTTCCACTGGTGCAGCACATCGTCGTGACCGGTTGCCCGATCGATGACCTCGTGCGTGTGGGGCAGCCTGCCGAACATCGGCGGATCCGGAAGATCGGCCGACCAGTTGAGCGCGAACACGGCTCCGCTGGTCACCAGCCGCGCCGCGTTCACCAGCGTCTCGGGTGTCATCAGGTTCAGACATCCGAAGTAGTCGGGTCCTCCCGAACCCAGCAGGCCCCAACTCGCGGGCAGATCGTTGCGCTTCGGAAGATCGCGGTACGACGGCAGTGTTGTCATGAAATCGCATCGTATGTGTCGCATCCTGCAGGTGAGGGATGCCACGATGGCGGACGTGATGAACGTGGTCGCAGGCGACGACAAACACGACCGCTGTTGGTGGGCGACGTCGACGCCCGACTACAGCGCCTATCACGACACCGAGTGGGGCTTCGGCGTCGCCGACGATCACCGGCTGTTCGAGAAGCTGTGCCTCGAGGGGTTTCAATCCGGCCTGTCGTGGCTGACGATCCTTCGCAAGCGCGAGAACTTCCGCGCCGCCTTCGCCGCCTTCGACCCGCGACTCGTCGCCGACTTCGACGAGCATGATGTCGACCGGTTGCTCGGTGATGCCGGGATCGTTCGTCACGGCGGCAAGATCCGCTCGACGATCAACAACGCATCACGGGCGCTCGAGCTGATCGACGAGTTCGGTTCGATCGCCAACTACATGTGGCCGCACGCCACCTTCTCGGATCCACCGACCGAGATCCCGGCCCTCACCGCAACGTCGACGGCGATCTCAAAGGACCTCAAACGACGCGGCTGGACCTTCGTCGGGCCGACCACGGTGTACGCCTTCATGCAGGCGATGGGCCTGGTCAACGACCATCTCGACGGGTGTTGGGTGCGACAGCGCTCGGAGCAGGCGCGTCGCAAGGTCTACCGCAACCATCAATCGAAGGGAGCGACATGAACAGCGACTTCGGTCGATTCGCGGCGATGAGCTTCGACTGCTACGGCACGCTGATCGATTGGGAGACCGGCATCGCCAACGCCATGCGACCGTGGGCGGCTCGCCACGGTCTCGACCTCGACGACGAAGCGCTGATCGCCGCCCACGGCCGTCACGAGACGCATGTGCAAGACGACAGGCCCGACGCGCTGTATCCGCTGGTCCTCGCCGAGACGCTGCGGCGCGTCGGTGTCGACCTCGGCGCCGACGTCACCGATTCGGACGCCTCCGCGTACGGGCAATCGGTGAAGGACTGGCCGGCGTTTCCCGATACGGCCGCGGCCTTGATCCGCCTCTCGGCACGGTTCAAGCTGATCATCGTCAGCAACATCGATCGGGCGTCGTTTGCCGCCAGCAACCCACGACTGGGCGTGACTTTCGACGCGATCGTGACCGCCGAAGACGTCGGGTCCTACAAACCGCAGCGTGGGCATTTCGACCGCCTCTTCGAGGAGATCGAGCGACTCGGCGTCGGGCGAGACGAGCTGGTGCACGTCGCCGAGAGCCTGTTCCACGATCATCAACCGGCGGCCGCGCTCGGTCTTCCGTCGGTGTGGATCCACCGCCGTCATGGCAAGGCAGGCAGCGGTGCGACGGCGGTGCCGTCGGGTGATGTCTCACCGACGTGGACGTTCACGTCGATGGCCGAGCTCGCCGATGTGGCGGCGCCGGCATAGAGGGCACCGAGCTCTGCCGCCACGGCCGCCAAGCGATTACGAACCGCCGGCGGTTCGAGCACCTCGATCACCCCACCGAAACCGGCGAGCTCGCTGGCGATCGAGTAGTCGCTGCCGCCGCGGATCTCGACCTCGACGCGGCCGTCGTCGATCGCCATCCCGATTCGCAGACGGCTCCCCAGGATGTAGCGCACCCGCGGCATCGCCTGCTGATCGACGAGGGCGCGTACCACGATCGGCATGCGCACGTGCTCGATCTCCGTGGTGATCATCTTCCAGGCGTCGGCGAGCTCGAAGCCGGGCGGGCGCACCACGGGCTCGTCGGTGAGCTCGACCGACTGGATGCGATCGACCCGAAATGTGCGCCGACCCGCCTCGGTCTCGGCGACGAGGTACCACGAGCCGGCCTTGGTGGCCAGCCCGAGCGGATGCACCGTACGCGTGCTGGTCAGACCCTCGCGGGCGACGTAGCCGAGAACGATCTGACAGCCGGTAATCACCGCGCTCTGCACGGCGTCGAGATGCACGGGAGTCGGTCGCTCGGCACGAGTGCCGCTCCAGCCCGTGGCGTCGTGCACGACCGCGGCCGACGCTGCTTCGGCGCGTTCGCGGAAGGGCTCGGGAAGTGCCCGCACGAGCTTGCGCAAAGCAGCACGCAGCTCGGGTGTCGTCGCTCGCGGACCGGCCAGGAGGAACAAAGCCTGCGTCTCGGACGAGGTGAGCCCGGTGAGATCGGTGCGCCCATCACCCGCCAACCGCCAGCCGCCGTTGCGACCCTGCATCGAATAGACCGGCAATCCGGCTACGCCGAGGGAATCGAGGTCGCGGCGGGCCGTGCGCTCGGAGATCTCCAGCTCGGCGGCGACTTCCGCCGCGGTGACCTGCCCCCTGGTCTGCAGCATCAACAAGATGGCCACGAGGCGGTCAGCGCGCACACGGCGATCTTCTCACGAAAACCGGACAGAAGGTGGCCAGTTTGAAGGCGCACACTGTCGGAATGACCACCGAGACACTCGCTTCCTCCAGGATCAGCTCCTCCAACCTCACCGACCCACGGCCGCTGTTCGCCGCCGCTGTCGAGGTCGCCACGCCCGTGATCGCCGGTGTGCGACCCGATCAGCTCGATCAATCCTCGCCCTGCGTCGACTTCAACGTGAAGGAGCTCCTCGACCATCTCGTGTTCGTGCTGCACCGGGTCGCCGCTCTCGGTCGCGGTGACGAGGCGTTCGCCCCCGGCTCGCTGGGCGACGACGCAGTCGAGCACGTCGATTGGAGCGCCGATTGGCGCGATAGGGCGGCCGACGTTGCTGCCGCCTGGTCCGACGACGCCGCGCTCGTGCAAACCATCGTGCTTCCGTGGGCGACCCTGACGGGTGCCGAGACGCTGTCGACCTACGTCGCCGAGATCACGACGCACACATGGGACTTGGCAACAGCCACGGGTCAGCGGGCCGAGTGGGACGACGCCGTCTGCCGGCTAGCCCTCGACACGATGCGTCGTGAGCTCCCGATGGCCGACCGCACAGCGATCTGGGAGGCGTTCCGCGCCAACGCTCCGGCCAACCTCCAGTTCGATGCACCATTCGCCAACGCCGTCGCCGTGCCCGGCGACGCCCCGTTGATCGACCAACTGGTCGCCTGGACTGGTCGCCAGCCCTAGGGGATCAGCCCTCAGTGGCTCTGACCGAGCGCCGCCTTCAACCCAGGGAGGTCCTTCGAGCCGAACACAACCCTGTTGTTCGTCGCGACGTAGACCAGATCGATGTCGACTCCTGCCTCGGCGACCGTTCTGGCGAGATCGGCCAACGCGCCCGGGCGATCTTCGAACCCGACGACGACGACCTCGCGCTCGTTGGTGATCACAGCTTGATGGGTGATGGCGAGGGCGTGGCGGGCGGCTTCGGCGTGGGGTACGAGGATGTGCAGTTCGGCACGGTCGCCCATGCCGACACAGGTCGCAGCGGCGATGTTGACACCGGCGTCGCTGATAGCCGCCGCTATCTGAGCGAGCACGCCCGGACGATTGTCCACCTCGATCACCAGATCCATCGTCATGAACTACCCCCTGTAGGTCTCAGCCGTGATTCTGTCACTCTCGAACACAGGCACCGAAACGCGCAGCCGGCGGCTCGCCCCGCGGCAACTCAGCCGACGGGCTGACCGGATGCAGTCCAGGCCCGACCGAACCACCGCTGGATCCGGCTGGAACCGAATTCGATCTTGTCCGCGGCAAGCTCTTCGGATGGGCCCTCCATGTCACCGACCGGGCTCTGGCCGCTGAGGAACGTGACATCAACGCGCGCCACCTCGTGCCCGCCGAACTCGAGGTAGCACATCCCGTGACCGTCGTAGGTCGCCGATGGTGCGTCGCCGCGCATCATTGCGCCGATCTCATCAGCGACCACCGCGGCCTGGCCCTCGGCGAAGACCCCAGCCTTCGGGGTTCCGACGCTGGTCACGTCGCCGACAGCGTAGACCCCCGGGAACGACGTCTCGAGCGTCAGCGAGTTGACCGGTATCCAACCTTCAACCGTCAATCCCGAGGCCACCACGACATCGGGGGCGCGGTGCACAGGTATGCCGAGGAACAAGTCGTAGGGCATCTCGCTGCCATCACTCAGCAGGGCGACCTTCCGACTGGGGTCGAGTGCGCCCACCAACCGATCCGGGTGCCACTCGATGCCCCGCTCGGCGAAGGCGACGAGCAATGCCTTCGAGGCCGCAGGCGATGGAGGGATCGGGACGCCCATCGGCATGACCAGGGCGATCGACGAAGCATCGCGGACGCCCTGCGCTGTGAGGTGATCGTGCATCAACAGGGCCGTCTCGCTGGGGGCCGGGGGGCACTTGAAAGGCGTCGAGGTGACCGCGACGATCACTCGCCCACCGGCGAAACTCGACAAGACATCGCGCAGTGCGAACGCGCCGGCGACGGTGTAGAACTCGTGACCTCCTTCGACCAGTCCCGGCGTAGCGGTGGGATGGAGATCCGCTCCGAGCGCAACGACGAGGATGTCGGCGTCGAAGGCTCCGGCGTCTGTCTCCACTCGCTTGCCAACGGGATCGATCGTTCGCACCGTCGATTGGACGAAGCGCACGCCGGGCTTGACCAGATCTCGATACGGGTGATGCACTGCCGTGGCCAACGCCTTGCCGAACATCACGTCGAGCTTCGAGAAGCCGAAGACGAACCCGTCACTACGATCGATCAGCACCACATCGATGTCGTCACCGAACTGATCCGACAACCGAGTGGTCAGCTCCAGCCCACCGAACCCTGCACCAAGAACAACGACCCGCATCCGCGCAGATTACTCACGCCTCGCTCAGGCGCGCGCCGATTGGTCGATGCCCAGGTTGAGCAGGGCGAGCGTTCCTGCACCCTTCGCCGTCTCGGCAACCGAAGTGTGCAACAACGTACCCTCGGCCGCGGGGTTGCCGGCGATGTTGTCGGCTGCGTTCGACGTGTCGGGCAGACCGAACTCGGCGTACGGCGCAGCGGAGTAGACACCGGCGGTGTAGTCGTCGCCGAAGAACATCTGCGAGGTCAACACGGTCGCGTCGGCGAGATGCACACGCAGGTGGATGTGCACTGCGCGACCCCGGTACCAACCTGGGTAGATCGTCAAGAACTCGACGATCCCGTTGGCATCGGCTGTCTGCGTGCCGCGCAGGAACGTCGTGCCGGCGCCTTCGTCCTTGCCGCCGCCGTTGTCGGTGAACGCCGAGTAGTCACCCGTCGCATCGGCATGCCAGATCTCGACGGTTGCACCGGGCACAGCCGCGCACGACTCGTCGAGCACCCGCAGGCCGAGGCGCATCGGATGGCCGGGATAATCCTCGGTGATGTCGCCGCGATCGAATTGTTGATCGAGAGGAAACGGGCCCGCCGTCTTCTCGGGCATCAGCACACAACTGCCGAGACCATCGAAGTCGGCAGCCGTGAGAGTCGATGGCGCAGCCGCACTCGATGCAACTGTTTCGGCAGAGGTGGCAAGGGTGGCAGGGGTCGCAGAGGTGGCAGACGTGGCGGACGTCGGGGTCGGGGCTGTAGTGCCGCCGTTGGTGGCGGTGGTCGACGATGACGACGATCCGGCGCAGGCCGCGCCGGCGAGTCCGAGCACAGCGAGACCGCCGACCCGCAGGAACGCACGACGACCGGCGAGCACCTCGAGTTGTGAGCGGGGTTCCGGTTGGGGCGACATTGACATGGTCGCCATCAAACACCTCGACGACCACTCGCGCATCAGCACAGGTTGAGAATCTGGTTGGAACGTCGACGATGGCCTACGACCAAAGTCTGATGCCGGCGGCCAGTCCCAAAGCCTCCCCGGTGCGAACGACCACCGACACGACCACCTCGGGTTCCACTGGGCCCACCTCGTCGCGACCCGGCCGACTTGTCGCCGGCCCGGCGACTCGCAAGGATGAGCGGAATGGTCAGGCGTGCGACGACAGTTGCTGTGTTGCTGGGGGTTTCCTCGATGGCCTTCGCCGCATTGATCGTCGGCTGCACGTTCGGCCCTGACAGCGCGACAACCACGACCACCACGAGCTCGACGACAACAACGACGACGACCACGATCCCGCCGACGACCACCTCGACGAGCACCACCACCACCACCACCACGTCAACGACCACGATCCCGCCGACCACTACGACCACCACGCTCCCGTTGATCACCGAGGGTGCCGTCGTCATCGTCGCCAACGCATCGAACGTGAACGGCGCGGCGCAGCAGCTCAGTCAGGAGCTCGGCGCCCGCGGGTTCCACATGGGCGACCCCACCAATGCCGCCGGTGTCGAGGAGCGACTCGACGTCAGCAAGGTGTACTTCATGCCGGCCGGTGCCGACGTGGCCGCATCGATCGGTCGGGCGATGGGTGACGTCGCCGTGACCCGCATGCCCGTACCCGTGTCGATCACCGGCGGGCCGGCCGCGCTCGGCGAGGCAACTGTGGTCGTGATGCTCGGCACAGACCTCGCCAGCAAGAAAACGATGCTGCCGGCTTGACCCAGGCTCAGATGTCCTCATCGACCTTTCGCGGCGACATCGAGGGCCTGCGGGCGATCGCCGTGCTGGCTGTGCTCGCCTATCACGCCAAGCTTGGACCATTTCACGGTGGCTACATCGGCGTCGACGTCTTCTTCGTGATCTCCGGATTCCTCATCACTTCATTGCTGATGCGGGATCTGCAGATGTCGGGAGCCAAGGCGCTCCCGACATTCTGGGCGCGTCGAGCACGCCGACTGTTGCCCGCATCGTTCGTCGTCGTGATCGCCACGCTGGTGGCCGGACGATTGCTCCTCGACCCGCTGGCACAGCGCGATCTGATGCGCGACGCGCTGGCCGTGACCACGTTCACGGTCAACATCGTGTTCGCCCATCGCCAGGACGACTACTTGGCGTCACAACTGGCACCGTCTCCAATGCTGCACTTCTGGTCGCTGGCCTTGGAAGAGCAGTTCTACATCGTCTGGCCGCTGCTGCTCCTCGCCGCCTCCAGGCTTCGTCGACGGGCCCGGTGGCTTCCCGCGGCCATGATCGCCGTTCTCCTGTCGGGATCACTGGCGCTCTGCATCCGACTGACTCCGCACCACCAGCCGCAAGCCTTTTTCCTGCTCCCGGCCAGAGCATGGGAGCTTCTCGCCGGCGCCGCCCTGGCCGTTGCCGGAACAGCTCCCAACCGGATTCCTGCGGCGTTGCGCGCTGCAACCGGATGGCTCGGGCTGGCCGCGGTCGTGCTCGTTGCAACCCGCTTCAGCGACCTCACCCGGTTCCCCGGCGTTGCCGCAGCGCTGCCGGTCACGGCAACCGTGCTGGTGCTGACCGCGGGTGGCTGCCGGTTCGGTCCGGCGATCCTTCTCGACATCCCGCCCTTGACCTGGCTCGGTACCAGGTCGTACGGCACATATCTGTGGCACTGGCCGGTTCTCGTGTTCGGCGCCGCAGCGTTCGGGCCGCTGGATTCAATGCAGCGGATTGCGGCCTTGATCATCGCCGTCGCTCTGGCGGCGCTGTCGTTCCGTCTGGTCGAAAACCCGGCGCGGCGGTCGGTCTGGTTGAGTGCCCGGCCACGACGAAGTCTCCTGCTCGGGGCAACACTTGGAGCCACCGCGGCGATCGTGGCCGCGGTGATGCTGACGCTGTCGCCATCGCTCATCGGTGGGGGCGAGGTCGCCTCACCGGCACGGGTCGTAGCGGCGTCGGGTGTTGTGACAGCACCATCTTCTACAGTGCAGGCATCGACAGTGCAGGCATCGACGTTGCCGCTGACCAGCCCCGACACGATCTCCGTACCATCGACCTCGCCAGTTGCCCCGGTCGCCCCGATTGCGCCGACCACCGCTGTCGCGACGAGTGGCCCGTCATCGCCTGACGCGGCCATCGCGGCAATGGTCGAGGCCAACGTGGCGACGCTGAATGACGGCGCGATCACCGAGGTCGTCCCGTCGAACCTGACGCCGAGCCTCGGTCGGGCGCGATCCGACAAGCCGCAGGTCTACGCGGACGGATGCATCTTGAACAACGGCCAGGTAGCCAAGGATGGTTGTTTCTACGGCGACGTCACCTCGCCCATCACAGTTGTCCTTTTCGGCGACTCGCACGCTGCTCAGTGGTTCCCGGCGTTGCAGGAGATCGCTCAGCGGAACCACTGGCGCTTGGATGTCCGCACCAAGAAGGGCTGCCCGACCGCCGACATCCCGATCGCGGATCCGGCGCGCGGACCGGAGTGCGGTCCGTGGCGCCAACGGGTGATGGCAGACCTCGCCGTCGAACATCCCGACCTCGTCATCATGTCGGCCTACCGGTACACGACCATCGGTCGAGCGATCGGATCGAGCCCCGACGACATCTGGCGCAACGGTTTGCAGACAACCCTCGACGAGTTGCGGCCGCTCGCCGCCAACCTGTTGATGCTCGGCGACACACCCACCCCGTTGAACGATGTGCCGAGTTGCGTCGCATCGCATCTGCGCCACGTGAGCGCGTGCATGAACCCGCGTTCGTCAGCGGTCAAGCCCGGACGTCTGACGGTCGAGCTCGACCTGGCGGCCACCCACAACGCCCGGTTCGTACCGACCGGCGACTGGTTGTGCACGGCCACGGACTGTCCCGTCGTGATCGGCAACCTGCTCGTCTACCGCGACAACAGCCACATCACCACCGCCGCCTCGCTGTGGCTGGAGCCATATCTCGAGGCTGTTGTGAAGCCATTGATCACCGGGTGAGCGCGGCGCTGTAACCTGCGAGCCGTCATCACCTGAAGGAGACATTCATGACCCGCAAGGCCTCACTTACCGGCGTGCTCCCTCATGTGCCGCTCTTCTCGTCGTGCAATGCCAAAGAGTTGAAGAGCATCGCTCGCCTGACCACGGGGCTACGCCTGACGGCAGGAACCGTCGTGGCCCGTCAAGGGGGAGCCGGGCATCACTTCGCGATCATCACCGAGGGTACGGCAAACGTGGTCATCGACGGCAAGGCCGTTGCCGTGCTCGGCCCGGGCGACTTCTTCGGTGAGATCTCGCTGCTCGACAACGGCCCGCAGACTGCCACGATCACCGCCGCGACCGACGTCACCATCGAGATCATCGGCCATGCCGAGTTCACCCAATTTCTTCGTGAATCACCTTCGGTGACCCGCAACATCATGAAAGGCATCGCCGGACGATTGCGTGCTGCCGACGCCCAGTTGTACGGCGGCGCGGCCGAGGCTGCGCCCGGCTGAGGTCACGTCACAGGTCACGCCTCGTTCTCGAATCGATAGCCCATGCCCGAGTCGGTGATGAAGTGCTTCGGCCGTGCACCGTCGGCTTCCAGCTTGCGACGGATGTGGGCCATGTGGACGCGCAGCAGGTTGGGGTCGGGATCGTACGACGCTCCCCAGACAGCGGTGATCAACTGCCGATAGGTCACCAGTCGGCCGGGGTAACGCACCAGGTACTCGACGATCGACCACTCAGTGGGCGTCAGCCGCACTTCGAGATGATCGTCGAGGCCATGATTGTCGACGAAGGCGCGGTGGGCCACCAGATCGAGCCGGAACGACGACGTCGTCACCTCGGCTGCCGTCTCGTCACCCGCCGGGTTGCGGCGCAGCACAGCACGTACCCGAGCCAACAGCTCGGCCATTCCGAACGGTTTGGTCACGTAGTCGTCGGCGCCGGCATCGAGCGCCTGCACCTTCGAGCGCTCGTCGTCGCGCACGGTCAACACGATGATCGGCATCGTCGTCCAACCGCGCAACGCCTGGATGACCAGCACACCGTCCATGCCGGGAAGGCCGAGATCCAACAGGACGACATCGGGGTGTTCGGAGGCCGCGATCTGGATGGCCCGCTCGCCGGAGTCGGCCTCGAACACCTCGTAGCCGCGAACCCCGAGGTGCAAGCTGAGGGCGCGACGGATCTGTGGTTCGTCGTCGACCACCAGGACTCGGATCACGGGCGATCTCCGGAACTGCCGACGGGCGTGGAGATCGGCAAGGCGATGACCACGGTCAGCCCACCGCCGGGCGTGTCGTCGAGCTCCAACCTGCCGTGCATGGCCTGCACGAAGCCCTGGGCGATCGACATCCCCAGACCCACACCGTCGGCCGATTGGTCATGACCCAGTTGCGCGAAGGGCGCCATGACCTTTTCACGAAGATGGCGGGGAATGCCGGGCCCACGATCGATGACGCAGACGTGGATCTCGCGTCCGACCACGCCGACCGTCAGCCGCGCCGGGGAGGGGCCACCGTGGCGAAGAGCGTTGGTGATGACGTTGTCGAGGCTTCTCTCGAAAAGCGCAGCGTCGCCGCGGGCCGTGGGCAAGTCGGGCGGAACCTCGACATCGACCCGATCCCCCGCAACGCCGATGCCGGCGAGGGTCACGCCGATCGACTCGGCAACGTCGACGTCTTGACTGTTGACGGCGAGCGCACCGATCTGCAGTCGACTGGCATCGAGCAGATCACCGACCAACCGGTTCAGACGGTCGGCTTCCTCGTCGACGGTCACGAGCGCATCATGGACGTGCTCGGGACGCCACTGGATGTCGTCGCTCTCGAGAAGTCCCGACACCATCGCCTTGATCGACGCCAGGGGGGTGCGCAGGTCGTGCGACACGGCGCGAAGCAGCGCCGTGCGCGCCGCGTCGACTTGGGCGAGCGCCTCGGCCTCGGCGGCCTCGCGTCCGAGCTGTGTTCGATCGATCGCCACGGCCAATTGATCGGCCAAGGCACGCAGCACCCGCTGATCGTCCCCCGACAGCTGTCGGCCGAACAGCTCGAGCTCGTAGCTGACTCCGGGCTCCGAGGAAACGCCGACTGGCAACGTGCTGACGGGTGCATCGACGGGTTCGTCGTGTGAGGTGTCGTAGCTGCGTTGGAGCAGGTCATCGGAGGTCAATCGAACCCGATCCAAGGCGAATGTGGTGCGGATCTGCTCGAGCAGGCCTGGCAGAGCGTCGGGATCCGCAGCAAGCGTCGCCGCGGATCGCGCCAGCGCAGTTGCTTCGACGCGCGCCCGCTGCGATTCATATGCCCGGCGAGCGGTGGTGTCGACGAGCGAACCGACCGTGATCGCCACAGCGACGAACACCACGAGGCTGACGACGTTCTCGGGCTCGGCGATGGTGAGGGTGTAGTACGGCTGGACGAGAAACCAGTTGATCAGCAACGACGCGATCACAGCGGCTACGCCGGCCACGAGGCGTCCGCCAACGGCGGCGATCACCAACACCAGTGCCAGCTGGACCAGCAAGATGGTCGACAGTGCCAGCGAGTCGCGAAAAGGCAAGGTGATCGCGATCAACAGCGGCAGGCCCACCACCGTGAGCACCCAGGCCAGCAGACGGCGCCGTCGACCGCCGCCGGTCTGTGTGGCCGGCTGTTGGTGCGGCTTCGCCGCCGTGTCTCGGTCGGGTTCCTGGTCGGCGATGACGTGAACATCGACGCCCTCTGCGGCACGAATGACGCGACCTGCCAGCGAGCCGCGGAGCAGTTCCTGCAACCGGCTGTGACGACTCGCGCCCAACACCAACTGCGTCGCCTTCTCGGCGTGGGCGAACGACACCAATCCCTCGGCCGGCGATGCAGCAACGACGTCGTGAACGCGACCACCCAGCTGTTCGACAAGTCTGCGTTGCGCCGAGAACTCGTCGCCGCTGTCGGTGCTGAGCCCATCGTCGGAGAACACATGCACCCCGACGAGATCACCGCCGACCCGACCGGCGATCCGCGCCGCACGACGGATCAACATGTCACCACCGCGCCGGCCGGTGATGCCGACCACGATTCGCTCACGGGTCTCCCAGGTCTTGCTGATCCCATGGGTGGCGAGGTACGTGGTCAGCGATTCCTCGACCCGATCGGCCACCCAGAGCAAGGCAAGCTCGCGCAGCGCGCCGAGGTTGCCGGGCCTGAAGTAGTTGCTCAAGGCAGCATCGACCCGTTCAGCCGGGTAGATGTTGCCGTGAGCCATCCGCCTGCGTAGCGCTTCGGGTGACATGTCGACAAGCTCGATCTGATCCGCCTGACGCACAACCGCGTCGGGAACGGTTTCGCGCTGCACGGTTCCGGTGATCTCGCTGATCACGTCGTTGAGCGACTCCAGGTGCTGCACGTTCAAGGTGGAGATCACCTCGATACCTGCCTCGAGGAGCAGCTCTACATCCTGCCAGCGCTTGTCGTGACGTGACCCAGGGGCGTTGGTGTGGGCGTACTCGTCGACCAGGATGACATCGGGCCGACGACGAAGGACCGCCTCGACGTCCATCTCGTACAACGTCGTGCCGCGATACTCGACCGCGATGCGCGGTAGGACTTCGAGGTCGCCCAGCTGGGCCACGGTCTGCTCTCGCCCATGGGTCTCGACCAGGCCGACGACCACGTCGGCACCACGTTGCTTTCGGCGACGGCCCTCGCCGAGCATCGCGTACGTCTTGCCGACCCCCGGCGCGGCACCGATGTAGATGCGTAAGGCGCCGCGCGGCATTGAGCCAGTCTGTCAGGTCGTCCAGCCATCGCTCACAAGCGCGACGTGTGAAGAGCACGTGAAGGACTGCCGCCGAACCGTGAAGGAACCGTGACTGTTGCTACACGAGACGCGTCCGTCGCGTACAACTGCTCCGTGAACTCCCAGGAGGTAAGACCAAATGAGTGACGTCGTCTTCATCGCGGTGATGATCGTGTTCTTCGTGCTCTGCGCGCTGTACGTGCAGCTGTGCGACCGCATGATCGGATCCGACGAACTGGCCTTGGCCACCAAGGACCTCGATGCTGCGCCCGACCGCGACGCTGCGACCTTGATCGGTGCCGGAACAAGCGGAGAGGTGACGGCATGATCGCGGCAGCGTTCGACAACACGGCGGCTCTCGTATTGTCCGTGCTCACTGTTGCCTACTTGCTGCTGGTCATCCTGTTCCCGGAGCGTTTCTGATGAGTTGGCAGGCAATAGTTCAAGCCCTCGTGTTGGTGGCGATGCTGGCCATCGCAGTACCGCTTCTCGGGCGCTATATGGCCGCCGTGTACGGAGCCCGCAAGGACGGCTCCGCTCCCGGAGACAAGTTGTTCAACCCGATCGAACGGTTCATCTACAGGATCTGCCGAATCGACCACAAGCGAGAACAGCGCTGGAACGTCTATGCGCTCTCGCTCGTGGCCTTCAGCCTCATGTCGGTTCTCTTCCTATACGGCCTGTTGCGACTTCAGGGGAACCTGTTCTTCAACCCGACCGATCGTCCGAACATGTCGGCGATGGGTTCGTTCAACGCAGCGATCAGTTTCGTGACGAACACGAACTGGCAGTGGTTCTCGGGCGAGGTTGCGGCTAGCCACCTGACCCAGATGATCGGCTTCACGGTGCAGAACTTCGTGTCTGCGGCCGCAGGCATGGCTGTCGTGGTCGGCCTGATCCGGGGCATCACCAGGACTCGTTCGCGGACGATCGGCAACTTCTGGGTCGACCTGACCAGGACCATCGTGCGCATTCTGCTGCCGCTCGCGCTGGTGTTCACTGTCGTGTTGATTTCCCAGGGCACGATTCAGAGCCTGAGGGGCGACAAGATCGCGACCACAGTCGACTCGACGAACGAAGTGACGCAACAGCACATCCCCGGTGGACCGTTTGCGTCGCAGGAGGCGATCAAGGAGCTTGGCACGAACGGCGGCGGGCCGTACAACGCAAACTCTGCACACCCGTTCGAGAACCCGAACGGCTTCACCGACGTCATGGAGATCTTCTCACTCCTGCTCATCTCGCTCTCGCTGGTGTCGATGTACGGCCGTCTCGTGGGCGACAAGCGGCAAGCGAAGGTCCTGCTGGCCGTGATGGCCGGGATCATGGTCGTCTTCTCGACGTTCGCCATGTTCGCCGAGCAGAACGGCAACCCCAACCTCACTGCCGCCGGAGTCGATCAGTCGGTCTCGATCACCCAGTCGGGCGGCAACATGGAAGGCAAGGAGGTCCGCTTCGGCGCTGCGGCTTGCGGCCTGTTCGCCTCCTCGACCACGGGGACTTCAACGGGTGCAGTCAACTGCATGCACGACTCGTTCACGCCGCTCGGCGGCATGGCACCGATGATGAACATGATGCTCGGCGAGATCTCCCCCGGCGGAACCGGAGTCGGCTTGGTGGGCATCTTGATCATGGCGTTGCTCGCGGTGTTCATCGCCGGGCTGATGGTCGGGCGAACGCCGGAGTACCTCGGCAAGAAGATCCAGGCAGCCGAGATGAAGCTGTTGACCCTGTACATCCTGGCGATGCCGTTTGCGATGAAGCCGTTCGCGGCAGCTTCCGCTGTGTTGAAGAGTGCGAACACCCATCAAACGGGCCCACACGGGCTCTCGGAGATCCTGTACAACTTCGCCTCGACGGCCAACAACAACGGCTCGGCCTTCGCCTACCAGGGAACGGGAACGCAGTGGTACACCACCACCCAGGGTCTCTCGATGCTCATGGGCCGCTTCCTGACCATCATCCCAGCGTTGGCGATCGGCGGCGCGCTGGCCCGCAAGCCGAAGGTCCCCGCGACCGTTGGAACCATGCCGACGGACACCCCGCTCTTCGGCTTCCTCGTGGCCGGCGTCATCATCATCGTCGCCGGACTGACCTTCTTCCCAGCGCTCGCCCTGGGACCGATCCTCGAGCACCTCTCACTGTGACCAGCGAAGGACTTATGAGCAACACATGACTGCAACACTGCAACAAACGCCGGAGCCTCGTGCTCCTAAGGTACGCACCAAGGCGCCCGGTTCGAAGTCGATCTTCGACCCGGCGATCATCAAGACCGCGTCGGTCGACTCGTTCAAGAAGCTGCACCCGCGCAAGATGATGCGCAACCCGGTGATGTTCATCGTCGAGGTCGGGTCGGTCCTGACCACCTACCTGTTCATCCGCGACTTCTCCGACAGCACCTCGACACAGAACTGGTTCGCCGGCCTTGTCGCTGCCTGGCTGTGGTTCACCGTGCTGTTCGCCAACTTCGCCGAGGCGATGGCCGAAGGGCGCGGCAAGGCCCAGGCGGCGACACTCCGCAAGACGCGAGCCGACACGATCGCCACGCTGAGGATGCCCGACGGAACGACGTCGCAGAAGCCGTCAGCGGAGCTGCACGTCGGCGATCTGTGCGTCGTGGTCGCCGGGGAGGTCATCCCAGGCGACGGCGAGGTGGTCGAGGGTATTGCCACGGTCGACGAGTCGGCCATCACGGGTGAATCCGCGCCGGTCATCCGCGAGTCGGGTGGCGATCGTTCTGCGGTCACCGGCGGCACCCGCGTGTTGAGCGACGAGATCGTGGTGCGCATCACAGCCAACCCGGGCGAGACGTTCCTCGATCGGATGATCGCCCTGGTGGAGGGAGCCAACCGGCAGAAGACACCGAACGAGATCGCCCTGTCGATCTTGCTGGCCGGCTTGACCATCATATTCCTCCTGGCGGTGGTCACGCTGCAGCCGTTCGCCATCTACTCCGGAGCGGAGCAGAGCATCATCGTCTTGATCGCTCTCTTGGTCTGTCTCATCCCTACGACGATCGGCGGTCTGCTCTCCGCCATCGGCATTGCCGGAATGGATCGCCTCGTCCAGCGCAACGTGCTGGCGATGTCGGGACGTGCCGTCGAGGCCGCTGGTGACTGCACCACCTTGCTGCTCGACAAGACCGGGACGATCACCTACGGCTCACGGCAGGCGTCGGAGTTCATCCCCGTCACGGGCGTGGAGGCCGGGGCTCTCGCCGAGGGAGCACTCGTATCGTCTCTGGCCGACGAGACGCCCGAAGGACGGTCGATCGTCGATCTGGCGGTCCACGATTTCGGCCTCACCATCATCGAAGACCCGAACGCGGTGCTCGTGCCGTTCACGGCTCAGACCCGCATGTCGGGCATGGACATGAGCAGCGGGCGTCAAGTGCGCAAGGGTGCGGCGGATTCCGTGCGCCGCTTCGTGGAGGCCGAGGGCGGCTCGTTCCCGCTCGAGGTGTTGCCAACCGTTGAACAGGTGTCGAAGGACGGCGCCACTCCCCTCGTCGTGATCGACCGCGCATCAGCAGCTGAGGCCTGGCGGGTCCTCGGTGTGATCCGGCTGAAAGACACGGTCAAGGCAGGAATGCGCGAACGCTTCGACCAAATGCGGGCGATGGGCATTCGCACCATCATGATCACCGGCGACAACCCGCTGACGGCAGCGGCGATTGCCGACGAAGCCGGAGTCGACGGCTTCCTGGCGGAGGCAACGCCTGAAGACAAGATGGCATTGATCAAGCGCGAGCAGGCCGGCGGCAACCTCGTGGCGATGACCGGTGACGGCACCAACGACGCCCCGGCGCTGGCGCAAGCCGACGTCGGGGTGGCCATGAACACCGGCACGCAGGCCGCCAAGGAGGCGGGGAACATGGTCGACCTCGACAGCAACCCCACCAAGCTGATCGAGATCGTCGAGGTCGGCAAGCAGTTGCTGATCACTCGCGGGTCGCTGACCACGTTCTCGATCGCCAACGACGTCGCCAAGTACTTCGCCATCATCCCGGCGATGTTCTCGGGTGTGCTGCCCGTACTCGATCGGCTGAACATCATGAAGCTCGACAGCCCGCGGTCAGCGATCCTGTCGGCGGTCATCTTCAACGCCTTGATCATCATCATGCTGGTGCCGCTCGCCCTGCGCGGCGTGAAGTTCCGTGCCGAGGCAGCGGCTCAGGTGCTGCGGCGCAACCTGCTGGTCTACGGGCTGGGCGGCATCATCGCCCCGTTCGTCGGCATCAAGCTCATCGACATCCTCATAACTGCAACGGGAGTAGTGAACTGACATGCGTGCATTGATCCGCCAACTGCGGCCCGCATTCCTGACCGTGATCGTCTTCACCCTCATCTGCGGAGTTGTCTACCCCCTGCTCTCCACAGCGATCGGCCAGGTCGCCTTCGGCAACAAGGCCGACGGCTCTCTGATCAAGCGAGACGGGGTCATCGTCGGCAGCAAGTTGATCGGCCAGACGTTCACCGCCCCGCAGTACTTCCACCCCCGGCCGTCGGCTGCTGGTGCGGGCTACGACGGTTCGGCGAGCTCTGGCTCGAACCTCGGGCCGACGAACCCCGACCTTCTCTCGGCGGTCAGTGAGCGTGTCGCCGCGTATCGCCAGGAGAACGGGCTCGCCCCCGATGCTCTGGTGCCCGTAGACGCTGTCACGGCGTCGGGCAGCGGTCTCGACCCGCACATCTCGGTCGCCAATGCCCGTCTGCAGATCGCCAGGGTTGCCCAGGCCAGGGGGCTCGACGCCGCAGTCGTGGCGAAGCTCGTCGACCAGAACACCGACGGGCGCCAACTCTGGGTGTTGGGCGAGTCGGGAGTCAACGTGCTCGAGCTCAACCTCGCACTCGATGACCTCGCGGCTTGAGCGTGATGCCGGGAGCAGCCAGGGGCTAGCGCTGTGGCACGGGGAACACTACGCATCTACCTCGGCGCGTCGCCGGGTGTCGGCAAGACCTACCGGATGCTCGGTGAAGGTGTGCGCCGCAAGGGGCGCGGCACCGATGTAGTGATCGGCGTCGTCGAAACGCACGGGCGCCACCAGACCGCACGACAGATCGGCGACCTGGAGATCGTCCCGTTGAGGCAGATAGAATATCGCGGCGCGGTGCTGCAGGAGCTGGATCTCGACGCCGTCCTGGCGAGACGCCCCGAGGTTGTTCTTGTCGACGAATACGCGGACACCAACGCTCCGGGATCCAGGAACGAGAAGCGGTGGCAAGATGTCGAGCAACTGCTCGATGCCGGGATCGACGTGATCTCGACCGTCAACATCCAGCACCTCGAGTCGTTGAACGACGTCGTCTCGCGCATCACCGGAACGACCCAACGCGAGACCGTCCCCGACGCGATCGTCCGCCACGCCGACCAGCTCGAACTGGTCGACATGGCTCCCGAGGCGATCCGTCGACGGATGGCCCATGGCAACATCTATCCGGCGGAGCGGGTCGACGCGGCGCTGGGCAACTACTTCCGCCCGGGCAACCTCTCGGCGCTCCGTGAACTCGCCCTGCTGTGGTTGGCGGACCGGGTCGAGGAATCGCTGCACGGCTATCTCGAAGCCCACGGCATCGCCGATACGTGGGAGACGCGCGAGCGGGTCGTGGTGGGGATCACCGGCGTCGCCGGCGGAGAAGACCTGATCCGCCGCGCGGCGCGGATGGCCGGGCGCGTGGGCGGGGAGCTGCTGGGAGTGCACGTCGCCGTCGACGACGGTCTGACCCCCAACGACGCCGAGGCCCTGACCGCACAGCGCAGACTCGTGCTCGAGCTCGGCGGGACCGTGCACGAGGTGGTGGGTCACGACACGGCCGAGTCGCTCGTCGCCTTCGCCAGACGTGAGAAGGCCACCCAGCTGGTGCTCGGCGCGAGCCGTCGCAGCCGTTGGCACGAACTCACCCACGGGTCGTTCGTTGCCCGCGTGACCCGCCTGGCGGGCGAGATCGACGTTCACGTGATCGCTCATCGAACCACTGAGGACGATGATGTCGAGTCGTCGCCGATGCGTGCCGCGCCCGGCCTCGGCCGCCGCCGGGTGATCGCGTCGTGGTTCCTGACCATCCTCGGTCTCCCCCTGTTCATGGCCGCCACTCTGCCGCTGCGCGACCACATCTCTCTTTCCACCGAGCTGTTGCTCGTGCTCTGCCTGGTCTTGGGCATCGCCGCACTCGGCGGGAAGGTGGTCGCCGTCGTCGCCGCGCTGTTGTCGTCGTTGCTGGTGAACTGGTTCTTCGTCCCGCCATACGGCACGCTGACCATCGCCGAGGGCGAGAACCTCACCTCGCTGGTGATCTTCGTCGCCGTTGCGGTCACGGTCGGGACCATGGTCGACGTCGCCGCACGGCGATCGCTGGAAGGCCGCCGAGCGCGGCTGGAAGCCGAAGCGCTGGCCCGTTCGACCACCAGTCTCGCCGCCGATCCGGAGCCATTGCCACGATTGGTCGATCAGCTGCGTACGACGTTCGACCTCGTCGGTGTGCGAATCGTCGGCACCGACGCGTCGGGGGCACTGACGCTCGCCGAGGCGGGCGACGTCACGGGGCGTCCCACTGCGTCGATGCCACTGACGACCTCTCTGCACGGAGGCGCCGGGTTGCAGGCCACGCTGCAGGTCTTCGGCCGCCCGTTGTCGATCGACGATCACGACCTCCTACGCGTGCTCGCCGACCAACTGGCTGTCGCACTCGAGAGTCAGCGGCTCGTCGCCGAAGCATCGGAGGCTGCGGCGCTGGCCGATATCGACGCGCTGCGCACAGCTCTGCTGCGCTCCGTCTCGCACGACCTGCGAACACCGCTGGCATCGATCAAGGCAATGATCTCGGGCCTTCGCGATCCAGCGGTGAGTTGGACCCCGGACCAGCTCGCCGAAGCACTGAAGACGGTCGACGAGGAAGCCGATCGACTCAACCGGCTGGTCAGCAATCTGCTCGACGCGAGCCGGTTGCAGTTCGGCGCTCTCGCCATCGAAACCCGGCCCACCGTCATCATCGATGCCGTGATGTCGGCATTGCACAGCTTGAACGTTCCCTCCGACGACGTGCAGATCGACATCCCACGCGCCATCCCACCAGTCATGAGCGACCCTGCGCTGCTCGAACGAAGTCTCGCCAACGTCATTGGAAATGCACTGCGGCACAATCCTCCAGGCCAACGCGTTCGCATCGAGGCGGGCCCGATCGGCGACTCTGTGCACGTGCGCGTCATCGATAGGGGGCCTGGTGTGCCGGCGGCGGACCGGGCTCGGGTCACGACACCGCTGCAGCGTCTCGGCGATGAGCAGGCCAACGACGGCGTCGGCCTCGGTTTCTCGGTCGCCCAAGGGTTCGTCGATGCCATGGACGGGGTGTTGTCGCTCGACGACACGCCCGGCGGCGGGCTGACCGTCACGATCACGCTGCCGAAGGCGACCGAAGTCGTGGCTTGATGACCCAGGGTGCGGGTGAGGTACGTTCACGTTCGTGCAACTCGGGGCGATGCTGATCACGGGCGACATCGGGAACGATCCCGCGTTCCTGAAAGACATGGCCCAGTCGATGGAAGGCGCCGGCTTCGACGGTCTGCTGACCAACGACCACGTCGTCGGCGCCCACCCGGATCGCCAGCGCCCCGGCGAGAAGGTCAACACCTTCGACGTTCCGTGCCACGAGCCGCTCGTGCTCCTCACCTTCCTCGGCGCGGTCACCACTCGTCTGCAGCTGGCGACATCGATCGTGATCAGCACACAGCGCCAGACCGTGCTGCTGGCCAAGCAGGCCGCCGAGCTCGATCTGTTGACGGGCGGCCGGTTGCGTCTCGGCGTGGGGATCGGCCGCAACTGGATGGAGTACGAAGCGCTCGATCAGGACTTCTCGAACCGCGGACGGCGAATCGAGGAACAGGTCGCGGTCATGCGCCAACTGTGGACCCAGGAGCTCGTCACGTTCGACGGCAACTGGCACCATCTCGACCGAATCGGGATCAACCCGCTGCCCGTGCAGCGGCCGATCCCGATCTGGATGGGCTCGTTCTTCGGCAACCTCGTCGAGAAGGTGCTCGAACGCACCGGTCGCCTGGCAGATGGGTGGATGCCACAGTTCCCGCCGGGCGATCTGCTCGCCGGGGCGTTGGATCGCCTGCGCGGGTATGCCGACGCCGCCGGACGCGATTCCGACGCGCTGGGAATCGAATGCGGTATGCGCATCGGTGTCGACGACGATCCGCAGACGTGGATCGACACGGCCGCCGCCTTTCGAGTACTCGGTGCCACGCATCTCCGAGTGTCGAGTACCGCGGGCGGATTTTCGACGCCAGCCGAGCATCTTGCCGCGTGGATCCGTTGGCACGATGCCGTCGCCCCCACAGCTCGGGGCTGAACCCAGGAGACCAGAATGACAACAACGACGGTGGCCGACCAGGTCGAGCGAGTTTTGAAGCCCATCCAACAATTCGTTCGAGGGTGGATGACGGGTCCCCGCGCAGATCGACTTGCCGGCGAACTGGGGCTGCGTTCTGGCGAAGATCTCTGGATCGTCGGACGTGCCGGTGTCCTCGGCGACGGCGACGCCGACGTTGCTGCATCGGGCCTGGCCTTCCTGGCCCCCGATCGTGTTCGCGCCGCGTGGGACTCGCTTCCCGAGGGTCTGAACCCGCGGCTGGTGGCCGACGCCTACTCCGCTCTGTGTTGCTTGTGGGGCTCGACCGAGCTCGCCCGGTTCGACCCGGCACGTATGGCTCGCCTCGACGCCTTGGGACGGGCGATCGCCGACGCCGCCGACGGATCCATCGGTGCCGTCTTTGCCGGGTGGCGCGCCCAGCCGCAGCCCGACGACGTCAATGCCCGGGTCGCTCTGACCATGCACGTGCTGCGTGAACTGCGTGGCGGTGCCCACATCGTGGCGGTCATCGCCTGTGGGCTCACCCCCCTCGATGCGGTGCTCGCATCACCCGCTGCTCCGCCTCGCAGCGGGCCGGTGTGGGCCGAACACCTTGGGTGGAGCGGTCCCTTCGCCGACCCCGCTGCCTCCCGCGAGGCCCGGGCCGAGGCCGAGCGGCTGACGTCGAGGATCCTGCTGCCGATCTACGGTTCGATCGGCGACGCCGCGCTCGACGAGTTCGCCGAGATCGTCGAGACGACGCGCAACGCCATCGACATGTAGACATCACCCTCAGGTCGGGGCCTCGAGTAGCGACAGCAACTCGAGCAGCGCGGCCGGTTGCCCCAACTCGTGGCGCAAGGTCAGCGAGCCGCCATCGCGTTGGAGCACCTGACGGGCGGCGACCAGTCCGCCGTAGCCACAACAATCCATGAAGGTCATCTCGGCCATCTCGACGACGACAGCTTTGGTGCGATCGGCCAGGCAGGCTCGGATGACCAGGTTGCGGCTGGCGACGTCGAACTCACCACAGACCTCGACCACGCGGCACGTACCCTCGGTCGACACACTGAGCGTGAACGTCAGATCGTCAAGATCGACTGGCTGCCTGGTCTGCCCGTCCGAACGCATGTCCCGTACGCGCACGTTGGTTCCTCCAGAGTCGATGGCGCAACCAGGGTCCGGAGCAACGCGGCACCGAGCGATTTCGCTCGTGCGGCCACCGTACACCGATATCAGTCGGCTGACAACGGTCAGCGGCGAGGCGCCTTGGGAGGCGGTGGCCGGCGTGCCTGTGAGATCGCCTCGACGCTCAACGTTCCTGCCACGAGTGACTCGGCGACCTCGGTGAGGCCGCGGTTGCTGTTCCTGGCATAGGACCGCAGCCGGGCGAAGGCTTCGTCCATGTCGAGGTTGCTGCGTTCGGCGATCATCCCTTTGGCCTGCTCGATCGAGATGCGGCTGATCAGCGCGTGCTGCAGATGGCCTTCCCTGATCGCCGCCTGCCGAGTGGCCTGATCCTGCACGATGGCGATGCTGGCCACGTCGGCCAGGGCTTGTGCAAGAGCGACCTCGGCATCGGACAGCCCGACCGGTTCCGACATGAACAGGTTGAGACAGCCGAGAATCAGCTCTTTCAACCGCAGTGGGACCGCACAGACGGAGGGGAATCCGGCAAGGACGCTCTCTTCGGCGAACCTGGGCCACGCCGAGGGTGAGTCGAGATTGGAGTTGAGGACGATCTTGCCGGTGTGGAAGCAGTCGAGGCACGGCCCCTCGTCGTTCTGGATCTGGAACAGCTCGAGGAGTTGCACCTGCTCGGTGGACGCTCCGATGACGCGGAGGTGCCGGTGTTCGTCGGCCAGCAGGATCCCTGCTGCGGCAACTCCGAGCAGTTCAACGCTGCGCGACGTCAGTACGGTGAGCACATCGATCACGTCGAAATCGTCGACCAGCGTGTCGACGATCTCGACGAAGGTGGTTGCGGTGAGGGCCTGTCGGTGGATGGCCCGCTGCTCGGCATTGTTTGACACAGTGTTACACCCCTCTTCCCGGCGTCTTGCCAGGCTCGTCACGATCATCGGCGAGACGTAGTCGACGACCGACGATATCGGCGGCCACCGCGCCAATGGGTCGCCCGGTGGCAAACGCGTGAGCACGGATCCGCACGAGCGCCTCGGCGATCGGGACCCGCAGTTGGATCGAAACCATTCCCGACGCCTGATGGATCTCAGCGCGGTAGACGACCGCCTCCTCGAGACCCGGGGCCAGCACGCCGCCGGGAACAGCGTCTTGCAGGCTCAGGACCGTCTCGGTGAGCACCTCTGCGAGGGCGATGCTGTCGTCGTGCTGTGCCGCACTCAGTTCTCCCTCGTTGTCCTGGTAGAGCGTCAGCACGCCGATTCTCGCTCCGTTGGTCGCCAACGGATAGGCGAAGACTGCGCCGATCCCGGATTCCTGGGCCATGTCGGCGAACGATGGCCAGCGGGCGATCACGGAGACATCGAGCCGAGGGGCGTGCACCGGTCGCCCGGAGTGGAAGGCGTCCTGGCAGGGACCCTCGCCAGTCGTGAACTGCAGGTCTTCGAGTGCAGCCATACGCTGGTTCGATACGCACAATGGACCTTCTTGTCCCCCACCCATGACCGTGATCCCGGCGCCGGTCACGGCCAGAACGTCGATACATGCGGCGCACAAACTCGAAGTGGGCGATCTGGCGGCCTCGAGGGCGAAGGCGACGGCGATCCGATTCGGCCGCTGATTGTTCACGACACGTTCCCTGACGCAGCGAATCGAGATACCTCGTCGACCATGCTTCCCACTTTCACAACAGTACGGACGGCAGGGTCTTGACCGGATCAGGCAGTGCAACAACGTATCGTTCAACGCTAGCACTCGCACGACAGATCGGCCAGCGCCCGACGGGAAAGGCGGCCGTGAACCGGGTATTCTGATCTGGTCCCACGAACGACGTGTGACGTGCCCGCTCCAAACCTCGGCAGGCGGTTTTGGCCGAGATGTCGAAGGAGCGAGGCCATGCAGACGATCGAAGTACCTGTCGAGGGCAGAGATGCCTACCAGTTGGCGATGACCGAGGCTGTTCGGCCGTCGTTGCGCGAGCTCGTTGTGGCTCGCCGGTACATCCATGTGAAAGCCATCGTCATCGCGATGATGTGCCTGGCGAGCTACTCGCTGTTGGTCGTCGTACACACGTCGGTGATCGCCAAGATCCTTTCCGCCGGGGCGCTGGTCATTTCGTTGACAGCCGTGGCCACCTCGATCTTCCACGACGCCAACCACGCCTCGTTCAGCACATCGCGAACCGTGAACCGAGTGGTCGGGTACACCGGCGATCTGTTGGGCGCCAGTTCGTGGATCTGGAAGTTCAAGCACAACAACCTGCACCACGGCAACACCAACATGGTCGGGATCGACGCCGACATCGATCAGGCCCCGTTTGCCCGGCTCGCTCCCGACCAAACATGGCACCCATGGCACCGCTATCAGCACCTCTACATGTGGGTCCTGTACGGGTTCCTGACGCTGCAGTGGTTCCTGATCTCCGACTTCATCGACCTCAAGAACCACGGCATCGGTCGTCAACACTTCGCCCGCGAGCCGCGGCGGCGAGACGTCGCCATGATCGCGCTCGGCAAGGTGATTCATTTTGGCTGGGCATTGGCCTTACCGTTGGTGTTCCACCCGTGGTGGGTCGTGCTGACCTTCTACCTGGCCATCTCCTGGACCGTCGGTCTGCTCCTGGCGACGATGTTCCAGCTGGCCCACTGCACCGAACCGGCCGAGTTCCCACCTGCCGACACCCCGCGTCACGGCGCCGACTTCATCGATCACCAACTGCGCACGACCGTCGATGTGCATTGCCGCACCAAGTTGGGCGGTCGGATCCTGCACTGGCTCATGGGTGGTCTCGACTTCCAGGTCGAGCACCACCTGGCACCGCGCCTGCCTCACACCGTCTATCCACTCGTTGCCGAGCGGCTGAACAGGGCCTGCCTCGAGCGACACCTCGTCGTTCTCAGCCACCCGACACCGTGGCAGGCCGTCAAGTCGCACGGCCATTGGCTGAAGGTGATGGGCGCTCGCCCCTGATGCCTGCCCGGGTCTCGCAAACATGCCCGGCCCGGGGGACGGTCGGGCCAGACACGTTCGCAACGCTGAATGGGTGCTCAGCGGCTCGCTGGGGGGTTCTCAGCGATCAGTTCGCATCTCACGGTGCGAATGTATGGTCCCTAGTACCGCATTCGCCGGCGACCTAAACATCGAACGCAAGATCTCTTTAGCCGTAGCGTGTGGACCGAACGCAGTTCGACCAGCAACATCAACGATCAGGAGACCACGCGTGACTGAGATGGGAAACAGCGACTCGCTCTCGGTCGACCACGACCTCGACGGCGTGATCGTCGTTCACGGCGACATCGATATCGCCGGCGGACCAATCCTGGAAGCCGCTATTCGCGAGCGCGAGAACGACGGCCCAGTCATCATCGACCTCGGAGACGTGTTCTTCATCGACTCATCGGGTCTGCGCAGCCTGCTCGGCGCCAGCCGACGAGCGCACGATCGGAATACGACAGTCGTTCTGCGCGATGTCGGCTCGGAGGTTCTCCGCCTACTGGAGATCACGGGCACGACCGAGCAGTTCTCGATCGACAACAACAATGGCTGAGCCCGGGATCGGACCGGTCGTCATTCGGCTGCCGCCCGATCCGGCACTCTCGCGCGTTCTGCGGTTGGCGGCCGCCGGGATCGCCGCGATGGGCGGTTTCACGGTCGATGAGATCGACGACATCAAGATCGCGGTCAGTGAGGTACTGCTCGCCCTGATCGAGCACGGCGACGGGAAACAGGTCGAGGTCCAGTACGCGGTCGAAGACGGCTCGTTCACGGTGCGCGGCCGAACTGCAATCGACGACTTCGACAGCGACCACCCAGATCTGCTCCTGTGCCGAACGGTGCTCGCCGGGGTGTGCACCTCGCACGGCATCGAACTGGTCGACGACCATGCCCAGATCTGGGCAGCAGTGGCTCACGCATCAATCACGTGAGCTCGATGCGCGGCCCAGCCGACAGCGATGAGGACTGGATACAAGAGTCGCTGGAACGCTTCTGCGCGAGCCGCGATCCGGGTTTGCGCGACGAGATCGCGGCGCGGGCCTCGTGGCTGGCCACGCGTGGTGCTCGCCGCTTTGCCGACTGCGGTGAGCCGTTCGACGACCTCGTCCAGGTGGCCCGGATCGGGCTCCTCAACGCCATCGACCGGTTCGACCCCGCCCACGGCGTTCCGTTCGGCGCCTACGCGACCCCGACGATCATGGGTGAGCTTCGTCGGTACTTCCGCGATCACACTTGGAGCGTTCATGTTTCTCGCCGCGCCAAGGATCTTCGGCCGGCCGTCAACGCGGCCAGCGAAACACTGTCCAAGGAATTGAGACGATCCCCGAAGATCTCCGAGGTCGCCGCTCGAATGCACATCCCGGAAGAAGCCGTGATCGAGGCACTGGAAGCGAACAACGCGTACCGGGCGCATGCCCTCGATCCGACGGGAAGAAACGCTCCGGCGGTCGACGAGAACCTCGACGTCGTGCTGGATCGGCAGGTGATCGCCGGGCTGTTGGACAAGCTTCACCCACGCGAGCGCGAGATCCTGTACCTGCGGTTCTTCGACGAGCTCAGCCAGGCCCAGATCGCCGAGCAGATCGGTACGAGCCAGGTGCACGTAGGTCGGCTGATCGCCTCGAGCCTGGCCGAGTTGCGGGGTCACCTCCGTGAAGATCCTCGTTAACCGACTTGAGCACGCCCCGACGAGCGTTTGATCCCCGGTCGACATGGGTACAACAGGCACATGATCCCCCGAATTGTCAGCCGACGGATACGCCCCATGTGGATCGCCGCGTTGGCCTCGGCCGCGTGGGTCAACCGCAAAGACGTCGTTCGCTGGTCCGAGTTCGCACGTCGCGCCGTCCTCCAGCGCCGGAGCCAACCGCTGTCCGGATGGATCACCGAAGCCAAGGTACGCGCCGCGGTGACGTCTGACCCGGTGCTGCGCCGGGATCCAGCGCTCAAGGATCTCGCCGTGCGCGACGGCGTCGTGACGTTGCTGACGAACACGAACGCATGGCCCGACTCCGGTGAGCACGTGCGTCGGCTGAAGCGGGTCAAAGGCATCGACGACGTCACAGCCCTGCACTACGCCGACCGCTGAAACAGGTCCGGCAGGTTCGGACACATCGAGGTCGATAAGGTCATTCTCGTTCGTTCGGAGGTGACAGCGCCCATGGCCAATCGTTGGGGAGTACAGACACAGCGAGCCATCGACAACTTCCCAGTGTCCGGCGAACGGATCCCCCGGACCATGATCGAAGCGCTGGCCATGATCAAGGCCGAGTGTGCCACGGTCAACAGCCAGCTCGGCGTGGTACCGCCGGCGATTGGTGCGGCGGTCCGCGACGCGGCGAATGAGGTGGTGCGCGGTGAGATGGCCGATCAGTTCCCGGTCGATGTGTTCCAGACCGGCTCGGGTACCAGCACCAACATGAACCTGAACGAGGTCATTGCCCATCGGGCGTCGGAACTGCTCGGAACTGCCGTGCACCCCAACGACCACGTCAACGCATCGCAGTCATCGAACGACACCTTCCCGTCGGCGGCTCGGATCGCGGCGATGCTGCAACTGACCACGGGGTTGCTTCCCGCTCTCGACGCCCTCCGGCAGTCGCTCACCGATCTCTCCGGGCGGCACGTCGACACCGTGAAGATGGCACGCACCCACCTGATGGATGCAGTGCCGATGACATTCGGGCAGGAGGTCGGCGGGTGGGCGCACAGCATCGAGCTGTCAAGGGATCGCATCACAGCGATGCTGCCGCGCCTCGCCGAGCTACCCCTCGGCGGGACTGCGGTGGGCACGGGACTCAACGCACCCGCTGGATTCGGCTCACGGGTCGCCCAGCGATTGAGCGCACGCACCGGGATCACGTTCACCGAGGCGAGCAATCACTTCGAGGCGCAATCGAGCCAAGATGCGATGGTCGAGGCGGGAGCAACCTTGAAGGTCGTGGCCATGAGCTTGAACAAGATCGCCGGCGATCTTCGTCTGCTCGGATCGGGGCCGAACGGAGGGCTCGGCGAGCTCGAGCTGCCCGCGCTCCAGGCCGGAAGCTCGATCATGCCAGGCAAGGTGAACCCGGTGATCCCCGAGATGGTTCAACAGGTCGCCGCCCAGGTGGTCGGCAACGACGCAACGATCACGTTCGCGGCGACGTTGTCGACGCTGCAGATCAACACCGCCATGCCTGTCGCCGCACGCAGCCTGTTGTCGTCGATCCACTTGCTCACCAGCGCCACCACATTGCTCGACACTCGTTGCATCCGAGGTATCGAGGTCGACGAGACCCGGATGAGGAGCAACGCCGAGCACTCGCCGGCCATCGTCACCGCGCTCGCGCCCCGAATCGGGTACGACGCCGCAGCCCGACTCGTACACCAGGCCGAGGATCAGGGCGTGTCGCTGGCCGCGTTGCTCGAGGAGCGATCAGCCTCGACTGCCGCGGCGGGCGGGACGGCGGTGGTCGATGCACTTCTGGCCATGGCCCGGCCACCGGCCTGATCGACGCTCTACGCACCGACGAAGTCGATGCACACCAGGGCAAGGTCGTCGAAGCGCTGGGTGACCAGACCGGCCAAGGTCTCGACGAACGCCTGTGGAGCCAGACCGGCGTACGACGCCGCCAGCTGGGCGAGCCGGGCGAGCCCGACGTCGAGGTGCTCGCGGCGCTTTTCCACCAACCCATCGGTGAACATCACGATGCGATCACCTGGACGCACCTCGATGGACGACGATTCGTAACCGTGGCCCTCGTACAGAGCGAGCGGTGGGCCGGGCCGCTCGTCGAGATAGGTGGACGTGCCGTCGGCGCCGACGACGAGCGGCGAGAAGTGGCCTGCTTGCGCCCAACGCAGCGTGCGTGCGCCGATGTCGAGCACGGCGTAGCAACACGTCACGAACGGCCCGTCGGGCTCGTTCAACCGGGTGGTCACATCGTTGGCGCGGTTCAACACGTCACCGGGCTCGGTGTGTTCGACCGCGATCGCCCGGAAGACGTTTCGCACCTGCACCATGAACACCGCTGCTTGGTGACCATGACCGGCAACGTCGGCGATCACCACGGCGACGCGCTCGTCGTCGAGCGCAAACACGTCGTACCAGTCGCCGCCGACGGGTTGGCGCGGGTCGGCAGGTTCGTAGACCGCAGCGATGCGGACTCCCGGCAACTGCGGAAATGTGCTCGGAAGCGCTGCCGCCTGCAGCAGGACGATGGCCGTACGCTCGGCGGCTTCTTGAAGCGCCGCCTCCCGCGCTCGCTTCCTCGGCGGCAACCAATTCGGTGTCGTCGCGTGATGCCGCGATGTAGCCGTCGCCGAACTTGGCGACCTGCATGCTGCGGTAGCCCTGCCGAACGTCGCCGTCGGCCGAAGACACCGACCAGCGCAGACGGTCGCCGCGGTACGGAACCCCGGTCTCGACGACCCTGCACAGACGGGCGAACATCCCGGACGTGAGCCACTCCGGGTAGATCTCGCTGACCATCCGGCCGACCAGGTCGTCGGCCACCGCCACCACGTGTGGGTCGTGGCGGTTGACGAACTCGATCACGAAGTCGACGATCGCTCCCTCGCCGGATCTCACGGCGCGACCGATGGCGACATCGTCGAGCATCGCATCGAGGACGAGACGGAACTCGACCTGGTGGATCGCCTGCGTCGCAACGATGCGGGCGAGTGCCAGGGTGACGAGCGACGACACGGTTCCGGCGAGCGTGGTCATCGCGTCGCTGATCGGTCGGGCGGCAGTCCAGCCGACGTGCATCACACCGACTGCTGGTCCGGTGGGATCGGCACGCAGTGGCACCGACAGACTCGCACCGTCGAGTGCTGATGAGCGCCGCTCGCCGAGCAGGGGATATCGCCGAACGAACTCGACCGGGTCGGGCACCGCGACCACAGTGTTCGTGCGAGCTGCTTCGGCAATGGGGTCGTCGTCGTCGATACCGATTCTTCCGCCGGTCCACCGGGCCGACTCGTCATCGGTGAAACCGGCGACCGCAGCGATGGCCAACACATCGTGGTCACGCAATGTGACCGTGGCGCGGCCGCCGAAGGTGTCGACGACGAACGAGCAGACCGCATCAGCGACGTGCTGTTCGTCGAGCGCCGTTGTCAGCGATTCCGACAGCCGCATCAAGCGTTCTGCCTGCAGGCGGAATGCAACGTTGTCGGGCGTCACATTCAGCGACCGCAGCCAGTACGAGAGGTCGCGCCACAAGAAAAGCGATCCTGGGAGCCGGACACGCGCTCGACCGTAGCCGATTCGACCGAGAACCACCTCTGCCAGGTTTGAGCACAGCGCCGACCGGGGTACCAGGTCGGTGTGAGCGCAACTCCTGTACAAGCCAGGTCCACTTCCGCGACCGTGTCAGACCACAATTGCTGAGATGAACACCGGCGCGATCGATCGTGAGCAACGGACCTTCGAGTCCGTCCCCACGAGTGCGCGCGCCGCACGCCAGTTCGTCACAGAACTACTTCGTCGGCATGGAGCGACCTCCGCAGCGCTGGAGGATTGCGCTCTGGTCGTCAGCGAGCTGGTCACGAACATCATCGAGCACGGCGACGGGTCAGCCTTTGTGATCTTCGTCGATGCTGCCGACCCCGACTGGTGGGACGTCGAAGTGATCGGCGGAGCGACGGACGCTGCCGCAGCTGGTGCTCGAGCCCGACACGTGGACAGTCGCCCGTGCCGAGGATGTGTCCGGGCGCGGCCTTGGAATCGTCCGACACCTCATGGACCAGGTCACAACCGATACGGCCGGCGGTCAGCTCACCGTCCGCTGCCGCTGGAGGCGAGCGGAAGTCTGACGGTCGGGGTTACTGGTGCTCGACCGTGGTCGATTGCCTGGCGAAGCGCGGCATCATCAGAGCCGACAGCACCACGACGATGCCGGCCACGACCGCTAGCCATGCCATCGATGATTCGAGAGCGAGCGACTTCGCGAACGATACGGTCTGCACTGCTCCGACGAAACCGGCGATGCCGAGGACGCAGCCGAAGAACAAGGCACCACTGCGTGAACGTGTGGCGCCGCTGACGAGCAGTGCTCCACCGATGGCGATCTCGATCAGGCCGAGCTGTGTGGTGTGCGTGAAGCCGAGCACCTCGACCACCGGCGTCGACATCGGGCCGTCGAAACCACCGCGAACGATGGCGATGAGCCCGATGACCAGCACCACCAGCCCGACCGCTGCGGCGATCACCGCGTCGGGCTCGAAGTGTGATGCATAGGCCTTGCGGACCTGGCCGCCGGTCGCAGGAGCTGCGGGTACGACGGCCTGGCCATCGGCCGGCACATCGACGACCGTGGTCGCCGGTGTCTGGACGACGATCTCGCTGCGTTCGTGGAGAGGACCTTCTGTAAACGTCATGATGGGCGAATACCCCAAACCCCAGCGGCCCAAACCCCAGCGACGGGCGCAAGTAGGCTGCGCCGGTGACCGGGCCTCGATCGTCGGCGAATCGGGCGCTCGGTGTGCATCTCGATCAACGCGCAAGGTTGCTGGCGGCCGCGAGTCTCGGCGCCGCGGCCGCAGCAGTGACGGCTTTCTTCTGCCCATGGCAGCTCAGCGTTCTGGCCGGATGGGATGTCGCCGCGGCGTTCGTCGCGGGCACCGTGTGGTCGTTCATCGTCGTGCTCGACGCCGAGGCGACCCGTGAGGTGGCAACCCGCGAAGACGACAGCCGGACTGTCGTCGACCTGATCATGGTGGTCGCCAGCGTGATCAGCCTTGTCGGCGTCATCATCGGTCTCGCCCATGCACGAGACCACTCCGGCGTGATCTCAGCGGTGCTCACTGGCGTCGCCGTGTTCACCGTTTTCTTGTCGTGGTTCACGGTTCACACCTTGTTCGTGTTGCGCTACGCGCACCTCTACTACAACGAACCGATCGGCGGCATCGAGTTCTCCAAGCATGACGAAGCGCCCGACTACCTCGACTTCGTGTACGTCGCGTTCACCGTCGGCATGACGTTCCAGGTGTCCGACACGCAGATCACCAAGCGCACGATCCGGCGGGCCGCCATTCGGCACTCGTTGCTGTCGTACCTGTTCGGCGCCCTGATCGTCGGGGTCGTCATCAACGTGGTCGGCAATCTCATCAGGTGACGGCGATTCGGCATTCGCTGGTGGTTTGAATCGATTCGTCACAGGGAACAGTTTCTCCGTGCAGCACATCTCGGAGGCGTCGGGTCATGAGGGCCTCTTCATCCCGGGCAGCGCACCGGGCAGCCGGCAACCTGCCGACGAAACACCGGCTGGTAACCCTCGATCCAGCACAGTCACTACATGGTCGGACGTACCGTGGCGAACAATCGTCGGCGCCGTCGCTGTCGTCGTGGCAACCTATGTGCTGATCGTGGTGCTCCTTGCCGCGACTCGCATCGTGATGTGGATCGCCATCGCCGGGTTCATGGCCATCGTTCTGGCGCCGCTCGTGCGACGGGTGAACGATCACACTGGCGGTCGCCGCACCTTGGCGACGGGAACCGTGGTTGCGTCGACGCTGCTGCTGCTCGTCGGTGTAGTCGCCCTGTTCGTGCTGCAGGTCAAGACACAACTCGTCAACATCATCACCGACCTGCCCGGCACCGTGCACGACGCGGCCGCGGGCAGGGGCCCGGTCGGGAACATCGTCCACAAGCTGCACATCGAGAGCTACGTGAAGGCAAACGAAGCAAAGCTGGCCAATGCTGCCGATCACCTCAGCCAGCCGTCGTTCCAAACCGCGCAGACCGTCCTGAGCGCGGCATTCGCGTTCATCACCATCACGTTGCTCACGTTCTTGTTCCTCAGCCAATCGTCGGCCATCGGGCGTGCGGTGCAAAGCATCATCCCCTACCGACGACGGGCGTCGGCACAGCGCATCGGATCCGACGCCGCGGCCGCCGTCAGTGGGTACGTCATCGGCAACCTGATCATCAGCCTGATAGCCGGCGTCGCCGCGTTCGGGTGTCTCGTCGTCCTCGGCGTTCCCAGCCCGGTGGTGCTGGCCCTTTTCGTCGCCGTCGCTGATCTGATCCCGTTGATCGGTGCCACGCTCGGCGCCTCCGTCTGCGTCATCGCCGCGTACCTCCATTCGCCCACCGCGGGGTTGATCTCGCTGATCTTCTTCGTGGTCTACCAGCAGATCGAGAACGGTGCGCTCTACCCCTGGATCATGGCCCGCAAGGTCAAGGTCAATCCGTTGGCGGTGTTGCTGAGCGTGCTCGTCGCGGTCGAGCTGTTCGGCATGGTCGGCGCTCTGCTTGCGGTTCCGGTGTCGGGGGCCTTGCAGGTGATCGTCATCGCCGTGCGCCAGGAGCGACAGCGCGAGCACCTCGTACTGCCCGACAACTTCGCCGAAACAGTGGATTTCACCGGGAACGAGACCTCGTAGGTCCCCGAGGCGTCGGCTATGACAAGCATCACACAGGGGGAGAAAGTCGGTTCAGGTGACTTGACCGGTACAGATTCGGGGGTACTATACCGATATAGAACTCACCCTGAAGCGATAGGAGTCAGATATGGAACCGTTCTTCGCCCTCGCCGACAAGTTCACCCAGAGCTCGCTGCACAAGGTCGCCTACAGCGCCCTGCCCGATGCGCCGGTGCAACCGTATGTCGAGCCACGCCGCCGAGTCCGCCGGCCGCGCGCAATGCTTCGCCGACGGGCCAGGCGCCCGGTCATCGATCTGCGACCGGCGCGCTACAGCACCGGCTGCTGAGCGCCCTAGGTTTCCGCGGGCGATCCGGACCAGAATCATGGGATGGGCAGAGTGACGCTGCAGACGATCGCTGATCGGGTTGGCGTGAGCCGGATGACTGTGTCCAACGCGTTCTCCCGACCCGACCAGTTGTCCGGGGAGTTGCGAGAGCGGATTCTCACCGCTGCCGACGAACTGGGCTACTGCGGTCCCGATCCGGCCGCACGGGCACTCGCTCGCGGCACCACGGGCGCGGTCGGTGTGCTGTTGACCGATTCGCTGCGGTACGCCTTCAGCGACGAGGTGGCGACCACCTTTCTCGGCGCCATCGCCGAGGAACTGGCACCGACCGGGCTCGCTCTCACCTTGTTGTCGGCTTCGGAGAGATCTGAGACGATCCCGGCTCGCGACGTGCCGATGGATGGCGCCCTCGTCTACTCGTGCAACACCGAATCTGCTGCGGTCGACTGGCTGAAGCGGCGCAAGCTGCCGATCGTCTTCGTCGACCAGGAGCCTGCACCGGGAATCCCGAGCATCAACATCGACGATCGCAGCGGTGCTGGGGCCGCCGCGCAACACCTCGTCGATCTCGGCCACCGTCGCATCGGCATCGTCACCACGAACATGGCCGGGCCCAGTGGGATCGTCGCCGACCCCGTCACTGCGGCCGAAGGCCACGTCAACAAGCAGCGCCTGCTGGGTTGGCTCGACGCTCTCCACCGTGCTGGAATCCGCCCGGTCGTGGTGCAAGAGTGGCCGAGCGACGAGGATGCCGGTAAGTCTGCGGCACGGTTGCTGCTCGAAACTCCCGAACGACCGACCGCAATACTGTGCTTCAGCGACGTGATCGCCTACGGGGTGGTTCAGCAAGCGAACGCGCTCGGCTTCGCTGTCCCAGAGGATCTGTCAGTGGTCGGCTTCGACGACAACCCCCTCGCCCAGCGCATGCGCCCGGCGCTGACGACCGTGCGCCAAGACGTCGCCGCCAAGGGCCGCTCTGCGGCCGCCGCCCTGACGGCTGCCATCGAGCGATCCCGAACCGGTGTCGGCACGCGTGCTCGCCACGTATTGCTGCCGACCGAGCTGGTCATCCGCGACAGCACTGCCGAACCGTCGTCGCGTTGAATGAATCCGTTGAGAGCGCCCCGCGCCACCAGGCGCGGAGCGATCTCGATATCCCGCGGCGGTGCTATGAGTCGGAAGACGACGACGCTGTAGGCGTCGGGTTGTACATCTGACCGAGGAGTCCGCCCCAGATGGTGTGCCAGAGCAGCACCGCAACCGGCAGTTTCCAAGCGTCGGCGCTGTAGAAGCTGAACAGTCCGTACCCGCTCTTGCGCACGTACACGTACGGGATCAGGAAGCCGATCGAGATCAACCCGAGCACGAGCCCCCAGATGATGCCTTTGGCGATGCCCCCCATGGTGGTGTTCGCAATCGGGATCCTGCTGCGGATCATCGCCGCGTAGAGGAGCGCGAACATGAGGCCATCGACGGTGTGCAGCGTGAAGCCACTGAAGAACGACATGCCGGTGCCGAATTTCTCAGAGGGCGTTGATAGGAAAACTCCGTTGAAGTCTGCCCACGGAAGCCCGGGCAAGCCGATGCCGACGAGGTAGTAGCCGATCATCGTCGTGACGTGCGTGGCCAGCAGGCCGGCCAGTAGGGCGCCCCCGACCGGATGGGACTTCAGCCAGTTGGCCCACCAGTCGTCTGGCGCGAGAGCACTTCTGCTTTCTTGTGTGTCCATGAATTCGTACCCCCCAGATACGTGTAAGCCGAAATGGCCGACGCGCGGATTGTACGCACAATCGCACAAGCGGGTGAGCAATCAGGCGGGAGTCGACTCCATTCGTCGTCTCAACGTGGTCAGCCCATCGCCGCCGAGGTCGCTCAACCCCGCCGCCCGACCGGTCATCGCAGCCAGCAGCGACAATCCAGGTCCGGTCAATTCCGGGCCCGCGCCGTGCGACCAGTCGACGTCGGTAGCGACCAGGCTGAGGCCGTCGATGCGCTTCTTGGTGCCCATCGGGAAGCTGGCGGCCTTGTACATCTCCAGGCAGGCGACGACGGCCTCGGCACTGACCTCGCTGTGCAGCCCCAGCGGCCGTCGGATGTCGTCGCCATGCACAACGATCTCGCCGAGCATCGTCAGCACGGGTGCCGGCGGGTGATTGGTCGTCGTCACCCTGGCCCTCAGGCGCTCGACGATCTCGCTGGTCGGCGCCGCCCCGGCGCTGCGGGCGTCGCGATCCATCATCGTGTTGAATCGGAGGCCGTTGGCCGCCATCCGCGCCAGGAAGTGGCTCCGTGTCTGCTCTGCGCCGAGCACGATGTGACCCGCCGTCACGCGCACCGACCAACCGCCGCACAGCGACGGCTCGGCCCACTGGCTCGGGGTCAACTCGGCGAGGGTGTCGGCCATCGCCGCACGCTCGCGGTGGATCAACGTCCATGCGTTGGAGTCCTCCATGACCGCCGCCTCACCCCTGCTGGGCGAGGCCGACGACCTGGCCGGAGGGATCGGCAATCAAGGCGAACGCGACGCCGGGCACACGGGTCGGTGCCTGCACGACCTTGCCACCCAGCCGCTCAGCGGAATTGACCGCAGCGTCGATGTCGTCGACACCAACGAAGAACGTGACCAGCTGCTCTCCCCCTTGTACCGGGCCGATTCCGGCAGGCAACGTGTTGGGAATACCGCAGTCGACGTACGTGTAACCGGGGATCGCGCCTTCGGGGAAGTTCCACCCGAACAGCCCGCCGAAGAACGCTCGGGTGGCGTCGGGATCGGCGGAACGGATCTCGGCGTGAACGATGGGGTTTGGCATGATGACCTCCATGTGACGGCGGGTGCCCGTTGGGCACCCTCTCAGCTCAACGACGAACGGCACGGGCCGGTTTCGACATCGTTCACCGAATTCGTTCGTCAGCACAGCCAGGGCGACGCGTCATACGATGCGCCGCATGGCGCTCGACGAATACCTTGCCGGCGAGATCGTCCTCGACTGCGTCGACGGCATGTTCGATCGTCGCCAGGCCCTCCGCCGGCTGCTGCTACTTGGTGTCACCGGGCCGGCGGCCGCAGCGTTGTTGGCCTCGTGCGGCAGCGACGACGATGTGGCGGATCCGGCCAGCACCACGACCATCGCAACAACACCAGCAACGACACCAGCAACGACACCAGCAACGACACCGGCGAGGACACCGGCGACGACACCGGCAGCAGCAACGACCAGCGGTTCGACGGCGGGGACGAGCGCTCCGCTGCCCGCCGCCTCGACCTCCGAGGAGATTCGCTTCGCCGGTCCGCAAGGCGACCTGATCGGCGTGCTCGCCACCGCGTCCGACCCGAAAGGCGCTGTCCTGGTCATCCACGAGAATCGCGGACTGACCGCTCACATCCGCTCGATCCCACCGCGTTTGGCGGCCGACGGCTACACCGCGCTACCCGCCAGGCCCTCGAAGCCGCCGGCCTCGTTCACGAGATCCGCGTCTTCCCCGGTGTCGATCACGCCTTCTTCAACAACACCGGTCCGCGCTACAACGCCGACGCTGCGGCTGACGTCTATCAGGCGATGCTCGATTGGTTCGCCCAACACCTCGCCGGCTCGCGCGTCACCGCTTCGAATGCTCCGAGGGTGGGCGAGCCTGCTCGACCTTAGCGTCAGCTCATAGGACGACTGTCGTTCAAAGAGCTGACGCTGATGCACACCGGGGACGTGCTACTGGGCTCAGCAGCGACAGGGCATCGAGCATGTCGTCGATCATCTGCCGTGTGAGCGGCTGCGTGATGAACTCCTCGACGCGTCCGGCGTTGTGCTGCCGCTCGGCCGCCCGCGACGGGTCGAGCCACCGTCGGCAGGCGATTTCTCCGATGTGACCGAGTTGGGCGATGATCATCGAGAAGTCGCCGGGCCGTTGAACGCGACCCGGGGCACCTGTGTCGACGTAGGCGTCGTAGAGATCACGGACACGATCAGCCTGGCCGCAGCCGTACTCGAAGAGCGCCAGACAGAGCTCCTGGCCCGGATCGGCGAGGCCGCTGTTCTCCCAATCGATGACACACAACGAGCCAGCCGGGGTGCGCAAGATGTTGTCGGCAAACAGGTCGCGGTGACATGTCTGGAGGGCGACCGGCGACTCCAGCAGCGCCTCCAACGCCACCAGCTCGTCGCGCCTCTCGGCCAGCGGCAGGGCAAAGTCGGCGCCCGCCGTCGTGGCTTGGCGCACGATGTCGTCCCAGTTCTCAGCGCCAACCGGGTCGGTGTACCACGGGTCGACCGGGTTCTGGCCCACGAAGCGCACGCGGTGGATGGAGGCGACAAGACCACCGACGGTTGCGGGGTCGAGCCACGGATCGCGTTGACCGAGGTCGACCCACTCGTAGACGCGAACCCGCGTCGACCCGAAGTCGGCCACCACCTCGCCCTCGACGGTGCGCACGACGGCCGGCATCGACACACCGGAGGCCCGCACCGCATCCTGGAACGCGGCGTCGTCGTCGGCCTCGGTCACCGCGGGCGCCTCGAACGGTTCTTTCACCGCCCAGGTTCCCCGCAACGTCGTCAGCCGCCAGACCTGGCCGACCTCGCCGCGAGCCACCGGCCCTGTCAACACTGGATCATCGCCGAGCGCATACCGGGTGGCGAGCTCATCGGCGTGTCGCTGGTCGAGCATCAGCTCCGGCCGATCCAGTGTTCGGCGAGCAACTCGATGCTGCGGATCCTGGCCGAGAGGTCGTAGGCGACGGAGGTGACCATCAACTCGCTCGCACCGGTGCGGGCAACGAGATCGTCGAGCTCTCTGATCACGGTGGAGATCTCACCGACGATCCGGCTGCTCGGCAGGCGATTGGCCTGCTCGAGGTCGGGGTGCACCGCAGCATCCTGCGGCGACGGCAGCCGGATGAACCGGCCGGTTCGCCGCCCGAGAGCCGTCAGCCGCCCGGGGGCCGAATGCCAATCGGCATCCTCCTTCGAATCGGCGGCGAGCACGTTGGCGGTCACGATCATGTACGGCGCATCGAGCACTGGCGACGGCCGAAATGTGTGGTGATACAACTCGGTGGCCTGCATCGTGCCGCCCGTGTCGAAATGGTGGGCGAAGGCGAACGGCAACCCGAGATGCCCGGCGAGCTGGGCGCTGTATCCGCTGGAACCGAGGAGGAAAAGCTGCGGCGACGACGTTGCGGCCGGCGTCGCCTGGAACTGGTCCCACAGGCCGGTGTTCGTGCGCGGATCCCCGAGCAAGCCCATCAGATCGAGGAAGTCGCGGGGGAAGTCGTCTTCACCGAGCGGGTTCGACGTGCGACGCAGCACCGCGGCGGTGCGCGGGTCGGTACCCGGCGCACGACCGATCCCGACGTCGATTCGTCCGGGATGCAGCCCTTCGAGCATGGCGAACTGCTCGGCGACGATCAGCGGAGCATGGTTGGGAAGCATCACCCCGCCCGAGCCGACTCGGATGCGTGAGGTGACAGCCGCCAGATGGGCGATGAGCACTGTCGGCGATGTGCAGGCGACACTGGGCATGTTGTGGTGCTCGGCAACCCAGAAACGGGTGTAGCCGAGGTCGTCGGCCCGCCTGGCCAAGGCTCCCGTGCTGCGCAGCGCCTCGCCGCTCGACTGACCATCGTTCAACACCGACAGATCGAGGATCGACAGTGACGTCACGATCCGCAGCCGGAGTCGGTGCCCGGCTCCATCGCCGCGACGAGTGTGGTCAGCGTGGTGCGCAGTGCGGCCCGCGCACTGGGCGACAGTTCGTCGAAGAGCCGGCTGATCTCGACAAGCCTCGGCTCCAACGACTCGTCGGCGGCAATGCGACCCTTGTCGGTCAACTCCAGCAGCGTGGCGCGACGATCGCTCGGGTGGGCGACTCGGCGCAGCATGCCCTCGCTTTCGAGCGAGTCGGCCACCGCGGTGAGGTTGCGGGCGCTCAAGCCGAGACCGTCGGCAAGGGTCTTCATCTTCGCCGGACCCTGGCAGTGCAGCGCCTCGAGCACTCGCAGTCGCGAATAGGTAAGTCCGCCGGCACAGCCGGCATCGATCCACCGGAGGAACGAATGGGCGAAGCGGGCCGACAGCTCGAGCAGCTCGCGATGGGGAATGTCGAGCGCCTCGGGCGTGGCGGACACGTCGAGACTCATGCTCCCAGGCTACCCGATGACCATACCGTGGGAACTGTATTGCAAGTAATAGTTGCGTGCGCTACTATCACATGGTTCTGTTTGCTCACCTGACCATTCTTGCCAGACCAATCATGCCAGATCAATCATGCCAGATCAATCATGGAGGCATCATGCCCGCAACCCTTCCCCTCGTCGCCGGCGACTGGACGTTCGACCCGAATCACTCCGGCGTGAACTTCAAGGTTCGCCACCTCGGACTGACAAATGTGCGCGGTCGGTTCAACGGTGTCCACGCCTGGCTGTCGGTCGGAGACGACCTCGAGGGCACCCTGTTCGGGGCAACGATCGACATCGCCACGATCGACACCAACCAGGCCGACCGCGACGCCCACCTCCTGTCGACCGACTTCTTCTCTGCTGAATCACACCCCACCCTGACCTTCACGTCGACCGCGATCCGCGACGCCGGCGACGGCGAGTACGAAGCGGATGGCGACCTGATGATCAATGGCATCACCAAGCCAATCACACTGGACGTCGAGTTCACCGGGGCCGAGGTGCACCCCGGCGATGGCTTGCTGCACTCCGGCTTCATCGCCACCGCGCAGGTGTTGCGCGACGATTTCGGCATCGACTTCAACATGCCGCTCGGCGTCGACAAGTTCGCCCTCGGAAAGAAGATCGACGTCGAGATCGACGCCCAGTTCACGGCGCCGCAACCGTGATCGCTGTCACACGTCGGGTTTGGCGTCGTCCCGGCGTGGTTACCTATGACTCATGACGAACCTTTCGGCCGATACCGACCCGCCCGAAGCGCTCTTCGGAATCTCGTTCGACCACTTGCTGCGTGCCCAGGAGTTCCTGCTCGCACTCAGTCGCATGTCGAGCACGGGTCAACTCGTTCTCGTCGACGCCGTCGTGGTCGTCAAGGACGACGATGGCAAGGTTCATGTTCGTGAGACGGTCGATCCCCAACCGGGCAAGACTGCACTGTCAGGAGCGATGTGGACCGGCCTGCTGGGCTTGTTCCTCGGTGGCCCGGTGGGTTGGGTCGCCGGCTTGGGCATCGGGGCGGGCGCCGGCGCACTGATCGCCAAGGTCGTCGACCTCGGCATCCCCGATGAATGGGTCGAGTGGTTCAAGGGTGCCGTGCAGCCCCATACCGCCACCGTGGTCGCCCTGGCCGCCGACATCGATCTCGACGCTCTGTACAGCGAAGCGGCACGATTCTCGGGCGCCACACTGGTGCACACGACGTTGAAACCCGGCGCATCGGCACATCTCGCCGCTGCACTCGGCGAGACCGTCGAGACCGAGTCGACGTCGACGGTTGCGGGTAGCTGACCGCCGTCAACGCAGTCGAAGCCGCGATGTGAGTGAGTTCTCACTCATGTAAGGTGTCGGGATGTCTCGTCAGGGTCGGGCGGCGCCATTGCCGCCGGTACAACGCAGGGCCGCGATCGTCGCCGCCACCCTTCCCCTGCTTCTCGAACACGGCCCGGCTGTCACGACACGTCAGATCGCCGAGGCGGCCGGCATCGCCGAGGGCACCATCTTCCGGGCTTTCCCCGACATCGAGTCCGTGATCCAAGCCACCGTAGACGCCGCGTACGACCCCGCCCAGGTTGCCGAGGAGTTGGCGGCGATCTCCCTCTCCATTGCTTTGGATCGTCGTCTCGCGCAGGCTGTTCGTATCCTGCAGAACCGCCTGACCAGCGTCTGGCAGCTCATGTCGATGAGCGGGATGCCCAAGTCGTCCTCACTCGACGCCGCCCATGCCAAGCGGCTCGATCGACCCGATGTCGCCGCACTCATTGCCTTGTTCGAGCCGGATCGCAATCGGCTCCGGCGCACCCCCGTGGCAGCCGCGCAGTTGCTGCGCGGCCTGACGTTGGCAGGCACCCATCCAGCACTGATGGGCGACGGCGGACCGATGACCGCCGAAGAGATCGTCTCCGTGCTCCTCGACGGCGTGCGCTGCCGCACGCGCCAGCCCGTGGAGGCACGATGCTGACCCGCCTGTTACGCACCTACCTCCGTCGCTACAAGCCACAACTCATCGCCGTGCTGGTCTTGCAGACCGCCCAGGCGTTCGCTGCGCTCTACTTGCCGAGCCTCAACGCCGACATCATCGACAAGGGCGTCGCCACGGGGGACACCTCGTACATCTTGTCGATCGGTGCTGTGATGTTGGCGATCGCCCTCGTACAGGTCGTCTGCGCGACAACCGCCGTCTACTTCGGCTCCAAGGCGTCGATGGGGTTCGGACGAGATGTGCGTGGCGGTCTCTTTCATCAGGTGTCCGGGTTCTCGGCGCGAGAGATGGGCCAGTTCGGGGCGCCATCGCTGATCACCCGTGTCACCAACGATGTGCAGCAGGTGCAGATGTTCGTGTTGATGACGTGCACCTTGCTGGTCGCCGCCCCGATCACCGCGATCGGTGGGATCATCATGGCCATTCGCGAAGACAGCGGACTGGCGTGGATCCTCACGGTGAGCATCCCGGTCCTGGTGTTCGGCATCCTCATGGTCGTGCGGCGGATGGTGCCGCAGTTCCGGATGATGCAAGAGCGCATCGACACCGTCAACCGTGTACTTCGCGAGCAGATCACCGGCATCCGTGTGGTGCGCGCCTTCGTCCGCGAGCCCGCCGAGGCCAAGCGGTTCGGTGATGTCAACGCCGACCTCACCAACACGGCGCTGGTCGCCGGTCGGCTGCAGGCGTTCTTCTTCCCGATCGTGATGTTGGTCCTCAACTGCTCGAGCGTCGCCGTGCTGTGGTTCGGCGCCCACCGGATCGAGAACGGGCAGATGCAGATCGGCGCACTGATCGCCTTCCTGAGCTATCTGGCCCAGATCATCATGGCGGTGATGATGGCCACGTTCATGGTCGTACTGGTTCCGCGCGCCGCGGTGTGTGCCGAACGCATCGTCGAGGTCCTCGACACGCAGTCCTCCGTGGTCGGTGCAGGAACACCCATCACCGAGGTCGACGTCAGCGGCACGCTGGAGCTGCGCGGCGTCGGCTTCCACTACCCGGGTGCCGAGGCGCCGGTCCTCACCAACGTGTCGTTGCTGGCCATGCCGGGCCAAGTCACGGCCGTCATCGGCAGCACCGGCTCGGGCAAGACCACACTGCTCAGCCTGATCCCCCGCCTGTTCGACACCACGTCGGGCAGCGTGCTCGTCGACGGTGTCGACGTGCGCGAGCTCGACCCCGACACGCTGTGGGGCCGAATCGGTCTCGTGCCGCAAAAGCCGTACCTGTTCTCCGGCACGGTGGCCAGCAACTTGCGGTTCGCCGATCCCGAGGCGAGCGACGACGAACTGTGGGCTGCACTCGAGATCGCCCAAGCCGCCGACTTCGTGCGGGCGATGCCTGGTGGACTCCAAGCATCGATCGCCCAGGGCGGCGCCAGCGTGTCGGGCGGCCAACGCCAGCGCCTGGCGATCGCCCGGGCGCTCGTGCGCAAACCGGAGATCTACCTGTTCGACGACTCCTTCTCGGCACTCGACCTGGCCACCGATGCCCGGTTACGGGCCGCCCTGGCTCCGTATACAGCGCGGGCCACCGTGGTCATCGTCGCCCAGCGGGTCTCGACCATCATCCACGCCGACCAGATCCTGGTGCTCGAAGACGGCGAGTCGGTCGGCCTCGGCACCCACGCCGAGTTGCTCGAGACGTGCCCGACCTATCGCGAGATCGTCGAGTCACAGATGACGGCGGAGGAAGCGGCATGAGCACCCGCTCGACCGATCGGCGTCCCGCGCAGGAACCCGACGACGACGATGTCATCCGCCCGCCTGATGCCCGACCATCGGCAGCCCCCGGCCCGATGCGCACCATCGGCATGCCCGCCGAGAAGTCGAAGGACTTCGGTGGATCCACCAAACGACTGCTGGGGCGCATGCGCGTCGAGCGAATGCGCACGGTCGTCGTGCTGTGCCTCGCCCTGCTCAGTGTGACGCTGACCGTGCTCGGCCCAAAGGTGCTCGGCCACGCCACCGACCTGATCTTTGGTGCAATCAGCCACGGCCGGCCCATCGACTTCCCTGCCCTGGCCCGCGTGTTGCTGGCCGCGCTCGCCCTCTACGTCTGCGGTGCAGCGCTGTCGTACCTGCAGTCGTACATCCTCGCCGGCATCGTGCAGCGCACGATGTACCGGCTGCGTTCCGACGTCGAGGCCAAGATCCACCGCATGCCTCTGAGCTACATCGACAGTCAGCCGCGCGGCGACCTGCTGAGCCGGGTCACCAACGACATCGACAACATCTCGCAGAGCCTGCAGCAGACGCTCAGCCAGGCGCTGACCTCCGTGCTGACTCTGATCGGGGTGCTGGTGATGATGTTCGTGATATCACCCCTCCTGGCAGCCGTGACATCGATCACCATCCCTGCCTCGCTGCTGATCATCCGCTTCGTGACCGCCCGCTCGAAGAAGCGCTTCGTCGCCCAGTGGCGTCACACCGGCACCTTGAACGCCCAGATCGAAGAAGCCTTCACCGGACATGCATTGGTGAAGGTCTTCGGTCGCCGGCACGACATCGAAGAGCGCTTCCGTGAGAAGAACGAAGAGCTGTACACGGCGAGCTTCGGGGCGCAGTTCATGTCCGGCACCATCCAGCCAGCGATGATGTTCCTCGGCAACCTCAACTACGTAGCGATCGCTGTGATCGGTGGGCTGCAAGTGTCATCTGGAGCGATGAGCCTGGGCGACGTGCAGGCGTTCATCCAGTACTCTCGCCAGTTCACCCAGCCGCTGACCCAACTGGCGTCGATGGCCAACGTGCTGCAATCGGGTATTGCTTCTGCAGAGCGGGTGTTCGAATTGCTCGACGCGCCGGAACAAAGCGCTGACCCGCAGGCGGCGACCACCAACGCTGTCGGGCGCGGCAGGGTCGAATTCGAACACGTGGCCTTCTCCTATGACCCGCACAACCCGCTGATCACCGACTTGTCGCTCGTCGCCGAGCCGGGCCACACGATCGCCATCGTCGGGCCGACAGGAGCCGGCAAGACGACCCTGGTCAACCTGATCATGCGCTTCTACGAGCTCGACGGCGGCAGGATCACCCTCGACGGGAAAGACATCGCCGAAATGGCTCGGCACGACCTTCGCTCCAACGTCGGCATGGTGCTGCAAGACACGTGGTTGTTCAGTGGAACGATTCGCGACAACATCAACTATGGCAACCTCGACAGCACCGAAGCGCAGTTCCACGACGCCACGCGAGCGACGTACGTCGACCGCTTCGTGCACTCACTTCCCGACGGTTACGACACGACGATCGACGACGAGGGTGGCACGGTCAGCGCCGGTGAGAAGCAGCTGCTCACCATCGCCAGAGCGTTTCTCGCCGACCCGGCGATCCTGATCCTCGACGAAGCGACCAGCTCGGTCGACACCCGAACCGAGGTGCTCATCCAGAAGGCGATGGCCGCACTGCGATCTCAGCGCACCAGCTTCGTCATCGCCCACCGGCTGTCGACCATCCGCGACGCCGACCTCATCCTCGTCATGAACTCTGGAAACATCGTCGAGCAGGGTACGCATGCCGAACTGCTGCACAAGCAGGGGGCATACTTCGACCTCTACAACGCTCAGTTCGCCGCGCCGGCCGTCGAGGTGTAGCGATCGCCAATCCATCGGACTTTCCGGACACGTCGGGTGGGGGCGCCAGACACTCGATCCGCAACGCGCTTGACACTCCCCTGACGCTGAGTGTCAGCGTCGCTGAACTGGGCAGCCACAGAACGATACGTACGGTTCTGGGGCTCTCCAGTTCGCCGCCGAACCCTCGCCGGGCCCGCCCCCGTTCGTCTCACCTTGTTGCAGAATTCAGGTGAGGTTGACCGAGCCGACATCACCCACCAGCTCGGCTGCCTGGCGGCTCGTCGGTTCGACGCCCGTGTGCGGGTTTGCCGACGGGAGCTTGCGGTAGACGAAAACTGTGGCGACCGCGCACACTGACGCGGCAACGATCGCCGCGAGGTGCATGCCCGAGACGTAGGCAGCCTTGGCCTCGTCGGCGACGCGGCCGGCGACCGGACCGCCGACCTCGTGGGCCACCTGCAGGGCTCCGGCCAGGCTTTCTCGCGCCCTGTCCTGGACATCGGCGGGCAGCGACTTCAGCGTCGTGCTCAGGCGTGTGTCGTAGCGCCCGGCGACGAGGCTGCCAAGTACTGCGACGCCAAGAGCGCCCCCGAGCTCGCGCGTGGTGTCGTTGGTCGCCGAGCCGACACCGGCCTTGCCCAGCGGGACCGCCGACATGATCGACCCGGTCATCGAGGGGATGGTCAACGACATGCCGGCGGCCATCGTCATCATCACCGGGAGAAGGGCGATGTACGACGTGTCGACCTGGGCGAGGGTGAACAGCGCCATCGCCCCCGACACACCGAGCAACCCGGCGGCGACAACGCGGTTGACGCCGAAGCGCGCCGTGAGGCGCGGCGACTGCGGTGCGCACAGGATCATGACCGCCGCAAACGGCAGTTGCCTGATGCCCGCCTCCAACGGGTCGTAGCCGAGGACGAGCTGGAAGTACTGGGTGAGCAGGAAGAAGAAGCCGAACATGGCGAAGAAGACGAGGGTGATCACACCGGCAGCGACGCCGAACCTGGGGTCGAGGAAGTACCGCAGGTTCAACATCGGCGTGGTGTTGCGGAGCTCCCACATGAGGAACAAGGCGATCAGGACGCCTGCCATCCCGAACCACAGCAGACTTTCAGTGCTCACCCAGCCTCGTCGCGGAGCTTCGATGATCGCGTACACCGAACGCGCTCAGCCCGGCGATCGACAGCAACGCTCCCAGTGGATCGAGGCGACCAGGGTCGGGGTCCTTGGACTTCGGCAGCAGGATGTACCCGGCAACCAGAGCGACAGCGATGATCGGCACGTTGACCAGGAAGATCGACCCCCACGAGAAGTGCTCGAGCAGGAACCCACTGGCCACGGGTCCGATCGCTGCACCACCGCCGGAGATACCCGCCCAGATGGCAATCGCCTTGCCACGCTCGTGCGGCGGGAACACGTTGGTCAGGATCGACAACGTCGCGGGCATAACGAAGGCCGCACCAAAGCCCATCACGGCTCGCCCGGCGACGATCGCCGTGGCGCTGTCCATGAACGCTGCGAACAACGACCCGCTGAGGAACACGGCAAGCCCGAACTGCAATGCGCCCTTTCGGCCGTACCGATCGCCGATCGTGCCGGCGGTCAGCAACAGCCCGGCAAACACCAGCCCGTACGCGTCGACCATCCACTGCAGTTCGGAGATCGAGGCGTGCAGGTCGCGAGCCAGTGTGGGCAGGGCTACGTTCAACGCCGTGTTGCCGACCATGACGACCATCAAGCTGGTGCACAGCACCGTGAGGATCTTCCACCGCCGTGCGTAGACAGCCGGGTCGATGTCGAAGCGCGCCGCGCCGGAGCTGGTCTGGCCGGAGCTGGTCTCGGGGGATGTAGCCATCGGTCCTCCTAACAAGAACGCTACGGCATAGTAGCGATTCGCGGGAGTGGTGGCAACCCGAGCCTTGATTGGATCATGGGAATTGCACCGACGGCTGCAACAGGACGCTACGATGTCGTCTCGATGATCGAGCAGGCATCTTCGCGCAGTCAACGAGTTCGCCAGCTCGTGCTCACGACGACCGCCGATCTCGTCGCCGAAGTCGGCGTGGAGCGAACGTCGATCGACGAGGTCGCCAGCCGCTCGGGAGTTGCCAAGTCGACGATCTATCGTCATTTCGCCAGCAAGCAGGCGTTGGTCGTCGAAGCCGTGCACGCCTGCACCTACATCCCGGTCGTCACCGACACCGGTTCGCTACGCGACGACCTGATCTCGTGCTTCAGCGGCATGACCAAAGCTTCGTACGAGGGACGTCTGGGCGACATGATGTTGTCATTGATGGATGCCGCGCAACGGGACCCAGAGCTCGGTCGATTGGTACGGGCCCAAGCCGACCAGCGCCGCCGATTCGCGACCAACGTGCTGGAGCGGGCAATCGCCCGGGGTGAGCTCGCTGACGACGTCGACGTCGACCTGCTCGTCACCTTGCTGTCCGGTCCACTGGTCTACACCAAGCTGGTCCGCCGCCAGCGGGTCACCGAAGAGCTCGTTGCCACGGTCGTCGACCACGTGCTGTCCGGCCACCGCCGGCCATCGACCCTTTCAGGGCCATCAGCTGTTTCAGGACCATTGACCCTTTCAGGATCGGAGTAGTAGCTCGACCGGGCCGCGCAAGTCGTGAATCTCGTCAAGATTCCGAGAAATTCGTTGCACAGCGGCCCCTGCGAGCGCAACCTGGCGAAGTGAACCATCGCCTCGCCGAGAGCCTTGACACGGAGATGCGAGTTCTGGAGCGCGAACAGGCCGGCGTCGTGCACAAGTTCCGCATCGATCACCTCGCCACCCGGCTGGAGCGCGGACCACTCGCCGTTCAGGACACCATCTGCGGCTTCAGCGCCGACCGCGTGACGATGGAGCTCGATGGTGGTCAGCTGCTCGTCGCCAGACTGCTGTGGCGCCGCCGCCTCACGGTCGCCGCGCTGTGCTCGATTCACTGGGACGATCAAGTCGGTTGGCTGATCGTCGTGCGGTCATCGACCGGCGAGCGAGTCCTTTTGAAGGCTTGGCGAGCCGAGCTGCACATCCCCAGCGTGCCCTGAACCACCTCGTCTTGGTTTCGTCCGGGGGTGCATTGGGTATCGGAGTGATCAGCACGTAGCACGCAACCCCTCGAAAGGAAGTACCCAATGAGCAGCACCCTGTTGTGGATCGTCGCCGTGATCCTCGTGATCGTCGGCGTCGTTCAACTGTTACAAGGTCAGATCCTCTTCGGTGCAGTACTCATCGCCCTGGGTTGCCTCGTGGGTCCAGGCGGGTTCAGCATCTTCCACGGTCGGCGCGCCTAGACGGTGAGATGAGCGACAGGGCAGGCGGAACTCGGGAATCCACCACGCCTGGACATCACCACGACGAAGGATCTGCTGGCCGCCAGTTGGCGGTTGCTGATGGCCACTGACATACGACCTCGCCGCTAGCGACGAGCCACCCGGAACCCGAGGTTGCCGGTCGAACTGTCGGGGGTGCTCGCGCTGCGTGCCGCCACACGATACCGGTGACAGTACGACTCGTGGCACAGGTAGGAACCTCCGCGCATCACCCGATGAGTTCCGCTGGCAGCACCAGTCGGATCCATTCGCGCGCTGCGCGAGTAGTAGCCGGGGTCGAACCAGTCGGCACACCATTCCCACACATTGCCGGTCATGTTGAACAATCCGAAGTCGTTGGGTGCGTATGCATCGATCGGAGCGGTGCCGGCGAATCCGTCGGCCTCGGTGTTGTTGTTGGGGAACGTACCCTGGAACACGTTCATCATGTGAACGCCGCCGGGCTCGAGGTCGTCACCCCACGGGAACCTGGCGTCGGCCCTGCCGCCGCGGGCGGCGAACTCCCATTCGGCCTCGGTCGGAAGTCGAGTCCCGCTCCAGGCGCAGTATGCCTGGGCGTCGTTCCACGACACATGCACGACAGGATGGTCACCTCGCCCACCGAGCTCGGATTGCGGCCCTTCCGGCCGGCGCCAATCGGCGCCCAGAACCTGACGCCACCATGGGGCGACAGCCGCGGCCCGGGTCATCTCGAAGTCGTCGGGGAGGAAACCGCCGAACACGAAGGACCACCCGAATCGTTCGGCCTCGGTCACGTAACCCACGGCGTCGGCGAACTCGGCGAAACGATCGTTGGTCACGGTGTGGGCATCGATCGCGAACGGCGACACCTCGACCTCGTGGATCGGCCCCTCGCCGTCGCCGGCGTAGGCACCGACGCCGACCGACCCCATCCGGAACACCCCACCCACGAGCCCGACCATCGTCGACTCGTGATCACCGTGCACCGCCGAGTTCGAACTGCCTTGCGTCGGTCGACGCTGCATCGATTGGCGGCCGTCGTCGGAGGATGGCGCGCAGCAGGCGCCGGCAGCTGACATGGGCGAAGTGTAGGTGTCGCCAACTGCAATGGCGATTGCCGAGTTCGGCTGCCCGAGACCCGTCGCCCGGGTCCGACCGCAGCTCACGGCCGGCCAGGTGCAAAGCTTCTCTGCGCCCGAGAGGTCCCCGATGGAGGAGATTCTGTGACTGCCGGAAGCCGACTTCCAGGAGCAACCGAGCCGATGCACCACTGGGCCGGATCGCGTGGTGTCACGATTGCCGGAGACTCGTGGGGTGACCCGTCGGGGCCACTCGTGATCCTGCAACACGGCGGTGGTCAGACCCGTCATGCATGGCGCAACACGGGTGAGAAGCTGGGCAGTGCCGGCTATCACGTGGTCGCGATCGATGCACGCGGTCACGGCGATTCGGACTGGGCTCCTGACGGCGTCTACGGCCAGGATGCGATGGTCGACGACTTGGTCGCGGTGATCGCCGCGCTGGGCAATCGGCGACCCGTTCTCGTCGGGGCCTCGATGGGCGGCGGCACCAGCCTGGTCGCCGTCGGCGAAGGGCACGTCGATGCCACGGCCCTGGTGCTCGTCGACATCGCTCCGCAGATCGAGTCGGAAGGCGCCAACAACATCGCTGCGTTCATGGGCCTCAAGCCAGAGGGGTTCGACAGTCTCGACGAGGTCGCCGACGCCATCGCCAGCTATCAGCCCCACCGCCCGCGCCCGCGCTCGCTCGACGGTTTGGCGAAGAACGTTCGTCTCGGCGACGACGGCAAGTACCACTGGCACTGGGATCCGAAGTTCCGCATCGGTCCACGCGACCTCATCCACCGCCAGGCCCGACTCGAAGCCTGCGCGATGAACCTGGCGTTGCCGACGCTCCTGGTGCGCGGCGGACTCTCCGACGTGTTGAGCGAGGAGGGCGCGCGGAGTTTTCTGGTGATGTGCCCGACCAGCGAGTACGTCAACGTTGAAGGCGCCGCGCACATGGTCGCCGGTGATCGCAACGACATCTTCGCCGACGCCGTCATCGAGTTCCTCTCACGCGCTATTCCGGTCGGCGGCCGTCATCGACCGGTCCGTCACGCCGGCCCTCACCACGAGGGTCCGAGCGGCGACGTGATCGACGTTCCGTAGCCGATCCCCAAGCCAGACAGAAGGACCCACATGGAGCCCACACCACAGACATCGTCTCCCGAGGTGGCCGAGTCGTTGAAACGGGTCCGCATCCGGCACTTTCGACGGGCCAAGGAGCAAGGGATCAAGATCACCGGACTGACGAGTTACGACTTCTTGTCGGCCACCATCTTCGATCGTGCCGGCATCGACTTCCTGCTCGTCGGTGATTCGGCAGGCAATGCGGTGTTCGGTTACGACTCAACGCTTCCGGTCACCGTCGAGGAGCTGATCCCGTTGTGTCGCTCGGTCGTGCGCGGCGCCAAACGGGCGCTGGTGATCGCCGACCTGCCGTTCGGCTCGTACGAAGCCGGCCCCGACGACGCGTTGCACAGTGCGATCCGGTTCATGAAAGAGACGGGCGCGCACGCCGTCAAGCTGGAGGGCGGCCGCCGCAGCTCCAAGCAGATCGAACAGATCGTCAGAGCCGGAATACCGGTGATGGCCCACATCGGGTTCACGCCGCAGAGCGAGCACGGCCTCGGCGGGCACACGATCCAGGGCCGCGGCGAAGGTGCCGTTCAACTGCTCGATGACGCCCACGCCGTCGAAGACGCCGGCGCCTTCGCAGTCGTGTTGGAAATGGTGCCATCGGCGGTCGCCGGTGAGGTCACGAAGGCGTTGACGATCCCGACGATCAGCGTCGGGGCCGGCCCACATTGCGATGGACAGTTGATGGTCTGGACCGACTGGGCCGGGTTCACGACCGGACGGATCCCGAAGTTCGTCAAGAAGTACGCCGCGATCGCCGACACCCTGTACGACGCGGCCGTTTCCTACCGCCACGAGGTCGAGACCGGCGAGTACCCAGCCCCACAACACGAGTACGACACGTAACTGCGGTCAACGCATGTTGCGACCGGCGAACCGCTCGATGGCGGCCACCACCTCGGCGGTCTGCATCGACGGACCCAATGCAGCTGCGGCAACGACGAGACCATCGACACCCAGCTCCTCGAGCGCCGGAGCATCCCGGGCGACGCCAGGATTCGCCGTGAGCAGGATCTCGAAGTTCGTGTGCGCCACGTCGTTTCGTTCGCGATTATCGGTGAGTTGGCCAATCATCCTCGTCACGTCATCGAGATGGGTGTAGCTGCCGATCCATCCGGCGCTGCGCGCCGCCCGGCGCAGCGCCGGCGCGGTGTTGCCTCCGACGAGCACCGGCACGTTGCCGGCCGGGGGACACATGCGCAACGGGCCGAAGTCGATGTGTTGGCCGTGGTACTCGACGACCTCACCGCTCCACAGCAGTGGGAGGACATCGAGCATCTCGTCCATCCGCGGGCCTCGCGAGGCAAAGTCCTGGCCGACTACCTCGAACTCCTCGCTCAGCCAGCCGGCACCAAGGCCACAGCTCACCCGCCCGGGGGCGAACCCGGCCGCCGTGCCCACGCTCTTGGCCAGGCTGAACACGTCACGTAAGGGCCCGACGAAGACGCTGGTGGTGAACCGCAATCGTTGCGTGACCTGCGCCAGCACCACGATCGAGACCCAACTGTCGGGCCACGATGCATCGGCCGGCCAGGAGACGTCGCCGTCGGCCGAGTACGGGTACGCGGAGTCGATCTGCTCGGGAAAGACGAGGTGATCAGGAAGTGAGATCCCTTCGAACCCGAGCCGATCAGCCGCTTGTGCGACCTCGACCAACCGCTCCACATCCAGAAACGCTGCGTTCAGCCAGTACCGCACCGCCCGACCCTATCGACCGAAGCTGGAACGCAGATCAGCGGTGACCGCCGCGAAGTCGGATCGCGCACATGCCGCAGCAACGTACCGGTCGGGGCGCAGGACGATCACCTGGGCACTGGGATGGGCCCGACGCCAACCTTCGAGGGTGCCGGTGATGTCTTCGATGGTGACGATCTCGCCATTCCTGTCGGTCGCGGCCTCGGCGGCAGCGGGAGACCTCATTTCCACGAGGCGTGCGCCGACGGATTGCCACCAGACGAGTGAGTCCTGGTCGAGCGTCAGCGGATCTCCTGCCATGCACAGCACGGCGAACCATGGTCCGATCGCGTCGTCGAGGCGCATCCGTGCGGCGCGCACAGCGACTTCGGGCTGCAGGAACATACGCCCCACAGGGTCGTCCCTGAGCTTCGGACCGACGCGCGCCACCACCCCATGCACGTAACGCGGCATCGGCTTGTACTTCATCTGCAAGACGTAGTCGCGCCCGCCCGGCACGGCCTGTACAGCCCGGAACACGAGGTCGCGGAACCGTTCGGTGACGGCGTTGCGCGGCCGGTACATCGCGCCCATCCTGGTGGCGAACCGCACCATCGCCGTGGCGTGTGGCCGGCGCTCGCTGTCGTAGGTGGCCAGCATGTCCGGACCGGCCAGCCCACGCACGATCGCGGCGAGCTTCCACGCGAGGTTCGCGGCATCGCGCAGGCCGGAGTTCATCCCCTGGCCGAAGAACGGCGGCTGGAGATGCGCGGCGTCGCCGGCGAGCACGACAGCTCCGACGCGGAAGGTCGCCGCAACCCTGGAGTGATGCAAGTAGACGCGGGCGCGCACGACATCGGGGATCGGCACCGAGCCGTAGCGCGCCGCCAGGAGCCGGCGCACGTGCTCGGGCTGCATTGCCGCCTCCTCATCGTCACCGTCGCGCAACCGGAACTCGAATCGGCGATGGCGATACGGCAAGGGGACCATCAGCACCGGGCTGTCGGGGTCGCAGTACACGGCGGAATACGGAGCATCGAGCCCATCGTCGGCGACATCGACGACGAGCCACTTCACCGGTTCGGTCGTTCCCTCCAGCGACACGCCGAGCAGGTCGCGCACCGTGCTGCGCCCGCCATCGGCGCCGACCACGAATCTGGCACAGATCTCGACGACGTCACCGCTGGGATCCCGCACCGCGGCGACGACGGGCTCACCGCTCGTCGCGCCCGGCACCGACAACGACACCAGTTCATGGCCGAGCCTGGTGTCGATCTCGGCGAACCGCGACACCCCGGCGCGAAGCGTGCGCTCCAGCAGAGGCTGCAGGAACAGGTTGCGGCGCGCCCACCCGAACGGCCGCGCCGAAGGCTCGACGTGGGCGAAGCATCGTCCCCACGAGGTGTAGTAACGGATCGGCATGTTCTGGAGGGTGTCGGCGAGCACCGCATCGACCAGGCCGATTGTCTGACACGTGCGCAGCGATTCGTCGTCGATGCCAACGGCCCGCGGGTAGTCGATGATGTCGGCCTCGCGGTCGATGACGATCGCCTTGACTCCGTACAGGCCGAGCAGGTTGGCAATCGTCATTCCACATGGACCGGCTCCGACGACCAGGACGTTAGTGAAGTCCATTCTGATCAACTGTTCAAGAATGCGAGGCTGATGGCGTTGAAACTGTCGGCGTCTTCGAAGTGCGGCCAATGCTTGACATCGGGCATCTCGACGACGCGTGCATTGGGCATCAGCGTGGCGACCACGCGCGAAGTGTTGGAGTATTCGCTGTAGTCCTGGCCCGATGCGATCGTGAGAGTCGGGTGGGTGATGGATCGCCACTCGTCTTCGGTGAGCAGGTTGCGGTTGCGGATCTCGTTGTCCTGCAGCACCAGCGTGTGGCGCATGGTCTCGATCATCCCGGGTTGTCGGTAGATGGCCTGGCGAAGCGACACGAGATCGGGCAGCCGGTTGCGCTCGTCGGCGATCAGGTGGTCGAACATCGCCTTGATCGACTCCCAGTTCGGATCCTCGACCGCCTTCATCCGGGTGGCGATGATCCGCTGCATGTTCTCCTCGCTGGCGACGAGGCCGGCCACCGACATGAGCACGAGTTTGGCAACCCGGTCGGGGTGATGGAGCGCCAGAGCGGCCGCCACCCACGAGCCGAGCGATGTCCCCAGGAAGTGGGCCCGGGCGATGCCGAGCGCGTCCATCACGGCGAGTGTGTGGGCTTCGTACTGCGGGATCTCGTAGTCGTTGTCGGGTCGGCCGGAGAATCCGTTGCCGACCATGTCGAACGCGACCGTTCGATAACGCTGTCCGTACGGCCCGAGGTTGCGGGCGAAGGTCTCCCAATGCCCACCCGTGCCGTGAAGCATCAAGACCGCTGGCGCGTCTGACGGGCCCGACTCGACGTAACGGGTGCGCACTCCCCCGGCGTCGATGAACGCTTGGCGGAACTCGACCCCGCGCAGGCTGCACCAGATGCTCTGGTACTCCGTGTCGTCGTTCATCGTCCGTACTCGTTCACACGCCGGCCCGTTGCGCAGCGAGCCGGGCGGTGACCTCAAGCGCCCAGTCCTCCAGCGAGCTCGCACACCGCGTCGCGCGTGATCAGCTGCTCGGTCTCGGCGAGGATCTCGGCATCGGACAAGGCAAGGTCGAGGGGAACCCGCCACGGCTGGCGCACCTGCCACGGTGTGCCGACGTACATCTCGATCATGTTGTACTCCGGATCACGGAAGTAGATGCTCCAACTGTTGCCGTGGTTGCGGCCCTCGAGCTCGGTGCCGCCGTGCTCGACGGCGCGTGCTGCGAACGTTCGCAGGTCGGCCAGGCTGTCGACCCGGAACGACACCTGGGCGAGGATGCGGGTGTTCGGTTCGCCGGTGCGGCCGTGGACCAGCACGACCTGATGGTGCTCATCCGCCGACCCGGTGAGAAACGTGAGCTGCTTGCCCTGGAACTCGCCGCTGTCGCTGACGATCATGCCGAACGTCGCGCAGTAGAACGCGGCCATCAGCTCGGGTTCGTGCACGAAGATGCCGAGGTGGGTCAGCCGGGCGTTGGGGATCGGCTCCATCAAGCGCTCCGAAAGTGCTGCAGGGTCGGGCCGAGCAGCTCAGGGGTTGCCCCGTGGACGATGATCTCGTCGGCGCCGGCATCGAGGTACTGCTGCAATCGTGTGGCGCACCGGCTCGCCGAACCGACCGCGCCCCCTTCGTCGAGCCACTCTGCCGGTAGGGCGCGGCTCACCTCGGCCAACTGATCCTTGGTGAAGTGACTGTCGGCCGCGCCGCGCAGGTCGGCGAGCATCGGGTGCGACCGCAACGCATCGAGGCGGGCAAGGTCCCACCCGTTCACCCCGGCGAGCAACTCGCCGAAACCAGGGATCTGGTAGTAGGTGACGGCCCGGCCGCCGACGACGGCCAACTCCTGCTCTTCGGTCAAGTCGGGAGCCGTGACCACGGTGGCGACGACCTTGACCGAACCGGGGTCGCGGCCCGCCGCTTCTGCACCGGCGCGGACCTTGACCACGGAGCGACCCACGGCCTCGACCGTGAGGAAGGGGTGCAGGATCGCTCCGTCGAAGCTCCGCCCGGCCAGGGCGAGGGTCTCGGGCCCTATGGCTGCAGACAGGATGGGCGGGGGGTCGATGTCGGGCACGTCGCCGAGGCGGAGCGATGGAAACGACCCGGCCGGACCGTTGTAACGAACCTTCTCGCCACGCACGAGTCGACGGTGGATGTCGGCCAGATCACCCAGGATGCGGGTGGTCATCTGCGGGAAGCCTGCCGCCCGCCAGGTGGGGGACACCGATCGGCCGACGCCGAGCACGAACCGGCCGCCGCTGAGCGCCTGCAGAGTCGTTGCCATGCCGGCCAACGACAACGGGTGGCGGAACAGGAAATGCGAGATGGCAGTGCCGATCTTGATGTCGGACGTGGCCTGGGCGATTGCGCCACCGAGCACCCCGACATCTTTGGTGCCATAGCGTTCACCGATCCAGACTGTGCCGAGCCCGACGTACTCGGCCACCTGCGCCTGCCCGACGGCCGGCCGGGGGTCCGAGACACGGCCGGGCAACACGTAGGCGCCGAGCGGTGCGGACATCACGTCGACATCTCCGGTGTGGTGGTCACACCCGTTCGCCGAATGTCATGTCCTCGATGCGGCGCACGACCGGTATCTCGTTCTCGCGACCGAGCCACGACGGCCGGGCCTGATGCCCGTCGGGCGGTCGTGCCCACTCGATGCTGCCCCAGTGCTGGCGCGACATCTTCTCGGGGTAGTCGGGGTCGATCGCCTGGCAGGCCTTCCAGTAGCCCTTGGCGTAGCGCGTCATCTCGGGGAGCATCCACCAGTCCTCCTCCGACCGCCACTTGCCATCACCGGCGAAGTGGATGATCTGCAGCGACGGGAACTCGAAGGGTGGCTGGGACGGGTCGGGATGGTCGGCGCGGTTGATGCCCTTCCATACGATGCGGTCGCCGTCGATGTTGTACCACTCGAGCGCTGTGTAGCAGTGCCGGCCGTACATCATCGTCGATTCGAGGAACTGCTGGATCTCGGCGGGCCCGGTGAACCGTCCGTAGAAGTGGTCGAAGTAGAGAGCATCGGTGGTGAACAGCTGCGACCAGGCCACCCAGTCCTCCATCACAGGACCCGTGATGAAGTAGTGCCGGAAGGCCGTCTCGATCTCGTCGCGTTCGGTGTCGGTCATGCGTCGTTGCTCCCTGCGTTTGTCTCGGCTCGTATCTCGGCTCGTGTCTCTCGGCTCGCTTCCTATCCCTCGGTCATCTGCCAGTGCTGACACCACCAGGCGTCACCGACGAGGATCTGCAACTTCTCGTGCCAGCAGAACGCCAAGGGCTCGGCCGGGCTCGAGGTAGTAGTAGCAGTTGCCGCAGCTGTCGCCGTCGACGGGCGTGCCGCGCAGGGCGGTGAGCCGCAGCCGTCGCTGCACCGCGTTGAAGGCCTCTTCGTCAACGCGTGGTTCCTCGCTCACGCTTGCGGGTGCGTCCGGGTGCCACCAGAAGGGCGTGCAGGCCACGGAACAGCGCGTTGGGGCTGTACTCGAACGACTGATCGGCGACGAGCTCGCATCTGCGGTGTGAGCGTGGTGAGCAGCTCGAGCACGATGCGCACCTCGAGGCGCGCCGAGCGCGGCGCCCAGGCAGTAAGTGCGGCCCCTTGCCGAACGCGAGGTGCATCTCGGCGTCGTCGCGGCTCGACCTCGAAGTCGTCGGGGTCGTCGAAGTGTGCCGGATCGTGGTCTGCCGACGCGAAGCACATCATCACCTTGCCACCGGCAGGGATCGCGACGCCGCCGACCTCGGTGTCGACCTTGGCGACGCGACGGTGGTTGAGCACCGGGCCGTCGTAGCGAAGGATCTCCTCGACCGCGTTGGGGATCAGCGTCGGGATCGTCGATCAAGCGCCTGCCACTGGTCGCGGTTGCTCAGCAGCGCACGCATTCCGTTGCCGATCGTGTTGCACGTCGTCTCGTGGCCGGCGAGCGCCATCGAATACACCATGTTGACGATGTCGAAGTCGTTGAGCTGGTCGGGCTTGCTGTCGGCCAGGTCGACGCAGGTCGGAGGTGATGTCGTCGCCGCGCTCGCTGCGGCAGGCGGCGACGTGGTCTTCGCAGTACTGCCAGAAGGCGACGATGACCCCGGCCACCTCGACCTGCTGGTCGTCACTGAGCCGCCCGTAGGTCAACAACACGCGTTTGGCGCTCCACTCCTTGAGCAGGTCGGTGTCGTCGGCGGGGAAGCCGAGCAGGCTGAACGCGGCGTAGCCGGGGAACGGGAACGCCAACCGGTCGACGAGGTCGACGACCGGCTCGTCTGATGAAGCCGCTGCACGAGGTCTTCGGCGTAGGTGCGCAGCGTCGGCTCGAGCGCGTTGAGCCGGCGCGGCGTCATGACGGTCAGCACCGACTTGCGCATCGGACCGTGCCGCGGCGGATCGGCGTTGTTCAGCGTGGGCACGCGGTGGTAGCCGGCAGCGAGCACCTCCTGCGCGGCCGGGCAGACGGGGAGTCAGCGGCGACGAGGCGTTCGACGCCGACCATGTCTCTCGATCGAGCAGCACCTGCTCGATGTCGTCGTAGCGGGTGATGATGTAGTGGTCGAGCTCGGGCATGTAGAACACCGGGCCCTCGTCTCGCAGGTGGTTGAACGACCGGGTACGGGTCGAGCACCGTCTGCGGGTCGAGCGGGTCGTAGTCGTGGGCGATCGGGCAGACGGCCATATCACACCACTCGCGTTCGGTTGCTCAGGTCCATACGAGTCCTCGATTGACCTGGCTCATTTAATATGCATAAATGGCTCTGGTCAAGCTGATGAGCACATCGACCGATCACCCGAGACAGACGCGATACCCGGCGCGGCGCAACCGCGGAGGCACACAGCCGCTGCCGCTCACGCTCGACGACATCTTGGATTCGGCCATGCCACTGCTGGCCCGTGACGGAGCCGACGGGCTGACGGTGCGCTCGGTGGCCGATTCGTTGGGCGTCTCGAGCCCGGCGGTCTACCACTACTTCTCCGGGCGCGACGACCTCATCGACCGGCTGTGCGAACGGGTCGCCGCCGAAGTCGACCTGGCGATCGATCCGTCCGACGGCTGGCTCGACTCCGTGGTCACGGTCCTGCTCAACATGGACCGCACCTTCGCCCGGTATCCGGGCGTGATCTCACGCGTTCTGTCGACGCACGGCCACTCCCCCGCTGCCGATCGGATCACGGCGACGGTGCGCGACCTCATCCTCGAGGGCGGATTCGGAACCGATGACGCCGACGACCTCCTCGCCGCGCTGCAATTCCACTTCGGGGGCTGGCTGCTCGGCAGACGGCCCGAAGGCGGCGAGCAGTCAGTAGACCCCGCCCTGCTCGAACGTTCCATCCGCTGGATGCTCGACGGATTCGCCGCAGGCTTGGCGCGCCCGCACGCCGTGGAGGCGGCATTGCCATGAGCACACCCGACGACACACAGGTTCGATACGAGGTCGACGCGGCAGTTTGTACCATCACGTTCGACAATCCCGAGCGCCACAACGCATGGAACCCCTCGATGGAGCAGCAGTACTTCGCCTTGCTCGACCGCGCTGCAGCCGACGACAACGTCAGAGCGATCGTGGTCACCGGCTCCGGCTCGTCGTTCTGCCCGGGGCTCGATTCGCAGCGCCTCGAACAGGCGGCCGGGCCGGTCGGGTTGCGCCTCAGGGGCCGGCGCTCGCAGCACTACGCGCTGACGATCCCCAAGCCGATGATCGCCGCGATCAACGGCGCCTGCGCCGGCATCGGCCTGGTGCAAGCACTGGTCTGCGACGTCCGTTTCATGGCCCGCGGTGCGCGGCTGTCGACGGCCTACGCCAAACTCGGCATCCCGGCCGAATACGGATTGTCGTGGCTGTTACCGCGTCTGATCGGTGTCGAGTGGACCCTCGATCTGTTGCTCTCGGCCCGGCGGGTCGACGCCGACGAGGCCAAGGAGATCGGCCTGGTGACTCGGGTGTGCGACGCCGAGGCGCTGCAGGAAGAGGCCCACGCCTACGCCCGACTGCTGGCAACCGGTAGCTCTCCACGGGCCATGGCCGCCATCCGCCGTCAGGTGTGGGGCGACCTCAGCCGCGGCTACCCGGCGGCGAACGAACTGTGGCTGGCAACGATGCTGCGCCTGAACCGCCCCGACAACCCCGACTTCGCCGAGGGTGTGGCCGCCCTCGTCGAACGCCGGGCGCCCAACTTCGCGCCGTTGCCGGCCGACGGCGAATTGCCGCCCCTTCCCCCGTTCGTGGAGCAATGACCGGTGGACCCGCGCTACTCACCCCGAGCCGAAGCATTTCGCGAACAGGTCAAGAGCTTCCTGGCCGAACACCTGCCACCGGGTTGGCAAGGTGTCGGGGCGATGTCGCATGCCGAGGCGAAGGACTTCACCGCCCGCTGGCGGGCGACATTGCACCAGAACGGCCTGTTGGGGGTCACCTGGCCGCGCGAGTACGGCGGTGCCGGAATGACCAAACTCGAGCAGGTGGTGCTCGTCGAGGAGCTGGCCAAGGCCGGCGCTCCATCAATGGGACCCAACGACACCTTCAGCATGAAGATGGTCGGGGGTCTGTTGCTGCGGTGGGGCACCGACGAGCAGAAGCGGCGGTTCCTGCCGCGCATCCTCTCCGGAGACGACACCTGGTGTCAGGGCTACTCCGAGCCCGACAACGGTTCCGACCTGGCCGGCCTGCGCACGAGCGCCACCCTCGACGGTGACGACTGGGTGGTTCACGGCCAGAAGATCTGGCAAACCCGCGCCCGTGAGGCGAATTGGATCTTCACGCTGGTTCGTACCGATCCGGCAGCGAGCAAGCATCGCGGCCTGACGATGATGCTGATACCAATGGATCAATCGGCAGTCGAGGTTCGCCCGATCCGGATGATCGGCGGTTCGCCCGACTTCAACGCCGTCTTCTTCGACGGGGCACGCACGTCGAAAGCCAATGTCGTCGGCGAGGTCAATGGCGGGTGGGTCGTCGCCAACAGCGTGCTCGAGCTCGAGCGCGGCGACGAGGCGGCCACCAACCCTGTGCTGTTCCGGGCCGAGCTCGACCGGCTGATCACGATGGCCGGCGACCTCGGGCGCCTCGGCGACCCGGTGATCCGAGACCGGATTGCCGACGCCCACGCCCGGGTCGAGATCATGCGATTCGTCGGCTACCGCATCCTGACCGGCGTGTTGTCGACCGGCGTGATCGGTCCCGAGGCGTCGATCTCCAAGCTCTACTGGTCCGAATACCATCGCCTCGTCACCCGACTGGCGATCGATGTGCTCGGTGCCGGCGCGATGGTCGTCGAGGGCCGGGCGCCGATGCGCGGGTACCGCGCCGATGACCCGGGCGCGCCCAACTCTTCGGCATCGTGGGTCGGCGCGCTGTACAACGGCGTTGCCGACACCATCTACGCCGGCACGTCGGAGGTGCAACGCAACATCCTTGGCGAGCGAGTGCTCGGCCTGCCGCGTGACCTGCTGGGCGACCCGGCCCTTGTCGAGCCCGGAAGCCGTAGCATCTGATGCCTATGCGCGATCTCTTCACCGACGAGCACCAGGCGTTTCGCGAGTCGTTCGCGGCCTTTGTCGCCAAAGAGATGACGCCGTACTACCTCGACTGGGAGCGCGACGGCATCGCACCTCGCGAACTGTTCGCGGCAGCCGGTCGCTACGGCTTCGTCGGCATGTCGGTGCCCGAGCGCCACGGCGGTGGCGGCTCCGACGATTTCCGGTTCAACCAGGTGATCGCCGAAGAGCTAGCCGCGGCCGGGATCGGCGGTGCCGGGCTCGGCCTCACGCTGCACAACGACATCACCACGCCCTACTTCGTCGAGTACTGCAACGACGAACAAGCCGCGCGCTGGATGCCAGGCATCGCCTCGGGCGAACTCGTCACTGCGATCGCGATGACAGAGCCCGGAACCGGGTCGGATCTTGCTGGAATCACCACCACCGCCATCCGCGACGGCGATGTCTACGTCATCAACGGCTCGAAGACCTTCATCACCAACGGGATCAACGCCGACCTGGTGATCGTCGCCGCCAAGACCGACCCCAGTAAGCGACACAGCGGAATGTCGCTGCTGGTCGTCGAACGAGGCACGGCCGGCTTCGAGCGCGGCCGCAACCTCGACAAGATCGGCATGCACAGCCAAGACACGGCCGAGCTGTTCTTCGACGACGTGCATGTTCCGGTCGCCAACCTGCTCGGAACCGAAGGCAAAGGGTTCGACTACCTCAGCGCGAACCTCGCCCAGGAACGGCTGTCGATCGCGGTCACCGGCGTGGCGGCGGCGCGCGCCGCACTGGGCTGGACGGTCGCCTACGTCAAAGAACGCACCGCCTTCGGAAAGCCGATCGCCACGTTCCAGAACACCCGCTTCGTACTGGCCGAGGTGGTGACGCAGATCGACGTGGCCCAGGCCTACGTCGATCAGTCGGTCCTCAAGCTCAATGCCGGCACGTTGTCACCGACCGAGGCCGCCCAGGCCAAGTACTGGTGCACCGAATTGCAGCAGCGCTGCATCAACGAGTGCCTGCAACTTTTCGGGGGCTACGGATACATGCTGGAGTACCCCATCGCCCGCGCCTACGCCGACGCTCGGGTCACGACGATCTACGGCGGCACCACCGAGGTGATGAAGACGATCATCGCCAAGTCTCTCGGGATATGAGCCAGCCGGCGAACTCCGTCTTGCCACCAATCTGACATACGCGTCAGACTGTGCGCGCATGCATCTGGCGACGCTCTTGGAGATGATCGAATCTGGGTTCGACGAACGCGTCCTGCTCGGCTCCGACTCGGATCAGCCGGTCACCGGCGCGCAGCTCGGCACGCTGGTGCGCTCGGCGGCCTCACTGATCAGCGGGAAGTTCGACGCCGTCGTCTACGTCGGCGAGAACCACGCCCTGCTGCCAGTGTCGCTGCTGGCTGCAGCCTGGAGCGACGTGCCGTTCGTGCCGGTCAACTACCGCCTCGAAGACCATCACCTCAACGCTCTGGTCGATCGCCAGCCGAATCCGCTGGTGCTCACCGACGTCACCACTGCACCACGCATCGTCGGCCATGCACCGATCGTGTTCGACGAGTGGCTGACATCGCTGCCCGACGACGCAGCGCCGGTCGAGCCACCGTACGACGACGACCAGGTGGCGATCGTGCTGTACACCAGCGGCACCACGTCGGAACCGAAGTCGGCACTGTTACGACACCGCCATCTGATGGCCTATCTGCTCGGCTCGGTCGAGTTCGGCGGGGCCGGCCCCGACGAAGCCGTGCTGATCTCGGTACCGCCGTACCACATCGCCGGGATGGCCAACATGCTGTCCAACCTGTTCGCCGGGCGTCGCATCGTGTACCTCCCGCATTTCGATCCACGCCGGTGGCTCTCGTTGATCGAGACTCAGCGCATCAGCCATGCAATGGTCGTGCCGACCATGCTGTCGCGAATCGTCGACGCTGTCGAACACTCCCAGTGCGACGTGTCGTCGCTGCGCTCGCTCTCGTACGGCGGCGCCAAGGTGTCTGAACGGGTGATTCGTCGCGCGCTTCTGGCCTTCCCCGAGACCGGCTTCGTCAACGCCTATGGCCTCACCGAGACCGCATCGACCATCGCCGTGCTTGGTCCCGACGACCACCGCGACGCAATCAGCTCCGACGACCCCTTGGTGCAGCGCCGGCTGTCATCGGCCGGGCGACTCCTGCCGATGGTCGAGATCGAGCTCCGCGGCGACGACGACAAGCCAGTCGCCGACGGCGGGCCCGGAATCATCTACCTCCGCGGCGAGCAGGTCTCCGGTGAGTACGCAACAGGCAGCGTGCTCGATGCGCAGGGTTGGTTCTGCACCCGCGATCGAGGCTTCCTCGACGCCGACGGGTACCTGTTCATCGAAGGTCGTGCCGACGACACCATCATTCACGGCGGCGAGAACATCGCCCCGGCCGAGATCGAAGAGGTGCTGCTGGCGCACGCCGAAGTTCTCGACGCCTGTGTCGTCGGTGTGCCCGACGACGAATGGGGGCAACGGATCGTCGCGGTCGTCGTCGCTCGTCCCGGATCCACGGTCACCAGCGAGCAGCTCCGCGACGCCGTCCGCGTCGAGCTGCGCGGCTCGAGAACTCCCGAATCCGTGGTCTTCCGCGACGCGCTTCCTCACACAGACACTGGCAAGCTGTTACGCCGTATCGTGTTGAAAGACCTGGCCGACCAACTGTCGACCAACTGAGACTTCCGAATTCGAAGGAGACACCACCATGCCGATGACTCTCAAACCCGGCGCACGTCTGTTCAGTGCCGTGTGCACGACAGAACTGATCGCAGTCAAAGTGCCCGCCGGCGAGGTCGACCTGACGATCGGTGGCGTTGCAGCCGTCGGTTCCATTGCCGAACGCACCCAGGCCGGCGCAGTCGCCGAAGGCCACGGCGGAGGAGCCGCGATGGGGAAGCGCTACGTCGACTCGGCCGACACGATCGAGCTGTTGTGCACCAAGGCCGGCGATGGCGTACCGGCGTTGGGCGGCGAACTGCTGCTGCTGAAAGAAGCCAAGCCGCTGCCGGCCAGCGACTGACATCATGACCTCCCGGTCGACGGACAGGATCGAGGTGCGCGGCCTGGTGGTGACGGCCGTCGTCGGGGTCCTGCCACACGAACGAAACCTCGCCCAACCTGTGCAGATCGACATCGACCTGCACGTCGACCTGCGCGATGCCGGTCGCACCGACGATCTCACCGATACCGCCGACTACGGCGACGTCGCCGAGCGCGTCGGGGCGCTGGTTCGCGAGTCGAAAGATACGTTGCTCGAGCGACTCGCCGATCGCATCGCCGAGATGCTCGTTGCCATCGATCGCGTCGAAGCCGTCGACGTCACGGTCACCAAGCTGCGGCCACCGATCCCCGAGCAGCTCGACAGCACCGGCGTGCAGATCCACCGCAACCGTCGCGACTACGAATCGGTGCCGCGCGATCAGCACCTGGCGATCATCGCCATCGGTTCGAGCCTCGGCGATCGCGAGGGCTACCTACGGCTGGCGGTCTCGTCGTTCGACGACGTGCAAGGCATCTCGCAGATCTTCGAGACCGATCCCGTGGGCGGTCCCGAGGGCCAAGGTGCCTACCTCAACATGGTCATGGCGGTACACACCACACTCGACCCCTACGCCCTGCTGCGCCGCTGCCGCCAGATCGAATCCACGGCCTATCGCCAGCGAGTCGTGCACTGGGGCCCGCGCACGCTCGACCTCGATCTGCTGTTCTACGACGATGTGAGCATCGACGACCCGCAACTGACGGTGCCCCATCCGCGCATCGCTGAGCGCCGCTTCGTGTTGGCGCCGTTGCAGGAGGTGGCTCCGCAACGCTGCCCGCCCAACTGGGACGACCTGTTGCCCAAGGGTGGCGTGTATCCGCGGGGTGCCCTCCAACCGGCCGCCGATGGCAACTGAGCAGCAGTCAGCCGACGCCCAGGCGTTGCTCGAGCTGACGCACTCGCTCGGGATGGTGCACGCGACCGAACTCGGGCTGCTGACGCACGACGATCTCGAGCAGCTCGTCGTGTTGGTCGGTGCGACGCCAGGGAAGGGCGATGTACAGCGGGAGGCCGAACACGCGCAACTCGTCGAGCCGGGTGTACACATCCTTCTGGTAGAGGTAGCGCTGCTCCCACGGCCAGTTCGGCGGAGCGAAGCCGGTGCCGGGATCCAAGATGCATCGCTCGCGCATGCCATAGCGACTCGCCGTCACCAGCCGAGCCTCGAAGAACTCGACGATGGCGTCGATCGGGTCACTCTGCACCATCGTCATCGACCGAGGGTCCGGCCCCGACAGGAACGGCAGCACCACCGGCACACCGTGCTCGGCCGCGACGGCCCACATCGCCTCTTGCTGCATACCGTCGGCCGCGTTCAACACAGTTGCACCCGCAGCGAGAGCGCGGGTGGCAACCTCGGGGCGCCACGTGTCGACGCTGAGGTCGACACCCAGCGTTGCCAGCCGTGGAACGATCGCCTGCAATCGACTCCATTCGATGGTCCAATCGACCACTTCGGCGACATCGGTCGAGCCCTGACCACCAAGGTCGATCGCGTCGGCCCCGTCGGCCAGCAACGCCACCGCCCGGTCCATCGCTGCGGTGGGCGAGCCCACGATCGACTCGGCATGCAACGAGTCGGGACTGGCATTCACAACACCGAACAGACGCATCACCCTCGAACTTACCGGCGAACTTACCGGCGCAGGCTCGATCGACATCGGATCGCTGGATGACCGGCGACACTGCCCGCACGTTCGACGTCGCCACGTGGGACATTGATCGAGTGCTCGCCGCCAAGGCCGGCCGTTCGGTCACGTTGTGCTTCCCGTGCCGTGACGAGGCAGCGACGATCGGCGAACTGGTCACCAGTGCGCGGCGCGATCTGGTCGACGAAACCGGACTCGTCGACGAGCTCATCGTTCTCGACGATCGATCGACCGACGAGACCAACGTCGTTGCCGCCGCTGCGGGTGCCACGGTGGTACACATCGACGACATCCACAGCGTGCACGGAGTCGGCCACGGAAAGGGCAACGCGTTGTGGGCGTCGCTCATCGCCTCGACCGGCGATCTCGTCGTCTGGTGCGACGGCGACGTCACCTCGTTCACACCCGAGTGGGTCGTGCGCCTGCTGGCTCCGCTCGTCGCCGACGACACCGTCAGCCTGGTCAAGGCGTCGTACCATCGCCCGATCACGTCGGGGGGCGGCGGGCGCACGACCGAACTGGTCGCCAGGCCTCTGCTCTCGTTGTTCGCTCCCGGGCTCGCCGCGTTGGCCCAACCGCTCTCGGGCGAGTTCGCCGGACGGCGCGAGGTGCTCGAGGCCATCCCGTTCGTCGAGGGCTGGGGCGTCGAGATCGCCATGCTGATCGACATCGCCAACGCCTTCGGCGTGTCGTCGATCGCCCAGGTCGATCTCGGCCAACGGCTGCATCGGCACCGAAGCCTGCATGCCTTGTCGGTGCAGGCGGCTGAGGTCATGGCAACGGCATTGGATCGCGTCGACAACGGTCCACACGGTGTGTCGCGATCGTTGACCCGATCCGACGGCTCGATCGTGCCGCTCAACCTGGCGGAACGCCCGCCGATCAAATCGCTCACCACATCCCGGAGGTCTTCATGAATCAGTTCAATCTCGGGTCGCTCGTGCTCCGCATGGTGTTCGGCCTGTTCTTGGCCTACCACGGGTACAACAAGGTGTTCGGCGGCGGTGGCCTGGCCGGCACGGCCGGCTGGTTCGCGAGCATCGGCATGAAGTGGCCGAAGTGGCAGGCCCGTTTGGCAGCGACGACCGAGATCGGCGGTGGACTGCTGTTCGCCGCCGGGTTGCTGACGCCGCTGGCAGCTGCGTCGATGATCGGGTTGATGGTCGTCGCGATCGTGGTGTCGCACTGGCAGAACGGGTTCTTCATCTTCAAGCCCGGCCAGGGTTGGGAGTACTGCGCATCGATCGCCGTCGTCGCCTGGTCGGTCGCCACCATGGGACCCGGCGAATGGTCGCTCGACCACGCCTTCGACATCGAGTGGACGCAGTGGAGTGGAGCGATCGTCGCCGCGGTGGTCGGGGTGGCCGGCGCCGTGCTGCAGTTGGCGGTCTCGTACCGCAAGCCCGCCGCCGCTGCCTGAACATGCCGACCCGGCGATGATCGTCGACCTGGTCATCGTCGACGCCGAGGTCGATGGCAACCGCGTCGACGTCGAGGTGTCCGGCGGCAGGATCACCAGGATCACCAGAACCGGCGAGGCGCGACGAAGCCGTGCCACCGAGCACGTCGACGCAGGTGGCGGAGCGCTGATCCCGGGGCTCCACGACCACCACATCCATCTGCTCGCCGGTGCGGCGGCACGCGAATCACTCGACCTGCACTCGAGCGACGTTCAAACGGAGCACCAGCTGGTGCTCGCCGCGCACCGGGTGCTGGCCCGTTGCGCGCCGCAGCAGTGGTTGCGGATCGTCGGCTACCACGAGTCGATCGCCGGCGAGTTGACGCCCGACCTCGTCGATCGGCTGGTGCCGGATCACCCGACCCGAGTGCAGCATCGCACCGGCATGCTGTGGGTGCTCAATCGCCGTGGTCGCCAGCACCTCGGGACGGCGCTCGAAACCCCGCTCGAGGGAATCGAACGCGACGTCACCGGAAGTCCAACGGGCAGATTGTGGAGGCTCGACACCTGGCTCCGCGATCAACTCCCACCGCACCACCCCGATCTCGCCGCGTTCGTCGGCGAGCTGCGTTCGGTCGGCGTCACCGGCGTCACCGACACCACCCCGCAGCAGACCATCGGTGACGTTCGCCATCTCGTCGACGCCTGGCGATCCGGTCACCACGGGATGAACCTGGTGCTGAGCACCGCCGCCGCGTTGGTCGACATCGATCTCGGCGACGGCCCGACCATCGGACCTGTGAAGCTGTTCGTCGACGAGCACGACCCTCCCGATATGCAGTCGGTGGTCGACGCGATCACGGCCGCCCATTCCCGTCGCCGACCAGTGGCAGTGCACGCCGTCACGCGTGCCGGATTGGCCTACGCCATCGCGGCGTGGAACGGGGCCGGCACGAGCCACGGCGATCGCGTCGAACACGCTGCTGTCGTGCCGCCCGACCTGCGCGCCGAGCTCGTCGGACTCGGGCTGCAGGTGGTGACGCAGCCGGCATTCGTGTTCACCCGCGGCGACGACTACCTGGCCGATGTCGATCCCGACGACATCGCCCACCTGTGGCCGTGTGGATCGCTGATCGAGGCAGGGCTTCTCGTCGCTGCCGGCTCCGACGCGCCATATGGAGCGACCGATCCGTGGCTCGCCATTGCCACAGCGAACACCCGTTTGACCCGCGCCGGACACGTGCTCGGCGCCCACGAGGTTGTCGAGCCGCACGTCGCTCTCGGGATGTATCTCGGCCATCCACTCGACCCGGGTGGGCCGAAACGGCAAGTGGCGGTCGGCGAGCCCGCCGACCTGTGCCTGCTCGATCGCCCCTTGGGTCAGGCGCTATCGGCGCCGTCGCGCGACCACGTGGTACGCACCTGGTCGAGTGCCGACACCCGACTGTGAACTTTGTCGCTGCGAACACGCTGGGCGTGTTCGCAGCGACAAAGTTGGGATCAGGCGGCTGACCTCTCGAGGATGTGGATGCCGCATGCCGAGCCGAGCCCGATGACGTGGGCCAGGCCGACCTTGGCGCCCTCGATCTGACGATCGCCGCACTCGTTACGCACGTGCTGGCAGACTTCCCAGATGTTGGCGATCCCGGTCGCGGCGATGGGGTGGCCTTTCGACTGCAGCCCGCCCGACACGTTCACCGGCGTCGACCCGGTCCTCCAGGTCGCTCCGGAGTTGAAGAAGTCGGCGGCACCGCCCTCTTCGCACAACATCAGGTTGTCGTAGTGCACGAGCTCGGCGGTGGCGAAGCAATCGTGGAGCTCGACCAGGTCGAGATCCTCGGGGCCGACACCGGCCTGCTCGTAGGCCTGCCGGGCACCGTTGCGAGTGAGGGTGTTGACGTTCGGGAGGATCTGACACGCCTCTTCCCACGGATCGGTTGTCAGCACCGACGCGGTGACCTTGATGGCTCGCCGCTGCTGCTCGAGAGACAGGGTCTTCAGCTTGGCGCCGTTGGTGACCACCGCCGCTGCCGCGCCGTCGCAGTTGGCCGAGCACATCGGCCGCGTGTTGGGGTAGGCGATCATGACGTCGTTCATGATCTGCTCGAGCGACATGGCCTTGCTGTACGCGGCGAGCGGGTTGAGCGTCGAGTGGCTGTGGTTCTTCTCGCTGATCTTGGCGAACAGCTCGAAGTCGACGCCGCCGTACTTGTGGCCGTACTCCATGCCGATCTGGGCGAACACACCCGGCATCGTCTCGGTGCCGATGCGACCGTCGATCGCCGCCACTGCGCCGAGTCGGCCGTGCCGCGTCCACTCGGTGCCATCGTCGGCGCGACTGCCACCGGCGAGCAGACCCGCACCGGCGAGCTTCTCGACACCGACCGCGAGGCCCATCTCGACCTCACCGGCCTTGACGGCCATGATGGCCGTGCGCAGCGCGGTGGCGCCAGTGGCGCACGCGTTGGAGACGTTGAACGCCGGGATCCCCGTCTGGCCGACCTGCTTCTGCAGGTCCTGGGCAATGCTGCCCCTGCCCATCAGGTTGCCGGCGGCGATCACGCCCATGTCGGCCATGGTCACACCACCGTCGGCGAGGGCACCGAAGATGGCCTCGGCGCCGAGGTCGACGATGTCCTTGTCGAAGTGCTTGCCGAACTTGGTCATGTGGATCCCGAGGATCCAGATGTCATCACTTCTGCTCATCTTCGTGTACCCCTTCGGTCACGTGTGTCCTGAATTTGTTGCTGCTCAGACTGGTTCGAACGCGTAGTTGATGGCTTCGACGCCTTGCGAGTCGGCGCCCATCGATCGTGTGGTCAGCTTGACCCGCATGCCCAGCGTGATGTGCTCGGGGTCGGTCGGGATGTTGATCACGTTGCCTCGCACGCTCGTGCCACCGCAGTCGACGATGGCCGCCGCAAAGGGCACCTCGACCCCAGGTGCAGCGAAGGCGACGATGGTGAAGGCTCGCACCTCGCCCTCGTTGGGGATCGTCACGGCGGTGAACTCGGTGTTGAAGCACCCCGCGCATGCGTTGCGGCGGTCGAAGAAACGGGCTCCACACTTGGTGCACTGCTGGGCGACAAGGTGGGGTTCACCGTCGTCGAGCACCAGGTACTCGACGAAAGGGATCTGTGACAACGTCGGCATGATCGTTCCTCTGTCGGCTCGAGCGGATTGCGGGCAGGAGCCCACATGACACGAATGTTAGATTCCCGGACCGACCGGCGACGAATCGCAGGCGCGGCCTCGGTCACAGCTCGATCCCCCACTCGGTCAGCACATCGTACGTGTCGACCCCGAAGACCATGGGATCGGCATCGCCGACAATCGGCCGCGGTTCGTGAGCAGGCATAAGAGCCGCAAGACCCGCATCACCCGGTCGCGATGCAGCGCACGCAGCGACGCGACTGAGAGCGACGTCGACAATCCATCGGCCGCCGCGTTCGAGCAGGTCGACAACGGTGGCAGCAGCCGTCAGCCCGGTCAGCGGATCGGCCACGGCGTCGGCGAGGAACACCGGACCGTCGGCGAGCCGACCGATCAGTCCCCCGGCCACGGCCGCATCGTCGCCGAAGGCGATACGCGTCGAACCAGGCGGCCGGCGTCCGTGACCCGTGATCGAGACCCACACTCGCGGCCCGACGTCGACAACGTCGGCCGCGTCGATGCCGAGCTGCTGCAGGGCGCGCGGCCGCGACCCTTCGATGACGACATCGGCCGATCGCAACAGCGCTGCCAGCCCGGCGACGCCCCGGTCGTCGCTGAGATCGAGAGCGACCGATCGCTGGCCGGCGTGCAGCGACGCGAACCAGGCCGGTGTCGCCCGCGCGCCATCGGGACGGCGGGTGCTCTCGACGTTGACCACATCCGCCCCCAGGCGGCGCAGGACATCGGCGGCCAACGGGCCGGCCCACAGCGCGGCCAGGTTGACAACCCTCGCTCCGCTCAGCGGCAAGACGGGGGCCTCGCCACGGCGGCTGAGCAGCACCGGCGAAAGGCCGTCTCGGGCGGCGTCGACCTCGGAAACCAACGAGCATGCCAACCCGAGCAGCGCCCCGAGCTCGACCATCTCGGCAGCACTGCGGCCTGCGACAAGGTCGGCAACGAGTGCCCAGGGGTCGGCCCCCATGCCGAGCCTCGGATCGTCGCGCTCGGTCCCCAGCCAGGCAGGCAGCGAACGACGATCGTCGGGTCGGGCGAGCGACACCGCGATCCATTGGTCAGCGTGCGCGTATCAGCCGTGTCGCCCCGCCGCAGCTCGCCCGCCCCGAGCTGCGCAACCCGACTGCCGCGGCATGCGACGACAGCACGCCGAGGCCGTCGGCACCGTACAGATCTGCCAGACCCGCACCGCGCTCGTCGAGCCGTCGAACGAGAGCGGCGACGCCGGCGACCATGCGAGCGGGCACCGCAACGCCGGGCGCGGTCAGCCATTGCCCGCCGGACCGGGCCCACGCAGCGGCGATGTCGACGTCGGCTTGCGGCCACTGCGTGCCGGACTGCCATTCCATGGACCCATGATGCACCGCCGCCTCTACGCTGGCCACATCGCCCACATCGATCTCACTGCAGACGAGTATTCGTTGTTCATCGGGTCGCCATTCGTCGACGAGCGGCTCGACACCCGTGATGGCATAGCTGCCGTCGTGGTCCGCGGCGGGCAAAACGGTGTAGCAGGCGAGCTCGCCTACCCGGGATCGCTTCCCGTCGTCGTGATCTGGGTCGGAGCGGAGTTCGGCGGTGACGGCCCGAAGCAGGCTGACCTCGTGGTCGGCGAGGCCGACGTCGACGAGGTGCTCGAGCGCATCCGGGCAGCACCGCTCGCGGCGCGGTCTCTCGCCGTGCTGCTGCGCTCGCTCGAGGGGTCCGCTGTGCCGGCCGGATTGGCGATGGAGTCAGCGGTCTACTCCACGTTGCAGGCCGGTCCCGAGTTCGCCGAATGGCGCGCAGGAGCCACGCAGACTCCCGACACCGAGACTCGGGCCACGGTCGTTTTGGAGCGCAACGACGACGTGATGGTCATAACCCTCGATCGCCCACACCGTCACAACGCCATCTCGACGCGTCTCCGCGACGAGCTGGCCGTCGCACTTGCAGTTCCGTTGGCCGACCCGTCCGTGCGATCGGTCTCTCTGCGCGGAAACGGTCCGTCGTTCTGCAGCGGCGGCGATCTCAACGAGTTCGGGTCGCGACCCGACCCGGCCACCGCCCACGTCACCCGCCTGTCGCGCAGCCCGGGTCGTCTGATCCACGAGCTCGGCGATCGGATCATCGTCGACGTGCACGGGGCGACGATGGGCGGTGGCATCGAGATGGCCGCGTTCGCCGGGCGGGTTCGTGCTCGGTCGAACACGCGAATCGCTCTGCCCGAGATCGGGCTCGGCCTCATTCCCGGGGCCGGCGGTACCGTCAGCCTGAGCCGACGATCGGGACGGCAGCGCACCGCTGCGCTGGCGTTGTCGGGCCGCACCATCGATGCCGCAACGGCTCTTCGGTGGGGCCTCGTCGATGAGCTGATCGGCGACGACTGACCCGCACGGGCTCCCGACCCCTATCGTTGACGATGATGTCAGGTTCGGAGAGCCCTCAGCGGGTGCCGGCGGCGATGATGCTGCCCGGCGACGCAGCCTTTGTGCGGCGTCCGCGATCGATCCGGCGCACGAGCCACATCGACATGCACCTCCGCGACCCTGCCGATCCACCCGGATCCGACTCGAACGAACATGCCCTGGTGCTCAGCGGCGCGGCCCGCGACCTGGTCACGAACGACTCCGGCACGACGGTCGTCGGCCAGGCAACCGTCGTAGCAGGCATCGACGATCAGGGCAGGCTGACAACCCTCGAGACCGGAACCGGCGATGGTCCCGCCAGCAGCGACAGGGCGATCGCCGCGCTACTCGGTCGAGGTGTGTCGTCCGGCTTTCGCGATGCTGTCCGCGACGCCTTCCCCGGCGACGTCAGCGCCGGCACGCCGCTGGCACTGCTGCTCGACGACCTACCCGTCGCTGCGCTGATCTCGGGCTACGCCCGCCTCTATCACGGCACCATCCCGGCGGATCAGGCGGCGCAGTCGATGAAGGCCGACATCTGCTCGGGCTGGCGGTCTGAGGGCACGATGATGAAGTCGGTCAGCGCCGGACGCGGCGTGCCGATCACCGTCGGCCCGGTGGCACCGTCGATCGTCGGCGAACGCGAGGTCGACAGCACCGGTTGGCACACCATCGGTGACCTCCCCGTCGGCTCGATGCGTCGTCGGAGACTGGTCGATGTCCATGTCGACGACGACCGGTGGACCATCGCCGCGATGTTCCGCGACACCCATGTCAATGCCGACAACGTCGAGACCGTGCTGCACGAGTACACGTTGACCGCGACCGTCGATGCGGCGACGCGTCAGTTCGTCTCGTGTGCAGCCGTGCCGCGGGTGCTGCCATGGGTCGAGTGCCCGGTCGCCGCGGCCAGCGCCGACCGCCTGGTGGGCCAGCCTGTCGATGGTGTCCGCGACTTCGTACGCTCCTCGCTCCGCGGCACATCGACGTGCACCCACCTCAACGATCTGCTGCGCTCGCTCGGTGACATCGCTATCCTCGCCGACGACCTCGAGCAGACGCTCGATATGTCCAAGTTGGTGGGTTAGAGGCTGACCCAGCCTCCACCGTCAGAACTGAGCCGCGCCGCGTCGATGACCCGGGCGACCCTGTGGCCGTCGGCGAGGGTCGGCGCAACGGTGCTGTCCCCTTCGAGCGCGGGTAGCCAGTCTTCCAACATCAGCGCCAGCGACACGATCGCGCCGGCAGCGCGCCGGGCCGGCGGCTCGGCGCCACTGGCCGGCTTGCGATCCGTCTTCGGCACGACGGCAGCTTCGGCCTGACCGATGGCACCCGACACGACCTGCATCTGATCGCCCATCATCAGCGGGCCTTCCATGAACACCGAACCGTCGCTGCCGTACGCCTCGAACGCGCGGAAACTGCGCTGGAAGGCGACCGCTGTGGTGAGGATGCTGATCAGCATGCCGTTGCGCATCCGCAGCAGTAGCACCGACGTGTCGTCGGCGTCGACCGCCAGCGTCGAACCATCGTCGCGAGGCCGTTCTTTCACGGTCGTGCGCACATCCGCGCACACTGCCTCGGGCTCACCGAACAGCGCGCACACGTAGTCGATGTCGTGCGAGCCCATGCCCATCAGGTACCCGCCGCCACTGGCCTTGCTGTACATCCACTCCGATTGCAACCCTCTGGTCGGATGCCAGTAGTCGCCACCGCTGCGCGCCGATGCCAGGAACGGCTGGCCGAGGTGTCCGTTGCGCACCATCTCCCACACCGTCAGCCGCGGCGGTTCCCAACGGCCTTCGAAGCACACGGCATGAGCGACTCCTGCCGCCTCGGCGGCCGCCAACATCTCACCCGTCTGTCCCGAGTCGAGGCCGACCGGCTTCTCGACGAGCACGTGCTTGCCGGCGGCGATCGCCGCCAGCGCCTGCTCGCGGTGGAGGTCGACCGGCGTGCAGATCGAGATCACGTCGAGATCGTCGCGTTGCACGAACGCCTTCCAGTCGGTGCTCACATCAGCGATGCCGAGCTTCTCGCCCGCGGCTCTGACACGCTCGTCCTGCCGGCTGCACAGGGCTACGACCTCGTACTGCGGAACCATGCGGAACGCCGGTGTCTGCACGACCGACCCCCAACCGACGCCGATCAGGCCGACGCGAATCGGTGAGGTGTTGCTGCTCATGGAAGGATGTTGACACATCCGTCGAGTGAACGCGACCTCGTGGTCGCCCGGGGAGAATCCATGTCCGTCGCATCAGCTCCAGGTACCGATCCGCGGGACCGCTTCCTGCTCACCGGCAAGGTCTGCGTCGTCACCGGAGGCTCGCGTGGCCTCGGCAAGCAGATGGTCGAGGCCTTCGCCGGGGTCGGCGCAAACGTCGTGATCGCCAGCCGCAAGGTCGAGAACTGCGAAGCCGTCGCCGCCGAGATCGAGCGAACCACCGGTCGGCAGGCGATGCCGATCGGCTGCCATGTCGGCGACTGGCAACAGTGCGACGCAATGGTCGACGCCGTCTACGCCCGGTTCGGGCGCATCGACGTGCTCGTCAACAATGCCGGCATGTCGCCTCTCTACGAGAGTCTCTCCGGTCACAGTGAGGCGCTGTACGACAAGGTCTTCGATGTCAACTTGAAAGGGCCGTTCCGCCTGATGGCCAACGTCGGCACGCGCATGGCCGAGGCCGACGGCGGGTCGATCATCAACGTGTCGAGCGGAGGTGCCACCCGGCCCGGGCCGCACATCATCCCGTACTCGGCGGCGAAGGCCGGGTTGAACGCGATGACGATCGGGTTCGCCCATGCGTTCGGGCCGATGGTGCGGGTCAACTGCATCCAGGCCGGACCGTTCCTCACCGACATCAGCGAGGCATGGGACCTCGAGACCGTCGAGGCCCGCCTGAAGGAGACGTATGCAATGCAGCGCCCCGGCCAACCCGAGGAGGTGATCGGCGCGGCCCTGTACTTCGCCAGCGACGCATCGAGCTGGACTACGGGCGCCATCCTCCCGGTCGACGGCGGCATGCCGTGAGCGCTGACTGCGTGTTGATCGAACGGACGGCCGATGGTGTGGCCGTCATCACCCTGAACCGACCGGCCGCCCGCAACGCCGTCAACGTCGAGTTGGCCGAGGCATTGGTCGCAGCCGTCGGCGACGCCCAGGATGCGCGCTGCATCGTCATCACCGGCGCCGACCCCGCCTTCTGCGCCGGCCTCGACCTTCGCAATCTCGGCACCGACAAGCTGGCCGACCTGCCTCCGTTCATCAACACGGTGGCGATCTCAGCCGTCCCGACGATCGCGGCTGTCAACGGGCCGGCCGTCACGGGTGGTTTCGAGATCGCCCTGGCCTGCGACTTCATCGTCGCCTCGCAACAGGCCCGCTTTGCCGACACGCACCTCCGCGTCGGTGTCTACCCCGGCCCGGTGCTGGTCGACCTGCCTCGCCGCGTCGGCATGGCCAAGGCCAGGGAGATGTCGATGACCGGCAACTTCGTCGATGCCGAGACCGCGCTGCGAATCGGGCTCGCCAACCACGTCGTACCTCACGACTCACTGCTCACATTCGCGGTCGGTCTGGCCTCGGCCATCGCCGAGCAGGACCCGGCGATGATCGCCACGATGCGACGCGACTGGGACGAAACCGGTGAGCTGCCGCTTCAGGCGGCGCGCCGGCGGCACCACGACATCGCCATCGAACAGGGCTTCGCGGGCGTCTCCGACGACACGCTGCGCGAGAACATGCAGAGCGTCGTAGCGCGCGCTCACGAACAGGGCGCCGGCCGACCTCGCTGATGGAGCACCTCCAACCCGGCGACGTCGGCGACGACCCACGCAGTGCCGCGCTCGATCCCGCCAACGTGCTGCCCCGACGAATTGCTGGGCGGGCGCTCGCCGAGCCCGATCGTCCGTTCCTGATCGAAGCCGCGTCCGGGCGGCGGGCGACGTACGGCGAGTTCTGGTCCGAGGTGTCCCGCTGGACCCGCGTGCTCGCCGGGGCGGGCGTCGGCCTCGGCGGGCGCGTCGCCACGTTGCTGCCATCGTCGATCGACGCCCACGCCGTGTGGCTCGCCTGCGGTCTGCTCGGCGCGTACGAAGTCCCGGTCAACCCTGAGCTCCGCGGCGAGTTCCTGCGCCACGTCCTCACCGACGCGGCCATCACGGTCTGTGTTGCCCGGCCCGAGTTCGTGACCGTCATCGAGGAATCCGGTGTCGAGAGCATCGAGATCGTCGTCGCCCCTGTCGACGCCCCGAACGCCGCGTCGATCGCCGGCGGCGTGGCTCCCATCGATGTCGACACGCTGCCGGGCCCTGACGCTGTGTCGTGCGTGATCTACACCTCCGGCACGACGGGACCGGCCAAGGGCGTAGTGATCTCGTGGGCACAGATGGCCGCCAACATCGGCCGCATCCCACGCGGCTGGCTGTCGGCCGACGACGCCGTGTACTCGCCATGGCCGATGTTCCATGTCACCGGTAGGTCACCGATGATGTCGATGGCAGACATCGGCGGCCGCGTCGTGCTGCGCGAACGGCTTTCGCGTGTCGACTTCTGGCCCGACGTGCGCACCCATCGCTGCACCTCGGCGACGGTCGGCGCGGCGGTGCCCTTGCTGCTGGCCGAACCCGAGCGCGACGACGACGCCGACAACCCGCTGCGCATCGTGTTGTTCGGCAAGGTCGGCCAGGAGGGCCGGCGCTTCCTCGACCGCTTCGACGCGACCGGCATTTCGTTCTACGGCTCGACCGAGGTCGGGTTCCCTATCGGCAACCGCCCGATTGCACCCGGCACGGAACATCTCGCCGGGCGGCTGCGACCCGGCTACGAGGGGCGGGTGGTCGATGACGCCGGCAACGACGTCGCCCCCGGCGGCGTCGGCCAGCTGTGGATCAAGCCACCGGATCGTCGCCTGATCCTGGTCGAGTACCTCAACCAACCCGAACGTACTTCGAGCGCGATCGTCGATGGCTGGTATCGGACGGGAGACGCGTTCCGTCAACACCCCGACGGTTCGTTCGAGTTCGTCGACCGCATCGGCGACACCATCCGTCGGTTCGGCGAGAACATCTCGTCGGCGGCGCTGGAGACCGCTGTGATGGATGACTGCGAGGTGCTCGAATGCGCCGCCGTGGGCGTCACGTCGCCGGTCACGGGTCAAGACGTGCTGCTGTTCGTGATCCCTCAACCCGGTGCGGCGCTGGACCCACAGAAGCTCGCCGGCCGGCTGGCCGACCACTTGCCGCGATACATGCGACCGACGTACATCGCAGTCGTCGATGAGCTGCCGCGAACCCCGAACGGCAAGATCCGCAAGGTCGACCTTGCCGATGCAGTCGATCTGAGCACCGTCTGGCGGGCGCGGCGATGAGCCGAGTGCACAACACGCTCGGCACCGACGAGTTCCGCGCCGAACTTCGCTCGTTCCTGACCGAATACCATCCAGGCCGGCGGCCGCGTGGTGTTACCGAGGCATTGGCCTGGCAGTGCGCCTGGCAGGCGACCCTGGTCGACCACGGATTCGGCGGACCGAGCTGGCCGGTGGAGCACGGCGGCATGGACCTACCGTTCCACCTCCAGGTCGTCTACCACGAGGAGATCGGGCGGGCCAACGTGCCCGGAGCACTGGCCACCGGAACCTTCATCGCTGCCCCGACGATCATCAAGTACGGCTCGGCCGAACAGTGCCGGCGTTGGCTCGGGCCGATGCTGCGAGCCGACACCATCTGGGCCCAGGGGTTCTCCGAACCCGATGCCGGATCCGATTTGCCGGCGCTGCGCACACGGGCCGAGCTCGACGGCGATTGCTACGTGGTCAACGGCACGAAGCTGTGGAGCAGCGCGGCTGATGTCTCGACCCACATCTTTGCGCTCGTGCGCACCGGCACGCAGGAGTCACGCGACAAGGGGATCACGTACCTGGTGATCGACGTCGACTCTCCCGGCATCTCGATGCTGCCGATCCGCGACATCACCGGCGGTTCGCACTTCGCCGAGTGGGTCTTCGACGATGTTCGTGTGCCCGTTGCCAACCGGATCGGCGACGAGAACGACGGCTGGGCGATCGCCCGCACCAGTCTCGGGCACGAGCGTGCGGCGAACTCGTTGTCGGGCGCAACGATGTACCGACGCGTGGTCGACGAGTTGATCGAACTGGCAAGAGAGCGTGGGTTGACATCGGATCCGGTGATCCGCCAGCGGCTGATGTGGGCCGAGACCCAGGTGCGCCTCGCCTACCTCGGTGGCGCCCGCCAGATCGAGAACATCGTGCGCAACGGCGAGCCCGGCCCGATCTCGTCGGTGAGCCGTCTCGGGTTCTCGTTGTTCGAGCAGCGTCTGCACGAACTGGCCGTCGATCTGACCGGCGCGCACGGGATGCTCGAACGTCGCGAACGCGCACAGCGTGCAGCGCGGCCGATGGGTGTGGGGGTTCCTGCGCACGCGGGCCTCGACCATCGGCGCGGGCACGGCCGAGATCCACCGCAACACTGCCGCCGAAAGGGTGCTCGGCCTTCCCCGAGAACCGGCGGCGGGCTGAACCCGCTGCGCTCGTCTACAGCTCGGCGGCTTCGAGCTCGAGGAAGGCGGCGAGCTTCTGACGGGCCGCATCGCGTCGGGTCGGGATGTGGCCATTGGGGAACAGGCCCTGGTGTGGCTGGTACTCCTTGAGCACCTGCCGGGCGACGACGACCTTGTGTGTCTCGGTGGGACCGTCGGCCAACGCCAACGACTCGGCCGACACCATCCAGTGCGAGAACGGCATCTCGTTGGAGATGCCCAGCGAACCATGCAGGTGCATGGATCGCTGCACGACGTCGTACATCACCTTCGGCATCGCCGCCTTGATCGCCGAGATGTCCTTGCGGACGCGTCGGTAGTCGTTGTGCCGGTCGATCAGCCACGCGGTGCGCAACACGAGCAGCCGGAACGACTCGATCTCGATCCAGCTGTCGGCGATTCGTTCCTGCGTCATCTGCAGCGATGCCAACGGACCCGTGCGTGTCTGGCGGGCCAGCGCACGCTCGCACATCATGTCGAAGGCTTGGCGCACGATTGCGATGGTGCGCATGGCGTGGTGGATGCGTCCACCCCCGAGGCGCGTCTGGGCGATCGCGAACGCCTGCCCCTCACCGCCGAGCACGTGGTCGAGGGGCACGCGCACGTTCTCGTAGCGGATGTAGGCGTGCGATCCCTCCTCCTCGCTCTCGGTTCCCGTGCCCACGTTGCGGATGATGGTCACGCCGGCCGTATCGGCCGGAACGATGAACATCGACATGCCCTGATACGCGCTGACCTCGGGGTTGGTGACGGCCATCACGATCAGGAACTCGGCGAAGCGGGCATTCGACGAAAACCACTTCTCGCCGTTGATGACCCATTCGTCGCCATCGCGCTCGGCGCGGGTGATGAACAACGTCGGGTCGGCGCCGGCGTGCGGCTCGGTCATCGAGTAGCACGAAGAGATCTCGCCGTTCAGCAGTGGCTGCAGGTACTTAGCCTTCTGCTCCTCGGTGCCGTAGTGGGCGAGGATCTCGGCGTTGCCCGAGTCGGGGGCCTGGCAGCCGAAGATCGTCGGCGCCCAGTACGAGCGGCCGAGGATCTCGTTGAGCAACGCCAGCTTCACCTGGCCGTACCCGGGCCCGCCGAGCTCGGGGCCGAGGTGGCAGGCCCACAGGTGATGGTCGCGGAACTGTCTGCTGCAGCGGCTTGATCAGCTCGATCACGCGTGGGTTGCTCTTGTCGTAAGGGTTGCCCAGCACGAGGTCGAGGGGTTCGACCTCGTCGCGAACGAACTTGTCGGCCCAGTCGAGCTGTGCCTGGTACTGCGGATCGGTCTCGAAATCCCATGCCATGGCGCACACGTCCTTCTCCGAGGTTCGGTCGACACCTCGGCGTTTTCATTGGCCGGGCCCACTCGGGCCGGTCGTCTCTTGACACTACTGTCAGATGCTCTCCGAGAGTGACCCGAAGGCGCCGAGCGGCTCCGTACTTCTCGGTCGGCGTGCCGTTCGCAATAGTGTCTCCGTATGCGACGAGTTGTGACCGGGGTCGATGAAGCCGGTTGCTCGGTCGTGATCTCCGACGGGCACGCTGTTCGTCGCGGGCGTCACCGACCCAGCTACCGACGACAGCGGCCCATTCGGCCTGGTCCGCCGCGAACGGGGCAGCGTTCACACCCGGCGCCGACCAGGCCGCGGTCACCGAGTTGTGGGCGCCGTCGTGATGAACGCCGTGCGGCACTCGTGGAAGGCAGGCCGAACGGCTGCGTGATCGAAACCGTGATGGTCGGTCTCACCGACGCCGAACGCTGACCCACGCGCCAATTCACGGGCCTGTTCACGCGCTGCCCGGATGATGACGGGTGGCGTTCTTGACGGTACTGTCAGATGTGTACCCGAGCATCACCGGAGGCCACTGACGTGGAAGAGCGCAGCATCGACATCGAAGCATTCGCCCGTTGGATGGACGCCAATGGCGTACCTGGAAACGGCGAGCTGCCCAATCTGGGCGCGATGTCGGGCGGCTCGCAGAACGAGCTGACCGTCATCGAGCGCGGCGGCCGCAAGATGGTCATGCGCAGGCCACCTGCCGGTGCGGTCGACGACCGCCTCGACGGGATCCGTCGCGAGCACCGCCTCGTCAAGGCGCTGAAGGGTGCCGAGGTACCTCATGCCGAGTTCATCGCCGGCAGCGATGACACCGACCTGTTGGGCACGCCGTTCTACATCATGGACATCGTCGACGGGTGGTCACCGGCCGACCTTGGTGGTTGGGCGGAGCCGTTCGCCAGCGACCTGTCGGTGCGGCCCGGCCTCGCCTTCGAGCTGGTGCGCGGGGCGGCGTTGCTCGGCAACGTCGATTGGCGGGCGCGGGGCCTCGAAGGGTTCGGCAAGCCCGACAACTTCCACGAGCGCCAGGTCGACCGGTGGCTGGCCTTCCTGGAACGCATCAAGTGCCGCGAGCTGCCCGGCCTGCTCGAGGCGGCTGACTGGCTACGCACACATCAACCGAAGGAATGGACGCCGGGCATCATGCACGGCGACTACCAGTTCGCCAACGTCATGTTCCGCCACGGTGCACCGGCCGAGCTGGCGGCGATCATCGACTGGGAGATGACCACGATCGGCGACCCGCTGCTCGACCTCGGTTGGATCCTCGTGCACTGGGGCCCCGAGGCCGACGACATGGACCGCTACCTTCCGCTCGAGGGCATGCCCACACTCGACGAGATGACCGCCCACTACGAACTGCACAGCGGCCGGTCGACCGACGACATCACCTACTACATCGTGCTCGCCCGCTGGAAGCTCGGCATCGTGCTCGAGCAGAGCTACAGCCGCTTCCTGGCCGGCGCCAACGTCAACCCGAAGGTCGAGACGTTCGGCCCCCTCGTGCTCAACCTCATTCGCAAGGCGGCGTCCCTCGCCGCACAGAACCCCTGACGAGTCGCGATGGATCTGCAACTCAGCGGCAAACGGGCACTCATCACCGGCAGCAGCTCGGGTATCGGTGCCGGCATCGCCGCCGTGCTCGCCGCCGAGGGGGTCTCAGTCGTCGTCCACGGCCGCAACGCCGAGCGGCTCGAAGCTGTGCGCGCCCAGATCGCCGCTACCGGTGCCCCAGTCGCCGAGCGCGATCGGCGATCTGTCGAACGACGAGGGGGCCAACGCCGTCGCCGACGCCGCCCTCGACGCGTTCGGCGGCATCGACATCCTGGTCAACAATGCCGGCGGGTCGAGCGACGAAGAGGCCAAGTCGTGGTTCAAGGTCGATCTCGCCGAGTGGGTGCAGACGTACCAGAAGAACGTTGTCGCCGCAGGGCGGCTGATCCATCGCATGGCGCCGGCGATGAAAGAGCGCGGTTGGGGCCGGATCATCCAGATCTCCAGCGCGGCGGGCACCATCCCCACGTCGGCCCAGCCCGACTACGGCCCCGCCAAGGCGGCAATGATCAACATGTCGCTCGGGTTGTCGAAAGCTCTTGCCAAGACCGGCGTCACCGTCAACACCGTGTCACCCGGCATGATCCGTACCGCCGGCCTCGAGGACTTCCTTCGCGGGTTCGCCGCCAAGCGCGGCTGGGACGACGACATCGACCGGGCAGCCGACTACATCCTGCAGGGAACCGGCCAGACGGTGAACCGCATCGGCGAGGTCGACGACATCGCCCATGCCGTCGCCTACCTGGCCAGCCCGCTCGCCGACTTCGTCAACGGCGTGAACCTCCACCTCGACGGTGGCGGCAGTTCGTCGATCTACTGAGCGCTTCCGCTGGGACGCTGCTGAGCAAGCCCTCTTTCGGATGGGCCGGGTTGTCGTAGCGTTCTCGGCCCGGGCGGCCGGCCCGGTCGACCCAGCCTGAGCGGCGGGTGGCCGAGCGGCGGGCTTGCCGTGACCGGCGTGTCGTCCCCCCTGGTGAATCGTCTGTGACGTTATGGTTGGCGGTGGTTGCCCGGGTCGGGCTCGTCGTGAATCGTCTGTGACGAAACACGCCCGTTCGGTCGGGTCGGTTACGTCACAGACGATCCACGACAGGCGCTGAGCGCGAAGGGTCCGGGTGGATCCCTCGGTGGCAGCGCTGCCGGGCCGGGCGGGCCGGGGGTGACCCAGGCGTCTGCCCGTTGTGTCGAGCTCGGGGAATGGTGTGAAACCGTGGGTGTACAACGAGGTGATGCCGATCATTTCTCAGCCTCGCCCGACACATCGGGCCTGTTCGTGGTGCGCGACCGAGTTCAGCGTTGTGTGCCGTCCGGGTCGCCCACGCCTGTATTGCCGACGTTCGTGTCGCCAACGCGCTTACGAGCACCGCCACGGGTTCGAACACCACCGCACCGTTCGTGCCCTGCCAGGCCAGGCCCGCGGTGAGACCTGGAGTGGCACCGGCTACGAACGCAGCATCAGCGGCCTCGTTGCCCAACACCGCAAGGTCCACGCCTTGCGAACCTCGGTGCGACCCGAGGGTCGCCGCCGCGAAACGCTCTGCGGTCTGCTCGCCGCACCACTCGCCGGGCAGCACTTCAACACCAACCATCAACGAGCATGCAAGACCTGTGCGTCGGTCGCCGCCGCCAACCCGCTGCGCTTCGGTGTCGTCCCACCCAACGAACTCGCCCGACTACGAGCCATCCTCGACGAAATCAACGAACACCGCATCGACCCCGCCAACGCACTCCACTGGATCACCACCAACAACCCACACGCCGCCTAATAACTAAGCGGCGAGGATGGCGTCGATCTGGCCCATCGCGGCGGCGAGGCCTTCCTCCATGCCCATCTCGATCATCTGGTCCATCGCCTCGGGCGACGGGAACCGCGTCTCGATGAGCATGCGCGTGCCGCCACTCGGCAGCTCGGCGAAGGTGACGGTCGACAGCGTCGTCGGCATCGCGTCGTTGGGGTTGCCCTCGGTGTCGGCGAAGCCGTCTTCGAGGTCGAGGCGGTGCGGCTCGTCGACGGCGATGACCTTCCACCATCCGTGGTACTGCTCGCCCTCGGGGCTGGTCATGAAGTAGCTGACCTTGCCGCCCGGGCGCAGGTCGTGCTCGACGACGGTCGCCGGGTACGTGGGCGGGCCCCACCAGCGCTCGAGCTTGCGCGGGTCGGCCCACAGCTGCCAGACGCGAGCGATCGGGGCATCCCACTCGCTCGCGACCGTCATGGTGAGGGCGGTCGGGTCCTTGTGGACGTCGGTCACGGTCATGGATTGCTCTCCTTCGTCGGGTTCGGCGAGGACCTCGCCGAATCGTTGCATACGGTCACGCCAGATGGCCTCGAGCGTCGTCGAGCAGGCGGTTGACGTCGCGCACGGCGTCGATCCGCCCGCGCACGATCCGCTCGCGGCCTCGCTGGTGCTTGGTGATGAGGTCGGCCCGCTCGAGCACGGCGACGTGCTTCTGCACGGCGGCGAAGCTCATCGGGTACCGCCGAGCCAGGTCGGACACGGAGTGCTCGCCGTGCAGCACCAGCCGGACGATGTCGCGGCGGGTCGCATCGGCGAGCGCGTGGAACAGCAGATCCGTCCGCTCCGCCTCGCGTCGTCGGAGCTCATCTACAACCATATGGTTGTAGATTACGGACTTGGAGCGCAGAACGCAAGAGGGAATGGCGAACGGCTGTTAGACGGCGGCGCTCGTTCCCGGCTCGGGTTCGACGATCTCGACGAGCAGTTCCATCGAGCGGATCCACTCGCTCGCGTCCGTGCGCCACGGGGCCGACACGACGTGTTGCACGCCTGCTTCGGCGTAGGCGTCGCACTCGTCGCGGATCTTGGCGGGATCCATGCCTTGTGGGTCCCAACCGGTTCGGTACGACACGACGAACTCGGGCTCGGGTCGCTGGGCACGGATCGCGGCGATGATTGGCGCGAGGTCGGCGGGGGCTGTGCTGATGGCCTGGAAGCCGTCGCCGCGTGCCACGGCACGATCCCACGCGGCCTGACCGCCACCGCCGATCAGGATCGGAATGGGATGGGCCGGTTGGGGAAGCACCCTGATGTCGTCGAACTGGTAGTGCCGCCCGTGGAACGATGCAGGGTCGTTCGACCAGACGAGGCGCATGATGTCGATCGCCTCGTTCAGACGCGCGCCGCGTGTGCCGAAGTCCTGCCCGAGCGCGGCGAACTCGGCCGCCGACCAGCCCACACCGACGGCCACTCTGAGCCGACCTGCGCCGAGCCGGTCGAGGCTGGCCAGGCTGTTGGCGAGATGCAACGGGTGGTACTGAGGCACGACCAGCACGCTGGTGCCCAGCCCGACGCGATCCGTCGCCGACGCCGCCCAGGCCAGCGTCAACAACGGGTCGAACAGGTACGGCGACGGGTAGCCCTGGCCGGCAGGTTGGATGATGTGATCGCTCACCCAGACATCGGCGAACCCGAGCTGCTCGGCGCGAAGGGCCACGCTGCGGATCGCGTCGGGTGACGCCGCTCGGCCGTATTGCGGTAGGTGGATGCCGAGCCGCATTTCGTGTCGAGGGGCAGGGCCGACGCTCAGGCGTCGATCAACGCTGTCGCGGTGCCGGTGACGACAGGCCCACCGTCCTGGTTGACCGTCGTCACCGAGAAGTCGGCGAAGTGCTGGCCGCCCTCTTCACGGATCGCTTCGACCGTCGCCGTCGCGGTCAGCGTGTCGCCCGGCCAGACCTGGTTGACGAAGCGCACGCCGTACTTCGTGAGACGGCCGTCGCCGACCCAGTCGGTGAGCAGCTTGCCGGTGGCTCCCATGCTCAACATGCCGTGGGCGAAGACCGTCGGGTAGCCGGCGACCTTGGTGACGTAGACCTCGTCGGTGTGCAGCGGGTTGTAGTCACCCGACGCCCCGGCGTACATCACGAGCCGCGTTCGCGAGATGTTGTCGAGCACGACTTCGGTGCGTGAGTCGCCGACCTTCAGCGATGAAGCGTTGATCACCACGGCTCACGCCCGTCCTGCTTGACGACTTGCGAGGGCAGCACGGTGACGAACCGGGCGGTGACGACCAACTCGCCCGTGTCGATGTTGCTGTACTCGATGAACTTCTCCTCGAAGAGCAACGACCCGCCCCGCTTCGACTCCTTCTCCCAGGTCTGCGCCGTCGCGCTCGGTCGCTGTCGAGCACCTCGCCGGCCACGAGCGGGCGGTGGTACTCGAAGTGCTGCTCGGCGTGCAGACGGCCGGTGCTCGTGATCTCCGCGCCGGACGGCTCTTTGGCCGACCCGAACCAGGGCTCGCCCACCTTCGGCCGCAGGACGGCATCGGGATCGAACTGCGAGCTGGCCATCGTGAACGTCGGCGGGGCGATGACCCCACCGAACTGCTGCCGCCTCGGGCGACGACGGATCGGTGTACACCGGGTTCTCGTCGCCGATCGCTCTGGCGAACATGAGGATGTGGCTGGCTTCCACGGGGAACCGTTTCACGGCCATGTGATCTCCCTCGACTGATGTGATGTGGATGCGCGATTGCGTCTTGGATGGCGACGGTACCTGACACATCTGTCAGAATGCGAGTCCGCAATCGCTCGTCGAAAGGGAGCCCCTCGTGTCGAAGCCACTCGAAGGTGTCCGAGTCCTCGAAGTCGCGGCGTGGACGTTCGTGCCTGCCGCCGGCGCGATCCTGGCCGATCTCGGCGCCGACGTGATCAAGGTCGAGCCGCCGACCGGCGACCCGCAACGCGCCCTCAAGAACATGCTCAACCTCGACAAGAACGGACCCGAACCCGTTCAACGAGGTGCCCAACCGCGGCAAGCGCAGCATCACCGTCGATCTCACCAAGCCCGAGGGCCGCGACGTGCGTGCTGCAGATCGCGGCGAACGAGCGACGTGTTCCTCACGAGCTACCTGCCCGAGGCACGCAAGAAGCTCGGCTCGATGTCGACGACGTCCGCGCCGCCAACCCGAACATCATCTACGTCCGACGGTTCGGGCTGGGGCAGCAAGGGCCCGATGCAGGACACCGGCGGCTACGACCTCGCCGCCGGCTGGGCGACGTCGGGCTTCGCCCAACGCCTGCTCGACTCGATCGGCGACGACGCTCCCCCGCCGCAGCCGCCGGCGTTCTACGACCTGCAGGGCGGCAACACGATCGCCGGCGCGACGGCGATGGCGCTGTTCAAGCGCGAGCGCACGGGCGAGACCTCGGTCGTCGACGTCTCGCTGATGAACGTCGGGATGTGGTCGATGTGCCCCGATCTCGTCGCCGCGCCGTACATGAAGCCGACTGATCCCCGAACCGCACACGCCGGGCAACCCGCTCACCAACTGGTACAAGACCGTCCGACGGCCGTTGGATCTACCTCGTGCTGCTGCAGGCCGATCGGTTCTGGGGCGAGCTGTGCGACGTGATGGGACACCCCGAGCTGAAGGACGATCCGCGCTTCGTCGACATGGGCGTGCGCTTCCAGAACCGGGAGGAGTGCGTGCGCACGCTCGACGAGATCTTCGGCGCCGCGACGCTCGAGGAGTGGAAGGAGCGCCTGGAGAACTTCAGCGGTGTGTGGGCACCGGTGCTCAGCGTGCAGGAGGTCCACAGCATCCGCAGGTCGAGCCCGAACGGCTACCTGCCGACGCTCACCGACAACGACGGCGTCGACGTTCCGGATCGTCGCCGTCGCCGATGTCGTTCGACGACGAGCCGACCGTGCCGCAGGGCGCGGCCCCCGAGCTCGGCCAGCACACCGAGCTGATCCTGATGGACGCCGGCTTCGACTGGGACGAGATCACCGCGATCCGCGAGACCGGCGCGCTGGGCTGATCCTCAGCTGCGGCGGGCTACGAGCGCCGCGATCAAGGCCAGCGACACGGCCCCGAGAGCTGTCGTGACGCCGGCACCGAGCAGGTCGGCGAGCGCTCCGGTGAGCAGCGACCCGACGACCACACCACCGCTGAGCACGACGAACCACACGGCGACGATACGACCGCGGTACTCGGCGCTGGCGAGCAGCTGGGTGAGCGACAGGGTCGACACCATGCTGCCCATCAACCCGATCCCCACCGGGAACGCAGCAACCAAGGCGATCGTCGTGATCGGCACCGCCATCGCCGCCATCGCGATGGCCATCACGACCAGGGCGTTGCGCAGCATGCGAAAGCTCGGGGTTCCGAAACGGCTGGCGAAGAAGAGCGAGGCGGCGAGCGCGCCCAGACCGCGGACCACCGTGAGCGCGGCGAACAGACCCGACCCACCTCCGAGCTCTTTGGCGAGCAGCGGCAGCAGCACTTCGGTGCGATAGGCGATCAACGACGCAAGAGCCAACGCAGTGAGCAGCAGCCGGATGTCAGGGCGGGCGCGCAGGTGGCGAAGCCCGGCACGAACCGAGGCGTCTGCTCCGGAAGCCTTGGGACGCTTGATCATGTCGGCGGGGCGGATGATCGCGATCGCCAAGAACATGACCACATAGGTCGCCGCGTTGACGACGAAGCACCATGCCGTGCCCACCGTAGCGATCAGCACCGCAGCCAGCGCCGGACCGGCGATCAACCCGAGTTGCACGAGAGCGCTGTTGGTTGCGATGGCGTTCGACAATTCGTCGTCACCGACCAGTTCGTTGATCAGCGTCTGGCGCACGGGTCGATCGAGACGTCACCGCCGATCCCGTTCCACAGGGCGAGCAGCACGAGCGACCACAGCTGCTCGGCACCGGCGAACACCAGCGCAGCCAGCGCGACTGCTTGCAGACCGAGCAGCACCTGCAGCCACATCACGGTGCGACGCGCATCGTAACGATCGGCGATGGTGCCGGACCACGCACCGAACAGCAACGACGGGGCGAACAAGGCCGCACTCACCAGATCCGACAGCTGCACCACTATCGGTCAGCTCGAGGACGAGCCAGGCCATGGCGACGTTCTGCAGCCACGTCCCGCCGATCGACGCCAACTGGCCGACGGCATAGCAGCGGAAGTTGCGATGCCGAAACGCCGGGAAGAGCCGCGCTGTTACCGGTCCTTGGTGAGCAACATGCATCCGCCCAACGGCCCCCCACCGGCGCCGACCACTGCCACTTCGGCGCCCTCGACCTGACGACCGGTTGCCTCGCCGCGCAGCTGGGCGCACGCCTCGTACAGGTAGCCGTAGCCGTGGAGCCGGCCACCCGACAGTTGCCCACCGTTGGTGTTGAGCGGGACCTGACCGCCGAGCCCGATGCGGCTCTCGCCGCCTTCGAGCCACGGCCCCGCCTCGCCCTTCGGGAAGAAGCCGAGCGCCTCGAGCCAGGTGATCGTGAGGAACGAGAACCCGTCGTAGAGCTGCACGGTGTCGACATCGTCGATGGTCAGGTCGGTGCGGGCCCACATCATCGGCGCACAGTCGTGGGCCGCGGTGTCGGTGAGATCGGCGCGCTGGTCCCAGCTGTTGCGCCCGGTGAGCGCCGAGCCGATCGCTTCGATCCGCACGACCTGCTTCAGGTCCGGGGCCGCGTCCGCCCGTGACGCCACGATCAGGGCGCACGAACCGTCGCACGGGATGTCGCAGTCGTACAACCCGAGCGGATACGACACCATGCGGGCATCCAGGTAGTCGTCCATGGTCAGCGGGTCGCGGAAGATCGCCTCGTCGTACAACGCGGCGTGTCGGCGCTGGTTGAGCGGGATCTGTCCGAATTGGTCACGGGTCAGCCCGTAGTCGTGCATGTAGCGCTGCGCATAGACACCGACCCAGTTGGCCGCGGACACGGCATGGAACGGAACCATCCACTGCATCACTCCGCCGACCCGATCGCTACCGGATCCAACGACGCTTGCCCTCCGATTCGCCGTCTGGGCGCTGGACTCGGTGACGGTCCGGAACACCAGCACGTGGTTGGCAAAGCCGGCCGCCACGGCGGCAACCGCATTGAACACTGCCCCGAGCTGCGCCGGTACCTCCGGCCCGCCCGAGTACCAGTTGAGCTTGAGCCGTAACGCATCCTGCACATCGGCGGTGCCGCACGGCGACATGCCGGGCGACGAGTTCATCAGCCCCGGATACGTGGCCAGGCCGTCGATGTCGTCACGTGTCAGGCCGGCATCGTCGATCGCCTTCAGGGCGGATTCGACGCTGAGCGACAAGCCCGACCGACCCAACTTCCGTCCGACCGCCGAGCGCCCGATCCCCGAGATCACGGCATCGCGCTCGCCGATACGCAGGCCCCGGTACCGATCGCCGCTCATGAGCGTGCAACCTTTGACACCGGACGGAACAACGGCAGTGCAATGTCGTCGACCTGGAGGAACGTCACCTCGACCGGCATGTCGACGGCGACGGCACCAGGTTCGACATCGACGATCCGGGTCGTGAGCTGCACGCCAGGTGCATCGTCGATCGACACGACGCCGACGACGTACGGCACCTCCATGTCGGGCGCCCACGGCTGCACGTTGATGCTGAACCCTGCACGGTGCCCGACCCGACGTCGCCTCGGGACCGACGTCGGTCGACAGGCACGCCGGACACACCGGCGTCGGCGGATGGAACCACGTGCGACAGCTGCGGCAGCGATGGATGTGCAGCACGCCATCGGCGCCGCCTCTCCAGAAGGCTTCGGTGTCGTCGGTGACGTCGGGCAGTGGTTGAAAGGTCATGGCTGAAAGGTCATGGTCGTCGTCTCCTCGGCGATCCGGCAGCCACTAATTCGACGCTCGCTGACGCGTGGCTGCCCATGCACGGCCTAGTCTGACATGAACGTCAGAAAATGATCCGATCAGCGCAAGCGACGGGATGAGCAATAGGGAATACGTGGTCGAACCAACTTTTACGAGGCGATCGAGCTATGGCCCGAGCAGCCCGACCATCGGTCGGCGTGGAGCGAAGACGCGCCAGCAGATCGTCGAGGCGGCGCTGCAGTGCTTCACCGAGCATGGCTTCCATGCCACGGCTGTCGACGACATCGCCGTGCTCGCCGAGGTCTCGCGGGCCACGCTCTACCAATACTTCGAGAGCAAGGAAGCGATCTTCGTCGAGCTGATGTACGAGTCGGCCACCGCCCTCAACCGGGTGACTCGTCGACTGGGCACGCTCGGCGCGACCGCCGAGGGCTACGACAACTTGCACTGGTGGCTCGGAGAATGGACCTGGGTCTTCGACCGCTACGCGTCGATGTTCATCGAGTGGATGAACGTCAACTCGCCGAAAGCCCCGTTGCGACCCAAGCTGGCGGAGTTCGTCGACTTCCACACCGACCGGTTCGTCGCTGCTCTCCAGGGCGGCGGGTTCACCGGCTCGAACCCGGCGGCCTCGTCGATCCTGGCCATGGCCCTGTTCACCCGCTTCAACTACATCCGCCACGTCTACCGGCCCGGTCTCAGCGACCCTGAGCTGCTCGACAGCCTGGCCACGGCCGTGCAGTTGTTCCTCTTCCCCGACACGCCGCCGTCAGTGCTGGCCGCCGGGCCGCGCAGCGTCGCAACCACCGACGATCTCGTCGATGCACCCGCCCATCTCCGACATCGGGCCGCTCGCTTCGCTGCCACCGCGGGGCTCGATCCCGTTTCACAACCCGTTCGAGGGGCTCAGTGCGCAGGCCGCACACACGGTGCGCCAGCTGCTCGACGCGTCGGGCCGGGTGTTCGCCGCCAACGGCTACGACGTCGCCAACGTCGACCAGATCGTGATGGAGGCCGGACTGGCCCGTGGCACGTTCTACCGGTACTTCTCCGACAAGCTCGAGCTGATCACCACGCTCTCCCAGGAGGCGGCGCTGACGATGAGCCCGATGTTCGAGGAGTTCGTCGACGTCGTGGCCGACGGCCCACGGCGCTGGCTGGACGACTGGCTGCGCCGGTTCCTCGCCGCGCAACGGAAGTACGCCGGGGTGATGCGAGCCTGGACCGAGGGGTTCCCCATCGAGCCGGCGCTGCTCGCACCCGCAGCCGATGTCGTGCGATCGATGTCGCAGGCGATAATCGCGACGTTCGGCCCACCCCGGCCATACCCGCTCGATCGACGCGCAGCGGGCATGCTGTTCTCCGGTCTTCTCGAGCACTTCCCCAACGAAGGCGCGGGCAGCAGGTACGAACCCGACGACAGCGAGATCGTCGAAGCGCAAGCGCTGTTCGTCGAACGTGTGCTGGTGCCGGCCGGTCCGACCAGCGGGTGACAACAGCCGGTCAGCCGAGCTCGGCCGAACTCACGTCGCCATGTCGCGTGGCTTCTTCCCCGTCTCACGCAGCTTCTGTCGCACGGCCATCGCGTCGGAGGTCTTCTCGAGGATCGACATCACGTCGGCCGACATCTGCAGGTGTTGGCGCATGCCCATCTGCTCCCAGGCCCGCACCAGCAGCGTCTTGGTGCCCATCAGGGTCGACAGCGGTGCCCGGGCGATGGTGGCCGCCATCGCCTCGACGGTCGACTCGAGCTGGTCACGCGGCACCACCTGGTTGATCAACCCGTACACCTCGGCCTCGGCGGCGGTCAGGGTGCGCGCCGTGTAGAGGTACTCGGCGGCTCGCTTGCGGTTCATGAACGTCCACGGCTCGACCATCGTCTCGCCACCGGGGAATCCGAGACCCTGCACGAGCGGCATCTGGAAGTAGGCGTCGTCCGAAGCGATCGTGATGTCGGTGAGGTACGCCCAGTACGTGCCACCACCGAGGCAGTAGCCGTGCACCTGGGCGATCGTCGGCTTGGGGAACTCGAAGTAGCGAAGTGTTGGCCACAGGAACAGCTCGCGGCTGCCGAGCCAGTTCGAGTCGATCGCCTCGATCGACCGTACGAACTCGGGATACGCTTCCGGGACCCGACATGACGTGGCCGGCACAGAAGCCCTTGCCGTTGGCCTTGACGATGACGACCTTGATGGTCGAGTCGTGTTCGGCGAGATCGAGGGCCGCGTCGACCTGCCAGACCAACTCCGACGACTGCGAGTTGGCCTTCTCCGGCCAGTTGAGCACGATGCGTGCGATCGCTCCGTCGGTCTCGTACAGAACCATGCCCAGATCGTTCGTTGTGGCCATCGTGAACCCCTCCAACTTGTCCAACTTGACGAAGTGTCAGATATCGGCAGCACGATACCCGTCGACCTGGGGATCGGGACGACTCGCAGCTCCCCCGGCGCTGCCGGACGATTCCTTGACCGCGTTCTTCTGGGATGCGGCACGCAACCGCGAGCTGTGGATCCAGCGGTGCCAGGTCGTGCGGCACCTACATCCACTGCCGCGACCGGTGTGCCGCAACTGCCAGTCGTTCGATCTCGCCGGCGAACGTGTGTCAGGTCGGGGCACGCTGTACATCTTGGACGCAGACGTTCAAGGCGTTCCATCCGTTCTTCGTCGACCGTGTTCCCTACGTCGTCGCCACGGTGACGCTCGCCGAGCAGGAGGGTCTGCAGCTGCTGAGCAACCTCGTCGGCATCGACGAACCCGACGTGCGCATCGGCATGGCCGTCGAGGTCGACTTCGAAGAGCTCGCCGACGGTTACGTGATCCCCGTGTTCAAGCCTGCATCGGTCGCCTCGTGACGCGCCGTGTCGCAATCGTCGGTGTCGGGTACTCCGATGTCGGGCGCAACACCGGACGCAGCGAACGACACCACGCAGCGCAGGCCGCGGTGCGCGCCCTCGACGATGCCGGGCTCACGGCGAAAGACATCGACGGCGCGTCGACGTGGGGCGGCGACGCTGTCGACTTCGCCTGGATGCTCGGCTTCGACCGTCTCCGGTGGAGCCTCAATGTCGGCGTGTCGCCGGCGTTCATCACACCTGCGTACCACGCCGCCATGGCCGTCGCCAGCGGTCACACCGACACGGTGATGGCCTTTCGGATCATGATGCAACAGCCACCCAGCGTCCGCCCTGGCAGCAGGGTCGGCGATGTTGGGTGCACCCGAGCATGATCGATACCCAGTTCCTGTGTCCGTTCGGCGACTTCTCGCCCACCCAGTGGGCAGGGCTGCTGATGAGCCGCTACATGCACGAGACCGGGACGACCGAGGAGACCTTCGCGACGGTTCGCCGAGATCCAACGCGAGTACGCCGGAAGAACTCCGACGCGCTCCAGACGCGCGCCGCTGTCTGCCGACGACTTCCTCGCCGCGCCATACGTCACCAAGCCGTTACGCATCCTCGACTGCGACTACCCGTGCGACTCGGGCTCGGCAGTGATCTTCACCACCGAGGAACGGGCCCGCGACCTCAGCCAGCCGGTGGTGCTGGTCGACGCCGCGGCGCTGTCGGCGATTCACGACATGAACTTCGAGATCCTCCCCGACATGGTGCGCACCTCCCCGGCGCATTGCGGCGAGCTGCTGTGGTCGCGCACCGATCTCACGCCCGCCGACGTCGACACCGCCCATCTGTACGACGGGTTCAGCATCATCACTCTGCAGTGGCTGGAAGGCCTCGGCCTGTGCCCGCCGGGTCAGGCCGCCGACTTCGTCATGGAGGGCAACACGCGGTTGGGCGGCAAGGTACCCACCAACACCGACGGCGGAGCGATCAACGTCGGCCGCCGGCACGGCGCCAACTTCTGCATCGAGGCCGTCCACCAGCTGCGCGGGCACTGCGGCGACCGCCAGGTCGACGGCGCCGAGGTCAGCGTGTGGGCCAACGCCGTCGGCATGTTCGGCGGGGCAATGCTGCTCACGAAGGGCTGAGCTGCGACACGTACTTCGAAATGTGATGCTCGGCCAGGTCGGCCAGATCGAGCACCCGCTGGTCGAGATGTGCGAAGTCGACGTCGGTGTGGCCATCTGCGCGGTCTCGTACCGGCTGCTTGACGCCCTCGGCGAGCACGGCCATCCGCCAATGCTGGAAGCCGCGGTAGTAGTCGATCGCCGAGACGTCGAAGCCGGTGTGCGCTCACGTACCGCTCGATCACGTCGGCCCGGGTGCCGAAGTCACCCGTGACGGTCGGCGCCACCTCCATGAACACCGAGCGGGATCGGGTCGTCGGCTCGTACCAGTTGTTCAGGAGGAAGCCGAGGTCGGCGAGCACGTCGCCGAGTGTCCACAGCTCCCAGTCGAGCACGGCCGACGAGCGTGCCGTCGTTCGTCGACCATGACGTTGCCGATCCGGTAGTCACCGTGCACGATGCCCGTGTACCGCTGCGGTGGTGCGAGCTCGACGAGCCGATCGGCCAGCGTGCTCATCGCCGGCAGGTCACGGGTGGCGGTCTGCTCCCACACGCTCCGGAACCGTCGCAACTGGCGGGCGAGGAAGCCGTCTCGACGCGCCGCGTCGCCCGAGTTCCACCGCGTCGACGTCGACGCACGTGCAGGGCGGCCATGACATCGACGACCTGGTCGCCGGCCCGACGCCGTGCGTCTGGGCTCCGCAAGTGTTGGTCGGCCGTCTGCACGTTGTCGACCACCACGCCCTCGACACGTGACATCACGAAGAACGGGCCGCCATCGATCGATTCGTCGTCACACAACGCCAGAGCTGCGAGGCACCGCAACGTCGGTGGCGGCGAGCGCCGAGATCACCCGGTGCTCGCGAGCCATGTCGTGTGCACGGCCGCCCGAGCGACTTGCCAGCGGGCCGCGACGCACGACGTACTGGGTGCCGGCGGCATCGACCGCGCAGTACGTGAGGTTGGAGTGCCCGCCGGCGATCACCGAGAACGGACAACGGCAGCGTCGCAGCCCGTCGACGTTCGCCGCCATCCAGGCCGAGACTGCGGCCTGGTCGAGCCCGCGTAGGTCACTCATGCAGCCCCACCGGGACGCCGTCGAGCATCAGATCGTGATACTCGAGATGACCGGTCGCCCGGCGGCCGTCGGCGAACTGCCATTCGGTGGGCTGCTTGACGATCCGCAACGTGGCTTCCTCGCCGGCTTCGTTGCGCTGTCGGTGACGCAACGGAAGGTGGTGTCTGAGGCACGCCCGTCGCCGTCCAGTCGACATCGCCGGCGCGCACCGTCACGTTGGTGCGCAGCAATTCGTAGTTCGGCGCGCCTGCGTAGGTGGTTGACCATCTCGAAGCCGTCGACGACCCGGAACTGGCGATCCACCCACACGAAGCCGCTGCGGGTCTCGGCGGTCGGCCCCACTGCCCGGGTGAGCATGAATCCGTTGTCGTCGTCGATGCAGCACGTCAGCCAGCGCAGGTAGATCTTGGCGTGCCAGTTTCGCGGCCCCCACGAGTGGTCCTTGCCGCCACGACCGTCGAGGTCGTACACGACGTCGCCGAGCCGGACCGTGCCGACGACGTGCGTCATGTGCTGGTAGTGGAAGTCGGCCTGGCCGGGCAGGAAGATCAGGTGGTGCTGGTCCTGGTCCTGGCCCATCGTCGCCTCGAGCCCCTCGGTGGTGCAGACGAGATCGACTCGCCGCTTCGACCGACGGGCTGTCAGTGAACGCCCGCTTCGGATTGGTCAACACCCACGGATCGGTCGAACAGCGACATCGGCCCTGCGAAACGGACCCGTGTGGTGCGCCACGGCTCGACGATCTCCCAGGTCTGACCACCGGCGTTCAATCCGTTGGTCTCGATCTCGGCACGGCTCGAACGCGAACGCGACGCGTCCGTCGGGCAGGAACAGGCACGCCGACATCTCGGCGTAGCGGGCGTTCGGTCTGGCGCCGATCCGGAACCACCCGCCGGTTCGCCGTTGCGGGTCCCAGAAGTCGATGTAGCGGCTCTCGTTCCAGTTGATCTGGTCGCCCGGGTGGTGGACGCCCTCGTCGTACTCGGTCAGCCTGATGCCCATGGTGAGCCCGTGCCCTCTCTAACGCAGCTGCCGGCGCAGGATCTTGCCGCTGGAGTTGCGCGGCAACTCGGCCGTGAACTCGATGACGGCCGGCACCTTGAAGTGGGCCAGTCGGTCGGACACGAGTGACTCGAAGATCGTCGGGATGCGGTGGTACCTCGATGTCGGCGGGTACGACGACTGCCTTGACGATCTCGCCCCACCGGCGATCGGGCACACCGACGACGGCGACTTCGCGGACGTCGGGATGACCGGCGAGCACGCTCTCGATCTCGATCGGGTAGATGTTCTCGCCGCCACGGATGATGCGGTCGTTGACCCGTCCGTGCAACGTCAGGTACCCCTCGTCACCGATCGTGCCGAGATCTCCAGTTCGGCGCCAACCGTCGGGGTCGACCTGGAAGACGTGAGGGGCGCGCAGCGCGACCTCGCCGATGCCGTCCTCGTCGACACCCTCGATCCGCAGCTCGGCGCCACGGATCGCACGCCCGACCGAACGCAGCAGATCGGGGCGGTCGGCGGCCGCCCGCACATGGTCCTCGTGGCTCAGCATGGTGATCGGGCTTGCCTCGGTCTGGCCGAAGATCTGCACCATGCGCGTGTTCGGCATCGCCGCCGAGCGCAGCGCGTCAGCGTGTCGGGATGTATCGGCATGGCTCCGTACTGCAGCACCCGCGGGTTGGCGTCGGCCAACGCCCCCTCGGCCAGCAAGATGTCGATCATCGTCGGCACCAGCAGCGCACACGTCACGCCCAGCCGACCGGCGCGCCGCCAGTTGTCGATGCTGAACCAGTCCTGCGGCACGATCGACACACCCATCCCGAGCACGGTCACGTCCATCGCCACGCCCGCCGTGTGATGGAAGGGCGACGCCGAACAGTACCGATCGCCTGGTCCGATTCCCATCGCCTCTTGGTACACCAACACGCGTGCTGCCAGCGGCCGCTGCGTGAGCCGGATCGGTTTCGGGCGACCGGTCGTGCCCGATGTGTGCACGACGACGACCGTGTCGTCGGGCTCGCACTCGCCGGTCAGGGGTGTCGCCGGTTCGGGTGGCCGATCGATGACGACCGCTTCGACCCCAGCGTCGGCCGCGACCTGCTCGGCGAGCGCCATCCGCTCGCGCAGATGCGAACAGGTGCCGGGCTCGGAGTCCGCGAACAGCTGTGGCCAGCTCGTCGAGTGACAGCTTCGTGCCGAGCGGCGCGACCGGCCGGCGCGACAGCCCACCGCCGACGACCAATGCGATCGCGGCGCGGTCCTCATCCATCAGCACCGGGATTGCGTCGCCCTTGACGTATCCATAGTGGTCGAACAACGCCGCTGCCCCCGCAGCCAATCGCATCAGCTCGTCACCCGTTACGATCCCGTCGTCGTCGACGATCGCCGGTGCCGAGGTGCCCAGCCAGCGCTGGATCACCATGGCGTTCCAGGAGCCGATGCTCACCAACGCCTACTCGACCGGCCACGCACGAATGCGAGGGTAGTCGCCGTCTGACTACCTGACGCAGCCCACCTGACGGTACCGTCAGATCATGGATCTGTCCGGAGCAGCGGTGGTCGGCATCGGCCGCACCGCGTACACGCGCAAGTCGGGTCGCACGGGTCTGGCGTTGGCCGCCGAGGCGGTCCGCGCCGCACTAGACGACGCCGGGCTGGCACCCGCCGACGTCGACGGGATGACCTGCTACTCGACGGGCGACCCGGCCAGCCCGCTGCGCGTCGCCTACGCCATCGGCCTCGACGAGATCGGCTGGTCGGTCAACACGCTGGCCGGCGGCAACCAAGTCGCCCTGGTCGTGGCCAACGCCGCCGCGGCGATCATCACTGGGCAGGCCGAGGTCGTGGTGGTGTACCGCGTGCTCGACGCCAACGTCCGCTACGGCAAGGTCACAGGCGAGGTGACCGTCGGCGGTCCCGAGCAGTTCGCCGCACCGCACGGCTACATGGTGCCGCCACAGTGGTTCGCGATGTGGGCCCAGCGACACCAGTACGTGTACGGCTCCACATGCGCAGACCTCGGCGCGATCGCCATCAACAATCGCATGCATGCTGTGAACAACCCGCACGCGATCGCTCGCGACCCGCTGACGCTCGACGACTACATGGCCGGCCGCTGGGTCGTCGAACCCTTCCGCGTGTTCGACTGCGCCTACGAGGTCGACGGCGCCGTTGCGCTCGTGCTCACCTCGGCCGAGCGGGCCGCCGATCTCCGCCACCCACCGGTGTTCCCGCTCGGAGCGGCCGAGGGAACAGGCGCCGGCGGCATGCCCGATCAATGGGACGACCAGACATCGATGTACTCGCGCATCGTCGCGCCCGCGCCTGTGGGCGCGCACCGGTCTGCGCCCCGCCGACATGGACATCGCCTGCATGTACGACTGCTTCACCTACACCGTGATGGCCACGTTCGAGGATTTCGGGTTCTGCGGCAAGGGCGAGGTCGGCGACTACTTCCGCGAAGGTCGGGCGACCTACGGCGGCGACGTGGTCGTGAACCCTCACGGTGGCCTGTTGTCGGAGGGTTACCTGCACGGCCTCAATCACCACTACGAGGCCGTGTTGCAGCTTCGCGGGGAGGCCGACAACCGCCAGGTCGCCGGCGCCGAACTGGCCCTCGTGACCGCCGGGGCCGGTCCGTACGGCGGCGCGATCGTGTATGGGAGTGCCCGCCCGTGAGCACGGTCGACTGGACCACGCTGCCTCCGCCGCAGCCGTTACCCGACTATGACACCGAGCCGTTCTGGAAGGCAACGGCCGACGGCCGGCTGCTGATGTGCCGGTGCCAGAGCTGCGGCAACTGGCACATGCCTCCGTTGGAGCGGTGCCGTCGCTGCGGGGGGCCAACCGCGTTCGAATCGATCAGCGGCAACGGCACGATCTACACCTTCATCGTGCAACGCCAACCGGCAGTGGTCGGTTACTTCGACGAAATCCCCTACGCCGTCGCGCTTGTCGACATCGACGAGCAAGTGGGAGTTCGTCTGCCTGGCCGCGTGGTCGACATCGATCCTGACGACGTGACCATCGGAATGCGCGTGTCGGCACGCATCGTCGACCTCCCCGGTGGCGGCTATCGCATACCGGTGTTCATCCCGGCCTAGGCGGGCCTAGGCGGCGAGTGGGTCGTTGGCGGTGATCCACCGGAGTGCGTCGGCGGGGTCGATGCGGTGCTCGCCGATTTCGTCGAGCATGGCACGTAACCGGGCGAGCTCGTTCGACGGGACGACACCGAAGCGAAGCGGGTTCGACGCGGCGACCGAGACACAGGTCTTGCACGCCGCTCGATGCAGGGCGTTGAAGTGATGGCCGGCAAGAGGTGCGGCCAGCAGACCGCACAGCGTTTCGCGTCGACGACCCTCGGGACGCACGGATGTTCGCAGCGCGTGAACCTTGCCGTGCCGGGCAACGAGACCGGACACGCTGCGCTCGTATCCGGTGCCACTCCAGGTCTCGCCGCGGGCCTGCGCTGGGAGCGGCCGTACCGTGCGTTCGTGTTCGAACCCGTGGCGGTGCTCATAGGCGCGTTGACGGCAGGCGTGGCGGCAATACAAGCGCGGGCGGCCTGGTCGGCGAGCAACGGTGAACTCTGTCGCGCACCACGAACAGGCCCGATGTGTCGGGCAAGGTTGGGAGATGATCGGCATGGCATCGTTGTACGCCGTGGGTGTGACAGCCATGCCACCCAAGCTCCCCACGGCTCACAGCGCGCCGGCGCGTGGCGACCCCCAGGCCGGCACACCCCAGCGCGCCCGCTGCCCCCGCCGGCTGCGCTCGTCCCCGGCCCACCACCGCGCCCCCACCCACCGCGCCCACCCACCGCGCCCACCCGCCCGCGGCCCTGCCACCGAGACCTACCGGGCTCACCTCCTCGTGAATCGTCCGTGACGCAACCGACCCGCCCCCGTTTCGTCACGGACGATTCACGACGGGCCCGACCAGAGCACCGACCGGCACGATTAACGTCACGGACGATTCACGACGGGCCCGACCAGGGCACTGACCGGCACGATTAACGTCACGGACGATTCACGACGGGCCTGACCAGGGCACCGACCGGCAGATTAACGTCACGGACGATTCACGAGGGGGAGAACGCGCCGGTCAGGGCAATCCCCGACCGGCCGAGAGACCTGCCGTCGGCGTCGGCGTCGGCGCCGGCGTCGGCCGCCGGCACGAGGCGACGGGACGGCCCATTAGCCACCTGGATCACCGTTACTTGATCACCAGACCGGGCGGGAAGGCGCCGAAGAGCTTGCGAACACCGACGCCGAGCTCCTCGACGGTCAGCGCCTCGCCGCCGCGAGACTCATAGCTCGCATCGATCGTGTAACCGCCCACCCGCATCAGCGTGCCTCCGTCGACGCGCAGCACCTGACCGGTCAACCAACCGGACTCCTCCGAGCACAACCACGCCACCAGCGGCGAGGCGTTGGCCGGGTCGAGGCGATCCCACGCTGTCTTCTCGGTGTCCATTCCGATCGACGCCAGCATGCGCGTCGCGGCGATCGGTGAGATGCAGTTGGCGGTGACCGTCGTAGCGCTCCATCTCGATCGCCGTGACAGTCGTCAACATGGCGATCGCAGCTTTGGCCGACGAGTAGTTGGCCTGGCCGACGTTGCCCCACAGCCCGGCGCCCGATGTGGTGTTGACGATGCGACCGCTGACCGGCTTGCCGGCCTTGCCCTGTTCGCGCCAGTAGCCACAGGCGTGACGGATGACGGTGAACGTGCCCTTCAGGTGCACGTTGATCACCGCGTCGAAGTCGTCCTCGGTCATCGAGGTCAGCATGCGATCGCGTAGGAAGCCGGCGTTGTTGACGACGGCGTGCAGGTCACCGAAGCGTTCGACGGTGTCATGCACGAGTGCCTGCATCGCCGACCAGTCGGAGACCGACGCTCCGTTGGTCACTGCGGTGCCGCCCATCGCAGTCGATCTCCGCGACCACCTCGTCGGCGGGCGAGACTCCGGTGTCGTCGGTGTCGCCGCGCAGGCTGACGTTGAGATCGTTGATCACGACCGTCGCCCCGTGGCGTGCCAGTTCGAGTGCATGCTCACGCCCCAACCCGCGTCCGGCGCCGGTGACGATCACTACGCGTCCATCGAGCATTCCCATGGTCAGCGTCCCTTCCAGTTCGGCGGCCGCTTTTCGGCGAACGCCACCGCACCCTCGCGTGCGTCTTCGCTGGCGAACACCGGGGCCACGACGGCACGCACATAGTCGGAGTTGTCGGCGCCGATTTCCTCGCGCATCAGCCGCTTGGTCGCCTGCACGGCGAGCGGACCGTTGGCGTTGATCAGCGCAGCCAACGCCAGCGCGGTCGACACGACGTCGGCGGCCGGCACGACACGATTGATGAGACCGAGCTCGAGTGCCCGTTGGGCCGTGATCGTCTCGCCGGTGAGGCCCATCTCCAGCGCCACCTGCAGCGGGATGCGAGTCGGCAACCGCGTACCACCGCCGGCGGCGACGAGGCCGCGCTTCACTTCGGGGATTCCGAACCGGGCGTGGTCCGCGGCCACGACCAGGTCGGCGCGCATCATCACTTCCAAGCCGCCGGCGACCGCAGAGCCGTTGACTGCGGCGATGACGGGCTTGGGGCACTCCGTGAGGAACGCCAAACCGGCGCCGACCGGGGTCATGTCCTCACCCGCGGCGAAGGCCTTCAGGTCCATTCCGGCACAGAAGACCCGCTCGCCCGCTCCCGTCACGATGATCGAGCGCACCTCGGGATTCGTCGCCGCGTCGGTCAAGGCGTCGACGAAGCCCTGCCCGACGGCAGGGTTCAATGCGTTTCCGGCGTCGGGTCGATTGATCGTGAGGATCAGCACCCCGTCGCGGTTCTCGGCGAGCACGCTCATGTCGGCGTCCCTTTCACTTGGCGAGGGGGTCGCGGGGCAGGCCCAGGATCCGCTCGGCGATGATGTTGCGCACGATCTCGGATGTGCCCCCGGCAATCGTCAGGCAGCGATCGAAGAGGTACTGAAAGCGGACGCGTGGCTCGCCATCGCCGATCCCGGCCTCGCCGCCGATGCGCAGAGCCAGCGAGCTGACACGCTGCGCGTGCTCTGCCGACAAGAGTTTGGTGACAGCACCCTCCGGCCCCGGGCCAGAGCCGATCACGGCACGCATCACCTGACGTAGATTGAGGGCGGTCATGGCGTGCGACTCGGCGACCGTCTGACCGACCTCGGTTGCCACCGAACGATCTCCGGCGGCGTGTTTGGCAGCGATCGCGACGAGCTCGTCGTCGTCGATCACGTCGCGATTCGACCTGTTGCCACCGATCGACACCCGCTCGTTGCCGAGCGTGGCACGAGCGACGGTCCAGCCCGAGTTGATCTCGCCGACGACGTCGTCGTCGGGCACGAACACGTCGTCGAAGAACACCTCGTTGAACAACGACTCACCGGTGATCTCGCGCAGCGGTCGCACCTCGACGCCCTTGGCGTGCATGTCGATGGCAAACGTCGAGATTCCGGCATGCTTGGGCACGGAAGGATCCGTGCGCACCGTTGCCAGGCCCATGTTGCTGTTCTGGGCGCCGCTGGTCCACACCTTCTGCCCGTTGACGAGCCAGCCGCCGTCGACGCGAGTGGCCTTGGTCTGGATCGCGGCTGCGTCGGATCCCGCGTTGGGCTCGCTGAAGAGCTGGCACCAGTAGAGATCGCCCTGAAGGCTCGGGCGGATCCAGCGCTCGATCTGGTCGGGTGTGGCGTGCTGCACGATGGTCAGCACCACCCATGTGCCGATGCCGAGCTGCGGCCGCTCGACGTCGGGCAACTCCTCGTCGATGACGAGCTGCTCGACGGCGCCGGCCGCCGCGACCCCACGGCCGCGGCCAATGGGGTACGCAGTAGCCCGTATCGATCAGCGCCGGCGAGCTTGTCGCCATCGGGCAGCGCGACGTACCGAGCCTTGAAGGCCCGGGCCTCTTCGCGGAAACCCTCGGCCTCGGCAGGCAGGTCGATGCCCTCGTTTGCCCTCACACCACCCGCGATCGCCGCCGTGACGTCGATAGCAGCATCGCGGCCGAACAACGTGGACAATGCCGAGGCGCGGCGCAGGTAGATGTGCGCGTCGTGCTCCCAGGTGAAGCCGATGCCACCGAGGATCTGGATGTTCTTCTCGGCACAGCGCACGTATCCGGGGAAGGCCTGGGCGGCCGCGACCGCGCCGGCCAGTTGCCCCTGGGCGCCTCGACCGCCGGCCCGGGCCGCATCCCAGGCCACCGCCGATGCCAGCTCCGAGTCGACCAGCATGTTGGCGAGGTGATGCTTGACCGCCTGGAACGACCCGATCGTGCGACCGAACTGCTCGCGGACCTTGGCGTAGTCGAGCGCCATGCGAAGTGTTGCTGCCGCGCCGCCCGCGGCCTCGGCCGCGGCGAGCGAACGGGCTATCGCTATGGCGGTCGCGGCGCCGCCCACGATCACGTCGTCTTCGTCGATCACGGCGCTGTCCAGGGAGAGGCGAGCGCTGCGGCGAGTGGGGTCGATGGTGTCGACCGGCACAGCGTCGCCGGGTGCGAGGCGAAGGAGCCCGAGATCGTCGCCGAGGCGAACGAGAACGACCTGAGCGTGACCGCCGCCCAGCACGAGCCCTGCGTCGCCGGTGAGGCGACCCCGGGAATCGCGGACGACGGATCCATTGAGTGCGACCGCACCGAGCGTCGAGCCGTCGGCCAGCCCGGGGAGGTGGGTCTTGCACTGGAGGTCGGACCCGCACGTGGCGATGATCGCCGACGCAACGACGGTCGGTAGGAATGGACCAGGAGCGACCGCCGAGCCGAGTGCCTCCAACACCACGGCAAGCTCACCCAGCCCGTACCCGGAACCGCCGACGTCTTCGGGCAGATGCAGCCCGAGCCAACCCATCGACACGAGCTCGTCCCAGAACGCCGGAAGCACCTCTGTGTCGGCGTCGAGTAGGGCGCGGGCTGCGCTCGAGTGCGTCGCGATTTGCCAGGAACCCGGTGGCGACATCGGCAAGCTCGCCGAGCTCGTCGGTCAAGGCGATGGGCATGGTGTGCTCCTCAATTCAGATCAGCGGAAGTTCGGGTCAGTCGCCGATGAAGTTCGGTGGGCGATGCTCGACGAACGACGCCACCCCTTCGTGTCGATCGGCAGTGGTGGAGATCAGGGCAGTTGCGTTGCGCTCGTCCTCGAACGAGGTCGCCATGTCTGACGACAACGATCGCCGATAGAGCCGCTTGGTGAGCCCGAGCGTGCGTGTGGGTCCGGCGGCGAGGCGTTCGGCGAGCTCGATGGCGGTAGGCATGACGTCGGCAGCCGGAACGCACCGGTTGAGCAGACCCCAGGCTGCCAGGTCGGCAGATGTCAGCGTGTCGCTGAGCAGGGCGATCTCGTTGAGGCGGTGGAACGGGATGATCCTCGCCAGGAAGTACGGGTCACCGGCATGGGGCACCATGCCCCTGCGGGCGAAGACGTGCGTCCAGCGGGCGTCGGCGTCGGCGACGACCAGATCGCCGAGCATCGCCAGCGTCCATCCGAAGCCGGCAACCGTGCCGTTCACCGCAGTGACGACCGGTCTCTCGACCTCCCACAGCGCCCGCGCCAGGCTGCGGAACTGCTCGGTGGCATACCGGTAGTCGAGCGTGCTCGGCTTCGGTGCATTCGGGTCGCTGACCACGTCGGCACCGGTGCAGAAGGTGCTGTCGACTCCGGTGATGACGATCGCCCGGACGGACCGATCGGTGTTGGCTCTCGTCAACAGCTCGGTGAGCGCCACGGCCGACGCGCCGTCGATCGCATTGCGTCGCTCGGGTCGGCTGAGTCGTACCACGGTGACCCCCGACTCGGCACTGTCGACCTCCAGGTCGGCGATCCGTTCGTTTGTCGCCATCGCTGTCTCCTCGTGCCCGCAATCGTGTCGGGCGCCGATCTGACGCTACTGTCACCTCTCAGTCGCCGTCCAATGGCCCAGCAGAAAGCGAGACTCAATGTCGCGACTTCTCGAAGGAAGAATCGCCCTCGTCACCGGTGCAGGTCACGGTATTGGGCGCGGTCACGCGGTGGAGTTGGCCAAGCACGGCGCCACCGTCGTCGTCAACGACCTCGGCTCGTCGGTGAGCGGCGAGGGAAGCGGACGCGACGCCGACGTCGTCGTGGGCATCATCGAATCGCGAGGTGGGACGGCCAGCGCCAACTACGGCGACGTCAGCGACGAGGCCCAGGCCAACGCCATGGTGCAGCAGGCGATCGACACATACGGCAGGATCGACATCGTGGTCAACAACGCCGGCATCGTTCGCGACCGCGCCGTCTGGAACATGTCGGCAGACGATTTCGACCTCGTCATGAAGGTCCACGTGCGCGGCACCTGGCTGACGTGTCGTGCCGCCACGCAGCACTGGCGCGAACGCTCCAAGGCAGGTGAAGGCAACGTCGGCGGTCGCATCATCAACACCACCTCCGGCGCCGGCCTGCACGGCAACTTCGGCCAGACCAACTACGCGACGGCAAAGGCGGCCATCGTCGGCCTCACCCAGACGCTGAGCCTCGAGGTCGCCAAGCTCGGTGTGACGGCGAACGTGATCGGCCCCGGTGGCATCACCCGGATCTCGGCCACCATGTCGGGAGCCGCGGTGCGTGAGCCCGACGAGATCCCCGACGACGAGTTCGATCGCCTCGATCCGTCACTGTGCTCCCCGGTGGTTGCATGGCTGGCCAGTCACGAGGCCGGCCACGTCAGCGGCCAGGTGATCCGGGCCATGGGTGAGAAGATCCACCTCATGGGGGGCTGGACCGAGGATGTAACGCTCTCCAACGGCGGAACCCGCTGGGACGCCACCAAGCTCGGCGACCTTTTCGCCACCGACCTTTTCAAGACACGGGCGCCCGGTCTGCGCCTGGGCGGCTAGACGCTAGCCAGCAGCATCGTCGCGAGCCGGTCGGGCTCGGCGAGCATCACGTTGTGGCACGTGTCGATCTCGACAACCTCGTCGACGTTGCCGAGGTTGGCGATGAACTGCCGTTGCAGGTCGGGCTTCAACGAGTTGTCGCGCTGGGTGATGATCCACGTGGTCGGCAAGTCGGGCATCTGCGATCGATCGACCGGTTCTTTGGTGACGACGCTGCTCTCGCTGACGAGGCCGGCGACGACGGCCTTCTTCTGTTCTTTGGTCAGGCCGTTGGCAAACATCCATGCCGCAATCGGGCCGGGAAGTGGCTTGGACACCTTGGTGAACTTAGACATCGCCCCGGCGATCCAGCTGACAGGGGGCTTCAACGTCGACATCACCGTGCCACCCTGCGGCGGAACGCAGCAGGCGATGTAGATCATCCGGCGCACGCGGTCGGCGCCCAGGGCGGTGGCCACGCCGGGCAGCGTGATACCCGCCATCGAATGGCCGACGAGCACGACGTGGTCGATCTGGGCCCGGTCGATCTGGGCCTGGTCGATCTGGCGCACGACGCTGTCGACGCACTGACCGATGGTCAGCGTCGCCAGGTCGCCGGGCTCGTTGCCATGGCCGGGCAGGTCGACGGCGAGCGTCGACTGGCTCGCGTCGAGGCGACGAATCGCCTCGATCGTCGGCGCCCAGCACGCCCCGGTGTGCTGACCGCCGTGCACGAACACCAAGGTCGGATGAGGGCTGTCGGTCACGGGCAAGCAGCCTACGCTCGCCCGGACGACCACAGCACGGTCCGGCGATCAACGTCGGGCGATCATCAGGGCGTCGACGGCGACGATGCCGTCTTCGCTGACGATCAGCGGGTTGACGTCGACCGAGTCGAGCCAGCCGCCGTGCTCGCGCCACAGTCGGTCGAGCCCGAGCATCGCCTCGGTGACGGCGACGAGCGGCCAGGGCCGTTGACCACGCAGACGGCCGATCACGCCGGGTCCGGCAACCTCCTCGGCCAGACTGGCTGCGGCATCGTCGTCGAGCGGTAGGAAGCGCCCCCCGACCCGGCCGGCCACCTCGACCAGCACGCCGCCGAGGCCGAGCAGTCCGACCGGCCCGAGGCCGGTGCGACACTTCACACCTCCGAACGCCTCGGCATGACCGGCGATCATCGCTTGGACGGCTACGACATCGCTCACGCCGTGTGCGGCGGCGATGGCCCGCAACTCGGCGACCACCGTCGCCAGCTCGCCCGGCGTCACTCCCGTGCGCACAGCGCCGAGCTCGGTGCGATGAGGAATGTCGGCGAGTTTGACGACCAGACGCTGCCCGAGGCCCGCTAGACCAGGGTGATCGGTTGCTGCGCCATCGAGCACCACCCACGGAGCGACGGCGATGCCCACGTCGGTGAGCAGGCGCATCGCATCGGCGAAGCCGACCATCGGTCCGGCATCGCTCGGTACGAGCGGGACTGGTGGCGACAACTCCTGCGGTGTCGCCGGTGACACCCCACCACGCACTGGGGCCGCAAACCGGCCGAGGGCATCGGTGGCGCGGTACAACGACTGCGCACCGCGGGCGAAGACCAAGCCACGGCCGCGCCACTCGGCAACCCACTGCCCCAGGCCGGTCGCCTCGACCGGGGTGACAATGAACGGAACCTCACAACGCGCCGCGACGTCGGCGAACGGGCCCAACAGCGTGCGGCTCCAGCCCTCGTCCTGATCGCCGGCCCACCAGCCGAGCACCAGTGCATCGACGACCCCCGCATAGGTCTCGAAGACTTCCTCCATCAGCTCCGACTTGCTCATCACGAAGCCGGTCAGATCGAGTGGGTTCACGGTGTCGCCCGGCACCCGCTCGCGCACCCACGGCTCGATCTCGGGCAGCGGCGGGAGCACCGCGCCTTCGTCATCGGCGAGGTCGGTGGCGAGGGCAGCAACCCCACCGGAGGTGGTGATCATGCCGATGCGATCGATCCGGCGGTGCCGCGTCGGGGGGAGCTGCACGAACAGCTGGGCGCGGTCGAGCAGGTCGTCGATGTCGCGAGCGGGTATTACACCGTGCTCGCTGAAGGCGAGGTCGTACACCCAGCTCTCGTCGGCGATCGCTCCGGTGTGCGACTGCATGATCCGTCGGGCACGATCGGACCTGCCGAGCTTGAGGGCGATCACCGGCTTGCCAGCGGTCCGCGCCTCGGCGACGGCGGCAAAGAACGCGTCGGGGCGGCGCACGGTCTCGATCACGAGGCAGATCGCAGAAGTCAGCGGATCTGCCGTGAGTACGGCAACGTGATCGGCGAGGTCGCACACCGCCTCGTTGCCGGACGAGACCGCTATCGAAACGCCGAGAGCGCGCTCCTTCGCCGCAGCGAGCGCCGAACGCACGAGGAACCCGCTCTGCGACACGATACTGACCCCGCCGCACGTGCCGACGCCGCTCGCCGGAAGATCGAGGCGACCCCCGGTGAACAGATTGACGCCGAGCGGAACGTTCTTGAACCCTGCGCAGTTGGGCCCGATCACGGCGAGCCCACTCTGCGCGGCGATATCGAGCAGGCGGCTTTGCAGCCCGACACCGTCGCTGCCGGCCTCGGCGAACCCGGCGGCGGCGACCACCACGCCACCACATCCGAGGGCCGCCGCCTCGGCAACCACATCCACAGAACGCTCGGCATTGACCAGCGACAGCACGGCATCGACGGGCTCGCCGATCGCGCTGAGGTCGGCGAACACAGCGCGGTCGTACAGAACGTCACGACGAGGATTGACCAGAGCAACCTGACGACCGGCCTCGAGCATCGGCAGCACGGCGTTGTTCGACATACCCAACTGTTCGTTGGCGCCGACAACGGCCACGGTCACCGGAGAGAGCATGCGCAGCAGATTCGTGCGGTTGCCCGCTCCATTGGCGTTCATCGTGCGGATCACCATGGCACAAGCCCGTTCTCGTCGAAAAACGAACCGGTCGGACCGTCGTTGGGCAGCAGCACGCAGGTGACCACGGGCCGCGCCCCGTCGGTCGGCACCCGCGTCGCTCGACCCTGTGTCATCGGCGTGTTGACCGGCCCGGGGTCGACAGCATTGACACGTACCTTCGTATCGCGCAGCTCGTTGGCGAACAGCACCGTCACCATGTTGAGGGCGGCCTTCGAGGTCGAGTAGCTGAGCAGGGGCCTGGCCTGATATCTGCTGCCCGAAGTCGTCGCGTAGGTCAGTGACCCAAGGCCGCTCGACAGGTTGACGATGCACGGTCGCGGCGACTGCTGCAGCATCGGCAGCATCGCCTGGATCACGCGGATCGTGCCGAGCACGTTCGTCTCGAGGGTGGCCCGCACGGCGTCGAGCGGCGCGGCGCTGGGCGCCGATGGGTGGTTCTCGAGCTTGATCGCCGCGTTGTTCACCAGTACGTCGAGCCGGCCGTGATCGCGCTCGATCGAGCCGCGAGCTGCAATGACCGACACGTCGTCACAGATGTCGATCGCGAGTGCGGTGGCGTCACCGCCCGCGGCTCGGAGCTCGGCGACGGCCGGTGCCGCGTTCGCGCTCGTACGCCCGCCGACCAGCACCTTCATCCCGAGCCCGGCCAGTGCCGAGGCAATTGCCAGGCCGATACCGCGGTTGGCGCCCGTGACCAGCGCGACCTGGCCGCGCACCGAATCCTGCGCTTCTGTCGTCACGGCGCGCTTCTCCTTCTCGTCGAATCGGTAAGCATCATGTCAGCTACGGTTCGATCAGGAGGCGGCGATGCAGCTCGACGAGATCACCTACGCGATCGACGGCAACGTCGCGACCATCGCCCTCGATCGCCCCGATGTGCTCAACGCGATCTCTGGCCGAGACGGCGGCACTCGTGACCAGATCGTCCACGTGGTCGGCCTGGCCGAACAGGACCCTGCGGTCGGCTGCGTTGTGCTGTGCGGCAATGGTCGGGCGTTCTGCGGCGGTGGCGACCTCACCGGCAATGCGCGGCGCGAGACACTGGCCGAGCAGCACGCGCTTTCCTCGAGCGCGCCAACCGCTTCCACGAGCGGCTGATGTCGAGCCAGGTCCCGATCATCGCCGCTGTCCACGGCTACTGCCTCGGTGCCGGGATCCTGCTGGCGGCCGCATGCGACTTCGTCGTCGCCGGCGAAGGCGCGACGTTCGGCTTCCCGGAGGGTCGGTTGGGCTTGGTCGGGGCGAGCACACTCACGGACCGCGCATCGGCCGCCAATGGGCCAAGTTCCTGACGCTGACCGGCGAGTCGATCACGGCGACGCAGGCGTGCCGGCTCGGGCTCGTCCTGACTGTCGAGCCCGATGACGAACTGGTCGACAGAGCCAAAGACCTCGCTGCCCGAATCGCCCGCATGCCCGCGAGACAGCGTTCGGTTGAACCGTCAGGCCATCGACGCCGCGGCCGATGCCGCCGGCGACGCGGCCGGCCGGGCGGCGGCGGTCGATCGCGATGCCCTCACGCTCGACGCATCCGACATGGCGACGGCGCCCGACGGGCGTACGTTCCGCTCGATCATCGACCTCGAGGGCATCGACGGCCTGAAGCGTGCCCGCTTGGCCCAGTACGACCGACCCTGGCTTCGACAAGACTGACGCGGGTCGCTGCGACCTCAGGGGGCGAAGGCGGGAATGACGTGTTCGGCCAGCAGGTCGATCTGCTGCAGCACCGCCGACTGGTCGAGGCCGCCCATGTCGATGGCCAGCCCCATGCGGGTGAGGCCGAGGAGGTCACGCGCCGCGCCGATTCGGTCGACGAACTCTGCCGGGCTGCGCAGAACGGCACTGCTCGTCGATCGACTGCCGGTCAAGTAGCGAGCCAGGCGGCGATGGTGTCGAGCGCCTCGGCCAGCTGTTGGGGTTGTCCTCGAAGTAGTGCGTGGCGCCCTTCACGTAGTGCAGATCACGTCGGCGTCGAGCGCGGTCGCGGCGTCGTACATCTGCTGCGCCATGTGCGGCAAGACGGTCGGGTCGGCGGTGCCGAGCACGATCAGCAGCGGCGTGTCGATCTCCGGCAGCCAACGCAGCGTGTCGCCCATCGTGTGATCGAGCGACCACTGATTGAGCCACGATCGGCACGTCGACACTCGGCTGATCCCGGCCGGCATGTAGTTGGCGACCTGCGGCGGCGCCCCACAACGTGACGCCGATCTGGCGGTCGCTGGGATCGATGTTGCCGTCGAGGAACCGCAGGTCGGCACCGGTGCCGTGCACGACGAACGCCATGTCGTCGAGACCCGCTCGGCGCTTCCCCGGACGTCGGCGATCCACGCCAACTGCTGCTCGCACCACGCCGAGATGCGCTCGGTTGCGCGCGACCTGCGCGGCGCGGTAGCGCGCGATGAACTCGTCGCTGAAGGGCGGACCGTTGTCGGGGTGGTACATGTCGAGCGCCGGGTCGCGGTCGAAGGGCTGCTGCTCGTCGACGATCGACGGGTCGAGCCACTCGGTGCTCAGCCGCGCCCGCGACGGGTGGGCGTTGAGCAGCACGAGTCGTCGACCGGGCCGCAGGCCGGCTGTCGTCAGATCGGGACCCGCCGCCGGCCGGCGTCGTCACGCTGGGCGACAGCGCCTGGGCCTGGTAGTACGGCACGATCGAGGCGCCACCCGAGTTGCCGACCAGCACGACCCGCTCGTAGCCGCTGGCGTAGAGGTGCTCGACCATCGTGCCCATGTCGAGCAGGCAGTTCTCGATGATCAGCGACGTGTCGTTGCCCACGTACCTGGTGGTGAACCCGATCGCGCCGAAGCCCCGGCGGCAAGGCCCGGCAGCGCGTAGTGGCCGAGGAAGTTCGCCGTCGGATGGCAGATCATGATCGCCGTCGACGGCATCGGCCCAGTAGGCCTCACCTCGCTGGCCCAGACGGTTCGTGCCAGCCGGGCAACACCGGAGTAGATCTCGACCTTGACGGGGCCTCGGTGCGGGCACCGAGCAGGTTGCGTTCCAGTCCGCTCTCGAACGTCATCGGGCAGCTCCGTTCCGGTGGTTTCGGTCATGGTTGTCCGGTCAGAGTGCTTCGGGAAGGTCGAGCAGCCGGCTGAGTTGGGTGGAGGTGCCGCCCAGCGTCTGGGCCAGCACGATCGCCCGCTTGACGTACAAGTGGACGTCGTGCTCGTGGGTGAAACCCATGCCGCCGAGCACCTGCACGGTCGTGGCTGTGCGCGAACTCGGCTGCCGCCGCCGCGGCGACATGCGCGCGCTGAGCGCCTGCAACTCGGCGTCGGCACGCCCTTCGTCGACGGCGAGAGCAGCGAACAGCGACTGGGCGTAGGCCAGCTGAGCCTGCACGGCGACGTCGGCACACGGATGCTTGATCGCCTGGTTGACACCGATCGGACGATCGAACTGCACCCGGTTGATCGCGTGTTGCGACGACGTGTCGCGCGCCCACTCGGTGATACCGGTCGAGCATCGCCGCGATCAGCACGTGGGCTCGACGCTCGACCGGGTCGACGGTCGCCGGCACTGACACAATCGGCCTGGCGTGCTCGGCGACGGCGCGCTGCAAGTGCGCTGTCGGGTCGAGACACGGGACCACGTCGAGGTCGGTGAGCGAGGTGACATCGATGATCGCGGCCACCTCGGGCGTCGCGACCAGCACCAACCCGTCGGTCGGCGTCGATCAGCTGTGCAGCTCCATGGAGGATGCCGTGCGGCCCGACGGCGTCGAGGGACCCCGGCACTGCCAGACCGACCCGCCGACCGTTGATGATCTCGTCGGCGAGCGCTTGTTCGCCGCCGAGAGCGGCAACACGCGCCCCGAGCACGGTCGACACGAATGGGCCGGGGGCGACCACACGGCCGATCTCGCGAAACAGCAGCACCTCGTCGGCCAGGCCACAGCCGACGCCGCCGTGCTCGGCGGGCAGGCCGAGTGCGAACCAGCCGAGCTCGGCTGCCGCGGCCCACGCCTGTTCGTCGACGGCGGGAGCGACGCCTGCCTCGAACAGCTCGCGCGTTCGCGTCAGCGGCATGCGCGCCGCCAGGAATGACGCCGACGAGTCGATGATCTCGATCTGTTCTGGTGAGGGCAGCAGATCCATCAGTCGACGCTCCTCGTCATCGCGGCAGCCCCAGCACTCGCTCGCCGATGATGTTGCGCTGGATCTCCGAGGTACCGCCGCCGATCGATGTCGAGTAGGCGAGCAGATGCCGATCGACCCACGTCGAGTCGTCTTCGTCGTCGGGGATGGCAAGCGTCCGCGGACCGAGGATCTCGAGGCCGAGCCGATAGACCCGCTTGGCGAGGTCGGCGTACTGCAACTTCATCATCGAACCCTCCGGTCCCGGCTCGTTGCTGTGAAGGTTCTTGGAGATCCCCAGGTAGGTCAGAGCGCGCGCAACGCCGCGCAGTCGGCGCGGGCCCTGGCCAGTCGATCGGCGAGTGCGCCATCGGTGATGACCGGGCGGCCGTTGATCGACGTGCGGCTGCGGGCCAACTCGATCAGGCTCTCGATGCTCGACGCCAACTGCACCTGGCTGGTGGTGAACGCCGTGCCGCGCTCGAACGACAGCGTCGACATGGCCACGCTCCATCCGTTGTCGACGCCTCCGACGACGTTGACCAGCGGGATGCGCACCTCGTCGTAGAACACCTCGTTGAAGTCGGCGCCGCCCTCGATGGTGCGGATCGGGCGAATGTCGATGCCGGGCGAGCGCATGTCGCAGATCACCCAGGTGATGCCCTTGTGCTTCGGGACGTCGGTGTTGGTGCGCACCAGCAACTCCTGCCAATCGGCCACGTCGGCGAAGCTGGTCCAGATCTTCTGTCCGGTGACGACGAGTTGGTCGCCGTCGACAACCGCACGCGTGCGCAGGCTGGCGAGATCGGACCCGGCTTCGGGCTCGGAGAAACCTTGGCACCACACGACGTCACCGCGCAGGATCCGCGGCAGGTGGTACGCCCGCTGCTCGTCGGTCGCCCGCGCCATCAGCGTTGGCCCGGCATGGGCGAGACCGACGAAACGGGTGTCGATGGGACGCAGACCGGTACGCGCATACTCCTCGTACCAGATCAGCTGCCTGGTCAACGGCAGGTCACGACCGCCGTACTCGACCGGCCACGACACGCCGGCCCAACCCGCGTCGTACTGCTCGCGCTGCCAGGCCAGGTCGTACTCGCGAGCTGCCAGACCGAGCCTCGGCCGCCGTTGCTTCGGCACGTGCTCGGCCAGCCAGGTACGAACCTCGGTGCGGAACTCGACGTCTTCCGCCGAAAATGCGAGATCCATCAGTTCGTGTTTCTCATGCGAAGCCGTGCAGGTCGAACAGCTCGATGGCGTTGCCGCGCACGATCCGGTTGATCTCGTCGTCGCTCAAACCGTCGAGCAGCTTTGCCGCCACAGCTCGCGTGTTGGGCCAGGTGGAGTCGCTGTGCGGGTAGTCGGTCTCGAAGGTGATCCGGTCGATGCCGATGCGGTCGCGGTTGTCGATGCCGGTCTGGTCCTTGAAGAAGCACATCCACATGTTGCGATGGAAGTACGTCGACGGCGGTTCGGGGATGTGTTTGGTCTGCGCCCAACCCTGGTTGTCTTCCCACACGTCGTCGATGCGCTCGAGGATGTACGGCAGCCAACCCATCTGGCTCTCGGCGTAGGCCAGCTTCAAGTTCGGGAACTGCACGAGCAGCCCGGACCACAAGAAGTCGACGACCGACATCATTGCGCCGCCGAAGCCCAGCGTCGCAGTGACCGACGGGGGCGCGTCGGGCGAGGTGGCCGGCATCCGCGACGACGAGCCGATGTGCATGCACACAGTCGTGTTGGTCTCCTCACACGCTCGGAAGAAGGGATCCCAGAAGCCCGAGTGGATCGACGGCAACCCGAGATGCGCTGGGATCTCGCTGAACGCCACGGCCCGCACCCCGCGTGCCGCGTTGCGGCGCACTTCTGCGGCGGCGAGCTCGGCGTCCCACAGTGGGATCAGGCAGATCGGGATCAAGCGGCCACCCGAGTCACCGCACCACTCGTCGACCATCCAGTCGTTGTAGGCAACCACGCACGCCAGACCGACGTCTTTGTCTTTGCCCTCCGAGAACGTCTGACCGCAGAACCTCGGGAACGTGGGGTAGCACGCTGACGCTTCGACCCAGTTGGCGTCCATGTCGGCGAGGCGTTCTTTCGGGTCGTAGCAGCCGGGGCGCATGTCGTCGTAGGTGATCGGCGTCATCGTCATCTCATCGCGGGGGTAGCCGACCGCCGCCACCATCCGCTTGTGCGTGTAGATCAAGTCTTCGTACATCCAGGTGTCGGCCTTGTTCGGCGATTCGTCGTCGAACTCCTCCTTGTAGACGGCGGCGCCTATCGACTTGATGCCCAGCACGCCACGACGCACCATCTTCGGTCCGCGGTCGCGGAACTTGGCGGGCAGCCACACGTCCCACACGTGAGGTGGCTCGACGACGTGGTCGTCGACGCTGATGATCTTCGGGATTCGCGATTCGTCCATGGTGCTCCTCAATCCTCGGTGTCAATCCTCAGTGTCAGTCCTCGAGGCCGGTGGTTCGACGGTGGCTGCGCTGCCGGGTGAGCTCGGCGAGCACCGTGGCCATGTTCTGCCCCGTGGCCCGGGCCTCGGCCTTCACCCGCTCCCATTCGGCGAGCGATGCCCTGGCCGCCTCGGCGTTGTCGTTCCACCGTGGATCGGTGGGCGTCGTGATCTCCAACCGATTGCCGTCGGGGTCACGGAAGTAGACGCTGTAGATGATGCCGTGGTCGACCGGGCCGAGCACATCGATCTCGTTGGCGCGCAGCCACGACGCCCACTCGTCGACCAACGCAGTCGAGCTGACTTCCATCGCGAAGTGTCGGAAGGTCGCGTACGCGGGGTGCGAGTCGGGGCTCGGCGGCGGCAGCTCGGGCGCTTCGAAGAAGGCGATCGTCGAACCATCGCCCATGCGGAAGAACGAGTGGAAGTACGGGATGGGTTCGCCGGTCGAGGGGATCTTGTCGTCGAGCACCGCGGCCACGAGCTCCATCCCCAGGATGTCGGCGTAGAACGCAACGGTCGCCGAGGTGTCGGCGGAGATGAACGCTGCGTGGCTCAGCATGTTGGGGCGACCCGGCGGGCCGCCGAATCGGTCGTCGGGCTTCGAACCGACCGTTGGTACAGCATGTTGAACCGTCATGTCGACCTCCTTGGCGCACGCCTAGACCTGGCACCCCTGGGCACTGTAGCGTCTACATGACACCACCGTCAGATTCGAAATGGCTTCAGCAACCAATGGGGGTTTGCCATGGACACCAACGACATGATCCTGGTCAGCGTCGACGACCACGTCATCGAGCCGCCGACGATGTTCGACGCCCACATCCCTGAGAAGTACCGCGACCAGGCGCCACGGATCGAAGAAGACGAGACAGGCAGCCAGTTCTGGCTGTTCGAGGGCCAGCGCGCCCAGAACATGGGGCTCAACGCTGTCGCCGGCTGTCCTCCGGAGGAGTACGGGCTCAACCCGCTGCGCTACGACCAGATGCGACCGGGCTGCTACGACGTGCACGAGCGGGTACGCGACATGAACGCCAATGGAGTGCTCGGTTCGATCAACTTCCCCACGTTCGTGCACTTCTGCGGCCAGCTGTTCTTGCGTTCGCAGGACAAAGATCTGGCGCTCGCCTGCGTGCGTGCGTACAACGACTGGCACATCGACGAATGGGCCGGCTCGTACCCCGAGCGGTTCATCCCCATGACGATCATGCCGCTGTGGGACCCACAGCTGATGGCCGACGAGATCCGCCGCACGGCGGCCAAGGGCTGCCACGCCGTGACGTTCTCGGAGAACCCCGAGAAGCTCGGTCTGCCCGGCCTGCACGTCGATCACTGGGACCCCTTCTTCCAGGCCTGCCAAGACACCAACACGGTCGTGTGCATGCACATCGGGTCGTCGTCGTCGATGACGGTCACGTCGCTCGACGCACCGGCCGACGTCAGCATCGCCATCACGCCGATGAACTCGTTTCTCGCTCTCAACGACCTCACGTGGACGCCGATCTTCCGCAAGTTCCCCGAGATGATCATCGCCCTGTCGGAAGGCGGCATCGGGTGGATCCCGTACGCGTTGGAGCGCATGGACTACACCTACAACCACCATCACGCCTGGACCGGCGCCGACTTCGGCGGGTTGCTGCCGAGCGATCTCTTCCGCCGCAACATCTCGACCTGTTTCATCGACGACCAGGCGGGCATCGAGATGCGCCATCGCATCGGCGTCGATCGCATGACCTGGGAATGCGACTACCCGCACTCCGACTCGACCTGGCCGAACTCGGCCGAACTGCTGGCGCATTCGCTCGAGGGGGTTCCCGACGACGAGATCGACAAGATGACCCACCTCAACGCGATGAGGTTGTACAGCTTCGACCCGTTCAGCATCCGGTCGCGTGAGAAGTGCACCGTCGGTGCGCTCAAGGCCGACGGCGCCGACGTCGACATCTCGATTCGCAGCATGGGCCGCGCCAAGGGCACACCCTTCACGGCACGCGAACTCGCTGCGCTCGCTGGTCGCGACGCCGCGAAGTAGTTCACGACCCACGGCAGAGCCAGAATCAAAGCAGAGGGGATACGGGATGGCGATCAGGGTCGTCAACGTCGGCACGGGACTGGTCGGCCAAGAGGCATTGCGCAGCCTCATCGATCATCCCGACACAGAGCTGGTCGGGCACGTCGTCCACGATCCCGACAAGGCCGGCCGCGATGTCGGCGAGCTGATCGGCTACCCGGACACCGGGGTCGTTTCGACGACCGATCTCGATGAAGCGCTTGCCGCCCGACCCGACGTCGTGAGCTACTTCTCGACCACCCACGGCCGGCTCAAGGTCACGCTCAACGATTTCGTACGCATCCTCTCGTCGGGCATCGACATCGTCACCACGTCGGTCGGCGCGTTGATCCACCCGGCGTCGGCGCGACCCGATGTGCTCGAGCGGTTGAACGCGGCCTGTCATGCGGGCAACAGCACGCTCTTCTCGACAGGAGTCGACCCGGGGTTCTTCAGCGACTATCTGCCCGTCGTGCTCAGCGGATGCGCACGCCGAATCGACGGCGTCAGGATCTACGAGATGGCCGTCTACGAGTCCGGCGGTCAGAGTGACCTCGTGGCCTTCGAGCAGGTCGGGTTCGGCTTGCCGATCGACACGATCGTGCCGCTGGTGCATCCCGATGGTCTCAAAGCCAGCTGGGGCGGGGTGCTGCTGATGATCGCCGAGCAGCTCGGGGTGACGGTCGACGAGATCGTCAGCAGCCACGAGATGTTGCCTGCGCCCGAAACCTTCCCGTACCAGGGGCGCACGATCGAGCAGGGCACCATCGCGGGTATGCGCTTCGAGATCGCCGCGATGGTCGGCGGGCGCAACCTGATCTCGGTCCGGCACGTCACCCGTGCTCGCCGAGATCTCGCCCCTGATTGGCCGCGACCCCACGGTGACGACGCCTACCGCGTCGTGATCGAGGGCGACCCGCGGCTGGAGTGCGAGGTCGAGTTCACCAACGCGAGCGGCGACAACCTCGCGGGTGGGTTCGGCATCACGGCGATGCGAGCAATCAACGCGATCCCTGCAGTCGTCGCCGCCCCGCCCGGCGTGCTGTCGGTGTTCGACCTCCCGCTCATCACCGGCCGCGGCCGGGTTGCGATCAACGAAGGAGCAGTTGCATGAGGCTCGAAGGCAAGGTGGCCATCGTCAGCGGCTCGACCCGCGGCATCGGTCGTTCGATCGCCGAGATGTTCGCCCGCGAGGGCGCCAAGGTGGCGGTCACCGGCCGCACCGTCGATCGCGGCGAGAAGGTCGTCGCCCGCATCACCGAGGCAGGTGGCACGGCTGCGTTCTTCCCGCTCGACATCACCGACGAAGACAGTGTGCACTCGGTGATGGATGCGGTGGCCGACCGGTTCGGCAAGCTCGACGTGCTGATCAACAATGCTGCGCCGACCGACGCCGTCAGCACACAGGTGAAGCCGTTGATCGAGTACACGACCGAGGAGTGGAACCGCATCCTGGTCGGCACGCTCACCGGCAACGTCTTCTGGGCCTGCAAGTACGGCATCCCTCACCTCATCGCCGCCGGTGGAGGAAGCGTGGTCAACATCTCGTCGGGTCAGTCCATCGTCGGGCTGTCCGGCTTCGCCGCGTACAGCGCCTCGAAGGGCGGGATCAACAGCATCACCCGCACGCTCGCCGTCGAGAACGCCGAGCACGGCATTCGGGTGAACACGATCATCGTCGGGCGTGTGGTCGCCCACTCGAAAGACACCGGCGTCGGCATCGGTGCCGGGCATCTCACCCGCCTCGGAATACCCGACGACATCGCCTATTGCGCGACGTGGCTCGCCTCCGACGAATCGGGGTTCGTCACCGGCTCGCTCGTCACCGCCGACGGCGGCTTCACCATCAACGGCAATGCAATAGTTGGGATGTGACCATGTCGGAACTCGCCCCCGTCCCCGACGCATACCGCGATCTCACGGATCGACGTGTCGGTGTGCTCTCCACCATCGGCCCCAGCGGCCGACCACAGTCGACCGCGGTGTGGTTCATGCTCGACGCCGACGGCGCCATCCGCACATCGCTGACCAACACACGCCAGAAGTACCTCAACATGGTCGCCAACCCGAAGGCCACGATGTTCCTGATGGACCCGGCCAACCCGTACCGCACGCTCGAACTGCGCTGCGACGTGACGATCAGTGACGATCCCGACCTCGTCATGTTCGAGCGCATCGTGCGCTACTACGGCCAGGATCCCGAGACGTTCCCGGCGCCACGCGAAGGCCGCGTGCTCGTCGAGATGACACCACGCCGCGTCGTGGCGCAGGGCTGAACCCCACCCTCAATCCAAATTCGCGACCGCAAGGAGAACGACATGACCGACACTGTGAATCGCGACACCGACGACGGACGAATTGTCGTCGACTTCGACCAGCACTCCCCCGAGTACCAGGCCCATTACCCCGAGATCAGCCACGAACTGCGCTCGAAGTGTCCGGTGACGTGGAGCGAGAAGTACGGCGGGTACTGGGTGGTGACCGGCCTCGACGAGGTCGCCGAGATGTACAAGCACCCGACGCTGTTCTCCGCCGTCAAGGCTGTCGGCGATCCCAGCAGCGTCTACCGCGGCATCCAGATCCCCGACCCCAACCCGTACGTCACGGCAGGCTTCCTGGAGATGGACCCACCGCAACAGCTGGAGTACCGCCGGGTGATGAACCCGTTCCTCTCACCGGCGGCTGTCACGCAATGGGAGCCGCTGGTGCGCGAGTTCACTCACGCCTGCATCGACGATGTGATCGAATCGGGTCGCCTCGACTTCGTCGACGACATCGTCAACATCGTGCCGGCCATCTTGACCATGGCCATGCTCGGCTTGCCCCTCGAAGACTGGGTGATCTACTGCGACCCGACCCATGCGATGGTGTACACGCCACCCGACAGCCCCGACCTGCCACAGGTTCAGCAAGACCTGTTCAACATGGCCATGCGGCTCGGGCAGTGCATCGGCGAGGCGCGCGCCAACCCGAAGCCGGGCATGATCAAGGCCCTGATCGACGCCGACGTCAACGGGCAGCCGTTGTCCGACGAAGGCATCATCGGCACCCTCATCCTGTTGATCGGTGGCGGTTTCGACACCACGACCGCGTTCACGTCCAGCGCCTGGCGATGGCTCTACGAGCACCCCGACGAGCGCGCCACGCTGATGGCCGATCGCACGCTGCTCGACCTGGCGACCGAAGAGTTCCTGCGGTACTTCAGCCCATCACAGGGCGATGCGCGCACGGTCACGCAGGAGTGCGAAGTTGCCGGCTACCGGTTCTCGGAGGGCGACCGGGTGCTGCTCTCGTTCGCCATGCCGAACCGCGACCCGAAGCACTTCGAGGATCCCGACACCGTCAAGCTCGATCGCTTCCCCAACCGTCACGCCGCGTTCGGTCTCGGCAACCATCGCTGCATCGGTTCGAACATCGCCCGCATGCAGTTCAAGACGATCATGTGGGAGACGTTGCACCGCATCCCCGACTACTCCATCGACTACGACGGGGTCGTTCGCTACGCGACCATCGGCGTCATCAACGGCTACAAGCACATGCCGGCAACCTTCACTCCCGGCAAGCGGCTGGGGCCCGGTCTCGCCGAGACGATGGCGATCTGGCAGGCGCGGCTCGACGAAGAGGCCGCAGCTGCGGCAGGAAGTGAGAGCGCCTGATGCGCGTCTATGTCGACGAGGCAATATGCCAGGGCCACACGCTGTGCGCGATGGCCGCGCCAGAGGTGTTCCATCTCCGCGACGACGACGGCCACGCGTATGTCGCCGTCACCGAGTTCACCCCCGAAGTGATGCAATCCGCAAAGCGTGCCGCGTCGACCTGCCCAGAGCAGGCGATCGTGGTCGAAGAATGACCGAAGGAGATCCGATGGACATCGACCCGATGGTGCTGCCGCCCGCGATGCGGGCCGGCTTGTTCTCACAGATGGAGCTCGGCAAGCAGGTGCACCTGGCGTGCCCGCAGCAGGACTACATCACGATGCAGCAGGAGAATCCAGGTGGCCTGCTGTGCCCGATGGACGGGGTGGCGATGTCGTTCGGGCGCGAGCTGACCGACTTCGTTCTGCGCAACCACGACCTGTTCTCGTCGGCCGTCGACATGCCCCTCGGCAACGTTCGGCCGTTGATCCCGCTCAACATCGACCCGCCGAAGCACGGGCTGTACCGCAAGATCCTCGACCCGTTGTTCGCCCCGAAGCGGATGGAGGCGATGGAAGGCGACATCGCCGGCCGCGCCAATCGGTTCATCGACGACTTCATCGACCGCGGCGAGTGCAACTTCACCGACGAGTTCGCCGAGATGTTCCCGTCGGCGGTGTTCCTCGGCCTGATGGGCATGCCGTGGGAAGAGATGCACACGTTCCTCGAGCTGCGCGACGGCGTCTTGCACACCGAGAAGGTCGACCCTCAGGCCGCCGTCGACCCGATGGCGCGGATGGCCGTGGTGACCGCCACAGGGCAGCGGATCTACGCGTACTTCAACGAGTTGCTCGACGCACGCGAGGCCGACCCGACCGACGACATCCTCACCCACTTCATCACCGCCGAGGTCGACGGCCACACGATGAGCCGCGAGGAGATCCTCGATCTCTGCTACCTGTTCCTCATCGCCGGGCTCGACACCGTCAGCGACTCGCTGACTTGCCTCTTCGCGTTTCTCGCCACGCATCCCGGGCACCGCCGCCAGATCGTCGACAACCCGGCGATCATCCCGAGCGCGGTCGAAGAGCTGCTGCGCTGGGAGACACCGGTGCCGTACGGCGTGCCCCGCGTCGCCACCCGAGATGTCGTGATGCCCAACGGTGCGCTGGTCCCGGCGGGAACCGCGGTGACAGTCAGCTACGGCGGAGCAAACATCGACCCGGTCGAGTTCCCCGACGGGTTCGACGTCCGCTTCGATCGTGAGGCCAACCGCCACATCGCCTTCGGCGGCGGCGTGCACCGCTGCCTGGGCTCGCACCTGGCTCGCCGCGAGCTGCGCATCGCCCTGGCCGAATGGCATCGTCGGATCCCCGACTACGGCCTCAAGCCCGGCCACGAGCAGCTCGAGTTCCCACCCGGCCTGCGTCACGTCAAAGACCTGACCCTCGCTTGGGTTTAGGTTCGCGACGCGGGGTGCGCGGTGAGTCGCTTATACATCTGTATAGCCATCCTGTAGGCTCGCCCGCATGCGCTCCGCAGTGTTGAGCGGTAGCGAGTTGGTGATCGAGCAGCGGCCCGACCCGTCGCCCGGGCCGTCGCAGCTGGTGTTGAGAGTGCGTTGCGCGGGAATCTGCGGCTCCGACCTGGCGGCGGCAACCTTCCTACCGGATGGGACAGTGCTCGGCCACGAGTTGTGTGGCGAGGTCGTGGCGATCGGTGCAGGCGCGCCCGGCGACTGGCGAGAGGGGGAATTGGTGACCGCGATCCCCTCGATCGGTTGCGGAGCATGTGCCTCGTGCCTCGGAGGTGACCCCGTGCATTGTCCGCAGGCCTGCTACGTCGGCCTGCAATGTCCCGGTGCATTCGCCGAGTATGTGACCGTCGGTGCGCGGGAGACGATCAGGCTGCCCGAGACCATGGATGCCTCGACGGGCGCGTTGATCGAGCCGGTGGCGATCGGGTTGCACCAGGCCAACGCGGGAGGGATCGGTGTCGGGTCACGCGTAACGGTGATCGGCTGCGGACCCATCGGGTTGGCGGTGGTCGCATGGTGTCGTCACGCAGGGGCCGATGTCGTAGTTGCCAGCGACCCGGTGCGCCTACGTCGAGAGCTGGCCGCAGTATGCGGCGCCGATCGCGTCGTGGATCCGTCGAGCGAGGATCTCGTCGCCTTGTGCCGGGAGGTGATGGGCGGTGCCCTTCCTGACGTCGTGTTCGACTGTGCCGGTTCTCGCCTCGGTGATGCGATCCGGCTCGTGCGGCTCGGTGGTCGAGTGGTGGAGGCGGCCTATGCCGCCAAGCCGGTGCCGATCGATGTGCCGCGTGCACTGATGAAAGAGGTGACCTTGGTGTTCCCGAGTTGGTACCAGACGCACGAGTTCCACTCCGCTATCGGAGCGATCGTGACGGATCGACTTCCCGTCCGGGCCATGGTCACGCATCACATCGGGCTCGACGATCTGCCGTCGGCCTACCTCGCGCTGCGCCAGCCGACCGATCAGGGCAAGGTGTTGATCACGTTGTGAGCCGCCGACGGCTGCTCAGGAGGCGGACCACCCGCCGTCGACCGGGAACAGGATGCCAGTGACGAGTGATGCTGCGTCGGAGGCCAGCCAGGCGACGGCTTCGGCGATCTCCTGCGGTTCGCCCATGCGGCCGATCGGCTGGATCCGGCGGGTCCGTTCGGCGGTGGCCTGGTCGCTTTCGAGGGCAGCAGTCATTCCGGTGCTGATCACGCCGGGGCAGACGGCGACGATGCGCACACCGTTGCGAGCGTTCTCCAGCGCAGCGCTCAATGTCAGGCCGGCGACGCCGCGCTTGCTGGCGGTGTAGACGGCGTCGGCGGCGCTGCCCTTGAGCGCTGCTTCAGAGGCGGTGTTGATGATCACCCCGCACTTGCGCGGAATCATGTGCGCCAGCTCCCTGCGCATGCACAGGAACACCCCTTTGAGGTTCACCGATATGATCCGGTCCCAATCAGCGTCGTCGTAGTCGACGAGACGCCGTTGCGCGCCGAGCACCCCTGCGTTGTTGTGAGCGATGTCCAGTTGACCGTATCTGTCGATCGCCAAGGCGATGGCTGCGCCGACGGAGGTGTCATCGGTGACGTCACATCGTGTGGCAATGGCCTCGTCGCCATGCTCGGAGATCGTTGCAGCGGTCTGGTGTGCTCCGTCGAGGTCGATGTCGGCAACCACGACGCGCGCCCCGTAGCGGGCGAGGGTGATTGCGCTGGCGCGTCCGATGCCGCTTGCGGCGCCAGTGACGAGCGCGGTACGCCCGTCGAGCGACCACGGCGGGGTCTGTGCGGACTCGATCATGTCGTTGGGCATCAGGTCTCCCGAGAGTCGGTCACGGTCGGTATTGGCGGAAGAACGAGCGGACGTCGGCAACGAACAGGTCGGGCACTTCCATCGCCGCGAAGTGCCCGCCGCGGGGCATGTCGACCCAATAGGTGATCGGAAACCAGCGCTCGGCCCAGGCGCGCGGCGCCTTGTAGATCTCGCCCGGGTAGCGGGCATGGCCGGTGGGAACCGTTACTCGAGACGGTGGTTCGGCCCGACCGGGCCCAATGGTTTCGAAGTAGAGGCGCATCGACGAGTTGATCGTGCGGGTCAACCAGTAGACGGTGATGTTGTCGAGCAGCCGGTCACGTGTGAACGTCGAGTCGGGCTCGCCGTCGCAGTCGGACCACGTGCGAAACTTCTCGACGATCCACGCGGCGAGCCCCGCTGGTGAATCGGTCAGGCCGTAAGCAACGGTTTGTGGCTTGGTCGCCTGAATCGCCTGGTAGCCGGACTCCTCCGCTTGGAAGCGTCGCATCGCGGCGAGGTCTTGGAGCTCGGCATCGGTCACGCCGTCGAGCCTTTCGTCGCGGGGAGGGGCGGGGCAGTTCAGCAGGTTGAGGTGGATCGCCGCCACCCGATCGGGGTGTTGGCGAGCCAGATCGGTGGTGATCAGCGCGCCCCAGTCGCCGCCCTGGGCCACGTAACGCGTGTAGCCGAGGCCGGCCATGAGTTTGTCGAACCGGGCAGCGATGGCGGCGGCGTCGATCCCCCGCTGTCGGGTCGGACCGGAAAACCCGTAACCGGGGAGCGACGGGACGATCACGTGGAAGGCGTCGGCGGGATCGGCGCCATGCGCACGAGGATCACTGAGTGGGCCGATCACGTCCCACAGCTCGGCGATCGACCCAGGCCAGCCGTGGCTGATGATCAGGGGCAGGGCGTGCGGCTCCGGTGAACGCGCGTGGACAGCGTGGATCCGCTCGCCGTCGATCTCGGTGATGAGCTGTGGATGGGCGTTGGCTCGGCTTCGAAAGCCGTCCCAGTCGAACTGGTTCGCCCAGTGATCGCACAAGCCGCGGATGTACGTGAGATCGGTTCCGTACTCCCAGCCGGTGCCGGGCAGCTGATCGGGCCAGATCGTCGCCCGCAGTCGGGAGCGCAGGTCGGCGACGGCGGCGTCGTCGAACTGCACCTCGAACGGGTCACAGGTGATCTCGGTGGCGATCGTCATGGTGTGCTCCGGTCGTCCGGGTCGAGATCGGAGGGGATCAGCACGCCGTGGGTGATGAAGTCGTACTCCGCTTTGGCCCAGCGGCGCACACCTTCATCGCTGCGCAACGACACGCCGAGGTAACGCTCGACGTGTCGAGGGAGCAATGCCGGCATCAGGCCGCTCAACATCGCCAACAGCAGCTGTGCCTTCGGGTCATCGGTCGGTCGGGTGAGCCCCGCGGCGCGCAGCGGCTCGAACAGTGAGCTCGAGACCTGCATCAGTTGATCGAAGAACGTCATCGACGTCTCCGACGATTCGAGCAGCGCCCGACGCATATATCGGCCCATGTTCGGACGCTGCTGGAACAACATCTGGAAGCCCTGCCGACGGATCGCCATCAGGTCGTCGGTGGGATCGATGTCCAAGAGATCGGTGAACGCGCCCGACACCGACTCGAGGACGTAGCGATCGACCGCCGCCCGCAGGTTCTCCTTCGTTCCGTAGTGGTGCACCACCAGCCCGGCCGTCACTCCCGCACGTTCGGCGATCGCCCGAACCGTGGTGGCCGCGTAGCCGCGTTCTCCGAACAAGGCCAGCGCCGCATCACGCAGACGCTCGGCACCAGTGGCCCCTTGTTGGTCCGGCGCAGGTTGGTCCGGCGCAGGTTGGTCCAGCGCATGTTGGTCCAGCCCATGTTCGACGATGTTTACCACTCGGTGGACTATACATTTGTATAGTCACTCTTGTAGAGTCCGGCGGATGACGACCGACTCGCTCGAGACCGTCCCGCTACGTCACGGCTTCGACCATGGAACCGATCGGGCGTTGCTCGAGGGTCTTGCCGAGGAATGGAACCGCCTGCGCGAGGAATCACGGACGTTTCGTTCCGATGCCCATCCGTGGGACCTGTGGTACCTCACCCGGTTCGATGACGTCGCCGAGGCGTTCCGCGACTACGAACGGTTCTCGAGTCGGCAGACCAACTACAACGTCGACGACCCCCACCGTTGGATCCCTGCTCAGGTCGACCCGCCCGAGCACACCGCTTACCGCACGGCCATCAACCCGCGGTTCAGTCCCAAGGCCGTGGCCGCGATGGAGCCAGCGGTGCGCGCCCGTTGCATCGAGTTGATCGACGAGTTCGCCGGCAACGGCGCGTGCGACGTGGTCGCCCAGTTCGCGCGTCGCTTCCCGACCTCGATCTTCATGGAGATGATGGGGCTCCCGTTGGACGAGTCCGACACCTTCCTCGGCTGGGCCGGCGAGCTGCTGCACACCGCCGGGTCCGACCCCGAGGCGTCGCAGTTCAGGGCCAATGCCTCGCGCACCATCTACCGCTACCTGCGCACGATGATCGCCGCTCGGCGCGACGCGCCTGGCGACGACATCGTCTCGTCGTTGCTCGACGTCGAGATCGACGGCCGCCCTATCAGCGATGCTGAACTGTTGGAGATCTCGATGCTGCTGTACATCGCCGGGATGGACACCGTCGCCGGGGTGATCAGTTACGTGATCCATTACCTCGCCGAGCATCCCGAACACCGTCGGTTCCTGGGCGACGATCCGACAAGGATCCCGGTCGCAGTCGAGGAGTTCCTGCGTTATTTCTCGATCGCCTCGCCGGCGCGAGTCGTCAGATCAGACACCGAGTTCGGCGGCTGTCCGATGAAGGCCGGCGATCGGGTCGTGCTGGCCACCTGGCCCGCCAACCGCGACCCCCGCCAGTTCCCCGACGCAGACCACTTCGTCATCGACCGCGAAGTCAACCGTCATTGCGCGTTCGGTATCGGCATCCACCGCTGCGTCGGTTCGTACCTCGCCCGGCTCGAACTGCAGGTGACCATCGAGGAATGGCTCGGCCGGATCCCTGACTTCGAGATCCGTCCCGGCGTGGTGATCACCCAACACGTGGCCGGCGCCGCCGGGCTCGACAACCTGCCGCTGATCTGGTGACCGCGACAGTCGCTCACCGAAAGGAACCGACCATGCCGTTGTCAATCCACGACGAAGCGTTCTGGGACCAGGTGCCTGCCGAATTCCTGCGTACCCTCGTCGAGCAAGGCCGCGACAACGGCTTGCCGACGTCGATCTTCTCGATGGGCGACCCACACACCTTGCAGACACCGGGCATCGTGTGCATCAAGGCCGGCGACGGGCACAACTTCCCTCGCCACTGCCACGACTGCGAGCGCTTCGAGATCGTCCTCGACGGTGCGTTCACCGACGGCACCGGGCACCACTACCAGGCGGGTGACGTGATGATCGCCCATCACATGGACATGTACGGGCCGCACATCGCCGAGCCCGGCGGCTACGTCGTCCTCGAATACTTCGGCTCCGTGCTCGGCACCTACGAGCTCTTCTGGGACACGTCTCGGGGGCCACGCAAGACAAACAAGATCGAAGAAGATCACATTGCCACCCATGGTCATGATTCGCCTGTCGACCTACCTGTCATCGGGATGGCACCTCCGCCGGCTCCGAACGTCGAACGCGGCGCTTCGTTCCAATCGATCCACGACCCTTCGTTCTGGAATCTCGTGCCGGCCCAATACCTGCAACCACTCGTCGATGCTTGCCTGCCGTTCGACGGGATGGGCTATCGAATGTTCGCCCTCGGCGACCCCTTCGACCCCGAAACGCCGGCCGTCGTGTTGTTCAGAGCCCCACCCGGATACGTCCTGCCCCGCCACAGCCACGACTGTCACCGGTTCGAGGTCGTCGTCGAAGGCTCGCTCACCGACGAGGACGGCAACCACCTCGAGGCGGGCGCGGTGATGACCGCCGAACCGAAGCAGATGTACGGACCGTCGATCGCCGGCAGCGACGGCTACGTCAGCGCCGAGTTCTTCAGCAGGCTGGCCGGCACGTACGAGATCACCTGGGCTTCCAAACGCGGTCCGATCCACGACAACCGCCTCACCTCCTCGGGCAGACCGCTGGCACCGGAATGGTCCGCTGCGGACCATTCCGGTGCCAGCGATTCGACTTGGTGAGAGGCCTTTAGGACGAGCCTGCTCCGACAGGCACCTCGGGGGTGGCACACCACACCGTTGGTCGCCGGGTCTCGCCCACGCGGCGGAACCACCCCTCGGCCTGAAGCACCGGCCCCGGCAGCGGTTCGAGGGGACAGCCGCGCCGATCGGCGGTGAACTCCCACGGGGCACCATCGATGTCGAACGTCACGCGGATCGGGCAACCGAGGTCGTTGCGCTCGGCGACCCCGGCGACGCGGGTCGTTGTTCGTGCCGACGTGCCGTCGGCGCGCAGACCGAACCCGAAGCCGTCGCGTCCGAACGCAGCGTGCCCGGCCTCGACCGTGCCGTCGTCGTAGGCAGCTGCCCACGTGCACCACGCCTGGCTCAGGTGCGTGGCCGTGATTGGGTCGTCGATGTAGTTCTGTCGACCGGGAGTCAGGTGCACCTCGTCGCAACCGACGAAGCCATCGACGTCGACGCCGTCACACGAGCCCGTGACCTTGAAGATCCGCGAGGCATAACGCATGCTCTCGTGCTGCGGCGAGGCCGGCAACCACCACTGCAGGCCGGGCTCGACCTCGCCGCCCGCGAGATCGAGGATGGCACCTTCCGACCACCGGATCGAGCCAGGCTCCAGGGTCAGTCCGAAGGGTTCAGCGTCACCACTCCGCTCGGCCGACCAGTCGACCACGTCGATGCTGCGCGCCGCTTTCGAAGCAGTGGAGTGTCGTTGAATGCCAGGTGAGTCATGGTTGCTCTGCAACAGCAGCCGAGCGGGCCACACCGGACCGTCACTGAGGCGACGCATCGCCGAGTAGATGTCGGGGCGGTCTCCTCGCGAACGCAGCACCGCCCACAGGTAGGTCGACTCGCGAACGAGCCCTTCGATCGCCCGGCCACCCAGCATGTCGCTCAACACACCGTCGTATGGCCCGGCAACGACCATCGGTGGCATGAGTGCGCTCATGCCCAGCCCAGACTCAACCCGGCATCGCCGGTTGATCCGTGTCGTGTCCGGGAGCGAACGAGCGCACGTGGATGACGTCGATCATCTGACCACGCGGTCGGGTGATGGTGAACACGATCGCGTCGGCCATCCAGTCGGGATCCATGCCCGGGCCGGCGACGCGCGTCATGTACCCGCTCTGGTCCCACTCCGACCAGACCGCCTCGATCTCGCCCTCGCCGAAGTTGTCACCGAACGACGTGCCGCCGACGGACCCCGATGTGTAGCGCGACACCCTGATGTTGTCGGCCTTGAGCTCGTGCACCATCATCTTGCTGAACGTGTCGAGGCCACCCTTCGACGCGCCGTACAGGACCATGCGCGGCATGTAGTCGTCGACGATCTCCGACGAGACGTTGACGATGTCACCGGCGCCCGCGGCGCGCATCAGAGGGATGGCGGCCCGCGTCGTGTAGATCGGTCCGAGCAGGTTGACGCCGAACACGAAGGCGATGTCGTCGTCGGTCGAGTCCTCGATGCGGCGAATACGAGCGACGCCGGCCACGTTGAGCAGTGCATCGACCTTGCCGAAGCGCTGCTCGATGTCGGCGAACGCGGCTCGCACGCTGCCGGGGTCGACGATGTCGCAGGTGATCGGCACGGCGCGGTCGCCGACCTCGGCGGCCGCGGCGGCGAGTCGTTGCTGGCCACGGGCCAGCATGACGACATCGGCACCCTCTTGCGCACACCGGCGCGCCGCGGCCAGACCGATGCCGGCCGACGCGCCGGCCACCACCACTACCTTGCCGGCGAGTTGCTGATCCCCCACCCTGAGCTCAGCCCTGCGGGCCGTTTGGCCACTTGATCAGCGAACCGGCGTCGATGCGCAGGTTGATGCCGGTCACGTAGCGGGCCTCGTCGGAGGCGAAGAACAACACGGCGTTGGAGATGTCGCGTGGCTCGACGAACGGGATCGGCATCGCCTGGAACACGTTGAACGCCGGCAGAACATCGTCGGCGTTGGGGTTGGGCAGGTCGGGCCGGAAGATGCGGTACAGCTCGTCGTTGTGCAACAGGTTGGTGTTGCAGTTGGTCGGGTGCACGGCGTTGACGCGGATCGACTGCGGTGCCAGCTGCAGCGCCAGCACCTCGGTGTACTGCACGATGAACGTCTTGGCCAAGCCGTAGCCGACGCCACCAGGACCGAGCGCCGGGTTGTTGAGCGTGCCGGGCATCATGCCCACGGTCGAGCCGGTGAGGATGATCGACGCGCCCTCGCCGAGGTGAGGCAACGTGACCGCCACGGCGTTCATCACACCGCCGAAGTCGACGTCCATGGCATCGACGAAGGCCTGCGAGCTGTGCGGCTCCTTGATGGGCAGGATGCCTGCGTTGGCGCACACGATGTCGAGCCGTCCGAACGCCTTGACGCCATCGTCGACCGCGGCGCGTAGCTGATCGCGCTCGCGCACGTCGGCCTTGGTCGCAATGATCTTCTGGCCGGTGCCCTCGACGCGCGACACGGTGTCGGCCATGTCTTCCTCGGACCCCAGCGGATAGGCGACCGTAGCGATTTGTTCGAGCAGGTCGACGGCGATGATGCTCGCCCCCTCTTCTGCCAGACGGATGCAATGGCTCTTGCCCTGACCCCTTGCCGCACCGGTGACCAGTGCAACCTTGCCTTCGAGCCGACCCCCCATGGGACTACCTCCACAGAATCGAGATGACGTCGTTCACTGATGTGACGATCGTGTCAGATGCTAATGACACGGCGCGGCAAGCTTCGCATCGGACTCGCCGATGTCAGAGCGCGACCGAGTAGCCGCCATTGAGAGGAATCGTCTGCCCGGTGATCCAACTGGCAGCGGGACTGACGAGGTAGCCGACCAGGGCTGCCGCGTCGTCGGGCAGGCCCGGCCGCCGGATCGGATAGCCACGCAACCGGGCGGCAACCTCCTGCGCGTCGGCGTTGGCCCAACTCGCCTCGCTCAGCGGTGTGCGCATGGTGCCCAGTGAGATGTTGTTGGCCGTCACCCCGTGCCGACCGACCTCTTGTCGACACCGCACGGGTCAGTCCGGCCGCCCCCGCTTTGGCCGCGGCGTAGGCAGCCATCTTCGGCTCGCCGACCCTCGATGAATCGGAGATGACCGTGACGATCCGGCCCCAGCCACCTTCGATCATCGACGGCAACGCGGCGCGCACGCAGTTCATCACGCCGAAGAGGTTGACGTTGATGAACTTCTGCCAGTCGGCGGGCGAGGTGTCGACGAAGTTGACCATCCCCGGCCAGCCGTCGCCTCCGGCGTTGCCGGCGTTGTTGACCAGGATGTCGATCCGTCCGAGTGCTGCGACTGCCTCGATCACGCGGTCGAAGTCGGTCACATCGAACGGTGCCGCAACGGCGTCGCCACCGGCATCTCGCAACGCGGCAGCCTGTTGCTCGGCGCGGTCGGCAACGAGATCGTTGACTGCCACCGTGGCGCCGGCCTCGGCGAGCAGGCCGGCGATCGCCGCGCCGACTCCCTGCCCGGCGCCGGTGACGAGGGCTCGCCTGCCGCTGAGATCGAGCGACACGGACATTTCGCGCCAGACCTTCGGCCAGGCGATGGCTTTGGTCTCGAGGTGCTGTTCGAAGCCCTCGATGCCGTTCTGGCGACCGATGCCGCTGCGTCTTGTAGCCGCCGTAGGGCAGTCGGCGCCGTACCAGATCGCCGCCGTTGACGCTGATCGACCCCGTACGCATGCGCCGGGCAATTGCTGTCGCCCGATCCGTGTCGGCCGAGAACACCCCACCCGACAGGCCGTAGTCGTTGTCGTTGGCGATGCGCACGGCGTCGTCATCGTCGTCGTACGGGATCACGCACAGAACCGGTCCGAAGATCTCCTCACGGGCGATCGTCATCGAGTTGTCGACCTCGGTGAACAAGGTCGGCTCGACGAACCAACCCTTGGGCAGATGTGCCGGACGGCCACCGCCGACCGCCAGCGTGGCGCCTTCTTGTTGACCGGTGGCGATGTAGCCGAGCACCCGGTTCGTGCTGCTTCTCGCTGATCAGCGGGCCCATCATGTTGGCTGGGTCCTGCGGGTCGCCGTACGGGAAGTGGGACATGCCGGCCATGATCAGCTCGACACCTTCGTCGTAGCGCGATCGCGGCAGCAGCAGGCGGGTCTGCATCGCGCAGCCCTGGCCGGCGTGCATGCACACGATCGAGCGCCATCGGCACCACGGCCGGGAAGTCGGCGTCGTCGAGCACGATCATGGCCGACTTGCCGCCGAGCTCGAGGAACACCCGCTTCAGGGTTGGCGCACCCTTCTCCATGATCCGCTTGCCGGTCACGGTCGACCCGGTGAACGAGATCATGTCGACCATCGGTGACAGCGTCAGCTCCTCGCCGACCAGGTGGTCGGACGACGTGACGACGTTGACGACACCGGCGGGATGTCGGTCTTCTCCAGCATCAGCCGGGCCGAGCCGCGTCGCGTTCCACGGCGTGTCGGGCGCCGGCTTGAGCACCATCGTGTTGCCGGTCGCCAGGATCTGGGCGACCTTGTTGATGGTCACCTCGAACGGGTAGTTCCACGGCGTGATCGCGCCGACGACGCCCGATCGGCTCCTTCCAGACGGCCCGATGCGAGGTGATGCCGAACATCTGTGCCTCGCCCAGGTCGCGCTCCCACTGGGAACTCGTCGATCAGACGAGCCGGGTAGAGCAACGCGTCGGCGAGCGGACCATCGAGCTGGGCCATGTAGGTGACAGCGCGTGGCGAGCCGACCTCGGCGATCAACTCCTCGCGCAGCTGCTCGGCCTCGCCCACGATCGCCTCGTGCAGCTGCTCGAGGCAGCGCCTGCGCAACGCCTGGTTGGTCGACCAGTCGGTCTCGTCGAACGCACGCCGGGCGGCGGTGATCGCCCGCTGCATCTCGGCCGCCGAGCGCGTCGGCGACCTGACCGAGCACCTCCTCGGTCGCAGGGTTGACGTTGTCGAACGTCTTGCCGCTGTCGGCGTGGATCAGCTCGCCGTCGACGAGCATGCGCGTCTCGGGGGTGAATGCCAGATCGGTCATGGTCAGCTCCTACTCGTGAGCGCCTGTCATCAGCGCAGTTCGGCGTCTGTTGACAACTCTGTCAGAAATCTGTCCCGCGGAACTCATCCGCCGGCGAGTGCCGGCATCACGTCGGAGACCACGAGCTGCAACGACTCCCAGCCGATGCAAGGGTCGATCCCGGCGTGGGTCAGCGTGCTGGCAGGAGGGATCCGCAGGTCGTAGCGAATGACGAACATTCGAGGGGGGCCGGCAGCGCTCAGGCCGGGCGCAGACGCGGCCCGGGCGTGAAGGTCACCGGCAGGTGCCGCACGGCGTACACGCTGCCGCAGTCCTCGAAGCGCTCGACGCCGTCCCATTGGACCTGGAAGTCGGGGATGCCGGGTGAAGACGCCGCGTAGCAGCGTCGCCAGCATCAGCCGGGCGTGGTGCGAGCCGAGGCAGCGGTGCGGGCCGAGCCCGAACGCCATGTGCCGGTTGTTGGTGCGGATGGATGTCGATCGTCTCGGGGTCGGGGAAGGCCTTCGGGTCGCGGTTCGCGGCCCAGAACATCATCAGCACCGTGTCGCCCTCGTGCATCTGCTCACCGTGGAACTCGACGTCCTTGGTCAGCCGCCGGTACAGCCCGCCACCGGGGCCGGCGATGCGCAGGAACTCCTCGATGATCTTCGGCATGTTGTCGACTTCGTCGATCATCTGCTGACGCAATGCCGGGTCTCGGTCGATCAGCAGCAGCGAGTTGCCCGTGGTGCCCGACGTGGTGTCCATGCCACCGAGCAGCACGAGCATGGCGAAGTTGGTCAGCTCGGAGTCGCGTCAGCGGCCTGCCGTTCAATCGGGGTCCGCATCATGTCGCTGAACAGGTCGTCGCCGAGCTGCTCGCGACGGCGGGCGATCTCCATCGCCGATGTTCGAGTAGAGGTTGTTGATCGCCTCCATCGAGCTCCTCGGGATCGACCATCGAGTCGTGGATCATGGCGTGCACCCAGTCGACCCATTCGCGCCACCGGCTCGAATCCCAGTCGAGCATCTCGAGCGTGACGATCGCCGGCAAGCGCGGTGAACAGCTCGTAGCTCAGCTCGGCCTCGCCGCGCTCGATGAAGTCGTCGATCAGGTCGTCGCAGATCTGCTCGACTCGCGCGCCTTCATCGCCTTGGCGTGGCCGGGGTTGAACCAGTTGAGCACGACCTTGCGGATAGTCCTGCTGGATCTGACCGTCGATGGTCGATCGGGATCAGCGGGTCGATGTAGAGCGCTGCCCGGCACACCTTTCGGGCACTCGGCGCTGTGCGCCGAGCTGAACGTCTCCGCAGTCCTGCACGGCGTCGTACAACGCGTCGTAGCCCCAGATCGCCCAGAAGCCACCGTGCGCGCTCGACCACCCCATCGGGCAGCCGCCCTCGTTGTACATCAGGCTCTTGAGCAGCTCGGTGTTGTGATCGCGCAGCTTCGGCGAGTGATGGTCGAAGTCGATGACGTGCTTGGCAGTCAGGGCCCAGTGCTCATCGCGGCTTCGATGATGATTGCCCGCTCGGGGCATTCGCGGGCAGCAACTCTGGAAGACCTCGAGCGGCACGGTGTCCACAGCTCCTTCGATCACGACCGATCGATCCTCGAGATCGATGAACTCGAACGCATCGGGCGCGTGGGTGAGGCACAGCGCATGCCCACGACAACGATCGGGATCAACCCATACTCTCATCGCTTCCCCCTTTGAATCGCTTCCCCTTTGACAGAGACGAACGAAGCCGACAGTACGTCGTACTTGACGGTTCCGTCAACAACTGAGACGATGCACCCCACGTGCAGATGGGGGCCATGTGGAGCAGACGATCGTACGGCCGCGGCCGACCTTGACCATCAGGTACGACATGCGCGCGACCACGTTCGGGCGACCTCACGCAGAGCTGTATGCGGCGATGATCGAACAAGTGCGCTGGGCCGACACGCACGGCTTCGATTCGATCGCGTTCTCCGAACACCATGGCGCGGACGACGGCTACCTCCCGTCCCCGCTCGTCGCCGCAGCAGTTGCTGCCGGGGCCACCAGCCGTGCCCGCATCATGGTCAGCGCGCTGTTGCTACCCCTGTACGACGTGATCCGAGTGGCCGAAGACATGGCCGTGCTCGATCTGGCCAGCGGTGGACGCGTCGATCTCGTCATCGGCGCCCGGATCGCCGACGGGTTCTTCCCCGTCAACGCCGCCTTCGAAGCGGCCTGCGCCGATCTGGGCAAGACACCGGGTCCGGTGGGTGCCCCGCTGCATCCGTTGATGGGCGGCCCCGATCCCGATGTTGCCGCGGAGTCGCTCGGTCTCGTCGAGACCCACGTGCTGCCGCGGCTGTGCGAGGCAGCGTGACGACCGGACGCGGCGCTCCCATCGGCCCGTTGCGCGGCGTACGGGTGCTCGACCTCACCCGGTTCCCACCGGGCGGCTACTGCACAGCGAGCCTCGCCGATCTCGGGGCCGACGTGATCCGCGTCGAATCGCCGTCGGCTGCAGGTCAACCCAGCCTGGTGATCGGTCAGGTCGGAATGGCCCGCGGCAAGCGGTCGATCACGATCGATCTGCGACAACCTCGGGGGTACGAGGTGCTGGCTCGCGTCGCCGACTCGGTCGATGTGCTCGTCGAGAACAACCTTCCCGGCGAGCTCGAGCAGCGTGGCTTCGGCTACCTCCAGGCCGCTGCCCGGCATCCCGCACTGATCTGGTGCTCGATCACCGGGTTCGGCCAGGATGGTCCGTACGCGCAATGGCCCGGCCACGACATCACCTACCTCGGGCAGTCGGGTTTGCTCGCCGCACTCGAGCCGGACTTCCCCTGGAATCCCGGCTGGATGGTTGCCGTGCCGATCGGGGCGATGGCCGCCACCGCAGCCATCACCGCTGCGCTGTTCGAGCGCACGTCGACAGGGATCGGGCGGCACCTCGACATCAGCCTGGCCGAAGCAGCAACCTGGACGCTGGGTGGAATCGATGCGGCGTTGGCCGACCAGCCGATGCAGGCATGGGCCGACCCCGGTCGGACGATGTACCGCTGCGCCGACGACACCTGGATCACCGTTGCCGCCGCCGAACCGCGCACCTGGGCGGCATTGTGTGTTGGCCTCGGATTGCTTCACTTGGCCGATTGGGCCGCAGCTCACGCTCTGCCAAGTGACGAGGTGAGCGCCGAGTTGGGGGCCGTGTTCGCCACCCGCCCGGCAGCGGAATGGGTCGACGCGCTCGGTCCGACCGGCGCCGCGGTCGGCCCGGTCAACGTTGGTGGTGCCGTGGTCCGCGACGCACACAGCGCGGCTCGCGGGACGGTCGCCGATGTGGCCGGCGTGCGTGTTCCGATCAACCCGATCCGCATGCGCGACGCCGACGGGGCCGCCACGACCGCCACCGCCACGGCGGGCCCTCCGACTGTCGGCGAACACACTGACAGCGTGCTTGCAGAAGCTGGACTCACGGCAGACGAGGTCGCCGCGCTACGAACCGAAGGAGTGATCTGAGATGGGAACCGACAAGTTTTCGTTTACCGGCAAGCGGGTCTTGGTCGTCGGCGGGGCGACGGGCATGGGCGCGGCCGCGGCCACGATCGCGCTGCAGCTCGGCGCCGCCGTGACGGTGATGGACCACGCGGCGATCACCATCGAGGGCGTCACTGCGCTATCGCTCGATCTGCGCGATCGCTCGAGCATCGACGCTGCAATCGATGCGAGCGCCAGCCAGTACGACGTCGTGCTGTCGTGCGCCGGCGCGGCCGACGGCACGCCGGGGATCGAGAAGATCAACTTCATCGGTCACCGGCACCTCGCCGAACGACTCGTTGCCGAGCAGCGCATGCCGCGCGGCTCGGCGATCGGCATGATCTCGTCGACAGCGGGCCTCGGGTGGGAGGCCGAGTTGGCTGAGCTCGGCGACTACCTCGACACACCCGACTTCGAGTCCGCTGCGGCGTGGATCGACGCCCACCCCGGCTCGGCCACCTACAGGTGGAGCAAGCAGGCGATGAACGCCTACGTCGCTCGCCGGGCGTACACGCTGCTGCAGCAGGGAATCCGCATCAACGCGATCCTGCCCGGCCCCACCGACACCCCACTTGCCCGCGCCCACGCCGACGTGTGGCTGGCCTTCGGCCAGGAGTACCGGTCAGATGCCGGCGTTCCGGCAGCGACGCCCGAGGACCAGGCCTACCCACTGCTGTACCTGTGCAGCGACGCGGCGAGCTACATCACCGGCACCACGCTGGTCGTCGACGCCGGCTTCGGTGCCGCAGGGCTCACGGGCACCTACCCGGCGGCCACGCCGGCCACGCGCTGACCTGCTCGGCCGGATCGGCGAGTTCGTCCTTGGACCACACGAGGTGTAAGGCCCGATTAGGGCCGGCAGAATTAGGTCAATATATAGTTGGTGCGTCACGACACTTGGGGGTTACGACATGACCACGCTCGAAGGCAACAAGCTCGACAATCCGACGGGATGCCCGGTGACCAACTTCACCGACGTCAACACCGGCACCGCGCCGGCCGGATGGCACTTCAACAACTTCGATTCCAAGCGCGAACAGGCACCGGTGCACACCGGCGATGCCAACGGGCATCAGTTCTTCCTCATCACTCGCATGGCCGACATCCGCCAGTCGTTCCAGAACGCGAAGGTGTTCTCCAACACCGCGGTCACGCCGATGGAGCCGAACCCGCAGTTCCGCTGGATCCCGGAGATGCTCGATGGCCGCGAGCACACGGCCTGGCGCCAGTTGACAGGCCCGTTCTTCTCGCCCGGTGCCGTCGCCGAGTGGGAACCGCGGGTTCGCCGGCGGTTCGCCGAAGTGCTCGACACCGTCGCCGCGAAGGGCTCGTGCGAGTTCGTGCACGAGGTCGCCCTCGTGTTCCCCAATGTGATCTTCATGGACATCTTCGGGCTGCCCCGCGAAGACGCCGACCAGTTCCAGGAGTGGGAGGTCGACATTCTCCACAAGGAGTTCGTGTCGACAGAAGGCCAACAACGCCAGATGAACGCGATGATCGCCGTGATGGGCTACTTCAGCGAGCTCATCCAGAAGCGCCGCGCCGATCCCCGCGACGACATGTTGAGCCAGGCGCTGACGTGGAAGATCGACGGTGAGCTGATCCCCGACCAGGACCTGCTCGACTTCTGCCTGCTGATGTTCATGGCCGGTCTCGACACCGTTGCCGCCCAGCTGACCTACAGCTTCTGGCACTTGGCAATGCACGACGACGACCGCCATCGCATCGTTGCCGAACCGGCGCTGATCTCGATCTGCGATCGAGGAGTTCCTGCGCTACTACAGCTTCGTCACCCCCGGGCGCAAGGTCATGAGCGATACCGAGATCGCCGGATGCCCGGTCAAGGCCGGCCAGATGGTGTACCTCCCGCTGGCCTCGGCCAATCGCGATCCGCGCGAGTTCGACAACGCCGATCAGGTGATCATCGACCGCGAGGTCCAACCGTCACATCGCCTTCGGCGCCGGACCGCATCGCTGTCTCGGCTCCAACCTCGCCCGCCAGGAGCTGCAGATCGCGATGGAGATGTGGCACGAGCGCATCCCCGAGTACCGCCTGGCGCCCGCACAGGAACTGCTCGAGCACGGCGGCCAGATCGGCATGAACAGCCTGCGTCTCGAGTGGGACGTCTAGGCCGTTCATGGACAACACACGTCATCAGGGCACCGTTGCACTCGTCACCGGGGCGGCATCCGGCATCGGCCGCGCCACGGCGCTGCGCCTGGCCGGTGAGGGCGCCCGCGTGGTCGCCACCGACGGCAATGCCGACGGGCTAGCCGGCCTGGCGGCCGAGCATCCGTCGATCACTGCCGTGCCCGGCGATCTGCGCGACTCGGCGTTCATCGACAGCCTCGTCGATGCCGCGGAAGGTGTCGGCCCGGTGCACACGCTGGCCAATGTGGCCGGGGTCATGGATCACTTCGTGCCCGTCAGCGAGCTCGAAGACGCCATGTGGGAGAACGTGCTCGCCGTCAACATCACCGCACCGATGCGCCTCTGCCGGCGCCTGCTGCCATTGATGGCCGGGCGCGGCGGCTCGATCGTCAACGTCGCGTCGGTTGCCGGCCTCGGTGGCTCGGGCGCGGGCGCTGCATACATCTCGTCGAAGCACGCCGTCATCGGGCTCACCAAGCACATCGCCTTCACCTACGCGCCGCAGGGCATCCGCTGCAACGTGGTGTGCCCGGGCGGCACCGAGACCAACATCGCCACCACCGCCGCACCGACGGTGATGTGGGCCTTCGAGCGTCAGATGCTCAGCATCGCGCTCGGCGAGCGCACCGCTCAGCCCGACGAGATCGCCGCCGCCATCTCGTGGCTCGCTTCCGCCGAGGCCAGCAACGTCAACGGGCTCGTCATGCCCGTCGACGGCGGCTGGAAAGCCGCCTGACCCCCCGACCCCCCAACTCTGGAGCACACCATGCGCATCATCGTCGATCACGACATCTGCACCGGCCACGGCCGCTGTGCCTCCGTGGCACCCAGCGTGTACTCGCTCGACGACTCAGGGTTCTCGGCGATCACCGAGCTCGAAGTCGGCCCCGACGACGAAACGGCCGCTCGCGCCGGCGCCAACAACTGCCCCGAGCGGGCAATCACCATCGTCGACTGACGAATTTTCGTCGCTCTCAACATGCTGGGCATGTTCGCAGCGACGAAGTTCGGGGGCGCGTCAGTCGTCGAACACCCAGTTGGCCAGCTCGCCGAGCTGGCCCAGGTCGATGCCCTGCTCGGCGGCGACGTCGCGGATCGCACCGACGTCTTTGACCAGGTAGTGGCGCGCCCCGGTGCGTAACGCCTCGGGCGGCATGGTCTGGAACAGCCTGATGGCGAAGCTGTCGCCACTGCACTCCGAGACGATCCGCGACAGCTCGGCCGGCGGGATTCCCATCGACGAAGCCAGCGCCGCGCCCTCGAGGGCGACCTTCAACTGCACCGTGAACAACAAGTTGTTGATCAACTTGATGCGCTGCCCGTCGCCGAGACCGCCGACGTGGAGGATCGGATGGCAGTACGTCTCGAGGGCGGGGCGAACGCGAGCGAGGGCGTCTGCATCGCCGCCCACCATCACGGTCAGCTCACCGCGGCGAATGTGGTCCTCGGTACCGCTGATCGGCACGTCGAGCACGGTGACGCCGTCGGGTGCCGCAGCCTGCAGGTCGACCGGCAGGCTCGGTGAACCGGTCACATGGCTGACGACCACCGAGCCCGGTCGCATCGCTGCCAGAACCACTCCGTCGAACATGATCTCGCGGACCTGCGTGTCGTTGAACAAGCACAGGATCAACAGGTCGATCCGGCCGGCCAGATCGACAGCCGACGCGGCAACCTCGACTCCGTGGTCCTCGAGCTCGGCACGCAGTTCGGGACGGCGCACGTACACCTCGGTCGGCACACCGGCAGCGACCAGCCGGTCGAGCATCGGGCGCCCCATGTGGCCGACGCCGATGAAGCCGACCGAGAGCTCGGGGATCACTCGCCGGGAACCATGTTGATGTCCTGCGAACCGATGAAGGCGTTGGCCTGGGCGGCCAAGTTGTGGGTGTGCACGGCGTCGCCGTACTCGCGTGGCGTGGTGTCGACGTCGGCGCCCTGCAAGCGCAGTGCGCCAACCGTGCACTCGGCGCGGGTGCGGTGTTCGAACGGGTCGAACTGGTACCACGTCGACGCGTTCTGCCAGGTGATCTTGTCGATCTCGACGTCGCTCAACCCGGCGGCCTGCAGGCCCTTCCAGGCGACCTCGGGCGAGGTCGGCCAGGTTGAGTCGCTGTGCGGGTAGTCGCATTCCCAGGTGATCATGTCGATGCCGATGGCATCGCGATTGCGCAGGCCGGTGACGTCGTCGATGAAGCAGCCCTGCACGTGCTGGCGGAACACCTGGCTGGGCAGTTGGTCGCCGAAATCTTCCTTGGTCCAGGCCCGGTGATGGTCGTAGACGAAATCGGCCTTCTCCAAGAAGTACGGGATCCAGCCGATGCCACCTTCGGCAAGGGCCATCTTCAACCCCGGGAACTTGCGAAAGATCTTCGACCACAGCAGCTCGCTGGCGAAGATCGCCGTCTGGAACGGCATCGCGTGCGGGATGACCGAGAACGGAGTGCGCGGCATGAAGTTGGGGAAGCCCCCGAAGTGGAACACCATGACGGTGCCAACCTCTTCGGCGGCCCGCCAGGCGGCATCCCACTCGTCGCCGTGATAGTCGGCGGCGCCGAACCGGTAGGCGTCGGGATGGCACGAAACTGCGTGACAACCGAGGTCGGCCAGGCGTCGTACCTCGCCGGCCATCCAGTCTCCGCCGAGCATGAAACCCGAGATCGCCATCGGGATGAACCGCCCCGGATACTGACCGCACCAGTCGTGGAGCATCCAGTCGTTGTAGGTGCGGGTCATCGCCGCGACGTACTCGTGGTCGTCGTTCTTCATGAAGAACTGGCCGCCGATGCCCGGCCACGACGGGAAGTTCAGCGACGCCAGGACACCGTTGACGTTCATGTCGCGGACTCGTTCGTGCACGTCGTAGCAACCAGGGCGCACCTGGTCGAAGCTCGACGGGTCGCTGCCCCAGTTCTCCGGCGGCCGCCCCTGCACGGCATTCAGCCCGAAGGTCGCCACCTCCTGGCCTTCGATCAACCACGCATCGGTGCCGTCGCCGCGGCGGATCACCTTCGGTGCCCTGTCCTTGAACTTCGCCGGCAGGTTCGCGCGGAAGAAGTCTCCGAGAGACGGTGGTTCGACGACGTGGTCGTCGACGCTGATCAGGATCATGTCTTCGAGTTGCACGAGTCCTCCTTCATGACAGGTATGCGGCCTCGATCTGGGTGAGCTTGGCGCGCGCCTCGTCGGCGGTACCAGTCATCACGACGGTTCCACGTTCCATCACGTACACGCGGTCGGCGATCGTCAGCGCCTTGCGCACGTGCTGCTCGACCAGGAGCACACCGACCCCGCGCTGGTCGGCCGCTTCGCGGACCACAGCCAGGAGTCGATCGACGATCAACGGCGCAAGGCCAAGCGACAGTTCGTCGGCGAGCAACACCTGGGGTTGACGGCCCAGGGCGCGTGCCAGCGACAACATCTGCTGCTCGCCACCGGAGAGCAGACCGGCCTTGCGATCGAGCAGCCGGTCGAGCTGCGGGAAGAAAGCCGTCGCCTGCTCGACGGTCACGTCGGCCAGGCGCAGGTTCTCGCGGGCAGTGAGGTTCATCACGACCGAGCGCTCCTCGGTGAGGTACCCGAGGCCCGTACTGCACCGAACGTGCATGGGCGCCGTGGTGGCTGCGCCCTTGAACCACACCTCACCCGACATCGGCTGTGAGCTCTCCAGCCAAGGTCAGCAGGGTCGTGGTCTTGCCGGCTCCGTTCGAACCGATCAGCGCCACGACCTCGCCGGCGTCGACGTGGAGATCGAGCTCGCGTACAACTGCCAGGGACCCGTAGCCGGCGGTCAGCTTGCGACATTCGATGACTGTGTCGCTCATCCGACGGTCCCCATCTCTTCTGCATCTGTCTCGGTCACGGCATCTGTCTCTTGGCCGAGATACGCAGCCTTGACCGCCGGGTTGTCGCGGATCTCGCCTCGGCGTGCCCGAGGCGATCACGTGACCGAAGTCGATCACGACGATGCGGTCGCACGTCGTCATGACCATGCCCGACGTTGTGCTCGACGAGCAGCACACCCATGCCGCATTCGTCGGCCAAGCGGCGGATGAGATGAGCCAGCTCGCGACTCTCGGCATCGTCGAGACCGGCGGCGGGCTCGTCGAGCATGATGATCGACGGGCCCGAGGCGATGGCCCTGGCGATGCCCACCAGTCGTCGACGCCCGTACGGCAGCTCGCGCCGGCATCTTGATGAGGTCGTCCTCGAGCTGGAACTCGCGGATCGCGGTCGACAGCTTCAGAGGTGAGCGGTGCTCGCGCTTCGGCCAGAACAGGTCGCGGATCCAGCCACCGGCGCCCGAGGCGTCGGACCCGGCGCTGATGTTGGCCATGACCGAGATGTCTTCGAACAGCTCGAGCGACTGGAACGACCGCCGCAGGCCGGTGCGCGCTCTTCGGCCGGCGTTGTACGTACTGACGTCGACGTCCTCGATCCGCAGGCGACCCGCGGTCGGCCGGACGAAGCCGGTGACGGCGTCGATGATCGTGGTCTTGCCGGCTCCGTTCGGGCCGATCAGTCCGACGACCTCGCCAGGGTTGACCTCCAGGCTGACGTCGTTGACTGCCGTGACGCCACCGAAGCGCACGGTCAGGCCGGTCACTTTCAGCGCCTTCGGGCTGACCCGCTCGCTGGCGACCTCGGGCAGCTCCGGGGCGACATCTCGCTTGCCGGCCAGACGCAGCTTCTTCAGCAGCGGCCGTGCGTGCTCGGTGGCAGTGGCGGCGATGCCGTCCTGTTGGACGATCAGGATGACCAGCACGAGGATGCTGCCGAGGATCAGGTCCCACTTGTTGTGCAGGTGCAGCCAGTCCTCAGTGATGCGGGTGCCGAAACCCCCGATCGCATTCGGCGCGGCGAATGCACCGGCCCAGCACGAACCCGAGCCCGCCGATCACGGCAAAGCCGACACTGTTGATCGACTCGAACACGTTGAAGGAGGTGTACTGGATGTTCTGTGATTTGAAGGCCAGCAAGATGCCGGCCACCGCGGCGATCGCCGAGGCGACCGCAAAGGCGTACAACTTCACGTGGAAGACACTGATGCCCAACGATGCCGCGGCCCGTTCGTTGGTACGCACAGCGACGAGACGCCGGCCGGTCGCCGACCGTCGCAGGTTGGCGCACATCAGACCGATCAGGATGAGAGCGATGAGACACACGAGCGCCCAGCGCCCCGGGTGCTCGAACGCATCGACCTCCAACCCGAACAGCTTGACGCGACCGATCTTGGTGCCGCCGTCGATGGGCGGGCCGAGGTAGTTGGCGTTGGCGAAGACGACCTCGGAGACCGTGTAGCCGAGCCCGAGCGTGACGACGGCGAGGTTGACACCACGGGTGCGCAGCGCGGGCAGGGCAAAGATGAAACCGATCAGCACCGTCATGACGATGCCGAACAGGATCGCCAACTCGATCGGCCAGCCGCCGTGCAAGGCGCGGCCGGCGGCGAGTGCGCCGATGCCGGCGAGGGCCCACTGTCCGAGCGAGATCTGCCCGGCGAAGCCGGTGAGGACCACGATCGACAAGACCATGATGGCGGCCGTGAAAGACACGTAGGCAGGCGCGCGCCCAACTGTCGTTGGCCTGGCTCATGATGGCCAGAACGATGATCACGGCCACGGCGAGCGCCCGCCAGTTGATCCGGCCAGTGCCGAGCTTGGGAAGTCGATCACTGACGTGCGAGCGCAACGGCAGGCCGCGTCCGCGCACAACGAGCACCAGCAGGATCACCAGGAAGCCCGGCGCTCGCGGCAGGCCGGTGATCTGGCTCTGGTGGAACCATCGCTCGACGTTGCCCTTGTACCGCGTTGCCATCGACTCGCTGAGACCGATGATCAAGCCGCCGACGAACGTCATCGGGAACGAGTGGAATCCGCCGAGCAGCGCTGCGCCGAGTCCGGCGATGGTGACGACGATCGTGAACGTCGTGGTCGACAATCCCGTCAACGGCGCCGCCAGGACTGCGGCGAGCCCGGCAAGCGCGCCACCCAGTCCCCAGGTGATCGAGGCCAGGCGGTTGGGCGACCAGCCGAGCGTCTGCACGGCGCGCTCGTTCTCGGCGCTTGCATTGATCGCCAGGCCGACCCGCGTGTAACGCGTCCAGGCCCACAGCGCGATGGTGACGACGATCGAGATCGCCACGAGGTAGATGCGTTCCTCTTGGATCTTCACCCCGCCGATGTCGAACGTCGTGTGGGGCAGGTACTGCGCGACCGGTTGGTTGGCTCCGCCGTATCGCTTCTCGACGACGGCCTGCACCAGCCCGAGCAGGCCGATGGTCGAGATGACGCGAACAATTGCTGCGGCGTTGCTGAGACGGCGCAGCACGATCCTCTGGAACAACAGGGCGACGACGACCGCGGCGAGGATCCCCGCCACACACGCAGGAAGTGTTGCCCACCCATGCTTGGTCCTCAACTCGACGAAGGCGAAGTAGGCGCTGAGCGTGCCAAGCGCTCCCTGAGCGAAGTTGACAAGGCCCGAACCGCGATAGATCAGCACGGCACCCTGGGCGAACAGCGCGTATGTCGCGCCCGAGCCAAGACCGATGATCAAGAACTGCAGGAACGATTTCATCGAACTGTCACCCCCGGACAGAATCAATCAGGACGCCGTGGACGGCGCCCGGCGACATCATACGAAACGGGGGCCGCCCATCCGGACGGCCCCCGATTCGCAGCTACTGGTGTGTCAGGCGCACGGAGCGCCGATTGGCGAGCCGCAGATGGTCTTGTCCCATTCGGCGTCGCTGACGTGCTTGAAGCCCTTGGTCGCCGGATCGAAGGCCCAGAACGAGTAGTTGTTGTTCCCGGCGCGGGGGAAGGCGCCGGCGTGGTTGGTAACCGGGGTCCACGGCGGCATCAGTTCGTTCATGTCGATCGGACCGGAAGCCTCGATCAACTTCTTGACGTTTGCCCGGCTGAAGTCTTCGGTCTTCGACTCACGGAGGATGTTGAGCAGGGCGTAGAGACCGACCCACGAACGCATCGGGCTCGACTTCAGGTTCGGCGTCTGCAACGCCTCGACGCCCGAAGCGGCGAGGTCGGCGTCGAGCTGCTGAACGATCGGCAAGTCGGCCTGAGCGGGCGGGATCGCGGCATTGAGGAACACGCGATTGGCGTAGTCACCCAACGAAGCGATGTCGGACGCAGGGAACGTTCCGAGGCTGCTCGAGTAGAGCAGGTCGGCGTCGAGCTGCTGACCGGCGCGGAGCACCTGGATGCCCTCTTGGCCGCCGATCGGCATGGCAATTGCCTCTGCGCCAGCCGCCTGGGCAGCGAGGATGAACTGGCTGTAGTCGGTGGTACCCGCCGGGACCGGCAGGTCGGCGACGACTTCGAGCCCGTTGTCGGCGTAGACGGCCTTGTAGAAGCCGGACAGGGCTGTGGCCGACGGGATGTCGACCCGCACGACCGCGACCTTCGTCTTGCCCTGGTCAAGCAGGACCTGGGGCATCATGACCGATGTTCCGGTGCCACCAGCGTCGAACGGATAGGAGTTCAGATCCGGGTAGTCGTCTTGCCCTGGGCTGATCGCGAAGCGCGGGATGCCGGCCGCGGAGAATGCCGCGCTGACGTCGGCGCCTCCAACCGGCGTCGTGTCGTTGACGGTGACGGCGACGCCGGCCTTGTCGAGTGTGCCGACGCATTCAAGGGCTTTGTTGGGGTCCGCACCGTCGTCACACGTCGTGACCTTGATGCAGTGGCCATTCGCGCCGCCACGGTCGTTGAATGCCTTGGCCGAAGCTTCCAGCGCCTGAGCCTGGTCTTGCAGCGTGAGCACGCCGGATGCGAAGACGGTCTGCAGACCGACCTGCAGAGGATCTTTGGACGCGTCGCACGGGCCGTCGTCCCACAGCCCGATGGCCGCCAGATCGGAGCCCGCCGCAGCGGTCGTCGCCGCGGCGTCGGTGCCGGTGGGTGCCGCAGTCGTCGCCGCGGCCTCAGTGCCGGCCGGCGCGGTGGTGGCGACGGCTGCAGTGGTGCCAGCGGCCGCGGTAGTTGACGACGACTTGCTGTCGCTGCCACACGCTGTCGCTATGAACGCAAGGGCACACGCAAGTGCGACCCCTCGCTTGATTCGTAATCTGACCATGTTGTTGATGCCCTTCCAGACATGAAATCGGGGCTGCTGCACACAACACGAATCACCGACTGGCGGCACCGTGCAGTTGTAACATCCCCCCTTCCCCTGAGTGACGACACGAATGTCAGATGCCGTCGGGCGAGACCATAACACGAACTTGACGCGTGTGTCACATCTCACACCCGGGGTGTTTGTCAGACCGCCAAGGCACGTTCGAGCGACTGCCGGGTGAGCGTGGTCGTGCGGCTCACGAACTCGTCGACGAAGGCCTCGGGCGCCGTGCCCGATGTGACGAGCAGGTGGGCGAGCCGACTGTTGACGAGCGAGAACTGCAGCCCGGCGAGCACCTCGAAGTACTCGATCTCGCGCAGCTCGCGCCCCGCCAGTTCGGCGTAGCGCTGTAGCGTGCCGCGGCGGTCGTGCACGCCCGAAAGCCTCGTGAGCCCGAGTGCCTCGCACAGGAACTCGTCGAACATCACCCACCAGGCGACATCGATCTCGGGCGGGCCGAGGGTTGCGCCTTCCCAGTCGAGCATCGCCGCGACCGACAGATCATCGGCGAACACCATGTTGCCCGGCCGCGCGTCACCCCACACGATGGACCGCCGATCGTCAGTGGGCACCTCGTCGAGCACGAACTGCATGGCGGCATCGATGACGTCGCCGTCGATCCGCACCAGTGGGCGGCACCACTCGTGCCACGTGGCGACATGATCGACGTACCGCTGCAGCGCGGTGCCGTCTCCCGCGGTCTCGAGGAATGCGAACGCCGGATCGGTGTCAATGGCGTGCAGGGCAGCCAACTCGGTGAGGGCGTTGTCGTGGAGCCGCCGACGATCGTCGGCGCCGAGCTCGGTCGCCCAACCCGTCTTGTGCCAACTGGGCACGTCACCGGGTATGCGACCACGTATGCGGGTCATCAGGAAGAAGGGCGCACCGAGCAGGATGTCCGACGTCTCGGTCAGCCAGACGGTGGGCACCGGAACACGTCCGTCGAGCTCGACCATCACCCGCGCTTGGCGCATGGCGTCGGGCTCGACGAAGAGCTGATGCGCCGTCGGCTCGACTCGTAAGACGAACTCGCGAACATGAGCGTCACCCACATCGGTCCACTCAGCACGGCCAAAGATGGTCTCGTTGGAGAACCCGGCTTTCGGCACCGAGAGGTCCGACACGGTGACCGACGTGGCGTCGAGGCGGTCGCCGAGCCACGACTGAAGGAGTCGCGCAGTCTCGATCGGATCCCGCCCGGGCACTGCCGACGACATCGTCGCCTACGCCTTCTTCGAGCGGCTCTTGAACGCCTCGATCTTGTCAAGGTGCTCCTGGGTGTTCAGCAATTGCGTGTTGGCCATGCGGTCGATGTGGCGGGCGGTGCGCCGATCAGAGTCGACAGCTGCGTCGATGGCGATCTTCGCCAGACCGAGGGCCTCGGCGGACAACCCGACCAGCTTGCGCGTCCACGCCTGAACCGCGTCGTGAAAGCCCGCTTCGGGCAGCACCTGATGGACGAAACCCATGGTCAACGCCAATTGCGCGTCGACGTTCTCGCCGGCCATCGCCAGCCACCTGGCCCAATGCGGGCCGACGATGCGGGTGAAGCGGCTGATGCCGCCCGAGCCGGGCAGCACCGCAAGCATCGGAACCTCTGGCAACCCGAACGTGGCCCGCTCGGTGGCGAACCGGAAGTCGCACGACGATCCCATCTCGACCCCGACGCCGAGGCACGGCCCCTGAGCAGCCAGGATGATGGGCTTCTCGAGCCGCTCCATCTCGTCGAACACCTCGTGCAGGCGGCGGTAGTTGCGACGCAGGGCGACGCCCGACGAGGCGTGCTCGCCCATCTGGCCGATGTCTTTGCCGGCCGTGAAGTAACGACCTTCGGCGGTGATCACGAGGGCACGATTCGACTCGTGGTCGCCGAGGTCGACAACGGCGGCGTGGACGATATCAACCATCTCGTCGCTGACTGCGTTGAGCTTGTGATCTCGGGTGAACGTCAGCGTGATGATGCCGTCTGCATCGTCGCGCCGGATCTGATCCTCGACGCTCTCACTCATGAATGCCTCCTCGTCGCGGCCCACTGTGCCGGTCCACAAGCTTGACACATGTGTCAGATCGGGCTCGACGCAGCGGTGCCGACGGGTGCAATGATCGGGGCATGGATGACATTCTCGACGTGCGCGGCCTGCTCGATCCCGAGATCGCCGCTGTGCTCGCATTGCTACCGCTCGACATCGGCGAGCTGTTCGGTTCGTTGTCAGACACGACGCTTCCAATGGTGCGCGAGGTGATGGGCCAGATGCCTTTGCCCGAGTTGTCCGACAGCGTCGAGCGAACCGATCATGTCGTCGAAGGCGCCGACGGAGTCGTCGTGCGAGTTTACCGACCCGCCGGCGCTGTCGGCGCCCTCCCGTGCGTGTATTGGATGCACGGTGGCGGTCTCGTGCTCGGCACGAACTCGCTCGATGACTTCCGTTTCGATCGATGGTGCACCCTGTTCGGTTGCGTCGGCGTGTCCGTCGAGTATCGGTTGGCGCCGGAGTCGCCGTACCCGGCGCCGCTCGACGACTGCTACGCCGGATGGAAGTGGGTGCACGACAACGCAGCCGACATCGGCGTCGATCGGTCGTGCATCGGAATCGGCGGCAGCAGCGCCGGTGGCGGGCTGGCGGCCGCGCTCGCCCTGCTGGCGCGAGATCGTGGCGACCCGCCGATCGCGTTCCAGCTGTTGATCTACCCGATGCTCGACGACCGCCAGATCACGACGTCGAGCACCTGGCTCGACGCGGTCTGGCGTCCCGCGGCCAACAACTATGGCTGGACCGCCTACCTCGGCGACGCCAAGGGCGGGCCCGACGTGCCGATCTACGCCGCGCCTGCACGGGCCGGCGATCTGGCCGGGTTGCCGCCGACCCTCATCACAGTCGGCGCCATCGACGGGTTCTCCGACGAAGACATCGACTACGCCGTGCGCCTTCGCCACGCCGGCGTACCGGTCGAGCTGCACGTCTACCCCGGCGCGCCGCACGGCTTCGACAGCCTGGCGCCCACGACCGCGACCGCCAAACGCGCCAACGCCGACATCGAGACCTGGCTGCGCGCCCAACTGCTGCCCTTGCCCTAGACGATCTGGTCGGGCGCGATTCCGGAACTGGGAGTGCTGGTCCCGCGCCCAGTGGGCCCTCGTGGGCGCGAAAACCACAGCCCGCCTTCATGTTTCGCGCCCACGCGTCAGTGGCCGGTGAAGTTGGGTGGGCGGCGTTCGGCGGCGGCGGCGACGCCCTCGCGGTAGTCGTCGGTACGTCGCAGGACCTGCTGCGCCGCGTGTTCGAGGTCGGTGGCGGCCTTGACCTGGTCGGCGAGGGCGCCACGCATCGTGCGGCGGATGGCGCGCACCGCCAGCGGCGCCGAGCCGGCGATCTCCGCGGCCAGGGTGTGCGCAGCGGTGCGTACGTCGTCGATCGGCACCAAGTGGTCGGCCAGACCGATCGCCAACGCCTCGTCGCCCGTCACCCGGCGACCTGTGTAGAGCATCTCGGCGGCGCGTTGTTCGCCCACCACCCTGGGCAGCGTGACGGTGATGCCGAACCCCTGGTGGAACCCGAGCCGGGCAAAGGTGGCGCCGAACCTGGCCTCCGGGCAGGCCACCCGGAAGTCGGCGGCCAAGGCAAGGCCGAGCCCGGCGCCGATCGCCGCACCCTGCACGGCGGCGACGATGGGGATGCTGCCCGCGAACATCCGGGCCACGTGCTCGTACAGCGGGTTGCGGTCGCCGCTCGGAAGGTCGTCGGCCTTGGCACTGAGACGCGCTCCAGCGCAGAAGTGCTTGCCAACCGAGGCCAGCACGATCGCCCGGCAGGTGCTGTCGGAGTCGAGCTGCTCGATGGCATCGGCGATGGCTGCCGCCAAGGCGACGTCGATGTAGTTGTCGGGGGGTCGCTCGATGGCGATCGTGGCGATGTGATCGTGGCCGACCGTGACGGTCAGATCCTCGGGTTGGCGGAGGCTCATTGCTCGATCATCGCTCGTCGGGCTGCCTCTGATTACATCGCGAGGGTGACCATCTTCGCGACCGACTCGATCCTTCCTCCCGAGCCAGACGGTGCACTACCGATCCTCCATGACCGCGAGTACCGTGTGCGTGCCTATCGGATGAGCGCCGACCGCATCCTCATCCAGGGCGCGGTCCGCGACCAGAAGCCGCCGGGGTTGTACATCCAGGCCGACCCCGACCCGTTGACGATCCACCACATGCAGGTGTCGATCGAGGTCTCGTTCCCTGACCTCGAGATCGTCGGGGTGACGACGCATTTCGAGACGCATCCACGCGAGGAATGCCCGTCGATCACTGCCCACTACGACAACCTGATCGGGCTGTCGATCGCTCGCGGCTTCACCCACAAGGTCCGCGAACTGTTCGGCGGTCCACGCGGCTGCACACACACGACCGCCCTGCTGCAGGCGATGGCCCCGATCGCGATGCAGTGCTTCTGGTCGATGCGGTCGGCCGGCGCCAAGCTCAACGGCGATGCCGACCCGATGCTCGACCCGCGGCGGCACGAGGACCAGATGTGGCGCAAGAGCCTCAACACGTGCCACGTGTGGGACGAGCACGGCCCGGCGGTCGCCGCCCGCGAGGCCGGGCTGCCCGAGTCGGCGCCGGTGTTCATCCGCGGCCGCCTGGCCAAGCTCGGTCTGACCATGCCCGACGGCACCCGCACCGACGACCACTAGCGTTCGCGGTGGTCGTCGCTTGAACGGGTCACACAGCTTCCCCCCAGCCACGTCGGCGAAGTACCGTCCGTACGCCCGTCGCGTCGTCGCCGCAACTCGAGCCGAGGAGACCACCGTGCCCAAGCACTCTCACCCGGACAACCCGTTGTCCCACGTACCCATCTTTTCCGGACTCGGCGAGAAGGAGCTCGACGCCGTTCGCAGCTTGCTGACCGAACTGTCGGTCGCCTCGGGCGCGGTGCTCGTCAAGCAGGGCAGTTACGGGAGCGAGTTCTTCGTCATCGAGTCGGGCACCGCCAAGGTCGTACGCGATGGAGCGCTGATTGCGGAGGTCGGCCCCGGCGACTTCCAAGGCGAGATCTCGCTGTTAGCCGGCGGGCCACATACCGCAACCGTCACGGCCACGTCGCCGATGACAATTCTCGTTGCCTCCCATTCCGAGTTCACCTCGCTGCTCGACCGGGCACCGACGATCGCCCGTCAGATGTTGCCGGCGCTGGTCACCCGGCTACTGGGCTACGCCGCCGATCACCACGACCCCTGATTCGGCATCGGACACGACGATCCGGCAGCTGATCTGACACAGCCGTCAACTACGCTCGACGCCCATGAGCCGCCGGGTCGCCATTGCCGGAGTTGCCTTGTCGGACGTCGGCCGGGTCGACAACGCCACGCCATATGCATTGATGGCCCAGGCCTCCCGCCGAGCGCTGGCCGACGCCGGGCTGACGCCGGACCAGATCGACGGATTCGCCTCGACCGGGCTGGGCACCATGGCACCGGTCGACGTCGCCGAGTACATGGGCATCGTGCCCCGCTGGGTCGACTCGACGGCCGTCGGTGGTTCGGCTTGGGAGGTCATGGCAGCCCACGCGGCCGATGCCATCAGTGCCGGGCACGCCGACGTCATCCTGCTCGCCTACGGCTCAACGGCCCGAGCCGACCTGCGCAAGGGCCTGCGCACCGCAAACCTCGATTGGGGCGCCCGCGGCCCGATGCAGTGGGAGGCGCCGTACGGCCACACCTTGATATCCAAGTACGCGATGGCGGCTCGCCGGCACATGCACGAGTACGGCACGACGATCGAACAGCTCGCCGAGATCGCCGTGTCGGCGCGCTACAACGCAGCCAACAACCCCGAGGCGTTCGTCCGCGATCCGATCACGATCGCCGACGTGCTCGACGGGCCGATGATCGCCGACCCCTTCACCAAGCTGCAGTGCTGCATCCGTTCTGATGGCGCGGCAGCCGTCATCCTCGTGGCGGAGGATCGCATTGCCGACCTGCCCGGCAAGCCGGTGTGGATCCTCGGCACGGGTGAGGCCACGTCGCACATCTCGATGAGCCAATGGCCCGACTTCACCACCGGCCCCGCCGCCAACGCCGGGCGGATGGCGTTCGCCCGCGCCGGTCTGACACCCGCCGACGTCGACGTGTGCGAGTTGTACGACGCCTTCACCTACATGCTGCTGATCACCCTCGAAGACCTCGGCTTCTGCGGCAAGGGCGAGGCCGGCCCATTCGTCGAGGACGGCAGGCTCCGTCTGGGTGGGGCACTGCCCACCAACACCGACGGCGGCGGGCTGTCGGCGTGCCATCCGGGTCAACGGGGCTTGTTCCTGATCGTCGAGGCGACACGTCAGCTGCGCGGCGAGGCGTCAGACCGGCAGGTTCCCGACGCCGAGATCGCCTGTGTCAGCGGCACGGGCGGCTGGTTCTGTTCGAACGGCACGATGCTGTTGGGCGTCGACAGATGATGCGAACCCGGTTGACCGGCACCAGGCTGGCCGGCCGAACCGCGATCGTCACCGGCGCCAGCCGCGGGCTGGGCAAGGCGATCGCAGTCGCGTTCGCCGCCGAAGGTGCGGCGGTAGCCGTCGTCGCCCGCAGCGAGGCGCAGTGGAACGACCGGCTGCCGGGCACCATCCACGACACCGTCGCCGAGATCGAGGCCGCTGGCGGGCGGGGCGTCGCCGTACCGGCCGACCTGTCGAACCTCGATGAGGTCCAAGACGCCTATCTCGCCGCCAAGGACCTGCTCGGCCCGGTCGACCTGCTGGTCAACAACGCCGCCCTCACCGTGCCCGGCCGGCCGCCGCGTGCCGACGATGTTCCCCGCGCAACGCCGGCGGGCGGGCCCAAGAGTTCTCCGGCTGCGCCGTTCGGGTCGTTCCTCACCTTCCCGCTCGCCGGCTACCAACGCCATCTCGCCGTCGGTGTGTTCGCTGCCTACCGGCTGATGCAACTCGTGCTGCCCGGCATGATCGAGCTCGGTCGGGGCTCGATCGTCAACATCAGCTCGGTAGCCGGCTTGATGCCCGGCGAGGGCCCGTACGAGCAGGCCGGCACGCCGGGCCCGATCGCCTACGGCGGCAACAAGGCCGCGCTGCACCACCTCACGCAGTGCGTGGCGATCGAGATGCAGCCGCACGGCATCGCCGTCAACGTGCTCTCGCCCTCGGAGCCGGTTATCACCCCCGGCAACCTCTACGCCGCGGCGGGCGAGACCAACTGGGCGAGCCCCGAAGATTTCGCCGAGGCCACCATTCGAGTCGCCCTTGCCGACGGCCGCCGAGACCACCGGCCAACTGTTGTGGGACGCCGACGTGCTGCACCCCGAGCTCGGCCGCCGCGGCTGGCTGCGCTGACCTACCGCGGTAAGCGCCTGCCTCCACCCGTCGATGATGGCGGGAGCGGCATCGACGTAGGTGAGCGGGTCGACGAAGAGATGCTGCGTTGCCGCGTGCATGTCGCGCAGGCAGCGCCCGAGCGGGTGCGGGTTGCGCAACGCATCGGTGCCGGCCCATCGGTAGCACCAGTCGACGACATCTTCGCCAACGCGGTGCACGTATGTCAGGGCCTGGCGGAATCGATGGCGCAGTCTCGTCGTCCAGGTCCCCGCCGCCAACGAGGATGGCCTGGGCCTTCCCGAACAGGTCGTACAGGTAGGCGCGCGCCGACTGGTACATCGCCTCGTGGTGGGCAAAGTCATGGAGGAAGATCGGGTGATTGCCGACGCCTTCGCGGTAGCCGAGCCGCTTCTTGTCGGGAGCGATAAGGGCGATCTCCTCCAACGCCCTGGCCATGATCCCCAAGGCGACGGCGCCGTGCCCGAGCGCCGAGAAGCCGAACACCCCGATCTCGATCCACCGACGACCACGCCTGGGCACGATCGAGGTGACCTCGTAGGAGTAGTCGGCATCGATGAACTGCTCGGGGAGGTGGTAGTCGTAGCTGCCGGTTCCGACGAGACCGAACACGTCCCAATTGCCCCGCATCTCGACGGCGGATCGGGGCACGACAACGACACGGATCTCAACGGCCCCGGAGGCCAACTTGCGCGGCTTGCCGCCATCCATCACCAGCAGCCCGGCGGCCAGCCAATCGGCGTGGCCCGAGCCACTTCCGAATCGATAGCTGCCCGAGCCGCGGTAGCCACCGTCGATCTCCACACACGAACCGCCGGGCCCGAGCATGCCGGCGACGATGGGCCGGCCGCCCCCGCCGAAGATCGCCTCGGCGGCCTTTTCACCGCAGTGCGCAGCGGTCATCAGCCCGCTCGTTGCGTTGGCCATCAGCGACCAGCCGGTCGAGCCGTCGGCCCGGCTGATGACCTCCATCGCCTCCATCGCCGACAACAGGTCAGCGCCCTCACCACCGACCTCCTCGGGAACGAGCATGGCGAACAACCCGGCCTCGCGGAACGACGCGACGATGCCGTCGGGCAACGTGCCAGCTCGTTCGGTGGCGTCGGCGGCGCAACGAACGTCAGCGGCCAGGTCGCGGGCGCGCTCGAACGACAGACGAGTCGGTCACGCGCCGGAGACTGCTCAGCCGGCCGCGGCGGCGAGGTACCGCTCGCGGTACTGCGCCTTGGTCGTGGTCGCCGTGTCGACGTCGGTCGCCAACGCCCGAAGTGCGGCAACCGTGGTCTGCTCCTTCGGTGTGTGCTTGAACGGATCCCAGTTGTAGAACCGGCAGGCGTTCTCCCAGGTGATCTTGTCGATCACGTCGATCGGCAAGGTCGGCGCCGACGAACTCGGCCATCAACGCCTCGGGCGACTTCGGCCAGGTGGAGTCGGAGTGCGGGTAGTCGCACTCCCAGGCCACCGTGTGGTCGCCGATGCGGTCGAGCAGCCGCAGGTTGCTGGGCTCGGTGATGAAGCAGCCGAGGAAGTTCTTCTTCCAGATCTCGGTGGCGCTCTTGGCGCCGATGTCGAGGTGCGTCCACGACTGGTTCCACATGTGCTTGTCGACCCGGTCGAGCAGGAACGGCACCCAGCCGATACCGCCCTCGGACAGCGCGACCTTCAGGTCGGGGAACTTGGCGAACGTGCCGCTGGTGATGAGATCGGTGCAGGCGACGGCCGACAATTGGGCAGCGAGCACGATGAGCTGGTCGGGCGGCGCCCCTTCCGGCCTGGTGAGCAGGTTGAACGCCCCGCCGATGTGCATCGACAGCACGATGCCGAGGCGCTCGGCCGCCTCGAGCACACCGTCCCAGTGGTCGCCGTAGAAGCTCGGCAGGCCGTTGGCATACGGCGTCTCGGGAAAGCGTGACCGTGGTGCAGCCCTTCGCCGCGATTCGCTCGAGCTCGACGACACACGCCTCGGTGTCCCACAGCGGCAGGATGCACAACGGGATGACGCGGCCCGGGTAGGAACCGGCGAGCTCGTCGAGCTGCCAGTCGTTGTAGGCCGACACAGCAATGCGCGACAGCTGCTGGTCGGGCTTGCCGGCCAGCCAGGCGCCGGCGAAACCGGCGGCCGTCGGGAAGTTCATCGACGAGAGCACGCCGTTGGCGTTCATGTCGCGGACCCGCTGGTGGATGTCGTAGCAGCCGGGTCGCATCTCGGCGAGCCCCACCGGGTCGAAGTTCCACTCTTCGCGTGGCCACGATGCCGTTGCGCCCAGGCCGACGGTGCCCATCACCTCGCCCTGGAACACCCACTGGTCGACGCCGTTGGGGAGCCGCTCGAACTTCGGCCCGCTGTCGCGGTACTTCTCAGGCATGTGCTTGTCGAACAGGTCAGGTGGTTCGATGACGTGGTCATCGATGCTCACCAGGATCATGTCGTCGATCTTCATGCGGGTCTCCCTCGCTGGCGGCCAAGCAGGCGGCCGATTCACTTGACGGTTACGTCAAGTACGCTACCGCACGACACTCGCCGGGCGAAAGACGGGCGCCGCCCATTCGTCGGTGAGTTCGCGGAACACGACGTCGACCGGCATCCCGACGACGCAGCGATTCGGCAGGTGCGTCGACGATGTTGGTCATCAGGCGCGGCCCTTCCTCGAACTCGACGATCGCCGGCACGTACGCACCCCACTCGCTGAACGGCGCCAGGTCGTTGCGGAACACGATCGAGTACGTGTACAGAGTGCCACGGCCGCTGGCCTCGACCCACTCGACGTCCTCGCTCCAGCACGTCGGGCAGAACGGGCGCGGGTAGTGATGCACGGCACCGCACGCGTTGCACCGCTTGATCAGCAGCCGGCCCTGCTTTGCCGCCTCCCAGTACGGTCGTGTCTCGTCCTCGACCATCGGCAGCTCGCGTTCGTGCGCCATCATTTCGTCCTTCGTCGGGTCGGATCGGGCGTCTCGGCGGCAAGACGTTCGAGCGCAACTTTGTCGATCTTCATCATGGCAGTGTGCGGCAAGCGCATCGACCACCACAAGCCGGTCGGGCGCCTTGTAGTCGGCCAGACGATCGCCCACCCAGGCGCGCAGATCGTCGAGCGACGGCGGATCTTCCGCCTTGGCGGGCACGACGAAGGCGACGCCGATCTCGCCGATGACCGGTGCTGCGACTCCGACGACTGCCACATGACCGACGGCTGCATGCTCGGCGAGCACGTTCTCGACCTCCAGCGGGTGCACGTTGTAGCCGCCGCGGATGTACATGTCGGATGAACGGCCGACGAGGACGAGGTTGCCGTCGGGATCGATGTAGCCGAGGTCGGTGCTGGTCAACCAGCCGTCGGTATCGAGGACCTCGGCTGTCAGGCCGGGGTCGCCCCAGTAGCCGCGCATCACGCATGCGCCGCGCACCCTGACGCGCCCCACCTCGCCACCGGCCAGCGGCGAACCGGTGTCGTCGACGATCTCGACCTGTACACCGGCCTGCGGGCGACCGACGGTGCGGTACTGCACGTCGGGTGGATCATCCGGTTCGGTGCCGGTGATGCTCGGCGACTCGGTCATGGCGTACCGCACCACCAGCGGGCAGCCGATCGTGGCGGCCACTCGCTCGACCAGTTCCGGCGGTGCCGGCGCTGTGGCCACCAGGCCGATCCGCAGATGGGCGAGGTCGGCGGTGCCGATTCCCGCCTCGTCGAGCAGCTTGGCCCACTGCGTGGGCACCCCGCCGGCAACCGTGATCCGCTCGTCGACGATCAGTCGCAACATGTCGGCGGCGCTCCACGGCGTCGGGGCGATCACCGAGGTCGTCCCCCACGCCAGCTGATCCCAGAACTTGGCCATGTAGCCGGCGTGCGCAAATGGCGTGGTGACCAGCTTGACGTCGTACGGACGGCTGATGACGCCGGCGCTGGCGACCGCGGCATGCAGACCTCGGTGATCGAACCAGGCACCCTTCGGTGCGCCGGTGGTTCCACTGGTCCAGATGATCACCGCCGGATCCGAGGCGGCGCGCGACGGGCGTCGGTCACCCAGCCGCGGTGCCGTGTTCAGCGTCGGAAGGTCACCAGCTTCCAGAACGGTCAGGTCCTGAGGTGGCGAGACAGCGAACGCGGCGCGATCGACGAACACTGCAGTCGGTCGAGCACGATCGAGGATCCCAGCGATCTCGCGCTCGCCGAGCCGCGTGTCGATGCCCGTGGCGATGCCCCCGGCCAGCGCGATCGCGCCGTAGGCGATCGCGTAGTCGATCGAGGATGGGAGCATGATCGTCACCACGTCGCCTGGTCGGACGCCGCGTTCGACCAGCACGCCGGCGAGCGCGTCGGAGCGTCGGTACCACTGCGAGAAGCTCAGCCGCTCACCGCCGACGGCCCGGCCATCGACGTACGCAAGGCGCCCATCGTGCAGCGCTGCCGCGGCCTCGAAAGCATCGGCCAGCGCCTCGAACGCGTCGTCCAGCGGAGGAGTCATCGCATTCACATCGTCGAGCGCAGCCGCGCAACCCGCTCTGACGTCTTGGCGATCCAGGCGTCGTAGTCGTCGGCCTTGCGCCGGAAGGATTCGCCGACCCGCGGGTGCGGCAGGATCAGGAACGGCTCGTCGCCTTCCATGGCATCGACCGTCTGCACGGCGACGTCTTCGGGCAGCAGCATCTCGCCGAACCGGTCGGGCTCGGGCACCACAGGTGGCGCGTCGAGATCCTTCGGGCGACCGAACATCCCGGTGTACACGGTGTTCGGGCAGAGACACGAGACGCTGATGCCGCGTGGCCCGTAGGTGACGGCCAGCCATTCGGCGAACCCGCGGGCGCCGTGCTTGGTGAGGGTGTACGCGGCGGTCGCCGGACCGGCGATGAGCGCGGCCGACGACAGCGTCTGCAACAGGTAGCCGCTGCCGCGATCGAGCATCGCCGGTAGCACGGCCTTGGCCGCGACGACGTGCGAGAGCAGGTTGACCCGGGTGATCCGCTCGAGGTCGTCAAAGGGCAGTGAGAGGTCGAACGTGACGGGATCGGAGTAGCCGGCGTTGGAGCAGAACACGTCGACGCGTCCGTAGCGATCAGTCGCCGCGCTCACCAGCGCGTCGATGGCGGCAGGGTCGCCCACGTCGCATTGCACGGCCAGACCGTCGATCCGCTCGGCGACCTGCCGGGCATAGTCGAGGTCGAGGTCGGCGACCACCACGCCGCCGGCGCCACGGCGGGCGAGCTCCAGCGCCAAGGCCCGGCCGATCCCGTTGGCACCACCGGTCACGACGCACACTGCCCGTTCGATCTGCACGAGCTACGACTGTACAGTTGACACTTGCGTCAGATCTACGGGACGTACTGGGAGTTCAAGGATTGGAGCTGCGAACATGATGGGTGGACCGAGCATCAAGCACCTCGACGACGTTCCGACCGAGGAGATGTTGCGATGGGAGTTCGCCGACGGGCGAACCGCATCGATCTGGGAGAAGTGGATCGAGATGTCGCCGCGCTACTTCGCGTTCTGGAACAAATGGGATCCCGGCGCGCTGTCGCCGCTGCACGGCCACACCGGCGACCACATCAACCTGATCCTCGCCGGCGAGATTCGCTGCGGCGATGTCGTCTGCCGGGCCGGAACACACATCATGCTCGAATGGGGCGACCTGTTCGGGCCATGGGAGGCCGGCGCCGAGGGTTGCGAGCTCTACGGCTTCATCGCCGGCGAAGGCACGCCATTCTCGGGCAACCCCGACGTGCTCGCAACGTTGCTCGCCGCCCGTGGGGCGCGGTCTGTGCCGCTGCCGATGCCAAAGCGTCTGCCACCGTGGGCGCAGATCAAGTACGCGCAGGGCAGCGTCACCAACTGGACCTCCGACGAGCCCGCATGACGATTGGGATCTGGTACGCAGACGGGCCCGGTAGCCCGCGCACCAGTCCGAAGGAGGCTCTCCGGCTGGCCGGCGTGCCCGACGACTCGCCCACCGTCGTGACGCTGGGCTGGACCGTCGAACGACACGCGTGGATCGAGGACCCGACGTTCATTGCTCGAACCGTGCTCGGCCGGGTATGCGCTCGGCCGCGCTGTCAACGAGGGCCGCATCACCGCGTTGCCGGTTCGTCTATCAGCGGTGCCGTCACTGATCGAGTCCGAGCCGCCCGATGTCGCGATCGTCAGCGGCTTGCGGCGCGGTCGTCGCTGGCATTCATCAACGGCGTCGGGTGGGCCGACGTCCTCGCCCGAACCGCCCGGCGGGTGGTCGTCGAGATCGACGACGAGGCGTTCGACCTCGGTGCGCCGGAGATCGCCGGAAACATCGTCGCCACGACGTCACGCCCCCCTGCCCGGCCGGCGCGCCTGCGGTGTCACGTGCCGCCGACGACATCGACCTGCAGATCGGCCGGCTCGTGGCCTCGTTGCTGCCCGATGAACCGACTCTGCAGTTCGGGCCCGGCGGCATCGGCGAGGGAATCGCCACGGCGATCGACCGGCCGGTGCGGATCTGGTCAGCAATATTGGTAATGTTGCTGCCCTGTTCTTTGGTTGGTTGGTGTTGCT
>CAWEOL010000010.1:0-418705 GCA_963810675.1 Ilumatobacteraceae bacterium
TCGTGCCGGCGTCTACGTCAACTTCCTGGACTTCGACGACGATACCAGTTGCATCCGCGAGGCCTACGGCGACGCCAACTATCAGCGGCTCGCCGAGGTGAAGGCCAACTATGACCCAGACAACGTGTTCCGGAACAACAGACATCCAGCCCGCGACGCCGGCGCAGTGAACGCCCGGTGCATCGATTCGGTCGCGTCCCTGAGACGCCACCGGCCCACCACGCCGGCTGGGTGGAGCGGCGCTGCCGCTTTCGCTGTGCGCACTCGCCAGCGCGAGCGACCCTGCTGGCGTAACTGATCGAGGCTCGGCACTCGGCCGGCCAAGTCGAGAGAGTCGTCGCTCGACGGCAGACAGCGACATGCCCTTTTCACGCCCTGCGTGATCCGTCGATGACGGTGACCACGCTCGATCGGGGCCAGCCGCCGCGTGTCGCCTGACGGATCGACCGCGGTTGCCACGTGCGTATCCGCCAGGTGCCGGTGGAGAGGTCGGTGGGTCAGCGTTATAGCGAATGCTCGTCGATGACGTCACCGATGATGTCACGAGCCGCGTGAGGAGGAGCCTCTTCCGGGCGACCTGGACCACAGTGAAGGGGTCGTTGCCGGGTCTGGCTGTCGGTCGGGTCCGACCGGAACAGGAATGGGCACGGCTTCGTCGATCGTGCCTCGTGGCGAATGCGACCACGCGTCTGGCAGGAGAGACACGGAAGGGCGTAGCATCGTGGTCGCGCTTCATCGGTCGCCGCGTGAGCAGTCTCTGCGAGGCGCAGGCGGTGACGGCAAGCGCATCGACATCGCCGCAGTGATCGGGGCGCCGACGCCGGACGGCGCACAGGTCGCCGCTGCTCATGAGGCGACAAAGTCACGGACGACCGCGGTGACCATCGTCGGTCGGTTCTTGTGGGCAAGTGGCCGTGCCCGTCGAGGACTTCGAGTGCGTGCGCGGGGAATCGCGCCGCGGCTCGCTCGGTGGCGTGGACGATGTCGGCGACGCTGGCCGACCCGTGAGCAGCAGTGTCGGCGCGGTGATGGTGTGGAACTGTCCGGGCATGTATATCCAGTCCTGCTCGACCCGGCACTCGCGTGGGAGACCGGGGGCCGCCGCCAACCGCACGGGCCACAGCGGGTCGGCGCGAAGAGTGTCGACGTCGTTGGCTGTCAGTCCAGGATCTCGACGCGCACGGCCACGATCGCGGCGTCGTCGTCGCCGTCGGCGAGGGCGGCCTCGATGCATTCGATTGATCCCGGCGGTATGCGCAGGCCGAGGCTCGGCTCGTACACGACGAGGTGGCTGACGTTGGCACTGGGGGCGGTCTTTCCGATCGCGCAGTTGGCCCCGTACGAGTCGCCCCACAAGACGATCGGTCCACCGGTCCGCGCCGCGACGGCATTCACCACCGCGGCGACATCGGCGAAGTCGACCTCGATCGTGTAGCGGTCGACATCAGGGGTCGCGCGGAAGCCGCGGCGTGCCATGGCGTGGGTCGTGAAGTGCTCGCCCAGCACGGCCACGAACGAATCGAAGGTCGTGTGGTCTGCGATCGAACCGTGGACCATCACGAGAGCCGGTCGACGGCCCTTGACCCACATGGCGATTGGTGCGCCGTCGGCGGCCGTGACGTCGAAGCGGTCGACGTCCATCGTCTCGCCTCGTGTGCGGAGATGGCGATCGTGTCGTGGAAGGCCAGCAGGGTGGCGACCCACTGGTCGGGGTGGGTGGCCTGGGAATGTGCCCGGCACCGGCGATCACGACCTTGGCGGTCGGGACGAGCAACGCCAGCTCGCCGATCACGGCCGAGAAGAAGCTCGGGCTTTCGCTGCCAGAGGTGAACAGCAGCGGCACCGTGGTCGCGGCCAGGGCGGCGGCGTCGACCGATCCGGACGCCGGATCACGGGCCTCGTCGAGGAACGTCGGGGCGTTGGCCTCGAGGATCGCCCGGAACGGGTCGGGGTGGCGCTTCGACGATCCCGGCCCGAGCGCGACGTGGTCGACGAACTGGCGGCGGCCCGGTGGTCGCCCGATTCGATCAGCCCGGTCACGTGGCCGAGCGCCTGGTCGAACGCTCCCAGCACGGCGACGATGTCGGGGTCGGATGATCCTTCGAGCAGTGCCACCGCGGGCGGCTCGTGGACGGCGGCACTGGCGACCAGTTCCGGTCGCGTGGTCACCAGCGTCAACGTCACGATCGCCGGGCCGAGGAGTTTCCGGCCATGTGCACCGGTCCGCCGCCGAGGTGTTCGATCAGGGCGGCCAGGTCGGCGGCGTCCTCGGCGCGGGCCCGCCGGGACCGGGTCCGGACTCGCTGCGGGAGTGGCCCCGACGGTCCCAGGTCACCACCTCGTACCGCCCGGCCAGCACCCCCACGACCGGAGCCCAACCGGAGCCGTCGGTCCACGACCCGTGCGTCAACACCAACCGCGGTCCGGCACCGATGGTCTCGTAGTACAGCTCAACGCCGTTCATCTTTCGCGGTTGTCATGATCGCTCCTGTCACCTTTTGAGCTCCACAATGACGACCGCGCACGGTTTCCGCATCGGGTGTTCACCCGATCTCTCGCGGTGAATGCTCGCGTCGCTGGGTCAGCCGACGAGGTCGTGCTGCATCGCGAACAGCGTCGCCGCCGCTCGAGAGCGCACGCCGGCCTTGATGTAGATGTGCTCGACGTGGGCGCCAACGGTCTTGACGGAGACGCCCAAGGCGGCGGCGATCTGGCGGTTGATGAGACCGCGGGCGAGCAAGCCGAGCACGTCGACCTCGCGTTCGGTCAGGCCCGCCGGGCGACCAACCCGAACCGGCGGCGCGTCGAGCCCGACCGCCTCGAGGATCGCGTGCACGTCACGCCGATCGAGCGCTCCGGCGTCGGCGAGTGCGGCCAGCTCGGCGGCCACGTCGACATCCTCACGCCGACCGCCGATCGCGGGTGAGCTCGTCGAACAGGACGACAACGGCCAGCAGCCCTGAGACCCGACCCAGGTCGCGGGCCAGTCCGAAGGGGTAGCCCGACCCGTCGCGCCGCTCGTCGATGCTGACCGGCCACGAGCGCCACCGGGTCGAGACCGCTGCAGCGGCCGAGCACCCTCGCGCTCCAATGCGGATGGAGCCGGACCAGCTCCGACTCCGTGTCGCCCGCGGCGCCGCCGCGCCAGACGCCAACCGGAACCGCCACCATGCCGACGTCATGCACCAGTGCGGCCTGCACCAGGACCTCGGGCTCGTCGCCGTCGAGATTCGCAACCTGTGCGACCGTGGCCGCAAGTCGCGCGACACGCCTCGCGTGCCCGGCCCGCTCGGGCAGCTTCAGATCCGCGTAGTCACCCAGGGCAGCCAGCGCCCGGCGCAGCGGCTCACCCGACGCGCCCGGACCGCACCGCATCCGGTTCCAGGTCCAGGACCGCTTGCCAGAGCTCGTTGCTGAGGTCGCACAGACCGTCGACCCCGAGGTCGAGCGCGGCGTCGACCACTGCCGGGTCGTAGCCGCGGCCGCGCCGCTGCTCCAGGATCTGCCGAGCCGCGTCATGACCGCCCTCGCGTGCCCACAGCTCGACATCCCGGGCCACGATCGACACGCCGAACCGAGACCGGGATGTCGTCGCCGGCAAGCCCCGCTGGCACGCCGCGCCCGTCCCAACGGGCATACGCCGCCCCGAGCGCCGACGGAAACACGATCGGGCAGACCCATCTCGGGTCGCGAGTCGGGCCCCGACCTCACAATGTGCGCTGAGTAGCCGCTCACCACCCTTCGAGTCGGTCAACGCCCGCGCCAGCGTCCGCAGACGCCGCGGCCACCGCTCGCCCGCGCCGACGAGCCGGATCATCTGCGCGATCTCCTCGCGTGGCGAACCCATCGCCACCGGAGCCATGCCCGCCAGGAACCGGACCTCGTCGCCGCCCGACAGCGCCGCCAGCTCCGCGGCATCAGCCGTGCAGCCGAGGAACCGCAACAGCGACACGTAATACACCTCCCCACGCACCGCCGGATCGAGCCCCAACGCATCGGCCAACCGCATCGCGACCAGGCACGTCCGCAAGCCGTGCTCGCTCGGCTGCCCGGTCCCCAAGTCGGTGAACAGCGACGTCGCCGCACACAACTCGGCCAACCGCACACGCTCCACAACCAAAACCGTAACGACACGACGGATGCGATTCCTTGCGCGGCGTCGAGTCGGCGTCGACGCGACGACGTCGTCCGCGGACAAGCGTCGCGTCAGATTCTGCACGTGAGCCGCGACGCGGGAGCGACCCTCTGCAGGCTTGCCTCCTGCCGCCGGCGGCCTGCTGCGGTCCGGTGTGGTCCCACGCGACGCTGTCGGCACAGAGCCGGTTGAGCACTTCGAGCGCGTCCCGGCCTGCGTTGATCACCTCGCTTCGTTCCGCCGTTCAGTTCGACTTCGGCCCCTGTTTCACGCCGTCGGCAGAGGTTCGGGACGACTTCGATTCATGTCAGACATGGTCGTTCGTCGTGTCACTGATCGCATCTCGGTTACCGCAGGATTCGGATTGTCAGAGTGTGGTTCGATGACTGTTTCGGAGCTCGGCGACTCGTGCGTCGAGCTTGTCGATCGCCATCGCCCAGCCCTGTCCACCGGGAGAGGTCGGCGGGAACGCCGATGTGTGTCATCACCATTTTGGTTCGGTCGCCGAGGTCTTCGAGTTCGACCACGATCGAGGTCTCCGTCGGCGTGCCGGCAGGCATGCCCATCTGCTCGGCGGGCATGGTGTTGCCGTCGGCGTCGGCGATGGCTTCGGTGTAGACGAGGCGGGTCTTCGGTTCGACTTCGCGGTACTCGCCAACGAAGTACATCTGCATCGGGCCGTTCGGAGTCTCGATCTCCATGGCAATGTGGCGGTGGCCGCCGACACGAACGTCCATGTTCGCCGTGGGGATCGTGGCGCCCGTCGGCCCGTACCAGTTGGCGAAGCGCTCGGCCTGGGTCCACATCGACCAGATCAGATCGATCGGGGCGTCAAACGTGCGTTCGATCCGGACGTGGCTGTTGTTCTCGGTCATTGGTTATGGCCCTTCGGGTCGTGGGGGTGCTGGAGGTCTCGGACGTATTCGTCCATGCGATCGAACCGGCGGTCCCAGATGTGTCGGTACTGCTCCGCCCAGTCGGCGACCTGGACGAGCGGGGCGGGTTCGATCGTGCACGGCCGGAACTGGGCCCGTCGGCCGCGTGCGATCAGCCTGCGCGTCGAGCACCTTGATGTGCTTGGAGATCGCTGGGAGGGTGAGGTTGAACGGTGCCGCCAGATCGTCGACACTGAACTCGCCCTTGGCGAGACGAGCAAGGATCGCGGCGACGAGTCGAGTTCGCCAGCGCTGCGAAGGTTTCGTCGAGCCGCTCTTCGTCGACCATCGTGCTGACTGGCGCCACTGAGAACCTCCGGCTTCCTCGGTACTTGCCGCTCTAGTTAATTAACTAAAGTGGAAAGTACCGGGGAACGCTGGCTTTGTCAAGCCGCACGTCAGACGTCGACCGTGACCGTCACGCGGACGACTCGCCCGACCACGAGCCGGGGGTGCCAGCTGTCTGCCTCGGCGTCGAATGCAGCGCCGGATGTACCGAGAATCGTTACGCGTGCCGAAGTTGGACTGGTCCGAGCAGGACGCAACAACACGTCGGGCGAGTAGGACGGTGATCGATGGTGTTCAAATCGTCGTACGCATCTTTCCTGCCACTCCTGGGTGATGCCGCAGGTGGATCGCAATGAAGGTCGACGTCGTCACCGAGATCGTCATTCAACGGCCAACCGGCGTTGTCGCTGCGTACGCGGCGGACCTGTTCGACGTGCGGACTGGTACGACAACATCCATTCGGTCGACTGGAAGACGTCACCGCCGCTGCAGGTCGGCTCGCAGGTCGAGTTCGTGGCCCGGTTCCTCGGGCGGACGCTGCGCTACACGTACGAGTTCGCGGACTTCGTTCCGGGCGAACGAGTCGTGATGCTAACCCAGCAGGGACCGTTCCCGATGGAGACCACCTACGTCTGGGAACCTGCACCCGACGAGGCGACACGGATGACGCTGCGCAACCGTGGCGAACCGGCTGCGGGCGAGATTGCGAAACGGTGAACGCCGCGTGCCGCGTCCTTTCGCGTCCTGCGAATCTGAACGACAGCGGTGAATATGCCTTGGCCTGGGCATATCCACTTCGAAACGCGGTGGAGCTGGGGGGAATCGAACCCACTGTAGCCCTGTTGTCGGGTGGGGCTCAGTGGTGCCCCGTACGGCCTGAGCCGGACGTTTACCTTCTGCGCGCTCGTACGGATGTTGAAGCGTGGTGATCGCTTCTACCGAATGCGGTAGAAGTTCGGTAGAAGTCAGAGCCCGTCGACACATTGACGGCAAGTTCACGCAGCGTGACGAGCCCGCCAGTCGGTTGGTGCTTGGCTTGCACCGCCGTCGTCACCGACCCTCGAACGTCACAGGTGGATTCCCGTCGACCTTGCCCAATGACTTCTGCAGCAACCCGTGGCGTCCCGCTTCGTCCCATTGACACCGCCACGACGTCCTCGTCAACGACCGTGTCCGGTTCGTATTCGATGGGGGGCAAGCGGCCGAGCACGACCTGGCGACGCCGGTGCTAGGTTCGTGCGATGATCGGTTTTCGTTCGTGCCGAGTTCGCCTGACCAACGGGGGACGGTTCGATGGCTGACGTCACTGGCACGCTGCTGAAGCATCGCAAGCGGCTCAACGAGATCGCCGCCGCCCTCGGCCCGGCATGGGCTGGCGACGTGGGCGGCGCGTGGCGGTGGCATCGCCGGCTTCGCTCCGATCGAGACCCTCGTCCATCGCGTCGTCAGCGAGGAGGACGTCAGCGCGTCTGACGGCGAGCGTCTCCGGGGTGCGTTGGCAGAACTGGGCACGACTGCGATCAAGTTCGGCCAGATGTTGAGCCTGCGCCCCGACGTCGTCGGGCAAGGACATCGCCGACGAGCTCGCGTTGCTTCAGGCGGAGGTGCCGGCCGATGCCCCGGGCGTCGCCGTGCGCACGGTCGAGGCGCAGCTCGGCAAGCCGGTGTCGGAGCTGTACCGGTCGTTCGAGCCGGAGCCCTTCGCGTCCGGTTCGGTCGCCCAGGTTCACCGGGCGACACTCAGCGACGGAACCGCCGGTTGCCGTGAAGGTGCTGCACGACGGAGCCGATGCCAAGGTGCGAGAGGACCTCGAGCTGTTGGAGGCGCTGGCGGCGTTCCTCGAGTCCGAGGACGCCGAGATCGCCCGGCTTCGGCCCACGATCATCGTCGCCGAGTTCGCGGCGATGATGGAAGCAGCCATCGACCTGCGCCAGGAGCTCGCCAACCTCCAGCGGTTCCGGCTCAACTTCGCCGGCGAGCCCGATGTCGTCATCCCCGAGCCCTATCCCGAGCGGTCGGGCGAGAAGGTGTTGACGATGGCGATGATGGTCGGCCATCCGTTCACCGATCGGGCCAGCGTCGCAGCGGCCGGCTGGGATGTCGAGGTGCTCGTGCACCGGGCCGCCGACGTCTACCTGGAGATGATCTTCCGCGACGGCATCTATCACGCCGATCCGCATCCTGGGAACTTCCTGCTCCCCGACGGCCAACACCTGGCGATCCTCGACTTCGGCGACGTCGGACGGCTGACCACCCAGCGTCGCGGACAGCTCGAGTCGCTGGTCATCGCCGTCGGCACCCGTGACGTCGACGCGCTCATCGACATCGTGGTGGAGCTCACGACCCCACCGCCGGACGTCGACATGCGCGAGTTGCGCAGTGCCATCGAGACGTGGCTCAACCGCTACCTGTTGGTCGGTGTCGGACAGCTCGACATGAACGGGATCGTCGCCAGCGGCATGCAGCTCCTGCACGAGCACCGACTGGTGGTCCCCGCTGATCTGGCGCTGCTGCTCCGCGTCCTGCTGCGACTCCAAGGACTCGGCCGCGGCGTGCAGACCGAGGTGCGCGTCACGGAGCTGCTCGAGCCGTACGTCCACCAGATCATGGCCATGCGCTTCGACCCGCGGCGCATCGCCCGCCAAGTCGGACGCGCCGTCCGCAGCTGGGACCACTTCATCGCGGGACTGCCCGATGACCTCCGGGCCATCCTCGAACAGATCCGGACCGGCAGCGTCGGCATCGACTTCCGCATCCACGACGCCGACCACGCCGTCGACCGACTGGTCGACGGCCTCGTCACCGCGGCCTCGATGATGGCCGGTGCGCAGCTCATCTCCCGCCGAACGGCACCGCTCGTCGGCCCGTTCTCCATCCCCGGACTCCTCGCCGCCGGCGTCGGTGTGGCCACGTGGCAGCGACTCATCGCACGCCGCAAACCGCACGACACGTGGGTCACCCGAGCACGAAAGGTCCTCGACGTCGCCCGGCGCTGACGACGCGCCGTGGATGTCGGAGGGCCGCTCGGATCCGGGCGCGACGTTGACCGACGGTGATCGCGATCAGCACGAGCGTCGAGCCGAACGAATCCTGTAAGAGAGTGCGCCGAACTGATACGCGCCCCCACGCCGAGGCCGCGACGGCCATCGGCGTGGGTTGTGGGTGGTGTGAGCGGCGGCTGAGCGTGTCTGGACTCACCCGAGGACGTGGGCGGGTGCGGCTCGCCCGAACTGGCGATCGTCGCTTACCGCTTATCTCGCGGTGGACGATCCACGCCAGCCACAGTGAGGCACCACCCGACAGGCAGGCCCACCAGCCGATCACCCATGTGATCGCCAGCGCTCCCGCGCCGGGGGTGATCATCAGCACGAGGCCGAGGAGCACCGCCAGGATTCCGGTGAGCGCGATGACCCACTCACCTGTGAGCTGCTTGCGTTCGCTGACTGCGATGGCGATGAGCGAGAAGCCTCTGACGACCAACCACGCGGCGATCACGAGGAGCAGGGCGAGCGCGGTGATGCCCGGCCAGACGAAGGTCACGACTCCGGCGACGATACCGCTGACGCCGGACACCGCGATCCAGCCGCGATGGTAAAGGTTTCGATCGCTGATGGCAGTGGCCAGCGCCACCGTGCCGTCGACCAGTGCGTATGCCCCCCACAGGACGACCAGTGCCCAGAGGGTGACGTCGGGCCAGACCAGCGTGGCGATGCCGAACAAGATCGCGGCAACGCCACGAAGGACGAGGCGTCGCGGACTGCCCAGGTAGTTCCTCATCACGACACACCTCCTGCGACCTGCGCCGGCTCGTTCTCGCCGGCCAGGTCGTCGGCAGCCATCCGGGCGAGGGTGGCATCGATGACGGCGTATTCGGCGACGTTGAGCGAGTACGCGGCGAATTCGATCGCCACGGCGGCGTCCTCCTCGGCGGCATCGGCGATGCGCATCGCCCGATGGAGCTCGTGTTCCGATTGCCGCTCTTCGTGCCGGGCTCGCAACTCGCGGATCGGCCGGGCGAGCGCGGCAGTCATCTCGTTCCACCACGACCGGCCGGCGGCCGCGACCTCGCGGACCGTCGATTCGAACTCATCGCGGTCGGCGCTGAACGCGGTGTCGATCTCGCCGCGCCGCTGCTCGAGCGTGGCGCGGTCCGCTTCGAAAGCCGCGGTGGCCGAATCTTGGAGCTTCTTCACCCTGGCGCTCAATGTCTCCAGCGACTGTGACAGCTTCTTCATGATTTCTTCTCCTTCGTTTTCTTGTGTTGCTTACGAGACGAAGGTACGACGGGCGGTGGTGCGAGCGAATCCACGAAAACCCCAGTCTTGAGCCGGAGTCGGCGTCGCTACGACGGCAAGTCGACGCGGGCGAGCTGTGTCCGTGAACTCACGCCCAGCTTCATGAATACCTTGCGGAGGTGGTACTCGACCGTGCTCGTCGTGATGAAGAGCTGCGCGGCAATGTCGTTGTTGCGCTCTCCGGCAGCGGCGAGCCGGGCGATCTGGGCCTCTTGGGGCGTGAGGACGTCGGGCGGTGCGGAGCGAGCTCGAAGGTGCGCGCCGGTGGCGCCCAGCTCTGCGCGGGCCCGGGCGGCAAAGCCGGTCGCGCCGAGCGTCTCGAAGACTTCCAGGGCTTCGTCGAGGGCCGCACGTGCCTCCCGCTTCCGGCGCGTTCTTCGCAGCCACTCACCGTAGAGGAGCTGTGTGCGCGCGCCATCGGTGACGATCGAGCTGTTCGACAGCTCATCGAGGGCGACGGCGAAGTGCTCCTCGGCGTCATCGCCCGTCGCAGCGATCGCGCACGCCCGGGCGAACGTGCCTCGTGCCCACGGCGTTGCCGATGTCGCGGCGCGGTCGGCCAGCCGTTCGAGCGCCGGCGGGACGTGTTCGGGATGATCGGCGCGTACGGCGGCTTCGACGAGGTCGGCCAGTCCGAGCACGCCGAGCGGGATTGCATCGTGATCGGCGACGCGCTGCGCGAAGCGCAATGCCGCCTCGTAGTGGCCGGCGCCGAGCTCGAGGACCGTGAGCGCGGCGTAACCGTGGTCGAGGCCAATGCCCTGGCCGCGGTCGTGCGCATCGCGCATCATCCGTCGCACCCCCGTGCGCGTCGCCTCCTCGTTCCCCTGCCATGCCTCCCGGAGGACCATCGCCGGCGCCGGCGTGCCGAGCAGGCCACGAACTCCGGTGAGTGACACGAGGTCGTTGATCTCGGCGAGATGCGAGGCGGCGGAGCCGAAGCGGCCCTGCAACACCTCGAGCCAGCTGAGCGAGCTCAGGGCGAGTGGGAGCGCGGTGAGCGCACCGGTTCGGCGGGCGATCTGCGCCCATGCGTGGGTCAGGTCGTCCCAGGCGCGGTCATCGAGCAGCTCGGCGGCGGCGACGACGACGTCATAGAACACGACGTGCAGGTGACGGCCGACGGCCTCGTCGATTTGCCGAGGCTGCTCCGCCATCGCCGTGACGACGCCACGAAGCGCGGCGCACGCCGTGTGGCCGTTGGTCCATCGGGCCCCGACGGCATTGACGAGCCGTGCCACCATTTCGGGCAGTTCCGTGTTCGCGCTGAGCCCCGAGATGCCAGTTGCGATCGCTCGTCTCGTCGTCCCGTCGACGAGGTGGCCGGCGGCGAGCGCCGCAGCGATCGCCGCCACGCTCGCGCCTGCTGCGAGCACGTTCTTGGCGCCGATGATCGGCAACACGTCGGCGAGCAACGCCGCCGCCTACGGCCATGCCCACCGACGAGATGGATCAACGCCTCCGTCCACGCCGCGTCGGCATGCGCACGTCCGACGAACGGGCACGCCGCACGCGCGACCGAGAATCTCCTTCGCTCGGGGTAGGTGACCGGCGATCAACTCGGCGCGGGCGGCTTCGAGCAGTCGGCCGTGGCCCGCTCCGGGGACGGCGACAGCTCGGCGGCACGCCACAGGTAGGCCGCGGCGACCGACGAGCCGCCCCGACGCCGGGCGCGCTCCGCCGACGCCTCCAATGCGCTGGCGATCTGCTCGTCGGGATCAGCCGGTACGCGGCACCGAGGTGCCAGGCACGCCGGTCGACGTCGTCGGCGTGGTCCAGCACGTCGCGAGCGCGGCGTGAACCAGGCGGCGCTGCACGGGGGTCGCGGCGTAGTACACCGCGGACCGCACGAGCGGGTGGCGGAAGCTCACCGACGGTGCGAACCTCACCAGCCCGCTCGCTTCCGCCTCTATCGCGGCCTCGTCCACCGCGAGCCCCGCCATTGTGCTCGCGGCGCGCCGGAGCACGAGCGGATCACCCATCTGCTCGGCGGCGGCGAGGAGGAACGCCGTCTACGCGGCGGCGCTCAGGGCTCGTACCCGCGCCGTGAAGACGGTCGACAGCTGTGCCCCGATGGGCATCGGGTCGGGCAGTGGTGCCGCACCCCGCAACTGCTCCTCGGTCAGCGCCTTCGGCAGCTCGACGAGTGCCAGCGGGTTCCCGCCGGATGCAGCGACGATGTGGTCGGCGACGGCGTCGTCGAGCCTTCCGCTCGCCGCGGACAGCGACGAGGGCGCAGCCGCGTCGGTTGCGGACAATCCATCGACATCGAGGCGTGGCATTCGTTCGAACCCGACTGGGTGGTCGGGCGTGTTCGCGGACGGCGACGAGTATGGCCACACGCTCGACCCGGAGTCGGCGGGCGACGAAGCCGATGACCGTTGCCGACTCGTCGTCCAACCACTCCGCGTCATCGACGACCGCCAACACCGGCTGGGCCGACTCGGCCTCGCCGAACAGGCTCAGCACCGCCAACGCGACGATGAAGGGGTCGAACTCCGCGTGCTCGACCCGGCCGAGCACGGCGTCGAGTGCGTCGCGCTGAGGGTCGGCAAGGGCGCCGATGTGGTCGAGGATCGGATTGACCAGTTGGTGCACGCCGGCGTACCCGAAGGCCATCTCCGACTCGGCGCCGGCGACCCGCAGGACGCGGAACTGCGCAGCTCGGTGGACGGCGTAATCGAGCAGCGCGGACTTCCCGATGCCCGATGGTCCGGCGACGACGACGGTGCCGCTCGATCCCATCGCTGCACCGTCGAGCGGCCGCGTCGATGCGCGCCCGTTCCTCCACGCGGCCGACGAGTTGCATCCCTGGATCCGCTCGCTCTACGGGATCGGCGACCGGCGAACCGGGACACGGATCGTCAGAGCCTGCGGAATGGACTCGAACACAAGGGGCGGTTCCATTTCGACGCTCTCACCATCGATGCCGAGCGCGACGGTCGTGCCGGAGTCGACACGGAACACCGGCGTCGTCCACTCGTCCGCGCCCTTCGGCGGCGGACGGGTGACGGCGATGACGCCGAGCACACCCGCGTTGAGGCGACCTCTCGTCTCGCGTTGCGGCCGCAGGCCGATGCCGTAGGGGTTGTTCGAGACGATGAGCAGGACCGCGCTGGGCTGCCGCGCCTATCGGGTACCTGGAAGCGGAGGTCGAACGACGCGGCGTCAGGCCCAATCAAGCCGGGAAGCATGCGGATCGTGGTACGGACCTTGTTGTCGCGGTAGTCCGCCGACTGGACGACTGCGCCGTACACGCCCATGGCGGCGTTGTTGACGAACACACGTCCGTTGACGCGGGCCAGGTCGATCCGGCGCTCGTCGTCCTGGAAGAAGGCGTCGAGCACGCCGACGACGTCGCCAACGTCGACCCCGATGTCGAGCGCGAAGTGATTGCGTGTCCCGGCGGGAATACACACGAACGGCACGTCGTGCCGCGCGGCGACCGCTCCGACGGCGGCCTGCGAGCCGTCGCCGCCCGCCATGCCGATGACGCCAGCACCGTCACGGATCGCTGTCTCCGCGATCGCCGACAGGTTCTCACCGGGCTCGAACACGATCGGCTCGATCCCCCGAGCGCGGCACTGCGCGACGAGGTCGCTGTGGATGGCCTTGCCGCCGCCCGAACGCGGGTTGACGATCAGCACTGGGTTCGCCGAACGCGACGCCCAGTCATGGGTGATTCGGTCGGGGCTCACGTCTCGGTGCTCACGGTCGTTGCTGCCGGTGGGTCGACGACGCTCCGATGGATCTCGCTCGTCAACGCGTGGATCGTCTGTGTCAGCTCGGTGTTGAAGCGTAGCTCCTGCGCCTCCGTCGCGAAGTCGTGGTCGGCCTTCGCGCGTTGGAACTCCCCCTGACGGTTCTGGCCGATCATCACGAAAGTCGACAGGAAGATCGCCTCGAGCGAGACGCACAGCGTGAGTGTCGGCCACGGAGCGGACTCGAGGAACAGCATCCACCCAGCGAACACAATGATGTGGACGTAGACGAAAGGCATCGACCCGGCGAAGCTCGTGATCCTGTCCGCAATCCGGAGTTGCAGGTTCGCAGCCCGCTCGGCGGCGTGCTCGACGACGACTGGATGGTGACGCGGCGGGAAACACGGTCTGGGCGGACTCGTCGGGGCAGTGTTCATCTTCTTTCCAATCAGTTGCGGCGCGTGGACGCCTTGGCACAACCTGCTCAGTCTGCGCCAGAAGTCCTGGTCGCGCCAGGGACGTGGCGGGCCTCAGTCACCCGCCTGGTTGACCGCCAGCGAGTCGGAGTCGACTCCGGGTGCGATGACCTCGAGATGATGCGCGGTCGTCTCGAGATGTTGGGTCAACAGGGCGACGGCACGGTCGGTGTCGCGCGCGAGAGCTGCGTCACAGATCTCCTTGTGCTCGTCGCGGATGTGCCGGGTGGGATGGCGGGGCAGGTTGCCGGACCAGTAGCGGTACAGCTCTGACGCGTCGTAGAGCTGGCGTCGCAGGCGTTCGAGGACAGGGCTCCCGGCGGCAGCCGCGAGCGCCGCGTGGAACGCATCGTGGGCCGCCATCCACTCGGTGTTCCCGCTGCCGTCCTCGAAGTGTGTTGGGGTGACCGCGAGTCGATGGTGGGCGGCGACCAGGTTCGCTTCCCAGGTCACGTCGCCTCTGGCGATCGCCTCTCGCAGCGCCAGCGTCTCGATCTGGATCCGGACCCACGTCAGGTCGTGCAGGTGGTTGAGGGAGATCGGCCGGACGCGGAACCCGCGCTGTGGCGTTGCCTCGACCAGGTCCTCGCTGGCGAGGCGGGTGACGGCCTCGCGCACCACACTGACACTGACGCCGTGCTGTTCGGCGATGTCGTTGAGCGGCAGCCGAGAGGATGGCAGTCGTCGGCCCAACAGGATGTCGGACCGGACCGCCTCGTGGATGTCCTCCACGAGAGATCGCCCTCGTCGTTCTCGAGCCATTACGCGTCGGGGGCTGCGCCCCGGTACAAAATCGCCGTGCGGCTCGCTGGCGCGAGTCCGCCCACCATGTCCTCGCTGCGCTCGTTCATGACCGTCACGGTACCTCCTGAAGATCGATTCTCAGGCCGGCTGCAGCACGGCGCGCAGCGCGTGTAGCAGGCCGGTTATTTGCGCCACATCGGTCACCGTCCCGAACAGCGTGAAGTCCGGCCGCTGCAGTGCGGCGACGACGCCGTGCTCGGCGAACCACTTCCGATAGGCCCCGTCGACGTCGACCACCGAGGGGGTACCGCAACCGACCGACACGACGAGACCACCAATGCCGGCGAACCATGATTCGAGTTCGCCATCGATGACTGGCTCGGCCACTGTCACCAGTCGCCACCCGGCGCCGAAAGCGTCATCGAAGCGGGCCCGCTGACCGCGGTGCTCGACCTCAGCCTGCACGAACAGCTCTCCGGCGAATTGCGAGCCGGCGAGGACGATCCCGTCGGTGATGGGCGGGAAGGGCGGGATCTCGGTGATGCTGCCGTCGTACGCTGCGATGAGGGCAGCATCTCGCGCGGCCGCCTCGTTCGGGTCGGCGGCGCAGACGAGCTTCCCCATCTCGATCGCCAGCTCGATCACCGCCTGAGTATGCGGCGCACGCTCGCTCCGGTACGTGTCGAGCAGCACGTCGGGCGCGAGATCGCGGAGTACGAGGTCGAGCTTCCAGGCGAGGTTGGCAGCGTCGCGCAGTCCCGTGCAGAGACCCTGCCCGGCGAATGGCGGGGTCTGGTGGGCGGCATCACCGGCGAGAAACACTCGCCCGCGGCGCCATTCCTCGGCCCAGCGAGCCTGGAACTGATAGACGGCGTGCTTCTCGAGGCGGGCGTTGTCGGGCCGGGCATCGAACGGTTCGAGCAGCGACCACGCGGTCGCCTCGTCGTTCAGGAACTCGACCGACTCGCCGGGCAGGGCCATGAACTCCCATCGACGACGGCCGGGCCCGCCGGAGACCGCGGTCGTCGGACGGACTGGATCGCAGATCTGCATGTTCAGCGGATCGAACACTCTCGGCTCGTTGAAGACCACGTCGACGACGAGCCAGTCGTAGAAGAACGCCCGGTCCGTCATCGGCAGCCCTGTGAGCGAGCGGACGGTGCTGTTGGCACCGTCGCAGCCGACGACGTAGCGGGCCTGCACCGACGTGTCCTCGGTGGACACGACGACGGTGTCGCCGTCGTCGTACAGATCGGTCACTGGCCATCCGCGGCGGACCTCGACTTCGGGGAGTTCGTCGACGCGGGCGAACAGGATCCGCTTCGAGCTCGGGCTGCGAGAACATCGAGGACTGCGGCCAGCCGGACAGGCCGTTACCGATGCGGCCGAACCGGATGAGCGGCTGTCTCGCCGCGCTCTGGAATTCGTAGATCTCCGCCGGCTCGACGATCCTCGAGCACTGCTCGGCCACTCCGCAGGCTTGGAGGATGCGGGCGACCTCATGGTCGAAATGCACGGCCCGCGGCAACGGGTAGGGCTCGTGGTGCCGTTCCAGCATCACCACCCGGTCGGCCTTGCTGGCCGAGCAGGATCGCCAGCGCCGCGCCGACCGGCCCGTACCCCACAATCGCCACGTCATAAGATCTCGCGGTTGTCCATGTGAACCCCTCTCCCGTGCCTCACGTCCGCTCGGGCGCGAGGTCGCCCTGTCTCGTACTGCGTGCGCAGTGCCTTCTTGTTGAACTTGCCGACCGACGTCTTCGGGATCGCGTCGACGAACACCCAGTTCTCCGGCACCTGCCACTTGGCCACGTGCCCCGCGAGAAACGTCTCGAGCTCCGCCGGATCGACGCCACGTTCGACGACGACGCACGCGAGCGGCCGCTCGTCCCAGCGCGGATCCGGGATCCCGATCACGGCTGCCTCGACCACCGCCGGATGCGCCATGAGCGCATTCTCGAGCTCAACCGAGCTGATCCACTCACCCCCCGACTTGATGACATCCTTGGCCCGGTCGGTGATCTGGAGGTAGCCGTTCGGCGTCACGGAGCCGACGTCGCCGGTGCGGAGCCAGCCATCGTGGAACTTGTCCGGCGCCGGGTCCTGCCAGTACGACGTCGTGACCCACGGCCCGCGCACCTCGATCTCGCCGACGGCGCGTGCGTCCCATGGGAGCTCGTGGCCGTCCTCGTCGACGATCCGCAGCTCGACGCCCGGGACCGCGCGACCGGTCTTCGCTCGCCAGTCGATCTCCTCGGTGCTCCCCGGCCGGACGTCGGCCGGGGGGTGACCGACCACTCCGACCGGGGACGTCTCCGTCATCCCCCAACCCTGGATGAGCCGGAGTCCATCGCGTTCCTGGAAGCGCTCCATGAGGGAGCGCGGAAGGGCGGCGCCGCCGCAGACGACGTAGCGCAGCGAGGACAGGTCCAACGCGTGGTCGTTGCCGTAGCGGAACAAGTCGGCCCAAACGGTGGGCACGGCGGACGAGACGGTCGGTCGCTCGGCGGCGATGAATCGCGCCAACGGCTCGGCCTGCAGGTAGCGACCGGGCATCAGCAGCGACGCACCCGACTGGAACGCGGCATACGGGACTCCCCATCCATTGGCGTGGAACTGCGGAACGATCGCCAGGATGCGGTCGGCGGCGTCGAGGCCGAGCACCGCGGGTGTGCACACGGTGATCGAGTGCAGGTACGTCGAGCGATGCGAGTACACGACGCCCTTGGGATCGCCGGTCGTGCCACTCGTGTAGCACATCGCCACCGCGTCGTTCTCGTCAGGTTCGGGATAGTCGAACCCGGGTTCCTCGGCAGCGAGGAGCTCGTCGTAGCGGTACACCGGCCGCCCAGTGGCGACCAGCGCGGAGGCGTCGCCGTCACCGACAACGACCCATGCCTCGACGGTCGAGAGCTCCGGCGCGACAGGTCCGATGACCGGCAGCAGCGACGCGTCGACGAGGACGACGCGGTCGCCGGCGTGGTTGGTGACGTACACGAGCTGCTCGCGTGACAGGCGGATGTTGAGCGTGTGGAGCACCGCACCCATGCACGGGACGGCGAAGTACGCTTCGAGGTGCTCCTGGTTGTTCCACATGAACGTGCCAACGGGATCTCCGCGCCGGATGCCGAGACGGTGGAGTGCGGCGGCGAGCCGGTCGGCGTTGTCGGCCACCTGCGCGTAGCTGGCCCGGCGCACGCCGTCGCCGGTGAAGGTCACGCACTCCGATGTGGCGTGGACACGGCGGCCGTGGCGGAAGATGGCGTTGATCGTGAGCGGGAACTCGCTCATCGTCGAGCGGATCATGTTGTCGTCCTTTCGGTGTCGTCCGCAGGGCCGAGGTAGCTCTCGTGGGGCAGCGACGTAGCCGCGCGCAGCCGCGCTGCGGTACCGGTGAGCGCGATCGATGCGTGACTCAATACGCAGGCGTGCTCCGCGATCGCCAACACGATCGGATCGCCGCGCAGCGGCGGCGGCGTCGGGACGGGCGCGACGACCACCCTTCCGAGCCCACGACGACCGATCTGCCGTTCGCTCAACCCGAAACCTCCCTCATGAACATGACCACAGTGTCGCGCTAAAAATCGATTTGTCAATAGAAAAAAGCTTTACAGCATCCAGATCGTTCTGTACAGTTCAGATCGACGCAGCGTCCGGGTCTGGCCTTGCTGCGAGGAGGATGCGATGAGAATTGCCAATGCTGCGGGCCGAGCGGTGTTGATCCGCGAGGACGGGATCGTCGACATCGCGACGGCGTCCGGTGGGTCCCTGCCCGACGATCCGCAAGCGGTCTTCGATCACTGGGACGAGCTGCGCGCGCTCGCGGAACGTGTCTCGAGCGCCGAGGCACCACTCGAGCGGCACGATCTGCTCGCCCCGGTGCCCCGCCCGCGGCAGGTGTTCGCCATCGGGCTGAACTACGCCGCGCACGCCGCCGAGGCGGGGCTCGAGCCACCCGAGTTCCCGCCGACGTTCACGAAGTTCCCGACCTGTCTCACCGGGCCTGAGGCCACGGTCGAGCTCCCGAGCGAGTTCGTCGACTGGGAAGTCGAGCTCGTGGTCGTGATCGGCCGGCGCGCCTACGAGGTCGCTGCCGGTGACGGCTGGCGCCACGTCGCCGGTCTCACCGTCGGCCAGGACCTGTCGGAGCGGATCGTGCAGACCCGACCGCCGGCCCCTCAGTTCAGCCTCGGCAAGTCGTTCCCCGGGTTCGGGCCGATCGGCCCGTGGATCGTCAGCCCCGACGAGCTGAACGACCCCGACGATCTCGCCATCGGGTGCACGGTGAACGGCGAAGAGGTTCAGAAGAGCCGCACGTCGGATCTGATCTTCGGCGTCGGCGAGCTCGTGCACCTGCTGTCATCGATCACCCCGCTCCTGCCCGGTGATCTGATCTTCACCGGCACCCCCTCGGGCGTCGGCGGGACCCGAACCCCACCTCGATTCCTCGCGCCCGGCGACGAGCTCGTCTCCACCATCGACGGCATCGGCACGATCCACACCCACCTCATCGAACAGGAGCACGAACCATGACCGCTGACCTCGAAGTCGCATACCTCGGAGTCCAGGTCGCCAATCCCACGGCCTTCGGGGCCTTCCTCACCGACATCGTCGGACTCGTCCCCGGCGAGACCACGGCGGATGGATTGGCGACGTGGCGCAACGACGAGCGGGTGCATCGCATCATCGTCGAGGAGGGGCCGGCGAACGACGCCGTCTTCGTCGGCCTCGAAGCGGGATCGGCCGACGCGTTCGAGCGAGCAGTCGAGCGGGCGCGCGCCGCCGGCGCGATCGTCACCGAAGGGACGGCTTCCGACGCGGCCGCCCGCCGTGTCGATCAGCTCGTGCGCATCGACACACCGTGGGGTGTTCCGGTCGAGCTCGTGCACGGGCTCGCCGTCGCGCCCGAGCCGTTCGACTCCCCGCTCGTGCCCGGCGGCTTCGTCACGAAGGACCAGGGGTTCGGTCACGTCGTGTTCGTGACCGGTGATCTCGACGACGCCGATCGCTTCGCGCGCGAGGCCCTCGGCTTCGCGCAGAGCGACTGGCTCGAGACGGACCTCGGCGGCCTTCCGCTGACCGTGCGCTTCTACCACTGCAACCCGCGGCACCACTCGCTCGCACTCGGCGCCGCTGCCGATCGAGTTGCCCCAGAGGCTGCACCACGTCATGGTCGAGACCGTCTCGCAGGACAACGTCGGCCGCGCGTTCGACCGCGCGTGGAACGCCGGGTTGCCGATCGCCAATGCGCTCGGCAAACACGACAACGACAAGATGTTCAGCTTCTATGTCGTCACGCCCGCCGGGTTCCAGCTCGAGTTCGGCCACGGCGCCCGGACCATCGACGCGCCGTGGACCGACGACCGTCGCTACGACCGCATCAGCGAGTGGGGCCACCAGCCGATCCAGTCGCCCCTGCATCCGCCATGAGCGGCGACCTGAAGGGCCGTGTCGCCATCGTCACCGGCTCGTCGAGCGGGATCGGCGCCGCCGTCGCCGCCACCTTTGCTGACCTCGGGTGCGAGCGTCGTCGTCAACTCGGTGTCGACCGTCGCCGAAGGCCGGCAGGTCGCCGCCGACCTTCCCGACGCGATCTACGTGCAAGCCGACGTCGCCGATCCCGCTGAGCGCCGAGCAACTTGTCGCCGCGGCGGTCGAGCACTACGGGCGGCTCGACATCGTCGTCAACAACGCCGGCATCACCGAGGTGATCCCGCACGATGATCTCGATGCGGCGACGAACGAGATCTGGGAACGCATCCTGCGGGTCAACGTGCTCGGCCCGTGGAACGTGATCCGGGCTGCGGTGCCGCACCTGCGGGCAACGGGCGACGGCGTCGTCGTCAACATCACGTCACTCGCCGGCGTTCGTCCGGTCGGCTCGTCGATCCCGTACGCAGTGTCGAAGGCGGCACTCAACCATCTCACCGTCCTGCTCGCCAACGCACTCGGTCCCGAGATCCGCGTCCATGCCGTGGCCCCCGGACTCATCGATACGCCGTGGACAGCCGACTGGGACACCGTTCGCGAGACGGTGCGCACGACGGCACCGTTGCGGCGCAGCGGCACGCCCGAGGACGTCGCCGACGCATGCGTCGCGCTCATCGGCGCCGGGTACGCAACCGGGCAGGTGCTCGTCGTCGACGGAGGGATCGCACTGCGATGAATGCGCCGAGCCGACAGAACCACGACCTTCGACCGCGACGACCCGCCGGTGCTCGGCGCCAACCCGTTCGTCGGGTTGACCCGTGAACAAGTGGTCGCCGCGCTCGCACGTCTTGGTCAGCGCGTCGCCGTGGAACCCGGCGTCGCTGCGGCGACCGTGGCTGACGCCGTCGGCGAGTTGGTGCGCGTCGCCGTCGGTCGCAGCGACATCGCTCCCACCCGCGGCGATCGTCGCTTCAACGACGCCGCGTGGCAGCACAACCCGCTCTTCCGTCGTCTCATGCAGGCGTACCTCGTCGAGAACGAGGCCGCGCACCGGATCATCGATGAGGTCGACCTCGACAGCAAGAGCCGGGCCCGCGCCCACTTCGCGATGTCGCTCTTCACGGAAGCGGTCGCGCCGACGAACAACCTCATCACCAACCCGAACGCGATGGCGAAGGCGCTCCAGACGCGGGGCCAGAGCCTCGTCGCGGGAATCCGCCACTTCGCGCACGACGTACGTCACAACGGCGGCATGCCGTCTCAAGTGGACACCCGACCGTTCGCGGTCGGCCGGAACCTCGCGGTCACGGCCGGGCACGTGGTGCACCGCACCGACGTGTTCGAGCTCATCCAGTACGACGAGACCACGACACGAACCCACCAGCGGCCGCTCGTGGTCGTGCCCCCACAGATCAACAAGTACTACATCACCGATCTCGCGCCGGGCCGCAGCCTCGTCGAGGCCACGGTCGCCGCCGGCGTGCCCTACTTCACGATGAGCTGGCGCAACCCGACGCCCGAGCACCGCGACTGGAACCTCGACACCTACGTCGCCGCCTGCCTCGACGCCATCCGCGTCGCCTGCGACATCGCCGGCACCGACGACGCCAACACCGTGGGGCTGTGCGCCGGTGGCGTCACCCTCTCCGCGCTGCTCGGACACCTCGCGGCCACCGGTGAATCGGGGCTCGTCAACTCGGCTACCTTCCTCGTCGCAGGGCTCGACACGACGACGGAGACCACCGTCACCGCCCTCGCATCGCGGCGCGCCGTCGAGGCGGCACGGGCGCGCTCGGTGGGGGCCGGCGTCCTCTCCGGCGACGACATGGCCAAGGTTTTCGCCTGGCTCCGCCCCAACGACCTCGTGTGGAACTACTGGGTCAACAACTACCTCCTCGGCGAGAACCCGCCCGCCTTCGACATCCTGTACTGGAACAACGACACCACCCGCCTCCCCGCCGGTCTCCACTCCGACTTCCTCGACCTGTACCTCACGAACGGTCTGGTCGAGGGCACGCTCGAGGTGCTCGGCACAACGGTCGATCTGGGCAAGGTGATGTGCGACACCTTCGTCGTCGCCGGCTACACCGATCACATCATCCCGTGGGACGGCGCCTACCGGACGACGCAGATACTCGGCGGTGAGAGCCAGTTCGTGCTGAGCAAGGGCGGCCATATCCAAGCGATCCTCAACCCACTGGACAACCCGAAGGCGACATACCTGACAGCTGACGAACTACCGCCGACTGCAGCTGAGTGGCGCGAGGGCGCGACACAGGTGGCGGGATCGTGGTGGACGCTCTGGCACGAATGGCTCGCCGCTCGCTCGGGAACGACGCGTACACGCCGCAAGCGCGCGGGCAACGCGGCGCACGCACCGCTGGATCCCGCGCCCGGACGATATGTGCACCTGTAAGTGAAGGACCTGCGAACGTTCGCCCGCGTCGACGGCCACCTCTTGCGGGTGTCGGTCGGAGGCGAGGGTTCCCCGATCCTGCTCATCATGGGGCTCGGCGGGAACATCGAGATGTGGGCGCCGCTCGAGCGCGAGCTCCACGACCGCGGCTTCCAGACGATCGCCTACGACGCGTCGGGCACGGGCCACTCGCCACCCCGGCTCGTCCCGCTCCGCCCGCACGGGCTCGCCCGCCAAGCGGCGCACCTCCTCGACGCGCTCGGCCTGCCCGAGGTCGATGTCCTCGGCGTCTCCTTCGGTGGCGGTGTTGCCCAAGAGCTCGCCGTGCGGAATCCGCACCGGGTTCGGCGTCTGGTGCTCGCCTCTACCGCCTGCGGCCTCGGCGGCGTCCCAGGCACGCCGCTGGCGCTCGGACTCCTCGCCACCCCGCTGCGCTACTACTCCCCACGCTTCCTGCACGCCACCGCGCGCCGGATGTACGGACCCGTCACCGACCCCGACGGCAGGCTGATGCACCAGCAGGTCAACGCCCGCCGCTCACGCCCGCCGACGTTGTGGGGGTACGCAAGCCAGCTCTACGCGACTGCGGCATGGACGAGCCTCCCGTGGTTGCACCGCATCACCGCGCCGACGCTCGTGCTCACCGGCGGCAAGGACCCAATCGTGCCGCCGATCAACGCGCGCATTCTCGGCGCGCGCATCCCGAACGCGACCGTTCACGTCTTACCCGACGCCGGCCACCTGATGCTGATGGATCGCGCCGTCCAGTGCGCTGAGACGATCACCAGCTTCTTCCGACACCGCGACAACCACCTCTGAGGTGCACTGTGCTCTTACCCCTTGCCCATGAACCGTTCACCGCACCGAGCGACCGCGAGCTGCTGCCGTCGGAGCGCCGCGAGTTGGTACGCACCCATCGCACGTGCGTGTTCGGCTACGGCCGACGCCACGACGGCCCAGCGATGTCTGTCGTGTACTACGTCCCCAACGACGACGACGAGCTCCTCGTTTCCACGATGGCCGGCCGCAGCAAGGCACTCGCCGTCGCTCGCGATCCGAAGGTGAGCCTCTGCGTGCTCGATGAGCGGTGGCCGTTTGCCTACCTCCAGGTGTACGCCGACGCGACGATCGAGCGCGATCGCGAGCTCATCGTCGATGTCATGATGGCCGTCGGCGAACGCATGTCTGGCAAACCCCTCGGCGCCGACGCTCGCCCGTTCGTCGAGGCGATGGCCGAAGAAGAGCAGCGCGTCGTGATCCGCTGCCGGCCGTACTCGACCTTCGCGCAGCCGCCGCGCCACCTCCACAGCAACGACCAAGCCGAGCAGCTCACACACTGGATCTCGGGGAGTGTCCCCTGGAACGCACCCGACCCGTCCTGACGCCGTCGTCCCCAACAAGTACTCGGCGTTGGTCAACGCCGTCACCGTCAACACCCGGCACCACCCACCCGGGCACCCAAAATCCTCGCAGACACTTGCCAGACCTTCGGCAGGCCAATTCCTTGGCGCTCACGTGTTCTCCGGCCCGAGATCGAGCGTTCCCTGCGACCATCCTCGGTGCGGCTTCGCCCGGCGGCGAGCCGGTCGTGCCGGGCGCGCTGCAGGGACCGTGCGTGCCTGCTCCTCGCACGGTTGCTCCGCGAGGGGTTTCTCCGTGTGCGGCATATCCCGATGCGGCTCTGCCGTGTGCGGTGTTTCCATGTGCGGTGGAACGATCTCCAGACCCGGTGGCAGTCGCAGCGTGTAAGCGGCGAGTCCGAAACGTCCCGCCGTTCCCGATGTCTGGCACAACTCGGCGACCCCTCGATCGCGCAGCGCCCGCAGCGCCGCCGCGACAGTCCCAGGGTCGATATGGAGATGTTCGGCGACCAGGCGCGCCGAACTCGAGGCAACCAACCGACCGTCGCGCCACTCGGCATCGAGGGCGAGGTCCTGCAGAACGACCCACATCTGCGGGCGGAAGACACGCAACAAATCGCGGGCGTGCGACCAGACGACCACGCCGCGCTCGACGCCGACGGCTTCTGTGGCCATTACACCGGTTGTCCTACGACAGCTGGGGACGGTCCGGGACGGTCTCGGCGAGGCGGATCAACCAGTTCGTCGGGATCCGCTTCTGGTGACCGAACCACACGAACGGCAGCCCTGACCGGCCGGCCGTGCGTTCCCACTCGACCGTCAGCTCATAGGTCTTCGAGCGGCCCAGCTGCAACTCTGCGGCAGCCTGTTCGACGGTCAAGAAGGGAGGCAGATGATCCAACATTGAAGGCTCCTAGTACAGAACGGGTCTGCATTATTGCACACATCGGAAATGCTGACAAGGTCTGCATTCGCGTCTAACGTGGGTTGGTGTGGCCCGTCCTACCGCGCGCAAACCAACGGCCGACGATCTCACCGTTCACCAGGTCGTCGCCCACAACGTCTACCAGGCACGCCGGCTGCGCGGCTGGACACAGGAGGACGCGGCCGCGGAGATCTCCAAGACACTCGGGCGCCCGATCACCGCGGCCGGGCTCTCCGCCGTCGAAAAGACCTACACCTCTCGTCGCCAGCGCGTCATCGACGTCGCCGAGCTGGCCGCCTTCGCCCGCGCCTTCGGCCTGCCCATCGCCTGGTTCTTCCTCCCCCCGACTGGGAGAGAAGCCAGCCCGATCCCCGGGCTCTACGAACACGCAGCGACGATGGCCGTCGACGTGTTCGGTGACGAGGACGCCTGGCAGTGGTACCTCGCCCGCATCCTCGACCTACTCGGCGCCCCCGGCTCGATCCTCCACGACGAACTCCTCGGCTCCGCCGGATATCCCGACGCCGCCGAATGGGCCCAAATCGACCTCAAACGAGAACAGCTCCTCAGAGCCGCACTTGGCCAGTTCGCATCGGAGAACAGCGACCTCGTTCAAGCACTCCTCGACAGCCTCGCCAAGGTCCACCAACTGACGACCGACGGATTCGCCGCCACCTACAAACCCACAGCCGACGACCCGTTCGGCTATCTCAACGATCGCGTCTCGGTCCAGCGAGTGCAGATCGCCGGCGGCATCGTCGGAGGGGAGCGGCCACCAGTGTCCAACCGCTACCGACCAAAGAAACGACGCGACTGATCCTGATCCGGGCGCTGGGGTGTGCGTATTGCGGACGTCGTGCTGCTCGCCGACCACGCCAAGCACGTGCAGCCAACGCTGCCGCATGTCGAATCACGCTCGACGACAACGCGTTCGTGTTGAGCAACGGAGTCGACGACTCCAAGCCCTCGTACCCGGACACGGTGCCACGCAGCTTCAAGAGGGCTGCCTCGGTCACCACCTCGATGCCGCGACCAGACTCAATGTCGCCCACTTCCTCGAACAGCCTGACCGTGCAGCCGCCGACCTCATCAGTCGGCTCATCGCCGACGAAATCCTGAGCAGTCGGGATCGCCCGACCAGCGACTATGGCAGGAGGGTGAGACTGCCGGCGGTGGACAACTGGACAACCGCGAAGTGGCGGCGATCCAGCGTGAACACGGTGCGGTCGCCGAGGCGTTCCGCAAGTGCGATGACCGAAGCGTCAGTGCCGCCGAGGCCCAGGTCTGCGTATTGCTCGACCAGGTCCGCTGCTCGGTGCAGATCGTCGTTGGTCGGCGCCTCGATGACGTAACGAGTGGATCGAAGAGAGCGTAGGAAGGCGGCCTCTGCGATTGAGCCGCCGGAGCGTTCGATCATGAAGGTCGCTTCAGCCACCACCATCGCTGGGACGTGAAGCAGCCCGGTCGCTGCGGCGAAGATTCGCCGACACGCGTCGTGGTCTCGATCGTTGCGGTTCGCGGCGGCAACGAATGGGCCCGTGTCGACGATCAATGCGAGCCGAATCCCTCGCGGTCAAGAAAATCGTCGGCGTCTCGGCCCGAGATCGAGTCGGATGCGAACGACCCGACGAACTCGAACGGGTCGACCTCGCTGGCTTCGGTCAGGAGCCGTCGGGCAAGGGCGGACGGCTCAATGCCCTCCCGTGCCGCGCGTTCAGTGAGGCGCTGCGCAGCGGCGTCGTCAAGTTCAACCTCCAACCGAGTCATGTCTCCAAGCTTACGACGCCGCCGGTTTCAGTCGTCGCCGTCATTCTTCCGGAATCTCCCGTTGGTGGGGTTCCAAACTATTTGCGTTTTGTACGCTGGTCCACTCGAAGTCTCCCGCGAGTTCCGGATTCGAGGCAGCTTTTCTCCGGAATTCGAGCCCAGCGGATTCCGTAATTTGAGCCCGGACAATCTGCACCACGCTCCTATCCCGGCACGGAGATCGCGAGCGCTTTCGCAAGCTATTCTGCGGCGGCACACGGTGCCGCCACCGCTGCCGTTGCGAATGGATTTGCGAATGGATCGCTTGAGAACGCGCTGATATTGACCAATACAAGCCAACACCGGTCACCATGTGGAGTAGCATTTGACCTGATCAGACAACACAAGACGCCATCTGACAACACGGACTGGACAGAACCGCTCACCCTCTCAAGGTGGCGGCACGGGTTCGAATCCCGTTGGGGCTGCCAAGAAACCCAGGTTTGTCGGCACTCCCTGTGGAGTGCGCGAGATCGGCAGTTCGGGGCGGTTGCAGGTTTGCGTAAGCGATGGCGCGATCGATCGCGGAAACGCTTACACAAACGACGGAGGGCTGGCGCCGAGCGGCAGTCATGCACGCCAGAATGAAGACTCAACCTTCAGCCCACTCGATTTTCCAGCCGCTCTCGTCGAAGTACTGATCGACATCGGTGATCGTTTCCACCCATGAGTCGAAGACCTCGGGTGAGCGGTTCACGTCGGCGTAGGTGAAGATCAGGAACCCACCGGAGTTCTTGAAGTCATCGATGACTTCGACGATGCGTCCCGCTTCCTGGCCGGTCATGATCCTGCCCAGTGTCCCGAGGCGGAGATCTCTCATTGGTTGATCGCCCACGGACGCAGAATGCCCGGTCGAACTCGCAAATGCAAGCGCGCCTATCGGCAGATCTGGGCGGGCCGTCCGGCTTGCACACGTAGGCTGGCGAAACGATGACTCAGGATGTCTACCCGCTCGGCGGCACCGAGCGACGCCTCCAACAACGTGTTCAGGAATTGCTCGGTCAAGGTGAAATCGTCCGCGCCGCGGTCGACGTGTTCACCGGTCCTCGCACTGGTATCGAGGCGTTGTTCGCCCCACTGTTCGGTCTGATGTCGATGTCGGTCGACGCCGCTCGACAAGCGACAACCGTTGCGGTCACTGACCGCGCCGTCGTGCTCTTGGATACAAAGGGTCTACGGCGACCAACGCGAATCCGAGCGCGCTTCGACACGCTCGATGTGATTGGACCGATCAATGACAGCACCGGGGACAACTGGATCGAAGTTGCCGGAACTCGGTACTGGATCGAGGGCATCTGGACCTCGCAACTCTACGTGATCCGCCAGCTCAAGCGAGGCGTAAACAAGACGCAGTGACTCGCACCGATCGGCAGTTCGGTGCGTTCAGCTTCGGCGATCGGGGACAAGCGCCAGCGGCGAGATCGCCAGTGGTCTGTAGAAGAGTCCGCTCTTGCTCCAATCGACGTCGTTGATGTCATAACCACGACTGGTCGTGTGATTGCTGATCTCGATGCGAGCGCCCTCCAACGACACCGGGCCCATCCACGGAAGAAGCACCTCAAGCGATGCGACATTGCGCGTGACGTCACACATGATCCCTGAGCCCGCGAACACATCGACAGCGAGACCGTCGTCACCTCGTGCGTCGTCGAACAGCAGATCGCTGAGCTCAAGCGCGACTTCGATGACGGCCAGCAGGCGCGGCCACACACCATCGACGTCGATCGGACGGTCGTCATCGTCGAAGAGGTGACGAGTCACCAACATCCAGGCTTCGGAGAGGCCGAGGACTGCCCATCGAACTCGTCGCCGTAGCCATCCTCCAGTCTCCACGCTTCGAGTTCAGGGACGTTCTCGTCCAGCAACGAGAGCAAAGCCGAGAACCTCTGAGCTTCGCTCGTCGGGTCCTCGTCGTGGGTTTCCTCGCTCGACTTCGACTCGTCCGCCACCCGAGCAGAATGCCCGATCGCGGGTCGGCCGTCCAGCGCACCGATCGGCAGATATGAGTGGGCGGAAACGACGGGTGGGCCGACCCTGACCTGGCCGCTGGACTCTCAACCCGCGCCGCCATCGAGCCAACCGCACACCCAGAAGTGGAATTCGACATCACGGGCTGATACAGAGCCCGAGATACTGACTGGACCATGGGAATAGATCCACCATGGTTCAGTGTTAACCAGGGTACAACGCCACGAGCCTACTTCGATCGGTCAGCTCGCAGGCAGCAAAGGTCACAGCGTCACCCGCACGACGCTGGCTCTTGCTGCCTGCTGGCCGCCCGGCCACCGCCCAACACATGGGCGAAAATCAACAGGAAAGAAAGATCATGAAAAGAATCACCAAGCGCACCCTCGCGGTCAGCGCCATTGTCGGCTCGGCGCTCGCCGTGTCCACCGGCGCGTTCGCGTTCTTCACCGCGACCACCTCGATCGTGGCGAACGGCAAGACCGACACCGTGGAGGCCGTCACGGCTCAAAACGCTCAGGTCGGCACGCTGCGTCCCGGCTCGTGTGAAGACGTTACGTTCGACCTCGTCAACGGCAACGACTTCCCGGTCAACGGCATCTACCTCGTCAACAGCGTGGGTGTCCGCGCTGACGCCGACACTGCCAGTCACCTGCACCTCGCGACGTACCTGCGCGCCGGGACTGGCGCTGCTGAGCTTGTTGCCAACGGCTACGAGTTCAAGCAGATCCAGCCGGGCACCAGCCAAACGGTCACCTTCAAGAACGCGGTCTGCATGGACGTGTACGCGCCGGACTCCGCGCAGGGTCAGGCCGTGGCCGTGGACCTCAACGTGAGCCTCAAGCAGGCCAACGGCACCGAGTACCCCCCCGTCAACTGATCCACCCCGGTGTTCGCCCACACGGGCGTCGATCCAACAATGATGCTCCTTGCCTCTGGCTGTTCGCCAAGGCACGGGGCTGTCGCTGCTCCAACGAGTGTTCAAGAAGACGTAGCGAGTCGCCCGGTTCCCGTTGGGGCCGGGCGACTCACTGCGAAGGCGCACAGATTGCCCAGTGATATGGAGCGGTCGCGCCAGTCTTCGAGAGGCACACGTCACTCCGAACGCTGGCGTGCGACGATGGTGCAATGAAGCGTTCGACGGCAATCAGCCGATCTCCGAAGTCGCCGATGGACTCGAGCGGGCCAAGGCCCGGTCTGGATCGTGCGTCGTTGCCGGATATCTCTTCGTCGCACTCTCGATCCAGCCGGCGATGTCGAGCGAGTGCAGCTCGCCTTGGTCGTTGACGAACCCGTCGAGCCCGTGGCGTGAATGAGCCGCCCCCGGCACATGGAAGCGCTTGCTTCCATGCTGCGTTTCGACAAGCTTGCGATGTCGTGGTGCTGGCGTCCGAGTGCGAGGCCGGTGTGGAGCCACGAGATCAGTCGCGCGATGTGCTACTGGTCTGCAACAGCCGGCTCCGGACCAGGAGTGTTCGATGCTCCGTCGGCTGGTCGCGTCGACAACTGGAATTCGCCGAGCCGGCCGACGCCGATCAGCTCATGGAACAGCTCATGCTCGAGCGAGATGTCGGTCGCGGTCACCTCGCAGAAGGCGTGGGGTTTCTCGATTGTGAGTGGCGGAGCGAGCACACCGGCGACGGTGTCTATCCGGCCGACCATCTGGGGTGGGCGACCTCGGGTTACCTCGATCTCGACTACGCAGTGCGGACGCAGGCCGCTAATCGTCCTCGACAACCCGCTCCATATCACTGGGCATTCTGCGTCGGGGCAGGACGAGGCGCGATCCGTCGCGGCGGCATCCAATTGGCTGTGAGAGCGTGGCCCGGGTGCGCTCTAGGGTCGCTCGTCAAGAGCTTCTGTAGAGGGGGAATCTGATGCGTCCCGACCGGCATGCACGGGGATGTTGCCGATTCCCGATCGCCCTGCTCCTTGGTTGACGACGTATGACGCCAAGGATCCGGACACCTCGTTTCCTCCCATCGAGCCGTTGCTGCCGCCCGAAGGTGCCCCGAACATACTGATTGTGCTGCTCGATGACGTTGGCTTCGGTGCGGCGAGCACGTTCGGCGGGCCATGCCCGACGCTGCTCAGACGTCTTCAGCTCCTCGGGCAGCGACACATTCATGGTCGTCATGCCCGTGAGCGCATCACGACAGATCTGTACTCAGGCGCTCGGCACTTGGAAGGTGTCGAGCGCCTCAGCCGGGACGCCGAGGGTGCCATCTTCAAGCTTCACTCGCGGGAGCTTCTTCTCGTACATCGCTTGCACGATGACACGAGTTGCAACGCCTAGACGACGGGCCGCCTCGGCCGGCAGAAGAACGTCGGCCTCAGTCACAGCACACCACCTTCATCGAGACCCAACTTACCGTGGAGAACGCGGATCACCGTCGCTAGCTCATCTTGCAGGCCAGGAGCAGCGCCACGCTCGCGCAGAGCGACGCGGGCATCCTCGAGCGCCTCCAGCACACGGAAGGTCTCGTCAAGGTCGAGCACGACGGTGCGCGGTACCGGATCGTCTATCGGGTCGTGAGTGCTCACACGGAGATTCTGCACGGGGGGTGTAACGCCGCCCGTACAGACGGACAGAGCGGAGCGCGGAATGCCCTTGATATGGAGCGGCCGCGCCAGTCCTGGAAGCCGTTAGTGTCGCTCGGAACCTCGGCGTGTGGTGCGACCCTGGTGCAATGAAGCGTTCGACAGCAATCAGCCGACTCGCCGGCGTCGCAGCGGAACTCGAGCGATCCAAGCTCTGGCCAGGACCGGCTGTCGTCGCCGGCTACATATTCGGCGGGATGCTCCAGCCAGTCGGCGAAGTGGAGCGAGTGCAGATCGCGTTGGCGGTCGACGAACCTGCCGAGGACGTGCCGTGGCTGAGTCACCCCACCGCACTCGAGGCGCTCGCTTCGTTGCTGCGATTGGACAAGTTGCCGATGGCATGGTGGTGGCGTCCGGTGTCGTGGCCGATCTGGAACCACGAGATCTCTCGTGCTGTTCGCTTCTGGTCGGCGGCGGCAGGGTTGGACCAAGAGGTCTTTGACGCCCTGACGGCTGGTCGCATCGACCAGTTGCAGTTCGATGAACCCTCCGACGTTGAGCAACTTGTCAAGCAGTTGTTCCTGGAGCGCGACGTCGGCCGTCGTCACCTTGCTGACGCCGTGGCTGGTTTCTACGATCGTGAGTGGCGCCGTGAGCACACGGGAGACGGCGTCTATCCCGGAGATCATCTGTGGTGGGCTGCAGCGGGTTACCTTGATTTCGACAACGCCGTGAAGGCCTTCGGGCATTGAAGCCTCCTTTCCAACACGCCCCATGACGATCATTCGGCGCTCATCCGTCGTACGGGAAGCGACCGTCTACTCGCGACCGATCCGTCGATCCTGCACGTGCCGGACGAGGTCACCTGTGGCACGAGGGGGCGGATCCAACTCGCGGCCCGCCGCGCGCGTTCGTGGAAAGTGCCGACCCGTAGTGCGACAATCATCGATGGAAGGTTCGACGGGTCGCTGCTGGTCTGGTGACGCCGAGTCTCGGAGGAGGCGATGAAGATGAAGGGACAGCTGAACGTGAAGACCCCGGCCGAGTACATCGCCGCGGTGGACGACAAGCGCCGGTCCGACATAGCGGCACTCGATGCGCTGATTCGCAAGCACGCGCCGAAGCTCGAGCCGGTCATCATGGGCGGCATGCTCGGCTACGGACCGTTTCACTACCGCTATGCGAGCGGCCGGGAGGGCGACGCCTGCAAGCTCTCGATCGCCAGCAACGCCTCGTACATCTCGCTGTACTGCTTCGCCGCCGACGCGAAGGGCTACGTCGCCGAGCGGTACGTCGACCGGCTCCCGAAGGCCAGCATCGGCAAGGCCTGCGTACGGTTCAAGAAGCTCGCGAACCTCGACGAGAAAGCGCTCGTGGCGCTCATCAAGGAGACCGCGAAGATGGGCCCCGTCGCCTGAGCCTGCGCGGCGTTCAGGGCGGCGTGTCAGCCCTAGGGTTTGCCCTTCTTCTTGCCCCTGCCATTTGTGTTGTCGACGGTTGGCGTCGTACTGGCCGGGTTGTCGTTGCTGACGTCGAGGGTCACCGTCGCTCCAAATGGAACTTGTCCGCTGGGTTCGACAGCGACCACGACGCCCGCCGCAAGGCCGAGAGCGTCGACCTGTCTGAGGATGACCACGAACCCTGCCTTTGACAAGAGTTCCGACACCCGCGCAATCGGAAGACCCACAATGGCTTTCGGGTCGATTGCCACGGTCGCCGGGATCGTTGTCGCTGTCGTGGTGGTTGTCGTCGCGCCGAGCAGCGAGTCTTTGCCGCTACGCAGTTGGGCGATGCCAACCAGGGCGAGAACCACGGTGAGGACCGCGACCCCGATCCAGCGGCGCCGGCGCCGAGATGCGTAGGGCTCATGAGACATGCCGAGTTCCGGGGCACGGCCGACGATGCCGCCGGGTGGCATGATCGCGGTTTGCGACCCGTCGCGGTCAGCGGTCATCACCTGCGTTGGCGGAACCGCGTCGGCGACGCCGGCGAGCAGCGCGGGCTGGTCGGATCCGGACTCGACGTCTGCAACCCGTTCCGGTGGCGGCATACCGGCCAACTGCAGGCGGCGGAGCTTGGCAGCAAAGGCGTGCGCGTCGCGAGGGCGGTCGGCGGGATCTTTGGCAATGGCTTCGGCGATCGCAGCCCGTACATCGCCGGGCACGGTCAGCGGAAGCGGCGGGGGTGGCTGATGGACGTGGGCCGTCGCCAGGGCTGCCGCATTGTCGGCCGTGAATGGAGGGTGCCCAGCGAGCATCTCGTAGCCGATCACACCAAGCGAGTAGACATCGCTGGCCGGGGTGGCTTCGACACCCATCGCCTGTTCGGGCGAGATGTATCTGGCAGTCCCGATGACCTGTCCCACCTCGGTGAGGGCCGCGGAGTTCGCAGCACGGGCGATGCCGAAGTCGGTCACCTTGATCGTTCCGTCAGCGAGCAACAGCAGGTTGCCCGGCTTGACGTCGCGATGGACCACACCCAGTACGTGCGCGGCATGCAACGCTTCGGCTGTCTGAGCCAGCAGCGACAGGACCATGTTGACAGGTAGCACCCCTCGCTTGGCCATCACCTTCGAAAGCGGCTGGCCGCTGACGAGCTCCATGACGAGATACGCGGTGAGACGGCCGTCGGAGCGATCCTCCCCATAGTCATAGACACTGGCGATTCCCGGGTGTTTCAGGGCCGCGGTGTGTCGCGCCTCGGCCCGGAACCGCTCGAGAAAGACGGGTGAGTCGACGAGGTCGTCGCGAAGGATCTTGACGGCGACCTGGCGGCCCAGCAGTTTGTCGGTGGCTGCCCAGACCTCGCCCATGCCACCGACGGCGATGCGTGTCGTGAGCGCATATCGCTCGCCCAACACCGACGTGATCAGATGATCGTTATCCGGATTCGGCGATTGTGAATCACGCGCCACATTGATATCAATACCCAGTTCTACCCCAGGCGACACCTCGGCCGACCCTCGGCACATTCTCACGCCATGGGCTGTCAGCGTTTCTCGGAGCGCTTTTCGGTGTGCTTGGTCGGCTCGTGGTGATCGGGCCGCACTGGTGCCGTGGGAGTTGAGATGATTGCGTACTCGGGGTTGAGGATCGACCGCATCCCGTGATGTTCGCCAGGAACGCCGGTGACCGACATGATCGTGCCCAGACGTACCCCGCCGATCTCGCGGCGACCGAAGAAGACCACGGCAATGCTGCCCGTCTCGTCAGCCAGTGTGCACTCCAATGCGACGTTGCCGCCCCACGGTTGCACCCTGAACGCCCGTACGCGGCCCGCTACCGTCGACCGCTGGCGAGACGTGAGGTCTGCGATCCGTGTGCGCGCCGCCGGCAGATCCGTCGATGAGACGTTGGTCGCGGCCGGCCCCGTCTTGGCCGGTTTGAACGGCGTCGGTGTGGGCGCCATCGGCGCCGACTCGGCTGCTGGCCGGCCCCTACCGAGGTGATATGGCACGATCGTGACATTGCAGTGCGGGGTGTCGCTGAGCGCGGCGACGATTGAATTCGACGACCGATCGTGCAGTAGCCGATGCCACACCTTGGTGTATTCGTGACGGGGGATGAGGATGGTCAGTTCGGTGTCGTTGTCGGCAGTGGTGAGCGCCGCCAGTTCGAGCGTGGCACGCGGCACGCGACGATCCGGACACTCGACGATGTCGAGTGGGAACCGGGTGAAGCCGAGGTCGCCCATGCCTTGACGAGCATGTCCGTCTTCCACAAGTCGAGGTCGAAGTGCACCGCTCGGAGATCGTCGGGCTGCAGCGTGCGGGCGTACTGGATCGCCCGGGCGGTGGCGGCGTCGAGGTCGTCGACCAGTACCACCACGGAATGCGTGCGCATGGTGTGTGCCTCGGCCAGCGCCTGCGCATCCTCGTGCAACTCCTCGTCTTCGGTCTCGTATGCGCGATTGAGTCGAACGAGCCCATAGACCATCATCGGAACGAGCATCCTGATCTCCCAGGCGCTTCAAACCCAAAGACGGACCATGTCGTATGCGGGGCATCTGTTGATGGAGAACCGCCACGCGCTGATCGTCGACGCCGAGCTCACCGCGGCAACCGGTTCCGCCGAACGCGACTGCGCCGTGGAGATGCTGGCCCCGTTGCCGGCATCGAAACGGCGGCGCACGATCGCTGCCGACAAGGCCTACGACACCCGCGACTTCGTCGCCAAAGCCCGCCAACTTGGGTTCACCCCGCACGTCGCTCAGAACACGTCGAAGCGCAGATCTGCGATCGATGCTCGCACCACCCGCCATCCCGGCCACATCGTGTCGCAGCGGATACGTAAACGGGTCGAGGAACCGTTCGGGTGGATCAAGCCCATCGGCGGTGGCCGCAAGCTTCGCTACATCGGCCGACAACGAAACCGGGCCTGGTTCAAGATCGAAGCCGCCGTCTACAACCTCATCCGAATCACCGCCCTCGACACCGCCACCACCTGACCGGCACCGAGACCGCGTCACAGGCCAGTCACGAAATGTTCGCCAGGATCGAATGAAACGTGACTGGCCTCGAGCTGCTAGGCCAGGACCTCGGCGAGCCACCCGCCCGTGGACGACAGCGTCTCAGAACCCGATTTTCAGCACCCTGCTAGTTGCGCTTTTGGATGTTGGCCCACTCGTCGCGCAGGCCGACGGTGCGGTGGAACAGCATCGGCGTGACGCGGATCGTGGGCGAAGTAGCCGAGCCGCTCGAACTGCACCACGGCGCCGGGCGGCGTGTCGGCCAGCGCCGGTTCGACCTTGCAGTCGGTCAGCAGCTCGCGCGAGTCGGGGTTGAGGTCGTCGAACGGATCGCCGGTCGCCTCGCCCGGCACCTCGGCCGTGAACAGCCGCTCGTACAGCGCCACGGTGGCGTCGACGGCGTGGTCGGCCGACACCCAGTGCATGGTCGACTTCACCTTGCGTCCGTCGGGCGCGTTGCCGCCAGAGGTGGCCGGGTCGTAGGTGCAGTGCACCTCGATCACGTTGCCGTCGTCGTCCTTCACGCAGCCGGTGCACGTGACGAGGTAGGCGGATCGCAGCCGCACCTCGCGCCCGGGCGTGAGCCGGAAGTACTTCGGCGGCGCGACTTCCATGAAGTCGTCGCGCTCGATGTACAGCACCTTCGAGAACGGCACCTGGCGTGCGCCGTCGTCGGGGTTCTCCGGATTGTTGACGACCTCGTGGTGCTCGACGACCGGGTTGCCGTCGGCGTCGTCGGGCCAGTTGGTGATCACCAGCTCGCAGCGGACGCAGCACGGCCATCCGGCGCAGGGCGGTCTCGTTGAGCTCGCGGCGGATGAACGACTCCAGCAGCTCGATCGAGTGCCGGCTGTTGGTGCGCGCCACGCCGATGTAGCTGCAGAAGGCGCGGATCGCCGCAGCCGGGTAGCCGCGACGGCGCAGGCCGCGCAGGGTCGGCATGCGCGGGTCGTCCCAGCCGTCGACCACACCGTCGGCGACCAGGCGTGCCAGTCGCGCTTCGACGTGATCGTGTGGGTCAGTTCGAGGCGGGCGAACTCGGTCTGGCGCGGCTGATCGCCCGGCAGCGGCAGGTGGCTGAGGTACCAGTCGTACAGCGCCCGATGGCTGTCGAACTCGAGCGTGCACAGCGAGTGGGTGACGCCTTCGATCGCGTCGCTCTGGCCGTGCGCCCAGTCGTAGGTCGGGTAGATCACCCACTCGTCGCCCGTGCGCCAGTGGTGGCCGCGGCGGATGCGGTACATCACCGGATCGCGCAGCTGCATGTTCTCGTCTTGCATGTCGATCTTGGCGCGCAGCACCCGCGCGCCGTCGGCGAACTCGCCGGCGCGCATCCGCCGGAACAGGTCGAGGTTCTCGTCGATCGACCGGTCGCGGTACGGGCTCTCGACGCCCGGCTTGCCGTAGCCGCCGCGCTGCGCCGAGATGGTCTCGCCGTCCTGGTCGTCGACGTACGCCAGGCCCTGCGATCACGAGGTGCTCGGCCCACAGGTAGAGCTGCTCGAAGTAGTCGGAGGCGTACAGCGGCTCGCCCGGCGCGAAACCGAGCCAGCGTCAGGTCGTCGATGATCGACTCGACGAACTCGATGTCTTCGGTGTCGGGGTTGGTGTCGTCGAACCGCAGGTTGCAGACGCCACCGAACTCGCTCGGCGATGCCGTAGTCGATGCAGATCGCCTTGGCGTGGCCGATGTGCAGGTAGCCGTTGGGTTCCGGTGGGAACCGGGTCTGCACACGACCGCCGAACGTGCCGGCCTCGATGTCGGCCCGTACCAGGTCGCGGACGAAATCGAGACCAGTACCATCGGGGGTTCTGATCGCGTTTTCGGTTGGGTTGTCGGTGGTGCTCATGGGTCAGACATTCTCGCCGAGGAACATGTGGAAACCACGAAGGTATCCGCACTCGGGCTGGATACCGTCGGTGACGTGGATTCCGTGGTGGTCAAGCCACTGCTGCGTGGATGGTCACACGTGCTCGCGTTCACCGTGCGTCGCCGTGCTCGGCATCATCATGCTGGCCGTCGCCGGCGCATCTGCCAGCGAGCGGTTGTGGCTCGGGGTCTACGTCGTGGCACGCTGACGATGTTCGGTGTTTCGGCGATGTACCAACCTGCCTGGGTGGCACGCTCGCGGTCGGATCATGCGTCGTCTCGATCATTCGGCGATCTTCCTGGCGATCGCCGGCGCGTACACGCCGATCATGGCCGTGGCCGTCGACGGTTGGCAGAAGGTCGTGGTGCTGTGCGCCGCGTGGGGTGGGGCGATCGTCGGCATGACGCTGGAGTGGTTGCCGATCAAGGTGCCCCGCTCGGCTGTTCACCTCGATCTACGTGATCGTCGGCTGGTCGGCAGTCCGTCGCCTTGCCGCAGCTGTATCGCAACCTCGGCGGCGCCGGGTTCACGCTGGTTCTCGGCGGCGGGCTGCTGTACACGCTGGGTGCCGTGGTGTACGCACTCAAACGACCGGATCCGTGGCCACTCGTGTTCGGCTTCCACGAGATCTTCCATCTGTTCACGCTCGCCGGTGCCGGCTGCCATCTCGCGGCCATCGCGTTCTACGTCGTCCCGCTCATGTAGGCAGTCAGGTTGGGAGCCTGCGTAGGCGATCGAGGCGACGGTCCCACTGCCCGGCGGTGTCGAGGATCCAGGCCACCGCCGAGGCCAAGGGCTGCGGCGTCACCCGGTACCGCACCTCGCGGCCGGCGCGTTCGTGGGCGAGCAGTCCGGCTGCTTCGAGCACCTGCAGGTGCTTGAGCACGGCCTGGCGGGTCAGTGGGGTGGTCTCGGCCAGCAGCGTGGCAGTTGTCGGACCCTTGGTCAACAGGCGTTCGACAAGTTGTCGACGAGTCGGGTCGGCAAGTGCACCGAACAACGCGTCGAGCGCGCCGCTGTCGGCGATGCGCACTGTGGCGGTCGCCGGTCGGGTCACGCCGTCACGAGGAACGACAATGCCACCAACCACAGCGAGACCAGCTTCACGTCCCACGAGATCGAGCATGACGTGGCGGCCGCAGCTGTGGGTGAGGTGCCGAGGAACTGCTCGGTGATGTGGAGATGCGACCTGTTGTCGGGCAATTCGACGATGTCGAGCTGCACGTACGAGACCGAGGCCGGGTCGTCGCTCTCCCACCAGGCGAACCCGATCCGGCAGCCGTCGGTGACAGCGTCGATCGTGACCGACCGCTCGACACCGTCGTGGATCACCGTGCCGGTCTCACCTGGTGAAATGGTGAGATCGACTTCGTCGACGAGCCAGGAGCTCCACCCATCGGCTGTCGAGATCAGCGCCCAGAGGTCGCTCACCTCCACGTCGAGGTCGGTGTGGCGTTCGATCGACTGAGCATCGGGCTGCGTCATGCGACCAGAATAGCGCAACTTGATGGTTGCACCTCACTTCCGCCCAGGATACGATCGAGCTGCAACCAAGTAGTTGCACTAGTTCAATCAGGGAGAACCATGTTGATCCCAACCGTCATCGAGAGCACCAGCCGTGGCGAACGTGCCTTCGACATCTATTCACGCCTGCTCGTCAATCGCATCGTGTTCCTCGGCGCCGCAATCGACGACAACGTCACCAACCTCGTCGTGGCCCAGTTGTTGCATCTCGAGAGCGAGAATCCCGACGCCGATATCGCCATCTACATCAACAGCCCTGGTGGCGATATGAACGGTCTGTTCGCCATCCACGACACGATGCGGTACATCAACCCCGACGTCGCCACGATCTGCGTCGGCCAGGCTGCGTCGGCTGCTGCCGTGTTGCTGGCCGCCGGCACTCCGGGCAAGCGGTACGTCCTGCCAAACGCACGCGTGTTGATCCACCAACCGCACGGTGGCGCGCAGGGCCAGTCGACCGACATGGAGTTGGCGGTCGCCGAGATGGTCGAGATGCGCCGACGGATGGTCGAGATACTCGTCGCCGCGACGGGTCAGACCGCCGAGCGGATCACGGCCGACATCGATCGCGATTACATCGTGCGTGGCGACCAAGCCTTGGCATACGGCCTCGTCGATCACGTGATCGATCGCCGTCAGTTGCCAAGCCCGACCAAAGCCATCGCCGCTGCCTGAGCGGGCGTGCACCGATCTGGGCATGAGATGATTGGGCATGCTTGATCATCTCTCCATCCAGTGCGCTGACACCGCAGTCAGCGCCAAGTTCTACGACGCAGTTCTTGCCTCGCTCGGCGGCACGCGCATCATGGAGTTCGGCCCCGTGATCGGCTACGGCGTCCCGCCAATGCCTGACTTCTGGATCGGCCCGCACAACAGTGGTGAGGGCTTCCGCGAGTCGCACATCGCCTTCTCGGCGCCGAATCGATTTGCGGTACGGGCCTTCTTCGACGCGGCCGTCGGCGTTGGGGCCGAGGTGCTGCACGAGCCGAGGATCTGGCCCGAATATCACCCCAACTACTACGGGGCGTTCGTTCGTGACCCCGACGGGAACAACGTCGAGGCGGTGTGCCACTCGCCGGAGTAGACGAACCGGCCGGTCGTTACCCATTAGGTTCCGTGTCCATGGGCGAGATGACCGGTACATGAGCGCACGGCTGGTGTCGCTGGCCGCCGGTACGGTGCCCGACATCGGGCCAGCAGAGGCCGTCGCTGTCGCCGCCAGGGCCGGATTCGGCGCTGTTGGCATCTGGTTCGATCCGCAAACGTGGACCGCGCCGGTCGCCCGCGACGTCGCTCGTCGGCTGGCTGACACCGGCGTGATACCGCTTGATATCGAGCCGGTCATCATCGGGCGCGGGCCGGATCACGGTGAAGCGATCATCGACATCGCCGCCGAGATCGGCGTGCGTCACGTCGTGGTGGGCAGCGGGTCGGCCGACCCGAAGGAGGTGGTCGAACGCTTCGCGGCGTTGTGCAACCGGGCCGGCGGATCGTCGGTGGTCGTCGTACTCGAGTTCCAGCCGATGTCTTCCGTCGGTTCGTTGTCGGCGGCACTCGATGTGGTTGCGCAGGCTGGTTATGCGAACGGTGGTGTGCTGGTCGACAGCTTGCATTTGGCCCGTTCCGGTGGCGCTCCCGCTGACCTGATTGGCCTGGCACCCCATCTCGTGCCATACCTGCAGATCGCGGATGGCGCCGCAGTGCTTCTCGACTACTCGCCGTCCGGACTGCGCGACGAGTCGCTGCATGGCAGGTTGTTGCCGGGTCGCGGCGATCTACCGCTCGGCGACGTCTTGGCCACCGTGCCGAACGTGCCGTTGTCGGTCGAGCTGCGCTCGCGCCAGTTGATGATCGAGCAGCCGGATCCGGTGCGGCGGGCCTCGGCGGTGCTGGCTGCGACGCTGTCCGTTGCCGAGCAGGTCGACCAGTCGACCGCTACGACGCGATCGGATAGATCGCCGCGCCGTGCCTGACTCGTGGTGCCACGACAACGGGCACGGGGCAGGCTTGTAGCAGCCGTGCCAAGCCCGCGCCGTGCAGTCCTGGCAGGCTGGCCGGCAGGATCACCCGGCTCACGACTCGATGCTGCAGCACATCAAAGATCTCGGCCACCGAGTCGGAACCGGATGTCGAGATCGTCTCGATGTCGCTGGTGTGCACGCTGAGGCGACGCACGACTTGGTCGAGGTAGATCAACCCGGCCATCGACACGTTGATGTTCTCGGCCTTGGCGAACTCGCGCAGCGAGGTAGCCGAGCGACCCTCGAGGGTCAGGAGCAACGTGACAGCCTGATCTTCTGCGCTCAGCACGCCGATTCCACTCTCCCCATCGGGGCTCGACGGATCGATGAGTATCAACGTTCTGGATGCCTTCATGGGTTCGTCCATAGCGCCAGGGTACGGACGCCAGATTTCACGATGCTTGCGGCTAGATGAACAGTCGGTCCGCTGCGGCAGATGTCACAGTGCATCTCACTTGGTCATGTCCACGAGACGACGCAGCGCGCTGCGGTGTAGAGCGGTTCCGATGATCGCCATGTTCGGGGCCCGATTCGCGCCGGACTCGAACAGGGCCAGGTAGGTGCGATTGGCGCAGGCCACCTTGAACAGGTTGAACGCCTCCCAATAAGCCCATTGTGCATCGCTCATCCGAACCCCGGCCTCTCGTTCGAACAAGGCCAACCAGTCGAGTCGTGGCATCGTCTGCGCCCCCCGGATCGACAGGCAGAAGGACCAATCCTCAGCCGGATCACCGATGTGACCGAGCTCCCAATCGGTCAGGGCGAGCACCACACCATTGGCGCTCAGCACGTTGCCGGGCCCGGCATCACCGTGGACCAAGGAAAGGCGCGACGCGGTCGGAGCGTTCTGGTGAAGCCACATCTCCGCGGCATCGAGCAATGGCAGCCGCGGACCGCCGGCCGACTTGCCGACATTGCGCCAATGCTCGATCTGGATGTGGGTCGCCTGCGCCGGATCGACAGCCGGCAGGTGCGCCGAAGGATCGAGAGCATGGAGGCTTGCCAAGGCGCGCACGAAGGAGGCTGCCGTCGCCTCGTCCATTGCCCGTCCGTACTCTGGCGGCTCGGCCTCGACGTGGTCCATCACGAAGAAGGGCTGGCCCAAGACGTCGCCGGTGGGCTCGTGCCACCGGGGACCGGCAACGGGGAAGCCGCAGGCGTGCAGCGATTGCATGAGGTTGAACTCGTCGCCGGTCGACGTGCCGAACGCCCCACCTTGTTCGAGCCTCACCACGAACCATCCTGTCGAGGTATCGACGACGAACATGGCCCGCGTCTGTCCGACCGTCAGGCGACGCACGTCACGAATCTCGACCAGTGAGCCAGTCTGCGTGGTCAGGTAGTCGGCGAGCCGGCCCTCATCCACGTGGCACCTGGCCACCAAACGCCTCGAGCAGGGCCGTCTCGGACTGGACGTCCTCGTCGAGATGGCGCTCGAGGATCTCGCGGATGGGAGCATGGACACGGTGATATGGGTCGGCGAGCACGGCGACGCACGAGCGCAACACGTCTTGGCCGGCTGCCGGCCCCAGGACTGCGGCCAGCTCTTCGAGCCGACGACGGGTCGGGTCGTTGCCGCGGCGACCGGCGTAGACGGCCAATCCGATCAGCTGGATCGCCGCGTTGCGTGCGTGCGGATCCGCGAGGTTGGGTAGCACGGTGTCGCGCAGCGTCTCGGCCATCGAGGCCCACAACGCCGCGTCGCTCGGACGGTCACTCATCGTCTCACCTTATTTGCCTTCGACCCGCACCATCCCTACTTGGTCGCGTCTGAGCACCGTTAGGGTTCGGAGATGAGCAATGCGGCTGAGGCCTCGAGCATCGCCACTGCGAGACTCGTGCTCGATCCACTGCGCGCCGAAGATGCCGATGAGATGGCGCAGGTGTTGGCCGATCCGACGCTGCACGAGTTCATCGGCGGAGAACCGGCGACCCGAGACGAGCTGCGGGCGCGCTGACGCGGCCTGGGTGCGGGGATCCGGCTCGGCCACCGAGGTGTGGCTCAATTGGATCGTTCGCCGCGCCACCGACGACGTGGCGATCGGCACCGTGCAGGCGACTGTCGTGACGTCCGACGGCTCACCGACCGCATTCGTGGCGTGGACGATCGGCAGCTCGTGGCAGCGACGGGGCTACGCCGGCGAAGCGGCGTCGGCGCTCGTGCGCTGGCTCGCCGTGCACGGTGTGGAGTCGATCGTCGCGCATGTTCATCCCGGTCACGAAGCCTCGGCCCGAGTCGCGGCGCGCGCCGGTCTGCGGCGAACCGACGAGATCGTCGACGGCGAGGTCGTCTGGAGAATCGACTCGATCTCGACACACGAGCAGTGACCTTCGTCGACAGTGCTCCGGATGGCCGCTGAAACCTACTGTGGCCGGGTATGGAGAACCCGGTGGCGATGCATGTGTTCGAGCCGATACGTGTTGGAACGATGCAACTCGACCACCGCCTGGTGGTGCCGCCGCATTCCGGCGGAGGTGGCCGGCTGCTGGAGTCCGACGAGCTCTTCGAGCAGTACTGCAGCTACTGGGTCGCCCGCGTCAAAGGTGGTGTGCAGTGGATCGGAGGCGGACCGAACTTCGTTCGCAACCCGCTCATCCCAGGGTTCGAACCGACGGGGGTGGGTTCCAACGGGCCGGGGTCGTTCCGCGATCCCAGGTACGTCGAACGCATGGGTGAGTACTTCAATCGGGTTCACGCGGCCGGCGGGTTGGGTTCGGTTCAATTCGTGCTGCAGGGAGGCATGCCGATCGCCCCGTCGCCGACGTTGTCGGGCTACGCGGATCATCGCATCCCGCATCCGCTCGACATCGACGAGATCGGTTGGTTGATACGCGAGTATGGCGACTCGGCGGCCCTCGCCGCAGAGGCCGGCGCCGATGCCATCGAGCTGCACTCGAATCACGACGACGTGTTGCAGTGGTTCCTCTCACCGCTGACCAACCATCGCACCGACGGCTATGGGGGCAATGCCGAGAACCGACGCCGACTTGTTCGCGAGGTCGTCGAGCTCATTCGTCGCAAGGTCGACCGCCCCATCACGCTCGGCTTGCGACTGTGTCTCGACGAGATGATCGAAGGCGGCTACAAGCTCAGTGATTGTCAACAGTTGCTGGCTGCGTTCACGGCCGACGGAACGATCGACTACTTCAGTCTCGATGTCGGGGGCAACTGGGGCACCGTCAGCTACATCTCTCCCGCCGTCTACGGCGAGGCAGAGTGGGCCGGTTTGTGCGGGCAGGCCAAGCAGGCCACGGATCTCCCTGTTGTCTACGTCGGCAGGGTGTTCAGCGTCGACACGGCCGAAGGCGTACTCGCCGACGGCCACGCCGATCTGGTGGGGTTCGCCAGGGCAACCATCGCCGATCCCGAGATCGTCGGCAAGGCGCGGCGCGGCGCGATCGAGTTGATCCGTCCATGTGTCGGCTTCAACGACTGCGTCGATCGCAGCGTGGTCGAGGGTCTCCCGTTCGCTTGTGCCGTGAACCCGCACGCCGGCAACGAACACCTCGGTGCCCTCCCGCCGGTCAAGCGATCGCAGCGGGTGCTCGTCATCGGCGGCGGCCCTGCCGGCACGGAGTTCGCGGCCTTGGCAACGCAACGAGGGCATCGAGTGACCGTGTGGGAACGCAACCTGCACCTCGGCGGACAACTGGCCATCGCCGCCAAGGCGCGCATGAACACTCGCTACGCCGAGTGGATCCGGTGGCAGCAGAACCGCTTGCAACGCCTCGGCGTGACCGTGGAGTTGGGGCACGAAGCCACGCTCGAAGACATCGATGTCGTCAATCCCCACGTTGTCGTGGTGGCGACCGGCGCGCTACCGCGCACCATCGACGTGCCGGGCATCGGCGAACCGTTCGTGCATCAAGCAGCCGACGTGTTGGTCGGTGGAATCGTGCTCGGCCGTCATGTCGTGGTCGTGTCGGAGGACGACGACGCCGCACCTCTCGCGGTGGCCGATCATCTCAGTGGGCTCGGCCATCGGGTGACCGTCACGTATCGAACCAATGGTCCGTCTCCGCTGGTCAGCACGTACATGGTTGGTGCGGTCCTGGCCCGGCTCGACGGCGAAGGTGCACGATTCGAACCGATGGCCCGCCTCGTCGGTGTCGAGCCGGGCCGCGTGCACCTGGCGAACACCTACAGCAATCGACGATGGTCGATCGAGGGCGTCGACAGCGTGGTGCTGACGTGTGGTGCTGTGCCCGACAACGAGTTGTACCTGTCGCTGAAGCAAGCTCGCGCCAACGTCCACCTGCTCGGCGATGCCTACGCCCCGCGGCGCATGGTGTTCGCCACTCGGCAGGCCTGGCACCTCGCCTCGGATCTCGCCTGACGGTCGGGTTCAGCCAGGTTCAGCCCGGGTTCAGCCAGTTCAGCCCGGGTTCATTCGGTGTAGCGCCGGGCGTTGGGTCGTTTGCCCTTCAGCAGGGTGCCGCGCAGCGAGGTGATCACGTCGTCGACGCGTGCTTCGGGCACGCCGACGATCGAGAACTGCTCGGTGATCTTGATCGGGCCGATCTCGCGGCCGCTGAGGTTGCTCTCGTTGGCGATCAGCCCGACGAGGTCGCCGGGGCGGATGCCGACCTTGCGACCGAGTCCAGATGTAGATGAATCCGGTGCCGACAGTTCCACCGCCACGGTGCCCTGGAGATGGTCGCGGCCCCTTCTGGCCGGGTCGGTCACCGCGCTCGGGCCGGTCGGGCCGCGGGCCGCGGTCGACCTTGTGTGAGAAGTCGGGGATCTCGGCCTCGTCGACCGTGGCCCCGCCTGCCTCGTGTGCCAGCTTCACGGCTGCCAACGCGATTGTGCGGATGTTGTGGTCGCCGGCCAAGGCGTTGAGCACGTCGTTGTAGTCGTCGAGGTCGTCCGAGGCCAGTGCCTCGCGGACGGCGGCGACGGTCAGCTCGATCTGGCGAGCGCGCAGGTCGGCGACCGTCGGCACTCGCTCGATGGCGATCTTCTGCTTGGTGAGCTTCTCGATGTTGAACAGCAGCCGCTGTTCGCGAGGCTCGGCGAGGGTGATGGCCACACCTTGGCGTCCGGCCCGGCCGACTCGACCGATGCGGTGGACGTAGCTCTCGGCAGCGGATGGCACGTCGTAGTTGACGACGTGAGTCAACGTGTCGACGTCGAGGCCGCGGGCGGCGACATCGGTGGCCACCAACAACTCGGCAGTGCCGTCACGAAGGCGGCCCATCACCCGGTCGCGTTGTGGTTGATCCATGCCGCCGTGCAACGCCTCGGCGCGATAGCCGCGACCGTTCATCGTCTCGGTCAGCTGGTCGACCTCGGTGCGTGTGCGGCAGAAGACGAGAGTGGCCTTCGGTGCTTCGATGTCGAGGATGCGGCCGAGCGCAGCCGGCTTGTGCGAGCGCTGCACCATGTAGGCGCTCTGGCGAACGAGTGCCGTGCCCGGCTGTCGTGTCGCCGCGACCGATCTGGATGCGTACCGGGTCGCGCTGGTACTTGCGTGCGAGGGCGTTGATGCGTGCCGGCATCGTGGCCGAGAACAGCACCGTCTGGCGCTCGGTCGGGCGTCACTTGCAGGATCGAATCGATGTCGTCGGAGAAGCCCATGTCGAGCATCTCGTCGGCCTCGTCGAGGATCACGGTACGGATGGCGCCGAGCTGCAGTGAACCGCGGCCGATGTGGTCGAGGGCCCGGCCCGGCGTGGCGACGACGATGTGCACACCACGATCGAGCGCTTGCAGCTGACGGAAGATCGGCTGGCCACCGTAGATCGGTGTCACCTTGACGCCGAGTTCGCGGCCGTACTTGAAGATGGCCTCGCTGACCTGCATCGCCAGCTCGCGGGTCGGCACCAGGATCAGGGCGATCGGCACGACCTTGGCCGCGGTGTCGATCATCTGCAGCACCGGCAGCGCAAACGCGGCTGTCTTGCCGGTGCCGGTCGCCGCCTGGCCGAGCAGGTCTCGCCCGGCGAGCAGGTGGGGGATGGTCTCGCGCTGGATCGGCGTCGGCTCTTCGTACCCGAGATCGACGATCGTCTTCAGCAGTTCGGGGCGCAGGCCAAGAGTGTCGAACCCGTCGCTTCCGTCGGATGTCGGGCAGAATCTTCTTGGTGGCCACTGATGTCGTGGTCGTCATGACGGCGTGAACTCTCGTTAGTGAATGTCCAACGATAGAAGCCAGAACGCCGAATCAGGTGTGATGCGCTCGAGGTCAGTCGTGGGCGGCGAGGGCCGCGGCGACTTCGGCGACGATCTGTTCGGAGGTCGCTCCGGGGGTGAGCACGGCGGCGATGCCGGCCTGTTTGAGCTTGGCGATGTCGGGCTCGGGCACGATTCCGCCGACGATCACGGGGATGTCGACACCGCGGGCCCGGGTCTCGTTGACGACCAGTGGGGCCAGTGTCATGTGCGCGCCGGACAGCATCGACAGGCCGATCGCGTCGACATCTTCGTCGACGGCCGCGGCGGCGACGGTTGCCGGTGTCTGGAACAGGCCGGTGTAGATGACCTCGTAGCCGGCGTCGCGCAGGATCCGGGCGACGACCTTGATGCCGCGGTCGTGGCCGTCGAGGCCGACCTTGGCGATGAGGATGCGTTTCGGTGCCATCGGATCGGCGTCAGATGATCGGTACTTCGACGTGGCGACCGAACACGGTTCCGAGCGAGGCCATGACCTCGCCGAGGGTTGCGTAGACCCCGACGGCATCGATCAGCGCAGGCATCAGGTTGACCTCCGGGTCGGCGGCCTCGGTCTCGACACGGCGCAGCGCGGCGTCGACAGCGACTCTGATCGCGCGCTTGGCGGACCTGGTCGAGTCGCTTGAGTTGGCGTGCCTCGTCTTCGTTGGTGATCTGCAGGAGCGGGATCTGGTCTTCGTCGCTGCCCTCGGTGAAGGCGTTGACGCCGACGACGATGCGGCGGCCGGTGTTGAACCGCCGCTCGAGGTCGTAGGCGGAGTCGGCGATCTTGCCCTGGAACCAGTTGTCCTCGATCCCGTTGATCGCCCCTCGAGCATCGAGCCGCCACCGAGCTCGTCGAGATGGGCGAACAGCTCTTCGGCCTGTCGTTCGACCTCGTCGGTGAGGCTGCTCGACGTACCACGAGCCACCGAGCGGATCGGCGACGTGGGCGACGTTGGTCTCGTGGGCGATCACCTGCTGCGTGCGCAAGGCGATGCGTGCGGTCTTCTCGGTCGGCAGCGCCATCGCCTCGTCCATCGAGTTGGTGTGCAGCGACTGCGTGCCGCCGAGCACGCCGGCCAACGCCTCGATCGCCGTCCGCACGATGTTGACCTCGGGCTGCTGCGCGGTCAGTGAGACGCCGGCTGTCTGGGTGTGGAACCGCAACTGCAGCGACCGCTCGAGCTTGGCGCCGTAGCGGTCGCGCAACCAACGCGCCCAGATCCGCCGAGCGGCGCGGTACTTGGCGATCTCCTCGAAGAAGTCGATGTGGGCGTTGAAGAAGAACGACAGCCGCGGCGCGAACGAGTCGACCGGCAAGCCGGCCTGCATCGCCAACTCGACGTAGGCGAACCCGTTGGCCAGCGTGAACGCCAACTCCTCGACCGCGGTCGAGCCCGCCTCGCGGATGTGATAGCCGGAGATCGAGATCGAGTGCCAGCGCGGCATCTCGGCCGCGGTGAACGCGATCGTGTCGCGCACCAGCCGCATCGACGGCCGTGGCGGGAACACGAACTCCTTCTGCGCCTGGTACTCCTTCAAGATGTCGTTCTGCAGCGTGCCACCGAGCCGGGCGCGATTGATGCCCGGCCTTCTCGGCCTGGGCGACGAACATGGCGAAGATGACTGCGGCGGGGGAGTTGATCGTCATCGACGTCGTGATCGTCGCTCGAGATCGATGCCCGCGTAGAGGTCCTCCATGTCGGCCAGCGAGTCGACCGCCACGCCACACCGCCCGACCTCGCCGAGCGCCATCGGATGATCGGAGTCGAGGCCCAGCAACGTCGGCATGTCGAACGCCGTCGACAACCCGTCACCGCCCGAGCGGATGATCTCCTTGAACCGCCAGTTGGTGTCGTCGGCGGTGCCGAACCCGGCGAACATCCGCATGGTCCACAACTTCGACCGGTACATCGACGCGTACGGCCCACGGGTGTAAGGGATACTGGCCCGGGTAATCGTCGGGCCACCGATCGTCGGCGGGCCGTAGACCGGGTCGAGCGGAATTCCCGACATCGTCGTGTAGTCGACGTCGCGCACATGCGACTCGGCGAACGCCTGCTCCCAGAGCTCTCGGTTGGTAGGCATTCCGGCAGTTTATTTGGAAGTCAAAGCATCGAGCGACTTCAGAGGAAATCTCCGAACGCCCGGCGCATGCCTTTGAGCACGCTGTAGACCTCGCGCTGCTCCGCCGGCGGGATCGGAACGATCGAGAACACCTGCGCGTTGAGCTGTGCCGTGGCTACTTCGGTCAGTTCCGTGCCGCGCGGAGTGATCTCGGCCAACACGCTGCGACCGTCGACCGGATGCGCCGTGCGGACGACGAACCCGTCGTGCTCGAGTCGCTGCACGGCGTTGGTCACGCTGGCCGGGTGGACCTGAAGTCGTTCGCCGATCTTGCCGACCGGCAGGCAGCCCTTGCGGCTGAAGCGCAGCAGCATGAGCACCTCGTAGCGGGCAAACGTCAGGCCGAGCGGCCGAAGAACTGCTTCGACGCGCGCCAGCAACACCTGCTGCACGCGCATGATCGAGGTGACCACGGCCATTCCGTCGGCTGCCTCCGTCCAGCCGTGACCGCGCCAGCTGTCATGGGCCAGATCGATCGGGTCGTCGGGTAGCGGCTGCGCTGGGGGCACGAATCGGTCCTCTCGGGGCACGGAGTTGTCGTTGATCATGCCTCGCCCCGGCCGCCTCGGGTCGCATCGCGGATCGACTTGCTCAGGTCTGGCGGGCGAGCACCGGTGGGCGCGACCTGCTCGAGGTGCTCGACCCATTCGTGCGGGGTGGCAGGTTCGACGATCGGCAGGATCACGAACTTGGTCGTACCGACAGCGACGAACCGGTCGATCGTCTCCATCAGCGCGTCCCAGCCCTGGGGCACCAGAACCGTCGGGTCGGCGAGGTCGGGTCGGCGTTTGGCCAGCAGGTCGACGACCGATCTGCGGGACCGGACCGGACGAGTACGAGATGAGCGCTCCGTAGTGATCGGCGTCGATGCGTTCGATCGTGCTCGACGAGCGTCGGCCTCGATCACCTCGCGTCCCCGTGCGGCATCGTCGGGCGTCACGAAGCTCGGCAACCATCCGTCGGCCAGCCGTGCCGACCCGACGGAGCTCTGACGGTGCGATTCCGCCCAGCCACACGTCGAGGTGGGTCTGCAGCGGCTTCGGCAGCACGCGCAGATCGTCGTAGTCGAAGTGCTCACCGTGGTGAGTCAGCGAGCCGTCGGCCCACGCACCGCGCAGCACGGCCAGCGCTCGTCGAACAACTTGGCGCGGGCGCCGCGTTCGACGCCGAAGGCCTGCTGCTCGTGCGGGTCGGCGACGCCGAGCCCGAACGCCGGCAGCAGCCGACCGTTCGACAGGCGATCGAGCGTCGCCAACTCCTTGGCGAGGACGATCGGGTTGCGACCTGGCAGCACCATCACGCTCATCCCGAACTTCAACCTCGTTGTGCGGCCGGCGGCGTAACGCCATGCCGACCAGCGGGTCGGGTGCGGCGCCGCCGATCCGTTCGCTCAGCCACAGGCTGTCGAATCCCAGCCGTTCGAGGGCATCGACGACGGTGCCGAATCCATCGTCGTTGAGGCGGCGTCCGTGTGCCGAAGGCGTAGCCGATCCGCACCCGTGGTGCGTCACCCACGGGCGAGCGCCTCGAGGATGTCGGCGGTCTCGGTGGCGGCCGACAGGAACGGTGAGTGGTCGGTGTCGATCGTGGCAGTCGCGCCGCAATGCACAGCCATCAGGTCTTGGTGGCTGATCGGGATCGCCTCGTCGCGTAGGCAGCGCACGTACGTCGAGGGGATCGTCTTCCACGGCGTGAGAGTGACCGGTTGGGTGAACGTTGCGAGCGGCTGCACGCACAGGCGCGCCGTGCTGGCCGTCGCGGCCTTGGCGGGGCAGCAACCGTAGAACGTCCGGGCCGCCCGTTCGGGGTCGATCGTCGACCCGCTGCCATCGGGGAGGATCTGCATCGCGCTGCTGAGCTCAGAAGGCACCGCGGGCATCGATTTCGCCTTGGCGAGCACCGCCTCGCCCGCGTCGAGGCAGAACGCGGTGAGGTACACGAGGTGGGCAACGGTCGCTGGGGTTGGCGCAGCTTGGCTGACGACTGCGCCTCCGTAGGAATGGCCGACCAGCACGATTTCGTTGTCGTCGCGGGCGGCGATTCGCTGGATCGCGGGACGGAGGTGGGCGGCGTCGCCGTTGAGATCTGAGGGGTCGAGTGGTGATGCGCCGTGCCCGGGCAAATCGACGGCGTAGGACGCGATGCCCCGACGATCGAGCTCAGCTTGAAGGGTTGCCCAGCACCATGCGCCGTGCCACGCGCCGTGCACCAGAAGAATCGATCGTGACGAAGCCATCGCCGAATCGTGACACAACCGTGAAGCGGTGGTGTGAGCGGACGCGGGCCGGAATCCGCAGGGTGCGGTGCCACGAGACCAACGAAGCGACCACGATCACACCGACGATGATCACCGGTTCGGGTACCCGACCAGCCAGCAGTCCGGCGACGACTGCCGCTGCAGCGCCGGCCTTCAATGCCAGCAGGATGAAGCCTGTCGGGGAGGTTGCCGGGGAGGTAGTGGGCGTGCGATTCATGGCGTTCACATTCATATAGACGTCGCAGAGGACGGTTTGGATGCACCTTCGGCAAAGATGTCTTCAAACTGCACGAATCGTCATACAACCGGAACAGAATCTCCGGTGCCGCCCACGGTCGCCCGGGGTCGAGAGAGTCATTCCGGGGGACGCCGCTGTGCCCATGGCTGCGCCACCTCGACCTGTGAGGCAACCCTCAGCAAGAGATCTTCCCGCCCGTAGCCGGCGACCAGCTGGACGCCGATGGGCAAGCCGGCGTTGCTCCAGTGCAGCGGCAGGTTGATGGCCGGCTGCCCGCTGGAATTGAACGCCGGGGTGAACGGCACGTAGCTGGCCGCCCGCGCCATCGGGGCCATCGGGGCGGCCGGATCGTTGGCGAACGTTCCGAGCGGCGACGGTGGTTCGGCGAGGGTGGGGGTCAACAACAGGTCCCACCCCTCGGACCACCATTGCTGCACGGCTCGACGGAACTCGACCGCGGCAGCGAGGGCGAGGGCGTAGTCGACGGCGGTCACCTGGCGGGCGAAGGCAGCCTGGGCGCTGTTGACCGGTTCGACGTCGTCGTCTGTCAGCGGCCGACCCAGTTGTGCCTCGACTCGCTGGAAGGCGACACCCATGTTGGTGCTCCAGAGCGCGGCGAAGCGCCGTGCGAACTCTCGGTTCGCCAGCGCCGCGGGAGAGCCGTGCTCGACGTGGTGACCGAGGGACTCGAGAAGCGACGCCGCAGCCCGAACGGCGTCGCGACAGTCGTCGTGGAGCGCGCCGCCCGTGGGATGGGCGTCGAGCAGGCCGATGTGCAGCCTGCCGGGGTCTGCCCCGACCTCGGCGATGTACGGCCGTTGCGGGAGTGGTGCGATCACGGTGTCGCCGACACCGGGACCGCGCACGGCGTCGAGCAATGCCGCGGTGTCGCGCACCGTGCGGCTGACGCACAGCTCGACGCCGAGGTTGCTCTCGTCTCGGAAGGGGCCGAGGGTGATGCGGCCCTGTGACGGCTTGAGGCCGACCAGTCCACAGCACGAGGCAGGGATGCGGATCGAACCTCCGCCGTCGCTGGCATGGGCGAACGGCACCATGCCCGCTGCGACAGCGGCCGCTGACCCGCCACTCGAACCACCGGCTGAATGACCGAGGCTCCACGGATTGCGAGTCGGGCCCCAGGCCGTCGGCTCGGTCGTGGGCAGGCTCCCGAACTCGGGGCTGTTGGTGCGTCCGGCGACGTTCAAGCCGGCCCGCCGGAACCGCGACACCAGGGTCGTGTCGGCGGCCGAGATAGGAAGGGTCTCCTTCAGAGCGCGGCAGCCGTTGGTGAGCGGCTGCCCGGCGTAGTGGGCCCACAGGTCCTTCAGCAGGAAGGGCACGCCGTGGAACGGTCCGTCGGGAAGCTCTGTGGCGGCGCGACGAGCGTCATCGAACCAGCGGATGATCACGGCGTTGAGCGACTGATCGATCGATTCGATCCGTTCCAGTGCTGCCTCGGTCAACTCGACCGCCGTGACCTGGCCGCGACGCACCAGCGCGGCCTGATCGACGGCGTCCATCCATCTGGTGTCGGCGGCGAGTGGACTCATCGGGCCTTGTGTAGCACGTGCAATTAGGGTGGTGGTTCGTCGTGCATACCTCGGATACAACCCCTTCACCGCTCACAACGCGGCAGATGTGGCAATTCATCCCCGTTCGACGCCTGCTGATCAGCAATGGCATCTTGTACACCGGGATCGCGCTCCAGGCGACAGCGCTGTTGAAGCAGGCCTACGACATCAACGGACGCACGTCCGATCTCGGGTGGATCGGGCTGGCCGAGTTCATTCCGATCGCCTTGCTGGTACTGGTCACCGGCTCTGTGGCCGACCACTTCAACCGCAAGGCGATCGCGTTGTTCGCCGTCGGTGCCGAGGTGTTCACTTCCGCGGCGCTGATGGCGTATGCCATGACCAACCCGACGTCGGTGACTCCGTTGTTCGGGATCGCCTTCGCGTTCGGGATCGCCCGTGCCTTTCAGACCCCGGCGATGCGCGCGATGCCGCCGATGGTCGCGCCGGACGGGGCTCTGCCCAAGATGATCGCGCTCTATTCGGCGACGTGGACCGGGGCGATGATCGTCGGTCCGGCCATCGGCGGTTTCCTCTACGCAATCGATCCGTGGGCCGCCTATCTCGGTTCGACCGTGTTGATCTTCGCCAGCTGGTTGGTGCTGTCGATGCAGACCTTCGTCCGAGAGCCGCCGCCGGCCGACCCCGACAACCGACCGACTCTTCGCTCTGCCGTCGAGGGTCTGGTCTTCATCCGCCGAACGCCAATCCTGCTCGCCGCCATCGCCCTCGATCTGTTCGCCGTGCTGTTCGGCGGTGCCGTGGCGCTGCTCCCGGTTGTTGCCGACCGCCTCGGTGTGGGTGACGTGGCGTACGGATGGCTACGCGCCGCACCCGGCTTCGGTGCAGCGGCCATGGCCCTGGTGCTGGCCGCCCGACCGGTGCGCAGGCACGTCGGTGTCACGTTGCTGCTCGCCGTCGCCGTGTTCGGAGTCGGCACCGTGGTTCTCGGGATCACCCACGTCTACGCCGTGGCGTTCATGGCTCTGGTCGTTCTGTCAGCCGCCGACATGATCAGCGTGTTCATCCGCGGTTCGCTGGTACCGCTGGTGACGCCTGACGAGAAGCGCGGCCGGGTGCTGGCGGTGGAGTCGGTGTTCATCGGCGCGTCCAACGAGCTCGGAGCATTCGAGAGCGGCATGGTCGCCCAGGCCATAGGCGCGCCGGCGACCATCGTCGTCGGTGGGGTGGGAACGTTGGCGGTGGTCGGCATCTGGTGGTTTGCGTTCCCGTCGCTGCGAGCGATCGATCGCTTCGAAGATCTGGAGATCGAGAAAAGTGACTCGACCGAGCCACGGTGAGCGTCATCAACCAGGGGCGGCACTGTTGATGTCGCCGGGCAGTTCGCCGAATGTCGCCAGTACCGACCTGACTGCGGCGCTGTCGACACCGCTCACCAGTGGTGATGCCGCGGAGGTGGTGATGTTCCAGATCCACAGATCGCTCGGTCCGGCGCATCCTGTGGCCCGCACGGACAGCACGATCTGCTGAGCGTCCAGCCAGCCGACCGGTTCCGTCGACAGCGCGGCGAATGCGGCTGGCTGATCGACCACGACGCCGGCGTTGAAGATCTGGGTGCGGGTGAGGCCGCTGCAGTCGCCGGCTCGCCAGGCGATCGCTGACGAGGGGGTGGTGCCGACAGTGAGCTTGGCGATCGGCGAAGCGACTTCGATGACATCGGTGAGCGTCAGTGCGGGGAGGTCGAGAGCATGCACGTGGAACGTGCCGTTGTGGTGATCGTGAACGAAGTACACGCGCGAGCCCGACGGATCCGGCCCGATCTCGGTGATGACCGTGGCCGGCGCGTCGAGCTGGGCGATCAGTCGGGGGTTCGCACCGCGATTGCTGGCGACGAACAGCCCGGCGGTGCCGTCGGCGGCTTGACCGGCGGCGAAGATGTTCTTGCCGGCGGGGTGGTACGCGGCGACATCGGTTCGGTCGAGGAAGCTGATGTCGAGGCGAGTCTCGGGCTGTCCGGTCGTGCGCCACAACAGATGGTTGTCGGCAACTGCCGGGGCGATCAGGGCTTTGCCGGTCGGGTACGACCACGACACGCGGGTGTTGGTCGTGAAGTATCCCGTGGGCAGAGCCTGTGTGCCGTCGAAGACGGTCGCCGAGTTGAGCAACACTCGATCGCCGGCGGGGGACCAACGAAGCGGTCCGACGCTGTCGAGGGTCAGCTCGGTGAGGCAGCTCGTGGTGCCGCTGCCCGGAGTGGTGCTGTAGAGACGGGTGCCGACCTCGAAGGTGACGGCAGATTCCGGGGTCGGCGGCGAGAAGACACACGCCCCGGCGGGCAGGGCGATCGTGCTGGCCACCGGCTGCAGCGGTTGCGCCGTCGTCGGCTGGACCGAGGTGATCGTTGTCGCCGGCACCGTTTCGCTGGGTGTGCCGAGCGGTGGAAGGGTCTGGGGCGCGATCGAATCCTCGCTGACACTGCACCCGGCAATGAGCACGGCCAGGCCGAATGCCACGCGTGCGATGTGTCTCATGACCTCTAACGGTAGATCTCTCGTGGCAGGCTGGACAGCAATGTCCTTCCGGTGGATCGCGATCGTGGTGTCCGCGTTGACCGCGGGGTGCTCCGCAGGGGCTACGGCCACCGTGTCCACGGTGACAACACCCAGCTCTGTCGTGGCGACGACAGCGACGCTGCCGTCCTCCACAGCGCCGGCAACACCGCCGTCGACCACTACGACGGTGCCCCGACCACTGCTCTACGTCTTTCCGTTCACGGGCAAGAAGGTCAGCTACGGCCATCGCCATCACGACTATCCGGCCACCGACGTGACTGGTTGCGGGGCCGGTGTCGTCGCCCCGATCGGGGGAACGATCCAGGAGACGCGCACCTTCGATCCGTGGGTTCCGAAGATCGACGACCCGGCGACACGTGGAGGGAAGTACGTGTCGATGCTCGGAGACGATGGCGTGCGCTACTACTTCGCCCACCTCGATCACGTCGATGTGCAACCGGACGATGTCGTCGGCGCGGGCGACCAGCTCGGCGTCATGGGCCAGACCGGCAACGCCCGTAACTCGGTCTGTCACACGCATTTCGGTATCTCGTGGCCGTGCGATCACACGGAATGGGCGGTGCGCCGCGGCGAGATCTGGCCGTGGAAGTATCTCGATGCGTGGCGTGCCGGGCAACAACTGTCACCGGTCGACGAGGTGACCGCGGCCGAGGCGGCCAATCCCGACGCCTGTACGCTGGCCGGCCTGGCGGGGAGTGCGGGCGATGCCTAGCGTCGCTTGACGAGCCAGCGCAGACGATGGGCCCGTTCGAAAGCCGATTCGGCCGCAAGCTGGCCGACGCTCGTTGCCAGCGTCGGGTAGATGTGCACCAGTTGGGCGATGTCGTCGAGCTTCATCTCCTCGCGGATCGCCAGCGCCAGTTCATGGATCAGTTCCCCGGCGCTCGGCGCAAGGATGTGGGCGCCCACGATTCGTCCCTTGGCGGTGATGACGACGATTGCGCCTGCAGTAGCGCTGTCGGCGCGTGCGCGGTCGTTGTGGTCGAGCCCGATCTGCCAGATGTCGATGTCGTCACCGAACTGGGCCTCGGCTTCGACGATGGTCATGCCGGCATGGGCCAACTCGGGTTCGGTGAAGGTGCACCACGGAACGAGATCGGCGACACTGCCCTTGCCCGGGAAGAACATGTCGCGCACCGTGCGGACGCCCTCGTGGCCCGCTGAGTGGGTGAACAGGTAGCGGCCGGCCACGTCGCCGACTGCATAGACCGACCTGACCGTCGTGCGACCGCGCCCATCCACCGGAATGGCCCGCGCCGTCGGTGCGATCCCGACGGTCTCGAGCCCGAGGCCCTCGACGTTCGGTCTGCGTCCAGCAGCGACGAGGATTTCGTCGACAACGATGTCGATGGGTCGCCCGGAGCTCACCGCGGACACGACCTTGCGACCGTCGACTGTCCTCACCGCCGTCACGCTCGCGCCAAGATGCACGACAAGGCCCTCGGCGCGCAAGCCGGTGAGCAACATCTCGGCGAGGCGTGGTTCGTCGCGTGGCAAGATCGCGTTGCTCCGTTGCATCACCGTCGTCTCGATGCCGAGCCGGGTGAACGCCTGACCCATCTCGATACCGATCGGTCCACCCCCGATGATCGCCACTGACGTCGGTGGATCAGTCAGTTCGAAAAGGTTCTCGCTGGTGAGGTAGCCGGCGTCGGTCAGACCAGGCACGTCGGGCACCATGGCACGGCTCCCGGTGCACAGCAACGTGAACCTGGTGTCGAGCGTGTGCTGAGCGCCGACCGTGACCTCGTTGGGACCGGTGAGGACCGCCTGTCCCACGAATACGTCGATCCCCATGTCGCGATATCGCTGTGGGTCGTCGTCGGTCGCCGCGATCTCGGCGTGCACGGCGCGAATCCGTCGCCACACGGTTGCCAGATCGATCGTCGGCGATGACGCCACGATTCCGTAGCGGTCGGCGTGGCGGATCGTGTGGGCCACTTTGGCCGATGCGAGCAGGGCCTTCGATGGCACACACCCCGTCCACAGGCAATCGCCACCGAACCGGTCGCGCTCGACGACCGCGACCTTCAGGTCGAGCGAGGCCGCGAACTCGGCGGCGGTGAGACCGGCCGAGCCCATACCCACGATCACGAGGTCGTAGCGCGACGACATCGAGGCAGGGTACTTCCGAACGAGGTGCCGGGCCGTGGCTGTCGACCTGCTTCAATGGCGCCAGCGGGAACAACCACGTCAGAAGGGAACTAACGATGAAGAACTTCTTGAAGGAGTTCAAGGAGTTCATCGCCACCGGAAACCTGGTCGAGCTGGCGGTGGCCTTCATCTTGGCCTTGGCGATCAAGCAGGTGATCGACGCGTTCATGAACAGCGTCGTCAACCCGTTGATCGGTGCCATCGTCGGCAAGCCGAACCTCGACAACTTCTTGACGATCACGGTCCGCAAGGGCACAGCGAACCGAGGCGACGATCTCGATCGGCGCCGTGCTGACCCAGCTGATCGCGTTGGTCCTCGTCGGCCTGGTGCTGTTCTTGATGCGTGAAGGCCTACAACAAGATGCGCAAGCCCGCCGACCGCCCCGGCGGCCCGACGCGAGGTCGAGTTGTTGACCGAGATCCGCGATGCGTTACGGCCGTAGCTGAATTGTTTCGCACTCGTGAAATAACGGCCGGCATCGGTCAAGTCGATTGGTTCGGCGCCGACTTGCGCAATCCGGCGCGCTGACTCCAATGGAGGGATGAGAGCACGGCGCGAGGTCATCTTGAGCGTGATCTGCGCCCTCCTCGTCGCCTGCTCCGCGGTCCGCCTCGGCGACCCGATGAATCCCACGATCCGACCATCGAGGGGGTCGGCATCCTGCCCGGCAGCAATCCCGATGCCGAGGTCATCACCAGCGACTCCGACGACGGTGCCCCTGACGGCGGCCGCGGCGACGACCACGACTGGCAGCCGGCGCCGACGATCGGTTCGCTGGTCACCGGCAACAGGTTGCTGATGATCGGCGACTCGATCACCGCCTCGGCGGCCCAGCGCTACGGCGGCGAGTTCTGCAAGGCGCTGGTTCCCCTCGGATGGCAGGTCGAGGTCGACGCCGAGCCGAGCCGGTTCGTCGACTTCGGCAACACGGTGCTCGACAGCGGTCTGTCGGCCAAGTGGGATGCCGCATACGTGTTCCTGGGCACCAACTACCTCGGCGATCAACAGGCGTATCGCAAGCAGCTGGAGAAGATCGTCAAGCGACTGTCGCCGAGCCCGGTGGTGCTGTTGACCGTGACCGTTGTTCGAGGACAGTCGTCGGCAGGTGAACGACGCGATCACCTTGGTCAGCGCCGAGTTCCCGAACGTTCACGTGCTCGACTGGGGCTCCATCGCTGCTGCCGACGCGGCGACGATCCTGCGTGGCGACGGCCATCACCTGACCAACGCCGGGCGGGCGACGTTGGCCTCGACCGTCGCCGCGGTGCATGGGCGAGGCTCCGGCGCGAACCCGGCGATTGCCTGAAAACCACGTTCACCAACGACTCCGGTGCCAGAGCGTCAACGGCAGCGACACGCCGTCGCCGAGAGCCGGTCGGCGGCACGCCGACGACGGTCAAGGCGCCGACGACCACGAACCGTCCGTTACCGCCACAACGGTGGCGAGCACTCCACCAACCGAGCCTCCGCCGTCAACCGCAGCGCCGCCCACCACTCAGCTCACCCGCCCGCGAACGACCCCGCCGCCGATACCGACGGCGGCACCGACGACGGCGCCGCCGACCACCCCGCCGCCGACGACCCCGCCGACCACCCCGCCGACGACCCCTCCGCCGGGCACATAGACACGTCGACGGTCGCTTCCTCGGCGGGACCTGCGAGGATGTGAGCCATGCACTACAGACGATTGGGTCGCACGGCATTGCAGGTCAGCGAGCTGTGCCTCGGCACGATGAACTTCGGTCCGGAGACTCCGGAGGACGAATCTCGGGCCATCATGGATCGAGCCCTCGAGCTGGGCATCAACTTCTTCGACACAGCGAACCGCTACGGCGGCGACAAGGGGGCCGGCGCAACCGAAGAGATCCTCGGGCGCTGGTTCGCCCTCGGCGGCGGTCGTCGCGACAAGGTCGTGCTGGCCACCAAGCTGTACGGACCGATGTCGAGTGGCCGAACGACGGCCGGCTGTCGGCGCGCCACATCCGTGCCGCGTGCGACGACAGCCTGCGCCGCATGCAGACCGACCACATCGACCTGTACCAGATGCACCACGTCGACCGAACGGCGCCGTGGGACGAGGTCTGGCAGGCGATGGACACGTTGGTGACAGCAGGGCAAGATCATCTACGTCGGCAGCAGCAACTTCGCCGGTTGGCACATCACCCAGGCCAACGAACGAGCCAAGGCGCGTGGCTCGCTGGGTCTCGTCAGCGAGCAGAGCCACTACAACCTGCTGGTCCGCACCGTCGAGCTCGAGGTGCTGCCGGCCTGCCGCGACTACGGCGTCGGTGTCATCCCGTGGAGCCCGCTGTCGGGTGGTGCTGCTCGGCGGTGTGCTCGGCGAGCGAGTCGACCTCGCGCCGGCAGGTCGCCGCGCGGCGCTTCGAGCGGATCGAGAAGCTCCGTCCGCAGTTGGAGAAGTGGGAGGGTCTGTGCGCCGAGCTGGGCGAGGAGCCGGCTGCGGTCGCACTGGCCTGGCTGCTGCACCAAGACGGCGTCACGTGCCCGATCATCGGGCCGCGGACCATGGAGCAATTCGAGGGGGCATCGCTGCGCGCCCTCGAGGTATCGCTCGACGAGCCGACGCTCGCCGCCATCGACGCGATCTTCCCCGGTCCCGGCGGCACGGCCCCCGAGGCCTACGCCTGGTAGGCGCGTCACGGTAGATGGTCAGGGCGTCGATAGTCGGGGGCATGCGGGCGGATGGCTATGGCGCGAGCGCTCGCAGTGGGGCCACGGGGAGGTTGCGCAGCACCCCGAGCACCAGGATCAGGCGGTACCACGGCGCCAATCGCGTCGGTCCGACGGCGGCACCCGGATCGGCGGTGCTGCCCCACGACGACCCGCACCCAACCCGAGCCACGCCGACGGCCGATCGCGCACCAGGCGACGGGCGTGAAGATGTTGTAGCTCAGGGCGGCGCCGATGTGGCCGTGCAGCATCTGGTAGGTGCCGCGGGTGAGACCGCAGCCCGGGCACCACAGCCCGGTCGCCTGATGGAAGGGCAGCCCGGAAACGGAGACACTGCCGGCCGCCGGGATCGTGCGTGGCGAGGAACGCCGCCGCGGCGACCAGGGCGCCGCCACAGGCAGATCGGTGCCGCCCGACGAGCGAGACTCGCCGCGGCAGCGGCACCGACACGCCGAGTTCCATCGCCCCATCGTACGACGCAGTGGCGTTGTGGACTCGCCGTTTCCCCGCCACGATGGATGGCCATGTTGCAGGTCCAGTCGCTCTCGGTGGAAGTTGGAGGTCGTCAGATCATCGACGGCGCCTCGTTCACCGTGATGCCCCGCGACAAGGTCGGCCTCGTCGGCCGCAACGGTGCCGGCAAGACCACGCTCTTCCGAGTGCTCGGCGGGGCGCTGGAACCGACCGGCGGCAAGATCCTGCGCAAGGGTGGGTTCGGCTACCTGCCGCAGGACCCGCGCATCGCCGGTGTGCTCGACGGACGAACCGCGATCACCCACGTGCTGTCCGGGCGGGGCATCGACGAGGAACTGATTCGTCTCGAGAAGTTGCGCCTCACGATGGAGGAGGACGCCAGCGAGCGCAACGTCGGCCGATACAGCCGGGCCCAGGACGAGTTCGCCACCGTCCGGCGGATACGGCGCCGAGAGCGAGGCCCGATCGATGGCTGCCGGTCTGGGGCTGCAGGGCGACCGGCTGGAGCTGCCGATCGGCGTGCTCAGCGGTGGCGAGCGGCGTCGTGTCGAACTGGCCCGCATCCTCTTCGCCGGCTCCGACGTGCTGCTGCTCGACGAGCCCACCAACCACCTCGACATCGACGCCAAGATGTGGCTTGCTGCAGTTCCTGCGCACCTACCGCGGCGCGCTGCTGGTGATCAGCCACGACCTCGACCTGCTCGACGAGGCAATCACCCGTGTGCTGCACCTCGATCGACCGGCCGAGGATGCAGTGGGCGAGCTCGTCGAATACAAGGGCACCTACAGCCAGTACCGCGCCGCCCGGGCGAGCGACGAGGAGCGACTGGCCAAGAAGGCGGTGCTGCAGGCCAAGGAGATCGCCCGCCTGCAGACGGTCGTCGATCGCTTCGGTGCCAAGGCGACGCAAGGCGGCGATGGCCCACAGCAAGGAGAAGCAGATCGTCCGTCTCGAGGCCCAACGCGTGCATGTCGGCAAGGGCGATCGCACCTTGCGGGTGAAGTTTCCCGATCCGCCCGACCAGTGGCGTCACCGTCATCACGGCGCACGGACTGTCGAAGGCGTACGGCGGACCACCGGTGTTCGAAGACGTGTCGTTCGATGTCGGTCGTGGCGATCGGCTGCTGGTGCTCGGCCTCAACGGCGCCGGCAAGACCAGCCTGTTGCGCATCCTCGCCGGCGAGACCACCGCCAACGTCGGCGAGTTCAGCGTTCGGCCACAACGTCAACGTCGGCTACTACGCGCAGGAGCACGACAACCTGCAGGGTGACGCGACGCTGCTCGACAACATCCGCTCTGCGGTACCCAACGATGTCGTGCTCACCGAGACGCAGCTGCGCGGCCTGCTGGGCATGATGGGTCTCAGCGGCGAGAAGGTCTACCAGGAGAGCGGCACGTTGTCGGGCGGCGAGAAGACCAAGCTGGCGTTGGCGATGTTGATGGTCGGTCGCAACAACCTGCTGCTGCTCGACGAGCCGACCAACAACCTCGACCCGCCGAGCCGGCAGTCGGTCACCGACTCGTTGACAGTCGTGGAAGGGCACGATCGTGTTCGTCAGCCACGACACCGAGTTCGTCGAGCAGCTGCGACCGACCAAGGTGCTGCTGATGCCCGACGGGCAGATCGACTACTTCAACAACGACTGGCTCGAACTCGTCTCGCTGGCCTGACCCTGTTGTACGACGTCCGGCTCATACGACGCAGAGGCTGAACAGGCTGCGAGTCCTGAAGACCTCGGCGTACGACCGTCATCTGCTCGGGTGTCGGCTCGACGAGCTGGCGTGTGGCGGGTCGCACGCCGTGGGCGCGGAACCCGATCAGTTTCACGCGCATGGTCGGATCGATGTCGGCCAGCCAGCGTGCCGTGTGGTCGATCAACGCCGGGTCGTCGTTGACCCCTGGCACCATCAGCAGGCGAACTTCGTAGAGCCGGTCGACCGATGCGAGATAGCGGATCGATTCGAGCACCTGGTCGTTCGGTTGGCTCGTCATCAATCGGTGGATGTCCGGATCGAGGCACTTCAAGTCGATCATCGCCCCGTCCATCACCGGCAACAACGACCTCCAGACCTGGCGCTCGACGGCGCCGTTGGAGTCGACGAAGCACGTCAGCCCGGCGAGGTCGGGGTCGGTCTTGACTGCCTCGAAGAGAGCACGGACGAAGTCGGCCTGCTGCGTGGATTCGCCACCCGACACGGTGATGCCCGACAGGAACGGAGCGACTTGGCGGATCTCGGCGACGAGCTCCCACACGGGCCGCCGGAGAGCCTTCGGGGTGGCGTCCCATTGGCAGGCCGCCAGGCAGGCATCTCCACCGCCGCACGCATCGCGGTTCCAGTCGACCTCACCCGTGAGCGAGAAATCCAGCGCGCCGGATGGACAGGCCGCCACACAGTCGCCGCAGTGGTTGCAGACGTGGATCGTGTACGGGTTGTGGCAGACGATGCAGTCGAAGTTGCAGCCCTGCAGGAACACGACGAACCGGTTGCCCGGGCCGTCGACGTTGGAGAAGGCGATGGTGTCAGTGACCAGGCCGCGGGTCGCGCTCATGGCATCCGATTCGTTTCACTGCACGTTGGCTGAGGTGGTACGAGGCCTCTGATCCGGCAGCAAGGTAGTCGCTGCCGTGGCGGGCCCCCTTGGTGTCGATGTCGACGAGGTCGCTCTTGCGCACGAGGTAGCCGGTGATCCGGATGAAGTCGTTGGAGTCGAGGTTGAAGGTGAAGTCGCGCATGCCTGAGGCGAACGCGCCGCGGATGATGTCGACGACGGCCTGCGGGTTGCGTACCGCCGTCTCGTCGACGTGGAACACGTCACTGATGCCCGCCGCGAACAGACGGTGATGTGGCGCGCAGGTGGTGATGTGCTCGAACATCGGGGGCTCGTCGCCCACCGGGATGCGCGTGCCGGCGGTGACGTCGGTGTCGAGGTCGATGCCGCTCTGCGAGTGCAGGTAGCAGCGCCCGGCGCCACCCTCGCAGTACGGCATCGGGCGAGCGGTCACGAGCTCGGCGATCCGCGATGTGATGCGGTACGACAGGGCGTCGGCGTCGGCGTCGTGGCCGTAGCGCCCGGTTCCGCCCTGATAGGCGACCAGCAGGTTGACTGCCTCGGCCAGGCCGAACACGCCGAACATCGCCGAGAACCGGTCGAGTGACACCAACCCTTCGCGCGCCAGCCAGTGGGTCTCGAAGAACCGTTGTTGCTCGACGAGCGAGCGCACGCGTGCCTCGGCCAGTTCGGCGGTGAGCTCGACGTAGTCGGGCAGCGTCTCGGCCAGGAAGGCGTCGACGCTGCCGGTGTGGCGCAGCACCACCTCCTTCAGGTTGAGCCGCACCAGTGTGTGTGCGCCGCCGCCGATCTTCAGCGAGTTGTAGCAGCTGACCGCGGCGTACTGTTCGCCGTGGTCGGCAACCATCATCGGATGGTTCACGAAATGCGGCTTCGCCGTCTCGAAGACGGTGCGCACGGCGTCGAGCAGCAGATCGTCGGGAGTGATCAGCGGATCGACCTTCAGCGTCAGGTTGGGCACGACCTGTCGCAGCGATCGCTCGACGCGCAGGATCGAGCGGAGGATCCGGCTGTCGGCCGGACCGATGTCGGTGTGCACGAAGGCATCGGGCAACATCCGATCGAGGGCGATCCAGAACCGACGCAGCGAACGGTCGAGCTCTTCGTCGCTCAGGCCGCCGACGAACGGGGCCAGCAACTTGTCGAGATCACCGAGGTAGACCGGGTAGGTGGTGACCGACGGGACGTGCGTGTACATGATCTGCAGGAACGACAACGCGTCGTCGAGATTGCCGGGCGGGTCGAGCTCGAGATGCTGCGAGCCGATGGCCAGCGCCAACTCGTAGTCGGGCAGCACGTACCGCGGTGTGTACGGCGCGTTGCCCTCGTACATGTCGCAGATCACCCGCTTGTCGAGTGCCTCTTGACACGCCGGCGAGATCGCCGGGTAGTCGATCGCCTCGGTCGCCAGTGCCGCCAGACGGCGCAGCTTCTGGTCGTACCCGAGGGCGTGGTCACGCACGAGTGCCGTGGCCCGGGCCTGCATCTCAATCATCTCCACCGGACCACCTCCGTTCACGCTGCGTTGCTCGACTCGGCTCGACCGTACGCCGGGTGGCGAGCGCGGTGACAGGGTCGAAGGACCCTCACACGGCGAAGATCTGCGTCTCGTCGGCGAACGCCTTGAACTCGAGTGCGTTGCCTGCCGGGTCGTAGAAGAACATCGTCCATTGCTCGCCGGTCTCACCGGCAAAGCGGACATACGGCTCGATGACGAACATCGTCCCGGCAGTGCGGAGTCGATCGGCGAGCTCGTGGAACTCGGCGATGGACAGGATCAAACCGAAGTGCGGTACTGGTACATCGTGGCCGTCGACCGGATTGAGGATCCGGTCTGCCCGTGACGGTGCCAGGTGGGTGACGACCTGATGACCGCGCAGGTCCCAGTCGACCCACGTCGGCGCGCTGCGGCCCTGCGGGCAACCGAGCGTGTGCCCGTAGAAGCGGCGCGCCTCATCGAGGTCGTCGACCGGCATCGCCAGGTGGAATCGAGGTCGGCGAGAGTTGTCCATCAGTGCAGCTCCACCGGGGTAGCGCCGAATGGGTGGTCGACCATCTCGAAGAAGTCGTTGCCCTTGTCGTCGACGACGATGAACGCCGGGAAGTCGCGCACCTCTATCTTCCAGACCGCCTCCATGCCCAGTTCGGCGTACTCGAGGACGTCGACCTTGGTGATGCAGTCCTGCGCCAGCCGTGCGGCGGGGCCACCGATCGAGCCGAGGTAGAACCCGCCATATGTCTTGCAGGCATCGGTCACCTGCCGACTGCGGTTGCCCTTGGCGAGCATCACGAAGCTGCCTCCGGCGGCCTGGAACTCGGCGACGTAGCTGTCCATTCGACCGGCGGTCGTCGGGCCGAACGAGCCGCTGGCCATTCCCTCGGGTGTCTTGGCCGGCCCGGCGTAGTACACGCAGTAGTCACGCATGTACTGCGGCAGCCCGAGGCCGTCGTCGAGGCGTTCTTTCAGCTTGGCATGGGCGATGTCGCGGGCCACGACCATCGGCCCGGTCAGCATCACCCGCGTCTTCACCGGGTACCGGCTCAACTCGGCACGGATCTCGTCCATCGGTCTGTTCAGGTCGATGGCAACGGCGTCGCTGTCGAGGTGGTCGTCGATCACGTCGGGCAGGAAGCGCGCCGGATCGGTCTCGAGCCGCTCGACGAACACGCCGTCGGCCGTGATCTTGCCCAGCGCCTGGCGATCGGCGCTGCACGACACGGCGATCGCCACGGGGCAGCTGGCACCGTGGCGCGGCAGGCGGACGACACGCACGTCGTGGCAGAAGTACTTGCCGCCGAACTGCGCGCCGATGCCTGTCTGCCGGCTGAGCTCGAGCACCTTGGCCTCGAGATCGACGTCGCGGAAGGCGTGGCCCGTGATCGAGCCACTCGTGGGCAGGCCGTCGAGGTACTTGGTGCTGGCCAGTTTGGCGGTCTCGAGCGCGAGCTCGGCCGAGGTACCGCCGATCACGACCGCGAGGTGGTACGGCGGACACGCTGCGGTGCCCAGCGTCTTCATCTTCTCGAACAACCACGGCAGCAGGGTCTTCTCGTTGAGCAGCGCCTTGGTCTCTTGGAAGAGGTAGCTCTTGTTGGCACTACCACCACCCTTGGCGATGAACAAGAACTTGTACACGTCGCCGTCGACCGCGGCGATCTTTATCTCGGCCGGAAGGTTGTTGCCGGTGTTCTTCTCGTCGTACATCGTCAGCGGCGCCATCTGGCTGTACCGCAGGTTGGACGTGAGGTACGTGTTGTACACGCCGCGGGAAAGTGCCGCCTCGTCGCCGCCGACGTGATCGTTCGACGCAGTCAACACGAACTGGCCCTTCTTCGCCTTGATGATCGCCGTGCCGGTGTCTTGGCACATCGGCAGCACGCCGCCCGCCGCGATGTTGGCGTTCTTCAAGAGGTCGAGGGCGACGAACCGGTCGTTGTCGCTTGCTTCGGGATCGTCGAGGATGTTGCGGAGCTGCTGAAGATGGGCCGGGCGCAAGAGGTGGGCGATGTCGCGCATCGCCGTCTCGGTCAGCAGGGTCAGCGCCTCGGGCTCGACGCGGAGAAATGTGCCGGCGGGGGTGTCGACGGTCGACACGCCGTCGGTGGTCAACAACCGGTACTCGGTGCTGTCGGGGCCGACGGGCAGCAACTCGGTGAAGGCGAACTCTGGCATGACCTCACGCTACGCCCTGACCGGCGGGACGAACTAGGGCGGCGGGGGTTGGCTGAGCGCCTGGTCGACCAGCGCCTGTTCGGCGGCGCTGTGGCCGGTCGAGGATGGATGGCTCCATCGGCTACGAGTTCGGCCAGGTCTCCGATGCGGACATCGGGGCTGAACGGCAGCGGCGCGATCGATTGGTCAACGCCGGCGATCGATGGTGACGCGGCGACCAACTCGAGAACGTTTCGTTCGGCCGCAGCGCGGTTGGCCCACTCGTTCCCGTTCGAGCGCAACGCGCCGACGTTCATCGCCGTGGCGCCGACCAGCAACAGCCGGCCGGCCCACAGTGCCGGCGGCGTCAGTCGCGCCAGCAGATCGACGGCGACACCGAAGGCCGGGATCAGCAGCACTGCGCCGATGTACACGTACCGCGAGTTGGCCGCTGTCTCGAGGCCGAAGCCGCCCCGTTGGATGCCGAGCCCGACGTAGATCGCCGCGGCGGTGATGGCCAGTGAGAGCATCAGGTCGTGGGCCCGGGAATCGCGTTGCCGCCACAGCAGCACGGTCAGGGTCGCGAGCAATGAGATACCGACAAGTGAGCCGGTCGACGTCATGCCTTGGAACACGGCCGAAAGCCCGCGGTTGACGTACGCCGGCACCTGCGACAACGACGATCGGGCCGCGTCGCCGGCAGGATCCTGGCCCCAGAACAACCACCACCATGCGGTGGCAAGAGTCGTTGGGATCGTGGCGATCGCTGCCGCCTTCCACCGGCGACGCAACACGGTGAACACGAGAATGCCCAGGATGAAGAACGGACCGAAACCCGACGACGAGACGGCGACGAGCCCGGCGACGACGCCGAGTACGTCACGGCGGTTCGGTGGTCCGTCGTGGTCGACCAGGCTCAGCTGCACGAGGAACGCCAGCAGCGACAGGTTGTAGACGATCTGGATGGCGAAGACGATGTTCTCCCAGCCGCTGCCGAAGACGGCGAGCATCCCGGCAAGGATCGTGGCGGTCCACGCGGTGACACCGGCACGCAGGCTCAACCCGCGGACCATGACGGCGATGCCGAGATGGCACACCATCGTCGGGATGAGGTACGGCCAGTACGAGCCGGTGCCGAAGATGGCGTGCACGACTCGGTAGATGACGATCGGGAGCGTCATCCAGTGACCGTCCTGGGCCATGAACAGCATGTCGTCGAGTCCGCTGGCCCGGTGAACCTTCTCGCGGGTGAAGACGAACGCCCAGTCGTCGCGGATGAACCACTGGTTACGGCCGACGACGTAGAGCACGACAACGGAAAGCGCCAGCACAGCCCGGAACGCCCAGCGTGCCCCGTCGTCGGAACTCGCCCAGGCAGCGCCGCGCCGTACGCGGGCCTCAACGTCCACGGATCACCATGTGCCACCACAACGCCAGCAGCTGCCGGGCGCTGCGTGCGATTGCCGGCAGCCGGAAGAACTGCGACTTGCCTGACGGGCGGAAGTAGTGGTGCACGGGGATCTCGACGAATCGCGCGCCTGCCCGGTCGAACGAGCGCATCATCTCGACGCAGATCACCCCTGTCGTCGACTTGAGCGGTCTGTCGATGATCAGCTGACGACGGAACATGCGGAAGTCGCAATCGGTGTCGCGCACCTTCAGGCTGAAGAGTCGCTTGACGACGTGGTGGTAGAGCCGGCCGATCAGCTTGCGATACCACGAGTCGCCGCGGCCGATCTTGTAACCCTGGACGACGTCGATGTCGTCGGTCGCCAGCGGCACCAGCAGCGCCGCCTCGCGCGCGTCGTACTGCGCGTCGCCGTCGGTGTAGAAGATCCATTCGTGCTGCGCCGCTCCGAAGCCACTCAGCAGCGCCCTGCCGTAGCCGCCGTTGGTCTCGTGGTGGATCACCTGCAACCACGGCCGGTCGATGGCCAGGCCATCGAGGGTCGCTCGCGAGTCGTCGGCGGAACCGTCGTTGACGACGATCACCTCGACCACGGCAACCAGTGGCGACAGCGCCTCGTGGACGTCGTCGATCAGACCGCCGATGGTCGTTGCGTCGTTGTAACAGGGGAATACGGCCGAAACGCTGGAGACGGCTGTCATCGGCCGAGTCCCGCCAGGGCACCGCATACACGATCGAGTTCTTGCTCGGTCATTTCGGGAAAGCATGGCACGCTGATGCACTCGGCCGCCCAGGCCTCGGATTCGGGGCAGGCGGCGTGTTGCAGGTCCCGGTAGGCCGGCTGCTGGGTGATGGCCAACGGATAGTGGACCGCGGTGGCCACACCGTCGGCTTCGAGCGCGGCGCGGGTGCCGGCACGATCGGCGCTGCGAAACACGGCGAGATGGTAGGCGTGGCTGGGGTGCGTCACACTGCCAACCGAGCTCGGGTGCGGATTGCCGATAGCGAGCGACGATCGCCCGGCGTCGCTCGACGTCGGCTGTCAGGTCGGTCAGGGCAAGGCGCAGCCAAGCCGCCTCGATCTCGGACATCCGGAAGTTCTGCGACACGCGCTCGTGGACGTACTGCGTCGTCATTCCGTGAACACGGAGGATGCGTACCCGTTCGGCGAGGTCGGTGTCAGCGGTGACGACGGCACCGCCGTCGCCGATGCCTCCCAGGTTCTTGGTCGGGTAGAAGCTGTAGGCCGTGGCGGTCGAACGGGCGGGGTCGTGCAGCGCTCCGTGGGCCTGCGCAGCATCCTCGATGACCACCAGGTCGGTGTCGGGCAGTTCGGCCGGGTAGCCGTAGAGATGGACGACGATGACTGCCTTGGTTCGCGCGGTACGCGCCGCGGCCACGGTGGCCGTCGTGATGCACGCTGTGCGCGGGTCGACGTCGATCGCCCGTGGGATGGCTCCCACGGCCGCGACTGCGGACGCGGTCGGTACGGCGGTGAACGCCGGCACCAAGCACCTCGTCGCCGGGGCCGATGCCTGCCGCGGCTGAGTGCGAGTTGCAGCGCGCCGGCGCCCGACGATACGGCGACGCAGTGTTGAGCGCCGAGCCACTCGGCGAATTCGGTTTCGAACGCAGACAGCTCAGCCCCCAGCAGGAAGCTGCCGCTCGCCGCAATTCGTTCCGCCGCTGTCGCGAACGCCGAGGCAAACCGCTGCCCGCGCCGACTCAGGTCGACGACAGGTACCACGGGTGATCACGATAGAAGGTGGCGGTCGCCCGGAGCCCATCTTCGAGTGTTGTCGTGGCCTTCCATCCGAGGACCTCGGCGATCGTCGTGCCATCGGTGTGGAACGAACCGATGTCGATCCGCTGGTGATCGTCGGGCCAGGCGACGAGCTGCAGCCCGCCCTTGCTGCCTGTGGCTTCGATCACCGCCGAGGCGATCTCGGCCAACGAGTGGTCGATCACGTGGCCGACGTTGAAGACCCTGCCGATCGCCTCGGATGCCGTCGCCGCCAGCAAGGCGTCGACGACATCGTCGACGTACACGCAATCACGTCGTTGTGCACCGTCACCGAAGATCTGTATCTGCTCGCCCAACAGCGCCTTGCGGATGAAGACGGGCAGAAACCCAAGCTCATCGCTGTTCAGCCGTTGGCGAGGACCGTAGACGTTGGTCAGTCGAAGACTGGTGGTCGGCATCCCGTAGGCGGTGTGGTACACCATGTGCAGTTGCTCACCGGCCAACTTGGCGACACCGTTGACGTCCATCGGTCTGGTCGGGTGCAGCTCGTCGACCGGCGACCGCAGCGGCCGGCCATACACCTGTCGCGTCGAGGTGTGCACGACCCGCGCTGCGGGATTGACCCGACGGAGGGTCTCGAGGAACGACGCGTGGGTGATGGTGTTCAGATGCAGGTCGTGAAGCGGGTCGCGCATCGAGGCGATGTGACTGACCTGACCGGCGAGGTTGAAGACGATGTCGGCATCGGCGACGACGTCGCCGACCACGGCATCGCCGATCTCGGCCTCGACGATCTCGACATCGAGCCCCTCGACGTTGCGACGATCACCACCGTGGCCCGCGACCAGGGCGTCGATGATCCGCACGCGGGCACCCTGACGGACCAACTCGTGACACGTTGGACGCCGATGAACCCGAGCCCACCGGTGACGACGCACACGGTGGACGACAGGTCGCTGCTCGGGGGCATCCCCCGATGATAGAGATCCGCGCATGCAAAGATCGATGACATGGACAATGACGAGTACGAACGCATGGTCGCCGCGGGTGAGCGTCATTGGTGGTATCGCTCGACGCGCACGCTGCTCGAGATGCTGGTCACGCCGCATCTCCGGCCCGTGGACTGGCGGCACGATCTACCTCGACGCCGGTGGTGGATCCGGCGCGACGGGCTCGTGGTTGGCAGATCGGGCAACGACCGTGCTCGACGATTTCGAGCCGGTCGCACTGAAGGCTGCGGTGCACGATCACGCCGGGTATCGAGCGTGTTCAGGGCGAACATCAATCACATCCCGCACTCGTGCCGACACGTTCGACGCCGTGCTGTGCGTCACGGCGCTGTGTCATCGGATGAACCCCGACCCGCAGGCCATCGTCGACGAGTTCGCCCGTGTGACCAAGCCCGGTGGTCTGGTGTGCCTGATGGAGCCCGGGGGGCAAGCGGCTGTGGCGCGGCCACGATGAGGTCACCCACACGGCTCGACGTTTCAGCCTCGCCGAGCTGGGCGCGATGGTTCGCAACGCCGGTCTCGATCTCGTTCGAGCGACTGGCGCCTACTCGTTCCTCGTCCCTCCGGCGGCGGTGATGGGGATCGCCGAGCGGGGCAGGAACAAGAGCGACGTCGGTCGCAACGAAAGCGGTCTCGGTGGCGTGTTGGGTCACGTCGCCCGCGCCGAGCGAGCGCTGTTGCGCAAGGTCAGACTTGCCGTTCGGGCTGTCGGTGATTGCGATCGGTCGAAAGCCGCGCTACAGAGCGTGACTCCGTACGACTCGTCGAAGAACGCGGCCGCGATGTAGTCGGGGTGGAGGTAGCCGAACCCCTTGTCGCCCCAGCCCGTACCCCAGCTGTTGCGGACGATGAACCGCCCATCGGCGCGGTATCCGACGATGCAGATGGCGTGACCGCCGCGCACGGTGTCGGGATGGAAGACGTCGATCTTGCCGCCGTTCGCCGCCGCGTTGTCCCACGACGAGTCGACGTTGAAGGCGGCGAGGATCGGGCCCGTTGCCGGCCAGCCAGGTCTTCCAGCTGGTCAGGTTGCGATGGAGGTTGAAGTACGCCGAGATCTTTCGCTGGGCGCAGCTGGCGTAGAACGTGTTCTCGTTGCCGGTGTACATCTTCGTCTGGATGTGGAAGGGCAGGTCGTCCATCAAGCGCCACGCCGGTCTTGCGGGCGACGTCGACCGCAGCCTTCAAGGTCGTGCCGGCGTCCTCGATGAAGCTCTCCGGGCGGGTGGTGATCGTGTCGGTCTCCTTGCTGGCCATCCACACGTGCCGCGGCGACAGGAGCACCTTCTGACCGATTCGCCCGGCCTTCACCATGTGCCAGCGAACGACACCGTCGGCAGTCGCCCAGCCGACGCACGACCCGGTGTTCTCCTGGTTGTTGATCGTCCACCACGCGGCACGCATGTCGACCGACCTGGGCAGCGCTGCCGGTGCACCGATCGTGCCGGCGGCGATCGAGTCGGCTGAGTTGCCAGTCGTTGTCGGTTCCTTTCGAGGGCACGACGTTGCAGATGAAGTTGTCGAAGCTCGGCTGTGCTGCCTTCTTCGACTTCGTGCTCTTCTTCACTGTCGCCGATTTCTTGGTCGTGGCCTTCTTGGCTGCCGCCACCTTGGCCGGGGTCTTCTTCGACGCTGCCTTCGATGATGTCTTCGATGCCATGTTCGTCTCCTTTGCGAGGGTCTGCGGAGGAGACCTCGCAGCGGTCACACTAGATACATAGGACGAGTGGTCGTCAGTCCGCTGGGCGATCCTTGAGCCGCTTCGGCGGTGCGGCCGCCGGATCCGTCGGCCAGTGATGCTTCGGGTAGCGCCCGGCGAGATCTTTGCGGACCATCGCCCACGATCCCGACCAGAAGCCTGGGAGGTCGTTGGTGATCTGGATCGGGCGATCTGCAGGCGAGAGCAGCTCGATCGTGAGGGGAATGTTGTCAGCGATCGTCGGGTGGGTGAGCGTGCCGAACATGTCTTGCACGCGTACTGACACGGTTGGGTTGTCGCGCTCGATAATCGATCGTCGCTGTTCGTCCGGCGGCGGTCGTCAATGTGGCCGGTACCAACGTCGAAAGGCGGGTCTGCTGATCCCACGACAACATCGCGCTGAGCGCCATCTCGACGTCGAGCCGGGCCAAGTCGGCGCGGCATGTTGCGTACTGCAGGAACGGAGTCAACCAGTCGGCCAAGGTGGCGACGAGGGTCTTGTCGTCGACGGCCGGCCAGTCGCCGTCGAGGTGGCTCGCCGCGAACGCCAGACGCCGGCGAACCCGCTGGGCGTCGTCGGTCCAGTTGAGTACGGCCAATCGGGTTGCTCGCACTCGTTCGACCAGTGCTTCCACGGTTGATTCTCCAACGGGCGCTGGACGGTACTGCTCATCGAGCATCATCGATCCGAGCCGCACGGTCTGGTGCACGACGAGATCGTCACGTTGCTTGTCCCAGACGAGGATGTCGTTCCGCTCGACTTCGTCCCCGAGCGAGGCGATCAGATCGGCAGGCTCGATCGCCGCGCCGATGCGCACTCGAGCGCTGCTGCGGTTGCCATCGAGATCGGCGGCGACGATGAAACGCTCGTTGGCCAGCTGGTCGGTTGCCGGAACCCAGGCACCACTGCCGGTGCGCATCTGGAACTGTCCTGGTTGCCGCCGGCGCACGGCGACCCGGTCGGGAAAAGCGAGAGCCAGCATGGCGCCGGCGCGCTCCGCGGCAACGTCGTCGAAGACGAGGTGCACGTTGCTGCGACGAGCGATGTCGCCAGCGCGATCGCCGACGCGGGCGACGTCGCGTCGATCGGCGCGCTCGTGGTGATCGTGTCCGCAGACGACGCGGACACGTATTGCAAGATCAGCGGGTAGCTCGTCGGCCCGGCCGCGCAACACGTCGCGCTCGTCGAGGATCGCCGCGATCACACAGGCGAGGCTCTTGTCGGCGCCGGCCGCAGCCACGACCATTCGCGCCAGACGCGGATGAAGCGGGAGGGCCAACATGGCACGTCCCATCGGCGTCGGATGTCCTGCGGCGTCGAGCGCGCCGAGCCGACGTAGCAGTTCGTGGGCCAGCTGGAGCGCTCTTGCGGGAGGTGGGTCGATGAATCGCAGTTCGCTCGGCGGAGTGCCCCAGGCTGCGAGCTCGAGTGCGACATCGGCCAGGTCGACCTGGGTGATCTCTGCCTCGAGGTGAGCTCGGCGTGTGGCGTGCTCGAGCTTGCTCCACAGGCGGTAGGCGACGCCGGGTTCGGTGCGCCCGGCGCGACCGGCGCGTTGATCGGCCGACGCCCGGCTTGTGCTCACCGTGGTGAGCCGAGTCATGCCCGTGCCCAGATCGTGGCGGGGCACGCGGGCCAGGCCGGCATCGACCACGATGCGCACGCCACTGACCGTCAACGACGATTCGGCGATGTCGGTGCTCAACACCACGCGCCGTCGACCTGAGAGCGAGGGCTGCAGTGCCAGGTCCTGCTCGGCGAGCGAGAGGGCCCCGGCGAGCAGGCGCACGTCGACAGTGGGCCCGATGCGGCTGTTGAGGAACTGCTCGACCCGGCGGATCTCGCCGATCCCCGGCAGGAAGACGAGCACGTCGCCGGGCTCGTCGTCGAGGGCTCGCAGCACCGCGTCGCCGGCGGCCTGCTCGATGCGCGTGCCCTTCATCATCGGCAGCCAACGCATGTCGACGGGGAAGGTGCGACCGATGCTCTCGATGATCGGGGCATCGCCCAGTGCCACGGTCAGCCTGGCGACCTCCGGTGTCGCCGACATCGCCAGCAAACGCAGATCCGGTCGCACGGTGGCGCGGGCGTCGAGCGCGAACGCCAGGCCGATGTCGGTGGGCACGTTGCGTTCGTGGACCTCGTCGAAGATCACCAGACCCACGCCCGGCAGTTCTGGGTCGTTCTGCAGTCGGCGGGTCAGCACGCCTTCGGTGACGACTTCGATCTGCGTGTCACGACTGATGTGGCGCTCGTCCCTTGTCTGATAGCCGACCATCTCGCCGACCTCGGTTCCGAGCAGAGCGGCCATTCGTCGGGCGGCGGCGCGGGTGGCCAGACGCCGCGGTTCGAGCATGACGATGCGACCGCTGAGCCACGGTTGTTCGATCAGCCAGAGTGGGGCGACCGTCGTCTTGCCGGCTCCGGGTGGGGCGACGAGCAACGCAGACCCGTGTTGCTCGAGCGCCGCCGAGAGTTGGGGAAGGACGTCGACGACGGGAAGGTCACGGGCTGCGGGGGGCAGCGCCACGCTCTAGCCGAGTGCCGGTGTGCCGTGGAACGGCCCGGGGTCGCCGGCGACGGGGATGTTCGGCCGGATCCACGCTGTCGCCGTGGCGATCTGCTCGGCGACCTCACGCCACTCGGCGGAGTTCCAACCCTCGGCGCAGGCCTGCAGCGTGCCATCGAGCCGCACGAACACGAATGCGGGGAGTTGACCGAGACCAAGGGTGCGCACGAAAGCGCGATCGGGGTCGCAGTAGACCAGGAAGTCGTCGGTCAGCGGGCCGAGGAACGCCTTGGCGCCGTCGGCGTCGGCGGTGACGACGAAGTTGACCCGAGCGTCGGTGCCGCGGAGGCTCTCGAGGATGCGTGCTGCGGTGCGCAGCACCCATGAGCTCTCGTTGGTGTAGGGATCGAGGACCACGCTGGCCAGGTGGAACGTGGTCAGCCACTCCTCGAGCGGGCGTGTCTCACCGCCCAGCGACGTCAGCTTGGTATCGAGGGACGGGTTGCTCGCCACGGCAGCAGACGGTAGCGCGCCGAGCGATGCACGCCCCAATGTGGCACTAGCGTCAGGGTTGATGCATCCGATCGAACGGCTCCGCTACGTGGCCAGGGCCTCTGGTGGGGATCAACGGATGCTCGTCCGCGAGACCGCCGGGGCGCTGCGCGGTCTCGGTTTCGATCCAGCCGGTCTCGTGGTCGCCTGCCGGCGAATCGTCGAACGGCATCCGAACTCCGGCCCGCTGTGGTGGCTGTGCGCGTCGGTGCTCGCTGCGCCCGACCCATATCGCTGTGCGGCAGCCTTGGCCGACGACCTCGAAGCGGACCCGACTCCCGATGTGCTGGTCGAGGCGCTGCCCGACGACGCGACGGTCTGCGTCGTGGGCTGGCCCGACCTCATCGGCGAGGCGTTGCTGCGACGGGGCGATTCGACGGTGTTGGCAATCGACACCGACGACGACGGTATGGGCAGTGTTGCATTCGTCCGCCGTTTGCAGCGTGCCGAGGTCGATGCCGAGATCGTGCCGGCGGCGGGGCTTGCGGCTGCGGTTCTGGCCAGCGACGTCGTGGTCGTCGAGGCGTTGGCAGCATGCGAGACCGAACTTCTGGCGGTCGCCGGGTCGCGCGCTCTCGCGTCCGTGGCCTATTGCTCGGAGGTTCCGGTGTGGGCAGTCGTGGGTCGCGGCCGGCGTCTGCCCGCGGCGTTGTTCGAGGCCATGGGTCACCGTCAGTCAGATCTGCGCGTCCCCTGGGACGCGCCGGCGGAGGCGGTGCCGATCGGGCTCTCCCAGTGGGTGGTCGGTTCGCTCGGCGTGATGCCGACCGGCGATGCATCGTTGGCACCAGAGTGCCCGATGTCGTACGAGCTGCTGCGCTCCAGCGCCATGTGAGCACCCAAGTACTGTCGCGAGATGGCCAGCAAGCGTTCGCAGATCACGATGACCGACGACGAGGTACAGGCCTATCTCGATTCCGAGCGCGTCCTCAACGTCGCCACGATCGGCCCGACCGGGCATCCGCATCTGGTGGCGATGTGGTTCGCAATGGTCTCAGGCAAGCCGGTGTTCTGGACCTTCGCCAAGAGCCAGAAAGTGCTCAACCTGCGGCGCGATCCGAAGATGACCGGTCTCGTCGAGAGTGGATCGTCGTACGACCAGTTGCGGGGTGTCGAGCTGCGTGGTCAGGGGACGATCGTCGAGGATTACGAGACGGTCTTGGAGATCGGTAAGGCCGTCGGCGTGAAGATCAACGGTCCTTCGGTGCTGGAGGAAGCGGCGCTGCCGTTCCTCGAGGCTCAGGCCACCAAGCGTGTTGGCGTCGTCTTCGAGGTCGAGCACATCGTCAGCTGGGATCACACCAAACTCGCCGGCAGCTACTGACCGTTCAAGGTCATCGGTCTTGCTTCGGCGGATCGACGCCGATGCATTCGGCGATGGCCGCCCTGGCGAGCTCGGCGCGGACTTCCATGACGAAGATCCGACCCATCGGTTCACGAGCAGCGAAGCGCAGCATGGACGTGTGATCCTCGGCCATCGTGGCCGGGATCTCGTTCTCCCACAGGTCGTGCAATGCCAGCTGGCATTGCCACAACGGCAACCAGGCAACCTCGACCACATGGTCGGGCCGAGGAGGCCTGGGCTCACGCGCCGCGAACAGCCAGTTCCAAACGCTCATCGGTGCCCACGCCGTGAACGCCGATCGCCGGCTGCGGCGGCGAGCTGGTCGGCGATCAGCTCGTGGCCGGCTTCGATCAGGCCGACCGTGACGCGGAGATGAGGCGTGTCGTGGCGCACCTGGAACGGCTCGCCAGGGGCGGCTCCCATGCCCTGCGCGGCCAGGGTCACCAAGGCCGAACGTTCGTCGGCAACTGTCATCCACAGGTTGATCCCGTCGGTTCCGGTCACGGCCACGTTTCGCGACTCCAGCACCGCGGCGACCAGCTGTCGACGTCGGGCGTACTCGGCCCGCGCCGCAGCGACGGCCTCGATCGTCGAGGGATCGTCGAGCATCTCCAACAGCACGGCTTGCAGGATGCGGCTGCTCCATCCGGGGCCGAGCAATCGCCGGTTGGCGACCGCGGTCACTACGTCGCCGGCACCCCCGACTGCGGCGAGGCGCAGATCCGGGCCGTGACTCTTGGAGTAACTGCGGATGTGCACGGTTCGCTCGGGTAGCCACGAACCGATGCTGACGAGTGCGCCCGTGGCGATGTCTCCGGAGTGGTCGTCCTCGATGACGATCGCTCCCGTCTTCGACAGTTCGGCGGCCAGTGCTCTCATCCGTCGCATGGTGGTCGTGACACCGGTCGGATTGTGGGCGCGCGGCTGGAGGAAGACGGCGACCGGGTTCTGGCGCAGCGCGCCGACGACTTGGGTGACGATCGGCCCTTCGTCGTCGAGATCGACACCGATCACCTCTGCGCCCAGTTCGTCGAGGAGATCGAGCAGCGGAGGAAAGGTGGGATGTTCGACCACCACGCGATCACCGAGGCGCACGACGACCTGGGCGACGCGGTCGAGCGCGTCCATTGCACCGTCGACCACCGTCAACGCCTGGGCCGGGAACGGCCATCCGTCGCTGAGCCGGGCTTCGAGCTCGGGCAGCACCGGGTGGTCGAGGTAGCTGGAGGTCAGCGACTGACGACTGACCTTGGCGACGGCCGGTCCGAGGTCGGGGAGCAGCGACGAGGGCGGTGTGCCGGTCGACAGGTCGAGTGCGAAGTGGCCGGGGCCCTCGGTGACTCGTCGGTAGCGCCTCGGTGTGCCGGGCCCCGTAGGTTGGCGCACGAAGGTGCCCTGCCGGCCGCGGGCGTCGATCGCGCCGACCGATGTGAGGGTCTGCCACGCCTCGCTGACCGTGGTCGGTGAGACGCCGAGCGATCTCGACAACTCCCGCACCGTTGGCAGGCGCGTGCCGACAGCCAGGTCACCGCGGTGATCATCCGTCCGACCGCAGCAGCGATCCCGCGGGCGCTGCGATCCTCGATCGCGTCGGTGAACGTGGCGGTCATTGTGCGGTAACAATAGCCGGTTTGTCTGGGTGACCAGCCTGCACCACGGCCCCCGGATTCATGCGGCGTCGCGTGTGGGTGGGCCGGTGGTCATGTTTTCGCACCGCTGGGCGCGAAATGGTCCTATCTGGACCATTCCGGTGCCAGCGATGGCTGGACGCCCCTATTAGCGCGTGAGGAACGGCTGTTTCCGCGAGATGAACCGTTTGTACGGTAACAATCCACGTATTGTGCGCTCACGGTGTCACATTACGATCGGGCCATGCCGAACATCGTGCGAGCAGCGCTTCTCCAAACCGACTGGGCCGGGACGAAGGAGGCGATGATCGACAAGCACGAGCAGGCCGCGCACGACGCCAAGGCCGAGGGTGCCCAGGTGATCTGCTTCCAGGAGCTGTTCTACGGGCCGTACTTCTGCCAGGTGCAAGACACCGAGTACTACAGCTACACCGAGCTCATCCCCGACGGCCCGACCACGCAGCGGTTCCGCAGCATCGCCAAGGAGCTCGGCATGGTGATGGTGCTGCCGATGTACGAGCACGAACAGGCCGGCGTGTACTACAACACGGCCGCGGTCATCGATGCCGACGGCACCTACCTCGGCAAGTTCCGCAAGCAGCACATCCCGCAGACCAAGGGCTTCTGGGAGAAGTTCTACTTCCGTCCCGGCAATGGCGGCTACCCGATCTTCGACACCGCTGTCGGCAAGGTCGGCGTGTACATCTGCTACGACCGCCACTTCCCCGAAGGTTGGCGGGCACTCGGGCTCAACGGCGCCGAGATCGTGTTCAACCCGTCGGCCACGCACCGCGGACTCAGCGAATACATCTGGCGGATCGAGCAGCCCGCAGCGGCCGTCGCCAACATGTACTACGTCGGGGCGATCAATCGAGTCGGCATCGAGCCACTCGGCGACGACGACTTCTACGGGCAGAGCTACTTCGTCGATCCCGAGGGCAAGTTCGTCGGCGATGTCGGCGATGCGTACAAGCCCGAGCTGATCGTCCGCGACCTCGACCTCGACAAGATCAAACTGGTCCGCGATCGCTGGGCGTTCTACCGCGATCGCCGACCCGACGCCTACGACGAGCTGGTGGAGCGGTAGGAGATCCCATGACGACGACTCTCATCAAGAACGGCCGGGTCATCTCGACCACCGGCGTGATCGCCCAAGACGTGCTGATCACCGACGAGACCGTCACGGCGCTGGGCGCGCCGGGCTACTTCACCGAGGAGGGTGACGACCGCGTGATCGATGCCACGGGCAAGTACGTGATCCCCGGCGGCATCGACGTGCACACGCACATGGAGATGCCCTTCGGTGGCACCTTCGCCAGCGACACGTTCGAGACCGGCACCCGCGCCGCGGCGTGGGGCGGCGTCACCACGATCGTCGACATGGCCGTGCAGAACACGGGCGGAAACGTGCACACCGCCCTCGCCGACTGGCATCGCAAGGCCGACGGCGAATGCGCCATCGACTACGCCTTCCATCAGATCATCGGCGGCGTCGACGAGGAGTCGTTGAAGGGCATGAAGTACCTCGTCGACCACGAGGGCGATCACCAGCTTCAAGTTGTTCATGGCCTACCCCGGCGTGTTGTACAGCGACGACGGCCAGCTCTTGCGGGCCATGCAAACGGCCGCCGAATGCGGGGCGATGATCATGATGCACGCCGAGAACGGCATCGCCATCGACGTGTTGGTGCAGCAGGCCCTGGCCCGCGGCGAGACCGATCCCAGGTTCCACAGCTACACCCGGCCATCGCCCGCTCGAGGCGGAGGCCACCCATCGGGCCATCGTGCTCAGCCACGTCGCCGGCAACGTGCCGTTGTACGTCGTGCACATGTCGGCCGGCGACGCCCTCAACGAGATCGCCGCCGCCCGCCACGAGGGTCGCAACGTGTTCGCCGAGACGTGCCCGCAGTACCTGTGGCTGACGCTCGAAGAGACCCTCGGCAGGCCCGGCTTCGAAGGCGCCAAGTGGGTGTGCAGCACGCCGGTACGCAGCAAGGATCACGACCCCGACTACATCGGTCAGATGGGTCACGGCCATCAAGGCGATCTGTGGAAAGGTCTGCGCATGAACGAGCTCGCAGTCGTCCGCACCGACCACTGCCCGTTCTGCATGAAGGACCAAAAGGAGACTGGGGGTCGGCAACTTCGCCACGATCCCGAACGGAATCGGCGGCGTCGAGCACCGTATGGAGCTGATCTACCAAGGTGTCGTCGCCGGGGAGCTGTCGCTCGAACGGTGGGTCGAGACCTGTTGCACGACACCGGCGCGCATGTTCGGTATGTACCCGAAGAAGGGTGTGATCGCCCCGGGCAGCGACGCCGACGTCGTCGTCTGGGACCCCAACACGAAGACCAAGATCGGGATCAACGACAAGCACCACATGAACATGGATTACTCGGCCTGGGAGGGGTGGGTGATCGACGGCAAGGTCGACACGGTGTTGTCGCGCGGCGTTGTCGTCATCGAAAACGATCAGTACACGGGTCGAAAGGGTCACGGTCAGTTCGTACGTCGCGGCCTCTCTCAGTATCTCGTCTAGCCCGCTCGTCACGGGCGCCGGCCTTCGTTGCTCGACACGGTCGGGAAACCCCACCTCGACCTATCGTCTCGCAATCGAAGCCCGACCGCCCGCTCCTCGCTACTCACTCACAAGTGCATCAACTGCACACATCGGCGGTGTCCACCTTGCCGCCGATCTCGGAAGGAAGAAGGAAAGAAATGAACAGGATTTCGCATTGGGTTGATGGGAAGGTTTTGTTGGGCACTTCCGGGCGGTCGGGGGTGGTTTGGGATCCGGCTACTGGTCAGCAGCAGGCCGCCGTTGACTTCGCCTCCGCAGCAGAGGTCGACCACGCCGTCGCGGTGGCCAAGGCCGCGTTCCCGGCGTGGCGGGCGACCAACCTGTCGCGGCGAGCCGAGGTGATGTTCCACATGCGCGAACTGGTCGACGCCAACCGCAAAGAGATCGCCTCGCTGATCAGCATGGAGCACGGCAAGGTGCTCGGCGACGCGCTCGGCGAAGTGGCCCGCGGCCTCGAGAACATCGAGTTCGCCTGCGGCATCCCCAACCTCATGAAGGGCGGATACAGCGAGCAGGCCAGCACCGGGATCGATGTGTACAGCATCAAGCAGCCGCTCGGCGTCGTGGCCGGCATCACCCCGTTCAACTTCCCGGGCATGGTGCCGATGTGGATGTTCGCCAACGCCCTCGCGTGCGGCAACACCTTCGTCCTCAAGCCGAGCGAGAAGGATCCCTCGGCCAGCATGTTGATCGGCGACCTGTTGAAGCAGGCCGGGCTTCCCGACGGCTGCTTCAACGTCGTCAACGGCGACAAGGTCGCCGTCGATCGCATCCTCGAGCACCCCGACATTGCTGCCGTCAGCTTCGTCGGCTCGACGCCGATCGCCAGGTACATCTACGAGACGGGCACGAAGAACGGCAAGCGTGTGCAGGCACTCGGCGGGGCGAAGAACCACATGCTGGTGTTGCCCGACGCCGATCTCGACATGGCGGCCGACGCCGCGGTCAGCGCCGCGTACGGTTCGGCCGGCGAGCGATGCATGGCCATCTCGGTCGTGCTCGCCAGCGAGTCGATCGCCGACGAACTGGTCGACAAGATCAAGGCCCGCATTCCGGCGATCAAGGTCGGTCCGGCCAGTGAGCCCGACAACGAGATGGGCCCGCTGATCACCGGCGAGCATCGCGACAAGGTCGCCGGGTACATCGGTGGCGCCGAGGGCGAGGGTGCGACTTTGGTCGTCGACGGCCGCCAGCGATGCCCCCGGTGGTGGAGGCTTCTTCCTCAAGCCATCCCTGATCGACAACGCCAAGCCGGGAATGGCCTGCTACGACGACGAGATCTTCGGCCCGGTGCTCACGGTCACACGCATCGCCGGCTACCAAGAAGGCCTCCAGCTGATCAACGACAACCCGTACGGCAATGGCACGGCGATCTTCACCCGCGACGGCGGCGCGGCGCGCCAGTTCGAGTTCGACGTGCAGGTCGGCATGGTCGGTGTCAACGTGCCGGTGCCGGTGCCGGTCAGCTACTACAGCTTCGGAGGGTGGAAGGCCAGCTTGTTCGGCGACACCCACATGTACGGACCGGAGGGCGTCAACTTCTACACCAAGACCAAGGTCGTCACCTCCCGCTGGCCCGACCCCAGCACCAGCACCGTCGACCTCGGCTTCCCCCAGAACCGGTGAGTCGCCGTTCCGCCCGGCTCACTCCGCTCGGGGCTCGGCGCCGCTCGGCGTTCGTCCTTCGACACGGTCGGGGAAACCCGCGGCGACCTACCGTCTCAGGATCGAACCCCGACCGTCGCCTCGCCTGGCTCGCACCGCCGCACGTCTGCATCGCCCTACTCGGTCGCTCAGAGCAGGTGGGAGGGCCGGGGTTCGAATGCGAGACGATAGGTCGGCCGGGGTTGCCGACCGTGTCGAGCATCGAACGCCGGGCTCTCCCACCGGGGGCGTCGCCGATCAAGCTGGGAGGTGGGGCTAGATGGAGTTCGGGGTCGTGCTGCAGACCACTCCACCGTCCGGCGCGGGTGATCGATCTGGCCAAGCGGGCCGAGGCCTATGGGTTCACCCATGTCTGGACGTTCGACTCACACCTCCTGTGGCAGGAGCCGTATGTGATCTACAGCCAGATCCTGGCCGAGACGCGCAAGGTCGTCGTCGGGCCGATGGTCACCAACCCGGCGACGCGCGACTGGACCGTCACCGCCAGCCTCTACGCCACGCTCAACGAGATGTACGGCAATCGCACCGTGTGCGGCATCGGTCGCGGCGACTCCGCCGTGCGAGTCACCAACGGCGCCCCGACTACGCTGGCCACCCTGCGCGACGCCGTGCACGTGATCCGCGAGCTGGCCAACGGGCGCAGCGTCGAGTACAAGGGCTCGCAGCTGCGCTTCCCGTGGTCGATCGGCAGCCGGCTCGAGGTCTGGGTCGCCGCCTACGGTCCGAAGGCGCTGGCGCTCACCGGCGAGGTCGGCGATGGCTTCATCCTGCAGCTCGCCGACCTCTCGTCGCCGAGTGGACGATCAGCGCCGTGCGCAGCGCAGCGGTGTCGGCGGGTCGCAATCCCGACGACATCACGATCTGCGTCGCCGCGCCTGCATACGTCACCGACGGCAGCAGCCGACGGCTCTCGCCCACGCACGCGAGCAGTGCCGCTGGTTCGGCGGCATGGTCGGCAACCACGTTGCCGACATCGTTGCGCGCTACGGCGACCACAGCGATGCCGTGCCGCAGGCGCTCACCGACTACATCAAGGGTCGTCAGGGTTACGACTACAACGAGCACGGCCAGGCCGGCAACGTGCACACCCAGTTCGTACCCGACGACATCGTCGATCGGTTCTGCATCGTCGGCCCGGTCGATGCCCACATCGAGCGGATGAGCGCGTTGAAGGAACTTGGCGTCGATCAGTTCGCCATCTACCTGCAACACGACGACAAGGACCACACGTTGCAGACGTACGGCGAGAAGGTCATGCCGGCAGTCGCCGAAACGGTGAAGGCCAAGGCGTGACGTCGCCGGTTCGGTCAAGACCATGACTCGTGTTCGCAAGGTGATCATGTTCCCGCTGGCCTTCGTCGCTCGTTGCCGCCCTGTGGGAGGCGTACAAGTCGGTCGGGCCCGCAGAACGGCGGACGATTGCTGGGGGTGCGGTTGCTTCCGCGCACCAACGACCGGGCGATGCCACACGTCTGGGAGATGGTGTCTCGTCTCGGACGCCCCGAGGTTCGCGGCGGAACAGGAGACGATCTTGTCGGTCGTCATCTCGGCGACCTGGTACTCGCTGCGGGTTGCTGTTGCCGCGTTCGTCATCGGAACCTTGCTCGGCCTCGCCGTCGCCGTGCTGATGGCTCGCTTCAAGTTGGTCGAGCGGGGTCTGATGCCGTACCTGATCATGTCGCAGACGGTGCCGATCATCGTGCTCGGGCCCGTTGATCATCAGCCTGATGGCATACAACAGCCGCGAGCTGGTGGCCAAGACGTGGATCGCGGCGACGTTGCTCGGCGTGTTCCTCGCCTTCTTCCCGTGGCGGTGGCCACGCTGCGCGGGCTGCAGTCCACACCACCGGCGGCGATGGAGCTGATGGAATCGTTCGCCTCGCCATGGTGGCGCACCCTGTTGAAGCTGCGGTTCCCGGCGGCGGTGCCGTTCATCGCCCCGGCGTTGCGAATTGCCGGCGCGGCGGCGGTGGTCGGCGTCGTGGTCGCGGAGATCTCACTCGGGATACGCGCCGGTGTCGGGCCGGCTGATCCTGTCGTACGGGCAAGAGGCGACGAGCGATGCCCCGAAGTTGTACACCGCGGTGTTCGGCGCGGCCGTGCTCGGGCTGGTCATGGCCATGCTCGTCGCCCTGATCGATCGTCAGATGATGCGCAACCGTCCGCCGGAGGCGGCCCGATGACCGCACGCCGATGGTCAACGACGTGGCCGTGACCGGTCAGCGGCGTCAACAAGGTCTTCAACCACGGTGCAGCCAACCAGGTCGACGCACTGGTCGACATCGATCTCACGGTCGACCGCGGCGAGTTCGTCTCGCTGATCGGCCCGTCGGGCTGCGGCAAGTCGACGCTGCTGAGGTTGATCGCCGACCTCATCCAGCCGACATCGGGTGGGTTGGTCGTGAACGGCAAGACGGCCCACCAGGCGCGGCTCGACCAGGACTACGGCATGGCGTTCCAGCAGAGCGGCCTGTTCGAGTGGCGCACCGTCGAGCGCAACATCGAGCTGCCGCTCGAGCTGAAGGGCTGGGACAAGGCACGCCGCCGAGCGCGCAGCACCGAGATGCTCGCGCTCGTGAAGTTGTCGGACTTCGCCACGCACATGCCGTGGCAGCTGTCCGGTGGCATGCAGCAGCGGGTCGCCATCGCCCGCGCGCTGGCGGCTCACCCGGAGCTGTTGCTGATGGACGAACCGTTCGGTGCGCTCGACGAGATGACCCGCGAGCACATGCAGGCCGAGCTGCTGCGCATCTGCCGCGAGACGGGCACGACCGTCGTGTTCGTCACCCACTCCATCCCCGAGGCGGTGTACCTCGCCGATCGTGTCGTCGTGATGTCACCGCGGCCCGGCGGATCACCGCCACGGTCGACGTTCCGCTCGGCCGCGATCGCTCCGAGCTGACCCGAGAGGCCACCGAGTTCTTCGACAAGGTCACCGAGGTGCGCGAGGCGCTGCGCGGCACTCGTGTCGGCGACGTCGTGGCAGGGGTCGACGACCGATGAGCGCGACGGCACGTACGCGACGATGGGCTGGCGATCGTGCTGCCGCCGGTCGTGCTCGGCGTGTGCTCGTCGTCGCCCTGTGGCAGGCGTGGGTCGAGGTCCGCGACGTGCAGCCGTTCGTCATCCCGAAGCCCACCGCGATCGTGCAGTCGCTGTTCGACAACTCCGAGCCTCGTCGGGATGCATGCATCGTCACGGGTGTCAACGCGCTCGTCGGGCTTGATCGTCGGTGCCGATCGCTCGGTTTCGTCTGCCTCGGTGCTCACCAACCGCTTCCGACGTCGTCGCCGACCTGGTCAATCCGCTCGCTGTCACCGTCGCGGCAATCCCGGCAGTCGTCATCGTCGGTGTGCTCAACAACATGTACGCGCTCGACAGCCAGATCGGGCGCCGGTTCATGGTCACCATCGCCGTGTTCTTCATCGTCTTCGTGCAGGTCAGCAAGGGGCTGACACAGAACGACGCGACGCAGATGGAGCTGATGCAGCTCGTATGCGGCGACGCCCACGGCAGGTGCTCGCCAAGGTGCGCATCCCCAACACCATGCCGTTCCTGTTCACGGCGATCCGCACGGCGGCGCCGATCGCCGCTGATCATCGCCTTGGTCAGCGAGTACTTCGGCGGCACTCAAGACGGTCTCGGCTCCAAGATCTCCAGTACGCTCAACGGCTCGAACAAGGCCCTCGGTTTCGCCTACGTCGTCGGTGGATCGATCGTCGGTCTGCTGTTCTTCGTCGGCTCCAATCTCCTGGAATACCTCGTCGTGCCGTGGCAGCGGCGCCGGCGAGCCGGGTGAAACACCACCAACAACCAACAACAAAGGGGAGAGAACATGCACACGAAACGAGTGGTCAAGGCGATCAGCCGCCTTGAGCCTTGCCGCGTTGCTGGTCGCTGCATGCGGGAGCGACTCGACAAATCCAGTGACGGCACACCGGCGCCCAGCCGCGGCGCCTACGGCACCGCGGCGCACCGGCGGCGACGACGGCCGAGACGACGCTCCGACGGTCGGCAGCGGCAGGACTGGCTGTCGACGTCGTCCAAGTGCACAGCGCCCACCGGCGCCAAGGTGAAGCTGCAGCTGCAGTGGGTCACGCAGTCGCAGTTCGCCGGCTACTACGCCGCGGTCGACAAGGGCTACTACAAAGATGCCGGGCTCGATGTCGAGATCGTCGAGGGTGGCGTCGACATCCCGCCGCAGAAGACACTGGCCAGTGGCGCCGTCGACTTCGCCATCTCCTGGGTGCCCGAAGGCGCTCGCCGAGCGTGAGGCCGGCGCCAAGGTCACCGACATCGCCCAGATCTTCCAGCGCAGCGGCACCCTGCAGGTCAGCTTCAAGGACAAGAACATCACGTCGGCGACCGACTTCAAGGGCAAGAAGATCGGCAACTGGGGCTTCGGCAACGAGTACGAGATCTTCGCCGCACTGTCCAAGGCAGGTCTCGATCCGGCCAAGGACGTCACGCTGCTCGCGCAGAACTTCGACATGAACGGCCTGCTCGTCCGGCGACATCGACGCCGCCGAGGCGATGACCTACAACGAGTACGCACAGGTGCTGGAGGCCAAGAACCCGGCGACCGGCGCGCTGTACACGCCGGCCGACCTCAACGTCGTGTCGTACGAGGACGAGGGCGTCGGCATGTTGCAGGACGCGATCTGGGCCGACGAGACCCGTCTTGCCGACCCGCGTACTGCGGTCAGGCGATCGCCTTCGTGAAGGCGTCGCTCCAGGGCTGGGCGTACTGCCGCGACAACGCCGACCGACTGCCGCGACATCGTCGTGAGCAAGGGCTCCAAGCTCGGCGCCACGCACCAGCTGTGGCAGATGAACGAGATCAACAAGCTGATCTGGCCGTCGACCGATCGGCGTCGGTGTCATCGATCAGGCCGCGTGGGACCGCACGGCCGAGATTGCCAGCGAGACCAAGAACCTCGATGGCAAGACGGTGTTGACCAAGGCGCCCGACGCGACGTCGTACACCAACGACATCGTCAACGAGGCGATCAAGCAGTTGAAGGCCGAGGGCGTCGACGTCAACGGCTCGAGCTTCGCGCCCGTGCACGGTCACGCTGACTGAGGGTGGCGCCTGACCGTCACCATCAGACTCCGAGTCGTGGAAGGGCGGGTCGCTTCGGCGGCCCGCCCTTCTCGCGTTGCTGCCGCGGCGCCATGGATCTTCGTGGTGCTGTGGAGCACCGGCTTCGTCGCCGCTCGCTACGCCACCAACGACACCGGTCCGCTCACGTTTCTGGCGGTGCGCATGGTGCTGGCCGCCGGGTGCTCTGGCCGGCGTGGCCGCGATGCGCACGGCGCCCGCGAGTCGAGACGCCGGCTCGTGCCGTGGGTCGTGCTCGCCGGGTTCGGCATGCACGTGCTCTACCTCGGCGGGGTGTTCGTCGCCATCGACCGCGGCCTGCCGTCGGGGGTCAGCGCGCTGATCGCCGGGCTGCATCCGGTGCTCACCGCGCTGGCGTCGCGCCGGGTGCTCGGCGAACGTCTGACCCAGCTGCAGTGGATCGGCGTGGGGTTGGGCTTCGCCGGTGTGATCGCCGTCGTGGTCGATCGTCTGCTGGCCCATTCGGCCGGCAGTCACGGCGATGACGCTGGCCGCCTCGGCCATCAGCGTCATCGGCATGTCCGGCGGCACCCTGGTGCAGCGCAAGAGAGTGCTCGACAATGCCGCTGCTGTGGGGCACCGTCGCTGCAGTACGCCGGTGCAGCCGTCGTGCTGCTCGTGCTGCGCGGTGCTGTGGGAGCACGTCGACTTCCGCATCACCCGCCAGCTCGTTGTTCGCGCTGCTGTGGGCGGTCGTCGTGCTGTCGATCGCCGCGGTGCTGCTGATGCTGTGGCTCCTGCAGCGCCGAGCAGCGTCGCAGGTCACCAGCCTGTTCTTCCTGACCCCGGCCCTCAGCGCCGTCGAAGGCGCCGTGCTGTTCGGCGAACGACTCGGCGTGCTGGCCTTCGTCGGATTGGTCGATTTCGCTGCTTGGTGTCGCCTTTGTCACCCGCAAGGCGATATAACGTCTGGAGCGCGGGTCGGCAAAGAGGCCACCCGTTGCGGGAGGAGGTGGCCATGACGGACACCGTAGAACGCCCAGCTGGGCGTGAACCCGAGACCATCACGCGCGTTGTCGTGAGGTTCGCCGGCGATTCCGGCGATGGCATGCAGCTCACCGGCGACCGCTTCACCTCGGTCAGTGCGCGTTCGGCAACGACCTGTCGACTTTGCCCGAGTACCCGGCCGAGATCCGTGCACCAGCCGGCACGGTCAACGGGGTGTCCAGCTTCCAGGTGCAGATCAGCGATCACGACATCACGACACCGGGCGATGCGCCGAGCGTGCTGGTCGCGATGAACCCGGCGGCGCTCAAGGCCGACCTCGACCGGCTCGAGCCGCATGGGCTGTTGATCGTCAACAGCGACTCGTTCACCGAGCGCGACCTGGCCAAGGCCGGCTACGCGACCAACCCGCTGACCGACGATTCGCTCGAGCGGTTACCGCGTCGTCGAGGTGCCGATGACCTCGCTCACGCAGAAGGCGACCGAGCCGCTGGGCGTGAAGCCGCGCGACGCCGAGCGTTCCAAGAACTTCTTCGCCCTCGGGCTCGTGTCGTGGCTGTATTCGCGGCCGACATCGAGCCGACGCTCGAGTGGATCGACGGCAGGTTCAAAGACGATCTCGTCCGGCTCAGCAACATCGACCGCGTTCAACGCCGGTTTCAACTTCGGCGAGACGACCGAGCAGTTCGACCATCCGTTCCAGGTCCAGCCCGCGCGATCTGCCCGCCGGCGAGTACACCAACATCACCGGCAACGTCGCTCTGGCGTGGGGCTTGGTGGCGGCCGGACAGCTCGCCAAGCTTCCCGTCTTCCTCGGCAGCTACCCGATCACCCCGGCCAGCGACATCCTCCACGAGCTGTCGAAGCACAAGCACTTCGGCGTGCGCACTGTGCAGGCCGAAGACGAGATCGCCGCGGCCGGCATGGCACTCGGTGCGGCGTTCGCCGGTCACCTCGGCGTCACCACGACCAGCGGTCCGGGTGTCGCCCTGAAGAGCGAGACCACCAGCCTGGCCGTGTCGCTGGAGTTGCCGTTGCTGCTCATCGACGTGCAGCGCGGCGGGCCATCGACGGGCCTGCCGACCAAGACCGAAGCGGCCGACCTCAACATCGCGATCTACGGCCGCCACGCCGAGGCACCGCTGCCGGTGGTCGCCGCCTACAGCCCGGCGAACTGCTTCGACGCGGCGATCGAGGCGGCGCGGATCGCCCTCAAGTACCGCACGCCGGTCATCCTGCTCAGCGACGGCTACATCGCCAACGGCAGCGAGCCGTGGCTGCTGCCCGACGTCGCGTCGCTGCCCGACATCTCGGTGCCGTTCGCCACCGAGATGAACCACACCAACGACGATGGCACGACCGAGTTCTGGCCGTACCTGCGCGATCCCGAGACGCTTGGCCCGGCCGTGGGCCATACCCGGCACGCCTCATCTCATGCACCGCGTCGGCGGCCTCGAGAAGGAAGACGGCCGCGGCGACATCAACTACACCCCCGAGAACCATCGAGCGCATGGTGCTACCTGCGCGCCGCCAAGATCGCCGGTATCGCCAACGACATCCCACCGGCGGTCGCCGTCGGCGACGTCGAAGACGCCGACATCTGCGTGCTCGGCTGGGGTTCGACCTGGGCCGCCATCGATGCCGCTGTGCAACGCACACGGCGTCAGGGTCTGAAGGTGGCCTGGGTTCATCTCACCCATCTCAACCCGCTGCCACCCAACCTCGGCGAGGTGCTGAAGCAGTACCCGCGAGTCATCGTGCCCGAGCTCAACCTCGGCCAGATGTGCCGCATCGTGCGCGCCGACTACCTGATCGACGCCAAGCCGGTCACCAAGGTGCAAGGGCTGCCGTTCACTGCGCGCGAGCTCGAAGACGCAATCGAAGGAGCGCTGCGATGAGCGACACCATCGTCCCGATCACGACCAAGAAGGACTGGACGAGCGATCAGGAGGTGCGTTGGTGCCCAGGCTGTGGCGACTACGGCATCTTGCTGGCCGTTCAGCAGCTGATGCCCGAGCTCGGCATCGCCCCCGAGAACACGGTGTTCGTCAGCGGCATCGGGTGCAGCAGTCGGTTCCCGTACTACATGAACACCTATGGCATGCACAGCATCCACGGTCGTGCGCCCGGCTATCGCCACCGGTCTGGCGGTCGCCCGACCCGACCTCGATGTGTGGGTGGTCACCGGCGATGGCGACGGTCTGTCGATCGGTGGCAACCACCTCATCCATGCCCTGCGCCGCAACGTCAACCTGACGATCTTGTTGTTCAACAACCGCATCTACGGGCTCACCAAGGGGCAGTACTCGCCGACGTCGGAGATGGGCAAGGTCACCAAGAGCACCCCGTTCGGGTCGGTCGATCACTCCGTTCAACCCGCTTTCGCGTCGCGCTCGGCGCCGAAGCCAGCTTCGTGGCTCGCACCCACGACCTCGATCGCAAGCACATGATGGACGTCTTCCGTCAGGCACATGCGCACCGTGGCGCGTCGTTCGTCGAGATCTTCCAGAACTGCAACGTGTTCAACGACGGCGCGTTCGACGACGTCATCAGCCGGCAGAGCGCGCGAAGAGATGATGATCGATCTGAAGCACGGACAGCCGATCAGGTTCGGTGCCGACGGCCACAAGGGTGTGGTGATGGGCAGCGACGGTCAGCTGCGCATCGTCGAGGTCGCCGACGTCGGCGAAGACGCCATCCTGGTGCACGACGCGCATCGCGACGATCCCGGTCTCGCGTTCGCCCTGGCGCGGTTGTCGCACGACGACCACTCGGCCGACGCCGTTCGGAGTCTTCCGCGCGGTCGATCGCCCCGACTACGGCATGGCCGTCGGTCGCCAACTCGCCGAGGCTCCGTCGAAGAAGGGCCCCGGCGATCTCGCCACGCTGCTGCGCAGCAACGGCACCTGGACCGTCTCCTAGCCCCCAGCCCATCGAGCGCGATTTCGGAACCGCCAGTTCTCACACCGCGCCCATCCTGGGTCGTTGGGCGCGATTCCGGAACTCCCGCTTCCTCGAACGCGCCCGTTGAAGCGGCCGACGGGGTCGACAGCGGCGCATACAGAATCGCGCCGGTGCGACCCGGCTTGCGCCACATCTGTGACCGGGTCAGCCGGTGTAGAACGAGTCGGCGACCGTCAGCGCGTCGTCGAGGATTGCCAGGCCTTCGTGACATCTCGTCGACAGTTGTTGTGCATGGCGGCACGATGTGCAGTCGGTTGAAATGGGTGAACGGCCACAGCCCACGCTGCTTGCATGCGGCGGCGAGGTCGGCCATCGGTTTGGCGTCGGGACCCGATGAGTTGTAGGGCACGAGTGGCTGACGCGTCGCTCGATCAGTGACGAGGTCGAGTGCCCAGAACACGCCGAGGCCGCGGACCTCGCCGATGCTCGGATGGTTGGCCTGCAACTTTTCCAGGCCCGGGGCGATCACGTCGGTGCCCAGCATTCGGGCATGCTCGATGATGCCTTCTTCCTTGAAGATGTTGATGCTGGCCACCGCCGAGGCGCATGCCAGCGGATGACCCGAGTACGTCAGCCCACCCGGGAACACCCGATCACGGAACGTGTCGGCGATCCGCTGACTGATCACGACACCGCCGAGCGGCAGGTAGCCGGAGTTGACACCCTTGGCGAAGCACACGAGGTCGGGTTGCACGCCCCACTTCTGGAAGGCGAACCATTCGCCGCAGCGCCCGAACCCGGCCATCACCTCGTCGCAGATCATCACGATGCCGTGGCGGTCGCAGCGCTCACGCACGCCCTGCAGGTAGCCGTCGGGTGGCACCAGGATGCCGTTGGTGCCGACCACTGTCTCGATGATGATCGCGGCGACGGTGTGCCCGCCCTCGACCATCAACACGTCGTCGAGATGAGCGAGCGCCCGCAGTCCTTCCTCGGCCTCGCTGGTGGAATGGAACGCGCTGCGATAGGCGTACGGCCCCCAGAACTTGACGACGCCCGGCATGCCGGGCTCACTCGGCCAACGGCGTGGATCGCCGGTGAGGGTGATGGCCCCGTTCGTGCCACCGTGGTAGCTGCGGTAGTGAGCTGAGCACCTTCGTGCGGTTGGTGTGCAGCCGGGCCATGCGCACAGCGTTCTCGGTTGCTTCGGCGCCGCCATTGGTGAAGAACACCATGTTCAAGTCGCAGTCGTCGATCTTCTCGGCGGCCACTTCGCAGATCAGGCGAGCGGCCTCGCTGCGTGCGTCGTTGGCGTGGAACGGGGCGACGGTGCACAGCCGATCGGCCTGCTCCTTGATCGCAGCCACCAGCTTCGGGTGCTGATGGCCAATGTTGACGTTGACCAGTTGGCTGGCGAAGTCGAGGTAGCGAGTGCCGTCCTGGGTCCAGAAGTGACTGCCCTGGGCGCCTGCCAGCACCACCGGGTTCAACGCGCCCTGGGCACTCCACGAATGGAAGACGTGAGCGCGATCGTTGGCGAACGCATTCTCGGGGTGGGTGTCGAGCACGGTCGTGGGCACTGTCATAGGCACCAGGGTATTCGATACACCCGATGGCGTACAGACAGCACTTTGTACCCGTACAACGAGTTCTCGAACTAGTCGAGGGCGGCGATTGCCTCGGCGATGGCCAGGGTGCGTTGGGCGTTGGCGACGTGGAGGTTCTCGATCATCCGGCCGTCGACGGTGACCACGCCACGCCCGTCGGCAACCGCCTCGTCGAAGGCGGCGATGATCCGTCGGGCGTGGTCGACATCGGCAGCGGAAGGCGCCCAAGCTCGGTTGGCGATGTCGACCTGGCCAGGGTGGATCAGGGTCTTGCCGTCGAAACCGATCTCGACGCCCTGGGCGCACTCGGCGGCGAAGCCGTCGAGATCTTGCACGTCGTTGAAGACCCCGTCGAGGATCGTCTTACCGGCCTCGCGCGCCGCCAGCAGCGCCAGGGCGAGGTAGGGAAGCAAGGCGAGACGGCCGGGCCTCAACGGTGCTCGTAGCTCGCGGGCCAGGTCGTTGGTACCCATCACCAGCGCCGACACCCGTGGATGGGCGGCGATGGCACGAGCGTCGAGGATGGCCGTCGGTGTCTCGATCATCGCCCACACCGTCATCGACTCCGGCGCACCGGCGTGATCGAGTCGGGCCGACACCTCGTCGAGGTAGGCCACATCGCTCACCTTCGGAACAACAATCGCCGCGGCCGTCGATTGGGCAATCGCGGTGATGTCGGCCGACCCCCACGGCGTGTCGAGGCCGTTGCAACGGATCGTCAACTCCCGCCGGCCGTAGTCGCCCGACGCTGCTGCTGCACAGGCAGCGGCGCGGGCGGCCTCCTTCGCATCAGGCGCAACAGCATCTTCGAGGTCGAAGATGACGGCGTCGGCCGGCAGTGACTTGGCCTTCTCCACGGCCCGCGCGTTGGCGGCTGGCATGTACAGCGCAGATCGGCGAGGGCGCAGATCGCTCACGATGTGAACCCATAGGCCACGGCGAGTTGCGGATCGCGCTCAGCCAGATGGTGGGCCAGCTCGACGATGACCTTGCACTGCTTGACCGATGCATCGTCTTCCATCTTGCCGTCGAGCATGATTGCGCCTGTTCCGTCGCCCATTGCATCGATGACTCGTCGTGCCTGGGCGACCTCGGCGGGCCGGGGGCTGAACACGCGTTTGGCGATCTCGATCTGCACCGGGTGCAGGCTCCACGCCCCGACGCAGCCGAGCAGATAGGCGTTGCGAAACTGATCCTCGCAAGCGAGGGTGTCTTTGATGTCGCCAAATGGCCCGTAGAACGGCAGCAGACCGAACGTCACGCAGGCGTCGACCATCCGCGACAGGGTGTAGTGCCACAGATCCTGTTGGTAGGTCGGCCGGACGGCGTCGGGGTTGGCCGGGTCGGGATCAGAGCGGACGAGGTAGTCGGGATGGCCGCCTCCGACCCGCGTGGTTTTCATTCGCCGATTGGCGGCCAGATCGGCCGGGCCCAGCGACAGGCCCTGCATGCGCGGCGATGCGGCGCAGATCGACTCGATGTTGGCCACACCGCGGGCTGTTTCGAGTATTGCGTGAACGAGGATCGGTCGATCGAGCCTGGCTTTGGCCTCCAACTGGGCCAGCAGCCGATCGATGTAGTGGATGTCTTCGGGGCCCTCGACCTTGGGCACCATCATCACATCGAGCTTGTCGCCGACCTCGGAGACCAACGTGATGATGTCATCGAGACCCCAGGGCGAGTCGAGGCTGTTGATCCGGGTCCACAGTTGCGTATCGCCCATCGGAACGGAGCGGGCGACGTTGACGAGACCAGCACGCGCCGCCTGCTTGTCGGCCATGGGGATCGCGTCCTCGAGGTTGCCGAGGAGGATGTCGACCGTCGGCACGACGTCGGGCAACTTGGCGACGACCTTGTCGATGTGCGGTGGAAAGAAGTGGATGACCCTGCTCGGCCTGAACGGCACCTCGCGCACCGGTGGCGGGGCGCCAACAGCGAGCGGTTGGAAGAAGTCTCGGGCGCTGCGCACGGTGCAAGGGTATGTGTCGACGGGGCTGACGGCGAAACGGGCATGATGGTTCGGTGACGACAAGTTTCAAAGCGATCCTGCTAGACGCCGGCGGCGTCTTGGTTCTGCCCGACCCGACGGTGCTCGGACCACTGCTCGAGTACTACGGTGGCGATCCGTCCATCGAGGCCCATCGACGCGCCCACTACGCCGGGATGGCGGCGAAGTCGGCTGCGGGCAGCGGTGAGAGCTTCTGGGATGAGTACAACCACTCGTACGTACGCAGCATCGGCGTTGCCGACCGCGATGCCGAGGCCGCCGTGGTGTCGCTGCAGTCGACCCGCAGCGCATTCCTGTGGCGGTGGCCGATCCCCGAGAGCCGCTCGGCTCTCGCCGCGTTGGCTGCGGCCGGTGTGCCCTTGGGCGTGGTGTCGAACGCCAGTGGCCAGATCGCGGATGTTTTGGCGAGAAGTGGGGTGTGTCAGGTAGGGGACGGGCCGCACGTGTCGATGCGAGTCATCGTCGACAGTCACATCGTCGGTGTGGCCAAGCCCGACCCGCGCATCTTCGATCATGCGCTGGGCAGTTTCGACGGCGCCGACAGACACCAGATCGCCTATGTCGGGGACTCGGTGACCTTGGACGTCGGTGCCGCCCGCGCTGCAGGCCTACATCCCATCCTCCTCGACCCGTACGGCGATCATCGCGGTGCCGATTTCGAACGTGTCTGCAGCCTCACCGAACTCGCTGCACAGCAAATCGTCGGTTGACTCGCTTCTGGCCACCGGGTTGATGCTGTGCCGGTCGGGTCAGGAGGCGTCAGACTGTGGTGATGAGTCTCGACGACGCGCACGGTGTCAGCAGGCGCTGGTCGCAGTGGCGGGCGACGACCGACCTCGACGAGTACTACACGCGCTGGCGGCGGCTCGAAGCATCGGGACAGTCGGCCCACGGCGAAGCCGATTTCATCGAATCCCTGCGTCCTCGAAGTGTGCTCGACGCCGGCTGCGGGATGGGTCGAGTTGCCATCGAGTTGGACAGACGGGGAATCGATGTCGTCGGCGTCGACCTCGACGACGACCTGTTGCAGTTCGCTCGCCGGTCAGAGCCCTCGATCCGTTGGGTGCACGCCGACCTGGCGACGATGCGCCTCGACCGACGGTTCGATGTGGTCGCCATGCCGGGCAACGTGATGATCTTCTGCCGGCCGGCGGCTCGCTCGGCGATCATCAGCGCGGCTGCAGCACATCTCGAGCTCGATGGCTGCCTGGTCGCCGGGTTCGACCTCGAGCGCCACGACGGTGCGCTGTCGATCGACGAGTACGACGAGTTGTGTGCCGCTTGCGACCTCGAACTGGTGCAACGTTGCTCGACCTGGCACGGCGAGGTCTACCACGGCGGGTCGTACGCCGTCTCGGTGCATCGCCGCAGGCCTCGCGACTGATCCACCTGTTCGCTGTTGATTCCGAATATCACTACTAGTAGTAGTAGAGGAATCATTCTCCGAGATGATTGTCAACAAAGTTTGAGGTCGATCAGGCCATTCGACCCGCCTCTGGTGCTCGGTTCTGCACACCGAATCACGAGCCATTCGTCACACGAGGTGACCCAGCGGAGGCAAATCGAACACTCCGGGTCGGAATCTGCTGGGAGACTTACGCCCTAGGGCGGGGTGGCCTGCGCTCGGGGTACGACCTTGGCCGTACCCCGATCGAATCATTGTCAGCAGCCTCCAGCGATGTCACGCTGCGTCCGTGCACCTGCCCGGGACGAGGGCAGGCACATAAGGGACGGGTAATCAAAATGAACGGACGGGTTCAGTCATCAGTCGGCGCGCACGCCGGCATCGCGGGCGGTCAGTACGAATGACCGCCGTCATCGCGGAATCGCCGCGATCGGCAAGGCGAGGCGTGCGCGCTGCGATGATCGCGATGATGACGCTGGCCTGTCTCGCAGGAGGTGTCGTCTCGTTCGACATGCTGCGTGGCCACAACCTCCTGGTGGCGACGAGCTCAGGTTCGTCGGACCCGGTCGTGCATGTCATCGGTGAGGATGTGTCGACCAGCTTTGGTGTCGTGGCGGTCGAGCACGCGACTGCGATCAGCGGCCTCAATGATCAGCAGGTGACCGGCGCCCATGGCGTGCCCGGGTTGGTCGAGGCGGGGTCCATAGATGTGCAGGTGGCGGCGGTGATCACCAACTTGAGCGACGGTGTTCTGGCCTACGAGCCCACCCAGTTCGAGTTGATCGACAAGTCCGGTGCGGTGGTGCCGATGTCGCGGGCGCCGCAGTTGCCCGGAGAGTTGCAGCCGTTCGCGGCGATTGATGTGTTGGTCGATTACGTGACGACGACTGATGCGCGCCCATTCAAGGTGCGCTTCGTCGATCCGGCGACCAACGAAGCGGTCCTGATCGATCTCGGTGCGGTTGGATGCACCGTGCAGAGCGGCACCGGGCGTCCACTACCAGTGAGCGGTGGATGTACAGAAGCACCCAAGGAAGACCACCCGCACGGCTGAGGCGGTATGAAGTTTGCAATGCCGGTGTCGATGGGTCGTAGGGGCCTGCTGACACCGTTCGACAACAACAGAGGGACGAGACAATGAATCGCTGGACGGGCGACTCGAGTTATACGCGCGGCTGGACCGGCGCACTGTCATCGTTGCGGCTCTTGCCGCATACGGAGTCGGGTTGTGGACCCATACCGTGCACTGGCGCAGTGGCGCCAGGGAGGCGGGAGTCACGTTCTGGGCGCACTGGCTGCGTGACTCGACGTTGTCGATCCCGCTGGTGCTGCTGGCCGTGCTCGCCGCGCTGATTGTCGCCGGTCGCCGCGGCAGCGCCGTGCGAACCGCAAGCACCATTGCGGCTGCGGTGGCAGCGGCGTTGGCGCTCGGCGTGCCGATGCATGCCGGCATCTTCGGTCATGCTGCCCATCACGGTGTTGTGGCGACGTTGCCGGTGGCGATGCTCTCCGAGTTCCTCATCGACCTGCCTGCCGCCCTGCTGATCGTCGCCGTGGGGTTGGGCCTGGCCTCGATTTCGTGGCCGGTGCGTCGCGTGCTGTCGGCACGCCAGCGGGTCTCGTTGTCGTTGGCTGCGCTGTTCGCTGTCGGGGTCGTGACCATCCCGACATCGCAGGCCAGTGCGGTGACGCCGCCCAGTGTGTGCCCGGCGGGAACGTTCACTCGCTCGTACAACGTGACGATGATCGACGTCGACATTCCATTGAATCGCTGGGGTGATCACGACCCGGCTGGCAAGATGTATGCGTTGACGAGTCGGATCCCGGCGATTCGTGCCGAGGAGCAGACCCGCGACGTGTCGTTGGGCCTGCGTGATGATCCGATCCAGCCGTTGGTGATCCGTGCCAACGAAGGTGACTGCGTCGAGATCAATGTGACCAACAGCGCCACTGGTGGCACCTACGGTCTGCACGTCGACGGGCTGCCGTTCGACCGTCCCGGTGACAAGGTCGGGCGCAACTTCAGCGGTGAGGTTCCCGCTGGCCAGACCACGCTCTATCGCTACTACGTCCCCAACGACAAGGCTCTGGAGGGTGCGCACTACATCAGCCCCGGTGCTGGTCATCGGGCGGCAATCGATCATGGCCTGTTCGGTGTGCTCTCTGTCGAGCCGCCGAACTCGTTGTGGCTGTCACCGAGGGACGCGGCCACGCCGATCGAGTCGGGTTGGGAAGCCGTCATCTGGCCGGCCGACGCCCCCTCGTTCCGTGAGAACGTCAAGATCCTGCACGAGATCGGCAACGAGAAGGACAACGTCTTCGACAAGAACAACCAGCCTCTTCCGACCGTCGACCCGATCACCGAGGCCTACCGACCTGGTAGCCGAGGGCTCAACTATCGATCGGAACCGTTCTACAACCGGCTCAGCCTCAAGCCTCATGAAAAGGCCCACTCGTACTCCTCGACGGTGTTCGGTGACCCGGCGACGATCATCCCGCAGGGTTACCTCGGTGACCCGACCAAGTTCCGCGTCGTGCATGGTGGTGCCGAGGTGTTCCACATCTACCACCTCCACGGTGGGGGAGACCGCTGGCGTACCAACCCCGAAGCCGACACCGACAACAACTATGCCGATACCGGTTTGAAGAAGGCGCCGGTCGAGATCTCGCAGTCCGACCGAGTCGACGCTGTCAACACCGGACCGGGCGAGAGCTTCAATGCCGAGATCGAAGGCGGCGCGGGCGGTGTGCAGCAAGCGGCCGGCGACTTCTTGTTCCACTGCCACATCGCCGAGCACTACCCGTCGGGCATGTGGGGGATCTGGAGGGTGTTCGACACTCTCCAAGCTGATCTGGCACCGTTGCCCGATCGCGCCGCCAAGCCAATCGCGGTCACGTCGGCCGAGTTGATCGGCAAGACGATGCCCAACGGTACCGTCATCACCAAGGACAACCTGGCGGCGTGGATCACACCGCAGATTCCCCCGCAGGGCCTTGCCATCGGCGACCAGGATGCCTCGGTGTGGGACTGGACTGTCGACAACAGCGATCCCGAGAATCCGCTGTACCTCGGCGAGCCCGAACCGGCAACGGCCGAGACCCCGAACTTCACCGAGGGTGAACCAGGCCACTTCGGGTCACGACCGGGCGACCAGTTCGTCGGCAACAGACCGGTCATCCTGTTCAACCCCGACACGGGAAGACCCGCCTTCCCGATGTTGAAACCTCATCTCGAACGACGAACACCGTTTGCTCCGAACCTGCACTCCGGCGCACCGGGTCTGGGCGAGACGGCTGATCGACCTCCAGACCCCGAGTCTTCCAACCCGTGGTTGGCACGACCCGACGGGCTGTGTCCGGCCAACGCGCCCGTGAAGAACTTCAACGTCGTCGCCGTGGGAACGACCGTTGACGTCACGCCACGCAAGAGCGATCAACAGGGGATGCTGTTCACCCTCGCCCAGAACAAGGCGGCGTTGCTCAGCGGTCAACTCAAGAAGGAACCGTTGGCGATCCGCATGAACGTCGGCGACTGCGGCAACATCACCTTGACGTCCGAGGAGACCGACGACCCCAACGCGACCTTTGGCGGCTTCGCCAAGGTCGAGATGCACATCCACCACGTACAGTTCGACCCCACCGGGTCCGACGGCACATCGGTCGGCTTCAGCTACGAGCACTCGATCAGGCCGTACACGATCGAGGACACCGCGCTGGCTGCCCCGGTTGCGCCGGGTTCGACGACGATCACCCTAAACCGCATCGATCCGAAGTACCGGCCAGGCGTAGCCTTCGGAATCGGGCTCGGGACCGAGAGCATCGAGCAGGCCTCGATCGTCTCGGTCGATCCGATCACCAACACGATCGTGCTCGACCGGCCGTTGGCCAACAACCACGCTGCCGGTGAAGGTGCCGGCATCGAGTTCATCCGCTACCGCTGGTACGCCGACGCGTTGCTCGACAACATCTTCTGGCACGACCACGTCGACGGCATCCACGGCTGGGGTCACGGCGGAGTCGGCATGCTGATCGTCGAACCGAAGAACTCGACGTACCACGACCCGACCACCGGCGCAGAGGTCGCCTCGGGCACCATCGTCGACATCCATTCCCACCCCGAAGTCGACGGCGTTGCCCATCCTTTGGCCAAGGGCCTGGTCGAGGGCAGCTTCCGTGAGATGGTCATCTGGACCTTGGACGACAACCCGGTGACCGATTCGACGATCAACCTGCACGCCGCACCGTGGAGCGATCGAGGAACCGATCCGTCGTTGCGATTCAGCTCGTACAAGTGGGGCGATCCGGGGACACCGTTGTTGCGGGCCTACCCCGGTGACCCGGTGGTCATCCGCGCCATCCATGTCGGCCCGACCATCGACAGCTTCCGCATCGACGGTCACAACTTCTACGTCGAGAAGCGGGCGCGAGACGACAGCACGGGCAAGATGTACAGCCGTGTCACCGACACGATCCACAGCGGCGTGTCGGAGCGCTACACGTTGATCCTCGACGGTGGCGCCGGCGGAGCCGGTAAGCAGCCCGGCGACTACCTGTACCACAACGGCATCGCCCGGCGGTTCCGGCAGGGTGCTTGGGGCATCATGCGAGTGCTGCCCAAGGGTTCGCCAACCCTGCAGGCATTGCCGCTCTACGACAAGCCTTCAGGTACCTATAGGCAACCTGCCGTGACGGGTCTGCGGCCACCGGCCACGACGACCCCGGGTCAACCGTGCCCAGTAGGCGCGACGACCAAGTCGGTGGCGATCAGTGCCGTCGACATTCCCAACAGCGTCCAGGGCACCCCCGGCAGCGGGGGCACGAGCACCAGTGTCAGCGGTTCCATCGCTGCGGCGTACGTGCTGACGGCCAATGCCGCGACTGCCGAGGCCAGGGGCGTGACCGAACCGCTGGTCGTGCACATCAACGTCGGCAACTGCCTCACGGTGAACTTCACCAACCGACGCGCCGCTGCCCGGGCCAGCCTCAGCGTTGGCGAGCTCAGCAAGTCGGGAGCGTCGTCGGGCGTCAACGTCGGCTTCGACACCGAGCAGACAGTTGCTCCGGGTGGGCAGCGGACGTACAAGTTCTACGCCGAAAGCGAGTCGATCGAGGCGGCGCAGTTCTCCGACTTCGGCGGTGATGCCACCGGCAGGATCGGTTTGTACGGGGCATTCGTTGTCCACCCGGCTGGGACCTGGTTCACCAGTCCGACGACCGGAGCGCGAACCGTCACCGGGGCGATCGTCGATGCACACCTGCCCGGACAGCCGGGATACCGCGACGACACACTGTTCTTGCAAGACACGGATCCGCAGATCGGCTCCGACTTCATGCCCTATCCCATCAAGGTCGATGGCTTGACGTTGATCAACTACAAGAACGCCGGTCGTCGAACCGACGACTTCAGCGGAATCGTGGCAACGCCGGTGCTGCAGGCCTACGTCGGCGACCCGATGCGGATCCACGTGCTGTCGACACCGGGCTCAGAGCAGCCCCACGCCTTCCGTGCAGGCGGTCTCAGCTGGCTGCACGACCCGTACATGCCAGGGTCGCAGGAGGTCGCCACGCAGGGCGTGGCACCCTATCAAGGCATCGACGTGCACATCATCGGGGGGGCCGGCGGGCGAGGTGCCCAAACGGGTGACTTCTTCTACGGCGACAACCGCAGGCCATTTGCCGAGGGTGGGATGTGGGGCGTCATTCGAGTGTTGCCGACGCCGGCATGCACTGCCATCGCGCCGGTACGCCGGCTCGACGGGACCGCCTGCGTCTAGATCCGGCGGGAACGGACTCACTTGCCGGCCGACCCCCCTGGCGGCAGGTGATTCGTTCGACGAGCGTGACGCGGCGGCCGCCGCCAACACAAAGACGGTCAGTCGTCTTCGGGCGGTAGGTGCTTTGTGGCCCACACCGCGGCTTGGGTGCGGTCCGACACGTTGATCCGCTGGAACAGCCGGCCGCAGTGCGACTTCACCGTCTTCTCGCTGATGCCGAGCTCGCGCCCGATCTGCTTGTTGCTCTGTCCGCCGACGATGAGCCGAAGGATCTGGCGCTCGCGCTGCGTCAACGTTGCGCCAGAGCTCGGTTGGGTCGACGCGTTGCGAATCAACTGGGCCGCTACCGAAGGGCTGAGCGGTGCGCCACCGTTGATGGCCGCACGGATCCCCGCAACCAGAACCTCTGGTTCGACGTCTTTGACGAGGTAGCCGCGCGCCCCGGCGGCGAGTGCCGCGGTGACCTGCTGCGGCTCCTGGAAGGTGGTCAGGGCGATCACAGCGATCTCGGGGTTGCTGGCGGCCAGGATGCCGATCGCCGTGATGCCATCGACGATCGGCATCTGTAGATCCATCAGCACCACATCGGGCGTCAACCCGCGTGCGAGCTGCAATGCCTCGCTGTCCGTCGGAGGCCAAGCCGACGACCTCGATGTCGGGCTGCGCGTCGAGCAACTGTGACAGACCCGTTCGGACCAGCGAGTGGTCGTCGGCCAACACGATGCGAATCATCGATTCTCCTCCAGCTCAAGATGCACCGTAGTGCCTGACCCCGGCGTGGAGTCGACAACCAGGGCTGCGCCCATGTCTTCGGCAAGATCGCGCAGCAGCTGTAGGCCGAGATGGCCCACCTGTCGTTGCGATACCGCCATTTCCTTGTCGAAGCCGACGCCGTTGTCGACGATCACCAACTTCACTTTCCTGCCCGTCTTCGTCATGGAGATGTTGACCTCTGAAGCGTGGGCGTGGGCATCGACATTGCGCAGGGCCTCGCGGCCGACGCGCAACAGGAGCAACTCGTTTGCGGGTGACAGCCCGACGTCTGGCACCGCGACGTTGACTTTGACCCCGCGCTGACGCAAGGCGGTGATGATCGAGTCGAGCCCGGCGGCCCAACCCTCTTCCGGTACTTCGACGGGGTAGATGCTGTTGAGCAGGGATCGCAAACTGCGCACGGTGTGCCTGGTGGCCACGGCCAAACCTCCGAGCCGCTCGTTCATCGGCGGCGGCGATTCATCGGCGGCAGCCGAGAGGCTGAACGTGATCCCGATCAGCTCCTGAACGGCGCCGTCGTGCACCTCGGCGGCAATTCGCCGGCGCTCGATGTCGCTGGAGTCGATGACTCGTTCGAGCAGGTTCTCGCGCTCGGCCTGCAACCGCTTCAGGCGGTGGGTCAAAGCACGCGCCAGCGGTATCCACGCCAGGGTCAGCAGCACGAGCCCGGCGAGCAGCAATGGCAGAAAACTGTGCCGTTGGTCGGACGCCCTCGCGTCGACCAGATCGGTCGGGTAGTAGGTCTCGACGACCATAGGGGTGCCGGACGGGGTCTTCCAGCCGAAGTAGACCTGCAGCAGGCTCTTTTCGCCGGCGGCGATCTCGAACTTGTTCTCGGCCTTGTCAAGGGCGCTGAGGTTGGCGAGCACGCCTTCGCCGTCGAGCAGCTGCTTCTCGTCTTCTTCGAATTCGAACGTCTGTCCGATCAGTCTCTCCTCATCGGCCCACAACACCTTGCCATCGACCGACCAGACCTTGACGTGTGTCGCGCCACCCTCCGTCATCAGGGCTTTTCCGGCAATGGCGACGTTGTCGATGGCTTCTTTGCTGCCGGTGAGCAGATCATCGGTGATGAAGGGTGCGAGCGCGGCGCGGCCGCTGAGCATGCCGTACTGCCCGGCGTCTTTGACGGCGGAGCTCTCCGACGTACGCTGGAACATCCAAGCCCAACCAATGCCCACGCCTATCAACGTGAGCACGGTGAACACGATCGTCGCGCCAACCGCGCCGCGTAGGCTTCTGAGCCCCGCCGAACCGTCCCTGTGGTCGAGCGCCATTGTCTCACAGTCTATGAGTGCGCGACGACAGCTGAGTGGCGTTAAGTCAACTGTCGCACAATCGTCGTGCGATCACTTTGAGGCAGAGAGTCTCATCGGCGCCCTCGAAGATGCTCAGCACGCGTGCGTCGACAAACAGTCGACTCACAGGGTACTCCTCTGCATATCCGTACCCGCCGTGGATCTGCATTGCTTCGCGCGAGACCCATTCGGCTGCACGGCAGACGTAAGCCTTCACCATGCTGGCCTCGATCGAGCCGGCCCCCTTCGCCATCAGGGTGGCGACGTGGTAGCTGAACTGGCGAGCGGCCTGGATGAGCACGACCATCCTGCCGAGCTTGGCGCGAGTGAGTTCGTAATCGACGATCGGGGCGCCGAACACGGTGCGATTGCGGGCGTACTCGACAGCGGCCTCATATGCCGCCTGCATGACGCCGATGGCGCGCGCCGCGGTCTGCAGCCGGCCGTTCTCGAAACCTTCCATCTGGAAGTAGAAGCCCTTGCCGAGGCCTTCCTGCTCGCCGATCAGGTTCTCGGCGGGTACCCACCAGTTGTCGAGAGCGATCTCGTAGCTGTGCATGCCGCGGTACCCGATGGTGTCGATCGGACGGCCCTCCATCTTCCCGGCCATCGTCCCGGCCATGTCGCCCTGGTCGAACACGAAGCCGTGGCTGTCACCACGCGGCTTGGGAACGATGAACAAGCTGAGCCCCCGGTGAGTCTTGGTGCGATCGGGATCCGTTCGGGCCAGCAACATCAAGACGTCGGCGCGGGCGGCGAACGTGCACCATGTCTTCACACCGTTGATCGCGTAGCCGGACGCGCCATCTGGGCCCGTTGCTGGTGTGGCGGTGGTCTTGATGCCGGCGACGTCGCTGCCGAAATCGGGCTCGGTCACCGCCACGGCCACCATCACCTCGGCCGTGGCCAGCTTCGGCAGCCAGTGGTGCTTCTGTGCCTCGGTGCCACCCTTGACGAGGGCGCGGGTGAGGATCTCTGGTCGGGTGATCAGTGAGCCGCCGATGCCCAGAGAGCCTCGACTGAGCTCCTCGGTGGCGATCACCATGGCGATGTACTCGCCATCGCCTCCCGCGCTGTAGCCGCCGTACTCGGCCGGCACGCTGAGGCCGAAGACGCCCATTTCTGCCAGACCGGCGATGAGATCCTCCGGCACGTCGCCGTTGTGCCGGTGCACCTGTTCGGCCCGCGGCGAGATCTCATTGTCGGCGAACGACCGGAAGGTGTCCTGCACCATCTCGAACTCGCTGTCGAGATGCCTTGGGCCGGGCTGCTCGGCCAGCGAGGCGATGAACTCCGGGGTACGAAACCGGTCGAGGAAGGTGTGGGCGCCGCGCAGCGGGGCCTTCTCCAACCCCCAAGCGGCTTCACGGCCGCAGAGCCGCGTGATGAGGTCGTGGATCATGTCGGCCGTGAAGGCACACGTGAGACGGGCTTCGAGATCGCCTTTCGCTCCGTAGTCGAGCATGGCCTTGGCGGCGGCAACTTGGGCCGCGGCGTGGGCCAGGTCATACGCCAGCACCTGGTGCCGGTCGGGACCGCCGCTGGCTGCAAGATGGCGGATCGCCCGGCCGATCACGTTGTCGGCGACCTCGATCGCTTCCGCGGCCCCGACGAGATCGCCGGTCGTAGGCCCAATCGGCGAGTCGGCTGCATGTTCTGGCATCGTCCCGAGGCTACTGAGGTGAGATGAATACTCGGAAACGTCTGGTGACCGCCTTGATGCAAATGTGGAAGGCTGACGTATATGCGTTCAGAACCAACCACGCGGATCTGCGTGTACTGCGGGTCGAATGCGGGCACGTCCGCCTCGTTTGGCGAGGCGGCTCTACAACTCGGATCAGCCCTCGCCCATCGCGGAATCGGGCTGGTTTACGGCGGGGGTCACGTCGGGCTGATGGGCCTCGTTGCCGATGCCGCGCTGGCCGCCGATGGTGAGGTGATCGGTGTGATCACCGAGCAACTCGTGCGCGCCGAGGTTGCTCACGACCGTCTCACCCGGCTCGAGGTCGTGCCGACAATGCACGATCGCAAGGCGCGCCTGACCGACTTGGCCGATGGGTTCGTGGTGTTGCCGGGTGGCTTCGGCACGATCGACGAGTGCGCCGAGGCGCTGACGTGGAACCAGCTGGGACTGATCGCCAAGCCGGTCGTGCTGCTCGATGTGGATGGCTACTGGGGGCCGCTGTTCGACTGGATGTGCAGCTCGGTCAAGGCCGGCTTCGTCCGCGACTCGCACCGCATGTTGGCCCAGCGGGCGCACACCATCGACGAGGCGATTGCGTTGGCCACCGGGCCGGTGCCCGACGTGGGCCACAAGTGGCTCGACCGCGATGTCACGCCGATGCCCGGCGTACCTCGTTCACGGTCCAACTGATCACGTCGGCGGCACCGAGCATCATCGTCGTCGTGACGTCGACCCGGCCGCTCGAGCGCGCCTCGAGGGCCAGTCGAATGATGTCGTGCATGTAGTCGGGCGTCACGACTATTCCGTATTCGCCCGCCCCTCGTTTCGAGGTGACATCACCGGTGAAGGCGGTGTAGTGCAGTCGCAGGGCGCCGAGGGCGCACCATTCGAACAGGGGAAGGTCGAATGACGCAGTGGGGTCGTCACACGCCTTCTCGACCGACTCGGCGAGTTGAAACCAGTACGTCGAGAGGTTGTCGATGACGAACCGCACGCGCTCCTCCGTCTCGTGCCAGATGTTCAACCTGTCGACCACCGGGCCGCGCACGGTCACGCCGTACGTCGCCAACGTGTACCACGTGACCGGGTTGATCTCGAAGCACTCGCCGTCGTGGTGCAACTGACCGGCGAGCGCCCATGGCCGATGCAGGCCGGTGGCCGGGGCGGCTATCAGGTCTGCCCACGCCACGTACGGCCCATCGATGTCCGGATGCGGCTGGCGCTCGTCCAACAGCGCATGCGCGGTGCGCAGTACGCCGAAGTCGTCGTCGGTGGCCGGCTCGGCCAGGACCGCCACGATGTCGATGTCGCTGCGCCCGGGCTGCCAATCATCCAGTGCATACGAGCCGACGACGTACAGACCCTCGACCATGCCTGGCGCGACCGTGTCGACGGTCTCGAGATAGGTGCCAAGCGCCGTGGCGACATCCATCGTGCCAGTCTTGCCGAACAGCACGACGTACCCCTGGCTCTCTCGCGCACAAGTGGGCGTATGAACCCGACCGCCGGTTCATACGCCCACTTGCGTGGGGGGGGAACTTGACTGTGTCAGCCGTTGATCGAACGGATCCGGCGAGGGTTGCAGGTCGGGTCGACGCAGTGGGTGACGACGAGATCGAGGTTGCTGTCGTCATAGCTGCTGATGATCGGGTTCCCTCCGCTGGTCAGCACGAGCGACGAGAACGCCCCACTGCTGCCGAAGCCGCCGACGAAGTTGTCGGCCACTGAAACAACCGATGTTGCGCAGTCGGCATCGAGGCATCTTCCAACTCTCAAGGTGTTGTCGGAGAAGCCATAGAAGCTCACGACCGGGATATCTCCATCGAGAGCGATCGAGGTGTAGGCGGGGTCCGGCGATCCGCTGGCGAAGTAGGTGAGCTGGGTGCCCGGCCCGTCGCCTACGCAAGCTACGTCGTCGCAGCGAGCAACTGTGACGAAACCGAATTCATCCAAATAGCTGATGACCGGGAACCCGGATGCGTCGAGCACCAGCGACAGCCACTGATCGGCGATTCCCGCCGTGTTCGCCACCGAATTGCCGACCCCGTCGGGTGTGCAGGTGAGGTTGGCGCAGCGCTTTAGCCGAACGCTTTCGTTGTCGAGGTCGTAGTAGCTGACCGTCGGGAGACCACCGAACATCGCTATTGACGTGAAGAGCCCTGTGTTCCCGGCCGAATCAACTGCATTGACAGTCGCTGCCGAGCAGTCGTCGACCGTGCAGTGGGCGACCTTGAGGTCGCCGAGGTCGAGGTCGTAGTAGCTGATGACCGGGTTGCCGGAACCGTCGAGAGCCAGCGAGGAGTACATGCCAACATCGCCTGCCGAGTCGACTGTGTTGATCGCCTCGGCCACTGCCGGGTCACAGTCGACGTCGTTGCAGTGGGCGACCTTGAGGTCGCCGGAGTCGAGGTCGTAGTAGCTGATGACCGGGTTGTCGGAGCCGTCGAGGACGAGTGAGGTGTACAGACCGACAGTGTTGACCGATGGGTCGACGGTGTTGGTGACGTCGCCGCCGGGCGCGCATGCCGGGTCATCGCAGTGGGTCAGCACGAGGTCGCCCGTCCCAGCGTCGAAGTGGCTGATCACGGGATTGCCGACCGAGTCGAGAGCGATCGAGCTGAACTCGCCGCTGGAGTTGAGCGCATCTGGCGCCGCAGCTGTCATCGAGCAGCGGCACCTGGGCCGGCTGGGCCCTGTGCGCCGTTTGTGCCGTTTGTGCCGTTTGTGCCGTTTGTGCCGTTTGTGCCGTTTGTGCCGGCAGGACCAATTGCGCCGGCCGGACCGGGTGCTCCGGCCGGACCTGCGGGTCCGGCCGGCCCGGCGGATCCGCCGCCGACGTTGGAGGAAGGTTCGTACAGGCCGACGACGTCGACGATCACGTCGACGGTGCCTGCGTTGTTGAACAGGCTCAGGCGGCCCGACGAGTCGAGTGCTGTGGTGACCTGGTTCGGCGTCGCAGCCTGACCCGCCACCCAGTTGAGGCTGCTGGCCAGCGGCTTCGTCTTGTCAGCGGGCCACACCGTGAGATAGCTGCCCGTCGTCGGATTGACGATGGTGACATTCAAGACGGCGCCGGTTGCCACCGCCGAGAGACCGGTGCAGAGGCCATAGCTGCCTCGGGCCGGTATTGTCAGCGTCTCGCCTTGGGCGAGCGGGGTGGCTCGCGCAGGGGTTGCACCGACGGCCGGACCGTCGGGGCGGGTGTCGAGCAACCGACACGGCGTGATCGGTGTGAAGACTGAAGCTGTGCCGCCCGATGCACTTGCGAATGTGATGAGTCCGCCTGCCCCGACGCTGACTGCTACAGCCGCGCCAATTGCAGACCAACGTGCCCGATGATTTCTTCCCATCGGGCAGTTGTAACAGTGGCGCCGTCGAATCGAAATGAGCCATTCGACTCAATCTGACTACGGTGGGTCTCCGTGGAGCACACGATCTCCCAGGTCGCCGACGAGTTGTTCGCTGCCGATGCGCCGCACGGCATCACCCTGGCGTTGGTGGTGATGCAGCGCGGCGACATCATCCTCGAGCGCTATGGAACGCAGCCCGACACGATCTTCGGGCCAGGTGGCCCGGTGACAGCCGAGACAACTCTTATCTCGTGGAGCATGGCCAAGAGCATCACGCACGCCGCTGTCGGCATCCTCGTCGGCGACGGTCTGCTCGAAGTCGATCGACCTGCGCCGGTCACCGGTTGGCAGGGCACGCCGAAAGAGGCGATCACTCTGCTCGATCTGCTCGAGATGCGCTCCGGCCTCGAATGGGTCGAGGACTACGTCGACGACACGGTGAGCCATTGCCTCGAGATGCTGTTCGGCTCGGCACAAGACGACATGGCCGCCTACGCCGCGGCGTTGCCGATGGTTCGCCGGCCTGGCTCGACATGGAACTACTCCAGCGGCACCACGAACATCGTCAGCAGGATCATCGGCGACGCCGTCGGTGGTGGGCGTGAAGGAATGGAGGCGTTCCTACGCGAGCGGTTGTTCCAGCCATGCGGTATGGGCAGCGCGACCCCCACCTTCGACGCCCGCGGCACGTTCGTCGGTTCGTCGTACGTGCACGCCACCGCCCGCGATTTCGCCAAGTTCGGCGAGCTGTATCGCAACGACGGGGTCGTCGCCGGCCATCGCTTGCTCCCGCCGGGCTGGTGTGACGAGGCCCGCGTGTTCGTTGCCCACGACGACGAGGACGGCTTCGACTACGGCCGTCATTGGTGGATGTGGCCAGATCAACCCGGCAGTCTTGCCTGCCACGGCTACGAAGGTCAGTTCTGCGTCGTCGTGCCCGACCGCGAACTGGTGGTGGTGCATCTCGGCAAGTGTCCCGCCGAATCCAGTACTGAACTCACCGACAGGCTGCGCATCATCATCAACAGCGTGCGGCCGTAGATCGCTCAGCCTCCGACGAACGACTTCACGTCATCGCGTGCAAAGAAGGCCGATGCCTCTTCTTCCGTGCAGTTCGTCTGGACGGCGCCGATCAACTGCCCCACCAGCGTGACTTGGATCATCGTCAGGTCCTTCGCCGACTTGCCCTCACCCAGGAACGGTTCGATCGCCGCGATCGTGCCGGCGCAGTCCGTGGGGATCGACCCGGACTGCGCATCGGCGGCGGATGACAGGGTGCTGAGGAACGCGAGGAACCCCAGCGTGCCGGGAGCCTCGGCAGCCGCGAGCTCGCTCATCTGCTGGAACTGCGCCTCGTCCGAGCCGGTGAGGTTGTACTTGTCGCAGCCGGCAGCGGCGGTCTGGGTGTCGAACGAGTCGGACTCGGCCTTGAACTGCTGACCGAAGCCTTGGAAATCGGCCATGGTTGCTTTTTCCCAATCGATCGCGGCGGCGGCCGGCTCGATCTTCTTGAGGAATGCCGCGAGCAGATCGATGCACTGAGGTGGCATGTCGCCGAAGTTGTCGATGCTGATGGTGCCGTCGGAACCCGCCGCAGGGACCGACGCGTTGTCGGTACCGGTCCCGGTGCCGGTACCGACCGATACGCCGTTGTTGGAGCTGCCGCACGCCGCGAGCAGCGCCAGTGCGCCGACCAGGATGATCCGTTTCATGACGTTGTGCTTCCTCTCGCTCCTGCTGAGAAACATCGGCACCGAGCCCACCGCGACTTGAGTGGCACGTGTCTCATCGCCTGCGACGACGGTCGATTTGGGCTAAGCAGTGTGAGATGGCCATCGAGTCGGATGACCCAGCGACGGGTGAGTTACCCCGTGTGTCGTCTGATGACACGGGTGGCCCGCCGCGTCCGCGCCGGTTCCGACCATTCCGCTTCACCCTCAAGCTCATGCTGTTCGTCGCGATCGTGTACTTCGCAATGGTCACCATCGTACCCGGCGTACGAAAGGCGACCCAGCAGCTCAGCGACGTCAACCCGGCGCTGCTCGGCCTCGGCCTGGCGCTGGAGCTGACGGCTCTGCTGGCCTACACGCTGCTCACGCGCGCAGCACTCGGCGACGAGGCGCACAAGATCTCCCGTGCTCGTCTGTACCGCATCCAACTGAGCACCAAGGCGCTGTCGAGCATCGTGCCGGGAGGCAGTGCTGCCGGCTCGGCCCTGGGGTACCGGTTGATGACGCTGTCGGGCGTGAACGGCCCCGATGCCGGGTTTGCGTTGGCCACAGCCGGTCTCGGTTCGGCGGTGGTGCTCAACCTGCTGTTCTGGATCGCCTTGATGGTCTCGATCCCGATCCGAGGAGTCAACCCCGGCTACGCCGTTGCGGCCGTGGCCGGTGTCGTGTTGATGCTGATTGCCAGCGGGATCGTTTTCGGGCTGATGGAAGGGCAGGGGCGAGCCGAGCGAGTCGTGCGCTGGGCTGCGCGTCATCTCAGGATGAACGAGGATCGCACTGCGGCAGGCGTTCGCCACATCGGCGTGCGTTTGGAGGACCTGGCCAGCGATCGTCGGTTGCTGGCCCGGGTGCTCGGCTGGGCGGCAGCAAACTGGATGCTCGACGCGGCAGCGCTGTGGGTGTTCCTGCGGGCCTTCGGCGCATCCACCGATCTCGATGCGCTGATCGTTGCCTTCGGTCTCGTCAACGTCCTTGCGGTCATCCCGATCACACCGGGTGGCCTCGGAATCATCGACGGCGGCCTGCCGCTGGCCCTGGTCGGGTTCGGCCTGCCGAGATCGACCGCCGTTGCTCGGTGTCGGCCACGTATCGCCTCGCCCAGTTCTTCTTCCCGATCGTGCTCGGTGGGGTCTTGTACGCCAGCTTGCGTGTCGGGCCGTGGAGCATCCAACGGCGCGAACGCCTGCGCCGCCTGCGCGACATCGCGGCCGATCCATCGAACGACGAACGTGCCCTCGACTTCTCTGTTCGGTTCTCCAAACGGCGTAGGTCGGCCGCCGAAGCGTCGGCGGCCGATACGTCTGTGGCCGGCACGTCGGTGGGTATCCCCGTCGATGTCCCGCCGGTCGAGGGTGACGACGACGACGACCGCTAGCTACTGTCGATCGCATGACCTCTCATGAGCGGCCGTTCGGCCGTTGTCTCGAAGACTTCGTGGTCGGTGACGTGTACAAGCACTGGCCGGGCAAGACGATCACCGAGTACGACGATCACCTGTTCTGCATGATCACGATGAACCATCATCCGTTGCACACCAACGACTGGTTCGCGGCCGACAGCGTGCAGGGCCGCAACGTGGTCGTCGGCAACCTCGTCTATTCGCTGGTGCTGGGCATGAGCGTGCCCGATGTCAGCGGTGCGGCCATCGCCAACCTCGAGGTCGAGACCCTGCAGCACAAGTTCCCCACGTTCCACGGCGACACGATCCACGCCGAAACGAGAGTGCTCGATGTGCAGCCGTCGAAGTCGAAGCCCGATCGAGGCATCGTCACCGTCGAGAGCAAGGGCTTCAACCAGCACGGACAAGAGGTCTGCTACTTCCGCCGTAGGGTGATGGTGTGGAAGCGCGACAGCACCGACGCGCCGACGGCCGTACGACGGTGTCGACGTCTGGGGTGACTGACCGGAACCCAAGGAGTGCTCCATGGCCGCCGGGTGGCAACACTCCGTGACGATTCCTGGCGAGGTGCTGAGTGGGGCTTGCCCCGACTCCGCGACCTGCCGTGGCGGCAGAACCCGCGACCCGTGGGCGATTCTCGTCAGCGAGGTGATGCTGCAGCAGACGCAGGTGCCGCGGGTGATCCCGAAATGGCAGCAGTTCATCGGCGCGTCTACCCGACGCCCGGCGGCATGCGCCGCGGCGTCGTTGGGCGACGTGTCTGCGGCTCTGGCAGGGACTCGGCTATCCGCGCCGGGCGAGGAACCTGCACGCCGCAGCGGCGCAGATCGTCGCCATGGGTGAGTTCCCGTCGAGCCTCGATGGTCTGCTCGCCCTGCCCGGGGTCGGGCAGTACACGGCCCGCGCCGTGCTGGCGTTCGCCTTCGAGGCCGACTGCTGCCGTGGTCGACACCAACATCGCCCGAGTGCTCGCCCGCGTGGCCGGCCATCGTCTGACGGCCAAGCAGGCCCAGGCGGCCGCCGACACGGCGTTGCGCCGCGGTGAGTCGTGGGCGTGGAACCAGTCGTCTGATGGATCTCGGCGCGGTGCTGTGTCGGCCGTCATCGCCGCGGTGCGAGGACTGCCCGCTGGCCGAGCGATGTGCGTGGCGGGGCACCGGTGACGATCCGGCGGTGGGGTCCGCGGGCGTCAGCACCCGGCAGGCCCGCTTCGACGGCAGCGACCGCCAGGCACGTGGTCGCCTGCTGAAGGCGCTGGTCGCCGGGCCGGTGTCGGGCGAGCGAGTGGCCGCCGTGATGGCCTGCGAGCCGGTCGCGCCGCAGCGACTGGCCGACGGACCTGGTAGACGAAGGTCTCGTCGTACGAAGCGGACTTGCACTGAGACTACCGTGACGGTATGCTGATGCATGTCAACACAGCTGGCGATTCGTCTACCAGATGATCTGTTGCGCGATCTCGATTGGGTCGATCCTGCGGCTCAACTACGACAGCCGCGCCGAGGCGATGCGCGATGCACTCGTCAGGCTCGATCGATCAGGAGCGCAGGCGAGAGATCGGCGAGCAGATCGTCGAGGGCGTATCGGCGGATGCCGCAGACCGACGACGAGATCGCCTCGGCGTACGAGTCCTTGCGCCAGTCGATCGAACGAGGAGCCGTGGGAGAAATGGTGGTGATCGAGCAAGGTGCGATCTATTGGGCCGAGCTCGAATCGGAGAAAGGTCGACCGTTCCTCGTGCTCACTCGCGATCGGGCGATTCCGGTTCTCAACACCGTGCTGGTGGCTCCGATCACGCGATCGATACGGGGCATCGCTACCGAGGTGCCGCTGGGCGAAGACGATGGCATGAAGTTCGAGTGTGTTGCCACGATCGACAACGTCAAGTCCGTGCCGAAGGCAGCGTTCACCCGTCAGCTTGGTTCGATAGCCGCCCGACCGCTGGCCCGACGTGTGTGCTGCGATGCGCGCCGCACTCGACTGCTGACTCATTCGGCGGTGATGGCGGCGACGATCTCGTCGATCGCCGCGTCGGCGTAGGCGATCATCTCGTCGTCGGTGCGGTCTTGGATCGGGTGCGGCGTGAAGACCCGGGCAACCGTCGGGAAGCCGAGCGCCGTGCGACTGCGCGACGGCCGCGTCGACGAACTGCGCGGACGCGACGAACACGCCCGGCACGCCTCGCGATTCCAGATCGACGATGTCGTGCACACTGCACGACGTACAACTGCCTCAATCGGCGAGGGCCTCGATGACCAATTCGCACTGCGTGGCGATCTCGTGTCGGAGGTCGACCGGCGCCGGTTTGGTGAACGTCGGCTTCTTGTAGCGCAGCACCGTGGCGCCGAGCTCGGTCAGGCGCTGTTCGAGACGATCGAGGAACACGTCGCCGCGCGGCTTGGAGATGTCGAGCAGCCCGATCGTCTTGCCGCGCAACGTGCTCCGGGCGCGCCAGGCAGCGAGCGCTGCAGCACGGTGCGTTCGTTCGTCGGATCAAGCAACAGCCTGCTCATCGCACCACCCTTCTCGGTGACCGGCTGTGACCCGAGGTCACCGTTGGCCCAGCCGCCAATCATTGCAGAGAACAGTCCGGCGCCACCACCGGCGTGCACCAGCAGCAGGCCGTCGGGGCGGAACTTGCCGAGTGTTACGTCGGCGAGGTACTCGGGTACGCCTTCGGCCATGTCGCCTGCACCGCGCACCAACTCGCTGCCCGGAATCTGCAGCCGGTCGTGAAGTTCGGCGAGAAGCTGCTGGCGGTCCCATCCGGCCTCGCCGAACACGCGGGCGTGCTCCGGGCCGACGACGAGGACGCAGTCGAAGCCGATCACGAGCTTCGGATGGTGCAGCGTGCGCAGGCAGGCGGCGAACGTGTTGGCCAGCTGGTCAGGCGTCGCGGGCCAACTGATCGACGATGCATCGCGGACCTTCACCGGCGAACACGGTGACGGTGTCGGCGTCGGCGGCGAAGCCGCGACTGACGGCCAGCGACGTGAACGGCGACCCGACCTCGTCCTCGGCGAAGCAGAAGGTCAGCTTGCCGGGGTTGCCGTGCGTCGCCCGGTCGACCCCACCGGGTCGCCCGCCACCGATGTTGCGAACCACCAGCTGAACGGCCCGGCCGATCGTGAGGTTGGCCCGGCTGCCCTGACCGAAGGCGTTGACGCCGCTGTTCAAGCCCGATCGCCCGGGTGCCCGGGACCGTTGCAGATCAGGACCGGGCCGACCGGCATCGTGGTTGCCAGCACGCCGTGGATGTTGAACTCGTCGGTGCAGACCGCCTCGAGCGCGGCGATCACCCAGGGAAGGTGTTCGGGCCTGCACCCGGCCATCACCGCGTTGATGGCGACCTTCTCGACCGTCACCTCGACCAGGTCGGGGGCGACGACGGCGACGATGTCGTCGGCCGGCACGCGTCGTGCCCTCCAACATCCGCAGGACGCGTTCCTCGGTCGGTGGCGTGACCGGCAGTCCGTCGGTGACGCCGCGGTCGAACAGCACCTCCATCTCGTCGTCGAGATCGGCCAGCTCGAGTCGTCGAGAACGCAGCACGTCGCTGCAGAACCGGACCCGTCAGCAAGTCGACGAGGTCGGGGTCGACACTCATCGACCCGCATCCGGGTCGCATCACCGGCAGGTCGTCGCCGAGTGTGGCGATGCCGGTGATCCGCTGCCATTCGGATCGCAGCCATCCGACGGTTCGTTCGACCTCGTGGCCGTCGACGACACGGATCAGGGTCGGCACGGTCTCGATCGTCGTGGTGCCAGCTGATCGACGAGATCGGCGTCGTGGATCGGCGTCGACGCCGGCCGGGAAGGCCGGGTCGTCCTGCGTGTACACCGTGGCACCGAGTTGGCCGAGCAGCGGGGCCACCATGCGGCAGGTCTCGCAATCCTCTTTGACGATCACGACCAGTCCGTCGGGCAGAATGGGCGCCCGATCGCTGTGTTCGAGAGCTCGACCACGAACGAAACGTAGCCCGCTGCGACGCACGTCACGTTGCCCGGACTTTCGGACTGGCGGTGATCGGCGCATAACGTGCCGGTCTTGAGGATCGCTCGGTGATGCGCGTCACGTTCCACGGCGTCCGCGGTTCGACACCGTGCCAGAGCGATGACATCCAGCGATACGGCGGCAACACGTCGTGCGTCTCGGTCGACGCGCCCGGCCAGCAGCCGTTGCTGCTTCGACATGGGTACCGGCCTTCGCTACTTCGGCAAGCGCGTTCCGATCGACGACCCGTTCCGCGGCAGCTGTCTGCTCAGCCACCTGCACTGGGATCACGTCCAGGGCCTGCCGTTCTTCACGCCGTTGCTGACGGAGGGGTCGAGCCTCGACGTGTACGGTCCGGCACAGGCCGACGGCCGATCGCTCGACGAGGTCGTGTCGTACACCATTCGCCCGCCGCTGTTCCCGGTGAGCGTCGACGAACTTCCCGGCAGTGCGCTTCCACGACACCGCCGACGCCGACTTCGCGATCGGTGCGTTCAACGTGATGGCCGGCTGATTCCACACCTCGGGCCGACGCTCGGCTTTCGGTCGAGTGGCAGGTCGCTCCATCGCCTATCTCTCCGATCACCAACAACCGTACGACGGAAGCTTCTCGGCGGCCGCCGGCGCTCTCGAGCTGGTCGAAGGCGTCGATCTGTTGATCCACGATTCGCAGTACACGCCGCCCGAGTTCGTGGCCAAGTCGACCTGGGGGCACTGCACCATCGACTACGCGGTGTGGTTGGCCTGCCAGGCCGGGGTCAAGCAGCTGGCCCTGTTCCACCACGACCCGTCCCGCCGCGACGACGACCTCGACGGCTTGTGCAGTGCGCGGTCGCAGGCCGGGCGCACGCCACGGCGTCGAGGTGATCGCCGCCTCGGAAGGTCTCGTCCTCGACCTCGCCTAGCGTGGCCGCGGTGATCGTCGCTCGCCAGCGTGGTTCTCGGCGTCGGTGTTCGTGCTGTCCGGGATGCTCAAGGTCGTCCGCACCGCAGCGAATGGCGCGCCGCAATCAGTCGGGTCTCGGCGTCCCTCGGCCCGTGGCCGCCGTGGTGCCCGTTCGTCGAGCTGGCTGATCGGGGCCCTGCTTGATCGCCCAGATCGCCAGGCGACCGGTTGCCGCTGGTTGCGCGGCGTTGCTGCTGGTCGGCCTTCACGACGCTTGCTCGTGGTGCGCCTGCGCCAGGGCCGGCGGCCGCCGTGCGCGTGCTTCGGCGCCCTGTCGACCAAGCCCATCGGTTGGGGCAACGTCGTGCGCAACGCCGGCTTGCTCGTCCTCGCACTGGTGATCGTCGTACGGGTGCGTGACACGCCGGGTGATCAGACGACGCGTGATCAGGAACGCCAGACGTCCGCGCTTCGTCGCGCCACAGCGTCGTAGCGACCGCTCGGTCCGGCGTGGCCGGCGCCCATCTCGCATCTGCATGATCAGCGGCGCATCGTTGGTGCGCACCGCGCGCAGCTTGGCGATCCACTTGGCCGGCTCGTGGTAGCTCACCCGCAGGTCGTTGAGGCCGGCGGTGATGAACAGCGCCGGGTAGTCGGCGCGCCGTGGTTTGGTCGTAGGGCGAGTAGCTGAGCATGTAGCTGGCCAGCGGCTCGTCTGCCGGGTTGCCCCACTCGTCCCACTCGGTGATCGTCAGCGGCAGGGTCTCGTCGTACATCGTGGTGACGACGTCGACGAACGGCACCTCGGCCACGACGCGCGGCGAACAGCTCGGGTCGCATCGTGATGCACGCGCCGACCAGCAGCCCGCCGGCGCTGCCGCCGCGGATGGCGACTCGCTGCGGCGCCGCCCAGCCGTTCGCCACGAGGTGCTCGGCGACGGCGATCGTGTCGAGGAAGGTGTTGCGCTTGTTGAGCAGCTTGCCGTCGAGATACCAGCGCCGGCCGAGCTCGCCGCCGCCGCGGGGATGCGCCAGCGCCCACACGAAGCCACGGTCGAGCAGCGACAGCCGTGCCGGGCTGAACCACGGTGCCTCCGACGACTCGTAGCTGCCGTAGCCGTAGATCAAGCACGGCGCGCGTGCCGTCGATGGGCGTGTCGACGTGACGGACGATGTCGACCGGCACCCGAGTGCCGTCGTGGGACGTCGCCCACTCGCGTGTCGCGGTGTACTGCGACAGGTCGACACCGGGAACCGGTGTCTGCTTCAGCATCGTCCGCTCGCCGCTGCGGACGTGCTCTTCGTAGATCGTCACCGGTGTCGTCAGCGATTGGTAGCGGTACCGGAACGCGTCGGTGCGACCACTCGCGATTGGCGTCGACCTCGACCTCGTGTGGCTCGACGCCGAGGTCGAAGACCCGCTCGCCGCCCTCGGCGAACAGCACCCGAAGTCGCGGCTGGGCGTTGCTCCACTCGTGCAGGACGAGATGCCGCTCGAACGGCTCGATGGCGACGATTCGGCGACCGGGCTCGTGGGCGACCAGCTCGATCCAGTCGCCCGGCTCGTCGAGCGGCGGCCGTCATGACGCGGAAGTCCTCGGCGTCGAGGTTGGTGAGGATCACGAACCGGTCACCCCAGTGGTCGACGGAGTACTCGACGTCGTCGGCGCGTGGCCGCACGACGAGGACGGTGCCTGCTGTGGGTCGTCGGCCGGGATCAGCAGCACCTCGGAGAACGTGTTGCACCGGGTGTCGATGATGATCCAGTCGCCGCTGCGGCTCAGCGTCGAGGTAGACGTAGAACCGCTCGTCGGTCTCCTCGAAGACCAAGGTGTCGTCGGCCTGCTCGGTGCCCAGATCGTGTCGCCAGACCCGGTATGGGCGCATGGCGTCGTTGGCGGTGACGTAGAACACCGATCGTTGTCGTCGGCCGACCACGCCGTGCCGCACCAGGCGATGTCGTGGACGACGTCGGCAGTGTCGACCCCGGTCTCGAGGTCGCGGATGCGCAGCGTGTACTTCTCGCCGCCGTCGACGTCGGCGCTCCACGCCAGCAGCCGGTGGTCGCGGACTGACGTCGAAGGCGTCGACCGAGAAGAAGTCGTGGCCTTCGGCCTCGAGGTTCTCGTCGAGCAGCACCTCGCTCGCCGGCGTCGGCCTGCGACCGGCCGCGGCAGTGGATCGGGTAGTCGCGGCCCTCCTCGGTGCGCGACGTGTACCACCACGGCCGTCCTTGACCGGTGCGGTCAGGTCGGTCTCCTGGATGCGCGACTTGATCTCGCCGAAGATCGTCTCGACCAGTTCGTCGTGCTCCGCGAACCACGCCGTCGGCGTAGGCGTTCTCGGCCTCGAGGTAGGCGATCGTGTCGGGGTCGTCGCGGTCGCGCAGCCACGCCCACGGGTCGTCGACGCGGCCGGTGGGGCGATCCCAGTGATGTTCGATCTGTTTGGCGACGGGTTCGTGCACGGTCGTCACAGAGTCATCCGTGCGCCTGCGGCGGCATTCGCCGACCTGCGGCGCGTGTGACGGTAGCGTCAGCGCTGCCATGCGGGTATGGATCGACCAAGACCTGTGCACTGGCGACGGACTGTGCGTCGACCATTGCCCCGACGTGTTCGTGCAGCTCGAGGACGGCATCGCCTACGTGGCCGAGGCCGACCTCGTGCTCAACGATCCCGGCGGCGGCGGCAGCCTGGCCAGGGTCGACCCGCGCAACGAGCAGGCGGTCATCCACGCTGCGCTGGCCTGCCCCGGCGAGTGCATCTTCATCGACGTCCACGGGGTCCGCGCCGCTTGAGCCGCCCGTCCGTGGCCCAACCTGGCGTGACCGAATTGTTACTATGTGCGTAGGGGAAATCCCCCAGCTTTCGCGTGAACGGAGTCAGCGATGACGACCTTCGATCTCGACCTCAGCAAGTACAACCTCGGTTGGAGTGACGACAACGTCGAGTACGCGTTCAAGCCCGCACAAGGGCCTCAACGCCGCCGTCGTCGATCAGATCTCGTGGTGGAAGGGCGAGCCGACGTGGATGACCGAGCAGCGCCAGCGCAGCCTGCGGCTGTTCGAGCGCAAGCCGATGGCGCCGTGGTTCGCCGTCAACATGCCCGACATCGACTTCCAGGACATCTACTACTACCTCAAGCCGGCCACCGATCAGGTCAGCGAGTGGGACGACCTGCCCGAGCAGATGAAGGCCACCTACGAGAAGCTCGGCATCCCCGAGGCCGAGCGCAAGTACCTCGCCGGCGTCACCGCGCAGTACGAAAGCGAAGTCGTCTTCCACCGCAACCGCGAGGACCTCGAGCAGCAGGGGATCTTGTTCTGCGACATGGACACGGCCCTGCGCGAGTACCCCGATCTGGTCAAGCAGTACTTCGGCACCGTCATCCCGCCCGGCGACAACAAGTTCGCCGCGCTCAACACCGCGGTGTGGAGCGGTGGCAGCTTCATCTACGTCCCGCCGGGCGTCAAGTGCGAGATGCCGCTGCAGGCCTACTTCCGAATCAACAGCGAGAACGCCGGCCAGTTCGAGCGCACGCTGATCATCGCCGACGAGGGCTCGCAGGTGCACTACATCGAGGGCTGCTCGGCGCCGGTCTACACCAACGACTCGCTGCACTCGGCGGTCGTCGAGATCGTCGTCAAGCCGTCGGCCCGGGTCACCTACACGACCATCCAGAACTGGTCGCCGAACGTCTACAACCTGGTCACCAAGCGGGCCCGGGTCGAGGCCGAGGGCCACATGGAATGGATCGACGGCAACATCGGCTCCAAGCTGACCATGAAGTACCCGAGCGTCTACCTGGTCGGTCCGAAGGCGACGGGTGAGGTCTTGTCGGTCGCCTACGCCGGCCCCGGCCAGCACCAGGACGCCGGGGCCAAGATGGTGCACGCCGCGCCCGAGACGACATCGAAGATCGTGTCGAAGTCGATCAGCAAGGACGGCGGCATCACCACCTACCGCGGCCTGGTTCGGGTCGACGAGGGTGCATACGGTTGCAAGAGCCACGTGCAGTGCGATGCGTTGATCCTCGACGAGCAGAGCGAGAGCCAGCACGATGCCGTACATGGAGGTCGGCGAGCGCGACGCCCAGATCGGTCACGAGGCAACGGTCAGCAAGATCGCCGACGAGCAGCTGTTCTACCTGATGAGCCGCGGGCTGTCGCAGGAGCAGGCGATGAGCATGGTCGTCAACGGCTTCATCGAGCCGATCACGCGCACGCTGCCGATGGAGTACGCCGTCGAGTGGAGCCGCCTGATCGAACTGCAGATGGAAGGCAGCGTCGGCTGACGCTGCCCGGGGAAGCGGCCGATCAGCCGATTGGCGGGGTCTCACGTAGCACGGCGACCGCGGCACGGTAGTCGTCGGGACTGATCTCGCCGCGTGCCAGGCGATCGGCGAGGATCGTCTGGGCGTTGAGCGTGGGCGAGGCCGGCGGCGGCGGTGGTGACGTGATCGGTGTCGCCGGATGCCGGCCGCGCCACAGCAGAACCACCAGCACGATCGCCGCGATCAACAGCAGCAGCGGGAAGAACATGAAGCCGCCCCCACCGCGGTGGCGCATGCCGAAGCCGCCCCCGAAGCCCCGGTCGTCGGCGAAAACGATGCTGGCTGTCATCACAGCTGCTGCGGCGCCGGCGAGTGCGCTGAGCGCAATGGCTCTCGTTCGTGGCATGGCGGGCTCCCTTTCGTGGGTGATGCTTCGATCGTACGTCCGCCGTAGGAACTGAGTCGGACGCCATCGTTGAGAGTTTGGTGTGAAGGTTGTGTGTGGCTGCGGCGGTTCTACGATTCTCCTGTGCCGATGCGTCAGGAATGCAAGAACTTCGAGAGCCGCACCTACGCGAACGGCGAGACGGTGCGCAAGTGCAACCTCGACCTGGCTCCCGACGCTCCCTGGCGCTGTCCCGAGCCATGTTCGGCCTTCGAACCGCGCATGGACGCCGGGTGGACATACGGCACGATGGTCGCGCCACCGACGCCGCCCGAGCCTCCGGGCCTCGACGACGGCACAGCCGCAGCGATCCTCGACGAAGCCGAGGACTTCGTCAACTCGATCGGGCCGCAGGTGATGTCCGAGTCGGGCATGGGTGGCAAGGCACGCAAGCGCCGTATGCGCCGATTCATGCGCCGCTTCCGCGACGACTGATCGGCCCGGTAGGTCGTGGGGATTAGCACTACGCGGGTAGTAGAATTTCGCCCGTGCTTGCGTTCTCGCCCGACCTGGTTGACCCCTCTGACCAGCAGCGCAGGGCTGCCGCCGAACGTGCTCAGGCAATGTCGCCGCCCACCGCCGAGCAGGAGGTGTGGCGTTACAGCCGCATCGGCGAGTCTGCAGCTCGACCGCTTTCATCCGGTCGTTCCCACCACGACCGTGCACGGGGCCAACGGCTTCGTGGCAGAACGTCACGAGCTCGACACCTCGATTGTGCACGACGTCTTCGACGAGCTCAGCTGCGTCGTTCTACGGCGAGACCGTGCTGGCGATCCCTCGGGGTGCTCGTAGCGGGCCCGATCGTCGTCACTCACACGGTCCACGGCAATGACGAAGCCACGTTCCCGCGGCTGGTCATCGACGCCGGCGAGAACAGCGAGGTCACGGTTGTCGAGCGCTTCATGTCCGACGGCGAGGGTGCTGCGCTGATCGTGCCGCGGCTCTTCGTCCGCACGCTCAGCAGGCGGCGCGAGTCACCTACGTGGCCATCAACGAGCTGGGCACCTCGGTGTGGCAACTCGGTCATCAGCAGGCCATCGGCGAGCGCGACTCGACCATGCTGTTGGCCACGGTGGCCCTCGGCGGCGAATACGCCAGGGTGCGCACCGATGCCAAGGGCGTCGGTCAGGGTGCCAGCACTCGACAGGTCGCCCTGTACTACGCCGACGACACACAGATGCACGACTTCCGCACGTTGCAGGATCACGTCGCGCCGCGCACGACCAGCGACCTGCTGTTCAAGGGTGCGGTGCAGGACACCGCCAGGAGTGTGTACACCGGTTTGATCCGCATCGGGCACGATGCCAAGGGCTCGGTCGCCTATCCAGACCAACCGCAACCTCACGCTCAGCGCCGGCGCCTGGGCCGAGAGCGTGCCGAACCTCGAGATCGAGACCAATGACGTGAAGTGCAGCCATGCCAGCACAATCGGTCCGATCGACGAAGAGCAGCGGTTCTATCTCGAGAGCCGGGGCATCCCGCCCGAGATCGCCGAGCGCCTCGTGGTGTTGGGCTTCTTCGACGAGGTGCTTGCCCAGTTGCCTGTCGGCCCGCTGGCCGGCGAGCTGCGCGGCTCAGGTCGCTGCCAAGCTCGATCGGCGCAGCCGATGAGCACGACCGTCTGCCCGCTCACCGACATTGCTCCCAACAGCGCGACGCGCTTCGATGTCGGCGGGCGCGCCGTTGCCGTGGTGCGCATCGGAGACGACGTCTACGCCATCGGCGACACGTGCAGCCATGCCAACGTCTCGCTGAGCGAAGGCGAACTGTTCTGCGACGACCAAAGAGATCGAATGCTGGAAGCATGGCAGCACGTTCAGCCTGCGAGACCGGCGAGGCGCTGACGCTGCCGGCCACGCAGCCCGTGCCGGTATATGTCGCCCGAGTGGTCGACGGCATGATCGAGATCGAACTGGAGGATCAGTGAGCACCCTCGAAATTCGCGACCTGGTCGCCTCGGTGGCGGGTAAGACCATTCTCAACGGCATCACTCTGACGGTTCGATCCGGTGAAGTGCACGCAGTCATGGGGCCGAACGGTGCGGGCAAGAGCACACTCTCGGCGATCGTCATGGGCAAGCCCGGTTACGAGGTGATCTCCGGGTCGGTGCAGCTCGACGGCATCGACATCCTGGCGCTGCCGAGTTGGCAGCGGGCCCAGGCCGGGCTTCATCTCGTGATGCAGTACCCCACAGAGGTTCCCGGCGTGCAGCTCGTGGATGTCATGCGTCACGCGTTCACCGCTCGCGGCATGCCCACGGCAGGTCTCGATGGGCGCCTCACGGCCGAGGCAGAGCGGATCGGGCTCGATGCTGCGCTGCTCGAGCGGGCGCTCAACGTCGACTTCTCCGGAGGTGAGAAGAAGCGCAACGAGACGCTGCAGGTGGCCATGTTGCAGCCGAAGATCGTCATCCTCGACGAGCTCGACTCCGGCCTCGACATCGATGCCTTGCGTGACTGCTCGCGACGGATCGAGGCGTTGACCAACGAGCAGGGCATCGGCGTGATGGCCATCACCCACTACAACCGGTTGCTCGAGGTCTTGCGGCCCGATCATGTGCACATCCTGGTGAAGGGTCGCATCGTGTCGTCGGGTGGCGCCGAGCTCGCCGACCAGCTCGAGATCGACGGCTACGCGGCCTTTGTCGGCGACGAGAAGCCTTCCGGCGACGCCCTGGCGGACCTTTTCGGATAGGCCAAACGGATCAATTGGCGTTGCGGCCCTTCGCCGAGCACCGACGGTCAGCGGTCCTACATCACCTGCAGCGGTCGTGCGCCACGCGGCCTTCGCCCAGCAGGCACGCCACCTGTGCCTCATCAGGCGTGACCAGCAGTGTTTGCTTGATGGAGTGCTGAAAATTCCTTAAGCATCGCTGCCTATCACCCGATGACTTTCCTGCCTATAACAATGGTGCACGGTGGAGGTGAACGGCGGACGCCGCCGTGCGATGGACGGAACGCCGACCTAGGAGAGCGCATTATGCGTCAGCAAGCAAAGCACACCATGTTCCGGCTGGCGCCGGTTGTGATGCTCGTCGTCACCGTCGCCGCGCCGCGAAAGTGGCTGTGATGAAAGCCATCAATCACACCCCGGTGCGCGTCGCGGCGGCCATCGCAACCTTCGTTGCCTTGATCTCATCGGTCGGCGCACCCTTCAAGTGGTACTGAGTCACGTGGGGCTGAGCTGACGAGCAGCGCGGGCACTCCCCTTGCCCGCGCTGCTCCAGCTCGCTCACCCGCCCTCGCTCAAGGATCTGCTCAACGTGCCGGACACCTCGATCAACCAGGATTCGAGACACCGACTGGTCGACGCTTACATCGCGGTCGTAGCTACGGTTGCGCTGGGGCTGACAACTCTCGTGTACGCCCTTCAGGGCGGAGACATCCTCCCTCGGTCGAAGGTCGTCTACGTTCTCGTCTTCTGTGGATTGCTCTTCATCGGCGAAGCCAGGACCAAGTGGTTCCGCTTCGGAGACGGTGGCGAGGTCACGCCTGGCTGGGCGTTCGCCTTCAGCATCGTGTTGCTCGGTTCGCCGGTGGTTGCGATCGCGGCAATGGCGATCTGCACGCTGTATGTCGATGTACGCGATCACAAGTCGCCGACCAAGATCGTCTTCAACACTGCCCAGATCACGACCTCGCTCGCCGCCGGCGCGTTGGTGCTCCAACTCCTCGGACTGCAAGCTCCCATCACCGATGCAGGCAGGTTGTCGTATCGATGGGGGCTCGGAATCGTTGTGGCCGGCGCACTGGTGTTCACCGCCAATGGTCTGCTGACGTGCATCGTCTTGACACTGCACTACAAGACCAGCCTGCGATCGATGATGGGGCGCAGCTTCTTTCTGAGCATCTCCGCCGACGGAGCGCTGCTCGCGTTGTCGCCGATCTTCGTGGTGGCGATCGAGTTCAGTCTGCTGATGCTTCCGCTGCTGGGTGTGACTGCACTGTTGATCTACCAGAGCACGCAGCAGGCGTTGCGGCGGGCCCACGAGGCCAATCACGATGGCTTGACCCGTCTGCTCAACCGACGCACGTTCGACAATCACCTCTCCGGATTTCTGGCGTCGCACGCCGACGATGTTCGCGGCGCCGTCCTGGTCTTGGATCTCGACGGTTTCAAGGAGATCAACGACCGTCTAGGTCATCAAACTGGTGACATGGTCCTGGTCGGAGTCGCCGATCAGCTCACCCGGTCGGCGCCCGAGGCGGCGGTCGTCGCTCGTCTGGGTGGTGACGAGTTTGCCGTGTTGATCCCCGATGTCGGCTCGGAAGCATCGACCCTCGCAATGGTCGAGCAGCTCCGCACCGAGCTCACCCGGCCGATCGTCGTCGACGGATTCCCGCTGTCGGTTGGTGTGAGCATCGGCTTGGCCCTCGTGCCGACCCATGGTCGCACCCCGGAGGATCTGCTCAGTGCGGCTGATGTCGCCATGTATCGCGCCAAGCGCTACCGGACGGGTGTCGAGTGCTACAAGGCCCTCGGCTCACGACCCGAGCGCGGACGGCTCGGCCTGCTCGGCGAGTTGTCGAACGCCATCGCCGACGATCAGTTGAAGATCCACTATCAGCCGCTCACCCGCTTCAGCGATGGGACGCCCAACGCCATGGAAGCGCTACTTCGCTGGCAACATCCGACCCTCGGGCAGATCCCTCCGAATGACTTCATCACCCTCGCCGAGCACACCGATCTGATCGGTCCACTGACGCAGTTCGTGCTGAGCCAGGCGACGATCGATGCCTGTGCCGTCGATCGTTTCGACATGGGTTTGTCGATCAACGTAAGCGCAAGGAACCTGCAGGACCGGCGATTCCCCTCGAGCGTGTTGAAGGCGTTGGACGAAGCCGCGCTCGACACCTCACGGCTCGAATTGGAGATCACAGAGAGTGCAATCGCCAGTGAGCCCGAGCGCAGTCTGTTTGCCATCAGTGCGTTGCGCGAGGCCGGCGTCCGGGTCGCGATCGACGACTTCGGTACCGGTTATTCGTCGTTCAGCATGCTCCGCGACCTCACCGTCGACCGCTTGAAGATCGACGCCAGCTTCGTCGATGGGATTGCCCACAGTCAGCGTCAGCAGCACCTCGTGAGGGCCATCGTCGCTCTTGCCCAGGGACTCGGTATCGAAACCGTCGCCGAAGGTGTCGAGACCGAGGAATCGTGGATCACCCTCGCCAACCTGGGATGTGATGTCGCCCAGGGTTACCTGATCTGCCGGCCGGTGCCGTTGCCCGACCTCGTCGAATGGCTCGATATCCGCCAATCGATGTCAGCGCTGGAGCAGGTGTCGTCATGATCATCGTCGTCGCCTCGATCATCGCCATCCTGTCGGTTCCGTTGACCGGCCGATCGCTTGCACCGCTTGCCACCCTGCCCGTGCGCCGAGTTGGTTTGGTGTGGCTCGCCATCGGGCTGCAACTGATCATCACCATGATCCCGGGTGTCCCCAACTCGCTGGGTCAACCGCTGCACTTGTTCACCTTCGTGCTGTCGGCAGCGTTCATCTGGAGCAACCGCCACCTGCCGGGAGTGCTGTTCATCGCCTTCGGTGCCGCCTTGAACCTGGCGGCGATCGCAGCCAACGGCGGCACGATGCCGGCATCGGCGTGGGCATGGCGCACCGCCGGATTCGCCACGCTGACAGGCGGCTTCGAGAACTCGAATGTGATCCACTCACGCCCGGCTGCCGTGGCTCGGCGACATTCTGGCAATCCCCAACGCCTGGCCCCTGTCGAACGTGTTCAGCGTCGGCGACGTGATCATCGTCGTTGCAATCGGCTACTTCGCCCACACGTGGTGCCGTCGAGCGGTTCCCGCAGTCACCGGCGAATCGGCCAGCGCGGTGGTGCTTGCAGTCTCAGAGTGAACCTCGGCCGAGTTCAAGCCTCTGAGAGTCGGATGTCGCGCCGGCGTTGACATCTGACTCACACCACTTTGGGTCGCTACCTTTGCGGCATGACCGACACCCACCCCAACGTCCTCCGGGTCGCCTCGGCGGCTGCCGAGTTCGGTCTGGTGATCGATCCCCGCCGGTTCCCCGAGGGCTGCAAGACGGCAGCGGATGCTGCAGCGGCGATCGGGGTCGATGTCGGCCAGATCGTCAAGAGCCTGATCTTTGCCGTCGACGGCGAGGTCGTGCTGGCCTACGTCAGTGGCGCCAACCAGCTCGACGAGAAGAAGTTGGCCCACGCCGCAGGTGGGGCGAAGTGCGCCCGCGTCGACGCCGACACGGTCTACGAGACGACCGGGTTCCCGATCGGGGGCGTGCCTCCGTTCGGCCACACCACGCGATTGCGGGTGTTCATCGACCCCGATCTGTTGCAGTACGACGAGGTTTGGGCCGCCGCCGGCACCTGGTACGACGTCTTCGGCATCGAACCGCACCGGTTGGTCGAAGCCAGCGCCGGTCTGGTCACCGACCTGAAGCGCTGCTGACACGACCGTCGTATGCTCATGGCATGGAGGTCGTAGCACCGCTCGAGGATCGGCGTGGAGTCGACGTGTCGCAGATCCGCGAGCTGCTGGAGCTCTCTGTTGCTGAGCGTGCCGCTGAGATGATCAGGGTGAGCAACATGATGATCGAGGCCCAGGAGTGTGCTCGGCGGGCACGAGAACGGGCTGCGAGTTGAAGTTCGACCCGATCTCGATGTGTCGGATCCTCAACGAGGAACGCGTCGAGTACGTGGTGCTGGGCGGCTTTGCGGCGATTCTGAGGGGATCACCGATCACGACCCACGATCTGGACGTCGTGCCCGACCGCCACAAGGACAACCTTGATCGTCTGGGCCGAGCGTTGACGAGGATGAACGCGCAGATCCGCATCGACGGCGACTCGGTTCCGACGAGGATCGACGGGCCGTTCCTCGCAAACATGCCGCACATGCTCAACCTCGTGACCGACTTCGGCGAGCTGGACTTGACGTTCACCCCAGCAGGGAACGCCGGCTCGTACGCGGGTTGGAGGGTGAATGCGACGAAGGAGGAGGTTGGTGAGGGACTGATTGTCGTCGTCGCCTCCCTCGACGACATCATCGACTCGAAGCGTGCTGCAAATCGTCCCAAGGACCAGATGGCGTTGCCGTACCTCGAGTCGTTGCAGGACGAGCTTCGCGACCGCTGAAGTCCGGGGTTGAGAAGTCATCGGTGGCGTTCCTCCGTTCGGCCACACCACACGATCGCGGGTGTTCGTCGACCCTGATCTGTTGCAGTACGACGAGGTTTGGGCCGCCGCCGGCACCTGGCACGACGTGTTTGCCCTCTCACTTCCGGCGAGCTTGACGTCTGCCGCAATCATTGCCGCACGTGTCGACGTATCCAGCGTGCCGGAGCCAGTGCGGCGTTACCCAAGCGAAACGCCCGGCTGCTGCGCAGTGCCGCGAGCTGATCGGCGCTCTCCTGCGCCTCGTGTCGAAGCGTCTGCACCTGTTGCTGCAATCCGGAGATCTCGACCAGCATTTCGCTGGCGAACGGCGCCGTCTTGGGGCCACGATGGATGCGGCTGCGGCCGTTGCCCAGATCCTCGAGGTGCACCGGTTCGTAGTTGTACGACTGAATCGCAGGCTGCCCGGTCGCGATGTTCTCGAGGTCGGCGCGCACGAACCACTCGCCCAGCTCCGGGTCGCTGAACAACGGCGTGACGTACACGCATCCGTCGAAAAAGTAGTGCGTGACCTGCGACCAGCGAGTGCGTCCGTCTTCGATGATCGGCTTGCCGCCGTGAACGAGGTTGGCCGACCAGATCAGGATGTCGCCCGCGTGGGCGTGGAACTCGATTGGCTCGAGCCCGTGGGCGGCGAGCAGCGCTTCTTGGGCCACTTCGTACCCTTCGTAGCTCCCGAGGCCGGCTGGGAGACCGAACCGTTGGAAGAACGGGTCAGGCAGACGGTGCGAGCCGGGGTGATAGAAAAGTGGTCCGTTGCCGGCATCGACGTCTTCGAGGGCGACCCAGACGCCGCACATGTATCGCCCAGGCAGCGAGCTGAAGTGCACGGTGTCGGAATGTGCCCGTTGCTGTGTGCCGTACTCGAAGTTGAGGGTCTGGAACGGCACGGGCTCTCGGTCGTACAGCGCTCGTAGCAGGTCGAGCACTCGCGGCATGACCGCTAGCTCGCGCACTGCAGCGCTGAACTTCCAGGCATCCTGAACGCGTCCTTGCCCCTCGAGCGGTTCGATGAGGTCGTCGAGGATCCGAACGATCAGGTCGTGAGTGACCACACCGGGGACGACCGCGAATCCTTCGCTGTGGAAGCACCGGGCGATGGTGGCGAGTTCGGGCGGCAGCTCGCGCTCGGCGATGTGCTGCTCGATCCAGGGCGATTCGACCCACGGGCCGATGGTCCTCGCGGTGGTAGTGGCCACGTCGACATCGTACTGATCCCGATCAGACGGCGACGGAAGCCTCACTGATGCAAAGCGCCCGTCCTCCGTCGTCTGTGTCATACCGACGTGGCGTCGGCCAATGCCTCGAGGAGCGTGTTCCAGGCGAGGGTCGCGCACTTGATGCGCACAGGGAACTTGACGACACCCTGCAGCGCCTCGAGATCGCCCAGCTTGATGTCGGCGTCGGCCACTTTCTCGTCGTCGCCGCTCTGTCCTCGATCGACATCATCCCCTTGAACCGCCGGACGAGGGCGCGGACCTCGGCCACCGGTCGGCCCTTGATCGCCTGACTCATCATCGACGCGGAGCTCTGCGAGATCGAGCAACCCTGGCCGCCGACCTTTACGTCCGACACGATGTCGCCCTCGACCTGTAGGTACACGTCGATCTCGTCGCCGCACAACGGGTTGTGACCGACGGCGTGGGCGGCGGGTGGGGGCAGCTCGCCGCGATTTCGCGGCGTGCGGTAGTGGTCGAGGATGATCTCGCGGTACAGGTCTTCGAGGCCCGGCATGGTGTGTGGCTCCTCCTCTTCGGCTAGAGCCCGAAGATATCGCTGGCGCCGTCGAGCGCGTCTGCGAGCGCGTCGACGTCGGCGTGATCGTTGTACAGATAGAAACTGGCGCGGGCCGTTGCGTTGACGCCGAGCAGGCGCATCAGCGGCTTGGCGCAGTGGTGGCCGGCCCGCACGCAGACGTTGCGCTGATCGAGCACCTGCGACAGGTCGTGCGGGTGGATGTTGCGGAACCCGAAGCTGAACGTTGCGCCGCGGACCTCGACGTTGGTCGGACCGTGCAGGCAGATGTCGTCGCCGTACCGGTCGTTGAGCGCGTCCATGGCGTAGGTGGCGATCTCCATCTCGTGACGGCGCACGTTGACCATGCCGAGATCCTCGAGGAAGTCGATGGCAGCACCCAGGCCGATGGCCTCGGTGATCGGCGGCGTGCCGGCCTCGAACTTGGCCGGCAGCTCGGCAGGGGTGAAGCCGTCGAGGCGAACGTCGGCGATCATGTTGCCGCCACCGAGGAACGGTGGCATCGCATCGAGCAGTGCTTCGCGTCCCCACAGCACGCCGATGCCCGACGGGCCGCACATCTTGTGACTGCTGAACGCGATGAAGTCGGCATCCCAGGCCTGCACGTCGGTGACGTTGTGCGGCACGTACTGGCAGGCATCGACGACGGCCAACGCCCCGGCCGCATGGGCGGCGTCGCACAGCTGGCGCACCGGAGTGATGGTGCCGAGCACGTTGCTCATCGCCGTGAAACCGAACGCCTTGGCGCCATCGAGCAGCGCGGCGAGGTTGGTGAGGTCGAGTTGACCGTCGGCGGTCAGCGGCACCCAGCGCAACTCGATGCCTCGCTCGGCCGCCAGCATGTGCCACGGCACGATGTTGGCGTGGTGCTCCATCTGCGTCAGCACCACGACATCGCCGGCCTCGCAGGTTGGCCCGGCCCCAGCTGTAGGCGACCAGGTTGAGCCCCTCGGTGGCGTTCTTGGTGAAGATCAGCTCGTCGGCGCGTGGGTGCGTTGATGAACCGGCGCACGGCCTTTCGGGCGTCTTCGTAGGCGTCGGTCGCCTCGGCCGCCAGCTGATAGGCGCTGCGGTTGATCGGCGCGTACGACGTCTCCATGAAGTCGTCATCGCGTCGATGACCGACCGCGGCTTCTGCGAGGTGTTGGCCGAGTCGAGATAGACCAGCGGCAGACCGTTGATCTGACGCTGCAGCAGCGGGAACTGTGCCTTGATCGAGGCGACGTCGAGCGTGGCGCGACTCATCGGAACGCCTCGTAGCCGTCACGCTCCAGTTGCGCGGCCAGCTCCATGCCGCCGCTGGCGACGATGCGCCCGTCGACCAGGATGTGCACGTGGTCGGGCTGCACTTCGTCGAGCAGTCGCTGGTAGTGGGTGATCAAGCACGACGCCCATCTGCGGCCGGTCGCTGCGGATCTCGCGGATGCCCTTCGCCACGGTGCGCAGCGCATCGATGTCGAGGCCTGAATCGGTCTCGTCGAGGATCGCCAGTTCGGGTTCGAGGATGGCCATCTGCATGATCTCGTTGCGCTTCTTCTCGCCGCCGCTGAAGCCCTCGTTGAGGTAGCGATCGACGAACGACGAGTCCATGCCCAGCCGCTTCATCCAATCCATCGTGGCCAGGCGCAGCTCGAGCACGCTGAGGTCGATGCCCTTGCGCGCCGACAGCGCCTGGCGCAGGAACTGGATGACCGACACGCCGGGGATCTCTTGCGGGTATTGGAACGCCAGGAACATGCCGGCCTTGGCGCGCACGTCGGTGGGCCAGTCGGTGACGTCGTCGCCCTGGAACAGGATGCGACCGGCGGTGACGTCGTACTCCGGTGAGCCCATCAAGGTGCTGGCCAGCGTGCTCTTGCCGGATCCGTTGGGGCCCATGATGGCGTGCGACCTCGCCGGCTTTGACCGTCAGCGACAGCCCGCGGAGGATGTCTTCGCCGCCGGACTGGTTCGCAGCCGGTTCATTGGCTGCCGACTCGATGACGGCCGGTCTGGCGTGCAGATCGTCGATGCGGAACAGCTCGCTGGCGGCCGTGGTCATGGCGACCAGTGTATTTCCCCTATGGCGGTAGTGGAAACCCCCAAGACCTCGATCAGGAGGATTTCGGCTCGGCGCTCAAGGCCCGCCAAATCGCAGGGTACGAGGGGTATTCGAAGCTGGAGTCGACGTACCCGGCGTCGGTGAGGGCCTGGTGGAACCGTGGCAGGTTGCGGAACGGGACCCCGGAATCGACGTGGTGGGCCAGGTGCCAGCCGATGTGGTACGGCACCAACATGAACCGGCCCGGCAGGTGTTGGCGCACCGAGTGGGTGGTCTGGCGACGATCCTTGGAACGTTGCATGCCGCCATGCTCGGCGATCGAACGCAGCCGATTGATGACCCTCCACACGGTGAGATACGGCGCGACCCACAGCACGGGGTACAGCCACCAGTGCCCCGAGGCGATGGCCGCCCCGAACAGGACCGCCTGGACGGCCAGGATCTTCCACACGGTGCGCCGCGATCGAGCATCGCCCGAACGGAGATTGCCGAGGAGTTGGCGCATCAACTTCAGCCCGGTTCGGCCGGTGGCGTCGCGGATCAGCTTGCGCCGAAAGCTGGCGTGCCCGATCGGGTAACCGGCGTACAAGGCCATGTCAGGCTCGTCGGGGCCGAATTCGTCGCGATGATGGGCCATGTGCACCCGGCGGTACGCATCGGTCGAGGTGAACGCCGGGAAGCCGAGCAGCCATCGGCCAACCCAGTCGTTGGTCCGCTTGTCGGCGAACAGCAGGCGATGGGCGGCCTCGTGCATCAGCGAGGCGAACTGGGCGAACGTGCGGCCCATCAGCAAGAACGTGATCGGCAGCGTCCACGGGTACCGCACGCTGAGCCAGACCAGCACGGCGGTCTGGGCGTAGAGACCGGCGACCGATCCGGCGTTGCGCCATGAGGCGATGCGGCGTAGTTCTTCGCGCAGTGCCGGGCTCGGTCTGCCGTCGCTGCGCACCTCAGGTGTGTCGTGGGCAACAGGCAGCGTTGCGGGGACCATGGTCGCCATCACGTTCGTTGCCACGGCTCAATGCTACGACTGCATGCCTCGCCTGCCCAGCAGATCTTCCTTCCACGGACGGAACTTGGTGTGTCGTCGACCGCTCGGACCGCTGCCATCGCCGGTGTTGTCGGGGTACAGCCGGAAGACGTGCTGGGTCGTGAGATCGTCCGAGCGACAGGCCCAGTAGCGGGCGTCGCCTCCTGCGGCAGGACCGGCACGCCACAGCAGCCAGTCGCCGATCCGTCGTTTGTACTCGGCCTCCGGGTGATCCGGGAGGTCGGCGCCGAGCGCCAGCAGTTGTGGTGGCGCCTCGACCCACGCCGACGCGACGATGTTGCGGTCGCGAGTCGGTGTGGCCGGCAGCGCATCGGTGTGGATCGGTGTGTGGTCGGCCGGGCGCTGGTCGTAGCGCAGCGCCGGTTGCCGGTCGTCCTCGGTCATCGTCGACGAACCATCGCCATGGCGGGTCGCTCGATTGCGAACCAGCTGACCGCCGCGCATGCGCCGGCCAGCGCCGCGGACACGGCGATGAAGGTCGCCGGCCGCGAAGCCCAATGGAACGACGCCACGAGTTGTTGCATCGGCCAGGCGTACAGGTACAGGCCGTACGACAGATCGACACCGCGCAGCAGACGAGCCGCCGAAGCCACGAGCGCCGCCAGCGGTGGCAGCACCAGTGCCATGGTCGCCTGGCTGATGTGCTCGGCCCAGAAGGCCGAGCTGCGACCGGCGATCACGGCGAGTACGAGCGCGGCGACGGGGACCCATCCGAACAGACTGATCTTGTGCGCCCACACTGCGACGAGGGTGCCGGTGAGGAACACGAACAGGAAGGCGGCGAGTTGTCGATCGGCATACGAGCTGACCAGGAAGCTGGTGAGGTCGACACGCTTTGCGTATCCGATCGCCAGAGCCAACGAGACCAGCCAGGCGATCGTGATCGTGCGGCGACCGCCGTATCGGCGGGCGATCACGGCGACGAGACCGATCACCAGATAGCAGCGGACCTCGTACGGCAGGGTCCACAGCGAGCCATTGATGAAGCTGCCGCCGCCAGTGCTGACGCCGAACGGGGTGTCTGTGGCGAAGACGTCGTAGATGCCGTGTGAGAACGACACCGGCAAGGTGATGGCTCGCCCGACGTACGCGAATGGCCCGTCGGGCTGCAGGGTCCAGTAGGCGGAGAAGTCGTGATGCTGGTGGAGCCAGCCGATCAGCCCGACCACGAACACGCTGACCAGGATCGCCACCCACAGCGCCGGAATCAAACGGGCAAAGCGTGCCGCGGCGAACTGACCGGAGCGGCGCTTGAGCGCGCTACGCCCGACCAGCAGACCGCTGAGCGCGAAGAACCCACCGACTGCGAAGCCGCCCAGCGTGAGGGCCCTGGGGGCCAGGGGAGACATTGGTTCGGTGCCGAACCCACCGAGCGGGAAGGTGTGGCTGACGAGGACCAGGAAGGCCAGCACCAGGCGGACCAGGTCGAAGCCTGCCGAACGGCTGTCGAGGAACTCGTCGAGGGTCAGCGATCGGACGGGCGTCGGCGCAGCGATGGTCGCCGTGTCACCAGCCACGGGCAACCCAGGTGGCCAGCTGTGGTCGCTCGCGGGCGATCGTCGTGCTGACGCCGTGGCCGGGCATGACGATGGTCTCGGGTGGGAGCGTGAACAGCGAGGTGTCGATCGAGTGGATGATGGTCGCGAAGTCACCCCCGTCGAGTGACGTGTTGCCGGGACCGCCTGGAAACAGCGTGTCGCCGCTGAACAGCAGGGGTGCGCCTTGCACCTTGAAACTGACCGAGCCAGCGGTGTGCCCGGGGTTGTGGATCGCCTCGAGGCGCAGCTTGCCGACCTCGATGATCTCGGCGTCGTCGATGAACACGTCGTAGCCGACCTCTTTCAGCCGCGGAGCATCGGCCGCCGTGACGGCCACCTCGTAGCCCGCCTCGCGCATTGCCGGCACGGCCTGGATGTGATCCCAGTGGCCGTGGGTTTCGAGCACCCTGCGCACACCCAGTCGCTGGCAGAGCTCGAGTAGTTGCTCGTGTTCGTTGGCGGCGTCGATCAGCACTGCATCGCCCGTCTCGCGGCAGCGCAACACGAACACGTTGTTGTCGTACGGTCCGACGACGATGCGGTGGATCTCGAGGCGGCCGTCGGCCCAGTGCAGTGTGGTCATGAGCCGACGATAGCGAGATCAGGTGTGGCTACGCTTCGCCGGTGGCCGCGACCGACCCCGCACTGTGGACAACATCCGAGCAGGCGGCGGCCATCCGCCGCGGCGAACTGGGCAGCGTCGAGTTGCTCGATGCGCACTTGGCCAGGATCGATCGGCTCGACCCCGATGTCAACGCAGTCTGCACGATCTCGGTCGACGACGCCCGCGCCCTGGCGCGCACCGCTGACGACGAGACCGCCAACGGCCGGTCCCGAGGCCCGTTGCACGGCGTGTCGATCACGGTCAAGGACGCGATTGCCACAGCTGGAATCCGCTCGACCGGTGGTTCGCCGGCGCTGTTCGACAACATTCCGCGGCACGACGCCGAGGCCGTCGACGCGCGTCAAACGTGCGGGCGCGATCGTGTTCGGCAAGACCAACGCGCCGCTGTGGTCGGGCGATTTTCAGACCTTCAACGAGATGTTCGGCACGACCAACAATCCGTGGGACCTCGCCAGGGTGCCGGGCGGTTCGTCGGGCGGCGCCGCGGCGGCTGTCGCCTGTGGCATGACGAGTTTCGAGATCGGTACCGACATCGGAGGATCGGTGCGTGTGCCGGCTGCGTTCTGCGGTGTGTTCGGCCACAAGCCCTCGTTCGGCGTGATCCCAACTCTCGGCTACCTCGACGAACCGAACGGTGGCGTGACGGAGAGCGACGTCAACGTCTTCGGGCCGATCGCGCGCAGCGCTGCCGACCTGGCCTTGTTGCTCGAGGTGCTCGCTGGTCCGACGGCCCAGCAGTCGGTCGGATGGCGCTTGGAGCTGCCGCCTGCCGACGTCACTGACCTGCGGTCGCTGCGCGTGGCGACGTGGTTCGACGAGCCGTCGCTACCCATGGACGCGGCGATGGTCGCCGTGCTCGACGACCTGACCAACGTGCTGGTCGAGGCGGGCGTGTCGGTCGATCGTGCGGCTCGCCCGCAGCTCGACTTCACCGAGGCGTGGCATGCCGGAGGTTGGCTCGTCGGGGCGGCGACCAGCGTGAGCGGCGGCGATCGCAGCTTCAGCCACACCGACTGGTTGTTCGCCGATCGTGAACGTGCCCGCCGCCGGCAGCGCTGGGCCGAGTTCTTCGACGGCGTCGATGTGCTGTTGTGCCCTGTCACGCTGACGCCGGCCTTCGCCCATCTCCAAGACGGCACCTGGGAAACGCGAGAGATTCGCGTGAACGGCGAGCCACTTCCGTACTACGCGCTGGAGGCGTGGCCGGCGCTCATCGGCTCGGCATACCTGCCGTCGACGTCGACCCCGGTCGGGCGGACGGCCGGCGGGCTCCCCGTCGGTGTGCAGGTGGTGTCGCCGTTCCTCCACGACCGCCGCTCGATCGCCGTGTCGGGTCTCATCACCGATCTCGTCGGCGGCTACACGGTTCCCCCGATGGCCCTCTGACCCCCCGCTCATCGGGCGCGAAAGTCGAACCGGCGATGCTCACAGCGCGCCCAACGAGGCTGGTCGGGCGCGAAACTGGAACTGTCGCTTCGTCAATCGCGCCCGTGGAGTTCTTTGCGCACGGCCGGGAGAGTCAGGTCGAGGTGACGTCGAAGCCCATCGACATCGCCACTGGAATCTGCGCCGGATCGAAGGTCACGAACCGCACCGGTCGAGGCAGACGATCAGCGGCAGCGAGATGGATGGCATCGGCCAGGCGCAGCGGCTGCTCGCGCATCAGAGCACCGGCGCGGTCGAGACAGCGCTGGTCGACGGGTACCACGGCCACCCGATCCCACGACAGTCGCACCAGGTCTTCGAGGTCGCTGCGCAGCACCGGCTCGTCGGTGACCCGGTCGACGAGGGCCAGCGACTCCATCAGGGTCAGCCCGCTGCTGCACCAGTCGGGGTCGCCGCCCAACGCGTCGAGCACCACGGCCCGAGCGGCGCCATCGAGGTGCAGACCCACCAGCGCGCTGGTGTCGAGGTAGACGGTCACCCGCGGATCTCGCGCAACAGCCGGTCGAGCCGTACGTTGGCCCATGTCGAGACGGTTCCCTCGGCCATCTGTCGGTCTGGTCGGCGTGGAGCGATGAGGGCACCAGCAGCCACGAGTGATGAGAGATGTGCATCGCCAACCGCCTCGTCGCTGATCGCCAGCGGTGTGAGGGCGGCCACCGGCGCGCCGGCGATCGAGATGACGGTCGTTTCACCGCTGGCCGCGCGGCGCACGTGGGCGGCGAGGTCGGCCCGGAGCTGGCGGATCCCGATCATGTGTACAGCAGTGTACACATGTGGGATGGCGCGTCGGCGCGCCCGTCGGCAACACTGGCGACATGAACTTTGCCTTCACCGAAGAACAAGAAGAGCTGCGCAAGACCGTCCGCGCCTTTCTGGAAGCCAAGAGCCCGGAATCTGCCGTGCGCGAGCAGATGGAGACCGAGGACGGCTTCGACCCTGCAGTGTGGTCGCAGATGGGTGAGCAGATGGGCTTGCAGGGACTGCACATCCCCGAGGAGTACGGCGGCTCGGGTTACAGCTACGTCGAGCTCGGAATCGTGCTCGAGGAGATGGGCCGCGCTCTGCTGTGCGCGCCGTTCTTCTCGTCGGTCGTTCTCGCCGCCAACACCTTGCTGCACAGCGGCGACGATTCGGCCAAGAAGACCTACCTGCCCGGGATCGCCAGCGGCGAGACGAAGGCCACGCTTGCGTTCACCGAGCCGTCGGGCAAGTGGGACGAAGCGGGAATCACCATGGCCGCCTCCGGCTCCGGCGGCCAGTTCACGCTGAACGGGACCAAGATGTTCGTGCTCGACGGTCACACCGCCGACGTGATCATCGTCGCTGCCCGCACTGCCAAGGGTGTCAGTCTCTTCGCCGTCGACGGCGCCGCCAGTGGCCTCACCCGCACGTCCCTGTCGACGATGGATCAGACCCGCAAGCAGGCCAAGCTCGAATTCGCCGACACTCCGGCGACGCTGATCGGAACCGAGGGCGACGGCTGGACCGTGCTGTCGACGGTGCTCGATCTCGCCGCTGTCGGTCTCGCTGCCGAGCAGGTCGGCGGCGCCCAGAAGGTGTTGGAGATGGCCGTCGAGTACGCCAAGGTGCGCGTGCAGTTCGGTCGCCCGATCGGTTCGTTCCAGGCGATCAAGCACAAGTGCGCCGACATGTTGCTGGAAGTCGAGTCGGCCAAGAGCGCCGCGTACTACGGCATGTGGTGTGCCGCAGAGATGAACGACGAGCTGCCGTCGGTGGCGTCGTTGGCCAAGGCGTACTGCAGCGAGGCATACTTCCACGCCACCGCCGAGAACATCCAGATTCACGGCGGCATCGGCTTCACGTGGGAGCACCCGGCGCACCTGTACTTCAAGCGGGCCAAGTCGTCGGAGCTGCTGTTCGGCGACCCGACGTACCACCGCGAGCTGCTGGCTCAGCGCATCGGTATCTGAGCCGCGGTCCCTTCTCGGCGCCCCTGGGTCTAGGGTTGACCTGGTGGTGGGTACTTCTGGACGGGCATTTGACCATTCAACGAGAGGGAACTCACATGGAACGCAAGAGATTGTTCGCATTGACAGCGGTCGGAATGGCCGCCGCGATAGCGGTACCGGCCATCGCCTTCGGAAACGCCCGCAACAACCTTCCCGGTAGCAACGCTGCAGTTCAGGCGTCACAGACTCCGTTCGTGGGGCTCATGAACGGCCCGGCCGACCTGACGACAAGCGGGATCATCACACCGGCCGGTGACCCCGATGGCAGCGGTACCGCCGCCTTTACGTTCGACATCGCCGATCCTCTCGACGCAACCGACGCCGGGGCCCAGGTGTGCTGGGACATCACGTGGGGCAATATCGACCGGCACCAGTAACCGCGGCCCACATCCATCGCGGAGGAGCAGGTGTAGGAGGGCTGGTCGTCGTCCCGGCCGGCGATATCCTTCCCGAATCTCACCGCCACGGGAACGACTGGCTGCCTCGGCATGTCAGGGGTTCTCGCCGCTGAGATCGTGGCCACACCCGCAAACTTCTACGTCAACGTGCACAACACTCCGTTCCCCGGGGGGGCCATTCGCAGCCAACTGTCCACTGGGCCGCCACCAGCCGGCGAGGCTCATCTGTTGCCGGCACCGTTGCGTGCCTATGACTCCCGTGACGCCGATGGTCCCATCGCGCTCAACACGACGCGCACGATCAGCTTGGCCTCTGGCAAGGACGCGACGAACACCAGCGTCATTGCCGTCCCCGCGGGAGCCACAGCAGCGATCGTCACGTTGACGGTCACCGATACGAGCAACGCGAACGGTCCTGGGGGCTTCTTGAAGCTCTACAACGCGGCGCTCGGTACGCCGCCGTCGACCAGCAGCATCAACTGGACCGGTGCCGGCCAGAACCTGGCGGTCACCACTCAGGTTGCCGTCAACAGCGCAGGCCAGGTGAAGGTCACCGATGGAGCAAACCCGACCAACTTCGTGATCGACGTCATCGGTTATCTGTTCTGACATGTAAGCGAGCGGGCGTCGAGGCTTCCTTCGGAGGTCTCGACGCCCTCCCTCGCCGTGACCGTGCCTCTCGCTAGGGTCTCCGCGACCGTCACCGGACCTTCGACGATCCGGGGAACTCCTACGAGAGGTACCTATATGCAAAAGAAATCGTTGGCTGCCCTGACCGCAGTCGGACTCGCCGTGGCGATCGCCATACCTACCATCGCCTACGGGAACGCTCGCCGCAACGTGGGCAGCTTGAACTATCTGAGCCTTGCCAACACTCCATTTCTTGCTCGCCTCGCCGGAGCCAACGAGGTGCCGCCGACCGCCGGAGACGGCGATGGCGCTGGCGTCGCGGCGATTACGTTCGACGTCTTTACGTCTGGCGCCACCACCATTGGCGAGGTGTGCTGGGATCTCTCCTACAGCGGTCTCAACGTCACACAGCCGGGCTTCGCCGCGTTCATCCATCAGGGTGCTGCGGGAACGTCCAGTCCAGCGCTGGTCACGATTGATCCTGGCACGCTGGGGCCGACGTCGGCGACGGGTTGCGGCTCGATTGATCCAGCGGTGGTCACCTTGATCAGAGCCAATCCGGCCAACTACTACGTCAACCTGAACACGACCGAGTTCCCGACCGGCGCGATCCGCGGCCAGTTGGCCGAAGGGCCACCACCGGCCGGTGAGGCCCACCTGCTGCCCGTGCCGCTTCGGGCGTATGACTCGCGTGATGCCGACGGACGCATCGCGCTCAACACGACGCGCACGATCAGCTTGGCCTTTGGCAAGGACGCGACGAACACCAGCGTCATTGCCGTCCCCCCGGGAGCCACTGCCGCGATCGTGACGCTGACCGTCACCGACACCGTCGGCGCGGGAGGTTTCCTGAAGCTCTACAGTGCAGCGCTCGTTTCGCCGCCGTCGACCAGCAGCATCAACTGGTCGGGTGCCGGCCAGAACCTGGCGGTCACCACACAGGTTGCCGTTGACTCGGCCGGAAAGGTGAAGGTGACCGACGGAGCAAACCCGACCAACTTCCTGATCGACGTCGTCGGCTTCCTGTTCTGACTCTACGAGGCGGCGTCGGGGCTTCTTCGGCAGACCTCGACGCCGACTCCGGTTGCGCGACGACGTCGCTAGGGTCAGAGGTCTGATGCCTGCCATCACGTTCATCCTCATCGTGGTCGCCGCGTTGTGCACGTTCGTCATCGCCGCGGTCGTGGTCGGGCGTGAGGCCCGCAGACTCGACTCTGTTGCGCCGCGCTCGGTCTACATCGTCGATGAGGCCGTGGAGTTCGTGGCCGAATACCTTCCGCCGGAAACGCAGGCACGTCTCACACCCGATGAGTTGGAACAGTTGTTGACCTTCCACATGCGCTGGTTGCACGCCAAAGGTCTGCAACCGGCGAACGTGATCGATCGTCGACAGGACATCAACGTTCCAGTTGTCGTCACCGAAGACACACTGACGGGTTTTCTTCTCGGCGAGGCGGAGCGCAACGGCATCGAGATCCTCGACGATGTCGACGTGGTCAACGTCGTCGATGCGCATCACGCCTACTTCGAGGCGATCGGCGCCGTCGGCCCGCAGGCGACAGACCCCGACGTCGAGGCAACCGGCGAGATCACGAGCTAGATCATCATGTTGAGGTTGTCGACCACACGCTGGCCGAGTTGGTGATCGCCGGCCAGATCGATGCGATCGGCGATCGAAGCCGCAGTTCGTCGCCCGGTGGCCAGCACGACGAAGGCATCGGAGTCGAGGGTGATGGTCGCCAGTGGCTCGGCGCTTGCCGTGGCGACGACGGCAGCCCGACCACCCGTGACTTCGCAGACAACGTGTCGGCTGACGTCGCCAGTGATGTCGATCACCACCGCACCCCCTTCGGGTGTGGCGGCCCGTTTGCCGACCACGATCGGAATCGTTCGCAGCAGACGATCGATGGTGTGCTGAGCCGCCGGGCCGCCGAGGTGGCCTGGCCTGCCGACTGCTCGACGCATGTCCTGTTCGTGGATCCAACAGTCGAGCACCCGGATGTGCAGGAAGTCGGCCATCGTGCCGGGCCCGGTCGGGGTCTGCATCTCCTTGGCGAAGTAGGCCTCGTCGGCGCTGCGCAAGGTGGCGACGCGTAGCGCGGCGAGCGTGTTCCACTCGGCCAACACGTCGGCACCGGTGGACCCACGGCGGGCCTCGATCTCGGCCTCGTTGAACTCCCCGATGGTGTTCTTGACGTGCCCACCGAACTCGGTCAGCGGTGCTGCCGGCGGCAAGCCCTGCAGCCTTCGCTCGGTGCCGATCATGTGGGCGAGGTTGTCTTGCACGCTCCACCCGTCGAGATCGGTGGGCAGCTTCCACTCGCGCTCGTCGATTTCGGCGCCCAGCGCCGAGACCGATTGCCAGATCGCTTGCAGCTTGTCGATGGTCTCGATGGGAATCGATTGAACGGAAGTCATGGGGTCCTCACGGTGCCGGATTCTGGATGGTCGCCCATTGGCGGGCGGTCAGGTAGGGCTCGAAGCGTTGGGCGATCATCCGCAGATCGCCGGTGGTCTTGGGTGTCTTGATCTCGAACAGGCCACCGATCTCGGAGTAGGTCGTGCACAGGTCCCACAGTTTCAGGGCCGCGGCGCCGGTGGGAGCCGGTACGACGACGGGACCGAAGATCGGTCGGGAGTTCGGGAGCACGATGATGGGCACACCGAAGCCGCCGTAGACGGCCACCGCATGATCGTGATCGCTGCGCACGTCGTCGTGCGTGGTGGGGTCGGCAAGCGCCTCGTCCCACGCCGTTGGCGAGGCTCCGATCGATTCGAGCAGGTCCTCGGCGACGTCGCGTTCGTAGAAGCGGCGGCCGTCGACATGAAGGGCTCGTCCGCATGCTTCGTACCATCGATCGCAGAGGTCCATGTCGGTACGCCGCAGCCACGCGGCCACGCGCATCGGTGTCCATCCGTAGGCCAGCGGTCGCTCCCATGGGTGCCGCTTGCCCTCGGGTCGATTGATCTCCTCCAGCGAGAAGAACTTCCAGCTGATGTCGAGGGCGATCTGTGACCGCACGTCGCGAATCCATACCGACGTCTGGTAGGCCCACGGACACATCGGATCGAAGTAGAACTCGATTGGTGTGGGCACCCGCTCATCCTCGCATCGGACGAAGACCGCGCTAGCGTCGAGCGTCATGCAGCGACCCTCGCGTTTCGAGCACACCAGGTTCCTCGGTGACAAGCGCACGCAGTTGGTCTACGACCTCGATGCATGGGATGACTCGACGGTGATCGACGACATCGTCGCGACCGAGACCGGTCTGTGCTTCGGGCCCGACACGTTGGTCGAGGCACGTAACCGAGGGTACGTACTGGCTCGCCCCGGGGTCAGGCGTCGACAACGCAAACCAAGGTCGTAGCCGGCAGCGTGAACGGCGAGTTCCGATCCGGCGACCTGGTACTGGCCCGCTACCTGGCGCGCCCGGCCGGTCGTCACGGGCCGCTTCCCGGATTGATCCTCTGTCACGGCTTCCCGATCGGGCCTCTCGATGCCCGCCAGAGCGGCGGCACCTTCCCCGAGCTGATCGACCGCATGGCCAACGAGCTCGGGTGGGTGGCGATGACGTTCACGTTTCGCGGATGCGGGAACAGCGAAGGCGACTTCTCGTTGCAGGGGTGGGTCGACGACCTGCGTGCCGCGATCGACCATCTCATCGCCGAAGCCGCTCCCACCGGCATCTGGTTGGTCGGCACCAACACCGGTGGATCGGTCGTGACCTGCGTCGCGGCCGACGACCCCAGGGTGCGTGGAGCCGCTCTGCTCAGCCCGCGTGCCGACTTCGACGACTGGGCTGCGCAACCGCGCCGGTTCCTCGAACACGCCCGCGAGATCGGTGCCATCCGTACACCGAGCTTCCCGCCGTCGTTCGACGAGTGGGCCAGGGAATTGCGCCGGTTCCGGCCGGTCGACGCGGCCCGCCGGCTGGCGCCGCGACCGCTGCTGGTGATGCACGGCGACGACGACGACAGCGTGCCCACCGTCGATGCCCGCCAACTCGCCGAATCGCACGGGGCGGCCGAGCTACGCCTGATTCCCGGAGCCGGCCATCGTCTGCGCCACGATCCGCGAGCCGTGGCCGTTCTGTTGGGGTGGCTCGACCGGCAGCGTCAGGTCGAGGGCGACAGCGAGTCGTCGTAGCCGTCGAGGTGGGTGCTGTGCCACTGCCACGCCGAGGCGACGATGTCGTCGAGGCCGTGCACGGGCCGCCAGTCGAGCAACTCGCCGGCGCGCGTCGGGTCGGCGAACACGGCGACGGGGTCACCGGCGCGCCGTGGCGCCGGTAGCCACGGGACCGTTCGACCGGTCAGTCGCTCGGTCGCGGCGATGACCTCCATCACGCTGCTGCCGCTGCCCGTTCCGACGTTCAGTGCCGTCGATGCGCCGCCGGCGCCGAGGTAGTCGAGTGCCTTCACGTGGGCGTCGGCGAGATCGTCGACGTGGATGTAGTCGCGGATGCAGGTGCCGTCGGCGGTTGGGTAGTCGTTACCGAACACGCTCACCTCGGGGCCTTTGCCGAGGGTCGCTTTCATCACCAGCGGGATGAGGTTGAGAGATTGCCGCCAGTCCTCGCCGATTCGGCTGTCGGCGCTGGCCCCTGCCGCATTGAAGTAGCGCAGGCTGACCGAGCGCAGCCCGTGGCTGATGCCGTACCAGTGCAGGATCCGTTCGGTGATGGCCTTCGATTCGGCGTAGATGCTCTCCGGTTGGATCGGTGCGCTCTCGGTGACGGGCACGGTGGCCGGTGTGCCGTAGACCGAACACGATGACGAAAAGACGATGTCGTTGACCCCGGCGGTCAGCATCGCCTCGACCAACTTGACGGTGCCGGTGACGTTGTTCAGCCAGTAGCGCGACGGATGGTCCATCGATTCGCCGACGCTCTTGTACGCCGCGAAGTGCACGACCTGGGTGATGTCTCGACGGGTGCAGAGCTCCACGACCAGGTCGAGGTCGGCGATGTTGCCTTCGACCAACTCTGCCTCGATGACCGCGTTGCGATGGCCGTATTCCATTGAGTCGAGCACCACGACCTCGTGCCCGAGGGCGGTGAGTCGTCGAACGGTGTGCGAGCCGATGTAGCCGGCGCCACCCGTGACCAGACACGCTCATGTGATGCCCTCTTCGGTTCGGAACCAGTTGATCATCCTGGTCAGCCCGTCGTCGAGGTCGATCTTCGGTGTCCACCCGTATGCCGATTCGATCAAGGTGATGTCGGGTCGGCGTTGTGCGGGGTCGCCCTCGCGTTCTGGCGGGAGGGGCACGGTGACGATCTCGCTGGGCGAGCCGGTGAGCTCGATGACCAGTTCGGCGAGGTGACGGATCGTGAACTCGTTCGGGTTGCCGACGTTGATCGGCCCGGTCAGATGGCCGTCGAGTACAGCAGCCAGTCCGACGATCTCGTCGGCGACATGACAGAAGCTGCGCGTCTGCGAACCGTCGCCGTGCAGCGTGATCGGATCTCCACGCAAGGCTTGCACGACGAGGGTGTTGACCACGCGTCCGTCGTCTGGCCGCATCCGCTCACCGTACGTGTTGAAGATTCGGGCGATGCGCACGTCGAGGCCGTGCACCCGGTGGTAGGCCATCGTGATCGCCTCGCTGAAGCGTTTGGCCTCGTCGTAGCAGCTGCGTGGTCCGATCGAACTGACGTTGCCCCAGTACGTCTCGGGCTGCGGATGCACCAGTGGGTCGCCGTAGACCTCGCTGGTCGATGCCAGGAAGAAGCGAGCACCGTGGTCGACGGCGAGATCGAGAAGGTTGCGCGTGCCGGTCGAACCAACCGCCAAGATCTCGAGCGGCATGGTCGCGAAGTCGGCCGGTGATGCCGGGCTGGCCAGATCGAGAATCGTGTCGAACCCAGTGCTGGACCCGGTGTCGAACCCGGGTAGCGGAGTCGTGATGTCGTGCTCGATCAGCGTGAATCGCTCGTGGCCACCGAGGTGGGCGATGTTCGAACGACGGCCCGTGGCGAAGTTGTCGATGACTACGACTTCGTCGCCACGCTCGAGGAACAGTTCGGCGAGGTGAGAGCCGACGAAGCCGCCGCCGCCGGCGAGGAGGTGGCGCATCACGGTTGCGTCGATGTGATGGGGGAGTGCATGTCAGCTTCCGGTGTCGTAGGTCAGATGGGTGGTGCCGCCGAAGTCGTCGAGCGTCCACACCTCCGACGTGGTGGGCGATGTGAAGTACACGGCGTCGGTCTGCTCTTCGATGTTCCAACCCGTGGTCAGCCGGGCCTTGAGGTTGGCGGTGGCCGTGGGGAAATCGGTCGAGATGTCGTAGCCGAGACGAGTGCGGTGGGCCGGCGAATCGCCCAGCGAGGACACCCCGTTCTCGTAGGCGATGCTCGACAGGACTCCACCGATGTGCACGGCGATCGCGTCTTGGTTGAGAACCGCCGGCTGCAGCGTGGCCGGTAGATCCGAGAACGTCGGCTCGACCTTGTCGAAGCTGTAGTCGCTGCGCTTGATCTGCACGATGCCGAGCTGGTCGACGACGCTGGCTTCGACCTGCCATCCCGGTGGCTCGCCTTGCACGGTGGTGGGTTGGGCGTCGAAGCCATGAATGGTGACGGTGCCTTCGGTTCGCGTGGAGGGTGTGACCGTGTACGTCGGGCTGGGTGCCAACTGTGCCTGGATCGTGGCCAGCGTTGCCTCGGGGTCGATCGCGCCGGTGAGGTACGTGGCCGTTGTCGTGTTGATGCCGCCAGTGCGTTCGAAGCCGAGCAGTCGTACGTCGGGCCCGCTCGGAACGGCCATCGGTGTGATCTGCCACCCTGCCAGTACGGCGTTGGGGTCGCCTGTGAAGCCGTGGTGCTCGGCGGCGAGCTCGTCGGCGGGTGCAGGGAAGGGTTTGTTGCCGATGGCGATGGGGACCAGTACCGATGGATCGATCGGCACCAGCGTGCTCGGCGTGGCGAGTGTTGAGGGTGGCAGGTCGCTGGTCGGGGTCGTCGTGACCGCTGCTGCCGGCACGGTGTCGGTCGTGGTGGCGGTCGCTGCCGTGGTCGCTGCCGTGGTCGCCGCGGCGGGGGTGGTCGCTGGCGACGTGGTGCTGGGTGAGCTCGAGCAGGCGGCGATCAACACCGACCCGGCAAGCCACAGTGATCGTGCCCTGGGCCGAGTCATGATCGACGATTCTACGGGTTCAGCGACCAATGCCCTGGTAATCGAAATGGGCTCGGCGCCACTCGTTTCGCTCCAGCAGGTTGCGCGGCATCGACGACGGCTCGTCCGGTCATAGCCGCGGTGACCTGACCGATGTCGACCCAACGGAAGACGTCCCATTCAGTCAGCACAGCCAACACGTCAGCGCCCTTGCAGGCCGAGTACGGGCTGTCGGCGATCGTGATGTCGGTGGGCAATCCTGGTTTCGGGCCGTCGACGGTCGGGTCGAAGGCCTGCACTGTCGCACCGGCCGCGACGAGGCGTTTGACGATCGCCAGCGACGGCGAGTCGCGGAGGTCGTCGGTGCGGGCCTTGAACGTGAGACCCCACACGGCGATCGTGGCCTTGCTCAGGTCGCCACCGGCAGCGGCGCGGATCTTGTCGGCTGACCCGTTCGAACTGTTCTTCGTTGACGGCGATCACCCCGTCGAGCAGATCGAAGTGATAGCCGGCGTCGCGAGCGATCTTCAACAGCGCCCGCGAATCTTTCGGGAAGCAACTACCACCCCATCCCGGGCCCGGGCGCAGGAAGTCTTGGCCGATGCGCTTGTCGGAGCCCATGCCGACGACGACGTCGTTGATGTCGGCGCCGACACCTTCGCAGATCGCGGCGATGGCGTTGATGAAGCTGAGCTTGGTGGCCAGAAAGGCGTTGGCCGCGTACTTGATGGTCTCGGCCGAGGCAGGGTCGGTGACGATGACCGGTGCGCTGATGCCGTCGTACAGCGACGAGACCTTGAGCGCCGCGGCCTGGTCGTCGCAACCGACGACGACCCGATCGGGCTTGAGGAAGTCCTGGACAGCGGAACCCTCGCGGAGGAACTCGGGGTTGGACACCACCTTCACGTCGGGCCGGCCGAGCACACGCTCGACGACCCGGGCACTACCGACCGGCACGGTCGACTTGTTGACGACGACGGCCTCGTAGGGAAGGACCGGGCCGATCTCCCGTGCCGCGCTCTCGATGTAGCTGAGGTCGGCCGAGCCATCCTCGCCCTGCGGGGTCGGCACGCAGAGGAAGGCGATGTCGCAGTCCTTGGCGGCATTGGCCGCACCGAGCACGAATGACAGCCGGCCGCCGGCGATGCCTTCTTCGACGAGCTCCTGCAGACCGAGCTCGACGATCGGGATCACGCCGTTGCGAAGGCTCTCGACCTTGACCGGGTCGATGTCGGCACACACGACGAGGTGGCCCATGTGGGCGAAACAGGCGCCAGTGGTCAGACCCACGTACCCGGTGCCGATGACGGCGATCTTGGTCATGGGTGGGAGAGGTTAACTGTTGACTCGATGATTGGGCTGTTGCGGCTGAAGCAGCCGCGTCGTCATTCGATGTCCATCGAGTCGAACGTCAGGGCCAGCTCCTCGACGGCGATGTCACTGTGGCCGGCGTCGAGCGGACTGACGCGAATAGCTCACGGGGAACGCGTTGCGGAACCGCCACACTCCACACCGACGTTGCGCTCCTCGTCGAGCAGGGTGACCGTGATGTTGCGGTCGACGTTGGGCTGGCCCTCACGTGCCTGCTTCCACCAGTCCCACAGATCGGTCGAACCGATGAGCCCGCGCTGCAAGCACGAGATGCCCGTACTTGGCAAGACCGGGTTGCTTGCGGGCTTCTTGGGTCTTGTCGTTGCCGTTGCGGTAGGCGATCTCGTCGACGATCGCCTCGGGCAGTTCGACGCGGAAGAAGGCGGCGCGCATGTCGGACGAGTCGTAGACGCCCATGTCGACGAGGAAGTTCGAGCCCTCGTAGGGATGATCGCGAAGAATTGCCATGTCCCCATCATTACAGGTTGTCAACGATGCAATAACGATATATCGTGACTGCATCACTCATGCCCAGTTGGGCATCAAACAAGGAGAAAGACAACATGGATCCACGATCCAACGAACATGAACACGAACACGACCACCGGGGCGGCCCGTTCGGCGGCCGCCGCGAACGCGGCCCCGGGCGCCGCGGCCGCGGTTTCGGGCCTGATTCCCCGATGGGCAGGGGCCGACGTCGCGGACGCGGTGACGTTCGTACGGCGGCGTTGCTGCTGCTGCTCGAGCGTCCGATGCACGGCTACGAGATGATCCTCGAGATCCGTGAGCGCAGCGGCGAGGCGTGGAGCCCGAGCCCCGGCGCCATCTATCCGACCATCCAACTGCTCACCGACGAAGGACTCATCACCACCCAGGATCAGGACGGCAAGAAGGTGTCGAGCCTGACCGACGCCGGTCGCACCCTTGCTCAGGAACTGGCCTCGACCAGGACCGCACCGTGGGACGACGCATCGCACGACGCCGGTGAAGGAGCGCCGAGCCTCCGCCAGGCGATCCATCTGTTGCTGATGGCCACCAAGCAGGTCGCCATGGCCGGAACCGACACGCAGCGTCTCCGGGCGACCGAGCTGCTCGACGAGACCAGGCGCAAGATCTACGCGTTGTTGGCCTCCGACGACACGTAATACCAGGTGGATCCCGCAATCCACCGGCAGCGCGGGGCTACGATTCGCCCCAGCCCACCCCAACCTGGGGAAACACGGCTCATTTCGAAGGAGGCACGATGTCGGCATTCACGTACGACGTGGGGTTCGAGGAGTCTCGCAATCGCTTGACGGTGGCCTTCCGGTTCATCCTCGCCATACCGCACCTGATCGTCGCCGATGTGTGGGGCTATCTCGCCCAGATCCTCGCCGTCGTGCAGTGGTTCATCATCTTGTTCACCGGCAAGCGCAACGAGGGAATCTGGAACATGCAGCAGAGCTGGCTCGGCTACTACAGCCGGGTCATCGGCTACGTGTACTTCCTCTTCGACGAATACCCGGCGTTCGGTACCGACCCCGGCACACCCCCGGTGCGCCATGCGATCTCCTACCAAGAGTCGGCAGACCGTCTCTCCAATGCCCTGCGATTGATCTGGATCATCCCGGCGCTGATCATCGGCTTCTTCGTGGCCATCGCCGCGGCTGTGGTCATCGTGATCACCTGGTTCGTCATCGTCATCACCGGCAAGGACTCGCGCGGCATGTGGGATTTCGTGCTGAAGTTCACCCGTTTCTTGTTGCAGGTGCAGTCGTACGGCCTGCTGATGACCGACACCTACCCGAAGTTCGGCGAGGGTGCGATGGACGTTTCGGCGTCGTCACCTCCGCCACCCCCGCCGGCCTGAGGGTTGCGACGCAGGGATAAGATCGGTGCGTGCATGACGACGTCGATCTCGAGATCAGCGACGAAGAGCTCGCAGCGCTAGCGCTTGCTGCCGACCCCGACCTGCCGCTGGGCGACGGCGCCATGCCATTTCGATCGCTGCAAAATGAGGGCACGCCACTGCTACCCGACTGGTACATGCCGGTGTCGGCGAGCCGGGCCCGTCGGGATTGGCGGTCACGTGTCGCCATTTCCATCGCCGTCGGCATGGTCTTCATCAATGCCTTCGGGATCTGCGTCACCAACGGGTTCCCGCAGATCTTCTGACGCCATAGTCAGCCGGTCAGACAACGTTTGCCGCGCTCAGACCCGGGCCGAGCGGCAGCGCTGGCGTCAAAGAGCATCAGCGTCAGCTCGTTTGGCCAACAGCCGTTGCATTCGCTGACGCTAAGAGACGCTGACGCAGAAGTCAGCCGGTCACGGTGGCCAGCGGCGGGCCTTCGAGCTGCACGTAACGCCCGAGGTCGACGAAGCCCATGCGACGGTAGATCGGGTAGCCCGCCTCGCTCGCCTGCAGCACGGCGTGCGAACACCCGCGCTGAACACCCTCGACGACCGCGGCCCAGGTCAGCGCTTCGCCGTAGCCCCTGCCTCGAAAGCGTTCGGGCGTGGCGACGTTGTAGATGCCGGCAGTTGCACCGGAGATCGCCAGCAGCGAGCAACTGACCGGTTCGTCATCGACGCGACCCACAAACACAGCGAGATCGGCGACGTCGAGCAGGGCTGGTTGCACGATTCGATCGATGACAGCTTGAGGAAGCCCGAAACCGTCTCGGAGCACCGACGCGTGATCGCCCAGGGCCTCGGCCGTAGTAGCGATCTCGATGCGCAGTCCGTCTGGGGGTGGCGGTGTTACGCCGATCGGTGTCAGCCCCATGGCAGGCGGTCCACCGGCGTCACGCAGGCCCAACGATCGGCCGGCATCAAGGAAGGCGGGGCAGACTCCGTCGCGCACCCAGAGCAGCCACGGGAGGTCTCGCTCGGCGAAGAAGCGCATCGCCTCAGCAACCAGTCGCTCTGGATCGTTCGTCGGTGCGCTGAGGTATGCGCCGTTGAAGAAGGCGATCGGCAGCCCGGTGGCAACACATGTCAGTGGACCATCCTCCACCACGTCGGCGCCGGTCGAGCGGCCGAGCAGCGCCCACGTCGAGGCCAGGTTCTCGTCGGCTGCGGTTGCCATGGCGGCCTCGTTCATGCATCCAAGCCTCGCGCACGGACGTCCCGAATCCTGGCTGTGTGATCTGATGGAACGGTGCCGATCGATCGATTCGAACCCTTCCCCGACGACTGGACGAGAGCGCTCGGCGTGGTCGCCCATCCCGACGACCTGGAATACGGCGCAGCCAGCGCCGTGGCTCGCTGGACCGACCACGGCAAGGACGTGCGTTACCTGCTCGTGACCCGTGGAGAAGCCGGGATCTCGACCATGCCGCCCGCAGAGGTCGGCCCCATCCGCGAGCACGAGCAGCGACGCAGCGCCGCCGCCGTCGGTGTGCCAGTGGTGGAGTTCCTCGATCACGCCGACGGGCTGGTCGAAGCCGACATTGCCCTTCGGCGAGACCTCGCCGAGGCAATTCGTCGGCACCAGCCCGAAATGGTCCTGTCGATCAATCACCGAGACAACTGGGGTGGCCCGAACTGGAACCACGCCGATCACCGGGCTGTGGGCCGAGCCCTGCTCGACGCGGTGCGTGACGCCGCCAACCCCTGGATATTCCCCGAAATCGGCCCGGCGTGGAGCGGCGTGCGATTCGCCGCGTTCAACTCCTCGCCCGTGGCAACGCATGCGGTCGACGTCACCGGCTACCTCGACCGCGGCATCGAGTCGCTGCGCTGTCACGAGTTGTACCTCGCCAACCTCGGCGGCGGCGGTGCGGATCCCGGCGAGTCCCTGCGATCGGCGGCCGAGAGCGCAGGCGAGCGGTTGGGTGTGCTTCACGCCGTTTCCTTCGAACTCGTGATGTTCTGATCGCCAGGTCCAGCGTTCCCGGGGTGTTGTGAGCCAGATCCGGTCCTGCAAGCGCGCGATCTGACTCACACCGACTGCGATTCGTGGCAACATGGCGAACTGTCGGCGGCCATCGGGTATCGGCCCACTGGTGTCCGTCTGCGTTTGCCCACTGAATGGCCATCTGAACCCCGAGAGTGACCAGCTAACCGCCGTCCACGGTCGCGGCAAGACCGGCACCTGTGTAACGCGCCGAACTAGCCAACGGCGGACGTTCCGTGCATCTCGGTGAGAACGCGTAACGCCGGCCATGTGCGCTCCTGTCTGCTGAGTGGCTGGGCGCGATTTCGGTATCCCCACTTCCGAAATCGAACCCGTTGAGCTTGGTTGGGCGCGGTGTGAGCACTGGTGCTACCGAGGTCGCGCCCGACCCCGCTGGCTGCCGAGAAGGTGGCGCGAGCCGAACCAAGCCGATCGGCACCGTCGACGCTCCCACAATCTCGTTCCCATAGACGCTGGGACGGCATCTGATACAGCGGTTCTACGCGTACTGAAACACTCCGTGACTTGGGCGTCGTGGCGGGTAGCATGGGCGGCCGGGGTCGGCGACCCTGAAGCGACGATGTCACTGGGCGAGGCACGTCGATACGGAGGTGCCGTTTTTCACGCGCCGGCACAGGACGAACTTGATGCTCGACTCACAACAACTCGTAGCGGCGATCTGGTCGATCTCCGAAGGCCGGGGATCGGATGACGAGCTTGCGCTTCTGCGCGCCGATCAACGGGCGTCGCTCATCGTCCTCGACCGCCTGATCGATCGAGACCGAGGCCGATCTCGCTGCCGTGCGCACCTTGTCGGGCGACGAACGCGACCAGGTGGTTGCCGATTTCACCGACACGCTCGCCGGCCTTCGCGCAACCGCCGCCCGGTTGCGTCCTCCGCCGCCCCAGACGGCAAGAGCGCCGGTCGACGACGACATGCCGGGCATCGAGGAGTTCTACGCGACACCCGTCGAACACCGCGAACCCGACGAGGTGCGGCTGCAAGCGTCGTGGTCCGCGGGCCAGGTGGTGGTCTGGGCCGGCGGCCGCGGTGCCCCAGCGGAGGGCAACGACGCTCTGGCCACTCGTCTGGAGGCGATCGGTGGCCCATCGGTGGGTTGGCAGCTGCACCGGGGTGTGCCGCTGCCGGGCGGCATACGAGCCGAAGCTGTCGCCATTCCCATGAAGGACGCACTGGGCTGGCTGGTGGCAATCGGCGGCGGGCACGATCAGGTCGGTGTCGGCGCCAGCGTCATGTGGCTCGGACGCGTCGCGCTCGAAGGAGTACGCCTCGCGGCGCGTGGCTCGATCGTGCCGAGGGTACGACTCTCGGGCCGTCACGACGGGGGACTCGTCGAAGCCTCGGTTCATTGGGTTCCGGCGCTGATGGATCGGGCCGAGATCAACGCTCTGGCAGCGATGATGCCCGGTGCGGTCGTCGCCGTCGGCGGCGGCGACGCCCGGGTGACGACCACCGCGATCATCACCGCCGCCGTCCAAGCCATCGTCACCGAGAGCATCGAGCGCATGGAACTGCCTGCCGCCCCGGCGACGGCGACGACGGCGATCGACCTCGACGACACGGTGATCGCCCACATGGACGGAGTTCCGTTCCGCGCCAACGCCGGCTTGGCGACCACGGTCTCGAGGCGGATCGATCAATGGGCCCGCACGGTGACCGACCAGGCCCGCCCGAAGCTGATGGTTCAGCTGGATCCGCCGCTTCCCGGTGGCGTCTGGATCCTCTCCGTGTCGGCGCCGTCGGGTAAGGGCCCGCGCGTCCCGATCGATGCGGCGCTGCGCTCCGAAGGCGGCCGGCGCACGCTCGGTGCCGAGTGGCAACGTCTCGGTCGACTCCTGCCGGCGCTCGATCGAGTCGGCGCGTCGCGTCGCGGGCAACTGGCCATGAGCCAAGACGAAGCGTGGGAGTTCATGACCGTGCTCGGTCCCACCCTGGCGACGATCGGTTTCGAGGTGCGATTGCCGGCGCTGTCGCGACGCAAGGCGAAGGCCTCGCTGCGGTTGTTCGCCGAGACCGCCGGCGAGCTCGGTCGTGGGGGCACGGCAACTCAGCAACGTCGCCTGGTCGGTGCTGTTCGACGACGCCGAGCTCACTGCCGACGACGTCAAGCGGCTCGCCCGCCAGGCCCGCCCACTCGTGCAATCACGCGGCCGCTGGGTCGAGGTCGATCGATTCGACGTCCAGCAAGCGGTCGCCGCACTAGCGGCTCGCGAGTCCGTCACCCAGCTCACCGGCGCCGAGATCCTGCGGCACAGCATCGGTCTCGACGGGTCGGGGCTGGCTGGTGGCGTGGTCGTGCACGGCAACAGTTGGGCCAACGACATCGTCAAACGGGCCAGCGAGGTCTCGGTGTCGCCGATCGCCCGACCGGAGGGTTTCACCGGCGTGCTCCGCACCTACCAGGCCGAGGCCGTCGCCTGGATCGGGTTCCTCGACGCATCCGGGCTCGGCGGCTGCCTGGCCCTCGACATGGGGCTGGGCAAGACCCCGACCGTGCTCGCCCACCTCGCCGGCCCGTCACGCGCCCACTCATCAGCGGCCCACTCGTCAGCAGAGGGTAAGACGCTGGTCATCGCGCCGGCTGCGGTCGTGGGCAACTGGGCCGTCGAAGCGGCACGGTTCACGCCCGGTTTGCGTGTCGTCGTGCACCACGGCGCTGACAGGGCGAGCGCCGACGAGCTCGAAGCCGAGGTCGCCGACGCCGACATCGTCATCACCACGTACGCCACCGCTGTTCGCGACATCGATGCGCTCACGGCGTTGAACTGGCAGACGCTGGTGTTCGACGAGGCGCAGGCGATCAAGAACCCGGCCAGCGACACGTCGCAGCAGCTGCGTCGCATCCATGCCCACACCCGCCTGGCCCTCACCGGCACGCCGATCGAGAACGGGCTCGGCGACCTGTGGTCGGTGCTCGACTTCACCAACCCCGGCCTCGTCGGGTCGCGGCCCTCGTTCCTCGCCCAGATGTCGGGCGACGGTGAGGCCGCTCTTCGGGCCTTGAACGGGTTGCTGCTGTTCCGCCGCACGAAGACCGAGCCAGAGGTCGCCGCCGAGCTCCCCGACAAGATCGACGAGCTCGATCACTGCACCATGACTCCCGAGCAGATCGGCCTGTACCAGGCCGTGCTCGACGAGCTCGTCGCCAACGTGGCGAACACCGACGTACTGGCCGAGACCAAGAAGGGGGCGATCCTCGCCGCCATCACCGCGTTGAAGCAGATCTGCAACCATCCGTCCGCGTACCGCGACGACGAGCAGCCGCTGGCCGGCCGATCCGGCAAGTTGGCCCGACTCGAAGAGATCGTCGAGTCGGTCTTCGCCGCCGGTGAGCGAATCCTCATCTTCACCCACTTCGCGGCATGGGGCCGGAAGTTGGCCGACCACCTCACCGAGGTCACCGGCATCCCGATCTCCTGTTACGACGGCAGTCTCACCCGCAGCGTCCGCGACCAGCTCGTCACCGAGTTCCAGACCGAGCAGGGTCCTGGCGCGATGGTGCTCTCGCTGAAAGCCGGCGGCACCGGTCTGAACCTGACTGCGGCCAACCACGTCGTGCTCTACGACCGGTGGTGGAACCCGGCGGTCGAAGACCAAGCCCGCGACCGTGCCTGGCGCATCGGCCAGAGCCGCACGGTGATCTCCCACCGGTTGGTGTGTCCGGGCACCGTCGACGAACGCGTCGAGGAGATCGTCGCCGGCAAACGCCACATCGCCCAGCTGGTGCTGCCGCGGTCGAGCTCGCTGGCCGATCTCAACACCGATCAGATCCGCCTCGCACTCGGGCTGCGCCCCGAAGAGCTGCTCGCAGGAGACAACCAATGAACCGCCCGCAGCGCAAGAACTCGAACCAGGGCCGGCGGTCTCAGCAGGCGAAACGACCGACGGCCGTCGACATCTGGAGCAACCCCGGCCCGCTGCCCGACATCGAGCCCATCTCGGTTGCGTCGGATCCGAGCGCGCTGCTGCGCTCACTCGGCGATCCGCCGATGATCGACGAGGCTGCCGCAGCGAAGGCCTTCACCTCGGTGATCGGGCGAGCCACAGCGATCGCCGCTGCGCTCGCCCTCAGCGTCGACCTGCTGGCCGACTCAGAGGACTGATCGACCGCGCCGACCGATCTATCGTGCGGGGATCGACGAAGTTCCACATATCCACGAGACAGCTGTGATCGAGCCGGGATGCGAGATCGGGGATGGGACCTTCGTCTGGCATCACGCTCACATCCGGTCGGGTGCGTCGATCGGCACCGGCTGCGTCATCGGCAAGAACGTGTACGTCGATGAGGATGTGCGAATCGGGTCGGGGTGCAAGCTGCAGAACAACGTCAGTGTGTACAAGGGCGTGACGATCGGCGACGACGTCTTTGTCGGTCCGTCGGCAACGTTCACCAACGATCGGGTTCCCCGGGCTTTCAACGCCGACTGGAAGGTCACGCCCACTGAGGTCCGCGACGGCGCGTCCGTCGGGGCGAACGCGACGATCGTCTGTGGGGTGACCATCGGACGATTCGCGATGGTTGCCGCCGGTGCGACGGTCACCCGAGACGTTGCCGACTATCAGCTCGTTGCCGGCACACCGGCCCGACATCACGGCTGGGTGGATCGCGACGGCAACGTGGTGTCGAGAGAGGTCGAGGCCCCTCAGCGCTGAGCGCAACGTTGTGTTGTCGGAACGAAACCCGAGGTGCCGACCGGTTGGCTCGCCAGACCCGCGAAGGTCTCCTGAAACTGCGCGAACACACCGCTTCCGCCTTGGTTCTGCGCCGCGATCTGAACGAGCTCATCGAGGGTTGCGCCTGGGGATCCTGCCCCGAGTGAATGTTCGCTCAACAGCACCAACAACGCAGCCCGCTGCTCGGCGTCCATCGACGTGACTGGGACGCCAGCTCTGACCAGCTCTTGATCCCAATGTTCGAAGCACTTGCGTGCCTCGACCATGAACTCGTCGTCGTAGGGAGAGGCGATGACATCGCCGAGCCGGTCGCCATTGAGATCGGCGGCGAATTCGGGATCGGGCACATAGAAGGTCAGGCCTTGGTCGATGATCTTGAGGCCGAGGGCCAGTCGGGCTCGAGATATCTGCATCCTGTCGGTGTAGTACGAACTGCCGTCACCCAGCCAGGCGATGTTGTTGGCAAAGCTGGCGATTGCCAGCACGGCGACGACCGGCACCCACCTTGCCTCGAGCCGACGCTGCCCCCATGCCGCGGCGATCATGCACACCGCCAGCACACCACAGAAGAACGTGTAACGCGTAGCAGCGCGCGCCTGGTCGGGGCCGAAGACGGAACGGGACAAGGAGGCCTCGAAATAGAACGCGACGATGGCCACGATCATCGAGATCACGAAGGCGCGCGATCGCGCGTTCGTGACGAGCAGGAGGCTGGCGATTGCGATGCCGACGAAGCTGGCGACGCCCAGGGCGTCGGTTCCCAGCACGGATTCGCCGACCGCCGAGAGCCCGGATTGGACGTAGTGGATGTAGAGCGGTATCCGAGCGGTGGAGATCGGCTGTTGCTGGGAGTACTCCCCGCCGGTGATCAGGCGAACTCCCATGAAGACCATCGGCGGTACCAGCAATGAGACAAGGGCTGCTCGCCGCCGATGGGTCAGCAGGAAGAACAGTGCAACACCGACGACGACCGGAAACCCGTAGCTGCTCGAAAGAACCGAGCATGCGAGCCACACCGCGCTGATGATTCCGGCCCGCCGCTCTGAGATCTCCACCTTCAGGCTCTGCCCGATCGCGAGGAGGCCGAAGATCAGCGTGAATCCGGCGAACATGACGCTTTGGGCAAAGAGGGATTCATACCCTTCGCCGAAGAAGGCGATGGTGGCGACCGCAAGCAGCCGGACAATTCTCCGAGCCCCGGCGCGGCGGCACACGTCATCGACAAGGACGAGGGTGACGACGCGCACGATGATGTTGACGAAGATGAACGGCCAATAGGTGTCGAGGCCGAACCAGCGAACCAGGATCACGAAGAACGTCAGCGGGATCCCGATGACATGTTCGCCATCGGGCTTGAAGAGCAACTTGAATTCAGCGAGCGGACCATTGGCGTGTGGTACGACGCGTTCGACGACGAGGCGCCACTCGTCGAAGAAGTACCACTCTCGCCTGCCGACCCACAACAGCATCAGTACTTCCGCAGCAATGATGCAGCCGAAGGCCAATCTGAACAGCGTCTGGGGTGTCACCCGCCGTGTGAGAACCTGAAGCGGGCTGGAGGTCAGATTCCACTCGGTCATGGCGGCAAGACGATAGCGTCACAGGTCGACTCGCCGAGCAATGGTGGGCCCCACCAGCATCATGAACGTCTGCGTCGTCGCCCTCGGAAAAATCGGCTTGCCCCTCGCCGTTCAGTTTGCCAAGTCCGGCTTCAAAGTCGCTGGTGCCGACGTGAACCCTGCGGTGGTCGACCTGGTCAATTCGGGCATCCCGCCGTTTCCGGGTGAGGAGGATCTCGAGAGGCTGCTCGGTGAGGTCGTTCTCGACGGCCGCTTGAGCGCGACCACCGACACCGCGGCCGCGGTGGCCGATGCCGACGTCGTGCTCGTGGTGGTGCCGCTGATCGTCGACGAAGAGGGCCGGCCCGACTTCCGTGGCATCGACGCGGCCACATCTGCCGTCGCAGCCGGCCTCAAGCCCGGCGCCCTGGTGCTGTTCGAGACCACGTTCCCCGTCGGCACGACACGGCGTCGGCTTGCCCCGATCCTGTCGCAGGGCTCCGGTCTCAGCGTGGGTGTCGATCTCTTCGTGGCGTTCAGCCCGGAACGGGTGTACTCGGGCCGAGTTTTCGCTGACCTTCGTCGGTATCCGAAGCTGGTCGGCGGGCTCGATGCCGTCAGCACCCGTCGTGCGGCGGAGTTCTACGCGGCGGCACTGCAGTTCGATGAGCGTTCGGACCTGTCGCGGCCGAACGGTGTCTGGGAGATGGACTCGGCTGAGGCCGCCGAGCTCGCCAAGCTCGCCGAGACGACATACCGCGACATCAACATTGCGTTCGCCAACGAACTGGCCATGTTCTCGGATCGTCACGACATCGATGTCATCGACGTGATCGAGGCGTGCAACAGCCAGCCGTTCAGCCACATCCACCGCCCGGGGATCGCGGTAGGAGGCCACTGCATACCCGTCTATCCCAAGTTCTACTTGGACGGTGACCCCGACGCTCAGCTTCCAGCCACGGCTCGCCGGGTGAACACGGCCATGCCCCGCTACGCGGTCGAGTTGCTGGCCGCGGAGATCGGCTCGCTGCGCGGCATGCATGTTGCCGTGCTCGGTGCCGCCTATCGGGGTGGTGTCAAGGAGACGGCGTTCTCGGGGGTCTTTGGCGTTGTCGACGCGATCGTCGAGCTCGGTGGACGCGCCAGCGTGCACGATCCTTTGTTCAGCGACGACGAACTGATTCAACTGGGATTCGTGCCGTATCACCTCGGCGAGTCCTGCGACGCGGCGATCGTGCAAGCCGAGCACATCGAATACAGGCAGCTGCAGCGACGTGATCTAGGCGGCGCAACCACGGTGTTGGACGGTCGTGGTTGCGTGGATCCGACATCGGACCTGACGATCATCCAGCTCGGCGTGGGTCGGCCCGCAGCCAGTGACAGCTACTAGACAGCGAGGCGCCGTGCTCACAGATTGCAAGGTCTTCATCACAGGTGGAGCGGGCTTCATCGGTTCGACGTTGGCTCGCGAGCTGGTTGGCGCCAATGACGTCACGTTGTTCGACAACTTCAGCAGAGATGCACTTTCGTCGACGCCCCTCGTGGACCATCCACGGGTCACGGTCGTGCACGGCGACATCCTGGATCGGGCCGCTCTCGATGCGCACCTCCGTGGCCACACCCATGTCGTGCACTGTGCTGCGATCGCTGGTATCGACACGGTCAGCCGCAGCCCGGTGGCGACGATGCGCGTCAACATGATCGGGTCGGCGAACGTGCTCGAAGCGGTGCAAACCGCCGGCGGATTTCGACGGATCGTCTGTTTCTCGACGAGCGAGATCTTCGGTCGACGTGCCTTTCGGGTCAGCGAAACAGATGACGCGGTGTTGGGGGCGGTCGGCGAGCCGCGATGGACGTACGCCGTCAGCAAACTCGCCGAGGAGCACTTGGCCTTCGCCTACCACAGCGAGTTCGCCCTGCCCGTGACGGTGGTGCGACCGTTCAACGTGTACGGGCCCGGTCAGGTAGGCGAAGGTGCACTGCGCACGTTCGTGCACCGTGCCCTGCGTGGTGAGGTGATCACCATCCACGGAGACGGCTCGCAGATTCGGGCGTGGTGCTACATCGACGACATGGTGCGCAGCGTGCTGCTCGCACTGGAACTCGACGCAGCCGTGGGCCATTCGTTCAACATCGGTAACGCTCGAGCAGTGTCGACGATGACAACTCTCGCTGAGACTGTCGTCCGTGTCACCGGCTCCTCGTCGACGATCGAGTTCGTCCATCGCGATGGCGCCGATGTCGAGCTTCGCGTGCCGAGCGTTGACCTCGCCCGCGAGATCCTCGGATTCGAGGCGATCGTCGACCTGGAAGACGGCATCGCTCGCACCGCCTCGTGGTATCGCTCGCAAGGAGGGATGACGTGATGCGCATTCCGATCACCCGACCGGTTCTCGGTCCCGAGGAGGCCGATGCTGTCGCGGCGGTGCTGGCGTCGCGGTTTCTCGTGCAGGGTCCCCAGGTCGCTGAGTTCGAACGACTCGTTGCCGAGATGGTCGGTGTCGCGCATGCTGTCGCGCTGACGAATTGCACGGCCGCATTGCATGTCGGTCTGCTGTCACTGGGGATCGGGCCGGGCGATGTCGTGGCTGTCACGCCCTATTCATGGGTGGCGACAGCCAACGTGATCGAGTTGTGCGGAGCCACCCCCGTTTTCGTCGACATCGATCCGAAGACGTTCAACCTCGACGACCAGAAGTTGCTCGAACTGCTTGGCGCCAACGCCAATGCCCGTCGGGTGAAGGCGGTCATGCCGGTGCACACCTTCGGCAATCCGGCCGGCATCGGCACGATCTGTCAGATCGCCGCCCATCACGGGGTTCCGGTCGTCGAGGATGCGGCGTGTGCCTTGGGGTCGAGCGACGAGGGTCGCATGGCCGGCTCCCTGGGCACTGTGGGTTGCTTCAGTTTTCACCCCCGCAAGATCATCACCACGGGGGAGGGCGGCATGGTGGTGACCAACGACGACGACCTCGCCGCGTTTGCCCGCCGCTTTCGCAATCACGGCCTCGAGGCCGTCGACGGTACGCCGCAGTTCGTCATGGCCGGCGCCAACCTGCGAATGACCGAGATGCAGGGCGCGATCGGTGTCGTGCAGATGACCCGCATCGAGGGACTGATCGCCGAACGGTCGGCGCTCTCCAACCGCTTCGACCTTGAACTCGGCAGGCTCGGGATGACACCACAGGTCCGCACGCCCACGGCGGCAGTGCAGTCGTACGTCGCGCTGGTGCCGCCGGGTTTCGCGGCGAGCGCCGTGATCGAACGTCTCCGTGGCTTCGGCATCGAGTCGACGATCGGCACGACAGCGATTCCGTTCAGCCACTACTTCTCGCATCGATACGGCATCAGTGATCGAGACCTCCCTGTGACAGCATCGGTCCGGGACAGAGCGGTGACCTTGCCTCTCTATCCGGGCATGACCGACGAAGAGTTCGACGAAGTGGTCGATGGACTGCGCAGGGCTCTGCAATGACGAACGATGTTCCCGACTGGCACCACCTTCCCGAGAACCCGTTCAACCCACACGCTTGGATCGTCGGCGAGCCATCGATCGGTGCGGGCTGCTGGATCGGTGCGTTCACGGTGATCGACGGCTCGGGAGGCCTCACGATCGGGCGAGGCTGCGACATCTCCGCCGGCGCGCAGATCTATTCCCACTCGACGGTTCGACGGGTGGTGTCCGATCGATCAGCCGACATCGAGCGGGCACCGACCTGGATCGGCGATTGCGTGCACATCGGTGCTGCGGCAGTGGTGCTGATGGGTTGCCAGATCGGCAGCCACAGTGTTGTCGCCGCCGGCGCAGTAGTGCCGCAGCACACCGTCGCCGCCGAGTGGAGCCTGCTCGTCGGGGTGCCGGCGCGCGTTCTGCCAGGTGCGGCGAGAACTCTTGTCAACGACCAGGACCAACCCGATGGGTGATGAGATCGGCGACGTGCGGCTGTCGGTGGTCGTTCCCGCATACAACGAACAGGATTCGATCACAGGCACCGTGAAGATGATCACCGACGATGTCGGCGATTGCGCCGGTCTGCAGGTGGTGCTGGTCAACGACGGCAGCACCGACGCGACGTTGCAGCGGATGGAGTCGATCGCCGACGGGTCGACGGCACGCGTCGACATCGTCGACCGCGGAACCAACGGCGGTATGGGCCAGGCGTTGTCGAGCGGGCTCGCCTCGGCAACGGGCGATGTGATCACGTGGATCCCCGGCGATGGCGAGTACGAGATCAGCGAGGTGCTCGCAGGTGTCGCCATGCTGGACTCTTTCGACATCGTGCTGGTTCGCCGTATCGCTCGCGGAAAGTTGGGTCGAAACCTGTTGTCGTCGTCGATGTACGTGCTGATTCGGTTGCTCTTCCGCTTCGACGCTCGGCGGTACTGCGGCATCTTCGTGATCTCGAAGCAGCGATGGCACGAACTGCGGGTCGCATCGGCAGATGTGTTCTTCACACTGGAGGTTGCCCTGCGCGCACGTCGGAATGGTTGGCGAATCGGTTACATCGAAGCCGAGTGGCGGCCCCGGCGCGCTGGTCGCTCGAAAGTGTTCAATCCTCGCACGGTCGTGCGCAACCTCGGCGAGTTGTTGATCTTCCGGGTCCGTCTGTGGCGGGGGTTGTGAGGGTGGGCGATGCCGGCGACAGCTACCGTGGCACGGCCATGACGTCTCTGCCGCTCATTCCGATCTCCACGGTGTGCCTGGGTACCGAGGTCGAAGAGCTCGTGCTCAGCGTGATCCGGTCGGGCATCATCGCCCAGGGACCTCTGGTCAAACGGCTCGAGGACGAGTTCGCCGAGTTGATCGGCGTCGAACACGTCGTCGCTGTCAACAACGGCACGACCGCGCTGGTCGCCGCGCTCGAGGTGTTGGATCTTCGGCCGGGCGACGAGGTGATCACGAGCCCGTTCACGTTCGTGGCCACGCTCAACGCGATCATCGACGCCGGAGCGACGGCGCGGTTTGCCGACATCGACGACCGCGATTTCAACATCGATCCCGACACCGTTGGCGAAGTCCGCAACAGTCGGACGAGGGTGCTGATGCCGGTGCATCTCTACGGTCAGTGTGCAGACATGGAGCGCCTGACCGACATCGCTGCACGGGCTCAGCTGACAGTCGTCGAAGATGCCGCGCAAGCGCACGGGTCGCGCCTCGCTGACCGCGCTGCGGGTAGTTGGGGCATCGGATGCTTCTCGCTATACGCCACCAAGAACCTCACCGCGGGCGAGGGCGGGCTGATCTCGACCAACGATGCCGGAGTTGCCGATCGGCTGCGCGTCCTGCGCAACCAGGGAATGCGCCAGCGCTATGTGTACGAGATGGTTGGCAACAACTACCGCATGACCGACCTACAGGCAGCGCTGTGCATACCGCAGCTGGCCAACTACGACAAGCAGGTGACAGTCCGTCAGGCGAACGCGCGTCGCTTGAGCGAGGGTCTTCGGGTGTTGCCCGGTGTGCGTGTGCCGCAGGAGCTGCCGGATCGGCATCACGTTTGGCACCAGTACACGATCCTGGTCGATGACGATGCTCGGCTCGACCGCGACGGTCTCTTGGAAGCGTTGACGACGGCCGGGGTCGGCTGCGGTGTGTACTACCCGCGCCCGGTCTTCGACTACGGCTGCTTCCGCAACCACCCGCAGGTGGTTGCCACCGAAGCACCGGTTGCCACCGATGTCTCGCGGCGTTGCCTGTCGCTGCCCGTTCACCCGCACCTGTCCGAGGGTGATCTCGACCGCATCGTGACGACGATGACCACCCTGCTCGGAGAGCGCTGATGGCGCTGCGCGTCGGTCTGATCGGAGCGGGTTCGATGGGCTCACTTCACGCCCGCGTGCTGGCCGGCTCCGCCGCCACGGACCTGGCGTGGATATCGGATCCCGATCGTCTCGCCGGAGAACGCCTTGCCGAGCGGTTCGGCAGTAGGTGGGTGCCGGAGCCGGACATCGGACAGATCGACGCGGTGGTGATCGCGGCGCCTACGCAGTTCCATCATGCCTATGCGCTGGCCGTCGTCGAGGCCGGCTTACCGTTGCTTGTCGAGAAGCCGATTGCCGACACCATCGCCGACGTCGAGGAGATCATCGACGCATCGACCCGACGTCGAACCGTACTGACGTGCGGCCTGCTCGAACGGTTCAATCCGGCGGTGCGCACGGCAGCCGACATTGCACGTGAGCCGCTGCACATCGCCACCGTCCGACACTCGCCGTACGCCGAACGGATCCGAACGGGTGTGGCGTCGGATCTGTTGATCCACGACGTCGATCTGGTGGTGCGCCTGATGGGCCGGCCGCCGACGAGTGTGACGGGTCACTATGGCTACTTCGAGCCGCGCAGCGTGTCGTCCAGCGAAGATGTCGCCGAGGCCACGTTGCGGTTCGCAGAGGGTCAGATCGCCTCGTTGTCGGTCTCGCGGATCGCACAGCACAAGATTCGCTCTCTGACGATCGCTGAACTGGGGCGCGTGATCGAGGTCGATCTGGTTCGGCAGTCGATCACGATCTATCGCCATGTTCAAGAGGCCGGGTTCGACGAGGAGGCCGGCTACCGGCAGCAGACGATCATCGACATCCCGATCATCCGCCATCCAGGGGAGCCGTTGCAGCTGCAACTCGCCCACTTCGTGGACCTGATCGAGGGGCGTGCCGACGCCGACATCGAGCGCGACTCACTGCTGCTGCCACACCTGCTCATCGACCAGGTCGCGACGACCGCTCGCCACAGTCACCCTTGCTGAGCTGATGTCGTGAGCTCGACCGACGCGAACTACACCAGACGTCTGCAACGACTCAGCGGTCGCTGGTGGAAGCGCGTGCTCCCCAATCCGTACCGATGGAACGTGCGGCGGTTGGCAGTCGGGCGAGTGCTCGATGTTGGTTGCGGCATCGGTCGGTGTCTCGATTTCATTCGTCCCCGGGGTGTTGGTGTGGATCCGAACGCGACCTCGGTGACCATCTGTCGCGAGCGCGGCCATGAGGCCTATTCGCCGGACGAGTTCACCGCCGCCGTCGAGTCAGTCGCACCACCTCGGCAGTTCGACACGTTGCTGTGCTCGCATGTCTTGGAACACCTCGACGAGCCCACCGGCGTCGAGTTGATCCGTCAGTACCTGCCGCACGTGGTTGCGGGCGGTCGGGTCGTCGTGATCACGCCGCAAGAACGTGGTCAGCGCTCCGATGAAACGCACGTACGGATGATGGATGTCGGTCCGCTCACCGCGTTGGCGAGCCAGTGCGGACTGACGGTCGAACGAATCTCGTCGTTTCCCCTGCCCCGCGTGTTCGGGCGTTGGTTCATCCACAACGAGACGGTCATGATCGCTCGGATCGCCGCGCAATGAGGGTTCGTGATGTGGCCATCTTCTTTGTCGCCATGCTCGTCGCCGTCACGACATGGGCGGTCGGCGTTCCCCGGTTCGCTTCCCCCGATGAGCCGGCTCACATCTACAAGGCCTACGCCACCGCCCACGGACAACTGCTCGGAAGAGCGGCGCCAGGCTTTCCCAACAACCTGCGCGAGTTCGACGGTCCGGCATCGCTCGGTCCGCCGAACCTGGAGTGCTACAACGGCCAACCCGACGTGCCGGCTTCGTGCGCGACCGAGATCTCGCCCCGACTGATCTCGTCGGCGGCGCGCTATCCACCGTGGTACTACGGCGTGGTCGGCGTGCCGGTCGCGGTGGCGGGACAGAATGAGAGGGCCCTGGCGTACCGTCTCGTGTCGGCGGCACTGTGCGTTGCGTTGCTGGCCCTGGCGATGTGCTTGGCCAAGCGATCGGTGCGCGCCGACGTGGCCGCGTTGCAGCTTGCAGCGTTGACTCCGATGGCGTTGTTCCTGATGGCATCGGTCAACCCGAATGCCATCGAGATCGCCGGCTTCGTGGCCATCTGGTCGTGTCTCACACGAGTGGCGACCGATCCTCGATTGCCGAGTGGTCTGCTGATACTTGCCGTCGTTGCTGTCGGCCACGGTGGTCCTGATGCGACCGATCTCGATCGTGTGGATGGTCGGCGTGGTTGTCGTGGTCCTCATCGGGAGCAGCCGTCTCCGGCGCCGCGAGCTGTTCAGCCGGCGACTGGTGGCGTGGGCGGTCGGTCCAACGGCGCTCGCACTCATAGTCTCGTGGCTGTGGGCGGTGTACGCCCGCATCGAGGTGAAAGACGAGCGGCTGACCAACTCACTGAATCTTGGTGCAGCACTACGCCAGTCGGTCGACAACTGGCCGAGGTACCTACGTCAGACGATCGGAGTGCTGGGTTGGCTCGACACTTTCCTTCCGTCGTTCGTCTATGCGGCGTGGTTTCTCGCACTTCTTGTCGTTGTCGTCATCCACTTCCGCACTGCGACGCGTCGCGGGATGCTGGCGTTCGCAGGTCTGGTCGCCGTGTGGTTGGCACTTCCCCTGGTGATCAACGGGTTCACCAACTCGCGGGCCGGGCTGACGTATCAGGGCCGGTACTCGCTGCCAATCTTCGTCGGGTTGGTGTTCCTGCCGATGCTGAGTGACCGATCCAGGCTTCGCTGGCCACGCCTGTCGCAGCGATGGCTCGTTGGTGCCGTGCTCGCCTTGGTCGTCGTGGGCGAGGTCGGCGCGTTCTGGCAGACGCTACGCAGGTTCACCGTCGGCGCCAACGGCAGGGTGATCCTGACTGGAAGTCTTCCGTGGTCGCCGTCGATTGCGCCGATGCTCCTGGTGGCCATCAACGCCGCAGCGATGCTTGCCGTGTCGTGGTCAGCCTGGCGTCCGTGGGGGGATGTCGAAGCTGCAACCGGTGAACGGCACGGTGAGGGCGCGGAGCATGGCGCGCACTGACGCCGGCAGGGCAGCCGATGGCTGGCCACCTTGGCGGGCGTGCATCACAACGGGAATCTCGGCGACCCGGTAGCCGCGTCGGCCGGCAACCAGCAACGCCTCGAACGTGTCACCGAGGTAGTGGTGCGGGAAGTCGGTGGCGAAGGCCCGCAGCAGGGGATCTCTGATCGCCCGAAAACCGGATGTCGGGTCGCTGATCGTCACCCCTCCTCGGCGTCGCAGCGTCGTCGACAGCACGCCGATCGCAGCACGTCGCATCCGCGACTGCGGCGACGGCACGCCGCCGGGTGCGAAACGACTGCCCACCACCATGTCGAAGTCACCCTCGTCGAGGCGTTTCAGCAATGCGCCGATCTGCTCGGTCGGATGCTGGCCGTCGCCATCGACCTGCACGACGGTGCGCGCTCCGATGTCGACGGCGTAGCGAAACCCCGCCCGTAACGCACCCCCGACGCCGAGGTTGATCGGCAGCCGGATGACCGTCGCCCCCGCCTGCTCGGCCAGGTCGGCAGTGCGATCGGTGCTGGCGTCGTCGACGACGACGCAGTCGTAGCCGAAGCCGCGAACGGCACCGACCACCTCGCCGATGCAGTCCTCTTCGTCGAACGCCGGGACGACGACGACGACATCTGTCACGTGTCTTGCTCCAGATCGCTGACTCGTCGGGCCAGCAGTGCGTGGGCCTCGGCCGTGGTGCGCAGGCGCTCTTGCAGCAATGAGACGCTGATCGAGAGTTGGATCGAGATGGCCAGCAGCAACAGCGAACTGATCATCAGCAGCACGGCGGTCGGCGTGATGTTGGCGACCTTGCCGAGTCGCCCGACGAACGGGATGGTCACTGCGGCCAAGGCGACCAGCGCGCCGACACCCAACCAGCCGAGGGTGTACCGGGTGGTCAGCAGGCGGCGGCGAGTCAGCGCCAGGATGACGAGCATGATGACCACGCCGCCCAGTGCTAGAACGAGGGCTTGCTTCACGGCAGTCGACATGAGAACGAGCGTAAACGATGACCGCAGAATCGCCGGATGCGCTCCGTATCTGTCTCGCTGTGCCGTACTTCTCCAATCTCGAGTACCTCGACGTGGCCTTGCGATCGATCGTTGCTCAAACGGATCCGCAGTGGACGGCGATCGTCGTCGACGACGCCGCGCCCGAACCGGGGGTCGCTGCGGTGGTCGCCGCGCTGGGCGATCCGCGGATTCGATACGTGCGCAACGAGCACAACCTCGGGATCTCGGCGAACTTCAACCGATGCCTCGAACTCGGTGCCGTCGACGCCGAGATCGTTGTCGTGTACCACGCCGACGATGTGCTCGAACCCGGTTACGTGGCGACGATGCGTCGCTCCCACCGACTGTTCCCGAAAGCGACGTGCGTGGCGCCGCGGGTCGTGGTGATCGACCACCTCGGCGTGCCCACCAGAACCATTGCCGATTCGGTGAAGCGATTGCTGTGGCCGCGCCGGTTGCCGGCCACGCTGTCGGGCGACCGCGGATTGGCCAAGTTGATGCACGGCCTGTTCTTCTACTGCCCATCGGTCTCGTACCGTGTCGACCTGCTGCCAGACCTACGTTTCGACGGTCGTTGGCGGCAGGTTATGGACCTAGACCTGTACGCGCGCTTGCTGCTCGACGGCGGATCGATCGTGCTGGTGCCCGAGCGCGTGTACCGCTATCGCCGGCACGACGACACGATGACGGCACAGAACTCGCGCTCAACGGTGCGACTCGATGAAGAGGTGGCCGTGACCCGGGAGATCTCGGGCGCCGCCCGCAGCATCGGGTGGGCGCGTGGCGCCCGGTCGGCCCGGCTGCGCATGAACGTGCGACTCAACGGGCTGCTGGTAGCAATCCGGCTAGTGATGCACCGCCAACTTCGTGCTGGCCTCAGCGCGGCCCGCCAGGCGTGCGCTCGCTGAGACCTGGCGCCCAGATCGTCGAGTCCCTAGCCGGCGAGGCGACGCTGGACTTCAGCTACATCGGCAGCAAGGCGTGCGGCCAGAGCTTGTCCGTCAAGCATCACAACGGACGCGCGTTGATCGACGGCTTCTGCGAGCAACTCGCGAACGAGTTGTGACACGGTCAATCCGCGCTCAGCTGCGATTGCCTCGAGCCCGATGGACAATTCGTTGGTCAACCGAACTGAGAGGTGCCGGTCGTGACCCGAGACGGCCTCGGGTGTGTAGTCGATGTGTTGGCCCGTTTGACTTTCGAGCCATTGGATCGCTTTGGGCTTCGACATCATGAGCCTCCATTGTCGCGCTCGATTGCCTGGGTGATGGCGATGGCGATGTCGACTGCGTACGCCCTGTTGGGGTCGACGAGGTCGGTGCCACCGACCAAAGCGCGAAGATCAACAAATATCCGTTCGAGGTCGGCACGTGTGAGAACGACTCCGTCTTCGGGCAGCCAATCGAGCCCTTCGGTCATCGTGTTCCATTGTAACACATCGGGATGCGTCTTCGACAGTTGTCGACTTACCTGAGCAGTTCAAAGGTGCATGTCGTGCCAGGTGCGTTCGCCAAACGCTGGTCGGCGGTGAGCAGCGTCGCATCCAGGATCTCGGCGAGCGCGATGTATGCAGCGTCGAACACGCTGACGTTGTCGCGGAGCTCCCAACACCGTCGCAGGAGAAGGCGGTGCGGGACGCGGTCGAGGCGGAGCGCGTCGAGGTCGGTAAGAGCTTGAGCGGCGCGTGGCGGATCAAGCTGAGCGCCCGCACAAAGTCGCCGAAGCACCGAGGCAACTTCCAGATCGACGAGCTCGGGAGCGCGGAGCCGCTCACCGCTCAGTCGGTCACGGGCACGTCGCCCAGCGTCTTCATCGTCGATCAGAGCCGTCGCCAGTACGCTCGCGTCGACGACTATCACCGTGTGTCGCGGTCCGAGCGGATGGCGCGGACGGCGTCTGCGGCGGCCAGTTTGCCTCCGGTGTGATGCTCGATGCGTTCGAACACCTCCGCGAGGGTTGGAGTCAGGGCGTCGTCTCGCAGCCGGGCGAGTAGGTACTCCTGCAATGATTGACCTGCAGTCGTGGCGCGGCGCCGCAACACAGCATGGACATCCTCGGGAACGTCTTTGATCTGGATGCTCGGCATCACTTCAATGTAGCGCCAAGATGGCGCTGCAACAGGTGAAATGGCGCCATCGCAAATGAGATGACCACCGACACGGAGTATCCGGCCCTACTGAACCCATCTGTGTCAGCCCGCAGAACGACAGTCGGTCAAGGAGCTTACGCTGACGGGCCGAGGTTGTTGAGGATGGCCGGTGGCGATTGACTCCGGCCGATGACCGGGTACGACCGCCTCCGGGCGGTAGCAGCAGGTCAGCTCGGATCGTTCACCAAGGCACAGGCCAACGCGGCTGGGCTGAGCGATCGCGAGCTTCGGAACGGAGTCCACAGCCGCTCCCTCGATCGTGCGGGCGTCCGCACCTACCGCAGCGTGCTGACCCCACGCACCGCGCTCGGCGATCTCACAGCGCTGGTCCTCGATATCGGCCAGCCCTGCTGGGTGTCGGGGCCGACAGTGGCGGCGTTGCATCACTTCGACGGGTTCCAGCTCGGCCGGCCTTTCCACGTGATGGTGCTGCGGGGGAGGTTTCTCGACCGCGTCGGCGTCGTCGTGACACGACCAAGGATCTGCCGACGATCGATCGAGAGACCCTCAACGGTCTGCCCGTGCTGAGCCCGACTCGGACGCTGATCGACATCTCCCACCTGACCAGTCGATCGGCGCTCACGGCTGCGCTCGACGGAGCGATCCGCGACGGGTTGACGTCGGAAGATCATCTTCTCCGGCGGATATTCGAGCTCCGCGGGCGCGGCCGTTACGGTCTGCCGAAACTCGTCGACGTGATCAGTGGCAGTGAGATCACTCGTGGCGGCCACAGCTGGCTGGAACGCGAGTTCCTCGCCTCTTCGGCACGCGCCGGCCTGCCGCGTCCGCTGACGCAACAAGTGCTGACTCGGGCCAAGGATCGCCTCGTTCGTGTTGACTGCTGCTACCCCGGCACTCGGGTCGTCGTCGAGCTTCTCGGGTACCGCTGGCATCGAACCACCGAGCAACTGCGTCGTGACGTCGAGCGGATGAACGCCCTCGTCCTCGATGGCTTTCTCCCCCTGCAATTCACGACGGCACAGTTGATCGAAGATCCTGACTGGATCTTCGACTCGATCCGATTCGCCTTCAGCTCAGCGTCAGCGCTCTGAACGACAGTCGGTCAGAGAGCTTACACAGACGCAGGTTCGAAGGGGTGCCGGCGGCGCCTCAGTGCGCTACCGGGAGCGCAGGCGATTCAAGGCTCGTAGGGGTTTGGTCACGCGCCACGACCGGCTGCCCAACACTTGTTCCAACTCGGTGCGTGTCATATCGCAGTCCGCACGACTTGCCCGAAGCTCAGATCGCACGGCTGCATGTTCCGAGGACGTTGCCGGAAGGCCATCGGCGACGGGTGGCACAACTGCAGTGGCCGGGTCAGCGGCGCGGAGAGTCACGAAGAACTCACCGCCAATCGGATCCGAGCACGGCTCGACCGAGAACGGCAGCAGTTGTAAGCGCTGGAGGGCGCCGAACAATCGAGTGAACGACGATGGTGTGAACACCCAGCAGTGGACGTCTTGATACTCACCCGAGGCCATTGTGGCCGTGGCTCGATCGAACGCTTCGGTCTCGGCATGGACGGGAACCAGATCCTCGAACGGAGGCTCCTCACCCCACGAAATGAGACCCTTCCAGGCCACAGCGGAGGAGTAGTGGTCGAACACCTGTCGAGGTGATGGCACCGTAGCCCCGGTCAGGTGCGCGTGGATGACCTCTGCTGTGACCGTCGGCGAGCGGAGCGCGTCGAAGCATCGCCGGTGGTCGGGAACGGCCAGCGACAGCACGCCATCGTCTCGCATGACGCTGCGAATGTCGCCGAGCCAACCGACAAGGTCGGGCACGTGTTCGATGACGTGTGACGCGATCACGTAATCGAATACGACGTTCTCACCGACGGTGTCACGCACCGATCCGCTGTGCGTCACGAAGTCGATCGGCACGATCGCGTCGATGTCGAAGCCGTCGTGCGTCGCGTACCGTGCTCGCAGACTCTCGGCGTCGATGTGGTCGAGGTAGCGGATGTCGCCCATGTCTCGGCGCACAACCGGGTTGGCGAGCGGGCCGAGTTCGAGTCCCTTCGACGTGGCAACGTCGATCGACCTCAGCAGCAGATCGACCCGGTCAGCCATTCGCCAGACCCTAGCGATCCGATCGCACGACGTCGTCGTCTGCCTCGACGGACAACGGAGGCGATATAGGGTGAGCGCCGGGTAGTTGCCGGCAAGCTCCGCCGATCGCCAAGGGGTGACACATGGCCCGTTCGTTCGTGTTCAGTCAATGGGCCGCAGTCGACCCGCCCGATCTTTGGCAGTTCGCACCGGGGTCCTTCACCGGACAGTCTACGAGGGACCTGTTCGGCTACGCCGCGAGCAATGGGACCCTGTGGGTGGGCGTGAACACCGGAGCAGACTTTGCCTTCCAACAGTGGGCGACGGTCGACCCCATCGACGGGTGGCAGTTCACCGTCGGCGACTTCTCCGGCAACGGGCGCGACGACGTCATGGGCTATCACCCCAGCAATGGATCCGTGTGGATCGGGGACAACCTCGGTGCCTCGTTCGAACTGAGCCAGTGGGCCACGGTCGACCCGGTGGATGGTTGGCAGTTCGGCGCGGGATACTTCACAGGTCACGGCAAGAGCGATCTGTTCGCCTACCACCCGAGCAACGGCTCGCTGTGGGTGTTCGAGAACACCGGAGCCGGCTTCGATATCCAACAATGGGGCAACATCGGGCCCGTAGCCGGCTGGCAGTTCGTTATTGGCGACTTCACCGGCAACGGGCGCACCGATGTGATGGGCTATCACCCCAGCAATGGATCCGTGTGGGTGGGTGAGAACCTCGGCACATCGTTCGACCTGAGCCTGTGGGCCACGGTCGACCCGGTGGACGGTTGGCAATTCGCCGCCGGCCACTTCACCGGGCGGGCCAAGAACGACCTGTTCGGTTACCACCCGAGCAACGGCTCGCTGTGGGTTGGCGAGAACACCGGCACCGGTTTCTCCCTCTCGCAATCGGGAAGCGTCAACCCAGTGGACGGGTGGCGATTCGTGGCCGACGTCTTCAACGCCGATCAATGGGCGGATGTCGCGGGGTATCGGCCCAGCACTGGCAGTGTGTCGGTGGGTGAATCGACGCTTCGTCCAATCGAAGGGTATTGCTGGCCACTGTCTGCCTCGCCGGGAGAAACGATCCAGTTCATGGTCTCCGGAGAGGGTTCGTCGCAGGCGATGATCCAGCGCTGCACATCGACGTCGAGCGCCGTTGACACGGTCGACGTCATGATGCTCGACTTCGATGCCGTCGCGCAGCCGGTGCCGGCCACGGCCGTGCGATCCGGCTGCGAGTGGAGTGAAACCTTCTCGCTGACGATCCCGGATTGGTGGACATCGGGCTTGTACGCCGCCTCGTGCACAGACCAGAGCGGTACATCCTTCGACGTCACCTTCGTCGTCAAACCCGCCGTGGCCAACCGCTCGAAGGTCGCTGTTCTGGCCAACGTCAACACCTGGCTCGTGTACAACGGCTGGGGAGGAGAATCGAAGTACTCCGGACGAGCGGTGACGAGCTTCCTGCGGCCAATTCCAGGGGCTTCTCCGGCGGCAGACGACCACTTGACCCGTGGCGAGCTCTGGGTTCTCGGATGGCTCTCCAGTGCCGGATATCAGCCAGATCTGTACAGCGACATCGACTTTCACAACGAAGGCTGCGATGCATCCCAGTACCGATGTCTCGTGCTGAGCACCCACCCCGAGTACTGGTCTCGGCAGATGTACGACAACCTCGCCGCCTACCTCGACGCCGGCGGGAGCCTGCTATACCTGGGCGGCAACGGCATCTACGAGAACGGTGAATACGAGCCGGACCAGACCGAAATGAGCTTCCGACAGGGAGTCGAGGGTGGGCCACGCGTCACCTCGTTGTTCCGAGTGCTCACCCCCGACATGCCCGAGCGCTCGCTTCTCGGTGTCGCCAGCGAGCGCTGCGGCGTGCAGGGCTCTGCCTACAGCATCCAGGCCGCCGACCACCCTTTGTTCGCCGGCGTCACCGTCAGGGATCGCTTCACAGGAGTCCAGCGGCAGGTGGTGAATGGTGATCTGTTCGGCGAGAGCGGGCTCAACAACGGTTACGGCAACGGCAAGGCGAGCGCTTGGGAAGTTGATACTTGCGATGGAGTAGGTGCGACGTCCGTGCCGACCTTGTGCGCAACCGAGGACTGCCCTATTCGAGCGTCGTTGGTGCCCGATGGGGTGGTTGTGCTGGCCGCCGGCGAGCCCGACCTTGACGGACCCGGAGCAGAGATGGCCTTCTACGAACACAGCGGCGGCGGCATCGTCTTTTCTGCCGGATCGTTGACCTTCGGCGGCAGTTTGGTCGTCGATCCGACGATTCAACAGCTGATGGGCAACGTCCTGACCCGCGCCGGAGTCGTCTGAAGTCAGGTGTGGTAGCCGCTGAGGTCGACGACGAGGTGCGTCGCTGTTTGCGTGTAGATGCATACCTTGCCGTCGGTCGTGGTCGTGGCAACGGCGAGGTTGGCCACGGTCGTGCCCTTTCCGTAGTTGAGGGTCGAGGCGATCGGTCTCACGCCGCCGCACGGATAGACCGTGACGAACCCGGGACCGGTCGCTTCGGTGACGGTGATGTTGAGCACCGCGGCGCGGATGGCGGTCGGCACGCCGAGGCGGCCACCGATCTGCAGTTCGAGTACGGAGTCGGCGGGTCGTGGGACTGCCGGCTCGAAAAGCCCGTCGATGGTGACCTGCCCGGCACGTGTCTCGAGCACGCGCGTCGGTTGGAAGAATCGCACGATCGCCTGCGAGGCGTCGTAGCCGTTCACGTCGAGGACGACATCGGTTTCGACGTTGGAGAGCATGCAGATCGCTCCGCCGACGCCGACCTTGACCATGGCCGAGTTGGGCACGATGTCGCCCGCCCGGAAGTTGACGGTCGACGCCAGCGGCAGCGATTCACCGCACGGGTAGACGGTGATGAATCCGTCGAGAGCCGGGTTGATGGCGGTGACGTTGACGGCGACGGCGGCGGCATCTGCCGGAACGCCGCCTCGACCGGCAACCTTGACCTCGGTGCTCGTGTTTCCCACTCGGCGGCCGATGCCGGCGAACTGGTTGTCGATGGTGGGGAACTCGGCACCGATGCGCGTGTCGAGCAAGCGTGCCGGTTGGATGCCGCTGAAGCTGGCGCCGAACGTGTAGAAACCGGTGAGATCGACGATGACGTGCGTCGGTGTCTGGGTATAAACGCACACGGCGCCGAGGTCGCCGATCTGGGCGACGACTGCTACCGCGCGGTGGTGCCCGCGTGGTAGTTGAGGTTGGACGAGGTCGGTCGCGGTCCGCCGCACGGATACACCGTGAGGAATCCGTCTGCGAGGGCGCTGGTGACAGTCACGTTGAGCACCACCGAGCGGGCCCATTCGGGCATCTCGGCACGACCGACGATGCCGAGTTGGAGCACGCTGTCAGCTGGTCGGATGCCGATGCCGTTGAACCCTCCGTCGACGGTGCTGAGCCCCGGCCCGGTGCGTGTTTCGAGAAGGCGCAGCGGGCCGACCGGGATGAGCACCGAATGACCGGACCCCTCCTGTGTTGCCGGGGCCCTGTCGGTTGGCGCGCCGGTGGCGTCGACGACCGACGAGGTGCCGAACTTGTGGGTGGGGTCGTCGTAGACCGGGTACCCGCCGAAAACCAGGATCTGGTCGCATCCGGCGGCTTTCAAGGCGTCCATGTCACTGCGGATCGAGACCGGGGTGGTGACCAGACCGTTGTGATCGAGTTCGCTCACGGCGCACATCAACTTGGCGCGCGCGTCGAAGGCACGGGCCACGCTGGCGCCGCGGTCACCGCTGTAGATCGCGAACGACAGCAATCGCTCGGAACCGGGTAGGTCGGTCAGTGCCTGGTCGAGTGATGTCGGCAGGAAGTTGGTGAACGGTTGCACGCCCGTGGCCGGCTCGACGATGTTGCGCATGATCGTCCAGCGCGACTTGAGGATGGCCCATTCCGTGGTCGCCGGATCGAACTCGTCGCCCATGTCCCACGCGGCGATGTTGGCGAGCACCGGTTTCCAAAAGGTGATGGCATCGTTGCGGTCCTGGGGCACGACTGACCAGAACCGCTGGTCGTACACCACGGTCTTCATGCCGACGCTTGCGTTCAGCAGGACGAGGCGCATGTACACGGCCGGCGCGACGTATCGGTTTGAAGTGAACGCAGGGCTGTACGGCTCGATGGGGATGTTGCAGGGCCCGAACGTGGCGTCGATGCCCCCGGCCTGTGCCATGGCGCGGACCGCGGCCGCAGCGATCGAGACGTCGGGATTGACGCCGCACCACGCCCATGTGTCGACCTCCTGCGGCGGCGGCGGGGCCACCGCAGCATTGACCGGCGACGAGGAGACACCGACGACGGCGCCCAGCGCGAGCGCGACTACGAGCGCGACGGAGCATGGGAGGCGTCTGGTCATCCCAGGGAGTCTAGGAAGCCGCCGGGATGATGGCACCGCAGGCCACCTCGGCGACATGGGCGGTCTAGACGGCAACGATCTCGAGATGTGTGCCTGATGCCCGAGCCAGGTCGACGAGGTCGCGTGGATTAGCGCGTTCGCGGTCGCCTCGCTCGGCCGCGATCAGTGCCATGTCGAGGATCCCTGTTGCTCCCCCTGAAGGCCCATGGTGATACCTAATGAACCCTAAACACTCTAAACTGTCTAAAGAAGGCTAAAGGGCGCGCTAGTGTGGATGGCCGATGAAGAATCCGTTCACCCCCGGCTTCGGGAACTCGCCACCAATATTGGCTGGCCGTGACGACATCCTCGAACAGTTCACCGATGCCCTTGAGGATGGCGCTGGCTCGTTGGGGAGAGCGACCTTGTACACGGGCGCTCGCGGAACTGGAAAGACTGTGATGTTGAATGAGGTCGGCGGCCTTGCCCGAAAACGCGGATGGCTGGTCATCGACGAAACTGCATCACCGGGTTTCTTGACCCGACTCGTCGCTCAGCACCTCCCGGCACTGCTCCTCCAGCATGATCCCAACTCGAAGCGGTCCAGGCTTACCGGCGTCACGGCACCAGCTGGGATTGGCGGTATCACCTGGGACAGCAGCAACGTGCACGTGGTCGCGGCTGGGCTACGCAACCAGTTGGAACTGTTATGCCAGCTCCTCGCTGAGGACGGCACGGGCGTGTTGATCACACTCGATGAAGTGCATGCCCGCCAAGCGGGCGAGTTGCGAGACTTCTTCGTCGCCATTCAACATCTGATCCGTGAAGATCGCGAGATTGCGTTTGCTGCCGCCGGACTACCGAGCGAAGTCAGCGATTTGCTCAGTGACGACGTTCTCACCTTTCTGCGTCGAGCGGACCGTCACATGCTCGGCGGAGTTGGCTATGGCGAGGTTGAACGTGTCATTCGAGCAACAGTCGAGGTAGCCGGTCGCGTCATCGGGCAGGCGGCATGCACACGAGCTGCCGCAGCGACCGGAGGCTATCCATTCCTGATCCAGCTCGTCGGTCATCACATCTGGCGTCAGCACCCACGCGAAGCGGAGATCACGCTCAGCGATGTCGAAGCTGGCATACCGGCGGCGCTGAGAAGGATGGGTTCGCTCGTGCATGAACCAGCGTTGAAGGATCTCTCGCTGTCGACAGGACGTTCCTCCTCGCGATGGCGGTCGATGACGGTCCATCGAAGATGAGCGATCTGGCGACCCGGCTCGATGTCGACGCCAAGTACGCAGGTGTCTACAGGCAAAGGATGATCGACGCACAGATGATTGAGTCTGCGGGTCGCGGGCTGGTCGCGTTCACGGTGCCGTACATGCGTGACTACCTGCGCGAACACGGCGTGATGGACGCCCATCTCCAGGCCATCGCGAATGAGCCGAGGAAGACCGAGCTCCCGCCTGCCGAGTGACCTTCAATCATCGGGTCTCAGGGTTGCTTGAACACGCTGTGGGTGCCGACGCGGCGCCATAAAACGTGAGGCTCGCCCTCGCTGACCGGATCGCCGTACTCGAAGGTTGCCCGTCCGTCAGGGGCCCAGGTCATCTCGAAGATCCTAGTTGCTCCCTGAATGCCCTTGACCCGTAGACCCTTGCGAAACTGGCGACTGTGTTGCAGGTCGTCGACAAACTGCTGCACGGCGACGAGGAACGCGGCCTGCTGAGCTGGCGTGAGCTTCTCGAAATCGGCGCGGAACCTGGCCAGCCATGCATAGGTCGGCATGACGACTCAGCGCTTCGGCTGACGCCTGACCGGCTTGGCGACGGATCGCAGTCCCTCGACCAGCGCCTCGCCCGAGTCGAATGTCTCCACGCGCCCCGTGGCCAGGTCGGTGTCAGCGGTTCGTTCGCCGGCTTGCCAGGCGGGTGTCCAGAACCAGGCCTGCGTGGCGTCGATGACTTTGCACGGGCGCAGGAGTATGCCGTCGTCGGTGATCTCGGCATCGAGTGGGTCCCCCTCCTCGAGATGTGCCCGGGTGCGGATCTCTTCCGGCAGCGTCAACTGCCCCTTTGCTCGAAGTGTCGTACGCGCCATGCGGAGATCCTACTCTCAGAAAGTTGGAATATCGTACCGAGGACGGCTCGTGGATCGAACAGCAGTTTCACGCCGGCGTGACGAGACGACGCTCACGCATTGCCGCGAACTCGATTGCTGCCCGGACATGTGCCTCGGTGAGCTCGGGGAAGTCTTGCACGATCTCGTCCGTCGTCATGCCGCTCGCGAGGTACTCGAGCACGTCATAGACCGCGATGCGAGTGCCGACGAAGCACGGCTTGCCACTACGTATGCCCCCTCGCACCTCGATGATCGGCGTCAAGTCCATCCAGTCACCCTACGCTCAGACCAACGACGACGTTGACCTTGCTGCGCTGGGCGAGTGGTGGCGCCCAGATCGAAACACGGCAAGGCCATTCGCCGGACGGGATAGGCTCACGCCGATGTCGCTCGGTTGGGATCAGGCGCCGCAGTGACGATCGGGTCCAGCGTTCGCCGCATGCTCGGCCCACGCCTTGAACACGTTGCAGCAGACCGCTACCGGAGGTTGTTCGTCGACCTCGATGCGTTGGCGGCGACAATCGTGGGCCTCGGCTCGTTCACCACGGTCGTCGAGGTCGGCTGCGGCGAGGGCGCGCTGCTGACTCGAGTGATGGACGCGCTCGGTCCCGAGGCGTCGGCGGTGGGCATCGACATCGCCGCCAACCCCGGGCACGGCTACAGCGGACGCAACCAGCAGGTCACGTTCCGCCAGGCTGACGTTGCCGATGTCGTTGCGGAAGGCCGGCGATTCGACCTCGTCGTGATCTCCGACGTGCTGCACCACATCCCGCCGGCCGACCGACGTACCTTCCTCGAGTCCTGCCGCGAGCTGCTAGCGCCGAACGGCACGATCGTGGTGAAGGAGTGGGTGCGTCGCCGCAACCTCGCCCACCTCGCGGCGTACGGCTCGGATCGCTACGTCAGCGGCGACAAGAGTGTGCAGTTCTACAACGAGGACGAGCTCCAAGCCGTGTTCGGCGAGGTGTTCCGCTCCGACGGAGCGCCGTTGTTCACGAGCTACGCGCGACCGCACTGGAACAACGTTGTGCTGGCCACGAGCGCACCTCGGTCGGCGGCCTAGGACGCACCATTCGCGGTGCCGGGTGATGCCGACGAGCTACAGGTCATGGATGACAGACGGCACACTAGAGTCGCAAAGATGTATTCGTGGAGCGATTCTCGCCTTCGCAGGTCGCTGGCCCGTGCGGTGAAGTCGGTACCTGGGCTTGACGCGATGCTTGGACGGATCAGCCCGCTGCACCGCAGGCGTCGTCGCGGCTGGGGCACGCTGCAGCGCGAGCTTGCCCAGAGAACGGTGTCTTTGCCCGTACCGACGTGGTCGCTGAACACTGTTGGTCAGGGTGGAGAGGGATCGGGAACGGGCTGGGCCATTCTCGAAGAAGGCGGCCGTCACGACTCCATCTCGATTTCAGCCAATGGGAAGCCGGTGAGCGGGCTTCGACTGGGGCTCGACCATCCGGGCGCGCCGAGGGCGCGCGCAGATCGGCCAGTTGGGCTCTCGTTCGATGTGTGTTCCGACTTGCTCGATGGCGCGACCTGGACGCATCCAGTTGAGTTCGCCCTTCATGATGGCTCGGAGAAGCTCGACCGACTCAGCTACTTCTTCCCGGGCTGGTTCGGAACGCTTCCACCGTCGGCCAACCGGATCCGAGTCAGCAGCAACGAAGACGTGGGCGCCTATCTGCTCGAAGGCTTCACCGGATTTGTCGCCCTTGCGCGCGTGTTCCGAAGGTATACGGGTCAGTCACTCCTACGAGCCGGTTCAGTGGTGGATTGGGGAGTGGGGTGCGCGCGGTTCGCTCGATACTTCGAGCCACATGTCGGACCCGACCTCTCGGTGGTCGGTGTCGATGTCGACCCCGTGAACGTCGGTTGGTGCAAGGACAACGCCTCCTGGATGAAGGCCGAAGTCTGCGGACCGCGTCCCCCGCTGCCGCTGGAAACGGCGTCAGCGAACGTCGTCATCGGGCTCTCCGTCTTCACCCACCTGCGGCCCGACCTCGAGAACGTCTGGTTGGCGGAGATCCGCAGAGTGCTTGTCGGCAATCATCAGGACCTGTACGTCCTGAGGGCGTCAGCTGGCTGAGCATGCGAAGGACATGCCGGGCCTCCCGCATATAGCCGCGGGCGGCGTTGGGCGCCTCCCCGGGGTTGCTCTCGAGTTCGTGTGCGTGGCTGCAGGCGGCGTACCAGTCCCACCAGTCGTACTTCGGAGCGACCTTCTCGTAGAGGTCATAATGGTCGGCTGTCTCATTCAGCAGGCTCGCCGGGGTTGCAACCACTATGGGTTGCCCCTCTCCCTCCAGTTCGCTTCGATGACAGGATCGGCCGTCGATCGACTCGCGAACCAGGTAGGTCAATCGCGAGGCAAGGTGGGACGGTAAGCGGCCGCCGACTACTTTGACGCTGTGAAGGTTTGCGTCGTTGGCATGTGGCACTTGGGGACCGTGACTGCAGCATGTCTGGCCGCAATGGGGCATGACGTGGTCGGCTTCGATCCAGACGCCGACACAATCGCGGGCTTGCAAGCCGGACAACTTCCTGTGTTCGAGCCAGGGTTGGCCGAACTCGTGGTGGAGCAGGCGCGCGAGGGCAGGCTTTCGTTCTCGTGCGACTCGCCATCAGCGCTGGAGGGCCGAGATGTCGTGTGGATCGCTTACGACACGCCAGTCAATGATGACGACGTTGCCGATGTCGGGCTCGTACTCACACGTGTGCAAGAACTCTTTCCGCACCTGAATGCGGATGCTGTGGTGCTCGTGTCGTCGCAACTCATCGCTGGGTGTACCCATGGGCTACAGGACGCTTACGACGTCGCACACCCTGGCACCGCGGTCGCCTTCGGCTATTCGCCCGAGAATCTCCGTCTCGGCAAGGCGATCGAAGTGTTCACTCAGCCCGACCGGATTGTCGTTGGAGTGAACAGTGAACGCGCCCGCGGTGTGGTCAGCGACTTGTTCGGCGATCTCGCGGACCGCATCCTGTGGATGTCGGTCGAGTCGGCAGAGATGACTAAGCATGCCCTCAACGCGTTTCTGGCGATGTGTGTCAGTTTTGCGAATGAGATCGCGGGGATCTGCGAGCAAGTTGGCGCTGACGCCAAGGAGGTCGAGAAAGGCCTCAAGACAGAGAAGCGAATTGGGCCGGCCGCGTACCTCTCGCCCGGTGCGGCGTTCGCGGGCGGAACGCTCGCGCGCGATGTCCAATATCTGAAATTGCTATCGCAAGATCACAATCTGCCTTCGCCTCTGCTGTCCTCTATCAAGGAGAGCAACGACCTTCACCGGCAGTGGGAGCGGCGCAAGCTCGCCGATCGCTTCCCCTCGCTCCACGGGGTACGTGTCGCAGTGCTCGGTTTGACCTACAAGCCCGACACAGACACGCTCCGGCGCTCTACATCTGTTGAGCTGTGTAAATGGCTCGTCGACCAAGGTGCGGTCGTCGTCGCCCATGATCCTCGAGTCCAGGCTCTCCCACCTGCGCTTGCCGACGTCATGCGACTCGAGTCGAACATTGCGGATGTCTTTGCGAGAGGCTCAGGTCATCGTTATCTCTACACCTTGGTCGGACTACAAGACGCTTTCGGCAGACGAGCTGCGGACCGCTACGACCGCGCCACTAGTGCTCGATGCCAATCGGATTGCTTACCCGGCGCTCGACGTTCTAGGGAATTGAATACCTATCGGTCGGCTCCCCGTCCCGCCGGGTGGTCTGAGAGGGAATGAGATTTCCATGGGAGATCTAGAAGGCCGAGCTGCCCTGATCACTGGCGCGAATCGTGGCTTCGGGCTGGCGATAGCGGAGGCGTATGTCGACGCTGGCGCGGACGTCATGCTCTGCGCCCGGGATGAGCACAACGTTGAGCGCGGTCCGCGACTCGTTGGCGGCGCGCGCTCGCGATGGACAGAAGGTTCTCGCCGGCCCGCTGGATGTGTCGAGTGAAGTCTGCGGCTCGCGAGTTCGTCGCCATGACAATTGACGCCCTACCTCACGTGCAGGATCTTGGTGAACAATGCAGGTGTGTACGGACCGAAGGGCGGTATCGAAAGTGTCTCGCTCGACGAGTGGGTCAGCTCGATCGAGATCAACCTCTTCGGTTCGGTGTACATGTGTGCCGCGATCGTTCCTCATCTCAAGAAGCATCGGTACGGCAAGATCATCCAGTTGTCCGGGGGAGGTGCCACGAACCCGATGCCGCGTTTGAGTGCCTACGCGGCCGCGAAGGCAGCTGTCGTTCGATTCGCCGAGACGCTCGCCGAGGAGCTTCGCGATGACGGGGTAGATGTCAATGCGATCGCGCCAGGAGCGTTGAACACGCGCTTGCTCGATGAGGTCTTGGAAGCTGGGCCAGATCCAGGTCGGTCAAGGCTTTCTACGACAGGGCCGATTGCCCAGAAAGCGCAAGGGGGCGCCTCGATGAGCAAGGGCGCCGCGCTAGCGGTGTTCCTCGGATCCAAGGCGAGCGACGGCATCACCGGCAAGCTGATCAGTGCCATCTGGGACCCCTGGGCCGAGCTGCCGAATCATCTGGAGGAATTGCGAGGTACCGACGTCTACGGCCTGAGACGAATCGTGCCAAGCGACCGAGGCATGGAGTGGGGTTGAGATGACCGAGCGCGGTTGTCCAGCGTGCCGTGGTTACTCCACGAGCACAGTTCGCAGCGGTCTCTGGCCGGGCGTCGACCTTCATCGTTGCTCCGGGTGTGGCACTGAGTTCGTGGACCCGCAACCCTCCGACGAGAGACTCGCCGAGATCTACGGCCCGGCTTACTACGAGCCATGGCATCACGAGTCGGCTGAGAATGTGCGGGTCTCCAAGGAGTTGACCTTCGCTCCGATCCTCGCCGCTGCAGAATTGATGCAGGGTCAGCGTCTGCTCGACGTGGGCTGCGCAACCGGCCAGTTTCTTGGTCTTGCGGCTCGTGCCGGTTTGAACGTGTACGGCGTCGATCTCAACGCTGATGCCATCGATGCGGCGCGTCTCGCTGTGCCGGAGGCATCGTTCCATACAGGCACGATGGCAGACGAGCCGTTCCCGGGCGAGCAGTTCGACGCCGTGATGATGGTCGATTTCATCGAGCACGTGCGGTCTCCCGAGCAGGAGCTGACGATGATCGCACAGCGATTGGCGCCGCAGGGCAAGATCGTCATCTCGACACCTCGTGTCGACAGTGGCGTGCGCCGGTTGACCGGCAAGTACTGGCCGCAGTACAGAGAGGAACATCTCACGTACTTCTCCGCGTCCGGAATGCACGCCTTGATGCAGCGCATCGGCTTTCACCATCAGCAGTCTCGAACCAACGAAGAAGATGTTGACCCCGTCCTATCTGTATGGGCAGGCCATCGTCTATCCGATTCCAGGCCTCACTTCGTTGATCAAGCTGGCTTGGCCAGTGCTTCCGATCCCGCGACATAGAGCCTTTTGGGTTGCGTTTCGGTGAGATGACCGTGGTCGCCCAACGAAGATGATCCAAGTCGGTGGGTCTCGAATCACTTGAACCTCACACGGTCGAGGAGTCCTGTCTGAGGATCTCGTCGACCAGTTCGGACAGTTCGAGTCCGGTGATGTCAGGTTGCAGTGATGCTGGTGGTGATCCGCTGGACGTCGGACGGAAACTGTAGGGGCGAGCGACCAGGGCAGTGCGCGTGCCGGCGGTCGCACCCGCGGCGATGTCGACCCAGCGATCACCCACCGTCCAGGATCTGGCCGGGTCGACTCCTAACGCTGCGGCCGCTCGAAGGATCATGCCCGGCTTCGGCTTGCGGCAATCGCAGTTCTCCGAGCCGGAGTGCGGGCAGACCTCGATCTGTTCGATGCCCGACCGGATCATCAGCCAGTGATGCATCTCGTCCAGCGTGCTCTGCGACAGTAGGCCGCGTCCGATGTCGGGCTGGTTCGTCACCACGACGAGGGCGAAACCGGCCGACTTCAGGCGCTGTAGTGAATCCATCGCGAAGTCGATGATCCGAAAGTCAGCGAGAGTTCTCGGGCGAGTACGGAGCACCGTCGATCACGATCGCTTCGTTCAGTACCCCGTCGCGGTCCAGAGAAGACTCCCTTTCTCATTGGAGTCGCTCCCACATTCCAACTTCGTCGAAATGCCTCTCGGTATCGTTCAGCGCTTCGGGGGTGCCGATCTCCCAAAAGCGCTCGTGGACCGGAATGGCGAGGAGCGCTCGACGGGCTCACTGATCCTTGCAATATCGGCTGCAGATCGACGACGTCCGTGGGATCGGCGCTGCGAAACAGGTTCGCGCCAAGGTAGAGAAGCCCATAGTCGATCCACTTCGCTGATTCTGGCGGTGAATCCTTGGCGTACCCGGTGACCAGGCCATCCTGGACTGTGACGTTGCTCGGTCCCCACGAGTTGTCGTTCTCCAGGACGGTCATGGCGCCTTCGGCGCCCGCTGATTCGACGGCGAGTTCGGCTGCTTGCGAGATCCGCCCAAACGAGTGAGTCCCCGTACGTGACCCAGAACCAATCGGGGAGTGACGGCAGAGAACCGCGGATGGCTCCGCCAGTCCCGAGCAGTGTTGGGACCATCGAAGACGTAATCGACATGGATCCCAAGACCGCTGCCGTCGCCAACATGTGCGGCTACCTGACTCACCGCCCAGCCCGACCGACAGGACCGCATGATCGATTCCCTGTTGGAGCGAGGCTACGCAACTTGTAGTCGATGAACGGTCGTCCTAGACACTGGAACGAGGGCCTTGGGAAGGGTGCCACCGGTAATCTCGTCAAGTCTCGTTCCGAGCCCACCGGCGAGCACCAGCGCGAAGCGAGATGTCACAGCGCCACGATGGCGGTGGATCCTTCGTAGTCGATGCGGAATCGAACTTCATCGAGCCCGAACTCTCGCATCGCTGTACGAAGTTCTTTCTTTCGCTCGGCGTAGAAGAGTAGAAAGCCGCCGCCACCTGCGCCGACCAACTTGCCGCCCGCGGCACCGGCCTTGATGCCGGCTCGAATCCACGAATCCACTCGGTCGTGAGTTGCAGTTGCGTTGTCTGGCGTACTTCAAGTCCCATTGGTCGGTGAGCAGCGCACCGAATTGTTCGAGGTCGTCGGCCAGGAGAGCGTCGCGGGTTTCGTAGCCGATCGCCCTGGTGCGGTCGAGGTTGTCTCTCAGGCTCGGCATGTCACCACTCGCCGAGGACTGCTCTTCCGCCAGGACGTCGGACGCGGAGCGTTGGACGCCTGTGTAGAAGAGCGCAAGATTGTCCTCGACCGAGGCACGAGTTGAAGGCGACAGCTCGAGCCGCTCGACTTCGACCCGCTCGTCGCCGTGAAAGGTGAACGCAGTGATTCCGCCGTTGGCCGAGATGTACTGGTCCTGTTTGCCAACGGGCTCTCCGAGACGCTCGATTTCGATTGCACAAGCCTCGGCGGCCAATTCGAGGTTGCTCGTGCTCTGGTGCGCGTACGTTCGAAGCGCCTTGAGAACACCGACGGTGAACGCGCCCGACGAGCCCAGACCGGTGCCGGTCGGGATATCCGCCATCGACGAGATTTCCACGCCGTTGTAGGTGCCAGTCGACAGGAGACATTCGCGGAGCAGCGGATGCACTACGTCGGTGGCCTTTGGTACACGTTCGATCTGGCTGTACTTGAGGAGGAGGTGGTCACCGAAGTTTTGGTTGACCGCGATGTAGACGTACTTGGTGATCGCCGCTGCAATGAGAAAACCGTGACCAGCTTCTCGGTAGTAGGAGGGCAGATCTGTCCCGCCTCCGCCAAGAGAGATTCGAAGTGGTGTTCTGGTGATGATCATGTTGCCTCCTACCTAGTTCCCGCGCCTCGGTCACGGCCGGCAGCCGAATGCATATGCGTCTTCGATGATTCGATACACGGCCTCGGCGTCGGTGACCGATGCGCCAATTGCCTCGTGGCCCTCGAGTTCGCGTGTGACGTCGTCCATCTCAGCGATCCAGGACGCATCGCTGAACGGCCATTGCCATGTCGTCGAGAATGGCGGGCCCATCTCCGGTGCCATCTCGAAGAGCGTGAGTTGCTCGACTCCATAGCTTCCACCAAGACCGTTGATGTCGAGCTTGGCGCGTTCGAGAGTGATCTCCATGGAGAACATGTTCTTCCACTCCGACCACGATGCATGGAGCCAGGCGAGCCCCCCTGACCGCGGGCGCAGCGCAAGGAACGCGTTGTCTTCTACCGCCATGTCCCAGAACAGGGTGGGCAGTTCGGCGAAGGCCAGGTCGACGTCGCCGACGAGGAAACGCACGAGGTCGATCAGATGCGAGCCCTGGTCGATGAGTTCGCCGCCGCCCGAGGTTGCACGATCGGCTCGCCACTCGCGCTCGTAGCCTGGGCGCCCGCCGTGACCGTATCGAGCACGGATCCACAACAGCCGTCCGTAGGTGCCAGCGGTGATCACGTCGCGAGCCTTTCGAATCGCCGGATGGAATCGATGGTTGTATCCGACCCGCGCTACCAGCGAGTGCTGCCGCGGCGTCCTCTTCGAGGGTCGTCAGCTCTGTGAGGGAAGTTCCCGCGGGCTTCTCGACCAGGATGTGTTTGCCGTTGGCCAGAGCTTGACGACCGATTCCGGCAAGTTGATTGTGCGGCGTGGCAACGACGATGAGCCCGATGTCGTCGCGTTCGACGAGCGCTTCGATCGACTCCACCGCGACGGCGGTCGTTGATCTTGCTGCCAATGATGCGCCCTTGGAGTGATCGATGTCGTACACCGCGCGGACCTCGAGCTTGCCCCGACATGCTTCGAGCCGTTTGTGCCCGATCAAGCCAGCGCCGGCGATACCAACACCAATGGTGCTTGGCGACGTCATGTCACTTGGCCAGACCTGCGTCGATGCCCTCCCACTTGGCTGTCGACGTGCACAACAATGGATGCGACACGAGAAGGTGCCACATCACGGCTTGCAGCCCTTCGGCTTGTGGTGTCGTGAACGACACTTCGCCCGTAGGGATCAGGATTGATGCCGTCGCCGCGCTGCGCAGGTAGCCACCGTCTCGTCCTACGATGCCCACCACATCGGCGCCGACCTGACGCGCAGCTCGAATCGCATTGACAAGGTTGACACTGACCGGTGGCTCGACGTTTCCGCCCCCGACCGAGAACACGAACAGACAGTCGTCGGCCGACAGCCTGGAGCTGGTGAGCCATGCCGAGTACGACGTGTCCCAGCCTTCGTCGTTGGTTCGTGCGGTGAGCTCGGAGACGTTGTCGGTGACGGAGTACGCCTCGAATCCGCCGAGCTTTCGAAAGTCGCACGTTGCGTGCGATGCGTGACCGGCGCCCCCACCGGACCCGCAGAAGAAGAGCCGTCCTCCACGATCGCGCGTGGTTCGCATGACGCTGGCGACCGCCTCGATGTCGCCTCGGTCGATTAAGGAAATGACCTTGACGGTGTCGTCCAGGAACGTGTCGGAGAAATCGGTCGTTTGCATGTCTGCTCTAGCCCTTGTCGTTGGTGATGGTGGCGTCGAGTACCCATGGGTTATCACGAAGCCAGCGAACTGTATCTTCGACCGCATCACGGATGGTGATTCTCGGTGTCCATCCGAGAGCCTGAACACGGCTGGTGTCGAGGAGGATGAATGGATTGTCGCCGATCCATCCGCGGTCGCCTCCGGCGAAGACAAATTCAGGGTTCACTCCCAACGTCTCGCTGATCCACTTGGCCGAGTCGCGGACTTCGCAATACGAATCGACGCCGAGATTCAAGACCTCGATGCCCGGATCGGCTGGCAGACGCATCAGCGACAGCTCGGACGCAATCGGACACATGTAGGTAGCTCTTTCGTTGACCGCCGTCTCCGAGGATCCGCAGTTCGTCGGGATGATCCTTGAGCTGCGCGAAGAAGTCGATGACGTGGCCGTGCGTGTAACGCGGCCCGAGAATCGAGACGAACCGAAAGACGGTCCCACTGATGTGGCCGGCCTCTGCGTAGGCGTTGATCAATGCCTCGGCCGCCAGCTTGGATGCGCCGTACAGCGACGTCTGCAGCGGAAACGGCGCCATCTCAGGTGTGGGGATCACTTCGCAGTTGCCATACACAGATCCGGTCGACGAGAAGAGGATTCGCCGCACGTCGTTCTCGCGCATCGCCTCGAGGACGTTCTGCGTCGCCATGACGTTCTGCTCGAGGTCGCGTCGAGGGTGATCCCATCCGAAGCGAACGTCGGCGTTGGCAGCGAAATGAATCACCGCGTCATGACCGGCCAAGCTGAGACGTGAGTGATTCCTCATCGAGAAGGTCAGCGTGGATCAGGTGAAACTCAGGGTGGGTCAACGCGGCGGCAATGAACTCCGCTCGTCCTGTGGACAGGTTGTCGTAACCGGTGACCTGGTGACCCTCGCTCAGCAACGTGTCGCAAACGTTCGAACCAATGAAACCAGCGGCTCCCGTGACGAATACTCTCATTGGCTTCCTTCAGCGATGAAGCCTCTCTGGCGAGGCCGGCGGCCACTTAGTATGCCTCCGTACCCCGGAGAGGGGACATGACCGATTGGATGGAGTGTCTCAGATGGTGGCTCAAAACGAGCTGAGCGTGAAGGTCTTCGCAGACGGCGCTGATCTCGCCGGAATCCGTGCCCTGGCCGAGAACCCGCTGATCAAGGGCTTCACGACAAACCCAACCTTGATGCGTCAAGTTGGGATTGCCGACTACGAAGCGTTCAGTCGAGAGGTACTTGAGATCATTGGCGAGGCGCCAATCTCGTTGGAAGTGTTCTCTGATGACCTGCTGGAGATGGAGCGGCAAGCCCGAAAGCTGGCAGCCCTCGGGGGCAACGTCTACGTCAAGATCCCGATCACGAACACCCAGCAACTTTCGACGATGGGCCTCGTGCACACGCTGACCAACGACGGAATTCAGGTCAACGTCACGGCCATGATGACGCTTGCACAGGTAGAGGATGTCACCAAGGCCCTCGCTGGTGGTGCACCTGCGTGCGCGTCGATCTTTGCAGGACGGGTCGCCGACACCGGAGTCGACCCGTTGCCTCTGATGAGCGCAGCGCTCGAGATCCTCAGCGCCGAGCCGCAGCTGGAACTGATCTGGGCCAGCCCTCGTGAACTGCTGAACATTGTCCAGGCGAGCGAGATCGGTTGCCACATCATCACCGTGACCCACGATCTCCTCAAGAAGCTTCCGCTGCTCGGCAAGGATCTCGAGGAGTACTCGCTGGATACGGTGAAGATGTTCGCCAACGACGCGGCCGTGGCTGGGTATCAGTTCTGACGATGTCGGAACTGACACCGGAAGCACCACAAGGTGACATCGACACCTCGCCCCCACCGACAGTAACTATTGCTGGCCCTACGCACACGGTTCGGCCCCTGCCCGGTCACCGCAGTGTCGCAGGCGGGGTTGTGGCGATGCTGTTGATCAGTGGGGCAGTCTCGGCATTGGTGGCGCCCGGTAAGTTCAGCCCCGACTCACTCGACCAGTACAACCAGACGCTGACCGCCGTGTATACCGACTGGCACGCACCAATCCTGACGGGCCTGTGGGGCTTTCTCGACACCGCTCCAGAGCTAGTGCTGCTCTTGTTCGTCAGTATGGTCATGGTGTCAGCGATGCTGCTGCTGATGTCCGAGACGACGGTGTCCTGGGCCGTTGTCGCTGTGACACTCGTGTGCCTGTGGCCGATGACCTTTGACGTCCTCGTGACCGTCGGAAAGGACGCATGGTTCGCCGGGTTCTTTCTTGCGGGAGCAGCGCTATCTGCCCACGCGGCTCACCTCCTGGGGCGTCGGCGAGTCGGCGCGTTTGTCGTGATCGGAACGATGTGGTGGCTCGCCGTGGCCACGCGACCGAACGCGATCATTCCAGTCTTCGCCGTCGTCGCGTTCGGGTGGCCACTCACCGTCGGAGACGGACGCGAGTCTGGATGGTGGTCTCGACGTGGGCTGAAGCGCATCGGGTTGTCGGCGGCGATCGCGGTGGGGATAGTTCTGTCACAGAGCGTCTACACCTCCGTCGTCGTCCAGCCCCGCGAAACTCACCCGGAGCAGCCCGGTTACCAGTTCGACCTCGTCGCGCTCTCACTCCGCACCGGAAAGATGCTTATCCCCGCGAGCTCGCTTCGTCCTGGATCGGATCTGGCGACGCTACGTGAGCACTGGAGCGAAGGCGACGGGAGTGCCCTATGGTTTGCGGCTGACGCGCCCGTGCCATGGGCCCTCCCGCCGGCGCAAGTCGCGCAGCTTCGACGTGCGTGGATCGATGCGATCGTGGAGCACCCACTTCAGTACCTCGAGCACCGTGCAAAGTACAGTCTGTGCCTTGCTGGGGCTGACCAGGCCGTCATACGGAGTCTTCAGTCCGTCGGCCGTCCCCGACTATTGGGGGTTCGACTACTCCCTACCTCCCGAGAACGCTCCGTGGTTTCGATCGTGGTATGAGAGGACGTTCGTGGAAGGCGGAATCTTCGGCTGGTTCCGTCAATGGATGTTCATTGCCGTTCTGCTCGCCGTGGGATTGACGCCTCGGGGCCGACGTTCGATCGCCGTCCGTTGCCTGATGGCCGGCGGCCTGGGGTCAACCTGCTCGTTCATGCTCGCCGGCGCAGCGTCAGGATTCCGGTACGCGTGGTTCACCATGCTGTGCTCTCTGCTCGCTGCCGCAATCGGGCTGTTCTGGCTGACTCACTGGCTTCTGCGCCGACGCCGGCCGACGGACGATTGGGGTGACGCGGAACTTGGCGCACGCGACGAGCCAGCGTCAAGGGATCACGCAACATGCGCACCTTCTTGCCGTTCTTGAAGTCCCGTGACGTGTACGTCACCGGTACCTCGATAGGCCGATGGCCGCAGCGGATGAGCTTGGCGACGAGTTCCCAGTCGAAGTCGAAACGGTCGCAGGTGAACTCAAGGCCCTCGATGCACTCGCGACGGAACACCTTGTACATGGTGAACGGGTCGTGTAGGCGGACGCCGTAGGTGAGGTCGAACAGCGCCGTGAAACCCCAGTGCGCGGTGTTGAGCACGAAGCTCGTCCAGCGCGAGTCGGCGAAGTGGCGTATCGGTAGGCCCGGAACGTGTCGGCTCCCGAGGACGAACGAGGTCTCGCCCCGTTCGATCGGCTTCAGAAGGGCCGGGTAGTCGGCGACCGAGTACTCGAGGTCGCCGTCCTGGATCAGGATGACGTCTCCGAGGGCAGCGTCGATACCCGCCCGCACGGCGAAACCTTTGCCCTGCGGTTTCTCCTGGTAGATCACCCTGACGCCCTGAACGTGCTCGAAGGATTTGACGATGTCCCTGGTCCCGTCAGTCGAGTTGCTCTCGACGATGATGAGTTCCAGCCGGCGGTCATTCGAGGTCGAGCTTCAAAACCCCTTCGATCACCTCGGCGACCGTCTGTGCCTCGTTGTAGACCGCCATCACGACGCTCAGCAGCGCGACGGGCTGCGGACGTGCCGCCGGATCCGAGTGGTGCATCACCTGCAACGGTCCCGTCTGGAGCGGGGCCGTCCAGGTTCGCAGTGGCGACCCGTGCGCGGTCCCACTTCGGCGTGCGCAGTGGAGACAAGCTCAACGGTTCGAATGTCGTCAGTGTCGATCGGCATCGCAGCCTGGGGACTTTGGGCCGCGGGGCGGCGGAGGAAACGGACGCAGACTAACGCCTCCTGGATTGTTATCTCAACCACCGGATGCTGACGGCTCGACACTCTCCGCAGGCCAGCTCGGACGAAGGGCTTCGCGATACGCTTCCGAGCGGCGCGGAGCATGCCGTTTGGTGCGTCGATCCTGGCGGTCGGACACCCGACGATCTAGGTGCATCCGATCGCTGCGTTCCGTGGCACTTGATCAAGTTCGAGAACTGTTGGAGTCACCTTCGAGAAGCTGCTTCGCCGAGGATGCGAGGTCGTTGAAGCGCGACAGATCGCGGTGTACCTCTCGTGCTCGCAGGATTGCCGCCGACGACAACCCCGGAACCGACCGATCGGCGGACAACCGTGAGTGCACCCACCGCGGCCCCGAATCCAAGAATGACGCCGGGCAGGATCACGCTCCCCGACCCGACTATGACGTGTTCCTCGAGCACGATGGGCGCGCCCATTCCACCGGTCAGGTGTGCGGGGACGACACCGCCAGTCAAGGTGCCGCCGCGGTAGTCGTCGCTGTGGCCGTGAACAGAGACACGCGGTGCAAGCGTGCAGAAGTCGGAGATCCGGATTCCACCGTCGCCCGCAGACAAGTAGCACGCGGCGCCGATATGGACGTACGAGCCAACGATGAGCTCCTCGGACCCACCAGCCAGCACCGAGAACGCGTCGACCCGCACATGGTCGCCAAGGCGTATTGAACCTGGATTGAAGAAGGCTGCACGACGATCGATTCGCGCATCGGCGCCCACCTTCGCCAAGCCGATCTCACCGACCTCTTCGGGCGAGAGATTGGAATCCACCAGGATGAGAATAGACCGATCGGGCGAGACGCGAATCGCCCGTGGTGGCGAGTGACTTGATCGTGTCCGCTCAGTTACGCTCATCGAGATGCCGAGTGACTGCGCTCGTCTCCCGACTGTCCGGAATCCCGTGAAATGAGCGTCGCCCTCACCGAGGAGCCGGCCTCTGCGGACCCAACCAGTGTCGACAACCCTGACGAGCTTCGACAACTCTGAACTCGGTCGACGATCCGATCTGGCCATTCTGCTGGCACTCCCGGTCGTCATTCTCGTCGTGCTTCGAGCGTCTCCGTACTTCCGGCTCAACAATGGGGATCCGTTCATCTACGCCGGCTACGCGAACGACTTCCGTGGTCACGTCGAACGATTTGGCTACACATATCACTCTGTCCGCTTCGGGCTGATCTTTCCACTCAGAACGTCCCTCGTCTTCGGGCAGGTGTGGGGTTACTTCATTCTGCGATACGTGTTGTATCTCGTCGCAATCATTCCGATGTACTTTGCGCTTCGGCCTCTCGGGCGACGGGCAGCGCTCCTCGGCCCGACTCTGTTCATCGCCAACCCCGTTACGACACTTGCGATTCTTTCGACACATCCAGACACGATCGTGGTGCCGCTGTATGCCGCCATGATCTCGTTGTTCGTTCTGGCCCTTCGCCAGCGCGGGTGGTACATGGTGGCGTTGAGCTTCGTTGCAGGACTAGTCGCCGGGGTGGCTGTCAACGCCAACATCTTCTTCGCTCCGCTCATGGCGATCTCGCTTGCACTGCTCGCCGCTGCAATCGTGGCCGACCGGCGCTGCGCTGGACGCGCTCTGGCTCTGCTTGTCGTTCGGCGTGGCCGTTCTGATCGTCAGTGCCGCAGGGATGCTCGTGTACCGGTCGACGTTCGGCGACGCGAACATCTACCAGACGACGCTCAATGCCGCCCGCGATATCAAGAACAACAATCTGTGGAGGGCGCCCGGATACATCTGGCTGACGACACGACGTTACATCTACGCCCCGCCACTTGCTGTCCTCGTCGGTCTGGTTCGCCGTCGTCCGATCGCGGCGACGACCACGCCCGGAGCTGGTGGAACGGTGCCTCATCGTCGCCCTGCTTCTCCTGCCACTTCTCTATTACAACTTCCAGGAGTTCGCCCAGGCGGGGACAACGATCGAGACGTCGTACTACTACTCGTACATCATCGGTCCGACTTGCTTGGTCGTTGCCGCAGCGTTCGGATGGTCGCGCCTGAAGCAGCAAGTTCCCACACCGCTGGTCGTCATCGTTCCGGTTGTCGTCGCGTTCGCAGCCCAACTCTTCGAAGTGCGACGGTTTGTGTTCTTCGTGTTGATCCTTGTCGCAGCCGGCTTCGTGATCATCAGGTCGCGAACCGCGGCAGCGGTCGTCCGGCGGTGGTGGCGATGAACATTGCATGGGGTTCGGCGCCCAGAACGATCGCAGCCGATTCCACGTGCGACGTTTCAGTACGAGCCCCACTATGAGATCGCCTTCGGAGATGCCGATGACACAGGGTTCGAGGCATACGCAGTTGGCCTCCCGACTATCGTCGGTCGTGCCTTCAATTCCGGGCGCGCCCGAGCCGCTGTTGTTCTGGTATCGATGCGGTGACGCCATGCTCGACTCCGTCGAGGCTTCGTATCACTGGGAGACGCTTGCTGTGCAACGATCCCCGGCCCCTGGCATGCCCGTCATCAGTCCTGGTGACCTCGATCGACTTCGGACACTCGTAGGAGGGTTCGTCGTGTTGCTGGGGCACGATCAGGCTGAACTCGATGCAGGGGTGGCGAAGCTCGTCGACATCGGTTTCGTCGTACGGCCGTCCGCGTCGACCCGCCTTGTTGCAGATGACTCCAGCGTGCTGGTCGAGCCGGTCAGGGTCGTGTCGGCGCCGTAAGGTTCTTAGCGGAACTCGACGACAGCACTGACGATCCTGTCACGTTCAGCGATCGACATTCCTGCAAACAGCGGCAGCCGCACCAGCCGATCGCTGACATCCTCCGTGACCGGAAGGTGACGCGCAGCCGACAGGCGCGCGCCAGCGGGTGAGTTGTGGAGCGGCACGTAGTGGAACACGATCTTGATCCCTTTGCTCGCCATGTGAGTGATCAATCTCGATCGAGTTTCAAGGTCGGGGGCCAGCATCCAGAACAGGTGAGCGGGATGCTGCGCGTGAGCGGGGACCATGGGCGATTCGAAACCTTGCTGAGCGGCCCACGGCGCAAGGTCACGTTCATACGACCGCCAGATGTCCATCCGTTGACGTTGGATGTCAGGGAACGCTTCCAACTGCGCTGTGAGAAATGCTGCGAGGAGGTCCGACGGCAGATAGCTCGACCCGACGTCGACCCACGTGTACTTGTCGACTTGACCGCGGAAGAAGCTGCTTCGGTTGGTCCCCTTTTCACGCAGGATCTCGGCGCGAGCGGTGTAGCCCTGGTCGCAGATGACGAGTGCGCCGCCCTCACCGCAGTGAATGTTCTTCGTCTCGTGGAATGAGAGCGTCGAGAGCGAGCCGAGTGATCCGAGCTTGCGGCCCCGGTACTTGCCCCCCAAACCGTGGGCGTTGTCTTCGATGACCGGTATGCCGTAACGCTCGCCGAGGGCGAGGATCTCGTTCATCTCACAGGCGATACCTGCGTAATGAACAACGACAATTGCACGGGTGCGAGACGTGATCGCTTGTTCGATCAGCGTCTCGTCGATGTTGTTCGTTCCTCGCTTGATGTCGACGAAGACGGGCAGTGCGCCCCGAAGGGCAAAAGCGTTGGCCGTCGACACGAACGTGAACGACGGCAGGATGACCTCATCGCCGGGTTGCAGGTCGAGTAGCAACGCGGTCATTTCAAGCGCATGGGTGCACGAGGTCGTCAAGAGAACGTCACGTATGCCCGTAATCTCCGAGAGCATCACGCTGGCCGCCTTGGTGTAGTGGCCATCACCAGACAGGTGCCCGCGTGCGACTGCGTCCAACATCAGTTCGACTTCGCGACCAGTGGTGTAGGGGCGGTTGAACGGGATGTCCGTGACGACGTCGACCGCCGAACTGCTTACACTCACAGAATTACTTTATCGACCATGCCTCGCCGCGGAGTCTCAATTGTGGTGCCGGTCTACAAAGGCGCGGCCACCCTTCCAGAACTCACTGATCGGATCGTGGCGACGATGGAACACTCGGTTCGCTGGGAGTTGATCTTCGTTGTCGATGGGAGTCCGGACGACAGTTGGGAGACCATCAGCGCACTCGTTGACAAGCGTCCAGAAGTTGTCGGACTCAACCTGTTCCGGAACTTCGGCCAACACAACGCGTTGCTTGCGGGTATCCGCGAAGCGTCATATGACGTTGTGGTCACTATGGACGACGACTTGCAGCACCGTCCCGAAACGATCCCTACCCTCCTCGACGCGCTCACGGACGAGGTTGATCTGGTTTACGGCACCTCCGATCAAGAAGAGCACGGTGTTTGGCGGAATGCGTCGAGCCGCTTCGCAAAGTTCTTGATGGGTGCCTCGATCGGCGGTCGCATGGCACGGGATTCCGGTGCTTTTCGCGCCTTCAGAACAGCATTGAGGGAGGGCTTCGATCGGGTCGACGATCCGTACGTCTCGATCGACGTGCTCCTCTCGTGGGTGACGACTCGCTACACGACCTGTCTCACTCCCATGGATCAGCGAACTGTGGGGACATCGGCGTATACCTTTCGGAAGCTCCTTCGGCACACACTGAATATGGTGACTGGGTACAGCATCAAGCCCTTGCGGCTGGTGACATGGATGGGGTTCATACTCGCTCTTTTCGGTGTCGGTACCCTGCTCTATGTCCTCGCCCGATACTTCACCAACGACATCGAAGTCCCTGGGTTCGCGTTCTCGCGTCGCTCATTTCGATTCTCGCCGGCGCTCAGCTCTTCGGACTTGGCGTCATCGGCGAGTATCTCGGGCGCATCCACTTTCGCTCTATGCAGCGTCCGACCTATGTAACACGTGAACTGCGACGGCACGACTTCGGAGGCACCACGCCTGAGGACACAGCTTCACAGTAGGTTTGAGTGAGGTCGAATGAAGAGGGAGAAGAAGTTGCGCTTGTTGCCCCCTGTCAAGAGGAGCGTTCGGAAGGTCTTGGATCGGGCTGCTGCGCCGTATGTCAATCAGATCGAGTCATCGCTGGCGGCAGCGTCCAATGCAGGGGCTTCTGTCGCCTCGAACTCCGCGGTTGGCCTGGCAACTGAGACCACCAACGTGCCTTCGGACTTCTTCCATGGAGTACTCCACGAGCTACGGACCCTCGAACTGGAGCGGGTGCCGAAAGGCGCACAGCGTGTTCTGAGCGTGGGCGCCAACGGTCGCTGGTACTTCGATTGGTTCGAGCACAGCTACGGGGCGGTCCTACGCCATGTCGGCGTCGAGGCTTATGAGCCGATGCCCGGCGACCTGCCGGCGTACGTCGAATGGATCGTCAACACAGCCGACAAGATGAGCGGTGTCGAGGACTCCTCGGTCGACCTAGTCTTTGCCGGTCAGACGACCGAGCACCTCTGGGCCGACGAACTGGCCGGCTTCTTGTTGGAATCACATCGAGTGCTGGCCGAAGGCGGTCAGCTCATTCTCGACAGCCCGAACCGCTTGATCACCGAGCATCTCCTGTGGAGCCACGGCGGTCACACCGTCGAGCTTTCAGCGGCCGAGATCACCGAGCTGCTCACTTTGGCTGGCTTCGAGGTGGAAACCATGCACGGGCTCTGGCTGTGCGAACAGGATGGTCGCGTATTGCAGTTGGAGGAGCGACTGAGTGACGCTGCGTTGACGACACGACGCATCGCCCTGGGTGGCGACCAGCCGGACCGCTGCTTCGTCTGGTGGATCAATGCGCGACGAAAGTCAGTCGAGGTCGACGCGGCTCGACTTCGACAGCGCACCAGCGAGTTCTTTGCCGAGCATTGGCCCTTGCGTGTAAATCGAGGCATCATGGCGAATGCGGGCGACGTCGTGCTGCGAGTGCCCCGTGGTTCGAGCGGCGTCATCAAGTCGACATTGCCGTTCCTGATGAGCCCCGGACTCTGGAACTTGTCGGCCACCTTGGCGCAGGGAACGTGGTCTGATGTCGCCGGCCTCAGCTTCGACATCGTGACACCGGATGACAAGGTTCTCCATCACCTCGGAGTCGAGTCGGCAGAGGTGAACGATGACATCTTGATGTGGTCGATAGAACAGCCCTTCGTTTCGTTCGCGCTGTGTCTGCAGATCGTCGTCGAAGATGTCAAGGGCGACGTCGCGTTCGTACTTCCCATCGACTTGCGTAAGAGCGATTGAAGAAGCGCCGTCACGGCCACACCGTTTTCGTACCCCCGAGAGGGCGACCTTCATCCGGTTCGTGTCTTCTACTTAGTCGCTCGCACCGCAACGGCACTTGCGAAGTACTTCAGATCGTCGTAGGAAATCGTGTTGTCGAAGTCGTCGAGCAGGCTGGAGAAGAAGGCGACCTGCTCGGGCGACCACTTCGCATCGAGATTCACCAGGTTGCTCCACCACGTCACCGTGTCGCGGACGCCGCCGAACCACGAGACGTTGGCAGACTTCCACGCCCGAAACAGGTGCTCCGCGCCGAACGGTGTGACGTTGAAGTAGTGAGACGGCACTGCGTGTAGCGGCTGGGTGAAGGCGATCTCGACGTACATCGTGCCGCCGGGCTTGAGCACCCGGTGAAGCTCATCGACTGCTCGTTGCGGATCTGGTACGTGCTCGAGCACCGCTTGACTCAGTATGAGGTCGAAGGAGTTGTCTCCGAAGGGGAGACAAAGGCCGTCTCCATATATGTCAGGTGCCGCATAAGGAAGGTATTCGAGGTTGAAGAGCCGCTCATCACCGACCTGGCGATCTCCACCGCCTGCGTCCAGCGCGATTGCGTCTGGCGGCAGCTCACGAAGTAGTTCCAGGAAGTAAGGCGGATAGGGATTGCCTCTGTCCACTGGAGCGAATTCGGGAACGGGAACTCGGCTGGAGTCGACCCAAGCGTGGACTGACTTGACGATGACCTGCTCGCCATGGGAGAGGTGGTTGCGCAGACCTGTGGCGCGGATGCCGAGTCGGTGGGCGGCGATCAGGTCGAACGGGATTTCAACGGTCAGTTCGCCCGGTGTGGGGGAGTAGAGGTCACGACCTTCTCCCGCTTCGCCGTCGACGAGAATCTCCACATGTCCGCTCCAGTCGTGGGTGTAGAACGTGACGGACAAGGCGCCGCACGTCATGTCGAGACTGAGCAGGTCCATCTCGTTTCCCAGGCTCATCCAGCCTTCGGCAACGCGTGTCCACTGGCCGGTGCGAATCAAACGTTCCGTTCCGTCGATCTTGAACCCTGCGGACTCGCCGTCGAACCTCGCGAAATCGCGTTCGAGGAACGACGGCTTTGATTCGAGAATGACACCGACTCGACCTTCGCAGGCCTCGCACATCAGCTCAGCACTCCAGAGAAGTTGGACTACTGCGGTCGTCTTCCGCGGCAACAGTGAGGAATGACATTGCGGGCATACCAGGAGGTCGAGAAGCGTGCGTTGTCGTGTCGCCACGAGCGGGAGGGTGCTGCTCATCTCAGGTTCCTTGCAGTTGAATGGTGTCGGCGCGCAGCGACGAGAGGCCTGCGCGCAGGTGCTCGATCGCCGAGCGTTCTGTGAACTGATCCAGCAGGTCGGCAACCGTTCGGCGATCGACGACCGTGCCGTCCAGGATCTCGGCGACCGTTTGTGAAATGCCCTCAGCGAGGGCGGCAGGGTCATTCGGTGCAACCAGACGATCCGGTGGCTGGACGACGAATGGCAAGTTCCCGGCAGACACTCCTACGACACGGCACCCGGCGATGTAGGCCTCGATCACCGGCACGCACAGCCCCTCGTGGAGCGACGCAGTCACCAGCAGATGGCTCTGGCAGTACAACGCCCAGAGCGCGTCGGTGTCGGGCTGGCCGATGAAATGCACGATGCGGCCCAGCCCGAGCCGATCAACTTGCTCCTCCAGTTCGGCGAGGTAGGAGGCCGAGGAGAAGGGGATGTTTCCGGCGATTCTCAGCTGGAGCTTGTTGCGCGTCTCCTTTGGAAGCTGAGCCAACGCCTCGAGGAGAACGTGGTGGCCCTTGGCCCGCACTATCCGACCGACCACGGCGATGTCGACTGCGTCGCGTCGGCGACTCGGTTTCAGTTGGCCAGGCGCGGCAATCGGGAACGGTACGAAGTGAATGTGACTTGGGTCGACGCCGAGTTCGGTCAGCGTGAGCTCATTGAAGGGGCTGAACGTCCAGCAGTTCAGTTCGAGTGATGCCGCCAGCTGCAACTGCCGCATCGATCGGTCGATGGTGTAGTAGCTCTCCGGATCGACCAGCTCACACGGTGTGCAGTTGTGAAAATGGACGACCGGTATCGGTCCGTGACCAGCGCCAGCTTCGGCTGCAGCCACGATCGTCGCGTCGAACAGGTCGTAGTGGATACCCCAGTGGAAGATCGCCGCGTCCGCCGAGGAAAAGTCAGGATGTTTGAGCAGCTGCCACGAGTTGTGGACCTCGTGACTGGGAATGTCGAGTTCTCGATCGAAGTGTTGGCTGAAGATGTGGACCGACTCGACCTCGGGCATGCTCAGCAACGAACGGGCCTGCGAGACGACCGCAGATGAAATGGCGTCGTTGGCGACGCAGATGCCCGAGACCAGCGCGATTCTGGTCATTACGGACCGGCTACTTCGACAGTGCCGCCGAACGTCACATTTCCAGTAGGGGACGTCACCGTCACATCGTCGTTGCCGTCCGGGAGGTCGACACGTGTCCAGTGGTCCCCGATCTGCACCGGCGTTGCGGTCGCCCGAACTTGCACGTTGATCTGCCCGCACCCCGATGATTTGAGCGCGACGCGGCGCGCCCCGGTCGACTGCGCCGGGAGAACCGCACGTGTGTGCCTCGAGATCTGGAGGCCGTGGTTGCCTCCCGCCGTTCGAACGGTCTCTCGTGGCCCGTGAACGGTGTAATCGACGTCGTCCGACGACGCCAGCCTGACCCGTTGGATCATCGTTTCGAAGCGCCGGGTTGCCGCAGGAATCGAGAATTCCTGTTCGTATCGTTCTCGACCATTTCGACCCATCGTTGCTCGTCGAGTGGGATCATCGAGCAGTTCGCCGACCGCTTGCGCCAACGCGACTGGATCGGCGGGGGGGACCAGGAGTCCGTCGATGCCATCCCGGACGACCTCGACGATTCCACCGATGTCGCAGCTCACCACCGCTTTGCCGTGCATCATGGCTTCGAGCATGACCAATCCGAACGACTCGTAGCGAGAGGGCAGTACGACCAGATCGGCTGACCCGTACGCCGAGTCGAGCGTCGCGTCATCGACTCCACCGAGGAACAGAACACGATCTGACCAGGTGTTCCCTTTGTTCCGATCGCGGAACGTCTCTTCGTGGCTCGGCGTCCCGGCCGGCACCGTTTCCATCCCGGCCAGCGTCCATTCGACCATGGGTTGAGCGTCGGCGAGCAACTCGATCGCCGTCGAGAAAGTCATCGACACCCTTGCGGGCCTCGAGACGGCCGACGAACAGCACCGAGGTCTTCGCGGCTCGCTGTATTTTCGGACGCGTCGCCGGCTTCCGGTCTCGGAGGCCGATCGGCGCAACCTCCAATCGAGCGGGGTCAATGGTCACCTGGTACCGCTCGTGCACGGTCTCGTAGACGGCTGCACTGATCGAGTGCACGATGTCGGCGCCGGCGAACAATTCGCGCTCGCTGCGCATCAGCCCTTCCAGGGCATCAACACCCTCCTGCGAATCGAGGCCGCCGGCATGCTGCGCCGCAACGGCTACCGGCGTGGCCAGCATGGCGATCACTGGCAATGGTGTCATCCGCAAGGCGCCCAGCACATCGACATCCCATGCCGGCCCGTAGACCAGGTCGATCGCGGCCCACCCACCGATCCGTTCGATCTCGGCGACGCTGGCAGTGACGAACGCATTGATGTGCGGGAGCGTCTCTGGGGCGACGCCGCCGTCGGCAAGTGTCTCGCTGGCCAGGCGATGAACCCATACACCATCCTCGAGGTCCACGGTGCTGTGGGTGTCGGATCGGGTGATCACTCGAACTTCGTGACCGGCTTGTGCCAGCGATGGCGCGAGGTCTCCGATGAAGCGGGCAATGCCTCCGGTCATCCGCGGCGGGTAGTCGCCGCAGACGATCACGATGCGTCGTCGATTGCTCGAGTCGACGACGGGAAACGGTTGGAACGTCATCGTTGGTGGTTCGAGTCGCTCGAGCCGGAGCCAATGTCGATCGCGTCCGAGCTCTATTCCGCGAGCCAGTGCATCGCCGCCGACATCTCGAACCCGGTCTGTCGCCCCGGCCGGCAACCGGCCGGCTTGCTCGTGGAAGGCTGCGTCGGCCAGCCATCGATCGACGAACGCTCGACAACGATCGATCACCTCGAGCTCGGTGAAGCTCCCGAGAGCGTGTCGATGAGCGAAGTAGGTGAAGTTCTTGATGATCGGGTACCAATTGGTGACGACGCGTTCTGGGCTGCGGATCGTCGATGGCAGGAACTTGTGATGCACCGGAGCGTCGGGGAGTTGACGCAGGACGTAGCCGGCATCGACCAGGCGACAGCAGACGTCGGTCTCGTCGAGGTAGTAGTCGAAGGTTTCGTCGAATCCGCCGATCTCCTCGAGTGCACTTCGACGAAACAAGGCGTTCGTGCCCTGTAGATACGGGAACGTGAACGAACCCGGAACCGAGTAGCCGTCGTACGGCCGATCGGTGCTCGCCGTGGACTCGCCGAAGCGGTTTGCTGCGCTGTAACGATATTGGAGATCCATTCCGGAGTGGTCGAACACGATGCCGCCCACTCCGCCGACGCTGGGATCATCGAAGGCGGGAAGGGCCTGACGAAGCCAGTCGAACTCGGGCAGCGCGTCATCATCGATGAAGGCAACGATGTCGCCCGCAGCGGCGCGAATACCTATGTTTCGAGACATCGACAGGTTCGGAACCGGGCAGGACGCGGCTCGAATTAGTCCCTCGAACTCCTGCAGGATCTCAGCGGTATGGTCGGTCGACGGCCCGTTGACAACCACGACCTCGAAGTCCGTGTAACGCTGAAATCGCAACGAATTCAACGTGTCTCGGAGTCCGTCGGCCCGGTTCAGCGTGCAGATGACAACCGAAACCCGCATCAGTTGCTCGGCTTGACGGCCGAAATCTCGAACTCGAGGCAGTCTCCGTTCGGCCGGCCGCTGGCGATCACCGTCGGTTTGTGCAAACCGCTGTCGACAAGAAGGCTCGACATCGAGTCGGGGGTGAAGCCCGTGAAGTGGAAGTCGCCCTCGTACTCCTGTCCGCCATACAAGATCGAACGCAGAACCTCGAACGACATCTCACCTTTCGCGTACGCCGTCGTCATGGCCTCGAGATCCGGCACGATCGCGCGGAACATGCCACCGGGCTTGAGCAAGGCGACCCAATACGGCAGCAGTCTCGCGTCGCAGTTGCTCCTCGGGGAAGTGCTCGACGGTGTGGCTGGAGAAGATCTCGGCAATGGTGCCCGGCTCGAACGGCAGACTGTCGATCGGTGCCACCACATCGATGCCGGGAAGCTCGCGCATGTCGACGTTCACGAAACCATCAATGGCGATGTGGCCGGCGCCGAGGTTCAATCTGATGTCGGCGTCGCCGAGATGAGCGGCGTTTAGGATCTTCGGTTCGACCGCGGCAGACTCACGCGTCTGGCCGTAGCGCAACTCGTGCATCATCTCGGACCTCACGGTTTCGACCCGCTCCAGCAACCAAGCCAGAGTTTCGATGTGAGGACGGAGTTCATCGCGAACGATCTCGTCGCCTGTCCACATTGCCTTAGCGACCTCGTCAAGCCGGTGCGCCACGGTCTCGTCGGCCTCGTCAAGCCGGTGCGCCATGTCAGTGATCGACGCACGCAAGCCGTCGGTTTCACGGGCGAGCAGCCGTGTGGTGCCGTTCGTCGACGCAATGGCGTTCAGGACTGCAGGTATATGAGCATCGAGTGCGTCGACGGACGAATACATGCGATCGACCTTGAGTTCGAGCGCGCTCAGTCGTTCGACCGTTAGACCATGATCGAGTCCAAGCTGGTGGAAATCCGCCCGCAAGTGCGGCGTGACCGACCGCTCCGCGATGTGCCGCGCTTGCGGCACGCCTGGCGACTTCGTGAGCCTCCGTAAACCCTCTTTTACCCGACCCATCTGACGGCCCTCGCATATGTTCGTTTCTGGAGAGGACGGGTCTGTCCCGATCGCTCAATCACGTCGACGCAGGAGCCTACCGCCGGGGCAGGTGAGCCGAGGTGGCGCAATACACTCTGCCGCGATGAGGACTTCCGACAACGCGCATCAGCCAGATCGCAACATGAGTTCCGACGTCGTCGACGGATTCGGTGACGAGTGGACCCGATTCGACCAGAGTGCTCTGTCCGAGAAAGAACTCGGCGAGATCTTCGATCAGTACTTCGCAGGTTTCCCGTGGGACCGACTGCCTCCGGACTCCACTGGCTTCGATCTCGGCTGTGGCAGTGGGCGATGGGCTCGATATGTCGCGCCACGCGTCGGATCTCTTGTGTGCGTTGATGCGAGTGCCGATGCCCTTGTGGTCGCGCAGCGGAACCTGCGAAACGCGGTCAATACCTCGTTCATCGAGGCATCGGCCGGTGAGCTCCCCTTCGACGATGGATCGTTTGATTTCGGGTACTCGCTCGGAGTGCTTCATCACACACCTGATCCCCTTCGCGGTATGGCCGACAGCGGTCAGGACACTGAGATCGGATGCGCCGTTTCTCGTCTACCTCTACTACGCACTCGACAATCGTCCAATGTGGTTCCGTCTGGTGTGGCACGCGTCCGACCTTCCTCCGCCACGTGATCAGTCGGTTGCCCATGAGGATTCGCTACCTGGTGAGCCAGCTCATTGCATTCTTGGTCTACTTGCCGCTGAGTCGGTTTGCCCTGTTGGTCGAGCGGTTCGGGGGTAGACCCGACAGGATTCCTCTGGCGATCTATCGGCACCGAACAATGTATGTGATGCGCAATGACGCCCTTGATCGATTCGGTACCAGACTTGAGCATCGCTTCACTCGCGGGGAGGTCATCGAAATGATGGAGCGAAGCGGCCTGGGCAACGTTGAGGTTTCAGAGGGCCCACCGTATTGGTGCGCCGTCGGCTACAAGCGGCCCAACCACACGTTCTAGAACCTACCCCCAACGTTCGATCCACGCCTGGAACATCAACACATTCCACAACCGATCCTGCCAGTTGCCGCGCGCCGGATTGATGTTGATCCCAGCAGGTTCGCACGGCGTTAGCATCGAGAAAGCCCTGCGTCTCGAGCACGCGTCGATCGAGGAGTGTCTCTCCCCATTCGCGCAGCGGCCCGGTGAGCCAGCTGCCAAGCGGAATAGCAAACCCCTGCTTGGGTCGTTCGAACAGGTGTCGAGGAACGTGTCGTGCTAGGAGTTCTCTCAGCACGATCTTGCCGCGGCCAGACCGAGCCTTGAAGTCGAGTGGTAATGACCAAGCAAATCGATACACATCGGGGTCCAGCATTGGCACACGCGTCTCCAGCGAGGTTGCCATCGCTGCCCGATCCACCTTGACCAGGATGTCGTCAGGCAAGTAAGTCGTCGTGTCGCGGAGCATGAGTTGTTCGGTGAATGAAAAGCCCGGTGCGAGTGGTGGCTGCGCCGAGGCTGACGCGCCGAATGCGACGCCATCGAACCATTGTGTTGTGAGGCGTGAATACAATTCAGCGGAGTCGTGGGCATCGAGCAAACCACCCAGCTTGTGGAGCCGCTCCCCTGCGCCGCCCTTCAGCTTCGGGAGGGGACCGACCGACATGCGACTCCCAATGCTGTCCCAGGTGTGAGGTGACACAGCGACGATGCCCTTGCCGATTGCCCAGCGGACTGGCCGAGGAATGCGGCGAACTTTCGGCCACATCTCGCCGGCGAGGAAATAGCGGTTGTAACCGCCGAAAAGCTCGTCACCACCATCGCCCGATAACGACACTGTCACATGTTGCCGGGCGAGCGATGACACGAGATGTGTTGGCAGTTGCGATGAATCACCGAACGGCTCGTCGTACATCTCTGCGAGCCTCGGCACCAGCTCGAAGTGCATCTTGCGAGGTGACGGTTAATTCAGTGTGGTCGACGCCAAGGTGAGCAGCGACTTTCCTGGCCTCCTCGGCCTCGCTCATGTGGTTCTCGTCGAAGCCGATGGTAAAGGTCTTCACGGGGCCAGTGGAGTGGCGGCACATCAGTGCAACGACGGTCGAAGAATCGATACCTCCCGACAAGAAGGCTCCGAGCGGGACGTCGCTTATCATCGACGATGCGACACTCTGTCCGAGAACTGCATCGAGGCCATCGACAGCCTCGTCGAGTGAGCCCAGAAATGGCTTTGCCCTCGCGGTCCGTGCTTCGAGGACAGCATCCCAATAGATCGTCTCGGTGACATCGGACGCGACGATGTCGTTGCTCACCCGCACCCGTAACAAGCAACCGGGACGCAACTGGTGGACACCGGAATAGATCGTTCGCGGCGCGCTCACCGAGTCATAGGCGAGAAAGGACGCGAGGCTTGAACGGTCGATCTCGGCCGGAAAGCCTGGGAGTTGTCTCAGAGCTTTGAGCTCGCTCGCAAACGCGAGCGTTCCGTCCCACACCGCCCAATAGATCGGCTTTTCACCGAACCGATCGCGGGCAAGCCACAACAGGCCGGCGTCGAGGTCGACGTACGCAAAGGCAAAAAGGCCCGAGCTCGCGATGCGAGGTCGGCCACCCCCCATTCGGTGCAACCTTTCAGGAGGACCTCAGTGTCGCTCTCGGTCGAGAAGCCGTGCCCGAGCATTCTCAGCTGGTTGCGCAATTCACGGTAGTTGTAGATCTCGCCGTTGTACGTCACGACTCGTTTCTCACTAGGCAGGACCATCGGCTGGGCAGCGGCACCGGTGAGGTCGATGATCGCTAGGCGGCGATGACCAAGAGCGACTGGCAGATCGTTTGAGATCCAGTGGCCATGTCCGTCTGGACCTCTGTGCGCAAGGGAGTCGGTAGCCCTCGCAAGGATCGAAGTCACACGGGCGTTCGCGCCGATTGCCAAACGCCCAGCGAACCCCGCAATACCGCACATATGCAATCGAGGCTATCTGGCGCAATCACCCAGCCCCGGCGCGCCAAGTAGAGTGAGTTCGTGCGCGTCGCGTCGAATAGGGCCTACCCCTGAGCGAGCAGCCACGCCCTGCACTAGGTCACCGCAGAAGTCAGCGCCAGTTCACCTCGAACCTTTTCCGGCGGGCCCGCTGGGGGGCTCCTGGGGTTTCGCAGGCTATTTCAAGCTTTGGAAATGTTGCGTTGGTCGTCGTTGCGGCCCGGGTGATGTCGGTGGAGCACTTTGGTGACTTCTCCCTCGCCTATGCTGGCGTGTTGCTGGTTTCTCAGCTGATCCGTGTGGCGCTCGGTGAAGCGAGCATGGTGTGGGCCGGAGCGTCGAATGACAGTCCGGATGTCGCACCAATCGTGCTCGGTGCGGCGCTGGTGGTGACTCCCACGGTTGGTCTCGTCGCCGGGTGCCTGACGATGTTGTTGACTGGATCCGTGTCGTTTGCTGTGGCTTCGGGCCTCGCCGTCTGTCTCGTTCCCCTGGCCGACACGACACGTTACACGTTACTCGCGCGGGCTCGCGTACGTCGGGCCCTACGCTTTGATCTGATCTGGACCGGTAGCGAACTGCTCGGGCTCTACTTTCTCTGGTCGGCGGGTGCCTTCTCTCCAGCATTGCTACTCCTTGTTTGGGCCCTCTCCGCAGCACTCGCGGTGATCGACCGCGCTGGGCGCCGTGCTGCCGACCGGACCCAAACTTTCGCTCTCCTCGGTTGCACACAATCCCCATTGGTGGCGCCTCGCGGTCAACGAGGCAGTCATCACTGGGTCGTCGTATGCCCTATTGGTGACTCTCGGCGTAGTTGCTGGCACCGGCGCCGTAGGTTCCGTCCGCGCGGCGCTATTGCCCTACCTCTGGGTTCAGTTGGCGATCGCCTCGACGTGGCTGGTTGTCCTAAGTCGTCGACCGAACCCAGCCCAGCTCCGCCAAATCTCGCGAATCGTGGCAAAGCTGGTACTCGGTGCAATTGTTCTGACCGCCGCAGCGGTGCAGATTGATCCCCAACGACCTTGGATTTCGTCTTCTTGGGCAACGGTGGGATGACGTATCCGAACTGGCAATCCTCGCGGCCATGTCGTACGCCGTATTGGCGGTGGCCGAGTTGGCCATCCTACAATTGAAGGCGCGCGCCGACACATCAGCCGTACTTGTCGCTCGCCTGGGCGGTGCCATCGTGACCGCTGGTATCGCCGTCGCGATCGTGATATTTCCCTCGCCACAGACGGCACTGATCGGGATTACGGCTGGTCACGCTGCCGTTGCGGTCGTTGCATTTCGCTGGGTAAGACAGCGTCACCGGGTGGCCGCGACCGGCACGGTAACGTGAGACGATTGAGGCCTTGGACTCACGAAGGACACGTGTCACGATTCTCAGACGCCCATCTCTGGGCAGCATTCTCGGCCGGGGCTCGACCGTTGCCAGGTGATGGAGTCGACCAGTGAGTTTGCACAGACGCAGTTGCAGCACCGGCTGGTGGGCCTGTGTTCGCGAGTTGGCCTCAAGAGTCTGCTACTTGTCGCACGGGGCGGATACCTCCGCGGATCAGGGTGGGTTAGATCCGCTCGCGCTCGCCGACCAGCAGTTGCTGCGGACGGGGTTTCTCAGCCGTGGCTAACTATGCCAGCGATGGCCTTTCTGGAGGACCGCCTCTCACGGGATAGGACTCTCTTTGGGTACGGGTCAAGCGGATCGACTCGGTGGTACGGGAGCCGCGTTGGGCGCGTCACCGCCGTGGAGCAGGATCGCCGCTGGTGCGAGATGATCGCCAAAGAACTTCCAGGCAATGTGGACATTATGTTCTGTGCGGCCGACCAGCCTGGCTCGTTTCTAGATCTCCTTTTTTCGCCCGTTGGGTGAGCCGCTTGACTATGCGCGCACGCTCGACACCGCAGCGTTGGCTGCCTATCGGATGTCGTGGTCATCGATGGAGTTGATCGGCTCAACTGCATAGATCTGATTTCTGCCGGTGCGCCGGACGCCACCGTACTCGTTGTCGACAATCTCGACTACGCGAGAACTCGCTCCCGCAATCGAGCTGTTGAGAACTCGTGGCTATCGACAAATTGATCGGCTGATCAATACACCGATCTTCTATCATTCAACCAATTGTTTGGGGATCTAGCCCCGCCCCGCCCGACATCGACCACCTACTCGCCTTAGGAAATGAATCTCTGGACCCAAGCCTACGTGACGGGGCATTCTTGCAGGAATTAATTCTTGGGTCAGCGGCCTTCGGACTTTGCCGCTGGACTCCACACCCGTCGAGTTCGGTATCGCATCCAGTGCCAGATAACTGGAACATATATACGGAGGAGTACCGGCCAGAATCGCCCGAAGAGCCGCGTTCCGATCCGCCTCGTATCCGCAAAGCAAGGCGCGGTTGGGCAATCGCGAATGTAACGAACGAGCGAACCGTCATACCGCTCGAAATGATGCTTACGTTGGTAGTACCTCTCATGCTGTACGACTCCTACCACGACGGGGCTCGTGGCGAGTCGGAAACCGGCCGCTCGCAGCTGGAGCGACAGCTCTACATCTGCCCAACCGTGTCGATACTCCCCCAGCGCGGGCAGATCGATACGGCTCGAACGGAGAGCAGACGCTCGATACACGATATACGAGGCCGGCACGATCGAAGCATCATTCCCAGGTTGCACCGATCGAAAGAAGGGAAACCATGGGTGGACGCACCGATATCCTGTGATTGGCACCTTGCCCGAGAGAACACCCACTGTGGCCGCCACCCGAGTGTCCGAGCGCATCAGCTCGAGAAGCACGTCAATGGAAGCGGTGATGGTGACGTCCGTATTCACGTGCACGATGTAGTCGACGTTCGAGCGCAGCGCTTCATCGAGGAGAGCATGCAGCGAACGGGACCAGTAGCTGGTCCCGTTCCCGCGAAGGATTCTAGGCGGCCGGTCGAGGCCACTGAGGACCTCTTCGGTCCGCTCGCCGTCGGCAGGGGGCTCGTCGACGAACACGTACGAGTCAAGCAGAACCGCTGTTTCGGCCGCGTAGTTGCTGACCGCCTGAAGCGTGCTCACGCCCTCGGTAGTGCGGTTGTGCGTCGCCATGACCACGATGTAAGAATCCAGATCGCCGTTGGTCGAGTCGGTAAGGTCCCTCGGATGAGTCGAGGGTTCAAACTGGTTGTTCAACAGCTCCTCACACGGGCCCACTGGGATATACATCGGGGTGTTCCGCTTGCGATACACCGCCAGGCGGTCCTGCGCCGCCTCGGTGGGGTTAGCGTACTTGACGTTGGAGCCAACGAAGGCCTCTATGCCGAAGCCTTGCGGAAGGCCAGTTTCAACGGACCGATCCACTCGTTCGAGCCGTTGCCCAGTGCGTTCGCGCTACTTGCACCGCGGGCTGCAACCGACCCGCTCTGGACAGCAGTCAACGCCGCATGTGGCGACACCCCAGGCAGCTTGAAGATTCATCAGTCAAAGAACTCGGTCAGCAGCTCGATCTTGTCGATGAGCCAGACACATCGAGACGCAGCTCCGTCGTCGGCGTACGTGGGCGACGCCATTCCTTGCGATGTCATTACGCTCGACGGCTATCTCGGAGCAGCGCGAGGCCCATCGGAACGCTTCTACCTCAAGATGGATGTACAGGGGTTCGAGGATCGTGTCCTACTCGGAGCGCAGAGCACGCTACACCGGGTCGACGCAATCGAAACGGAGATCTCGCTCACGGATCTCTATGAGGGCCAGGCGAGTTGGCACGAGTTGGTGGGGGGTCTGCTGGTCGACTTTGAGTTGGCCGACTTTCGTCCGGGCTTCCGAGCGAGCGACTTTCGATTGCTGCAGGCTGACGTGCTGCTCATACGGCGAGGTGCTTAGCTTCATCCACAGACTCGACGTTTTGGTGCCGGGGTCGATGCGGGTTCGGATGTTCTCGACGTTTGGTGCCGGCATCTGTTGTCGTGGCCGGGGCGTTGTGATGCAGGCGTCCCTGGGGGCTTTGGTTGTCAGCGCTGGCGGGTGTGCGGCGCGCCTGATCGCGGAGCGGCTGTCAGCCGGGCGGCGCAGGGCGCGGAGCGTGTCGCCGACGTGCGTGGTAAGACACGAGCCCGGTTTCTGTTGTTTCCGAACTGCTCGACCGGGCCCGGGCCACAAGGCGAGCGCCGGCGCTCGGTCGACGGTGTCATCGACCTCGCCCTGCCGACAGGGCGGCCTTCAACACAGCTCCCACCTTGACGGCAAGGGACTCGGAGTACGAGCCCGAGAGATGGGCGAAGTCGTGGAACATTACATAGTTGTGGTCCATCATCGGGCATTTGTTCGTGCAGAGCATCGTGCTCGGCTCGAAGTACAGCACCCTGTTCTCATTAGCGATCGCTCGCATCATCGCTCTGATCTTCTGGTCGCCTGCGTCCTTCAGGTCGGTTGAGCAGGCGGAAACGTCGCCGAGGTGATCTGACAGACATTCTGCGGGATCGTCCTTCAAGAGTGGACTCTGCCCGAACATCACGACGGTGCTCGACGACGACAGCCGCTGCAGCGTGGACGAAACGCCCGCCGACCACTTGTCGGCAAAGTTCTCGCGGAGGCTCTTCTTCTCCGAGTACCCCTGCGCGTGGTTCGCGTAGATGATGACATCCGGGTGAAGGTCGACGATGGCCGCCACGGCGTTGCCCTGCCAATCGGCACAGTCGGGCCAGGGGTCGCTCGTGTCGAGAAAACTGACGTCGACATCTGCGAGCGGGCAGCCGTTCTTCCCAACCATGTAGATCTTCCAACCGTTCCGACGCCCGGCTTCGTTGACGGCGGGCCACCACTGACCCGCGTGGGAATCTCCGGCCAAAACGATTCGCACGTTGCCGTTCGGGTCGCCCCCCTCGCAGACATGAACGCCTTCGCCATAGCAGCCGTTGGTGAAGACGACTGCTAGGTCGCCCGCTAGGTCCACTAGTGGCGGCTCAGCGTTACGAGGCACTGACCCTGGTACGACGATCGGGTCCTGCACCGTCAGCGTGATCACTCCCGCATCGAGGGTTGCCGATGCGTTCCCCTCGGATGGGGGCGTTGCACTGGAGTGTCCAGCCGTCGGCACCAAGTGAGCCATGACGATGAGACTCAGACAGGTGATGATCGATGCGCCGAGCCCGGTTGCGATGTAGCGGGTGGTGCTCCAGTGCAAGCCGATGCGCCTCGACCGTTTCTCGAGGACCGTGTAGCTCACCGCTGCGAGTGCACCACTGAGCATCAACAAACAGACACGCGCAGCGAGACTGCCGCCGATCAGCTCGATTCCGAGAATCAGCACCGGCCAGTGCCAGAGGTACACCGAATACGATGCTTCGCCCAGTGCTTGTGCAGCCCCCACACTCAACGTTCGCTGGACCGGACCATGGCGGTGTTCACCGCCCCAAATGACGAGTGCGGTGCCAACGGTTGGCAGTAGTGCGGCCACACCCGGAAAGTTCGTGCGCAGGGAGAAGGTCAAGACCGATGCGACGAGCGCCGCCATACCGCCAAGGCCCGCTACGTCCCCGAGCCTGACGAGACGTAGCCGCTCGTGGCTCATCCACATCGCCAGCAGCCCACCTAATGCGAACTCCCAGGCACGTGTGCCGAGTGACAAGTACGCGGAGATCGGGTTTGATTGGGTGATCCGAATCGATGCAATGAGCGAGGCGACAGACACGAATGCAACCAACGCGACCCCGATTGCGCGGAGGGGCCTGTGTCGGGACACGAACACAACGAGTGCAAAGAGGACTGGCCAGAACAGGTAGAACTGTTCCTCCACCGACAACGACCAGAATTGAAGAACGGGCGAAGCCGGCGTCGCAGCGAAGTATCCACCCGTCGCCTGAGCGAAGCGGACATTTCCGACGTATGCGGTGACCCACGCAGCGTCGGTCATCACTGAAACGAGCCTCACGGGTGCAACGACGCAAGCGGCGGCAATGACAGTCGCCCACGTTGTCGCGAGCGCCGGGGGCAGGAGTCGCCGGATACGCCGTGCGTAGAAACGCGGCAAGGAGACATGGCCGGACCGGTTGCGCTCGCGGACCATGTTGCCAGTGATCAAGAACCCAGAGATCACGAAAAAGACATCGACGCCGACGTAGCCACCTGGCACCGCCGACGGAAAGTAATGGAAGCCGACGACGGCCGCGACGGCGACCGCTCGTAGCCCTTGGATGTCCTTTCGTAGAACGGACCCCCGCTCATTGTCCTTCGTTCGAGTGGCCAGGAACGGCGCGCCAACCGCTAGCTCCACTCGTCAGACTCCTCGGCTAACGAATGACCGTCGGACTGGACGCGGCGGCACATAGCCGCAGCCGACGGCGAGGAAGACGGCTGACCGGTCGAGCTTCCGAATGCGTAACTTCATCTCCGGCGTGCAGTCGGCGGGCTTCCCTGTCGGCAGAATCTGGCGGGGCGGTCGGGATGCCGTCGGCGCGAGGGCGACGTAGCTGATCTCCCCGAGGTCTGCGAGGCGGTTCGCCGTGAGAGCGGGGGTGCTGTCACAGCGAACTGGCCCTCGCCGGTACGAGCCTGCCTCGGAGTCTCGGTAAGAACCGAACCTGATTCCCGACCCATCGGTAGGCTGCCAGCGCAGGGGCTGATCAAGGAACCGGCGATGACGAACCCAGAGATCACGAAGAGACATTGACGCTGGCGTAGCCGCCAGCGATTGGAAGCCCGGCGTGGGACAGGCACGACCATGAGAACGGCCAGACCGCAGATGCGTTGTACGTACTCGAGGCGGCTGCGCGAAGGCACGCGGGCACCCTAACGCGCGGACCGAATGCCTCCGGTGGCGACTGAGCGATCGTCTGGGCGGTCTTTCGCCAGACCGAACAACTCCGCCCGTACCAACTGCCCGGCTGTTGCAGTAAGAGTCTGGAGTTGTCGAGGGTGCGTCCGCGAAGAAGCCTTCTAGTGCAGAAAACCGCGCTTGCGAAGCGCTCCTCCGCACCAATTTCTTGCCGTCTATTAGGGGGTAGGTCCAAACTCGTCAGGATCTAGCCTCGATCCACCGATCGGGGTCTTGGGGTGATGGCTGATGGCGTTGGCGAGCGGGTGGAGATAACGTCGGGGGTGGCCCGTTGTCGCCGTATGGTTGTTGCTATATTTGAACTTCTGTGCCGCAGGATTCGGAACGGCGTGGCCAGCCAATTGCGCCTGTACTCGTGACGAGCGGGCTGGGCACAGACGCCGATTCGGCACCCGAGGACGATCGAGCGAAGCGTTCAGTCCGTTTTCTCGCATCGAGAGTGTTCGAATTCGCGATACAACACCCGGCGGTATCGGTCGGCGCGACTGCTGCGGCTGCGCGGCTGGCGATGATCGGCTATCTCCAACTCTCGACGAACGGTGTGACTTTTCCTGACGAGCGTCAGTACATAGACCTTGCGGCGGCTGTGGCGGCTGGTCGATCGGCCAACTCGTACCACCCGGGCTATGGCCAGCGGTTGTACAACTCCACTCGTCCGTTCAGTGCGACCTTGGCGAGGCTCTTCGATGTGTTTGGGCCCGGGCGCTGGCCGGGTCAGATGTTGGCTGCATTGTGCGGCGTCGCTGTCGCAGTCCTCACGGTGTTCATTGCCCGATCGCTAAGGCTCAGTGCAAACGCTGTTCTGCTGGCCGGTGGGATAGTCGCGCTTCTTCCGTCGCAGGTGCTCTGGTCAAGCGCCGTTCTGAGGGAGTCCATGATTTGGCTCGGGATTACGCTCGCGGCGTACGGAGTTATATCCATGCCCCTCGCCACGGGGCGCCGGGTGTGGGCCAGCAGTGTTTCGTCCGCCTTTGGGCTGCTGCTGTTGTGCGGATTGCGGCCTCAAACCGCAGTGGTCACGACTGTAGCTTTCGTTGGCGCTCTAATCGTCACGTGCCGGCATCGGCTGCGTCTGGTGGCGGGCGGGTTAGTCCTTGCAGCCATTGCTCCTCTGGTTTGGGGATTGGGGATCTTTGGAGCGGGCTTCGTCGTAGACAATCTTTCTGGCACAGCGGCCACTCGCGCGCGATTGGCAGCTGACGCCGAGACGGCAATCGTTGATACATCATCTGTCGACGACGGCGCCGCATTGACCATTCGTGACGGCCTTGTGGCAATCGCGCTCAGGCCACTGCCCGGCGAGCGAGCCACCAGCATCGGAAACCGCCTCGCGCAGGGCGAGGCGATCGCGTGGATTACGCTCTACACAGCCGCTCCCTTCGGGGTTGTCCTCCTCTGGCGGCGAAACGGCCTTCACCGCGCTGTTCCCAGTGCTGCTCGTGGTTGGTATCTTCGCAAGTACGCACGCTCTCACAGGGGAATCTCGGCACAGCATTTCGCCATCGAGCGCAGACTCTGTGGGCTTTTGCAATCATGGCGGGAGCTGGGCTTGATTGGCTGGCCGCACGGCGCGGGCGCCGCGAGGCCAAGCTTCGTGCCTAACGCTGAGAGTAGGTTGCCTGAAGTCGGCGATGACTCGTCGACCGATCCTGCTGACGTGGCCCTTGCCGCTTTGACAACGCGTCATGGGCTCAGTGGTTCAAGAGGCACCGACGTGTCGCGGACTGCCGATGCGCACAAACCTGCAACGAGAAGCGCAGTCAAGAAGTGATTCCCGACAAAGAACGATTCCTGGGAGCACGCAAAACCTATTGCCACGACCAGCGCGAGAGGAAGTGCGGAAGCCGGGTCGCGATGAGTGATCACACTTGACGCCGATCGTACGCCCACGACTGCCAACCCGATTCCTAGCAGCACCGCGATCACGCCGCCTCCCAACGCAATGTCGAAATACGCACTGTGCGACCAGACCTGATCGCTGATTCGAGTCGGGAGGGACGCTCGGAACTTGGGTGTTGCCCATGCCGAGAACCAGCCCCAACCGATGAGCGGCTTTTGGCGGAAACCATCGAAGTCCACCGCGCCAATAGTCCGTTCGGTGATCGAAACCGGGCGCTCGTCCGAAGAACTCTGAGATTCGGGATTGAAACCACATCGCCAAGATGAACGCGGCAGTCGCCGTGGCGAGGACTGTCCCACCGACGATGGACTTCGCCTTCGGGCGCTGAGAGAACCATTCAGTACTCGCTATGGCGTTGACGAACGCGACGACACCGACGATGAGGAAGAGGGTCACCCATGACGTTGCGGATCTGGATCGACGCTGCAGATCCAGGTCGAAGAGCGCCACGCTCCACACTGCGGCGAGGAGCGGCAGCATTCGCCAACCTCGTCGACTCCAGGCGCGACTGACCACAACCGCGAGCAGGATCGCACCCATTGCCACAGCCAGTACTGCGGGAGGGCCCAAGGAGTTCCGGTTGCCGTAGATTCCGGCGACGTTTCCTGTCTCGTCGAGTGAGCCTGGCCATCGCCGGTCGATGGCGAGCCGGCTGGCCACGAGTCCAGGCTGGAGGGCGACGAATAGAATGATTGCGAGCTCCGTCCAGGAGAATGAGATAGCCAAATAGGCACCGACGCAGCAGCTGATCATTAGGCTGACCCCGGCCACAAGAGTTGTCGGCTGGCGGGTCGCCCAGACTGTGCTTAGCAGGAGCCACGCAACAAGTCCGCCGAGAAACCACATCACGGGCTGTGACGCGTGTCGCCGCGACACCCGTCGACCGAGTAGGACGACAGCCGGGAGCTGGACGAGCAGGAACGTGTAGGTGCTCACCGCTTCAAGTGAGGTACCGCCTTCCTGCAGGCGCCCACGCCAGAACGCCGTTACGGTGCCCCCAGTCAATACGGACAGCAAGACTGCGGCGTACGCGTACTCAGCGGACCGTAGCCATGGCGCGAGTGACTTCTGCCGGTTCGGGGGCTCGTCTGGAGCGATGGAATCGTCGCCAGTCGGACTCATAAGTTCTCGAACGTCGACAATAGCCATCCGGCCCTCAGAATAGCCGTGGCGCTGGCGCGGCTCCATCGGCAGCCACTCGATGGCGGGTCGGGCAGTACTCCTCCTGTCAGCTTCGCCGTTCGAACAGTGCCCGGCGGTTACACTTGGCCGGCCGATTCCCCCATGCCGAGCGCTCCGGTGGTTTGGCTGAGCTTTCAATCCCCGAGCGTGATGAACACGCGTGCGCAAGGAGGGTCTCCGTTGAACACCAAGGTGGTAGTTGTTGGCCAAGGTTACGTCGGCCTCCCAATCGCCATGGCTGCCGTGGAGGTCGGATACTCCGTTGTTGGCCTCGACAATGATCGGCGAAGGGTCGACGCGCCTCGAAGCAGGCGAATCATTTGTTGAGGATGTGCCGTCGTCGGTCTTGCAGGCGGCGCTTTCGAGCGGACGGTATTGCTCGAGCACGGACCCGGCGTCGGCCGAACTGTTCGACGTAGCCGTCATCACCGTACCTACGCCTCTTCGCGAGACTGTGCCAGATCTCTCGTACATCGAGGGCGCTGCGAGATCGCTGGCCCCATTTGTCCGGTCGGGTGTTCTGATCGTGCTCGAGTCCACCACGTATCCAGGAACTACCGACGAGTTGCTGATCCCGCTCCTGAATGCCGGCAGCAGTCTCAAGGGAGGCGTCGACTTCTTCGTGGGCTATTCGCCGGAACGCATCGACCCTGGCAACCCGACCTGGCATTTCAAGAACACTCCCAAAGTGATCGCGGGAGTGAACGAGGAATCCCTCGCGGCAGTCGAGGCATTTTACGGATCGCTCGTCGAGCGGGTTGTGCCCGTCAAGTCGTGCAAGGAAGCCGAGTTGACGAAACTTCTGGAGAATACGTTCCGCCACGTGAACATTGCCCTCGTGAACGAGCTCGCGATGTTCGCTCGGATGCTCGATATCGACATATGGGATGCTATCGAAGCCGCCGCAACAAAGCCTTTCGGCTTCATGAAGTTCACGCCCGGCCCGGGTGTTGGCGGCCACTGTCTTCCGATTGATCCCAGCTATCTCTCGTGGAAGGTCAAGCAAACATTGGGGCACCCTTTCCGCTTCGTCGAACTAGCCAACGACGTCAACGAGCACATGCCTGACTATGTCGTGACTCGACTGGGTTTGGCCTTGAACGAGAAGTCCAAGGCCATTCGGGGTTCGAGGATCTTGCTCGTCGGCCTCACCTACAAACGGAATAGCAGTGATGCTCGGGAGTCGCCGGCAGTCCGGGTCGCCGAACTGCTGAGTGGGCTTGGCGCAGTTCTCGACGCCTACGATCCCCATTTGGCGGAGCTTCCAGCCGCGTTGTCGGAAGTCTCCGTGGTCGATAAGCACATGGTCAGATTCTCGGACTACGACGCCGTCGTCGTACTTACCGATCACGACGAGATCGACCTCCAGGCTCTCACGAGGGAAGCCAAATTTGTTCTCGACACTCGTCATTGCCTCAGCCCCATGAACAACGTTGAGTTTCTCTGAGAGATCAATGAAGACCTCAGACCAATCCTGTCGATAGCCTCATTGCGTTCACCAGCGAGCCAACGAAGGACTGTGACCCATGACAGCAGGACCGATATTGGTCACCGGCGGCGCAGGCTTTATCGGTTCCCATCTCGTCGACTCACTGATTGCAGACAACCACAGTGTGACAGTCCTCGACAATCTGTCGACAGGGCACCTCAGCAACCTCGACGCCGCTGGTCGTCACCCCGAGTTCCGCTTCGTCCAGGGCTCGGTCACTGACGAGACGATCGTAGATGAACTTGTCCACGAGAGCTCCGCAGTCGTCCACCTGGCCGCAGCCGTCGGAGTCCGTCTGATCATCGAAGAACCATTGAAGAGCTTCTCCACAAACGTCCGCGGAAGTGAGGTCGTCATGGGCGCAGCCCATCGCTACCGGCGACGCATCCTCGTGGCTTCGACGAGCGAGGTCTACGGCAAGAACGAATCCGATTCACTCGCTGAGGACGCCGACCGAGTCCTCGGCCCGCCCCAGGTGTGGCGCTGGGCGTACTCCGTGGCTAAATCAGTCGATGAGATCCTTGCGTACCTTTATCACCAGGAACGAGGCCTCCCGACCGTCGTTGCCCGCTTCTTCAACACGGTCGGCCCACGCCAGAGCCCTGCCTACGGAATGGTCATTCCCCGCCTCGTACGCCAAGCGTTGGCCAGTGAGCCGATCACCGTGTACGGCGATGGACTTCAGACACGCTGTTTCTGTCACGTCGAGGACACCGTTCGGGCGATCCGTGTTCTGATAAGCGACGACCGCGCAATCGGCGAAGCCTTCAATGTTGGCGCCGGTCACGAGATCTCGATGCTCGAACTCGCCAAGACCATTGTGGAGATGTCCGGTTCGACCTCCGAGATCAAGATGATGACGTACGACGAAGCGTTCCCAACCGGTGGCTTCGAGGACATGCGACGACGAGTTCCGGACACATCCAAGATCACTGCGACCTTGGGATGGCGCCCGGAGCGAACACTGGACGACATCCTCAGTGCGACGATCGCCGAGGCGAGGTCGGAGAAGATCGCCTAGATGGCACGGTCATATGCTTGACAACGCAAGTCCTGTGTGGACGGTCATCGTCCTTGGCTCCATCGCGTTCGTTGTCGCTCTGGTTGGAGTCCCAACGGTGCGTCGGCTCGCCGTCCGAATAGGAGTGCTCGACAAGCCGGCGCAGGGCAAGATGCACACCGGCGCGACCCCGTACTTCGGCGGTCTGGCGATCGGCCTAGCGGCGTTGCTCATTCCGTCGATATTCCAGGACTGGACACGAGAGGCTGCCTACATCGGCATCGCAGCAATCATGGTCAGCCTGTGCGGCCTGGTCGACGATCTACGGAACCTCAACCCGTATGCCCGATTGGGCGTCGAAATTCTCGCTGCCGCGCTCGCGGTCCACGCTGGCGCGAGAATCGCCCTGTTCGACAACTGGATTGACGTGGTACTCACCATCGTGTGGCTCGTCGTGATCACCAACAGCTTCAACCTTCTCGACAACATGGACGGTGTCGCAGGGACAATCGCGACAGCAACGGCGATAGCACTTGTTGTCGCCGCAGTGTTGCAGGATCAGATTCTCGTAGGAGCGCTGGCCGCCGCCGTTGCCGGAGGGTGCCTCGGCTTTCTGGTCTACAACTGGCACCCGGCCTCCATCTTCATGGGCGATGCCGGATCGCTCCTCCTCGGCTTCTTACTGGCTGTGATCTCGCTCAAACTTCGTTGGTCAACCCCTCATTTCGAATCGATCACGGCGGTCGTCTTGATCATGGCGCCGGCGGTCTTCGACACCTCACTGGTGGTCGTCTCGCGCAAGCGCTCCGGGCGCTCGATTATGGTGGGCGGCACGGACCACACCAGCCATCGCCTTCACCGACTCGGCCTTCCGATTCGATGGGTGGCCTTCTCGCTCGGTCTGGTCGCCGTCGCTTGCGCGTCATTGGGCGTCTTGGTCGGGCGGGGTGTTGTGCCACCGCTGATGGCGATCATCCCTGTCTTGGTTCTCAGCGTCGCAATCTTCGTACCGCTTCTCCGTATGCCGGTCTACTCGGTCGGCGCAGGACGGCTCAAGGGCGACGGCGGCGCTGGGCTTTCGGCGAGCTGAGCAGAAGTCGCTCATACAGTTCGGCGTAGTCGGATACAAGCCTCCGCTGACTGAACAAGACCCTTGCGCGCCGAGCGGCCGATGTTCCCATCTGCTGTCTGAGGGCTTCGTCCGAGAGGAGCTTCCTCACCGCTTCGACCAAGTCGTCGGGTTCCGTGACAACGAGGCCCGTCTCGCCATCAGCAACAACCTGCCTCACGGCCCCGACATCGGTCGCCACCGCCGGCACCCCCTGCATCGCTCCCTCGATCAGTGCGACTGGCATTCCCTCGTTGTCGCTGGTCAGCACCAACAGATCTGACGCCGAATACACCTGCGCCATGTTGCTCTGCCAGCCGGCAAACACGACATTGCGTAAACCTGCCGCCTCCCGCTCCAGCATTCCGCGCTCGGGCCCGTCGCCTACCACGACAAAGACCGCGTCGGGGAGATCCGATTCGAGTTCACGGGCAAGAGCGATGAAGCGCTCACCACGCTTTATCCGAGTGAGCCGACCCACGAACGTGATCACCGCTGCGTCGACAGGTAGGCCCAGGACCTTCCTTGCGTCTTCCCGTGGACACGGGCCCGGATCTTCCACACCTGGGGCCACAACGCTTGAGCTCTGCGGGCGCACGATCTTCGCTGCGACGAGATCGTCGAGGACCTGTTGGCCCACGGCGACTGTGTGGGTGGTCACTCTCGCCAGGATCCGCTCGACGAGTACCACAACACGGGTGGTCCTGGGCGAGAAGTATCCGTGAAGAACATGGCCATGAAACGTATGAACCCGAATTGGCACTCGCGCGGCTACGGCGGCAATCCGTCCAAGCGTGCCGGCCTTCGCGGTGTGGGTATGCACAATTGTGGGCCGCACCCGACGCATGAATCTGGTGAGGAACACGAGTGCTCGGAGGTCGTCCAGGGGCCTCACAGAACGACCCAGCCCTGGCACGTCGATGTGCTCAACGTCGGTCCACGCGCAACAACAAATAGTCGGCCTCGCCCTCGTCCACCGAGCCCCTGAGCAGAAACTGCGGGAAGCGATTGCTATCGAGGCCACGCATCAAGGCGGTGACTTGTAGTGACGGCCCGCCGACATTGGTACGCGCGATCACACGCACGATCGGATAACTCCGGTCGGACATCACGGTAACGTCCGCATCCACTCCAGAGTGGACGCCAGCCCGTCTCGAAGCGGCATCGGAGAGACCTGCGGAAACATAGATCTCAGCAGGTCGCTCGAGCCCTGCGAGTCGCGAACGTCACCTGCGCGCGAAAGACCGTATGTCCGCGCGACGGGATGACCGATCAACTCCTCGAGTATCGACAGCACATCCAACAGGGAGTAACGATTGCCGAAGGCGAGATTGACACCAGTGGCCGACGTGACCTTGCCGAGAATCGCCTGGGTAATGACCGTGCATACAGTCTCGACGTGCGTGAAGTCGCGGGTCTGCGTACCGTCACCATGTACCGGCACCGGCTCTCCTCGAAGGGCCGCGTAGAAGAACGCTGGAACCACGGCGGCGTAGGCATGGCCGGGCGCCTGCAACGGGCCGTAGACATTGAAGAATCGAAAGGGAAGGGTGGGGACGCCGAATGAATCCTGATACGCGAGTACATAGGCCTCACCGGCGAGCTTGCTCGCCGCATACGGACTTCTGGGAAGTGTCGCCATGCCTTCGTGCTTGGGCAGCGCGGGGTTTGCTCCGTACACCGACGAAGACCCTGCAAAGATGACGTGAGGCGTCTTGTCAGCGTGGCGGGCGTATTCCAGGATATTGAGCGTTCCATCAACGTTCACGCGATGTGAAAGCACGGGGTCTTCCAACGAGCGGGGGACAGACGGTCTTGCGGCGAGGTGCACGATTGCGTCAGTGCCCTGGGCAATCGTTTGTACGGCGTCTGCATCGAGCACCGTGCCCTCCACGAGTCGAACCTTTGACGCAGCACCGACGAGGTTCTCGCAAAGCCCGGTCGAAAGATCGTCGAACGCCAGTACCTCGGTGATTTTCGTCAAGAAGACCAAGGCGCGCACACAGATTCGCGCCGATGAATCCGGCACCGCCCGTCACTACGACTTTCACGGATCGAGACGCTAGCGGTGTCCCCGTGGGGTCCGTCGTCTGGCGTATGCACATATACACTCACGCGGTGCGCGATCAGCGGTTCATCGAAGCGATTCCGACTTTTCGGCGCCGGGGCAGTCGAACGGATGGCACGCCGAAGTTGGCGTGGAGCAGGCCTCCACGACGCTAACCCAGCCGTGGACCGAGGCGCCGCTGCTTCCACCATGGCAGTTGGACTCGGTCCCAGTTCGACATCGTCGTGTCAGCATGCTCGCGGTAGTACTGGTCTTCCTCGCTCAGCTCTGACGAGTCGAGGTACCAAGGTAGGTGTCGAGCCACGTAGGGCTTGCCTGTTCGAAACGCCCTGAGAAGTTCATGCCGACGATCAAGGGGTCTGTACATCGCGAACGTGGTGTCGATCCCGGCGCTGTAGAGGCCCGGCTCGACCTCGATCGCCGGGTCCCAGAACTTCCCCTCCCAGTCGATGACGTCGTCGCGCAGCGCGTAGTGCTCGGGAAGGTCGTCGATGCGCAGCCCAAACCCAACCTTGTCGACCTCCGGGTGTTGCTCGAGCACGATTCGAAAGTGTTCGAGGGCGTCGGTGGGGCACGTGAGATCAGGCACGACATCGGGATCCGACACGACGAAGAATCGATCGTGCGCCACCCGTTGGACCGTTCCACTCAACCATGCCGATCGGTGGCCGAGATTGGATTGCAGCCGCACCACCCGAAGAGTTGTCTCGTCGAGATAACGGACCAACGGTGGATACGTCGATGCGTTGTCGATGAGCCAGATGTCGTGCTGTTCCACTGATTCGAGCCAGCTGATCAACTCGAGCAGCGGAGAGAGTCGGTCTCTGACCGGGATGAACACCGGATATTGCTCAGCCACGGGACCGCCGAAGTGCACGACCGTACAGACGCTCGCAATGGCCCAGCGATTCTGAAGAGCTTTGTGTTCTTCATCGCGGCGAGTTCCGCCTGCAACCGGGCGACCTCGGCAGCGATGGCGTTCGGCGCGCAGGTCGGCCAAGTCGTCAGCCCGACGTTCATTGGCTCACCTGCTCGGTGACGGCCACTTCGAGTTGATCGAAGACCTGGATCAGCCGCAGCCGCTGTGCTTCGTTGTCGGCGTCGAGTCGTGTCGATGACCTTCAGCAGCTCTTCGATCGGCGGATCGTCGCCGAGTTGGAGACCATCGAAATCGTGGGTGCGTTGCAGGCCGCCCGTCGACGCCGGCCGACGACGGTGACCGCACATTTTCGAACGCTGAGGGAAACTTGACCACCGCATTCAGTCGATCGTTCGCCATTGCGCCGAGACGAATGCCGAAGTCGTCGTGATCGCTACGGGCATGATGGTTGATCGCCGGGTGAGGGCTCTCGCAGTAGCCGGGCACGCTGTTCCAAGCGAGGTCCAACTCGCCGATGCGAGCATCCCATGTCGACGGTCGCAGCTTCGGGAATGGCGGCTCGAGGGAGTAACCGAGCAGATCGAGCAAGGCGGCGTTCTCCCACCAATTGTGGTCTATGAACTGCTCATTCGCCCACATCGCCGCCAGCAGCTTGTCTGTGAACTCGCACGACCGAGCGAGGAAGATTCCGGCGTTGAGCACGGTTGCGTCCGGGTTGCGCTCTTGTGGGTGACGGGCGAACCAGATGTCAGCATCGTCATTGATCTCCGCCAGGATGTCGCGATCGAGATCGACGATCACGGCGTCGGCGTCGACCCAGAACACGAACTCGTTGTGCGCGAGGAGCTGTTGTATCAGCGTGATCTTCGTCCATGAGGGCGGTCGCTCGCCGAGCCGTTCGCTGCTGAGCACCAGGTTCCAACCGTGACGTTGGGCGTACGCGGCGAGAGTCGGGGCCGACTCCGCCATGAGTTCGCGATGCCGGCCCGTGGCCAGCGAACAGATGGTCCTGGAACGTTGCCCCGGTACGCGACGGTCGATGACCGCCCGCTCGCCGTCGCGAGGAAGGAGGTTTGTCTGTAGCTGATCCACCACTGTGCAATGCCTATCGTTCGAAGCACCGAGCAAGCTATCCCCAATGGGTCGACACGTCAGACTCGACCCACTCTCGAGCGGATGTAGTCCAGTTGGGCCTGGCCCTACTTAGCCGGTCGATGAGTGTCATCAGTCCCGACAAGGTACGTCGTTCGGCCCTATCAAACAGACCGTGCGGGGCGGACAAAGAAGACCTGTTCTCGCGTGCGTGCGGGCGGGTGGCTCGAACGTTCTTACATATAGACGCTCGAACGTTGATACAAGGAGCGTGAAGTGATGAAGCGGTGCTGGCCGATCGTGGTAGGCGGATTCGCGCGGACCACCGCGCTGGCGGCACTCGGCGCGTTGGCGATGACTTTGATCCCGCTCGGAGCTTCGGTCGTGACCGCTGCGGCGATGCCCTTGGCGGCCTGGGCGGAGCCTGCCTCGGGGACGACGGTGTCGGGCGTGGTCACTCTGAAGGCGACAGCGACGCCAGTGGACTACGCCTCGATCGTGACGAAGTGGTGTTTGACTCGGGACGGTTTGCCAGTGACGACGAACACGGCGGTGTACGTCAGCGGTTTCGGTGATCTGGATTACGCCGCGTTCTCACCAGGTACGGGTTGCTGGATGTCGTCGTACTACGGGTTGTACGGCGGGGCGTTCAGCTTCGACACCACCGCTTGGGCGAACGGCACGCACACATACCAGTTGACCGTCACCGACAACAGCGGCCGCTCGTCGATGTCGCCGGTGCTGTCGATTACCAACGAGAACTTTGCGCCATCCGTGACCTGGGTCGAGCCGGCTTCGGGGACGACGGTGTCTGGAACGGTGGTCCTCAAGGCCTGGGCTGAGCCTGACTCGACCGGCACGGCCATCGTGACAAAGTGGTGTTTGACTCGGGACGGTTTGCCGGTGACGACGAACACGGCGGTGTATGTGAGCGGTTTCAGTGACGTCGATTACGCCGCGTTCTCACCAGGTACGGGTTGCTGGATGTCGTCGTACTACGGGTTGTACGGCGGGGCGTTCAGCTTCGACACCACCGCTTGGGCGAACGGCACGCACACCTTCCAGCTGACCGTCACCGACAACAGCGACCGCACAACGGTCTCATCGGCACTGTCGATTACCAACGAGAACTTTGCACCGTCAGTGACCTGGGTCGAGCCGGCTGCCGGGACGACGGTGTCTGGAACGGTGGTCCTCAAGGCGTGGGCTGAACCCGATGCGACCGGCACGGCCATCGTGACGAAGTGGTGTTTGACTCGGGACGGTTCGCCGGCGACGACGAACGTGGCGGTGTATGTGAGCGGTTTCAGTGACGTCGATTACGCCACGTTCTCACCAGGCACGGGTTGCTGGATGTCGTCGTACTACGGGCTGTCAGGCGGGGCGTTCAGCTTCGACACCACCGCCTGGGCGAACGGCACGCACACCTTCCAGCTGACCGTCACCGACAACACCGGCCGCACCGCCACCTCGGCGTTGGCGCTGAACGTATCGAATCCGATCCCGGGGTTCTCGTCGATCTCGCCTGTTCGGTTGTTCGACACTCGCCCCGACACGGCGCAGGGAGCTGTTTGGGTTGACAAGACCCGATGGGTTGGCCCAGCAAACACCTTGAGGATCCCGGTAGCGGGCGTGGCCGGTGTACCGACGAGTGGGGTCTCGGCGGTGTCGTTGAACGTCACCGTGGTCGATCCGCAGGGCGCCGGATTCATCACCGTCTATCCGTGTGGCGCACGTCCGCTGGCATCGAATCTGAACTTCGTGACATGGCAGGTTGTGCCCAACGCAGTGATCGCACCCGTCTCGGGCAACGGCGAGGTATGCCTCTACTCCAACATGGAGACGGACCTCCTCGCCGACATCAACGGCTGGTTCGTCAACGGGTCGGGGTTCACTTCTGTGTCGCCGGTTCGGCTCTTCGACAGTCGTCCGACGACAGGCCAAGGGGCGGTGTCGATCTCCAAGCAGACGTACGGAGGTCCGTACAACGTGCTGCGTGCTCGAGTAGTCGGCGTTGGTGGACTGCCAGCGTCCGGTGTTGGAGCGGTGTCATTGAACGTCACCGTGACCGATGGCGATGCACCAGGGTATGTAACGGTCTATCCGTGCGGCTCACCGCCGCTGGCCTCCAATCTCAACTTCCTTGCAGGCCAAGTCGTGCCGAATGCTGTGATCACACCAGTGTCAGCCAATGGTGAGATCTGCCTGTTCTCGAACACCAACGCTCATCTTCTCGCCGATGTGAACGGGTGGTTCGCCGCTGGAGCAGGGTTCTCGGCGTTGTCACCGGCTCGGCTGTTTGACACGCGATTGGATACACAGCAGGGCGCCGTGTGGGTCGACAAGACCCATTGGGTTGGCCCGGGCCGCATTCTGAGAATTCCGGTCGCTGGGATCGCCGGTGTCCCGGTCGGCGGTGTGTCCGCGGTGTCCTTGAACGTCACGGTCGCCAACCCACAGGCTCCCGGGTACATCACGGTGTACCCGTGTGGCTCTCAACCACTGGCATCAAACCTCAACTTCGTATCGTGGCAGGTTGTCCCCAACGCAGTGATCGCCCCGGTGTCGGCAGCCGGTGAAGTGTGCTTCTACTCGAGCACCCCGACCGACCTCCTCGCCGACATCAACGGGTGGTTCACGTCATGACCATCGTCCGCTCGAATGGACTGTGTGACCGGGACTCCATCGGTGCCGGAGGCACCACCGCATTGGCAGCACCAGCCGCTGGTCCGACCAACCTCGATGGGGTGTGCGAGATGAGTGGCTGCCTGCACTGTCGGCGGCCACCGCGATGTGCCCGCTGGCGGCCATCTGCCTCTGCCTACTCATGACCATCTGACCGCCGAGAGTGATGAGCCACCGCTGTCGCGATCGCGGCATTACCGGCATCACATTGGGTGAATCAGGAATCGTCGGGTGTGGTTGGGCGCGATTCCGGTACTGCCAGCACCTAAATCGAACCCGTTGAGCCTGGTTGGGAGCGGTGTGAGTACTGCTAGTACCGATTTCGCGCCCGACCTGGCGACCATCCCCTACGGCCGGATACTCAATGAGCGACCGGGACCCCGGAACTCCGAATCCACCACGCTGAGTGTTCTGTGCGCAGAGGATCTAAACCCGCTAAACCTGTAACGGATCTGGGAGTGGAGAACACGTTGATGCCCCGGGGCCCCGCTCTCCTGAGTGCGATCCATGCGTTCTTGAGTCGACCCGGCTGCACGACAAGTGGCATGTCGACCTGTGCAGCGGCGGGTACCGTGTGGGCATGTTTGGTGGTCGGCGATTCGTGCCTCTGGTGGCAGGCGGCACGATTGTCTGGTACGTCTGCATCCTCTTCTTCTGGGCGCTGCAGCCGCTGAGCGACGCCGTGCCGGTGGGAGTCGACTACGCACACGTACCACCTGTATTCGTCTCTGTCACTGTTGAATGCAACAGCCTGTTCGACGAGCGCGCCGAGAGGTGATTCGCCGCTTCCGCCGCTCAAGGCACAGCCGAAGAATTCGCCGCCGCTCGCGTTCCAACGCGAGCCGTGTGTCCTTCCGCACCACCAGGCGCGGCTCGTGTTCGCCTTCGATACGGTCGTCGCGGTGGTTGTCCTGCTCGGCTGTGTCTGGCTTGCGGCTCGGCGTCGGCAATCGGTCTCGCTGGCTCAGCTCAGATCCGACTCCCTACCGGTTGGATCGAATATCGCTTAGTTACTTGCCCCGGAAGAAGTACGTCTGTGGCGGTGTCTGCTCGGGCGGTGTGGGTGCTCACGAGCAGTGTTGTGTGCGGTCGCGTCGTTGGTGGTGACGCCGGCGGCGGCGAGGTCGGCTTCGATGGTCGAGTCCCAGTAGCCGCGATCGGCGGTCAGCAACGCTGGCGTGGTCGAGAACTGGTGGACGATCCGTGCGATCGCGGGGCGGAGCAGGTCGGTGTCGGACGGGTTGCCGATGTGCACGGAGTGATCGATGATGATCCCGTCGGCGTTGTCGACGACTTGGGCCTTGTAGCCGAACTCGACCGGTTTGCCGAGTCGTCCTTTGCGGATCGGTCGGGCGTCGGGCTCGTGCAAGCGACACCAGCCGGGTGGCGCCGTCGGGCTGGGTCGCCGTCGACCCGGCAGCGGGCCTGGGCGATGACCCGCTCGGTGCGTTCGACGAGCACCGCCTCCACCCTTGTAGCAGAAGGGCGGAGGCTATCGTATCGAACGCACGCGCGAATATCAGGGACCATCACCCCAGCTAGCAAGCTATTTCCGGGGCACGTAGTTAGACTCGTCCAGTGAGCAGGGACAACTTCGTCGAGAGGTCGACCTGCCCCGCGTGCGGCGGCAACCGGCTCGTCCAGCGGTACTCGGCACCGTACGGGGAGGATCCAGTGCGGCAGTACCTGCTCGACTTCTACGGCGCCCAGGGTTCCGCCGACATCGCGGCGGTCGACGGTGCCGACTACCGGCTCGATGAGTGCTCGCGCTGCGGGCTCGTCTTCCAACGATTCGCGCCCAACCCGGAGCTGCTCGAGGCCGTGTACGAGCGCTGGATCGATCCGGCGTACGTGTTCGAGCACGAACACCGCGGCTACTGGCTCGAGGCGTTCATGGGGCACTCCCGCGAGATCGAGATGATTATCAGCCACCTCGGACGAGCACCCCGCGACATCTCGTTCCTCGACGTTGGCATGGGCTGGGGAGAGTGGGGCTTCATGGCGGCCGCCTACGGCTGCAACGTTGCCGGCACCGAGCTCTCGGCCACTCGGCGCGTGTATGCCCGTGGGCGAGGGATCGAGGTGATCGACGAGGCCGCGCTGGCCGGGCGCACGTTCGACTTCATCAACACCGAGCAGGTCTTCGAGCACCTCGTCGATCCGCTCGGCGTGCTGACCGGACTGGTGCCACTGCTCGGTATGGAGGGGATCCTCAAGATCAGTGTGCCCGATGGCGCGGACATCGATCGCCTGATCGTCCTCGCCGACTGGGCCGCCCCGAAGTTCACCGCGGACTCGTTGAATGTGGTCGCCCCGCTCGAGCACCTGAACTGCTTCACGGGCAGATCGCTCGATGTGATGGCCGAGACCGTGGGGCTGCGACGGATCGGCATCGCGCCGAAGACAACACCGCCAGCGGACCGATCGATCAAAGAACTCGTCGGGCCGGTGTACCAGGCGGTTGCGGCCGCGAGGAATCGTGGTCCGCGCCCGACCTACGCCTTCTACACGCCGGCCGGAAGTTCGCACCCCGCCCCGAAGGCGACATGGCCCAGGGTCGCGGCTGTGGCCGGCGCGATCAGACGGCGCGCCCGCCGCGGGAGGCGTGCGTGAGTCGATTCAGGCTGGTCCTCAGCTCAGGAGCGTGCGGCGTCAGCGCTTCGGCGCGGTGACACCGTGTCCACGTCCGTCGGTCACACACCAGGTCAGACCCCTATTTCCGGGCAAGTGATTGTAATTACGCGATCGTCCAGTGCGGGCGAACGGTCACGACGCCGCCCGATCTCGTAGGGCTTGCCGCTCATCACGTCGAACCGAAACGCGAGGTGCAGGTTGTCGTAGATGTGCGATCGATTGAAGTCGGTGATCGACGTGTGCAGGTCGTAGGTGCCCGGCAGCAGCGACACCGCGTCGAGCTGCACCTCGATCGTGCCCTCGCCGGACAGCGCCTCGGGAATCATGCCGACATCGCGGGTGCACGGCGCCGTGACGGTCGCCCCGCCCAGCGCCTCGATCTCGATCCCGATGACCGGCTTGGGGATCGGCTTCTCGGCGCTGATAGTGTCAAGTCGAATGCGAACGTCGTCGCCCGTTCGGAAACGCTTGACCGGTGTGATGCCGTCGCCGATGAACAGCTGCGACCGATGTGATCTGGATCTCGCCGGAACCGCGGCGGATGCTGCCGTCGGCATGCCGGTCGCGGTTGCCGAGCATGCTCTCGGTGTACTCCTCGACGAGGTCGGCGGGGTCGCCCTCGCCGGTGACGTTGCCGTGGGTCAGCCAGATCGCCCGATCGCACATGTCCTTGACCCTGTTCATCGCGTGAGTCACCAGCACGATCGTGCGGCCCTCGTTGCGGAACTCGACGAACTTCTCGAGGCACCGCTGCTGGAAGCTGACGTCACCGACGGCGAGGATCTCGTCGATGATCAGCAGTCGCGGATCGACGTTGATCGCGACCGCGAAGGCCAGCCGCACGTACATGCCCGACGAGTACGTCTTCACCGGGGCATCGATGAAACTGCCCAAGCCCGGAGAAGTCGACGATGTCGTCGAAGCGCACGGCGATGTCGCTGCGGCTCATGCCGAGGATCGCGGCGTTGAGGAACACGTTGTCGCGACCGGACAGCTCGGGATGGAAGCCGGCGCCGAGTTCGAGCAGCGCCGACATCCGCTTGTGCACGCGCACGCTGCCGGAGTTCGGCTGCAGGATGCCGGCCATGCACTTCAGCAGCGTCGACTTGCCCGAGCCGTTCTGGCCGATGACACCGAAGACCTCACCTTCGTTCACGTCGAAGCGTCACGTCGTTGAGCGCGATGAACTCGTCGTAGTGGGTTCGGCCGCTGCCCGGCGATCGAGCTGCTTGATCGAGTTGGTCTTCTCGCGGTGCAGGCGGAAGGTCTTGGTGACGTGGTCGACCTCGAGTGCCAGGTCAGTCATGGTTCACATCTCCTCGGCGAAGCTTGGCGACAGCCGGTTGAAGATCCACGAACCGATGACGAAGGTGGCGAAGCGAGATCACGGTCAGGTAGATCCATCGCCCGAGGCCGGGCATGCGCAGGTCGTAGAACACGTTGTGGACGGCGATGATGAAGCTGCCGGTCGGGCCGTAGTTGGCGATCTTCGAGAGCCATGGAACGCCCACCGTTGCCGGGTTCCAGATCACCGGCGTCGCGTAGAACAGGATCTGCGACGAGGATGCCCCACAGGTAGTTGACGTCGTGGTAGAAGACGTTCGCGGCCGACAGCACCAGCGCAACACCGGTGGTGAACACCGCCAGTAAGAGCAGCAGGATGCAGCAGCACCGGCAGCCACGGCAGCACATGTTGCCGGCAATCAGCATCGCCACGGTCAGCACGACCATCTCGATCATCAAGCGTGACGAACTGGGCGACGATCACCGAGAAGACGAGGTGCTCGTGCGGGAACTGCACCTTCTTGATCAGGCCGGCGCCGCCCTGCACGGCTGCCGATCGACGACGCCGACCGAGATCGAGAAGAAGTTGAACGGGAGCAGGCCCGCCAGGAAGTAGAGCGGGAAGTTCTTCAGTCCGCTCGGGTCACCGACTGGCGGCATCGCCTTGAAGATGTACCAGGAAGATGACCGTGAAGATCACCATCTGCGTGAGCGGGTTGAGCAGGCTCCACGCCCAGCCGAGGACCGATTTCTTGTAGCGGGTCCGCAGCTCCTTCATCGACAGCAGGTACAGCAGGTTGCGGTGCGCAGCCGCCGAGCGAAGAGTCATGCGGGCGACAGTGTACCGACGGCCTCTCGCGCGTCAGGGCATCACCTCGCCCCGTGAAATCACCGCGGTCCAACGGTGAATGGATAGCCTCGCTCAGATGCCGACCGCCCTCGTCACCGGGATCACCGGCCAGGACGGACGGTTCCTCGCCGAGTTTCTCCATTCCAAGGGATACACGATCTACGGTCTGCTCAAGGGGCAGAACAACCCGAAGACCGAACTGATCCGACGCGAGCACCCCTACGTTGAACTGATCGGCGGCGACCTGTGCGATTTGGCCAGCCTGATTGCCGTTCTCGTGGAGACCGAGCCCGACGAGGTGTACAACCTGGCGGCGATCTCGTTCGTGCCGATGACCTTCAATCAGTCGGAGCTGACGGCGAACGTGAACGGTAGCGGAGTGTTGCGCATGCTCGAGGCGATCCGCATCGTCGGCGGCTCGCACAACAACCCCACCCGCTTCTACCAAGCCAGCTCGTCGGAAATGTTCGGCAAAGTTCGCGAGACGCCGCAGACCGAATGGACCCCGTTCCATCCACGGTCGCCGTATGGATGCGCCAAGGCGTTCGGTCATCACATCACCGTGAACTACCGCGAGAGCTACGGGATGTTCGCCTGCTCGGGAATCCTGTTCAATCACGAGAGCGAGCGCCGCGGCCTCGAATTCGTGACTCGCAAGATCTCCCATGCAGTTGCCCGGATCAAGCTGGGCCTGCAGAACGAGCTCGTGCTCGGAGACCTCGAGCCCCGGCGCGACTGGGGTTACGCGGGTGACTACGTCAAGGCGATGTGGCTGATGTTGCAGCAGGACGAGCCCGACGATTACGTCATCGCGACCGGCGAGTCGTATCGGGTGCGTGAGTTTGTTCAGATGGCATTCGAGGCGGCAGGTATCGACGATTGGGATCGCTACGTGCGCCAGGACCCGAAGTTCCTACGGCCGGCCGAGGTCGACCGGCTCATCGGAGACGCGTCCAAAGCACACGCCAAACTTGGGTGGAGTCCCGAAGTGTCATTCCCCGATCTCGTCAAGAGGATGGTCACCCACGACCTCGCGCTCGAGAGTGCGACGGTCACGACCAAGTGACCGCATCCAGGTCTGTGGAAGGCGAACTAGGTCGTCCTCCGTTCATTGTCCGACCGTACGAAGCAACGTCAGACGAGGTGCGTCGCTCATCCGGACCCAATGGCATTGTTCCGTATGGAAGTCTCGGACGGACCGTCGGCGACGGCTGACGACCCGACGCTGCAGGGGTCGCTCAGCACTTTGACCGGCAGCCGTTGGATGAGCCGACGCTGAGAGCCGGGATGGGTCGGGCTCGATGGGACCCGTCCATCCTCCACGCAATTCCTCTCCATCCACGTGGAATTGCATGGTATTGCGAGTGTCGGGCGAGAGTGTGTGAGCCGACCGATTCAGATCGTCACTACAACTATCGGCTTCGCTTCGGCGACAGCCTTCATGTCATCCGGATCACTGGTGATGACGCTGACGCGATCGGTGGTCGACGATTGGAGCACCGAGCCTACGTGGGCATCAACGACGGAGATGTGCGTCCCTACCCGGCTCCGGATTGCTGCAGCGACGTTGGCATGATCTGCGCCCAGTTCGACATCGGCAATCCCGAGACGGTTCGCGAACGCCCACTTCCTGTCCGTACGATCCCAACCCGTCTCGACTCGAACGCTGGTCGGAACGACGATCGATATGTGTTGCACCTTGCGCTTGCGGGAGGCGACTACCTGAACATGGCTGACCACCTTGTTGTGCGTGGGGTGGTCGGGGCTCGACAGAGCCTGCACGGCCTCGTTGTCGAAGACGACCGTATGACTCACGCCGGAACTGCCACCTGAGCCTCGGCCCACAGAAGTACGGCGTCGGCGTCGGCATCGGGATGCAGCGCGACGATCTGGGCAGCTGCTCGCCGGAGCCGCTCCGGCTCGCCGGCCAGCGGGTGGCCATCGAGCTCCGCCGTCGCGATGGCGAGATCGGCCAGATTCGGGCGGGAGCGTGGATGCTGCTCGTAGTGCTGGTCGAGCACCGCCTGCAACACGACAGCCTCGAGCGTTGCCCGTAATGCGCCTGTCGTCAGTGCCGTGGTCGACGGCGCGATGTCAAGGTCGCTCACCGCGATTGCAGCCGCCTCTCGAAGTGCGTTCGGGATCCGCATCGACGTGTTGGCAGTCTCTGTCTCGGCGGAGCCGAGCAATTCGATGATCCGATCGATCACCGAGGAGGTAGTCATCTCGAAGAATGTACCACGCCTACGTGGTACACGTCACGGCGTTGTTGCCGGCCACGGCAGGGCGGGGTATCGCTGGCGCATCGCCTCGATGGCATCGTCGGTGGCCAGGTTGGTGAGGGCGATCATCGAACCGCGCTGCACCCGGTAGCGGCCGAGGATCTGGGTCACGAGCATCGCCCGGCCACCACCGGCAGCCAACTGAAGCCACAGGTCCCAGTCCTCCCAGCCGTAGACGAGGTCGTCGTCGGCGCGGTAGCCGCCGAGACACTGCCATGCACTCTTGCGCAGCATCGCCTGGGCGTCGATGTAGTTGGCCCGGCAGAGACGATCGACATCCCACGCAATGGCGCTGCGGATGTTTCGTTGATCGCCGAAGTCCTCGAGGATCGCATATGCGGCATCGACTTCGGGGTTGTCGTAGAGCGCGTCGGCCAGCTTGCGCAGGCAGCTCGGGTAGATCATGTTGTCGGCGTCCATCACCATCACCAGTGGCGCACGGGCGTGCTCGAAGCCGGCATTGCGCGCCGCGGCCAAACCCTGGTTGGCGTCCTTGGCCAGCAGGGTCATCGGAATCGTCGCGATTGGCGTCGAGAAACCGCTGCACCACGGCCCGGCTGTCGTCGGTGGCATGGTCCTCGACGACGATGATTTCGAAGTCGATGCGTTCGCTGGCGGCGATGCTGGCCAACGTGTCGGTGACGACATCGGCGTAGTTGTACAACGACACCACCACGCTCACCTCCGGAGTGGCGTCGGCATAGGCGGGGGTCATGGTTTCGACGATGTGCTGGCTGGACCCGTGGGACAACTCGCACGTCGCGGCATCGAGACGTTGCAAGGCGCGGTTCTCGGCCATGGCTATTCGCTTGGCCGTGACCAGCGTGGGCAGGAACGGGCGGAACGGCCCGAGCCGTACCGGATGCGGGCCCTGGCTGTGGCCGAGACGCCAGGTGCCATGTCGAACCGAGCGCGACACCGAATGGGCCCCGACTCGGGGGATGACTTCTGCCTCGATGCGCTCGAGCAGAGGCGCCAACGAGTGCACCAGCGCAAGTTCACCGAACACCATCCGGCGAGCCTGCTCGGCAATCTCGGAACGACGCTGTTCGTCATCCAACAGACCCTCGATGACATCCGCCATCTGCGTCGATGTTCGCCTCGACGAAGTGCGTGCCGGCGACCAACGGCTCGCAACCTTCCGACGGCTCGGTGACCACGACGCAGCCGTGCGCCATCGCCTCGACGGCGCGAGCCCATTCGAAGTACGGAGGATGGACAGTGGTGGCATCGGCGACTGCCGGCCGATCACGGTGGATGTTGAGCAGCAGCTTCGCCGAGGACAGCAGGCTGGTACTTCTCGGCGCCGAACACCGTCTGCGGCGTCGACGCGTCGATCGGCCGATCGACCCCGGTCAAGCGGATGTCGGCGCGGCGCCACCAGAGATGCGAAGCCAGTTCGGCCAGAGCGCGCGCCGCGGCGATCGTCGAGGCCACCCATGAACAAGACGTCGATCTCGCGCTCCGCTGTGGTTGGGGTTGCTTCCATCGACGGCACCCCGCCGAGGTGGAGTCGCTCGACCGAGAGGCCCGCGCCGCGCAGCGCGGTGACACCCTGATCGCTGATGTCAAGTGTCAACAGACTGCGGCGGCAAACGTCGTGAGCCAGACGGAACCACGACGTTCCCGGTTGCTCGGTGTTGACGCAGACGCTTGCCGCAGCCGCTCGCTGCAGCGCACTCGGTGGTGCTGCGTACAACTCGAAGAACTCGTGCGGGGCCACCACCAGATTGATCGAGCCGTCGGCGGTGGGGAGGCGGTCGGTGATCATCTCGACCGAACGGCCCGTCTGGGCGGCAGCCTCGGCAATCCACCCGGCGATGTCATTCATGAACTGGTTGCCGCGTCTGGCGACGAACACGTTGACCGCGGCCACGCCCTATTGACTCCGCGTGATCATGCGCCACGCCTTGCGCGGGGCCCTGGCGAGTTTGCGTATAGCCCGGCGCATTACGCCCGGCTTGTCAGGGTGGTTGACGCCCTCGCGCAGCATCTCGCGCACCACGGTGCGGCGGCTGACCACCGTCGGCAGACCGTCCACCAGCCGGCGAACCTCATCCCGCCGTTGCAACGATTCGGCACGCAACTCGTCGATCTCGGCGCGCACGACCTCGATGCGGCGGCGCAGTTCGGCGTTCTCGGAACGAAGGTGGTCGAGTTCCTCGGCAGACACCGTGGTAAAGATACGCCCGGTATGTGCACTCGCAGGCGATCTCCCGAGCAGCGCCCATGACCGGGCGCATCGCTGCACTGCTCGTGGTGCCTCACGGGACACACCGTCCCGAGCCGCTTGCCGCCGCCATTCGCTCGGTTCATCCGTCGTGGGAGATCGGCGCGGTGTGGTGTGGCGACCCACACTTTCGTCCGTGGCTGGAGGGCATCGCCTGGCTCGACAACGATACGACTGCGGCAGGCGAGGTGGCAATCGTCGCCGGCGACGCATTGGTCGGGGAATGGCGACGCGCGCTCGACGTGACGGCCGATCTGCTGGGGGAGGGCGTCGAGCGTGTCGTGCTCGTGTGGGTCGGTGCGGTCGCTGTGCTGTCGGGCCTCGACGCGTTGGCCGCTGCGACGATTCACCCGACGACGTTCGTCGTGCGAGCGGTCGATGCTCTTCCCGACGACGGCCTGGCACCGACCGAATCAGATCTCGTCACCGATGGTCTGTACAGCACGAGTGTCGCCGGTTTCGGCGCCGGATCCGACCCAGTCGTGGATTGGTTGTCGGCGCATCTCACCGGCGACGCCGACGTCGGCGCCCTGCTGACCAGGGCCGCACAACTGTTCGGCGTCGCTGAGTGTCGCGATGGATCGATCGGCGTCGGGCGATGGCGATGGGACTGCACCGATCCGGCATTGCTCGACGTCGGTGGCTACGACACCCGCAACCCATGGACGCTCGATCCCGACGCCCGACAGCCGATGCGCATCGAACTGTTGGGCAATCCGGCACGCCAAGAGGTGATGGCTCGCGCCGCGGCGCAGCTCGCGGGCGAGCGAACGCCACTCTGTCTTCCAGGGGGCTTGGAGGTCGACGCCGTCGTCAGGAAGGTCGTCGCCGAGTCGTCGTCGACACCTGCCCCGTGGGGCGCCGCCGCGGAGTTCCGCGCCTGGTTGTCGTCGCGCTACTGGCCGGCCTTGCACGAGCGGCGCGGCGATCTGCAGACAGCGTTTCCGGATCCCGATGGGGCGTACTGCGGCGGACTTCCGGCGGTGGTGTCGTGGCGCGTTCACTTCGACGACGTCCCGCTGCTCGTGGCGGCGCCGCAGATTCGAGCACAGCCAGGTGGTCGTCGCCGACCGACCCCGCGGCGACGGTGTCAACCTCGTCGGTTACTTCACCCGCCAGCTCGGTCTCGGCGACGTCGTTCGGCGATTGCGTGATGCAGTTGAGCAGGTCGACCTGCCGCACAGCACGATCGCCACGCAACGCACCGCCAGCCCGTCGTCCGACGTCGCCGACGTCGACAACCGGGTCGAGTTCACCAACACGGTGTGCGTTGTCACCGCCGATCAGTTCCCGTTCCTGGCGACTGACTTCCCGGAGCTCTTCGCCGCGACCAAGCGGATGATCGGATACTGGTTCTGGGAGCTCGAACACGTTCCGCTGCACATGCGCCAGTCGATCGCGCTGGTCGACGAGATCTGGGCCGGCTCACGATTCGTCGACCGACGCATTCGCCGCCGTCTCGCCGGTGCCGGTGCGCCACGTGCCGATACCGATCGCCGAGCCTCAGCCGTCGAATCGCGGTCGCGTCGACTTCGCCGTGCTGGCCGACGCCGGCGATCGACCATCGTCTTCTCACCGTGTTCGACCACTTCAGCGTGACGGAACGCAAGAACCCGTTCGGCGACGATCGAGGCATTCCGCCAGCGCCTTTGCACCCGGCGAGGGCCCGCTGCTGGTCATCAAGACCATGAACGGACACCAGCGGTGGGCCGAGCCACCAGCGCGTGCTCGCCGCCGCCGACGGGCGTGACGACATTCGTGTCTGGGACGAGACGCTCGATCGAGCGGATCAGATGGCGTTGGTCGCCGCAGTCGATTGCATGGTCTCGTTGCACCGAAGCGAAGGGCTGGGTTTGCACCTGGCCGAGGCCATGTGGCTGGGGACGCCGATCATCGCCACCCGTTACTCGGGCAACCTCGACTTCATGAACGACGACAACTCGTTGCTGATCGACTTCGATCTCGTCAACGTCGAGCACGGCGAGGGGGTCTACCCGCCGACCGCGAAATGGGCGGCGCCCGACCTGGAGCAAGCGGCTGCCGCGATGCGACGCATTGCCAGCGACGCCGCGCTCGGCACGCCGGTTGGCGGCGGCCGGTCGCCAGACGATGCAGCAGCAGCCCTCACTCGTGGAGACCGGTAGGTTGATCAGCCAGCTACTGCTCGGGGGAGAATGACGTCATGGGAGTTCGCAGCCAACTGAGTTGGGTCGTCAAGGGCCAGGCGGCCACACAATCCACCCTGCAGTCGCTCACCACCGATCTGCAGGCGCTGCAGCACAAGGTGGCGGCCATCGAGGCCCAGGTCGCCGCGTTGAGCAAGGAGCTCCCCGCGTTACGCGACCGTCAGCTCGACGAGTTCGACAAGGTTCGAGAAGCCGTCGCGGGTGCCACCGACGATCTGATGGCCAGGGTCGACGCGTTGCGCCGACAGGTCGAGCACCCATGACGAACACGACGAGACGCCCGCCGAGACGTCTTGCCCGGTGGACCGCCACCGACGCGGCGATCGGTCTCGCGGCCGAGGCCGAGCAGCTCCGGGCCCAACTCGGCGAGCGGCAGGCGGAGATCGACGACCTGCGTGCCCGGCTCGGGCAGCTCAACAACCGCGTCGCCCAGGTCGAAGCCGACAACGCCGAGCTGCGCCGTGTGGCCAGCCGTGTGCCGTTGTCCGGCCTCGTCTGTCGCGTCTACCGCCGAGCCAGGTCGGCCGCGGCTCGTCGCCTGCCACGATGACCCTGGTCAGCGTGATCGTGCCGAGCATCGGCGCCACCGGGCAGGTCGCCGGTCGGCGGCGCACGTTCGTCGTCGAGGCGGTCCGATCGGTGCTGGCAACGGCCAGGCGTCGACATCGAGGTCATCGTCGTCGCCGGGCGGGAGATGCCACCGGAGGTCGTGGACGACCTGCGGCAACTGGGCGCAACAGGTCCGCATCGTCGAGTACGACGAGTCGTTCAACTTCTCGGCAGTCGTCAACCTCGGCGCGGCGCACGCCGTCGGCGAGCACCTGCTGCTGTTGAACGACGACACCGAGGTCATCAGCACCGACTGGTTGGTGCGGATGCTCGATGCCTGCACGTCAGGTGTCGGTGCGGTCGGTGCCAAGCTGTTGTTCGAAGACGGCACGTTGCAGCACGCCGGCCACACCTACCGCACATCGCTCGACCACGTCGGGTTCGGTCTCCCCGGCGATCAGCGGCGGGCGTCACGGTGTGCTCGCCCACCGACGTGAGGTCGCCGGGGTCACCGCAGCGTGCATGCTCACGCCGATGTCGGTGTTCGATGCCGTCGGGGGATTCACCACGCTGCTGCCGGGCAACTACAACGACGTCGACTACTGCATGAAGCTGCGCATGGCCGGGTGGTCGATCGTCTACGAGCCTGCAGCCGTGCTGTACCACTTCGAATCGCAGTCGCAGGGTCGCCGGCATCAACCCCGACGAGATCGAGTTGATCCAACGGCGCTGGCTGACCCACCTCGTCGACGACCCCTTCACCCCGGCGACGGTCTGACCGGATCAAGGCACCGAATCTCCGGTGCAACCGAACAATTCGTGCCTGGCCTCCGGTCGGACCGTCAGCGGTCGATCGGCACGACCTCGTCGAAGCGGGCGTAGGGGGTCCACACGGTGCGGGCGCCCGACGCGGCGAGCGCCGACGACAGGGCTCGGCCGGCGGCGTCGAATCCGCCGTTGGCGCGATCGCGGCACTCGCGCCAATGTCCGGCCGACACTGCGGCAGCGGCGAGCGACACGTGGCTGCACTCGCGCTCGATCAGCAGGTCGTTGCCGGTGCTGCGGGTCTGCCACACGCAGGCCCTCGCAGCTCGTACCAGCGGAAGTTGGGCACGTCCCATCCGGCGTGCACGACGATGTCGTTGTCGTCGGCGATCAACGAGCCGGCCAGCCCGGTTCCGGGGGAGAGGGCCAGACCGACCAGGGTCTGCAGCCAGTCGGGTGTCAGGTCGGATCGCGGGACGATGCCTGGTGCCAGCGAGACCAGCACCGTCGCACGGATAGGCGTTGAACGCCCGATCGAGAGCGGCGGCGATCGACCAATCGCCGGCCACCGGCAGCACTTCCCACCGCTGGCCGGCGGCGTCGTCGAGCAGGGTCGACCAGTTCAGGTGGCAGCGACGCCGGGTAGGCGACGACCAGCCGAGTGTTCGGGTGAGTCGTCCGCAGGCACTCGATCGTGGTCGCCGCGGCCAAGTCGGTACGGCCGCGACGGCGCTCGCCCTCGGCCAGCGTCGGCACGACGACGGTGATCGTCGTGTCGGCCGGGACGGTGCGCAGCAGTCGGTACGTGCCCTCGACCGGTCCGTGCACCACCTCGGCATCGAGGCCCAGTCGATCACATTGCTCCTGCACGGCCTGGCGGCCACGAGCGACGGCGTTGTTCGAGCGTCGAGGCTCTCGCGCGACACCGAGCTGGAGATGTTGCGCCAGTGGTACAGCAGGTGTGGAACGTGGACCACGCGGCGGCCGCGTGCGCGCGATCAGCTCGGTCGCTCGCAGGATGAGGTCGTGATCCTGCGATCCGTCGAAGCCGGGTCGGAATCCGCCGACCTCGGTGACCACGATCGCGTCGCAGCACCGACAGGTGGCAGGTGTACATCGACGAGCGGAACCGTTCGGGCGACCAGTCGGGCTTCAGGAAGTGGGCCGACTCGCGACCGTCGGCCAGCACGTGGGCCTCGTCGCTGTACACGTAGTCGACGTCGGCGGTCGAGTCGATGGTCGACGCCATCTGCTCGAGCGCGGTCGGCACGAGTCGATCGTCGTGATCCAAGCAGGGCGACGAATTCGCCGCTCGCCATCGCCAGCGCATCGTTCGACGCCGCGACGATTCCACCGTTCGCCGCACCGATGCATCACCGGATGCGGGGGTCTCGATGCGTCGAGCGAGTTCGAGCGACGCTGCGCACCTCCGGCCGCGTCGAGCAGTCGTCGACGACACACCACTCCCAATCGTCGAAGCGTCTGCGACTGCACGCTGTCGATGCACGCCAGGAACGCGCCGAGCGGCGGATCGTAGACCGGGGTGATGATCGAGAATCGGGGACTGATGGTCGTCGATGCTAACGACCACTGGTACTGTGACGCCCGATGTGCCGAGTGTTCGTGAGCGGGCGCGGCAACGTCTTCATGAGAGAGATTGCCGAGCACTTGGTGGAGGCCTTGACTCTGGCCGGTCGGGCCAGGCGAACTCGTGATCGACGAGCTGCCCGACAGCGCAGATGATCCGCTGGACAACCTGGTCGTCGCGCCGCACGAGTTCTTCGTGCTGCTCGCCGGCGGCCGAGCCGATCGCCTGCGCGCCGCGGCGGCATCGGTGTGCATCAACACCGAGCAGCCGGGCACACCGTTCTTCGACCTGGCGATGACGTACGCGGCTCGTGGCCCGGTCGTGTTCGACATCAACCGGTATTCGCTCGATGCCGTGCGCCGACACGGGCTGGCCGTGGTGCACCTACCGCTCGGTTGCACGCCGTCGATGGATCCATGGGGCGGCGATCATCGAGAACGTCACATCGACATCGGCTTCCTGTCGGGCCGCACACCGCGACGCGAGCAGTTCATCGCCGGCGCCGGCGGGATGCTGTGGGAATGGCGAACCGACCTTCGCTTCTTCAGCTGGCATCGGCCGATCCTTGGTGGTGGAGCCGGCTTCGCCACCGGCGCAGGCGAAGTTCGCCGCGCTCGCCGACACCAGGATCCTGCTCAACGTTCATCGCGGCGACGAGCCGTACTTCGAGTGGGCCCGAGTCGTCGAAGCGATCGCCAACGGCTGCGTCGTGGCCAGCGAGACACTCGGTCGGCATCGAACCGCTCGTGCCCGGTGTGCACTTGCTGATGGCGCCGATCGATCATCTCGCCGAGCAAGCCATCGCCCTCGCCTTCGACGAACCACGCCGTCAGCGCGATGGCCGACGCGGCCTACAAGTTGACGACCACGAGCCTGTCGCAGGCGAACTGCTCGATCGCGCGCTCGTCGAGGCGAGGGTGGCGTCGCGTGGCTCTCGAGGTCGTCACCGCCGAGCGACCGCGTTCGGCGGTCTCGCCGGCCGAGCAGCCCGACGCCGACGCCGACGTCGGACGGCCTGCAGAAGACGGCGAGCGAGATCAAGGCCGCCGTACCTGGCCCAGATGCAGTTGACCCGCAGCATCGAAGCAACGATCAGCCTGTTCGAGCACGGCGACGCCGACCACGTCGATGTCATCTCGACACCCGCATGGTCGTCGTTCGAGCCGCAGGTCTCCGTCGTCATCCCGTTGTTCAACCAGGGACAGTCGATCGGCGAGGCCGTGCAATCGGTGATCGCCGCATCCGGCGGCGACGGGCCGCGTACCGAGCTGATCATCGTCGACGACCACTCGACCGATCACTCGCGGCGCGTCGTCGAACGGCTGCTCGGCGAGATCGAGTGGTTCCCCGCGACGCTCGTCGCCCGAGCTGCCAACGGCGGGCTTCCCGTCGCCCGCAACACGGGATTCGCTGCCGCCAGAGCGCCATACGTGTTCGCCCTCGACGCCGACAACGTTCTGTATCCAACGGGGTTGCGGCGGTTGCTCGACCATCTCGACTCGGCGCCCGGCGATGTCGTCGCGGCGTACGGGATCCTCGAACGGTTCGACACCACTGGCTCGCTCGGCCTCACCAGCCACCTGCCGTGGGACATCGACCTGCTGGTGCACGGCGCGTTACATCGACACGATGGCGCTGTTCCGCCGCAGGCCTGGTCGCGACCTCGGCGGCTACTCGACCGCCGACGGCGTCGACGGGTGGGAGGACTACGACCTGTGGCTGACGGTCGCCGAGCGTGGTCTGCGCGCCGACCTGGTCCGTTCGATCATCGGCCGGTATCGGGAGCAACCCGGCTCGATGCGCAAGATCAGCGATATCGACATGGCATCGAACTTCGTCACACTCCGCGAACGACACCCGAGGTTGCCATGGCCGAGCTAGACCCATCACCGTTCGAGTCGGCCGACGAACGAGCGCTACGGGCCCGAATCCTCGAACTCGAGGCGCTCGTCGAGGCGCGAACGCAGGCGATCGTCGGATTCGGCGCCCAGTTGGCCGAGCTGCGCGGCGACGGCTCGCCGGTGATGGCCGAGCGCCTGCGCGAGGCCGAGCGACAGCTGGCCGAGCTGCACGGCACGAAGGTGATGCGATACACCTTCCGAGCCCGCCGGGCCTATTCGATGCTGCGAGGAACCCGTGGCTGACGAGGAGACCAGGCAGCGAATCGTGGCCGAACTGGAGTCGCAGCTGCAGCAGTCAAGGCAGCAGCAGCAACGGCTGAGAGATGCCCTGACCAGGGTGTTAAGCCTTCTCGACCAGGACCAAAGGCTCTGATCGTCGACCTCGTGGGGGTAAGATGACTTCAGCACCTCACAGAAGGTGCCGATACATCAGCGGGCCTGTTGAGGAGTATCTGAATGAAGTGCCGCTGGTGGAAAATTGGAACTGTCGTCGCATTCGCGCTGTCTGCCGTCGTTGTCACGAGCAACGCGTCTGCACATCCCGCCACGACATCGAGTCTCCTCGACAGCGCCTCCGTCGGCGGCATTCTCGACCAGTGGCGACTACGCCACCGACGTGCTCGGCGATCCGTGGGACTTCTCCAACGACGCGGATGTACCTCCTGCGCTGATGATCGGTACCGAGGGCAGCTACGGCGATCTCCCGTGGTACAAACGGCGTCTTGACCGTCGATGCCCAGCCGGGCTCGACGATCAAGCTGGTTCGCTCTTGGGGCGCCGAGCTGCCGTGGGGTCGCGATGGCCTGCTGAAGCCGATCGACGCCGCAACGTACACGCGACTTCTCGTTCTCGATGAACGTCAGCCGAGCAGCGGAACATGGGTGTGCAGTTCTTGACCGAATCCGGGCTGCAGTGCATCGATCCCTTCACCCGGGCAAGGCCGGTCCGTCCGCGTACGACATCGACCTCACCGGCCCCGGCCTGGCCGGCTGCCAAACGGGATGGACCGGCAAGATCATCCGGCTACAGATCATCGCTGGCGGCGGGAACCCAGCGCGCGGCTCAGCTCGATTCACCATCGAGCTCGACTGGGCACGGCTGCATCGCGCCGATTCGTCGGCCACGCCGGAGGGCTCGCCGATCGTGAGCGTGCTCAGCCCGAATGAGGAGGGTGGCGCCGACTACGCAACGGTGTCAGGCAACGCCTGGGACTTCGCCGCGCCCGACGACATCGTCAGCACTGGTGACATCGCCAATGCCAGCTTCGATGGCGCCAGCTACAACGGGCAGACCGTCCGCAATGACTCGTTCGTCGAGCTGCCGTTGCGCACGCCGCTGATCCCCGACCGCTACCACCGGGCTACGGTCGATGTCTGCTACGGCGGCGGGTTCAGCTTTGGCGATGCGGCTGGGCGGCGGGATGAATGCCCGCTTCGCCTGGTACGACGAGGGCGGCCAGATCTGGAGCGAGACGCAGGACATCGTCATCTACCCGGGCTGCAACCGGATGACGATCGACCTGGCGACGAACCCTGCCGTTGCCGTCAACGACGAAAACACCATCTACAAGGCGGGCTGGCGCGGCATACGCATCACCCAGCTGCGATTCGACCTCAACGAGGACCGCGGGTGTTCGTGACTTCTCGTTCCGCGACATCCGCCTGGCCGACGACGCCGCATTCTCCTCGGGGACTTATCCGATCACGTTCACCTCGCAGTGCCACCGGAACCGCCGACATCTTCGTGACCACCGATCCGGGAAGCTTGGAACGGGACGAAGGTCGGACACCATCGCGGTTGCCGGGGGCAAGGCCACCACCTTCAACTGGGACGGCAGCGGACTGCCGAACGGGACGTACTGGGTCTACACCACTGTCACGAGCGGCAACACTCGCGGCGTCGGCGCGCTCGACCGGGCCGGTACGCATCGAGCGGCCGGTGTCGTCGACGCCGAGTTGCTACGTGCCGCTGAACCCGGCACGACTGCTCGATACCCGAGACGGCACGGGTGGCAACATCTCGGCGCTCAGCACCCAGGCCACGACCGAGCTCAACGTGATCGGTGTCGGCGGGGTGCCCCGACGGGTGCCAATGCAGTGGTGATGAACGTCACCGTCGACGCCCCGCTGACGTCGGGGTTCATCACCGCGTGGCCATCCGGCGAAGGGCAGCCGACTGTGTCGAACCTCAACTACGTCGCCGGTCAGACCGTGCCGAACCTGGTGACCGTCAAGGTCGGCGCCAACGGTCGCGTCAACCTCTACAACTCCGAGGGCTACACCCATCTCGTCGCCGACGTCGTCGGCTACTACGCCATCGTCGCGGCGACAGCGTTGTGGCGGGACGATTCACGGCAGTGACACCCGGACGGGTGCTCGACACGCGCATCGGCACCGGCCGCGGCGGCTCGACGTCGCCGGTCGCAGGAGGGCAGACGATCGACGTGGAGGTGACCGGCGTCGGCGGGCGTGCCCGCTACGGGCGTCAGCGGTGTCGCCCTGAACGTCACCGTCGATCAACCGATCATCGTCGGGCTACCTCACGGTGTGGCCGACCGGCGAGGGCCAACCGCTCGCCTCGAGTCACAACTTCGTACCAGGGCTGACGGTCGCCAACCTCGTGCTGGCCAAGGTCGGCGCAGGCGGGCAGGTCAGCATCTTCAACTCGGCCGGCGCAACGCATGTCGTCGCCGACGTCGTCGGGTACTTCTCGGCCGCCGGTGGACTCTTCGTTCCGGTGAGCCCTCAGCGAATCGTCGACAGCCGCTTCGGCGTCGGCAGGGGAGTCGGCGGTCCACTCGGCCAGGGCGAGAGCGTCAGCGTCGACGTCGCCGGCGTCGTCCCGGTACCCCGGGTGCCACCGCTGCGATCGTCAACGTGACCTCGGTCAACTCGACGGTCCCGTCATTCATCACCGTGTGGCCGACCGCCCTGGCGATGCCGACGGCATCGACATTGAACCCGCGCCCCGGTGTGCCCGTGCCGAACCTTGCCTATCTGAAGCTGGGCTCAGGTGGTCGCCTGTCGCTGTTCAACAACGCCGGATCGACCGACTACATCGTCGACGTCTTCGGCTACGTCGTCTGACCCCAACGCCATCGTCGCCAGCCACGCCATTGCTGCGCAGTTGACGGCGAGCAGCAACCACGGGTTCAGCGGGGGTCGCCACGACGCGTTCTGCAACGTGATCGATCCATCGAGGCCCACCATGTACCGCCGCAATGTGTGCCACAAGGTCAGCACTTCGGCGCACGCCGCGGCGATCACGACTCGACGCATCACCGCGCCCGACGGTCGCGGACAACTTGCGGCGTACAGCACTCCACCGATCGCGAAGGCGATCGAGTAGCGCCCTTGCCAGATCGGCCCGATCCGGCCGTGGACGATGACCTCGAGGATCGTCGGTAGCACCAAGGCGGTCGCCGCCCAGCGAGCATGCCACCACGGTCCGGACGAGTGAGTGAAGACCCAACGCACGGCGAACGCCAGGATCGCGACCCACACCAGTTGAGCGAGGAAGGGGGCATGGAACTCGTTCCACCCGAGCGCTCCGAGCGCTTGATGCGCCCTGGTCGGAATGCCGCGAAGCGAGCGACCGAGCGCCTCGATCATCGGGTCGGTGTTCGCCGTGCGTCGGTCGCTGAAGACGAGTCCTGTCCACCGGTTCCATGCCAGCGAGGCAATGCCGACGAGAACGAAAGGGCTCACGAGGATCGCGACGTGCCGTCTGGTGACGGGTCGTGGCAGCGTCGGCACGAGAACGAGCGCGACGACGGCGACATCGATGATCGCCGCCGGTCGCAACAGCAAGCAGACCGCCAGCGGAGTGGTGACGCGGGCCAACGACGCAGACTCGTTCGGCGGGTGGAACCGGGCGATCGCCTCGACCAGGGCGAGCACGACGAGCGCGATCTCGATGCCACTGGTGCCGACCACGCCGAGCAGGAACCATGCCGATGGTGTGAACGCGGCGACCAGCCAGGCCCCACCCCTGTAGCGGTTGCTACGCGCCAGCGCGTAGCCGAGGACGGCGGCACAGAGCAACACGGTCGCCATCCGGTACGCCAACACACCGTTGCCACTGGAGAATACGCGGGCGATGATGCCGACGATCGCGTAGTACCACGGCGGGGCGACACCGGCGGAGGTCGCCACGAGAGCACCCCCGGTGTCCGGGGTGGCGACGGCGCAGGCCGCGGTGATGGTGCGGTTGTGCCGGTAGCACCCCGGATCCCCGGTGGCCAGCGCCGCCGGAACGGTGACGACCCGGTACCCGGGCTCGAACCCGGCCACCGGCCGGCCCAAGACGTCACCGTGCGCCACGGCTGCAGCGCGGGTGATGTGCGCCGGCTCGTCAGGCCCTCCGTACCGGGCGATGGCGAATGCCCACGTGCAACCGATGATGGCGAAGGCGGTCGTCGCCGACAGCCAGACCAGCGACCGGTTGGCGCCCACGGATCGGCTCACGTCGATAGTGTCGTGGTCGTGGCCGAAACGATCGAATCGAAGCGCCGGTCGCGTAGTGTCCGCCTCGCTGCGACCATCGGCATCGTGGCTGCCGGGTTGCTCGTTGCATACGGCTTCTCGCAAGCCAACGACGATCGGTCGCCCGATTCCGACACCCCGCCGACGATCGCCGTCATCCAGCTTCCGGCTGTCGTGCAGACGACACAGGCTGTCGGCGGGCAACCGTCGGTGTCGCCGTCGGCAACCGACGACGTACCGGTCGTGCCGACGGGCACGGCCGATATCGCCTTCCCTCCAGTGTCGTCCGACATCCCGGGGCCCTGAGGGTCAGCCGACCGCCCGATCCTGTTTGTCCTTCTTCGCTGCCTTGGCCGCCTTCTTCCACTCGCGAACCTTGCCGAGCGACGTCGGGTCGGTGATGTCGGCCACGCTCCGCGGCGTGTCGTCGCCGAACTTGCCGGCGGCATCCTGCCAACCCTTGGGGCGCACCTTGAACCGTTTGCCGAGGATCGCCACGAAGATCCGAGCCTTCTCGTCGCCGTAGCCCGGCAGGGTGCGCAGGCGGTCGTACAACTCGTCGCCGCTCGTCACCCCGGCCCACACCCCTTCACCACGGCCGCCGAACCGTTCGACGAGGGCAGTACACATGTCGTGGATGCGGCGGCCCATCGATGCCGGGAAGCGGTGGATGGCCGGCTTGGCGCAGCACACCGCGACGAATTCCTCCTGATCCATCGCTGCGATCTTCGAGGCATCGAGGTGGCCGAGGCGAGCGTGCAGCGTGGCCGGCCCGGTGAACGCCCATTCCATCGGCACCTGTTGATCGAGCAGCATGCCGATCAGCACAGCGGTGCCGTCGGTGTTGAGCAGCAGATCGGCGTCGGCGTCGCCAGTGATGAACATCGTTCCGGTCATGGCGCGAACGCTAGTGAAGCCGTCGTGCGCTTGTCGACGCGTCGCGATGTGGGTTGTGATCTGATGGCCGGGTGATCGTCGTCGTCATCGTCACCTTCTCGGCGCCATCGGCGATGCTCGATGCCTGCGTCGCCTCGGTGCTCGACTCGGGCGACGCCGATCGGGTCGTCGTCGTCGACAACGGTGGACGGGCCATGGTCGACTCGTCGGTCGCACTCGTCCGGCCGGCGCGCAACCTCGGCTTCGGAGGTGGCGCCAACGCCGGCTTTCGACTGGCAACCGAGCTCGGCGCGACCCACATCGCGCTGCTCAACGACGACGTCGTGGTCGCACCGGGTTGGCTTCGGCCGCTGCTCGAGGCGTTGGATGCCGACCCGACCCTTGGCGCCGCGCAGCCGAAGTTGCTGTTCGCCGGCTCCGGCCCGGCACGCATCAACAGCGTCGGCGTCGTCGTCGGTGGTGATGCCGCCGGTGCCGACCTCGGCTATGGCGAAGCCGACGGAGCGCGCTTCGCCCAGCCGAGCCCGATCCAGGCGTTCACCGGTGGAGCCGTGCTGTTCCGCGCCCCGTTCCTTGCCGCCACCCACGGCTTCGACGACTCGTACTTCCTCTACTACGAAGACGTCGACCTGGCCCGCCGCGGAGCGGACCTCGGGTGGACCTATCGATGCGTGCCGGCCAGCGTGGTGTGGCACGAAGTCAGCGCATCGACGTCGCAGCTCGGTGACCGGGCCCGCTACTTCCAGGAGCGAAACCGGCTGCGATTCGCGTTCCAGTACGGCGACCGAGCGATGGTCAGCCGAGCCCTGTGGCTGTCGGTCCGGCGGCTGCGCTGGCGACCGCGTCTCGTGCACGCTCGTGCACTGGCGGCCGGCGTGGCCGCTGGCACCCCGGGCCCTGCGGGCCCGCCGCGGCACCCCTTCGCACTGACAGCCCCGTCTGGAACGCTTGGATCGCTTCGGGGGCTCGCTGGGAGCGTTTTGACCAACACTCTCTGTGTTGAGTTCTTCAAGAGTTGGTCAGTTGTCCGACGCTCCGTGCGAGTTGCGGCACAAGGTCCCTCAAGTCGGGACCCCCTGCACTCCGATACTCACAGTGACAAGACGAATCTGGTGAGTGGTAAGTGCCGCGGGGCCAGGGAAAGCCAAGACAATGCAGCGACAAACAAGATTGATGAGGTCGAGGCTCCTCGGCGGAGCCGTTGGCCTGGTCGTCGCCACATTGATCTCGTCGAGCGCGATCGCCGCCACCCCGACGCCTGCCTTCATCCCACAGACCGCCGATTGGCTGACCACCGTCAACTACTTCCGGGCGATGTCGGACCTCGGCCCGGTCGTCGAGGACCCGGCGATGTCGGCCGGCGCGGCCCTGCATTCCTGCTACATGCTCATCAACGGCATCAGCCCACGATGAAGTTCCGGGACTCGACGGCTACACCCCCGAAGGCGACGCCGCCGGCAACAGCGGCAACGTCGCCGTGTCGAGCGTGATCAACACCAGCGCCCGCAGCCACGTCGAATTGTGGATGAGCGGCCCGTTCCACGCCATCGGCGTCTTGCGTCCCAACCTCCAGTCGACCGGTTTCGGCAAGTGCGACCGCACCGATACGCCGACGTGGCATTCCGGCGCGACCCTCGACGTCATTCGCGGCCTGGCTGCCAAGGCACCGCGTGCGAACCCGATCCTGTTCCCGGGGAACGGCACCACGACCAGCCTCGACCGCTTCGTCGTCGAATCACCGAGCCCCCTCGACTTCTGCCCCGGATGGTCGGCTTCTGCCGGCCTGCCGATCATCGCGATGATGCCCGAGACGGCAACGAGCCCCACAGCGTCGCTGACCGGCCCGAACGGGCCGATCGATGTTTGCGTGCTGTCGTCAGCCAACACCACCGGAGTCGCCAAGCAGATCCTGGCCGGTGACAACGCGGTCATCATCGTGCCGCGCGTCGTGCTGCCCCAGGGGAGCTTCAGCATCACCGCCAGCACGACAGCCCGCTCCGTCAGCTGGAGCTTCACCGTCGACGCGTCGGCCAGGTCAGCGGTGGCACCGACCCCCGTCGCCCAACCGACTGCCGCTTCCACCGGCTTTGCACCGCTGCCACCGGATCGCGTCGTCGACACCCGAACCAACACCGGCGCCGCTCGGCTGGCGATCGGGGCCGTCACCCGGATCCAGATCACCGGACAAGGTGGAGTGCCTGCCGGCGCCAAGGCCGTACTGGCCAACACAACCGTGACCGAGCCGACCGGCTCGGGCTTCCTGACGCTGTGGAACTGCTCGGCCACACGCCCCGAGGTGTCGACGCTGAACTTCTCGCTCTACGAGACGGTGGCCAACACCGCGACCATCCCCTTGGATGCCGCCGGTGGCCTGTGCGCCTTCAGCAACGTGTCGACCGATCTGGTGATCGATGTCGGCGGGTACTACGCGCCGGGGGCCAGCGGTCGGTACACCCCGGTCTCGCCGATGCGTCTGATGGACAGCCGCGAGGGCGTCGGCACGCCAACCAGACTGATCGGCGGGCGGTCGGTCGAATTGCCCGTCGTCGGCGTGGCCGACGTGCCGTCGAACGCCACGGCGGTGGCCCTGAACGTGACCGGCATCTATCCGTCGTCGAACGCCTTCGTGACCGCCTACCCGTGCGGTGAGATGCCGCCGACATCGAGCCTCAACCCCGCCGTCGGGCGGATCACCCCGAACCTGGTGATGGCCCAGGTCTCGGCCAGCGGCACCGTGTGCCTGTTCACCAACGTCGACGTCGACGTCGTCGTCGATGTCGTCGGTTTCGTCTCAGCGGCCTCGGTGAACAAGTTCACGCCGAGCACACCGTTCCGTTTCACCGATACACGCGATGTGAGCCGATCAGACGTCAATGCCGGCCAGCAGGGCCAGCGGCTCGAAACAGGCCAGACGTTGTTCATCCCGATGGCGGGCCTGCGTGGAATCCCGACGAACGCCCGGGCCATATCGGCCAACATCACCGTTGTCGACGCCATCGACAGAGGGTTTGTCACCGCCTGGCCGTGCGGGGCGTTGCCGACTGCGTCGAACGTCAACTACGAGCCGAGCGCACCCATTGCCAACGCTGCCGAGCTGCCGCTGTCGTCGTCGGGTGCGATCTGCATCTTCTCGTCGACCTCGGCCCACGTGATCATCGACGTCAACGGCTGGTGGAACTAGATCGGGGCGAGAGCTCGGCGACGAACTGGGCAGCCCCACAACCGTACGTATTGTTCTGGGGCTGCCCAGTTCAGCGACGCTGCTACTCAGCGTAAGCCCATAGAACGACCGTTGTTCAATGAGCTGACGCTGATGCTCTTTGACGCCAGAGCTGCTCGCTCGGTTCGGATCTGAGCGCGGCAAACGTTGTCTGAAACGGAACCAGATCAGATCACGTACGGGTCGACCGCTTCGGCGTCGATGTCATAGCGCTGGATCGCCGACTCGACCAGGTCGGCGTCGACCTCGCCCGTGGCATGCAACGCCGAGAGCACACCGACCACGACGTGGCCGAGATCGATCTCGAAGAAGCGACGCAGCGACTCGCGGGTGTCGGAGCGCCCCATGCCGTCGGTGCCGAGCGGAACGAAGGTACGGCCCGGCAGGAAGCGGGCGACCTGCTCGGGGACGATCTTCATGAAATCGGTGACGGCGACGATCGGCCCCGGCGAGTCGCCGAGCAGCCGAGCGACGTCGGTTTGGCGTGCCGGCTGGCTGGGGTGCAGGCGGTTCCACCGCTCGACCTCGAGGGCGTTCTCGCGCAACCGCTTGTACGACGTCGCCGACCACAACTCGACACCGACATCGAAGTGCTCGGCCAGTTCGGCTGCAGCCTCGCGAGCGGCCCCGTGGGCCGAACCGGAGAACAGCAACGTCGCCCGTCGCGACGGACCCTCGGGTGCCGGCGCCCATCGGTAGAGCCCGCGCATGATCGCGGCGCGGATCTCGGCCGGGTCGCCGTCGGGCATCGTCGGCATCGGGTAGTTCTCGTTGTACAGGGTGATGTAGTAGAAGACGTCGGGATCCTCGACGCCTCCTCCGTACATCCGTTGCAGGCCTTCCTGCACGATCGAGGCAACCTCGTAGGCGAACGCCGGGTCGTAGGCCTGGCACGGCGGCACGGTCGAGGCGTGCACCAGCGAATGACCATCTTGGTGCTGCAGGCCCTCGCCCATCAAGCGTCGTGCGCCCGGCCGTGGCCCCGAGCAGGAAGCCACGGGTGCGGGCATCGGCGGCCTGCCAGATGAGGTCACCAACACGCTGGAACCCGAACATCGAGTAGAACGTGTAGAACGGAACCATCGGCACGCCACGGGTGGCGTAGGCCGTGCCGGCGGCAATGAAGCTGGCGGTCGCCCCGGCCTCGGTGATGCCCTCTTCGAGGATCTGGCCGTTGGTCGACTCGGCGTAGCTCAGCAGCATCTCGTGGTCGACTGGCTCGTACTTCTGACCCTGCGAGGCGTAGATCCGCAGCTCGCGGAACAAGGCGTCCATGCCGAAGGTGCGCGCTTCGTCGGGGATGATCGGCACGACGCGCTGGCCGAACTTCTCGTCGCGGGCCAGGCCGCGCAGCAGGCGGGTGAAGCCCATCGTGGTGCTGACCGCCTGCGTGCCCGAACCGGTGAGCAGCTCGGCGAACGCGTTGTCGTCGGGCAGCTCCAACGGCCGGCGGGCGCGCACGACGTGCGCTTGGGGATCGAGCCGCCGAGCGCCTTGCGGCGCTCCATCATGTACTGGTACTCGATCGAGTCCTCCGCCGGGCGGAAGTACGGCGGCAGATCGCCGTCGAAGGCCGAGTCGGGGATCTCGTCGTGCATGTGCAGCCGGTCGCGCAGTGCCAGCAGCTGGTCTCTGGTCATCTTCTTGATCTGGTGCGTGGCGTTGCGCCCCTCGATGTCGGGACCGAGTGTCCACCCCTTGATCGTCTTGCACAAGATCGCCGTCGGTGCGCCACTGCCGAGGTTCTCGGTGGCGGCCTTGTAGGCGGCGTACAGCTTGCGGTAGTCGTGACCGCCACGAGGCAGGTGGACGAGATCTTGATCGCTGAGATGGGCCACCATCTGGCGCAGGCGCGGGTCGGGCCCGAAGAAGTCGTCGCGGATGTACGCGCCGTTCTCGACGCTGTAGCGCTGGAACTGCCCGTCGACGGTGTTGTTGAGCTGGTTGAGCAGCACGCCGTCGTTGTCGTTGGCCAGCAACTCGTCCCACTTCGAACCGAGGATGACCTTGATCACGTTCCAGCCGGAGCCGCGGAACACAGCCTCGAGCTCTTGGATGACCTTGCCGTTGCCGCGCACCGGCCCATCGAGCCGCTGCAGGTTGCAGTTGACGACGAAGACCAGGTTGTCGAGCTTCTCGCGGCTGGCCAGCGACAGCGCACCGAGCGACTCTGGTTCGTCGCACTCACCGTCGCCGAGGAACGCCCAGACCCGGCTGGCGCTGGTGTCGTCGAGCTCGCGGTTCTGCAGGTAGCGGTTGAACCGAGCCTGGTAGAGGGCGCTGAGCGGGCCGAGGCCCATGCTGACCGTCGGGAACTCCCAGAAGTCGGGCATCAGCCGCGGGTGCGGATAGCTCGACAGCCCGCGGCCGTCGCGGCCGATCTCGCGGCGGAAGTGGTCGAGATCGTCGTCGGTCAGGCGGCCCTCCATGAACGCTCGGGCATAGATGCCCGGTGCTGCGTGGCCCTGGATGTAGATGTGGTCGCCCGGGGTACCGTCGTCCTTGCCGTGGAAGAAGTGGTTGAAGCCGATCTCGTAGAGGCTGGCCGAGCTGGCGAACGTCGACAGGTGCCCGCCGATGCCGTCGGCGTGCTTGTTGGCCCTCACGACCATCGCTGCCGCGTTCCACCGCACGAACGCCCGGATGCGCCGTTCGATGTACTCGTCGCCGGGGAACCATGGCTCCTGCTCGCGCGGGATGGTGTTGACGTATGGCGTGCTGACGGTGGCGGGGAAGCTGACCTGGCTGGCCCGAGCCCGGTCGAGCAACTTGGAGAGCAGGAACCGGGCCCTGGTCTTGCCGTGCACGTCGACGACCGCGTCGAGCGAGTCGAGCCATTCCTGGGTCTCGCCGGGGTCAGAGTCGGGCAGCTGGTTGACGAAGCCGTCGAAGATCATGGCCTTAGTCAAGCAGGCTTACCGCCGGGTAATGTGCGCGACGCGTGTGAACCGGCCGGGCGATCACGCGGCGCGACTGTCGAACGCTCGCGACGGCACGGCCAGACCGCCGAACGCCGGCCCGATCGTGCCCATCACATCGACGATCACCTGGGCACTGGATTGGGTGTACACGCACACATGTCCCGCGCCGTCGGGTCGGACCGTCGCGAAGTTGGCGACTGTCTGTTGCGGTACGACGTTGAGGTTCGAGGTCGGCGGCATCGGCGCATCGCACGGAAAGGCGGTCAGGTAGCCCGAGTTGTCGGGTTGCGTGGTCGTGATGTTGAGCACCACGCCGGTCGTGCCGGGCGGCTCGCCGGTGATCGCGGTCACCACCGATCGCGCCGGCGGCCGGCCACCGCTGTCGCGCGGTGTCGATGGCCCGCAGCGGTGTGTGCAGGCTGACGGCGCTGGTGGCCAGACCTCCGAACAGGTCGACCACGAGGTGGGTCGGTTGATTGGCGAACAGACATACCCCGCCGGTCGAGTCGGCCTGGGCAATGACCAGGTTCGGCACGATGCCAGACGCCGGGAAGTTGAGGTTCGACGTGCCCGGCACGGGGTCGCCGCATCGATACACCGTGACGAACCCGGCGCGCTGACCACTGACCGCCGTGACGTTGAGCACGGCCGCGGCACCGGCGATCGCCGCCGGGAGTTGGACGCGGAGCGGGTTGTGCGCGATCAAGCCTGCATCACCGAGATTCCGGGTGTCGGCCAACCGCGTCGGGCCGGCGCGGATGTAGGCATCGGCCCCCGAGAACGACCCCATCACATCGACGACCAGATGCGTGGCCGCGTTGGTGAACACGCAGATCGTTCCATCTGCGGCGACCGGCACGATGGCCGCCCCTGCCACCGTGTTGTCACTGGTGAAGTTGACGTTGCTGGCCAGCGGTCGGGGCTCGTCGCACGGATAGGTGGTGAGGAAGCCCGGGGATCTCGGGTTGGTCACCGTCAGGTTCAACGACACAGCGGTGGCGGCGGCCGGCACGCCGCCGACCCCTGCCACCTTGACGGTGGTCGTCGACCCGGCCGGCAGCCGCGAGGCGGCAGACATCACGACTCTGGCGATGTTGGCCGCGTACTCCGAGGCGCCGACAGTGTTGAGGTGGATGGCGTCGTAGGTCAGCCCGGGCCGGTCGGCGATGGCCGCCCAGTCGATCAACGACAGGTTGGGGTGGCGGGCGACCGCGGCACGCAGGTGGTCGTTGACCGTGGGGAAGTACCAGTAGTACGGCTGCACCTGGTTCCACGCACCGGCGGAGATGAACTCGGGTTTGACGTCGCGCAGCGTCACCCAGAAGATGTACTTGACACCGGCCTGTTCGAAGCGCCGCGATGATGCCGTCGATCGATCGATCGAACCGGTTCGGGTCCCAGTACGGGTAGTTGTAGCCGCCGGCGACGACTGCGTAGTCGCCGAACACCCCGGGGTCGGTGGCCATCCGGGCTCTGACGTGCTTGCTCTCCAACTGCTCGACGAACAGGGCCGGTGTGCCGTCGACCGTGACCTGCCAGTCGGCGGGGAAGGCGGCCGGCACCGCGTTCTGGGCGCCGAGGCCGACCGAGTCGGTGACCATGTAGACCCGTTGAGCGGCGCTTGCGGCATGCGCCGGAACGGTCGTGCCGATCGGCGATATGACGACGACGGATGTCACCAGCAACAGGGCAGCGAGGTACCGCCTCACGGTGCCCACCATCCGGTCGTGTCGAACAGGGTGTGGGCGGTGACGAGCGAGGTGATGCACAGGTTTCCTCCGGGTGACAGTCCGACGGTCAGCGAGTTGGCCATCACCGACGAGCGCGCTCCGTTGACCGACGACGTGGTGCCCGCCGGTTGCCCGCAGATCGTGCCGGTCAAGTAGCCGGCGACGGCGGGGTCGACGACCGTGATCGTGCCGGTCACCGCCACCGCGGAATCCGGAGCGGCGCCGATCTCGATGTTCTGCCCGATGCCCTGATGGCCGCGCCACCCGCCGGTGCCGTCCCTGGTGTCGACCATCCGAGTCGGGGCGACCGGGGTGAAGCGCAGAGTGCTCGAATCGCTGAAGACTCCCGTCACGTCGACGATCACGTCGGTCGGCGTGTTGGTGAAGACGCAGAACGTTCCATCGGCGGCCACCGGCACGAAGACCGCGCCGGCCACCGTTTCGCCTGCCTGCCAGTTGACGTTGGACACCACCGGGATCGTGCCCGAGCACGGATAGGCCGCCAGGAAGCCTGCACTGGTGCCCTCCGTGACCGTCAGCGTCGCAGCGACGGCTGCTGCGCCCGGTGGTGCCTGGATGGCGTGCTGCGACGCACGGCCGGTGATGCGGGAATCGAGCTTGCGGTCGGGTGTGACCGGGCTGAACAGCAACCCCCCAGCGGGGACGAACACACCTTGGAGGTCGACGATCACGTCGGTTGCCGCGTTGCTGAAGACGCACAGGGTGCGTCCCGCACCGAGCAAGGTGGTGGCCTGTGCGCCGCGTGCCTGGCCGGCGAGGAAGTTGACGCTCGAGGCCAACGGTTGCGCCGCACCACACGGCCACACCGTGAGGTAGCCGGATGCTGCGGGTGCGGCAGCGGTCACGTTGACGGCCACCGCCGCGGCATCGGCACCGACCGCGACCGGGGCGAGCACCGACAGATCGACGGTCAAGGTGCCACCACCGGCAGCTATGCGTGCACCGGTCGTCGCGGGTGTCGATCAGTCGCACCGGGTCCACTGGCCGGTAGGTGTACGACTCGCCACCCGGCGGCGGGGTGACCTCGGCGCCGACGTGTCGCGACACGCCCAAGCGGGCTGTCACGTCGTCGGCGATCAGCGCGCTGCGGGCGCCGTACTGGGATGGTCCGGGCAGATGCGTGTGGTCGCCCGACATCTGGATGCCGTTGGCGACGAGGATGGTCGGCCAATCCCACAACGTCAGGTTCGGCCGCTCGGCAGCGACGATCTGCAGGGCCTGGTTCCAGGCAGCCTGCATGTCAGGTCGCTCCGCGGTCTGCAACGCCCACCACACCTCGTGATCGGGGCCGGCGGTGTCGATGAAGCCGCGGATGTCATCGACAGCACAGTCGACGCTTCCCCCGCAGGCGAGGATGTCGTTGGGTCCCATGCTGGCCACGATTACCGCTGGATCGAAGCCGGCCGCACGCTGGGTGGTGAGCCACAGCGACATGTTGGCCCCCGGGTTGCGGGCCACCATCTTGCCCGCCTGGAACCCGACACCCGCTGCCATCCGAACCGGTCCCCAGCCGCGATCGGCCAGCATCTGGGCCAGCGAGGGCCCCCATCCGGGTACAAGCGGGGCCTCGTACGCCGACCCGAGCATGACCGAGTCGCCGACAACGGCGATCGCGCCGCGTGGTCCCGGTGCGTCACGCACCACCGTCACGAACAGCACCTCGGCCGACGCCGGTCTCGGCATCACGATCAGCCCGGCGATGACAACCATGACAACCGAGATGACCCGCGTCCGCATGTCGGCACAGTAGTTTGCCGCCGATGAGCACTCCCGTCTCCGTCCTCGAGGTGTTCACCGACGGCGCCTGCGCCGGCAATCCCGGGCCGGGTGGCTGGGCATGGGCGACGGCCCCCGATGGTGCTCTGCGAGGCTCGGGCGGCGAGGCCCGGACCACCAACCAGCGGATGGAGGTCAAGGCGGTCCTCGAAGCCCTGCGTGCGCTCGACGGACCGCTGACCATCGTGTCTGATTCGACCTACGTCGTGAACTGCTTTCGCGACAAGTGGTGGGTGAGGTGGCAGGCCAACGGATGGAAGAACGCCAAGAAGGAGCCGGTGGCCAACGTCGATCTGTGGCAGCCGCTGATCGAACTGGTGCAGGCCCGGTCGCCCAAGTTCCGATGGGTCAAGGGCCACTCCGGTGATCCGATGAACGACCTGGTCGACGCCCTGGCCGTGGCGGCGTCGAAGGGCCCGTTCACCGCTGCGGCAAGCACTCCGGCGGGTGCCCCCGACGTCGCCCAAGGTTCCCTGTTCGACGCATAGCCTCCAGTGGACGTGTAACACTCGACTGGCATCGAGGTGGACGCGGTCGGGCACGTGGGCGTTATCGTCGCCCCCCATGGACATCAACGGCGCAAGCGCAATCGTCACTGGCGGAGCATCGGGAATCGGGGCAGCGGCAGCGCGCCTCTTGGCCGCGAGGGGTGCCAAGGTCGTCGTCGCCGACCTGCAGGAAGAGAAGGGCTCGGCCCTGGCCGACGAGATCGGCGGCGCGTACTGCAAGGTCGACGTCACCAACACCGCTGACATCATCAACGCCGTCGAGATGGCCAAGAGCATGGGGCCGGTGCGCGTGCTCGTCAACTCAGCCGGCATCGGCTGGGCGCAACGAACGGTCGGTAAGGACGGCACCTACGACTCGGCGGCCAACCTCGATGCGTTCAAGAAGGTGATCGCCATCAATCTCATCGGAACCTTCGACTGCATCCGCATCGTCGGCACAGCGATGGGCACCACCGAGCCGATGGAGTACGGCGAGCGCGGAGCGATCGTCAACATCGCTTCGGTCGCCGCCTTCGATGGCCAGATCGGCCAGGCGGCGTACTCCGCGTCGAAGGGTGGCGTCGTCGGGATGACCCTTCCGGTCGCCCGTGATCTGTCGGCGATCGGGGTGCGGGTCAACACGGTTGCGCCCGGCCTGATCGACACGCCGATCTACGGCACCGGCGAAGGCAGCGAGGCATTCAAGGCCAACCTTCAAAAGGGTGTGCTGTTCCCCCAGCGACTCGGCTCGCAGGAGGAGCTGGCCTCGATGATCATCGAGTGCATCACCAACAGCTACATGAACGCCGAGACCATCCGCGTCGACGGCGGAATCCGGATGCCACCGAAATAAGTGGTCGGGACTTGGCCCCCGCTCGAGCCGCAGACTTGTTGGGCGCGATTTCCGTATCCGCAGTACCGAAATCGAACCCGTTGAGCCTGGTCGGGCGCGCTGTGAGTGCCCGCAGTACCGAAATCGCGCCCGACCGGTCTCCGAGGGATGGCGCGAGCGCCGAAGGCGCATCCGTACGGCCCTCGCAACGCCGGTTGACAGCGCACGCCGCGTAGGGCGACCTTACGTGACCCGGCACCAGACCGCTCCTTGCAACTCGCTCTTCTCTCAGCGGTTCTCGTGATCGACGCTCGGCGAGTCGAGGAGGAGGCGCGATCCGCGGTCGTAGGTCAGGTAGTTCCACGCCCAGTTGACGAAGACGTTGGCGCGGTTGCGGAATCCCATCAGCTCGATGAGGTGCAGCCCCAGCCACATCAACCAGCCGATGAAGCCGTGGAACCGCAGACCGTTGGGGAACTCGACCACGGCTTCGTTGCGCCCGATGGTGGCCATCGACCCCTTGTCGCGATAGCGGAAGGGTGCGGTTCTTCGCCCGGCCAGTCGCGCCGCGATCTGGCCGGCAACGTGCGCGCCTTCCTGCATCGCCGGTTGGGCGACCTGGGGCAGCGGGTCGCCGGGCGGTAGAGCGATGTCGCCGATCGCGAAGACATTGGGGTGACCGGCCACCGAGAGGTCGTCGCCGACGGGAATTCGCCCACCTCGGCCGAGCGCGACTCCGAGCAGGCCGGCGACCGGACTGGCCGTCACACCGGCAGCCCAGATGATGGTGCCGCCCGGGATGCGCCGCCCGTCGGCCAGCACGACGGCGTCGGCTTCGACGTGGTCCACTCCGACGCCGACCTCGACGGTGATCCGCCGCCGCCGCAGCGTGGCCGCAGCCTGATCCGACAGCGAGCGATGGAAGGGCCCGAGCACACGGTCTGCCGCCTCGATGAGCGTGATGGGGATGAGGGCACCGTCGAGATCCGGGAAATCCTTGCGGAACACCTTGTCGATCAGTTCGCGCAGGCCACCGGCCATCTCGACCCCGGTCGGCCCGCCGCCGACGATGACGATCCCGAGATCGACGCCCGGCCTGCGCGCTGGCGCGCTCGAAGCGGGTCAGCAGATGGGCGCGCAGGGTCAGCGCGTCGTGCAACGTCTTCAACGCAAAGGTGTGCTGGTCGACGCCGTCGATCCCGAACGAGGTGCTGATGCTGCCGGCGGCGATGACGAGGTAGTCGTAGTCGAACTGCCGGCCGTCGCTGACCGTCACGATGTGGCGGTGCAGGTCGATTCCACTGACGTCGCCGAGCACGAAGCGGATCGACCGGTTGCGGCGGAAGATGCCCCGAATGGGAAAGCCGATGTCGTCGGCGTCGAGACCGGCCGTGGCCACCTGGTACAGCAACGGTTGGAAGGTGTGGAAGTTGTTGACGTCGACGAGGGTCACATCGACCTCGGATCTGGTCAGGCCTTTGGCAGCGCGGATGCCACCGAATCCGGAACCGATGATGACAACGTGCGGGCGAATCACCACTTCGAACGCTATCGATCCGACGTGCCCTCAGTCACGGAAATGGTCTGCCGACGTGGGCCGGACGAGCGCATAACCTCGCGAACGCGATGCAACTGCCGCGTCTTGGGGCCACTGGAGCTTGTCGACGACAACGCCACGACGATCCCCGTACGAGGCGCGCAATTGCGGCGTGCCCTGGCGACGCTCAGCCTGAATGCCCCGGCATCGACGCCGGTCGATGTGCTCAACGACGTTCTGTGGCCGGACGGGGCGCCGTCGTCGAACGCGCTGCAGGCGGTGATCTCGAAGCTGCGCAAGACGATCGCGCCGATCTCGATCGACAGCATCGGGTCGGCCTACAGCCTGATGTTGGGTGACGCCGAGCTCGATGCCCACCGATTCGAGCGGTTGGTCACCGCCGGCCGCGAGGCTGCCGCCGCTGGACGGCACGACCAGGCGGTGGCCCAACTCGACGATGCCCTGGCGTTGTGGAGGGATCGGCCATTCGAAGACGTTGCCGACCTGTCGATCGGGCAGGCGCCTGCCGCACGACTGCTCTCGATGCGTGAGGCGGCGATGACGACCAGGCTGGAATGCAGCATCGACGGGGGTCAGATCGAAATGGCCGCGGCCGAGCTCGAGGCACTTGTCGTTGCCGAGCCGCTCGTCGAGCGCTGGTGGGCGTTGTTGATGATCGTTCGCTACCGCCAAGATCGCCAGGCCGACGCATTGCGCGCCTTCCAGCAGGCGCGAACAGTCTTGGCCGACGAGCTCGGACTCGAACCGGGGCCGGAGCTGCGTGACCTCGAAGCCAAGGTCCTGCGGCATGACCCGTCGCTCGGGCCCTCGTCTCGCGGGGTGTTCTCCCAATCGCTGGCGTGTCGCTGCGAACCGGCCCAGACCAAGGAGCTTCCCCGCCGGCTGGCCTCGTTCGTCGGCCGCGCCGACCACATCGACACCCTTGTCTCATTGCTCGGCGACGAGCAGCTGGTCACCGTGGTGGGGCCGGGCGGTGCCGGCAAGACGTCGCTGGCGATCGAGGTCGGACGACGGCTTTCGGCCGGCCCGTCTCGGCCACGGGTCGTCCTCATCGAACTGGCCGCGGTACCCCGCGGCGGCGATGTCGTGGGTGCGATCGGCGCAGCCTTCGCCGTCGGCGACGGCGATCTGCGGGCGACCAACGGCTCGCCCACCGATGTCGATCGCATCATCGACGCTATTGGCAACAGCGAGACGCTGCTGGTTCTCGACAACTGTGAGCACGTCATCGTCGACGCGGCGCGGTTCGCGTCGACCGTGCTCCGTCAATGTGACTCGGTCAGGGTGTTGGCCACCAGCCGCGAGCCGCTCGCAGTTGCCGGTGAGCGGATCTGGACGATTCCTCCGCTCACTCCCGACGAGTCGGTCGAGCTGCTCGAAGCCCGAGCAGCGTCGGCAGGCGCAGACCTCGACCTCACAGCGACCTCGAGACCGGTGGCGATACGCCTGCTCGAACGGCTCGACGGCCTGCCTCTGGCCATCGAGCTCGCCGCGGCGAGGTTGCGGTCGATGAGCCTCGCCGACCTCGTTGACCGCATCGATGATCGCTTCAGCTTGTTGTCCGTCGGCCCGCGCTCAGCGGAGCCCCGACAACAGACCCTCCGCGACCTCGTCGACTGGAGTTACGACCTGCTCGACGAACGCGAGCGCACCTTGTTCCGCCGTCTGGCCGTGTTCACCGGGGGCGCCACCTTGGACGCCATCGAGAACGTCTGCGCCGATTCGGTTGATGCCAGCGCACGCGATCGCATCGCGTTGCGCGATGTCGACACGCTGGTCGCCCGCCTTGTCGACAAGTCGCTGGTCACCGCCGACCGCACACCCACCGGCGTGCGCTTCAGGATGTTGCAAACGCTGGCTGATTACGCGACCGAACAGCTCATCGTCTCCGGTGAGGCGGAGTGGCTCGGCGACCGCCACGCCCGCTACTTCGCCGGCCTCGTCGCCCCCGTCGAGCGCGGTCTGCTCGGGCACGACCAGCGTCGATGGCTCGCTTGGCTGCGACTCGAGTGGGCGAACATCACCTCGGCCATCGATCATGCGCTGGCGATCGACGACGCCGAGATCGCAATCGGCCTTGTCGCGCCGCTCGGTTGGTACTTCTTCATGACCGACGAGACGGCCGCAGGAGCCGAGTGGCTACATGCCGCCTTGGCGTGCACGGGCAAACCTGATCCGCGCCTGCACTCACTGGCCCTGGCCTCGTACGCATTCCTAGCGTCGACGGGACCCGACCCGGTGATGGCCGCGGTCGTGGCCGAGCGTGCACTGGCGACCCTCGACTCGTACGACGACCCGGCGACCGAGGCCATGGTCACCGGCATGTACGTGATGTGTCAGTTGTTCCTCGGCCACCTCGAAGCGTGCAAGCAGGTGCATGCGCTCACCGAGGCCGCAGCCCACCGAGCAGGTGACCGATGGTCGATCGCCATGTCGACGGTGGTCGGTGCGGAATTCAACGGACTCCTCGGCGAGCATCAGGAAGCAGAGCGTGAGATGCGCCGCGCCGCCGACGGATTTGCTGCTGTCGGCGATCGCTTTTCGTACATCATCTGTGTCACCCATGCCGCCGACCTGGCCGAGATGCGCGGCGACTACGACCCCGCCGTACGGATGCTCGAGGAAAGCCTCGCCGTCGCCGACGAGGTCGGTTTCTCGGTCCGTGGGCTGGCGACACGGTCCCGGCTGGCCAACTTGGAGATCCTGCGCGGAAATCTCGCCCTCGCCACTTCGCTCCACCGCCAGTCGCTCGACACCAGTTCCGGGCCCGTCCCGCAGTGGGTGCACGCCATCACCATGCTCGGGTTGGCCAACATCGCTCGACGTCGTGACGAACCGGCCGACGCCCTGCGATACGTCGACGAGGCGATGCTGCTGCCACGTTCGCCCAGGATCCCGCTCATGTACACCTCGCTGCTGGTCGCCCGGGGCTACAGCGCCGATCTGGCCGGAGACGGTGAACTCGCCCTGACCTCTCAGCGCGAGGGGTTGACCGTGGCGCTCGAGCTGGGCGGAACCCGGGCCGTCGCCAATGCTGTCGAGGGGTTGTCGGGAGCGCTCGTGCTCAACGGTGATGCCGAGACCGCCGCCCGCCTGCTCGGTGCGGCCGATGCCTTGCGTCGCCGCTCCGGTGGGCCGATGCCGGCCGCCGAGCGGTTCGATGTCGACCGGGCCGAACGTCGTGCCCGCCAGGCCCTCGGCGACGCCGACTTCACCGCGGGCTTCCTTGCCGGCGCTGCGGAGCCTGACCAGATGATCCTGCGTGTCAGTCAGCGAGCCGTCAGCGCATAGTCAGTGCCGACGCCCATTGTTCTCCTTGCCCACCAAATGCTGCCAAATCAGTTGCAAGGAGTGTCATGTCAAGGATTCTGTACCGATGGGGTCGATCTGCGGCCCTCCACCCATGGCGAATGCTGTTCGCCTGGCTCGTCGTCGTGATCGCCGTGGTCGGCCTGAAGGGCTCGATCGGCGGCAACACCAGCGACAACTTCAAGATTCCCGGAACCGAAGCCCAGCAGGGCATCGACCTGCTGAACGACCGGTTCCCCGCCCAGGGCGGTTCGAGCGGGCAGGTCGTGTTCGCCGATCCCGACGGTGACGTCACCGATGCGAAGGCCCGGGCGACCATCGCGACAACGCTGAGCGAGATCGCCAACGACCCCAACGTGGTCTCGGTCAGTGACCCGTTCGACCCGACCGCCGGCTCGCTCAGCGCCGACGGACGCGTCGCCTATTCAACGGTCCGCTACAGCATCGACCCACCAGGCAAGGCCGAGGGTGAATCCGCCAAGGCGGCTGCCGAGTCGGCCAGAGCGGCCGGCCTGCAGGCCGAGTTGTCGCGCAACATCATCCGCACCACGGATCAGGCAGAGGGCAAGGAAGGCATCGGTCTTCTCGTCGCTGTCATCGTGTTGCTCGTCGCCTTCGGTTCGGTGATCGCCGCCGGGATCCCGATCGGCACCGCGTTGTTCGGCATCTTCATCGGCTTGTCGATCATCGGGATCATGGCCGGCATCACCGAGGTTCCGTCGATCTCACCGCTGCTGGCAACGATGATCGGCCTCGGCGTCGGCATCGACTACGCGCTGTTCGTCGTCACCCGACACCGGTCATTCCTGCAAGAGGGTCGCCCGGTCGTCGAGTCGGTCGGATTGGCCAACGCCACGGCAGGAAGCGCAGTGCTGTTCGCCGGTACCACGGTCGTGATCGCAATTGCCGGTCTGCGCATCGCCGGCATCCCGTCGATCGCCACGATGGGCTTGGCCTCCGCAATCACCGTTGCCGTGGCGATGCTCGCCGCCGTCACACTGCTGCCGGCCTTCCTCGGCCTCGCCGGTCGGCGGATCGACTCGTGGCACATCGGCCGCAAGCGCGCCGAAGTCGTCGATTCGCACCACACGCTGTCGGGCCGGTGGGCCGATCACGTGGGCAGCCACCCATGGCGCTACGCCATCGTCAGCTTCGTGGGCATGGCTGCGCTCGCCGGCCCGGTGCTGGCCATGCGTACCGGCATGGCCGACGACGGCACCGGTGCAACCAGCACCACCTACCGTCGGGCATACGACCTGCTGGCTGAGGGCTTCGGCCCGGGCTTCAACGGTCCCCTGACCGTCGTGGTCGACGGTGCCGGTGGAGTCGCCGCCGCCGGCCAGGTGCGCAGCGCAATCGCTGCCACCGACGGCATCGTGTTCGTCACCGAGCCGGTCGTCAACCCGGCGGGCGACACTGCGGTGATCACCGCCTTCCCGGCCACCTCGCCACAGGACCAGAAGACAGAGGCGCTGGTGCACACCCTGCGCGACGACGTCCTGCCCCCCACGATGGCGGGCACCGGTTCGCATGCCTTCGTCACCGGTCAGACCGCGGCGTTCATCGACATCAGCGAGCGTCTGGCCGCTCGCCTGCCGCTGTTCATCGGCGCCGTCGTCGGATTGTCGTTCCTGCTGCTGATGATGGTGTTCCGCTCGGTGCTGGTGCCGCTGAAGGCCGCGGTGATGAACCTGCTGTCGATCGGTGCCGCCTATGGCGTGGTCGTCGCGGTGTTCCAGTGGGGCTGGGGCAGCAGCGCCCTCGGTGTGGATCAAACCGTGCCGATCAGCCCGTTCCTGCCGATGATCATGTTCGCCATCCTGTTCGGGTTGTCGATGGACTACGAGGTGTTCTTGCTGAGTCGAGTGCGTGAGGAGTACCTCCGCACCCGCGACAGCCACAAGAGCGTTGTCGGCGGCCTGGCGGCGACGGCTCGGGTGATCACCTCGGCCGCCCTCATCATGATCAGCGTGTTCGCCGCCTTCCTGCTCACGCCCGACGTCGAGATCAAGATGTTCGCCGTCGGACTCACCGTCGCCGTTCTGGTCGACGCCACCGTCGTCAGGATGGTGTTGGTGCCGGCCACGATGGCCCTGATGGGTGACGCCAACTGGTGGCTGCCACGCTGGCTCGACCGCCTGCTGCCGCACGTCGACGTCGAGGGATCGCACGTCTTGACTCCCACCCTGGAACCGGTCACGGTTCCTGCGTTCGCAGCCTTCGACCACGAAATCATCGAAGAGGCTTACGAACTCGTCTGAGCAAGCGCGAACGACAGAGTGTTTGGCGCCACCCCGAGTGGGGGCGCCAAACACTCTTTCGGCGTTTTCAGCGACGGTCGAGGAGGCCTCTTGCGTAACTCGCCTGGCCGGTGTGCTGGATGTCGTCGTCGGCGATGCTGATCAGCCGCACACCGAGCGTCACCGGCGGGTCCCAGCGGCGGTCGACGATTCGGTCGAGATCCTGTGCGGTCGTCGTCTCCAACACCTGGCGCGTGCGTGCTGCCACCGCCTCGTGGTACCCGATCAGGGCAGCGGCGCTCTCCGGGCGAATGGCTGCGACATCGTTCGACGAGTGTGCGTAGCCGGTGTTCTGGGCGTCGGGCGCAACCCCGAACCGATGTGCCCAGTCGCCCGAGATCCACACCTGCTCCTCGGCGAGGATCTCGGCCATGTGATGATCTTGAACCCGTGTGGCGTGCCAGACGAGCCATCCGATCGGATTGGTTCCCGGCTCCGGGGCAGTGGTCAGGGCTTCGACATCGAGACCATCGACCGCCTCGTGGACGTGTTCGGTGACCCGCTCGAAGAGTTCGAGCAATACTTCGTTGACTTCCATGAGCAGGATCTTCTCACGCCGAAGGGCATGCGTAGAATGCGCCGTCGAAGACGAGGGAGGACGTGGGTGAAGGCGGTTCGTGTCGGTCTGGTCGGGGCCGGGTTCATGGGCAAGATCCACAGCATCGCCTACCGCAACGCGGCCATGTTGTTCGGGTCCGAGATCCCCGCAATCGACGCGGTCGCCGTGACCGACTTCGATCCTGCGCTGGCCGATCGAGCTGCGCGCGACTGGGGATGGGCTCGGTCGGCAACCACGTGGCAAGCGATCACGGCGGCGGACGACATCGACGTGATCGACATCTGCACGCCCAACGACACCCATGTCGACATCGCCCTCGACGCCCTGGCGCGTGGCAAGCACGTGCTGTGCGAGAAGCCCCTGGCGCTCGACGGTGACAGCGCCCACCGACTGTGCCAGGCAGCAGGTGCCACCGATCGGGTGACCCAGGTCGGGTTCGTCTATCGCCAGTGGCCCGCGGTCGCAATGGCTCGCAAACTCATCGACGAAGGTGCCATCGGCCGGATCCGCACCGCCCGAGCCCGCTTCGTGCTCGACTACAACAGCAACCCCGACGTGCCCATGAGCTGGCGGTTCGATCGGGCCAGGGCGGGGTCCGGGGCACTCGGCGACGTCGGCTCGCACTGCATCGACCTGCTCCAGTTTCTGGCGGGTCCTATCTCTGCGGTCGCGGCGCGGATGCAGACCTTCGTCGACCAACGACGCGAGCCCGACGGTGGCATGGTCGATGTCACCGTCGATGACCAGACCGAGATCCTGGCCGACTTCGAGAGCGGCGCCAGCGGCACCATCCTCGCCTCGTGGGCGGGCACCGGCCACAAGTGTGACCTCGGTTTCGAGGTGATCGGGTCACGCGGGTCGGTCGCCTTCGGCTGGCAGCGCTCGAACGAACTCCAGTTCTTCGACGCCGGCGAGCCCTCCGACCGGCAGGGTTTCCGCACGATCCTGGTCGGTCCGGCGCATCCCGGTGCCGACGGCATCCACACCGTCGCCGGCCAGGGTCTCGGCTACACCGACGCCTTCACGATCGCGGCCCGCAACACGCTGCGCAACCTCGCTGCCGGCACGGTGGTGTCGGGCCCGACGTTCGTCGACGGTCTTCGCGTCGCCGAGGTGACCGATGCCGTCATCGCCGCGGTGGCCAGCGGGTCGACCGCGACGGTCACCCGTCGCGCCGTGTGAGTCAGTCGGTGAGTCAGTCGGTGAGTCAGTCGGTGAGTCAGTCGGCCAGACCGAGACCCCGCATGTAGTCGAGGCTGGCCTTGGCGTCTTCCAACGCAGTGGTCGTCGACCGGAAGTCGCGGTCCTGCTCGATCGTGCCGGGCCCGTCGAAACCCTTCGCCAACTCGCCCGCCAGGGCCGTGAAGTCAACGATGCCTTGACCAACCGGGCAGAACACGCCCAACGGGATCGCATCGAAGAAGGCGATCCCGTCGCTCAGCACCTTGTGGTGCACCACCGGGTTGATGTCCTTGAAATGCAGGTACGGAGTGCGGTCGCGGTGGTCGGCGAGGAACTGCACGGGCTCGACACCCGCATACATCAGGTGCCCGGTGTCGATGCACAGTTGCAAGCCGTCGTCGGCCGTGTCTGCGAGCACCCGCTCGATCTCGTCGTCGAACTCGACGTAGCTGCCGGCGTGAGGGTGCAGCACCGGCGTGAGACCATGCTCGCCGGCAATGCCCGCGATCTGCCGAAGCCCGGTCAGCAACGCCCGATAGTTCGCGCCGTCGAGGCGCGGGGCGACGGCACTGCGGCCGGCGGTTGCGCCGCGCTCGGGGCTGACCATGTCGATGACCACCAGGTACCCGCCACCCAGCGCAGCGATCCTTCGACTGGTCTTGTGGGTGATCTCGGCGATGTCGTCGTGACGGTCGCGATCATGGATCGGCTCGAAGACGTACGAGCCGGCAACACTCAGGTTCCGGGCGTCGAGTTCGGCTCGTACTCTGTCGTCGTCATCGGGGAGATAGCCGACCGGGCCCAGTTCGCACCAGCGATACCCGGCCTCGCTGATCTCGCTGAACACCTCGTCCCACGGTGGGGCGCCAGGCTTGTCGGGTAGATCGACTCCCCACGAGACCGGCCCGTTGGCAACACGCAACCCCATCGTCGGCCCCCTCCATCTCGTGACCGATTGCAACCTATCCCCGACGCCCGGACCGTGGCGAAGTGTTGCCACACGCTATCGGGCGCGGAAATATGCCTGGGGCTGCCGGAATCGCGCCCGACCGGCCTGTGTGGGCGCGAAAGTACGCAAGCGGGCTGCCGGAATCGCGCCCGACCTTCTTGCGGGGACTCGGGCGGTTGTACCCTTCGCACGTGAGTCAGGTCGGCGAGACGTGCACAACCGTCGCCATCGTGGGTGCAGGCCCGGCCGGTCTGGTGGCCGGCCACCTCCTGCAGCGCCATGGCATCCCGTTCGTCGTGCTCGAGCGCCGCGGGCGGTCTGACATGGAGGGCATGGCCAAGGCCGGCTCGATCGACTACCGCACCGTCGAGTTGCTGACAGCGGTCGGCATCGCCGGCACCATCTTGCATTTCGAGGCGACCAACTACTGCTGCGAGTTCCGCACGCCGAACGACCGCGTCGTGTTCGACTACGGCTCGCTGACAGGTGGACGGCCGCACTACATCTACCCGCAGCACGAGCTGGTCGCCCGGCTCTGCGACGAACTGGTCGCGGTGGATGGCGACATCCGCTTCGGCACGCAAGTGACAGCGGTCGATCAGGATGACGATGGAGTGACGCTGTCGATCATCGACTCGGCCGGCGCCCCGACGACACTCCGCTGTCAAGTGGTCGCCGGTTGTGATGGGGCGCGCAGCGTGATCGCCGGAGCGCTGGACGATTGTCGGGTCGTCGAGCAGTTCCTGCCGGTTCGATGGCTCGCCGTGCTGGGCAAGACAGCGCCGTTGGAGACCCACACCATCTACGCGGCGCATCCGAGAGGGTTTGCCGGCCAGATGCGCCGGCTTCCGTCGCTGACCCGTTTCTACCTCGAAGTCCCGGCGACCGACGCCATTGACGACTGGCCCGAGGATCGCGTACGCGACGAGCTCTCCACACGACTCCTGGTCCCTGGCCGGCTCGACGGCGTGTCGTTCATCGAGCCGACCCTGGTCGATCTGCGGATGAAGATGACCACGCCGATGCAGGACCGGCGTGTGTTCGTGGCCGGCGATGCAGCCCACGTCATCACGCCGGCCGGCGGCAAGGGCATGAACCTGGCCATCCACGACGCGGTCGAGCTGGCCCAAGGGCTCATCGAGCGCTTCGGGTCCCTCGGCTCCGAGCACCGCCTGTTGCGCTACTCCGAGACCCGTCTCCCGGCCATCTGGCGCACCCAGGCGTTCTCGCGCTGGATGCTGCGCATCATCCTGGCCGGCTCCGATGATGCTCCCGGACCCGGCAGTGACACCTCGTTCGGCGCCGGGCTACGCCAGGGGTGGGTGTCGGCCCTTCAACACGACCCGCAACTGGCGCGCTGGTTCGCCTACGCCTATGCCGGGGTCGACCCTGACTGAACGATCTGGCTGAACGATCTGGCTGAACGACCTGGCTGAACGATGCCCGAACCGCCGAGGCGCAACAATGGCCGGGTGATGCTGCGCTATCTCTATGTCGGCTCGCCCGACACCGGTCAAGACGTGGCGATGTGGTCGGCGCTGCCAGGAGCCAAGGTGAGGTGGCGGTTCCAGCACTTCGGCGCCGATGTCGCCGCCATCGATCTCGGATCCGATCCGGTGGTCCTCCTCGCCGATCACCGGCCGCCGGGGTCGATCCTGCCGATCTATGCAGTCGACGACCTCGAGCTTGCTGTCGCCGCGATGGAAGGCGACGGGTGGAGGGTCGACGAGCGATCGTTCGGCACACCCGAGGGCCCGGCCTCGTTGCTCACCGCTCCGAGCGGCACCCAGCTGGCGCTGTTGCAGGTAGACCGGCCCGACGCGATGGAATCGGCGTTCGCTGATCAACGCAACACCCACGCCGTGCGACCCGAAGAGCGCCGTCTGGCCTGGTGACGACGGCGGTAGCGTGGAACAACTGAGGGCGGAGATCGGAGCGAGGCGTGAGCATTCGTGACGCGGTGTACAAGCTGTTGAATCGTGGTGGAGGGTCGCAGGATCCCGACGAGCCGATCGAGATCGCGCTGGTATCGGTCAGCGCCGGTCCGATGACTGTGGCAACCCTGCGCAACGAGGGGTTCGAGGCAAGTGGCAACGAGACCTTCAACATCGCCACCAACGTCTTGAGCGACTATCGGGTCCTCGTCCCCCGGCGTGAAGCAGAGCAGGCCACTGCTCGCCTGCAGTCGATCCTCTAGCTCACAGCGAGCCGTAGACGGCGTCGATCAACGCGCGGTTGCGCGAGCTCTGCCACCTCGGGATGACGTGGTTCATCACGTAGCCGAACGCCACCGCGGCGTCGGGATCGGCGAAACCAACGGCGCCACCCGTGCCGAAGTGACCGAAGCTTCGCGGGTTCGGGCCGAACGGTCGGCGAGGCACGGTGGGTTTGAACCCCAGCCCGAAGATGGTCTCCTCGCCGAGCACCGGGCACCATCCCTGCGACTGGGCGCGGGTGGCCTCCGTCAGCAGATCTGGCGAGAGAAGCCGGCCTGGCTCGAGGAGCGCCGCGTAGAGGCGGGCGACGCCGGTTGCCGAGCCGTGCCCGTTCGTCGACGGGACCTGCGCACCTCGCCATTCCGGCGAATTGACGACTCCCGCCGACGAATAGCCAGGCGGGTTGAAGTAACCGAGGGCGATCATCAGCGCTTCACCCGACAATGCATCGAAGTCGGCATCGCCGAGTGCCGTCGCCGGTGCCCAGATGACGTCAGCGCTTCGGTGCTGCTGCTCGGGCGGCAACCCGCACCACACGTCGGCCCCGACAGACTCGGCGACCGACCGCAGCCTCGCGCCGGGCATCTCGCCGGTGATGCGTCGAACGATCTCACCCACGAGGTGCCCGTAGGTGTTGGTGTGATATGCGTGACGCGTTCCGGGTTCCCACCAGGGCTCGCTCGCGGCCAGCGCCGCGGTCATACGATCCCAGTTCCACAGGTCGGCATTCGTCAGCCGCTCACGGATCGCCGGCACGCCGGCCCGGTGGCACAGCGCGTGGCGCAACGTGGCGTTCTCCTTTCCGGCAGCGCCGAACTCGGGCCAGACCGCTGCAATCGGGTCGTCGAGCGCGATGAGACCGTCGTCGACCAGTTGCAGGGCGAGCAGTCCGACGAAGGCCTTGCCGACCGAGTAGAAGTTGACCAGTGTGTCCGGCGTCCATCGGCGTGTGCCCTCCTGGTCGGCCCAACCCCCGACGAGATCGACGACGACATGGTCATCGACGATCACGCAGACCGCGCCACCCACTTCGCCACGCTCGGTGAAGTTGCCCACGAAGGCGTCGCCGACGGCGCTGAACGCCGCATCACATCGGCCGTCGATCGGCGGATTCATGGTCGAGAGTCTCGCAGTACGATGGTGGGCATGTCCGCGGCCCCCGTCGACTCCAGGCCTCTTTCCGAGAGCCTGATCGGTACTTGGGAGCTTCTCAGCCGAGAAGATCACACGAGCTCCGGCGAACGTCGTATCGATCCTTCCCTCGGCGGGGACCCCATCGCCATCGTGATCTACGACCGCACCGGCCACTTCGCCGCTCAGTTCATGAAACGCGACCGTGATCGCGATTCGGTGCCTGACACTGCGAGCGCATCAGCCGCCCCGAACAACAGTCGAGCGCAAGGCGGATACGACGCCTACTTCGGTACCTACGAGACAGACGATGCGCTCAGCACGGTCACGCAACGTCTGCTCGGATCGCTGTCTCCCGAGAACGTGGGCCTGGTGCTGACCCGGCGAATGACCGTTGCCGGCGACGTGCTGACGATTCGGCTGGAGACGGCGACTCTCGAGGGGGAACCCGTCACTCGAACCTTGCGGTGGAAACGGGTGGGATAGACGACGGTTCAGGCTGCGAGGCTCATCGGCGAGCACAGCGACAGCTCGTCCGACTCGAGGACCGACACCAGGCCGGCATGGTCGGTGATCGCGAACGACTGGATGAGCCCACGTCGCTGGTCGGAAGGGGATCGGCGAACGGCATCCCAACTCGGCTCGGTCAGCACGATGGGCTGATGTGCTTCGTCGCGTGGGGCGATCACGACGAGCTCTCGGCATCCGAGATGGACATGACCCTGGAGGCAATGTGTCGAATCCCAGGTCACCGTCTCGGGACGAGCGCCGATCAGTTCCGCCAGATAGGCACAGGCCCGGGCCTGGCATTCGCGGTCTGGCGAGGTGTTGTGAGCATCGACGCTGGCTGAGGATGTGTTCGACATGGCATGGGCTCCTTCGTGCTATCGGATGTCGACAGTGTGAGCGCCGCCCCTGATCTGTCCCTGAGGCGACGCTGATCTCACGCTGTCGAGCACGTTTCCGATCTGTCAGCCGTCGCTACCGTGGCCGCCGCCGCCACGACCCGAACTGTCGTCGACGCTGGTCACCGGGCCGCCGTTGTCGTCGACACTCGTGGGGGTGCCGCCGTTGTCGTCGATGCTGTTCGTCGTGGTGTTGTCGACGCCGTGGTCGTCGATGTTGTTGGCGGTGGTGTTGTCGACGCCGTGGTCGTCGATGCTGTTGGCGGTGGTGTTGTCGACGCCGTGGTCGTCGATGCTGTTGGCGGTGGTGTTGTCGACGCCGTGGTCGTCGATGCTGTTGGCGGTGGTGTTGTCGACGCCGTGGTCGTCGATGCTGTTGGCGGTGGTGTTGTCGACGCCGTGGTCGTCGATGCTGGTCGCTGTCGAGTTGTCGACGCTGACCGGCACGCTGATGGTCGGCAGGGTCGCCGGTGAACTGACGACAGTGACGCTGCTGCTGGTCGGCGAGCTCGACGACGTGCTGTCATCCGACAAGGCGACAATGCTGGCGGGGGTTGGGGCGATCTGTGGCTTCGGCGCCGGCGACGCCATCGCTGCGAATGCGGGAACTCCGAATCCGACGGCGGCGACTCCTGCGGTGGTCCAGATGATTGACTTCTTCATGGGGGTCTCCTTCGTGCTGATGTGATCAGTAGACCCCGATCCGTTGACGTCGGAAACTGCACCATCGGGCTAGCACCTGGGCCGGCACTGGGACTAGATCGAGGCGAGTTGCTCGAGACGCTCGCGTTGGCCCTCGTCGATGCCCATGAAGACTTCGAGCGACGCGACGTTCTCGCGAAGCTGCTCCGGTGAGGTCGCGCCGAAGAGGATGCTGGACAACCGGGGGTGAGACAGAGCGAACGAGAAGGCCAGGCCGGCCGGTGACACGTTCCACTCGCCGGCCAGCTTGACCAGGGCTTCAGCACGCTGTTTACCAGCGACGATGGCCGGATTGTCGTCGCCGGCGGCGCGTCCGGACCCGCCGCGGAGATACTTGCCCGTCAGCGTTCCGCCGGCGAGCACATACGACGCGACCAAACCGATGTCGGCGTCGACCAGCACCCGATCCATCGCCGCATCTCGCACCCAGTCGGGGCGCACCAAGCTGTACGGAAGCTGGGCGGCGACGGGTAGTAGTACCCCGAGCGCACGAGCCGCCCGCACCGCTTCGGCCAGGGGTTCGGCCTGCCAGTTGCCGATGCCCCAGGCCCGGGCGCGGCCCGATTGCACCAGACCGGCCACCTGCGCAACCAGGTCGACGATCGCCAAGCCGTCGGGCGGTTGCATCGTGTAGATCAGGTCGATGTGATCGAGGCCCATCCGGCCCAGCGATGCGTCGAGCTCGGCGACGGCGTCTTGCTCGGGCCAGAACTCCCACCACAACTTGTTGGCAACCACGACCTCGTCGCGCACCCATCCTGCGGCGCGGAACAACTCGCCGAACACGACCTCGGAGTAGCCGGTGGCCATCGGCGCCGTACCGGTCTCGTCGTTGTACCGCGCATCGTCGAGAAACGTGATGCCGGCCTCGCGAGCCGCCCGCATCACCGCCAGGCCCTGCTCACGCGGGATCCGTTCGAACGTACGCCACGACCCGAGCGAGAACAGCGAGACCTCGAGGCCCGACGAGCCGAGCCGACGATGTGGAAGGGTCGCCATGGCGGCTCCTAGGAGTGGATGGAGGGACGAACCTTTGTACCACCCGGCAACCTTGTCGTTGCACGCCTGATCGCCAGAACTGGCGTCAGCCCCGCACAGGAGTCCTTCGCCGGGCGACACCGATGGCCAATGCACCCAGGGCGACGCTGGCGCCGGCTGCGCCGAGGCCGACACCGAACGAGTGGCCGGTCTGCGGGAGCGGCGGCACCGACGTCGTCGGGCCGGCTGCAACCGTGGTCGTGGTTGCAGCCGATGGCGTCGTCGTCGTCGTTGTCGTAGTGGTTGTCGTCGTGGTTGCCGGAGTCTCGAGGTGGTCACACAATGGAGCAGTGAACGTGTCGTTGATCAACGTCACTGCACCGTTGCGGGCGAGGGCACGGCCGTGGACGGTGACGCTGTCTTCCAGGCTGATCGAGGTAAGGGCCATGATGTTGCCGACCATGACGGAGCCGGTACCCAGCACAGCCGAGCTGCCGATCTGCCAGAAGACGTTGCACTCCAGGGCCCCGTTGATCAGCACGACACTGCTCCCCGATGCCGTGGTGAGGGTCGAGTCGGTTTGGAAGATGAAGACCGAGTTCGGATCGTTCTGGCCGTCGAGGGTCAGCGTCCCAGTGAGGTCGAGCGGGCCCTTTGCGGTGATCGCATAGGCCCCACCGACCACGGTGACGTTGCTGATGCTTGGGAGAGTGCCATTGACATCGAGCGTTCGGCCGGCGGCGTTGTCATAGGCGATGGTCAGGTCCGATTGGGCCTGGAGAGCAACCGCATTGGCGATCTCCTGTGTGCCGGGGGCGTTGACTATTCCCGGCGGAAACCCCGTGAGCGACGAGCCTGGGTAGACACCGACGTCGAGGGGGAGAACGCTGGGGCCCGTGTTGGTGACCGTTTGACCACCAAGGACCGAGAAGTTGGCCGAAGTCGACAACGGGACGGTGGGAATGATCGCTGCGTTCGCTTGGGTAGAGGCGACGAGCAACGTCATGGCACTGAAGGCGGCGGCCAGAGATGCGCGCCTCACTCCTCGTGAAACGCTCATTAATGGCTCCTTCAGTTCGTAGCGGGTCCCCTCCGAATGCTGAAAGACCAGTGTCTCACCTGCCCGACCAATCAAGCAGGGACATTGGTCCCGACTTAGGTCGTGTAGTCGGCGTTGATCCTCACATAGCCGTCGGTCAGATCGCAGCCCCACACCGTGGCCGACGAACGACCTGTAGCGAGCACTGCTGTGATGCGCACCTCGTCGCCGCGCATGTACTTGGCGAGGGCTTCGAGTCCGTCGGCGTCGACGGTCGATGGATACACCTCTTGATCGCCGAAGCGGATGACCACCTGTGATTGGTCGACCTCGTCGGCGGTCGTCGACTTGCCGATCGCCATCGCCACCCGCCCCCAGTTGGGGTCGGCGCCGTGCACCGCGGTCTTGACGAGTGGCGAGTTGACGATGGCCTTGGCGACTCGTTTGGCCTGCTCGGGCGAGGCGGCCTGTTCGACCGACACTTCGATCAGCTTCTCGGCACCCTCGCCGTCGCGGGCAACCTGCCTGGTCAGCGAGACAGCGACGTCGTACAGCCCGCGTTCGAAGGCGTCGAGGTCGACGGGCCCGGCTGCACCACTGGCCATGATGATCGCGGTGTCGCTCGTCGAGGTGTCTGTGTCGATCGATACGCAGTTGAACGTGCGATCGATCACTCGCCGGAAGATCGGGTCGAGGTCGTCGGCGGCGACCGTGGCGTCGGTGAACAACAACGTGATCAACGTGGCCATGTTGGGTTCGATCATCCCGACACCTTTGGCCACACCGACGATGCGCGCTGCACCGACCGACGTCGTGGCTACCTTGGCAACGGTGTCGGTCGTCATGATCCCCGCGGCCACCGGTTGCGCATCGGTGAGCGGCAGCGGTGAGGGGATCGCCGTCAGTCCGGCGCGCACACGATCCATCGGATACTGGCGGCCGATCACGCCGGTCGAGGCGATCAAAACGTCGCTCGGGGGGCATCCGACCGCGGCAGCCACGCCGGCAACGACCTCGCGCGCGTTGGCCAGACCCTCGCTGCCTGTCGCCACGTTGGCGTTCTTGGAGATCACGACAACGGCCCGGGCGGTCGGCGAGGAGAGGTTCTCGCGGCTGACGATCACACTCGGCCCGGCAAAGCTGCTGATGGTGAACACACCCACGGAAGCGCTGGGGGCGTCGCTGGCCACTATCACGAAATCGTCGGTCGTGTCCTTGATGCCGACGTTGGCGACGTAGGCGCGGAACCCGGCGGGCAACGCCGTCACGACGGGCATGTTCCGAGGTTGGACCGCACGGTCTCGAAGATGTCGCCGAGTTCGCGCGACCTGATCGCGGGTGAGACCCTTGAAGAATCGGTTGCGCACGCTGGCGACATGGTTGGGAGCGGCCTGTTCGAGCTTGGCCCGACCGGTCGGCGTCAGCGCTGCGTACATCACCCGACGATCCGATGGGCTGGCGACGCGCTCGACCAGACCTGTGCTGACCAGGCCGTCGAGGCGCCGCGTCAGGCCACTGGGCGAGAGTTGCAGCGACGTCGCCAGGTCGCACATCCGCAGCCGTTCGTCCTCGGCGTCGGACAACCGCACCAGCACCTCGTAGTCACCCATTGTCAGATCGAACGGTGCAAGGTCGTTCTCCAGGGCCGCCGTCAGCGTGCTGACCGACTCGATGAAGTTTCGCCACGCCCGCATCTCGCTTGCCGTCAGCCACGCCGTTGTCATGAGTCCAGCCTACAGCCATTGTCCGCGAAGGTTGCGGACGCACGTTATTGCCTCTACAATCATTGCGGGCGCAAATGAAATGCGCTATCTTCCCGGCAAACGATCAAGGAGTCGTCCACATGTCCACAGTCACACAGCCCACCACTCACGGAACATCCGAACTCACCCCCGGCGTATGGAGCGTCGACGCCAGCCACTCGACCATCGGCTTCGTGGCTCGCCACTTGATGGTCAGCAAGGTTCGTGGCCACTTCGCCACCTTCACCGGCACGTTGACGATCGCCGACGAGCCGCTGGCCTCGAAGGTCGAAGCCTCTGTCGACATCGCCTCGATCACCACCGGTGACGACAGTCGCGACGGCCACCTGAAGTCGGCCGACTTCTTCGACGCCGAGAACTTCCCGACGATGACGTTGGTCAGCACGGGGATCGACACCGACGGCAGCGACTACGTGCTGCACACTGATCTGACGATCAAGGGCGTCACCAAGCCGGTCGATTTCGAGCTCGAGTTCGACGGCGTCAGCGGCGATCCGTGGGGCGGAACCCGCGCCGGATTCAGCGCACAGGCCGAGATCAATCGCAAGGATTGGGGCCTGGAGTGGAACGTCGCCCTCGAGACGGGTGGCGTGCTGGTCGGCGAAAAGGTCAAGATCCAACTCGACATCGAAGCCATCAAGGCCTGACCCCTAGCCTCGACCATGAGGCCCGACCATGGGGCCCGACCATGAGGCACGGAGGAACGACACCATGATCAGACGACTCAACCACGCGGTGCTCTGGGTGCGCGATGCCCAGGCATCCGCCGAGTTCTACACCACCGTCCTCGGCTTCGAGGCCGTGGCGACGATGGGCAGTCAGGCCGTCTTCCTCCGTGCCGACGGGTCGACGAACGACCATGACCTCGGTCTGTTCAGCGTCGGCGATCGCCCCAGCCCGGCCGCCCATTCGCCCGGTCTGTACCACCTGGCATGGCAGGTCCACACGCTCGAGGACCTGGCCGCGCTGCGGGCCAAGCTGATCGCCGCCGGTTCGCTGGTCGGCGAGAGCGACCACGGCGCGAGCAAGAGCCTGTACGCCGACGATCCGGACGGCATCGAGTTCGAGGTGATGTGGGCGGTGCCGAAGGAGAACTGGCCCTCGGGGCCCACGACGACCCGCCTCGATCTCGACGCCGAGCTGGCCCGATGGGCCGCGGTCGATACGGCGGATCAGTAGCCGGTCTACCGGCGCTGCAGCACGTCGTGTAGCGCCGAATCCAGCGTGGTGTGACGGAACTCGTAGCCACTGCGCTGGAGAGCCGTAGGCAGCACCCGTTGGCCGCCGAGCAGAAGAGCCTCGACCAGTTCGCTGCCGAGCAGCAACTTCGGGCCGAAGGTCGGGACCGGGATCACTGCGGGTCGATGCAACACCTTGGCGAGCGTCGCCGTGAACTCGACATTGGTGACCGGCTCTGGAGCCGTGAGGTTGACGGCTCCACAGATCTCCGAAGCCAACAGGTGAGTGATGGCTCCGATCTCGTCGTCGATCGAGATCCAGCTCTGCCATTGATGGCCGTTGCCGAAGCGGCCACCGAGACCGAGCTTGAACAGGGGGAGCTGCTTCTTCAGGGCGCCACCCTGCGCGGACAGCACGATTCCCGTGCGCAGGTGAACCGTACGGATGCCGGCCTTCTCGGCCGCCACGGTCGCCTCCTCCCACTGCTGGCAGAGATCGCTGAGAAAGCCACTACCCGGTGTCGAGAGCTCGTCGAGCCGCTCGTCGCCACGGTTGCCGTACCAACCAACGGCAGAACCCGATAGGAACACCGACGGCGGGTGGTCGAGTTCGGCGATCGTCATCGACAGGAGCTCGGTCGTCTGCACGCGACTGGCGAGCAGTTCGTGCTTGTAATCGTCGGTCCATCGTTTGTCACCGATACCGGCACCGGAGAGGTTGATCACCGCGTCGCAGCCCTCGAAAGCGTTGGGATCCAACTCGCCGCCGGCCGGATCCCACGTCAACTCACCGGCTCGTGCCTCGCGCCGTACGAGGGATGTAACAGTGTGGCCGTCGGCGGCCAAGCCGCTGCTCAAGGCCCAGCCGATGAGCCCACTGCCGCCCGACATGAGGATGCGCATATGCACAGGGTATGCCGCTCAGAAGACCCTGTTGATCAAGTGCTCCAGGTGGGCCGTCAGCTTGGCCGATACCTTGGGTGAACAATCGCGGCGAAAGGTGTGTTCAGTGGACACCAACGATGACGAGCTCAACCCACCTAGGCCCCCACCAAGTGGTCCCGTGCGCGCCGCCCATGGCCCAGCCCTGCCACCGCCGTTCGTTCCTCACGACGACGCGGCCGACTGCCACAGTGGTTCCCACGAGTGAGGCCGGCAAGCGCGGCAGGGGCAAGGTCGTCGGCGGGTTGATCGCCGTGATCGCTCTTGTCGCTGCGGGTGGATTCGCGGTCAGCAAGATCGTCGCCGGCAACGAAGGCGGGGCCGCGAATCCCGACCGAGGTCGGTACGAAGCTGATCGACGCCCTCGCGGCCGAGGACGCGCTGGGCGTCGTCGACCTGTTGCTGCCCGGCGAGCGCGACATGTTGCGCCAGCCACTGATCGACTTCGTCGACAATCTCAAGCGGCTCGAGATCGTCGACAGCACAGCGTCGCCTCGACAAGGTCGGCGGTCTCGACCTCGCCTTCGACGATGTCAATGTCGAGCCAGACCGAGACCAACGTCGACGACATCGCTGACATCCGCATCACGGCCACCAGCACTGCATCGATCGATGGTGAGACGCGTGCCGATCGGCCACCTGCTGATCGACGAGGCGTTCGGCGGCGACACGGCCCGACACTGGCGAGCGAACCGCAGGACTCGGATGTCGATTGGCACCTGACGACCGTGAAGCGTGACGGCCGTTGGTACCTCAGCGCGTTCTACTCGATCGCCGAGAATGCCCGCGACGGCGGAGACGACATCCCCGAATCCGGCATCGTCGCCGCGGTGGGTGCCGACACCCCCGACGGTGCCGTGCAGGCCATCTTCGACGCCGTCGACGACGTCGATCTCGAGGCACTGATCGCCGCGCTCAATCCCAACGAGGCCGAGGCTCTGCAGCGGTACGCGCCGATGTTCGTCGACGAGGCCCAGGACAAGCTCTCGACGATCTCGACGCCAAGATCGCCTTCTCCGACACCAAGTTCACGGTCACCGGCGACGGCGACCGCCGCACGGTGCGGTCGACAGGTTCACGCTGACGGCGTCGGCCGACGGCACACGACGTGACGGTCGAGAGCAAGGACGGGTGCATGGTCGTGACATCCGGCGACACCACCACCGATACGTGCAAAGGCGGCAGCTCGATCGACGAGGCCCTCACGACGCTCGGGCTCGACGACAACGAGTGACGTGAAGTCGCTGATCAAGACCATTGAAGACGCGTTCGCCGACATGAAACCCGTCGGCATCACGGTGCAGAAGGTCGACGGCCAGTGGTACGTCAGTCCCATCGGAACAGTCCTCGACGTCTTGAACTGGCCGAACTGGCGGCACTCGACAAGGACGAGCTGACCGACATCATCGACGGTGTCAAGAAGGTGTCCGAGTCGTTGTCGACAGGGGACATCCTCTCGGTGGCCGTGGTCGACATCGACGATTGACATCGGCTCCGGCGACGCACGGGCGATTCGCGGCGACATCGACCTAGCGGCTTCAGGTGCTTCGGAGAGACCGAGTACGAGGGCTATCTCGGCGTGCATCACCGCAGGAATCGACGACGGCTCGATCGATGCGACGTTCGTCGCGCCGTACTACCGATTCGCCGACTGCGGCGTCGGCGAGATGTACTTCACCGGCGACGTCTACGGCCTGAGCGACGAGGAGTTCACCGCGTTCGCCATGGGTGCGGCGCCGTGCTTCCAGCAGTACATCGCCGACGGCACGATCTCGGAGTTCGAACTGCCGTACGAGTTGTCGCGACCCGACTGCCTGGAGGGCAAGAACTGGTACAACGTCACCGATACCGATTACACCGGCCGGGTCTTCGAGTGCGTCACGTGATGACGATCGTCAGTTGCCCACCGCGGCGTGCAGGGCAGCATCGAGCACGGATTCCTCGACCGCACCCATCGACACCTGCACGACGCCGGCGGCGTCGATGATTGCCATCGCCGGTTGCTATGGCACCTCGAATCGAGCGAACACGTCGCCGGAGTTGTCGCTGATCTGCGGGAAGCGTCAGGGCGTACTTGTCGACGAAATCCCTGGAACGACGAGTCGTCGCCATACCAGGCGACGCCGATGAACTGCACCTTGCCGGCCCATCGCTGGCTTTGCCGCTTCGACCGAAGGGGCTTCGTGGTTACACGTCGTTCAAGTGGGGGCCCAGAACCACAGCAACACCGGCTTACCGGCGTACTCGGCCGGAGATCGATCGTGCCGCCACCGACACGCGCTGCGGAGAATGACAACGAGTCGGGGGTGGCGGGCCGTGCTACCGAGACAACCGCCCCGGATGCCGTCGCTGCGGCGGGTGCGCCGGCCGCCGGTGATTGCCCAGCTGGATCGCCGCAGGCGCTGAGTGCCATGACGCCGATCACACACAGCAGCAGGCGTCGCATGAAGGTCACGCTAACGGCCATAGCCTGGCAAGTCCATGCGCACCCGGACCCTGCTGCTGCTGGCCATCGGGTGCGGACTCGTGATTCTCCTGGCGGGTGGCATCCAGCTGTGGCGCGTCGGGGGTCAACAACAGAGCTCGACGCTGTTGCAGCGTCGGCGAGCCCGGCAAGGCGGGCGACGTCACCGTCGAACTGGTGTCGTCGTCGACGCCGAGACGTCCGAACTCGTCGCCATCGTGCAAGTCGGCGGGATCGACGATCCCGATGGTCTCGACGGCTTCACACTCGTCGGTCCGGGCAAGGTGGTCGCGGTCTCGTCGTCGACGTGCGATGGAATCACCGTCGCCGCGCGCGATTGTGCGCTGACGTTCGCGACCGAGCGACATGCAGCGGAACTGCTCGCCAGTTGATCTTCCGTCGGGCCGACGAACAGCTGCGGTGGGTGCTCGCTCAGGGCGAGTAGGCGCTACCGTTGCCACCGAATTTTCTCGTCACCTATCTGGCCACCTGACCGACCGTCACGGAGCCAACATGGAGACCGCAACCGAATTCGATCTCGTCGTGATCGGCGGTGGACCCGGCGGATACGGCAGCAGCGCTGTACGCCACGTCGGCCGGTCTCAACGTCGCCCTCGTCGAGATGGCCGACATCGGCGGCACGTGCCTGAACCGCGGCTGCATTCCCGCCAAGGCGTTCCTCGAGACGGCCGCGGTGCAACGCCACGTCGCCCACGCCGCCGAGTTCGGCATCGAATCGAGCGCACCGGTCGTCAACTTCGTCACGGCGCAGGCCCGCAAGCAGAAGATCGTCGACGGCATCGTGAAGAGCCTCACCGGCTTCATGAAGTCGAAGAAGATCACGATCCTCGACGGGATCGGCACTCTCGGCCCAACCGCACGGTCACCGTGACCGGTCCCGACGGCACGACGACCATCCGTGGCGGCCAACGTCGTTCTGGCCGCCGGCTCGGTGCCGCGCACGATCCCCGGCTTCGAGCCGTCGGGGCCCGTCATGACCAGCGACGAAGTGCTGATGCTCGACTACGTGCCCGGCCGCGTTGCCGTGATCGGTGGCGGGGCCATCGGTTGCGAGTTCGCCAGCACGTTCGCCGACCTCGGCTCGCAGGTGACGATCCTCGAGGTCCTGCCGAAGATCCTGCCGGGGCTCGACAGCGACGTCGCCAACGTCGTCGTGCGCAGCTTCAAGAAGAAGAACATCGACATCCGCACCGGCGTCAAGGTGCTCGGCCACACGCCGACCGACGGCGGCGGCACCACCGTTCATTTCGGCGAGGGACGAGAACCTCGAGGTCGACGCCGTCGTCGTCAGCGTCGGTCGCCGTCCGTTCGCCGACAAGCTCGGCCTGCAGGGCACCGCCGTGAAGGTCAGCGATCGTGGGTTCATCGAGGTCGACGAGTACTGCCGCACCGGCGAGCCCGGTGTGTACGCCATCGGCGACATCATCGACACGCCGCAACTGGCGCACGTCGGCTACGCCGAAGCGATCCTGGTGACCAAGCACATCCTCGGCGAGAACCCCAACCCCGTCGCCTACGACCGCGTGCCGTGGGCGATCTACTGCCATCCCGAGGTGGCCTTCGCCGGACCCAGCGAAGAGGCCGCGCGCGAGGCCGGCCACGACGTCGTCGTCGCCAAGCACCAGTTCCGCGCCAACAGCCGTGCGCAGATCCTCGGCGAGCTCGACGGTCTGGTGAAGATCATCGCCAAGAAGCAGGCCGACGGCAGCGCCGGGCAGATCCTCGGCGTGCACATGGTCGGCCCGTGGGTCACCGAGCAGCTCAGCGGCGGCTACCTTGCCGTCAACTGGGAAGCGACCGTCGCCGAAGTCGCCGAGTTCATCCAGCCGCACCCGAGCCTCACCGAACTGTTCGGTGAGACCGTATTGTCGCTCACGGGCCGCAGCCTGAACGCCTGATCCGATCGAAGGAGAGACCACACCATGGCCGATGTCACGTTGCCGCAACTCGGTGAGACCGTCACCGAAGGCACGATCACCCGCTGGTTCAAGAAGGTCGGCGACACGGTCGCGGCCGACGAGCCGTTGTTCGAGGTCAGCACCGACAAGGTCGACACCGAGGTGCCGTCGCCGATCACGGGCACCGTCACCGAGATCCGCGTCCAGGAGGGCGACACCGTGCCCGTCGGCGCCGTGATCGCCGTCGTCGGCGAGGCCGCCGGCGCGCCGCGCCTGCTGCCGCGCCGGCGCCGGAACCCGAGCCTGCGGCCGCCGAGCCAGAACCTGCCGCGCCGCCCGAGGAACCTGCAGCACCGGAACCTGCTGCACGCCCGAACCAGCCGCTGCGCCGGAACCTGCCGCTGCGCTCGAACCTGCCGCTGCCGCGCCGATCGTCGAAGCCCCTGCTGTACCGGCCGCGCCGCCGGTCGCCGCCGCGGTCGACCCGGTACAGCAGCCGGCTGTCGCGCCGATTCGCCGTCCGACAATCGCCTGCTGTCGCCCGTCGTGCGTCGACTCGTCGCCGAGCACAACATCAACGTCGACCTGACGTCACGGGCACCGGCCCCGGTGGTCGGATCACCCGCGACGACGTGCTCGACTACATCGATCGCGCCGCCGCCACTGCCCCGGCCCCGGCTGTTGCCGCCGCCCCGGCTGCAGCGCCCGTCGAGCAGCCGCGCCTGCCGCTGCGGCGGCCCCGCCATCGGCACCCGCTGCAGCCCCGGCCGCAGCCCCGGCTCCGGCCGTCGCCCCGGGCGAGCGCGACACGCACCGTGCAGGCTGACGAAGATCCGCAAGCTCACCGGCAGCCACATGGTGATGAGCAAGGGCGTCAGCCCGCACGCGTTCAGCGTCGTCGAGGTCGACTTCGCCAACGTCGACGTCACCCGCAACAAGGTCAAGACGGAGTGGAAGGCCGACCGAGGGCTTCGGCCTCACCTACCTGCCGTTCATCACCCGCGCCGTCGTCGAGGCGCTCGACGAGTTCCCGCACCTCAACGCCAGCGTCTCCGACGACGACCTCGTCGTGCACAACTTCATCGACATCGGCATCGCCGTCGATCTCGACTACCAAGGGTTGCTGGTGCCGGTGGTGCGCGCCGCCGAGACCAAGCGGCTGCGGGCGATCGCCCGCGAGATCAACGACCTTGCCGGGCGCGCCCGCAGTCGCAAGCTGAGCCCCGACGAGATCAGCGGCGGCACGTTCACCATCTCCAACAACGGCTCGGCCGGCAGCGTGTTGACGATGCCGATCATCAACCAGCCGCAGGTGGCGATCCTGTCGACCGATGCGATCGTGCGCAAGCCGGTCGTCGTGCGCGCCGCCGATGGCGGCGAGGCCATCGTGATCCACCCGGTCGGCAACCTGGCGATGGCTGGGACCACCGCGCCTTCGACGGTGCCTACGCGGCAGGGTTCCTGGTCAAGATCAAGGAGACGCTCGAGACCCGCGACTGGTCCGCCGAGCTGTGACATGACACTGCAGGTTCGCTGGCTCGGCCGGGTTCCGTACCGCGAGGCGCTCGCGGTGCAAGAGGCGATGTTCACGCACGGCGTCGAGGATCACCTGCTGCTGCTCGAGCATCCGCATGTGTTCACCCACGGCCCGCGCGCCGACCTCGCCGTCAACGTGCTCGTCGACCCGGCAGTCGGTCGGTGCCGAACTGGTGTCGGTGAAGCGCGGCGGCGATGTGACGTATCACGGGCCCGGTCAACTCGTCGGCTATCCGATCGTCAACGTGTCCAACACGGTCGGCGCGGCCGATCATGTCTGCGCGATCCAACGGGTGATCGTCGCCAGCCTCGCCGAGCTCGGCGTCGCCGATGTCGGTTGCCTCGACCGAGTACCCCGGCGTGTGGGTCGGTGTCAGCGGTGCCGAACCCGCGCAAGATCTGCGCGATCGGTGTGCGCTTGGCCCACGGCCGCACGATGCACGGCTTCGCGCTCAACGTGGCGCCCGACATGCGCTACATGCGCGACTACATCGTGCCGTGCGGTATCGCCGACAAGCCGGTCACGTCGCTGGCCGAGGAAGGTGTCGACGCGTCGCTCGAGGACGTCGCCGAGCGTCGTCGCCCGTCACGCCGCGGCGAGTGTGGGGCGACGGCGCGATGGAGCGTCAGGACGTCGCGTGGAAGCATCGACCCGACGATCTGTCGGCCTTCTCACGCGGCGAAGGGCCCGGCGCGGTCGTGCGTCGCTTGGCACAGGTCGGCGTCGCCGACGGTCTGGCGATCGCGCACCCGCAAGCCCGACTGGTTGCGCCCGAAGGTGGTGCATGGGCCCGAGGTGATCGCGCTGAAGAAGACGGTGCGCGACCACGGGCTGGTCACGGTGTGCGAGGAAGCCGGCTGCCCGAACCTCAGCGACTGCTGGGCCGACGGCACGGCGACGTTCATGGTGCTGGGCGAGCGATGCACGCGCGCGTGCGGCTTCTGCCTGGTCGACACGCAGCAAGCCGCTGGCCCCGGCGGCCGACGAGCCCGCTCGTGTGGCCGAGGCCGTTGCCAGCATGGGACTGGCTCACGCCGTGCTGACGATGGTGGCGCGCGACGACCTGGCCGACGGCGGCATGGCGCACGTCGCCCCGTGCGTCGCGGCGATCCGACGAACGGTGTCCCGGAACGCGCATCGAGACATTGATCTCCGACGCCAAGGGCGATGCCGCGTCGTTGGCGCTTGCTGTTCGAGGTGCCGCCCCGACGTGTTCAACCACAACATCGAGACCGTTGCCCGCCTGCAGCGCGCCGTGCGGCCATCGGCGGGCTACGCGCGCAGCCTGTCGGTGCTGGCGCGGGCCAAGGCGGCGGGCTTGACGATGAAGTCCGGGTTGATCGTGGGCATGGGCGAGACGCACCGACGAGGTCGCCGGTTGCCTCGCCGATCTGGCGCGCGTCGGGGTCGACATCGTCACCATCGGGCAGTACCTGCGCCCGACGACGCATCACCTGCCGGTCGCTCGCTGGGTCGAGCCGGCCGAGTTCGACGAGTGGAAGCAGCGTCGGCGAGGCGTTGGGAATCGGTCACGTCGAGGCCAGTCCGCTGACCCGCAGCAGCTACCACGCCCGCCAGGCCGCCGATGCAGTGACCGATCGTCGACACCGTGTCGTTGTCGTTCGTCTGAGTCAGAATGACGCGATGAGCTCCGCACCGTCGACAGCCACCTATCTCGATCGCATCAACCGCGCACGCCGCGCATGCAACGAAGCCGACATCGACGTGTTGCTGGTCTCGGTCGGTCGTGACCTGCCGTACCTCACCGGTTACGAGGCGATGCCACTGGAACGGCTGACCATGCTGGTGGTGCCCAAGGACGGCGATGCCACGCTGGTCGTGCCTCGGATGGAGGCGCCACGCGTGGTGCCGAGCGGCCAGAGGTGTTCACGCTGCTGCCGTGGAACGAGACCGAGGATCCGATTGCCGTGGTCGCCGGCGCTCGTCGGCCGGCCGGCACGGCGGCGGTCGGTGACACGATGTGGGCACGGTTCCTGGTCGATCTGTTGGCGCACTGGCCGATCGTCGACCACGCGTTACGTGCGTTCGACCGAGGTGATGAACGCGCTGCGCATGCGCAAGGACGCACGACGAGATCGCCGCGCTCGCCGCGGCCGGCGCTGCCGTCGACGCGATCGCCGCCGATCTGCAGGCCGGCCGGATTCCGTTGGTCGGTCGCACCGAGGCCGAGGTCAGCGCCGACCTCGGCGCGCGGATCATCGCTGAGGGTCATCAACGGGTCAACTTCGCGATCGTCGCGGCCGGCGAGAACGCGGCGTCGCCGCACCACCACGCCGAGCGGTCGCACGATCCACGACGGCGAGATCGTGCTGTGCGACTTCGGCGGCACGATGAACGGCTACTGCAGCGACATCACCCGCTGCGTGTTCCTGGGCGAGCCGCCGGCCGAGGTTGCCGAGGCGTATGCGGTGCTGCTCGAGGCACAACGCGCGGCCGTGCTGGCCGGCACGGTCGGCACGCCGTGCGAAGAGGTCGATCGGGTCGGCCCGACGGATCATCACCGCCGCCGGGTACGGCGAGTAGTTCATCCACCGCACCGGCCACGGCATCGGCATGGAGGAGCACGAGGACCCGTACATGGTCGAGGGCAACGGCTTGCCGTCTGGAGCCCGGTCATGCCTTCAGCGTCGAACCAGGCATCTACCTGTCCGGACGCTGGGGCATGCGTCTCGAAGACATCGTCGTGGCAACCGATGCGGGGCCTCGGCCGGTCAACGATGCCAACCACGACCTGGTCAGCGTCGACGCCTGAGCTAGTGCCGCCTCATCTCGGTGGTGGCGAACAACGACTCGTCGACGGTCGGTGTGTACTGCGTGAGGTTGATCGACACGGCGCCGTCGTCGAGTCGGCCAACGGCCCGTTGGGGAGCACGCAGAACACCGAGACACCACCCGGCACGGGAACGTCGACGCAGGTCGCCGACTGCCCGGCGAACTGCTCGATGTGGCGATCGGTGTGCCGATCCGGGCGATGGCACTTCGTCGCAGCCGCTTGGCGGCGTCGATGGCGTAGAAGTCGGGGGTGATCTGGGTATCGCTGATTCGCGCCGGGTCGATGGTCGACGAGCACGGGTCGCTCTTGTCGAGGATGCAGGTCTGCGACGTGCCGTCGACCGTGAGGAATCGCACGTCGCCGACGGTGACCGATCGACGCGTCGGGGCGACGCTGACAACGGTCGCCGGTCGGGTGGTGTTGCCGAACTTGGTCAACACCGTGTAATCCGCGGTGTACGGTCCTTCGTTGACCTCGTCGAGCTCGGCGAGGACCTTGTCGATCGACGGATCGCCGCTCGGTCGATCCCGGCTGGAACGGCTCTGTCGTGAACGATGGCCGCTCTCCGGTGAAGCACCCGGTCAGCAGGAGCCTCACACAATCGGCAGGGCCAGGTGCCGCCCGATGTCGCATCACTGCGAATCTAGGGCCGATGGGCGAGCACGTTGTCAGCCCGGAAAACGACGAACCCTCACGGCCGGGACGGTGGCCACGAGGGTTCGTATTGGAGCTCTCCGGCAGCGCCAGCATCACGCGGCGGGCGGTCTTCGACGACTTGCGGGACGGGTGCGGATCGACGAAGTGGGAACCGGAACCACCGGAGAGACTTCGTCGTGAACGTACTCTTGCGAGGCCGTCCACTGAGTTCAATTGTACAGATCTGACACGATCCGGTAACGAAAAGGTTTTGCGATTGGAAAGAATTCTGCCGAAGATCTGAGATTGACCCGTCGTGTGCTACGAAGGGCTTAGGCCGATCCTGAAAGCGATGCGAGGTAGTCGGACCGGTTGGCTCGTTAGCCTGCCCGGCGTGATCCGCCTCGACGCTGCAACGGTGCTGCTGCAGTGGGCGGTCGGTGGTCTGGCCTTCCTGTGGTTCACGACCCGCCGGCGCGAGGTCGGCCTCGGCTACGGATGGCTGCTGCGCGGCACCTATCTGCTGATGGCCGCGAGTGCGGCGATCTTGGGGCTCCGTTTCGGGCCGGTGCTGGGTCCGCGAGATCAGCGCCGCGGCTGTCGCCGTCTGCGGCGCTGTTCGCCCTGGTCGTGTCGATCGTTCGGCGTCGCGCCGGGGTGTCGGGGCAGTCCGACGAGCACGACCGCCGCTCGCAACGCGTCGCCGAGATGACCGGGATCGAGCGCACGCACCAACCGACGTGCGCGCGGCCGCGAGTTCCCTCCGGTGCTCGACCTGATCGCCCCGGTCGTCGGCATCGTCGGCCTGTCGCGGCCGCGGTCGACGCCGGCGGCAACTCGGCGTGTCGCTGCTGCGCACGTTCGCCGGCGCTGCGTTCCTCGGCGCCGTCACCGACGCGATGCTGCTCGGCCACTGGTACCTCGTGCAGCCCGGCCTGCCGCGGCGCCATCTCAACGAGCTGGTCGCCGCCGTCGGCTGGGTGTGGCCGGTCGAGGTCGTCGCGCTGCTGCTGCCGACCGGGATGTTCAGCGTGTGGACCGGCGCCGTCGACGACGGCTGGAACGGCATGCTCGGATGGTTCTGGGCGGCGTGCGCGGTGACCACGATCGTGCTCGTCTTCGTCACCAAGGCGGCGCTTGCGCGAGCGCTAGTACTCGGCGGTGATGGCGGCGACCGGGCTGCTGTACCTGGCCATTCTCACCGCCTTCGGCACCGACCTCGTCGCCCGTGCCGTGCTCGCCGGTTGATCAGGCCTGGTCAAACCGCGAGTTTCGGGGCAGACTTATGCGGCATGCCACGGCCAGTGTGGAGCGGGACGATCAGTTTCGGGCTCGTCGCCATCCCGATCAAGCTGTTCCACGCGGTGCAGCAAGCAAGAGCGTGTCGTTCAACCAGCTCGACGAGCGCACGATGAGCCGCATCCGTCTAAGAAGGTGTCGGCCGACGACCGGCGAGGAGGTGCCCGACGAGCACATCGTCAAGGGCTACGAGGTCAGTCGAAGGGCCGCTACGTCGTCGTCGACCCCGACGAGCTCGAGCCGTTCATCCCGTCGGCCACCAAGACCATCGACCTCGAGGAGTTCGTCGATCTCGACCGAGATCGATCCGGTGTACTTCGACTCGCCGTACATCCGTCGCCCCCGACAAGACCCCGAAGCCGTACGTGCTGCTGGCGCAGGCGATGGAGGCAGCCGGCAAGGTCGCCATCGGTCGGTTCGTGATGCGCAACAAGCAGTACACCGCTGCCATCCGGGCCCAGGACGGCACGCTTGCTGATGGCGACGCATGGTGTTCGCCGACGAGGTTGTCGACCGGCGACCGATCGAGGAGCTCGACGGGCTCGACTCGATCGACGTCAGCGCCAAGGAAGTGAAGATGGCCGAGGCGCTCGTCGAGTCGTTGACCGCCGACTTCGATCCCGTCGAAGTATCGCGACGAGTACCGCGAGCAGGTGCTCGACCTGATCGAGCGCAAGGCCGCCGGCGAGGAGTTCGAAGCGCCCGAGCTCCGCCGCCGAGAAGCCCGAAGGTCGTCGACCTGATGGCGGCGCTCGAGGCCAGCGTGAAGGCGGCCAAGGCGGCACGCGGCCGCCACCCGGCCGGCGGCCAGAGCTCGAGGTGGTCGGGTCGGACCGAAGGCCAAGCCGAGGCGAGTCCGCAAGTCTGCGTGAGCCGCCTGACCGCGTATCGACGCAGGGTCGCGGATGACCGGTGGGACCGTGAAGGTCGGGAGCGCGAGTTGTCGCTGTCGAACCTCGACAAGGTGCTGTACCCCGACGACGGCACCACCAAGGCGCGAGGCGATCGACTACTACGCCCGCATCGCGCCGGTCATGGTGCCCGCACCTCGCCGGCCGGTGCATCACGTTCGAAGCGGTTCCCCAACGGCGTGCAGACGACCGGGTTCTTCGAGAAGCGATGCCCAAAGCACCGGCCCGACGTGGGTTCCGACGCGCACCGGGCCCGGGCGACCGCGGCGGCGACATCGGCTACTGCCGGTTCGACGAGCCGGCGGCGCTGGTGTGGGCGGCGAACATGGCGGCGCTCGAGCTGCACGTGCCGATGGCTGCTGCCGCCGACCTCGACACGCCACTGGCGATGGTGTTCGACTTCGACCCCGGCGCGCCGGCGACGATCAAGGAGTGCTGCGAGATCGCGCTGTGGGTTCGCGAGGTGCTCGCCGCGGTCGACCTGGAAGGGTGGTGCAAGACGTCGGGATCGAAGGGCCTGCAGATGTACGTGCCCGCTCAACACGACCGTGCACGCACGAGGGCGCCGCCGACTTCGCGCTCGCCGTCGGTCAGGTGCTGGAGCAGCAGCATGCCGCGACCGGGTGACGACGGTGATGGCCAAGGTGCGAGCGACCGGGGAAGATCTTCGTCGACTGGAGCCAGAACGCCAGTCACAAGACGACGATCGGTGTGTACTCGATGCGCGCCCGACCGGAGCCGACGGTGTCGACGCCGGTCACGTGGGACGAGGTCGAAGCCGGCGCCGCCGGCGACGCTCCGCTGAAGTTCACCATCGACGACGTGCTCGAGCGGGTCGACCGGCTCGGCGACCTGTTCGAGCCGGTGCTGACGACGACGCAATCGCTGCCGGGCCGGTGACTCGGGTTCTGCTGCGAGCACACTCGGCCGGTCGGTAGGGTCACGATGGTGACGCCGCGCCTGACCACGTTGCTGCTGTGCGATTTCGCGCAGGTGCGCGAAGGCTTGCTGTTCGTCAGTTCCGGCGGTGTCAGCCGCGTCGTGCAGAGCAACTATCCGGCCAATCCGCGCCTTCATCTGGCCATGGTCGTGCACCTGCCGGCCGCGTCGCTGGGCAGTCACACCAGGTCCACGTGCGCCTCAAGTATCCGGATACCGCCGAGGTCATCGCCAACGCCGAAGTCGTGATTCAGCTCAACGCGGTGTCGGCCGCGTATCCGGGCGAGGGGATCAACGTGCCGCAGGTGATCGACCTCGTCGCCATCCAGTTCGCTCGCCCAGGTCAGGTCGACGTGCAGGTGTCGATCGGCGAGCAGCCGGTCGGCGACTTGTCGTTCTGGTTGCTGCCCGCCACCGCCACGGCCTAGGAATCACGGTCGAGGAATCACGGTCTAGAAATCACGGTCGAGGCATCACGGCTCAGGTCGCGGTCTGGCCGCCGGCGCGGATCCGGCCGGCACAGAACATCCCCGTGCCGGCCAGGGCAATCGCCAGCGTGAAGTTGATGCCGAGTGCAGCAGCGAGCGACAGACTGGTGCGATGTGAGATCGCGACGATGGCGCCGCCGATGCCACCCATCATCGAGAACCCGATGGCGTCGGCGAGGTTGACCTGACTGCTGACCAGGCCCTCGGCACCCGGGCCGGCGTGTGACATCGCCGTCACGGTGGTCGGGTTGAACAGCAATCCCATGCCGAAACCACCGATCGCCCACGTGAGGAACGTGACCCACAGCGGCCAGCCGGCGACCAGCACCGGCACGCTGGCGACAAGACCGAGCGCCATGATGGCAAATCCCCAGCGCACAGCCTGACGCGGGTCGATGCCGGGATGACGGGCGACGAACCACTGGCCCCCGGTCCACGTCAGCGATGCGCCGATGATCACGAAGCCCTGCACGGTCGGTGGTGCCCCGTGGATGCGGTCGGCCGCCAGCGGGATGAAGCTGTCGGCGCCGAGAAACGCCGCGGTGGCCAGGATGCGGCACGAAATAACCGCCGGCAAGCCGCGTGCGGCGCGGTGGACCCCGGCGGGCAGCAAGCGACGCAAGCTCGGCAACCCGATCGCCAGCCCGACGATGGCACCGCCGACCGCTGAGCGGACCTGTTTGAACTGCAGCGCGGTCACGAACAGGCCGATTCCGGCAGCGGCCAGAACGGCAGCGGTGATCCTGGAACGTCGCAACGTGTCGGTGCCCGTCGGTGCGTAGGCACGCATCGGTCGTACGGTGATGAACGCGACGACGGGGATCAACGGCAGCAGCAACCAGAACACCCACCGCCAACCGAGCTGATCGGTGATCGTGCCTGCCACCGCCGGAGCGATGAGGCTCGGCAGAATCCAGCCGGCCGACAGGTATGCGTACATGCTCGGCTGGCGGTCGGTCGGGAAGGCCCTCTTCACCAGTACGTAGGCGATCGGGGCCAAGCCGCCGGTGCCGGCTCCCTGCAACGTTCGGCCGATCACCACCGCGGTCATGCTCGGCGCTGTCGCGGCGACGACGAGCCCGGCGGCGAAGACCGCGAGGCTGCCGAGGTATGGCCTGGCGGGTCCGAATCGATCGGTCAACTCGCCGGTGACGACGAGCGCCACCAGGTTGGCCAGTGTGTAGCACGCCAGGGCCACGCCGTAGAGGGAGTCGCCGTGCAGTTCGTCGGTGATCGTCGGCAAGGCGGTGATCACCGCCGTGATCTCGAAGGCGACCATCGTCACTCCGAGCACCAGCCCGATTGCCAGCAATCGCTGCTGGCGGGTGAGCCGTGTGGCCGTCGGCGGGCGAGCCGTCACCGTGGCGAACCGGGCGCGACCAACGGCCACGGCCGGGCGCGCTCGACCGACAACGCCAGGTCGAGCAGCAGTTCTTCGCTGAAATGACGACCGACGACCTGCATCCCGATCGGTAGACCGTCGAGCGTGCCGGCAGGGATCGAGATCGCCGGGTTGCCGTGCAGGTTCGCCGGGAACGTCAGCCGGCCGTTGTTCTTCGCCCCCGCTTCGATGCCGCCGAACACCGACGGGCAGCGGACCGTCGGCGCCGAAGGCGACGTCGGGATTTGTCGCCGTGATCACGAAGTCGACGCCGTCGAGGGGATCGAAGATCCTCGCCATCGCCTCGTTGAGCTCGACGCGCCGTCGCTCGATCTTGGCTCGCGCCTGGGCGTTGTACAGCCCTCGGTGGACTCCAGCGCGTAACGCATCTCTGGCGTGAGCTGGTCGGCGCATGCCGGATAGCGGTCGCCGAGCTGGGCCTCGATGGCGATCATCCCGCTGATCGACCATGCCGCACCCATGTTGGGCAGCGTGGTGTCGAGGTCGTCGACACGGCTCATGCCCGTATCGGCGATCAGCGCCGCCGCCGCCTCGTCGAGCAGTTCCCACATGACCGGCGAGACGGTTGCGCCACCCCACGTGGGCACGACGGCAACGCGAGCCCCACGCAGCGCATCGAGATGATGGCCGAGACCCGCTTCCCAGCCCTGCACACGAGGCAGGCTCAGAGGGTCACGGGCCTCGTACCCGTTGCACACGTCGAACCAGCGGGCGGTATCGCGCACCGAGCGCGAGAGGCAACCGATGGTGACAGTGAGGTTGCCGTAGTCGGCGCGGGGTCCTCGCGGGATGCGACCGATCGTCGCCTTCAGGCCGACGAGACCGGTGAATCCGGCCGGAATCCGAATTGATCCACCCCCGTCGCCGCCCGTGGCGATCGTCAGCAGCCCGCCGGAAACCGCTGCGGCGGTGCCTCCGGAGCTTCCACCGGGGGTGCGGCCGTGCTGCCACGGGTTGTGCGTGGAGCCGTGCAAGAGCGTTCGGGTCAGGTTGACCCCGCCGAATTCGCTGGCGGTGGTCTGCCCCGCCAGCACGGCCCCGCCGTTGTCGCGGACGCGCTGCACCATCACGCTGGTGTACTCGGCAACGTCGTCGCGCAGCGGCACCGAGGCGTGTGTGTCGGGCCATCCGGTCACCTGGTCGAGTTCTTTCACGCCGATCGGTACCCCGCCGAACGGTTTGCTCACATCGGCGGCCCCGGCGGCACGTTCGGCCTGTTCACGGGGTAGAAAGCAGAACGAGTTGAGGGTGCTGGCGTCGATCGCCGTGTACGTCGCCTGCAGTTCTTCGAGCGGGGAGCGCCGCCCACGGCGGAACTCGTCGACCAAGGAGCAGGCATCGCCTTGCCACGGTGTATCCCCCATGGACGCACTGTACCGTCGGGAACAGGTCTGAGCTGGTCCGGAGTCTGTCCTCGCCAGACCGGCCGGACCGGTCGAACCCGCCAGACCCGCCGGACGCGCCACGGTGGTCCTACTACCATTGGGCGGTTGCCAATCGCGCCCGGTCGACTCCACACTGTTCGATATGGCCGAACACGACTGGCTGGAGCGTGGCCACGGCGGCGGAGAAAGCCTTCAGCCGATGATCAAAGGCCCGGCCCGCCGCGTCGCTGAACGAGTGTCGATTCGCAACGTGCTGCGCGGCGCCAACCCGCCGATGCCCCGGCGTGGAACACGCCGTCGAACCAAGGCTTTGGTCGGCTGGATGTTGTACTGCTGCACTGCCGTCGGCGGCACCGCCGCGGCGTTCACCGTCCGCGACACGCTCTTTCCCTCGCTCGGCGCCCCGGCGGCCCGGCCGCTGTGGGTCAGCACGAACGCTGAGACCACACCGGCGACCGACGCCGCTTCGACGTCGTCGTCGTCGAAGATCGACACGACGGCGGTCGAATCGACGGTCGTCGCCACAACCGTCGCCACGACCCAGTCATCGATCGACGATCAATCCGTCGAGTCCAGTGCCTCGCCCTCAGGCAAGGGTGCGGTCACGACCAACTCCGTCGACGACCATGGCAATGGTGGCAACGTGCCCGCGACCGGTACCACGGTTGTCGCCTCGCCATCGAGCGGCCCAGGCGGTCCGGTCACCACCGTCGACGATCACGACACCAACACCTCGACCGGGCCAACGGCATCGAATCCGTCGTCCAGCGTCGACCCGACCTCGGCATCGACCCCGACATCGGCATCGACCCCGGCCTCGACCCCGACCTCGACCCCGACATCGGCATCGACCCGGCCGGCCTCGACCGACACCAGCACTCCTAGCGGTGGCGGTGGCGGGCGGCGGCGGTGGCGGAGGCGGCGGTGGCGGTAGTGGCGGTAGTGGCGGTGGCGGTGGCAGTCCCGGCGGTCCGCCGGTCCCCTGAGTCGTGATCACCGGCCTGTAGTCAGGGCCCGAGGAGATCAGGCAAGGTGCTCGCTGGCCCACAGGGCCGCTTGCGTACGGTCGGTCACACCGAGTCGTTGAAACACGTTGGTCAGATGGGCCTTCACGGTGCGTTCGCTGATCCCCAGCTTGCGGGCGATCTGCTTGTTGGCCAGGCCACCACGCACCAGCAGCAGCACTTCTCGCTCGCGGTCGGTGAGCGTGTCGGTTTCGGCAGATGTGCGCCGCGAGTCGAGCAGAACCCGGGCCGCCTTCGGGTCGAGTGGTGAGCCACCTTCGTACACCGCGCGTACCGCGGCGGCAATCTCGTCGGGCTCGGAGTGCTTCAGCAGGTACCCCTCGGCACCGGCGCGTAGCGCGTCCATGATGCGACTCTGATCACTGAACGACGTCAGCACCAGGACTCGCACGCCGGGGTGCTCGGCAACGATTCGCTTGGTGGCTTCGACGCCGTCCATCTCGGGCATCGACAGATCCATCAGCACAACGTCAGGCTTGAGCTCGGCAACCAGGTCGAGTGCCTCGAGACCGTTGGAGGCCATGCCGACCAGTTCGATGTCGTCGGTGGTCGCCAACAACTGTGCGAGGCCGTTGCGCACGATGACGTGGTCGTCGACCACGGCGAGGCGAATCACAACTGACCCTCCGTGAACACCGGAAGCTTGACCTCGACCCGCGTGCCGGCCCCTGGAGCCGACAGCACCGAGAGCGTGCCCCCGGCGTCGGCGATCAATCCGGCGAGGGCGCGCAACCCGAAATGACCGTCGCTGGTCTTCTGTTCGATCTGCTCGGGCGTGAACCCGCGCCCATCGTCGTCGATCACCACGCGGGCCATATTGCCGCTGACCTTGGCAGCCAATCGAACGCGAGTGGCACCGGAATGGCTGACGACGTTGCGGAGCGCTTCTTGTGCGCTGCGATACATGAGGCCGACGGTATCGGCGGAAAGCTCGGCTTTCCCGAGGTCGACGTCGAGTTTCACGGCGATGCCGCGGTTGGAGACGCCACCGAGCAGGTCGCCGAGCGCGAACTCGAGGCCCTCCTCGTGCAAGTTGGGTGGATAGATCTCGACGAGCAATGATCGCAACGACTTGATGCTGCTGCGGATGCTCGACGACGCCTCGTCCATCTTCGGTGCATCGCCGCTGCCGGCTCGACTGGCGGCAGCGAGGCTCAGAGAGACTCCGGTGAGCTCTTGCACCACACCGTCGTGCAGGTCGCTGGCGATGCGCCGACGCTCGGCCTCGGAAGCCTGGATGGCGTGACGCAGCAAGCGCTCACGTTGCAGCTGAGCCGCACGCAGGCGGCGGACGAGGGTGATGAAGATCGGGATCTGGATCAGCTCGAGGGCGATCAGCGAGCCGATCGCGATCGGGGCGAACTGCCTCCACAGATTGCGACCGGTCTCGGTGACGCCGCTGTACTGGAAGTAGGACTCGAAGATCACCGGCGTGCCCTCGACGGTCTTCGACAACTGGTAGACCTCGAGCAGCTTGTTGAAGGGTCGCTCGTAGATGTTCTCGGGCGCTGAGAGGTCGCTGACATCAGCCTCGGGATCGATGATCTTGGACTCGAACATCTCGGCCTTGTCCTGGTCGAGGACGTATTTCTGCCCCAGGAGTCGGGGCTCGTCGGAGTAGATGATGGTGCCGTCCTGGGTCCACAGCTTGACCCGCACCAGCGAATCTCTGAGCACACTTGACCTGACGGCTGTGTCGAGACGCTCGATTGACGCGGGGTCGCCGGTGAGCAGCTTGTCGGAGGCGTTGGTCTCGATCACGCCCTTGGCAATGATCAACGTGATCTCTTTGGCCTGTTTGATGGCCTGCTTCTCGCCGATGCTGCGGCTGGTGAAGGCCGTGAACATGCTGACCAGCGTGAGTGCAGCGATCGCGCCGATGCCGAAGCGGACGACCAACTGCCTGATCGACGCTGGTGTTCGGTCGAGATGCTTCTTCAGCTGTGCATCGGTCTCGAACACCGAAGTCTGCAGAGGCGCCGCCGAGCCCGTACGCGGATCGTCCGCGACGTGTGTGCTCACCTGGCAAGCTTGCCATGCGGGGGACCTATCGGCAACGGCACCTTGGTGCTACGACCTGAGCCCCGGGTTGTTCCCGCACGGGTCGTGCTATGTCAGTGTGTACGCGCTGCCGGCGCCGACGTGTCGCCCGTGGCCGAAGGAGACGCGACATGGCGCAACCGAATCGACCAGGCATGACCGTGCCGCTGCCCGGTCCGCTGCACAGTCATCGTGACAAGCTCGGCGAACTGGCCGATCTCGGGTACACCGACATCTGGTCGGCCGAGTCAGACGGGGCCGACGGGTTCACTCCGTTGGCGCTCGCCGCAGCATGGGAGCCGCGACTTCGTCTGGGCACGGCGATCGTGCCTGCATTCACGCGTTCGCCGGCATGCTTCGCGCAGTGTGTCGCCTCACTGGCCGACGCCGCGCCCGGTCGCTTTGCGATCGGGATCGGCTCGAGCAGCAACGTGATCGTCGAGCGTTGGAACGGTGTGCCCTTCGTCGAGCCCTACAAGAAGGTACGTGACGTCGTGCGATTCCTGCGCGACGCATTCTCGGGTGAGAAGGTGTCGAAGGTCTACGACACCTTTGAAGTGCAAGGGTTCCGTCTCGGCGTGCAACCCGAGCAGCGGCCGCCGATTCTGGTTGCGGCGCTACGCGAGGGAATGTTGCGTCTGGCAGCACGCGAGGCCGACGGCGTGATCATCAACTGGTTGTCGCCGTCGGATGTCATCAAGGCGGTGGGCGTGGTGCATGCCGCCGCTGGCGGCCAGGAGAAAGAGATCGTGTGTCGTATCTTCGTCTGCCCCAGCGAGAACGCGGCGGTGGTGCGCGACGCCGGGCGGTTCGCGATCGCGGCCTACCTGAACGTGCCGGTGTACGCCGCGTTTCACGAATGGCTGGGCCGTGGCGAGCAGCTGCGGCCGATGTGGGATGCTTGGCAGGCAGGCGATCGCAAGGCGGCGTTGGCGGCAATATCCGACTCGCTGGTCGACGAGTTGATCGTTCACGGCTCGCCCGCGGAATGCCGAGCGCGGATCCAGTCGTACTTCGACAACGGTGTGACCACGACCTCGCTGGCGATTCTGCCGCTGGACACCGAGCTGAAGCATTGGGATGCGGTGCGCTCGCTGGCACCGTCGGCCGCCTGAGGGCAACCATTCAGGCTGCCTCGTGCCGCTGGTCGTGGAGGTCGGTGCCGGCGGCGTTGGCGGCCAGTTGGCGGCGGATGGCCGCGATGTGAGCGAGCCCGCGGGCGCGGGTGCGCTGATCGAGCCGGAATTGAAGGGGCAGTTCTGAGACTGCAAGCAGGCTGAGCTGTTCGGAGGTGGCGTGTTGCGCCTGACGCTTGGTCATAGCGGCATCATCGCGAAAGGGTGTGTCACAGTGGGCGGGTGATTGTTGCACAGGTGGTTGCGATCGTGGCGGGCGCTGCGCTGGTCGTGTGGACGCTCGGCTCGGCGGTGAAGACGGTCGTCGTGCCGAGGGCCATGGTCACCATCTTGACCAGGGGCCACTTCGTCGGCCTCCGCAAGGTGTTCAACGTCTTTGCTCGCCCGAGTCGATCGTTCGAGACCCGCGATCGAGTCATGGCGCTGTACGCGCCGCTCGCCCTCGTCACCTTGCCGGGGACCTGGGTGATCATGGTGCTCGCCGGATTCACTTCGATCTTCTGGGGGACCGGGGTGCGGCCGTTGACCGAGGCGTTTGCCACGAGTGGCTCATCGATGTTCACCCTCGGGTTCCTCCGACCCCCTGGTACGGCGAGAATGGCCCTGTGCTTCGTCGAGGCGGGCATCGGGCTCGGACTGGTGGCTCTGATGATCTCGTACCTGCCGACGATCTACGCCGCGTTCAGCCGTCGGGAGGTGCTGGTCGGCATGCTCGAAGTGCGCGCCGGGCTGCCACCGAGCCCGGTTGAGCTGCTGACGAGGTACACGCGCATCGGGTGGCTCGACCGCATCGACGAGGACTTGTTCGAGCCATGGGAATCGTGGTTCGTCGACATCGAGGAAAGTCACACCAGCCAACCGTCGTTGGTGTTCTTCCGATCCCCGCACCCTGACCGGAGCTGGATCACAGCGGCAGGGTGCGTGCTCGATACAGCGGCGATCGTCGCCTCGACCCTCGAACGGCCGCACAACGCCAGTGGCGACATCATGATCCGCAGCGGGTTCCTCGCGTTGCGGCGGATCGCCGACTTCTTCCAGATCTCCTATGACCCCGACCCGCGGCCCGATGACCCGATCATGATCTCGCGACGCGAGTTCGACCTGTTGTGCGTCGAACTGCGCGCCCTCGACGTGCCGCTGAAGAGTGACCTCGATCGGGCGTGGCGCGACTTCAGTGGCTGGCGAGTCAACTACGACCAGGTGCTGGTCAAGCTGTGCGCGCTGACCATGGCACCGCCTGCCAAGTGGTCGAGCGATCGAATCGTCCAGCTGGAGATGCCGCCGCTTCGTTTCAAGCGGCGCCGACGCCTGACGGCGAACTGAACTACCACACCCCGCTGATGCCATGGCAGACAACGCTTGCCACGTTCAGACCAGCCCCGATCAACCAGGCAGCTCAGCTGTCAGCGTCGGTGAACTGGGCAGCCCCAGAACGATACGTACGGTTCTGGGGCTGCCCTGTTCGTCGTCGAGCCCCACCCGGGTGGGCGGCAGACACTCCGAACCATCGATGAGGAAGTGGCTAGCCGGCGATCATGGCGCTGGCGGCCACGCTGAGGACCATGATCCCGATCGGCGTGGCGTACGACACCCATTTCGGCATTGTGGCGTGGTGAGGGGCGAGCATCACCCACCCGCAGATCGCACCGGCGACGACGCCTCCGAGGTGGCCGCCGACCGAGATTCCCGGAACCGTGAAGGTGATCAGCAGGTTGAGCACCAGGATCGTGCCGATCCCGGTCTTGAAGATGTTCACTCCGCGCCGGTGCAGGCCGATGGCGGCAGCGGCGAGTAACCCGAACACGGCACCGGATGCTCCACCCGTGAGCCCGAATGGTTCGAGCATGAGCGCGCCGACCGAGCCGCCGAGCAGGCTGGCGAAGTACAACAGGCCGAAACGCACTCGCCCGAGGGCGGGCTCGAGGAGTTGGCCCAATTGGAACAACAGCAGCATGTTCATGCCGATGTGGAACAGGCCGAAGTGCAGGAAACCGGACGAGATCAACCGGTAGTACTCGCCTCGCTGAATGAAGGGTTCGGCGAGACCGATCCTGAGCTCGCCCCGAACGGCAGCCATGGTCCAGAAGTACACGGCGACGTTGATGCCGATCAGGACGTAGGTGACCAACGTCGGTTGGCGGGCGTTCCAGAACCTGGCACGGGTCTTCACGTCGGGCCGGGCAGCCTTGATGCAGTCTGGGCAGTGTGAACCGACCGACACCTGCACGAGACATTCACCGCACGCCGGTTTGCCGCAGCGCGTGCACCTGCGACCTGTCTCGCGGTCGGGATGGCGGTAGCAGTGAGAGAGCACTGGGGGCGGGGGCAGCGACATCGACATCGACTGTCAGGTTAGCGACGGGCCGCCGTCAGGCGACCGCGTCGACCACCACGACGATGGCGACGGTGATGATGATCGACGCGTTGTACGCGGTGTGTGCACGAGTCGATTCCAGCGTCGCTTCGTTGGTGCTTCCCGTCAAGGCGTACGAGCGGAGGTAGACCGACATGAAGTAGGTGCCCCCGACCGACAGGGCCAAGGCGACCCCGATCGGGATACCGATCACGGCGTGGATCATGCCGAACTGCAGCACCTTGACCACCCGCCGACGGGTGCTCCAGTACTGCGCACCGGTGCGGAACATGCGCTCCTCGGCGTTGGCGAACAGGGGCAGTGCAACAACCACCAGTGTCATGAACACCAACGGGATCAACCACTACCAGACGGTGCCCGACGTGGCGGTCGACGAACCGAAGATCGGGTTGCCGTCGCCACCAAGCGCCGACCACCATCCCCAGCGAAGCACGGGCACCATCATCAGGGGGATGGCGACGAGCAGCACGCCGGACAGCACGAAAGGAACCGGCCAGATGTGTCGCCAGCGGATCCGCGTCCACACCACTCGGCTCAGCGATCGTCCACGACTCGAACGTGAGAGCGTGACGGCTTGAACCAGACGGACACCGACGACGGCCAGCACGACGAAGCTGAGCACGTTCGACCACCGGTCCGACACGGACCAAGTGTACGGACTCAACTGCCCGTGAAGGTCCCTGTCACCTCGGCACTGGCGATGGTGGCCTCGTCGATCGCCGTGCGCATGTCGTCGGCAGCACCACCGGAGGACAGCAGCAGGGCCCGATCGAGGTAGTGCACGGTGATGCGATAGATGTGCCTGGCGCCGGCCGGCGGACACGGGCCGGTGTAGCCCGCCGCCCCCGCACCGTTGAGCGCCGCAACTGCGCCGTCCGGCGTGGTGTTCTCGGCGAGTGTCGTGACGTCGGGGGCGATCCCGGCCATCGTCCAATGGTCGAAGGTGACGTCCTGGTCGATCATCGTGATCGCGATCTCTTGTGTTCCCTCCGGAGCCTCGGTCCAGCTCAGCGCAGGAGCGATATTGACTCCCTTGCACGTGTACCTGGGATCGATCGGGCTGCCGTCTCGCCACGGCGCGGTGACCGTGAGGGCCGCAACCAGCGAGGCGAGCGTGCTGGGGCCGGCCGTCGTGGATTGTCAGCGGCAAGCGTCGATGGCGCCGCGTCGGTGGCGACGGTGTCGAAGAAGTCGTCCTCGGTGTCGGGCACTGTCGACGGCGCCGTGGTGCTGACGCTGCCGTCCTGACTGGGCAGGGCCGGACGCATTTCGCGTCCATCGTGGCGGCATCCGGCACCGACAAGGTGAGCGCGAGCGAGGGAAATGGGGAGAGCGACGAGCCGACGCACGACGGTGGAGCCTACGTGGCGGCTGCACTCGATAGCGTTCAGGTCCGTGAAGGAACGGCTCTGTCTGCTCACGGTGCACGCCCATCCCGACGACGAAGCGTCGAAGGGCGCGCCGACCATGGCGATGTACAAAGCCGAAGGTGTGCACACCGTGTTGGTGTGCTGCACCGGCGGCGAAGAGGGCGACCTGCAGAACCCGGCGCTGCGCGAACCGGGCCAGCCGTTCCACGGCCTGAGCCCGGAGGAGGAGAAGCAACGGCTCGCCGAGTTGCGCCCCGACGAGCTCGCCCGGTCGGCGGAGATCATCGGGTTCGACGAGGTCGTGATGCTCGGCTATCGCGACTCCGGCATGGTCGACACCGACCCGAACCACCACCCGAGTCGTTCCACCAGGCGCCGATCGACGAGGCCGTCGGGACGGTTGGTCGCCGTCATCCGCGCCCAGCGCGCCGATGTCATCATCACCTACGGCGACGACCAGAGCGGCTACCCGCACCCCGATCACCTGAAGGTGCACGACATCTCCCTGCTGGCGTGGGAGCGCGCCGGCGACCCGGCCTGGTACCCCGAGCTCGGCGAGCCGTACCAGCCGCAGAAGCTGTACTACACGGTGTGGGCCAAGGCCCGCCTGACCGCGATCCACGAGGCGATGATCGAGCTGCGCGGCGAGTCGCCGTTCGACGAGGACTGGCTCGACCGCCCGGGCCACGACCATCGCATCACGACCCGTCTCGACGTCGGCAACTTCCTGTGGGCCCGCAGCGGCGCATTGCGTGCCCACGCCACGCAGGTCGATCCCACCGAGCCGTGGTGGTTCGGGTTGACCGACGAGGAGCTCGCCGATGTCTATCCGTGGGAGGACTGGATCCTGGCCCGGTCGCTCGTGGGCATGCCCCCAGAAGGCGAGTTGGAGACCGACCTGTTCGCCGGCATCCGGCGCCTCGGTGTCGCGATGACCTTCCAGTACCGGGTCGTCGTTCGGCAAGAACGACGAGGCCGTCGAGGGTCCCGACGATGCCGACGTCGTCGTGACGATTGCAGCGGCCGATGCCGCCGTCGATCCGACCGTCGCGTTCATGCAGGGCAAGCTGAAGTCGACCGGGTCGACCGCGGCGTTGTTCGACGTGATGCGCAGTGGCGAGGCGGCGGCCGCGATCAGCCGGCTCGCATCGCGTCCCTGAGCTTGCGGTAGCCGATCAGCACCGCACCGTGTCGTCCAGCATCTGCACGAGCTCGGGATCGTCGGTCACCAGTCGTAGTCGTCGATCCAACCGGTCGCGGCCTCGGTGAGAGCACGAACCTCGGGCGTGTCGATCGCCGGCTGCACGTGGATCTCGGTCACTCCGGCTCGCAGGTTGCGGATCTCGTCGTACACCCGCTCTCGACTGCCGGCACGCCAGTCGTGGTTGAAGTGGTCGGGGAAGACGACGCCCTCTTCGGCGGCGAGGTGACGGAACGGAAAGCCGGCCTGATCGGCAGTGATCGTCGACGGCAGCCGGATCGGCAGGCGGAACTCGACGGCCAGCTCGAGGTAGACGTCGAAGAACTCGGGCCGCAGGGTGATGGCGGTGAGGTGCGGCGTGAGATGGGTGACGTCGATGTCCCACGCGAGGGCTCGCTCGATCTGGGCGCGGCATTCGCGCAGCACCTCTTCGGTGTCGGCGTGCTCCCACAGGTCGGCGATGTGACGCGGGAAGCCGGCCTCGCCACTGAGCAGCGACGGAGCATGGGTGATCGGGCCGAACCGGTATCGCCTCGTACTCGCAGTTGAGCGTGAGGTGCACGCCGATGTCGTCGGCGTACAGGTAGCGCTGCGCTGCGTCGCGGGCCCATGGTGCGGGAACCATGATCGACGCACAGGTGGCCACTCCGTCGCGGAGCGCGCCGTAGACACCGACGTTGGCGGCGTGGCAGGCGCCGAGGTCGTCGCAGGAGATGATCACCAGCTTGGCGTCGTCGTCGTATCCGAGGCGTTCGGCGAGTGCAGGTCATCAGCAGCGCACGCTATCCGGTGCACCTGGCCCACAGACCGATGTTGTCGGCGTCGGCGACGCGTGCGGCCTCGACGAATTCGTCGGCATGAGCCACATTCGGTGCGATCGTCAAGGGGCGGGCGGCGCCGTGACGGATGATCTGCATGTTGACGAACGTGCCGTCGGCGACGACGTAGACGTAGGCCAGCATCCGTCCGTAGTCGTCGCGGGCGACGACATCGCGTTCGAGGTGCAGCGGGGTGTCCTTCGGCAGCAGTGACTGCGGTGAAGAGGGTCGCTTCGGGACCGAAGCACTGCACCGGCGTGTTCGGCTTCTTGGTCTCGGGTGTGTCGATGCCGATCAGGCGAACCCGCTCGCGGTGACCGCTGATGACCACGTCGATCGTGTCGCCATCGACGACGTGCAGCATGGTCGCGTTGGCACGCAGGTTCGTCGCGGCAGGCGTGGTCGGCGACGGAGCTGCAGCCGGGCCACAGGCGGAGGTCAGCACCGCGATGCAGAGGAGCATCCGGTGCATGCGCTCGGTTCTATCGCCGAATGTGTCGCCGCCGTTCGATGATCGTCGGCACGCCACCTACGGTGACGGTCATGTCGACGTTCACGCCATCGCATTCAGCTCGAGTGCCCTCGTCGCTGCATCGCTACTTCCACGTCGTCGGTACCTCGGTGTGGATGACGCCAGACCGCCACAGCGACGATTGGCCTGCGCACTTCCTCGGGATGCTCGGTGACGAGGCCTGCTGGGGAATCGATGTGCCCAACGGCCAGGATCCCGCCGACGGCGCGGCGCTCGACCTGTACTCGTTCTTCGGTCGAACGAGCGAGGTCGAGTGGATGGTCGCCGGCCGTGCCGTGCAGCTCGTCGAGTGGGCCAGGACGCATCGGTTCTGCGGCCGCTGCGGTACGCCGACGGAGCAGCAAGACGGTGAACGGGCCATGAGGTGCCCGTCTTGTGGTCTGCTCGCCTTTCCCCGTCTGGCACCGGCCATGATCACGCTGGTCACCAGAGGTGACCAGGCGCTACTGGCGCGCGGAGTGCAGTTTCGCAACCCCGATGTACAGCTGCTTGGCCGGCTTCGTCGAACCGGGCGAGTCCCTGGAAGGTGCCGTCGAGCGCGAGGTCCGCGAAGAGGTCGGCATCGAGGTCGGCAACGTTCGTTACTGGGGTAGCCAGCCATGGCCGTTCCCGCACAGCCTGATGGTCGGGTTCACCGCCGACTGGCAATCGGGCGAGATCGAGATCGACCCGGCCGAGATCGTCGACGCCCAATGGTTCCGTCGCGATGAGCTTCCCAACATTCCGCCGCCGATCTCGATCGCTCGCAAGCTGATCGACGCCTGGCTCGCCGACTAAGCCCGCCGTCTCGACGGGCGCGATTTCGGTAGCCCGACTACCCGATTCGCGCCCGACGCGCCTTGTCGGGCGCGTTGTGAGCACTGGGAGTTCCGGATTCGCGCCCGACGGGTGGGTACGAACGTCACCTCGCGGCGAGGTGAGTGCTGAAGAAGTCGAGGATGATCTCGGCGCGCTGCGACGGCGGTGAATCGGCGAACCGCTGCGAGACAGCTCGTGCCCCTCGCCCGGGAAGCGGTAGAAGGTGACGTCCTTGCCCAACAGGCGCATGGCCACGAACAGCTCTTCGGCCTGGTTGATGGGACAGCGGAGGTCGTTCTCGCTGTGGATGATCAGCATCGGCACGGTGATGTCGCGAACGAACCGGATAGGTGAGATTCGAACGTATTCCTCGGGCGCATCGATCGGGTTCGGGCCGACCTCGACACGGAAGATCGTGGCGATGTCGCTGGTGAACTCCTCGGTGATCATGTTGTTGACGGCGCGCTCGCTGCAGATGGCCTTGAAGCGGTCGCTGTGGCATCCGGCCAACCAAGTCGCCATGAACCCGCCGTAGCTGCCGCCGATCATGCCGACACGATCGGCATCGCAGTACGGGTAGCTGAGCAACGCCGCGTCGAGCACGGCCAGCACATCGTCGACGTCGATACTGCCCCAGCCTGATCCTGGCGTCGTCTGGTGCCGTGGCCCCAGGATCGACTGGCCCCATGATTGCTCGCGCCCGGACCCACCACGCGGGTTGCTCATGATCACCACGAATCCAGCGGCCGCCTGGATCTGCGCTTCGTCGAAGAACGACTCGCCGTACTGTGTGTGGGGACCGCCGTGCACGTTGAGCAGAACGGGATAGGTCGACGACGAATCGAAGTCGGTTGGGCGCATGATCCAGGCGTCGATCTCTCCGCTGCCGTCAGTGCACGGAACGGCGAAGCGCTCCCAGGTGTTTGGCTTGGCGACGGCCCGATAAGTGTCGGCGAACGACGTCAGTCGCCGCGAGACGCCATCGGAGTGCACGAAGACGTCGCTGACCGCGTCGACGCCCGCGGCAGCGAACACCGTGGTGCCCCCTGCGCAATCGAACGAGTTCACGGTCAGCGCACCAGACGTGAGTGCCACGGGCGGCGGCGCCGTCGAGCCCGACGCGATACAGATGGGTCTGGCCGCGGTCTTCGGCGGCGGCCAACAGGGTCGTGTCGTCGAGCCAGGCGAGCGCCGCGCCCCCCGCCGTCGTTTCGAAGGTGCGATCCAGTTGACGCTGACAACCAGTGGTGGTCTCCGCCGGCGAGACCGACCAACCCCACGTGGACGTTCTGCGGGTATGTCTGCGAATCGTCGGCTCCGAGGAAGGCCACGTTCGATCCGTCGGGAGACACCGATGGCGACGTGTACGACCCGGTGAGTCCGGTCAGCGCTTCGATCTCACCGTCGAGAGAGACGGAGTACAGCGCCGTGGCGAAGTCGAGATCCCACGTGTCGTGGCGTTGCGACATCACGACGAGGCCCGACGAATCGGACTTCCAGGCGATTGCCTGGTGTTCGAATTCGCCCGGCGTGAGGTTGCGTGGCGCGCCCGTGCCGTCGGCGGCGACGACATAGACGTGGCGCGGGCGGTCGACGATCCAGCCTTCGTCGTCGAGCTTGCTGAAGAACCGTTCGATCTTGCGCGGTGCTTGCCACTTCTCGTCCTGGGCGTCGTAGCGCTCGTGTCGCGTGCGGCCGACGTAGGCGATCCACCTTCCGTCAGGGCTCCAGGCGACCTCGCTGACGACATCCTTCATGGTTGCCAGCGTTCGGGTCTCGCCGGGTGCACCGATCGGGAGCACGTGCAACGTGGTCTCGTTGGTCGTTGTCCCGCGCTTCGAGGCGAACGCGAGTGCTTGCCCGTCGGGGCTCCATGTCGGGTACTTGTCGTGGTCTCCGGCGGTGGCCGCACGTGGTGGGCTCGAGCCATCCGTCGCTGCCAGCCAGACCTGCGACAGGTTCTTGTTGCTGACCATGTCGACCCGGCTGACCGTGAACGCCACCGTCGAGCCATCGGGAGAGACAGCAGGATCCTTCGCCTGGACGATGTTGCCGATGATCCTCTCGGCGATCTGGGCGTGGTTGCTCGAATCGGTGTCAGCGGTGCTCATGGCTTCGACGGTAACGCCGATGTGACACCATCCGGGGATGGAAATCAGCGAGCTCATCGTCGCCCTCGACCGCGACTCGGCCGCGTTCGTCGATGCCTGCGAGGTCGCCGGGCTGACCAGGCTGGTCGCCTCGTGCCCAGGATGGACGATTGCCGACCTCCTGTGGCACCTCACCGAGGTCCACGATTTCTGGCGCACGATCGTCGCCGAGCGGCTCAGCGACTGGAAGAGCTACACGCAACCGCCTCGACCGGTCGACGAGGGGCTGGCCGGCATGTATCGCCGCGGCCGCAACGCTCTGCTGACGACACTTGCCGAAGCGGATCCGGCGACGCCGGTGTGGACGTGGTCCGACGACAAGACGGCGGCTTTCGTGATCCGTCGAATGGCCCAGGAGACGGCTGTGCACCTGTGGGATGCCACGGAGGCCGCCGGGATGGTCAACCCATTGGAGGCCGTGCTTGCCAGCGACGGGATCGACGAGTTCCTGGGCCACTTCCTGTCTGACGTCACGGAGAACGCTGCGGCCGTCGCAGGTTCGGTGCACCTCCACTGCGCCGACGTGTCGGGCGAGTGGACCGTACGCGAGAGCGACGACGGGTTCGTCGTTGCCCGCGAGCACTCCAAGGGGGACTGTGCCATCCGCGGTGCGGCCAGCGACATCTTGTTGGCCCTCTGGCGTCGTGTACCGCTGTCGAGGTGTGACGTGGTCGGCGACGCGGACGTGGCGGCCCGTTTCATCGCCCACACGAATCTGAACTGACCTGTCGATCAGCCGAGGCGGCCGCGCACCTGGCGCACCAGATCCTCGAACAACGCAAGGTGGTCACCGCGATGACGCAGCAGTTCGGGATGCCACTGCACCCCCAACACCGCCGGTGCGTCGTCGATCTCGATCGCCTCGATGTGCCCGTCGTGATTGCGGGCCACCGCTCTGACGCCAGGCCCGAGGCAGTCGATGACCTGGTGGTGCAACGAGTTGACCCCGACGACCTCTGTGCCGACGATCGTGGCGAGACGCGATGTCGGGTCGATGTCGACCGTGTGCACGTCTTGGTTGTACATGTCGATGCGCATGTGGTCATCGACGTGCTGCATCAAGGTGCCACCCATCGCCACGTTGAGCACCTGAATGCCCCGACAGGTCGCCAGCGTCGGCACGTTCGACCGCACGGCGGCGAGCGTGATGGCCAGGTCGGTCGCATCGCGTGCCGGGTCGGTCGGGCCGAGGCGAGGTTCGGCCGCGGCGCCGTAGTTGGTCGGGTCGACGTCGCAGCCGCCGGTGATGACCAGGGCATCGACGATCTCGAGCATGGCGGCGGCATCGCCGGGTTCGACGACGGGTAGCACGACGGGCAGCGCACCGGCCTTGCGGACGGCCTTCACGTACGGTGCGCTGGCGACGTAGTGCAATGTGCCCACACCGTCGTCGCCGATCACCACCTCGACGTGGGCGGTGATGCCGATACGAATCGAAGGTAGTGGTGATGCCATGAGGTCAGACGATCTCGAAGAGCCGGTCGAGCTCCCACGATGTGACGGACGTGGCCATCGGATCGCCGCCGGTCGTGTGGAACATCAGCCACTCCCACCGCCTGGTGTTGACCCAGTAGTCGCAGAAGTCGGGGCCGAGCACGGTACGTAGCACCGTGTCGGACGACATCGCCTCGGCTGCCTTGGTGATCGTGTTGGGCAAGTGCGGATAGCCGGCGGGAAGCCCCCAACCAGACACAACCAACGGCTCGGGCGGTTCGATGGCGTGTTCGATTCCGGCGATCCCACCGGCAAGAACAGCGGCGAGCACGAGGTATGGGTTGGCATCGCAGCCGGCCACGCGGCTCTCGATGCGTGCTGCCTTGGGGGATCGGCTGAGCACGCGCACCGCGGCCGACTTGTCGTCCTCCCCCCACGACGCGACCGTCGGGGCCGCGGCAAAGCCGACCATGCGCCGGAAGGAGTTGATGTTCGGGCAGAAGATCGATGTCGCCGCAGGCATGGTGGCCATCAGCCCACCGATCCAGTGTCGCGTCAGCTCGGACAGTTCGTGGCCATCGGGTGCGTAGAACTCCGGGTCGCCATCGCGCGCCAGCGAGTGGTGCACATGCAACCCATTGCCGTAGTCGGGGCTCGGCTTGGCCATGAACGTGATCGAGCAACCTTGTTCGAGGGCAACCTCGCGCAGCACCTGTTTGGTGCGGATGACACGATCACAGGCGGTGATGGGGTCTGCAGGGTCGAAGTTGAGCTCGACCTGACCGGGTCCGGCCTCGTCGTGCCAGCCCTCGATCGGGATGCCGAGGCCGTCGAGGCGATGCAGGGCGACGTCGAGGAACTGAAGTTGCTGTCGGGAGTTGTAGTGCAGGTAACCGAGGGGCGCCGGATGGGCCATCGGGGTGAGGCCGTGCAACTTCTTCGACCGCGCCTGTTCGTACGACTCGCGGTACAGCATCACTTCGATCTCGAAGGCGGCCTTCGCTGTCAACCCATGGCTGCCGAGCCGCTCGGTCACGCTGCGCAACTTCGATCGCGGGCAGACCGGAACGGTGTTGCCGTCGAGATCGACGATGTCGCAGATCACGTTGGCGGTTCCCGGGCGATCGGGCGCGGCGACGAGGGTGGCCAGATCGGGTCGTTGATGGAAGTCGCCCAGCGCCTCGCGCCGCCAACTGTCCCACCACGCCAGGAACGGCGTGCCGCCGATGTCGTAGCCGAGCACGAACTCGGTGATCGCGTTGCCGAGCGGCAATGACGACACGAACTTGCGCGTCGACAGGTGCTTGCCGATCACCAGTCCATCGATCGAGATGCCTTCCGTCTTGACCCAGGCGATCGAATGCTCGTCGAGCCATGATGCTGCCTCGGCGGCGGCCTGGGATGCTGCCTCGGCGGCGGCCTGGGATGCTGCCTCGGCGGCGGCCTGGGATGCTGCCTGTTCAGGATCCATTCTCGGCCCCGAGCATCCACGCCAGTGAGCGACCGGTGAGCTCGGCCAGGTAGGCGAGCTTGCCGACCGCAAAGATCTTGCCGTCGAGCAGGTCCTGGCCGAGCACGGTGTTGCCGCAGAACACGTTGAGCAGGGCGTGTTCGCTGCCGTGGAGTTCGTACTCAGCCGGAACTTCGCCGAGCATGAGCTCTGCACCGTCATCTGTGCAGACGACGCGCATCGACTTGGGGATGCCCGGATGAGCGGTGGCGAACGTGAAGAACCGTTGCGCCTCTTGCTGCCAGGTGCCGTGCGGGGGCTCGAGCAACTTCGACACGGCGAGTGCGAGTTTGGGGTGACGGGCCGCGCCGGTGACCTTCGGTTTCGGTGGATTCTCGTCGGCCAGCTTGTTGATGTCGGCGGCGATCACCACGTCGGCGTCGGCTGACACGCCACGCACCACGGTGACACCTCCGTTGCCGAAACGCATCGTCGCCGCTTGCGGGTCGACGGTCGATCGCAAGGCGACGTTACCGGTGGTGTTGGCGATGGATTCCGCCAACCGTGGAGTGCGGGCCGAGCGCCGAAGTGTTGCCGCGAGGATCAGCACGATCGGCACGGGGTCCGGTTCGACGTCGATGCGAGCTGGGCTGTTCATGGGCGCTGAGGCTACGTGCGTCTGCGCGTGGCTTTCGAGGCGGGAGTCTCGCCCCACAACGCCAGCTGTTCCCAAGTGATGGCCACGTCACTGACGGGTTGCCACGTCAGCCGGCCACGGCTGCCGGGTCGGCGGACCTCGACTCGTTCCGGTCGCAAGCTGCGCGCCGCTCCGTTGGTGTCGTGGATCGTGATGCTGCCGTCGGCGGCGACGCCCGACATCCTGCCCGGCTGCCATCGGCCGCCACCGATCTTGCGGAAGCGCACCGGCTCGCCACTGGTCAAGCGGAGCTGGGCAAGAAGTCCGGTGTCGGTCATGGCCTGCCCAGTCAGCCGCCGACGACCCGGGCCTGCAGCTTGCGCATGCCAGCCAGCCAGCGGTCGTAGTCACCTGTCTTGCGCTGCAGGTAGGTGAGCACTTCCGGGTGAGGCAGGATGAGAAAGGTCTCGGCTCGGATCACCTCGACGGCAACGTTGGCGACATCGGCCGGTTCGAGCACGACTCCGGCGGCGCGCACGACGTCACTGGCTCCCGCCGACCCGATCGGTCCGTGGTTGAGCATGTTGGTGTTGACGCCCTGAGGACACAGGCAACTGACCCGAACACCCTGGTCGCCGTAGGTGATGCTGATCCATTCGGCGAAGGCGACGGCGGCGTGTTTGGTGAGCGAGTAGGGAGCCGAGCCGATCTGGCTGAGCAGACCTGCGGCCGATGCTGTCGAGCAGAAGTAGCCCTCGCCCCGGGCGAGCCAGCCGGGCAGCAGGTATTTCGCGGCCCAGCGGTGGGCGTGGACGTTGACGTCGAAGGCGAGGGCCCATTCGGCCTCGGCCGTGCCGAGGTCTGAACCGACCGCGACGCCGGCGTTGGCGAAGAACAGATCGATCGGGCCCAGGGCATCTTCGGCCGTCGCTACCAGCTGCCGGTTGCCGATCTCGGAGCCGACATCGACGGCAACCGCAACGGCGCTGCGCGGGCGGATCTCGTTGAGCTGGGCAACCAACGATGTCAGTGCATCCGCGTCGAGATCCGATGCAACCACCCGGGCACCCTCGTCGTGGAACCGGGTGGCCAGCGCCCGCCCGATCCCATTGGCCGCACCGGTGACAACGACGTGACGTCCATCGAGTTCCATCGCCACGATGGTAGGCGTCACACCGCGCGAAGAGGGTGGTTGCCGGTACGATGCATGTCCGGAGCCTCCCGCGCGAGTTACGGTGCGGGAGGGGCTAACAGCGGTAAGGAGACAGCAGCGATGACCGACACCAACGAAGCAGTCATCACGGAGGCGTTGAGCGTGATCGACAAGGCTCTCGCTCAGATGTTGCGCCGCGAGCTGGTGTCGTCGGGCGAAGTGACCGATGTGCTCCTCGACGTCCGCACGTTGTTGACCTTGCCGGCGCCCGCCGAAGGTTGATCCGGCTACGCCGAGATCAAGTCGGCGCCGAAATCAGATCGGCAAAGGCCTTCTGCAGACATTCACGGAGCAACTCGGGCTCCGTCACCGCCGCGGTGTCGATGTTGACCCCCATGTCGAGACTGTGGTTGTAGCTCAGCAGCGTCAGGTTGTAGGCCACGCCGGCCAGCGGGCCGACTGCGTAGTTCTCGAGCATCTCGCGCGCCGGCGACGTACATCGGCACCGGCGCACCGCGAACGTTCGATGTCGCAAAGTCGACGGTCTGGGCCTGCTGACGCGCCAGGCGGGTGATCAGCGATGTCGGCAGAGCCGATGCCACTGCTGCCAATGTCTCGAGCGACGCGGTCGCATTCGCTTCGCGGGCGGCGCCGGCCGCTGATTGGATCGAGGTGAAGCGCTCGCCGATCGGCATGTCGCCGGTCGGCACCAGCATCCTCGCCAGCGAGAAGGCGTTTGATCCGGAGTCCTCGTTGCGGGTGCTGATGGCCATGCTGGCGCGCAGTTCCTCGACGGGTGACCCCATGCGCTCGTGATAGCGGCCGGCGGCCTCGGCCGCCGCTGTGAGGAAGGCGGTGTTGAGCGTGCCACCCAGGCGCTTCGCCGCCGCCCGCGTGTCGCCGAAAGGTACGCGGAGCACTTCCATCTGCCGCTTCAACGACCGTTCGGTCCACAGCGGAGACCTGGCCCGCTCGGTGTCGCTGAGCTGGCTCATCACACCGCGCACCGTCTCGGCGGCGGCGGACCCGGCCTCTGGGATACCTGTCGGATCGAGCAGCAGTTCCCTGATCTGGCGGAGCAGACCGAGCGGCAGCCGCAAACTGCCGGCGAGCAGGTCGTGGAACACGTCGCTGTTCGATTCGCTGGGCGCGGGTGCGCGGTCGGCGAGCTGCGCCGGATCGAGAGGCGGTGGTTCGGGTGCGTCGCGTTCGAAATCGAGGAACTGCAGCGACAGCTGGACGGTGCCTTCGCCATCGGTGATGGTGTGATGCAGTTTCTGGATCAGGGCCGACTTGCCCCCGTGAAGGCCGTCGACGACGACGAACTGCCACAGGGGGCGGGTGCGGTCGAACGAATCGCAGGTGATCAGGCTGGCCAGATCGAGCAGCTGGCGCATCGTGCCGGGTTTGGGCAGGGCGACGTGGCGCACGTGGTAGCGCAGGTCGAAGTTGCTGTCGGTCACCCACGTCGGCGCGGTCAGGTTGACCGGCGCCGGCTGCACACGCTGTCCGAGCCGCTCGACAACATGGACGGCTCGCTCCATGCGGGTCAACAAGCGATCGAAGTCGGGCGGACGATCGAGGATGGTGACCGCTGCGAAGGTGCTCGACAGGTGTGGATCCTTCTCGAGCCGCCACATCAAGCCCTCTGAATCGCTCATCTTGCGATCGAACTGGGAGACGTCGGTCATCTGGCCACACTAAGCCACAGCCTCGCCAGGGTTCTAAGGTGAGCAATCGTGCGAGAGCGGCGGACCATGGAGATCACGCCGTTCGGATCGACGTTGGTGATCGACAGCGAGAGCACGGAGCTGCTCGAGCAGGTCAGCGCCGGGCTCGGTCGCTATCCGGGTCAACCCGACATCGGCGGCTCGTTGAGGGTCACGGTGGTCGTCGACGACGCGTTGGAAGGGCCGTCGGGCTGGCCGGCGATGACGGCGGAGCTCGATGGTGATCTGCTGAACGTGGGCTGCGGGAGATCGACGATGGTCGTCGACCGGCGGGCAGGCGAGGCGACGATCACGCTCGCACCGGCGATGGTCGATGAACCCGATGCCCTGCGGCTGATGGTCGAAGGGGCCTTCACCAGCACTCATTCGTACGCCGGGCGTCTGTATGCGGTGCACAGCGGTTTCGTCACCTCGGCCGGGCGAGGTCTCGTGCTCCGCGGTGTGTCGGGCGCCGGCAAGTCGACGCTGACCTACAGCTGCATGCGCGCCGGGATGGGCGTGGTCAGCGACGACTGGCTGTACGGCTCGGCGGCACACGGTCCCGACGTGTTGACCGGCTATCCGTGGCGGATGATGATGACCACGCAGGCGGCAGAGCGCTTTCCCGAGCTCGGTGGAGCTGCCGTCGTGGCCCATCCTTCCGATGATCACTGGAAGATCCCGATCGTGCCCGCCGATCGACCAGCAGGTCGTGCAGCACGAAGTGCACGCCATCGTGTTCATCGACGGCGACGGCACGCTGTCCATCGATGAGATCGACGGGGCTCAGGCCTTGGAGCGATTCTGGGAGTCGTCGTTGCCGACCGAGCAACAGATGCTGCCGGCGGACTGGGTCGGTTGCCTTCTCGATCGCCCGCGATTCGTCCTGCATCGGGGCGACTCGCCCACCGCTGCGGCCGAGGCACTTCAGCGACTGGCGCTCAGCCTGCGGTAGAGCGACTCGAAGCTGCGCGACGTGTGTCGTGAATCGTGGGCGACCGCCCAGGCCTGCGCCCTTCGAGCCAGCGCCTGCCGGCGGGGATCGTCCGACAGCAGGGCGATGATCGCCGCGGCCAGGACCTCGGGCGGTCGACCGGCGACGGCAACCGCTGCCGGCTCGGGCATCGCCGCGAAGTCGGCGACGTGACCGACTGAAGTGCCGACGGTCGGCACACCGCACGACCGCGGCCTCGAGCACACCGACCGGACCGGCGTCGTGGCGCGATGAGAGCACGTGGATGGCGGAGCCGGCGAGCATCGCGGCCAGTTGAGGAGGCTGCAGGTAGCCGTGGAAGCGGACCTGTTGGTCGATTCCGAGAGTTGTGGCGAGTCTCTGCAGCTCGCCGTCGAGCGTGTCGAGCCCGGCGATGTCGAGGGTCGCGTCGGCGTGCGGGCCGAGAACCCTGACGACTGCGTGCAGCAGCATGTCCTGGTCCTTCACCCTGTTGAGGTTGCCGATGTGGACGAGGCGGTTGATGATCGTCGGCCCATCCGTGTTGCGGAAGATGGAGGTGTCGGCGCCCAGCGGAACGACTTCGGCTACGCGTCCACCGTGCTCGACGACGTGCTGCGACATCCACGAGGTCGCGACGGTGACGGCCGAGGCCGACCGTGTCGCGGTGCGGGCCATCGACCGCGCGCCGCGACTCAAGCCGCCTCCGTACCCGATGTCGGGGATCGCCACGAACTCGCCGCCGCACACCGACACGACGGACGGCACCCGATGCCGCAGTGCCGCCATTGCGGCAGCCAAACCGGTCAGGTTGGCCCACAGCCCGTGGATCACGTCGGGTCGTCCACCTTCACCGGCGATGCTGCTGACCTGCGTACGACCCGGGCGACGTCGGACTTGCTGTGACGCCCAACCGGCACGTTGATCACCTGGGCATCGAACAGCTTCCACGATCCGGCGGTCGGTGTCGTGACCGACGGCGATCACCTGCACGTCGTGACGAGCGCTCAGGTCGGCGACGAGACCGTGGATGAAAGGAATGACGCGCTCTGACCCGGGAGGATCGACCCCACCCGGTACCACCAGCACGATCCTCATCGGCACAGTCTGGCCGCCGGCAGCCCGGGTACGCGCCGTAGCCTTCGCCAATCGACGAGTCAATGAGCCGACCGGGAGCCAACCCCAACTGCGCGAAGTCCAGATGGAGCTACTGGGATTCGTCCTCGACCGGTTGCGCGGCAATGACATGCCGGCTCCGGACATGTCGTTGGCCGACTTGCGGCGAGCGGGTTTCGCCACCGGACTGACCGCCCTTGCCGCGGAGCTGGGCGTGGCCGACTTTCGGCCCGACCTGCAGCCCTACCTCGTAGACCAACGTGAACAGGTCGCGGCGCGCGTCGAGCGATTCCGACCGATCATCAGCGATGTTCTCGCCGCTCTTGCCGCGGTCGCCGTGCCCGCGACGCCTGTGAAAGGCGCCGAATTGATCAACGGGGTCTGGCCGTGGCCGTCGGCGCGACCGATGTCGGACATCGACGTGATCGTGCCGCCGCAGCTCCGAGCCCAATCGGGCGCGGCACTGATCGCCGCCGGCTTCGCCGAAACGGGCTCGTCCGCCCACGAAGACACGTTTCTGGCCTGGGGCGACGGATCCAGCGGACGAACCGATGGCGAGTCGGTGGGGCACAATGGCCGAGTCGAGGTACATCCGGGTTGGGGCGAGTTCCTCCACGGATACGTCGTTCATGGTGCACCGCTGGCTTCGTTCACATCCGTGCAGACGCTGGGTGGCTCGGAATGCGCCCGGCTCGATCTCCACGGGGTCACAGCATCGGTGGTCGGCCATCTCAGCTCGACCGTCGTGCGCTGCGAGGTCCGTGCCGTGCACGTCGTCGATGTGTTGTTCTGCGACCGCGCCGGCGCCAACTGGACCACCGTCTCGGACGTGCTCGACGAGTGCGACCCCCGGCTCGCCGGGCCGGGCTTGTGGCTGGTGTCGCAACTGCTCCCAGGGGTGGTGCCGGGCGCGGTGGTCGACCGGCACGTGGCCCGACTGCCGCGGGTGGCCCGAGGGCGGCTGGATCGCGCTGAGCCGGCGGCGACCCTGCGCGACCCGACGTCGCGAACCACGGTTGGCTGGCGGCAGGCCTTCGCCCTGCATGGCGCCGAACGCGTGGCGGTGATGCGACAGATGACCGGGTCGAAGCGGATGCGCCGATGAGCCAGTTGCGGGTGGCTGTCGTGATGCCTCCACACTCCGACCTCGCCCCTGCTGCAGCGCTCGAACTGTGGCCGACGTTCACCAACTCGCTCGTCGCGCTCCAGTCAACAGGCGACGTCGACCCGGTCGGGTGCTGTCGAGCCGTCGGTGACAGCACGATGGTCACGCGGCAGGGCATCGAGTACTTCTTCGAGCCCGACGACCACCAACTGGCGCGACGAGTCGCCGCCGTGCAACCCGACGTGGTGCACCTGCACGGTCTCAGCTTCACCCGATTGCTCATCAAGATCCACCGCGCTGTCGGCCCCCGTGTGCCGATTCTCATGCAACATCATGGTGAACAACCGCCGGCGACCGCACGCATCCGGCTAGCGCAGCGGGCCGACGCGCCACTTCGTTGCCGGGTACCTCTTCACCGGCGCAGCTGCCCAGGCCGAGCCGTTTCGCACCGAAGGAGTGCTCAACCCTTCGGCGCCCGCCTTTGAAGTGCTGGAATCGGCGAGCAACCTCGACGATGCTCACTCTGTCGATCCGCCAGACCTCGTTGGCAACCCGTGCGTCCTGTGGGTCGGCAGGCTGATCCCGTCGAAGGACCCGCTGTGCGCGGTTCGAGCCATCGGCTCAGCGCGCGAACTCGGCAGCGAGGCTCACCTGCACATGTTCGCCACTGATCGGTCGATGGAATCGGCCGTGCGGCAGCTGGTCGATGCGCTGGATCTGAGCGAGATCGTCCATGTGCACCAGCCGGTCGCCTTCACGCGAGATGTCCGGCTGGTACCGCCGCGCCGATGTGTACTTCTCGACGAGCCACCGCGAGGGCTCGAACTACTCGCTGATCGAAGCGCTCGGGCTCGGCTGCCGTCCCGTGGTCACCGAGATCCCATCTCATGCGGCGATCATCCTAGGGGTTGGCGCGGCGATTCGCCGTCGGTGATTCCGACGCGGCCGGCGCGCTGCTGGCCGCGCCGCCGGCGGTGTCGGCAGAACAGATCATCGACCATTCGCGCCGGCATCTGTCGTGGACCAACGTGGCCGAACAGCTGGTGACGACATACCGACGAAGCCTCAGGTCGTAAGCCCAATGGCAGAGGCGGGCTAGTCGATCGGTCGGCTACCTTGCGGCACGACATGACGGGAATCCTGCTAGCCCACTCCTACTTCCTGCGACTCGACCCGAAGCAATGGGAGAAGATGCGACCGTATCCGCCGCTGGGCACGCTGTACGCGGCCGGCGTGCTGCGCAGCGCCGGTCACGAGGTGGCGGTGTTCGACGCCATGTTGGCCGAGGGCGAGCACGAGTTCGCGGTGCGCTGCGCAGTCATCGACCGCGCCACGTGGTGCTGTTCGAGGACAACTTCAACTTCCTGTCGAAGATGTGCCTGACGCGCATGCGCGAGGCAGCGTTGGCGATGGTGGGCATGGCCAAGGCCGCCGGCTGTCGGGTGGCGGTGGCCGGGGCCGACGTCACCGACCACGCCGACGTGTATCTCGCGGCCGGCGCCGACGTCTGCATCCTCGGCGAGGGCGACCACACCGTGGTCGAGGTCGTCGATGCGCTGGCGACGCCCGCCCGAGCGATCCGCGACTACGACGGCATCGATGGCATCGCCATCGTCTGTCACGAGGCGCGGTGCGCGCGTCGCGGTCACGCTCGATCGAGCGACACCCCGACGTGTTCGGCCGACCGGCCCGCGACCTCATCGACATCGAGGCCTACCGCCGGGCCTGGGTCGATCATCACGGTCGCTTCTCGCTCAACATGGTCAGCACGCGTGGCTGCCCGTATCGGTGCAACTGGTGCGCCAAGCCGATCTGGGGACAGCGGTACGCCATGCGCACGCCGGGCGATGTCGCCGAGGAGCTGGCAATGGTGAAGGCCCAGATCCGTCCCGATCACATCTGGTTCGCCGACGACATCTTCGGCCTGCGCAGCGACTGGCTGGCGCAGTTCGCCCAGCGGGTGAACGAGCTCGACGCGGTCGATCCCGTTCACCATGCAGTCGCGGTGCGATCTGATGACACCCGATGCCGTCGCGGCGCTGGCGGCCTCGGGCTGTCACGAGGTCTGGTTGGGGGCCGAGAGCGGCAGCCAACGGGTGCTCGACGCGATGGACAAGGAGATCACGGTCGAAGAGATCTACGGCGCCCGCACGGCCCTCGCCGAGGTCGGCGTGCGTGCCTGCCTCTTCATCCAGTTCGGCTATCCCGGCGAGACGTGGGACGACATCGAATCGACCATCGCGATGGTGCAGGAGCTGTTACCCGACGACATCGGCGTCAGCGTCAGCTACCCGCTGCCCGGCACCCGATTCCACGAAATGGTCAAGTTCGATCTCGAAGACCGCGAGAACTGGCAGGACTCGGGCGATCTGGCGATGATGTTCGCCGGCACATACACGACGCAGCTGTATCGACTGCTGCATCTTGCGCTGCACGACGATCTCGACCTCCGTCGACGTCAGGCGGGCCTGTCGCGGGCGCAGCATCCGATGAACCCCGATGTATCGCTCGACGACCAACACCGTCGTGTCGAAGCACGATGGGCCGAGGTCCGCGAGGTCGAGGTCACGTCGCGGCATCCGAGCCCGACCCGGTTGCGGATCCCGGTGTTGGCGATCGCCGGCGACTAACCAGTCCTTCCGCGATGGTTCGGAGTGTTGCGGCGATGCCCCAGATCACTGGGCACTCGGCGCTAGTGGCGCAGCCTGGCGAGGGCTCGGCGACGAATCGGACAGCCCCAGAACCGTACGTGTCGTTCTGGGGCTGCCCGGTTCAGCGACGCCGACACTCAGCGTCAGCGCATAGAACGGCTGTTGCCCAATGAGCTTACGCTAAGGCACATTTGCGCCAGATCTGCGATCGGGTCTCCGGTCGTGTGCTGAGCGAACTTCGTCGCTGTCAACATGATGGACGTGTCCAGAGCGACAAAGTTCGGCGAGGGTGCCGAACCGCCTGATGGAGCTGCCCGGTTCAGCGACGCCGACAGTCAGTCCAACCGGTTGGGCTCATCGGCGCGAAGCGCGCCGTCATCGATCCGGACGATCCGATCACACAACGACAGCGTCGATGGACGGTGGGCGACGATCACCATGGTGACCGAGCCTTTCAGGGCGTCGAGCGCGGCCCGAATCCGTTCCTCCGAGGCGTTGTCGAGAGCGCTCGTCGCCTCGTCGAGCAGCAAGATGTCTGGCCGCCCGGCCAGCGCACGGGCCAGGCAGATCCGCTGGCGCTGGCCGACCGACAGCTGCGTGCCGCCGTGCCCGACCTGCGTGTCGAGGCCTTCGGGCCACGTATCGATCTCGTCGGCGATGTTGGCCTGTGCAGCCGCTTGGCGGAGACGATCTCTGTCGAGCTCGCGGAACCAGCGGATGTTGTCGCCGACGGTGCCGGCCAGCACCACGGGCTCTTGGGGGACGCAGGCGATCCGCGCCGCCCACGACGATGACGAGAACGCTCGTGCGTCGTAGCCGTTGACCAGCAACGATCCCGACGAGGGCTGGCGCAGGCGGGCAAGCAGGTCGACGACGGTCGACTTGCCGGCGCCGGAGTGCCCGACGAGGCCGACGACGTCGTGACGAGCGACGTCGAGGTCGATGGGACCGAGTTCGAAGCGGTCATCGTGGCGCAAGGTCGCTGCGTCGAGGGTCAGCGAGTCGATGTGTGGCGTGTCCTGAGAGCCGAATCCTTCCCCGACGTCCGCCAGCTGTTCTTCGATCGCCAGGAGTTGCCCGATGAAACCCTGCTGGGCGCCCAGCGTCTGAGCGGCCTGTTGAGCGAGCTGACCTTGAGAGATGGCACGAAGGGAGAGCAGCGCGACACCACCGAACGCGGCGATGTTGCTGACGGATCGACCGCTGAGCACCCACAGCCCGCCCGCTGCGGCGCAGGCCACCAGCGCTTGGAAGACCGTGGGCGCTGCGCCGGCGAGGAATCTGCTGGAGCGATAGAGATGGATCTGTTCACGACTTGCTACCTCGAAGTCGTCGGCGACCGGCCCGCCGACGTCGAAGAGGATGATCGGGCGCGCCGTGGCGAGCACATCGGCGAAGCGGGCGGCGACGTCTTGGCCACGCGCTGCTTCTTGCTGGCCCACATGACGCGATCGCCGGGTCCATGGTTGCATGACGAGGCCGACGACGATCGCGATCACCCCGACCGCCGCCGCGCCGATCGGGCTGGCAACGATCGCCGCGAAGCTGAGCACGGCAATGTTGATGACCGCAGACACGAACGAGGTCGCCGTCAGCGCATAGGCTCCCGCGACTTGGCTGTTGGTCATCGCCACTTGCTGGATTGCTCCCGGCGATTGGGCGGAACTGACTCCCCATGGTGCGTGGATGAAGCTGCGCAACACCATCATGCGGTGCCGGTGGACGATGCCCGCGGCAACGCCGGCGGCCGTGTGCGCCGACCACAGACCGAGAACGAGCCGGATCACGGCCGCACCGATGGCGAGTACCAGTCCGGCGCGAACGCTGATCTCGATGCCAACGACCGTGATGTTGTCGTGGCCGCTGGTGATGGCGATCGCCGCAGTGGAGATTGCCAGCAGGCTCGTTGCATCAGCGACACCGGCGGCGAACGCTGCCACCGAGATCGTCCACAGGCGCTTGCGCTCGCCCGGGGAGGTCAGGGCTCGCAATGCCTCCCGGTTGGTCACGACCGGCACGCTAGTCGTGACCCGTTCCTCCCCCAATGCCCATCCCGCCAACGGGATCAGGACTTGATTCGGGGTTCCCAGCGGAAGCGTCGCACCGCGAAAAACAGGCCGACGGCACCCCAGCCGATCATCACCAGCGTGTCAATCGCGCTGACGCCGGTGCCGCCACCGAACGGGTTGAACACGGCGACCATCGCCTGCACCAGGTGCCGAACCGGGAACACCTGGGCGACTCGGCCGAGCGTCGACGTCGAAGAGACCGGGCCGAACGTACCGGAGATGAAGAGCAATGGGAACAGCACGAAGTTGATGATCGCCGGCGCGGCGTCTTCGTTGGGCACGAACGTCGAGATGGCGATGCCGAGCGAGCTGAAACAGAAAGCGCCCGAGACGATCGCGACGATCAATCCGAGGTAGCGCGCCGGAAGGGTGACACCGTAGGCCACCACGCCCAAGGTGATGAGCAGCGAGGTCAGGATCACGGCAACGACAATGGCATTGCCGACGATGCCGCTGAGGTAGACGGTCGGCGACAGGGGAGTGCCGCGGGACCGCTTGAGGAGGCCGTTCTCACGCCGGATGCACACCACGAACGCCAGGTTCGTGTAACACGCCGAAATCAGACCGAAGGCAATGATGGCCGGCACGTAGTACTGGGCGAACTTGACCTCCCCGCCTGGAACGTCGGCCGTGCCGTCGCGGTAGAGGGCGGTGAAGATCACGAGGAACAGCAACGGGAAGGCGAACGTGAAAACGGCCGCCGCCGGGTTTCGCCAGTACGACTTCTGCTCCCAGCGAACCTGGCTGCCGATCATCGGTACGGTCGACCTCACGGTGACGTCTCTTCGGACGGGGTTGTCAGCGCGACGTAGATGTCGTCGAGCGTCGGTCGGGTCACCGACAGCTGAGCAAGCTCGCCGCCGTGTTCGTCGGCCCACATGGTCAGCTCACGAAGTGCCGCTGTCGGAGTCGAGGTGGTCACGAGGACGAGCCCGTCGCCCACGTCGCAGGCGGCGACCGGCAGTTGCTCGATGGTCGCACCGGTTGGCAACACGAAGCGGATCTGGGCGTCGGCGTCGGCGCGCCCGCCGAGTGAGTCCGGTGGTCCCTCGGCCACGATCCGACCCGATGAGATGACGATGACGCGGTCGGCCAGGGCCTGTGCCTCATCCATGTAGTGCGTGGTCAGTAGCACGGTCTTGCCGAGTTTGCTGAGGCTCTTGATCATCTCCCATGCTTGACGCCGAGCGGTCGGATCGAACCCCGTCGTGGGCTCGTCGAGGAAGAGCAACTCAGGATCGGGGATCAGTCCGAGGGCGACGTCGAGCCGGCGCTTTTGCCCGCCCGACAATGACTTCACTCGCGCCGTTGCTTTGTCGCGTAGCCCGACAATGTCGATGACGTCACCTACTACCAGCGGGTGATGGTAGTAACCGGCATGCATCGTCAGGACCTCTGTCACCGTGAGGTAGGGCTCGACCGCGCACTCCTGCAGGACGATGCCGATGCGTTGCCGCAAATCCGAGCCACGCTGTGCAGGGTCGGTGTCGAGCACGCTCACAGTTCCCGAGTCGCGGGTGCGATAGCCCTCGAGGATCTCGACTGCCGTCGTCTTGCCTGCACCGTTGGGACCGAGGACGGCGATGCACTCACCTTCGTCGACGGTGAAGCTGATGCCCCGAAGGGCGTGTACATCGCCGTACGACTTCGTCAGGTCGGCGACTTCGATCACCGCCATGGCCGCGGCTAGACGACCGGGACGTCAGCCGTGAACACGACCTCGTCGAACCCGTAGCGGGCCTTCACAACGAGCCGCCACGTGGCCGCGTACGGGAAGGTCGCGGCGTTGCTGATGTAGTGGCCGGCGCCGGCCTTGGTGACGTCAATCGCGATCGGGTTGATGTCGCGCGACGGGTCTTGGATGGTGACCGACACCGCGTCGGGTTGGTCGAGGCTGCTGTTGGGGCTCGACAAGTACAGGTGTACTTCGTTGGTTCCCACTCGCGCGGGTGCGACCGTGATCGTGGCCAGATAGCCGTTGCTGGTCAGGGTCGACGAGAACGGCGCCGACGCCACTGCCTGCGATGGGTTGGCGGCCATCAAGAGCGAGGTGACGATCACCACCGCCACCGCCAGCACGGACTCGATGCTGACCGCCTTGCGAAGACGGGCGCGGTCGAAGCCGTCGTCGACGGCTGCGGCGCTGACGGTTGCGCCGGCAAGAGGCGTTGTCAACGAGAGTCGACCGTGAGTCGCCCGCCGGGCGACAGCGGCAACGGCGAGGATCCCGGCCACGGCGACGAGCTTCCAGATCAACAACTTGCCGTACGACGTGCCCGTGAGGGCGTCGAGCGAGCCGACCTGGCGCACGCCTTGAATCGTGCCGCTGACGACCACAGCGGCGATGGCCACGACGGCGATCGACGAGAACCGCTGCACGCCTCTGCGGTCCATTTCGGCGAAGCTGATGGTCAGCAGCAGCAAGCCACCCAGCCACGCGGCCATCGCCGAGACGTGCAGCATGGTCAGGAACACGCCGAGGTAGTGCCACCGACCCGTGGCACCGTGGCCTCCGTAGGCGGAGGCGATTCCGACCGTGACGAGGCCGATGATCAGGATCAGCTGCCACCATGTGGCGCGGCTGCGGGACCTGGTGGCCAGCAGGACCGCGGCGACGAAGGCGATGCACGCGGCGCGCACGACCCAGGCCAGTCCGATGGTTGTGTGGAACACGGCGCGCCACGCTGAACCATCGGTGATCACGCTGAGCGATCGTCCGGACGTGTAGCCGACCTCGAGCGGAAGGGCCAGCAGCCCGGCGACGGCCCCGATCGCGGCCGCGGTGCCGATGATGATTCGCTGCCGCCGGCCGAATGGCACGATGCCCAACCCGCAGACCAGCAGACCGCCGAACACGATCGCGATCGACGCGGTGATCAGCGATCGGCTGACGGTCAACCCGATGCCGGATGCTCGTCCCGTATGGCTGCTGCTGATGATCTGGTCGAGCAGTCCTGTTGCCAGAGTCGAGTCCGGCCCGACCTGGAACGTGTACGCGGCGTGCACCGGGTGCGAGTCGCTGGACACCACTCGCCAGTCGACCACGTACGAGCCGTTGGCCAGCTGGGGCACATCGACCTCGACCGCGTCGCCGCGACCATCGGGATGCCGCGCTGCGCTGATGTCGATCGACTTTCCCGATCCGTCGAACAGGCGAATGGCCCCCAGCGAGATCTCGACCGGTTCGTTGAACGTCAACGTGACGTGTGCCGGGCCGGCGTCGAGCACCTCACCGGGCTTGGGGTCGCTCGTCAGCAACTCGGCATGGGCAGAAACGCGGCCGACGCCGACGAAGGTGGCCAGCGCGAGTGCGGCGGCACATGCACCCATCAGCCGACGCACGCGGCTCATGACTCGCTCACCGCCGCCTGAACCGCTGGGTTGGTGGCCCCCAGCCCGGTCACGAGCGCATGTCCGACTACTGCGGCAGCGCACGCCAGCGCCACACTGACCGCCAGTCGCTGCATGATCTCGGGCGCCCACCCGGCCAGCAACTGATGCTCGAACACCTCGAAATGAGTGACCGCGAGGATCACGACCAACACCGAGGCGGCGACCGGCAACCAACGGTTGTGGAGGATCCATCCGGCAATGACCAGAACGATGGCCAGCGCGCTGGCCATGACGCGGAACGTACTGGTACCGCTGCCGGCGAGGCTGGCGATGGCAGCGAGCAACGCGAGAGCAGGAACGAAACGGCCCAGCGACGGCACCAGCACGAGTGCGGCGAGCAGCGCGCAGGCCGCGAGTGAGCTGATCACCAGCCAAACCATCCTCGACGGCGGAGGTAGCCAGGTGACCCTGACGATGGCCGCGACCGGCTTGCCATCGACGAGTAGGTCGACGTGGTTGGCCGGGAAGATCACCCGTTCGACATTGGGGTTGTCGCGCACGTCCTGGCGTGGCGTCGGGTCCATCCAGTGGGTGCGGTGGTCGTGCCAACGAACGGACGTGCCGTTACTGAGCATGACCCAGTTCGGTGTGGCGGTCGCGGTCGCCGTTGGCGGGATCGGTATGCGGGCGAAGCGGTCGAGGTTGATGTAGTGCGCGGGCGAGTTGACGTTCTCGAACACACCGTCGGCGTCGAGCCGGATGTAGGGCTCGCCGTCGTAGCCCAGTATCTGCACTTCCTTGGCGGTGGTTCGAACCAGCTCCATCCGGTTGCCGAGCTCCACCGGGTGCACCTCGATGCCCGTCGCGTCGCCTTCGAAACCGGTGACCTCGATGCGGTAGTCGCTGCTCGCGCCGCCGTTGCCACCGTGGGCGAAGGCCGGTTGTGCAGGGGCCAACACGATCGCTGCCAGCAGCGCTGCACCGAGCAGTTTTCGCCTCACCGGCCAAAAGGTACCGGCTGTCGGGAACTTTCTCCGGTCACCGAGCGACAACAACAACGATGAGAACCACCTTCTTCCAACACGCCCTCGTTTCCACCGCCGCCTCGGTGGTCGTCCTCCTCGCGGCAGGGGGGATCGCCTCGGCCCACGTCGAGCCGGATCCGTTGGCGATGCAGGCGGGCACGACCGGCACCGTTGCGTTCAACGTCGAACACGGCTGCGACGGATCGCCGATGACAAGCCTGAAGATCCAGATCCCCACCGGGGTCACCGACGTCACGCCGGTCGACAAGGATGGCTGGACCGCCACCGTGACCGGTGACACCGTCGAGTTCAATGGTGGTCCGTTGGACGCCGCCACCGAAGACAGCTTCGAGATCACGCTGACGGCGCCGACTCAGACCGGAGACCTCCACTTCCCCACGATCGAGACATGCGAGCAGGGCGAAATCGCCTGGATCGAGATCCCGGTGGAGGGCGCCGCGGAACCTGAGTTCGTCGCGCCGACCATCAAGGTCACCGAGGGCCCGCCAACGTCTGCCGATCTGACGCCCGCCGAGGAGGCACCCGAGGCCGCCACCGGCGATACCGCCGCCGTCGCCACCACGGCTGCCGCGGCAACCTCCGACGACTCGAGCAACACCGGCACGATCGTCGTGGTCGTGATCGTTGCTGCGATCGTTCTGATTGGCGGTGGCGCCGTGTTGGCTCGTCGCAAGAAGGCGGCATCGCAGGCCGAGCCGAAGAGCTCCGAGCCGAAGAGCTGACGGGCGAAGCACGTCTTCGAGCCGGTAGGTCGTGAGACCTAATTGACCCCTTCGGCCTTGCAACCCGCGGGGCGATACGACACGATCTGAGGTGATGGGTGCAATGGACGACCACCTACGACCGCTCGTCGACGCGGCGCGCGAAGGCGACAACGTTGCTGTTCGCGAACTGGTACGTCACACACAGCCGGTGATCTGGCGGCTGTGCAACGTGTTGGGCTCGCCCGGCGAAGAAGACGATCTGGTTCAGGACACCTACCTGCGTGCGTTTCGCTCGCTCTCGACGTTTCGCGGCGATGCGCCGATCACCGCGTGGCTCTTGTCGATTGCTCGACGAGTCTGCGCCGATCACGTGCGCCTGAGGGTGCGCGACCGCCGTGTGATGAGCGCCTTGACCGATGCCACCGAAGACCGGTGGGTCGCCGCGCCCGGCAATCCGACAGCTCGGGCTGCTCAGTGCCATCGATCCGGATCGACGCGAGGCCTTCGAGCTGACACAGGTGGCCGGTTTGTCATACGACGAGGCCGCGCTGGTGCTCGACTGCCCGATCGGCACGATTCGATCGCGCGTCGCCCGGGCCCGTGCCGACCTCGTCGCCGAGGTGCGTGCTGCCGAAGCGTCGTAGCCGTCTCGGCGGTTGCAGCACGACCCACGTGCTGGCGTCGATCGCCGGCGGACGTTGCCGACAACCGACGCCATTACCGTAGAGAACCGTCACCGTCGACGATGTGACGACAACGACAGCCAACGTTCGCCGGACGTGGCGACCGTGCACACGAGCGGGAGACGAGAGAGGTTCTCGCGCTCGCATGCCTGTCAGGTCGCCACACAAGGCCGGGTAGTTCCCGTGATTTTCAGTGCTACAGGTCGAGCGCCTTGAACGCCCGGGCTCCGGCGGCCCCCAGTGCGGTGCCGAGCGCCGCGCCGGCGACGACATCGGAAGGATGGTGGATGCGCACGTAGGCGCGACTGACGGCAACGATGGCCGCCGTCGAATACCACACTGGGGCCAGAGAACGACCGGTGGCTCTGGTGAGGATCGCCGCGGCGAAGAAGGCCGACGAGGCGTGACCACTGGGGAAGCTCGATGTCAACGGCTTTCGTACGGGGAACCGTGGATCGCCCGACGCGGTTGGTCGAACGCGTTCGAACAGACGCTTGACCCCTTGATTGACCAGCAGGCTCTCAGCCCCGAGGAGGGCCGACAACGCCACCGCTTGGCGCCACGTGGACGGTCGATGGATCGCCCGGCCGACGCCGATGAGGTGCCAAATGAGGCTGAAATCGGCGAGGTCGCTGGCCGATTTGAAGACGGCGTCGGCCACGGCGTTGCCACGCAACCGCTCGAGCTGACCGTCGCCCCAGGCGTCGAACGATTCGACCGCGCTCACGCGACGAGCGCCGGGTGCAGCAATGGCGCCTCGACGGCTGCCAAGTCGGGGTTTCCACCGAACGCCGGGCACCACTGCTGAAATGAGCACGACGAGCACAGCGGACCCTGGCGGGGCTGGAAGTTGCCGGTCGTGCAGGCCCTCTCGACGGCCTTCCACACCGCGGTCGTGCGGGTCGTGATGAACTTCACGGACTGTGCAGACGGCAGCGCCGTGATGGTCTCGCCGCTGCGTAGGTACATGAGCCGAATTGCCGACGGGCGCTGACCGAGCACCTCTTCGCACAGGAACGAATAGAAATGCACACCAGCCAGCCGGCCTTGCTCGTACTTCAGGCCGGGAGCGCGACCGGTCTTGTAGTCGGTGACGACCAGGCCACCGTCGCAGTCGAGCTCGAGGCGGTCGATGATGCCGCGCAGCGCCAACGAGCCGACCTGCGCTTCGAGGCGCAGCTCGAGGCCGATCTCGCGGATGGTCGTCGGATCCTCCATCCGGAAGTAGGCCTCGACGAGTGACCAGGCGTCGTCGACGAAGTCTTGCTGCTGAGCCTCATCGAGGTTGAGCTCGGTGAAGTCGGGATCGATCGCGTACTCGTCGACCGCCTGCCTGAAGCAGACCCGCGCCGTGTCGATTGTGCGTGCCGCGGCGGGGTTCGTGTACAGCAACTCGAGCACCCGATGGACCAGTGAGCCCTTGGTCATGTGCGGGCTGGGTGACTCGGGAAGTCGTTCGATGCTGGCGAACCGGAAAGCCATCGGGCACGAGGTGAACGCCTCGACGCGACTTGGCGAGAGACTGGTTGGCACCGGATACATGCCCCCATCGTAGAGAAGGGGTGCGCGACAGTGGACGATCGTCGCGTCGACGCAGCTAGAGCGGCCCGTCGACGTGGCGCACGATGTCTCGGGCAACGGACCACGGGTCCTGCAGCGGGCCGAAGTGGCCGATGTGGTCGTACCGAATCAGCTCACCCCGGCTCAGCGCCGCAGCAAGCGGCGGACCCAATCGAGCCGGGTCCGGACCTGGCTCTTCGTGTCCCACGGCTACCGCGACCCTGGTCTCGAGGTCTTGGACAGCACTCAAGTCGGACCCCTGACCGTTCTCGAACACCTCGGCTTCCACCTCGGGAAGACACTTCAATCGCACGCCGCCCTCTGGTTGATCGGCGAATCCGTTGTCGATGTACGCGGCAAGAAATCCGGCGAGGATCCGGTTGAACGGTGACCTGCCTGCGTACCGGTACAGCACCTCCGCCCGCGATTCGAACACGGCACGTCGTCGTCGTGCGGCGTCGGCCATGACGTTCTGGCCCAACTTGGCAATGTCGTCAGGGAAGATGATCGGTTCGAACAGGAACAGCGATCTGAACGTCGACGGCGCCATCTTTTCGGCGAGCAACTGGGCCGCGCCGCCCATCGAGTGGCCGAATCCGCACACCGGTCCGGCGTCGATGTGTTCGGTGACAGCGACAACATCTTCGGCCATTCGGCTCCAGCGGTAGTCGGTGTCGGGCAACCCGGTGGAATTTCCGTGACCACGGAAGTCGAGCGCGACGACGCGAAACCTGTGTGTGAGCTGATCGGCCAGCAGTTGATACATGGCACCGCAGAGCCCGGTGGCGTGCGCAATCAGCAACACGTCGCCGCTGCCACCGAGCTCATAGGCGGCGACTCGCGATCCATCGTTGCTCTCGACTGTCCATGAGATGTCCACTGGCTCAATCTCTACCAGTGACCACGGCAACTCAGCCAATGGAGGAGAGTTGTAGCGTTCGTTTCAGGCTCGAAGGGGGCAACATGAGCGCTGACCAAACGATCGGCTTCGGTGTCGATCCGCACAGCTATCGGCACTGGCGAGTGGCGCTCGACGGTGCTGTCGCGACTGTCACGATGGATGTGGCATCGCATGCCGGTCTGCGCGACGACTACGAGTTGAAGCTCAACTCGTACGACCTCAGTGTCGACATCGAGCTGTACGACATCGTGCAGCGGATGCGGTTCGAACATCCCGAGGTCAAGGCGGTGGTTGTCACCGGTGGCATCGACAAGGTCTTTTGCGCCGGAGCCAACATCCAGATGCTGGCCACGTCGACGCACGGCCACAAGGTCAACTTCTGCAAGTTCACCAACGAGACCCGCAACGGAATCGAGGACGCTTCGGCGAACTCGGGCCAGGTCTGGATCGCCGCGGTCAACGGCACGGCGGCCGGCGGCGGGTACGAGCTGGCCTTGGCATGCGACGAGATCCTGTTGGTCGACGACCGAGCATCCGCCGTCTCGTTGCCGGAAGTTCCGCTTCTCGCGGTGCTTCCCGGAACCGGTGGTCTCACTCGGCTCGTCGACAAGCGGTTCGTGCGCAGAGACCTCGCTGACGTGTTCGCCACTCGTGTCGAGGGAGTCAAGGGAAACCAGGCCGTCGAGTGGGGCCTGGTCGATTTCGTCGCCCCGAAGAGCACGTTCGACGACCTCGTCCGCTCACGGGCGCTCGCCCGCGCCGCAGATTCTGACCGCCCAGAAGGTTCGCACGGAATCTCCCTCCCGGTGCTGGGCAGCTCCGCTGTCGTCGACGGCGACCAGCTTCGATCCACGTTCGTCGATGTCGACATCGACCGTGACCACGGCTGGGCGCGATTCGTAGTTCGGTCGCCAGAGCGCACGCAACCGGCAACCGGCGAGGGACTTGTTTCGGCAGGAGCTGACGCCTGGCTGCTCCGAGCCGCTCTGGAGCTCGATCAGGCGATCCTTCACCTCCGCTTCAACGAACCTCTGATCGGTACGTGGATCCTCACGACCGTCGGCGGTCTCGATGCGGTTTGCCAGGCCGAGGATGTGCTGATCGACGACCCGGTGCACTGGCTCGTCCGCGAGATCAGACTGTTCTGGACGCGTACCCTCAAGCGTCTCGATGCCTCGGCCCGCACGCTCGTCACGTTGATCGAGCCCGGCAGTTGCTTCGCCGGGGTGCTGGCCGAATTGGTGCTCGCCGCCGACCGCTCCATGATCCTCGAAGGCGTCCTCGAAGGCGTTCGTCCAACGGAGGATCGCCCGGTGGCGATGATCCGTCTCACATCCGCCAACAACGGCGCCTACCCGATGTCGAACGGGTTGACGAGGCTCCGCACCCGGTTCTGGGGCCGCGACGACAGAGTTCGCCTGTGCCGACCGAGCGGATCGGCAAAGACCTCGACGCCGGCGATGCGGTCGACGCAGAACTCGTCACGTTCGCGCTCGACGACATCGACTGGGACGACGAGGTGCGTGTGATGCTCGAGGAGCGCAACGGGTTCTCGCCCGACGCACTCACGGGCATGGAGGCCAACTTTCGGTTCGTCGGCCCAGAGACCATCGAGACCAAGATCTTTGCTCGCCTGTCGGCGTGGCAGAACTGGATCTTCCAACGACCGAACGCCGTTGGACCCGACGGCGCGTTGCGCAGCTTCGGCACCGGTTCGCGCCCGATCTATGACCGAGCGAGGGTGTGACAGCCATGACCCCCGACATGGGTGCTGTCGACATCGACGCGAAGATCCCGAACAACGTCGACCTGGCCGGCGATCGACGCCTGCAGCGCGCGCTCGAATCGTGGCAGCCGAAGTTCATCGAGTGGTGGAACGAGCTCGGTCCCGTCGCATTCAAGGACAGCACCGGTGTATCTGCGAACCGCGATCTCCGTCGGTCAGGAGGGTTGGGCCAACTTCGCTCACGTTCGGATGCCCGACTACCGGTGGGGCATCTTCCTCGCCGAACCCGAACCCGATCGGCGCATCGCGTTCGGTGACAACGCCGGGGAACCGGTGTGGCAGGAGGTGCCGGGCGAATACCGGGCGGATCTCCGGCGCCTGCTCGTCGTTCAAGGCGACACCGAACCCGCCTCGGTCGAGCAGCAGCGGAAGCTGTGCCTGACCGCGCCGAGCCTGTACGACCTGCGCAACCTGTTCCAGGTCAACGTCGAGGAGGGTCGTCACCTGTGGGCAATGGTCTACCTCCTGCATCGCTACTTCGGTCGCGACGGCCGTGACGAAGCCGACGAGATGCTCGAACGCCACTCGGGTGACTCGGACAAGCCGAGGATCCTCGGCGCGTTCAACGAGCCGACACCCGACTGGCTGTCGTTCTTCATGTTCACCTACTTCACCGACCGTGACGGCAAGTTCCAGCTGGCGTCGTTGCGCGAGTCCGCCTTCGACCCGTTGTCGCGCACGTGCGACTTCATGCTGAAGGAAGAGGCGCACCACATGTTCGTGGGCGCCACAGGCGTTGGACGCGTCGTCGATCGCACGGTCGAACTGATGAAGCAGCACGACACCGACGACATCAGGGCCTACGGCGGCATCGACGTCGCCACGTTGCAGCGCTACCTCAACTTCCATTACACGGTGTCGCTCGACCTGTTCGGTGCCGAGACGTCGACAAATGCCGCCAACTACTTCGCCGCCGGACTGAAGGGCAGGTTCCAGGAGGAGCGTCGAGACGACGACCATCGTCTGCACGGGGCACGTGCGCGCGGTGCCCGACGCGACAGATGATGGCGTCACCACTCGGCAGGCAAGCGCACTGTCGGCCTTGAACGAAACGCTTCGCGACGACTATGTCGCCGACTGTCAGAAGGGAGTCGATCGGTGGAACCGTGCCCTGGCCGACGTCGGCGCGTCGCTCCAACTTCCACATGTTGGTTTCAATCGTTCCGTCGGCACCTTCGCCAGACGACACATCAGCCCGAAGGGTGCGTATCGTCAGCGAAGCCGAATGGGTGTCGTCGGTGCCGTCGTGGCTTCCGACCGCTGAGGATCGCGAGTACGTCGAATCGCTGATGGTCGGGGTGCTACGAGCCCGGGACGATGGCCGGTTGGGTCGCGCCGCCGTCGACGGGGATCCACGAGAAACCGGTCGACTTCGAGTATGTGAAGCTCTGAGACATGAAGATCTGAGACTGGCGAGGGGGCCGCTGTGGATCTGTACAACGCCGGCGAGTGGATGCTCGACCGCAACATCGCTGCCGGGCACGGCGAGGCGGTGGCGATCCGCTGCCAGGGCCGATCGACGACGTACGCTGATGTTCTCGCCGACGTGTGGAGGGTGCAGGCCCTGCTCGGCGACCTCGGCGTGCTGCCCGGTCAACGCGTCCTGCTCGTGCTCAACGACGACCCTGCGTTCGTCTGCTGGTTCATCGGCGGCATGCGAGCCGGTGTCGTGCCCGTCCCGCTCTCGACGATGTTGACAGCCGCGGAGCTCGCGGCGATCGCAGCCGATGCCGAGCCCGACCTGGTCGTGGTCTCGGCTGATTACGCCGATCGCGTCGAATCGATGAAGGCAGCGGCGCCATCGTTGCGACACGTCGTCGTCGTCGGGCGATGTCGATCGCCAGTTCACGATCGGCCGTCGTCGTGGTCCGAGGTCCCGCAGCGCGTCCGAGCCGACGGTGTGGCGCCAACCGGCGCAGACGATCCGGCCTTCTGGTTGTACAGCTCGGGCACGACCGGCCTGCCCGAAGGGTGTGATCCACCGCCACGCCAGCCCGCAGGCAACGTTCGACACGTATGCCATCGCACGTTCTCCGGATCGGCCGCGACGACCGCTGCCTGTCCGTCGCCAAGCTCTTCTTCGCCTACGGGTTCGGCAACTCGTTGACCTTTCCGTTCGGCGCCGGCGCCACGACGCTGCTCGAACCCCGTCGACCGACGCCGACGATCGTGCTCGAACACGTGCGGCTCGAGCAGCCGACTCTCTTCTTCGCCAGCCCCGGGTTCGTCGCCGCGCTGCTCGACACCGATGCCCCAGACGACGCGTTCTCCAGCGTCCGGGCGACCGTGACCGCCGGCGAGGCGTTGCCTGCCGACCTGCAGAAGCGGTTCAGCGAACGCTTCGGCCATCCGGTGCTCGACGGAATCGGCACCACCGAGGCGCTGCACATCTTCTTGTCGAACACGCTCGACAGCCAACGGCCAGGCACCAGTGGCCGCCCGGTACCCGGCTACAGCGCACGACTGACTGCGACGACGACGGCGCCGATGTCGTCGATCCCGACACACCCGGCTACCTGCACGTCCGCGGCCCGTCGATCGCCTCCGGCTACTGGCAGACGCGAGGACGCGACGGCGGCGGCATTTCAGCGACGGGTGGCTCACGCACGGGCGACGTGTACACGCGATCCGTCCGACGATCACTGGACGTTCCTCGGACGCAACAGCGACATGATCAAGGCGGGTGGCATCTGGGTCTCCCCGGCAGAGGTCGAGAGCGTGCTCGTATGCTCATCCCGACATCCTCGAGGCGGCGGTCGTCGGCAGTCGCAATGCCGACGGTCTCGAAGAAGCGGTCGCGTTCGTCGTGCCACGCTCCGGTCACGACATCGACTCCGGCGCCGTCGATGCACACTGCCGCGAGCCGGATGGCGTCGTTCAAACGACCTCGCCGACTCGTTCGTGGTCGACAGCCTTCCGAAGACCGCGACCGGCAAGATCCAGCGGTATGCGCTACGCGCCCAACTCGCCAGCGAGCCTTGATCGGCTCAGTCCTTATTGCGTTTACGCCGGTGCCACCACACAGTGAAGATCCGGTCGAGGAGGACGCCCAGCAACGATGGCGACCACGGTGACCAACGGACAGTCGTGGTCCTTTCGAAGAACAAGAAGTCGACGTTCGTCTCTCCCCGTTCTGCAGGAAGAACACGACGAAGAGCAGGATCACGATGCCGAGACCGATCAAGCGTGACGTTGGGTCCATTGCGGCCGCTGGAGGCGACACGCTGGCCGTCGTCGGAGTTCTGGTTCTCAATGTTCATCGTCGTCATCCTCGTTGTTGCTGCGCTGTCCTGCAAGATCAATCATGCACCGTCGGAGGGTGCACGTGTGGCAATCCTCGTGGTGTCGTAGTTTCACTGCAAATTCTCCGATGGATGGGAACCAATCGATGCCGGACAGCGACTGGAACGATGTGGACTGCACTCGTTGGCGTGACGCGCTATCGGCGATTGCCGATGGTGAACCGGCGGGCATCGACGAACGCCTTGTCGCCGCGCACGTCGCCCGCTGCCCTGGCTGCCAATCGTTCAAGCAGATGATCGACTCGGCGCCGCCCGTGGCGCCTGATGCCCAGACGACCGAGATGCCCGATCTCTCGAAGACGATCTCGAAGCTCACTGCGGCGGCCGATCGCGCCGCTCACTGGAGCATCCTTCGTGTCGTGCTGGCAGTCGTCGCCGTGCAGGTGATCGCCTTCGCCCTACCCGCCCTGGTGCTCGGCGAAGAACAGCAGACCGCGACTCACTCGGCGCGCCATCTCGGTGCCTTCGGTGTGGCGTACGGCGTGGCCCTGATGGTGGTCGTCGTGCGCCCGGCCCGCGCCCGCTCGATCCTGCCGGTCGCGTTGGTGCTTGCGGGCGCTCAAGTGATCACGGCCATCGTCGATCTGGCGTCGGGTCGTATTCCCTTGCTGGGCGAATCCCGCCACCTGCCGCAGATCATCAGTGTGTTCGTGATCTGGCTGCTCGCCGTGCCGTCGACGGGCCGTCGACGCCCGAAGAAGAAGCCGACCGACCCACCAGTTCTGGAGATCGTCGACCGCCCGCGTCGCGTCGGCTGACAGGCGGTCAGTCGCCCGACTCGCGTGGGGGCCCCTGGCGGAGCCGGCTCATCGAGGCATCGAGCGCGTCGGGATCGCTGACCGCTGTCCACAACGTCTCCAGCCACCAGGTTGCTCCTGCCTCGGCCCACGCCGCCGGCGAATGTTCGCTCCAGGCCCCCTCGACGATGACATCGAAACTGCGGTCTGGCAATTCCACGTGCTGCAACTCCTTGAGCGTGCATTGGCGTGCCTTGCCGTCTTCGACCACCTGCGGGATCAAGCCGTCGCACGACAGGGCGCGGGTCATCGAACGCTTCGAGCCCAGTGCGCCGACGCACCAGATCGGGGCGCCCGGTTGTTGCCTGCAGTGCCCGATCGCCGGGAAATCGCTCGGGTTGACGGTGTAGTGCTTGCCCTGGTGCGAGAACGGTTGCCCGGCCCATAGGCCGCGGACGATGTCGAGGCCTTCGTCGAGCAGTTCGCCGCGGACGACCTTGTCGGTCTCCTCACCGAACGCCTCGTACCCGCTGTCTGGCGCACCGAGCCCGACGCTGACGATCACCCTGCCGTTCGACAGCCGGTCGACGGTGGCCACCTGACCGGCGAGCTCCCATGGCTTACGCCGGGGGGCCTGCTGGGCCTCGGGCTCCTCCTGGCTCTGCCGATCTGGCTGTTGCCGCAGCTGCCGCAAGTCGTGCCCGTGCACTTCGGCTTGAGCGGACAAGCCGACGGCTGGGGCCGGCGCGAGATCTTGCTGCTCTTGCCGGCTGTCGGAATCGTGCTGTATGGCCTGTTCAGCGTCCTGGTCAGGATTCCCCACCGCTACAACTACCCGTGGGCGATCACGCCGCAGAACCAGAAGCGCCAGTTCCTTCTCGCTCGCAGGTTGTTGCTCACGCTGAGAGCGTTGCTCACCCTGCTCCTGGTGAGTCTCTTTCTCCAGGCGACGTTCGTTGCGCAGGGCAAGGTTCAAGGAGTGGGTTGGTGGTTCCTGCCCCTGAGCTTGAGCCTGATCGGTGCCGCGATCGGGTTCTATTTCCGGGCGGCACTGCGAGCAAGGTAGCCGAGCTCGAGGCCTTAGTCGCAGAGCGGGCCGTTGCCCTCGCAGCCGAAAGTCGCGCCCAGGATCGCGAGGTCGCTGCCGTCGACGCAACCGTCCTCGTCATAGTCGGCGCCCGACCACCACTCCGCATCGGGGTCGGCGCTGCACTCGCTGAAAGCGCGGCCGATCCAGGAAAGCTCGACGCCGTCGATGTGCAGATCGCCATCGACGTCGAAGTCGCTGCACAGGCCCTCGTCCTCGCTTCCGTCACAGTCGTTGTCGCGCTCGTCACAGATCTCCGGTGCTCCGGGGTAGACCTCCGGTGAGCCGTCGTCGCAGTCGCCCTGATCGGGCGTGAAGCCGTCGCCATCGAGATCCGCGTCCGTAGCGCCGAAGCAGACGTTGCGCACGCCCTCGGAGTAGCTGACCCAGGTCAGGCAACCGGCGGGCGACACCGCCATGTCCACGACGTCCGTGGCATCGGACATGAACGTCGTGATCGATCCGAGACCGGGGCCGGACGTGACCGTGGCGTGCCGGATCCAGTCGTCGACGAAGTCGCCGAAGAAGTAGTTGCCGCGATAGGCGGGAGGAAAGAGCGTTGCGCGGTAGACCGGACCGCCCGTGATGGAGTTTCCGCTGACAGGAGGCGTCTGCGAGCCGTGGCCGTAGGTCAGCACTGGGGCCGTGACCGAGCCTGCGGGCGGCGCAGGGTTGCAGCTCCGGAAGGGATGTCCACCCTCGAAGCACGGATAGCCGTAGTCGGCACCGGCTTCCCCGATGTAGACGGCTTCCCACGTCCCTTCCCCGACGTCGGCGATGAACAACGCGTCCGTCTCCGGGTCGATCGAGAAGCGAAACGGATTGCGCAGGCCGAAGGCCCAGATCTCTTCCCGGACCCCCGACACGCCGACGAACGGGTTGTCCCCGGGGATGCTGCCGTCGGCCGCGATGCGCAGGAGCTTCCCCCGCAGATCATTCATGTCCCGCGACAGCGGCGGCTGCAGGTGGTCGGTGTCGTTGTCGCCCATCGCGACGAAGAGCGTTCCGTCGGCGGCGAAGCGGATGGCGCCCGCGTTGTGATTCGTCTGCGCCTGGAGCACGGGTCCGGCCAGGATCACTTGCTCGTTCGTCAGCAACCCGCCGTTTTCGAGAAAGCGTGAGACCTGGTTGCGGGAGCCGGTGGGCGCGCCGGCGATGGCACAGCCACCGCCCGACGTGACGCTGCGCGTGTAGTAGACGAAGACGTGGCGCGCTGCGGCGCCATCGAGGAAATCAGGGGAGAACGCAATGCCCAAGCCACCGCGCTCGCCGTTCGAATCGACGCAAGCGAGCGTGCGCGCCGTGGTCACGGCGCCGCCGGGCGCCTCGCGGCGGACGATCCTCCCGCCCTGCTCGACGACCCACAGGTGGCCGGTGCCGGGCTCGTAGGCACAGGCCGTGGGCGACGCGACACCGGACGCTCCGCCGGACGGCAGGAGAACGCTCTCGACGAAGCCGGCCGGAGGGGTCCCGGCCGAGGCCGGCGCCGCCAGGGCGAGGATCGCGAGGAACGTGCGAAGCTTTGCCACGAAACCCAACGGGGAAGGCTCCGGTTATACCGTCAAGCAGATGGCCGGGCAAGCGTAAGGCCGGAACCCCCGCGAGCGACCGATTGGGGTGTGGTTCACGACCGATGAGCGAGGCGCCGGAGACCGAGCGGGAGTTTCTCGCCCGGATCGAGCGAGATCAGGGGATCCTGCACCGCGTCGCAGGGCTCTATGCCCGCGATGCGGAAGAGCGGCGCGACCTGGTGCAGGAGATGCTGTTCCAGCTCTGGCGCTCGAGAGAACGCTTCAAGGGCGAGGCCAAGCTCAGCACCTGGATTTATCGCATCGCGCTGAACACGGCGATCAGTGGCCTGCGCCAGGCGCGGCGCCGGCCGCTCGTGGTCCCGCTCGATGACGAGGGTGTCGCGGAAGGCCCGGCCGGACCCACACCGTCACAGGATCCGCGGGCGGCAGCGCTCCACGAAGCGATCCGTAGTCTTCCCGCCGTCGACCGCGCTCTCGTCCTGTTGCACCTCGAGGAGCGGAGCTATGAGGAGATCGCGGAGATCCTGGGAATGAGCATCAACCACGTGGGCGTGAAGCTGACCCGCATCCGGCAGAAGCTGCGGGATCGGCTGGGACGGTGAGCGTGAACTGGGACGACCTCAAATCCATGTGGCGAGAGTGCGCTCCTGCGGGCGCGCTGAGCGAGGAGGAGATCATGCAGCTGCTCCAGGGGCGGAGTGACGAGGTCCGGCGGCAGATCGCGAACCGCTTGCGCGAGGAGGCAGGGTATTACGTGTTGATGCTCGGCTTCGCGCTCGTCGTGTCGCTCACGAAGCTCTCGTGGTGGACGATGGCCTATCTGCTCGTGCTCACGGTCACGATCGGGCTGTTGATCGCCACGTTGCGGCACCAGGCGCGTCGCATGCGCTCGATCGACCTCGGTGGTGATCTGCGCCAGACGTTGCAGGCGTTGCTCTCGCGGGTCGACCGAGCGACGCGGGCGTACATGGCTGCCTACCTGCTCGTGACCGCGGGACAGCTCGCGCTGGGCGGGATGGCGTTCCTGCTGCACAAGGAGCCGGCAGTCATCGCGCTCGGCGCCGCCGGGGGTCTGGCGGCGATGGCGCTGATCTGGTGGAGCGGCCGGAGCTACCTCGAGTCGCGCTTCGGCAGCTACCGCGCGCAGCTCGCGCGATGCCTGGCCGAACTGGGCTGATCAACGGGAACGGCGCAGCTGCCGCACGACGTCGTCGTAGTAGGGGCGGTCCTTCAGGCTGGCGTACTCACCCGGAAAGCAGACCGTCGTCAGGTCCGCCGTCTCCTTGCCGAAAGCACCGAGCAGGACGGCGCAGCGCTGGCCGTTCGCGAGGCGCGTGCTGTCGATCATCGGGAAGTCGAAGAAGCCGACGTTGAACTCGGCCCGCGTGACCTCGGGGACGCCGGCGAGCGCGGGGGACGTGACCTCGAGCCGCACGAGGAGCTGTTGCGCCTCGGGCTGGCCCTGGAGCACGCGCAGGCTGATCTCGCTCGTCGCTCCATCGACCGTCACCGTGGCCGGATCGAGCGCGACACCGGCCCGCCCTTGGGCCGAAAGCTCGGCGAGGTCGACGGTGCGGCGGAACGACTGGCCATGCTGCTCGAGGGCGAAGCGCTGGCGCTCGGCGATTTCCCGGGCCACGCGCTTGAGACGGTCGAGCTGCTGCTCCGCGTCCGGAGCTCCCTGCTTGCGGATCTGCCGCCCCAAGTCGAGAAACAGCGGCTTCAGGTTGAGCGAGTCGTGGAAGTTGTAGACCAGGAGCTCGAGGTGCAGCAGGCGCGCGTCGACCGTTCCCGATTCGGGCGCGAGGTAGGAGTTGATGACCGAGACCAGCATGTCCTTGCGCAGGTTGCTCTCGGCCTGCTCGCGCTGGCTCATCAGCTCGGAATAGAGCCGCGTGTCGTTGGCCAGGGTCTGCTGGCGCTCGAGCGCCTGGGAACCGAACAGCCCCACGCCGGCCACGCTCACCGCCGTGAGCAGGCCGCCCATCGGATGGAGGAAGACACCGACCTTGTCCCAGCGGTCTTTCATTTGCGCTTCAGCGCGTAGGTGCCGTTGTCGGCGACGAGCACGAGGTCGACCTGCACGCCTTCGTCGTAGGAGGCGAACTCGAGCGTCGGGGACTGGCCCTTGTGCCGCACCGTGACGGTGCACTTGCCCTTCTCCTGCACGACGACGCGGAACGAGCCGGCCTTGTCCGTCTTCACCGCGGGGTAGCTGTGCTCGCCGCACTTGGCTTCGACCGCCGTAGCTTCGGCGACCGGCTTGCCGCCCTCGGTGACCGTGCCATAGACCTCACCGGCGAGTGCGGGTGGTGCGAGCAGGACGAGACCAACGAGCAGCTTGCGCATGGAACCCTCCTCGAGAAGAGGGCGGCATTGTAGCTTCGAGGACGGGCGCCGCGCCTTACGCCGCCGAGCGCAGCGCTTCGACCGGCGCCATGCGCGACGCGCGTAGGGCGGGGTAGATCCCGTAGACGACGCCCAGCGCGATCGAGACCGAGACGGCGAAGACCAGGCCGCCGAGGTGGATCGGCAGGCCGCCGGGGAAGACGCTGCCGGCGAGCTTGCGTGACGCCGACGCCGGCCGCCCGCCCCGAGGACCCCGCCGACGAGCGACAGCACGACCGACTCGGCCAGGAACTGCAGGAAGATCTCGCCGTCCGTCGCGCCGATCGCCTTGCGCAGGCCGATCTCGTAGAGCCGCTCGCCGATCGAGATCAGCATCACCGACAGCAGGCCGATCCCGCCGACGACGAGCGAGATCCCGGCCAGGCAGCCGAGCACGATCTTCCAGCTGCGGATGACCTTCGTGACCTCCTCGCGCTCGCGCAGCATGTCCTGCGGCGATGTTCTCGACGCGGAAGTCCTCGGCGCCGCGGTGCGCCAGGCGCAGCGCGGCGATCGAGCTCGGCCTTGACGTCGCCCAGCCGCTCGAGGTCGTCGGTCTTGATCGCGATCGAAGGCCAGCGGCGCGTCCTCTCCGGTGTAGAACTTGCGCAGCGTGCTCAGCGGGACGTACAGCCCCTCCATCTCCTCGATGAAGTCGTCGCTGTCGACGAACTGGTTGCCGAGCTTGGCCGCGACGCCGACGACGCGGAACGGGCGCCCGCCGAGCGTCGACCGTCTTGCCCAGCGCGTCCTCGCTGCCGAACAGGCGGCGCTTCAGCCGGTGGCCGAGCACGCAGACGCGGGCGTAGCGACTCCTCGTCCTGCTCGCTGATGAAGCGGCCGCGCACGACCTTGCGCTCGCGCACGACGGCGTAGCCGGCGGTGACGCCGAAGACCTGCACCCGCCGCTCGACGCTCGCCGCGGCGCACGATCTCCTCGTGCATCACCACCGGTGCCACGGCGCGGACGTCGCTCCCGCGCGACCGCGGATCAGCTCGGCGTCGCGCGGCTGCAGCCCGTCGGAGCGCGCGAAGACCGCCTGCTCGCTGCAGGTCGCGCGCGCTCGCGCCCGGCGACGTACATCACGCCGTCGAAGCCCAGGTCGTCGAAGCCCTGCCAGACCGCGACCACGATGCCGTCGAGGAACGAGGTCATCACCGTGATCGAGAGCGTGCCGAGGATGATGCCGAGCAGGGTCAGCCCCGAGCGCAGCTTGTGGTGCCGGATCTCGACGAACGCGGTCGCGCGAGATCTCGCCGACGTTCACTCGTACCTCAGCGCGTCGACCGGGTTGAGCCGCGCGGCCTTCAGCGCCGGGTACATGCCGAAGAACAGGCCCGTCGCGACCGAGGCGACGACGCCGACCACGCGCCATCTTGCGGCGTGATCACGGTCGGCACGCCCAGGAGCTGCCGCGATCGCGCCGGCGAAGCCCACGCCCGAGCGCCAGCCCGGCGGCGCCGCCGATGCAGGTGACGAGCATCGACTCGACCAGGAACTGCATCGCGACGTCGCGCCCGCTGGCACCGATCGCCTTGCGGATCCCGACCTCGCGGATCCGCTCCTGGAACGAGGCGAGCATGATGTTCATGATCACGATCCCGCCGACGACGAGCGAGACGATGCCGGTGACGAGGAAGGTGATGTCGAAGATCCGGCCCTGCTCCTGGGCTTGGGCCATGCGCGCGCTGCGGTTGTGGACCTCGAAGTCCTTGCACCCCGCCGTGGCGCCGGTACAGCACCGCCTCGATCGCCTCGGTCGCCGCTCTCGTTGTTCTCGGCGTCGTCGACGATGACGTTGATGTACTCGACGCGCCGCTCGCGGGTCGCCGGTGAAGCGCGTGTAGCATCGCGCGTGAGCGGGATCATCGTCAGCCGGTTCATCCACTCCAGCGCGTTGTGGTCCCCGTCGTCGAAGAAGAACTCCTTGCGCTGCATCACGCCGACGACGGTGAAGCCCGACGTCGTCGAGGTACAGCGTCCGCCCCAGCGGATCTTCGTTGCCGAAGTAGGTCCGCGCGGCGGTGTCGCCCAGGACCACGACGCGCGCGCGGCGGTGCGCAGGTCGTCCCGGTCGACGAAGCGGCCGCGCGCGGGGTAGAACTTGTAGACGACGGTGTAGTCGGGAGTGACGCCGGCGACGTCGCGCGTGCGCTGGTAGTCGCGGTAGCGCACGAGCAGGCGCGGTCGACGCGATCGGATCGACCTGGCGAGCACGTGCGGCACCTCGCGGCGGATCGCCTGCGCGTCGCCCCAGGTCAGGCCGCGTCGAGGCCAGCTGCCGCGCCGTGAGCGACGTCTCCTGCGGCGGGCGGTTGACGACGAGCAGCTTCGTCAGCCCGCCGATCTCCGACCAGAACTCCATCGTCTGGCGCCGGCCGGCGTCGACCAGGCCCTGCACGGCGACGAGCGAGGCCACGCCCAGCACGACGCCCAGCGGTCTGGAGCAAGGTCCGCAGCTTGTGCGCGCGCACGTCGGTCAGGCCGTCGACCAGCGATTCGCGCAGGATCACGAACCGCCTCGCGGCCGCGGCCGTGCCGCCGGTGCCTCGGCGACCAGGCCGTCGACGATGCGGATCACGCGGCGCGTGCGCGCCGCGACGCCGGCGTCGTGGGTCACGATGATCACCGTGTGGCCCTGGGCGTTCAGCTCGTCGAAGATCGCGAGCAGCTCCTGGCCGGTGCGCGTGTCGAGGTTCCCGGTCGGCTCGTCGGCGAGCAGGATCGCCGGGTCGTTGACCAGGGCGCGCGCGATGGCCACGCGCTGGCGCTGGCCGCCGGAGAGCTGCGCCGGCAGGTGCCGGCGCGCGATCGGCGAGGCCCACGCGCTCGAGCGCGGCCAGGGCGCGCTCGCGCCGCTCGGCTCGCGACCCACGCCGGCGTAGAGCATCGGCAGCTCGACGTTGCGCAGGGCGGTGGCGCGCGGCAGCAGGTTGAACGACTGGAACACGAAGCCGATGCGCTGGTTGCGCACGCGCGCCAGGCCGCGGCGACGACATGCGCGACACCGGCCTCGCCGGCGAGGTAGTACTCGCCCTCGCGTCGGCACGTCGAGGCAGCCCAGGATGTGCATCAGCGTGGACTTGCCCGAGCCCGAGGGCCCCATGATCGCCATGTACTCGCCCGGCGCGACGTCGAGGTCGATCGCCGCGCAGCGCGTGCACCGCGTTCTCGCCCGAGTCGTAGACCTTGTGCACGCCCTCGAGGCGGATGATCGGCGTCGGCGGACTGCGTCGCGGCCTCACGTCAGTCCTCCTCGATCTGGCGCGGCCTCGTCGGGTCCTCGAGCGCGAGCGTCGACGCCCTCCGTCGATGCCGTCCAGGACCTGCGCCCGCTCGAGGCTGGCCAGGCCGACCTCGCACCTCGCGCTCCTCGAAGAAGCGCTGCCAGGCGTCGGACACGTCGTACTTGCCCGAGCGCAGCTTGCGCGGCTCGCGCTCGCCGTCCTTCGGCCGCGTCGAACGGCTGCTTCAAGCACGTAGACGACCTCGCTGGTCGTCCTTCTTGAAGATCGCCTCGACCGGCACGGCGAGCGCCTGGTCGACGCGGTCGCCGCGGATCTCGATGTTGGCGCGTCATGCCCGGCGCGGAAGTCGGGCGACCTGCTCGGCGAGCGTGACCTCGATGTCGAAGACCTTGATCTTGTCCTTCAGGCGCGCCGCGGGCGAGATGTGGCGTGACCGTGCCGCTCGAAGTCGCGGTAGGGGAAGGCGTCGACGGTGATCACGACCGGCATGCTCCAGGCGCACCCGGCCGATGTCGACCTCGTTGACCGAGGCCTTGATCAGCATCGAGCGCCAGGTCGGCGACCGTGTAGATCACCGTGCCCTCGTTGAACGACGAGACCCCGGAGGTCACGGTCTGGCCGACCTCGACGTTCTTGCGCGATCACGAAGCCGTCCATCGGCGAGACGATGTTGACGCGCTGGGTCGTCGAGATCTCGGCCGTCGAGCGGGATGCCGCTCTCCTCGACGATGCGCATGCTTGGCCCGCGCGGAGTCGAGCGCTTCGATCGCCGTGTCGTAGCTCGACGCTGGAAGTCCTGCAAGCCCTGGTCCGACACGTAGCCCTCCGCGTGCAGCCGCGGTTGGTCTCGAGGTGCGCTTCGGCGTCCGTCGGCGCGGATCTCGGCGAGTCTTCAGCTCGGAGCGGACCTGCGGACAGGGTCTGCGCCTGGTTGACGTCGGGCTCGACGCGCGCCAGCACCTGGCCGCGCCGGACCGCGGTCGCCCTCGCGGACGAGCAGCTCGGTGACCTTCCCCGAGAGCGTCGACTTGACGTCGACCTTGACCGCGGGCTCGACGGTGCCGACCTCGTTGACCGCGACCTGGACGTCGCGCGATCTCGGACCGGCCGACCCGCAGGTCGAGGTCGTCGATTCCGATCCCGGCCTCGTGGTTCCGGGAGCTGTTGCTGCTGTAGACGGCGATGCCGACTCCGGCCGCCGAAACGACGGCGATGACCGCGATCCAGATCCAGCGGCGGCGCCTGCGCGGCGCGACGATCTTGGGATTCACTGGAAGCTCCTCTCGGGGGGACGGCCCGACGCTTCCTAGTAACGGGCGGAACGCCCGTCCGGTTTCCCCAAGATCAGGGGCAGGGCGAGGGGCGCGGGTTTCCCTCGGAGTCCTCGCCGAGCGAGCCGCCGCCGCCGCAGCCGAGGTCGTGGCCGCGCACGAGGTAGAGCCAGCCGTCGCCGGCGGGCGGGAGGACCGGATCGTCGTAGCTCGAGTCCGGCCCGAGCGGCGCGAGGCAGATTCCGTAGCTCCCGCCCTGCACGAGCGCCGACGAGCAGGCCCACGCGACACGATCGTAGGCGTCGGCCGCGGGGCTGCGGCGACCACGCGAGGTGGGCCGTTGCGGCGAGCTGCCTTGCCCACGCCGAGCGACGCGACCTCGTCCGGCACGCCCTGGGCCGCGATCGAGCGGCGCGCAGTCCGCGCCGTCGGCCAGCGGGTCGCCGTCGTCGTCGGCGTCGCAGGCGTCGCCCGCGCGCGTCGCCGTCGGAGTCGAGCTGCGTCGGGTTCGCCACGCCGGGGCAGTTGTCGTTGCGATCGGGCACCCCGTCGGCGTCGGCGTCGGGGAGCGCGATCTGGCTCGACCGACGCCTTCAGGATCCAGTCTCGCTCGTCGAAGGTCAGACTCGACGAGCGGCTCGGTCGTGTCGAGGACGAAGTCCTGGTCGGCCGGTCGTTCCACACCGTGCGCACCTCGCTGCCGCCGAGCCGGTGACGAGCGTGAGCCGCACCGGCATGGTGAAGATCCCGGCGTCGGTCTGCACCTGGCGGATCCGCACGTAGTTGCGGTAGCGTGCCGTTGCCGAGGATCGGCGGTCGTCCAGCCGTACTCGTAGCGCGGCGAGTTCACGTCCGTAGACCCACTCGTCGAAGAACCAGTCGAGCGGCGCGCCGTAGGTCGCCTCCATGCGGCGCCTGGTACTGCGCCGTGTTCACCACGCCGTCCTTGTGCGTCGCGTACCAGTCGCGCAGCCGCTGGAAGAACGCCGCGTCGCCCAGCACGCCGCGCAGCATGTGCTGCACCCAGGCGCCCTTGTCGTAGACGGTCGTGCCGAACAGCTCGGGTTGTCGTAGACCGGGCCGCTGAAGCGTCGACGCGCCACAGCGAGCTGCATGTAGTTGCGGTAGCCCGCGCCCCGCCGAGGTGCTCGAACCACAGCGCCTCGCAGTAGCGTGGCGAAGCCCTCGTTGAGCCAGATGTCCGGCCAGGTCGCGCGGGCTGAGCGAGTCGCCCCACCACTGGTGCGCCAGCTCGTGCGCGATGACGTAGTCGTAGGTGTGGCCGCCGTTGATCAGCGAGTAGCCGTAGGAGGTGTTCGTCGAGTGCTCCATCGCGCCGCCGAACGGGAAACGCGCTCATCCCGTACTTGTCCTCGACGAACGGGTACTCGCCGAAGGTCTGCGCGAAGAACTCGATCATCTGACGGCGTCGCCGAGAACGACGTCTGCGCGTCCGCCAGGTCCTCGGGGTAGACGTAGTAGACGACCGGCATCGAGCCGCCGGCGAGCGGCGTGTAGGTGTGGGAGAACGAGACGTAGTCCGTGGCGGCGATCGACTGACGAGGTAGGTCGTCAGCGGATGCGTCGGCCGCCAGCGGTAGCGCTTCTTGCCGAGCCGGCACGTCGTCGACTGCCGAGCAGCACGCCGTTGCCGGTCGCGATCCAGTCCGCTCGGCACCGTCCACCACTCCTCGACCAGTCGCCTTGTCGTCCGGCCGGTCCTTGCACGGCCACCAGTCGCGCGCGCCCTCCGGCTCGGAGAGCGACCAGACCATCTGGCCCCAGCCGGACGACGCAGTACTTGTTCCAGCGGATCGAGCCGAAGCCCGAGGGGATCGGCTGTCCGCCGTAGGTGACCTCGACGGCGAAGGCCTGGCCGGCGTCGACGGGCTGGTCGAGCGTGACGTCGAGGATGTCGCCGGCGTGGGACCAGCTCAGGCTCACGAGGCCGCGGCTCGCGGCCGAGACCGTCATGTTGTCGCGCAGGTCGAGCACGAGGTGCTCGAGGCCGTCGACCAGGCTCCGGGCGGTGATCGTGACCGTGCCCGAGACGCTGCCGTTCACGCCGGGAATGGCCGACGGCTGGAACGCCAGGTCGAGCAGGTAGCGCGTGACGTCGATCGCATCCTGGAGCTCCCGCGCCGCGCGCTGTTGCTCCGTCGGCGCGGGCCGCGGGACGGGCGTATCGTCGATGCCGAGCGCTGCCTTGCGCTGCTCGGGAGTCGGAATCGGCGGCACGGCGCCCGCCGACACGGCGGCGAGACAGGCGAGGAGCAGTGTGACCCGACCGAACATTGGTCGGAATGTACCGCGAAACGATCCGTCAGGCCGGGCGCCAGCCCTCGCTCTTCGAGACGACCACGGCCGCCGCCAGGTCGCCGGTGACGTTCAGCGTCGTGCGGCACATGTCGAGGAAGCGATCGACGCCGAGGATCAGGCCGATGCCCTCGGCCGGCACGCCGACCATGCCGAGGATCATCGCGACGACCGGGATCGAGCCCGCCGGCACGCCGGCCGTGCCGATGCCGCCCAGGATGCAGACGAGACCACGACCAGTCTGCTGTGCCGAGCGACAGGTCGACGCCGTAGAACTGCGCCAGGAACAGCACCGTCACGCCCTCGAACAGCGCCGTGCCGTTCTGGTTCGCGGTCGAGCCGATCGTCAGCACGAAGCGGCTGATCTGCGGCGGCAGGCTGCAGGTTCTCCTCGGCCACCTCGAGCGCCGTCGGCAGCGTGGCGTTGCTCGACGCGGTCGAGAACGCCGTCAGCATCGCCTCCTGGATGCCGCGGAAGAAGCGCGAGCGGGCTCATGCCGCCGAGGAAGCTGCACCGCCAGCGAGTAGACGACGAACTGGTGGATCGCGAGCGCCGAGCAGCACGACGCCGACGTAGCGCGCGAGCTGCACCAGGATCTCGTAGCCGAGCTGCGCCGTGAGCGTGAAGAGCAGCGCCGCCACGCCGATCGGCGCGAGCGAGATCACGAGCTCGATCAGCCGCATCGTGACGTCGTAGAGCCCCTGCGATCGCCTCCTCGAAGCCGGCGCGCCGCGGCTCGTGCGCGTCAGCGCAGCCCGATGCCGAAGCACAGCGCGAAGAACATCACGGCCAGCATGTCGCCGTCGGCCGCGGCCTTGATCGGGTTGTCGGGCACGATCTGCACGAGCAGCTCGGTGCCGGTCCGGGCCCGCTCGGGTGGGTCACCGCCGGCGCCGCTCGCGGCGCCCGCGAGCAGGCGCGCGCGCGCCTCGGGCGAGACCCCGTCGCCCGGCCGCAGCAGGTTGACGAGCAAGACGCCGAGGAGCACCGCGATCGCCGACACGCACACGGTGTAGGCCAGCGTCTTGAGGCCGACGCGGCCGAGGCGGCGCAGGTCGCCCAGCCCCGCGACGCCGAGCACCAGCGCCGAGAAGATCAGCGGCACCACCAGCATGAAGAGCAGGCGCAGGAAGATCTGGCCGACCGGCTGGCTGAGCCGTAGCGGACGAAGCCGCTCGAGCGCCGGTCGTCGCCGCAGAGCGCGTGGGCCAGCACGCCGGCGCCCGTGCCGGCAGGAAGCCGAGCAGCATCTGCACGTGGAGCGATGCGAAACGCGGTCGCGGCACGGCCCCCAGCATGGCATACAATCCTTCGCCATGGACCTTCCGAGCGGGCGCGCACTCACGCTGTACCTCGCGCTGTTCGTCGCGATGATGGCCCTGCGCCAGGACTTCTGGTTCGCGGAACGACGCGCACGCTCGTCTTCGGCTTCCTGCCCGTCGGCCTGGCCTACCAGGCCGGCTTCTCGCTGCTCGCCGCGGTCGTGATGGCGGCCCTCGTGCGCTGGGCCTGGCCCTCGGGACTCGAGCGGCTCGAGCACGAGGACGAGGACCGCGATGATCCCGGCGCTCGTCGTCTTCGTCTACCTCGCGGTCGTCCTCTACATCGGCATCTTCGCCTTCCGCCGCGGCACGCACCTCGGGCGAGGACTTCTTCCTCGCCAGCCGCTCGCTCGGCCCGTTCGTCTTTCTGCTCTCGCTGTTCGGCACGAACATGACGGCCTTCGCCATCCTGGGCAGCTCGGGCCTGGCCTATCAGCGCGGCATCGGCGTCTACGGGCTGATGGCCTCGGCTCGGCGCTTCGTCATCCCGCTCACGATCTTCTTCATCGGCACGCGGCTGTGGGCGCTCGGCAAGCGCTTCGGCCACATGACGCAGGTGCAGTTCTTCCGCGACCGCTGGGAGTGCTCGGCCATCGGCACGGTCATCTTCGCGCTCACCGCCGCTGATGCTCGTGCCGTACATCATCATCGGCGTGATGGGCGGCGGCGCGACGCTCGAAGCGCTGAGCACGATCGGCGGCGTCCGGATGGCACCAGGCTCGACTGCGGTCAGCTACGAGGTCGGCGGCGCGATCGTGGCGCTGGTCGTGATGAGCTACGTCTTCTTCGGCGGCATGCGCGGCACGGCGTGGGTCAACACGTTCCAGACGCTGCTGTTCCTGGGCTTCGGCACGATCGCGTTCTGGCTGATCGCGCCGCCAGCTGGGCGGCTTCGACCAGATCATGCAGCGCCTGGCGGCGAACCCGAAGACCGCGCCGCTGCTGACGCGCGCGCGCATTCCGCAGGCCGAGTTCTTCAGCTACATCTTCATCCCGCTCTCGTCGATCATGTTCCCGCACATCTCGATCATGTGCCTGACCGCGAAGCGGGTCACCGCCTTCAAGACGCACGGTGATCCTCTACCCGCTGTGCATCCTGCTGATCTGGCTGCCCGAGCGTCTACCTCGGCGTCGTGGCCGCCGAGCAGTTCCCGGGCCTCAAGCCCGGCGAGTCGGACGACGTCATCCTGCGCCTGCTGACCGCGCACACCGAGCCGTGGGTCGCCGGCATCCTCGGCGCGGCGATCATGGCCTGCGTGATGGCGTCGGACAGCCAGATCCTCGCGCTGTGCACGATGTTCACCGAGGACGTCTTCGCGCACTACGGCGGCAAGGAGCGCTTCGGCGACGCGGCGCAGGTCTGGACCGGGCGCGCCTTCGTCGTCGCTCGTGACGATCGTCGCCTACCTCGTCGGCGCTCGGCGCTCAAGGACCAGGTCGGGATCTTCGAGCTGGCGATCCGCTTCGCCTTCTCGGGCTTCGCCGCGCTCGCGCCGGTGATGCTCGGCGGCGCTGTTCTGGAAGCGCAGCACCAAGTGGGGCGCGCTCGCCGCCGTCGCTGTGGGTCGCCGTCGCCGTGCTCGGCACGTGGTATCTACACTCCGCGACGACGGGCATCGCGCCCAAGCCCGGCCAGCCGCCGGTCGCGATCTTCCCGGCGCTCGGCAACCTGTTCCTGCGCACGACGGGCAACGTGACGGTCTACGGCTTCCTGCCCGTCGTGCCGATGGTGCTCGGCTCGGCGCTGCTCGTGGGGCTCGTGTCGCTCCTGACGCGCCCGCCGAGCCGCGCCGACGCTCGAGCGCTATTTCCCGACGTATATTGCCCCTGCTCGTGAACGGTGAGGTCGCATGTGACCGAGGCTCGTGAATACGGACTCGATCAGCAGCGGGCGAGTTATTCTCTCGCCCTCGAACGGTCGCTGCGCCGGATCGTTGACCACTTGGCCGGACGACCGGACGTGCATCGAGTCATTCTCTTCGGTCCTGATGGCCGTGGACGCCGTGATCTCTTCACGGATCTCGACCTACTCGTGATCATGGACTCGGACCAGGACTACGTCACCCGAACTGCTCGGCTCTACAGCGAGCTCGCCGGGGACGTCGATCTCGACCTACTCGTCTACACACCGCGCGAGTTCGAGCTCGTCCGGCACAGGCCGCTCGTGCGCCACGCGCTCGAAACAGGTCAGGTTCTGCTTGAGAGGTAGCGCACACGACGAGGGCCGGCGCTGGCTCGACCAGGCCACGGAGGACCTGCGCTGGGCCGATCACCTGGCGGAGGAGGGTGGCTACCACATCGCTTGTTTCCTGGCCCAGCAGGTTGCGGAGAAAGCGCTCAAGGCCTTTCTGTATGCCCAGGGAGATGAGATCGTGCTCGGTCACTCCGTCGAGCGGCTCTGCTCGACCGCGGCCGAGCGCCACCCGTCGTTTCGGGAGAAGCTGAAGAGCTGGAGCATCCTCGACGGCTACTACATTCCGACGCGCTACCCGAACGGTTTGCCGGAAGGAATCCCGGCGAACGTGTTCACCGAGGATGCCGCCCGCTCGGCCGTCGCGCTGGCCCGCGATGCCGTTGAGTGGGTAGCGCAGCTCCTCGCTCGGCCCTGATGACGAAAGCGATGAGGGCCTATCTCATCTCGACGGGTGCCCTCTCGGCCTGCTCACGGTACTGCACGTCTGGCGCGCGGTCGTCGAGCGGCATCTCGCCACCGACCCGTGGTTCATTCTCGCGACGCTGGTCGCGGCCGGCATGGGCTTGTGGGCCCTGAGCTTGCTGCGGAGGCGCGCGGGGAACTGACGGTCATGGACGGTCGACGCTCGATCCTGCTGGTCGCGCTCATGCTCACCGGCTTTGCCGCCTTCGCGGACGACTCGTCGCCGGCGCAGCGAGCCAGGGATATGGCGCTCGCCGCAGCGATCAAGGCCAACGACGTAGCGGCCGTCCATCAGGCGATCAACGACGGTGCGAGCGTCAACGTCCAGGACACCGACGGCTCGACACCGCTGATCTTCGCGTCGTCCCACGGGCATGCGGAGGTCGTTCACCTCCTGCTCGACAGGGGTGCGGACACGACGCTGCACAGCGAGATCGGCGCGACGGCGCTGCACGCGGCCGCCGCGAACGGTCACGCGCCGGTGGTCGCTCTGCTGTTGCAAGCGCGGGCGCCCGTCGACCATCAGATGAAGGACGGCGGCGACCGCCCTGATGTACGCGGCGGATCGCGGCCATCGCGACGTCGTCGTGCAGTTGGTCGAGTCCGGCGCCAACCTGAACCTCAAGGACGAACACGACTACACCGCACTGGCATTGGCCGGCCGCAGCGGGCGAGCAGAGGTCGTGCAGTTGCTGCAGGAGGCCAGCCGCAAGCAGCTCGATGCCTACGTGGCCGCCTTGAAAGCCGGTGATGCGCAGGCGGTCAAGGCACTTCTCGATCACGGCGTCGAGGTCGACATTCGCGACGCCGACGACGCGACTCCGCTGATCTTCGCCGCTGTGGGAGGGTATGGTCGAGCTCGTGGCGGTGCTGCTCGAAGCCGACCCCGCGGTCGATGCCATGACCAAGGAGGGGGGAACGGCGCTGATGTGGGCGGCGAATGCGGGCCACTTGCCCGTCGTGGAGAAGTTGATCGAAGCGGGTGCGACGGTCGGGCTGGAGGCGCCGAATGGCGTGACGGCACGATCGCTCGCGGAGCAGGCGGGCCATGCGGAGGTGGTCGCGGCGTTGCAGCGCGCCGAGAAACCGTCGGCGACGATCAGTCTCGATGAGCTGCTCGCCCAGGCGCACAAGACCTTGGGCTCGGACCAGCCCGACAAGCGTGTGCTGGCGCAGTGGGGCACGGACGGATTCTGGTATCCGGCGCACGTCAAGGAGCCCGTGACCGGGGGCACCAGCGTGACCTGGGACGACGGCGGCGAAACCGAGACCGTGAAAGCCACGCGTCCGCTCGACTGGAAGGTCGGCACGCGCCTGCAGTGCAAGTGGCCGCAGGACGGCAAGTACTACCCCGGCGTCATCACGACCATGTCCGGCGAGAGCATGCAGATCCGCTGGGACGATGGCGGCCAGCAGGAGCAGACGACGATCGCGGCCTGTCGCTCCAACTGACGGTCGGCACGCGGGGCGTCGACCCCCGCGTGCCTTCCCTTCCGCTTCTTCCGACTACCCTAGGGCGGGCAGGGTGTCAACGTCTGCGGCATGACGCACACGGCCGTCCCCGACGGGACGTTCGCCGCCGCCCGAGTCCTGTCCGTAGGAGCCTTCCGCCTTGTTGTTCCACGGCACGACGAGGTAGTAGCTGCTCGCTGCCGTCCGGCGTGAACGTCTCCGTGAACAGCGGGACCGAATCGATGCAGATCAGCGCCTTGTGGCTGTACCAGGTGCCGAGCATCCCTCGTAGATTCCGTAGTCCTCGGCACCGTCGGCGCAGCTCGACGCCCAGTTGATGAAGATGTCCGCGGCGCGGCCTTGCCCAGCAGGATCGTCGTCGGCACGACGCCCGGGTTCGCGAGGCAGGAGATGCCGTCGACGAGACTCGCAGATCGGCCAGCCGATGAGCGGCTCGAACAGGTCGAAGTTCACGCCGTCCCACGAAGCGATCTGACCCGGGACGTAGGTCGGCGGTCCGAGTGAGGGCAGGAGATCGCTCGGCACGTCCATCGAGAGGCATGATCAGGCCGGTCCGCCGTCGGCACCGATCAGATTGTCGCTGATCGACACGCCCAGGCCGGCGGCCGAGGCGTCGAAGACGATGCCGGCGAAGGTCCAGTCCCCGGGACCGCCGCCGCCCGTCGGCTTGAAGCAGACGAGGTCGGCCGGCTCGTAGAAGATCCCGCTGCCCGCGGGCAGCTCGGTCGGGACGTCGAAGCTGACGACACAGGTTTCCCGTGTCCGGTCCGTCGAGATAGAGGGCGTCCACGTTCGACTCGAGCGGGAGTCGATCCCGAGAGCACGCTCCGGCAGAAGAACAGGCTGTAGGTCCCCGTGCCTCCGTCGTACCGCACCACGTCCCGCGGCTCGGCGTCGCTGCCGAGCATGCCCGCGAGGTCGTTCGGTGCTTCGATCGAAATGAGCCAATCCCCGGGCGAGTCCATCTTGTGGATCGCGTCGATGTGCGGCTCGCCGGGAACGGACAGCTCCAGCGTGTAGATCGGTCCCGCGTCGTAGCGGTAGATCTGCCACGGGAGGAGCGTCGTCAAGGTCGCCGTCTCGGTCGTCGGGACCTCGGCCGTGATGTAGATGGGTGTAGCGCCAAAGGCCGGCGGGCCCGGCGGCTCCGAGCGCCATCACGAGCAACAGAGTTGGTCGTTTCATGGCTTCTTCCCTTTCCCTCGCGGGCCGCTCAGAAGATCGGCGGGCCGGGGATCAGGTTGTCGCCGAAGGTGCTGTTCGGTCCGATCGCGGCCGGGACAACCGATCACCTGGTTGCACGAGTTGGGCGGAAAGAGCGCGGGCCCCATCGTGCCCAAGGCTGGGTTGCAGGCGGCGGGCAGACAGAGCGGGTTGAAGCCGCCCGCATTGCAGCCGCGCCACGTTCCTGCCGAAGGTGTTGGCACAGGCAGCCGCCGCCGCAGAAGCGCAGGCCGAAGCCCGTGTTCGCGTTCAGGACATTGCGCTCGATCAGGTTCCCGGCGCCCTCGATCAGCAGGCCGTCGGCCGGGCCGAACGCGCCACCGACGCCGCTCGACGAGACGACGTTGTTGAGGATCAGGTTGTCGAACGACGATGGATCGAGGTGAATGCCGAACGGAGCCCGCAGCCGAAGACCACGTTGTCGAAGAGCTTGTTCCCGCGACTCCCGCTGATGACGTCGATGCCTCTGCGGTCGGCATGCCTGGATCGTGTTCTCCGAGACCAGCGGACCCGTCGCAGCCGTCGAGCACGATGCCGTCGCCGACGCCCGGCGCCGCGACGAAGATCTCCTCGATGCGGTTCGTCAGGATCGCGACGCTCGAGCAGATCGTGCGGACCTGGATGCCGCCGCTGTGGCGCCGGATGATGTTGTTCTCGATCGTCCCGATCTTCGGGCCGACCGGGCCGACCCAGTTGATCCCCACGCCACCCCCGTCGATGATCTGGACGCGACGGATCGCGGCCGTCAGGGTGTCCGTGATCAGGATGCCGTCGCCCGAGTGGTCGTGAATCTTGAGATCCTCGAGGTCCACCTTGCGGGTGGTGCCGACCTCGATGCCGGTCGTTCCACCGACGACGCTCCCGTTGCGAATCGTGGCGTGGTCGGCAGTGCAACCCGCGACGCCCACGGTCGATCACCGGGCCGCCACCGCCGCTCGAGACCAGGAAGCCGTTCAGGTCCAGGTCCACCTCCGGAGAGCAGATGGAGATCACGGGCCCGGCGGCGGCGACGAGGTTTCTCGTCACGATGTACTTCCCGTCCACGCCGAGCGACGGTGCCGGGGACGAAGATTGGTATGCGGCCTTCGGCGCCGAGCACCGGCAGGCACGCGAGCAGAGCCACACTCAGGGCGAACGCCCCGATCAAGCGCTTACGCATCGACGATCCTCCTTCTTTTCTTGAACCCTGCGGTCTGGCAGCGGGATGCCGCGGAATGCGAGCCCCCTCCGAGCCAGAAAGTTGGTCGAGATATACCAGAATCCGGCGTCAGGCACAAGCAGATTCGTCGGGACCCGGGTGCCTCGGATTCGTTGCGGATGCGATCTCGCACACCAAGCGGACCAGCTCGTCCACGTCCTCGGCGGTGCTGCCGGGATTGACAAAGCAAGCGCGCAGCCAGAAGACGTCATCCAGCACCGTCCCGGAGAGGAACGCGCGGCCACCGAGCTGGAGACGCTGCAACACGGCGCGGTTGTGTGCGTTCAACGCCTCGCGCTCGAGCCCTTTTCCGCGCGGTATGTGACGGAAGCAGACGATGCTGAGGCTCTGCGGCTGCCACAGCTCGAGCTCTTCCTCGGCCTGGACGCGCGCCGCGAGGCGCTCGGCGAGGCCGATGTCGTGGTCGATCGCTCGCGCGTAGCCGTCGAGGCCACGATGCTTGAGCGCCATCCACACCTTGAGCGCCCGGAAGGCCCGCGTCTGCTGGAAGCCGTACTCGCTGAACCAGGGCGGACCGCCGACGCCGTCGGCGATCACCCTCCGTGCGCAAATAGGGCGGGACGAGGCGAACGCGTCGCGCATCGCGGACCCGTCGCGCACCAGCACGAGTCCGGCTTCGACGGGCACGTAGAGCCACTTGTGCGGGTCGAGCGTCAGGCTGTCGCCGCGCGAAGCGCGCGGAGCGCGGGTCCGTAGCGAGTGCTGAGCAGATCGCCGGTGCCCCGTAGGCGCCGTCGACGTGCAGCCAGACGCCATGCCGTGCACAGACGTCGGCGATCTCGTCCAGGGGGTCGATCGCGCCGGTGTTGACCGTGCCCGCGCTCGCGATGACCGCGAGCGGAAGCCGTCCGGCGGCGGTCGTCGGCACGGATCGCCGCGTCGAGCGCCGTGCGGGCGAGAGCCGCTTCGCTTCGGCCACGTCGCGGACGCAGCACGCGCTGCCGAACCCCAAGCAGCTCGACCGCCTTCCGATGCAACCGTGGGCCTCGCCGACCTGGTAGATCACGAGCGGCCGCGGCGACTCCGGCAGCCCGTCTCGCGCGCACGTCGATGCCCGCGCGCACGTGTCGCGCGACGGCCAGCGCCGTGAGCGCGGCCATCGAGCCGCCGCTGACGAAGAGACCCAAAGCGCGCCGGGGAAGCCCGATCATCTGCACGGAACCACTGCACGACCTGGCGCTCGAGGTGGATCGCGGCGTGGTTGCCGCCCGCGCAGCTCGGGTTCATCGCCGCCGCCAGGGCTTCGGCGAGGACACCCATCGAGCGCCGGCGGCGAGTTGACCCAGCCCCAGAAGCGCGGATGCCCGTTGCCGAACGGGTAGGGCTCGACCAGCGTGAGGAACTCGTCCAGGATCTCGTCCGCGGTCTGACCCTGACGCGGCAGCGGAGCCTGGCTCAGCGCCTCCCGGAGCGCGGGCGGGTAGGGACGAAAGACCGGCCGCTCGCGGATCCCGCCGAGGTGCTGGGCGATGATGTCGACGACACGGTAGCCGACGCGGCGGATCTCTTCGGGAGTCCAGTCGTCGTTCATTCGGCCAGAAGCTCCCGGCGCGCCGCTTCGAGCTCCTCGAGCTGCGCTTGATTCACCTCCGGGTAGCACAGGTCGAGCCTCGACAAGGTGTCGATGATCGCCGCCGCGACGATCAGACGCGTGAACCACTTGTTGTCCGCCGGGACGACGTACCACGGCGCGTGCTCGGTCGCCGTGTTACGGATCGCGTCCTCGTAGGCGGCCATGTAGTCGTCCCAGAAGCGCCGTTCGCCGACGTCCGTGGCCGAGAACTTCCAGTGCTTGTCCGGCTCGATTCGAGCCGCTCGAGGAAGCGCCGCTTCTGCTCCTTCTGCGAGACGTGCAGGAAGAACTTGCAGATCGCGACGCCGTTGCGCGCCAGGTAGCGCTCGACGGCGCGGATGTCCGTCGAAGCGCTCCTTCCAGATCCGCTTGGTCACGAGCCGGCGCGGCAGCCGCTGCCGAGCCAGCAGCTCCGGATGCACGCGCACGACGAGCACTTCCTCGTAGTACGAACGATTGAAGATGCCGATGCGGCCGCGCTCGGGCAGATGACGCATGGCAGCGCCAGAGGAAGTCGTGATCGAGCTCCTCGCTCGTCGGCGCCTTGAACGAGTAGACCTGGCAGCCCTGCGGGTTGACGCCGGACATGACGTGCTTGATCGTGCCGTCCTTGCCGGCGGCGTCCATCGCCTGGAAGATCAGCAGCACCGCCCAGCGATCCTGCGCGTAGAGCATCGCTTGCATCTCGCTCAGCGCGCGGATGCCGATCTGCAGGGCTTCCTGCGCTTGCGACTTGCCCTCGGAGGTGAAGCTTCCGGTATCGGCCGGGTCAACGCGCTTCAGCCTGAAGCGCTCGCCATCCGTGACCCGGTAGGGACGTGAGAACTTGCGCGCGCGCTTGACGATCGGGGGGGCTTCATGCCCGCATTGTGCCACTACTCTCGTTCCGCCAAGCTGCACCGTCGATCCCTGGAGCCCGGAGCGATGCGGCCGGTCGAATCACGGGCTTTCCGCTGTGGCATGTGCCTTGCCATCTCCCCCCGCCGGGAGGAGGGAGCCATGAAGACGAACGTGGAAACGACGACCGGAAACCGATCGGGTGTGGTGCCAGGCTCGCTCATCGCCCGCTGGTTGCTCTGGGGCCTGCCGGAACAGCTGGGGCTGGCCGCCCGGCAGAGGGTGGCTGAAGGATAGGCCGTATCATGCTGCCGCGAATCCGCGGCGATGAACCCTCGATCCCTGCTCGGCTGGACGCTCCTCGCGGCACTCGCGCTCGTCGGTCTTTGGGCGATCGATCTGTCGTTCGTCGATCGCACGCTGCTCACGCCCTACGCCGAGTCCCACCCGGCAACCGAGCCCAGCCGCCATCCCGGGACGGGGTTGCTCCACGTCCAGGATCTGGAGACGAAAGAAGCGTTCACCTTGCTCCCGGGCGGCCGGGTCGCGTACCTCGACGCTCGGACCGGGCAGGTCGATCCCGAGCGCGACGCGACGGCAATCCGGATCGTCCAGGGCAAGGTCGTTCACCTGCACGAGCCGCTGAGCCCGCTCTATGCCTTCTATCTGCCGGTCGCCGCCCACCGATTGACGCGGCTGCTTCCGGCGCTGGTGCTCTCGGCGCTCGCTCTCGCGCTGATCCTACGATTCGAGCGAGCCCGCGATCGGCTGTGGCTCTTCTTGCTTCCCGCTCTCGCCATCGTCGTGCGCGCCGCCTTCGCCTGGATCCGCCAGCCGCTCGGCGAGATCGGGAGCCAGTTCATCGTCTACGACAACGAGGAGCTGTTGTTCGACGTGCCGCAGGTGACGGGTGTCTTCCGCTTCCTCGACGGCTACGCGGAGGCGATGCCCGGCGCGAGCCTCCACGGCAGCCACTTTCCGCCGGGCTACATCTTGTTGTTCAAGGCGATCGCGCTCCTCGCCGGCGATTCGAACATGGCCGCGATCAAGCAGCATGTGGCGGTCTACGGCTGGAGCGTCCTCGTCCTCGGCGCCACGGCTTTCGTTCCGCTGTTCCTCCTGGCGCGAGATCTCGTGGGAAGCCGCGGAGCGCGCTTTGCCGCGGCGCTCTTCCTGTTCGCGCCGAATTCGCTCGCCTTCGGAGCGGTGAGCCTGGACGCGGTCTTCGCCGCGGCGGCGTTGTGGACGATCTGGGCGTTTCGGCGAGGGGCAGGGTTCGTCGCCGGCATCTTGCTCGGCCTGACGACGTTCCTCAGCTTTTCGGGTCTCGTGGTCGGCCTGTTCTTGCTCCTGCTGTTCATCCTGTCGCGGCAGCGTCTCGGCCTGCTCGCCTCCTTCGCCGCGGGGATCGTGCTGTTCGTCTCCGTGCTCCAGTTCGCCTTCGGCTTCGACTTTGCGGCCTGCTTCCACAACGCTCGCCTGCTCGAGACACGGTTGATGGAGAAGGCCGCTTCAGGACGCGGGACGACGCTGGCCGAACTGCGCGGATACCTCGTCTGGGCCAACCTCGGCGCGTTCTTTCTGGGCTCGGGTCTCGCTCTCGTCGGCCCGTGGCTGTGCGCGGTGGTCTCCGCCGTCCGGACCCGGCGGCACGCCATCGATCCGCGGGCGAGCTTCACGCTCGCTGTGCTCGGCGTGGTTCTCGCCGGTGCTGCGATCTATCACATGGAGACGGAGCGGATCTGGCTCTACCTGACGGCCGGGCTTTCGATCTCGGTGGCGGGTTTGCTCGAGGAGCGCTGGCTGTTCGTCGTCACCGCTGCGCTCATCGTCCAGGCTCTGCTCTCCGAGGCCCTGCTCGTCACGCTGTGGTAGCTTCGACGGATGAAACGGCAAAGGGTAATCGTCGCGCTGTGCTTCCTGGTACTGGCTTGCGGACATCCTGCGTCGAAGGTGGAGACCGCTCCCGACGCGGTCCGCGGCAACGCCCTCCTGGCCGAATGGACCGGGTCCTACGGCGGGGTCCCGGCCTTCGATCGGATGGACCTCGCCGAGCTTCAGTCCGCGCTCGAGACCGGAATGAAGCTCCAGCTCGAAGAGATCGAAGCGATCGCGACGAACCCCGAGCCGCCGAGCTTCGAGAACACGATCGTGGCCCTCGAGCGGGCCGGTCAGGTCCTCGATCGCGTGCAGGTCTATTGGGGGATCTGGAGCTCGAACCGTTCGACGCCCGAGTTCCGTGAGATCCAGGCGGTGATGGCGCCGAAGCTCGCGGATTTCCGCTCGACGATCACGCAGAACGCCGCCCTGTTCGCGCGGGTCCAGGCGGTCCACGCGTCGCGCGCGACCGCTGCGCTCAGGCCCGACGAGCGGCGGCTCGTGCAGCTCGTCTACGAAGATTTCGCGCGCAACGGAGCAGCGCTGGGAGACAAAGACAAGGAGCGCTACGCCGCGATCGAGAAGCGCCTGGCCGAGCTCCACACGCGCTTCGCCAACAACGTGCTCGCCGACGAGGAGCAGTACGTCACCTACCTGACGCCGGACCAGCTCGGCGGCCTGCCCGAATCGTTCGTCGCCGCAGCCGCGGCCACCGCCACGGAAAACGATCACGAGGGCAAGTACGCGGTGACCAACACGCGCTCGTCGATCGACCCGTTCCTCACCTATTCCGCCGAGCGGCCCTTGCGCGAGCAGGTCTGGCGCACGTTCTACGCCCGCGGCGACAACGGCGACGCGCACGACAACAACGCGATCATCGCCGAGATCCTGGCGTTGCGCGACGAGCGGGTCGGTCTCCTGGGCTACGAGAACTACGCGGCCTGGCGGCTCGAGAACCGCATGGCCCGCACACCCGAGCGGGCGCTCGAGCTGCTGCAGGCGGTCTGGCCCGCGGCGCTGGCGCGGGTCAAGCAGGAGGTCGCCGACATGCAGGCGATCGCCGACGCCGAAGGCGCCGCGATCACGATCGAGCCCTGGGATTACCGTTACTACGCCGAGAAGGTCCGCCAGGCGAAGTACGACCTCGACTCCGACGAGGTCAAGCAGTACCTGCAGCTCGACAAGCTGCGCGACGCGATGTTTTTCGTCGCCGGGGAGCTGTTCGGTTTCGCGTTCGACGCGTCGCACCCGGCTCCGTGCCGGTGTTCCACGAGGACGTCGAGGTCTGGGAGGTGACGGATCGCAAGAGCGACGCGCACGTCGGGCTGTGGTACCTCGATCCATACGCGCGCGCCGGCAAGCGCTCGGGGGCCTGGGCCAGCGGCTATCGCGATCACGAGACCCTCACCGGCCGGAAGACCCCGCTCGTCTCGAACAACTCGAACTTCATCGCGGCAGCCAAGGAGAGCCGGTGCTGCTCTCGTGGGACGACGCCGAGACGCTATTCCACGAGTTCGGCCACGCGCTGCACTCGCTCTCCTCGCGTGTCGACTACCCGACGCTCAACGGCGGCGTGCGCGATTACACCGAGTTCCAGTCGCAGCTCCTCGAGCGCTGGCTGCTGACCGACCCCGTGATCCGTACGTATCTGGTTCACCACGAGACGGGCGAGCCGATGCCCGCCGCGTTGGTCGCCAAGATCCGCAAGGCCGCGACCTTCAACCAGGGCTTCGAGACGACGGAGTACCTGGCCTCGGCGCTGGTCGACATGCGCTTCCACATGGTCGATCCCCGCGGCATCGACCCCGACGCGTTCGAGCGCGAGGCGCTGACGGAGCTCCAGATGCCGCGCGAGATCGTGATGCGCCACCGCAGCCCGCAGTTCACCCACGTCTTCTCCGGCGAGGGCTACTCGGCGGGCTACTACGGCTACCTGTGGGCCGACGTCTCTGACCTCCGACGCGGCGGAGGCGTTCGCGCAAGCACCCGGCGGCTTCTACGACAAGGCGCTGGCGAAGAAGCTGGTCGACAACCTCTTCGCGGTGCGCAACGCGGTCGACCCGGCCGATGCCTACCGCGCGTTCCGCGGCCGCGACGCCGAGATCGATGCTCTGATGCGCGACCGCGGCTTCCCGGCGCCGGGTCAGGGATAGATCGGCGTGAGATTCCCGTCGCTGTAGAGATAGAGCACGTTCGTCGTCTGGCCGAATTCGGGAGCGATCTTCAGGCGGAACGTCATCGTCCTGGAGGTGGGATCGAGGCTGATCCGGCTAGCGCTGACGGTCTCGCCGTTCGGCTTCGCGGCGGGATCGTTGAGCCGGGCGTCGTCGAACGCCCGCCGGCTGCGAAACGCGACACGGACGTCGAGGGTTGAGCCTTCCCGGCCGACGACCTCGGCCGTGTAGTCCTCGGCGTGGTCCGGACGCATCGCGTAGTCGATCCACGGCTGGCTGACGCCGAAGAAGGTCAGCGCGCTGACGAAGTCGGTGCGGTGGAACAGATACGCCCCCGAGACCGCGTCCCCGCCGTAACGATCCGGGAGTGCCACCAGCACCGCCTGGGCGCGTGGACGCGCCGCGAGGGGCGGCCGATCGGCGCTTCACGGATGCTTTCGATCACGTTGCGGGCCACCTGCCCCGCGCGGTGGTAGACGTCGTTCCGCTTCAGCGTGGCCACCGTTCCGGCCACGACCAGGATCGCGAGCGCGATCCGTGCGACGCGCGGCTGCCGCCGGTGCACCCAGTCGAGCACCAACGCCGCGACGATCACGATGCCGACGCTCGGAACGAACAGGTAGCGCCGGCGCAGCTCGAGGCCGGCCCAGAAGACGGGAAAAAGACCCGTCGCGATCACGCTCAGCGCGAGCAGGTAGAGCCCGGGCGTGACGTGCCGCCCGTCACGGAACAGGAGCTTCGTCACGAACGCCGCCAGGGTCACGACGCCGACGACGGCGAGCAGCACGAGACCCAGCCAGCGAAAGCGTTCGAGGTAGATGCCGTCGAGCAGGCCGAACGGCAGCGGAAGTCCGCCGAGCAGGGCGTAGCCCGGAAGATCGCGCACGAGATTGGCGAAGAGCTCGCCCGGCCCGACGGTTCCTCCGGCGAGCTTGTCCGACTCGAGCCCGATGATGCGGGCCCGGAGGACGAACATCGACGCGGCGACGAGCGCATAGCCGGCGCCGACTGCGAGCGCCCGCCGCAACCGCCGCCGGTCCTCGGAGATGACGCCCCACTCCAGCACCGCGACCCAGAGCGGTAGGAGCAGCGCGATCTCCTTCGACAGGATCGCGAGTGCGCGGCCGACCACGCCGCGATCCGCAAGCGGGGGTGCTGCCGCGAGCGGGTATGGAGCCAGAGCGTGAGGACCGAGAACGCCGCACACATCAGGTGGCCGCGGGCCGCGAGATAGACGACGGCCTCGTCGTGAATCGGGTTCGCCGCGAACAGCAGCGCAGCGCCCCACGCGAGAAACGGCGCTTCGGCTCGCACCGCGCGCAACAGGCCGAAGAGCGACAGCGTGAGCAGCATCAGCCACAGGACGTTCTGGAGGTGATAGCCGACCGGGTTCAGCGTCCCACAGGTGCTGGTCGACGACCCAGGTCAGGTACCACACCGGCTCCCACTCGCCCCAGAACTCCAGCGTGAAGACACCGGAGAGCGGCACATCGACGAACCAGCGCAGGTAGTCGTAGTCGTCCCCGACGAAGAACGCGCCGAGCGAGTTGAGGTTGAGGCCGAGGACGAACAGGGCCAGGAGCGTTGCGGGGTGTCGCAGGGCGCGTGGCACGGCGCCGATTCGTACCGCCAGAATCGAGCGGCCGTGAAAACGCATCGACTCTTCCCTCCACTCGTGCTGCTCCTGCTCGTCCTCGCGCTCAACGCGAACGCGCTCGGCGCTTTCTTCGTCGGGGACGATTTCGAGATCCTGTACAAGGTCACCCAGCTCGACGACCTGGCCGACGCGTTGCACATGACCTACGTCGGCAACTGGGGACCGCTGTCCTACGTGCAGTTCTACCTGAACTACCGGCTCGCCGGACTCGATCCGCTGATCTATCACGTGACGAACCTGGCCTGGCTCGGCTTGCTCGTCGTCGCGCTGTACACCTTCGTGCGCCGCGCGCTTCCCGACGAGCCGTGGGCGGCGTGGGCCGCCGCGCTCTTGTTCCTGACGCACCCGGCGCACGACCAAGCGGTCGCCAACATCTGCGGCAGATCGCACGTGATCGCGACGGCGATGGCCGTGGTCGCCCTCGGCCTGTACGCGCGGTCGCGCCTGGGCAGTGAGGGGCGGGACGGCGGCGGCTGCTCTTCGCCGGCGCTCTCGTGGCCGGCTTTCTCGGCGGCCTCTCCAAGGAGACGGCGATGACGCTGCCGGCGTGGATCGCGGCCTTCGAGTGGCTGTTCTGCCGGCACCGGGAACAGTCGTTCGTCAAGAGCGTCCTGCGCGTTTGCGGCGTCGCGCTGTTGTTCGTGGTCGCGGCCCTCGCCGTCTTCGTCGTCGGCGTCCTGGTCGTCGGTCACACGTCGCCGAAGGTCGAGGGTGATTCGTTCAACACCGAGGATTTCTCGACGTCGGACCTCGCGGCCTATTCGCTGATCGGCGGTCTGCCCTTCCCCTTCGCCTGGGTCGACCTGTCGATGCTGGAGCGGCTCCAGCTCCTGGGCTGGCTCACCCTCGCGGCGGTGCTCGTCACCGGTGCGATCTGCTTCTGGCGCGCGAGCTTCGGGCCAAGGCCAAAGAAGGCGTCCGCGCTGTTCGTCCTCGGCCTGACGATCGCGGCAACACCGATGCTGCCGATCGCCTATGCCGACCTGCAGCTGCAGCGGCGCTACGTCTTCATCTCGGACGTCGGAGTGGTGCTGATGGTCGTCGCGGCCTTCCTCGCGCTGCGTGCGCGCCTGCCGCGAGCGTCACGTGCCGTGCTGGTGCTCCTGGTCGTCGCCGGGGCGGTGGCGACCGTCCAGCGCAACGATCTCTACGTGCGCTCGGGCGCCGTGGTGCGCAGCCTGATCGAGGCAGTGTTCGAGGCGCCGATCGAACAGTTACCGCTCCCACCGGGTGCCGAGGCCCGCTACGTCGCCCTGACGACGCTGCCCCGATACTACGGGGGTGACAGAGCATCGGGCGCGATCACGATGCACTCGACGGACATGCGCGCCGCGATCAAGCTGTTCGGCTCGGCCAAGCCCGAGATCGCCTATGCCCTGAGGTGCTACCACGCGGAGGACTACTCGGCCCGAGCGGAGAGCGTGGACGAGTTGACGATCGACCTCACCGTCTCGTTTCGCAGCCAGCTCGCGTTTTCCGAAGCCCTCGCCCGGGATCCGGACGATGCCGGATTTGGCGACGCGGTCGAGGCGGAGCTCGTCTCGTCCGATGCCGACACACGCATCCTGCGCTACCGCCTGAGCCTCGATCCCGACTTTCGCGCCGAGTCCGGCGAGCTCTTCGCGTACAGCGACGGACGCTTTACCCGCGTTCGTCCCTGATGCGGAGCAGCATCCAGAACAGGTCGTCGAACGGATAGGGCACGGACAGACGGTCGGGGACGATGCTGATCGCGCGCCGGCACGAGACGGTCCCGAGCTTGTAGCGGAGGAGCGACTTGGCGTGGCGCGCCGCTGATGCGCTTCCTGGGCCGGCCGCGCGCGACCTCGCGGAGACCGAAGCGGCTCGCCAGGCGGCTGCAGGCTCGCCGGCGAGAACCAGTGCAGCACGCTCGGCGGGCTGTACTCGTGCCAGTGTCGGCCGAAGGCCCGCGCGGTCCAGCTCTCGCGGTCCCAGGTCTCGACCAGCAGATGCCCCCCGGGCGCGAAGCCGCCGAGCCGCGGCCCGAGCGCCCGCCGCGGGTCGGCGAAGTGCGCCACGACCTGGATCATGCGCGACGAGGTCGAAGCGCTCCGCGCTCTCGAGCAGGGTCTCGAGCGTGCCCGTCTGACGTCGAGCCCCAGTCGCTCGCGTGCGTGCTCGGCCATCGTCGGCGTTCGGCTCGACGCCGCGGCCCGCTCCAGCCGCAGTCCACGAGGCCCTGGAGCCAGAAGCCGGCGGCGCAGCCGACGTCGAGCACCGATCCCCGGCTGCGATGTGGCGCCCGAGCAGCCGCGCGTACCAGCGGCCGCGGTCGCGCAGCATCGTCCCCTCGGCCAGGTAGCCGGGATAGCCCGCGCCGCCCCCGCGGAAGTAGGCGTCGCCGTAGACGCGCTCGACGTGATCCGTCCGCGACGGCGCCTCCGCGAAGCGGTGACCGCAGCGCGTCGCAGTCGCGGATCGAGAAGCCGTGCTTGGCGAAGCGGCGGCGCGCCGGGCCGCCGCACAGCGGGCAGCTCACGGCTCGGCTTCATTCCCGGGCGTCGGCGCTCGGTGCTGCAGCCGCTCCAGCCTCGCGCGTGTGGCGTAGACCCGCGTGTCCGAAGTGGAACAGCTCCTCGAAGTACTGCTTGAGCCTGCAGCGCCAGGACGCCGAGGCTGAGGAGCTGCACGGACAGCAGCAGCGTGATGCCGCCGACGATGAACGCGTGCGGCGACTGCTGGAACGCGCGGGCCAGCGCCTCGGAGAACGACGGTGTCGAAGTGTCCTCCCGCCGCCGGCCACCTCGCGGTAGTGCTCGACGACGTGGATAGCCGATCCAGGCCAGCATGTAGAGCGAGATCAGCGGCAGCAGCGCCCGGGGATGATGAAGAACGCGAAGGGCCGGATGATGAAGCCGGCGAGCAGGCTGAACACGATGCCGCGCCGGATGCGCGGCCCGACGGTGCGGAGCGAGCGCGTCTGCGCTGCGCGGCTCCAGTCGAGGTGCGCCGGGGATCTCCTCGATCCGCGCGTTGAGGATCATCGCCTTGTAGATGATCTCGGTGTTGATCTCCATGCCGGTCGACTTCAGGTTGAGCGAGCGGATGAAGCGCGCGTCGTAGGCCCGGACCATGCCGGTCAGGGTCGAGATGTTGCCGCTCGGGTTCACGCCGCGCGCGGTCAGCGCCAGGAAGCGGTTGCCCCAGCGGCTGAGCAGCCGCCGCGCGAACGGGCACGCTGGTCGACCGGCCGCCCTTCATGTAGGGCGAGGCCAGCACGATCTTGGCCTGCGTCGCGCGGATGCGCTCGAGCAGCGCTCGATGTGCTCGGGCGCGTAGGTCAGGTCGAGGTCGATGACGACGATGTAGTCGCCGCGGCACTGGCGGAACCCGGAGCGCAGCGCCTGACCCAGCCCGAGGTTGATCGGGTGGCGGAGGACGCGCACGTTGTCGCGCGTGCGCGGCGAACGCCCGCGCCAGCTCGCCCGTCCCGTCGGTGCTGCCGTCGTCCACGACGATCAGCTCCCAGCGGTAGCGCGTCGGCGAGCGTCTCCATGTACTCGCAGATGCGCGCCAGGTTGGCGCCGACGATCGTCCGCCTCGTTGAAGGCGGGGACGAGGATCGAGACGAGCGGCCGCTCGTCCGCCGCTCTCATCTGCCGACGCTCCTGCGCGGGCGCGGCTCATGCCCGCACGCGGCCGATCGCACCGGAGGCTCGCCTGCGCGTGCGCTCATGTCTGACGAGCTCGAAGCTCTGGCCGAGCTCGGCGCAGCACGCGCGTGGAAGACGCTCGCGCTTGTGGCCGCGGCTCAGGTCCATCCCGGGGAAGAACGCGAGCTGCCGGCACCTGCTCGCGCGCCGAGCAGGTCGAGCGGGTGCAGCAGGAAGCTCGGCTCGGTGCCGGTCAGGCGGCACAGGCGGAGCGCCGTCCTGAGGTAGGCCAGCATCAGCACCGCGCGAGAACCGGCTGAGGTAGAGCAGGTAGCTCAGGTGGAACGGCATCTTGACCAGCGGCATCGTCGTCACCGGAATCTCGAGCAGCGTGCGGCCCGAGGCGCAGGCTCCACAGGTAGGGCTTGATCGGGCGCCGGCCCTCGCCGAAGCCGCCGAACAGGTTCTTGCGCTTGTCCATCTCCTCCCCGGTGACGTCGCGACCGTGCGGAAATAGTACAGCCGGGCCAGCGGCCCGATGTAGGTCGGCAACGTCGAGGCGTCGTAGCAGGTAGCCGCGCTCGTGCCAGCACCTCGAGCAGCGTCCGCGTTCCAGCTGAAGCCCGGCCCGCGATAGCCGACCGGCTGCCGGCCGGTGACGCGTCGCGATCGCCTCGGCCGCCTCGGCCAGCTCGCGCTGGATCCGCTCCGGTCGAAAAGGTGTGCATCCACTGCTCGTGGTGGAACGAGTGGTTGCCGATCTCGTGCCCGCGTCGCGACGAGCGCCCGAGCGCCTCGCGGTTCCGCTCGAGCGCCGCGTCCTGCCCGACGACGAAGAACGTGATCTTGAGATCGCAGCTCCGCGCAGGGCGTCGAGCACGTGCGGCACGAAGACGTCGAGGTAGGACGGGAAGCGTCTCCCAGCCCGCGTCGCCGTGGGTCTTCATGTAGGACCACTGGTTGTCGAGGTCGAGCGAGACGCTGGCCAGCGGCTTCGTCGCTCACGCACGCGCCTCCGGCAGCGCGAGGGCAGCATCGCGCTCTGCCAGCTGGATCGTCTCGTTGACGTTCAGCGTGCCGTTGACGATGTGCGCGGAGTTGACGATGTGGACCCCGGGAATCGACGTCGCCGTGCGGCGGCAGCGGCTCGGAGTAGCCGAGCGTCGGCAGCGCGAAGACGTGCGGGCCCGCGAGACGCGGAAGGCCAGCACGTCCTCGGCGGACAGCTGCGGGTGCATGCCGCCGCAGCGCGTCGAGGAACGTCCGCTCGATCTCCTCGTCGGAGCGGGCGAAGATCGGGTCGTCGCGGCGAGGCGTACTTCGGCAGGTAGACCAGCGTGCTGCCGCCGAACTGCTCGCGGTCGACCAGCGCCGACATCTCGATCACCGCGGTGAACGGCACCCAGGACTCGGTGATGTTCGTGATGTAGTAGTCCGACGAGCGGCCGCCTCGAGAGCAGCGAGGCGCAGACGATCCCCACGTACTCGATGCCGCGCCAGGCCGCGACTTCCTCGCGGCGTCGAGGTCGGGGCACGAGCGCGCGGCCACGAGCGGCGCCGGCACGGTCAGCACGACGCGGTCGAAGGCGCCGCTGCACGCCCGCCGCGGAGTGCTGACGCTCGACTCCGCCGCCTGCCCGCGCCCGACCGCCGCGTGCCGGTGCCGCGAGCTCGATCTCGACGCCGGCCTCCCGCAGCACCTCGGTGAAGCGCGTCGAGGATCCGCGCGTAGCCGCCCTCGACGTAGCCGAACATCTCCTGCTTGAGCCCGGTGCGCCGCGCGGCGTACATCCGGGCGATCGTGGCCCAGATGAACGCCGCCGAGGTCCGCGTGTAGCAGTCGCCGAGCTTGGCGCGCAGCAGCGGCAGCCAGATCTTCTCGACACGTCGCGCGTCCCGACCAGCGCCGCAGCCAGTCGGCGACGGGCACGCGCTCGAGCGGCTTCCAGTCGCGGATGCGCGAGGCGTGGAGGATCGTCGCCGCCAGCCGCAGCTTCTCCACCAGGCCGAGCGGCGGAAAGCGCAGGAACTCGAGCGCGTTCGACATCGAGTACAGCTCGCCGCCGGTGTAGAAGCCGGTCTTGCGTCTCGACCAGCGCAGTCTCGCCGGCGAGGCCGAGCTCGGCGAGCAGCGCGCGCAGGTGCGAATCGGAGAGCAGGATCACGTGGTAGTGGCGGTCCCAGACGACGTCGCCGAGCGACCAGGCCGAGGCCAGGCCGCCGAGGCCGGTCGCCGGCCTCGAGCAGCGTGACGCGCTGCGCCGCGCTGGCGCAGCCGGTGCGCCAGCGTCATGCCCAGGAGCCCGCCGCCGACGATGCCCCAGTGCGCCATCGATCGGTCGCCGGCGGATCAGCCGGCGGGCGCCGAGCTCCGTGACCTCGCCTGCTCCGTCGATCCGGTAGCGCAGGCCGCAGACGCGGGCAGGCTGGACATCCGCGCGCGCGGCGCGCTCGCCCTCGAAGCGCGCGACGACCTGCCCGCAGCGGCAGACGCACCCGACCGACCGCGCCGGGCTGCCCAGCACCAGGTGGAAGTCGGGGACGCTCCTCGTCACGAGCGAGCCCATGCCGACCATCGCGAAGCGGCCGATCGTCAGGTCGCAGCCGATCGTGCAGCCCGGCGCCGATCGTCGCGCCCTCGCGCACCAGCGTCGGCCGCGTGGCCTCGTCCGGGTCGGACGGCGCAGCTGCCTCAGGTCCGGCGTCGTCGCGCGCGGGAAGCGGTCGTTGGTGAACGTCGTGGCGGCGCTGATCATCACGCCGTCCTCGATCGTCACCGCCGCGCAGATGTAGACGAACGCGTTGATCTTGACGCGGTTGCCGATCGACGACGCCGTAGGCGATGTAGGTCTTCTCGCCGATGATGCACTGCTCGCCGATCGTCGCGCCATGCCGGATGTGGACGTTGTCCCAGACGCTCGTCCCGGCGCCGATCCGCACGCCCTCCTCGATGATCGCGTCGGGTGGATCGCGGCGCGCTCATCCGCGCGGTCACGCGCGACGGCCGGCTGCCGGGACCTCGACCCACTTGTCCATCTCGATCGAGCGGTAGGCGGCCTCGATCACGCGCACCGACTCCAGGCTGTCCTCGGCGGTGATCAGCGGCGCCTCCCGCCCGCGGATCGAGCCGGCGAAGTTGCGCAGCTGGCGCGCGAAGGCCGCGATCTTGTCGTAGCCCTTGCCGAAGGTGATCCACTGCAGCTTCTCGCTCTGGCGGTACTTCGAGCCCTTCCAGCCGATCGACAGCACGCCCTCGGGGCCGAAGACCTCGATGTAGGCGTCGCGCTCCTTGTGGATCGACCAGCTCAGGTCGACGGCGCCCATCGCCCCGCCGGCGGTGCGGAAGAACAGCCGGCAGGTGTCCTCGACGTCGAGGTCCTGGACCCGCCGGCCCTCCTCGGCCTGGACCTTGACGATCGGTCCGAGCAGGAAGCGCGCGATGTCGACCGAGTGCGTGCCGTTGTCGATCAGCACGCCGCCGCCGCCGACGCTGCGCTCGGAGTTCCAGCGGTCGCGCATGTCGACCTTGCTGCAGAAGACGTTCTCGAACAGGATCACGTCGCCGAGGATGCCCGAGTCGACGATGCCCTTGGCCTTGATCACGTCGTCCACGTAGCGGAACTTGGACGCCATCATCAGCAGCGCGGTCGGCGCTCTCGGCCTTGGCCACGAGCGCCTCGGCCTCCGGCGACGTCACGGCGAGCGGCTTCTCGCACAGCACGTGGACGCCGCGGTCGAGGAAGAAGCCGGCGATCTCGAGGTGCGTGCTCGGCGGCGTGCAGACGATCACGGCGTCGAGCGCCCCGCCGTCGAGCAGCTGGCGGTAGTCGCCGTAGGCCGTGCACTCGTACTGCGCCGCGACGCTGCGCGCCGCGTCCTCGCGCACGTCGGCGACGCCGGCGAGCCGGCAATCCGGCGAGCCGGGCGCAGCGCCTCGAGGTGCGTCTGGGCGATGCGCCCGCAGCCGACGAGCCCGAAGCTCAGCCGATCGCGTCGGTGCCGGGCTCATCGCGCCACCCGTTCGCAGCGCCCGCGCCGCCTCGCGGATGCGCTTGGCGATGTAGTCGACGTGCTCTTCCGTCGTAGAACTCGTTGATCGGCAGGACGACGACGCGCGCCAGCGCCTCGGCGCGCTCCGGGATAGTCGGCCGGGTCGTAGCTGACGGGCGGCAGCCCCGCGCGATGCGGACCCGTCGAACGGGAAGCCGCTCTTGCCGAACGTCTTCCGCTCGCGGAAGACCTGCAGCATGAACGCCGGCTTCTGGATGTAGCGCGGCGCGCTGAAGACGCCGAGCTCCTTGAGCCGCGCCGAGAACGCGTCGACGCCGCCGTCGATCACGTCGTCGTCGACGCGCAGCGCGTACTTCCAGTAGACGTGCTTGCAGCCCGGCGTGGTACCGGGCGTGCTGGACGCCCGGCGATGCCCGCGAGCCGCTCGGTCAGCAGCTCGGCGACGCGGATGCGCCGCGCGACGACGCCGTCGAGCTTGTCGAGCTGCGCCAGCGCGACCGCGCCCTGCAGCTCGGTCATGCGGTAGTTGAGCGCCAGGAAGTAGTGGTCCGGCTTCGGATCGCCGTAGCCCCAGGCCTTGTCGATGAAGAGCCACATCCAGCGCGCGTAGCTTGTCGTTCGCGGGTGACGACGATGCCGCCCTCGCCGGTCGTCATGTGCTTGCCCTGCTGCAGGCTGAAGCAGCCGATGTCGCCGATCGTGCCGACCAGGCGCGCCGTCGCACTCGGCGAGGAAGGCCTGCGCCGCGTCCTCGATGACCGGGATGCCGTGCTCGCCGGCCAGCGCCATGATCGGCCCCATGTCGCACGGGTTGCCGAAGAGGTGCGTGACGATGATGGCGCGCGTGCGCGGCGTGATCCGCGCCGCGATCGTCTCCGCCGTGACGTTGTAGGTCAGCGGATCGACGTCGGCGAAGATCGGGATCGCCGTCTGGTAGAGGATCGGCGCGATCGCGCCCATGTCGGTGATCGGCGTGGTGATGATCTCGTCGCCCGGCTCGGGGTCGATGGCCGCGACCGCGGTGTGGATGCTCGCCGTGCCGGAGGTCACGGCGCGGCAGAAGCCGACGCCGTAGCGCGCGGCGAACGCGTGTCTCGAACTCCTTCACCGCGTCCCTTGGTGCAGTTCAGGGTGCCGGACTCGATCACCTCGCGCAGCTGCTCCAGCTCCTCGCGGCCCGAGGTCGCGGCCGCTCTTGTCGGCATCGCTCGGTAGTTGCATGGGTGTTCTCCTTCCGGTTATGAAGTTCGGGCGCTGCGCCCGAAGCGCTCCGGCCGCTCCCCGCGCCCGAAGTGATGCAGGATCGCCTGAACGATGCGCCGCGAGGCCTGGCCGTCGCCGTAGAGGTCCCGGTGCCGCGTCATCTCGCGGTAGGCGGCCGGGTCGTCGAGCAGCCGCGACGCTTCCGCGACGAGCAGGCTTGCGGCTCCAGTCCGACGAGCTTCGCTCCGCGCGCCGCCACGCCCTCGCCGCGCTCGGTCACCTTGCGAAACACCAGCACCGGCTTGCCCAGCGAGGGCGCCTCCTCCTGGATGCCGCCCGAGTCGGTGATGATCAGATGGGAGCGGGCCATGGCCTCGACGAAGGTCTCATAGGGTAGCGGATCGAGCAGACGGATGCGCTCGTGGCCGCCGAGGATCGGCAGCACCGTGCGCCGCACGTTCGGGTTGAGGTGCACGGGATAGACGCACGAGCAGGTCGGGGTAGGCGGTCGACGAGCTCGCGCAGGCCGTGGCACAGCTCGGCCAGGTGGCCCTCGAAGCTCTCGCGCCGGTGGGCGGTGACGAGCACGAGGCGCCGCCCGGCCGAGGCCTCGCGGCGGCAGGTGCGGTCGAGCGTCGTGCGCCGTTGCGGCCGTGGACCTCGCGCAGCGCGTCGATCACCGTGTTGCCGGTGACGAAGATCCGGTCGCGGGTCGACCCCTTCGCGGCGCAGGTTGTGCTCGCCTGCGTCGTCCGTCGGCGCGAAGTGCAGCTCGCCAGACGATCGAGATCAGGCGCCGGTTGATCTCCTCGGGATAGGGATGCACGCTTGTCGAAGCGAGCGCAGCCCGGCCTCGACGTGGCCGACCGGGATCCGCGTGGTAGAACGCGGCCAGCGCGCCGATGAACGCCGAGGTCGTGTCGCCCTGGACCAGCACAGGTCCGGCCGGTGGCGCTCGCAGGATCGGATCGAGTCCGCCGAGCGTGCGCGTCGAGATGTCGGCGAGGCGTCTGGTCGGGCCGGATGACGTTCAGGTCGAAGTCGGGCGGATCGAGAACAGCGCGAGCAGGCTCGTCGATCATCTCGCGGTGCTGGGAGGTGCGAGACGACGCGGACGCGGAAGCGATCGTCGCGGCCAGGCGGTCGATCACCGGAGCGAGCTTGATCACCTCGGGCCGCGTGCCGAACAGGGCGAGCACGCTCAGTCGTTCTTGGACCATGCCGGACCCGCCGCCCGAAGCCGCAGTGGGTCCAGATGTATACGCCGCGTCGCGGGCGCTGCCAGGGAGGGGGTGTCAGACCTCGAATTCGCGTTCGGCGAGGGTCGCGGCACCGAGCGTGACCTGCGCTCGGTACCTGCCGCGCGACAGCTCACCTTCTCCAATCGAGAAGTTCAAGAGCGAGTCACCCGGTTCGACGATCCGCTCGGTCGTCCACACCGGGGTATCGGTCTCGTCGAGAACGGACACGCGAATCGGCGAGCCGGCGACGGCTTGCTGCAGCTCCAGCGGGACGTAACGGGGCTTCATCCTCGATCTCCTTGCGCGCCAGGGCCAGATATTGCTCGTGCAGGATGCTGATCTCGTCCTCGTACAGGTCGTCGACGCTGATCGCTTGGGTGGACGCCATGGTCGACCTCCTTCTCGCGATTCACGCGCTCGCGCGTCGAGCCGCGCGGGTTTTCACACGGTGGCGCGCCTCGGCCTGCTCGATCGAGTGTGAGCGGGTCAGCCTCTCCTCTTTCATCGACAGCCGCGCCAGGGTCCGGTAATGAGCGTGCAGGACCTTGAGCTCCGCTCTCGTCGAGATCCTCGACGTTGATCAGCCGATTGCTCGCGCCGTCGATCGCGGCGACGAGCTCGTTGAGCTTCAGCTCGATCGCCTGGGTGTCCTTGTTCTGGCTGCGCTGGATCAGGAAGACCATCAGGAACGTGATGATCGTCGTTCCGGTGTTGATCACGAGCTGCCAGCTGTTCGAGAAGCCGAAGACGGGTCCGAGGACCGCCCACAGGAGCACGACGGCGCAGGCCGCGATGAACGCCCAGGGACCTCCGGTCCAGCGCGTGACGGCAAGCGCCGCGTGTTCGAGGGCAGGCATGGTCTAGCCGACGTCTCCCACGACGTTCTTGTACGAGCGGCCCGATGGCAGCGTCGCCTCGGGAACGACGTGGTTGATCAGTGCCAGCGTGTTCACGCCGACCGCGGCGTCGTAGGCCTGTGCGAAGCCGGTCAGGCTCAGCGTGCGATCGGGGTTCACGATGTCGATGCGCATCGGTTGCACGTTCAGGATCTCGCGATCGACCACGCGATCGAAGCTCGAGAGCGATGTGCGGATCTCTCGTTCTCGGGCCGGCCAGGCCGTGCTCGAGGCGTAGCCCAGCAGGCGAAAGACCTTGCCCTCGTGAGCGACGAAGGCGACGAGCCCCTGGAGCGCTCCGCCTTCGGTCTGGGCGGAAAATGCGCGCGCGGCGGTGGGCAGGCCGTGGATCTTCACGTTCCAGCCGGCCGCCGCCTGCACGCCCTGCTGCTGGAAGAACTGCGACAGGGCGCCGTCGGGTGAGTCGCCCGGGGCCAGGCTCAGCTCGATCACGGCGTCCTGCCCGGGGCTGACTCCGATCACCTGCGTCGTCTGGTTCGCGGTGCGGTAGTCGGCGGGGAAGCTCAGCTCGAACTGCAGCTCCGGATGGAGGAACCGCGTACCGCGGAAGAACCCTTCACGCGGATCGGCTCCGTAGACCATCCCGTCGATCTGCCGGTAGTAAACGGCCTGCTGGACCTCCCGGCCCGAAAGCTGTCCTCCTTCAAGGCAGCGATCTTCTCTTCGATCGCTTGCTTCCGGTTTGCAGGAGCCGGGTGCGTCGCGAGCCACGCCGGTGTCCGGCCTCCCTCGCTCGCCTGGCTGACGCTGTCGAGCATGCCGAAGACGTCCGCCATCGGGCGCGGGTCGTAGTGCGTCCGCAGCACGTAGCGCAGGCCCAGGTCGTCGGCCTGACGCTCGTCGTCGCGCGAGTACTTCAGGAACAACAATCCCAAGCCGCTCTCCGCCAGGCCGCCGAACGCGGCGAAGTCCGGCGAGATCGCGCTGCCGAGGCCGAGGCCCAGGGAAGCGAGCTGCGACTTGCTCATCTGATTCACGCTGTGACGCGCGGTGACGTGGCCGATCTCGTGTCCCAGCACGGCGGCCAGCTCGGCCTCGCTGTTGAGATGCGCCATGATGCCGCGCGTGACGTAGATGAAGCCGCCGGGCAGCGCGAAGGCGTTGACGCTCGGATCGTCGACGACGCGGAAGGTCCAGGGCAGATCGGGCCGCTCGGAGGTCGCGGCGAGCTTCTTGCCCAGTTCCTGGATGTAGCTCTGCATCGTCGAGCCGCCGTACAGGCCGAGGCTTTCGACGATCCGCTGGTCCTCGTTCCGGCCGAGCTCGATCTCCTGCTGCTCGCCGATCAACGAGATCTGCTGTTTTCCCGTGGCCGGGTTGAGGGCGCAGGCGCCGGCACCGGCGATGGCGAGACCCAACAGGGCGATGAGCGAGCTGCGCATGGCGATCCTCCTTGCCTCGCCCTCCGCTATGCCAGAAGCGCGCCATGAACCGCAGGCTCGAAACCGGCTCGAGACCCGACTCCGGGCTTGGAAAATGAACAATTTGCGGCCAGCCCGGGTAGTCGATCTGTTGTACACTCCGGCCTCGCCGCGGATGCCAGGGGCGGCAGGAGGGGTGCGGAATGAGCCGGAGGGGGCTACAGGTCGCGATCGCGGGTACGGTCTTGCTGGCTCTCGCGGCTCCGCCGGCGCAAGCGGTTCCGGGCGACGCGGACAGCGCGGAGCTCGGCGTCTACTTCGGGACGAATCTGCTCGACGACTACGCCGGCCTGGAGCCCGATGACGGCGGCCTGTTCGGCGCGCGTCTCGGCGCGTTCATCACGCGGCGCTGGAGCTTCGAGTTCTCCTTCCAGGATCTGTCCTCCGAGAACGATCTCGGAACGCACTTCTCGATCACGTCCTATCGCGGCAACGCCTTGATCAATTTCATGCCGGAGCGGCGGCTGCGTCCGTTCGTTACGGCCGGCCTGGGACTCGAGAAGTCGGAGATGGGGCGCCTCGATTCCTCCGACCCCGGCATTAACCTCGGCGGCGGCTTGCGCTGGTACTTCCTCCACAACTTCGGTGCCCGCTTCGACGCTCGTTTCGTTCGAACGGATCTCGGCGGAGAGATCGACTCCTCGCAGAGCAACCTCGAGGCGACGGCCGGCGTCATGTTCGGCTGGGGTGGCGGCCCGCCGGCCGACGCGGACGGCGACGGCGTGCGCGACGGCAAGGACAATTGCCCCGACACGCCGGCGGGCGCGGTGGTGGACCTGAAAGGCTGTCCGCTCGATTCCGACGGTGACCATGTGTTCGACGGCCTCGACACCTGTGCCGACACCGGCGTCGGATGCCCGGTGGACGCGACGGGCTGCCCGCTCGACCTCGACGCCGACGGCGTGATCGACTGCCAGGACAAGTGCGCCGACACGCCGGCCGGATGCGCCGTCGAGACCACGGGCTGCCCCAAGGACGCGGACGCGGACGGCGTCTGCGACGGCCTCGACAAGTGCGCCGGCACGGGCAAGGACTGCCCGGTCGATGCCACCGGCTGCCCGACGGACACAGACGGCGACAAGAAGATCGACTGCGAGGACAAGTGCGCCGCGACTCCCGCGGGTTGCACGGTCGACGCCACGGGCTGCCCCAAGGACGAGGACGCAGACGGCGTCTGCGACGGTATCGATCAGTGCGCCAAGACGCCTGCCGGTCGGACCGTCGACGTCAAGGGCTGCGCGCCGCTGTTCGTCGCGGAAAAGGCCAAGCTCGTCCTCGAGGGAGTCACCTTCGAGACGAACAGCGCGAAGCTCGCGCCGCAGTCGCTCGAAACGCTGGATGCGGTCGCGGCCTCGATGCGCGCCTGGAGCGAGATCAAGGTCGAGATCGAGGGTCACACCGACGCCTCGGGCTCGGAGGCTCACAACCTCAAGCTGTCGCAGCAGCGCGCAGAGTCGGTGCGCGACTACCTCGCGAGCAAGGGCGTCGAGGCCGCACGGCTCGTGGCCAAGGGTTACGGCGAGTCGCAGCCGATCGCGGACAACGACAGCCCGGAGGGCATGGCCAAGAACCGGCGCGTCGAGCTGAAGAAGGTGAACTAGCGCTCCGATGCGGCGCGTTGGTTGGCTCGCTCTGCTCGTCGCGGTCCCGCTCGGGGCGGCTCCCGCTCCGCACCGGTTCTCGGTGCACGACCTGGTCGCGATGGAGCGGCTGTCGGACCCTCAGGTCTCTCCCGACGGCACACGTGTGGTCTACACGCTGCGGGCCACCGACCTCGCGGCCAATCGCGGGCGCACGGATCTGTGGCTCGTCGCCACCGCCGGCGGCGACGCGCGGCGACTGACGACGCACGAGGCCAACGACAGCTCGGCCCGCTGGTCTCCCGATGGCCGCACGATCTCGTTTCTCTCCGAGCGCTCGGGCAGCTCGCAGGTCTGGAGCATTCCCGCTGACGGCGGCGAGGCACGGCAGGTGACCGATCTCCCGCTCGATGCCGCGAACCTGCTCGTCTCGCCGGACGGTTCGCGCCTGGCCTTCACGCTCGAAGTCTTCCCTGATTGCGACGACCTGGCCTGCACGAGCCAGCGGCTCGACGCGGCGGAGTCGCGCAAGGCGAAGGGGCAGATCTGACGAACGTCTCTTCGTGCGCCACTGGGACACGTGGGACGACGGCCGTCGCTCGCACCTGTTCGTGCATGCCCCGCCGGGCGGCGACGCCGGTGGACGTCATGGCCGGGATGGACGCCGACACGCCCTCGCAAGCCGTTCGGCGGCGCGGAGGAGTTCACGTTCACGCCGGATGGAAAGAGCCTGGTGTTCACGACGCAGCGACGTGGGGCGCGAAGAAGCCTGGTCGCACGAACTTCGATCTGTTCGTCGCGCCGATCGACGGCTCGAGCAAGCCTTCGAGCCTGACCGCGACGAACGCGCGCGTGGGACACGACGCCCGTCTTCTCACCCGACGGGAAGACGCTCGCCTAGCTCGCGATGTCGCGCCCGGGCTACGAGGCGGATCGCTACCGGATCGTGCTGCGCGCCTGGCCCGACGGGGCCGACGCGTCGCTCGCCGCGAGCTGGGACCGCTCGGCCCAGACGCCTCGCCTGGTCCGCGGACGGCAAGCACGCTCTACGCCACGGCCGAGGAGCGCGGGCAGCAAGCCGTTGTTCGCGATCGACGTCGACGACGGGCAAGCCGCGCAGCGATCGTGACCGAGGGCACGGTACGAGTCGGTCGGTGTCGCCGGGGAGCGGCTCGTCTACGCGCTCGACCACCTGCGCTCGCCGGTCGAGCTGTACTCGACCGGCCGCCGACGGATCGGCGAACGCGCGGCCTGACCACGCAGATCAACGCGGAGCGACTGCGCCGCGATCCGCATCGGCGAGCCCGAGCAGTTCACCTTCCCGGGCTGGAACGGCGAGACCGTCGCACGCCTGGATCGTGAAGCCGGTCGACTTCGACGCCGCGAAGAAGTACCCGGTCGCGTTCCTGATCCACGGCGGCCCGCAGGGCTCGCTTCGGCGAACGACTTCCACTACCGCTGGAACCCGCAGGCCTACGCGGGCGCCGGCTACGCCGCGGTGATGGTCGACTTCCACGGCTCGACCGGCTACGGCCAGGCGTTCACCGACGCGATCCGCGGCGACTGGGGCGGCAAGCCGCTCGAGGACCTGCAGAAGGGACTCGACGGCGGCGCTCGCGCGGTACCCGTGGATGGACGGGGAGCGGGTCTGCGCGCTCGGCGCGTCCTACGGCGGCTACATGATCAACTGGATCGCCGGCCAGTGGCCCGACCGCTTCCGCTGCCTCGTCAGCCACGACGGCAACCTCGACGAGCGCATGGCCTACTACGACACCGAGGAGCTGTGGTTCCCCGAGTGGGAGCACGGCGGCACGCCGTGGGACGAAGCCCGAGGGCTACACGCAGCACAACCCGATCGACCACGTGCGCGAACTGGAAGACGCCGACGCTCGTGGTCCACGGCGCACGCGACTACCGCGTCGTCGACACCCAGGGGCTCTCGGACGTTCACCGCGCTGCAGCGCCGCGGGATCCCGAGCGCAGTTCCTGTACTTCCCCGACGAGAACCACTGGGTGCTCAAGCCGGCGAACAGCATCCAGTGGCACGAGACGGTGCTCGGCCTGGCTCGACCGCTGGACCGCGCCCTAGGGCTGGGGACAGGCCACGACCTGCACGACCCCCGGGCACGGGACTGCCGCCTGTGGTCGCTCCGTGCCCTGGCTGTCGCGCCCGTACGAGCCTTCCTGCGTCGCGTTCCGGGGTACGACGAGGTAGTAACGATTCCCCGCACCGGGTGTGATCGTCGCCGTCGTCGCACCCGAAGTCGAGCACTGCACCTGGGCGTGCGTCGTGAAATCGCCGACCGTTCCACGGTAGATCTCGTAGTCGGTGTCCTCGCTCGAGCACGACGTGCTCCAGTCGAGCATGAGCTGACCGGAGAACGTCCGGCCGACGAGTAGCGGCGTGCCCGGAACGTCGCCGCCGTCGGGCACGCTGCCGGCGCCATCGATGCAGTCGAGCTTGCGGTAGAAGACGTAGAACACCCAGTCGCCGCTCACGCCCAGTGAGCAGGCGTTGAGCCACCCGCCGGGCACCGCGAAGACCGCGTTCTTGCCGCTCTGACAGCCGTTGCCGTCGTGGACCACGGTCGGCGCGAAGATATCGCCGGCGTTCTCGTTCATGAACTCGAGCGCGACCATGAACGGACCGGAGTTGACGACGATCGCTCCGGGGAGCGGCTCGAGGTCGAACTCGTTGATCACCCCGTCAGTGAGCTGCGGCCCGAGGAGCGTGAAGAGCGGGGAGCCCGGATTCGGCAGCCCGGCTGGATAGATGTGGATCGCCTCCTCGAGCTGGTCGGGGTTGCCGCCGAACTGCGATCCCCAGCCGATGCCGACCTTCAGGATCTCGATCGGGAAATCCGCTGCCGGGAGATTCAGGATCACCCCGGCTTGCTCTCCCGCCGCGAAGCACGGACAGGAAGTCGTACCCGCTCCCGTGAAATTCTCGAGACGCGGCTCGGTTGGGCACTGCGCCCACGCCGAGGGTGCGAGGAGGACCAGGCCCAGCAGCAGCAGGACGAAAATCATTGGCTGAGCCTACCACGAAAAAAGAAACCACTCGGAGCCCGGCCGGGAGGGGGTGCGGGTGGCCGGGGTCCGAGTGGTTTACGCTGACTAGATCAGTGTCTTAGCTGCTGACGCGGCGTGACTTCAGGTACATCCCACCGCAACCGGCAAGCAGCAGCAGCGCCGACGATCCCGATCAGGGGCAGCAGGCTCGCCGTGCGCGGCAGCTCGGTCGCCGGCTGATAGGCCGGCTCACGAACCTGGGCGATCGCCATGTCCATGCCCGAGGTGAGGCGGCTCGCCACGTTCACGAACGTTCGGCTCTCCGCCGGCACTGCCGGGTGGTTGTCGAAGATCTCACGGGCCGTGATCGGACGACCATAGAGCCGCTCGTTCGCCTTGTCGTTGGCCTTCAGCACCGTACCCTCGAGCGACGCACCGAGGAAGACGCCCTTCGAGCGCGACCACGAGAGCATCTGCGCACCGAGCAGGACGTCGGTCGACGCTTCGGCCGTACGTCCGACCGGGCCGGCCGCCACGGAGGCATCGGCGCCGATCTTGAACTCGTCGCGGAGCAGGTTGTTCATCCCATTGTGGTCCATCACGAGCAGGACGAAGTCCGTCTGCTCACCGCCGAACTGCCAGCCGAAGCTGGGTCCGCCGATCGTGAACATTGCGGGCGCTCCCATCTCACCTCCCGGAGCGCGCCGACAGGTGGCCACGCCTCGCCCGAACTCCCCACCGACGACGAAGGCGCCTTTCGTCACATTGGGGAATACGAGGACGCATTCCGCCTTCTGAAGCAGATCCTTCGGGATGCCCTTGTCAGGGGCAGCCGTCAAGGACTCGAGCACGCCGGGGGCCTGATCGAGCACCTTGATGTCTTTCTCTTCGAGGTTCGCGGCACCGACCAGGCTTCCGGCCAGCGCGATCCCCGCCACGTACGTCATGAGCTTGCGCATGTTCGTTCCTCCTGTTTGGGTTGCGTACAGCAAGTGACCGGGGGGCCTGTACTGCAACTCGTGTGCCCGAGACTGGCGCTGGGATCCTGGCCGATTGAAGCCCGTTTTGCAGCTCGCGGCGGAAGATTCTACGAAGCGGAACGGTGCCGCGGAGCTTCATGCCAGAACGGCTCGGGCTTTTCGCTCATGGCGATTTCCTGTAGCGCGCGTGCTTCTCCTCGAACCAGCGCCGGGCACCCACGAACTTCCACTCGCGCCCATCGGGCCTGAGCTCGACCCCCACCTCGAGCGGCCCGCGCTTCGCGAACAACAGGCCCGTCGCTGCCTTGCCTGAGAGATCGAGGTCCGCGGAAAGCTCCATCTTGTGGCCGGTCGCGTCGAAATCGAGGACGCGCAGGGATTGCGGCGGCTCGACACCGAGCCATCCACGAGCCGCCACGTCCTTGACGGTCAGGAGCTGCGAGAACAGGTCGACCGCGACGCTCTCCTCGCTGAACACGGCGACGAGCGGGCGCGTATCGCGCAGGCGCGCTTCGAAGTTTCCCGACAGACCAAGCGGCGCAAGCGAAAGCTCGCCGTCCTCGAGCGTGATCTCGGCCTGCCAGTCGTCCGCCTGCTTCGTGCTGCCGAGCGCCACGTGGTTCAGCGCCAGACGAGCTTCGGCCAGCTGGAACGCGGGCGCGCGACGTTCGGGGTCGGGTGCGAGCCGCGTCAGGTCGACGCGCACCGTGACGTCGCCTGCGATGTCGAGATCACCGTAGCGCGCGGCAACGCTCTTGCCGCTGACGGCCAGCATCCCGTGTCCCGTCATCTCGGCGGTCGAAATCTCGAGCTGGGCTTCGACCGTGCCCGTCCCCGAGATCAGCCGCAAGCTGCCCTCGGCGGGCAAGTACGCTCCGTAAACCTCGAAACGCAAGACCTCCGAGGCCGGCAAGGTCAGCGCCAGCTCCAGGTCCTCGAAACCGGAGACGAGATCCGCACTGTGGCTCGCCGCTGTCAGCCGGAAGCCGGTGCCACGCACGTAGGGCTGATCGGCACCGCGTCGCCGCACCTCGAACTCGTCGACGTCGACCGCGAGGTTGGTGCGGGGCTCCTTGCCCGGCTCGACCAGACCGTGCACGCCACCGGTGCCCCGGATCTCATGCTCGAAGAGCTGGACGACGACCGTCTCGAGCCGCGCATCGAGACGGCTTCCCGGCTCGATCGCACCACGCCGGATCCGGGCATCGACGGCCAGCTCGCCCGAGCCACTGACGTCGATCCAGCGCGCCCGATCGAAGAAGGTGCGAAGGAAGGCGAGGCTCGAGACGCGCGCGTCGACACCGACTCTCCCGAAGCGCGGCGCCAGAAGGAGCGCTTGCTCTCCTCACGGGGCGTGGAGGTTTCGAACTCGGCTTCGATCTCGAGCGCGAGGTCGTCCGCGGCGCGCTCCCGGCGGATGTCGAGTTGCCCATCCTGCAGCTCGAAGCTCGCATGGTCGACCGTCAGGTCCCCGCGGATCTCGAACTGCAGCGCGCCTTCGGCCCGACCCTGACCGGTCAGCTCCAGGTCCTCGATCCAGACCCGATCGACGCTTCTGACCTCGATCTGATCGAAGCGCAGCTTCCACGGCCGCTTGCGCGGAGGCGTGTCGATCTCCTCGGGTCGGGGATCAGGCGGGTTCGAGAAGCCGGGAATCGGCGGCCAGCTCTCGTCGGGCGGAGGCTCGTGCGGCACGGCATCGAGACGCCGCCGGATGCGGAAGTCGAGTCCTTCGACCGACAAGCGCTCGCGCGTGAAACCGCCGCCAGAAGAGCGGTAGGACGGCCAGCGAGACCCGCGCTCGATCGAGTGATGCGTACCACTGGATCTTGCGGTTCTGCCCGCGGATCTGCACGCCTCGCAGGTGCACCACACCGGGGAACCAGGTCCGGGCCCGCTCCCCATTCGAGGAGCAGTTTCTCCGGCCGGCGGTTGATCCGATCGCTCCTGGCCAGGTAACAGGTTGGCGCCCACGATGTAGGCCAGCTCGCCCGTGAGAAGCGCGACGGCGATCCAGGTCGATCACGACTTTCTTGCGGCTCATCGGATGGCGAGTATAGGCTGGCACCGACGTTGCTTCTCCCGCCCACGCGATGCTCGACTCCGTCCCACGGCTCTCTCCCGCGTCGACCATGCACGGCGCCTGTCCGATCGGCTCTTTTCGCAGCTCCGTCCCGAGGCGTGGCTCGATCGGCCGATCCCCGAGCGGCACCGGCTGCTCTTCTACCTCGGCCACCTCGAGGCGTTCGACTGGAATCAGCTCGGGCGACGGCTGCCCGGCGATGCCGCTCGACCGGTTGTTCGCATTCGGAATCGATCCGCCGTCCGGGTGAGCTGCCGCAGGATCGGCCGGAGGACTGGCCGGCGCTCGAGCAGGTCCGTGCCTATGTCGCAGTCCGCTCGACGCCGCGTCGACGAGGTGATCGACCGGGCGCCGGACTCGCGCGATCGACATCGCGATCGAGCACCGCTTGATGCACGCTCGAGACGCTGACCTACCTGCTGCACGCGCTCCCGTACGACGCGCCGCATCGTGATCCCGAGCGCGCGCCAAGCCGGTGCGCCAGGCTCCCGATCGGCGCCGCATCGAGATCCCCGCCGGGAACGCGACTCTCGGCGATCCCGCGCGAGGGCGGCTTCGGCTGGGACAACGAGTTCGAGGCGCACACGGTCTGGGTCGAGCGCTTCGCGGTCGACCGCTTCAAGGTCACGAACGGGCAATATCTCGCGTTCGTCGAGGACGGTGGCGAGCCGCCGCCGTTCTGGATGCTCGGGCAAGGATGGATGGCGCTGGCGCGGCTTCGACGCCGAGATTCCGTTGCCGCTCGATCATCCCGTCTACGTGACGCAGGAGCAGGCCGCGAGCTTCGCGCGTCTGGGCCGGCGGCATGCTTCCGACCGAGGCGCAGTTCCACCGCTACGCGTTCGGTACGCCGGCGGAACGGAGCACGCGCTACCCGTGGGGCGACGGCGAGCCCGGCTCGCGAGCGCGGGAACTTCGACTTCTTCGTGCGCGACACGATTCGGTCGATGCCACGCCCGCGGGCGACAGCGCCTTCGGCGTCGCGCAGGCCGTTCGGGAACGGCTGGGAGTGGACGCGACGCCGTTTGCCCCGTTTCCTGGCTTCGCTGCGTTCCCGTCGTACCCCGGATACTCGGCGGACGTTCTTCGACGGGCAGCACTACGTGCTGAAGGGCGCGTCGTGCGCGACCGACCGGACGCTCCTGCGCCGCTCGTTCCGCAACTGGTTCCGCCCGCACTACCGTCATGCCTACACGGCGTTTCGCGTCGTCACGGAGTGAAGATGGCACGAACCCAGGCCAACCTGCGCGCGAGCTACGCGGAAGCTCCTTGCCTCGAGTTCGCCGCCGACGTGCGTGCGGGACTCGGCCGCTCGATCAAGACGATGCCCGCCGAAGTATCTCTACGACGCCCTCGGGAGCGCCCTGTTCGAAGCCATCACCGAGTTGCCCGAGTACGGCCTGACCCGCGCCGAGGAGCGCCTTCTCGGCCGCCATGCCGGAGAGATCGTGCGCCGCTTGCCGCGCGGGATCGCCGTGGCCGAGATCGGCGCCGGAAGCGGCCGCAAGGCGATTCCCGTGCTCGATGCGATCGTCGAGCGCCAGCGTGCGGTTTCGTACACGCGCGATCGACCTCTCGGCGGCAGCGCTCGAGAGCTGTGCGGGCTCGCGGGCAGCCGGCCGGGCGTACGCTTTCAGGCGATCGAGGCCTCCTACCTCGAGGGTCTCGCACGGGTCGATGCCGCGCGACCGCTCGGAACACCCCTCCTGCTCATGTTCCTCGGCAGCTCGATCGGGAACTTCGACGCGCGCGAGCGACGCGAGTTCCTGAACGGCGTACGAGCATCCTTGCGTGAAGGAGATGCACTGCTCCTCGGGGTCGACCTGCGGAAGCCGGTCGAGCAGATCCTCGCCGCCTACGACGACCCACTGGGCGTCACGGCGGCTTTCGACCTCAACCTGCTGGCGCGGATCAACCGTGAGCTGGGCGGGGACTTCGACCTGCAGAGCTTCCGTCACGAGGCGCGCTGGTCGGAAGCCTGGCAGCGCGTGGAGATGCACCTGTGCTCGCTCTCGAAGCAGGTCGTGACCGTGCGCGCTGCGGGCTGCCGCGTCGCGATCGACGCCGGCGAGACGATCTGGACCGAGTCGTCTTACAAGTTCACCGCGGACGATCTACCGGCGCTCGCGTCCTCCGTCGGGTTCAACGAAGTCCACCGCTGGACCGACGAGCTCTGGCCGTTCACCGACTCGCTCTGGGTGCTGGAGCGCTGCCACTAGCTCGGGCCATTGCCTTCGACGTACCGGCGATAGAGCTGCCGGGCTCCGATCGAGCCGAGCCAGGCGAGCACGACGCTCGAGCGCAGCCAGGGCGGCCCATCCAACCGATCGAGGTAACCGCGGTAGCTCGACCAGCGCCAGTCGGACGGGTGCTTCACGAGTCGTGCCTCGACCGGGTTGCGATGGATGTAGCGCGTGACGTCGAGCAAGTGGCGTCCAACCGCCAGGCGATGCAGGCGGGCGTGCTCGGTGTTCCCGGAGATGCTTCCCTCGAGTCGCAGCACGGCGCGCTGCAGTTCCTCTTCCTGCGCGCGAGCCAGCAAGTGATAGTGGTTCCCCATCGCGCAGTAAGCGTGGATCTCCACCGGGAATTGTTCGGCGATTTCACCCAGGGCGGCGACAAAGGCGGCTGCCGCTTGCGGTGTCGGAAACAGCTCGGAGCCGCTGACGCCGCGGTTTACCAGGTGGAACCAGCGGCCGGCACGGACGAGTGGAAGCGAACGCGCCACGAACGGGAGTGTGGTGTCCCACCCTCCGGAACGAAAGAACCCTGACGCAACGAGACGTTACCGATCGTGAACGACCGTTGCTTCGCCGGCACGGGCCCACGAGACGGCTTCCTCGTAGTCGCGAAACGCTTGAACCTTGGTCGCCCGGTGCTCGCGAAAGACCTCGAACATGCGGATCATGCCGAAGTCGACGTCGCGCCCGGTCACGAACGCCACCTTGGGCGGCGGCGGTGAAGGTTGAGCGCCGAGGATGAACTGAGCCAGCTCGCGAACGTGCGGGGCAGCGACCTTCAGCTCCGCCGCCCGGAGGTCCCAGACGACTGGTATTCCTCTCCAGTCAGGGTTCTCCCAGAAAGCCGTGGCACCCGCCTTCGCTTCGTTTGCGTCGAGGACGCCGGAGCAACTGCCGATGACGATCCCGGTGTCGAACCGCAAGGAGAAAGGCATCGCGAGACTCGAGTGGCGCGGACTATAGTCTAAGCGCCATGGAGCCACAAGCGGCGCTCGAAGCGCAGATCGCGCTCTATCGCCGGATGACCGGCGAGGAGCGGCTGGCGATCGCCCTGCGGCTGCACGATCTGGCCTGTGACGTCGCGCGCGCCGGGATTCGCTATCGCCATCCGAACGCCGATGACGCCGAGGTCGAGCGGCTGCTGCGAGCGCGGCTGGCCCTTGTGCGATGAACGAGCGCGAGCTGCTCGTCGACTGTCTCGCGCGGCTCAACCGCTTGGGTCTGCGCTACATGGTCACGGGGTCGATGGCCAGCAACTTCTGGGGCATCCCGCGAACGACGCACGACCTCGACTTCGTCCTCGCCCACGAGTGGGAGCATGCTCCCCGGATCGCCGCGGCGTTCGCTTCTGACTACACCATCGACGAGATCACGGTGCGCAACGCGCTCGAAGCTCCCTACATGTTCAACGCAATCGACCGGCGCTCCGCGCTCAAGGTGGATTTCTGGACGCTCCGGCCGGATCGCTTCGAGCAGCAGATGTTCTCACGACGGATGCAACTCGTTCTGTTCGGAGAACCGGCCTGGGTCGCCACCGCCGAGGACACCTTGCTGCACAAGCTGCACTGCGGTGACGCGGCGGGGATCGTGGCGGTCCAGGGAAGCGCTCTCGATCGGGAGTACCTCGTCCGCTGGGCCCGGGAGCTCGATCTCGCGGAGACACTGGACGATCTGCTCGAGGGAAGGATCCGGCCGAAGAGCACGTAACTGCGGCGACTTGCCCGTGGGCCAGGCCAGGGCTACGTTCCCCTCGCCCCATGATCGCCACGTCACCGATCACCGAGAAGGTCGAAACCTCGGAGGGCTGGATCGAACGGCCGGTCCGCGCCGACTTCCCGGTGCTCGTCTCGTTTTCGGCCGACACCTTCGCGGTGCGCGAATTCACGCTCGACGTCAGCGAGGGCGGGATGTTCGTGCCGACGGACAAGCTCTGTCCGGCCGGCACACGCGGAACGTTGAAGTTCCGCCTGAGCCAGTACGAGGAGCCGATCGTGGTGCACGCCGAGGTCGCGCGCGTGGTTCAGGCGGGCATCGAACATCAGGGCGGGCTCGGCATCAGGTTTCTCGATCTCACCGGCGGCGTGCTCGACAAGCTGCGCGAGCTGGTCGATGGCGTGCACCGTGGGACCGTGGTCGAATCGATCCGCAAGGGGCTGCTCGCGAGCGGCCGGACTCTCGCGCAGGAGCTGCACTCGCGACCGATCGATCAGAAGATGATGCTCGCCGCGAGCGCCAGTGGCCCCGAGATCGATGCCCTGATCCGTGACGGCAACGCATCGGTGCTGCTGCGCTTGCTCGACAACCCGCGGCTGACCCAGGGCCATGTCGTGGCGATGCTGCGCGACGCGCGGCTGACGACGCGCGTGCTGAGCGCGATCCGCGGCAAGGGGAAGCTGCTCACGACGGCCGAAGCACGCTGTCTGTTCTGCGTCCATCTCAACGCGAACCTGGCGGAGGCAATCGAGCAGGTCCGCCTGCTCGGGCCCGACCAGCTGCGTCGTGTTGCAGGCAATCCTCAGGTCAAGCCGCAGATCCGCGTCCAGGCCCAGGAGCTGACGCGTCAGCCACGCGGCGTGCGGTCTCGCTAGCGGCGGGCCAGCGACAAGCGAAACGCCGCCATCTCCTCGTCGTTGCGCACGAGCAAGCTGTCGCCGACGAGCACCGGGTGGTTCCAGGTCTTGCCCTCGATCGCCGGAGAGCGCGCCAGCTCCTGGTACTGGTCCGGCGTCGCCGAGACGAGCGCCAGCTCACCTTCTTCCGACAGCACGAGCAACACGTCCTGGTCGGAGAGCAGCAGCAGCTGGCCGTTGCCGTAGCGCCCACCCTTCCATTTACGCGAGCCGTCCGCGACGTCGATGCAGGACATGATGCTGTTGTCGAAACCGTAGGCGTGGCCCTCGTGCACGACGAAGTCGTTGAAGTACGGCTTCAGCGCGGTCGAGGTCCAGCGTTCCTCCACGGTCCAGCCGCCGGTCGTCTGCTTGACCGCGAGGCGGCGCATGCTGGCACCTCCGCTCATGGCGATGGCGGTGATCAAGACGTCGCCGTCGGCCGTCAGCGCCGGCTGCACGATCCCGGCACTCTCCCACACGTGCTCCCACAGCACGGTGCCGTCGGCCGGAGCGAGGCTCGTCACACCCTCGAAGTGGCTCAGCAGGATCTGCGTCACGCCGTCGATCGTCAATCGCTGGGGCGAGCTGTAGCCCCCGCCGTGGGTCGGGCCGCGCCAGCGTGGCGTGCCGCTTTCGCTGTCGTACCCGGCGAGCCACCCGGCCGCGGCGACGATGACGACGTCGTCGATCACGAGCGGTGAGCCGGAGAAGCCCCACATCGGGACCTTCTTTTCGCCATCGGCAGCGGCGTTCCGCGACCAGATGACGCTACCGCTTCCGGCGTCGAGCGCGTTCACGATTCCCGTCGCACCCAGGGTGTAGACGCGGCCGCCGGCGAGCGTCGGCGTTGCGCGCGGTCCGGCCCCGGCATTCGATTCCCAGAAGCGAACGGCGTCGCTGTGGCGCCAGACGGACTCGCCGCTGCTCACCCGGTAGCAGGTGACGCTCTCTTCTTCACCACGCTGCTCCTGGGTGTAGAGCAGGTCGCCCGCGACCGCGAAGGACGACCAGCCCGGCCCGACGGGCTGGCGCCACACCTGGACGGGCGGCGACTTGGTCCAGTCGGTCTCGATGCGCACGCCGCGAACAATGCTGTCGCGTTCGGGTCCGCGAAAGCCGGGCCAGTCGGCCTGCTCGGTCACCTCCACCGAGATCGTCGCGGGCATCCGCGGCTCGTCTCCCCTCTGCTGCGCCAAGAGGCGCTCCTCGGGAGTCGGCGTCCAGCGCCAGTGGAAATCCGAGCCGCCGCTGCCGGCGCTGATCCCGCCCGTCCGCAGCAGTGGGAACAGTCCGGCCCCGAGCAGCATGGCCACGACCACGAAGACGCTCCGCCGTCCGACGGAGAGGTTCCGGCCAGCCACCACGCCGGCGACGAGCGCGAGGCAGAGGATCGGGGGCGCGAGGAAGTAGAACATCATCCCCATCCCCGCTCCCGCGATCGACTTGTCGAGCAGTGGCCGCGTCGCGATCATCGCCACCGGGATCAGCGCGATCGCTCCCAGCCGCTCGAACCAGGCGCGCGCGGCTGAAGCCGAGCCACCAGACGAGGATCACGAGCGCACGACGAGCCCCCCGAACACGCCGATCATGGCGCCATCGGGGACGAGCGGCGGAACGATGAACCCCACGACCAGCAGCAGCACGGCGGCGGCGACGCCGGGCCAGAGACGGAGCGGCCTCCGCGAAGGCAGCGCTTGAGTCGGCATGATCCCCCCGGAGGTTCTTACGTGCGCCGGGTGCCGCGGGTTCCGACGGACAGCGCGAGCATGCCGGGGGCCCAGGCGAACGCCCAGGCGGCGAACTGGATCGCGTAGTTGCGACCAGAAGCCGGCGGCGCGCCCCACAGTGTGCTCAGCACGAGGTAAAACGCGACGCCGCTGAGTGCCGCGGCCGTGATCCCGCGCAGGGCGATCTCGAGCCACGATCGACGAGCCGGGGCGCGCAGCCAGCGACCCTCGAGCACGGCGAGGAGCAGCCACATGACGATCCACGCGGCCGGAATCGCCGTGCCGTAGGGTCGATCATCGACGAGCGCGACGAGAACGAAGTACGCGGAGGCACCGCCGATTCCGGCAGCCGTGCCGATCGGCAGCCCCCGGAGCAGGCGCCCCGCGGCCGCACCGAGGGCACCGCCCACGACGGTGAGCAGCACGGCGCCGTGGATCACACCGTTCGTCACGCAGTGCCGCACGCCGAACGTGTACCAGATCCAGTCGGCCGCGGTCGCGGTCGCGGCCACGAGCAGGATCCCGATGAAGATCGTCACTAACCCACCTCCACGGATAGCTCGCGCGCCCGACTCGGCAGCGACACGTACCAGCAGCCGATTCCCAGAACCACGACCGCCGCCGCCAGGACGTAGAAGATCGAATCGTAGGATCCCGTGCGCTCGAGCGTCTGCGCCAGGAGCAGCGGGCCGACGGCCGAGGCGAAGACCGTCATCATCTGGGCGCAGCCCTGGATGCGGCCGAGGTGGCTTCCGTCCGAAGACCCGGCCCCAGACGGAAAAGAACACCACCGTGACGACTCCGCCGGCGACGCCCATCGCCATCGCCGTAGAGCACGACGTGCGTGCTGGGTCTCGACCGACGGAAGCGCGAAGAGCGCGACCGCCAGGACCGCCATGCCGATTCCCATCACGCGCTGGATCGGCCAGCGCGAGGCGAGAAACCCGCCGCCGAAGTTCGCGGCGAGCCCGAGAAGCGTGCTGATCACGAGGACCGGTGGTAGGTCGTCGCGTCGAATCCGCGCTCCTCGAGAATCGACTGGTTGAAGAGCGCGATGCCGGAGTAGACGAGCCCGAAGAGCGAGCTCGACAGCGCGAAGACCCAGAACGCGGGGCTCTGGAGGGCGTCCCAGACGTGAGATCGTCGAGACTCCGCCGGCTTCGACTCTCCGTCGAGCGCGAGCCCCTCCCTCTCCGGATGGTCGCGCACGAGGAGTCCAGACGAGCGGCACGAGCACGGCGACCTGCACGAGCCCGATAGCGAGCCAGGCCGGGCGCCAGCCGCACGCGAGCACCGCCTGCCCGACCGCGGGAAAAGCGGCGATGAAGCCGATGCCGACGAGGACCGAGTAGACGCCCATCGCGACGTTCAGCCGCCGCGCGAACCACTTGCCCACGAGCGCCAGGCTCGCGACCGAGAGCGCGCTCTGTCCGAGGCCGCGCGTGAGCGTCACGGCGACGCGAGCGTCACGAAGTCCGTGCGGCGCTCATGCCGATCACCGTCACGCCGAGGGCGAGGAGCACGAGCGTCGAGCACGACGCGCGAGCCGAAGCGATCGAGCAGCCGGCCGCACGGAATGCAGAACGCCGCGCCGACAAGCGTCGCCCACAGGTTGATGCTCGGCGTAGGTCACGCGGTCGAGCCCGAGGTCAGCGATCAGGGGCTCGGTGACGAGCCCGAGGCCCTGCGTCCGGCCGGGAAGCGTCGCGACCATCGCCAGGGCGGCGAGCGCGAGGTTCGTCCAGCCGTAGTAGACCCGACCGCGCTGCATGAGGGAAGGAGTCTAGCGCGCTAGACTTCTCGACGCGTGGTGCAAGCAAGCATCTGGCTCGCGGTGCTGTGCTACCCGGCTGGACCGGCCGGGCGCCGCTTCGCTCCCGCTCTCTGCCGTGTCGTGTGGACCGTGGGCTGCCTCGCGTTTCTACTCCACGTCGCGAGCGCCTTCCACGTCCACTACGGATGGAGCCACGCCGTCGCGCTGCGCGAGACCGCGCGGCAGGCCGCCGAGCTCACCGGGCTCGAGGTTGGTGGCGCCGGGCTTTACGCCAACTATCTCTTCGCGGCGCTCTGGGTATTCGACGCCGCCTGGTGGTGGGGTGACGCAGCAGGCCACCACCGCCGTGCCGCGTGGTTCGACGTCGTGCTCCACAGCTTCATGCTGTTCATCCTGTTCAACGGAACCGTGGTCTTCGCGCACGGACCGGCGCGCTGGCTGGGCTTGGCGGTCACGCTCGCCGGTGCGGCCGCCCTGATCGTGGCGCGGACCACGGAGAGGGCGTAGAGTCCGCTTCTGTGTCCTCCGGTCGTTGGCCTCTCGCGACCTACCCGGTGCCGACGGGATCGCCGCTCGCCGTGGTGGCCTGTCCCCGTTGCCGTCGCGAGCTGGGGCTCTCGCGCTGGGATCGCTGGAACGGCTTCTTCGTGAGCTGCCCTCAGTGCGGCCAAATTCTGGGCAAGCCGTGGAACCTCCGGGCCCTGGTGATCGCGAGCCTGGTCCTGAATGCGCTGAGCTTCTTCTTCACGATGCGGCCCAGGATCGCGGTGCCTGCCGTGTTCGCGCAGGCGGCGTTCATCTTCGGCGGTGGGTGGCTCGTCACGCGGTTCGAGGACGTCGACGCCGTGATGGTCACCTACGTGCTGATCCTGATGTTGCTGCCGCTCGTCTTGAATCTGTTCTTGTTCATGAACCACGAGCACGTGCTGCAGCACGGGAGCTAACGCGCCTCCTCCGGCGGCTGCCAGCTCGTCACGACCTCGATCCGCGTGTCGCGCTCGTCGCCCACGAGCTGGTTCACCAGGAACCGGCGCCCGTCGGGAGCCGGGGCGAAGCAGGTCCGGAACGAGCTGATCCGCGGCTCCTGCGTGCGCAGCCGGAAGAGCGGATGCGGCTCGCCGAATGCGAGCGGTGAAGCGCTCGAGATCGGCACCGTGTAGAGCATCCTGTCGCTTCCGGCAAAGAACAGCTCCTTGCCGTCGGCGCTCCAGGCCGGCCAATCACCGCCGCCCTTCGAGAGCTGCCAGCGGTTGCTCGAGCCCGTGACGGCGCGAACGTAGACCTTGCCGATCCCGTCCTCGTCCGAGACGTAAGCAACGAAGCGCCCGTCGGGCGAGAGGGTCGGATGGGCTTCGGTGTTCGGCGTCTCGAGGAGCGGGTGCGGCTTCCGCTCCCCAGTCAGCGGCAGAATCCAGAGATCGAGGCCGCTGCTGCCGGTCGCGATGCGCTCGAAGATCAGGATCTCGTCGTTCGCTCCCCACGAGGCGGCCCAGACTCCGCCGTCCGCAGCGAGCAGCTGCTCCTCCTCGCCGCTGCCGTCGGCCAGCTTGCGGAAGATCCCCCAGCCACTCGCCCGCGCCGACGAGTAGGCGATCCAGCGGCCGTCGCGCGACCAGATCGCGGTGTCGGCTCCCGCCGGATCGAAGGTCAGGCGCCGGCTCCGATCGAATCCCGTCGCGTCGTAGACCCAGACGTCGCCCGTTTGCGAGGCCGTCTGGACCACGGTCGCGATCTGGCGGCCGTCGGGCGAGAGCATCGGCTCGGCGAACCGCCCGGGAGAGGTGATGCCTTCGAGGAGCTTGCCCGCGCGATCGACCCAGACGAGCTCGAGTGTCGCCGTGGACCCGGCCCGATAGGCGATCGTCCCCGCGCCCGAGGCTCCGAACCAGACGTCGGCCCCGACCTGATCGTCGAGATTGATCCCCTCCGCGATCGGCGAGATCTCACCCACAAGCGTTCCGGTCGTCGGGTCGAGGCGCTGTGCCACGAGCACAGCGTCCCGTACCCACAGCAGATATCCGCGCCGATCGAACGCCGTGCGCGACAGATCGGGGAGGAGCTTCTGCGGGTGCGCGTCGCCATGCGGGTGCCACCAGATGCCGCGCATTTCGACGGCGCCGTAGGACGTGTAGAGGAACTCGCCTCCCGGGAGCGCCGTGGGAAAGCGGTGGCTCTGCTCGCCTCGCTCGGACCCGAGCGTGGTTGCCGGGCGGCTCTCGCCCGAGCGCGGATCCACGCGCACGATCGGCGATGCCGCGTTGATCGAGATCAGCATCGCGCCGTCGTGCTCAAAGCAGCCGCCGCGGGCATCCGCGACCCGCATCACGATCTGCTTGAGGCCGGTTGCAAGGTCGAGCCGCACGAGCTGTCCGCTCGCAAAGAACCCCAGCTGCCGGCCGTCGGGTGAGAAGAATGGCTGGGAGGCGCCCTCGGATCCGGCGAGCATCCGGCTCGTTCCGGACTCGATCGAGTGCAGCCGGAGCGCCGACTGGCCCTCGTCGTCTTGAAGGCTGTAGACGAGCGTCTTCCCGTCGGGCGAGAGAACGGGAGCGCTGCGCAGGTTTCCGGGCTCATCCGGTACGATCGAGAAGCGCCCGACGACGGGAGCATCCGTCGTCTTCGTGCCGGGAGCGACGAGGCGGCCCACGAGTAGCGCGATGGCCGCCACGAGCGCTACGCCCCACGCAAGCATCTCGCGGCGCGAGATGCCGCTCGGAGCGGCCGTGACGCTCGAACCTTCATCGACCCCGCCCGAGGCCAGGACCTCTTCGAGCACGATCCGCGCCTCGCCGATGTCGCGCAGGCGCTGTCTTCGGATCGCGCTCGAGGCAGCGGCGGAGCAGACGCCGGATGCGCCGGCGTCGCGGCCGGCAGAGCGCTCCGAGATCGATGTCGGCGCGCAGCACGCGGCGCCAGCGTCTCGGGCACCGTCGTCGCCGTCGAACAGCCGTCCGCCCGGTCAGCATCTCGTAGAGCACGACGCCGAACGCCCAGATGTCGGCGCGCTTGTCGACCGCCGCCCCTTCGCCTGCTCGGGCGACATGTAGGCCGCCGTGCCGAGGATCACGCCCAGCTGCGTCGCGCCGAGCGTCAGCGTCGGCGATTGCGCGAGCTGCGGCGCCGGCCCGCACGCGGTCGCCGCCGGGTCCAGCGCCTTGGCCAGACCGAAGTCGAGGACCTTGACCTTCCCGTCGACCGGCGCCTTGACGTTCTGCGGCTTGAGGTCGCGGTGGACGATCCCCTTCTCGTGCGCGTCCTCGAGCGCCTCGGCGATCTGCTGCGCGATCGCGAGCGCCTCGCTCGAGCGCGCAGCGGCCCGGTGCGAGCCGCTCGGCGAGCGTCGGCCCTTCGACCAGCTCCATGACGAGGGCGTGCGACGCCGCCGGACTTCCTCGAGCCGAAGATCGAGGCGATGTTCGGATGGTGGAGCTGCGCGAGGAGCTGTCGCCTCGCGCTCGAAGCGCGCCAGGCGCTCGGGGTCGGCGGCGAACGAATCGGGCAGGACCTTGATCGCCACCTCGCGCCCGAGCCGCGTGTCCGTGGCGCGGTAGACCTCGCCCATGCCGCCCGCGCCGAGCTCGGCGGCGATCTCGTAGGGGCCGAGGCGAGTGCTGGGATTCAGCGGCATCGACAGAATCTACCCCACGCGCAACGAATCGCCGAACCCCAGCGTCCGGAACTGCGATGCGGGCATGTTCCTCGCCGCGCACGCCTCCTGGAGCGCGCGCAGCGGTTCGTCGATTCCCTCGGTCGTCAGCTGGAACGTGCCGAAGTGCATCCCGATGCTCCGGCGCGCGCTCGAGATCGAGATGCGCCTGCACCGCCTCGTCGGGTTCATGTGCACGGCCTGCATGAACCAGCGCGGCTCGTAGGCGCCGATCGGCAGCAGCGCGAGGTCGAGCGGGCCGAGCGCGCCGCGGATCTCGGGAAGATGCGGGCATAGCCGGTGTCGCCGGCGAAGAAGATCCGCCGCTCGCCGGCCTCGATGAGGAAGCCGCCCCAGAGCGCCCGGTTGCGATCGAACGGCGTGCGCGCGGAGAAGTGCTGCGCCGGCGTCAGCGTGATCGGCAGCGGCGCGGCGTCGCGTCCTGCCACCAGTCGAGCTCCTCGACCCGGCGCATGCCGGCCGAGCGAACGAGAGCGCGCCGTTCCCGAGCGGCGTCACGACGAGCGGATCGCAGCGCTCCGCGAGCGTGCGCAGCGTCCGCAGGTCGCAGTGGTCGTAGTGGTTGTGGCTCAGCAGCACGACGCGATCGGCGGCAGGTCGTCGAAGCGGCACGGCCGGCTCGCGCACCCGCCGCGGTCCGGCAGACCGACACGGGCTGGCGCGCTCGCGAGTACATCGGATCGGTCAGGATGTTGCCGGCCGCCGTCTGAATCAGGAACGTCGAGTGACCGATGAACGTGATTGACGGCGGCGGCGCCATCGAGCCCTGGCGGCTGTCGCGTCGGCTCGTCGATGCGCGCCGGCCACGGCGTGCGCCGCTCGAGCAGCATGCGCGGAATTGCGGAGTACGGCGGTGCGGTGATTCCAGTCGGGTTGGCGAAGCGCCTCCTACGCCAGCGACGCCATGTCGATCACGAAGCGGTACTTCACGTCGCTCTTCAGCATGCGCTCGTAGGCCTCGTTGATCTGCTGGATCCGGATCAGCTCGATGTCGGAGGTGATGCCGTGCTCGGCGCAGAAGTCGAGCATCTCCTGCGTCTCGCGGATGCCGCCGATCAGCGAGCCGGCCAGGCGCCGCCGCTTGAAGAGCAGGCTGAACACGCTGACCGGCGCCGGCTTCGCCGGCGCGCCCACGAGCGTCATCGTCCCGTCGCGCTTCAAGCAGCTCGAGGTAGGCGTTCAGGTCGTGCGGCGCCGAGACCGTGTCGAGGATGAAGTCGAAGCTCGCGGCGTGCTTCTGCATCTCCGCCGCGTTCTTCGAGACGACGACCTCGTGCGCGCCGAGCCGCAGCGCGTCGGCCGTCTTGCTCGGCGAGGTCGTGAACAGCACGACGTGCGCGCCGAACGCGTGCGCGAACTTCACGCCCATGTGGCCCAGGCCGCCGAGGCCGACGATGCCGACCTTCTGCCCCTTGCCCACCTTCCAGTGGCGCAGCGGCGAGTAGGTCGTGATGCCGGCGCACAGCAGCGGCGCCACGCCGGCCGGGTCCAGCGTGCTCGGCGACGCGCAGCACGAACGCCTCGTCCACCACGATGCTCTCCGAGTAGCCGCCGTAGGTGACGCCGCCGAGGTGCTTGTCCGGGCAGTTGTAGGTGAAGGTCGGCATCGTCTCGCAGTACTGCTCCAGCCCTTCTCGGCAGCTCGCGCAGGTGCGGCAGGAGTCCACCATGCAGCCGACCGCGGCGAGGTCGCCCTCCTTGAAGCGTCTTCACCGCGCTGCCGACCTTCGTCACGCGGCCGACGATCTCGTGGCCGGGCACGCAGGGATAGATCGTGGGCATGAGCTCCGCCACTCGTTGCGCACCTGGTGCAGGTCCGAGTGGCAGACGCCGCAGTAGAGGATCTCGATCTGCACGTCCTGCGGCGTCGCGGCTCGCGCCGCGCGGATGGTCGCCGGCGCGAGCGGCGAGGTCGGGCTCCCGGCCGCGTAAGCCCGGGACGGGAAACTTGCTTCGCTCATCATCGTGCCTCCCTCGAAGAAGGACTCACAGTACCACTCAGTTGAAGCTCCTGATCCGCGGCCACAGCTCTTCGATCGGCATCCGCAGTCCCCGACAGACCCACAGCGATTTCTCCGCCTCGTACGGCATGCAGTCGTGGCAGCGGTAGACCGCGCCCAGCTCGACGCTCTCGAACAGCTCCTCCAGGGTCTCGCGATCGTCGTCGATCACGATCACGATCTCGCCGGTGCACCCGCGCGGGCCCCACAGGAAGTACGAGTTGTGCGCCGAGATCGCCTTCGGCAGGCCGAGCGCAGGGCCGAAGAAGTCGATCGCGCCGGCCTGGCCGTAGTTCTGGCCGAAGACGCAGGCGCGCTCTCGATCTTCTGGCGGCAGCGCGCGGTGGATCTCGGCCACGCTCTCGGCAAGCTCGCGCCAGCCGAGGCGATCGGCGAAGAACTGCGGCAGCCGCCCCATCTCGTGCCGCTCGTCCGTTGCCGGGCTCCATCCCGAGCGCGGCCTGATAGGCGACGAAGCGTTCGACGGGGAGGATCGGCTTCGCGAGCGGCGCCAGCGGCGAGCCCGCCGAGCACGATCAGCGCGACGACCGCCGTCCGAGACGACGCGGCCGGCGCGCGCCGTCCAGGACTCCGTCACCCACGCTCCCGCGGCAAAGACGATTGGATAGGCCGGGGAGAAGTAGTAGGGCTTCGCGCGCAGCAGGATCATCAGTACCAGGATCGAGAGCGAAGCACCAGCCGAGCGCGCGGAAGCGCCTGCCCATACGCGACACGAGCAAGACCCACAGGCCGGCGAGCGCGATCGGTACCGCGACCGGGTTCATCATCAGCGCCTGCTCCGAGAGGAACTCGAGCGGGAGAGCGGCAGGTTCTTGGTAGCGCGTCGCGTTCTCGCATGAACGTCAGCATCGGCCAGCCGTGCACGGCCTGCCAGACGAGGTGGGGCAGGAACAGCGCCGTCGCGATCGCGCCGCCGATCCACTAGCCGGCGGCTCTTGAGCTGCTCCCAGTCCCGTGTGACGACGAGCCCGACCGCGACGCCGAAGCCGAGGAACAGCGGGCTGATCTTGTTCTCGAGGGCGATGCCGGCGATGATCCCGAACGGGATCCAGCCGCGCGCGTCGCGCGTGCCGAGCACGCGGATCAGGACCAGGATCGCCGCGGCCCAGACCAGGACGTCGAACGCGTTCATCGACAGGATGCGCGAAGAGCGACAGGTAGATCGGCGCCGTAGCGCGCCAGCAGCGCGGCCAGCGCTGCGCGAACCGCCTTCCGCCGAGGGCGCGGGCGGTGTCGGCAACCAGCAGCACCGTCGCCCGCGGCCGCCAACGCGGGGAGCGAGACGCAGCCCGACCAAGCGAGTGCCCGAACAACGCGCGCGCGAGCGACGCGTCCAGGACCGCCACCAGCGGCGGGTGGTCGACGTAGCCCCAGTCCAGGTGCTCGCCGCTCGCCAGGTAGTACAGCTCGTCGCGGAAGATCCCGTAGCTGTCCTGGGCGGTCAGCAGGTGCAAGAGCACCGTGACGGCCGCGAGCACGTAGACGCTATTCGCTTGCTTGCTCGGCACGCGGTGGTCACGGCGATCGCCACTTGGCGGTCAGCTCCGGCGCGTGTTGCGTGAGGTAGCCGGCCACGCGGTCGAGGTCGATGCCGGCCTTCACGAGCCCCACGACGTCGGCCAGGTCCTGCAGGCGGCCCGACTTCAGCTTCAAGTAGATGAGGGCTTCGATCGGTACGACTGGAAGCTGCATGGGTGGCGCCGCAGGGAGTGCGAGGCTGAGGTGCGCCTCGCCCGGAGCCGCCGAGAGGAAATCGACGACGACACCGCCTACCTCGATCGGCAAGCCGGCCTTCATCGTGACGATGCCGCCGGCGTGGTGTTCGAAGGCCTCCTCGCCGACCAAGAAGTCCACGTCCTTGGTGGCACGAGGATGACCGTGGGCGCCCACGGCCAGCCCCCCGGCGAGCGCGTGGCGAACACCCAACTCCCCGAGACGCTTCGAGGCGGCGTACATGGCGTCGAGCACCTTCTGCGCGACGACGTCCGAAAGCAGCGACAGGTCGGGCTTGTTCGCGCCATACGACGTGCTCCCATGACCGAGAGATGTGGCCGAGCCGGCATCGCGCGGTCAGTATGGCACGTCGCGGCCTGCCCCTCAGGGACAGCTCGAATTCACCGCGTGCTGCGTGATCGCGGGACAGGCGGACGCCGCCCCCGTGATCACCCGCTCTACCTGCGACGAGTCGACGCCGTAGCTGCCGTCGGTTTCCATCCCGATCCGTCGCGGCGACGAGGAACCACGAGCCGTCGGGAATCGCCACGGTCGCCGACCCGGTCGGCGGCAGGTCACAGCTCGCCCCGGTGAAGGTCGCGAACGTTCCGAGTGAGCCGTGATAGAGGTTCACGCTCCACCGCCGGACAGGTCGTCGCGTCCCAGGTGACGAGCACGTCCGATCCGCTCCTCGCTGCCATGAAGCTGCGTTCGCGGCAGGAAGGCCCGGTCGGGCTCGGTCACGGCGAGCAGCTGATCGGCGGCCGGAGCGAACAGGGTCTGCACGATGCCCGAGGGCCACTCGATGACGAGGCGGTCGAGCTCGGTCGCGTCGCCGAGCCCGAAGTGGACGATCAGGCTGTTCTGCCCGTTGAAGGTGTTCTGCGCCGAGACCTCGCGCAGCTGCGCACGCTCGGCCGCCGCCGATCGGCGCGGCGCGGACCTTGGCGCCGATCGCGGAGCGGTTCGAGTCGACGCCGGTCAGCGCGCACCTTCAGCCAGTGGTTGCCGTTCGCCGTGTCGTTCCGGAACAGCGAGCGGCCGGCGACCCGGGACCGTCGACGTACAGGTCGAGGTCGCCGTCGTTGTCGTAGTCGCCCGCCGAGGCGCCGCGGTGGGTCACGCCCTCGGTCAGCGGCGTTGCGTCAGGCTCGTGAAGCGTGCCGTCGCCGTTGTTCGAGTAGTAGCGGTCGGCTGGCCGCCGTCGTTCGTCACGAAGCAGTCGAGGTCGCCGTCGTTGTCGAAGTCGCCCCAGACGGACGAGAGCGAGCGTGTCGCGTCGGTGACGATCGCACCCGTCGTGATCGCGGTGAAGCTCCCGCCGTCGTTGCGGTAGAGCCGGTTCGCGCATTCCGCGGCGTGGTGCCCCAGTTCGTCAGGTAGGCGTCGAGGTCGCCGTCGTTGTCGTAGTCGATCCAGTTCCAGACCTGGCCGTCCTGCAGGTCGGTGGCGATCGGGGCGTCCGTGATCCGCTCGAAGTCGGCGCGTGCCGGTCTCGGCGAGGAGGTTGCGATAGAGGAAGTCGGGCTGGGTCGTTCCGTTGGCCGGGCCCGCGCCGATGAAGTAGTCGAGGTCGCCGTCGTCGTCGTAGTCGGACCAGGTCCCGACGGTGTAGGAGATCGAGGCCGGTGACGATCGGTCCCGTGGTCACGCGGGTGAAGGCTGTAGCTCGGACGGGCCGTTGTTGAGGAACAGGTGGTTCGTCGTCGGTGACGCCGGGCACGAAGCCCGCCGGGTGCGTGATCGCCAGGTCGAGATCGCCGTCGCGTCGAAGTCGCCCAGGCCGCGGTCCAGCCGCGGTTGCCGAGCGTCTGCCGATGTCCCCGTCGTCGACGGCGTGAAGACGCCGCTGCCGTTGTTGCGGTAGAGGAGCCGACGTGCGCGCTCGCGAGGTAGCCGTCGAGGTCGCCGTCGTTGTCGTAGTCGGCCCAGGTCGCGCCGATCTGCCCGTGGCCGGAGTGATGCCGTGCCGATCGCGGTGGTGATCCGGGTGAAGCCCCCGGTGCCGTTCCCGCGATAGAGGAAGTTGTTGTTGACGAACAGATCGAGGTTGCCGTCGCCCTTCATGTCGACCCACGCGGCCCCGGAGTAGTCGGTGGACGGGTCCGCCAGGATCGGGTTCGCCGGGAGTGGGGTTCTTGGTGAACGTCTGGGAATATCCGGGGTGGGTGACGAACAGGAACAGGGCGACGCCGCCGAGGATCTCGAATTTGATCTCGCTTCTCCTTGCGCCGCACGGTGGGGCGGCGTGTGTTCCTCCGCGGACGACGGGGGAGCGCGCCATCGAATCGCGCTGATTTGTTCCTGATCCGGGGATGATCGGGTAGGCTGTGTCCGTTCAACGGGTTGGCTGCGGAGATGAGCCCGCGTGGTCCCGGTCCGCGGGCGCGTGAACGTGAAGGGTCCCTTTCCTCGGTGTCACCGCGAGGGGCGAGAAGGCCTTCGGAGCGGCGGCGGTTCCGCTTCGGCGTGTTCGAGCTCGACGCCGGGCGGGGGGAGCTGCGGAGTGTCGGGCTCGATCGTGCGGCTGCAGACGAAGCCCCTTCGCCTTCCTCGCACTGCTCGTCTCGCGGGCGAACGACCCCGTTTCGCGCGAGACGATCCGGCGGCACATCTGGCCCTCCGATGTCCACGTCGAGTTCGACCAGGGGATCAACGCCTGCGTGAAGCAGATCCGCCGAGGCCCTCCGACAGCGCCGACGTGCCGCGGGTCATCGAGACGATGCCACGGGAGGGCTACCGGTTCCTGCTGCCGGTGCAGCCGATCGCCGACAGTCCGTGCCGCGCCCCGCGCCGTCATGGCGGCGGATCGCCTGGCCGCGGCGGCGCTGCTCGCCGTGGCTGTCGTGATCTGGGCTCGGCGTGAGTAGCAGCGGCTCCGCGACCCGTCCTGGCCGTGCGCCCTTCGATCTCTTCGGCGGCGGCGCGGAGGATCTCTACTTCAGCGACGCGTTGACCGAGGAGCTGATCGCGCAGCTCGGCCGGCAGTACGGCGCGCGCCTCGGCGTGATCGCGCGCACTCGGCGATGAAGTACCGGGGGCACGAGCAGGGCATCGGCGAGATCGGCGGACGCGCTCGGCGCGGACTATCTGCTCGAGGGCAGCGTCCGCCGGGTCGAGCGCCAGGTGCGCGTGGTGGCCCAGCTCATCCGCGGCCACCGACCAGTCGCACGTCTGGGCGAGCGCGTTCCAGCGCGAGTCGGTCGACCTGCTGCGGCTGCAGATCGAGCTGGGGGAGACGATCCGCGCGGCCTCGCGCTCGAAGCTGCTTCCCGGCACCGACGGCCTGGCGGCTCCACGCGACCGGAGGCCTACGAAGCCTATCTGCGCGGCCGACAGCTCGGAGGCAACGGCAAGCTGGCCGAGGCGCTCGTGGAGCTCGAGCGCGCGATCGCGCTCGATCCGGGATTCGCGCCGGCGTGGGCGGCGCTGCCGACGTCCTGCGCATGATGCACCCCCAGCCGAACGCCTGACACGAGCGCGGGCCGCGCTCGAGCGTGCACTGGCACTCGACGACGAGCTTCCCGAGGCCCATTTCACGCAGGCGATGATCCGCTTCTACCGGGACTTCGATCTGGACGGCGCACGACGATCGTTCGAGCGTGCGATCGAGCTGAACCCGGCGTACGCCGAAGCGCACCATAACTTCGCCGCGTACTACTCGGTGACCGGACGGCACGACGAGGCCGTGGCCTCGGTGCAGCGCGCCCGACGGCTCGACCCGCTGTCGTCCATGGTCAACTCCGACGTCGGCTTCTACTATTACTTCGCGCGGCGCTACGACGAGGCGATCGAGCACTCGCTCCGCACCCTGGCGCTCGACCCCGACTTCTACTGGGCCAAGCTCTGCATCCAGCTCGCCTACCTGCAGCGAGCGGACTGGCAGGGTGCGATGGAGCACGCGCGCCGCGAAGCCGCGGAGGCCGAGGCACCCGCGGACCTGCTCGAGCGGCTGTCCTCCCCGGACCGGTGCGACTGCGATCACCACCTACTGGCAATGGCGACTCGAGCGGATGGAGCGAGCTCGCAGCAGAGCGATTCATCTCCCCGGATCAGCTTGCTCACATCCACATGGCGCTCGGTCAGCCCGACAGCGCGATCGAAGACCTGGAGGCCGCGTTCGAGGCACGCACCGGCTGGCTCGTGCCCTTCCTGACGGTCGATCCACTGTTCGACGGGCTGCGCGGCGACCCGCGCTTCGAGGACTTGCTGTCGCGCGTCTCCACGGTTGGCGCCGTGCCACTCACGAGCGTCTCCGTCTCGTCGAGACTCGTCTCGAAGAGCGCCGGGTAGTCGCTCCCGGCGCTTTGCCTGTAGACTCGCCGCCGAGTGTCACTTCGCCGTAGCTCGTTGCTGGCCCTCGCCGTCGGGGGACTGTGGTTGACCCCGGCCCTCGCCGGCGACGCGAACTTCGACTTCAACCTCACCGTCACCGGCGCCGCCTTCTTCGGCTCGGACTCCTGGTTCGGCGCTTCGGACACGTTCCTCGGTGCTGAGACCGACGACTGGATGGAGCTCGGAATCGAGCCCGGCATTGCCTTCGAGTTCAAGGCCGGCAAGGGCCAGCTGTTCGGCGAGCTGAGCGGCGTCTACACCAGCACCGCCGATGACGACGCCTCGGGGCTGACCGTCGGGCTCGGCGACACCGACGACGTCACGACCGAGCAGGCGCACCTCGGCTGGCGGGCGGACGACCTGTTCTCGGGGCTCGAGGAAGACAGCTTCTCGGTCAGCGTCGGAAGCGAGGACTACACGATCGGCACGGGGATGCTGATCGCCGACGGCAGCGCCGACGGTGCCGAGCGCGGCGGCTGGACATCGCGCAGCGCACGGCCTTCGAGGGCGCGGTGATCGTGCGGCTGAAGAGCAAGACCTGGCTCGCGGAGGCGTTTCGGCTCGAGAACGACCCGCGCCGCGGGGGCACCGAGGGGGACGCCTTCGGCGCCAACTTCGAGTACTTCTTCGGCGATGCGGCAACACTCGGCGGCACGTACATGCGCGTCGATGCGAACACTCCCGGTAGCGACACCGCCGATGTCTACGACGTGCGGTTCGACTGGACGTTCTGGAAGGGGCTCGCGGTCAGCGGCGAGTTCGTGCACGAGACGAGCAGCCAGATCGACGCCGACGGTTACTACGGGAAGCTGAGCTACGAGACGGAGCTCGCCTGGTCTCCGGCGTTCAGCTACCGCTACGCCCACTTCGACGGGGACGATCCCCAAACCTCCGACGACGAGCTGTTCCGCGAGATCGCTTATGGTGCGACCGACTACGGCTCCTGGTACCAGGGCGAGATCAACGGCAACTACCCGCTCGCGAACGGCAACCTGAACAGTCACCTCATGCGCGTCGAGGCCGAGCCGCGCGAGGGCGTCACGCTCAACCTGCTGGCCTACCACTTCACGCTCGACGAGCCCGCGTCACTCGATCCGGCCGTGACCGCGGACGATTGGGGCGACGAGATCGACCTCACCGTCGACTGGGAAGCGACAAAGAGGATCGCCGTGATCGGGGTCGCAGGCATGCTCTTCCCCGGTGACGCCGCCGAGCAATGGGTCGGTGACGACGAGAACTGGCGCTACGGCATGGTTTACGGCTCGTACTCCTTCTAGAATTCCCCGTGCTCGAGAAGCTGAAGCGGGAGTGGCGCCTCCTGCAGCACGGAAAGCCGGGCAGCCGACCTGCGCTGGGTCTGGATCGTGGTCGGCTGCGTGATCATCCTGGCGGGGATCGTCGCGCTCCCCGCGCCAGGACCGGGATTCCTCGTGATCGCCGTGGGCGTGGCGCTCCTTTCGCGGGAATCGGCGATCGTGGCACGCCTGGCCGACTGGACCGAGTTGCGTGCCCGCCGCGGCGCACGCTGGGCAGGACGCTTCTGGCGGCGCGCGTCACTTCCCGCGAGGGCGGCGATCGCCGTGCTCGGCCTCGCGCTCACGGGCGCCGCGGCGTTCGTCACCTTTCGCTTCTTCTTTTGATGGCGTGGCTACGGCCTCCCGCCGGAGCGCACGGACATCGGCGATAATGCGGAGTCCAGAACATTTCCAAGGCCAAGGGAGATCGCCATGCCCACCAAGAAGAAGGCCGCGGCCAAGGCGCGAATGACGCTATCCCAGACGATGACCGCCCTCGAAAAGGCGGGCTCCGCGCAGACACGCAAGACCTGGGCGCGCCACGGAGTCGAGGAGCCGATGTACGGCGTGAGCTTTGCCGCTCTGAAGACGCTGCGCAAGCGCATCGACGTCGATCACGAACTGGCGCTCGAGCTGTGGGAGACCGGCAACTTCGATGCGCGCAATCTGGCGGTCAAGATCGTCGATCCGGCGCTGATGTCACCGCGGGACCTCGACCGCTGGGCGAAGGAGCCGAGCGGGAATTGCACGAGCTACGTGGCCTACCTCGCCGCCGAGGGACCTCATGCGGCGGAACAGGGCCGATGCGTGGCTGGCCGCGAAGGACGAGGCCCGGACGCTCCGCCGGGTGGTCGCTCGTCGGCGCGATGGCGATGCGCGACGAGGAGACCCCTGATGCGTGGTTCGCCAAGCGTCTCACCGAGATCGAGAAGTCGATCCAGGCAGCGCCGAATGCGCAGCGCTATGCGATGCTACACGCCCTCATCGCGATCGGCTGTCGCAGCGCCACGCTGCGCAAGGCCGTGACGCGCCGCCGCCAAGCGGATCGGCAAGGTCGACATCGACCACGGCGACACGGCGTGCAAGACGCCCGAGGCGGCACCGACGCTCGACAAGACCTGGGCCCACGCGAAGGCGAAGGGCTTCGAGAGTCCGGCGGCCCAGGAGCGCAAGCGGGAGCCGATGCGCTTGAGGTGCTAGCGCCTGCTCTGCGCCATGTGCTTCAGATAGGCAGAGAGCGCCTTCAACTCGTTTTCCGCGAGCGCGTTTTCCGGAAACGCCGGCATCCGCTGACCCGCCCACGCCCGGACCGAGGTCGGGTCGCGCAGGTACTTCTCGAGGATCCCATCCTTGAAGTACTCCGTCGGGCTCATCGGCAGATTCAGATCAGGTCCGACATGACCGTCGCCTGCGCCGTTCAGGGTGTGGCAGGGAAAGCACTGCCGCACGAAGACCTGGAACCCGTGAACGATCGGTGATGCCGCATCGGCGACCGATCGGGGGACGATGGCCGGGAACTCCTGCTCGAGCGAGCCTCGCACGGTGATGCGGGTCACCTGGTACGGCCATTCCTCGGAATCGACGCTGCCTGGTCGCGTGCTCATCCAGACCAGGTAGAACGGTCCCGCCGTCGAGCCTGGGTCCTTCGCGAGCGCCGGCCACGGCGCGGCGGGGTCTTCGATCGCAAGGAAGGCTTCCGCTTCCCCGGACCCGAGCGCTTTCTTGATGGGGATTGCCGCGGCAAATCCGTCGCGACACTCGAAAACGACGTTGCTCGCAGACTCACGATCGGCAGGCACGAGCGCCGCGAGCGGGATCGCCGTGACTTGCAAGTCCGATCGAGGATAGGCCGGTGAGTCGCGAACGACGAGCGAACGCGCGGACGGATGGTGCAGAAGCTGATCGACCGTGAACGTCTTCGGTTCACGGCCTGGAATCGCGATGGTCAGCTCGAGCGCAAGGACGGCGATCATCGAGTTCACGGCGCGGGTTGCAGTTGCCCGAAGATCTCCTTGAACTTCGCGTCGACCGTATCGCAATCTTTCCAGTACTGGATCTCTCGCTCCTCGTTGGCCTTGCTCTTGTCGAGCTCTGCCGAGAGATTGCCTTCGAGCATGGCGTCGTGATCGATCTCGACCTGCCGGTATCTGGCGTCCTGCGCGTAGACTTCGTCCTTGACGAACTTGTCGATCATCTTCTTCTGGTCCGGCTTCGCGTCGAAATAGAGCGCTGACGCCGCCCGGCACTGGCCCAGGAAGGTCGCCAGCAGCATCGAGGCGCGCAGCTCCTCTTTCTCCTTGGCCTCGGCCGTTTCGAGACTGCTCAGCACCTGGCGAGCGCCGTCCGAGGTTTGAGTGCAAAGCTTCGTGAATTCGAGCTCGATCTCCTCCGCCGTCTTGCCTGCGAGCGCTGCCGGGTCCTGGATGAACCGCGGCAATATCTTCTGATCCCGATAGTCCGTCACCGCGGACTTGCCTTCGGGCCAATTCGCGGCCTGCCAGTCTCGAAGGTCCCCGTAGACGCCGCAGATACCGTGGGTGTGGGACAGCTGGTAGGCCAGCGTCAGCTCTTGCTTGCGCTGCGCGACCTCCGGCGAATCCCCGGCCCAGACGCCGGGCAGGAGGGCGAAAGCGATCAGCATCCCCGGAACGAGACCATTGCGGTTCATGGGCGGGACACGATCTCGTAGCACTGCAGCCTTGTCAAGACGCGAGCAGAATGTCCGGCGGCGCTCACGAAACGAGCCCTGAGGTGTCCTGATCTTTCGGGGGCAGAAATTGCAGCAAGACGCGCGCGCCAGCACCGGGTCAGCCTTCGAGGAGCTGATGCAGCGCTATCGCCGGCTCGTCTACCGGATCGCCTACGGCTTCACCCGCGACGCGGACGACGCGCTCGAGATCGTGCAGGACACGTTCCTCAAGGTCCACGAGCGGCTCGGCCGACTGGAAGGGCGAGGGCGACGTCAAGAACTGGATCGCGCGCATCGCCGCGAACGAGGCGCATGAACATCAAGCGATCGGCTCGCCGGCGGCAGGACGCCGCGAGCTCGTACCTCGTGACGCCGGAGACCGGCGAAGCCGACCCAGCATCGCGACCTGGTGCGCACGCGAAACCGACGCAGGCGCTCCACCGGTCGCTCGCCGCGCTGCCGCAGCGCCAGCGCCTGGCGGTCGTCCTGCGCTACTTCCAGGGGCTGTCCTCGCGCGAGATCGGCGCGGTGCTCGAATGCAGCGAGGAGACCGCCCGCAACACGCTGCTGCGCAGCCTGCGCAAGCTGCGCGACCGCCCTCAGCCGGGTCCGAGGAGGCAGCTGCCGTGAACGAGTGCACGCGGTTCGAAGCGCTGCTCGAAGCCGACATCGCGGGCGAGATCGACGCCGCCGAAGCCCGCGGCGCTGCTCGCGCACGGCGCGGCCTGCGAGTCCTGCCGGAGCTCCTCGCCCTGCACGACGAGCTCGACGCGCCTCGGCGCAGACGTCGGCGGAGCCCACCGAGGCCGAGCTCGACGCGGTGACCGCGCGCGTCCTCGCGCGCGCGTCGTCCCGAGCGGCGTGCACCGCCCCGGCGTGGGGTGGACCGGCCGTCGCCGCGGTCGCCGCGTCCGTGCTGCTCTTCGTCGCGGGGCTGGTCTCCGGGCCGGGCGCTCCCGGCGCGGCAGGGACGACGCCTGGGTCGCGCGCGTCTCGTGGCCGCCATGAGCGCCGAGGCGGCCTCGAATCGACGATCTGGCGGACGTCGAGAACTCGCGCTTCACCTATTCGAACGTGTCGCTCCGCGAGCGCCGGGGCCGGACCGGGTCGATGCTGGACTTCGACGTCACCACCCACGTGCAGCTCGTCGAGCCGCTGGAGTCGGAGCTCGCTCGCGAGGTGCTCGTCGCAGGCGCTGCTCGACCGATCGAGCACGGGGGCGAGGCTGCGGGCGCTCTCGTACGCCGGCGGGGTCGCTCGAGCCGAAGGTCCGGGAGGCGCTGATCCTGTCGCTGCGAGAGCGATCCGAGCCTCGCGGTCCGGCTCAAGGCGCTCGAGCTGCTCTCGCGAGCATCTCGATCAGGCCGACGTCGAGGCCGCGGTGCTCGCGACGCTGCGCGACGACGAGTCCGTGCAGATGCGCCTGCAGGCGCTCGAGTCTCTCGCCGCGCACCGGGTGGACCGGGACGGATCCGCGACGTGATCCGAGGAGGGAGAGCGTCCCGGCGACGAGGCGCTCCTGGTCCGCCTCGCGAAGCTTCCGGACCGGTGTGAGGAGCGAACCGATAGGAGCCGATCATGCATCGACGAACTGAGTCTCGCACTGGTGGATCCTGGGCATTCTCGCGAGCGCGATGCTCGGCGCTCGCCGCCGAAGAGACGAAGACGTTCCCCGCCGACGAGCGGCGGGCAAGCTGCGTGCTCGATCTCGAAGCCGGCGCCGACGGTCGCGATCACCGGCAGCGGCGGCTCGTCCGTCGAGGTCACGTACTCGGACCGAGTGCACTCCGCCCTGCGAGGTGCAGTTCGACGAGACCGCAGGGACGGCCTCACGATCCGCGCGAGGTTCACGAAGCGCGGCAGGAGTCAGACACTCGAACATCGAGCTGTCGATCAAGGTCCCGGCGCGGTTCGACGTCGAGGTCGACTCGATGGGCGGCGGGATCTCGATCGACGGGGTCGAGGGGAAGTTCACGGGCCAGACCAACGGCGGCGAGCTGACGCTGCGCCACGTGCGCGGCGAGGCCAAGCTGACGACGATGGGCGGCGAGATCCGCGCTCTCGGATTCCGAGCTCGACGGCTTTCTGAAGACCATGGGCGGCGAGGTCGAGCTTCGAGAACGTGGTCGGCGACGTCCGCGGCAGCTCGATGGGCGGCAACGTGCGCTACAAGAACGTGCGCTCGCGGGGCGGGCGGTCCGTCGCCGAGCGCACGGGCGGCGGGATCGACGAGGTCGACCCGGACACGGTGCAGATCTCGACGATGGGCGGGGAGATCGAGGTCGAGGAGGCGCCCGAGGGGGCGGACCTGCACACGATGGGCGGCGACATCGAGGTCCACGGCGCCCGGCGCTTCGTGCGCGCCAAGACCATGGGCGGAAACATCGAGATCGAGTCGATCGACGGCTGGGTCCAGGCGACGACCATGGGCGGCAACATCGACGTCCACGTCACGCGGCCAGGGCGGTGACGTGACCCTGACCTCCATGTCCGGCGACGATCGACGCTTTCGGTGCCCGCCGGGTTCGGGATGGATCTCGATCTCGAGATCGCCTTCACGCGCAACAGCGGCAAGGACTTCAAGATCGTCGGCGCCGGGAGGGCTGAAGCCGACGGTGACGCCCGACTGGGACCACGGCCACGGCACGCCGCGCAAGTACATCCGCATGTCGGGCGCCGTGAACGGCGGCGGCCACGCGGTGAAGGTCCGGACGGTCAACGGCAACGTCGAGCTGAAAGAGACGCGCTGAACCGGGGCTACGGACATGGACCGCCGTCGGGTCGTCCACCTGCCCGCTCGTCTCCACCGAGCGAGCCCTCGGTCACGAAGTCCTCGCCGGTGACCAGGTACCAGTGGATCTGCCCCGGCGGCGGTGTGCTCGGTCGGACACGTCGAAGCCGATGATGTCGCCGACGTAGCAGCTCCCGTAGTCGTCGGCGAGGTCGTTCTGGTCGGCATCGGGCAGCCGCGGGCCGGTGAAGCGATAGGTGTTGTAGACGAGCGCGCAGGCTTCCGCGCCGGTCCAGCGCAGCTGCTCCTTCGTGCCGGGCCAGCTCACGCTGATGCCGCCGAGACCGCTCGTGCCGAGGCCTGCGCACGGCTGGCACTCGCAGCCCGGGACGGGTGCCTCGCGCAGCACGCAGCGCTCGTCGACCGGGCACTCGCCCTCGCAGGCCGGATAGAGCGAGTCGCCGCAGACGGGCGGCGGGGGCTCGCAGCGGCAGTCGTCGGTGCCGAACAGGTTCACGCACTTCTCGCCGGGCGGACAGACTCCGTTGCACTCGGGGTAGCTCGTGTCGCTGCACGCCGGGAACTGCTGCACGCAGTCGCAGTCCTGGGTTCCGGGAACCGGTTCACAGATGAGCCCCGGTGGACAGTAGTCGTTGCAGGTCGGGTAGTCGCCCGGATCGCCGCACTGCGGCAAGGGCAGGCAATCGCACGTCTGGTTCGGCGCTGGCTGCAGACCTCGCCCGGCGGGCAGATGCCGTTGCACTGCGGATAGGGGAAGTCACTGCAGGTCGGGGGCTCGACGGGCTCGCAGCCGCACTCGTTGCCGACGTCCGTGCAGACTTGCCCGGGCGGGCATTCCCCGTCGCAGGCAGGGAGCAGCGAGTCGCTGCACCGTACCCGCTCGGGGACGCACTCGCAGTCCGGTCCGGCCAAGGGTCCCGGCTCGCACACCAGTCCCGTGGGGCACGTTCCCTCGCACACGGGCTCGCCCGTCGAATCCTGGCACGGGGCGGGCGGGCACTTGCCCGCACCGTAGGCGAGATACAGCTCCGAGATCTCCGTCGCCGTCAACGCGCGGCGGAAGATCTCGATCTCGTCGAGCTGCCCGTCCCACCAACGAAGTTCCCGGGGAAGTTGCTGGCGATGGCGAGCGACTCGTCGTTGACCAGGCTGCCGACCGGCGTCGGATCGCAGGTCGTGGTCGAGCACGCCGTCGACGTACATGCTCACCTGGGCCGGAGCGTCGCGCCGGAGCGTCACGGCGACGAAGTGCCACAGGTCGTCGTCGACGGCTTCGTCCCCGACGCAGGGGATCGTGGTCGCGCCGTCCGCGATCTCGAAGAGCAACAGGCCCGCCGCTCACGCCGAACATGTAGCCCGGGTCGTTGAAGGCGGCCTTGCGCTTGTTCACGATCGGCTGGCGCGTGATGGAATCGGTGCGGATCCAGGCGTCGATCGTCAGCTCGTCTGCGGCGTCGAAATCGAGGCCGGGATCGTCGGGCACGAGCACGTGCTCGGCGGTGCCGTCGAAGAGCAAGGAGCCGGCAACGGAACCCGGAGTCGGGGCGGGGATCCCGTGTGCGTGCCGTCGTGGCCGTCGATGCTGTCGGCGGCGGTCGTGCCGACGTCTCGTCGAGCCGCCACCAGGCCTCGGCGTCGGGTGGAATCTCGTAGCACCCGCAGCACGGCCATCGCCGCGGTGACGCTGCCCTGCAGGTTGAAACCGTGCGGGCCGCCGAAGAGCTGCTGCACGTGGACCGTCAGGCAGTTCAGGCCGACGAAGAACTTCGACGGGTCGGCGACGCTGAACCCGGTGCCGATGGCATCGTTGAAGGTCCCGGTGGAAGCGAAGCGATGAGGAACCCGTTGAGCCGCACGTCGGCCTGGTCGTCGGCGCGGATCGCGAAGTTCAGGAGCGGGCTCGTCGCGTCGTCGTCCATGCACCAGCAGTACTCGTAGACGTAGAGCCCGTTCGGCCCCCAGGGCGAGGTTGCCGCGATCCACTTGCTGTCGGGGAAGGTCAGCCAGGCCGGGTGCTCGCGGTCGCGGACGCCGGCATCGCGCGGGACCGGGCCCAGCGCGGCGTCGACGATCACGTCCCAGTCGTCGTCCGGGTCGCCCGAGGCGATCTCCGCTTCGGCGTTCTCGTCCCAGCCGGTGTTGAGGATCACCGTCAGGTCCTCCGGCGGGCAGTCGCCGGGAGGAGCTCGGCCCGGGTCACGGTCATGGCCGGCGCACCCGACACCACGGCAGTCAAGACCGCCCAGCGCAGCAAGCCTCGCATGGTCATCCTCCAAGCCTCCCCGGCGGACGGGAAGCAAGGGCAATGGACGTGCCGCGCCACGGCTGAATGCTAAGACACTATTTGACAACGACTTACGGCACTCGATGGCTGCGGGAGACGCGGCCCCTTGTGAGAAAAAACGCTACACCTCGATGCCGAACCCGTGTAGCTTCTCGTGCAGCATTCGACTGTGGAGTTCAACCCCACTGGTGAAGGATCCCACACAGGTCGGTATCGAGGAGGCGTACGCGCTCGCGCTCGAAGGGCGGACGGGCGAGGCGCTCGCGTTGCTGTCGGTGCTCGCTCCGGGGACAGCGGTCGATCTCGCGCGGGCGCGCTGCATGGAAGGAAAGGACGGGCAGGCGCTGCTCGAGTCGCTCGCCGCTCAGCCTGGCCCGCTGCAGTGGCGCGCCCGACTCTCCCTCGCGCGGCGGTTGCACCGGGCAGGCGACACGGGAGGTGCTGCCGCCCTCGTGAAGTCGACGCTCGACGGGGATGGCGCGACGGGCGACGCCGCCTTCTCCAGGCTCGTCTCGCTCGAGGTCGAGCAATTGCAGCGACCCGCATCCGACGTGGGCGAGCGCGATGGCGCCCTCGCTCCGGCAGAGCTCTTGGCGCTGATCGAGCTGGGGCAGGTGATCGGCAGGCTGACCGATCCGCACGCGGTGCTGCGCGCCGTGCTGCACGAGGCGATCCGGCTGACGGGCGCCGACCGCGGCTTCGTCGTGCGGGGCAGCGAGCCCTTCGAGTTCGTGGTGGCGGAAAACGTCGACCGCTCGGCGATCGACGAGCCGGCGTTCAAGAAGGTCAGCCGCAGCTTGATCGCCGAGGTCATACGCACGGGCAGAATCGAGCTGCTGACGCTCGCCAAGCTGCCCGATACGCACCCGGCCAGCCGGAGCCTCGGTGTGCTCGGCGTGCACGCGGTCGCCTGCGTGCCGCTCACCGGCCAGAGTGGTGTCTCAGGCGTCCTCTATCTCGACGCCCGGCAGCGCCGGTCGCTGCTGCAACCGAGGCACCGGCCGTTTCTCGAGCTCCTGGCCCAGCAGAGCGCGGCCGCGCTCGAGAACGCTCAGGCGCATCGCCGCGCGGCGGTGACGCTCGAGCGCGCCGAGGAGACGATCCGCCGGCACCATGCCGCAAGCGAGCCACGCGCGGCCTACGACGGGATGTTCGGCGCGTCGGAAG
>CAWEOL010000011.1:0-408569 GCA_963810675.1 Ilumatobacteraceae bacterium
TCCCAGGTGGCAGAGTGGAACCCGGCGGGAACTGCCCGTTCACGAGCCGGCGAACCAAGCGGCCGCGCACGTCGTAGATCTCGAGCGTCACCTGGCCGGCCGCCGGCAGCTCGAACGAAATGACGGTCGACGGATTGAACGGGTTCGGCCGGGGACCCACTCCCAGCGCCACCCGCGCCGGGACGAGCTGCGCTGCCGATCCGGCGAGATGCACCGGCAGCCGGGTCAAATCGGCGGCGATCGCTTCCGCGCGCCGGAGCGCGATCGCCACCTCACCGCCCCCGCCCGGCTGCACCCGGATCGTGAGCGGGATCAGCTCGCCGGCCGGCCAATCGCCCTTCGTCCCGCGGCGCAGCACGAGGCACGAGCCGCCCGTCCGTAGTCTCCACGCGATCGAGCCGGCCGTCGCCGGCATCGGGACCGAGTGTGGCCTCGGCGCGACCGCCGCAACGTCGAGCTCCAGCAACACGCCGGCCACTGCCGACCGCGCGTCGATGAGCACCGGCACGGCGCCGGTGGCCGCGCCGAGTGAGACGGTGGCGCCACGCGCGGTGGCAGCTTCGGCGCCGGCGTCCGCGAACGGACGGCCGCGCCCGGCGCGCTCGGCGGCGAGCATGTCATCCGCGCCGCAGAGCAGGTCCCGAACATCGATCCGGCCGTCCCGGGTGCCGTCGGCGGCGAGCGAATCGGCCTGGCTGGCCGCGGTCTGCCCGACTACGATCTCCTCGACCAGCAAGAGCTCGTCGAGCGACACGTTGCCCGAATCGTCGAAGTCGGCGCACTCCGCCGGCGGCACGAGGTCGTAGAGGTAGACCGCGAACGGGGTCGTCCGCCACCACCTGGGCCGAGCGCAGATCGCGCACCCGGACCACCGCGTCGAAGCTCTCGGGCTCGGTGACCTCCCAGGAGAAGCTGCCGCCCGAATGGTTGGCGAGCCCCGGCGAGAGCACCTCGAACGGCCCGCCGGCACCCGTGCGTCCGAGCTCGATCGCAACCGAATCGATCGCCCCGGTGGTCGTCCAGCGCACCTGCTGCCGGCTGCCGATCCGCCACGCGACCCGCGGCGCGGGCGCCGGTGACTCGAGCGTGATCGCGCGATCCTCGAGCGTGAAGTTCGCCGAGCGCGCTCCGGCGAGCGGCGGCCGCACGTCTGCGATCCGGACCGAGACCTTCTCGAGTGTCGCCGTGATCTCCGGCACGAGCCACAGCTCCTCGCCGTCGTTGGGGGTGGAAGCGAAGATTTCTTGCAATGGCGTGCCGTCGCTCCCCAGGAGATCGATCCGGACCGAATCGACGCCCGAGGTGAGCACGTCCACGTCGTGGCCGAGCAACTCGACCAATTCATCATGGAGCGCGGCAACATCGAACAAGGTGCGCCCAGGCTCGAGATCGACCAGGAGGTCGATGTCGGAATCGCCGCCGGATTCCCCTCTGGCCACCGAGCCGAACACCCTCGGCCGGGTGGCGCCGTGGCGCATGCACGCTGCTTCGATGGCCCGGCGACGCCGTCGAAGCGAAGCCAACGTGACCTTCCTGGGTAGCGGACCGGGGCGAATGAGACGTCGAGAGCAACACCGGCTGCCTCTGCCAGTCGAGCGAGCGTGGTCAACGACGGCACCTTGCGCCCGCTCTCATAGTTGGAAATCGCCGACTGGGCCATCCCGGCGCCGGACGGCGAGCTCGTGCTGCGACAGCCCGGCGTTCGATCGAAGCGATCGCACCAACACTGCTGGATCCGCGTCCTTCATATACAAAAGTATATGCCTATGCCATGCTCGTGTCACGGACGCCCGGTGGCGAACACGCTGAGGTCCTGCCACTCGGACACTCTGTCGAACAGGTCGGGCGGTCGATCCATCGGAGCTAATACAAGACAGAGTTTGTATAAGTCCGTCACGTACTTTCGCGTACCTGCGGCGGTCGTGACGATGAGGTTCCGTCAGGGTCCGCTTGCCGGCAACAAGCCAGTAGATACCACCGCGCCCGTTCATCGATTTCCCGCCTACGCTCCGAACACCGCAATTGGGACGGATCAAGGTCAAGAGGTGTCACAGATGAGGATCGCGAAGGTGTCTTCGGTAGGCGGCCGGGGTACCGGCATAGCACGCGCTGACGGTATGGCGACCGTCGGGTTCTCAGGCATCTTCGACTTCGTCAAAGCGCGCGGAAGGGTGGCGACGGATGATCTCACGGCGTACTTCACTCGCTACACCGGTCGATGGTTCGAGTACTTCTCGGCGCAATCCGACCCGCTCCATTTGAACGCGAATGACCTCGTTGCTTGTGCGGCGCTGAGTGTCGAACTCGACGGCGGGACGGTAGACGGGCTAATGAGCAGAGCCGGCGAATTCGATGCACTGCTGGCTCGGTCGCCAGTTCGCGACGTCACCCTGTGGCAGGTCGATCCGACCAGCGATTCCTACGGCGCGCTTTCCGATCTCTATGACCTCGTACGCGAGGTCGATGGCATGGGTGTGGCCCGAACCTCGAAGCTGATCGCCTGCAAGCGACCGCATCTCGTTCCGATGAGCCTTCGACATCGCAGAGGGTCTCGGCGACTGGCCCGGCCGACTCGGCACTCAGCGCGTACTCAACGAGCTGCGCCGCTGTCGGCGAAGCGATCGACCGGCTTCGGCCTCGGCGGACGGTCGAACGTGAGGTCCCCGAACTCGATCTCTCGATGTGAGCCAATGGCGTGTTCCCGCAGGATCGGCGCGCCCACTCGGTCGATGGTCGCGCTGCGACTGGGGCAAGTGGCCGTCGAGGCGAGGTCACACGAACACCGCAGCCGATAGGGGAGACTGATGTAGTGAATCCATGGGCGAATTGAGAGACGCAGTGCCTGACCTCGTCGTGCTTCTGATCAGCGGCGAGGAGATGACGGACAACCTCACGAGATCGTTGGCTGAACCGGGTGCGCATCCATGGGCTTTCGGCGACTGGAAACGACAGATGCAGGCGCTGAAGGTTGGTGCCTCGGTTGCCTTCGTCGACTTTGTCGATGAGAACGGGCGCCAAGTGAACCGGTTCACTGGTGGAACCGCAGTGCTCTCGTCGAAGCGCATCGTCCTGGCGCTGGTATCTCGTGGCATCCACCGGCCCGACGACGAGTTCTTCCATGGCTATCCGTTCGAGTTCCGCTTCGATCGAGTCATTGATGAGCATCTCGACCCGTCGTTGAGCATGGATGAGACCGTCGATTGGCTGAACGCGAGAGTGGACGGACTTGGACTGGAGTCAGTTCAACTCCCGGAACTGGTCAGGCACGCAAAGTCCAACAAGATCGGTGTGTTCATCGACGGCGCCCCGAGAAAGGCCGATTACTTCAAGGACGCGGGCCAGCCCACCACGAAGCCGCTAGAGGGTCTCTTCGACGATTCCCCTCACGAGGATCGACGCGGCCGGCTCGGAGCCGGTCATTGTCAAGTCGGAGTTCGGGAACGCTGCGTCGTCGTTCGCAAAGGCGGTAGAGGACGCGAACATCGTGTTCCTCGGGGCCAACCGCGACCTTCCACACGCGTTCGTCGCGGCGCTGGCGGCAAAGCGGTTCGCTCTTCTGAGCGGCCTCTCAGGATCCGGCAAGACACAACTGGCACGTGCCCTCGGGCAGTGGCTCGGGGAGGGTGAACATGGTCCGAGATACCTTGTCGTCCCGGTCCGACCTGATTGGACGTCTCCGGAGCCACTTCTCGGATACGAGGATGCTCTCCTTCCGCCCGAGGGCAATCGACGGGCTTGGTCGGCGCCAGCGACGTTGCAGTTCATGCTGCGTGCGGCGACGGATCTCGAACATCTCTATTTGCTCGTGCTCGATGAGATGAACCTCGCGCACGTCGAGCGCTACTTCGCTGACGTGCTGTCAGGCATCGAGTCCGGAGAGAGAGTTCTCCCCGACCTCGTGAAGGAGGCCGATGGGTACTGGCGCACACTCGGTGACGGCGACCTCGTGCAGTTGCCGCCCGAACCTGCTCGTCGTGGGCACCGTGAACATCGATGAGACCACCTACCAGTTTTCCCCGAAGGTGCTCGACCGGGCGTTCACCTTCGACTTCCGTGTGGCGACGGATGAGCTTGGGCAAGCAATGAGACGCCCTGGCACCGTCATACCAGCGTCACCGGCTCAGCTTGCAGCGTTCAAGAATGTGCTGCTCGATGAAACGTGGCATGTCGAGTCTCCTGCGCCGCGACTCGCCGAGGTTGTCGAGCAGCTCACGGACCTCCACGAACGTCTCTCGGAAATCGGCTTCGAGTTCGGTCACCGCACGTTCTACGAGGCGACACGTTTCGCTGCGACGCTCGCGGGCGTCGGCATCTCAGACAGTGACCAGGCGATCGACTGGATCCTGATGACGAAGGTGCTGCCCCGCATCCACGGCTCGAGACGTCAGCTCGAGCCCTTCCTTGCCGACCTCGTGGCCATCTCGGAGGGAACGGAGTCCGAGAAGCCCTTGATGCCAGACGGCGCGCAAGGCTGCGCGGATGCTCGATCTCGTTCGCGCCAACCAGTTCGTCTCGTTCGCCGAGTAGGTATGGCGCCAATCGACCTTCCGCTCCAGGGCTCCGTTGGTGTTCTGCGCTTGGTGCCCTGGGCGGGCCAGGAGGTACGCGAGGGCGGCCGCTACCTGTATCGACTCCTGAACGCTGGCAGCAACCTTGCGTGGATCGAACCGCGGGAGTTGTTCGAGTCACAGCCTGACGACCCCAACGCAGGCGATTTCTCCCCTAAGCAATGCGTCGGCGAGGTCAGGGTCGTTGTCGGTTTCGATGACGGTCGCGAGGCCTCGACAATGATCGAAGTGCTGCCGACGAAGCTCGAATATGAGACCGAGTACCGGGCGATGCTCGAACAGATCGCCGACCATGCCGCCGAGGCTGTGCTCCAGGGCTTCGCTCCATCTTCCTTCGATGCTCATGTCGACGCCACGGCAGATGCGGCGACGAGGTATCGATCGTTTGCATTCCTCGCAGCGCGATTCCGAGACGAAGCTTTCTTGTCAGCACTCGAACGAATCCGCCATCGGCCCCATCGGGAGTGGGCTCACCGGAGCGAGCGGCGACCCCTCGGCGCCGGCCTACGGACAAGTGCTGGAATGGCGAGATCGCTTCACCGCGGGCTCGCGTGCACCGACGCCCGAGCACCTCTCGCATCTGCCGCTCGCCGCACTTCCGCTCAACATCGAAGAAGGGCGACCGGAAGCCACCTATGACACACTCCCGAATCGGTTCGTTCGTTACGTCGTCGGCCGGTGGCAGGGGATAGCCCTCGAAGTCCTGGGAGACCTCGCACTCGATGGTCGTGCAGGTGCCGGCCCCACCGGTCGAGGACGTCGAGAGGCCCAATGGCTTGTCGATCGGTGCGAGGATCTGCTTGCACATCCGGCGCTCCGCGACGCCGGACGGCTCGACCTCGTGCCCGCAGGCAATCAGGTGCTGCTCCGCCAGCCCGGGTACCGCGACGTCCTGAGGGCGTTCGCTCTGACGGAAGCCTCGATTGCGCTCGAGGCGGTCTTCCGGACGACACGTTCAGCGCCGACACAGCGGAACGTCGCGACCCTGTACGAGTACTGGTGCTTCATTGCTCTCGCCGAGTGCGTCTCGGCCGTCGCTGGCGGGGAACCCCAGGGTTTGCTGTTCGAACGATCCGCGAACGGATTGAGTCTCGTGCTCAAGCAGGGGGAACCCTCGAAGCTTTCGTGGGAACTCGAGGTCGAGGGGCGAGTGCTCATCGTCGACTTGTGGTTCAACCGAACCTTCACGCGCACCGACGACCCGAACGCTGAAATGGGATCCTGGGGCGTCGACGACTGAGGCCAGATGCGTCCCTCCGGCTTCGACCCAAGTCCGCCCGACCGACTAATTCCGTCGATCCGGAGCTCGATGTGTGGCTCCACTTCGACGCCAAGTACCGGATCGAACGAATGACTCTCGACGAGGCGATCGAGGGGGACGAACCCACGGTCGCTCCAGATCGCACGGCCCGCCGCACGAAGATCTACTGAAGATGCACGCCTATCGCGACGCGATCCGGCGGAGCGCAGGCAGCGTACGTCCTCTACCCTGGCACAGGTCCCGAGGCGATCGGCTGCGAATTCCACGAGTTGCTCCCAGGGCTCGGAGCGTTTCCGCTCCGGCCCGTTCCCGGAGGCGAGGTGGCTGGCGCCGGCGCTCTACAGACATTCGTGCGTGACGTCGCACGCCACGTCTCGAACCAAGCCTCCGCCATGGAGCGCACCCAGTACTGGACGGCGCGATACAACCGACGACGTGGGCCACGAACCCGCCGGTCGACTTCCTCGCGGCCCCCCGCTGACACGCTCGCACTCGTTGGCTACGTCGGGCCGAACAGATCCCCTGGGTCATGCGGACGAAGCAATACAACGTTCGCGTCGGCGACCGCAGAGGAGCCGTCGACCTCGCCGATCAATTGCTTTCCGCAGACCTGGTAGTTCTGTGGACACGTTCCGACGGAGCGGGGCATCGAGCTCTTGGGCAGCTTCGAGCGTGCTGGACCGTGGCAGGTCGCGATGGCAGATGAGCTCGAAGCAACTGGTTACCCGATGAGTGACCCATCGCATCGGGTATCTCGTAACGCCAATCGAACCACTCCCGGTTGCAATTGAAGCACTCGTCAATCCGGGTTCGATCGAAGCCCACCCGAACGCCGCGATCGGAGCGCCGTGGGCGACCGCGTGGGCCACGCTCGCCTCGCGTGGCTGGGGGGCCGACGATGAGGGCCTTAAGGCCCTCTTAGGGCCGACCCCGCTCGGTGGAGGCCTGACATGATCCCAGACCTCGATCTCGCCAGGGTCCGCAAGTGGATCGATCAGCGGAACGCGGAGATTCTACTCGCGCACGGGACCAGATCCGCTTCGAGATCGATATCGCCGACCGCACGATCACCGTGCTCGAGTGCCGGCCACCTTGGCGCGAGGACTTCGGCCCAGAGTGGACCCGCTTCCCGATCTGCCGCTTCCGATACACGAAAGTCCGCAAGGAGTGGTCGCTGTACTGGCGCGCAACCGGACCCTGAAGTACCACGAATACGACCTCGCGCCACCGACCCCTCACCTCGACGAACTGATCGAGGAAGTGAAGCGCGATCGCACGGGCATCTTCTGGGGCTGACTGACCGGTTATCGGAGATCCGCTGGCCGATATCGCTCACGAATGAAACGATTGTTACAGAAATGCGTTGTGTTCCAAGGATCGTCGGGTCCTGAGATCAGATCGCGACACCTCGGTGGGTCGGATCATCAAGAGTTGAACGCGGTGAGCAGGTCGCGGGTGTAGCCGACCATCGTGCTCGTCACGTCGTCCCGTTGCGCTACTTGGCCGAGCGCGTCCGTGGCGAGTTCGATGCCTGGGGATCGCGGTGTCGAGAAGAGGGCGCGCAGGTAGTCCATCGCCTGAGCGGTGACGTCGGCGCTGCGTTCGTGCGTCGCGGACAAGCCGGAGCCGGGCGAGCATCTCGCCGGTGGTGATTGCTTCGTAGAGGCGGAAGACATCACCCGCATCCTTCGGGAGGAACCGGCGTGGATTGTCCATGCGTTCGCCGAGCTTGAAGGCCTTCGCAACGAGCAGGGCGGCGGGACCAGCCACCTCAACGACGACGCATCGGGGATCTGCCGTCTCGAGTCGAGCCAACCTCGATCGGATCGTGATCGACCAGGGCTCCTTCGACACCGGCGGTCTTCTGGGCGGCGGTTCGGCCATGGGCGCCCGGCAGGCGTGCGCCCCGACGGCCGGCGGCCGGGGCGATGTGGTCGGGGACGATGAGGTCGACCGGCACGATCACGTCGCTCTCGCCGCTGTGGGTGACTGTCCGATGCCAGATTCCAGGCTGTCCGCTGAACACGAAGCCGGCGCTCGTCATTGCGTCGGCGAGCAATGGCTCGTCGGCGAGACGTTCCGGATCGAATGCGAGATCGGCATCGGTTGTGAACGGCTGGTAGCCCGGAATCCGATCGACGGTGCGGAGATAGACCGCCTGTGCACCGATGAGGACGAACGCGTCGAGGTGAGGCTGAAGTCCGATGAGCGCGTCGAGAAGGACGCGTCGTGCGTCCACGTATTCTTGCCGAACTTCCTTCACGGGAGCTCCGCGGTTCCTTCGAGGGAGGAGGCTTGCCACCTCGGTGCCCGCTGGCGCATCCACGTCAGCAGCGCGTCACCTTCCTGTGGCATGCGCCCGAACCCGGTCAAGCAGTCGATCGCGACCTGGCAGAGCGATGCGAAGACCAGCCCCTCCCGCTCCCACGTACGTTCGAACACGATCGGATCGTAGGGAACGGCTGTGACAACGTTGCCGGCGGTTCTGGTCGGGCGAAGGCGCACGGCGTCCGCGAGTCGCTCAGGATCGTCGGTGTAGACGACCGCCACCTCCGGAGCTGCGATCGAGACGAGCTGACTCGACGCGAACGAGCCCGTCACGGCCCACCGCCGGAGCTTGGACGACAGCAGGTCGGCGGAGGACTGATCCGGGCCGGCGGGCGCGATCGAAGACGTCGTCTCGTTGCTGTCGAGGAGCGAGTAGGTCCGGGTGACCTGGCGGATCATCGCCTCCCAGTCGACGCGCTCGACCGGTTGGCGTGACCGCCGCTCGATCAGTAGTTCGTCGGTTAGGCCGGCGAGCAATCGCGAGACATAGCCAGCATCGATTCGCAACTCTTCGGAGAGCTCGCTGAGTGCGTAGGGAGGCAACACCTCGGCCAGCGTTCGTTCGAGCGCCCATGCCGCGCGGACCCCGGAGGTTGATCATCGACTTGCGGCGTGGCGCGGGGTCGCGGGTTTGCTCCTTCTGCCGTGATCGACAGTCCTGGATCGTTGACCATGACGAGCACGTTGCCCGTAGTGTCCGCGTAGCTGAGGCCGGCCTCCGAGAGGATCGTCCTCGTGCGTGGGCTGAGCCAGTCGGCGATGACGATGACCGGCTCATCCGTCGGTTCGAGAGCGCCAGCGCTGCGAGGATCCAGTCGCTTACGGACGAGCGCTCTCACTTCGGCTGTCCGTCCGTCGGGAGCGGTGAAGCACACGATGCCCCCGTCTGCAGTGCGCGCCTCGACCGATGACCGCCAACTCGTTGGCAGGCGCTTGGCGATCTCGCCCCCCGCGTGTAGCGAGCAGCTTCCGAATCGCTTGAGGTGTTGCTGGGCGGGGCATTGGAGTGTTAGACGACCGTGATCAAATGCTGGTGTTTCCCAGTGTGGGCTTATTTGCTCAGAAAGTCAACTTGCTTGTGACAGGCAAATCAGCATCTCAGACAGAACTTCTAACGGTTCTTCTAACGGACCAGGTGACACAGGGCGTTATTCACAGCCACCAGATGACACGACGAAATCGCGAAAGACCTGGTAGATGGCACTAGACGGCACTCGGGCATCACTAGGGTGACAGCCCTCGTTCCACGGCTCATAACCCGAAGGTCGCAGGTTCAAATCCTGCCCCCGCCACTCGATGAACGCCCAGGTCACACGGCCTGGGCGGTCGACGTTCTCTGACGAGCGTCACCGGCGTCGTCTACCGGCTTTCGGCCGCTCGACTCGCTGACATCGACTCGCTGACATCGACTCGCTGACACGATGTCAGCACGATGTCAACACCTGTCAACACCGATGTCAACACCACGATGGCGTACGCGCTCGTCGGCGTGCGGTTGCTCTCCTTCGTGAACGGATGTAGCGATCTGCGAGCGTCCCAAGTCGAGTCGTTGTCATTGCTGGTTGCGCCGCGGGACGGGCGCAATCTGACGCCTGCGAGGGCAGACGAGCGCGAACGGGTCAAACGCCAGTGCGGGCGGCTTCGTCGAGAACCCGAAGGTCGCGGCGGTAGAGGGCGTCGAGCGCGGCGGCGTACGGGTGGACCGGGCCGTTCTGGTGGCAATTGCGCCTGACTGGTTGATCGTCTTGGCCGATTTCGCCGCGGCCTCTCAGCTGAGACCGAGCCATCGCCGGTAGGCCTTGGCGAGCGAAAGTGCAGGACCGGTGGAGAGCACCAGGTCGAGGAGAGAGACTCGATGGGTCTCACCGTCGCGGGTGATCACAGCGAGCAGGCCGCGCCGTTCGTCCCCGTCGAAATCGACGGAGCGAACCTGGACGCCGATACCGACGAGGGTTGCGTCAAGTGGAAAGTCAATTTCGTCTTCGAAGGCTTGCGCGAACGATGTGTAGCCCTCGTCGCCGTAGGCATCGACTGTGACTCGTTCAATGATCTCCTCGATGGAATCCTCGTCAGCTGGCATCGACGTCATTCTTGACCACGGGTGCGCGGACACGGGGCGTCGAGGTGCGCGGACGTTTCTTGGGGATGTCGAAGCCGAGGGTGGCGTACGCGGGCAGCCGTTTGGCATGCATCCGGTCGAGCACGGGGATGCGGACGTCGATGTAGTCGTGGAGTTCGACGTGGTGTTTGCCTGCGTGGGTCCGTAAGAGGCGACCGACGTACTGGACGACGCGTCCCTTGAATGCGAGCGGGAAGGCAAGGAACAAGGTGTCGAGTTCCGGCCAATCGAATCCTTCGCCGAGGTAGGATCCGGTCGCGACGAGCACGATTCCAGACGCGTCATCGCGGGAGGCTATGGCTCTGGCCACCGCAGCCCTGGCCTTCGTGCCGAGTCCTCCTCGCAGCACGAGTGGGTCGTCGCCGAGTTGGGTGAGGCGGTCAACGATGGCGTCGATGTGGTCGGTGCGCTGGGTCAGCACCAGGCAGATTCGGCCCGCAGTGACGGCTTTGTGAATGTCGTCGCATATCTGTTCGGTGCGCTGGCCGTCTTCGACGATCGCGCCAAACACGGCTTGGATTGAGCTTGATTCTTCCTCGGTCACCTCGGCGCGGGTTTCGTGGATGATCAGTTCGCGTCGTACGAGCACTGCCTCGTTGGTGTTCTTCGGAGTGATCTCGTAGCGGGTTGGGCCGCATTGGAGGGCGATGATGCCTTCCAGTCCGTCGCGACGATACGGGGTCGCGGTCAGGCCCAGCCATCGCCGTGAGTCGGCGTCGCGGACGCTTGTTTCGAACGAGACAGCGGGGATGTGGTGGCACTCGTCGATGACGACGAGGCCGTATCGATGAAACAGTTCAGCTGGCCGTTCGCGGCGGGCAACGCTTTGGATCATCGCAACGTCGACGACCCCGGTGGGCACGTCCTTGCCGCCTCCGATCGTGCCGACCTGACCGGGTACGAGTCCGAGGTGTTCCTGGAGGCGGTCACGCCATTGCTCCAGGAGGGGCTTGCGATCGACAAGCACGAGTGTCGGACGGTCGTGATGGGCGATGACCGCACAGGCCATCACCGTCTTACCGGACCCGGGCGGGGCAACGATGACACCTCGATCGTGCGGTACGACCGCGTCGACAGCCTGTGTTTGCTGCGGCCGAAGCTCACCGACGAACTTGATACCGAGGGCCGAGTGCTCCGGTCGGGTGTCCTTTACGTCGAACCGGCTGGCGAGACTGGCGATGAGATCAGAGACTTGTTCGACGAGACCACGTGGAAGGTGGAGCCATTCAAGGTCCTCGGTGTAACAGCGGATGAACCGCGGAGTATCCCACGTCGAAAAGCGCAATCGCTGCTTCTCGTAGAACTCCGGGTTGTGGATCGACGCCAGGTGTTTCAGCGCGGCAACCAGCGCTGGCGGAAGACCCGACCGCTCGATCGACAGCACCGCGCCGAGCTGTGCCCGAATGATCGTCGGAGGGGGAGGCCCACCGGCTCGCGCCAGATCGGCAAGAGTCAGCTTCGGTCCGGCATCAACCGGCCGCAGAGACTCGGCAAGCGCGAGCTGCTGCGTCAGATGCGAGTCGTACGATCGACGACAAGAACGCCCACTGATCTGGCCAGGGCTCCATCGTGGTCGGATCCAAGAACGCCGTCGCTCCGTGCTTGAGGCGCTCACCATGCAAGGGAAGGGCGATGAGGTTGCCGAACGAGCCCGTCGGCATGAAGTCCTGCGACGGGAAGAACCGGTCATAGCTCGACAGATCCAACTCGGCGCGGGCTGTCATTGCCTCACGCAGCAACGAAGTCCCCAATGATCGAGCCGTGGCCGCAGCGACCGGGCCGTCGAAGAAGACCCAGACATGCGCTCCGTCGCCAGATCGCGAGCGTTCCAACGCGGCGGGTACTTCTGCGCGGTGGCAGGCGTCGAGGTAAGCGAGCGCGTCGAGAACCCACGTCCCACCGTCGAAGTCACACGCCAGCAGCGTGCACGTATCGCCGCGGATCAGTGGATAGATCCCGACCGTCGCGTCGCCACGGAGGTGACGGGCGATGACGTCGTCGGTCAACGGCAGGTAGTCCTTCCGTGCCCGTTTGTTCGCCCATCCACCGCGGACAGCGGGCGACCATCCCGCCTTGCCGCTCGACACGTTCTCCCAACGAAGCGCGAACACGTCAGTGCGTGCGCCAAACAACGACCGCATCAAGACCAACTTGTCCTCAAGAGATGCATGCAAGTCCAGCATTGGACTTGCATGCACTTGGGTGAACAACATTGGCGACCACGAGTGGAGGTGACCATCGTCCTGGCGGACATCCAATCTGAGGAGGCCACGGAGCCGAGCATTCTCGCGCGAAGCGCCTCGAGTTCAGCGAGAAGGGACGGTTCGTCGTTCACGGCCGCCCTCGTCGCATCTCTCATTCTCGCAGGGCAGTTCGCGTCGTCGATGATCGTCGTTGTGGGCATCGTGAGGAATGACCCGAAGGCGCTCGCCCCTGGGCCGTGCAGTCGACAGGTCTCACAGGAGCACCGTTGTCGGCTCGGCTGAATGCGTAGCTGGCGCCACCGCCATTGTCAGCCACGGGTACACTTTGAGGAGTCAACTGCCCTGGAGGTGCATCGTGTCGAACAGCAACACCGAAGACCTCGGGCACGCATCGCCGTTGACGATCGCTGAGATCGTCGAGCGGTGTCAGCCGATGGGTGATCTCGGACGGTTCGCGATCGATGACTTGACCCCCGCCGAGGAAGACGAGTTCTTCGCCATTCTCGAAGACGTCTGACACACGGTGGCTGAGCCGGTCGTTGTCGACACGATGATCGCCAGCGCGTGGCTCGGGGTTCGCCGGTCCCAGCGCCAGATTCGATGGGCGCCAGTATTGGAGGCCGCCATATGGGTGCTGCCGTTCGTGGTTGTCGCCGAGATGCGTTTCGGCGCCGAGGTGGCCGGCTGGGGCGCACGCCGCCGTGGTGTGCTCGATCGGTTGGTGGCGCGTGCAGGAGTGGTGCCGCCGCTGGACGAGGTGACTGACGCCTACGTCGATCTGCGGGCGTGGTGCGTGCGCACCGGGCACGGCCTTGGGGCGAAGGATCACGAAGCCGATCGTTGGGTTGCCGCCGTCGCCGTGGCCGGCGGATATCCGTTGGCGACCGAGGACGCGATCTTCGACGACGTGGTCACGCTGCGACGGAAGGTTCCCGACGTCTGAGTCCTCAGCCGGCGAGTCCCTGAGCCGCTGCTCGTCGCCAGAGTCGCTCGTTTGCGCAGGTCTGCGCTCGTGGGTATCGGTGAAATGGCGCTGTCAACGGATTGTCAACGCGAATCTCACCCACACCCACCGACCAGTACCTACGAGTGCCGACCCGGCGCCAGTCGAATCGCTCGATAAGCAGGACGAACGCCGTCGAGAGCCGACCAGAGCAGACGGTGACCGGCGTCCTCATAACCCGAAGGTCGCAGGTTCAAATCCTGCCCCCGCCACCATTTCGAAAGCCGTCCTTCGGGGCGGCTTTCGCAGTTTTCCGGCAGCGGCCCACGAGGCAAGTCACGAAATGTTCGCCTGGTCCGAACATTTCGTGAGTGGCCTGCGATCATCGAGTCCAGGGTCACACGGCCTGGGCGTCCGACGTCGTTGGCCACGCGTCACCGGCGTTGTCTGCCGGTCCGACGGTCCGATCCGCTGACCTGCGGCTTTGTAGCGGTTGAGGCGGTAGACGTCTATTGGCTCGCGGTGGCGACGAAGTTGGCGAACTGTTCAGCGGCGGTGGCGCTCATGCCGGGGAGCAGATGGTGGTAGATGTGCATCGTGAACGCTGGGTGGGCGTGACCGAGACGTTCCGACACGACCTTGATCGCGACGCCGTCGGCGACGGTGACCGTGCCGCATCCCGGCGCCGATGATCGGTTCGCTCGACCCCGAGCAGCACCCCATCAGCCGGGGTGGAACTCGATCGACTCGATGATCGGTGCGGTCTCGGCGATGACGTCGTCGAAGCGTTCCTCGGGCGCCACGACCGTGATCGCCAGGGTCTGAACCGACATGCCCTCGGGGAGGTCGACGAGGTACAAACGGAGGCGCATCCCTGGTTCCAGCCCGTGGATCCAGCGGCTGATGTCGATCATGTACACCCCGCAGGCCCTGCCGCCGGGGGCAAGGGTGACGTCGATCGACACGGCCTCGACTCCACCGATGCGCGCGGCCACCGGCGCAGTCGTCTCGAAGTTCGGGATCGGCGATGAGCTCCTGCGCAATCGCGGCTGCATCGGCCGGCTCCGAGAGCAGCGGGGAGCCGCCGTTCGCTGCGCACCACGCGTCGTAGGCGACTGGGTCGACGAATTCGATGCGCTCACCGTTGCCGAAGCCGTCCTCGGGACGCCACAGGCCCCCGAACCACACGTCCAGGGCTTCGCCCTCCCCGGCGCGCTTCCCGGGCAACCACGCCTCCCATGTGCTCGGCGCCGACACGGTGACCTCACCGTCGGTTGAGGTGTAGGACAGGACGACCGGCTGGCCGTTCTCGGTGGTCGCGTTGGCATTCATCCACAACCCGCCACTCTGACTGCGATCCCAACTGATCTGCTGCTCGACCACGGTTGCGTCGCCGTCGGCGAACAGCCGGGCCGAGAAGGTCATGGGGCCGTAGGGCCACTGCGGCCCGTTGACGCGCTCGATCTCGTATCGCTCATAGGGGGCACCTGAGGTGGTGGCGTAGAGGAGTGGAACGTCCATGTCGGGGTTGACCTGCACGTGCCCCTCGGCGCCTGTGCCGGCGATGCGTGCGGTGAGGAACTCCTCCAGGCGTTCCGTGGCCCGTGCCTCGACAACCGCCGGGTCGGCTTGCGCGAACGGCTCGGTCAGCTCCCACCGGTTCACGACCCAGATCCCATCACGGCCTTGGCGGTCGAGCTGGGCGAGGTCGAGGCTCACCGATTCGTAGCGGAGGTCGTCGAGCGTCGGCGCGCACGACTCGCCGGGCTGTTCCGATTCAGGCTCGGGTGGGTAGAGCGGGTTCGTGCGGCCCGGCGCACACCGGAGGAAGGGCAGATCGGTCAGAGCGCCATCGACCCAACCGTTGCCGTCGCTGCCCAGATAGACGTTGAACAGGTACGCCTCCCAGCCCAGCACCTCACGGATGAACCGGTCGACGAGCTCGAGTTCGTCGACGTGCGCGAACGGGTCGTCGTCCGTCAGTTGCGCGCCGACCTGCCACGTGTAGTTGGGGTCGCCGGCGTCGGCGAGCTGCTGGGCGGCACGCACCTCGTCGAGCGTCGACTGCGGCCACATCCCACCCGATGTCGGCGTTTCCGTCGCCGGAGTGGTGGGCGGCGGTGTGGCGACGATCGACGGCGGTACGTCGGCAGGGTCGGGTTCGTCGCCGGTCCGCACGATCGACACGAGGGCGACGACCAACACGGCGGCCGCCGCGGACCAGATCGCGATCCTCATCGCGGACCGGCGACGGGTCGGGGGTTCGGCGGCCGTCGGCACAAGGTCGATCGACGCGTCGCGTTCTCCGTTCTCGCCGTGGCCGGGCATCGCGTCGCCCCGAGACACGGCGGCGACGCGCGGGACCTGGTCCCACGATGGCCGCTCCAGATCGTCCACGTCGACCGCAACGGTTCCACGGCTGAGGATCTCGTCGACCGAGATCGCCGGCGCCTCCCGGTCGAGCGCCTCGGCGAACCGAGGGAGTTGCTGTTCGAGGTCAGTGGGCATTCTCAACCTCCAACTCCGACCGCAGGCGAGCGAGCGCCCGCTCGGAATCTCGGTGCACCGTCGACGCCGTCACCCCGAGCACCTCGGCCGCCTCACGCAAGGTGTACCCGAAACCGACCACCAACACGACCGCACACCGCTGGGCTTCCGACAAGCGTGCGATCGCCGGCGCAAGGCCCGGCTCGAACGAGTCGTCCGGCGACGCAACGGCCGGCGCCGGCTCGGCCACGGGGACGTCGCGTGCCGCGCTGCGAACCGCCAACGTCCGCCCGACCCGGTACAGGTATCCGACCGGGCTCTCGATCTCTCGCACCCGCTCCCAGTTCTGCCACGCCCACGCCAGCGCGTCCGCCGCGGCCTGACGCCCGACCACTGCCCCGAACCCGGCGACCAGGGCACGGCGCACACGCGGCTCGACCTCCGCCACGAACCGCTCGAAGTCCGATCGCCCCCGATCCATCACAGTACAAAGCATCCCAACTGCCGACTTGCGCGACACAAATCAAGAATTTCTACAACCGCCACGCGTCGGTCGTCACCACGCACCCGCGCCACCCAAACGAACGACCGGGGTTGAGTCGCAACCGACTGCGTTGTTTCGTGACGTGATCCGTGACGTCATGGGAGGAGGATGGAATCGTGACAACCAACGAGCCCATTCGGCCGCTGGGCGCCAGGACGCAGACGGGCCGGATGGGACGGGAAACACCGGCCACTCCCGGTCACTCCCGGTCAACACCGGACACTCGGAATACCTCAGCTGACCAGCGGTGCAAGCCTGCGAGCAGGTAAGACGGGATCTGATGCCCGGCGGTTCGATTCCCCCCAGCTCAACACTGGCCCCGCCATCAATTTGAAAGACCAGGTCAGGGCCGGTTCCCCAAGCGGAGCCGGCCCTTTCCGTTGCTCTGAGCAGGCTCGCTGTCAACGCTCGACGACCGTCGAGGTTTGCCGCCACTTCCAGCCGGTTGTCAACTCCGGCATCATCGCAGAGGGTGACTGCAACCATCGGGCCAGGCGATCTGCAACTATCGGCACAGAGTGGCTGCAACCATCGGCCTAGCGGGTAGCGTGATGCGCTGTGGACACTGTTCAGGTGCTCGGTCGGTCGTACCGGCCGCGCCTGTTGGATGGGCCTCTCGATAGGGCACTGGCGGCTGCCGGAGCGGTGGTGATCGAGGGCGCCCGGGCGACCGGAAAGACGATGACCGGTCTCCACGCGGCGGCCTCGTACGCGTTTCTGGACGATCCCGAGATTCAGCAGATCATCGCGATCGCACCCCGTTCGGTGCTCGAGGGCGAGGCCCCGCGGTTGCTCGATGAGTGGCAACTGTCGCCCGAGCTGTGGAACCTGGTGCGGCGTGCCGTCGACGCTTCCACCCAGCAAGGGCGCTTCATCCTCACCGGGTCGGCAGTGCCGGCAGACGACGTCACACGACACACCGGCGCGGGAAGATTCTTGCGACTGCGGCAGCGAACGATGTCGTGGTGGGAGAAGTTCGAACCCGGACCGACCTCGGTCAGTCTCACGGCGCTCTTCGATGGTGCCTCTCCGGCCCCGGACCTCGACGCTGGACCAAGCCTTGACGATGTCATCGACGGCGTACTCCGCCCAGGCTTTCCAGCCCTGGTCGATCTCGACATCGACCAATCGTCGCTACGCCTGCGTGCCTACGTCGACGAGGTCGGCCGCACAGACATCCAGAGACTCGCCGACATTCGCCACAATCCGGACGTGATCCGCCGACTGATCGCCGCGATCGCCCGCTCAATAGCGTCCGACGTAGCGTTCACAACCCTCACATCCGACGTCCGCGCTGTCGCTCCATCGATCAACGCCGAAACGGTCAGCACCTACGTTGGGCTGCTCGAGCGGATGTTCATCGTCGAGGCCCAGCAGCCGTGGACCCCGGCGCTTCGGTCGCGGGCCCGGCTACGCACCGCTGCGAAGCTCCACCTCGTCGATCCAGCAGTGGCGACAGCCGTGCTCGGCGCCGGCGCGCGCCAGTTACGAAGCGACCCGAGCACGCTCGGCCTCGTCTTCGAAAGCGCCGTCATTCACGATCTCGCTGTTCTCGCCACGCCGCTCGCCGGCGAGGTCCGGCACTACCGCGACTCGAACGGCAAAGAGATCGACGCCGTCGTCACACTTCCCGATGGCCGGTGGGGCGCCGTCGAAGTCAAGCTCGGTGGACCACAGATGACCATCGCGGCGACGACCCTTCGCGAAGCCGTCAGCCAGATCGACACCGACGCGGTCGGTCAGCCGGCCTTCCGACTCGTCGTCACCGGCACCGGCCCAGTCCTGACACTCGACGACGGAACTGTCACCTGCCCCCTCCGAGCGCTCGCGCCATGATGGCGCGGTGGCGATCTCGACGGCATGGCGCTTGACCGTTTGTCAACGATTTGTCAACACAACCGTGGCGTAGGCGGTAGACGTAGGCGGTGGCGTAGGCGCTCGTATGCATTCGGCTGCACGATTGACAATGGTGATCGGCTGTTGAGTGGTCCGAGCACGACGTCACCGACCCCGGCGTCCAGCGCCGCGACTCGGCGCGCGACGAGGTCGTGGCAGCGAGCCAGCGACTGCTGTATGGCGGCCAGGTCCCCCGAGTACCGCATACCACTCATGTCTGCAACGCCATGGGTAGAGGAGCCGCCGCCCCGACCAGCCGTAATCTCTTGGAGTTTCAGCAGGAGTTGGCTGACGCCGGCCGATATCGCGGAGTCTGGGCGGGTCGACGTGTATCGATCGCGACTGGCGTTCGCAGGGGCTGTCTTTAGGTGGAGTCGGTTGGTGGCGCCGGAGCGTGCGGTGTCGGGGTGGTGAGGCGGTGGGCGACTGCGGCGGCTTCGCGTCGATTGGGCACGTCGAGTTTGCGCAGGATGTTGGAGACGTGGACGCTTGCGGTCTTGTCGCTGATGAACAGGGCATGGGCGATTTCTGGGTTGGTGTAGCCGCGAGCGACGAGACCGAGGACGTCGACTTCTCGCGGGGTGAGGCCGAGCGCGTCCGCCCAACGCGCCGTCTCGTTGGGCGGTGTTGGCTCGGGGCCGGCGAGGTCGAGCCGCGCTCGTTGGGCGAGCAGCTCGAGCTCTCGCTGCAGTGGTTCGGCGCCGACCCGGGTGGCAACGGTGTGTGCGGACCGCAGCGGGATGGCAGCGGCCGTTCGGGGTGCGTCCACGGTGACGAGCGCCTCGGTCTCGCGCCAGCGGCAATAGGCCGCCAACACCGGGCGTTGGAGGTGGTCCCAGGTGCTGGCCGCGCCGGACCACGTGTCCGGCGCTCCGAGGCCGTGGGCGCGGTCGTACTCGGCTTCGGCAAGGGCCAGCCAGCCGCCGGCATTGGGTGTGATCGATGATGCCGTGGCAGCGGCGTTGCGGGCGATCGTGACGAGCCGGTCCGCTTTGGCGAGCCAGGCGGTGGCGGCGACGGCGTCAAGGCGTGCCCGGGCGAGGGCGGCGAGCTCGGCCACAGCACGCAGGCCCTTGGCGCTGAACCAGACTCGGAGCTGGTCGGCGTGTGGCGAGCTGGCCCCGGTGAGGGCCGCTTCCACGTGCGCATGGGCGTCGATCCAACGGCGCTCCCACAATGCCAGCTCGGCCAGGTGCAGGTCGTAGATCCCCAGGCCCCGGTCCTCGCGCAGCGACGGGAGGGCAGCGTCGAGGTGCGCCCTGGCGGACGCGAAGTCGCCTCGTCCGATCTCGAGATCGGCGCGGATCATGAGCAGCATGTACGGATAGTTGGCGGTGATCCTGCGGACCGCGGCGGCACTGGTCCGGTCGGCGTCGTCCCACCCGCCGGACGCGATGAGTGCCTCGATGATGTTGGCGATGAGCACGGTCGCGTCGCTGCCGTAGCGACGCACGACCTCGAGGCCGCGGCGCCCGACCTCGACGGACTCGCCCGGCCGTCCGAGCATCATCAACGCGTCCGTGAGCGAGACATAGGCGACGAACACGTCATGGGGGCTCTGCATCGCTTCGGCCAGGTCTCGCGCCTGGCGCAGCGCACTGAGCCCCTCCTCGGCGCGGCCGAGGTAGGCGAGGTCTCCGCCGAGCACGTCGAGGGCACGGACCTCGATGCCCGGGTCGCCGACTGCACGCGCCATCGCCAGTGCCTCCTCGCACGTGGCCCGTGAGCGCTCGAACTGCCAGCACAGCGCGAGTCCTTGACCGAGGACGGCGAGGGCCTCGGCTCGCTCGGCCGACGGTGGGTGTGACGGGACGAGCGCCTCCATCTGCTGGCAGGCGGCCAACGCGGCGTCGGTCCGGCCGCTCTCGTGGAGGTAGCGGCCGAGACGGCCGTACAGGTGCGCCACCCGCTGTGGTTCGCCGGCAACCTCGACGATCGCCCGCTGGGCGAGCTCGACCGCTTGTGGGCCGGCGCCGGTGTTGCTGGCGAGCTCGGCGGCCCATGCGCAGAGCCCACCACGGTCGATGGGTACGAGGTCGGCCGCATTCGGCACGAGATCCCACAGTCCGAGCGCCCGCTCTACGTGGGCGTGTGCCTCGGCGAGGGCGAACACCGCCTCGGCGCGGGAGCCTGCCTCGACCGATGCGACGAGCGCGTCGGCGTGGCGACCGGCGGCAGCCCAGTGGACGGCCAGTTCCGCCGGTCCGGCGGTGCCGGCACGCTCCAGCTCCTCGGCGAGCCGGCCGTGGAGCCGCTCCCGCTCGCCGGGCAGAACGGTGGCGTACACGGCCTCGGCGAGCAACGGGTGGCGGAACCTGAAGCTGCGCCCGTCGGCGACGAGCACGCCCTGGTCCACGGCCGCCCGCAGGGACTCGTGCAGGTCGCCGTCCGCCAGCTCGGTCGACGCCCGCAACAACGGGTACCCGACCGCATCGCCGGCCGTCGCGACCAACCGGAGCACGTCGCGGGTCGACCGGTCGAGCTGGGTGAAGCGGCGCAGCAGCAGGTCCCGCGCACCACGTGGCAGCGCTTCCCCCGAGCCGCTGGCTGCGAGCAGCTCCTCGGCGAAGAACGGGTTGCCCGCCGCCCGGGCAACGATGGCGTCGAGCTCTGCCGGAGCCGCTTCTCCGTGGGTGTGGCCGTCGAGCAGCGCTCGCAGATCGGCATCGGCCAGCGGCGCCAATTCGACTACGAGCGCTGCCTCGCAACGGCGCACACCTTCCGTCAGCCGCACCACGCGTTCCGCGGCGCCCGGCTCTGCCGTGCGACACGTCGCGACGAGCACCATCGGAAAGTCGACGACGTTGTGGGCCAGAAAGATGACGAGGTCGAGCGTCGAGACGTCGGCCCAGTGGAGATCTTCCAACACGACCAGCAGTGGGTTGATCGCTGCGCGCTCCGACAGCATCGCGAGCACGGTCTCGAATACCTGCAATTTCGAACCCCGGACCTCGTCACGGAACGGGTTCCCGAGCGGACGCAACGCGTCGACGAACGGTTGGAACGGCAGCTCGACCCCGACGATGTCGATCGATCGGCCGAGCAGCAACTCAAAGCCCTTGGTGCTAGCCGCTGCGGCGACCTCGGCCGCCAGTCGCGTCTTGCCGATGCCGGCGTCGCCCGTCACGAGCACGGTCGCTCCCTGGCCGGCGCCTGCGAGGTCGAGGCAATGAACCACGCCAGCGAACTCGCGCTCGCGACCCACGAAGACACCGCTCCGGCGCGTGCCCATGACCGAAAGCCTCGCGCACATGCCCGGTCCGGTCGACGAATAGGTCACCGATCGGGCACAAGTGAGGCCGTCCGCCCGATGCGCCAGTGCGCCTCGGCGCCGATCATCGAGGCAGCCAACGAACACGAGGAGGACACGATGAACGAAGCGACACGGACCGGCGCCAACCGACACGAGGTACGGGGAGGAGGCGGGCTGCGGCTGCACGTGCGCGAGTGGGGACGTCCCGACGGGCAGCCGATCGTGCTGATCCACGGCTGGTCGCAGAACCACATGTGCTGGGCCCACCAATACGACAGCGCGCTCGCCGACGAATTCCGACTCGTCGCCTACGACCTGCGCGGGCACGGAATGTCCGAAGCTCCGCTCGACGCCGCCCACTACACCAACGCCACCCTGTGGGCCGACGACTTGGCGGCGGTGATCGAAGCGTTGGACCTCCAGCGGAGCGTCCTCGTCGGATGGTCGTACGGCGGCTTCGTCATCTGCGATTACATCCGGCAATACGGACAGGGCCACGTCGGCGCGATCAACCTCGTCGAAGGCTGCGTCAAGCTCGACGAGTCCGCGTTCGGCACGCTGATCGGCCCCGGGTTCCTCGACCACTTCGTCGACGCCACCGCCGACGACCTGCCGACGAACATCCGGGCCATGCGCTCGTTCGTGCGCACCTGCCTTGCCCGTCCCATCGACCCGGATGAGCTGGAGACCGCGGTGTGCTGGAACGTCACCGTCCCGGCCAAGGTGCGCGCCCACCTCGCCGCCCGCCACATCGATGGCGACGACGTCCTGACCACCCTCGACGTGCCGGTGCTCGTCACCCAGGGACGGGCCGACACCGTGGTCCTCCCGGCGATGGCTGAGCACATCCTCGCCACCGCACCAGCGGTCACAGCGTCCTGGTACGACGGAGTCGGCCACGCCCCACACATCGAAGCACCCGACCGGTTCAACCAGGAGCTCGCCGAGTTCAGCCGCTCGCTCGTCGGCAACCGCAACGAGGCAGCATCTCGATCATCGCGATGACGGCGTTCTCGCCGGTCGCTTCCCCGGAGGTTGCTGCCAAGCCGGTGCGGCGGAGGCTCCACTCGGCACTGTTGCCGTTGACGGATCGCGTGCCCGCGGCGCCACCGGTGGTCGTGAGCGTTCTCGTGGCTCGTTGGCGCGCGTTCTGCGCTGCCCCCGGCCGGCCGCGCAGGTGGCAGACGTGTCTTGCTTGAGCAAAGGGCCGATCCGGACCTAATTGGATGACGCGCAGCGAAGTCGTCGATTACCGGAATAACCGAGACCGATTACCGGAATAAGCCGAGACGTCGCGACGGCGCCGGCCTGGCCAACACGCGACCGACGATCGTGATTCGGAGTGCGCGTTCTGCTCGTTTCGCGTATCTCGGCGGTGGCGCGGATCGAAGCCTCTTTGTGGGCGGTTGCAGGTTTGCGTAAGCGATGGCGCGATCGATCGCGGAAACGCTTACACAAACGACGGAGGGCTGGCGCCGAGCGGCAGACGGAGACGACGAGTTGACCACGGAGGCGCGGATCATGTCCCCTGGTGTGGTGGGAGGGACGCCAACATGCGGAGGCGCCCACGCAGATCTGGGCCGTCTCCGGAGTCCGGAAAGTGACCCTTCTTGCGCAAACTACGATGACTGTCATGGAGACCAGGATCCGCGTCCGTGTCGGTGACCTGGAGGTGGAGTGCGTCGGTGACGAGGCGTTCGTGCTCGAACGATCGACAGGACTGATCTCTCAGTTAATCGATCTGCTTTGCCAAGGCTGTCACTCGACTCGCGGTCCACGAGTTTCGCCTGGCCCGACACCGGGTGAGGCTGTCCTGGTCAGCATCGCTGGCACGGTGCGCGACTACTGGAGCACCGAGCCGGTTCCCCACGCGGATCTTTCAATCACGAGTAGCGGGTTCCGCGTCAGCGGACAATCCGACGATCAGGGTCGGTTCGTGTTGTCCGGGCGCTCAGTCGCGGGCGACGGCTCACTCGCGGTAGCGGCGTCTTCGGGGTTTGTGGAGACAGTCACGCCGCTCGAGTTGAATGGACAACCGTTAACGCGGGACGCGTTCGTGGTGACGAGGTCCGATGTCGCAAGACAGTTTGCGACTCTTGGCACGGCTCCGGTTCTCGAAGGTGCGATCGTGATCGTCCACCTGTTCGATGTCGCCGGCAAACCGCTCGAGATGCTGCCGTTGACCGACATCTCACTGACAGGCAACGATGGTCCAGCCGCAGGCGATGGACCCTATTTCTTCGGAATCGCAGGCGATTTACAGGGACAGGACGAGCTGTTCGTGAGTCGCGCATTCGATGGACGCGCTCGAGCCGCATTCCTCAATGTCCCACCAGGAAAGCACACACTCGCGATTACGGCTCGAAACGGTGAAGGACTGATCCGAACGGTTATAGCCGTCGAGGTCCACGACGGCGCGACCGTGCTCGAGGCCCAGCTTCGCGACTGATTCGCGGGTGCCCCGAGCCAAGCGCAGATCGAGGCTGCCGTCGCCTTTGGTTGCGTTCTCTCCGAGTCCAGACCTCGTATGCGACGAACCGGTCGGTCTCATCGCTCCAGGTCGTTACCGCCGCGTCACTGACCTCCTGCTTGCCATCGCAGAGGATGTCTCTGGCTGATATGCCCCCGTTCGACCTGAGCAAGATTGCCACGCGGGCCGGCAGTGGGCTGTCGGTGAAGGGCTACCTCAACCAGACCAGCGGTCGTCCACCTCTGTGTAACACGACCGCGTGTGGTGGCGGAACTGACGTGGCAGGCTCGCCGACAGAGGTTGGCGGTCGAGGATCTGCTGAAGAGGACCCGATGGTCGCAGCATCCACGAGGCGAGCGCCGAACTTGTTGCGGCTAGGTGAACGGCGCACGTCGAGGCCGGTAGTGCCGCGATACTTGGCCGATGGAGCCGTCTTCGGTGACCGTGCGCGTGTTGGGCGCGGTCGAGATGGTCGATGCCTCGGGCGAGGTTCGTGATGTGCCGGGTCGTCGATTGCAGACCTTGCTTGCCCGCCTCGTGTCGCAGTCGGGGCAGATCGTTTCCGTGGATGCGCTCGTTGATGCCGTGTGGCCCGACGGGCTCCCTGATTCCCCGGATGCGGCGTTGCAGACCCAGGTGTTCCGGCTGCGCAAGCGGCTGCGATTTCCAGGGGCTCCCACCGTAGCGACGCGTGCCCCGGGCTATGCGCTCGAGTTGGGCTCGGCGACCGTCGACGCGATCGAATTCGAACGAGCGGTTCGAGCCGCGATCGGGGCAGAACCGTCGGTCGCCCGCGCGCTCTTGCACGACGCGCTGTCCCTGTGGCGGGGTGCGCCGTACGCCGGGTTCGAGGATGTCGAGCCGTTGCGTGCGGAGCAGGTCCGGTTGGAGGAGTTCCATCTCCAAGCGATCGAGGCACACGCCGAAGCGCTGCTGGCCTGCGGTGAGCCGAACCGCGCCATCACGGAGTTGGACGCGTTCGTGTTGGAGCACCCGTTGCGCGCCGAGGCACAAGCGACCTTGATGCGCGCCCTCGCCGCCACCGGGCGCGATGCCGAGGCGCTTCGCGTGTTCCAGGCTCACCGACACCATCTGGTCGAAGAGCTGGGTTTGGAGCCCTCACCACGACTCCGACGATTGGAAGCGGCGATCTTGCGCGGTGACGTGGACCCGGTCACCGAGTCGGTTGCCTTGGCTGGCGGACGCGGCGGGCAGCGGCTGTCCATCGACGGCTTGTCGTTGAAACGCCTGACCGGCGAGGGGATCGATCTCGCTTGGGGTGAACTTGGAGCCGGGTCCCCGGTGATCGTGGTCCCGGCGTGGCTCTCCAACCTCGAGGTGATCGCCGAGGGCCGCGATCCTCGGTCGTCGCTGATCGAGCACCTCGCCCGAAATCGCCGTGCGATCACCTACGACCGGCGCGGCACGGGGTTGTCGGGCGGCACGGTTCGCGATTTCGGCGTCGACGCCGCCGTCGGCGAGCTCGAGGCCGTGCTGGAACATCTCGGTGAACCGGCTGCGCTCTTCGCGATGTCGGGGGCGGGGCCGATCGCGCTGGCGTGCGCGGCCCGCAGACCCGATCGGGTGTCTCACCTCGTGCTGTTCGGGACGTACGCGAGCGGGCCCAAGACGTTCGGTGACGTCGGTCGACCGATCCTGGACCTGTTGCGTCAGCGCCCGAACATCGCGACCGAACTGTTGGCCGGTCTGTACCGCCCAGGAGCGTCGGGTGCCGCGACGCTGCACTTTGCGCGCATCCTGCGGGAAAGCGCTCCGACGGAGGTGGCTGCGGGCTACCTCGAAGCGATCTACAACACCGATGTCACCGATCTCGTCGAGGAGATTCGAGCGCCGGCACTGGTGTTGCACTACCGCGGTGATCGCGTGATCCCGTTCGCGGGTGGGGAGGCCCTCGCCGCCGCGTTGCCGTCGGCCCGCTTTGTCGCGAAGGACGGCGCCTGGCATCTGCCTGATGCCCGCGACGTCGGCGACATCATCGGCGCCGTCGAGGAGCTGTTGAGTTCGTAGCTCTGCGTCGACAGCCTTCTGACGTCGGCGACTCGGCCTGCGAGCGTCCACGCGAGCGCGACGCGAGCGGTCTTCGCGATGTTGTGTCGGCAAGCCGTCGGAAGACCCGTGGAGCCATGAAATGACCGAGACAACGCATCTCGCGCGCCCCGAGCCCGTGCGTCACCCTCACCCAATACGCGCCTGGGCCAACGCCAAGTTCTTCGAGTCGATGGACTGGTACCTCCATCGACGCCTCGGTGCCCGCAAGAAGGCCCTCTTCGCAGACTTACCTCCACTCGTCGTCGAGCTTGGTTCGGGCGCGGGTGCTTCGATGCGCTACCTCGCGCCCGGCAGCCGCCTCCTCGCCATCGAACCGAACCCGCACGCGCACGACGCACTGCGCCGCAAGGCCGCGCGCTACGGGATCGACCTCGAGATTCGCGAGGAACGTGCTGAGTCGACCGGTCTCGCAAGCGCGAGCGTCGACGCGGTGATCTGCACACTCGTGCTGTGCACGGTGGAGGACCAAGCAGCTGCGCTCGCGGAAGTGCACCGCATCCTGCGTCCTGGAGGACGTTTCGTGTTCATCGAGCACGTTGGGTCCGGTCCGGGTCCGATCCGAGCAGTGCAGCGGCTGTTACGTCGCCCGTGGCGATATGTCTTCGACGGTTGCTGCCTCGACCGCGACACCGCCGCCGCGATCGCGGCAACCGGCTTCGCGGACGTGCGGATCGAGCATTACCGATTCGGTGGCGTGTTCGTGCCCGTGTGGCCCCAGATCAGTGGCGTCGCCGTCGCATGAGAACCGAGTCGTGCTCTGTCGGTATGGCCGCGCTCACCCCGGACGCGACGCCTTCAACATCGACACGTGCGATCGCCGCGGCCGGTCTCGATCATGTCGTGTGCGGCGACCACGTCAGCTTCATCGTCGGTGCCGGCTTCGACGGGCTCATCGGAGCGACCCACGAACTCGCAACCGAACCCTCGCTTCGAGCGTTCGTGGCGGTGTATCTGCTGCCCCTACGTCATCCCGTGCTGGTGGCCCGTCAGCTCTCATCCGTGTCCGAGCGGTACCCCGGCCGGCTCACATTCGGCGTCGGTGTCGGTGGCGAGGACCCGCACGAGCTCGAGATCTGCGGTATCGATCCACGTACTCGCGGACGCCGCATGGACGAATCCCTGGGCGTCCTTCGGGCGTTGCTCGCAGGAGCACCGGTAACTCACCACGGCGAATTCTTCGACCTCGACGACGCCTTGATCCTGCCCGCGCCGCAACCACCCATCCCCATCATCGTCGGAGGTCGCTCCGACGCCGCGCTCCGCCGCGCCGGGCGCCTCGGCGACGGCTGGATCGGTATCTGGAACTCCGCGCGACGGTTCGAGGAAGCGACCGCCATCGTCGACGACGCCGCCGCCGCGGCCGGCCGGCGGAACGTCGAATGGCAACACGCGATGCAAGTCTGGTGCGGCATCGGAAACGATCCCGCCGACAGGACGCGCGTCACTCGCTCCGACCATGGAAGGCCTGTACAACCTCCCGTTCGAACGATTCGAGCGCTACAGCCCTTGCGGCGCCCCCGACACCATCGCCGAATTCCTGGCGCCGTACGTCTCGGCCGGTTGCCGTACGTTCAACCTTCTCGCGTGCGCCGCGCACCTGGACACAGCGGTTGCCGGCGTCTCCGAGATCCGCCGCCTCCTCAATGACATCAGTTCGCCACGCAACTGACGAGGGCCATCCGATCGCGACGTCGCGGGGTGTCACCAGCGGGGGCCTCGACGGAACCAGGCTCCGCCGACCACATCGCAGGCGAGGCCAGACGGCAACTGCTGCCCACTCTGAGCGCTGATCTGCAGTGACCAGGAACGTTCTGCGTGCACTAGCGTTCAACCGCGCTCGGGCGACGGAGGGATGCGATGGCGAAACCGATCATCTTGACGGTCGATGACGACGCGACGGTGTCGCTGGCGATCAGCCGGGATCTCCGGTCGCGCTACTCAGGCAGGTACCGCATCGTCCGGGCGACGTCGGGCGTCGAGGCCCTGGAGGCGATCGAAGAGCTCGCTGCCCGCGACCTGCCGATCGCGCTGATCGTCTCCGATCACAGGATGCCCCAGATGACCGGTATCGAGTTGCTCGATCGGGCTCGGCCGCTGGCACCCGGTGCCAAGCTCGTGCTCCTCACGGCCTATGCCGATACCGAGGTGGCGATCAAGGCGATCAACGACATCGGTCTCGACCACTACCTGATGAAGCCGTGGGCACCTCCAGAGGAGCGGCTGTACCCGGTGATCGACGACCTCCTCGACGAGTGGGACCGCACAAACGGCCTACGCTTCGAGGGAGTCCGGGTGGTCGGCAACCGCTGGTCGGAGCGGGGCTACGACACGCGCATGTTCCTCGCCCGCAACCATGTCCACTACCAATGGCTCGAGCTCGAGCGCGATACCGAGGCCCAGCGGTTGCACGATCTCTTCAACAGCGCGGGCGACGCCCTCCCGCTGGTCCTGCTGCCTGACGGCACCTCACTGCGCGGAGCAACGATGTCCGAGCTCGCCGGCGCGCTCGGGTTGCGCACCAGTGCCGAGTCGGCGCTGTACGACGTCGTCGTCGTGGGTGCCGGCCCCGCGGGCCTGGCCGCTGGGGTGTACGCCGCCTCGGAGGGACTGCGAGTGGCGGTGATCGAGCGCGATGCACCGGGCGGGCAGGCCGGTCAGAGCGCGCGTATCGAGAACTACCTGGGTTTTCCGAACGGGCTCAGCGGCGACGATTTGTCGCACCGGGCGACCATCCAAGCCCGCCGACTCGGTGCAGAGATGGTGCTGGCCCGTTCGGTCGAGGGGCTGGAGTCGCGCGGCTCGATCCACGCTGTTCGCTTCGACGACGGCGCCGACATCGAGGCCCGCGCGGTCGTCTTGGCGACCGGGGTCTCGTACCGCCTCCTGCCTGGTGAAGGGCTCGCCGACTTCACCGGGCGTGGCGTCTTCTACGGCGCGTCGGCGAACGACGCCCGCACCACCCAGGGAAGCGATGTATATGTCGTCGGCGCCGCCAACTCCGCCGGTCAGGCGGCACTACACCTCGCCCAGTACGCACGGCGAGTCGTCGTGCTCGCACGAGGCGAGTCGCTCGAAGCATCGATGTCGCAGTACCTCGTCGAGCGCGTGTACGCGACTGAAAATGTCGAAGTACGGCTGCACACCGAGGTCGTACGCGGCGGAGGCAGCGACCATCTTGAATGGCTCACGCTCGCCGACCGCGCCACCGGGCGCGAGGACGACGTCAAGGCGAACTGGCTCTACGCCTTCATCGGCGCACTGCCCCGCACCGACTGGCTCGGTGACGCGATCGCGCGCGACGAGCGAGGCTTCGTGCTGACGGGCCCCGACGTCACCGCGCTCGGTTGCGACGACACCCGCTGGCCGCTGCAACGCCCACCGTTCTTGTTGGAGACCAGCGTCCCCGGCGTGTTCGCCGTGGGCGACGTCCGGCGCTCGTCGATGAAACGGGTCGCCTCTGCCGTCGGCGAGGGATCGAGTGCCGTCAGCAACATCCATTTGTACCTGGAGACGGTGTGAGCGTCGCCGACGATCTGCGCGCCGCGTTCCTCACCAGCTCGCTCACGAACCAGCAACTCGACGAGCTGGTGGCAGCCGGTCGCGAGTTGGAGTTCTCGGCGGGCGACGATCTCTTCCGCGAAAGCACGACCGCCGACGTGCTGTGGATACTGCTCGCCGGTGAGATCGAGCTGACTCGACGGATCGGCAACCAATCGACCGTGGTCGCCAGAATGACCACACCCGGCCAGTGGGCAGGCGGACTCACCGCCTGGGGCGACGCCGACGGCCACTCCGTCTACCGGGCGTCCGGTCGGGCGACCACGGCCGGGCGCTGCTTGCTCGTGCCCTCGAGCGAGCTGTCGGTGCTGGTCGAACGGTGGTCGCCGTTCGCCAAGCACATGATCACCGGCATCTACCAGACGATTCGCGGCATCGACGCGATCGCTCGCGAACGAGAGTCCCTCGTGGCACTGGGAACACTGGCCGCCCGCCTCGCCCACGAGATCAACAACCCGGCCTCGGCGGCGCTGCGCGCGGTGGAGTCGCTGCGCAACGCCGCCGCCTACATGCTCGAATCGCTCGTCGACCTGGCAGAGGTCGGGACGCTGGCCGAGGAATTCCTCGCGCTCGACCGGCTGCGCGTCGACCTGCAGGACCATCCGGTTGCCGCCGGTGGCGCGATCGCCACTGCCGACCGCGAAGAGCTGATCGGCACCTGGATGGAGGACCGCGACATCGCGGTCGCATGGCACATGGCACCAGTGCTGGCGAGCACGGTGGCCGACCGGGCGTGGCTCGATGCGCTCCAGGAGAAGGTCGGCGAAGACGCGCTCGATCCGGCTCTGCGCTGGATCTCGAGCACGATCGGCATGAGCAGCCTGCTTGCCGAGCTCAGCGATGCGACATCGCGCATCGCCAACCTTGTCGCGGATGTCAAGACCTACTCCCAGGTCGACCGGGCGGCCCTTCAGCACACCGACGTGCGCGCCGGGATCCAGAGCACGCTCGCCATGTTCGGACCAAAGGCCGCTGGCGTGGAGGTGGTCTACGACTTCGACGACACCCCTGAGATCGACGCCTATGCATCCGAGCTCAACCAGGTCTGGGCGAACCTGATCGACAACGCCCTCGACGCGATGGATGGTAGCGGCACGCTGCGGATCGCGACGCGAGTCGACGGCGGCGACCTCGTCGTCGAGATCACCGACAGCGGTCCGGGCATGGGACCCGACGTCCAAGCGCGCGCTTTCGAGCCGTTCTTCACCACCAAGGACGTCGGCAAGGGCACCGGCCTCGGGCTCGACATCTCCCGTCGCATCGTGATCGACCGCCACGGTGGCGACATCAGCTTCGAGTCGCAGCCCGGTGCCACGACGGCCCGGGTACGCCTGCCGATCGGCAACTGATATCCGTCGTACCGACCGACCAGCTGTGCTCGCCAGGACGAGTCTCAACAGGCTGATTCGACACCTTCGACTGCGTCGATCGCCGTTGCGTTCGTGTGTCGACGACATGCGGGATTGGGTCTGTTGCGACGCCGAGTTCAGGTTACGGGAGGCGGCTGATGACCGTGGCCCGGGCCGGAGCAGCCAGCAGCTCGACCAGCGGTGCATATGCGCCCGTAGCTGCGGCTTGCTGCATGTGCACGTCGCGCGCCTCGGCCGACTCCCAATCGGCGATCTCGACCAGGACATCGGGGTTTTCGAGCACCTCGTAGCGCGTGCTTCCAAGGAAGCCGTGCTGGCTTGGTCCCTCGTTCGCGATGATGCGCTCGAGCAGACTGCTGAGCTCGGCCCGCCGACCAGGTTTGGCCTGCAGTTCGACGATCACTTTGATGGCCATGTCGTCCTCTCCGTCATCCCTCATGCACGCTTGCGATCCTCGTCCGCACCCGCTGCTGTCAGTCGAACGACTCTGCCGACAGCCCTCCTGAGGGTGGTTCCCGAGCAGGTGAGCGGACTATGCGGCAGGGCCGGCAGGCACGACGCCGAGTTGCTGCATGAGCGACAGCATGTCCGTGACGCCCCAGTGCTCGCAGACGCGGCCCGCGTCGTCGAACCTCATGATGTCGATCAGCTGCATCTCGACACGCGCATCCGTCGGCGGCACGCCCATGAACTCGCCTTGGTGCGTTGCCGTGACCTTGACTCGCGCCACGGTCTTGTCCTCGCTGGCGATCAGATCCTCGACGTCCAATCCGCATGTCGGGAAACGCGGCCAGCAGGATTCGAAAGAACTCGAGCGTCCCCTCCTTGGTGGGAGGCAGACCCGGCCCGCCCTGGTGCTCGATGAAGTCGTCCGCGACCAACTCGCCGAACCCGGCGATGTCTCCGGCGCTGATTCGCTCGTAGGTGCTCCGCATCGTCGTGGCGTGGTCCACGGTCGCCCTCCTTGTTCTGGCCCCAGGTGCCAGATCGTAACCTTCAATGCGCGACTCAGCGAGTGTCACCGCGCCGTCGTCGAGCAATGAGCTTGGCCACCGCTTCAGGCATGTAGCACCACGGATGCTGAAGACCGTCGGGTCTGTCGGGCGCATCGATGAGGCCTGGGACGTCTGCCACAGCGAGGCTGATGACCATCCACGCCGGCATTGGAGTGCGCGTTCCGACCAAGTAGGTCTGTCGTCGTTGTGGCTCTGACAATCCGTTCCACCAGGCAAGAAGGCGATCGTCCTCGACCAGGACGGATTCGTCACCCAGGACGGCGACCCCACCGGTGGGCACGTCGGAACTCATAGCACTGCCCAAATCGCCATGGCGAGCACGGTCACCCAAAGGATCGGGACAACGATCCACGCCACGACCGCGAGGATGAGCCGGCTGGAGCACTCCGATGACGTGCGGGTGTCGACCTTGCGCCAATACCTCGACGTGCTCGGCGCCAGGCTCGAGCTCGTTGCCGTGTTCGACGACGAGGACCGTCGCGTGCCGATCCATCTCGGCCGCGACTCTGCCGCCTGACGCAGCCGGTGTCGGCGGCGCTTGTCGACCTGGTGGGTGCGGTTCGGCTTAGTTTCGATCGTGACCGACGGGATGCCATCGTCTGCGTTCTCGTCCGGTGAGCGGGTCGAGGCCGTCGTAGGCGACGACGTAGAAACGGTCCTGGCGTTGCACGATGTAGCTCATCCACCCGTCATCGACCGCTTCGGAGTCAACCCGAAGATCACCAGCGCTTGCGTCGCTTCGCTTGGATGGTGAACAGGGAAAGCGCTCGGCTCGCGTGCTATCCCATCGCAGCCGTGGACTCGGCGATCGGGCTACGTCTGAAGCCCTTCCACGCGCAGTAAATGCCGAGCGACGCCTCCCAAGCGATCTCCGGCAGTGCCAGCAGTCCCGAGGGTCCCGACCCGTTCTCGTAGGCACCGAACAGGGTGAGCACGAACGAGAGGATCAGCAAGGGGCCACCGATCAGGCCCAGCATCGCCATGCGACGCGGCACGAGGGCCGAGCGGTACATCAGATAGCCCAGCATCAACCCGTTCCCGAAGCCCACAACGAGCCCCGGCCCAAACAGGAACGCCCATTCGTAGGTAGACACCAGGGTATTGCCTTGTACAGCGAGCGCTGTGGCCTCGGCGCCACTCGCCCCGACCAGGGCATCATTGACGCTCACGACTGTGATGATGCTCATGAGTCCGATCGCGATGAAGACCGACTCCATGCCGCGAGCGGTGACATATCCGAGCGCGACGGTTGCGCTCTGTCGCTTCACGAGCGGGTAGATGACGACCGCTGTCGCGATGTTGGCGATGATCAATGCGAACTCGAAGATCGCGCCGAGTTCCAGGCTCGTGTTGGAACCGGCCCCAGGGACGAAACGCATGTCGGTCCAAGTGGCGCCAACTCCATTGATGAAGAGCAGTCGAGCAGGGATGCTCGTGATGAACGTGCCGATGAAGAACCAGCCGAAGACTCGTCCGATTTTCTGAGTGTCCATGGTCTCCCACCGTTCGCGCGGATCGGCCACAACAGTACGTGAGTGGAACAGAGCCCGAATCACAGGTGACTGGTTGTGGGTGCGAGTTCTGACAGCGACCACGATGGCGCTGAGTGTCTTCGAGATGGGTGATCGTGAGGCGCGCAACGTCACCCGACCGATGTGCGGCAACACGTAGCGGTCATTCATCTGCGGTCGTGGTCGTTTAGGTCAGCTGTGAACGATCATCCAATGTCCCCAAGGCCCAATGGTTGGCTCTGTGCACGAGTTGGACCGCGCCGAGTGGGAGGGCTGGCAATTGGCAAAGTTCGCGCTTAGAGTGGTTGGTTGATCGCTGTCTCGATAGGCTCAGGTCTGGTCAAGTCCGAGCACGGGTATCGGTGCGCGCCAAATGTTACGAGTTCGTTGCTGAGCAGCGAAAGTTGGCCGGATGACCTATGGCTGTGCAAGACTGGATTGCACTACGGTTACACAAATTCTCGACGAAGGGCGCCCATGTTCACTCAACTTCGCATAGCTCGCACTCTCTGTTTCGCAGGCGCGATTCTCACTATCAGTGGCGGTGCCATCAGCCTCACGGCAACATCGGCCTCTGCGCACACGCCCACCGTGACGCCATCATGCACCGGACTGGCCGTCAGCCTGCTCGACTACTCGGTGGGCGATGGGGCCAACAACCGGGTGACGACGACCATCAACGGTGTCTCCACCGTGGCCGTCTTCGGCGCCGCGTACATCAACACCTTCACCTGGTCGCCGACAGAGACCCACACCTGGTCGGTGGTCGTCGACGCCAACCTCATGATCGGCGACCCGACGGCATACGACGTTTCCTTCGCGGGACGGAGCAGGCATGCCAGGAGGCACCGACAACGACCACCACAACGACGGTCGCTCCAACCACAACGACGGTCGCTCCAACCACAACGACGGTCGCTCCAACCACAACGACGGTCGCTCCAACGACAACGACGACGACCCTGGTTCTCTCCCAGGCGCCTACGGCAACGACAACGACGTTGGCTGCTTCTCAGGCCCCAGTGCCCACGACAGTTGACCCGAACACTGTGCAACTGCCGAGAACGGGTGACGAGTCGGGCCGGATAGCGATCCTCGGTCTGGCAGTGTTCGGCCTCGGCTTGTCCCTCATCGGCCTCGCCAGGCGATCACGTCCAGTCAGCAGCTGAGAAATCCGGGGACCGCCCTGGATCAGAGAGAAATGGCGTGCCACCTGCGGTAGCAGCCGACCCTGAATACGAGATTCACGCTCAAGTTTGAGTTGGATTCGACCGATATTTGATGGTGACCTTTGTTCGCCTGCTAGAACTTTGCCGGGCGCAGAACAATCGAGGGTCCGATTCAATGCATCGGTACGAGAGACGGCGCCCTGCGCGCCCGTCGACGCGTGACTTGATAAAGAAGGTCGGAGTAGGGGCAGTTTGCGGGGGCCTTGCGACAGTGTCATTGGCATTTGTCGAAAGCACCGTTGATGCCGCACCCGTCGCGTCAGCGGCCTACGTGCCGGTGCAGCCGTGCCGCTTGGCAGACACTCGTCTTTCGGGTGGGTATGAGCGTCTCGACGCCTTGTCCTTGCAGATTCCTGCCCGCGGAGTGTGCGGGGTCCCCGCCAATGCGACGTCGGTTGCGTTGACGTTGACCGTTGAGGGACCGCAAGCCGCGGGGTTCCTCACGGCCTGGCCGGCGGATCAAGCACGGCCTGTCGTTTCGAACGTGAACTTCGACGTCGGCCAGATCCGAGCGAATGGCTCCATCACGCGTGTCGGTGTGTCTGGGGCGTTTCGCGTGTTCACGTCGGTCCCCGCGAACGTGATCGTCGACGTCGTCGGAGCGTTCGTACCCGCCAGTGCCGCTGCGGCGGGCAGGTTTGTCGCTCGACCGTCGACCCGCCTGTACGACTCGCGTTCCGGGGCCACGCTGGCGCCGGGCGCCACGACGACCTTGCCGTTGCCTGCCGGAGTCCCGGCCGACGCCGTGGCCATGGCACTCAACGTCACGATCACGGAATCCTCCGCTCCCGGCTTCGTCACCGAGTTCCCTGCCGGTCGCCAGATGCCGACTTCATCGATTCTGAACGTCGATCACGCCGGTCAAACCCGGGCGGCAGCGGGCATCTTACCCGTGTCCCCAACCGGCGTGGCGCTGTATCTCTCCGGCGGCGGCCACATTGTCGTCGATCTTCTCGGGTACTTCACCGGCCCCTCTGCCGGATCTGGTACTGATGGGCTGTTCACGGCCTATGACCCGACCCGCCTGCTCGACACCCGTGGCCAGAGCCCGCTCGGCAGCAGCGTGCCGCTCTACCCGGGCGGCGGTTTGGAGCTCGCCGTCTCACAAGGCGGGTCGATCGCCTACAACGTCACCTCGGTCGATGGCACCGGCGGCTACATCACGGCATTTCCTGCTGGAACCCCGCGGCCGAACACGTCGACGGTCAACTCAGTCGGCGGCAGCGACGTCGTGGCGAACTTCGCCATCACCCAGGTCTCGAACCGCGGTCTCGGCTTCTTCAGCCAATCGCAAACCAACCTGATCGCCGATCTACAGGGCTGGTTCTCGGGCCCCTCGGCGACCGCAACGCAACCGCCGCCCGCGAACACCCCGTCTCCGGCACCCCAGGTGGGCTACTCGCCGTGCACCAGCGACGGACTGTCATCTCTGAATGCGACCCGCGCTGACGCCGGTGTGGCGCCGCTCGTCCTCAATCCCGCAGCCCAGGCCTTTGCCTGCACGTATGCATTGCAGCTGGCTCAAGCCAACAACGGACTCGGCCACTCCGACATTCCGACCCGCGACGCGACGGTCGGATGCCCGACCGGCGAGAACCTCGCTGCCGCCAATGGCACATCCACATCGCTCGTGATCTCGATCTGGTACAACTCGACACCACACATGGCCAACATCAAGAACGCCAATTACCACAGCGCCGGGTTGGGCTTCGTCGTCCGCACCGATGCCTCAGGCACCCAGGTCATCTACGGCTCTACCGTTTTCGCCCTCTGCTGAGTGCCTGACATCGGGCGTTGGTCAGGTCTGGTCGGGAAGCGATTCGCGGCCCCTACCAGCTCGGCGGTTTCCCCGGTGTCCAGGACCGCACTGTCCTCGTGTCACCTGTGGCGCCAACCTGTCGGCCGACCTCGCCAATCGATAGCCCAGACGCCCTCGGCTCACCACTGGGCACTAGACACGACGATCAGATTGGGGTTGCTTGGCCCCCTGACCGGTCTACAGGCCTGTGCGGAGGCCGCGGTCGTGGTCCGTTTGCGTCAGCTGTGAACGATCATCCAATGTGCCCACGCCCCACTGGTTGGCTCTGTGCACCACTTCGCCCTCGGTCGTGATCGCCAAGGCGCGGTAGCCGTCGAAGTTGGCGACCCAGTCGATTCCATCGAATCCCATCACGAACGCGGTCGTGGCGAAGGCGTCGGCCCACGTGAGATGGGGGCCGACGACGGTCATCGAAGCAAGCGCATCCGCAGGCTGGTCCGTCCGACCATCCCACAGATGGCGGCCGCGCGAGGCGGTTCCCGAAGTGGCCACGGCGTCGCCACTGACCTCGACGAGGGCACGAACGGCCCGCGGATCCTCGCTGTTCGGGTCAACGATCGCCACACACCAAGGTGATCCGTCGTGATCGGTACCGCGTGTCTGGATGTCACCGCCGACAGACAGATACCACCGCCGCAACCCGGCCCGGTCGAGGCAATTCGCCGCCAATTCGGCCGCCCAGCCCTTCACGAACCCCGCTGGATCGAGAATCGTGTCGCCGGGTCGGCGAGACCGAAAGGAACCCTTGCTGACATGCTCCAACCAGGTGCAGGCGTCGACGACTTCGATGACCTCGCGACTGGCGTCGAGAAGGTGTAGTTCGCCGCGGTTGACGCGGCTGATCTCACTGGTCGGACGAAACGTCGGAAAAGACCTCCTCCAACCGATCGAGTTCCGCCCACATGGCTGCGATCGCCTCGTCGATCACGGCGAGTTCGGCTCGGTCGTGCACGTGAACGCTCGCCATCGTGCCCATCACCGGGTGGGTGCGAACCACGCTGGACGCGACCTCAGCCTTCAACGGTCCCACCGTCGAGGATCGCCTGCAGCGAACGCACGTAAGCCTCTTTGGTGACGGTTGCCCCGCTGACACCCTTGATCGACGTGCTTTGAGCCGTGATCACTTGGGTATGCAGGATTGGTAGGGCGTCCTCGTTGATCTGTTTCGACTTGCGGCGGTCGTGGGGTGATTTGAGGACGATGACGTCGCAGATCTGTCCGCTGGTCGACACCACGGCTTCGACCTGGACAAACCCCCATATCGTGCTGATCATGGGACCGTCCAACGGTTGACCGTCGCAAGCCGGCGAGGCAACCGCCGGCAGAATCACGACCGGGGCAGGTGCATCGGTGGCGACAGGTGCTTCCGTGGCAACAGGTTGTTGCACTGGAATCGTAGCGAGAGGGACCGCCGCTGGTGAGGATTGCTCGACGACGGCGGGCACTGTCGACGACACGACAGGTGGCTCGCTCGCAACCCGGACCGGGCCTTGATCCGGGAGTGCAGCGGCGTCGACGCCGACGTTGTCGGCCGTGCTGCTCGGTGGTCGGTCGAGGAGGGCGACAAGGCCAGACGCAGCGGTGGTCACGGCCACCGCCGGTAGCAGGCGTCTGCTCAGGGATGCGGAGGGTCGCTTGCTCATCGAGTTACCACCAGGGCTGTTCGAAATGGATGTCTCCGGCGGCGACTCCGGCCTCGCGCAGACCGGCGCGAGCTGCCCAAAGAAGGCGCTCGGGACCGCACAGCACCGCTACCCGCTCGGTCAGATCCGGGATCGCCTTGCGCAATACCGTGCTTGACAGCGGGTCTTTGACGGCGAGCGTGGCCGTGGGCCCGACGATCGTCATCAGTTCGCCGCCCAATTCGCGGGCCATGGCGCCCAGCTCGTCGGAATAGAGCAGGTCGTCGTCTCGATGGGCGCGATACAGCACGATCGGCTGGTGCCTGCGGTCGAGGCGTTCGAGCATCGCTTTCACGGGAGCGATCCCTATCCCGCCAACGATGAACAACACCTTGCGGTCATCGATCCGATGCGGTGTGCAAGCGCCGAATGGCCCCTCGACGGCGACTCGTGTACCTCGCGGCAGGTTGCCGATGGTGGCGGTCGCATCACCTCTTGTCTTCACCGAGATCCACAGCCCTTCCGTTGTCGGGGCTGCGGACAACGAGAAAGGGTGGGCCTGCCACCAGAGCCCTTTGACCAGCGGACGGACGATCACGAATTGGCCGGCGTCGCCGTGCATCGTGTGCAACGCGCCACCGGCAAGCCGCAGTTCGGTGGTGTCGTCATTCAGCTGGCGAGTTTCGGCGACATGAAGCGGACGTATCGCTGCAACGGCGAGGCGTCCCCACCGACCTCGGATCAGCATCACGCCGACGCCGACATGGAGAGCGATCCATAGCCAGCGAGCGAAGGAATCGTTGGCGAACAGCTCACCCCAGACGATCTCGTGCGAGAAGGAGATGGCAAATCCGGCGTACGCGAGAAGGTGGACGAAGTACCAGGTCTCATACGACATCTGGCGGCGGATGGTGCGCAGCGACGAGATCGTCACGACACCGATGAGCAGCGCTCCGACAAACGCCAGCGCCATATACGAGTCGCGCCCGGTGAGGTCGATGATCGCCGGGCCAAACCCCAGGTCGAGACCCCAGGCGAAGATCGACGTGACGACGTGAACGCCGACCAGCACCGCCATGGTCTCACCGAGGATCCGGTGCCAGATGAACACTCGATCGAGGCCGTAGAGATGCTCGACAGCGATCGGGCGGGCGGCAAGCGCGAGCCCGGCGAGGCCGGCGAAAGACGCGGCAACGCCGGTGAGTTGGGCGAGGCTGGTCGCCGCAAGAGCAGCACCGTTGTTGAGAGCGCCGAATCCACCATGGCGGAACCACACAGTGAGGATGATCCCGGTCGCCACACAGAAAAACGAGAGCAGGTGGTTGTCGCTGAAAAGCGTGTAAGGCCGGGGGCGTAGCGGCCCCACAGTCGGCGCGGCGTGCGGCGATCTCCCACGGTCGCGAAGGTCAGCTGGCATGGCTTAATACTTTGGACTACGCGTGCCGATCCTGCACGTACTCGCGGTACGAGTTGCATAAGAAGGGGCCGAACGACCTACTGCTGTGCACGCTCCGCGGCCGAATTCTCGCTCAACCGAGCCGTGGGGTGTTACCGATCAAGAGCGGGGTGCCGGTGAGAGAGGCCGCCGCGTATATCAGCGAGTGTCGCCTGCGGTGCGTCGAATGCGAGCGTCGGCCACGGCGACGCCGTGTTCGAGGAGGAAGAGGGGATTCAGGTCGATCTCGGCGATCTCGGTGACCTCCGCTACCAGGGTCGAGATGCGGTGAAGGACGGCGCGGAGGGCGGCGACGTCGAGCACCGCGGCGCCCCGGTATCCGGTGAGCAGCGGATAGGACCGCAGCGACTCCAGCATCTCGTCGACGTCGTGATCTGTCAGCGGGGCGACGCGGACAGCGACGTCGTCGAGCACCTCGACAGCGGTGCCGCCCCGGCCGACGACGACGAGCGGCCCGACGAGGGGATCCCGGTTGACGCCGACGATCATCTCAAGACCCGAGTCGACCTGCTCTTGCACCAGGAACTGGCGGGCGGCGTCGGGAAGGCCCGCCTCGGCAAGGGCGGCGCGGATCGTCCGCACCGCCGCCGCGGCCTCGGGTCCCGTAGCGACGCCGGTGCGCACGCCACCGACGTCGCTCTTGTGGATAGCCGCGGCCGTCTTGACGACGACGGTGCCGCCGAAGGCGACCTGCGCCTGCTCCGCTTCCTCCGGCGTCGACACCAGTCGGCTGCGAACCGACGGGATACCGCAGGCCTCGAGGAGCGCCGAGACCGTGACCGTGTCCAGCCAGCCGTCCGCGGTGCAGGGATCGGCGTTCACGATGCTGCGGGCCCGCTCGACATCGACGGCCGGTCGCGGGACCATCCCTTCCGGTCGACGCCGGCGGTCGTCCCAAGCGATCGCGCGCGTAAGGGCGCGGGCGGCGTTCTCCGGTGCCGTGAAGGAAGGAATCCCGGCCGCATGCAGCATTGCAGGAGGTCCTTCGCGGTTCATGAACACGCCGACGAGGGCGATGTCGTCGGCCAACGCGGCGCGGGCGGCGATCAACTCGTCGGCGACGTCCGCCGACCGCGTGATCAGCGGCGTGTTGAACAGCACCATGACGGCATCCACGTCTGGCTCGGCCCCGAGGATGCGCGTGACTTGCCCGTACAGCGAGGCGTTGGCACTGGCGATCATGTCGACGGGGTTGGACACGCCGGCCTCGGGCGGGAGCAGCGACCGCAGCCGCGCCGCGGTCGGCGCAGCCAACTCGGGGACCTCGAGGCCGTTGGCTTCGCAGGCGTCTGCCGCGAGGATCCCCGGTCCACCGCCGTTGGTGACGATCGCTACCCGGCGGCCTCTGTACCGCCGCGTGGAGCTCAACACCGTCGCTACGTCGAGCATCTCCTCGATCGATCCGGCCCGGACGACGCCTGCCTGGCGCAGCAGGGCGTCCACTCCCACGTCGCCTCCCGACAGGGCTGCCGTATGCGACGCCGCTCCTCGGCGCCCGGCCACCGTGCGTCCCGCCTTGACCGCGACGATCGGCACGCGCCGGCCGACGCGGCGCGCGATCCGGACGAACGATGCCGGGTCCGGGATCGACTCGAGGTACAGCAGGATCACGTCCGCCGCGGGCTCGTCTTCCCAGTACCGCAGGAAGTCGTTGGTCGACACGTCGACGGCGTTTCCGATCGACACGAAGGTTCCGATGCCGAGGCCCCGTGCGTCCGCCGCGTCGAGGACGGCCAGCCCGACCGCACCCGACTGACTCAGCAGGAATGCGCCGCCGGCGGCAGGCAGAGTTCGACTGAAGGTGGCGTTGAACCGCCCGTTGCCGGCGCCGCCGAGGATTCCCGTGCAGTTGGGTCCGACCAACCGCACCCCCCGTTCGCTCGCGGCCGCCACAAGGCGCGCCTGGCGCGCCGCTGCCCTCCGGTCCGACTTCTGCGAACCCTGCCGAGATCACGCACACCGCCCCGATGCCGAGATCGCCGGCTTGGGCCACCACTCGGGCGACCGCATCTGCCGGCACGCAGACGACGACGAGATCGGGCAGGACCGGGCAGGAGGCGAGATCCGGAAATGCCGTGATGCCGCGCACCTCCGCATGGTGCGGGTTGACGGGCAGCACGACCCCGCCGAAACCGCTGTCGACCAGGTTGCCGAACAGGAGTCCGGCGATGGTCGCCGGGTCGCTGCTGGCCCCGACGACCGCGATCGCGTGCGGTGAGCAGAAGCCGTCGAGCGCCGGGCGAACTTCAGTCGAGCTTTCCTCCATGCCACCAGTCTTGTCCGTTCGGTGTCAAGAGTCCTTAGGCTCGGGCGGCTGGGCCCGGAGGCCCTAGGCGGGCGGCCTCACGCGAGCCGAAGATCGAGTTACGAAACCACATCGCGCAGTTCAAGACCGGCGTCACCGATGCCCGCTGCTCAGGAGGTGGATGGTGTGACCACCATCGCGGAAAAGCCTCTGCCCTTCCTCGTGGCCGAGTACTGCAAGGGCTGCGGGCGCTGCATCGACTCGTGCACCAAGGACTGCATCACGCTTGGCACCGAGATCCATCCCCTCACGGGCCTTGTCCCGATCGTGCTCGACCTGACCCGGTGCAACCACTGCGGCCTGTGCATCGACGCGTGTCCGGAACCGTTCGGTCTGCGGCCGGAGGGCGACGAGGCGGCGTTTGCGTTGCTCGACCCCGCCCAGCTTGGTGGACCGCGGCCCTACGACGCACCCACACCCGAGCCACAGCCCGACGTCACTGTCGCGCTGTCAGAACGCGCCCCCCTCATCGTGAAGGGCACGTACGCGGCGGCGGTGGGCGCCGTCCTGGCCGGCTGCCGGCACGTCTTCGGCTACCCGATCACGCCGTCCACCGAGGGCGCCGAGATGATGGCCAAGGTCCAACCGGCGCTCGACGGGGTGTTCGTCCAAGCGGTCAGCGAGGTTGCGACCGTCAACATGATGTACGGCGCGGGAGGGGCCGGGAAGCGGTGCATCACCTTCACCAGTTCGCCGGGATTCAGCCTCATGCTGGAGGGGATCTCCTACATGATCGGAGCGGAGGTGCCTGCCGTCTTCGTGAACATCATGCGAGGCGGGCCCGGGTTGGGGAACATCGGACCCGAGCAGGCGGATATCAAGCTGGCCTGCCGTGGCCTCGGTCACGGCAACACGCACGCGATCGTTCTGGTCCCTGCCACTCCACAGGAGATGCTCGACAGCGCGATGCTGTCCTTCGAGCTGGCGTTCAAGTATCGGAACCCGGTGGTGATCCTTGGCGACGGCTATCTCGGCCAAATGACCGGGAAGGTGTGCCTCCCCGATCGCATGGTCGTGCCGGGCATCCCCGAGTGGGCCGTCTACGGTGACCGCTCGCACCGGGGCAACCTGATCTGCTCGATCGACCTGTCGGAGGCCGGGCTCGAGCGTCACAATCAAGCCCTCGACGCGAAGTACGCGCGGATGGCGGCCGAGGAGCAGCGGGCCGACCTCCACCGCTGCGACGACGCCGACGTCGTCCTCGTGGCATGCAACACCCCAGCCCAACTGGCCAAGGGAGCGGTCAAGGAGTTGCGCGACAAGGGTCTGCGGGCTGGCCTGTTCCGCCCGATCACGCTGTGGCCGTTCCCGATCGATGCTCTCCTTGGGGTGATTCCTCGGGCACGCCGCATCGTCGTGGTCGAGGCCAGCAGCGGCCAGCTGGAGGACGAGTTGCGCTTGGCCCTGAGCCACGCCGAGGTGCACGCCCCACCGATCAGCCACGTGCGACGCCAGGGCGGGATCCTTCCTTCCCAAGCCGAGATCGTCGAACACGTGCTGGGCCTGCCAGACCCGAGCCAGAGGGGGGTGCACTGATGCCGTCGTCTGTCTTCTATCGCCAGTTCGAGCGCCATGATCATGCCGAGGGGATCAAGGCGCACACGACCACGTACTGCCCCGGGTGCGGTCACGGGCTTGCTCAGAAGTACCTGGCTGAGGCGATCGACGAGCTCGGCGTCCAGGACCGCACCGTCCTCGTGTCACCCGTCGGGTGCTCGGTGTTCTCCTACTACTACTTCGACGTCGGCAACACGCAGGCCGCGCACGGCCGGGCGCCGGCCGTCGCCATCGGCCACAAGACTGCCAACCCCGACTCGATCGTCATTTGCTATCAGGGCGATGGCGACCTGGCGTCGATCGGGCTGGCCGAGATCATCAGCGCCGCCCAGTTGGGCATGCCGATGACGGTGATCTTCATCAACAACGCCATCTACGGGATGACCGGCGGTCAGATGGCGCCGACAACGCTCCTCGGTCAGCCCACGACTACCTCGCCGGACGGCCGGGCCCTGTTCGCCGGTCAACCGCTGAAGGTGGCGGAGCTGATTGCCGGTCTCGACGGCCCGGTCTATGTCGAGCGGGTCGCGCTCTACGACAACCGTCGCCGCACGCATGCCAAGCGCGCCATCAAGAAAGCCCTCGAGCTCCAAGTCGACGGCACCGGATTCGCGCTGATCGAGGTCCTCTCCGAATGCCCGATCCACCTCAAACTCGAACCCGATGCCGCCGAGGCCTGGGTGCGGGACAGCCTGGAACCGGTCTTCCCGCTGGGGGTGAAGAAAGACGTCACCGACGGCTTCCGCTTCCCGCCCATCCCGACGCCCACCTTCGATCCCGAACGAACGCTGGCCGCGCTGGGCACGACGACCGAACGCCCCGACCGGTTCGCGACCGCATTCCCGTCGCACCTCGATCCGGAGGACGTCAGCATCAAGCTGGCCGGCGCCGGCGGGGACGGTGCACAGACGACGGCGATGCTCATCACCCGCGCCGCCATCAGCGAGGGCTTCGACTCGACCCACATCCCGAGCTACGGACCGGAATCCCGCGGTGGTACGTCGTATGCCGACGTCCACGTCGCGATGAATGAGGTGCTCGCCCCGGCGGCGCCGCATCCCCATGTCCTGGTGGCGTTCAACGCTCCCAGCCTCGCCAAGTTTGGCCCGACCGTGCGCCCCGGCGGCACCGTCATCTACGACAGCTCGGTCATCGGCGCGATGCCAGACACGTTGGCCGACGGGATCCGCTTCGTCGGCGTGCCTTTCGCCGAAGTGGCCAAGGACCTCGGCTCGGTGCTCGTCAAGAACGTCGTCGCCCTCGGCGCCCTCCAGGGCGTTACCCAGATCTTCCCGAAGGCGACGTTCCTCGCAGCGATACGCGGTGCGCTCAGCGGCAAACGAGCCATGGTCGACCTCAACGAGCAGGCCTTCGAGCGGGGCGCCAACCTGTCTGCCGAGCAGCCCATTACGCCAGCCACATCCCCGGCGCGTCGCTCACACGTCTCGACGACGGCGAGGGGCATTTCGTGTTCCTCGACATAGGCGATTCGGATAGGGAAGCCAACGGTGTCCCGTTGTACCAAGATCGCCCTGGCGTGGACCGAGCCGATGTGCACCGACGGGTCAGCGCCGTGGTCACCGAGTTCTTCGAGGAGCATCTCGGCCTGAACGCGTCTCAGCGGTGACCGACGTCGCCAACTCCTGAGGAACCGGGCAGCGCCTTTTCGCTACGTAGGCTTCCGGGGCTGCCCGATTCGACCGGAGCCGTACGTTGATGGCTGCTGTTCGCGCGATCAGACGGGTTCCGCCGCAAGACGGCGTCGATCACCTCGCCCCCCGAGGCACGAGCAGCGATGTTGTGAGTGACCGCCATGGCGTGGCCGGCCACCTCCCTGACCGTCCAACCTGCACAGGGTGATGCGCCGTCCCACGCGTTCGACGGCACGCGAGCCAACGTCTGCTCGAGACCGAACATGACCGTCGTGTACAGGCGCAGATTCTTGCTCACGACGCGACGCTAATCCGCAGGCTGGATGTCGGTTCGAGCCCTCTTGGGTCACGCGCGCCACACTCGTAGACGGTCGATCGGGCGTTGTCGGCGCGCGTACCGTATCGATCAGATTCCTAGAGGAGGTCTCGTTGTGACAGTTCATGTCGATCCAGCCCTGTGCCAGGGGCACAATCGCTGCTACGCGCTGGTGGCGGGGTGACGGCGCGGCTCATATCGCTGTGCCTCGATGCGAACGACCTGCTGTCGCAGGCGCGCTTCTGGGCCGAGGCGCTCCGCTGGAACATCGACGACGAAACCGCTGATGAGCTCGGTCTCCGGCCGACCGACGGTACCAGCTTCGGGATCCTCTTCGAGCCGGTGTCGAGCCGGAAGTCGGGGCAGAACCGTCTGCATCTCGATCTGACGACCACATCGATCGAAGACCAGAACGAAACGGTAGCGAGGTTGATCGGCCTCGGCGCCCGCCACATCGACATCGGTCAAGGCCCCGACGACAGGCATGTCGTGCTCGCCGACCCCGAAGGCAACGAGTTCTGCGTCATCGAGCCGGAGAACAAGTTCCTCGCGACGTGCCCACGTCTGGGATCGATCAACTGCGACGGCACGCGTGCGGTCGGGTACTTCTGGAGCGAGGCGCTGGGATGGCCATTGGTCTGGGATCAAGATGAAGAGACCGCGATTCGCGCGCCCGACCTCGCCGGTCCCATGATCACCTGGAGTGGTCCGCCGCTGATTCCGAAGTTCGGCAAGAACCGGCTTCACCTCGACATCGCTCCGCCCGCCGGGGGCAATCAGCAGGCCGAGGTCGAGCGTCTCGTCGCCCTCGGAGCGACACGAGCTGACATCGGCCAAGGCGACGTCGATTGGGTCGTGATGGCCGATCCCGAAGGCAACGAGTTCTGTGTCCTGACCCCCCGATAAGCCCGCGTTCGCAAGCGCTGCCTCGACGTTCGACGGCCACGATCTACACACACTCGGACGGGTCGGTCGCGAGGAATCCTTCAAGCTCGGCGAGGAAGCGCGGCCAGGCCGGGTCTCGCTCGGGCAGAAGGTGATTGCAGCTGTCAAGAGATAGCAGTCGGCTTCCAGGAATCAGCGACGCCAGGAGGCGCGACTGATCGAACATGTTCTCGGGTTCTCGGCGGGCGCACGCGATCAGGCAAGGCGCCGTAACGAGGGCGGCGATGTCCGTGATGTCGATGTCGGCGAACAGGCTCAGGAACTGCCAGGCGTTCTGGGCCGACGTCGACCGCCGCTGAAGCTCGTCGAACTCGCGCCACTCCTCTTGCGTGCCCTCCGGGAGGAACCTGGATACGAACATTTGCCGATACTGCGGGTCCGGTTGGCCCCACCCGACTCGGACCATCTCGATTCGAGCGGCCGCCAGCGCCAGTTGTTCTGGTGTGGTCGCCCGTTTGCGCCGACCCTGCGCGAAGGCGCCGAGAAGGACAAGGTGACTGACGCGCTCGGGGTGACGAACGGCGTACGCGACGGCGACCGGGCCACCTTGGGAAATGCCGAGCAGCGGGAACCGGTCGAGCCCGGCTGCGTCGACGACGGCTTCCAGATCACGCACCCATGCCCCGAATGAGAGATCGGGAACGTCCCAGTCCGTCAGCCCGCATCCGCGTTCGTCGTAGCGGACGAGCCGGTGGCGTTTCGACAGCTCCGCCAGCCAGTGTCGCCACACCGTCGTCTCTCGGTCATAGTCGAGGTGGCTGAGCCAGTTGGCGGCCTTCACCAGCGGCGGACCTTCGCCCATCGTCGCGTACGCCAACCGAACCCCGTCGTCGGCGATGCAAAATCGAATCTCCTGCGGCGGCATCGCGCCGCGCCTCGCAGCACTTGGAGCCGCGGTTGGCGCGTCGTCGGCTCGCTCGACCACTTCACCCACGAACTGGTACCCGCGCCCGTGAACTGTGCGCACCACCCGCTGGGCCTTGCCGTCGTCGCCGACTGCCTGGCGCACGGCCTTGATCCGGCTCGTCAGCGCAGACTCGCTCACGAAGCGGCTGCCCCACACCGTGTCGAGGATCTCGTCCTTGGAGACCAGCCGATCCCGCTGGCGCACCAGCAGCACGAGCACATCGAAGACCTGGGGCTCGACCCGGCGCACCGTGCCTTGACGACGCAGCTCGTAGCGGCGCATATCAAGCTCGCAGTCGCCGAACTCGTAGATCACGGTCGCGATCCTCGTAGCCGAGGCTCTGGTCGCGGCGGTCTCGAGTACATCCATGCCGCCGGGGCGTCACTCGGCATGCCGTAAGGGTAGGCGCCGCATCAGGTGGAGGTGAACCGCTCGATCTCGTTGATGAACTGTGGGAAGGCTGCGTCGCGTTGGAGGAGTACATGATTTCTGCTTTGCAGCGCCACGAACCGCGCTCCGGGGATGAGGCCGGCGAGGTGGCGTCCCTCTTCGAACGGCACCCCACGGTCGCCGTCGGCATGCAGGACCAGTGTCGGTACCGCGACCTTCCGGGCCAGATCGCTGACATCGAGTTCATGGAATGCTCCCTCGAGCAGGGGCGCGTTGGTGCTGTTGGTCGTCGTGCGCAACTGGTCGTTGAACCACGCGACCTCGTCAGTTTGGGCGTCCGGCACGAACTGACGAGCGAAGATCTCGCGATAGCTGTCGTTGTCCGTTCCCCAGCCCACCCTCGCCAGGTCGACGTGCAGACCTGCCTCGGCGGATTGGATGAGGTCGCCGCGACGTTTCATGCCGCGGGCGTAGGTGCCATAGAGGATCAGATGGGAGACGCGCTCGGGATACCGAGCAGCGAAGCCGACGGCGACTGGTCCACCCTGTGAGACACCGAGGAGCGCGACTCGGTCCTCGCCGAGATCGTCGACGACACGGCCGAGATCGTCGATCCACAAGTTCAAGTCCGTGAGATCGTGGCCGGCAAGATCACGGTCGGACAGGCCGCAACCCCTCGGGTCGTAGCGCACGTATCGGAAGCGACGACTCAGCGCCCGGATCCAGTGCCCCCAGACGGGGCTGTCATCGGTGTCCTTGTCGACTTGAGTGAGCCAGGTCGCTGTCTTCACCAGGCACGGGCCCTCGCCGGTCTCGGCAAGGGCGAGCGAGACGCCGCCCGCAACCGCGACGAACCGAATCCTGACGTCCAAGTTGGGCGAATCGCCCCCGGGTCCGTGTTGAACGACATCGACGTCGGCGACGAATCGATAGCCCACACCGCGAATGGTCTTGATCACCCGCTGGCGGTCACCGCTGTCGCCGACTGCTTGGCGCGCGCTCTTGATCCGGCTGGTCAGCGCGGACTCGGAAACGAATCGGTCTCCCCAGACCTCATCGAGCAGTTCGGTCTTGGGAACCACACGATCGCGATGCTCCACGAGATGGCGAAGGACGTCGAAGACCTGCTGTTCGACGTGCACGGGTCCAGAGTCGTTGCGCAGCTCCCGTGCCGCTGGTTCCAACTCGTAGCCCTCGAAGCGGAACACTGCCGTCACGGTTCCATCTTCTCATGTGGTCTCGAGTCAAGCCGCTGCCAACGCGTCGTGGGCCAACGTCCTGACAGCGGCCTCCTCGTCGCGCATGGCCTGCGAGAGCTGCAGGTGGAGGGCGGGCAGCGAGTCGAGGTCCCAGTCGTAGCTGGCGATCTGTTCCAGTACGTCGAACAGCGGCATCGAAAGCTCGTCGCGCAGGCGTTCGTAGTGTGGGAAATCCCCGTTCACGGCTGCTTCCGTCAACAGCTCGGCGTCGCGGAACGCGTCCGAGATGCCGTGGGCGGCGAACGGGTCCTTGAAGTAGCCTGCGTCGCCCACAAGGGCCCAACCGGGTCCGTAGGGCTTTCGGAACTGGCCGGGCACTCCCGGCCAGCTGCGGATAGGACCGGCGGTGGTGCCGGTGCTCAACGCCCCCCAGAGCTCTGGGTCGAGTGCGCGCACCACGTCTGCCATCGTCCCCGCCGCTTCACGCCGGGCCGTGGTCTTGAAACGATCCTGCGGTATCGCCGCGAAGACGCAGAAGGTGTCCGCGTTGGTGGAGATCACTCCAGCACCGAGTCCGGGCCGGTACAGCCACGAGTAGGTGCCCACGCGAAGGTCCACGTCAGTGAAGTACTGCAGGACGTAAGCCGATGCGTGAACGCCCTGCCGAGTGACCGGGACGTCGAGATGGCGAGCGACAGCGGAATGCAGGCCGTCGGCGCCGATGAGCAGATCGGTGCTGATCGCCCGTGTCGACCCATCGGCGAATCCAAGTTTCACCCCGTGCACACGGCCGCTGGCGTCGGTGTCGATGTTCAGGAGCCGTGTCTCGTGGTGAATGGCGGCTCCGGCGCCGATCGCCGCGTCGACAACGATCGGATCGAGCACGGTTCGGCGGGGTGCAGCCAGACCGGGGATCTCCTCACTCGCGGGAATGTCGAGTTCGAGAACGTCCGCGCCGTAGCGGAACGACGTCTGTGTGATGACCGGTGTCCCGGCTTCCCACACCTTGCCGAGCAGCCCCCAACGGTGCAGGCGGGTGACCGCTCCGCGCATGAGGGCGTGCGACGACAGCGTGTCGCTGCCGTAGGCCGCCTTGTCGACGCCCACGACACGAAGCCCGCGCCGGGCGAGCAGCATGGCGGTGGCGGCACCGGCCGCACGCGCTCCCACGACGACCGCGTCGTAGTGCCCGCTCGGAAGGGGTTGGTCTGGGCGGGATCGCGGTTCGCGGCTCATGTCTCCAACAGTGCGCGAGATCGCAGCTCGGTGCTTGGAGCAGACATGGAGAGGGCCTGAAGATTTCTCCACGTCTTCTCCGGGATCTCTCCAAGCTTGGTCGGCCAGGTCGGACGAGAGTGGCAGCAACGCCTGACCCACAGGGCGCCGAACAAGGAGAAACCCAATGACCATCACCGATACGAACACCGTCAACAACGGCGTCAACGTCGAGGCACTACTCGGAGCTCGCGAAGCCATGACCGGCGCGCCGGCCGCCGCCAAGTTCACATGGAACGCCACCAACAAATGGATCAACGGAACGCACAGCCGTACCTTGATCCATGACTTCTTCGGTGTCGGCGCGCCGCAGGCCCATCGCACGACGTTCGCACTCGAGACCGATCATCCAGAGATCTTCGCGTCCGAAGACAACGCGGTGACACCCGTCGAAATGGTGCTGGCAGGCCTCGCCGGCTGCCTCACCGCAGGCGTCGCTGCCGTGGCCCAACATCGAGGGATCCAGCTGCGCACCGTCACCGCGACCCTCTCCGGCGAAATGGACCTGGCCGGCATCCTCGGTATCGACCCTGACGTTCGCAACGGGTTCGGCTCCATCACGGTTCGCTACGAAATCGACGCCGACGCCACCAAAGAGGAGATCGAGGCCATCGTCGCCCAGTCCCAGAAACGGTCGGCGGTGTTCGACGTGGTCACCAACCCGACCAACGTCAGGGTTGAAGTCGCCTGAACGTGTGAACGGGAGTCGGAGCGAACCGCATGGAGAAGATCACGGTCACCATCGTCGGTGGCGGGCCTGCCGGTCTCGCCATGAGCCGCTGCCTCAGCGAGCGCTCGATCGACCATGTGGTTCTCGAGCGTTCCGAGGTCGCCAACTCGTGGCGAACCGAGCGCTGGAACTCGCTCCGACTCCTCACGCCCAACTGGCTCACCCGGTTGCCCGGCTGGACCTACGCGGGTCACGATCCCGATGGATACATGGCAGCCTCCGAAGTCGTCGAGTTCCTTGACAGATACCGCCGCGCCACCGCCGCGCCCGTGCAGACGAACACCACGGTTCTGTCCGTCTCCGCGTCCGACGCCGGCTACCTGGTCACGACCGATCAGGGTCAGATCTCGTGTCGAGCAGTCATCGTGGCCACCGGTGCCTGCAGCACGCCGAAGATCCCGGCCATCGCCAGCGAGCTGCCTCGACAGATCAGGCAGCTCGCTCCGATTCATTACCGTCACCCCGGCGATATCGACCATGGGAGGGTGCTTGTCGTCGGGGCGTCCGCGTCAGGTGTCCAACTCGCAGAAGAGCTGGTCCAGACCGGGCGTGACGTCACCTTGGCCGTCGGAGCACACACTCGACTGCCACGGACGTACCGGGGCAAGGACATCCACTGGTGGATGGACGCGATCGGCCTCCTCGACACCCGGTACGACGAGGTCGACGACATCGCCAAGGCTCGACGGCTCCCGTCGCTCCAACTCGTCGGCTCACCCGAACACAGAACACTCGATCTGAACGCCCTTACCGACATCGGAGTCGACCTCGTCGGACGGCTGGCCGGTGTCAACTCCGGACGTGCACAATTCTCCGGCTCACTCGCCAACGTCTGCGCCGATGCCGACCTGAAGATGGGCCGGCTGTTGGACCAGATCGACGAGTTCGCTGACGACCATGGTCTCGAAACCGAGCCCAGAGACGTCGTGCGACCTTCCCCGACGTTCGTTCCCACCCCACGAACCACCGCCACGCTCTCTGAATTCTCGACCGTCATCTGGGCCACCGGGTTCAAGCCCAGCTACCCATGGCTCGATCAAGCCCTCCTCGATCGCAAGGGTGGGATCGTGCACGATGGTGGCGTCATGAAGCAGCGCGGAATGTACGTTCTCGGTCTCCCCTTCGCCCGCAGCCGCAAATCGAGCTTCCTCGATGGTGTCGGTCCGGACGCCCGCTTTGTGGCCTCGCATCTGGTCGCCCATCTCAACGGCAACGCCACCGATCCCTCTGCATGCCATTACGGAGGAGCGCGGCCCGCTCGCGACCAGCTCGTGGCCTGAAGGTCAAATAACGGGCGCGGGCGAACGGACAAGTCAAACGGTGGCCGGTGAGGCCATGATCGGGTTCGGTCGTAGTCGGGTGGCGAGAACGAATGCGATGGCGGACACTCCTGCGGTGAGGAAGAGCACGATCTCGAGCAGGTCGTAGTTGCCGTGGAGTTGCCAGATCCATGCTGCCAGCAACGGCGACCCGGCTTGGGCGAGGTAGACGGGGAACATCAGCGCGCCTTGCAGGACGCCGTATCCGGCACGGCCGAGGAGCTCAGGTGCGGCGGTGGCCTGGACGATGGTCTTGATGCCCATCCCGGTACCGAACGCGACCGCGAACACGAACACGAGCGGTGAGTGGGGCTGGAGGGTGATCAGGATGGCCACGGCCAGCACCGGGAACAGGGTGCCGATCAACCCCGCCGCGGTGAGGCTGATGAAGCGTTCGAGGGTCAGGATTGCGACTCGGCCGGCGAGTTGGGCGGGGCCGATGAAGGCGTAGGCGGCGACCGCCTCGGCGGTGGTGTAGCCGCTTTCGCGGAGCATCGGGACGAGGTTGAAGACAAGCGATGTGAACATGAACGCGAAGCTGACGAAGCTGAGCGCGAGCAACCAGAACACGGGGTGGACGAGCGCCGGGCGGATCGACGTCACGGCCGTTCGGTCGCGGATCGTACGCGTCGGGCCCGACGCCTCGCGGCCGCGGAGCAGCAGGTAGGGGATGCCGGCGACGAACGGCAGTTGGATCACCGCCAAGGCCTTCAGTGCGTTTCGCCATCCGTGGGTGTCGACGAGGAACTGCGTAAGCGGGACGAACACGGTGCTGGCCAGTCCGCCGAACAAGGTGATGACGATGATCGCCTTGCGGTAGTCGGCACCGAGCATCCGGGCGACGACGGCGAACGCGGCGTCGTAGAGCGTCATCGCCGAGACGACGCCGATCCCCACGCTGATCGCATAGAGCTGCCATAGCTCGGAGACGTGAGCCCACCCGAACAGCAGCGCTGCGCCGGCGAACGCGGCGGACGTCATCATCCGCCGCCCGCCGTAGCGGTCGACCCACCGACCCCGGGCGTAGGAGCAGAGTCCGGTGACGGCAAGGACGACGGAGAGAGCCCCGTCGATCTGCGCTTTGGTCCAGCCGAACTCGGCGGCCATCGGATCCCTGATCGACACGAAGACGTAGTAGAAGCTGCCCCATGCGACGATCTGACCGACACCGAGCGCCGACACCAACGAATATGGAAACCGGCTCGGAGTGGTATCCGGTCGGGTGTTCATCAGCTGCAGCAGGCGGCAGGTGCCGGCGGCACGGTTACCGGCTCGTCGGCGATGCCGGGTCCATGGCAGACACCGGTCTCGGGCAGCACCAGGCGCGTGTCGCGCGCTGCCGCCCAATCACCGGCAAGCGCGGCCACGACCGAGCGGACCTGTTCGTAGCCGGTGATCATGAGGAACGTCGGTGCGCGCCCGTAGCTCTTCATCCCGACGATGTAGACGCCCGGCTCGGGATGGGACAGCTCGTGCTCGCCGTGGGGTGGCACGGTGCCACAGCTGTGTTCGTTGGGGTCGATCAGCGGACCCAGCCGGCGCGACGACTCGAGCCAGGGATGCAGATCGAGGCGGAGCTCGGACAGTGCGCTGAAGTCGGGGCGGAAACCGGTGGCGACGATCACCTCGTCGACCTCGATCGTGTCGTCGCCGCGGTCGGTCTCACCGGTTACCGCGACCTCGCCGTGGCCGAGTTGGAATGTGTTGACGCGGAACGGGGCGACGAGTCGGACGCCGCCGGCGTCGACGGCGGCCTTGGCTCGTTCGCCGAGCGCGCCACGGCTCGCCAGCTGGTCGTCGTCGAGACCGCCGAAGGTGCGCTCGGTCGGGGTTGAACGCATCGCCCACATGATCTCCGTCGACGGTTCCTCGTGTTTGAGGCGGGTCAGGCCGAGGATCGAGTCCATCGCCGAGTGGCCGCTGCCGATCACCATCACCCGGCGCCCCGAAAAGCGTTGCCGCTGAGTGCCGAACACGTCGGGAATCCCGTAACTGATCCGGGCCGCGGCGGCATGCTCGCCCGCGCGGGGACACCGCTGGCGCCGGCCGGGTTTGGTCGCTCCCATGTGCCGGACGCGTCGATGATGGCCCGGGCGAGGTAGCGGATCTCGTCACCGTCTGCTCCGACCGTGACGATCTCGAATGGCCGCTGTTCGCGTCCTTCCGATGGGACGCGGTCCATGCCCTGACGGGTCACGGAGACAACGCGGGCACCGAGTCGCAGGTGGGGAGCGATCGCCGGGTGCGCGGCCAATGGAGCAAGGTAGTTGTCGATCAGCTCGCGGCCGGTGGGATCACGGTCGGGGTCAGGGATCGACCAGCCGGTCGCTTCGAGCAGCCGGCGTGCCCCGTCGTCGACGACGTACCGCCACGGCGAGAAGAACGTGACATGGCCCCACTCAGCGATAGCCGCGCCAGGAGCGGCGCCTCGCTCGAACACCATGAAGGTTTGGTCGCGCAGCGCGAGTTGGGCGGCGGCGGCGAGGCCCACCGGGCCGGCGCCGATGATCGCCACGGGAAGGGCTTCCAGGTTGGTTGTGGACGTGCTCATTACGCTATTCCTTGTCGACGGGACGATCGATCGGGCTTCAGGCGCGGATCTTCTGGCGTGACTTCGTCGGCTGCCTCGCGACTGCCGGCATTGCAGTCACGCCCTTGCAGCAGTTCTCCTGCAGATAGGCCATCAATGCATCCATGCACTCGAAGTTGACCGAGTAGATCAACGACCGGCCCTCGCGGCGCTGCTTGACCATCTCGGCTGCCTGCATGTGCGTCAGATGGAACGACAACGACGACGCTGGTAGGCCAAGTCGCCCGGCGATCGCTCCGGCGCTCAACCCGTCTTCGCCGGCCTGCACCAGCAGACGGTGCACCTGCAGACGCGACTCGTGTGCCAGCGCGCTCAGCGCCATCACCGCCCAGTCAGCGAATTCATCAGCCATCGTTCGATCCTTCCAGGATTGTCGAATCATCGTAGGCATCAACGCGGCGCCAGTCAACGATATTTCCGGAAATATCGTTGACTGGAAATCGCGAGTAGGCGCTCGAGCGCACGACAATCTCGTTCCCGACCGGGGTGACTCGAGGAGGCCAGTGTGCGGCTGATGGTCAGCGCTTCGGGGGTTCCTCGAATAGGCCGGTGATGGCTGCGGACGCCATCGTTCGCAGTAGCGACACATGCGCGTCTCGTCGAAGACGACCGCTGAACGGAGTGGAGTTGATAAGCCCCAGCACCGCGTGCACAGCGGCGCGCACCTCCTTGGTGTCGAGCACCCCGATGTGTTGGGCAGCGACGATGTCGACCCAGATGTCGACGTACGCGCTTTGCAGGTCCTTGACCCGCCGCTGGTCACTCTTTCGAGCCTGGACCAGGTCACGAAAATGGACCGTGATCAGCGACGTGTTGTCGACCGCGAAGTCGACGTGCATTGCGATGATGGGATCGAGCGCCTTGTGGAGCGAGACGTTGTCGACGATGGTGATCGCGTTCGTGAGCAGCGAGTCGCTGATTCGTACCAGCATCTCGCCCAACAGGCTTTCCTTGCCGTCGAAGTGGTGGTACAACGCCGGGCCGGAGACACCGACCGCGTTTCCGATGTCGTCGACGGTGACCTTCGCGAAACCGCGCTCTGCGAACAGATCGGCGGCGACAGACAACAACTCATCGCGCCGCGACAGCCGCGGCCGATTGGCACGCGTACTCCATGTCTCGATCATTCTGCGAACTCCGGCAAGGGGCCGGCACGGGCGACTCGACTGGGAACCTCTCGGCCGAGAACGTTGCCGAGCCCACGGCTGATGGCGATCAAGGCGGCAAGATCGATACCAGTGGGTACTCCAATGTCCTCGAACAGCAGCACGAGGTCCTCGGTCGCCAGATTGCCGCCCGCACCCGGAGCGAATGGTGACCCGCCGAGCCCGCCGATACCGGTGTCGAACCGGCGCACGCCGAACTGATACGCAGCGACGGCGTTGGTCAGGGCCGTTGCCGCGAGTGTCGTGCAAGTGCAGGCCGACATCGGTACCGGTCTTGGCGAGTACCGACTCGATGCGGCGCGGTGTTGCCGTGCCCGTTGTGTCAGCCAGCGTGAGGTGATCGGCGCCGAGCTGACGTAGAGAAGCACAGACTCGAACGACATCCGCCACGGTGACCCGATCACCGAACGAAGACCCGAACGAGCATGACACCACAGCGTCGATCATTGCCGTCGGCGCCGCGGCACGGATCTCTGCGACCTGAGCCAGCGACTCATCGACGGTCATGTTGACGTTCTTCTCGCTGTACACGGGGGATGCCGAGACAGTGACGGTGATTCGCGACGCACCGGCGGCGACGGCCATCTCGGCGCCGCGGCGATTCGGCACCAGCACCCACCAGTTGGTGCCGTCATCGGGAAGTTGGGCGACGATCTCTGCAGCGCCGGCCATGGAGGGAACGGCCCGTGCCGAAACGAACGCTGCCGCCTCGATGTCGCGAAGGCCTGCTGCCGCAAGCTCTCGTGCGAGGCCCAACCGAACATCGACAGCGAGCGGGTTCTCACCCTGTAGCCCGTCGCGGGGACCGCAGTCTCGAATGACCACTTCTGTGCTCGGTTCGCTCATCGTTCCTCCGTTCACATTGTTGCATTCAAGACTGTATTCGTACCTTAACGCCGACTAGATTCCTTAATCGTGACTAAGGTACCTCGGAGCGGAAGAAGCGCAAGCTGATGGCAGTCCCCATCCTGTCGAGCCGCATCGACAGGTCCGACGAACGCTTCCGGCAGAATGCCGTGGCTTTCGACGCGCTGGTGGCTGATCTACGCGCCGAGCTCACTGCGGTTCGGTTGGGTGGCCCCGCCACGTCGAGGGAACGGCACGTTGCGCGCGGCAAGATGCTGCCGCGTGACAGAGTCGACGCGCTACTCGATCCGGGATCACCGTTTCTCGAGCTGTCGCCGATGGCGGCACACGGCATGTACCGCGGCGAGGTTCCGGGCGCAGGCATCATCACCGGCATCGGCCGCGTTGCCGGACAGCAGTGCATGGTCGTAGCCAACGACGCGACAGTCAAGGGCGGAACGTACCATCCGATCACCGTCAAGAAGCATCTTCGGGCTCAGGAGATCGCTCTCGAGAACCGGTTGCCGTGCATCTACCTCGTCGATTCCGGTGGTGCGTTTCTCCCGGAGCAGCACCAGGTTTTCCCCGACCGTGATCACTTCGGTCGGATCTTCTTCAATCAAGCACAGCTCTCGAAGCAGGCGATTGCCCAGATCGCCGCCGTGATGGGTTCGTGCACTGCGGGCGGTGCCTACGTCCCGGCGATGAGCGACGAAGCGGTGATCGTTCGCGATCAGGGCACGATCTTCCTGGGCGGACCACCTTTGGTGAAGGCGGCGACGGGTGAGGTCGTGACTGCTGAGGAGCTCGGCGGTGGAGAGATGCATTCCACCGTCTCCGGCGTGACCGATCACCTCGCCGACGACGACCAACACGCTCTCCACATCGTGCGCTCGATCGTGTCGACCCTTCCGATGGCTGACGCACCTCCGTGGGAAGTCCTGGAGGCCGAGGATCCGGCGGTCGACCCGGAACAGTTGCACGGCGTGATTCCGGCGGACGATCGCACTCCGTATGACGTGCGCGAGGTGATCGCCAGGATCGTCGACGGGAGCAAGTTCCTCGAGTTCAAACAGCTCTTCGGCGCGACGTTGGTTACCGGCTTCGCTCACATCTGGGGTCATCCCGTTGGCATCGTCGCCAACAATGGCGTGCTGTTCTCCGAGTCCGCATTGAAAGGCGCCCACTTCATCGAACTGTGCGACCAGCGCCAGATCCCACTCTTGTTCCTCCAGAACATCACCGGCTTCATGGTCGGTCGGGAATACGAGGCAGGCGGAATCGCCAAGCACGGAGCGAAGATGGTCAACGCCGTCGCCACCGCCGGCGTGCCGAAGCTCACGGTCGTCATCGGCGGCTCGTACGGGGCGGGCAACTACAGCATGTGCGGCCGGGCGTATTCGCCACGTTTCCTGTGGATGTGGCCGAACGCACGCATCTCGGTGATGGGCGGCGAACAGGCCGCTGCCGGTGCTGGCCACCGTGCGACGCGAGCAACTCGAGGGCAATGGTGAGGATTGGAGCGCCGCCGACGAGGACGAGTTCCGCCGCCCGATTCGCGAGCAGTACGAGCGTGAGGGCCACCCCTACTTCTCGACGGCGCGGCTGTGGGACGACGGAATCATCGAACCCGGACAGACGCGAATGGTGCTGGGCCTGGCACTCGGTCTCGTCGGCCGAGCCCCTCTGAGGCCCCGTCGGCTACGGCGTGTTCCGAATGTGAGCGAGTCCACCATGTTCGACACTGTGCTCGTCGCCAATCGGGGAGAGATCGCGGTCCGCATCATCCGCACGCTGCGGTCCATGGGGATCCGCTCTGTCGCGGTCTACAGCGACGCCGACACCGACGCGCGGCACGTTACCGACGCTGATGTTGCGAGGCGCATCGGCCCCGCACCCGCGGCGCTGAGCTATCTGTCCGTCGAACGGATCATCGAGGCGGCTCTGGTCACGGGCGCACAGGCCTTGCATCCCGGCTACGGATTCCTCGCCGAGAACAGCGCGCTCGCCACGGCTTGCGCCGAGGCCGGGATCGTCTTCGTCGGTCCACCGCGCCGCCGTGATCGATGCGATGGGCGACAAGATCCGAGCAAAGGCGACGGTTGCGGCACGGGGCGTCAAGGTGGTCCCGGGAGTATCCGGGGCCGGGTTGGACGATGAGGAGTTGGCCGCGCAGGCGCACACCATCGGCTTTCCCGTGCTGATCAAGCCGTCGGCGGGCGGAGGTGGCAAGGGCATGCGCCTCGTCACCGCAGCCGACGATCTGCTTGCCGAGATCGCATCCGCCAAACGCGAGGCGTTGGGTGCATTCGGTGACAGCACGCTGCTCATCGAACGCTTCATCGAGCGCCCACGACACATCGAGGTCCAGGTGCTCGCCGACACCCACGACAACATCGTCCACATCGGCGAGCGAGAGTGCAGCTTGCAACGGCGTCACCAGAAGGTGATCGAGGAGGCGCCGTCTCCCTTCTTGTCCGAGGAGCAGCGAGATGCGATCGCGGCGCAGGCTGTGTCGCGCGGCACGGGCATGCGGTTATGTCAACGCCGGAACCGTCGAGTTCATCGTCTCGGGCAATCGGCCCGATGAGGCCTACTTCATGGAGATGAACACCCGGCTGCAGGTCGAACATCCCGTGACCGAGATGGTCTGGGGACTCGACCTTGTCGAGCTGCAGCTCCGCGTCGCCGCGGGCGAAGCACTCCCGTTCACACAGGCCGACCTGAAGCCGTCGCGGCCACTCGATGGAAGCTCGTGTGTACGCAGAGGACATTCGCCGCGGATTTCTGCCGACCGGCGGTCGCGTTCGTCGCGCTGCACGAACCGTTCGAGATGCCCAATGTCCGCGTGGACTCATCGTTGCTCGTCGGTTCGGAGATCGGATCCAACTACGATCCGATGCTGTCCAAGGTGATCGCCTGGGGACCAGATCGGGCAACCGCCCGGCGGACTCTCGACCGGGCTCTTGCATCGACCACGGTGCTCGGCGTCACGACCAATGTCGCGTTCTTGCGGGTCGTTCTCGCCGATCCCGTCTGTTGTCGACGCAGCGATGGACACCTCGCTCGTCGAACGGATTGCCGAGCACGCGCCCGCTCGATCGACGCCTCCACACATCGCTGCGGTCGCCGCTCTGTTCCAACTCTCCAGTGGGCATCCGGGCCCGCCGGCAACGCCACCATGGGACGACCTCGGTGGTTGGCGCATCGGCCAGCCGGCATGGGTGACGTGGGGCGCCGTCGAGCGGCGACGGAGAAGAACTCACCATCCAGACTCCGCAGCGACGAACGCAGCGAACCAGTTCGAGGTCGATGGCAACCGATGGGTCGGTCGTGGCAACCACATTGAGGCTGCACGACGGCGACGGCCACATCGAGTTCGGCGGTGAGACCACGCAGTTCCGAGTGGTCACCAGCGGTCCCACCACCTGGATCGGCTCAGAGGGTGACTCGTGGAGCTTCACCGAGCACGAACCGACCGCAGCGGGCTACACGCGGGCTCGACGACGGTACCGCCATCGACAGTCCGATGCCCGGCACGGTCATCGCGCGTGCTCGTGTCGCCCGGCGACTCGGTCGCCGTCGGCCAGCCCGTGGTCGTCGTCGAGGCGATGAAGATGGAGCACACGCTGCGAGCAACCATCGACGGGGTCGTGAGCGAATTGCTCGTGCAGGTCGGCGATCGCGTTGCGCTCAATCAACTCTTGGCCGTCATCGACCCGGCCCCAACCTCCGAGGAGGGATGATGGATTTCGACCTGTCTCCTGAACACGAAGCCTTCCGCAAGGTCGTACGAGATTTCGCAGAGAGCGAGATCGCCCCTCACGCCGCCCAATGGGACGAGGATCACATGTTTCCCCTCGAAACGGTGAAGGCGATGGGCGACCTCGGCCTGTTCGGCTTGGTCTTCCCCGCCGAGTGGGGCGGGGGTGACGGCGACTTCGCCTCGCTCTGCATCGCGATCGAAGAGATCGGCAGAGTCGACCAATCGATGGGCATCACCCTGTCCGCCGGTGTCGGTCTCGGTGCCAACCCGATCTTCCGCTTCGGCACCGACGATCAAAAGCAACGATGGCTGCCCGACCTCGTCGCCGGCCGAGCGCTCGGCGCCTTCGGTCTCACTGAGCCCGACGCCGGAAGTGACGCCGGCGCCACGCGCACACGCGCCCGGCGAGAAGGAGACAACTGGGTGATCGACGGCACGAAGGCGTTCATCACGAACTCGGGCACACCGATCACGTCGATCGTCACTGTCACCGCGCGAACCGACGACGGCATTTCGACGTTCGTCGTCGAAGCCGGGACTCCCGGCCTCGCGATCGAAAGCCCCGTACCGCAAGCTGGGCTGGCACGCCAGCGACACACACGGCGTGATCCTCGACAACTGCAGCGTGCCAGACCATCACCTACTCGGTGCGCCGGGATCCGGCCTTCGCAACTTTCTCTCGATCCTCGACGACGGCCGCGTCGCTATCTCCGCGTTGGCGCTCGGATGCGCGCGTGCCTGCCTTGGGTCAGCCATCGCGTACGCCAAGGAGCGCAATGCCTTCGGCGGTCCGATCGGCCGCAACCAGGGAATCGCCTTCGCCCTCGCCGATCTCGAGGTGGCGGTCGAGAACGCGGCCAACCTCACCTACAAGGCAGCCTGGCTGAAGGATCAGGGTCGACCCTTCACGCACGCGGCCGCGATCGCCAAGCTGTACTCCACCGAAACGGCCGTTACCGCCACCCGTGTCGCCACACAGGTGTTCGGAGGCAGCAGCTTCATCGAAGCGAACCCGATCGCCCGGTTCTACCGCGACGCGAAGATCCTCGAAATCGGTGAGGGCACCAGCGAGATCCAGCGGATCGTCATCGCCCGAGGCCTCGGCCTACCGGTGTCGTGACGAGCCTGGACAACAGCGCCGCCCGGGTCGAGGGCCACCGAGTGTCAGTCGATGAGGTTTGAACTTCCGGCCAGTCTGCAGGGCGTCTCGCCGGGTGTCTTTGGACGTGGTCTGGTTCAGCGGCTCATGGCTGGTGGTGCCATGAGGGCTGAGATGTTGGCGGGGTCGAAGAACTCGGCGGGGGAGAGGGTTCCGGCGGTGATGCTGACGAAGGCGTCCATCGCGGTCTGGTTGCCGTGGATGCCTCCGAGGAGCTGTTGCAGGTCGGGCGGCGGCGGTTCGAGGGTGGCGAGTTGCGTGGTGAACTCGTACATCGGCATCGAGTGGGTGTCGCGGTCTGTCTGGTAGCTCGCCATGGCGTCGTCGAACGACTGTCGACCGGCGAACGTTGCGTCGAGGGCTTCGGCGCACAGCTCGGCGTCGCGGAACGCGTTGCTGATCCCCTGCGCGGTGATCGGGTCCTTGGTGTAGCCGGCGTCGCCGACGAGCGCCCAGCCTGGCCCGTAGGGCTTGCGGAAGAAGTTGGGAACCGGGCTGCCGTGGAAGCGATCGACCCGAGTCGCCGATCGGACCCGTTCGGCGAAGGCCGGCGACAACTCGAGGGTCTTGAGGAAGTTGCCTTCCACGTCGGCCTTGTTCGCTGTGTGCTCGGCGTAGGGCCAGCCCAGCACCACCAGGGTGAGGCCGTCGTTGGTCGGCAGGGCAGCCCAACCGCGATCGGGGCGGATGGTGATCTCGAAGCCGTTCACCGGCAGATCGGCGAAGTAGCTGTAGTAGCCGGCTTGCAGGATCGGCTTGTCGTTGTACTGCTCGGGTTCGACGGCTCTCGGCGACGCGGGAGTTGGCGCCGTCGGCGCCGATCACCACGCGGGCACGCTCGGTGACCGTTGTGCCGTCACGGTCGCGGCCTCGGATCCCTGTGACCTCGCCGTCCTCGATCACGATCTCGTCGACGGTGAATCCTTCGCGGACTTCGGCACCGGCCGCGCCGGCGGCATCGACGAGGAGTGTGTCGAGCACCGTGCGGCGCGGGGCGTAGGCCGTGGAGCTCCCGCCGGCGGGCAGTGGTGTGCCCGAGATGGTGATCGGTCCGAAGTCGAACGAGTAGGTGTCGACCGGGGGGCAGCCGGTCGCGACGATCTTGTCGAGGATGCCCCAGCGCCTCAGAGCGTCCACTCCGGGCGCATGGATGAAGTGGGTGGAGACCGTGTCGCTCGGGAACGTCGACCGGTCCACGACCAGCACCCGGTAGCCCTTGCGTGCGAGCAGCATCGCCGTGGGCGATCCGGCGCACCGCGCGCCGACAACGATCGCATCGTAGGTATCAGGCATCTCGGACCTCCAGGTTCATCTCGAACATGGCTCCACGATGACGGCCGCGACGATCGGGCACATCGGGGAGGTCACCTACATGCCGGCTGGTTCTGCCTTCGTCGCGTACACGGCCGCTTCGGCACGGCTCCTCAGACCCAACTTCGCCAGCAGTCGGCTGACGTGATGCTCGACGGTCTTGCGGCTGATGTAGAGGCGATCGGCGATCTCGGGGTTGGTGAGGCCGTGTCCGAGCAGCTCGAGTACCTCGGCCTCGCGTTTGGTGAGCACGCCTGAGGTCCGCTGCGTCGATCGCTCACGTGATCCCAGCGACCGCATCAGCGCGCCGACGGCGTCTGCTTGGCGAGCTGCCGGAAGACGCTCGAAGCCCTCGAGCGCGGCGCGCGCCTCGGCGAGCGCCCCCTCGGGTTGCTCCGCTGCCAGCGCCCTCGCCAGCTCGAAATGGGCCTGGGCGAGCTCCATCGGCGCCCTTGCCTTCGCGAAACCCGACAGCGCCTCGCGCAGGCAACCACACGGATCGCCCGTCGTCTCGGCCAGACAGAGTCTGCCCGCGGGCCATCGCCGCGGTCGCCCGCAGGTAGAACCCGGGGTGTCTCTGTGGCGCAGTCCATCGAGCCGATCGAGCGAGACGTCGGCGCCACTGGTGGTCGCCCGCGGCGATGTGGGCGTCGACGAGCGTCGCCCACAGAGGCACGGCGGCGACACTGGTGGGATCGATCTCGCCCAACGCCCGTGTGAGCACACCGACAGCGAGGTCCGACTCGCCTCGCTCGAGATGGGTGGCGGCAAGCGGGAGCGCCGCCTCGACGTCGCCATCGAGGCCGCTGGAGAAGTTGTTCGGCCTCCTCGAAGCGGCCCTGTCGAACCCGCAGCTCGGCCAGGCGCACGAGGGCACCAGGACGAAGCGAGCTGTGTCCGAGACCCCAGATCCGCACGGCGTCGCTCAGCGCCGCGTCGGCTTCGCCCCATCGGCCGGCCGCGGTGAGCAACCCGCCGTAGTGCGTGCGACAGAACGCTGCCACGGCCGGCAGCTTTCGACGCGCCGCGATGTCCTCACCGACCCGGATCCACTGATCGGCCCGGTCCACATCGTGCGCGTACTCGCACGCCGCGAAGAGTTGGCAGAAGATCTCCTCGACGACCGTGAAGTCATCGACATCGCGTCCCGCCACTGCCGCCAAGGCCTCGTCGAGGAGCAACATGCCCTTCGTCGACGCGGTCGTCGTGGACGAGGCTCGCGCCGAGATACGCGAGCGTGGCGAACTCGAGCGACGAGTCGCCCGACTCGCGTGCGTGAGCGAGGGCGTCTCGGTAGTGCTGTTCCTTGACGACTTGGTCCGACTCGAACATCCCCTTGTTGAGCGACACCCACCCGGTCTCCGGGCACGGTCCTTCCTCGGCGAGGAGCGACACGGCACGCGCGAACCATCCCTGCATCACCGCCCGGTCGCCGACGATCGACAGGTACATGTACGCCAGCGTTCGGGCGACGCGGATCGCGCCCACGCCGTCCCCCTCGCGGCGGTACGCCTCGTACGCGGAGCCCCACAGCTGGATCGCCGGCAGATAGTCGTGGTCCAGATAGCCCGCTCGTGCCAAACCCTCGAGCGTGGCCCCGCGTTCGGCGTTCACCGAAGCGGACTCGAACAAGCGACGTGCAGTCGAGCTGTCGCCGGAACGCAACGAGGCGTAGCCCTCGTCGATCAACAACTGCTCGGACTGGCTCACCGGCCAGATCCTACGACCCCCGTGATCAGCAGGGTTGCCGCGAAATTGAATTGAGTTGCGGGCAAGGGGTGTCGCTACCGGCGGTCCGCTGCTGCCAGTGTGGCTATTCTCCGAGGATGCAGCAGCGACAACGGGTTGCTCAACTGTCGAAGGTCCCGCTCTTCGCCAACTGCTCGAAGCGAGAACTGGCGCGACTGCTGTCGCGGGTCCGGACGGAGAGCGTCGACGCCGGGCACACGTTGTTCGTCGAGGGCGCTCCGTCGTCGAACCTGTACGTCATCCTGACCGGGTCGGCGGTCGTCCGCAAGAATGGGCGCCGGATCGCACGCGTCGGGCCTGGCGACGTGGTCGGCGAGCTCAGCGTGATTCTCGGCGGTCCGCGAACTGCCACGGTGGAAGCCGAGACGCCGATCGAATGGCTCGTGCTCGATCAGGCCTCGCTGCGCGAGGCGATCGACGAGGTGCCGGGCCTCGGGTGGAACGTGCTGCAGTCGGTGGCCGCCCGACTCGACCAAGCGAACAAGCGACCGGTGTGACTCGGCTCTGATCTCGATGCCTTCAATCGGGAGACCGATCCTCGGAAGGCAGCTCGACGCCATCCAGCCCGCTGTAAACCACTGATGGAACTCGACGCGTGGCTGGAGCCGTATCGCAGTGGGCCGGGGGCTCGATGCGCTCGAGCGTCACCTGAAACAGACCTCCACACAGATCTCGATCCACCCTTCAGGCTCGTTGGGCGCGATTCCCGAACCGCCGCTTCCTGTTCCGCCCCCAAATAGACCGTACGGGCGTGATTTCGGAACCGCTGCTTCCACTTTCGCGCCCGAGCGCCCGGGACCGAACTGCACAGATCGGCGCCGGTGAAGCGTCCCATGACCACCGTCCCAAAACGCTTGCCGAGATCCTTGTACCGCCGGATACTCAATCCGCGACGGCGAAAGGGACGGTCCGGACCATGAGGCACTCGACGTCTGGGTCGGCCGGTTGATCAACCAAGGTCACATGGTCGACTGCGATGGCTGGTTCGGACCGACCATCACAACCTCTGATGTGTATGAGTGGGCTCCCGGTGGATTCTTCGCGCCTCTCACGGCCTATGGGCTCATCGGCGACACCTGGACGCGACCCGGTGTGATTACGAGGGCGTGCCGATATGTTCCCGGCAGCGCCGTGCTGCGCCTCGGGGCCGCTGTCCCCCGTCAGATCCGTCGATCGAGCAAGGGGCTGCTGCATGCACAGCGATCAACCGCACTTTCGAGAAGACCGTTCCGATTGGACGCGGCTCTCGGCCGTCGTCGTTTCCGACCAGCCGGTGGTGAAGTGATGGCCGTCTGCGACTGGTGCCACCGCGACATGACGACGGCCGATTCGTGCAGTGTCGACGCCTTCCATCGGAAGGGGCGTCGCTTCGACATGATTCCGTTTGGTGACGAGTCCAACCCTCGAACGAGCACTGTCCGGTGCGGGGACTGCGGGGTTCTCCGTGGTGGCTGGCACCACCCTGGTTGCGACTTGCAGCGATGCCCGGAGTGTGGTCGCCAGCTGATGTCGTGCGGCTGCCGGTTCGACGAGGACGGCCCCGATGTGGGCCCTTCGCTGGTCGAGCCGCTGGGAGTGGACGGCAACGGGCTGCTCACCGAGCGGATGTGGCTCGGTGAACAGGAAGTCGTCATACATCGAGACGACGTCCCGGGGACGGACATCACCACGATCGACGGCATCCGATGCACGACCGCGTTGCGCACCGTGATTGACGTGGCGCCCGACGTCGGCGCGGCACATCTGGAGGTCATGGTGCGGGATTGTCTCGAACGCGGACTGTTCACACTCGAGGACGCGTGGAGACGCGTGGCCGAGCCCGACATGGTCGGCCGGCGAGGTGCCGATGTCCTTCGTCGAGCTTTGCCACCGTCGGTGCCGTGACGTGTCTCGATGCCGGCAAGGGTGCTTCGCCCCCTCGAATTTTCGTCACCTCCGCGAGGCTCCGCCAGTCCCGTGACGTTTACGATGCGCCCGTGAACGCAGATGGGATCGTCGACTGGGCGTCGTTCGGAGCGGTGCTGTTCGACCTCGACGGGGTCGTGACGCCCACCGCCGAGATCCACGAGCGGGCCTGGGCCGAGCTGTTCGCGCCGTGGGCCTTCGACGGCAGCGACTACCTGAAGTACGTCGACGGTCGACCACGCTACGAGGGCGTGAAGACGTTCCTCGCCTCCCGCGGCGTCGAGCTCCCGTGGGGAGATCCTTCCGATCCGCCGGGCGACGACACCATCTGTGCGCTGGGAAACCGCAAGGACGAGACGTTCAATACCGTGCTCGCCCGCGAGGGGATCGAGCCCTACCCGGGGACGCTGAGGGTGATGGCCGTGCTCGACCGCGCCGGCGTTCCGAGCGCAATCGTGTCGTCGTCGAAGAACGCCGCCACGGTGCTGCGGGCGGCCGGCATCGCCGAGCGCTTCGTCGCCGTCGTCGACGGCCTCGTCGCCGTCGAGCAGCATCTCGCGGGGAAGCCCGACCCGGCGATGTTCGTCCACGCCGCCGAGTGCCTCGGCGTCACGCCGGCCGAGGCGGTCGTCGTCGAGGACGCCATATCAGGCGTCGCCTCGGGGCGCGCCGGCGACTTCGCGCTGGTGATCGGCGTGGACCGCGGCGGCAACCGAGAAGCACTGGTCGTGGCGGGGGCCGACATCGTCGTCGAAGATCTCGAAGAGACGCTGCCATGACGTCCGAGAGCAGCACGATCTCGATCGACCGCGAGCGGTTTCCGATCGACACCTGGCGGCTGGTGGAGGCCAGCCTCGGCGACGACGACGGTGGCCTGACCGGCACCCTGTTCGCGACCGGTAACGGCTATATCGGGCTGCGCGCCGACTGGGCGCCCGATCCCGAATCAGCGGGCACCTATGTCAACGGCTTCCACGAGACCTTCCCGATCATCCACGCCGAGCACGGGTTCGGGTTGGCCCGCACCGGCCAGTCGCTGCTCAACGCGCCCGAGGCCAAGTCGATCGAGCTCACGGTCGGAGAAGAGGTGTTGCGCTTGGCGCCGGGCCACCCCGAGCAGTCGCAGGTGACGGACTTCCGGCGTGAGATCGACTTCCGCACCGGGGTACTGCGCACGGAGCTGATCTGGCACACCCGCGCCGGCGGGGTGCGGGTCGTCTCGCAGCGACTCGTCAGCCTGGAGCACCGACATCTGGCGGTGCTGCGTCTGTCGGTCGAACTGCTCGACGGGCCGGCGCCGGTCACGATCACCTCGCAGCTGGTCAACCGCCAAGACGTAGCCACGCCCGACACCGGGTCGGCGCACGCCGACCCGCGCCGATCGCGCACGTTCGATCGGCGCGTCCTCGAGCCGGTGCTGCAGACCCACGCCGACGCCGGCTCGCCGGGCGGAGGCACCGTCACGCTCGGCTACCGCTGCGTCGACAGCGGAATGACGATCGCGGCCGCGTACCGCCATGCGGTCGCAGCCGCCGGCGATGTAGCGACTTCGACACCGAGCTCGCCGGCGACCGCGCCGCAACCACGATGCGCCTCGACGCCGACCGGGCGACACGGTCACGCTCACCAAGTACGTCGCCTACCACAGCTCCAGCCAGGTCCCCGAGACATCGGCGACCTGTCGATCGAGGAGCTCGCCGCCCGCTGCCGCAGCACGCTCGATGCCGCCGAGGCGGCCGGCTGGGAGCGGTCGCTCGCCGAGCAGCAGGCCTGGCTCGACCGGTTCTGGGCACGCACCGACATCACCGTCGACGGCGACGACGCGGCCCAGCAGGCGATCCGCTGGAACCTGTTCCAGATGGCCCAGGCCTCGGCCCAGATCGGCGGTCGCGGCATCGCCGCCAAGGCGGTCACGGCCGCCGGCTACGACGGTCACTACTTCTGGGACACCGAGGTCTACATGGTGCCGCTGCTGGCGTACACCAACCCGGACGCCGCCCGCGACCTGCTCCACTTCCGCCACCGCACCCTTCCCGCCGCACGCCAACGGGCGATCGAGATGTCGCAGCGCGGGGCGTTGTATCCGTGGCGGACGATCAACGGCGAGGAGGCCTCGGCGTACTACCCGGCGGGCACCGCCCAGTACCACATCGACGCCGACGTCGCCCACGCGATCGACCGCTACGTCACCGCTACCGGCGACACCGAGTTCCTCCGCGGCGAGGGCGCCGAGATGCTCGTCGAGCTGGCGCGGCTGTTCGCCGACCTCGGGTTCTACGACCGGGCCGATCCACCCGTGTTCCACATCCACGGGGTGACGGGACCCGACGAGTACACCGCGGTCGTCGACGACAACTTCTACACCAACGTGATGGCGCGCTTCACGCTGCGGTTCGCGGCCGACGTCGTGACCCGGCTCCGATCCGACGAGCCCGATGCCCACCGCTCGCTCGCCGCCGCCACCGGTCTCGCCGACGACGAGCCCGCCGAATGGACGCGCGCCGCCGACTCGATGTGCGTGCTGTACGACGCCGAGCTCGGCATCAACCCCCAGGACGACGCCTTTCTCGGCCACGAGGCGTGGGACTGGGAGGGTACGCCCGACGACAAGTACCCGCTGCTGCTCAACTTCCACTCGCTGGTGATCTATCGCCACCAGGTGCTCAAGCAGGCCGACGTGGTGCTGGCGATGTTCCTGCGCGGCGACGAGTTCGCGCCCGACGTGCAACGCCGCAACTTCGACTACTACGACCCGATCACCACCGGCGATTCGTCACTGTCGGCATGCGTGCAGTCGATCATGGCCGCCGAGGTCGGGCACGCCGACCTGGCGATGCGCTACTTCCAAGAGTCGTTGTATCTCGACATCGCCGACACCCACGGCAACACGGTCGACGGCGCCCACATCGCCAACGTCGGCGGGGTGTGGGCATGCCTGGTGCACGGGTTCGCCGGTGTCCGCGACTCGGGAACCCACATCCGGATCGCGCCGCGCCTCCCGGCCGGCTGGCAGGGGATGCGCTTCGGCCTGCACCGGCGCGGCGGCGACATCGCGATCGCGGTCGACTCCACCGGCGCCACGGTCACTGTGGAATCGGGCGAGCCGGTGCCCATCCTCGCCAACGGGGTGATCACCGAGGTCGCACCGGGCGGCTCGCTGCGGGTCTTCGGCACGGGAGGCGCGAGATCGCAGTTGGAATGACCGCCGGCTCAGGGGGACGATGCGGCGCGCACGACGAGGTCGCTCATCAGCTCGATGGACAGCGAGTCGCTGTTCAGTGCGAGGTCGTAGTGGGTGGGTTGTTCGTCGCTGACGCTGTAGAAGCGTCTCAGGTACGCGGTTCGGTCCGCGTCGCTGTCGGCGACCGCCTTGGCAGCCTTCTTGTTGTCGAGCGAACCCTCCTGCGCGGCACGGCCAGCACACGTTGCGGTCGACGCCGTCACGAGGACAGCGCAGCACATCGTCGCTGCCGGCGAGAGCGTAAGAGGCGGCGTGCGACACGATCACGACGTCACCTCGCTCGGCGGTCTCGTGGATCGACTTCTGAATCAACGCCCGCAAGGACTTGGGATCGGCTCCAACATTCAGGTCGATCGTTCCTGCGCCGGCGGTCATGAGGCCGGCGGCGCCGCCGGCGACCGCGAGGTTCCTGGTCAGCCGGTCGATGACCCTTGTCCGCCGCTCGGCGTCGGCGAGCTCCTCGACGGACACGCCATTCGACTCCGCCGCCTGCTGCACGATCTCTTCGTCCACCAATCGGTAACCCAAACTGTCGGCGACCATCCGACCCACTTCGCCACCCCTGGCACCGAGAAGCCGGGAGATGCAAATCACTCGTCGGGCCATCGGCGCAACGTACGCTCCGGTTGGTCGCCTCGTCAAGGAGCGATAGCGCCGTCCGAAGCGGTCTCCGCGGTCGAGTAGCTGGAGGACTTGCCCTGCGTCTGCTCGGGGTCACTGCCGGCGTGTCAGCGATGGTCAACGCTCTCGCGCTCGAAGTCGTCGGTGCTGAACGGCTGATCGGTGGGCTGGACCAGCACGAGCCAGTTACCGGAGTTGTCGCGGCACAACGCCTCGGTGCCGTATGGACGCTGCGATGGCGGCTGGATGAATTCGACGCCCTTGGCACTCAGCTCCTCGAAGGTGGCCTGGCAGTCGTCGACGTTCAGGCCGAGGCCGTGCATGCCGCCCTCGTCGAGGGCCCGCTTCATCGCCTCGACGAGTTGCGGCGCATGTGGCGGCCCGGGGACGGTCAGGTTCACCATGAGCTCCGGCTGGTTCGGGTGGACAACCGTGCACCAGCGGTATCCGTCGCCCAGGGTGATGTCGTCTTTCGCGTCGAAGCCGAGCACGTCGGTGTAGAACCGCTTGGACTCGTCGACATCCTTGACGAAGACGCTGACGATGGAGATGTTGGTGATCATGTCGCGCACGCTACGACTGGTGGCCGCCGTCGCGCTTCTCGGCGATTGCGGAACTCGAAATGCCGCGCTCGGCGAGGCCCCACATGAAGACGAAGCATCCCGGGATGTGGGGAGCACCGCCCGCATACCGTTGCTGGAACTCGCTCGGGTTCTCGCCGACCAACGCCCGGAACCGGCTACTGAACGAACCGAGACTGGAGAACCCAACCGCCATGCACACCTCGGTGACGGTCAGGTTCGTCGCCCGAAGCAGGTCCTGCGCCCGCTCGATGCGGCGCCGCGACACGTACTCCATGGGCGTGACCCCGTAGGTCGACTTGAACAGCCGGAGAAAGTGGTACTTCGACAGACACGCAACGGCTGCCATCTCGTCGAGGGTGAGCGATCGAGGATACGAACGGTCGGCATGATCCCGGGCCCGACGCAGGTGCACCAAGACATCATCGGGTACTCGAAGCGCGGGAGCCGACATGATCACATCTTGTAGCGCGTCGTGCGCAACCTCAAGGCTGACCAGACGGAGCTCTGGCCACTTTCTCTCAATCATTGATTGACGGTGAGAGTTTTGTTCGCAGTCCGGATCGTGCAAAGATCACGAAGCGTGGTGACTTGAATACTCCAGACAATTGGGACTAGGCCATTTGGATCAATCGTCTCACGCAGCGTCGTAGTCCCCTGTGGCACGCCCATAATCACTCTCAGAGATTGTATGTCACTGACAGCGATGTCTTGAGAAGGCGGCAGACCATGGACACGACAAGTACAACCCCCCGGGGGCGCAACCGCGCCCTGACGCTGGTCATCGCGATCATCAGCGGCGTGATCGCGGTGAGCATCCCGGCAGCGACGGCATTTGCGGCCAGCAACGTCACGATCACCACGTATGGCCTGCGCAACACGCCACAGGGCGGGGTGACCGTCGAGGTGCGCCGAGCGTCGAACAACGCACTGGCCGGCACCTGCACGACGGCTGCATCCGGTCAGTGCACCGTTGCCGGTCTCAACAACACGGACTACTACGCCCAGACAACAGGGGCCGCGAGTCCGTACAACTCGATCTCGCAGGTCTGGCTCGGCAACAGCGACGGCACCGGCGGCGTCATCACCAATTACCGCAAGACGTTCACGGCGTCGAACAGCCAAGCCAGCAGCGTGTCGCTGTTCGCCCGCCGCAGCAACCCGGTGTTCCCCGATCGGTGCGGCCTGAAGGTCGCTCTCGTGATCGACACGTCCGGTTCGACGAGCGGATCACAGCCGACGTACAAGTCGGCCGCCAAGGGTTTCGTCGACGCGCTCGCCGGAACACCCTCGAGCGTCGGCGTCTGGAGCTTCGCCACCACCGCAGCGAACCAGATCGGGCTGACCGCTGTCAGCAACAGCGCTGCCATCAAGACGGCGATCGACAACATCCCGGGTTCGAGCGGTTCGACGAACTGGGATGACGGGATCTACCAAGTCGCCAACGTCGGCGCAGATGTGGTCGTCGTCATCACCGACGGCAATCCCACGATCAACTCACAGGTAGCTCCACTCTCCGGCAACACCGGCTCGACGGTCGACACGGCCGACGTCGAGGGCGGCGTCTGGGCAGCCAACTCGGTGAAGAACAACGGCGCCAAGATCGTGGCGCTCGGCATCGGCTCCGGCTTCAGCGATGCGACCAACATCAAGTTGATCTCGGGCCCGACGCAGGGCGACGACTACTACCTGGCCGCCAACATCGGCGACCTCGCCGCACTGCTGACCAGTCTTGCCAAGAAGACGTGCGGTGGCACCGTGACGGTGCAGAAGCAACTGCAGAGCACTCCGAACGGCTCCTTCGTCAACACTGCCGGATGGAACTACGTGCCGGCGATCACGAGCGGCGGCGGGTCCTTCACCGCCAACCCGACCTCGGGCAACACGGCGGGAACCGACGGCCTCGTCAACTTCGCCTTCACCGGCGGCACGTGGCCGAAGACGGTCACCGTCACCGAGACGCTGCTCAGCAACCAGTACGCCCTGCTGAAGCAGAGCGGAAAGAACGCGGTCTGCACCGCCGACGGCGCTCCGCTGACCGTCAGCGACGTCGGGAGCCTGGGCGTGTCGTTCACCCTCAACCAGTTGTCGATCGTCAACTGCGTGTTCAAGAACGTCAAGAAGGGCACGATCGTCGTCAAGAAGGCGACGACCGGTGCGACCGGCACGTTCGGCTTCACCGGCACGGCAGTCTCCGGCGGCGCCGGAACCATCACGACCACCACGACGAATGGTGTCGCATCGGGGAACACCCTGAGCCAGGACGTGCTCAGTGGCACCTATGCCGTTGCCGAGACGCCGCTCGCCGGCTGGAACACGACGTCGTCGTGCGATGACGGCTCGCCGATCTCGGCCATCTCGGTGGGTGTCGGCGAAGTCGTCACCTGCACGTTCAGCAACGTCAAGCAGAGCACCATCATCATCAAGAAGGCGACGACCGGCACGACCGGCACGTTCGTCTTCACCGGCGCAGTGCCCGGATCGATCACCACGACCACGACCAATGGCGTGGCATCGGGCACCCCGCTGACGGGCACGTTCGTCCCCGGCACCTACTCGGTCGCCGAGACTCCGGTGGCCGGTTGGGACACCACCGCCAGCTGCGATGACGGCTCGGCCATCAACGCCATCGGGTTGTCGGCCGGCGAGACCGTGACGTGCACGTTCAGCAACGTCAAGCGCGGCACCATCGTCGTCAAGAAGGCCACATCCGGCACCACGGGCACGTTCGCCTTCACCGGCGCAGTCAGCGGTTCGATCACCACCACGACGACCGATGGCGCGGCCTCCGGTGGCCAGCTGACGAGCTCGGTCAAGCCCGGGACCTACTCGGTCGCCGAGACGCCGGTCGACGGCTGGGACACCACCGCGACATGCGACGACGGATCGCCGTCGGCGCCATCGTCGTCTCTGCCAACGAGACGGTCACCTGCACCTTCTTCAACGTGAAGAAGGGCGGCATCATCATCAAGAAGGCCACGGCCGGCGATGTCGGCACCTTCACCTTCACCGGCACCGTGCCGGGTTCGATCACCACGACGAGTACGAACGGTCAGCCCTCGGGCCCGGTGCTGTCGGCCAACGTCTCGCCGGGCACGTACGCCGTCGCCGAGACGCCGGTCGCCGGTTGGGACACCACGTCGTCGTGCAGCGACGGCTCGTCGGTCAACGCCATTGCCGTGTCGGCCAACGAGACGGTCACGTGCACGTTCGTCAACACCAAGCGGGGCACGATCATCGTTCGTAAGGCGACGGTCGGAGACACCGGCACGTTCGCCTTCAGCGGCGCGGTCGCCGGTCAGATCACGACCACGACCTCTGACGGTGTCGCCTCGGGCGGCCAGTTGTCGTCGGTCGTCGTGCCCGGAACGTATGCCGTTGCCGAGACACCGGTTGCCGGCTGGGACACCACGTCGTCGTGCAGCGACGGTTCCTCGATCGGCGCCATTGCGGTCGCGCCGGGCGAGACCGTGACCTGCACGTTCGTGAACACCAAGCGGGGCACGATCATCGTCAGCAAGGCGACGGTCGGCACCACCGGCACGTTCGCCTTCAGCGGCGCCGTGGCCGGTTCGATCACGACGACGACCTCGGACGGCGTCGCCTCCGGTGGTCAGTTGTCGTCGGTCGTCGTGCCCGGAACGTATGCCGTTGCCGAGACGCCGGTCGCCGGTTGGGACACCACGTCGTCGTGCAGCGACGGTTCCTCGATCGGCGCCATCGCGGTGGCGCCGGGTGAGACGGTGACGTGCACGTTCGTGAACACCAAGCGCGGCACGATCGTCGTTCGCAAGGCCACGGTGGGTACCACCGGCACGTTCGCCTTCACGGGCACCGGCGTCGCCGACGGCGCAGGCAGCATCACCACCATCACCAGCGACGGCGTCGCCTCGGGCAACACGTTGTCGACATCGGTCGCCCCTGGCACAAGCTACTCGGTCGCCGAAACTCTGCCGGCCGGATGGGATCTCGCCGTCGGCGACCTGCAGCGACGGTTCCTCCGTCAACGCCATCGATGTCTCGGCGAACGAGACGGTCACCTGCACGTTCACGAACGTCAAGCACGGGTCGATCACCATCGTCAAGGTCGCCAATCCGAAGCTCGCCGACGACTTCTCGTTCACGTCATCGTCGCTCGGGGAACTTCCTGCTCGATGACGACGGCAGCAACACCAACGCCCTGTCGAACACCAAGGTCTTCGCCGACCTCCAGGCCGGCACGTACACGGTGCAAGAGGCCGGTGCAGCGGGCTGGACGTTGGAGAGCATCACGTGCTCCGACGCCAACTCCACCACGGTCGGTTCGACCGCCACGATCAAGTTGGACCCCGCCGAAGACGTCACGTGCACCTTCACCAACAAGGCCGCTGACGCGACGATCGTTGGTCAACAAGACGACCGTCGGCGGTGATGGTGCCTTCGACTTCACACTCGACGGTGTGAGCGACATCCACCTGCCGCTGACGACCATCAACGGCTCGGGCTCGACCGGGAACGTGACTCTGGTGCCCGGCAGCTCGTACACGATCAGCGAGAACGATCCGGGCGCCGCCTGGATCGCCGGTCAGCTGAGCTGCGTCGTGTTGCATGCCGGTGCGCAGGCACCCGTCGCTCGAGCCATTGAGCTTCTCGGTGCTGCCTGGCGATGCCATCACGTGCTCGATGACGAACACCAAGAAGGGCACCATCATCATCGTCAAGAACGTGGCCGGCGCCAACGGCACGTTCAACTTCGACGGAACGTTCGCCAACCCCACCGCGTTCGACATCACGACCGTCGGCGACGCGCAGGGCGGCACGGGTTCGCAGACGTTCGACAACGTGCCGGCCGGTACCTACACCGTCGACGAACTGAACCTGCCGGCCAACTACGACGGCACGTTGTCGTGTGCCGACTCGAGCCAGACGGGCGTTGCATCGACCGTCGCCGGTCTCACGGGCACGATCAATCTCGATCCGGGCGACACGGTGACGTGCACCTTCACCAACACCGAGCGCGGCACGATCGTGGTCGACAAGGTGACCACGCCGTCCGGCGACCCGACCGAGTTCGGCTTCACACTCTCGGGCTCGCCCGACTTCACCCTCGCCGATCAGACGCCGGCCATCGCCATCGGCTCGCTGCTGCCGAACACGCAGTACACGCTCGCCGAACTGGCGCAGGCAGGGTGGGATTTCACCGGCCTGACGTGCGTCTCCACGAATGGTGCGAGCACGATCGGCCAGAACCTGGCCACTGCCACGATCACGCTGGGCGCCGGCGACACGGTCACCTGCACCTATGCGAACAGCAAGCTCGGCGCCGTCACGATCGACAAGGTCCTCACGTCGGAGCCGTCGCTCGTGTCGGGCAACACCTACCGTGTCACGTACGACCTCATCGTCAAGAGCGACAGCTTCGTGCCGGAGAAGTTCGACCTCGTCGACTCGCTCGAAGTTCGGCGCCGGCACGAGCAACATCGTCGGCACCGCGACACTTCCGACCGGCATCACCGCCGTCGATGGATGGACCGGGCTCGACACGCACACGCTGCTCGTGCAGCAAGGTGACATCGCGGCCGGGGCAACACTGACCGTCGCGGTCAGCGTGACCTTCGACGTCGCCGGTGACATGACCGCCGCCGCTCGCGATTGCCTGCTCCCCGGCGACACCGGCACGCTGAACGTCGCAACCGTGACCGTTCGCGGCACCACCGACACCGACTCCGCGTGCGGGGCGATCCCCGACCCGGATCTGACCATCAAGAAGACGGTCTCGTCCGAGCCGGTGCGCGACATCAACGGCGTGTGGACCATCAGCTACGACCTGCAGGTCACCAATGGCTCGGCAGCCGGTCCGGGCTCGTACGTCCTCAACGATGCGTTCGACTTCGGTGACGGCGTCACCGTGCAGACGGTGCAGGCCTCGGCGGTGACGCCCGGCCTCACGGTCAACCCGTCCTTCGACGGCGCCGGCGATCAACTCGTGGCCACCGCCTCGATCAACCCAGGCGGCTCGCACCTCTACCGGGTCACGGTCACCGCGACCGTCGCCGTCGGCACCCCCGGGTCGGGCGACTGCAATCCGGAGACCGGCGGGCCCGGCTCCGGCTTCCTCAACAACGCCGACCTCGCGGTCGACGGCATCACGGTCGGTCACGACGCGGTGTGTCGCCCGTACAGCACGCTGACGTTGGTCAAGAACCTGATCAACGACAACGGTGGCAACGCCACGCTCGACCAGTTCGTCCTCACGGCGACGGCCGGCGATGCGGCCGCCATCATCAACGGTCCCGACCCCGACGCGGCGCTCGACAGCGGCATCGGTGCAGCAGTGCCGGCCGGTGACTACACGCTCGCCGAGACCACCCTCGCCGGCTACGCCGCATCGAGTTGGGTGTGCACCGGCGGCACGGTCACCGACTCCGTCGTCACCGTGACCGATGGCGCCGATGTCGTCTGCGTCGTCACCAACGACGACCAGGTGGTCGACCTGCAACTGACGAAGAGCGACGGTGGCGCCACTGCCGTGGCCGGTGGGCCGGCGTTCGACTACACACTGACGATCGACAACGTCGGGGCACGCGATGCCCAAGTCGGCGAGCCCGTCGTCGTCACCGATCAGCTTCCCGCGGGGATGTCGTACGTGTCGTTCCCGTCGAACTGCTCGGTGGCTGGGACAGACGCTGACGTGCACCCTCGATCCAGCCGACCTGCAGGTCGCCGATCCTGCCATCGTCATCACGATCACGGTGAAGCTCGCCGCCGACGCCCCGTCGGGCACGTACACCAACAAGGCGTGGGTCACGACGGCCGATGATCCGGCGTGTGTCGGCGACGCCTGCGTGCCGCCGTGCACCACCGAGCAGGGCGGGCCGGCGGCCAACAACACCGACTGCGAAGACACACCCGGCAACCGCGAGGCGACCATTTCGGTCACCAAGACCGACTCGGTCGACACGCCGGTGCATGTGGGCGATGCGTACAGCTACACAATCGTGGTCACCAACAACGGGCCGTCGACGGTCACCAACGTGACGCTGACCGATGTTCTACCGGCTGGTCTGAACTTCGTCAGCGCCGGCGGTCCGGGCTGGACCTGCAACAACATCGCAGCGTTGCAGTGCAGCTGGACAGGGACGTTGGCAGTCGGCGCATCGACGTCGGTCCTCACTGTGAACGTCACCGTCGGCGGGTCATTCAGTGGAACGCAAGTGGTGAACTTCGCCTCGGCGGAAGCGCTGGTCGACGACAAGGGCACACCGAACGTCGACGACGACGTCATCGCATCGGCCACTGATTCCGAGACCACCCCGGTCGCCGCCACCGTGGTCATCCGCCGCCACCGCCGGCGACCACCACGCCCCCCGACGTGGTTCAACTGCCACGCACCGGAAGCGATATCGAGCGGCTGATGAGCCTCGCTGCAGTGCTCTTCGCAGCAGGCCTGGGACTCGTTCCGATCGTGCGGCGGCGCCGCCGCCCGGTCTGAGCATCTCAGCAGCCGGTTAGCGCGGCTCGGTAGCTCGGGCGTATCGGCGCAGGATGCGACGTCCGAGGCTTGTCTTGTGGACTTCGTCGGCGCCGTCGTAGATGCGGGCGGCACGTTCGTGGCGGTACCAGTAGGCCAGGATCGTGTCGTCGGTGACGCCGAGCGCACCGTGCACCTGGATCGCGGTGTCGACGGCTTTCAGCATGGTGTTGGCGACCTCGAACTTGATGGCCGAGATCTCGTCGCGGGCGGCGCTGGCCCCGTGGCGGTCGATCATCCAGGCAGCGTGCAGCGTCTGCAGTCGTACGCCGCGGATCTCGGCCTCGAGTTCGGCAGCCCAGTGTTGGATGACCTGCTTGTCGGCGAGCGTGCCACCGTCGACGTCGATCACCCGCTCGTTGGCGCGAGTGCACATCATGTCGAAGGCGCGCTCGGCGATGCCGAGCCAGCGCATGCAGTGGTGGATGCGGCCGGGACCGAGGCGATCCTGGGCGATGAGGAAGCCGCTGCCCTCGGGCCCGAGCAGGTTCGTCCGCGGGACCCGGCAGGACTGGTAGATCACCTCGGCGTGGCTGGCGTGGCCCGACCCGGCGTGGCCCATGACGCTGACGTTGCGGACCAGGTTGAAGCCGGGGGTGTCGGTCGGGACGATGATCATGCTGGCCCGCTGGTGCGGGGGCGCATCGGGGTTGGTGACCGCCATGACGATCGCGAACTCGGCGCCGTCGGCCGAGGAGGTGAACCACTTGTGGCCGTTGATGACGTAGTCGTCGCCGTCGGTGACCGCGGTCGTAGCGAGCAGGACGGGGTTCGATCCGGCGGTTTCGGGTTCGGTCATCGAGAAGCAACTGCGGATCTCGCCGGCGACGAGGGGGCGCAGGAAGCGTTCGCGCTGTTCGTCGGTGGCGTACTTGTGGAGGATCTCGATGTTGCCGGCGTCGGGCGCCTGGGTGCCGAACACGGTCATGCCCAGCGGGCTGCGGCCGATTGCTTCGGCGAACAACCCGTGATCCACCATCGACAGGCCGAGGCCGCCGTACTCGATCGGGTGGTTGGGCGCCCATAGACCCATCTGCTTGACCTTCGTCTGGGCGGCCTTCACGCCGGCTTCCAGCGTCGCCGGGTCGCCGTGCAACATCTCGCCTTCGAGCGGGATGACCTCGCGATCCATGAACTCGCGGATCATCGCGAGCATGGTCGACATCTTCTCGGACATCTCGAAATCCATGGAGCCTCCTGGGTTCAAGTCGACGCTACGGAGGCCGAGTCGCCCTGGCCAGGGCAATTGGTCCTCGCGTCGACTCGCTCGCATCGCGGTACTGCTTCGTCGACTCCGCTCACTTCTCCGTCAGCATCGATCCTCATCAGCTTCTTGTCGATCAACTTCCACGATGGATCTGGCTGCAGGTCTCTACGACGTCACGTTCAGCAGCGGCGCCCGGGCACGTCACGCCGCGGACCGAGCGCCGCCTGCCGGGTCGGCACCGCGGCGGACCTTCTCCGCGGTGAAGCGGAACGTCTGCATTCGATCTGGCCAGGAACCGGGCAAGAGGCCGGCCTTCAAATACAACTGGTCAAGGAACTCCACAGGGTCCGGGAGTGCGTCCCAGACGGCTGGGAGGAACACTGCCCGGTGCCGCCCGGCCTCGATCACCAGACCGTCGACACCGGGCCGGAGGTCAGCGAGCAGTTCGCGGCGCGAGCCGACTGGGATTTCGGAAGGCCGCGACAGTACCGACACCTCGATGGTGAGGTGCTCGTAATCGTCGCGACGTAGCGAAGGGAGTCGGGGATCGGAGAACGCAGCGGCCCAAGCGTGACGTGCGACCGACACGCCGAGCGGTTCGAACCCTTCGATCGAGCCGATGCATCCGTTCAGTTCGCCGAGGACGGTGAGGGTGACGAACGACCCGACGCGCGCCCGCAGCACCGCCGGCAGATCGGCCGGTTCAGGGGTGAGCGGCAGCCGACCACCAAGACCGGCGAGGATCGCCTCGTCGGCGATGTCGAGCAACAACTCGGCCTCGACCGCACCCAGGCGGATCTCAGGAGACGGCGAAGGCGCCATAACCCACCACCCTGTCGCGGCCGCCGGCCGTGTCCGCGGAGTTGCGCAGATCGAGTTGTTCGACGGCGAGTTGCCGTTCATGGGCGACCGTCAACAGCCCACGCAACGCACGGGCGCCGCACGCGGCCGTGTCGCTGATCTGTCCCGTCAGTGAGCTGACGATCGCCGCCGCGGTGCGCGGCATCGAGGTCGACCGCCTCGGCGTAGGGGTGGTAGTGCGACAGGTCGGTGCTCACGACCACCAGGGTCTCGGGCCCACCCCAGCAGGCCTCGAGCACCGCAGCGACCTCGTCGGTCGTGGCGTCGCCGACCGACAGCGGCAGGAACGTGAAGTTGTCGAGCACCGTCTGCAGGAACGGAAGCTGGACCTCCAAGCTGTGCTCGAAGGCGTGCGCCGAGTCGTTGACGTGGACCCCTGGCAGCCCCATCACCCTGTCACGAAGCTCCGTGTCGACACGAACCAGTCCGAGCGGTGTCTCGAACGCATCGGCGCTCGATACCCCGACCCCGCGGCAGGTACACGCGGTGACTCGGCCCGGCCAGCACCACCTGGCACACTGTATGGCGCACCGCACTGAGACACGCATACGCGCTCGCGGCGATCGGTCCCGAATACTGGTAACCCGCGTGGGGGACCACGAGCGCCTTGGGAACCCGCGCCTGGCCCGACGAAGGGGTAGCAGCCGCGTCGAACGAGCCCTGCAGGGCCCGGCGCAGCGCCGCCGGTTTGGCCGGGTAGAACGTGCCGGCGACGGCCGCCGGCCGCACCCGCAGCGCAGCGCCACTCATGTCGTTCGCTCCGGAGCGGACCGGAGCCGCATGGCCACCGGTTTTCTGCGCCGGCCCCAGTGGCCGGCCGGCCCGTTGAAGACCCCGGGGATGGCCGTACCACACGCCTGGCAGTGCCCGGAATCGTCGAGTCGGTACTCGCCGAGCTCGTACCAATCGCGCTGGATCACCCGCGCCCCGCAGTGGTGGCAGAAGGTGCTTCCACCGTCGACGTCGCTGACGTTGCCCGTGTAGGCGTAGCGCACGCCGTTGCCGCGGGCGATCTGCTGCGCTCTGGTCAGCGATGCAGGCGGCGTCGGGGGGCGGTCCAGCATCCGGTAATCAGGATGGAACGCGGTGAAGTGCATCGGAACATCCCGTCCGAGGTGCTCCACGACCCAGGTGGTCATGGCGTGCAACTCCTCGTCACTGTCATTGAGCCCCGGGATCAGCAGGGTCGTCAGTTCGACCCACACGTCGGTCCCAGCCAGGTACTCGAGGGTGTCGAGCACGGCACCCAGTTGGGCGCCGCAGGTGTGCCGGTAGAAGTCTTCGGTGAAGCCCTTGAGATCGACGTTCGCGGCGTCGATGTGGGCGTAGAAGTCGGCCCGCGGTTCGGGGGAGATGTAGCCAGCCGTCACCGCGACGGCGGCGAGGCCGACGTCGTGGCAGGCATCGGCGACATCGATCGCGTACTCCAGGAAGATCGTCGGATCGTTGTAGGTGAAGGCCACACTCCGGCAACCCAGCTCTGCCGCCGTGCGTGCGATGGTCGCCGGTGACGCCTCGTCGGCGAGCGTGTCGATCTCCTTCGACTTGGAGATGTCCCAGTTCTGGCAGAACCGGCATGCCAGGTTGCAGCCCGCTGTGCCGAACGAGAACACCGCCGAACCCGGCAAGAAGTGGTTGAGGGGCTTCTTCTCGATCGGGTCGATGCAGAACCCGCTCGACCGACCGTAGGTGGTGAGCACGATTTCGTCGCCTTGCCGGGCGCGCACGAAGCACACGCCCCGCTGGCCATCGTGCAACTTGCAGGCACGAGGGCAGACGTCGCACTGCACCCGGTTGTCGTCGAGCGCGTGCCAGTACGAGGTCGGCACGGTGAAGCGGTCCACGATGGATCAGCCTTCGTCGTCGCCGACTCCAGGGTCGGCGTGTTGCACCGTCTCCGGGGCATCGGGGAGGAAGTCTGACGGTTCGAGGTCGTCGAGGAAGTCACGGAACTTCTCGACTTCGTCCTCGACATCGAGCTCTTCCGACGGCAACTCGCCAGCCTCGTCGAGCACCTGCTCGCTGACGTAGACGGGAGCGTTCAGACGCATAGCAAGGGCGATTGCGTCGGACGGGCGGGTATCGAGACGCAATTCACCCGCCCGACCGGTGAGGGCCAATTGGGCGAGGAACGAACCGTCGCGCAGCTCGCTGACCTCAACGGCTTCGACCCGGCCGTCGAGGGCTTCGACGATGGTTGCCATCAGGTCGTGGGTGAGGGGTCGTGGGGTGGTCTGACCGCTCATCGCCAGGGCGATGGCGGCCGCTTCGGCACCCCCGACGAAGATCGGCAGGAGCCGATGCGGGGCGTCGTGCTCGCGCAGTATCAGCACCGGAATGCCGCTGGATGGTTCCAGGTCGATGCCGAGGAGATCGACGAGTCGCATGGCAACATGCTATCTGTCGGAACAGAAAACATGAGTCGCGTTGTATCACTATCCGGGGAGCTCTGCGGCGGCGACCGCCATCAACGCCGCTTGGACGCTGCGCCATCTGATCGTGCGGGTCGACCGACATGTGCGCGTCTTTGCTCGGTGTGAACCAGGCATACGTAGCGCGACCTGCGACCACAAATCAGTAATGCCTACGGATGACGCCTCAGCGCGAAGTCCGTACCGTCGACGATGCCGCCCGAAGTTCGCAGCGGCATCAGTGAGACACAGAAGAACCCCCATGCATCATTCAATCCGACCTACCCGTCCACGCCTGAACTTCGCAGATCCGACCATTACGCATCACGCACCTCACCTCGCACAGGCGATCACCCTGCTCGGCGTTTGGGCACACCCCGACGACGAGTCGTACCTCAGCGCAGCCCTGATGAACCGCGTCGTCAACGCGGGCGGCAGGGTCATTTTGGCGACCGCTACCCGCGGCGAGCGCGGTGGCACGGCTCTCGATCCTCGCCTGCTAGGGGATCTCCGCGAGCGCGAACTGCGCACCGCGATGTCCATACTCGGAGTCGACGACGTGCGACTGCTCGACTACGGCGACGGCGATTGCGCCAACGCAGCGTTTGGCGAGGCGATGCATTCGATCGCCGACCTCATCGAGGAGGTGCATCCTGACGTCATTGTGACGTTCGGGCCGGACGGGATCACGCACCACCCTGACCACATGGCCGTCAGTGGCTGGACAACGGCGGCCGCCGCGGCTGTTGGTCACGGCGGGCTGCTCTATGCGACGATGACCGACGAGTTCGCCCGGCAGCACAACGATCTCCACACCACCCTCGGGTTGTGGATGGGCGGCGAGCCATGCCCAGTATCGAATGAGGATCTCGCTCTCCATGTTGTCCCGACTCGTCGCGAGCAAGAACTCAAGCGGCTCGCTCTGAGGGCGCACTCGTCGCAGATCTCCGGACTGATCGAGATGATCGGCGCCGATGCCTTCGACGCCTGGTGGGTCGACGAGTTCTTCCGCCGACCAACAGCAGATGAGTTGGTCGCCGAGCAGTGTGTGGGAGCGGGACCGTGGCTTGCCATCTGAACGATCGGAGCGCTGTTCTCCCCGCTCGAGCCGCAGACTTGTTGGGCGCGATTTCGGTACTGCCAGTACCGAAACCGCGCCCGTCGAGCCTGGTCGGGTGCGATGTGAGTACTGCTAGTACCGAAATCGCGCCCAACCGAGCTCCGACGGATGTCGCGAACGCCGTAGGCGCATCGGCGCCGGCGAAGCGTCCGATAACCACTGTCCCAGAGACGCTGGCCGGTATCGCGTACCGCCGGATGCTCAATGAGCGACGGGGAAGGCGGAACTCGGGAATCCACCAGGCCTGGCGTTCACCACGACGAAGGATCTGCTGGCCGCCAGTGGCAGTTTCCGGCCGCCGCTGACACCGGCCACTCGCAGTGCACATCGGGGAAGTTTGCTCTCGCCGCAAGCCCATTCTGGGAGTGTTCAGCTGATCGGCGGTCGCTCTCGTGGACTAAGACTCGCGGGTTATCGATGCTCACGGAGGGTAGCTGCCTGGCAACCCGACGTGTGATCCTCCGGAAAGCGGTGATCGTTCGAACATCGTCGACGGGCGGTAGCCGCCACTCACGAACTCCCTGGTCACATGGGGGATTTGATCATTTCATTCACCTCGCGCTGAATTGGAATGGTGACGTTCGTCTCGGCCCTCGAGGCTTAATCCATGTGGCCAATGTCATATGCCCTCACGCTCTGTGAGGATGGTGGCAGGCGTCGATCGAACTGGGGAATACGTGTGATGAAGCGACTGATGATCCTTGCGGTGGTACCGGTTGGCGTGCTGACCCTCGTGCTGACCCTGTGGGGACAATCCAATGCGGCGACCTCCGATACGGCCGCAGCGTCGGTCGACAAGACGACTGCTGGGGTAGGTGAACCGGTCACGTTCACGTCGACCAACCCGTGCACGGTTGCCTGCTCGCTCACGTGGCGGCGGCCCGACATCGGAATTGCAAGATTCGGTGGAGTGATCGTCGGGCGAGGCGAACAGATCACGCTGACCTTCGCTGAACCCGGCACCTACCAAGTGGTGCTCGACCTGGGGGAGGAATGCGACGGCACCTCGCGGCTCGTGTGCCACTCCTACGCGAGCTTGTTTGTGGACGTCACCGGACCGCCGCCTGATCCGGTGGTTGTTGATCCGGTGGTCGTTGATCCGGTGGTCGTTGATCCGGTGGTCGTTGATCCGGTGGTCGTTGATCCGGTGGTCGTTGATCCGGTGGTTGTTGTCGCCGATCCGGTGGTTGTTGATCCGGCGGTTGCTGATCCGGTGGTTGCTGATCCGGTGGTCGTTGTCGCCGATCCGGTGGTTGTTGATCCGGTGGTTGTTGTCGCCGATCCGGTGGTTGTTGTCGCTGATCCGGTGGTCGTTGATCCTGTGGTTGTTGTCGCTGATCCTGTGGTTGCCGATCCGACGACGCCGTCGCTGGTCGCGCCCGGCGACCTGAATGTCACAACAGTGGCTGGAAGGAATCGTCTGACGTGGACCAATTCGGTGAGTTCGGCAACCTCACTCGTCCTCGAGCGCTGCAAGGGCACAGGATGTACATCGTTCCGCCCGATCGCCACCCTGACCACGTCGACGACCAGCTTCATCGAGTCTCGTATCAGACGCGGTGCGACGAGTATGACCTACCGGCTCGCCGCCTCCGACTCGACGGGGACGGTGTACTCGAACATCGAGGTCGCCACCGTGCGTCGCTGACGCGAGTTGCCTCCGAACTCTCCCCGGTTAGTCTTCGAGCCAACTCATGCGTAAGTCGTGGCCGTTCGCTGTCGCCGTGATCGTCGTTGGCGGTCTGGCTGGTGTGGCCATCGCCGGGCGTCCGGCGCCGAGCGATCCGTTCGTGCTCGACGCCAGCATCACCGCCGCAGCGTCGACCTCGTCGAGCACAGTCGTTCCCCCCGCGACGTCGATCTCCGAGCCGGCGACAACGACCGCGATCGCGGCGACCACGACGGTACCTGCATCGACCTCGGTGGCACGGACAATCGCGCCGACCACCGCGACGCCGACCACGACCGGGGCGCTGACCACAACGACCATCCTCGGCCCCCTGCCGCGCGACCAGGTGAAGTTGGTGATCGCCAACGGCGACGGTCGCTTCAGACTGGCCAGTCTGACGGCTGATCGGATCCGCTCGCTCGGCTACATCATCGACCTCGGCGACGCGTTGAACCCGGTCGACGCGACGATCATCTACTACCGACCGGGTTTCGACGACGAGGCAGCGTACGCGGCCGAAGACATCGGGGTGCCCGACGCGATCATTGTTGCGTTTCCGGCCAACGCGTCGCAGCCGATCACCGACTCTGACGCTCGTGGTGACGTCATCATCGTGCTCGGCCCGGACGCTCCGCGTTGACCCCCGATCACGTCTCCGAGCTTGACCGCCGGCCTATCGTCGCTCCATGACCGATCACACCGACCGGTACTCGCACGGTCACGACGAGTCGGTGCTGCGCAGCCACAAGTGGCGTACTGCGGAGAACTCGGCGGCGTTCGTGCTGCCGTACCTCGTCGATGGCATGTCGTTGCTCGATGTCGGTTGCGGTCCTGGCACCATCACGGCCGACCTGGCACGCAGGATTCCGGGCGGGTCAGTCGTCGGTGTCGACCTTCCCCACGACGTGATCGGCGCAGCGCGACTCGAGTTCAGCGCGGCCAACCTCCGGTTCGAAGTGGGCGACGTCTATGCGTTGCAGTTCGCGGCCGGATCGTTCGACCTGGTGTACGTGCACCAGGTGCTGCAGCACCTCGGCGATCCGGTCGCTGCCCTGCGCGAGATGCTCAGGGTGTTGCGCCCGGGAGGGCGTGTGGCCGTGCGCGACAGCGACTACGGCGCGTTCGTGTGGTCGCCGCCCGATCCACGGCTCTCGAGGTGGATGGAGATCTACCACCAGTTGACCGAGCGCAACGGTGCCGAGGCAGATGCGGGGCGCTACATCCACCGCTGGGTTCGGATGGCCGGCTTCGAGCGGTTGCAGGTGACGTCTTCGAACTGGACGTTCCAGAGTGATGAGGACCGAATGTGGTGGGGCGGGCTGTGGGCTGATCGTGTGCGCCAGAGCGAATACGCCCGTCAGAGCGTCGAGTACGGATTGACGAGTCAGTCGGAGCTGGAAGGGATCGCCGATGCATTCCTCCAGTGGGCCACCGACTCCGAGGCGCTCTTCATCGTCGTCCACGGCGAGGTCATCGCGACCAAACCCGCCGGGTAGCTTCGCGCCGTGACATCTACGCTCGCCCGACTCCGCGTCGCCGCGGGCATGGTGGCGCTTGTGCTGGTCGGGGGCACGATCGGCTACTTGGTGCTCGGGTTGTCGTTCATAGATGCCTTGTACCAGACGGTGACCACGGTCTCCACTGTCGGATTCCGCGAGGTCGGCGAGTTCGATGCAGCCGAGAAGATCTTCACGATCGTGCTCATCACCGTTGGCGTCGGCACTGTGCTGTACACGTTCACGCTGGGCGTGCAGATGATCGTCGACGGGCAACTTCGAGAGATCGTAGGGAGGCGACGGATGGACAGGACTATCTCCGGTCTGAATGGGCATGTCGTGCTGTGCGGGTGGGGCCGGGTCGGGCGGGCGGTCGCCGCCGACCTCGAGCGTGAGGGCCGCCATGTCGTGGTCGTCGACAGCGACCCGACACGGGTCGCCGGCGTCACGATGCCGACGGTCGTGGGCGACGCCACACTCGACACCACGTTGCGGGCCGCTGGAATCGAGCGAGCACACTCACTGATCGCCGCGCTCGCCGATGACGCCGACAATCTGTTCGTCACGCTGTCGGGGCGATCGCTCAACCCGGCTCTGTTCATCGTCGCTCGCGCCCGGCAGGACGAGAGCATCGGCAAGCTCGCCCGCGCCGGCGCCGACCGTGTGGTCAACCCACAAGAGCTTGGCGCTGCCCGCATGGCCAGCTTCGTCGTCCGTCCCAATGTCGCCGAGTTCGTCGATGTCGTGATGCACGAACGCAGCATGGAGTTCCGCATGCAAGAGGTCGAGATCCCGGATGGGTCACCACTCGAGGGGCAGACCCTTCGCCAGGCCAGACTCCGCGACGCCTGCGGAGCGCTCGTCCTGGCTCTGCGCAATTCCGACGGAAGCTTCACGACCAATCCCGATCTCGACATCGTGTTGTGCTCCCATCACATCGTGATCGCGGTCGGTACCGAGACCGATCTACTCCGCCTGGTCGAGCTCGTCCGACCCAACTAGTCGATCACCGTGAGATTGGCTGTTCTGCTCGTCCGCTCGCTGGGGCCGTGTCGAAGTACGCTCCCCGACCGATGAGTGTCATAGATGAGTCTGACCGATGGGCGCCCGGCGAGCCCGTGCGGCGGAGGTTCTCTCCACCCGTCGAGCGCCGTGCCATGGGCCGCAGCGCGCGAGAGCGCGTGCCGCGGGGCCAGCTCGGCAAGTGGGACCCGACAACGCGAACGTACGACGTGGTCGAGGCGCTCGCGGCCCAGAACGACAACCGGTTGCGATACCTCGTGCCGATCCGCTGGGGGCGGATGGCGACGTCGCCATGGACGTTCTATCGCGGAGCAGCTGCCGTGATGGCGGCGGATCTTGCGACGCGTCCGCATAGCGGTCTGAACGTGCAGCTGTGCGGCGATGCGCACGTCCTCAACTTCGGCCTCTGGGCGACACCCGAGCGCAACCTGTCGTTCGACCTGCGTGACTTCGACGAGACCCTGCCCGGCCCCTTCGAGTGGGACGTGTCGCGGTTGGTTGCCAGCCTGGTGGTGCTGGCCCGCGACAACGGTCTCGAGGCGCGCAAGGCCGAGGCCGCCGTCGCCCGGTGCCTCCGGTCCTACCGCACGCACATGGCGCAGTACGCAACCGCGAAACAGCTCGACATCTGGTATGACCTGGTTGACTCGCATCGCCTGATCGCTCGGTTCAAGCCCGCTGATCGAGAGCTGGCGGCCGCATACATCGCCCGAAAGGCCAGGCAACGCACCAGTCGTGGCGCGGTGAAGAAGCTGACCAAGGTGGTCGACGGGCATCTGCGCATCACCGAGGACGCACCGTTCCGGGTCCACCTCAGCGACCACCACCTCGCCCTCGTCTCCGAGGTCTATGCCCGGTATCGCAGTTCGCTCCCCGAGTATCGGCGTCACCTGTTGGACCGCTTCGCGTTCTCCGATGCTGTCCGACAGGTGGTGGGCGTCGGGAGCGTCGGCATGCGGGTGTTCCTCGTGCTTCTCGAGGGCCGCGATGGGGCTGACCCGCTGTTCCTCCAGATCAAGCAGGCCGGGCCATCCGTCTACGAGGCCCACCTCGAGGCGAGCCGCTACCAAACGAGCGGCGAACGAGTCGCCGTCGGGAAGCGGCTCATCCAGAGCGCGACCGACATCTTCGTTGGTTGGACGACGAATCACGATGGCCTCGACTTCTATGTGCGCCAGCTCCGCGACATGAAGGTGATCCCCGACGGCGCGTTGATCGCCCCGCGCCTCGCGGGTTTCGGCGATGCATGCGGTGCCGTTCTGGCGCGAGCCCACGCTCGCACCGGCGATCCCACAACCATCGCGGCGTACATCGGTAAGGGCTCGAAGTTCGACGACGCACTGGGCGACTTCGCCGTCAGGTACGCCGACCAGACCGAGCGAGACCACCGACAGCTCGCCGACGCTGTGGCCAACGGAGCGATCGAGAGTGCGCCCGGCTGGTAGCTGCCTGGTGGTCAGCCCGGCTGCACGGGTCGGCGCTCCGCGGCGACCTGCTCGACCCGCTCGCGGGTCGGCGTGTGCCCGGTGAGAGCAACGAGGAACGGTTCACGTTCGATTGCGATGAGCCTCGTCTCGGTGACTGCTCTGACGGTCGCCGTCCGCGGGACCTCGTGAACCAAGGCGATCTCACCGAAACCCTCCCCTCGGCCGAGCGTGTTCACGTACACGTCGTCTCTCAGCACCTCGACCGTTCCGTCTGCGATCGCGTAGTAGCGGTCGCCCGGCTGTGCCTGAACGACGATCACCTGCCCGGCCGGAACGGAGACATCGGACGCGTTCTGGGCGATGCCCTCGATCGCCGGCACGGGCAGGGCCCGGAAGATGCCGAGTGAGCGGAGAAGCGCGATCGTGACTGTGGGAATCGTTGCTGCCGCGTCGACGGCGAGAAGCGGCCGGCAGCGAAGCAGAAGGATGGCCGGCACGATAGCGCCGGTGACGAAGAGAGCACCGCGAAGGCCGGCGAGCGCCATCACGATGGGGACCGAGACCGAGCCGAGACCCCACGCCGCCATGGCCAGGCCCTCCTTGAACGCGAAGACACGGGCGAGCAGCTCCGTCGACGTGACACGCTGTAGGAGCGTCTGCCCCGACACCTCGAGCAAGCTACGCGAGACGCCCGTCACCGCGGCGACGACGAACGCCACGACCACTGAGATCTCGAGGCCGAGCAGCACGAAGGCACCGGCCGCCACTAGGGCCGCGCCGAGCATGACGGGAACGAGACGTGCCCGCCCCACCAGTGCCAGCGAGGTGATGGCGCCGAGCACCGCACCGGCTCCGTGAGCCGCCGTCAGGTACCCGGCACCGGAACCCCCGAGCCCGAGCGATCCCACAGCGAGCACGACCACGAGCACATCGAACGCGCCGATCATCAAGAAGGTGGCGCCGAGGACGATGACCACCTCCCTCGGTGCGCTCGAACGGGCGAGCGCACGGGCGCCGTCGTGAACTCGACGAAGGGCGCCACCTCCGAGTGCGTCGGCATCGTGGGCGAGGGGCGGGACGAGATCACGGAGCGGCGCGACGAGCCATGTCGCGACGACGAGGCAGACCGAGCCGGCCGTGTACACCGCACCCGGGGACGCGACCGCGAGAATCAGTCCCGCCGACGCGGGCGCGAGGACGAGACCGATGCTCAGGATCCATCCAGTGATCGCGTTCAGCGCAACGAGCTGCTCGGCCGTGCGGGCGATGCCCGGCGACACCACAGCATGGGCAGGATGGGTGACGACGAGCAGCATCGCCGTCAGCGCGCCGAGCGAGTAGGTGACAAGGGGTGGCGCACCCGACAGTAGCGAGGCAGCGGTCGCGCCCATGGCGGTTGCCTGCGAGGCGTAGGCGCAGAGAAGAACACGCGTTGCGCCGAACCGATCGATCAGTGGGCCGGCAAGCGGCGCAAAGAGCGCAGTCGGTATGAGCAGCGCCATCGAGACGACACCGGTCGCTGTCGCGCCGCCCCGCGAATAGGCGTACACCAGCATTGCCACCCATGGCCCGAACTCCGCCAGCCGATACAGGGCAAGCGCCGCTGCTTCCCTCCGGAGGACGCTGTTGCCGGCGAGTTCACGAATCGGAGAACGTTTGGCGCCCAAGGCCGGTCAGAGCCACTCACGTTTGCGGAACAGCAGGTACAGCGCTAACGACAGAACGAGCACGAGACCGGCCGATAGGGCGGCCCCCCATTGTTCACCGGAGCCGGGGTACGGGACGTTCATGCCGTAGAAGCCGGTGATCAGGGTGGGCACGGCGATGATCGCGGCCCAGCTGGTGACCTTCTTCATCACCTGGTTCTGCCGATAGTCGCGCAAGCTGAGGTTGGTCTCGACGATCGTGCTGACCAGATCGCGCAAGGCGTCGGTGGATTCGCTCACCCGCAGGATGTGGTCGTAGACGTCCTGGAAGTACGGGTACAGGCTCTCGGCCACGGCGGAGTGCTCGCGCCGCATCAACCCGCTGACTGCTTCGCGCATCGGGACGACGAGGCGGTGGAACCGCACCAGGGCCTGGCGCATCTTGAACCAGTGCCGCTGCTGCGCGGGGTTGAGCGGTCGTTCGGAGAAGATGCCCTCACTGACCTCGTCGTAGTAGTCGTCGAACGCTTGGACGGTCTCGAAGTAGCCGTCGACGATCACGTCGAGCAGGCCGTACAACAGGAAGCTGACACCGTGCTTGGCGAGATCCCCGGACCGATCCCACCGCTTCACAACTGGGTCCATCGAAAAGCCCTCGTTCTTGCGAACGGTGATGATCCATCGGTCGTTGATGAACGCGTCGATCTCTGTCTCGTCGAGCTCACTGCTGTCGGCGTCGACGCGCACCGCGTGCGCGGACAGGAACATGTGCGATTCGTAGTGGTCGAGCTTCGGGCGCTGGTGGGCACCGAGCGCGTCCTCTACAGCGAGCTCGTGGAGCCCGAGCTCATCGGCGAGCTCGTGGAGTTGCTCCTTCGAAGGCCCGCAGAAATCGACCCAGACCACGGTGTCGGGTTGGGCGAGGAACTCCGACACGTCGGCAACCGGGAAACCTTCAGTCTCCAGGACGCCGTTGCGGTACCCCCGGGTCTGGGCAGCGCTCATGAATCTCCTCGTAGTTGCCGTGATCCGAGCGTACTGGTCAGCCCGAGACACGCCGCGTCGGTCGATGCTTCGGTGGCGACGTAGTGTCGGCGGCGATGGACCAGGGGCTCCGCCGCATCGCGATCGTCAATCGAGGCGAAGCCGCGATGCGCCTGATCAACGCGGTGCGTGAGCTTCGCCACGAGCTCGACACCGACATGCGCACGATCGCGCTGCACACGCGAGCCGAGCGAGCGGCGATGTTCGTGCGGGAGGCAGACGAGGCGGTCTGCCTCGACGAAGGTCGAGCGTCCGATGCCGGCAACCCGTACCTCGACCTCGACGCGCTCGAGGCGTGCACTGATCGCGGCGCGTGCGGATTCGGCGTGGGTTGGCTGGGGGTTCGTCGCCGAACGGCCTGAGTTCGCCGAGCTCTGTGACGACCTCGGCATCGTCTTCATCGGTCCGAGTGCCGATGTCATGCGCCGGCTCGGCGACAAGATCGGCGCCAAGCTGCTCGCCGAGCAAGCCGGCGTCCCGGTCGCTCCCTGGAGTCGGGGACCGGTCCACACGATCGATGAAGCACACCGGCACGCCGCGAATATCGGCTTCCCGTTGATGATCAAGGCGACGTCGGGCGGCGGCGGTCGTGGCATTCGCAAGGTCGACGATGCCGCCGGCCTTGCCGAGGCGTTCGACAGCGCCCGGGCCGAGGGCCTCAAGGCCTTCGGCGACCCGACCGTGTTCATGGAGCGGGTCGTCACAGGGGCCAGGCACGTCGAGGTGCAGTTGATCGCCGACGGTCACGGCACGGTCTGGGCGGTCGGTGTGCGCGACTGCAGCCTGCAGCGTCGCAACCAGAAGGTGATCGAGGAATCGCACTGCATCGCGCTCACGACCGAGCAGGACCGCGACCTTCGCGCCGCTGCGGTTCGTCTGGCCGAGGCGGCCGGCTATCAGAATGCCGGGACGGTCGAGTTCCTCTTCCAGCCAGACGAGCAACTCTTCGCCTTCCTCGAGGTCAACACACGACTCCAGGTCGAGCACCCGGTCACTGAGCTGACGACGGGTCTCGACCTCGTGAAGTTGCAGATTCATGTCGCCAGCGGTGGGCGACTCGTCGGAGAACCGCCGCCCAGCGAGGGCTACGCCATCGAGGCACGCTTGAACGCCGAGGATCCTCAGCGGGCTTTCGCTCCGGCACCGGGCACCGTCGAGACCTTGTCGCTGCCGGTCGGGCCCGGTATCCGCGTCGACACGGGCATCGCCGAGGGTGACGTCATCCCACCGGAGTACGACTCGATGATCGCCAAGGTCATCGCCCACGGTCGAGATCGCGCCGAGGCCCTGGCCCGTTTGCATCGGGCGCTCTCGCAGATGACGGTGCTCGTACGCGGTGGTACAACCAACAAGTCATTCCTCCTCGATCTGCTGACTCGCCCCGAGATTCGTGGCGGCGAGTTCGACACGGCGTGGCTCGACCGGCTCACCGCGGCCGATCAGCACCTCCCGACCCGGCTGGCCGATGTCGCGCTCGTTGCCGCCGTGATCGACGCAAACGATCTGCAAGCCGAACGAGAACGGGCTGTGTTCCTGGGTTGGGCGAGTCGTGGCCGCCCCTTCGTCGACGTGCAGGTCGGCCACGAGGTCGAGTTCCGCCACGGCGGTAGGGCCTATCGCGTCGAAGCACGTCGGGTCGGGCCGTCGCGCTACGAGATCGAGCTTGCCGGGTCGAGCGTCATCGTCGACGTCGAGCGTCTCGGCCGGGCCCGCAGCCGCCTGGCGATCGCCGGCCGCAGCTTCGTCGTGGTGTCCTCGGTGCAAGACACCGACCATCTCGTCGAGGTCGACGGTGTCGCCCATCGCTTCTCCCGCGACGATGCCGGCATCGTGCGGGCGCCGGCCGCGGCGCTCGTGGTCGGCGTTGACGTGGCGCCCGACGACATCGTCGAGGCCGGACAGCGGCTCGCGGTCGTCGAGGCGATGAAGATGGAGCTGGCCATCACGTCGCCGGTCAGCGGACGGGTCCGCGAGGTCTTCGTTGCTCGCAACGTCCAGGTCGATGCCGGCACGCCGCTGATCCGGATCGAGCCACTGAGCGGCGACGATGCAGATGTTCCGGTCGGGGCGGCGATCGATTTTTCGGCGCTGCAGCGCGCCCCGTCGACAGATCCGCTCGAACTCGCCCTCGACCATCTCGAGAGCGTGCGGGCGTTCATGTTGGGCTTCGACCTCGAAGCAGGCCGCACCCGGCAGCTGCTCGACGCCACCCAAGGCGATCGTGGGCTTGTGGGTGCAGATCGAGCAAAGCTCGTGCGACGCCGGCTGGCGATCTTCGAAGCGTTCAGCGACCTGTGCGCGGTCGCCAGAGAGGGACGCGATCCCGATGCCGACAGCGACGACGCTCACGTGCCCCGCGAGTACCTCAACTCCTATCTGCGCTCGCTCGACATCGAACGCGAGGGGGTGCCGGCGTGGTTCGGCGACGCGCTTCTGCGAGCGCTCGCCCACTACGGGGTGACGCGGCTCGACCACAGCGCCGAGCTCGAGGAGTCGCTGCTGCGGATCTATTGCGCTCAGCAGCGGCGTGCCGAGCAGCTTCCCATCGTGATGGCCCTGCTCGACGATCAGCTGGACCCGCCGGTGTCGACGGCGGTAGGCGACGACGAGACCGACAACATGCTGCGGGGCACCCTCGACCGGCTGATCGCATCGACGCAGCGGCGTTACCCGGCGATCGCCGGCATGTCACGCACCGTCCGTCACCGCCGCTTCGACCAGCCGCTCGTCGACCGCTCGAGCGCCGAGGTCGCTGCCTCGATGCAGCGGCTCGCCGCCAGTCTCTCTGACGCCGGCGACGACCGCGCCGCGATGATCGACGAGCTGGTCGCCTGCCCGTGGCCGCTCGTTCCGATCCTCGCCGACGACAATCTGTTGGCCGCGTCGCAGTCGCCCGGACCGCTGCTCGAGGTGCTCACCCGTCGGTACTACAAGATCCGTGATCTGTCACCGACCCGCGTTGAACGGATCGGAGAGTACGACGTGTGCGTGGCGCAGTATGCGCACCAAGACCGCACGGTCCACGTCGTGGCAGTCCGTGCCACGGACGAAGGAGTGGCTGAGGCGCTCGCGGCAGTGGCGACCGCGGTCCAGCAGGTCCAAGCGCCCGACACCGTGGTCGTCGACGTCTACCTTCCGTTCGCCGCCGGGAGCTCGGAAACCGCCGACACTCTCTCGGCGAAGTTGATCGCGTCGCTCGCATCGGTGCCGCTCGCCGGGACCGTGCGTCGTGTCGCCCTCATCGCCTCGCACGCCGGGTCGCAGCACATGGACCTGCTGACGTTCCGACGCGCCGGCGACGAAGGCGTCAGGCCGTACTGGATGTCGTCGGAGCCCGAAGAGGAGCTCGCCGCGGCCGACGCCTCGATCTTCGAGGAGGACGTGAAGTTCCGCGGGCTGCACCCGATGATCGCCCGTCGCTTGCAGATGTGGCGATTGTCCAACTTCGAGATCCGCCGGTTGCCGTCAGCGGGTGAAGTGCACCTGTTCGACTGCCTGGCACGCGGCAACCCCGGTGATGAACGGCTCGTCGCGGTGGCCGAGGTGCGCGACATCACACCCATCCGTGACGACGCCGGACGGGTCGTGGCGCTGCCAGAGGTCGAGCACGTGCTTGTCGGTTGCCTCGATGCGATTCGCGACGCACTGGCCGATCGACCGCAGCGGCGTCAACTCGAGTGGAACCGGATCGCACTCCACGTCTGGCCACCCGTCGAGCTGCCGTTCGACGAGCTCAACATCATTGCCCGCCGGTTGGCGCCGCTGACCGAGGGTCTCGGGCTCGAGCAGGTGGTGGTCAGCGGCCGAATCGCCGTGCCCGGGTCGGATGAGTTGGTCGAGTCCGTCATGCGCATCGGCTACGAAGCCGGTCGCGGGTTGACCGTGCGCTTCACCGACCCACCGACCGCGCCGATGCAGCCGCTCGACGACTACACCCGAAAGCGCATCCAGACACGGCGCCGGGGGCTCGTCTACCCGTATGAGTTGGTGCCGTTGTTGCATGGCGAGGATGGAACGTTTGTCGAGCACGACCTCGACACCGACGGCCGGCTGGTACCGGTCGACCGGGCGCCGGGGCTCAACCGCGCCGGCGTGGTCGTCGGTGTCGTGACGACACCCACCGAGCGATACTCCGACGGGATGACGCGTGTCGCCCTGCTCGGCGACCCCACGCGGGCGATGGGCTCGATCACCGAGGCCGAGTGCCGCCGGATACTCAGCGCCGTCGAGCTCGCCGAACAGCTTGACGTGCCGATCGAGTGGTTCGCCTTGTCGGCCGGTGCGAAGATTGCGATGGACACCGGCAGCGAGAATCTCGACTGGGTGGCCAGGGTGCTGCGGCGCCTCGTCGAGCACACGCAGCGCGGCGGCGAGGTCAACGTGGTCGTCGCCGGTATCAACGTCGGTGCCCAGCCGTATTGGAATGCCGAGGCGACCATGCTCATGCACACCCGCGGCATCCTGGTGATGACACCCGACAGCGCGATGGTACTGACCGGCAAGCAGGCCATCGACTACTCAGGAGGCGTGTCGGCCGAAGACAACTTCGGCATCGGCGGATACGGCCGCATCATGGGCCCGAACGGGGAGGCGCAGTACTGGGCGCCCAGCCTGGCGGCCGCCTGCGACGTGCTCTTCGACCACTACGACCTCACATACCGGGCACCCGGCGAGCGTTGGCCGCGCCGTGCCGCGACGCAAGATCCGATCCACCGCGACGTGCGCCTGGCCCGCCACGATGTCGACGGTGTCGACTTCACGACCGTCGGCGACATCTTCTCGACAACCGCCAACCCCGACCGCAAGAAGCCCTTCGACATCCGCACCCTGATGAACGCGACCGTCGATGCCGACCACGAGGTGCTCGAGCGCTGGGGGGAGATGGCCGAGGCCGAGATGGCCGTCGTCTACGACGCCCGGCTGGGCGGTCACGCTGTGACGATGATCGCCATCGAGTCGCGGCCGTTGCCGCGCCACGGTGTGACGCCGGCCGACGGGCCCGCGCAGTGGTCGGCAGGCACGTTGTTTCCACTGTCGTCGAAGAAGGTGTCGCGAGCGGTCAATGCGGCGAGCGGATGCCGCCCTGTGGTGTTGCTCGCCAACCTGTCGGGCTTCGACGGGTCGCCGGAGTCGCTGCGACGGCTGCAGCTCGAGTATGGCGCCGAGATCGGTCGGGCGATCGTCAACTTCGACGGCCCGATCGTGCTGTGTGTCGTGTCGCGTTACCACGGGGCGCGTTCGTCGTGTTCTCCGGCACGCTCAACGACGACATGGAGGTGCTCGCCGTCGAGGGCTCGTATGCCTCGGTCATCGGTGGCGCTCCTGCCGCAGCCGTGGTGTTCACGCGCGAGGTCGACGAACGCACGCGGGCCGACGAGCGTGTCCGGGCGTTGGAGAGCGCGATCGCCGACGCCTCGCCCGATGAGGTGGCTGTGCGCCGGGCCGAGCTGGCCGCGACCATCGATGCGGTGCACACCGAAAAGCTCGGCGAGGTGGCCGACGAGTTCGACGCCGTTCACAGTGTTCAGCGTGCGAAAGATGTCGGCTCGGTACACCGCATCATCGCCGCCGCCGACCTTCGTGCAGAGCTGATCGCCGCGGTCGAGCGCGGCATGGCCCGTATCGACGCCCGACGGCCTGCATAGCGAGTCGTTCGAGGGCGCACCGTCGCCGCCGGTCGCTGGGTCAGACTGTCGGCAGCGTGCTGAACCAGCCGTTGAGATCCACCACGAGATCAGTCGGTACCATGCTGAAGAAGCACACGGTGCCTGTCGCCGATACGGGCACGAGGACGGCGTTGGCAACGGTCTGACCAGCGGAGTAGTTGACGCTGGCGACGAGGTTGCGGGTGCCACAGGGGTAGGCGGTGACGAAGCCGGCGGCGTCGGGATTGGTGACGGTCACGTTGAGCGACACAGCACTGACGCCGGTCGTCGGCACTCGACCAGCGAGAGCGGTCATTTGCACTTCGAGGATCGTGGCACCGCCGATCTTCGCCTTGGCGACGGTTCGGACTGCGTCGGGGCTCTGACCGACTCGGGTGTCGAACACCCGGGTCGGGGTGACACCGGTGAAATCCGAACCGGTGGGGAGCCAACCATTGATGTCGACCACCAGATCGGTCGTTTTCGAGGTGAAGAAGCAGACATTGCCGTCGGTCGACACCGGGGCGATCACCGCGTTGGACACCGTCTGGTCGAATTCGTAGTTCACGCTGGAGACCAGCTCGCGTGCACCACACGGATATACCGTGATGAACCCGGCCGCATCCGGGTTGGTCACCCCGACGTTGAGGGACACTGCCGCGACTCCCGAAGCCGGCACCCCGCCCAGGCCGGTGACCTTGACCGCCAGGAAGTTGCCTGCGGTGATCGGCGTCTTCGTCACGGTCTGCAACGCGTCCGGGCTGTTCCCAGGTCGTGTGTCGAACACGCGCTTCGGAGCGATCCCGCCGAAGCCGTGGGGTGTGAACCAGCCGTTGATGTCGACGACGATGTCGGCCGGGACCATGCTGAAGAAGCACACGGTTCCGTCTGCCGACACGGGCACGATCACCGCGTTCGACACCGTCTGCCCGGCGAGGTAGTTGACGCTGGCGACGAGCTCACGCACGCCGCAGGGATAGGCGGTGATGAAGCCGGCAGCATCCGGATTGGTGACGGTGACGGTGAGCGATACCGCACCGACTCCGAGCGCGGGGACGTAGCCGGGCAGATCGACCATCTGAACCTCGAGCACGTCGGCACCGCCGACCTTGGCCTTCGCCACCGTGCGCAGGGCGTCAGGGCTCTGCCCGGGTCGCGTATCGAACACACGCTGTGGTCCCACCGGGTTGAAGTCCGGGATGCGGGGCGTACCAGCGGTCACCACCAGGAAGGGGGTGACTGGCGAACTCGGGCCGGAAGGTGCCCCGGTCCCCGACGCGTTGATCGCCCGCACGGTGAACGTGTAGGCCGTGCCGTTCGTGAGACCCGTCACTGTGCACGTGAGTGCGCCGGTGGTGGAGCAGGTGGCCCCGCCTGGAGCCGATGTCACGAGATAGCCCGTGAGCGCAGGGCCGCTGTTGGCCGCCGGAGCGTTCCACGACACCTCAGCCCTGGCATCACCGGCCGTCGCTGTCGCGCCGGTCGGCACGCCACATGGCACGGCCGTGTTCGACGACTGGTAGAAGGGGACCGTCAGGAACCCGCCGAGAACCTTCGCCGGCGCCGGCCCGGTCGTGCTGTCGTAGGCGTTGCATGTCGCGTCTGTCGTCGGCGCACCCATGTTGCGGAGATCGAAGTTCGTACTGGTGAGGATCGTGTTGCCGTTGATGACAGCGCTCGACGCCGATGCGTCGCCACGGTCGAAGTACGCGGTGTTCTGGGTGTTGGCTGTGTTGCCCGCCTGGATCTGGATGTCGATGTCGTTGTTCGAGACGATGTTGCTCGTCACGACCTGGCCGAGGCCCTCGACCACGATGCCGAAGCCGTCGCCGGTCGAGCCGGCGGGCATGCGGTGGTAGCCCGACACCGTGTTCCCGGTGACCACGGCACCGGTCGGTTGGTCCGCGTTCAGCAGTCCCGGTGCACGGCGGAACACGGCGATGCCCGCGTAGTCACGGGCGTCGGTGGCCGCAAGGGTACGGGTCACGGCGTTGTTGCTGACGACGACGCTGCCGGGGCCGCTGGATTGGCCGTTGCCGGTGGGGTTCTTGATCTCGATGCCGAAGCGGCCGTTGTTGGTGACGGTGTTGTCGGCGATCAGGTTTGCGCCCGGCCCTTTGGCGCCGAGCACGCCGATGCCGGAGTCACCGTTGCCGACCACCTGGTTGCCAGTGATGGTGATGCCGCTGGCGCTGCCGTCATTGAGGTCGATGCCGACGAGGAGGTTGTGGTCGAAGGTTCCACCGGTGATCGAGATGTTCGTCTTGGTGCCGTCGGTGAAGTACGCGCCGCGTCCGGCCGAGCCGGCGAGCCCGTTGTCCGACGAGTTCACATTGGTCAGGGCCACGTTGTCGAGGCTGGCCCCGGCCAGGAACAGACCATGCGCATTGTTGCTGATCGCTTCGATGTTGTCGAAGGTCAGATGGTCATAGGTGCCACCGCCGGCGAGCACCACGCCGCTGCCGAAGTCCCGGACCGTCAGGTCGGAGATCGTCACGTTGCTGACGCCGGAAGCGATACCGATGCCGCTGCCGATATCCGCACCCTGCAACACTGTGGCGCCGGGGCCGGCACCTTGCAGCGTGATGCGTCGCGTGAGGGTGACGGCCTCTGCATAGGTACCTGCCTTGGCGAGCACCGTGTCGCCGTCCGCGGCGTTGTTGACTTCGCCTTGGATGGTTCCGCCGATCCGACGCACGTTGGTGAACGTGTACGGCGCGCTGACGTACGAGTACGACCGAACGTCGAAGGGCACCTGCGTCACCAGTGCGACGGCAGCCTTGTCGAAGGTGTTGTCATTCCAGTACGACGCCCAGTCGAACTCCGACTCGGCGTACACGCCGCGGGCCCGGATGAACTGCGTGCTGTGGGCGAAGGTGTTATCCGTGATGATGGCCCCGCCGACCGGATTCACGAACCAGGGGACTCCGCCAGAACCGTTGAAGCTGATCGCGTTGAAGCCGTTGTTGCCGAGGTCGAACGTGTTGCGCAGGATCTCGCGGCCTGCCACGAGGCCCGTGTTGCCCGCGCCACTGGCGAGGGCGACGCTGGTCCCGTCGGGGAAGACGTTGTCGAGGATGTGGTAGCTCTGCACGACGGTCCCTCCGGCGGAGAAGTCGTCGATGTAGATCGCGCCCCCACCGCCCGGAATATCCGTCGTCGCGTAGCGGAGGGTGAAGTTGTCGGCGACGACCTCGATCGTCTTGTTGTTCCCGGAGTCGTTCGGGCCGATCTTCACACCCTGGATGGTGGTGTTCGTGGCCTCGACGAAGATCCCGTCCGTGCCGAAGTTGTTCGTCGCGTTGGTCGTGATCGTCGCCAGCGTGGCGGTTGCGTCAGTGATCTCTACGTCTGCCGCCGTCACGCCGATCAAGCTGATCCCGGGCTTGCTGGATCCGAAGAACAGTCCGAACTGATACGACCCGCCGATGGTCGTCGGGAGGCTGTTGGGGGCAGCCTCGTGATAGTTGCCCGGCAAGACCCTGACCTGGCCGCCTGCGTCGACGGCATCGATCGCTGCCTGGATGGTCAGCTTGGCGTCGCCGACCGAGGCTCCACCGTTCGCGTTGTTGCCCGTCGTGCTGACGTAGCAGGTCGTGGTGCAGGGCGGCCCGACGGCATGCGCAGAAGCGAGTGGAGCGAGCGCGATCGTCGATACGGCGAGCATCGCTCCGACGGCGAGCCCGACACACTTGATTGTCGACTCGCGCGCGGACCTGGTTGAACTGAACATTGAGGGTCATCCCTTGATACTTCGGGCGAAGTCGCCCGTCCACATGGCCTCGGCGTACTGGTAACGATGTCCAGCAACTCGGGCTCTGTGGCACTATCGGCATCGGCGTGGCCGATCTGAAGCCAAATCTTACGGTCGCTGGCGCCCTTTCGCCGGCAACCGCCGAGGAAGGTCAGGTGACTTTCGCCTCTTTACGGGCAATGCAGGCTGATGCATCATCGACGGTGGAAAAGCGCAAGGAGGATGGCCATGAAGGCTGGCAGAATCGTCGCGCTCGTCATCGGTTGCTTCTTGGCACTGATCGGCGGGGCATTGCTCGTCGGGACCGGAGCACTCACCTGGGCGTACGGGACCCAGCGCGACGATGGTGGATACTTCACGTCGCACCGGGTGCGGATGGAGACCGTCACTCCGGCGATGCAGTCGGAGAGCATCGACCTCGGCAGCGACAGACGCCCCAACCGGTGGCCGTTCGGCGAGGGTGATCTGGCCACCGTGCGGTTGCAGGCCACGGCACGCGAGGGCGAGCAGGTGTTCATCGGCATCGCCCACACCAGCGACGTCGACACGTATCTCACCGGAGTCGCTCACGATGTGGTGACAAGCATCAGCTGGTCTCACGGCAACGTGGTGAAGTACAGCCGCACCGACGGCGCGCCGACTGCCGTACCTCCGACGGCTCAGACGATCTGGGCCGCCAGCGCCAGCGGCACCGGGCGGCAGGTGGTGACGTGGGATGTCGAGGGTGGCAACTGGTCGATCGTGGTGATGAACCCGGACGGCAGCGCTGGTGTTGCTGCCGATGTATCCATGGGTGTCAAGGTCCACGCCCTCGTCGGGTTGATGATCGGACTCGGCATCGGCTCTCTCCTCTTGCTCGGCGGTGCTGCAGCCCTGATCATCTTCGCCACCCGCCGTCCGGCAGGGGCCGCTGACCTGGTGCCTGTAGGACCCTTGTCGGTCGCCAGTCGCTCGCCGGTGCGGCTCGCGGCCATGCTCGACGAGCCGTTGAGCCGCGGGCTGTGGCTGGTGAAGTGGTTCCTCGCCATCCCGCATTTCATCATCCTCGGCTTCTTGTGGCTCGCCGCCTTGGTGATGACGCTCGTTGCCGGCATCGCCATCCTCTTCACCCGTCGCTATCCCAGGTCGATCTTCGACTTCAACGTCGGCGTGCTGCGTTGGACGTGGCGAGTGACGTACTACGCAACCTCGGGCATCGGCACCGATCGCTACCCGCCGTTCACCCTGGCCGCCGTCGAGTACCCGGCGACGCTGGAGATCGAGTACCCGGAGGAGCTCAACCGTTGGCTGGTGCTGGTGAAGTCCTGGCTGCTCGCCATCCCGCACTACATCGTCATCGGCTTCTTCATGGGTGGCGGCTGGTTCGTCAGCAGCAACGAAGGGCGTGCGGCCGCCGGGTTCGGTCTGATCGGCCTGGTCACGTTCTTTGCCGGTGTTTCGTTGCTGTTCACGGCCCGCTATCCGCGTGGCTTGTTCGACTTCGTGATGGGGATGAACCGGTGGGTGTACCGCGTCGGTGCCTACGCCTTGCTGATGACCGACCGCTACCCGCCGTTCACCTTCGACGCCGGCGCTAACGAGCCCGGCCCGCTTCCTCCACCGGTTGTGCCGAGCGCGGCCGAAGCCATGGACGTGTCAGGCGCGACCGTCGGCGAGCTTGGTTGACGGGTTACGCAGCGCCGGGGGCCGTTGTTCCATACTGACGTGATGACTCGACAACCGGTTCGACCCTGATCATGGACGACGAAAAGAACTCGCACGTCTTTCGCCCTGCCGATGAGTGGCCGACATTGCGACAGGTCGTGTGGCGCGGCCTGGTCATCACGGTGATCGCCGCGCTCATCTTGTGGTTCTTCGCAGCGATCCTCGATGGGTTCACGATCGAAACGCGTGCCGACGCGCTGCTGGCCGGATTCGTAATCGGCATTGTCAACGCTGTCATCTGGCCGGCGCTTGCCTTTCTGATCGTGCCGATCTCGGTGCTGACTCTCGGCCTCGGCGCGATCTTCCTCAACGCATTGCTCGTCCTGTGGCTGCTCGAACTGCTGCCAGGTATCGAGATCAACGGCTTCGGGACCTCGCTGGTGATCGTGATCGGCATGGTCGTCGTCACAACTGCAGTCGAGTCGCTGCTCGCCCTCGACGACGACAGCTGGTTCGACCGACGGATGTCGCGGCAGGCCCGCAAGCGGACGAAAGGCGCCAACGTTACCGACGTGCCGGGCGTCGTGTTCGTACAACTCGACGGTGTCGCCCAAGCTGTCTTGCGACGGGCGATCCGATCGGGAGACGTTCCCACGCTGCACCGTTGGCTCCGTGACGGAAGCCACCACCTCGTCGGATGGCAGACCGGGTGGTCGTCGCAGACCGGAGTGAGCCAATGCGGGATCCTGCACGGCTCGACGGTCGACATGCCTGGCTTCCGGTGGGTCGACAAGTCAACGGGCACGATCGTCGTCTCGAACCATCCCAAGTGCGCCGCGGCAATCGAGCTGGCGCACTCCGACGGCAACGGGCTGCTGGCGAACCACGGTTCGAGCTACGGCAACCTGTTCTCGGGCGACGCCGAGCGGGCCGTGCTCACCATGAGCGGCGCCGGCCGCCGCAAGGAAGGGCGCACCGGTGCCGGCTACTTCGGATACTTCGCACGACCCGGCCAGGCGATCAGAACCATGCTTGCGGCGTTCGCGGAGATCGTGCGCGAACGGGCTGCGGCGACACGGCAGCGTCGCCGGGGCGTCGAGCCGCGGGTCGAGCGAGGTTGGGTCTACGCACTCCTGCGCACGTTCACCACGGTGATCACACGCGATGTATCGGTGCAGGGCGTCATGACCGACATCTGTGAAGGTCGTGCGGCCATCTACGTCGACTTTCTCGGTTACGACGAGGTCGCTCACCACTCGGGGCCCGAGCGCGTCGATGCCATTGCCGTGTTACGTGACCTCGACCGCCAGATCGGCCGGATCGAGCGGACGATGCGGTGGGCGCCACGGCCGTACAAGATCGTGGTGCTCTCCGACCACGGCCAGACGCAGGGTGCGACATTCCTCCAACGCACGGGACAGACCTTGTCCGACCTCGTCGCCGAGCTCTGTGGTGGGGCGGCGTCGGGCGATGCTGATGCCGAGGCCGGACACACCGAGTCGACCGCATGGCTTCGTCAAGCCCGTCATCCCGACGAATCGTCTGAGGCTGCGGTGACCGATGTCCCCATGGTCCTGGGCTCCGGAAGTCTTGGCCTGATCTCGATCCCAGGTGACACGCGCCGGCTCACTCGGGAGGAGATCGAAGCCCGCTACCCCGGACTGATCGGCGGGCTCGCCGCGCATCCCGAGATCGGCTTCGTGCTCGTGAGACAGGCGAACGGCTCGTCGGTCGTGCTCGGCAACGGTGGTAGCCGCGACCTGATGACCGGCGAGGTCGTCGGCGACGACCCGCTCGAGCCGTTCGGCCCACGTACTGTCGAGCAGGTCAAGGAGGTCGACAGCTACCGCACCGTCGCCGACCTGATGATCAACAGCCGGTACGATCCCGAGCTCGAAGAGGTTTCCGCATTCGAGGATCAGGTCAGTTCGCACGGCGGCCTCGGCGGTCCGCAGACCCACCCGTTCCTGCTGTACCCGGCCGACCTCACGCCGCCCGCCGAGCCGATCTTCACCTCTCCGGCGATGCACAAGGTGTTGAAGGGCTGGCTCGCAGAGGTCGGTCAACCGAGCGTCGCCACGAAGTGACGATCACACCGATGGGTGACGACTCGGGAAGCGCGGTGAGCGCGGTGAGCAAACCCGAGTTCGAGCCCCGACCCACCCGCCGACTGTTTGCCACGCCAGCGAGTGAGCCGCGTGCTCGTCGGGTGACTGATGTACTGCTCCTTGTGGCCGCCGTCGTGGCCTTGGTGCTCGTCAGCGCGGCAGAGTTCCCAGCGCCGGGGTTCGTCGTCGCGTTCACCGTGCTGTTTCGCAGCGCACCCCACTTCCTCGACACTGCCTGGCAGATCAGTGCCGACTTGCTCGCCCTGTTCGCTCTCATCACGCTTCTGGCGACGTTCGTCAGGCGGCGATTCGACGTTGCCCGCGACTCGATCGTGGCGCTGGTCGTCGCCTTGGCGGCGTGGTTCCTCGTTGCCCGGTGGGCCCAGGGCGAGTGGCCGGCACTCGGCCAATCGCTGCGCTCGGTCTATCCGCACGCGAGGTATCCGTCGCCACGGCTGGCCTTGGCCACTGCCGCCATCGTCACCATCGCGCCGCATCTGACGCGGCCGTTCCGGCGCCTCGGCAGGTGGTTGATCTTCTTCGGCAGCCTCGGGGTTGTAGCGCTGGGCGCGACCTCGTCATTCGGTGCCGTTGCCGGCGTTCTGGTCGGGGCCATCGCCGCGTCCATCGTGCATCTCGTCTTTGGCTCGTCGGCAGGACGGCCCAGCCTCAGTCACGTGCAACGGGCGCTGGAGAAGGTCGGGGTCGATGCCGTGTCGTTGAGCCCTGCTGCCCGTCAGCGTGCCGGAGTGTTCGAGGTGCTGGGCCAAGACAGCGACGGTGCACAGTTGGTGGTCAAGGTCTACGGCCGCGACGCACACGACTCGGCCTTGGCAGCAACTCTCTGGCGCACCCTCTGGTACCGCGAGCCGGGTTCGCCACTGCGCATCGGTCGGCTGCAACAGGTCGAGCACGAGGCCCTCGTCACTCTGCTCGCCGCGCAGTTCGATGTGCTCACGGATCGGGTCGTCACCGCTGGCGACACTGTCGATGACGACGCGGTGCTCGTGTTGCGTAGCCGTGGTGTGTCGCTCGGCGAGCTCACCGATCTGGCCGACTCCGATCGCCACTCGATCGTCGAACAGCTGTGGCCGATGCTCTCGGATCTGCACGGCGGCGGCATCGCCCACGGCAGGATCGACAGCGAGACGCTGATCGTCGAGGGCGGACGGCTGGGCCTCACCGACTTCGGTGGCGCCAGCGTCAGCGCCTCCGAAGGTCGCCTGCAGGGCGATCAGGTGCAGGCGTTGGTCGTGGCTGCGCTTCTCGTGGGGGTCGATGCGGCAATCGCGTCGGCCCGCGCCGCCTTCGGCACCGACGAGCTGGCGGCGATGCTGCCGTACGTCCAGCGGGCGACGCTCACGGCTACGCAGCGGCGCGAGGTGAAAGAGGCCGACATCGATCTCGACGACCTGCGATCGCTGGCCGCCGAAGCGGCCGGCGTGGAGGCGCCCGAGCTGCAGCAGCTGCGCCGGATCACGATCGGTTCGATCCTGAGACTCGTGCTTCCTTTCCTGGCCGTGCTGGCCCTCGTCTCAATTCTTTCCGGCCTCGACCTCGAGGGCGTGCTCGATCAGATCCGCGACGCCACGTGGTGGCTACTGGTGCTCGGTTTCGTCCTCGCCCAACTCGTCCGCGTCTCGCAGTCGGTCTCGACCTTGGGCGCGTCGCCCAAACCACTGCCGTTCGGACCCGTCTACGGGCTGCAGCTGTCGATGTCGTACCTCACGATCGCCGTGCCGTCGTACGCGGCGCGGGTCGCGATGAGCGTGCGCTTCTTCCAACGCCAGGCTGTTCCAGCTGCAGCTGCACTGGCGGCGGGTGCACTCGACGTGATGACCACCTTCCTCATCGAAGTCATCGGCATCAGCTGCCTGGTGCTGTTCACCCCCGCCTCGCTGGATTTCGACTTCAGTGGCACGGGTCCGGCGGCCCGGCGCCTCCTCGTGATCATCGGTGTGCTCGTGGGCCTGATCGCGGTGGCCGTCGCCCTGGTCGGTCGCCTGCGGCGCTTCGTGTTCGAGTGGACCAAGCGCCTCGGTACCGAGTCCGTCGCCGTGGTCCGCGGACTGCGATCGCCTCGCCGACTGGCGCTGCTGATAGGCGGCAACATCACCTCGGAGATCTTGTTCACACTGGCCCTTGGAACGTTTGCCTTGGCCATGGGCAGCACGATCTCGTTTGCCGATCTGCTGCTGATCCATCTCAGCGTGTCGCTGCTCGCCGGCCTGGTGCCGGTACCCGGCGGCATTGGCGTGGCCGAGGCGATGCTCACCTATGGCCTGATCAAGGCGGGCATGCCCGACGACGCTGCGTTCGCGGCAGTCATCTCGTATCGGGCGTCGACCTTTTATCTGCCGCCGATCTGGGGCTTCTTCGCGCTGCGCTGGCTCGAACGCAACCGCTATCTCTGACGCCCCAGCGCCAAGCGGGGTTGGCACTCTGCGGCGATCACCCTCTCGTGGGTGATGACACCCGGGCCAGGGTCGGGCATCCTGCGAGTGATGACCAACACACCGTTAGACGAACTAGGGCCTGTTGACTACGTGATCGTCGATTTTCCTGCGGAAACGGCGAACTTCACTGGCGAGATGGCCGACGAACTGCTCAAACTCGTCGATTCCGGAACCATCCGTGTGATCGACGTGCTGATCCTCGTCAAGGACGCTGACGGTTCACTGGAGGCGATGGAGCTCTCCGACTTCGAAGACCTCGGGCCCATGCAGCAGATCGAGGCGCAACTCGCTGAACTGCTGGCCGAGGAGGATGTGATCAACCTCGGCGCGGCGATGGAGCCGGGCAGTACCGCAGGGGTGCTGATCTATGAGAACCTATGGGCTGCGCCCTTCGCCTCAGCGGTCCGTCGTTCCGGTGGACAGTTGATCGCCGACGGACGCATCCCGATCCAGGCCATCATCGCCTCGATCGAGGCCGACGAAGCAGCAGAAACCGAAGGAGACTGACATGAGACCAGGACGCGTCGGACGAGTTGGAGTTGTTGGCGCCCCGGTCGCCAAGGCAGCGGTCGTCACCGCGGCCGTTCGGCCCGGCCCGTCGCCGGTCGCCAAGACGGCGGTCGTGGCCGCAGCGGTGACCCCCGGCCGCAGGCGGCGGATCTAAGCCCTCCCGAAATCACCGCTCAGCGGGTAGCCGTTCATGGCCGAGGAGAACGAGAGCGAACTCAAGAACACCGGCTACGAGATCTTCGTCGGGATCCTCTCGATCCTGTCGATAGTCAACATCGTCCTGCTGTACGCCGTCAGGGATCCAAACCTCGACTCCGTGCTCACCGTCATGAACGTGCTGTTGAGCGTCATCTTTCTCGGCGACTTCACATACCGACTGTCCACCGCCACTTCCAAGTCGCGATATTTCTTCCGGCAGTACGGCTGGGCCGACCTGCTGGCCAGCCTGCCCTTCGAGCAGTTCAAGATCCTGCGGGTCTTCCGCCTCGTACGCGTCTTCCGTATCCTGCGCGAGCACGGCATCAAGCAGATCGGCCGCACCCTGGTCAAAGACCGGGCCGGTAGTGCGCTGCTGACGTTGCTGCTGATGGGCATCCTGGTGCTCGAATTCGGAAGCCTCGCAATGCTCCGGATCGAACAGTACGCAGCGGGCGCAAACATCACGACGGGGTCCGACGCAGTCTGGTACGTGATCGTGACCATCTCCACCGTCGGCTACGGCGACCTGTACCCGGTGACCAACGCCGGTCGGTTCGCCGGTGCGTTCATCATCATCATCGGCGTCGGAATCTTCGGCACGTTCACCGGCTATCTGGCCAACATCTTCCTCACACCACCGAAAAGCCCCGAGGCGACCGAGACCGAGTTCCCGGTCGGCGACGAACAACAGCGAATCGAACACCTCATGGCCCTCGTGGCCGAGCAGCGCGCAGCGCTCGACAAGATCGAGGTCCTGCTCCAATCCGAGGTTTGAGGCAGCGAGGCGGCTTCAGAGGCCTCGCGCGACCTTGATGCGTCCGTCCCTTTCGGCTTGGACGAGCGCGGCGTAGTCGCGCTCGTTCTGGTCGGCGTAGGTCTCGGCGAACTCGGCAATCCCGCGATCAAAGAGGTCGGTGCTGCCGAGATAGGCCGCGATGGCGACACGATCTCCCGATCGGGCGTGGGCCCGAGCCAACGTCCACCCGCACAAGCGGCCGTACACGGCCATGGTGTTGGGGGCCATGGTCTCGACGAGCGCGGCCCCCTTCCAATCGCGCAGCTGACGCACGTAGAAGTCGCGCTCTACACCGTCGAGCCCGGTGGCCCGCTCGTATCCGAGGAAGATGTCGCTGGTTTCCTGCATGAGGTGCTGGCCCTGCACCACGCGTGCCCCGTGCGAGCCGCGGCGGCCGGCGCCGAGGAACTCCTCGAGCACCGAAGCCTGGGCCTCTTTGGCTTGCAGGAACAATGGGTCGTTGTCGTTGCGCCCGAAAAGCAAGATGATGAACGCACGCGTGCCGACGCTTCCGACGCCGACGACCTTGCGAGCGACATGGGCGACCCGGAAGTCTTCGAGCAGGTGTCTGCGGTCGCTCTGCAGGGTGCTGCGGTAGCGCCGCAGCAAGGCCCGTATCCAGTCCATGAACTGCTGTTGATCGGCCCCTTCGAACAGCTCCTCGATGGGTTGGATGAGCGGCGGATCGCTGATGATTTGCCGCTGGCCGTCGACGACATGAGTGAGCTTGTCGAAGGCCTGCATGCTGTCACGGCTGCGCGCCTTCGCCACGTTGGCCTCGGCCCGCTTGCGAGCGGCGTGGCCGACCTCATGACCAAGTTCCGTTAGCAGCTGATCGACATCGAGGTGTGAATACCACACCGTCATGTTGGTCATACCGGCGAACGTGCGCATCGTTTCGCGATACGCCGCCACCAGTGTCAGCAGCACCTTCTTGCGGTCCTTGGTCGAATACCCGTTGTCGCGTCCGGCGACCGCGAAGCTGGCAGCAAGGCGCTTGACATCCCACTCCCATGGCCCCGGGAAGGTCTCGTCGAAGTCGTTGATGCCGAAGACCAGCTGCCGCTCGGGCGAGGCGAAGATTCCGAAGTTCATCAGGTGGGCGTCGCCGCAGAGCTGCGTCGTGATGCCCGAGCGTGGCGCAGCGGCCAGGTCAGCGGCCATGAGGAGGGCCGCGCCGCGGTAGAACGTGAACGGCGACACCAGCATGCGGCCATAGCGGATTGGCACCAGCTCTGCCACGCGCGTGACGGCCTGACCCTCGAGTAGTTCGACCGGATCGTGACGGTGCGCACTCGGTGTGAAGCCGGCATGGCTCTCGCGCGGCACCTCACGGCGGGCCGCTTTGCCTCGTGCGGCGCGCTGTTCGAGTGAAAGGTGCGGGACGACCTTGCCGTGCTCGTATTTCGTGGCTGGTGGAGTTGCTGCGGGCACGGCCGAGCCTTTCCGTGAATCGACGTTCTTCATGGCGCAACCTCCCAGATCAACATGCCGGCGCGGCGACCATAGATCAGCCCGGGAGAGCGGTGATCACCCCGCCACGGGTGATGCCAGCGGTGGTCGGCGGGGCTTGTATCGAGAGTTGATGTCAGAGCACGTTGTCGAGGTCACCTTCAAGGGCGAGGCCGACACCGCGCTCTCCGACGCCTTCGACTGCCTGGAGGTGATCGTCGATCGGGGTGTGACGCACCTACGCGTCGTGGCGGGAGACGGCCCTGCACTGTTCGGGATCCTTGGGCAGATCGACGCCCTGGGCCTGGAGTTGGTCAGCGTTCGAGAGCTTTGACCCCCGATCACCTCGCGATCACCCCGCCTCGGGTGAGGCGCCGGGTGTTTCTCTTCTCATACGGTGGGAGCACAAACGTGGAAACGAGTTCGAAGAAGTAGTCACTCCACCAACAAAAGGAACCGCAATGCTTGCATACAACTATCCAATCCTCGGCCTGTTCTGGACGATGTTGATCTTCTTCTTCTGGGTGATATGGATCATCATCGTGTTCAAGACCATCGTCGACGTCTTCCGCAACGACGAGATCGGCGGCTTCATCAAGGCGCTCTGGCTGATCTTCATCGTCGTCGTCGTGTGGCTCGGCGTGCTGATCTACCTGATCGTCTACGGCAAGGGAATGGCCCGCCGTGGTATCGAGAGGCAGCAGGCGCAGGAGGAAGCGTTCGCCAGCTATGTCCGCCAGACGGCCACCACCCCGGGCGGCGGTACAGCCGACGAGCTGGCGAAGCTCGCCGACCTGCACAGCCGTGGCGTGATCAACGACGCCGAGTTCGCCAGCCAGAAGGCCAAGCTGCTGGCCTGAGCATCAGGAGGCATCGGTGGCAGAGCTCGTCTATGAAGTGTCATTCAAGGGCACTGCCAGCGACACGTTGCGTGCAGCGTTCGACGATTGCGAGCTGCGCGCCGGGCCTGGGTCGACGATTGTGCGTTGTGACCCAAGCCAACTGAATGTGGTACTCGATCGGCTCCAGTCACTCGGACTGGAGCTGCTCGAGGCCAGACTCGTCGCCGAGTCGAACTCTCACTGACAAGCCAGTCTGATCTACCAAGGCTGGGCAGTTAGATCAAACGCTTTCGGCGGCCTGCTTCGACCGCTTGGACTCGTGACGAAACGCCGAGCTTTCGGTAGATCGTTCTGACGTGGGTTTTCATCGTGTTGATCGAGATGTACAAGGCTTCGGCGATCTCGTGGTTCGTCAACCGGCTCGACAAGTAGCGCAGCACGACGATCTCGCGTTCGCTCAACGGATCGATCAGGTGCTCGGCGGCACCTGTACGCGCCGGCGGGATGACAGATGCCGAGGCCGAACGGAGCGTGTCCGTATATGCCTGCTGGGCGAGCCCGGGCGTGAATGCGGCGAGCAGTTCGGGCACGCCGCCGCCTGCCTCGATGATGCTGCGTATGTAACCCTCGGGGCCGGCGGCAGCGAGTGCCGATTCGACGTGAACGATCGCCGAGTCGGTGTCGTGCGCGGCGAGGGCGCGGAACATGCCGTACTCAACTTTCTGGCGCTTGGTCGTCGGCGCAGGCAGCACTTCTAGCGCCTTCTCTGCGAGGTGCAACTCGTCTTGTTCGAGAGCCAGCTGTGCGCGCAATGTGATCGCCGCCGCGGAATCGCCGAGGTTCTCGATCAGGGATGCAGCCGTCCACGGCTGGAACCGCACCGTTTGGCGGGCAGCTTCGAGCGCGAACGACGCCTCGACCTCGACCGATGGGCGCGACATCGTCAATCGTGCGAGGGCGAGGTGCATCGCGGCTGCAGCGGCGTCACCTGTCGTGCGGGCGAACGCCGCCTGTTGCAGCAGGACCATGCAGCGAAACCACGAACGCCCGGCCAGCTCGGCGCTTTGCGAGGCCGCCGCCAGCGCCGCCTTGGCCGCCGCATCGTTCGCTCGTTCGGCATGGACGCCGGCGATCGTCACGCCGGCGAACATCCGCCCGGGTTCGTTGTGGCCGAGCGCCATCTCGTCGGCGCGGCGGAGACTTTCCTCGGCGAGTCGCATCGCGTCGTTGAGGTCGCCGTCGAGGAATGCCACCCACGCCCGCATGCTCGGTAGGCGGACATCGTCGAGGATGGCGTGACCGACCGAGTGATGCCCGATCCGGTCGAGTGTCGCTCTCGCTGCGTCGACATCACCCGCGGAGATCTGAGCGCGGACGTACGCCGGATAGATGAGCGGCAAGAGCCGCTGGTTCGGTGGTGCCCCGCCAAAGGCACCCATGGCCAGGTCGAGACATCGCAACGCCTCACCAACCTGCCCCTGGGCGAGGTGATACTCGCCCCAGATGCCTTGGAGGTAGCCCGTCACCTCTGCGGACGGCTGTGGGTGTGCCTCGATGACTAGCTCGAGCCACCGAGCAACGTCGGAGCCCGACGTCGAGGCGAGGGCGAGGATGATCTCGAGAACCGTCACCGGATCGGTCGCGACCGTATCGGCGGCGCACTCGTGGAGCCACACACGGGCGGCGGCGGCTGTGGACTCGACGTCGATCGGGAGCATCAATCGGCCGAGCGCCCGCTGGGCGATCTCCGCTCCCTGGGTGCCGTTGTCGTTGGCGATCGCATGGCGGATCGCCGGCACGATGTGACCTTCGTCTTCCAGAGCACTGACTGCGTGAGCGTTTACGTGGCGGAACCGGTCAGCCCCCTGCGCTCGGAGACGGGCACGCATGAATGCGCCGAAGAGGTGGTGATAGCGGTACCACTCGCCGGTGTCGTCGAGAGGAACGACGAACAGGTCGGCAGCGATCAACTCGTGCAAGATCTCTCCGGCGTCGGGGCGCCCGGTCATCCGCTCGCACAAGGCGACGTCGAACTCGTCGAGCACTGACGTGACGAGTAGGAACTCGACCCAGTCGTCGGGCAGCCCGGCCAGCACCTCGCTGACGAGAAAGTCGGCCATCGGGCCTTCTGTCGAGCCAAGCGCGCCGAGGAATCGATCGCGCTCCGACGCCCGACGGAGCGACATCGCCGCAAGTTGAAGGGCCGCCGGCCAGCCCTCGGTCATCTCTTGCAGCTGAACGACGTGGGTCGGCGTCAACTCGACCTCGTGATGCCCCAACAAAGCTGCGGCCTCTGCTGTGGAGAATCGAAGGTCTCCGGTGCGGAGTTCGAGGAGGTCACCGTTGAGGCGGCGCCGTGCCAACGAGAACGGTGACTGCCGGCGGCTGCCGATCACCAACCGAACTTCAGGTGGCAGCGCCCCGATGAAGGCACTCAGCACCGAGGGCGTCGGCTTGGCGAGGTGAAGGTCGTCGATCACGAGCACCGGTGGTGTGGCGACGTCAGCGAGGTCGTTGGCCAGCGAGATCGCGGCGCGCTGCTCGTCGGTGGTCGATCGACCGAGCACCACGGTGGCGTCGTCGCCGACGCCTGGCCAACGCGTTCCCACCGAGGCGATCAAGCCTGACCAGAACTGCAGCGGCTCGGCGTCACCCGGATCACACGAGAACCAGGCCGGGCGCACGACACGATCGAGCGCCCACGATGACAACAGCACAGACTTGCCAAAGCCCGCAGGCGCCGACACCATGCCGAGCCGCCACGAGGGATCATCGAGGCGAGCGACGAGCTCCGCCCGCGGCACCATCGCACGAGCCGCACGCGGGATCATCAGCTTCCTCGTGGCTACAGGTGTACTTGGCACGTCTGCTTCCACGGGGCGCGCCGAATCAACAGGTGCATCCGGATCGTCTCCATCGGAGAGAATGTAGTCCGGAGGTCCCGGCGAGCCTGCAACGCTCGCTACGGTGAGAAACTGGCGCAGGTCTTGGAACGGGGTCGTCATGGTCGATCTCGTCCCACTCAGTCCCCGCCTGCGCCACGAAGCCGCACGTCGTGGAACCACCGTCTCAGCACTGACTCGCGAGGTAATCGAGCAGCTCTTGGGTCGACCCAGCGACATACGCCGACTACTGGCGGCCGGCGCCGGATCGAGCGGACGATCCGACATCTCTGAACGGATCGAAGAGATCCTCGCCAGCGAGGTTCGACCATCGCCCTGATCATCGATGCTTCCGCTGTATGCATTCGTCGATCGCGATGACCGTCACCACGCGGCGAGCCTCGACCTCCTCGAGACGCATCGCGGGCCGCTGATCGTTCCGACATTGGTCATCACCGAGGTGACCTACCTGCTGGAAACACGGCTCGGCACACGATGTCCCAGTCGCGTGGATCCGACAGATCGGCGCGAACGCTCTCGAGCGACGGATGGGTGCGCCTGGAGATGTTGATCACCCGCGCTCCCTCATAGGGAACGGTCTCGGCGAGTGCTTCGCCGATGCCACTGGTCGCGCCGGTGATCCACACGATCGTCTTGGACACGGTCATGTCGTGGGGCCGACCCGAGGGCGGTCGACGAGCTCGACCAGGATCAGGTCGGGGTCACGGATGAACATGATCGTCAGCCCGTCGGTCAGCTTCGTGCCGGGGAGCTGGAACGTGTACGGCGGTTGTCGAGGTACGCCGACCGACATCAATGCCCGGTATGTCGCCTCGATGTCGTCGACCGCCATCGCCATGCGGTACAGACCCTGGTGGTACGGCATCGCGTAGGTCGGCCCGGTCGGCTGCGGGCCCGACCAGGTCGTGAAGACAATGCCGAACGTCGGGTCGTCGGTTCCGACGATGCTGTGCTCGGCGGTGATGTGGCGATCGCCGTCGGCGGGCCACACGTCGGTGCCCGGCACGGGGGTCAGCGGCGCCTCGGTGAAACCGAGCTGCCCCCACCACGCCAGCGTGCGGTCGAGGTCGGAGCACACGATTCGCAGGTATCGGGCCTCGCTCGGTCCGTCTGCCTGCAACACCTCGACCGCGACCCCTTCCGGATCGCGGAGCAGCAGCCAACCGTTGCCGGCCCGGACGACGGTGCCGCCGTGCGATGTGGTGGTTGCCTTCACCTTGTCGAGGTCCGCGGCCGTGTACCCGACCGACTGGATGCCGGTGCACCACGGGTGCGGGTAGACCGACCCCGTGGTCGGCGGCTGGTTCCATTGCACCAACTCGAGCGAACTGCACCGTCGCCCGCCGCGCTGGTCGTAGAGGAAGACGGTGCTCGACGCCGTCTCGCCGTAGATGCCGAACGGCGTGCCGTCGCTCCCGTAGCTGGTCGTGCGCATCACCGTGCGCAGCCCGAACAGCGCGCCGTAGAACTTCTCCAGCTTGTAGACGTCTCGACAGTTGTAGTTGCAGTGCAAGAAGCGGCGGACTTCGACGAGTGGCGTCATAGCGGCATGTTCGCACGCCTTGTTGCCGTCGCCCGACCCCAACGGGCGTCGGTGTTGACAGTACTGTCAGATGACGTTGGGTCGGCGCAAGCCGCGCCGGTGTGCTGCACGCTGCCTCCGTTGCGTGCCCAGTGCACGACTGAGAAGTTGGCGATCAACGCTGTCATGGCCGGCGACGCCAACACGATGTGCTCGGCGGCTGGCTCGGGCTGTCAGACGATCAGCTCGACGACCTTCGCGCCCGCGGCATCGTTTGACGGTTAAGCCTTCCTCGACGAGTCACCACGCTTCGGCGTCGGCGATGATGCCGGCTCGGATCGCCTCGAGCGCGCCGGCTCGGGCGCGGCAGCTTGCTCGCGGCGTGCGCTTTCATGTCGAGCCTGGCCATCGATGCCGCGAGTTGGTGGGCGGTGTCGAGCATCTGTTCGGCGGGCACGACCCGATCGAGGAAGCCGGCCTCGACGGCGTTGTGCGGCCCGAACGCCTCGGAGAGGATCAGCGCCCGGTTGAAGGCCGATGGCGTCAGTCGTTGGCGCATGATCTCCGTAGCAGCACGAGGCATCGTCAGCCCGAGGGCCACCTCGTTGGCCACGATCTTGTAGTCGCCGTTCGAGCCGATGCGGTAATCACCTGACAGCAGCACGAAGGCCCCCATGGCAACGGCGTGTCCGGGGCAAGCCATCACCACCGGGTAGGGATGCGCAAGCAACCGGGCGGCGAGCTCGAAGCCACCACGCACCATCGCCACGCTGTCGCTCCCGCCGGCCTGCAGCACCCTCAGGTCGAACCCGGCCGAGAACACTGCCGCGCCGCCGGTGATCAGCACGACGGCACGGTCGTTCTCGGCGCGGTCGAGCGCCGAGTTGATCGCCTTTTGCATGGCGAGTGACATGACGTTGACCTTGCCGTCGTCCATCGTGATCGTCGCGGTGCGATCTTTCAGGCTGTATGTGACGGGCGATTCCATCAGATCTCCTCGGGAAGGTGGCCGGCCGGCGTGCTGAGCCGCCAAGTCACGCGATCAGATTGCCAGTCAGGGTCGCGCAACAGCAAAAGCCGGCCGCGGCAGCGACCTTGATGGACTTGGGGCGATCAACGTTCGCGTTGACCGCGCCGCGTCGATTGTGGGTTGACATATACCGATATCAGTATGTATAGTCGTCGACATGGCACGAGCGGCGACCACCACCGACGTTTTCAATGCGCTCGGTGATGCCAGCCGCCGTCAGATCCTCGATGCGTTGTCGCTGGGCGAGGCCGGCGTCGGCGAGATCGTCGATCGACTCGACCTCGGCCAGCCGCAAGTCTCCAAGCACCTCAGGGTGCTGCGCGACGTGGGCCTGGTGAGCTGCCGCAGCGAGGGCCGCCACCGCGTCTACCGGGTGAACGCACCGGCGCTGCAGCCGTTGCAAACCTGGCTGAGTCGGCTGACCGCCGACGTCAACACCCACTACGACCGCCTCGACGACTACCTCGTCGAGATGCAACGAACCACCCCAACCCGACCACGGAAGGACTGAGCAATGGCAACACGACACGGATCGGCGACGGTGACACTGCCGTCGGACAACGAGATCTTGATCACCCGCAGTTTCGAAGCCCCGAGGTGGCTGGTCTGGGATGCCATGACCACCCCATGGCACCTGCTGCGATGGTGGGGGCCCGACTGGTGCCCGCTGGTGAAGTGCGACATCGACCTCCGGGTCGGCGGCGAGTGGCGCTACGTCTCGCGAGGTGCCGATGGCGCCGAATTCGCCTGGCACGGCACCTATCACGACATCGTCGCTCCCAAGCGGATCGTGTCGACCGAGGTGTTCGAGGGGTTCCCTGACGCCGAGGCGGTCAACACCGTGACCCTCGTCGAGATCGAAGGAGTGACCACGCTGCAGACCCTCGTGCGGCACTCGTGCCAGGAGCATCGCGACGGGCATGTGCAGTCGGGCATGGAGCCGGGAATGCAGCAGACGTTCAATCGTCTCGACGACCTGCTGGGGTCGGCCGACAGCACCGCCGAACGGTTCCGCCGAGTCGCCGCTGCGTTCACCGACAGAGTTGCTGCGGTGCCGGCTGACGCGTGGCACAACCCGGCGCCATGCGAGGGTTCGACGGCGCGTGACGTCGTTGGCCACCTCGTCGAATGGGTGCCATCGGTGATCGGGAAGTCGGGCATCGAGTTCCCGGCCGGGCCAGCGGTCGAGGTCGATCCGCTCGGAGCGTGGACGAACCTGGCCGACACTCTGCAGGCTGCGCTCGACAACCCCGAAGTTGCCGAGCACAAGTTCGACGTCGGCCCTCCAGGCCAGATGACCGTCGAGCAAGCGATCGGCATGATCGTGACCGGCGACGTGCTGATCCACACCTGGGACCTCGCCACTGCGACCGGATTCGATGTTCGATTGGACCCGATCATCGTCCCCCAGATGCTCGTTGGCATGCAGCCGATGGACGAGATGCTGCGCCAGAGTGGTCACTACGGCCCCAAGGTCGAAGTCCCCGACGACGCCGACGACCAGACCAAACTCCTGGCGTTCACCGGCCGCAACCCGCTGCGCTGAACGCGAAGCAGGCTCGGATCATTCGCGTCAACCGAATGATCCGCGCCTTGCCTCGTTGCTGAGGGACGATCGGCACTGGCGGGCGACGAACGCCGCCGCGAGAGTGGAGGTTGGGCACCGATCGAGGAGCTGCTGTGAAACGCGTCGTCGCACTTGTTGCGCTCGTGACCCTTGCTGCGTGTGGTGATCCGTCGGTGGCGCGTGATGTCTCGCCGGGCGATCAGCCTGCTGCTGTGGTGGCATCGACGACGGTTCGACACGTCGCCACTGACGTGCCGACAACGACCACCACGACTTCGACCTCGACTACAACGACGACAACGACGACGACAACGACGACAACGACAATGACATCGTCCACGACCACGACTGTCGGCGTCGAGCCAACTGCCGCGCCGGCTACTGGTGAGCCGCTCGCCGCCGACGTGCTTGCCTTCGTCACCGTCGAGAACGAACACCGGGGTGGGTATGTGCGTGATCTGTTCGGCTATCCAGCGGATCTTGATGCCGATGGGTGTGACACCCGCGCTGAGGTGCTGCAGGCCGAGTCGACCGCGCCCGCCCAAGTCGACCCCTTCGGCTGCACGGTCGTGGCCGGCGATTGGTTGTCGCTCTACGACGGTCTGACGGTCACGAGCCCCGGCGAGCTCGAGATCGACCACGTGGTCTCGCTCAAGGAGGCGTGGGATTCCGGGGCTTGGCGGTGGAGTGCGGCTGCGCTCGTGGCCTACGCCAACGATCTCAGCGATCGGCGAGGTCTGCGCGCCGTCACTGTGGCGACCAACCGGGCGAAGAGCGACAAGGATCCGTCCAACTGGCTGCCGCCCGACCCTGCCGCGGTCTGTCGGTTCACCGGTGACTGGGTGGCGATCAAGGCTCGTTGGGCTCTGTCGATGGACCAGAGCGAGTACGGCAGGATCCGCAACCTGCTTGCCGGTCCCTGTGTCGGATGGCGGATCGCGCCCGTCGAACCGCCGCCGGCATCCACCGAAGCGGTTCCTGCACCTGCACCTGCACCTGCACCCGCCCCCGTACCTGTCGCCGACTTGCCGCTCGCCGACGTCTACTACAAGAACTGCACGGCGGCTCGCGCGGCAGGGGTGACGCCTCTGTACATGGGCGACCCCGGTTACCGCACGGCACTGGACGGCGACAAGGACGGCGTCGCCTGCGAATGACGACGTACCGGATGTTGGACGCGGCGTGAACAGGTTGCGGAACACCGAATGGTATTGTCGCCGTGGGTTCACCAACCCGATGTGATGAAGGCAGGTTGCGCCGGTGCTCCTCGACATCCCGCCCCCCGACACTGGAGGCTCGTCCTCGTCTACGGCGGTGATAGTGGTAGTCGCGGTGATCGTTGTCGCCTTGGTCATCGTTGGGTTGATCATGGCGCGTCGCCGCCGCAAGGCTCGGCCCTGACTAACGACACGGTCGCGGTGACCGCACGGCGGTGAGCTCCTACGCCATTGCTCTCGGCCTCACGTTGGTCATCGAAGTTCCGGTCTACGTAGTGGCACTCACCTGCTGGGCAGCAAGGCGGTGGCAGGAGGCGCTGGTCACCGGGCTCGCGGTCAACCTGATCTCGTACCCGATCGCCTTCGTCGTGGTCTACCCGGTCCTCGAGGGCCCGGTCGGGGCACCGGCTGCCCTCGTCATCACTGAGCTCGCCGTCGTGATCGGTGAAGCGGCGATGCTGTCGTTGCGCCGCGTCGCGCCCGCACTCGCCTTCGCGACCAGCGCCTGTGCCAACGTGGCCTCACTCGTACTCGGAGTAGCGATCACACGTTGACCGCCGAATCCCCAGGCCAGCTGGGCCAATACGCCCCGAGGGGGCACACCACCCGAGGAACCGAACGAGCGGGTGCCGACAGTGAACGAAGCCGTCCGGAACACGAGATCGCACAGCGGCAAGACGAGTGCAAAGTTCGTGACCTCACGCCCGAGTTCGTGGTGGGACCGATGGAACGCGGGAGTCACCACGACCCGATGCATCGCCGTGCCAGGAACGTGTACGTCGGCGTGTGCCAGCACGGTTACAACCGTCACGGCCGCGATGTACGGCACCAGCACACTCGGCCTGGTCCCGCAGGCAGCGGCGACGATCACCGGCACGCCGTGCGACACGGCCGTGTCGACGGGGTGGAAGCGAAATGCGGACCACCATCGGACGGTCTCCGAGCTGTGGTGGACGGAATGGATCCTCCACAATCCCGGCACCTTGTGCTGGAGCCGGTGGACCCAGTAGGCGGTGAGTTCGGCAATCAGCACTGCAGCGACGAATTGCAGCCCCCAGGGTGCACCTGCGACCAGCCCACGAGCGGGACTGCGCGACCAGATGACCGAGGTCGCTGCCGCCAAGAAGGCGCCGAGCGCAGGCGCGTAGACGACGTAGACAACGCCCCAGCCGGCATCGGTGCGTAGATCCTGGGCGTTGATCGATTGCCGTTGGCCATCCTCCGGGTCCACTCGCTCGGCGAGGCCGAGCAAGGCAGCCAACACGATCCAAGTAATCATCATGTGGATCACGTCGCCAGTTTCACCTCCTCAGAACAGTGATCCCTGCACCCGCGCCTCATCCTGGCGCCCTGTGATTTCGAACACGTTGCGCACGTCGGTGATGGGCGCTCCGCCGATGGCCATCAGCGCTGCGTTGCCAGGACCTTCGCCGTCACCTGACCAGACTGCGACGGGGCCGAAACCGCGGCGCAGCGCTTCCTTCGCACCCTCCCAGGTGCCACCGGAAGCGTTGTCGGAGCACACGACGAGAGTGACATCGGCCAGGCCGTAGACGATCTTGTTGCGGCCGGTCGCGTTGCCGGCGGTGAACCGCATCGCCGGTGCGTACGGGCTGGCGATGCACAACTCGCCGCTGTGGACCCGGCGCCGCACCTCGGGGCTGCGCGCCGCAACTCTGAGACCCTCGGCAGGAATGCCGACGACGGCGCCGCCACCGTCGATCGCGCCGGCCATCGATTCCTGGTCGATGCCACGCGCCAGGCCGCTGACAACCGGAACGCCATAGCCAACGGCGACCTTTGCCGCCGATCGGGCGACTTCGAGCGCCACGGGGCTCGCGTCACGTGAACCCACCACGCCGAGCCCACCAGCCGACAGCCACGTGACCGGCCCGGCCACGGTGAGGAACGCCGGACACGTGGTTCCCAGACGATTGATCAGCCGTGCCGGAAAATCGGGTCGAACGTGGATAACAGGTGAATGCCCTCCTCTTCGAGGCGCTCGCGCTCGTAGGCGAACGCAGTCGTCGCCTCGAGCAGGGATGTGATCCGCGGAGCTTCAGCGTCGTCGCCGAGCAACTCGATGACCGCAGCCTCGTCGGCACCGAGCAGTTCGTCGAGGTCGGGAACCTTGGCCACGAGTGACCAGTACTCGCCAGCGCTCAGTGGCTTCGCCCCGACGTCGACCAGACGGTTGGTCAGCAGCAACGCAGCCAGGGAGGCCTCGGACACGATCACGAGTCTCTCCCCATCGTCGACGCCAGGGCAAGGGGGAACACCTGCCCGGCTCCGGCGAGCCGCAGTCGCCTGGCGATCTCGGTGAGCGTCCACCGCGAGTCGACCAGGTCGTCGACCAGCAGGACGGGACCCGCGGGGACGACGCCAGTGATCTCGAATGCCCCATCGACATTGGCGTGTTGATGAGCGCTGTTGTTCATCGCCCGCTGCTGCGGCGTGTCGCGAATCTTGCGGACCACGTCGTGAACCGTTAGACCCAGTGCTGCAGCGATTCGACGGGCCAGGTCGTCGACCAACACCGGATTGCGCAGCGATGGCACGAAGGCAACCCATGTTGGTCTCGGGTCTGGCGCCCATTCGTGGATCATGTCGACGGCCGCGCCGACGAGGCGATCATCGAACCGGGTTCCCTCGTGCCGACCCGCCATGACCAACGTGCCCCAACCCCGGTCGGTCCACGAGCACAGCGCCCGGCCGGTGTCGAACCGTTGTGCCTCGGGCAGGCTGTGCCCCACCAGTCGCTTGCGCGGCTCGATTGTGATGAAGCCCTGGCGAAGGAACAACCGTGCGGCTGCAACCTCTGCAGAGTCGAGTGCAGAACGGAACTGCTGCTCCGCGCAGACGTCGCAGACGCCACATACCGAAGACGAGGCGTCGTCGAGCAGACGAGTCAGGAAGAGCATGCGGCACGACTCGGTGGTCGCGTAGTCGCGCATCTGTTGCTGCTCGACGCGACGTGCCGCCGTGACTGCCCGAACTCGTTCCGTCGGGTACGTCCACCGCTTCAACGTACGTTCATAGGTCTGCGCCCGCAGTCGCGTGAGCGCGCCTTCGACCGTGAGTTGCTTCAGAACCGACTCGAGCGTCGAGTGCCTCATGTTGACGTCGGCTTCGACGCCAGACAGGGTGATCGGGCCCCTGGCCTGATCGAAGACGGCGAGCACTTCGTCGACATGTCGTTCATCGGGGAATGCCTGCTGGATGAACCAGTCCTGGATCTGGGCGTCTTCGGTGCCGCGCAACAGCACAGCCACCGACGTGTCGAGTGCCCGGCCCGCCCTTCCCACCTGCTGGTAGTACGCGACCGGCGAACCCGGCGCCTGGAAGTGGACGACGAAGCCGAGATCGGGTTTGTCGTAGCCCATGCCCAGCGCGGTCGTTGCGACCAACGCCTTGATCGCGTTGGCCTGCAGCGCGGCCTCGGCGTCGAGACGGTGCTCGTTCTCGAGATCACCGGAGTAGGCCATCACCGAATGCCCGCGTTGCGAGAGCCAGTCGGCGACGCGCCGGGTGTCGTCGACGGTCAGGCAATAGATGATGCCCGAGCCCGGGAGCTCGCCGAGGTGGTGATCGAGCCAGCACAGTCGCTCGGCCGCGTCGGGCAGATCGATGACCTGCAGTGAGAGGCCGTCGCGTGTCAGTGGACCGCGGAGAACGTTCATCGTGACGCCCAGTTGCGTGGCCACATCGTCGACCACCCGGTCGTTGGCTGTGGCCGTGCAACCGAGCACCGGGAACTTTCCGGGGAGTCCGTCGATCATCTGGCCGAGACGTCGATAGTCGGGTCGGAAGTCGTGACCCCAATCGGAGATGCAGTGCGCTTCGTCGATAACGATCAGACCCGGTCGGCGACCGACCAACGGCATCACCTTGTCGCCGAACTCCGGGTTGGCGAGCCGCTCGGGGGAGATGAGCAACAGATCGACCTCGCCGAGCTCCAACAGCTCGGCGATCTCACTGACCTTGGTGTCGGATGCGGAGTTGACGGTGTATGCGCGCAGGCCGAGCCGAGCCGCTGCCTCGAGCTGGTTGCGCATCAGCGCCAGCAGGGGTGAGATCAGCAGCGTCGGGCCCGAGCCAGCATCGCGAAGCAGCCGCGTGGCCAGGAAGTAGACAGCGCTCTTGCCCCACCCGGTGCGTTGCACGAGGAGCACCCGCTCGCGCCGGATAGCGAGTGCCTCGACCGCCTCTCGCTGGCCATCACGGAACGCGACGCCAGGTCGCCCGGTGAGCCGTTCGAGTGCCCGGTCAAGATCGTCTGCCACCTCGTCAGGGTACGCAGTGGGTGCGACAGGGTTGCTTGGCAACGGTCGGTGACATGTTCGGGCTGGACGTAGCCGAAGGTCTGATCGCTCGCTCGATCATCACGTCCCTTTGGGTCCAACGCCCTTCGTCGTACTACAGGCGCTTGGACCCCACTACCGGCTCGGTTTGAGCGCGCCGCACTCCCTCGGGAGTGTGGGTGCGGGAGAACAGCGCCGTCAGTGCCATGTCGAGATCGAGGCGCTCACCAGTCCAGCAGCATCGACCGTCGGCGGCGCTGCGTGAGTGGGCCTCAACTGCTTCGCTATCGCCCGCCGTGGTGGGAGGTCTGGCACGAATGCAGCGACCGTGTGGATCGTGGAACTCGAGGCCATCGGGCGTGCGCACGGAGGTCCATCCACCTTCGTGCAATCGGTGGTGATGGAACCGGCACAGCAGCGTGAGGTTGGGAAGTTTGCTCTGGCCGCCGTGCGCACGGTGGCGAAGGTGATGCACCTCCAGCCGGGCTCGGCGGCCACAGCCGGGTACTTGGCAGCGGTGGTCGTCGCGCGCTTCGACCTTGCGTCGTAAGGCTCCACGCACCAGGCGTTGACGAGGGCTGAGATGCTTCACGTTGCCGTCGTCGTCGGTCACTGCCGTCTCGATGTCGGCATCACACGCCAACCTCAGCGCCGTCTCGACGGAAATGCCGATCGGTTGATCGAGGCTGTCGCCGTGGCCGTCGATCTCGCAGCACCCGTCCCCACCACGTAACGCCGACTGGGTGACGTGCATCCGAACGAGGTAACGAGGCGCAGCGCCTTCGTCGCCGGATGCTGCGTGGCCGGCGATTGCCAGATCGACCAGGGCGTCGGCACGGCGAGCCGACAGCGGATCACGGGTGCCGTCGGGCTGAGCAATCGACGGTGCCACGAGGTGTTCGATGGCAGAGAGCACCGTAGCGCCGGCCTCGGACGAGAGCCGCACAGTGATGACCACCGATCCGTCGTCGTCGATGTGATGGTGCAGGCCGCGGCGGTCGTGCTGGGCCTGTTCGCGCTCGACGGCGATGGGCTCGGCCCGGCGATAGGCGCTGACGATGCGCTCGACCTGGTTGGTGGTGCCGGCCAACGCCATGTCGACCAGGTCTTGCTCGCACTCGGGTGTGGCGATGCGGGTGATCGCTCGCACCTTCGAGTACGACAACCGGCCCGAAGCCATCGCAGTCGCGATCGACGGGAACCGCTCCAACGCCCTCGCCACGCGCACTTTCTCGCGGGCGGCGCGGATGTCGAGCCCGACCTGCCACGACAGCCACATCGCGCACGACTGGCACTCCCACAGCGTCCAGCCTTCACGTCGATCGAACTCGGCGACGGCAAGCAGCCAGTCGTGTTCCGCAGAGGTGAGGTTCGCTGCACCCTGGTGAATCACGGCCTCTAGCTGCTCTAACGGACGAAGGGAAGTGAGCGTTTGTGTCCATGTTGCGATGGTACGCAGGGGGTGTGACGCGGTAGCGGGGACACTCCCCGGGGAGTGCGCGGAGGCTTCGATCTCGGACTGTCTCAGATCGGCAGCCTGGTGGCGCTGTTTGAGGGCTGCGGCGTAGATGTGCGTGAGATCGGTCATGCACATCGGCGCCAGTTTGTGACCGAATCACGAGAGGGCGCTGGGTGATGTGAAGCCAGCGCGCTCCACTTCGGGGTGATCAAGGACTATCAGCTGAGCAACATCGGACCGGTGGCGATCTCGAAGTCGGTTCCACGAATCCACAGCGGCGTTCCTGGCGCGAGGTGTGAATACGTCGTGGTCACCAAGGCCCGCGTTCGTGTTGGATCGGATCGCCAGCCGCTGGACGCGATGTCGATCAGGTCGGCCTCATGCACCTCGGCATGCGTCTGCCAGCGGTCGAGATGAGCTCTCACCACGAGATGATCGCTCTTGGCGCCATTGCATCGATCGGCGACGACCAGGTTCTCGATGGCGTCATTCGGCCACCGAGACCAGGCGAGGAAGTGGTCAACCTGACCGCGTCCGTCGATGCGATCACCGCAGTAGAAGCAGCAGCCGTTCTGGACGTCACGAAGGGCTCCCACCAAACGGGGAGGGAAGCGAAACGCGCTCGGTCCCGAAGAGGTGAGTGTGCAGCGAGGCGTCCTCGAGGCGGACCCCGGTCCACCGGGCAATGTCGTTGACCCAGTGGAGCTCGATCAGGGGTCGGAGCATTGGCGGGTAGGACGTTGTGCTCTTGTCCTGGGACGCAAGCGGCGCACCATTGATGACGGAGAATGTTCGTCATGGAGGAGCCGTGAAACGGAACTGGATATTCACCATCCTCGTTGCCGCCGCTCTCATCGCTGCCTGCGGCAGCGACGGGTCTGGCGGTGCCACCACTACAAACGAGCCGGCGGTGACAACGACCCAGTCCCCGGCAGTCACAACGACGCAGCCGCAGGCAACGACGACGACCACGACCACCCCACCCGCAACGACCACAACTCTGCCGCCGGCAACGACAACGACCCGGCCGACCCAGCCGGCGCAGCTTGCCATCTGGCCGGCGGCCGACGTCGTTTTCGACACCCCTGAAGCGGCAGCCACCGATTTCCTGGCCAAGGTGTTCGGTGAGGGGCCGGTGCTCGGTGAGTTTCGAGCGGGAGATTCCCGCAGCGGCGAGATCGATGTCTACGCGTCGGTCGACGGTGCCCCTATCTCAACCCCGCGCAGCGTGTTGTTGATGCGCCAGCTCGGTCCGTCGGATGGCTGGTTCGTGGTCGCCGCGGCCGATGAGAACGCCACGATCACCGTGCCGGTCTCGGCGTCGGTCGTGCCTGCTGGTCCGCTGACCGTCGAGGGCGTGGCGAGCGGGTTCGAGGCGACCGTGGTGGTGAGTGCGTTCGTCGCCGGCCGGGCCGATAGCGAGCTCGACACGGAGGTCACGATGGCCGGCAACTTCGGTGACGTGCTGCCCTACAGCGTGTCGCTCGATCTGGCCACTGCCTCACCGGGCGACACCGTGGTGTTGTTGGTGCGCGGCGGCACAGGTCTGGAGACCGACCCGGGCAACTTCGGGGCGATTCCTGTGGTGATCGGCGGCTGACGCGTGTCCGAGCGCGAACTCATCGTGTTGGGGACGGCCAGCCAGGCGCCCACACGGCAGCGCAACCACAACGGGTACTTCTTGCGCTGGGACGGCGAAGGTGTGTTGTTCGACCCGGGCGAGGGCACGCAGCGCCAGTTCACGTTTGCTCATGTCTCTCCCGCATCGGTCACGCGAATCTGCATCACCCACTTCCACGGCGATCATTGCCTCGGCCTGCCCGGTGTGCTCATGCGCCGGGCACTCGATCAGCGTCGGATCCCCGTGCCGGTCCACTACCCGGCCAGCGGGCAGCAGTACTTCGATCGGTTGCGCTACGCCTCGGCAGGCCAAGAGCAAGTGGCGGTCGACGGTCGTGCCGCCGCCGGGCCCGGGGTCGTTCACGCCGACGACCGGTTGATCCTGCGATGCGCCCGCCTCGAACACCGCGTCGACACCCTCGGGTGGCGTGTCGAGGAGCCGGCCAGCCGCCACATGCTCCCCGATCGGCTGGCGGCATACGGTGTCGCCGGACCAAACATCAGACGCCTGCAGACCGCTGGGAGCATCGAGGTCGACGGGCGCACGGTGAGACTCGACGACGTGAGCGAGCAGCGGTCCGGTCAATCCTTCGCCTTTGTGATGGACACTTCGTGGTGCGACGGCGCCCTCGAGCTGGCCGAAGGGGTCGACCTGCTGGTGTGCGAGGCCACCTTCTTGTCGACCGAGCAAGACCTGGCGACGAAGTGCGGCCACCTCACGGCCCGAGAGGCTGGACGACTCGCCGCACGCTCGGGCGCTCGACGCCTGGTGCTCACGCACTTCTCGGATCGCTACACCGATGTGAACGCCTTCGCCGTCGAGGCACGCGAGGAGTTCGATGACGTCATCGCGGCCAACGACCTCGACCACATCCCGGTTCCGCCGCACACCGGCATGCAATAGCCTCGGCTGACAGCTCTGGAAGGAGAACGCATGTCGTACGCAATCGTGATCGTGTTCGAGGGAGTGACTGAGACGGACTACTGGGCGGTGAACGCCACCCTCGGCATCAACCGCGACGGGACCGGCGACTGGCCTGAGGGCATCCGCTCGCATGCAGCCGGCCCGACGGCCACTGGCTGGCTCGTCATCGAGAAGTGGGAATCGAAGGCAGCCCAGGAGGCGTTCATGGGTGGCAGGCTCGGTGCCGCAATCGCCGCGGCGGGGCTACCGGCACCCTCGCAGATCCTCGAGACCGACACGGTCAACGACACGCATATCGCCGCTGCATGACATTGTGACCATGGCGTTGCCACAGCGCGAACTGTGCGATGGTCGGTGATGGCATTCGGTCAGGCATCAGGTCCGCCGGCATCGGGGAAGCAGGTGCGCGAGCTGGAGGAGCTTCTCGAGGCCGCAGGCCATGACGGTTTCCGCGACGCCCGTGGACCGTTGGGGTTCAACCAGCGGCAGGCTGCTGGAAAGTTCACCCGCGACGAGGCACAGGCATTCATCGACCAGCTCGAGGAGGCGGCGCACGTAAACGACCCGGTGCCTGTTCGGGCGACGGCGATCGTGCGTCTCACTGCCGCAGAGCGCGCCGTGCGCGGCCTGTCGGACAGGGAGCTGCTCGCCGAGGTCGAACGGCGCGGGTTGACCGTGCCGCGCTGATGGGTCCGCGCTGCTAGGTTCGGCGGTCCATGCAGGAACATGGCTTGACGGGCGAGGTCGTGGTCACGTGGCCCGGGTATGACGTCGATGGGCCGACCAGCGGGCGGCTGCTGCGCGAAGCGGGCCTGTCGATCCGCTTGGAACCCAAGATGGGTGCGCGCACCTCTGCAGAGGTGATTGCGTTGCTCGGCGATGCCATCGGCGTGATTGCGAGCAACGATCCGTTCTCCGCCGACGTGTTCGACGCCTGCCCGAACTTGAGGGTGATCGCTCGCACCGGCGTCGGCGTAGACTCCGTCGACATCCCCGCGGCGACCAGGGCCGGAGTGCTCATCGCCACGACACCGGGTATGAACGAGGAGACGGTCGCCGACCACACGCTGGCGCTGATGCTCGCATTGGTGCGCCGACTCGTCGAACACGATCGATCGCTGCGTGAACACCGCTGGGATCGTGCCGGCAGCATCACCCCGAACGACCTCGTTGGTTCCACCGTCGGCGTGATCGGGTCAGGCGCGATCGGTCGTGCCGTGATCCGCCGGGTTGTGGCATTCGGGTCGAGAGTTCTGGTCTGCGATCCTGTGCTGACGGCGGCGCCGGAAGGGACCGAGCTTGTCGCCCTCGATCGGCTGCTGTCGGAGTCTCACGTCGTCTCGATGCACGTACCGTTGCTCGATCAGACGCGGGGCCTGATAGGAGCCAGGGAGCTGGCGCTGATGCGACCTACCGCGGTGTTGATCAACGCCTCACGCGGCGGCGTAGTCGACGAGGCTGCGCTCGCCGATGCCCTGCGCAGCGGTCGACTGGCCGCGGCAGGGCTCGACGTGTTCGCCGACGAGCCGCCGTTCGAATCCGAACTGCTCGACCTCCCGAACGTGCTCGTCACCCCGCACGTCGGTGGGATCAGCCACCGGTCCATCGCCGCGATGAACGAGATGGCGACTCGATCGGTGATCGCTGTGCTGAGCGGCGAGATGCCACCGAACATCGTCAACAAAGCGGCGCAGTAGACACGACGCTCAGCCGGCGAACAGCGGCTCGGGAAGTCCCTTCACGCTGGGCACCATCCTCAGCAGCGCGCCGGCCAAGGGCTGGCCCGGGTCGAGCGGTATCGACCCGCCGGTGCTGATCGACGTGATGTACAAGGTGCCGAGGTCGCTGCCGCCGAACGCGGGCATCGACGGCTTCTGCACCGGGAGCTCGACGATGCGATCGACGTCGCCCTTGGGCGTGGCGCGCAGCACAGCCCAGCCGTAGACGCACGCCACCCAGTAGCACCCGGCTTCGTCGACGCACGCCCCGTCGGGTCGACCCGGCAGGGTGGCGAAGTCGAGGAACACCCGCTCGTTGCGCCGCAGACCGGACGAGACGTCGTAGTCGTACGCCCACACCAGGTCACGGGTGGTGTCGCTCCAGTACATCACTGACCCATCGGGGCTGAAGGCGAGGCTGTTCGACACGCCGACGCCGCTCTGGATCGCCTCACTGCCGCCGGGATCGACGCGATGGAGGCTGCCGGCGCGGCGGCCGTTGTATGCCGGATCGTCCATCGAACCGACCCAGAACCGGCCGGCAGGATCGGTGCGGCCGTCGTTGAGCCGTGTCACCACGTCGTCGTCTTCGAGGACGGCGCGGGGCGTGACCTGACCGGTCGACCACGTCAGGTCGACGAGTTGATGCTCCATCGAGACCAGCAGTCGATCGGCGTCGTGTGTCAGTGCGAGTGAACCCGGCCGACCCGGAAGAAGTCGGTGCTCGCAGCGGCCGAGGTCGGGGTCGGGGTCGGGGTCGTAGCGGTATACCAGCTGCGAATCGATGTCGATCCAGTAGAGACAACGGTCGCGCCCGCTCCACACCGGGCACTCGCCGAGCAAAGCGCGGATGTCGAGAACCGGTTCGATGTCGCTCACGATGGCGGCTGCTCAGTGGTGATAACCGGGATCTTCTCGAACGCCTGGCCGAGGGCCTCGGGACCCATGGCTGCATATCCACCGTCGACGGCCAAGTCGGTGCCGGTCACGAACGACGCCCGGTCTGACAGGAGATACAGCACGGCATCGGCGATCTCGCCGGGATGGGCGAGGCGACCGAGGGCCTGGAACTCGGCGGCGACCGAGTCGGCTCGCTCGCGTGACCCGTAGCGCCGCTCGATGTTGCGGCTCCACGTCCACCCCGGTGAGACCGAGTTGACCCGGATCGATCGGCCGGCCAGCAGCTGCGCGGAGTTGCGGGTCAGGCCGAGCAGCGCCGACTTGGTCACCGGGTAGACGAGACGATTCGGCTGCGAGCTCTTGGCAGAGATCGAGGCGATGATCACCACCGCACCGCCGCCTCGTCGCTCGATGTGCGGCACCGCCTTCTCGATCAGCATCGCTGTCCCGACGACGTTGACATCGAGCGCGTGATGCCACTGATCGCGCGTCGTCTCCATCTGCGCGTCGTCGAACGCTGCGGATGCCGACACCACGTAGTCGAGACCGCCGAACTCGGCAACGGCGCCGTCGATGAGTACATCGAGATCGGCATCGCGGGTGACATCGGTTCGAACGAACCGCGCCGAATTGCCAAGATCTTCGAGCGACGTCGCCACCGACCCGCTCGTCGAGATCGCCGAGCACGACACGCGCCCCGGCGCCGACCAACTGGCTGCAGATTGCCGTGCCGATGAACGACGCGGCACCTGTCACCACTGCAACCTTGCCGGCGAACCCGGTGCTCGAACCGTCGATGCGCACGCTCCTTCGAAGATCTGGCGAGACCGCGAATGTAGTGCAGCCCCATCGCCGCCGACGGGGGCGGAGACTCGCTGTCGTCGTGCACCACACGGCGGTAGCGTCGCCCGAATGACCGTCGTCACCACCCTGGCGATTCGCGGAGGCGACATCGCCGACGTCGCCGTAATGGGTGACCGCATCGTCGCTTCAGCGTCGGCCTTGGCATCGGGGCCAACCGCGTCGACACTCGACGCGACTGGCTGTCGAGTCGTGCCCGGATTCGTCGACGTGCAGTGCAACGGCGGCTTCGGTGTCGACTTCACGACAATGCCCGAGCGCACCCACGAGGTCGCCACCCGACTGCCCGAGACGGGGGTCACGTCGTTCCTGCCCACGGTCGTCACCGCAGCGCCGGAGGTGACATTGCGGGCAATCACCGAGCTCGACAGCATGCGCCGTACGTCGCCAGGAGCAGGCGCGCGATCGCTGGGCGTTCACCTCGAGGGCCCATTCATCAATCCGAGCCGCGGCGGCGCTCATCCCCGGCGGCACATCCGGCCGCCGGATCGGGCTGAAGCGGCACGTTGGCTCGCAGCGGGTTCTGTCGCGTGTTGCGCATGGACGAGGCAGTGCGCAACCTGGTTACCTTCACCGGATGCTCGATCGCAGATGCCGTGGGCACAGCTTCGACCACGTCCGCCCGCCTGCTGGGTCACGCCGACGTCGGCGGCCGTGTCGTGTTCGATCCCGACCGACGCCTGTCGGGCTGACCGGAAGCCACGGACTTGAACCGATCGACGGGCATGGTGTCAGGATGGACCCGCCAAGCCGCGAACGAGGAGCACGAAGATGATCGATGTCAAGGAATGGACCTTCGAGGGGACCCGCGTCCCGATCGTCGCCAGGTCGTGGAGCGACAGCGCGACCGAGCCGCGATTCATCGCGGTGCTGGTGCACGGCTACGGCGAGCACATCGGCCGCTACGAGCACGTCGCCGCGGCGCTGATCGCCGACCGTGCCGTCGTCTACGGAGTGGATCACATCGGCCATGGCAAGAGTGGCGGCGAGCGGGTGCTGATCACCGACTTCGAAGACGTGGTCGACGATGTCGACACCGTCGTCACCACCGCCCAAGCCGAGTGGCCCGGCCTGCCGGTGGTGCTGATCGGGCACTCGATGGGTGGGTTGATCGGCGCCCGCTACGCCCAGCGTCACGGCGACCGACTCGCTTCCGTGGTGCTGTCGGGAGCGGCCATCGGCGACTTCGCGGTAGTCGGGTTCTTGCTGTCGCTCGACGAGATACCCGACATCCCGCTCGACCCGGGCATGTTGTCGAGGGACCCCGCCGTCGGCGAGGCGTACGCTGCCGATCCGTTGGTGTGGCATGGCCCGTTCAAGCGGGAGACGCTGCAGGCGATGGCGACCAGCATGGATGTGATCCGCGACGGAGGAGATCTGGGCGCGCTGCCGCTGCTGTGGATCCACGGAGTCGACGATCAGATCGTGCCGATCGAGGGCACGCGCGTCGGGATGGAACGGCTGCACGGCGACACGTTCCGCCAGCACGCCTACGCGGGCGCCTGTCACGAAGTGTTCAACGAGACCAACCAACTCGAAGTCTTGGCCGACGTGAACGCGTTCATCGACGACATGTTGAGCTCGCCGGGCTGACCCGTTTCGATCACGGTTGATCCATCAACTTCTGATCCCACAACCGGATGCCGCCGAACAGCCCGGCGTTGGGATCGATGGTGGTCACATTCGCCGGCAGGTCGCCCTTCACCCGGGTGGCATTGCCGCCGCCGATGTAGAGATGGTCGAACATCAGCAGCATGTCGAGGTTGGTGATCGCCTTGTGCACCCGCTTGCTCCATCTCTCGGAGCCGACCCGCTTGCGTGTCACATCGCCGAGTTGCTCGTCGTAGTTCTCACCGTGGCGGAACGGGTGCTGCGACAGTTCCATGTGGGGCGCCAGTTGGCCGTCGTGCAGCACGGCCGTGCCGAACCCGGTGCCGAGCGTGATGACCACCTCCAACCCGTGGCCCGACGACGCGTCGAGGCCCTGCAGGTCGGCATCGTTGACGACCCGTGCCGGCTTCCCGAACGCCTCGGCAAGTGCGCCGGCAAGGTCGAAGTGATGCCACGCCTTCACGACGTCGACGTCGGGCTTCGACCCCGGTCCCTCGGCCAGCACCAGGTGGGGCGCCGACAGGATCAGGCCGTTGCGGACCATTCCCGGGAAACCCACCGACACGCGGTCGTACCGCTTGACCGGCGTGACGAGCTGGTGCAATTCCTGTACCAGCCTGGTCGGCGGAAGTGGGTATGGAGTGGGGACGCGTAGCCGGTCGGCCAGCAGCATCTTGCCGTTGCTGTCGAGGGCGGTGACCTTCAGCCCCGTGCCGCCGATGTCGATCGCCAGGGTGATCGGGCCGGCGGCGCGGTGGGTGCTCATCTGTCGAGGTTATGCCGGAGTGAGGATGCGGGCGATCTCGTCGTAGCCGTGGGCTTGTGCGTGTCCCAATGGGGTGACTCCGTCGTGGTCGACGATTGCACGATGTACGACGAACACCAGGAGCTGATTTCCCATGGGGAGGCGATCGGGGCTGAAATGGGACGATGACTGACGACTGGTCGGACGAGCAGTGGGATGCCGCCAGCGCTGCAATCCGTGCGGCCGCAGACGTGATCCTCGTCGACGGCCCACTGATGCTCGACGAGCTCACAGTGATGCTTGCCGAGCGTGGCGCACTTGCTGAGTTCGATGGATACGAGCTCGACGAGCTCGAGGAGATCGTCGACTCGGCGTTGATCGAAACTGATGACACGTGGATATCTGATGGCGGCACGGTCTGTCTCGTCCGCGAGTTGCTGCGCGGGGTGGTTCTGACGCACCGCGTCACGGCGAGCGAGCTCGAGCGCGGAGTTCTCGACTCGACCCCTGATCTCGGGGCGATCACCTGGGGTGCTGAGCGCAGCTGGGTCTCGGTCGGCGGCGAGGTCACCCACGAGTATCCGTTTCATGACGAGCCTCACGTGGCGGAGCACGGGTCGTACGTCGGCTCCGCCGGCTGGCTCGACGGAATCGAGCCGGGAGAGCTGATCGGTGCGACGTGCGACGGCGAACGGTTCGACATCGTGCGTGACGTCACGCCCGACCTCGCCGAGTCGGTGGTGGAGCTGGTTCGTTCCGTGTTCGACGAGGTGTGCGACGACGGCTCGGCAGTCGAAAGCGACCGGCTGATCCTGGAATCACTGATCCGCGACCCTCGGGTCTTTCGAACGCCGACGGCGCCGTTCGCCGAGTTGATCGAACAAGCGGGTCTTCGCCTGGAAGGTGCATGGATCGGTCGAGCCGACCGGGACTTCACGATTCCTGGCGCACGGTTCCAAGAGCAGCGGCTCGAGCGCCTCTCCGCCGAGTACCAGCTCGACACGTGCTGCCGTGCCGCCCTCGAGCGCTTGATGGCGATCTGGTCCAAGTTCGTGCTTACCCTGCCGGAGGACCGGAGCGAAGTCGCGAAGACCTGGGAGCCCCGCGTGCTCCGAGACGACTTCCACCACGGCGCCGCGACGCCGGCCCTGGTCGACTCCATCTGGTATCAGCACGAGCACCGCGTGGGGCTGCTCGACGACTTCGCAACAATGCTGTCCGGTTTCGGCGAACTCGAATCCGCTGCCTTGTACCTGCGCGCCTACAACGCGTTGCGCGGCGGAGCGGCCGGCGAAGCGCTCGACTCGATTCAACGCTCGACCACACTCGACGGCGAGTTCAGCCCCGCGTTGCAGCTGCACGCCACGCTGCTCGCCGATGCCGGCCGACCAGCAGATGCGCTGTCTGCGCAACGACGGGCGCTGGAGTTCGGCGGTTCGAAGCATGAAGTCTCGTTCCTCACCGACCTGCTCAGGCGGTTCACCGACGCCGGCCGAAACGACCCGTGCCCCTGCGGCTCGGGACGCAAGTACAAGCAATGCTGCCAGCGAGAACCGAAGCTGTCGGTGATCGACCGTCGTCGCTTGGTGCTGCACCAGGCGACCGAATCGCTGCGCGAACACCACCGTCGGGACCTGTCGTTCGGGTTGGCTATGGCCGCCTTCGAGGAGAGCGGTGCTCCGATCTCGGAGATGCCCGAGGTCGTCACCCGGTTCATCACGGATCCGTTCGTCGTTGACCTTGCCCTGTTCGACGGAGGTGGAATCGACGACTACGTGTATGAACGCCAAGAGATCATCCCGCAACCTGAACTGGTGTGGCTGCAGTCGGTGTCAGAAAGCCGCCGAACGCTTTGGGAGTATCGACGCGTCGACAGCGATTCATTAGAACTGCGCGACGTGCTCAACGGCAACACGGTTAGATCGATCAAGTCAGACGGTGGAGCATTCACCGATCAGGGCTACCTGCTCGCAAGAATTGTCGACGACGCCGTCGACGGAACCATCGGTTTGCTCGGTCCCTCCTACGAGATCTCGCTGCGCCAGCGGGCGGGGCTGATCGAGATGCTCGACGCCGATGCCGACGAACACGAGCTGGCGGCGTGGTACGGCGCGCAGACCGCTCCACCGACGCTTCAGAATCGAGAAGGTGATTCGCTGTCGCTTTCCAACGCGTACTTCACGCCGGCTCCCGGGCACGAATGGCAATCGATCGAGGCCTCCCTCGACGAGTTGTACGAACGCGACGAGAACGGCTGGACGGAGTTCCTCGATCTTGGTGACGAACGAATCGTTCGGGTTGCGATGTGGCGCAGCGGCGACGAGCTTGTCGTCTCGACCAACTCCGTCGCTCGTTTCAAACGCGCCCGTGACGCCCTGGTCGGCCTCGGCCTCGACTTCCAACGGCTCGAGGAACCGAACCCGTCGGAGCTGCACCTCGACGAACCGTTCCCGGATGCACCCGAGATTCCAGAGGCTGACCTCGACCATATTCGTGAGCAGAACGAAGATCGCTGGCTTTCCGAGCACGTTCCTGCATTCGACGGACTCACGCCGCCCCAAGCCGTCGACGACCCGACCCGCCGCGACGACGTGATCAAGCTGATCGACAGTTTCGAGCGCCACCCGGTGATCGGCTTCGCTCCCTACGACTTCAACCGTCTCCGAGCCAAACTCGGTCTCCCGCCTCCCATGCGATCGATTCCCCCTTCGGATTGATCGACGATGCACGATGCACGATCGGGCGGCCGTAGGCGAGGGTGTCCCACAACACGCCGAGATCGACTTCGGGGTAGTCGTGCACCACTTCGTCGCGCGCGCCTTTGTCGGCTTTCCACGGGACAAGGACGCATCGAAAGAGGCACCCCTGGATCAACGATTGTCGCGATGTCCTGCGCGGCGTGACCTTGGTCCCTGGTCCCGACGTGCGCCGCGGCCGACAATGAGGTCAGCCCCCAACGGCCGCCCGCAACGGTGCGGTCCTCCGAGGACAAAGGGCGTCCCCCTAAGGGAACAGGCCCTCGCGATCACACAGATCGCGAGGGCCGCCCACGCCCACTCGGGCATCTTCGCTGTTCACTCTGCACATCTAAACGGTCGGGCAAGATCTAAACCATCTAAACGGATGCGTAGGATCTAAAAGGTAGGGTGAGCGAGTGGCCACCAACCCATTCACACCGACGTTTGGAGCCCCACCACCGCTACTCGTTGGTCGCAGCGACATGCTCGACGCCTTCCAAGATGCACTCGACGAGGGGCCAGGCAGCCCTGGCTACGCGACGCTGTTCACCGGCGGTCGCGGCGTCGGTAAGACCGCAATGCTGAACGCTGCTGAGGACCTGGCCAGACTGGCTGGGTTTGCGGTGATCTCTGAGACAGCAACCAGCGGATTCATCGACCGCCTACGAAACGAGCACCTGCCCAAGTTGCTCCCGAAGCAGCGACGCCGCGTGAGGGCAGTCGACCTGGCACGAGTCGGGGGAGTAACGCTCGAAGACACGCAGCGGGATCCGAAGTCACTACGAGAACTGATGGACGCCGTCACGCTGCGACAGCCGTTGCTGGTCACGATCGACGAAGTCCATGGCGGCGTGATCGAAGAGCTCCGCGAGTTCGCCGTCGTGTTGCAACACTCGATCCGGGAGGGTCGCCCGCTGGCGTTCTGTGCGGCAGGCCTTCCACATGCGGTCGACGGACTGGTCAAGGACAAGGTGTTGACCTTCTTGCGACGGGCAGATCGTCAGTTGCTCGGAGCGGTTGACGAGGGGGCAGTGAAGAGGGCGTTCATCCAGGTGATCACCGAGAACGATCGAACGATCGCCGACAGCACGGCTTCAAATGCCGCACGGGTTGCCGGCGGCTACCCGTTCATGGTTCAACTCGTCGGGTATCACTCATGGCGGCAGTCACCGAAGCGACGTGAAGTGACGCGTTTGGACGTCGAGGCCGGCGCAACCGCCGCACGGCGACGAGTCGGTCGCCTGGTGATCGAGCCGGCATTGCAGGAACTGTCTGCCGTCGATCGGACCTTCCTGCAGCGAATGGCCGTGGACGATGGTCCATCGAGAACTGCGGATGTGACCCAGCGCATGGGTGTTGACGCCAACTACGCCAGCCAGTACCGGCTTCGTTTGATCGCCGCGGGGATGATCGTCGCTACCGGTCATGGTGAGGTCGACTTCGCTCTGCCGTACCTGCGGGAGTGGCTGCGCGAGCACGCTGCCAGCGTCACCTGAAGGCCGGCCTTCACTGCGCGCTCGATGTCAGGCGCGGCTTTGGGATGTGGCGACCGGGCAACCGATCGGTGAGCCTGTCGGAACCGCGGGCTCCGCGGTCTACTCCAGTGTGGTCGGCGACGCTTCGTCCAAGTACGTCACGATCGCGGACAACCGGTTGCAGGTCTGGAACTTTGATGTCGATCACTACCCCGACATGGCCTGCCAGGCGGCAGGGAGGAACATGACCGCGGAGGAATGGAAGCTGTACGGGCCACGCAACGAGGCCTGCCACGCCACCTGCGCACAATGGCCGGCCGAATACGCCTTCTGTCCGGACGTGCAGAGCTGTGCCACCGTTTGATTGAACCCTTGACGCGGACGAGTCGGCTGGACACGCGTCACCGTCATGACGCGGTCTACCGTTGGCGGATGGTCGCTCGGGACATGCTGTGGTCGGGGACTCTGGGGAACGTGCCGTTGATCGATCGGCTCGAAGCGGCCGCCGCCAACCGCTACCGAGGCATCAGCGTGCGCTCGCAGGATCTCGAACAGCTCGCCGGTGCCGCCGTCGACGTGCGCGATGTCATGCATCGAGCGCGCGACGCCGGCATCGAGACCGTGATCATCGAGGCCAACTCGCGCTGGTACGAACACGGCACCCCTGCGGTTGCGTTCCCGTCCGATGCGTACTCGCTCGAGGCCCACCTCGCCACCGCGGCCGTAGTCGGTGCTCGACACCTCAATCTGGTGGCCCCGTTCGCGACGACGACGCCGCTCGACGCCTTGACCGAACACTTTGCCACGGCGTGCGACCGGTGCGCCGAGGCCGGCGTGACTGCGCACCTCGAGTTCATCCTGTGGCCGCCGATCGACTCGCTGCGCCTCGCCTGGGACGTCGTGCGTGCCGCCGACCGACCGAACGGCGGGATCCTGTTCGACACCTGGCACTTCTGCCGCGGCGCCGCCGACCTCGAACTCCTTGCCACGATTCCCGGCGAGCGCATCTTCTCCGTGCAGCTCAGCGACGGCGCCGCCGACCTGAAGGAGTCGTTGATAAAAGACACCCTCCGCCACAGGCTGCTGCCCGGCGACGGCGTGTTCGACCTCGCTGCCGTGGTGCGCACGCTGCGCGCCATCGGCGCCCTGCACATGATCGGGCCTGAGGTGCTCTCCACCGAACTCGATGCGCTGCCACCCGCCGAGGCGGCCCGGCTCGCAGCCGAGGCATGCGACCGCGTCGTGGGCGCGAGCACCGTCGACCTCTGATGGGAGCCCTCGACGGAGTCCGGGTTGCCGACCTCACCTCCGGCATCGCAGGGTCGATGGCGACGATGGTGCTGGCCGATCACGGCGCCGATGTCATCAAGGTCGAGCCCCCGGGCGGCGATCCGTTCCGCGCCCAGCCCGGCTCGGTGGTCTGGGATCGCGGCAAGCAGAGCATCGTGTTCGACCTCCACCAACTGGCCGACCGGGGCAGGTTGATCGACCTGCTGGCCACTGTCGACGTGCTGGTCGAAGGGTTCTCGCCGGGCACCATGGCCGGCTGGGGATTGGACTACCAATCCTTGGCCGGCGAGTTGCCGGGGCTGGTCTACTGCTCGGTCACCGGCTATGGCCGCGACAACAGTTCGTCGGCTCGGCCCGGTTACGACCTCTTGGTGCAGGCCCGCACCGGCCAGCAGTACGAGCAACCCGGCTGGCGCGACGGCCCGATATTCCTCTACGCGCCGCTGCCCAGCATCGCCACCTCGTTCCTGCTGTTGGAAGCCGTCGTCTCGGGGCTCTACGTGCGCGAGGTGACCGGGCGTGGCCAGTGGATCGAGACGTCGCTGCGCCAGGGTGTGCTGGCCTTCACCACGCAACTGTGGCAAGACGTCGACGAGCGCGGTCCGCGCTGGTGGGGCATCCCTCGAAATCCGCAGGCTGGGATCTTCGAGTGCTCGGACGGGCTGTGGGTGCACTCGATGCACAACAGCGGCGGTCGCGGTAAGGACAAGACCGGGTTCTACAAGTTCCTCGGCATCGACCCGCCTGACCAGACCAACATCACCCCGGCGTACATGGCCGAGACCGAGACGCGACTGCGTGCGGCGTTCGCCCGCCATCCCCGTCACGACATTCTGACCGCGGCCCGGGCGAATGACATCGCGATGGCACCGGTACTGCAGAGCCACGAGACCTTCGACGACGAGCAGGTCGTCGCCACTGGGCTCAGCGTCGTCGTCGACGATCCGGTTCACGGCCCGACCCGTCAGGTCGGGCCGACCTTCCGATTGCATGGGGCACCTCCGGCGACGGTGCGCGGTCCGCGACCCGCAGTCGACGAGCATCGCGAGCAGGTCCTGCGCCGCATGTCCAGAGGGCCGCGACCGTCAATCGTCGTCCGGCCGGCCAAGCGCGAACTTCGTCACGCGCTCGAGGGGGTCAGGGTGCTCGACCTCGGCAACTTCTTGGCCGGCCCGTTCGGTCCGATGTTGCTCGGCGACCTCGGTGCCACGGTGTACAAGCTCGAATCCCCCGAGGGTGATCAGATGCGGCCGATCACCGAGCCGTTCAACGGATGCCAGCGCGGCAAGCTCGACGTAGTCGCCGACCTGAAGACCGACGAGGGCCGTGAGATCGCCCAGCGTCTGATGCGATCGGTCGACGTCATCCACCACAACATGCGCCCCGGCGTGGCCGAACGGTTAGGCGTCGACTACGCCACGGCGAAGACTCTGAACCCGTCGGTGATCTACTGCCAGACGACGATGTGGGGCCTCGACGGTCCGCGCCGTAGCTGGCCCGGATTCGACCAGCTCGGCCAGTCGACATCGGGGTGCGAGCACGAGTTGGGTGGCGACGGCAACCCACCTGTCTGGTACCGGTTCGGGATGTGCGACCAGTGCTGCGCGTGCCAGTCGGCGGTCGCCGTGCTGCTCGCTCTCTACTGGCGTGAACGTACCGGCGAGGGCCAGTTCGTCGACACGTCGATCCTCAGCGGCGGGATGTACATCAACTCCGACGTGTGGATCGGTCGCAACGGGCCGTCGCCGCGCCGTCGACTCGATGCCAACCAGACCGGCCTCGGACCGCTGTACCGGCTGTACTCGACGAGCGACGGCTGGCTCGCTCTCGTCGTGCTCAGTGATGCGCATTGGAAGTCGTTGGTCACCGTCATTCCGGCGCTGGACGGCGACCAACGCTTCGCCGATCAGCTCGGGCGCCAAACGCACGCGGTTCAACTGGCCGCCACGTTGGAGGCCGCCTTCTCGTCGGGCAGCGCCGCCGAGTGGTTCGCTCGACTGGACTCCGCGGGCGTGCCGGTCGAGATCGCCGACCCCGACGCGCCGACGACGTGGTTCGACGATCCCGACCTCATCGCCAACGGTCTCGTCGCCGACTACCACCATCCCGAGTACGGCCGCTTCCGGCAGTTCGGGCAACTCGTTCACTTCTCGGCCACCCCCGGTCGGATCGCCGGCCCGCCGCCGCGTCTGGGCGAGCACTCCGTGTCTGTCCTGACCGAGCTCGGCTACACCCGGGCCGAGATCGACGACCTGCGCGCCCGGGGCGTCACGACCTGGCCGCCGTAGCGAGCTCGGCGAGCCGCCGTTCGAACAAGCGTCGTTCGCCGTCGTCGTGTACCAGGTCCAGCGCTCGCCGGTAGGCGTCGCGGGCCTCGGCGGTACGTCCGAGGCGGTGCAGCAGCTCGGCCCGCGTCGAATGGAAGTAGCGGTATTCATCGAGGGCGAGCCGATCGACGATACGCAGGCCTGCGTCGGGGCCCTCGACCTCGGCGACGGCGACTGCACGGTTCAACTCGACCACGGGTGAGCCCGTGAGCTGGGCCAATTCGCCGTACAGCACGGCGATGTGCGCCCAGTCGCACGGCGTCTGAGCATGGGCCGACGCAATCGCGGCCTGCACGACATAGGGCCCGCGCCCCTGCAAGGCGAGCGCCCGGGCCAACACGGCGCGACCCTCGGCGATCTGTTCGCCGTCCCACAGTGACCGATCCTGATCGGCGAGCAGCACCAGATCCCCGTCGCGAAACCGCGCCTCGCGGCGAGAGTCGTGCAGCAACATCATTGCCAGCAATCCGTATGCCTCGGGCTGATCGGGCATCAGCTCGACGAGCGCGTGACCGAGCCACAGAGCCTCGGCCGCCAGGTCGCCACGGCCGCCATAGCCCTCGTTGAAGATCAGGTAGACGACGGCGAGGACGGCGGCGAGCCGCTCGGGCAACAGGTGATCGGGGGGAACCCGGAAGGGAATGCCGGCGGCCTTGATCTTGCGCTTGGCCCGTACGAGCCGTTGCGCCATGGTCGCTTCGGGCACCAGGAACGCACGGGCGATCTCGTCGGTGGTCAGCCCGCCGAGCGTGCGCAGCGTGAGAGCAACCTGGGCGTCGACGGCCAGTGCCGGATGGCAACAGGTGAACACGAGCTCGAGTCGCTCGTCGCGAAATGTCGTGGCGTCCACCGTGTCGGATCCCCTCTCGTGCAATTCGAGCAGCTTCCGCTTGGCGACCAGCGTCTGGTCACGGCGGACCTTGTCGATGGCCCGGTTGCGGGCAGTCGTCACCAGCCACGCCCGTGGGCTGTTGGGATATCCGTCGCGGGGCCACCGCTCGGCGGCGATCGCGAACGCTTCCTGGGTCGCTTCCTCGGCGAGGTCGAAGTCGCCGAGGAAGCCGATCAGGGAAGCGAGCACGCCGCCCCACTCGTCGCGGAACGTCTGCTCGAGGATCGTCACCACTGCATGATGGGGCGCACCTCGATTGCGCCTCCGAGTCGAGCGGCCGGGATCTTCGCGGCGAGCTCGATCGCCGCGTCGAGATCATCGGCCTCGTAGATCAGGTATCCGTTGATCGACTCCTTGGTCTCGACGAACGGTCCGTCGGTCGTGATCGTCTTGCCGTCTTGCACGCGAACGGTGGTGGCGGTCTCGGGGGACTGCAGACCGTGGCCCGGTGTCACCCCCGGGGTCTCGTTGATCGCCTTGTACGCCGCGTAGATCGCCTGCTGCTCGTCGGCCGACAGCGTCGCCCACGCCTCTGCGTCCAATGGCGTCGGCGTGGTGCCCTGGTGGATCATCAACATGTACTTCATCGCTACTCCTCCTCAGGATTGTCGCTCATGAGACGAACGAGCAGCGACAAAATCGACAGGCGAGATGTGATCGAGTGTTTGCGGCCCCACCTCGGGTGAGCGGCAGACACTCGGACACTCATCGAAGGTCGAGTAGCAGCGACTGGTTTGAGCGCCCGACACGTCCGTCGACGTCGAACACTGCTGTGTCTGACATGCCCACGCCCTGCGCACCATGATGTGTGGCACTCGCCATTCCCACCCACTCGCCGCGGAGAGGCCGGAACAGGTGAATCGTCAGATCGGGATTGACGAACAGGTACGAGTCCCACGGAAGCACGTGAGAGATTCCATTGGCGAAGTCGACCGCTGCAGCGACGCGCTGCAGCGGTGTCGGTTCGAGGTCCGGGAACAGCGGCACGCAGAGGCGGATCCAGTCAACGACCGGACCGAGCTTCGATTCCGAGCCTTGAACGAAGCGGTGCTCGGTTCCGCCGTTGTGGAAGGCGACGTCGTCGCCCGGCCCAACCTCGCCGGCGCGACCGTGCTCGGGTCCTGGCGGCGAAGGTTCGATCGCCAGCAGTGGCGCTACGTCGCCATCGTGCAGTGGCAAGGCGACGTCGGCATTGCGAATCCGCAAGGCCCACGCTCGAGCCAACACGACGCCCGAGTCGGCCCGGCTGATCGTGGCCTCGACGATCGACACCTTGCGGCCGGGTCGCGTCACCTCGGCGTGAAATCGCAGTGGCTCGATGGGCACAGGACGCTCCAGCTCGACGGTCAACCTGGCGACGAACCAGTCCACGTCATCCGAGCGAACTTGCTCCACAACATGGGCGAGCAAGCATGCCACCGGGCCGCCGTGAAGCGCACCAGAGTCCCATGGACCACGGGCGAGTCCCGTGGGCAGTGCAACATCATCATCCAACGGCACGAACAACGACACGGGCAGGGTGGGCACGCTCGTGTCATACACCGAGCCGAGTGTACGGTCGGGCGCGCAGATCGAGAACTGGTGTTGTGTCGGGTTGGAGGTGGCCTCGGAGCAACTTGACGGCGGGGAAGGTCTCGCGCCGTACGCTGACGACATGACCAACGTTGTGATCGTCGATGCCGTCCGAACCCCCATCGGTCGCCGTGGTGGCGGCTTGTCGACCGTGCACCCGGCCGAGCTGCTCGGTGCCGTGCAGCAAGCTGTCATCCAACGAACGGGAATTGATCCGGCCGAGGTCGGCCAGGTCGTGGGCGGCTGCGTCAGCCAAGTCGGCGAGCAGTCGTTCAACGTCACCCGCACAGCGTGGCTTGCCGCCGGGTTGCCGCTCACTACGGCAGCCACGACGGTCGACACGCAGTGCGGCAGCAGCCAGCAGGCCACCAATCTGGCCACCTCGTTGGTCGGGTCGGGCGTGGTCGACGTGGCCATCGCCTGCGGTGTTGAGCTGATGAGTCGTATTCCGATCGGCAGCAACAGCAGCAAGAAGCTCGGCCTCGGTGTCCCAATTCCGAAGTCGTACTTCGGTCGCTACGAGATGACATCGCAATTCGAAGGTGCCGAACGAATCGCCGAGAAGTGGGGCGTCACCCGCGACGACGCCGATACGTTCGGGTTGCTCAGTCAACAGTGGGCGGCCAGGGCCTGGGACGAGGGTCGCCTCGAAGGTCAGTACATCGCCGTCGAGGCGCCCGAGGTCGATGAAGAGGGCAAACCCACGGGCGTGACGCGGACGGTGGCACGCGACGAAGGTCTTCGCGAGACGTCGCTCGAGAAGCTGGCGACGTTGAAGCCGGTAGCGCGTGAAAACGGCGTGCACACTGCCGGCAACAGCAGCCAGATCAGTGATGGCGCCGCCGCGGTGTTGCTGATGACCGAAGAGAAGGCCGCGGCATTGGGGCTCACGCCGCGCGCCCGCATCGTCGACACGTGCCTCGTCGGTGTCGACCCGGTGCTGATGCTCACCGGCCCGATCGACGCCACTCAGCGACTGCTGCAACGCACCCGGCTGCGCATCGACGATATCGACACCTTCGAGATCAACGAGGCATTCGCCTCGGTCGTGCTCGCCTGGCAGCGCGAAGTCGGTGCCGACCCGGCCAGGACCAACCCCAATGGCGGGGCGATCGCCGTCGGCCACCCGTTGGGTGGCACCGGGGCCATCCTGCTGACCAAGGCGCTCTACGAACTGCAGCGCACCGGCGGAAGGTACGGCCTCGTCAGCATGTGCTGCGGTGGCGGCCTGGGCACCGGCACCATCATCGAGCGCCTCTGATCTGTCAGCGTGCCCGCCCCCGCCCGGGGTGTGGCGAAACGTCGGATGGACGACGGTCAGACGCCGCGGAAGATGTGTCGGAGCGAGTCGAGGTCCGCGCCCGACACTCCTGGCGGTGTGTGGTCGACGTCGAGACGTCCATAGAGGAGGCGGATGAACGCCTCCGCCGGGATGTGAAGGTCAGCAGCGGCGGGTTCCGATGGTGCGAGCGACACCGACTCGGTGGTGATCGTGAGTTTGAAGTCGCGATGCGGTTCGGTGGTGTGCACCGAGAGCGTGCGCTCGATGCCATCGGACTTGCCGCCGAAGCGGGCGATCAACTGCAGGTTGTCGACGACCAGCCGAGCCGCGTCGGCCGGCAGCGTGGCCTGTGGCCGGCCGACGACTTCGATGTCCCACGTGTGTAAGGCGTGCTCGTTGACACGCAAACCGAGGTAGCCGGTGAGGTCGAACGACATCGGGCCCATCGAGAAGTGGAAGCTGGCCCGCTCGGCTTCGGTCAATGCGGCAACGTGCTCGAGCAGTGCAGTTCGTCGATCACCGGTCGGATGGTAGCGGCGCTCCTGGAGGTGAGCCGGGTGGTTGACGAGCGAATGGCGAGAGCGATTCCACGGCGAGAACCTCGGACAACAGCAGCCATGCCTGGCGCCAGGCGTGATCGGACTCGTTCGTCCAATGCGGACAGACCTCGCTCACTGAAATCATCCAGGCGTTCCCGTCGACGAGGAATGTCGGAGCCGAGCCCGGATCCGGCCGTGCCGCGGCCAGCTCCCGGGCGCGATCGGCGAGTTGGCTGGGACAGGCGAGCAGGTCGACGACCTCGCCGACCGCGTCGACCAGCCACTGGGCCCGGCTCTCGACGGCCTTGACACAGCCGCCGGCACGGTACGACTCGGCGAGCCGATCGATGAGCGCAGCTCGGCGGAACCGGATCTCAGCCCACGACTCGGCGACGACCGCTATGTCTTCGGGGCTCATGGCCTCGCCCCCGTCTTCGCAAGGTAACGCTGCATCCCGGCCTCCTTACAGTCGTGCTCGTGTTTCGGGGGCGATCGTGACGCATCATCGGCAGCGGCGCATCCGCATCGACTACGCAATCGTTCGTGGGCGACGCGGGATGCTACGTATCGCCGCGGATCCCGAGAGCAGGGGCGAGCTCGGCGCGACCGCTGACACCCAGCTTGCGGTATACCCGCGCCAAGTGCGTGTCGACCGTGCGGGTCGAGAGATGGAGGCGTTCACCGATCTCGCGACTGCGCACGCCTGCGCTGGCCAGCAGAGCGACCTCGCGCTCCCTGGGTGTCAGTGGCTCGACACCAGCGCCACGGGCGAGCACCGGTGTGTAGATGCCACCGGCCCGGCCGGCCAGATCGGCCGACCGTTGCTGAGCGGCGGCGGCCCGCCGCGACTCACCGCTCGACCGGTGGAGATCGGCCAATTCGGCTGCAGCCTCGGCCGCGTGGCCGAGCGCGTCGATGGTCTCGTACTGGTCGACGACCTTGCTGAGCAGGTCGGCGTCACGTTGTGATGCTGCCAACGCGTGAAGGGCGTGGGCCTGCACGAGCGGACCGTCGATCTGCCCGGCGAGCTCCTGAAGGCGGCTCACCGCTTCGTCTGCTGAGCCGAGCCGAACCAGGTCATTCAGCAGCGCGGCCTCGAAGGTGAACACCTGGTCGCGACGCGTGAGGTCGACGATCTCGCGGATGCGGGCCCGTGCCGCCCCCAAATCGCCGCGGCAGGCGTCGAGCCACGCCCGCGTGCGTTCACGTGTCGTCATCGACGTGGCCACCGGGCTCTCACCCACGTCGTCGGCTCGCTCGAGTGCTGCCGCCGCCGGACCGCACTCGCCGAGCAGGAGGTGTCCCTGTGCCACGCCGACGTGCGCCCACACCAACGCCGCGTCTTGGCCGGCCTGTGGCGCAGCATCGGCAACGGCGCGGAACCGTCGGATTGCCTCCAACGCTCTGCCGGTGTCTCGGGCGATCTCGGCGAGGGCCATCTCGAACCACACCCACGCGGCCATCGCATTGGTGGCGAGTGCTCGCTCGGTGGCTGGCTCGAGCAACTCCCGTGCCTCGGCGTAGCGACCGGAGTACGCCAGCGCCCGCCCCTCGTTGGCGAGATGCTGGGCGATGCCGCGGCGGGCGAGCCAACCCGGCATGTCGGCGTGGTCAAGGGCCGCCTGGTGGGAGAGCGCAGCCGCCTCGTCGCAGCGGCCGAGGCTGACGAGGCTCATCGCCCGGGCCGCGGCCAGCTCCACTCGTGTCTGGGCGTTGGTCGGTGTGCCGAGCGAGTCGGTGATCCGCAGCGCCTCGGCGGGTCGCCCGGCTCCGGCGAGCAGCGAGGCCCGGCGAGCGTCGACCGCGGCGATCTGCTCGGGATCCGTGAGGCGTTGCCGGGCCGCCTCGTACGCCGCGAGCCCGCCGTCGAGGTCGCGCCGACCGTAGAACCGAGTCGCCGCGAGCCGCCGTGCCAGGTTCGCCCGTTGGGCATCGGTCAACGGCTCGTCCCACACAGTGGCGATGGTGCTCTCGACCTCGTCATGATGACCCTGGGCGGCGTGGGCCTCGGCCAGAACCTCGGCTCGTTCACCGGCGGGAACGGCGTCGCCGCCGATCGCTGCGTCGACCAGACGTACGGCGAGCGCAGGGTTGCGACCGACGAGCGCCAGGCGGGCGGCCGACAGCAGCTGGGCGCCCGATACCCGGCCACCGGACGAGACCCGCCAGAGGGCGACCTGGACCACGTCTTCACGCCGTCTCGCGCCGTGGGCATCGACGAGGTCGGCGAGCTCTTGGTGGATTCGCCGCAGGCGTAGCGGCGGCAGGCCGGCGCGCAGCACCTCGCCGTACAGGGGATGGGCCAGCCGCAGCGCAGTTCGACGGCCACCGTTCGCCAGGGCAACCAGTCGTCCGGCCTCCAACGCCTCCAGTGTGGATGCGCCGTGGACGCGTTCGAGATCAGCAAGGCCCAACCGCTCGCAGACAGCCAGCAGTTCGAGCACCGCGAGCCCGGCCTGGTCGACACCGGCGAGGTGCTCGGCGACGAGTTCTTCCAGCGCCGTGGTCGTGGGCAAGGGTGCGGTGAGGTGCCAGACACCATCGATGTCCACCAGCACACCGCGCTCGCGCGCGCCACGGACCAATTCGGTCAGTACCTGGAGGTTGCCACCCGACAGGCGAGCCAGCTCGGCGAGGGCGTGCGATGAGACGGGCCGGTCGAGCACCCGATGCAGCAATGCACCCAACTCGTCGAGTGTGAGTGGCCGGACCTCGATGCGGATCAAGTGGCCGTCGCGTTGCAAGCCGGTCAACCGCGACGACGGTGCGGCCGCCGTGCGCACGGTGCCGATGAAGAAGATCGTGCGGGCAACGATGAGCGGCACCAACACTGCGACCGACGTGTCGTCGAGCAGGTCGACGTCGTCGACGAGCAGCACCAGCCGGTCGTCGCCGGCGAGACGGCGAAGTTCGGCCCGTGCGGCATGGAACAGCGCCGTGCGTTCGTCGTCGCCGACACCGAGGTCGTGCACGAGTGTTCCCGGCAGCAGGTGAGCCATCGCGCCGAGCGGGATCGTTTCTGTCGACGGATGCCCCACGGCTCGTTCGGCGGTCCGACCAGCACGCTCGGCAAGGGCGACGGCCTCCTCGGCGAGGCGGGTCTTCCCAACGCCCGCCGGTCCCTGCAGAACGACACCACCACACAAACCATCGAGGTAGTGACGGCCGAGCTCCTCGAGCTGGGCAGACCGCCCCGTGAGCGGCCACAGCGCGATCATGACCAATCGTCGGCGCGACGGCGCCGCCCCGCGATCGAACGGACCATGCGATCGACGATACGCCACGCGCCGTCCCGGGTCGACCGAGTTGTCGCTTGCGGCTGCGTGAATTCGAGGCCTACGTAGCTACGGGTGTGATCACAAATCAGTAGTTGCTACGGATGACGGGCGAGCGGCCGTTCCGTACTTTCGACGACAATGACGAACCACTTGCATGTACAACAAATCCACCCCGGCGAGGCGACGAAGATACAGCGCCACGACGTCGTGGTGGTCGGCGCCCGATGCGCCGGGGCAGCCACAGCGATGCTGCTCGCTACGGCGGGCCACGACGTGCTGCTGGTCGATCGGCGCGCGTTTCCCAGCGACACACTGTCGACCCACGCAATCGCTCGAAGCGGCCTTGTGCAGCTCAAACGGTGGGGCCTGCTCGAACCCGTGCTCGACGCCGGCACACCGCCGATTCGTGACGTCGTGTTCCACGCCGGCGGCACCTCCATCACCAAGACCATCAGGAACCGCCTGGGCGTCGACATGCTGGTCGCGCCGCGTCGCCACATCCTCGACGCCTTGCTCGTCGACGCGGCGGTGTCCGCCGGCGCTCGGTTGACCACCGGCGTTCTCATCGACGGCGTGCGACGCAATGAGAAGGGCCGGGTGACCGGCGTCCGAGGCGGCATCGACGGCGACCGTGTGGAGATCGCCGCGCGATTCGTCGTGGGTGCCGACGGTCGGGGCTCGCGCATCGCCCGTTCGGTCGATGCGGCGTACACCGAGGTGCGACACGCGGCGAGCAGCGCGACGCACTATGCGTATTTCGCCGGCGATTGGCCGGCAATGGAGTACTACCTCGGTGACCGGATGTTCGCCGGCGTCTTCCCGACGAACAACGGCGAGGCCTGCGTGTGGGTGTGCGCGCCGGTCGATGACGCCAAGCGGTTCCGCAGCTTTCACCGCACGATCGACGCGGCGTTCGACGCGATGATCCGCGCTGCGTCGCCGGAATTGTCGGAACGCCTCGCCGGTGGGGCCATCCGTCGGTCGACGACTCGCGGTGTGATCGGCATGTCGAACCACATCAGGCATCCGGTCGGCCCGGGCTGGGCGTTGGTCGGCGACGCCGGGTATCACCGCGACGCGATCACCGGTCACGGCATCAGCGACGCCTTCCGGGACGCCGATCTGTTGGCGACGGCGCTCGACGTCGTACTGCGGGGTGATGTCGATGAGGCAAGCGCCCTCGCCGGATACCACGCCGACCGTGATCGCCTGCTCCGCGAGATCTTCGAGATCACCTGCGAGCTCGTGACATACCCCTCGGCAGATCGTTTCATCCAGTTGCAGAAGCAGCTCAGCAGCGCGATCGACGCGCAGGCCGGCGATCTCGCCGCCCGTCCGCTGCCGCGCCTGGCCGCGGCCTGAGCACCCGTTCCCCCGACAAACGCCGGCAGGCCGGCATCAACCAAACCAAAAGGAAAGACAACAAATGACAATCACCGAAACCAGCCCGACGAGCCGCAACGGCGTCGACACGGCGACGCTGTTCGCCACGCTCGACGCAGTCCGGCAGGCGCCCGCTGCCGCGCAGTTCCAGTTCCGTGCCCACAACGAGTGGGTCAACGGCACGCACAACCGCTCGACGATCAGCGACTACTTCGGCGTCGGCGAGGAGCGGACGCACGAGCGCACGTTCGTGTTCGACGCCGACCATCCGGCCGTGCTCGTCGGGCACGACAACGGCCCGACCCCGGTCGAGTTCGTGCTCCACGCCCTGGCATCGTGCCTGACCGCCGGCCTGGCCAACATCGCCGCCGCCCGCAAGATCACCCTGACCGAGGTTCGTTCCACCGTCAGCGGCGACGTCGACCTCAACGGCATCCTCGGGCTCGACCCGCAGGTGCGCAACGGCTACCAGAAGGTCAAGGTCCATTTCACCGTGAAGGGCGATGCATCGGCCGAGGTGCTCCGTGGGCTCGTCGAGCAGTCGCGGTCGCGCTCCGCCGTCTATGACGTCATCACCAACGGGGTACCCGTCGAGATCGATGTCGACGCGGTGTGACCAGCGTTGACCGCGCCAGCCCGACCCCGCACACGGGCGCGGGTCGGGCTGGCGCGGCCTGTTGACAGCGGCCCCAGATGCGAGTCTGATACCTGTTGCTCGCAACGGGCGGACAGACCAGCAGCACTGTTCGATCCCCGTTACGACGGACCAATGTCGATTGAGCGAGGTGCACCATGACCGACGAGGACGTCCCTGCAAACGTCGGTGAGCCCGACGAGCAAGCCGCAGACCAGTTCGTGGTCCGTGTGGCGGTGACCCCCGTGCAGGCTGCAGAGCTGCTCGGGCGAGGCGAGTTCGACTTCGGTGACCATCCGAGCATCAAGACCGACGATGACGGCACGGGACGGCTCGCACTTTTCGTCACGCGGGCGCAGATCGACGCGCTGCGAACCGAGGGCTACGAGCTCGAGGTTGGTGCCAACATGTCGGCACGGGCCCGCGAGCGGGTCAGCGAGGTCGGTGAGGGTGATCGCTTCGAAGGAGGGCGAATCGTGCCGCGCGGGCTCGGTCGCAAGATCGGCGGCCGCGACCCCGACGACCGCGACCCCGACCACCGTGACCCTGACCACAATGGAAAGCAGGCGTCATGACCTTCCTCAACGTCAACGAGGTCGAGTCTGCGTTGGTCGCCCTCAACAACGCCTACCCCGCCATCACCCGGCTCATCCAACTGCCGAACGAGACTGCCGAGCACCGCCACAGCAACGCTCTGCTGATCCGCGGCAACTCGCGTTTCAAGTGCCGACCGGCGCTCGTGTTCGTGAGCGGGGTTCATGCGCGCGAGTGGGGTGGGCCCGACATCCTTGTCAACCTGGCCGCCGATCTGCTCGAGGCCTACACCACCAACGCCGGGCTGGCCTACGGCGGCAAGTCGTTCTCGGCAACGACCGTCAATCTGATCATCAACCGGACTGACATCGTCGTCTTCCCCGATATCAATCCCGACGGCCGTGCCTACAGCATGGCCGCCGCGCCCAACAGCACCCAGGCGATGTGGCGCAAGAACCGGAATCCGGCGAGTTCGGGTGGCGTGGCGTCGAAGATCGGTGTCGACGTCAACCGTAATTACGACTTCCTGTGGAACTTCCCGGTCAAGTTCTCGCCGAACGCCAACATGGGAACCCTGGCCTCGACCAACCCGGCGTCTGACCTCTTCCATGGCACCGGTCCGTTCTCCGAGCCCGAGTCGCGGAACGTGCAGTGGCTGGTCGACCAGTTCCCCAACGCGCGCTACTTCGTCGATGTCCACTCGTACACCGGCGACGTTCTCTATCCATGGGGCGACGACGAGAACCAAACAGCCGATCCGTCGAAGTCGTTCACGAATCCGGCGTGGGACGGTCAGCGTGGTGTCGCCGGCGATGCGTACCAGGAATACGTCCCGGCGGCGCGCCTGGCCGAGCTGCAGAGTGCGGCCAACGTGATGCGCGACGGGATCAACGCCGTCCGCGGCCAGGGGTACGTCAGCAAGCAGGGATTCTGGTTGTGGAACCAGACCTACCCCACCTCCGGCACGAGCGAGGACTGGGCCTTCACCCGTGAGTTCCTCGATCCGAAGAAGGGCAAGCTGAACGGGTTCGTCATCGAGTTCAACAAGAACACCGACTTCTTCCCGACATGGGCGGAGATGGTCGACATGATCGCCGATGTCGATGCCGGTCTTCTCGCTCTGGCCGACTGGGCGCGGCCGAGCATCTGGCAGGTGGTCCTGTGCTGGTTCCGGCGCTGGTGGATCATCGACCGCTTCTGGGCGATCTGGCACCGGGTCTTTCCGCCGGAGCTGTGGGGTCCGTACGGGCCGTGGACGCGGATCGTCCGCTTCGCCGAAAAGATTGTCGAGCGGATTGCCACCGTGGTCCGTGGTCTACGAGGCGGCGGCCGCTGAGTCGGCGCCGCGGACGCGACTCGGTGCCCCGGTGAAATGAGCGGCGTTCGTTTGGCGTAACGTCCGTCGCGACGGCGCGCAGCATGTGCGCAGTGCATTCATCCGAACGTCATCGAAAGGTACGTCATGGCAGCTGCAGGATCGATCTTGGGGAACGCGGTTCAGCGTCTGGAGGACCCCACCCTCCTCACCGGTGCGGGGAAGTACCTCGACGACATGGCGCCGGCGGGAACCCTCCACGTTGCCTTTGTGCGCTCGAACCAGGCGTATGCCAAGGTGGTCGGTGTCGACGTCAGCCAGGCGCAGACGATGCCTGGCGTGAAAGCGGTCTACCACGCACGTGGCGACGATCTCGGCATCCCGACGTTCCAAGGCTTCCCGATGATGCCGGTGACCCTGAACCGACCGATCTTCGCCAACGACGTCGTCAGGTTCGTCGGCGACATCGTGGCCGCTGTCGTGGCGACGTCGAAGGCAGCGGCGACCGACGCGGCCGAGACGGTTGTCGTCGACTACGAGAGGATGCAGGCAATCGTCACGGCGGCGCAGGGGCTGATGCCCGACGCCGCCATCCTGTTTCCGGAGCACGGATCGAATGTGTGCTTCGGAACCGAACACGGTGCCGACGTCGATCCGTTCGAGGGTGCCGACGCCATCGGCGAGGTCACTATGGTCAGCCAACGCCTCGCCGGCGCGCCGATGGAGAACAACGGGATCCTCGCTGCGCCGGGTGACACGCCGGGAACCATGACGTGCTGGATCTCCCACCAAGCACCCCATACCGCGCATGGCGCCATCTCGGCAATGCTCGGCATGGCCCCGACCGACCTGCCGCGTGATCTGCCCGTGGGTCGGTGGCGGATTCGGGCCGAAGGCCGCCGTCTACCCGGAATATCTGGTGGCCGCCGCTGCCTGTCGTGCCCTTGGTGCGCCGGTCAAGTGGGCCGAAACGCGTTCGGAAGACATGGTGTCGCTCGTGCAAGGGCGTGATTACGTGATGACCGCCAAGCTTGGCGTCACCAACGACGGCAAGATCACCGGGCTCAAGGGTGATGTCACCGCCAACGCCGGGTCCTACCCCGGGATCGGGGCGATCCTGCCGATGCTGACGCAGATGATGTGCGTCGGCGTGTACGCCATCGACAAGGTCAAGTTCGCCACCCGGGCGGTCGTGACGAATACGACAACCGTGGGCGCCTATCGCGGTGCAGGTCGTCCGGAAGCCACTCAGCTGATCGAGCGAGTCATCGACGTTGCCGCCCAGAAGATCGGGATGGACCCCGCCGAGCTGCGCCGACGGAACTTCATCCAGCCGGGCGCGTTCCCGTTGACCACGAACACTGGTGCCGACTACGACTCGGGCGAGTACGAGAAGGCGCTCGACGCCGTCTTGAAGGCATCCGGCTACACCGAACTGCGTGCCGAGCAGGCGCGTCGTCGGGCAGCCAACGATCCCATCGCACTCGGCATCGGCGTGTCGTCGTACGTAGAAGTCACCGCCCCTGTCGGCCTGCATGTCGAGTTCGGCGCCACCGAGATCCACGACGACGGAACGGCCAGCGTCTTTGCCGGCACCAGCGTGCACGGGCAGGGTCACCACACGGCATTCGCCATGCTTGCATCCGAGGTGCTCGGCATCCCGATGGACCAGATCAAGTTGGTGAACTCCGACACCGACCGCGTGCCACGCGGCTCGGGAACAATGGGGTCACGTTCGTTGCAGACGGCCGGTTCGGCAATCTTCGTGGCGTCCAACGAGGTGTTGAACCGCGGCCAGCGAATTGCCGCCCATCTGCTCGAGGCCGCCGCCGAAGACATCGTCGCCGAGGGTGGTTCGCTGCACGTTGCCGGCACACCGTCGAAGTCGATCTCGTGGGCCGAACTCGCCGTCGCGTCTCGCGATGCCTCGAAGCTCCCTGAAGGACTCGATCCCGAGGTTCTGCGCCACGAGCTCGATTTCGACGGCACCAACTCGACGTTCCCGTTCGGCGCTCACGTGTCGGTCGTCGAAGTCGACACCGAAACCGGCAAGGTCGTGATGCGTCGTCACATTGCCGTCGATGACTGTGGTCGAATACTGAACCCCCTGCTGGTCTCTGGTCAGCAGCACGGTGGAATCGCCCAGGGTGCTGCCCAGGCCCTGTACGAATGGGTGCGCTACGACGAAGACGGCAACCCGGTCACGGGCACGCTCCTCGACTACACCGTGCCATCGGCTGCCGAGCTGCCGAGCTACGAGACGTCGAACACCCAGACCGATAGCCCGAGGAACCCGCTGGGCGCGAAGGGCATCGGCGAGTCCGGAACGATCGGCTCGACCCCGGCTATCCACAACGCGGTGGTCGACGCGCTATCGCATCTCGGCGTCACCCACATCGACATGCCGTGCACGCCCGAACGCGTGTGGGCAGCACTCGCCGCCGTCTGATCGAAGAGATAGGCCGCCACCGCTGACGCTGCGGCTTTGGCGACTATGCAGCGATCCGGGTGCCGGTGAAGGTTCCCGTGAACGACGCCGAGTCGTTCGTGCCGGCCACGAAATCGGTGACGGTGAAGGTGCCGGCGATCGTGTCGTCGCGCATCAGTTTGCCGACGATTTCCAGACTCAGCGTGTCACCGACCGAGCCTGGGCCGGTCGAGCCGGCAACACCCGACCACACCGTGGCCCTGAAGTTGCCGCCATGGCTCTGCACCCAACTGCCGAGGAAGGGGACATTGGCCGGCTGGATGTCGTGGCTGATGGCGACGCCGCCACCGGCGAAGCTGGTGGTGTTGATCACCGTCGGGCCACCGTTGTCGACCACGGCCGTGATGCGCCAACTGCCCTCGACCTTGCGGCGATCGTCGGCGAGCGCGCTCGAGGTCGTCGTCGCTGTGACGATTGCGATCCCTCCCGCGGCGAGCCCTGCGGTCCGCAGCACCTCGCGTCGACCGATCTGTGTTCGTTCCATTGGCACCTCCAAAGTTGGCCGCCGCGAACGCCGCCCGACATGGTGCGCCTGATCAGGGAGAAACGCAAGCCTGTGTCACGCGCACGGCCGGGGACGCGCTGCGTGGTCTCAGGTATTGAGCTAGCTGGCTCCGTGTCAGACAACGTTTGCGGCGCTCAGACCCGAGCCGAGCTGGCAGCTCTGGCGTCAGGGCACATCAGCGTCAGCTCATTGAGCAACGGTCGGTCAGAGAGCTGACGCGAAGTGTGAGCGGCGCTGACCTGGGCAGCCCCCGAACAAGAAGTCGCGACATCGACCCTCATCGTGTCGTCGGGGGCGCTGAACAGGTCGCCGACGTCTTTGCTTGGGGTCTGGTGGGTTTCGAGATCCACGTCCCCAGATCCCGAGCAACTCGGTGAGCGAATTGACCCAGGCGTTCGACATGCTCACCCGAGGTCCACCCGCCGCTGAGAATCTGAAGATGCGCCGGGCCGACGACCTCTGCTCGGGTGTGCAGATTATTGTGCCGGGCGAGAACGTTCCCCGCTGGTGGTGGCTCGACGATCGGAGGTTCCAGGTGCCCGATTCGATCATCGAAGCGTGTCGTCGACATCGTCGGCTTCTGCTACCCACCTGTGCCACTGCTGCCCTTGCGTTGACTGCTTGCGGCTCGAGTTACGGCAATGGCAGTTCGTCGTTCGCGACCCCGGACCCCGGCGGTGACACGGTGTCGACCGCTGCCGCCGGCGGGATCGGCGAGATACTCGTCGACTCGGCCGGCGAGGCTCTGTACACCGCCGACGAGGAAGCCTCCGGCACGGTTCTCTGCATCGACAAGTGCACGTCGATCTGGGTGCCGCTCGCCCCGAGTGTCACGGCCCCAACGACGTCAGCGAAGGGTGTGACAGTTGCTGTGATCGACCGTCCGGACGGCACCAAGCAGATCACTGCAAATGGACGACCGCTCTACACCTTCTCGCAGGACACCGCCGGGAAGGTCACTGGACAAGGCCTGTCGGACGACTTCGGGAGTCGGCACTTCACGTGGCACGCCGTCCTCTCCGACGGCACACCCGCCAGCACCCCGGGTGGAGGAACTTCCCCGTCCGGATACGGCTACTGACGGAGAACCGCCTCTTTACTGCCAGCGCGTCCTTTGCTAGACCGTGATGAAATCTTTACCTCTGGGGGGTTGTCATGAACCGACGAACGAAAGTCTTTGTCAGCGCGCTGGTAGCCACCATGGTGATCATGCCCGCAGTCGCCCGCGCCGACGACCATGGCGGCGACCATGGCGACGACCATGGCGACGACCACAAGGCCGGCTTCACCACGGAGCAGGCGGCGATGCTCGCGCCCGTGAAAGCGGGCGTGGAGATCACGCCACTGCTGACCGTCGGCGACATCTTGCCGAGCGGGTATCGATTCGAGGCCATCCCTGATGGCATCTCGGTTCGGCCTCGCGGCGAAGGCACAGTCGACCTCTACGTCAACCACGAGACCAGCAAGGTGCCGTTCCCCTACAAGACCGCAGCGCCGACTGCCGCCAACGGAGAGAACGACTTCGACAACGCCCAGGTCAGCAAGCTCACACTCAGCCAGAAGACCGCCGGCGTGCTGAACGGCTCGTTCGCGATCAAGAGCAGCGCAGGGTTCCAACGGTTCTGCTCGAACTTCCTGGCGACCGAGAAGGACGGGTTCTCCCGCGACATCTTGTTCACCAACGAGGAGTCGCCCGACTACGTCAAACGACAGGAAGCATCGTGGCCGCCGGAATTCGGTAGTGCGGATGAGAAAGAGGTCGGCGTCGTCGTCGCCCTCGATGTGCGCTCGGGCAAGACGACCCAGATCTACGGCATGGGCCGGCACAACCACGAGAACGCGGTGGCGATCCCCGGCTATCGTGGGCCTGTCGTGCTCTCCGGCGACGACACGTTCACCAGTGGCCCGCTGACCGGTGTGTTCGCGACCGGCGAGGTGCCTGCCCAGTCGCAGTTGTACTCCTACATCGCCCGCAACACCAATGCCGTCCTCGACGACAAGGGTGACCTGTGGGCATTCGTGTCCGACACTCCCGGGGTGAAGAACTACTACGACGTGCTTCCGGGATCCGGCACCGTGGTGACCGGCCACTTCATCAAGGTGCCCAAGGACATCGCCACCGGCCACAACCCCGATGGTTCCGAGCTCAAGGCCGCCGACAAGGGATACCCCCTGCCGCCGAACGACAGCAGTTGGCAGATCGACCTGCGCTCCGTCGCCCCAGTCGGTATCGACGGGCCGCAGTGGGTGCTGGAGTACTGGAGCGACATCAACGACGTGTTCCAGTTCGTGCGCATCGAAGATATTGCGCACGACAAGCGGCACGGCATGGAGAACGTGGTCTACTTCGCCGACTCCGGCCGCGGCCGCGCAGACACCGCGACTCTCGACACCCCCAACTTCAGGTCAACGAATGGCCGCATCTGGAAGATGGTGCTCGACAAGAACGACCCCACCAAGGTCACCTCGCTCACCGTGCTGGTCGAGGGCGACGACAACCCGGTCAAGACGCTCACCGAGGTCCACCAGCCCGACAACGTCGAGACCACCAAGAATGGCGGGTTGTTGATCACCGAGGATCCGGGTTCGAGCCAGCAGTTCCCTGTCGGTTCCACCGATCCGAATGCAACCACCGCCCGGCTGTGGTACGTGCCGGTGGCCAACCCGGCCGGCGCCGAAGTGGTCGCCAAGGTCGACCAGTCCGCCGACGGCGGCGGCACCGACGTGGACGGTCGGCCGGCCGGCAGCCAGGGACAGTGGGAGTCGACGGGGATCGTCGATGCCTCCTCAGCCTTCGGGCGTGGTGCGTTCCTCGTCAACGTGCAGGCCCACACCCTGTGGGTCGAGAAGGCACCGGGCGACGACAACAACGATGACGGCCAGCCCGACTTCACGTACAAGCGTGAAGGCGGTCAACTGATGCTCATCCGCATCCCCGGCGCCTGAACTCCAGCGCCGAGCCGGCGCCATCACCAAGGATTTGACGCTCTGTAGTCAAGCGCGCGCAGAAAGTACCGATTCCTGTCCTAGAAACCACGCAGCTACGCGTGTATAGGAGCGTGACCATGCGAGCATTGAGCGATCCACCCGGGGGACGGGCCGGCGCGGTACTCAGCGTGCTCTCGGCGGTCCCGAGCAATCGAGAAGCTGCCGTACGAGCGCTGTACGAGACGCAGCATGCCGACCTCGTCCGCTTTGCCACCTTCATCATGGGCGATGTCCATGCCGCCGAGGACCTGGCCCAAGAGGCGTTCATGCGCGTCTATGACGCCTGGGACCGGCTCGACGACCCTGATCGGGCGGTGGCCTACCTCCGTGCGACCGTCGTCAATCTCAGCCGCGGACGGCACCGCCGTCGCCTGGTGGCCGAGCGCAGGCAGCAACCGCACCTGGTCGCCGTGCCATCAGCCGAGGACGACGCGATGGGTCGCGTCGGTCGACGAGCGGTGCTCGATGCCGTTTCGGCGCTGCCCAGCCGGCAGCGGGCGTGCGTCGTGATGCGTCACTGGCTGCGCATGACCGAGGGTGAGATCGCCGCGACGCTCGACGTATCGGTCGGTTCTGTCCGCACGCACAACAAGCGGGGTCTCGAGACTCTGCAACGCAAGTTGGGAGCTCTCCGATGAACGACTTCGAACATCACCTCACCGCTCTTCTCGACGACGTCGCCTCGTCGGTTCACCCGCATCCCGACCCCGACGCCGTGTTCTTCCCGACCGTGACAACGGTGCCCAACGAGGTCCGTGTCTTTCGCCCGCGTTGGATCGCCGTCGCGGCCGCTGGGTTGGTGTTCGTCGGGGGCTCGGCGTTCGCCATGGAGCGGATCACCAATGACCCACCGTCCAGGGTGGTGCCCGCCGCCCTTCCCGCGACCGAGCCGACCGCCGAGCCGACGACGACCAGCGAGCCGACGACGACCTCGCAGGTGATCGTCATCGAGACCGCGCCGGCGAAGGCGCCGGTCGTCAAGCCCGTCGTCGTCCCTGACGCGACGGTGCGGGCGACGGAACCGACGGAACCGACGGTGCCGCCGACCGAGCCGACGCTGCCTCCCGTGGTGATCGAGTTCACCGCCAAGCTCGGCACCGACGGCCGGGCCAAGACTCCGATGACACAGGGCTTCTACGGCAATGCCCAGCCGGGCTCGGCGATCCGTGTGGCCTCGCAGTACGGCGTGTCGGAGACAACAGCCGACGGCGACGGCAAGTGGAAGACCACGCTGAAGTTGCTCGAGGTGCCGGCCGGAACCAATGTTGTCGTACGGATCACGTCGAGCACCAGCGACAGGGTCCGCGAATTCACGATCGAGCGTCCGGCTCCGCCGCCGCCTCCTCCTCCTGCTCCCGTGGTGATCGAGTTCACAGCCAACCTCGGTGCCAACGGTCAAGCCAACTCGCCGATGACGCAGGGCTTCTTCGGTACCGCCCAGCCAGGTTCGGCCATCCGCATCGCATCGCAGTGGGGTGTTGCCGAGACGGTCGCCAACGGCGACGGCGGATGGGAGGCCATGCTGACCATGAACGAGGTGCCGCCCGGCACCAGCGTGGCCGTACGCATCACCTCGAACACCACCGACCGGGTTCGGGAGTTCACCCTCCAGCGCCCAGGCGCCCCGACTCCGCCGTCGATCGACTTCACCGCCAACGCCGGCTGGACGACCACCGATGCCACGCCTCCGGTGTGCGAGTACTGGGGCACCTCGACAGCCGGTGCGCTGATCACCATCAGCTCTCCCTACGGCGGCGCACAGGTCGAGTCGAACGCCGACGGCCACTGGACGGCCCGCCCGACCTTCGCCGATGCGCCGGTCGGTGTCACCTTCAACGTGCACATCACCAGCTCGAAGGGAAGCGCCGCCTACGACTTCCCACTCACCCGGGTCGGACCCGTGTGATCGGGGCGAGCGTCATTCGCCTCTGACGAGGTCGGATGCGGGTCGCCTGGCAATGCGGGCGATGGCCAGCGCGCCGAGGCCGGCGGCCACGACGACCGCGAGCACGACGAGGCTCAACACGGCGCGCAGGTCGGGTTGGGGCATCCAACCGGGACCGACACCGATCGACGTGCTGACGACGTCGGAGAGCACGCGGAATACCCATAGACCGCCGAGCACCCCGACGACAGCGGCGACGATGCCAAGCGTGGCTCCGACGACGGCACCCTGCACCATGATCTGCTTCGGAGTGAATCCCACTGCCAGTTGCACCCCGACGCGTCGGGCCGTCTCGCGGTTGGATGTGAGCAGCGTCGACAACAGGTTGGCGCCGGCCATCACGAGCAACACGACCGAGATGAGGCGCAGCACGACCATCAGCGGGGCGAGGTCGGCGACGCCGGTATCGAGTATCTCGGTTCGTGCAGCCGGACCCAGTCGGTCGACCAGCGCCTCGGACAACGCTTGCGGGGTCGTGTCACCGGTGACCGTGACTCGATACAGATCGGCGGCGACCCCCGGTTCTGCGGCGGCGAGCGTCTCGAGGCGGTAGCGCAACACCTCGCCGCTGTCCTCGGTGTCGCGGTACCAGCCGACGATCTTCACCGTCACCGGCGTCGTGCCTGCCAGCACCTCGATCGTGTCACCAACAGACACGCCGAACCGCTGCAAGAACCCGTAGCCGGCGATGGCATCGCCCGCACCCGCCATTGGGCGGCCTCCTGCGATCCGGTACGCAGCAGCGGCGGGGTCGCCACCAGTTGCGACCGACAGGAACGCCCCATCGTTCAAGGTGCTGCGTCGGGGCACCTCGGTGAACCACGCGCCCACGCCAGGGGTGTCGGCGAGTGTCGCCTCGACTTCGTCCGCGGGTACGTCTCCGGCGATGACAGCCACGTCCCACGGATCGCCGGCCGTGACGGGATCGGCGGCCACGGCGTCGATCGCGCGGACGAAGCCCACCGACACGAGGGTGCCGACGACCGCCACCGCAATCGCCAAGGCGGCAAGAGCGCTCCTTGTCGGCTGGCTGGCCATCTCCTGCACACCGAGCAACGGCATACGACGGGGCAGTCCAGTGGCTCGGCGGTTCAGCCGGCTGACCCGATCCCGGGGCACGTCGCGAAGCACCTCGGTGACCGGACGTCGGGCGGCCGACACGGCCGGCACGAACGTCGCCAGGAGCAGGATGAGTGAGATGGTCACCACGGCGACAACCAACCCCAGGATCGACCAACTCGGGTCCTGTGGACCGAGCGTTCTGCCGACGCCGAGCTGCAGCGAGGGGGCGAGGAACCCGGCGAGGAACCAGCCGAGCGCCGCGGCACACAGCCCGACGACGAGATTTTCGAGGAGGAGCCCCCAGGTGATCTGGCGAGGGGTGCACCCGACGGCACCGAGCAGGCCGATCTCCCGGCGCCGAGCGACGATCCGCATCGCCGTGGAACCGGCGATCACGACTGCAGCTACAGCCAGTACGAAAATCCCGAATGCCGAGACGAACGATCCGAAGATGCGATCGAGCGTCAAGAAGTCGGCTCTGGTGTCGAGCCACGACTCGGTGCCGGTGATGCCGTCGATACCGGCAGCCGCCTGGCGCTGGACGAAGGGGTCTGCCTGCGCCGGATCGTCGAAGCGCAGCCAGCCCTGGGAATAGGTCGCGCTTCCGGCCTGGAGCCGATCGACACCGGCCGTGGTCAGCCAGGCCCGCGCCGGATCGCACTGTGGATAGAAGCAATCGGTGAAGCTGACGGCCGTGCCGGCGACCCGGAAGCTGGTCTCGACCCCAGCTCGACGGAGGGTGATCGTGTCGTCGATGCCGATGCCCAGATCGCTGCCGACACTGCGATCGAGGACGATCTCGTCGGCGTTGGCAGCCCATCGCCCGTCGCGCACGAGCGGTCGGCCGACGGCGATCTCGGGATAGTCGAGCGCGGTGAGTTGCGTCGCCACCTCGTCGCGACCGACGAGCGGCACGGCGTCGGCGACAGTGGCATACGGGCCTGACCAGGCAACCACCTCGGGATCGGCGGCCACCGACTTGACGGCGTCGGGGGTGCCGTACACGACGAGGTGGGCGACGTTGGCCTCGTCGGCCGCGGCATCGATCAATCGCGCCCCCTGACGGCTCACCACGAGCCCGGCGACGATGGCCACGGCGGCGAGGACCAGGACCGCGAACGTGGCGGCGACACTGATCCGGCGCCGGCCTCGCAGGCCTGTGCCGGCAAGGACGAGAGCGCCGCCGATCATGTCTCGCTCGGCCCCGCCGGGCCGCTGACGGTCTCGCGAATCTGACCGTCGCGCACGTGAATCGTCCGATCGGCGGCGGCGGCCACATCGGGATCGTGGGTGACCATGACGATGGTCTGACCTGCCTGGTGCTGGTCGCGGAGGAGATCGAGCACCACGGCTGCTGAGGCACTGTCGAGTGCGCCGGTTGGCTCGTCGGCGAGGAGCAGGTCGGGTTGGTTGGCCACCGCCCTGGCGATCGCGACCCGTTGCTGCTCGCCACCCGACAGCGTGCCGGGAAGGTCCTTGCTGCGCCCGGCCAGGCCGAGCATCTCGAGCAGCTGGGCGGTGCGTTGGCGAGCTCGGCGCCGTCCCATGCCGGCGAGGCGTTGGGGAAGCTCGACGTTGGCCGCCACGTCGAGATGAGGGATCAGGTTGTACTGCTGGAACACGTAACCCACGCGGCGCCGACGAAGGACCGCTCGGTCGGCAACGTTCAACGTCGTGATGTCGACGTCGCCGATGCGGATCGACCCGGCGTCGGGCAGGTCGAGGCCGCCGATCAGGTGGAGCATTGTCGACTTGCCGCAGCCGCTCGGTCCCATCACCGCGAGCCAGGCACCCTGGTCGACGGCGAGTGAGACGCCACGCAGCACGGGACGCTCCACGCTGTCCGCGCGGAACGTCTTCACGAGGCCGTTGGCTTCCAGCAGAACGGTCACAACGCGATCGTCCGCAAGTCAGACCGGCGATGACAGAGCCAATGGTCCTCTACTGGACGGTCGGAGGGATCTTCGGCCCAGGTGTCGAGTTCGGGTGCTCGCATTCGTATTGACAGTGACGGCACACAACGTGCCCGCAAGCTGAGCGTCGATCGTTGAGGGCTTGATTACGTCGACCGGCAAAGATGTGCACGTGGCACACTGGCTGATGAAGTCGGAACCGGAGGAGTTGTCGATCGACGACCTGGCACGTGCCAAGCGCAAACGATTCCTGTGGGATGGTGTGCGCAACTACAGGGCTCGCAACTGGATGTTGCAGATGCGGCCGGGCGAACAGTTCTTCTTCGCCCACAGCAGCTGCAAGGTTCCCGGCATCGCCGGCATCGCCGAGATCGTCGGTGAGGCCTTTCCCGATCCGACCCAGTTCGACCCGGCCAGTCACTACTACGACGCAGCTTCACCGACCGACAAGCCGCGCTGGGTCAGTCGCGATGTGCGATTCGTCGAACGCTTCCCCACGGTGTTGCCGCTCTCCACCTTGCGTGAGCACGCGGATCGGCTCGGACCGTTTCACCTGCTGCAGCGCGCCAATCGGCTCAGCGTCATGCCGGTCAACGATGCCCAATGGGAGTACATCGTGAACCTGGCATCCGGCCGCTGAGATACCGTCGCGATCCATGGCATCTGCAGCAGACGGCATTGCGTACATCAACGGCACCTACTGCCCGCTCGGCGAGGCAAGTGTTCCCTTGCTCGACCCGGGCTTCACCCGCGGCGATGCGGTCTACGACACCGTGTCGGTGTGGCGCGGCCAGTTCTTCCGACTGGACGATCACATTGCCCGCTTCTTCCGGTCATGCACGACGGCGCGGCTGTCGCCGCCGGCCGACCCCGACGAGTTGAAGACCGTCCTCGCCGAGTGTGTGCACCGCTCGGGCCTCGACGCCGCCTACGTGCAGATGATCTCGACCCGTGGCAGGTACCAGTCGCCCACCGTGCGCGATCCACGGTTGTGCACGAACACGCTCATCGCCTTCGCGATGCCGTACATCTGGATCATCCAGCCGGCGCGCCAGCTCGAAGGCATCGACTTGGCGGTCGCAACCGGCAATCGGCGCACCCCTCCCGAGGTGGTCGATCCGCGGATGAAGAACTTCAACTGGCTCGACATGCAGCGCGGGTTGTTCGAGGGGCTCGATCGGGGCAGTGACACGTCGGTGCTGTGTACGCCCGACGGTCGCCTCTCCGAGGGTCCCGGGTTCAACCTGTTCGTGGTGCGCGACGAGGTGCTGCGAACGCCGCGGGGCAACGTGTTGGAGGGAATCACGCGCAGCACCATTTTCGACTTGGCGCGCGATCTCGGGTTGAAGGCCGAAGAGGCCGACCTCACTCCCCAGGATCTACACATGGCCGACGAGGCGTTTCTGAGCACGACGGCCGGCGGCGTGATGCCAGTGGCGAGCGTCGACGGCAAGCCATTGACCCATGGCAGCGGGCCGGGCCCGATCTCGCTCCGCCTTCGCACCGAGTACTGGGCGCGGCGCGAAGCCGGCTGGTTGGGTACGCCCGTGACCTCGCTCCTGCCGCAGTGACATGACCACCGAGTTGGTGTATCTGCGCGACGCGTATCTCACCGAGTTCGATGCGGTGGTGGCCGACGTCCGAGACGGAGCCGTGGCACTTGATCGCACGGCGTTCTATCCGACTGGAGGTGGACAGCCGCACGACACCGGCGTGCTTGCCGGGCTCACCGTCGTCGACGTACGCAAGGAGGGCGGTCTCGTTTGGCATTCGCTGAGCGGCGAACCTCTTCCAGCCGTCGGCACGGCGGTACACGGTGTCATCGATTGGCCGCGGCGGCATCACTTGATGCGCACACACTCGGCGTTGCACGTGTTGTGTGGGGTGATCTGGAACGAATGGCGCGTCCCGGTGACCGGCGGCAACATGGAACCGCTGAGTGCCCGCATGGACTTCGAGTTCGACCCGCTACCCGAGGGATTCGGGCCCCGCGTCGAGCAACTCGTCAACACCGAACTGGCTGCCGATCGGCCGATCGAGGTGTCGTTCCTGCCTCGGGCGACGGCCGTGATGGACGAGGATCTGATTCGCACCAAAGTCTCGCTGATCCCCGAGTCGGTGCCCGAGATCCGAGTTGTCGACATCGTCGGGCTGGACAAGCAGGCGGATGGAGGCACCCACGTGCACACGACCGGCGAGGTCGGCCGCATACGAGTGACGAAGACCGAGAGCAAGGGCAAAGGCAACAAACGCATCCGCCTGGAGATCATCGACGCCTGACGCCCGACGCATGTCGAACGCGGTTGGCACCCCACTACCAGGGCCTAAGACTAAAGATCACGGGTCGTAAAACCTGTCGTGGGTCTGAGTCGTGTCATCTAGAACAGTATCGACGAGCGCGGGCAAAGAGGAGTCAACTCATGGTCCGCCCTGTCCTGATCGTTGTTGCCATCACCCTGGCCGGAATGAGCACCAGTCACACCGCATCAGCGAAACCCACGAAGCACACGATTCTGCACTCGCCCGCCTCGCCACCAACTTCGACGGCCCTCCCGACGGTGTCTGATCCCGATGATTCGTTGAAGCGCGAGGCTCACGTCGCCGGTTACAGCGCCTATGCCTTGATGTTCGGCACCGTGGTATGGGGCATGTTGACGACGTCGGGAACGGTGAGACGTTCGGTTCGACGCCAGACGATCTACGGCACTCACATGGTGCTGTCCATCATGGCGTTGAGCTTCACAGCGGTGCATGCGATGTCACACCTGTTCAAGAAATCGAACCCGATGTCGCCGTTGCGGGAGCTGGTGCCGTTCATGAGCGAGTTCCACGTCACGCTGGGAGTCGTGGCGTTCGAGCTGATGGTCCTCGCTGCGGTCAGCGTGTGGATTCAGCGGCGGTTGTCGTACCACCGCTGGCATGTGCTCCATCGCATCGCCTACCCGGCGTACATCCTGGTGATCGCCCACGTCTTGCTCTCGGCACACCACCTCTCCGACGGCATCGTGGTGACCACGATGGCTGTCACCGCCGCATGCGTCGCTGCGTTCGCAGTGATCTGCCTGCATCCGTCGCACCGTCTGCCGACGGGTGACGCAGCATGATCGATCCTTTCGAGCACCCACCCACCGTCTCCTCCCGCGTCACAGAACTGAGGGAACCGACGCTGCCCGAAGTGACCGTCAGCGTGACGGTCGGGGTCGACAACAACCATTGCCACCTGTACGCGATCTGCCAGCACGAAGCGCCTGCCGTCTTCGAGCTTCGCCGCAATCGCCGGTTGGTCGTCGCCTCCCACCCCCCGGCCCACCTGCTCGAGCAGGTGCGCAGCGCCGCCCGGCTATGCCCGATGCAGGCGATCACCGTGGAGGTGTCGTCATGACCGGGGGGTTGACTGGCGGACCCCGGTACGTGGTGATCGGAGCCGGCCTCGCCGGGTTCCGAGCCGCCGAGCGGTTGTGTGAGCTCGGCCACGGGGGCCGTGTCACGGTGGTCGGCGCCGAGAGCCACAGGCCGTACAACCGACCGCCATTGTCCAAGCAGGTCCTGGCCGGCACGTTGCAGCCGAAGGATCTGCGGCTCAATGCGATGGCCGAGCTCGACGTGGTCTGGCGATTGGGCACACGGGCCATATCGCTCGATCCTGAACGCCGAGTCGTCAGGCTCCCAGGGCGTGAGGAACTGCCCTACGACGGCCTGGTCATCGCCACCGGAATGGAAACACGCCACCTTCCGGGCACTCCGATCCACGCCAGGTCGGTGTGGGGTCTGCGGACGCTCGAGGACGTGACCGGTTTGCAACAAGCGCTGGTGCGCGCCAAACGGGTCGCCATCATCGGTGGTGGGTTCATCGGCTGCGAAGCGGCCGCCAGCCTGCGTGTTCGGGCGATCGTGCCGACGATCATCGATCTCGCTCCTACGCTGCTGCACAGAATACTGGGCTCCACGCTCGGCCAGGCGATCACCAACATCCACCGCGACGCCGGAGTCGAGACCCGGCTCGGCGTCAGCGTCGCCGGCTGGGAGCCGCAACGGCGTGGCGGCTGGCGGCTGGCGCTCAGCGATGATTCGACCGTCGACGCCGACGCCGTGCTGGTGGGGATTGGCACCACCGCGACGGTCGACTGGCTCGAGGGGCTCGGACTGGATCTCAGCGACGGCGTCGTGTGCGACGCGACGTGCCACGTCGTGGGGCTCGACGACGTGGTGGCTTGCGGCGACATCGCCCGTTGGCCCAACGACCGCTTCGGCACTGCCCCGCGGCGGGTCGAGCATTGGATCAACGCAGTGGAGCAGGCCCGCCACGCGGTCGACAGCCTGCTCGTCGGCCGAGATCGCGCGGCACCGTTCCGTCCGATCCCCCGCTTCTGGTCGGAACAGCACGGCGTGCGGATCCAGGCAGTCGGCGTCCCGACCCTCGGCCCCGAGATCGCCATCGTCGAGGGGCTCTTGGACACCAGTCGACGGGCGATCGTCACGTTCAGCGACAACGGCCGGCTGATGGGCGCTGTGGCGATCAACGACCCGGTGGAGCTGATCGAGTACGCCAGGATCCTCGAGGCGCAACCCCCCATCGTCCAGCCTCGGCTCGCCGTCGTAGGTCGATCTGTCGGCGGCGAACGGGCGCGGCTGCAAGCATCCTGAACGCCCGCGCTTCGGACGAATCGGCGGAGTCAACCTGGGTCACGTCATGGGCAGCGCAGCCTGGAGCCTGTCGAGCCGCCGCCGCCTATTGCTCCACCACTCGCTGCCGAGACGACATCCCAGGAGAAGTCGAAGTTCGAGTAGAGAAAGTGGTCGATGGTCACCCGCGTCAGAACGGTCTTCCCGGTCGCACAGAGAGAATCAGACCCCATGAACAGCGCGATGGATACCTGCTGACGCGTCGTGTCGGGCGACCCGTAGTCTCGGGTCGAATTCGGCACGATCAGTTCGATGTATGTGTACGACTGGTTGGCCTTGTCGACCACCTGATGGACATTGACCGTCGGCGGCGTGTGGAAGCCATCGGACAGGGCCGTGAAGGTGCCGATCTCCTTGAAGGGTTCGAACGGAGGCGACTCGACGGTCTTGCCGTCTGCAGGTGGCGGCTGCAGCACGCGCAGCGGTGCGGCCGCAGCGGGATCCACACAGGTGATCGTTCCTGGTAGTCACCGGTCGCGGTGAAGGTGCCGCTGCCCCCGGCGTTCACCAGTTGCCCCTGACCCATCAGGGGCAGGATCGTCCACCGAACCGTGGCGTCGTCACCCTTGACGAACGACATCGCCAGGCCACCGTCACCGCACGGCAGCACCGATCCTTCGAACCAGGCCAGTCCGACGAACGTCTCGAGCGTGTTGACTCGCAATCCAAGATTTCTGGCGCTGCCTCAGGCGGCCTGGCTGACGGCGGTGAGCGCCTCGATGGCCATCAACGCTTGCGGTCCCGGGGTGGCCGTATTGGTCATCACCACTACGGCGGTGCCGTGCTCGGCGTCGATGCCCAGGAACGCCGATTGAGCCTGTCCGGTGCCCATGTGGCCCTGAACCGTGACTGTGTCGTTCGCGTACTGTTCGAAGCCGAGGCCGTAGCCATGAACGATGCCGAATTGCGAGTAGTCGTCGCCTGGCACGAACGCCCGCATCGCAGCCTGTGAGCTCGGCGACAGAAGCGTCCCGCCGGCCATCGCGGCGGCGAACCGCAACAGGTCGCGGTCTGTGGATTGCATCCCGCCCGCAGGGCCGGCGATCGATATATCCATGCTCGAGGTGGTATCGACGAAGGTCCCGTCGACGACCTGGTAGCCGATGGGTGGGTTGTCGATGATCGCGCCCGTGTGGGTCAGCCCCAGCGGCTCGGCGATCCTCGTCCGCACCTCGTCCGCCCAAGTGTGCCCGGTCACTTGCTCGATGATCTCGCCGAGGATCACGTAGTTGGTGTTCGAGTAGTGGTGCGACCCGCCGGGTTCGTCCAGCCGTCCGGCCGCCTCGGCGACGGCAATCAGCTCCGAGGGTGTCCACGTTCGTTGTGAGTCGTTCAGCACCGCAGGCTTGTCGAGATACTCATTCAGTCCGCTGGTGTGCTGGAGGAGTTCGCGAGGCGTGATTCGGTCGGCTCCGGGAAGGTCAGGTAGGAAACTTTCGATCCCCGCGTCGAGATCGATCTTGCCTTCCTCGGCGAGTTGCAGCACGACGACCGCGACGAACGTCTTTGTGACGCTTCCGATGTTCCACGCGACAGCGGGATCGACGGGGCCGCTCGCCGGGTCGACGGTGGCCGTGCCCGACAGCGCCTCGCTGATCGTGCCGTCGCGATCGAGCAGTGCGATACGAGCACCGACGAACTCACCCGCAGCGTGGTGCGAATCGAGGATGCCGCGCAACAACTTCGAACGACCCGTCTCCGCCGGCAATGTCGTCGGTGGCGCGGCCGTCGTGGATGGCGCGGAACTGGGCGGTGGCACCGAACTCGTCGGCGGCACGGGCAAGGTTGAAGGCGCGGAACTGTCAGGCACAACAGCCTCTGTCGTTCTCGCTGAGTCACCGCCCGACGAGCAAGCTGTGGCTGCAAGCAGCAGCGCGGCGGTGGCGGCCGCGGCTGCGGCGTGGATGACGCGACGGGCAGGAGTGTGAGAGAAAGTGAAGGAGGTCATGTCGACCACGGTAAAGATCGGTGTCCTTCGCGTCGTCGGCCAATCGACACATTGTGCGAAGTCGCGGCTCCTCCATTCGTCGTACCCCGCGAGCGATCGACGTCAGCCCATCGGGGGACGACGACTCGGATACGACGCCGAGACCGGCGAGGAACGTTGGAGGGTCGCCGGTGCGGAGAACGCCGTGATCGCCAATACCGACAACCTGGCCGTGGTCGCTGACTTGTACCTCGGTGACGGCATCGGCCCAGAGATCAAGCTCGTCGCCCTTGACCGCCGCACCGGCGAGCAGCGTTGGCAGATCGATCACGGGTTCACGGATCTCGCGGGGGCGGCGAAGATTGGTCACGTGCTGGTGATCGGGCAGAAGTCGTTCTCCGACACTGGCCCGCCTGGAGTCCTCATGCCGACCAGCCAGATCGCGGTCGACATCGACACAGGCAAGCAACTGTGGCGCAGCGTCGCCTTCGTCGGCCAAACCGGCGTGTCGAACGATCTCCTCGTCGGTCTGGATTGGCTCCCGGGTGCGACATCGACTCACCTCGTGGCCATCGACGCCGAAACCGGCAAGCAACGCTGGGAGACCGAGCCACTGCTGCTGCCGGTACCGACGCGGGCGACCATGGGTGAGTGGCAACCGGCCCGCTTTCCGCAGGCGATGGTCGACGATTCCGCGGCCTATCTGTGGCACGACGGCACCCTGTCCCGACTCGACCCTGAGTCGGGCGACACCCAATGGGAGGTGCCCGCCGAGGGGTACCTCGTCAGGTCCGCCCTTGGACACATTGTCCTTGCCGCTGACGCCGAGACGCTGACCGCGAGAGCTGTCGCCGACGGGCACCAGGAGTGGACCGTGACTTTGCCCGCCATGCAATACCCGCCCTCGGTCGTGGACAACGCGTCGACATTTTTCGTTCGGGTAACTGCTCCACAGGAGTTCGCCACACCCCCCGTCAACTCCCCGGGCCCTGTTCGAGCCACGGACCCATGATTGCGCGCCGAAGAGTCGGCATCGCGGCCCATGACTCCTGCGCAGATTCGGGGTCAACGAACGTCGCCAGACGGGGGCTGGCCAGTCGTTTCGCGACAGACTCAGTTCGTGAGCGCGACCGAGATTCCGACTGACCGCGAGGCTTGGGCGAGGTCGGTGTCTCCGGTTGCCAGCACAAGTTCAGTGTTCGCCGCGGCCGACGCTGCGGCGAGATGAACAGCGTCGTAGCCACGTAGCCCGTGCGTTTGCGCGAGTTCGCCTGCAGCGTGGGCCACCTCGGCGGTGACCTCGATGTGGTCGATCTCGGTGATGATTGCTTCGAGCTCGTCGATGGCTGCTGTGAGCTGCGCGCTGGTGATGCGATCCAGGCGGCGAGCCTTGGCCAGCGCGGCTCGTGCCTCGGGATAGAGGAGCCGGACGCTGACGCTTCGGTCGGCGTCGTTCCACAGGCGTGTGCAGATCGTCGATGACGGCTCCTCGATGATCAGGGGAAGGATGGCCGAGGTGTCGAAGTAGGCGATCACTGACGTTGTTCGGCCACAAGATCGCTGACCGTCCCCTGCGTCGCGATGCGTCGAGCCGTTCGGGGGCGTTTGGTCACGACCGCCGGCGTAACGAGCCCCTCGGCGATGAGGCGATCGAGGGTTCGAGGTTGGTCGAGTGGAACGAGTTTGGCAACCGCCTTGCCGTGGTCCGTGACCGTAACTTCTTGGCCATCACGGACCGCGTTGAGGTATTGGCTCAGGTGATCTCGCAGCTCTCGGACTCCAGCTTCCATCCGATCATTATGGCGCTTTTCCATCAGAAGATCTAGCCATTTGCGGTGCGGGCTGTAGTGCCGCGCCGTGGGACCTTTGGCTCTGTTGGGGTCGTCGGGCTCGGCTCACGCTGACGATGAAACGAGGAGGTGCGCTTCCGCTTCGGCGGAACATTGACGACGAGAGAGAAAGATCTGAACGATGACCTCGAAGGCCGCGACTCGCCCGGCCGGCTGGTACGAGGACCCGACACGCGAGGCGGGGCTTCGCTACTGGAACGGTTCGACCTGGCTGTCGTCCGTCGCTGAGGCAGGACAGCCGTCGGCCGACGACAAGCGGCTTCGTGCAGATCTCGGCGCCTTCCTCGGCGCCGCGCTGGACAGAGGGCTGATAACTCGGACCCAGTGGGAGCTCCTCATCGGTGAAAGGGACCGCTTCGTGGTGCGGTATTCCACGGTGCCGAACGTCCACCTCGATGCGCCAACGGAACGACCAGCAGCCGCCCCGGTGACCTGCGCCAGTCGACCGACGACCGAGGGGCCCGGCGAGGTCGACGCCACGGGACGATCACGACGTCCACGCGCGACACGGCCCGCGGCGCGCCCTGTCCCCGCGCCGACGAGACCCGCGCTGCCCGAGCCACCACGCGGGCCGTCGATCGTCGAGCGGCTCCGACAAGCCGTCGTCAGCGACCTGGCCCTGCATGGCATGGCCTATTTCGGCATCCTGCTGCTCTTCGCCGGGGTCACGGGGTTCGTGGTCTTTGCGTGGGGCGACGTGGAGCGCAACCTGCGCCCCGTTGCCGAGGTTGCCATCCCCGGAGCGCTCTTCCTGGCTGGATGGTATCTGCGGCGCCGCGGCGCCGAGGTTGCGGGCAGCGCGTTGGTACTCGGTGGAGGGGCAGTGCTCCCGATCGTTGTCGTCGCCTCGCTGGTCGATGGTGCCGCCGTCCCACCTGACTTCTCCTACGGGGCGCTTGTCATGGCGGCGACGGCCGTCACCCTCGTCATCGCCGCGAGTTACGCCGCGATCGGTACCCACAACTCGGCATCACCGCTGCGCTACCTCGCGGCGCCCGTACTGTGGCTCGCCGTCGCCATCGGCACACTGGCGCCGCGCCGAGCGGATCTCGCCGGCCAGGCGATCGCCAAGATCGGTGCTGCGCAGCTCGCCGCGGTGGCGGTGGCCATCGCGGCGACCGCAGGCATTTCTCGCCTGCGGCCCTCGCACCCGCTGTCCCGGCCGAGCACAGTCGCCGCCGTCGGTGGCCTGGCCGTGGTCGCCGCGTTGTCGATCGTTGCAGGAGCCCACGAGGGGTGGCCGTGGTTCTCGTGTGTGGTGACCGGCTTGGCCCTTGTTGCCGGCCTCGAGGCGGTCGCCCCGATGATCCCTGCCGAGGTCATCGGAAGCTTCCAGTCGCTGTCACTCGGCGCCAGTGCGCTCGCACTGAGCACCGCCATTCCCCCGGGTTGGGCGGCAGCCGCCGCCACCGCGTCATTCCTTGGTCTGCTCGCCTGGCAGGGGGTTCACCGGCCCGCCCCTGTCGCCATCGCCGCGGCGGGCGCGGGCGTCGTGGTGTCTGCGGTGTCATCGTTCGCCGAGCCATGGGCAGCGGTCACCGCCTGTGGTCTTCTCACGCTCGCCGCGCACCGCCTACGCCGCCGCAACCCGCCCTGGCTGCCGGTACCGGCGACCGCGCTCGTCGCCGCGGTGGCACCCATCGGGGTCGCCGCCGGCCTGTTCGGCGCACTGAGTGCTGGGGTCGCGTTGATCGTCGTCGCTGGACTCGTCGTCCTCGCGGCGATCGCGGCGAGACTCGAGCCGGCACGCAGCGACGACTTCGTCAACACGTGGCTCTCCGTCGCCGCCGGGGCGATCGCCATCGCACCACTCGTGCTCGCACAGACCGTGGCCGCCGGTTGGCTCGCTGTCGGATCCGGCCTGGCAGCCCTCGCACTCGCCTTGTCGGTGCTACCGGCGGTGTTCCGCCTCTGGGCAGTCTGCGCCGTCCTTGCCGAGGCTGGGGCGTTCGCGATGACAGCGGTCGGCGTGTCGCCGGCGTGGCAGGCCTGCGTGCTCGGTGCCTCCGGTCTGGCGCTCGTGATCGCCTCACGACGCGGGTGGTTGGCGCTTGCCGGCCATGTCGGGCTGATCGGGCACGTGGCTGCGCTCGTCGCCATCGCGGCCGCCGGCGGGGCGGCCGACGGGATGCGGGGCGGGTCCGTCTCGGCGATGCTTGGGTTCGCAGTCGCCGGCTTCACGATCACGGCCGTGCGACAGGAGCGCTCTGGCGCGCCGGCCGTTGCAACACTGATCAACGCCGTCGCCTCCGACGCGACCACGGCTCGATGGATCACAGCCATCCCCGTGTTCCTCGCGCTCGTCGGCGTTCCCCTCGTGGCGGTCAGTCTCCTCGACACCGGCGGCGTGTCCGTCGATGAACTCGCTGTCGCGGCCGGGATGACCGTCGCCGCGATCGGCGTGCTGTACGCAGCAGGGACCCGTCTGCTCGTCAGCCACGACATGGTCGCCCGTCTGACCGCCGACGTCGGGCTTGCTTCGACCCTCGCCGGCACCGCCCTGGCGACTCGAGGTGCGTGGCCGTCGTTGCTCACGATGTCGTCTGTTGCGATTGCGGTCATGGCGACCGCTCCGGCGCGGCGGAGGCACGCGGCGCTCTGGATCGGCTGGGCGGCCTCAGGCGCCGCCTGCATCCGCGCCGCGGCGGTTGCTGGCGTGCCCAACGACCGCCTGCACCTCGCACTTTTCGTGTGGGCCGCCGTCGTGCTGGTGGGCGTCCTCGTCTGGGATCGCATTCGTTTCGGCAGGCGTGCCGCGCCGGGCTGGGTGCGCGATGCCAACCTGCAACCTGCAGCCATGCTCGCCGCGGTGGCGTTGCCGATCGGCTTCCTGCCGATATACGCGATGTCCCAGAGCGCCTGGGCGTGGTGGTCAATGGTCGGTGCTGTCGTCGTGGGGGCTGTCGCGCTACTTACGCGCCTCGCCACGCTCACCGGGATCACGTGGATACTCGTCTCGGTCGCAGCAGCCGGCTTCGCACCGTTCGACCCAATGGACGAGGCCCTCCCCTTCGTCGCCTGGGGTGCCGCGCTCACCGCCGTCGCCGCTGGCCTGGGAAGGCATGTCCCGGAGTTGCCGCCGCCGCGCCGCTGGGATCTCCCTGCCCTCGGCGTCGGCATCGCCGCAGCTTCGTTCGGCGTCGGCTTGGCCGTCGTCAACGATCAGGTCGTGTGGACGTGGGCAGCGGCCGGCATCCTCGCCTTCACCATCGCTGCCTGGAAGCGATCGCCCATTCTCGGAGGCGCCGGGGTACTACTCGTGAACGGTGCCGCGTTCGACGCCGGACCGGCATTCAGCACGGCGACGCTGGCGGCGACTTCAGCCGCCGCCACCGGCGTTTCCGCACGTGTCCGGATTAGCTTCCGCCGCCCGCTACAGGCCGCTGGCGTCGTCGCTGCTGGGCTCGCGTGGGTACAGCTCGGAACCTGGTTCGGGTGGAGCGAGCAGACCTGGGCCGTCACCACCGCCCTTACGGGTGGTGCTCTCGCTGCGACCCTCGCCGTCGCCGTGCGGCGCCGATGGATGAAGGCCTCATGGGCAATCGGCTGGGTGTTACTCGGTGCGATCGGCGTTGCGGCCTCTGCCGGGCTCGTCGTCGGCGGCGCGGCGGAACGTCTTGCGGGTGGCATCGCGGTGGCCGCAGGCATCTGCTTGCTTGCCGCAGCAGCTGCAGTGCTCGCGAGCCCGCTGGAAGTTCCTGCGCTGCGCCACACTGCCGTGTTGCTCGCCCTTGCCGCCGGAGCGCAGACCTGGTTCGCCACCGACGCGAGTCCAACCGCGGTCGTCTTCGGAGCAACCTTCGTGAGCCTCATCGCGCTTGCCGGTGTGCTGGCGCACGCCAGGAACCCCGCGGGTTCAACGTGGGTGCCGCCCCTGTCGATGGCAGTGGCCTTGCCGGCACTGACCGCAGTCGTTGCCGCCGCACTCCAGTGGCCCGACCGAGGACTACTGGTGCCAGCCCTCGCGGCCGCCGGCGCGGAAGCCGCGGTCATGGGGTTGCTGCTGCGCCGGACCCTGCTCACTGTTCTCGCGCCGCTGCTGCTCTGCGGGGCATGGCTCGCGTTCGCCTCTGAGATTCTCGTCGGCGACCCGAATTTGGTCACCATGCCGATCGGGCTGGCCTTGCTGTGCGACGTCGGAATCCTCCGCCACGATCTTCAACGAAACGGAAACGTCCCGACCCCACCGGCCGTCATCGTCCTCGAGGCCACTGGTGTCGCGTTCCTAGTTGTCCCACCGCTCGCTCAGATGGTTGGTGGTGACCTTTCCTACGTCCTCATCGCCGTTCCGCTCGGAGTCGGCATCGCCGCCTGGGGGATGCTGAGCCGGGTGCGTCGGCGGCTCGCGGCCGGCGCGCTCACCGTCGTGACGGCGATCGTCCTTCTCCTTGGCCTGCCTCTGGTGCACATCGCCCTACAGGGGAAAGGTGGTGCGGCGTCGTCGGGCGGCCTGTGGCTCACGATCGCCGCGATCGGTCTCGTCGCGCTGCTGCTCGCCGTGTTCCTCGAGCAAGGCCGCCAGGGTGTCGCCCGGGCGGCGCATCGGTTGAGCGAGCTCACCGAGGGCTGGGGATAGTCGGGACCAAATCGCACGAGACAGTGTGCAACGGACACTGACGGCGGGTGGTGGCCCCGGGACGACCACGTCGATGGGTTTGATGAGTGCCGGGAAGGCTAAAGGAAACTCTTGGTTCGGCCAGCGACGCGTTGGACGATTGCCTCGGGCACACCGAAGTTCATTGTTTGCATCACCTGCTCGATTGCGAGGCCGGTCCGCTCGACGAGCTCGGTCACGATGCCCAGCGCCCTGACGGGACGAATACCCCAGCCCCTCGCCTCGTCGACGAGGTCATCAACGGTGACGTCGAGGATGTCGGTACGGCTACTGATGTACAAGCCGAGTTCCGTGTCCAGGCGTCGCAGATCGTTGGTTCCGTCATAGTAGGTCGTGCACATGACGTCGTAGACCGGAGCGAGAGCGACGACACCGTCAGGTCCATAGAGGAACGACAGGTTCTTGCCGTGCTGATCGGCATTGCCGACGAGCACGCTAAACGTGATCTGGCGGAGCAACTCCCACCGCGTCTCCACCCCACTGGTCGAGAAGGCGGGCGACATCGCTGAGTCTTGGGCCGCCGAATGCTTGGTACTTCTGCTTCGGAGTCCGGGTGATGATCGAGAGTGCTTGACAAGCGTCTTCCTGGTGAAGGCGGCTGATCGTCCCGTCAGCTTCGTGATACCGGTCGTATCGCTGGGACAGGAGCACGCTCGTGCTCTCGAAACGAGCAACTGTTGTAGCTGCCACGCGCAGTCCGGCAAGCGCAGCGACGTTGAGGCAGAACGCCTCGTTGACAACGGAGTGCGGCAGGTCTGGGATGCCCGGCTTCAGTATGTGGGTCGATGGATGTGTGGCGTCGGGAGAGCACCAGCGGCCGTCAACGCTCGCGAGGAGGAGTTTGGCCTGGACGCCGGGCAGCGAGGCGCGAATCTTTCCAGTGACTCCGAGAGGGTGGGCGGGGAGGGCCTTGATCCGCCGCTCGATCTCGTCATCGTCGAGTTGCTCCATCGCTTCCGCCGACTTGATGTCGTCAGGTGTTTCGTGGTCTGGCAGGACGACGAGCGCGCCGGCGCAGTCGCGTCCGAGCGCACTGAGGAGTTTCATGTCGTCGGTGACGTCGATGCCGAAGTCGTAGGCGATCATTAGTCGCGATTCGCCCTCGGGGAGAAGGCCGTTGAAGTACGGGCGGACGACCTTGTCGGTGTAGGGCGCTGTGGCCACCGGCATCGAAACTGAGATCAGTGGGGTGCCGAGCCGACCCGCGCCGGGCTCGTAGGCGAGCGACATTCGGTTGTGCGACTCGCTGATTGTCGCGATCCGTCTCCCGTCCTTCCAAACTCCGAGTCTCACCGTGGTTGCTTCGGTCTGATCACGACTTCGAGATCCAGCGCGTTCATGGCCCGCATGATCTGTTGGAGAGCCTCTGTTGTTGACCCGCTTTCGAGGGCGGCGAGATACGTGCGATGCATGTCTGCCCGCTCGGCGACCTCTTGCTGGGTTATCTGTCGACGCTTCCGAAACTCGCGGATCGCGCCGCCGAATGATCGTGGGCCAACTACCAGGTATTCGTCCAAATTTGCAGACATGTGAACACATTCTACCCCATTTGTCTGCATATGCGGGCATACTTGCGCATTGCCTGTTTGTCCGGTTATGCGGACACCATTACGGATTGATGCGATGTCTGCGTATGCGGACACTAGTCGGCCGATCGAACCAAGCCCGGCAACAACGGCGATCCGAATGTCGAGGCGCAGCTGCGAAGCGAACCGCCAGAACACGCTTCGCACTTCTGCATGCCCCGTCGACAGGTGGGTGCAGCAGGGCTTGGATACTCCGGCCAACGAAAAGAGGGCTACCCGCCGTCTCGCACCACCGCCACCGGGTGGTCGACGGAGCAGCGAGCAATGACGAGACGCGTCTGGCTGACAACCTACACTGCGTCCGCACGTGGGGAAGGGGTGACTGTGCGAAAGCGGAAGCTGGGTGTGGTAACGGTCCTGTCCGTGATCGCGGCGGTCGCTGTGGCTGGACAAGGGGCTGACGCGTATCCGTCGGGCGGGGCACTGCCGCCGCCCTTGACGTTGGTCGTCTCGATCACCGGGTCGGCCGACGTGCCGATCGATGCGCGTGGCGTTGCCCTTAACGTCGCCTCGGCTCGAGTCGCCGGGCGCGACGACGAGGATCGTGCTGAAGCCGGTTCGCACGCCAGCGCGCCTAACCCGAGGCCTCAGTGTCAGCTCGTAGAACGACAGTCGGTCAATCGGCTTACATAGATCATCTGGGTGAGGATCGGTCGTTGGTGTCGCGGACCGGGAGATGAGAGTCTGGGTGAGCATGTCAGCCAGGGTGATCGACGTATTCACGAACGACTCCGTCCTCCTGGTCTTCGTGGTCATGGCAGTCGCGGCCACTCTCGGAGCCGCCGGCGGCCGTTTCATGCCTGCGTCGATGACTATGGCGCGAACGTCGCCACATGGTCGACGACGAGATGCGACTTGATGTTCGCGCGTACACACACGTTGCCGCTCACATCGCCACCGACGGCAGTGAGGTTGGCAGTGTCCTCGGCCGACGACGTGTTGATCAGCGAGCTGACGAGTGGCGATCCACATGGGCGCACGGTGACGTAACCAAGCGTGGAACTGTCGACGGCAGCGACGTTCAGCACGTATACGCCGTCGGCGTGAACCGGCTTGTCGGCGTTCGTCGGTTGTCCGCTGTCGAGACGCGTATCGAGCAACCTCTCCGGGACGACGGGGCGGTAGGCAAGGCCACCCGCGCCGGGCCCGAACCAGCCGGCGACGTCGACGACGATCTGGGAACTGCCCGCGTAGGTGAGTACGCAGACCGACCCGTCGGAGCCGATGCCGACCAGCACCGACGACGCTGTCGAGTGCTGTGGTCGAGCGTTCACGTTTGACGACAGCGGCGGCGCGCCGCACGGACCCGGATAGGCGGTCAGCACGGTGGACACACTCGGATCGGCAACAGTCAGGTTGAGCCACACGGCATTCGCGTCGGCAGGTACACCTCCTTCGCCACGCATCATCAGCTTTGTCTCCGTCGGAGCTGCACGCACCCCGGTGATCTGCTGCAACTGAACGGGGCCACCACGGGTGTCGATCCACCGCGTGGGAACCATCGGATGGAAGCGGTCACCGTCGGGCGTGAACGCGCCCATCACGTCGACGACGACGTCAGTTGCCGCGGATGCAAAGATGCACGCCTGCCCGGCGGTCATCGGAGTGATCGCCACGCCGGCCGTCGTGCGCCCGACCTCGTAGTTCACGTTCGATGTCGGTGGTCGCGCCCCGCACGCGAACACGGTGAGGAAGCCCGCAAAGCAGCTCGCCGTCGCCGTCACGCTGAGCACTGTGGCGACTGCGTCGCTCGGCACGATGCCGCTGAGGTCGATCGATACGGTGCGACCCGTTCCAAGCTTTCCGGTCGATCCCCCCAGTGCCAGGTCGCGAGTGTCGAGAACACGCCTGGGTGCGAGGGGCACGAAGCCCGATGCTGCAGTCGATGGAGCAGTCGCCGGCGACGTGCCACCATCGGGCACGCCTGTCAAGGCCGAGGTAGAACGGCACCTGCCGATGGCCGGCTGGGCGTCGAGCGCGTTCTTGATGAATGTGGCCAGACCACTGGCACCGTCGAGGTTGAGGTGGATGCCATCGGCGGCGAACCAGCTCGCCTGGTTCACGGTGAACTTGTCCCAATCCAAGATCTGCAGATCGCTGTGTCGTAGGGCCGCGACCGCCAGCTCGCTGTTGTGGCTGGTGTACAACGTGTTGGCAGCAAGGCCGCCCGGCAGGATGTAGCTCGTGTTCGTGCGATAGGTCAGCCACAGCACTCGCACCACGCCTTGCGCTTCTGCCTCGGCCATCACCTGATCGACGGCGTTGGTGATCGACGCGTCGTCGTAGCCGGCCATCACGACCATCGCCTCGCCGAGCCGTCCCTTCAGGGTCGTGCGCATCAGCGGCAGCACGCTCAGCGGCACGGTACCGAAGCGTCCTCTGCAACTGGCGGCGATGATCCGCCGGCAGCTCTCGGCGTCGAACGTGAGGCGGTACGAGTTGCCGACGATGTCGCGGGGTTCGTTGACACCGGTCGAGTTCCACGCCATCCCGGCCATCGTCGAGTCACCGACCAGCGAGACTGGCGGGGCGTCGATCGGCGGGCTTGCTGCGCGGACCGATCCACCGGGTCCCCCGACCACCGCCGATAGCGGGATCAGGGCCGACACGATCGACATGGCAGCGAATCGCAGCCACCACCGTCGACGAGTCGCGGTGCGTCGCGTGACCGGACGACTCAACTGGAACGGCGGTGAGTTTGGACATGGTGCGTAGCTACCCAGATCGGCTGCCGCTCGAACCATTGCGGCCGACAGTGTCATCGGCAATCTCCGCGTGGACATTGAGTTCTGCTTTCTGCCCGCATCTCGATCACTACCAGACATCGCCCCCTCGCCAGTCGCAGGTGAGCTCACCGGTGATGTCGATATCATGCCCGCCCGGACGTACGTAGATGCAGTCGTCGGCGTCGGGGGTGCGCACGAGCCCTGCCGGCGTCAACGCCGATGTCGGGCCACGCCACTTGACCCAGCCCCGATGTTCGTACAGGCTGACGGCCTCGTCGGTCGCCCCGAGAGCACCGATGTCGTAGGCCGCTCCGATGATGCGTTCGAGCGTCTCCATCATCTTGCCGCCGAGTCCGTGGCGCTGCCAGGTCGGATCCACACCCACGCCTTCGACATACCCGGCTCGCAATGCATCGCCGCCGTGTAGGAGTCGCCGTTGCACGACCGAGGCATGCCCGACGACCGACGAGTCGTGCCACCCGATGGCGTGCATGCCGCCGAGAGCATGCTCCCAGTCGTGGTCGGTCATCTCGCCCGCGAAGACGACGTCGAGCAGTTCGCGCGCCCGGGCGAGTGTCGAGCGGTCGAGGTCGGCGGTGTGGGCCACCTGGATCACGAACCGGTCGTCCTCCATCGCCGTTGACGTTAACGTCGGTCGGTATTGGCCGAACGAGTCTCGGGTCCACGAAATATTCGTCGAACTTGTCGATTTCGAGGTCGGGCGTTCGTGTAAAGGGCAACGAGACTCGGTGAGCGCCGGGTCATGAACAAGGAGAATTCCAATGACGCAGTATCTGTTGTCCGTTCACATGGTCGATGGTGTCGAGCCGCCGCCAGCCGATGAGCTGCAGCGGATGTACGACGATGTCGACACCTTCAACCAGAAGCTTCAGGCGCAAGGCGTGTGGGTCTTCGCCGGCGGTCTGCATCCGGCGAACGTCGCGACGGTCGTGCGCGTGCACAACGGCGAGGTTTTGACCAGCGACGGGCCGTTCGCCGAGTCGAAGGAGCAGCTGGGCGGTTTCTGGATCGTCAACGTGGCCGACCTCGATGCCGCATTGGCTTTGGCCGCCGAGGGATCCGCTGCCTGTGGGGCTCCCGTGGAAGTCCGCCCCTTCCAGGAGGAACCGGCGAGCTGACCGGGTTCCATGACCGGAGCAGTCAATGCATCAGACATCGAGCGCGTGTTCCGCGCCGAGTCGGGCCGTGCCGTGGCCAGCCTGGTCCGCATCTTCGGTGACATCGACATCGCCGAAGAAGCGGTCCAGGAGGCCTTCGAGGTCGCCGTTCAGCGCTGGCCGTCGTACGGCCTGCCGCCGAGCCCAGCGGGCTGGATCATCACCACGGCGCGGAACCGGGCAATCGATCGGTTGCGCCGCGAGTCGTCGCGCGACGATCGCCAGCGGCAAGCCCGACTCCTGCACGCCGCCGACGAGAGGTTGGAGGTAGGGCCCGTGGACGACGACCGCCTTCGGCTGATCTTCACGTGCTGTCACCCTGCACTCGGTTCCGAGGCCCAAGTTGCCTTGACGCTGCGGTTGATTGCCGGGTTGCAGACGCCCGAGATCGCCCGCGCCCTGCTCGTGTCGGAATCGACGATGGCCCAGCGACTGGTGCGCGCCAAGAACAAGATCCGCGCCGCCAACATCCCCTACCGGATCCCCTTCGACTCCGAGTTGCCCGACCGCCTGCGGCCGGTGCTCGCCGTCGTCTACCTCATCTTCAACGAAGGCCACGTGGCCACCGCGGGCGACGTGCTGATGCGCGACGACCTGTGTGCCGAGGCCATCCGGCTGGCCCGTCTGTTGGTCGAGCTGATGCCCGACGAGGGCGAAGCCCAGGGCTTGCTGGCGCTGCTGTTGCTGACCGAGGCCCGTCGCCCGGCACGCACGGATGCCGACGGGTCCCTGGTACGGCTCGGTGACCAGGATCGATCGCTGTGGACCCGATCGCTGATCGACGAGGGTCACGCGTTGGTTCGTGCCAGCCTGCGCCGCAACATGCCGGGCCCGTACCAGATCCAGGCGGCGATCGCCGCGGTGCATGCCGATGCGCCGACGGCTGGCGCTACCGACTGGTCACAGATCGTTCAGCTCTACGACCAGCTGCTCGGCCACACACCGACGCCGATCGTTGCCCTCAATCGGGCGATCGCCATCGCCGAGCTCGACGGTCCCCAGCCGGCGCTGGCGATCATCGAAGCCCTCGACCTCGACAACTACCACCTCTACCACGCCGCACGCGCTGATCTGCTGCAGCGGTTGGGTCGGCTCGATGAGGCGGCTGCGGCCTACGAGCGCGCCATCGACCTGACCACCAACGAGGTCGAACGCGACCACCTCCGTCGGCGCCAAACCGAGCTGACCCGCCACTAGGTTCGGAGTGCTTGCTGCCCACCCGTGGTGTCCGGCGGTTGCACAACAGCGCCATCTCTCTGCCGGTTCTGTACGCCATTCTCGTGGAGCTCGGTTGGGCGCGATTTCGGTAGTGGACATACCGAAATCGAACCCGCTGAGCCTGCTTGGGCGAGGTGTGGGTACTGGGAGTACCGAAAGCGCGCCCGAGGATCCCCCAAGTCACCAGCTCGCACCGGTGGCGCCCAACGGCCGATATTGCGCTCTCCCGGGTGGGTGCGATTGTGAATCAGGAAGCGTCGAGAACCCGTGCAGTGGTCAGTGGCGGTCGGCCTGGCTGGATGGTGCCGTGGAAACGGGTGGTGATCTCGTCGAGGTCGGGTTTGGAGGACGCGATCCAGATGACGAGTTCGTAGACCTCGTCGTTCGAGGCGAGCGATGCCTTGACCTCGTTGAGTTCGAGGAATACTGCGGTCGCCAGCCATCCGAGTCGTTTGTTGCCGTCGACGAGGGCGTGGTTGTTGACGATCGACTGCAGCAGCGCCGCGGCCTTGGTGAGCAGGTCGGGGTACGCATCCTGTCCGAATGCCGTTGTTTGGGGTCGCGCCACGGCAGAGCCGAGAAGACCGATGTCGCGGATGGGCGGTGGGTCGCCGAGCAGGGTGCGGGCGAGGTCGACGAGGTCGTCGAGATCGAGGTAGTCGATCGGGTCGCTCATTCGCCGAGGCGTCGGAGCGCGTCGGCGTGCTTGTCGAGGATCAGCACGGCAGCGGCGCTGACGCGGTCGCCGTGGTGGCCGCGGGCGACGAACTCTCGAACGGCTCGGCGAGCGGCCTCTTGCATCGAGATGCCTTCCGCTTCGGCGCGTTCGCGGAGTGCTGTTTGCTCGCTGTCGGTGAGGCGGAGTGTCATGGCGATGGCAAGATGGTATCAGTTCGATACCGCGCCGAACCGGGTGCTGGCTCCGTCAGTCGGTGGTGCGGGCCCGGTAGCGCCGTTGGGCGATGATCCAACCGATCACGACCAGAACCACGCAGTAGATCCAGGCGGCGGCCACGGGGTGGTCGATCGGCCAGACGTGCTTGGTCACCAGCGATATCGGGTTGCCCATCAACGTGCGAACCGCGGCGATGACCACGCTGACCGGGTTGACCGTCGCCACCCATTGAAGTATCGGGGGCATCGACTGGATCGGTACGAAGGCGTTGGAGATGAACGTGAGCGGGAAGATGATCACGAAACCGATCCCCATCACCGCGTCGGGTGAGCGCACCTGGATGCCCAGCCACAGACCTATCCAGATCATCGCCGAGGCGAACAGGAGCAGCAACAACAAGGCCTCGGTGACCTCGAGGAAGGTGGCGTGTGTGCGCCAGCCGACGACGAGTCCGGCACCCAGCAGGATGACGATGGTCAGGATCGACCCCAGCATCTCTGCCAGGTAGTGCCCAAGAAGGTACGCCGATCGTCGGGCAGGCAGGGATCGAAAGCGATCGATGACACCCTCTTGGATGTCGGTGGCGATCGACATCGCCGGGCCCATCATCGCGAACGCCAATGTCTGCACGAGGATGCCGCCGATCAGGTACTCCTTGTATCCGGCGCCGCCGACCTTGATCGCCCCGCCGAACACGTAGGCGAACAGCACCACGAACATCAGCGGTTGGATGGTGACGTTGGTCAGCTTCTCGGGCACCTGGCGGATGTGCTCGAGGTTGCGACGGGCGAAGATCGAAGCGTCGGTCATCAAGGTGTTGCTCATGCCGAGACCTCCTGTTGGTTGCCTGGCTGATGGCTGCGCGGCGTACTGGTCAAGGTGAGGAAGACGTCGTCGAGTGTGGCCTCGCGACGGGTGATGTCGACGGCGTCGATGCCGGCGTCGTCGAGGGCGCGCACGACGTCGATGACCCGCACTCCGGCCTTGATCGGCGCGGTGACGAGGAGCTGCTCGACATCGAACGTGGGCTCGCTGTCGGCGAACCTCGACAGAGCGCTGGCGGCGGCCACGAGCTCGGCGGGGGCGGCAACCGTGATGTCGAGACGATCGTCGCCCACGCGTGCCTTGAGCTCGGCGGGCGTGCCGTGGGCAACGGTCTGGCCGTGGTCGAGCACAACGATGTCGTCGGCCATGCGGTCGGCCTCTTCGAGGTACTGGGTGGTCAAGATGATCGTGGTGCCCTCGCGAACGAGATCGGCGAGCATCTGCCACAGGTCGCCGCGGCTGCGGGGGTCGAGGCCGGTGGTGGGCTCGTCGAGGAAGAGCACGTCTGGGCCGCCCATCAGGCTCGCGGCGACGTCGAGACGACGACGCATGCCGCCTGAATAGGTCTTCACGAGCGCATTCGCGAAGTCGGTGAGGTCGAGCTGCTCGAGCAGTTCGTCGCCACGCTGACGCGCCGCGGCCTTCGACATGCCGTGAAGGCGACCAATGATCTGCAGGTTGAGTCGCCCGCTCATCAGGCCGTCGACCGTCGACTGCTGCGATGCCACACCGATGCGCTCGCGAACAGCAGCGCTTTGATGAACCACGTCGAGACCGGCCACGGTGGCGCTGCCCTCGGTCGGTTGGCTGAGCGTCGTGAGGATGCGGATGGCTGTGGTCTTGCCGGCTCCGTTGTGGCCGAGCAGCCCGAGCACCGTGCCCGGGGCGACCTGCAGGTCGAGGTTGCGGAGCGCCCACAGGTCGCCGAACCGCTTGCCGAGCCCGGTTGCCGTGATGCCGCCCGAAGCCGTGCTGGCGTCAGTGGCCGCACTGCCCGCCGTATTGCTGGTCGTCTTGCTGGTCGTATGGCGTACTGAAGTATCGTACATAGTACGAACAAGAATAGCAGTACACTGTACGACGTGGCAAGCGAATATCGGAAGAACAAGCCGACCTCACCCACGGGCGACGCCGGCGAGCTCGTTCGACAGTTCGTGATCGCCAAGGCTGCCGAGAAGATCGACGCAAAGATCAACAAGTCGGCGACCAAGGTAGCCGCCAAGACGGCCAAGCACGTCGAGACGCTCGATCGCCTTGCCGCGCACCTCGAAACGATCGACGTGTGGACGAGAACCGATCGCGGTATGCGAAAGCCTCGCTTCAACCGCGACACCATCGCGGCAGCGGCCATCCGCATCGCCGACGCCGAGGGATTCGAGGCCGTTTCGATGCGACGCCTGGCCGCCGAGCTCGACGCCGGCACGATGACCCTGTACCACTACGTGCGCACAAAGGACGAGCTGCTCACGCTGATCGTCGACGCTTTTCTGGGCGAGGTTGTACTACCGCCCACTCAACGCCTGCCTCGTGACTGGCGGGCGGCCATCACGCTGATCGCCCGCCGCACGCGCGATGCGTTGCGCCGCCACCCGTGGATCCTCGACATAACCGACGATCCCAGCATCGGGCCCAACGCCATGCGTCGCTTCGACCAGTCGTGGCAGGCGCTGGCGTCGCTGCAGGCCGGCTTCGACGACAAGCTCGACCTCATCACGGTGGTCGACGAGTACGTCTTCGGGTTCTGCCTGCACGAGCGCAACAACTTGAAAGACGACGTCGGCGACTCGGAGATGGTCGACTACATCGGGGCATTGCTGATCGAACAGGAGTACCCGGCCCTCACAGGGATGGTCTCGGAGATGGGGTTGGAGCAGCTGTGGTCGAAGATCCACGGCCACGCCCGGGGGGCTGGGCGCTTCGACCGCAACCTCGCCCGTCTGCTCGCCGGCTTCGAAGCCAGTCTCGGCGACGGGTCATAGACAGCAACTACCAACAGCACATCACCGTGTCCGCGGGCGCAGACACGGTGACGTGATGTCGTTCGTCGACTTCGTTGTCGACGAAAGGGTCGCTGCGGGGATCACAACCATTGAAGCCACCCACGACGGAGCTCGGGCGTCTTCGTCGATTTGTAGGTGACGAGGACGTCTCCGGTAGGGAGGAGATTGGTACCGATCACGATTGGTTCCTTGTTTCCGCAGGACGGTGCGGTTTCCGCTGGACGGTGCGACCCGTGGGTGGAATGGTGCGCCGGCATCGCTGGCGAGATCCTGAAGACAGCTGAAGGCGTCTTCAGCTCCGACGTGTGAGACTGACCCGATGCGTGTACTCGTGGTCGAAGACGAGATTCGCCAGGCTGCTGCGTTGAAGCGGGGGCTCGAGGCTGAAGGCTTTGCCGTCGACGTCGCCGGCACGGGAACCGAAGGGCTGTGGTTGGCAACCGAGCAGCCGTATGACGCAATCGTGTTGGACGTGATGCTGCCGGGATTGAACGGATACAAGGTGTGCGCGGAGCTGCGGGCCAAGGAGATCTGGACGCCGGTGTTGATGCTCACCGCGAAAGACGGCGAGCTCGACGAGGCCGAGGCACTCGACACGGGCGCCGACGACTTCTTGTCGAAGCCGTTCTCGTACGTGGTGCTCGTGGCCCGTTTGCGAGCTCTGCTTCGGCGTGGCGCGACGTCGCGGCCGCCGGTGCTCCGCGTCGGTGGCATCGACCTCGACGTCTCGGCGAGGACGTGCCAGGTCGACGGCACGCATGTCGAGCTGACCCCACGAGAGTTCTCAGTGGTCGAATACCTCATGCGCCGCCAGGGCGAAGTGGTGCCGAAGTCGGAGATCCTCGAACACGTGTGGGATTTTGCCTTCGACGGCGACGACAACGTCGTCGAGGTGCACGTGTCGGCGCTGCGGCGAAAGCTGGGTTCTGCGTCGATCGAGACGGTGCGTGGCGCGGGCTACCGGATGGGCCAGCGTGCGCGCTAGATGGAGGTCGTCGGTTCGATCGCGCGCCACAGTCGGTGCATCGCTGGTGCTGGCGATGGCGCTGGTCGTGGGAGCCCTGGCTGCTGCCGTGGTACTGCGCAGGGCGTTGGCATCCGACGCTGAGTCGCAACTCGTCGAGCGGGTCGACTCGGTCCAGTCGCTGATGTCTGCCGGGCTGCTGCCCCGGGTGCTGGCGCCCACAAGTCGTGAGATCGGCCAGGTCCAGGTGGTCGATAGCGAGGGGTTCGTCGTGGCCGTCACCCCCGGGCTGGCCGGGAACACGCGGCTCGATGTGATCGATCCGCCGCCTGTGGGAAAGCAAACGATGGCAACTGTTGATGGTGAAACGATTGGTGGCGTGCCCGGCCAGCCGTACCGTGTGGTTGCCCGAACCGTGCCGACGACGAGTGGACCGCTGACGATCTATGCGGTGACGTCACTCGACGCGTCGCACCGCGCCGAGCAGTACCTTCGCAACTCGTTGCTGATCGGCGTCCCACTGCTGGTTGCCCTGGCCGCATGGCTGATCTACCGCGTCGTGAAGCGGGCATTGGCGCCGGTCGACGCGATGCGCGCCGAAGTCGATCGTATCGAAGCCGCTGATCTGTCGGGTCGCGTGCAGGCCGGCTCGAGTGACGACGAGATCGCCAAGCTGGGCCTGACCCTCAACCGCATGCTCGACCGCCTCGAGGAGGCATCGACCCGCCAGCAGTTGTTCGCCGCGGCAGCGTCGCACGAGTTACGCAGCCCGCTGTCGACGATCCGGACAGAGCTCGAGGTCGCCCTGGCATATCCGGATCGCGCCGAGTGGTCGAAGGTCGCCGAGGACTCGTTGATCGAGGTGGCGCGGCTCGAGGAACTCACCCGCGACCTGCGAATCCTGACACGATCGCGATCGATGCATGTGTCGGCTTCGCGGTCCATCGAGCTGTCCGAGTTGGTTGCCGCCGAGGTGACCCTTCGCCGACCCCAGCGCAGGATCCGTTACGTCGTCGACGTGGCACCGGCCGGCATCAACGCGGATCCTGATGCTGTTGTCCAGGTCGTGCGGAACCTGTTCGACAACGCCGAACGACACGCGGCCAGCGAGATCCGCGTCGTCGTGACGGGCAATCACAACGGCGAGGTCCTGTCGGTCGCCAACGATGGACCCGCCATCCCCGCAGATGATCTGGAACGGATCTTCGAACCATTCATGCGACTCGACGAAGCACGGTCGCTCGACATCGGCGGCAGTGGTCTGGGGCTGGCGATCGTCAGGTCGATCATGACCGCCCTCGGCGGATCGATCGTCGCACTCGAGGTCGACCACGGGGCGGAGTTCAGGGCAACGTTTCCCATACCGACACCGGTCACGTGATCTTCGGTCAACTCGCCCTCGTGGTGGTGGCAGGCTTGATGGGTCCGTTGCTCGCGTCGTCACACGGCTTCGCGCCCCCGATGATCGTCGGCGAGATCGCGGCGGGCGTGGCGATAGGGGGCAGCGGTCTTGGTTGGGTCGACCCGACCGACCCGGTGCTCACTGCAATGGCCGCCATCGGGTTCGCATTGCTGATGTTCATCGTCGGCACCCACCTCCCGGTGCGCGATCGACAGTTGCGTTCCGCTCTCGCTGTTGGCGCAGGCGTTGCTGCGACGGTCGGGCTGTTGGCCGCGGTGGCTGGGGTGCTGCTCGAGCGCGTGGTCGGCCTTCATCGTCCGGCAGTGATCGCAGTGCTCCTCACGACGAGTTCAGGTGCCGTGGCGCTGCCGGTCCTGCAGGATCTCGATCGCTCGGATCGGCCTGCGCTGGTCACCATGGCATGGGTCGCGATCGCGGATGTGGCAACCGTGCTGGCCTTGCCGATCGTGCTGGCGACGGGCCGGATGTGGCGCGTCATCTCCGGTGGCGCGCTGGTGGTCCTTGTCGGTGCGGGCATGCTGGTACTCGCCCATGTGGTGCGAGACCGGCCCTGGGCGCAGCGCATGCGGGGGCTGTCTCGTGACCGTGGCTGGGGCCTCGACCTCCGCGTCTCGTTGCTTGCATTGTTCACTTGCGCGTGGCTGGCCACCCAATTCAGAACGTCCATCCTGATCGCCGGATTCGTCGTCGGAATGGTGGTCGCATTGCTCGGCGAACCGCGCCGGGTCGCCCAGCAACTGGTCGGAATCGGCGAGGGGTTCTTCATCCCGTTGTTCTTCGTCCACCTCGGCACGCAGATAGATCTCGGTGCACTCTTGAATTCGCCGCGCTCGATGGCCTTGGGAGGCGCGCTGGCTGTTGTGTCGATCACCATCCACCTCTTCGCCGGGCTCGCCTGGCGGTTGCCGTTGGCCATGGGGCTCGTGGCATCGGCACAACTCGGTGTGCCGGCCGCTGTGGTCTCGATCGGGCTCGCCACGAACCAGATCACTGCCGCGCAGGGCGCGGCAGTGATGGCATCGTTGTTGATCACCTTGGGCGCATGCGCCGTGGGTGGTGCGAGGCTCGGTCAGGGCGGGACGCTGACAGCCAGCGCCCCGGTTGCCCCGACGTAGCGATCAGGCGCTGTGTGTCGACAGGGTGGCGTCGACGTCGATGGTCTTGCCCGAGCGGTGGATCTTGAGGTGAACAACCTTCCCGGCGCCGACCTGGTGGATGACATCGCCCAGGGTTTGGCCGTCGTTCGTCGCGGTCCCGTTGATCGACACGATCACATCACCGGGCTTCAGCCCGGCCTTCTCTGCTGCCGAGCCGGCGGTGACATCGGCGACGAGAAGGCCGTGATCGATGTCGAGCCCGTTCTGTTCGGCGACCGCCGCGTCGATGGGCGTGGTCGACACGCCGAGATATGCCTTGGTGACCGTCTTGCCCTGCTGCAGCTGCTCGATGATGGGCTGGGCGGTGTCGATCGCGATGGCGAAGCCGATGTTCTGTGCACCCTGCGAGCCGGCCGAGTTGATTCCGACGACCTTGCCGTCGAGTGTGAGCAACGGCCCACCGGAGTTGCCGGGGTTGATGGCCGCGTCGGTCTGCAGAAGGTGGGTGAGGTGTTCGCCGTCATTGGTGTCGATCGTACGATCGAGCGCTGACACGATGCCTTCGGTGGCTGTCGGGCCGCCGGTGAGGTCGAGAGCGTTGCCGATGGCCACCACCGGCTCGCCGATCCGGAGGTCGGACGACTTGCCCAATGACAGCGCGGTCAGCCCGGTCTTGTCGACCTTCACGACCGCAAGGTCGTCGGTGCGGTCGACACCGAGCACGCTGGCCGGTGCGGTCGAGCCGTCGGAGAACTCGACCTCGATCCTTGTTGCGTCGGCGACGACGTGGGCGTTGGTGGCGATCTCGCCGTCGCTGCTGATCACGAAACCCGTGCCGGCCCCCTGGCCGCCGTTCAGTTGGACCGTGATGCTGACGATGCCCGGCAAGGCCGAACTGATCAGATCCGACACGTCCTGCTTGGCGGGGTTGGCCGGGGTGACGGAGGTCGCGGGCACGACCGATGCGGTGTTGAAGCTGTTGTCGGAACCTGCCCGTTGCGCAGCGGGTTGCGCGCTGCGGCCGGCGATCGCGCCGCCCAGGGTCCCACCGGCGATCGTGACGACGGCGACGGCCGCGAGGGCCAGTCGTCGTCTGCTGGATCGTCGGGGCGTTGGATTGCTCAGGGGCGAGTCGATATCGAAAGCGGGAGTAGCGCCGGCAGGGGCCGGCCACGGCTGGAGCTCGTCGTCATCGATGCCCGTGTCGTAGGGAGTGAACATCTCTCTCTTCTTTCGTCTGAGGACAGCGACATTGTGACGACATCGTGTTGATGACGCCCTGAAGCCGGCTGAAGATCTCTTCAGGCCTCCGACTGCAGAAGGGAGACGATCAGCTCGGGCCTTTGGCGGCTGCCTTCAACCGTTGGCGTGCCCCCACCGACTCGGCAACGGGAACCAGGCGGCTGGCCTTGCCGAGCCCACGCGGCGGCATGTTGCCGTAGATCGCCTCGTACTCGCCGTCGCGAACGAGGTACGTCTCGTGCCAGATCCCGGTGCGACCGTCCTTGCCGACACGTTTCCAGAAGTTGCGCCACGGCTCGAGGTGCGGATCGTCGGTGTCCTTGGCGAACGCCTCGAGCTGCTCGAACGACCGCCAGTACTGCACGTTGGCGAAGCCGAGTGTCTGGTATCCGAGCATTCCCTTCTCGGGGTGCTCGCTGAGGTACTTCAACATGTGGTTCATGCCTCGTCGGCCACCGAGATCGGCGACCGACTTGAAGGCTTGCCACTTCGAGTTGATCCGTGCACCAATGATGAAGACGACGAAGTCGCCCTCGATCTCAGCGGTCCAGCGCCCTTGCTTGATCTCGGCCATCAGCTCTCCTTTGTCCGGATCCTCTGTTTGGCGACAATCATCGCGCGCTCGACGAGGACCTCCGGCCCTACAGCGTCGAGCGAGCACGGCTCAAGATTGGCAGCAGGAGGACGACGTGTTGCACGAACTCGTTGAACACCCGACCAGCCAACGGCACGCGCACCGCGGGCTCGCTGTCGCCGCACTGTTCGTGGCCATCAGCGCGTTCGGGGGTGCTGCCGGGCTCGCCATCGGGAGTTTGTCGTTGGGTTCGAAGCTGAACGAGCGCCTTCCCCTGCACAGTGCCGTCGTCGGCGCGATCGCACTGGCGCTGATTGTCGGCGTCCCGTTCACCGTCCTCGCCCTGAGGGCGTGGTACGGGGATCGGCGAACAGGGGAAACAGCGTTTGTGGCCGGCGCGGCACTGCTCGGCTGGCTCGTCGTCGAGCTGGCCTTCATCCGCGAGTTCAGCTTCTTCCAGGTGATCTACGGGGTGATCGGGGCAGCGTTCATCGAGGCCCGAAAGCGTTTGTGACGTCTGACCGGATGGGTCCTCTGGTCAGGATCGGATGTCTTGCGTTGAACCAGACGAGCGCAGCTGCTCCGATCACGACGACGAGCGTGCCGGCGAGCTCCCAAGCCGGAGGCAACGTGACGACCGACGAGTTCATCGCCCTCGCCGAACGCATCTCCGGCCAGCAACTCGACGAGCTCTTCCAGACGTGGCTCTTCACCCCGCAGAAGCCGGCCCTGGTCAGCGCCGTTGCCGCCAGAGCGGCATCCGTCACCGCCGACCTTCGTCATGCGCCGCCGGCCGCGCGGAGCCTGATCGAGCGCTTCGGCAAGGGTTTGTAGCCGGGGGAGCAAAGCACCGGATTCCGAAGCACCACGCGATATCGCTCCGGCTCGAGGTTCGTCGCGTAGTGTCCGATCCGGATGAACGAGGGGTTGGCGAAGGTGTTGGCCGAAGGCGTGCGCGATCGCGGCGCCGGCGTTGTGTTCGGGTTTCCCGGAGGTGGCCCGAACCTCGAAGTGGTCGGTGCCGTCGGCGATGCCGGGCTGCGCTTCGTGCTCGCCCATGGCGAGACGACTGCGTGCATCATGGCGGCCACCTATGGCCTGCTCACCGGGCGGCCGGCGCTCGCCATTGCCACACGCGGTCCTGGCGCGGCGAGCGCGGTCAACGGCGCCGCTCAGGCCACGCTCGACCGCTTCCCGCTGCTGGTCGTCACCGACTGCGTGTCAAGCGCTGACCGCGATCGGTTCGCCCACCAACGCATCGACCAGCAGCAGATGCTCGGCGCGGTGACGAAGTGGAGTGGTCGGCTGACTGCGTCGCCGGGCGCGGCCGACACGGTCAGGGCCGCGCTCCGGCTGGCCGGTACGCGGCCCGCCGGCGCCGTGCATCTCGACTACGACCCGCCCGGACAGCCGATGGTCGCCCCCGCGCCGCCGATCCCGGCACGATCGCCCGAGGACGTCGTGGCGCGCGCCGCCGGGATGATCAGTGAGGCGTCGAGGCCAGTGGCAATCGTGGGCCTCGAGGCGCTGTCGTGCGCCGGCGAGGTTCTCGCCGCGCTCGAGCGCGTCGGATGCCCGATGCTGACGACTTACCAAGCAATCGGGGTCGTTCCCGACGGTCATCCTCAGCTCGCCGGCTTGTACACAAGTGGGGCGGTGGAAGCGTCGATCCTCGACGAGTGCGACCTGGTATTGGCGGTGGGTCTCGATCAGGTCGAGCCGATGCCCGCGCCGTGGCGCTACGACGTGCCGGTGGTCTCGGTGTCGGAGGTCGCGGCCTGCTCGACGCTGGTGCCGATCGCTGCCGAGGTGCTCGGTCCCCTGCCGATGATGCTCGATCGTGTCACTGCGAGTGCGACGTGCCGTTGGCCCAGCGGCTCGGGTGCGACTGCGCTCGCCGCTGCTCGGGCAGTACTTGCCGGTACCAGTACCGGCGGCTTCGGACCGCTGGAGCTTGCCGCCACTGTCGCAGCCGCAACTCCCGCGCACGCGACGGCGACGGTTGACGCCGGCGCTCACTTCCTCGCCATCATGCCGTTCTGGCCGGCAACCGCGCCGCTGCGTTTGCTGATCTCCAATGGGTTGGCGACGATGGGCTTCGCCCTGCCCGCGGCCATCGCTGCAGCGCTGGCGAGGCCAGGTCTGCCTGTGGTCTGCATGGTCGGCGATGGTGGGCTGGCCATGACGCTCGCCGAACTCGAGACGCTTGCCCGCTTGCAGTTACCCGTGACGGTGATCGTGTTCGACGATGCCGCGTTGAGCCTGATCGAGGTCAAGCAGAAGCCTGGTCAGGGTGGCAGTCAGCGCGGTGCGCTTCCAACCCGTCGACTACGCACTGGTCGCCTCGGCGATGGGCCTCGACTCGGCGGTGGTCACGACATCTGCAGAAGCCGCCGCGGCTCTGGCCGGCGGCTGGGATCGACCGCGTCTGATCGACGCCCGAATCGACCCGTCGACGTACCCGCCACTGATCGCTGCCACCCGCGGCTGAATGTGGTCGGCGGTCGGCTCGTGAACCTCGGTTGAGTTCGGCAATTCGGCACCCTCGCCGAATGTTTGTCGCTCCGACGGCGTTCAGCGTGTTGAGAGCGACAAAGTTGGCTGAATCCCGCGCTTCGAGTCGATGGGCCTTGCACACGTTCGGCAGTACCTGGCTGGGTGTTTATACTCGCCCAGGGGGTGGCTCGAGTTCATGGGGGTTCGACGTTGACCATCAAGGTTGCCAAGTTCCGCGACGTTTCTGCAGGTACGCAGCCCGGCCAGTTCGCGGTCGGTGAACGTTCGACGATCGACTCGCTCGACGATCTCGATCCGTCGTTCAAGAAGTTGATGGACGACCCGGTCACGCAAGTGCTCGGCATCGTCGGGCCCGGCGGTCGCGCCAACCTCACACCGATGTGGTTCGACTACGGCGACAACATGGTGTTGATCAACTGCGCCGCGCATCGCACCAAGACCGGCTGGATTCGTAACAGTCCGCGGCTGACCAGCTTGCTGGTGAACCCGGCGAACGCGTACCACTGGATCAGCATCAAGCACACCGTTTCACGCGAGATCTCGGAAGACGACCCGGTCGAGGGTCCACGGGTCACCGAGCACCTCGACAAGATCTGGACGAAGTACACCTCGCAGCCCGGCCCGTACGGGCTTCGCGATCCTTCGATCGACGAGCGGCGAGTGTTGTTCGAGTGCACGATCGAACAGATCGCGACCTTCGGCAAGCCCTGATCCGACGCCTGCCGATATGGAGGTCGCCGTCGTCGGGGGATCGCTCGGCGGCCTGACCGCGGCGTGCCTCTTGGCCGACGCCGGTCACTCGGTGGCGATCTACGAGCGCTCGCCGGCCGAGCTCGAAGAGCGCGGCGCGGGGATCGGCTTCCTGCCGGCGACCTTTCGCTACCTCGTCGAGCGCGGTGGCGTCAGCCTTGATGCCGTAGCGGTGTCGACCGGGCACATCCGCTACCTCGGCCGCGACGGTTCGGTCGCACACGACGACCAGCATCGATACCTGTTCAGCTCCTGGAACACGGTCTATCGCGAGATGTTGGCGTGCTTCGACCGGCGTTCGTACTGCCTGTCCCACGAGTTGGTCGACGTCGAGCTGGAACCGTTGACCCTCGGCTTCTCGAACGGTGTGGTGGTTCGGCCAGAGCTGGCGATCTTTGCCGACGGCGTTGGCTCGACTGCTCGAGCCGCGCTGTTACCCGACGCTGTCCCGCGTTACTCGGGCTACGTCGCCTGGCGTGGGGTCGTGCCCGAAACCGAGTTGACCGCGGCAACCCGCAAAGCACTCGATGACGCGATCACCTACTACGTGTACGCCAACAGCCACATCCTCGTCTACCCGATCCCCGGTCGCGACGGGTCGGTGGTGCCGGGCGAGCGATTGATCAACATCGTCTGGTACCGCAACTACCTCGCGGGAGAGGATCTCGACGACCTGTTGCTCGACACGCACGGAACACGTCGCGAGGTGTCGGTGCCGCCCGGTGCACTGCGGGCCGAACACATCGCCGAGGCGCGGCGCCGCGGCTGCGGCTCGCCTGCCATGGCCCCTTGCCGAGGTGGTCTTGGCCATCGCCGACCTGTTCGTGCAGGTCGTACTGGATCTCGATGTGACGCGCATGGCCTTCGGGCGCGCCTGCCTGCTCGGTGACGCCGCCTTCGTGGCGCGCCCTCATGCGGCTGCCGGCACCGCGAAGGCGGCCGACGACGCGTGGGCGCTGCGCGATGCCCTGGCCGCGCACCCCGACGATCCGGCGGCCGCGCTGGCCGCTTGGGAACCCGGCCGGCTCGCCTTGGGCCGCGGCCTGCTGGCGCGCACGAGGGCGATCGGGCGGCGTTCGCAGGTCGACGGGACGTGGCGAGCCGGCGATCCCGAACTGATCTTCGGTCTGCACCGACCGGGCGAGTGAAGCTCGCCCCGAATGACATGGCGGGAATGACATGATGAATGGGATGACAACAACGGCTCGCATGCGTGTGGCGGCCACGATGACCGACGAAGCTCGTCGGCTGATCGATTCGCTCGACGACGCGCAACGAGCAGCCGCGCTGTGGGCGTTCCCATCCGACGACGAGCGCCGACGATGGTTCTACACACCCACCGACCATGGCGGGTTGACGCTCGCTGCCATGACGCAACCTCAGCATCGCTTGTTGTTCCGCCTGGTGGCCAGCGGGTTGTCGACCGCGGGATACGTGACGGCGTCGACGATCATCGGGCTCGAGAACGTGCTCGACCAGTTGGAGGGGTTCACCGCCTCGTTCGAGCGCCCACGGGGCGCGATCCGCTGATGTACTACGTGCGTTTCTTCGGCACGGCGTCGGCGGATGGCGTCTGGAGCTGGCGGCTCGGCGGGCACCACGTCTCGCTGAACTTCACGATCATCGACGGCTCGCTCAGCGGCTCGACGCCGTTGTTCTTCGGTGCCGATCCGGCCAGCTCGCCGCTGCTCGGCCCGCATCCCCTTCGTCCTCTCGCCGGTGTCGAAGACCTTGCCCGCCAGCTCACCCGCTCGCTCTCGCACGAACAGCGCACCGTGGCGGTGGTCAGCGGGCGGGCGCCCACCGACCTCGTCGGCGGCAATCGGGCGACATTGGCCGATGGCGATCGGCCGATACCCCTCCCGCAGATCTGGAGGAAGCGGTTCGACGGCGAGATCGGCGACAACCTCCAACGAGCCCAGGAGAGACTCGATGCGGCGACCGGTGCCGACGCAGCAGATCTCGAGGCGATGTCGTTCACGCATCGGCCCAAGGGCCTCGCAGCCAAAGCGATGGACGTAGGCCAGCGGGAAATGCTCGATGCGCTGCTACGGCTGTACGTCGATCGACTGCCCGACGATGTCGCCGACGAGGAGGCGGCCAAGTTTTCCGGCGCCGCGCTCGACGACGTGCACCTGCTCTGGGCAGGCGGGCTCGAGCCTGGCCAGCCGCACTACTACCGGCTGCACGGTCCGGCCGTCCTGATCGAGTACGACAACACCGCTCGCGACGCCAACCACGTGCACACCGTGTGGCGTGATCCGCGTGGCGACTTCGCCGACGACCCGATCGCCCGCCATCGGGCCGAACACGATCATCACTAGCACCGACCGATGACACGTTCGTGCGTATGACCACCAAACGGTACGACGCGGTCGTCGTCGGCTCCGGCCCGAACGGGCTGGCCGCTGCGGTGCGACTCGCCGAGGCCGGATGCTCGGTACTGGTGCTCGAAGCCGCGAACACCATCGGGGGCGGCACGCGGTCGGCTCGGCTCACGCTGCCGGGTTTCGTGCACGATGTGTGCGCGGCCGTACATTCACTCGGGGTGTCGTCTCCGGCGCTGTCGTCGGAGAAACTCGCACCTCACGGCTTGCGGTGGATCTGCCCCGACGTGCCGCTCGCCCACCCGCTCGATGGTGGCCGCGCCGGCGCGCTCCACCGTGGCGTCGGCGAAACGGCGGACGCGCTGGGTGCCGATGGTCGAGCGTGGGAGACGTTGATGCAACCCGTGGTCGACGACTGGCCGCTCGTGCTGCCCCAGTTGCTCGGCCCGTTGCTGACTGTGCCTCGCCACCCTGTGGCGATGGCGCGATTCGGGCTGAAGGCGCTGCAACCAGCCACATTGCTTGTGAGGCGGTTCCGCACCGACGAGGCAGCTGCGCTGTTCGGCGGCTGCGCAGCTCACTCGATGCTGCCGTTGAGTCGGCCGCCGACGGCGGCGTTCGGCATGTTGCTGGCCGCGGCCGGGCACGTCGATGGCTGGCCCGTCGCGGCCGGCGGATCACAGGCCGTTGCTGACACGCTCGCGGCCCGGCTGAGCGAACTGGGTGGTGTGATCCGTACGGACGTCACCGTGCGCTCGCTCGCCGACCTCCCACCACACCGTGCCGCACTGTTCGACACCAACCCCGCGCAACTCGCGTCGATTGCCGGCGACGCCCTGCCCGCTCGGTACCGAGAACGACTGAGACGGTTCCGTCACGGCCCCGGTGCGTTCAAGATCGATTACGCCCTCGATGCCCCGGTGCCGTGGCAGAACGAGGCGTGCCGACGCGCCGGTACCGTGCACGTGATCGGTACGTTCGCCGAGTTGGTTGCTGCCGAGGCCGATGTCGCCGCCGGCCGCATGCCCGACCGTCCGTTTGTCCTGGTGGTCCAGTCGTCGCTGTTCGACTCGTCGCGTGCTCCAGCGGGCAAGCACACATTGTGGGCCTACGCGCACGTTCCGCACGGCTACACGGGTGACGCGACGGCGGCGATCGAGCGACAGATCGAACGGTTCGCGCCCGGCTTCGGCGACGTCGTGCTGGCGCGCCACATCACGACACCTCGCCTGTTGGAGGCGTACAACGCCAACTACGTCGGAGGCGACATTGCCGGCGGAGCGCACAGCGGCTGGCAGCTGGCGTTCCGCCCGACGATCGCGCCGCGCTCCTACGCAACCCCGAACAGATCGCTGTTCTTGTGCTCGGCGTCGACGCCGCCGGGTGCCGGGGTCCACGGCATGTGCGGTTGGCACGCCGCCGAGCGAGTGTTGGCGAGTAGTAGGTCAGGCGATGCGAGTGGCCTGCCTGACGTGTCCTGAGCCCGGGATGAACAGGTCCTTGGTGGCCTTGATGCGGTTCAGGTACTCGGGGTCGACATTCAGCTTGGCTCGAGACGCATCGCTGGCCGCGGCATCGGGCTGCCCGCCGATCCACGCAATACCACCCATCGTGCCGAACACGTCGGTGAGCACGGCGACCGGCGAACCGATCACGTTCTCGACGTGCTGAGCGATCTCGACAGCCCACCCGAGGGCGTCGGCCATACGGTCAACCATGGCGGTCGCGACGGTGACGTTGATCAAGGACCCGACCGCCGGCGGCTCGCTCGGGGTTCCGTAGAGGACTTCGCGGAGCACGTCGTAGCCAGGAGTGGTGATCAGATCGGCCGCCGCGTCGAGCAGGTCGAGGTAGCCCGGGTCGGCAAGAAGAGGGGCGGTTGCCGCCACGAGCGCGGCCTGCGATTCGACCGCGGCGCTCCAGATCACGGTGCCGAGCGGGTAGCCGAAGTCGCCGGACCAGAGGGTGACGGGAATCGTGCCGTGCGCGTTGACGTACTGGGTGATCTCCACCGCCCAGGGCATGGCTCGTCGCGGGCTTCCCGTCAGTGTCGCGATGCGCGAAAACAACAGCATGATGCTCTCCGTTCGAAAGGTTCGGTCAAGGTCTGGCGAACCTCGCACGTTCCTGATCCGTCGACTGTCTCGGCTGCGTCCATCAACCCGTGACCTGTGTCACACTTGGACAGCGTTTCCTCAGGCAGCGACACCTATGATCGCCGCTCGTGAGCCGCGCAGGGGGTCGGGGATTGCCATGACGAACATCACAACAACCGTGCGTTCGTCGCTGCTCGACGCCCTGGGGCCTGCCGAGCGCGACGAAGTGATCGCCCACTTGCGCCCCCGTCTCTACAAGCGCGGCCAGGCGGTGTTCAACCATGGCGACCATGGCGATTGCCTGTACCTCGTTCAGAGCGGTCGTCTCGATGCGAAGGTCACGACAAGGCAAGGTCACACACTGACCCTGCGGGTGATCCAGCCCGGTGAATTCTTCGGTGAACTGGCGCTCGTGCACCCCGATCAGGTGCGTACTGCACGGGTGTGTGCGCTCGAGCCGACCGAGACGTTGGCGCTGTACCGTCACGATTTCGAAGCCGTGCGGCGGCGTCATCCAGGTGTCGATCGGTTCCTGGTCTCGGCGCTCGCCGAGCGGGTCATACGCACCCGCGAACTCGCCGTCGAGTTGCTGCTTCCGCCGGAGATCCGGGTGTGGCGCCGTCTCGAGGAGTTGGCCGCCGCTTATGGCGCCGAGCCGATCAGGATGTCGCAACACGATCTGGCTCACGCCGCCGGCACCGTGCGTCAGACGGTCAATCGTGTGCTCCGACACGGTGTGCGCAAAGGTGTGCTGGCCCTCGAGCGCGGTGCCATCCAGGTGCTCGATCTCGCCGCCGTCGAGCGCCTGGCCTGCCACTAGGCCCCACGTCTTGGAAGATCGACGTCGGACCGCGTCGCGGCCCCGACTTTCGACGCCGCCCCGTTTCCTGCGGTTGACCAAGAGCTAACCCGTCGTCAACCTGGCCGCGGAAACGAGGCCTGCCTTCGAGCCGGATGTAACGCCAACAACCTGGAGATGCCGCGCTTTGTCAACGGAGCGCGTCGTCTCCAGGCTTTGGCAATTCGGGCACCACACCGATACACGTCCCCATGGGCTCACACGTTCGTCGTACCCGTCGAGGGTCGTCGCGCAGATCGGGCACGGTCGCCCTCGCCGCGCGTAGATCCAATGATCGGAGGTGCTCAGTCTCCGTCCGGTCGTGTTCTGAGGACCCCGCGCTGCGTTCGTGCGGATCAGCGCGATACCGACGCCGACAAGGGTCTCCAACCCTTCGATCGTGCCAACCGGCTGGTTCGGTGACACGCCGACGATGAAGGGCACCTCGATCGCGTAGACGTTTCCGAACCCAGCGACGTTGCGTTGCTCGAGCAGCGCGGTCGCCAACGCAGCATCTGGTTCGCGGCGAACACGATCGGCGACCTCGTCGTCGTCGGGCTCGTCCGGGCCACAGAGGTCAGGACCGAGATGGCCGACCACTCGTGTCTCGTGGGCCGTGTCCAACAGTTCGATGACAGGAAGGTCGACGCCGGTCAGCCGTCCGGTCTCCATCCACAGTTCGATGCGTCGCCTCCACTCGGGCTCGCCGGCCGGCGGGCCGACGATCCACGAACCGGTCATCATCAGGTGCGAGTGCAACGTGGTGCCGTTGCCGAAGCGGATGAACAGATGCTTGCCGACGGCGTCGACATCGACCACGGTGACACCGGCGAGATCGACACCGACAAGGCGTGGATCTCTGGTGACACAGCGCACGCACCGCTCGCCAATGAAGCGTTGGCCGATCTTCTCGGCCAGCCGCCTGATCGTGTCGCCCTCGGGCATGTCGACAACCGTAACGAACCCAGCGATTGCCGTTGCGACGACAAGTGGTGCATGCTGTCGCCATGTCGTCCATGATCAGCGGCGTGGACCTCGGTGGCGCTCGCATCTCCAAGACCCTTGGGATCGTGATCGGAGTCGGCCTGGTGCTGGCCGTCGGAGCAGCCATCTTTCCATTCCGCAGCGAGGACTACGAGTTCGAGTTGCTGCTCGTGTTGCCGATCGTCTGTGTCGGAGCACTATCTGGTCGCACTGCCGCGCTCGTGACCGCGTTGGCGGCAGTCGTGGTGTTTCACTACGTCACGGCCAGCGCCTTCGAGCGTCCCAAGTTCGACCGCGACATCATCGCGTTCGCCACCTTCTTGTCGAGCGCTGTGGCAGTCGGCTTCGCTCTCGGGGGTCGCACCGACCGGCTGACGCGTGCGGCAAAGCTCGAAGAAGAACGACGGGTCCGGGAACTGACCGATCAGATCGCGGCGAAGGAGAGTCGCCTGACCCTTCTCGAGCACATCGATCAGCAACGCGGTGCACTGTTGCGGTCGGTCTCCCACGACCTGCGCACGCCGTTGGCCACCATCCGCGCTGTTGCTACGGATCTACGCGACGACAACGTTCACGATGCGGCGACTCGACGCGAACTGCTCGACAGCGTGTCGCACGAAGCGGAGCGCCTCGATCGGCTCGTCGGCAACCTGTTGCAGATGAGTCGCGCCGACGCCGGATCGCTGCGCGTCGAGGCTCAGGCGGTTGACATGGCTGAGCTGGTGCAATCGACGGTGTCGCGCATGCGTCGCACGTGCCCTGATGTGACGCTCGAATTGCAGGTTGAGCCAACCCTCGCACTGATCGACGGAGACCCCGTGCTTCTCGATCAGGTGGTGTCGAACTTGGTCGAGAACGCAGTTCGGTACGCGCCATCCGGCTCGACCGTTGCCCTCGAGCTCACTGGGATCGAGGGACCATCGGTGATGCTGAGCGTTCGCGACTGCGGCCCTGGCGTGCGTCCGGAGCACGTCGACAAGATGTTCGAGCCGTTCTGGAAAGAGCCTGGCAGTCGCTCGAGCGGGCTCGGCCTCGCTATCGTCCGCTCCATCGTCGAGGCACACGGTGGTCTGATCGAGTTCTGCGATACACCCGGTGGAGGTGCCACATTCGTGGTTCGCCTGCCGGCGCGCGCGGCTGAGCCACCCGAACCGAGCGACGGTGGCTGAGAATCAGCGCATATTGGTGGTCGACGACGAGCCGGCGATCCTCCGCGCCCTGACCGAGGCCCTCACGGCCCGTGGCTACCCGGTGCGTCAGGCCGTCACCGGTCGGCAGGCCCTCGAGATCGTCGCCAGTGATCCGCCCGACGTGGTGCTGCTCGACCTCGGCCTGCCCGATATCGACGGCGTCACCGTCTGTCGGCGCATACGCGGATGGAGCAATGTGCCGATCGTCGTGCTCTCTGCCGATGGCGACGACCATCGCAAGGTGATGGCCCTCGACGAAGGTGCCAACGACTACGTCACCAAGCCGTACTCGACCCCCGAGCTGCTCGCCCGGTTGCGGGCGGTGTTGCGGTCGTCGGCGGCAAGTCGGCCACTGGTGAACGATGGCGAGCTCGTCGTCGGTGATCTGCGCATCGATCTCGCCCGCCACAGCGTGCACGTCGGCGACCGCGAGGTCGACTTCACGCCCAAGGAGTTCTCGTTCTTGGCGCTGCTGGCCCGGTATCCCGGTCGAGTGCTGACCCATCGCACGATCCTGCAGGAAGTGTGGGGACCGACCTACGGCACCGAGGTTCAGTACCTTCGGGTCTACGCCGGGCAGATCCGCAAGAAGCTCGATGACGACATCGACAATCCACGCCTCGTCACCGAGCTCGGCGTCGGCTACCGCCTCGACGAACGCACCGAGACGCCGAAGCCTGGTCCAGAGCCTGCGACCTAGGCCCTACGACCAGGTAAGGGCACCGTAAAGACTGGGGTAAGTCCCATAAGGACGGCGTCAAATCGCTCGAGTACCTCTGCCCTTATTCGCGTCGATTCTCTATGGTGCGCGTTGGGATCGGTCCGCGAGGACACGGATCGACCCGGGACGAAACGAGGGACGGAATCATGAGAATCAGTCAAGCGCGCGCGTTGTTTTCGCTACGGCGTCGAAAGCCGCGACGAACGAAGGCCCTGGCAGCCCTGGCGGTCCTGGCGGCGGGTATCCCGGTGATGGTGAACCAGACAATCGGCGATGTCGGCGCGGCGCTGCCGACGACGTTTGCGGCGAGCACCCAGTTCGACCTCACCGGCTTCTTGCAGTCGGCAACGGTCGATCCAGCGTGCGTTGCTGCCGCCGGGACGAGCCTCGACGCCCAGGGCAACCCACAGGTCGCCCACTGCGGCGGCACCTTGACGGTCAATGGCCAGTTGGTCACCGTGCCGAACGAGACCGTCGTGATCCTGCCGGCCAGCGCGCTGACGTGGCAGGAGCTCTTCGCCCAGAATCCGTCCGGAAACACATCGCAGACCGGAATGGCTCTGAGCGACACTCCGACACCCGCTACACCACGTACGAGTTCAACGTGATCGGTAACCGGGTGGTCGGCGGCGGTCAGGATCGCTACATCGCCGGGCTCGTGCATGTCTCCCAACAGGATCTCAACGCCGGCGCCGGGTACATCAACTACATCAACTACACCGACGGCTCGTTCGAGGTCGGTGGCACTCCTGGCGTTTCAGGGAACCGGCTCTGTCGTGCGGATCAACGACCCGTTTGTCGATGCCAACGACAACGGCGTCCAAGATCCAGGCGAGAGCGGCCGCTACGGTCGGGCATCTTTCGCCTGACGTGCGGTTCATGGTCGATCAGGACAACCCGACCATCCTGTCGGCAACCGGCTATCCGATGTGCATCCCGCGCGTCCTGCGGCCCGAACATCCCCGGCAACGCCGATGATCCGTTGTGCCCGCAGGCAACCGGCCGATCTCCGGTTGAAGGACGGACCCCATCACTGGCCAGCAGCACCCGCCCGCCGGTCAGTTCGACTCGTTCTTCACGACCAACGGCGCCGGGCACCGACGCTCCCCGATCCCGAACATGCAGGCACCGATGGAGATCGGCGACTTCGTCAACACCGCGGGCACAGTCGTCCAGGCTGACGGTCAACGATGTACATCTCGGCCCACACCGTCGTCAACAACACCGCCATCTACACCCAGCCGGGTGTTGACCCTGCTTACGTGTCGATCGAGGTCGCACTGATCGGTACCGGTGGTCTGACCGTCTTCGGTGCAGGCGAGGCGGCTCGTGCGCACTCGCTTCGAAGGCATGACGACCGATCCGAGCCGCAACGTGCATCTGTACGGCATCGACATCAACCCGGCAACCGGCGCAACGGCCGACCGTGATTGGGGCTCCATCGGCGTTGATCCGGGCCCGCCCAACGGTGCCGTGAAGGGTCGCTGGCGTTTCCGCCCGCCGTGCACGGTGCCGGTTGCGACCGACAAGAAGTGCGTCGGGCCAGTCGGTGGCAGCTTCCTGCCGCCGACTCGCGAGGTCCGCGCGGTGATCGACGGAAAGCAGCAGTTCAATCCTGATGGCACTCCCAACCTGGCCAGCCAGGTTCCCGGCACACCAAGCGCACTCCCCGCAGCGAACGGCATCTTCTGCGGCCAGTACCACGCCCCCATCGGTGAGTACATCTTCCCGGAGAACGTGCCCGGTCAGCCGATCCCGGAGAACAACTTCGACTCCCTCGACTTCCTGACCTACGGTGGGTACGCATCATTCACCGGCGTTCAGGCCGGAGTGCTCAACCCATGGCCCAGCAACGTGCCGGCGCCAGTGCGTGTCTGTGCAACGCCGACGATCATCGGTGGGCCGTACACGTTGCAATCGGTGGCAGCATCAACCTGTCCGGCGCGTCAACGCCAACGCCTCGACGCCGATCCAGTTGTCTCTGGACAGCGGGAACTGCGGCCGATCCAAGCGTTGACGGACTATCAACGGCGCCTTGACCAACGCCAACACCAGCACGCCGACGTTCAACGCGACCGGGCTGGCCGCAGGGGTGTACAACCTGAGATTCAGTACGTTCAACATTTGTGGCCCGCCGCGCAACGACGACGATCACGGTTCAAGCGGCGCCGGCGCCCACGATCAACCCGATCCCGAGCCAGTCCGTGGCCATCGGGTCAGCGGCCGCATCGTCGGTGACGATCGTGGCAATACGTCTGCCTCGGTTCCGACACCGACGTTCGCCTGGACAAAGGTCAGTGGACCCACGGCCAACGCACCGTCGCAAACACCGGCCGCAGCCGTTGCGACTGCAACATCGACGTTCAGATTCACGCCATCCGCCCCTGGGACCTATACGTACACCGTTCGGCGCAGAACGCCCAGGACTTGTCTGGACTCGTGACGGTCACCATCGTCGTCACGGCGGCGACGACGACCAACATCGTGGTCACCCCCGCTGAGTACCGCATCGGTAAGCAGCGTCTGGTGCTCACGGCGACGACGACCGACCTGGCCGTGACGTCGATGGTCCTGCAGCCGTACAAGCTGGACAACGGCACGACGTTCAACCCGGCTTCGCTGGGCGCAAGCTTCACCAACGGTGGCGGCGGGGTTTGGACCTTGACGGTGGTCGGCGCACCGCCGCCTGCATGTCGCAACAACCCGGCGCAATACGTCACTCCCTGCACCCAGACTCCGCTGGTGGTCACCTCGACCAGCCCGCCGTTGCCGGCCGGGGCCGGCAACGGGACGAGTCCCCCAACGGCGCTCGACAGGATCAGGACCTGAGTTAGTTGGTCGAGTTACTGATATTGCTCCGGGCGGCCGGAGCGAGGTGATCCAGAACTGCCAGGCCTACTTTGGGGCCTGGCAGTTCTGGCAAGTGCGTGATTCCGGCATGCTCAGGCCATCGCGCCGAATGGGACGCCATCGGCCTTTTGACCCCATCGGTTTCTGTAAGCGATTCCAGCGATCGACCGCGGAATCGCTTGCACAAACGGGTTTGGATGAAGGGAAGGAGGGCGGCCGAGCGGCCCCTCAGATGCCTTCGGCGGCGTTGAGGCCGGCTTCGTCGACCTCTTGGCCGGCGGCGAGGCGGGCGAAGATGGCCGGAGGCTCGACCCACGGGTCGGCGAGAGTTCCTGCTTCGGCATCGCGAATCGTCCGCCACACCACCTGGCTGGTGCACGGCAAGTCGATGTGGCGCACCCCGAGGTGGGCGAGCGCGTCGATGACAGCGTTCTGCACCGCCGGCGTGCTGCCGATCGTGCTGGCCTCACCGATCCCCTTGGCTCCGAGCGGGTTGAGCGGCGTCGGGGTCTCGGTGCTGTGCACCTCGAAGCTGGGGAACTCGGCCGCCGACGGGATCGCGTAGTCCATGAAGTTGCCGGTCAGCGGATTGCCGTCGTCGTCGTAGACCATCTGCTCGTACAGCGTCTGGCTGATACCCGCGGCGACGCCGCCGTGCTGTTGGCCCTCGACGAGCAGTGGGTTCAACACGGTGCCGCAATCGTCGACAGCGATGTGCCGCAACAGCGTGACCTTGCCGGTGTCTTGATCGACCTCGACCACGGCGATGTGCGCGCCGAACGGGAAGGTCGGATCGCCCTGGTGGAAGTCGAGTTGGGCGGCCAGGCCCGTGGTGCCGTCGGTGTGGTCGACGATGTCGCCGTCGGTGGATGGCCGCTGCGGCGAGCGCCGCCCAGTCGAGACCAGTCGTCGGCACCCCGGCCACACCCACCGTACCCGTCGCAGTGTCGACGACGATGTCGCCGACGTCGGCTTCGAGGAGGTGCGCAGCGAGATGCTTGGCCTTGTCGATGAGCGATTCGGTGGCTCGATGCACTGCCGATCCGCCGAGCTGCAGCGAACGCGAGCCGCCCGTGCCGCCACCGCTGGGCACGACGTCGGTGTCGACCGCGCGCAGCCGAATGCGCTCGAGTGGAATGCCCGTCTGGGCGCTGACGATCATCGCGAACGACGTCTGATGCCCCTGACCGTGAGCCGATGTGCCGGCGTTGACCGTCACCGAGCCGTCGTCGTGCACTTGCACCGACCCGAACTCGCTGGTGTTGCCGCCGGCGGTGATCTCGACGTAGGTCGAGACGCCGATGCCGAGCAACTGGCGATCGCCCCGGGCCCGTCTCTGCGCCTGCTCGCGTCGCAAGCTCGTCGTACCCCGCCAACTCGGCGACCTTGTCGAGGGGCGTGGCGTATGCCCCGCTGTCGTACTTGATGCCGGTGAGGGTGGTGAACGGGAAGATGTCGTCGGCCAGCAGGTTGCGGCGACGAAGTTCGATCGGGTCGATGCCCAGCTCGATCGCGGCCTGGTCGACGATTCGCTCGAGCAACGCCGTGGCCTCAGGTCGGCCGGCGCCGCGGTAGGCGCCCATCGGGGTGGTGTTCGTTGCGGCGACGACGACGTCGAACTGGATGCCGGTGAACTGGTAGGTGCCGTTCGACATCCGCCGTGTGCCACTGGGCAGGAACGAGCCGATGCCGGGGTACGCGCCGCCGTCGCCGATCAGCCTGACTCGCAATCCGGTGAACGTGCCGTCGCGTTTGCATCCGAGCTCGACGAACTGGATCTGTCCGCGGCTGTGCGACAGGGCGAGCATGTCTTCGCTGCGCGTCGCGGCCCACATGATCGGCCGGCGAAGGCGCCGGGCCGCGGCGGCAACCACGATCTGCTCGGGGTACACACCCGCTTTGCCGCCGAAGCCGCCCCCGACGAGGGGTGTGACAACTCGGATGTCGGCCGTCGGCACGCCGAGCGCGGCTGACATCAACCGATGAAGGAGGTGCGGCATTTGCGTTGAGCCGTACACGACCAGTCGTCCGTCGTCGCCGATCGCCGCAGCCGCCCCGTGGGGTTCCATGGGGGCGACGGCCATGCGCTGGTTGACGAACCGGCCGCGTACGACGACATCGGCATCGCCGAACAGGTCGCCATTCACCGGGTCGGTGGTCGCCATCGCGACGTTGTCGCCGTGGACTTCAAACAGCACCGGCGCATCGAGTTCGAGCGCCCCTTCCGCCGTGACTGCAGCCGGCAGCGCCTCGTAGTCGACGATCACCATTTCGGCTGCATCCTTGGCCTGCGCGACCGTCTCGGCAAGCACCGCCACGATCGACTCGCCGACGAAGCGCACACGGTCGATCGCCAACGGTGGCCGAGCGAAGTCGTCGTGAACCGTGGCCATGCCCTGGAACGGGGCGAGGTCCAACTCGTCGGCCGTGAACACGGCGACGACACCGGGCGCAGTGCGTGCCGCCGCCGCATCGATCCCGGTGATCAGGGCGTGGGCCATCTCCGAACGGACGAACACCACGTGCAGCGGATTGCCGAGGTCGAGATCGGCGACGTATTCCCCCGCGCCGAGCAACAGCTCGGGATCTTCAGTGCGCAGCACACGTGTGCCGAGAATCGAACCAGCCATGGCCGCACGCTATCGGTGGTCGTGAGCTGTCACCGTTCGACCAACGCATCCTCCGGTGGCCGGCGCCAGGCCACACCTCTATGTCGGCCACTTGAAGCGGATCAGCGGGCGAGGATCAACGGAGCGACACCGCGTGCTGTAACGCGATCGCCATTGCAACAGCCGCGGCGGCGATCTCCTGCTGTGCCGACCGGTTCATCCGAAAGCTCGGGCCGACGACGTTGATGGCTCCGACGATGTCTCCGTTCGAGCGGATCGGTGCGGCGATGGCGGTCGTATCGGCTTCGACCCCGGCGTGGACGATCGCTGCACCGCTGGCACCGAGGCGACCGTCGAGCGCCGCCCCCACCGCCGAGCCGGCACGCGGAATGCGACGGCCCAGCCAGCTGACATGACGCACTGCGTGCATGCTGGGCGACATCCGCACGTACGTTGCCCAATCGCGATCGAGCGGAACGGCGAGGTAGCACGATTCTCCGGTGGTGGCGGCCAACTGATCGAGGTGCGGCTGGGCCAGACGATGCATTGGCGACTCGGAGCTGTGCAGCGCCCCAAGGCGGATGAGCTCTGGCCCGGCGACGTAGTTGCCGTCGTCGCGGCGTCGCACGAAGCCCGACCCTTCCAGCGTGCGCAGCATGCGGGTGACTGTGGACGGTGCCAGTTGCACCGCACGTGAGGCGTCGACAAGCCCGATTCCCTCATCGGATTCGGCGGCCACCACGAGCAACCGCAGTGCTCGTTCGACCGACCTGATCGTCGACTCATCGCGTTCGGCGAGTCCACCCCGTGCCACTTGCGTGGTTTCCATCACGTGGTATAAGTTACCGCTCAATGGAAATCACGGCAAGCGAAATCTTCGTCGGCCCAAACGGTGTGAGTGCCGCCGACGTGGTAGCCGTCGCCCGTCGAGGGGCCCCAGTCAGGCTGGCAGCGGCGGCGACAGAGGCCATCGCCCGCAGTGCGGCCATCGTCGAGGGCCTGGCAGAACGCGACGATGCCGTGTACGGCATCTCGACCGGTTTCGGGTCGTTGGCGACCACCGTGATCCCGCCGGAGCGGCGCGAAGAACTGCAGCGCGCCCTCATCCGCTCGCACGCCGCCGGAATGGGCCCGCTGGTCGAACCAGAAGTCGTGCGGGCGATGATGCTGCTTCGGGCGCGCACCTTGGCGATGGGATTCTCCGGTGTGCGCCAGGTCGTCGTCGACACGATCCTGGCCCTGCTCAACGCCAACATCACGCCGGCGGTCCACGAGCACGGCTCGCTCGGTGCCAGCGGCGACCTCGCTCCGCTTGCGCACGTCGCCCTGGCGTTGATCGGTGAAGGCGACTGCGCGCGAAGCGATGGCCGCTGCCGGAATCGCCCCGGTCACGTTGCGGGCCAAGGAAGGGTTGGCGTTGATCAACGGCACCGACGGCATGCTCGGCATGCTGGTGCTGGCGCTGGCCGATCTCGACGTGCTGGTGCGCACAGCCGACATCGCCGCGGCCATGAGCGTCGAGGCCTTGATGGCCACCGACCGGGCGTTCGCCGAGGATCTGATGGCGCTTCGACCACATCCCGGCCAAACCATCTCGGCAGCCAACCTACGTCGACTGCTCGCCGGTAGCGCGATCGTTGCCAGCCATCGCACCGACGATCCGCGCGTGCAGGACGCCTATTCGCTGCGTTGCACGCCGCAGGTGCACGGCGCGGCGCGCGACACCATCGACTTCGCCCGCTCCGTGGCTCGACACCGAGTTGGTCTCGGCGATCGACAACCCCAGCGTGCTGCCCGACGGTCGCGTCGAGTCGTGCGGACACTTCCACGGTGCCCCCGTCGGGTTCGCCTGCGACTTCCTGGCGATCGCCGCCGCCGAGGTCGGCGCCATCGCCGAACGACGCACCGATCGCATGCTCGACCGCACTCGGTCACACGGCTTGCCGCCGTTCCTCGCCGAAGACGCCGGGGTCAACTCCGGTCTGATGATCGCCCACTACACCCAGGCCGCGATGGTCGCCGAGAACCGCCGCCTCGCCTCGCCGGCCAGTGTCGACTCGCTGCCGACCTCGGCGATGCAGGAGGACCACGTGTCGATGGGTTGGGGTGCAGCGCGCAAACTGCGCACGTCGGTGGCCAACCTCGGCCGGATCATCGCCTGCGAGCTGGTGTGCGCGGCTCGAGGCATCGACTTGCGCCAACCGGTGCAACCTTCGGCGGCGGCCGCGGCGGCCGTTGCCGCGCTGCGCGAGGCCGGCGTCGCCGGCGCCGGGCCCGACCGGTGGTTGTCGCCCGAGCTGGCTCGGGCCGAGACCGTGGTGATGAGCGGTGAGGTGTTGGCGGCCGTCGAACGAGTCGTCGGATCGCTGGACTGAAACACGATGAGAGAAGGGGAAAAGACAATGGCAGGACCACGACCAGTGCGAGCACCGCGAGGCTCGACGTTGACGTGCCGGGGTTGGCAGCAGGAGGCCGCGATGCGGATGCTGATGAACAACCTCGACCCCGAGGTCGCCGAGCGCCCCGACGACCTCGTCGTCTACGGGGGCACCGGCCGGGCAGCGCGCTCTTGGGACGCCTTCGACGCGATCATTCGCACGCTCACGACACTGGCCGACGACGAGACGATGCTCGTGCAGTCGGGCAAGCCAGTCGGTGTGTTCCGCACGAACGAGTGGGCGCCACGGGTGTTGATCGCCAACTCCAACCTCGTGCCGGAGTGGGGCAACTGGGACGAGTTCCGTCGGCTCGAAGCACTCGGCCTGACGATGTACGGGCAGATGACCGCCGGCTCATGGATCTACATCGGTACGCAAGGGATCCTGCAGGGAACGTACGAATGCTTCGCCGAGATCGCCCGGCGCAAGTTCGCCGGCACCCTTGCCGGCACGATCACGTTGACCGCCGGTCTGGGTGGCATGGGTGGTGCCCAGCCGCTGGCCGTCACCATGAACGATGGCGTCGCGCTGTGCATCGACGTCGACGCGTGGCGGGTCGGGCGCCGCGTCGAAACCCGCTATCTCGATGAGGTGGCTGACTCGCTCGACGACGCAGTGGTTCGTTGCGTGCAGGCCCGCGACGAGCGCCGGCCTCTGTCGGTCGGGTTGGTCGGCAACGCCGCGATCGTGGTTCCCCAGTTGCTCGAGATGGGATTTCCGGCCGACATCGTCACCGACCAGACCAGCGCTCATGATCCGCTGAGCTACGTGCCCGCCGACCTCACGCCCGAGGCAACCGCCGAAATGGCCTCCAGCAATCCGCAGGAGCTCATCCGCCGTGCTCGCGAGAGCATGGCCGTGCACTGCCGGGCGATGGTCGGCTTCCTCGACAAGGGCAGCGAGGTCTTCGACTACGGCAACAGCCTGCGCACCGAGGCCAGGCTCGGTGGCTTCGACCGGGCGTTCGACTATCCGGGCTTCCTGCCCGCCTACATCCGCCCGCTGTTCTGCGAGGGCAAGGGGCCGTTCCGATGGGTGGCATTGTCGGGAGATCCCGCCGACATCGCCGCCACCGATCAGGCCGTGCTCGACGAGTTTCCCGACGACGAGGGTCTGCATCGTGGATCAAGATGGCCGGTGAGCAGGTCGCCTTTCAGGGCCTGCCGGCGCGGATCTGCTGGCTCGGGTACGGCGAACGTCATCGGCTCGGCCTGCGGTTCAACGAGATGGTCCGTACGGGCGAGGTGTCGGCGCCGATCGTGATCGGTCGCGACCACCTCGACTCCGGATCGGTCGCCTCGCCGTATCGCGAGACCGAGTCGATGGCCGACGGCAGCGATGCGATCGCCGACTGGCCGCTGCTCAACGCGCTCGTCAACACGTCGAGCGGGGCGACATGGGTCAGCATCCATCACGGTGGTGGAGTCGGTATCGGCCGGTCGATCCACGCCGGCATGGTCGTGGTCGCCGACGGCACCGAGCTGGCAGCGCAGAAGCTGTCGCGCGTGCTGGTCACCGATCCCGGGATGGGCGTCATCCGCCACGCCGACGCCGGGTATCAACGAGCCATCGATGTCGCCGCCGAACGAGGCGTCCGCATTCCGATGAGCGAGTCGGGCGACTAGGGATGGGTGTTCGGCGATGAGTGTCCGCGAGATCGTCACCGTCGGTCATCCGGTGCTGCGCGAGCGGGCCGTCGAGGTGACGGTCGAGGAGTTGGCGACACCGGAGACGCAGCAGTTCATCGACGATCTCATCGACACCATGCGTCATGCCAACGGCGCCGGGTCTGGCCGCCAACCAGGTCGGGTGCCGGTGCGGATCGCGACGATCGAGGTGGGCGACAACCCCCGCTATCCGTACAAGCCACGCATCCCGTTGACCGTCGTGGTCAACCCGATCATCGAGCCGATCGACGACGAGTTGGTCGAGATCAACGAGGGTTGCCTGTCGGTGCCGAACCTGCGCGGCTCGGTGATGCGTCACGTCAACGTGCGCGTCCGGTACCTCGATCGCGACGGTGGCGCCCACGACGAGATCCGACGCGGGCTTGACGGCCGGCACGTTCCAGCACGAGTGCGATCACCTCGATGGCGTGCTGTTCCTCGATCGTGTCGTTCGACCCGACGACGTTCACCACGTGGGAGCAGTTCGAGCGGTTCCACCGCGCCGCGTTCGTCGAGCGGATCACTCGAGTTCGTGGCCCAGAGTCGGCATCGTGACGACCTACTGGTGCGAGTTGGCGTGGCTGGGCGATCTCGCCGGCGGCAGGTCGAGCACGGTGTCGCGATCACCATCGAGCGGCGATCGGATCACGGCCGTCAACGTCGGCGCCAATCCGCCGCCGGGCGCCCACCGTCTTGGCGGGTTGACGCTGCCGGGAATGGCCAACGCCCACAGCCACGCCTTTCACCGTGCGCTGCGTGGACGAACGCACGGCGAGTCCGGTTCGTTCTGGACGTGGCGCGATCGGATGTATGCACTCGCCGACCGCCTCGACCCCGACCGCTATCGCGATTTGGCCCGGGCGACGTTCGCCGAGATGGTGCTGGCCGGATTCACCTGTGTCGGCGAGTTCCACTACCTGCACCACGACCGCGGTGGCGCGCCGTACGCGCAGCCGAACGACGATGGGCGAAGCGCTGCTCGATGCCGCGGCGACGGCCGGCATCCGGATCACCTTGCTCGACACGTGCTACCTGCGTGCCGGTCTGGCGACCGACGCCGAGCTCAACGACACGCAGCAGCGGTTCAGCGACGGCGATGCGGACGCGTGGGCGGCGCGAGTCGACGGCCTCGACGGCACGACACGGCCAGGATCGGCGCGGCGATCCACTCGGTGCGCAGCGTCGACCGCTGCCTCGATGCCGGTCGTAGCCGATTGGGCCGCGGCGCGAAACGCCCCGCTGCACGCCCACGTCAGCGAGCAGCCGGCCGAGAACGAGCAGTGCTGCGCGGTGCATGGCTGCACGCCGGTCGAGTTGCTCGGCGATCAAGGTGTTCTCGGCGAGCGGTTCACGGCGGTGCACGCCACGCATCTCACCGATGACGACATCGACCTGCTGCAGTCGAGCCACTCGACGTGTTGCATCTGTCCGACGACCGAACGCGATCTCGCCGATGGCATCGGCCCGACGGCGGAGGCTCCGCAGAGCCGGCATCGCCGATGTGCGTGGGCACCGACTCGCACGCCGTCATCGACCCGTTCGAGGAGGTCGCGGCGATCGAGCTCGACGAGCGACTGGTGTCGTTGCGCAGGGGTACACACCAGCCTGGCGAGCTGCTCGCGGCGGCGACTACCACGGGCTATCGCAGCCTCGGGTGGCACGACGGTGGCCGGATCACGGTCGGAGCGCTGGCCGACCTGACCTCGGTCGAGCTGACTTCGCCACGACTCGCCGGGATCGATCCCGATCACGCTGCGGCGGCCGTTGTCTTCGCTGCGACGGCCGGTGATGTCCATCACGTCGTCGTCGGCGGCCGAGTCGTCGTGGCCGACGGCATGCATCGGACCATCGATGTCGTGCCGAGCTCGCTCGATCGATCAACAGGGTGTGGTCATGAGCGCACCGTCGACCGTCATCGACAACATCGGTCGGCTGATCACCAACGATGCGCACGTTCGAGGTCGGTGCGACCGGCGAACTGCACGACGCATGGATGGTGATGGTCGACGGACTGATCGAGCTGGTGGGCACTGGGCAGGCGCCGACCGCCGATCAGCGGATCGATGCAGCTGGTCGCTGCGTGATGCCCGGCTTCGTCGACAGCCACAGCCACCTCGTGTTCGCCGGCGATCGATCCGCCGAGTTCGCGGCACGGATGGCCGGGCGTCCCTACGAGGCCGGTGGAATTCGAACGACGGTCGCAGCGACCCGTGCCGCGACCGACGACGAGCTGTCGTCCAGGCGCTCTGTGCTGCTCGCCGAGGCTCGGCGTTCGGGCACCACGACGATCGAGATCAAGTCGGGCTACGGGCTCACCGCCGTCGACGAGGCACGCACGCTCGGCGTGGCGCCGAGCTGACCGACGAGACCACATTCCTCGGCGCCCACGTGGTGCCGCCGGAGTTCGATGGCCGCGTCGACGACTACGTCTCGCTGGTGTGCGGCGAGATGTTGTCGGAGTGCGCACCGCATTCCCGCTGGATCGACGCGTTCTGCGAGCGCGGCGCGTTCGACGTCGACCAGTGCGCGAGCGGTGCTTCAGGCCGGTCGCGAGGTCGGGCTCGGCATGCGATTGCACGCCAACCAGTTCGGGCATGGTCCCGGAGTGCAAGTTGGCCGTCGAACTGGGGTGCGCCTCGGCCGACCACTGCACCTATCTCTCCGACGACGACATCGCCGCGCTCGCCGGCAGCGAGCACCGTGGCCACGTTCCTGCCGGCGACTGATTTCTCCACCCGCCAGCCGTATCCCGACGCGCGTCGCCTGCTCGACTGCCGGAGGCAGTTGCCGCGCTCGCGATCGAATTGCAACCCGGGCTCGAGCTACACGACGTCGATGCCGTTCTGCATCGCCCTTGCGGTCCGCGACATGAACATGACCATCGACGAGGCGATCTGGGCCGCAACGGCCGGAGGCGCCGCAGCGCTGCGCCGCGTCGACATCGGCAGAATCGCGACCGGCATGCGGGCCGACCTCATCATCCTCGACACCGCCGAACCCGATCGACTTCGTCTACCGGCCAGGCGTGCCCCTCGTCGCCTCGACGATCATCGCCGGCTCGATCGTCTAAACGAGTGTTTCCGTTTACGACGGGGGCCGGAAACACTCGTTCGGGCAGCAGCGGGCCGGAAATGTCGGAGAATGTTGAAACGGATCGCTGGGTTCGTGCGTGAGACAGGGTATGAATCTCGCTATGAGCGACGCGTTCCCCGAGTCGACTCGTATCCCGGTCACGGAATCGAAGGCTTGGGCCGGCTCTGAAGCCGTCTACGCGTCGGTCTACCGCAACCTGCTGCGGGTCGCCTTCGTGCTCACCGGTTCGGCGCCGGCAGCAGAGGACGTGGTCCACGACGTGTTCGCCAAGGTCGGGCCGCGGATCGACACCCTCGCCGAGCCTGTCGCGTACCTGCGGGTTGCAGTCGTCAATCGTTGCCGGTCGCTTCACCGTCGCGACGTTGCCGCACCGCGTCCCGAGAATCCGACCGACGCGGTGATGGATGTCGAGCTGATCGAGTTGCGCGACGCATTGATCGCCCTGCCGATCCGGCAGCGCTCGGCGATCGTGCTGCGCTACCTCTGTGATCTTCCCGAGGAGGAGATTGCGCCAACCTGAAATGCCGCCGGTGCCACCGTTCGCACGCTGGTGCGACGTGGGCTCGCCGAACTTCGAGAGGTGATCCGATGACATCGATGTCCGACCAGGAATTCGCACGAGACCGAGACGCTCCTTCGTCAGCGGCTCGCGCAGCTTGCCGATCATGCCCCGACGGCCGTGCGCATGCCCGATGAGGTCGACGGTCGTCGCTGACCAACCGGGCCAACGGCGATCGTGGTCGTCGTCGTCGGCGTGATCACCGCGGTCGACGGCACTGATCGGCGCAGGTGGTCTTCACCACCTACTCGTTCCTCGGCGCCAGCCAACGACGGCGGCGCGGCGACACCAGAAGAAGCGGTGACCAGCGTTCGTGTCGGCGATGGAACACGAAGACGTGTTGGGCATGATCGACGTCACCTTGCCGGAAGAAGTCGGCGTGTCTGCGCGGCGCCGTCGACTCGATCACCTCCGATGCCAAGCGCGTCGGACTGCTCGGCGACGACTTCGATGCGAGCGGCGTGCACGGGCTCGACATCTCCGTCGACGATCTCGCACTCGACACCAACTTCCTCGAAGGTGGTCTGGCGGCGGTCACGGCGACCAGCGGCACGGTCAGCGCCTCGTTCGATCCCAGATTCGTTCCCGTTCGGCGACAAGGTGCGGGAGTTGCTCGGCGACGGCGACCGCAGGTCGCACGGCGTCAGGCGAACCTCGGCGCGACGGATCCGCCGGCCGTGCTGATGACCGTCGAGCACGATGGTCGCTGGTACGTCAGCGTGGAGTACACGCTGCCGAGTACGTGCGGCAGTGCCGAATGGCTGGGAGATCCCCGGCCCGTGTCGCGCACGCCGGTCGGTTTCGATTCGCCCGACGCAGCGGTCACTGGCTTCTACGACCGGCTGGCGACGCTCGATCTGCAGTCGGCGATCGACACGTTTGCCCCGGGCGAGGACGCGATGGCGTGGCTGGCGCAATCGTGGATGGCCGACGCCCAGGCGGCGATCGAGCGCGGCGCGTGCCGACGGTTGGTCGGTGGCAATCTCGGGGTTGACCTACGAGACCATCGGCCAAGGCGACAATCTCACTCTGAAGCCGCTCACATACACAGTCGAAGGCACCGCGCCGGCGGGCTTCAACGCCGACACCTCCGGCCTTGCCGACCCGTCGTTGTCGACAGTGGTCACGGCGTTCGACGGCTCGGGCTTCGCCTTGGTGCCGCCCGGTCAAGTACCACCGACCATCGAGGGGCTCTCCTTCTCTGACACCTTCCCGGGGGTGGGCGACGGCCGCTACAACTTCACCGCGGCCAACACCGACGGCACCATCACCGCGCTCGTGTTCCCGACAGAACCGACCGGCGGACCGCAGCAGTTCACGATCGAGCGCGCCGACGGCTGTACGACATTCACGGGCGGCGCCGAATCGTTGTTCGGGGTTGCCGCGTCACCGGGTGCCAAAGCCGTCGACGGCGGCTACCAGCTGTGCGGCGGACCTGATGCCGTCGGCGGCCTCAGTCTGTTCTTGCTCGCCGGTGGCACGATCGAGCTCCCGCCGGTCTCGGTCGTGCAATCCGGCGGCAAGTGGTACGTGTCGCCGCTGGGTACGGCGCTTGCCAGCGCTTCGACTGCCTTGCACGATGCCAAAGACGGCTCGAGCCTGTTCGACTCACCGCTGGGGCCGTTCTTCTACGGCGGATTCAGCCGTGAGTGGCTTGAATTGACGATCACCGGCCAGGGCGTCGACACGATCGGTCCGGAGTGCCTGCCTGCGCTGACAGTCGACAACGGCATCGTCACGGGGGTGGTGGCCGACCCGCCGCCCGACGCCGTCCGTAGCTGCGCGAGCAATAGCGGATTCGGCGGCCAGGTCACGACCTCGGAAAGCGGCTCCGATATCGCGGTCCCCGTTCAGGCACCGCCGCCGATCGTGGCCGAGGTGCCGAGCGCAGAAACCACGCCTGCCACGACGGCTCCCTGAGGCGGATTCACGAATCCGTTGGTAGACACGTCGGCAATGCTGGGCGGGTCGCGAAGGTGGCGGGCTGATGCCCAGCGTGGGCTCGGATGTAGAATCAGTGCCGAATTTGATTGCATGTGACGGAGGGTTTCATCCTCGGCCCGCGCCGCTGGACGAGGTCGAAGCCTTGGCTGGGAGGAGAGTCGCGGTGGGTGTGCGGTCACAGGTTCTGCAGTCGTACGGCGACGACTTTGCGTGGTCGCTGCTCGATGCTGCACCCGACGCCACGTTGGTTGTGTCGAGCACCGGTGAGATCGTCTTCGTCAACGACCACGCCGGCGAGCTCTTCGGGTACCCGATCGACGAGCTGCTCGGCGAGGTCGTCGAGAAGTTGTTGCCCGACGCGTTGCGCTCGGTCCATCGTGCCCACCGCACGCGCTACCGGGCAGCACCTACCGTTCGCACGATGGGCGCCGGCCTCGATCTGTGGGCGCGGCGCTCCGATGGATCACTGTTCCCCGTCGAGATCAGCCTCAGCCCGTTGCGACTCGGCGACGGCGTGTTCGCTGTTGCCGCGGTTCGCGACATCACGGCGCGAGTCGAGTCCGAGGATCGCCTGCGCCGCGTGCTGCAAACGCTCGACGCCACCGACGACGCAATGTTCATGTTCGACACCGAGACGCTGCGTTACTCCTTCGTCAACGAGGGGGCCGTGCGTTTGGTCGGCTACACGCAGACCGAGCTTTCGACCATGACTCCTCTTCACCTCAATCCGTACACGACCGAAGCCGACTACCGCGAGCTCGTCGCTTCGTTGCTCGCCGACGAGTCCTCGTCGACCATGCGGCAGGCAACGATGTTGCGCAAGGACGGCAGTGAGGTGGCCGTCGAGAAGACATACCGATCCGCACCGGCCGGCCGCGACGGGAACCGGTGGATCATCGCCCTCGCCCGCGACATCACCGGTCGCCTGGCCGCCGAGGCCGCGCTGCGGCAAAGCCAGCAGGCACTGCACGACGCAGAGCAGGTAGTGGCCATAGCCGAAGACCGCGAGCGCATCGCTCGCGACTTGCACGACACTGTCATCCAGAGGCTCTTCGGCGAAGGTCTGAAGCTGTTGGGCACCATGAACATCGTCGACGACAGGGCCAAGGAGCGAATCCAAACCACCATCGACGGTCTCGATCAGAGCATCAAAGAGCTGCGCATGGCAGTGTTCTCATTACAGGGTGGCGAATCCACGCCGGATGGTCTGCGGGGTCGGCTGCATGCAACGCTCACCGATTCGGCGACCGGTCTCGGGTTCGAACCCCGTCTGCAGTTCGACGGCCCGATCGACAGGATCGACAGCCACGTCGCCGAGCATCTCGTCCCGGTGCTGCGCGAAGCGCTGTCGAACGTGGCCCGCCACGCCAACGCCCGCCACGTCCGCGTCGCCCTGGCCGTCGCCGACGACATCACGCTGACAGTCTCCGACGACGGCATCGGTGTTCCCGACGAGGTGCTCGGCGGCCGCGGCCTGACCAACATCGTCGAGCGGGCGAGGCGCCTGGGCGGTGACGCCACGATCAGCGCCCAAGTCACCGGTGGTTCCCAGCTCGTCTGGCGAGTGCCGGTTCAGATCTCGGCCGACGCGACGCCTTCGCAGTCGTAGCCCGATCGACGATCTCGGGTCTACTGGCCGATCTCAGAGCGTCGCCGACACCCGGTGAGTCACGACTGCTGTGGCACGAGACTTCGGCGTCGCCATTCGCGGCCGGCTAGTCCGAACATCAACAGCGCGGCGACTCCGAACACCACGACGATCAGCCACTCGGCAGAACCATTCCCAGCGTCGGGTTCTGCGTCGAACACCTTCTCGATCCACGTCGGCTCGATGACGGTGGCGACGAACAACACCGTGAACGTCACAGCGAGCACCAGCTGCGCCCAGAATCGAGCCCGGAGCGGTGTCGACGAGTCGCCTCGTTGAGCTGGAGTGTCGGTTCCCATGGCTGCCTTCTCCTGATGGTCGGCCGTGACGCGACTATACGACGCTTTGCCAGACGTCGCTTCGCTCGGGCTGCCCGGTCGAGTTTCTCATCCAGTCGTGGCGGCGATAGAACGGACCACACAGAAATGTCACGACGAGAGGAGCCGGACATGGGATTCCTGGACAAGGCCAAAGAGACGGCAAGCCACTTGGCCGATCAGGCCAAGGGCAAGATCGATGACGTCAACGCGAAGCGCAAGGTCGACGATCTGCTCGACGACCTCGGCCGCGTGCTTTACCGCCAGCGCACCGAGCGCGGCGAGCCCGGCGACGAAGCCGTGATCGTCGGCCTGGTCGATGAGCTGCGCAAGCTCGAGGACGAGGGAGCCGAAGTCGTTGCACCGGCAGCCGCACCTGTTGTCGAGCCCGCGCCATCGCCGGCGCCTGCCGGCGATCCGCTTCCACCGCCGTCGCCGAGCTGACCGTACAGGTCGTCGACCTCAAGTCCGTCGCCAGGCGGTCAGTGTCATAGACGGAAACGTGTGTGCGACTGGAGGAGTCGAATGGTTCTCGGTCCCAAACGAGTCACCCGGCGCAATTGGCTTTCGAGGGCACGTCGCCCAGGCGGTTAGTCAGGGACGAACGCGATGGCATCGATCTCCAGCCCGCAGTCCATCGGCGTCCGGCCGGCTTGCATCCGCGTTCGCGTCGGCAGCGACTCGGTGCTCGCGAAGTAGCTGCGGTAGATCCGGTCGAAGGCTTCTTGATCGGACTGGTCCTTCAGCCATACGACGACCTTCAGCAGGCATTCCATGTTCGACCCGGCGGCTTCCACCAACGTCTTCAGATGGTCCATCACACACCGGGCCTGGACCTCGAACGGTGTCGCCGGGAATGGTGGGATCGGATCACCGGCGGCGCGTGCCGCACGCAGTGCAGCCGCAAAGTGCTCGTCGAACGGCGGCAGGCCGGACACGTACACCATGTTCCCGTGGCGGATGCACAGGTTGAACGGCCCACCGGTGGTCGGCACATCGGCGTTGATCACGTGCTTGTCGATGTCGGCCCTCCCTCGGACGGGCGGGTGACCGAGGCGACCAGCTTCCTGGGTGCCAACTGGCAGTAGCTCTCGATGACGAGCTCGGCGACCTCGGTCCAATCGGTGCCGGCGTCGAGCATCATGCCGACGATGTTGGGTCGCCACCTCGGCCGGAAGAACGGATGACCGATGTTGCTGAAGGCCTCGAGCTCCTGGCCCGCCGACTGGAACGTCATCACCGTGAGTGGACCGGCGGATGCAGCTGCCGCCGCGTAGGCCGGCGGCCAACCACTGTCGATCGTCAGGACATGGGCAAATGTCTGCTTGCGAATTCTCCACCTCGTGCCCACCCACGCGGCCTCTTCGTAGGCGTCGGGCAATCCGAGGCACATCTGTCGTAGTCGAACGAGAATCTCGCTCGGTACCTCGGTGTGCTCAGCCATGCGGGCGCCGATGCTAGTGATTCGTGGCGACGTGGACGTAGAACGGAGTGTCGCCTCGGACGGGCTGGGCGTCGACGCGCTCTTCAGGAGCGCCGAGCTGCACTGCGTCGGCCGGTCCCTTGACGTCAGCAGGGCACGGAATATTCGGACTGAGCGAATAATCGGTGCCTGGCCTCGCTGTGGCCGCCGGCGGACAGAATCCGATGGCCGCAGCCGAGCGCTGAAGTGGTTGCACGACGAATCACGGCCACCTGACAATTGGTGCATTGTCCGCCGTTTCATTGACCGCCCGATGTCTCGAGCGCATACTCCCGCGCGGGGGATCCACAGGAGGTGCTATGTACCGGCAGGTCATCCGCGAACAAGTCATCTACGGTCATTTCGTCGACTACTTCACCGTGGCGCAAGAGATGATTGCTTACATCGACGCCAAGGGATGGGCACCCCTGACCGTTTACATGCCGCTCACCGGCGCGAACAACGATGTGGTGTATCACGCCGACTACACATCGCTGGCCGAGCTCGAACGTGAGATGAAGGAAGTGATGAGCGACGCGTCGTTCATGGCCCTCTTCCGTCGCCAGGCCGGCCACGTCGTGCAGGGATCGTCGATGTCGGAGATCCTGATGACCATCGACGACGTGACCTGACCCCCTGCAGAGGCACAGCCGTCGGGCGCGAATCCGGCACCGTCAGGCGTGCTTTCGCGCCCGACCAGGCCGGTCGGGCGCGATTCCGGCATCCGCAGGCGTGCTTTCGCGCCCGACCAGGGTGAACGGGCGCGTCGCAGCCGGTCAGCAAATTGGGAGTCGATGGCGGTTCGCCAGTCGGTGCCGAGCGCGTCGCTGAGCGCGTGGTCGGTTGCCGGTGCGGCCCGCAGGCCGCGGACGACGACGACCACCAGACCTGCCGTCGTGACGACAGCCAGACAGAATGCCGTCCAACCGACAGGCGAGTCGAGGTCGTGCTGTCCGATGACCAGCAACGTTGCAGCGAGCAGCCAATAGAGCGCAATGAACGGCAACTCGTTGAGCACGAACCCGAACCAGTAACCGACGTTCGATGGGCTCGACCGGCGCGGCCTTGGTGGGGCCACGGCGAAAGCTGTGCACAACGCGATCAACGAGACAGTCGTCAAGTAGCCGATCGGCATTCGACCACGCGTCGCTCGATGAACGCAGTCGCCAGGCCAGACGGTGCGCATGCCAACCAGCCGTCGATGATCGCGTCCGCGAAGTGCGCGCTTGCCGACCGTCTTCAATTGGATCAGAACCGCCGGGTACCCGTCGAAGTGCGGAATTGTGAAGAAGGACTTGGGCAGCGCGGCGAGCACGGCCTCTTTCTCGCCGAGGTCTTCGACGCGGACAGCGAGGATGGGTCCAGCCGGCGGGCTGACGTCGCCGAACCGCCGGATGTCAGCCTTGCTGAACGGCCTCTCCCACGCGAACGCCTTGCCGGCGACGAACCAGGTGCGCGTGCCGGAGCGCTCGCCTTCGGTGACCTCCGGCAACGCCAAGGCCATCTGAGCGACCTCGTCGACGCTCACCATCAGCGGCACAGTACTGCCTGCGGTCTGGGTCGGTCTGGCACGGCAACTTCGATAGGCACGCCTGGCGCTCGCGGTGACCCCGAGAGCGCCGGCGCGACAAGGCCGTCGAGGATGCTCTGGGTGTAGTCGTACATCGCTTTGTGCGTGACGATGAACGAGAGCGAGTCGGGAACGGCGCGCCGAAACCATCGACCAGGACGGTGACGATCGCGCCCGGCCACCCTCCGCGATCGCGTCAGTGCCCATGAGTAGGCTCGCCGCGCAGACAGCACCGGGTCCCGAGGAGAGCTGGAATGGCCGAAGCTGAGGGGCGCTCCAAAGAATTGAAGAACACCGGCTACGAGATCTTCGTCGCGCTGGTGTCGATCTTGGCGATCCTCAACCTCGTGTTGGTCAACACGATCGACGACCCACATCTCGACACGGTGCTGTTGATCATGAACGGCCTTCTGAGCTGCATCTTCCTGGTGGATTTCCTCTATCGCCTGTTCACGGCGGAGTCGAAGTCCACGTACTTCCTTCGGCAATTCGGTTGGGCGGACCTTGTATCGAGCGCGCCCATCCACTGGCTGAAGCTCCTCCGCATCTTTCGACTTGTGCGGGTGATCCGCCTCGAGCGCGCCAACGGCTCCAGGAGGATGGTGCGCAGCCTGCTCAAGGACCGCGCCGGCAGCGCTCTCGCCATCTTGGTGCTGATGGGAATCCTGGTGCTCGAATTCGGCAGCCTCTACATGCTGCACATCGAGCAGGACGCGCCCGGCGCGAACATCATCACGGCATCAGACGCCCTGTGGTATGTGATCGTGACCATCTCGACGGTGGGCTACGGCGATACCTATCCCGTCACCGACCGAGGTCGACTGGCCGGCTCGCTCATCATCATCGTCGGCGTCGGCATCTTCGGCACCTTCACCGGCTACCTGGCGAACCTGTTCCTGGCGCCGAAGCTGAACCCGACCACGGAATCGTTGAACACCGACGACGATGTGCAGCTCAAGGTCGGTCAGCTGAAAGTCCTCATGGCCCAGCAACAATCGGCCATCGACGAGATCGATCTCCTCCTGCAAACCGATGTGGATTCGTAACGTCAGCGGACGCGAAGGTACGCGTCGCGAAGCACCGCCGACTCGGTCTCCAACTCGTTGAGCCGGGCCTTCACGAGGTCGCCGATGCTGATGATGCCGGCGAGCTTGCCGCCATCGGTTACCGATATGTGACGCACGCGGCTTCGTGTCATCACGGCCATCAAGTCGTTGACGCGATCCTCGGGCGAGCAAGTGATGACCTTGCGCGTCATCGCGTCGGCGACCGAACCAGAGAGCGCATCCGCGCCCGAGCGGGCGAGAGCGGCGACAACATCGCGCTCGGAGAGGAGCCCGACGATGTCACCCGTGTCGTCGAGTACGACGAGCGCTCCGATTCCAAGGTTGGTCATCCGCTCGATCGATGTCCGCAGGCCGACACCCGGCCGCACGGTGGCGACATCTGTGCCCTTGTCACGCAGGACCTCCACGACTTTCATCGTGCCTCCCTCGACTGTGAGGTGTCGGCACCAGTATGTGCCTGCCCCGCGGTCCTTTCAAGCCGTTTCTCCCAGCACCGACAGTCTGGCGCGGGTGTCGGCGCGAGATAGTCGAAGCAGCGTCGACTCGTGCACGTGGCGGGCCACCGGGCCGCGGCGACTCGGGTCCATCGCGTTGGGGCCCATCACATCGATGTCCTCTGGGGTCGGCTGGAATGCGACGACCGGCACGCCGCGCCGGCGCAGACGCAGAACTTCGGCATCGAGTAGCGCCCCGGACCATCGCCGTACCATCGATCCTGCCGACCGGGAGGTGCGCTGTCCGGTCATCGACATCGGCGAGCTGACGATGACCAGGTCGAGGTCTTCGCCGATCAACACATCGGCGTTCGTCGGTGAGTGGACACCGCCGTCGACGAATGCTTCGTCGTCGATCGTCACCGGGATGAAGAAGCCGGGGATCGCGCACGAGGCGGCAACGACATCGGGAAGGGGAGGCCGGTAGTCATGCTTGCCGAACGCGAACCGCTGCCCGTCGCCCTGGCGGACCGCACAGACCCACAACGCAGCATCGGGCCAGTCGTCAGGGAACAGCCTGGCGATGGTATCGGAGATCATCGCGGTGCTCACCTCTCCCTCGGGGATCAGGCTCGACAGCAAGGCCCATGGCGGCGCAGAGAACGACCGTGTCGCGACCAGCCCGAGGAACGCGGCGACCTCCGTCGGTCGCCGACCCCGTACGGCGGGCCGCAGCGGTATTGGCCGTCGCTGGGACTCGGTGTCGCCCGTCAGTCGCACGCCCGGTGTCGACATGGCGCCGTCCTCGGAGCGGACCAGGAGATCGGCAGCCGAGACACCGGCACGCAGCGACGTGGCCGCAATCGACCCTGCAGACGTGCCGACAATGATCGTCGCCTGGCGCGGATCCCAGCCGAGACCGGCGTGGAGCGCGCTGAGCACACCGGCATGGAACGCCCCGCCGGTGACCCCACCCGCGCCGAGGACCAAACCGATTCGCGGTGGTCGCCGAGACACGCCAGGAGTCTCTCACGCCCGGCCTCTCGGCGACCCTTCGGGGGGTGGCAGGATTCGGCCTGTGCCGACCGTTGACCCGAAGTTCCTGACTCAAATTCGCTATCGCTGCATCGGGCCCACCCGCGGTGGTCGGGTGGTGGCGGTGGCCGCCGACCCGACGCACCAGTCGGTCTTCTACTTCGGCGCCGTCGCCGGTGGCGTTTGGAAGAGCGACGACGCCGGCCAGTACTGGGAGAACGTGACGGATGGCTTCCTCACCACCGCATCGATCGGCGCTTTGGCCGTCGCTCCCTCCGACGGCAACGTCATCTACGCCGGCACGGGCGAGACGACGATCCGCATCGACGTCAGCCACGGCGACGGCATCTACAAGTCGACCGATGCCGGCGTGACCTGGCGGCACATGGGTCTCGCCGAATCACGGCACATCGGCGAGATTCGCGTCCACCCCGATGATCCCGACCTGGTGTACGTCGCCGCGCTCGGTCACGCATCGAAGGACAACCCTGAGCGTGGGCTGTACCGATCGAAGGATGGCGGCGACAACTGGGAGCTCGTGTTGCATGTCAGCGACCGGGCCGGCGCCGTCGACGTGTCGCTCGACCCCAACAACCCGCGCATCATCTTCGCCACTGTCTGGCAGGCCCGACGCACGTTCTGGTCGATCGACAGCGGCGGTCCGGAGAGCGGCCTGTGGCGCTCGAGAGACGGCGGCGACACCTGGCAAGACATCAGCCACCGCCCCGGCATGCCCGACGGCATCCTCGGCAAGATCGGCGTGTCGGTGTCACCGGCACGCTCTGGTCGGGTGTTCGCGATGGTCGAAGCCGAGGGACGCAAGCGCGGTCTGTACCGTTCCGACGACATCGGCGAGACATGGGAGAAGGTGTCGTCGAACCCCGACCTCGGTTGGCGCCCGTGGTACTACCAGCATGTGATCGCCCACCCCACGGCTGCCGATGAAGTGTTCGTCATGAACATGAAGGCCTGGCGATCGATCGACGGCGGCAAGACGTTCGAAGAGTTCCACACACCACATGGCGACAACCACGCGCTGTGGATCGATCCGACGAATCCCGACCGCATGATCGGTTGCGACGACGGCGGTGCATGGGTGTCGTTCAACGCCGGGACATCGTGGTCGACGATCTACAACCAGCCGACCGCGCAGTTCTACCACGTCGCCACCGACGATCAATTTCCCTATCTTGTGTACGGGTCGCAGCAGGACAATTCGAGCATCGCCGTGCCCAGCCAGACCGGTCTTGGTGCCATCAACTGGGCCAACTGTTACGCACCCGGCACCGCCGAGAGCGGGTATGTCGCCCCCAAGCCGGGCGACCCGAACATCGTGTACGTCGGCGCGATCGGCAGCTCACCGGGCGGCGGCGAGTCGTTGCAGCGCTACGACCACAGAACCAAGCAGGTGCAGCTGGTCAACGTGTGGCCCGAGGCATACCACGACGGCAACACGGCCGAGGTCCGCTTCCAATGGACCTACCCGATCGTGTTCTCACCGCACGACAGCAACATCTTGTACGTCGGTGGAAACAAGGTTTTCCGCACGACCGACGAAGGGCACAGCTGGCAGGCGATCAGCCCCGACCTCACCTGTGCCGACTCCGACACGATGGGTGTCTCCGGTCCGCTGACGATGGACACTGCCGGCGCCGAGATGTACGCCACGATCTTCTCATTGATGGTGTCGGCGCATCAGCGGGGCCTGCTGATGGCCGGGTCCGATGACGGACTCGTGCATCTGTCGACGAACGACGGCGGCGACTGGGTGAACGTCACGCCACCCGACCTTCCGAAATTCTCCCAAGTCACGATGATCGCCGAGTCACCACATGCACCCGGCACGGTCTTCATGACCGTGGCCCGCCACAAGATGGGCGACTATGCGCCCTACGTGTACAAGACCGACGACCTCGGCGCCACTTGGACCCGGATCGACGCTGGGCTGCCGAGGCACGAGTTCTGCCGCGTCATTCGCGAAGACCCGAACCGTCAAGGTCTGCTGTACGTGGGGACCGAGCTCGGCATCCACGTTTCGTTCGACAACGGCACCAACTGGCAGTCGTTGCAGTGCAACCTTCCTGTGACGCCGATCTACGACTTCGTCGTGAAGGACACCGACCTCGTCGTGGCGACACACGGTCGTTCGTTCTGGATCCTCGATGACCTGACGCCGCTGCACCAGATGCACGACGACATGCTCACGGCAAGCCGATACCTGTTCGAACCACGCGACGTCGTCCGCGTACCTCCGCATATCGCCGCCGTGTGGGGAGGGACGCCGGGTGGCAAGAACTACCACGTCACGATGGGCCAGAATGCCACCTTCTATCTCGACGAACTCGAGACCGGCCATGTCCGCAATCGGGTGATCGATGGCGGCGACGACCTCGAGCGAGGCGTTCGCATCACCTACTTCCTCGACCAAGCCGCGGTCGGCGAAGCCAGCCTCACGATCCGAGAGCGTGACGGCAACGACGGCAACGGCAACGAGATCGAGACGTTCTCGAGCTCCATTCCCGCCGACAAGAAGGCTCGCGACGGGTTGTACATCACGGCCGCCGCAGGGATGAACAGCTTCCAATGGCCGATGACCTACCCGAGCGGCGTGAAGATGGTCGACACCGAGTTCCACAAGCGGCCCAGCGGGCCGCTCGCCAAGCCCGGCGTGTACCGAGCGACGCTGACGGTCGGAGACTGGTCGATGACCCAGTCGTTCGAGCTGCTCAAGGATCCTCGCGTCGCCACCAGCGACGCCGACCTGGCCGAGCAGTTCGACCTGTTGATCCGGATCCGCGACAAGTTGTCGGAGATCGCCACCGGTGTGAACACGATTCGGTCGTTGAAACGCCAGCTCGGCGAGTGGGCGACACGGCTGGCTGACGACGGGTCGGCGTCGGCAGTGGTTGCCCTCGCCGCGGCTCTCACCGAGCAGCTCGAATGCATCGAGGCAGAGCTCGTGCAGGTCGAGTTCACATCCGAGGGTGACACGTTGAACTACCGCGAGCAGCTGTTCGAGAAGCTCTCCGCCCTACCAGCGGTCGTCGCCAGTGCCGATGCGCGGCCGACCACCCAGTCGTACGACGTGTTTCGGAAGCTGGCCGGGCAGGCCGACGAACAGTTGGCGGCGCTGACCGCACTGATCGACGGAGACCTGGCGCGCATCAACGGCCAGCTCGGCGAGCTCGGTGTGAGCTTCGTCGGCGTCTGATGACGCCCAGATCACTGGGCAGTTGGCGCTAGTGGCGCACCCCGGCGAGGGCTCGGCGAGTTCAGCGACACTGACACTTCGCGTCAGCTCATACAACGACCGTTGTTCAATGAGCTGACGCTGATGCTCACGTGTCCGCGCCGACAGGCCCGCGGCGGCTACTGAGCGGGTCTTGGTGATCCGCACGGCCTGCAGCCACTGGACGATGCGAACTGAGTCGATGCGAACAGTCTGGCTGCGCCCTTCGAACTATGCCCGTCGTGGGGCGTAGTCTCGACGGCGATGGGACGGCTTGACTCTCTGGATCTGACGCAGCGCATTGGGCGAAAAGAATACGAGGATCGCCTAGCCGCCGCCCAGCGGCGGTGGTTGCACCTGCGTCTGCATGCCGGGGGTCAGATGGGCACGGGCGAGCTCGGCCCGGGACTGCTGCTCGTGTTCGAGGGCAGCGACGCTGCCGGAAAGGGCGGCGCGATCAAGCGCCTCGTCGAGCCGCTCGACCCGCGGCACTACCGTGTGTCGTCGTTCGCCAAGCCGACGTTCGACGAGAAGCGTCACCCGTTCCTGTGGCGCTTCTATCCCTATGTGCCGGGTCTCGGTGGGATGTCGGTGTTCGACCGCAGCTGGTACGGGCGGGTGCTCGTCGAGCGCATCGAGGGTTTCGCGACCCACGACCAGTGGAGCCGGGCGTACGAGGAGATCGTGCAGTTCGAGCGGGCCAACGCGCTCGAGGGCGTGATCATCGTGAAGTTCTGGTTGCAGATCAGCGCCGAGGAGCAGCTGATTCGGTTCGAGGATCGTCAGAACGATCCGCTGCGGCGATGGAAGATCACCGAGGAGGATTGGCGCAACCGCACGAAGGCCAGCGAGTACTTGATCGCCGCCGAGGACATGTTCGAACTTACCGATCACGACCTCGCCCCGTGGGACGTGATTTCTGGCGAGAACAAGCGGCTCACTCGCGTGCTGGTGCTGGAGACGGCGATCCGGCGGGTCGAGCAGGGCATGGTCCGTTGGGGCATGCCCGTGCCGGCGGCCGACGAGCTCGACTCGGGGGACTAGCGCAAGTCGTCGCTCTACCGGGACCATTGGTCCTTGAGGAAGCGCGCCACTGAATCGACAATCAGAGTGGCAGCTTGACGACGGCCGGGCCTCGTGCGGGGGGTGGTGGTGACAGTGCTGTGTAGACGAGTGATTCTTCCGCTCTCAGCCGTTGGGATGCTCGTTGTCGGGTGCGGGGCGGGGCAGGAGGACCAGACGGCCGGCGTCACCACGCCAGCAACAGCTCAAACGGACACACCGGCCGCGACGACGATCCAACCCGTGACCACGCAATCCATCGCTCCGGTCACGACCGCCTCGACGTCGTCAACCGAGCTGGCGCATTCGGGTATGTGCGAGATGGGGCAGTCGCCGGCACTGGCTTCGTATGACCGTGGCACGGGTGACATCCAGTGGACCACTTGCTCGACAGACCTCGTGTGGCGCGAGGTGCGTGGCGCGACGGACGATGTCGTCTACGTCGACGAGACTTCTCGGCAGGACCCGATCGCCGGTCAGAATAGCGGTCAACCGGTGCAGAACTTGATCGCCATCGACGCTCGGACTGGCGCCGAACTATGGCGAGTCGGTCACGACTGGCAACGACTCGGTTGGCCGCTCGGTCCGTTCACTGGCGGCGGGGTCGTCGTCGTTGGCGTGAGTGATGAGGGCGGCGACGCGCTAGTCGGTGTCGATGCCCGGACGGGGGTCGAGTTGTGGCGCGCACCGGCTGCCGACCCCGAGTTGGCGACGAACATAACGGTGCCGAGTGGGGTCATCTGTCATCCCGCGTGCGTACCGCCTCCAAATGAAGTGTTCAGTCCCATTGCCAACACCGAGAAGGTCGTTGTTACTGCAGGGTCGATCGGGCTGGGCGGCTTGCGGGGGCTGGATCGGTCGACCGGTCAGCAGCTGTGGGCCAACGATGTACATCAGAGTGACCTGTCGGGTATCGGCGTTTCGCGTGCGGCGACGGCCGTTGCCGGCGACACCGTGATCGTTCCGGCTGGACAGATGCTGGTTGCCGTCGACGCGTTGACCGGCGATGAGTTGTGGCAGGCGCCGAGGCTCGATCACCCCGCTGCGGCGGACCGGTTCGTCGTCGGGTACGTCGCAACGAGCGAACGAAATGCCCCGAAGTTGAGTGTCCTGGACATCTCGACCGGCAAGACGCTGTGGACCCAGCCGGGGTCGCAGTCGTACGGCGAGTTGTGGGCGCTCGGTGACGGAGCCGTCTTCGTGCTCGACGGCACAGACGGCATGATAGGTGGCGTTGTGGCCTACGAGTTCGGCAGCGGTGCAGTGCGGTGGAGGATGGCCTTCGGGCCAACGACGTGGGGCGAGCCGCAGCAGGCGATCGGCGACATGGTCGTCAGCCGCTCGCGCGGGCATCACCGTGTTGTCCTCGGCTGATGGAACGACGCTCTGGACCGCACGTTCACCGATCGACTCAGTCGGTGGAATGGGCAGCGTCGGCGCCAACACCGGCTCCGTGTTCGTGACGTTCGATTCGCTCCCACCGGGAGACTGAGGAGGAGACGACGATGAACGCCCGCGCTTGGCCGCTCTTCGCTGTGTCGGCACTCCTGCTCGGTGGTTGCGGTGGCACCGGTGGGGAGTCGCCGAGCGCGACCACCGTCGGCGAGCAGACCGTGGCCTCCGCGGCGACGACCGCGAACGAACCGACGACAGCAGAAACCACGTCGACGACCCAGACCGATCCGGCGATCGAGGGGCGCGTGGTGATGGCACCGGTAAGCCCGTGGATGGAGCATTCCTTCGCACGAATCGTCGGGCAGGGCGACGATTTCATTCGCGTCGAGGTGAGGGATGGGTTCTCGAAGGTGTCGCGAAGCTCCGACGGGCTGCGCTGGGACGCGACGCCGACGGCTCTTGCGCTCGGCTCACTGCAGGTCCTCGTTGCCGACGACGCTCGGCTGCTCGCCGCGGGACCGGATGAGGGAACGGCGTCGGCGTTCGTCTCATCCGATGGGGGGGCCACGTGGACGGGTGGCGTCCTGGCCGGACCCGCCAACGAGTTCGCCGAGTATGCGTCGTCGGAGGTCTACGTATCTGACGCAGTGATCAGCCCAACGGCCGCACTGGTCGTCGGTGCGGTGCTCACATCGGTCGACTGGAGCGCCTACTCACGAGGCGAACTTGGCGCAGATCACGGCGAGTTCCGAAGCGAGTACTTCGACAAGGGGCAGTTGACGATCATGTTCGAAGACGGGTTCGTGCTGAGCATCGACCCCGCAAGATTGGGTACCAGTGAGGCGTCGTGGGGCGCACCGACGACCATCATCTGGCGTTGGAACGGCGATCACTGGGATCGCACAGCGCATCCGTTCGCCAGCCCGTCCAACGTCGATCTGGTCGCCGGGCCGGCAGGCTTCCTCGGTGCAACCCAAATGCCCACCTGGAATCCCGACGGTTCCACTTCGTTCGACGCCTACCGCACAACCGACGGGCAGAACTGGGAACACCTGGTGCTGCCCGCCGCACTCGCCGTGGGTGGTTTCGGAACCACGAGCTTTGCGGCGGGCCCGCTTGGCTACATTGCCATCGGCCGAGAGGCTCTGTTCTTCTCGACCGACGGGGCCGAATGGTCTGAGGTCCACCGATGGGTCGACCCTGACCCGACCTCGGCGTTCCCGGTCATGGACGCAGCCGCCGGACGGGCCGGGTTTGCCCTGCCGATCCGCGGAGATCATCCGACGGCGCTTGTCCTGTGGTCCAACGACGGGCTCACATGGAACGAAATCAACGTCGCTGCCGACGCGGCACAGCACGCCTTCACGGCTGTCTCGGACCGGCTGATCCTTGTGATGCCCGTGAAATAGCTCCACCAACCACCGTCAGCCCACGGGCCACGTCTCGATCGTGTCGTATCGAGCGCCGTCGGGGTGGAGGCGGCTCTGGACGAGCGCGATCTCCTCGACATCGAAGTCTGCGCTGACCAGTGCCCCCAGTGCCCGCGGTATGGAGACGTTGGATTTCAGTCGCGCCAAAGTGAGGTGGCCGAGGAAGCGCTTACGTGGCGGTTCACCGATCTGGCGGGTGCGTTCTGTCACTCGACCGGCGAGTTCGTCGATTCCGTCAACGGGAATCACGAGCGCTCGGTCGGCGAAGACGTCGACCGCCGGGCCGAGGTGTGCTCGGGCAGGCGCGAATGTGGCGCCATCGAGCGCGCCGATCACCTCGCCGGGGTCGGCGTTGCCGAGGAAGCGCAAGGTGATGTGCCAGTTCTGCGGACTGACGAAGCGCACCCCGCGCTGGTCCTTGCGATGCAGGGCGGTCAGCTCGGCAACAGCCTCGTCCGGTGGCCACACCGCGATGAACAGTCGTGCCATTCGATCAGTCAACCGACGTGCCGACCGACGATCGCGACCGTGGCCGGGTCGGGCGTGCCGCCGAAGTACTTGTTCAACGCCGTCTCGAAGGCGACGTGACCGGAAGTGAGCATCGAGAAAAGTGTCACCGACGAGTGGAACTTCATGTCGTCAGGGAACCCGAAGATGTCGTGGATCGATTTGCCGTCGACGGAGTTGACCAGTTCGGTGCACTCGATCAGTCGCGGTCCGAGCAACGGATGGGCGAGGTAGGCGTCGGCCTCGGGCAGCGAGCGGATTGCGTAGCGGCGTGCGGTCGGACTGGATCCGAGCCCATCGACCTGCGGGAAGATGAACCACATCCAGTGGGTCACCTTCAGCGCGTTGCGAAGCTCGCCGACGACGGCGTCGTAGACGAGTGCCTGCGCCGACACGAATCGGTCGAGATCGAAAGGATCTGGCATCGGGGTTGCTCCAAGTCGGGCCTTCGCACATTGAGGCACCATCGACCCGCAGCGTCAACCGTGCGCCGCGTCAATGGCACGGCGCACGGCGAATCAGCCTCGCCTTACTTCATGGCGACCGTGTAGTTCACGGACACCGTCGACAGCACGGTGCCGTCGGTGCGGCTTCGCAGAACCGCCCTCACGGTGTGCGTGCCCACGCAACCGGCCGAGCCGGCAATCCCGGTGGGTGTGATGTTCGTCGTCGCTGTCCAGCCCTGGCTCGAACCGGAGCTCAACAGCAGTGCATTGAACAATGAGAACGAGGCCGTGCATGTGGTGTTCGTGTTCGTGGGCTCGTCGAAGTCGATCCAGTACTGCTGCAGATAGATCGAGCAGTTCAACACTTGGCCTCGGATCTGCAGCGGACTCGCCGTGTATCCACTTGCGGACGCCGAGAGCTGCACCGTTGACGCAGAGATCGACGTGATGGTGCCGCACTTGCCGGCAACCTTGCCGCCACCGCCACCACCGCCACCGCTGGCGGAGCTGATCGACGATGGGATGATGACGAAACAGAGAGCGGCGGCGACGAGCGTGGCGAGGACCGTCTTGGTGGTCTTCACGGAGCTGCCTGTCGAGTGACGGTCGGTTGGTTGGTAGTCCGCTGCCGGCCAGCGGGCCGGTGGATATGACTTCGGCAACATTCGTACGGGACGTTCGAATTTTCATCTTGATTTCCTTCTTGGTGCGTGCCCGCGATGCCACTATGCGGTCGACCCGCCGCGGGCACAACACGACCATCGTGCTAGCACTCTTGGACAGGTCCCGTCGCGTGCTAAATCCGATCCCGCTGTACCCGAGTGCCTTCTCGCTTCAAACCATCGGTGTCATTCCGTGCTTGCATCGACGTCTTCGGTGAACGTCGCCTCGGCTGCGGTGACTTCATCGAACCAGGCGTTGTGGTGGGATTGCGCCCATGCGGCAGTGACCGAGCCGGTGCGCATGCCGCGTCGCGAACCGGGGTCGCGCCTGGCGTAGTTGATGTGCCCGATCACGAGCAGACCCACCGCCAGAGCGAACCAGTCGTGCACGAAGGTGGCTCCGGTGCGCCACGACAACCGGGCCAGGTCGGGGAAGTACATCAGCGTTCCGGTGGCCAGCAGCACGATGATGGCTCCACCACTGAGTGCCGCGTTCAGCTTCTGGCCGGCGTTGAACTTGCCGACCGGAATCGTCGCCTCGCGCCGGTTCGGCGAACGCAGCCAACGCCAATCGGCCGGCGAGAAACGGTTGAGGCGCCGCAGATCGCAGCGGTAGGCCGCTGACGCGACGCCCAGCAGGATCGGTATCGGCAGCGCGAAGCCGGAGTACACGTGAAGGAGTTTGACCAACCGGCGATGGCCGACGGGCACTGACAGAAACCCGTTGTAGAGGATGGCCGCTGTGGCCATGCAGGTCAACATGAGCACGGCCACAGAACGATGCACGGCCCGTTCGGCGCGGCTGAAACGCCTCACCAGTAGGGCCTGTCGTCCCTGATCAGCCAACAGGCTCGTCGTCTCGCCCGTTCGAGTCGCCGATCCATCCATCGACGTCGTAGTTGCCGTCGTTCTCCCAATAGCCCGGCACCACCTTGGCGGTGAGCTCGATGCTCGACAGCCACTTCGTGCTCTTGTAGCCGTACATCGGCGCCACGTACATCCGCACGGGTCCACCGTGATCGTGAGTGACCGGTCCGCCGAGCATCTGCAGGGCGACGAGCACGTCGCTGCGCCGCGCCTGCTCGAGGGTGAGGCTTTCGGTGTAGGTGCCGTCGAACGATGCGAAGCTGATCGCAGTGGCGCTTGCGTCAGGTTGCGCGGCGTCGAGCAGATACGAGAGCCGCACACCGGTCCAGTGCACCTCCGGAACGCGCCAGCCGGTGACGCATTGGAAATCACGCACGAGCGTGGTCTGGGGCATGTTCTGCAAATCGGTCAGCGTGAACGACGTCGGTTTGCCGACGAGGCCACCGACGTCGAGCCGATAGTTGGTCGCGTCGCGCTTGGGCACCGAGCCGGTGACGGAGTAGTAGCGGAACGTGGCGCCCAACGGCAGCAGCGAGATCAGCCCGGTCGGGTCGGCGTTCTGGACGGGCTCGATCGCCTTGGCAAGCCGTTCCTGCACAGCGCGACCTCCGACGATGCCCGCGGCGCCGATCGCCATCAGTCCCAGAACGATCCGCCGGCCGATCGGGGATCCGGCATCCCTTGGCGGTTCAGCGTCCATCGGATCCTGCTTCGATCTCGCCTTCACCGAGGTGACCGCGACGAGCGCGGACGGAGCCGACCGAGGCCCGCGGCGACGAGCAGCAACCCGCCGATCGCGATCACCGGGCCAGCGACGGCCCAGAAGTTGGATCCCGTCATCACGCTGCCCTTGACGTAGCCGAGACCCTGGAACATGAACAGCAGACCGAACAGTGTCACCACCACACCGACCGCGACCGTGGCCGGATTCTTCACGGACCCCTTCTCGTTTCGCCGGTCACGAATCGAACCATACCCCCACCATCCGAGCACCGCTCGGCGGACGCATCGAACCGGATGTCAAAGCAAGGTGATAGCCGGGGCTTTCAGGTGCTTTGAACGGCCCGACGGGCCCGTTTCATCTCGTACATGGCTTCGTCGGCGGCTGTGAGCAGTTCGGATGGATCGCGCCCGACGGTCTGCGTGTCGGTGTAGCCGATGCTTGCTGGACAGTGGATCGCCGTGTCGGGGGTGATGTTGATCGGTTCGGACAGGGCCCGGTCGATGCGTTGGATGAGGTTGTCCGAGTCCGGGTCGTTGGGCTCATAGACGACGACGAACTCGTCGCCGCCGAGTCGGGCGAGGATGTCCGCGCCGCGCACGATCGATGACAACCTGCGGGCTGTTTCGCAGAGCACCAGGTCGCCGACGTCGTGGCCGTAGGTGTCGTTGACTCGCTTGAGGTCGTCGAGGTCGAGGAAGGCGACCGCGAGCGGCTGGCCGCTGCGCTTGGTGCGGGCCAAACCTGCGTCGAGGAGTTCGTTGAACAAGCGGCGGTTGGCCAGCCCTGTCAGCGGGTCGCGCAGGGCGAGCGCCGCCAGCTTCTCCTGGAGGTGGCGCAGTTCGGTGACATCGCGGCTGACACCTTGCAAGCCGGCGCGGATGCGCGTGGTCTGCGTTTCGCCGATCACGATCGAGCCGTTGGCGTGACGAAAGTGGAAGTCGAATCGCCCGAGTGTCTGTTCGCCGCGGAGAGACGCGGTCGACAGCTGCCCTACCTTCGTCATCGAGAATTTCGAGCATCCGGCCAAAGTCCTCGACGAAGAATGACGGCGGATAGCCGAGCATGCTCTCGACCGACGGGCTCACGTAGTCGAAATGCGGTGACGGCTCGGCGACGAATCGCCACACGACATCGGCGGTCTGGTCGGCGAGACTTCGGAACCGAGTCTCGCTCTCGGCCAACTTGATCTCGGCAACGTGGCGATCGGTGACATCCCGGCCGATCGAGAGCACCTCGGGGCCATCGGCGCCGATCAAGTAGCGATCAACCCACTCCAACCACTGACCCGGGACGCCGGGGACGAGCGCGTGCGACGCTGTCGACCAGGATCGGGTTGTCGGGGCCCAGGAGAGCGAGCTGTGAGTGGAGACCGGCCAGTTCGTCGTCGCACAGGAACTCATCCAGCGGACGCCCGATTGCCTCGGCAGGCTCGACGTGGTACTGGTTGGCCCAGGCCGCGTTGCAGTACAAGATCGCCAGGTCCGGCAGGCGATATCGATTGACCCGCTCCGGTAGGGCGTCGAGCATCGCCGCCGCGTCCCAGTTGTTGTTCACCTGCTCAATTTGCATCGTCACCCTGGAGGGCCTCCCATTCGAGGGCAAGTCCGGCGGTGCCGCCGCGCGGGATCCATTTGCGACGAGGGCCACCTCGTCTGATCGTGTCCTTACAGATCACTATCGACAGCGCCTCGCTTCCTCTTGAGAGCCAAACGTCCCCCGGGTCCTCTGACGTCGGCGAACAGTACCCGCGGCGGGCGTAACCTCGACAGATGACACTCGACGACGAACTGGTCAACAAGGTCACGTGGAAGATCCCCAACGCCCTCGCCCTGGTGGGATCGCGGGCCGGCGACGAGTGGAATGCAATGACCACGAGCTGGATCACGCAGCTGTCGATGGACCCGGTGCTTGTCGGCGTCGGGGTCGACAACACGTCTGTCACCCACCGGCTCATCAGCGCGGGCGGGTCGTTCACCGTCAACCTCTGGTCGGCCGACGACACCCGCGTGTTCGTGAAGTTCTCCAAGCCGGCGACGTTCGTTGAGATGGCCCTGAACGGACGGGCGGTCAGCGAAGGTGTCACCGGTGCCCCCGTGTTCGACGAGGCCATCGCCTATGTCGACTGCCAGGTTCGACAGACTCATGACTTGGGGACGCACACCCTGTTCATCGGCGAGGTGGTCGATACCGGTGTTCGCAACGACGAGGCGCGGGTCGCGTCGATGAGCGACACGCGCATGAAGTACGGCGGCGTGAAGCGGCACTGAGCGGTCGGAATACTTCCCGATCAGCCTGTCTACAGGGCTACGAGCTCCCGTACCAGCTCTTCGGCGATCATCACGCCGGTCACGGCTAAGCAGCGTCACGTAGCTGACCGGCGCTGGTCGGGCGTCGTCTTCATCGGGATGATGACCTGCTCGGCGAATCGAAGGGCGGGCTCGACGTGAAGGGGGTGGCCGAAGTCCATCACGAAGTACGTCACGCCGAGCTCGGCGAGATGGCTCAGCCGGTCGAGCCACTGCTCAGATGCTGCGTCCGATTCCGGAAGTTCGCCGGCCACCGTGACGCTGCTGGCGACGTCGGACGGGTTCCTGCCGGCGGCGGTCGCGGCGGCGTCGACGATGTCGCGCTTGCGTATCCAGTCGTCATCATTGCGGTAGGCGCCGTTCCACATGTCGGCTCGTCGTCCGACGATCGGAAGCCCGATCTTCTCGCCCGAGCTTCCAATGCAGATCGGCGGGACGATGTCGGGGCGAGGTGTGGCGGCGGCGTCGTCGATATGGAAGTACGTGCCCGTGAACGTCGGATGCTCCTCGGTCCACATCAGCCGGCAGATCTGCACGACCTCGTCGAGTTGACGCAGTCGGACAGCGGGCGTCGGGAAGTCGTACCCGTAGGAGTCGTACTCGTCTTGGCGCCATCCGGCACCGATACCCAGCATGAAACGCCCACCCGACAGCACCTGCAGCGTCGCCGCCATCTTCGCCGTGAGGGCGGGGTTGCGGTAGCCGTGCCCGAGCACGTGGTGACACAACATGACGTCGGGGAACTTGGCGGCGAGCCATGTCAGCGTGACCCATGCTTCGAGAAAGCCCTCCGTCTTCTGTTTGTCGAAGCCGTAGAAATGATCGGCAATCCACACCGAGTCGAAATGGGGCAACGCCTCGGGAAGGATGTGCTCCTGCTGGTACATCACGATCGGTTGAAAATCGCTCCCCGCGTGACCGGCAACCGGCGACAACCAGCCGAATTTCACCACAGCTCACCCCTTCCACGTATATCTCGAACCCGTAACCCTGCCACTTTTTCGATCGCATACAAGCGGCCAGACCCGACCCGCAGACTTGTTGGGCGCGATTTCGGTATGGCCAGTTCCGAAATCGAACCCGTTGAGCCTGGTCGGGCGCGCTGTGAGTACCCGCAGTACGGCGGTCGCGCCCTGACCGGTCTCCGACGGATGTCGCGAGCGCCGAACGGCGCGCATCGGCGCCGGCGAAGTTCCATAACCACCGTCCCAAAGACGCTGGCCGGTATCCCGACCGCCGGATGCTCAATGAGCGACGGCGAAGGCGGAACTCCGGATCCACCATGCCTAGCGTTCACCACGACGAAGGATCTGCTGGCCGCCAGCGTGCAGTTTCTGGTGAACCGAGGTCGGTCAGCCGGCCGAGTCGAGTTGTACCCACCGACGGGGGCGAGCAGACTCGGTGTATGCCTGCCGAGGTTCCCGAACCGATCGACATCGGGCACCTCGACGTCGGCGACGGACACGTGCTGTACTACGAGCAGGTCGGCAACCGTGACGGAGCTCCGGTCGTGTACCTGCACGGTGGACCCGGGTCAGGATGCACGCCGGGCGCTCGTGCGAACTTCGACGTCCGGCGCCATCGGGCGGTGCTGTTCGACCAGCGCGCCGCCGGGCTCAGCAAGCCCCACGCCGCCGACGACGGCGTGCATTGGACCTCGATCGACATGGACCATCACGTGCAAGACATCGAACAGCTTCGAGAACACCTCGGAATCGCCCGGTGGATCGTGTTCGGCCTCTCCTGGGGTTCGGCCCTGGCCCTCACCTATGCCGAGCGTCATCCCGAGCGTGTCGTTGCCGTTGTGGCCGGCGCGGTCAGCACCGGGACACGCGCAGACATTGATTGGTTGACGGTCCACGCCGGTCGGTTCTTTCCGGCCGAATGGGACGAGTTCCGCGGTCACGTGCCCGCCGGCCTTCGCGACCTGCGGATCGTCGATGCGTACAACGTGCTGCTGATGGACCCGGACCCGGCGGTGCACAACGCTGCGGCTGCAGCCTGGTGTCGGTGGGAAGACGCTCACGTCGCGACCGTGCCCGGTGCCTTGCCGAACCCGCGCTACCTCGACGCCAGGTTCCGGCTCGGGTTCGCCCGGCAGGTGACGCACTGCTGGCGCCATGACTCGTGGTTGGAGCCCGATGAGATCGTCCGCAATGCCCACCGGCTGGCCGGTATCCCAGGATGGTTGATCCACGGGCGGCTCGATGTCAGCAGCCCGCTCGATGCGCCGTGGCGAATCCAGCGGGCTTGGCCCGGCAGCGATCTCATCGTGGTCGACCACGAAGGCCACGGCGGCGATGCGATGATGCAGACATGGCGACGTGTCCTGGCCGACCTCGTGTAGTGGGTGATGTATCAGAACGTCGGAGATGCAATTAGGGGCGGCCGTTGCCGGCGCGGAGAACTTCCTATAGTGCCATCGTCGTTCGTCCCAGCAGTAGGAGGCAACCATGGTCATCGTTGGAGGCACATTCGAGGTGGATCCGACCGAGCGCGAGCGATTCCTCGCCGGTCGCCTCGAGCTGATGAGCGCCTCGCGGGCCGAGGCGGGCTGTCTGGAGTACACCTTCGCTGCGGATCCGATCGACGCGAGACGGGTTGTGCTGTTCGAGCGTTGGGAAAGCCAAGAAGCTCTCGATGCCCACATCGCCGCGCTGCGGGCCGGGCCGCCGTCGTCGGGTTCCGAGGTGGCGACGATCACGTCGTCGATCGTCATCTACGACGTCACCGGCGAGCGACCGCTCGGGAGCTGACGGCGGTCACGCGGACGGCATCTCCAAGACGACCCGCACGCCGAGGAGACGGACAGGACGGAGATCTCCGAAGCGGGCGAGCACGGTGATCGCCATCGCGCGCGACTTCGTTCGGGTCGGTGCTCGGAGTCGGGAAGCTTGCTGATCTTGGTCTGGGTGAAGAAGGTCGACGTCCGCACCTTCACGGCTACGTGAGTCACGCGGCGACCGTCGGCGACCACGTCGCTCGTCACCTCGTGGGCCAATCGCTGCACATGAGCCGCGATGGCCGTGGCCTCGGTTACATCGATGGTGAAGGTCTGCTCCTTGCTGCGCCCGCGGGCGATGTGCGGCTCGTCGACGATCGGTGAGTCGTCGCCGCCGAGACCGAGCACGCGCAGGTGTGGACCGATCCTCGGGCCGAACGCGCGTGCGAGTTGTTCGTGATCGGCGCGGGCGAGATCCTCGACCGTGACGATGCCGAGCTCGCCGAGGCGAGCCGCCGTGCGGGATCCAATTCCCCAGATGGCGGTGACCGGTTTGACGCCCATCGTCGGGATCCAGTCGCGGCGCATCAAGCGGGCGACACCACCGGGCTTGGCGAACCCGGTCGCGGTCTTGGCCAGCAGTCGCGTCTCGCCGATGCCGACAGCGCACGACAAGCCGGTCATCGCCGCGACACGCCCCTTTACATCGTGGGCCAACGCCTCGGGATCGTCGGTGGTCGCTCCGAGGAAGGCCTCGTCCCAGCCCCACACCTCGACCGCCGCCGGGAAGGTGCGCAACGTCGCCATCACCTCGGCGGACGCAGCGTCGTAGGCCGGGCGGTCCGACGCCAAGAAGACTGCTTCGGGACATCGCCGCAACGCCTGGCCGAGCGGCATCCCCGAGCGGATCCCGAACGATCGCGCCTCGTACGACGCTGTGGCCACGACCTGGCGCGGCCGGTGGGGGTTCCCGTCGCCGCCGACGACCACGGGCAAGCCGGCGAGCTCCGGCCGGCGGCGCACTTCGACGGCGGCGAGGAACTGGTCGAGGTCGACGTGCAGGACCCATGCGCGCGTTGTCGCCGTCGCCTCGACCGGTGTCCTGACATTGACCATCAGCACTCACGATGGCACGTCGGCATGGTTGGGCGCGGGAATACGCCTGGGGATGCCGAAATCGCGCCCGACCGGCCGGCGTGGGCGCGGAAATATGCCTGGGGATGCCGAAATCGCGCCCGAGGAGCCAGTTCCTCCGACGCGACGCTGTCTGGTCGTGATGGGCTATCTGGAGCACACTGTCGACTCATGTGGGGCCATCACTCTCACGCGAATCCATCGGTCATGAGCACGTGGGTCGTCGCCGAACCTGGACCGCTCGCCGCCTCGCCACTGGTTCGGTCCCGTGTACCAATTCCGGTACTTGCCGATGGTGAGGTACTCGTCGAGGTCGTGGCGTGCGGGGTGTGCCGGACGGATCTCCATGTGACGATGGGTGACCTGCCCGTGCATCGTTCACCGTTGATCCCCGGCCATGAGATTGTCGGTCGGGTGGTCGCGAACGGGGCCGGAGCGTCGCGGTTCAGCGTCGGCGAGCGCATAGGCATCGCCTGGCTCCGTCACACATGCGGTGTCTGTCGCTTCTGTGTGAGCAGTCGTGAGAATCTCTGCGTCGACCCGCGGTTCACCGGCTGGGACGACGACGGTGGCTACGCCGAGTATGCGACGGTTCCGGAGGCCTATGCCTATCGACTGCCCGACGAGTTCGACGACGTCGAGGCCGCGCCGTTGCTGTGTGCGGGGATCATCGGCTTCCGTGCACTCGAGCGTGCCGAGGTCCCTCCCGGTGGTCGACTGGGCATTTACGGGTTCGGCGCCTCGGCCCACCTTGCCGCCCAGATCGCCCTGGCGCGGGGCATCACCGTGCATGTGATGACCCGCTCCGCCGCCGCCCGCAGCCTGGCGCTCGACCTCGGCTGCGCCTCCGCCGGCGACGCCGCCGCGCGGCCGCCCGAGCCGCTCGACGCGGGAATTCTGTTTGCGCCTGTGGGCGAACTGGTGCCGGTCGCACTTGGCGCGCTCGAGCGGGGAGGGACACTCGCGGTGGCCGGCGTGCACCTCAGCGACATCCCTCCGCTGAACTACCAGGCCCACCTCTTCCGGGAGCGGCAGCTTCGTAGCGTCACGGCCAATACACGCCGCGACGGTGAACAGTTCCTCGCCGAGGCGGTACGCGCTGGCATTCATGTGCACACAACCGTGTACCCGTTCGACGCCGCCGACCGTGCCTTGTCGGACCTGTGGAACGATCGGGTCGACGGCGCCGCCGTTCTGACGCGCTCGTAGACCAGCGCAGAGCATTCCTGGAGTCATGCCTACGCTTTGGCGATGCCGGAGGTACGGGACGCAGCCTTGACCGACGTGCCCGCGGTCGTCGCGCTTCTCGCCCAGGTGGCCGCCGAGGGACGGTGGATCGGTACCGAGGCGCCGGTGGACACGGCGCGGTTCGAGAAGTTGTTCACCGAGACGATCGAGGCCGAGCACTCCCATCTGCTGGTGGCCACCGATGGGGGCAGGGTGATCGGGAACCTGGGCCTCCACCCGACGACGCCCGGCGTCGTTGCTCTCGGGATGTCAATCGACCCCGGCTACCGAGGTCAGGGCATCGGCACGGCACTCCTGTCTGCCGCCGTCGCCTGGGCGCGAGATCAGGAGGCTGTCCACAAGCTGGAGCTCGAGGTCTGGCCCCACAACGCCGCCGGCCTCGCGCTGTATAGCAAGGTCGGCTTCGCAGTCGAGGGTCGACGCCGTCGCCATTACCGCCGAAACACAGGTGAGCTGTGGGATTCCATCGTGATGGGCCTTGTTCTCGACGACATCAGCCCAGGTTCTCGCCACGCGGATCACTGCCCGTGATGGAGGGGCAACGTCAGCTGTCTGCGATCTCGATCGACGCGCCTTTCGGCAGGCCCTCACGGATGCTGGAAACCGCATCAGCTACCGCGTCGGACGCGCCTTCGACTGCGACTTTGAGTTCGACCGTGTCGTCGTCGAGCACGGACGGCGGCTCCGACGAGATCATCTCGACGCCGTCGGCATCGGCGAGCGCGGTGGCAACGTGTATCGCCAGCGTTGCCGGCCCCGTGATACTGATTCGACGTACGGCCACGGTCCCAGCGTTGCACACGGGAGAGCGATGGCTGCACTCATCCGAAGCCACCGTGCAGCAGCGACTGCGGTGAATTTGCAAGGCTGGGCTCGTCGAGTGATCAGAACCCAAGACGAAGGAGCGAGCATTGCGAGTCGTGGTCAACGAATTCATGAGCCTGGACGGCGTGGTTCAGGCACCGGGCGGTCCCGAAGAGGACACCGACGGCGGGTTCGCCCACGGCGGCTGGTCGATGCCGTACTTCGACCCCGAGGTGATGGGACCAGTGATCGGTGAGGGGATGAACACGGCCGAGGCGCTGCTCTTCGGCCGGCGCACTTGGCAGGGGATGGCGGCGGCGTGGCCGGGCCGCGCCGGTGACCCATACGCCGATCAGATGAACGCGATCAAGAAGTACGTGGCCTCACGCACGCTGACACACGACGACCTGACATGGAACACGGCCTTGCTGTCACCCGTCAACGCCATCGCCGACATTGCCGCGCTGCGTGCTCGCGACGGCGGTGACTTGGTGATCTGGGGCAGCGCCAGCCTGGCGACGACGCTCCTCGCCGAAGGACTCGTCGACGAGCTCAACTTGATGATCGAGCCGATCCTGCTCGGCGGTGGCAAGCGGATCTTCCCCGACGACGGCACTGCCCGGCCGATGCGACTCGTCAAGTGCTCCACGGCGCCACCGGCGTGCAGGTCTGCACGTACCACCCGGCGTCGTAGGGCCCGGTTAGTGAGGCCCTGATCGATGGAACCAACCCAGGACATGATCCGATCCACGCCACTCGACCAACTCACCGTCACCGTCGTCGTCGACAACGAGACCGACAACCTGTCGAGCATCGACGCCGGCATGCCACAGCTGCCGGAGGTGGCGTCGCTGCTGGGACGCATCTCGCCGACGCGAGCAGCACTGACGGCCACGACTGCGTCGCCGTGTTCGATCACCTGTGCGTGGCGTGTCACGGCCTCTCGGTGCTGCTGACCGGTGTTGTTGGCGACGAACGCGCACGCGTGCTGTTCGATGTCGGGCCCTACGGCGACGTGTGGGTCGACAACTCTGAGCGACTGGGCATCGACGTTTCGATCATCGAAACGGTGTTCTTGTCGCACTGGCACTGGGATCACAGCGGCGGGCTTCCGTGGCCATCGCGTGCCATCACCGAGGCTCGGCGCACAGCCGGCCTCGACGATCCGGTGGTGATCGATCTGCATCCTGATCGGCCGGACCAACGTGGCATCCGCACACCGTCGGGGACGGTGATCATGCTGCCGGAGGAGCCGACCCTGCGCCTCGCTCGCCGACGCAGCGAGGGACGATCGAGCTGCACGACGAGCCGCATCTGTTCGGCGGTGGGTTCTTCTGGGCAGCGGCGCGATCGCCCGCACGACGAGCTACGAGGTGGGCCTCGAAGGCCATCACACCTTCCGCGGCGAGGTCGGCGAGCCCGACCCGCTGATCATGGACGAACGGTTCCTCGCCGCCGAGGTCGCGAGGCCGGGGCGTGACGGTGCTGTCTGCGTGCTCGCACGCGGGCATCGTCAACGCTTGTCCTCGGCGCCCGGTCGCACTTCCCCGACGTGGACATCGACCTGGTCCTAGGCGGGTTCCACCTCGCCGGCGCAAAGATGGAGCAACGCATCGATGTACCGCGAACGATCTCTTCGACATCGTGCGACCACGGATCCTCGCCCCAGGCCACTGCACGGGCTGGCGAGCGAAGGCGGCGCTAGCCCAGCGTTTCGCGCCCGGCCGCTACGCCCCCAGCGTGGTCGGCACCAGCTTCTTCCTGAACGCTTCGGCAGCCGTCCGACTGAGCGCGTCAGGCGCGCCGTCCGTAGGGAGCGTGCGACTCGGTCCGTTGTCGGGCGCTGGACGCGTGATCGACGGGCTGGAAGTATGAGTTCGGTGCATCCTCGGAGGTAGCGACATGACAGAGCGTCTGGTGCGGATGACGTGCACGCACGACTGTCCGGATGCATGCAGCGCTGTGGTCACGGTTGACGCCGGTGGCCGAGCCATCGAGATCACGGCAGACCGCTCGCATCCGGTCACGGGGCGGCACCTGTGCGTAAAGGTCGATCGATATCTCGAGCGGGTGTACAGCCCAGACCGGGTGCTCACGCCGCTTCGGCGTGCCGGGCCGAAGGGCAGTGGCGAGTTCACGCCGTTCAGTTGGGACGAGGCACTCGACGAGATCGTGGCGCGATGGCAACGGCTTTCGGGGGAGCTGGGCCCGACGTCGATCCTCGGCTACTCGTATCTCGGGTCGATGGGCCTGCTCGACGCGTTTGGGACCACGCAGGCGTTGTTCAACCGGCTCGGCGCGACCCGGCTGGAGCGATCGATCTGCGGACCGCAGTGGTTTGCGTTGTCGGGTATCACCGGTTGGCCGTGGTCCGACCCGGAGAACCTGCCCGACGCCAAGACGGTTGTGGTCTGGGGGATGGACCCGGTGTCGACCTCGATCCACACGTGGGAACTGATTCGGCGCGCCCGCAAGGAGAACGGTGCCGCACTGGTGGTGGTGGATCCCTACCTGAGCCGGACGACGCGCTACGCCGATCTCCATCTGCGCCCGAACCCGGGCACCGACGGGGCGCTCGCCCTGGCTGTGGCCAACGTGATCTTCGGAGAGGGGCTCGAAGATGGTGCCTATCTGGCGGCCCACACCACCGATGTCGATGCCTACCGGAGGGCGGTCGAACCGTGGACACCGCAGCGGGCTGCGGACGAGACGGGTGTTCCTGCGGGAGACATCGTCGAATTCGCTCGTCGGTACGCCAGCGCGAGGCCGGCGGCGATCCGGCTCGGCGTGGGTATGCAGCGATCGACCGGGTCCGGTTCCGCGTTGCGGGCCATCCAATGCCTGCCTGCTCTGACCGGTCAGTGGCAGTGGCCGTCGGGAGGCATCGCCGGAGCGGTCTCGATCGGGCACACCAACCTGTCGGCTCTCACCCGCCCCGACCTCGCCCCGCCAGGCACGAGGGAGGTGAACATGATCCAGCTCGGCCGGGTCCTGACCGATCCAACGATGGACCCGGCGATTCGAGCACTGTACGTCTGGAACAGCAACCCAGCGGTCATTGCCGCTGATCAGCAGAAGGTGCTCGAAGGACTCAGACGGGAAGATCTTTTCACTGTCGTCCACGACCAGTTCGTGACCGACACCGCCCGATTCGCCGACATCGTGCTTCCGGCCACGACGATGCTGGAGCATGCGGACCTCGTCGGTTCGTGGGGTTTCTCGTATCTCTCCTGGAACGAGGCAGCCATCGACCCAGTGGGCGAGTCACGATCGAATGCCGAGGTGGCCCGGCTGCTGGCGGCCCGGCTGGGCTTCGCAGACGAGGTGTTCCAACTCGATGATCGTCAGCTCATGGAGCTTGCGTTGGCCGACTCGCCGGCAGCTCGGGCAGGCGTTAGCGCTGCGGCGCTGCGCACGGAAGGGTTTGTGCGTGTCGGCCCGCCGATCGGAACCGCCGTCGCATCCGAGTCGACGTTCGCCTTCTCCAACGATGCGCTTGCAGCGGCGGGGCTGCACCCAGTCGCCGAGTACCGCCCACCAGCCCGCTCACCAAACGCCACCAGCCGGTACCCGCTGCGGCTGCTCACCCTGAAACGTCACTACTCGATCAACAGCTCGTACGGGAACCTGCCCGTGATGCTCAACGCCGAACCGGTTGCGACCGCGGAGATACACCCCGACGACGCCGCTGCCCGGGCAATTGCCGACGGAGCGGAGATCTCGGTCTACAACGACCTCGGCCGCATCAGACTGACCGCCTCGATCACCGACAATGTCCCGGCGGGCACGATCGCCATCCCATTCGGTCGATGGGGAGCCGATCCGACGTCGGGAGGTGCGAACTCCCTCACCAGCGACTCGCTCGGTGACCTCGCCAACGGCCCGACCTTCTGCGACAACCTCGTCGAGGTCGAATCTGCTCGAGCCCAGTAGCTCGTCGGGATCGATACGGTGACAATCATTCGGATCGGTTCCGAAGCCAGTAAGCGTCACGTCGCGGCAGCAGCCAGGGTGTCGATGCCGCGCATATCGATGTGGGCGGCTTGTTGGTCGAGGAACCATTGGTAGGTGTCGCGCAGCCCGGTGTCGAGGTCGATCTTGGGTGTCCAGCCGGTCGCCGTGAGACGGCTGACGTTCAACACCTTGCGCGGCGTGCCGTCGGGCTTGGAGGTGTCGAAGCGCAATTCGGCCTCGGGGTAGACGAGGTCGCGGATCTTCTCGGCGAGGTCTCGGATCGACAGGTCGACGCCGCTGCCGACATTGATGTGGATGTCGTCGCTGTAATGACGCATCAGGTGCAGGCATGCGTCGGCTAGGTCGTCGACGTGGAGGAACTCGCGCATCGGTGATCCCGTGCCCCAGATCTCGACTCCCAACTCGTTGTTGGTCTTGGCGTCGTGGAACTTGCGGATCAGGGCCGGCAGAACGTGACCGCTGGTGAGATCAAAGTTGTCGTGGGGGCCGTAGAGGTTGGTGGGCATCGCCGAGATGAAGTCGTGCCCGTACTGTTGCCGGTAGGCCTGACACAGCTTGATGCCGGCGATCTTGGCGATGGCGTACCACTCGTTGGTCGGTTCCAGCGGGCCGGTGAGCAGTTGCTCTTCGGTGATCGGTTGGGTCGCCTGCCGCGGGTAGATGCATGACGAGCCGAGGTACAGCAACTTGGTGACGTCGTACTGGTGGCACGCATGCACGACGGTGCCGTGGATCATCATGTTGTCGTAGATGAACTCGGCCGGCCGCGTGCTGTTGGCCATGATCCCACCGACGGTGCCCGCCACCAAGAACACGTACTCGGGACGGTTGGCCTTGAACCAGTGCGAGACCTCGGACTGATCGCGGAGGTCGAGTTGCTGACGTTTGGCGGTCAGGATGTTGGTGAAGCCTTCGGCCTCGAGCCGGCGAACCACCGCCGAACCCACCAGGCCCGCGTGACCAGCAACGTAGATTCGAGCCTGCTTGTCCATTGCCTGACCACACCTCTCTGCGCCGCTTCGGATCCAGTCTACTTCCCCCGGAAACAGTGGTGTGTGGCCGGTACTGGGTGCGGATGGAGGGTTGTGACTTGGGCGGTTGCGGCGACTTCCTGGGCCGTCGGACCCGTCGCCTACGGATGGATCTCGCGCAGACCGGCTGCTGCCCCGAGGTCTTCGGCGACCAGGTTGTCGACCACCAGCGTCGTGTCGAAGGGCGTCACCGAGGCATCGTTGCGAATGACCAGGTGGTAGCCGTCGGTGAGATCGAGGGGCCCGGCGAGTTGGATCTTGAGTTGTGTCGCCGATGACGCCGAGGTGATGACACGAACTGTCGAGACGTTGAAGCCGTGGTCGGTCGAGGTTCGATCAGCCGTGCGAGGCTGAGCATCCACCGTCATCGCTGTCACCGGCAGCGCCGAGTACAGGCCCAGGTCCATCACGCTGGAACCCGGTGGTGCGCCCTCGGAGTTGCCGAACACGATCGCCGGCTCGATCACGCCGGAGGGTGCGCCGTTGTGCAGAGTGATGTCGAGCTCGGCCGTCGCTGTGCCGGTGGCCGGGTTGGTGTTGACCGAATAGGCGACCTCGCCCGTGAGGTAGTAGTCGATCTTGTTGTTGCCGACGTTGTTGAGCACGATTGCCAGGCCGTCGCCGCCATCCAAGACGGGCAGCTCACCCGACATCCGCATCCGCTGGAACAGATTCTCTTCGTCGGCGTAGGCCGACCAGCCGACCAGCCGGCCCTGCGTTGCGAACGGGCTGAGCAGCTTGATCAGATCGGGGGGAGCGGGCAGCGATCCCGACAGCAGCCGGCTGATCGTCGTGCTGGCCACTTCCTCGAGCAGGTCGATGCGTTCGGCCCGATCTTGCACGGCGGCGTACTGGTCGCTGAGCAGGAACTTGGCGGTGTTGTCGGCCGACACGGTCTGCGGGATCGAGGTGAGGTCGATCGGGCCAGTCAGCTTCATCAACGCGGCAATCGGTGTAGACGTCCATGGCGAACACGCCGTCGACCTTGTGGCCGCTGAATGCCGGGTACCCGTCGGCGATCAGCTTGGCGTTGTCGGGGAAGTTCGGCGAACTGGTGATGCGCACCCAGTGCTCGGTGTCGCCGTCGACGGCCAGGTCCGCGGTGCGCCCGAAGTTGCTGACCGAGAGGTGCCCGGCGTCGATGGTCAACTCGGCCCAGTTGCCCATGAACCCACCGAGGCCACGCGACTCGGCGGGAGTGGTGAAGGCGATGAAGTACACGCGCTTGCCATTGGCGCCGAGCATCGTCGGGCGCCCGCTGCACGGCGACCGCCACCCGGTCGCCTTCGACCTGTTGATCGTCGATCTCGTCACTCAACGTCGCCAGCCGCGTGCGAACCGGCGCGACCAACCAGGGGCTGTCGACTGAGTCGACCGTCGAATGCAGATCCTCGATCGCCGCGTTCAGCCGAGCAAGCGGTTGCTGCAACGCCGTGATCGCGGCGATGTCGATCGTTCCGTCGACGACGCGGAGTCGATTGAAGTCGATCTCGCCGAGCACTCCGGCGATCGTGTCGGACACCGATTCTGCAGACCTGGCCAGTTCGGCCGCTGCCCGCCGATGCTGCGCCACCACGGGGATGAGACGCGCCGGCTGGGCCCATGGGGCATTGAGGTCGTCATCGGCTCCACGCAGCAATCCAGCGGCGAGGAGGAAGCCCTGCCGCGCTCCTTCGAAGTCGCCGGCCTTCAGCTGCTGCAGGGCCTGCCTGGCCACATCGGTGCCGTTGGTGAGGTTGGGGCGGGCCGCTGCCGCCGCGACGCCCGAATCCGAGTAAGGCCAGCAACCCGGCGGCCACGAGTCCGCCGACGATCGACCACAGGTGGATGCGACGGCGACCCGAGCGACGTTGCACTGCCATCAACGTGAGCAACAGAACCGGCACGATGGCCATCGTCGCGCTGAGACCGAAGTGCCACACGTTGCCGAGCCTCGCCAACACCTGCACGCCGACACCGAGCACCGCGGCGAGGATCACCGGGCCTTTCGAGTTCCGCCACCGGTGCGTCCACGGCGCGGTGGCGATGGCAGAAGATGCACAGGGCAACTGCCGCGACGAGCAGCACGACATCGACGAACGTCGACCCGGTGGGCGAGGGCCCGGCCAGCACGACGCCGACGCCGGCGGCGATCGCAATGCCGGCGACCCACGTGTCGCTGTTGCGAACGGAACGCCTGTGTTCCTCTTCCACCGCTGGTGAGGATACTGGTCGATGACATCGGCACCGCTGCCGTCCACCCATGATTGCCGGTAACTTGACAGACCTCATGCGCAAGTCTTGGCCCTTTGCTGTCGCCGTGATCGTCGTCGGCGGTCTGGCCGGCGTGGCCATCGCCGGACGTCCCACGCCCAGCGACACCTTCGTGCTCGACCCGAACAACACTGGCGTCGCCGCCCCCACGACAACGTCGACCTCGACGACATCGACGACGTCGACGACGGTGCCGCGCACGACGGTGCCGCGACGACGACGAGTGCCACGACCCGACCACCACCGTCGTTCCGACCACCGCTGCGGGCTCGACCGCGAAAGCGCCGACCACCACCGCGGCATCGACCACGACGGCGCTACCGACCACCACAACCCTTGCCGGCCCGCTGCCACGCAACCAGGTGCGGTTGGTGCTGGCCAACGGTGACGGTCGCTTCAGACTCGCCAGCATGACGGCCGAGCGAATGCGCCCGCTCGGTTACATCGTCGATCTCGCCGATTCGCTGCAGACCGCCGATGCGACGATCGTCTACTACCGACCCGGTTTCGCCGACGAGGCCGACATCGTCGCCAAAGACCTCGGTGTGCCCAACGCCGTCACCGCCGCGTTACCCGTCAATGCATCGCAGCCGATCACAGACGCCGACGACAGGGGTGACGTGATCGTCGTTCTCGGTCCCGACGCTCCGCGTTGAACCGGTCGGGCAAAGGTCGGCCAGTAGGGTGGTGACTTCTATGAGCGTCGGCGAGCGTCCGAAGATGACCTTGCGCGACTACTGGCGCGTCATCGTCCGCCGATCGTGGATCGTGATCGTCGCGATCATCGCCACCGCCGCGCCGGCGATCGCTCTGTCGCTGCAGCAAGAGCCGGTCTACTCGGCCGACGCCGACATGTTGATCCGCCCGCTGCCCGGCGAATCGGTGTTCGGCAGCGACCAGCAGAACATCAACGCCGATCGTCGGTGCAGAACGAGATCTCGGTGCTCGAGGGCGACGTGGTGTACGCCAAGGTCGATCGAGAACCTCGGCCTCGACGACGACCCGCCGGGCGTCACCGGCAGCAGTTTCAGCGACGCCGACATCATCACCGCCACCGTCGCAGAGCGGCGACCCGCAAACGGCGGCCACGCTGGCCAACGCGTACGTGCAGGCCTACATCGACGTGAAGCGCGAACAGACCGTCAAGGGCATGGTCGCCGCCGGCAACGAACTGCAGACCAAGATCACCGAGATCCAGAGCAAGATCGACGACGCTCGACTCCCGGATCGAGGCGAGCAGCACCGACGACGACACCAGTGCCGAGGCCGACCGCCGGGTGCTCGTCGACCAGCAAGCTCGTTCCGAGAACGCATCGACCAGCTGCAGGTCGACGCCGCCCTGTCGGCCGGCAACGCCGAACTGGTGCGACCAGCCGTTGCGCCGACCGACCCGATCGAGCCCACACCGGTTCGCACGGCGATGCTCGCCGCACTCGTCGGTCTGCTACTCGGTCTCGGCGCGGCCTTCTTGATCGACCATCTCGACGACTCGGTGCGCAACGCCGACGATCTCGCCCGCCTCGGGTCCGATGTGCCGTTGCTGGCATCGATTCCAAACCTGCGGGCCAAGAGACAGCCGTCCGGTGTCGATCTCGGCGCCCGACACACCACCTGTCGAGAGCTATCGCAACCTGCGAACCAACGTTCAGTTCCTCGGCATCGAACGCAAGATGCGCATGATCCAGGTCACCAGCACGCGTCCCGGTGAAGGCAAGACCACGACGGCCGCCAACCTGGCCGTCGTGCTGTCGCAGACCGGCTGCCAACGTCGTGCTGGTCGACGCCGATCTGCGCAAACCCGACCTCCACAAGATGTTCGCCATCGACGGCAGCAACGGCCTGACCAACAACCTCGCCGGCGACCCGATGGAGCTGACCATCCAACGCATCAACGATCAGCTGTGGGTGATCGTCGGCGGCCCGGTGCCACCGAACCCCAGTGAGCTGCTCAGCGGCCGTCGCATGGAGGCGTTCGCCGACGAGTTGGCCCGACGCTTCGACTACGTCATCCTCGACTCGGCGCCGATCCTGGCGGTCAGCGATGCTGCGGCGCTGTCGCGTCACGTCGACGGTGTGCTGGTGGTCGTTCAGACGAAGCGGGTGTCGCTTCCACAGCTGCGCGAATCGCTTGGCAGCCCTCGATCGGGTCGGAGCGCCGTTGCTCGGCATCGTCTTAACACGCGTCAAGGTCGACAACGAGGTCTCCGGCGAGTACGAGTACTTCAAACCCGAGACCAAGAAGCGGCGGCGGTAGCTTCGACTGGATGGATTCCACTGACCTGCTCGTCGTGCGCCACGGGCAATCGGAGTGGAACGCGGTCGGGCGCTGGCAGGGTCAGGCCGATCCGCCGTTGTCGGAGCTCGGCCGCCGCCAGGCCTACGTCGCCGCCGCCTCGATCGGTGCGGTGGACGGCATCATCTCCAGCGACTTGCAGCGCGCCGTCGAGACCGCAGCGATCATCGCCCAGCAGATCGGCGTCGGCCCCGTGATGGTCGACGAACGGCTGCGCGAGCGCGACGCCGGCGAGTGGACCGGCCTCGGCCGGGCCGAGATCGACAAGGGTTGGCCCGGCTGGGTCGCCGACGGCGGCGACCGAATGGCTTCGAAGACGCCGAGTCGGTGCTGACGCGAGTGCGTCGACGCGTTCGACCGCCATCCGCGAGGCGAGCCCCGGTGGCTCATTGCTGGTTGTCACCCACGGCGGGGTGATCCGCGCCTTGGCTCAATCGCACGGGCTCGCCGATCTGTCGGTGACACACCTCGGCGGGTTGACGGTGCGTGTGTCGTCGGCAGGCCACGTCGTGGGCGAGCGGATTGCGCTGCTGGATGGTCGGACGGTGACGATAACTCACAACGACGAGCTGTAGATCGACGTCGACCACGCCGATGGGTGCCCGGCGACGAGCGCACCAGGTGCCCGAGCCCGACGGCGTGCCGGCAGTAGAACAGGAGCCTTGGGCGATCAGGCATCGACGCTCACCATGCCGGCCAACGTCGCTTCGGCCATCTCCAAGACCTGCGGCAACACCTCCAGCACCGGTTGGTTCACCCTGTTGACAGCGCGGATCGCCCGCTCGGCGACGCATGCCGCAGCCGTGTACCAGGCCAACTCGGCGGTCGCCGGCAAAGGCCGCACGGCGCTGTAGCCATCGAGGAACGTGGCATCGAGCCCCTCGACCGCTGTGTCGGGGTTGACGATGCGGTGGGTCATCAGCGACGCCAACATGCTGCCCAGGTCGGCCGATGGTGCGCCGGATCCGCCCTGATCGAAGTCGATCATGTGCACGTCGTCTCCGTGGAACAAGACGTTGTTTGCATGGACGTCGCCGTGCAGGTAGACGGTCGCCCTGGGAGGCGGCGGCCCAGCGGCCAACTGGTCGCGCAGTCGCTGGACGGTGGCGGCGACGTCGGGCCGGGCGAGAGCGACGAGGTTGGCGCTGTTGCGTACGCGCTCCGACCGATACCGCTGGAACGGGCCACGACTGAGTTCGGTGGGCAGGCCGTGGACGTGGGCGAGTGCCGAGCCGAGACGCTGTACAGCGGCGGCCTGGGCGAGGAGAGGCAGCTGGGTCCAGGACTGACCGGGTAGCGCCTCCAGCACGACGATGCGGTCGGGCCGCGCCCACCCGAGCGCCCGCGGCGTGCGCATGCCGTCGATCAACGCGACCAACGCCGCGACGCGGTTGCATTGCGTGGCGACATCGACAGGGTCCCGGTCACGGTAGGCCTTGGCGTAGCCCGACACCTGTCCAATGTTGTCGCGGACACGCACGGTCGCCGAGCGCTCGGGGGCGTATTCGACGAGCGTCGACTTCTGCCAGTCGATACCACTGGACTGGCGCACGCGAAGTGGTGGGTCGATGAGGGTGCCGAGGTTGCGCAGCCGGCGATCGTTGGGGACCGTCCACCACACCGAGCTGGTCTGCGGGTCGTGGACGACCCCGGGTATGCCGTGTACCGGTGTCGCCTGGGCGACCTGTCGAAACGCGGTGGCGCTGTCGGCGAAGGTCCGTGCCGACATCACGAACTCGTGCCCGCCGGCGACGACGTCGTAAACAACGCGGAGGCTCTCACCGACTCGGTACTTCGCTCGCCGCAGACTGCACGACTCGACGGACAGTTCGTGTTGCCAGAGTTCGGTGAGTTGCTCGGCGACGGCGTCGGGATCGAGCAGTGCATCGCGCGACTCGACGACCGGGTCGCCGGTCAATCCGATGGGTGGACTGGTTGTCTTCATGATTGGGTCCTCCGCCGTTTCCAGTACCGTCGAACGTGGGCGGGCAGCAACGGGCGGAGCACACGGGTCGCCCGGCGGCCGGGAGGGTTCGTCAGGTTGGTCGTCACTAGCGTGGCCACTTGCGGTAGCCCTCTCTCGTCCCGTTTGGTGAGGTGAATATTCGACGTCAAGGCGATGTCGCCGTGGGGACAGCGTGACCGAATCTGCCGACGCGGGCCTACTGGACGTTGGTACTAGCACCCCTCCGACCAGGCGAGGAGTGCCGATCACACGGTCTCTTGGTCCGGTTTCGAGAGGCCGTCCGGCCCTTGTGGGCGTCGGAAACGCGAGAAGTGTGAGAAGAGTGCTTGTCGTCCCCGGCACCATCTAGATAGGCGGAACTGTCATGGTCGGGTTTGGTCGTTCGCGAAGCGCGGTCGTAGTTGCCGCGGTGGCCGGGCTGGTGGGTGCCGGGCTGGTGGGTGCCGGCGGGTTGTTGACCGTGTCAGCGGCACGGCCGGGCACGGTGTCGGTGTTCACGCCGATGGTTCCGTGCCGGTTGTTGGACACCCGTCCCGAAACCAACGTGGGCTGGCGAGCCACTCCACTTCGTGCACGGGAAAGCCACACGGCCCAAGTCACCGGAATGAACGGGGCCTGCGATGTTCCCGCCGAGGCGACGGCGGTGTCGCTGAACGCGACGATCGTCAACCCCTCGGCCGGGAGCTTCTTGACGGTGTGGCCGGCCGACCAGCCGCGGCCGACGGCGTCGAGCCTGAACTGGGTCGTCGGGCAGGCGGCCACCCCGAACGCCGTGACAACGGCGGTCTCGGCAAGTGGTGCAATAAGCCTCTTCAACAACGCGGGCAGCGTCGATCTTGTTGCCGACGTCAACGGCTACTACACGCCGGCGGGCACCAGTGGTGCAGGGCCCGCCGGCCCCGTCGGGGCCACCGGGCCGACCGGTTCGATCGGTCCGATTGGGGCCACGGGTTCGACCGGTTCGATCGGTCCGATTGGGGCCGCGGGTTCGACCGGTTCGATCGGTCCGATTGGGGCCACGGGTTCAACCGGTTCGACCGGTCCGATTGGGGCCACGGGTTCGACCGGGCGATCGGTCCGCTCGGTCTACCGGGTCCCATTGGGGCGAGCGGGCCGGCCAATCGCCTGTCGATCGCCCACATCGCCTTGCTGCGCTGGGATCGTGAGGGCACGTATCAGACCGCGTCAGGGCCGCGTGGCATCGCCTTTGATGGCACCAACATCTGGATCGTCAACACGGGTACCTCGTCTGTCTCGAAGATGAACCCGGTCACCGGTAGCAGGGTCGAGTACCCGACCGGACCCGGCCCATATGGGATCGCCTTCGACGGAACCAGCATCTGGGTCACCAACCTCGGCGCAGACACCGTGTCGAAGATCGACCCGTTCGCCGACCCAAAGGTTGCCCCCGAGTACCACGTCGGCCGTCGCCCAAGGGGATCGCCTTCGACGGCACAAGCATCTGGGTCGCCAATTCGAGTGACGACACCGTGTCGAAGGTCGACCCGGTCACCGGCACCAAGGTGGCCCCCGACTACAGCGTCGGTTCGTCGCCCACGGGGATCGCCTACGACGGCACGAGCATCTGGGTCACCAACCTCACCACCGACAAGGTCACCAAGATGAATCCGAGTACGGGCATCATCATTGACGCATTCTCAACTGGTGATCGGCCGTACGGAGTCGCCTTCGACGGAACCAGCATCTGGGTCGCCAACGAAGGTGTCGACTACGCCGGCACCGTGTCGAAGATCGACCGGGTCACCGGCGCGAGAACTGACTACCCGACGGGCGTGGGGTCGCATGGCGTCGCGTTCGACGGCACCAACATCTGGGTCACCAACAGCAACGCCCCGGGCACGAGCGGAGAGCACACGGTGGCGAGGGTCGACCGCTCGACCGGCGCTGTCGTGAAGTTCGCCGTCGGCCGCAAACCCGAGGGCGTGGTCTTCGACGGCGCCAACATCTGGGTCACCGGGCTCGGGGACAACACCGTGACCAAGTTGATGCCCTGAAGGCACCCAGCTCGAAACCGCATGGAACGCCAAATCGTCACGGACGATTCGCAAGGCACGATTCGGATTCGATGCGAACCGTGGCCTCAAGCCAGGCGGCGGCGCAACTCGACGTAGACGGGCTCGCCGACGACGGCGATGAGTTCGTCGGCGAGCGATTCGACCACAGCCCGGTCACCGATGTACGCCTCGGGCCCCTCGGTGCAGCACCAGTGCATCGAATCGCCGTCGTCGCCCCAGTCGCGGCGCTGCCAGCCGCGCAGGGTGGCGATCTCGGAGCCGTCGGGCTGAAGATCCCAGTCGACCTTGATCGGCAGTTGCCAGCACACCGACGGCTTCCACAGGGTCGGTGACTCATCGGCACGCAGCGCGGCGACATGCAGCGCGCACCCCTCGCCGCCCGCGAAGCCCGGGTGGTTGAAGAAGATGCATGCTCCGTCGACCACCTTGGTGTTGGTGCGGGTGTTGTCGCTGAACACGTCGTCGACGTCGATCGGCCGACTGATGCTGGAAGAATTCTGCGTCGAGCGTGGCCGCCAGCGCCGAGATGTTCATGGCCTCATCGGCGTCGGTCAACTCGGCGCCGATCGAACAACAGCCCTGGTTGAGATGCTCGGCCGGCTCGTCGAGGATCCCTTTGCAGCCCCGCCCCCAGATGCACGTCCAGTTCGACGTCAGGAAGGCCCGGTCGAAGCGCCAGGTGACATCGCCGTCGACGATCTCGGGGTCGCTGCTCACGCCAACATGCGCAGTCGGCTCTCGAAGTCTTCGTGGTTGAGGTATGCGCCGCACATCGTGCGTTTGCCGGTGTACGCGTGACGACCGTGCAGCACGCGCCAATTGTCGAAGAGCAGGGCGTCGCCGGGGCGCAGGACCTGACACCACTGCATCGACTCGCTGTTGGCCAGTTGGTCGAAGGCCCGCAGCGCGTCGTACAGCTGGGCCATCTCGTCGGGCGGCAGCAGGAAGGGGGCGCGGTCGGAGTTGTTGTACGACACCTGTGTGAGCGTGCCGTTGTGGTCGTGGCGGAACACCGGTCGGGCGGCCATCAGGTGGGCGCCATCGCCGATGTACTGGCCGGGTATGGCGACCGTCGACAACACGTCGAACAGAGCCGGTTCTGGTCGCGCGCATCAGGTCGGCGATCTTGAAGCCGTCGACCAAGGTCGATTCGCCGCCGGTGCCGTCGAAGTACAAGCAGTGCAACATCTGCAGTCCCGGCGCGTCGTGGCAGTAGGTGCCGTCGGTGTGTGCCGACAGGTGCAGGTTGGTGTAGGCCATGTCGGCCTTCGACAGGTCGGCGGTGAACTCCCAGAACCCCCCGAAGATCGTCTCTCTGACGTAGCCGACCCGGCGGATGAGGGCTTCGGTGGCGGCCGATGTCGCCGGTGTGTCGGTGACGATCGCGAACCCATACATGGCGACGGTCGACAGCCACTGGCGCAGACCGTCGATGCTGTCCATGACGGCGTCGTGGGCCACGCGGATCGGCATGTCGGCGATTGCCGCGGCATCCCACAACGACGCCTGTGGCACAGCGCCGATGCGAGCGTTCTGTGGCGATCGAAAGCGGCGAAGGAACTCGACCGGCACCTCCGAGACCTCGCTGACTCCTGGGGCATCGCCACGCCACGTCAGGCGGGCCACACCATTGTCGGCTGTCGCCGATGTGGCGCGGAGGTCGGGCGGCAGTGACGCCGTGTCGAGCTGGCGCTGCTGCGTGATCGGGTGGATGGTGGCCTCGTCGTGGGCATGGTCGCGCAACCACAGCCACGGGTACCAGCTTTCGACCCCGTCGTCCCATGTGACGTGCAAGCACGACTCGGTCGGGACAAGCTGGTCGATGGTTACCACCCTGCAATTCTGCCAGCCCGAGCTGCAAGGCTGATGCGGTGACGACGGAAAACTACGACCTGATCATCGTCGGTACCGGCTCCGGCAATTCGGTGATCAACGGCGAGATGGACGGCTGGCGAATCGCCATCGTCGAGCGCTGGACGTTCGGCGGCACCTGCCTCAACCGGGGCTGCGTGCCGTCGAAGATGCTGGTGTATGCCGCCGACGTCGCCGAGTCGGCAGCGCACGACAACGGCTCCAAGTACGGCGTGACGACACGCTTCGAGTCGGCCGACTGGCCGGCGATCGTCCAACGTGTCTTCCGCCGGATCGACCCGATCGCCGAGGACGGCCGCGTGTATCGCCACAACCTGCCCAACGTCACGGTCTTCGAAGGCGACGCCCGTTTCGTCGGCGAGCGCACGCTGCAGGTCAACGGGATGACGATCTCCGCTGACCGAGTCGTGATCGCCGCCGGAGCGCGGTCGTTCATCCCTCCCATTCACGGGATCGACGAGGTGCCGTTCCACACCAGCGACACCATCTTGCGCATAGCCCACCAGCCCAAGCATCTGGTCGTGCTCGGGGGCGGCTTCATCGCCGCCGAGTTGAGCCACGTCTTTCGATCGCTCGGCTCGCGAGTCACGATCATCAACCGAAGTCACCGCCTGCTCACCGCCGAAGACCACGACATTTCGCAGCGTTTCACCGAGCTGGCTGCCGACCGGTTCGAACTGCTGCTCGGCGCTCACGTCGATCGGGTGTACATGACCGCCCAGGGGATCGGGGTGCACGTGACCATCGACGGCGCCGCCCATACGGTCGAGGGCGACACCATGCTGGTGGCGGCCGGGCGGCTCGCCAACGGCGACGAGATCGAGGCCCGCCGCGCCGGGGTCGATGTCGGTCCGATGGGCGAGGTGATCGTCGATGCCTACGGCATGACCAGCGCACCGGGTGTGTGGGCGCTGGGCGATGTGAACGGGCGCTACCAGCTCAAGCACATGGCCAACGGCGAGGCCGAAGTGGTGCAGCACAACCTGCTGAACCCCGACGATCTGCGTCTGCTCGATACCCGCCCGGCGCCCCACGCCGTGTTCGGCAGCCCGCAGATCGGAGCCGTCGGCCTGACCGAGGCCAAGGCCCGCGCCCAGGGTCGGCCGATCACGGTGATCGCCCATCCCTACGGTGGTGCCGCCTACGGCTGGGCGTTGGAAGACACCACCGGGTTCTGCAAGTTGATCGGCGATCCGTCGACACGCACCCTGCTCGGCGCCCACATCATCGGCTACCAGGCCTCGATGCTCGTGCAGTTGTTGGTGCAAGGCATGCATCTCGGCAACACGGTCGACGAGCTGGCGACCGGCCAGGTGTGGATCCACCCGGCGCTGTCGGAGGTCGTCGAGCAGGCGCTGCTGGCCTTGGCCGAGGCCTTCGGCCCAGCGTGAACATGGGCCTGTAGGCGGTCCTCAGCCCCGATCCACCTATGGTTCAGGGTGCTTGTTCCACCACTCGAGCACCCGGACCGCGCGGAGCGTGTTCCAGCGGCTGGGCGTTCCGACGCCGCCCTCGATTTCGAAATGGACACGACCTGGATGAATGCGGTCGAGTAGCCATCGGCCGTCGGGCTGCCGCTTGGACTGCACGACGTTGACGCCCTCTGCCATCCGGGGGTCCGGGTCAGCGCGTGACCGTCGGAAGTAGTCGAGTGCTCGCAGTACGTCGTAGCGCCAGTAGTACGGGAACGCGAAGTCGAGGAACGCTGGATCGGCGACCTCACCGCTGCTCTTGCGACGGAACAGGCTGCGCTCGAGCAGGTACTCCTCACCGTCACGGCGAGCTCGTCGCACCTGGTCGGAAGACCCCGCCACCGCTCGAACTCGAGCAGGCCGTCGAGCACGTCGATCGTCGTGTGGAACGAGGAGCGCACAGATCCGTTCTCGACCTCACAGTTCCAGCCGCCGTCTTCCAGCTGTTCGCCGAGGATCCGCTCGACGATCGGGGCGACATCTACCCCGAAGTACGCCCCGGTCTCGATGGTGCGGCCGTTGATGCACGGCTCGACCTCGCCGTCGAAGTATCGCTGACCGGCGTGCTCCCAGCGCCCGTGCTGAGCGACCTGTGAGATCGCAGAGAGGGCTGTCTTCGACGCCGGATCGAGCCCGAAGATCTGCAGGGTCTGCAGGGTGTGCATGGTCGCCGTCCACGGTTGGCCGGCTTCGCCTCCGGTGTACGCCGCGGGGAAGCAGGCACCGCCATCCCACAACCCGTCGGCACCCTCGAGCGCGAGCAGGCGGGCACCCCAGCCCTCGTGCTCAACGCGTGCTCGCTCGGCGGCGACTTCGTCGGGTGCGGCATCGGTGAGATCGCACAGCACCTGCCAGCGAATCGCCGGGTCGCCGTCCAGCAGCCAGTCGATGACGCCTCGATTGTAACCATGTTGCATCATGGGTTTGACCTTTCTACTCGACGGCTCGTGGGTCAAAGGCACACGTGCACAAGACTGGTGGCTCGAACACGGACCTGGGAAGGGGAGAATCATGAACCGACGACGTTCGATTGCGCTAGCGGCTGCCTCGAGTTGTGTGGCGGTGTTGCTCGTAGGGGGGATTGCCAGAGCGACGATCCCCGGCGACGGCGGGGTGATCAACGGCTGCTACGGAAAGGTCGGTGGCGTCGTGCGCGTGATCGACGTTGCCAAGGGGGAGAAGTGCGTCACGACGTTGGAGACCCCGCTGTCGTGGAACCAGAAGGGCCAGAAGGGCGAGCCTGGGCTGCCCGGTGCCGCAGGAGCGCCCGGGATGAACGGTTCAAATGGCGACGACGGCGTGAGCCCGACCGTGGCCCAACTGGCTGCGGGTGATTCCAACTGTCCGGCGGGTGGAGCGGCGATCACCGACGCACATGGCTCGACGGCGTTTGTCTGCAGCGGGCAACCGTTCTCGGGGACGTTCACCAGCCCGAGCGGCGAGTATTCGATCAGTGTCACCGACGCCGGCATCTCGCTCGCCCGCGGTGGTACGCCAGTCGTCCAGATCGCCGGCTCCAGCATCGAGATCACCGGTCACGAGGTCGCCGTCACCTCCGAACTCGACGCGACCATCCTGGCAGGCCACAACGCGCTCATCACGTCAGGCCACGACACGGCGATCACGACAGGCCGCGACGCGACGATTACGGCGAGCCAGAACGCGGCAATCTCGACAGGCGCCGACGCGAGCGTCTCGACAGGTCGCAATCTCGCCGTTGAGAGCGGTTCGGCAATCGCTATCCAGAGTGGAAGCTCCACCTCCGTGCTGAGTGGTGCACAGATTGCAATCCAAAGTGGAGGCACGACTTCGGTGCAGAGCTCGGCGACACTCGCGCTCAATGGAAGTCAGGTGCAGGTCAATGGCGGCGTCACCTGCCCGCGTGCAGCACGCGTCGGCGATGCCGTCACCCCCACCCAGATCGCCACCGGATCATCGACCGTCTGCATCGGTTGACGGCCATCGGCGTGGTCCGCGCGCCGGTGCCCTCGTCGCGTGAACATTGAGAAACACCAGCAAGAGTTCTCACCCGTCTTTAACTCGGCGTCGGTAGACACCTCACCTGTGCGGTTGATGATGACCGTCGTCACCCCTACCGAATTGGAGACACATCATGAACAAGAGGCTTGCTGGAACGGGCTTGGCGATCGGTTTGGTCGCAGGCGCAGGCGCTGGTTTGATCCTCGAGGTCTCCAGCTCGGCTGGTGCCCTGTCGGGAGCCCCGGTTGCAGCAGTCGCCGCTGTGGTCGGTGAATCGACGGACACGACAGTCCCTGGCGACACGACTGCCCCTGCCGACACGACGCGACCGGACCCGTCGACACGATTGCAGGAAGTTCTTCAGCCGCTGATCGACGACGGCACCATCACCCAGGCCCAAGCCGACAAGGTGATCGCTGCGTTGGTGGCGGCGCGGCCGATGGGCGGCCATGAGGGCGGCCCGATGGGCGGCCCGATGGGCGGACATCGTGGCGGGCCACGCGGACTGATCGGCGAAGGCCTCGACGTCGTTGCCACGACGCTGGGCATCACGACCGACGAGGTGCGCACGGCACTGCAGAGCGGCCAGTCGCTGGCCGACCTGGCGGTGAGCAAGGACAAGACCGCCCAGGACGTGATCGACGCGCTCGTCGCCGAGGCCACGACGAAGATCAACGACAAGGTCACCGCCGGCGACGTGACCCAGGCCCAGGCGGATCAGATGATCGCCGGTCTCAGCACTGGAATCACCGCTCTCGTCAACAGCACCCCTCCCGCCGGTTTCCCAGGGCCCGGCTTCCCCGGAATGGGTGGTCCTGGTGGATTTGGTCACCACGGCAATGACAACGACGCCGACGACACCGCCCCCGCGGCGACGACTCCGGCGCCGGTCACGACCGGCTGAAGTTCTTGGCTCGGCCGGGATGGCTACCTCCCCTGCCATCCTGGCCGGTCAGAATGATGTGGTGATGAGCGCCCGCGTACTGATCGCCGACGATGATCGGGCCATTCGCGATGCCCTGACTCGTGCCCTCGGGTTGGAGGGCTACGACGTCGTACAGGCAGCCGACGGCAACACGGCCCTGACGCTCATCGAGTCGGCGCAGCCTGATGTCGCCATCCTCGATGTGATGATGCCGAACATCGACGGGTTGACCGTGTGCCGGGTACTGCGTGCCGAGCGCAATCGGCTGCCCGTCTTGATGTTGACCGCTCGAACCGAGACCCCCGACCGGGTGGCCGGCCTCGACGCCGGCGCAGACGATTACCTGGCCAAGCCGTTCGATCTCGATGAGCTACTCGCCCGTCTACGAGCGTTGCTGCGACGAACGAAGTCCGACGACGGCACCGTCGGCGACGCGGTGCAACTGCTCGACGTGCGTCTTGATCCGACGTCACGCCGTGTGTGGCGAGGCGAGCGTGAGATCGAGCTTTCGAAGACCGAGTTCGATCTCCTCGAACTGTTGCTTCGCAACCAAGGCATAGTGCTGGATCACTCGACGATCTACGACCGCATCTGGGGTTACGATTTCGGCCCCGACTCCAAGAACCTCGCCGTGTACATCTCGTATCTTCGCCGAAAACTCGAGCTGTCAGGTGAGTCGAAGGTCATCCACACCGTGCGCGGCGTGGGATACTCGGCACGAGCATCATGAGCCTGCGTCTCAAGATCGTGTTCGCGCTGGTGCTGTTGGCGACATGCGCAACGGCGGCCGTCGGCGTGTCGTCATATGTGAGCACGCGACACGAGCTCAACGAGGTCGTCGATCAATCGCTGAGAGATGCTGCGGCGAACCCCGGCCTGTTGTTGCGCTTCCTCGGGCGTGGCGCCGGCGGCCCAGGGTTCGGCCCGGGGCCAGGCGGTTTCGATCCCGACGGCGACGGCGACGGTACGAACGGCGCCCCGCCTCGCGTCTTCGACGCCGTGCTCGCCCAGATCATCGGCCGCGACGGCACGATCTTGCGCTCGCCTGCCTCGGGAGATCTGCCGATCGGCGAGGCCGACAGGACCATCGCCAGCGGCTCCTTCGCGGGCAGCAGCCATCCGCGCGATGTCTCCATCGACGGCGAGCCGTTCCGCATGCTCACGGTCCCGGTGCAAGGCGGTGGCGCCGTGCAGATCGCCCGATCCGCACGAGAGACCGAGCGGGCACTGGCCGTGATCCGCACCCGCACCCTCCTCTCGGTCGCCTTGGTCATCTCCGGCGCGGCGATCTTCGGCTGGCTGATCGGCCGGCAGGTCACTCGTCGGTTGGTGCGCCTCACCCAGGCAGCCGACGATGTAGCCGTCACCGGTCGTCTCGATGTCGAGGTGCCGGTCAGCGGCTCCGATGAAACCGGCCGACTTGGCGCGGCCTTCAACGGAATGCTCGGCGCCCTGGCGCGCAGCAGGGACCAGCAACAGCAGCTGGTGCAAGACGCCGGCCACGAGCTGCGCACGCCCCTGACGAGTCTGCGCACCAACGTTGCCGTGCTTCGCAAAATGGACAACCTGGCACCCGAGGCGCGCCGACAGTTGGTCGACGATCTCGACAGCGAGACCAAAGAACTGACGGCACTCGTCAACGAGCTCGTCGAGCTGGCCACCGATCGTCGCGACGACGAGCCCGAGCAGGAGTCCGACCTCGGCGCGCTGTGCGAGCAAGCCGCGACTCGTGTGCGCCGCCGAACCGGACGAGCGATCTCGGTGGTCGCCGATGGCTCGCTGGTGTCGTGTCGCCGGGCGGCAATCGACCGGGCCATCGTCAATCTCATCGACAACGCGGCCAAGTTCAGTGCTGCTCAGCACAACGCCGGCAGCGTGATCGACGTCGAGGTCACCGACGGCCGGGTAGCCGTGAGCGATCGCGGGCCGGGCATCCCGGCTGGCGATCTGCCGCACATCTTCGATCGGTTCTACCGATCGGTGTCATCGCGCAGCCTGCCCGGATCGGGCCTCGGCTTGGCAATCGTGCGCGACATCATCGAGTCGCACGGCGGCACGGTGTTCGCCATGCAACGTGAGGGCGGTGGAAGCACCGTCGGTTTCACCCTGCCGACCCTGCCCGACGAGCCAGACGTGCCGCCAGTGGCGACAACTGCGCCGTCGATCCCGCCGTCGGTCCCATTGGCGGCGCCGCCCGCCAACGTTTGACGGGTCCTTAGCGCGGGGGTGGGATCTCGCCCGAGCCACGCCGGATCATGGTGGTGGCGACGACGTAGGAGTGCGTCGGTGACCGGTCGCCGTCGAGCCGGGCGAACAGCGTCGAGGCCGCTTGCCGACCGATCGCATCGGGGTCCTGTGCGAGCACCGTGATGCCCGGCTCGAGTAGATCGAACATCGGCACGTCGTCGAAACCCACCAGGGCTGTCGTGTGGTGCTTGCCCGCCGCAGCGCAGGCCGCGCACTACACCGATCGTGACCAGGTTCTGGGCCGCGTAGATCGCGGTCGGCGGCTCGTCGAGCGACAGCAGATCGAGCGTTGCGGCATGGGCATGCTCGCTGTCGACGATGTCTTGGCGAACGAGCTCGGGATCGAAGGGGATGTCGGCGGCGCGCAACGCATCGACGTACCCTCCGAAGCGTTCTGCGGCAGTGACGATCGATCGCCGATCGCCGAGGAAGGCGATCCGTCGGTGGCCGTGGGCCATCAGGTGCTTCACCCCGCGTGTGGTTCCGTAGCGGTTGTCGACGAGCACCGCGTCGGCGTCGAAGAAAGCCGGAGGGCGGTCGACGAACACGATCGACATGCCCATCCGTCGCTCCTCGACGAGGTAGCTGTGGTCGTGGCTGGCAGGCATCATGATCAGACCATCGACCCGCCGTTCGGCGAAAGCCTCGACCAGCTGGCGTTCGCGTGCCGGGTCCTCGTCGATACTCGACGCCAACACGGCGACGCCGCGTCGCGACGCCATCTCCTCGATCGTGTGATGCACCGCGGCGTCGAGCGGGTTGCTGACGTTGGAGACGAGCATGCCCACCGAGCGAGTCTTTCCACCGCTGCGTCGCAGGTTGCTGGCCGTGAGGTTGTGGCGGTAGCCCAATCGATCGATTGCCGAACGCACCCGCAGACTGAGCTCGTCCGACACCCCGGCTTCGCCGTTGACCACCCGCGACACGGTCTTCAAGCTCGTTCCGGCGAGGGCGGCCACGTCGCGAATCGTCGGTCGCGGCATCGTGTTCGGTGAATCGGGCATGATTGACAACGTTGGTCGAAGAATTTCTCCTTGTCAAGGTTTTGCCTATTGACAAAGGCCTAGGTCGTGTGGCTGAATGTTGACAACGTTGTCAAAGCAGCGTCCGTCCCAACCAATTTTCCGAGGGGGAGATCCATGAGTGCAATGACTTCACGTCGTGGCATGATCCGATACGCCGTCACCGTAGGCATTGCCACTTCGCTGGCCCTGGCTGCATGTGGCAGCGACAGCAAGTCCAGCAGTGGCACCACCGCAGCCGCCGGCACCACCGCAGCCGCGGGCACCACCGCCGCCGGGGGCACGACCGGTGCCGCAGCCGGCAGTCCAGTCGGTGTGTCGCTGATCCTGAAAAACACCAGCAACGCGTTCTTCGTGTCGATGCAGAAGTCCGCCGAGGCGGCAGCCGACTCGATGGGTGTCAACCTCACCACCGCGGCCGGCAAGGAAGACGGCGACAGCGCCACCCAGATCTCGGCAATCGAGGCGGCTGTCGCCAAGGGTGACAAGGGCATCCTGATCACGCCCACCAGCGATGCGGTCGTTCCGGCCCTCGACGCCGCCCGAAAGGCCGGCCTGTTCGTGATCGCCCTCGACACCCCGCCGAACCCGGCGACTGCCGTCGACATCACCTTCGCCACCGACAACTACAACGCCGGCCAGCTCATCGGCCAGTGGACAGCTGGCCAACTCGCCGGCAAGAAGGCCACCATTGCCATGCTCGACCTGTTCAACGACAAGGTCGTGTCGGTCGACACCGGCCGTGACCAAGGGTTCCTGAACGGCATGGGAATCGTCAAGGAGGAAGACAAGACGGGTAACGGTAAGGAGCCGGCCTCCGGCAAGTACTCGGGTGGCGACTACACAGTGGTCTGCCACGAGCCGACCAACGGCGCCGTCGACGGCGGCAAGACCGCCATGGAGACCTGTCTGGCCAAGAACCCCGACATCAACGTGGTGTACACCATCAACGAGCCCGCCGCGCAAGGTGCGCAAGATGCCTTGACGGCTGCCGGGAAGGACAAGGGTGTGCTCATCGTCTCGGTCGACGGTGGCTGCAAGCCCGGTCTCGAGCTCGTCTCTTCCGGTGTGATCGGCGCCACCGCCCAGCAGTACCCCGGCAAGATGGCAACCCTCGGCATGCAGGCCATCAGGGACCTCGCCGATGGCAAGCCGGCGCCGTCGGTCACGCCCGGTCTCGACTTCTTCAACACCGGTGTCGCCCTGGTGACCGACAAGACCGTCCCAGGCGTCGACAGCATCTCGGTGGCCGACGGTCAGAAGATCTGCTGGGGCTGAGCCCCACGTAGCCGAGTCAATCCGGCCGGTGCTCCGGCACCAGCCGTCAGCCCGAATGCCTAGTATCCACGGCGGGGCGGTTTCCGAACCGCCCCGCCGTGCGTATCTCAGATCACCGAAGTGTCGTAGTTGAACCAGGGGGGTTCCGATGGAGGCAGTAATCGACGCGCCGGATGACGCGGCCACGTCGTTCGATCAACCGCGCGGCGTGTTGGCCCGTTTGCAACACGTCCTGCACAAGTACCCGGCCATCAGCCCGGCGCTGGTGCTGCTGCTCTCCTGCATCGTGTTCACGATCGTCGGCAAGGGCCGCTTCCAGCGACCCGAGACCATCGGGATCATCCTGCAACAGGCGGCCGTGCTCGCCGCGCTGGCCATTGGTCAAACGCTGATCATCCTGACCGCGGGCGTCGACCTGGCCGTCGGCGCGGCGATGCTCTTGGTGCACCTCGTCATCGCCAAGATGGCAGTCGACCAGGGGGTCCCTCCGGTCCTGGCGCTGCTGATCGGCATGGTGGTGGGCATCGCCCTGGGCAGTTTCAACGGCTTCTTGGTCACCAAGGTCGGTCTGCCGCCGTTCATCGTCACCCTCGGCACGTTCTACATCTACGGCGCGCTCGGCCTGGTGTACAGCCAGGCGCAGACGATCTCCAAAGAAGACCTGGGTGGTGAGCACTCGCTGCTGTTGTGGACCGGCAGGCAGTTCTCGATTGGTGCGATGAAGATCACCACCGGCGTGCTGTTCGTGCTGGTGTTGTACATCGTCTTCAACTACATCCTTTCCAATACGGCCTGGGGGCGACACGTCTACGCAACCGGCGACGACAAGGAAGCAGCACGGCTGGCCGGCATCAACGTCAATCGTGTCCTGATGAGCGTCTACGTGGTGGCCGGTGCGCTCTACTGCGCCGGTGGCTGGGTGCAGCTCGGGCGTTCGCTGTCGGCCAGCAGCAACGCCGCCTCCGACATCAACCTCGAATCGATCACGGCCGTCGTCATCGGCGGAACGAGCCTGTTCGGCGGGCGCGGTCGACTGTGGGGAACCCTGATCGGCGCCCTCATCGTGGTCGTCTTCCGGATCGGGCTCAGCCTGGCCGGTGTCAACCCGTACTATCAGAACTTCGCGATCGGGGCGTTGATCCTCGTCGCCGTGACGTTGGACCAATGGATCCGGAGGGTGGGCAAGTGAGCGCGAACGACGATCAGCGACAACCGATCCTGTCGGCACGCGGCCTGGTCCGCCGCTTCGGGCGGGTCACCGCGCTCGCCGGCTCCGACCTCGAGCTCTACCCGGGCGAGGTGCTCGCCGTCATTGGCGACAACGGCGCCGGCAAGTCGTCGCTGATCAAGTGTTTGTCGGGTGCGATGACGCCCGACGAGGGCGAGATCGAGCTCGACGGCCAGCCGGTGCACTTCAAGCGACCCAACGATGCGCGCGCTGCCGGAATCGAGACCGTCTACCAGACGCTTGCGGTGGCACCGGCGCTCGACATCTCCAGCAACGTGTTCCTCGGGCGCGAGCGGCGTCGTGCCGGTGTCTTGGGGTCATGGCTGCGGATGATGGACAAAGCGGGGATGCGACGCGACGCCCGTAGCGCCATCCAGGGACTCGGGATCGGCACGATCCAAGACATCACCCAGACCGTCGAAACGTTGTCGGGTGGCCAGCGCCAGGCCGTCGCCGTGGCGCGTGCCGCGGCGTTCGGCAGCAAGGTCATCATTCTCGACGAGCCGACGGCTGCGCTCGGGGTGAAGGAGTCTGGTCTGGTGCTGAAGCTCATCAAGGATCTGCGTGATCGGGGCCTGCCAGTGATCCTGATCAGCCACAACATGCCGCACGTGTTCGAAGTTGCCGACCGCATCCATATCCAACGACTCGGTCGCCGCGTCGCTGTCGTCACACCGCAGAGTCACACCATGTCGGAAGCGGTCGCCATCATGACCGGCGCCCTCACCGTCGACAACGCCGCCTGATCGGTCGCCTCGATGATCGTGGTCGGTGGCGAGGCATTGGTCGATCTGGTCATCGACCCCGACGGCGGTGTGACTGCCAAGTTGGGCGGCGGGCCCTTCAACGCGGCGCGGGCGATCGGCCGGCTCGACAGCCCCGTTGCGTTCCTCGGGGCGTTGTCGCGCGATCGCTTCGGCACGTTGCTGCATCGCCAGTTGCTGGCCGACGGCGTCGACGACTCGTTGATCCAGTTCACCGAATTGCCGACGACCCTTGCCTCGGCCGAGCTCGACGCCCACGGCGCGGCGAGCTACCACTTCTACATTGCCGAGACGGCGGCACCGAACCTGCACTTGCCGCCGTTGCCCGCCGAGGTCGGCATCCTGCACGTCGGCACGCTGGGCATGGTGCTGGAGCCGATGGCCACCACGCTCGAGTCGATCGTCGGCAACGTGGGCGACGACGTGCTGGTGCTGCTCGACCCGAACTGCCGTCCACGCGTGACCGCCGATCGTGTCGGGTACCTGGCTCGGTTGGATCGCATGCTGCGACGAGCCGATGTCGTCAAGGTCAGTAGTGACGACCTCGACTTCATTGCGCCTGACGATCACCCGGCCGGAGTGCGACTGCTGCTCGACGGTGGGGCGACGGTCGTGTTGCACACCGATGGTGGCCGCAGCGTGCACATCCACAGCGCACAGGGCGAAGTCGAAGTCCCGGTGCCATGCGTCGTGGTGACCGACACCATCGGAGCCGGCGACTCGTTCGGTGGCGCGTTCGCCGCATGGTGGGATCAATCCGGCCACGGTCGGCGAGAGCTCGACGATCGTGACGCCTTGTGTGCGGCAGTCGCTGCCGCGGTCGAGGTTGCCGCCGTCAGTTGCACACGAGTCGGCGCCCAACCTCCACGGCGCGCCGAGCTCGGCGACAAATGGAGTCCGACACGTTCGTGATCGAACTGTCGGTCGACGAGGCGATCGGTCGTGCCGCTGCGCTGGCTGCACGGGGCCGAACGATGCTCGGCATTGCCGGCTGTCCAGGCGCAGGCAAGTCGACACTCTCGGCGGCCATCGTCGCCGGCGTGCCGTCGAGCGTGGTGGTGCCGATGGACGGGTTCCATCTCCTGAACGACGAGCTGGTGCGCCTCGGACGCCGCGATCGCAAGGGAGCGCCTGACACGTTCGATGTCGATGGGTATGTGGCGCTGCTCGACCGTGTGCGGCGACAGAAACCCGGAGCAACGATCACGGCGCCGCGTTACGACCGTGCCGCCAGCGCCCCGGTTGCCGATGCCATTGCCATCCGATTCGACGTGGCCCTGGTCATCACCGAGGGCAACTATCTGCTGCTCGACGATCCTCGGTGGAGCGCAGCGCGTCGGTTGCTCGACGAGGTGTGGTTCGCCTATGTCGACGACGCACTTCGCGTGCAGCGCCTGATCGAACGCCACATCGAGTTCGGCAAATCGCCCGACGAGGCCCGCGAGTGGGTCATGCGCTCCGACGAAGCGAACGCTGCCGTGGTCGCCGCCAGTCGCAGTCGCGCGGATGCGGTCGTGCGCCTGCCCTGAGCAGGAGGTTGATCAGGGTCGACTTGCGGGGTCGTCGCGTTCTACGAGGCGGCTTCGCGTATGCGCTCGTTGCGGCTCTTCACCAGTGCAGCATTCAACTCGGCGCCACTGAGGGCGATCATGGCGTGCAGGCTCAGCCACGCGAGCAACCCGATCACCGCGGCGAAGCTGCCGTACACGGGCGACGCCCGGGCGATTGCCCGGCCGACAATCGTCGTCCCCAGCACCTGCAACCCGGCGAACAACACGCCGCCGAGGATTGCTCCCGGGGCGATGGTGTTCCACGATGGGGAAATTGTGCGTAGCCAGCGGTAGCTGAGGGCCAACACCGTCGCGTTGACGGCAGCGGTTCCGATCAACAGCAACACCGTGCCGATCGCCGGCTGACCGGTCACGCCGGCCAGGATTGCCATGAACGTCGCAATGATCTGCGCGCCCCCGACGTAGCAGATGCCGAGTAGTGCTCGCAGACGGACGATGACCGGGTTGGATCGATCATCGAGCGGCGTCTCGTCGATGTCGTCGAGAGCGATGTGCACGGCGACGAAAGCCTTCATCCCGGCCCACAGGCTGGCAACCAGACCGATGATGAGCACCGCGACGCTGCCCGTCAACTGCGATGGGTCGAGGGAGATCTGCTGGCCGATGAACGGCAGGTGGGACAGCGCCGAGTCGATGATGTCCTTGCGAAGCTTCTCGTTGTTCTGCAGGACATACCCGAGGACCGTGGTGAACACAAGTAGCAGCGGGAAGACCGACAGGAACCCGAAGTGGGAGATCAGCGCCGACGTTGCGGCCCGTGCGGTGCGTGCGGTACCCCTCGACTGCGTGCACGGCGACGTCGGCCGGTCGTGAGCGGGTGCGCGCGGCTCGAACCTTCGAGTGCTCGACCCATCTCATCCGGATCAATGTATGTTGCAACGGCTGTCATGCACGCGTCGCCATCGTCAGGGGCTTACAGCTACGGTCGCAGCGTGCGACGACCTGGTGTCAGCAACGTCGACCCAAATCGCGCCGTCGCCCTGGGTGCGATCGCCGCGATCGTCGGTATCCAGTTGATCTTCTTCGGTCTCCCGCTCGGCCTGTGGCTGCACGGTTTGGTGCTGGGCGGGTTGAACGCAGTGATGGCGGTCGGCATGGCGTTGATCTATCGGGCCAACCGGGTGGTCAACTTCGCCCAGGCCGAGCTCGGAACCGTGCCGACTGCGTTCGCTGCCTCGTTCATCGTTGTTCTGGGGCTGGCCGTACCTGCTCGGGCTGGTGAGCGGACTGGTCATGTCGGTCGTCGCCGGCGTGGTCATCGAGTTCGCGTTGATCCGCCGCTTTCGCAACTCGCCGCGAATGGTGGTCACGGTGGCGACGATCGGCATCACCCAACTGCTCTTGGTGATCGGCATCCTGATCCCCGGTGGTGGGGTCGCAACCTGGCCAGCGAACGCATCGCTCCGCCGGTTGGATGGAGGCTCACCGTTCGGCGCTGGTGATCCTCAACGCCAACCACATCATCGCCCTGATCGTGGCGCCGCTGATGATGGCCGGCGTCGCCTGGTTCCTGGCCAGCAGCCGCTATGGCGTCGCCATTCGGGCCAGCGCCGAGCGTGGCGACCGGGCGGCCATGCTCGGCATCCCGGTCGGTCGACTGAACACGCTGGTCTGGGGCATCGCTGCGGCGATGTCGTTCGTTGCCCTGTTCCTGCGCAGCGGGATCATCGGCGTTCCCCTGGGCTACGCGGCGGGCTGCCGGCCCTGCTGCAGGCACTCGCCGCCCTGGTGATCGGCGGTTTCGAGCGGCTGCCGACGATAGCTGTGGCGGCGATCGCCCTCGGATTGTTGGAATCGGGTGTTCGGTTCAACTCCGACACGCCGTCGGCGGCGTACCCGATCATGGCAGCCGTCATGTTCGTCGTGTTGCTCGTGCAGCGAACGAGCGATTCACGGCGAGACAACGATGCCGCCAGCACGTGGCGAGGCGCAGAAGAGGTGCGACCGCTGGCGGCGGCCGACCGCCGGCACCCGAAGGTGCGAATCGTGCGGTGGGCGCTGATCGTCACCGGTCTCGTCGCCGTGATCGGTGCGCCATTCGTGCTCAACGTCGGCTACGTCATCAAGGCCTCGGCGATCTTCGCCTTCTCGATCATCGGGCTGTCGTTGGTGGTGCTCACCGGCTGGGCCGGACAGATCTCGCTCGGCCAGATGGCGATCGTCGGCATCGGTGCGGCGGTCAGCGCCACGTGCACGTCGAGGTGGAACGTGGACCTGACGCTGGGACTGCTGATCGGGGGCTGCGCCGGTGCAGTGGTCGCCTTCGCTGTTGGCGTGCCGGCGTTGCGGCTGCGCGGGCTGTACCTCGCGGTCACGACCTTCGCCCTCGGCCTGGCCACCGAACAGTGGTTGCTCAGCGACCGCTTCTTCGGCTGGTTCCCCAACGGCGAGTCACGCTTCGAGCGCCCTCCGCTGTTCGGGCGGATCGCCATCGACACGCCGACCCGCTACTACATGTATTCGCTGATCGTTCTGGCGCTGGCTACATGGCGACCCGAGGTATCCGTCGCTCGCGAACCGGTCGGGTGATCATCGCCGTCCGCGAGAACGAGCGCGCCGCGCAGAGCTTCTCGGTTCCGGCGGTGCGCGCCAAGCTGACCGCCTTCGTCATCTCCGGCGCACTGGCCGGTATCGGTGGCGCGCTGTTCGCTCATCTCAACCAGTCGTTCAGCGTGGCCAGCTACAGCACCGGCGGAGAGTTTCAGCGTCTTCACGTCGGCCGTGATCGGCGGGCTCGGTCTCGTTGGGCGGCGCCATCTTGGGGGCGGTGTACCTGCGTGGCATCCGCTGGTTCATTCCGTCCCCGGAGTGGCAACTGCTGTCGACCGGTGCCGGCGTGCTGCTGGTGCTGTTGATCCTGCCCGGCGGTCTGGGTGGCCTGTGGATCACCATCCGCGACGTCGTGGTGCGAATGCTGGTTCGCCCATCGGGCGATGTCGACGCCCAGGCAGTGCCCGTGGTCCCCGTGCCCGTGGAGTCCGCGGTATGACACGCCCGTTCCTGACGGCCTGCCGCCATCCGGGTGGATGGCTGCGCGACATCTGCGGAGGTGAGTCCGCGTTTCCGTTGGTCGTGCTGTTCGGCCTCAACGCTGTCGACGAGCTCGACCGCACAGCGTTCGGCATCTTGTTGCCGAACATCCGCGACGAGTTCAACCTCGACGACACCAAAGTGCTGGGGCTTGTCGCGCTCGTATCGATCGCCGCCTTGGCCTTGCAGGTGCCGATCGCCCAGTATGCCGACAGGTCGCGACGTGTGCCGCTGGTGGTCCTCGGAGCGCTCACGTGGGCGTTCTTCAGCGGGCTCACCGGCCTGGCCACCGGTGTGGTCGTGTTGACCATCGCCCGCAGTGGCAGCGCGATCGGCAAGGCGGTGATCGACCCGACGCACAACTCGTTGCTCGCCGACTACTACCCGATCAACTCGCGCAGTCGCGTGTACAGCGTCCACCGTGCCGCCAACGCCGTCGGCGCGTTCGTCGGTCCGCTGACCGCCGGACTACTGGCCTACGCCTTCGGTTGGCGAACGCCGTTCCTGGTCTTCGTCGTCCCGACGCTGGTGTTCGCGGTGATCGCAATGCGGCTCCGCGAGCCGATCCGCGGACGGTGGGAGCGCCAGGCGATGGGTGCCAGCGACGACGTGATCGCCACCGAGGAGACCGCACCGTCGTCGGCCGAGAGCTGGCGAACGGTGCAGAAGATCGAGAGCCTCAAACGGATCTGGTGGAGCCTGCCCTTCCTGGCGACGGCGCTGATCGGGTTCGTCACCCTGGCGTCGTTGCTGTACGAGCAGGAGTTCGGGCTCGACGAACGGGCCCGCGGCTTCGCGGCAGCAATCGCCGAACCGTTCCAACTGGTCGGTCTGATCCTCGGGGCGCGCATCGTCACCCGGCGATTCATGGGCAACATGCGTGGTTTGATCCGCTTCCTCGCCACGCGTCGCGGTCGGCACTTCGATCGCCGCGATCGCCTTCGCGCTCGCGCCGAACATCGTGTTCGCCGTCGCCGTCAACTGCGTGATCTCGGCCTCGCTGGCCATGCTCGGCCCGGGCATTCTGGTCGCCCTCTCGCTGGCGATCCCGCCGCGGGCCCGGGCCACGGGGTTCTCGGTGGCCTCGCTGTGGGTGATCCCCGGTCTCGTCGTGTTGCCGATCATCGGTTGGATCTCCGGTCACGTCGGGATTCGTTGGGGTCTTGCTCGTGCTCGTGCCGCTGTTCGTCATCGGCAGCCTCATCCTGGGTAGCGCCGGCTCGGTGATCGACGCCGACATCGCCCAGGTGTGGCGCGCCGCGGCGGCCCGAAGCGAGGCCCTGTACCAACGCCGGCACGGCCAGACCGATCTGCTGCTGGTCCGGGCGCTCAATGCCGGTTACGGCGGTCGTCAGGTGTTGTTCGGCGTCGACATCGACATCAAGGAAGGCGAGATCGTCGCCCTGCTCGGCACCAATGGGGCAGGCAAGAGCACGCTGCTGAAGTCGATCAGCGGTGTCGTCGAGGCCGATCGCGGCGCGGTCGTGCTCGACGGTCGTGACATCACCCATGCGCCCCCCAACGAGATCGCCGCCCTCGGGATCAGCCAGATGCCCGGGGGTCAGGGCGTCTTCGGCTCGCTGACCGTCGAGGAGAACCTGCGTCTCGCCGGGTGGGTCCGCCGCCGTCATGGTGACGTCGACGCCGCCGTCGAGGAAGTCTTGACGATCTTCCCGGTGCTGCGCCAGCGGCTTGCCGCGTCGGCAGCAGATCTCAGTGGTGGTCAACAGCAGATGCTGGCCCTCGGGATGGCGTTCGTCGCCAAGCCTCGGGTGCTGTTGATCGATGAGTTGTCGCTGGGTCTGGCGCCAGTGGTCGTCGGTCAACTGCTACCACTGGTTCGTCGCCTGGCCGACGATGGTGTGGCCGTCATCCTGGTCGAGCAGAGCGTCAACGTCGCGCTCACGCTGGCCGAGCGGGCCTACTTCATGGAGCGTGGCACGATCCGCTTCTCGGGCCCGACCGCGGATCTGTTGAAGCGCCCCGATCTGCTGCGATCGGTGTTTCTCACCGACATCGCCGTTCCGTCGGGTGTGCCCGGCGCAGCGGTCACCGCTGCGGCATCGTCGGATCCCGTCGCACTCGAGGTCGCCGGTCTCGGTCGTTCGTTCGGCGGCAACCACGCCGTCCACGACGTCTCGTTCTCGGTCGCCAAGGGTGAGATCGTCGGGAATGATCGGTCCCAATGGCGCGGGCAAGACCACGCTGTTCGATCTGATCAGCGGACACGTGGCCGCCGATAGCGGGCGGGTCGTGCTCGACGGCGTGGAGATCGGCGGTGACTCGGCCACGGTGCGGGCTCGCCAAGGCCTTGGCCGCAGCTTTCAGGACGCCCGTCTGTTTCCCGACATGACGGTTGCCGAGACCATGGCGGTTGCGTTGGAACGCTGGACCACGCAGCGCAGCGTGATTGCTGCCGCGTTGCGGTTCCCCACAGTGTTCGACGACGAGGAGCGCACCAAGGCGCGAGTCGATGAACTGATCGAGCTGATGAACCTCGGCGCGTATCGCAACTCGTTCATCCGCGAGCTGTCGACGGGCACCCGACGCATCGTCGACCTCGCCTGCCTGGTCGCACATCGCCCGACCGTCGTACTGCTCGACGAACCGTCGAGCGGCATCGCCCAACGCGAGGTCGAGGCGTTGGCCCCCGTGTTGCTGCGCCTGCGCGACGAGATGGGCGCCAGCCTGTTGGTGATCGAACACGACCTGCCGTTGATCTCGTCGATCGCCGATCGGCTGATCGCCCTCGACCAGGGTGAGGTGATTGCGGTCGGCGCCCCTGCTGCGGTGTTGACCCATCCCGACGTGGTAGAGAGCTACCTGGGGAACAACGAAGCGGCGCGACAGCGCTCGGGACTCAGGGGGTAGCCACATGCAGCCAGCCAGTTCGACGGGTGCCGATCGCAGTCGGCAGCTGCGGCGGTGGGGCCCGATTGCTGCCGTCGTCGTCGTTGCCGTCGTCGTCGGCATCGTGGTCGTCAACCCGCGACTCTGGCAGCGATTCGAGTTCGGCCACAACGGCCGCGGCCGCGTCGAGCACGACCGTCGCGGCCTCCGACCTCGGTCGTGCCGGCGGGGTCGACGACACCGAACAACGACACGGCTCCGGCGACCGACGCGGCCCTGACGCCACCCGCCATCACGTATCCGCTGTCGTTCACGCAGGCCACCGAACAGGGCATCGCCGACACGATCGACTGGGGAGCGCGGTGCGACACCTCGACGGGCCGGCTCGCCGTGCCCGACTTACTTCGCCCAGCCGTGCTTCGCCCCGTTCACTGGCGACAACGGCGGAGCCACCGCTCCCGGTGTCACCGGCGACGAGATCACCATCGTCTACTACGAAGGCCAGGAGAGCGACCCGATCATCGCCTACATCACCGACGCGGTGAAGGTCGACGACACCAACGGCGATCAGTTCGCGACGATGAAGGAGTTGATCCGCTACTACGAGACGTACTACGAGCTGTACGGCCGCAAGGTCAACCTGGTCACGTTCGAAGGCACCGGCTACGCGACCGACGAGGTCGCCGCCCGCGCCGACGCGGCGCAGATCGCGCTGCAGTACAAGCCGTTCGCCGTGTTCGGCGGCCCGTTGCTGACCAGCGCGTTCGCCGACGAGTTGGCGGCCCACGACGTGATGTGCATCGGCTGTACGCCCGGCCAGCCGGCGTCGTTCTACACCGACCGCGATCCGTACGTGTGGGGGCTCGACGGCAGTCCGCAGCAGAAAGAAGCTCATACCGTCGAGTTCCTGACCAAGCAGATCATCGGCAAGAACGCCAGCCACGGTGGCGACGCGGTGAAGGACCAGCCGCGCAAGCTCGGGCTGTTGTACCTCGAGAACAGCAGCGCCGCCAAGGAGCTCGCCGACACGTTCGCCGCCGACATGGAAGCCGCCGGTTCACCGTTCGCCGAGGTCGTCGCCTACGAACTCGACCCGTCCACGATCCAGGCAACCGCAACTCAAGTGATCACGAAGATGAAGGCGGCGGGCGTCACCACCATCGTGTTCAACGGCGACCCCGTCGCGCCGCGCGACTTCACCAAAGAGGCGACCGCCCAGGAGTACTTCCCGGAGTGGGTCGTCTCGGCCAGCCTGCTGGTCGACACCGATGCCTTTGCCCGCACCTACGACCAGGAGCAGTGGAAGCACGCCTTCGGCGTCACGCAGTTGGCCGCACGCACGCCGTCCGAACAGATCGGCCCGTTCTACATCTACAAGTGGTTCACCGGCGTCGACCCACCGGCGGATGGGTCGATCGGCGTCATCGCCGTCAACCCGGCGCTGTTCTTCGCGGTCATCCAAGCTGTCGGCCCCAACCTGACTCCGCAGACGTTCCACGACGCCCTCGTTCGCGCTGCCCGGCACGTCACAGGGTTTGGCGATCAGCCAGCCGTTCCTGACGTACGGCGAGAAGGGCTACTGGCCCGACCCGGACTACCTCGGTGTCGACGACGCCACGGCCATCTGGTGGGATCCGACGGCCACCGGGCCTGACGAGATCCGCAAGGACGGGGTCGGCATGTACCAGTTCGTCGACGGTGGCAAGCGGTTCCTGCCCGGTCAGTGGCCGGCCGTCGACAAGATGTTCGACCCAGCGGGTGCCGTCGCGCTGTACACGACCCCGCCGCCCGGTGAGGCCCCCGGCGACTACCCCAGCCCCGCCGGCTGACCCACCCCAGCCCCATCGGGCGCGAAACCAGAACTCACGTTTCCGGACTCGCGCCCGCGCGCCCTGCGCGGGCGCGCTGTGAGCGCTGGCAGTGCCGGAATCGCGCCCGACCCTTGGTGTGGGGTGGGGTCGTGGTTTACGTGGGGAGGCGCCAGTCGATCGGCGCCAGTCCGTCGCCGACGAGTGCTTCGTTGGTGCGGCTGAACGGCTTGCTGCCGAAGAACCCGTTGTGAGCGCTGAGCGGCGACGGGTGCGCCGATTCGATCACGGTGTGCCGCGACAGGTCGATCAAGGCCTTCTTCTTGCGAGCGTGCGCGCCCCACAAGATGAACACGACGCGATGCGACTTGCCGTTGACGGTTCGCAGACACCTCGTCGGTGAAGTTCTCCCAACCCTTGCCCTGATGTGAGGCCGCGGCTCCAGACCGCACGGTGAGGCATGGTGTTGAGCAGCAGCACTCCCTGGCGTGCCCACGATTCGAGGTTGCCGTGCGTCGGGGTGTCGATGCCCAGATCGTTGCGCAACTCGGTGTAGATGTTGACGAGCGACGGCGGCAGGGCCACCCCGTCTTGCACCGAGAAGCACAGGCCGTGGGCCTGCCGCGGCCCGTGATACGGATCCTGACCGAGCAGCACGACTCGGGTCGACTCGTACGGTGTCAGGTGCAGCGCGGCGAAGACTTGATCAGGTGGGGGAAAACGGTGTGGCGGGCACGCTCGTCCGCCACGAACTGTTGCAATTCGTTCCAGTACGGCTTGTCGAACTCGCCGCGCAGCACTGGGTTCCAGTCGGTCTTCACCGACCGTCTATTTGAGCAGATCGACTCAGTCGTCGCCGCCGTCGTCGTCGCCACCGTGGTCGTCACCGTGGTCGTCACCGTGGTCGTCGTGGTCATGGTGCTGGCCGCTGTTGGCGCTACCCGGACCGCTGTTGTCTTCGTCGTCGTCGGACTCGTCTTCGTTGGCTTCGTCGGCTTCGTCGGCTTCGTCATCGTCGGCATCGTCATCGACCGAAGTGGTGGTGTCACCCGCCGGAAGAACCGCGGGAATCGCTGCCGCAGCGATGTTGGGAGCCGGCGTCGAGTTGAGTGCCAACGTCGAGTTGGGGGCTGACGTGGTGGCGGGTGCCAACGTCGTTTCAGCAGCCGACGTCGTATCGGCTGCCGATGTCGTATCGGGTGCCGACGTCGTGTCGCCGGGCAACGTGGTGTCACCCGCCGGACCGGTGTCGGCAGCAACGATCAGGTTTTCGGCGTTGACCTTGTTGACCGGATTGGCGCCGGTCGCAGCGGCGGCGAAGCCGGCGGCCGCGAGCACCAATGCGCCCGAGAACGCTGCCGTGACCATCACGCGGTTTTGGTGGGTGAGCTTCATGGATTCCTCCTGGAACTTCGTAACGCAATTGACACGTTTGAGCTACTCAAATGGTTTGGCCAAATGGTTTGGTCAAGTTCGCGTTTCGAAGCTTGGGATCAGCCGTTGTCGCCGTTGCCGCCGTGGTCGCCATCGGAGGTGTTGGGAGCTGACTCTTCGTGTGAGTCCTTCTCGTTGACGTCGGCCTTGATGGTGCCGTCCGACAGCCTTGCGGTGATCTCTGAACTATGTCTGCGCGACGAGAAGGTCACGCCGACCCGATGGCCGGAATGGTCAGTCTCGTGTGCCTGGAACCCAGGTGCAGCGGTCGACGCGACGATGGTGAGCGTGTCGCCATCCTGGCGGACGGTGATGCTGCCGCCGATGGAGGTCACGGTCTTGGTGACCGGCTGTGGGGTCGTCGGCGCAGGGGTGGTGGGCGGGCCACCGTGGCTCTTGTTCGAGCTACTGGGTTGCCCGCCGGAAGCGGCGCCCTGTGTACCCTGGGTGCCATCTGACTCGGGCGTCGACGACTCGACGACTTCGCTGCTGGGTGGGGTCTCGGGCACCACCACGACGGCGGCCGGCGCGGTGGTCTCGGCGATGGTCGACGCGACCGTCGTCTCGGCGGCCTCTGTCGTAGCGATGGTCGAAGAGACCTCGTCGCTGGTCTCGGACGACTTGCCGGGCACGACACCGTGCCGATCGGGGCTCTGCAGTGCGGCAACACCGACCGTGGCGATGATCAGCGACATCGCCGCCCCGGTGGTCCAGGCCACAGCCCGGCGCCGTCGAGCCTGACCGACACGACGCTGCCACGCTGCGTACGCGACGTTGTCGTCTGGATACGGGCCGCTGAGGCGACCCAATTGCTGGCGCAGACTCGGGGTCGTGGAACTCACTCATCCGAATGCACCTCCTCCCCGCTTGCTACCACGCTACGAAGACGCGCGCGGCCCTGATGTAGATACGACTTGACTGCGCCCTCGCAGACGTTGAGCGCGCTGGCCACCTCTGCGATCGACAACTCGTCGACGTAGAACAACGCCATGGCAATCCGCTGCTGACTTGGCAGTTGCGCCAGGATCGTCGGCAGATCCGAGTCGAAGTCGTGCTGCTCGACCGACTCGGTCTGCGGTTCGCCGGCCAGCCGTTGCAGAGCCTCGCCCTTGCGAGTCTGCCGACGATGATCGTCGCGCAGTCGATTGATGGCGACCCGACGGATCCAGCCGACGGGATCGTCGTAGTGCTGGATTCGACGCCAGTGCAGGTGAGCTTTCACGAAGGCTTCCTGCACGGCGTCGGCGGCGACCTCGGGATCGCCGCACGCCAGTGTGAGTGCACGAACCAGCCGGCCATAATGCGCGCGGAACAGAGAGTCAACGGTCTCGACGACCTTGACCTGCGTCCACCTCGCTCATCGTGGACAATGTGTACACCACAAATTTGACACGCTGTAAGTGTTACCGAGGTTTCGATCGCCACCAAGAAATCGCCGCTCTACCTGGGGGAATATGCGGGCTACGCTCGAACCATGGATGACATTCTCGACGTCGATCTGCTCGCGTTCGAGCGCGGCACGGCCACCCAACGAGCTGCCGTCGTCGACGGCGTTCGGCGCAGTCTGGCCACCGGATTCGTGTACACCCGCCACGATCTGTCGGAGGATCTGCTCGACAGCGCCTACGGCATGCTCGCCGACTTCTTCTCGATGCCCCAGGAGGTCAAGCAGCGCTTCGTCGCCCCTGAAAGCCATGGTCAGACGGGGTATACGGGGTTGCTCGTCGAGACTGCGGCGTCCAGCGACGTGCCCGACTGGAAAGAGATGCTCAACTGGGGCAGGGAGCTGCCGGCCGGTCATCCGCTGCGCCAGCGCTACCCACACCGGTACGGCCCGCAGGTCCTTCCCGAGGCGGCGATCACCGGGTGCGAGCAGCTGCTGAACACGTTCCACGACCGCATCGAAGACATCCAGCGACGGTTCCTGCGGGTCATCGCCGAGGCCATCGGGTGCCACGAGTCACTCTTCGACGAGATGACCACCAACGGCGCGACGCTCACACGGGCGCTTCGCTACCCGCCGATGACGGAGTCGCCCGGCGATACTCACGTGTGGGCCGGAGCACATGGCGACATCAATCTCATCACCGCCTTGCCCCGTGCCACGGCGCCCGGGTTGCAGGTGCAAGGTCGGCGACGACTGGGTCGATGCCGTCGCGCCGGAGGGCCAGGTGATCATCAACACCGGGATGATGCTCGAGCGGCTCACCAACGGCGTGCTGCCCACCGGCATCCATCGGGTCGTCGCCGCGCCCGGATTCAGCGGCGAGCGGTACAGCGTGGTGCAGTTCTGCCACCCGACGCCATGGACGTTGCTGACGCCGTTGGCCAGCTGCATCGACGCCGAGCATCCGCAACGGCACTCGGCGATGGTCAGCGCCGATGCGCTCGACATGGTGCTGTACGAGATCAACCTGATCGAGACGGCCCGAAGGATCTGATAGTCGCAGCGCCGGGCCGCAGGTACGGTGAACAGCTTGATGAGTGAGACACGCGACGTCATGCTGGCGATCGACATCGGCGACGCCAAGCTGGCGGCCGGCCTGATGACGATGAAGGGCGAGCTGCTCGATCGCGACGAGGTCGACATCGACTTCGCGATGAACGCCGAGGCCCTGTTCGCCTCGCTCAACGTGATCGCCCAGGCGCAGCTCGATCGAGCACGAACCCATCACAACGCCCGACCGGTCGCAGTCGGCGTCGGTTGCGCCGGCCCGGTGCGGCCCGACGTCGTGGCGGTGTCACCGACCAACATCCACGCCTGGCGGTCGTTCCCGCTGCGCTCCAAGCTGGCCACGGCGACGAGGCTCAACGTCTACGGCGACCTCGGGGCCAAGGCCCTCGCACTCGCCGAGGGGTGGCTGGGGGCCGCCCAGGGTCGCGAGAACTTCCTGGCGATGGTGGTGTCGACGAGTGTCGAGGGTGGCATCGTGCTCAACGGCCAACTGCTCGACGGCGCCACCGGCAACGCCGGACACATCGGCCACGTCGTCGTCGAGCCGAACGGGCGCCGCTGTCTGTGCGGCTCGCGTGGCTGCCTCGAGGCCGAGGCGTCGGGCCCGGCAATCGAGGCGATCACCGGCCGGGCACCGACGGAGCCGACGTACGAGATCATGCAGCGCACCGGACGCCTCGTCGGGCGAGGCGGTGGCCTCGGTGTGCAACCTGCTCGACATCGACCTGGTGGTCGTCGGTGGCTCGGTCGCGCTGGGATTCGGGGCGACGTTCTTCAACTCCGCCCAGGAGAGCCTCGACGAGCACGCCCAGCTGTCGTTCAGCCGGGGCGCCCGCATCATCCCAGCCCGTCTCGGCGGCCGTGGCCCGCTTATCGGCGCCGGCGCGGTCGGGCTCCGTGGCGTGCGCCGGGCAGGTCGCCATCGTGAGTGACCGATCGTTCGTAGCATCAGGCATCGCGCTTACAGGGTCAGCGCCTGCTGGGCAGGAGGTCTGAGATGACAAGAGTTCGCAGCGGTGACTCCTCGATGATCGACGATCGCCGAGGCAGCGGCGGCGGTGGTGGGCTCAGCGGCGGGCTCGGTGGTCTCTGCAGCGGCGGATTCCCGTTTCCGATGAAGGCCGGTGGCGGCCTGCTCGGCCTCGTCGTGTTGGTTGCCGCGCTGCTGCTACCGAAGATGCTCGGCAGCAGCACGACCTCGACTGGCATCCAACAACCGCAGCCCAGGGCCGCCGATACGGCCGACGGCACCTGCAGTAGCGATCTCGAACAACTCGTTTGTGGTGCGACCAAGGACGTGCAGGCCTACTGGCACGACAACCTGCCGCGGTTCTTCGGCACCGATTACGAGAACACCAAGACGGTGTTCTTCACCGACGCGACCGATCACCGGATGCGGGCAGGCGTCGTCGCAGACCGGGCCGTTCTACTGCCCGGTCGATCACCTGGTGTACATCGACCTCGGATTCATGCAAGCGCTCGAGCAGCAGCTGATCGGCAAGTCCACCGATCTCGCCGAGCAGTACATCGTCGCCCACGAGTACGGGCACCACATCCAGAACCTCGTCGGCATCAACGAGCAGGTGCAGCAGGCTCAGCAGAACGACCCGGGGCGGGCCAACCAGTACTCGGTGGCGCTGGAGTTGCAGGCCGACTGCTTCGCCGGAATGTGGGTCGGAGATGTCGCATCGCGCGGCCTGCTCGACTCACCCGACGAGATCACTGAGGCGCTGAACGCGGCCGCTGGCGTCGGCGACGACCGCATCCAGGAAAAGACGCAGGGTCGGATCGACAAGGAGGCATGGACGCACGGGTCTGCCGAGCAGCGACAGACCTGGTTCACCCGTGGCTACAACTCCGGAGACCCCCGGCAGTGCGACACGTTCAGCGAGGTGCTGTGACCGGTGGTGTGACCGACTCTGTCTCGGGCAACGTGGCGGGCTGGATGACCGGAACCGCCAGGTTGCTGCCGCCGAACCGGCGGTAGATCCACTCGGCGGGTCCGATCCCGAATCGTCGCTGCCAGAACGCCGCTGCCGTGATCGCGACGATCCAGAACCCGGCGGCGAACGCCAAGCGCGACATCGAGGCCCGCTGGGCGGATCAGGTGCCACCGTGTGACGGCGGCATTGAACACGAACGCGTGGAGGATGTACAGCGTCAGCGTGGTGCGTCCGGCAGCGGCGAACGCCTTCGTCACTACGGTGGCCTTGGTCTTCTCGGCGATCCAGCCGATGACGCAGAATGCGATGATCGACGAACCGAGGGCGCACAGCGTGTAGTTGAGGCTGCGGCTGAACGGATCGGTGGCAAACAGTCTGGACTGCAACGGCGTGTCGTCGACGACGTGGTTGGCGAGGTAAGTGCCGGCGACCAGCACGACACCGAAGGTGCCGAGCAGGCGACGCCACGGTGCACGCAGCGGCAGATGTCGACCGATGATCATGCCCGCGCACAGGAACGCCATCCACGGCAGCAGCGGATGCGTACCGTTGACGAAGGTGTCGAACAGCAGCCGACGCGGCGACCGGTAGGGTCCCGGTGCGTACCAATCGGTGAAGAGCCAGCTGGTGTCCCTGTCGCTCTCGAACGCCCACCACTGCAGTGCCGCCGCGCCGATCGCGGCTGCCGCTCCAATGGCAATCAGCCAGCGCGTTCGCAGGGTGAACAGCACGGCGCCGACGACGAAGAAGGCACCGTAGAAGAACAGGACCGTGCCGCTCCACACCCACTCGAAGACGAACCCGAATGCGTAGAGCAGCACGCCTCGGCGCACCAACGTCCAGCGATCAGCGCTGCGCCTGGCACGGTCGCCGCTGAGACGGCCGCGGTTTGTCAGCAGCGTGATCCCCATCCCGGCAACCAGCACGAACGTCGCCGCAAACCGGGTCGACAGCGGCCCGCTCCACGGGTTGAAGAACCGGTTGATCCTCGACTCGCCGATCGGACCGCCGAGGTTGATCAGCGCCCCGTGGTAGTTCATCGCCGCGACGCCGATCAGGGCGACGGCCCGGGTGACGTCGAGGTCGATCACCCGGTCGCGCCCGTTGTGCTCGATGGCGTGCTCACACCCATTCCACCTCGTCGACCAGTGTGGTGATCAGCGGCCGCTGCACGTCGACGCGATCGCCGACCGAGGGGCATGGCGAGTCGTGTGGAACCAGCACCATCGACGTGTGCATGTGCGGTGGCTCGAGCATCGCCAGGCGGCTGCGGGCGAAGTGGAAGGGGCTGGAGCCGTCGTGCAGCGGGGCGACGCCGTGGGCCGCGCCGGCGCCGACCAGCACGAGGTGACCATCGGTCGCCACCGTGGTCAGCCGGTAGCCCGCCCGGTCGCCGGCGCGGATCGTGTGCACGGCGAGGACGTCGGCAGTCAGCTGGAGGAACGACTTGTCGCCGTGCCACAGACCGGTGCCGACACGTAGCCGGAAGCTGCGGTCGGGGTGGCCGGCGCGGAGCGCCGAGTACGCCCGTGGTTGCAGATGGCTGAGCCACAGGGGGTACTGCGGGTCGAGTCGTCGGAGCCAGCTCTCGATCTCGTCGAGACGGTCGGTGTCGCATCCGGCCAGCGGCAGGTGCAGTGCGTATCCGACGATGTCGAGCCCGGCGGCGACGGCGTCGATGGTGACCTGTTCGAGCTCGGTAGGCGTGGCGCCGTACCGACGCATCGATGACTGCAGCTTGACCAGCACCCGGCCGCGCCATCCGGCCAGGCGGGCGACGTCTTCGCTGGAACCGACGGTCAGAACCATCGCGTTCGACGACGGCGCGACCAGTGTGGGTGACAGCACGACTGGGGTCACATGCGCGGCAACGCCGTCGAGCTCGTGGATCGTGCCGACGCACACGTGATCCGACAGCGACTCGACGAGGGGGTGCAGTGTTGCCCGGCCGAAGCCGTAGCCATTGCCCTTGACGACCGGTACGAGACCGTCGACGTTCGCCGCGATGGAATCGAACGTGCGACTCCCATGCCGCACGCTGAACGGTGAGTCGCAAGGTCATGCCGGCCAAACGGTAGCTGCTGTGAACTTTCCGGCCCCGACATGGCCGTCGGGCACGTTACCAGAAGCCCGACTACTGGTATCGCGCCCGAGGCGCCGGGTCGGGCGCGATACCGGAAGCCGGCGTGCTGGAATCGCCCCCAGTAGCGTGTTTCGCGGCCAAGGAGGGACGTTGGGCGTTGAATCCCGAGTTGTCCGATCGGATTTGTCGCACTACATTTCTCGACGTGCGCAAGTTGCTCGCCTTCCCCAATCCGGTCAACGAGACGTCGGCCCGACTGGTGGCCGGCGGTGTGGTCGCCGAGGCTGTGGTGTTCCTGGCCCTCAGGCAGTGGTGGGTGCTCGTCCCGCTCGCCTACGGCTTCCTCGCTCGAGTGCTCAGCGGTCCGCGGTTCAGTCCGCTCGGTCAGGTGGTGACTCGCGTGATCACACCCCGGCTCCGTCTCGACCACCGCTTCGTGCCCGGCCCACCGAAGCGGTTCGCTCAGGGCGTCGGTCTGGTCTTCAGCGGCGGTGCCCTGTTGGCGTGGGGCCTCGGCTTCCACGTCGTGTCGTACGTGCTGATCGGTGGCCTGATCGTGGCGGCGACGCTTGGAGTCGGTGTTCGCCGTGTGCCTCGGCTGCATCGTGTTCAGCCGCTTGATGCGCTGGGGAGTGATTCCGGCCGATGTGTGCGAGGAGTGCAACGACATCAGCCGGGTGCTCTCCCCGGCCAGTTCGTGAACTTCGGCGTCAACGCGCCGACGCTGCGCTGGTCGATCGATCCCATCCACACGCCTGTTCCGAAGGCGATGTCGTCAGCGAGGCGCAGCGCGACGTACCGCACCGGGTCGTTCGGACCTCGGCGGGGGAACCAGTCGAGTAGCGGGGGAACCACCGCTGCCGCAATCAGCGGGAGCCTGGCTCGACGCACGAGTGCGGCAGCGACCAGGGCGAACGGCCACCACACGCGGGTGATGGCACTGGCAACCTGGCGACCGGCGTAGAGGTGACCGAGGCCGGCCAGCCGAAGCGGTTCTGCCGCGGGTAGGCCGTCGAGCTTGCGGCGCAGGGCGACCATGGTGCCGGCGGCGACTGCGGCGGCAGCCAGCGGTCGGCGGGCGAGCATCAGCTGCCACACCACGGCGCTCCATCCGCTCATTCGCAGCGGCGCGACGGTGCCAGGGTGCCGGCGATCGAGTGTTGCCGCCGATCGACCGTAGGAAAACCGTTGGCGGGCCCATTCCCGCATCGTTGCTCGCGGTCGATGGTGAACTGTGGTGGCCGGTTCGTATCGGCCACGAAGACCGGCGTCGATCAGTCGCCACACCATGTCGACGTCTTCGCCAGAGCGCATGGTCTCGTCGAAGCCGCCGATTGCACGCAGCGCATCAGTGCGCACCACCAACGCCGCAGCCGGAACGTAGCTGATGCGACTGCCGGCGGCGACACGCCCCGGCTGGGTTCCGAGGTCGAGCGGCGATCTCGCCATCTCGTACTCGGCGAGCACGGTCGAACCGGCGGTCGACGCCACCCTGGGAGCTACGAGGGCGACGAGCGGATCGCCGAAGTGCGGCAGCAGTGCATCCAACCAGTCGTCGGGCAGATCGACGTCGGTGTCGACGAAGGCCACCAGCGACGTGGTCACCTCGGCCAGGCCGGCGTTGCGGGCTGCGCCGGGACCAGAGTTGGTCGACAGCCGAATCATGCGCTGCCCAGGTGTCGCCACCAGCGGGGGCTCGCTGGCGTCGTCGACGACGATGATCTCGCCGGCGTCGTGGTTGACGGTCGGATGGGCGTTGAACGCCGGTACGACGATCGTGACGTCTGCCGCAGAGAATGGTGAGTCGGTGTGCACCGGATGGATGGCTCCGGCGGTGACGAGGCGATCGGTCAACAGGGCGTGGTTGGCCGGCAGCGGTCGGTGGAGCTCGATTGCCTCGACGACCCGCGTGCCCGCCGCCGACAGGCGAAACAGGCGCAGCGGCGAGCCGGCGATCACGAGTCGATCGTGTCGACGGTACGTGCCGTCGAGCACGAACGAGACGCTCACGCGCGCCACTCGTCGACGGCAGCAACGAGGTCGATGGTCAACCGGGTCAGCAGCGCCTTGCCGTGACTGGCCGTCGCCCGACGTGGGTCCCCGAGGATCCCGTTCGGGCTGACGGCTCGCACGCCGTTGGCGCGCAGCTCGTCGATCAGGTCGACGATCGGTTCCGGCCGACCGGCCTCGGCCCGGGTCATGCGTACCAGCGTCGGCGCCAGCGCGAGCATCATCGACGTCTCGGAGTCACCGGCGTGAGCATCGCCGTTGCGGATACGTGGCCACCAGGCCAACACCTTGCGACCTTCGCCGAGCAAGGTGTTGGCGGCCCGTTGCACGGGCCTGACGTTGCCGCCGTGACCGTTGACCAGCACGACCCCGGCGGACCAATCGGCACTACGGACGAGCTCGACGATGAGCTGCTCGACCACCTCGGCGCCGATCGACAACGTGCCGGGGAACGCCGCGTGCTCGCCGCTGGACGTCGCCGTCGAGCGCGGGGCCGATCAACACGTCGCCGGGTTCGAACGAGGCGATCAGACCCTGGGCCAACGCCACGGCGATTCGGGTGTCGGTGTCGAGTGGCAGGTGCGGGCCGTGCTGCTCGCATGATCCGATGGGAATGGCAATGATCGGTCGCGGCGCCAGGTTCCACAGATCGGTCCAGGTGACGTCGCCGAGCCTGCCGGTCACGCCAGTCCCTTGACGATCATGCTCAGCGCCTGCCGGTAGACCTCTGACCAATCGATCATCGAGTGTCCGACCGCCTTCCGCTCGAGACTGACCACTCCGTGGCACGTTGCCCATACCAGGGCCGCGGTGTGCGCCGGATCGGCCGGGCGCAGCGCGCCCGCACCCATCGCCCGCTCGAGCCGCTGGGCGAGCAGGTCGAGTGTGGCGCCCGCAAGCACTTGTGCTTCGACCGTCGGTTGGAAGTCGGGTACGACGCGGTCGAACATCACCGAGTACAGCGTCGGATGATCGATGGCGAACTGTCGGTAGGCCAGCCCGCACGCGCAGAGGTCGGCCGTGGTGTCATCGGTCGCCGGCACCGAGCTCATTCCGGAGCCGAGCAGTTGAAAGCCCTGGACGAACAGGTGCTCGACGACGCCGTCCTTCCCGCCGAATCGCGAGTACACGTTCATCGTGCTCACTCCCGCTGCTTTGGCGATCCGTCGCACAGTCAGGGCTTCCGGTCCCTCCTTGGCCAATAGATCGGCGGCCGCCTTGACCAGCATCGAACCCACGGAGTCGAGCTGCGCCATGGTCGCAGGATAGTGGTCGGGTGCTGTGGCGAATGTCATGTGGACCTCGTTATGACGTTGTGATAACTATGTTATATCACCCGAATCAACTAGGGGTGTGTGGAAAGGACCACCGATGAACAACCCATCCAGCTCCCGCCGCTCACCGTGGCTGATCCTGACGGTGCTCTGCGCGTCGGTGTTCATCATCGTCGTCGACGGCACCATCGTGAACGTCGCCTTGCCGACCTTCGTTCGCGAGCTCGGTGCCACGACCAGCCAGCTGCAATGGATCGTCGATGCCTACGTGCTGGTGTTCGCCGGATTGCTGATGGCGGCCGGCAGCATCGGTGACCGATTCGGCCGCAAGGGCACGCTGATGGTCGGCATGGCCGCGTTCGGCACCACGTCGGTCATCGCCGCGCTCGCCTCCAGCCCTGGTCAACTCATCGCCTGGCGGGCGGCGATGGGCGTCGGTGCAGCCCTGATCTTCCCGGCCACGCTGGCGTTGCTGGTCAACGTGTTCACCGACGCCCGCCAGCGGGCGATCGCCATCTCGGTGTGGGCGGCGACCAGCGGTCTGGCCGTCGCCCTCGGGCCGGTCACCGGTGGCTTCCTGCTCGAGCACTTCTTCTGGGGCTCGGTGTTCCTGGTCAACGTGCCGGTGATCATCGTCGCCATGCTCGCCATCTGGCGGGTGGTGCCGACGTCGCGCGACACGACCATCCGACGTTTCGATCCGCTCGGCATCTCCTTGTCGATCGCCGGCGTCACGGTGCTGGTGTGGGCAGTCATCGAAGGGCCCAAGCATGGCTGGACCTCGCTCACCAGCGTGGCCGCATTCGGCCTCGCCGCACTGCTGCTGACAGCCTTCATCCGCTGGGAGCAACGAAGCGACCACCCGATGCTCGACGTCGGCGTCTTCACCAACATGCGCTTCACGGCCGGCAGCGTGTCCGTCGCCTTCGCCTTCTTCGCCCTGTTCGGGTTCATCTTCATGGTCACGCAGTACTTCCAGTTCGTCCGTGGCTACGGCACGCTGGAGGCCGGTGTTCGCACGGTGCCGTTCGCTGTCTTCACCGGAATGGCGGCGCCGGCCAGCGCCAAACTGGTCGAGCGGTTCGGCACCAAGGCGATCGTCGCGGCCGGCCTGGCCTCGATGGCCGTCGGCTTCGCCTGGACCGCACGCGACACCGCGACCACGTCGTACTGGCTGATCGTCGGGCAGATGTTCTTCATGGGTGGAGGCCTCGGGTTGGTCAACGCGCCGGCGACCGAGGCGATCATGGGTTCGTTGCCACCGGCCAAGGCCGGTGTCGGGTCGGCCGTCAACGACACGACACGAGAGCTCGGCGGAACGCTGGGTGTCGCCATCATCGGCAGCTTGTTCGCCTCGGTCTACTCGCATCGTCTCGGTGAGCTGCTGGGCGGTTCGCCCGTTCCCGCCGATGCGCAACGCATCGCCGGCGAGTCGGTCGGTGCCGGCTTCGAGGTCGCTCGGCGGGCCGGTGAGCTGGCCGGTCCGCAAGCCGGCGCCGCCGTCAAAGGCGCAGTCGACTCGGCGTTCATGGACGGGTTCCGCGCCGGATCATGGGTCTCAGCTGCGGTGGTGTTCGTCGGAGCTGTGATTGCCTTGAGTTGGCTGCCGCGCCATGCAGTGGATTGGTCGCCCGATGTCGAGCTAGCCGGCGACCTCGAGATAGCCCCAGTCGCGTAACACCTCGAGAATGCGCCGTGCGGCGTCGGGCGGGCTCGCCTCGACGGTCTCGCCGGGCTGCGGCGCGGCCGACGCGTCGCTGAGCGCCTGCAATCGATCGAGTGCCGTCGCACCCGCCGGCGGTGGTAGCACTCGCGCACGCGGTCGATACGGCCGCACCGAAACCATCGAAATGTTGCCGCTCGGCATCATGCCGCTCGACGGCATGGGGGTGCCGTACGGCAACACTTCGGCGGTCTGCGAGGCGAGGGCGGCGCGCAGCGGGGCGCGGCGCAGACCGGCGATCGATCCCTCGACCGAGAGAACGGCCGGACCGGTGACCTGCAGCACCTCGCGACGCCCACCGTCGAGTCTGCGGATGACCCGCAACGGGCTGCCGAACTCGACTGCGACCAGGCCCAGAGCTTGCTGGCGGTGCAGCCGTGCAGCGAGGAAAGCGGGCACACTTCCGGTGCCGCGGTCGGCGGAGTAGTCACCGCACCACACCGCGGTGCTGTGGGCCACGACCGGGGCGAGCGCATCGGCCACCGAGCGCGCTGTCCATGTCGTCGGGCGCATCCACGCGTATCGCAGTCGTGACTCCGCACGCCAGCGCGCCGCGCAGCCCGTGATCGGCGCGTGCGCCGCCGACGGTGACGGCGATGACGGAACCGCCGGTCGCGGCGCCGTGCCGCATGGCAATCTCGATCGCCGCTTCGTCGGCGGCCGACAGGCCCGGCACGGGTGAGGCGTCGATCCATTTGATGCAGACCGCGATCATCACGTGGTCCGGAAGATCACGCCGTGCCCGCCCTCCGGGTACGACCAGGTGATGGCGCCCTCGCGGTTGCAGACCAGGTAGCAGGTGCCGCACTCGAAGCACTGCTCGTAGTTGAAGACGATGCCACCGTCGCTGGTCGGCACGAACAGGTTGGCCGGGCAGGCAACGATGCAGGCCCGGGTGCTGCAGTCGGTGCACACCTTGCCGTCGACGACGATGTGCGCCTTGTCGTGCACCTTGAACTCGGTGGTGCTCATCCGGTCGGTGAACGAGATCTCCGGCCAGGTCGGGTCGCGCTCGATCATCCGAAGCTCCTGAACGCGGCTCGCCCGTCGCTCAGCAGGTCGCGACGGTCGACACCGGCTCGCTTTCGCTCCTCGCGGACGATTCGCCGCAGGCCCGGCTTGGGCAACGGGTTGTCGACACGGAACATTCGCTCGGCGATCCCCGTGACCATCGAGGGATAGAGGTGCTGCACCCGATCGCTGAGCACGAGGTCGGGGGCGCGGCGCAACTTGCGGTGATCACGGAGCACGAAGGTGTCGCTGAGCCGCCGGGCGTACCCGGCGAGGCCACGCTGGCTGACGTCGCCGTTGCCGATCGCCTCGACGGCGGTCTGCCCGGCGTACATGCCGCTGCCCATCGCGAAGTTGACGCCTTCCAACCAGATGCCGGCGGCGAGGCACAACGCCGCGGCATCGCCGGCGATCAGCAGACCGTTGCCGGTCATCTCCGGCATCATCGTCAGCCCGCCTTCGGGGATCAGATGCGCCGAGTACTCCTTCAGTTCGCCGCCCTCGACCAGTGGGGCGATCGCCGAGTGCCGCTTCATCGCGGCGATGATGTCTTCGGGCCGTGTCGCCTGGGCGGCGAGCTTGGTCAGCTTCAGCACGACGCCGACGGCGATCGTGTCGAGGTTGGTGTAGACGAAGCCACCACCGTTGATCCCGCCGGTGCAGCCGATGATCTCGATGTCGACACCCTCGCGACCGCGCACACCGAACCGCTCGTCGATGACCTGCCGGGGCAGTGACAGGGTCTCTTTGACGCCGAGGGTGAAGTGCTTGTCGTTGGGAGTGCCGTAGAGCCCGGCCTCCTTGGCGACGAAGCTGTTGACGCCGTCGCAGGCGATGACGACCGAGGCGGTGACGTCGCCGTCGGGCCGGTCGGTGCGCACGCCGGTGACCATGCCGCCTTTGCGGCGCGACGGCTCGCGCAGCAGACCGGTGACCGTCGTGTCGCAGAGCAGCGTGGCCCCTGCGGCGACGGCGTGACCAGCGAGCCAGCGGTCGAAATCGGCACGGTAGGCCGTGGCCCCGTTGTACGGCGGTGCACCCCAGGCGTCGTTGCGGAAGTCGACCGACAGCGCCTGGGTGTCGGTGAGGATCATCGTCGACCGGCGTGTGACCCACCGCTGAACCGGGGCCTCGTTCCACCATTCCGGGATCAGGTCGTCGAGGATGCGTGGGTAGACCACGCCGCCGTACATGTTCTTGCTGCCGGGAAATGGACCGCGCTCGAGCAAGAGTGTGCGCAACCCGGCGCGCGCCGTCTCGATCGCCGCGCACGACCCGGCCGGACCGGCGCCGACGACGACCACGTCGAAGTCGGGCTCAGCCATCGGATGGGGCGATCTGTTCGAGCAGTTCGTCGAGCACGGCGTTGGCGTCGGCCACGACAGCAAGATCGGCGAGTTGCATCATCGGACAATGAGGGTCGGTGTTGATGCTGATGATGTGGTCCGGCTGGCCGAGCCCGCTGGTGTGTTGCACCGCGCCGCTGATGCCGAAGGCAACGTACAACTGTGGGTCGACCATCAGCCCCGTCGTGCCGATCTGGCGTTCGTGGCCGATCCAGCCGCGATCGGTGATGACGCGGGTGGCACCGACACTGGCGCCAAGCGCCGCGCCGAGGCCGGCAAGTTGATCGAATCGTCGCGGGTCGTCGAGACCGGCGCCGCCGGCGACGATGCGATCCGCCTCGGAGAGATCGATCGTGGCCGCGTCGGGCGGAAGCAGTGCCTCGGTAGCGGCGTCGTTGCATTCGGCCAACGACACAGTCACCGCGCTCGACCGTCGCCGGCGTGGTGACGTGATCCACACCGCGCACCCCCGGTTGCAGCGTGGCGACGAAGCTCGTCGGTGGCTCGAAGGAGTGCAGCTCAGCGCCACCCCGGCGCACCAGGTCGATTCGGGTCGATGACACGGCCATGGCCATGGCGTACAGCGGGCGTTGCATCTCGGCGGCGAGCCGAGGAGCAAGGTCGCGCCCGTCCGGCGAGGCCGCCATGACGAGGATCTGCTCGTCGTCGAGATGTGCTGCCAGTGCCGCGGCCCACGCAGCAGGCCGGAAGTGGTCGAGCTCGATCGTCGTGATCTGGTCGGCGACATGTTCGACGTCGAGCCGCGGCCGACTGCGTGCCGGAGCCGATCAGCAGCGCGCGTCCGTTGCATTCGGAGATCGACTCGTCGGCGCCGACCGGTAGCCGTCCGTCGCGCACAACGATCACCGCAAGCATCGAAGTCAGGCTAAACGGCCTGGCTCCGCTGCGAGCGACTTCTCCAGGCAGATTGATTCCGCCGAGCCGCGAACTCGCCCCAGCACGGACAGCGTCGGAAGCCGAACTGCTCGAACAGCCCTAGTGACGGGAGCCGGCGTGGCCCGGTTTCAAGCAAGAGCCGTCGGGCGCCACTGTCGCGGGCCGCGCCCTCGAGCTCGGCCGCGATCGCCGCGCCGATCCTGAGGCCTCTGGCCGACTTGGCGACGTGCATCCGCGTGATCTCGGCAGTGTCGCCGACCCGGCGATAGACACCGAATGCCACGGCGACGTCGTCGAGCTCGGCGACGACGAGGGCACCGTGATCGCCCGTGACTTCATCGGGCTCCAACCGGAAGTCGTCGAGCTGATCGATCAGCAGCTGGGCGCGCTCGTCGTCGGCTGCGACCCGTTCGATCATCAGCGCGGCGTGGTTCTGCCCCATCTCGAACGCGTATGGCGACACGCCGAACGCATCGATGAAGTCAAGCCGACGCTTGGCCTCGTCGGTGGTCGGAATGGCTCCGGCCGGCACCCACCACAACGCAGTGCGGCTGGAACCTTCGACGAACCACTCGGCTCGTCGCCGGAAGAAATCGCGGTGAAGACCGCGGTACGCAAAGGCTTTGAGCGTCTCGAGCGACTCCCACAAGGTGAGGTTGACGATCACCAGCGGATCGTCGAAGACGTGGATGTCAGTGGCGTCGCCGGAGTCGGACTGCAGGCGCCAGACGTAGCCCGGTGACTGCTCGCCGGCACCATTCACGACCGGGAGTGCGTCGACGAAATCGGCGATGCGCGGATCATCGATCGGATGGCGCAACGTGGCGATGTTGAGTTGGGCCAACCGTCGACCGGCATGCTGTCGATTCACGCTTGTGAACCTGCCGTCGCCGCAGCCTTGCGCTGCTTCTTCGGATGTGGCGAACGAGCTCGATCACAACGTTGGTGGCGATTGCCAAACCGAACGCGAACAGGAACGCCTTGGTGTGATTGTCCTGGAACGCCTGGCCACCGATTCGACCGAGCAGCGCCGCGTAGCTCGCCCAGATGGTCACGGCAACTGCCACCCAGAAGATGAACCAGCCGTGCTTCTGGCGGGTGATACCGCACGACAAGGTCAGAGCCGTTCTGCCACCTGGGATGAACCGCGCGGTGATCAACAGCATCCCTCCGCGTTCATGGATCTGCTGTTGTGCCCAGGCCATCTTGAGGGCGAACTGCGGCTTACGTTCGGCCCGCCGCAGGAACCATGCGCTGGCTCCCAATCCGATCAGGAACGCGGTGTTGTCACCGAGAAAGGCGCCCAACGCCCCAGCCGCGATGACGAGGTAGAGGTTCTGGGTGCCCAGCCCGGCAGCAACGCCACCGATGATGACGCAGGTCTCGCTGGGCACGATCGGGATGACCGAGTCGAAGAACGCGATCGGCGAAGATGATCAGCAGGAACCACCAGTTGCCCGAGATCCGATCGAGCCAGTCGGTGAGGTCGGTGACGATTCCGGCGATCATTGTCGGGCGCAGGCTACCGAACCGTGAGGTCGCTTCGGAGTGCTGTCGCCAGTCGCTTCGCCTCTCCGGGAGTAGCCGCCGTGACGGTGAGATGACCCATCTTCCGGCCGGGTCTGGCGGTTCGCTTGCCGTACAGGTGCAACGAGGCGTTGGGGTGCGCCAAGGCGTTCGCCCAATCCGGTTCACCGTCGGCCCACAAGTCACCGAGGAGGTTGACCATGCTCACGCCCGGTGCCTGCAGCGACGGGTCTCCGAGCCCGAGCCCGCACACGGCGCGCACCTGCTGCTCGAATTGGCTGGTGCGGGCGGCGTCGAGCGTCCAGTGGCCGCTGTTGTGCGGACGGGGCGCTAGCTCGTTGACCAGCAGTCGGCCGTCGACGATGAACATCTCGACGGCGAGCACGCCGATGTAGTCGAGAGCCGTCGGCGACTTCGGCGGCGAGCTCGGTCGCCCGCCGGGCGACGGCCGCAGAGGTCGAGCACGGGACGACTGTGCAGTCGAGGATTCCGCCGGCATGAGTGTTCTCGGCGACGGGATATGCAGCGATTTGCCCCGAGGCGCCTCGGGTCAGCACCACCGAGACCTCGCTGTCCAGTGGCAGCCGTTGTTCGAGCACGCACGGCTGGCGGTCGAGTCGATCCCACGCCGGTGCCAACTCGCGGTGCTGTTGCGATCGCGATCTGCCCCTTGCCGTCGTAGCCGAGGCGGGCCGTCTTCAAGATCGCCGGGAACATGAAGCGGGTGGCGGCCAGCACGTCGCCGTCGGTCTCGACTACGGCGAATGGCGCGATCGGGATGCCGGCCCCGCTCAGGAACGCCTTCTCCGGCTCGGCGATCCTGGGCGATGGCGACGGCGGCGGGTGAGGGGCGCACGATGGTGTGGCTGCTGAGCCACTCCATCGCCGCGGCCGGAGGGTTCTCGAACTCGGTCGTGACCACGGCACAGATGTCGGCCAGATGCTGCAGTGCTGCCCCGTCGTCGAACGCGGCGACGAGATGCTCGTCGGCGACTGCGCCGGCCGGCGCGTGCGGATCGGGTTCGAGCACGACGGTCTTGTAGCCCATGGTGCGCGCCGCGATCACGAAGTACCGCCCCAGCTGGCCGCCGCCGAGGATGCCGAGGGTGGCCGGCGGGGTGATCATGCCGCGTAGCGGAGCGTTCATACTGCCGGCAGCACGGCCGCAGCTGCGTCGTCGTGTCGGCGCTGCCGGTACGCGGCGAGGGCCTCGGCCAGGTTGCTGTCGCCGGCGGCGAGAATGGCCACTGCGAACAGCGCCGCGTTGGTTGCTCCGGCCTCACCGATCGCGAAGGTCGCCACGGGAACACCAGCCGGCATCTGCACGATCGAGTACAGCGAATCCTGCCCACCGAGATGCCGCGACGGCACTGGTACACCCAACACGGGCACGGTCGTCTTCGCCGCCAGCATGCCCGGGAGATGGGCCGCACCTCCGGCGCCGGCGATGATCACCCGCAGGCCACGCCCAGTTGCCGATTCGGCGAAGCCGAACATCTCGTCGGGCATTCGGTGCGCCGACAGCACAAGCACCTCGTGGGCAAGCGCGAATTGCTGCAGCACCTCGACCGTTCTGCTCATCGTCGACCAGTCGCTGGACGATCCCATCACGACGGCGACCAGCGGGCTCTCGTTCACCGGCTCAGTATGTCATCCGAGTGTTTGCAGGCACCCCGTACGGGGCGGGTTCTCAAACACTCGTCAGCTCGGCGCCGGCGCGGTCGCCTTCGATGACCGCGGCGTGGGCGCGACGCGGTGCGACACAGTCGCCGACTCGTTGCACGTTCACGCCCGCTGCGGCGAGATCGCGGTACAGCCATTCGACCGGGTTCGCCGGGACGGCGAGCACCACCCAATCGGGTGTGCGCGTGATGTTGACCCCGGTCGGGTGATGAAGCAGGAGGAGCGGGCGGCGCGGCGCCGGATCGCCCATGCCCATCGCGACGAGATCGGTTGTCTGGACGATGTGTTTGGCGCTTGCGCGCATCCACCAGTTCTCCATGTCGAGGGTGATGCCGAGGTCCTGGCCCACGACCATGCCGTTGGTGATGATCTCGATGTTGCAGCCGCGGTCGGCGAGCAGTTCTGCAACCGAGGTTGCCTGGTGGAAGCCGAGCTCGTCGATGACCACCACGTCGCCCGTCGGGCTGGCCGTGCTGTCGAGGACGGCCCGCACATCGACGACCCGATCGGCATCGGCCGGCACCCACCACGGGCGCTGCGGTTCGGCCCCGGTGGCGACGATCACGTGGTCGGGATGCTGCTCGGTGACAAGCCCTGGCCACACGCTGACGCCGTACTCGATCCGCACACCCAGTCGCCGGCATTCCGTCAGCTGGTTGCGGATCAGGTCGCCGAACTCGGCGCGGTTGGGCACCGATGCCGCCAGACGGACCTGGCCTCCGGCGTGGGCTTCCTTTTCGTAGACCGTCACGTTGTGCCCGTGCCGCGCCGCCGCAATCGCCGCCTGAAGTCCCGCCGGCCCGGCGCCCACGATCATCACTGATTTAATGGTCGGGACTGGCCTCCGCTTCGCTTCGGCTGCTCCGTTTCGAATGGTCGGGACTGGCCTCCGCTTCGCTTCGGCTGCTCCGTTTGAACGTTCGGGACTGGCCTCCGCTTCGCTTCGGCTGCTCCCTCCGGGCGGCTCGTCGCTGGCGCTTCCCTCGCCGCACTCACCCGGCCTCCGTACTCGGCTGCTCCCTCCTTGCCGGTCCGTGGGTTCTCGATGCAGCCGAGCCAGCGGTTGAGGCCCATCCGGCCGACGCATTCCTGGTTGCACGAGAGGCAGAGACGGATCTCGTCGGTCGCACCAGCCTTGGCCTTGGCGGCGAAGTCGGCGTCGGCGATCTGCCCACGAACGACGCCGACCAGGTCGCAATGACCTTCGGCAAGGGCGCGCTCGGCTTGCAACGGGTCCTTGAACCGTCCGACACCGACGACCGGCAGCTCGACCGCCTTGCGAATCGCCGAAGGGATGAACATCGCGTAGCCGGGCGGGATGTGCATGCTCGCTTCGATCATGAACAGGCTCGCCGTGGCGACTCCGATCGACGTGTTGATGTAGTCGACCTGGCCTGTCGCTTCGACGATGCGGGCGATCTCGACGGCATCGTCGATCGTGGTTCCACCTTCGATCAGCTCGTCGCCGCAGATGCGCACCCCGAGCGCGAGACCCCCGCCGATCACCCGCCGAACGGCGGCAACGATGTCGAGCAGCAACCGGGCGCGGTTGACCAATGGGCCGCCGTATTCGTCGGTGCGCTTGTTCGTGGCCGGCGACAGGAAGCCGCGAACGATCGACGAGTGGCTGCACTGCAGTTCGATGCCGTCGAAGCCGCCCTCCGCGCAATGCTCGGCGACCTGCGCGTAGCCCGCCACGATCTCGTCGATCTCGCCGTGAGTGACTGCCTTGGGTACTTCGCGAAACAGTGGGTCGGCAACTGCCGACGGTGCCCAGACCGCCCGGCGCGAGTACATCGAGCTGGCCTGGCCGCCGTTGTGGTTGATCTGAGCAAAGATCGGCACGCGATGTCGGTGCACTGCGTCGGTGATCGTCCGATAGCCCGGGATCACGTCGCGATGGAATCCGTGGATCAACTTCTCGTAGGGCCAGTCGGTGGGATGTGTCGAATGTTCCTCGGTGATGATCAGGCCGACACCGCCGGCAGCGCGGGCCGCGTAGTAGGCGGCATGTTGCTCGGTCGGCCTGCCGTCACGGGCGTAGTTGGTGAGGTGAGCGCTGAAGACCAGACGGTTGCGAGTCGTGATGGAGCCGAGCGACAACGGGGTCCACAGGTACCGGTACTCCATCGGCGGTCAGGTTACAGAAGCTCGCGCATCGCGCAGCTGTGCGGCGAAACCGTTCGGCTTCTCACGGGCAACGTTGCACCTCGTAGTCTTTTCTACAACGCGAGAGACAGGAGCGACGAGATGGTTTCCTCAGCCCAGTCAACACTCACAGACGTATCCATAGAACCGGCCCGCCCGGTCGCGCCCCCCGGGTACGTGGCCGAGGCCATGCGCCCACTGATCGAAGACAGGCTCGGCCTCGATCTGCGATTGCGGTTCGAGTTCTGGGACGGCTCGGCGCTGGGTCCCGACGAGCCCGTGGCAACGCTTCGGTTCAACTCACCCGACGCCTTTCGACGGCTGTTGTGGATGCCAAACGAGCTCGGCATCGGCCGTGCATACGTCGTCGGCGACATCGACCTCGACGGAGCGATCTTCGATGCCATCGTTGCGTTTCGCGACGCAAAGCCGGTGGCCCTGGCGGCGAACTCGGCGTGGCGTGCGCTGCCCACGGCGTTGAAGACGGCCAAGCGGGTCGGAGCCTTGCGCGGCCCACTGCCACCACCTCCGGAAGAGGCACATCTGCGCGGGTGGCGTCATTCGGTTCGCCGCGACTCAGCGGCGATCGGTCACCATTACGACGTCGGCAACGACTTCTACAGGTTGGTGCTGGGCAGCAGCATGACCTACTCATGCGCCCGTTTCACACACCCCGACGCCACGCTCGACCAGGCTCAGGCGGCCAAGCACGAGCTTGTCTGCCGAAAGCTCGGCTTGCACCAGCGATCCGGCGCCCGACTGCTCGACATCGGCTGTGGGTGGGGCTCGATGGCGATTCATGCCGCTGTCCATCACGGGGCGCAGGTGGTCGGCATCACGATCAGCAGGGCCCAGGCCGAGCACGCTCGGCAGCGGGTCGAAGATGCGGGCATCTCCGATCGCGTCGAGATCCGGCTCCAGGACTACCGCGACCTGTCGGGCGAGTCGTTCGATGCGGTCTCCTCGATCGGCATGTCAGAACACGTCGGCCACGGCAAGATCGATCGCTACTTCACCACGATCCGATCAGTGCTCAATCCGCAGGGACGGCTCCTCAACCACGCGATCTCCGCGGTCGGCGGGTCAACCCTCGGTCGGCGGTCGTTCGTAGGCCGTTACGTGTTCCCCGATGGTGAACTGATCGATGTCGGAGACGTCGTGCTGGCCATGGAGCGGGCCGGGTTCGAGGTGCGTGATGTCGAGTCGATGCGCGAGCACTACGCGCGAACCCTGCGTGCCTGGGTGGGCAACATCGAATCGAACTGGGACGAAGCGGTGATGCTGGCCGGCGAGGCCCGAGCGAAGATCTGGCGCTTGTACATGGCCGGCTCGGCGATCGGTTTCGAAGACGGCGGGATTGCAATTCACCAAGTGCTCGGTGTCGTGCCCTCCGAAGATGGTGGCGCTGGAGTGGCGCCGACGCGTCACGACTGGGTTTGAGCCGGTCAGAACAGCAGTTGGCTGACGGTGTAGATCAACACGCCGGCCAACCCACCGACGATGGTGCCGTTGATGCGGATGAACTGCAGGTCGCGCCCGACCGCCAGCTCGACTCGCTCGCCCGTTGCCTTGCCATCCCACTTGGCGACCGTACCGGCGATCACGTCGGCCACCTCGCCGCGGTAGTGGTCGACTACATGATCTGCTGCTCGCCTCACCCAATCGTCGACCTTGGCCTGCAACTCCGCTTCGCCGGCGAGTCGGCGACCGAGTGTGGCCAGCGAAAGATCGAGCCGCCGGCGCAGTTCGCCGGCAGGATCGTCGAGAGCCGTGATGGTGTTGCGTTTGAGTTCTCCCCACAACGAACCGAGCCAGGCACGCACGTCGGGGTGGGCAAGCAATTCGAGCTTCAACTCCTCGCCCTTGGCCAGCAGTTCGGGATCGTGCCGTAGCCGATCGGCGAAGGCGACGACCCGCGCGTCGATCGAGCGGCGAACCTCGTGGTTCGAATCGGAGCCGACATCGGCAAGGAAGCCGTGCACCGCGCCGTAGATCTTGGCGAACAGTCTTTCGTCGATGGCCTCCGGTATCCACCACGGTGACTCGTGCTCGAGGCGCGCCCTGAACGTGGCCTTGTTGTCGTCGATGAAGCCACCCAACCCGGTCAGCACGGCGTCGAGCAGGCGCTGATGATGCCCGCCTTCCACGGCGAGATCGATGGCCTTGCCGACGAGCGGTGCCACTGGCGTGGCCCGAACGCGGCGCACGACCAGCGTCTCGAGACCCGACGAGACGTCGCGATCGTCGAGCACCTCGAACGCGCCGCGCAGCAGATCGCTGACGCCTTCTCCTGCTTTGGTGGCGTTGGATTCGTCGGCCAACCACTCACCCAACCGTCGGCCGATGTCGGCGCCGGCCAGCCGCTCGTCGAGCACTTCGCGCGTCAGGAAGTGGTTCTGCACGAACTCGCCGAGCGACCTGCCGATCTGATCCTTGCGGTGCGGCACGATCGCGGTGTGTGGAATCGGTAGACCCAGTGGATGCCGAAACAGCGCCGACACTGCGAACCAATCGGCCAAGGCACCGACCATCGCCGCTTCGGAGAAGGCCCGGATGTAGCCGACCCAGCCGTGAGCATCCTCCTGCGAGCGGGCAACGAGGAACACGACGGTCACCGCCACGAACATCAACGTGGCGAGGGTCTTCATCCTCCGCAATGCGCTACGGCGTTCGAGATCGGCCGCCGACATCACATCCACTGCGGCGACGCTACCAGCGCGAGTCAGCGGTCGATCGGGGCGATCAGCAGGTCGAACCGCTGATCATGCCATGTGTGCAGGGCGTCGAGTGGATCACCGCCACAGATCAGCAGATGTCGCACAAGGCGTCCCTTGGCCGCCTTGGCATCGTGGCCGGCGATCTGGCCGGTGCGATCGACGAAGGTCACCGAGACGCCGTGCAATTGAGCCGTGCGACAGGCGGCGCGGTGCTCGTTGGGCAGCAGGTCGACGACGAATCGTCGTGTGCCCCACGCCGTCAGCGCCTCGCCCACGGCCGGTCGCCACCATGTGCTGAGCCTCCCGAACGGGGCGAGCGAGGCACCCATCTTCAGGCGGTACTCGGGTGTCGGATCATTCAGTGCTGCGAGCCCCAGGAGACCCGACACGACGACCACTGACGACATCGACCGGCGCTTGACGATCGGTGCCAGCGAAGCAACATCGAACGCGTCCCAGACCACTCCCGTGTATCGCCGCCAGGCCGGCAGCGAGTTGGCAGTCGTCAGCGACTTGTTGGCCAGTCGTGCGGCGGCCAGATGGCTACCGCCGACACCCAGCAACCTTTCGTCACCCCCACGGGCCTTCGTCAAGGCGCGCACGATGTGGGCGCGGCGCGCCGCCAACTCAGGGAAGTGACCGAGCTCGACAGACCACGTCGGACCGTCGCCACCGGCGGCCTTGCCCTCCGACGGTGGCAGTAGCACACCGATCGAGCGTGTGCCTGAGGCCATGCCCCATGTCTAGTTGAGCGATGGCCGTCAGACCGCGGCCATCAGCTCGGCGACCTGGGCATTGGTGCGCAGCTTGCGGATGATCCTGTCGCGCGTCGGTCCGAGGCTGCCGACCGGCCGGCCGCTGATCGAGCTGATCTGTCGATAGTCGTAGCCTCGTTCGTCCATCATCAAGCTCAAAACACGGCGGTCGGTCTCGCGCATGTCTTCCGCGGCCCGGTGAACTGCCACTGCCCGCTCGCAACGCTGCAAGGCCTGGTCCGGATCCGGAACCTCGTCAGCCATCGCATCGGCGAGATCGACGACGTTGTCGACGACGATGCACCGGCTGTCGCGGCGTTGGATGCGCCGCGCCGAGTTCAGCGCCACGATCCACAGCCACGCGCCGACGCGTGTCGGATCGGCGATGCGGTCGCCGAAGCGCACGAAGTTCAACCAGGTGTCCTGCACGGCGTCGTCGACGTCGCTACTGCAACGCAACACCCGGCGGGCCGCGGCCTTGACCAGGGATTGGAAGATCAGGGTCAATTCGGCCAGCGCCTTGTCGTCGCCGTCGAAATGACGCCGAACGAGAGCTGCTACTTCTTCGGGTGTCGCGTTCGTCCTCATGGGTGAACGTAACCATGCGACCACAGACCTAAGCCACGCTTCTGTGCGTGTTACAACACGCAATGGTGCGTGTTGGTGTATCATGTGCTCATCCCCGAGCCGATCGCTCTCTTCGCATCGCTACCCGAGCGCGAACGCGCCGCGCTCGATGCGCGCTGCCGCCGCCTGAAGATCCCGGCGCAGGCGTACTTGTACCACGAGGGTCAGCCCGGCGAGGCGGTGTACGTGCTGGTCAGCGGCCGCGTCGGCGTATGGTCCGGCGGCGAGCGCGGCGATCCGTTGTTGCTGGCCATTCTCGGACCCGGTGAGATGTTCGGCGAGATGGCCATCCTGTCGAACGAGCGGGTTCGCACCGCCGCCACTCAGGCGCTGTCGAAGGTCGAGGTCATTCAGATCCTGCGCACCGACATCGAGCTGCTTCGTCAGCGGTACCCGCGGATCTCCGATGTCTTCATCGAAGCACTGCTGCGCCTGGTGAACCGGTTGACCACGCAGGTCACCGAGCTGACCGAGCTCGACGGTTCGACCCGCCTGTATCGCCAACTGTGGCGGCTGGGCGAGATCTACGAGAAGCGCCGTATCGGTGCCGAGCTGCCGATCACACAGCAGCAACTGGCTTCGATGACCGGTGTGGGCCTGCGGATCACCAACCGCGTGCTCAACGAGGCTCGCGTCGAAGGCATCCTCGAGACCGGCAAGAAGCGGATCGTGGTCAACGACTGGTCAATGGTGCGCCGCCGGGCGGGCCTGCGCTTTCGCACGGGTTGAGCCGATCGTCACAACTGTGCTGCCAAGACCAACCCGGTGCCGGCAGCGGCGAGCCCGACGATCAACGTAGCGACGACGTTTCGAACCGCCTCGTTGATGGCACCTTCCTCGGCGAGACGGACTGATTCGAACGTGAAGGTGCTGAAGGTGGTGTAGGCACCCATGGCGCCCGTGCCGAGAACCGTTCGGGTGGTCGTGCCGAGACCGTGGTACAGCCCCATTCCGCTGATCACACCGAGGATGAGGCAACCGCTCACGTTGACGACGAACGTGCCCCACGGGAAGACACCGTCGGTGTGGTCTTGGACGAGCCCATCGATGAGGTAGCGCGCTGGAGCGCCGATGGCGGCAGCCACCAGGAACGCGAGCCACGCCAGGTTGCTCACTGTGGCGCCTGCTCACGACCGACATATTTGACGACTTCGATGTCTTCGACCACGACGAGCCCTTCGGTGATGAGCTCGTCGAGTTGAGGGAGGAAGGCAGCGATGGCCGCGGGCTCATCGACGATGACGATGGCCATGGGTAGGTCGTCGGACAGCGACAGTATGCGTGTCGTGTGGATGTGGTTCGATGCGCCGTAACCCTCGACACCGCGGAACACCGACGCCCCGGCCATGCCGGAAGCGTGGGCGCGCTGCACGATCTCGGTGGCCAACGGAGTGTGGCCGTGGCGGTCCGATTCGCCGATGTAGATCGTGAGGCGCTGTTGGCGACCTTCGAGCTTCATGAAGCCTCCCGGTGATGTCGTTGTGGGCTGAGACGGGCGACGACGATGCCGGCATAGGCGAGAACCACGCCGGCGATGACGCTGCCAAGGCCGTAGAGGAGCGCAGTAGCCGTGTGACCGTCTTTGATCAGCAGGGCGGTCTCCACCGTGAAGGTCGACATTGTCGTGTATGCACCGAGAATGCCTGTCGCCAGGAACGGCCGAACATATCGAGTGGGCGGAAACCGCTCGAGCAGCACGATGAGCAGGAAGCCGAGCAGGAAGCTGCCCGAGATGTTGGCCCAGAACGTCGCCCACGGGAAGTGTCCCGGCTCGATGGGAAGGGCTTCGGCAAGCTTGAACCGGGCGGTGGCGCCGAGCATCCCCCCGATCGCGATGACCACCAGTACATCTGGTCGTGCACGCCCGTGACGTGGTCGCGGAACGCGCCGACTGCCACCGACGGCGGGCTCGCCTGGATCCGATGGGGCCAGGTCGGGGTCGATCGGGATGACGCCGTCGTCGTCCCGCATGGGATCTCCTTCCTCGCCCTTGCCGGTGTCGGTCTGTCGTGCCGCTTCCTATCGTGCCACGCTCCGCCTCGTCAGCAGGAGACTGCGAAACAGTCGCGCCCACGCCGGGGTGAGACCCCGGCTGCTCTCGCAACGTGACACCCCTTCCGTAGGATGGGTCCACCATGACTTTGCCGAACGAGCACGCCGCAGGCCACCGCGGCGCGCTCGATCTCGACGGGCTCAACCCCGATCAGCTCGATGCGGTCGTGCACCGCGGCGGGCCGCTGCTGGTGGTGGCCGGAGCCGGGTCCGGCAAGACCCGGGTGCTCACCCATCGCATCGCCCACCTCATCGACGAAGGCGTTCCGCCCTCGGCGATCCTGGCGATCACGTTCACCAACAAGGCCGCCGGGGAGATGCGCCACCGCGTCGCCGAGCTGGTCGGCCCGGTCACCAGGGCGATGTGGGTGTGCACGTTCCACTCGGCCTGCGTTCGCATCCTGCGGGCCCACGGCGACCGGCTCGGCTACCCGCGCACGTTCAGCATCTACGACCAGGCCGATGCGCAACGCCTCACCGGCTACGTGGTGCGTGATCTCAACCTCGACGCCAAGCGATTCCCGCCCCGCGCCGTCCATGGGCAGATCAGCCTGTGGAAGAACGAGCTGATCACGCCCGAACAGGCGGTCGAACGGGCCGGCAACATCTTCGAGCGCAAGCACGCCGACATCTACACCGACTACCAGGCCCGGCTGCTCAAGGCCGGGGCGATGGACTTCGACGATCTGCTGATGAAGACCGTCGAGCTGTTCCGTCTTCACCCCGACGTGTTGGCCCACTATCAACAACGGTTTCAGCACGTGCTGATCGACGAGTACCAAGACACCAACATGGCGCAGAACGAGATCGCCCTGGCGCTGGCGGCCGAACACGAGCAGATCACGATCGTCGGCGACCACGACCAGAGCGTGTACCGCTTCCGCGGCGCCGATCTGCGCAACATCGCCCAGTTCGAAGAGGCGTTCGACGACGTCACCACGATCGTGCTCGACCAGAACTACCGCAGCACGCAGGCGATCCTCGACGCGGCCAACGCGGTCATCACCAACAACCCGGATCGCAAGGACAAAGCAGCTGTGGAGCGAACTCGGCACTGGCGATCGCATCGTGCGGTACCACGCCGAAGACGAAGGCGACGAGGCCACGTGGGTGGCACGCACCATGCAGTCGCTGCAGAACGACGCCTCGTTCATGTGGAAGGAGATGGCCACCTTCTACCGCACCAACGCGCAGAGCCGTGTGCGTCGAAGAAGCGCTGATGCGGTTCGGCATCCCGTACAAGGTGGTCGGCGGCACTCGCTTCTACGACCGCCGCGAGATCAAAGACGCGATGGCCTACCTGCGGGCCGTTGCCAACCCGGCCGACGAGGTCAGCGTCAAGCGGGTGCTCGGCGTGCCCAAGCGTGGTGTCGGCGAATCCAGCGTGGCCAAGCTCGATGCATTGGCAGCCAGTACAGGCACGACGTTCGTCGAGGCCATGCGGCACGCCGCACGATGCCGGCCTCACCGGTTCTGCGGCGCGTGGTGTCGAGTCGTTCGTCAGGCTGCTCGATGATCTCGCGGCCGCGAGCTCGACGACGCAGCCCGGGCGATCTGTTGCAAGCGGCGCTCGACCGACAGCGGCTACCTCGCCGAACTCGAGGCCGAGGCTCTGTCGAGTCCGCCGGGCGGATCGAGAACCTCGGCGAGCTGGTCGGCTCGGCACGCGAGTTCACCCGCCTCGACGAGTTCCTCGAGCAGGTGGCACTGGTCGCCGACACCGACGACCTCGACGACGACAACCGCGTCGTGCTGATGACGCTCCACTCGGCCAAGGGTCTCGAGTTCCCCGCCGTGTTCCTCGTCGGCATGGAAGAAGGCGTCTTCCCGCACAGCCGGGCGCTCACCGAACCGGTCGAGCTCGAGGAGGAGCGGCGCCTCGCGTACGTCGGCATCACCCGCGCCCAGCAGAAGCTGTTCCTGGCCCACGCCTGGAGCCGGCAGTTGTTCGGCAGCACCAACTACAACCCGCCATCGCGGTTCATCGACGAGATCCCGGCCGAGCTGATCGACCAGATCGGTGCGGTCAGCGGCCGCAGCTCGTACGGTCGTCAGAGCTATCGGGCCCGCGACAGCATGGTCCGACCCGCCGCCATATCGCCGTGTCGACCGCGACGACAACGGCGAAGCAGCCGCGGCATCGCGAACGCGTCGTCGAGGCCGCGCTCGCGGCCGGCCAGCGGCCGGTGCAACCATCGCCGTCGAACTCCCAGCGGATCGGGCTGCGGCTCGGCGACGACGTCGAGCATCCCGCGTTCGGCGAGGGCGTCATCATCGACATCCGCGGCCAGGACGACAAGGCCGAGGCCACCATCCGCTTCCGCGACGCCGGCACCAAGCACCTCTCGTTGGCTTGGGCACCTCTGAAGAAGCTGTAACGATGTCATGGTGATCCAGCACAGCGCCGAGACGCTGCGGAAGCGACAGGTCTTGAGCCGCGTGTGGGCAGCAGTGGTCATCGGCTGGTCGCTGATCCGCACCGTCATCATCTGGGCGGCGCTCGGCGATTACGGGTTCAATCCGTGGATCTACCTCGGCATCGATCTGGTTTGCTCGACGATCGACGCCTTCACCACGCCGCGGATGGTGCTGTGCTTCATCGACGAGCTCTACAAGCCGGCCATCATGTGGGGCATCGTGTCGCTGATTGCCTTCATCATTCCCGACATCTACATCTTCGTCGGCACCCGAACGCTGCCGACCAGGATCATCGTCGTGCTCTGCCTGGTGATCGCCTTGATGCTCACGCTCGCAGTCGTCAGCGTCGTGCGCAAGGTTCGTAAGGGCCGAGCCGCGCGCGACGCTGCTCAGGCCGCGGTGATGATGCACAATCGTGCTTGAATTGCAGCCATGAAAGCAGCCATCCTCGTCGAAAGCCTCACCGGTAACACGTGGAGGGCGGGCGAGATGATTGCCGACCAACTGCAGCAGGTCGGGTGGGACATCACTGCGCTGTCGCGAGTTCGCCAACTCGACTACGCCGCGTTGCAGGCCGCAGACATGGTGCTGGTCGGCACGTGGGTTCACGGGCTTTTCGTCGTCGGCCAGACACCTTGGGCGCTCGGTGAGCTGGCCAAGTTGCCAGCCATGAAGGGCAAGCTGGCGGCGGCGTTCTGCACCTACGCGATCAATCCGGGCAAGTCGCTGCAGAAGATGACCGGCGTGCTCGACCTGCTCGGTGCCGAGGTGCTCGGCGCGCTGGCGTTGCATCGCGCCAAGTTGCCGCAACACACCGAAGAGTTCGCCGCCCGCCTCGTCGAGCGCGCCGGCGAACTCGTCTAGTCGGGGGTCAGGTCGAGCGTCAAGATGCCGTCGGCACTGACGACCGGCCGCACGCCCTTCGGTGGCCTTGCCAACGACTCGACGTCGATCGTGCGGCCCTCGCAATCGGTGAACTGCGCCGTGTGCTGGATCTGTGTGACCTTGCATGTGATCGGCCGATCGGCGGGATGGCCGAGGTAGATCCACCAGTCGGTCATCGGGTTGGTGCCCGTGTGGTGCAGCACGATCGACTTGTCACCGTCGGTGCCCAGGAGGTCGGGGAACAACACCGGCCCGTCCTGGTCGATGATCGCCGCGTAGCGCACGACCGAGCCCGGGCGAAAGACGTCGCTGGCGAGGTTGGCCGTGGCGCCGCTGCCGTTCTGGGCGACGAGGCTGGCGATGCCCCACAGCACCAGCGCGAGCAGTGCGAAGAAGCCGATGCCGCCGAGCACAGGTGCCACCGCCCGGGCCAGGGGGGAACGCAGCTGGGGTCGTCGCACACCGAGAGTATGTCGTGCTGCTTGCACGACCACAGTATGTCGTGCACTTCGCCCGACCGCAGTGCGGCTGCGGCGATTGGAGCCAACCGCCACGGTGGTCGTATGGTTCGTTCTTCGTGAAGCGCCCCTACCGCGTCGTCGTCGCCAAGCCCGGTCTCGATGGTCACGATCGCGGGGCGAAGACGATCACCCGAGCGCTGCGCGATCACGGCTTCGAGGTGATCTACACCGGTCTGCATCAGACCGCCGAACAGATCGCCGAGACCACGCTGCAAGAAGATGCCGACGCCGTGGGCCTGTCGCTGCTCAGCGGCGCGCACCTCACCCTGTTCCCGCGTGTCATGCAAGAGCTCCGCGCACGGGGTCTCGACGAGGTGTTGGTGTTCGGTGGCGGAGTGATCCCCGAGGCCGACGCCCGAACCTTGCGGGCCCAGGGCGTGGCCGAGATCTTCGGTCCGGGGAGTTCGTTGAAGGGCATCAGTGCATGGTTGGAAGCGGCGTTGGACAGCAAGGAGACCTAGGTGGACCTATTCGAGTATCAGGGCAAGCAGTACTTCGCCCGCTACGACATCCCGGTGTCGCCGGGCGGCGTTGCTGTGACCGTCGACGAAGCGGTCGTCCAGGCCGATGCCGCCGGCTATCCCGTGGTCGTCAAGGCCCAGGTGCAGGTCGGGGGCCGCGGCAAGGCCGGTGGCATCAAGCTGGCCAATGACGCTGCCGAGGCGCGCTTGCACGCGTCGAACATCTTGGGGATGGACATCAAGGGCCACGTCGTCAAGCGGGTGTGGGTCGAGCGGGCCAGCGACATCGCCGAGGAGTACTACGCCTCGTTCACGCTCGATCGTGCCGCCAAGAAGCACCTGTTGATGTTGTCCGCAGAGGGCGGTGTCGAGATCGAGACGGTCGCCGTGTCGAACCCCGACGCCATCGTCATGCGCCATATCAACCCTGTCGACGGCTTGTCTCTGACCGACGCCCGCCAGTCGTGCGTCGACGCCAAGTTGAACCCGGATGCGATCGATGGCGCTGCCGAGATCCTGGTCAAGCTGTACCGCTGCTTCACCGAGGGTGACTGCGACCTCGCCGAGATCAACCCACTGATCCTGCGGCCCGACGGCGGCGTGCATGCTCTCGACGCCAAAGTCAGTCTCGACGACAACGCCGCGTTCCGTCATCCCGAGTGGGACGAGTACCGAGCCACCGAAGAGCTCGACGAGCGTGAGCAGTTGGCTCGCACACATGACCTGCAGTACATCGGACTCGACGGAACCGTCGGCATCATCGCCAACGGCGCCGGCCTGGCGATGAGCACCCTCGACGTCGTCAACCAGGTCGGTGGCAGCGCCGCCAACTTCCTCGACATCGGCGGCGGTGCCAACGCCGACATGATGACGGCTGCGTTGGAAGTGATCAACTTCGATCAGAAGGTGAAGAGCATCTTGATCAACATCTTCGGCGGCATCACCCGCGGCGAGGAAGTGGCCAACGGCATCGTCGAGGCTCTGGGCCGTGTCGAGTTGCGCGCCCCGATCGTGATCCGCCTCGACGGCACCAACGCCGAGCAGGGCCGCGAGATCCTGGCCAATGCCGGCATCCCGAAATCGAAGCTGACATCCGAAGCCACCATGCTGGAAGCGGCTCGCGCTGCTGTGGCGCTCGCCGGAACGGGGGCCTGACATGGCGATCTTCGTCAACGCCGATACCAAGGTGATCGTCCAGGGGCTCACCGGTGGCCAGGGCAAGTACCACGGTCTGCGCAACAAGGCCTACGGCACGCAGGTCGTCGGCGGGGTCACCCCCGGCAAGGGCGGGCAAGACGTCGAGGGCGTACCCGTGTTCGACACCGTCGCCGAGGCTGTCGCCGCGACCGGCGCAACCGCGTCGTTCATCGCCGTGCCACCAAAGGCCGCATCGGCAGCGATCCTCGAGGCTGCAGCGGCCGGCATCGGCTTCATCGTCTGCATCACCGAGGGCATCCCTGCGCAGGACGAGGCCAAGGTGTTCAACACCCTGGTTCGCGACTATCCCAACACCCGTCTGCTCGGTCCGAACTGCCCGGGCATCATCAGCCCGGGCAAGTGCAACATCGGCATCACCGCCGGCGAGATCGCCCAACTGCCGTCGGCCGCGGGGCCCAACGTCGGCATCGTCTCGCGATCGGGCACCCTGACCTATCAGGCGCTGTACGAGTTGAAGCAGCGCGGCATCGGCGTGTCGACCTGTGTCGGCATCGGCGGCGACCCGGTGCCGGGCACCAACTTCATCGACTGCCTCAGCGAGTTCCAGGCCGACCCCGAGACGCATGCGATCATCATGATCGGTGAGATCGGCGGCTCGGCCGAGGAGGAGGCGGCAGCGTTCATCGAGTCATCGGTGACCAAGCCGATGAGCGCCTACATCGCCGGTGTCACTGCCCCGGCCGGCAAGAAGATGGGACACGCCGGGGCGATCGTCAGCGGCGGCAAGGGCACCGCCCAGGGCAAGATGGACGCGCTGCGTGCCGCCGGCGTGCACGTCGGCCTCAATCCGACCGAGGCCGGCGACCTGATGGCCACCATCGTCGCCGATCTGGCCTGACCTCCCGCCACCCCCGGCCGATTCCCTCACCGCCGGAGCCCGCGCCCGCCATTCCGCCGCCCTCGTCGAACGTCTGTGTGAGCGATCAGAACTTCCGCGCTTCTGATCGCTCACACAGAGCCCCGAATGTTGTCGCGTGAGCACGTTCGGCGATTGAATCCGGCGCGTGACCACTCAACGCCGCCGCCCGGCGGTCATCGACGGTCAACTCGCCCCAGAGTTTCGAAGCCGGGTCAAGAGCGGCTTCCCAGTAGTAGACCACCATGCCGCGCTCGCGGCGCTGATCGCCGATATCGGTGGGCCGTGCTGGCTCTGCGGCCCGACCGCTGCCGCACTGCAGGACTTCGACGCCTTTCGATTGGCACCGCCATATCACCTGGTAACACATCGTGACCGCAACGTCCGGCGTGTTGGCGTTGTCATCCACACGTCTGAGCAACTCGAGCGCCTCGACTGCGAAACGGTCGCTGGATTCCCGGTGACCGCGCCGTCCCGCACCTTGATCGACCTTGCGGCTATCGCTCCCCGAGACGCGTTGACGGCGGCGCTCGATGGCGCGTTGCGCGATGGGCTGGTATCTGAGGACTTTCTCCATCGACGCATCAGCGCACTTCGCGGCAGGGGTCGCCATGGGGTTCCGACGCTGCTGGCCGTGATCGAGGGGGTCGAGATCATTCGTGGCGCGCACAGTTGGCTCGAACGCGAGCTCTTGCGATTGCTCGATTCTGCCGACCTTGTCCGTCCCATTCCGCAACAGGTTCTCGGTCGACGGGGTGACCGGTTGATTCGCGTGGACTTCCGCTTCCCCGGTACACCACTGGTGGTCGAGGCCTTGGGTTACCGCTGGCATCGCACCGGCGCGCAGATGCGGATCGATGCCGAACGTATGAATCGACTCGTCATGGACGGCTACCTCGTACTGCAGTTCACGTACAGCGATGTGGTTGAGCGTCCGGATCATGTCGTGGCGAGCATCGCCGAGGCTCTGGCTCTCTGCGCCAGACGATCCGCGTGACCCGCACGCGACAGAGCCCCGCCGAGCGGGCGGAGCTCTTCGGAATCAGTGAGGATCAGGCCGGCGGTGGAGGCGGCGGCGGGGGAGGAGGTGTCATGCCGGGCGGCGGGGGAGGAGGCGTGGCGCCGTCGTCGCCGCCACCTGCGCCCTGGAACGCGCCCTTGAGCTTGTTCATGTCCTTCAGGTCGGAGAGCTCGCCACCCGATTCCTTGAAGCCCATGACTGCGCCGGCGAAGACCACGAATCCGGAGATGGCAGACAGGATCATGCCGATGCCACGACCGACGCTGCCGCCGAGCGACTCGATGGCGTCGGAACCGTCGATCGGATTGAACACGATGCGGATCAGCAGCAGAAGGGCGGCGAGTCCGCAGGCGGCCAGCATGATCAGCGGCCACGGCAGGGACCCCGACTTCATGATGCCGGCGGCGAGCAGGAAGGTGATAACCCCCGTCGCGATGATGAGGATCCAGGGCAGCGTGCCCGTCCAGAAGAAGTCGAAGACGTTGCCGCCCGCGGCCGAACCAAAGCCGGCTGGACCTTCGATGGTGACCCACTTGACGAAACCGAAGATCAGGAAGCCGACGGCCCCGCCGACCTTCATCCAGTCGGATGTCTTGAACTTACTGAAATCCACATGCGCCTCCAGGTTTGACTGACTCAGCCCCTCGCGCACCGTACACCTTGTAAAGCCTCCGACCGTGTAATACCCACCGTCGCGTACTGTCGGGGACATGCCCACTGCGCTGCTCTCCGTGTACGACAAGACCGGCATCGTCGAACTTGCCGAAGGCTTACATCAACTGGGCTGGCGCATCGTCAGCAGCGGTGGAACCGCCAAGGCCGTAGCCGCGGCGGGGACCCCCGTCACCGACCTGGCCGACCTCACCGGCGTGCCGGCGATACTCGACCACCGAGTCGTCACGCTGCATCCCAAGATCCATGGCGGCTTGCTGGCTGATCCGACCAAGGCCCAGCACCGTGCAGACATGGCCGAGTACGGCATCGACCCCATCGACCTGGTGGTATGCAACCTGTACCCGTTCGCGACCGACCCGAGCATCGAGTTGATCGACATCGGCGGCCCGGCGATGGTGCGCGCCGCGGCCAAGAACCACCAGTTCGTCGCAGTTGTGGTCGACCCATCCGACTACGGCGTCGTGTTGGCCGAGCTGCGCGCCGACGGTGTGATCAGTGCCGAGACCAAGCGACGCCTGGCGCGCGATGCCTTTGCCAGGATCGCCGCCTACGACGCCCAGATCGCCGAATGGTTCAACGAAGGCCCGCTTCCCGAGACCATGCATCTGTCGCTGTCGAAGGCTCAACCGTTGCGTTACGGCGAGAATCCCCATCAGTCGGGTGCCCGCTACCTCGTCGACGGCCGGCGAAGCTGGTGGGACGACGCCGTGCAGCTCGGCGGCAAGGAGATGAGCTACCTCAACCTGTTCGACACCGAGGCGGCGTGGCGCCTGGTGCAGCGCTTCGACGGACCAGCCTGCGTCATCGTCAAGCACGCCAACCCCTGCGGGGTCGCCGTCGGCGGCGACATCACCGATGCGTACGTGAAGGCCAATGCCTGCGATCCCGTCAGTGCGTTCGGCGGCATCGTCGCGCTGAACCGTGCTGTGCCCGCGGCACTGGCCGATGCCCTGGCCGCGGTGTTCACGGAAGTGATCGTCGCCCCATCGTTCGACGCCGATGCCTTGGCCGTGCTCACAGTGAAGAAGAACCTGCGTGTGCTCACCGGCCCGCCGCCGTACGGAGCGGTGCTCGACATCCGTTCGATCGATGGCGGCCTGCTGGTACAAGAGGTCGACACGGTCAACCTCGACGCGACGACGTGGCGGGTGGTCACCACCGCGACACCGACCGAGGCGCAATGGACCGATCTGCGGTTTGCCTGGCAGGTCTGCGCGGCCGTCAGCAGCAACGCCATCGTCTACGCCAAGGACTGCCAGGCCTTCGGGATCGGCGCCGGGCAGCAGAACCGCCTCGACTCGGCCCGAATCGCCGCCGAGCGGGCCGCCGGCAGAGCAACCGGCGGGGTCTGTGCCAGCGACGCGTTCTTCCCGTTCCGCGATGGTCTCGACGCCGCCGCAGCAGCCGGGATTCGGGCCGTCATCCAACCGGGCGGCAGCGTTCGCGACGACGAAACCATCGCCGCAGCCGACGAGCATGGCATCGCCATGGTCTTCACCGGCGAACGTCACTTTCGTCATTGACCGTTCGACGCGGCACGAAATGGGCAGGGCTTCTGGCAAGCTTGTAGTCACATGGCCCGGATCGTCGACCTCCTCGCCGCACGCAGGACCTTCTCGTTCGAGTTCTTCCCACCGAAGAACGAGGCTGGGTGGTTGAGCCTCGGCCACGCCATCGCTCAGCTCGAAGACCTCGAGCCCGACTTCGTCAGTGTCACCTACGGCGCCGGCGGCAGCACACGCACCAAGACGCGCGACCTCGTCTCGTGGGTCCGTCGCCAGACGGCGACCACACCGATGGCCCACCTGACCTGTCAGGGGCACACCCGCCTCGACATCCGTGACATCTTGATCGACTACCGTGCCGAAGGCGTCGAGAACATCCTGGCCCTGGGAGGTGACCCCCCGGCCGACGACGACGTGCCGACCATCAGCGAGTACCACCACGCCAGCGAACTGGTCGACGATGTCGTCGACTTCGGTGGGTTTTCCGTGGGTGTGGCGGCGCATCCCGAGCTGCACCCGAGATCGCCTGACCGCGACGAGGATCGCCGCCATCTGGCCGGCAAGCTGGCCCGGGCCGACTTCGCCATCACCCAGTTCTTCTTCGAGGTCGATCATTACGTCGCACTGGTCGAAGAACTGGCCGATCTTGGCGTCACCAAGCCGGTGATCCCCGGGATCATGCCCGTGACCAACCTGGCCCAGGTGTCGCGCATGGCGCAGATGTCGGGTACCGAGATACCGGCATGGTTGATCGATCGGGTCGGCAAGGCAGGCGACGACGTGACCGAGGCCAACCGCATCGGCGCCGAGACCGCCACCGAACTGTGCAACTCGCTGCTCGAGGCGGGTGCGCCCGGCTTGCACTTCTACACGCTCAACCGCAGCGCGACGACACGGGCGATTGCGCTCAATCTGGGCCTGGGTAACTCGAGTTTGCGGTGAGTGACCACCTTCTACGAGGTCATATCGGCGATACTGGTCGTCCGATGAGCACACGGACGGTATCTCGCGCCCCGACCTCATTCACCGCGCCCAAGCGGCAACTCAACCGCGTGCCATACATGCCGGGGCTCGACGGCCTGCGCGCTGTTGCCGTCGTGGCGGTGATGATCTACCACGCCAACCACTCCTGGCTGGGCGGTGGCTTCCTCGGGGTCGAGATCTTCTTCGTGATCAGCGGTTACCTGATCACGCTGTTGCTGATCGGCGAGCACGAACGAACCGGGCGGGTTGCGCTGGGCAAGTTCTGGATGCGCCGCGCTCGTCGCCTGCTCCCCGCCGTGTTGACGATGATGGGCGCGGTTGCGGTGTACATGGCGCTGTTCAATCGTCAACCGCAGGGCCGTACCCGTGGTGACTTCCTCGGCGGCGTCTTCTACAGCAGCAACTGGTACCAGGTCTTCGTCGGGCAGGGCTATACCGCCAACGATTCGTTCGTGCCACTGCGCCACTTGTGGTCGCTGGGCGTCGAAGAGCAGTTCTACCTGGTCTGGCCGCTCGTGATGGTCGGCATCCTGGCGCTCGGGCGTGGTCGCCTGCCTCGAGTGGCAATTTGGTTGTTCGGTATCAGTGCCTGGGTGTCGTTCATGGTCGGGTTGTTGTTCGCCGGAGGCGACGTGGCCACGACGTGCTCGCCCGGGGCGATGAACGGCTACTGGAGGTTGTTCGGCCGCTGCATCAACATCGACGAGGCGTTGTACCTCGGTACCTTCAGCCGTGCCGGAGGATTGCTGCTCGGCGCCGCCTTCGCCATGGTGTGGCGGCCGATGGCGTTGCTACGAGGCGCGGCACGCGACAGGGGCCGCCTGCTCGACATCCTCGCTGTCGCCGGTCTCGCCATTCTCGGATTCCTGATGTGGAACTTGACGTTGTCGGGCGATGGTCACCAGACGGGCATTCGCTTCGATCCGTGGTTGTTCCGCGGGGGGTTCTTCGTCACCGGGTTGGCAACGCTGATGGTCATCGCCGCCGTCACCCACCAGCGGGCGCGGATGGGCAGGTTCCTCGGCAACCCGCTGCTCAACTACATCGGCACCCGAAGCTACGGCCTGTACCTCTACCACTGGCCGATCTACCAGATCATCCGTGGGCAGGCCGGCGTGCCGATGACCCTCAGGCAGTGGATGCTGGCGATGACGCTGACCATCATCGTCACCGAACTGAGCTATCGCTACATCGAAACACCGATCAGACAGGGCCGGCTGGGCGAATGGCTGCGTGGCGATCGTCGCCCGCGCACCGCCGCGGCGTACAAGCGTCGTCAACGATTCGCCGGCCTCGGTATCGCCAGCGCTGCGCTCGTCGGGTTCGCCAGTGTCAGCATCGCCATGGCCGACAACCGCTGCGTCGGCCAGATCGAGTGCGACAGCCAAGCCGGTCGAGCAGTCGATTCGACAGAGCCGGCCGTCGTCGAACCCGCTCCGGCCGTCTCTCAGCCACCGAACGCAGCGGGAGCCACCGCTGGGGTCGCCGCTGGTCCGGCACCAACTGCCGCCGCGGACCAGACCGTGCCTCCGTCGACTGCACCGCCGACCACGGTGTTGATCGACAAGCCGTACGTGGCCTTCGGCGAGTCGGTGATGCTCGGCGCCAAGCCGGTGCTCGACGCTCGCGGCATCACCACCGTCGCCGAGGTCTCCAAAGGCCCAGAATGGGAGCTCGAGCAGCTGCAACTGGCCAAGACCAAGTACCGCATTACACATGGCGCTGTCTTCCAACTGGGTACGAATGGCACGGTAACGCGCGAACAGTACGAGGCCGTGCTCGCCCAGGTCAGCGATTTGAACCGGGTCGTCGTGATGACCGTGAAGGCACCAAAGCCGTGGATCGCTGCGAACAACGAGATCATCCGCTCGCTACCACTGACGCACCCGAATGTCGTGGTGCTCGATTGGGAAGCCCGCGCCGCGGAGATCGCTGATCACCTCTCGACCAGCGATGGCGGTGTGCACCTCAGCGACGACGTCGCCAAGCAGTTCTATCGAGACATCATTCTCGAGGCCCTCGGTCTGCCGACCTGACCGTTTTTCGGTCGGCGCGACCGGCGACCTACGCTCGACTTCATGAATACACCAGTACGTGTTGCTGTCACCGGCGCCGCCGGCCAGATCGGCTACAGCCTCCTGTTCCGGATTGCTTCTGGATCGATGCTCGGTCCCGACACCCCCGTGATCCTCCAGTTGTTGGAGATCACCCCAGCGCTCGGAGCGCTCGGCGGCGTGAAGATGGAGCTCGACGACTGTGCCTTCCCGCTGCTGGCTGACGTCGTGTGCACCGACGATGCCAACGTCGCCTTCGGTGATGTCGATGTCGCGCTGCTCGTCGGTGCCATGCCACGCAAGGCGGGCATGGAGCGCAGCGATCTGCTGAGCGCCAACGGCGGGATCTTCAAGCCACAGGGGGCCGCACTCAGCAAGAGCGCCAAGAAGGACGTCAAGATCCTGGTGGTCGGCAACCCGGCTAACACAAACGCGCTCATCGCCATGCGCAACGCCCCGGATCTCGATCCGCGGCGGTTCACGGCCATGACTCGCCTCGATCACAACCGGGCGATCAGCCAACTGGCCACGAAGACGGCCACGACCGTCAACGACATCACGAACATGACGATCTGGGGCAACCACTCCGTCACCCAATATCCGGATCTGTTCCACGCCAAGGTCTCGGGCGCGAACGCCTACGAGTTGATCAACGACCACGCCTGGGTCGACGGCACCTACATCCCCACGGTGGCCAAGCGCGGCGCGGCGATCATCGAGGCCCGCGGCGCCTCCTCGGCGGCGTCGGCAGCCAATGCCGCGATCGACCACATCCGCACATGGACAATCGGCACGGCCGACGGTGATTGGGTTTCGATGGCGGTGCCGTCGGATGGCTCCTACGGCGTTGCCGAGGGCTTGATCTCGTCGTTCCCCTGCGTGTGCAAGAACGGTGAGTACTCGATCGTCCAGGGCCTCGGCATCGACGACTACTCGCGCGGCAAGATCGACGCATCGGTCGCCGAACTCGCCGAGGAGCGCGACGCCGTGCACGAACTCGGCCTCATCTGAGTCCGCTTCCCAGTTTCCGTCGGGCGCGATGTGAGCACTGGGAGTTCCGGTTTCGCGCCCGGTAAGCCTGGTCGGGCGCGATGTGAGCACTGGGAGTTCCGGTTTCGCGCCCGACGAGGCAGGGTCAGGGGAGGGGGGAGATGGCGACTTCGCAGGCGACGGCTGTCATCCGGTCGACGCCGAGCTTCAACTCGGTGTCGGTGATGCGCTCGGATGTGCCTGCGTCCGCGGCGATCACGTCGCTGATGGTCACCAGGCACAGGGTCTCGATCTTGTGGATCGCGCCGAGCGTGTAGAGCACCGCCGCTTCCATCTCGACGGCGAGGTGGCCGCGCTCCTTCCAACTCTGCATCATCCCCGGGCGCGGGTCGTAGAACAAGGCACTCGACACGATGGGACCGACATGAACCGTGGAACCGCTCGCCCGCGCCAGAGCGACGCTGCGCTCGATCAGTGACCACGATGCGGTCGGGGAATGCGGTTGGCCATTGGTGAGGTGGCCGACGATGGGATCGTCGGCGGTCGCGCTGATCGCCACCACGGTGTCGGCCATGCGCAGGCCATCGGCGATCCCTCCGGCCGTGCCGACGCGGATGATCCGCTTGACCCCGAGCTGGATCAGTTCGCTGTAGTAGATCGCCGCGCTGGCACACCCCATACCGACGGACTGCACGCTGATCGGTTGACCCTTGAACGTGCCGGTGTAGCCCAGCATGCCGCGCTCCTCGTTGACACACCGCGCACCAGGCTCGAAGAACGTCTCGGCGATGTATCGGGCACGTCGTGGATCGCCGGGAACGAGCACGGCTGGGGCGTAGTCGGACGGTTCAGCGCGGAGGTGGACGGGCATGCGTCGAGCGTAGCGGTGGCGCTACTTGAGGAAGCGGGAGGTGGTGTTGTCGGCGAGCACCTTGCCGCCGGTCTGACACGTCGGGCAGTACGCGACTGTGTAGCCGCTGTAGGAGACCGAGCGGATCGTGTCGGCACACGCCGGGCACGGTTCGCCGACGCGCCCGTGCACCCGCCCGGGACGATCGGCCGACGAGCTCATGTCGCTGCGGGTGCGTTCGTAGGCCAGGCCGTCGTCGACGGCATCGTGGATCGCGGCGACGATCACAGAAGCGCCATCGGCGCCCAACTTGCCGGTCATCGCGAAGGGCGAAACCTTGGCGCGATGGCAGACCTCGTTGGCCAGCATGCGGCCGAGCCCGGCGATCTGGTGCTGATCGCGCAGGTAGCCGTGGATGCGCATGTTGGTGGCGGCAAACGCTGCGGCGAGCGACTGGGCCGTCACCTCGAGCGCCTCGGGCCCGAGCCGGTCGAGTGGCGGCCCGTCGATCGCTTCGTTGGCGATGCACCACACACCGGCTCGACGCTCCGTCCCGGCCTCGGTGAGCAGCAGCGCGGGACCGTCGGCGAAGACGAACCTGGCCTGACCGTTGCGCGGCTTGAGCGACTGCTTCTCGTCGACGAGCAGCCGCCCACCCTGCATCAGATGGACGACGAACGTGACCGGCTCGAAGCGCAACATCAGGTACTTGCCTCGACGTCCGACCGACTCGAGGGGCAGACCGTAGGCGACTTCGGGTCGAGGGACGGCCGTCTTCAAGGCGGTGAACGTGAACGGAACGAACTTCTTCAGTTCGCTACCGGCGAACTGCGCCGTGAGACGCTCGGCGTGCGCTTGAACCTCGGGCAGCTCGGGCACAGCAGTCGCTCAGCGGTACTCGGTCTGCTCGCGCACCGAGGTGAACACTGCGTCGAGGGCGGCGAACACGGGTTGCGATTCGATCAGCTTCTGTTGATTCCCGGTGAGGCGGATCAGGCCCTTGATGAACGCTTCCTGGGCGTTGAGATCACCGGTGGCCACCGCCGTGGCCGTGGCCCACGATTGCTCCAGGCGAACGTCTTCGTCGTCGGCAGCGCCGGGGCCGAACGTGGCACTGCCGTCGCCGAGGCGCAGGTGGTAGATGACGGTGCCTTCCGGGCCGTCGGTGACGACCTGGGTGACGCCGATCTTGTGGTCGCGGGCGAGCGCGGCGAGCTGGCCGCTGTTGACGACCTCCTGCGACAGCGCATCGATCCAGGCGAGACTGAGATAGCGGACCACGGCCGCCTAGTCTGCCGGATCGAGATGCTGTTCGCTGCTGCCGACGAAGCCCGTCACCTCGATGTGGCCGTCGAGGCCTGGTGGTGGTGGGGGCGGGACCCGACATCCAGCACCGGTGTGTTCGTCGGGTTGGAGCTGCGTGGACGCCGGTTCGACTACTGGGCCGGGTTGGTGCGTCGAGGCGAACCGTTCCTCTACGTCGAAGAGCTCGACGGCAGCGGGCTGCGCGACGGGTCTGGAGATCAAGCCGGCGCAGATGTGGGCCGACCACGAGTGTGACGTGCCGTTTCGCCAGTGGAGCCTCGGCAACGAGGCCCACGGTGTGCTGCTCGATGATCCGACCGAGGCGTGGCGGCGGGCCTTCGGGTCACTTGTGCCCGTGACGTTCGACGTCGAGTGGGGGGCGACCAGCGATCCCACAGCAATCGCCCACGGCTACGAGCAAATCGGCGACATCGACGCCCGCATCGAGCTGACAGAGGGTGTGCTCGAGCTCGTCGGCCCTGCCCACCGCGTGCATGTGTGGGGCGTGCCATACCTCCCGCAATCACTGGCCATGCCGGTCGACACCGTCGGCCTTCGCGGACCGTACCGCCGCAGCGACGGCGTCAACGTCGACCAGGTGCTCACTCCGGCGGGCTGGCTCGGACGTACTCTCGGCACATGAGCCGCGACATCCTCGACGAGTTCGAACAACAGCTGGGTCAACCCAAGTACCCGTCGGTGGCGGCGCGCGTCGGTGCGGTCGTCGAGGATCGCGCCTCTGGCTTCTGTGGCGACATCGTCGCAATCACGGCCGAAGCTGTGACCGTGCGCGATCGCCACGACCGTACGCGGCAGTTTCGCTACAAGCCGGGTGGTTTCCTGATCGACGGCCGGCCGGTGACGCTCGTCCGCGAGCTGCGTTCGCCGGCGGCGCCGCAGCTGACCAACAGCGGTGCCGTTGCCGGGCCGGCGCAGCGGGCGCAGGTGGCCAGAGCCGGCAGGATCTGGGTGGAGGGGCGCCACGACGCAGAGCTGGTGCAACACGTGTGGGGCGACGAGCTGGCCGAGCTGGCGATCGTCGTCGAGCCGATGCATGGCATTGATGGATTGGTGGCGATGGTCGCCGAATTCCGGCCATCGGGCGACCGGCGACTGGGCGTCCTGGTCGACCATCTGGTCGCCGGGTCGAAGGAAGATCGCATCACGCGACGGGTGGCCGGCCCCGATGTGCTGGTGACCGGCCACCCGTTCGTGGACGTGTGGGCGGGGATCCGCCCTCAGGTGATGAACCTGACTGAATGGCCCGACGTCCCTCGCACCGTCGAGTGGAAACAGGGTCTGTGCGATGCGCTCGACGTGTCGCTCACGGATTTCTGGCCGCGCCTACGGAATCGAGTTCGGACGTTCGCGGATCTGCGTCCGGAGCTGGTGGGGGCGGTGGAGCAATTGATCGACTTCGTTGCGCCTGTTGCCGGCGACGGCGACGACTGATCGGGATCAGCAGCGCCGCGCCGATCGCCACGATCATCAGGAACGGAGCGGTGTAGCCGATGAAGATCAGGATCGCCGCGAGCACGTTGATGAAGCCCCTCCAACCGCTCTCGAAGGCCTTGCCGATCGTTGGCTTCGCCTTCTCCGTGGGCACGACGGTCGTGGTGGTCGGCGAGGGGCTGAGGCTCAACTGCACCCGCAGCGTGGCCAACGACACCCGGTCGGCGAGGGCTCGCTTCATCGCCGTGTACTGCTCGACGAGGGTCTCGCGCTCGGTCAACTGACTCTCCAGGCTCAGCACCTGGCCGAGATCGGTCGCCGATTCGAGGAGCTTGCGCACCCGGTCGAGGCTGGCCTGGGCGGTGACCAATCTGGCATCGATGTCGACCGCCTGCCCGGTCACGTCTTCAGTGCCTTGCGAAGCGGTGCGACGGATGCCGATCGAGTCGAGCTCGGTGATCGCCGCCTCGACGTTCGCCGGCGGCAGCTTGATCACGAACGAAGCGGTCGAGGACCGGTCGTCGGTGATGTTGATGTTGCGTTCGTAGATCTGCCCACCGTGTCGATCGGCGAGGGCGACGACGTCGTTGATCCCCTTGGTCATGTCGTCGACCTCGACGCCGTAGCTGACGTCGATCGCCAGGTACTTGTTCTGCGGAGCGACGGTCGGTAGGTCGATCGCTGCTGGTGCCGGTACCTGCCCTGGCGGAACGGTCGCGGACCCGGTCGCGGCTGCCTCGGCTGAGGCTGCTTCGGTCGCAGCCGGCGCCGGTACCTGCCCGGCGTCGCCGCCAAGCGGCTTGGACTGCTTGCTCTCGGTGATGACGGTCGACGACTTGCTGTCGCTGCCGCATGCTGTTACGCCGATGATGACAGCTGCGAGGGCGGCGGCGATCCGTACCCCTCGGTGCACTGTGTTCACGTGTGCCATGCATGTTCGACGTGACGACCGCCACATCTGGTTCCGCTACGACCCGTGTCAGTCGTGTGACGACGCCGACGCCGATGCCGCGGCGCGGCGATGGCGGACGTACTCGATGGCCACAGGAATGAGCGATATGGCGACCACGGCGAGCACTGCCAGTTCGATGTTGTTCTTGATCACGTCGACCTGGCCGAGGAAGTACCCGAGCACGGTCAGACCGCCGGCCCACAAGACAGCCCCGAGCAGGTTGGCGCTGATGTATGTGCCCTGATTCATCTTGCCGACCCCGGCCAGCACCGGCACGAACGTGCGCACGATCGGCACGAAGCGAGCGAGCACCAACGCCTTCTGGCCGTGGCGGTCGAAGAACACCTGCGTCTTGGTGACGTTCTTCTGGTTGAAGAGCCGCGATTCGGGGCGGTCGAACACGGATGGCCCAAACCTGTGCCCGATCATGTACCCGACCTGGTTGCCGAGGAATGCGGCGATGATGAGCACCGGGGCGACGATGGCGATCGATGGCAGATGCGGCAACCCTGCGGGTTTCGATGCCAGGAATCCGGCTATGAACAGCAGCGAATCACCCGGTAGGAAGAAGCCGATCAGCAGCCCGGTCTCGGCGAAGATGATCATCGCGGCAAGCGCCAAGCCGCCCTGGCCGAGCCACTTCTCGATGTCGAACAGGGCGAGCACGTCGAGGGCGGGCGATCAGACCTTGACGGGGGTCTCGACTGCTGCCGCAGTCGGCGACGAGCCGATGATCGACGAACCCTGCCGATTGGAGAAGATCACAGCACCGATCAGGATGGCCAGAGCGCCCGCAGCGATGGAGTAGCGGGCACCATCGTTGTCCTCGAGGCTGATGATCGCCGGAAGGATCAGCAACGAGACGAGGTTCATCACCTTGATCAACGGGTTCAATGCCGGCCCGGCGGTGTCCTTGAAGGGGTCGCCGACGGTATCGGCGATGACGGCCGCACGGTACGAGTCACTGCCCTTGCCGCCGTGGTTGCCGTCTTCGATGTACTTCTTGGCGTTGTCCCACGCACCACCGGAGTTGGACAAGTAGTTGGCCATCAGCTGGCCGACCAGGATGACCGCAGCGAGGAATGCGCCGAGGGCGAAGAAGCTGATGCCGAAACCGACGATCACCGGGGTGAGCACGGCGAGCAGGGCCGGAGTCGCCAATTCGCGAAGCGACGCCTCGGTGCAGATATCGATGACCGGGCCGTATTCGGGCTCTTTCTCGCCCTTCATGATCTTGCCATCGGCGAACTGCTTGCGGACCTCTTGCACCACGACGCCCGCAGTGCGACCGACGGCGCGGATGGCGAGTGCGCTGAACAAGAACGGCACCGAGCCACCGATCAACAGCCCGATGAACACCTTCGGGTCGGCGACGTTGATCGGCAACAGGTCGAACACGCCACGTGACGTCTTCAGGGCCGCGTCGATCACATCTTGCGTCTGGGTCTCGTTGACGGCAGTCTCGATGAAACTGGCGAACAGCGCCACGGCGGCGATGACCGCCGAGCCGATGGCGAAGCCCTTGGTGACAGCCTTGGTGGTGTTTCCGACGGCGTCGAGGCTGACCATGATGCGGGCCGGTTCGCCGTAGAACTCACCGCTCATCTCGGCGATACCGGCAGCGTTGTCACTGACCGGTCCGAACGTGTCTTCGGAGACGATGACGCCCGTTGTCGCCAGCATTCCCATGCCGCATAGAGCGACGAGGTAGAACGAGAACTGCAGATTGCCGCCGCCGAGGGCGAGTGCTGCACTGATGGCGATGGCGATGGCCAGCACGGCGTACACCGAGCTCTCCATGCCACTGGCGGTACCGGCCAGGATCACGGTCGCCGGACCGGTCTCGGAAGCGGCGGCGATCTCCTGCACAGGCGAGTGGTGCGTCGCCGTGTAGAACTCGGTCAGTCGACTGATCCCCTGGGCCAGCACCAGGCCGATGGCGACGGCGCCGAAGCACTTCCAACCCTCATTGCTGTAGTCGTTGCCGACATAGAACATTCCGACGAGGAACGTGCCGAGGAGGGTCAGCGAGCCGGCAACCATGAAGCCCTTGTTGATCGGCTTGAGGGCGTTGGTCTCGCCCTCTTTCGCCTTGACGAAGAAGATGCCGATGATCGAGGCGAGCACGCCGATGGCGCGGGCAGCCAGGGGGAAGATGAGGCCCAGCGCCGGGTTGGCACCGATCGAGTTGAACGCGGCGACACCGAGGATGATCGAGGCGACGAGGGTGACCTCGTAGCTCTCGAACAGGTCGGCGGCCATACCGGCGCAGTCACCGACGTTGTCACCGACGTTGTCGGCAATCGTCGCCGGGTTGCGCGGGTCGTCTTCGGGAATGCCGGCCTCGACCTTGCCGACCAGGTCGGCGCCGACGTCGGCAGCCTTGGTGAAGATGCCCCCGCCGACACGCAAGAACAGCGCCAGCAGCGAGCCGCCGAACCCGAAGCCGATCAGGATGACCGACGACGTGTTCTGGAACAGGGCGATGATCAACGTCGCACCGGCCAGCCCGAGCCCGACCGTGAACATGCCGGCGACGCCACCCGTGCGGAAGGCGATCGTCAGCGCCTTCGGCATCGAGCCGGTCTTGGCGGCGGCGGCGGTGCGCACGTTGCCACGTGTGGCCAGCGTCATACCGATCCAGCCGGTGAAGCCCGACGCGAAGCAACCGAGGACGAATGCCAGCGTGCGCCACGTGCCTGCCAACCCGAAAGCCAATGCCTCGCTGCCGTCGGCCTTCTTGATCGCCGTAGAGGTCAGGAAGACGATGATCGCCAGCGGCACGAGAATCATGGCGATCGTCTTGAACTGCCGGTTGAGATAGGCGGAGGCGCCCTCTTGGATCGCCTTGGCGATCTCTCTCATCTTCGGGGTGCCTTCGTCCTGCGCCATGACGTTCTTGGCCAGCAAGAGGCCGACTGCGATGGCCAGCAGGGCAGCGGCACCGGCCAGTGCCAGCACTGCCCACTCGCCGCCCTTGAGGATGAAGTCTTGGTAGCCGCCTTCGGCGGCAATCAGTGATGGCACCGGTCGTTCTCCGGGAATCTCGGGCGCGTCCAACAGATGGGAAACGCAGGGTTGGCAAACGTGGAGAGTGTAGGGACTTTGGGCCGACTCTGGCGAAACGATGACAGTTTCCGAAAGTTCGTCGATGACCTCTTGTCGGAGTACCGTCGGCAGTGATGGCACAGGCAGTCTCAACGCGCGGACCCGTTTCGGGCACCGCAAACGCCGGCAAGAAGCGACGGAAGCTCTTCCTCCTCGACCTGTACGGCACCGCTGTCGGCAAGAAGTACGCCATGGCAATCAGCGGCATCGCCCTGATGGGCTTCGTACTGGTCCACATGATCGGCAACCTCAAGGTGTACCTCGGGGCGGCGGACATCAACCACTACGGCGAGTTCCTGCGCGAGTTGCTGGTGCCGCTGGCGCCGCGCACGGTGGTGCTGTGGATCATGCGACTCGGGCTGATCGGCGCCGTGGTATTGCACGTCCACGCCGCCTACAGCCTCACTCAGCTGAACCGTCACGCCCGCTCGGTGAAATACCAGAGTGCACGCGACTACCAGGTGGCCAACTTCGCCAGTCGCACCATGCGCTGGACCGGGATCATCGTGTTGCTGTTCCTGTTCTTTCACCTCGCCGACCTCACGTGGGGTTGGTTCAACCCCGACTTCGTGCGCGGCGACGTGTACTACAACCTCGATGCCTCGCTGTCGCGTGTGCCCGTGGCGGTGTTGTACATCGTCGCCAACATCGCCCTCGGCGTGCATCTGTTCCACGGCGCATGGAGCCTGTTCCAGTCGATGGGGTGGAACAGTCCCCGGTTCAACAAGTGGCGGCGGGGTTTCGCCATCGGCTTCGCCACGCTGATCACGGTGGGCAACGTGTCGATCCCCGTGGCAGTTCTCGCCGGAGTCGTGGGGAACTGACATGTCGCCAACACTCGAATCAAAGGTCCCGGCTGGTCCGATCGAAGACAAGTGGGACACCTACAAGAGCGACATGAAGCTGGTCAACCCCAACAACAAGCGCAAGTTCAAGGTGATCATGGTCGGCACCGGTCTGGCCGGGGCGTCGGCGGCAGCCACGCTTGCTGAGCTCGGCTACCAGGTCGACGCGTTCACGTATCACGACTCGCCGCGACGGGCGCACTCGATCGCCGCGCAGGGTGGCATCAACGCCGCCAAGAACTACCGCGGCGACGGCGACTCCGTTCATCGCCTGTTCTACGACACGATCAAAGGCGGCGACTTCCGGGCCCGCGAGGGCAACGTGCATCGCCTTGCACAGGTCAGCGTCGACATCATCGATCAGATGGTCGCCCAGGGTGTGCCGTTCGCGCGCGAGTACGGCGGGCTGCTCGACAACCGTTCGTTCGGCGGCGCGCAGGTCAGCCGCACCTTCTACGCCCGCGGCCAGACCGGGCAGCAGCTGCTGCTCGGCGCCTACCAGCAGCTCGCCCGGCAGGTCGGCCTCGGTGGCGTTCGCCTGTTCAACCGTCTCGAGCTCGTCGACACCGTCGTGATCGACGGTCGTTGTGCGGGCATCGTGACCCGCGACCTGCTGACCGGCGAGTTCCAGTCGCATGCCGGCGATGCTGTCGTGTTGGCCACGGGCGGCTACGGCAACGTCTTCTTCCTGTCGACCAACGCGATGAACTGCAACGTCACCGCGGCGTGGCGTGCGCATCAGCGCGGCGCCTACTTCGCCAATCCGTGTTACACGCAGATCCACCCGACGTGCATCCCTCAGGCCGACGACACGCAATCGAAGCTCACGCTGATGAGCGAATCGTTGCGCAACGACGGCCGGGTCTGGGTCCCGAAGAACGCCGACGAGAAGCGCGCTGTCGATGAGATTCCCGAGGAGGACCGCGACTACTACCTCGAGCGGCTGTATCCGAGCTACGGCAACCTGGCGCCTCGCGACATCTCGTCGCGTGCGGCCAAGCGCGCCGTCGACACCGGTCGCGGTGTCGGCCCACTGAAGAACGGGGTCTACCTCGACTTTGCTGCAGCGATCGATCGCATTGGCTACGACACGGTGTACGAGCGCTATTCGAACCTGTTCGAGATGTACGAGCGCATCACCGGCGAGAATCCGACCAAGGTGCCCATGCGCATCTATCCGGCCAGCCACTACACGATGGGCGGGCTGTGGGTCGACTACGAGTTGATGACCACGGTGCCGGGTTTGTACTGCGCTGGTGAAGCCAACTTCAGCGATCACGGCGCCAACCGGTTGGGCGCGTCGGCGCTCATGCAGGGTCTGGCCGACGGTTACTTCGTGCTGCCGTACACCATCGGGAACTACCTCGCCCCGTTGCTCGGCAAGCCGGCTCCCGGCGTCGACCATCCCGAGTTCAAGGCTGCCGAAGCAGCTGCTGCCCAGCGATTCCAGCGGTACATCGACATCAAGGGCACACGCTCGCCCGACTGGTTCCACCGCGAGCTCGGCAAGATCATCTGGGATTACTGCGGCATGGAGCGCACCGAGGAGGGCCTCGAGAAGGCGCTGTCAGAGCTGCCTGCTCTGTATGCCGAGTTCCAGAAAGACCTACGGGTCACTGGTGACGGTATGTCGGTGAACCAGACGCTCGAGAAGGCCGGCCGGGTCGACGACTTCTTCCAACTCGGCATGTTGATGTGTCGCGACGCTCTGGAGCGCAAGGAGAGTTGCGGTGGTCACTTCCGTTCCGAGTACCAGGACGAAGAGGGTGAGGCCAAACGTGACGACGAGAACTTCGCCCATGTCGCCGCCTGGGAATGGACCGGCGACCCGATGAAGGCCGTTCGCAACGTCGAAGAGCTGGAGTTCGAAGCCGTGCATCTCGCCACCCGGAGCTACAAATGAGTACTCACTTGACCAATCTCATGTTGAAGATCTGGCGGCAACCGAGCGACGACGTCGAGGGGCACTTCGAGACCTACCGCATCGATTCGATCAGCGACGAGGCGTCGTTCCTCGAAATGCTCGATGTGCTCAACGAGCGGCTGATTGATGAGGGCCGCGAGGCGATCGCCTTCGACCACGATTGCCGCGAAGGCATCTGCGGCACGTGTTCGCTGATGATCGACGGTCAGGCCCACGGGCCGCAGCGTGGTACGGCGACGTGTCAGCTGCACATGCGCAAGTTCGCATCGGGGCAAGAGATCGTCGTCGAGCCGTGGCGGGCCACGGCGTTCCCGATCATCAAAGATCTCATGGTCGATCGCGGTGCGTTCGATCGCATCATCGAAGCCGGCGGTTTCATCACCGCCCAAACCGGCGGAGCGCCCGACGCCAACCTCATTCCCATCCCCAAGGTCGTCGCCGACGCAGCCATGGACGCCGCCGAGTGCATCGGCTGCGGCGCGTGCGTCGCCGCCTGCCCCAATGGTGCCGCCAACCTGTTCACCGCTGCCAAGATCAGTCACCTCAACCTTTTGCCGCAGGGCCAGGCCGAGCGGTACAGCCGGGCCGAGGCGATGGTCGAGACGATGGACGAGTACTTCGGTTCGTGCACGAACCACGGCGAGTGCGAGGCCGCCTGCCCGAAGAGCATCTCGATCGACTTCATCGCCTTGATGAACAAGGACTACCTCAAGGCCAAGTTCGCCAACCGCAAAGAGCTCAGCCGCACCTGAGTCAGCCGGCATGGTGTGGGTGGCATACGTCCCGGCGGTTCGGTTTGGACAGATGTCAGCTGTTGACTGGGTGATGGGAGTGTGCGGGAACGGACTACTCGCTGGACAGGATGCGTACGTGCCCGCCGCGACGTGGTCCGCTCGAAGTAGCCCCGACGCGGCTCTGGCAGACTCGCGACATGGTCGAACGCGAAGAGATGGTCACAACGCCGGACGGGGAGATGCTCACGTTCATCTTCCACCCCGAACACGATGGCCCGCATCCGGTCGTGCTCTACCTGATGGATGCCCCGAGCATCCGTCCGGCGTTGAAGGACATGGCCTCACGTCTCGCCACAGCGGGCTACTACGTGATGTTGCCGTACCTCTTCTACCGAGGTGGCCCGTTCCGCGAATTCGGCATGAGCGACGAGGACATGCACCAGCGCCGTGAGCTGATGGGCGCCGTGACACCGACGAGCATCATCGGCGACGCTGAGGCCCTGCTGGCGGTCGCCGACGCCGACCCCAACGCCCGTAACGGCAAGGTCGGCGCGGTCGGGTTCTGCATGAGTGGTGGGCTCACGATCGCGCTCGCCAAGGCGATTCCTGACCGCATCGCTGCAGCGGCGTCGATCCACGGCGCGTGGCTCGTGCGCGACACGCCCGACTCGCCGCACCTCGATCTCGACGCAGCGCAGGCCGAGGTGTACTTCGCGTGGTGCGACAACGACGCAACCGCGCCAGCCGACACGATCCCGGTTATGACCGCTGCCCTCGACGCGGCTGGTGTCGTCAACACCGTCGATTTCCTCACCGAGGCCGAGCACGGCTTCGCGCCAGCCGGGCCGCGGTACAACCGGGCGGCGTCCGAGTTGCACTGGGAGCGAGTCCACTCGCTACTGCGCCGCAACCTCTGACGCCACCACCCCGGTTAGGCCACGGCCGCGGGCCGCCAGACTGCCGTTCCGCGCTGGCTACCGAGGAACTGGGCAGCCCCTTTTCGCTACGTAGCGTTCCGGGGCTGCCCGGTTCGAGCGAAGCTATTGGTTGACGGCTGCTGGTTGCGCTGGAGCTGCCGTTCGGCACTACTCGAAACGAGGGTTGGTGCGGCCGAGTTCGGCAGGTTTGCGTGAGCGAAGGCGTGATCGACCGCGGATTCACTGACACAAGTCAGGTTGTCAGGATCTCGATGGGAGCGACGGGGTCGCTGCCTGTCATCAGCGGATGATTCTGCTGACGTAGCGGTTGGTGGCTACTTCGTCGCCATGCTCGACGACCAGGTCGAGCCACAGCTCGCCGGGTGAATCGGCGACGACGAACTGGATCGTGCCGACCCGCACACACGAGTCGGGCGGCACGTCGCCGCCCCATCGCCAGGCGTGCGATCCACCTGGCCAGCTCAACTTGGCGGTGCAGACGGTTTCCTCCAGCAGGCGGCGTACATCGCTGACGACGTGAACGTCGAGGGCCAGGCCGGCGCCGACCGACACCGTGTCTGGCATTCGATCGGCGACAACGATCACCGGTCGGCAGGCATCGACCACTGCTTGATAGGCCAGCTTGGGATGGCGCTCGTGGTCGAGCACACTCCACGACACCATCGGCGCGGCGTCGTTGAACATGAAGAAACAGAACCCGCCCGTCGGTCGGTACTTGAGCCGCCGCAAGGTCTCGATGTGATGGCGCAGGACGGTTGCCTGGTAACGCTGGGTCGCGGTGCGCCACGCATCGAAGGTTCCGTAATCGGCAGGTGGAACGTACTTGTCGAAGGCGTGCAACTGCAGGCCATGGCGTTCCTCCAACAACTCCCAATCCAGATGAGGCCACTGCTCTGGATGCATGAACTCGGCCGACGACGGAACCGCTTGGGCGCCGAACTCGCTGACGAAGCGCATCATCCTCGGCATCGATGCGGCGAAGCCGGCGAGGTCGCGTTCTTCGCCGTGGTACCAGCCGAAGTAAAGGTGGCTGTCGGTTCCGTCGAGCATTGGGAGATGCGGCGGCACACCGCTGTGGGCGATGGTCGTGCGTGTCTCGTCGGCCTGCTCGAACGCCCGCTTGACCCAGCGATCGAGCACCGTCTTGTTCCACGACGGCAGCTGCTGCCCGGCGATGTACTGGATGGCGGCCTTGCTGATGGGCGCCGTCCGGTCGAGGTTGGGCGCCACGGGTTCGTTGTGCGCGCACCACACGGCGATCGACGGATGATGCCCGAGCTGGTCGACGGCTTCGCGCGCCTGGCGGACCGCCTCTTTGCGGATCGAGCGGGCGTAGCCCCACTGCAGCGGGAAGTCCTGCCACAACAACATGCCCAACTCGTCGGCGGCGTCGTACAACTCCGGTCGGGTGATGTGGCCGTGGACCCGAAGCAGATCGAGGCCTGCCTCGCGGGCCAGCTCGACGTCGCGGCGCAACTCGGCGGGTGTTGCGTCACCCAACGCCACGCGGGTCGGGGCCAGGTTGGCGCCCTTCACGAACATCGGCTCGCCATTCACGTTGAACACCCAGTCGTGCAACACCACCTCGCGCAGCCCGGTGCGAATCGCCCGCGAGTCGCTGACCACTTCGTCGATGGAGATCTCGACGTCGACGTCGGTCAACTCCTGCTCACCGAGCGTCCACGGCCACCACAGCCGGGGATTTTCGACGTCGAGGGTCCAGTCGACCTCGTTGAGGCCACGGGCCAAGGATTGCTCGTGCTGATCGAGCAACACCCCATCGACGCAGGTGCGCACACGAACAGCGCGCGCTGTGTCGCTGTCGAGGCGGGCGTGCAGGCGCAGGTGGGCGCGTGTGTCGTTGACATCGCGGCACAGCACGCGACAACGGTCGATGCGCACCGGTCCGGTCGTGTCGATCCGCACGGGCCGCCACAGGCCGCCGGGATTCCACGTCGGATCCAGCGCATCCCAGTTCTGGAACACGCCGGTGATGGTGCGCTTCGATTTCCGATCAGGTTGCGGCGGGCACGCCACCTCGACGGCCAGCACGTGCTCGCTGGCGAGTCGCGACAGGCTGGTGATGTCGAAGCTGTGTGGGAAGAAGTATCCCTCGGGATCGCCGAGGTAGGCGCCGTCGAGCCACACGTCGGCCTGGTAGAAGATCCCGTCCAGAGTCACGAAGTGCCGTCGCCCGGGTGGTGCCGGTTCGAGCTCGAAGCGTTTGCGGTAGATCAGGGCGCCGTCGTTGTCGGCGAACGGTGCGAGGTTGCGCCAATGGCTGGGGACCTCGATCAACGGCCAATCGTCGTCGGAGTAGTCGAGGCCGACCGCGCTACGCCGTCGCTCGTCGTCGGCAACATTGGCGCGCCACTGTCCCGACAGATCCACGACGGCGAGGATAGGCGCGGCTCGGCCCGGGTGGGCGACCAGGAAAAACGATATGGTCGACCCATGGCATCACTCGCTCACACCCTCGCCGATTTGAAGGCGTCGGGCTGGCAGTCGACTCCGGTGAAAGAAGAGATCCGCCGAAACGCGGTTGCGCTCATCGAGGCTGGTGAGGCGTTGTTCGAGGGAGTTCTCGGCTACGAGCACACGGTGATGCCCCAGCTCGAGAATGCCCTGCTGGCCGGCCACGACGTGATCTTCCTGGGCGAACGGGGTCAGGCCAAGACCCGGCTCATCCGCTCGCTCACCGGTCTGCTCGACGAGTGGATGCCGATCGTTGCCGGTAGCGAGATCAACGACGACCCGTATGCGCCGGTCAGCAAGCATGCACGTGATCTGATCGCCGAGATGGGCGACGCCACACCGATCGAGTGGGTGCACCGCGACGATCGCTACGGCGAGAAGCTGGCCACCCCCGACACTTCGATCGCCGACCTCATCGGCGAGGTCGACCCCATCAAGGTGGCCGAGGGTCGCTACCTCAGCGACGAGTTGACACTACATTACGGCCTGGTACCACGAACCAACCGCGGCATCTTCGCGATCAACGAGATCCCCGATCTCGCCGAGCGCATCCAGGTCGGTCTGCTCAACGTGTTGGAAGAACGCGATGTGCAGGTCCGCGGCTACAAGATCCGCCTTCCACTGGATGTGCTGCTTGTGGCCAGCGCCAACCCCGAGGACTACACCAACCGCGGCCGAATCATCACCCCCTTGAAAGACCGCTTCGGTAGCCAGATCCGCACCCACTACCCGCTCGACATCGAGACCGAGGTGGCGATCATGCGCCAAGAGGCTCGGCCGGGTTCGGTCGGCGACGTCCACGTGCGTCTGCCCGACTACATGGAGCAGGTGGTGGCCACCTTCAGTCAGCTGGCCCGGGCGAGCACGCAGGTCAACCAGCGCAGCGGCGTCAGCGTGCGGCTGTCGGTCAGCAACATCGAGGTGCTCGGCGCCAATGCACTGCGCCGCGGGCTACGCGCCGGCGAGCACGTCGTGGTGCCGCGGATCTGCGATCTCGAAGCACTCGCCGCGTCGAGCAGCGGCAAGATCGAGATCGAGTCGTTGGAGGAAGGCCGCGACGGCGTGATCCTCGACAACTTGGTGAAGGCCGCAGTTCTGACCGTGTACAAGGAGCGCATCTCGCCCGATCAGGTCCGCGACGTGATCGCCGCGTTCGAAGAGGGTGTCGTCGCACACGCCGGCGAAGACATCGCCTCGGTCGAAGAGGCTCGTCTGGTCGAGATGGTGCCGGCGCTGCGAGCCCCGGTGCTGGCATTGACGGGCGGCGACGAATCGCCGGCGGCAGTGGCCGCGGCTGTCGAGTTCGTGCTCGAAGGACTGCACCTGTCGAAGCGGTTGAACAAGGATTCCTCTGGCACCAGCGCCACCTATCGCGGCCGTAGCTAGCCGAGCCATCGGGCGTCAATGAACAAGGTTGGTGCGTTCCTTGTGGTCATCGGCGTTGGCGTCGGCTCGACCCTGCTGTCGCTTGGCTCGACTGTCGTGGCTGCGGGGATCACTGGTCGCTACCTGGTGCAGTTCGACGACGGAACCGACCCTGATCTCGAAGCGGCCGCACTCCGCGCCGGCGGGATCGACGTAGTCGAGGTGTACCGCGGCGTTTTCGCGGGTGTCGCCGTTCGGGCTGCTGCCAGCGTCATCGACGAGCTCCTTCTTGACCCCGCTGTCGCCCGTGTCGAGGCCGATCAGGTGATCACGATCGACGCCGCCGAGTCGTTCAGCCAGCCCATCGTCACCCAGACCGCTCCGCCGTCGTGGGGTCTCGATCGCATCGACCAGCGATTGTTGCCGCTGTCGAACAGCTACAGCTACAACGGCGCGGGCGCCGGTGTGACCGCGTACATCGTCGACTCGGGCATCCGTCCCGACCACGTCGAGTTCGGTGGCCGAGTGCGACCCGGCTTCACGACGGTCTTCGATGGCTTCGGGACCAACGACTGCCCCGCTGGGGTCGGAACGGGGCACGGCACCCACGTTGCCGGCACCGTCGGCGGGCAGACGTTCGGTGTTGCCAAGAGTGTGTCGTTGGTCGCCGTGCGCGTGCTCGACTGCGCCGGGTCGACGAACGAGGTTCAGCTCCTCGATGCCCTCGACTGGGTGATCGCCGACCACCCGGCCGGTGCACCGGCGGTCGTCAACCTCAGCCTCGGGGGCCCGCCGTCCGTGCTGCTCGACCGTGCCGTGCAGGCCGTGATCGATGACGGCGTCACGGTTGCCGTCGCCGCGGGCAATGCCCAGCCCCCGAGCTCTGCAGTCGACGCGTGCACAGGGTCGCCGGCACGAGCCACGAATGCCCTCACCGTTGCCGCCTCCTCCGAAACCGACGCTCGAAGCCTCGTTCTCCGACTTCGGGCCGTGCGTCGATCTGTTCGCGCCCGGCGTCAACATTCCGTCAGCCTTCATCGATTCGCCGACGTCGGTGGCCGTTGGAAGCGGCACGTCGATGGCCACGCCGCATGTCGCTGGCGCCGCGGCGGTGCTGCTGTCCGAGCGACCGAACTGGACACCGGCACAAGTGGCGCGGGATCTTCTGGCCGACGCAACAGTTGGTGTGATCACCGACCGCGGGCCCGGCACGCCGAACACGCTGCTGTTCTCCGCGCCGATCACGCCACCGGTCAACGATCAGTTCGCCTCGGCGACCGCTTTCGACGTGACGAGCCCGACCGCGTTGACGGGCAGCAACGACGACGCAACGATCGAACCGGGTGAGCCGGCGCACGGCCCGATCTCGGGGGGCACGTCAGTGTGGTGGAGCTTCGTGGCGCCCGACTACGGAACCGTCACCTTGTCGACCGAGGGCTCGACGTTCGACACCATGCTGGCGGTCTACTCGGGTGCTGCGGTCAACACCCTCGTGCCGCTCGTATCGAACGACGGAGCCGGCAGCGGCAGCAGCGTGTCGATTCGTGTCGAGGGCGGCCACACATACCACGTTGCCGTCGACGGTGGCGACGGTTTGACCGGATCGATCACCCTGGGGTTCACCTGGAACCCGGCGTCGTTCGTGTCGTTGGTGCCGGCGCGGTTGTTGGAGTCGCGGTCGGGGTTGGTGACGGTGGATGGTGTTGTTCGTCGGGTGGTCGGTGTGCGTGGTGCGGGTTCGGTGACGGAGTTGGTGGTGGCTGGTCGTGGTGGTGTGGCGGCGGATGCGTCGGCGGTGGTGTTGACGGTGACGGTGACGGAGCCGGTGGGTGCCGGGTTTGTGACGGTGTTTCCGTGTGGTTCGCCGCGTGCCGTTGGCGTCGAATGTGAACTTTGTGGCGGGTGCGACGGTGGCCAATTCGGTGGTGTCGGGTGTTGGTGTGGGTGGTCGGGTGTGTTTGTTCACGATGGGCGACGCATCTGGTGGTCGATGTCAATGGGTACTTCCCGGCGGTCGTCGTCGTTTGTGTCGTTGGTGCCGGCGCGGTTGTTGGAGTCGCGGTCGGGTGTTGGTCGACGGTGGATGGTGTTGTTCGCGGGTGTTGGTGTGCGTGGTGCGGGTTCGGTGACGGAGTTGGTGGTGGCTGGTCGTGGTGGTGTGGCGGCGGATGCGTCGGCGGTGGTGTTGACGGTGACGGTGACTGGAGCCGGTGGGTGCGGGGTTTGTGACGGTGTTTCCGTGTGGTTCGCCGCGTGCCGTTGGCGTCGAATGTGAACTTTGTGGCGGGTGCGACGGTGGCGAATTCGGTGGTGTCGGGTGTTGGTGTGGGTGGTCGGGTGTGTGTGTTCACGATGCGGCGACGCATCTGGTGGTCGATGTCAACGGGTACTTCCCGGCGGTGTCGTCGTTTGTGTCGTTGGTGCCGGCGCGGTTGTTGGAGTCGCGGTCGGGGTTGGTCGACGGTGGATGGTGTTGTTTGCTGGGGTTGGTGTGCGTGGTGCGGGTTCGGTGACGGAGTTGGTGGTTGCTGGTCGTGGTGGTGTGGCGGGTGATGCGTCGGCGGTGGTGTTGACGGTGACGGTGACTGGAGCCGGCGGGTGCGGGGTTTGTGACGGTGTTTCCGTGTGGTTCGCCGCGTCCGTTGGCGTCGAATGTGAACTTGTGGCGGGTGCGACGGTGGCGAATTCGGTGGTGTCGGGTGTTGGTGTGGGTGGTCGGGTGTGTTTGTTCACGATGGTCGACGACGCAGTCTGGTGGTCGATGTCAACGGGTTCTTCGCGTAGCGCGTCGTGTGAGGACTCTCACCCGGCATCGCTCAGCCGCTGGCACGGGCGCGTCTGGTTGCAGGCTCGGTGATCTCGACCGGGGTGAACTTGATTTTGGATTACTGTCGCGCGGGCCATCTGCCGGACGATCGAAAGGGACCATCAGATGAATATGAACGTTCTTGGTACACGCGCGCAAGAAAGCCAGCCCTCGCCGTAGGGGCCGCAGTGATCGCGGTGATCACCGTCAGCACCATGGTTGCGGCCGACGCTGGTGAGGGTGGCGGTGCTCAACCCCCGGCTCCGGCCGGCACGCCCGAGCGTGGAGACGCCGCGCTCCCCGTCGAGTCACCAGGGCAAATCGAGGAGATCACCACCGGCAGCACCGTCTACGACCCGACGATCCTCACCAAGTTCATCGGCGGTCGAGGGTTCGTGGTGAACGCGGGCTCGGGGATCGAGCGACGATTCGGTGCTCTTCGATGGCCAGACCTGCGTGCGTGCCGACGCCCTAGGACAAGGGGCGATCGCCGTCCTGTTCGCAGCCGTCGAGCTGCCCGATGGTGCACGGATCAAGCAGGTCGCGTTCTACGGGACGGACACCTACGCGCCCGCCGACATCTTGATCCAGTTGTACCGCGGGAACGTCAACGTGCTAGCGGGCGTGAACACTCGCGCCGAGACCCTGGTCGACGACTTCACGACCGCAGGTGTCAACGGTGTGGCCGCCGTGCTCGGCGCGGACAACCTCGCGGAGCTCGCCGGCAGTTCAACCTCGATCCTCGCCGGGACCGACCATCGATTCCACATCGTGCGGGTCCAGATGACGAACGCGGCGGCCGGCGCTCACGTCCTGTGTGGAGTCGAAGTTCGGTACCAGGTTCCGATCTCGACGTCCGATCCGGGCACGGTGTTCCACCCGATCGTGCCGGTTCGGGCCTACGACTCGCGCATCGCCGCGTACCCGGTCAACGGGCCGATACCCAACAACACGTCGCGGGTCGTCGACATCAGCGCCGGACACGACCTTGCCACCGGTGCGGTCACGCTGGCCAACACGGTGCCCGCCGGTGCCACGGCGATCACCTTCAACCTCACGTCGGCCGAATCGACCACCGTTGGTTTCGTGGCAGTCACTCCAGGTGACGCAGCTACGTTCGCCACGTCGTCGCTCAACCTCAACGGCAGCCCGTTGGCCAACGGTGGAACCGTGGCGATCGCCGGTGACCGCACGATCAAGGTGTTCGTCGGCGGCGGTGGCTCGACGCAGGTGATCGTTGATGTGACCGGCTACTACACCCCACCGGTACCCGCCCCCAACATGGGCAACTAACCCGGGACACGACTAACCCAGATCGTCAACAAGTGTTGACGATCTGGGCTAGACTTCTCGGGAGGACATCGAGGCGAGCGCCCGCACGCACGGTGTTGACGACGTCACGAACGATTCCTCGGTCACTATGTTTATTGGGCCGCGTCGTGACGGCGCCCCCCTCGAAGTCGGCGTCGTTGCTGACGAAGACGGCGAGGCGATCATCCACGCGATGGCGGCCCGCGGCAAGTTTCTGAAGGGATGGTGGACAGAATGAGCGGAGCCGACCGAGAAAAGAAGCTCGAAGCCCTCGAGCGCTGGGCTCGGAGCGTCGAGGTTGACGGTCTCGTCGTCGTCGACACCTCGGCGCTCCGGAAATTGCTGCAGCTTGCCGAGCAGCGAACCGCCGTCGAAGCAGAGCTCGTCGAAGCGGTGTGTCAGGCGCGTGCTGATAACTACTCTTGGTCCGAGATCGGCACGATGCTCGGCGTGTCAAAGCAGGCGGCTCAACGCAGGTACGGGCGCGCAACCTCAGCAGCGTGACACCGGAATCGCCCGTCAGCGGGCTCGCTCGATGTGTCGGGCCACCAGGTTCTCCAACATCTCCTGGTGGCCCGATGCCCGGGTCGGTTCCCCCGTTGACATTGCTCGCTCGTGCAGGTCGGCCAGCGTGGTGCCGAGCATGATCGAGGTGCCCAGGTCGCCCGACCAACCGGCGTAACGGTCGGCGCGAATCGTGTCGAGGTCGCCGCTTTCGACGATCGAGGCCGCGGCCAGCAGGGCGCGGGCCATGGTGTCCATGCCGCCGATGTGGGCGTAGAACAAGTCGGTGCGGTCGGATGACTGGCGGCGCAACTTCGAGTCGAAGTTCAACCCTCCGGTGGTCAACCCACCGGCACGCAGGATCTCCAACATCCCCAGTGTCATCTGCTCGACCGACACCGGGAAGCGGTCGACGTCCCATCCCAGCCGATCGTCGCCCGCATTGGCGTCGATCGAGCCGAAGATGCCGGCGTTGGCGGCCGCGGCGATCTCGTGGGCGAAGTCGTGGCCGGCCAGGGTGGCGTGGTTGACCTCGATGTTGACCTTGATCTCGTCGGCCAGGTCGTAGCGCTGCAGGAAGGCGTGCACTGCAGCGACGTCGTAGTCGTACTGGTGCTTGGTCGGTTCGAACGGCTTCGGCTCGATCAGGATCGCCCCGGTGAAACCGATTCGCTGCTTGTGCTCGACGACCATCGACATGAACCGGGCCAGTTGGTCGAGCTCGCGCATCATGTCGGTGTTGAGCAGCGTCTCGTAGCCCTCGCGGCCGCCCCACAGCACGTAGTTGTGGCCACCGAGACGATGGGTCGCCTCGAGGCAATGGGCCACCTGACCGGCCGCGAAGGCGAACACCTCGGGGTCGGGGTTGGTGGCCGCACCGGCCTGGAACCGCGGGTTGGAGAACAGGTTGGCGGTGCCCCACAGCAGTTGCACGCCGGTGCGCTGCTGGTGCTCGGCGGCGGCGTCGATCATCTCGTCGAGCTGCGCGGCGGATTCCTTGAAGCTGGCCCCTTCGGGGGCGATGTCGCGGTCGTGGAAGCAGTAGAACGGCACGCCGAGCTTGGTGAAGAACTCGAACGCGGCCTCCATCTTTTGCTTGGCGGCGTCCATCGGGTCGGCCTTCGGAGCGAATGCCGGCAGCCAGGGGCGATCGAGCGTGCCGGCGCCGAAGATGTCGGAAGCCCTCCCAGGCGAACGAGTGCCAGTAGCAGCACCGCGAAGCGGAGGTGATCCTCCATCCGCCGGCCGGCGACGAGCCGGTCGGCGTCGTACCAGCGGAACGCCAGCGGGTTGTCGCTGTCGGGGCCTTCGTAGGCGATGCGGTCGGTGACGTCGGTGAAGAACTCCATGACGTCGGAAGTTAGTGCACTTCGGCCGCGAAGAATACGGCCGCCGAATCTTTCACGTCGCGATCACGGGTGATGATGCCGTCGTCGTGGCCGTCGATGTCGAATGTCGGGCTGAGGGCCATCGCCTGCAGCGGCGCACCTTCGGCCGCCTCGCCGCACGCCGTCTCGAACCGTTCGACGACGGTCACCCGATCGGCGTCTTTCCCCTTCGGCGTGATCAGGGTGATCGCCAGCGGGCGATCGGGACCCATCTCGGCGGTGCGCAGAACGGCACCCAGCGATTCGTCGACATCGGCGACGATGATGCCCAGCACATCACACGAGCCCGCCAAGTCGGTCAGCTCGCGGTCGGCGCGGCCGGGGATGCTGATCGTTCCGTCGTGGAGGCCCTGCAACCACACGTCCCAACGCAGGTGGTCCTCGCGGCGGGCGGCCTCGGCTGCCTGAATGGTCTGATCGACCGGCCTTACCGTCTTGACGCCGATGGCCGTGGCCACCGGTGGGCCACCGCGCAGGATCCGCCACGCATCTCTCCAGGCGACGACCATCGTGTCGAGCACCTCGCCGTGACGCTGAGGATCATCGGGGACAAGCCGGTTGGCGAACGCCAGCGGGTTGTCGAACGGAACCCAACCGGCGACGGCATCGCCGAACCGCTCTGACACGCCTTCGACCCAGCGCGGCCACCAGTGGCCGGCGAACCGCGCATCGGCGAAGCCGCCGTCGTTGTCGAACCAGGTCGGCACGTCGCGCTCCAACAACGTGAACTGCAGGCCTACACCGGCGGCGCTCGCGAGCTGCAGTAAGCCGGAGTACCACTCCACGGCGTCGCCGTCGAACGTTGCGGCCTTGGGCTGCAACCACGACCAATCGAGGGTGACCCTGACGGTCGTCGCCCCGAGACCGGCGAGCAGGCCGAGGTCTTCGGGGAATCTGGCGCGGTCGAGACGGGCGTGGGGGACGACAGCTGCGCGAATCACGCGAACGGAATTCGAGTCCACAGCTCGCCGGTGTCGGTGCTGGCGACGAGCTCGGGCCGGCCGCCGAGCTCGACCACCTCGATCGGGCCGGGGAAACCGCGCAACTCCACCGGCTCGTGGTTGTTGGCGGTGACCCCGCGTGGCAACCGTTCGATCTGCATTGTCGGCATCAGCACCTCGAACGGGCCGGCGGCATCGCACAACCGGGCGGCCATGTTGACGGCCGAGCCGATGTAGTCGTCGCCCTCGAACAGCAGGGCATGACCGGTGGCCATGCCGACCCGTAGCGATAGCGGCGCGCACACTTCGGCGGCCCGGTGTTCGAGGTCGAGAGCGAACGCAACGGCGTTGACCTGCTCGATCGACACCACCATGCAGCCGTCGCCGAGCCACTTGGCGATGCGCACGCCACGCTCGCTGGCGATCTCGCGCACCAGCGACCGGAAGGCGCTGAGGATCCGCCCGGCAGCGTCGTCGCCGAACGCAGCGGTGTAGTTGGTGAAGCCGGAGAGATCGACGAAGGCGAAAGTGCGGGGAACGCGCATGAAGTACCCCAGGGTAGCGGGGCCGATCTTTCTGTAGGGTTCTCGTATGGCAGCCCGTTTCACATACTCCCGCTGGGACGGCACGCAGCGTGGATTCGATCTCGACGCCGACGCATTGTTCGACGAGCTGACCGACGACCTGCTGTACCACGGCGACGTCAACTCTGCCCTCCGGCGGATGATGCAAGACGGCATCCGCGACCGCAACGGCGAGCGCTTGCAGGGCCTACGCGAGCTGATGGACAAGTTGCGTCAGCAGCGCCAGGACCGTCTCGACCAGTTCGATCTCGGTGGTGTGTACAGCGAGATCGCCGACGAGCTCAACGACATCGTCGACGAAGAGCGCCACGCCATCGACAACGCCACCCAGGCCGCCGAGCGCAGCGGCGACGAACGTCGCGCCCAGACGGCGCGCGACGCCGCCGCCGATCGCAACTTCCGCCTCGACATGTTGCCCGACGACCTCGCCGGCAAGGTCCGCGAGCTGCAGGCCTACGACTTCGAGTCGGCCGAGGCCGCGCAACGCTTCGAGCAGCTGCTCGACAAGATCCGCCAGCAGCTGATGCAGCAGATGGTCGAGCAGATGTCGGGGGCGATGCAGAACATGACCCCGCAAGACATGCAGCGGATGAAAGACATGATCGCCGGCCTCAACGAGATGCTCGAAAAGCGCGAGCGCGGGGAGGACCCGGGGTTCGAGCAGTTCATGCAGGACTTCGGCGACTTCTTCCCGGAGAACCCGCAGACGCTCGACGAGCTGCTCGAGCAGATGGCCAAGCGCATGGCGGCGATGCAGGCGATGCTCAACTCGATGACGCCCGAGCAGCGAGCGCAGCTGCAGCAGCTCAGCGACCAGTTGATGGAAGACATGGACCTGCGCTGGCAGATGAACCAACTCGGCCAGAACTTGCAATCGATGTACCCGCAGATGGGCTGGGGGCAGGACTACCAGTTCGAGGGCAGCGACCCGATGGGCATGGGTCAGGCGATGCAGACCATGCAAGAGCTCGGCGATCTCGACCAGCTGGAGAACCTGCTGCGCAACGCCACCAGCCCGGGCGCGCTGGCCGAGGCCGACATGGATCGCGTCCGCGATCTGATGGGCGACGACGCCGCCCGATCGCTGCAACGCCTGGCCGAACTGACCAAGATGCTGCAGGAAGCAGGATTGATCGAGCAGAAGGAGGGGCGGCTCGAGCTGACGCCGAAAGGGCTGCGCAAGATCGGTTCGAACGCGTTGCGCGACCTGTTCGACAAGCTGACCAAGGACAAGGTCGGCCAGCACCAGGTCGACCGCCTCGGCCAGGGCCACGAGCGCACCTACGAGACCAAGCCGTACGAGTACGGCGATCCGTTCAACCTCGATCTGCACCGCACCATTCGCAATGCGCTGCGGCGCGACGGCACCGGTACGCCGGTGCACCTGTCACCCGACGACTTCGAGATCGAGCGCACCGAGCACCTCACCAGGTCGTCGACGGTGTTGATGCTCGACCTGTCGCTGTCGATGCCGATCCGCGACAACTTCCTGCCGGCCAAGAAGGTAGCGATGGCGCTGCATTCGCTGATCACTTCGCAGTTCCCCCGCGACTACATGGGCATCGTCGGGTTCAGCGAGACGGCACGCATCCTCACCGCGGAGCAGCTTCCCGAGGTGTCATGGGACTTCGTCTACGGCACCAACATGCAGCACGGGTTCCTGCTGGCTCGACACCTCTTGGCCAAGCAGAGCGGTACCAAGCAGATCATCATGATCACCGACGGCGAACCGACCGCCCACATAACTCCGCGCGGCGACGTGTTCTTCAACTACCCGCCGGTGCCCGAGACCATCGAGGCCACGCTCCGCGAGGTCGTTCGCTGCACCAAAGACAACATCCGCATCAACACGTTCATGCTCGACGCCAACAGCTACCTCAAGTCGTTCATCGAGAAACTGACCTCGATCAACCGCGGTCGGGCCTTCTTCACCACGCCCGAGACGCTCGGCGACTACGTGCTGGTCGACTTCATCGAGCACAAGAAGCAGCTGGCCCGCGGCAAGGGTGCCCGCCGCGCCGGCTGACTCAAACCGGCTCGATGACCACGCCAGAACGAGAGCTGAGTAGTTGTCGAAAGTCGGTCGGATCGGATGTCCAGATCACGGATGGGGAGCAATCGAGTGCCTCGGCGACAATCAATGCATCGATAGTCGCTGCGGATCGAGCTGCGCCAAGCAGTTGTCCGGCTTTCCGGGCGATCTCTTCGGTCAAGGGGTAGCGCGGCTCGGTTTGGGCGAGCACGAGATTGACGGGGGCGTCACGCGGCCCGTTGCCCCTGACCGTCTCAGCGACAACCACTGTGGGAACCCGAAAGTCGACACCCAATTCGCGTGCGGCTTTGAAGATCCTTTTCAGCCTGCGGTCGTTTCGGGAGAGTCCGATGACCGCTCCAGCGTCAAGGACAATCGTTCGCTGATTTCCTTCCACTCGCGCCTCCCTTCTTCGATCTCCTCGTCGGTCAACGGGCCGTACATCTCGTCGAGTTTGTCGAGGAGCTCCATGATCGGGTCACGCTGCAGGCGGGCGCGCAGCGCCTCGACCACATAGGCCGACACCTCACCCGGGCCGACGCGGCTCTTCAACTCGTTGAGCACGTCTTCATCAACGGTGATGGTGATGCGGGTCGCTGCCATCCGAGGAACATATCATACGTATGATCATACTTTCAGCCGGTTTCGCAGGTGCTCGTGGATGAAGTACACGCCGCGTTCCTCGACGGTGGCCAGCACGCCGTCGGCATCGACACCGGCGTTGTGCGAACGCTGCACGCGGGTGCAGATGTCGACGTCTTGGTCGTGCACGCGGCGGTGGGCCGAGACGATCGACTGGCGCACGGCACCATCGAGCTCGGGCCGGATGTAGAGCCGCCGCTCGACCCGCGTAGTGGTGGCGTCGATGGGCTCCATCCACATCGCCAGGAACGCCCCTGGGAACACGTTCATCATCAGGTTCGGCCACACCGTGAGGTAGCCGCCAACTCCGTACGGGCCGTCCATCGGCACCGACGCCAACTCGGCCCACCCGGGCTCGCCGGGCAGCAGAGTGGCGCGGATCTCGTCGACCCGGGATCCGCTGGGGCGCAACGGTCGGTCCCACGCGTACAACGTGATCCCATCGGAGATCATCGGATAGTCCTCGCTGGAACTGGTGTCGATCTCCGGGTGGACGAACGGGGTGTGGTAGTTCTCGGAGTAGTTCTCCAGCAGAACTTTCCAGTTGAACGACCGATCGTCGGTCTCCGAGAGCGCCAGCTCCATCGACTCGAGCGGGTAGGCGTCGATGGCGCGACTCAGTGGGCCGAGATCGAGCGCGGCCGCAAACTCGTCGAAGCAGACGAACACCATCCGGCGCCACAGCGCCAACTGCACCGGCTTCAGCGAGTGGTCGGCGACGTCGAAGCCGTCGGGGTTGCCGACCCCCGAGGCCCGCGCCAGCGAGCCGTCGAGTTGGTACAGCCACGAGTGGTACGGGCAGCGGATCAACGACGAGGAATGGATCTCGCCCTCCTCACACAGTGGCGAGGCGCGGTGGCGGCAGACGTTGAGGAAGGCGCGGAGCGCGCCGGACTTGTCGCGGACGAACAGCACCGGCAGGCCACCCGTGGTGCGTGCCGTCCACGAGCCGGCGGCGGGCATCTCGTCGACCACGCCAGCGCACACCCAATCACTCCCGAAGATCACTTCGCGCTCGCGCCCGTGGAACTCGGCCGAACTGTACGCGGATGCGGGCAGGGTCTTGGCCTGCCTGATGCCCTGGGGGTCCTCGATCTCGCGGAGTGCCACGGCCCCGAGGTTACGTGCGCTCGAGCAGCAGCTCGCGCTCCCGCGCCATCCCGGCATCCTGCCAGACATGGTCGCCGCGACCGCCGTCTGTGTCAGCACACAGAACACACGTTCGACATTTCTGCTGACACAGACATTGTGGTGCCGTCCCGACGCGGTTCTGCGCCGACCGCGCCGTCAGTCGGATCGGCGGCAGCGGTCAGAAGCCGGCGAGGGGGGATTCCAGGCGGCGGCGGACGGCGTCGCCGATCTTGTCGTCGAAGGCGCGCATGTGCGACTCGATCAACGCCGCGGCGCGGTCGCCGTCGCCGTCGACCAGCGCCGCGAGGATCGCGCGGTGCTCGTCGATCACGTGATCGAGCGGCGGCGACGTCGGCGAGGTAGAGGTGCCACAGCCGGTCGCTCTGCGCGTACAGCATGTCGAGCGTGTCGGTCAGGAAGCGGTTGTCGGCAGCGGCCCACACGATCTCGCGGCACTCGCGATCGATCTCCAACAGCTCGTCGGCGTGCTGCTCGGCGGTGGCCCGGTCGAGCGCGGCGGCCATCGCGTCCCAATCGGCGGCGCCGCCGCGAGCGCAGGCCAGGCGCATGACGTACGGCTCGAGGATCGCTCGCGTCTCGTACAGCGTCGACAGCTCGCGAGACGTCGATGCTCGACACGTACATGCCCCGGCGGGGGATGACGGTGACGAACTGGTCGCGCACCAGCCGCTGCAGCGCCTCACGAATCGGTGTGCGCCCGAGGCCGAGTTGCTGCTGCAACAGGTCGTCGCGGACGACGGCACCGGGGGCGAGTTCGAGCGTGCACGATCATCCGGCGGATCTCTTGATAGGCCCGTTCGCTGAGTGATAGGTTCGTGATATGGTAAAGATATATCACGCGATCTGTGATGACAAGCGCATGACGAGGCCCAGGCAGAACAGCGACTGAGTGACGCACCAGAGCCAGCCGGCGACGAGCGGCAGACGTGCCCAGCGAGCGCAAAGTGCGTCATCATCGGCGCCGGCATCGTCGGCAACTGCCTGGTCGGCCATCTCAGCCGGCTCGGCTGGACCGACATGGTGCTGATCGACAAGGGCCCGCTGCCCAACCCCGGCGGCTCCACCGGCCACGCCTCGAACTTCATCTTCCCGACCGATCACAACAAGGAGATGGCGTTCCTCACGGTCGAGAGCCAGCACCAGTACATCGACCACGGGCTCAACAACACGTGCGGCGGCATCGAGGTGGCTCGCAAGCCCGAGCGGCTCGAGGAGTTCAAGCGGCGCATGACGTCGGCGAAGGCGTGGGGCATCGACTCCCGCCTGGTGACGCCGGCCGAGATCAAAGAGCTGGTGCCGTTCATCAACGAGGAGATCCTGCTCGGCGGCTACTACACACCGAGCGTGTCGTGCGTCGACTCGCTGGAGACCGGCACGCAGATGCGCGACGAGGCCGTCGACACGGGCGCGCTGCAGGTGTTCGCCAACACCGAGGTGCTCGACATCGAGACCGAGGAGGCGCCGGTGGACCGAAGGTGAAGGCGGTCGTCACCGACAAGGGTCGCATCGAGGCCGAGTACGTCGTGATCGCCTGCGGCGTGTGGAGCCCGCGCATCGCCAAGATGGCCGGCGCCAACATCCCGCTGACGCCCGCCGTGCACCAGATGGCCGACGTCGGCCCGATCGACATCCTGCAGCAGAGCGGCAAGGAGGTCGCCTACCCGATCGTGCGCGACATGGACACGTTCTGCTACGAGCGCCAGACGGCCGGTTCGATGGAGGTCGGCACGTACGCCCACCGCCCGATCTTCATGCACCCCGACGACATCCCCTCCAACGAGGAGTCGGCGCTGACGCCGACCGAGTTGCCGTTCACCGCCGACGACTTCGACCAGCAGTTCGAAGAGGCCATCGACCTGATGGAGATGCTCGGCGAGGCCGAGATCCGCTACGCGATCAACGGCCTGCTGAGCCTGACGCCCGACGCCAACCCGGTGCTCGGCGAGACCACCGAGGTGCGCAACCTGTGGAGCGCGGCCGCGGTGTGGATCAAGGAAGGCCCGGGCATCGCCCAGATCGTCGCCGAGTGGATGACCTACGGCTACCCGCACCTGTGCGATCCGCACGGCAGCGACATCAGCCGCTTCTACCCGCACGAGAAGACCGAGCAGCACATCAACGCCCGCTGCGACGAGCACTTCAACAAGACGTACGGCATCGTGCACCCACGCGAGCAGTGGGCCAGCCAGCGGGGCATGCGCCGCAGCCCGTTCTATGCCCGTGAGGAGGCGCTGGGTGCGGTGTTCTTCGACGCCCGTGGCTGGGAGCGCCCGCAGTGGTACGAGAGCAACGCCAAGCTGATGGAGAAGTTCCCCGACGCCTGCAAGCCCCGCGAGCACGAGTGGGATGCACGGTGGTGGAGCCCGATCACCAACGCCGAGCACCTGCAGATGCGCGACAGCGTCGGCATGGTCGACCTCACCGCGTTCAACGAGTTCGACATCGAGGGCCCCGGCGCGATGGCGTACCTGCAGTACGTGTGCGTCAACAACGTCGACGTCGCCGTCGGCCGCAGCGTCTACACGCCGCTGCTCACCCCGCACGGCGGCTTCCGTGGCGACCTCACCATCCAGCGCCTCGGCGCCGATCACTTCCGCGTCATCACCGGTGCGTTCGACGGCGGCCGCGACAACTACTGGTTCCGCAAGTACATGCCGACCGACGGATCGGTCACCTTCACCGACCGGTCGCAGGGCATCTGCACGCTCGGTGTGTGGGGACCCAACGCCGAGACGACGATGGCCAAGATCGTCACCGATCAAACCAAGCCGTACGACGTGTCGCAGGCCGGCTTCCCGTACGGCGCGGTCCGCGAGGTGCTGATCGACGGCGTGCCGTGCATCATGTTCCGCATCAGCTACGTCGGCGAGAACGGCTGGGAGATCTACACCAACATGGAGCACGGCCTGAGGCTGTGGGACACCGTCGCCGAGGCCGGCAAGGAGTTCGACATCATCCCCGTCGGCATCGGCGTGTACGCCGTCACCGGTCGCATCGAGAAGGGCTATCGCCTGATGGGCGCCGAGCTGGAGAGCGAGTACAACCCGGTCGAGGCCGGGCTCGCCCGCCCGAAGGTGAAGAGCGCCGACTTCATCGGCAAGGAGGCGTACCTCAAGGCCCGCGACGAAGGCACCGGCGGCGATCATGTGCACGCTGTCGATGGATTCGCAGCACTGCGCCGCTGGCTACGACCGCTTCCCGACCGGTGGCAACGAGCCGATCCTCACGCTCGACGGCGAGCGCATCCTCGACGCCAAGGGTCGCGTCTCGCGGGTCACGACCGCCGGTGCCGGACCGTCGGTCGGCAAGTATCCTGCTGCTGGCCTACCTCCCGCCGGAGCACGCCGTGGAGGGCACCAAGCTGCAGGTCATGTACATGAACGAGCTGTACCCCGTGACCGTCGAGCGCGCCGGCGCCACGCCGCTGTTCGACCCCGACGACACACGGATGAAGATCATGCGGATCCTCGTCTGCGTGAAGCGCGTGCCGGCCCCCGGGGCGAGGATCAACATCACGGCCGACGGCCAGGCGGTCGACACGGCGTTCCTCGGGTTCACGATGAGCCCGCACGAGGAGTGCGCCGTCGAAGAGGCGGTGCAGCTGGTCGAGCAGCACGGCGGCGAGTCGACCGTGCTGACGCTCGGTCCAGCCGAGGCCGACGAGCAGCTGCGCTACGCGGCCAGCCTCGGCGTGGCCAAAGCGTGCTGCTGCCGATCGACGGAGCCGACTGGGATCCGCAACGCACCGCTGCCGCGATCGCCGCGGCGATCGCCGATGTCGAGGCCGCCGACGGCGCCGTTCGACCTCATCCTGTTCGGCAACGAGTCGGCCGACTCCGGCGGCTTCCAGGTCGGTGTCCGCGTTGCGCACGCGCTTGGCCGTCCGATGGTCAACGGCATCAAGGGCATCGATGTCGAGGGCGACACGCTTCGCGCCCGCCGCGAGGCCGACGTCGGCGTCGAGGTCTACGAGGTGCCGATGCCGGCCGTGCTCGGCGTGAAGGAAGGCATCAACCTGCCCCGCTATCCGACGCTGAAGGGACGGCTGGCCTCGAAGAAGGTCGACGTCGCCCAGATCCCGCCGGTCGGCGAACCGGGCGGTCAGCAGATGATCACGCTGCTGCCGGCGGCCGAGCAGGTCAGCGCAACCGTGATCCTCGGCAACGGCCCCGACGCGGCGGCCGCGGTCGTCGACATGCTCGAAGAGATCGGGGTGCTGAAGTGATCCTGGTCGTCGTCGAACACGATCGCGGCACGATGTCGCCGGCCACTGGAGGCGCTCGCCGCCGCCCGCAAACTCGGCGAGACGCACGCCCTCACGATCGGCGCGGCCGCCGACGGTCTGGTCGAACAGATCGGCGCGTACGGCGCCACGACCGTCCACCAGGTCCACGACGACCTGCTCGCCGACTACGGGCCCGAGGCCTGGGGCGAAGCCGTCGCGCAAGCCGCGACCGCGCTGAGCCCGTCGATCGTGCTGGCGACCGGAACCGATCGCGGCAACGAGGTGATGGCGCAGGCGGCCGCCCGACTCGACCTGCCGATGGTCGCCAACGTCGATCGAGTTCGCCGACGATTCGCTGGTCCGCGTGCGCTGGGGTGGCTCGCTGCTCGAGCGTTGCAGCCTCGACGCCCCGATCCGCTTGCTCACCGTCGCCCACCACGCCTTCCCCGCCGAGGAGTCACCAGTCACCGCGACAGCTGTCGTCGCTGTGCGGTCGAGCTCGATCCCGCGCTGGGTCGCACGATCGTCCGCGACCGGGTCGAACGTGCCGCCGGCGTCACGCTGTCGACCGCCCCGGTGGTCGTCGGTGGTGGGCGCGGTGTCGGCTCGGCAGAAGGCTTTGCGCCGCTGCAGGAGCTCGCCACGGCGCTCGTCCGGCGTCGTCGGCTGCAGCCGAGCGGTCACCAACAACGGGTGGCGCAACCACACCGATCAGGTCGGCCAGACCGGCACGCGCATCGCCCCCGACATCTACATCGCCTGTGGCATCTCCGGCGCGATCCAGCACTGGGTCGGCGCGATGGCCTCGAAGAAGATCCTGGCGATCAACATCGATCCCGAGGCCAACATGGTGACCAAGGCCGACTACGCCGTGATCGGCGACCTGCATCAGGTCGTGCCGGCGATCACCGCCGAGGTGCTGCGCCGCCGGGGTCAGCTGTCGGGCGTGACAGACGGTTAGGCAGTGACTTCCTTGCCGCGTAGGTAGAGCGAACCGAAGCGGTTGGCCAGGAAGTCGGACAACGCGCATTGCTCTTGTCGAACGAGACCGCGTTGCGGCAACTTCCCCTCGCGCATCAGGTCGGCCATCGTGCAGATGCCGGCGGCCGTGGTCAGTTGGATTGCCGACAGGCGCGCCCCGTTGACCTCCGACGCGTACACCTTGCGGGCGAACGTCTCTTGCATCAGCAGCCCGTTGCGCATGCCCGACGCGGTCACGAAGATCAGGACGACGTCTTGATAGGTGATCGGGATCGCTGCCTCGAGCAACTCCTTCAGCAGATCGCGCCGACGAGACAGTCGCAGGTCGGTGATCAGCATCTTGATCGCGTCGCGGTGACCCGGGTAGCGAACAGTCTTGTAGTTCAGCGTCTCGACCTCGCCGAGCAGGGTCTCGCACAGCGTGCCCGAGACCGCCGGAGGTGTTGAACGCCTCGTAGTCGACGCCGTCGAGCGAGAACGCCTCGACCTCTTCGAGTGGAAGAACCTCGAGCATCTTGCCGTCGACGATCGCCTCGCACGGGTTGCAGTACTCGTTGATCAGTCCGTCGGTCGACCAGGTGAGGTTGTACTTGAAGGCGTTGGTGGGGAACTGCGGCAACGCGCCGACGCGCATCGAGATCGAGCGGATGTCGTCGAACGATCGGGCCAGGTCGGCTGCGGCGATCGACACGAAACCAGGGGCAAGCCCGCATTGCGGCACCAATGCCGAGGTGGCGTCGATGGCCAGGCTCTTGACCACCCGCGTCGAGTCGACGTCTTCGGTGAGATCGAAGTAGTGAGCGCCGGCATTGCGTGCTGCGGTGGCGATGGTCGACGTGGCGTGGAACGGCGCGGCGCTCATCACCATGTCTTGATCGTCGACGTAGTCGGCCAGGGCGATCGGGTCGGTGATGTCGACGTCGAAGACGCTTCACGCCACGCTCTCGCAACGGCGACAAGGCGTCGTCGTCGCGATCGATAACGGTGACGTCGAATTCGGGCGCCGACGACAGCAACTGCACGATCGCTTGACCGATCTTGCCTGCTCCGACCAGCGTCAGCTTCGTTGCCGACGGGGAACTCATCCGGCGACAGTACACCACCAGCTCAGAGGTCGTCGGGCGTGTGCGGTAGGGCATGGCAGGCTGGGCGCTGCCATGGAACGCAGCGACGACGGTCCGTCCCTCAAGCGTGACCTTGCCCTGGCGACGTGGGGACTGTTCGTCGGCCTGGCCCTCCTCCTGCTTGCCGCCGGGTTGTTCGGCACCCTGTTGGGTGTTCGTTCAGAGCTCGATCGGACTTCCGACGGCGGTCAGCAGCCTGATCAGCGCGTCGTACTACGCCGGCTTCCTGGTCGGGTCACGCGTCGCCCTCTTCGCGCTCGGACGCGTCGGCCACATCCGCGTGTACGCCGCGCTGGCATCGCTGCTGTCCGCAGCCATGCTCGCGGTCGGTCTCACCGAGTCGGCGCCGGCGTGGGCGTGGCTGCGATTCGTGACCGGGCTGTGCCTGGCCGGGCAGTACGTCGTCGCCGAATCGTGGCTCAACGATCTGGCGACCAACGAGAACCGCGGACGCCTGCTGGCGATCTACGCCGTCGTCACGTCGGGCGCATTCGGCATCGGCCAGGTGCTGCTGTTCGCCATGGACGCCGGAGCTCGTCACCGGCTTCGCGATCGCCAGCATCATCACGTCGCTCGCGGTTGCGCCGGTCGCCCTGTCGGAGGACGCGATGGCGCCCGCTGTCGCCGAGCGCGAACACATCTCGCTCCGCGATCTGGCCAAGCTCGTACCGACCGGTGTCGTCTCGTGCCTGCTCGTCGGCATGGCCCACGGTGCGCTGACCGGCATGGCGGCGATCTACGCAACCCGCGTCGGGCTGTCGCCGGTCGCAGGTCGGCTTGTTCGTCGCCGCCCCGAACATCGGCGGCATGTTGCTGCACTGGCCGGTGTCGGCGGCGTCCGACGACATCGATCGCCGCGCCGTCGGGCTCGCCGCGTCGCTCGGCGCGATCGGCGCGGCCATGCTGTTGTTGCTCGGTCCGTCGACCAGTCCGATGGCGTTGCTGCTGATGGCGCTGCTCGGCGGATGCAGCTACCCGCTGTACTCGATCGCCGCCGCCTACACGAACGACTGGATCGACCCGGAGCACGTCAACGCCGCGGCCTCGCAGTTGGTCACGCTGTACGGCATCGGCGCGATGGTCGGCCCGTTCGTTGCTGCCGGCATGATGATCGTCATCGGACCCGCAGGGTTACTTCTGGGCGGCGATCGATTCTACACGCGATGCTCGCCGCGTTCTTCCTGTATCGCATGCGGGCGTGGCGGGCGCCGTTGGCGAAGCGGCCGTGGAGCGAGGTGTCGTTGCCGGCCCGGGCGTTCTTCGTTCCGGCAACCGTGGTGGCGATGGGACGGCGCTATCGCGACAAGGTCACGGGCTGAGCACGGTCGTTCATCACCTCGATCGCGGCGACCCGGCATCGAACTCGGGCGTCGACATCAACGCCTTGCAGCGCTCGAAGCGGCCGACCGCGTAGGCCCAGAAGTCGTCGACAGGGTTGCCGTTGACGTGCTGGATCACGCCCCACAGCGTCCACAGCAGATCGCACATCGCCTTGTAGGCGACCATCCGGCCGCGCTGCGTCGGCCGGTGGCTCGCCATCGAAGTAGGCGCGCAGCAGCGCCGTCGTCCTGCTCGGGCGCGAACTCGCCCTCGACCGAGAGATCGCCGAGATCCCACATCGGGTCGTTGTTGCCGGCGTACTCGTAGTCGATGATGTACATCCGCTCGCCGGTGTCGAGGAAGTTCTCGCACAGCGGATCGCAGTGGCATGGCACGAGCGGAACCGGGCGCGGCCTCGAGGGTCGCGCGGAGCGACCTCGGCCTGGCGCTGGACGTCGTCGTAGCCGTCGGGGAGGGTCGCGCCCTTCGACGCCAGCAGCGCCTTGTACTCGTCGATCATCGGGAACAACGTGAAGTCGGTGGCGAACGGCGCGGCGGTGTGTGCAGTCGGCGGAAGGCATGCACCGGCGCGGGCGACGGCATCGAGATCGCGGAATCGCTCGGCGTTCATCGTCGACCGCACCGTCGACGAACCGGGTGACCATCAGCCCGTCGGCTGCGTCGAAGAACACGCACCTCGGCGTTGACGCCGGCGGCCGCCGCCGAACGCGCCGCGACCTCCTCGTCGACGCGGTTGATGTACTCGCTCGTGCCCTCGCCGGGGATGCGCAGCACGTAGCGATCGTCGCCGACCATCGACGAGATGGTTGACGTTGGTCAGCCCGGCGAGTCGCGGCGATCCGGTCGCGGCCGCGATCGCGCCGGCAGCGCGGCTACGAGACGCCAGGCGTCACGTGTACGGCGCAGTGTCGAGTGCTCGCGCCGTGGCTCGGACCTCGATCCGCTCACGCCTTCAACCTCGCGTTCTTCGGGTCGTACAGCGCGCCGTCGTGGCGGGTCGCCGGGATCGGTTCGCCGTAGACCTCGATCACGAAGTCGGTCCGATCGGCGAGCTCGACCGGCAGGTAGCCGTACGCGATCGGCTTGCCGATCGTGTGGCCGAAGTTGGCGCTCGTCGTGAACCCGACGACCTCGCCGTCGGCGATGATCGCCTCGCCGCTGACCGGGTAGGCCATCGTCCTCGAGCGTGAACGTGCACAGCTTGCGAGTCGACGCCTGCCGCGCGCTGCGCGACCAGCGCGTCGCGCCCGCAGAAGTCGCCCTTGTCGCAGGTTGACCCGCCAGCCGAGGCCGGCCTCCCACGGCGTCGTGTCGGGGGTGATGTCGGTCGACCAGTAGAGGTAGCCCTTCTCCATCCGCAGCGTGTCGATCGCCCGGTAGCCGACGTTGACGATGCCGTGCGGCTCGCCGGCCTCGCGCAGCAGTTCGTACACGTGCGCCGCGTACTCGGTCGGCACGTGCAGCTCCCAGCCGAGCTCGCCGACGTAGCCGATGCGCATCGCCAGCACCGGCGCCGACGCCGATGGTGATGTCGCGTGCCGTCGCGTACGCGGAAGCGACTCGTTGGAGACGTCGTCCTCGCAGACCGCCTGCAGCACGTCGCGCGCCAGCGGGCCGCACAGGTTGATGACCGCGCCGGCCGAGGTCAGGTCGCGGATCTGCACGACCGTCGTCCGTCGGGCGAGTTCGACGCGGATCCAGCCCATGTCGTGCGCGCCGAACGCCGAGCCGGTGACGACGTACCAGTGTCTGCTCGCCGAGTGCGGGTCATCGTCAGGTCGCACTCGATGCCGCCGCGCTCGTTGCACAGCTGCGTGTAGGTGACGGTGCCGACCGGCTTGTCCATGTCGGCGACCGACAGCCACTGCACCGCGTCGAGCGCGCCCGGGCCCGGTGATCTCGAACTTGGCGAACGATGTCTGGTCGATCAGGGCGACCCGTTCGCGCACCGCACGGTGTTCGTCGCCGACATGGTCGAACCAGTTCGGCTCGCCGAACGACGGCCGGTCGACCGGCTCGACCCCGCTCGGCGCGAACCAGTTCGGGCCGCTCCCAGCCGCCGCGCGATCCGAACACGGCTCCGTGCGGCTTGCAGCGAGTCGTGCAGCGGGCTGCGCCGCACGCCGCGCGCCGTGACGTGCTCCGTACCCGGGCGCGGCGAGCTTGTAGTGGTGGGCGTACAGCTCGACCATGCGCGAGCCCATGAAGTGATGCGTCGTGTGGTGGAACGCGAAGCGGCGAACGTCGAGCGGCCACAGATCGAGCGACGGCCGGCCCTCGAGGATCCACTCGGCCATCATCTTGCCGGCACCGCCACCGGCGGCGATGCCGTAGAGGAAGCCGGTGGCGACGTAGTAGTTGTCGAGCTCGGGCACCCTGCCCATCACGAAGTCGGCGTCGGCCGAGTACGGGATCGGACCGTTGATCAGCGTGCGGATGCCGGCCTGCTCGATCACCGGCGTGCGCTTGCGCGGCGAGCGTCGGCCAGCTGCTCGAAGCGGTCGAAGTTCGGGTCGAGCAGTTGCCGCTGGAACGGCGACGGGATGCCGTCGTCGGCCGAACGGCAGCGTGTCCGGCTCGTAGCCACCGATCAGCAGCCCGGGTCCGTCGGGCTTGTAGTAGACGAGGTGATCGGGGTCGCGCATCGTCGGCATCCGGCGGAGCTCGGCGGGCGTGAAATCCGTCGATCGGTCCGGTGAGCACGTACTGGTGCTCGACCGCGACGGCAGGGATGCGCACGCCGGCCATCCGGCCGATCTCCATGCCCCACATCCCGGCGGCGTTGACGACCATCTCGCAGTCGATGTCGCCGCTGATCCGTGTGGACCGTGGTCGCCCGTCGACCGTCGACGGTGATCGACGTGACCTGGGTGTGCTCGCAGATTCGAGCGTTGCGCATCGCGCGCACCCTTGGCGATCGCCTGCGTGACACTGGCCGGGTCGATGTAGCCGTCGGTCGGCAGGAACGCTGCGGCCAGCACGTCCTCGGTCGTCATCAGCGGGAACAGCTCCTGGGCAGCCTGCGGGCTGACGATCTCCATCGGCAAGCCGAAGCTCTTCGCCATCGTCGTCAGTCGCTTCAGCTCCATCACGCGCTCGGGCGAGCACGCCAGGCGCAGGCTGCCGACCTGGTGCCAATCGACGGCCTGGCCGGTCTCGGCCTCGAGCCGTCCGTACAACTCGACGGAGTGCTCGAGCATGCGCGTGGTGTTGCGCGACGAACGCAGCTGGCCGACCAGGCCGGCGGCGTGCCACGTGGCGCCGTCGGTGAGCTGATGCTGCTCGAGCAGCACGACGTCGGTCTCGCCCATCGCCGTCAGGTGGTAGGCGATGCTGCACCCGATGATGCCGCCGCCGATGATCACGATCCTGGCTTGCGAGGGCAGGCTGTCTGACTGGTCATGACTTCACCTTGGCGTTCGTCGGGTCGTAGAAGGGTTGCAGCGAGACCTCGGCGGGCACGCGCTCGCCGGCAACCTCCAGCTCGTACTCGCCGGTCGTCACGTACTCGGCGGTGACGCCGCGATGGGTTCCGTACGTAGCCGTACCCGATCGATCGGCCGATCGTGTAGCCATAGCCGCCGCTGGTCAGCCAGCCGACCCGGTCGCCGTTGCGGTAGATGGTCTCGCGGCCGAGCAGCACGACCGCCGGATCGCAGGTGAACCCGGCGAGCATCTTGCGTACGCCATCGGCACGTTGCGCAACGATGGCGGCGCGTCCGCGGAACTCCACGCCGCTGCGCAACTTCACCGCCCAACCGAGCCCGGCCTCGATCGGGTGTGTGGTCGGGACCGATGTCGCTGCCCCAGGCCCGGTAGCCCTTCTCCAGGCGCAGGCTCTCGATCGCTCGATAGCCGGCATTCGTCAGGCCGTGCGCGCCGCCCGTCGGCCATCAGCGCGTCGTACACCGTCGTCGCGTACTCCACGGGCAGGTGCAGCTCCCATCCCAACTCGCCGACGTAGGTGACTCGCAGGGCGCGCACCGGACAGCCGGCGATGCCGATGATCTGCTGCGTGCCGAACGGGAACGCACTCGTTCGACACGTCGGCTCGTGTGACGGCTTCCAGGACGTCGCGCGACGTCGGTCCCATCAGCGACAGCACGGTGTTGGCCGAGGTGATGTCGAACAGCTGAGCGTTCATGTCAGCAGGCATCGATCGCTGGATCCAGTCGAAGTCGTGCGTCGCGAAGCCCGTACCGGTGACGATGTAGAACTCGTCGTCCGCCACGCGGCACACGGTGAGATCGCATTGGATCCCACCGGAGTCGTCGAGCATCTGCGTGTACGTCAGCGAGCCGACCGGCTTGTCGACGTTGTTCGCGCAGATCCAGTTCAGCGCCGCCAACGCGTCGGGCCCCTTCAATGCGAACTTGGCGAACGACGTCTGATCGATGAGCACGCACGACCTCGCGCGCAGCGCGATGCTCGCGGCCGACTGCGTCGAACCAGTTCTGTCGTTCGTAGCTGTAGACGTCGTGGGCGGTCTCGCCGAGCTCCGTCGGACGCGAACCAGTTGGGCCGTTCCCAGCCGAGCTTCTCGCCGAACGACGCGCCTGCCGCGAGCAGTCGCGAGTACAGCGGCGAACGGCGGCACGGGCGCCCGCTGTCGTGCTCCTCGTACGGCCACGCCATCGTGTAGTGCTTGCCGTAGGCCTCGAGCGTGCGAGTGCGCACCCAATCGGTGTCCTGGTGTGGGCGACCGAAGCGGCGGATGTCGACGACCCACAGGTCGTACGGCGCAACCCCAGCGATGGACCCACTCGGCCAGTGCCATGCCTGCACCACCACCGGCGGCGATGCCGAAGGCGTTGAACCCGGCACCGACGAAGAAGTTCTTCAGCTCGGGCGCCTCGCCGAGGATGAAGTTGCCGTCGGGAGTGAAGCTCTCCGGGACCGTTGATCAGCTCGTTGATGCCGGCTGTCTGCAGCGCCGGCACGCGACCGATGGCCAGCTCCATCGTGGGGGCGAAGTGGTCGAAATCGGCGTCGAGCAGCTTGAAGTTGAAGTCGCCTGGGATTCCCGTCGTTGGCCCACGGGATCGGGTTCGGCTCGTAGCCACCCATCACCAGACCGCCGACTTCTTCCTTGTAGTAGGTCAAGCCGATCGGGGTCGCGCAGCGTCGGCAGGTCGCGCGGCACCGGCGGGACGAACGGTGTGGTGATGACGTACTGGTGCTGCACCGAGACCAGCGGCACGTTGACGCCGACCGTTGCGGCCAGCGTGCGCGTCCATTGCCCTGCGCAGCACACCACGACGCTGCACTCGATGCGACCCTGCGACGTGACGACCGCCTTGATCACGCCGTCGACAACTTCGATCTCCAGCACGTCGGTGTCTTCGCAGATCGTCGCCCCGGCCTGCCGGGCGCCACGTGCCAGCGCCATCGTGATGTCGGTCGGGTTGGCCTGTCCGTCGGTCGGAAGGAACGCCGCGCCGATCACGTCGTCGACCGTCATCAGCGGCCACAGATCCTGTGCCTCGTCGGCCGAGAGCAGGTGCATCTCGAGTCCGAACGACTTGGCAGTGGTCGCCTGCCGCTTCACCTCGTTCCACCGTTCCGTCGTTGCACGCCAGCCGCAGGCCGCCGTTCATCTTCCATCCGGTGGCCTGTCCGGTCTCGTCCTCCAGCCGCTTGTAGAGGTCGACCGAGTAGCCGAGCAGTTGGGTGATGTTGGCGCTGCTGCGCAGCTGGCCGACGAGACCGGCAGCGTGGAACGTGGAGCCCGACGTGAGCTTGTGCCGCTCGACGAGCACCGTGTCGGTCCATCCCAACTTGGCCAGGTGATAGGCCGTCGAGCACCCGACGATGCCGCCGCCGATGATCACGGCCCGAGCAGATGTTGGTTGGTTCGTCACGCCCTGCCCTTCCGGTATCACTCCAGGGTATGACTAGCATCGGCGCCGTGGGGGAAACCAACTCGTCGATCTCGGTGCGCGGCATGTGGAAGGTCTACGGGCCCAAGCCGGAGCGGATCGTCGGCACCGAGTTGGCCGATCTGCCACGCCGCAACTCGAGGCCCAGACCGGCAACGTCGTGGCGATGCGCGACATCGACATGGACGTCGCGCCCGGCGAGGTGTTCGTCGTCATGGGCTTGTCGGGCAGTGGGAAGTCGACGTTGATCCGTTGCCTGACGCGGTTGATCGAGCCGACAGTCGGCACCGTTCGCATCGGCGACGTCGACGTCACCAAGGCCGACAAGGACACCTTGCTCGACGTGCGCCGCAACAAGGTCTCGATGGTCTTCCAACACTTCGGTCTGCTGCCGCATCGCACGCTCACCGACAACGTGGCCTTCGGTCTCGAGGTGCGCGGCGTCGACAAGGCCGAGCGCGGCGACGCAAGGCCAACGAAACGCTCGAACTGGTGGGCTTGTCGGAGATGGGTGGCTACCGCCCGCATCAGCTCAGCGGTGGTCAGCAGCAGCGAGTCGGCCTGGCCAGAGCCTTGGCGACCGATCCCGACATCTTGCTGTTCGACGAGCCGTTCTCGGCGCTCGATCCGCTGATCCGCCGCGACATGCAGGACGAGGTCGTCCGCCTGCGACGCGAAGTCAACAAGACGATGGTCTTCATCACCCACGACCTGTCCGAGGCGTTGCGGATCGGCGATCGGATCGCCATCATGCGCGACGGCCGCTTCGTGCAGGTCGGCACGCCCGAGACGGTCGTGGTCGAGCCAGCCGACGAGTACGTCGAGAACTTCGTACGTGACGTGCCGAGATCGTTCGTCGTGCCGGTCGAGCACGTGATGCGCGACGTCGATTCGTCGACCAGTTCTGTGGCTCGGTGCCGGTCGGCACCAAGGTCCGCGACATCGTCAAGCTGGTCGCCCACTCCGACCTACCCGTCGAGGTGGTCGACGGCGCCGGGAAACAACTCGGGTGCGTCGATCGTGTCGCACGTGTTGTCGCTGATGGCCGGCGTCGACCGATGAGCCAGGCGGTACCCGCTCTGCCGACCACGACCACGCTGCCTCGGCGGCGCCGTTGTCGCACTGCAAAGCCGCTGCGCTGCGGTCATCGTTCGGCGTCGTGATCTACAAGGTCACTCGCGGGCACAGGACGTGCCCACCTGGCTCGACCTGCATGTGCAGCAGACACGCCCAGGACGCCTACCACTGGATCACGCAGAACACCGGCCGCAACCGGGTCCTCGACGCGATCAAGTCGATCGGCAGTCCGCCATCGGCTGGTGCGTGAAGCGAGTCCTGTCGCTGCTGCGGGCGCTGCACTGGACCGGCGTCGTCGCCCTGGTCTTCGTGATCGGGCTGTTGCGTGCCGGCTGGCGCACCGCGCCGATTGCGGCTGCGTCGATGTTCGCGGTCGGACTCTTCGGCTTCTGGGACCTGACGATGATCACGTTGGCGATCATGTTGGTGGCGGTCGCCCTGGCCATGTTGATCGGTGTGCCGCTCGGCGTCTCGTCCGGGCTGTCCGAAGGCGCCGAGCGGCGGTTGCGCCCGGTGCTCGACACCGCCCAGGTCATGCCGGCCTACGTGTACCTGATCCCGTGCGTCGCCTTCTTCGGCATCGGCGTGCCGGCGGCGGTCATCGCCACGCTGATCTTCGCGGTGGCGCCGGCGGTGCGACTGACCAGCCTCGGCCTGCGCCAGGTCCCGGTCGTGTCGACCGAGGTCGGTCGGTCGTTCGGCGCCACCGGCTCGCAACTGCTCGGCAAGGTGCAGCTGCCGTTGGCCCGCAAGACAGTTCTTGCTCGGCCTCAACCAGGTGATCATGATGGCCTTCGGCATCGTCGTGATCGCGTCGCAGATCGGTACCGGCGACGTCGGTGGCGAGGTGCTGACAGGGCCTGCAGAAGCTCGATGCCAACCTGGCCTTCTCGGCCGGGTTCTGCATCGTGTTCGCGGCGATCGCCCTCGACCGCATCACCACGGGTGAGCGGCAGTCGAAGCAGGGCCGGCCGATGCCGGGTTGGCTGGCCGATCGGCGGGTGCAGTGGGTCGTCGGTTTGGCGCTCGTTGTCGTCGTGGCGATTCGTCGCCAAGGTGCTCGACGCTCCAGGACTTCCCGTCGTGGCGCATCGGCCTCGGATCGTGGGCAGAGTCGGCGATCAACTGGTTGAACGAGAACTTCCGCCACGGCGTGCCCGTGGTCGGTGGCACGGGCTCCATCAGCGACTTCCTGGTGCGCGACGTCCTCGACCCGATCCGTGGCGTGCTGCAGTCGGCTGCATGGTGGTTGGTCGTGGTCTTCTTCGTGCTGCTCGGCTGGGTCAGCAACGGCTGGCGGCTTGGGGCTGCTGTGCGGGCTGGCGCTGGTCGGCATCGCCGCAATGGACAACTGGGACCTGGCGATGGACACCCTCAGCCAGGTGCTGGTCGCCGTCGTCATCAGCGTCTGCCTCGCCGTGCCGATCGGTATCTGGGCGGCCGGTCGCGATGGCTGGAGACAACGCTGCGTCCGTTGCTCGACACCGCTCAGGTGCTGCCGCAGTTCGTCTACCTCGTCCCGGTGGTGTTCCTTGTTCAACGTCGGGCGCATACCCGGAGTGATCGCTGCCGTGATCTACGCCCTGCCGCCCGGCATTCGCCTGGTCAGCCTCGGGCTCAGAGGAGGTGCCGTGCGCACCCCGCGAGGCAGCGATGTCGTTCGGCGCCACACCTCGCCAGGAGTTGGTCAAGGTGCAGCTTGCCGCTGGCCTTCAAGTCGATCATGCTCGGCATCAACCAGGTGATCCTGATGGTGCTGGCGACGGTGATCATCGCCGGACTGATCGGTGGCGGTGCGCTGGGTCTGGAAGCGCTCGGCGGGTTCACCAAACCGAACCTGAAGATGGGTGATGGCGTGGCGGCCGGGGTGAGTATTGTGCTGTTGGCGATGATCCTCGACCGGCTCACCCAGGCTTGGGGCAACCGGTCGGCTCCGGAGAACCGCACATCGTGAACGTGCTCCGCAACCTCGGGACCAAAGGGGAGAACATGAGAACAAGGATCCGTACATCCGCCCGCTTCGCGGCTGTCGCAGTCGGCGCTTGCACTCGTCGCCGTGGCCTGCGGCAGCGACAGCACGCCAGCGACGCCACGACGTGCAGCGGCAGGCACCGACGGCCGCTGCCGGCGACACCACGCCGGCCGCTGCAGCTGGCGCCGCGCATCAAGCTCGCCGTCAACCCGTGGACCGGCTCGGCCGTCAACGCCAACGTCGCCAAGGTCGTGCTCGAGTCCAAGCTCGGCACCCCGACGACGTTGGTCGACCTCGACGAGAACGCCGCCTGGGTCGGGCTCGACTCCGGCGAGCTCGACGCCAACCTGGAGATCTGGCCGTCGGGTCACGCCGCCGACCACAAGACCTACATCGAGGAGAAGAAGAGCGTCGTCGATCTCGGCAAGCTCGGGCCGTCGGCGAAGATCGGCTGGTACGTGCCGACGTTCGTCATCGACCAGCACCCCGAGCTGACGACGTGGGAGGGCTTCAAGGATCCCGACGTTGGCCAAGCTGTTCGCCACGGCCGAGTCGGGCGACCAGGGCCAGTTCCTGATGGGTGACCCGAGCTACGTGACCTACGACGAGCAGATCATCAAGAACCTCGACCTGCCGCTGAAGTACGTCGTCGCCGGCTCCGAAGCAGCACTGATCACGGCCATCCAGCAGGCCGAGACCGATCAGAAGCCGTTGTTGCTGCAGTTCTGGCAGCCGCACTGGTTGCAGTCGAAGGTCAAGCTGACCCAGGTCGAGCTGCCCGCAGTCACCGATGCCTGCCTGGCGTCGGCCGCAGCCGGCGATGGCAAGTACGCCTGCGACTACCCGGTCGACGAGCTGTACAAGGCCGCCAACGCCGGGCTCGAGGCCAAGAACAAGGCCGCGTTCGACTTCTTGTCGAAGTTCCAGCTGACCACCGATCAGCAGAACGAGATCGCGGCCATGGTCGACAGCGACGGCAAGACCGCCGACGCCGCCGCCAAGGAATGGGTCGACGCCAACCCCGACGTCGTCAACGCCTGGCTCGGCTGACCCGCACCCACTTGCGAACTTTGTCGCTGCCGACACGCTGGGCGTGTTCGCAGCGACAAAGTTGCCGGGGGAGGGCGGTCACTTGGCTCGGTAGAAGTCGACTGGCTCGGGCGCCAGTGGAGTGTTGCCGAGGATCAGGTCGGCGGCCTTCTCGGCCATCATCATCACCGGCGCGTAGATGTTGCCGTTGGTGACGTAGCGCATCGCCGAGGCATCGACCACCCGAACCCCCTGCACGCCGTGCACGTTCATGGTCAGCGGATCGACGACGCTGTCGTCGTCGGCGCGCCCCATGCGGCAGGTGCACGACGGATGCAACGCGGTCTCGCCGTCGGTGCGCACCCAGTCGAGGATCTGCTCGTCGGTCTCGACGCCCGGCCCCGGTGAGACCTCGCCACCGTTGAACGGTTCCATCGCCGGCTGGTTGAGGATGCGGCGGGCGATGCGGATGGCCTCGACCCACTCGCGCCGATCCTCGGGTGTCGAGATGTAGTTGAAGCGCAGCGCCGGCTTGGCCTTCGGGTCGTTCGATGTGATCTGCACCGAGCCGCGCGAGTTGGAGTACATCGGACCGATGTGCACCTGGTAGCCGTGTCCGCCGGCGGGCGACGAGCCGTCGTAGCGCACGGCGATCGGCAGGAAGTGGAACATCAGGTTGGGGTAGGCGACGTCGTCGTTGCTGCGGGCGAAACCCGCCACCCTCGAAGTGGTTCGACGCACCGGGTCCTTTGCGCAGGAACAGCCACTCGGCGCCGATGAACGGTCGTCGCCACATCTTCAACTGCGGCTGCAGCGACACCGGCTGCTTGCACGAGTACTGCACGTAGACCTCGAGATGGTCCTGCATGTGCCGGCCGACCGCCGGGAGGTCGTGCACGACTGGAATCCCCAGCGCTCCAAGATCGGTGGCATTGCCGACACCACTGAGCTGCAGGAGTTGCGGCGAGTTGAACGCTCCGCCGCACAGGATGACCTCGCCTGCTGTTGCCCGTTGGGTGCCGCCGCGACGGGTGCTGAACTCGACACCGGTCGCACGCGTGCCGTCGAACAGCACGCGATGTACCAGGGCGCGGGTCGTGACCGTGAGGTTCTTGCGGTGCATCACCGGGTGCAGGTAGGCGCGCGCCGCGCTCAACCGGCGGCCACGGCGCACGTTGCGATCGAACTTGGCGAAGCCCTTCCTGCTGGAAGCCGTTGACGTCGTCGGTGATCGGGTAGCCGGCTTGCTGGACCGCATCGAAGAACGCGCCGAACAACGGGTTGGTGGCCGGACCACGCTCGAGCTCCAGCGGACCGCTGTGGCCGTGGAAGACATCGTTGCCATCGGCCGCCAGGCAGTTCTCCATCTTCTTGAAGTACGGCAGGCAGTGGGCGTAGTCCCAGGTCTCCATGCCGGGGTCGGCTGCCCAGCGCTCGAAGTCCAGCGGGTTGCCGCGCTGGAAGATCATCCCGTTGATGCTGCTCGAGCCGCCGAGCACCTTGCCGCGGGCGTGGTAGATCTTGCGGCCGTTCATGAACGGTTCCGGCTCGCTCTCGTACTTCCAGTCGTAGAACTTGCTGCCGATCGGAAACGTCAGCGCCGCGGGCATGTGGATGAAGACGTCCCACTTGTAGTCGGGACGCCCGGCCTCGAGCACCAGCACCGTGGTGGTCGGATCGGCGCTCAGCCGGTTGGCCAGCGCCGAGCCGGCGGACCCACCGCCGACGATGACGTAGTCGTAGTTGTAGTCGTACGTGGTCACAGCCGCACCCGCTCCGCAGTTGCGACCACCAACCGACCGACCTCGTCGGCGTCGGCGTCGCCGGGAAAGCGGTACGCCGGTCCGTGTGCGTGAATGGCACCGACGATGCGACCCTGGCCGTCGCGGATCGGGGCGGCGACCGAGTTCAGTCCGTCGAGGAACTCCTCGAACGCCCACGCGTAGCCCTTGGCGGCGATCTCGGCGAACCGGCCACGGATGGCCATGGCGTCGGTCAGCGTGCCGCTGGCCAGTGCGTTCGAGCGGCTGGGCCAGGTAGCGGTCGGCGTCGATCGCGCCGAAGGCCAGCAGCACCTGCCCCGACGAGACGGTGTGGGCCGGCAGTCGCTCGCCGGTCCAGTCGCGGATCTGCACCTGGTTGTCGGCGTCGACCTGGTCGAGGTACAGCATGTCGAACCCGTCGGCGATCGACAGCCCGGCGGCTTCGCCGGTGGCCTTGACGAGCTCGTGCAGATGCGGCCGTACGGCAGCGATCAACGACCGGCCGGGCAGCACCGCGGCGGCGATCTCGACCATCCCCGAACCGACGCGGTAGTTGCCTCCCGGCTCGATCTGCTCGACCATGCCGAGGTCCTCGAGTGTCGACAACAGCCGCGACACGGTGCTCTTCGGCAGGTTGACGCGATCGGCGACGTCGGTGACGCCGGCTGGTCCGCCCGACAGGCAGCGCAGCACTGCGAACGCTCGCTCGACGGACTGCACTGTTGACATCAGATCAGGGACATCAGAATGGCGCCATCAGGCCGGAAACGCACCCTGCATGCGTGCCGCCTCGAGCGTGTTCTGCAGCAGGCAGGCGATGGTCATCGGGCCGGTGCCGCCGGGCATCGGGGTGATGGCGCCGGCGATCTGCGACACGGGTTCGAAGTCGACATCGCCGACGATGCCTGCCTCGGTGCGCGACACGCCGACATCGATCACTGTCGCGCCGGGCTTCACGTGCGCGGCGGTGATCATCCGCGCCTGACCGGCAGCAGCGACGATGATGTCGGCCTCGCGGCACACCTCGACCAGATCGGTCGTGCGCGAGTGGGCCAGGGTGACCGTCGCATCGACACCCTTGCGACCGAGCAGCAACACCATGGGCAGACCGACCAACGTCGACCGGCCGACGACGACGGCACGCTTGCCGACTGTCGGGATCTCGTAGCGCTGCAGCAGGCGCATGACACCCAGCGGCGTGCAGCCGACGTGACCGGGCTGACCACGAACGAGACGGCCCATCGACGCCTCGGTGAGGCCGTCGACGTCTTTCTCGGCTGGGATCAACCGCAGCAGCGGCTCGGGGTCGAGGCCGCCGGGCAGCGGCAGCTGGCACAGGATGCCGTGCACCGCTGGATCGGCGGCCAACGCGCCGACGATGTCTTCGAGCTCGGCCTGGCTGACGTCGCCGTCGATCGGCACGTGACGCGACTGCATGCCCGCCTCGGCCGCCTTCTTCTGCTTGCTGCGCACGTAGATCTGGCTGGGCTTGTCGTCGCCGACGAGCACCGTCGCCAGGCACACCGGGGGCGAGCCGGCAGCCTCGATCTCGGCGCGCAGCTCGGCGACGATGTCGTCGCGCAGCCGGGCGCCGTCCATGACCACGGCGGTCATGACAGGCCCTGTCACGACAGACCCACGATCTCGCCGTGCTCGTCGAAGTCGATGATCGACGCGGCAGGCGCCGAACCGAGGCCGGGCATCGTGGTCATGTCGCCGCAGATCGGGTAGATGAACCCGGCGCCGACCGAGGCCCGTACCTCGCGCACGTTCAACGTGTGCCCGGTCGGCGCGCCCTTCAGCGTCGGATCGCAGCTGATCGACAGGTGGGTCTTGGCGATGCAGACCGGCAGGTTGCCGAAGCCGTTCTTCTCGTAGCGGGCCAGCTGCGTGTTGGCGGCGGGCGAGTAGGTGACGTTGGCGGCACCGTAGATCTTGGTGGCGATCGATTCGATCTTCGTCTTGAGGCTGGCCTCGGCGGGGTAGCAGAACTTGAACGTGCTCGGCTCGTCGCATGCCTCGACCACCGCCTGGGCCAGATCGGTGGCACCCTTGCCGCCGTCGGAGAAGTGGGTGCAGACCGCGACGCGAGCGCCGACCGATTCGGCGATCTCGCGGATGGCCTGGTGCTCGGAGTCGAAGTCGCCCGGAAAGGCGTTGATCGCGACGACGGGCGACACGCCGTGCACCTTGACGTTCTCGATCTGCTTGATCAGGTTGGCGGCGCCGGCACGAACGTCGTCGGGGTTCTCGGCGAGCAGCTCGGGTGGCAGTGGCTTGCCGGCGACGATCTTGAACTTGCCGCTGTGGGCCTTCAACGCCCGCACGGTGGCCACCAACACGGCGGCGTCGGGCACCATGCCGGAGTTGCGGCACTTGATGTTGAAGAACCGCTCGGCACCCATGTCGGCACCGAAGCCGGCCTCGGTGATGAGGTAGTCGCCGGTGTGGATGCCGATGAGGTCGCCGATGATCGACGAGTTGCCGTGGGCGATGTTGCCGAACGGGCCGGCGTGCACGATGACCGGCGTGTGCTCGAGCGTCTGCAGAAGGTTGGGCTTCAGCGCCTCGCGCATGATGACTGCCATCGAACCGGCGCCTTTGATCTGCTCGGCCGTCACCGGCTCGCCGGCCCTGTTGTAGCCGACGACGATCCGCCCGAGACGGGCGCGCAGGTCGCCTGCGGATGTGGCGAGCGCCAGGATGGCCATCACCTCGGAGGCCGCGGTGATGTCGAAGCCGGTCTGGCGGGTGACGCCGTCGGCCTTGCCGCCGAGGCCGACGACTGATGTTGCGCAGGGCCCGATCGTTGACGTCGAGGACGCGTCGCCACGTGATGTTGTGGATGTCGAGGTCGAGCTCGTTGCCCTGGTGCAGGTGGTTGTCGACCATCGCCGACAGCAGGTTGTGCGCAGCCGTGACGGCGTGGAAGTCGCCGGTGAGGTGCAGGTTGAGCAACTCCATCGGGATGACCTGGCTGTAACCGCCGCCGGCGGCGCCGCCCTTGATGCCGAACGTCGGGCCCATCGACGGCTGGCGCAGGCTGATGGTGGCCTTCTTGCCGATGTGCTTCATCGCCATGCCGAGACCGACGGTCGTGGTGGTCTTGCCTTCGCCGAGCGGGGTCGGGGTGATCGCAGTGACCACGACGTACTTGGCCTTCGGGCGGTCGGCGAGCTCGTCGATTGCTTCCAGCCGGATCTTGGCCAGCTCGTCGCCGTGTGCTTCGAGCAGATGCGGCCCGATGCCCATCTGGGCGGCGATGTCGGTGAGGGGCAGCAAGCGTCGCCGCCCGAGCGATTTCGAGGTCGGATGGAAATGCCACGGATGTCTCCTTTGTCAGGCCGAATCGTCCCGAAACCTCGCCCAGAGGATTCCACTACTACGGAACGAGTCCACGATGCGGAATACTAGTCCATCTCGCCGATGGCGCTGCCACCGAACAACCTGCATCGTCGGCACCACCTCGATCCGAGTCACGTCGACGTGTCTCGGGCATCGTCAAGGCCATGCCGACCAGGGCAGCGATATCGGCGGGCTGCACCGCCGTTGCCCCCGAGTACAGACGGGCGACGGCGGCGTCGTGCCCTCCGAGGGCTTCGTCGTAGAGGTTGGTCTCGACCCTGCCGGGCGTCAGAACCGTCACCCGAACGCGTGTGCCGTGGAGGTCCATCCGCAAACCGTCGGCGAAGGCTTGCAGTGCGGCCTTCGTCGCAGAGTAGACAGCGGTGTTGGCGGTCGGATGTGTCGCCACGATCGACCCGGTGAAGACGACGTGTCCGAGCGAACGACGCACCATTCCAGGCAGGACAGCGAGTGTGGTGTGCACCGCAGCGCGCAGGTTGATGTCGATCAATGCATCGGCGACGACCGTGCTCGATAGGTGCGCCGCCAGCAGGTCGCCGATGATGCCGGCGTTGTTGACCAGCACGTCGATCTCGTTGCCGAGCACGATCTCGGTCAGCGTGCGCGTCAGCGCCGCCGTGTCGCGCACGTCGACAGCGTGCACGGTGACATGGTCGAGGCCGCGCATCGCGTCGAGTGACTCGTCGGGCAGACCCAAGGCGTGCACGTGCATTCCCAGGCGCACCAATTCGCCGGTGATCGCCCGACCGATGCCACCGGATGCCCCGGTCACGATTGCGCTTCGATAGGGAGTCACAGGTCTTTGCACAGTCGTAGGGCGTCGTAGACGGCGGCGTGGATGTTGCGGCCGGCAACGGCATCGCCGATGCGGAACAGTTGGTAGCCCTCACTCGCGTGGTCCGGTCCGAGCGGTTGGGCGCGGCCGGCAAGAAGGGCGTCGTAGTCGACCTCGTCCACCGTTGCACGAGCCCTTCAGGAGGGCGTGATAGAGCTCGTCGTTGGCGAGTACACCGTGGTCGACGACGACAGCGTCGACGATGCGGGTGTGCCGAACCGGCGAGTGGTCGCTGCCGATCTCGACGGTCAACCGTCCGTTGTCGCGGCGTACGGCACGCACCCGTTGGTTCAACGTGATGCGTGTGTCGGTCTCGTTGAACGCTCGAGCGTACGGCACCATGTTCATGCCACCGACGTCGACGCCGACCGTGCGTTCCGGCGTGACGATCTCCAGTCGCGCACCCGATCGCGCCAGCATCTCGGCGGTCGTCATCGCCGAGTGCGTTCCGTCGTCGTCGTACAGCACCACGTCGCCGCTGAGGCGGGCGTCACCGCCGACCACGTCCCATGCCGACACCACCAGATCGGCGCCCACCTCGAGGTCGGGGTTCTGCGGCAGGCCGCCGGTGGCGACGATCACCACGTCGGGCTGGAGGTCGCCGACGACGTGCTCGTCGGCGTACGTGTCGACGCGCACGTCGACACCCAGACGGTCCAGCTCGGCATCACGCCACTCGACGATCCCCAGCAGGTCCTTGCGCCGCGGGTTGCGGGCCGCCAGACGGATCTGACCGCCGGTCCACGGCATCGCTTCGAGCAGCACCACATCGTGACCACGCTCGCCGCAGACACGGGCCGCCTCCAAACCAGCAGGCCCGCCACCGATGATCACGACACGCCGAGGTCTGGTGGTGTGAGGTATGTCGTGTGGCATGGTCAGTTCGCGCCCAGTCGCCGCGTTGTGGATGCACAGCGCCTCGCCGGCCTGGTAGATGCGGTCGAGGCAGTAGGTCGCGCCGACGCACGGACGGATCGTGTGCTCGAGGCCGAGCTCGATCTTGCGAACCAGGTGCGGCTCGGCCATCTGGGCGCGTGTCATGCCGACCATGTCGACCAGCCCCTCGCCGATCGCGTGACGGGCGGTGGCGACATCGTCGACCTTCGAGGCGTGCAGCACCGCAAGACCGGTCTCGCGGCGCACCATGCCGGCGAAGTCGAGGTGTGGTGCCGACGGCATGCCGTGGATCGGGATGACCTCGGTCAGCACCGTGTCGTTGACGATGTTGCCGCGGATGACGTTGACGAAGTCGATGAGTTGCTCACCGACGAGGCGGCGGAGGATCTCCAACCCGACGGGGGCGTCGATGCCGTCTTGGCGACGTTCGTCGACGGCCATCCGGACGCCGACGATGTAGTCGGGCCCGACCCTGTCGCGAATGGCGCGCAGCACACGCAGCGGGAACCGCAGGCGGTTCTCGAACGAGCCGCCGTACTCGTCGGTGCGCTTGTTCGTGGCCGGCGACCAGAACTGATCGAAGAGGTGGCCGTAGGCCTCGATCTCGAGGCCATCCATGCCGCCGACCTTCATCCGTTCCGCCGCGTCGGCGTAGTGACCGACGATGCGGTCGATGTCCCACTGCTCGGCCACTTTCGGGTGAGCGCGGTGGGCGGGTTCGCGCAGCGCCGACGGGGCGACGACGGGCAGCCAGTCGTCTTGCCCCCACCCTGTTCTGCGGCCGAGGTGGCTGATCTGGATCATTGCCGCGGCCCCGTGCTCGTGGATGCCGTCTGTCATCGCCTGGATCCACGGAACGATCGCGTCGTCGTAGGCATGCAGGTTGCCGAAAGCCGGGGGACTGTCGGGTGAGACGATGGCCGTGCCCGCAGTCATCGTCATGGCCAGACCACCCTTGGCCTTCTCGACGTGGTACAGCCGATAGCGATCCTTGGGCATGCCATCCTCGCTGTACGCCGGTTCGTGCGACGACGAGAACACCCGATTGCGGAGCCGAAGATGCCGGAGAGTGAACGGCTGGAGCAACGGATCCGAAGTCACGGTCACTTCTTACGCCATGAGGGCGTCGATCATCGGATCGTTCGACATCGGCACCGCGCCGGTGGAGGTGATCAGCACCTGCTGTTCGAGCTTGACGCCCTGGCTGCCGCCGACCGCGCCGATGTAGCTCTCGACGCATACGACCATGTCCTCCATGAACACGCCGTCGTATCCCCAATCGTCGTAGTCGGCCGCGTAGGCGACGGTCGGGAACTCGTCGGCCATGCCCGCCCCGTGGATCATCATCATGTACCGATTGGGTACGTATTCGTCGGGGACCGGCCAGCACCTCTCGCCGAACTCCTTGAACGACAGACCGGGCCTGATCAATTCGATGTTGGTCAGGATCTGGTCCTGGGCGATGTCGTACAACTTGCGCTGTTCCGCCGTGGGCGCCTTTCCGGGGCAGAGCATGGTGCGCGAGATGTCGGCCAGGTAACCGAGCGGCCCGATCATGTCAGTGTCGAGCCCGACCAGATCGCCGGCTTCGATGCGCCGATTGCCGGACTCCTGGAACCACGGATTGGTCCGCGGCCCCGATGACAGCAGGCGACACTCGATCCACTCGCCGTCGTGGGCGATGTTGGTCTCGTGGAGGATGCTCCACACTTCGTTCTCGGTCATTCCCGGCTGCAAGGTCTGTCTGATTCGATCGACAGCGACGTCGCACACGTCCATCGACAACTGCATGCACATCAGCTCTTCGGGTGTCTTGATCATCCGCGCCAGCTCCAGCGGCTCCTGTGCGTCGAACAGCCGGATGCCGGCGTCGATCAGGTGTTGCGCGCCCACGGCTCGCAGCGATCGACTGCGAGGCGCAGATCACTGCCGCCGTGTCGGCTCATCAGGTCGATCACCTCGGTAGCCCATACCCCTGCCTTCTCGGCGGTCCGCGGTCCGGCCAAGAAGTAGAACCACGGCGTGCTGGTACGTAGCTCGTCGACGGTGTCGAGGCCCTCGCTGAGATGACGGCTGGCTGCGTATTCGAACAGCACCACCGGCCCCTCGACGGGCACGAACACGTATCGTCCGGGGGCGTGCAACGTCCACACCGGCATGTTGCGCGACCCGGTGGCGTAGCGGATGTTGATGGGGTCACTCAGCAACGCGGCGCCGTAGTCGTGGCTGACCAGCTCGGCGCGCACCCGCGCCAACCGTCGGCGCGGAGCTTGCGTTGGTCGATCGCGGCGAGGCGAGTTGTCATGTCGATGTTCAAGCTCACGACATCCTCCTGGATGGGATCAATACCATGACGCTCAGTACCACTGGTCGGGCATCGACGCCTTGCGCTGGGCGACGAACTCGAGCAGTGCGGCATCGACGGCGTCATCGATGGGTGGCGCCTCGTAGTTGGCCAACACCTCGCGCCAAGCCAGCGCGGCGCGGTCTTCGCTGCTGCGTTCGCCGGAATCGCGCCACTGCTCGAACGACGATGAATCGCTGAGCGCCGGCTCGTAGAACGCCGTCTCGTAGTGGCGCAGCGTGTGTTGCGCCGAGAAGAAGTGCTTGCCCGGCCCGATCTCGACGAAGCCGTCCATGGCGAACTGGTCGGGCGACAGATCGAACCCCTTCAGGTAGGTGTGGGCGGCGCCGCACAGGTCGAGATCCATCATGAACTTCTCGTACCCCATTGCCAAGCCACCCTCCAGCCATCCGGCGGAGTGCAGGATGAAGTTGGCGCCGCACAGCAGCGCCGCAGTCATCGACACCGCCGACTCGCTCATCGCCTGCCCGTCGGGGATCTTCGACGAGGTGAATGCGCCCGAACAACGCAGCGGTAACCCGACACGGCGGGCCAACTGACCGACGACCAGCGAGCCGAGCGCCGGCTCGGGCGTGCCGAAGGTGGGACTGCCACTGTGTAGATCCATCGACGACAAGAAGTTGCCGTAGATCGCCGGCGAGCCGGGGCGCACCAGCTGACCCAGGGCGACGCCGACCAAGGTCTCGGCATGGGCCTGGGCGACTGCGCCGGCAGTTGTGACCGGGCCCATCGCCCCGCCGAGGATGAACGGCACCACGACCGGCGCCTGGTTGGCGGCGGCATACGTCTTCAACGCTCCGGTCATGGTCGCATCCCACACCAGGGGCGAGTTGACGTTGACGTTGCCCATGATCACGCAGTTGTGCTCGACCACGTCGGCGCCGAAGGCGATGCGCGCCATCTCGATCGAATCGGCGGCCCGCGACGGCTGGGTGACCGAACCCATGAACGCCTTGTCGCTGTAGCGCAGGTGGGCGTACACCATGTCGAGATGTCGCTTGTTGACCGGCACATCGACGGGCTCGCAGACCGTGCCACCGCTGTGATGCAGCCACGGCGTGTCGTAGGTCAGCTTGACGAAGTTCTGGAAGTCGGCGAGCGACGCGTAGCGTCGACCACCGGCCAGGTCGCGGACGAACGGCGAGCCGTACGTCGGTGCCAGCACGACGTTGTTGCCGCCGATCTCGACCGACCTCGCCGGGTTGCGGGCCAGTTGGGTGAACTGGCGTGGAGCGGTGGCGCAGATCGCCTTGACGTGGCCTGGATCGAAGTGGACGGTGACGCCGTCGACTGTCGCGCCGGCGTCCTTGAACAGCTGCAACGACTCGGCGTCGTCACGGATCTCGATGCCGACATCGGCCAGCAATCCGATCGGCTTGCGACTCGACCAGCGCCAGGCCTTCCTCGCCCAGCAGTTCGTACGGTGGGATCAGGCGACGGATGAAGGCCGGGGCGTGCGGCTTGGCGCCCTCGCCGGTACGTGCGGCCACTCGTGCCGAGCGCCCACCGCCGGTGCGATGGCGAATCGCCGGCTCAGCTTCGGCATCGGTCACTGGCGACCTTCGCCTGCAGCTCGACGAGTTGGTCGGCCGGGATGTGACAGCGGATCATGTGGCCGTTGCCGGCATCGAGCATGGGCGGTTCGGCGACATCGCAGACACCCTCGATGAAGCGGTGGCATCGAGGATGGAACACACAGCCGCTCGGCGGGTTGGCCGGGCTCGGGATCTCGCCCTGCAGAGGGATGCGGGCGCGCTCGTCGCCGTCGACGCTGGGCACGGCCGACAAGAGCGCCTCGGTGTACGGGTGGTGCGGCCCGTTGAACACGTCGTCGGTCTCGCCGACCTCCATGATCCGCCCGAGGTACATCACGGCGATGCGATCGGCGAGGTAGCGCACGACGCCGAGGTCGTGGCTGATGAACAGGTAGCTGGTTCGCTGCTCGGTCTGCAGCTCGGCGAGCAGGTTGAGGATGGCCGCCTGCACCGACACGTCGAGGGCGCTGGTCGGCTCGTCGCAGACGACGATGCGCGGATCGCCGGCAAAGGCACGGGCAATGGCGACCCGCTGCTTCAGCCCACCCGACAGCTGGCTCGGCTTCATGTCGAGGTGGCGCGGCGACAGCCGCAGGTGATCGGCGAGCGCGGCCACCTTCGTGTCGGCGACGTCGCGACTTGCGCCGGTGAGCTTGCGCACCGATCGAGTGAGGATCCGTCGCACGGTCCACGAGGCGTTGAGCGCCGAGTCGGGGTTCTGGAAGATGATCTGCATCGCCCGCTTGTCGTCGGTGGTGCGCTCGGAGATCGTGCCGGCGAGCTCGTGCTGATCCAGGGTCAGCTCCGGACCCGGCGTCGGCGGAGTGCACGCCGAGGATCGCCTTGGCCAGCGTCGACTTTCCGGAACCCGATTCGCCGACGAGGCCCAGCGTCTCGCCATCGGCGAGCGACAGGTCGATGCCGACCAGCGCCGGGATGTGGTTTCCCTTCTTCTGTCGGAACGTCTTCGACACACCGACGATCGACAGGATCTCGGTCCCGCTGGACGCCGCGCCGGTGATCGGGCCGGGGATCTCTTCGAGGGTGGTGATCTGATCGGGGTGATGGCAGCGGGCCAGGTGTCCGCCGCCGACATCGACGAACTCCGGCGCAACTTCGCGGCAGATGTCGGTGACCAACGGGCAGCGGTCGATGAACACGCACGTCGGCAGGTCGGCCCCGAGCGGCGGCAGCGTGCCCGGAATGGTCGACAGGGCGTGTTCCGATTTGCGCATGCCGCTACGCGGGATCGAATGCAACAGCCCGACGGTGTACGGGTGCTTCGGCGCGTCGAACAGATCGTCGGCAACGCCCTCCTCGACGATCTTGCCGGCGTACATCACGCCGACCCGATCGCACATCGAGCGGATCACGCCGAGGTTGTGGGCGATCATCAAGATCGCCGCGCCGGTCTCGGTGCGAAGCGTGCGCACCAGGTCGAGCACCTCGGCCTCGACGGTCGCGTCGAGACCGGTCGTCGGCTCGTCGAGCACCAGCAGCTTGGGGTCGCAGGCCAGCGCCATGGCGATGACGACGCGTTGCAGCATTCCGCCGGAGAGTTGGTGTGGATACCGGGCCATGACGCTCTCGGGGTCGGCGATCTGCACCTTGCGCAACGAGGCGATTGCGTTTTCCGTGGCCTGCGACTTCGACTGGCCGAGCACGTCGAAGGCCTCGATCAGCTGTCTGCCGATGCGCAACGTCGGGTTCAGCGCCGAGCCGGGCTCCTGGTACACCATCGACGCTTCGCGTGCCCGGAAGCGGCGGAGCTCACTGGCCGACATTGCCGTGACGTCGGCGCCGTCGACCAGGACGCTGCCCGAGGTGATTGATCCATTGCGCGCCAGATAGCGCAGCGCGGCGAACGCCGTGGTCGACTTGCCGCAACCCGACTCGCCGACCAGGCCGATAGGCCTCGCCGGGTTGGATCGTGAACGACACCCCACGCAGCACCGGGCGGGGAACTCCGCGCACCGTGTAGGCCACGTGCAGATCGCGGACCTCGAGCGTCGGGTTCGGCGCATCGGGGCTCATCGTTCGTACACCGATTGGATGGAGTCGGCGATCAGGTTGACGGCGATCACGATCGACATGATGGCCACGGCCGGGAACAGGGTCGACCACCAGATGTTGTCGTTCATCAGCCGGTAGTGGTCGGCAATCGATGTACCCCAGTCAGGGCTGCCGGTCTCGACTCCCACGACCGAGGAACGCCAGCGACGCCACCGTGAAGATGGCGTATCCGACCCGCACGGTGAACTCGACGACGATGACGGCGCTGATGTTCGGCAGGATCTCATTCGTCATGATGAACACGTTCGATTCGCCGCGAAGACGCGCCGACGTGACGTAGTCGAGCTCGGTTTCTGCCAAGACTGCGGAACGTACGGTGCGGGTGACGATCGGCGTGAACAGGATCGCCACGATTGCGATCACGACCTCGCGGCTGGACCCGAACGTGACCAAGGCCAGCAGGCCGACGAGCACGACGGGAAGGGCAAGGAACGTTTCGACGATCCGGCTGAGCACCGTGTCGATTGATCCCCTGTAGTAGCCCATCAGGAGCCCGAGGGTGGTGCCGGCGAGGATGCTCAATCCTGCTGCCACCGGAGCAATCAACAAGATGTTGCGTGCCCCGACGATCACTCTCGAGAAGACATCTCGTCCGATGATGTCGGTCCCGAACAAGTGGTCGCCGCGCGGCGACAGGTTCTTGACATCGAGGTCCCTTGCCGGATCATGGGGAGCGATACGGCTGCCCGCAATGGCGCAGAAAACCCACATCGCCACGATGAGGACGCCGATGATGAATCCGGGCTTGCGACGGAGCAGCCGCCAGTTCTCGCGACGCGCTTCTTGCGCTCGCTGACGTGCGTCGGTGACTGGGTGACGTTCACGTGTCGGCCTGTAGTCGCACCCTGGGGTTGAGCCAGGCGATGATGATGTCGGCCACGAGGGTGGCGATCATGTAGATGGTGCCGACGATCAACACGCAGCCCTGCAGCAGCGGAAGGTCCTTGGCGGCGACCGCCACTGCGACCTGCTGGCCGATACCGCTGTAGTTGAAGACCTTCTCGACGGCGATGATGCCGCCGAACAGGTAGCCGACCTGCACGGAGATCACGGTGATCGTCGGCGGCACAGCATTGCGAATCACGTGTCCGCGGATGAGTTGCCGCTCGTTGAGGCCCTTCATCGTCGCCGTGCGGACGTAGTCGGACTCGAGCGCCTTGATCGTGCCGGCCCGCATCATTCGGGCGATGTAGCCGAAGTAGACGATCGTCATCGCCAGCGCAGGGAGGATGAGGTATCGAAGCTCTCCGACGAGCGATGTGCCCTCCGGGATGGAGGAGATGACCGGCAGCCAGTGGAGGAACACGCCGAACAGGATCACCAGGAGGGCGCCGGTGACGAACTCGGGAATCGACGATGTGGCCAGCCCGGTCATCACGATGAACCGGTCGAGCTTGCTGTCACGTTTGCGGGCGGCGGCCACGCCGGCGAACATCGCGATCGGCACTGTGATGACCAACGCCAGCGCGGCGAGCTTGGCCGAGCGCAGCAGCGGCCCGGTGAGCACCTCGGTGACGGATCGCTCGCTCTTGTACGACTTACCGAGATCGAAGTGAAGGAGCCCTTTCATGTACCTGCCGTACTGCACGAGCACCGAATCGTTGAGGCCCCACTTCTCGTTGAACCGAGCGACGGCCGGTGGTAGCGCCGTGTTGCCGAGAACACTTCTGGCCACGCTCTGCGGCAGCACGTTGACCGTGAGGAAGACGATGGTGACGAGCAGCCACAATGTGATGACCGCCAGCAACAGGCGCTTGAGGATGTAGCGAGCCATGACCGTAGAAGGTCCTTGGTCGTCGACGGGAGGGAGGAGCGGGCCTGCTCAGCAGGCCCGCTGCTCCCACCTGTCAGGCCTTGGACGCCTTCGCCAGGAAGATCTGGCCGAGTGCGCTCACCTCCACCCCAGACACCTTCTTCGACCAAGCGCTGAGGTAGTTGTTGAAGTAGGCGATGGCCACAGGGACGTCGTCGTTGAGAATCGTCTGGATGTTCTTGGCGGCGGCCGCCCGACCGGCGTCGTCGGCCTCGGGGGCCTTCTGGAAGGCGGCAAACGCGTCGTCGAGCGCCTGCGACGAGTACTGCGACGAGTTCCAGATGCCGTGGGTCTTGAGCGCCGCGTTCAAGAACACGTCGGGCGTTGCGCGGTGACCGTAGTCGACGAGCCCGATCTCGGCAGAGCCCGAGCACGGCGGGTCGGCAGGGTCGGCGGGGCACCAGAACTCACCATAGAAGGCGCCGTTGTCGACGACGTTCGGCGTGAGTTTGAATCCAGCATCCGCGGCCTGGACGGCCACCAGCTGGGCGAGCTGCTTGCTCTCTTGCAGGTTGCCGGCTTCGAGCGTGGCCGAGAGACCGTCGGGGAACCCGGCTTCGGCGAGGAGTGCTTTGGCCTTGTCGATATCACGAACACGCTGCGGCTGACTGGCGTCGAAGTAGGGATAGATCGGAGCAATGACGTGGTCGTTGCCCAGGTCGGCTTTGCCGTCGAACAGCGTCGTGATCAACGCCGGGCGGTCGAGTGTCAATGCCAGGGCCTGGCGAACCCTCTTGTCGGCGAACTGACCCTTGTCGCAACGCATCCACAGCTGGCGGTGGTTGGTCGAGTTCAATGAGGCGACGTTGACGTTCGAGTCGCTGAACAGGCTGTTTCCGGTCAAAGCCTGGAACTGCAGCACGACATCGACGTTGCCTCCCTGCAACGCCGTCACCTCCGTCTCGGGGTCGGCGAAGAACTGGAACTCGACGGTGTCGAGCAGCGGTGCCCCGCCCCAGTAGGCCGGGTTGCGCCTGAACTTCGCACTCGTGGTCGGGTCGAGGCTGTCGAGGATCCACGGGCCCGTGCCCTCGGGGTTCTTGTCGAGTGTGCTTCCGAGGGGGTAGTTCACCGGGGTGATGACCGTCTGTGCGTTGAACACCGAGACCAGGTACGGAAAGAGCCCAACCGGCTTGTCGAGCTTGATCACCGCCGTGAGCGGGTCCGGAGCTGTCACCGAGCCCTTGGAGATGAGTCCACCGAGGCCCGAGTTGCCGCCTTCGACCAGACGATCCATGGTGGCGGCGACGTCGGCGGCGGTGAACGGTTCGCCGCTCTGCCACGTGACACCATCACGGAGCTTGAACGTCCACTCGGTGGCGTCGGCGTTCGACGACCACTCGGTCGCCAGACCGGGGCCGATGTCGTCGTTCTCGAGCGTGCACAAGAACTCGAAGCACTGAGCCACCAATCCGTAGGCAACCAGGTCGTACATGGCAACGGGGTCGAACGGGCCGCCGGGGAGGTCCATCGCCACGATCAGGTTGCCACCAGCGGTGGCTGCGACCGACGAGCCGGTAGCTGCACTGGTCTCGGTCGCGCCGCCGGCGACGGTCGTGCCGCTTGCGCCGGTTCCGGCGGTGGTGCTCTTGTCGTCGCTGCCACAGGCCGCGATCAGAGCGCTGATCGCCGGTATGGCCAGCACTCCGGTGGCCAGCTGGCGGCGGGTGAGCCGCCCGTTCAGCTGCGAGGCGATCAGGTCGGCAGTCTCGTTCTCCACGTGGTCCATGAATGTTCTCCCCTGTAGCAGTGCGGTCCCTTGGGCCGGTTTCGACAACGTAGTCGGCGACCCCCGGTGGGTCAACGTGAAGATCGCCATTAACAGTACGACTGCACCGGGAATTGGTCAGTCGACGAAGCGATCGACCGTCGTGTCGCGACGTGCCGTGTGCCAGCGATGGCAGCCGGCCTCGTGATACCACCGCTCGACCTGCACACCTTCGGCGTTGGTGAACATCCACGCTCGATCCAAGTCACGACCGAAATCGTCGTTGAGGTGTGCCGGTGGTTCGGGAAGCTCGCCGCCGAAACGAAACTCCTCGACCGGCCGGTGACCGCAGTTCGGGCACGTGATCGTGAGCATCAGCGAGTTCCCGTCGAGCCCTGATCGGCCATCGGATGATCGGCTGCGAATCGAGACAGTGCGAAGGGCGCAATGAGGGGTGGCGTCCGGCCGGTGGCAATCAGCTCGGCCATCTGCTCGCCACCCGCCGGGATTCCCTTGAAGCCCCACGTGCCCCAGCCTGTCGTGATGACGAACCCGTCGACGCCGGTGAAGCCCATGATCGGTGAGAAGTCGGCAGAGATGTCACACCGGCCGGTCCACTGACGGAGAATCTTGAGGTTGCGCACGAATGGCAACAGGTAGGCCATCTTCAGCGAGCAGGACTGCAGGAACTGGAACGACGATTGGCGCGAGTAGCTCGACTCGCGTTCGAACTCGTGCCCGATCAGCATCTGGCCGCGAGCAGTCTGGGAGACGTAGCAGAGCAGATCGGTCGACGACACGATGGGGCCGAGACCCTGTGCGTATCCGTTGGTGACAAAGGCCTGCAGTGGGTGGGTGCGCACCGGCAGCCTGAGCCCGGCGTGGGCGGCGATCGACGACACGTCGCCACCAACGGCGCTCATCACCACGCCGGCGGCGATGTCACCACGCGCCGTCCTCACGCCCACGACACGATCGCCCTCGCGGAACAGCCCCGTGACCTTCGTGCCCTGCAGAACGTGCACGCCGCGTTGCATCGCTCCTTGGGCGTATGCCCACACGACGCGGTCGTGGCGGGCGGTCGAGCCAGGTACGTGGTGCGAGGCGCCCAGCACCGGGTAGCGGCCGCCGCCGCTGAGGTCGATCTGCGGGCACAGCTTCTTGATCTCGATCGGATCGACCAGCACGGTCTCGACCCCGCAGGCGTTGTTGAGCTGCACGCGCGACCGTTCGGCGCGCATGCCTGACTCGGTGTGAGCCATCCAGATGAGGCCCTTGGTGGCGTGCATGATCCAGCAGCCGGTCTCTGCTTCGAGGTCTCGGTAGAGGTCGACGCTGTGGCTGTAGAAGCGGATCGACTCGGGGATGCCGTAGTTGGCGCGGATGATCGTGGTGTTGCGTCCGGAGTTGCCCGACCCGATGTAGTCGGCCTCGATCACCGCGACGTTGGTGATGCCGTGTCGTGTGGCGAGGTAGTACGCGGTGGCCAGCCCGTGACCACCGCCACCGATGATCACCACGTCGTAGCTCGACTTGGGCTCGTGCCAGGTCAGCTCCAGCAACGTCTCGACGAACTCGTTCACCAGAGACGCTCGATCAGTTCGTGGCCCAGGCCCGCCGAGACGACCAGCAGCACGTGATCCGTGGTGATGAGGATCTTGGCCGGCACGCCCGCGATCAGACCCTGGCCCAGTTGGTCTGCCGCGGGGAGCGGCCATTCGATGTGGCGACTGATCTCTCCGAACTCTGCCGGCGTCAGCCTCCAATGGACGAACGCGTACTCCGGCTCGACGATGGCGAACGGGTCATCGACGGTGAGGGTCGCCGTGCCGGTGACGATGGCGTCGTCGGGAGCGATGCGCAAGATCAGGCGTGCCTCGCTCGGGGTGCCACTGCCCGGTGTGAGGGCATCGAGTGCGGCCGGCTTGGCCACGACGCGGAGCCCGTGGAGCTGTTCAGGTGCGCGCACGGGCACCTTCTGGGTCGTAGAACGGGGTCTGGGTGACCGTTGCCTGGCGACCGTCGATGGTCACCGCATCGGCGAACGGCGTGCGCTTCTGCCAACCGAGCATGACCGTCTTGCCGAGCCCGGGCGAGTGGAAGCTCGACGTGACGTGACCGACGATCTCGGGGCCGATCCAGATCGGTGCACCTTCGACCGGTGCCGGGCCATCCAGTGTCAGTCCGAACAGGCGGCGGTGATCCTCGAGCCCAGCGGTGCGCAACAGCGCGGTGCGACCGATGAAGTCGGGCTTGTCGAGCTTCACGGCCCACTCCATGTTCAGCCGGCGCGGGGTGCGAGTCCATCTCGGTGTCCATCCCGACGATCACATGGCCCTTTTCCAGTCGCAGGGCGAACAGGGCCTGCAAGCCGTGCGGCCGGACGCCGAGATCGCTGCCGGCCGCCATCAGCGCCTGCCACAACTCGACCGACTGCGTGCTCGGATGGTGCAGCTCGAAGCTGGCCTCGCCCGTGAACGAGAGGCGGATCACGTGGCAGGCGATGCCGGCCACGTCGGTGTGCACGTGCTGCAGGAACCGCGGGGCGTCGACAAGGCCGACGCGGCGCAACAACTCGCCCGCCAGTGGGCCGGTGACGTTGATGGCGCCGAGTGCCAAGGTGCGGTCGAGGATGTGCACGTCGAGGCCCCACGATTCGATCCAATCGCGGATCCAGGCTTCGGCGAACGATGCGCCGCCTGACGTGAAGGTCAGCACGAAACGGTCACCGCCGTCCGTGATCTCGCGGCACACCATGCCGTCGTCGATGAGGTGCCCGCGCTCGTTGAGCAGGAGCACGTATCGGCTGCGACCGGGGCGGATGTCGTGGATCGTCGTCGGGTAGAGGCGCTCCAGTGCTTCGACGACGTCGGGGCCCGTCACGATCATCTTGCCCAGGGTCGATACGTCACCGAGCGAGACGCCCTCGCGAACCGCCCAGTACTCGTCGAGGAAGTCGCCGTAGTTCCACGGACGCCACCATCCGCCGAAGCGGTCCATGCGTGCCCCGAGCGCCAGGTGTTCGTCGTGCAAGGCGGTGCGCCGGAAGGGGTCGAGGAACATGTCGGCAGCTGCCTCGCCGATCGTCAACTGGCGTGATGCCGGCCGTCCGGTGAACGGAGCGGACGGCTCGCCCGACCTGGCGGTCACGAACGAACGAAGGTGCGGCATGCACACGCTGCCCTGGCATGTCCCCGTGCCGCACAGCGCGGCGCGTTTGATCAGTTCGATGTGCCGGAACCCCTTGTCCCACACCATCTGCAGGTCGTCGACGGTGACCTTCGAGCACGGGCAGACGATGCCCGCGGTGGGGCACGGCGGCAGCTCGAACTGAGCTGCCGCGGGACCCACCGTTTGTACGTGGGGATCGGCGACCATGCGCGCCAGCAGGTCGCGCGGTGCCGCATGCCTGGATGTGACGACGACCGAGTCGCACGGGGTGGAGTTGCCGTCGATGGTGACCACGGCGCTCACACGGTCGTCGATGCCGTCGATTCGCAGCCAGCTGTTCGAGATCGACGGTGGCAACCACCCCGAGGTCGACGCCTGCGGCCACCAGCTGCTCGGCGGCCCTGGCGGTGTAGATGCCGCGCAACATGTTGCCGTCGCACACTGGATGCAGTTCCGACGAGCCGGTGGCGATCACGACGTCGTGGGCCTGCACGTGCAACATGTCGCCGTCGGCGAGCCGGACGATCACCACTGGACCCGGGTAGACGCCGACCACGTCGTGGCCCAGCTCGGTGGCCAGCACCGAGACATCGCGGCCCTCTGCATGTGCCGCCGCGGCTGCGGCGTTTCCTGACACACCGGCGCCGATCACGACCAGGTCGGCGTGTTGGCGGCGCAGTGTCGGCGTGGTGTGGTTCGGGGGCGCGACCGGATTGACGGGAGCTTCGAGATGCAACGGTGGTGCACCAACGGCCGGGTGACGTTGCACTCGCATGCCGGGCCGGGCGAGCGTGAGGCAGGTACGGGTGAACGCCACGTCGTCGATCTCGGCGCAGCAGTTGCCGCAGTCGCCGGCCAGGCACAGCGTGCCGCCGTGTTGCGGATGCTGCCCGGCACGAATGATCGCCACAGCAACGGAATCGCCATCGGAGTAGTCGATTGGTCGGTCGTCAACCACGATGCGCATGCCCGTTCGACTGTAGCGAATCGGCGATTCGCGGCACGACTGTGCGGTGAATCAATTCCGCGGAGGGCGTGCGAAACTACCGCGATGGATCCCCTCACCTTCCACCGCGAGGCGTTGAACGTGGCTCAGCGTGTCGTCGACGACATCGACCGTGCGCACTTCGAGGTGCCCACACCATGCGATCAGTGGAACGTGCGTCAGGTGCTCGAGCACATGATCGGCGGCAACCGACGCATTGCCGGCAACCCGCCGGCGGAGGGTGAGGATGTGATCGGCGACGACCTCGCCGCCACCTACGCCGCGTCCGCGGCAGGCGCGGCGGCGACGTTCGCGGCCGAAGGCGGCCTCGATCGCACGTACAAACTTTCGATTGGCGAAGTCCCCGGCCATTTCGCTGTTCGGGCACGGGCCACCGACCAGTTGGCACACGCCTGGGATCTGGCCAAGGCGACTGGAATGTCGACCGATCTGTCGCCGGCGATGTATACAACCGGGTTGGAGCTGCTGCAGCAACGCTTCGCCACGAGTGGCCGCAACCCCGCCACGTATGCCGCCGAGCAGCACGCCCCGCCGGGCGCTTGCGCCGCAGACCGGTTCGCCGCGTTCGCCGGCCGGCGACCATGAGCGGCCGTGTCGCCTTGGTGACCGGTGCCGGCAGCGGCATCGGTCGCGCTGTGGCGATCGGTCTGGCCGCCGACGGGTTCGACGTCGTGCTCGCCGGTCGCCGGCATGACGCTCTCGACGAAACAGCCGCCTTGATCGCGCAGGTATCCGTGGGGCAGGCCGTGGACTTCATGGTGCAGCCCACTGATGTCACCGACGTGGTCGAAGTCGACGCTCTGTTCGAAGCGATCGACTGGAGGTTCGGTCGTCTCGATCTGTTGTTCAACAACGCCGGGATCGGAGCACCAGCCGTTCCGTTGGACGAGTTGTCGCTCGACATCTGGCGGAGCGTCGTCGACACCAACCTCACCGGCTCGTTCCTGTGCGCCCAACGGGCGATGGCAATGATGAAGCGTCAGCAACCGACCGGCGGGCGGATCATCAACAACGGCTCGATCTCCGCGCACACACCGCGCCCGAACTCCGCGCCGTACACCGCCACCAAGCACGCCATCACCGGATTGACGAAATCGATCGCCCTCGACGGTCGGCCGTACGGCATCACTTGCGGGCAGATCGACATCGGCAACGCCGAGACGCCGCTCACGGCGCGGATGGCCGAGGGGGTGTCACAGGCCGATGGCAGCCGACGCCCGGAGCCGCGCATGGATGTCGACGACGCCGCCCGCGCCGTGCGCTACATGGCCAGCCTGCCGCCCGACTCCAACGTGTTGTTCATGACCGTGATGGCTGCCGGCATGCCCTTCGTCGGCCGCGGTTGATTCTAGGCCGCGGTGTTGATTTGGCATAGCCGGCATCCGATATGCGCTGACGTTCTGGACGCCCATCGCCGGCCGGGGAGTCCGGATGAGGGATTGCCTGCAGTTCGAGCGCGCTTCGGTGAAGCTTGCGATCGCCCGATCGATGCGCATGAACATCCGCTCGCCAGCGTCGCCGCGAATGTCCAGGAAGCCAAACTTGGCGTAGAAACGGCGAGCGTTCTCGTCGATCGGATCGACCGCAATGAACCGAGCAGCAGCATGCTGTCCAGCCGCTGCAGCCTCTTCCACTGCAGCGACGAGCAGGTCGCGGCCATAACCCTGACCCTGATACTGACGCGTGATGGCCAGTCGGGCGAGTAGGACCATTCCAATCTCATACACGGGTAGGCCCCTGCCGAGCTTGTGGGGCAGGCTCTCACGGAGTACGCACCCCATCGACAACGTGTAGTAGCCGAATACGACGTCACCATCATCAACAAGTACGAAGGTGCGGTTGAGATTCCGCACGGCGTTTTCCCGAGCGTGGTTACGCAGCCAATCATCCAGCGCCTTCGTCCCACACTCGAACGTCGCCAGATCGTGGCGATCCGCCAAGCGCTCTATGCGCATCAGCCCAACCGCTTCAGTCTGCGACTCCGACGGATCTGATCGGCGAGCGCTTCAATCGGCTGAGGCGGAGAGTCCAACGCCTCGAGGAACCTCTCGTATGCCGAGGTGCCGAGGGTTACTGTCCGATGCGCCTGGACGAGTGCCTCGGCTTCGCTGAGCGCACGGCCGAGAACGAATTCGCTCACGGTGACTCCTGCGATCCCAGCAGCCTCGACCAACAAGTCGTCGTCACGAGCCGACACTCGGACCTCCCTTCGCTTATCTTTCACGGCCATGCGCAATCTCCTTGTGTACGGACAATTGTACGGACATGTGGAACGGATGTCAAGGTGGCGTGGGTTCCGATGGTTCACCATCGAACTTCGTCGGCGTCGAGCGCCCGACAGGACACCCAATCAGTCGATATCGGCATCGACTAACGGCAATTGCATCAGCCGAACGACGGTCCGCTTGAACGCTTTGTGGCACGCAACGAGCGGCGGACTTCAGAGCTTCAGTACAGCCAGGGATCGCGCAAGTCGAGGTACTCGGTGTTGGCAAACACATCCGAATACTGGGCGAACAGTTCCACGAGCTCCGCTGGCGGTTCCTTCGCTTCGTTCGCGCGGGCGTCTGCTTCACTCGTGAAGTAGTTCACCTCGACGGTCGACGTCTCGCCCGTCCACACCCGCAGCCCACCGATGAGATCAGGGCGCCACGTGCTGGCATGCTTTTCGAAGCGTTCGTCCAGGTCCTTCACCACCGCTCGACCCGGGCCGGTGGCAGTCTTCATCACCTGTACAAATGAAGCATCGTTCGAACCCCCGCCAAGGAACGCCTCGACATCTTCGGAGTCCGTGAAGGAGACCGGACCGGTGAAGCACTTCTCCGTCTCGGACCACCACGCGCCCTGCTCTGCACGCTCGCTGTTGGCATGCGCGGCCGCGGCCGACTCGAACCGAGCAATTGCAATGCCGACGCCGTCGTCGGTCACGCCGGCCGTACTGCCCAGAAAGCCGGAAGCTCCGGGACGAAGTTCAGCCTCCCAGCGGTCCATTTGACGGCGCAATCCGGACTTGTCGGACACCTTGCCCTCGATGACTTGCACAAACATGATCCACCTACGATCCTGGCGACGACGCCATCCGAGATACCCCCTTGTTCAATCCTGGCACCACGCTCGGAGTATTGCCAGCGGCTGACCCAAAGAGGCGCGGTGAACGAAGGTTGGCGTCCAGATCGGTGGAGCAGGCGCGTCGGCTTGATGTCAATGTCGCCCTGGGAGATGGGCATCGCTTCCTCACCCGATTCGTTCCAGTCAGACGTTGACGACGGTACCGGAGCCAGGGATTCGCCCGAGCCACGGGGCGTCGATGACGCGTTTGACGGCTTGGGTGGGCGAGCAACCAAACAGGCGCATCTCCCGAACGAGAGCACCAATCACGGCCGGCGCGGCGAAGGATGTGCCGCTCCAGGTTGCCCACGATTGAAAGCTGTCGATGTCGCGTCCTCCGCTCGGTACTTCCTTGCCGTCGAACAACTTGAAGAACGAGCTGACGACGTCGACTCCGGGTGCGCTGGCGCGGATCCAACTCCCATAGTTCGAGAACCACGCCGGTCCGTCAGGCCCGATCGCCCCGACGGAGACGACGCCCGGGATCGCCGCGGGAAACGACGGCCGGCAAGTGCCGTCGTTGCCTGCCGACGCGACGACCACGATGCCGCGTGCTGCTGGGCGCGCAGCACCGCGGCGCTGAGCATGGGCGCCTGCTCCCACACGTATCCTCCGAACGAGAGGTTCAAGAAGGCAGGTGGAGTCTGTCGCTGCGCGATCTGGTCGATCATCCCGACGATCGTCGATTCATTACCGTCGCCTTGCCACTCGAGAACTCGGACGACCTCGATCGTGCAACCCGGGGCGATGCGTTCGATGATCCCGGCTATGAACGTTCCGTGCCCCGCGACCGGATCTAGCCAGTCGTCGCTGTTCAGATCCGGAACGTCGACACTGCCGGGTGGTGCAGTCACCCCTGGTGCGAGACGCAGCAGGTCGGGGAGATCGTTGGCGTCGGCGAGACCGGTGTCGAGCACCACCACGCTCGGTGTCCCCGGCGCAACAGTGGACGCGTCGACAGGGAACCAACTCGGTTGGTCCGCAGGCCGAACCGAGCTGCGGGTGGGGCCGTTCGGGTCTGCCGAATTGGCGTGCAACGGGTTGGCGTGTAACGGGTTGGCGTGCAACGGGTTGGCGTGCAACGGGTTGGCGTGCAATGGGTTGGCGTGCAACGGGTTGGCCATGTACCTGGGATCGAACGGGGCGGCGGGATGGGGACCGCAGCAGCACGTCATCCCATGGGCGAACAGGACATGATCAGGTTGTGCGTCGATCCCGTCGGCACGCAGTTGGGCGACGACCCGGATGGCGTCAAACGAGCCTCGGACCTGACGAAACCCAGCCAACGGCTGCTCGTCGACGATCACGAGTGTCTCCCCTTCGGCCGCCACGGCGAGCAAGTCTTCGTTGGTCACCGACTCACGCACGATTGCCGTGTTCGGCACGTAGGCGAATCCACCTCCTTGGTCGCTGAACTTCACCCGCTCGCTCCACGGCGGCGGGCGCTCGATCACTGAGTCGTCAGACATGGGTCTCCTTTCGGTCACTTTCGACAATGGCAAAGAGCTCGTCGGCCAGGTCCAGGAACGAATCGAAGGGGTCGGATCGACCGTGCCGTTGTTCCACCTCGAACGCCTCGTGGCCGAGTTGCGCCGCTCCTTGGGCCAGGACCGCGTCAGCCGCCTGACGGTCGGGCGCGTACATCATGCTGCCGATCACGGCCAGCTGCTCGTCCGCTGCGATCTGCAGACGGACCGCCGTTGCCCACAAGGCATCGTCGGCGGCGAGCCGAGCGGCGACCATGAGCGAGTACACGATCATCAGGGGTTGGCCGTAGCGGAGTGCCAGCTGCAGGCACTGGCGCTGGTGGTGCGCCGCACCCCGCCGATCTCCGAAGGTGAGCAGCGACTCGGCGACGTTGCCGTGGGCGCTCACCTGCAGTGCCTCGAGGCCCAGACGTTGCCACGCCCCGAGTTCGAACTCGAACGCGGCGGCCGCACCGGCATGGTCGCCGCCGGCGAATCGGGCGATCCCCAAGAGGTTCCACATGCGACCCTGACCGCGATCCCGCAGCGGTCGCTGCAGGACGTTCTCGGCCAGGCGCGCGGCGCGCTCGTGATAGCCAGACCTCAGGGCGAGCTCACCCTCGGTGCGTTCGACGGCGACCTCGTCCCACGGCGCAGGGCCGACTTGCCGCTGCAACGTTCGCGCCTCGGCAAGCGCGCTCGAAGGCCTGGTCGATGTCGCCGACACGGAGCCGGAGGTCGGCGAGGAGGGTGAGCAGGCCGACGCGCGACGGCGTTGGCGCGCCGAGCTGCGCGACGAGGCGCGCTACTTCTTCGATCCCGTGATGGTACGACTGGAGGAGATCGTGGTACTGCCCGATCGACCACGCAAGCTGCTGTGCCATCGAAGTATCACCACTCGCAACGAGCGAGATCAGGCCGCGTAGGTTGTCGACTTCCTCGCTCATTCGCGCGATCCACACTCGGTCGAGGGCACACGTCGGGCCGAGCCGGTCCAGATACCACGTGGCCAGGCGGTGGGCGGCGGCGGCGATGTCGCCTCCCGGATCGTGGCGTCTGGCGAACGTTCGCACGGTCTCCGGAAAGCGATAACGGGTGCTGCCTGCGGTGGCGTCGACGTTGAGCAAGGACTTGTTGGCCAGCGACCAGATGAGATCCGGGATCACGTCCGCGTCGAGGGTGTCGGTCGCCGCTGCAGCGGCCGCCGTCTCGTACCCGAACGCGGCGGCGAACACCGCGAGTCGTCGCAGCGTCGAGCGTTCGGTGTCGCTGAGCAGACGATCACTCCACGCGAGCAGGTGATCGAGCGAGCGGTGTCGCTCTGCCAGTGTCGGGTCTCGACTGACGAACGAGCGCGCCGCATCGTCGAGGCCGAGCAGCATGTCGTCGGCCGTCAGCACGCCCGCTCGGGCAGCGGCCATCTCGATCGCCAGCGGTAACCCGTCGAGCCGCCGGCAGAGCTTCTCGATGGCCGCCAGGTTGTCGAGCCGCGTGGCGCCGGCCTCGGCGGCCCGCTCGACGAAAAGCTGCACCGCAGCTTGAGGAGTCCCATGGGTGTCGAGTTGCCTGTCCCAGGGCAATGGGCCGAGCCGCAGGACCGCCTCTGCTCGCCAACCAAGTGGTTCACGGCTGGTGCTGAGGATCCCAACATTTGGGCTGGCCTCGAGAACCTTTGCCACCACCCGTGCGGTGACTTCTCGAACGTGCTCGACGTTGTCGAGGATCAGCAGCGCGTGCTTGTCGGCGAGGTGGCCGACGATATCGGCCTGAGCGTCGGAGTCGGCGGGTGTGCGCACCCCGAGTGCACCGGCAATGGCCGCCGGCACGAGGCCGCCGTCGTTCAGCACGGCAAGGTCCACGAACCACACGCCGTCGGGCCAGGCGTCGAGCGAACGAAGGCCGTGCTCGACGGCCAACCGTGTCTTGCCGACACCGCCGGGGCCGACGAGCGTGACGGCCTTCGAAGGCCTCGTCATCTTGGCGAGTCGCTGCAGCTCGGCGTCGCGCCCGAGGATCGAGGTGTCCGGAGTAGCCAGGTTGTGGCGGTCAGCCGGCAACACACGCAGGGCCGGAAACTTGTCGTCGAGACCATCACCACGCAACTGCCAGAGCTCGACCGGGTCGTCGAAGTCGCGGGACGCGAAACCTGCCGAGCGACCGTAACGAGAGGCGCGGTGGCAGCTGGACGCCACTCGCCGCGTCCGCCGACACGATGATCTGGCCGCCGTGACCGGTGTTCACCACGCGCGCAGCCTGGTGCACGGCGAAAGCCACGTAGTCGTGTTCATGAGGAATCGCGACACCGGTGTGGACGCCCATCCGGACGCGGACAGGTGCTCCTGGTGGCCACGGTTCCACCCTGAGCGCTCGTTGCCCCTCTGCGCAGGCGATGATCGCGTCGGCTGCAGAAGCGAAGGCAACGAAGAACGAGTCACCCTCGGTGTGGATCTCGTGGCCACTGTGCCGATCCCACGCCTGGCGGAGAATCTTCCGGTGGCGGTCGAGTGCGGATGCGTACCGATCACCGAGGATACGGATGAGATGCGTCGAGCCCTCGATGTCGGTGAACACGAACGTCACGGTGCCAGATGGCAACCGCGTTCCTCGTGCAACCATGTCCATAGCCTCCCACGTACCACTTCCGACCAAAAGCACGGTCGTGCAGGATTCGCGCGAACGGCTCGGTGGCCCGCTCGCACAATTCGTCGATCCGACAGACGCGCTCAAGCGCATCCAAGGCCTGTTCGTTCTCGCCAACGTAAACTTGCGATCGGTCTGCTGGAACGAGTCGTCGCCACAGTGTTCTTTCATCACTGGCAGCTGTGGCGGACTTCTGGGCGACGCGTTATGCGCTGCGTCCATCGACACCGAGGGGCATCACGATTGCGTCGATGAGTTCGGCGAGCCACAGGCGTCGATCGTGTATCTACGACCGGAGGCGACGACATGACCAACCTCGACAAGCAATTCACATCGATCGACCCAGTTAGTGTTGAGACGATGAATTCGATCGCCCGCCGGATGTTCGAACTGGTCGAGCCGATCGGTGTCATCCCTTACTCGGCCGATGAACCCAACGAGGCGATGTTCGCCCTGGGGTTCACCAACTACTGGGACACCTACTTCGCCGGACGGGCGGCGCCCCTCGGCCTCGCCCCGGCGGAGGTGGTCGACGCGCTCTTCTACAACTTCGCTCCCGGCGAAGTGGCTCGCCACATCCCGAAGGTGTGGCGCACCACCACGCCCGAGGCGGCGATCGCCGCTCGTCAGACGGGCTGCGTGAAGGCGCTGCGGCGGATCCTCGGCGATCGCGTCGACACTCCCGCCTTCGCTCGCGCCACCGAGCTGTTGATCAAGGCGGCGACCAGCGCCCCGTTCGAGGGCCGACCCATGTACGCCGCGCTGCGCGCGATTCCGATCCCCGACGACGTGGTGACTCGCCTCTTCCATGCAGCGTCCTTGCTGCGCGAGCACCGTGGCGACGGGCACATCGCGGCCCTGATGGTCGAGGGTGTCGGCGGCCTCGAGGCGCACGTGCTCCTCGCTCTCGACATGAACATGCCGGCGGAGAAGTTCGGACGCATCCACCACCTTCCGGCAGCGCAGCTCGCCGCCGTGATCGACGGGATGCGCGATCGCGGCCTGATCGGGGATGACGGTTGGCTGAGCGAACAGGGTCGAGCGGTCAAACAGCGGGTCGAGTCGTTCACCGACGACCTCGCCGCGAAACCCTATGAGAGCCTCGAGCCGGGCGAGCTCGATGAGCTGATGGACACCCTCCAACCGCTCGCCACACTGCTACTCGCCGCCCAAGACTTCGGGTGATGTCGCTGGCGGTTCAACCCGCAATCGACACATCCAAGCCGCCGTTGAGACCGACAGACGCGTCTCACGGTGGCGCCCTCGGGCCAGCGTCATTCCACGTCACCGACGGTGTCGTCATACCCGACCGCACCGCAACACACGTCTTCTGCGTACGTCGCGATGGGCTCGTGGAACCTCGGATAAACAAACGCCCGCGGCTGCGACCCCTCTGGACCGCGGCCGCAGACGCGAGGACTGGGCGCGAGAGCGTGAGTTGCAGGCCCGTCGTTCTGCGCTCGATGTTCGGAGCGCACGATATGTGCGAATCGCGTATTTCCTGACGCGATCAGATCGCGGTTCGGGGCGGTTGCAGGTTTGCGCAAGCGATGGCGCGATCGATCGTGGAAACGCTTACACAAACGACGGAGGGCTGGCGCCGAGCGACGCAGTTATGCGCCCAGCCAACTGCGTCGCGAGGGTAGAGGTGCATCGTGCAGGATTGAGTGATGACGGACGCATCGAGCGCAACCACGACCGGCACGGTCACAATCGAGTGGGTGGTCGGTTCCAACCCAGACGACCTTGACACGTACGCGTGGTCGGTCCGCTGTGACCCTGCGATTCCCGACGAGCTGGTGTCTGGATTACTGGCCGAAGTGATCAAGGTCTACTGACGCCGATCGGCAGATCGGTGTCGGTCGGTAGGGATCGGGCCGGTCCAAGCAGCGGACGGTGCAAGGTGCTTGGCCCGGCACGCGCACCGTCGTTCGGAGTGCTCTCACAGTGTCGCTGGACGATGTTCTGGGTGGATGTTCTGGCGCTGTGATCGGGGGCGTTGGGAGTTGCTGGGACCCGCACGCCATGTGTTGACTCAGCGGGGTGAGGGTTTAGGCGCGCAACGCCAGCAGTTCCCGTGCCGGGAGGGTGCTGGCGGAGCAAGCGACTCTCTTGACATATCGTTCGATATAGAGTAGCTTGAATTCTAGTTACTTGTGTTCGAGTGAAAGGGGAACAGTCATGGCAGGTCCGATTGACGCGGTTGTCGCTATCCACAACGCCTTCCGACGGGATATGGCCATCATCGACTCGGCGGCGCTCGACTCCGCCCGGGGCAGGCCAGGCCTGGCGGCCACGGTCGAGCGCTTCCGGTTCTTCAATGAGGTACTTGAGTGGCACGCCCACGGGGAGGAGTTGGCGATCTTCCCGGCGCTCGAGGCGGTGGCCCCCTCGGTTGCCGAGGCCTACGAAAGAGACCACCGAGCCCTCGACGCCGCCTTCGACGCCCTGAACAAGGCGGTGTCGGTGCGTGACCCGTTGGAGACGGCTCGGGCCACGAAGGCGTTCAAGTTCTTTCTCGACGTTCACCTGGACAAGGAGGACGGGCATCTGTACCGCATCATCAAAGAGCGGGTCGCGGTGTCCGACCAGGGCCAAGCGGTCGGCGTCATGGCCGGCGAGGTGCCCCAGGACCGTTTCCCGGAGTTCGTCGCTTGGATGTACCCGCTCCTCGGCGACGACGACCGCGAGAACATGACCCGGATCTGGCAGATGGTGATGCCGGCCGATGCGTTCGCCGGAGCTGTGCAGCTCGTTCATCAGGCCATCGGCGACGAGTTCGTTGAGCTGCGCCAACGCATCCCCGACCTGGCCGCATGACCGCAGGGTCAGCCAGGCGCACCGTGGGGAACCGAAAGAGCCGTCCCCCCAGTGGGCCTGAGCCGTTGATCCGCGTGGGCGACAACTTCGAGGTCGAATATCCCAGGGCCAGCGTGCTGGCCACCGAGTGTTACGCCAACGTCTGGCGTGCCGCCGACCTGTTGATGGAGTTGCACAACCAGCAGACCCGTGACCAGTACGGCCTTTCTCCCAGCGCTCGCCAGGTCCTCGCGGTCGTCGAAGGAGCAGGTACACCATTGGAACCATCGGTCATCGCCGAGCGCTTGTTGACCACCACGGGCAGCATGACTTCCCTCCTCGACACCCTCGAAAGGCGCAGTCTCATCCGCCGGCTACCCCACCCCGAGGACCGCCGCAAACTTCTCGTCGAGATCACCCCAGAGGCCCAGACGATCCTCAACGAACTGCTGCCCTCCATGCACGCCCGCGAACGCGCCGTGATGTCCGATGCATTCACCACCAATGAACAGCGCCAACTCCTCCGTCTCGTCGCCAAACTCCAAGAGGCCGCCATCCGGGCCGCTACTACCCCACCGATCAACGGTGCCCTACGCCACCGACCCGACCGCGCCGCCACCACCTGAGGAAGCGACCATGACCCCGACCTCCCCACCCACCACCGACGCCATCACGGCCACCAGGCACGGAATCAACCACCTCGCTCTGCTCACCGCGACATGGACGCCACCATCACTTTCGCTCTGATCTCGCGGCCGCCCAAGGCCGAATGCTCGTTGTCCACGACGACCCACAGGAGGTAGCTATGCAAGACATCATCATCAGGATCGAGACCGACGACTTCGAAGCGTGGAAGACCCAGCACTACCTTCACGCCCACAACCGAACGTCGTACAGCATCACCGACGGGCCCGCATATCGCGATATGGATAACCCGAACGCGGCGTTGTTCCATATCAAGACGGACGACATGGATCGGGCCATGGAATGGTTCAAGAGTGACACGTTCAAAGAGGCATCACGATTGGCCAAAGTCACCGGCCGAACGTTCTACCTCGCCCAACCGCAGACCAGATAACCCGCCGCCGCCGCAGACGCGCACACCGGTGACCTCATGACCGGCCTGTGCCGACCAAGCAGTCCAAAAAGTGAGCGCAGATCACCAGCTCCCAAGCACGGAGCGCATCACCGCCCGGGCCGGGCATAACGACGAATTCCCCCGTCCCCCACAGCCACCGCGGCCACCAGGCTTCGGAGCACCGAATGCCCGGTCCGGCGCGCCGGCGCAAGTGCGAATGAAAGCGCAGAACCTCGGATACACGGATGATCGCCGAGGTGCGCGAGATCGGCAGATATGCACGCCTGCCTGCCACCGGTGAACTCATTGGGCGATGTCGGGCGAGAAGACCATCGTGGACTTCTCGCCACGGTGAGATACAGCACTGGCCTAGGGGGCGAAACTAGGGACGGCGGAGCTTCCGCAGAAATTCTTTTGGAAATTTTGGGGGGCTCGTTCGTTGTAAGGGGTGTGATGAGCGCTGACGCCAACAATCCAGCGAAGGTGTCGTTCGATGGCGTCGCTTTCGACGATTTCTACGATCGGGCCTTGCCTGTGGTGCACGGCTACCTACTGCGGTTGTGTGGCGGCGACCGCGAGGAGGCGTGGGATCTAACCCAAGACAGCTGGATGACCGTCGTCGATCGGCTCGCCCAGGGACAGACTGACAAGACGACGGTCGGATTCCTGCTCTCTGTGGCCCGGTCGCACTATCTCGACTCATGGCGACGCCAAAGGAAGCTGCAACGCAAGCTGCGATTGGTCTGGGCCGGTGCCCGCGAGTCCGAGTCGGCGGAACTGTCAGCGGGCAAGGTGCTCGATCATCTGTCGGTCTGCTCGGCCGAGCATCGAGTGGTGTTGATGCTGGCTTACGTCGACGACATACCAATGGACGAAATCGCCCAGATGTTGGGATCGTCGTTGTCATCCACCTACTCACTGCTTGCGCGAGCGCGCAACGAGCTTCGCAGCCACCTCACCGAGGACCTGACATGACTGATCGCTACGACGAGATGAGAGTCCCACCCGACCCCTTGCTGGCCGAGGAGTTGCGACAGCGGCTGCACGCACACATGGCGAGCGCCTCGCGGGATGACCACCAAGGCCGGTCGCATCTCCAACTCGATGCCGCTCGTCTCGAACCCGAACAACACCTCGTTCCAGTGAAGGAGATTTACGTGTCCATCGACTCACCACCCACCAGCGAAACCAGAAACCGACGGCGCCTGGCGATGGCTGCCGCGGCCGTCGTTGCCGTCATCGGCGTCGCCGCAATCGCCATCAACAGCATGAACTCCGATGACGATGTGGAACCGGCGCCCGCGGTACAGCCAACCGTCGCACCAACTACCACCGTCGCACCCACAACCGGCACCTACATCATGTCGAAGTTCCACGCCCTCGGTGGGAAGTCGGACGTTCGCCTCACGTACGCCGTACCGGCCGGCTGGGAGTACGGCGGCATGGGCCTGGACAAGGCACCTGCCGCGGCAGGTGTTCTTTAGTTTAGTGACCAACATCTACACCGATTCCTGCCCGTCGGTGCTGGTCGACCCCCCGGTCGGACCGACCGTTGACGACCTCGCCTCGGCGTGGGCGAACCTGCCCGGATTCCACGCCACCGCTCCGACCGACATCACCGTCGACGGGTTCCACGGAAAGCAAGTCGAGTTCACGGTCCCCGACTACAACGAGACAGACTGCCCAGACGGAGATTTCAAACTGACGGCGTCGCCGTGCCCGACCTCGGCGGCCATGGCCGCCGACTGCGGCGACTGGTGGGCGGCAGGCCCCAATCAACACACCCAGCTGTGGATCCTCGATGTCAACGGCACCCGACTCGTGATCACCGCCTTCTCCTTCCCGGACACGTCGCCACAGGACCAAGCCGACCTCGACGCGGTCCTGGCCTCCATCCAGATCGGCTGAACCTCACCGCCCGGGCCAGACGGCCGTTCGCCGGACTCACGGCCACGCGGCGAGACCGTCCCCGTGGGGGTGACACGCCGAGCGCATATTGCCCAGTGAGATATGGAGCGGCTGCGCCAACGCAAAGACGATTGCTGGCGCAGAACGACCCACCCGTCGCTGAGGGAGAGGGTGATCCGCGGCGCCGGGGATCCAGCGACCTCGTCGGCGAAGTGCGTCCCCGGCGCAAACTGCTCGCCGGAGGCGCTGGTCGTGCCGGACAACGCTCGCGGCGGAGCGAATCTGCGCTACTCGGCACCGTCCTACACCCGAATACAAAACCGGTGCGCCTGGGGAGTTGATGTGCCGATCAGGACGTCCCGCCTGGGACTGGTGTCGTGTGGGTTGAGTCGCTCCGCTCGTTCAGGCTGCCGGCTCGACGAGGTCACGAGAATTTCTTGGAGATTTTCCGCTCGGACCGGCGGAAACGCGAAGTGCGCGACGATATAGCGCTGATGCGCAAAGAAGACGCGACGACGATCCCTGTGGAGAGTCCGAGCGGTTTCGTGGATCTCTACGAGCGCACCGTGACCGACGTGTTCTCGTATCTCGCCAGCCGCGTTGGTGACTGGGCGGCCGCGGAAGATCTGACTCAGGACGTGTTCGTAGCTGGTGCCCGTCGTGACGCGGCCGGCGATGTCGTGGATCTGGCATGGCTGATCGGCGTGGCCCGCCACAAGCTCGTCGATCATTGGCGGGCACAAGCACGGCACGACCGCAATCTGGCTCTCGCTCATTCGTCGGAGCAGACCCGCTCGGCGAGGAATCGGCGTCGATCGATCCAGACAGAGCGTCGGTGGTGCTGGCGCGTCTCAACCCGACCTATCGGGCGGCGTTGGTGTTGCGCCATGTCGACGGGCTCAGTGTGAGTGCAGTCGCCGGTCATCTACAACGCTCGGTGGAGGCCACCGAGCAGGTCCTCAGCCGGGCGCGAGCGGCGTTCCGCGACAAGTATCAGGGAGCAATCGGTGAGTGACGACTTGGACCTACGCGGCATCGATCAGCGCCATGAGCCGGACCCACAGTTTCGTGCTGCGCTGCACAGCCGGTTGGCGGCGATCGTGACCGGCACTGATCCGGGCTCGGTGACCGAGGCACCCGACATGGCAATGATCGACCTCGAACGAGCAAGCGAGAAACGCGAGCCGAGTCGCAACGGCCGCAGAATCGCGAAGGGTCATCCTGGCCGTCGCAGCGCTGGTCGCAATCATCGTCGTGGTAACCCGCGAGGTCGAAGTCGTGACACCAGCCGACGAACCGTCACCGACAGGGCCCGCCAGTCCTCTCGTCGACATCCGCTCCCGGCTGGTCAACCCCGACACCATCGAGCTGTTCACCGTGTCGACCGACACGCCGCGCTATCTGGGCCTGACCTCACTTGCCGTGTTCGACGGCACGCGCTGGTTGCCGCTGGCCGAGGATCTCCGTCCCGCCGACGGTCCACTCGCCGACGTGCCGGTGGGGGGCGAGACCGTCGTCGAGGACATCAGCATCGGCGAGCTCGCCGGCCTACTCGCGCCCGCGGCAAGGACGCCGACTTCGGCCGTGTCGCAGGGCGGTCGCAGCCTGCTGTGGGCCAACACGGCCGGGGCGCTGGTTGTCGACGGTGGTCTCGAGACCGGCTTCAAGTACCAGGTGACGTCAGCCGACATCGATCCCTCGCCCGATGCCCTTCGCCAGGCGACCGCCAACGGTGCCGACCCGGTCTATTACACGCTTCCCGACGGCGTGCCCAACGAGGTCCGCGCCCTGGCCCAGCAGGTCACGGCACAGGCAACCACGCCATACGACCAGGCGCGGGCTCTGCAGGACTGGTTCCGCACCAACTTCAAGTACTCGCTCACGGTGCAGCGCGGCCACAGCAACGACGCCATGATCAACTTCTTGAGCATCCGGAAGGGCTACTGCGAGCAGTTCTCGGGAACCTTCGCAGCCATGGCCCGCAGCCTGGGCCTGCCGACTCGGGTGGTCGTCGGTTTCACCCAAGGGCAGCTGCGTGCCGACGGCTTGTACCACGTCGCGGGCCGCGACGCCCACGCCTGGGACGAAGTGTGGTTCGACGGCTACGGCTGGATCCTGTTCGACCCCACACCGGGCCGTGGCGCACCGGGCGCCGAACAGCACACCGGTGCTGCGGCAGCCCAACAAGCCGCCCCGTAGGGCACAGAAGCCCGCAAGCCGACAGCCGACATCCACCCACAACTGCCGACCTCGCGCACTCCCTGGACTCCCTGGATGGAGAGTGACGGCCCGTTGCGAGGAGGAAGGCCCGACACTGGGTGGGTTCCCCGGCGCTCAATCAGACACCGAACAAGGACAGGTTGGACATGCACAGGTGGACGGGCACGGTGAACTCGATCTGCTTTCCGATGTACCCGTCGACGGTGATGTCGACCGGCGCGGTGGCGGCGAGTTCAGGCACGTTCGCCCACGCCGTCACGAGGTCATCAACGTTCGGCCCAACCGGGGGTCGAGCGGTGTGAAACTGCACCCGTCGCGCTGTAAATGTTTGAAGCGCTGTCGAATTGCACCGCGGCGGCGTCGTTGTTCCATTCACTCGCAGCGCGCGACGCGAGCGAACTCGACTCTCGAAGGACCGAGCCATACTCGCGGCGTGTACAAGATCATTTCCGTTGGCAGCGACTTCCACGAGATCTGTGACGAGTGCGGGTTCCACGGCGGCACGCTCGACCTGTCCGCCGCCGTCGCTCGTATCCGCACTCTCCCCGACCGATGGTCGGAGGTGATGTCACAGGATGAGGAGCGGCTTCGAGCGCGCCCCGAACCCGACACGTGGTGCGCCGTGGAGTACGCGCAGCACGTGGTCTCAGCCATCGTCGGTGTCGAATGGGCTGCCCGTCTGTTCGCAGCGGGCCGCTCGCCTGACTGGGGCGAGCTGCCTGAGGACTCACTCCCCGGTGTCTTCGAGCACGACACGCACGATTGCGGGCGATTCGACGTCGCTGAAACGCTCGAGTCGCTTGGTGCCGCGGCCAGGTCGATGGCGGCGTTCGCCGAGTCACTCACACCCGACGAGCAGGCTGCGACCGCCGTTTACGTCAATGAGCTGGTGATCAACACCACCGCCGTCATCCGACACGCACTCCACGACGCCGAGCACCATCTGCTCGACATCCGCCGCGGCATCGCCCGGCAGGATCTCCGTCGCTGACGAACAGGGCCTTGCGGGCGGTGTGGGTATACCGAACATTCCCATTTCGCGAGTTCGCGATGGCCCGGATGCCGTCGTCCTCCTCCTCGTAGTTGTCGGAGGCTGGGTTGACGGCATTGCCGGAAGGCTGGGTCTCGGTCCAATGTGCGTCGGACCAGTGACGATCGGAGGGACAATTCTGCTGGCGGCTGTGGGTGCCATTGCTGTGATTCGACGACCGGTGGCCACAGCATCCAGCACGTGATGAGGCTCGCTCGAGTACACAGACCGTTCACGCCCAGCCATAGCACGAGGAGCCCAGATGCGCTTCGTTCGGCGTTCGCGACATCCGTCGGAGACCGGTAGGGCGCGATTTTCCGCACTGCGGGTACTCACAGCGCGCCCGACCAGGCTCAAACGGGTTCGATTTCGGAACTGGCCATACCGAAATCGCGCCCAACAAGTCTGCGGCTCGAGCGGGGAGAACAGCGCTCCGATCCGGCGTTCGGCGCTCCCGCGGAATCCCATACCGCTCGCCTCCGACAGGCCGCTGGTGGCCGGTCCGAAGCGAAGTGTGCCCGAAACTAGCGAGGTGGAACCGCGGAACAATGTCAACATCTGGGTCGACATTTCGAGACCTGCGGATCCGCGGATCCGCAGGTCTTGTCATCCCATATTTCATCCAATCTACGGGCGCGACAGTCGGGGACGGTCAGGAACGGTCAGCGACTGAAGCCCCTGGTAGTGGGCCTGTCCGGGACTGTCGGGGACGGTCAGAAACGGCTTTGAAGAGACTCTTAATCCGCAGGTTCTGGGTTCGAAACCCAGGGGGCGCACCAAGAAGTACCAGATCATCAGCACTTCTTAGAATTAACAGTCAGTCTATCGAATGAGATAGGCACCAACAGGTACCTAGACTCGCCATCGAAGTCCGATAGATATTCGGGATGCCGCTCGACAGAGCACGGTTCGAAGCGAGAGTTGATCGCTCCGGGTTTCATCACATCTGGCTGGGCGCGAGGTCGCCCGGTGGTGGCGGTCAGGTCCGCGTCGATGGCAAGTTGCTCACTGCGGCTCGAGCTGCATGGGAGATCGAGCATAGTTCTGTGCCCGACGGTGTCCGGGTCTTGTCGTGCGCCGACGAACCCGCTTGCGTGCGAGTGGACCACCTACGACTCGATCAACGCGCCAAGTCGTCGGCATCACCACCATTGAAGAAACGTTCGCCGCGAGGCGCCGGGACGATTGCCGCGATCTCGCCCGGAGTGTGGAAGATCGGCGTCACCGCCGACCTCGATCGGCTCGGACAGCGTCGGCGCACGTTCCGCACCGTCTACGGCACTCGAAAAGACGCGGCCACAGCGTTGGCCGCCCTTGTCACCGAAGGCGGCGGACACCACGTCTTCCGGCAAGACGACAAACAGTTGACACTCGACAGTCTGGTTGCCTGGGATCTCGAGTTCGCCCGCGAGGACCGAGGACTCGATCACTCCACACTCACCGGATACGCCGACGCCTACTCCCACTGGCTCAAAAAGCCGATCGGTCAAAAACGGGCCAACTCGATCACGACGGCCGAACTCGACACGGCCTTCGACCGGATGCCTCGAGCCGGCCTCTCACGCAGCAGGATGAACAACGCCCGGGCGCCGCTGAGCGGCGCGTTCAAATGGGGCAAGCGTCACCGCAAGGTGATCAGCAACCCCGTCGATGGCTTCGACTTGCGGGCCGCCATACATCCCCCACGCCACACCACCGCACCCGAGCTGAATGAGCTGTTGCGCCTGCTGGCCACCGCCGACGAACACGACAAAATGCTCGCACCGGTTCTCAAGCTCGCCGCGACCACTGGTCTGCGACGAGGTGAGCTCTCCGGTCTGCGACGCGACCGACTGCACCTCGACCGCCACGAGTTCATCGTCGACACGGCGATCAACGATGCCGGCGGAACCGTCGTCGAGAAACAAACCAAGACGAGCACAGCCGAGCAGTCAACCTCGACGAGGCCACCGTCGAGCTACTTCGAGGACATCTCGCGGAGATGGATGCTCGCGCAGCCATCTGTGGAACCAGCGTTGCCCCGGATGGTTTCGTGTTCAGCCTCGATCCCACCTGCAGCACTCCCCTGCGCCCAGAACTGCTCACCCGACGAATGCGCCAACTGCGTAACGAGCACGGCCTCACCCATGCCAGTTTCGACGCCACAATCCTCGCCCTGCGCAAATCGACGACCAGCGAACTGATCGACGCCGGTTCAATCCCGCCGCAGTAAGCGGCAGCCAGGCTCAGATCGTGCAGATGATGCTCCACCACTACTCGACCCGCCGCCAGCCTGCAGACACCGCCGCCACCGAATACCTCGGTCAACGAAACCACGGCCGCTCGGCTGAATAACATGCGCCGCGCGTTCTGTGCTCGTGCAGGGTCGCCGATATAGCGGATTGATGTCAGATTGCGGCGATGGTGACGTTGGAGTGACCGTCGGCGAGACGGGTGAGGTCGCCAGGGTCATGGGCGCAGCACGCATGCCTCCACCGAACCGGATTGCTGTCGCCACGACCAGCGCATCGATGGCCTGCTCGCTGCCAGCGTCCGCCGCAGCAAGCAGGTGGCCCGCAACTCGGGCCGTGCGCGCACCGGTGGTCACGACCTCGGCGAAGCCACGTGTGCAGCATGGAGTCGATGGCGGCGTTGGTTCCGCCACCCCGGTACACCTCGACGAGCACCGCCGCGCACTGATCAGTCTCGAGGCCCAGCGAACCTATCTGTTCGGTGGCGCCGCCGGTTGATCGAGCCAGTGCGATCGATCGGCCTGTGACAGCAGCGGAGCGTCGATCGATCTGGCAACTGTTTGCCTGAGGCGGGGGTCACCGTGGAGGGCGTCGATGGTGATCCTTGTCGCGTGGATACGGCAGATCAGCCGCTGCTCCCTTCTGATCGTGCCGTCGAAGCGGTGGACGTACCCGTAGAACGCCGGGATGAGCGGTGTAGGCGCGGGCGATCTCGTCGAGACGGCGAGCGTGCCGTCCTCGACCAGCTCGGCCTGCCCGTGGTAGTTCGACGTAGCGGGTGGTTCGTCGGATCGACGACCAGCAACGTGACCTTCGGGTTCGCTCGCATGTTGTGTCCTTCTGACGCTCGGCGGTCGTGTTGACGCGGGCACATTCGCCGTCGAAGTCGGACCAGACTAAACTTGATTGGGGTTGTTCGTGGGGCATCATCGTCGTCAGCACGCCGTGGATCGGGCGGGCGACGAGGTCGAGGTGCGTGTCGGGATCGACTGGCTCATGGCGTTGTGCTCCTCAGCTTCTCGCGTCGAGGGTGACGACGATGATGGTCGGATCTTGCACAGGACAGTGCGTCTCGATCGTCGTCAGTGGCCGAGAAATAGGCCAAGTAGGGCGATGGCCGGTGTAGTAGCTCTGACAAGCCGTCGAGGTGCGCCAAGGCGCCGATCGTGGTCATCTCCTCGACGATCCCGTGGATCTCCAGCGAACGCAGCGGCTGGCTGGGTCGAAGCACAGCAGCGTCGCTCTTCGGGTCGCGGCGCAGGTTTCGTCCTTGCGAAAGCCCTGGATCGCGTTGATGCGCACATGGGCGCCGTCAAGTCCACCACACCACGGTGGTTTGCGGTTGACCGTCCGGCATCACCGTGCTCAGCGCAGCGACCGGGGGGTGGTCGTTGACAAGGTCGATGAAGGCGGCAGGGATCTCATCGCGACGAGTCATCGACCTCACCTCGCTTTGCGGGAGACGACCCAGGGCAGAGAAGACCTCTCGCCCCAGCAAAGCATCGCAGCTCCCGTAGCGGCTCGAAGCCGGAGGCGTGCCGTCGCGCTTTGATCGTCGTCAAACGCCGGTATTCGTGCATCAAGTCGGCTTAGCGCTGTTTATCGCGACGCGCTTTGCTCGCCATGACTCCAGGCTCGCATTGCCGTCGTCTGGGGCAGAGCCGAACGTCCCGACCTCCG
>CAWEOL010000012.1:0-813416 GCA_963810675.1 Ilumatobacteraceae bacterium
GAATGCCCGGCGATGATCCCGCGCAGCTCGGCAGCCGTACGGAAGATGTCGGCAGCAATGCTCGTGTATCCCTCGCGCCCGAGCGAAACCATTGCCGCCCACGCCGCGGCGATGATCCCGCCGGAGCGTGAACCGCTCATGCCCGGCGAGGTGTACAGCCCGCCCGGCCAGTCGGGCGCAAGGAAGTATTGATGGCGCCGCAATTCGGGTGAGCGGTAGAGCAGCACACTGGATCCCTTGAGGGCGAACCCGTACTTGTGCGTATCGGCGCTGATCGATGTGACCCCGGGCAACCGGAAGTCGAACACCGGCACCGGATGACCGAGAGACTCGCCCCAGCACAGGATGAACCCACCGAGGCAGCCGTCGACGTGCAGGTTGATTCCACGTTCGGCGGCGAGCGTCGACAGATCACTGATCGGGTCGATCAGACCGTGCGGGTACGTGCCGGCGGAGCCGACGAGAGCCACCGTGTTGTCGTCGACAAGCGAACGAACCGACTCCATGTCGGCAACGAACAGGTCGGTCACCGATGCCTTGCGCAACTCGATTCCGAAGTAGTGCGCACCCTTGTCGAGCGCAGGATGAGCGGTCACCGGCAGCACGACGTTGGGGTTGGTGATCCCTCGCTCGCGACCCCATTCCCTGTACACCAACAATGGGTTCATCAGGCTCTCGGTACCGCCGCTCGTCACCACCCCACACGGTTCAGGCGCATGCATCAGGTCCGCGGTCATGGCGATGATCTCACCTTCGAAACGCGTCGCACTCGGGTACACATCGCGCTGCAGCACGTTGGCGTGGCTGTAGTAGCCGAACACCTCGTTCAAGAAGGCGTAGTGCTGGTGGTCGCCCGAGTAGACCGAACCACTGATCTTGCCGTCGTCGGCAGCAGCGTCTTCGACCGCCGACATCGCCCGGATCTCGCCCAGGATGTCGTCTCGGCTACGCCCGGTTTGCGGAAGGGTGCGCTCGACGGAATAGCGGTCGGCATACGGATAGAGCCCCATCGCCGCAACCTACCAATCGAGTTCGCGGCCGCCGTGGTCGGGCTGGAGCGGCAGCGTCAGTCGCACTCCCTGTTGCGCAGCATGGCGATGACCGGGCCGCCGTGGTGGCGATTCGCCCGGGCCACCCTGAGCGGAAGCATCCGCACCAGGTCGTCGTTCCCCGCCGGGCCCGTCACCACCACGTCGGCATCGCCGTCGGTGACTGTCGGGACCTTGACGAGCCGGAGAACGCGCCCTTTGCGATCGGCGTCGACCGTTTGCAGCCGGACGACCTCGAGACTCGACGACTGCAGCTCGATGGTCAGGCGCGAGCCGGGCGTGAATCCCCCGGCCGCGACCCATATGTACTCGTTCGGGGCGACGCACTCCAGGCCACCTCGACCGCCGAGCGCCTTCGCCATTCCATCGCTCGTCGGTTTGCGAACAATCACCTTGAACGTGCTGGTGGCCGTGTGGCCGGCCGAGTCGGTCGCCGAGCACGACACCTGCGTCCGCCCCATCGGCATCACCGACATAGGACCCGGGACACAGATCGCCGTCAGCGTTCCGTCGATGTCGTCGGTGGCCGGTGGTGCGGTGTACGAGACCCGGGCCGGCCGCTGCCCACTGCGCTCGACGATCACATTGCGATGGGTGGCAACGACGGGCGGAAGGAGATCGGTCGGTGCCGCTCCGTCGTTGTCGAGCACGGTCACGACGGCGCTACTGTCGACGTAGCGGTAGGGAATGGCGTCGACAGCGTCAACGGAGATGGTGACATACTCCGTCGGCTCTTCGAACGCGTCGTCGGCTATTGGGACGTGCAGTTCGGTGACCGTCTGTCCGTCGGCAACGTCGATCATGAAGGTCGACTCCGAGATCAACTGGCCGACCCCATCGACCGTCGAGGCATGCGCCTGCACGACTTGCGAACCGAACGTGTTCGATGACAACTCGAGTTGCAGCACCGCCTCACTCCCCTCGGTGATCGTCGGGTGGCCGGTGATCGTCATGATCGGCGGAGGCAGCACTGTCACCGTCCACACACCGGTCGACGTCGAGGTGCCGTCGGTGACGCTGTAGCTGACCGTCCGTTGAAACGGAGTGGCGGGCAGCGGTGCCGGGTCGTAGTAGCGGCTCGACGCGTAGTCGCACGTGAAATCGGTGGCGGGACCGCCATCGCAGCCGATCCAGTCGTCGTTGACCGGCTGCGTCACGACGGTCAGGGGAGCGCCCTCGGGGTCCGAGGCCGTGAAGTGGATGGAGTACACGTTTTCGTAGTGAACGGTCATCGAGCCACCACCGACAACGGGCGCCTGATTACCCGCGGCGGACGCATGTTCGCTCCCCAACCCGCCCACGAATGACGCCGTCACAGCCACGGCAACGGCCAATGGCACAACTCGAGTTCTCATGTTCCGTCCCTTGCCTACGAGGCGTCCAAAGGGCGCCTGCCCGTTCCACTCATGGCATCGGTCCCGCGGTCGCGGAAGGTTGACTCAAGTGTCGACGAACAAAGATTCAGAACTTGGTCAAGTTGACAAGCGCACGGTGAAGCTCGGCCAAGCGGACGATTGCGCCGTCCATGCTCCGCCGGTTCGCCGGGTCGGGCTCGTGGACGGCGCGAACCTTGAGCAGCGACGGCACATCGTCGATCGACATCTTCCCGAGCGTCGAGAACGCGAGAAAGGCCGCCCCGCGGGCGTTCGTGGCCCGCGGCTCGGCCAATTGATGGACGGGACGATCGAGCGCGTCGGCCAGGATCTGTGCCCACAGATCGCTCTGCGCGCGCCTCCCCCACCGAAGCTGAGCGAGGCGAAGTCGTGGCCCACGAACGATTCGACGGCCGGCCGCAACCAGGCCAGATTGAGCGCGACACCCTCCATCACGGCACGCAAGAGATGGCGTCTATCGTGATGTAGCGAGAGCCCCGCCGAACGCACCACGGACGTCGTCGTTCGGTTGCGGTGCGATCGAGCCGAGGAGCCACGGCATGAAGTGCACGCCCTCGGCGCCGCTCTCGATTTCTTCGGCGTCGGCGGTGGCCGTTGCAAAGGCATCGCCGTAGCCGAACAACCGCATCGCCCATTCCAGGGCGCGCCCGCCGACCCCGTTCTCGGCCATGACGTAGTACTTGCCCGTCAACGGGCTCGGCACGGCGAGGATGCCCCCACCCAGGTCGCCGCGGTGCTCGTCGATGTGGCTCACCATCACCGACGTCGTGCCGATGATGACCGAGCCATCACGTGCGGTCAGCGCCCCTGACCCGATCGCCGACGTGATCGAGTCGATCGTTCCCGTGGTCACCGGAACCCCGGCGGCGATCCCGAGGTCAGCGGCCGCCGCGCTCGTCACCGACCCGACGATGCCGTTCATGGGCAGCAGTGGCGCCAGCTTGTCGGGGTCGAGCCCGGTCGCCGCGACCAGGTCCGGATCGTATTCCGTCAGACCCCAGCTGCGGTTGTCGCACACCAGTTGCCCGAACATGGTCGATTGCGTTGCACCGATACGGCCGGTGAGCCTGGCGTTGATGTAGTCCATCGGTTCGACGAAGGCGGTGGCCGCCTGGTACGCGTCGGGATGGAACTCGCGGAGCACGTGGATGTGCGCAACGTTGTCGGCGCCACTGGGAAGCGGGATCAAGCCATGTCGCTCGACGAACAGCATGAATGATTCGTCGGTGAGCAGAGTCAGGTTGTGGTCGGCACCCCGGGTGTCCATCCACAACACACACGGCCCGGTCGGCATGCCGTTGGCGTCGACCGGGATCACGCTCATGTACTGGCTCGTCACGGTCACGGCCACGATCGGCGGAGTCGGGCTGGCGGCGTCGAGAGTTTCCCGGGTCGCGCTCGACGATTGCCGCCCACATCTGACGCGGATCCTGCTCTGCGCCGCCGCCCTGTATGAATCGGGTCGTCACCGGTCGGCTCGACCATGCCACGGTCGAGCCGTCGACGGCAACGAGGGCCACCTTGGGTCCACCGGTGCCGAGGTCGATTGCCAGCACGCACTCAATCGTCACGCGGCGAGGTTACGACGTGCTACACCGTTGGTTGTGAACGGGAGGGCAGACGTTGAGCGGCTCGTCCGCGAAAGCAGTCTGTTCGCCGATCAGCACGTGCAAGTTCGCCCGCTGCACGGCGGGATCACCAACCGCAACTTCGTGGCATCGACCGAACGCGGCGAATACGTCGTTCGCATCCCGGGCGAACGCACCGCGCTGCTCGGCATCGATCGCGCCTACGAGGCCGAGGCGGCGCGACGTGCGGCCGAGCTCGGCATCGGCCCGGCCGTGCTGGGCATGCTCGAGCACGTCGGCACGCTCGTCACCGAGTTGGTCCACGGTCATCACCTCGAGCCGACTCCCTTCGTCGAGCGACTCGACGACGTCGTCGATCTGGTCCAACGGTTCCACGGCAGTGGGCCGCTCGGCGGCGCCTTCCCCATTCATCGGATCGTCGAATGGCATGCGCGCGATGCAGCGGCGTACGGGGTGATGGCTCCGCCCGCATACGAGCGGCTCCACCAGCTCAGCAGGCGCATCGAAGCCGCCTTCGCCCGATCCCCCATGCCGACCGTCCCTTGTCACAACGATCTGTTGCCCGGCAACATCTTGTTCGGCGACGACCGGGTGTGGCTGCTCGACTTCGAGTATGCAGGGATGAACGACGTCTTCTTCGACCTCGGCAACCTCAGTGTCAACAGCGAGCTCAACCACGGTGCCGATGAACGCCTGCTGGCGTTGTACTTCGGAGAGGTCACCAAGGCGTCGTGGGCACGGCTGCAGTTGATGAAGATGATGAGCGAGTTCCGTGAGGGGATGTGGGCGGTCGTGCAGCAGGCGATCAGCACACTCGACACCGATTTCGTGTCGTACGCCAACGAACGATTGGGGAACTGCGAGCGTCTGGCCGGGCGGCCCGAGTTCGAGCGATGGCTCGCCGACGCGACGAACCCGATCAGCTGACCCAGGGTCCGGTGCCTGTCACTCGATCGACGGAGATGTGCACGATGCGGCCGGCCGGCGGGTTGTCCATTGGGGGGAACTTGACGCCGTCACCCAGGAACCGCGGCGCCAACTTCTGCAACAGGTCCGCGGCGCCGCCTTCGGTGATCGTCGCGGTCCCATGCATGACGGCGTAGTTGTCGAGGCCGATCGCGTTTGTCCCGGGCACCTCGATGCTCAGCGCCACACGCGGATCACGCTCGATGTTGCGCATCTTCTGACCGGCGCCGAGGTGGGCGACGAGAAGGTCGTCGCCGTCACGGCCGACCCAGATCAAGGTCACCTGCGGCGACCCGTCGGGGTTGATCGTGACGAGGTGGCCATGCACGCCGGCCTCGATGGCCGCAGCAAGATCGGGATGAAGGTCCATGCTCGCCAACGTAGACGCGAGATGGGGCCGCCGTGAACGGCAGCCCCATCTCGGTGTCGACGCAGGACGGTCAGTTGATTGCGTCGAGCTCCCGCTCGATTTCCAACAATTCTTCCTTCGTTCCTTGAACCTTCGGACCCGTGAACCACTTCTTGCCGCTGAATCTCCAGTAGCCGGCCATGAAAAGAAAGGCCAGGATGATCAATGGCCCGGTGAAGTTGAAGTTGTTCTGCCGGAAGAAGGAGTTACCCGGGCTGGCGAATTCGACGATCTCGTTGCCGCTGCCCCATATCGGCCAGAACGGCCAGAAGATCGGCGAGAAGAACAGGATCGTGATGAAGGCGATCCACGCCAACCCTGTCCAGCCGACGATCTTGTGGTAGCCCTTCAGGTTCCACGGCCCCACCTCGAAATCGGGGTTGGTGAGTCGTAGATAGATCGGGATGGCATAGGCGATGTAGAGGCCGATGACGCAGATCCCGGTCATCGCGAAGAACGCCGTCGAGTATCGACCGGCGCCGGTGCCCCTGATATACAACGATGTCGCGCCGGTGATGGCCGACAATGTGACGCCGAGCCACACCGAGTTCGTTGGAGTACGTGTCTTTCTGTTGATCTTGTGCCAGTGCTTCGACCCAGGCAGCGCACCGTCACGGCTGAACGCGTAGATCATGCGGCTGTTAGCAGTGACCGACGCCAAACCGCAGAAGAACTGACCGACGATGGCGATGAACACAATGAGCTTGGCCGCGCTCGTCCCGACCGCATTGGAGATCAGCCTGGGCGCGGCGTTTACCAGGAACGGATCCTTGGCGTCACCGAAGATGATCTTGCCGTAGATAAGGGTGCCGTCGGCGTCGACTTCGCCTGTCTTGGGCAGGGCGGAGATCATCGCCAAGTTCAAGACGATCGCCGCGATGGCAGAGATATAGATCGCACGAACGATGGCCTTCGGTGCCTCAGTACGTGCGCCCTTGGTCTCTTCACTGACGTGGGCCGATGCATCGAAACCGGTGATGGTGTATTGCGCAAGCAACAAGCCGAGCGCGAACAGGTACACAGTTACAAACCCGCCGCCCGTCCAACCCGTCAATCCCGGAGGCGCAGCGTCGAATGCACCCCCGATTCCGCGCTTGTTGCTCGGTGCGATGAACAAGATCGCGCCGATGACGACCACCCCGACGACATGCCACCACACGCTGACGTCGCCCATGATCTTGACCACATCGATGCTGAAGGTGTTGAGCAGGCCGTGAACGATCAGCACGATCAAGAAGATCACGAAAATGCCGAGCACCGTGAGCCGGTAGCTGTCGTCGAACATGCGGATGAAGTAAGCGATGAAGATCGACAGCGCGTAGTCGACCGAGGCGATCACACCGATCTGACCGAGCAGGTTGAAGTATCCGGTGAACCACGACCAGCGCGCCGCGTTGTTGCGCGCCAGCTTGGCGGACCAGTAGTACAAGCCACCCGCAGTCGGATAAGCGGAGCAGATCTCACCCATCGCCATGCCAACAAGCAGTGCGAAGAACCCCACCACCACCCAGCCGATCATGATCACTCGTGGGCCGCTGGTGACCATGCCGAGCCAGAAGCTCGTCATGCCCCCGGCCAGGATCGAGATGATCGAGAAGCTGATGGCAAAGTTGCTGAACGTGCCCATGCCGCGGTGCAGCTCTTGGGCGTAGCCCATGGAGTGCAGTTGCTCGCGATCTTCGTCGATGGTTGACATGAAAGGACCCCCAGCCCTGGCTCACTGCGACCCCCAAGCCGCATGGCGAACTCAGGCGATTGTCTAGCACGTGCAGCAACAGCGGTCGCGCAGCGGGCTTCGTGGCCATTCGGCGTTGCTGTCGACCATCGGGCCTGCCAGAATCGACGAGCAAGGGGTGCACATGCGGATGGTGGGGCAAAGGTGACCGTGGATGAATCGGGGGCGAGCGGACGCAGTGGCCCCGACATCTTCGAGTTGTCCGACCGGTACATCGTCGAGAGTGCGGCGCTCGACCCCATGCTGGCTTCGTTCTGGGGAATCCCGGGCCACGACCACGAGATCACCGACTACTCGCCGGAGGGGTGGGCCGCCAGGCTCGAGCTGCAGCAGCGTATGATCCGAGCCCTGGCTCATGTCGAGCCACGCCATCACAACGACCGCATCGCCACCGAGGTGATGCGCGAACGGGTCCAGGCCGAACTCGACCTCATCGAGTCGGGTGAATATCACCGGCTGCTGAGCGTGCTCAACAGTCATCACGAGTACGTCCGTGAGATCTTCGCCTTCATGCCTCGCCAGTCCGACGATGATTGGAGGAACGTGCAGCGCAGGTTGTCGAGTGTGCCGCTGGCGCTCGACAGGCTGCGTGCCAGCTTCCTCTATGCCGCCGACAAGGGTCAGGTGGCGGCACGCCGGCAGGCCTTGGCCTGCGCGGACCAATGTGAGGTGTGGGGCGGTCGCGACGGATATTTCAACGAGTTGGTCGATGAGTGCACGTCAATCGATCTCAGCATCGAGTCAGGCGCCGCCAGCGAGGCATTCGTCGAATTCGGGAGGTGGTTGCGGCACGACTACGCCGCTATCGCGACACCACATGATCCGGTCGGAGCGGAACGGTTCCAGTTGTTCGTCCGCTATCACAACGGCGCCGATCTCGATCTCGACGAGACGTACCGCTGGGGATGGAACGAGCTGCATAGCATCGAGCAGCGGGTGTCAGCGCTCGTCGAGCGGATCCTTCCCGGTGCGTCGCGCGACGAGTGCATCGGGCGATTGAGGACCGACCCACGCTATGTGGTCGAGGGCGCCGACAACTTTGTTGCCTGGAACCAGGACATCATCGACCGAACGATCGAAGAGCTCGACGGGAAGTACTTCGAGATTGCCGAGCCGCTCCGGCGTTGCCAGGCGATGGCGGCCCCCGCCGGTGGCGTCGACGCCACCTACTACACCGCACCGAGCGAGGATTTCAGTCGACCAGGGCAGATCTGGCACTCCGTCGCCGGCAAGACCCACTTCCCGCTCTGGGATGTCCTGTCGACCACCTACCACGAGAGCGCACCGGGCCATCACCTCCAGCTTGCCCAGATGATGTACAAGGCAGACTCGCTGACCCGGTTCCAGCGGCTGGGCGTGATGATCGCCGGCCACTGCGAGGGCTGGGCGCTGTACGCCGAACGGTTGATGCACGAGCTCGGTTACCTCGACGACCCGGTGTACGAGTTGGGATATCTCGCCGGTCAGTCGTTGCGCGCCGCGCGTGTGATCGTCGACATCGGGTTGCATTGCGAGATGCGCATTCCGGACAACGAGCGGTTCCATCCGGGTGAACGCTGGCGATCCGAGCTGGCGTTGCCGTTCCTGCTCGAGCGAACCGGTCAAGCCGTCGAGTTCCTGACATCCGAGGTCGATCGCTATCTCGGCATGCCAGCACAAGCCATCTCGTACAAGGTCGGGGAACGAGTGTGGCTCGAGGGCCGAGAACGGGCCAGGCAACGTTTGGGCGCGGCGTTCGATCTCAAGCACTTCCATCGGGTGGCACTCGACATGGGGGCAATGGGTCTCGACCAACTCCGTGACGAGCTCGACACGATCGGAGCCGCCGACGACTCCGCGGCCACCTGAACGTCCCCGACAGGCGACTCGATCTAGGTCGCCGCGGCGACACGGTCGAGAAACCAGTCGACGAGGTGGTCGGCCGCAGGCTGGCTGTCGGCAACGTTGCGCCGTGATTCATCGATGAGCTGATCGGGCTTGATCCCGTACTTCAGCAGCTCGGCAGTGCCATTGTCGCTCATGGCCCATCGGCGAATCACGGTCTCGGTGGCCTCGGGGTGAAACTGAGTGCAGAAACTGCGGGCCATCCGCCACGCCTGTGGCCCAACCTCGCTGCGAGCCAGTTCCTGCGCCCCCTCCGGCACGGTGACGATGTCGTAGTGCCATTGCATCCAGGGACCCCCGACGATCACGTCTGGTACATCGCTGACGACCTGACACCACCCGATCTCCGGCCGACTCGCTCGCTCGACGGTGCCCCCGAGCGCGTGGGCCATGATCTGATTGCCGTAGCAGATGCCGAAGGTCGGCACCCCAGAGGCGTGGGCCGTGCGAATCAGATCGGCCTCGGCGGCGACGGACTCGGCAACGTGCGGCCAGTACACGCTCCACTCGCTACCCAACGTGACGACCAGATCGCTGCCCTCGAGCACGGGCCAGTCGTCGAGGCTCTCGCGGTGACATTCGGTGAACGAGTAGCCGTGCTGACGAAATCGCTCGGCGACGAAGCCGCCGTCGTTGTCCGCGGCATTTCCGATCAGCAGCGCACGCATGGGCACTACGGTACGCGCAGACATGCCGGCTCCGAAGATTTCCACTGCCGCGATCGATCGCGCCACGCAGGCCGGGCGCGGCATCGTCACGCACACACCGGTCACCGGTTCGGCCGCGCTCAGCGAGCGATGTGGCGGCAACGTCGTGCTGAAGGCCGAGAACCTCCAGCGCACCGGCAGCTTCAAGATCCGCGGGGCGATGAGCAAGCTGGCGGCACTGGGCCATGACGTCGGCGCCGGCGTCACTGCGGGCAGTGCCGGCAACCATGCGCAGGCGCTCGCCTTCGCCGCCCGCCACGCCGGAGTCCCCTGCGAGATCTTCGTGCCGTCGGGTGCACCAGTATCGAAGATCGAGGCATGCCGCGCGTACGGTGCGACGCTCATCGAAGGTGGCGATTCGCTCGACGAAGCGGTGGCCGCCGCACGCGAACGTGCCGCGGACGCCGGCATGGTGTTCTGTCACCCGTACGACGACGTCGATGTCGTTGCCGGACAGGCCACCCTCGGACGGGAGCTGATCGACGACGTGTCCGCGCTCCGGCGCGTCGTCGTGCCGTTGGGAGGGGGCGGGTTGGCCTGCGGCATCGCCATCGCCGTCAAGGCCACCGACCCGACCATCGAGGTGATCGGCGTACAGGTCGCGGCGTGCGCCCCATACGCGCATCGCCAGCCACCGACGGGCCCCGTCGTCACTCTCGCCGACGGGATCGCTGTGAAGCGGCCGGGGGAGATCACCCGGCCGCTCGTCGAGCAGTGGCTCGACGACGTGGTGGTGGTCGAGGAGAACGCTGTCGCCGATGCGATGATGCTGTTGATGGAGCGGTCCAAGTTCTTCGTCGAAGGGGCCGGCGCTGTCGGTGTGGCCGCGTTGTTGTCGCAGCGACTTGCACCGGCACGCACCGGCACGACGTGTGTCGTGTTGAGTGGCGGCAACGTCGACCTCGGCATCTTGCCCGGCTTGATTCGCCGCCACGAGACTCAGGCAGGCAGACGTCTCATCCTGTTCGCCCGGATCAGCGATCGGCCTGGTGGCCTCGCCAGGCTGCTGACATTGTTCGCCGAGCATGGCGCAAACCTGGTGGAGGTCGAGCACGTTCGTGAAGGGGTCGATCTCCACGTGCGCGAAACGGGTGTGCAAGTCGTGCTCGAGGTCCACGGTCGCGGCCATGCCGAGTCAGTGGTCCGTGCGGCCACCGAAGCCGGCTACCCCATCGATGTGATCAACCAGTCGCCCAGTGCCGGGACTAGGTGGCAATGAACACGTTCTTCAGCTCGGTGTAGTGGTCGAGCACGTGCATCGAATGCTCGCGACCGAGCCCACTCTGTTTGAAACCACCGAATGGGGTGCTGTAGCGAACCGAGCTGTTCGAGTTGACGCTGATGGCGCCGGCCTCCATCGCCCGGGCGACACGTAAGGCCTTGGCCCCGTCGCGCGTCCAGACCGAGCCCGACAGCCCGTAGTCACTGTCGTTGCAGATGCGGATCGCGTCGGCTTCGTCGTCGAACGGCAGCACCACCGCCACGGGGCCGAACACCTCGTCTCGACAAACACGGGCGGTCGGATCTGACGGTGTTGCGATCATGATCGGGTGCCAGAAGCCCGGACCCGTCGGCGTAGCGCCGGTGAACACGGTGTCGAGATCGTCGGTGAAGGAGCGCACCTTGGCGAGGTGCTGTGCCGTCACCAATGGCCCCATCGCCGTCTTTGCATCCATCGGGTCGCCGACCTTCCACTGCCGGGCGGCATCGCTGAACAGCTCGACAAAGCGGTCGAACACCGTGCGCTGCACCAGCACCCTGCTGCGCGCACAGCAATCCTGCCCGGAGTTGTCGAACACGGCGCCTGGCGCAGCAGACGCCGCCAACTCGAGGTCGGAATCGTCGAACACGATGTTCGCGCTCTTGCCGCCAAGCTCGAGCGTGACCCGCTTGACCTGTTCGGCGCAACCCGCCATGATCCGCTTCCCGACGGCCGTCGAGCCGGTGAACGCGACCTTGCGTACGTCGGGGTGTTCGACGAACCTCCAGCCGACCTCGGTGCCCTCGCCGACCACAACGTTGAGGACACCTTCGGGAATGCCCGCCTCCAACGCCAGCTCGCCGAGCCGCATCGTGGTCAACGGCGTGATCTCGGCCGGCTTCATCACCGCGGTGTTGCCGGTCGCCAATGCCGGGCCGATCTTCCACGACGCCATCAGGACCGGGAAGTTCCACGGGGTGATCAAACCGACGACGCCGAGAGGCTCGTGAAACGTCATGTCGACCCCGCCGGTGACCGGGATCGTCGAACCGGTGTGCTTGTCGATCGCCCCGGCGAAGTAGTGGATCACGTCGGCCGCGGCGTTGGCGCACCACGTGCTGTTGCCGATCGGCATGCCGACGTTGGCGGTCTCCAGGGCGGCGAGCTCGTCGGCGTGACCGGCGATCGTGTCGGCAAACCGACGCATCAACCGGACCCGGTCGGCAGGGGCGACGGATCGCCACGACGGAGCCGCACGGCTGGCGCGAGCGATCGCCTCGTCAGCCTCGTCACGCCCCGCCAGCGGCAGCTCGCGCAGCAGGGATTCGTCGGTGGGATTGATCAATCGGATGGAATCGGACACGGTCGGCAGGGTACTTGGGCGGGGTCATCCGACACGCCGAGTCGCCGCGAGCACGTCGTTGAGCTGCGACACGACGTGGCCCTTGTTCGGCGAGAACGACCCGTCGAAGACCGCAGAGCCGATGGTGAACGCATCGACGCCGGCCGCCGCCAGATCCTCGATCTGCCGAACGGTCGAGACACTGCCGGCGACCACGAGACAACCCGCGGTGCCACGACACGCGGCGCGCACGAGTTCGAGTGGGTCAGCATGCGTCGCGCGGTAAGCGAGCAGGTCGACACCTGAGCACCCACGATGGTCGTAGTCCCGGCACTGTCGCTCGACAAGCTCTGCATCACCGCCCAACCTCGTCGGGTGACCGACCGGCACGCCCGGAAACGGTAGGTACTCGATACCGGATCCGGCGACGATCTGCAGTGTGTCGTCGATCTCGGTGCCACCCATCAGCCGATCGACGCCGATCTCGACTGCGGCGCGCGAGCTGCGCCGGCAGGCGTCGGCCGACGTGCTGACGACTTCGAGGTATGTCGTCACGCCGCGTGCCTGCATTCGCTTGTTCAACTCGACAAGCGTGGCGATGTCGACACCGACGTCTTTGAAGCCGGCGTGGCGCAGCCCTACATGCTCGATCGCGGCCCAGGTTTCGAGGCAGTCGACGATGGTCTCGTCGGAACGTGTGAGCATGAAGATGAAATCCACTGAGCTCCCGGCCCGTGTGCCCGGACTGAGGATCCGGAGCGAAGTTGTCGAACACCTTGACACATACACTTGACGCTGCATGAGTCAACCGCCTCCCCTCATCGCTGTGTGCGCACGGATACTGACCTTCAGCGACGAGGGCAAGCGCGACGCCTTTTCCAGCAGCCAGCCGTACAGCCGCGCCGTTGCCAGAGCCGGCGGCGTGCCCGTGCTGGTGCCACCCATCCACGAGCTGACCGACAACGCTCTCACCGTTCTGCAACACTTCGACGGCGTGCTGTTGCCGGGTGGCGGCGACATCGATCCGCGTCGCTATGGGCAGGAGCCGACGGAGGAATCGTTGTATGGCATCGTCGCCGCCAATGACGAGCTCGACATGGCGGTCGCGTCCGCGGCGCTCGAGCTCGACCTGCCGATGCTGGCCCTTTGCCGCGGCATGCAAGTGTTGAACATCGTGCTCGGAGGCACATTGGTGCAAGACATCGGCAACGACGAACACTGGATGCGCGAGCATTCCGTCAAGCTCGTCGAGGGCTCCATTGTCGCCGAGCTGGTCGGCGACACGCACCTCGACCATTGCCACTCCGTGCACCATCAAGGCATCGGCCAGTTGGGCGCCGGGCTGGTTCCGATCGGGTACTCCGAGGATGGCCAACTCGAGGCCGTCGAGCTGCCGACGAGGGCCTGGGTGGTCGGATTGCAATGGCATCCCGAAGACACGGCGACCCGCCAGCCACAGCAGCAGGCGATCTACGACGAGCTCGTTCGACGGGCGGGATTGCACTGATCCGGTGAAGCCGCTCGTAGTCATCGTCGGCCGGCAGTCGACCGGGGCACCGGGTGTCCGCGGCGCGCCGTTCGCCGCCGCCCAGACCTACTTTCGGGCGGTCGAACGGGCGGGCGGCATTCCGCTGATGGTGCCGCCGATCCCAGGGTTGATCGATGACATTCCCCCGCTGTTGGCTCGTTGCGATGCTGTGGTCTTTCATGGCGGTGGCGACATCGATCCACGTCGCTACGGGCAAGAGGCCACCGAGGAATCGTTGTACGGCATCGTGGCCGAGCACGACGCGATGGAGCTGGCGATGGTCACCGCGGCGATCGAGTCCGACAAGCCCGTCTTGGCAATCTGTCGGGGGCTCCAGGTGCTCAACGTCGCCCTCGGTGGCACCCTGGTGCAAGACATCGGAACTGAAGACCATTGGCTGTGTTTCACCACCAACGAGCTCGACGCCGGATCGCGCATCGCCAAAGCGATGGGCACCGAGACGCCCGGGCGATGCCACTGCGTGCATCACCAGTCACTCGATCGGCTCGGCGACGGGCTTCGAGTTGTAGGCCGGCATACCGACGGCATCATCCACGCCGTCGAGCTGGATGCCGCGCGCTGGATCGTCGGCACGCAGTGGCACCCGGAGGACTCCGCCGCCGATGACCCTCAGCAGCAGGGCCTGTTCGACGAGTTGATCCGCCAAGCCACCTGACCTCCCTCCCCCTCTCGAGCCCGCTATCACGCCCGTCGGGCGCGATTCAGGAAGTCCCAGTTCTCACAACGCGCCCACGCACCCAAATGGGCGCGAAACCTGAAGCGTGGGTGCCGGAATCGCGCCCGTTGAGTCGATCGCGTGGAATCGGCGTCGGTCGAGATACGGTGCGTCACTGGCTTCCCCCGGAGATCGCCCGTCAACTCGGGGAGGTTCGAAATGTCAGCACCATGGCGTCGCTCGATGGATGCGTGGTTCAGCACGCATCTCGGCATCATTTCAGCAGCGAAACTGGTGGAGTTCGGTTGCGGCGATCGCAACATCGGTCAGATGGTCGATCGCCATGAGCTGATCACGATGCTGCCCGGCGTGTTCCGCAGCGCGCAATGGCCGTGCAATCGTGAGCAGATCATGGCGGCAGCTTGCGCACGAAATCCTGCAGCACTCATCGGGTTCACCACCGCCGGCCAACAGTGGGGGCTTCGGCGAATGGCCGATCCCGACGTCCATGTCCTTGTTCCGCACGGTCGATCTCCCGAGATGGAGGGCATCGTCGTGCACCGCTGCCGTCGCATCGACCCCGTCGATTTCGTGCAACGGCCGGACGGGATCCGGCTCACCAGCCCGCCACGCACGTTGTTCGACAGCGCTGACATGATCGGTCGTGAAGCGACAAGCTCCGGTCTCGAGCAGTTGCTCAACGAGGGACGGGTCACATTCGGCACCATCTCCGACACCGTGCGGCGCCTTTATCACCCGAACCGTCCAGGAGCGAGGACCATGCTGGCGGTCATCGGGTCGCGCCCGGCCTGGCGAGCCGCGTTGCAATCCGACCTCGAGGTCAAGGTGCTCGAAGAGATGTCGAGGCAGGGTCTTCCGATCCCGGCGACGCAATTCGCGATGCAGCTACCCGGAGGGCGGCACATCGCGATCGACTTCGCCTGGCCGAGCGTCAGGCTGGCCGTCGAGGTCGATCATCCGGCGTGGCACGACGGTGCTGCCGACTCGCACGCCGACAAGGGTCGCGACCGCAAGTTGACGACCATCGGTTGGACCTCGACGCGCATCACCGACATCGACGTCAACGGTGGACTCGGCGAGGCCGTGGCCGATATCGGCGTCATTCTCGCCCGGCTCGACGTTGCCGCGTAACGAGCGCCCTCACCCGGTCGGGCGCGAGATCCGAACTTCGCCTACTCAAAGCGCGCCCGACGGGACTCCGCGGGGCCGAAAGTAAAAGGCGCGATGCCGGAATCGCGCCCAACCGGGGCCGGGGCGCGAGGACGAGTTGCGGGTTACTTGGGGGTGACGGCGATCTGGGCGGCGTCGATCAGCCAAGCCGGGAAGAACCCGACGAGCAGCGTGAACCCGACCGAAAGGGTGAGTGCAACCCCCGTCCACAGCGGCACCCGCACAGCCTCGCGGCCATCATCACCGGCCTCGGACTCGGTGACCCACATCGAGATCATGATCCTCAAGTACAAGAACGCGGCGATCACCGAGGCGACCATTGCCACGATGGCGATGGCGTAACTGTGCTCTTCCACCGCCGCCTGAATCACACCGAACTTGGCGACGAACCCAGAGGTCAAGGGAACCCCGGCCTGGGCGAGAAGCAGCACCGTCATGGCCAGCGAGATCGCCGGATGCGCCTTGCCGAGCCCTCGGAACGAATCCAGGTCAGTGGCGCCGTCTCCCGTGCGGGCGACCATGGTGACGACGGCAAAGGTGCCGACCACCAACACTCCGTACAGCAACAGGTACAGCAACGCGGCGGACACGCCGTTGTTGGAACCGGGACGGCCGGGATGGTGAGAAGCAGCCTCGACCCCAACGAGGATGAACCCGGCGTGACTGATCGACGAAAACGCCAGCATTCGCTTGACGTTGGTCTGCACGACCGCCATTGTCGACCCGACCACGACCGTCAGCACGGCGAGCGCCCAAACGATCGGCCGGTAGTCGTTGCTCCAGTGTGGCAGCGCATAGATCAGCACGCGCAACATCGCCGCGAAGGCGGCGGCCTTGCCGACCGACGCCATGAACGAGGTCACGGGCGTCGGCGCTCCTTGATACACGTCGGGCGTCCAGAAGTGGAACGGCACGGCGGCAACCTTGAACCCCAGACCGACCAGGAGCAGCGCAATGCCGGCGAGCATGAACGAGTCGTGGCGCACGGCCGGGATGTTGGCGTTGAACGAGTCGACGATCTTGGTGTAGTTGGTGCTGCCGGCAGTGCCGTAGACCATCGCGATCCCGTAGAGGAAGAACGCCGACGAGAAGCCGCCGAGCACGAAGTACTTGATGCCACTCTCTTGGCTCTCGATCCGCCGGCGATGGCTGGCGGCCATCACGTACAACGCAATCGAGAGGATCTCGAGGCCGAGGAACAGCACGATCAGATCGTTCGCCGAGCCCATCACGATGCCGCCGAGGGCCGCCAGCAGGTAGAGGGCGTAGACCTCGGGACCGTCGAGATCTTCGCGGCGGAGGTAGTCGTCGGTGACGAAGGCGACCAGAATCACGGCTGCGGCGATCGTGACGTTGATGAACATCGAGAATCCGTCGAATCGCAGTGCGCCGCCGACAAGTGTGGAGGCACCCTCGTCGGTGATGTTGTCCCACAAGAAGAAGCTGAGGATCATCGCTGCCAAGCCGGCGGCTGCGGTGAACAGGGGATAGAGATCGACGCGGCCAGCGCGGCGCGAACGAACCGCCGATCAGCAGGACCATCGCGGCACCGAGGAGGACGAGGAGCGGGCTGAGCGCGAACCAGTCGATCGGGGGTCCGACCAGGGTCGGATCGGCGGCGATCATGGCGCGACCCCAGACGGTTGCGGCTCGACGTACGACGTCTTCTCGCTGACGTGTTCGATCAGCTTCTTCACGCTCGGCTCGATGCGATCGAGCATCGGCTTGGGATACAAGCCGGTGAACACGATCACGCCGATGAGCGGCAGCATCACAGCGGCCTCGCGAACCTTCAACTCGCCGAAGTCCTTGTTGGCGTCGTCGGGCTCGCCGTGGAACACCCGCTGATAGGCCCACAGCAGATACAGCGCGGCGAGGATCACACCAGTGGCGGCCACGACCGTCCACCACCGGGCGGTCAGGAACGACCCGATCAACACCAGGTATTCGCCGACGAAACCGTTGAGCCCGGGCACGCCGATCGACGACAGCATGACCACCATGAAAACGCCGGCAAATATCGGGGCGATCTTCTGGAGACCCTTCAGATCGGCGATCTGGCGGGTGTGACGGCGCTCGTAGATCATGCCCACCAGCAAGAACAGGGCGCCGGTCGACACACCATGGTTGATGTTCTGCATCACGCCACCGGTGATCGACTGGCTGGTCATCGCGAAGATGCCGAGGACGATGAAGCCGAGGTGGGCGACCGACGAGTAGGCGACCAGCCGTTTGAGATCTTTCTGCATCGTCGCCGCGATCGCGCCGTAGATGATGCCGATCACGGCAAGGGTCATCCAGAGACTGCGGCTCCACAGCGCTGCTTCGGGAAACAGGAACACACCGAACCGCAGCAGTCCGTAGGTGCCGAGCTTCAGCATGACGCCGGCGAGGATCACCGAGCCGCCGGTCGGCGCCTGCGTGTGCGCATCGGGTAGCCAGGTGTGCAGCGGAAAGATCGGCACCTTGACAGCGAAGGCGACAGCGAACCCAAAGAACAACCACCTGCCTGTCGACGTCGCGAAGTCGGCCTTGGACAGTTCGACGAGGTCGAAGGTCAGCGGTCCATTGCCCTTGGCGAGGAACGCCGTGGCGATGATGCCGACAAGCATGAAGGCCGAGCCGACCATCGTGAACAGGAAGAACTTCATCGCCGCGTGGACACGGCCTTCGTAACCCCATCCGGCGATGAGGAAGTACATCGGCACCAGGACGATCTCGAAGAACACGAAGAACAAGAAGAGGTCGAGGCTGATGAAGCTGCCCATCAATCCGGCTTCGAGCAGCAGCATCCACGACAGGTAGCTCTTGTGATCACGATGCGGATCGATGCCGGCAATCACCAGCGGAAAGAGCACGCCCGTGAGCAGGACGAGGAACAGCGAGATGCCGTCGACTCCGAGATGCCACGAGATACCCCACGGTTTGATCCAGCTGTGAATGCTGACGAACTGGAAGTCGGGGTCGGACTTGTCGAACGCGGCAACCAGCCAGATGCTCAACCCTGCGGTCAACACGCTGGTCAGCAGGGCGATGAGCTTCACCCATTCGAGGCGGCGGTTGGAGAACGCGGCAACGACGATCGAACCGACCGCCGGCACCAGCACGAGCATGGTCAGGATGGGGAACGAGATCACAGGCTGCCTCGAACGATGATGAACCAACCGAGCAACAGCACGACGCCGACGCCGATCGCCGCGGCGTAGTTGCGAACGTTGCCGCTCTGCACCGTTCGGATGCGTTGGGCCGTGCCCCGCACGAGCCTGCCGACGCCGTTGACAGCGCCATCGATGACGTTCGTGTCGAACCAGGCGACGTCGGCGAAGGCCCTGCGACCGGGACCTCCCATGAAGCGGGTGACGGTCGCGTCGTAGTACCAACCCTCGGCGAGTATCACCGGCTCGACCGGCTTGGCCTTGTGCTTGGCGTAGATCATGATCGAGGCGGTGATGCCGATGAGGGCGACTGCCGTGGCGACGACGGCCAAGGGCAACTTCGCCGTCTCGCCCTCGTGCGCGCCGATCACCGGCTCGAGCCAAGCGGTGAGCCTTTCGCTGGATCGTGTGAACGGCAGGTTGATCAACCCGATGAAGATCGACAAACCGGCCAGCACGACGAGCGGCAGCAGCATGATCGCCGGGCTCTCGTGCGGCTGGAAGTCGCCGTGGGCACCATGCTCTTCGTGCGCGTCGTGCCAGCGCGCCTTGCCGTAGAACACCATGATCACCTGGCGGGTCATGTAGTAGGCGGTCAGCAACGCCGTCACCAGGCCGAGCGCCCACAGCACCGGGCTCTTGTCGTAGGCGCCCAGGAGAACGTCGTCCTTGCTCCAGAACCCGGCGAACGGTGGTACACCGGCAATGGCCAGCCAGCCGACGATGAACGTCGCCGCGGTGATCGGCATCAATTTGCGCAGCGCGCCCATTCGACGCATGTCCTGCTCGTGATGCATGCCGTGGATGACTGAGCCCGCTCCGAGGAACAGCAACGCCTTGAAGCAGGCGTGGGTGATCATGTGAAAGATCGCCGCGGTGTACGCCCCCGACCCGACGGCCAGGAACATGTATCCGAGCTGACTGACCGTCGAGTACGCCAACACCTTCTTGATGTCGTTCTGGGCGACGGCAATGGTGGCCGCGAACAACGCAGTGATGACGCCGATGATGGCGATCAAGTTCGGCGCGTACGACGATGCCGCATTGAGCATCGGGCTCATGCGGCACATCAGGAACACTCCGGCGGTGACCATCGTCGCGGCGTGGATCAGAGCCGACACGGGTGTCGGGCCCTCCATTGCGTCGGGCAGCCACAGGTACAGCGGCAGCTGGGCGCTCTTGCCGCAAGCACCGATGAAGCAGAACAGGGCGATGGCCGTGGCGGTCGTCTGGGCCATCGTGCTGGCGGCCGCGTTGATACCGATGAAGCTCAAAGTGCCTGTGGCCTGGAAGGCGAAGAACATCGCCATCATGAATCCCCAGTCGCCGACCCGGTTGGTGACGAAGGCCTTCTTTCCGGCAGTGGCTGCGCTCTCGCGTTCGTGCCAGAACGAGATCAGAAGGTAACTGCACGTACCGACGCCTTCCCACCCCAGGAAGGTGACCAGCATGTTCTCACCGAGCACGAGCACCACCATGCTGAAGACGAACAGGTTGAGATAGAGGAAGAACTTGGAGAACCGCGGGTCGCCGTGCATGTAGCCGATGGCATAGAGGTGGATGAGCGTGCCGATACCAGTCACGAACAGGCACATCGTGAGGCTGAGCGGGTCGGCGAGAAAGGCAAGGTCTACCTGCAACGAGCCGACCGGCACCCACGAGAACAGCTTGACGATGTGCTGGCGTTCGTCAGCCGGCTTGGAGAGCAGATCGAGGAACACACCGATCGTCACGACGAAGGCCGCGCCGCAGAAGAGTGTTGCCAGATAACCCGACTTTGGGTCGCCGAGTCGGCGACCGAACAGCAGGATGATCAAGAAGCCGGCGAGCGGCAGCGCGGGGATCAACCAGACGACATCGAGCATCGCTCAGCCCTTCAGTTCCGCGAGATCGTCGGCCGTGGCGTTGGGCTTGCGCCGCAAGATGGCGACGATGATGCCGAGACCGACGACGACTTCGGCCGCGGCGACGACCATCACGAAGAAAACCGTGGTCTGCCCACCGATGTCGTTGAGCTTCCTGGCCAGCGCGACGAAGCTCAGGTTGACGGCATTGAGCATGAGCTCGACGCACATCAGCATGATCAGCGGGTTGCGACGCACCAGCACACCGACAGTGCCGATGCCGAACAGCACGCTGGCCAGCACCAGGTACCACGTCGTGGTGGGGACGGCGGTGGCGATCATGTCGTCGACTCGGGGTTGCTCTTCGGTGCGCGGCGAGCCAGGAGTACCGTGCCGACGACCGCTATCACCAGCAGCACCGACGTGAGCTCGAAGGCCAGAACGTGATCGCTGAACAAGTCGCGGGCGAGGGCGCGGATGTTGTTGTCGTGAGCGTTCGCCAGTTGCCCGACGCCGGTCACGGCTTCGCTCTGCTGAGGCTTGACCAGCCCGATGTTGTCACGCGACGAGATGGCCGCGAACGAGATCAATCCGATCACGCCGCCCCCGACGAGAACGGCGACCTTGCGCTGCAACCTGAACGGCTCGACCTGCAGATCTTCGGCCTTGTCGACGCCGAGCAGCATGATGACGAACAGGAACAGCACCACGATTGCCCCGGCGTACACGATGACCTGTACAGCGGCCAGGAACGGTGCCTCCTGCGACACGTACATCACGGCCACCCCGAACAACGTGAGGATGAGGCTGAGCGCGGCATGCACGGGATGCGAGCGCGTGATCACACCGATCGCGCCCGCCAAGATCATGAACGCGGCACAGATGAAGACGAACAACTGCATCAGGGAGCGCTCTCCTCGGGGCCGCGGACCCCGTAACCGAGCTCACTGCTCCACCCGACGTGACCGACGAAGTCGGCGTCACCACCGGGCGATGTGGCCCGCATCCATCCGCTGGTGTGCTCGTCTTCACCAGGTCGCCAGTCTTCCCACGGCAGGTGCTTCGGCTTGCCGTCGTCGTCGACCACCAGTTCGTCCTTGGTGTACACGGCGTCGCGGCGGTTGGTGAAGCTGAACTCGAACAGCTTCGATTCGGTGATCGCCTCGGTCGGGCAGGCCTCGACGCACAGGTCGCAGTGGATGCAACGCAGGTAGTTGATCTCGTAGACGAACCCGAAACGCTCGCCCGGTGACGTGGGATCTTGCGGATCGTTGTCGGCGCCACGCACATGGATGCACTTGGCCGGGCAGACGCCGGCGCACAGTTCGCAGCCGATGCACTTCTCCATGCCGTCCTCGTAGCGGTTCAGCACGTGACGGCCGTGCAGGCGCTCGGGCTTGTCGATCTTCTCGTCGCGGCCAACGGTGTCTTTGCCCTTCTTGGCGACACGACCACCGGAATACGAGGTCGTGACCCGCTTGCCACCGAACAACCGGTGTTGCTTGGCGGTGACCAGGAATCCTTCGAGGTATCCCATCAGAACATCGCCCCCTCTCGCTCACGGTTGCGGGCACCGACCTTGGTCGCTACGTTCAGCAATCCCCCGGCGGCGGCGAGCACAACCAAAGCGATGACGGCGACCGTCGTCTTGTGCAACCGTGTCCAGCCCTGATCGCTACCGATGCGCAGCAGCGACAGCAACATGAACCAGCCGAGCGCCACCGGGATCAGCACCTTCCAGCCGAGGTTCATCAACTGGTCGTAGCGCAGTCGTGGCAGCGTCGCTCGGAACCACACGTAGACGTAGAGGAACACGAGCAACTTCAGGAAGAACCACACTGTGCCGGAGAACGGGCCGAGGAACGCCAAGATGTTGTAGTTGCCGGCGATCGTGACCGGCTGTGGGCCTCCGAAGAACAGGGTCACGATGACGGCGCTCATCGTGACCGTGTTCATGAACTCGGCGAGGAAGAACAACGCGAAGCGAATGCTGGAGTACTCGGTGTTGAACCCACCGACCAGCTCCTGCTCGGCCTCGACGAGGTCGAACGGCGGTCGGTTCAACTCGGCGGTCGCGGCGATCAGGAAGATGACGAACGGCACAAAGGCCGTGGCGACGACGTTCCACGATCGAGGTTCGACTGGCTGATGACGATGCCGCTGGTGCTCAGCGTGCCGGAGACCAGGATGACCGCTGGCCAGGCTGAGACCGAGGGCCGCTTCGTAGCTGACCATCTGCGCCGATGCCCGCACCGAACCGAGCAGCGGGTACTTCGAACCACTGGCCCACCCGGCGAGCATGATGCCGTAGACCGCGATGCAGCTGAGCGCCAGCAGCAGCAGCACGCCGATCGGCGGGTCGGCGAGCTGCAGCCTGGTGACGTGGCCGAACATCACCGACCAGGCCGTCCCTGCTGCCGCTGAAGTCGCCGCCGAGCGGGATGATGCTCCACACCAGGAACGCGGGCACGAACGCGAGGTACGGCGCCAGCTTGAACACGAAGCGGTCGCTCTTGTCGGGGATGAGGTCTTCCTTGAAGAACAGCTTGATGCCGTCGGCGAGTGTCTGCAGGATGCCCTTCGGGCCGGCCTTGTTGGGGCCGATGCGGTTCTGCATGCCGGCGATCACCTTGCGCTCGAACCACACCATCAACATCGTCGACGACGAGACCGATGACGAAGATGACGACCACCTTCAAGAGCACGATCACCACGTCGCCGAGGGTCAGGTCGTTGAGCAGATCGTCGAGCGCGAGCATCAGAACGTCTCCGTCATCATCAGAATGTCACCGACACATCAGAATGTCTCGACTCGCACGTCGGTGACGACGTCGGACGAGTCGATCAGTTCAGCCGATGCTCGGACCAGGCTGGTTGAACGGCACCCACGCCGATCCACGAACGACGGAGTCGTCGGCAACGACCGTGAACACCATCGAAGGCGCGCTTGCTGGTGACCTTGACATCGGCGCCGTCGGTCGAGCCGACCCGCTCGACATCGAGTGGGTGCAGGTGCAGCGCGGAGCCCATCGGCAGATGCGCCAGCGACGGCGACATGGCCGTGCCGACGGCGTTGTCGTACAGCTTGCGACTGACGACGAGGCGGTAGTCGTAGCTGTTGCGCTCGTCGATCGTCGCCGGTCGGGCCGTCGCCGGCGGCAGCGAACCCTTGCAGACGATGCCGTCACGGGCACTGCGCAACGCCGCAACGGTGGCCGCACCGAAGCCCGGCGACGTTGGCGGCGATCGACTCGGTGAGATCGTCGATCGACGAAACGCCGAGGTCGCCACCGAGGAGCTCGGCGAGCTCGGCGGCGATCATCCAGTCGGGACGGCTGGTGCCCGCCGGCGTGACCTTGCGGCGAGCGTGGTGACCCGACCCTCGATGTTGGTGGTGGTGCCGCTCTTCTCGCCGTACGCCGCCGCGGCAAGCACGACGTCGGCGGGCGAGCTCGACTTGGTGAGAAACGTGTCGATGGCGATGATTCGTCGCGCACCGGCCATCATTCGCCGCGCCAGATCGGTGTCGGGGAAGTCGGCGAGCGGGATCGCAACCGAGCAGCACGAGGCATTCGATCTTGCCGGCGGCAGCCGCGTTGGCGATGTCGAGCACACGCATGCCGTCCGTCGCCCGGCACGAGGCCCATCTCGATGCGCACCGACGACGTTGCCTCGACGAAACGCCGGCAGCACCTTCGCATCCGGGCGCCAGCTCAAGTGCGGCGACGACGCCGTTGCCGACTTCGGCGGGATGCTCGGCCAGGTTGGCCCGACCGGCGACGATGACGACGTTGCCCTTGGCGAGCTGCGCGGACGATGTCGGGATCGGCGCTGCAGGCGGCGACAGCCTCGGCGACGCCTCCCGCCTGGTACTCGATCGTCCTCCACGCGTGCGCGGACAGGCCGCTGCGCTTCTGGGCGAACTCGATGATCCGGCTGCGCTTCTTCTGGACCGCGTCGCGCAGACGCAGGTACAGCACCGGCAGCTCTTCTTTCAGATCGGGTGCGATGCAGGATGATCGTGGTGGCGTTGGCCGCTTCGTCGATGGTCGCCCGATCGAAGCCGAGCAGGTCGATCGGCGCAGCCGTCGCCCATCTGCGGGTACACGTGCGGCGTGCCGATGACGTCGTGGGCGAGGCGGGCCCACGCGTACGCGTCTTCGTTGGTGCCACGCGCGCCGCCGATGCACGGCGATGCGAGCCGGCGCCGCCGGCGGCCTTGGCCTCGGTGATCAGCTCGGCAGCCGCGGGCGAGCGCCGCGTTCCACGTCGTCGGTTGCAGCTCGTCGCCGACGCGCACGAGCGGTGAGCTCAACCGATCGTCGCTGTTGACCGCCTCGAAGTTGAAACGACCGCGGTCGCACAGCCAGCCGCAGTTGACCGGATCGCTGTCGACACCCTGGTACCGCAGCAGCTCGTCGTGGCTCGATTGCACGACGGTGCGACAGCCGACCGCACACGTGGTGCAGGTGCTCTCGGTCTGCGTCGAGATCCCACGGCCGGGCCTTGAACCGGTACGGCTTGGCGGTGAGCGCACCGACCGGACAGATCTGCACGGTGTTGCCGCTGAAGTAGCTGACGAACGGCTCGTCGGGGAACGTGGTGATCTGCGTGTCGTTGCCGCGACTGGTGAAGTGGATCAGCGCGTCGCCGGCGACCTCGTCGGCGAAGCGGGTGCAACGATCGCACAGGATGCAGCGCTCGCGGTCGAGCAGCACGAGATCGCTGATCGGGATCGGCTTCTCGAAGTGACGCTTCTCCTCGACGTAGCGACTCTCGCCCGGACCGTGGCTGAACGCCTGATCCTGCAACGGGCATTCGCCGCCCTTGTCGCACACCGGGCAGTCGAGTGGATGGTTGGCGAGCAGCAGTTCGATGATGCCCTCTTGCAGCAGCTTGCGCCGTCTCGCTCTGCGGTGTCGACCACCATGCCGGGCGCCACGGTGATCATGCACGACGGCTGCAACGCCGGCCCGCGACCGGTGTCGACGTCGACCAGGCACATGCGGCACATGCCGACCGAGCTCATCCGCTCGTGGTAGCAGAAGCGCGGGATGTAGTCGCCGACGCGCTCGGCGGCAGCGATCACCAGATCGCCCTTGCGGGCAACGACCTGGCGCGCCGTTGATCGTCAGGCGCACCTCGTTGGGATCGCGGCTGCGCGCCTCGACATGGCTCGGTGTCAGTCATGACTGGCTCCGCCGCGACACGGGGATCAGCGTTGCGCTGCACGATCTTCGCTTCGAACTCGTCGCGGAACAGCGTGAGCGCCGAGTGCACCGGCGTGTACGCCGACGGACCGACGAAGCAGATCGTCGTCATCTTGAACGGGAACGGCATGGCCTCGAGACCGAGCCGTTCGCTGGCGGCATGCGGGAAGTCACCAGGACAGATCGTCTGGCCGATCTCCAGCAGTTGGTCGAGGTCGCGTTGGGTGCCGTGACCGTCGACGATGCGCTTCATGATCCGCTCGAGCCACGTGCCACCTTCGCGGCACGGCACGCACTTGCCGCACGACTCGTGGGCGTAGAAACGAGTGAGCGTCAGCGCCGCGGCGGGGATGTCGGTGGTGTCGTCCATCACCATGACCGCGCCGGAGCCGAGCATCGAACCGGCGGCACCGACGAGCTTGGCTTCGAACGGCAGATCGAGTTGATCGGGCAGGAACCACGGCGCTGAACCGCCGCCGGGCACGAACGCCTTCAGCTGGTTGTCGTCGCGGATGCCGCCGCAGAACTCGTCGCCGTACAGCAGATCGCGGAACGTCGTGGTGCCGTTGATGATCTCGTACACGCCCGGCCGCTTGACGTGACCGGACACCGCGACCATGCGCGTGCCGGGCGACGTGGGCGTGCCGATGGCCGTGTAGGCCTCGACGCCGTGCTGCAGCAGCCACGGCAGGTTGGCGAGCGTCTCGACGTTGTTGACGATCGTCGGCTTGCCGTAGAGGCCGATTGCGGCCGGGAAGAACGGCGGCTTCAGGCGCGGCATGCCGCGGTTGCCCTCGAGGCTCTCGATCAGCGCCGTCTCTTCGCCGACGACGTAGGCGCCGGCGCCCCAGTGCAGCACGATGTCGACGCTGAAGTTGGTGCCGAGGATGTTCTTGCCGACGTAGCCGGCGGCATAGGCCTCGTTGAGCGCCGTGGCGACGCGCTCTTGGGCCAGCGCCATCTCGCCGCGGATGTAGAGGAAGCACTGCGAGAGGCCGGCTGCGTAGCAGGCGATGAGGCAGCCCTCGATCAGCTGGTGCGGGTCGAGCTCCATCAACAGTCGGTCCTTGTAGGTACCCGGCTCGCTCTCGTCGCCGTTGACGACGAGGTAGCGCGGCCACACGGCCGCGGGCGTGAGACCCCACTTGACGCCGGCCGGAAAGCCGGCGCCGCCGCGACCGAGCACGGTCGCACCCTTGACGTCGTCGTGCACCTCGACTGGCGACTTGGCCAGCGCGGCCCGCAAACCCTTGTACCCGTCGGTCGCGAGGTAGCGCTCGAGCGTGTAGGCGTCGTCGTACTCGAACCGCGACGTGACGATCTGCGGACGGTCGCCGGCGACGAATCCGGCGGCGTGGGGATAGGTGGTGCCGTTCACCGCTGCGCCTCGGCCGGCGCCGGCATCCACACCGGCGCGGTGGTCACATCGTCGGGCGGAACAGCGCCGACGGCGCGCTCGGACGGGATGTGCTGGCGCACACGGGCGACAGTGCCGTGCGCGGGGACTTCGCCGTCGAGCCGGCCGTTGCGCAGATCGTCGATGAGCCCGTCGAGGTCGGCGGGGGTGACGCGATAGCGGTGGCGGTAGTTGACCTGCAGGCACGGTGCCTCGGTGCACGCCGCCTGGCACTCGGCGTGCTCCAGGGTGAACAGACCGTCGGGTGTGGTGCTGCCGGCCTTGATCCCGAGCTGCTGTTCGGCATGGTGCATCAACTCGTCGCCGCCCAACAGCGCACACGACATCGTGCCGCAGATGTTGATCAGGTACTTGCCGACCGGCTCGAACTTGAACATCTCGTAGAACGTGGCCGTGCCCAGCACCTCGGCCGACGTTGCGCCGACCAGTTCGCCGATGTGCTTGATGGCGTCGTTGGTGACGTAGCCGTCTTGCTGCTGGGCCAGGTGCAGCAGCGGGATCGTGGCCGAGCGGGCCTTCGGGTAGCGCCCGATGATCTCTTTGGCGTAGACGACGTTGGCCTCGTTCAAACGTGCCATCACCGATCCACCTCGCCGAGAACGGGGTCGACCGAGGAGATGACGGCGACGGCGTCGGCGATCAACCCGCCGCGCATCATGTGCGGCATGCATTGGATGTTGACGAAGCTGGGAGCGCGCACATGTATGCGGTACGGCGTCGCCGAACCGTCGCTGGCGATGTAGCAGCCGATCTCGCCGCGGGGACTCTCGATCGCCACGTACACCTCGCCCTCGGGCACCTTGAAGCCTTCGGTGAAGATCTTGAAGTGGTGGATCAGCGCTTCCATCGACTCGTCGATGCGGGCCCGCGGCGGCGGCGTGACCTTCTTGTCCTGGATCCGGTAGTCGCCGCCGGGCATGCGGTCGAGGATCTGGCGGACGATCTTCATGCTCTCGCGCACCTCGTTGAGCCGGATGGCGTAGCGGTCGAACGAGTCGCCGTACGAGCCGACGATCACGTCGAACTCGAGTTCGGGGTAGTGCAGGTACGGCATGTCGCGACGCAGGTCCCATGCGGTGCCGGTGCTGCGCAGGATCGGTCCGGTGGCGCCGAGGGCGATGGCCTCTTGGGCGGTGATGACACCGACGCCCTGCAGCCGCTCGCGCCAGATCGGCTGGCCGGTCATCAAGGTGTCGTACTCTTCGAGACGCGGCGGGATGAGGTCGAGCAGCCGCAAGACGTCGTCGCGCCAGCCGGCGGGCAGGTCGGCGGCGACGCCACCGGGACGGATGAAGTTGTGGTTCATCCGCAGTCCGGTGACCTTCTGGAAGAAGCGCAACACCTCTTCGCGTTCGCGCCAGCCGTAGATCATCATCGAGACGGCACCGATGTCCATGCCGTTGGTGGCCAGGAACAGCAGATGGCTGCTCATCCGGTTCAGCTCGCTGAGCAGCATGCGCATCCACACGGCGCGCTCGGGGATGTCGCCGTCGATGCCGAGCAACTTCTCGGTGGCCATCGAGAACACCAGCTCGTTGTTCAGCGGGCTGACGTAGTCCATGCGCGTGACGTTGGTGCCACCCTGCATGTAGGTGAGGTTCTCGCCGGTCTTCTCCATGCCGGTGTGGAGGTAGCCGATGATCGGCTTGCAGCGCAGCACCTCCTCGCCGCGCAGCTCGAGCATCAGCCGCAGCACGCCGTGCGTGCTGGGGTGCTGCGGGCCCATGTTGATGATCATCGTCTGATCTTCGGAGGGATCGACGGGTACGTCGCCGAGCTTGGCGGCCTCGGCCTCGCTCATGCGCAGGACTGAACCGACCTCGCGCAGCAGTTCGCGAGCCGTCAGCTCGCTGCGCGGTTGCAGACCCTGCTCGGGCTCGTTGCCGGCGCGGATGGTGTCGACGATGCGTCATGACCTGGCACCGAAGTCGGCGGAGAACTGCACGGGGATCGCGCCGCTGTCGTAGTCCTTGCGCAGCGGGTGACCGTTCCAGTCCTCCGGCATCAGGATGCGAGTCAGATCGGGGTGATTGGTGAACGTGATGCCGAACATGTCGAACACCTCGCGTTCCATCGCCTCGGTACCCGGATGGAGATCGAACAGCGAGTCGATCGACGGGTCGTCGGCAGGTACCTGCACGCGTAGGCGGATGCGTTGGCGAGCTGTCAACGACAGCAGGTTGACGACGACCTCGAATCGTTCGGCGGCGACGCCGTCGGGCATCGCTCGCTCGGGCATCAGCAGGTAGTCGGTCGCGGTGAGGTCGACGCACATCTCGTAGCCCTCGTCGAGCAGTGCTCGGACGACACCGACGTACTGCTCGCGGCTGGGGTGCAGCACAACCTGACCGCGGCTGTCGCTGAGCGGACAGCCGTGCATCGACGGCGGTTCAGGAGCCGGGGCGGCCTCGTCGGGCGGTGCGGCAGATGCGTCGCTCATGGGTCACCGCGTTCCGAGCAGGACAGGGATCGACTCGGCCCCGGACGGGATCTCTTGGACATGGACGTTGGCGCCGGCACCGGTCTCGGAGCGACGCTTCATCAGTTCGCCGTCCTCGATCAACTGGTGCAGGGTCTCGATCGCGTGGATCAGCGTCTCGGGCGTCGGCGGGCAGCCCGGTGCGTACACATCGACCGGCACGACCTGATCGACGCCCTGCACGATGGCGTAGTTGTTGAACATGCCACCGCTCGACGCACACACACCCATCGAGATGACCCACTTCGGTTCCATCATCTGGTCGTAGACCTGACGCAGCACGGGGGCCATCTTCTGGCTGACCCGTCCGGCGACGATCATGATGTCGGCCTGGCGCGGCGAGGCGCGGAACACCTCCATGCCGAAGCGGCTGAGGTCGTAGTGCGCGGCGCCGGTGGCCATCATCTCGATGGCGCAGCACGCCAGCCCGAACGACGCCGGCCAGCTGCTGCGGCTGCGCGACCACTTGACGAGGTCTTCGATGCGCGCGGTGATCGCGTTGTGTTGGATGCCGCCAAGACCGTCGTCTTGGATGTTGCGGATCAGGCTCATGCCGCCGTCGTTTCTTCGAAGCGTCCTTCGGTGCCGACACGGCGGATGGTCGTGCCGAGCGTGCGCTCGGCCGACACGGCGTCGTCGAGGCGCCCGTGCCGCTGCACGGGACCCCAATCGAGTGCACCGCGAGCGACGACATAGACGAAGGCGACGAAGAACACGACGCTGAAGGCCAGCATCTCCCAGAACCCGTAGGTACCGAGGAACGCACGATCGACAGCGAACGGGTAGATGAAGATCAGCTCGATGTCGAACATGACGAACAGCATCGCGACGACGTAGAACGTGACCGGAAAGCGTTCGGGTGGTTCGCGACTGGGCACGATGCCGCATTCGTACGGCGCTTACTTCGCCGACGACGGGCGGCGCGGCGCAAGCAGGCGCGAGGCGAAGAAGCTCAGCGCGCCGAACAGGGTGGCCAGTACCATCAGGCAGACGATCGGCAGGTACTGACCCATCAGGTCGCTGTGCTGGAGGGGATTGCGGTGGCGACGTCTGCGCGGGCAGGGCCTCGCTGCGATCGGTTGGCGAGCACACGGCGGTCGCGCGTGTGCAGCAGGTAACAGAGCATCAGGAACACGGCGAGCGAGCCGATGGTGATGAAGCCGGCCGGCTTTCGTTTCGCCCCGAGGTCGCGGATCATGTACACGTACTGGCGCGCACGAGTCGTGTCGATCTCGGGCTTGGCCGGCGCCCGACCCGGTTCGTCGCGCTGCTCCACCAGCGGTGCGATCTCGACAAGCGCGTAGTGCGGCTCGTGGAGGAAGGCCAGGAAGTCGAGCTTGCCGTCGAGCAATTGCGGTCAGCGCTCGCCACCCTTGTCGAAGACGTTGACGACCTGGAACTCACCGTTGGCCAACGCCTTCGATTCCTCGAGCAACACGCTGGCCGCGGCGCCGGCCTGCTGGAACGATGGCACCGACGACTCGAGCTGCCTCCAACCCTCGCTGACGAGCTGATCGGCAACAGCGGCCGCAGTTGCGGTCGGGTCGGCAGTTGGCGTCGACGACAACCGGGGCATCGAGGGGACCGGCGTCGCTGAGGGCGTCGGTGGTCAGCACCGTGCGCCCGCTGACCGGTGCCCACGACGCGTCGGGTCCGAGCAGACCCTTGCCGTACGTCCACCAGGTCGCGCCCATGAGGAACATCCAGCCGGCGAGCGCAGCGAACGCGACGAGGAAGCCGAGGCGAGCACCGAGGTTGGTGCTGAGGATGAAGTAAACACTGCCGCAGAACGTGACCACGGCGATGATCGTGATGAGGATGCCGCGCAGTTCGGGCTCCCAGCCGATAGCGAGAAGGGCACTCATCACAGGCTCCGCACGTATTCGACGATGGCTTTGATCTGCTCGTCGGTCAGCAGTGCGCCGAAGCCGGGCATGCGACCGGTGCCCTGACCCTGCTTGCCGTAGCGTTGGCCGTGTTCGGAACCGATCTTGATGAAGTTGATCATGTCCTGCTCGTTCGGGAAGTGGGAGTTGGTCGAACCGCCGGTGAGGTTCCATCCGAAGGCACCCTGGCCGGCACACCGCGGGATGCCGTAGCTCCACCCTTCGGTGTGGCAGCGGGCGCAGCTGTACGCACCGCTGTTGATGTCGAGGTTGAACAGCGCCTCACCCATGGCTGCGTCGACGCGTGCGGTACTTGCCGACATCGACCAGCTTCTGCGCGGCCAGCCGTGGCGGCCTTGTCGATCTTGGCCGCCTCGTCGGCGGGCAGGGTGCCCCCGTCGCAGATCTTCAGCGTGGTGAGGTCGGTGAGCCCCGAGACGGGTGCGAACGCCGGGTCGGTGAGGCAGCCCTCGGGCGGGAGCTGGATGCTCGCAGATAGGCGATGATCGTCTCGATCTGCTGCTGCGTTCATCGGGCCGCCACCGACGGTGCCCCACGCCGACATCGGCGAGAACGTGCGGCCGTAGTTGAGGATGAACCGCACCTCGTCGCCCGTGAAGCGGTAGAGCACCGTGTTGAGCGCCGGCGCGTACCAGTTGACGGCCTTGACCTCACCGGTCTTCGGGTCGGTGACCGCTGTCGGGGCCTGACCACCGACGGCCTTCATGCCACCGTGACAGCCGGCGCAGTTGAAGCCGCCGTTGGCCGTGGTCTCGAACAGATCGCCGACCCCATCCGACGAAGCTGCTCGTTCCTTGTCGGCTGACGGCGCCGGCCTGGCGACCGGGCTCGAGCACCCAGTAGAGCGGCAGGCCGATGACCATCGTCACCAGCAGGAGCACACCGATCGAGGTTGACCCGCGTCAGCCGCGAACCTTCCAGCGTCTCGTCGTCGTAGTACGGCTTGCGGTTCGGCGCCAACTCGATCTCGGAACCGAGTCTCGGCGCGCGGCGGCCTTGCGGTTGGCGAAGTAGTAGATCATCCAGCCGATCAGGGTGACGGACGAAGATGACCCAGGCGATTGCCGTGGTCGCCAGGGCGATCATCCGTGGCCACCTCCGCCACCGATGCAGTGCGGACCCTCGGCCTCTTGGCCGGTGGTGTTGGTGCCGATCGGTGGCCCGGGGAACACCGTGCCGGTGTCGATGACGACGTCGCCGGCAGCCGAGACGGTGAACTGCGAAGTGATCCATGCCGCGAGGGGCCGGGCCACCCTTCTTCTCACCGACACGGTTGTACTGCGAACCGTGGCACGGGCACTCGAACCACTGGCTGCTGACGCATTGCGGCACGCGGCAACCGAGGTGCGGGCACTTCTGGTACAGCGCGACGATGCCGTTCCTCCATGCCGTCCGAGCAGCGGCTTGTAAGCGGGCACACCCTTGGCCTTCGGCAGCGCGTCGACGGGTACTGCGGTGACCCACGAGCGCGCCGTGGCGTTGTAGAAGAAGCCACCACTGGACTGGATGCTGGCGACGACGTCGTCGATCTTGCCGACGTTGATCTTGCCGCCGAAGCCGCCCTTGGCTGTCGGCCACAGGAAGGCGACGAAGCCGGCGGCAGCAAAGGTGGTGAGCCCGGCGCCCGTCAGCGAGACCGTTGCCCGGTTGAGGAACTGACGACGGCTGACACCGATGGCGTCTTCGTCGGGCGGAACCCACACCTCCGGTGTCGTCGGCGCCGCGACGACCAGGCCGCGCACCACTGCGGGCTTCGCTGACCGCCCGCTCGACGGCACGACCGGTCTGCGCCGGCGGCAGATCGATCTCGGCGTCCTTGTCGCGGCGCCGCGTCTCGCGGCTCAAGTGCGCCGGCACCGCGCACGTCGGCCCGGCGAGCGGCGGTGACGAGCACGATGGCGGCCAGGACGACGATGACGACAACTGCGATGGTGATGATGGCTGCGGAACTCATCGTGCGTACCTCACAGGTCGAAGAACAAGCCGTCGCGCCACGGCAAGGTGAAGTTGAAGCCGGGACCACGGAAGAACGAACCGATGATGACGAGCACGGACCAGAACATGATGTGCACGGTCATCAGCGAGATGGCGAACTTGCGATCCTCGGGCTTGTTGGACGGGTTCTTGTCGATGTACGGAGCGAAGATCAACACGATCAACCCGACGCCGGGAATGGTGACGCCGGCGATCATCGGGTGGAACATCGTGAGCAGTTCTTGCAGGCCGAGGAAGTACCACGGCGCCTTCGACGGGTTCGGCGTCTGGTTGGGGTTGGCCTGTTGCAGCAGCGGGGCGTTGACGCAGATCGAGAAGAAGAAGGTGAACGCAGTGCAGGCCAGCGCGGCGACGAACTCGGCGGCCAGCAGGTGCGGCCACGTGTGCACCTTGTCGACCGGCGACGCCTTGACGTCTTGGATCGAGCCGCTCTTGACGACGGTCAGCAGGCGCTGCGTGTGGCCGCCGGGCCCGGCGCCGAGCGGCACACCGCCTGCAGTCGGACCGCCGGCCACGACGCTGGCGACCTTCTCCTGCACGGCGACAGCGCCACCGCCCGAGCCTTCCGCGCTCCGAGCCTTCGGTCTTGGCCTTGGCGGCCTTGCTGCGCTCGAGCAGATGGGCCGGGATGCGCGGATCAGAAGCGCGGCCGGTGTCTCGGCACGCGGCTGCGGGTGTCTCGGCGGCGGGCTGCCGGGGCAGCCTCGGCCTCGGCCTTCTCGCGAGCCTGCTGCGCCCGCTTGAGAAGGTGTTCGGGGATCTCAGTCATGCGTCACCTCCTCTCACGAATCGGCTCACAGCGGCCCTGAGATTCCGCCGTCTTTGCGGACACGCCAGAAGTGGATGGCCATGAAGATGACGATGACGAACGGCAGCATCAGCACGTGCAGGACGTACCATCGCAGCAACGTCTCCGGACCCGATCTCCTTGCCACCGAGCAGCACGAAGCGGACCTGGGTACCGAGCACCGGGCGTGTAGCCCATCATGTTGGTACCCACGGTCACGGCCCACAGCGCCAACTGGTCCCACGGCAGCAGGTAGCCGGTGAAGCTCAGCAGCAGCGTGAGCATCAGCAGCACGACACCGATGACCCAGTTGAACTCGCGCGGCGCCTTGTAGGCACCGTGGTAGAAGACCCGCGCCATGTGCAGGAACACGCTGAGCACCATCAGGTGCGCGCCCCATCGGTGCATGTTGCGCACAAGTAATCCGAACGCCACCGACGTCTGCAGGTTGGAGATGTCGTTCCACGCGGCGACGTCGGTGGGTCGGTAGAAGAACATCAGGAAGATGCCGGTGACGGTGAGCAGGATGAACAGGAAGAAGCTCAACCCGCCGAGGCACAGCGTGTAGCTGACCTTCACCGCGTGACGCTTCACCTTCACCGGGTGCAGGTGGTAGAGCACCGAGTTCATGACGACGTAGCTGCGGTTGCGCGGCGAGTCGGTGTAGCCCTTGCGGAAGATCGACCCGGGTCGGAAGATCGAGTTCCACGCCTGGCTGCCCTGAGTGCCACCCCACACCTTGGTGAGACGGTCCTTCAGTGTCAGCTTGGGTCGTTCGTCGAGAATGTTTGCCATTGGTCGATACCTCTAGAACCTCATGCCGTAGGCATAGCCGTGGTTGTTGGTGCGGACGTGCGAGTCGCCACTCTTGTCGGGAGCACCCGCTCTGCCCAAAATGATCACACCGGTCGGGCAGCGATCGACGCACAGCGCGCAACGCGTGCAGATGTCGTCGTCGATGATGAACAGGACGTTGTCGCTGGGATCCTCGCCCGGCAGCTCGGTGCCGGTGGCCTCGACGATGGCGTCGGGCGTGACCATGTGGATGCACTTCCACGGGCAGATGTCGACGCAGCCCTCGCACATGATGCACTCGGTCTGGTCGATGTGGATGAACTGCTTGGGCTTGACGGCCTTCGACAGGTAGTCGGCGTCGACCTCGACGAGTTGGTACTCGTCGGTGTACGGCATCATCGGCGGGTTGGCGTCGGTGCGGGCCATACGCGCTAGCCCTTCTTCACCAATGGACGACCGTACGTGCTGGTGGCGACTTCGGTGCCTGGCTTGGCGTCGCCGCGCTTCTGCCACACGCTCCAGAGGAAGAGGATGAGCCCGAAGTACCACACGTGCAGGAGGACCACGACGATGTCGCGGATGGCTTCGTAGGAGATCGTGAATGGGAAGTTGCCACCGAGTGCCTGTCGGCTTCAGCAGATCGAACGGGCCGTAGATGATGTAGCTCTTCGTCCACTGGAGGTCCGCGTCGGAGTGGGCGATCCACTGGTGCGGGACGACACCGAAGGCGAGGAACATCGACTGCCGAAGACGTAGACCGACGGCGAGCATGGCCTCGCCCCACGAGACCGGCGTGCCTTTCGGGCGGCGCTTGGCATACGGGATCACCAGCAAGCGCCAGCACCGTGGACAGCACGAACGAGAAGAGGAAGGCCTCGTTCCAAGAACGGAAACTCCGAAGGTCTCCACCAGTCGTATGCGATCAGCACTTCGGCTGTCCTTCCTCGTGAACTGCTGCACAAACTGTAGTCACCGACGCCACGTCGACTGCCATTCTCGGGGACACGACGTGCACATCCGTGCTCCGGTCTACCACGCCCGATGACGACAATCGACCGGTTGTGAATTCGTGCACGCCATGTGAGCAATTCGTCGAGAGGATTTCCTGATCTCGCCGTCTCGGCGTCTATCGTGGGCGCCCGTGACCGAGATTCCCGAGCACCTGCTGAAGCGCAGCAAGGCCGCACGAGCGCAGGCCGAAGGTGGCCCGGCGCCGACCGAGACCACCGCGGCGGCGCCCAGCGGCTCGCCGCGGCGACAGCATCGACGGCCACACCGGCTGTGCCTGCCAAGCCCGCAGCGCCGGCGGCACCCGCTGGCCCGCCGCCGCCCAAGCCCGACATCCCTGTCGTCGCCGCGGCCAAGGCCCGCAAGAAGATCCCGTTCTGGGCGATCGCCACGCTCAGCACCTTGCCGCTGTGGGCGTTCATGTACGTCCGCGCCCTCACCCCAGCGACCGAGAAGCTCGCCGGCCCGCTCGGCGACGGGGCCACGGTCTACACGGGTGTTCCAGCTGCCACGGCGGCAGCGGTGAAGGCGGTGTCGGCTACGCCGTTCGCCGGCGGCGAGGTGCTCAAGACCTTCCCGCACATCGAGGATCAGTTGCGCTGGGTCTACGCCGGCACCGAGGCGTACGTCGCCGCCGGTGTCCAGATCTACGGCGATCCCGAACCGTGCCGGCGGCGCACATGTCACCAAGGCAAAGGGAGTCATGCCGCAGCAAGGCGCAAAGTTCGGCGGCAGCTCACCGAGGCGCAGATCCTCGCTGTCGTGTGCCACGAGCGATTCACGCTCGGTGGCGCCGATGCGGCGGGCGCAGACCAGAAGGAGTACGACAACTGGTGCGCTCCCGACTCTCCGGCGTGGACGGCGCTGGAGGACGGTTCGGCCACGTTCGACAACATCGACACCAAGGTCACGGGGGCGATCAAGGTGGGTACTGAGCCCAGAGCCGGCTCGCCCGCCGGCAACTGAGTGACGTCATCGACTGACGTACTGGTGATCGGCGGCGGTCCCGCAGGTGCCTCGGCCGCATACTGGCTTGCTCGGCACGGCCACGACGTCACCATCGTCGAACGCAAGTCGTTCCCTCGCGAGAAGACGTGCGGCGACGGACTGACACCCCGGGCGGTCCACCAGCTGAACGAGATGGGTCTCGCCGACCAACTGCTGCCGTTCCATCGCTACAACGGACTGCGCGCCACCGGCATGGGTCGCCAGCTGGAGCTGCAGTGGCCGACGCACCCGGTATATCCGCAACACGGATACGTCGTGCGCCGCCGCGAACTCGACAGCATGGTTGCCAGCAACGCCGTGGCCGCCGGCGCCACGCTGCTTGAGGGTCACGAGGCGCTGCAGCCAATCGTCGATCGCGGCTTCGTGCGCGGCGCCGTGGTGCAGCCTGCGATGGGCGAGCCGATCGAGATCCGAGCTCGCTACGTGGTCGTCGCCGACGGCGCGAACAGCCGCTTCGGCCGTTCGCTCGGCACGTTCCGCACGCGTGAGTGGCCGTACGGCACGGCGATTCGCACGTATTGGGAGTCACCCCGTCATGCCGAGCCGTGGATCGAATCGGCGCTCGACGTGAAGGATCGCAACGGCAACCCGATGCCCGGCTACGGCTGGATCTTCCCGGTCGGCGACGGCACGGTCAACATCGGCGTCGGGCTGCTGTCGACGTTTCGCGAGTTCAAGAGCGTCAACACCACGCACCTGCTCGACGCCTACGCCCATCAGGTTGCCGACCGCTGGGAGATCGACCCTGACCAGCCGGAGTGCAAGGCCACGAGCGGGCGGATCCCGATGGGCGGCTCGGTCGGCCCGAAGGCTGGTCCTTCGTACCTCGTGATCGGCGATGCCTCCGGAAGCGTCAACCCGTTCAACGGCGAGGGCATCGACTACGCCTACGAGACCGCGCGCATGGCAGCGCAGGTGCTGCACGAAGCGCTCGACGCCGGTGATCCCACCGTGCTGCAGCGCTACCCGTCGCTGCTCGACGACGAGTACGGCGAGTACTTCAAGGTTGCCCGGCTGTTCGCCCGGGTGATCGGCCGCCCGGCGTTGATGCGCGAGCTCACCCGGGCCGGCATGCACAGTCGCACGCTGATGGAGTGGGTGCTGCGGATCATGGCCAACCTGCTGCGCCCCGACGAGCTGGGCCCGGCCGAGCTCGCCTACAAAGCCGCAGCCAAACTCGTCAAGCTCGCCCCCAACGCGTGACGCCGCGGAGCAACGGTTTGTGTAACACAAACGGCAGGCCGGGTCGGAGGCTGACGATGGTCAGGTGGGAAGGGTGACCGAGGCGACAAGAGCAGAGGGCGCGGCACGCAGAGCGTCGGTGGCCGCCGAGAGTGGCAGCGCGTCGCAGGCGGCCACGGCACGCTGGGCCCACTGCTCGGCTGTCGAGAACGCCGAGGCGATGCCGCCGTTGTAGCGCACGATCCCCAAGCGCCTTCTCACGTTCGGCGGCGTCGAGCGGCTTGCCGAGCAGTGCCAGCAGTTCCATGGCCGGCACGCCACCGGCCTGCAGCGTGCGCAGGACCGGCAGTGTGTAGACGCCCTCGACCATGTCGTGCCCGGCAGGCTTGCCGAGTTGGTCGTCGGTCGAGGTGATGTCGAGCAGGTCGTCGACGATCTGGAAGACGTTGCCGTACGCCTCGCCGTACTCGGTGAGAGCGTCGGTCAGTGAGTCGTCGAACCCGGCAACGAGGCCGCCGATGCGGGCAGCGGTCGCGTACAGCGATGCCGTCTTGCCGCTGATCGACGCCATGTAGCTCGACTTCGGGTCGCGCCGAGTTGTACGTGTGACGCAATTCCTCGATCTGCCCCTCGCACAACCGACCGATCGTGCGCGCCAACAATCCGGCGACCTCGGTACCCAACGACGCAGCGATTTCGGACGCCCGCGACAGCAGGAAGTCACCGGCCAGGATGGCTTGCAGGTTGCCCCACTTGGCGTTGACCGTCTCGACGCCGCGCCTCGTGCTCGCCTCGTCCATCACGTCGTCGTGGTACAGCGAGCCGGTCTGCACCAGTTCGCAGGCTATCCCGCCTTGGATCGACCGTTCCCTGAGCTCGAGATCGGAGGGGCCGCACACCTGCGCAGCGACCACGGTGAGCAACGGTCGCAGTCGCTTGCCACCGGCGATGATCAGGTGCGACGCGATCTCGTTGAGGTACGGATCGGGTGTGTGCACGGACTCGAGAAGCGCCGCTTCGATGCGGCGAACATCGTCGGTCGTGCCGGCTAGCGCAAAGAAAGGCGAAGGCGCCACGGCGTCAGGCTAGCCACCGGCCAGGATGACTCGGGAAGTACCCATAGGTCGTGTGACCCAACAAGGCCCAAGCAGCACGACAGCCGAGCGACAGGCCGATACACTTCCATCATGTTTGAACGCTTCACCGATCGGGCACGGCGGGTCGTGGTCCTGGCACAGGAGGAAGCTCGGCTGCTGAGCCACAGCTACATCGGCACCGAACACATCCTCCTCGGACTCATCCACGAAGGTGAAGGGGTCGCTGCCAAGGCGCTCGAGAGTCTTGGGCATCTCGCTCGAGGCCGTCCGCAATCAGGTCGAAGAGATCATCGGTCAGGGCGGCACGTCGCCGTCGGGTCACATCCCGTTCACCCCTCGTGCCAAGAAGGTGCTCGAGCTGTCGTTGCGCGAGGCGCTGCAACTCGGCCACAACTACATCGGCACCGAGCACATCCTCCTCGGGCTCATACGCGAGGGCGAGGGTGTCGCCGCACAGGTGCTCGTCAAGCTCGGTGCCGATCTGTCGCGCGTTCGCCAACAGGTCATCCAGCTGCTCAGTGGTTACCAAGGTGGCGCCCAGGGCAAGGGCGAGCCGCAGGCCACCGCCGCCGGGCAGCAGGGCAAAGAAGACACACCGAGCGACAAGGGCAACAGCCAGATCCTCGACCAGTTCGGTCGCAACCTCACTCAGCTCGCCCGCGAGAAGAAGCTCGATCCGGTCATCGGCCGCGGCCGCGAGCTCGAGCGAGTCATGCAGATCCTCAGCCGTCGCACGAAGAACAATCCGGTGCTGATCGGCGAGCCGGGTGTCGGCAAGACGGCAATCGTCGAAGGCCTCGCCCAGAAGATCGTCAGCAACGACATCCCCGACACGTTGCGCAACAAGCAGCTGTACACACTCGATCTCGGTGCCCTCGTCGCCGGCAGCCGCTACCGCGGCGATTTCGAGGAGCGGCTGAAGAAGGTGCTCAAAGAGATCAAGACCCGCGGCGACATCGTGCTGTTCATCGACGAGATCCACACGCTCGTCGGCGCTGGTGCAGCCGAAGGCGCCATCGACGCGGCATCGATCCTCAAGCCGATGCTGGCTCGCGGCGAGTTGCAGACCATCGGCGCGACGACGCTCGACGAGTACCGCAAGCACCTCGAGAAAGACGCCGCTCTCGAGCGCCGCTTCCAGCCGGTGCGCGTCGAAGAGCCGACGTTGGCCATGACGATCGAGATCCTGAAGGGCGTTCGCGAGAAGTACGAAGCCCACCACCGGGTCACCATCACCGATCAGGCGATCGTCGCTGCGGCCAACCTCTCGGACCGCTACATCAGCGACCGTCACCTGCCCGACAAGGCGATCGACCTCATCGACGAGGCCGGTGCCCGCCTGCGCATCAAGCGCATGGGTACCCCACCTGATCTCAAGGAGATCGAGCGCAAGCTCACCGAGGTGCAGGAGTCCAAGAAGCGCGCAGTCGAAGAGCAGCAGTTCGAAGAAGCCGGGCGCCTGCGCGACCAGGAGAAGTCGTTGCTCGACGAGAAGGCCGTCAAAGAGACCGAGGTCAAGGCCAGCGGCGTCGACCTGTTCGACGAGGTCGACGAAGAAGCCATCGCCGAGGTGCTCAGCATCTGGACCGGCATCCCCGTCTACAAGCTCACCGAAGAAGAGACCGCCAAGCTGCTCAACATGGAAGCCGAGCTGCACAAGCGGATCATCGGCCAGGAGAACGCGATCAAGGCCGTCAGCCAGAGCGTGCGCCGTACCCGTGCCGGTCTGAAGGACCCGAAGCGGCCCAGCGGCTCGTTCATCTTCCTCGGACCCACCGGCGTCGGCAAGACCGAACTGGCCAAGACGCTCGCCGAGTTCCTGTTCGGCGACGAGAACTCACTCATCGCTCTCGACATGAGCGAGTACATGGAGAAGCACACCGTCAGCCGACTGGTCGGTGCCCCTCCCGGGTACGTCGGCTACGAGGAGGGTGGCCAGCTCACCGAGGCCGTGCGTCGCAAGCCGTTCAGCGTCGTGCTGTTCGACGAGATCGAAAAGGCCCACCCCGACGTGTTCAACACGCTTCTCCAGATCTTGGAGGAGGGTCGGCTCACCGACAGCCAGGGCCGCACCGTCGACTTCCGCAACACGGTGTTGATCATGACCAGCAACCTCGGCACCGCCGACCTGCGCAAGGCCAACGTCGGCTTCACCAAGGTCGACTCGGCGATGAGCTACGAGCGCATGAAGGACAAGGTCAACGAGGCGTTGAAGACCCACTTCCGCCCCGAGTTCCTGAACCGCATCGACGAGGTCATCGTCTTCCACGAGCTTGCTCGCGAAGAAGTGATGCAGATGGTCGACCTGATGACCAAGCGTCTCACCGGCCAACTCGAAGGCCAGGGTCTCGGCATCGAGCTCACCCAGAGCGCAAAGGAGTTGCTGGCCGAGAAGGGCTACGACCCGCAGCTCGGCGCCCGCCCGTTGCGTCGGGCGATCCAGCGGATGATCGAAGACGTGCTCAGCGAGAAGATCCTCTACAAAGAGTTCCATGCCGGCGACATCATCGTCGTCGACACCGAGGACGATCCCGAGAAGCCAGGCGAGAAGAAGCTCAAGTTCACCTCTGTCGAGGGTTTCCTGCCCCCGTCTGCGGTCGAGCTGGCCGCCACCGGTGCCCCCGAGGCTCCGGACCCCACACTGCCGACCGAGTAAGCCTTCAGCCGACCACGGCGACTCGGGTGACTTCGCCCATGCTCGCGGGCAGGATCCGCTCGGCCAGGATCTGGTCGTCTGGCGACACCATAGTCATCCGCCCCGAACCGACGATGATGATGCTGCCGTCGTCCAGCACGGTGAGCGCTTCCACGTCCATGTCCCAGGTGAATGCATCGTTGACCGCCAGCGTGTCGGGATCGAGACGGAACAACCTGCCGTCGAGCGCTACGGCCACCTCGTCATTCGACGCCCCGATCGCGGCGCGGAAGGCCTCGCCGCCGAGTGCCACTATGGCGCGCGCCTCGGGCATCTCCGGGCCGAAGTTGGTGATGTCGCTGATCTGGTAGCCGGCGACACCTCCAATGCTCGAGGCGGCGAACAACCGCGAGCCGGCGGGGTTGACGGCCAACGCGCCGGGGTGGTCGGCGAGACCGAGCTCGGCAGGCACGTCGAGGCACCACACGCCGTTGAACAAGCCGAGGGTGTGGATGAAGGAGCCGACATCCTCGCCATCCTCGCTCGCATCTTGGTAGAGGGTGAAGAGCAGTTGGTTGCTGGGCTCGAACACGGCGGTGCGGCTGACGGCAGTCATCACCTCGTCGACCGTCTGGCTTTTGTCGCGCAGGCTCAGCGGCAGGCCGAGCTGACCCGTTGCGGTATCGATCACCCTCACCCGATAGGTGGTCGCCGCCAAGTACTCGATGACGAAGACGCCGATCGGCAGCCCCGCGCCCGCTGAGTCGAATGCGTTGGCGAACGCCTCGGGCACCAGCACCGAGTCGAAACTCCAGCGGCGCAGCTCGCCATCGGACGGCGTCGCCAACACCACGGTCGTGGTCGTCGCAGCCGAGCCGATGAGAGCAACCAGCCTGCCATCCTGGGCGACGGCCGTGGGTCGAAACTTGCCATCGATCTGGACCGCAGCGGAGATCTCGTCGGTGCGGACGTTGTGCCACTCGACCATGGTGCGTCCGGCCATGAAGGAGGCGCTGACGACGACCTTGCCGGTGGGCGACATCACCCCCGGTGTGACGATCGGGTCTTCGTGTGGTGAGAACGTCACGATCTGGCCGTCTTTGGTCGTCAATGCGAGACGCGCCGGGAACGCTGCCTGGGCATCGGCGATTCCCGGCACGGCCATCGAGGTGGTGGTGTCGCCGTCGGCGGTGGTGGCGACCGCTGTCTCTGCCGTCTCCGGGGTCGGCGTCGACTTCGCGGTTGGCGATGCTTCTGCAGCACCGCACGACGCGAGCAACAAGGTGGCGACGATGATTGTCTTCATGCGACCCAGACACCACCACTGCGCTTCTCGTTCCGAAGTTGCCTAAGTTGCCCCACATGGCTACGTACGGATTGCAACTGCCCGACTTCTCGTGGATCGTCGATGCGGATCCACCGACCACCATTGATCGTCTCCGCTCCGTTGGTGAGGCGGCCGACGAAGCCGGCTTCTCGTCGTTGTGGGTGATGGACCACTTCCTGCAGCTCCCACCGCTCGGCGGTCCGGGGGCATCGATCCTCGAGGGCTACGTCACGCTCGGCGCGCTGGCAGCGGTGACGAAACGGGTCGAGCTCGGCACCCTCGTCACCGGCGTCACCTATCGCAACCCGGCACTGCTCGCCAAGCAGATCGCCTCACTCGATGCGTTGTCGGGCGGGCGGATCATCCTCGGGATCGGTGCCGCGTGGTACGACGTCGAGCACGCCGCCTACGGCTGGGACTTCCCACCGGCGAAACAGCGATTCGAGCGGTTGGGCGAAGCCGTCGCCATCTGCCGGGGAATGTTCGACAACGAGACGTTCAGCTTCACCGGCAGCCACTACAGCGTCGCCGACGCTCGGGTCGTGCCACGCCCGCAACGACGAATACCGATCATGATCGGTGGCAGCGGCGAGAAGAAGACGCTGCGAATGGTCGCCGAGCTCGCCGATCTGTGCAACATCGGCGGTACCGCCGAGGTGGTTGCTCGCAAGCTGGCCATCCTCGACCAACACTGCGCCACAGTCGGTAGGGATCCCAAGGAAGTCAAGCGCACGGCCATGACAAGCCTGTTCGTCTCGCCGAACGATGCCGAGCGCGACGGCCTGCGGGCCCTGGTCGGATACGACTCGAACAGCGAGGTGCGCGACCGCATGATCGTCGCGACCGTCGGCGAGGCGGTCGACAGCGTGGCCGCGATCGTCGCCGCCGGGGCCGACGAGGTGATCGTCAACCTCCCGCTGATCAAGTCGGTCGATGCGATCCACGACGCGGCCGACGTGCTCAAGGCAGCGACTGCGTAACCCGCCCACCACTGCAACTTTGTCAGTCAGGGGATCGAAGCGGCGATGCGCAATGCGGTCTCCAACGAGATGTCGGCCTCGATGCGGTACACATGATCACCGCGCTGCCACAGCAGCGTGTTGGTCGCCAGTCGTAGCGTGTCGGGTTGGATCTGGTCGCCGGCCTCGAAGAAGACCTGGTGCGGAGATCCTTCGATCCAGAACCCGTCGTCGCCGTCGACGTCAACACGCTGCAGCGTCGCCGCGTCGCCCAGTGTCTTGCCGAACAGACCCTCGTTGATCGTCGCCGGCATCACCGACACGAGAGCACCCACCCCGGTTACGGCCGACTGGGCGACCAGGTCGGACGGCGCGTACACCAGCATGATCTGACCGGACGCAGGCGGTTGCACGATGTGGATCGACTGCGGATCTCCGAGCAGCGCGGGCGTGGGGTCGGGAAGACCGGTACGCGAAATCGCCTCACCGATCGACACCGCCCGGCCCAGACCCAGAGCGGCTACGGCCACTGTCGTCGAGGCTGACGTGACAGTCGCTGCCGGCCCCGTTTGGGGCCCCGTGGCCGGGATGGTGGCCGGAATGGTGTTGGGAATGGTGGTGGGAATGGTCACACCGGGTTCGATGCGCACACTGTCGAATCCCAACCAACGAGCGACAGCGTGCCGAGGGCCTGGTAGGGCGACAACGAGAACCGCGGCCACCGCGACCAGCGCCGCAGCAAGACGCAGAACGCGGCGAGGCGAGGCACGCCGGGCCGGTTCGGCGACGCGACGGACGACATCGTCCACCAGCCAGTCGCCGCCCGGGATCTCCAGCCGGGCAGCGAGCTCGTCGAGGGACCGTTCGAGATCGATCATGGTTGCTCCAGTTCGGTGCGCAGCCGGGCCAGGGCGCGTGCGGTTCTCGATTTCACGGTGCCAGTGGCAACTTCGAGGGCCTGTGCCGTCTCGGCCTCCGACAACCCGGCGAAGTAGCGGTAGGCGAGCACCTGCCGATCACGTGCGCCGATACGGCCCAGCGCCAACCCGAGATCACGGGCGGCATCGGCATCGAGGGCGCTCACCTCGGGATCAGGGACCGTCACCATCACCCACGACCCGTAGCGCTGCTCACGTTGATGACGCCGAGCCCGGCCGCGCAACACGTTCTTGGCTTCGTTGGCGACGATCCGCAGCATCCACGGCCTCACCATGGCCGGATCGGCAAGTCTCGGCAACGATCGATGGGCTTTCACAAAGGCCTCCTGGGCTATGTCGGCAGCGTCGTCCGCCGAACCGCTGATCGCTGCCGCCAGACGCATCGCGGCCGTCTGATACCGACCGACGAGCGCGCCGAAGGCACCGACGTCACCAGCGCGAGCGCGAGTGACGAGTTCGATATCCGAGGGTTCGGTTGGTTCTGTGGTCATGGTCGACGAGTTGTCTCTCTTGACACCTCCGGCGTCCGTGAGGTTCCACATGCCACAATCGGGACACTATGCGCAGGGGTCTCATCGTGATTGCCGTGATGTTGCTCACTGCGTGTCGGGTCGACGCGACTGTCGACATCGCCATGGACACCGACGGCAGCGGCACCATCACCGTCACGGCAATCGCCGATGCCGATGTGGTCACCCAGGCGCCGGGGCTGGCAGAAGATCTCCGCTTCGACGACGCCGAAGCCGCCGGATGGACAGTCACGGCGCCCACTGCCACGAGCGACGGCGGACTACAGGTCGAGCTCACACACGACTTCGCCAATCCAGAAGAAGCGACCGCTCTGCTGCAGTCGATCAACGGCTCGGGCGGGCCGCTGCACGGAGTGCTGCTGACCCGTTCGCTCGATGAACGAGGTGCCACGGTGTCGCTGTCCGGAGGGCTGCGCATCGACGGGCTGGCTGCGTTCGCCGATCCCGACGTCCTCGCCGCCATCGGCGCCACGCCCTACGCCGAACAGGTGGCCGCGTCGAGCTCGAGCCCCAACCAGGCCGTCGGCGTGACGGTGCGGGCAGCCCTTCCCGGAAAGATCACCTCGGCGACGGGCACGGTGAAGGACGGGAGCGCGTCGTGGATCGTGCCGCTCGACGGCTCGCAACTCGACCTCGCCACCACCGCGGTCGATGACCACGGAACGGCCCGCATCTGGGGGCTGGCGTCCAACGTGGCCCTGATCGCCCTCATCGGATGGTGCCTCGTGGCTGCCGCCTTCATCACCTGGGTCGTGCGCCAACGTCGACGACGCATCCATCAACGCAGCTCACGGGCCGTGTAACACCCTTTCCTTAGGGTGTCGTAGATATGTCGAAGCTTCGTCTCGTGTATCGCTGCGGCGAATGTGCCACCGCCTTCCCCCAATGGGCAGGGAGGTGCCCATCGTGTGCCGCGTGGAACTCGATGGTCGAAGACGTCGATGGCCCAGATCCAGACATCGCCATGCTGATCTCGGCCACGTCCACCAGCGCGCCGATGCCCATCGCCGAAGTCGACGCCCTGGTCGGCGGCCCCCGGCCGACAGGTATCGACGAGCTCGACCGGGTGCTCGGCGGTGGCCTCGTTCCCGGGTCGGTCAGCCTGCTGGCCGGCGAACCTGGCATCGGCAAGAGCACGTTACTCCTGCAGTTGGCTGCGTCATGGCCGGCGCGCACGCTGTACGTCAGTGCCGAAGAGAGCGCGCAGCAGGTGCGGCTCCGCGCCGAACGGCTCGGCGCGATCGGGCCCAACCTGTGGTTGCTCGCCGAGACGTCGCTACCCCACGTCGTCGCCGCGCTCGACACCGTACAGCCGCAACTCGTCATCATCGACAGCATCCAGTCGGTGGCCGATCCCGACCTCGGCTCGGCGCCCGGCAGCGTTGTGCAGGTTCGCGGCTGCACTCACCGACTGGTCGCCGAGGCCAAGAGTCGGGGCATCCCGATGGTGCTCGTCGGCCACGTCACCAAAGACGGAGGTCTGGCCGGGCCGCGGGTGCTCGAGCACGTCGTCGACACGGTGCTCAGCTTCGAAGGCGACCGGCACCACGCGCTGCGCCTGCTGCGCGCCGTCAAGCACCGCTTCGGATCCACCAACGAACTGGGCGTGTTCGAGATGGTCGAGCGCGGTCTGGTCGGCGTGCCCGACGCCAGCAGCTTGTTCCTCACCGACCGGCGCACGGGTGTGGCCGGTTCAGCGGTCACCCCGACACTCGAAGGCCACCGTCCACTGCTGGTCGAGGTCCAGGCCCTGACCAACAAGGTCAACCCCGGGGTGCCGCCGCGCCGAAGCGCGCAAGGGCTCGACCCCGGCCGCCTGGCCCTGTTGCTGGCCGTGCTCGAACGGCGCGCCCGCCTGCCGATGGCTCAGCACGAGGTCTTCGCGTCCGCAGTCGGCGGCGTACGGCTGACCGAGCCGGGTAGCGACCTGCCGATGTGCCTCGCCATCGTCAGCGCACTGGTCGATCACCCGCTGCCACCCGACGTCATCTCCTTCGGCGAGGTCGGGTTGGCCGGCGAGTTGCGCCAGGTGGCACATGCTTCGCGCCGGCTCGCCGAAGCAGCCCGGCTCGGGTTCACACGGGCGATCGTGCCGGCCAACTCGGCCAACGGTGTCGATGGCATCACCCTGATCCGCGTCGCCACCCTGACCGAGGCATTGGTGGCTCTGGGATTACATAGCGCCCACTCCCAGTAGTATCTCTCTATGACGACGTCCGGGCCGCCCACCGATGCCCTGCACAGCGCGCTGGCAACGGTCGCCCCGGGCACGCCACTCCGCGACGGTATCGAGCGCATCGTGCGAGCCAAGATGGGTGCGCTGCTGATCCTCGGCGACGGGCCCGACGTGCTGGCGATCTGCAGCGGCGGCTTCCTGCTCGACGCGCCGTTCAGCCCACAGCGCCTCAGCGAGCTGGCCAAGATGGACGGGGCGATCATCCTCGGCTCCCGGGGCCAACGGCTGGCCCGCGCCAACGTGCATCTCGTGCCCGATCCGTCGGTGCCGACCAGCGAGACCGGCACGCGGCACCGCACGGCCGAGCGCGTCGCCCGCTCGATCCCGGTTCCGGTTGTCAGCGTCAGCGAGGAGATGGGCGTCATCACCGTCTACGCCGGCGGTATGAAGCACCAGCTGCAAGACATCGGCCGCCTGGTCGATCGGGCCAACCAGGCGTTGCAAACCCTCGAGCGCTACAAGGTGCGCCTCGACGACACGTTGGACAACCTCACCGCTCTCGAACTCGAGAATGTCGCCACGATCCGCGACGTCGCCTCGGTGGTGCAGCGCGGCGAGATGGTCAGGCGCATCTCGGCCGAGATCGAGACGATGATCGTCGAGCTCGGCGTCGACGCCCGGCTGCTGCGGCTGCAGGTCGACGAGGTCTACGGCGAGATCAACCACGAGCTCGAGCTGGTGCTGGCCGACTACCCGCGGATCGCCAACAACTGGGCCGGACACGGCCTCGACGGCGATTCCCCGGCATCACCACGCGGCCTGCGCCTGCTCACCAGGGTGCCGAGGATCACCCCGCAGCTGGCCAACGCCATCGTCGATCACTTCGGCGATCTGGCGAAGCTGCAGCGAGCCACTGCCGCCGAGATCGCCCAGGTCGAGGGCATCGATGTCTCGCTGGCAACGGCGGTCAAAGAGACATTGAATCGAATCACCGAGACGAGCATCCTCGATCAGTTTGCGTGAGCCCACGACTCAGCTCGGGAAATACCTCGCAGACTTACCCCTGCCGTCGACGGTGACCGCACCGTCGTCGACCAGCTTGATCAGGTGGGCGAGCACGCTGCGCGCCGCCGGTTTGTGCAACTCCTCGCGTACTTCGGCGTACAACACCTTGACCATGGCGTCGATGTCGCACAGACCCGACCGAACTGCGGCGAGCACTTGCGCCTCGCGTTCGAGTCGATGATCGAGGAATGCTTCGAGAAAGGGCCCGGGTGATGTCACAGGGGCGCCGTGGGTCGGCCACAGCGAGACGTCGTCGCGCGCCATCACCTTGCGCAACGAGTCGATGTAGGCGCGCATGTCGCCATCGGGTGGCGACACCACGGTGGTGCTCCAGCCCATGACGTGGTCACCGGTGAACAGGGCGCGCTCCTCGTCGAGGGCGTAGCACATGTGATTCGAGGTGTGCCCCGGGGTGTGAACGGCGCGCAGCGTCCACCCGACGCCCATCGCCGCAACCTCGCCGTCGCCGACGCGCACATCGGGCTCGAAATCGGTGTCGATGCTCTCCTCCAACTTCACAACCTCACCATTGGGTTCGGCATCACTGGGTTCGGCATCACTGGGTTCGGCATCACTGGGTTCGGCATCCGCGGGATCGTCGAACCGCTCGTCGAGTTCGACGCGTCGGTGCGGCCCGAACGCGATCGTCGGCGCCCCGGAGTCGTCGCGCAGCCAGGCGGCCAGCGGTGAGTGGTCGGAGTGGCAGTGGGTGACCAGGATCGCCCGGACTCTGGCACCATCGAGAGCGGCAGCGAGCGCATCGCGGTGGTCGTCGAGCTGTGGGCCAGGGTCGATGACGGCCACGTCGTCGGTGCCGACGATGTATGTGCCGGTGCCGAAGTAGGTGTACTTCGACGGATTGTTGGCGATCACGCGGCGGATCAGCGGCGAGACCGGCACTGCCATGCCGTAGCGCGGCTCATCGAGGGTGACGAACGGGATCGCGCTCACCGCGCCAACCTTACGGCGCGATCGCCCGCACTTCACCCACGTGCCGACCATGGCCGAGTATCCACTCCATCACGAACGGTTCGACCGCCGCCGTGTCGATGCCCGAAGCGCGCAAGGCTGCAACCATCACCGTCGGTCGAGCCCGATCGGAACCGTCGGCGATCTTCAACGCGACCGCGCGACCGTCGGGTAGCGCGGCTGCGAACACACCGTCGGCGCCATCCTTGGCCATCAGCCCCGGGACGTTGCGCATGAAGTGGGTGACGTCACGACTGTCGCCGCCGACGAGGTCGGGGTGCGCTGTCATGCACCGATACACGGCGTCACCACCACTTCCGGCTTCGCCAGTGGCGATCGTGCGAAAGCAGCGGGCCAGCCCCACGAGTGAGATCACATGCGCGGGTGAGCCGCATCCGTCGATCCCGATGTGGCTGTGAGATTCGGCAGCGAGATCGTCGATGGTGGCGGTGATGTGTTGCTGCAGTGGGTGCTCAGGTGACAGGTAACTGGCGTCGGTCGGCCAACCGTTGAGCACACTCGTGGCCAGCATCCCGCCGTGCTTGCCACTGCAGTTCATCTGCAACGCAGTGCGGCCGCCGCCCTGTCGCAGCACGGTCTCGGCGGCGGCCTCGTCGAGCGGAAGATCGGCAGTGTTGGCCAACATCTGCTCGTCGAGACCGGCCGTGGCGAGGATTCGCCGAACGCCATCGAGATGCCTTGGGGTACCGTCGTGGCTGGCGCACACCAATGCCAGCAAGTCGGGAGGCAATCGCAGGCCGGCGCGCACCATCGCCACCGCCTGCATCGGCTTGTTCGACGATCGTGGATACATCGCCGTGGTCGGGTCGCCGACGGCGAACTCGACCTGACCGCTCGACGACAGGCCGACCACCATGCCGTAGTGCACCGACTCATCGCACCCACTGCGCCGGGTGATCGCAACCGGTGCGAACGCCTCAGGGGTCGGCACTGGCGTTGCTGTCGTCACGCTTGCGCCGCGACCGGCGCGACGGTGACTTGACGGGCTGTGTCGTGGTGAGGTGGCTGTCGATCACCTCATGTCGCTCACCGAGGTTGCCGATCACCGCTTGGGCCATCGCCGCAGCGGGAATTGCCAGGATCGCGCCGACCGCGCCGAGCACGGCTGCCCCGGCAATGGCCGACCCGAACGCGATTGCGGGGTGCAGGTCCATCGTGCGCGCAGTGATGCGAGGAAGCAAGAAGTAGTTCTCCACCTGCTGGTAGAAGATGACGAAGATTAAGATGATCAGCGCCTTCGGTGGCGAGTCGACGAACTCGACCAGCACCGGTAGCGCTCCGGCGATGTACGTGCCGACCACAGGCAGGAACTGGCTGATCAAACCGACCCACAGGGCCATCGCCACTGGTGCCTGAATGCCGATGGCCTGGAAGACGATCCAGTGGAAGAACGCCGAGAGCCCGGCGAGCAGGGCTCGCGAGTACAGGTAGCCACCGGTCTTGTCGATCGCCAACTCCCACGCGCCGAGCACGCGCCGCTGTCGCTCGGGCCGCAGCCTGCTGCAGATCGACCGTCGCATCTTCGGCCCGTCAGCGACGAGGTAGAAGGTGAACAGCAGCACTGACAACCCTTTCACCGCCACGCCGAGCGCCCGCACCGACAGATCGACGACCTTGCCCTGCTGGCTGCGGATGAATCGCTGCACTGCACCGTTTTCGTCGTTGATCGAGGCGATCACCTGAGCCGGGTTGATGTTGGTGTCGAACTTGTCGTTGAGGAAGTTCACGGTGCGGTTGACGTACTTCTCGGAGTTGCCGAGCAGTTCGGCGATTTGTTGGCCGACGAGAGTGCCGATGGCCGCGATGAACACGAGGAACGCCAGGAACACCCCGACCAGGATGACGATGGTGGCTGTGCCGCGCCGCCAGCCGCGCGACGCCAAGCGGTTGACACCGGGCTCGACCGCCAGCGACAGGAACAACGAGACCAGGAGCAGCACGGAGAGCGCCGACAGGCTGGCCCACACCGAGCGGGTGATGACCGTGACGATGAAGCCGAGCCAGAAGATGGCGACCGCTTTCCACAGCCACCGCGGCATCTGCTCGGGTGGCGACCACGGCTCGGGTTCTGACATCAATGCCGAGCGTAGTGACCGACCGCCTCGCGAAGGGTGGAGGCCAGATCTCCACGCGACAGCACGTCGACCCTCTCGAGCCCCAACCAGCCGGCCATGGCGTGCAACTCGGGTGCCAAGTCATCGGCCAGCGGGCCCAACGGGACGCCGGGTTCGGCGAACGAACCCTGCACGAGAAGCGCCCCACCTTGCCGGTCGGCCTTCATGTCGAGCCGACCGACGACGCTGTCGCCCCACAGGATCGGCAGCACGTAGTAGCCGTAGATGCGCTTGGGCTGCGGTGTGTAGATCTCGATGCGGTAGTGGAACCCGAACAGGCGGTGTGTCCTGTCGCGATTCCATACGACCGGGTCGAACGGGCTCAGACAGCGCGCATGCGTTGATACGCCTGGGCACGCGGGCGTCACGGTGCAGATAGGCGGGTTGCGTCCAGCCCTCGACGTGAACCTCCGACAAGGTGCCTTCCTCGACCAGTTCGCCGATCAACGGCTTGCACGGCGCGTTCTTCTGCCGGTGGTAGTCGGTGAGATCCGTGAACGTGCCGATTCCGTGGTGCCGCGCCGCCAGTGCCAGTAGTTGCTTGCGGGCATCACGCTCGGGAGCTGCCGGACGGGCCAGCACCTCGGCGGGGATGACCCGCTCGGTGAGGTCGTAGAGACGGGCGAAGTCGCTGGGCCGGCGTGTCGCCGCGATCCGGCCATCCCAGAAGAGATGTTCCAGAGCGATCTTGCCGTCGTCCCAGTCCCACCAGGTGCCCTTCTTGCCGACCCGTTCGGCGAGGTCTCCAGAGGCGACCGGACCGTCGGTGACGATGCGCCGGTACACCTCGTCGATGAAGCCAGGACGCCGCTCGGTGAGCGTCCAGTAGCGCTGCCACTTGTGATCGCCGGCCATCTGCCAGCGATGGAGGTGGTACTGGGCCATGTCGACGTGCGATGCCTCGTGCACCCAGTACTCGAACACCTCGCCGGCCTTGGTGGCGTCGCCGATCATGCTGCGCGGGTGCGGGCCGAGGCGGGCGAACAGCGGCAACTCCTGGCTGCGCACCAAGACGTTGACCGAGTCGATCTGGATCAGCCCCATCCGATCGAGCACGCGGCGGAAGTGCCGTCGATCGACACGCCCGTTCGGTCGAGGGTCGGCGAACCCCTGCGCAGCGAGTGCGATACGACGCGCGGTCGCCAGAGAGATCTTCTCGGCGGCCACGTCCGCTCAGTCGGCGACGGTGATGGTGACCGAATTGATCACCACGTCGGCGTGCGGTCTGTCGCTGCGATCGGTGTCGACCTTGTGCATGGCCTCGACGATGTCCAGGCCCTTCACGACCTGACCGAAGTGGTTGTACTGCGGTGGCAGGTTGACTCCGCTGGGGCCACTGATCAGGAAGAACTGGCTGCCGTTGGTGTTGGGCCCGGCATTGGCCATGGCCAGCGAGCCGATCTGGTAGCGCTGCTTGACCGGTTCGTCGGCGAAGCGATAGCCGGGACCACCACGGCCGGTGCCGGTGGGGTCGCCGCCCTGGCACATGAAGCCGTTGATGATGCGGTGGAAGACGACGCCGTCGTAGTAGTGATGGGCGGCGAGGAAGACGAAGTTGTTGACCGTCAGCGGGGCGTTGATCGCGTCGAGGGCGATGACCAGCGTTCCCATGCTGGTGTCCATCGTCGCCGTGTACCGCTTGCTGGTGTCGATGCCCATCTCGGGTGCTGAGTCGAACTGCTGCTTGCGCGGCGCGGAACCATCAAGGGCGGGAAAGGGGGTAGCCATGGGTCGACACGCTATCCGGCCACGTCGATCGTGCGGACGGCGAAACGCGGCGCGTACGGAGGCACGAGATCAGCCGTTGCGCGAGTTGTAGTCGGCGATCAGGGCGTCGGCCTGTTGCGCAGCCGCGGTCAGGCTGGAGGCGACATCGGCCCCACCGAAGATCGCCGCGACGGCCTGGGCCGTCACGGTGCGTACTTCGCGGAGCGGACCGACGACGGGGCCAACCGATGTGGGTAGGTCGGGTGACGACAACAACTGGTCGTAGGCGACCGAGAACCGCGGATCGGTCGCCAGCGTGGTCTTCAACGGGTCAAGCGTCAAGGCATCGGTGCGCACGGGCACGTAACCGGTCGCCGACGACCACTGGCTCTGTTGTTGCGCGGCGGTGAGATAGGTGATGAAGTCCCACGCCGCCGCTGTTCGCACGTCGTCGCCGGAGTCGACGACATACAACGACGCGCCACCGACCAGCGCCCCGGGCTTGCCGTCGGGCCCGGGCATGGCCGCGACACCGACATCGTCGGCGGCGATCTGCGGGAACTGGCCACCACCCAGGATGTTGATCACCGGGCCGATCGCTGCCGAGGTGGCGATCGTCATCGCCGCCGGTTCTGCCGAGTCGGCGAGCTTCAGCAAGTTGTCGAACCCGCCCGTGTTGTCTCCGACGTTGTATGCCAATCCATCCTGGATCATCGACTGCAGGAAGGTCAGCAGTGATCGCCCGGTGGGGCTGTCGTACAGCACCTTCGTGGCCCGCGCCGTTCGGCCGTTCTGGTTGTCGGCGTAGAACTCGCCGGCCTTGGCAAACCACTGCTCGAGGTACCAGCCACCTCCGGAGTCGAAGTTCGAGTCCAGCGCCAGCCCGTACTTCGCTGCACCCGAGTTGACGATCGCCTCGCTGTCGGCGCGCATCTCATCGAGCGACACCGGTGGCTTCTCGGGGTCGAGCCCGGCTGCAGCGAACATCTTCTTGTTGTAGAACAGCACCGGATTGGAGATGTTGAACGGCATCGACCACTGCACGCCCTGCGTCGCCCAGGCATCGAGGACCGTCGGCAAGAACGCGCTGGTGTCGTAGCCACTCGACTTGATGCACGCCTCGACCGGCACGACCGACTGCGTGTCGACGATGGTCTGCACCATGTACTCGGGCATCTGCACCAGATCAGGGCGGCTTCCTTGCCCGGCCTGCAGGTACTTGTCGATGGTCTGCTCGTAGCTCGCCTCGATCAGCGTGACCTTGACCTTCGATTGCGAGGCGTTGTACGCATCGGCGAGCTTCTGCAACTCGTCACGAGGCGGGCCGTTCAGACCGATGCCAGAACGTGATGTCGACCGGACCGGGTGCGGAATCCAACGCATCGGTCGGGCAGTTCGGCAAGGTGTCGAGCACGGCCGCGGTCGTGGTCGGCGCAATCGTTGTCTGGACCTCCGGCCGCGTCTCGCCGACCGGCAGGGTTTCGTCCGGCGCAAGCGTGATCTGTGGCGGCTGCGTTGCCGCCGTCGGTGGTTGACGACCGGCTGTGATGATCGACTGGCCCGAACCGCACGACGCTGCCACGAGCGCCGCCGACGTCAACAGGCCGAGCCGCTTCATCCCTTGACCGCTCCTGCCGTGAGCCCGCGAACCAACTGCCGCTGGAAGGCGATCAGGACGATGAAGATCGGCAAGGTGGCGATCACGAGTGCCGGCGGTGACCAGGTTGAGCGTGTCGAGGTCACCGGTCTTCAACCGTTCCAGCCCGATCTGGATGGTGCGATGGGCATCGTCGGTGATGATCGCCTGCGGCCACAGGTACTGGTTCCACGTGCCGAGGAACGTGAACAGCGCCAGGGCGCCGAGGGTCGGTCGGCACAGTGGCACGGCCACCTCCCACAGGAACCGGAAATGGCCGACGCCGTCGAGCGCCGCTGCCTCGCGCAGGTCCTTCGGCACGGTGAGGAACACCTGGCGCACCAGGAACGTGCCGAACGTCGTGGCCAGCAACGGCACGATCAGACCCTGATAGCTGTTGATCCAGCCGAGCGAATCGATGGTGCGCTGATTGACGACCACGGTCAGTTCGGCCGGCACCAGCAACGTCGCCAGGAAGAAGCCGAACACCACGCCCTTGCCGGGGAAGGTCGAGGAAGGCAAACGCGTAGGCGGCCAGCACGCTGGTGATGATCACACCGATCGTCACGACCACCGAGACGACCACGCTGTTCAGCAACAGCCGCCCGAGGTCGCCGATGCGCCAAGCTGCTCGCAACGTGTCGAGTGTCAGGTCGATGGGCAGCAGCGACCTCGGATGGTCGATCGCATCGGGGCCGCTCTTCAACGCCTGCATCAACGCTGCGTAGATCGGGAACAGCACCAGGAAGGCGACGATGATCAGCAGCGCGTAGCGCCCGACCTTGCGGGTGCCGTGCATGATCTCGGTGGCACCGGTTCCAGACGGTGTCCTAGCGTGCCATAGTGCACCCGCTTGTCGAGGCCGCGGAACTGCACGAAGGCCAGAACCAGCAGCACGAAGAACAGCAGCACGGCTGCGGTCGATTTGAGCCCGATGTCGTTCTTGACCAACGACGTCTGTCCGTAGATCAGGTACGCCATGGTCTCTGTCGGGCGCTGCGGATCAGGCCCGCCCTGCGTCAGCAGGGCGAGCTCGGCGTAGGCCTGATAGGCGCGAGTGGTGAGCACGACCGTCGTGAACAGGATCGTCGGGCCGAGCATCGGCAGCGTGACGTTGGTGAACCGCATCCATCCGCCGGCGCCGTCGACGAACGCGCTCTCGTACAGCTCTCGGGGAATGCCCTGCAGCGCCGCCGTCATCACGATGAAGGTGAATCCGAGACTGGCCCAGATGCTGCTGAGGGCGACGGCCGGCAGCGCCGTGCCGGGGTCGCTGCAGCAACCCCGGTTGCTTCAGCGACGGGATGATGCCGTGGAAGAGATCGGGTAGCACACCGACCTCGGGCTGCAGCAGCACGAACCACACCAGGCTGGCGACGGCGACGCTGGTGGCCACGGTCGAACAGAACACCGTGCGGAAGAACGCCGATGCCACGGATCTGTTTGTCGGCGAGCACGGCGAGGCCGATGCCCAGCGCCAGCCCGATCGGCACGGTCATCAGCGCCAGCCGCGTCGTGTTGGCCAGCGCGTGCTGGAACTCGTTGCTGCGAAAGACGTCGACGTACTGGCCCCACCCACCTTCGCGGCAACGCTTGCCGGTTGCGTCGCATCGCAGATGGCCGAGCTGGATCGCCCGCACCAGCGGGTAGACGACGAACACCCCCAGGATGATCGCCGACGGGGCGAGCATGCGCGACCGCGACCGGAACGTCGCGCCACTTCTTCTTCATCGATCGATCCTGCGCTCGGTGACCGGGTCGAAGCGATGCCGGTGAGCCTCGGTCGCGTCGAGGTGAACCTCTTCGCCATCGCCGGCACCGGTGCTTCGGCATCCTGACGAACGACGACACGGGTGCCGCCGGCGTCGCAGATCAACAGCGTCTCGTGGCCGAGCTGCTCGACCATCCGCACCGTGGCCGGCAGGCCGCCATTGGTCGTGATTCGAAGGTGCTCAGGGCGGACGCCGACCAGATCGTCGCTGCGCTCGAACAATCCGGCAGGCATCACGTTCATCGGCGGCGTACCGATGAACCGTGGCGACGAACACCGTCTCGGGGTTGGCGTAGACCTCTTGCGGTGTGCCGATCTGCTGCAGTTGACCGCGGTTCATCACTGCCACGCGAGTGCCCATGGTCATCGCCTCGACCTGGTCGTGGGTGACGTAGATGATCGTTGCCTCGAGGCGCTGGTGCAGGTCGACGAGCTCGGCGCGGGTCTCGCCGCGCAGCTTGGCATCGAGGTTCGACAGCGGCTCGTCCATGCAGAACACCGCTGGCTGGCGAACGATGGCCCGGGCCAGGGCGACACGTTGACGCTGGCCGCCGCTGAGCTGGCCGGGCTTGCGATCGAGGTACTCGCTGAGCCCCAACGCCTCGGCCGCCGACTTGGCCTTGACGGCACGATCGGCTTTCGACTCGCCGCGCACCTTCAAGCGGGAACTCGATGTTGGCCTGCACGGTCTTGTGCGGGTACAGCGCATAGCTCTGGAAGACCATCGCCACGTCGCGCAGCTTGGGCTCGACGTCGTTGACCTTGACGTTGCCGATGAAGATGTCGCCGCTGGTCGGCGTCTCCAGCCCGGCGACCATCCGCAGCAGGGTGCTCTTGCCGCAACCCGACGGGCCGAGCAGGATCATGAAGTCGTGATCCTCGATGTCGATCGACACGTCGTCGACCGCCTTCACCGCCTGCGAGCCCTCCCCGAACGATTTGGTGATGTGCTCAAGTCGTACCTGGGCCACACCCGAACAGTAGGTCAACCCCGTCGGGCACGGTATCACGCCGCAGCGGTACGATTCCCGACGATGAGCGATGCCGCCGAACCCCCGCTGGATCTCGACGCGATCGAGCGAGACCTCGCCGATGTCGAGGTGGCCCTGGCCCGACTCGACGCCGGCACGTACTGGACCGACGAGGTCACCGGCGCCGAGTTGCCGCACGACCTGCTCGCAGCCAACCCGACGGCGCGCCGACTGGCGTGAGCCGGCTGGTTCACTGGCGTCGCACGTTACGCGTGTGGCGGCTCACCGCACGCAACGGCGTCCGCTTCATCGTCCACCGGGTGCGTCGACTGGTCAACCGCGGCGACCGGCGCGACGAGCTCGACCAGCAGTTCGCCATTCGCACCTCGGAAGATGTCGCCCGCGAGCTGGGCCACATGAAGGGGGCGCTGATGAAGTTCGGGCAGCTGCTCAGCTTCATCATGGAGGCTCTGCCCGACGAGGCGCAGCAGGCGCTGTCGACGCTGCAGTCCGACGCCAAGCCGATGGCACCCGCACTGGCCGCCAAGATGGTGACCGACGAGCTCGGCCAGCCACCTGATCGCATCTTCCTCGACTGGCAGAGCGTGCCCGTCGCCGCCGCCAGCGTCGGCCAGGTGCATCGCGCCGTCACCCACGACGGTCGCGAGGTCGCGGTCAAGGTGCAGTACCCGGGCGTCGCCGAGTCGATCGACTCCGATCTCGACAACGCCGAAGCGTTCTACCGCCTCGGCACCGCGTTCGTCTTCAAGGGTCTCGACGCCAAGGGGCTGGTCGACGAGCTGCGCGACCGCATGCGCGACGAGCTCGACTACGAGCTGGAAGCGCAGAATCAGACCGAGTTCGGCAACTACTTCGCCGGCCATCCGTTCGTCTCCATTCCCGCCGTCGATCGAGCCACCAGCACGAAGCGGGTCCTGACCACCGAGTGGGTCGAGGCGATGTCGTGGGCAGAGTTCGAATCGACCGCCAACGCCGCGGCGCGCCATCGCGCTGGGGAGTCGATCTGGCGATTTGCCCAGCACGCGGTTCACCGCCTCGGTGCGTTCAACGGCGACCCGCACCCGGGCAACTACCGGTTCAGCATCGATGGCGACGTCACGTTCTTGGACTTCGGTCTGGTGAAGCGGTGGACCCCCGGAGAGTGGGAGCAGCTGGCGCCGAGCCTCGACGCCATCGTCGTGCATCGCGACCCCGAGCGGCTCGTCGACGTGATGGAGGAGATCGGCTTCCTTCGCGCCGGCCACGGTCTCGACGCCCAGCAGGTGTACGACTACGTCAGCACGCCGTACACGCCGTACCTCACCGACACGTTCACGTTCACCCGCCACTTCGTGCACGACGCGATGACGACGATCATCGACGTCAACGGACCGCATGCCGAGGTGATCGAACAGCTCAACATGCCACCGAGCTTCGTGATCCTCGACCGCGTCGTGTGGGGTGTCAGCGCGATCCTCGGCAAGCTCGAGGTCACGGCCCCGTGGCGGGCGATGCTGCTGGAGTACCGCGACGGCGGTCCACCGGCCACGCCACTCGGCGAAGCAGAACAGGCGTGGATGGTTGCCGCCCGCCACAGCTGAGTGCCAAAGACGAGCAATGGCTCCATGTTCGCCCAGGGCGGATCCCACCGCTACTGTCCGTTCGCCGAACGCCAGAGGGGGCAACGTGGCCGATCCGCACAAGCCGAGGGCACCGTTCGCGCCGTGGGATCGACGCGAGCTACCCGGAGCATTCGACGTCGAGGAGTCGGCGCGGCGTGTCGGCAACTACAAGTGGGCCGAGATGAAGCTGTTCGAGGCTCTCGGCGGCTGGGTGGCCACCGTGCCAGAGCTCGACGTCAAGATGCGACTCGGCACGCACTGCTACAAGCACGCCTGGCACGCCGAGTTGTGGCACAAGCGGCTGCCCGAGCTTCGCGAGATGAACCCCGATCGGCTCACCCAACCGGCCAACGAGGCGATGGTCCGGTTCGTCGAAGCGATGACCGAGCCCGAGGCACCCGACATGACCATCGAGAAGCTGGTCGGTGTCTATCGAGTGTTCATCCCCCACTTCATCTCCGTCTACACGTACCACCGCAACAACACCAGCCAGATCACTGACGCGCCGACGATCCGCTCGATCACCTTCATCCTCCAGGACGAGTTCGACGATTGGCGCGACGGCGAGATGCTGCTGCAGTCCCTGATCGAGACGCCCGAGGAAGTGGATCGCGCCGCCGCGCACCAGGCACGGCTGGAAAAGTTGATGGTCGCGGCCGGCGGCATCGCCGGACCCGGGTCGATCGGAGCGCAGGAATGACGGCATGAGCGTGTCGGTCACGCCGCAGGAGTTCATCTATGTCGCGTTCGATGCCACCTTGATCCAACGGGTGGCCGAGGGGTTGCAGTCGTCGATCGGTCTCGCCGATCGCGACCTGCACATCGAGGTCGACGAGACCACGCCGTTGTCGCGCCTGCGCGTCGAGATCGGCGACACGATCTCGATCCGCGCCGAGAGCGGCGCGTTCGAAGACACCAAACGCCCGCGCCAGCAGAGCGAGACCACGACGGCCACATCGCTCGGCCGGGTGCTGCTGCGGGTGCGTGACCGCCTCACGGGCGGCTTCGGCAAGGCTCCGCCTGATGAGGAGCTCACATTGGCCGAGATGGCCGCATGGGAGACCTATTGCGTGGGCCGGTTGGAGCGTCTCGGGGTGCCCGTCAACCAGCAGCGCTGGCGGTACAACTTCCGCAACCGGCACGGGTTCACCGACCAGGTCGACGCCGCCTTCGATCGCCTGTGGGCCGGCGATGGCCTGACGTGGGGCGAGCTGCAGGCCATCAGCGCAGGACCGTCCGAGACATGACCCAGACCTCGGTCAGCGACATCGACGTCAACGCGGTCACCCTCCGGGTGCATCAAGCAGGCGACCCGGCAAATCCGACGGTGGTGCTCTGCCACGGGTTCCCCGAGCTGGGATATTCATGGCGCCATCAGATGGCGCCACTGGCCGCTGCAGGCTTCCACGTGCATCGCGCCCGACCAGCGCGGCTACGGCCATTCGTCGAGACCACCAGAGGTGGCTGCCTACGGAATCCGAGATCTCACCGACGACCTGCTGGCCCTGCTCGACCATTTCGGCAAGCACGACGCCACCTTCGTCGGTCACGACTGGGGTGCGTTGATCGTGTGGGATCTGGCCCGCCTGCACCCGCAACGGGTGCGCTCGGTCGTCGGTGTCAGTGTGCCGTTCGTGCAATGGCCGGCTCCGCCGACGCAGTTGATGAAGATGCTCTACGGAGACCGCTTCTTCTACATCCTGTACTTCCAGGAGCCGGGCGTAGCCGAGGTCGAGCTCGACGCCGACACATACGACTCGATGGCCAAGGTGATGTTCGGCGCCAGCGCCGTGGGCTTCGGTGGGCGCAACCGGTCAGCCGAACGCCCATCGATGGCTGAACTCCCGCCAATGGAGGGCACCGGCTTCCTGACGATGCTGCCCGAGCCCCCGGCGCGGCCGTTCGTCGGCCCAGAGGGCCCGTGGCTGACCGAGGCCGACCTGCAGACGTATGTCGCCGAGTTCGCCCACAGCGGGTTCTTCGGGCCGGTCAGCTACTACCGCAACCTCGACGCCAACTTCGACATCATCAAGGAATTCGGACCCGAGCGTGTGACCATGCCCGTGTACTTCATCGGCGGCACGCACGACGTCGTCAACGTGATGGACCCGTCGGGCATCGAGCGGATGCAGAACCTCCTGCCCGACTTCCGCGGATGCCACGGTGCTCGACGGTGTCGGTCACTGGACGCAGCAGGAAGCCCCAGCGGCGTTCAACGACGCGCTGCTGGGGTTCCTCGTCGGCTCGTGACCAGGTTGGGCGTCAGCGTCGAGTCAGATTGGCGAGCAGCCGCAACATCTCGAGGTACAACCACACCAGGGTGACGATCAAGGCCGTCGCCGCAAACCACTCCATGCCCTTCGGCAGGCCCTGCTTGGACCCGCGCTCGATGAAGTCGAAGTCGAGGGCCAGGTTCATGGCCGCCAGGCCGGCGGCGAACAGGCTGAATGCGATGCCGAACATGCTGCCCGAATGCAGGAACGGGACGTCGCCACCGAACAGGTTGATCACGAACGACGACGAGATAAAAGGCCATGAGACCCAATGTCGCCGAGATGATGATCCTGCGGAAGCGGTCGGTGACCTTGATGATCTGGGTGCGATACAACACCAGCATCACCACGAACACGCCCAGCGTGGCGCCGATGGCCTGCACCACGATGCCGTCGCGGTAGTTCTCGTACGCCTTGGAGATGACACCAAGGAAGAAACCCTCGCCGAGGGCGTAGATCGGTGCGAGCACCTTGGCCATCGTCGGCTTGAAGTACATGGCGATGACACAGGCGAAGCCGACGAGCATTCCGACCAGCGCCAAGGCGGGGAAGCCGCCGACGCTGTCGCCGCTGTTGTCAGGCCCCATCTGCCAGCCGACAGTTGCGGCGGCCAGGAGCAGCACCATCAACACGCCGCTGGCGGTGAGGGTGCCACTGACTGTCATGACCCCGCCGTGCCATGGGCTGATCGGGCCATCGGTGATCGGCGTGGCGCGGGTCGACGCGTCGGGTGCCGCCCAGCCCGGATCTTTTGCTGCCTTGTTCCAGCTGCGGTCGTTGAGCATTGGACTTGCCATGTACGCCTCCTTGGGCGAACGAGTTACAGAGGCGAACGTTACAGCCGCAACGGCGTCTTGTGCGTGTGATCTTGGTTAGATCAGATCATGCGCGCTGGGCCCATCCCACAGGTCTACGTCGGGTGCGGCGGTCAGCAATCCGTTGCACGACCTGGCCATCTCTATCATCACGTCACTGTCGAAATGTGCCCGCTGGGCTGCGGCCGAATCCCATTTGTGAATGACCAGGTAGCGACCCGGCTGCGTCACCGAGGCACACAGATCGACGTTGCGGCAACCTGGTTGCATGCGAGTGAGCACGACGTACTTCGACAGCACGCCCATCAAGGTGCCGGCGTCGGCGGCGTCGAAGCGCATGGTCACGATCACCAGATCGATGTCGCCGGGAGCCGACGCACCGTCCATGCCCCGGAACGATACACGGTACGCACGTATCACAATCCTTGATGACCGACGATTTGACAAGACCGGGTGTGAGGTGCTTGACCTCGTGGGTATCGTGAGTCAACTGCCGCTCGGGTTACCGGGAGGTGAACAAACTCACCGTTCGAGGAGCAATTCGTGGCGAAAGATCGCGTAGAGCGCGACGAAGAAGACCTGGTTCGCCTGTACTTGACCGATATCGGTCAATACATGTTGCTCACCAAAGACGATGAGGTTCGGCTTGCCAAGCAGATCGAGGCCGGTAAGGCCGCGATCGACGAGCTCGACCAGATCGGCAAGGAACTGACAGCGGCAAAGAAGCGCGAACTTCGTCGCGCTGCACGCGAGGGCGAGGATGCCGAACGGGCGTTCGTGCAGTCCAACCTGCGCCTCGTGGTGTCGATTGCCAAGAAGTACCAGGCGTCAGGGCTGCCGTTGCTCGATCTGATCCAAGAGGGCAACCTCGGACTGATGCACGCCGTCGAGAAGTTCGACTGGCGTAAGGGCTTCAAGTTCTCCACCTACGCGACGTGGTGGATCCGTCAGGCGATCACCCGCGGCATTGCCAACACCGGACGCACGATCCGTCTGCCTGTTCACGCCGGCGACACGCTGGCCCGCCTGCAGAAGGCCCGCAGCCGGCTGGAGCTCAAGCTCGGTCGTCCAGCGACGTTGTCGGAGCTGGCCAGAGAAGTCGAGATGCCCGAAGACAAGGTCACCGAGGCGTTGCGTTTCGCTGCCGAGCCGCTGTCGCTCAGCGAGCCGCTGCGCGAAGACGGCGATGCCGAACTGGGCGACGTCGTCGAAGACCGTTCGGCCGAATCACCGTTCGAGGTGGCTGCCACTGCTCTGCTGCCCGAAGAGATCGCCCGTCTGCTGGCACCGCTCGACGAGCGCGAGCGCGAGATCCTCAAGCTGCGCTTCGGTCTCGACCGCGGCGAGCCGCGCACGTTGGAAGAGGTCGGCGAGCACTTCAACCTCACCCGCGAACGCATCCGCCAGATCGAGGCCAGGGCGATGAGCAAGCTGCGACACCCGTCCAGCGACACGGGCGCACGCGACCTCCTCGCCGTCTGAGCGGCCCGAGTTGCGTCGTGGCTGAGACGTGATCGAGATTCGCGACGCAACCATCGACGATGCCGACGCGATCGCCACCGCGCACATCGACGGGTGGCGAGTCGGGCTACCGCGGCGTTGTCCCCGACGAATACCTCGACTCCGAAGAGTTCGCCACCGGCCGTCGCGAGCGTTGGCGAGCATGGACGTGGCTGTCGATGGCCGAATCCCGTCTCTTCGTCGTCACGCTCCAGGGCCGGGTCGTCGGGTTCGGGCACGCCGGGCCCGAACGGATCGATCCTGTGTGCGATCAGAGCGGTACCGATACGGCTGCCGAGACCAGCGATGCCGGCCGCGGTGAGGTGTACGGCTTCTACTTGCACCCCACTGCATGGGGAAGCGGTGGCGCCGGTGCATTGATGAGCCGTTGCGAGGAGTACCTCCGAGACGAGGGGTTCACCTCGGCGGTGTTGTGGGTACTTCGCGACAACCCGCGGGCGCGGGCCTTCTACGAGAAGGCCGGTTGGCACTTCACCGGGCAGGAGTCGAACTTCTCGCCGTCGGACTCTCCCGACCCGGCGCTTCCCGAAGTGCAGTACGAGGTCAGGCTGTAACTCAAGTTCGCGAACGTTTGGTTCGATACTCTCTCGTGGAGTTGTTGCCCAATTCGATGACGTTTCGCGTGATCTCGACCCTCGATGTCACCGACGAGACTCAGATACCGGCCGACTTCACCGGACGCGTGCGCCGATCGTTCAACGGGGCCGAGTCGTACGTTGCCTGGTTCACTGCCGGGCGCCTCGACAATCCAGGTCACAACCACCCCGCCTACCGCCGCTATCCGCGCCGACGGACAGGTCAAGTACGAGATGTTCTACGAGAAGGGCCAGCTGCAGGATCCGACCGATCGTGACGCTGCCGTGCGCGGCTACTTCGCCAACGGGCACCTGCACTACGAGGAGCACTACCGCGACGGCAAGCGCAGCGACGCCGCCAACGGCAACCCGGCCGTGTCGAAGTGGCGCTCCGACGGCACGCTGCGCCACCAGCTCCGGTACCGCAACGGCAAGCGGATCACCGGTCGCCACGCCTAGCGCTCTGTCCGCGATGGTTCAGAGTGCTGCGGCGACGCCCAGATCGACGCACTCGGCGCTGGTGGCGCACCCGGGCGAGGGCTCGGCGACGAACTGGGGACGCTGACACTTTAGTGTCAGCTCATAGCCAACGATTGTCGTTCAATGAGCTGACGCTGATGCTCGTTGACGCCAGATCCGCCGATCGGCTCGCGTCCTGAGCGCGGCAAACGTTGTCACGGCACTAGTTCGCGGGTGGCGAATCCTGATCTTCGCGTCGGAGGTGTCAGCGACGGCGGCGTGAAAATCGCGCTAGAACGAGTCAATGCGCCATTCACGACTGCCTATTGCTGCCTGCTTCGCGCTGGCCGCGGCTGCGTGCGGTGACTCCAGCGCTTCGCCGGCCGCCACATTGCCCGACGCCACGGCGCCGGCCGTTGGCACGTTGCCTGCCACAACCCCGAGCGCTGCTCCGGCGCCGACACAACCTGTGCCATGCACCGCATCGGCGCTGGGTCTGTCGACCGAGCCGACCGAGGGCGCCGCCGGCAGCATCTACACACCTGTTGACTTGGTCAACACCAGCGCCGCGGCGTGCACGGTGAGCACCCATCTCGTGTTGTCGTTCCTCGACATCAACGGCCAGCCAGTCGGTCCATCGATCACCTCGCCCGAATCCGCCGGACCCGGTGTCGTCACTCTTGCCCCGACGGGCTCGGCGAAGGCCTTCGTGCGGTACAGCCAGCCCGGCGCGATGAACTGTCAGCCGCTCGATACGCCGACGTCGGCGCAGCTGATCTTCAACCAGACCGAGGCGATCTCACTCCCACCCATGGTCTGGCCCTTGTGCACGGACCGCATTGTCGAGCAGGTCACGCTCGGCGACATCATTGCCACCTCGCCCTTCACCTAGCCCTCGCCAATCGTCAGTGACGATACGACCCCAGTCGGCCCACACGATCTGGGTGCCACGCATCACCAGTCAGCCCCCTGGTCGGTGAACGAGGCAGGTCGGTGAGGTCTCTCATCTATCGAGTGTTGCCGGACACCCCGGGTGGGGCGACACTCTGAACCATCGCTGACACGGCATCCAGGACGATGCGGAAGGGCAGGCTGAATCGTCACTGACGATTCGTCAGCGCATCTGCCTCGGGACACGGCGCGGCAGCAGCAAAGCGATGCCGTGGGGCCGGAGTAGGGTCGGAGGCCGTGGAAGGGGCCCATGATCTTGGCGGCATCGGCGGTTTCGGAGCCGTGCGTACCGACGACGGTGAGTTGACCCACCACGAACCGTGGGAGCTCCGCGCCCAGATGCTGGCAATCGCCACCTGCCGGGGGGCACGCCCGTGGATCGAGCGCATCGATCCGGCAACCTATCTCACGACTTCCTACTACGGCCGCTGGCTGCTGGCGGCCGAGAGTGCCGCCGTCGACAAAGAGATCGTCTCGAGCGACACGTTGGCCGACTGGCAACGACGTGTGCGCAACGGGGAACCGATACCTGTCACCCGCGACGACGCACTGCGCGCCGGAACAGACGAGGCCATGTCGACGCCATCGCCAATGGCTGCCGCACACGATCCTCGCTTCGCGCTGGGTGACGCCGTTCGGGTCAAACGCATCTACGATCCCGACCGACATCACCGCATCCCGCGCTACGTCCGCGGGGTCGCCGGCACGATCGAGGCGATCTGCGGAGACGAGCACATTGCCGGGCATCGCAGCAACGAGGTCGAGCCGCAATACACGGTGCGATTCGCGTCGGTCGACGTGTGGGGCGAACGCCACGACGAGCCACCTTTCGTGATCCACGTCGACCTGTGGCAGAGCTACCTCGAAGGAGCCTCGTCGACATGACCGATCACGACCTGGGTGACCACGACCATGACCGGGATCATGGGCATTCGCACTACGACACACCGAAGTCACGTCGCCCACGCTCCGAGTTCGAGTTGCGCACGATGGCCCTCGAGGCGGCGCTGACCGAGAAGGGCGTCGTCAGCACCGATTCGATCGACGCGTTCGTTGAGATCATCGAGCAGCGGATGGGGCCACACCTCGGCGCCCAGGTTGTCGCCCGGTCGTGGGTCGACCCGGCCTACAAGGCCCGGCTGCTTGCCGACGCCAACTCGGCGATGGCCGAGCTCGGCATCGCCGGTGCCGAAGGCGACAACGTGCGAGTAGTCGAGAACACCTTCGAGGTGCACAACCTGGTCGTGTGCACGCTGTGTTCGTGCTACCCGTGGCCACTACTCGGTGCGCCGCCGATCTGGTACAAGAGCTTCGCCTACCGGGCTCGGGCAGTCGCCGAGCCGCGTGCCGTTCTCCGCGAGTGGCACACCGAGCTCGACCCGGCGGTCGAGGTTCGGGTGTGGGATTCGTCGGCCGAGGTGAGGTACCTCGTGCTGCCCGAACGCCCCAGCGGTACCGAGGCCATGAGCGAATCCGAGCTGGCCATGCTGGTCACCCACGATTCGATGATCGGCGTCGCCCGCGCTACGTCGCCGGCGACTCGAAGCTGAGCAAACGGTCGCGGAGGTCTGACCACTGGTCGGCCGGCATCTCGTGGGCAGCAACCTGTGCTCCTCCGGCATCGAAGGAGCGGACGCCCCACGCGACCGGAACGGTTCCCGACCACACCCGGTACAGCTCGACGTGGGCGGCGGGCTCGATGTCGACCAGATGGGCCAGCACCGCCCGATCGTTCGCCAGCGGCACGACCTCGATGTCGATGCCACCCTCGTCGTACCGGTATGCGGCGACGTGAGCCCGCTCGCTCGTGAGATCGGCAACGCTCACCAGTTCGTGCTCGGCGACGAGTCGCTCGAGCGCCACGACCCACGACTCGTAGTATGCCCGTCGCGGATTCTCGGCGATCGCCGCGATCAGCAGCATGCGGAACGCGTCCCACGACCAACCGCGCTGTTCGACGAGGTCGAGCGCCAGGCCGAACGCCCGACCCTCCCACGGCGCGGCGAACACCGGCTCTCCGGCCGATGTCGGCGGCAATGCTCCGGCCAGGCTTGCCGCCGCGGCGCGCACGGTTTCGGGGCTTGCGGTCACGGCGCGTCGACGATTCGTTCGAGCACGTACTCGTTGTGCAGCACAGAGTTGACATGAACATCACCTCGTTGCAGCGCAACCGGCGGCGACACCTGGATGACTCGCCAACCGTCGCGCAACGCATCGAGACCGACCGCGTACGGCAGGGCGCCGACAGGCTGCGGGCCGCGACCATCGGAACCGTCGTGGAAGGCCCAACCGACGACGCCGCTGCTGAGCGTCGGTTCGGCCAGCCACAAGAAGAGCACCTGCTGACGCTGCCCGGCCTTCACGACATCGGTTCCAACCGTTGCCGAGCCTGCTGGCGAGTGAGGTACCAGTCGATGTCGAAGTGGTCGTCGCCGGTCAGGTAGCGCCACAGCTTGGCCCGCTGCAGGAGCTCGTGGCGGTATGTCGACTCTGTGTACCACGGCTGGCGTTGACGCAGGATCGATGCGATCGAACCGGGTTCGGTGACCGCGAAGATGTGCTCGTCGGCGAGATTGCGCCCGTCGAGATCGCCCGTGTCCCACAGACGCACTTGCGGCTTGGTCGGATTGAGACGCACTTTGCCCATCACTCGCAACGTCTCGCTGTGGTTCGGCGCGCCGGCGTGCCACATGCCGTGATGAAAGATCAGCACAGTGCCGGCCGGGCCGGCGAAGTACTCGTCGCCGACCATGTGTTGGTAGCGGCCGATGTCGTCGTTGTCGGCGCGGTGCAGGTGGCTGCCGGGCACGAACCGTGTGCCACCGGCACCGACGGCGACGTCGTGCGGGAACCAGAAGAGCTGGATGTCGAATGCAGTCAACGGATCGACGATCGCATCGCAGTGCAATCGTTGTGCCGACAGATCACCGGCCATCTTCAGATGGGCGAAGTGATGATCGAACACCGGTTGGGCACCGACAAGCGATGCGACGGCACCGGCGATCTCAGGGACCCGCACCATCCGCCCGAAGGCGGAGTCCGCCGCGTAGGCCTCGGACAACGGTGTACCCGAGCGCCGACTGGGGTCGGTGGAGGGCTCGCCTTTCCCGCCACCGACGACGACTGCCGAGTACTGCTGCACCCAGCTGCTGAACAGCGCCGGCAACTCGACCATCGCCTGCGCGTTGACGTCGGCCGGCACGATCGCGTCGAACCGCAGGTACCCGCGGGCAACGAACTGTGCCATCTGGTCGGTGGTCAGCAACGGCACCTGAGCATCATTCACGAGCCGGCTCCGCCCATCGTCAGTGGAGGATGCTGGCCAGGCCTTCACCGGTCTTGGAAAATCCGAGCACGCCCAAGGGTTTCGGTGCCGGCGGCCGATCAGAACACGGTGGTCCAGTCGTTCTTGATGCTGACGACAGTCCAGCCGCCGGCTCGGGCCCGCGTGAGTGCTTGCTCGGCGCCCGTGACATAGTCGAACTCACGCTCGGCATCGTCGTGGAGGACGAGGAGGCGAAGTGTGGGCTTGTCCGCGTGATGGGCGAACTCGAGCATCGGCAGGTCGCCGTTCGAGTTCCCGCCGGCGAGAATTGGTCGCCGCCCGGTGCGACTCCAGATCCGCACCGGCTTCTCGGGGCCATCGGTGAGATAATCGGCCTCGGGCTTGTGGGTGATGGTGCCGCCATGGTCGTTGCTGGTGTAGGCGAAGGTGCTGCTGCTACCGATGACCCGTTCGCGGGGAATGCCGTACATGTCCTGACTGATCGGTCGCATGAAGTCGCGACCGCCACCCGAGACGATGTAGTTCGAGAAACCGTTGGCATCGAGGTACCCGAGCAGCTCGACCATGGGTTTGTAGGCGCAGTCCACATAGCCGCGACCGAGCGTCGGATGCTGCGCACTGCGGATGAAAGCATCGGACTTCGCCTCGAAATCCTCCACACTGATCCCGGCGAAGGCGGCCAGTATTCCCCCCAACAACGTCCCCACGTCGGTGTCATCCCCCGCGTAGTGCTTGTAGAGGACCTCACCAAACCAGCCGAAGTCGCGCTCGGCCACTGCCTTCCAGGGCTGGCGGTCACGCAGCTCGGGCTGCGCCGTCGCCATCTCGCCAAGTCGACGAAGAATGAAGTCGAGCTGGATCGGCATCGGATGCTCGCACCACAGCGTGCCGTCGTTGTCGAACACCGCGACGCGCTCCTCGATCGGCACGCCGTTGTCGCCACAGGTCTGCTCGACGAAGTCGACGATCGCCTGCTTGGCCGGCCCGTCTGTCCAACTCGATAGCAGATCAACAGTCATGGGTTCGCCTCTCCTTGGTCTCGGCATGCCAAAGAAGGTAGCCGCTCGTCGCCAGGCCCCATCAGCGAGCCAAACAGAGAATGTCTTGGCGGAGGTGGACGGGAATCGAACCCGAATCCGGCGGTGTTGTCGTGTGTTGCCCTGTATTTGACGCGCGCCGATACATCCAGGTCAGAGGCGACATTTTGACTGAGCCAACTCCCACGGGTGTTGCCCGGTTCTGCCCTGTCGTAGATTTTCTGTGACCAATCTGTGACCAGTCGGTGACCGGGTAGCCCAGAACGCCTAATACACGTGTGATGGTGATGTGGCGGCCGATGGCCGGCCGTTGCGACCCCGAGGTTCAGCGATCCGCGCGCCGCGCCAGATATGTGCGCGGCTCGTAGCCGCTTCGGCGATGAGAGAACGGTCCAGTTCCTGTCAGACGCCACGAACTACGTCATCGTGCGGACCGAAGGCCGCTAGCACCCCGGTCTTTTAGTTCAGGGCGACCGACTTCGGGAGTGGCTTCGGTTAGCTCGCGCAGGCGATTCGGTGTCGATCGAGTGGCTTGCCGATCAGCTCACGGAGTCGGTTGCCGAGTACGAACGCGCCTGCGGCGCTGCCGATTGAGCGCGCCGATCGGCAGACATGGCGTTACGACGTTGCGGACTTGGACTGTCCGCCACGATTATCGTTTCGACGTGGGCGACTACACGATCAAACCGCTCGGGCCCGACACGTGGGACGACTTCGCTCGGCTCATCGAGCGACAGGGCAGCGCCTCGTTCGGTCCGCCGGGCTGCTGGTGCCTCTGGTTCCACCCACGCGACGCCGCCAGGGAGCCCGATGGCGAGAACGGCCGCGCTCGCAAGGAGCGACTTGTCAACCAGGGGCGAGCGCACGCGGCACTGGTCTTCGACGGTGATGCCGCCGTCGGGTGGTGCCAGTACGGCAGCCCGGAGGAACTGCCGGGCATCCATCACCGCAAGGACTATGAGGCGAGTTTGGTCAAACTCCCGGACTATCGGCTGACCTGTATCTTCGTGGACAAGGCCTACCGGAAAAGGGGGTTGCCGCGGCCGCGCTGCGGGGCGCTCTCGACCTGATCGCGAGGGCAGGAGGTGGTGTCGTCGAGGGGTATCCGCACGACCTCCCGGAGGGGAAGAAGATCTCGTCCTCGTTCCTGTACAACCTGACTCGGAGCGTCTACGAGGAAGCCGGCTTCACGTATGAGCGGCCCAAGGGCAAGGGCAACTGCGTGATGACCGCTACCATCGCGCCGAGCTGATCGGCGAGATCGGAATGATCCGCTGGCCGTGCAGACCCACCGCAACGGTCGCAAGATATGACCGCGGCCCGCTCCGAGTGCCCGCTCCGGCGCTGCGACGCAAGCGCGAGTGCCGGCGCAAAGCGATGCACGTGTAACGGCAGTTCTGCTCGGGTGATTGCGTCCGACTACTTGTTCTCGGGATCGATTGTCAGCGAGGTTGATAGGTCGTGGTGCGAGTCGATCTGTTCTTGCAGTTCGTCGATCTTTCGTCGCGCCAACGCGATCGTGTCCGCCCCTGCGAGAAAGCGGCGCGGTGGCGGGTCTTCCCCGACGATGGTGACCAATGCCCGAGCGAGCTTGTCGGGATCACCAGGTTGCTGACCGTCTTGGGATTCCCACCACGTGCGCTGAGCAGCACTGCGCTCCGCGTAGTCGGTCACCGACAACGCAGGCCAGATGAGCGACTCGGGACTGGCTAGCCCGGTTCGGAAGAAGCCCGGATTGACGATCGTGGTCCGGATGCCAAACGGGGCGACCTCTTGTTCGAGTGCCCCCATCCACCCTTCCAAGCCCGCCTTCGACGCCGCATACACCGAGGAGTACTCGAACGCGATCAGCCCGGCACCCGACGAGATCGCGACCAGATGACCCGAACGTTGCCTGCGCATCACCGGCAGCACGGCCCGAGTGACGTTCATCGGCCCGATCAGATTGGTAGCCAACTGCTGCTCGACTTGCTCGGGCGACATCTCCTCGAAGTAGCCCTTGAACGACCGCGCCCGCGCTGTTGACCAGAACATCAATCCGGCCAAACCGCTCAACCGCCGCGTCAGCAGCGCCATCGGCGTCCTCGACACTCGTGACATCGAGTCTGACAACCAGCAGGTGGTCAGACTCGCCGACTGCCTTGAGCACCTCGTCTGGACGACGACCGGTTGCGACCACCGCATGGCCGGCCGCCAGTGCAGCCGTCGTGAAGGCAACACCCATACCGCGGCTGGCCCCAGTGATGAGCCACACCTTTCGATCTGCCATCACGCATCATCTTTCGAAAGGAACAGCACCAGCGCAGATTGCCCTGATGGAGGATGGAACGCAAGACGTTGCGGTGACGCCGCGCCATCACCGTCGATCGGTGCCGCGCGTAGCGAGTTTCTTGATCCCTTTCTCGCGCCCGATCGTGAGCACCTCGTGGTAGCTCCGGACACTCGTGTTGGGAATCTGCACGGATGGGGCGAGGTCGACGCTTGACAAGATCGCGCATATCGATTATCAATATCCATACTGTTTATCGATACGTTTGGAGTCTCTCATGGAAGATAGTCGCTTCGACAAGTGGCTACAGCGGTTGCGCGTGACCGCGACGATCGTCTATATCGTCGCCCTCTGCGTCGCCGTCGCGGTGCTAGTCATCGCCTTTATTCCCCACTCACCAGTCCCCACCGCATTGCCCGCCAAGGACGTGCCCGGGCTCGACCACGTCAGCGGCTTGGCCGCCGGGGTCACCGTCGACCCCACGGGCACGATCGCCGTCGAAATCGCCGAGCCGTCCGCCGCGCAACGGTTGCTTTACCTCGTCATCGTGCTGCCCGGCCTGGCGTTGGTCGCACTTATCTCGTGGCGCATGGCCAAGCTGCTTCGCGCCGCACTCGCCAGCGACCCGTTCACCACCCAGACCGTGGGAGCGCTCACGGCCCTGGCCAAGATCACCGCCGTCGGCGGGATCGCCGTGTGGGCAATGAGCAACCTCGCTACCTGGGCGCTGTCGGCAACGGTCCTCGACGCGGCCAGCACCCCTCACCCAAACGAGGAGGCCGCACTGGCGTGGCTCGCCGTTGCGCTCATCTTCGCCGCGTTCGGCCAACTCATCGCCCGCGGAGTCGCCATGAGAGCAGAACTCGACACGGTCATCTAGTGAGCGACCCGGTCGACCACCACCGCGTCGAAGTTCACCTCGACAAGCTCCTCGCAGCCCGAGGCATCACCCTGGTCGAGCTCTCCACGCAAGTTGGCGTCACCGTCGCCAACCTCTCCATCCTCAAGAACGGTCACGCCCGCGCCATACGCTTCAGCACTCTTACCGCCATCTGCGAAGCCCTCGACTGCCAGCCCGGCCAACTCCTCAGCCTCCACACCAGCACTCACCCGACCCGACCCAACCCCCCGCCCTAACACACCACCCAGGTCAATCACCGGCGCGCAGCTACCCCAGCTCTGGTCTGGGTGGTGCCTCCGCTCCGAACTGCGACTCGGCCAGCTCGCGATTGCCTCCGCATGAGAACGAGCTGCCGCCCTTCGAACTCCTCGGAGATGACTAGCGGTGGCCCGAAGGCCATGAGCACCAGCTGTGCGAGAGGACGTACATACGGATTGGACTCGTTTGCGGACAGAAATATCTGAGTTGCAGGTTGTTGGCGGAGGTGGACGGGAATCGAACCCGCCAGACGAGGATCGCTCGTCTCGGCCGCTTTGAAGGCGGTGGAGCCCACCAGGTGCCCAGACACCTCCGCCGGCGACGCTAGCGCCAGAATTCGACGATGCAGAACTCGGCGCGACGCGTTGGCATGCGCGTCGGGCCGTCGATAGGTTCCGCCTTGACTTCCCCCAATTGGTCAGCCGCTGGTTCGTTGGGGGTGGAGTCACGTGATTGTTTGTTGGGCCGCAAAGGGCGGCAGCGGTACGACGGTCGTCGCCTGTGCGCTTGGCCTTGGGTTCGGCTCGCGGTCCCAACCGGCGACGCTGGTCGATCTCAGCGGCGACTGCGCGACGGCGCTCGGGATGGACGAACCGACCGGGCCCGGCGTCGTCGATTGGCTGGCTTCGCCGACGGCCGGGCCGACCGACCTCGTCCGTTTGGCGGTGCCGAGTCCGCGACGAGGGTGCAACTCGATCCCACGTGGCACCGCCGGACCGCGCCCGACGACCAATGGTCGCGGCTCGCCGTTCGGCGCTCAGCGGTTCGCCAACGTGATCATCGATGCCGGCACCGGCCACCCACCTCAGGCATTGCACGATGCCGCCGAGCAATCGCTGCTGGTCACCCGGCCGTGCTTCATCGCCATTCGACGCGCCCAGCACCTCGCCATCCGTCCCACCGGCATCGTGCTTGGTCGACGAACCCGGGCAGGTCACTTGACGTCGCGCGACGTCGAGCACGCGCTCGGCGTGCCGGTCGCCGCCGAGGTGCGCCTCGACCCCGCTGTCGCCCGCGCGGTCGACGCCGGCTTGCTGATCGCCCGGTTGCCGAAGTCGCTGATCATCTCGTTGCGGCGCGCGGCGTGATCGATGTGATCGCCGAGCGCTCGCCGTTGGGCGGTCTCGAGCGATGGCTCGGCGATGCCGGCGATCGACGAGGTCATCGTCAACGGCCGCGGCGACGTGTGGATCGAGACGCGCCGGCAGTGTTGGCTGCGCGTCGCCACGATGAGCACCACCGCGGTGACCACCGCGATCGAGCACATCCTGCGACCGATCGGGCGCCGGATCGATCGATCGAACCCGACCGTCGATGCTCGCCTCCCCGACGGCTCGCGAGTGTGCGCCGTGATCGAGCCGGTCGCCGTCGACGGCCCATGCCTGACGATCCGCCGGTTCGCTCTGCGACCGCTACCGCTGTCGGCATTCGCCACGCCGCGATGTCGTCCTGCTGCTGCGGCACAGTCGTCGCGGCGCGATGCAACGTGCTGGTCAGCGGAGCGACCTCGTCGGGCAAGACAACGTTGCTCAATGCTCTCGCCGCGCTGGTGCCCACGACGGAGCGGATCATCACACTCGAAGACATCGCCGAGTTGCGCCTGCCGCATCCACACGTCGTCCGCCTCGAGACCCGGCCGGCCAGCGCCGAGGGCACCGGCGAGATCACCCTCGCGCAACTGCTGCGCACCGCGTTGCGAATGCGACCCGACCGACTGGTGCTCGGCGAGGTGCGCGGAGCGGAGGCCGTGCAACTGGTGCAGGCGATGAACACCGGCCACGACGGTTCGATGTCGACCGTGCACGCCAACTCGGCGGTCCGATGCCGTCGCCCGCCTGTGCTCGCTGGTGCTGCAGGAGGTACCCGGCTGGCCACTCGAGGCGATCCACGATCAGGTTCGCCGATCGATCGATGTCGTCATCCACGTCGCGCAGACTCCATCGACAACGACCGGCGAGTCATCGAGGTCTGCGAGATCCGACCGGCAGGCCGCCGGCGTGCAGCTTGCGCCGTCTGGTCGACCGGGTCGCGGTCGATCGCCTCACTGCAGCGGACGACGCCGATGATCACGGCGTTGCTGGTCGCGCAGTCGCTCTGACTGCTGCATCGGCCACGCCCGGGCGACGCGCGCGCTGCAGAGTGCGCCGTGCCACGCTGGTTCTGTCGATGCGCAGCCGACCCACCGGACGCGGCGGGCAGTCGGCACCCGACTACGCCTCGCTGCTCGACGCCATCGCCCGTCAGGTTCGCAGCGGCTCGAGCCTGACCAGCGCAGTCATCGACGAGATCGACGCGTCGCTCGCCGCTCGGCCGTGGTTGTCGATCGACTGGCCGAGCGGTGGTTCACTGCCGCATGCCCTCGGCGCAGCCGATCGACACGAAGCCGACCTCGCGTTCACGGTGCAGGCGCTGTCGGCAACCGCCCATCTCGGTGGCCCGGTTGCGGCGACGCTCGACGAGGCCGCAGCGGTACTGCGCGAGCGTGCCGCTGGGAGGGCCGAGCGGCGGGCCCACGGCGCCCAGGCTCGACTCAGCGCTCGCGTGCTGACGATCGTTCCGCTGGTTTCGCCGCGTGGAGCGCCGTCGCGAGCCAACGCACGCGCGACATCTACGTCTCGCACCGTCGCGGGGGCCATCTGCGCGCTGTGCGGTCTCGCGTTGAACCTCGTCGGTTGGCGATGGATGAAGCGAATCATCGGAGCCGACATGATGCCGGCCGTCGCGGCTGGCGGTCGATCGCTCGTGGTCCTCCTCGCCTGGCGGCACGGCCCGAAGGCCATGTCCGAGCCGAAGTCGAGACGACGACCTGTTCGCCAGTGGCCGTGGCTCGTGCTGCGGCATCGCCTGCGCTTCTCTCCACCGTTCTCGGCTGTTGCCGCTGACCATCGGCGGTGGACTGGTGGCAGCGAGGGGCAGGTCTTCGACGCGGTGCGACACGCACTCGCCAGATGGCGTGCACGACTTTCCCGATGCTCTCGATCTGCTGGTGCTCTCGATCCGCGCCGGCTACCTGCCGGCGCAGGCCATTGTCGAGATCGTTCCGTTCCTGCCGAGCCGCTCCGCCCGGCCTTCATCGACGTCGGCGAGGCAATGAAGCGTGGAGATCGTTTCGCCGATGCACTCGACAACTGCGAGACGCGGCTCGGCCCGATCGCCCAGCCGCTGGTCGACTCGTTGTCGGCCGCCGATCGCTATGGATTACCGCTCGCCCCGGTGCTCGAACGATTGTCGCTCGAAGCCCGCCAGCAGCGCCGCCGCGACACCGAGGCAGACGCTCGAGAGCTGCCAGTGCGGCTGGCCATGCCTCTGGTGCTGTGCACCCTGCCCTCGTTCGTGCTTGTTGGCCATCGTCCCGTTGCTCCTCGGAGCCCTGTCGTCGCTGCACACGTGAGCGACCGAACCCACCAGCGCCAGAACGGGGCTCAGTCATGAGAAGAACGTTCGCACGGCTGCACAGCCTGGTCGCTCGTCGGCGACGACCGCGGCCAAGCCACCACCGAGTACGCGCTCGTCATGCTCGGCGCAGCAGTCGATCGCCTTGCTCGTCGTCGGCTGGGCCACCAGCGGCGGCGGCGCCGGCAAGATCGGCAATCTGTTCGATCGGGTCATCGATGCGGTCACCGGCAAGCTCTGACGTGCCCGATCGGGGCCAGGCCACCGTCGAACTGGCGTTGTGCCTGCCGTTGTTGTTCATGTTCCTGCTCGGCATCGTGCAACTCGTCGTGATCGTGCGCGATCAGTTGGCGGTACAACTCGCGGCACGCGAGGCCGCGCGCGCCGCGGCCGTGGCAGCACCATCGCCGTCAGCGCGCGCAAAGTGCCGCCGCTCACGCGGTCACGCTGCGTCCGCTCAGGGTCGCGACCACATCGTCGACGTCGTCCGTCACCGTCACGGTCAGCCATGTCACCCCCACCGATGTGCCGCTGATCGGGGCGTTGCTGCCCGACATCACGGTCACGGCCACAGCCACCATGGCGCTCGAGCCTCCGTGACGTCGTACCGTGCACTTGTGGACCTGTCGACGAGCACCATCGTGGTCGGCGACGATGCCGTCATCACCCTGTCCGGCGAAGTCGACCTCGCCACGATTCCGTTGCTGCACGATGCCTTGACCAAGGCGTTCGCTCATCACCCCGACCGCATGATCGTGATCGACCTCGACGGTGTCACGGTTCTCGACGACATCGGCCTCGGGGTGCTGCTGGGCGCCGCTGGGTCGGCGCGCCAGACCGGCGCAGACCTCGTCGTGGTGTGCAACAACATGCGCCTTCGCGAACGACTCGATCGCACGGGGTTCAGCCGCGCGATCGAGGTGCGCGACCGTACATCGAGGTAGTGGCCGCCCCGGCTGAGCAGACGGGACCGAGCAGGTGGAAGGAGGACCGTCGACTTTGGATGACGTGATGGAGATCGCCCGCCACGAGCAGTTCCTCGCTGTGGTCTCGACGTTGCGTGCGAACTCGACCATCCAGTCGTCGCTGGTCAACGCCGGCGTGCTCGATCACCCCGTGTCGGGCGAAGCGGTGCTGGCCTTCGTCACATATGGCCCGATCAAGTTGCGCAACCTCAGGGCGCACCCGCAGATTGCAGTGACGTTTCGATCTGGGTGGACGTGGGCGACGGTCGAGGGCCACGCCGAACTGATCGGACCCGACGACCCGGACCCGAGGATCGACACCGAGCGCTTGCGGCTCTTGCTGCGCGACGTCTTCATCGCCGCCGGCGGCCAGCACGACGACTGGGAGGCGTACGACCGCACGATGCTCGAACAGCGGCGCACGGCCGTGTTCGTGCAGGCCTCGCGCATCTACAGCAACTGAACTGATGCAGAATCAGGGCGCGCCCGACTGGTGGCTCGACGAATTCGCTCATGCCGGGCAGGAGCACCTCGACTCGCAGTACGTCGCCGGGTACGAACGAAAGGCCGGCTATGACCCGACCGAAGACATCGAGATCCTCCGCCGACACGGCCTGACTGGTGATTCGACGATTCTCGATCTCGGGGCAGGCACGGGTCGGTTCACGGTCGACGTTGCTCCGCACTGTCGCGAGGTGATCGCCATCGACGTGTCGCCGCCCATGACGGCGCTCCTCCGCCGACGGATTGCCGAGTCGAGCATCGGCAACGTCGCTGTCGTGCAGGCCGGCTTCTTGAGCTACCACCATTCCGGTGACCCGGTCGGCTTTGTGTTCAGTCGTAATGCCCTGCACCAGTTGCCCGACTTTTGGAAGGGGATCGCTCTCAGCCGGATCGCCGCCTTGATGGCACCGGGAGGCATCTTGCGCCTGCACGATCTCGTATTCGACTTCGAACCGTCGCAAGCCGGGCAGCGGATATCGGAGTGGATTGCAGGCGCAGTCGACGATCCTGCTCGGGGCTGGACAGCCGCCGAGCTCGCCGAGCACGTGCGCATCGAGTACAGCACCTACAGCTGGTTGTTCGAGCCGATGCTCGCGCACGCCGGCTTCGAGATCCTCGATCGCTCATACAGGCGCGGCGCCTACGGCGCCTACACCTGCCGACGCAGATAGCGCGCCCGCCGGACCGTCCATGCGAAAATCGGGATCGTGGCGACGCAACTCGCGTCGGGCGATCGTCATCTTGTGCACCTCGTCGGGCCCGTCGGCCAGTCGCAGCGTGCGCTGATGGGCGTACATCTGGGCCAGCGGCCAGTCGTCGCTGAGACCGCCGGCGCCGTGCACCTGCATCGCCCGATCGATGATCCTCAGCGCGACGTTGGGCGCAGCCACCTTGATCGCGCTGATCTCCACGGCGGCCGCCTTGTTGCCGACGTTGTCCATCATCCATGCCGTCTTCAACGTCAGCAGGCGCACCATCTCGAGGTCGATCCGCGACTCGGCGATCCAATCCATGATGTTGCTGCGCTCGGCCAGGCGTCGGCCGAACGTAGTGCGAGTCAGCGCTCGCCGACACAACAGCTCCAGGGCACGCTCGGCCGCGCCGATGGAGCGCATGCAGTGGTGGATGCGGCCTGGCCCCAATCGCGCCTGGCTGATTGCGAAGCCGTCGCCGTCGTTGGCGATCAGGTTGCTGGCCGGCACTCGACAGTTCTCGAAGCGCAGCTCGACATGGCCTTCTGGATCGATGTACCCGAACACCGGCAGGGCGCGCACCACGGTGAGACCAGGGGTACCCATCGGCACCAGGATCTGGCTCTGCTGTCGGTGTGGCGAGGCCGACCGGTCGGTCTTGCCCATCACGATGAAGATCTTGCAGTTGGGATGCATGGCACCCGAGATCCACCACTTGCGGCCGTTCAACACGTAGTCGTCGCCGTCGCGGTCGATGCTCATCTCGATGTTGGTTGCATCACTCGATGCAACGTCGGGCTCGGTCATCGCGAACGCCGACCGGATCTCACCCTCGAGCAGCGGCCGGAGCCACATGTCTTTCTGCTCGTCGGTGCCGAAGATCGTCAGCACCTCCATGTTGCCCGTATCAGGCGCCGAGCAGTTGCACGCCTCACTGGCGATCGTGCTGCGACCCATGATCTCGGCCAGCGGTGCGTATTCGGCATTGGTCAGGCCCGGGCCCCATTCCTTGTGCGGTTGGAAGAGGTTCCACAAACCCCGCTTGCGGGCCTCGGCTTTCAGTTTCTCCATCACCGCCGGGTGGTGGTGGGGATCGCCGCTGGCGACGATCTGCGCGTTGTACACCGGCTCGTTGGGATAGATGCATTCGTCCATGAAGTCCAACAGAAGTGCCCGGTATTCGTTGCAGCGGTCGGTGAAAGCGAAGTCCATACCCACAAACGTAGAGTGCCCGGCCGGATCGTGCGGCACCCGCAGCACACGACCGGTCGTGGAGGGGTCAGCGCCCGCGATCGCCGGCCGTGTCGACGGCGTCGCTGGTACGCAGGAGCCGCGGGCCCATCAACTTCGCCATCAGATGCTCGCCAGCGGTGACGGGTGCGTACCGAGGGGGGTCATCGGCAGTGGTGCACGTCGGCAGGCATTCGATCACGGCATCCCAGTTCCCGTCGAGGAAGAACGCCGCGCTGCGCCGCACCGCCGATCCGTCGATCACAGCGGGCGGCGGCACGACTCGGTGCACGGTCGAGCGCCATTGGTCGTTGGTCCACTGCGCAGTCAGGTCGCCGAGGTTGATCACCAACGCATCGTCGGCAGGGATCACGTCGATCCACTCGCCGTCGGGCGCAACGATCTGCAATCCGGCAACCGGCTCGGCATACAGCACCGTGACGATTCCGTAGTCGGTATGCGCACCCATGCGTTGCTGGCCGGGCAGCGGGGCCGCTTCGCCGGCGCGCCGCTCGTACCGGATCGACCGCATCGTGGTGGTCGAGCGATCCACATAGGGTGCGAACCAGCCGTCGGGAAGGCCGAGCGCGACAGCGAAGATCTCGGTCAGGGTGAGCGCCAGTCGACGCGCTGCTCGGAAATAGCCGACGAGTGCCGGGCGCAGGTCAGCGGGGAACGTCGGCCAGATGTTGGGGGCAAACGCGCCGCGCTGCTGGGCGGCATAGAACGGATCGGCGTAGTCGACGTCGTCCTCGCCGATGTTGAAGGCTTCGAACAGATCCGGCGGAGCGTCACGTCCGATGCTGTACGACAGTGCTTCGGTGCCGCGCGCCGCGTAGCCACGATTGATCGACGGGTCGGCCGGTGTGCACATCAGCTTGACCTCCGTCGATTGGGCGAAGAAGTCATCGCTCGCGGCAACCATCGCTTCGATTCGTTCGCCTGGCAGATGGTGACCGACGATCTGGAAGAAACCGAACGACCGTGCCGCGGCATCGACGTCGCGGCCCACAGCGCGACGACCGGCTGCGTCGGTCCACCATGGCTCGAGGTCGATGATCGGGATGTGTGTTGCCAGCGATCGGGCCACGTCACTTCACCCGGATCTTGCGCACGCCACGACGATCCTGCGCCTTCAGTTGAGCCCGTTGTTCTTCCTCCAGGGCCAGCTCTTCGGCAACGAGTCGCTTCATGCTGGCCAGACGCAACGCATCGAGACGCCCGTCGGCGATTGCCGCTTGCACCGCGCAGCCCGGCTCGTCCTCGTGCTTGCAGTCTCGAAAACGGCAGTCGTCCATCACGTCGAAGACGTCGGCGAAGGCCCGCTCGATTCCACGGCCGCTGCTCCACAGGCTCACGGCACGAACTCCTGGGGTGTCGACCAGCCAGCCGCCACTGGGCAGGCGCACGAGTTCCGTGGCGACCGTCGTGTGGCGGCCGCGGCCATCACCCTCGCGGACCGCAGCGGTGGCCTGCGCGCCGCGCCCCACGAGAGCGTTGATCAACGTGCTCTTCCCAACTCCACTCGCCCCCAGCATGGCGATCGTGGCATTGCCAGCGGCAAAGGCAGCCAGAGCGTCGACCCCCTCGCCAGTGATGCCGCTCGCCGTGAGGACCGACACGCCTGGCGCGGCCGAGTTCAGCGAACCAACCGATGTCGCCGGATCGTCGACCAGGTCGCGCTTGGTCAACACGACCACCGGCCGCGCGCCACTGTCCCAGGCCAGTACCAACTCGCGTTCCAGCCGGCGTTGATTGGGCGGCGATGTGAGAGCATGCACCAACATCACCACATCGATGTTGGCGGCGATGGTCTGTGATTCGGCGCGGTTGCCCTCGAACGAGGCGCGGCGCACGAACGCGCTGCGCCGCGGCAACACGGCCTCGACGCGATCGAGCTCGATCGACGGGACGACCCAGTCGCCAACGGCGACATCTGCGCCGATGTTGCGTAGGCGGAGCGGCTCCGTTCCGAGGGCGCGCAGCACGGTGCTCCAACCTCGATCGAGACGGGTGACCCTGCCCGGGAGCTCGGCGAGCCCGACAGCTCGCCATGCCGCATCCAGTTCCTCGTTCCAACCGAGTCGAATGTCACATCGTTCGTCGATACCGCTGAGGGTAGCGTCGCGGTCGAGGCAACAGCCGACGACCCATGGTCGTCGCACGAAAATGGAGGGGTCCCAACGTGCTCGTTCGTCTTGCTCGCTTTAGTTTCCGCAAGCGCCGAATCATGGTGTTCGCCATCTGGTTGCCGTTGCTGATCGGGATCAGTGTCATCGGTGGCGCGATCGGCAGCAACTACCACACCGACTTCAACCTGCCGAACAGCGACTCGAAGGTGGTCCAAGACGCCTTGGAGAGCGGCGGCAACAAAGAAGACGCCGGGTGGACGGCACAGATCGTGTTCACATCGCCCAACGGCACCGCCGACCCCGCGGTCAAGGCAGCCATGGAGCCGTTCTTCGCCGCGGTCGACAAGCTCGACGGCGTCAAGGTCGTCAGCCCGTACAGCCCGGAAGGCGCCGACTTCAACAGCAAGACCAAGCCGATCTCGTTCGCCCAGCTCAGCGTCACCCAGCGCAGCCAATCGGCGACAATCGCGCTGGCCGACAAGATCGAAGCGCTCGGCGACCAGGTCGTGCGCCCACCAGGGCTCGAGATCGAGTACGGCAGTCAGTTGTTCGCCGGGTTCGAGCTGCCCGAGAGCGAGATCCTCGGCATCCTCGCTGCCGTGATGATCCTGCTGATCGCGTTCGGCTCGGTGCTCGCCATGGGTCTGCCCATCGGCACGGCACTGTTCGGACTCGGCGTCGGTGCCGGCCTGCTCGGCCTCATCTCCAACATGTTCGGCATGCCCGAGTTCTCGCCACAGATCGCGGCGATGATCGGCATCGGCGTGGGCATCGACTACGCCCTGTTCATCGTCACCCGGTACCGCGAGAACTTCCATGCCGGGCTGGAGCCGGAAGATGCCGTCGTCCAAGCCGTCGACACCTCCGGGCGGGCGGTGATCTTCGCCGGCATCACCGTGATGATCTCGTTGCTGGGCCTGTTCATCATCGGGCTCTCCTTCGTCCGCGGGTTGGCCGTGGCCAGTGCCGTCAGCGTGCTGGTGATGATGGTGGCAGCGATCACGTTGCTCCCCGCCCTGATCGGTTTCGCCGGCAAGCGCGTCGAAGAGACCACCCGCGCCGCTGCCATCGCGGTCGCCGCCTTCGTGATCTTGGCGATGGCCGGCGTGTTCACCGGCATCCCCCTGGGCGCTGCCCTGCTCAGCGCGTTCGCCCTTGCCGTGGTCGTGATGGTGGTCAGCTTCCTGCCCTTCGGCAAGGCCCTGCGCAAGCACCTTCCACACCACCAGTCCAAGCCGCGCAAGCAGCAGTACTGGTATCGCTGGAGCCGTTTCATCCAACATCGCCCATGGCCGCCGCTACTGATAGGCACCGGCCTGCTGCTGTTGTTGGCGCTACCGCTGTTCTCGATCCGCCTCGGCTTCGGCGACACCGGCAACCTGAAGGAAGACACGACGGCGCGCAAGGCATACGATCTGATGGCTGAGGGTTTCGGCGCCGGCAGCAGCGGCCCGCTGTTCCTCGCCAGCACCGACCCGACAATGACACCCGAGAAGGCGAAGCTGGTCGATGCGGCGCTGGCGGCCGACAAAGACATCACCTTTGCCACCCCCGGCGTCGAGGTCTCGCAGGGAACCTGGTTCTGGCAGGCCTATCCGGTCAGCTCTCCGCAAGACGAGGCCACCACTGACCTCGTCAACCGGCTGCGTGCCACCGAGTTGCCGGCCACGGGCGTCGATGTGAAGGTCGGCGGCAGCTCGGCCGGCAGCATCGACTTTGCCGACTACCTCGCCGGCCGCCTGCCGCTGTTGATCGGCTCGGTGCTGATCCTCAGCTTCTTGTTGCTGATGATCGTGTTCCGAAGCCTGTTGGTACCCCTGAAGGCGGTGATCATGAACCTGCTGTCGGTCAGTGCGGCCTACGGCATCATCGTCGCCATCTTCCAATGGGGATGGGGCAAGAGCCTGTTCGGCATCGGCAAGGAAGGTCCCATCGACGCGTGGATCCCGATGATGCTCTTCGCGATCACCTTCGGCCTGTCGATGGACTACGAGGTGTTCCTCCTGTCGCGGATGAAAGAGGCCTACGACAACACCGGCGACAACGCCGAGGCCGTCGCCGACGGTCTGGCGGTCACCGCCCGCGTCATCACGGCCGCAGCATTGATCATGGTGTGCGTCTTCTCGGCGTTCGTCCTCGGTGACGATCGCAGCCTCAAGCTGTTCGGTCTCGGGTTGGCCTCGGCCGTGCTGGTCGATGCGACCGTCGTGCGCATGGTGCTGGTTCCAGCGACGATGGAGCTGCTCGGCGACCGCAACTGGTGGATCCCGAAGTGGCTCGACAAGGTGCTGCCGCACATCAACGTCGAGGGTCACGCCAGCGAGCAGCCCGAGCCCGAGCCGGAGTCGGAGTCCGTGCTCGTTTGAGGTGCCCACTCGGGCGCGCCTTGACAAGTACCCCCGTGATCACGTAGCGATACGACCGTCATGGCCAAACCACTCGTCATCGTGGAATCGCCCGCGAAGGCCAAAACCATCTCCAAGTTCCTCGGGAGTGCCTTCGACGTACGCGCCTCGGTAGGCCATGTCGCCGACCTGCCCGAGCAAGGGTTTGTCGATCGATGTCGACAACGGCTTCAAGCCGACGTACGAGTTGACCGTGCGCGGCGCGCAGGTGGTGAAAGAGCTGCGTGTGCTGATGAAAGACGCCAGCGAGCTGTATCTCGCCACCGACGAAGACCGCGAGGGTGAGGCCATCAGCTGGCACTTGCTGGAGTACCTGAAGCCGAAGATCCCGGTCAAGCGGATGGTGTTCCACGAGATCACCAAGACGGCCATCGACCACGCCGTCAGCAACCCACGCGGTATCGACTACGGCCTGGTCGACGCAGCAGAGACCCGTCGGTTGCTCGACCGCCTCTACGGGTACGAGGTGTCACCGGTGTTGTGGCGGCGCGTCAACCGCGGTCTGTCGGCCGGTCGCGTGCAGAGCCCGTCGGTCCGCTTGATCGTCGAACGCGAGCGCGAGCGCATCGCGTTCGTTCAGGCCGGCTACTGGGACATCGAGCTGCTCACGGCGACATCGCCGGCGTTCACCGCAACGCTCGTCGCGCTCGACGACGCGAAGGTCGCAACCGGCAAGGACTTCGGCAGTGACGGTGAGCTCCAGAAATCGCCACGGCAGGAAGTGGTCGTTGTCGACGAGCCACGCGCCCGCGGCTTGGCCGACACGTTGGGGAGCTCCGAGTTCACGGTCCGCTCGGTCGAAGAACGACCGTACCGAAGCGCCCCGAAAGCCCCCTTCATGACATCACCCTGCAGCAGGAGGGCGGCCGCAAGCTGCGGCTCAGTGCCTCGCAGGTGATGCGGGTCGCGCAGGGGTTGTACGAGCGCGGCTACATCACGTACATGCGCACCGACAACGTCACACTCAGCGACGAGGCATTGTCGGCGGTGCGAGCTGAGGTCAAACGAGGGTACGGCGACAAGTTCTTGTCGCCGGCGCCACGGCAGTTCTCGTCGAAGATCAAGAACGCGCAGGAAGCGCACGAGGCAATCCGACCATCGACGCCGCTGCGCAGCCCCGATTCACTCGCCGCCGAATTGAACGGCCAAGAGCTGTCGATGTACCGCATGATCTGGCAGCGCACCTTGGCATCGCAGATGGCCGACGCCACCGGCACCACCATGACGGTCCGCCTCGGGGCGCTTGCAGCCGACCCGACCCGCCAGGGCGTCGCCACCGACGCGGTGTTCTCGGCGAGCGGTACCACGATCAGCTTCGCCGGCTATCGCCAGGTGTACGTCGAGTCGGTCGACGACAGCGAGGTCGCCGACGACGACCGCGAAGCACTGCTGCCGCCCCTTGCTGTCGGGGCCGTCGTGAACGTCGAGTCACTGACGCCCAACGGTCACACGACGTCACCACCGGCGCGCTACACCGAGGCATCACTTGTCAAGCGGCTGGAGGAGCTCGGTATCGGCCGGCCGTCGACGTGGGCATCGATCATCCAGACGGTGCAAGACCGTGGGTACGTGTGGAAGAAGGGCCAGGCATTGGTCCCGACGTGGACTGCGTTCGCCGTCGTCGGCCTGATGGAGAAGCACTTCGGCGACCTGGTCGACTACGCGTTCACGGCCCGCATCGAGGAAGACCTCGACTCGATCGCCCGCAACGAACGCCAGAAGCAGGACTGGCTGCAACACTTCTACTTCGGCGATGCCGACGACGAACTCCCCGGTCTGAAGCGACTGGTCGAAGAGAACCTCGACGAGATCGACGCCGCTGAGATCAACACCTTCCCGATCGGCGACGACGCCGACGGCAACGAGATTGTCGTCAAGCCCGGCAAGTACGGGCCGTACGTCAAACGCGGCGACGACACCGCCAGTGTTCCCGACGACCTCACACCCGACGAGCTGACCGTCGAGATGGCGCTGAAGCTGCTGTCGTTGCCGAAGAGCGACGAGCCGATCGGTGAGCTCGACGGCTACCCCGTGTTCGCCAAGAACGGCCGCTACGGGCCGTACGTGCAATGGGGATCACCCGACAACCTGCCGCCCGGGTTGGAGAAGCCGCGGATGGCCAGCCTGTTCAAGACGATGGTGCTCGAGCGGCTGACCGTCGACGAGGCCGAGGAGCTGTTGCAGCTGCCACGCACGCTGGGCGTCGACCCGTCCGACGGCGAGACGATCACCGCCAACAACGGCCGCTACGGACCATACGTGCAAAAGGGCAAGGACTTCCGCAACATCACCAACGAAGAGCAGCTGTTGACCATCACGCTCGATCAGGCGATCGAGATCTTCTCGCAACCCAAGGTCTTCCGCCGCGGCGGCGGTGCCAACATGGCCGCCAAGGGTCCGCTGCGCGAGTTCGGCACCGACCCGGCAAGCGGCAAGCCGGTGGTGGCCAAAGACGGCAAGTTCGGCGTGTACGTCACGGATGGCGAGACCAACGCGTCGCTGTCGAAAGGTGACCGGCTCGACGCCATGCCGCCGGAACGGGCCTACGAGTTGCTCGCCGTGCGCCGTGAGGCAATCATCGAAAAAGGTGGTGCCCCGGCCACCAGGGCTCGCGCCACGAAGAAGGCCGCGACAAAGAAGACCGCGACGAAGAAGACTGGGGCCACGAAGGCTTCGAGTCCACGCAAGACCGCCGCCAAGAAGAAGGTCTGAGGGTTGCGGCGAGCTGCCGATGTGCCGAGCATGACAACCGGTCGCTACATCGCCCTCGAGGGTGCCGAGGGCACGGGCAAGAGCACGCATGCGGCCCGCCTGGCGACGGCTCTGGGCGCCGTGCTGACCCGAGAAACCGGTGGCACCGACATCGGCGCACGAATTCGGATGATCCTCCACGACACGACGTTGACTCATCTGTCGCACCGCGCCGAGGCACTGCTCGCTGCGGCCGACCGCGCCCAGCACATCGACGAGATAGTCGCTCCAGCGCTGACGGCCGGGCAACACGTCGTCAGCGACCGCAGCGTGTATTCGACGCTGGCCTACCAGGGATACGGCCGTTGCCTGCCGATCGACGAGATCCACCAGATCAATCAATGGGCCGTCAACTCGTGGTGGCCCGATCTGGTGGTGTTGATCGACACCCCGCCCGAGGTGCTCGAGCGGCGTATGCGCGGCCGTCAGCTCGACCGCTTCGAGCGCGAGGACGACGGCTTCCACACCCGGGTGCGCGACGGGTTCCGGGCAATGGCCGCGGCCGATCCGGGGCGTTGGGTGGTGATCGATGGCGGAGCCGGCATGGAAGAAGTCGGCACCAACATCCGCCGGGTCGTCGCCGAACGGTTGGGACTGTGACCGCGTCAGTCTGGGCCGGTGTGGTCGGCCAAGGGCAGGCCATCCGCCGATTGACGCAAGCCGCTGCCGATCCGGTGCACGCCTACCTGTTCGTAGGTCCGCCGGGCTCGACCAAGGACGAGGCCAGCCGATCGTTCGCCGCGTTGCTGATGGCCGGTGTCGACGACCCGTCGCAGCGCGACGCACGGCTGGCGCTCGCCGGCGAACATCCCGACGTGCGCGAGATACAGCGCCTCGGCGCGCGCATCTCGGCCGATCAGGTCGCCGACATCATCCGCAATGCCTCGATGGCCCCGGTCGAAGGCGATCGCAAGGTGATGATTCTCCACGACTTCCACCTGCTCGACGCATCCGCCGCGGCGCGCCTGCTCAAGACGTTGGAAGAACCGCCGCAGAGCACGATTTTCATCGTCCTGGCTGATCAGGTGACACCGGAGTTGATCACGATCGCGTCGAGATGCGTGCGAATCGTCTTCGCCGCCTTGACGAACGACGCGGTGGCTGCTCAACTCGTCGAATCGGGGATCGATCCCGACACCGCCGAACTCGCCGCCCAGGCAGCCGAAGGCAACCTCACCAGGGCACGCGTGCTGGCGACCGACACTGGCCTGATGGGCCGGCGCGATGCCTTCGCCGGACTGGCGGCGCGCCTCGACGGCACCGGTACGACCGTCGTCTCGCTGTGCACCGAACTGCTCGCTCTCATCGACGCTGCCGCCGCGCCACTCGCCGCCCGTCATACCGAGGAGCTTGCCGAACTGGAATCGCGGGTCGCGGCGACGGGAGAGCGTGGCAGCGGTCGCAAGGCCGTGGAGGACCATCACAAGCGGGAGCTGCGACGTCATCGAGCCGACGAGCTGCGCAGCGGGCTCGGTGTGCTCGCCGGGGCATATCGCGATGCGCTGATCGGCGGTCGGCTGCCGCGACCCGACGCGGGCGTGACCGCAGTGACCCGCATCCACGCGGCACTCGAGGCGATGGAGCGCAACCCGAACGAGACGCTACTGCTACAGGCCCTGCTGCTCGATCTGCCGTCGCTGTAACCGAACTCGGCCTTCCCTTCAGCTGGTCGCGTCAGTTGGACAGTAACGGACGCAGCAGGTGGGTGATCTCCCCCGTCGGTTCGTCGCGCGACGGCTGCGACTCGGCGACCGGCGGCGCTGTCGCGACCGGCCGCGCATCGCCGACGTGCTGCAGCCCGGTCGGCGGAGGCAACGACATCGACAACTCCGCCGCCACGCCAGTGTCGACTGTCGCCAATGCTGGGGCCGCCATGGTGGGCGGCGCCATCGCTGCAACCGCCGCTGCAGCCGGAATGGGGAGCTCGACCACCGCGGCGGCGATCTCAACGGGCTGCCGCTCGAACTCTGCCAACGCCGTCATCGCCACCGCCGACAGCGGCTTGAAGAACAAATAGCCCTGGGCGAACTCGCACCCGATCCTGGCCAGTTCCAGCGCCTGACATTCGGTCTCGACACCTTCGGCGACGGTTCGCAGACCCAGGTTGCGAGCCATGCTGACGATCGTGTTGGCCAGCGCATGGCTGCGCACCTCGTCGACCGATTGGACGAACTCCTTGTCGATCTTGATGATGTCGAGCGGTAGCCGTTGCACGTAGGCCAGCGAGCTATAGCCCGTGCCGAAGTCGTCCAACGCCGTGCGGATGCCGCATGAGCGCAGCTCTCTGAGCTGGTCGGTGGCAAGCTCACTGTCGTCGATCAGTGTCGACTCGGTGATCTCCAGAACGAGTCGATCAGCGGCCAGGCCACTCAATTCGAGGCTGCGGCGCACGCCTTCCACGAAATTCGTCTCGCGCAGCTGCACCCCTGACACGTTGACCGTGACGAACATCGAGTCGTCGGCCCAACCCACGGCCGACATGCACGCTTGCTCTATGGCCCAGGCACCGATCGGGATGATGACGCCGGTCTGTTCGGCGAGCGGGACGAAATCGTTCGGGGGAACGTTCCCGAAGATGTGGTGGTCCCACCGCAGCAGGGCCTCGGCACCGACGGTACGACCGTCGGACAGGCGCACGATCGGTTGGTACACGAGGTACAGCTGATCGCGCCCGAGCGCGGCCATCAGATCACGCTTGTACTCGTTGCGTCGTTCGGTCTGGCGACCGAGGTCGGCGTCGAAGCCTTCGACCTGTCCCTTGCCCAGCTGCTTGGCCCGGTACATCGCCAGGTCGGCGTGGCGCATGAGATCTGAGGCGCTGTTCTTGGCCTCGGCGACCGCAATGCCGATGCACCCGCTGACCGAGACCGACTGGAAGTCGTTGACCTGGATGGAGTCCTTGAGATCGCCGATTGCCTGTTGTGCCAGCACGCTGGCCTCGGCGGTCGACGATTCGACCAAGAGGATCCCGAACTCGTCGCCGCCGAGGCGAGCAACGAGGTTCGACGCATTGGCAAAGCGAACCTTCAGACGATCGGCGACGGTGCGCAACAAGACGTCGCCCGCAGAGTGCCCGAGACCGTCGTTGATCGCCTTGAAGTCGTCGAGATCGAGGAACATCACGGTCGGCAGGTTGCCACGCTGCAGCTCGTCGCTGACCCTCGTGAGGAAGTTGGCGCGGTTGGCGAGACCGGTAAGCGAGTCGTGGTCGGCGCGATAGCTCAGCTGGCGTTCGAGGGTGCGATTGGCGGTCACATCGCGCAGCGTCACAACGATCCCGGCAACGGCGACGTTCGACAGCAGGTTCACCGCCGAGAGCTCCATGGTGCGCCGTTCGCCGTCGGCGTGCAACGCCGATACCTCGAGTGTCAGCGACCCCTCCGCAGGGAGCTGCTTGGCGTCCGCCCACAGATCACGGGGCTCGCCCGTCGCTCGAACATCGATCGAATCGATCAGGTTGCCGACCCATTGGTCGGCGTCGTAGCCGAGAACGTTCATCAGCGCTGGGCTTGCATACGAGATCTGTCCATCGGCGTCGACGAGTACGACGACGTCTGAGGAGCGCTCGACCAACGAGGCCAGACGGTCGTTGCCACGACGTTCTGTCAGGTTGCGCACGCTGACGGCCAACCCCCACAAGCGAGTCAGCGCGAGCAACGACACGACGGCGGCAATACCAGCGGCGAACATCACGGTGGAGTGCTTCGCTGAGCGATCGGTCAGGACGCGGATCAACACGATCTGGGGAGCCAAGGCGGCAAGAACGATGGAGAGCAACCTCACGCGATTCAACCGCACGGCGTGATGGGCGACGTGGGCAGGCTCGCTGTGGTGCCGGTCGAGCGCCGCCCACACAAGAAATGCAAATGACAACGCGGTGACCGAATTGAAGATGCTCGGCGAGACCCGACCGGTACCGACTTCGCTCCAGTAGTTCATCATGTTGGCCACGAAACGGGCAACGAGGGCGAGTTGCAAGGCGAGGAACGAGCGGCTCCGCGCTCGATATCCGAGCGACAGGCGGGCCCCGAGTGCCACCAACACCAGGTCGGAGGCAGGGAGGCTGAGCGAGAGCAAGCGGCCGGAGGAGTCGAGTGGTGATCGGGTCAATGCCGGTTCGATTACGGCCACCCACATCACCAACGCTGTGGCCAGCGCAACGATGCTGGATTCGATCGCCAGGTAGCGATCGCGTACTGGGCGAACGGTCTGCAATCATGGCCAGCAACGCCAAGGCCACCAACGTCCGGTCGGGAGCCCGCATAACACTGGCCAAGGCGGCTGCGTTGTGCAGACCGAGGGATGACTGCCACAGCAACAGCACGTAGGAGGCCGCCGTCATCGCGCACGAACCGGCAATGGCAACCCAGGCAATGCGGTCGCCTTGCACGCGCCATCGCGATCCGTAGATCGCTGCGCCGGCGGCGATCAGCGGAGGACCCAGCATCCACCGACTCCCGGGGACCCAGGCGCTGCGCACTTGCCAGCCGTAGACGACCGCGGCAATTCCGATGCATGCCACCAGACCGACCCGCCACCACTTCACGAGGAGATGATCGGCAAGATCTCCTCAAGGTTGAGTAAGTCACATCAACGTAGTTTGAGCGTGATCACGAACTCGCCCTGCCTGACCGGATTTCGGATGTCATCGTCAGAGGCCTCCCGCTACGATGCACGCCGCGCCCAGGTAGCTCAGTCGGTAGAGCAACGCACTCGTAATGCGTAGGTCGTGGGTTCGATTCCCACCTTGGGCTCCACGAAAGACCAGCCAGATGCAGCTTTTTGGATTGGGAGTCAACCTCCGCAGAGTGACCATCCAAGATCCATCCAAGATTTCGGTGTAGCGACGTTTGTGCGACGTTTGTGCGACGTTCTCGCATCGTTCTCGCATCGATCCCTTCACCGGCCTGGTGTGGGAGTTGATCGTGCAGCTGCCGAGCGACGAGAGCGCGATCACCGCCCGACAGATCAGCCGAACCGTGCATGGTACGAAGCGTGAGGCCCAGCGAGCGCTCGCCGCACGCGCGGATCAAGTGCCAACATAGGAGCCTCCACCGGTCGTTGGGGATTGGACAAGCACCCGACATCACAGCCGGGCCATCACCACGACCGGTGGATCCTCAACATCACCTATTGACGCGCGCTCTAAAACAATCGGCGTCCTGTGACGAAGTTCACACCCCTAGGGCACGGGTAGCCACGCCTCGTCCGCCTGGCAGAAGGTGCGCGAGATCGACGCTCCTATGTTTGTCAAGGTGTTTGTTGCCGGTGTTTTCGGGCAGGCCAGTGATGGGCCACTCGTGTGAGGGCAGGCTCTTATCAGGCCACGTGTCCGGCGGTGGTGTGCGGTGACGGGACGGCATGTCGTTCCAAGGACAACCCGAGGGGTGTCAGGCAGTTATTGGGCCAGTCCCGTCACCGCGTTCTTGGTCAGCGTGGTAGCGCTTTGAAGATTTCTCGGGCGACGTAGCGCTTGAGACAACGGATGATGTAACGCTTCGATTTGCCCTGCGCCAGCCGCCGTTGCATGTAGGCGACGGTGCGTGGTTCGTGTTGACCGAGACGGGTGATGACAATCCGCCAGATGGCGTTGTTGGCGTGGCGGTCGCCGGCGTAGTTGAGCCGGAACTCGTCAACGGTCAGACCGCTCGTGGCCGGGATCGGAGCGATGCCACACAGCATCGCCCACTTCGCTTCGGTGCTGATCCGCCCGACGTTGTCGCCGGCGGTGACGAGCAGCACTGCGGCGGTGTCGGCGCCGACGCCGTAGACGTTCAATAGTTCGGGTGCCGCGGCTTTGACCAATGGTGTGATCTGGGCGTCGATCACGCCGAGCTCGACGTCGAGAGCCTGGACTCGGCGGGCCAGGATCACCGCCGCGGTCTTGACACCGTAGAGAGCGACGTCACCGCCGGGGCGCGGGCGCAGCTTTGCAGCCTCGTTGACCAGGTGCGTTGCGCTCAACGAACCCAACTTGGCGCGGAGTTCATCGGGGGCGGTGAACATCAAATGGCGCAGCTGCACGATGGTGCGGATCCGTGTCGAACGCGCCGATCGTTTGGCGACCAACAGAGCGCGTAACGCTTCGGCATGACCGTCACCGGACTTGGCTTGGCCTTGGCAACGACCCGACAGGGCGCCACGGGCGGCCTCGACGGCGTCGATCCGATCGGACTTACCTTGCTTGCGTCGCTTCTGACGCTCGGGTCGATCAACCTCGATCACGACCACTCCCGACGACGACAGATGACGAGCAACGCCGGCCCCGTACGCACCGGTGCCTTCGATCCCGACTCGTTCGATCGTGCCGAACCCGGTCATCCACGACGACAACGACCGATGCCCGTCGCCGGTTGTTGGGAACGACTCGATACCCAACAGACCGCCGTTCATATCCACCACCGCGGCGACGTTCGAGTCGCGATGCGTGTCGACCCCACCGACCACAAGGCGCGCTGAATCTACGATGACCATCCGGCCACCCCTTTCTAAGTTGAGGGGCAGGCACGCACGTCCCGCGAAGGAGACCAGTGACCGAGCAGCTGTTGTCGCAGCAACTCGAGTCGCCCTCCGGACCGGGGCGTGACGAACCACGAAGTAAACGCCAGCCTGACAGCCCCCGCCCTCAACGAACGGGATACCACCAGCCGTCACCCATTCTCACTGGCAGCTATGAGCGCCCGATCAGAAGGCGTCGGAGATCTCGGAACGGCACGACGAGGAACACCGCGAGGGCGAAGTACACTCCCACGGCCAGTCTCGGTAGAGCGAGTCCGGTGAGGATCGCGATCACATACGCGGCGAGGACAGGCCAAACCTGTCGTCGTTCGGTCTGCAAGTCCTCGTCGGCATTGTCTTCTGAGTAGAGGTGCTCCCGCCGGGCATACTTGTCCAGGGCAAGAATGAAGAGTCGGATCGTGATCAGCGTGAGGCCGTAGAGCGTGACGAAGACACGCTCGTTGTCGGGTTCGTGCAACGCCTCTGCGATGAGCTTTGTCGGAAACGGCATGAAGGCGACGACGAACAGCAGTAACAGGTTGATGCGCAGCAGCAGCGGGTCCACTCGCGTCAAGCGGTCTGTGATCGCGTTGTGCGCGAGCCACGCAGCGCCGATCGTCAGAAAGCTGATGGCATAGCCGAGGTAGGCGGGCCACTCATGACGCAACTGTTCGAGTGCCGTGCCCGGCGGATGTAGGGCGATCTCGAGTACCAACAGGGTCGTGGCGATCGAGAACACGCCATCGCTGAAAGCTTCCATTCGCGAGGGACTCATCGACGAATGGGGCATCGGTGCATCTTGCCCGATCACGTGCGGCGCGTCCAGCACGCATAGCGGCAGAAATGCGTTCTCAGGTGGCGTACGCGATCGCAACGCCGATGCCCCACGCTGCGAGGCAGATGAGTGGGAGCGCAAGGAGCCACCGCCGTCGCGCGATCCAGTACGCGACGGGTCCGCTACCGAAGAAGAGGGCGACAGCAGCGATGCAAGCCATCACAAAGACAGCATTCGACTCTCTCGTCCGCGAGTCATCGTCGAATGCGATCATCGGTGCTACGAGTGCCGTAGCGACGGCGAACATCATTGCCACCCACATTGCCGCCGCCACCGCCAGAGCGATCATCAGACGAGGCACTGAACGTTCTAGTGACCCGGCCACCCTCGTCTCAGTCATCTACCGATGATGCCACGAAATCGACCACACCGATCGCCAGATATGGACGGTCTCCCTTGCCTCTCAGGTCAATTCCGGCACGCTGGGTGTGATCACGCTGCCCGTCGCCTAGGCCTCCTCGCCAGCCCGAGGAGAGCACCGCCGCTCAGGAGAGCGAGTGAAGCGACCGCAACGAGCACACCAGTGTCGTTCCCGGTGTGGGCCAACTTCCGCGTCTGCGAGTTCGCGGAAAAGTGCTCGCACTTGGTCCGGGCTGAGCACCCCCAGGACAACCATCTGGTTGCCGGGTACAACAACGAACGAGCGGACCTGAGGGGGCGGATCAGACAGTACCTCTCCGGGTGCCAACGCCGCGACGGGCGGCGGATCCAGCGGTGTGGGTGCTGCCGTCGGCGGCGGAGTACCGGTGGGCGGCGGAACTGATGTCGTGGTCGTACTACCCGAGGCGCTGGCGACCGCTGTGGTCGTCGTTACGCCAGCGACCGTTGTCGTTGACCCACTTCCTGCCGCTAGACCCGTGGTCGTCGTCTGGCCAGGCGTCGTCGTAGTAGTCGAGGTGGAGGGAGCCGATGTTGTCGTCACCGCCGCTGTAGGCGTTGTCGTGCTCGTCCCCGTCGGTGGCTTGGTCGTCCCCGTCGGTGGCTTGGTCGTGCTTGTCGGTGGCTTGGTCGTGGTCGTCGGTGGCTTGGTCGTGGTCGTCGGTGCCGTCGTGGTCGTCGATGTCGTGGTCGGCGGCAGCGTGGTGGCCGTCCCTGGTGGACAGTCAGGTGGGAGTGTCACGGTGGCCGTCGCTGTCTCGCCCTGGATGCGGTACGTCAGGCCGAGTGGCGTCGTGAGGCTCTCCGGGTACGGGAAGGTGACAGTTCGACCGGACACGAACAGCAACTGCCCGTAGGACGTACGGTCGGAGAAGTCGAGGATGCCGACATCACCGTCGAGGTCTGGCCGGTTCCCCATGGTGATCGAGATCAACGGCAGATGGTCGGGACCGCAGAAAGCGGAGACGTCGGCGAAGATCGGGTCGTCGGTCACCGTAGTCGTCGCTGGCTGGGTTGTGGTCGTAGCCGCCACAGTCGTTGTCGTCGTCTCTTCGGGTGGTGGCTCGATCGTCTCGTGGACCGCACAGCCAGCGGCGATGACGGATGCTCCGGCGGGCCAGTTCAGTCCCGGGAAGTGTTTGTTGCCGTTGTCGTAGTCGAACGGCGGGATGATGTCACCCCACTTACCGTCCGGGCCCTCCTCAGGGAAGACTGGCCCGGTATGACTGCCGTGGCCCTGCTTGACGATCGAATCGACGGCGGTCGATTTCAAGTTATACGGATTGACGACCGAAGCCGTTCGGTGACAGTACGAGACCTTCTCCGCCGCAGGCTGCTGCTCTACGCCTGGTGGTGACGAGGTGGTCGTTGCTGCTTCGATTCGTGCACCCTGGAAGGCGACTCCAAGCGACACTGCTAGCAACGGAACCAATGCGACACGTAGCACGACCGTTCGACGCATTCGCGAATCCTAGGGTCGACGGGATGCGGGACGTGGATCGCATGACCGTGTCCACCCGAGCAGATTGCCCGATCGCGAGTCGGCTGTCCAGCACACACCGATCGACAGATCTGGCGCGTCAAGGGCGACCGGTCGTACGAGCCCTGCTCACGATCGCCGAGCGGCCCCGGACCGGCACTTCGGTGGCGATGCCCCCACGTCTCAAAGGCCGCGCGTTCGGGACAGTCGGCGTCGGCGACGACACAGCCTGAACCGTCGTTCGGCTCGGATGCGGCGAACGGGCTCCTGGGCTGAGCCGAGTGCTCGAGATCGCGAGCACGGCCGCATCGAACGTGGAGGACATCCGTCTGCCATCGAAGCGCGCGTTCTCGGACCCGTGTTAGCAGGTTCCGGCCGGGCCCCGTGCGGTGCCGCACTAGCCTTTGCGGGCGTGAAGCAGCAGATTCGCTTCTGCACCACTCCCGATGGCGTGCGGCTTGCCTACGGAGTCCGCGGGCGGGGACCGCCGATCGTTCGCGTGGCGACGTGGTTGACGCACCTCGACTTCGACCTCGAGAGTCCGGTGTGGCGGCACTGGGTGAGCGAGTTCGCCGATGATCATCTGCTCGTCCGCTACGACGAACGTGGCTGCGGGCTGTCTGACCGCGAGGTCGGTGATCTGTCGGTTGAGACGTGGGTCGCCGATCTGGAGACGGTGATCGACTCGGTCGGCCTGGATCGGTTCATTCTGCTCGGTGTCTCGCAGGCGGCGGCGATCGCAGTCGTGTATGCGGCCCGCCATCCCGAGCGGGTCACACATCTCGTGCTCTATGGTGGCTACCTCCGTGGGCGGCAGTTGCGCGGTGCCGAAGCTCAGCGGGAGGAGCGGGCGCTGATCTCGGTGATCGAGGCGGGTTGGACCGATCCGGATCCGACGTTTCGCCATTTGTTCAGCATGCTGTTCCTCCCGCATGGCACGGAAGAGCAGATGGCGTGGTACGACATGATGCAGCGGCAGTCGACCTCTGCCTCGACGGCGGCGAGGCTGTTCGAGGCCCGCGGAAGAATCGATGTTGTCGAGCTGGCGCCGCTGGTCACCGCTCGGACGCTGGTGGCGCACGCTCGTGGCGATCGTGGCGTGCCCGTCGAGGAGGGCCGGCTGCTCGGGGCGTTGATCCCGGGCGCCCGCCTGGTGCTGCTGGAGTCGGACAACCACATCCTGCTGGAGGACGAGCCGGCATGGCCGCGCTTCGTGTCCGAGGTGCGTGCGTTCCTCGGCACCTCGCGGTCGTCGGTCAAGCCGTCGATCGAGGCTCTCAGCCGTCGCGAGCTGGAGGTGCTCGAGTTGGTGTCGGGGGGCCTGACCAACGAGGAGATCGCCGGCCGTCTGTTCCTCAGCACCCGCACGGTCGAGCGGCATCTGTCGACCATATACGGCAAGTTGCGCCTCTCCGGCAAGGCGGCGCGGGCCGCTGCAGCCGCCAGCTATTCACGGCTCGAGTGATTCGACGGCGCTGGGTGTACACCGCCATCCGGGCGTTCGAAGTTTGCGTGTTGGCGCCGATGCGGCCGCCATTGATCGCTGTGCACGATGGCGGTCGGACTAGGAGGTGGCGATGCAAACCGATACCGCGTTGGCAGGTGCGACTGCGGTCGCAGGTGAGCCGATCGCCGTGCACGACGTGCGCGGTGGCGGCGGACTGAGACTGCACGTCCGTGAATGGGGCAACCGTGACGACCCGTCGCTGTTGTTCATCCATGGCTGGTCACAGAGCCAGCTGTGCTGGGCTCACCAGACCAGTGGCCCGCTCGCCCAACGGTTTCACCTTGTCACCTTCGACAACCGCGGTCACGGGATGTCCGAGAAGCCGCTTGACGTCGGCGGTTACGTGGATGCCAAGCTGTGGGCCGATGATCTGGCCGCGGTCATCGAGCACACTGCTCTGGACCGTCCGGTGCTCGTCGCCTCGTCGTACGGAGGGTTCATCGTGTGCGACTACCTGCGCGTCTACGGCGCCCAGACGGTCGCCGGCATCAACCTCGCCGGGGCTGCGGTGATGATGACGCCGCGGTTCGACCACATCGGCCCAGGCTTCCTCGACCACGCGCCGGAGGCCTGTGTGCCCGACCTCCCGACGAACATCGCCGCCATCCAACGATTCCTGCGGGCCTGCACGGCAGAGCCGCTCAGCCTCGCCGAGTGGAGCACAGCGCTGTGCTGGAACATGGTGGTTCCCCCGGCGGTACGTGGAGCGCTGATCTCACGCCAGATCGACGGGACCGACGTGCTGTCCGCATTGACCGTGCCGGTGCTCGTCACCCACGGACGGGCCGACACACTCGTACTGCCCTCGATGGCCGAGCACGTCCTCGCGGTGTGCGACACCGCAGTGGCGTCGTGGTACGACGGCGTCGGCCACCTGCCGTTCATCGAGGACCCGACCCGGTTCGACCACGAACTCGCTGAGTTCGCAGCCCGTGCCAGCCGACCGTTGGGCTGACCACCACTCCGCCGCAATGTCCGGCCGAGGTATTCCGAGTTGGGCCCGTCATCGAACGCTCGGCACCTGGCGCTCGTCGGCTGGCACGACCATCCGCCGCCAACAACGTCGGACATCGCGACGCCACACATTCCGAGCACACGGCTCGATGGCATCGGCCGAGCAGCCGCGATCGGCCCGCGCGTCCTTGCCATCGCGATTATGACCCGTGCACCGATTCGGCGTTACGCGCCCGGCCGAAGTGCACCCACCGGTGTCACAGAACGCGCCGCGCGTCGACCTGAACGACGCGCCACCGAACGCCGGATTGATGACCCTCCGACCGACGCCGCCGGAGGGCACCTGCTCACTAGCGCGAGCGCGCCCTAATGCCCAGATGCGCTACGACCCTCAACGATGGACGAGGGATCCTGCGTTGTGGGAACGGGCCGTCGAGCAGTCACGGCCCGGTGCCGATCGCAGACGTCGGGTTCGTTCATCGTGACTTCAACCCGGGCAACGTGCTGTGGGTCCGAGATCGGCTGAGCGAACTCGTCGACTGGCAGTGGGCATGCATAGGGCCTCGCTCGATCGATCCCGGCCACTGTCGACTCAACCTGTTCCACTACATCGAACTCGGCGAGCGAGTGGAGCGTGAAGGGAAGGCTCACTCAGACTGGTGCAAGGAGCGACGTTCGTCGATGCGCTGGAGGAGTTGCTCCCACGTCACAAGTTCGGCGTCGCCTGACTCCAGTTGCGCCGCTCTGCGTTCGGTCTCGGCTGACCACAGTCGCTCAACTTCGGCCTCGTCGAGGGCCTCCGAGTCGAGACTTGCGAGTAGGCCTGAGGCGAGCAGCACTCGCACTGACGCTTCCGGCCGAGGACCGACCTGCACGGCCCGCGCCGATCGAAACGGCCTATGAACGGTCGGCTTTCTGGCCGTGGGCGACTCGATCATCGCCTGCGGGCGCGATCCCTTCTTCCCGCCGTGGCCCGATGTCGCCCAGCTCAACGGCTTCGAGCCGGGCCTGCGACAGGCAGCAGCCGACACTCTGCTCGACATCGCCGAGCAAGCCGACGGTGTGCGCTGCGACATGGCGATGCTCTTGCTCAACGAAGTCTTCGCCCGGACGTGGGGCGAGCGCGTCGGATGCGCACCCGAGCAGGAGTACTGGACCGAAATGATCCGGTCGGTCCGAGCGCGACATCCTGACTTTGTGTTTGCCGCCGAGGCCTACTGGGGCCTGGAGTGGGAACTGCAGCAACTCGGGTTCGACTACTGCTACGACAAGCGCCTGTACGACCGTTTGATCCACGAGTCGTGCGACGCGATTCGAGAGCACCTCCGAGCCGACCTCGATTACCAGCGACACCTGGTGCGCTTCCTCGAGAACCACGACGAACCGCGTGCCGCCACGGAGCTGACGCCGGAGAAGCAGCGCGCCACTGCCGTCGCCATCGCCACGCTGCCCGGCGCGACGATGTGGCACGAGGGGCAATTCGAAGGGTGGCGCGTGCGCCTACCGGTATTCCTCGGCCGCCGGCCGACGGAGCCGATCGACACCGACCTCCAACGCTTCCACCTCGGGCTTATCAGCGCGGTCGCCGCCCGACGACGTGGCCGGTGGGAGATTTGCGATACCAGCGGATGGCCTGACGACTCGAGCTACCAACAGCTACTGACCTGGTCGTGGATCGACGACGAGCAGCGAACGCTCATAGTGATCAACTTGGCCGACGCCCCGGCCGCCGCCCACATCCACGTGGCATGGGACGACCTCGCCGAACGGACATGGCGGCTCGACGACCTCCTGACCGACCAAACATTCGCCCGCGACGGGAATGATCTGGCCAACGACGGGCTCTATGTCCAGCTTCCCCCATTTGGATTCCACGTGTTCGCATGGCACGACGCGCCCGACATCTGAGCCGGACCATCAACACTCCCGGGGCCCGATGACCATTGGTCAGGGTGGCTCGCCGACAACGACCGCCGGGTGAACATCAGACGAATTCTTCGGCGCATGCGAGGTTGTTGACCCTACGTTCTCAGCCGTGACCGACGATATGCACTCCCGGCGAGGCGACCGCGGCATGCCGATGGTCGAGCTCGAGCAGTTGATCGACGCGTTGAAGGCCGACCTGTCAGCCGACGAGTTCGTCGAACGCGGCATGTCGGTGCAAGGCACGTTCGACGAGATCGACGACCCGGTGCTCATCGGGCCGGACGGGACGCCGATCATGACATGGAAGGAGGGGTATCCATACGACGAGCGAATGAGCCGCCACGACTACGAGGAAGAGAAGCGCCTACTGCAGATCGAGTTGCTGAAGTTGCAGGCGTGGCTCCAGAAGACTGGCCACAAGGTGTGTCTGGTGTTCGAGGGTCGAGATGCAGCGGGCAAGGGCGGCACGATCAAACGATTCATGGAACACCTCGACCCACGGCTCGCGCGGGTCGTTGCGCTCGGCATTCCGACCAAACGCGAACAGGGCCAATGGTACTTCCAACGCTGGATTGCGCACCTGCCCACGGCCGGGGAGATCGTGCTGTTCGACCGATCGTGGTACACCCGCGCCGTCGTCGACCGTGTCATGGGCTACTGCACGACCGAGCAATACCTCGAGTTCTTGCGCCACGTGCCCGAGTTCGAACGCTCACTCCAGGCATCGGACATGACTGTCATCAAGTTGTGGTTCTCCGTGTCGCGCAAGGAGCAGGTCACACGATTCACGATCCGGCGGATCGACCCAGTCCGCCAATGGAAGCTCAGCCCCAGCGACCTCGCATCACTCGACCGCTGGCACGACTACACGGTGGCCAAAGAGACGATGTTCCTTTACACCGACACCACCGAAGTGCCATGGACAGTCGTTCGGAGCAACGACAAGAAGCGCGGCCGGGTCGAAGCAATGCGATCAGTCCTTGCCCGATTCGACTATCCCGACAAGGACCATGCCGTCGTCGGTGTCCCCGACCCCCTCATCGTCGGCCCACCCGGACTCGTGTCCGCCGACGCCGGCGAACTCATGACCTGAGTCCACTCTACGGATGCGATCTGCAGCCGAGATCACGATCGCGCCCTCCGGCTGACTACTTCGTCCTGAAGAAGTAGGTGGTGCGGTTCATCGCGGGCATGGCGCGGTCGAGTCCGCGACATCCGACGACGTACGGAGCTAGATCCGTAAGCAGCAAAAGACGAGTCTCCATCAGACCCAGGCGGTTCAGTTCGCCGTCGCGGTCTTCGTTGGTTGGGTGTTCCAGTGGTTGCGATCGGCAATGCAGAACGTCGCCGCCGAGCACGTAGCCACGCCCGCCGGTATGGAGGATCACCGCAGCGATGAGTTGATCTCCGAGTTCGGACTTGAGCCAGCGGAGGTGGCGCCTGTCGTGCTGATTTGGCGCGCCGGCGTCTTGTCATCGACAACTCCGGCTGTGTTCGCATGCCCGCTGACCGGTGATCAGCACCGCCGGAACCTCCGCCAGCAACGACGCCAACCTCGGTTCGATCGAGCGTCTCACGTAAGCCATCCGCGACAGAAGCGCATCCAAGATTTTGCTGACCAATCAGAGGGGATAGACGACCGTCGAGCGTTGCATGTATCGAGGGAGCAACACCCCGGCGAGAACGACCATCAGTCCACCGACCACCATTAGCCACGCGAATCCGCTCTCGAGCGCCAGGTTGCTCTGGAAGGACTCCGACTGGACTGCACCGACGAACGCCGCGATTCCGAGGACCGATCCGAAGAACAGGGCAGCGCTTCGCGAGCGAGTCGCGCCGCTGAGCAACAAACTGCCACCGAGAACAATTTCGATGAGGCCAAGGGTTGTCGTGTGGGTGAAACCCAAAACGCTCACCACCGGTGTGTCCATCGGGCTGTCGAACCCTCCGCGGGTGATCGCCAACAGACCGACCAACAACACGAACAGACCGACGAGTGTGGCGACGATCGCGTCCGGGGCAAGACTTCGTGCGTAAGACCTGCGAACCGAGCTTGGCGCCAGCGGAACGAGCGTCACCGGCTCGACAATCATCGGAGAGGCGTTCATCGGCTCAACGAGCAGTGGTTCACCCCTCGGAAAATCGGAGTTATCGGACATGGCAGTTGTCTCCAGTCAGTTCGCCGAACCAGCCTTTCTTGCTGCAGCGATCCTGTCGCCGAGCTCAAGCCACTCCTCCCGTGAGAGCCTCTCCTTCAACTTTGGAAACACTTCGGTCTCCTCTTCCCTGATGTGATGCGTGAGACCACCGAGCAGCGATTCGGCGGCAGCACCGAATCCTGGCTCGTCGACCATGTCGCACATCGTGGTGACACCGTCGCGGGCGAGATCGTGCTCCACGTCCGCCTCGGTGCGCACCTCGGCGCCCTCCTCCCTCTCGACAAGGGGATACACCAACTTCTCTTCGATCTGCATGTGCAATGCGAGGGCCTTCGTCACCTTGTCGACCATGACTCGGCGCGACGTGCCCTTGCTCGAATCACCGAGCTTCGCGAGTAGTTCGCTTGCCTCCCGGTGGTCATCTTTCAGCATGGTCATCGGATCGTTCATCGTGCTCTCCTTTTCGACGCGCTCGGGGTCGAGCGCCGGAGACACATACCCGATCGATGTACCGCTAAACATCGGTTTGGAGATGGGATCGTGGGGTTTCACCAACGCCATGGTGTTCGAAGTCCGCCTGGCTGGCCGCCACAGTCTGGGTCGAGCCGTCAACGTTGGCTCCAGCAAATGTCCACCGGTCCGCTGTTGTGGAACGGTGGTGATCAGGCCATTATTGGGCCCGTGCTTCGCGAAGGAGGACGGGATCGGGATGACCGACGTTCGTACCTCGCCGCGGGCCTGGCGACGTGCACAGCGATCGCGATCGTCGACGTTTCCTCGAGTTCCCTCATCCTTGTCCCGCTGCTCGTACTTGCTCCCTTGGTGGCCTGCCCAGGCGGCACGCGATCCGACACCATCATCGTGGCCCTCGTTGCCACCGCACTGGCCATCGCCCTCGGATGGGCCGACGGGATCGAGGGGACCCGACGTCACTGGGTCGGAGTTGCAACCACCGTCGTGGGCGGCGTGCTGGCCGTGTGGATTGCAACCACCCGCGAGGCACGGGACCGCCAGCTGGCCGAATCTGTTCCGAAGGCTCGCCGTGCCGACCGACTGAAGGCCGCACTGGCAACCGGGCGGATGGGTGAATGGTCATGGGACAGTCGCTCCGGGTCGGTGACGTGGGACGCCAACACGGCACTGCTGTTCGGAATTGCGGATGGTCAGTTCGGTGGCACGTTCGACGAGTGGATCCTGCTCGTGGACGAGCGGGACCGGACAATGGTCCGAGAAGCCGTCTCCAACGGCGTCGCCCAACGCGAACCATTCCGGTTCGATCATCGATGCGTCTGGCCGGACGGAAGCGTTCACTGGATCGAAGGGATCGGCGATGTGATCGTCGCCGAGAACAGCGGCGAGGTCATCGGTGCATTCGGCCTGGCGATCGATGTCGACGATCGCCATCGCGAGGTCGAGGAGCGAAATCGACTGCTCGGGGTCGAACGCCGCCAGCGTGAGCGGATGGAGTTCTTGGCGAAGGTGAACGACGTACTGGCGTATTCGTTCGACACCGCAGAAATCGTCCAACGCGTCACTCAATCGGTGGTTCTCGAACTTGCGGAATGGTGTTCGATCGTCGTGTCCATCGACCGTCGTCGCGACCGACCTTTGATCGCGGTCGCCCACCGCGACCCCGACAAGGTCAAGTGGGCCGAGCAGTTGCAGCGCGACTACCCCTTCGATCCCGACTCGAAGTGGGGGGCCGCAAGTGTGATCCACTCCGGACGGCGTGAGGTCGTTGATCGCATAGATCCCGCGCTGTTCTCGCTTCCCGGCGGCGACGTGTTGCGCGAGGTCGGGCTGCAGTCGGTTGTCACCGTGCCGATTGTCGGGGCGCTCGGGACCCTGGGCGCCTTGCAACTGGTTCGCTGCGATGGCCAGCAACCGTTTGTGCAATCCGAGATCGAACTCGTCGACGAACTGGCCACGCGGCTCGGCGCCGCGTTGAACAGCGCGGTGCTGTTCGATCGCCAGACGCGTAGCCGGCTGGCTCTCGAGACTCTCCAGCAGGTCAGCGGTCGGATCGCGTCGGTGGCGACGACCTCCAGGATCGGGCACGAGGTGCTGACGCACGGCTCGGCCGGTATCCGTGCATCCGGGGCTGCGCTTCTCTTGCTCGACGACGAGGGTGAACTGACGGTAAGAGAGGCGACAACGAATGTGACGCATCGAGAGATCGAATTGGGTGTCGCACAGCGGGCGATCGATGCAGGTTCAGTCGTGGTGGCCGAGAGCGATCTCGCGGGGTCGCTGTGCGGTGCGCTCGGCGTGCCCCTGCAGATCATGAATCGAATCATCGGGTCACTCGTCTTCACGTTCAACGAATGTCGGGAATTCACTCCGGAGGAGTTGTCGATGCTGGTGACGCTCGGTTCTCGGTGTGCCGGCGCGTTGGAGCGTGCCTCTCTCTACGAACACAACCGAGACATCGCCCTGACGTTTCAGCGTCGTCTCATGCCAGCGTTGCCACGCACACCCGATTGGATCGACGTCGCGGCGGGCTATCGACCGGCGACTGGGATGGCGATCGGCGGCGACTGGTATCAGGTTCTCGATGCGGGATGCGGGCACGTCGCCGCGGTAGTGGGCGACGCGGTCGGGCACGGGCTCGTCGCCGCGGCAGCGATGGGCCAACTCCGCGCCTCGATCGCCACCGCCGTCGCCAATGACCCTGAGCCGAACGTCGCCATCGCAGCCGTCGACCTGTTTGCCGTGCAGGGTGCCGACACCCTGGGTGCGTCGGTGGCCTACGTGTTGTTCGATCCCGACAGGCACGCCAGGTATGCGAGTGCCGGCCACGTGCCTGTGGTGTGGGTACCGGCCGATGGCGACAGCGAACTGTTGGAGGCTGGTCGACGGCCACTCCTGGGGTTCAACGTCCAGGAGGAGAACAACCCAACGGCCGAGTTCAGGTTCCGCTCGGGCGATACCGCAGTGATGTTCACCGACGGACTCGTTGAACGTCGAGGCGAGGTGATCGACGACGGGCTGAAGCGGCTGCTCGACATCGTCGGAGCGACCCGCCACATGTCACCGCAGAAGATGTGCACGTCCCTGCTCGAGGGACTGACAGATGGATACGAACCCGACGACGACATCGCCGTGCTAGTGATCCGACGCAATTGACGACCTGTTGCTGCCGCGCCAGACATCGCCGACGCGACAGCTCAGGAGTCGAGGGGGTACCCCTTCTGTAACCGAGCTAATCGCCGAACGGGAACAATCAGCCTTCGGAGGCTCGCTTGCTCAAGGTCACTCCGTCGGACGCGAACTCGTAGCGATCGACCACCGAGCGGAGGATGTTGGCGGCAAGCTCGTCGGGTTCGACGTCGACGGGCCCGGACTCGCGCGTGAGTCGGACGATCAGCTGACTACCGTCGAGGCGAAACGTTGCTCGCACGCGATCGCCGACATGATGCTCGGCCAGCAAGGAGAAGACTTCGTCGAGAGCGAGCCGCACATCATCGATCTCGTCGACCGTGAAACCCGCCTCGGCGCCGAGCGATGCAGCGATCATCCGAACGGTCGATGCGTACCGGGTTCGCAGCGGCACGATCACTTCGAAGTGATCATCCTCGACAGAGGTCGGTTCGAGCTCGGTGGCCATCGTGCCAACGATATCCGGCGGCGGACGCCTGGAACGTCGGCTGTCCGTGGATGGCTACCGGGTCGACCGTTTGGTCGGCCCAGGAACGGGTACCCCTGGTGCATGCCCACTGCTGGGACACCCGTCAGGATCGCGCTGGTGAATGACTACGAGATCATCGTGCAAGGCCTTGCAGCGATGCTCGCACCGTTCTCAGATCGAGTACGAGTCGTTGACCTCAACGTCGGCACCGAGCCTCAGGAGCGTGCTGACGTAGCCCTGTTCGACACCTTTGCGGGGCGCCGCCACGCCATAGGTAGGGCCCGTGAAATGGTGCGAGCGGGACACGTCGATCATGTGCTGCTGTATACATGGGATGCTGCACCGGAGTTTCTCGCCCTCGCCGAGGACGCGGGCGTGTCGGGGGTTGCACTCAAGGCACACGACGGCGCAGAGCTCGTCGAGGTGATCGAACGTGTCGCCAACGGCGAACGGACCGGGCTCGACAGCGTGCGCCGCGGTCGTCACGCTCGTGCGCCGGACGCACTTTCGACGCGCGAACAGGAGGTGCTCGCCCTGATCGCACTCGGCATGAGCAATGCCGAGATCGGCAGGGAGCTCTTCTTGTCGATCGACACGGTGAAGACGTACGTTCGGCGGTTGTACGCAAAGCTCGGTGTCAAGAATCGAGCTCAAGCAGCCCTGCGCGCCGCCGGTCACCATGTCAGGCCTCCCGAAACGCGAAGTCCGCGTCACCTAAACTGGTCGATGCCATGAGCCGCGAACAGTCCCCGGACCTCATCGTTCTCGACCGCGAGTATGACGGCACGACGGGCACGTTGCGGGGCGCTCGCAACGACGTCGGCGATGTACTCGGGACGCATCTATCGGACCAGGATCTGCGGGATCGTGCTGAGCTCGTGGTCAGCGAACTCGCCACAAACGCGATCCAAGCCTCCCCCGGTACTGCATATGGCGTGCGCGTCTCGCTGGCCGGTGATGGCTCGGTCATCCTCGCTGTCACCAGCTACATCCAGCGCGATGGGCCACCTCCACGCTCAGCATGGGGGCCCGACTTTCCGCGGGCTCTCCGCGGACGGGGCCTGTTGATCGTCGACTCGCTGACCGACGAGGTCGACGTCCAGCGATCGCCCGGCGGCACCCTCGTGGTGACTGCGACTTTTCGAACGGCACGCGTCGGCTGATCGGTGCCGACCATCGGTCTTCATAGAGTTTTCACCGCCGGATAGCGTGAGGGCCGATGGCCCCCGAAGCCGACCTGGACGATCTCGAACTCTTCCTTGAGTTCGCTTCGACTCGCCATCGTTCGTTGCGAAACCAGCTCGTCGAACGGCACATGGGGCTGGCGGCCCACATCGCCAAGCGGTTCGGCCTACCCGGCGTCACCAATGACGATCTGCGCCAGGTCGCCATGCTCGGGCTGGTCAAAGCTGTCGATCGTTTCGATCCTGACTACGGCGTACCGTTCGCAGCCTTCGCCGGCAGCACGATCGAGGGCGAGCTGAAGCGCCACTTTCGTGACCACACCTGGGTGGTTCGCGTGCCGCGGTCGGCGAAGGATCTGCACCTGCTGGTGCGCCGGACCAACGACGAACTCATTCAGTCATTGGGGCGGTCGCCATCGGTCGACGAGATTGCGATACACCTCGGGGTGGACCGCGACGACGTTCTGCGCGGGCTAGCGGCCTCTTCGGCGTACCACGTCAGCACGATTCAGCCTGGTGGCATCGAAGGAGAGATGGAGACTCCGCTCGATCGCATCGACGCTCTCGCGACCGACGAGGCCGGCTACGAGCACGCCGCCGACGCCGACCTGGTGAACCGATTGCTGGCGCGGCTACCGGAACGTGAGCAGAAGATCGTCAGGCTCCGCTTCTACGAGCAGCAATCGCAGCAGCAAATTGCCGCAGCCGTTGGGGTCTCGCAGATGCAGGTGTCGCGACTGCTACGTGCGTCATTCGAGAAGCTCCGCGAGTGGGCCGACGACGAGGGCGACATGTAGCAAACCTGGCGTCACCCGAAAGGGTGATCATCGGTGTCTCGGGTAGTAACACTCGCGCTGCACCGAGTACCTTTCGAGCCATGTCCGACCCCAGTGCCCGCCTTGAGATCTCCGCCACGCCAACGGGGTGGGAAGTGCGCGGCGAACTCGACGCCCACACCGCTCCGACCCTGGAAGCTGCGATGAAGGAGCTGCCAGAAGGCGTCGTCGCCGTTGATGTAGCCGGCGTTTCCTTCATGGATTCCAGCGGTCTTCGAGTCCTGCTGGAGGCTGCCACGCGAGCGCGCGAGGCGAGTGGCGACCTGGTGATCGTCCACTCCACCCCGGGCATCGCCCGCCTGGTCGAGATCAGTGGGCTCGGCGGTCAATTACGTCTTGACGACTGACGCGTCAGGTCGACCGGCTGAACAGCGAGTATCCACCAGGGCCGACGAGGCATCCGGCGATGATCAGAACGATCCCGAAGACGATCTGACCCTGGATCAGTTGAACGATTCCGACGATGACGAGCACCACGGCGATCAACCAGAGAAGCGTTCCCTTCATGTGACTCTCCTTTCGTTGCAAGGAGGTCTTCCCAACGATGTCCCGCTCCAAACTTCCGGCAACACCTCAATCCACAAGCGTCAGGCGAATGCGAGCTGCAAGTTCACTTACCCGGCGGCGCCGTCTTCGGAGAGTCCCACGGGCTGAACGACGAGCGTTCCTTGGCGTTGTCCTACTGTGCCGACAATCCGCTCGAGTGGCCGGAGAACGCTGCTCAGTCCGCTCTGCGGTGCGCCGACTACCGGCCGACCGCTTTCTCGAGCTGGGCCTTGTTCATCTTCGATCGACCAGAGATGCCCTTCCGACGCGCATCGTTGTACAGCTGATCCCTGGTACGGCCGTGGCGGCGGCCGTGCGACCGTAGACCTCCGCGACGGCCCGACGAGATGTCGTCGATCGAGCTCCGGCTCCGCTCCTTGGCCTCTCCGGCACGGGCCCGCTCCTTGTTGACCGTGCGTGCTGCGATCTCTTCAGCGGTGTCCTCGCTCTCGCCGCGCTCGCGGAGCCCTGCCTTGATGTGTCGATACTGCCGTTGTCGCTTGTCGCTCCATCCTGACTGTGGCATCGGTGATGCTCCCTTTCTTCACCCGCCATCCCGGTTCGGTTGGCGGTACGGGACTCCGGCGTACCCGGCCGGCACGCCTCGCAAACAGATTGGATCGCTGATTGCCCTCGATCTGACAGGGCGGGGCCGCGACGACCTGAGTGGCACGAGCGGATGAATCGGGAGATGTACTCCTCGATCGGTCGGCTCCGGCGTGCCTGGGCGCGGTCACTACGCTTCGTCCATGACAGCCCCGAAGACCAAGGCCAAGCACGACGCTCGCAAGTCGCTCCGCCGACACCGGCTCCCTGGTCGACCCAGGCGAGTCGGACCGCGCACGAAGAGAACAAGGCTCGTCGAGACGAGGGCAGAGGCGATGCGACAAACGGTGCCGCGTGAGGCGCATGCGCGGTACGCGCCTTCGCCTGAACGGCCCGATCCGATTGCGCTTGCTGCAGAGCCAGGACGCCGTACGCATCCAGGAACTGGTGCCGATCCGCTTCGGCCGGATGGCGACGTCGCCGTTCTCGTTCTACCGCGGCGCCGCCATCGTCATGGCCAACGACTTGTCGACCACACCGACGACTGGCTGGCTGGCCCAGGCCTGCGGTGACGCCCACCTCGAGAACTTCGGGGCGTTCGGTACCGAGGAAGGTTCGCTCGTGTTCGATGTGAACGACTTCGACGAGACGTACCCGGCGCCCTGGGAGTGGGACCTGAAGCGCCTGGCCGCCAGCGCGGTGCTGGCCGTTCGGGAGCTCGGCGCGAAGCCCGCCGACCAGCGTGCCGCGGCCAGCGCGGCCGCCACCGGATACCGCACGGCCGTGCAGCGCCTGGCCGACTGGGCGTGATGGCCCGCTGGACCGCGGTGGTCGACGTGCCCAAGGTGATGACGCTGATGGGCAGCTCGACACGCCAGATCGACAAGGCCACGGCAGCGGCGCTCAAGGAGACCAACGTCGGCGCCTTCCCGAAGCTCACGACGCTCGTGAACGGGCAAGCGGGAGATCAAGGAGAAGCCGCCACTGGTGGTGCGGATCACCGACGACGCCGAGCTGCAGTTCGTGCGGCAGGGCTTCGCCTCGTACTTGGAAGACGTCAGACCCGAGCTGCGCCTGCTTCTCGACCGCTTCTCGCTGGTCGATTTCGCCCGCAAGGTGGTGGGCGTCGGCAGTGTCGGCATGCCCGCCTACGTCGGGCTCTTCATGAGCGCCGACAACGATCCACTGTTCCTCCAGGTGAAGCTGGCGGTCGAGTCGGTGCTCAAGCCATTCGTCGCCGTCGACGACGAGTTCCCTCCGCCGGCGAACGGGTGGTCGTCGGCCAACGACTGATGCAGGCCGCCAGTGACCCGCTGCTCGGCTGGACGACGGGCGTACACGGCCAGCAGTACTACGTCCGACAACTGCGAGACATGAAGCTGTCATTCGACGTGACGACGATGAAACCGTCACAGGTGTCCGACTACGCCGACGGCTGCGCCCAGGTCTTGGCCCGGGCCCACTCCCGCACCGGTGACCCTGCCCTGATCGCCGGCTACGTGGGCGGAAAGGGCAAGTCCGCTGTCTTCGACAGCGCCATCGCCGACTTCGCGATGACGTACGCCGACCAGGTCGAGCGCGACCACTCGGCCCTGCTCCAGGCGATCAAAGACCACCGCGTCGAAGCCCACAGAGGGATCTGATCCGTCAGTTCAAGATGTTGACAGCTCGGGCGATGATCATGACTGCGACGACCAGGGAGATGGCCGATTGCACCAGCATCAGCATCTTCGCCCAACGGGTGATAGGTAGCGTGTCGGTGGGGCTGAACGCGGTCGCATTGGTGAAGGCGAGGTAGAAGTAGTCGGCAAACTGCGGCGACCAGTCGGCCGAGGCGAGCTCGGCGAGCTGCATCTCGGCGAACGCGAACGCCGCCGGCGATGAGTCGCCGCTCGCCCGAGCCGCCGGCCCACCCCGATCGAGCAGCCAATACCACAAACTGAAGGCGATCACGTTGGTCAGCCAGATAGCACCGCCCGTGGCGAGTAGGACTGTGCCGGTGTCGCCCTTCGAGCCGTCGAGAATGCCCCGCACCATCTCGACGACTGCCGCGAAGTTGTCGATGGTCATGATAATCACCAGGGCAAGGATGACTCTGCGCTGCACGACGGACCGCCGGTGGACGTGGCTGGGGTCGGCGATCAGCAGGGCGACGAGGAGCAGGGCCTCCACGGTCGGGAACAGGAAGGTCGGGGACAGCACATGCCGGTTGGGTAGTGCGAATTGCATCGCGATGGATGCCAGCAGGGCAAGCGCCAGCGGCCAGCGCGGTTCCTCCGAGCCCGGGTGCGATGTCATGTCCGGAACACGCCGGCACGAAGGTCGGCGAGGAGCCACGTCGGCAACGAGGCCATCAACCCCATCTACGTCCTCTCATACTCGGGCGCCCCGACGCCGGCCATCGACGAGATTAGCCCAGGACCGAGGTCCAGGTAAACGCCCCGGGCCCCGTTCCGACTCTCGGCGCACCCCGCGGCCGTTTGTACTGTTGTCTCCGCATGGAATCGTCGGTCGATCTGCACGAGCTCGAGATGTATGAGCTCGCCGTTCGCATCGGTGCATCATGGGTCCAGATCCGGCGTGGAGCTGCGATGGGTGCTCTGCGCGACCACCTGCTCGGTACGGGCGACGAGGCCCTCGAACAGGGTCAGATGGATTCGCTCGACCTGCTCGCCCGGCAGCCGTCATGGCGCATGAGCGACCTGGCCGATGCCTTGCGCATCGATCCGTCGACTGCCACGCGGGCCGTGCAGCGCCTGGTCGCGTCGGGCCTCGCCGTGCGGTCGGCGCACGGCGACGACGGGCGCGTCGTGATGGTCGAGATCACCGATGCGGGTCGATCACGGCATGCCGACGTCAATGACCGACGTGGCGAACTGATGACACACATGCTCGGTGCGTTCACACCGGAGGAACGCCCGGTCCTGGCCGACATGCTCGAGCGGTTCGTGTCGGCCGTCGACGAGTTCGTCGAACGTCTCGCCGAAGTTCGGGCATCGCAGGTTGTTGTCACGCCCTGACGGTCGTTGCGACCGTGGCGGTGCGACAACCGACGAGGGCTAGGGTCACGACGTGGCTGACCGGAGCGAATTCACCGAGCAGGCGATGCAATTCGCACCGCAGCTGTACAGCGCCGCCCTGCGAATGACACGCAACTCCGCCGACGCAGAAGATCTCGTCCAGGAGACCTACCTGCGCGCTTACCGCAGCTACGCCGGATTCGAACAGGGCACCAACTTGCGGGCCTGGCTCTTTCGGATCATGACCAATCAGTTCATCAACACATACCGTGCCAAGCAGCGCCGCCCGATCGAGAGCGACCTCGACGACGTCGAGGATCTGTACCTGTACCGCAGAGTCGGCAACCTGGCTGCCCTCAGTCGCAGCGCCGAAGACACCCTGTTCGAGCTGTTCACCGACGACGAGGTCAAGACAGCGCTCGAGGAGCTCCCTGATGTGTTTCGCGTTCCCGTGCTGCTCGCCGACGTCGAGGGCTTTTCCTACAAGGAGATCGCCGAGATGACCGACGTACCGATCGGAACCGTGATGTCTCGCCTTCATCGGGGAAGAAAAGCGATGCACAAGAAGTTGTACGACTTTGCCGAGCAACGCGGTCTGATCGCGGCCGGCGATGACGACGACGAGACTGTGAAAGAAACGACCAATGGCTGACTGCAACGAGACCATCCGAGAGCTCGAAGCCTTTCTCGATGGAGCACTGTCAGACGACGGCCACCGTGCCATTCATGCCCATCTCGAAGGCTGCACCGACTGTTTGCAGGCGTTCGATTTTCACGCCGAGCTGCGCACCGTGATCGCCGCCAAGTGCCACAACGACGAAATGCCGCCTGGCCTGCTCTCGCGAATCGAGCAGTGCTTCAACGAAGACTTCGATGGCGACGGTCGCATCGGCTGACCGGCCACAAAGTTCGCGGGCGTGATGGGTGCTGGCTACGCTGGCCGGCATGACAGCCGTCATCTTCCACTTCTGGCTCGGCCTTCTCTTGCTGGCTGTCTCGATCCTGGTGGTCGTCGGCTTGATCGGTGGATATCTGAAGAAGGTCACCGCGTCGCAGTACCCCTCCAAGCGCGACCGCGAAGAATAGACAGTCGCTCCGTGGCCCCCGCAGAGTCGCCGATCGACTGGCGCCGCGCCGAGCAGGTCGCCACGCTCATAGCCGACCGTCACGCCGCCCACGACCTCGCCGTCGGTACTCGCAACGTAGGAGATGTCGACCTGTCGGCAATGATCCCGCAGTTGGAGGATCAGATCGAATCCACCACCGGCCTGCGATCACTCGCCGGCCCGGCCATGGTCGACGTCATCGATCGACCGGCGTGGATCCGAGCCAACATCGCTTCGTTCCAACACCTGCTCGCCCCGCTGCTCGAGGAATGGTCCGAGAAGATCCCCTCCAAGGGAGCCGTCGCGAACATCGGTCGCCAGATGGTCGGCACCGAGCTCGGCGTGCTGCTCGGATGGATGAGCGGTCGCGTGCTCGGCCAGTACGACCTGCTCGTCGGTCGCGACGACGTCGACGATGCGGTGTACATGGTCGGTCCCAATCTTGCCAGGTTGGAGAAGCGGTTCGGCTTCGATCCCCACGAGTTCCGCACGTGGGTCCTGCTGCACGAACTGACCCATCGGGCCCAGTTCACCGGTGTGCCGTGGATGCGCGGACACTTCAAGGGCCTCGTCGACACCAGCGTGCGCCTCGCCAACCCCGATCCTCGTCGGATCGCCGATGCGGTTCGCGAGGCCTTCAGCGACCGCGACCGAGCTCGTCAGAACGTTCGCGACAGCGGCGTGTTCGGCCTTCTTGCCTCGCCCGAGCAGCGTGTGGTCATCCACCAGATCGCCGGGCTGATGTCGCTGCTCGAGGGTCACGGTGACGTCACGATGAACCGGGCAGTCGGCACTCTGGTGCCCTCTGCGGCCCGCTTTGCCACCGTGTTGCAGGCCCGGCGACGCCGATCCAACCCGCTCACCCGACTGATGCTGCGCCTGACCGGGATCGAGGGCAAGCTCAACCAGTACGCCGCCGGTGAACGGTTCATCGCCGCGATCGAAGCACACGGTGGCAATCGTGCGGTCGACGTCTGCTGGAGGGCAGCTGACAACCTGCCCTCGATGGAAGAGATCCGCAATCCACGACTGTGGCTCGATCGCACGGGAGCGCTCGTTGGGTGACGCCTCTCCGGCCACGCAGAGTCTGCTCGCAACATGCACGTTTCCACCACCCGGCACCGCGGTCACCTGTGCTGTCTCAGGTGGCGCCGATTCGATGGCCCTGATGGTGCTGGCGGTCGCCGCCGGCTGCACGGTGACGGCCGTACACGTCGATCATCGGCTTCGATCAGGCTCGGCTGCCGAGGCCGACATCGTGGCCGCGGCCGCCGAACGGTTCGGGGTGAGGTTTCGACGCGAATCGATCGATGTGGGCGCCGGACCGAACCAAGAAGCACGGTCTCGCGATGGTCGCTACGCGGTGCTGCCCGACGATGTGATGACTGGTCACACGGCCGATGATCAGGCCGAGACCATCATGCTCAACCTCATGCGCGGTGCCTCCAGCAGCGGCTTGGCGGCGATGCGCCCTGGCCCACGAAGGCCGATCCTTGCCCTTCGCCGGAGCACCACGGCAGACCTGTGCCGAACACTGGGGATCACCGTCGTCGATGATCCGTCGAACCGCGACCCCGTGTTCCTTCGCAATCGCGTGCGTCACGAGCTGTTGCCGGCAATGAACGCCATGGCCAATCGCGACCTGGTTCCGGTGCTGACGCGTCAGGCCGACCTGCTGCGCGACGACGCCGACCTGCTCGACGAGCTGGCCGCGACCATCGATCCGACCGATGCCAAGGGGCTGGCCACGGCACCGTTGCCCCTGGCAAGGCGCGCCGTGCGACGGTGGCTGGCCACCGACCATCCGCCCGACGCGGCAACCGTCGAGCGGGTCATGCAGGTCGCCAGTGGGCAGGCGAGCGGTTGCGACATCGGCGCCGGGCGACGCGTCGAACGATCGCGTCAACGATTACAGCTGATCGGCGAACCAACGGTGACGCCGAGCCGATAACCTCGCATTCCGATGTTTGCGCTCGATCGAGGTGACTACTGATGCCGCCGAGGCTTCGGGGCAAGTGGGCGCTGGGCATCACCCCACGCAACTTCACCTGGATCATGAAGGACAAACTTGCAGTCTGCGAACGTCCTGGCGGATATGGCGACAATCATCGCCGTGTACGTCGTCAGGAGGAGATCATCTGGCTACGCGAGAACGGCTTCGGCTGCCTCATCAGCATCATCCCGGCCCCGCACAACCTGCACAACTACGACGAGTTGGCCCTCCCGTACCTCCACCGGCCATTCACCGGTGTCGACGATCTCGGGCAGTGGTTACGCAACTTCTACGTCGAGCTCGCCGGTCTCCTGGAGGGCAGCACCAAGGTCATCGTGCACAACGAGCCGGTCGACGATCGCCTGATCGGGATCATGGGTGGCTACATCCGCTGGAGCGGATTGGTCGATGACCCGTCACAGGCCATCGCCATCACCGAGCGGATCGCCGGTCGTCAGCTCGATCCGTTCGCCCGCGAAGTCATCCTGATGGCGCACCAGCTGCGCTAGGCACCAGCAGGCGGTAGCCCCCGCCGTGGCGGTACGGGGTCGGGCGGGTTGGGGGTGTCGCGGCGGTGCGCCGCAACCGTCGTCGGCGGCGCCGGGAGGGGAGCCGGCGTCGTCGTGGTCGGCAGCGTGGTCGGCAGCGTGGTCGGGGTGGTGGTCGTGGTCGGCGTTGTGGTCGCGGGCACCGCACCACTTGGTTGTGGCGGCACCGTGGTGGTCTTGCAGGCGTCGACCGCCCTGACGACCGGTGTCGGGTTGACGGAGGCCCCTCCCCCGGGATGAACTTCGAAGTGCAGGTGGGGAATGGGTGCGTTTCCGGTCATGCCGACCTGACCGATGATCTGACCGGCTGTGACACCAGAGCCAACCGACAAGCCGGGAGCAAAGGAGCTGAGGTGTGCATAGAAGAAGTAGGTGCCGCCGGCGACGGTCAGTCGCCAGCCGTTCCCCGACAGTGAGCCTGGGGCGTCGAAGTACTGTCTGGTGAGGGTGCCGTCACTGACCGCGTAGATCCACTGGCCGGCCTTGGCGATGATGTCGACGCCCTCGTGCACTTTCCCCCCGGCTCGCGGCGCTCCGTACGTGTCGGTGAACGAACACAGTCCCTGCACCGGGAAGCCGGCTATTGCGACAGCAGGGGCGGGCGCAGCCGGGGGCGCGGGAGTCGCTGGTGCCGGTGATATGGGCGGCGCCGGCATCGTTGTCGTGACAGTCGGGCTCGTGGCCGCATCGAGGGGCAGGCACAGCGCCTGACCTGGATGAATCACCGTCGCGGTTGTGGCCCCGTTGGCGCTCACCAGGGCCGCCATCTTGACCTTGGCGTGCGAGGCGATGAGGCTCCACGAATCCCCGCTCACCACCGTGTACGTGGCGCCCGGGCATGCGGGAGCGACTTTCGTAGGACCTACGGCCTTGGCGACCTGGGTGACCGGCACGATCCCGATCGTGAACATCGTGATGGCGAAGAGCCAGTGCAGACGCGCCGACGATCGACGCGCCGTCCCGCCGTTGTGCTGATCGGATACGAACCGCACCCGCCTCTCCCTTCGTCTGCAACGACTATCGGCTCGCTTGACAGATTGCTTGAGAGGCCGGAAGTCCTGTTGCAGAGCCCATCAGCCGGTATCGTGCATTCCATGCGCGGGCAAAGGGTGCTCGTCAGCGGGATGGGCGGAGAACTCGGTTCCCTGGTCGCGTCACTGCTCGAAGCCGAGCCCTGGGTGGGTTCGATACTCGGTGTCGACGTCGACCCACCGCGGCGCCGGCTACGGCGCAGCGAGTTTCACCTGATCGACCCCGGCGATCGCCAGCGGATCGTCGATGTCGTCACGCCATTCGACCCACACGTGCTGGTGCACTTGGCGGTCTGGGAGCCCGACGCCCGGGCCGGAACCGCCGTGGCCAAGCGGCTCACATCGGCGGCCGCGACGTCGATCATCGCCGCTGCCGCAGAGTGCCGATCGCTCGAGGCGATCGTCGTGCGTAGCGGCATCGAGATCTACGGCCGCGGTCGCGGCGCGCTGACCAGGCCCGACGAAGAGGCTCCCACTCGGCCGACGAGCGAATACGGTCGGATGGTCGCCGACATCGAAGCAACGGCGCACATCGTCGGGCAACGCGTCGGTGTGGCGGTCAGCGCTCTCCGTCTGGCTCCCGTGCTCGGCCCACACGTGCCGAGCCCGCTCGGTCGAGTCCTGCGTCAACCGGTCGTACCGTTCAGCGTGCTCGCCGACTCGCCGTTCACCGTGATCCTCGACTCCGACGCGGCGCGTGCCTTCGTCAGCGCCGCCGAGCAACGGCCGCAGGGCCCGCTCAACGTCGTCGCCGCTGGCGCCATCACCACGCTGCAGGCCATCTGGCAGGGTCGCCGGCTACCTCTGCCGCTGATCGGGCCGGAGTGGCGCGTCGCCCGCCAGCTCAGCCACCTGTTCGGCGCACCGTTGCCCGAGCACGTGATGGAGCTGATCCATCGTGGCCGGCTGGCCGACGGCGCCATGCTGACGTCGACGCTCGGCATCACCCCGCGTGTCAGCACCCAGGAGGTGATCGATCGGTTGTACAAATGGGAGGCGATCGTGCGGATACCAGCGAGTCAGGCGGCGTGACGATGGCCTCTGTCATCCGCCTTCCTCGTGCGTGGCACCAAGCCGACTCGGTCGACGAGTGGGGCCGCGACGCCCACCTCATCGAACTGCTCACGCCTGCGGCAACACTGCGTTGGGATGTCAGCGTCGGTGGTGTCCATCACCTGCCGAAGCGCGACGGCGCGTTGCTGGTGACCAACTCGCGACGGTTCTCCCTCAGCGCTATCTACACGGCGTGGGCGCTCAGCCAGGCAGCCGGCCGACCGGTGCGATTCGGCGGGCGCCCCGACATCGCCCCGATCGGACCCCTGTTGCAGCGCCTCGGTGGGCTGCTGAACAATCCCGACGAGATCCGCGGGGCGTTGCGCGCCGGCGAATTGGTCGTGGTGTCGACCAAGGGCACCCGCAACCCGCGCCATGCCGGTGCAGTCGACCACGCCTTGATCGGCAGCGCCGTCACCAGCGGCCGACCGGTCTTCCCGGTGGCGTCGATCAGCACGCCGTTCGCCCGCACGCGCCCGTGTCGAAGTGGGTCCGCAGGTCCGACCGCATCGGAAGCGGCGCGGTCCGCTGGCCGATCTCGAGCTGGCCGACCTCACCCAGCGACACATCCAACGCCTGCTCGATGGTCTCGGCGGTCTGCACACCGGCCTGGCCCCGATTGATTTCCTGGCGGAGGGCTGATGGGCTACGCACGTGCCTGCGACGGTGCCCGGATCCACTACGAGGCATTCGGGCCGCGTGAGCGCGCCGGCCGTGCTGATGATCCAAGGCCTCGGTGCCGACAAGCACGGCTGGGACATGCAGCGCTTCATGCTGGCTCGCCATTACCGGGTGATCGCGTTCGACAATCGGGGCGCGGGGCGCAGCGACAAGCCGTTCAGCGTGTACTCGCTCGAGCAGATGGCCGACGACGCCGTCGCCGTGCTCGATCACGTCGATGTCGACGCGGCGCACGTCGTGGGGGCGTCAATGGGCGGGGCGATCAGTCAATTGATGGCCGTGCGCCACCCGACCAGAGTGCTGTCACTGACGCTCGCCTGCACCGCCTGTCGCAATCAGCCGTGGCGCCGCGAGCTCCTCGAACGTTGGATGTCGACCGCGCAGGAGCGCGGCATGGGCGCCATGACCGGCCAGGCCGCTCGCTGGGTGATGGCCCCACGATCGTTCCGACGCCTCTTGCCTACGTTCGGCTGGCTCGGGCCGCTGGCGATGGGGCGCCCGACCCACGCGTTCGTCGCCCAGGTCCGTGCCATCCTGGCCGCCACCGACGAACTCGCCGACGAACTGCAAGGCATCGACGTTCCGACACTGGTGGTCGTCGGCAATCAAGACATCCTCACCCCACGAGGCGACAGCGAAGAGATCGCCGATCGCATTCCGGGTGCCGAACTGGTGGTGATCTCGGGCGCCGCTCACGGTTTCATGATCGAACACGCCAGCACCTTCAACAAGATCCTCAAGGAGTTCCTGCAGCGCGTCAGCAAGCTCCAATCGGTCGCATGATCGAGTACGGCACCGCCCTGCGCGAGGTGCTGACCGTCAACCTCGCCAACCATCACATCGCACCAATCGCGTCCGACCACCGGCGCCGCGCCGCCGTCGCGATCGTCGTCGTCGACAGCGCAGTCGCAGACATGGGCGATTCACTCGAGGCGATCGACATGACTGCCATCCCGGGCGACGTCACCGGTTTCGACGGCCGGATCGAAGGCGTCGCAGGGGGCGCGGCGTTCCTGCTGTGCCGCCGGGCCGCAAAGATGAACCGCCACGCCGGACAGTGGGCACTGCCGGGCGGGAAGATCGACGAGGGTGAAACGGCCGAGGAAGCTGCGCTACGGGAGATCGACCGAGGAGCTCGGCCTGACGATCGACCCGTCGGACGTGCTCGGCACACTCGACGACTACCCGACGAGGTCCGGCTTCGTGATCACGCCGATCGTGGTCTGGGGTGGGCGCAACGTCGAGCTGTCTCCCGACCCGCGCGAGGTCGCCCACGTGCTGCAGGTCGGCCTGCACGAGCTGTGTCGCGCCGACTCGCCGCGCTTCGTCGCCATCCCCGAGAGCGACCGCCCGGTCGTGCAGCTACCGATCGGGCGCGACCTCATCCACGCGCCCACCGGGGCGGTGCTGCTGCAGTTCCGCTGGGTCGCCATCGAGGGCCGATCCGGGGCCGGGTCAACGAGTTCGAGCAGCCGGTCTTCGCCTGGCGCTAGCGCGCCGGCCGGAGTGGCCGAAGCCGCCGCCGCGATCGTCGCCGTCGAGTGAGTCGACGACCTGCCAGCCGACCTCCTCGACGCGCTGGATCACGAGCTGGGCGAGGCGGTCGCCGCGGTTGACGACGAACGGTTGGGTCGGATCGGTGTTGAGCAGGACGACCTTGATCTCGCCGCGGTAGGCAGAATCGATCAGTCCCGGTGCGTTGGCCAGCGTCAGGCCGTGGTTCAAGGCGTTGCCGCTGCGCGGGAGGACGAACCCGGCATACCCGACCGGGATGGCGATCGAGATGCCCGTCGGCATCAGCAGCCGCCCACCGGCCGGCGGGTACGACACCGTCCTCGCGGGCCCGCAGGTCGAGCCCGGCGTCGCCGGGGTGAGCGTACGAGGGCAGCGGGCAGGTCGGGGTCGAGTCGGACGATCGGCACAGGGAGCACAACCTGCGACTCTGCCACACCCGAGCGCTCGATGGCTACGCTCCGACGGATGCCTTCGCCTCCGCCGACCGCCGAGCGTCGACGCGCTGGCGCGGGCGATGGCCGACAGCGGGCTGCCCCACGCGGTCTGCGTCGAACTCGCCCGCCAAGCCGTCGCCGAGGGGCCGGCGAGCTTCGAGCGTTCCGCCGCACTCGACACGCGCCAACGTGTTCGCCCGCTCGTTGCTCGGCCCGGTGATCAACGCAACGGGCGTGCTGCTGCACACCAACCTCGGACGGGCACCGCTCGCGATCGCGCAGCCGCCCACGGCGACCAACATCGAGTTCGATCTCCAGACCGGTGAGCGCGGCTCGCGCCAGCAGGCGGTCGGCACCCTGTTCGCCATGCTGTGCGGCGCCGAGGCGGCGATCGTCGTCAACAACAACGCGGCGGCCGTGCTGCTCGTGCTCGCCGCGCTCGCCCACGATCGACAGGTGCGTCGTCAGCCGCGGCGAGAGCGTCGAGATCGGTGGCGGCTTTCGCGTCCCCGATGTGATGGAGCAGTCGGGCGCTCGCCTCGTCGACGTCGGCACCACCAACCGCACCCGGCTCGCCGACTACCGCAAGGCGATCGGCCGCAAGAGTGCCGACGTGGCCGCAGTGCTCAAGGTGCACCCGAGCAACTACCGCGATCGACGGGTTCGTCGAGGACACGTCGGTCGCCGAACTGGCGACGCTCGGGGTCCCGGTGGTCGCCGACATCGGCAGCGGGCTGATCGATGCCAACTGCCCGTGGCTCGGCGGTCCACCACCGGCGTGGTTGCACGGCGAGCCGGCGGCGCGCCAGACGCTCGACGACGGCGCGGCGCTGGTCACGTTCAGCGGCGACAAGCTGTTCGGCGGCCCGCAGGCCGGCATCATCGCCGGTCGTGCCGACCTCGTGGCGCTGTGCGCACGGCATCCGCTGGCCCGGGCGTTGCGACCCGGCGCGCACGTACTGGCGGCCGTGCAGCACACCGCACTCGCCTATCTCGACAGGACCGCCGTCACGACGATCCCGTTCTGGCCGATGGTCGCAGCCACCACCGACGACCTGCAGACCCGTGCCGGCAAGATCATCGCCGCCGCCGGCGTCGGCGAGATCGAGACCGACGCAGGCGATGCCGGGCGCCGGCTCGGCTCCCGGCAGCACGATGCCGTCGGTCGGCATCCGCATCGCCGGCGATCACCTGGCCGTCGCTGCGGTCGTGCAGCCCGCCGGTCATCGCCCGCACCCGCGACGGGTCGCACCTTGCTCGACCTGCGCACGGTCGAACCCGGCAGCGACGACGCCGTCGCCGCGGCGCTGCGGCGATGCGGGTCGTCGCCACCGCCGGCCACGTCGACCACGGCAAGTCGTCGCTGGTCCAGGCGCTGACCGGCACCAATCCCGACCGCTTCGAGGAGGAACGCAGCCGCGGGCTGACGATCGACCTCGGCTTCGCCCACACGACGCTTCCCGAGCGGCGCAGGCATCAGCTTCATCGACGTGCCCGGCCACGTGCGGTTCCTGCGCAACATGCTGGCCGGCGTCGGCGGCGTCGACGCCTGCCTGTTCGTGGTCGCCGCGACCGAGGGATGGAAGCCGCAGAGCGAGGAGCACCTGCGCATCCTCGAACTGGTCGGGCTCGGCCACGGGATCATCGCCCTCACCAAGGTCGACCTCGTCGACGACGAGTGGCGCGAGCTGCAGGAGCTCGACATCCGCGACCGCCTCGCCGGATCGTTCCTCGCCGACGCCCCGATCGTGCCGGTCAGCGCCACCACGGGCAGCGGGTCTCGACGAGCTGCGCGCCGCGCTCGACGTGCTCGTGCGCCAGACGCCCGGCCGCGCTCGACCGCGAGCGACCGCGGCTGTGGATCGACCGCGTGTTCGCCGCCAAGGGCAGCGGCACCGTGGTCACCGGCACGCTCACCGGCGGCTCGCTGCACGTCGACCAACAGGTGCGACGCCGCGGCCGGCACGATGTCCGCATCCGCGCCGTGCAGTCGCACGGTCGCAGCGTCGAGTCGATCGGCCCGGCAACCGCGTCGCGCTGAACCTCGTCGGCGTCGATCACACCGAGCTCGAACGCGGCGACGCCGTGATCGTTGCCGACGCAGTGGCGGCCGACGCAGCGGTTCGACGCCTCGCTCCACGTGCTGTCGGCCCTCGCACCACGACGTCTCCCGGCGCGGCGCCTATCTTGCCTACATCGGTTCCGGCGAGTTCCCGGTCAAGTTGCGCGTGCTCGGCCGCGACGCCATCCCACCCGGCGGCGACGGGCTGGTTCGGCTGCACCTCGCCAGACCACTGCCGCTGCTGCCCGGCGATCGATTCGTGCTCCGCGAGTCGGGCCGCGACGAGACGGTCGGCGGCGGCGAGGTGCTCGACGTCGCGCCCGTGCTGCCCGCCTCGAAGGCCCGACCCGACCGCTCGGTCGATCGGGTGATCGCCGAGCGCGGCTGGATCGACTGTCGACGATCTCGAGGCCTCGACCGGCGAACGGCGCGAGCCGACGCTCGGTCGTGGCGTCGTCTCGCCGGCGTGGCTGCGAGCGACGCAGCGACGACGTCAGGGCGCGCATCGAGGCAGCCGGCGACCTCGGGCTCGACATCGCCGAGCTCGACGATCGCCGACGCGCGGTCGTCGTCGACGTCGCTCGACGGCGTCGCGGTCGAGGCCGGCACGGGCCCGGCTGGCGGGCACGCGCGACCCGCTCGACGACCATCCCTTCGTCGCCGCGCTGCTCGCCGGCGGCGTCACGCCGCCGGACCCGGCCGGTGTCGACAAGGGCGCAGTTGCGCGAACTGATGCGGCGCAGGCTCGTCGTCGAACGCGACGGCGTGTACTTCCACCCGGCCACGATCGACAGCGTCGCCGCGGCCGCCGCCGCGCCTGCTCGCTGGTGCACCCCGACGGGTTCACCGTCGCCCAGCTCCGCGACGACCTGGGGGTGTCGCGCAAGTACGCGCTGCCGCTGGTCAACGAGCTCGACGCCCGCGGCATCACTCGGCGCCGCGGCGATCTGCGGGTGGCGGCCCGCGCTTGCCCGCCGCCGGCGCAGCGTCGGCACCCGCCTGAGCCCGCGTTGCTTGGTGTGCGTCCAGGCCGCGTTCGAGATCGCGCGCGGCCTGGGCGACGCGCACGTCGTTGGTGATCACCTCGCCGAAGTGCTCCGGGTCGGCGAGCAGCCAGCTGTGTGATCCTTCGACGACGGTTCCCTCGACACCGGAGGCGACGCACAACGCCTCGAACGACTCGCGGGGATGATGCCGTCGCGGGTAGCCCCACAGGATGGTGATCGGCAGCCCACGGTCGCGCAGCCGTTCGAGTTCGACGCGCAGATCGGCGCGCCGCGCCAGGTTGGCGACCTGCACGATCGCCCGCGGGTTGCGCACCAGGTTGGGCAGCAGATCTTCGACCACCACCGGCAACACCCGGGTCGCCTGGCGCATCGGCCACACGTCGCTCGGGAAGTGCAGCCCCCAGTCCCACAGCGGCCGTTCGGCGATGCTGCGCAACGTGCGCCCATTGCGCCACGCCGAGCCGCCGATCGAGTTGACCAGCACGAGCGAGCGCACCCGCGTCGGCATGTCGTGGGCGAGCTTGATGGCCACACCGCCACCGAAGGAATGCCCGACCAGCACGGCCGGCTCCTCGATCTCCGAGCACGTCGAGCAGGTCGGCGACCCACTTCGCGTACCCACTCATCGAGAACGCCTCGCCCGGCAGATCGCCGGTGCCACCGAAGCCGGGCATCGCCGGGGCGATCACGCAGCAACCCTGCTCGGCGATCGCCTCGATCACCCTGCGGTAGGTGTGCTGGGCCAGCGCCCACCCGTGCAGCAACACCACCGGCATGCCTTCGCCGGCCATGCTGTACGCGGCGGGTCGGCCCTGCACCCAGGTGCGTTGGTTGACGACGATCACGAGTCATGGACTCTTACTGTTTGGCCCGCCGCTCACGGTAGTCACGGGCGGCGCCTTCCTCCGGCTCGACCTCCAGCGTGACACCGTCGATGGCGACGACCCTCAGCAGCGGCACCGGCCGTGATCGGCGTCGCCCGGTTCGTGCGAGCCCGCCACCGGGCGCCGCTGACCATGGCGACGCCCTCGGGGTCGATCGACGTGGTCGCCGTTCCGTCGTCGCCGATCATCCACTCGCGCCCGATGGTCGGCGTGGCGAATCGGGTGCGAACCATCGACGGCATGCCGACGATGAACGTCAGCATCACGCCGCCGACGCCGACGATCAGCGTGATCCAGCCGAGGCGCAGATCGTTGCCCGGCACCGGCGCGTACAGGTACCAGGCACCGATGATGAACAGCACGATGCCGACACCGGTCCAGAATCTGGGAATGCCGACCTGCACGTCGATCGCGAACGCGAGCATCGCCAGCACGAGCAGCGCCACGGCACCGGGTCGAGCCGGCAGCGCGCCGAGGCCGTAGCAGCCGAGCACGACGCACACCGCACCGACAACGCCGGCGATGCCGACACCGGCGGTGAAGAACTCGAAGATCAGCAGGGCCAGACCGATGATGAACAGCAGGAAGGCCATCGGCGGGCTGGCGACGGTGTGCATCACCTGTCGACCAGACCGAGGCTGCTGAACACCGGCACGCGTGGCGACGTTCTGCGTCCTGACCCTTGTCGTTGAGCTGCGTCGACGACGGTGTCGACCAGGCGACCGTCGATGGTCTGGCCGTCCATCGCCAGCACCATGTTGCGGACGGTCGGCACACCCTGATCGGTGGTGTCGAGCTTCAACGCCCCCGCGGCCCGGGCCTCGTTGAAGCTCATCGAACCGTTCGATCAGCTGATCGGTCGGCATGCGCCGAAGCTGATCGGCGGCCGTCGACGATCAGCGGCGTGCCGATGTAGCCGATGCGGCTGCCGCCGACCATCGCGGTGACGTCGGCGACGGCCATCAGCTGCGCCGGCAGGCCGTACGCGCGCGACGCGCGGGACGGACCGACCCAGATGCCGATCGGCACCTTGGCGTCGGCGACGCGCTGCAGCAGCGCCGTCATCTCGTCGTCTCGACACCACCGCGCCGCGACTGGTGAGCTGCAGGATGAGCGCCTGCCGAGCCGTTCGACTCGCTGCGCTCGATCGCTTCGATGATCGAGCGGACGACGATCTCGTCGAAGATCCCCGATACCTGCAGCACGTCGACCGGCGGCAGCTGCGATGCATCGGTACATCACCGGCTCCGGTCGCTGCAGCGGTCGCCGGTGTCGTGCCGGTGTCGTGGCCGGTGTCGTGGAGGTGTCGACGCGTGAGCCGAGGGTGACAGCAGCGACAGTCCCGCCAGGCCGACAAAGGGCGCGATGAGAAGGGTGATCGCTAGTCTGCGCACAAGTGCCTCCGAAGAGCGTGAATCCGCTGCAGTTCCTGACCGCCGCCCACGTTGCCATCGTGGCCGGCAAGGGCGGCGTCGGGAAGACCACGGTAACGGCTGTTCTGGCCCGCGCGGCAGCCGATCGGGGACTTCGCGTGCTGGTCGTCGAGCTCGACGGCAAGCCGACGCTGCGCCTCGCTGGTGGGCGACGACGTCCGCGTGCTGGCGCTGACGCCGCCAGCCGCGCTCGCCGAGTACCTCGAGACCCACGGCTTCGGTCGGGTCGCCAAGCGGCTGGCCAGCGAGCGGGGTGATCGACGTGGTCGCCACCGCCGCGCCCGGCATCGACGACATCGTCGTGCTCGGCAAGATCAAGCAGCTCGAACGGAGCGGCGAGCTACGACCTGATCGTCGTCGACGGTCCGGCCGCCGGGCACGCGATCACGTTCCTGATGGCGCCGGCCAACCTGCTCGACATCGGTCCGTGGCGGGCCGATCCGCACCCAGGCCGCCGACGTGGCGGAGATGCTGACCGACCCGGCACGCTGCCAGGTGGTGCTGGTGACGCTGCCCGAGACGACACCGGTCAACGAGGTGATCGAGACCGCCTACGCGCTCGAGGATCGAGGTCGGCGTGCACCTCGGCCGGTCGTCGTCAACGCGGTCGACGAGGGCGATCGATCTGGCGGCCGATCTGGCCGCGATGCGGCACGCCGCTGCGCGCCGCCGCCGAGTTCCGCAACGCCCGACGCGCGCTGCACCGACGCGAGGCGCTACGGCTCGCCGAAGCGCTCGGCGCTCGAGCAGATCCGCCTTCCGCTGCTGTCCCGCCGGCACTCGACCGGGACGCGATCGAGCAGCTGGCCACGCGTCGCGCTCGCGGCCGACAGCGCAGCTCGAGCACGACCATGAGCGAGCTCGATTCGCTGATCGCGACGCCGAGGTCGTCGTGTGCTGCGGCTCGGGCGGCGTCGGCAAGACGACGACGGCCGCGGCGCTCGGGTCTGCAGGCGGCGCGTCGCGGCCGCCGCTGCGTCGTCGTCACGATCGACCCGGCCGAAGCGCCTCGCCGACGCGCTCGGCGTGCCCGGTGGGCTGACCAACGACCCGACTCGGCTCACGGTCGACGGTCCGGCGTGGCGCGGCGAGCTGTGGGCGCTGATGCTCGACACGGCGACGACGTTCGACGGTTGGTCGTGGCCAACGCCGCCGAGCGACGAGCAGGCCGAGCGGATCCTGACCAACTCGTTCTACCGCAACATCGCCGGCTCGCTCAGTGGCACGCAGGAGTACATGGCGGCCGAGCGTCTGCTACGCGCTGCACGGCGACGATCGCTTCGACCTCGTCATCGTCGACACCCCGCCGACGCGCAACGCGCTCGACTTCCTCGACGCGCCGCGGCACGCTGGCCCGCTTTCTCGATCACCCGGTGTTCAAGCTGATGATGCTGCCGACGCGCCGCGGGCTGCGGGTGCTCAACATCGCCGCCCAGCCGATGCTGCGCTCGATCGGCAAGGTCGTCGGCTCCGACGTGCTGGCCGACGCGGTCGCCTTCTTCCAGGCGTTCGCCGGCATGGAGACCGGGTTCCGCGACCGGGCCGACGAGGTGATCGAGCTCCTGCTCACGGCGAGACCACGCGCTTCGTGCTGGTCGCCTCGCCGCGGCTCGACACCGTCGACGAGGCGCGCTTCTTCGCCGGCCGGCTGGTCGAGACGGACCTCGGCGTCGCCGCGATCGTCGTCAACCGGCGACACCCGACTTCGGCGAACCGACCGGCGAAGCGGCCTGCGAAGCTGCGTCGGGCGCCGCGCTGTACGACAACCTGGCCGAGCTGCACGCGCTGTCCGATCGGCGAGCACGAGCACATCGCCCCGCTGATCGACGAAACCGGTCGGCACGCCGACATGGGTCCCACTGCTGCCCGGCGACGTGCACGACCTCGACGGCCTCGACAAGATCCGCTCACTGCTGTTCGCGGGTTCCGCGGCTGCGGCAGAGAGCCGGTAGCGTCGTCGCCGTGCACATCCTGGTCGCCACCGACGCCGACTCGATCGTCGACGACATCACGGCCGCGCTCGGCGGGCCCGACATCGTCGTTCACGGTCTGCCGCAACGGTCGCGACGTGTCCGGCGTCGTGGCGAGCGCACGCCCGATCTCGTCGTCCTCGACCTGCAGATCGGCTCGATGGGCGGCATGGCCGTCACGATGGCGCTGCGGCTCGACGAGAGCTCCGGCACGCTCCCGCACGTGCCGGTGCTGATGCTGCTCGACCGCCAGGCCGACATCCACCTCGCCAAGCGCTGCGCCGCCGACGGCTGGCTGGTCAAGCCGCTCGACCCGCTGACGCCTGCAAGCGGGCGGCGCGGGCAGTCCTCGCACCGGCACCAGTCGACAGCCGACGCCGACGCCGGTCGGATGCGGAAACGCCTGAGGAAGAACCCGCCACCGCCGGATAGATTGCTCGCGCACTTACGGGGTGTAGCGCAGCTTGGTTAGCGCGCCACGTTCGGGACGTGGAGGCCGGGAGTTCAAATCTCCCCACCCCGACCAGCCGAAGGTCCTGTCGACGTCTCGCTCGGAAGCGCCCGCTTTGACGCCCGCCCCGCCGGACCCGTCCGTTGGGCGCGAGGTGAGCACTGCCAGTTCCGGAATCGCGCCCGAACAGGCACGTCGGGCGTGTTGTGAGCACTGCCAGTTCCGGAATCGCTGCCCGACCGGTTCAGCCGCGGCAGGCTGGGCGGCGCTTGTGTGTCCACCGCTAGCCTGCGCTGGCGTGGACCTCGACGACTTCCAGCGGCTGATCGACGCGACCTTCGGCGAGCGTGACCGGGCCCGCGGCGTGCCGAGCTCGGTCGCCTGGCTGGCCGAGGAGGTCGGCGAGCTGGCGCAGGCCGTCCGCAAGGGCTCGCACGAGCAGCAGGTGCACGAGTTCGCCGACGTGCTGGCCTGGCTGGCGTCGCTGGCCAACCAGCTCGGCGTCGACCTCGAGCGGAGGCCGTCGCAGCGCTACGCCACCGGCTGCCCGCGCGCTGCGCGCACGCTCCCCTGCACCGTGCGTAGACCGACGCGGTCAGCAGGAACAGCTCGGCGATCTGGACGGCGTTGAGGGCGGCACCCTTGCGGAGGTTGTCGTTGCTGACGAACAGCACCAGGCCGCGGCCGTCCGTCGATCGAGGTGTCCTGGCGGATGCGGCCGACGAAGCTCGGATCCTTGCCGGCCGCCTCGAGCGGCGTCGGGATGTCGACTGAGCACGACACCCGGGCGCGCGCCGAGCACCTCGATGCGCCCGCGCCACCGAGATCGGCCGCTCGAACTCGGCGTTGATGCTACAGCGAGTGGCCGGTGAACACCGGCACCCGCACGCACGTGCCGCTGACGCGCAGATCGGGGATGTCGAGGATCTTGCGGCTCTCGTTGCGCAGCTTCTGCTCCTCGTCGGTCTCCAGCGAGCCGTCGTCGACGAACTTGCCGGCGAACGGCAGCACGTTGAACGCGATCGGCTTGGCGAACTTCTCGGGCGCCGGGAACGCCACCGCCTCGCCGTCGTGGGTCAGCTCGGCGGCCCGGTCGACGACCTCGCGGGCCTGCTTGTCGAGCTCGTCGACGCCGGCGAGCCCGGCGCCACTGACCGCCTGGTAGGTGCTGGCGATCAGCGCACGAGACCGGCTTCGTCGTGCAGCGGCTTCAGCACCGGCATCGCCGCCATCGTGGTGCAGTTCGGGTTGGCGATGATGCCCTTGCGGGCGTTGGCGATCTCGCCGGGATTGACCTCGCTGACGATCAGCGGCACGTCGGGATCCATCCGCCACGCCGACGAGTTGTCGATCACGATCACGCCGGCGGCGGCGAACCTCGGCGCCAGCTCGCGCGACGACGTCGCGCCGGACGGAGAACAGGGCGATGTCGAGGCCGGTCGGATCGGCGATCGCCGCGTCCTCGACGGTGATCTCGCGTGCCCTTCCACGGCAGCGTGGTGCCGGCCGAGCGGGCCGAGGCGAAGAAGCGGATCTCGCGACACGGGAAAGTTGCGCTCGGCCAGGACCTGGCGCATGACCGCGCCGACCTGACCGGTTGCACCGACGACACCAATTTTCATGGCCCAAAGGCTAACGCCGCGGTACCGCCCGCGCCCTCGAATATCGCCGACCCTCAATTGCGGTCAGCGGACTTGGCGACGAGCCACCAGTGGCTGCGGTGCACGCCTTCGAACGACTCGTCTGACGTCGCCGGGATGCCGAAGCTACGTCGCTTCGGGGATCGCGACAGATCTGCACGTCGCTCAAGCTGTCGACCCGACGACGGCCATCACCTCGGTCGGCGACAGCCGGTTGGCCTGCCAGCCGAGCCGGGCGATCGTGCGGTGTCTGGACGATCGCCGGCCCGAGCTTGGGGACCCGCCACAACGCGCGGACGATCTTGCCGGCCGGCCACAGCACAGCGTCGCGCGCCGCCCAGGTGCGGAAGTTGAGCGCCACGTGACCGCCGGGGCGCACGACCCGCACGGCCTCGGCGTCAAGCGCCAGCGCATCGTCGTGATGGCAGTGCTGCAACGTGATGTAGCTGAACGCGAGGTCGGCGGAGTCGTCGGCGCATCGCGAGCGTGCGACCGTCGGCGACGGGGCTGGTCTGCAACCGCGTCGGGTCGACCGAACTGGGCGACCGTCTCGCGGCATCGCTCGAGGAATGCGGCGTCGAGATCGCAGGCGACCACCCGTGCGAACAGGCGGGTGAAGCTGGCCGTCATCCGGCCGATCCCAGAGCCGATCTCGACCAGCGTCTGCGATCGTGGCGGATCGTCGCCCAGCCCGAACGCGGTCAGGTAGGCGAGCGTCTCGTGGTCGCCGGTCTCGACGAACTCGGCCAGGCTGAGATCGCTGCCGGTGTCGTTGTTGAACACCCAGCCGGTCTCGCGCACGACCTCGTCGGCGGAACTGCTTCTGCTCGGTGGTCGTGCCCGCGGCGCGCCACGGCACGTGATGTTGCGTCGCATCGTGCGGTGTCGGCTACTTCCGCTCGGGCAGCGGCGCCGAGTACGCCTGGCCGGAGTCGAGCCCGAACGCGGTGTGCAGCGCCCGGGCCGCCCGCTCGAGATCGGCGGCCGCGGTGACGACGCTGATGCGGATCGTCGACGTCGAGATCATCTCGATGTTGACCGACTCGTCGGCCAGCGTGCGGAACATCTTGGCGGCGATTCCCGGGCTGGTCTTCATGCCGGCGCCGACGAGGCTGATCTTGGCGATGTCGGCGTCGTGATCGACACCCGTTGCGCCGATCTCGGCCGCGACCCGGCTGACGATCGACTCGACCCCGGCCATGTCGGCCTTCGGCATCGTGAAGCTGATGTCGGTGGTGCCGTCGTGCGACGTGTTCTGCACGATCATGTCGACGTTGACGTTGGCCGCGGCGAGCGGTTCGAACAGCGCCGCCGAGATACCCGGGCGGTCGGGAACGGCGAGGATGGTCACCTTCGCCTCGCTGATGTCGGTGACGACGCCGGAGATGATCGGGTCTTCCATGCTTGGCTCCTGACGGTGACCCACGTGCCCGGCTCCCAGGTGAAGGTGGAGCGGACGTGGATGGGAACGTTGTGGTTGCGGGCGAACTCGACACTGCGCAGGGCGAGCACCTTGCTGCCCGCGCCGGCCATCTCGAGCATCTCGTCGAAGTTGACGCGGGCCAGCTTGCGGGCCTGCGGCACGATGCGCGGGTCGGCGGAGAACACGCCGGTGACGTCGGTGTAGATCTCGCAGCTGTCGGCGCCGAGCGCGGCTGCCAGCGCCACCGCCGTGGTGTCGCTGCCGCCGCGACCGAGCGAGGTGATCTCCTTCTCGGTGCTGACGCCCTGGAACCCGGCGACCACGCAGACCTTGCCCGCGGCGAGGGCCTCGCGCACACGATCGCCCTTGACCTCGAGGATCTTGGCCTTGCTGTGCACGGTGTCGGTGATGATGCCGACCTGGCTGCCGGTGAAGCTGATCGCGTCGATGCCGAGGTCGGCCAGCGCCATGCACAGCAGCGACATCGAGATCCGCTCGCCGGTGGTGATCAGCATGTCCATCTCGCGGCCCGGCTGGGTCTTGGAGACGTCGTTGGCCAGCTTGATGAGGTTGTCGGTGGTCTTGCCCATCGCGCTCGGCACGACCACGACATCGTTGCCGTGGCGCCGGGTGAAGGCGATGTTCTCGGCGACGGCACGCATGCGATCGGGGTCGGCGACGGAGGTTCCGCCGTATTTCTGCACGATCAGGGCCACGGGGGCCACAGGTTAGCGAGTTAGTGTCGAACGTCGTGCTCGGCCGCGTGTTGGATGATTCGTACGCCCCGGAGGTGCGCCACAATCTCACCCCGTTCGCTGCGGCCCGCATGACGTCCAACGCCTGCTACCGGTTCGTGGGCCCGTTCATCGCCACCATCGCTCGCGGTCTGGACGTCAGCCTGGCCGACATCGGCGTGGCGATCGCCATCTCCGAGCTGTTCGGTCTGGCCTCGCCACTGATCGGTCGGTCGTCGATCGACTCGGCGCACGCCGGGCGGTGGCCGTCGGCCTGAGCGCGGCGCATCGCCGGAACCATGCCTGGCCGCGGCGAGCCAGGGCGTGGCGATGCTGACCGTTGCCCTCGTGCTGATCGGCCAGGGCAACACCACGTTCTACCTGGGAATCGGGACGTGGATCGCCATCCACGTGCCCTACGAGCGCCGCGGGCGGGTGATCGGGCTGATCGAGGTGTCGTGGGCGTTCGGGTTGCTGATCGGCGTCACCACCATGGGTCTCGTGACGGCGGCGACGAACTGGAGGGTCGGCTACCTCAGCGGCGCGGCCGCGATGATCTGCATGGCCATCGTCGTGGTCGATCGGATCGAGCCGCAAGTTCCCCGGCCGCGGCGACACGCTGCACACCGGCGACCCCGCGCGGCCGCCTCATCACGCGGGGATGGCTCGTCCTGCTCTCCGGGTTCCTGATCACCGCAGCCAGTCACACGCTGATCGTCACGTTCGGAAGTTGGCTGGAGGACGAGTTCGGGCTCACACCTGCGGGCCTCTCGGCGGTCACCTTCCTGCTCGGCGCGAGCGAGCTGATCGCCACGCTGTCGGTCGCCCGCTTCACCGACGTCTGGGGCAAGCGCCGCTCGGTGGCGGTGGGCGCCACGCTGATGATCCCGGCCAGCGCCGGGCTGGCGTTGTGGCACCAGCACATGGTGCTCGGCGTCGCCCTGCTGGCGATCGCAGTGCTCGGCTTCGAGTTCTCCGTCGTCAGCGCGATCTCGCTGGGCACCAGTCTGGTGCTCGGCTCTCCGGCCCGAGGGCTTGGCTTGCTGATCGGCGTCGACACGATCGGGCGGGCGGTGATGTCGGTTCCGGCAACGCGGCTGTACTCCAGCTACGGCATCGGCTGGCCGGCTGCCATCGCTGCGGTTCTGGCAACGCTCGGCGTCGTGGCGATCGTCTTGTCGAGTCGCGGCAACTGATCAACCGCGATAGGCATTGGTGATCGGCAGCCGGCGATCCTTGCCGAACGCCTTCAGCGCTGACCCGCACACCGGGCGGGCACTGCCGGCGCTTGTACTCCGTCGACGTCGACGAGGCGGGTGATGCGGCGCACGAGCGCCTCGTCGTGGCCGAGCTCGATGATCTCGGCGGCGGTGCGGTCTTCCTCGACGTACAGCTCGAGGATCGGGTCGAGCACCTCGTACGGCGGCAGGCTCTGGTCGTCGCGCTGGTCGGGACGCAGCTCGGCCGACGGCGGCTTGGTGATGACGCTCTCGCTGATGATCTCGCGCCCGGCACGCGCGGTTGTAGTAGCGGCACAGGTCGTAGACCCGCGTCTTCAACACGTCCTTGATCACGCGCGTACCCACCGACCGAGTCGCCGTAGAGCGTGAAGTAGCCGACGGCCATCTCGCTCTTGTTGCCGGTGGTCAGCACCATCCAGCCGAACTTGTTCGACAGCGCCATCAGCGTGGCGCCGCGGACCCGGCTCTGCAGGTTCTCCTCGGTGAGATCGGCGGGCTTGCCGGCGAACGACGGCGCCGGTCATGTCGAGGTAGGCACTGAACGCCGGCTCGATCGGCGATCGTGCGGAAGTCGATGCCGAGCGCCTGCGGCCAGATCGGCCGCGTCGGTCTTCGAGTCGTCGCTGGAGTACCGCGACGGCATCGACACGCCGTGCACGTGGTCGGCGCCGAGCGCGTCGACGGCGATGCAGGCGACGATCGTCGAGTCGATGCCACCCGACAGCCCGATGACGACGTCGGTGAAGCCGTTCTTGCGCACGTAGTCGCCGGTGCCGAGCACGAGCGCCTCGTACAACTCGGCGTCGGGCGTCGAGCGTGCGGCGCGATCCGGTCGCGCGAGCGGCGTGGTGTCGCGCCCGAGCGGAGCGTCGCTGACGTGGACCAGCGGCATCTCGACCTCGGTGCGACGACCACGCGGATCGAGCAGCCGCTTGCGATAGACGGGCTCGATCTGCACGTCGGTGATCAGCAGCTCCTCGACGAACTGGGCCGCACGGGCGACGAGGTTGCCGTCGGCGTCGAACACCATGCGAGCCGCCGTCGAAGACCAACTCGTCCTGCCCGCACACCTGGTTGACGTAGACGAGCGCGCAGCTGGCGTCGGCCGCGCGCGTCGCCAGCATGCGCTCGCGGTCGGCGCGCCTTGTCGACAGTGGTACGGCGAGCCGTTGATGTTGATGTTCAGCTCGGCGCCGCCGGCGGCCTGCGTCGGCGAGCGGACCGGTCGGGCTCCAGACGTCTTCGCAGATGCTGATGCCGACCTTCACGCCGCCGATCACGTACAGCTCGTAGCGGGTCGCTGGCGCGCACCGGGCGTGAAGTAGCGGGCCTCGTCGAACACGGCGTAGTTCGGCAGCAGCCGCTTGCGATACGTGCCGACCACCTCGCCATTGGCGCACACCGCGGCGGCGTTGTAGATGTCGCGGTCGGCGTCGACGATAGCCGACGACCGCCGCGCAGCGGCCGGTGTGCGCCGCCACCTTGGCGAGCGCCTCGAGGTTGTCGGCGACGAACCCCGGCTTCAGCACGAGGTCCTCGGGCGGGTACCCGGTGATCGCCAGCTCGGGGAAGGCGACGATGTCGCAACCGGCCGCCTCGGCCTGGTCGTAGGCAGCGACGATCTTGGCGACGTTGCCGTCGAGGTCGCCGACCGTCGGGTTGAGTTGGGCCAGGGCGATGCGCAGGCCGGCCACAACGAAAGGCTAGCGATCAGCCGCCTTCGAAGTAGCCGGGACTGTCGACGACGAGATCGGTGGCCATCAGAGGTGTAGTAGCTCATCGTCGCCGGCGCGGCGCTCAGCTTGGTGAACGACAGCGACGGCGTGGATCTGCCCGGCGGCGGTGGTGTTGCCGGCGCTGACCACCGGCAACGCACCGCCCGGATACGGCGTGACGAAGCCGGGCGCGGCGTTGTCGACGATCGTGATGTTGTGCGCCAACGCCCCGGCATTGGTCGGCGCCGACGACCGGGTCGATCGTGCCCGAGACCGGCCGAGCAAACGCCCGAAGCCCGCGGCACGCGGGTGTCGACCTCGCGGAACGGTTGGATCACGTGGAACAGGCCGGCCCTGGCGCACGGCGCGGTCGACGACGTGAAGTAGCCGGCGACGTCGACCACCACGTCGGGACCGACAGCAGGTGGAGGTCGACCGTGCCGTCGGCGCCGAGCGGCACCACGACCAGGTTGGCTCGGATGTCACCGGCGCCGTTCGTGTTGAGGTTCGACGACCCCGAGAACGGCGTACCGCCCGGGCTGGCGCTCAGGAATCCACCGCCGTTGCCGGGTGCGGTGACCGCGGTGACGACGAGGACAGCAGCATCCATCGCGGCAATGGCGGGCAGGCCACCGCGCCCCGCCACCGGGACACGAACGAACGGCAACTGGGCGCCGATGCCGCGTGTGTACTGGTTCGTCGCCGACGACCGGCGTCGCGGGTGTCGCGATGCGCGGTCGGGGCGACGGCGATGAACCGGCCGGCGCTGACCGGGCTGCGGAGCGACGTCGAAGAACCCGAGCACGTCGATGACCACATGTGCGGTCGAGTAGGCGTACAGCAGGATCCCACCGTTGGCGTCGACCGGCACGACCGCCGAGTTGGCCACGACCTCGCCGGCGACGGCGTTGAGGTTCGACGCCAACGGGCGCGCGCTGCGCCCGGCCCACGCCGTGAGGAACCCGGCGTGCTCGGCGCGACGAACGCGAAGTTGACCAGCACCGCCTTGGTCACGGCCGGGTCGACGCCCATCGGCACGTACCGGGTGGCGCCGGCGCGGACCGGCTTGTTGCCAGCGCTCGGGAGCCGGCGTGTCGAGCACGCGGTTGCCCGGCGGCACGGCGACGAACGCCAGCGACCCGGGGGCGACGAAGCGGCGCCGACGGCCTCGTGATCTTGCGCACGGCCCCACCGGTGAGCGTGTAGTACAGCGACGATGCTGTCGCTCGTCGTGACGAACGCCATGTCGGCGATGCCCCCGGCGACGTCCGTGGCGAACGGGGTGGCGTAGTCGATGGTCCCGTTCGGCCTGCGGAGCCACATGATGCCGCTGCCGGGTCGCGGCGTCGGCGAACAGGTAGCCGCCGTCGTACTCGGCGGGCCAGTGACCGTTGGGGATGAACGCGCCGCCGGTGATGTACCGTGACCGAGGCTGCGCGGGTAGTCGGTGAGCGGGTCGGTGAACCCGGGGCCGGGTCAGGCGGCGCGCACGGCGGGTTCTGGCCATGTGGGCAGCACGCCCTCACGGATCGGCCAGCCGTAGTTGGCGCCCGATCGCACCCAGGTCGACCTCCTCGCGGGTGCTCTGGCCGACGTCGTTGATGAAGAAGCGCTTCGGACCGGTGTTGGGGTCGAACGCGAACCGGAACGGGTTGCGCAGCCCCCACGCGTAGATCTCTTGGCACGTCGTGGTCGGCGTCGACGGAACGTTGCCGCGAACCCGGCAGCTCGCTGTGCCGGGACCGCTGAACGGGTTACCGGGCGCCGGTTCGCCCGTCGACGGCACGACGCGCAGGATCTTGCCGTTGAGCAGGCTGAGGTCCTGGGCGGCGTCGTTGGCCGCCTGGCCGTTGCACGAGGATCGGCGCCGGCGTCGCCGACCGAGATGTACAGGAACCCGTCGCCACCGATCTCGAGGTCGCCGCCGTTGTGGTTGCCGGCGTTCGACGAGATGTTGTCGACCAGGACGACTTCGCTGTTCGGATCGATCGTGTCGCCCGACATCGTGAACCGGCTGACGCGGTTGACGCAGCCGCCGGGGGCGGAAGCGGGATGGGTGTAGTACAGGTACACGAACCCGTTGGCCTTGAAGTCTTGATCCAGGGCGACACCGAGCAACCCGCGCTCGCCGCCGTTGCACGGAGACAGGCTCATGTTCAGCGCCGGGGTCTGCAGCAGCACGTCGCCGCGGATCAGACGCACGGAGCCCGACTGCACGAGCACCAGCACGGTGCCGTCGGGCAATGCCGACGACTCCGGTCGAGGCCCCGAGGGTTGCGACCTGCACGTCGCTGAAGCCGGCGGGGACCGTGGCCGCGGCGACCTTCGGTGCTGCGAGGTTGACCGCCGGAGCCACCACCGAGGTGATGATCAAGGCAATTGCCGGAAACTTTCGCATATCGAGCCCCTTCAGCTCACGCCCGATCACGAAAGTAACACGCCTCCGTTCAGCACACCGGGTCGCCCGGCAGTACCCCCGCGACCGCCACTTGGTAGACGATGTCGCCCTCTTTGAAGTACGTGTTCTGCTTGGCATCGAGGAACAGTGACCCGACGGATGCGGCGTCGACGCGGGCACAGGTCGTCGCCGACGCGAGCGAAACACCGGCCTCGCCGGGCCACGCCACGACCGACGGTGCCGGCTCTTGACCGGTGAGCTCGGTTGGATCGATCGCCCTGGACTGGAAGCGGTAGGAGGTCGGCACGAACGGCTGGTCGACCCCGACGTTGGCCGCCCCGGCCGCGCCCTCGATGTCGGAAAGTTTCGTTGTCGCGTCGAGCAGGTTCTGGCGTGCGCCGGTCTCCGGGTCGACGATACCGAGGGCATAGGCGGAGTGCACGAAGGTGTCGCCTGCTGCGTTGATCGTCAGCACGGTGTTGGGCGCATCGGCGACATTGTCGCTGTCGGGGTACTCGGGAGGCGTTTCCAGCAAGCCCGACTCTTGGGCGATGCCGAGCATGGCCTGCATCCCATCTTCGGTGATGGTGCGGACCATCACCGACGGCAGGAGCGGACCGGGGAAGATCGCCGGGATGATGCCCGGTGTGAACACACGTCCGTCGCCGCTCACCAGCAGCGTCGGGGTGCTGACAAACGCGTACCCGGCGGGCACGAACCCTCCCTCGTACGCCAGCCTCAGCACGATTTCATCGGCGCCGGTCGGGTGGGCGATTCCGGTTACAGGGGTCGTGGGCGGCACCGTGTCAGGTACGGTCAGCGGAGTCGTCGGTTCCGTGGCGACCGATACCTGGTTGGGGTCGCCGCACGAGGCGAGTGCGGCCAAGACCGGCGAGACGACGACGGCGGCCAGAAATGAGCGACGGTTCATACCAAGTTCGACGTCCGTTTCGGTGCTGCGGTTCCCGCGGTGACCGGCATCCGAGGGTGAGATCCGCTTCGTTGGACCTTACACACCTGACCAACGACCCTGGTCCGGGCCCAACTTCACACAGCGTTCACAGTTCGGCAATGGCTTCGAAACTGCCGGGCTGGCACTATTTCCCGGTCCCGATCGCGGCGCGCCCGTGATCCCGAGAACGAAGGAACTTCGTGGCCTACCAAGCTGAATACATCTGGCTCGACGGCACAGAGCCGACCCCGCAGTTGCGCTCCAAGACCAGGATCTTGGGTGACGGCAAACAGCCTCCCATCTGGGGGTTCGACGGGTCGTCGACCAACCAGGCGACGGGCGAGCACAGCGACTGCGTCTTGCGGCCCGTCTTCACGTGCCCCGACCCGTTCCGCGGCGGCACCAACGTGCTGGTGCTGTGCGATGTGTTGAATGCCTCCGACATGAAGCCACACCCCACCAACACCCGCGCCCATTGCGAGAAGGTCGCCAAGAAGTACGCCAAAGAGGAGATGATCTACGGCATCGAGCAGGAGTACACCATGCTCAAGGCCGACGGCTCGCCCCTCGGCTTCCCGAAGGACGGCTTTCCCGCCCCGCAGGGCCCGTACTACTGCGGTGTCGGCACCGGACGGGTGATCGGTCGCGAGATCATCGAAGAACACACCCAGGCGTGCATCGATGCCGGCCTGATGATCGAGGGCACCAACGCCGAGGTCATGCCCGGTCAGTGGGAGTTCCAGATCGGCGCCGCCGACGCCTTGAGCGTCAGCGATCAGTTGTACGTCGGTCGCTGGTTGCTGCACCGCATCGCCGAGGACTACGACGTCATCATCAGCTTCGCCGCCAAGCCGGTACAGGGCGACTGGAACGGCGCCGGAGCACACACCAACTTCTCGACCAAGGCGATGCGCGAGGGCTACGCGGCCATCGAGGCGGCCTGCAAGGCGATCGGCAAGCGCGTCGAGGCCCATATCAAGGGCTACGGCGCCGACATCGAGAGCCGTCTGACCGGTGCACACGAGACCGCCCCGTACAACAAGTTCAGCTACGGCGTCTCCAACCGCGGCGCCAGCATCCGTATCCCGTGGCAGGTCGCCAAGGATGGCAAGGGCTACGCAGAAGACCGCCGCCCCAACTCGAACTGCGATCCGTACACGGTCACCCGCCTCATCCTCGAGAGTGTTTGTTCATAGGTTCCACACGTCATCGACTGCGTCACCCGTTCGTGTCCGTTCGCGGGCTCGAACGGGTTCGGCGTTTTTGCGGGACTAGATTTGCCGAACGACAAGGAATCCTCTGATGCTTGAACAGCAACGTGACTACGTACTGCACACCGTGGAGGAACGCGGGGTCCGCCTGGTCCGCTTGTGGTTCACCGACGTGCTCGGCAGCTTGAAGAGCTTCGCGATCAGCCCGGCCGAGCTGGAGAACGCCCTGGAAGACGGCATGACCTTCGACGGCTCCTCGATCGACGGCTTCGGGCGCACCCTGGAGAGCGACGTGCTGGCCATGCCCGACGCCAACACGTTCGAGGTCCTGCCCTGGGGCGACGAGCCAAAGGGTCAACGAGCGACAGAAGCCCGCGTGTTCTGCGACATCCACAACCTCGACGGCACACCGTTCGAGGGTGATCCACGCCAGGTGTTGCGGCGCAACCTGCACACCGCCCACGAGCGCGGCTATACGTTCTTCGTCGCCCCCGACATCGAGTTCTTCTACTTCTCCCCACCGGAGAAGGGTCAAGGTCCGGTACCGCTCGACGAAGGCGGGTTCTTCGATCTGACCACCACCGATGTGGCCGGCACGCTGCGCAAACAGACCATCCGCACGCTGGAGACGATGAGCATCCCCGTGGAGTACAGCTTCCACGAAGACGCGCCGAGCCAGCACGAGATCGACCTGCGTCACACCGACGCCTTGACAATGGCCGACAGCATCATGACGTTCCGGCTGGTCGTCAAGGAGGTCGCCGCCAGCCACGGGGTGCACGCCACGTTCATGCCCAAGCCACTCGAGAACGTGCAGGGCAGCGGAATGCACGTGCACCTGTCGCTGTTCGACGGCGACGACAACGCCTTCTACTCCGACGACGACGGCTACAACTTGTCGCCGCTCGCCAAGCAGTTCATGGCCGGCTTGCTGCGTCACGCCGCGGAGATAACGGCGATCACCAATCAGACAGTGAACAGCTACAAGCGCCTCGTGCCTGGTTTCGAGGCACCGGTCCATGTCAGCTGGGCCCGTAACAACCGCAGCGGTCTGGTGCGCGTGCCGATCGCCAAGCGCGGCAACCCCAGCGCGACGCGGATCGAGTTCCGCTCGCCCGACCCGGCCTGCAACCCCTACCTGGCCTTCTCGGTCATGCTCGCCGCCGGCATGCGTGGCATCACCGAAGGCTACGAGCTGCCCCCCGAGGCCGACAGCAACTTGTTCGAGATGAGCGACGCCGAGCTCGCCAAGCTGGGCATCGATCTGGTTCCGCAGTCGCTCAGCGACGCGCTTCGTGTCATGGAGCAGTCGACCCTGGTGCACGAGGCACTCGGCGAGCACATCTTCGAGTGGTTCCTGCGCAACAAACGCAGCGAGTGGCGGTCGTACAAGACCCACGTCAGTGCCTTCGAGCACGACCGATACCTGCGGGCGCTGTAGCGCTGTCGTGATGGAACAACTGGTCATCTACCCAGAGCCGCCACCGCCGGATCTGGCGCGCACCCTCGACCTCGGCGGCTACCGGTGGAAGGCCGTGGCGTCACCGGAAGATGCCGCCGGCCACGAGCCACCTGCGGGGTGGGCAGGAGCGATCGTGGCTTGCGATTCCGACCCGGAAGGGGCATGGGCGATGTGTCGCGCGCTGCGCAAGCGCGACGATCCGACCCGACTGCTCCTGCTGCTGACCGGCGCACAGCTCAATGAGCTGGAACTTCGCGACGATCTCTACGACGACTTCTGCCTCACCCCCTTTCACCCCGTCGAGCTCGAGGCCCGGCTGCGTCACCTGCTGTTCCAGGGTTTTGCCCAGATCAAGACCGAGACGGTCGAATACAGCGGCCTGGCGCTCAACGTCGAGACCTACCAGGCCACCATCGAGGGACGCCCGCTCGATCTCACCTACATGGAGTACGAACTGCTCAAGTTCCTCGCCCAGAACCCGGGCAAGGTGTTCACCCGCGAGATCCTGCTGTCGAGGGTCTGGGGATACGAGTACTACGGTGGCGCCCGCACCGTCGATGTGCACGTGCGCCGACTCCGCGCCAAGCTCGGCGAGGAGCAGGCCAACCTGATCCAGACGGTGCGTTCGGTCGGCTACCGCTTCGGTCAGAGCCGCTGGGGCTCCTGACCAGTCAGGCCAGCGCCGTCGACACCAGGTCGGCGAACACGAGGGTGCCCTTGTCGTTGGGGTGGATGTGGTCGGTCCGCAGGATCTTCTGCTTCGGATCCGAGGCCAGATCGAACCATGAGAGCACCGTGCTGTTGCCGCGCGCCTCGGCGCGCTCGCGCAGCACGAGGTTGAACATCTTGGTGCCGGCGAGTTGATTGGGGTTGTACACATCGACCCACACGATCGGCACCTTGGCGTCGGGCATCTCCATCATCTGATCGATCAGATCGGCGTATGCCTCTGCGTCGTCGTACTTGCCGACGTCGTTGGTCCCCATGGCAATGCCCCACACATCGGGACTGACGCCCTCGGAGATCATCGTGAACAGCGTCTTGACTCCCGACAACGGCTCGCCCTTGCCGTCGCCGACGGCGATCCGCCGGCTGACCGCGGCCTCGATCGTGATGTCGGTGAATCCCTGCTGCTCGAGCACAGAGGTGAGCGACTTCGACGAGGCCTTGGTGATGGAGTCACCGACCATCGCGAACTTCGAGGGGGTCGCCTGGGCGGCAGGAAGCGGCCCGACCCCACCCGTCTGTGCTTGGGCACCACTCGCGTTCCGGTCGGATGCCGACGAGCGAACACCACCCTGAGTGCACGCCGCCAGCGCAGCGAGCAGACCCGTCGATGCACCGGCGCGCAGCAGTGTTCGCCGGCTGATACGCATACCGACAGTCTGGCCGATCAATCCTCTGCCGCGGTGTCAACCGAACGTGACTCTCGGCGCAGCTACTCGACGAGCCGTTGGATACGCGCAGCGTGCACTGCATGCAGCCGCAGCTGCTCGTCGAGGTCGCGATGAACGATGTTGCCGTCGCGAACGACACTGCGTCCATTGACGATGGTGTGCCAGGCGGATACCGGCCCACAGCGCAGCCAGGCCTCGATCGGGTCCGCAAGGGCACCGGCGAACGACGGCCCGGTCAAACGCCACACCGCGAGGTCGGCGACCGCGCCGGGCGCGATCACTCCGATCTCACCGCGGCGACCCAGGCAGGCCGCGCCGCCGAGCGTCGCACATTCGAGCGCCATCCGCGCCGTACCGGCCTGAGCGCCACCGGTCAACTTGGCGAGCAGCATCGCCTGCCGGGCCTCCAACCACAGCGACGCGCTGTCGGCCGACGATGACCCGTCGACACCAAGCCCAACGGCCACCCCGGCCTCGCGCAACCGCACGACGGGGGCGATTCCCGACGACAGGATCAGGTTGCTGCTCGGACAGTGGGCGACGCCCACGCCGGCCTCGCCGAGCCGCACGATCTCGCTGGGGTTGGGCATCACACAATGAGCGACCCATGTGCGCGTCGGTGCACCATCCCGTACGTTCCAGGTACTCCATCGGACGGCACCCGAAGCGTTCGAGCGAGAAGGCGTCGTCTTCGGCGTTCTCGGCAAAGTGGGTGTGCAGGCGAACGTCGAGGCGTTCGGCGAGCTCCGCCGAGCGCAGCATCAACGACTCGGTGACGCTGAACGGGCTGCACGGCGCGATGGCCACCCGCACCATGGCCCCATGCGACCGATCATGATGGCGGGCAACGGCCTGCTCGCACGCGGCGAGGATCTCGTCGTCGTCGGCGACGACATCGTCGGGCGGTAGGCCACCGTCTTTCTCGCTCAACGACATCGAGCCCCGCGTCGGGTGGAAACGCATACCGATCTCGACGGCCGCCGCGATCTCTGCCGACAGCAAGTCGCCGGCGCGGCGAGGGTGCAGGTAGAGGTGGTCGGTCGAGGTCGTGCACCCGCTCGAGGCGAGCTCGGCGAGACCCGACGAACGCGCTGGCATGCACGGCCTCCTCGTCGATCGCTCGCCACAACGGGTACAGCGACTGCAGCCAACCGAACAGCGGCTTGTCGGTCATCGGCGGATAGGCGCGGGTCAGGTTCTGGAAGATGTGGTGATGGGTGTTGATCAGGCCCGGTGTGACGAGGCAGTCGCCGGCGTCGACGGTCTCGGTCGCTGACGGCTCCACGTCAGTAGAGCCTCCGACAGCGGTGATCAATCCCCCATCGATGGCCACCCATCCGCCTGGTAGCTCGCGTCGACCTGCGTCGAGGGTGGCCAGTAGCCGTGCATTGCGGATCAGCAGATCGGCCACAGCGCAGACAGCTTCTCAGGCCAACGAGTCGACGATGAGTCGGATGTCGTCGACCGAGGTCAGCGGGTTGATGATGCACAGCCGCAGGACCACCTCTCGGTTCCACGATGTCGGCGTGACAAAGGCCGTGCCCTCGTCGAGCAGGCGATCGCTCCACGCCTGATAATCGGCGGGATCCCAGCCGACGCGGCGGAACAGCAGGATGCTCAGCTCGGGTTCCATGATCAGTTCGAGGTAAGGGGCTGCGTCGATCAGCCGCGCCCCTTGGCGGGTGACATCGAGCGCCGTCTCGACGGCATCGCGGTAAGCCTCGGTGCCGTAAGTTGCCAGACTGAACCAGAACGGAAGTCCACGGGCGCGGCGCGACAGGTGGTGGGCGAAATCGCTCGGGTTCCATTCGGAATCGTCGCCGTCGTCAGCGCTGTGCAGGACGTCGAGGTATTCGGCGTGCTGAGTGTGCGCGGCTCGTCCGACGTTGGGGTCGCGATACACCAGCGCGCAGCAGTCGAAAGGGGCGAACAACCACTTGTGCGGATCGACGATGAAGCTGTCGGCATGCTCGATGCCGCGGTAGCGATCGCGGACGCTGGGTGCGGCCAACCCGGCCCCACCGTAGGCACCGTCGACATGCATCCAGATGTCGAACTCGGCGCACACCTCGGCAACGCCGGCGAGGTCGTCGATGACGCCGGCATTCGTGGTGCCGGCCGTCGTCACGATCGCGAAGACACTGGAGCGATCGTCGGCGGACAGCCCCATCAACTCGTCGCGCAGGGCCGCGCCCCACATCCGACCCTGTTCGTCGGCGGGCACGAGCACGACATCGGCATCGATCGCCCTGGCCGCCGAAGCAACGCTGGAATGGGCACCCTTGCACGTCACCAACACACCACGAGTGCGGTCACGAGTACCACCGGCACGGTGCCGCCAGCGGAACCGTGCCGCGATCAGAGCGCTGAGGTTGCCCGCCGTGCCACCGGTGACGAACACACCGCCGGCAGATTCGGGGAAGCCGACCAGGTCGGCGATGTAGCGCAGGGCCTCGTTCTCGGCGTACACCGCACCGCCACCTTCGAGCCACGACCCGCCGTAGATGCTCGATGCCCCGACAACCAGATCGAACAGGATCGCCGCCTCGGTCGGGGCGGCCGGTACGAACGACAAGAACCGCGGATGGTCGATGGAGATGCTCGCCGGACCCAGCACGTCGGCGAAGATTCGCAGCGCCTCGAGGCCACCGATCCCTTTGGCGGTGATCGTCTTTCCGGCCATCGCCCGCAACTCTGCCGCGGGTCGGGTCTGGTCGAGCGGTGGCGGGTCGAGACGCATCCGCTCGACCGCGTAGCGCACGACAGCCTGAGTCAACACTTCGGTCGACGAGTCGTGCCGATGCATGGTCACACGTTGAGATCGAGCAGTTCGCTGCCCTCGTTGCGGACCTCGGCGTCGTTGTTGAGGGCCACCCCGAGCGCCATTGCAATGACCGCGCTACCAATGCACACCAGCACCGGAAGGAGCACGAGCACGACAATGATTGCGATTGCGCCAGGCACGACGGTCACCCTACTGGCTTGTACGCCCAGGCCTCAATCTCCACAGCGCCGCCGGCAGGGAGGGCGGCGACCCCGATGGTGCTGCGCGCCGGGCGGTGCACCCCGAAGCCCTCGACGTAGGCCTCGTTGAAGGTTGCGAAGGTGTCCATGTCGGTGAGAAAGCACAGCGTCTTGGCGACATCGGTGAGCGACGCACCGACGCTGGCCAACTGGTCCTTCAGGTTCGCCACGGCCTGTGCGGTCTGGGCACCCACGCCACCGCTGACGATCGCTCCGTCGTGCAGCCCGAGCTGACCACTGACGATGATCCAATCGCCAGCACGAACGACGGGGGTGTACGGACCGAGAGGTTTGCTCATGTCCGCATCGTACGCCGAACTCGTAGACTGCCGGTGATGTCGATGTCGCGGCGCCACCTCCTGGCCGGCGCCGGCGCATTGGTGGTGTTGGCGTCGTGCGGTAGCGATTCGTCGGCCGGTGCAGACGGGTCGACGGGCGCCGCTGCCGGCTCCGAACCAGACCCGGGCACCACTGGTTTCACCATTGCCCAGCGCTATCCGAGCAACACCTTCGTGCCCGGCATGGTTCGCCTGCCGATCTCGATCGCCGACAAGGGCAGCTTGCTGAGCACCGGTCCGGCGGTCCTCAACGGGCGGGTGCTCGATGCCAACGACAAGCAGATAGCAACGGTCAGCGCACCGATCCGCTCGACCGACATGGTCATTCCGTACTGGGCGTTCAACGTTCAGATCGACCAGCCCGGCACGTACACACTGCGCCTCGACGGCGACGACGGCTTCGGCGCAGCGTTCCTGATCAGCAATCAGGCAGACGTGGCGGTGCCGTACGTCGGCTCACTGCTGCCGCCGTTCGACACGCCCACGGTCGACAACCACCGCGGTGTCGAGCCGTACTGCACGCTGACTCCGAATCCCTGCCCGCTCCACGACGTCACCCTCACCCAGGCAATGGCCTCGGGAACGCCGCGTCGGGTACATGATCGGCACGCCGGCGCATTGTCAGACCGGCACGTGTGCGCCCGCGCTCGAGGTTCTCGTCAAGGCGCACGACCGCGTCGGTGACCAGATCGTGATGGTGCATGCCGACGTCTACTCCGACGATGCGGCTACCACGGTCGCTCCAGCCGTTGCAGCGCTCGGGCTCGACTACGAGCCAGTGTTGTACCTCGTCGGCACCGATGGAATCGTTCGCGATCGGATCGACGTGATGTGGGATCAGACCGAGCTCGACGAGCGCCTGAACGTGTTTCTGAGCTGACGGCTCAGCTGAAGCTCGACCCGCAACCGCAGGTGCGGCTGGCGTTGGGGTTGTTGATCGAGAAGCCGGCCTGGTTGAGACCGTCCTTGTAGTCGAGCGTGGCGCCTTGCAGCATCTGCGCCGACGCGGAATCGACGACGACGTTGACGGTGGCGCCCGGGACGCCGAACGTCGGCCTTCTCGTCGTCGGCGGCGACGTCGCCGTCGAAGAACATCTCGTACGAGAATCCGCTACAACCGCCGGGGCGTACAGCGACGCGCAACGCCAGTTCGAGATCGCCTTCGGCCTCGAGCAGTTCCTTGACCTTGACGGCGGCGGTATCGGTGAGCGTGATCACGTTTGGCTCCTCCTGCGGTTCCCAGTGATTGTATCGCCCTGTAACCGTACAATCGATGCTGTGATTCCCAGCCCCCCCGATGTCGAAACCATCACGGCGCTGCTGCGCTCGGTGATCGACCCCGAGCTCGGCGCCGACATCGTGACGCTCGGCATGGTCCCGTCGGTCGACGTGGCCGACGATGGCCTGGTCACCGTCGGTGTCAAGCTGACCATCGGCGGTTGTCCGCTGCGTGCCCAGATCAAGAAAGACGTCGAGACCAGGGTTGCCGTGCATCCCGGTGTGACCAAGGTCAAGATCGACTGGGGCGAGATGACCAGCGAGGAACGCTCGCGAGGTCATGCTCAAGGCGCGCTGGAACGCCCGCGAGAACGCACCCAACACCGAGATGCCGGCATCGACTCGGATCCTGGCTGTCGCCAGCGGCAAGGGCGGGGTCGGCAAGTCGTCGGTCACGGTCAACCTCGCCGCGGCCATCGCCGCGGAGGGCTTCACCGTCGGTGTGCTCGATGCCGACATCTGGGGCTTCTCGGTGCCGCGCCTGCTCGGCATCGACGACCGCCTCGAAGCCGAGGCCGTCGACGGCCGCGACAAGCCGATGATCATTCCGCGCACCCTGCACGATGGGGCGGGGGATGTTGAAGGTCGTCAGCACCGGCTTCCTCGTCGAGGAAGACACGGCGCTCGATGTGGCGAGGACTGATGCTCAACAAGGCAGTCGAGCAGTTCCTGCGCGACGTGCACTGGGGCGAGCTCGACTACCTGTTCATCGACATGCCACCAGGAACCGGCGACGTGCAGATGGGCCTGGCGCGGATGTTGCCGCGCACCGACCTGCTGATCGTCACTACGCCGGCGATCGCCGCCCAGAAGGTCGCTGCTCGGGCCGCCGACATGGCTCGCCGCAGCTTCCTGCGGGTGTGCGGCGTGATCGAGAACATGTCGTCGTTCACCTGCGAGCACGGCGTCGAGTACCCGCTGTTCGGTACGGGCGGCGGCCAGGCACTGGCCGACGAGATCGGCGTCGAGTTGCTCGGCCATGTCCCGCTCGAAGCCGCCGTCGCGGCCGGTGGCGACGCCGGGCGGCCGGTGGCGATCGACGGCACGGGCCTGGCGGCTGCACGAGTTCCGGGCGATCGCCCGCAAGATCGTCGACGAGGTCGCGCCGCCGGTCAACATGGCCGGGTGCTCGGCGCGGATGTTGTCGATGGTCGCCGCCGCGCTCGACGCGGCTGATCATCCCAAGTCGGCGTAGTCGTCGTCGTCGGGCAGCGACACTCCGGTGATCCGCCCGTCGGCATCCCGACGCAGCCTCGGCAGGATCGGCGTCGGGCCGGCCGAGTCGTCGTGCTGATTCCATCACCGAGGCAGCACGACGGTGGCCGACGAGGTACTCGAGGCTCTTGATGGTGGGAGGCATCATCGTCAGCTCCCCCTGCTCCCGGCGGTGCAATGCGTCGACTGGGCGCATCCACGTGCTGGCGATCGTCTCGTTGTCGTCGTGCTGCGAGGTTTGACCCGGCGGCGCAACGGCGATGAAGAACCGGGTGTCGAAGCGACGCGACGATTCTCCGACGGGGTGATCCAGTGGCTGACCCACACGAGATCGTCGATTGCCGGACGCAAGCCGGTGCTCGGCACACAAAGCGCGGAGATCGACGGTGCCGTCGTAGACGGCCTGACGGTGGGCCAGCGCAGGATGGCCATCGGTGACCATCGTGCCGGTGTCGTCGACCGCCAGCAGCACACCGGCCTCTTCGTAGCACTCGCGGATCGCGGCGATCACGTACGCCAGGTCACCTTCACCGTCGGCCTCGTCGACCTTGCCGCCGGGGAAGACGTACATGCCACTGGCGAACGCCGCTGCAGGTCGTGCGGCGCAGCATGAACACCTCGATACCGGCGGGCGCGTCGCGCAGCAGCATCACCGTTGCCGCGGGTTTCGCTGGAAGCGCGAGGATCTCGGATTCGGCCATTGCCGGTGACCGTAATGCGTTGCGTAGTCTTCATCCCGTGTTGGTCTGGATGGATCTCGAGATGACCGGTCTGGACCCTGGGCGCCACGTCATCGTCGAGATCGCCACGCTGGTCACCGACGACGATCTGAACATCGTTGCCGAAGGGCCCGACCTCGTGGTTCATCAGGACGAGGCAGCGCTCGCCGGAATGGATCCTGTCGTCGTCGAGATGCACACCAAGAGCGGGCTGCTCGACGCGATTCGGGCGTCGACCATGTCGCTCGCCGATGCCGGCGCGCAGACGTTGGAGTTCATCAAGACGCACGTCACCGAGGCACGGCGCGTGCCGTTGTGCGGCAACTCGATCGGCATGGATCGCCGGTTTCTCGCTGCGTATCTGCCCGAGATCGAGGAGTACCTGCACTATCGCAGCGTCGATGTCAGCACGATCAAGGAACTGGTGAAGCGGTGGTATCCGGCGCTGAACAGCAGTCGTCCACGCAAGGCGGGCTCGCATCGGGCGCTCGACGACATCCGCGAGAGCATCGCCGAGATGACGTTCTACCGCGAGCACGTGTTCGTGCGTGAGATGCCGAGCCGGCCACGGCACTCGACCCGGTCACGGTGCATTCGAACGAATCCAGCTGAGTGCACTGACCGGCGGAACACGCTTCTCGTCAATGTCGTCGAGCAGCGATCGCAGACGAGAGAGTTCGTTCGACGGACTGATTCCGTACCGCAGCGGATTGGAATTCGTCACGCCCGTGCAGATCCGACAGGCCCGCGGGTGCAGGGTCGTGAAGTACTGCCCGGGAACGGGTTGAGCCAGCAAACCGCACAGGGTCTCGCGTCGACGACCTTCCGGCCTGACGCTTGTTCGCAAAGCATGAGTCTTGCCGAACGGGGCGATCGAGCCACCGCGTTCGTAGCCCGTGCCTGACCACACATCACCGGGAACCTGGCCAGGCAACGGTCGCACAGTGCGCTGATGCTCGAAGCCGTGTCGGTGTTCGTAGGCACGCTGGCGGCAGCTGTGCTGACAGTACAGGCGAGGGCGACCGGGGCGACAGGCGATCACGAATTCGGTGGCGCACCACGAACAGGGGCGATGGGTCGGGCGCTGTTGGACGATACGAGGCATGCTCGACGTTGTACGCCGAGGGTGTGACAGGGCTTCAGGGGCTTCAGGGGCCAGGCTTCAGGGCTCATGGTTGCTTTCGGTTTCGCATCAGTTCCTCCACCCTGGTCAGCGTTCGTTCACAGCGTGCTTCCAGCCCCAATCCCATCCCCTCGAATTCCCGCCCTTGCGAATCGTCAGTGACGATTTGTTCCCCGGTGTCCGGAATCTGGTTTCCCTCGTGAATCGTCCGTGACGGAATTGTCCCGGGTGTCCGGAATGGGCTCGTCGTGAATCGTCCGTGACGAAACCGGCGGTGCAGGCGAATGGATTTCGTCACGGACGATTCACGAAGGAACCGCAACGAGCGGCACGGCGAGTTTCGTCACGGACGATTCAGGAGGGGTGGAAGCCGGGATAGGTGAAGGCTGCGGCCGGGGACCGTGCGGCATGAGTCTCACGCCGTGTTGCCGCCACCAACCGCCGGCGGGCGGCTGATCCGAAAGGCGAGGGGACACCGATCGTGATCGTCCACCAACCATCCATCGCACCCGTCTGCGAGGTCCATCTCGCCACGGCGCAACGTCACACCACGGTCGATCGCCGAGCGATACTCGACCTCGACACGCAGCGGTGCTCGCAGCTCTCGCCGCGCCGCCAAGACCTCCTCGACGAGGACGAAGGCGACGGCGTTGTTGACGTGCTCCATCACGTCGAAGTCAGCGAACCGAACGGGCCAGGGTGCGACTCGGACCTCGGCCGGCGGACCGCCCAAGGGTCAGACCGCGAGTCACCGAACGACCCGCCGCAGCTCGGGGCGAAGACCTGCTCGAACTCGGCGGTCAACGGTCGCCGGGCGAAGTGTGTCGGCATCGAGGTGCACCCACAGCGTCGCCGAGCTGACCGCCCCCCTCCGGCACTGCCGATGTCGACCCGCCGTTCAGCCCACCGCGAACCGAGCCCGGAGCACCACGTGACCATGTCGAGCGGTTCGAGGTAGGTGGGAAACTGCAGCACGTCGATCACCGTGCGGCGCACCACCCAGGTCATCTGCGGCGAATCCGGCGTCGCGCGTGTCGTCGTCGGACAAGATCCTGCAGGTAGCGGGCGGCGGCGTCGAGACGCAGCCGCCCACCCGGTGAGCAGTCGCCGAGCCGAACCCGCCGCTCGGCCGGCAAAGGTGCGCCCGGCAGCCGGCCTGCCCACCATGTCGAACATGACGTGACAATAAATGAGTTGACGCCGCCACGAAGATCTGGTTGCCTATCTTTCGGCTTGGCACATCTGTGTCCGGCCGACGAACACGGAAGGTACTGGAAGATGAGCAGCACGACGTACGCACCGCAACTGGCCCACGTGGCCGTTGGCGCGCGCCCGTGCGACGGGCTCGTCCATGGCTACAAGTGGCGTGCAGCAGCGGCTGTCGTCCGACATGACTCTCAATTTCATGAATGAGACCGCTATCAAGCACCCACGCCCGACACCTCGGGAAGCAACCGACGTAACACAGAATACGTCGGGAGCAACCGCTCCGAGGCCGTCGGGATCCGATCCCGGCGGCCTTTCTGCTTTTTCCAGCCCTTCCCACTCGTCCGAGAGGAACCACCCGAAATGTACGCAATCGACATCAACCGAGACATCGACATCGACACCGAGTTCGCCGAACTCGTCGAGCCGGTCGCCGTGCGCGCCCCAAGCCGCGCTGCGCCGACGGCCACGGCACCCTGACCCACCTGTTCTTCTCGGACACCCCGCTCGACATCGCCCGAGCCAAGGCGATCTGCAGCAAGTGCTCGCTCGCTGCCGACTGCGTCGACGGAGCGATCGAGCGCGCCGAGCCCTGGGGTGTGTGGGGCGGCGAGCTCATCGAGAACGGTCGCATCGTGGTCAACAAGCGACCACGTGGCCGACCGCCCAAGAACCCCCGCCCGGTCGTGGCGATCGACGAGGTGCCCATCCCCCCGCACCTCGTCGCCTAACGGGCGCGCCCCCTGCCATCGAACCTCCCCCGACGATGGCAGGGGCCGGCGCCTGGATAGCCTTCACAGCCGTGACGGTCAACAAGCGGCTGCTGTTCGCCTCGTTGGCGGTGGCGACGGCGCTCGTGGTCGTCAGTGGGCGCCGCGATCGCCGGTCACTCGACGGCAACGACCCAGCACCACCGACGACGACGTCACCCTGACGTCCGACCAACGACCTCTCCCCGACGATCGGTACCAACGCCGCCGTCACCGGCCGAATCGTCGCCCAGGTCAACCTGCAGACCGTCAACGGCGACTCGCTTCCCGACCGCCGAGCTCATCGGGCGCACCGCTCGTCGTCAACTTCTGGTTCTCGACGTGCGCTCCGTGCAACCGCGAGCTGCCGGCCTTCGCCGCCGCGCACGCCATGTTCGGTGACCAGGTGCGCTTCGTCGGTGTCAACTCGAGCGGCCTCGACCCGACTCGGAGGACCGATTCGCCCGCGACAAGGGCGTGCAGTACGAGCTGCTCTACGACCCCGAACGGCGAGTTCACCAGCGCGATGCGCATCGCCAACTTCCCGCAGACGCTGTTCGTCGATGGCCAACGGCACGATCGTCGAACAGACCGGCGAGCTCACCGCCGACAAGCTCGAGGACCTGATCAGGACCAAGTTGCTGTGATCGCCCTCGACGCCCGCCTGGCGACGTCTCGTTCACCGCCGGCCTGCTGGCGGCGATCAACCCGTGCGGCTTCGTCCTGCTGCCGACCTACCTCGTCTACTTCCTCGGCATGGAGAACCTTCGCCCGGGCGCCGAGCGGGCGTCGACGCTCCGCGCCGTGAAGGTCAGCCTGGCGGTGTCGGCCGGGTTCATGAGCATCTTCGTGGTGATCGGCGCCGATCACCAAGTTGTCGACCAACTGGTTCGTCGACGAAGGCCCAGTGGGTCTCGCTGCTCATCGGCATCGGCCTGTTCGTGCTCGGCATCGCCATGCTCTTCGGCTACCGGCTGCCGTTCACCACGCCGCAGCTCGACGTCGGTCGCCGCGACCGCAGCGTTCGGTCGATGTACGTCTTCGGGATCGCCTACGCCGTCGCGTCGATCGGCTGCACGATCGCCCCGTTCACCGGCGTGGTGCTCGGCAGCTTCAGCACCAAGGGGCTGCGCACCGGCGTCGGCGCCATCGCCCTCTACGGGGTCGGCATGGCGCTGGTCGTCACCGCGCTCACCGTGACGTTGGCGTTCGCCAACACGGCGTTGCTGCACGTCTTGCGACGCGGCATGGCCTGGGTCGAACAGGTCGCCGGGGTCCTGCTGATCCTCACCGGGGCTCTACCTGTGCTGGTACTGGTACAGCAACATCACCGACGGCACCGGCGGGAGCAGTCGTCGCCAAGGCCGACCGGCTGGCAGCGCAAGCTCTCCAACTTCGTCGCAGGAGCACCAGTCCGCCGGTCGTCCTGGTGGGCTCGATCGTCATCCTGGCCGCAGTCGTCACGGCGTTCAGGCTGCAACGACGCGAGCCGACGTCATGACCGATCCGTTCGCCGAGCTGCTGGCCACGAGCGGCGTGCAGGAGGTCTGCGAACTGCGCAGCCGCATCGGGTTCATGGCCTACCACGGCGGCTCACTCGAGGAGCAGACCGACGTGATCGCCAGCCACGCCGCCGAACGCAGCGGTGCCAGCTACTACGGCGTGCTGCAACCCGACGATCTGCAGTGGCACATCCCGTCGCACAAGGTCACGCCGACGTCGTCATCGCGGCTGCAAGACGCTTCATCGATCACGTCGACATCGTCATCACCATCCACGGCTTCGGCCGCCGCGACCACTTCACCGCGGTGCTGCTCGGGCGGCCAGAACCGCGATCTCGCCGATCACGTTGCCGGCCACCTCCGGCCACGCCTCCCGCAGTACGAGGTCGTCACCGAGCTCGACCGGATCCCGAAGGACCTGCGCGGCCTGCACCCCGACAACCCGGTGAACCTGCCGGCACAACAAGGGCGTGCAGATCGAGCTGCCGCCGCGCATCCGCGGCTCCAGCCCGATCTGGGCCGACTGGGATCACACCGCGATGGTCCCGCACATGGCCTCGCTGATCGACGGCCTGGTCGACGCCGGCGTCGCTGTGGGCTACGGCGCCAACCGCTCGATGACCCACTGCACCGTCCTGCATCGGCCGATAGCGCACCCGGTCGTGCAGCCGGCTCGGTCGGCCCTGCCAGAACTCGAACGACACCGGGTCGCAGCACCCATCCACCCCAGAACGCCGGCCGCGGGACCTCGTCGACGTCGGCGAAGGTCTGCTCGAACTGGGCGACACGATCTTCGAGCGACGCACGATCGGGCAGCACCCGCGACTGCGGCGACGACCAGGCCCCGATCTGCGATGCCCTGGGCCGCGAACGCGAAGTACTCGTCGCTCTCGGCGTCGGGGACCCGCTCGACGACACCGGCGACGCGCACCTGTCGATGCAGCTGCAACCAGGTGAACAGCATCGCGGCTCGCGGCTCGGCCGACAGCTGGGCACTCTTGGCCGACTCGTAGTTGGTGAAGAACGAGAAACCCCGCTCGTCGGCGCCGCGCACCAGCAGATAGCGCGATTGCGGCCAACCCTCGCCGATCGACGTCGACAGCACGAACGCGTTCGGCTCGACGCAACCGGCCTGCGACGGCCTGGTCGTACCACTGCTGCCACTGCACGATCGGGTCGGGAGTCGACGTCGCCGACATCGAGGCCGGCCGATCTCGTAGTCGACGCGCCGCGATGCCCAGTCGCTCATCGGCCGGCTGATCCGCTCGACGCCGCGCATGTACGGACGCAGCACCTCGGGCACCGATCACGCTGCCGTCGGGCTCGCGGTAGTTCTCGACGATCGCCGCCCACACACGCGGCACCGCCAGCGCCGAGCCGTTGAGCGTGTGGGTGATCTGCGTGCCCTTCTGGCCGGCAACGCGGTAGCGGATGTCGGCGCGCCGCGACTGGTAGTCGCTGAACCACGAGATCGACGACACTTCCAGCCAGTCGTCGCAGCCGGGCGCGTAGACCTCGATGTCGAAGCTGCGGTGATGGCTCTGGCCCATGTCGCCGGTGCAGATCTCGATGATGCGGTACGGCAGGCCGAGCCCGGCGATCAAGCGCCTCGGCGCGACCGATCATCTCGACGAGCAGTCGCGGGCGCCTGCTCGGGCCGCGCGACGGCGAGGATCTCGACCTTGTCGAACTCGTGGGCGCGCAACATGCCCCGCGTGTCGCGCCCGGCCGAGCCTGCCTCGCGGCGATAGCACGGTGTGTAGGCCATCATCTTCAGCGGCAAGCTGCTCGGCGTCGACCACCTCACCGGCATAGATCGACGTCAGCGGCACCTCGGCCGTGGGGATGCACCACAGATCGTCGCGCTCGATGTTGTAGGCGTCGTCGGCGAACTTCGGCAACTGACCGGTGGCGGTCAGCGTCGCCGTGGTGACGAGCGACGGCGGACGGATCTCTTCGAACTCGTCGACGTTGCGATCGAGCGCGTACTGGCACAACGCCCGAGCGAGCGCCGCCCCGTTGCCGCGCTGCATCGTGAACATCGCCCCGCTGATCTTGGTGGCTCGCTCGTTGTCGAGGATGCCGAGCGCCGTCGCCGGTCTCCCAGTGCGGCACCCGCCGGTGCTCGGGAAACTCGGCGAGGCCAGGTCGACCGGGCCCTTGACGACCGGGTTGTCGGCATCGCCGGCACCGTCGGGAGCGTCGGGATGCGGCAGGTTGGGGATGCGCAGCAGCAGGTCGCGGAGATCGCCCTGCACGACGTCGAACTCGTGCGGCCAGCACCCGCTCGTGGTCGCCGAGCGTCGCGGCTGCGAGCCGTTGCAGCTCCTCGGCGCCGGCCGTGTCGCCGCTTGCGGCGCAGCTGCCCGACCTGCTTCGGACAGCTCGTTGACCTCGGCGCGAATGGCATCGCGCTTGGCGACGATGTCGCGTGACAGCGTGTCGAAGGCGATCGCCCGCTCGAACTGGTCGAGCACATCGGGCTGCCCGCGGCGGGCCAGGGCGTCGCGAACCGAGCCTCGGGGTCGGTACGCAGCAAACGGACATCGATCACAGATCGCGAGAGGTTACCCCTGGTCAGCGGATGAGAGCGTAGGCGATTCCGGCAAGGTCGCGGCGGCGGCACGATGTCGTCACCGGCGCCTGGCGCAGGTTGACGAACTTGCGGCCCGTGCGCAGCCCGTGATCGCGGAGCCGGCGGGCGAAGTCGAGGTCGTCGACCGTCGTCACCCGCTCGTCGAAGCCACCGATCGCCTCGAAGTCGTCGCGACGGCACCAGTACATCCCACCACCGAGCCCGTTGAGGTACGACGTCAACCTGGAGACCGCCATCGCCAGATCGATCGCCAGCGAGTGCCGCTCGGCGTGCTGGATCGCACCGCCACCGACGTAGCACCCGGTGGCCAGCAGTCGCTCGATCTCGGCGAACGCGACGGGCGACATCACCCGGTCGGCGTCGATCGTCACCAGGATCTGGCCGGTCGTCACGCGCGCGCTCCGGCGTTGCGTGCCACGGCGATGCGTCGAGGATCCGATCGTCGACGACGGCGGCACCCATCGACGCGGCCACTCGGGCCGGCGCACCTTCGTCGCCGCCGGCACCACAACGACGACTTCGACTGTCGGTGTGAATCGCCTGCGCGGCGCGGGCCGACGGCGCGCAGGCTGCGACTCAGATCGGCCTGCTCGTCGAGAGCAGACACCACCACGGAGAACCGTGCCATGCCCAGTGATCGGCCCGATTCGCACGCGACTTGATCGCGAATTCGACCGGAGGGTCGCCTAGGGTCGCACGCTGTGGCTGCCGTGGAGGTCGAGCATCTGACGGTTCGCTATGGCGACGTGGTCGCTGTCGACGCGATCTCGTTCACCGCCGCGGCCGGTCACAGTCACCACCGTGCTCGGCCCGAACGGCGCCGGCAAGACGTCGACGATCGAGGTCTGCGAGGGCTACCGACGGGCGACGACGGGCACCGTTCGGGTGCTCGGCCTCGACCCGGCAACACACCAGCGCCAGCTCAGCAAACGGATGGGAGTGATGCTGCAAGAGGGCGGCGTCTACCCCGAGCTCGGGGGTCTTGCGAGACGGTGCGGCACTACGCCTGCGCTGTACGGCAACGGAGCCGACGCGACCGCGCTGGTCGAAGCCGTCGGGCTGACCGACAGGAGCAAGGCAACGTGGCGAGCGGCTGTCGGGTGGCGAGCGGCAACGACTGTCGCTGGCGCTGGCGCTGGCCGCCAAGCCCGACGTCGCGTTCCTCGACGAGCCGACGTCGGGCGTCGACATCAACGGTCGCGACGCCATCCGCGGCATCATCCGCGAGCTCGCGTCGAACGGATGCGCTGTCGTGCTGGCCACGCACGAGCTCGACGAGGCCGAACGGCTCGCCGACCGGATGGTGATCATCGATCACGGCTCGCTGATCGCCGACGGCACCTTGGCCGAGCTGCGCAGAGGGCACGACGAGATCCGCTTTCGCAGCGACCCGACCTCGATCTGCGCCAGCCTCGCCGCGGCCACGGGCATCGTCGCCAGCAAGGTCGGCAACGACGAGTACGTCATCGACGCTCCGCCGCAGCCGCGACTGATGGCCCAACTCGGCGACTGGCTGGCCGAAGCCGGGCACCCGCTGCACGATCTGCGCGCCGGCGGGCAGCGCCTCGAAGACGTGTTCCGCCGTCTCACCGGTGGCGGCGGGCCATGAGGTTGACGCTCGTCCAACTTCGCTGCCGAGGTGCGCCGCGTCGCCGGCAACGGCGAGCAGCTGCTGTTGACGCTCGGCATCCCCGTGCTGCTGCTCGTGTTCTTCAGCCTCGTCGACGTGCTGCCGACCGGCACCGGGGATCCGATCGACTTCCTCGCCCCGGGCATCCTCGCCCTGGCGACGATGAGCACGGCGATGGTCAGCCTCGGCATCGGCACCGGGTTCGAACGCAGCTATCACGTGCTGAAGCGGCTCGGCGACGACGCCATTGGGACGACCGCGGTCTGATCGCCGCCAAGATCGGCTCGGTGATCGTCGTCGAGGTCGTGCAGTTCGCCGTGTTGATCCCGGTCGCCTACGTGCTCGGCTGGAACCCGAGTTCGCCGAACTGGCTGCTCGCCGTAGCTCGGCGTCATCGTCGGCACCGATGGCGTTCGCCGGCATCGGTCTGCCGCTCGCCGGCCGACTGCCCGGCGAGATCAACCTCGCCGCGCAGAACGGCCTGTACCTCGTGCTGCTGCTTGCTCGGCGGCATGGTCATCCCGTTCGCCAAGCTTCCCGGCGCGATCCGCGGCGTCGCCCACGCGCTGCCATCCGGTGCGCTTGCCGACGTGCTGCGCGAGCGCTGAGCGACGCAGGCACGCAACCGGCACGGTCGTGGATCGTGCTGTGCGCCTGGGCCGTCGTGACCCCGCTGCTGGCCTCACGCCTGTTCCGCTGGGACTAGGTCGCGGTCTAGGGCACCTTCTCGGTCGGCGCCGGGGTGTTGTCGAACTCCGACTTCACCTGGTCGAAGGTCAGCGGCGGCCGCCGATAGGTGTTGTCTTCCTTCCACGTCGTGGCGAAGCGCTTGAAGAAGTAGAAGACCACGAGCGCCCACAGGAAGATCGACCCGCCGATCTTCATGATCGCCCCGGCCAGCTGTTGGTCGTCGGTCGGGCTGAGGCCCCAGACCCGCACCGGCTGGTTGTAGTGCTTGTAGACCACGCCCTCGGCGAAGGTCAACCATCCGGCCGGCACGGTCGGCACGACGCTCTGCAGGAACAGGTAGATCGGCTTGGCGGCGTCGCTGATGCGCAGTTCGTGGAACGGCCCGACGACCGGCATCCACATCAGCAGGCGGTGAGCACCAGGAGCAGGTGCAAGCGAGTAGTGCAACGGTGCACTCTGCACGGAGGCGTTGACGACCGGTGGGATGTGGGTGACCATCACGACGACGTTGAACACCACGGCAGCGACGACCGGCTTGGTCATGAAGGTGACGACCCGCCACGTGCGACCGGTGCCGACCAGCAGGCGCATGCAGCCACGTCGGCGTGGCCAGCAGCACCAGTGGCGGCATGAAGTAGCTCAGCATCATGTGCTGCAGCATGTGCACCGAGTAGAGGTAGTCCTCGCCGATCTGGTGGATCGGCCAGGTGCTGGCCGCGAACAGCAGCACCATCGCCCCGCCGAAGCACCCCACGTTGGTGCGGGTGACGACCGGCTCGCCGGCCGTGACGGCGCGCGGGCCGATCACGCGCACCATGTACACGTACGCGGCGATCAGGAAGGCGACCAGCAGATAGACCTCGGGGTTGGCCTGGAACCTCCACGGATCGGCGAAGGTCACGCCAAGCATGGGTCACGGCCAGCGTCGAAGAAGCGGAACGTCAGCAGTGCGACGAGATACACGACGATCGCCAGGATCAAGCCCGAGTAGAACAAGCAGCTGAAGATCTTGTTGTCGAACTTGAGGTGCATGAACAACGAGACGACGGTGAGGAACTTGATCGATCATCAGGATCAACAGGATCGGCAGGTACCACGAGCCGAAGGTCGAGGTAGTAGAGCGCGACCTCGAGCGCCGTGACGACCGCCAGAGCACCGGCGACCTTGATGTAGAAGCTGTTCGGCTTGTGCCCGCTGCTGTCGTCGTGGCCGGCGTGCTCAGCGTGTTCGCTGTGATCGACGTGTTCGGTGGTCGTCATCGGGCGGACCTCATGCCGGGATCAGGTAGACGAGGGTGAAGATGACGATCCAGACGATGTCGACGAAGTGCCAGTAGAGACCGATCAGCTCGACGACCTCGGCCTTGTCGCCGGGCACCTTGCTGCGCGAGATGATGCCGACGAGCGCCATCAACATGATGATGCCGACGGTCACGTGGATGCCGTGGAAGCCGGTGAGCGTGTAGAAGCTCGAGCTGAACAGGCTGGTCGTGAAGCCGACACCCTCGTGGTAGAAGGAGGTGAACTCGTAGACCTGGGCGCCGACGAACGTCGCGCCCGAGCAACGCCGTCACCGTCAGCCAGATGCGAGTCAGGCGGTCGTCGCGTTGCTGTGCGGCGCTGACGGCGAGCACCATCGTCAGCGAGCTCATCAGCAGCACGAAGCTCGACACCGAGGTCAGCGGGATGTCCCACAGCTGCGCCGGACCGGGTGTACCGGTGTGCCGACCGCGGTACAGCATGTACGTGGAGATCAGTCCACCGAACAGCAAGCACTCGCTGCCGAGGAACAGCCACATCGCCAGCTTGTTGTTGCTCAGCCCGGTGGTGTGTGGGCGAGTGCCCCGTGACCGTGTCGCCGTGCCCGGTTTCGGGGTGATCATCCGGCGCGGGAGTCTCCACGAGAGTTGCCTCAGACACTGGCGAGCTCCTTGCTCGGGTTCTCCACCTTGCGCGGCGGGTCGTAGTCGCTGTCGTCGGCGACCGACGGCTCGAGCGCCCACCCGAACATCGCCAGCAGCAGGATGCATCCACCGACGACGGTGAGCAGCTTGGAGAAGATGACCCCGTAGGCCATGATCGGCAGGGCGATGGCCAGCACCATCGGCCAGTACGACGGCGACGGCATGTGGATGTGCGTGTCGGCGTTGGCCTCTTGCTCGGCATGCAGCTCTTCGGCGGTCGTGCACCTTGACGCAGGCGTGGCCCGGCGTCGGTGTCGACCTCTTCGTACTTGAGGTGGAAGAACTCGTCGAGGGCGTGCACGTGCGGGATCGACGTCGAAGTTGTGCACCTTCGGCGGGTTGGTGGTGAGCCATTCGAGGCTGCGCGCATCCCACGGATCGAGCGGCGCCTGCCGCACCTTTGCGCGTCGTGTGCCACACGTTGACCAGGAACAGCAGAGATGCCGATGGCCAGGATGTACGAGCCGACGCTGGCGACCGTGTTCCAGAAGTGGAGGTTGAAGAAGCCTTCACCGGTGAGCTTCTCGGGGTACACGACCATGCGCCGCGGCTGACCCTGCAGCCCGAGGATGTGCATCGGCCCGAAGGTCAGGTTCATGCCGATGACCATCAGCCAGAAGTTCCACTTGCCGAGCGTCTCGTTGAGCATCTTGCCGAACATCTTCGGCCACCAGTAGTAGAAGCCGGCGAAGATCCCGAACACGGCACCACCGAACAGCACGTAGTGGAAGTGGGCGACGATGTAGTAGGTGTCGGTCTGCTGCGTGTCGGAGGGCGACACCGCGTGGGTGACGCCCGACAGCCCGCCGATGGTGAACTCGACGATCAGACCGATCGCGAACAGCATCGCCGTCGTGAAGTGGAGCTTGCCGCCCCACATCGTGAGCGTCCAGTTGACGATCTTCACGCCGGTCGGGATGGCGATCAACATCGTGCTGACCGAGAACACGGCGACGCTGACCGGCCCGAGACCGCTGGCGAACATGTGGTGGGCCCACACACCCCAGCCGACGAAGCCGATGGCCGCGCCGGAGAACACGACGAACTTGTACCCGAAGAGCGGTTTTCGACTGAACACCGGCAGCACCTCGCTGACGATGCCGAAGCTGGGCAAGATGAGGATGTACACCTCCGGGTGCCCGAATATCCAGAACAGGTGTTGCCAGAGCAACGGGTCGGCACCGGCATCGACGTTGAAGAACTGGGCACCGAAGTTGCGCTGGAACATCAGCAGGAACAGCGCCACGGTGATGACCGGGATCGCGAACACCAGCAGGAACTGCACGACCAGGATCATCCAGGTGAAGATCGGCATCTTCATCAGAGTCATGCCCGGTGCACGCATGTTGAGGATGGTGACGATCAGGTTGATCGCGCCGGTGAGCGAGGCGATACCGGTGATCTGCAGACCGAGCGACCAGAAGTCGACACCGTGGCTCGGCGAGAACAAGGCGTTGGCGTTCGGCTGGTACATGAACCAGCCGCCGTCGGCCGCGCCGCCGAGGATCCACGACGTGTTCAAGAAGATGCCGCCGAACAGGAAGCACCAGAACCCGAAGGCGTTCATGCGTGGGAAGGCGACGTCGCGGGCGCCGATCTGCAACGGCACGAAGTAGTTGGCCCACCCTGCCGCCATCGGCATGACGAACAGGAACACCATGGTCGTGGCGTGCATCGTGAACATCTGGTTGTAGACGCTGGCGCTGAGCACGGTGTTGTCGGGCGCCGCCAACTGCGTGCGGATCAGCAGCGCCTCGATGCCACCGACGAGGAAGAAGAACATCGCCGACACGCCGTACATGAGGCCGAGCTTCTTGTGGTCGACGGTGAACAGCCACGACCGCCACCCGGTGGTCGAGACCGGGCGGCGATAGACGCCGTAGGCCGACGCCGGGGTGACGAACTGCGGCGTTGCGCTACCCGCCAGGGCGGGAACTGTGGAGGGTCGTTCGATGATGGCCATCTGGGATCTTCCTTACTTCCGCTCGAGCAGGTAGGCGATGATCTCGTCGATCTGATTGTCGGTGAGATTGAGGTTGGGCATGCCGCGGTACTTCCCGCCGTTCTGAACCTTGTCTGCCTCGCTCGAGTACATCGGCTTCTTGGCCGGCGCATTGCGGATCCACTCACGCAGCTCGGCTTCGTTGAAGCACTCGGGCGTCACACCCTTGCAGGTAGAGAGCGCCGAACTCGTCGGGTGACGCCGCGTGCAACCGTCTCGCGGCATTCGTCGGTCAGCAGGTCCCAGGTCGCGCCGGCGAACGTCGTGCGGGTCATCAGGTGGGTCAGGTTCGGTGCGTTGCCGGAGACGACGTACAGGTCGGGTTCAGCGATGACCGGCTTCTAGGAGTTGGTGCCGTCGGCGTTCTCTTCCATCAACCCGTTGACCTGGTGGCAGCGCGAGCACTGGGTGCGGAAGGTGTCTTCGCCTTTCAGAGCCAACTCGTCGGTCGGCTTCTCGGCGAGTGTCAGTTGATTGGCCACCCACGTCTTGAAGTCGGCGGGAATCAGGCCGACCGCGTCCATGCGCATTCGAGCGTGGCTGAGGCCGCAGAACTCGGTGCACTGACCGGCGTAGATGCCCGGGTGATCGGCCTCCATGCGCAACGGGTGGATGCGACCCGGCACGGCGTCGCGCTTGCCGTTGAGCTTGGGGATCCAGTACGAGTGGATGACGTCGTTGCTGGTGATGCGCAACAGCACATTCACCTGGGTCGGCATCACCAGCTCGCCGCTGGTGACGATCGGCTCGGCGATCTCGACACCGCCGCACGATTGCACGGGGTACTCGTACTCCCACCACCACTGCTGGCCGGTGACGTTGATGATGCACTGCGTGTCGCTGGTCTTGGCGAGCGAGAAGACCGTGCTGACCGTGGGAATGCCGACGGCGATCAGGATGATCGCCGGAAGGATGGTGAGGCCGATCTCGAGGGCCGGGTTGCCGTGCGTTTGCTTGGGCATCTCCTGCCCACGGTCGCGGAACCTGATGACCACGTAGATGATGACGACGAAGACGATGACGAGGACGATCCCGGCGATCATGAAGACCGACCACTGCAGGTCCTGGATCTCTTGCGCGTTCGAGCCGGCCGGCTTCCACGTGTCTTGCGGGGCGCTCTTGGCACAGCCGCCCAGCAATGCTGCCGCAGCGACCGTCGCGAGGCCGGGGCCTAATCGCCGTTTCACAAATCGCACCGTAGTCACTGGCTGCTCGACTCCGCTCATCTCTTAGGGAACCTTGATCTCGACCGGGGGTGCGTCGACGCCGGGCACAGTGAACGTGTACGGCTGACTGCTGGCGATCGACGGCTTCGGCAGGATGAACGACAGGAACTGGACACCGTTGGTCCCACGCACCAGCGTCGTGCAGACCTTCGGCCGCTGTTTGACCGTGGTTCCGTTGACGTCTTGTTCGAACTCGCCCATGTTGACCGTGAGCCGTCGCTTCTCGGGGTCGTGATTCTTGAAGATCACGTTGACGATGTTGCCGCGCGAGACGGTGACCGGGTTCTGAGTACCCTCGACGCCGAGCTCGTGCGCCGTCAGCTTGCCGTCTTCGAGCACGACGGTGATACCGATGCCGGCCTTGGCGGCCACCGTCTGCGAACCCTTGTGGTCGATCTCGGACTGGGTGCCCGGGCCCTCTTCGGCCAACAGGCATGCCGCACTGTTGTCGGTGTTGGTTGTCGGGTGGGTCTCGATGGTGCGTTGCCCATCGATAGCCATCACCGCGCCGGTGCTGACCAGGCCGAGCAGAGCGATCGCGCACAACCCGACTACGACACCTGACTTCAGCCCGGGCTTCGCCGCCAAGAGAAACCCGCCGACCAGCACCAGGGCCCCGGCGATGAGGAAGACCACGGGACCGCCGCTCTTCTCGATCCACAGCATGATGCGCGAGAACGAATAGATGACCACTGCGAGACCAGCAGCGGCCAGCACCGGGAATTCGATCGGGTGGAGCATGCGCTTGCGCACCTCGGCGTTGTAAGCAGGATCGGCCGACGCCCGTTCGCTCCAGCTCTGAACCATCCACTCGACCCCGGCGGCCAAGAGCACGACGACTCCGGCCTTGAACACGATCGGCTTGGATTGAGCGCCGACAGCGATCGCGCCGACAGCCACTGCTGCGATGGCGGGCCATATGCTTCGTTGCGCCGGTCGCTGGGCCGCGGGAGACTCGGTGGCGGCGTTCTCGGACATCGCCGACACGTTGCAGTCGCGGACGTAGTAGTTGATTCCGAACAGACCGGCGAAGGCCACTGCCGCGCTGACGAGGGCGATCACGCCGAGCCAGGCGGAGGAACCGCCCATGCAAACGCCGACGACGACAGCGGCGACGATCGACAAGACGGTGGCCCCGAGGAACAGTTTGGATCCAGTGGTGAACATTCGCGCCCTTCCGTCTACTTCGTCACGTAGACCACGAACCACAGCGCGAAGAACGACGCACCGAGGAAGTACCAATACAGAGCATGCGCTGACACGATCTCGCGATCTTCGATGCGCCCGCCCAGGTAACGAAAGGCAGTGACGGCGCTGAATCCGATGCCGATGATCACGAGGGCCACGAACGTGCCGGTGATCGCGTAGAACATCGTGTTGAAGGCCGTGGCATTCTTCGAGAAGATCGGCATCTCCATCCGGGCGTAGATGTACGCCTGGGCGTTGACGATCGCCAAGCCGAGGATGCCGACGAGCCCGAGTGCCATGGCGGTGTGGCTGCGGGCATCGCGGCGGGCGGAATACACCGCGAATTGGGCGAAGATGCAGATCGGGAGGAAGGTCAGCAGCATCGTGTTGGCCGGAACCAGCGGCACCTTGATGCCCTTCGGAACCCAGAGAGCATGGTCGGCGATGGCCAGGGCGTCGTGGCGGAACCGCAGCCACAGCGCCAGCATCGCGCCGACGAGGGACGCGGCCGCGGCGCAGGCCAACGCGGTGCCCACGAAGAGTTGCCGACGGGGGGCAGGTGCTGCGGCAGATGGCAGAGCGAGCATCAGGAAACTCTCCGTGGCTTCAGGTCGAGCAGGGGTTCGGCAGACGACACGGAGTGCACGTCGGCGAAGTTGGCGTAGGGGGCAGGCGATGATGTCGCCCACTTCGAGCGTCTGGCCGTCCCATGGGTCGTCGCCCGCCGCCGCACCCTTCGAGAACGATCTCACGGCGAGGCCGATGAAGCCCAGCACGGTGACGAACATCAAGATGTGGCCTGCGGCGGCGACGCCGTTCCAGAGGTTCTGCGGCCCCGAGTAGTCGAACTCGGTCGAGTTGGCCGGCTGGTCGGCGAACCCGGCGATGAGGTACGGCCCGGCGGCAAGGACGGTCGCGATCATCCCGAGAACAGCGAACGGCAGCGACTGCTTGTCGGGGATCCGGCGACCCCACAACTTCGGACCCCAGTAGCAGATGGCGCCGAGCGCACCGAGCACGGCGCCGTACACGACGAACAGCCAGGTGCCTTCCTCGAACACCGTACCGACGAGTTCGAGGTTGCCGATGGTGTAGATGGAGTTGGCGAAGATGCCGACGAACACCATCAGGGCACCGAGCAGTCCGAACACCAGCGGCGAAATGATTCGTGGCCGTCCGGCGCGCAGCGCGTTCGCGCCCAGGACTATGACGATGAAGCCTCCGAGAACGGGCAACATGTCGAAGAGAGCGTAGGGAATCACGTCTTTGAGCCAACCCCCGAACGACGTATGGGTGACGGCGGGCGACAGTACGACGGGTTGCTGCAGCACACCTCCGAGCGCGGCGGTGATGCCGAGCAGGGCGATGCCGGTGAACATCACACCTCGCGACGGCAACTTGCGGTGGCTGGAAACGGCGATCACCTCGGCAGCGAAACCGAACACCGGCAGGGCGTAGACGAACGTGGCCGGCTGGGTGAACCCGAACCCGATCCACTTGGTGATCGCCTGGTTACCACCGAACGCCGCACGTCCGTAGCGGTAGTCGACGTAGGTGTAGATGAGGGCACCGATCACGGCCGGCAGTATCAGGAGCAGACCGAGGGCGCCGACCAGGACCGACCAGCTGAACGGCGGTACCCGGCGCATGTTCATGCCCGGGGCGCGGGTGGTGAGCACGGTCGTTGCCAGGGCAACCGCGCCAGCGATCAACCCGAGGACCAGCACGATCTGGCTGACCAAGTAGAGCCCGACGAACTTGGCATCACCTCCGCCGGCACCGCCGTTGGCGGCGATCGAGATCACGACCAGGACGGAGCCGACCAACCACGTCCAGAAACCCGCCGCGGCGAGTCTGGGGAAGGCCAGCGAACGGGCGCCGAGCTGCAACGGGACGACGGCGATGGCGACGCCGACCAACAGCGGGAGCAAGACGACGAATGTCAGCCCCACTCGATAGACGTCGAACAGCTGTGGGATCGAGTTGACGTCGATCATCGCCGCCTGGGCGTCGATCCGTTCGATGCCCAGCAACACGGCGACGACGACCACGCCAAGAGTGGCGACGAGCGACCCGCCGATGAACAACCGACCGATTCGCTTGTGGTCGGTGGTGGTCAACCAATCGACCACCGATGCCGGATGGGCCGCGGACGACGCAACGCCTGTCTCGGCGCCAGCTGCGTGCGTATCGATGGTGGTCATAGGCAGCGAACTCTTTTCGGTTCGGGCGCGCTGGCGCGCGCCCGATTCAGTGCTGGATCGGTTACGAACGGTTGGGTTACACCTGCGAGATTACCCATAGCTCGGCGCGCGGGCGGAAATCCTCAGATGCCCGAGCGCACCAGTACGTCGATCGTCATGGCGGCGAACAGCAACGTGACGTATGTGATGCTGAACCCGAACACACGCATCGACCTCTGCGGGGTGGGGTTTTCGCCGAGATCGACCGTGCTCCACAGGAACAGGGCGCCGGCAACCACAGCCGTGACGATGTAGATCAGACCGAGATCGGCGACGGGAGCGAGCACGAGTGTGAACGCCACCATCGCGACCGTGTAACCGACCATCTTGTGAGTCGTGACCTCGGCCGTGTCTACGGCGGGCAGCATCGGCACGTTGGCTGCCCGGTAGTCGTCGGCGTACCGGATCGCCAATGCCCAGAAATGAGGTGGCGTCCACAGGAACATCACGACGAAGAGCACGAGCGGCGCCCAGGCGACGTCGTTGCGCACCGCTGCCCAGCCGACCAGCACGGGCACGGCGCCCGCTGCCCCACCGACGACGATGTTCTGCGTGCTCGTGCGCTTCAGCCACAGGGTGTAGACGAACACGTAGAACAGCGTGGCCGAAAGGGCCAGGACGGCTGACAGCAGGTTGGCGCCAACCCACAGCACTCCGAAAGCGACGGCCTCGAGGAGGAGGGCGAAGATCAGCGCCTGACGGGGTTGTATCAACCCGGTGACCAGCGGTCGACCCTGTGTGCGGGGCATGAGCGTGTCGATGTCGCGATCCACCACCATGTTGATGGCGTTGGCGCCACCGGCCGCCAGCGTGCCACCCAACAATGTGATTCCGACCAGCGACCATGCCGGCCAACCACGCTGGGCCAACACCATGGTCGGCACGGTCGTGATCAACAACAGCTCGATGATCCGCGGCTTGGTCAGGGCCACATACCCGCCGACCACTGTGGTCGGAGTGCGGCGCGAACCGTGGGCGATTCCGTTGCGGCCCATCCTCGTCGGCGCCAACCGGGATGGAACGAGGGGGCGAGCGCCGACAGCCATGGCACCATCGTACGGGCGTCCGATCGGAGTGGCCAAGCGGCAGAATGGGAGCATGGCTCCAACGCCCGCTCCAGTCGAACTCGATCTGCCGGGCATCGACGACGAAACGGTGCCCGACCGGCCGTGGATCGTGCTGGTCTGGAACGATCCGATCAACCTCATGAGCTACGTCACGTTCGTGTTTCAGAAGGTGTTCGGATACAGCCTCGAGAAGGCGACCGCGTTGATGCTCGACGTTCACGAGAAAGGTCGTGCGGTGGTCTCGAGCGGCGCCAGGGAGAAGGCCGAGATCGATGTCTTCCGGCTGCACGAGCACGGCCTGTGGGCCACGATGCAGCACGACGACTGATGGCTCGCCGGCGCGCATTCATCCCTCCGATCGAACGCGTTCGAGACGGGTTCGCCTTCAACATCGGCGACGACGAACGGCAGTTGGTCGCCAGGTTGTTGACCGAGCTGAGCCGGTTGCTGATGGGTGAAGCCGACGATCCTCGACTGGTCCGCATGTTCCCCCCGGCGTACCACCTCGCCGACGACGCCGAGGCCGAGGCCGAGTATCAGCGACTGATGCGCGAAGACCTCGTCGCCTCGAAGCTTGCCGGCATCACTGCGGTCAATGCCGCGTTGCAGGCTCCGGGCCCGGTCGATGAAGAAGCCATGATCGCGTTCGTGCAGGCGATCAACGGCCTGCGCCTCGTTCTGGGCACGATGCTCGACGTCAGCGAGGACCTCGATCCCGACGACATCGACGATGGCGACCCGCTGGCCGGCGAGCACCACCTCTACAACTTCTTGAGCTGGCTACTCGACTGGGCAGTGCGGGCACTCGGTGAACCGGTCAATCAGCGGGGAACATGAAGCATCCGACCGTACCCGGGCCGGTATGGGCGCCGATGCTCGGCCCGATGCGATAGCGCACGACCTCCACCACGTTCGGCGCCGCACCGACGGCAGCTACGAGTGCCTCGGTGAGCGGCTGTGCTGATCGGTGGGCAAGCCCGACGGCCACCTTCAGGCGTGGCCCCCATCCGATCGCCATCGCCGCCATCGCATCCACTGCATCGGCCATCGTGGCGACCCGCGACACAGCCGTGATCTGCCCGCCGGCCATCGTCAGGATGGGGATGCCGGTGGTCGAGTCGGTCTGGGCTGAATCGGTTTGGGCTGAATCGGTTTGGGCGGATGCGGCGTTGGGTGGTTCGAGGTCGTATCGTGGGCCGTGCCCACCGGTCTTGATGAAATCCAACTCGCTCACCGCGAACGCCATACCAATGCGCGGGGCAAGTGCTTCGGCGACGCGAACGGCCTCGTCGAGGTTCGCGCCGGCGGCGACGGCGTTGGCGGCAGCCCAGACACAGCAGCTGACACCGAAACTGGCGGTGCCAGAGTCGACCAGGCGCACCGGCACCGGGAGCGACCGAGTTGCCAAACGCGCCGCGTTCAGTGTGCCCGAAGCCGCCGCGGTGACATGGATCGACAAGATCTCGTCGCAGCCTCGGTTGAGCAGCGCTTCGTATGCCGCGGCGAACTGGCCGGGGCTCGGCTGACTGGTGCTGAGGCTGGGGCGCGGGTCGGCACTGATCAACTCGTAGAACTCGTCGGGATCGATATCGACACCTTCGAGGTAGTCGTGATCTCCGATCGTCACCGTGATCGGCACGACTTCGATGGCGTAGCGCTCGGCAAGTGAAGCCGGGAGCTGCGAGTTGGAGTCGGTACAGATTCCGATCATGCGGCGCCCTTGGCGGTGACGAACGCCATCATCGTGTATCCGGCCAATGGGAACGTGCCGCGAGACAGCAGAAGGCTGTGGCTCCAGCTGCCCGGCCGAGACGCATGGGGGCACCATAAACCCAACGGCCAGGTGCTGTCGTCGACCGCTCGGTGAAAGCTTGTCAAGCGTTGATCAAGAGACGAGCTCGGTGAGCCACTCGGGCAAGCGCGTCGGCCGACCCGCTGCGGTGATGCAGCCGTGAACGGTGACTGCCGTTGCCCTGACTTCGCCATCGACCGTCAACAGGTAACTCATCTGAAAGGACGCCCGCGAGGCCGAGGCCAACAGCAGGTGCACGTCGACCTGCTCGTCGAACCGCAACGGGCTCGCGGTACCGCACGAAGCACTCGAGCACGGCGTAGTCGATGCCTTCGGATCGCATCTCGGCGTAGGGATGGCCGAGGTCACGGAGATAGGCAACGCGGGTCTCCTCGAGGTACGGCAGGTAGCGACTGTGGTGGACGATTCCCATCGCGTCGGTCTCGGCGAATCGGACCCGGATCCGTTGGGTGAAGGGGTAGACCGCCGCGTCGAGCGACGGCTCTGCTGACAGGCGCACCCTGCGCACCGTAGCCTGTAAAGCCCGAATCAGCTGGCGCGATTCGACGGACCTGCTGATAGTGTTGCGACGCTCTCAACCGGAAGTAGATCCCTAGCCCCCATCGTCTAGTGGCCTAGGACACCACCCTTTCAAGGTGGCGGCACGGGTTCGAATCCCGTTGGGGGTGCTGGTCAGATTGGTGACAGTCTGGTCCCGTGGTGAAGCTGGAGTTCACGCCGGCCTGTCAAGCCGGAGGTCGCGGGTTCGAGTCCCGTCGGGACCGCTCAAACCTTCGGGTTTGAAGTGGTTGTATGAAGAGTTGCAGCACGAGGTTGTAAGTACGGTCGAGTAGCTCAGTCGGCAGAGCACACGCCTGAAAAGCGTGGGGTCACCGGATCGACGCCGGTCTCGACCACCAGCGAAGCCGCAGGTTCTGGAGGTGTTCAACCTCCAGAACCTGCGGCTTTCGTCGCTGGACCGCACGAACGACCTGCTCCGGAGGGACGAGCTTCGGGGCTGGAACTTCGTGCTTTTCAGCATGCCCGGGCCGGCGTCCAGGCAGCTCATATGGGAAGACCTCCGCTGGCAGCGGAGGTCTTCCCCGACCAAGGAGGCGGCCGTCCCTGCCGCCTACTTGCCCAAACCTATTTCGTGGTTGCCGTGAGGTTCGCGGTCACCTTCGTCGGCAGCCCGTTGGCGGCCGTGACGGAGACCGTGCCGGTGAACGTTGCGACTGTGTTCGGCGCCGTGAAGCGCACGACCACGTTGCACGACCCGTTTGCGGCCAGGTTGGCGCACGTCGTCGAGCGGACCGTGTAACCCGTGCCGGTGACCGTGAAGCTGGCCAGGTTCAACGCCGCCGCAGCGTTGCCGCTGTTCTTGACGCTGATCGTCTGGTCCTTGGTGGCGTTGCGGGTGACCGTGCCGAACTGCACAGGGTTGCTGGCGAAGGTCAGCACCGAGCCGTTGCCGCCCGTGCCGGTCAGCGCGACTGCCGTGCTGGTTGCACGGGTCGGGCCGGCGGCGTTGTGGGTGAAGGTCAGCGACCCCGTGCGTGCGGTTCTCGCACCCGGCTTGAACTGTACGGTGACCGTGCAGCTCCCTCCGGGGGTGCCCTGGGGCAATGGTGCGGCCGTGCAGGTCTGAGCCGTGATCGTGAAGTCAGCGGCGTTGGTCCCGGTGGTCGAGACCGCTGAGATGGTCAGCGGAATCCCGCTCGGATCGATGCCGGTGTTGGTCACGGTGAAGACCTGACTGGCCGAGGCGCCACCGTTGACGGTGCCGAAGTTCTTGGTCGTCGGTGAGACCGCGATCGCCGGGTCGGTGACGTCGATCCCGAAGGCGCTGAGCGGCACTGTCAGGTCAGTGGTGTTGGCAGCGTTGCCACTCAGGCTCACGTTGGCCTGACGCAGCCCGAGGGCCGTCGGCTTGAACGTGATGTTCACCGTGCAACTGAGACCTGCGAACAGCTGTGCAGGGAAGTTGGTCGGGCAGGTGCCGCCGCTGCTGCGAGCAAAGTCACCCGGGTTCAAGCCGGCGAAGTAGATGTTGGTGATCGTCAACGGCGCCCCGCCACCGTTGCTGAACGTCACCGCCTGGGTCGCGCTGGTTGCTGCCGGTGCGGGAAAGAACCTGGTGCTGGCCAGAGTGAGGCTTGCCGGAGCGAACGAAGCCGCGGCGACCGGGGTCTCGGCCGGAGCGGTGCAGGGTGCGGATGGTCCACCGATCACGCCGGGGCCGTTCTCGAAGATCGTTGCCTCGGTGAGGGCCAGCGGGAAGCGACCGAGCCAGTGAGCCCGGGACTCAGCACCAGTGAACACTGTGCCGGTCGGGCTGGTGCCGCCGACGGCGCGGAGCACGTCGTTGGCGGTGAGACCGGTGTAGGTCGCCGTCCACTTCGTCGAGCCGGGAGCGTCGTAGACCAGGGTGCCGTCGACACCGCTACGCAGTACACGGCGTCCGTTGACGTCGAACGAATTGGCGCTCGACGTGATCAGTCGGTTCTCGATCTGATCGACCGGCAGCGGCAGTCCGGCCGCGTCTTTCGCCGCGCCGTGGACTATCACGGTGTTGGCGTTGAGCGCGATCGGCCGGTCGGCCGTGACGTTGGCCACGGTTGTCTGGTCGGCGATTCCGGTTGCTTCGTCGGTGATGCGCACGATGTCACCTGGGCGGATGTCGGGCGTGTTGACGTTCCAACAGGTGCCGCCGGGGTGGTTGACCTCGATCAACCCGGTCGCGTCGGCCGGGAACGATGCGGAGAGCACCGTCAGGCCGGCACGAATGAGCGTGAAGTGGTACGTGGCGTTCGGCGTGAAGCCCGTCGCCGAAACGAAGTCACGGGCCGGGAAGGCGATCACCGAGTGCGGTGCGATCGGCGGATCGTTGGCGACGACCGCAGCCGCGGCCGCTGAACCCGCCGAACGGTTGCCCGCCGAGTCGAAGGCATCGACGGTGTAGCTGTAGGTGCCGGTCGCCAAGTTGGCGTCGGTGAAGCTGAGCGTGGCGCCGTTGACCGAGGCGATCAACACCGCAACATCGGTGTCGGGGCTCAGCACACGCTTGCGGTAGATGCTGTACCCGGTCACGCCGACGTTGTCGGTCGAAGCGTTCCATGCAAGCGCCACGTTGCGCCCGTGGATGTCGGGTGCCGTCGTCGCCGTCAACCCGGCCGGGACACTCGGGGCCGTGGTGTCGGGCACCGCGGTGACGTTGGCCGTCGCCGGCGCCGACTGCGCCGAGCGGTTACCGGCAGCGTCGACCGCGTCGACGGTGTAGACGTAAGCGCCGATGAGCAGACCGCTGTCGGGGTACGTCGGGCTGTTGGCAGTGCCGATGAGCACGCCGTTGCGGTAAACGCCGTAGCTGGCGACGCCCACATCGTCGGTGGCGGCAGACCACGTCAACGTGGCGGTGCCGACGCCCGACTGGGCGACCAGGTCGGTCGGTACGCTCGGCGCGGTCACGTCGAGCTGGTTCAGGCTCCCCGACGTCGAGAGCGCCGACAGATTGCCGTACAGGTTGCCGAAACCGGCGGCGATCTGGGTGATGATGTCGGCGCCAGGGCCGCGCGGCGAGGCCGTGTCGTATGCAGCGACCGCATAGGTGTGCGGTCCGGGTGCGGCGGTCACCACGTAGCTGGTTGCCGTCGGACCGGTGTTGGCGACGGCCACGCCGTCGACGAAGATGCGGTAGCCGGCGACGTACCAGTCGTCAGTTGAGGCAACCCAGCTGAGCGTGACCTGGTTGAGGTTGGTCTGGAAGACCGTGAAGTTGCCAGGGGTCGACGGAGCCGTCGTGTCGGCCGCCTCGAGCGGTCGCGTGCAACCGGGACCAGCCGGGCCGGGCGGGTTGCCGTCGGCGTTCTCGAAGATGGTCGCTTCGTTGAGCGCTACCGGGTCCCTGCCGAGCCAGTGGATGCGGGTATCGGCCAGGGCCATGCGGTCGACGTCAGCGGCGTCGAGGCCGCTGTATGTCGCTGTCCACTTGACACCCATCGGGTTGTCGACCGTGTCGTAGGTCAGCGTGCCATCGGAGTTGGCGGCGGCGCGGAGTGCCCGGCGACCGTTGAAGTCCCACAGGCCGACGCCATGTGTGGCGATCATGCGCTGCTCGATCTGATCGATGGGCAACGGCAGCCCGTCGGCGCCGAGAGCGGTGCCGTGGATCTCGACGATGCCTTCGTTCTCCCCGGTCTGGGGGTCGTCGTTCTGCACCGTCACCGGCCGGAAGGCGGTGACGCCGGCGATGGTCGTCTGGTCGATCGAGCGGATGCCATCCGGATTGGCAGGCGTGACGTTGGCCGGGTTGTAGGCGATGGTGCGCACGATGTCACCGGTGCGCATCTCTGGTGTCACTCCCGCCCAGCAAGCGCCGCCGGGGTGGTTGACCTCGGCGAAGCCGTCGATCGGTTGGATCCCGTCGGCAGAACTGACGATGACGATCTGGCCCGACGAGTTGTGGCGCAACACCTGCACCGAGACTGTGTCGCTGTCCTCGTAACCGCTCGGCGAGATGAAGTCACGCGAGGGGAAAGCGATGATGTTGATCGGCAACAGGGGTGGATCGTTGACGGGGAAGTTGTTCACGTCCACCCGCTGCAGCGCGGTGAAGGGGCCGACGCTGTTCGACAGGCCGGAGCCGTTGCCGACCTCGTCGAATGCACGCACCTCGAAGCTGTACGCGCCGGGGGGAAGGTTGCTTTCCACGAAGGTGGTGGGCGCCGGAGCGGAACCATCGGGATTCGAGACGGTGAAGACAGCCTCGCCGTTGCGGTAGATGCCGTAGGCGGTGACACCGACGTTGTCGGTGGAGGCGTCCCAGTTGAGCGTCACGTTGTTGATGCCGTCGAACGTGCCCGTCAGGTTCGTTGGTGTGCTCGGCGGGATCAGTTCGCTACCCGGGGGCGGCGGGCGCACCTCGAGTGGCGCGGTGCACGGTGCGGCCGGCCCACCGACGGTGAGTGCGCCGATCTCGTAGACCGTGGTCTCGAGGGCAGGAGCAACGGCGCGGCCGAGCCACATGCCACGCGATTCGGCGCCGAGCGCCAAGGTCACGTCGGCGGGGCTGAGACCGGAGTACGTGGCGGTCCAGTTGATCGAACCCGGGGCGTCGTAGTCGAGTGTGCCATCCGAGCCAGCGACGTTCGCAGCCCGCAGAGTACGGCGGCCGTTCAGTTCGAACAGGCTGCCGGGGGCGACGATGCGGTGCTCGATCTCGGCGATCGGCAGTGGATTACCGGGGATGGCGGTGAAGCTGTCCTGTGCCGTGCCGTGAACGACGACGGTGTCAGGTGCGGTCTGCACCGGGCGCTTGGCGGTGATGTTCATCACGGTGGTCGCGTCGGCTGTGCCGGCGTTGGGCCCACCGACGATGTCGACCTGCACGGTGTCGCCCGGGCGGATGTCGGGTGTCGTCCCGAACCAGCAGGCCCCGCCTGGGTGGTTGACCTCGACGATGCCGCCCTGTGGGGAGATCGGGCTGGCCGGATCGGTGCTCCACGTCGTGCCATCCGGCTCGATGACGTACACGACAACAAGATCACCGTCTGCGTACCCGTCAGCGGACACGAAGTCACGCTGCGGGAAGACGATGATCGAGTGGCCGTTCGCCGGCGGGTTGCTGACGACGCCGAGTGGGTCTGCGTGAACAGCAGTCACCGCTTCGGTCAGCGGCACCAGATTGAAGAGCATCGCCAAAACGACCAATAAGTGACGTGGCCTCAGCCTGCGTGCGTCTTGGAATGCCCGCGCCAATAGTTCCCTGACATAGATGTTCATTGTGTCCGTCCCTCGTTACCCGACCGCTCCGTCCCGGGGCGGTCCAATGCACCATGAGCGTGGAGCCGAATGCCCGCGCCGACAATGGGACGTTGGTACAGCCTCATGGGCGCGCTTTTGTCGTGCGCCCAAGGGCGATAAGTACTCCATGAGGATTAGGCCTCCGACCTGACTCTCCCTACGAGTGGTCGCTCCCCCACCAACCATCACACGACGGCAGGCGGTCAGACGGTGAGCTGCTGACAGGTGGCGCTGATCTCCGCCGGTAGTCTCGCCGCGTGGCCCTCCCGCCCATTGAACCCGAACCCCGGCGCGCGCCGGCCTCGACCGACGCGGCACGGCCGCCGCTCGAGCGCCAACTCGTCGACGCGCTGCGCAACCTGGACTCGACGGGCTCGGCGTCGACGAGTTCACCCGATCCGGGCTTCCTCGATCTTGCTCGGCTCTACGACGTGCAGCTGGCAAGTCGGCACTGTGACCTGGCCGCCCGTTCGCTACGGGCGCAGGGCAAGGGTTACTACACGATCGGGTCGGCCGGTCACGAGAGCAACGCGGTCGTGGCCATGGCTACTCGCCCGACCGATCCGGCCCTCCTGCACTATCGCAGCGGTGCCTTCTACCTGGCCCGCGCCGGCCTCGAAGGCGTACACGACATCCTGGCGGGTGTGGTCGCGGCCACCACCGAGCCGATCTCCGGTGGGCGGCACAAAGTGTTCGGCCGTCACGATCTGGCGATCATCCCGCAAACGTCGACCATCGCCTCGCACCTGCCGCGGTCCGTCGGCGTGGCGTTCGCGATCGATCGTGCTGCAAAGCTCAAGGTTGCCTCGCCGTGGTCGAGCGATGCGATCACGATCTGCAGTTTCGGCGATGCCTCGACCAATCACTCGGTAGCTACCGGCGCATTCAACGCCGCGATCTACTGCGCGTACCAAGGTCTGCCCCTGCCGTTGCTGTTCGTGTGCGAAGACAATGGCTTGGGGATCAGCGTGCGCACGCCCGCCGGTTGGGTCGAGACGGCCTTCGGCTCGCGGCCGCACTTACGGTACGTAGCCGTCGACGGTGACGATCCGGTGGCTGTTGCCGAGGTCACCGCGACGGTGGCGGAATGGGTGCGCCGACGCCGCAAGCCGGCGTTCTTGCACCTGCGCACAGTGCGTTTCGGCGGTCACGCAGGTACCGACGTCGAGACTGCCTACCGCACGGGGGCCGAGATCCGCGCCGACTTGGATCGCGACCCGATCCTCGGCACCGCCAGAGCGCTGCTGGCCGGCGGATGGACGACCGATGCCTTGCTGCAGCGACACGACGAGATCGCCGACAAGGTGCAACTGGTTGCCGCAGAGCTGGCCGATGCCGAACAGCTGACGACAGCCGACGATGTCGTTCGCCCGCTGGCGATCCGTCGCCCCGAAGAGGTCGCCCGGCTCGCCAAACAGCTGTCGCCATCTCGTGGCGACGACGAGGCGCTGACCTTCGCACAGGCGGTCAACACGACGCTGGGCACCCTGCTCGACCGGCAATCGAACGTCTTGGTCTTCGGCGAAGACGTCGCCGTCAAAGGAGGGGTGTACGGGGTCACCAAGGGGCTGCTCGCCAGGGCCGGCGCCGGGCGCGTCTTCGACACATTGCTCGACGAGACCTCGATCCTCGGACTGGCCAACGGCGGCGCGATCAGCGGCTTCGTGCCGATCCCCGAGATCGAGTACCTCGCCTACCTGCACAACGCCGAAGACCAGTTGCGCGGCGAGGCGGCGACGCTGTCGTTCTTCTCCAACGGCCAGTACCGCAACGGCATGGTCGTGCGGGTTGCCGGCTATGGCTACCAGGAGGGCTTCGGAGGACACTTCCACAACGACGATGCCGTCGCCGTGCTGCGCGACATACCTGGCCTGGTCGTCGCCTCTCCATCGCGGCCCGACGACGCTGCAGCAATGCTGACCACCTGTGTGGCCGCTGCGCAGGTCGACGGAACGGTGTCGGTGTTCCTCGAACCGATCGCCCGCTATCACACCCAAGACCTGTACGAGGCCGGCGACCGCGAATGGATGGCAGCGATCCAGCCCGACCACGTGCCCATCGGGTCGGCGCGAACCTACGGGCAGGGACTCGATCTGACGATCATCACCTGCGGCAACGGCGTGCCGATGAGCCTGCGCGTCGCTCGACGTCTGGCGGGGCGCGGCGTGGGCGTGCGCGTCGTCGATCTGCGCTGGTTGTCGCCACTGCCCATCGAAGACCTGCTCCGCGACACCAGGGCGACACGCGGCGTCCTTGTCGCCGACGAGACCCGCGCCAGCGGCGGGTGGAGCGAGGGAGTGATAACCGCGCTCGTCGAGGGCGGCATCACCACCCGAATCGGCAGGGTGACCAGCAAGGACAGCTTCATCCCACTTGGCGACGCGGCCAAGCTGGTGCTACTCAGCGAGGAAGAGATCGAAGCCGCCGCGTATCGCTTGCTGCACGGCTGAGAACGGTGCAGCGCGACGGACCCTGATTCGCTCGGGCCGTACCGATACCATCTGGTCGGTCGGGCGCGATCACGTTGAGACGGGAAGGCCACGGTTGCCGAAATGAATCTGCCGGTATGAACATGCGAATGGTTGTCTCGGCGTCGGTAGCAGCTGCGCTCGTCGTGGCTTCGTGCGGAAGTTCGGGCGGGGCCCCATCCACCGCCGATTTCAGCGATCAGCTTGCCGGCGTCTGCCGCACCATCAGCCGCGGAATCGGCAACCTCGACGCGGCCGGGTCGCTCGACGACGTGCGCAGCAACGCCACCGACGCCTCGGCATTGTTCGAGGACGGGATCAACGAGTTGAAGAAGCTGACCATCCCGTCCAGCGACAGGCAGTTCGCTGCCGACGTCAAGGATCTGATCGCCAGCTTCGAAGACCAACTCGACACTCTCGATGCCATCGCCAAGTCGGCCAAGGAGAGCGACCAGGCATCCGTCGACACCAAGATCGAGAAGCTCTCCGGACAGCTGTCCGACAGCAACGATCTTGCCGACAGCCTCGACATCAGTAGGTGCCAACTCGACCCGGTCTTCGTCGCCGCCCCACCGACAACCGAGCCCGACGTGCCGTTGACCCTGCCGATCGCAACACTGCCCGCCGAGACGGCCCCACCCGACACCGTTTCGTTCGACACGACGCCGATCACCGGCAACAAACAGATCCTGACGTCAACCGATCTGGTCCCGCTCGGCGACTACACCTTTGCCGATTCTTCCGATACGGCGATCTCGGGCTTCCAGGCGTTGCTCGAGCTTGCGCCATCGATGGCCGCCCAGTCCGGCCGCATCAGCGGCGTCGACGTCATCGACTCCAGCAGTCAGCCGATGGGCAGGGTGTTCACGTTCGAGTCCGATACCAACCCTCTTCCAGCAGGCTCGTTCGACGAGGTCACCCCGTACTTCACCGGAGACGCGCCGACGACGCCGAAGACCATCGGAACGCTCGAAGGCATTACGTGGGTCGATCCCGACGGCACTGCGTACTTCCTCATCGGCGTCGACAATGTCGTGTTGTGGGCACTGGCACCGTCGGCCGATCTGCTCGACCCGACGCTGCAGGCGTGGGGCGAGAGCATCTCGCAGTAACCCCACCGTGCCTCTCCAGCTCACGTTCGTCACGTCCGCAAAGCGCCAGACCGACCTCCCCGACTCTCCGGGCGAGGTTGCCTTCGTCGGCCGTTCCAACGTCGGCAAGTCGTCACTGATCAACGCCCTGGCCAATCGCCGGCAGCTGGCCAAGGTCTCCAACACGCCCGGACGCACCCAGCTGATCAACCTGTTCACGCTGCCCAGTGGGGCGACCGTCGTGGATCTTCCCGGCTACGGCTACGCCGCCGTGCCCGGACGCGAGAGGGCGACGTGGCAGGCCATGATCGAGGGCTACTTGCTGGAGCGCGAGCCGTTGGCGCTCGTCTTCGTACTGGTCGACGGCGAGATCGGCCCGACGAAGCTCGACCTGCAGATGCTGGCCTGGCTGCAGGCCAACGGCGTTCCGTACCAGATCGTGGCGACCAAGCTCGACAAGGTCAGACCATCGAAGTTGGCCGGTCGGCGCCAGCAGCTGGCGCGGGCATGCCAACTCGACGAGGGCGATGTGATGTGGGTCAGCGCCAGCAAAGGCACGGGGATCGACCGCCTGCAGGCACATGTCAACGCGATGTTGACCGGGTGAGGATCGGCTGGGGATCGCCTAAGATCCAGGACGACAACATCTCAAAACTACCCATTGCGTCAAGTCCACCACGTGGAGTAGTCTTATCGTTTGTGGTACGACGGGAGACCCAGGGAACCGAAGTGATGACACGCCTTGGCTATGCACCCGATGCCTCACGCTCGGAAAAGGTTCGCTGGCTGGTGGCGCGCTGTGAACCGCTCTTGCTGGTCGCGCTCACGCTTCAATGCCTGCTGCGGGCGCCGGTGTGGGAAGAATCGCTCCCGGTGTTCATCGCAGCCCTCGGCGGCTGCGCGTTCGGGCTGTTCGGCCTGGTCAACACGACCAATCAACGGCTCGGCCTGCTGCGCGCGACCTACGCGACGGCGTTGCTCATGGCAATGGCGTGGGTGCTGCCGAAACACCAGGTCGTCGACCTGGTGCCGTGGTTCTCGATCCTCGGCATCGGCTACCCGCTGGTCTTCGGCCTCCGCCGGGCGTATCCGTTCATCATCGTCAACTCGATCGGGATCGCCCTTGCGGCCCGATCGGCCTTCGACACGACGTCGGGGCTGCTCAGAGTCCCCACGGTCTTGATCGGCGGCATCCTGGCCGGCCTGATCGCCGACGCCCTCGAAGAAGCCACGACGTCGGCCGCGGCGGCAACGCGCGACGCGATCCGCGCCAGGACCAGCGAGAACTACCTGCGCACGGTGCTCAACACAGCACCGATCGGGATCCTCGTCATCGGTAGCGAGCTCGAAGATTCGTTCATGAACGCCCGGATCGCCGAGTTCCTCAACACCGCGCCCGGGCTCAGCGATGTCGACGCACTGCGGTCATACCTCGACCCGGCCGATCAGCACATCTTCGGAGAGATTCGCACCAAGGTGGCCAACGGCGAGACCGCGACCTACAACTGCAGGTTGCTGCTGCCCGAGGTCGGGCCGCGCAACGTGCAGATCGTGGCCGCGCCATCAATCGACGAGAACGGCCACCACAACGGCACCGTCGTGATCATTCGCGACATGAACGACGAGGTCGGCCGGCGACGCGAGATGGAGCGGTTCCGCGCTGTGGCCGACGCCACGACCGACCTCGTCGCCATCGCCTCGTTCGGTGATGGAACCAACTACCTCAACCCGGCCGGCGAGCGGTTCTTCGGCGCCAACCCGTTGAACCGCAACGACACCTTGAAGTTCATCCCGGAGGAATACCGCGAGACCATGTTCGCCGAGATCGGCGAGGCCATCCGCGACGGCGGCACGTGGAGCGGCGAGATCGAGATGGTCGATCAAGACGGCGAGCGACACCCGATGTCGGGTGTCGCCGTCGGCATTCGTGACGAGCAGGGCCGCCTCGAGGGGTTCGCGGTGACCTACCGTGACCTCTCCGACCGCAAGCGACTCGAGGCTCGACTGGCCCACGACGCCGGCCACGACGCACTCACCGGCCTGCCGAACCGGCAGCAGCTGTTCCACCTGCTGACCAACACGATCGGCGACCGCGAACGCATGGCCGTGATGTTCTGCGACCTCGACGACTTCAAGGTGGTCAACGACAGCCTCGGTCACTCCGTCGGCGACCGGCTGCTGCAGGTCGTCGCCGATCGGCTGCAGACCGCGACCCGTGGTGGCGACATCGTCGGGCGCCTCGGCGGCGACGAGTTCCTGGTCGTGTGCCGCAACATCGGCACCGATCTCGAGGTCGCCGCCATCGCCGACCGGCTGCTGTCGGCGGTGCGGGCGCCGATCAGCCTCGACGGCCGCGAACACGTCGTCTCGATGAGCGTCGGAGTCGCCTTCGGCATCGGGTCCGACCCCGCCAACGAGATCGTCCAGCGCGCCGACCTGGCCATGTACGCCGCCAAGCAGGCTGGCCGCAGGCGGATCGCCCTGTTCGACCAGACGATGCGCCGACAGGTCGATGACCGGCTCGACATGGAACGCGAGCTGCGCGCCGCCTTCCGCGACAACCAGCTGTCCCTGCACTACCAGCCGATCGTCAACACCGGCAGCCGCGAGGTTCTGGGATTCGAGGCGTTGGTCCGATGGCAGCACCCGACCCGCGGCCTGCTGCTGCCGGGGAAGTTCATGCCGATCATCGAGAGCTCCGGGTTCTCGATCCAGTTGGGCGAGTTCGTGCTCAACGAGTCCACCCGGGCGGCCTCGTTGTTGCGCTTGCGCTCCCCCAACCTCAGCATGTCGATCAACCTCTCGGCTGCCGAGCTCAACAACGGCGATCTGGTCGAGAACGTCGCCAAGGCGATCACCCGTGCCGGCATCGGTGCCTCGGCGCTGACCGTCGAGATCACCGAAGACATCGTGATGGCCGACATCGTCGCCGCCAAGCCCCAGCTCGACGAGCTCCACGGCCTCGGCGTGCGCATCGCCATCGACGACTTCGGAACCGGCTACTCCAACCTGGCGCTGCTTCGGCAGTTCGCCGCCGACTTCGTCAAGATCGATCGCAGCCTGATCAGCGGTCTCGACAGCGAGCGTGGCGGCAGCGAATTCGTGCGCCTGATCCTGTCGCTGGCCCATGAGCTGGGGTATGCGCCGATCGCCGAGGGCGTCGAGACCGAGGCCCAACTCGACGAATTGCGCCGTCTCGAATGCAAGATGGCGCAGGGATTCCTGTTCGCCAAGCCGATGACCCTCGCCGACGCGCTGGCCTTTGCCAGCAGTGGGGCGTACGGGCAGCGGGTGTGATCTGCCCCAGAGGCGAGTGGAAGTCACCCGATAGAATGGCGCGATCACGTCGCTGAAAAATCATCGGCAAGACAAGGTAGGGCGGCATGGCACAGTTGCAGAAGGTGAGCTGGCGATCGGTCGGCTACACCGCGCTCGGCAGCGTGGTCGCCATCGCTTCTGTGGTCGCGATCGTCAGGAGCGACGGTGTGCGCCCGACCTCGCTGTCGTCGAGTTCGGCAACGCGTTGGCTGGTCGATCAGGTCAACAGGCGAGTGGTGCTGGTCGACGGGTTGGCCGGCCGCGTCGTGGCCAAGATCGACACCGAGTCGGAGTCAAGCGACGAGGTCGCCGTGCAAGGCGTTGGCGGCGCCTTCCTGATCACACCGTCGCAGGCGTCGGTGCGCACCATCTCGACCGCCAAGCTGCAGCTGGGTACCCCCCAGACCGTGGGCCTGTTGTCGGAAGACGACGCCCAATACCGCGTTGGTGACAATGGCCTGACGGTGGTCAACTCGGTGACCAACGAAGCCAGCGTGGTGCCCGTCGACGACGCCCCCCGACCGTTCACGATACCGAAGTCCGACAACGCCGAAATCGCGGGCGACGGCAGCATGTGGCTGTTCACCGAGACACTGGCCAAACACGTCAACGTCGACGAAACGGTTTCTACGGTGCCGATGCGCGGCGCGGGTGACGACACCACGACGGTCGGCGCTCGCGCCGTGGTCTACGACCGCAACAGGCAGGTCTTGCACTGGGTCGGCGGCGCCGACGTCTCGCTGGTCTCGATCCAGAATTCCAGCGAGGCGCTCCTGCAGGAGCCCGGCGACGATGCCCCCTGCGTGTGGCTGGGCGTTGACGGCACGCTGGTGTGCGTCGGTGCCACCGGCATCGACCGCATCGTGCCGATCGATGGCATGAACATCGGTGGCAACGACAGGTTGGCCATCGCCGGCTCGGCGGCGGTCATCGTGGGAGGCCACAACGAGGTCCATCGCATCGATCTGGCGAACCATCGCATGGCCGTCGGGCGACTCGAGGCCAACTGTTCGATCCGATGCCCGACTGCTCATCACGGCCAGCGGCAGCCTGGTGTGGCTCGACGATCAATCCGGCGAGCACGCCTGGGTGGTGTACCGGTTCGGCATCAACACCATCGACAAGAACCAAGAGGCCCCGGCGTTCGACGCACAGGGCCAGATCGTCAAGACGACCGGCACCGACGGAGGCAGCCAGTCGGCGGGTAGTGGTGACTCGTCCGGTGCCGCAAACCAGGACCACACCGACAACAATGGCAAGGACGACCCACCCCACGCCGAAGACGATTCTGTCACCGCCCGTGCCGGCGCCACGGTCATCGTCCCGGTGACAGCCAACGACTGGGATCCCGAGAACGACGCCATCGCGGTTTCCACCGTTGGTGACGTGAAGCCGGCCGGCCACGGCACCACCGACGTGCTCAACGGCAGCTCGGTTTCCTACTTGCCCGAACAGGGGTACAGCGGCTCCGACTCGTTCTCGTACACGATCGTCGACGAAGCCGGCAACGCCTCCACGGCAACGGTCAACGTCGAGCTGTTCGCTGCTGATAGCGCCAACCGACCCCCCATCGCCCGGGCCGACCACGTCAAGACCCGACTCGGCCACCCCGTCGTCATCGACGTGCTGTCCAACGACATCGACCCCGAGCGCGACGTGTTGACGGTTCCGACGTTCCGACAGAGCGGCGATGCCACGATCACCGACGCGAAGGGCCCGACCGGGCTTGCCGCGCTGAGGTACGAGCCGCCGTCGGGCAAGACCGGCATCTACACCTTCACCTACCAAGCCGCCGATCCTCAAGGCGGTACCAGTGCCAAGACCTTGGTGACGGTCGAGGTCACCAGCCTCGATGCGCCAAACGATCCACCCCTGGCCAACCCCGACGCGATCCGGCTGCGTGTCGGTTCCTCCGACAAGCTCGACGTCAAAGCCAACGACAGCGATAGCGACGGCGATGATCTGTTCATCTCCTTGCCGACACAGTCGCCGAAAGGTGTCAAAGCCGAGGTCGTTGGTCAACAGCTCAGCATCACCTTGCTGCCTGGCGCCGAGCCCCGCTCGGTCATCATCTACGACTTGAGCGACGGAGCCGGCCACCAAGTGCTCGGAAGGGTGCTGGTCGTGCGACTCGACGACACGGCCCCCAACCGGCCCCCTGTGGCCAATCCCGACATCGACCGCGTCGTGATCGGCAGCTCGGTGAAGATCCCGGTGACCGCCAACGACATCGACCCCGACACCGACACGATTCGCCTGCAGTCGGTCGACCAACCCGCCGACGGAGTCGGTGCCACAACCGTCGAAGGCAACTCGGTTCGCTTCGTTCCGAACCTGCCGAAGATCACCGAGCCGACGCCGGTCACCTTCTCGTACCACATCACCGACGGGAAGGGCAACGAGGCCAAGGGTACGGTAACGGTCACGGTGCTGCTCGAGGCGCTGCCAGCGCGCTCCGTTCGCCCGCGATGACTTCGCCGACACCGAGACCGACAAGCCGGTCACCATCGACGTGCTGGCCAACGACAGCGACCCGTCGGGCGGCACGCCCAGCCTCACGGCGCGGCCGGTCTGCCCGAACGGCGGCGATGCGACGACGACCGACAACCAGCGGGTTACCTTCACCCCGCCGCTCGGGCAGGTCGGCACGTTCCGATGCAAGTACACGATCCGCAACATCGGTGGCCTTGGCGCCGAGGCATCGATCATCGTCACGGTCAAGTCGGCGCCGCCCGGCAACCATGACCCGATCATCAACACTGCACTGTTACAGACCGAGGTCGAGGTCGAGGGTTCACTGACGTTCACTGCCAACGGTCTTGCCACCGACGACGACGGCGACAGCCTGGTGTTCGTCTCGGTTGGCAAACCCGGCCACGGCGCCACCGACTTCTCGCAGAAGTCCGGCAGCTTCAGATACACAGCTCCAACGACCGGCTCGGCCGACAGCACGCCGGTCGTCGACAACTTCGACGTGACGATCAGCGATGGAAACGACGGAAACGCTCATGGCACGATCTCGATCCGCATCATCGACAAACCGACTGAGTCCACACCGCCGAACACACCCGAGTTCTCGGTAGCGGCAACGGTCGACCAACTCACCCGGTTCGACGTGGTGTTCGCGTTGCACGACTCGAACCTCGGCACCACCCTCACGCTATTGGGTGCGACGGCCGACGCACCGACGCCTGCCGCAACCGTCGATACCAGCGGTAACAGCGTCTTCATCACACCGAAGGCTGCAGGCGTTCTGATGGTCAGCTACACGGTGCAGAACGCCGAGGGGCAGACATCGAAGGGCAAGCTCAGGGTGACCATCGACGAAGCGCCCCCCGTCAACCCACCGCCGGTTGCAATTGCCGACGAGCTCACGGTGGCCAGTAGTGGTGTCGGCAGCATCAACCTGTTGGCCAACGACCTGGGGATCACCGACCCAGGCGACATCGCGTTCGCCACGCTGGTCAACCGGCCACCGAGCAGCATCGGAACGGTCGAACTCAGCAACGGCGTCCTCACGTTGACCGCCGCCGGTGCCGGGGCCTCCGGCGGCCAGGCGTTCATCCGTTACGAGCTCGACGACGGCAGCGGTCAGACCAGCAGAGCCACGGTCACGCTGACGGTCCTGGGCTGCTCCGACAGTGCTCCCCAGGTGCTTCCGGCACGGGTCTTCACCCCGTACCAGACCCCGATCGCCATCGATCTGAACCAGTACGTCGTCTCTGGCAGCATCGTCCCTGGAAGCGTCAGCGGCGCCGGTTTGACCGGCCCGGTCGGCACGTTCACGCCGCCGGCGAGCATGAACGGCGCTGTACAGGTGACGTACACCGTGACGAACAGCTGTCACGAGATCGACAATGGAGTCTTGACGATCGATGTCAACCGAGCCCCGGTGGGCGGAGACGTCACCCGCAACCTGGCGCGAGGCGACACCTTGACGCTCGCTTCCAACGATCTCGCCTCCGACGACGAACCGCTGGCGATCACGGCGATCAGCGGCAACCCCGCGTGGGTCTCGCTCGTCCCAGCCGGCAGCGGCTCGTTCGATGCCCCGACGATCAAGGCCTCGCCGTCGAACGACGTGGGCAGTGGCACCTACACGTTCACCGCCCTCGTCGAAGACCCGGGGGGCCTGACCGCGACGGCGACGATCCACCTCTCGATCAGCAACCTCCCGCCGACTGCCATCTCCGACGAGTACTTCACACAGTTCTCGCAGTTGACCTTCGACCCGACGGTGAACGACTTCGACTCCGAGCCGGGACCGCTCGCCGTCCAGCTCGTCACGCCCCTCGACGGCGGTGGCGTCGTACTGGGCGTCGCCGGCAACTCGGTCACCGTTGCCCTTCCTCACGGCGTGTCGACGTTCAGCTACACCATCGTCGACGGTGGCGGCTTGACAGCGTCATCGACGATCACGATCACCTCCAACAGCCCACCGTCGGCACCCGACATCGTTGACAGCACCAATCAGCCGACGACCAATGTCGATCTCTCGCCCGTCGATCCCGATGGTGACGCGGTGAGTGTCACTTGCGCCTCCACAGCTGTCTTCGACGTCGTGGTCGATCCCAATCCGAATCCCAGCGATCCGGCCGAAGCCAACCGCGTCACGCTGCACGTCACCGTGCTACCGGAGCACTTCAACGGCACGGATTCGTTCACGTGCTCATCGACCGACACGTTCGGCGCCAGGACGACTTCGACCGTCACCTTGACAGTCAGCGACTGACCGCCCGGTCAGCGCAACGGTGACTGCGTTCGACGGCGCAACGAACGTGTGCTGAGCCACCACTTCCAGCGCCACCATCTCGACGACGAGTTGCGGATGCTCGACTCGACCAACTTCAGCTGATCGACCGCGTCGGCAGCCCGTTGCGGGTCGCACGCCGCCGTCGCGAACGTGACCGCATCTGCGTGGCGTTGCAGTCGGCCGAGCGGCGGGCCGGCAGCCGGCTGAGTCCTGACACCCTCGGCGACGAGTTCGGCGTTGGTGTCGCTGGACTGCAGCGTGGCGCCGGCGTCGACCAACGCGTCGGTGGCCAGGGTCCACGCCGTGCTGACCCGGCGCGCCGGATCTGGTGCCTTCAGGCCCTTGCGCCGGCGCAACTTCTTCCAGGTGACGATGACTGCAAAGACGATCAGGGGCCACAGCAGCAACCCGGTGAACAAACTCCCACGGAGCGCCCAGACCCGCACCGCCGACCACCTGCTGGGCTCGGCCGGAGGCAGAGGCGGCTCGACAGGGTCGTTGGGGTCGGCCTGATCAACCTGTGGAGGATCGACCGGCAGCTGCGCCGAGGGAGTCTCCGAACGGCTCACGGTGGGCTGCTCGGACTGAGCGGAGTTGGAGTCCTCCGGGAGCACGTCGACGGCAGCCCAACCGTTGGCGGTACGCACCTCGGGCCAGGCACTGGCGTTCTTCGTCGAGATCACGCCGGAACCACCGGAGAGGTCGACCTGATAGCCGGTGGCAATTCGAGCGTCGACTCCAAGGCTGCGGGCCAGCAGGACGAAGCCGGTGACGAACTGTTCGAGGTTGCCGACCTTGGTGTTCTGCAGGAAGCTGTCGACCAGATTCTGCGACACGCCACCCGGTGTTTCCGAGTTGAACGTGTAGCCGTCGTGCAAGGTGGCTGCCAGCTTGGCCACCTTTTCGGCGATGGTGCCGGTCGGGCCATCGAATTCGCCAGCGTCGTGTACGAGTTCTCGATCTCGGTCGGCTGAATCGTGGCCATCGCCCCAGCGGTTGCCGGATCGAACTCGGTCATCGGCTCGACGATGAACGTGGTGACGGCCGGTCGATCAGTGCCGATGATCCTGACCACACGGCGCTGGGAATCGGTCTCGACCGGGCTACTGCTGCGCAGGATTCGCCCAGGCGCGACCCACAGCTCGGTGTCGTCGCGGAGCGCCGTGACATCGACGGTTGCCTGCTTCGCGCCGGTCGCCGACGCCAGTCGGCTTCCCGTCGGCGCCAGTCGACCGGTGGTCGACCAGGACTCGCCGTTGTACACGTCGAGAGCGGCCATACGCCAGCGATGCAACTGACCGAGCGAGGGCGACTCGACGTCGTAGAGATCGACTACCGGTGTGGCATCGCGTTGGCCGGAGACCTCGGCCAGCGGATCGAGCAACGACAATTCGCTGTCGGCGGCCGCGCCGTGACGTGGATTGGCCCGATCGGCCACGGCGACCGACACGCCGACCGTTGTGAGCAACGCGGCAAGACCGACGGTCACGGCGACGATCAGGCCGGACCGAATGCTGGCGACACGATCGTCGAGACCGATCCACAACAGCACGAACGACGCCACGACAGCGAACAGCACTGCCTGCCACTGCGGTCCGTCGGGCGCACCGACGGCGATGATCGCGACCATCGCGACCACCATCGGTGCGATCGCCAGGGCTCGCCAGCGGACGCGCATGGCCAGGTCGATCGACACCGCCGTGGCGACGAAGATCAGCGCGGCGAGCGCGACGAAGATCGTCGGGAACCGCGGGCTGGGCCACGCCGTGGTGACGATCTGCCGAGGACCGTCGAGCAGACCGCGAGAAGGTCGGCAGACGTTCCGTCCGGCGGCGTAGGCGACGAACAGGCCGGAGCCGACGAAGGCCACCGCCTGACCGGCAACCCGTGCAACGATCGAGATGCGTGACAGCAGCCATCCGACCAGCACGGCCAGAACGGCAGGCACGAGCAGGATCGGTTCGAGGCGCGTGCCCACGACCCGCGCCGCGCTGAGGGCACAGGCCGATCGCGAACACCAGCACGGCGAGGGCGCGAACGAGGCGACGCCCGTTGGTGAGACCGGCCCCGGCGTCAGTTCCACTGCGCCCACCGTTCGGCGAACTGCGCCGCATCGTTGGCGGCGATGGCCGGGCAGACGAGACCGGCGGTCTCGGCACCGACCCCGACTCGGGCAACGCTGATCTGATCGCCGTGGGAGAAGATCGTCGACGGCCCCTTCGGACCGGTGATCACCAGCACGGCAACACCGCCGAGGCCGCCGGTGAACAGGCTGGCGACCGACAGCACATCGGTGCCGCTGCCCTGCTTCCAGCGGCGTCAGCAGGTCGAGCATCTCGGACTGGTCGACGAGCGGGTACGGTCGCCCGGCTCGGAGTCGAGATGTCGTGCGCACGACCACGTCGAGCCCCGAGCGCAGAGCGAAGGCCGCCACGCTGGCACCGGCATCGACGATCTCCTCGAAGTCGTCCTCGGTCGCCACTTCGGTCGACGTGTCGATGACGACGGTGAACTCGTGACGACGAAGATCGACGAACTCGCGGACCATCAGCGTCGCGGCCCGGGCCGAGGTCGGCCAATGGATCAGGCGGGTGTCATCGCCGTACTGATACTCGCGCAGCGACTGGAACCCCGACTGTGGATCGCCCGACGGTCGGCGCAGGACAGCGTCGTTGGTGATCACACGCACCGCTCCCGACGCCGTGATCAGCGGATACACGCGGGGGTGGACGACGACGGTACCGATCTGCCCGAGCGGACGGCTCGCCGTTGCCAGGCCGAGTTGATCGGTGCGTTCGAACGACAACGGCCCGATCGGGAAGATGCCCCGCCGACGGGTGGGGAACTCGGCATCGGCCTCGTGACGGGTCATGCGCGGCAGCGTCGGCACGTCGAACGACTGCTGACGTCCCTGGAACTGATCGGTGAGACGTGTCGACCCGAGCCGTCGCTGGGTCTGGTTGAAGATCTGATAGCGAACGTGCACCGTCTCGCCACGAGCGACCCGGGCGGTGATCAGCCGTCGCCGAGCGGTGTGGCGCGTCGGGCGCCTCGACGTGTAGAGCGCCAGGGCGACGGCGATGGCGCCGGCCGCAGCGAGGGCGAGCAGCTCTTCGTAGCTCCACACCAGCCCGAAGAACGCACAGACCACCGTGCCGATCAACACCCCGAGACCGGTGCGAGTCAGCATGCGTCATCCCTCGCGGTGACGGGGTACTGCGATGTCGTCGACGATCTCGGCCAACACCTGCTCGCTGCGCACGCCGCGAAGCTCGGCCTCGGAGCTCAACGAGATGCGGTGACCGAACACCGGCTCGACGAGCGTCTTGATGTCGTCGGGTGTCACGTAGCCACGCTGCTCGGATGCGGCGTACGCCTTGGCGACGCGCATCAACGACAGGGTTCCACGAGTCGAGACGCCGAGACGCAGATCGGGATGGGCCCGGGTGGCGTTGGCCAGGCGGACGATGTAGTCGTTGATGCTGTGCACGACCTCGATCTGTTCGATCGCTGCGATGAGCTGCTCGAGTTGGGTGGCGTTGGTCACCGCCGGAACACCGCGATCGCGGTTCTCGCGCCGATACGACTCGAGCACGACCACCTCGGTGGCCTGGTCGGCGTATCCAAGCGACAGCTTCATCGCGAATCGGTCGAGCTGCACGTCGGGCAGCGGGAAGGTGCCGTGGAAGTCGCGTGGGTTCTGTGTGGCGATGACGAAGAACGGGCGTGGAACGAGGTGCGGTACGCCGTCGGCGGTGACCTGACGCTCTTCCATCACCTCGAGCAGCGCCGACTGGGTCTTCGGGCTGGCCCGGTTGATCTCGTCGCCGATCAGCACGTTGGTGAAGACCGGGCCCTGCCGGAACGAGAACGACGAGGTGCGTTGGTCGAAGACCATGACCCCGGTGACATCGCTCGGCAGCAGGTCCGGGGTGAACTGCACACGCTTCCACGAGCCGGCGATCGACCCGGCGATGGCCTTGGCCATCGAGGTCTTGCCGGTGCCGGGTACATCGTCGATCAGCAGATGACCCTCGGTGAGCAGGCAGCACAACGCCAGTCGAATCGACTCGGCCTTGCCGCGGACGATGCTTTCGACGTTGTCGATCAAGGCGTGAAATACGCTGGCTACCTGGTCCGCCATCGCCGGTGATGCTATCGCTCATCTATCCTGGGTGCGGGTACTGCCAGACGATGACGACCAGAACTTGACGTTGTCTTGAATTTTGAGGTTATCCCCTGCACCTGTCGTACCGATAACAGCATCATGAGGCCCGCGACCGTCCCCGAGCCCCGGACCTCGCTACGTCCGCGCCCGAGCTCATGGACCTGATCGTTTCGACACCCCAGGGCGAGGCCGAGATCTCGGTCATTGCCGTCCACGAGTCGGTCACGATCGGCGATCTGCTCAGCCGGGTGCTCAGCTCGGCACCGCCCGACCTCGTCTACATCGACGGGCGACCGACGCCGAGCCGGCACGTTGATGAGCGCCGCCGGCCTGGTCACCGGCACCGTCATCGACATCACCGCTCCGACCGAGCGGCCCTCGACAGTCGAGGTCACGTTGGTGCAGGCGGCAGGCGAGGGTGGCGGTAACCGTCGGCCGCTCGAACCCGGGCGCTACTCGCTCGGTACCGCCCGCCGAGCCAACGTCGCCCCGCTGACGCTTCAACCAGGTGCTGGTGCCTCGGTGCGAGGTCGTGGTCGAGCACTCCGGCAAGGTGAGCGTGACTGCCAACCAGGGCGATCTCGACGGCCACCTGGCGACCAACCCGACTCGGTGGGAGCAGCAGCGGCTGCGCATCGGTCATCGAGTCTTCCGGCTCGATCCGACGATCCACGATCGAGCCGAGTCCTTGCCGCCGACACCGCTGGGGCAGCTCAACTTCGTCAGCGGACAACGCGGAGGAGGCGACCGAGATCCCGAACCGAACGGCGCGGACGCGCAACGGCAGCCGACGATTGCGCCGCGGTCGCGACCGCGTCGATGCGCCGACGGCACCGGTCGACGCCGTCGACCCGGCGCGACGGGCCTTCGACACCGAGCTCGACACCATCCGACGCACCCACCTCGATCTCGCCGAGGTCATCCGCCGGGCGACGCAGCTGTCCAAGCGCCTGTGGGAACGCCGGCCCGCCGACGACGATGCCTTCGTGTTCAGCGTCGGCCTCGCCGATCAGCCCTGGACGGCCGACGGAGCAGCGCCGAGCGATCGCCGCGACCTGGCAGCTGCTGCCGTCGGCTCCGGTCTCGTGGATCTCGTCAACCAACGCGGCGTCGGCTTCGCCAGCACGCCGCCGCAGGCCCGCGCCGCGGCGCGCGCGCTGGTGATGCAGGCCTGCGTCGCCCACAGTCCCGCCGATCTCGATGTGGTCGTGCTGGCGACACCCGCCGGCGCGGCGCGCTGGGAGTGGATCAAGTGGCTGCCGCACGCCCGCGGCTCGCACGGCGTGCAGCTGCTGAGCGACGACGAGGCGATCACCGATTGGGTCAACGCCCAGCGAACGCTCACCACCGTCGTGGCCTCGATCCAGTCCCTCGGCCGACCGATCACACCGAGCCGGTTGACCCTGGCCGTCATCGACGACCCGGCGCTGTGGCGCGGCCGGTCGGCGATGCTGCGCGGGCTGTTCGCCGAGGCCCAGCTCCCGGTTCGATTCGTGGCGATCACCGATCGGGCCGACGATGTGCCGGCGGTGTGCACCACCGTGGTGCGCATCGAAGCCAACGGCGCTGCAGAGGTCGACTACCCGATCAGCGGACCGACCGTCACCGATGTCGTCCCGTTCGTCCTCGAGCACGATGTCGCCGTCGCCGCCGCCCGCAAGCTCAGCCCGCTCGAGGACCACACTGCGCAGCTGTTCCCGAAAGCAGTCCTGCCGGCGGTCGTGTCGCTGGCCTCGCTGATCGATCCCGACGGGCTCGACGCCGATCGTATCGTCGAGCGATGGGCAGCCAGCCACACGAGTCGCCGGCTGCGAGTCGTCGTGGGCGTGGGCGAATCGGGTCCCGTCGAACTCGATCTCGCCGAGGACGGACCGCATGTGCTGATCGTCGGGGCCTCGCGATCGGGCAAGACCGATCTGTTGCGCACGGTCGATCGCCTCGCTCATCGGCGACAACGACCCGGCGGCGGTCAACATCATCTGCGTCGAACCCACCGACGGTTCGTCGTTTGCGGGCTTCGCCGGCGTCGATCACGTCGTCGGTACCGTGCAAGATTCGACGAGCACGGTGGGGTTCGTCTGCTCCGTGCCTTGCAGTCCGAGGTGAATCGCCGCTCGCGACTGCTGTCCGACGTGAACGCGGCGAGTCTCGCCGACTATCAGGTCGCCGAACAGCACACCGCCGAACAGGGGCTGGCTGTCCTTCCATCGATTCCCCGATTGGTCGTCGTCGTCGACGACGCCGACGACGTGATGCCGCGCCACGCCGCGTTCCTTCCGCAGCTGATCGATCTCGCCGATCGTTCGCGTCATCTCGGACTCCACCTGATCGTCGCCGCCGAGCAGTTGTCGCGATCCGTCGAACGAGCCCTGAAGTCGTTCGCCAACATCCGGATCGCACTGCGGATGAACGACCCGGCCGAAGCGATCGCCGTCGTGGGCAGCCGCGAACCGGTACAGATCTCGTTGCACACGCCCGGACGCGGAGCACTGAAGATCGGCGACGCCGATGCGCTGCCGGTGCAGTTCGCGTCGGCCGCGGCGGCGTCGGCTGATCTGATGGAGATCACCCCCTTCATCCTCGCCCGCGACCTCAACGCCGCCGAACGCAAGATCACGACCCGGCTGGCCAACGCGGCGGGTCCGAGCAGCACCCGCAAGGTGGGCTTCGCCAGCTCGTCGATGTGGCTGCCGCGTCCACGGCGAGAAGCACCGATGGGCACCGGCGCCGGATCCTGTGCCCGGAGCTGCCGACCGATCTGCCGTACGAGCAGATCGCCGACGAGCCGGCCACCGACGGAGCTGCGTTCGCGCTCAGTGATCTTCCCGACGATCACACGCAGAACATCCGCCGGTGGAACCCAGCGCACGACGGCAACGTCCTGATCATCGGGGGTACGCCGGCCGAGCGTTCGAGCGCCCTGGCCACCATGTTCGTGGCCGCCACCGATCGCATCCCGGCCGATCGGCTGCACGGCTACGTGATCGATTGTGCATCCGGACAACCCAGCAGGTTGGCCGCGCTCGAGTCGCTGCCGGCGTGCGGAGCCGTTGCCTCGACCGACGACCCCGATCGCATCCTGCGGGTGCTCGTCCGACTCAACTCCGAGCTCGATCGCCGCGGTGCTCGCGACCAGGCGGCGACCGAGCCCCACATCGTGCTGGTCGTCAACGATGTCGGCTCGCTGTTGCGCACCCTCGAGCTCGGTGGAGAGTTCGAACAAGGCCGCGACATGCTCGATCGCATCGTCAGCAACGGTCCACTCCACGGCATCACGACGCTGATGAGCTCGGCCGGCGAGCACGGCGCACCGGCACGGATGCTCGGTCAGTTCCAGCAACGCATCATCTTGCACCTCGACGACCGCGGCGCCTATCGGGCGCTCGACATCGATTCCGGTCGGATTCCAGCGTCGGTTCCGGGACGGGCGATCACCTTGCCCGACCTGGTCGAGATCCAGATCGCCTCGATCGCCGACCTCGCGGCGGCGGTCGCCGAACGCCGCACCGACCACGACAGCGGGCACGGACCCGTCAGTGTTGCTCGCACGCCTGGCGGCGTGTCGTTCGACGAGCTCAGCAGGGCAACCACATATCAGCACGACCGTTGGCGACTGCCCGTCGGGCTCGACACCCGAACCCTGCAGCCGGGGGTGCTGCAATTGCAGGCACCCGCTGGTGCCCTGATCCTCGGCGATGCCGGTACCGGCAAGTCGACGTTGCTGACCAACCTCGCCCGGTGCGCGCTCGGTGCCGGCGCCGACGTCGACATCCACGCGATCGCCTCGACATGGAGCCCACTGTTGCTGCTCCCGCGTCTCACCAGCGCGACGACGCTGGCCGGGATCGAACGATGGGCAGAAGAGTTCTTCGATCGCACCGATCGATCCCGACTCGTGCTCATCGACGATGCCGACCGACTCGAAGGCGAGCGTGTTCGAGCGACTCGCCGAGCTCAGTGATCCACACCTCGTCGTCGTCGTCGCCGGACGCACCCGAGTCTCGAGTCACCGACGCATTGGACGGCACCACTGCGCCGCTCGCGTGCTGCCGTCATCCTGCGTCCGCTGGCCGGCGACGGTGCCATGTTCGGCTTGCATCTGCGCGTCACGTCGTCTCATCCCGGACTCGGTCGCGGGTTGCTGATCGACGACGACACGACGACACCGATCCTGCTCGCCGGCCTGGGCGACGCCGAGGACCACTCGTCATGATGCGTCGCGGCGACGGGATCGGGATCGAGGTGCTCCCCGACGCGCTGCGCGGGGTGCGGCTGCAGCAAGACGCCCCCGGTCGCGTCGCCAAGGTGGCCGGCGTGGCCTGCGACACGAACAACGACCTGCTGCTGCTCGACGGGCTCACCCGTCTGCGCAGCCTGCTCGACGAGGCCGGGCAGCCGACGCGAGTCTGCATCTGGAGCCACGACTGTTACATCCAGTCGCTCGACATCACCGGGTGGAGCACGACCGAGCTGAACCTCCACCGCTCGAAGCTCGTCGACGTCTCGGCAACGATCGAGATGTCGTCGAGCGCCCGCCGGCTGCTCGCCCACCTGCAGACCGACATGATCCGCCACCGGCGGGTCGAGCGCTTCGTTCGCCAGGCCGGATTCGATCTCGAATCGATCGAACCGACGCCGATGGCGGTCGCCCGCCTGGTTCCGGCCTACACGATGCGACTGATCGGCAGCCGCGGCGACGCTCAGCCGTGGATGGCGGTCGTGCACGATCGCATCGTGCTCGCCGCGGCCCCGGTTGTCGAGCGCAGCACCGATTCGCGTCGCACCGAACTGCTCGCGGCCAGTTGGTCGGCCTCGATCGAGGATCTCCGCGAGCGGCTGCTCACCACGGCCGAGCTCTCGGCGACGGTCAACCAACCGGCGGGCATCGCCGTGTCGCTCGGGCTCAGCCTTGTCGGCGACACGTACCCGGAGTTTCCCGACACGCATCCGGCATGGGGTCCACGCCTGGCCGGTGCGCTCGGCGCGGCGGTCGCCGCCGCCGGTCTTGCCGGACGGGTGCACCAGGTGCAGCCACTGGTGGCGCCACACGCCTTCAGCGACGACGGTGGGGTTTGGGTGATCGAGCGCATCGGCGACGTTGCGCCGATGGTCCAAGCCACCCCCCAGAAACGCCGATGGCGCCAGTCGCCGAGCAGGTCGCTGGGCTGATCAACCGGCGGTGCTGACCGCCTCGGCGACGATCTCGTGAACCAGGTCACCGGTCAGCTCGTCGTGCTCGCACAACGCATCGGCAACGGCCAGCAGCGCGCCGCGGTGCTCCAGCAGCATGCACGCCGACTTGTCGGCGGCCTTGTACATGATGTCGTCGGCCTGCACCCGCGACCGCTCGTCGGCGAGCACCTTGGCAGCCATGTTGCCGGACATGGTGCATGTCGGCGGCCTCGAGGCTCAACAGGCTGTCGCCGGCACCGACCAGGCCGATCAGCTGGGCGGCGATGTTCGTCGCGGCCGCCAGATCCGAGGCGATGCCGGTCGACGCTTCGCCGTACTCCTGGATCTCGGCAGCGCTGTCCGGCGAGGGCGACGACGATGAGATCGCGCAGCTCCGACGGCGTGCGCAGGTGCCGTTCCTCGCCGTCGTCGTGAGCGACGAGACCGAGCGAGCTGGAGCGGCGCAGGATCGAGGCAACGCGAACGTCACGACCGACGAGCACGGCGGTCACGGCGTGACCGGCTTCGTGCACGGCGATGCGACGGCGTTCGTCGGGTTGGTAGCCGACGTCTTGGGCGAGACCGACGTCGACGATCATCTGCGCCTCGACGAGGTCTTCGATGCTCAACGACCTTACGCCCGTAGCGCAGGGCGATGACCAACGCCTCGTCGAGCAGCCGCTCGATGCGAACCGGGCTGTAGCCGGCGGTGCGATCGGCGATGATGACGGCATTGACCGACGGCTCGTGCGACTTCTTCGCCAGGTAGTAGGCGGCGATGGCGATGCGATCGTTGCGCGGCGGAAGATCGAAGTGGATGGTGCGGTCGAACCGGCCGGGTCGCATCAGCGCCGGGTCGAGGCCATCGGCACGGTTGGTGGCCGCAAAGACCAAGACGTTGGCCGGCTTCGGCTTGGGCTCGGTAGCGCCCTGGCCGGAGGCAGGAGCAGGTTGAGGCGATCGATCATCTTGCTCTTGAGCTTTTCCCAACCGGTCGGGAGATCGAAGCTCTGCATCTGCACGAGCAGTTCGTTGACGATGCCGGCCGCGCCTTCGCGCATGCCGCCCGTGCCCATGCCCGAACGGGCCATGCCGATGGCATCGAACTCTTCGATGAACCCGATGGCGCCACCCTCGGCCCGCGCCGCCTTGCGGAGGGCCTTGAAGAACTGACGGATCTTGCGGTTGGTCATGCCGTAGAAGTGCGACTGGAACTCGCTCGCCGACACGAACAGGAATGGAACCTCGGCCTCGGCAGCGATCGCCTTGGCCAGGTAGGTCTTGCCCGTACCCGGAGCGCCTTCGAACAGCACACCACGGCGTGGTGAGCCGCCCATCTCGTCGGCGAACGTCTCGTGGTTGAGGAACAGGTTCAACGTGTCGATCGCCTCGCGCCGTGTCGCATCGGCACCGACGACGTCGGCCAGTCGAATGGTCGAGTCGGAGGGCCGCAACATGGTGTGCGGCGACTTGCCCGACGCCATCAGCGGGATCATCATCATCCCGGTGATCATCACCAGCATCAGCCCCGAGGATCGCCAGCTCGGGGCTGTTGCGGATGATCGAGCGGGACGCCGATCGAACCGGGTCGCCGTGAGCTCGCGGTACCAGAACCAGGCCACCGGCACGCCGAGCGATCACGACGAGTCGCAGCAGGCGCCGCTGGCGCCTGCGCTCGCGATTGGCATTGGCGTTGACCTGCTGGCCGCGCAACACGGCTCCGTGCTGCATCTGGGTGATATCCATCAATCCGACCCCCGCTGCTCGTCATCCGCTCAGTCATCCGCTTCGTCGTCGACCTCATATGGGTCACAGTACCTGATTAACACAGAGTGTGCAACTCGACTCACTCTGCGTGGTGATGGGGTGGACGGCAGGCAAGTACCGGTTGACGAGTTCTTGACGGTTCAGATCGACAACATATGGCACTGAAGCAGCTGCGATTATTCCTCGGCCGACGGCGACCGTCTGGCCTGTTTGCGCTCGGCGACGCGCCGCTTGGAGTCCAGCCGTTTGCGAACGGCCGAGGCCGACGGACGGTCGCCCGACGGGCCGGCGGTGGCGGTTTGGCGGCCTCGTCGAGCCGTTCCAGCGCCGCCGCCCAGGCCGTCGCCCGGTTGCGGAACTGCGATCGTGAGCCGGCCGACGATGCAGCTGATCGTCGGGCCGACAGCGGCCAGCACCCGGTCGTGCACCGAGTCGGGCTCAGCCCGGCGCGATCGACGTCGATGGTGACCGTGACCGCGGTGTCGGAGGTGTTCGCATGCTGGCCACCTGGCCCGCCCGAGCGAGTGGCGATCCACGACACGGCGTCGGCCGCGATCGCCAAACCACGCGGGGTTCGGTACACGCCGTCGACGGGTTCCACCGCCCCATTGTGCCGCACGCGAGATACGTTGTACGGTGACTCGCGCCGGCCGACCCGCGGCAAGGATTAGCGTCGCCAACGTGAACCCCTGGGAACAGCTGCTCGAGGGAATCGACCTTCCCTTCCATCGCGACCTCGCCGTGCCCGCGCTCACCGAGGTGATGCTGCCGATTCCGCAGCCCGACGCCCGTCGCCGACGTCGAGGGACGCGCCCATCAGCAGGTCGTCGAGCAACTCGCCGAGCTCGGTCACCAGCGGCATGACCGTTGCCGTCGGCGCCGGCAGCCGCGGGCTCGTCGAACGAGTCGCCTTGCTGCGTGGCGCGATCAGCGGCCTTCGCGCCCTCGGCGCCGAACCGTTCGTCGTGCCGGCGATGGGCAGCCACGGCGGAGCAACGGCCGAGGGCCAGCGGGCGATGCTGGAGACGCTCGGGATGACCGAAGAGGCGATCGGCTGCGAGATCCGAGCGACGATGGACACCGTCGAGGTCGCCCGCACCCCCGACGGCATGCCGCTGTACCTCGACCGCCACGCTGCCGGCGCCGACCGGATCATGCCGGTCAACCGCATCAAGCCACACACGTGCTTCAAGGGTCCGATCGAGAGCGGGCTGACGAAGATGGCAGTGGTCGGCTTCGGCAAGCAGCCCGGCGCCGCCCAGATCCACGCCTGCGGCCCGGTCGAGATGCGCAACCGGCTGCTCAACGGCATCGCCGCGCTGAAGACGACCGGCCGGTTGCTCGGCGGCGTCGGGTCGCTGGAGTCGGCCGACGGCCAGGTCGTCGACGTTCGGGCGCTGACCGCCGACGAGGTCGGCGGCGACGCCGAGATCGCGCTGACCGACGACGCCCGCGACCTGGTGCCGCCGCTGCCGTTCCCGGTCATCGACGTGCTGATCATCGAGCAGGGCGGCAAGGACATCAGCGGCACGACGATGGATCCCAACGTCACCGGACGCTTCTGGGTGCACGGCCTCGCCGACTCCGACTCGCCACGGGTCAGCACGATCGTGCTGCTCGGCATCACCGAGGCATCGGGCGGCAACGTGCTGGGCATCGGGTTCGCCGACTTCATCCCGGCGTCGGTGGCCGCCGGGATCAACTGGCAGAAGACCTACGTCAACTGCTTCACCGCCGGCCCGTCGGGCGTGCGCCGCAGCCGCATGCCGATGGTGCTGCCGACCGAGGACGACTGCATCAAGGCCGCGCTCAGCATGTGCGGCAAGGCCGTCGACGAGCCCAAGCGCGTCGTGCGCATCCGCAGCACACTGCACCTGACCCGTTGCTGGGTCAGCGACGCCGCTGCTCGCCGAGCTTCCCGCCGGCGCCGACAGTCGTCGCCTGACCGATCCCCTCCGCGCCGGGCGCATCGTCGCTGGGCGGCGCTGGGTCAGGTGCGGAGTGGCCTCGGCGGCGTCGAGGTCGGCTCGGGTCAGCAGCGAGGTCATGGTCAGGCCCTCGGCGGCCAGCGCCGCGCCGTGATCCGGGCTGCGATCGATCACGCAGACCACGTGGTCGACGATTGCTCCGAGGGCGCGCAGCTGCCCGGTGGAGATCACGACCTGACCACCGGTGGTGATCACGTCTTCGATCACCGTCACCCGCTTTCCGGCGATGTCGGCACCCTCGGCGAGGCGGGCCGTGCCGTAGGCCTTGGCCTCCTTGCGCACGAAGGCCGCCGGCAGACCGGTGCGCAACGACAGCGCAGTGGCGATCGGTACGCCGCCGAGCTCCAACCCGGCAAGCACCTCGGTGTCCGACGGCAGCAGCGGCACCATCGCCGCGGCGATGTCGGCGAGCAGCACGGGGTCGGCCTCGAAGCGGTACTTGTCGAAGTACTCGGTGGCGATCTGACCCGAGCGAAGCGTGAACGTGCCGGTGAGCCGGGCGATCGAGTTGACCCGTTGGGCGAGTGAATCAGATGCATGGTCGCCAGTCTGTTCGCTGCGATTGCCGCGCATCAACACCTCCTGGGCAACCGTGGCCACGTGCACACCATCGGCGGCGAACACGTGGCCGATCGCCAGCCCGCGACCGCCGACGAAGCTGTGGCAGGTGAAGTCGTGGAGATGCCATTGGTCGGCGCGCACCGGGCGATGGAACCAGATCGTGTGATCGAGGCTGGCGGCGAACGCGTCCGTCGTCGTCGATCTCGGTCGCGGCGCGCACCGCGTCGGTCGGCAGGTCGTCGGACAGGTACGCCAGCCAACAACGATGCAGCAGTTGATCGTCGCCGAGCGGAGCGTTGACCTTCATCCACGCCAACGTGCGGCCGGCACCCGGATGAGCGACGGCGACGACCAGTCGGTGGCACGAATCGACGGTCGAACGACGCCGTCCACGCGTCGGACTCCAATGACTCGGGTTCGGGAACGCCGATGTCCATCGCGATCGTCTGGAGATCGATCGAACGGCTCGGGACGCTGGAACGAGGCCTCGAGGTTGAGGATCGCCCCGACCGCCTGGCGGGCGATCACCCGCCGGGTGGAGAAGCTGCGACCGTTGCGAATGCGGTCGACCTCGAACCGGATCGGCTCGGTGTGATCACCGCGACGGATGAAATATGAACGCAGCGAATGCACCTCGAGATCGGAGTCAACCGTGCTGGCCGCAGCGCGAAGGGCTTGCGCAACGATCTGACCACCATACAATCCACCCCACGGATACTGCGGCCCAATTCCGACGAACGTGTCGGCTCCATGCGGCTCGAGATCGAAGAGTCGGCTGAGATCCATCGCCGCGAGCGTAACTATTGAATTCGGGAATATGAAACTATGATGTGGCGCATGGCAAAACGAGGGCCCAAAGGGCCGATGACCGACGAGCACAAAGCAGCGCTGGCGATGGGTCGCAACGAAGGCAACGCTGTTCGCAACTATCTCGAGGCATTGCGCAACAACAAACCCAAGCGTGGCCGACGCCGCACCCGCGAATCGATCGCTGCACGACTCTCGGCAATCGACACCGAGTTGGAGACGGCCGATCCGATGAACGAGCTCCGCCTTCGCCAGGAGCGCCGCGATCTGCAGGCCGAACTGGCGTCGATGGGCGACAAGGTCGACATCAGCGCGTTGGAGGACGGATTCGTCGCCGTCGGCAAGTCGTACAGCGCCCGCCAGGGCATTTCCTACGCGACCTGGCGCGAGATCGGTGTCGACGCCGCCGTGCTGAAGCGCGCCGGCATCTCCCGCTCCGACTGATCGCCGATCGCCGACCGCCGGACCGCCACCCTCAGCCAGCCCAGACCGGGATTCGGTCGTCCCGGCCCACCCCACAGCGGCAGGCGATGGCGGGCGTCACCAATCGTCCGGTGACGATATGGCCCACCCCCGATGCCCAGCCTCGCGAATCGTCCGTGACGAAATGCCCGCCCCGAGCGCCCAGCCTCGCGAATCGTCCGTGACGATATAGCCCGCCCGGGGCCCTGCCCTCGCCAATCGTCCGTGACGATATGGGCCGCCCCGACGCCCCCCGGGCGCATATCGTCACGGACGATTCGGGAGGGATGAACGCCAGCGCATCACTGGGCCGGTCGACCGCGGCGTCAACGAGGGTAGGCGATGGCGTCGACCGCGTCGAACACGGCGCCGATGTGCCGCAGCGAGCGCTGCAGATCGAACGCCTCGTCGAGCAATTCGGGCGCCACGACAACCCGGGGATCGGCGTCGAGCAGATCGCGGAAAGAACGCTTCTCAGTCCACGCCCGGGTCGCATTGTCTTGCACGATGCGGTACGCCTCGTCGCGGCCGAGCCCGCCCTGCACCAACGCCAGCAGCACCGGTTGGCTGAACACCAAACCAAAACTGGCATCGAGATTGGAACGCATTCGATCGGGAAACACCTGCAGCCCGGCCAGCAATCGCTGCATCCGGCGCAGCACGTAATAGGCCATCAACGAACTGTCGGGGAGGACGATTCGCTCGACCGAACTGTGCGAGATATCGCGCTCGTGCCACAGCGCGACGTCTTGCATTCCGGCTTGAAGATTGCCGCGAAGCACTCGCGACAGGCCACTGATCGTCTCGGCGCTGATCGGGTTGCGCTTGTGCGGCATCGCACTGGAGCCCTTCTGGCCCGGCTTGAAGCCCTCCTGCACCTCACCGACCTCGGTTCGTTGCAGGTGGCGCAACTCGACGGCGATCATCTCCATCGTCGTCCCGACCGAGGCGCACGCCCAGAGGTACTCGGCGTGCCGATCGCGGGCGATCACCTGTGTGGCCGGCACGGGTGTGAGCCCGAGTCGCTCACCGACGAACGCCTCGACCGACGGATCGATGTTGGAGTACGTGCCGACCGCGCCGCTGAGCTTGCAGACGGCGATCGCCTGCCGAGCGGCACGCAGTCGCTGACGATCCCGATCGATCTGCAGGGCCCACAACGCAACCTTGGCGCCGAACGTCGTCGGCTCGGCGTGGATGCCGTGGGTGCGCCCGATCATCACCGTGTCGCGATGGGCGCCGGGCGAGATCGATCACCGTCGCCAGCAGCGCCGTGCGACGCTTCGATCAACAGATCGGCCGCGTCACGAAGCGCCCAACACCACGCCGTGTCGACGATGTCGCTCGACGTCAGGCCGTAGTGGATCCACGCCCCCGCCGGCTGGCCGATCGCTGCCTGGACGACGTCGACGAACGCGGCGACGTCGTGATCGGTGATGGCCTCGCGATCGCTGACTGCCTGCACGAACGCGGCGTCGGCGACGGGGGCGTTGGCCCGACAGGTCGCCGCGTCGTCGGGCGGCACGATGCCCAGCGCGACCTGCGCCTCGGTGGCCAGTAGCTCGATCTCGAGGTAGCGACCGAAGCGGGTGGTGTCGGAGAACACCGCTGCCATCTCGGGCAGCGAGTACCGATCGATCACTGCCACTCCAGCACGGCGTCACGGGCCGGGCCGGTGCCGACGATTCGTACCGGCACTCCGACCTCGGCCTCGACCAGGGCCACGAACGCGGCCGCCCACGGCGGGAGATCGGAGCGGGTGCGCACGGCCGAGATGTCGCACATCCAACCGTCCAGCACCGCGTAGACCGGACGGCCGTCGCTGTCGTACTCGGTGCACACCTTGATCTCGGGGAAGGTGTCGAGCACGTCGAGCTTGGTCAGCGCAACCTCGGTGAGCGAGTTGATGCGCACCGCCTTGCGCAGCATCACGCAGTCGAGCCAGCCGGTGCGGCGCCGGCGCCCGGTGACGGTGCCGAACTCGTGACCGATGTCGACCAGCTTGTCGCCGATCTCGTCGAGCAACTCGGTCGGGAACGGCCCACTGCCCACCCGCGTCGTGTACGCCTTGGTGATGCCGACGATGCGAGTGAGGTAGCGCGGCCCGATGCCCGATGCCGACGCATGCCCCGCCGGCGGTCGGGTTCGACGAGGTGACGAATGGATAGGTGCCGTGATCGAGATCGAGGAACGTCGCCTGTGCGCCTTCCAGCAGCAGATGATCGTCGCGGTCGAGCGCATCGTGCAGCAACTGCACGGTGTCGGTCACGTACGGCGCCAGCCGTCGGCCGAACGTCGACGAAGCGCTCGACGAGCTCGTCGACGTCGAGCGGTTCGCCGCCGAGCGCGACGATCTCGGCGTTGTGACTGACGGCCCGTTCCTTGACCGCTGTCGCGAACCCTGCCGGATCGAGCACCTCACCGGCGCGCACACCTTCGCGTCGGGCCTTGTCGGCGTACGCCGGGCCGATGCCCTTCAACGTCGTGCCGATGCGGGCATCGCCGCGACCGGCCTCGTACAACGCGTCGAGCGCCTGGTGCCACGGGAAAGATCAGGTGGGCCTGGCTGCTGACCTTCAGCTTGGCGCAGCTCACGCCGCGGCCCTCGAGCGTGTCGATCTCGTTGAACAGCGTCGGCATGTCGACGACCACGCCGTTGCCGATCACCGGGATCACGTGTGGATACAGGACACCGGAGGGAACCAGTTGCAGCGCATAGCGCTCGGTGCCGACGACCACGGTGTGGCCGGCATTGTGACCGCCCTGGTAGCGCACCACATGGGTGTGTTCGCTGGCGAGCAGGTCGATGACCTTGGCTTTGCCCTCATCGCCCCATTGGGCTCCAACGACGACGGTGACGGGCATGGGCGAGACGCTCCTAGCGGCTTCGGGCGGAACGTGGGTGAATCCTACCCGATACCCTCGTCGCTCATGTCGGTGCTGCGCTCGATGACCTGGTCGGCGATGGACGAAGCGGCCCGCCGCGCCTTGTGCGCACGGGGTCTCGAGGCCATCTTCGACTCCGATCTGAAGGCAGCCATCGGTCGGATCATCGACGATGTGCGGTCCGACGGCGACGAGGCCGTGTGCCGCGCCCTGCACGACTTCGATCACGTCTCGCTGGAGCCACATCAGCTGCGGGCAACGAGCGACGAGATCGCCGAGGCCGAGGTGACGCCCGACGTCGACCGGGCCATCGACGACGCCATCGTCCACCTGACGGCATTCAACGCGCAGTTGATGGCGCGCGCCACCGATTGGAGCTTCGAGAGCGAACCGGGTCTGTCGGTCGGCGAGAAGATCACCCCGATCAGCTCCGCCGGGCTGTTCGTGCCCAGCGGCAAGGCCAGCTATCCCAGCGTCGCCTATCAACTGGGCGTGCCGGCGACCGTCGCCGGCGTGCCCGAACTCGCGCTGGTCGTGCCGCCGATGCCCGACGGCGGTGCCAACATCGATCCGGCGGTACTGGTCGTGTGCCGCAAGCTCGGGATCGACAACGTGTTTCGCGTCAACGGTCCGGCTGGTGTCGCTGCGCTCGGTTTCGGCACCGAATCGATCCCACAGGTTCGCAAGATCGTCGGGCCGGGTAGCCCACCGGTGGCGTGCGCCCAGGTCGAGATGCAGCGCTACGGGGTGGCGACGATGATGATCCTCGGGCCTACCGAGAGCCTGGTCATCGCCGACGATTCAGCCGACCCGCGGTTCGTTGCCGCCGATCTGCTGAACGAAGCCGAGCACGGCATCGACTCGGCTGTGTTGCTGGTCACTCCGTCAACAACATTGCGCGACGACGTCGAACGCGAGCTGCAGCGACAGATCGACGCACTGCCGACGCCGCGTGCTGCCGCGGCACGCGCCGCACTGGGCGTCAACGGTGGCTGCGTGCTGGTGACCGATCTGGTCGAGGCTGCCGCGGTCGCCAATCGGTGGGCGCCCGAGCATCTCCAGGTCGCGGTCGACCCCGCCGCCGAGGCCGAGCTGCTCGAGCTGCTGGTCAACGCAGGTGAGATCCTCGTCGGCCAGCACACGTTGTTCTCGGCCGGCAACTTCGTGATCGGCTGTCCGGCCAGCCTGCCGACCGGCGGCTTCGCCCACGTCTCCAGCGGCATCACCGCCGATGCCTTCCTCAAGCGCACCGCGGTGGCTCGCGCCGACGCGGCTGCACTCGAGCGGATGACACCGACGATCGTGGCGATGAGCAATCACGAAGGGTTCGCCGCCCACGCCAACGCCGCGCTGATTCGGCTGCGCTGATCGGACAGGGCCGATCGTTCAGTGCGCCGGTCGCCGCCGCCGGCGAGCGAAGATCAGCAGCAGGCCACCGAGACCCAGCAATTCCGTCGACAGCATCAGCTGGGAGACGACGTTCGCACCCGCGGTCGGGAGCGGCGCCGTTCGCCCCAGCACAACGGTGTTGGAATCGACCGAGATGATGGTTGCGCCGTTGGCGTTCAGCTGCGCCGTGGCGTGTGCCGTGTTGAGGATCACCCTGGCGGCGACGTCGGACGACGTCACCGTGTGAACCGCCATACAGGTCAGGGATTGGCCAGGCGCCAGGTTGGTCGGCGCGCACCCGGCAATCACGGCGTTGGAATCGGAGAGCGTCACGTTGACCAGAGTGACATTGCCCGTGTTGGTCGCCGAGATCGTGTACAAGATCTGTTCGCCGACGTTGGTGAAGGCGACGGCCGCAGACGACTTGGTCAGCGACAGCGCCGGGATCGGCATCGCCGGGACGACCACTGTGGCACTGGTCGCGGTCACCACAGAGCCCGTCGGCGACACGCCGGTCACCGAGGCCGTGTTGGTCACCGTGCCCTGGTCGAGATCGTTCTGCGTCACGACGTGCGTCGCGGTGCAGGTCAGCGACTCACCCGGGGCAAGCGTGACGGGGGCGCAGGACGAACGTGGCGTTCGGATCGCTGATCGTCACATTGGTCAGCACGGCATGCCCGTGTTCGTGGCAACGAGGGTGAACGCCACCACTCCGCCCAATGACGAGTACGACGTGGTCGCCGTCGTCTTGGTGATCGACAACGCCCCGCTCACCGAGACAACCGGACTGACATCGACACTGGCCGTGGCCTGAGCGGTGACCGGCGAGCTCGCCGAACCGGCCGTGGCGGTGACCACGTTGAGGATCGGGCCCGAGGCGTCGGGCGCGACCTGGACCACCAGCGTGACCGTGACGGAACCACCCGAGGGCAGGTCGGCGGTGAGCAACGGCGAGCCCGTGCCCGAGGCAAGACCGCACACGCCACCGGCGCGCCGACGCATGTCCACGACACCGCGACGAGGCCGATGGGAACAGGATCGGAGATCACGACGCCGTCGAGCCGGGCCGGGCCCGACGTTGCCGACCACGATGTCGTACGAGAACGTGTCGCCCGGGCAGCCGTGGCGACGCTGGCTGTCTTTTGCACCGAGAGCGCCGACGTGAAGTCGACGGCGACGGTTGCGCTGGCAGTGTTGTTGGTCGGGTTCGGATCAAGAGTGTCGGCCCGACCGTCGCCGTCGCGGTGTTGACGATGGTGCTCGGTGCGTCGCGGTCGTGGTGGTCGTGACGGTGAAGGTCGCCGATCCGCCTGCCGCGAGATCGATCGTCGCGGCGATGTCACCCGTGCCGGTGGCCGGGCACGACGAGCCCGGGGTGGCAGTGCAGGTCCATGTGGTGTTGGCGAGCCCGGCGGGCATGGTGTCGAGCACGGTGACACCGGTCGCCGGGTCGGGACCGTTGTCGGTCACGACGACGGTGTAGCTGAACGACTGGCCGGCAGGCACCACCGCTGTCGACGCTGTCTTGGTGACGGCGAGATCAGCGGTGAACACCAACGTGTCGGTGTCGCTGGCCACGTTGTTCGACGGGTCAGGATCGGTGGTGCCGGCACCGACCGTCGCCGTCACGGTGTTGGTCAGCGTGCCTGCCGATGCGCCGGCCTGCAGGGTCACTGTGAACGTCACGAGACCGGCGGCGCCGAGATCGACCGTGGTGTTGATCGCCCCGGTTCCGGATGCTGCCGAGCACGACGACCCGGCCGCCGCCGAGCAGGTCCATGAAGCCGTGGTGACACCGGACGGCAGTGGGTCGGCGATCGTGACACCCGGCGCCGCAGACGGTCCGGCGTTGGCCACGGTGATCGTGTACGACGACGTCGCACCCGGCGATTGCGAACTGACTCCGTTCGACTTCGCAACCGAGACATCGGCGACAGGGTTGAGGAGGTCGCTGTCGGACGCGGTGTTGTTGGCACCATCGGGATCGGTGACGCCCGCCGGTGGTGTGATCACTGCGGTGTTGACGAGCGTGCCGATGGCGGTCGGTGACACCGTGCCGCTCAGGGTGATCACGACACTGGCTCCAACCGCGAGGTCGAGGTCGAGCGACACGCTTCCGTTGCCCGACGCCGCGCCGCATGCGGCGCCGGCAGACGGTGTGCACGTCCACGTCGCACCGCTGATGGCCGCCGGGACGACGTCGGTCAGCGAGGCCGCGGTCACCGTCGATGGCCCGTTGTTGACCACGGTGATGTCGTAGACGACCGACCGACCCGGGGTGAGCTCGGCGACGTTGTCGGTCTTGGTCACGACCAGGTCGGCGACCTTCTCGATGTCGGTGAGATCGGTCGCCGAGTTGTTGGTCGGATCGGAGTCGACGACCCCGGTCGGAAGCGTGACGGCTGCGGTGTTCGAGATCGTTCCCGACGTGCCGGAGGCGACAATTGCGGTGACGGTGAAGGTCACGGTGCTGCCTGCCGGCATGTCGACGATCTCGTTGATCGAACCGGATCCCGTTGCCGCACCGCAGAGGGCTGCGCCAGTCGCGGCGCACGACCAGCCGGCGCTGACGAGCTCGAGCCGGCAACGCGTCGGTCACCTGGATGCCGTCGATCTGCGACGGACCGGGGTTGGTGACGACGATCGTGTAGGTCGTCGGCGTGCCGGCGACGATGGACGACACGCCGTCGGTCTTCGTGATCGAGACGTCACCGAGCCCGTTGACTGTCGTCGTGTCGGTGGCGACGTTGTCGGCGCTGTTGGGATCACCGACACCGGGTGGCGCAGCGACCGCGGCAGTGTTGGTGACCGTGCCGAGCTGGTTCAAGGCGATCGTTGCGTCGATGGTGAACAACGCCGACTCACCGGCAGCGAGATCGACGGTGGTGACGATGTCACCGGCTCCGCTCGCTGCCGCGCACGCCGAGCTCGGGTCTGCAGCACAGGTCCATGCCACCCCGGACAGGCCGGCAGGCATCACATCGGTCACCGCGGCTCCGGCGACCGCCGACGGCCCGTGGTTGGTCACGACGACGGTGTAGCTGATCGGGTCGCCGGGTAGCGCCGACACCAGGCCGTCGTCCTTGGTGATCGCCAGGTCGGCGATCGGCGTGCAGCGCGTCGCTGTCGGTCGCCACGTCGTTGGCCGGGTTTGTGTCGATTGCGCCGACCGGCGCAGCAACGGTGGCGGAGTTGACGACGAAACCGGTCGCTGCCGGGTCGATGTCGGCCACGACGGCGATCGTCACCGACCCACCGGCGGGCAACGAGGCGAGCAGCGAGACGTCGCCGGAGCCGTTCGTCGTTGCGCACGTCGCACCACCAGCGGCGGTGCAGCTCCAGTTCGCGGCGACGATCTCGGCCGGCATGACGTCGTTGATCGCGGCGCCGAGGACCGTCGACGGACCGCTGTTGGCCACAGTGATCGTGTACGTGGTGGAGGTACCGGGCACCACGGCCGCGACGCCATCGGTCTTGGTGATCGACAGATCGACCGACGGCGTCAGGGTGTCGGTGTCGGTCGACGAGTTGTCGGTGGCGTCGGTGTCGACCACGCCGACCGGCGCGGCGACGGTGGCGGTGTTGGCGACGGTACCGCTGGCCCCGGCGGCGATGTCTGCCGTCAAGCTGTAGGTGACGGTCGCCCCCGGCGGCAGCGTCGCTGCGGTGGCGAGCCCGCCGGTTCCTGCCGCCGCCGCGCAGACACCGCCCGCAGAGCCGGCACACGTCCACACGGCATTGCCGAGCGCTGCGGGCAGAGTGTCGACAATCGGTGCCGCGGCGACGGCCGATGGACCGGCGTTGGCTGACGACGATGGAGTACGTGATCGGCGTCCCTGGTACCGCCGATGCTGCGCCATCGGTCTTGACAACGGTCAGGTTGACCTGCGGGGTCAGCGTGTCGGTGTCGGTGGCCGAGTCGTTGGCCGGGTTGGTGTCTGTGGTGCCCGCGGCGGGGGTGACCGTGACGGTGTTGACGAGCAACCCGAGTGCCGTCGGCGACACCGTCGCGGTCACGACGTAGACCACAGATCCGCCGGTGCCGACCGACACGATCTCATCGATCGAGCCGCTGCCCGACGTGGCACCGCACGATGAACCAGGGGTGGCGGTGCACGTCCACGTCGCACCGGTGAGCACCACCGGCACGCTGTCGAGCACCCGCGATCCAGGAGCCGACGACGGACCGGAGTTGTTGACGATGATCGAATAGGTGACCGGTGCACCAGGAACCGCAGCGGCCTGTCCGTCGGTCTTGGTGACAGCGAGGTCGACTACCGGTGCGAGGTCGGTGACGTCGGTGGCCGAGTCGTTGGCCGAGTTCGTATCGGCGAATCCGGCGGGGGCGGTGATCGTCGCGGTGTTGCTGAGGGAGCCGGTCGCGTCGGGAGCGATCGTTGCCGTGACAACGAACGAGACGGTGCCGCCTGCGGCGACGTCCACCAGTTCGGCAATGTTGCCGGTACCACTGGCATTGCCGCACGCCGAGCCGGCGGTGGCCGTGCACGACCAGGTGACGCCGGTCAATGTGGCCGGAATGGTGTCGTTGACCGCCACACCGGATGCCGCAGATGGGCCACCGTTGGTCACGTCGATCGTGTATGTCGTCGCCGCCCCCGGCACGGCGGAGATCTGGCCGTCGGTCTTGGTGATCGACAGATCGCCGACCGGATCGACCTGGGTGGTGTCGGTGGCCGAGTTGTTCGTCGTGTTCGGGTCGCTGGCGCCGGGTGGCACGTCGACCTGGGCCGTGTTGGTGATCGTGCCGGCGGTGGCCGTGACGGTTGCCGTGACGGTGAACGTGATCGATGCACCGACCGGTAGATCGACGAGCTCGTTGATGCTCCCGACGCCCGCCGCCGCGCAGGTGCCGCCGCCGTTGGCGGTGCAGCTCCAGGTGACTGCGGCGAGACCAGCGGGAACCGTGTCGGTCACGACGGCGCCGGTGACGTTGGACGGACCCGTGTTGGTGGCGACGATCTGGTAGGTCTGCACGTCGCCCGGGCGGGCGTTGGTGTCGTTGTCGGTCTTGGTGATCGTCAGGTCGGCCACCGCATCGAGCGTGTCGGTGTCGGCCGCCGAGTTGTTGGCCGGGTTGGGGTCGTTGGAGCCAGGCGGCGGGGTGACGCTGACGGTGTTGGTGATCGACCCGGTGGCGGAGCTGGAGACGGTGCCGTTGACGACGAACGTCGCCGTACCGCCCGCGGCCAGATCGACGGACGTGGCGATGCTGCCCGAGCCCGACGCCGCGCACGAGCCGTTGACGACCACGCACGTCCACGATGCGCCGAGCAGCGCCGACGGGAAGGAGTCGGTGACGGTGGCCCCGACGATGTCGGACGGACCCGGCATTCGACACCACGATCGTGTACGACACCGCCGTACCCGGCACCTGCGACGACACGCCATCGGACTTCGTCACCGACAGATCAGCCGTCGGCACCAACGAGTCGACATCGCGTCGCCGAGTTGTTGGCCGGGTTGGGGTCGTTGGAGCCAGGCGGCGCGGTGACGGTGGCGGTGTTGGTGATCGACCCGGTCGCCGAGCTGGAGACGGTGCCGTTGACGATGAACGTCGCCGTACCGCCCGCGGCCAGATCGACGGACGTAGCGATGCTGCCCGAGCCCGACGCCGGGCACGAGCCGTTGACGACCACGCACGTCCACGATGCGCCGAGGAGCGCCGACGGGAAGGACGTCGGTGACGGAGGCCCCGACGACGTCGGACGGACCGGCATTCGACACCACGATCGTGTACGCCACGGCCGTACCCGGCACCTCCGACGACACGCCGTCGGACTTGGTCACCGACAGATCGGCCGTCGGCACCAACGTGTCGACATCGCGTCGCCGAGTTGTTGCCGGGTCGGGGTCGTTGGAGCCGGCGGCGAAGGTGACGCTGACACGAGTTGGTCATCGACCCGGTGCGCTGCGGCTCGACGACGGGCCGTCACGACGTACGTCACCGATACCACCGGCGGCCAGATCGATGAGGTCGGCGATGTCGCCCGAGCCCGACGCCGTGCACGATCCGTCGACGGCCGCGGCACGTCCACGAGACGCCGAGCAGCGCCGACGGGACAGGACGTCGGTGACCGTGGCCTCGACGACGTCGGACGGACCGGCATTCGACACCACGATCGTGTACGACACAGGTGTACCCGGCACCTCCGACGACACGCCATCAGACTTCGTCACCGACAGGTCCGCGACGGCGACGATGTCGGTGGTGTCGGTGGACGTGTTGTTGGCCGGCGTCGGGTCGACGCCGACGCCGGCATCGTGACCGTGGCGGTGTTCGACAAGGTGCCGGTGAAGCGCGGCGTCGATCGTGGCTGTGACCGTGAACGTGGCCGCGCCCCCCGGCGAGCAGATCGACAGTCGTGGCGATGTTGCCGGTTCCGGCGGTGACGCCGCACGACGAGCCGGCGGTCGTGGTGCAGCTCCACGTGACACCGTTCAGCGCGGCCGGCATGACGTCGGCCACCGGCGCGCCGGTGATCTTCGACGGCCCGGCGTTGCTGACATCGATCGTGTAGGTCACGGTGGTGCCGGCGACGTCGGTGACGTTGCCGTCGGTCTTGGTGATCGACAGGTCGGCCTTCGGGTTCACCGTCGTGGTGTCGGTGGCCGAGTTGTCGCCAGGGCTCGGGTCATTGGCGCCTACGGGCGCGGCGACCGTGGCCGTGTTGGTGATCATACCCGTCGCCGAGCCGACCACGGTTGCGGTCACCGAGAACGTCACCGTGCCGCCAACGGCCACGTTGATCGACTCGTCGAGCGAGCCGGTGCCGCTCGCTGCGCACGATCCGTTCGACGCCGCGCAGGTCCACGACACGCCGGTCAGCGATGCGGGGACCGCGTCGGTCAGCGTCGCGCCAACGGCATCGGACGGGCCGGCGTTGGAGGCAGTGACGGTGTAGGTCACCACGTCGCCGGGCAATCGCCGACGTCAGGCCGTCGGTCTTGGTGACGGCCAGGTCGGCGACCGGGGCGGGCGTATCGATATCGGTTGCCACGTTGTCGAGCGAGTTCGGATCGGTGACGCCAGGAGGCACCACGACGGTCGCAGTGTTGACGAGATCGGTGGCCAGACCCGGGTCGACCGCACCGGTGAGCGTGAACGTGACCGACCCACCGACTGGAAGGTCGACGAGCTGGTTGATCGGGGCCGCACCGCCCGACGAGGCGCACTGCCCGCCGCCGTTGCCGACACACGACCACGACGCCCCGGTGACCGCTGCGGGCACGACGTCGGTGACGGTCGCACCGACCACGTCGGATGGACCGGTGTTCGAAGCGACGATCGAGTACGACACCGACGCCTCCGGGCGTGACGCTGGCCGAACTGTCGGTCTTGGTGATCGCCAGGTCGGCGACCGGCCGCATCGTGTCGGTGTCGCTGGCCGTGTTGTTGGTCGGGTTCGGATCGGTGACCCCGCCGGGGCAGCCACCGATCGCTGTGTTGGTGACATCAGCGGTCGTGGCCCTATCGACGGCCATCGTGACCGTGAACGTCGCCGACGAGCCGCTGGCGAGATCGACGGTGGTCGCGATGTTGCCGCTTCCCGTCGTCGCAGTGCACGATGCGCCGGCGGCGGCCGCACACGACCACGACGTGACGGTCGTCCCGGCCGGCGCCGAGTCGACCACGCTGGCTGCGGACACGTCGGACGGGCCGGCGTTGGTGACGACGATCGTGTAGGTCGACGTCGTCCCTGGCGTTGCGGTGGGAGAGCCGTCGTCCTTGGTGATGGCAAGATCGGCGACGGCGACCACTGTGTCGCTGTCGGTGGCCGAGTCGTTCGCCGGGTTCGGGTCGGTGACGCCCACCGGCGGGGTGACCGTCGCTGTGTTGGTCAGCAGGCCGGAGGCCGCCGCGTCGATGTCGACGACCACCGTGAACGTGACCGTCGAACCGGCCGCAAGGCTGACGACCGCGGCGATCGGGCCGCTGCCGGCCGGGGCGCACGAGGCTCCGGCCGTCGCCGAGCACGCCCAATTCATCGATGTCGCTCCGGCCGGCAGCGTGTCACTGACCGAGGCCCCAGACAGGTTCGACGGGCCGTTGTTCGTGACGACGACGGTGTAGGTCGTCGTGCCGCCGGCGACGGCCGTGGTCGTGAAGTCGTCCTTGGTGATCGCCAGGTCGGCATGCCGTTCGATGACGGTGACGTCGGTCGCCGAGTTGTTGGCGGCCGTGGGGTCGATCGATCCGGCCGGCATCGTCACCGTCGCCGTGTTCGACAGCAGTCCCGCCGCGGCCGAGGGGTTGACGGTGCCGGTGATCGCGAACGTCACCTGGCCGCCGGGGGCGAGGTCGACGAGTTCAGTGATGCTGCCGAAACCGCTGGTGGCACCACAGGTCGAGCCGGCCGTCGTCGAGCATGTCCACGTCGCCCCGACCAGCACCGCGGGGACCACGTCGGTCACGGTCGCTGCGCTGATCGGCGATGGTCCGGCGTTGCTGGCGACCATCGTGTACGTCACGACCTCGCCGGCAGCGACGGTGGTGAGACCGTCGGTCTTGGTGATCGACAGATCTGCCGTCGGGGTGATCGAGGTGGTGTCGGTGGCGACGTTGTCGCCCGGGTCGGGGTCGGTGACACCGGTCGGCGCGTCGATCTGGGCAGCGTTGGTGATTGCACCGGTGGTCGCAGTGATCGACGTCGTCACGGTGAAGGTCGCGGTCGCGCCGACAGCCAGCCCGACGACGGTGTTGATGTTGCCGCTGCCCGATGCAGCACATGTAGCACCCGGGGACGGCACACATGTCCACGATGCCGATGCCAGTCCGGCGGGCAGCACGTCGGTCACCGGGGCGCCGACCACTGCCGACGGACCGGCGTTGCCGACGACGATGGTGTATGTCACGGCGTCGCCCGGCTGGGCGCTGCTGAGACCGTCGGTCTTGGTGATCGACAGATCGGCCACCGGGCTCAGCGTGTCTGTGTCGGTTGCGGTGTTGTTGCCGACCACCGGATCGGTGACACCGCCCGGCGCGGTGATCGTGACCGTGTTGGCAAGCGTCGATGTGGCCGAGGGCGACACGGTCGCCGAGATCGTGAACGTCGCCGAGCCACCCACCGCCAGGTCGATGTTGGCGAGGATGTCACCGCTGCCGGTTGACGGGCAGCTGCCACCGGTTGCCGCGCAGCTCCATGTGGCCGCGAGCAGTTCGCCGGGGAGGAGGTCTGTGACCGTTGCGCCGGCCACTGCCGACGGGCCGGCGTTGGAGGCCACGACGGTGTAGGTCACCGAGGTTCCGGGCACGAGGTCGACCTGTGCGTCGGTCTTGGTGATCGACAGGTCGGCACTCGGTGTCAAGGTGTCGACGTCGGTGGCCGAGTTGTCGGTGGGATCGGGGTCGATGGTGCCCACCGGTGCCGTGACGGTTGCGGTGTTGACCAGTGTGCCGGTGGCCGACGGGTCGACCGTCGCAGTCACGGTGTAGGTGACCGAGGCGCCCGCGGGCAGGGCCACGATGTCGGCGATGTCGCCGGCGCCCGTAGCGGTGCAGGTCCCGCCGCCCGTGCCGATACACGTCCAGCTGGGTGCGATCAGCGATGCCGGGAAGACATCGGTGATGACGGCGCCGACCGCGTCGGAAGGGCCGGCGTTGCTGGCGACGACGGTGTACGTGACCGGCGTGCCCGGCACGGCGCTGGCGATGCCGTCGGACTTGGTGACCGACAGGTCGGAAATCGGGCGCAACGTGTCGATGTCGGTAGCCGAGTTGTTACCCGGTGCCTTGTCGGTGACCCCGCCGGGAGCCACGACGGTCGCCGTGTTGACCAACGTGCCTGTGGATGCGCTGGAGATGTCGACGCTGACCTGGTAGGTGGCCTGCCCGCCGGGCAGCAGCGAGATCGAGTCGACGATCGAGCCGCCGCCCGATGCGGTACACGTCGACCCGGCAGAAGCCGCGCACGTCCAGTTCATCGCCGTCGCTCCAGCGGGCAGGGCGTCGGAGACTGCGGCGCCGGTGACTGCCGACGGCCCGGCGTTGGTGACTGTCACGGTGTACACCGTGGAACCGCCGGGCGTGGCGACAAGGGTCCCGTCGGTCTTGCTGACGGCGAGGTCGGCCTCGGCCACGATCGTCGTGGTGTCGGTCGCCGAGTTGTTGGCCGGGGTCGGGTCGACGCCTGCACCGGGCATGGTCACCGTGGCAGTGTTCGACAACACGCCGGTGAAGCCGGCGGCGATGTTGGCGTCGACGACGAACGTCGCCGTGGCGCCTGATTGCAGGTCGACGGTCGTGGCGATGGCACCGCTGCCTGTCGCTGTGGCGCACGCCGAGAAGGCAGACGGGGTGCACGTCCACGTAACTGCCGTCAGTGCGGCGGGCATCGTGTCGTTGACCGGCGCGCCCTGGATGGTCGATGGTCCGTTGTTGGTGACGACGATCGAGTACTGGATCGATGTCCCGGCGGTGTCGGTGGTGTTGCCGTCGGTCTTGGTGATCGACAGGTCGGCCTTCGGATTGATCGCCGTCGATGCCGATGCCGAGTTGTTGGCCGGATTCGGATCAGTTGCGCCCGCAGGCGCCGTGACGTCGGCCGTGTTGACGATCGTGCCTGTCGCCGTCGGCACGACGCTGCCGGTGAGGGTGAACGACACACTTCCACCGACGGCGAGGTCGACGGTCGTCGCGACGTCTCCGCTGACCGGGCCGGTGATACCACATGCCCCACCGGCCAGCGGTGTGCATGTCCACGAGGCGGCGGTGAGATCGGCCGGCACGATGTCGCTGACGGTCGCGTCGGTGATGTCGGACGGCCCGGCGTTGCCGACAACGACGGTGTACGTCAGCGGATCGCCGGGCAAGGCGATGGCCAGGTCGACGGACTTGGTGATCGACAGGTCGGCGACGCGGGCCAGCGTGTCGGTGTCGGTGGCGGCATTGTTGGACGGGTTCGGGTCGGTTACGCCGACCGGCTCGCCGATCGTCGCCGTGTTGGCGACGGGTGCGGCCGACGACGCGTTCAGCGTGCCGGTGAGTGTGAAGGTCACCGAGCTCCCGACGGGGAGGTCGACGAGTTCGTCGATGGCCACCAGGCCGCTCGAGTTGGCGCACGATGCGCCGCCGGTGGCAGTGCACGACCATGTCACGCCGCTGAGATCCGCCGGCGGGGTGTCGGCGACGAGGGCACCGCTGATGTCGGATGGCCCGTCGTTGGCGGCAACGATCTGGTAGCTGACCGAAGTCCCCGGTGTCGCCGTTGCGGCGGAGTCGGTCTTGGTGATCGACAGATCGGCGACCCGCGCCAGGGTGTCGACATCGCTTGCGGTGTTGTTCGCCGGCGTCGGGTCCGTGACGCCGGCCGGAGGGCTGACCGTGGCGGTGTTGGCCAGGTCGGCGGTGGTCGACGGGATCAGCGTGCCGGTGATGGTGAACGTCGCCGTGGCACCGACTGTCAACGACACGTGCAGTGTTGATGTCGCCGCTGCCCGACGCCGGGCACGAACCGGAACCGCTGACCGAGCAGGTCCAGGTGACGCCGCTCAGAGGCTGACAGGCACGTCGTCGACGACGGTGGCACCGACGACGTCGGACGGACCGGCATTCGACACGACCACTGTGTAGGTCACGGGCGGCCCGGGTGTCGCCGTCGGTCGAGAAGTCGGTCTTGGTGATCGACAGATCGGCGACGGGATCGAGGGTGTCGGTGTCGGTCGCCGCGTTGTTGCCCGGCACCGTGTCGGTCACGCCAGGAGGCACCGCGACGGCGGCCGTGTTGACCAGGGTGCCGAGCGCCGAGGCAGCAACCGTGGCGTCGACGGTGAACGTGGCCGTGCCACCGGCGAGCAGGTCGACGAGCGCGTTGATGTCGCCCGAACCGGTGGCCGGGCACGTCGAGCCGGCCGAGGCAGCACACGTCCATGTCGCGCCGGTCAGTTCGGCCGGCAGTGCGTCGACGACGATGGCACCCGACACGTCGGACGGGCCGTTGTTCGCGACGACGATCGTGTAATGGATCGGCTGACCGGGCGTCGCCGAGGTGGCGCCGTCGCTCTTGGTGACCTCGATATCGGCGTGCACCTCGATCGTCGTGGTGTCGGTCGCGGCGTTGTTGGCCGGTGTCGGATCGATCGAGCCGGCCGGCATCGCCACGTTGGCCGTGTTCGCGAGCGTGCCGGCGGGCGTCGACGCGGCGAACCTGGTGCCCGTCACGGTGAAGGTCGTCGTGCCGCCGGAGGCCAGGGTGACGAGTTCGCTGATGTTGCCCGAGCCGGCGGCGGTGGCGCATGTCGAACCGGCGGATGCCGTGCACGTCCAGGTCACGCCGACCAGAGACTGCGGGCAACGCGTCGGTGACCAGTGCATCGATGATGACCGACGGCCCGGCGTTGGTGACGACGATCGTGTAGGTCTCGATCTGGCGCCGGCGGCGATCGAGGTCAGACCCGTCGGTCTTGGTGACGATGAGATCCGCAGTCGGCGTCACCGACGTCGTGTCGGTCGCCGAGTTGTCGCCGGGGGTGAGTCTCGACGACGCCGACGGGAGCATCGATCGTCGCCGTGTTGGCGATCACGCCGGTCGCCGAGGCCGCCACGGTTGCCGTCACAGCGAAGCGTCGCCGTCCCACCGGGCAGCAGCGAGACCGTGGTGTTGATCGCGTTGCCGGTCCGGCTGACCGGGCACGACGACCCGACCGACGCCGAGCATGTCCACGACACACCGACCGAGCGAGGCCGGGGCCGACGTCGGAGAACGGCGCCGTCCACCACGGCCGATGGTCCGGCGTTGGAGACGACGATCAGCGTAGGTGACGGTGTCACCGGGCTGGGCGGCGAGGTCGTTGTCGGTCTTGGTGACCGACAGGTCGGCCTGCGGTGTCAGCGTGTCGACATCGGTGGCGGAGTCGTTGCCGGGGTTCGAGATCGGTGGTCGCCGGCGGCGCCACGACGGTGGCGGTGTTCGACAGCGTGCCGGTCGCCGTGGCCGCAATGTCGGCAGTCACCGTGAACGTCGCCGTGCCGCCGGCAGACGAGGTTGACGGTTGTGTTGATGTCGCCGGTACCGGCCGGCAGGGCAGCGTTCCGCCGACCACGACGCAGCTCCACGTTGCGTTCGACAGGTTGGCCGGGAAGGCGTCGATCACCGAGGCGCCGACCACGTCGGACGGACCGTTGTTGGCGACGACGACCGTGTAGGTCACCGGCGTGCCGGGAACCGCTGTGGAGGCCGCGTCGGTCTTGGTGATCGCCAGGTCAGATCGCGGGGTCAGCGTGTCGGTATCGGTGGCCGAGTTGTTGGCAGGGATCGGGTCGGTCGTGCCGGGCGCAGCAGCAACGGTGGCGGTGTTGGCCAGTGCGCCGGTCGCGGCAGAGGCGATGGTCGCCGACACGACATAGGTCACGCTGGCCCCGACAGGCAGGTCGACGACGTCGCTCGATCGCGCCGCTGCCGCTCGGGGTGCACGGACCCGTGCAGGTCCAGCTGGTGCCGGTGAGCTCGGCAGGGAAGGTATCGGTGACTGTGGCCGCGATCGCATCGGACGGGCCGTTGTTGGTGACCACGATCGTGTAGGTGACGGGAGTTCCCGGAACGGCTGTCGGCGCGCCATCGGTCTTGGTGATCGCCAGGTCTGTCGAGGCGACGAGAGTGTCGATGTCGCTGGCCGTGTTGTCGAGCGGCGACGTCTCGGTCACGGTCGCCGGCACAGTGGCCGTGGCGATGTTGGTCAGCGAGCCGGTGGCCGCGGCGGCGATGTCGACGCTGACGACGTACGTCAGCTGTCCGCCGGGAAGGAGGCCAACGGTGTCGGCGATCGCGCCACTTCCCGAGGCGGTGCACGACGAGCCTGCCGTTGCCGAACACGTCCAGTTCATCGCCGTCGCGCCGACCGGCAGCACGTCGGTGACAACCGTCGCCCGTCACCGCGACTGGGACCGGTGTTGCCGACGGTGACCGTGTAGGTCGTGGCCGCGCCCGGTGTGGCCGTCGTGGCGCCGTCGGACTTGGTGACGACGAGGTTGGCCTCGGCGACGACAGTGGTCTCGTCGGTCGCCGTGTTGTTGGCCGGATCATCGACCGTGCCTGGCGGCGCGGTGACGGTGGCCGTGTTCGACAGCAGCCCGGTGAACGATGCATCGATCGTGCCGGTGATCGCGAAGGTCGCCGACTCGCCGGACGGCAGATCGACCGTGGTGTTGACATCACCTGTCGTCGGTCCGGCATCGTCGCAACTTCCGGCTCCGGAAGCCACGCAGGTCCACGACGCGTTGGTGAAACCTGGCGGCAGCGCATCGGTCACAGCGGCGTCGACCACCGCCGACGGCCCGGAGTTGGTGACCACGATGGTGTACGTCGACGAAGTGCCGGCGACATCGGTGGTCTGACCATCGGTCTTGCTGATCGACAGTGCGGCGGTCGAGGTGACGGCAGTGGCGTCGGTGGCCATGTTGTCGGCACTGTTCGTCTCAGTCACACCGGCGGGTGCCGACACGGTGGCGGTGTTGACCACCGAGCCGACGGTCGGGCCGGCGATGGTGGCGGTGACGGTGAACTGCACCGAGCCGTTGACGCCGAGGTCGACCGTGGTGTTGATGTCGCCGGCGACCGGGCCGCTGTTGTCGCAGTGACCACCGAGGCCGGCGGTGCATGTCCATGTCACGCCGATGAGGCTGACCGGCATCGTGTCGGTAACAGGTGCATCGGAGACCGACGATGGCCCGATGTTGCCGACCACGATGGTGTAGGTGATGGTGTCGAGCGGATTGGCGATGGTGAGCCCGTCGGTCTTGGTGATCGACAGGTCGACCTGAGGGGTCAACGGATCGCTGTCGGTCGCCGAGTTGTTGCCGGCAACCGGGTCGGTGACACCTGCTGGTGGGGTCACGGTTGCGGTGTTGGTCGATGCTGCCGGTTGCGGCTGCAGCCACGGTGCCGTTGACGGTGTAGGTGACGGTTGCCCCGACCGGCAGGTTGACCGTGTCGTTGATCGACCCGGTGCCCGACGCCGCACAACTACCGCCACCACTCGCCACACATGTCCAGGTTGCGCCACTGAGCGATGCCGGCACATTGTCGGCGACGGTCGCCCCGACGACCGCCGACGGACCACTGTTCGAGGCGGTGATCGTGTAGCTGATCGGCGTGCCGGGTACCACCGAGGTGAGGGCATTGGTCTTGGTGATCGACAGGTCGGCGGTCGGTGTCAACGTGTCGGTGTCGGTCGCCGTGTTGTTCGCCGGGGTCGGGTCGACGATGCCCGCCGAGGGCGCTGCAGTGGCTGTGTTGCCGACGGTCCCGGTTGCGGCCGCATCGATCGCCGCGACGATCGTGAAGGTGGCAGTCGAGCCGACGGGCAAGTTGACGGTGATGTTGATCGAGCCGGTCCCGCTTGCCGTCGAGCACCCTGCACCAGCGCTCGGCGAGCATGTCCACGAGGTGAACGAAGCGCCGACGGGCTGGATGTCGGTGACGACCGTGGCCGGCGCGCTCGACGGACCGTTGTTGGCGACCGTGACGGTGTAGGTGGTGGACTGGCCGGGAACGACCGAGGCGACCCCGTCGGTCTTGGTGATCACGAGGTCGGCACGCGGCGTCAACGTGTCGACATCGGTCGCCGTGTTGTTGGCGGCATTTGTGTCGGTCACGCCAGGCGGTACGGCCACTGTCGCCGTGTTCGTCAGCGTGCCAGTGGCCCCGGCAGCGATGGGCGCCGTGACCGTGAAGGTGACCGAGGCGCCGACCGGCAGGTCGACTGCGCTACCGATCGGGCCACTGCCCGCCGCCGCACAGGTGCCGCCACCGGCTCCGAGGCATGTCCATGTCATCGAGGTGGTTCCGACGGGAATCGTGTCGGTCACCGTCGCGCCGCTGACGCTCGACGGGCCGGCGTTGGTCACCACCACGGTGTACGTCGTCGACTGGCCGGGAACCGCAGTCGTGGTTCCGTCGGTCTTGGTGATGGTCAGGTCGGTCTGCGGGGTGACAGTGGTCAGATCGGTGGCGCTGTTGTTGGCCGGCGTCGGGTCGGTGACCCCGCCGGGCAGTGTGACGGTCGCCGTGTTGGCGATGATGCCGGTGGCCGAGGCGACGACGGTGGCCGAGATCGAGAACGTTGACGATCCGCCGGGAGCCAGGGTGACCGAGGCCGAGACGCTGCCGCTGCCCAACGCCGGGCACGACGACCCGACGCTTGCCGAACACGTCCACGTCACACCTGAGAGGCTCGGTGGCACGGCGTCGGTCACGGTGGCGCCGGTGACAGTCGACGGACCGGGGTTGGAGGCGACGACGGTGTAGGTCACCACGGTGCCGGGAACCACGGTGCTGAGGCCGTCGGTCTTGGTGATCGATACGTCGGCCGTCGGCGTGAGTGTGTCGATGTCGCTGGCCGAGTTGTTGGCCGACGACGGGTCGGTGACGCCGGCCGGTGCCTGCACCGTCGCGGTGTTGGTCAGTGAACCGGTGGCGGTCGAGGAGACGGCAACCACGACTGTGTACGTCGCCGTCGCGCCCGTGGCGACGGTGGCGGTGGTCGCCAGAGGCATCGCGCCCGATGCCGAGCCGCAGCTCGCCCCGGCAGATGCAACGCACGTCCACGAGCCCGACGTCGCCCCCGCCGGGAGGGCATCGGCGACGGGCGCGTTGACAGCGGTCGATGGGCCGGCATTGCCGACGACGACCGTGTAGGTCGTGCTCTGGCCGGGAATGACCGAGGCCACCCCATCGGTCTTGGTGATCGTCAGGTTGGCAGTTGGGCTCAACGTGTCTGTGTCGGTCGCCGAGTTGTTGGCCGGCGTCGGGTCGGTGACCCCGACCGGCGGAGTGATGGATGCCGTGTTGACGAGGCTGCCGGTGGCACCAGCCGCAATGGTTCCGGTGACCGTGAACGTCGCCGTGGCGCCGACCGGCAGATCGACGGTCGTGCTGATGCTGCCGCTGCCGCTGCCTGCCGCACACGATCCGCCGCCGGCAGGCACGCATGTCCAGGTGACACCGACGAGTGACACCGGCACCGTGTCGGTGACGCTTGCCGCCGTCACGGCCGATGGGCCGGCATTGGAGGCATCGATCGTGTACGTCACCGACGTGCCGGGAACCGCCGTCGTCGACGCCGTCGGTCTTGGTGATCGACAGATCGGCGGTCGGTGCTCAGCGTGTCGGTATCGGTCGCCGAGTTGTTGCCGGGCGTCGGATCGGTGACGCCGGCAGGTGGGGCAACGGTGGCGTGTTGACCAGCGTGCCCGTCGCCGCAGCGGAGATCGACCCGGTGACGATGAACGTCACCGAGGCGCCGACTGGCAGGTTCACCGAGGCGTTGATGTTGCCGCTGCCGCTCGCCGGGCAGGTTCCGCCCGCAGCGCCCGCACATGTCCAGGTGACGCCGGTCAGGGCTGCCGGCATGCGTGTCGGCAACCGTCGCCGCGGTCACGGCCGACGGGCCGGCATTCGTGGCAACGATCGTGTACGTCACCGAGGTGCCCGGCACTTCGGTGACGACTCCGTCGGTCTTGGTGATCGACAGATCGGCAGTCGGGTTGAGGGTGTCGGTGTCGGTGGCCGAGTTGTTCGCCGGCGTCGGATCAGTCGACCCCACCCGGCACGGCGACCGTGGCCGTGTTGACGAGGTTTCCGGTTGCCGACGCGTTGATCGTGCCGGTCACGGTGAACGTCGCCGAACCGCCCGACCGGCAGATCGACCGTCGCATTGATGCTGCCACTGCCGCTCGCCGGGCAGGTTGCCCCGCCGGCGGCCGAGCAGGTCCACGTGACACCGGTGAGGGCAGCCGGCATCGTGTCGGCCACGGTCGCCGCGGTCACGGCCGAGGGACCGGCGTTGGTCGCGACGATCGTGTACGACGCCGACGTTCCTGGCACCTCGGTCGTGGTCCCATCGGTCTTGGTGATCGACAGATCGGCAGTTGGCGTCAGCGTGTCGGTGTCGGTGGCCGAGTTGTTGGCGGGTGTCGGATCGATCGGTTCCGCCCGGCAGCGGTGACCGTGGCGGTGTTGGACAGCGTGCCGGTGGCGGTCGCCGAGATCGTGCCGGTGACCGTGAACGTCGCCGTACCGCTGGGCAGCAGGGTGACCGAGGCGTTGATCGAACCGGAGCCCGAACCCGGGCACGACGAGCCGGCCGAGGCGGTACACGTCCACGTCACGCCGGTCAGCACAGCAGGCATCGTGTCGGTGACGGTCGCCGCGGTGATCGTCGAGGGGCCGGCGTTCGAAGCCACGATCGTGTAGGTCGCCGAGGTGCCCGGAACCTCCGTGGTGGCCCCGTCGGTCTTGGTGATCACCAAGTCCGCGGTTGGGGTCAGCGGTATCGGTGTCGGTTGCGGTGTTGTTGCCCGACGCGGGATCCGTCACACCGGCGCCGACCGAGACCGTCGCGGTGTTGGTCAACGAGCCAGTCGCGCCGGCGGTGACCGTAGCTGTCACGGTGAAGGTGGTCGACCCACCTACCGGCAAGTCGATCGTCGCGTTGATGCTGCCCGAGCCCGATGCCGGGCAGGTCGCCCCACCGGCCGACGAACATGTCCACGTCGCCCCGGTGAGCGTGCCCGGGAACGAGTCGGTCAGGTTGGAGGCCGGTGCTGCGGAGGGCCCGGCGTTCGAGGCGACGATGGTGTAGGTCACCGGTGTGCCGGGAACTTCGGAGACCGCGCCGTCGGTCTTGGTGACCGACAGGTCGGCTCGTGGCGTCAGCGAATCGGTGTCGGTGGCCGAGTTGTTGGCGCCGCTCGGGTCGCTGCTGCCCACCGGCGTGGCGATGGTCGCCGTGTTCACCAACGAGCCGGTAGTGGTCGCCGACACGGTTGCGGTCACAGTGAAGGTCGCCGTACCGGCGACGCCGAGGCTGACGGCTGAGCTGAGGTTTCCGCTGCCGGAAGCGGTGCAGCTCGAGCCGGCGGTGGCCGCGCAGGTCCAGGTGACGCCGGTGAGCGTCGCCGGGAACGTGTCGGTCACGGTCGCCCCGGTGATCACCGACGGGCCGGTGTTCGAGGCCACGATCGTGTACGTCACCCCCTGGCCGGGGACGGCCGACGAGACCCCGTCGGTCTTGGTGATCGACAGGTCGCCGGTGGGGGTCAGCGTGTCGGTGTCGGTGGCCGTGTTGTTGGCGGGTGTCGGATCCGTGACCGCTGCGGGTGCGGTGACGGTCGCCGTGTTCGACAGGCTGCCGGTGGCGGTCGTGGCGATGGTGGCCGTGAGGGTGAAGGTCGCCGTGCCACCGGGCCCGAGCGTGACGGTGGCGTTGATGTTGCCGCTGCCCGAGGCGGGACAGCTCGAGCCGGCGCTTGCCGAGCACGTCCAAGTGGCTCCTGACAGAACGGCCGGCAGCGTGTCGGCCACCGTCGCGCCGGTCGCCGTCGATGGGCCGGCGTTCGACGCGACGATCGTGTAGGTCACGGTCGTACCCGGCACCTCACCGGCGGCGCCGTCGGTCTTGGTGATCGACAGATCGGCGGTCGGGACGAGCGTGTCGGTATCGGTGGCCGTGTTGTTGGCCGGGGTCGGGTCGGTGATGCCTGCGGCGACCGCTGCGGTGGCCGTGTTGCTCAGGGAGCCCGTGGCCGTCGACAGCACGGTTGCCGTCAACGTGAACGTCGCCGTGCCGCCGGGCAACAGATCGACGGTCGTGCCGATGTTCCCAGAGCCCGAGGCCGGGCACGTCGACCCGGCGGAGGCGGTGCACACCCAGGTGGCCCCTGACAGGACAGCCGGCAACGTATCGGCGATGGTCGTGGCCAAGGCTGCTGACGGGCCCGCGTTCGACGCCACGATCGTGTACGTCACGGTGGAGCCGGGGATCGCCGTCGCGACGCCGTCGGTCTTGGTGATGCCTACGTTGGCACTGCGGGTGATGGTGGTCGTATCGGTCGCCGTGTTGTTGGCCGCCGTCGGATCGGTGGCACCGCCGGGAAGGGTGACAGTGGCTGTGTTCGAGACCGTCCCCGTCGCCGTGGAGACCACCGTTGCGGTGACGCTGAACGTGACCGACCCGCCGGCCAGGATGTTGACGGAGGCGGAGATGCTTCCCGAGCCCGATGCCGGGCAGCTCGATCCTGCTGAGGCGGTGCAGGTCCACGTTGCGCCCGTCAGGCTGGCCGGGAGCGTGTCAGTGACCGTGGCTGCGGTGATCGCCGACGGACCAGCGTTCGAGGCAACGATCGTGTATGTCAGGGCGGTGCCGGCGTTGATGGTGGTGATGCCGTCGGTCTTGGTGATCGACACGTCGGCGGTGGGTGTCAAGGTGTCGGTGTCGGTCGCCGTGTTATTGGCCGAGTTGGTCTCGACGACCCCGGCCGGGGCGGCAATGATGACCGAGTTGGCCAGCGACCCGGTGGCCGTCGAGGCGACCGCGACCGTGACCGTGTAGGTCACCGAGCCGCTGGGCGACAGGGTAGCCGTCGTCGACATCGGCATCGTGCCGCTTGCAGCTCCGCAGGTTCCGCCACTGCCGGCAACACATGTCCATGTGCCCGACGTGGCGCCGGTGGGCAGCGGGTCGCTGATCGGCGCGGCAGTTGCCGTCGACGGGCCCGCGTTCGAAGCCACGATCGTGTAGGTGACGTTGGTTCCCGGTACGGCCGACGCCACTCCGTCGGTCTTGGTGACGCCGAGGTTGACACGCGGCTCGGCGAGCACAGCCGAGGTCGCCGTGTTGTCGGCGGCGTTGAGCTCGGGGATCGCCGCCGGCCCGGCAACGGTCGCCGTGTTCGAGAGCGTGCCCGTGAACGTCGATGCCAGGGTCGCGGTGATCGTGTACGTGGCGGAATCGCCGACCTCGAGGTTGGCCGTGGTGCTGAGCGAGCCGCTACCGCTGGCAGTGCAGTTGGACCCCGCCGAAGCGGTGCACGTCCATGTCGCCGAGCTGAGCCCGGCCGGCAAGGCATCGGTCACGACGACCGGGGCCGTGCCGGTGCGCGGGTAGGGGCCCATGTTGGTGGCGACGACCGTGTAGGTCACGGTCTGGCCGGGGATCACCGGGCTGGAGCCGACCGCCTTGGTGACGCTGACGTCGATGCACTGCGAACCGGTGTTGGTCCCGACGGCGTCGGCCATGACAGCGGTGATCGACGAACCACCCGCACTGCCGCTGGTCGCTCCGTAGGCACTGCTGGTCGGCACGTGGATGCCGTTCGCGCCGCCGGTCACGGTCGTGGCCGCAGTGGTCGACGACGTGATCACCCGTCCACCGCCACCACCGCCCCCGGGACCATGCTGCTGGGCGTGGGTCTCGTTGCCGCCGGCGCCACCGCGGGCTCGTGCCGTCAGGCCGGCGATGCCACTTGCTGCGCCGGTCAAGGTCGTCAACACGACGATCGAGCCGCCGGCACCGCCGCCGCCGCTGCCATCTTGTCCACTGACATTTCCGGGTGCGCCGTCGGCCGTGATCGTTCCGGTGCCCGACAGGCTGCCCGCACGCACCAGCACCGCGCCACCGCCCGCACCGCCCGACGACGACAGCACAGCGTTGTTGTCGCTGCCTGCGCCACCGCCGCCACCCATGAACACGCGGCCGGCTGTTCCCGGTACAACAGCGCCGCCGTAGCCACCGCGGGCAAGGTTCGACGACCAGGTGTTGCCACCGAGGCCACCGGCTCCGGCGTTGCCGCCGCCACCGCCGCCCGAGTTCTGGTCGTTGGTCGCCGGGTTTCCGTCGGTGCCGCCACCGCCGGCGTTGCCGGGTGCGCCACGGGCGAAGTCGCCGTTGGGATACCCGTCGCCGACCGTGTCGGCCGCGCCGGTGGTCCACTTCGCTGTGCCGGCGATGCCTTCGGCCTTCTCGCCATTGGCGGTCTTGGCAGTGGCTGTGCGGTAGTCGGTGTTGGCCAGTCCGGTGGCACCACTTCGACTGCGTTGCAGGCCCGGGCGGAACCCTTGCCCGGTCACGTCGATGACCGCGCCGTTGAGGTTGAGATCGCTGGCCACGTCGAGCACGACGATGCCGCCGCTGGTGCCGTCCCACGCCATCGCGGCCGGCGGGGTGGCCGCGCTGAGAGTCGCCGACGAGTACTGCGGCACACGCACGAGTTGGAACCGTTGTTGACCTTGGGTCGCGGTCTCGGCGGCGTTGACGTAGCCGTTGACGAGCCCGCCATTGGCACCCGCTCCGTTGAGGCCGACGACGGCGCCGGCGACCGACCTGACGGTCGCGTACTCGTACTGCCCGGCGATGAACGAAGCGTTGTTGAGGAAGCCCGACGCCGTTCCCCCGGCGACGCCGTCGCCGTACGCGTCGGTGTTGGTCGAGTCGATCTGCGCACCTTGCATCTGGATGACCAGGACCAGATCGCCGACCGCGATCGGCGTGGCCGAGCCTCGGCTGGTACCCACCGTGACCGTCGTGTTCGCCGTCCCCGCTGTGACCCCCGTCTGCGCGGGGTAGTAGGTGTTGATCACGCCGGTGGCGGTTGTGGTGCCCGTCAGCGGCGGCGAGGCGCACAGTGCGGCGGCGGCGGCCGTGCCGACGAACAATCCGTTGCCGACGAGAACGGAGGCAGCGATGAGCGCGGTGGCGAGGGCGCTGCGTCGGAGACCCGAGAATCGGGGCGCGCCTTGGGGCACGGTCTTTTTGTCAGACATGAGTGAAGAGGTCCGCCCGCCGGATGAATGCTAGTGAGTCGGCGTCAGGGCGCGCCGCATGGGCGTGCTCACCGATGCGGCGTCTCGCGTGCCGCACTACGACATGCATCTTCATTCTCACCTGGGGTTTTATCGGTGATCTTGCCGCAACCTTGACAAACGAATCGACCATCGGTAGTTTGCATATATGCATATGTGCAGATACTCGCATGGGGCCTGCTCATGACCCTCACCACCGCGCCGGTCGCTCGATGAGCGGTTTCCTTCCGCCGACCCCGTTTGCACCTCTTGGCGAAGTCATCACCATTGCCCACACCAAGGGCGGCACTGGAAAGACCTCGCTCACCTTCAATCTCGCGTATGCCCTGTCGACGTGCGGCGCACGGGTCCTGGTGATCGACCTCGACCAGCAGATGGGTCAAACCGTCTTCCTCGGCGACGGTGCCCCACCGCGCTCGGACAGTGCTCGAGACGCTCGCGACATCGGAGCCGTGCTGCTCGGCCATGCTGTGCTCGACGATGCAGTGATCCGCGATGTCCACCCCAATCTCGACGTACTGCCGGCCGACGAGGTGTCGATGGGTCACGCCGGTCGGCAGCTCACCGATCCGTGGGTGCGCAGCCGGCTCATCGACGTTCTCGACGCGGCGCGCGCCGAATGGGACATCGTGCTCGTCGACACGCCGGGGCATCAGTCAGGCGTCGTTCAGGCGGCACTCGGCGGGTCGTCGGGCGTCATCGTGCCGATGGTGCCCGAGGCTGGTCCGGTCACCGAGCTGCCGACCATCCTCAACACCATCCGCTCCGCCGCCGATCTCAACGCCCGGCCTCAGATGTACGGCATCGTCAAGATGCGCGTGTGGGGCAACAGCGTGTACCGGCGAGTCGCCGAAGAAGAGATCCGCACCATCGCCGAGCGATACGAAGTGCCGCTGTTCCGCAACAAGATTCCCGAAGACGCCAAGTTCGGCGAAGCCCATCTCGTCGGGCTGCCGGTCGGTGCCTACCACCACAGCGCACGATCGGCCACCGCCTATCGACACGTCGCCTACGAACTGATCCAACGACGGGGCTGGCGGTTCCGCGTCGAGGAGTTGGTGTGATGGCCGAGTCGAAGCGCGACGAGCTGGCCAAGCGGTTTGCCGAGAGCCTGCAACGGGCCCCATCACGTGGCAACGTCACCACCGACGACGCCCATCCAACGTCACGTCGCGCCGCTTCGACGCCCGGATCACAGGGCGTCGAACCACTCACTCGTGGCGCGGCAGGCGGGCGCCTGCGCGGCCACCTCGTCCCGTATTCGTTGCACGCCGATGCCCGCCGGCTGAAGTTGTCGCTGCAGACACCCCGCGGCACACGTCTCACGTGGGATCAGGTCGCGATCGAGGCGCTCGAGCTGCTGCTCGCCGAACGCGCTGACATCGGCAGACGGCTCAACGACGTCCGCCGGCTGGCCGACGAGGCCACCGCTGGTCCGCGACTGGTGCAGGCGACGATCCCGCTCGAGCTCGATCGGGCCCTCGGCGAGCTGCGACTCGACCTCAGTGACGAGCTCGGACGCAACGTCGCCTACGAACAGCTGTGGGCTGCGGCGTTGCTGATCTGGCTCCGCGAGCATCGGTGACAACGGCACGGCTGGGACTTCCGCCTCTGGTACAGGTCGAAAGCGTCGCCGTATCGTCGAATGGTGAAGCGTCGGTTTGCGCTGTTGGCTGCCGTCGTCATGACAGTCGCTGGGTGTGGCACCGCGGCGCGCCAGACCGAGCCAGTCACGAGCACACCGGTCACGAGCCCACCGACCACGACCGTCGCACGCGTGACATTGCCACCGTCGACGACCGTGACGTCGACCGTGACGTCGACCGTGACGTCGACCGTGACGCCGACCGTGACGCCCACCAGTGGGGCGCGGCCGGAAGTCGCATGTACTGACGTGACCGCGGCGACGCCGGTGCCGGGGATGTACGCGGAAGCATCGTTCGATCGTTTCGGCCCGCTCGAAGCAGCACCGTCGCTCACGATCGACATCGCTCACGCACCGGGCACCAACGTTCCGTTGGCGCTGCGGGCCAGCCGCATCGAAGGCGGGGTGCTCGTGACCGCAGGACGGTCGAACGCCGCTCAGGCCGATGGACCTGGCGCGGCGGTCGAGCCCATGCCGATCGCCGCCGTCGACCATGACGGCACGGTCCGCTGGAGCCGCTGCCTGAAGAGCGACGCGACGGAGCCGGCGATCGTCGCCGCGCCCGAGCTCCGGCCGGCGAACGCGCTCGTGCCGATTCAAACGTCGAACGGATCACAAGTCGACTACGGGTGGATGCAGGTCTCGCTCGACAACGGTGCCGAGCAGCCGACCTTCGCCGCGGAGATGCTGTCGGCCGGCGTCGATGCCGACGTTCTCGGCCGGCTGTTCGCGACCGCGGTGACCGATCGCTACGCCCTACTCGTCGACTCCCCGTTCACCGATGCGCAGTACGTCGTGCGCTACGACCTCGTCGAAGACGTCGCCGCGGCCGTTGCCGTTCCTGTCGATCTTCAGGATCAGACCCCTCGGACATGTGGCATGAACCGGCTCGTCTCACTGTCGGACTCGGGCGATGTGATCGTCACCGACGGAGTCCTTGACGGCGGCGGTGCGGTCGTCGCTCAGTGGCACAACGGCACCTGGAGCCGTGACCCGGCGACGCTCTCGGGTGTGGTGGGTGCCCATGTGACCTTCGCCTGCGCCGATGGCTCGCAAGGAGTGGCCGACGGCCTTCGTGGCGTCGATGCGCTCGGCACGGTGTTGTGGACCGACGCGGATCTCACGGGTGCCGGCACCGAGGGCACGGGGGCATACGTCGACGGCGCCGTGACGGTGACGCAGGTGTGCTCGCATCGCGACAACGCCGATTCGTGCGATGCTCACCAGCTGGTCGGCATCGACCAGACCACGGGCACAGTGCGATGGGAGCAGCCTGGGCTGCGCCTGATCGCCGGAAGTCCGGCCGACGGGTACGTGCTCACCCAAGCCGGAGACGTGTTGGCCGGGAACGAGCCGGGCTGGGTGCTGCTCGACGACCGCACGGGTCGCGCCGTGCCCGACCAGAGTTGGGACGACCCCACAACGTTCAACCATCCGTGCTGCGGCGATGAGAACAGCACGGTGCGCGCCGGAGGCATCGTTCTGGTCGTCCGCGACGAGCAGGTGAGGGTGTGGTATCCGCAAGGCACCGGAGGCCGGCCCCGCGCTGCGCTCGTGTAGCGACACGCGCGGGTTCATGACCGCCGTTGTGCTCGGGCCATCTGCAACAGCAGCAGGTCGTAGACGATCTTCAACGATCCGCCGATGATCAAGGGCCAACCGAACGTCGAATGGTCGAGCATCCATCCTGCGGCAAGCGGTGGCAGTGCCGACGCCAAGCTGCGCGGCACGTTGGTCACGCTCGCCGCCGCGGCGCGCTCCGCCGGGGTGACCACCGACATGACGTACGCGTTGCGAATCGGCACATCCATGCCCGACACCAGGCTGCGGCCGATCAGACAGGCGACCGCCAACGGCGCGTTCGACATCAGGGCCGCAGTGATCAAGAGGATCTGACCAGGAAGGTGCGTGTAGGCCATCGTTCGCAACGGACCGATGTGGCGCTCGATGCGCACGGCGACGAAACCCGACGCTGCCGAGAAGATCTGCATCACCGCCAGTACGACGCCTGCCTGGCCGACCGAGAAGCCGTGAGCGCGCAGGAGCCAGAGCACCAACAGCGACTGCACCACAAAGCCGCCACCGAAGCTGTCGAGGGTGAACAGGGCGGCCAACTTGTAGACGATCCGCTTCGACGGGCCCAGCGGTGCCGGCATCGTCGCTTGGGCTTTCGGCTCGACCTGCGGAGACATGGCGGCGTAGACCAGCAGCATCGCCACGCCTGAACAGGCGTAGATGACGAAGGCCGAGCTGGCCTGCCAATGAAGCCGGGCAGGCAATCCGGCCGAGAGCGCGCCGAGTGCGGCCAACGATCCACCGAAGAACGAGTAGCGGGCAAAGGCGCTGGAGCGGTGCCCCTCGGCCGTGGTGAGCGGGAGCAGCGATTGCTCGATCGGCTGGACGACGTTGACGTCGCCGCCCCCAGGGTTCATCGTGCCGATCACACCGACGACCAATAGCACCAAGAAGGTCGTCGACGTGGCGTACACCATGCCGGTGACGATCATCAGCAATGCACCTGTCCGCAGCAGCAGTCGGCGCGAGAATCGCCATCCCCATGTGCCGGTGAACAGAGTCAGCACCGCCGACCCGAGCAACATGCCGGTGACGATCATCCCGATTCGGGTTGCGCTGTACCCGAGCTCGTTTCCGAGATAGCCGGCCAACGAGGCGGCCACCAACCCGTCGCCATACCCGCGCAGGCTTCGGGTGGCGATCAGGCGCCGCCCGTCGGGGTTGATCATCGCCCCCTTCTCTAGCCGATCAGGGACCGATCCCCGCGTTCTCAGACGGCGAGTGTGAGCCGGCCGTCGACGGAATCGACGGTGATCGTGTCGCCCTCGCCGGCCTTGCCCTCGAGGATCAGCAGCGCCGCCGGGTCGCCGATCTCGCGCTGGATCACTCGCTTCAACGGCCGGGCACCGAACGACGGGTCGTACCCTCGTGGGCCAGCCGGGCCATGGCCGCGTCGGTGACGCGTCAGGGTGATGCGCCGCTCGGCCATGCGCTTGCGCAGACGTGGCCAGCTGGATGGTGACGATGCGCGTCAGGTCTTCTTCGGTCAGCGAGCGGAAGCGGATGATGTCGTCGACGCGGTTGATGAACTCGGGCTGGAAGAACGACAGTCGGGTCACCCGGCAGGTTGCTGGTCATGATCAGCACGACGTTGGTGAAGTCGACCGTGCGACCCTGCCCGTCGGTGAGGCGACCATCGTCGAGCACCTGCAGCAGCACGTTGAACACGTCGGGGTGCGCCTTCTCGATCTCGTCGAGCAGGACCACGCTGTACGGGCGGCGGCGCACGGCTTCGGTGAGCTGGCCGCCCTCGTCGTAGCCGACGTACCCGGGCGGCGCGCCGATCAGGCGACTGACGGAGAACTTCTCCATGTACTCGCCCATGTCGATGCGCACCATGGCGTTGTCGTCGTCGAACAGGTACTCGGCGACGGCACGGGCCAGCTCGGTCTTGCCGACGCCCGGTCGGGCCGAGGAACATGAACGAGCCGATCGGCCGGTTCGGGTCGCTGAGCCCGGCACGCGACCGTCGGATCGCATTTGCAACAGCGGTGACCGCTTCGTCCTGGCCGATGACACGCTGATGCAGCAGCTCTTCGAGGTGCACGAGCTTGAACATCTCGCCCTCCATCAACCGGCTGACCGGCACACCCGTCCACTTGCTGACGACCTCGGCGATGTCTTCGGCGTCGACCTCTTCTTTCAGCATGCGGGTGCCCAACTGCAGCTCGTCGAGGTGGTTGGTGGCCTCGTCGATGCGACGCTCGAGCTCGGGAATGCGCCCGTAGCGGATCTCGGCGGCGACGGCGAGGTCGGTCTCGCGCTCCAGCTGCTGACCGAGCTGGCCGAGCTCTTCCTTCAGCGAGCGGATGGCGTCGATCGCCTGCTTCTCGCCCTCCCAGTGCTGCTTCATCTCGTGCACCTGGGCGTTGAGCGTGGCGAGCTCGTCGACCAGCGTGTCGAGCCGCTCCTTGGAAGCCGTGTCGGTCTCCTTCTCGAGCGCGACCTGCTCGATCTCGAGTTGCAGGATGCGACGTTGCACGACGTCGATCTCGGTCGGCAGCGAGTCGATCTCGATGCGCAGCTTGCTGGCGGCTTCGTCGATCAGGTCGATGGCCTTGTCGGGCAGGAAGCGGTTGGTGAGGTAGCGGTTCGACAACACGGCCGCGCTGACGAGCGCGGAGTCCTGGATGCGCACACCGTGGTGCACCTCGTAGCGCTCCTTCAGGCCGCGCAGGATGCCGATGGTGTCTTCGACGCTCGGCTCGCCGACGTACACCTGCTGGAAGCGGCGCTCGAGCGCGGGATCCTTCTCGACGTACTTGCGGTACTCGTCGAGCGTGGTGGCACCGATCATGCGCAACTCGCCGCGGGCGAGCATCGGCTTGATCATGTTGCCGGCATCCATCGCTCCTTCGGCAGCACCGGCACCGACGATGGTGTGCAACTCGTCGACGAACGTGATGATCTCGCCGGCCGCGTCGGTGATCTCTTTCAGCACGGCCTTCAGGCGCTCCTCGAACTCGCCGCGGTACTTCGCACCGGCCAGCATCGAGCCGATGTCGAGGGCGATCAGGCGCTTGCTCTTCAGACCCTCGGGCACGTCGCCGTCGGCGATGCGCTGGGCGAGCCCCTCGACGATCGCCGTCTTGCCGACACCCGGCTCGCCGATCAGCACCGGGTTGTTCTTGGTGCGCCGGCTGAGCACCTGGATGACGCGGCGGATCTCGTCGTCGCGACCGATGACCGGATCGATCTTGCCGTCGCGGGCCCGCTGGGTGAGGTCTTGGCCGTACTTCTCGAGCGCGGCGAAGTTCTCTTCCGGGTTCTGGCTGGTGACCCGGTGGCTGCCGCGCACTTCCTTCAACGCCTGCAGCAACTCTTCGCTGCCGATGCCCAGCCGCTGGTTCATGGCCAGCAGCAGGTGCTCGACCGACAAGAAGTCGTCCTTCAGATCCTTCTGGTACTGCTCGGCGTTCTGGACGATGTTGTTGAGCTCGCGGTTGACATGCGGCTCGCCGCCGCCGTACGCCTTCGGCAGCTTCTGGACGGCTTCGTCGGCCTTGTTGCGCACCATCAGCGGGGCGAGGCCCAACTTGGCCAGCACGGCGGGCACGATGGTGTCGTCTTGGCGCATCATCGCCGCCAGCAGGTGGTCGGGGGTCAGCTCGGGGTTGCTCAGCGCCTTCGCCTGGTCGATGGCCGCGGCGAAGGCCTCGTTGGTCTTGAGGGTCCACTTCTTCGGATCGAACGCCACTGCAGTACCTCTTCCTGCGCCTCTCAGCTGGTGCCATCAGCTGGTTGAGATCAGCTGGCTGCCATTAGAAAGGTTGAGTCGAAGTCTATCAACTTTGGCGACCGATCGTCAACACGGCCGGAGACGATGTCACCGCGGGCACGACCATGAGGTGAGCTCAGTTCCGGTGAGATCACGGATCGTCACACCTCTTGGTGTTCGCCGTCGTCCGGCGGATGAACAACTCGAACGGCGACGGCTGCCCGTCATCTCGACGACCCCGTCGACGCGCAGCTCTCCCCGCGACAGGGGGTCGCGCGAGCCGTCGTCGAGGTAAGGAGCCACCGAACTCGATCATCACCGTCGTGGCGTCATCGGGATTGCCGTCGGCGGCGACCGCCACGAGCCGGTAGTAGACTCCGACGTCGTGGTCGCTGAAGGTGGCCGACACGACCAGATCGGGAACGCCGTCGCCGATCAGATCGACCAGCACGGCACTGCCGCGCTGGGGTGGCGGTGCCGGCGACACGCCGTCGTTGGTGGTGATCAGCTGGATGACAGCCGTGACGGTTGGGTCGTCCAGCGGCACCGGGGTCGAACGATCGGCGGCTGCAACTGCCAGTTCGGGGCCTCGACCCACAGGCCCAGCGGCTCGGCGTTGTCGGCAGCGCGCGGCTGCACGGCGATCGGACACGACGCCGAGATCTCCGACGGATCGAGGGGGCGGACCTGGGCGCTGAACTGCGAACCGACGAAGTTGACGACGGACGAGACCTGGATGGAGCCCTGGCGCAGCTGCGATGACGGCGTCGCCCTGATACGCGGCGAAACCTGCCGGAGAGATGTGGCCCAGCGGATACCCGTCGGCGAACACCATGTGATCGCCGACGACCGGCGCCGCGGTGGTGGTCGGTGCAATCGTGGTGGTGGTCGTAGTTGCTGGAATCGTGCTGGTGGTCGTGGTCGACGACGTCGTGGTCGACGTCGTCGTCGACGCCAGGGTGGGCAGTCGGCCCGGCTGCATCCGGCCGCGAGTCCTGCCACTGCGACAGCACGTACGACAGCGGCGCCACCGGCCACCAGAGCCGTCACGACGAGTAGCACGATGCCGACATTGCGGTTCGAACGACCCAACGTAGAAGGCGTTGCGATCGTGGTCCGGATCGGGAGGATCCCACGGTGCGACATGTTGGCGACAGTCTTGCGCACGACGACTCCGGTATCGGCGCACACCCCACTCGTACACTCGACGTGTGCCGATGAGATCCAACGCCACGGCCGAGCCCGGGACTCCAGCTGACCTGGCTGGATGGCGAGGTCGTGGCCTGGCAGCCTGGCCGCGGTGTCTACGGCGGCAACCTCCAGGCCACGGTCACGCTCGACGTTCGGTCGCCCTGCCGGGCACCTACCGCGGCTCGATGCGCGTCGTGCGCATGGCGTTGCCCGACGGCGAGCAGCAGGTGATGTGCCAGCGACTGACCGTTGCCTCGCTGGCCGCCCTCGGCCAACTCGATGCGCTCGGCAGCGAAGCCGGCGCGTCGGTCGGCTGGCTCGGCGCGGCGTACTCGGTGGCCATCCGACTCGTCACCGCCGGCCGGGTGCTGCCGCAGCTCACCGATACGGGCCTCGGGATGGTGGGTGGCCCGATGGCGGCCGTTGCGTGCCGACCTCGCCGGGCCGGTCGCCGAGCTCGCCGCGAGCCAACCACCGGTGGTCGCCGTGGCCAGTCCGGGGTTCACCGCGCGAGGAGTTGACGACGGTCATCATCGACTCGTTCGTCGATCAGACGGCGCGACTGCTGCTGGCCGGTGCCGGCTGGCATCCCCCGATCACCGACACCCGCCGCCTGGCGGCTCGCGCCACACGTGCCGTGGCCCGGGCCCTCAGCGCACCGGTCAGGCGAGTTCCGCGCCGATCCCGAGCTGAACGAGGCGCTCGACGATCTGGCCGCGATCTTCGAACAGACCATCCGCCGCGGCGAGGGCGAACCGGTGGTGCGGGCGCGGCTGCGGCTGGCGCTGCCCGACGACTCCGCTGGGCGACTGGCCGCTCTCGCTCGAGCTGGTCGACCCCGACGATCGCAGCCGGTGGTGCACGGCGGCGGACGTTGCCGCCGAAGCGGCGACCGCGCTGAGCCTTGCCGGTCGAACAGCGGTTCCTGCCGATGCTCGGCGAGTGCCTGGCCACCGCTCTGGTCGACATCGAGATGCTCGCGCCGTGGCTGTCGCCCTGGCTCGCCGATCCGCAGCGCCGGCGTCGAGCTCGACGCCGCTGCGGCCACGCTCGAGGCGGTCGACTCGCTGGCAGCGGTCGACATCGAGCTGCTGACCCCGGAGCGCCTCACCCGCCGGTCGCCGAGCACCAGGGGTGTCGCCCAGCCGAAGGACGCAGCGGGAAGCGGCCGGTTCAGCACCGCGGCGATCGTCGACTGGACGGTGGTGGTCGACGACACACCGGTCGACGAGGCCCTGCTCGAGCGCGCCGCGGCATCGGGCGCCGGCCTGATCAACGTCAACGGTCGCTGGGTGCGACTCGACCGCGACGAGGCCCGCCGGGCCCTCGCCAACCTCGCCGAACACCGACGCGACCACACCGAGTTGTCGGCGCTCGAGCTGTTGCGGCTGGCCGCCGAACTGGCGACGCGAGTTGCAGGTCAAGCGAGCAGACTGCGACCGACGGCGACACGCCGCCGGTCGCTGACGCCACCGGCTGGCTCGATGATCTGCTGCACGGTCTCCCCGATGCATCACTGGCCGAAGGGGATCGAGCCTCCCGGGTTCATGGCGACGCTGCGTCCCTACCAGCGGCGTGGTCTCGGCTGGCTGCAGTTCCTCCACCGGGTCGGTCTCGGCGGCTGCCTGGCCGACGACATGGGTCTTGGCAAGACACCCGACCACGCTTGCCCACCTCGCCGCGCTTGCCGGGCCCGCATCTGGTGATCTGCCCGCTGTCGGTGGTGCGCAACTGGGAGGCCGAGACCGCCCGGTTCACGCCGATGCATGCGCGTCGCCGTGCATCACGGCACCGGCCGCAGCGACGACTCGACGTTCGCCAACGTCGTCGCCCAGCACGACCTGGTCATCACCACGTACCACGTGGCTGCACGCGACATCGAGACACTCAAGGCCGTGCCGTGGACGGCCGTCGTGCTCGACGAGGCGCAGGCCGTGAAGAACCCCGAGACGCGCACTGCCAGGGCACTGCGCAGCCCTGCCCGCCGAGCAGCACATCGCCCTCACCGGCACGCCGGTCGAGAACCGACTCAGCGAGCTGTGGTCGATCATGTCGATGGTCACGCCGGGGCTGCTCGGCAACCTCAACCAGTTCCGCATCGCTTCGCCACACCGATCGAACGCAATCACGATCTCGTCGCCGCCGCGGCGTTGCGCCAACTGACGTCGCCGTTCCTGCTGCGGCGCACCAAGGCCGACAAGTCGCTGGTGCCCGACCTGCCCGACAAGGTCGAGCAGTTGGCGTGGGCCTCGCTGACTCGCGAGCAGGCCGGCATGTACCAAGGCGTCGTCGATCAACTGCTGGCCGACGCCGAGCAAGCCACGGCATGCGCCGCCGCGGCCTGGTGCTGGCCGCGCTGACCCGCCTGAAGCAGATCTGCAATCACCCGGCGCATGCGCTCGGCGACGGCTCGCGGCTCGGCGGCCGGTCGGGCAAGTTGACCGCGTTTCGACGAACTGGTCACCGATCTGCTCGATGCCGGCGAGCAGGCTCTGGTGTTCACCCAGTTCCGCGAGATGGGCTTGCTGCTGCAACGACACCTGCACGAACGCTTCGCTCTGTCGACACCGTTCCTGCACGGTGGCGTCTCCAAGACCGGACGCGACCGAATGGTCGACGCAGTTCCAAGCCGGGACGGCCTCGCCGCTGCTGCTGGTCTCGCTGAAGGCCGGCGGCACCGGGCTCAACCTCACCGCGGCGTCGCGGGTCGTGCACTACGACCGATGGTGGAACCCGGCCGTCGAAGACCAGGCCACCGACCGGGCCTGGCGCATCGGTCAGCAGCCGCTCGGTGTTCGTGCACAAGCTGGTCTGCCAGGGCACGATCGAAGAACGGGTCGACGCCATGATCAACGACAAGCGGGCACTCGCCGACGCCGTCGTCGGCACCACCGGCGAGACGTGGCTCAGCGAGCTGTCGACCGATCAGCTGCGCGACCTGATCGTGCTCGACCATCACGCGGTGCGTGGCACATGAGCATCGTCATCACCCCCGGGCCCGCACACCTGCGCCGCGAGCCGACACCGGCCGGCCGTCTCGCCGCGTCGTTGCTGTCCGTGACGGTCGCCGGGCTCGCCGATCCGCAGCGGTTCCGGCGCGGCAAGGGCGTACCTCGTCGACAATGCCGTGTCTCGCCTCGAGCTCTCCGAAGGTGTGCTGCTGGCGACCGTCGTCGGCGGCCGCCCCGAGCCCGTACCACGTCACGATCACGGTCGAAACGGTGCCCCGCCCCGACGACCTCGGCCAGATACCCGAGCGAGCCCACGTCGCCCGCCTGATCCCGCGGGGCGAAGAGCTGCTGTGCTCATGCACCTGCCCCGATTGGGACGACCCCTGCAAGCACGCCGTGGCGGCGCTGCTGGCCCTCGCCGCCGAGCTCGGTCCGCGCCCCGAGCTGCTGGTCGTCTGGCGCTGCGACGATGTCGATGGCCGACCGCGCACCAAGGTGGGTTCGCGGGCGCGCACCGATCGCCACCTTCGACTCGTGCCACCGGCGCCGCCACCGTCGCCGTTCGAGACCCCGGAATGGCACGAATTCGTCGGCGACGATCTGGCCATTCCGCATTGCGCGGTGCCGACCGAGCCGCTGGCACTGCCGACCATGCAACTCGACCGCACCGATGTCGCCGACGTGATCCGCTCGGCCTGGCGTGCCCTGGGCCGATTCGACCCGGCGAACGAACCAGACGACTGAGATTCGTCCATCCGAAAACGCGGAACGAGCCCAACCCGAAGGGTTGGGCTCGTTCCGCTGCGGCGGGCTGGGGGGAGGTCAGCCTGCTGTCGTCGCGGTCGTCGCCGGCTGGGCGGCGGGCGGCGGACCCTGGTGGCCGCCACCTTGCGGGCCACCGGCCGGCATGTCTTCGGTGGCGGTGACGGCGAAGCTGTCGTCGACCTTGACGACGACCTGTGTACCGTCGGCCTTGGTCACGTGCGCCTCGTACGGCGAGCCGTCGGAGTCGGTCTCGACCCGGTCGACGGTGCCGTCGGGGATCGCAGCCTGCGCGGCCGCAGTCACGCTGGCCGCCGTGTCGCCCGTGAGGACGGTCTCACCGGCGCCGGGCCCCTCACCTGGATCGGCATGACCGCCGCCGGGCCGCCTTGGGGCTGATCGATCGTCGCGGTGACGGCGTAGTCGGCACCGATCTGCACGATCACGTGCGTGCCGTCGGCCTTCGTCACGTGGGCCTCGTACACGCCGTCGTTGTCGGTCTCGACCCGATCGATCGTGCCGTCCGGCACGGCTGCCTGGGCAGCAGCGGTGACCTGAGCGGCCACGTCGCCGTCGAGCGGGGTCTCCGGGTTGACCGGAACAGCCGGAGCAGCCGCTGTGCTGTTCGTGCTGTCGGCGGTCGTGGAGGCATCGGTGGCCGCCACGGCCACGGCGCTCGGTGCCGCCGACGACGCGCCGGGCGCACCGAGCACGGAGCCGGCAAGCAGTCCACCGGTGAGCGCCAGTCCGAAGACCATTGCTCCAACTTTCATGTTCTTACCAATCATCACAAGTCCTTTCGAGGGGTTGGGGGTGATGCAAGATGAACGATCGCATTGCTTCCTGGGACGATCCTCTGAGACTGCCGGGATGTTCCGCAGAGTTGAATCCCGCCGACATCTCGGCCGAGACGCGGAAGCAGGGACCCGGCCGCATCGAGACTCGGGAGGGAGGCAAGTCTCGGGGCCAGGCCCCTGTTCGGGCCGGGGGATCAATTGGCGGTCCGGGCGGCGTCAGCTGCCCTTGGTGGTGGTGTTGGCGACGGTCGCCGGTGTCGCGGCCTGCGCCGCGGTGGTCGTGCTGGCGGTCGTGCTGGCGGTCGTCGCGGCTGTCGCGGCCGTCGTGCTGGCGGTCGTGGCGAGCGTGGCCGTCGACGCCACGCCGGCGCTGGCAGCGGTACCCGTGGATGCGTTACTCGATGCGCCGACGGCCATGCAGCCGGTGAGCATCGCAGCAGCGGCGAAACCGGCGACGCCCGTGACCCGCCGCGCTCGGCGAGCCGGGTGTGGGCGACGGCGCCGGGCTTGACGGCGGGCGGCAACTGGGCCGGGGTGGTTCCTGTCTCGGTGTTCATCGGATGATCCTCTCGGCTGGTTCACTGCGGTCGTCGAGGTGATGTGTTCATCATCGACTGCGACCCTGGGAGGTTCCTCAGAGCAGGCTCCGTTGTCGCGCCGACTTTGCTTCCGCGGTCTGGACTGCGGCCGCCGAACGCGGCGATGTCAGCAGGTCGTGACGCTCCGCCTTGTCGAGGCGCACGAAGGTCAGAGCTGTGATCAGAATGCTGACAACGATGACGCTCCATCGCAGCAGCAGCGTCGACCGGTCCGTGCCTGCTGACAGCGCATGCACGGTGGTGAGGAGGAACAGCGGGAAGCTGAGGTAGTGCGTCAGTCGCCAGGTCCGCTTCGAGATCCGCTTGCGCGCCAGCGACGTCAGCTCGACCGCGACCAACAGGTACAGGCCGATCACACCCCACGCGACTGCCACCGGGTGCCACGACCCGGTGAACGGCACCAGCACCTCGACCAGCCCGAAGTGGACGTACGAGTCGAGGATCAGCGATCCGACGTGGATCCCGGTGAACAGCAGGGCGAGTCCGCCGAGGAAACGGTGCAGGTCGAGAATCCAGTTCGGCCGCGGCCGTCCACGAAGCACCTTGGTCGACAGGGCCAGGCCCCACAGCACGCTGCCGGCAAGCAGCGCCCAGGCAACGATGCCGCCGCTGCGGGCGACGTACCACCACAGTTGGTTGCTCATGATCCTGCGAATCCGGCTAGGTCGCGGATGTCATCGGGCAACGGCGTCGCGCCGGTGAAGGCCGGAAACCGGGTGTGCTGCGTGACGACACCGTTCGCGTCGACCGTCAGGGCCTGCACGCCGTCGTCGATGATGTCGAAGGCGCGCTGCGATCCGCGAAGCAGTACGGCCTTGGCCAGCACCTCGGCGATCCACGCTTCACCGGCGATCACCGTCGTCAGTTCGAGGTCGCTCTCGGACGGCTCTCCGGTGGACGGGTCGATCAGGTGGTGTCGCCGCTGCCCGTCGACCCTCCACTGCCGGCGCAACGTGGTCGAGGTGGCGATCGCGCCGGCGTGCAGACCGACCAGGGCGATGGGCTCGGCGATCAGCGGATGCTCGATGGCGATCGTCCAGGCGTCGCCCTCAGGGCTGCTCCCGGCGACGCGCAGATCGCCGCCGAGGTTCACACAGGCGCCAGCCGCGCCCGCAGCGAGAACGTCGGCGATCACGAGTCGGCGGCGAGACCCTTGCCGATGCCACCCGGGTCGAAACCCGTACCAGCTGGGAGTCGAACGGTGCATCCGTCGACGCGGATGTCGGTGCAGCCGATCAGCAAGCGGTCGCTGGTGGTGCCTTGTCGGCGGGCATGTCGTCGAAGCTGACGTCGTAGCCGGCTCGCATCACGGCGCCGAGCACGGTCGGGTCGAAACCACCGCCGGTCAGTCGCCAGGCCTCGATCGCCCGCTCGACGAGCAGGGCGGTCTCGGCCGACACGGTGACAGCGTCACCGGCGCGTCGATTCAGTTCGCAGATCTCGCTGGTCTCGATGAAGCGGCTCCAGCGCTGTTCGAGTTGCTCGATGCGCCGCTCGGCTTCGTCGAGAACGTGATCGGCGCCGCCGACCACGATGAGATGGGCGTCGGATCCCATCGCCCGGAATCGCCGCTCGATGACGAGGCCCACGTCAACTCCCGTGGCTCGACGTGATGGGGAAGGCCGGCGGCAACTGTCGAGTTGGGGTCTGTGTCTGCCTGCGCGGTGTCGTCGTCGGTGCGGCCGGCGCGGTCGCCGGAGTCGCTGTCGCCGGCGTGCCGGTGGTCGGCGTCGCAGCGACAGGCTGCAGCACGATCGGGGTCACCACGGCGTGGCTCGATGGCTTCGCTGCGCCGGCCGTCGCCATGTACCCGACGATCGCCGCAGACGACGCCAACGTCGCCATTCCGGCGAATCGCCGGGCCCGGTGCGCCGGGTGACTGCGCCGGTTGCGAGGCCCCGGCGCCGGGCGGCGCGGCGCGGGTGGCACGCGATTGATCAGCGGGGCGCTGGGTGGACCCCATACGGGGTGATCGGAGGGCGGCTGCGGGGGTCTGGTCGGTTCCATGGTCGGTCCTTGCGGTTGGGACGATCTGTGTGACCACATCGTCGTCGACAAACCTCAGAACAACCTGTGAACCGGCTCTGGCTTTGGTAAGAATTCGCCTAACCGATCGAATGCCACGATCAAGGGGCGAACGGGGCCCTACCGCGGCATGCGCAGGCTGTAACCGACGCCGCGCACGGTGTGGATCAGCGGTGGATCGACGTCGTCGATCTTGTGCCGGAGATAGCTGATGTAGGTCTCCAGCACACTGGCGTTGCCGGCAAACGTGTAGTCCCACACGGCCTCGAGGATCTGGTCGCGGGTCAGCACCCGCTTGGCGTTCGACAGCAGGTAGTGCAGCAGCTTGTACTCGGTCGGGGTGAGATCGATGAACTTGCCGCCACGCCACACGTCGCGGGTCTCCTCGTCGAGCGCAAGATCGTGGAACGTCAGGGTGTGGGTGCGGTTGGCCGTGCCGCCGGTGCGACGCAGCACCGCCTTGACCCGTTCGACGAGCTCTTCGACGGAGAACGGCTTGGTCACGTAGTCGTCGACGCCGAGCCGCAAACCCTCGACCTTGTCGGTGGTCGCGTCGCGCGCGGTGAGGAAGATGATCGGGATCCGCGTCGCCGCGCCCTCGGTCTGTCGGAGACGCTTGGCCACCTCGAATCCGTCGAGGTCGGGCAGCATCACGTCGAGCAACACGAGGTCGGGTCGCCGAGCCTCGATCGCCGCGAGCGCGGCGCGACCAGACGCCACACGCTCGACCTCGAAGCCGTGAATGCCGAGCGCCATCGCCACCAACTCGGTGATGTGCTCCTCGTCGTCGACGGCGAGGACATGGGGTTTCGGCGGTGTCGAGTCCGACAACGGAAGTGCTCCTTGCTCGTGTCGCGGTCCTTGGCACCCTAGCGGCGCGGTTGGCGCCGCTCGTCGTTCGGACCGAATCCACAGCACCTTCCCAGAATGCTCTGAGGATTACGCGCCATGATTGTCGCGTGCCGCATCGAGGTGTCACGCAGATGAGCTTGCGCGCCAAACTCGTCAGCGCGCTCGGCGTGCTGCTGGCCGTCGGGCCTGCTGGCATTCGGCGTCGGCACGTACATCCGGTATTCGGCAGCTCTGAATACCGCAGGCTCGACGACCGGCTGCGCAGCTCTGCGCCGGCGGCCGAGCGATATCTGCACGGCGTGGCCGGGCTCGATCCCGGTGGAGGGCCGGGCGACCAGGACGGGCCGGACTCACGCTCACTCGGCATCGGTTCGTACGCCGAGTTGCGCGACGCCAACGGGCAGGTGCTGGCGCAGTCGCAGACAACGAACGTTCCCGACGTGCCGAGTGGCATCCCGGCGATCGACCAGCCGTTCACCGTCGGTTCGGCCGTCGGCACCGGCGACTGGCGGGTGCTGGCCACGCCCGATTCGCGTTACCACGGCAACATCGTCATCGTCGCCAATCCACTCACCGACATCGCCGACTCGTTGCAGGGCCTGATCATCATCGAGATGATCGCCGGCGCAGTTCTGCTCGCACTGCTCACCGTCGGCTCGTGGTTGATCCTGCGGCGCGGTCTGCGGCCGCTGGAGGACATGGCGGTCGCGGCAGGGTCGATCCACGAAGGAGACATGTCCGTCCGGGTGACACCCAGCGACGGCCGCGGCGAGGTCGGCCAACTCGGCCTGGCACTCAACTCGATGCTCGACAACCTGCAGGACAGCGTTCGCCGCCCAGAAGGAGTCGGAGGCCAAGTTGCGCCAGTTCCTGGCCGACGCGTCGCACGAGCTGCGAACACCGCTGACGTCGATCCAAGGTTTTGCCGAGTTGTTCCGCCTCGGTGTCGCCAATGAGCACGTCGACCAAGACGTGATCATGCGACGCATCGAGGAGGAGTCGACAGCGTATGCGCACCCTGGTCGACGACCTGTTGCTGCTGGCCCGACTCGACGAACGGCGCGAGCTCGAGCCGACGCCCGTCGACCTGGCCGTGTTGGCAGCCGATGCGTGCAGCGACGCCGTTGCCGCTGATCCCGATCGAAGGATCACCCTCGACGCGCCCGAGTCGGTCATCGTCGACGGCGTGCAGGACCACCTGCGTCAAGCGATCGCCAACCTCGTCTCCAACGCACTGACCCACACACCGGCCGGTACGGCCGATCGAGGTTTCGGCCCGCTCGACCGGCGGCCATGCCCAGGTCGACAGTTCGCGATCACGGCCCCGGGCTGTCAGACGAAGCGCTGCAGCACGCCTTCGATCGCTTCTGGCGCGCCGACCCGTCGCGCGTCGGGCCGAAGGCCGGTCTCGGATTGTCGATCGTGGCGGCCATCGCCGAGTCGAATCACGGCACCGCCACCGCCGCCAATCACCCCGATGGCGGCGCGATCTTCACCATTGATCTCAGAGTCGGCGACCTCAAAGCTGGCGACCTCGGAGCTGAGGCCGCCGAACGGCGGCCGTGTCAGCTCGAGCGCCCGAGGCGTGAGCCGCCGAACACCGACACCTCTTGGCGCAGCGGCACGAGATCGCGGCGCGGCGGCCGACGGTCGGCCTCGGCCAAGGCCGACGACGCAACCTGGCGAAGCTCGGCGTTCTCGGCACGCAGCCGCTCGTTCTCGGCTTCGAGTTGCATGACCCGGCGGATGCCTTCGAGGTTCATGCCCTCGGCGGCCAGTTCGCTGATCCGGCGCAGGCACTCGATGTCGACGTCGCTGTAGCGGCGGTTGCCGCCCTGGGTACGGGCCGGTTGCACGAGGCCGCGTCGCTCGTAGATGCGCAGCGTCTGCGGGTGCATGCCGGCCAGCTCGGCGGCGACCGAGATGACGTAGACGGCGTGGTGTTGAGATCGCATGGTCATGACTCCAATCGAGTCCTCGGTGAGACGGTAGTCGCCGCGGCCAGCGCCTCGACGGCTACTTCGTTGTTCATCGTTGAGATGGCTGGGTACCTCGACGTCGACTGTGACGATCAGGTCTCCGGTCGACTTCTTGCGTGACGATGCCCTTGCCCTTGACGCGGTGACGAGACCCCGATGGCGTGCCGGGCCGCAGGCGCAACATGACCCGCGGACCATCGAGCGTCGGTACGTCGATGTCGCCACCGAGCGCGGCCTCGGCGAAGGTGACCGGCACCTTGACCGTGAGGTTGTGGCCGTCGCGACCGAACAGGCGATGCAGGTGCAACGTGGCATTCGACGATCAGGTCGCCCGGCGGGCCACCGTTGCGACCTGGTGCCCCGCGGCCTTTGAGGCGGATCTTCTGGCCGTCGGCCACGCCGGCCGGTATCCGCGCCTGCACCTCGCGCTGTCGGCGTTCGACACCCGTGCCGCGACATGTCGGGCACGGATCGTTGATGATCACCCCGCGGCCGCCGCAGACCCGGCACGTCGACGAGAAGGAGAACAGGCCCTGGTTGTCGTCGATCACGCCGCGCCCGCCGCAGTTCGAGCACACCTTCGGCTGGGTACCGGGCTTGGCTCCGCTGCCATTGCACGTGCTGCACTGCGCATCGCTGGTGAGGTACAGCGTGGTGGTGATGCCTTTCACCGCGTCGGCGAAGTCGAGACTGAGGGTCGCCTCGACATCGGCGCCACGTTGCGGACCCGCTGCCGCCGACGGCCCGCCGCCACGCCGACCGCGACCGAACATCTGGCCGAGAATGTCACCGAGACCGTCGCTGCCGACGTTGAAGTTGAAGCCGCTCGGGCCGCCGGGCCCACCGCCTGGGAAGCCGCCGATCGGCCCGAGCTTGCGGACCTCGTCGTATTCCTTGCGCTTGGCTTCGTCACCCAGCACGTCGTATGCCGCGCTGACCTCTTTGAACCGTTCTTCGGCGGCATCGTCGCCGGGGTGCGTGTCGGGATGACTGTCACGCGCCAGCTTGCGGTACGCCTTGGTGATGTCCTTTGGCGTCGCGTCGTCGGTGACGCCAAGGACCTTGTAGTAGTCCTTCTCGTACCACTCACGTTGCGCTGCCACGAATCATCACCTCCTCTGCAACCCACGATTGCCCGCCGCGCTGGTTCGACGCGTCAGCCGCGGACCTTGACCATCGCCGGTCGCAGGACCTTGCCGTTCCAGGTGTAGCCGGATCGCAGGACCTCGCTGACGACCGGCTCGCCGTCGCCCGGCTCGTGCAGCACTGCGTCGGCAAGATGTGGGTCGAACGGTTGCTCGTGCAGGTTCATCGACTCGAGACCCTGTTTCTTCAACTCGCTGAGCATCAGGTTGAACAACGGCTCGATCTCTGCCGGGTGCTGCAAGAACGCCGCCTCGCAGGCGTCGAGCACGGGCAGCAACGCTTCGGCCAACCTACCGGTCGCCCGGTCGATGTCGTCGGTGCGCTGCGTGGCGAGTCGCCGCCGGTAGTTCTCGAAGTCGGCGGCAATCCGCTGAGCCCGATCCATCCACTCATCGCGCTCTGCGGTGATGCAGCTTCGAGCTCGGTCGGCTCGCCGAGCTCAGGCAAACCCTCTGGCGCGCTCGTCAGGCGCTTCAGACTGTTCGGTCGTCGCCGCAGCATCGTCTTCGGTGAGAGGCTCCTCCGGCGACGGGCCCGACATGGCTTCGCTCATGCTTCGTCCACGATTTCGGCGTCGACGATGTCGTCGTCGCCGCTCGATGCCCCACCCGGCTCGCCACCGGTCTGACCCGACGCAGACGTTCCGGCGGCGTTCTCGTCGCGGGCGGCCGTTCTCGTACAGCTTCTGGCTGAAGGCCTGGCTGGCGGACATCAGCTTCTCGTGGCCGGCGCGGATCGCGTCGATGTCGTTGCCGGCAAGAGCCGTCTTCAACTCGGCCAGGGGACCCTCGACGGTTGCTCTTCTCGGCATCGTCGACCTTGTCGGCGTTGTCGCGCAGCACCTTCTCCATCTGGTACACGAGCGAGTCGGCGTTGTTGCGGATCTCGGCTTCCTCGCGACGCTTGCGGTCGTCCTCGGCGTGGGCCTCGGCATCGCGGACCATCTGATCGATGTCCTTCTTGTCGAGGGTCGACTGACCGGTGATGGTCATCGACTGCTCTTGCCGGTGGCTCGATCCTTGGCGCTGACGTGGACGATGCCGTTGGCGTCGATGTCGAAGGTGACCTCGATCTGTGGCACACCACGCGGCGCTGGCGGCAGGTCGACCAGCTGGAACTTGCCGAGCGTCTTGTTGTAGCCGGCCATCTCGCGCTCGCCCTGCAGCACGTGGATCTCGACGCTCGGCTGCATGTCGTCGGCGGTGGTGAACACCTCGGTGCGCTTGGTGGGGATCGTGGTGTTGCGCTCGATCAACTTGGTCATGACGCCACCCTTGGTCTCGATACCAAGGCTCAACGGCGTGACGTCGAGCAGCAGCACGTCTTTCACGTCGCCGCGCAGCACACCGGCCTGTACGGCCGCGCCGACCGCGACCACCTCGTCGGGGTTGACGCTCTTGTTTGGCTCCTTGCCGGTGAGGTTGACGACGAGATCGACGACCGCCGGCATGCGCGTCGAGCCGCCGACCAGGAGCACGTGGTTGAGCTCGCCCTTGCTGATGCCGGCGTCTTTCAACGCCTGCTCGAACGGGATGCGGCAGCGCTCGATGAGGTCGGCCGTCATCTCTTGGAACCTGGCGCGGGTCAACGACTCGTCGAGGTGCAAGGGGCCCTCGGCAGTGGCCGTGATGAACGGCAGGTTGATCTGTGTCTGTTGCACCTGGCTGAGCTCGATCTTGGCCTTCTCGGCTGCTTCTTTCAGCCGCTGCCCGGCCATGCGGTCGGCCGACAGGTCGACACCGTGAGCGGACTTGAACTGCTGGACGAGCCAGTCGATGATCCGCTGATCCCAATCGTCGCCACCGAGGTGGGTATCGCCGTGGGTGCTCTTGACCTCGAACACGCCGTCGCCGATCTCCAGCACGGACACGTCGAACGTGCCGCCGCCGAGGTCGAACACCAGCACCTTCTCGTCTTCCGCGCTCTTGTCGAGGCCGTAGGCCAACGCCGCCGCCGTCGGCTCGTTGATGATCCGCAGCACTTCGAGGCCGGCGATCGTGCCGGCTTCCTTGGTGGCCGTGCGCTGGGCGTCGTCGAAGTACGCGGGCACGGTGATGACGGCCTGGGTGACGGTGTCGCCCAGATAGGCCTCGGCGTCGCGCTTCAGCTTCATCAGGATGCGGGCGCTGATCTCTTGCGCCGTGTACTGCTTGCCGTCGATGTCGGGGCTCTTCCAGTTCTCGCCCATGTGCCGCTTGATGCTGCGGAACGTGCGATCGGAGTTGGTGATCGCCTGACGCTTGGCGACCTCACCGACCAGCACTTCGCCCGCTTTGGAGAAGGCGACGACCGACGGGGTGGTGCGGGCGCCCTCGGCGTTGGGGATGACGACGGGGTCGCCGCCTTCGAGGACGGAGACGACGGAGTTGGTGGTACCGAGGTCGATTCCGACTGCCTTGGCCATGTGGATTGCTCCCTTGTTCTTTGTTCGGGTTGAGGTCTGTGGGTGTAGTTGACGGCTCTTGTGCGAGCTGAAGCCGCCCAAACTTGAGTGAACCTGACGCAAGTTTACGGAACCGAGGGTCGACCGCGCAACACGACCAAGAGAAATCTTGAGTCGAAATGACTCAAGATCTGCGCAAATCCCGGCCTGTACCCACCCACCCATACCTGCGTCGAGATCCCTCGTGAATCGTCCGTGACGAAACTCGTCGGGCGGGCGAGTTTCGTCACTGACGATTCACGAGGACTTGAGTGAGCGATGGCGTGGCCGGGCGCGTACAACCTGGGGTGAGGGCGATCGGGCCGGGGGTACGTCGCGGTGCGAGAATGGGCGGGTGCTGAGCGAGCAGCAACTCGATCGATTCCGAATCGACGGCTTCGTCGTGGTGCCCGACGTGTTGACCGGCGACGAGTTGGCCGTGCTGCAAGAAGGCGTCTGGCAGAGCTTTCCGACGCCCCAGCAGTACTTCGCCGATCCGACATCCTTTGCCCACTTGACCAACAGTCCATTCGCCGGCCTGGCCAACTTCCCGTGGGCGTCAGCGGAGCTCAATCGAGTGGTCGCCCACCCGCGCATCCTGGCGATCGTGCGGCAAATCCTCGGCATCGACGACATCAGGCTGTACAAGGGCGAGTTGTGGGCCAAGTACGCCGGCAACACAGACTACGACCAGCACCACCATCGCGATTTCGGCAACCACACACTGGTCGTTCCCAGCGTGGAGCGTCGTTGGATGCAGGTCACGACGTTCACCTACCTCTGCGACGTCGACGAGAACAACGGCGCGACTGCCGCCGTACCCAAGCAGAGCTCGGCCCACATTCCGCTCGGCCAGCGGCGAACCGAGCCGGGCGAACTGCGCGATTGCGAGGTGTTGGCCTGCGGGAAGGCCGGTACGACGCTGTTCTACTCGACCGAGGTCTTCCACCGGGCGACGTCGCTGAAAGCGCCTGATGCGTCGCGCTTCACGGTCCTGGCCGACTACAAGGCGGCCGATGCCAGCTGGACCAACAAGCATGCCTTCGGACACCTCGGGCAGCGCCCGGAGATGATCGAGTTCGTCACCCATGTCGACCCTGATACGCGCACGTTGCTCGATATCCCCGCACCCGGCCATCCCTACTGGACCGATCAGACCATCGCCGATATGGAGGTGCGCTACCCGGGCATCGACATGACTCCGTATCGCCAGGCCTCACGACCCGTGACAGCCCACGACGATCGTCGTATCGTCGACCACGATGACAACACTGCAGATCGAAGGTGACCCGACCGATGTCGGTATGTCGGCCGAGCGACTGGCGCGCATCGACACCCACTTCCGCAAGTACGTCGACGACGGTCGGCTGCCCGGCTGGCTGATCACCGTCAGCCGGCACGGCAAGCTCGTGCACCTGTCGACGTACGGTCACCGCGACGTCGAGGCATCGGTAAGCCGGTCGAGATCGACACCCTGTGGCGGATCTTCTCGATGACCAAGCCGATCACCGCGGTGCTCGCGCTGCAGCTGTGGGAGGAGGGCGCCTTCGAGCTGAACGACCCGGTGTAGCAGCTACATCCCGGCGTTCACGCATCAGAAGGTGTGGCGCGTCGGGCAGCTCGACGTGCGCCGGTGCTCGACCCGGTCGTCGAGACAGATGCGGCTGTGGCACCTGTTCGTCGCACACCAGCGGGCTCACCTACGGCTTCATGTTCGCCCACCCGGTCGACGAGCTGTATCGCCAGCGCCGGGTTCGAATGGGGCATGCCGCGCGAGCTCGATCTCGAAGCCGTCGTCGACGGTGGGCGTCGTTACCACTGCTGTTCCAGCCCGGCACCGAATGGAACTACTCGGTCGGCCTCGACGTGCTCGGGCGCGTGTTGGAGGTCGTCACCGGCCAGCGGCTCGACGAGCTGATGCGCACCCGCCTGTTCGAGCCACTCGGCATGGACGAGACGACGTGGTTCGTCGACGAGGCGCACGCACCCCGACTCGCCGCGCTGTACGGCGCACACCCGGCGACACGCCGGCCGTGCGGATTGACGCGATGGACCGCGGCGTGCTGACGCGAGCCGAAGGCCCACGGCGGCGGCGGCGGACTGGTCAGTACCGCCCACGACTACCACCGCTTCACCCAGATGCTTGCTGCGCGGCGGCGAGCTCGACGGGGTTCGCATCCTCGCCCCCGGCACGGTGAGGTACATGGCCAGCAACCACCTTCCGGGTGGCGTCGACCTCACGCGCCTTCGGCCGCCCGTTGTTCGCCGAGACGACGTTCGACGGCGTCGGCTTCGGCCTCGGTGTCAGCGTGACCATCGATCCGGTGAAGGCTCGTGTACCGGGAAGTGTCGGCGAGTTCGCGTGGGGTGGCGCGGCCAGCACGGCGTTCTGGATCGACCCGGCGGAAGACCTCACGGTGCAGTTCTTCACGCAACTGCTGCCCAGCAGCACCCACCCGATCCGCAGCCAGCTGAAGCAACTCGTGTACCAGTCGATCATCGCCTGAACGCCCCCGCAAATCGGGGACAGGTACTGTCCCGAGGATGCAGCTTTCCGACCTGTGCATCTTCACCGAGCCACAGCAGGGCGCCTCGTACGACACGCTGCTGGCGGTCGCCCAGCGCGCCGAGACACTTGGATTCGGCGGGTTCTTCCGCAGCGATCACTTCCTCGTGATGGGCGAGGCCAGTGGCCTGCCCGGACCCACCGATGCCTGGGTCACCCTGGCCGGGCTGGCCCGCGAGACCTCGACGATCCGACTCGGAACCCTGGTCACACCGGTCACCTTCCGCGGTCCCGGGCTGCTGGCCATCAGCGTCGCCCAGGTCGATCAGATGAGCGGCGGGCGCATCGAACTGGGCATCGGTGCCGGGTGGTACGAGGCCGAGCACACCGCGTACGGCTTCGACTTCCCCGACGCGCCGGCGCGCTTCGACAACCTCACCGATCAACTGGCGATCATCGAAGGGCTGTGGAGCACACCCGTCGGCGAGACGTTCAGCTACGCCGGCACGGTGCACAGCGTCACCAACTCGCCGGGCCTGCCGAAGCCAGTGCAGCAGCCGTGTGCCGATCATCATCGGTGGCGGCGGCCCGTCACGCACGCCTGCGCTGGCGCCCGTTACGCAACGCGAGTACAACGTCGCGTTTCGCGATCGGTCGCGACGTTCATCGAAGCGCAAGGCTCGCGTCGAGGCAGCATGCGAAGCGATCGATCGGCGACGGCCCGATGCGCTACTCGGCGGCACTCGACGGTGTGTGCCGGCGCCACCGACGCCGACGTGGCTCGCCGCGCCGCGGCCATCGGTCGCGATGCTCGACGACCTTCGCAGGAACGGTGCGGCCGGCTCGGCCGATGAAACCGCGGCAACGATCCGCACGTTCATCGACGCCGGAGCCGAGCGGATCTATCTGCAGGTGCTCGACCTGTCAGACCTCGACCATCTCGACTTCATCGCCCACGAGGTCGCTCCACTGCTGCGCCTGAGCCGATCGAACGTCCGACCACGACCCGTTGGTGGTCGATCGCGCCATCTGCGTAGGTGATCTGAGCACCGAGTCCGTAGCTCGTCGAGAACGTCCAGCATCGGCGGCGCCGCGGACCATCACCGCCTTGGTCCACACCTCGGCCCATGCCGCCGTGCCGGCAACCACGGTGACCGCGACGATCTCGCGGTGCGTGGTGCGTCGGTCGCCCGGTCGCCGGGTCGAGCAGGTGGTGCAACGGCTCGCCCTCGTCGCTGCGCCAGCAACGACGCAGCGTTCCTGAGGTGGCGACGCCGCCCTCGACGATCATCAGTTGGCCAGCTCTCGAGGTCGAGGTGCATCGGGTCGGCGACCCCGATCAGCCAACCACCGGGTTGGGGCGCGGCACCGCGCACGGCCACGTCGCCACCGATCGACACGGAAACGCCGTCGAGCACCCGCCTCGATCGAGCTGGCCGACGACCAGGTCAGCGGCCAAGCCCTTGCCGATGCCTCCGGGATCGAGGCACATGCCGCGCGGGGCGCGCATCAAGTTGCGCTGCGTGATCGATCGCCAGTCGGTCGAGGTCACCGCGAAGGAGCGCCTTGTCGGGCAATGAGGTGACGGCCGATGGATCATTCCAGCTGGCGCCGTACCCGAGGCCGACGAGCGGCACCAGCAGCGTCGGGTCGAACGCGCCAGCGTCGCTCGCCAACCGTCGAGCATCGCCTGCGCGAGCACCACCGTCGCCGGGTCGACGTGAACGGTCGACCCGGCGGCGTGGTTCAAACGGCTGATGTCGCTCTCGGGAGAGGAAGCGACTCCAGCGCCGTTCGAGATGATCGATCGATGTCCTGGCCAGATCGAGATGCAGTGGTGAGCCACCGACGACGACAACGTCGACGGCGCATCCCATCGCTCGCCACGATCCGGTGTGAACGTCGTTCGACATGGCTCAGCCAGACGACTTCGTGGTGGTGTTCGATACCGCAACGACAATCCTCTTCTTCTTCTTCACCTGTGTCTGGGCGACGGGTACCGCGACGGGGATCACGACGGGCGCAGCCGTCGCCGGAACCGGGGCGGGCAGGGTTGCCGGCGGCTCCGTGACGACGGCCGGAGCGGGAGCAACGATCAACGGCGCAACTGTCACAACGGGAGCAGCGGTCGTGGGTGCCGGCAGAACAGGAGGCAACGAAACGACGGGCGCCACCGGCAACGTGACGTCGGGCGTCAGTGGTGCCACCGGAGCCGCGCCCTGCGCGACGCTGGTACCGGTCGGCCAACCCATGGCCGCGATCAGGCCGAGCATTGCCGTGGTCGATGCCCCGGCGGTGAAGATCTTGGCGCTGTACGCCGGCTTGCGCCGCTTCGGTGCCTGCGAGCGCAACGCCTCGAGCCGGGCGGCGGCTCCGTTGGGCAGCAACGGATCAATCATCGTCGCCACCGCCACCATGGCCGCTGTCGTCGTCGCCGCCACTGTTGCGACCGCCACCGTTGTCGTCGACCGAATTGCTCGTCGCCGACTGATCGTGGGAGTCGACCGATGTCGTCACCACGCCGTACAACAAGTTGGCGTGGAACTCGACCTCGACGGCGCCGGACTGGAACTTGACTTCGACGTTGTTCGCGTCCTGCGCTTCCGAACTCGATGACGACCCAGCCGTCTGCCGGGCTGACAGCGACGATCGTCAGCACATCACCTGCGGTGTCGAGCGTCACGGTGCCGGAATCGCCGATCGTGTACGCGGCCTGGGTCGTCGCTGCGGGCGCGGCGGCGGCGGGCGCCGGCGTTTCGGCTACCTGAGCCTCGACAGCTGGGGTGGTCGCAGCCGGGGTGGCAACAACCACGGGTGCGGTCTGCAGGGGCGGCAGACGCTGCATCGACCACCTGCGGGGTTTGCGAAGCGCTGCCGCCGAGCACCTGCGTGTTGACGAGAGCAGCCGCCGAACCGGCCACCAGCACACCCGCCAGGGAGATCACCGTCACAATCTTCGTCTTCATGCTCAACACCGTACGAAAGCGGTTCCCAACGGACGGGTCGCGAATATCCAAGATTTGTCCAAGAACGCGACGAGGTAGGTGCCGCCTTGTCACAATGACCAGGTGAAGCTGCTGCTCGTCGAGGACGACAAGGCCATTGCCGACACGCTGATCGAGGGGCTCACCGCGGCGGGTCACACGGTTGTGCACGTGACGACCGGGGCTGGGGCCCTGGCCGAACGAGGCCAGGAGCTGGTGCTCCTCGACCTCGGTCTCCCCGACATGGACGGCCGCGACGTGTGCCGCGAACTGCGTCAGCGATCGACGACGCCCATCATCATGCTCACTGCCCGCAGCGAGGAGTTCGACCGGGTGCTCGGTCTCGAGCTGGGCGCCGACGACTACGTCATCAAGCCGTTCAGCCTGCGCGAGCTCGTCGCCAGAATTCGGGCGGTCGGCCGGCGGACGCTCGAGGGTGCGTCGGATGACGATCGACGATCCGACCACGCCGCAGGAGATCGGGGCGATGGAGCTCGACCGCCGAACGCGGCGGGTGCGCATCGACGGAGACGAGGTGGCGCTGACCGCCAAGGAGTTCGACCTGCTGGCGTTCCTCGCCAACGACGTCGGGGCGGTGCACACGCGAACCGAGATCCTCGAAACGGTGTGGGACGCCCATTGGTACGGCCCCACAAAGACCGTCGATGCGCACGTCGCCTCGCTGCGCAAGAAGCTCGGTGATCATGGTTGGATCGAGGCCGTTCGCGGCGTCGGCTTCCGCCTGGAACCCCCGTCGTGAGATGGCGGTTGATCGCTGCCTTCGTCGGCGTGACGATCGTCATTCTTGCAGCGCAGAACATCCCCCTGGCCCGCTATCTGCGCACGGTCGAGACCGAGCGCGAGCTGGCCTCGATCCAGCGCGATGCGTTCATCCTCGGTGGAGCGTCGGAGGATGCACTCTCGTCGGCCAACCCGCAGGGTCAGGCAGACTTGCAGACCAGCGTCGACGTGTACCGGGCCAAGACCGGAGCGCGGGTTGTGGTCACCGACGAGCACGGGATCGCGGTCGCCGTGTCGGGCGACGAGGCCCGCCGTGGCGTTGACTATTCGACACGCCCCGAGATCGCCACCGCTCTCGCCGGAAATCCGACGTCTGGGCGCAGGTCGTCGACGACGCTCGGCGGTGACATCGTCTACGTCGCCGTGCCGGTGCTGTCGGGTGCTCAACTCGTCGGCGTTGTACGGCTGACATACCCGACCTCGACGATCGACGACCGCGTGTCCGACAAGGTTCGCGGAATCCTCGTGGTCGGACTGATCTCACTCGCCACCACCGCATTGGCCGCCGCCTTGATGGCCACCACCATCGTTCGGCCTCTGCGCCGCCTGCAGCGCGCCACCGAGCAGGTCGCCGCCGGCAACTTCGCCACCCGAGCAGTGATCGACGAGGGCGCACCAGAGATCCGCGGGTTGGCCACCTCGTTCAACACGATGACCGAGAAGATCTCGACGCTGGTCGACCGTCAGCGGTCGTTCGCCGGCGATGCATCCCACCAACTGCGCACACCACTGACGGCGCTGCGTCTGCAACTCGAGCGCGCAGCCGTGAACATCGACACCGACCCGGAGGTGGCGCGCGGTGACATCGAGGCTGCCAGCGCGGAGACCGAACGGCTGCAACGTCTGGTCGAAGGACTGCTGATGTTGGCGCGAGCCGATCAGGGCGCGGTGGCGACCGAGATCATCGACGTGGCCGACATCGTCACCGAACGCGCCGCGATCTGGGCGCCGCTTGCCGACGAACGAGGCGTCACGCTGACGGCCGGTCGCATCGCCACCGTCTCGGCCAGAGCCGTCCCGGGTGCTCTGGAGCAGATCATCGACAACTACATCGACAACGCACTGAACGCCGGCGCGGCGGGCAACGTGATCACGGTGTCGGTCGATCACAGCAACGGCTGGGCGACGGTCCATGTGACCGATCGACGGTCCGGGCATGCCCACTGACCAACTCCAGCATGCGTTCGATCGTTTCTGGCGGGCCTCCAGTGCATCGAACGATGGGTCGGGTCTCGGACTGGCGATCGTGCGACAACTGGCCGACGCCAGCGGAGGCGAGGTGACTCTGGCAAATCGGGCGGAAGGTGGGCTCGACGCCGGCGTGCGCCTACCGATCGCTTGACGTCATCTGAGCCTGACGCTTGCGACGCAGCACCAAGCGGTTCAAGAACAGGTCGAGGTGCCCCCACGTGATGCAGTAGTTGCGGTCGTAGCCGCCGGAGTGATGCACCGAGTGATGCTCTTTCGAGAGCACGATCCCCCTGCGCTGGGCAGCGGAAACCAGATGCGGCACTGTCGGCATGTGCGCCCACTTGTGCAACTGGTTGGTCATGATCACCCCGCCGACGAGCGCGACGATGAACACGCCGGCGTACGGATGGATGCCGATGTCGAGGAAGAAGAACACGGGGATGATCACCGGCAGACAGGCGAACACGTTGTCGCCATTGACCGCGATGAAGTCGCCGCGTGTCATTTCCATCGGATCGACGTGGTGATCGCGGAACGGCTTGACGAACTTCTGGCCGATGACCGGTGTGTCGGGCGAGCCGAAGTTGTCGAGGAGGAAGTGAACGATCCCCGACAGCAGGTCGGAGACTGCGTACACGAACAGGACGAGGCCGACGATGACGAGGGCTGTGGGCCACGACAACCGGTCGGAGACCTCGACCACCACCCGACGCGTCAGAGCGACGGCGAAGCCGATGAACGTACCGACAGAGACGAGTTCGAAAACTCGGTGGCTCGTCGGGTAGTCGTAAGTGCCGAGCACCCTCCGATCATTACCGGCGATGAGCACAGATCGCTACCCCGACCACCAGTGCGCAGCAAGCAGTTCGGCAACGAGCACCTCGGTGAGCAGCGCGACGATGGGATCATCGTCGCCGGGATAGCTGCACTCCCACACCGTTCTCGGAGACTACCGGCGCGCCGCCGACGGTCACCACGTGGCTGCGCCGCTCAGCCATCCATCGCCGCGCCTCGTCGTCGAACCGAGAACCGGTGAACAACAGCGCTCGGTAGTCGAGCGTCTTGGTCAGGTAGACGTCGACGTGGTTCCAGTCACCAGTCTCGCAACCGTCGGCGGCGCGGCGCGGGCCTTCACGGACCATCAAGCGCACCCTGCAGCGCAGACCCGAGGCGCTCGGCTGGGGCGAGCAGCCAGAGCCCCTCGGTTCCCTCGATCGATTCGAGCACTGCCGGCATCCAGCCATCGCGTCGGTCGAGCAAGTAGGCGATCGCTGCGGCGCTACGGCGCACTCGCTCGCCGAGGCGCAGATCGACATCGGCCAACTGCTGCTCCAACGCCAACAGGACCACGAGCGTGTGCAGGTACGTGCGACAGGCCACGCCGCCGTTTTCGACGCCGGCGTGCATCAACACCATCTGTCCGGCCGGTAACGACGCCCAGGCGTCGTTGGTCAGCGCGAAGGTGCGACTGATCCCGTTGTGAGCCTCCAGCAAGCTGAGCGTCTCGGTGCTCTTGCCCGACGCGGTGATGCCGACCACCGTCAGGCTGGGGTCGGGCGGAAAGCTGGCCTCGACCGATGCCAGGTCGGCGACGGCGGTGATCCCGTGGCGACGCAGCCGCCGGGCGGCCACGTCGGCGGCGAACCACGACGAGCCCATTCCGGTCAAGACGATCGGACCGTTGCCGACCTCTGGCCACACGGGGAGTTGATCGAGCAACGCCAGCAGCATGGCCGGCTTGGCCTCGAGATCGGCGAGGAATGCGCCCGGATCCACCGCGTCAAACCTACCCCGCCACGCCCAGCAGCCTCGGCAGAGCCGCATCGGCGACGTAGCGCCAGTGCGGCAGATGGTGGATCGAGTAGGCGTACTCGTGCAACTCCTGGGCAACCCGGAAGGCGAGCAGCAGTTCGCTGTCGACGCCGCATCCTGCCGTGTACCCATCGATGGCGGCGCGAGATGCAGCATCGGTGAACTGGTCGACGTCGGCCGCGTGATCGGGTCGACGACGTTTGACGACCACGGCGCCGACGTGCGCGATCGACTGGACCATCGACGCCACGTCACGCAACGGTGACTGCGGTCGGGCCCGAGTTTCGGCATCTTGCAGCGGATCGCCGTCGAAGTCAGTGACGAGCATCGTCGCGCCGGCGCGAAGGAACTGCCCCGCGTGCAGGTCGCCGTGAATCCGATGCCCTGGCGCCAGGCCGAGATCGCGCAACGGTTGCAGCACGGCCGCGACCCGACGCGCGTCGAGCCACTCCAGTCCGTCGAGTCGGCAGGTTGCGAGACGCAGGTCACTGGTCGCCTGGTCGGCGACCGCGGCGATCTCGACCATCGACGGCTGCAGATCGGCCAGCGCCGAATGAAGGCGCGCCGTGATCGCTCCCATTCGTCGGGCCGACTCGATCACCTCGGCAAACGTCAGCGTGCCGTCGACCCACGCCTCGACGTCGTCGACATACCAGTCCCATCCGTCGAGCGCACCCGGCAGATACGACGTGATGATGGCGTGAACCATCCCGTCGCGTTCGTCGACGCTCAGCAACGCCGGCATCTCGTCGAAGCCGGCGATGGCGAGATGGCGGATCAACTGCACGCCGGGATGCGGCGCCGCGACTGCAGGCCGCAACCACTTCACCACGACCGACTCGTCGACGACGACGCTGAGGTTGGTCTGATCGACAGTGATGGGGCGCTCGATGGAACACCGTCGATCGAGTAGGCGCTCAACCAGTTCGATTGAGGCGCCCGGTGTCACGCTAGAACGGTAGCCATGGCCACCTTCTTGTTCATGCCAGAGAGCGCCTACGGGCCGACGAACAACTGCATCGGGATCGGCGACATCCTGCGCCGCAACGGCCACCGCGTCGTGTTCGCCGCCGAGGCATCATGGGCCGGTCGGCTTGAACCGTTGGGCTTCGTCGAGGATCTCGTCGACCTCGCCCCGCCGCCGCAGCCCGACGCGCCCGAACAGGCCGCCGGGCAGTTCTGGACCGACTTCATCCGCGACACCAAGCCGGTGTTCCGCACCTCGACGTTCGAGCAGCTCACCGGATTCATGCAACCGACATGGCAGGCGTTGATCGACGGGGCGATGTACTGCGAGCCGCAGTTGAAGGAGATCATCGACCGCCAACGACCCGACGTGATCATCGAGGACAACGTCAACTGCTTCCCCGCGCTGACCACGTCACGTGTGCCGTTCGTGCGCATCGTCAGTTGTCAACCGCTGGAGATGAAGGGGGCCGACATCCCACCGACTTACAGCGGTCTACCCGCCGACGATCGCAGCGGAGTGGGACGCGTTTCGTGCCGAGTACGACCGCACGCACCGGCCGACCTGGCAGGCGTACAACGAATGGGTGCAGTCGTGCGGCGCACCACCTCTGGCCGACCTCGAGTTCGTCCACGAGAGCACTGACCTCAACCTCTACACCTACCCCGAGGTCATCGACTACACCGATCGACGACGACTCGGCTCGACCTGGCACCGTCTCGACTCGTCGGTACGCGCCACCGACGCGCCGTTCGACGTTCCCGCCGAGTTGGGCACCGGTGGCGCGCTGATCTACCTGTCGCTGGGCTCGCTCGGCTCGGCCGACGTCGAGTTGATGCAACGTCTGATCGACGTGCTCGGCCAGACCCCGCATCGCTACATCGTCTCCAAAGGCCCGCTGCACGACACCTTCGACCTGCCCACCAACATGTGGGGCGCCCAGCAGGTGCCGCAGACCAACGTGTTGCCCGAAGTCGATCTGGTGATCACCCACGGCGGCAACAACACCACCACCGAATGCTTCCACTTCGGCAAGCCGATGATCGTGCTTCCGTTGTTCTGGGACCAGTACGACAACGCTCAACGAGTGCACGAGACCGGTTACGGAGTGCGCCTGGCGACATACACCTTCGACGATGACGAGCTGATCGACGCCGTCGACCGGCTGCTGGCCGATCACGACCTGCAGACACGAATGGCCGCCAACGCTGCCGTGATCCGCTCGCGAAACGGCATCCCAGCGCGCCGCCGATCTGATCGAAGCCATGGCCCGCCAGGGCTGGGAATAGCCATCAGCACCGCGCAGTAGGCTCGCCTCATGAGCGACATCAAGGGTCCTTCGATCACCGTTGCGGCAAACGGTCCGTACCTCGTCGCCGGCAACCTACCCCTGCACCGGCGCCGAGACGTGCAGAGCGAGCTCGGCGAGCCGATGACGTGGGTGACCACGTCGACGTTGGAGACCAAGGATCGATATGCGTTGTGCCGCTGCGGCCAATCGAGCAACAAGCCGTTCTGCGACGGCACCCACGCTCGCGTCGAATTCGCGGCGGACGACCTGGACACTGGAACATACGACGAGCGCGCCGAGGTGGTCGGTGGCGATGTCAAGGTGCGCTATGACCAGAACATCTGCGTGCACGCCGGGTTCTGTGGCACGACTGTCACCAACGTGTGGAAAGAAGCCGGCAAGCCCGGCGACACCGCCTCGAGGATGCACGCGATCGCCATGATCGAGCATTGCCCGTCGGGTGCGTTGACCTATCAGCTCGACGGTGTTGTCAACGAGCCGCTGTTCCCCCAAGCGGTCGGGGTGATCAACGACGGTCCGCTGTGGGTCACCGCCGGGGTGCCGATCACCAACAGCGACGGCACGCTGCTCGAGACCCGCAATCGCGTCACGCTGTGCCGCTGCGGGCTATCAGCCGGCAAGCCGCTGTGCGACGGTTCGCACAAGGCTGCGGGCTTCACCGAACCGTAGGGCGAGAAAGGGCGCGAACGCGGCGGTAGAATCAACTTCTCTCATGCCGGTCCTCAGCAACGTCCGACGATGGGCGTTCATCACCAACCGCGAAGGACCGCCATGCCTACACCGAAGCCCCGTCCAGCCACCTCCAAGCCGACCACCAGGCGAGCCAAGGTGGCAGCGCCAGTCGAGGACCTCACAACGAGCGAGGGTGTCGCTCAAGCCATCCGCATCGAGTCGATCGACCTGACCCCTTCGGTCAATCGCATCATGAACGCCGGCCTGCACGAGGCTGCGGCGTTTCGGGCGATCACGCTGTTCCGCGAGTCGCTGGGCGTCCCCGGCGACCCCAACCGCTACCCGGTCAACGCGATCGAGGCCGGCCGACTCGTCCCCGAGGTCGTCGCCTCGTAGCAGTAGTTCACGCGGCAGGACGTCCCGGTCGATGAGAACCACCGGAACGCCCCGCCGCACAGCGCGGATCAGGGTGTAGCGAAGTAGCCGATGATGTCGACCACGACGTGAGCACTGCCTGCGAAGTTGGAGATGGCGACGCTGCCGCCGGAACCGACACCGACCGCAACGAGGTTGGGGATCGTCTCCCCAGCCGTGAAGTTCAGGTTTGACGTCGATGGTGCGGCGGCATCGCCGGGATAGACGGTAAGGAACCCGTCGGCGGTGGGCTCGGTCACAGTCGTGTTCGCGAACACCGCTGTCGCGTCGGCTCGTACGCCACCGAACCCACGCACGATCAGGTCCTTTGCCGGACCGGCCGCGAGTGGTGTCGCGTTCCAGCCGCCGGTGGTCGAGCGGGAATCGAGGATGCGGCTCGGCGCTACGGAGTGGAAGTAGTCGCCCGAGGCAGCGTCGAAATAACCGACCACGTCGACGACAACGTTGACCGCGCCCGCACCTGCCGCGAATGCGACCTCGCCGTTGGTGCCCACCTTGGCGACGACGAGGTTCGGAACCGATTCGCCTGCGACGAAGTTGAGGTTCGATGCCAACGGCACGGAGGCACCGGCGGGATACACCGTGAGGAAGCTGTCAATCGTTGCCCCAGTCGCGGTGACGTTCAAGATGACAGCGTCAGCTGTGGCCGCCACGCCACCCTGTCCCTGCACCTTCAGCGTCCGCGGGCTTCCTGCAACCAACGGACCACCCCACCCACCGGTCGGCTCACGCGAATCGAGCAGCCGCGACGGCACCAGCGAGTTGTACCGGTCACCGGCGGTCGTGCTGAAGTAGCCAACGAGATCGGCGACGACATCGACGCTGCCTGCACCGACAGCGAAGGCCACCTGGCCGCTGGTCGAGAGCTTGCCCACCACGAGGTTGGGAATGGTCTGTCCGGCGACAAAGTTGAGGTTCGAGGCCGTCGGCGCAGCGCCTCCGGCCGGGTACACCGTGAGGAAGCTCGACACGGTCGGATTGGTCGCAGTGACGTTGAGAACGACAGCATCCGCTCCGGCCGGAACGGCGAGCCCGCTCCCGGCGACGGTCAGGGTGTTCGGAGCCCCGGCCACGAGTGGCGAAGTCCATCCGCCGCTCCCGTTGCGTGAATCGAGTACCCGGGTGGGAGACAGCGGATGGAACTGGGTGCCTGGGCCGCCGACTGTTCTGGCAAGTCCTGACGCGACGACAGACTCTGCTCCGACGGGCACCGTGCCGGGGAAGGCTGCATCCGGGATCCAATGGACCGTTTCACCAGACGCGTACCGCTGATCGACGATGAACCCCTCGGTACCGCCCTTGCCGTTGTACGTGGTCTGCGCCGCGGGCGTGGGAACCGTCACGCCGAAGATCACGAACTGCACACTGTCCTTGGCGGTCCTCGGTACCGTCACCTGCGGGCCCGACCAATGCAGAACCTTGTGTCCTGCGTCGTCGAGGACTTCGCATGTCCAGCCCACAACATCGGCTCCGGGCTGGTTCGTGTTGTTCGTCGTGGCGTCGTTGATCTGCGTCTTCGCCGCTCCACACGACGGACTCGTCCACCCGGCCGGCACGATGGCCTTGACGTCGACCGTCGTGTCGTCGGAGCCGTTGAACGCGACCGTCTGCTCGAACGGCACACGGAGAGCAATCGTGACATGCGACCCCGGCACGTACGGCGGCGCGGCGCCAGCCCCACCAGAACCACCCGAAGTGTTCGGCGCGAATCCAGCCGTCGCAGACGACGGAAAGCTGGCGTGTGCCGACGCTGGGAGCGTCGAGCACAACACGGCCAAACCCGCCGACGATGCCGTTAGAGCAATCGCCCGCCTCACAGCGCGACCTGTGTGATAGCTCATGAATCTTCTCATTTCTTGTCCTCGATGTGGCCGATCCGTCCGACGGCCAGTGGGAATCGATCAAGTGATCGAACAGCGGTCCGGTCGATCGCCGGCGGTCAAAAGTTCCGAACAAATCACAGGAACTTTTCGACGCCGAACGTCGACCAACTCGCGATATGAATCACATCTTTCGATGTCGCTACGGGCTCGCTGCGGCGACGATCATCGGGCTGATCGGCGCGTGGGCACCACTGCGAGCCGACGCTCATGCAGTGTTCGTCGGCGCACCGGCCAGTGTCGCAGCTGACACCGACATCGCTCTTACGGTGAGTGTCCCGCACGAGCGCGACGACACGACCTACAACGTCGGGGTAGCGATCCAACTGCCGGAAGGCTGGACGGGATCGAGCTGCCCCAGCAAGCCGACATGGACGTGTGTCATTGGCCGCGAATCCGGCCACGATGTCATCCGATACGCCAAAGACGACGGTGCCGCGCCCGCCGAGGACGAGATCTTCGTGATCGACGTTCACACAGGACCCACGCCGGGAACGGCGAGCTTCCCGACACTGCAGACCTACAACACCGGTGAAACGGTCGCCTGGATCGGTGAGCCCGGGACAGCCGAACCGGCACCATCGCTGCAGGTCATCAGCGCCGCGGCACCGCCCACGACAATCGCGCCCGCGCCGGCGCCGGCGCCGTCGACCAGTCTGCCGGCAAGCCCGACCCTGGCCCCGGCTCCCACGGCGGTACCGGTCCCGACCCTCGCATCACCCACCACCGTGCCGGCAACGACCTCGGGGCCTAGCACCACGAGTACCCTGCCAACGACCTCGACCGTGCCGACTACGGATTCGGCTCGATCGACGACAACATCAACCACGCTCGCGGTCGCGCCGACAGCGACGCAGCCGACCGAGATCGAGTCGGCCGGTAGCAACGGTGGCGCTGTGCCAGCGATCGCCGTCGCGCTCCTCGGAGCAACAGCAGGTGTCGTCATCTACCTCCGCCGCAGAAGGACCCTGCCCCGAGAATCATGATCGAGTGGCCAGGTCTCAGGCTGTGACGGCGAGACGCTCGACGGCCTGCACGACCAACGGATCGACCGTGACGGTGCCACCTTCGATCGCCCGCGCCAGATCGACGCGCATCTCGTGCTCCCAGAACTTCTCGAGGTGCGATGCAACCGCTACGACTGCGACGTCGGGGGTTCGTGGGTGAACTGCCGGGCGATCTGGTTGGCCATGCGCACCAGGGCGCCGAGTCGGTGCTCCGGATGATCCAGCTCGACCGTCGCGACCGAGTGGCCGGGCGACACCTGCACCGCGGTGACCTTGTACTCGGGACAGTTGGTCGCCCAGTCGGACCACTCGGTGGTCACCACGTTGGCGCCGCTGACCGGATGGTGGAAGGTGGTGTAGACGACGCCCTGCGGCATGCGATCGGAGATTGCGCGTGCAGCGTGGTGGCGCCGACCCGACTGGCCAGCGTGACCTCGTCGCCGTCGCCGATGCCGCGCTCCTCGGCGTCGTGCGGATGGATCTCGAGGATGTCCTCGGGGTGCCACAGGACGTTGTCGGTGCGCCGGGTCTGCGCGCCGACGTTGTACTGGCTGAGGATCCGGCCGGTGGTGAGCAGCAGCGGGAACCGTCGGTTCGACCGCTCTTCGGTGGCCACGTACGGCGTCGCGATGAACTTGCCGAGGCCGCGCACGAACGTGCCTCGTGCATGATCGGCGTGCCCAGCGGCCGTTGCGCGTTGCACGGCCACTGCACGCTGCCGACCTCGTCGAGCTTGGCGAACGACACGCCGGCGAACGTCGGGGTGAGCGCGGCGATCTCGTCCATGATCTGCGCTCGCCTGGTCGATAGTGCATCGGCGCGCCCAGGGCGGCCGCCAGTTCGCACACCACCTCCCACTCCTGCTTGCCGCTTCGTGACCGCATCACCGGCCGGACCCGGTTGATGCGCCGCTCGGCGTTCGTGAACGTGCCGTCCTTCTCGAGGAACGACGTGCCCGGCAGGAACACGTGGGCGAACTTGGCGGTCTCGTTGACGAACAGGTCCTGCACGACCAGCAGCTCCAGCGAGCGCAGCGCTGTCATGACGTGGACGGTGTTGGGATCGCTCTGGGCGATGTCCTCGCCCTGCACGAACAGGCCCTTGAAGTGGCCGTCGATCGCGGCGTCGAACATGTTGGGGATGCGCAGGCCCGGCTCGGACTGGATGGCGTGACCCCACAGCGCCTCGAACATCGCCCGGGTGCCCTCGTCGCTGACATGGCGGTAGCCCGACAGCTCGTGCGGGAACGAACCCATGTCGCACGAGCCCTGCACGTTGTTCTGGCCGCGCAGCGGGTTGACGCCGACGCCGTCGCGGCCGAGGTTGCCGGTGGCCATCGCCAGGTTGGCCATGCCCATCACCATCGTGCTGCCCTGGCTGTGCTCGGTGACGCCGAGGCCGTAGTAGATGGCCCCGTTGCCACCGGTGGCGTACAGCCGGGCGGCGGCACGCACCTCGGCTGCGGGCACACCGGTGTGCAGCTCCATCGCCTCGGGGCTGTTCTCGGCCAGGGCGACGAACTCGGCCCACTCCGCGAAGTCGGCCGGGTCGCAGCGCTCGGCGACGAAGCGGTGATCGACGAGATCTTCGGTGACGATGACGTGTGCCAAGCGCGTTGACGATGGCGACGTTGGTGCCCGGGCGCAGCTGCAGGAAGTGCTCGGCCTCGACGTGTGCGCTGCGGACCAGGTCGATGCGCCGCGGGTCGACGACGATCAGCTGGGCGCCGTCGCGCAGACGCTTCTTCATGCGCGAGGCGAACACCGGATGGGCGTCGGTCGGGTTGGCGCCGATCAGCAGGATGACGTCGGCCTGCTCGACCGACTTGAAGTCCTGCGTGCCGGCCGACGTGCCGAACGCCGAGTTCAGCCCGAAGCCGGTCGGCGAGTGGCAGACGCGGGCACAGGTGTCGACGTTGTTGTTGCCGAACGCGGTGCGCACCATCTTCTGCACGACGAACACCTCTTCGTTCGTGCAGCGCGACGAGGTGATGCCGCCGATCGACCGCATTGCCGTGGCGCGCCTGGATGTCGAGGAACTTGGCCGCCGTATGGGCGATCGCTTCGTCCCACGACACGATCGCGCCACTCGTCGTCGATGTTCTCGCGGATCATCGGCTCGAGCACGCGGTCGGGGTGCGCTGGCGTAGCCCCAGGCGAAGCGGCCCTTCACGCACGAGTGGCCTTCGTTGGCGCCGCCGTCCTTGTACGGCACCATCCGCACGACCTGCTCGCCCTGCATCTCGGCCTTGAACGAGCAGCCGACGCCGCAGTACGCGCACGTCGTCAGCACCGTGCGGCGCGGCTGGCCCAGCTCGATGACCGTGTTCTCGGTGAGCGTGGCCGTCGGGCAGACCTGCACGCAGGCACCGCACGAGACGCAGTCGGACTCGATGAACGATCCGTTGGCGCCGGCGGCGACACGCGAGCCGAAGCCGCGGCCCTCGATCGTGAGCGCGAACGTGCCCTGCACCTCTTCGCAGGCACGCACGCAGCGCGAGCACACGATGCACTTCGACGAGTCGAACGTGAAGTACGGGTTGGAGGTGTCCTTCGCGAGGCCGAGGTGGTTGTCGCCCGCGTAGCCGTAGCGCACGTCGCGCAGGCCCGACCGCGCCGGCCATGTCCTGCAGCTCGCAGTCGCCGTTGGCGGCGCAGGTCAGGCAGTCGAGCGGATGGTCGCTGATGTACAGCTCCATCACGCCTCGGCGCAGCCGCTCGAGCTTCGGCGACTGGGTGGTGACGCTTCATGCCCGGCGCAGCGGGCGTCGTGCACGACGCCGGCGTGCCCTTGCGGCCGTCGATCTCGACCAGGCACAGCCGGCACGACCCGAACGGCTCGAGGCTGTCGGTGGCGCACAGCTTGGGGATGTCGATGCCGGCGAGCGCCGCGGCGCGCATCACCGACGTGCCCTCGGCGACCGACACGGTCTGGCCGTCGATGGTGAGCTCGACCGTCGTGGCTGCCGGCTGGCGGAGTTGCCGGTCGGGCGCCGGCGTACCGAGTCGTGATCGCCGTGGTAGTCGTGACTCGACGTGCCATTGATGACTCGCGTCGAGTTCGGTGAGAACGTCATGCTGAGCGTCATGCGGTCGCTCCTTCGGGCGGTGGAAGTCGTCGGTGAAGTGGTCGAGCGCGCTGCGCACCGGCAGCGGTGTGAGGCCGCCCATCGCGCACAGCGAGCCGTCGGCCATCACCTCGCACAGGTCGACCAGCATGGCGAGGTCGGTGTCGCGCCATCGGTCCGTCGCGCCGGCGACGATCTTGTCGATCACCTCGACGCCGCGGGTGCTGCCGATGCGGCACGGCGTGCACTTGCCGCACGACTCGATCGGCGCAGAACTCCATCGCGAACCGGGCCTGCGCGGCCATGTCGACCGTGTCGTCGAACACGACGATGCCGCCGTGGCCCGAGCAGCGCGTCGGCCGCGGCGAACGCCTCGTAGTCCATCGGCAGGTCGAAGTCGATCGATCGGGCAGGTACGAGCCCGAGCGGCCCGCCGACCTGGACGGCGCGGATCGGACGGCCGCTGGCGGTGCCGCCGCCGAAGTCGTCGACCAGCTCGCCGAGCGTGATGCCGAACGCCGTCTCGACGATGCCGCCGCGGGCGATGTTGCCGGCGAGTTGGAACACCTGCGTGCCGCGGCTGCGGCCGGTGCCGAGCGCGGCGTAGGCCGCAGCACCGTCGGCCAGGATCGCCGGCACGGTCGCCAGGCTGAGCACGTTGTTGACGACCGTCGGTTTGCCGAACAGGCCCTCGAGCGCGGGCAGCGGCGGCTTGGCCCGCACGACGCCACGCTTGCCCTCGAGGCTCTCGAGCATCGCCGTCTCTTCGCCGCAGATGTACGCGCCGGCACCGACGCGCACATGGATGCGGAACGCGAACCCGCTGCCGAGCACGTCTGTCGCCCAGCCAGCCACCGCGTGCTCGGCCGCGGCGATCGCGGCGTGCATCGCCTCGATGGCGTCGGGGTACTCGCTGCGGATGTAGATGAAGCCGTCGCTGGCGCCGACCGCCCAGCCGGCGATGATCATGCCCTCGATCAGCGTGAACGGATCGCCCTCCATCAGCATGCGGTCGGCGAAGGTGCCGCTGTCGCCCTCGTCGGCGTTGCAGGTGATGTACTTCGTCGGGCCCGGCGCGTCGAGCACGGTGCGCCACTTGATGCCGGTCGGGAACGCCGCGCCGCCACGGCCGCGCAGGCCGCTGTCGGTGACCTCGGCGACGACCTCGCCGGGTTGCATCGGCAGGGCTCGGCGCAGTCCGACCAGCCCGCCGTGGGCCTCGTAGTCGTCGGTCGAGCGCGGGTCGACGACGCCGACCCGCCGGAACGTGATCCGCTGCTGGCGAGCCATCCACGGCAACTCGTCGGTGAGGCCGAGCCGCAGCGGGTGATCGCCGCCGGTCGAGCAAGCCGGCCTCGAGCAGGCCGGCCACGTCGGCGGGAGTGACCGGGCCGTAGGCGACACGTCCCTGCGGGCGTCGCGACCTCGATCATCGGCTCGAGCCACAGCATGCCCCGCGATCCGTTGCGCACGACCCGCACCCCGGGCTGGGCGACCAGGCTTGCGGCGACGTCGTCGGCGCCGGCGGAGCGGGCTGCGGCGTCGCGGGGCACGTAGACGACCACGCCGTCGTCGCTGCCCGAGAAGTCTGGCGCGGCTTCCGTTTCGGGCCGAGTCGCTTGACGGATGATGGTCTGAACGGCGACCTCGTCGACGCGGCCGTACAGGCGGCCGTCGACAGCCACCGACGGGCCGAGCGCGCAGTTGCCGAGGCAGAACACCTCGTCCACCTCGACGGCTGCGCCGGTCGCAAACTGGGCTGCCTTGGCGAGCAACCCGTTGGCGCCGCGGGCCTGGCAGGCCTCGGCCCGGCAGACCTGCACGATTGGTCCCGCCGGCCTCGTCGTGCGGAAATCCTTGTAGAAGCTGATCACCCCGTGAACCTCGGTGACGGTGATGTTGAACACGTCGGCAAGCAGCGGAATAGCCTCACGATCGATGTAACCGAACTCGTGCTGCAGTGCGTGCAGTGCCGGCATCAATCCACCGGCCCACGTGCCGAACGGCCGCACCACGGCATCCAGCTCGGCTTGTGCCACGGCGGTATCCACAGGACACGATCGTACGACATAAACGGCACGATCGAACCGCGAATGTGCGTCGCCGACGCCCCGTCTCAGTTGTGCTGCAGGTACTGCAACACGGCAAGGACCCGGCGATGTTCGGTGTCCGACGTGGTCAGCCCGAGTTTGGCGAAGATCGACGAGATGTGCTTCTCGACCGCGCCCTCGGAGACGACCAGGTGGCGGGCGATGCCGACGTTCGAACGGCCTTCGGCCATCAGCCCCAACACCTCGCGCTCGCGGGGTGTCAGATCGTCGAACGGGCCGCGGCGCCGGCGGGCCAGCAGCTGGGCGACCACCTCGGGATCGAGCACGGTTCCGTGTGCGGCGACCCGCTGGCAGGCATCGACGAAGTCGCCGACGTCGGCGACACGCTCCTTCAGCAGATAGCCGATGCCCTGGCTGTCGCAGGCCAGCAGTTCGGTCGCGTAGCGCTCCTCGACGTACTGCGACAGCACCAGGATCGGCTGCGACGACGTGACCGCCCGCACTGCCAGCGCGGCACGGATGCCTTCGTCGGTGAACGTCGGCGGCAGTCGAACATCGAGCACGATCAGATCGGGGTGCAGTTGCGCAACGACGTCGAGCAGGGTGCCGGCGTCGACGAGTTGGCCGACGACGTCGTGGCCGGAGTCGTTCGAGCAGGCGGGCGATGCCCTCGCGCAGCAATACCGAGTCCTCGACGATGACGATCCTCATCGTCGTCGATCTTCTCACGGCGTAGGCGTGACCGGCGGTGGCCAGGCGGTGCCGGGTGGCAGCGGCATCTCGGCAAGCATCGTGGTTGGTCCACCGACCGGGCTGGCGATCCGGAGTCGTCCTTCGACCGCGGCGAGCCGCGACGAGCAGCCCGGCCAGCCCCCCGCCGTCCTGCGGTGCCGCGCCGCCGCAACCGTCGTCGCTGACCTCGATCCGCAGCCGCCCGTCGACGACTCGGCCGTCGATGCGCACCAACGATGCACCGCTGTGCTTGGCAGCGTTGGTCAAGGCTTCGGCGATCACGAAGTAGGCGGCCGACTCGATCGTCGCCGGCGGCCGTTCGGCCAACGAGATGTTGACATCGACCGGGATCGTGCTGCGTGCGGCCAGGGCCGAGACCGCTGCGTCGAGCCCGCGATCGGTGAGCACCGCAGGATGAATCCCGCGTACCAGGTTGCGCAGGTCCGACGACCGCACGTCTTCGAGTCGTCGTGGGCTCGCTCGACCAGGGCGAGCACCGCCGGGTCGGCGTCGTCTTCGGTCTCCAACTTCTGGCGGGCCATGCCCAGGTCCATCGCCAACGTCACCAGTTGGGCCTGAACACCATCGTGCAGATCACGCTCGATGCGCCGCCGCTCTGCATCGGCGATGTCGACCGAGGCGTCACGACTGACGGTCAGCGACTCGACGCGCTGGCGCAGCTCGGCGGTCGGCGAGCCACCGAGCAGGCCCTTGACGAGGCCGCGATCCATCGCCGCCAACCCCCGCACGATGTGCGGCGTGGCGATCAACGCCAGCACTCCGACGACGAACGTTGCCGACGACGTACCCCGTCTTCAGCCAGCCGTGGACGACCCGATCGTGCCAGTCGGTCTGCGGAACGGCCCAGCCCCACAGCGGGTAGGTCGTACCGCCCACGGCGACGAGCCCACATCGTGACGACCACGGTGAAGTTGATGATGCCGATCGGCAGCATCAGAGCCCCGTAGCCGACACCTTTCCAACCGGGAGGGTCGGTCAAGAACGAGCGCGCTCTTCGGCCAGTGCCCTTCGGGTCGCTCGGGCTTGGGCGGCGGTGGAACCTGCACGCCGAGCAGCGCCGCGGCGCGTGCCCGCTCGACGATGCCGATGAGCCGCCCGGCGAACACGGTGGCCGCCAGGACGAACAGGCCGATCAAGGCGAGGAACACCAGACCGACGCCGAGCGAGAGCCCGGTGACGACGATGGTGAACCAGGCGATTCCGAACGGGAGATCGAGCAACAGGTGCAGCGTCTCGGACCACGTTCGGGCCCGGACCAGGGGGGCGAAGATGCGCTTCATCAGCCGTGCCCGACGTTGACGGAGGGCAGCGCACGCTGCAAACGCCGCGGCAGCCACCAGTTCCACCGGCCGAGCAGCTCCATCGTTGCCGGAACCATCACCAGGCGGACGATGGTGGCGTCGATGAACACAGCCGCCGCCAGTCCGAACCCGATCAACTTGATCGAACGCAGGTCGGCGACCATGAAGCTGGCGAACACGCACACCATGATCGCAGCTGCGGCCGTGATCACCCGCGCCGTCGTCGACAACCCGTCGAGCACGGCGACGTGGTTGTCGCGGGTCTCGTCGTAGCGCTCCTTCACCGCCGACAGCAAGAACACCTCGTAGTCCATCGACAACCCGAAGACGATGGCGAACAGCATCATCGGCGCCCACGGTTCAATCGGTGCCGGTTCGATGTGCAGCACCGACGAGAACCAGCCCCACTGGAAGACGGCAACCATCGCGCCGTATGCGGCGCCGATCGACATGAGGTTCAACACCACGGCTTTCAGTGGTACCAACAGGCTGCGGAACACGGCGAGCAACAGCAGGAAGCTGACGAGCAGGACTGCGCCGATGAACCACGGCAGACGCTGAGCCATGAAGGCCGAGAAGTCGATGCCCGATGCAGTCTGTCCGCCGACGTGCACGCCCGTCGGCAGGTGGTCGCGCAGTTCACGCACCAACTGTTCGGTCGCCGGCGATTGCGGCGAGGTCGTTGGATAGGCGGCGAACACACTGATTGCCCCGTCCGGGCTCGATTGCGGTGTGGAGACGAACGCCACCCCGTCGGTGGCCCGCACTTCGGCGACGACCGGTTCGACGCGGGCGACGCCTTCGACGACGATCAGCAGTGGTCCGTTGACCCCTGGCCCGAAGCCCTCTGCCAATCGGTCGTAGGCGACGCGAGTGGTGGACCCGCTCGGATCGTTGCCTTCGTCGGCAACCGCGAGGCGCATGGCGAACACCGGCAGGGCAGCCAGCAGCAGCACCGCGCCGCCGGTGGCCACGGCAGTCACGGGATGATGCTGGATCACGCGCGCCCAGCGTCGGCCGAGGTTGTCGCGGCCCGACGTGACGTGCTGGCGACGATGGATGCTCAGCCGGTCGATGCGCCGGCCGATGATGGCGAGGAGCGCGGGTACCAAGGTGATCGCCGCGGCGACGGCGATGGCCACCGTCAACGAACTGGCAACGGCGAAACCCTTGAGGAAGTCCATGCCGATCAGCAGCAGTCCGAGCAGCGACACCACGACGGTGCCTCCGGCAAAGACGATTGCCCGCCCGCTGGTGCGCACAGCCGCGGCGATGGCTGTGCCGACATCGCGTCGTACGGCGACCTCGGTGCGGTAGCGGGTGACCATGAAGAGGGCGTAGTCGATGCCGACGCCGAGCCCGATCATGGCCGCCACGGTCGAGGTGAAGTCGGCAGTCGGCAGGACGGCCGAGATCAGTGGAATGGCGCTGAGCGACAACCCGATGCCGATCAAGGCGCTGACGATCGGCAGTCCCATGGCGACGACCGACCCGAAGGCGATCAACAGGATCACGACCGCGGCCACGAGGCCGATGCCTTCGGTCGCGGGTACTTCGCCGTTCACGAAGGGCTCGCCGCCGAGGGCAATCTGCAGATCGGGGGTCCGATGTGCGGCAGCGATCCGCTTGATCGCGGCCGCGGTGTCCTCGATCGTCGGCGGGCCGTTTCTCGAGAACGAGACCGCAGCGAACGAGATCCCGCCCGGACCAACCTGCTCGGGATGGTCGAGGGGCCCGTCGACGTGGTCGATCCGCGGCAACGCGCTGATCTCGTCGACGACGGCGGCCGTCGAGGCGAGATCGTCGGTCTTGAACACCACCGTGGTGCTGACACCGGTCACCGACGGCATGTGCGCCGCGGCAAGGTCGTAGGCGCGCTGCGAATCCGAGCCGTCGAGGCGGTCGTTGATGTCGGCGGTCGAGGTGACCATCCCGGCAAGTACGACCACGCCGACGAGCGCAACGAGCCAGACGGCGATGGTGCGATAGCGGTGCTTCACGGAGATTGCAGCGAGTCGTTCGATCATGTGTCCACTGTGAGACCGCAGATGCGCCGACGGAATCCGGCGGCCCGGCGTCTGCAACCGGGGGTTATCCCCATGGTGATGTCCACACGTACCATGTTCGGGTGACCGGCACCCTTGTCATCCTCCGCCACGGCGAAAGCACGTGGAACCAGCTCAACCTGTTCACCGGATGGCACGACGTGCCGCTCAACGACAAGGGCCTGGCCGAGGGTTCGGCCGCCGGTCACACGATGGCCGACGCCGACCTGCGCTTCGACGTCGCCCACACCTCGGTGCTGGCCCGGGCCGTGGTCACCTGTCATCTCGCCCTCGAGGTGATGGGCCAGGTGTGGCTGCCCGTTCAGCGCCACTGGCGGCTCAACGAGCGTCATTACGGTGCCCTGCAGGGGCTCGACAAGAAAGAGACCACCGATCGTCACGGAGCCGAGCAGACCAAGCTGTGGCGGCGCAGTTACGACGTGCCGCCGCCACCGGTCGATGTCGACAGCCCCGAGCATCCGATCAACGACCCGCGCTATCGACTGCTGCCACCCGATGTGCTGCCGGCCAGCGAATGCCTGAAAGATGTCGTGGCCCGCGTCCTGCCGTATTGGCACGATGTTGTCGCGCCGCAGTTGCTCGGCGGGCAGAACGTCTTGATAACGGCCCACGGCAACTCGCTGCGCGCCTTGGTGATGCACCTCGAGGACGTCTCGTCCACCGACATCGCCGAGCTCAACATCCCCACTGGCGCTCCCCGCCGATACGAGTTCGATTCAGCGCTGCGGATGACGTCGGCGGAGTACCTCGGCGATGCCGATGCCGTGGCCGCGGCCGCCGCCAAAGTCGCAGCCCAAGCCGGCGGGTGACGGTGATCGGGCCGATCGGTACGACCGGAACACGCTGCGTGTCTACACTCTGCCGATATGGCTAGCAAAAAGGCGTACCTCGATCACCTTCGCAAGGTCTCACTGTTCTCGGCCTGTTCCCAGAAGGACCTGGAAAGGATCGCCAGGGCAGGTGACGAAGTCGTCATGCCGGCCGGCTCGTTGATCGTCGACCAGGGTCAGACCGGTCGCGAGGCGTTTGTGGTGCTCGAGGGCTCGGTGATGGTCAAGCGCAACGGCAAGAAGGTCGCCTCGCTCGGCCCGGGCACTGTGGTCGGCGAACTGTCTCTGCTCGATCACGGCCCACGCACGGCGACAGTGATCTGCGAGTCGGACTGCACACTGTTGCTGCTCAGCCAACGACACTTCATGGCCGTGCTCGACGACGTGCCCTCGATGGCCCACAAGTTGTTGGCCTCGCTGGCCGGTCGCATCCGCGACCTCGACCGCCAGTACTACGGCTGAGCCGCTGCGGGCAGGCGGTCGTTGACGAGTCGCAATAGACGACTCAGCAACACCAGCATCAGCCCCAGGGCGGCACCGCCGGCGACGATTGCCAGTCGCCACAGCCACACCTGCTCTCCGATGCGCGTCCGGCTCGCTTCGACCTCGGCGATCGTGCGGTCGAGGTCGTCGGGGACTGATTGCATGGATGCCACCGCCTTGTCGAGAACTGGACCGGCCTCGGCGATGGAACCGGATGCCTCTGCCAGGTCGGCCTCGACGTTGGCGATCGCCGTTTCGGCATCGGTCAAGCTCTTCGACAGGTTCTCGACGCGGTTCAAGATCGACACGACATCAAGCAGTTTGCGGACACCGGCGCTGACCTGGCGCGTCGCCACCAACGCTTCGCCCGTGCTACCCAATCCTTCGCCGACGGCGCCGATCACCCCTTGCAACTCGGAGGCCGACGACACGGTGTTGGCGGCCAACTCGCGCGCCAGCACCAACGACTGTTCGGTTCGAGCCAGGGCGCGCTGAGTGGCCGCGGCGAGACGGCCGACGGCGATCCATCCGGCGATCACCGACGCGGCGATCAGGACTCCGGCCACCCAGGTGGCCACCGTTGTGAAACGACTCGACCGGCTCATCGCCGCCAATTGTTACCCGCCGGCAAGGCGGTGGGGCGGCGATGGCCGGCCGCGTCGATCCCGGTTCGCCGGTCGAGCGAGTCAGTCGACCAGTGAGTAGTGATGCTCCAGCTCGCGCCGCAACATGGGCGACACGACGTGGTTGCGATGCACCTTGGGAGCGCGCAGCACGTCACCCTTGTCGTAGGGCACAACGACGGCTCCGGCTTCCGAGAGTAGACGGGCGGCGACAACGGGATGTAGTGGCGGGCGTGAAGGAGGCCTGGGGAAACCACACCCCACGTCGGCTCTTCGGTCGTCTCGTCGTACACCACGTCGGTGATCATTCCGACTTCGGTACCGTGCCGGTCGATCACTGGATGTCCGCTGAATTGCGGCAGCTCGTCGTTCATCTGTCCTCCTTGGGGTTACCTCGCCCGCAGGTTGATGTCCGACCGCTTTGTTCGCAACGACCCTACCACCGGGCGATCATTCTCAAACCGAGAGTTCGTGCAACTAGGGTCTGACCTGCCATGAGCACGCACACGGACTCCTCACCACCCAACTCGGGCGCCGGCCGCAAGCGGATCAAACCCCATCAACTCGTGATCGGTATCGGCTGCTTCATGGGGCTGTTCACCCTGGTCTCGGGCATCTTGCCGCAGATCACCAACTGGCACGACCCCAAGTCGCCGTCGCGCGAGGTGCTCGGTGGCATTCCCGGCGCGCTGCAGGTGGCCTTCTACACGGTGATCCCGGTCATGCTGGTGTGGGGCGCGATCGTGTTCGCCGACCGCGTACGCAACTGGGAGCGCGGCGCGCCCGACCGGCGTCGCACGACACCGAAGAACGTCAAGCGCCGCCTCGCCGACTTCCGCGCCGGCGTGTACATGCGCACCCTGTTGCGCGACTCGGCCGCCGGGTTGATGCACTCGATGATCTACTTCGGGTTCCTCGCGCCTGCTCGCTGTCACCACCGTGCTCGAGGTCGACCACCAGCTGCCCGAGAGCGCCAAGTTCCTCCACGGCACGACGTACCTGGCCTACTCGATGTTCGGCGATCTCGCCGGCCTGGTGTTCGTCGTCGGCATCGTGTGGGCGATCGTTCGTCGCTACGTGCAGCGCCCCTATCGCATCCGAATCAAGACCAAGCCCGAGCACGCCGCGATCCTCGGCACGTTCTTCGCTGATCGGCGTCTCGGGGTTCTTCGCCGAGGCGTTCCGCATCGCCGAGATCGAGCAGCCGGGCTACGAGAAGTGGAGCTTCATCGGCTATCCGTTGAGCCAGTTGTTCGACGGGTTGGCGCATCGACACCCTCGATCGCTGGCACCAGATCATGTGGTCGGTGCACGTCGTCGGATTCGTGGTCTTCCTCGCCCTGCTGCCCATCACGATGCTGCGGCACATGTTCACCTCGCCACTCAACATGTACCTGCGCGATCGCGAGCGCCCGAAGGGCGCGATGAAGGCGATGCCCAACCTCACCGAGACGTCGCTGGAGACGTTCGGCGCCTCGGTGGTCGAGGACTTCACGTGGAAGCAGTTGCTCGACACCGACGCGTGCACGATGTGCGGTCGCTGCACCAGCGTGTGCCCGGCCCATGCCACCGGCAAGCCGCTCGACCCACGCGAGATCGTCTTGAAGACCGGCGAGGTGATGGCCGCCACGGCCGCTCACGGTCATGTCAGCCCGCCGATCGGCACCGACGCCGAGATCACGATCTCGTCGAACTCGCTGTTCGAGCGGATCACCGCCGACGAGATCTGGAGCTGCACCAGCTGCCGGGCGTGCGACGAGATCTGCCCGGTCAACATCGAGATCCTCGACAAGATCCTCGACATGCGCCGCTACCTCTCGCTGATGGAGAGCAACTTCCCCGCCGAGCTCGGCAACGCCTATCGGGCGATGGAGAACCAGGGCAACCCGTGGGGCATGAACCAGGGCGAGCGCGGCGACTGGGCCAAGGACCTCGACGGAGTCACCGTCGTCGACCCCGGTCAGCCGATCACCGCCGAGTACCTCTACTGGGTCGGTTGCGCGGGGTCGTTCGACGACAAGAACAAGAAGGTCACCCAGGCGATGGCCAAGCTGTTGCGCCGTGCCGGAATCGACGTCGCCATCCTCGGCCCCAGCGAGATGTGCACCGGCGACTCGGCGCGTCGCAGCGGCAACGAGTACCTCTTCCAGATGCTGGCCATGCCCAACGTCGAGATGCTCAACGGCATGGGCGTGCGCAAGATCATCGCCCAGTGCCCGCACTGCTTCAACACGTTGAAGAACGAGTACCCGCAACTCGGCGGCAACTACGAGGTGATCCATCACACGCAGCTGCTCGAGTCGCTGATCGAGGGCGGCAAGCTCGACGTGTCGCAGGCCACGCTCGACGAGCGCATCACCTACCACGACTCGTGCTACCTCGGTCGCCACAACGACGTGTACCTGGCACCGCGCAAGGTCGTCGGTTCGATCAAGGGCATCGAGGTCGTCGAGATGCCGCGGAACGGCACCACCGGAATGTGCTGCGGCGCTGGCGGCGCACGGATGTGGATGGAAGAGACGATCGGCACCAAGGTCAACGACGAACGGGCTCGTGAGGCGATCTCCACGGGTGCCTCGCGCGTCGCTACCGCCTGCCCGTTCTGCTACATCATGCTCGACGACGGCGTGAAGGCTGCGGGAGTCGAAGAGACCGAGGTGAAGGTCGCCGACATCGCCATCCACCTGCTCGACGCCATCGAAGCCGGCGAGCGCAAGCTGGCTCACCAAGACGCCCCGCTCAGCACCTCGAACTAGCCTCCTGATCTGGGGACCTAATCTGAAAAGGTGTTCTCGGCCGAGCGGTACCTGCAGCGCATCGGGGTGTCGGCAGAGACCGGCCCACCCACGCTCCGACTGCTCGCCACGTTGCAGCTCGCCCATCTCACTCACGTGCCGTTCGAGAACCTGCACGTGTTCCATCGCCGCGGCGTGCGCACCGACATCGACTGGTCGTACCCGAAGATCGTCGAGCAACAGCGCGGCGGCTGGTGTTTCGAGCTGAACGGCTGCTTCGGCGAGCTGCTGCGTGCCGTCGGGTTCACGGTCGATTACATCTCCTGCCAGGTGTGGAGCGGTACCGGCGAGTGGGGCCCGGCGCTCGATCACCTCGGATTGCTGGTAGAGCTCGATGATCAGCGCTGGTTCGTCGATGTCGGTTTCGGTGACAACTGCCTTGTGCCACTGCCGGTCGGCGATGGTGAGTACCCGGCGACGCCTCGTCGGGCGCGCATCGAGGTCGCCGACAACGGGTTCGTCCTGACCGAGCTGGTGCCCGACGAGGGATGGGTACCCCAGCTCCGTGGTGTGTTCGTGCCGCGTCGGCTCGTCGAGTTCACGCCGCGCAGCGAATACCTCGAGACCGCCCCTGACCTCGCCTGGTCGCAGCGGCCCTTCGCCTCGCGTGCCCTCGACGGCGACGGGTCGCGGATCACTTTGCGCCGCGACGTTCTCCGCGTGCGGACAGGCAGCGGGCCGTTCGTCGACACCCCGGTTGCGGAGTCCGAGTGGAGCGATCTACTGGCCCAGCACTTCGCGCTGACGGACGATCTGAATCGTTGACCCGCGGGCGATCAGTTCGCGTTGCGCAACTCGGCGCGTAGTTCGCGCATACCGATTGGGCGAATCGCCTGGCCGCTGAGCCACGCTCGATAGTCGTCGGTGCCGAACAGGTCGTACTCGTCGGTGCGGATGTACGAGCTGGTCGGTTCGATGAACTCCAGCTCACCCGGAGCGTTCGGGTGGAGGCAGATGAAGGTCAACGGATCGCTGCACGACCCGATCAGCTGCTCGTAGTACGGGCGCGGCGGATCAGTGCGTTGCCAATTGGTCTCCAGCACCCGATCAACCAACGGCATGCCCGAGGCCGCGGCACGCTCGGCGAACGGGGCGTACGTCGGCTGATCGAGCCCGACCAGGTGGTTGTTCGGGGCGTAGGCGGCAATGTCGGTGGTCAACAGCACCGGCAGGTGGTGATCGAGGCCGGCTCGGATGTACGCATCACAGAACTCGGGGGCCAGGGCCGCACCCATGTGCGCGTCGATGTGGGTGACATCGATGCCACAGGCCAGCGCCCGCTCGATCTGGGCACGGATCTCGGCCTCGACCGCGTCGGGGTGGGCCCTGCGGCGCACGCTCGTCACATCGCGAAAGAAGAAGCCGTTGTCGTCGACCAGGCCCGAGGTGGCGCCGGCACGCGTCAGTGGGCCCCACTTGTAGTACTCCTTCTCCGATGTCAGCGTCACGTGCACGCCGAGGTCGAGCGAGTCGTCGGCTGCTGCGATCTCGGCGATCTCCAAGAACCACGGACACGGAACCATCACCGATCCGCTGGTGATGCTGCCGTGGGCAGAGAGCTCGACGAACGCCGTGTTGGCGCCGTGGCACATTCCGACGTCGTCCTGGTGGAGGACGACCTGGGGGAGGTGGGCGGTGTTGGGCATTGCGTCTGTCATGGTGCTCCGATCGGTTCGATGTCTACGGCTGCGCCCGTTCGGATCGAGTCGTGCACGGCGTGGCCGATCATGGTGGCCCGCGCGCTGGCGACGGCGCCGGGGCCGGCCGGGCCAGTGCCGCGGATTGCCGCGGCGAATGCAACCGCCTGGCCGGCGACACCTGCTGCAGTCACGTCGGGTGCGCTGACGTCGTCGAGATCGCTGATGCCCCCCGACGTTCCCAGCCGGACACGCCCGGTGGGCAGCAGATCGATGAGCAGCGCGCCGTTCGAGCCGAGGATCTCGGTGCGCACGTCGTCGCCATAGCGGCAGTTGCGTGATAGGTCGACGGTTGCAACCGCACCGCCGTCGAGCTCGAGCACGGCCACCAGGTTGTCGACGTCGCCGACGGCGGCCAATGACTCGTCGACGATGGGCGCGGCGTGGGCCCGCACCCGCACTACGTTGCGGCCGCTCAACCATTCGGCCAGGTCGTACTCGTGCACGCCGCAATCGATTGCCAGACCGCCGCTGACCGTCGGGTCACAGAACGACGCCGGCGGCGGATCCGCGTCCCATTGCGACAGCCGCAGATACAGCGGCACGCCGATCTCCCCACGATCGAGCGTCACCTTCGCCACTCGCCACGGCGGCGCGTAGCGGCGCCAGAATCCCAGCTGCAGCACACGACCTGCACGGGTCGCCAGGTGATCGAGTTCGAGCGACTCGCCGGGATCGAGCGAGAGCGGCTTCTCGCACAGCACATGCAGACCGGCATCGATCGCGGTGCGCACCTGCTGGGGGTGCAGCGGCGTCGGCGTGGCCAGCACGCAGGCCTCGACGCCCGTCATCTCGAAGGCGTCGGTGGGATCGGCCAGCAGTCGCGCCGTGGGGAACAAGACAGCGGCGTTGGCTCTGGCATCGCCACTGGGGTCGGCGACCGCGACCACGTCGAAGTCGTCGAGCGTGGCGAGAGCGTTGGCGTGCACGGTCCCCATGCGGCCGAGACCGACGAGTGCGAGTTGAATCGGATCGGTCATGCCACGCACCCTATGTGGCGACCTTCGGCGCCCGACGCATCCGAGCGGCGCCGATGCGCCTTAGCCTCTGTTCGATGGGTGGCCGCGCAGCTTGTTTGCTGACCATCCGATGCTGTCGTCGGGGCGGCCACCGTGACGCTCGGTGTAGCCACCATGGCACCACGCGTTGCGTTCGCCGAATCGAGAACCGAGTGTGTCGCCGGCACCGACACCGCCCACCTCAACTCGCTCATCGCCAACGAGTTGGCTGATCTCGTCGGCTTCGACACTCCCCGGGTGATCGCCCTCCCCGACGGACGCTACGTGTGGACCGTGCAGGATGCGTTCATCTCGAGTACACCCGGCGCCCGCTCGTCCTCGCTGCGACCGCCGACGGGGTTCGCCCACAACGCGTTGATCGTGCAGGAGGGCAACTGCTTCACCACGCTCCACGGGCCGATCACGCCAGGAGCGCATTGCAGTGTCGCCGACGCCTCGTACGTCGGTGCAGATCTCACGGCAACGTGCAGCCACTGGTTCTGGCCGATCAGTGGCGGGCTCGACAACTCGGCCGGCTGGCGGTGTTCTATCTCGAAATGGCCAACGAGCTTCGGCACCGGCGCGGCCGCCAACGCTCACCCCGTGGCGATGTGGGTGGCTCGCCTCGATTTGGCAACGCTCGACCTGATCTCCTTCGCGCCGGCGCCGGCCTCGGCGGGCGACGTCGCCTACGGCTCCGCGGTCGAATCCGACGGGTCGTTCAGTTACCTGTTCGGATGGTCGTACGATCAGTTCAACCTGCCGGACCCCACGTCGCCGCCACCGTCGCAAATGTTCGTCGCCCGCGTGCCGCTCGGCAGGTTCGACCTGCAGCCGACGTACTGGAACGGCGCCGACTGGGTCGCCAACCGTGCCGCGGCCGTCGCCATCAGCACCGATTCGTCGGGCGCGACCAACCCGATGCAGCCAAGGCTGATCGACGGGATGTGGATCTCGGTGGTCAAGGCCGACGACTGGAATGGCACGACGGTTCGCGTCGACACCGCACCGGCGGCCCAGGGCCCGTGGACGACGGTGCAGACCGTGACGGTGCCGACTCGCACTGTCGACGGTCGCACCAACACCTATGTCGGCGCATCTGACGCCGTGGCGATCCGCCACCGGGAACCTTGTCGTGGCCATCTCCAACAACGCCTGGCTGATGGACCCGCTGGCGCTCGACAACCCCACGCTGTATCAACCCCGCCTGTTCGAACTGGCCGCACCACCGGGGCTGCCGTCGCCACAGCTCGCGGCCTCGACAGAGCCACTCGGCTTCGAACCGACGAGCCCGCCGATCAGAGCCATCGATACTCGCCTCACCGCCCGGTTGGCAGGCGCGCACGTCCTGCGCGTCGATTTGGTCGGGATCGTGCCCGACGACGCCAGTGCCGCCGTCATCGATCTCGCCGCCGTCGACCCGGCGGGCAATGGTTACCTGACGGCGTGGTCGTGCGACGAGCCGATGCCGCCGACATCGAACCTCAACTACGTCGCTGGTGCTCACCCGGGCGACGCACGCGGTGGTCACGCTGGCGGCCGACGACTCGATCTGCGTGTACAGCATGGTCACCTACCGACGTGCTCGTCGACGTCACCGGCAGCTACACCGTCGACCCGTCGGCTTGCGGCTTCCATCCGCTGGCGCCGACGCGGATCTACGACTCGCGGGTGAGTGGCGGCACCTGGCAGGCCGGCGAAACACGGGCCATCGCCGCGCCCGCCAGGCGCCCAGGCGGTGGCGATCAACGTGACGATCACCGAGCCCACAGCGACCGGGTTCGTCACCGTGTTCCCGTGCCAGGCGGCGCTGCCGGTGGTGTCGAACATCAACTACGTGCCGGGCCAGATGGTCGCCAATCTCGTGCAGATCGGCGTGTCGAACGGCACGATCTGCGTGCACAGCCGGGCCCGCAGCCACGTCGTGATCGACCTGCAGGGAACCTACGACACGGCCAAGCCGACGGCCTGCACTACCAGGCGGTGTCCCCGACCCGTCTCGTCGATACCCGCGCCGGGATCGGCTCGGTGTTCGGGCGCGTGGCGATGGATGCTGGAGCACTTGGTTTGTTGCCCTCGAACGGACCGGTGTCGACGACGGTCGGTGCCCGGACGACGTCAAGGCATTGATGGTGTCGATGATCGCCGTCACTCCGCGCAGCGCCGGGATGGGCCGAGATCGGGCCGTGCGTCGAGCCGGCTGCGAGCACGCCATACGAGTCGTCGACGCTCAACTTCGTCGCCGCCGACGTCGTGGCCAACCAGGCCATCACGCCGACTCGGGCCGCCAGCGGTGCCGACGTCTGCACCTTCGCCACCTCGCCGGCCTTCCACGTCGTCGACCTCACCGGCTGGTTCGTCTAACCCCCGTTGGTCGGGCGCGAAAACACGCCTGACACTGCCGAATCCGCGCCCGACCCAGCTCGTTGGGCGCGATATCACGCCTGGCAGTGCCGATTTCGCGCCCGTTGGCGGCGGGCGATGGGCTAGGCGTCGAAGTTCTCGAAGTACCGGCTGGGAGTCGGGCCGCGCTGGCCCTGGTACTTCGAACCGCGGGCGCCGCTGCCGTAGGGCTTGTCGGCGGGGGTGGTCATCTGCATGAAGCTGACCTGACCGATCTTCATGCCGGGGTACAGCGTGATGGGCAACGTGGCGATGTTGGTGAGCTCCAGCGTGATGTGGCCGTCGAAGCCGGCGTCGATGAAGCCCGCCGTGGAGTGGATGATCAGGCCGAGTCGGCCGAGGCTCGACTTGCCCTCGATACGACCGACCAGATCGTCGGGCACGCCGATGCGTTCGAGCGTGCTGCCGAGCACGAACTCGCCGGGATGCAGCATGAACACACCGTCGGCGGGTAGCTCGACGGGCTCGGTGAGCGTTGTCATATCGTGCTTCACGTCGATGACCCTGGCCGTGTAGTTGCGAAACACCCGGAACAGGTTGCTGATGCGCACATCGATCGACGATGGCTGTACGGAATGATCGTCGAACGGCTCGATGACGATGCGGCCTTCGGCAATCTGTTCACGCAGCGTGCGGTCGGAAAGGATCACGTGCCGACGCTAACCTCTGTGCCACCTTCGCGGGTGTAGTTCAGAGGCAGAACATCAGCTTCCCAAGCTGAGAACGCGGGTTCGATTCCCGTCACCCGCTCCACCGAAAGACCAGCTCAGAGCAGTTGTGACCTTCGAGCGAGCGTTCCAAACTTTGCCAGCGTGCCATATCGTGCCACTTCCGTGCCACAACGAAATAGGATCTTCGTCATGGGTCGCAGCCCGTGGGGAAGCGTGCGCAAGTTGCCGTCGGGTCGGTTCCAGGCGCGCTATTGCGTCGACCTCGTTTGGCACAACGCACCGACGACGTTTCGCACCAAGCGCGAGGCCGACGCGTATCTCGCGTCGGTGCGTGCCGACATCGACCGCGGCTCGTGGATCGAATCCGGACGCGGGCAAGGTGACGTTCGAGGAATACTCGTCGCGCTGGCTCGCCGAGCGACCACTGCGGCCGCGCACGCGCGAACTGTACGAAGGTCAACTGCGGCTGCACATCCTGCCGGCGCTCGGCGAGACCGAGCTCGGTAAGATCACGCCGAGCAGCATCCGGACGTGGCGCGCCGACATGATCTCAGCCGGCAAGCCCGGGCCTTCGACGATCGCGAAGTGCTACCGCCTGGTCCATGCCGTGTTGGCTACTGCTGTTGAGGACGGCATCGTGATGCGCAATCCGTGTGTGGTCAAGGGAGCATCCGCAGAACGTCCAGCAGAGCGCCCAGTCGCGACGATCAAGGAAGTCTTCGACATTGCCGACGCGATCGCACCCGAGCTCCGAGCTGCCGTCCTGCTTGCAACGTTCTGCGGCCTGCGGCTCGGAGAGGTCCGCGCCCTACGGCATCGCCACCTCGACCTGCTTCACCGCACTGTGCGGATCGAGGAGCAGTACCAGGAACTGTCCGACGGCACGCTCGTGCTCGGACCGCCGAAGACCGATGCCGGCGTGCGAACGATCGTCATCCCGCAAGTGATCATCCCCGATCTCGAGCATCACCTGGCATCGGTTCCGTCCGGCCCCGACGGCTTGCTGTTCACGACGTCCAGCGGAGGGCCGCTACGTCGGGCAACGCTCTACACCGCCTGGCGTCGGGCGACAAGGAGTGTCGGCATCACCGGCCTGCGCTTCCACGACCTTCGCCACACCGGCAACACACTGGCCGCCTCCACCGGGGCGAGCACCAAGGAACTGATGTCGCGGATGGGGCAGTCATCGTCACGCGCTGCGCTCATCTATCAGCATGCAACACAGGATCGCGACGCCGAGATAGCCGACAGCCTCAGCTCGATGATCACGGAGCACCGTTCCAAGAGTTCCTAAGGCGGGCCGGCACAGATCAGGGATTACACGGGTGATCGGCGCGCTTCGACACAGCACCCTCGACGCCGAAGACCGACGGCGGAAGTACGCGGTTATTCCCGTGATCGCGATGCAGCAGACCGGGTTATTCCGGTAATCGCCCCCGGTGATACGGAGGGTGTACCACCCAGATCGGCAGATCGGCGCTGCCTCGTTCTGCCGATCGGCCCCTCCGCATCGACTACCAATGTTGCTCGGAGGGGCCTCGTTGAGGTCCCAGTGCAGTGGTTCGGTGCCCCTCACAAGGTCGCTTAGTATCTTGATGAGGATCGGGGGTTCGATGAAGACACGAGCCGCAGTGTGTTGGGGGATTGGACAGGACTGGATCGTGGAGGACATCGACCTCGATCCGCCAAAGGCAGGCGAGGTCCTCGTAAAGCTCAAAGCAGCTGGTCTGTGTCACTCCGACGAGCACGTCGTGACCGGTGACATGTCGGTACCGAACGACGTGGCAGCCGAGATGGGTATGCCGCCGATATTTCCGGTAATCGGGGGCCACGAGGGGGCGGGCATCGTCGTCGAAGTGGGTGCCGGGGTGATCGGACTAGAACCCGACGATCACGTGTCGTGCAGCTTCATCCCGAGTTGCGGTTCGTGCCGATATTGCTCGACGGGGCGCCAGAACCTGTGCGACCTCGGTGCCCAGACGTTTCAGCCGGGGATGATGACCGACGGTACGTGTCGCGCCCATTGCCGCGGCAACGATCTCAACGCCCTCGCCAAACTGGGCACGTTCGCCGACTACATGGTGGTCACACCGTCGTCGCTGGTCAAAGTCGACCGGGACCTACCATTCGGCCCGGTGGCAATCACGTCATGCGGGGTGGCGACTGGTTGGGGCTCGGCGGTCAAGCGGGCCGACGTGCGCCCCGGGGATGTGGTCGTCGTGGTCGGCGTCGGCGGTGTCGGTATGAACGCCGTGCAGGGCGCTCAGATGGCGGGCGCGAAGCACATTGTCGCGGTCGATCCGGTGGAGTTCAAGCGTGAATCGGCGATGACGTTCGGGGCGACCCACGCGTATGCGTCGATGAGCGAAGCAATCCCGGCCATCAATGAGTTGACGTGGGGGCAGATGGCCGACAAGGTGATCATGACACCGGGGGTTCTTCGTGGAGAGATGATGCTCGAGGCGATGACGCTGACTGGCAAGGGCGGCACTTGCGTCGCCACCGCTGTTGCACCGATGACAGCCACCGACGTCCAGCTCAATCTGTTCGAGCTCACGCTCTGGCAGAAAGAGATCAAAGGCGCCATCTTTGGTGCGCTCAACCCCCGTCACGACATACCGAACCTGTTGTCGCTGTACCGTGAAGGCTCGCTCAAGCTCGACGAGTTGATCACGCGCACCTACACGCTCGACCAGATCAACGACGGCTACCAAGACATGCGCGATGGCAAGAACATCCGCGGCGTCATCACGTTCGACTGAATCCTTCAGACCTGAGGTGGTATCGCCTCATTCGGATGTCGAGGTCCTCGTGACATTCGATGCGTATCAACTGATCACGAATTGCCGGAACGACTGGTAGGGGCTTTCTAACTCCCACGTACGCCACCTTACCTTCCTCGATGCTGTGTGGTCGACGTCGCCGCAAGCCGTCCGCTAACGCCGGGGCCCGCAGGACTCAAACAGCGCCGATTGCCCGTTATGGAGCGGGTTGGCAAGAATATTGCTGGCTGGTCGGTCAGCGTGCGGCGCCGGCGATGAAGGTGGCGACGATGTAGGTGGCGTGCCGGTCAAGAGAAACTCGGGCTCGGTCGTAGCACATCGTGGTTCTCGGGTCGGCGTGTGAGGCGGCTTCTTGCACGTCACGTAGCGGCACGCCGGCGTCGAGGGCGGCGGTGATGAACCCGTGGCGCAAGGTGTGCGGGCCGACGTGTTTGGTGATCCCAGCGGCTTTGGCGATCCGACGAACGATGCGGGCGGCGCCGTGACGGTCGAGGCTCGGTGTCTTGTTGCCGTACAAGATCGTCCCCTCGAAACGTTCACCGACGACCAGGTCGACGGCGCGAGCGGTGCGTGGGGCGAGGGGCATGCAGACGATCTTGCCGCCTTTGCGGGTCACGGTCAGAGTGCGGTGGCCGCGTTGCAGGGCGAGGTCTTCGATCTTGGCCCCGATCGCTTCCGAGACGCGCAGCCCGTTCAACGCCAGCAGCGAGATCAGGGCGTGGTCGCGGGCACCGGCGAGACCGGCGGCGACGAGCATCGCGCCGAGCTCGTTGCGGTCCAGGCCGATGGCGTGGGACTCGTAGTCGAGCTTGGGTCGACGGACATGGACGGCTGGTGAGTGGTCGATGAGTCCTTCTTGTTCGGCGTACCGGTAGAAACAGGTGACGGTGCACAACCGCCGCGAGATCGTCGCTCGCGACCGGCCGTGCGTCTCGAGGTCGCGAGCGAACGCTTCGATGTGAGCGCGGCGGATCTCGAACAACCGCACGCCGTGGCCGGTGACCCAGTTGGCGAACTGGCGTAGATCGAGGGCGTAGGCGTCGCGGGTCAAACCGGAGTAGCCGGCCAGGAACCCGCCGAGGGCCACGGCTTCGGGATCGGTGAACAGATCATCGGTGCGGACCAGTTCCGCGGTCGAATCGGACATGACAATGCCTCCAGAGATGAGTCGATACAGGGACCATCGACGCGACACCAACCCTCGCCTCGCGGCAGCAGTCGAGCGGTCAGCCTTGGTCGCGGAGCGCGGTGCAGATCGCCGCGATCGAGACCTGGCGACGCTCCGACGCGGCACGCGCGAACACCACGACCGCGTCGAAGGCGTGGAACCACAAGTCGTCCGATCGCCACCACGAGACGTCCTCGGGTTCGACACCAGCCGACAACAGAATTGCTGCCTGCAAGGCGTAGCGGCGCTTCTGGCGCAACGTGTTGCCCCGAACCGGCCACTCCGGCAGATAACGCTGCTCGAGCTCGTCGAAGATCAACGGATCCGCCGACGTCGCGGCACAGGCCAAGAACGCCGCCGCGGCCAACTCCAACAACCCGCGCGGCGACGCCGACCGATCTGCCATGAACAAGTCGCGGACCGCCTGGTGCACCGATTCCAGATCGACGCCGGCCTCGAGGCCGTCGAGAAGCACCGTCACCGGGTCACCGCTGGCCGGTGTCGACGCCGACGAGGAATCCATCCGCCCAGCCTGACCAACACGGCATCGGCGGTCAAGAACACCTTGCCAACCCGCTCCATAACGGGCAATCTGTCGCGAAGGACCGAAGGAGGATGGGCTTGACCGACGAACAGGCCAGACCTGAGACGAAAGGCGTTACGGCGGAGTTACTTGCAACCATCGACCTTGGCCCTGAGATCGAGGGCATGACAGGACGCCAATTGCGAATGCGCATGTTCACCTTCGAGCCCGGAGCCGTGTTCGGCCCGATTCACGACCATAGAGGCAGACCAGGGATCGTCTACATACTGCAGGGCACGATCACTGACCATCGTGATGGAGTCGCCACGGACTATGGGCCGGGAGTGGGCTGGCCCGAAGATAGAAACACCAGACACTGGCTTGAGAACAGAGGAACGATTACAGCGGTGGAGATCTCGGTCGACCTAGTCTCGCCAGACTGATCGGTAGGTGCCGAATTCGAGCGCGCCGGAACTGCCGTTCGGGGCTTGCGCCGGCGCACCCGGTCAGGCAACCTGCTCTCGTGAAGTCCCCCGCCGATGAGGAGCTGATCGACCTTCTTGTGCGGCGCGACGGTTTGACCACTGAGGTCGTGTTGCGAGATGCAAGGCGGCTTCGCGTCGTCAACATCGCTTGGGGATACGACGACGGAGATGCGCACGCACACGTCACGACCAATATCAGCCCATCCGTGGCCCAGGCTCCTGTCGACTTCTTCTCGACTGGCGAGGTCGCCACGGTGATCGATCCCCTCACGGACGTCGTCCTGTTCGAGCCCTCTTGGTGAGCGGATAACTGCGTCGCTCGGGGCTCGTCGATCTGTGCGTGTGGTCGTGCTTGCGTCGGCGGCCCGGGACCGGGCAATCGGCGCTACCTGTCGTGACTTCGCGCAGTTCGCCGATCAAAGGCGGGAGATCTGGATGGTCGACCAGTTCATCAGGTCGGTGCTGAAGTCGATCGTGTCGATCGTGTAGCGCTCGCTCTCGTCCTGGGTGTACCCCGGGCACGGGTAGGTGCCGTCGCATGGGAGGTTGAACGTGGGGATCATGGCGACGCCGGCGCGATTGATGCTGAAGCGCCTCTCCGAGAGCCCTCCGGGGTCGGCGAAATGGACGTCCCCGACCTTCTCGAGTTCGGCCCAGTCCGAGCCGGTCGACGCGAGCAGTTCGCTCGGGTGGCCATCCATCGACCCCATTACCACCAGCCGTCCGTCGGCGAGGACGTACAGGTGTACACCGTTGCCGCCCGGTTCGGAGGTCGCTTTCGTCCAGCTCGTTCCAGCGTCATCCGAGACGTACACCGTGTTGTTGTCGCCTCCCCACGACACAGCCACTGCGACGCGATCACCGGCCGCTGCGATCTCCAAGAGATCCTCTCCATAAGGGGAGAGGCTCGTCGCCAACTCCTCGCTGGTGGCACGGAGCTGCTCCGGGAGCGCGGCCTCGTTCCAGGTCGCGCCGCCATCGTCGCTGTAGGCGAGGCCGAGCCGGTCGCTGTCGGGGTCGGTCCCGACCCAGATCCGGCCGGTGCCGTGTTGCGCGACGGGAAGACCGGCCACCACGCTGTCGGGCATCGCCAATGGCCGGATCGTGCCGTCCCGAACATCGACCACCTTTGGCAAGCCGGCTTCACTCGGCACGTAGGTGTATCGCCCCGCAACGAGGGAGTTTTGGGTGACGCTGGTTCCGCCGGCGAAGACTGTCCCCACTTCCTCCACCCGAGGAGTGTCGTCCCATACCTCAGCGACCGCGCAGCGAGTAGCGCCCGAGTCGTACCCCTCTTCGCACAGCAGCAACATCTGCTCGGGCGAGTTCAGTGTCGTCGGCTCGTCGCGCCAGCTGAGAACCCCAGCCTGTCCCGATACCGCATCGATGAGCCATGCCCTCGCCGGCGCCTGCGTCCCCGGTGCGCGTTCCAACACCACGAAGTAGCGATCATCGAGCAGCTGCAGATCCAGATTGACCGGACTCGCTTCACCCAACAGCCCGCCGTGCACCTGGCCACTGCCGGCAACCTCGGTCACGTACGCCCAGCCGGTGCCGCACATGGCGGCCGCCGAGTCCCGGCACCTGCGCAACGAAACGGAGTTGCCCGCCGCCGAGACCTGCGTGCCAACGTTGCCGTCCCGGTAGAGGTCGTCGTCGGTCGCCTGCGCCTCCGCGTCGGCGGAAGGGCTGGTCATCGCGAACGACGCTGCTGGTGTGGGAGAGACGGTGTCGGTTTGGACGCTGTCGAGCTGTTGGCGTGCGGCCAACGCCAGCAGCCCGAGCGCGAGCACGACGATCGTGGCAGCGGCGACCAGCATCCATCGCAGACGCGGCTGGTCGCCCACCCGGTCGGCGTCGGGGTACTCAGTCGCGCCAAACTCGGCGACCTTCTCCGCCCGGCCGTGGCGATCGAGCGGCTGCTCGCGTTGCTCCGGCACAACGAGATCGACCAACCCCGCTCGCTTGACGTCGTCGAGATCGAATGTGACGTTGACCTCTTCGGCGCGAGCATGAAGCAGCTCGGCGAGGCGCTGTCCAACTTCGCTCATGACAGCTCCCTCCTCATGTTGTTGAGCGCTCGATCAATCCACGGGCCGACCGACCCGCGCGGACAATCGAGCGCAGTCGCGATTTCATCGGTGGAGAATCCGACGTAGAAACGCAATACGACCGCCGCCCGCTGGTTGAACGGGAGACGCCCGAGAAGATCGCTGACGATCTCCGGTTCGACCGAAAACGGTGCCGTGGTCCGCAAACGATCGACCAGCCGCAGATACCTCTGACCGCGCCGCGCGCGATCGCGACAACCGTTGAGCACAGCCCGGTTGAGATATGGCGCGGGATCGGCGATCTCCGCCCAGCGCCGGTACATGTTGGCGAACGCATCCTGCACGATGTCGTTGGCGGCATCGTCGGAGCCGACAAAGGAGCGCAGCGCGACGTACCTGTCCGACGACCTCCGCGCGATAGAACGAATCGAAGTCGGCCGACGTCGTCACGGACCCGAACTCGTTCGAGGGCTCATTCACATATCATCCACGCCCGAGTCGTCCACACAGATACGCCGGCCACACAAGAAAGTTTCACCGCTTCATGTTGCCTGCCGCGAATTTGACGCATGCGCACACGTCGAACCACCAAACCCGATTGCGCGTGTGGTGAAAGCACGGTCCAGGATGCCTACTCCGCCCGCGTGGCTCGAATGCTCCGAGATAGCGCCGAACTGCCGCTCGGCGCTTGCTACGGGCGCGCCGCGCCGGTATTCGGAGCGGGTGCGCGGCCGTGATCATGTCGGCCGTCTTCTCACGTCGAGACAATCAACCTCAACCGAGTCGATAGGAGGTCATCGAGACCGAACCGGAGGCGTATCCCTGCGCGAACGACTCTGTCGTGCAGTTCGCAGCTGCTGCCAGGCCCGCGACGTACAACAACGGCACGAAGTGTTCCGGCGTCGGCGCGGCGTCGTGATAGTCCGGATGGTCGACAAGGCCCAAGATCTCTGACGGCGAATCGAGCATCAGCTCACAGGCTGCGTTGTCGAAGCGTTGCGCCCAGTCGAATCCGGCATCGCCCATGCTGCGGTCGAGAGCGCCGAGGTTGTGCACGACATCGCCGCTTCCGACGATGAGGATGTCTCGATCACGAAGCGGCGCGAGCTTCGCTCCCAGCTCCATGTGATAGGCGAGCGGCTTGGTTCCGTCGATCGATAGTTGGAGGACGGGCACATCCGCCGCGGGGAAGGCGTGACAGAGGACCGACCAGCTGCCGTGGTCCAGTCCCCACCCGTCAACGTCGAGGCCGACCCATGTTGGCTTCACGATCTCGACGATCTCGTCCGCGACTTCGGGAGCGCCCGGCGCCGGGTACTCGACCTCGAATAGCTCGTCGGGGTAGCCGATGTCGCGGGCTGCGGCACCCTTCGGAACGAAGAGGTCGTGGATTGTGCGGGGTCGAACCATCGCCGTCACCGCCGTGGCCGCGATGTACCAGTGAGCCGACACCACCAGGATCGCCCGGGGCCGACAACAGGTGGCGCCGAACGCTCTCCACGTGTCCGTGTAGCGATTCGATTCAACTGCGAAACGAGGGTTGCCGTGGCCCACGAACACGACCGGCATAGTCGCCGTCATAGGACCCCCCTTTCGTCCGCCACACCCTAGCCTCGCGATTTACGCGCCATATCTGCCAGTGAGAATGGGTGCTGGCTGTTGGTATCCCGTTCGTTGAGGGCGGGGGCTGTCAGGCTGATCTGACTTCGGGGTTCGTCACGCCCCGTTCCGGAGGGCGACTCGAGTTGCTGCGACAACAGCTGCTCGGTCACTGGTCTCCTTCACGGGACGTGCGTGCCTACCCCTCAACTAAGAAAGAGGTGGCCGATGGTCATCGTAGATTCCTCGCGTCTGATCGTGGGTGGGGTCGACACGCATCGCGACGTGAACGTCGCCGCGGTCGTCGATATGAACGGCGGTGTGCTCGGTGTCGAGTCGTTCCGCACGACGGCAGAGGGGCATCGATCGCTGTCGTCGTGGATGGGCGGGTTCGGCACGATCGAACGTGTTGGTGTCGAGGGCACCGGCGCCTACGGCGCGAGCATCGCCCGTCATCTCTCGAGAGCATCGGTCACCGTGATCGAAGTCGATCGACCGAGCCGGCAGCAACGACGCCGGCACGGCAAGTCCGATCAACTCGACGCCATCGAGGCTGCACGCGCCGCATTGTCGGGCCGCTGTCAGGGTCGGGCGAAGTCGGGTGACTCGTTCGCCGAAGCGCTCCGGGCGTTGCTGATCGCCAAACGCTCGGCGCGTTCGACACGGATCCGCACGATCGTCCAGCTCCGCCATTTGATGTTCACCGCACCCGACGAACTGCGCGCCAAGTTGGGCTCATTGACCGCGATTCAGCTGGTCAACGAGGCCGCCAAGCTACGCCCACGTGCCGATGGTGATGTTGTCCTGCACGGAATCAAGACCGCCGCAGTGATCCTGGCCCGCCGCGTTCAGGCACTCGATGTCGAGCTCGACGCGATCGACATTCAACTCGCTCCGCTCGTCAAAGCCGCGGCGCCCGGGATGTTGCAGATCTTCGGTGTCGGTGTCGACACTGCTGCGGTGTTGATCGTCGCGGCCGGCGACAACCCGCAACGGATCGTGTCCGAGAACGCCTGGGCGATGATCTGCGGGGTCGCGCCGATCCCGGTGATGTCGGGCAAGATCAGCGATCGCTACCGGCTCAACAGTGGCGGCAACCGGCAAGCAAACAACGCGCTCTGGCGGATCGTGATCACCCGCCTCGGCCAACACGAACCGGGCACCATGGCCTACATGCAACGCCGACTCGAAGAGGGCAAATCGAAGCCCGAGATCATCCGCTGCCTCAAGCGCTACGTCGCCCGAGAAACCTTCCAGGCGCTCCTGCGCTGACAAGAACGCGGTGGCGGGACTGGCCCGATATCTGCCTGACGCCCATCGTGGTTGTCCTCAAATCGACATGCCGTCCCGTCACCGCACACCATCGCCGGACCGTGGCCTAATAAGAGCCTTTCAGTAGAGCTGGGTGGTGGTGGTCTGCTCGGGTTGGCGGGGTGACGTGGGCTCGCCGCGCTGTGTGGGTCTGGGGTGGTGCGCGCTTGTGTTGTGGATTCGTGGGCTGTGGTGTTGGTTGGCTGGTGTGGGACGGGATCTGGCCGGGCGGTGGTCAGGTGCTGTGTCGTAGACGGTGGCAGCGATCGAAGGCATCGACGAGTTCGGTGGCCCAGGGCCAGCCTTGTGCGAGTCGAAGTCGGGTCTGGCGTCCGGTGCGGGCGATCAGCCCGGCGGTGTGCAGGAGCGTGTAGCGGAGTCGTTTCGGTTCGGCTCGGGCGAGGTCACCGTCGAGGCAGAGGTGTTGGCACCACACCAGCAGATCGTGGGCGATGAGGGTGGTGGTGAGCCAGGCCTGGTTGATCTTGAAGTCGGCCGAGGGCAGGTTGGTGCAGCCGGTGTCTTTCAGGTTGCAGATCAGTTTCTCGGCGCGTCCGCGTCCGCGCTGCAATGCTTCGAGGTAGCAGATGTCTGGGTCCGTCTGGTTGGTGATGAACGCTTGGAAGCGTCGTCCGTCGATATCGGTGAACGACAGTTGCGCACCGGGGTGGGGGATTTCGCGGCGCACGATCATCCGTGTGCCTGCAGGCCAGCGGTCGAGGTTGATCATGTGGGTGATCTCGGCGATGTCGGCGTCGTCGCGGTAGTCGCTGCCATCGGCGGTGATCGCTGGTTTCCAGGCCCGTTGCGGGATCACCAAACACGCCGCCCGCACCGCTTCGGTGAGATCATGACCGACGCTGAACCGCACCCCGGCGTTGACGCAGGCGTCGATGAACTCGTGGGTCAAACCCGCGGAATCGGCGCGGGCGACAACTTCCACCACAGCAGGATCGACAGGTAATTGGGCAAGAGCCATGTCGAGCACCGTGATGTGATCGGCAGCGGTGTTTGATCCGGCGTTACCCGGACGCAGAATCCCGGCCAATGCTTCACCGGTGGCGTCCAAGAACGCCAGCAGCGGATGGAACCCGAACCCGCGCTTGTACGTCGCAGCCGCGCCGGCCTTGTCCGAATGCGAGGTGATCAGCGTCGCGTCGAAATCGACGACATAGAACTTGGGGTCTGCGCCCGCTGCCCACACCCGTGCCCGCGCCACGGCTCGTGCTTGCCCGATCCGGGCAAGGGCGGCGTCATCGATGGCTTCCAGGGTGCGCCACGCCGTCGGTGTCGACGCCACCTCACCGAACAGATTCGGTTGATCTCGCAGCACCGCAAGATCCGAGATCACCGTGCCACCACCGGCGATCATCACCGCCAAATCGGTGAGCACCCGTCCCCGATCGTGGCCACGTCGACGCTGCTTGGTCGGTGACATCGCCGCCGACAGCCCGTCGGTCAAGCCGAGCTGGTCGGCGAGATCAGACAGCAGCCGGGCGCCGGCGTGGCCGACCACACCACGCCCGTCCGCTGAGACCTTCAGCTGTGGACGACACTGATTACGCTTCACCATTGAAGTGCCCTTCTGGGTCGAGGATCTGAACCTTCGCAAGCTCAGTTTCCCGCACCAGAAGGGCCTCTTCGCGGACGCGACCCCCTCAACCCCACATCTCTACTGAAACAGCCGGGCTAATAAGAGCCTGCCCTCAACAGAGTGGCCCATCACTGGTCTGCCCGAACACCGGCAACAAGCACCTTGACAAACATAGGAGCGTCGATCCGCGTGGTGGACATCGTGAGAGCGCCTGCGGCCAGTGTGTTCCTCTGACTCTGGCGGCAGGGTGGTCACAGCTCGAGTTCGATGCCGATCGGTTCGATGGTTGGCTGTCGTGTTGGGTGGAGTTCGATGCCTTGTTTGGCGGCCCAGCGATGAGAGGCGTCGGCCGACCCGGGCCCAATTGTCGTGACTCTGACCCTCGACCAGTCCGCAAGAGGTTCGCTACGTGGGCGGTGGTGGGACTCGGCGCGTCGGAAGCTTCTTCTCGGTCAGAGCGAGGAGTGTGTCCACCAGCTCGCTGTACTGCTCGATCTCTCGCGGCGACGGCGCAATCAGGTCTTCGGGGTAGTTGACCTGATGGCGCAGGTCGCGCAGCTGGTCGAGTTGTGCGTACTGCGTGCGGTCGACGAGCTTGATCGCGAACGCGTAGTCGACGACAGCCTCGTGCGCACCTGCGGTGTTTGAGAACCGATAGCCATCCTGCGCGGCCAACGCGGTCACGGCCAGTCGGGCCGATTCGTGCAACGCCGAGACCGCCGGGAGGACCAAACCTTCGGTCAGGTTGCCGACGGCAGCGCGACGGAAGTTCGCGTGCCTGAGCAAACGTGGCTCGTGCCGCCTTAGCGCGATCGCTCGCGTTGCCAGCGACCTGATGCATGCGATCACGCCGGAGTTCCTCGAGGCTCGCTGGGCGTCCGGCTCTCACGCTGGGACCCGCGCGAACACTGGAACGCCAGCTGCGCGCAGCTCGTGCACGCGTTCGTTGTGCGTCTCAAAGACGAACAGGTTGATCGACAGCTTCGACTCCTTCTCCAGGTCGAGTCGCGCCTCTGCGAGATCGAAGCGGGTCAGCGAATCGGAGACCACTGCCACATCGACATCGTTGGGCGGTGCACCGGGTTCGCCGCGGTAGCGGGCTGCCCACGACCCAAAGATGAACACCTCCTCGATTGCCGGGTTGTCGCCGAACGCGCTCGCCAGCATCGGGATCACACCGCCGGCGTAGGCCAGCAACTGACGCAAGACCAGTCCATAGGGCAGCTCCGGGGCCGGGCGGATGGTCTTGGCCGTTCCCACTTGCTCGGTCACCAACACACCCGCCTGCTCGAGGCGGGCCACCTCACGAGCCACGGTCTGTTGGGGAATACCCGTGCGCCGCGCCAGTTCAGCACCCGTCGAGCTGCCCGCGCCCCAGAACACCTCCGCGAGGATCTGCATCTGATGCTTCGACCGGAACATCGGCAGCAATGCGGCAGTGGGCTCGGCCATGGCCTTCACCATACACTCACATTATGGGTAGATCAACCTGAAATGTGAGTTGCTGCCATCAGGACCGGCGAGAGTCACCGCGTACTACTTTTTGATTCATCGCGTACATATCCTGAGTTTCGGAGGCTCCGTCGCGCCATATCCGTGCCACAACGGAGCAGAATCGGGCATCACAGGGCAACACCAATGGGACCAGTCAACACGGCTGAGCTGGCCTTTTTCCAAACGGTCCAGGTCAGAGAGACGCCCAAATCCGTTTCCCAAGCTGAGAACGCGAGTTCGATTCTCGTCACCCGCTCCGCTGAATTGCCTGCTAGACAGTCATTTCTTGCGATCGTTGCGATGGCTTTGAACCTGTGCCGTGCCGACAACGTGCCTACAAGTCTTCGAGCCGGGATCTTCGAGCCGGGACTTGACATCTTCGAGGCGGGCCTTCGAGGCGGGCCCGGCACAGCCTGATTTCTCGACCCGCTGAACAGCGAAGGCCCTGGTGATGCGGTCGAGGGTGTCCAGAACATCAGCCTGCCTTGTCGCGGGAAGCTGATGTTCTCTGCGTCGTCGAGACCGAACTCCAGTTCGACGCGTCCGCGTTGGACGCCGCGCGAGCGGCAATGAAGCACTGGGTCGTCTGGACCGCTCTAGACCTAGACGTGCGTTCATTGTCGATTCATGGCGATCGCTCGTAGGTGGTGTGGCGTCCTGGCCCACCGTGTTGGGTCACGAGGCCGGCCGAGCGCAGTGACGTCAGCCGTTTGCGTACGGCGTTGACAGAGATCGCCAGCTGCTCGGCGAGCTCGCCGACGGTCTTCGGGGTCGTCAACAGTTTGAGCAGTTCGGATTGTTCGGTTCCGAGTCGGCGCGAAGGTCCGGTCGGCGAGGGTGGCCGAGGGGCCGATTGTCGTCGGATCGTGACGGTGAAGGTGATGCCTTGGTCGTAGAAGTCGAGGTCGGGCATGCCAGCGTCTCGCACCGCCGCCAGGGCCGCGGGGATGCCGCTGGCGAGCGCCTCGACCACGTTGCCGTCGTCGGTCCGGATGAACTTGCAGATGTCGACGAGCCGGCGATTGCGAGCAGATGTCAACGGGTGAACTCCGAGCCGATCTGCGGTCACGCCGTAGAGGCCGCCGGGATTGGTCAACCGGAACGCGTCGGGGGTGAGGCGGCATTCGATCGAGCGAGACGTCGACCACTCAGCGAGGTCCCGGTGCACAAGCGAGTTGGAGATCAATTCTCGAACGGCGACGGCGGGCGGGTCGAGGAACTCGCGGACATGGCCGCTCGCAGGGTCGGTGACCAGCCGGCGACGGCTGTTGCGCGCAGTCCAGGCCACGGCGGCCTCAAGCATCGCCGCGATCGGGCCGGTGAGCGTCGCTTCGTCAAGTGCACGAACGGAGCTGTTCGATGTGTCCGGTAGCGATGCGATGCGAATCGCGTAGTGAGGGAGGAACTGTTGAGGGTATTCCCCGAGCGCAATCAGTCCGGCGACGGTCGGCTCACCGGTGACGACGACGACACCAGTGCGCCGCAACAGCTCGGCGTCATCACTGATCCGGGCCAACCGACGATCGGATGAGCGCGCCGTGGCGAGGAAGTCGCTGACTCGGTCGGCCTCGAAGTCAGCTGTGGTAGCGCCAGCAACTGCTCCCTCGTCGCAACGTGGGCGCGATCGATTCGAGAGGAAGGCCTCGATCTCGAGCTGCGACAACGCGTAGTCGCCGTCGGCGAAACGGAGATAGGCCTGACCGCTGCGCTTCACGAAGCACGGCTTGGCCGACGTCGCCAACTCGCGCACTCGGGCCACCACGACATCTCCACCGTCGAACGATTCCACGTCGACGTCGACGTGCACCTCCGGCTGAAACGCCTGCCGTGCCTTGCTGGCTACTCCCGCGGCGAGTGCCGCCGCGTTCTTCAACCGAACCGGCTCGAAGCCGGCGGCCTCGTCGAGGCCGAGCACAATCAGACCGCCGCCTGGAAGGTTGGCGAACGCGCTCATCGTCTCAGTGATCGAATCGGGCAGACCACCGGCAGCCGACTTGACCTCAACTCCCGGCAACTCGCCGCCTCGCGACCGCATCTCTGTCACGAACCGGTCAAGCTCCATGACAACAAACTAGCCGCTCAAACGAGCCCGTGAGGCTAGTTTGGGCTAATTTCGGGCCAGTACAGCATCGGCCGACTGAATGCAGTAACTCTCGGCACACCGACACTTACGCCGTGGTCCATAGGCCTCTCGGAGGAGCGGTAATGGATCCCCCGAGGAGCGCCGAACGCCGGTTCGGCGCTCTGTTCCCCGGCTCGAGCCGCGGACTCGTTGGGCGCGACTTCGGTACTCCCAATACCGAAATCGAACCCGTTGAGCCTGGTTGGGCGAGGTGTGAGTACCGGGAGTACCGAAATCGCGCCCAACGAGTCCTGCGTGGCACGAGTAGAGCAGGGCGCATCGGTGCCGGCGCAGCGTCCCAGAACTCCGCTCGAAGGAGCGCTGGCCGACATCCCACACCGCCGACCACGCGACGCGCGACGGGGAACACGGGAACTCCGAATCGACCACGCTGAGTATCCACTGCAACAGAGGATCCGGCCACAATGGCCGCCTATGCCAAGGCATGTGGCTGGACACTCGCCAGGGCTCACGCCCGCTCTGGCGACAGCATCGCGATGGCGTCGTACTTGGGCGGGGTCGACGATTTCGACCGGGCCGTCGCCGAATTCTCCAAGGCGTACGCCGACCAGTACGAGCGCGACTACGACGCCCTCGTACAAGCTGAGAAGGACGGACGCATCACCGTGCAACACGGCCTGTGAAGACCACCGGGACCGTGGCGCCCACGGCGCCGGTCGCAGCGACAAGCGACATCGGGCGACGAGGAGTGACGCCGTAATCGCCGACGGCCTCAGCTCGTTGATCGCAACGCACCGTTCCAAGACCAGCGGGGTTGGAGGCGAGACTGGGGAACGAAGCGCCCTCGCATAAGTTCTTCGTAAATTTGGGGGTGCCCGTTCGTTGAGGGGGTTGTGATGAGCGCTGACGCCAACCTTCCCGCGAAGGGGTTCGACGGCGTCGCGTTCGACGATTTCTACGATCGGGCTTTGCCCGTTGTGTACGGCTACTTGCTGCGGTTGTGTGGCGGCGATCGCGAGGAGGCGTGGGATCTCACCCAAGACAGTTGGATGACCGTCCTCGATCGGCTCACGCAGGGACAGACCGACAAGGCGACGGTCGGATTCCTGCTCTCGGTAGCCCGCTCGCGCTATCTCGACGCATGGCGACGTCAACGGAGACTGCAACGCAAGTTGCGGCTGGTCTGGGCCGGTGGGCGCGACTCCGAGTCCGCGGAGCTGTCGGCGGGCAAGGTGCTCGATCATCTGTCCGTTTGTTCGGCAGAGCATCGGGTGGTGCTGATGCTGGCCTACGTCGACGACATGCCGATTGCTGAGATCGCCCAGATGTTGGGGTCGTCGGTGTCATCCACCTACTCGCTGCTTGCCCGTGCGCGCAGCGAACTTCGCAGCCATCTCACCGAGGACCTGACATGACTGATCGCTACGACGAGATGAGAGTCGCACCCGACCCTTCGCTGGCCGAGGCGTTGCGACAGCGTCTGCACGCACGCATGGCCAGCGTCTCGCGGGATGACCACGAAGGTCGATTTCATCTCCAACCCGACGCCGCTCGTTTCGAATCCGAACAACAGCTCGTTCCAGTGAAGGAGAACTACGTGTCCGTCGACTCACCACCCACCAGCGAACCCAGAAGCCGTCGGCGCCTGGCGATGGCTGCCGCAGCCGTCGTTGCCGTCATCGGCGTCGCCGCAATCGCCATCAACAGCATGAACTCCGATGACGACGTGGAACCGGCGCCCGCGGTACAGCCAACCGTCGCTCCAACCACCGTCGCACCAACTACCACCGTCGCACCCACAACGAAGACCGTGAGCTTCCCCGTCGGAACCGCGAACGACATTCCGGTGACGTTCACGGCGCCGGATAACTGGGTCGGCCCAGACGGAGGGTCTTTTGTCTACGCCGACAACCAGGGCGGCGCACCCGGAGTGGTTTTCGATGGCATAGCCAACATCTACGTCGACGCCTGTCAATGGGTGCTGCTCGACCCGCCGGTTGGTCCGACCGTTGATGACCTCGTGGCGGCGTGGTCGAACCTGCCCGACTTCGCCGCCACCGCAGCGGTCGACGTCACCGTCGACGGCTACGCCGGAAAGCAGTTCGAGTTCACCGTCCCCCCCTACGACAGGGCCGGGTGCAAGGTGAAGGTGGACATTGGCCAGGTGTACGCCCTCTGGGACTTCACCGGAATGAATAAGGAGGACGCTCCCGGCTACTTTGCGTGGTCCTCCCACCTTCACCTCCAGATTTGGGTCCTCGACGTGGACGGCACCCGACTCGTGATCGGCGCGACCACCCTCCCGACCACATCGCCACAGGACCGAGCCGCCCTCGACGAGGTCCTGGCCTCAATCCAGATCGGCTGAAGCTCACCGCCCCCGGGCAAGACCGCTGTTCGCGGACCGCTTGAACGGCCAACGTGGGCTTTGGCGGTCAGACACAGGCGGCCAAGCAACTTTCGTGGATCGTATGTGGCGCGACTTCGCACCTCGGCGGTCTCTGTTGGTGTGAGGATGTGTGCAGCGTGGTGAGCGATGCGGAATTCGAGGCTTTCGTGCTGAGCGTCGAACCGCGGCTTCGCCGGGCATTGCTCGGAGCGGTTGGAATCAATCACCTCGATGACGCCGTTGGTGAGGCGCTGGCGTTCGCCTACGAGCATTGGGACAGACTCGCTGGGATGGCGAACCCGGTCGGCTACCTGTTTCGGGTGGGTCAATCACACGCCCGAACACGCAAGACGCCGCGGCTGTTCCGTGACCAGTCTGTGTCGATTCCCGACGTCGAGCCACGCCTCGTCGAGTTGCTCCTCGCGCTCCCAACGACGCAACGCACGGCGATCTGGCTCGCTCACGGATGCGGATGGGGACATGCAGACATCGCGGATGTCATGGGTATCAGCACGTCGACGGTGTCCACACACATCGGTCGCGGACTCGATCGCCTTCGCAACGACCTAGGAGTCATCGATGCTCACCGTTGAGGAACAAATCAAACTGATCGCCGACGCGGCGATGGGCGCGCTGGATCTGGATAATGCCGCGGAGCGACGAGCGACTCCCCACGAGACGGCTCTCGACTACAGGCCCGTCGTGGACACATCGTCGCCCGTTCAGTTCACCGAGGATGTAGTGACCATGATCGATGTCAAGACCACGGTCCCAACCGAGCCCCGGCAGAAGCGGCCGATGCGGGTGGTGGTCGCCGGCGTCCTGGCCGCCGCAGCCGCCGTGGTCGCCGTCACCGTCGCCGTCGTGGTGATCCGTGATCGCCGACGACGTGACACCAGCCGACGAACCGTCCACGACCGTGACTGTGCCCACGACGACGCCTCCCCGAGCGCTGCCGGAACCGACTGCTGCGGGCGGCTCGTGCCGCCGGGGACGTACTTCGTCGACGAAGTCGACGGGACACCGACGCCACGGATCTTCTTCACCATCGGCGCCGGGTGGAACGGAAATGTCCGGAGCCGACAGCGTCACGGCACGACATCGGCTTACCGACGTTCAGCCACCCCGGCGCCGTGTTCTCAGACGCCTGCCACTGGAGCGACGGGTATTACCCGGGGCCTGTGGCAACCCTCGACGGACTCGTCGCCGCGCTCATCGAGCAGGGGGGATGGGCCGACGTGACTGCCCCGTCGGACATCTCCATCGCCGGCTACGCCGGCAAAGCATTCCAACGCATCGCCCCCGCCGGCCAGGCATGTCGGACTGCGACACCATGCGTTGGGGTCCGAGATCGACTGGTCCGGGGTGGACAAATGCGGGGGTTTCGCCACGCCCGTGCTCCGAAGCTGGCAGCTCGGACGAAGGTGATTTGACGCCGACCACAGGGGTAATTTGGCCGGGTCGTTCTACGAACCGGGCCAGATCGAGACCTTGTGGGTCCTCGACATCGATGGCACCGTCGTCGTCATCAACTCGAGACGGCGGTGACACGGACTCCGCGAGGCCATCGGCGGCGGATCGCGCCGAATTCGCCGCCGTGCTCGACTCGATCCGCATCGAACAGGGATGAGCCCGCTCACGACGTGATCAGCGGCCGATCGACTCGTCAATGAACGCTTGCGACGATGTCATCGGCGGGTCAGGCCCTCCGGCGGCAACCGGCTCGAAGACCGCTGGAAAGCGGACGAGCGCAGATCTGCCAGTAGTGCATGGCTAAAGCTCGATGCCTTGCTCGGCGGCCCAGCGATGAGTGGCGTCGACGAGCAAGTGAGTGCCGTCGGCCGGCTCGCGTGATGCCGCCGGAGGCCTCGAACGCGTTCGCCGCGCGATATGCCGTGCTCCGCCCGACACGCAACACCGCCGCCGCCTCGTCCAAGGTGAGGAAGTCCGGCGGGACAACAACAGCGTGCTCGAGTATCGGACTCACCGCGGCCACCCCTCCTGAGAACGCATCTCGTCACAAGTCGTCGGCAACGTACGGGGAGCCGAAGACCACAAACGGGGAACGGTGAGGAACCTCACACCTCACAGAGCAGAGAACCGCCCGGACGCGCCAAAAGGCCCCGGTCATAGCCCTGCAAGCTCGAAAGGTGAAAATGGCCCTCACACTGCAACATGCCTCCCGAAACGCAATTTCGTGACGCACACCAGATCAACGGACATCCCCGCCCGTTTGTGGATGAACGGCCGGGGTTGTATATCTTGGAGAACTCCAATAGATTATGGTCATGTCCGAGCTGCTGCCCCTGGCTGACGCAGCCGACCTCCTAGGAGTGTCGGTGGAACGCGTTCGTCAGCTGGTGGTCGGTGGGCAGCTCCCTGGTCAACGGTTCGCCAACGTGTGGGTGGTGCCGAAGGATGCGATCGCCGCGCGGCGGCACTCGCCCGGTGTTCGAGGGCGTCCACTCGGTCCGCAGCGCGGCGTGGCAGGAGATCCTCGCCGGCCCGATCGACCTACTGAGCCCCGGTAGATACCAGCGCCGAGCCAACATCATCCGCTGCGACATGAGCCGAGCAGACGCCGACGCACTGCCCGATATGGTCGGCGCCTTGATCGGAGGCGTACGCGCCGCCATGGATCTCGGAGCGCAGTTGGCGCTCAATGACAGTGTCGACCTGTACCTGCCAGCCGAGTCGTTCAGCGGACTCGACGCACGAGTCGCGTTCGTTCCCGATGCGGCGGGCCGCGTTGCACTTCGGGTAGTTGACAATGAAGCGTGGCGACTGATCCCAAAGGGTGCTGTCGCTCCCCGGAATGCGATAGCGCTGGACCTGCTCGAGTCCGGCGATCCGCGGCATTGGATTGCCGGAGAACATCTGGTGAACAGCAATGGCTGAGCCTTCTATCGTTCGCCTCCCCGCACTGGCAGGTGGCCAGGCGGAGTCCTGGCGCGCGCTTATCGAGATCGCCCCGGGGCTCGGGCAGCACTGGCTGCTGATCGGCGGGCAGATGGTGTTTCTCCACGAGGTCGAACGCCAAGCGACCGACGTTCGCCCGACCAACGACGTCGACCTCGTCGTCGACCTTCGAATCGAGCCGACGGTGCTCGGTCATACGCATGACGTCCTTGCTGCGGCCGGCTTCTCGCAGGACCTTCCCAGCCCCGAGGGTGTGGCACATCGTTACCGGCGTGGCGGCGCAACCATCGACGTTCTCGCTCCCGACCACTTGGGAGCGAGGGCGAAGCTCTCGCTGGGCAGCGTTCGAACGGCGGTGCCTCGACGTCGCCGATCGTCGAGCCCACCGCCTACTACTTTTCGATTCATCGCGTACATATCGCTCCGACGCATGACTGATGCGCCTCTTGGTGTCAAGCGGCGTGTTGGCGATCAGCGGGGCCGTATCTCGAGCACCTCGAGATCCCGGACCGCGTACCGGTGGTGCTGCCACTCCTCCTTGAGGATCACGTGCAAGCACTCGAGCACGGTGTGGTCTTTGCCCGGGTGGCCGGGGCCGTCCGGAGGGACACAGTTCCGCTCCAGCTCCTCCGCCTTGGCGCCGACGATCACTTCACGTACTTCATCCATACGCTCCCGGCGCACAGCCAGCACCTGGTCGAGCGACGGGTCGGCCTCCGGGTCAATGCCCCAACGACGAGGACTGGTGAGCCACGATCCAGCCAAGCCCCACGGGTGGTACGCGTGGGCGATCCCCTTCACCATCCGCCGCAGCCAGCAGTCCGTGACCAACACGAGGTGACGCTGCGTCTGGACGAAGCTCCACCCGCCCTCGACCTGCTCGTGGAGGATCGATTCGGGCAACTCCTTCGCCCGGGCGACAGTCCCAATCCAGATCTCCTCGATCATCGCCAAGGCGTCAGCCAAGCCCTCAGCGTCTGTCGCCCTCAGCTTGTCGCGCTCGGCCCTCAGCCTGACCCGCTCGGCATTACGACTTTCCACCTCTGAAGTTTACGAAGGGGCCCATCTCGATCCCGTTCAGGCGGAGATCCTCCACTGATCTGGTGGCGTCACCCTGCACGCACACCGTTCGTCCTACCCCCGCTCAGAACGCCGATCTCGCGCTCGTTGTTCTGCGCCGACACTGTCGCTTGCGTTGGCGCGCCGGAGCTGGGCAATCGGTGCGCTTGTCGCTGTCGTTTGCGGCTGTGGTGCTAGAGAGCCAGTGGCCAGGTCTTGAGCTGGGTGCGGGCGTTGCCGTTGTTGTCGAGGTGGTAGACGGCGATGCTTGCCGGTGGATGGCGAAGGTTTCGAAGTGCTCGGCTTCGATGATCTCGAGGTCGTCGAGGGTGGCGAAACCGAGCGAGATGTGGGCAATGTAGTTGGCGCCGCTGGAGTTCGGGACAACGTACCGTTAGACCCAGTCGAGGGTGGTCTGGTTGATCACCTCGGCGGCATCGGTGACGAAAGCTGTAGCGGTGCCGCCGGACTCGACGTATGGGCTCACGGCGGCGATCAGCGCGGCCTGGAAGTCGAGCACCTGCGGGCTGGGTTGCACCACGAACACGGTGTAGCCCTGGCCGGGAATGCCCCTCGTCGGGGTTGATCAAGATGTCGATCGCAGTCAGATCGGTCATGCTGTGGCCCCTTCGGTCGGTGTCACGTTGTCGAACACACGCGACCAGTCGTGCTTCATGCTGACCACTGTCCAGCCCTGCTCGTGGGCCGTGGCAATCGACTTTTCGGCTCCGGCTGTATAGGCGAACTCTCGGTCCTCGTCATCGTGGTTGATCAGCACGGCGAACCGGGCACACTCGAGCATCTCGATGTCGACGTCGGCGTTGCCGCCGGCGAACACCGGCAGCCGCCCGGTCCGGGCGAAGATGTGCTCGGGCTTGCCCGGCCCCAACGCCAGCCCGCCGAGAATCGACGATCCTCGAACAAGCCGACCATCGGTGTAGGCGTATTCGGGAGCGCTGCCGATGACGTTTTCCTTGTAAATGCCCCACAGATCCTCGGCGATGACGCGCATGAAGTCCCGGCCACCACCCGAACAGACGAACACCCGGAAATCGTTGGCCTTCAGCAGGTCGAACAACTCAAGCATCGGCCGGTAAACCAACTCGGTGTAGCCGACCCCGAACTTCGGCTGCTTCACAGTGGCCACCCAGTTGCGCACCTCGTCGTCGAACACGTCGGGCGTCGTGCCCGTCCACGACCGGGCGAAGGCCTCTTCGAGCGTTGCGACGACCGTCGGGTCCTGCGTCGCGACGCCCTGGAAGAAGGTCTGATCGTTGTCGATCAGTGCCTTGTACGGCTGCCTCGAGGCCAGCGACGGATCGGCCCGCACCTCCTCGGCCCACCGGCGAAACACAAAGTCGAACTGCGGCGGTGCCGGCTGCTCGACCCACAACGTGCCGTCATTATCGAACGTGGCGATCCTGTCTGGCGGTGGCACGAAGTCGGCGCTGCCCTCGGTCGTCGCCGATCGAACGAACCCGATGATCGAATCCTTCGCTGGGCCGTGGTTCCAGCTTCTCAACGCCTCGTCACTCATCACTCGCTCCACTCGGCGATCGCCGATTCGGTGCGATGACAGGCGATCCCACGTATTCAATCGTTGCACGCTGCTCCACACCGACCGAAGCCGACCTGCGGCCACGAACACGGCACCTGCACAACGACTACTCATAACTACAGACATGGCGAATTCCTCGAGAAATGCCGGCGTTGCCTACCAGAACCGCCGGAGTCGAGGGTCAGACGCGCGCCACAACTATAGATCTGGCGCGTTAGTCCCCGAGCACCCGGTTGAGCTCGTTGAGCACCGCTCGTCAGCTCACGCCAAGCCGCGACCTAAGATCCGGAACCATGCCCGACGATCCAACCACCCCAGACGAGCAGGCCGAAGGCAGCGCTGCCTCAGCCCGCCAACTGCAGCTGACCTCGCGGGCACGATCTTCGCGGACGTCGGCGACTTCTCGAATGATTCAGGCGGCGGCGTCCTGACTTCCGAGGCGGCGATCGGCGGCGGCGAGGGGTAGCTGACTGGCCGACGTCGGACACTGGCTCACCGGCGCGAACGCCACAACCACCCGCGACTACCCGCTGACGGACACCGCTGTCTATCGCCCTGCGCCGACGAAGGCACCCGCACCGCTCCCCTAAAAGACCAGCTCAGAGTGGGTGTGAAGTCGACCCGATGTCGACGGTCTCGACAACGCTCCTCGGACCAGTCGACGACACGAGCTGCTCGTCAGCGAGGTGCGCCTCGACGAGTTCTGCGATCAACTCCGGCGCACTGAAGTTCAGTGCGTGCGCACCGGGCACCTTGACAGCGACGACGTGGGGCATCACGGCCAGCACCGACGCCCGGTCGACTCGCACCAGAGGATCCCGCGCTCCAACGACCACCAATGTGGGCACCGCAAGGTTGTGGAGCCGCTCCAATGTCGGGTAGTGCATCATCGCCTTGAACAACGACAGGCTCTGGACGACCCCGAACCGGAGATAGTCGCGCACGGCGATCGGGAGCATCGAGGGCGGCTCACGAAATCCGTCGAGGGCCATCTGCCGGATCGCCCGACCAACTGGTCGATTGTTCGGGCCCCCGGCCGGCGACACCAGCACGGCGCGCTGGATGCGTCCGGGGAACGTCGTCGCCAGTTCCACGATGATCGGGCAGCCGAGCGAGTTACCGACAAACGTCGCCCGCTCGACGCCGACGGCATCGCAGTACAAATCGAGTGCCCTCGCAAGCCCCGGCAGGTCAAGCGCGTGGTCGGGTCGCATGCTTCGTCCCATCCCGGGCAGGTCGGGCACGTACGTGTTGTGACGGGGCGCGAGACGTGCCGCTGTGGGCTCGAGGTAGGTACCCGAGATCCCGAATCCGTGGACATGCACGATCGTGTCGGCACCCGCACCGGCGTCGAGGCAAAGACGATGGAAAACTGGGAGGCCATCAACGATGACCCAACCGGGCAGCAACGGGGGAACGGGTCGGCGAGCCACGATCGCCACGATATGTCGCCGGCACTGGGCGGCCCGACTGTCGACCCGGTCAAGGAGGTAGTCGGCCGAAGGGGCGCTCGCTGAACACTCGTCCACCCGATCGAGCGCGCGCAGTGGGTGAACCGCACGGGGATCGGGCCGTGCCGATGGTCCGGCTCGTCGTTGACGCGTTGGAGAATCTCCGGGGTCGGTTCAGAGGACGCCTGCGGCGGGTTGCGATTGTGACGCTGGCTTGTCGCGTACTGCTTTCCACCACAGGTCGAACACGACGGTGAGCGCGAAGATGACGAGCATCGACAAGAACACCCGCGGTTTGTTCCGGGCAGTGTCGACGAGGAAGAACGCGAGCACGATGAGATCGAGGGCGATCGCGGCGATGATCACCGGCCCGCTCGAGTTGGTCTCCTTGCGCAGGCGGAACCCGGCGATACCCACCATCGAGAAGATGGCCAGCGCGACCGCGCTGCCGATGTCGGCGATCTGCGACAGGTCGAAGAACAACGACAGCCCGAGCACGATCGCCACAGAGATGGTCAGGCCGCGGGTGCCGAACACGGGTGCCGGGCCCCCGAAGAACGGCGGGAACTGGCGGGAGTCGGCGAGGCTGGCGGTGAGGTTCTGCGCAGCGAACGAGTTGGCGTTCACCGACGACGACGTGGCCAGCAGGGCGGCGATCGACATCATGGTGAAGCCGGCGGCGCCGAGTGAGGGCCGTGCGGCCTCGGCGAGTGCCGTTTCGCCGTAGCCGACGACCTCGGCGACGGTCAGCGAGCCGAACACACCGATGGACATCAACACATAGAGGACGGCGGTGATGAGCAGTGCAAGGTAGGTGGCGCGGGGCACGTTGCGGGCGGGATTGGGCATCGACTCGGCGGTGTTGGCGATGACCGCAAAACCGAGATAAGCGAAGAAGGTGAGCGCCACTGCCGAGATGATCTTGTTCCACGACGGGTAGGTACTGGCCGCGAGCATGCCGAAGTCGGCGTCCTTGAGCGTCGCAACGATGAACACCGCGAATACCGCGAGCAGCACGACGACGATGAGCGACTGCAACTTGCCCACGGCGTCGGCACCGATGCGGTTGACCAGGGCCATGGCTACGACCACGACGACGGCGAACACTTTGGACCACTTCTCACTCGCACTGTCGGGGAGGAACAACTCACGTGCATAGCCTCCGAACGACAATGCCACCATGGCTGTGACGATCATGCCGGCGAGGTAGAACAGCCAGGACGCGACCCCTGTGACGTGCGAGTCGCCGAAGCCGCGGCCGAGGAACGACACGAGGCCGCCCCGCGACGGGAAGCGCACGCTCAGCTTCGAGATGGTGTAGGCGAGCAGCGCCGCCACGGTGGCCGCGATGAGGAACGAGATCCACACCGCCGAGCCGGCGACAGCACCCGCTTGGCCCAACAAGGCAAAGATCCCGGCGCCCACCATCGCGCCCACGCCCAAGAACACGGCGCCACCGAGCCTCATCTGTCTCGCTGCCGGGTCCGGTCCCTCGTTATCAGTCATACCTGCCTCCGTAGGCGCAGTTCCGGTCAGTGGAAGGAGCTTCCCGGATCATCGCGCCGATCATTGCAGTGCCCAAGACTAGAACCGCGCCCTGCCCAGTAGATCCCGTCAGGCAAAGGGCAGTCTGCCCCGGCTGGTACGCATCGCAATAACTGCCTCGAGCGGCTGCGCCGGCGGCGCCGGAGCGGCATTGGTGCGCTCGGCTACGGTGTTCACCTGATGTGGCACGAGGTTCGCGCCATGAGAGGAGCGACCATGGACAACAAGGACCAAATCGAGGGCAAACTGAAGCAGGCCATCGGCGACCTCACTGGTGACAAGGATCTGAAGAAGGAAGGCAAGGCCGACGAACGGGCGGGCGACGTCAAGGAGCTCCTCGAGGACGTCAAGGACAAGGCCGACCACCTCGTCGACACGGTGAAGGACAAGATCACCAAACACTGACCATCAGAGCGTTAGGGCGCTCCCCGGATTCACAATCGCACACTCCCTGGGAAGCGCGAGAACGGCAGTTCGCACGGACCCAGATGTCTCGATCGAGAGCCGAGGCCGGCATCGAGCAAACTGGACGTCATGACTGGACCCGTCATCCATCGAGACCTGAGCGCGATCGAACTCCGAGCCACCGAGCAGCCGGCGTACGACCGGCCGTTCGAGTTGGAACTCCTGCACCACGACCAGCGGACCGGAGCCGAGCACTACATCGTGCGGTATCGACCCGGTACGAGAGCCCGCCCTCACCGCCACACCGCCGCCCATACGATCATCGTCCTCGACGGCCACATGATGGTCGACGGCCAACTCCTTGGTCCCGGCGGCTACGCCCATCACCCCGGCGACACCACGATGCTGCACGAGCCCGCCACCGACGAAGGGACCACCTTCGTGCTCCTCTTCGACGGTCCGTTCGACCTAGAACTCTCGGCCGACTCCGTCCAACCCTGATCGGCCAACGGTTGCTGCGCGCAGAACGCACCGAACGACTCGCTCAGCACCGGACTCAGCTGTAGCTCATGCCCATCGCCGTGCGGACTTCGTTGAGGGTGCGGTCGGCGATATCGGCGGCGCGGGCCTGTCCGTCAGCCAGGACCCGCGCGACGTGGCCAGGGTCGGCGGCCAGCTCGGCACGGCGGGCGCGTATCGGCGCGAGGTGCTCGTTGACGGCGTCCGCCACCAACCGCTTCAGTGCTTGGGCGCCGCCGGATCCGACCTTCGACGCCAGGTTGTGCGGATCGTCGCCGGTTGCCAGGGCGCCGATCAACAGCAGGTTGGCGACCTCGGGCCGCTTCACCGGGTCATATGCGATGTGCCGCTGGGAATCGGAGACGGCCTTGTTGATCAGCCGGGCGGTGGTGTCGGCATCCATCGCCAAGTCGATGGTGTTGCCCCGCGACTTGCTCATCTTCTGTCCGTCGACGCCGAGCAGGTTGACCGCCGGTGAGAGCAGGGCCTCGGGTGCCGGGAAGATCGGTGTGGCGGGTTCGACGCGGCCGTAGCGTTCGTCGAAACGGCGGGCGATGACTCGGGCCTGCTCGAGGTGAGGGAGTTGGTCCTTGCCCACGGGGAAAAGGTTGGCTTTACAGAACAAGATGTCGGCGCTCTGGTGGACGGGATAGGTCAGTAGCAGACCTGACAACGGTCGGCCGCCCGTGGCGATGTGTTCCGCCTTGACTGTGGGGTTGCGGCGCAGTTCGCCGTCCGTGACCAGGGAGAGAAAGGGCAGCATCAACTGGTTCAAGGCGGGGATCGCCGAGTGCGCGAAGATCGTCGTTCGTGCCGGGTCGAGGCCGATCGCCAGGTAGTCGGTTACGAGTGAATGCACCCGATCACGAATCGGGCCGACGCCGTCGCGGTCGGTGATCACCTGATAGTCGGCGACCACCACGAGTGTGTTTCCACGCCCCGGCGCTGCAGGGCGACGCGATTGGCCAACGTGCCGAAGTAGTGCCCGAGGTGCAGGTTGCCGGTCGGTCAATCGCCGGTGAGAACCCGAAACCGTGACGGATCCGCGGTGATCTCGGCTTCGAGCTCGGCCGATCGAGCCGCGGTGCGGGCCAGCGACGCGTCGATGGAGTTGGCGGGGCCGTCTCCCGAGGGCAGGGTTCTGGAGGTGGTCATGGCAGCCTTTCCGCCTCCAGGAAGCACACAGGGTGGTTCACAGCGCCGATCGTACCGACCGCCCCACAAGCCGGCCGTCAAGGTTTTGGCCCGTGTCATCACCGTCAGGATCGGGATCGCTGCGCACTCCGCGGAGGCCGTGGGATGCCGCTCCGGGTGCGAATCAGAGTACTGATACGGTGCTGCGATGCGTCGGTTCGGTGAGCGATGAAGGCTGCAGTCTGTGAACGCTACGGTCCGCCCGACGTCGTGCAGATCAGGGACGTACCCAAGCCTGTGCCGGCCGACGGTGAGGTGTTGGTGCAGGCCTTTGCCGCGACAGTCAATTCCGGCGACACCCGTGTGCGGGCGCTGCGCGTACCACGCGGACTGAAGCTGCTGATGCGGCTGAGACTCGGCGTCACCAAGCCCAGAAAATCGATCCTCGGCTTCGAGCTTTCCGGGCAGGTCGAGGCAGTGGGCAGCGCTGTCACCCGATTCCAGCCGGGCGACCGGGTGGTCGCCTCGCGCGGGTTCGACCTTGGCTGCCATGCCGAATACGCGACCGTTGCTGAAGACGGAGCCATCGCCAGGATCCCCGAGAAGCTGAGCTATCGGGATGCGGTGGCGCTCTGTTTCGGCGGCACGACGGCTCTCAACTTCTTCCGGCTGGGGAAGCTGGCCCCTGGTGAAACGGTGTTGATCAATGGCGCCTCCGGTGCGGTCGGCACCATGGCGGTGCAACTCGCCAAGAACTTCGGCGCCGAGGTGACTGCCGTGTGCAGTGGCGCCAACGCGGAACTGGTCAGGGGCCTCGGCGCCGACCACGTCATCGACTACACAACGCACGATTTCACGCGCAATGGGCAGCGCTATGACGTGATCATGGACAATCACGGCAATGCGCCCTACAAGCGGGTCAAGGGTTCTCTGAAACCGGGCGGGCGGTTCCTGATGATCGTCGGCGATCTCTGGCAGATGCTTGCCGCGAACGCGGCAGAAGGCCACGATCAACAGCGGTGCGAACGATTCTTCGACTACTACCGCAGACCGCTATCAAACCCTCATGTCGCTGGCCGACGACGCGGTGCTGAAGCCGGTGATCGATTCGGTCGTGCCATTTGCGCAGATCGTCGAAGCGCATCGCCGCGTCGACAGCGGCCACAAGGTCGGAAGCCTTGTGGTCACGTTTGGGCAGGACGACTGAACACGGGCCGATCACCTCTCTCGATCACGACGGGTTGAGTTCCAGCGACACCGGGGCTGCAGTGTCGCTGTGGAGGAAACGATCGACGATCAGAGGTGCACATACGTGTGCCGGTCTCGAGGAAGTCATTGCTTCGATGCACCTGGGAACGAGTAATCACCGGTGGGCGTGAGGATGGTTCCGGCGGTGCCCGCCAAGATGGCGACGGCATCTTCGAGGCGGCCGATGCCGGCGATTCCACCGGTGACCTCGACAAAGCGACAGGCGGCCTCGACCTTGGGTCCCATGGATCCGGCGGGGAACTCGTCGTTGCGCATGGCGTCGGGTGTCGAGCGAGTAATCGCCTCCTGCTGGGGCGTCCCGAAATTGCGAAAGACATTGGCCACGTCGGTGAGGATCAGCAGGGCATCGGCGTCGAGCGCCTCGGCAAGGACGAGAGCGGTGCGGTCTTTGTCGACGACGGCCTCGACACCCTCGAGGCGACCCAGCTTGTTGCGTACCACCGGTACCCCACCACCTCCGGCACAGACCACGACCGCACCATTGGCGAGCATCAAGCGGATCAAGCGGGTCTCGACGACCCGTTGTGGCTCGGGCGAAGCGACGACTCGTCGCCAATGCGGACCGTCGGGTTTGACGGTCCAGCCGCGCTCGGTTGCGAGCGAATGCGCCCGGGCCTCGTCGTAGATCTCACCGATGAACTTGGTCGGGTCGGCAAAAGCCGGATCGGCGGCCGAAACCAGCGTTTGGTTGATGATCGCCGCGATCTGATGGCCGGGAAGCTCGTTCTGCAGCGCCTGCAACAGCCAGTAACCGATCATCCCCTGGGTCTGTGCTCCGAGCACATCGAACGGGTACGACCTGGTCAAGTTGGGATCCAACGCACTCTCCAGGGCGAGCACCCCGACCTGCGGACCGTTGCCGTGAGTGACCACCAGCTCGTGGTCGTGAGCGAGCGGGGCGAGCGCCCTGACCGACAACGCAACATTGGCCTCCTGCACATCGTTGTCAGGTTTCTGTCCCCGCTTGAGCAAGGCGTTGCCACCGAGTGCGACGACGATTCGCATCACGAACCAACGGTGGTGAGGTCCACGAACGAGCGAGGAAAGCGTGCGAGCACGGCGATGGCGTGCTGCAACTCGCGGGCGTCGACGCACTCGCCGATGCGATGGGTGTTCTGCTCGATGCCGGCACCGATGCCGAACATCGCCGGGTGCTGAACGGCGCCCGATACCACCCAGGCCTTGTCGGGGCCGACGTCGATGGTTGTGTCGTCGACGGGGATCGGGAAGCCGACGCCGTCGGTCGAGAAGATCCATTTGTCGACGCGAGGCTCGGCGCGCAGCGCGCCGCCCGTGGCCCCGCCGGCGGGTTCGACGACGTTGGGTGTGACGACGCGACGGTAGGCGTCGACCGCTGCCCGTATCGACCGGGTGATCGTCGGGGGTGACCCAGCCCGGGTAGATCTGGGCGTTGTCGACGGGGTGGCCGCGCCAGGTGGGCTGGGTGTAGCGGGGCACGTCGATGGTGACGGTCAGGCCGGCAGCGCGTGCGGCCGCCACCGCGTCGAGCGATTCGATGTCGGCCAACGACTGCTCAGGGGTCTCGCCCACCGTGAGGCGCCGATCGAACCGGAACGTGAAGCGGTCGGGCACCGCGCAGTCGCTGGGGGTGTCGAGCATCGACCACGACGCGGTTCGCGTGCCTCGACCGAGGAACGGATGGTCGGCGAAGCCGTCGCCGGCGGCGTGTCGTCGGGCTGCCTCGGCGAGGATGGCGCCGCCGTGCTCGAGCGGGTTGAGGCCCTCGAACGGCATCGAGCCGTGGCACGAACGCCCGACGACGGTGACTTCGATCTGCATGCGTCCGCGTTGGCCGCGGTAGATGCCGAGCGCTCCCTTGACGGCGTCACCGGTGCCTTCGGTGAAGATCACGACGTCGGGGATCATGTCGGCACCGGCCCCCGGCCAGATCTTGGCGACGACGTGGCGCGGGCCTCCGCCGTCGTTGTCCTCTTCGGCGGCGGTGGCGTACGACCGCACGATCACCCCGTGCAAGGCGCCGTCATCCACCAGCTCCAGCAGGATCTTGGTGGCGACGATCTGGGCCACGACACCAGCGAGCTGATCGGCCGAACCGCGACCGAACACGAGGTGCTCCCACTCGTCGTCCGGGGGGAACGTAGCCGAGCTGATCGCGCAGCGCGTCGAAGTCGAGCGCAGTCGGCGTCGGTCAACCCGTCGTAGGGGTCGACTGCGCCGCCGAGCTTGTCGTGCCACTGGGCGCGCAGGGCCTGCACCGTGTCGGTGTGACCGTCGAAGTAGATGATCTGCTGGTGCTCCGGTGGCACGCCATCGAACGGGTCGCGCACGACCCAGACGAGGTTGCCGTAGTCGTCGAACCACACGTCGTCGGCGTGGCGCACGGCCTCGATGTCGATGATCGTGTCGCGCAGGAAGTGAAGCCGGCGACTCTCGTGGTTCGAGAGCCCCGAACGTGGGTCACCGCCGTCGTCGACGGGTCGGTCGACCTCGTCGGCCGGGATGCGGATGGCCTCTTGCAGGATTGCGACGGCGAGCGGGCGATACCGCTCGGCCAGTTCGGCCGACCCTGTGGTCGAGCGTCGACAGTTCGAGTTCTGCTGACACATTGGACATTTCAAACACCTCCGTTGAGTACCGCGGCGAGATCGGGGACCTTTGCCGCGGCGAGCAGGGCCATGACCACGTACACCTTCTTGTTCGCCTCGCGGGCCACGGCGACGCGGAACCGGTCCATCACACCTGGGCTGACTTCGGCACCGATGTCGGCCGGCAGGCAGTGCAGGTAGAGCGCGTCGTCGGTGAGTGCCATCCGCCGCTCGTCGCAGATCCACGAACGATGCTGCGCGTTCTGGGCCAACGCCCGCTGCTCGATGTCGTGCATCGCCTCGCGGTCACCTTGACGGTTGGCGGCCACTCGCTCGAGCATCAACACCTGCGGCCCCCACGACTTGGGGTACACGGCCTCGGCGCCGGCGAATGCGTCGTCCATGTCGTCGGTGACCCGCAACGAACCCCCCGAGGCAGCGGCACCCGCGGTCGCCCAGGCCATCGGCTCGGCGAGCAGTTCGTAGCCGGGCGGGTGGGCCAGCGTGACGTGTGCGCCGAACCGGGTGAGCAGCGACACCACGCCCTGCGGCACCGACAGCGGCTTGGCGTAGCTCGGCGAGTACGCCCACGACACGGTGATCCGCCGGCCGGCGACGGAGCCGCCGAAGTGCTCGCGCAACCACAGCAGATCGGCCAGCGACTGCGTCGGATGATCGACGTCGCACTGCAGGTTGACGATCGGCACGATCCGCGGTCGTCGGTGGCGGCGAGGTAGCCGTCGATGCCGCGCTGCACGTCGCGCATGAACGCGTTGCCCTCGCCGAGGATCAGGTCGTGACGCACACCGAGTGCGTGGGCATTCATCCCGAGCATCGCGCCGGTCTCCTCGGCGGTCTCGCCGTGCGACACCTGGGTGGAGGAACCGTCGACGATCACCGGGTGCATCCCCAGCCGGGCCGCGGCGCCCGCCCACGCCGACTTCGTGCGAGTCGAGTTGTCGAAGAACATCGCGTAGGCGAGTTCACCGCGCAGTACATCGACGCGGACGCCGGCACGATCGAGCGCCTCGAGCCGCGACGCCGCAGCGAGGAGAGTATCGAGATCGTCCGTCGACCAGTCGTGGGTCGTCAGCAGGCTGCGACCATACAACGCGTGCAGCCCCGTGGTGCCAGGTTCCAAGTTTGCGATCATCCTGCTCTCCGATCCGTATCATCCGATTCGCCGGCCATCAGAAGGCCGAGCCGTTCCGCTGTGCAGTCCTTGCGTTCGAGCATCGCCACGAGGCGGCCCTCGAACATCACGCCGATGCGATCGCTCATCCCAAGCACTTCTTCGAGCTCCCCGGAGATCAGCAGAATCCCGACCCCGGCCGCGCGGGCCTGGACCAGCCGGTCGTGAATGTATTCGGCTGCGCCGATGTCGACGCCCCGTGTGGGCTGCGAGACCACCAGCACGGGGGCGGCCGCGGACATCTCGCGGGCCATGATCATCTTCTGGATGTTGCCACCCGACAGCGACCGTGCCGGGGTGTCGAGGCTGGGAGTCTTGACCACATATGACGAGACCAGCTTCTGGGCCTGCTCGCGGATGGCTCGCATCTGCAGGAAGCCGTGCGACGCGCTCGGTGAACCGGCGTGGTTCAACAAGATGAGGTTCTCCCACACACTGAAGTCTCCGATCGCGCCTTCACGCATACGCTCCTCGGGCACATAGGCCAGACCTGCGGCGCGCGACTTGCGAGGCGAGCTGTTCGTCGTGTCGACCCCGTTGATCGTCACGGTGCCCGACACCACCGGGCGCAACCCGGCGATGGCGTCGGCGAGCTCGCGCTGACCGTTTCCTGACACACCGGCGATGCCCACCACCTCACCGGCATGCACTTCCAAGGTGACCGCATCGACGGCCACGTGTCGACGGTCGCCCGCAACGGTGAGGTCGGAAACAGCGAGCACCGCAGAGCCGGGGACAGTCAGCGCCTTGTCGGGGATCAGCTTCACTGGCCGCCCGACCATGAGCTGAGCAAGCTGATCGAGGCTGGTCTCGGACGGGAGGACCTCGCCGGTCACCGCACCGTCGCGCATCACCGTGATCCGGTCGGCGAAATCAATGGCCTCGCGCAGTTTGTGACTGATGAAGATCAGACCGCAGCCGTCGTCGGCGATCCGACGGAGGGTGCCGAGCAACTCGTCGACCTCCCCAGGCGTCAGCACCGCGGTGGGTTCGTCGAGGACGAGGAGGCGAGCCTCCCGGTACAGGACCTTCAGGATCTCCACGCGTTGGCGCTCACCGACCGCGAGTTGCCAGCACTTGGCTTCGGGGTCGATGCCGAGGTGATACGTGTTGCTCAACTCCGTGATACGCCGGGCAACGCCCGGCAGGTCGACTCCAGCGAACGGGTTGCGACCCAACCCCGAGCGCGACATTCTCGGTGACGGTCAGCGTGGGAACGAGCATGAAGTGCTGGTGGATCATGCCCACGCCGGCCTTGATCGCGTCGTGGGGCGAGCGCAGCCGCAGCGGTTTGCCGTGGAGAAACACCTCGCCCTTGTCCGGGTGGTACAGCCCGAACAGGATGTTCATCAAGGTGCTCTTACCAGCGCCGTTCTCGCCGAGCAGGGCATGGACTTCGCCGGCCCTGACGTCGAAATCGACGTTGTCGTTGGCGATGACACCGGGGAATCGCTTGTCGATCCCGCGCATCTGCAACATCGGTGCGGTCTCTTCGATTGCGACCCTCGATGTCATCGCCACGTGCTCATTCCTCATTCGGCCGGATCAGCTCCCGGCGACGCCGGTCTTGATCGAGCCATCGGTGATTCCGGCAATCGCCTTCTCGCCGGCTGCCTTGACGTCGGCGGGCAGCTTGTAAGCGTCGTTGAACTCGATCACTTCGCCACCATTGGCGAGGTTGATCTCGTACGACTCGCCACCGTAGGAACCCGAATTGACCTTGTCGAACAGCTGCTTGAGCACGACATCCCACTTGTAGACCTGGCTGGCTACCACGACATCGGGGGCAAGCTGGGTCTGGTTGGAGTTGGTCGCGAACCAGGCGACTCCGCTGTTCTTCGCCACGCCGACGGCGCCCACGGTCATCTGCGACGATCCGGTCAGCGCCTTGGCACCGGCGGTGACGAACGACGTGGCCGCCTCGGCAGCAAGGGCCGTGTCGCTGAACGACTCGGTGTAGTTCACGCCGACCTTCACGGCGGGATCCTGGGCCTTTGCGCCGGCCGCGAAGCCGTCGTTGTACAGCTTGGCGTCGCCGACCTCGATCGGCCCGATGACGCCCATCGATGCACCCTTGGCCAGCATCGCACCCATGACGCCCATCACGTAGCCGCCCTCATCGGATGCTGCGGAATACCCGGTGACGTTCGGCAAGCCAAACGTGTCTGCGGCCGTACCCCAGGCGAAGGCAACGTTCGGGAAGTCTGGAGCGATCTGCTGTAGCGAGCCGCCGTACTGCGAACCATGGGCGATGACGATGTCGAACCCATCTTGGGCGTAGCTGCGGATTGCTGCCGCTGCGTCGTCGACGACGAACATGTTCTCACTCACCTTCAGCTCGGAGATCAGCCCGTCATCCTTCATCCGGTTGAGGGCGTCGGACATGCTCTGGCTGAACGACAGGTCGTTCGCCGCGCTCGGAAGGATCACGGCGACCCTCAGCCCCGCGCCGGTGCTCGCTGTGGACCCAGCCGGCTGAGTCGTGGCGGCAGCGCTCGACCCGGTAGCTGCGGGGGCGGACGTGGCTGACGGAGCCGCCGTGGTGGCGGCCGGAGCCGACGTTGCGGCCGACGGCGTTGATTTCGCATCGGAGCCGCAGGCGGCGGCAACGAGGCCGATCGCTGCCAGGGTGATGATCGAACGCCGCAGCGCCCGATGCTTGGATGATTTCATGATTGCTCCTTCTTTGTTGGGGGGGTAGACGCAAGGTCGTTCACACTCATCGCGCCCTCTCGAACGGCAGGGCGAGCGCGGCGGGCTGGGCCGAACCGCGGCGGGCGATCACGACGAGGGCGATCACGGTGAGGACCGCGGGCGCCATCGTGGTGAGGCTGGCGGCGGAACCGGTGACCACCCCGAGCGTCTTCAACTGGTTGACCGTGGCCGTCACCATCCCGAACAGCAGTGCGCCGAGTAGCACACCCGTCGGGCGCCATGCACCGAAGTACACGAGCGCCACGGCGATGAACCCGATGCCGTTGGTGAGGTTCTGCTGGAAGGTGCCGAGCTCGAGCGCCAAGGCGGCGCCGCCAAGACCGGCGAGCGTGCTGCCGACGAGGATCGTCACGGTCCGCGTGCGGGCGACGCTGACACCGAGACTGTCGCCGGCCTCGGGGGTCTCGCCCACGGCTCGCACGTCGAGACCGAACCGGGTGTGGTTGACGAGGAACGCCATCGCCGGTACCAGCAAGAGGGCCAGGTAGACCATGAGACTGTGCTGGAAGAACATCTCGCCGACGTACTTGATGTCACCGAGCACGGGGATCTTCACCTTGGTGAAGCCCTCGATCGGCTGTGGCGTGCCGATTTCCTGCCGGTAGATCAACTCCGAGAATCCGAGTCCGAACAGGTAGATGCCGATCCCGCTGATCCCCTGTTCGGTCTTGAACACCAGCGTCACGACGGCGTACACGCCCCCCATCACGATGCCCGCCAAACCGCCGGCGATCACGCCTTTCAGAAGGCTCCCGGTCTCGAGCACAGTCCAGTAGGCAAAGAACGCGCCGAGGAGCATGACACCGTCGACGCCGAGGTTGAGCACGCCGCTGCGCTGACCGAGCGTCTCGCCCAGTGAGGCGAGAAGGTACGGGGTTGCCAGGCGAAGGCCGGCGGCGACCGTGGCGACGAGCACCGATGCCGTGAAGAACTCGCTCACCCGGGGGCGCCCTCGGGCGACCTCGGCTTGAGGCGTCGCCACACGGGCGCCCTCGACGCGGGCTGTGACGCGCCTACGCAGACTGATGCTTGCTGCAACGAACACCACGACCAGCCCGTTCACCGCGATCACCAGCGACGCGGGGATCTGGATGGCTCTCTGCATCGAGTTCGCTCCGACCAGCAACCCGCCGAACAACAGCGATGCCGGAATCAGCAACAGCGGGTGCAGCCCGCCGAACAGCGCCGCAACGATGCCGTTGAATCCCGCCGAGCCGGTGAATCCGGTGGCGGAGCCGTCGGTCACGAAGCGATGACTCTCGCTGCCGAACACGAGCACGGCACCGGCAAGGCCGCACATCGCGCCACTGGCAGTGAGTGCCAGCGTCGTCATCCGTTTGACGGCGATGCCGGCGTATCGCGCCGCATCAGCGCTGGCCCCCGCTGCGCGCAGCCGGTAACCGGTGGTCGTGCGCCACAGGAACACCCAGGCAGCGATCGCGGCCACCAGAGCAACCACGACACCGAGATGCAGCCGGGTGCCGTGGACCAGTATCGGGAGGTCGGCGTTGGGCGAGAGACGCTTCGTCTGCGGGATGCGCGTGCCACGGGCGACCTCGGCGGGGTCGAGCAGCGGGCCGCGCAGCAGGTAGTTCATCACCTGGATGGCGACGATGTTGAGCATGATCGTCGACAGGATCTCGTTGACGCCGAGGTAGGCCTTCAAGGCGCCCGGGATCGCCCCCCACGCGGCACCGCCGACTATCCCGGCCAGGAGCACCAGTGGCACGAGCACCACCGGCGGAAGGCCGGGCACTGCAAGGGCTGTAACGGTGGCAAGGAGCGCACCGAGCCACGATCTGCCCTTCTCCGCCGATGTTGATGACTCGGGCCCGGAACGCGATGCAGATGCCGGTGCCCACCAGCAGCAGCGGCATCGCCTTCACCGCTGTGTCGGCGAGGTCTTGCTTGCTGCCGAACGCACCCGTGAACAGCGCCTTGTATCCGGTGAAAGGATTGGCTCCGAGGGCGACCATCATGATCGCGCCGATGGCGAATGCGAGAGCAACCGCTGCCACCGCGATCGCTGCCCGATGAAGGGCCGCGGAACTTCTCCCGGGCACGCGCATCTCAGGACCCTTTCCTGTCTGCCGAGTGCCATCCGCACCGACACGCAGGACGGCCGACCCGATCGCCATGACGCGTCGAAAGCCGCTCGTTTGCAGGGATCAGCACGGTCGCGAAACCGACTGGTCTCGCTGGTGTCCCCGTCAGCCGGACGGTCGGATACATCCAGTCGACCGTAAGCGCTTTGGTTGAAGTGTCGCTACGGCCAGAGGTCCCGATCAGGTTTGTCCGGGCTTGGAAGTCGAGCACAGAATCCGATTCGCCGACACCTCGAGAGTCGGGGTCGGCCACCTACATTCAGCGGTCTACGAGGTGTTTCCCTCGATGACCGATCGGTCATAGACGAAAGGAACCCAACCCATGACGATGTTGGCGATGAATGATGTGGACGCCATGCGCGACAGCGTGTTGTTCGAAGGACCCAACAAGGCGCGGCGCACCAGTCGCTTCTGGATCCTCCTTGTCCTGGCCTCGATCATCGCATCCGCAGGAGTGGTCGGCGACTCGACCGCCACGGTCATCGGCGCGATGATCGTTGCACCGCTGATGACTCCGATCCTCGGCATGATGCTGTCGTTGGTGCTCGCTGATCGCGCCAACCTGGTCCGATCCGTGCTGTTCGTCGTCGGTGGCTCGGCGTGCGCGGTGGCTATCGGCTGGGTTGTCGGGCTGGTCGTGCTCAACCCGGTCGTGGCGGCCACCAACTCGCAAGTCGCGGCGCGGGTCCACCCGCACCTCATCGATCTCCTTGCCGCGGTCGCGACTGGCGTCGTCGGATCGATCTCGTTGATCCGGAAGGACATCTCCGACACGTTGCCAGGTGTCGCGATCGCGATCTCGCTCGTTCCACCGCTCGCTGTCGTCGGACTCACCTTGGAGTCCGGCGAGCCGGGCCAGGCATTCGGAGCGCTGCTGCTGTTTCTCACCAATGTCACGGCGATCCTCGCGTCAGGCATCGTCGTGATGGCGATCTACAAAGTGCGGCCTGCCGAGTCGACCGACGAAGATCGGGGCGCGCGCTGAACCGTCGGAGGGCGATGCTCGTCGTAGTCGCGCTCACTGTCTCGATCGTCGGCATGCTGACCTTCTCGTCGGTGAAGATCATCATTGACACGAGGCGCGAGAGCACCGTACAAGACGTCGCCAACGGTTGGGCCCACCAGGTCGGTTGGCACATCGTCGAGGTCTCTACCGACGAGCACGGCCTCGTCGTCCGTGCCGAGGGTCCGATTCCGGCACCGGAAACGATCACGCTCGCTGACGCCCTCCGGCGACGCGGGATCGATCCCAGCGGCGTCACCATCGACCTGCTGCCGCGTGTCGAGATCAAGCTCGGCGGTTGATAGTCAGACATCCGACAGCGCCGCCGGGTGATGCCCACCACGCGCGCCCGCCGAGTAGATCGACAGATCGGGAGTCAATGAGCATCAGCGTAAGCGCCGCGTTGAACGCGATACCGGTGACGGTCGGCCGGTCTGCTTATGTTGGGCGATGCGTCTATCGCGCCTCGTGCCCATCGCCGATTGGCTGCCTCGGTACCAACGCGACAACCTCCGCTACGACGTCATCGCCGGCGTCACCGTCTCGGCGCTGGTCGTGCCCAAGGCTCTGGGGTACGCCGGCATCGCTCGAGGTTCCGGTCGAGAACGGCCTCTACGCCGCCGCTGCCGGCGCGTTCGTCTACGCGATCTTCGGCACGTCGCGGCAGATCTCGACCGGGCCGAGCTCGGCGCTGGCCGCGGTCGCCGCGGGCGCCGTCGCTATCGCGGGGGTGGCGTCGGGAAAAGCAACCGCCGAGCTGGTGGCGGCAGTCACGATTGCCGCCGGGGTGCTGTTCCTAATCGCCGCATTGCTACGGATGGGGTGGATCTCGCACTTCCTGTCGAAGGCCGTCATCACCGGGTTCCTGTTCGGCGCGGCGATCGATGTCGTCGTCGGTGAGCTCCCCAAGCTGACCGGCACCGACGCCGACGGCGACAACAGCTGGCGGCAGTTCGGCGCGTGGCTGAAGACGTTCGATGACCTCCACCGCACCACGCTGGTCGTCGGGATCATCAGCCTGGTCGTGGTCGTGGCGTTGCACGTGCTTGCCCCCAAGGTGCCGGGCGCGCTCGTGCTGGTGATCGGCGGGTTGGTGGTGTCGAACCTGTTCGATCTCTCCGCCAAAGGCGTTGCCACCGTCGGGGAGGTGCCGCGAGGTGTCCCGCGGCCCGCGCTGCCCTCGACCGAGCTCGTGCAGAACAATCTGGCCACCATCGCCGTCGCCGCTGTGGCGTTGTTCCTGATCGGCTTCTCGCAGACGGCCGGCGACGCGCGGATGTTCGCGGCCCGTCACCGGTACGCGATCCGTGTCGATCAGGAAATGGTGGCGCAAGGCATGTCGAACGCCGCAGCCGGTGTGTTCCAGGGCATGCCGGTGTCGACGAGCCTGTCGGCGAGCTCGTTGAACGATTCCTCGGGGGCGCGCACCCCGATGGCGTCGATCGTCACGGGTGTCGCGGTGGTGTTGACTCTGCTCGTGCTGGCGCCGCTGTTCTCGGAGCTCCCGAAGCCGGTGCTGGCGGCAATCATCATCGACGCCGTGGTGTTCGGGATGATGGACGTGCGGTGAGATGCGGCGTTTGTGGCGAGTGAAGCGCATCGACTTCTGGATCGCCGTCATCGCCGTCCTGGCGGTGCTGAGCGCGGGAATCCTCGCCGGTGTCGTGATCGGGATGGTGCTCTCAGTCGCCTGGCTGGTCTACGTGAACTCGCTGTCTGCCATGACCGAACTCGGCCGCGAGCCGGGCACCACCGCTTTCCGCTCGCTGCAGGAGCATCCCGACGGCGAGCGATATCAGGGTCTGCTCGTCGTGCGTTTCGATGGTGGACTCACGTTCGTGACAGCCGACGGGCTCGTCGAGGGGATCCGGCAACGGTGCCTGTCCGCGGCGGACCCCGTCACCGGCGTCGTCGTGGATTTCGCCGGCGTGAACTTCGTCGACTCGCAGGGAGCCGAGCAGATCCGCCGCCTCGTCGAGCTCGGCGAGCCTGAGGGGACGTCGTTCCGCTTCGCCCGTGTGCGAGCAGACGTGATGACGGTGTTACGCGCCGACGGCTTGGTCGACGACCTCGGCGAAGACCGCTTCCACGGCAACCTCGATCGGGCCGTCGCCGCAGAACTCGCCGAACGTGGTTAGCCGAGATTGCCGTCGTCGATGCCGGCGACGGCGATGTCGCGGCCGTGGGCTGTCAGCGCCCAGATGACGGCGATGCACATGGCGATCACCACGATTGACCAGACGGGGTAGTACGGCAGCCACATGAAGTTGCCGACTATGGACAAGCCTGCGGCGATTACGCCGACGGTGCGTCCAAGGACGTGGCCCTTGAAGATGCCGGCGCCCGAGGCGATGAGGATGACTCCGATGATCAGGTGGATCCAGCCCCATGCAGTGACGTCGAGCCTGAACGTATAGTTCGGAAGTTTGAGGAAGAATTCGTCGTTGATGATTGCGGCCAGGCCGTTGAGGCCCTGCATGATACCGGCGAGGATCAGCATGAATCCGGCGAAGCCGGCCCAGCCAACCGCCCACGCACTGGGCTGATTGTCAGACATTGGATCTCCTTTGAAGTTGAGTCCACAACGATCTGTGGTGCCACCGTTGCCCGATGATAACAACCGGTACGACTGCAGATGGGGACCTCACCGTGGAGAACCCCAGGTCACCCCTCCGGGTCACGCAGTCGGAGCCTCGCCAGATGGCTCGGGCTCGGCGCGTTTCCCGCTTTCGATGTGGGCAAGTGCCTCGTTGATCGATTCGAAGAAATGGCCGCGGTCGAGCGTGGGGAACAGACCGTAACGGTCCAGCAGGTCCTGGAGTCGAGTGCGAAGCTCGACGAAGAGGATGTGCACACCCAAGGCGTCGAGCTCGTTGTCGAGTTGTTCGAGCACGCCGGCAGCGGTCACGTCGACATCAGTGATGGCCTCGCACTGCAGCACCACCCAACTCGGCTGTCGTTCGCGAACCAGGTGGCGGATCTGTTGGCGGAACATGCCGGCGTTGGCAAAGAACAGCGGAGCTTCCCACCGGAAGACCAGCACCTCCTGCGGCTCTACCACGTCGTGCATCGCGCTTTGGACGTGCCACTCACCGGTCTCTTCCTCGCGGCCGAGGATCTCGCCGGGCGGCCACCAGTTGCGGCGGAAGAACATCAGGATCGACAGCAGGATGGCGATCACGATGCCGGGCAAGACCCCGAAGAAGACCACACCCCCGAACGCCGCCAGAGACAACAGCAGCGAGCTGGTGCGCACCTTCGCGAAACGAACGACTGCTGGGATGTCGGCGAGGGAGATGGCCGCGGCGATGACCACCGCGGCGAGGGCGGTCTGAGGAAGTTCGGCGAAGAGCGAATTGAACGCCACGAGCATCAGCGCGACGATGCCGGCCCCGACCAGCCCGGTGACCTGGCTCTGGGCGCCCGACTGCTCGGCCACCGCGGTTCGCGAGCTACTGGTGGAAACGGCGAAGCCCTGGAACAGGCCCGACATCAGGTTGGCCGCGCCGATGCCGATCATCTCCTGGTCGGGGTCGACCTCATCACCTCGACGAGCGGCGAAGCTCGAGGAGGTGGCGATGGTGTCGGTCAGCGAAACCAGGGTGATGCCGATCGACGCGATCAGCAGCGGCACGAGATCCTCGACGTTGGTCCACGGCAGCGTCGGCCTCGGAAACCCTTGCGGGAGCGCGCCGACGGTCTTCACGTCGAGGTCGAAAACACTGGTCACGACGGTGGCTCCGACCACCACCAGCAGCACGGCCGGGATCTTCGTCGTGAAGCGCGGCAGCACCAGCAGCACGACGAGCAGCGAGAGCCCGAGCCACATGGCGGTTGGGTTGCGGCGGGAGAACCCATCCACGAAGGCGCGCAGCTCGTCGACAAAGCCGTCGGCGTCGGTGGAGAACCCGCAGAGCTTGGGTAGTTGGCCGACAACGATGGTCAGCGCCAACCCGTTCATGTAGCCGACCTGCACCTCCTTCGACAACAGGTCGGCGACGAAGCCCAACCGGCCGAGGCCGAGCCCGACCTCGATGACGCCCACGATCATCGCCATCATGGCCGCGAGCGCCATGGCCTTGCCGGGGTCGTCGCCGGCAACGACCAACGGCGTGATCGCGGCGAAGATGAGCGGCCCCAGCGAGGAATCGGGACCGAGCACCAGAATTCGGCTCGGACCCATGATTGCGTAGCCGACGAGACAGGCGACCGTGGTGTACAGGCCGTTGACCGCCGGCAGCCCGGCCAGCTCGGCGTAGGCCATACCCTGCGGCACCAGGATTGCCGCCAGCACGATCCCCGCGACCACATCAGAACGCAGCCAGCGGCGTTCGTAGGTCCGTAGCAACTTAAGTCCCGGCACATAGCGTGCGATGCCCGACGGAGGGGCAGGAATGGCTACGTCGGACGGCGCTGTCACGGCGCGAGCATAGACATCGCTCGACTTCCACGGGGATGCCCTCGTTGTGGCCGAGAGCTGTGGCGGCGCGACAATGGCCGTCATGGTCAAACGGCGATCCCCAACCCTTGAGCTCCCTGCGTTCGACGCGCCGATCCCGTCGCCCGACGAACGGCGGCTCGCCGGGAAGCAACGACGATCGGCGGTGCCGCGGAAAGCTCACGCCGTCTGGGAGCCGCCCACCGACCGCCGCGACCCCATCGAGGTACTCATCGAGTCGAACAGCGCCCGCGTCCGCGACCTGGTTCCCCTGCGTTATGCCCGGATGAGCGTCTCGCCGTTCGCCTTCTTGCGCGGGTCGGCACTAATCATGGCGTACGACCTCGCGTCGGGGCCGTCAACCGATCTCGAGGTACGGCTGTGCGGCGACGCGCACATGTCAAACTTCGGGGTCTTCGCGAGTCGCGAGCGACGTCTGATGTTCGACCTCAACGACTTCGACGAAGTTTCGCCCGGGCCCTTCGAATGGGACGTGAAGAGGCTTGCAGCCAGCATCGTCGTGGCTGGTCGCGTCAACGGCTTCGACCCCGTCGCGACACGTCGGGCCGTCCTCGATGCCGTGGCTGCCTACCGAGACTGGATGGAGCGCTACGCCAACCTGACACATCTCGACGTCTGGTACGCCAGGATCGAGATGCGCGACCTGATGGACACCATGGCGAACGCCGAACGCAAAGCGATGTCCCGCGAGGTCCTGAGAGCCCAGAACAAGAACCACTTGAGAGCATTCGACAAGCTGACGACCGTCGTCGAGGGCCGCCGTCGTATCGTCGACGATCCGCCGATCCTCGTGCACATCAGCGAACATGCCCCGGGCCTGAATGAAAATGTCATCCGCGTGGTCGCCCAGTACCGCGAGTCGCTGAGCGCCGATCGACGGGACCTTCTCGATCGCTACCGGTTCGTCGATTACGCCCGCAAGGTGGTGGGGGTCGGCAGCGTCGGTACCCGCTGCTGGGTCGCTCTCTTCCAGGGTCCGAACGATGGCCCCCTTTTCCTGCAGGTCAAAGAGGCGCGCCAGTCGGTGATCAGCATTGCTCGGGGCACCGCGCCCGCAACGCACTTCGGCCAGCGTGTCGTCGAAGGCCAACGCTCGCTGCAGGCGGTCAGCGACGTCTTGCTGGGTTGGGCGAGTGACGAACTGAACGGCAACAACATCGACTACTACGTTCGCCAACTCTGGGACTCGAAGTGGTCGGCAGACGTCGAGACGATGGGACCGTACGCGTTCGGTCTCTATTCCGGCCACTGCGGCTGGGCCCTCGCTCGGGCCCACGCCAGAACCGGTGACTCGGTCGGCATCTACGGCTACATCGGTAGGTCCGAGCGCTTCGGTGAGAGCATCGCCGACTGGGCCACTGCCTACGCCGACCAGACCGAGCGCGACCATGCCGCCCTGCTCGCGGCCATCGAGGGCGGCGTCCTGCCAACGGCCTGACGGTTCGGGCCGGCAGTCGGTTTCGCTAGAGTCCGCAGCGCTCGGTGGGCGACACCTGCCCCGTTGCCGGTCGCGGAGGATCGAAATGCCAGTACAGCACCTGCCCAGTTGGAACGACGGCCCGTCGAAGCAGGCGATCGTCGAGTTCGTCGAGTCGATCGTCGAGCCCGGCCCCGGGTTCGTGCCTGCGGCCGACCGGATCGCAGCGTTCGACAACGACGGCACCCTGTGGGTCGAGAAGCCGGCGCCACCCCAGTTCGACTTCCTGTTCCGGGCGTGGGCCACGGCGGTGCGGGACGACCCGTCACTGGCGACGCAGCAGCCCTACAGAGCGATCCTCGAGCAGGACAAGGGCTTCTTCGACAGCCTCGCCGAGCAGGAACCCACTGCGGTGGCGGCGTTGGAGAGCGCCGCCGGGCGGACCTGGAGTGGTACCACGCCCGATGTCTTCGACGAGCAGGTCCGCGAGTGGATCGCCACCGTGAAGCAGCCCCGCTTCGGCGTGGGGTACACGGCGCTCGTCTACCGGCCGATGCTCGAGCTGTTCGACTTCTTGAAGGCTCACGAGTTCCGGGTGATGGTGTGCTCCGGCGGCGGGCGCGACTTCATGCGGGTCTTCGCCGAGGACCTCTGGGGCATCTACAACGAAAATGTCATCGGCACCTCGGCCGAGTACGAGTACCGCAATGGCAAGATCGTGCGCACCGACCGGATCCTCGGTGGCCTGTCGCTGGGGCCGGGTAAGCCCGAGCACATCTTCGCTCGTACCGGACGGCTTCCGATCTTTGCCGGTGGCAATGCCGACGTCGACATCGAGATGCTCGAGTGCGCCAGGTTCGCCCTGCTGCTCGCCCACGACGACGCCGACCGCGAGTACGACTACATCAACGGTGCTGAGAAGTCGTTGGCAGCCGCGAACGAATTGGGTTGGACGGTGGTGAGCATGAAGAACGACTGGGCAACCGTATTCAGTGCTGAAGTCACTGGGGCCGATTCACAACAAGGCTGAGTTGGCGATGCGGGCCGGCAGCGTGCTAACCAGACCGGACCAGCAGAATCGGCCCTTCGAGGGCCCGAACAGGAAGGTAGCACCATGCCCGTTGTCGAGTATCCAGAGGGTGGGACTTTTCCCGGCGTCATCGGGCGCACGGCCGAGGAATCGAGCCCTGCCTGGCCGGCGCCCGCCAGGGCACGCGCCGAGGCGCCCAACGTCGTGTTCGTCGTCCTCGACGACACGGGGTTCGGCAATCTAGGTTGCTTCGGGGGCCCGATCGCCACGCCGAACTTCGATGCGATCGCTGCCAATGGCTTGCGGTACAACAACATGCACACCACGGCGTTGTGCTCGCCGAGCCGTTCGTGCATCGTCACCGGCCGCAACCACCATTCCAACGCGATGGCCTGCATCACGGAGTTGGCGACCGGCTTTCCTGGGTACAACGGGGTGATGCCGTTCGAGAACGGGATGCTGTCGGAGATGTTGGTCGGCAACGGTTACAACACCTTCATGGTCGGCAAGTGGCACTTGACACCCAGCAACCAGGAGACCGCTGCGGGCCCGTACGACCGGTGGCCCCTCGGTCGTGGCTTCGAGCGCTACTACGGTTTCCTGGGTGGCGACACCAGCCAGTGGTATCCCGATCTGGTCTACGACAACCACCAGGTCGAGCCGCCGATGACGCCCGAGGAGGGGTACCACCTCACCGAGGATCTGGTCGACAAGGCGGTGGGGTTCATTTCCGACGCCAAGCAGATCGATCCGAACAAGCCGTTCTATCTGCACCTGTGCTTTGGTGCGATGCACGCGCCGCATCATGTCGGCAAGGAATGGGCCGACCGCTACAAGGGCGCGTTCGACGACGGCTGGGATGCGTACCGCGAGCGCACACTGGCCAAGCAGATCGAACTGGGTGTGGTGCCGCCCGATACCGAGCTGTCGCGAAAGGACCCCGACGTCCCCGATTGGGCGACCTTGTCGGCTGACGCCCGCAGGCTGTACGCCCGATTCATGGAGGTCTACGCCGGATTCTTGACGCACACCGATCACCATCTCGGTCGGCTGCTCGAGTTCCTCACCGAGATCGGCCAGCTCGACAACACGGTGATCATGGTGATCTCCGACAACGGCGCCAGTGCCGAGGGTGGACCAACGGGAACGACGAACGAGGCGCAGTTCTTCAACAATGCCCCGGAGTCGATGGAAGAGAGCTTGGCGCTGATCGACGAGATCGGTGGCCCCCGGCACTTCAACCACTACCCGTGGGGTTGGACGAATGCCGGTAACACCCCGTTCCGTCGCTGGAAGCGTGAGACCTACCGTGGTGGCACTGCCGATCCGTTCATCGTCTCGTGGCCGAAGGGCATCACGGCCAAAGGCGAGGTCCGTACACAGTACGCGCACATCATCGACATGGTCCCGACCGTGCTCGACCTGGTCGGCATCGACCCGCCGGCCAGCATCCGCGGCATCACCCAGGCGCCATTGCAGGGGCTCAGCTTCGCGGCAACCCTCGACGACGCCGCGGCGCCGAGCCCACGGCACACCCAGTACTTCGAGATGCTCGGGCATCGCTCGATCTACCACGACGGCTGGCGGGCCGTGTGCCCATGGCCGGGACCGTCGTTCGCCGAGGCCGGGGTCGGGTTCGGTCAGCCGATCTCTGCCGAGCAGCTGTCGCACCTCGACGCCAATTCCTGGGAGCTCTACCACACCGACACCGACTTCGCCGAGAACCACAACGTGGCAGCCGACAACCGCGATCGTCTGATCGCGCTCATCGCCACCTGGTACGTCGAAGCAGGCAAGTACGGGGTCATGCCCGTCGATGGCAGCGGCCTGGCGCGCATCATCGGCGAGAAGCCGCTGGTCTCGCTGCCCCGCGACAGCTACACATACCGACCGAACACCCAATCGGTCCCATTCAACGCGGCGCCCAGGGTGCTCAACCGCCCGCACAGCATCACCGCCGACGTCGACATGCCCACCGGCGGCGCCGAGGGTGTGCTGTTGTGCCAGGGAACCGCCGCCGGCGGCTACGCGCTGTTCGTCAAGGATGGCAAGCTGCAGTACGTGCACAACTACCTCGGACGAGCCGTCTACAAGGTGGTGTCCGACATCGACGTGCCATCGGGATCACACGCGCTGCGATTCGAGTTCGAACCGACCGGCGCGCCCGACCTGATGAATGGCCGTGGTGCATCCGGGAACATGCAGCTCTACATCGACGGTACCCTCGTCGCCAACGCCGAAGCACCAACGACGACACCGTTCATCTTCAACCCCGGAGCGCTCACCTGCGGAGCCAACCCCGGCTCACCCGTCAGCGACGACTACCCGAGCCCGTTCAAGTTCACCGGCACCTTGCGAACGGTCACCGTCGACGTCAGCGGCGAACTGATCCACGACCCTGAGGCCGAGCTACGAGCACACATGGCCCGTCAGTAGCCGAGCCGTCTGCGCCGCCCAGCCACCGCCGATCAGGTCGAGAGGGCGTCGATGACGTGTGGTACCGAGTGCAGTTCACCGGTTCGGACCACTGCCATCGCCGCCCCCAGCACACCGCCGGGATGCATCAATCGTGAGCCAAACTTGGCGACCGCCTGATCGCGGCGGGCGATCGCAGAGTCGCGCTCATCGACAGTGCACTTCGAGAGCTGTTCAGCCGACTGCCAGGCTCCTTGGCGGGCGATGCGGAGGGCAAACCCGCACAGTGCCTCATCTGACCGCAGGCCAACGCCATCGGCGAGGCGGATGAACGGTGAGACCCGATCCACGCAGGCCTGCGACGCGTTGATCTCTCCCGACAAGACGTCGTTGATGGAATCGAAGTCGGACCGCAGCGATGCAAGGCCTCCCGGCGCGTCGCGAGCCAAGTCGGCCACCACGATCCCCAGATCCAGGTTGATGTGCGCACTCATGCCAAGCACGAGGTGCTGGAGCACGATCGGCGAACACTTCGACGCAGTATCGAAGGCGAGCTTCCACGACGCGGTCATCTGACCATCGCTCTGCCATGCCCGATAGGCGGCGAGGTACCGGGCGGCGAAGATGCCGGCGAAGCTCTCCATGCGATCGCGGTCTTGGAACTGTCCAGCGTCGGCCCGGGCGCGCACCGCCTTGGTCGTGCGCCAATACAACGCGGCGAAGTACCCGGCCCGGTGTTTGGCACGCTTGCACACCTCGACCGCCTCGCTCAACTCGCCCACTGTGTCATCGAAGTGTGTCCCCACGAGCGACATCATTGCCGATTGCCAATGCACACGACAGCAGAAGGCGACTCGGGCGGGCTGGGCGTCGACGCGATCCTCGGTAGCCCGAGCGACAGTTCGGAGCGTCCGATGTCTATGTCAGCTGATTGACCACCGACAGTCGCTGGGTACGCTGACACAGACCACCATTGTCGCCCGCGCCACGTACCCGTCGAGGCGCTCGTGATCTCCTTGTTCGCCACGGACCTTTACCTTCTCACAACGTTCGCACAACGGACTGCTGAACGATCGGCGACCACACTCCCTTTCGTTCACAGCGCGGAAAGGATGGGGATGCCGACATCGAACCGAGGTTGGAAGTCGCCGGCACGGCTGGCGCGATCTGCAGCGATCGTCGCGATCGCCGCCACGAGCCTGGTATGGATCGATTCGGGCGGCCATGCCCAGGCCGCCGATCTTGTGATCTCGACCCCCTATCCATCTGTCGTCGCCCGCCCGGGGTCGACCGTGAAGTTCGATCTGGCCGTGACCGCCCCGGCGGTCAGCGTCGCCCAGCTGAGTGTCGATCAGTTGCCGAGCGGATGGAAGACGACGCTGCGCGGCGGCGGGTTCGTGGTCAACGCCGTCACCGCCGCGCCCGATACGCCGGGCAAGGTGACGGCCGAGATCGTCGTGCCTCCCGACGCCGCTGCCGGCAGCTACTCGCTCGACGTGATGGCCGTCGACGGGGCCGGGCAGTCCGCGCTGCCTCTCGCCGTACAAGTGCAGGCCGAGGTCGACTCGGGGGTCGGCGTGAAGGCCGACTTCCCGTCGCTGCGCGGTGACCCCGGCACCGCCTTCAGCTACACACTGACCGTCACGAACAACACCCCCGAGTCGCAGACCTTCACGTTCACCGCTGCGGGTCCGCAGGGTTGGACGGTGACGGCATCGCCCGTCGCGGCCGCCAATGCTGACACCGTGACGGTCGACGCCGACGGCACGGCGCAGGTCAAGGTGTCGGCGACGCCACCCGATGGCGTCGCCGAAGGGAGTTATCCGATCAACGTCACGATCGCATCCGACTCGGGGGACTCAGGCTCGTTCCAGTTGACCGCCGAAGTCACCGGATCCTCGAAGCTCGCCGTCGCGACGGCCGATCAGCGACTGAACTTCAGTGGCCAGGCCAACAGCGAGAAGCGGGTGACGCTCGTGGTCGGCAACTCGGGAACGGCCGCGGTCGACGCCGTGCAGTTCGCGGCAACACCCCCGTCGGGATGGACCGTGACGTTCGATCCCCCGAAGGTCGACGAAGTGAAGCCGAACGAGACCACCCAGGTTGTCGCCGTCATCAAGCCCGCCAAGAACGCCCTTGCCGGTGACTACGCGATCGGCCTGCGGGCGAGTGCGGGCAGCCAGGCCTCGACCCTCGACCTGCGCTACGGCGTGAAGGGCTCGCGGACGCTGGGCATCGTCGCCGTCGCGATCATCGCTTTCGTCTTCCTCGGGCTGGCCTGGCTGTTCCGCCGTCTCGGCCGCCGGTGACCTCGATGACGTGGGTGGACACAGCGCCGATGGTCGATGACGGTCTCCCCGCGGAGCAGCATGCGATCGCCTTGGAGACCAGCGACCTGACCAAGCACTACGCCGAGCGCACCGCGGTCGATTCGCTGAGTCTGCGGATCCGCCGCGGCGAGATCTTCGGGTTGCTCGGTCCGAACGGTGCCGGCAAGACAACCACAATTCTGATGCTGCTCGGTCTCACCGAACCGTCGAGCGGCACAGCACGGGTCGGCGGTCTCGATCCCCGACGAGACCCGCTCGGCGTCAAACGCCGCGTCGGATACCTTCCCGACGACGTTGGCTTCTACGACGACTCGACGGCCCGTGAAAACCTGCAATACACCGCCCGGCTGAACCGGCTGGGGGAACGGGCGGCGACCGAGCGAATCGAGTTCCTGCTCGAGCAGGTCGGCCTGAGCGACGTGATCGATCGGCGCGTGGGCACCTTCTCGCGTGGTATGCGTCAGCGCCTCGGGTTGGCCGATGCGCTGATCAAGAGCCCCTCGATCCTCATCCTCGACGAGCCGACCGTGAACATCGACCCCGAGGGCGTGCGCCAGCTGCTCAAGTTCGTCAGCGATCTGCGCACCGATGAAGGTATGACTGTGCTGTTGTCGTCGCACCTGTTGCACCAGGTCGAGCAGATCTGCGATCGCATCGGCATCTTCGTCGACGGCCGCCTCGTCGGTCTTGGCACCGTCGCCGAACTGGCCGGCGAGCTCGACGACGGCTGGGTGTTCGAGCTCGGTGTCGATCCCGGCCCGTCTGCCGCGCAACTCGCCACGGCAGTCGGTGCCGTACCCGGCGTGAGCCACCTCGAAGTCGACGGCCCCCGCAGGTGGATGATCAACGCCAGCCGCGACGTGCACGCCGAACTGCTCGCCGCCGTTGGTTCCACCGGGGGCACCATCGAGCACTTCGTGCGCCGTGGCGCCGACCTCGACGCGATCTACCACCGCTACTTCACCGGGAGGACTGATGACGGCGACCATCGCGTCGGTGCGTGAAACTCGAAGCATCGACGACGAGGTCGTCGTCGAGCGTCTGCACGGCGGTTGGCGGATCGTGGCTCGCAAAGAGTTTGCGGACCACATCCATTCGATTCGCTTCGTCATCCTTGTCGTACTCGTCGCCCTGGCGGGGCTGGCCTCGGTGCACTCGGCCAGCGGCCCGATCCGTGCCGCCGCCGACCAAGCGACAGACGTGCCGTCGATCTTCCTCTATGTGTTCACGTTGGCCCCGGATCGGGTGCCTGCATTCCACGAGTTCATCGCCATCCTCGGCCCGTTGCTGGGCATCGCCTTCGGCTTCGATGCCATCAACGGCGAGCGCTCGCAGCGCACCTTGCCACGCCTGGTCGCCCAGCCGATCCACCGTGACGAGGTGATCAACGGCAAGTTCGTGGCCGGGCTCGGCGCGATCGCGCTGGCCCTTGCATCAGTGATGGCCGTGGTGGTGTCGTACGGGATGTTGCGCCTGGGCATCGGTCCGACCATCGGTGAGGTCGTGCGCATGCTGTCGTTCTTCGTCGTCGCCGTCGTCTACATCGCCTTGTGGTTGGCGCTGGCGATGGCCCTGTCGGTGCTGACTCGCCGCGCAGCGACCGCAGCCTTGGCCGCAATCGCGGCGTGGCTGGTGTTCACGTTGTTCGGTGGATTGATCGCCGGACTGGTGGCCGACACGGTGCATCCCGTGCCGAGCACGGCAACCACCGAGGTCGTGCTGGCCAACGCCCGCGTCGAGCAGAACGTGCGACGCTTCTCGCCGTCGGAGCTGTACCAGGAGGCGACCGGGGTGCTGTTGAACCCGTCGCGACAATCAACAGGTCTGGTCGTTCAGGACTCGACGTCGCAGGCCCTGCCGAGCACGCTGTCGCTCTCCGACAGCCTCGTGCTGGCGTGGTGGCAGGTAGCCGCGCTCGTGAGCGCGGTCGTTGTCTTGTTCGCGGGGGCGTACGCCGCGTTCATGCGCCAGGAGGTGCGCGCCTGACCCCGGCCTTCGCCTCGGGGCCGGCAGCGATCGCCGGTAAGCGGATGACGAACGTCGCCGGGTCGTTCGAAACCAGTTCGACCCGCCCGCCGTCGGGTCGCAACAGGTTGCGGGCCAGCAGCAGTCCGAGACCATGGCCGCGACGATCATGACCGGCGCCACCAGCTCCACCGCCGACCGAGTCGACGGGATCGCTGATGTGACCCTCGTCGCGGACTGTGATCTCGATCGCTCCGGTGCCGACCACGGCGATGCTCACCTCGACATCACCCGCGCCGTGGACCAGTGCGTTGTCGAGCAGGATCTCCACGCTCTGGGTCAGCGCGCTCGGCGTGACGTCGACCTCCAGCACCTCGGGGGCGCTGAGGGTCAGCCGACGCCCGGCGCGGTGGAACTGCGCGGCGATGGCATGAACGTGTCGGTCAACGAGGGCAACGACATCGACGCGAGCCGACGCGGCCGCCCGACCGGTGCGGGCCAGCGCGAGCAACTCGTTGATCCGGTCGTCGAGGCCGGCAACCTGGGTGAGGGCCTCTGCCGCCTCGCGCCGTGCAGCGGGATCCGGGCTGTCGCCGATCAGCTCCAGGCTGATGGCGATAGCGGTGAGCGGCGATCGCAGCTGGTGACTCGCATTTGCGCTGAACTGGCGTTCGGCCGACATCAGCTCAGAGATGCGATGACCGCTTTCTTCGAGCGCCTCGGCGATCGCGTCGACCTCGACCAAACCACTCGGGGCGACGACGCCGACGTCACCGGTGCCGATCTGCAGGGCGGCCCGGGCCAGACGATCCAGCGGACGACTGAGCTGACGGGCCTGCATCGTCGCAAAGAGTGCGGCCAGTGTGGCGATGGCGATGCCGATGCCGATGATCGCGTTCCACGCCTGGCGCACGCGGTGGTCGACGGGCGCGAGGTCGGCCGACACTGTCGCCGAGAGGTCACCGGGGCCTTCGACCTCGACCGACATCACCCGATTGGCCAGCACCGGTGCGGTCCTGGCCACGACCTCACCGCTGGAGTTTCGCAACACGACCTCGGTGCCGGCCGGCGCCACGCGTTCGACGTCGGCGTTCGACAGTGCGCCCTGCTCGTTCAGCCGGTCTGTGAGCGAGATGATCATCGTCTCGGCCTGCCCGGTGAGATGCAGGCCGGCTCCGCTGCGCACCTCCCTGGCGAACAGGATTCCGCTCGTCAGCCCGGCCACGACGAGGACCGCCACGACCAACACCAGATCCGATCGCAGCATGCGACTGCGCAACCGCGTTGCCATCGGCCTAGATTCGCGCATCCAGCACGGAAAGGGTGAGCAGATGGCAGCGCTGCTCGTGGTCGAGGATGAAGCAGCGATCGCAGGTCCCCTCATGCGCGCCCTCGACAGAGCGGGACACACCACGCACTGGGTCACAACCGGAGGCGACGCCGAGGTCGCCGTGTTCGACACGCACCCCGAGCTCGTGGTGCTCGACCTCTGCCTTCCAGACATCGACGGCATCGAGGTCTGTCGACGCCTCCGTTTCACACACGAATGGCTTCCGATCATCGTGCTCACGGCGCGGCGCGAAGAACTCGACATCGTCGAAGGCTTCGAAGCCGGCGCCGACGACTACTTGACGAAGCCGTTCCACCTCAGCGAGTTGCTGGCTCGCATCCGGGCCCGTCTGCGGGCGGTCACCGCGACCCGCCTCGAATCCGAAGACGTCACGATCGACGTCGCTGCCCGCCGGGCCTGGCAGGCCGACCGCGAGCTCGGCTTGTCGACCAAGGAGTTCGATCTTCTCGCCGAGCTCGTGCGTGGGGCGGGCACGGTCGTCAAACGTGAGTTGCTGATGGACAGGGTGTGGGGCGTCGAATTCGTCGGAAGCACCAAGACGCTCGACGTGCACATGGCCTGGCTGCGCCGCAAGCTCGGCGACGATGCCGCGGCACCGCGCTACATCACCACCGTCCGCGGGATCGGTTACCGATTCGAAGGCACCGCGTCGAGCCGGTAGCCGAGCCCTGGAACCGTCGTGATGGTCGGTGACCAGAGATCGTTGGTGCGCAGCTTGGCCCGCAACGAGCTGATGTGGACTGCGAGCGTGTGCTTCGACTTCGACCAGTTGGCGTCCCACACAGTTGCCATCAGCTCGTCGGTGCCGACCGTTTCGTCGGCCCGATCCGCCAGCACCGTGAGGAGATCGAATTCCCGGGCGGTCAAGTCGATGAGCTCGCCCGCCACGGAGGCTCGCCGCGCTGCACGATCGAGCCGCAAGACGCCGATCATGATGACTGCCGAAGCGCGGTTGAGGTGACGACGGATGCGAAGGGTCAGAACTGCGAGCGAGAACGGCTTGGTGACGTAGTCATCGGCGCCCGCCTCGAACGCATCGACGACGTCGAGCTCGTCGTGGCGGCCCGTCACGACGATGATCGGACACTCGGGGTGACGGGCCCGCAGTTGCCCGCACAGGTCGACGCCGTCGCTGTCGGGAAGACCGAGATCGACCAGGGCGATGTCGTGGTCATCGACGCACAACGCCTCGCGGGCGACGGCCACGGCGACGGTGTCGAATCCCCCCCGACCCAGCCCGCGTTCCAGGCTGTGGCGCACGCCCGCGTCGTCCTCGACGATCAACACTCGCGGTCGCGTGCACCTCACAGCCGACAGCTTGCCTCGTCGCGACCCGATCCGCCGGTCGCCAGCCTCGTCGAGCGAAGAATTGGGTCGAATGGCCTATCGGAAGGGCACCGAGCCGTTCGGCCATCCGCCGCCGATCAGTTCTTGGTGATCTTGGAGACCAGGCCGAAGGTGCGGTGAAACCCGCTCGTCGTTTGACTCCGACAGGCGCTGGGTATCACGAAGACATGTTGCTTGCGTCCGGTCTCTACATCAGCGGGGGCCTTCTCGGCCTCATCCTTCTCATCGTCATCATCGTGCTCATCTTGCGCTAAACCGATCACCGCTCGATCTCGCAGGTTGAGATCGGGGCCGCGCCCGTGCACAATGGCGACCCATGCCAAGCCGTCGCCGCCCAAAGGCCCCGCCGCCACGTGAGCTCACCGACGTCGAACGATTCGCCCAGAGCGTCCGCGAACACGACGAGGCCGACCGGCGGGCGAAGCAGGCCGAGATCGACCGCAAGGCCGAGGCCGAGCGCCGCAAGCCGAAGCCATCGAGCAGGCGGCCCGTTGAAGCGCGCCCAAGAGGCGCATCAGCGTGCTGTTGAGCAGGTCAAGGAGGCCAACGCGAACGGGCAGAGGTGCGGCCGCGGCCGATCTGGCCTGGCGCGACGCCAAGGCCGAGCTGATCGAGCTGGAGACCGGCAAGCGACCGACGTGGGCAGCCCAACCGCCAGATCGAGCGGAATCGGGACCCGGCACGGCCGACACCGACACCGGCACCGACGACACCGACTCCGACACCGAATCAGCCGACGGCGACTGATCGCAGCTACAGCAGACGACGGTCTGTCGCCCAGGCGGTGAGCTCGTGGCGGTTCGACAGCTGCAGCTTGCGCAGCACCGACGACACGTGCGATCTCGACCGTCTTCACCGAGACGTGGATGCGCGCGGCAACTTCTTTGTAGGTGTAGCCGCGGGCGATCAACCGCAGCACCTCTTGCTCGCGTTGGGTCAGCCGATCCATGTCGGGATCCGAGGTGACCGGCGCCGAACCGGCGAAGGCGTCGAGCACGAATCCGGCCAAGCCGCGGCGAGAACACCGCATCACCGGCGTGCACTCGACGGATCGCATCGAGCAGTTCCTCGCGGGTGATCGTCTTGGTGACGTAACCCCGTGGCGCCGGCGCGGATCACGCCGATCACGTCGTCGGCGGCGTCCGACACCGACAGCGCCAGACACTTGGTGTCGGGCAGGTCGTCGGCGAGCCCCTCGAGGATCGCCCGACCGCCACCGTTGGGAAGGTGCACGTCGAGCAGCACGACGTCGGGCTTCGTCGCCCGGATCGCGATGATCGCCTCGTCGACCGTGCCGACGTCGCCGACGATCTCGACGGCGTCGCCGATCTCGGCCTTCACGCCGGAGCGGAACAGGGCATGGTCGTCGACGACGAACACGCGAATCCGCGCGCTCATCGTCGGCACCACCAGTTCCCACTCGGTGCCGGCTCCCGGCGCCGACTCCAAGCGCCGCCCGTCCGCCGACACGTTCGATGCGATCACGGATCGACATGGCGATACCGCGGCGGTCGTCGCCGATCTCGGCGGGCGAGAAGCCGACGCCCTTGTCGCGAACGAAGGCCGTGATGGCGTTCGGCTCGACCTCGATGTAGATGCTGACGAGATCGGCCGTGTGCGTGCTTGGCCGCGTTGACGGTCGCCTCACGCACCGCCAGCAGCAAGGCCTCGACGGCGCGGCGTGACCTCGACATCGCCGACGACGACGAGATCGACCGGTATGCCGTGATCGAGCTCGACCTCGGCAGCGATCCCCTCGGCACGCGCGGCCAATGACCCCGCAGCAGCGCCGGCCTTCACGTCGTACAACCAGCTGCGCAGCTCGCGCTCCTGACGGCGGGCGAGCATCACCATCCGCCGCGGATCTGCCGCGGCACGCTGCATCAGGGCCAGCGTCTGCAACACCGAATCGTGAAGATGGGCGGCCATGTCGTTGCGCTCCTGATCGCGGATGCGGGCACGCTCTTCGTCACGCAACTGCGTTGTCAGCCGACCGACATACGGGACCCACCAACACCGCGGCACCGGCCAAGCGCCATCGCCAAGGCAGCGAGCGCGGCGGGCAGTTGAGACACGTGCACGCCTCCTGCCAGCCAACGCAACCACTCCGGCCATCGCCAAGGCGACGCCACCCAGCGACCGCAAGGGGGTGGCCCGACCATGCAACACCCGCTCCAGCGGATCACTTACTGGGTAACGGTCTCGCCCGTCGGTACCACAGCAGCGCCGACCCGCAGGCGACCACGACGGCGGGCACCATGACCGCGTCACCGGGCCACACGCCAATGTTGCGAGCTGTCATCAACATCCCGCCGGTCGCCACGCCGACGGCGAGGGATCGCGCCGAGACGACCCCGGGTTCGACGGACGTTCGGAGCCGACCGCTCGTCGGGCGGGCGTGCTGATCGCCCACGCCACCAGATAGAGCACGACGCCTAGCCCACCAGTGAGGGTCAGGAGCAACAGCGCGATGCGCACGACGTAGGCGTCGACGCCGTAGCGCTGGGCGACTCCGCCGCAGACTCCGAGCAGCATCCGATCGCTCGACGAACGGCTGAACTCGATCCGACCTCCGACGCGGCGCGCTGCCGGCGTGCTGTCCATGTCCATATCGTGCCATCGAACGAGTGGCTACACATCAGGTTGGCACCCTGATTGGCATCCGGATGCCTCAGGGTTCAACCAGGGTCGTCCCTGATGGCGCAGGCAGGCCGGTAGCCGTACCGTGCATCCCATGACGAACCTCGACACGGAGCCGGCTCCGCTTCCTCCGCCGATACCGGCGACCCCCGAGCCGCACGACCACCGCTGGGCACGATCCGATGATCGGGTCGTGTTCGGAGTTGCCGGCGGATTGGGACGCGCTCTGGCGATCGATCCGCTGATCGTTCGACTGGCGTTCGTCGTCCTGGCACTCTTCAGCGGCGTCGGGATCGTTCTCTACCTTGCCGGGCTGGTGTTGCTGGCCAACTCACCGACGTCGGCACCACCGTCGGTGGTACGCAAGGTGCTCGGCGCGATCGCCGTGTTGATCTGTGCTCGCTGGCTGTTCGGCGGCAACGCCCACCTGCCGGACGCCGGTTGGGTCGTCGCCGTCGGCCTGTTCGGCGCAGCAGTCGCCCTGTGGCGGGGCCGCAGCCCGGTCACAGCGACACCACCGCCGGCCGAGCCGCTGACCGACGCGCCCGGTGGCTCGACAACGGAACGGTGGGCATCGTTGACGGCCCAGCGACGAGACCGACCGCGCCGCCCGCGTTCGGCCCTCGGACTGTTGACGATCGGCACCGCCACCGTCGTCGGAGCACTCGTCTGGCTGGTCAACGGCACCGACGTTCGACCGCGGCACCGTTGCCTTCGGATGGGCGACCGTCGTTCTCGGCGCCGGCCTGGTGGTCGGCAGCGTGGTCGGGCGCGCCCGATGGCTGATCGTGCCGGCACTGGCCACAGCGACGGCCGCCGTGGCCGTCGGCCGCTGATCGGCTTCGCCGGTGTCGGCCTGACCAATCGTCACGGGCGACCGGACCGAGGTCGTCGGCGCCGGCAGCACGGTGGCCGCCGAGTACCGCACCGGGTGTCGGCAATTTCGAGCTGTGGTTGATCGACCATCCGAACGACGTCATCGACCGACGGTCGAGGTCGGCGTCGGCGACCTGACGGTCGTGGTACCCGACGACGCCCAGGTGCAGATCGACGCGCGGGTCGGCATCGGCGCCATCGATGCCCTCGGCTCGACCCGCAACGGCTACCGCCGCACGTTGAACCTCGACAACAACACCGACGGGCAGTCCCCGATCACGCTGACGCTGCGGGTCGGCGTCGGCAACATCGATGTTCGTCGCGGTCGATCGTCCACCGGCGATCACCGCCCGGTGCATCACGTATCCCGTATTCGTACCTGACGTCCCCGCATCCCGAGGTACTTCGGCGACGGCACCGTGCTGTTCGACGACGGCTCCATCGACTTCGGCGACGGGCGACGGATCGAGGCCGACGGCAGCTACCAGATCACGATCGTCGAGCAGACACCCCGACGGCTCGGTGCAGCTCGACAACGGTGCCGTGATCCGCGCCGACGGATCGGTGGTGTCGCCCGGTGGGTTCGTGATCCACCGTCCAGGCGCCCCGTCGCCCGTACCGAGCTCGCTCGACCCACTGCCCCGATCGGCCACCACCACAGTCCAGACCACGACCGCCGAGGTTCAGCCATGACAACCCACCGATTCGACCCGGTCTCGCTGCTGCTCGGAATCGTCACCATCGTCGTCGGAATTGCCGCCATCAACTGCCGCCTCGGCAACCTCATCAACGACCGGCCCGACGCGTTGATCCCGCTGATCGCGCTTGGCCGTTCGGCGTGGTGGCGATCGTCGTCGCTGTCAGGCGATCACTTCAAGATGTTCACGGCGCGGGCGACGACCAGCACGACAGTGCCGAGTGACACGATCGACTGCATCATCATCGCCATCTTCGCCCAGCGTGCCAAGCGGCAACGTGTCGGTGGGACTGAATGCTGCAGCGTTGGTGAACGACAGGTACAGGTAGTCGAAGAACTGCGGCTGCCAGTCGGCCGGCGACAGGTCGGGCGCGGTCATCTGCGGGAAGAGGAAGTCGGGAAACGACTTCAGGGCCTGGGCCCGCGCCGCCGGGCCGCCGCGGTCGAGGTTCCAGTACCACATGCCGAACACGATCACGTTGGTCAGCCAGATCGCACCGCCCGTCAGCAACAACGTGGTGGCGCTCTCGTGGGCGCGACCCTGCAGCAACGCGGTGATCAGTCGACCGGCCGAACCGGCGTTGGCCAGCGTGATCACGGCGATCAGCAGGATGCTGACGAGTCGCAGCTGTGGTGAGTGCGGGTGATTCGGCGCGGATGGGCGATCGACAGGCCGATCCGCCAAGAAGAACGCCGAGTGTCGGCAACAGCCACGTCGGGGGGATCTCGTAACGATTGGGCAGGGCGACCTGCAACGCCGTGGCGGCGACGACGGCACCAGGCGCACCGGCCAGGTCGACTCGCCGTCGGTCAGCCGCCGCCACGCCGGCACGATGACCGACGTGGGGATCAACTTTGCCGGCAACGCGAGCATCCGCTCGATGTCGTCGCGCATGCCGCTCGACTCACCCGGACGATCGTCGGGATCAGTCACGGGACCAAGTCTCCCACGCTCACAGTCACCCTCACCAGTCCGGTGCAGGCGACCGTCATCCGCCCTGCGGGCTGTAGGCGTCGACCTCGATCTCGACGAGATGATGCCGGGTCGATCAAGCCGCGAGACCTCGACCATCGTCGACACCGGACGGATGTCGGCGAACACCTCGCCGTGCGCCGCGCCGACAGCTTCCCAGTCGGCGATGTCGCGGACGAAGATCCGCGACCGCACGACCTGGTCGAACGTCGCGCCGGCCTTGGCCAACGCCTCGCCGATGATCCGCAGCGATCACCCTGGTCTGTTCGCCGGCGTCGCCCTGGCCGACCACCTGACCATCGACCGTCGCGGTCGTGCCGGCGACGTGCACGTAGTCGCCGCAGCGAACCACCCTGCTGTAGCCGACGATGCCCTCCCACGGCCCACCGGAACCCCAACGCTCGATCCCTTGCGCCCATGGCTGCAGCATTGCACAGGTCGTGCTCGCCGCGATCAGCGTTCAACTTCGAGCGATTTGACGCCGATAGAACGGTGATGAACTTCGGCGGACGAACCAACATTGCGAGCGCGGTGGCGTCTGACGCGGATCGAACGATCGTGCTCGCCCTGTTGCAATCGGCGTGCTCGCCACGATCGGTGCCGCGCTCGGTGACGTTCGCTGCGATTCGCAGCCGTCGGAACAGGCACTTCGCCCAACTGGCGCTGTGCGACGACCTGACGGGTGTCGGCAATCGCCGCCGCCTCGACCGCGATCTGTCGATCGAGGCGAACAACGGCGACAGCACCCGTCGCCGTGATCATGGTCGACGTCGACCACTTCAAGCGGATCAACGACGAGCACGGCCACGACGCCGGCGACCAGACCTTCCGCGCGGTCGCCGATGTGCTGCGACGGCGAAGTGCGAACCGGCGACGTCGTGTACCGCTATGGCGGTGAGGAGTTCTGCGTCGTCCTGGTCAACACGACCACGACCGAGGCCGCACAGGTGGCCGAGCGCATTCGCTTCGCCGTGTCGCGGATGGCGCTGGCCGTCGATGAGCCGCTGACAGTTTCGATCGGCGTCGCCCTCGGCAAGGGCGAACACGTCGCCAACACGTTGATCCGTGCCGACGAGGCGTTGTTCAAGTCGAAGGACGCCGGGCGCGATCGAGTCACGCTCGCCGCCCAGCCGTTGCTCGGGCCGATGGCGGTCACGCACCACGCCGACCCGGCGCACGGCGCTACGTTTGGCTGACCACTCGCCAACCGGAGCATCCATGACTGCAATCGCACTCCGTCGGCAGGCCGCGCCCTGCCGTCGATCTCATGCCCGCCTACCGCCCCGGCAAGGGCGCGGCGCAGGCCGAGGCCGAACACGGCATCACCAACGCCATCAAGCTGGCATCGAACGAGAACCCGTTGCCGCCAGTCCAATCGATCGTCGATGCCGTCGCCGCGGCCGCCACGGGCGCCAACCGTTACGCCGACCATCGGGCCACGGCGGTGCGCGAACGGCTGTCGACGTGGCTCGATGTCGACGTCGGACGAGGTCACTGTCGGCGCCGGCTCGGTCGGTCTGCTGCAGCAGCTGTTCCTCACGTACGTCGACCCCGGCGACGAGGTCGTCTACCCGTGGCGATCGTTCGAGGTCTACCCCGTCTACACCCAATTGATGGCCGGCATCGGCGGTGACCACACCTCTTGACGAGCGGCTCAGGCATTCGATCTCGACGCCGTCGCGGCTGCCGTGACCGAACGCACCAAGCTGGTGCTGTTGGCCACTCCGAACAACCCGACCGGCACGGCCGTGTCGACCAGCGCGCCATGGCGCAGCCCTGCTCGACGGTGTCTCGCCCGGCGACGATCGTCGTGATCGACGAGGCATACCGCGAGTTCCTCGATCCATCGCTCGGTGACCCAGTGCGCGATCTGATCCCCCGCTACCCCAACGTGGTCGTGACGCGCACGTTCTCCAAGGCGCAGGGTATGGCCGGTATCCGCGCCGGCTATGCCATCGCCGACCCCGAGGTGATCGCCGACGTCGACAAGACCTTGTTCCCCTTCGCGGTCAGCGCGCTCGCCCAGGCAGCAGCGATAGCGGCCATCGACGCGGAAGCTGAGATCGCCGAACGGGTCGCCAACATCCTCGGCGAACGAGCCCGGGTGATTGCCGAGTTGACCGGTGCCGGTTGGCGCCTGCCCGACGCCCAGGCCAACTTCGTCTATCTGCCCATCGGTGAACGCACCGACGAGATCTACCTCGGCCTCGAGCGTCGCGGCGTGGTGACCCGACCGTTCAGCAACGAAGGCATCCGGGTGACCATCTCGACGCCCGACGAGAACGATCGCTTCCTGCAAACGCTGGCCGAAGTGATGGCCGTCAACTGATCAGCGAGGCCAGCGCCCACAGGGCAGCCACGAGCCCGACCACACCCATCAACACGCTGCGACCAATCGGCGCCTTGGGCAGGTCGCCCTCCTTCGGCGGAGGCGGTTTGATCAGCGCCATCAGGTTCCCGGCGAACAGCGCTCCCCCAAGCGCGAGGATCAGCCAGGCCAGGAGATCGTCGCCGAGGAACACCCGCGCAAGTCTGGCGGCTCGCTCGTGACAGCACCACCTGAGGGCGCGACAATTCGGCGATGGCGTTCCATCACGTTGCCCAGGCCACCCGCGACACCACTGCCACCCACCACTTCTACACCGAGGTGATGGGCTTCGAGCTCGTCAAGGTCGTCGTCGCCCCCACCCCCGGGGAACACGGCGGATGGAGCAAGCACTTCTTCTTCGCCACCGACCCCGCCGTCAGCCGCGACCAAGGACTGATGGCATTCTGGGAGTTGCACGACGACACGTTCGGCGACGATTACCCCGTCGACATCAACGCCGCGGTCGGCTTGCCCGGTTGGGTCAACCACATCGCCTTCGACGCGACCACGATCGAGGCGCTCCACGAGCATCGCGAACGGTGGCGGCGGCACGGCCTGACGGTCGCCGAGATCGACCACGACTTCTGCATCAGCATCTACACCACGGATCCGAACCACAATCTGGTCGAGTTCTGTCACACCGTTCGTCCATTCACCGATGCCGAACGCGAGCGAGCCCTGGCCGTGCTGCTCGATCCATCGCCGGCCCATGACGAGCTCCGGGGGAAGATGACGATGTGGAAGCCCTTGGAATCGGTCGGCTGAATCAGTTCCAGTACCGATCCGCGAGGGTTCACTGGTCCTAGCCCTTTGGTCCACTAACGCTTTGTGCGCCGTTGGTGCGCTTACTTCGCACAAGCCAAAGGAGATCCCAGTGAAGAAGTCAGTGATCTGGACAACGGCCGGCGTTGCGGTTGTCGGATTCGGTGTTCCCGCATTCGCCGCGGTCTCGTCCAACAGCCATGCTCCCGACACCACCACACCATCGGTGGTCACTGTGCCGTCATCCGTGGCGACGACGCCGTCGAGCGAGTCGAGCGTGACCGTGTCGGTGGCCAACTCACCAGCCGGCCTTCCTGACGACGTCGCGCCGGGTGTCAGCGTCGAGAACGGCACCGCGAGCAGCATCGAAGACGTCCGCGGCAATTGCGACGAGGCCGAGCATGCCAGCGATCCGAACTGCGTGGGCGTTGTCGCAGGTAACGACGACAGCAACACGAGCGACTCGGTCGAAGACAACCACAACGGCAATGGCGATGGCCGCGGCAGCGACGACACCAACTCCAGCACCCAGAACTCCGTCGACGACAACAACAGCGGTGGCGGCAGCGGTGGCGGCAGCGGCGGCGGAAGCGGTGGCGGAAGGGGAAGCGGTAATGGCGGCAACAGCCACACCAGCGGCACCGCGTACTACGGACCCGGCGGCGACGGCTGAGTCGCCGGCTCGGTGTGCCCTGCCCCGAGCAGCGCCTCGAGGGCGCCGACCGCGTCGGCGGGCGACGGCATGGCGTTGAGCTCTTGCTCGATCCTCGACGCGCTGCGGCGATAGGAAGGATCGTTCAACAGCGCCGTCACGCAGTCGCGTACGGCATCGGTGCTCAGCTCGTCGCGCAGTAGCCGACGACCCGCACCTGCAGCGACGACCTCCCCGGCGTTGGTCCACTGATCGGCGCCTTGCGGAACCACGAGCAGCGGCACGCCGTGGGCCAGGGCGCCCAGAACCGTCCCCGATCCGCCGTGAGTGACGACCGCATCACACCATGGCAGCAGGTCGTGTTGCGGGATGTAGGTGCGGATCACCACACCGCTCGGCTGAGGCCCGAGCGCCGCCGGGTCATTCTGGCGCCCGACGGTGACGACGAGGTTGACGCGATCGGCGAGCGCCGCAATCACCAGCCGAAACACGTCGAGATCGGTGTTCCAGACCGTGCCCAATGTGACGTAGACGGTGTGCCGGTGTGGAAGGTCGTCGAGCCACGCCGACCGCGTGGCGCCGTGTGCTTCGCCGACCGCGTGCCGCATCCGCTGCACCGGCACCAGCTCGGCGAGCTCGGTGATCTCGTCGATCTGCAACGACGGGGGACGTGGGTCGATGTACAGGTACCGGAACAAGCCGGCAAGGGGGTGGGGTTCGAGCCCCCGGGCGCGCCAGTGCACGGCTGCCGCGCTGCCGGCGGCCTCGAGCATTGTTCGTGGCACCAGTGAGCCGTATCCGGCGTCGACGTAGGGGACGCCCAACGCTGTGCACACCAATGGCGCAGCGAGCTCGGCCAGATCGTGCACGACGAGGTCTGGTCGCCACTCCGACACGATCCGTTCGAGGTCGACGGCGCGAGGCACCAACTCCAGGTTGGCGAAGATCTCGGTGAAGAAGAACGTGCGCTGCGCGTCGCCGACCAGATCGGTGAACCCGGGGAACCGTGGCGCCCATTCGCCACGAAACGCGTCGGCCGGGCCGGCCTCGAACGCAGCGAAGCCGGCATCGTGTGCCCGACCGACCACCGGATCACCAGAGGCGAAGCCCACGGTGTGCCCTGCCGCTCGAGCCGCTGCGGCGAGCGGGAGCAGTGGGTCGAAGTGGCCCGACAACGGCCGGCAGGTGAACAGCATCCTGGAACTTCTCATCAACATCGGCACTCCTCGTGACCCTGCCTATCACGGCGATCGGGCTCGGCGGCGGGCCGGCCATGTCGCAAACCGTGCCCAACCAGGCGGCATCGTGGGCGCGAGATCACGCCGCCGGTGGCAGTGAGGTCGCGCCCAACCCGGCGCTACGGGTGCGGGATCATGCCACCTGTGGCCCGAAATCGCGCCCAACGATCCGGCGAGCGGGCGATTGCAACCAGACGATCACACGCCGCGGGCGGCGTTGCCGAACTTGGTGTACTGACCGCGGAACACCAACCGCACGGTGCCGGTCGGGCCGGAGCGGTGCTTGGCGATGATCACTTCGGCCATCGCCTTGTCGGACGACTCCTTGTTGTAGACCTCGTCGCGGTACAGGAACATGACCACGTCGGCGTCTTGCTCCAGGCTGCCGCTTTCGCGTAGGTCCGACAGCATCGGGCGTTTGTCGCCACGGGTTTCCAGGTTTCGGCTCAGCTGGCTGAGGGCGATGATCGGCACCTCCAACTCGCGGGCCAGGATCTTGAGACCCCGACTGATCTCGCTGACCTCGAGCTGACGGTTCTCGGCGTTGGTGCCACCACTCATCAGTTGCAGGTAGTCGATCACGATCAGGGCCAGGCCACCTTGGCGGGCCTTCATCCGCCGGGCCTTGGCGCGAATCTCCATCACCGTGACTCGCGGGTTGTCGTCGAGGTACAGCGGCACGTCGAGGCGGTTGATCGCCTTGCCGATCTTGGTCCAGTCTGCCTCGACCAGGCGGCCGGTGCGCAACTTCTGCGAATCGACCTCGGCCTCGCTCGACAGGATGCGTTGGGTCAGCTCGGTGTGGCCCATTTCCAACGAGAAGATCAGCACCGGTCGACGAGCCGTCTGAGCGACATAGGCGGCGATGCCCAGGCCGAGGCTGGTCTTGCCCATCGCCGGTCGGGCACCGATGATGTTGAGCGTCGACGGTTGCAGGCCGGAGAGGATCTCGTCGAGGTCGTGGAACCCGGTGGCCGTGCCGGTGATGATGTCGCCGCGCTCGAACGTCTCTTGCAGCTTGTCCATCGCCAGCGGCAGCAAGTCGCTGAGCGACCGGATCGAGTCGGTGACCCGCTCCTCGGCGACCTCGAAGACCTTTGTCTCGGCCTCGTCGAGCGCCTTGGTGACATCGTCGGGTTCGAGGTAGGCGATCTCGGCGATCTCGCTGGCGACGCCGATGAGCTTGCGCAGCATCGCCGTGTCCTGGACGATCTTGGCGTAGCGCGATGCGTTGGAGACTGGCCGGCGTCGCGTTCTGCAGTTCGAGCAGTGTCTGCGCTCCACCGATCTCGTCGAGCAGGCCATTGCGCCGCAACTCGTCGGCGACGGTCACCGCGTCGACCGGTTGACCGGTGGCCATCAAGCCGCGGATCGCCGCGTAGATGTGTTGGTGAGCCGGCTTGTAGAAGTGATCGACCATCACGCCGAGCTCGCCGATCTGATCGACGACGTCGCGCGACAGCAACAACGCGCCCAGCAGACTCTCTTCGGCGTTGAGGTTGTGAGGCGGCACGCGGCCATCGGACCGGCGCGGCGTGCGATCGCGCTGGAGTCGCGACGAGTAATCAGTCATGTGTCACCTACCTTGCCTGATCGGCCTGTGGAACGTAAGGGCAACAACCTGGCCCTGTGAGTTGGCTGTGCGAGCCGTGTGGACAACCACTGCCGGTCGGAGGTACAGCACAGCCCCGGACACGGCCCGCGCAAGGCCGCACCGGGGCTGTGGACAACCCTGTGGAGAGTTACGAGGAGTCGGACTACTTGCGTGACGACTTCGACGGTGATCGGGAACTCGACGTCGCTGTGCAGCTTGGCGGTGACCGTGTGAGTGCCGAGTGACTTGATCGGATCCATGTGGAGGTTCTTGCGATCGATGACGACCTTGGTCTGCTCTTCGACGGCGTGAGCGACATCGGCCAGCTGTGACCGAGCCGTACAGCTTGCCTTCGGGGCCGGACTTGGCGGAGATGGTGATGATCTTGGGCACGAGCGCCGAGGCGATGGTCTGAGCGCCTTCACGATCCTGCGCATCGCGGAGGTCGCGGGACCGACGCATCGATGCGGCCTGTGTGACTGCACCGTCGGTCGCTACCAACGCATGGCCGTGCGGCAACAGGAAGTTGCGAGCGTGACCGTCGGACACGTCGACGATGTCGCCGCGCTTGCCGAGACCCTTGTCGGTCGGAACGGAGAATGACCTTCACGCTCAGGCCTCGACCGTCTCTGTCGTCGGTCTCGACGACGTCGTCGTCGACTTCAGTCACCAGATCGGGAACGACAACTGCATCGGGCTTGAACGAGTCACGCCGACCGCCACTGTCGTCGCGACGACCGCCACCATCGTCGTCGCGCATCGCGCGGCGGACGACCGGCGCGGGTCTGCGACACGCGCTTGGTGTACGGCAGCAGCGCCATCTCACGCGCGTTCTTCACCGCGTTGGCGATGTCGCGCTGCTGCTGCACGGTGTTGCCGGTGACGCGACGGTTGCGGATCTTGGAGCGGTCGCTGACGAAGCGGTTCAACAGGTTGACGTCCTTGTAGTCGACGAACTCGACCTTGTCGGTCACGAGCACGCTGGTCTTCTTCTTGAACTTCTTGTTGACTTCTTTGGGGGCTCTGGCCCGATTCTTCTTGCTGGTCATTCGTGGTGTCTTTCTGGGAACTTTTCGCTACGGGTCAGAACGGCTCTTCGTCGCCGTACACGGGATCGCTGGGACGGCCGCCACCGGCAGGTGCGGCAGCCGGGCGGGCACCACCGGAGGGGGTGCCATCGGGGCCGGTGCGTTGTGTGCGCTCGACCTCGGCGCGGGCCCAGCGCAGGCTCGGCCCGAGTTCGTCGGCGACGATCTCGACGACGTTGCGCTTCTCGCCGCCGGTGGTCTCGTACTCGCGCTGCTCGAGGCGGCCGGTGACCATGATGCGGGTGCCCTTGGTCAGCGACGCGGCAGCGTTCTCGCCAAGGCTGTCCCAAGCGGTGACGTTGAAGAACGACACCTTCTCTTGCCATTCGCCGTTGACCTGATACCGACGGTTGACGGCCACACCGAAGCTGGCGACGCCTTTGCCGCCGGCGGTGAACCGCAGTTCGGGATCACGGGTGAGGTTTCCTACGATGGTGACAGTGCTATCGGCCATGGCGGCCTCCTTAGCTTGACGAGCGGCGACTCAGGCCGCTGGCTCCGTCAGACCGCGGCGTGCAGCCTCGGTATCGGGAAGGCGGATGAGCTTGTGGCGGACGATGTCGTCAGCGATGCGGAACGACCGCTCGAGGTCGTCGAGAGCGCCACCTGGAGCAAGAAGCTGGTACACGACGTAGTAGCCGTATTCCTTCTTGTTGATCGGGTAGGCGTACTGACGGCGACCCCACCAGTCGGGCTTGCCGTGGATCGTGCCGCCGGCCCTGACGATGGAGTCGCTGATCGACTTCACCCTCGCCTGAGCAGCGGTATCTTCGATGTCACCATCGATGATGACCATGAGTTCGTAAGCACGCGTCATGCGTGTGCAACCTCCCTTCGGACCCGGGGCCTACCCGGGGCCCCGGTGTGGGGCAGGGCCAATATGACCGGGCGAGTGTAGCGGCGAAAGCTGATGTCCACGCCTGCCAGCATGACGAAGGGGTGTTACGTAGTTCTTTGGACCCGGGTGGGGTTCATGCTGCAGCGGTGAGTTCGACCTGGTAGCCGAGTTGTTCGAGCTGGTTGACGAGGTGGCGGCGGCGACGATCTGGGTTGTCGTTTCGGGCCAGGTAGTCGGATCCGATTTCGGTGTAGACGGTGCCGGTGCTGAGCATGTGCCAGATGATGACGAGCATGGTGTGGGCGATGGCCATTGCTGCTCGTTGTTGGCCTCGTCGTTTGGCGATCCGCCAGAACCTGACGGCGAGGTAGCAGTCTTTGGTTCGCACTGCCGCCCAGCCGGCTTCGACGAGTGCTGATTGCAGCCACGGATCACCGGAGCGGGTGTGGGTCGAGCGGTGTTTGCCGGCGGACTCGTTGTTGCCCGGGCACATCCCCGCCCACGAGGCGAGGTGTCCGGGTGTCGCGAAGCGGCCCATGTCGACGCCGATCTCGGCGAGGATGATCTCAGCGTTGCGTTGCTGGATGCCCGGGATCGTGGTGAGCAGTTCCCGGGCCGCTCGGAAAGGGACCATCATCTCCTCGACTCTCGTGTCGAGCCGGGCGATCGCTGCGCTCAGGTAGTCGACGTGAGCGATGATCTCGGTGACCATGCCAGCGTGGTGGTCGTTGAATCGACCGGGGACGCATTGGCGCAGATCGCCGATCTTGGAACGCAGCCTGCTTCTCGCCATCTCGGCGAGCACATCCGGGTCGCGTTCTCCAGCGCAGAGCGCGTCGAGGATCATCCGGCCGGTCATGCCGAGCACATCGGAAGCGACCGATGACAGCTTGACGTTGGCGTCCTCGAGGACCTTCTGCAGACGTTGGGTCTCACGAGCACGTTCTTCGGTGAGTTGGCGCCGATAACGGGTCACCTCGCGCAACTCGCGGATCTCGACCGGTGGCACGAAACTCCCACGCATCAGGCCGCATTCGAGGAGCTGAGCGATCCAGGTGGCGTCGTTGACGTCGGTCTTGCGGCCCGGGACCGCTTTGATGTGCGCCGGGTTGACCAACAACAACTCGAACGGCTGACCATCGTCGAGGACATGCCACACCGGTTTCCAATACACACCGGTTGCTTCCATCGCCACCGAGGTCACCCCACACGAGATCAGCCACGACCTCAGCTCGATCAGCTGATGCTCGAACGTGCCGAACGTACGCACCTCCGACGCTCGTTTCTGACGGCCTGATCCTGGTGAGCGAACGCACGCCACGACCGTCTTTTTGTGCACATCGAGACCGGCGCACCGGTCCACCAACACCTCCATCACAACCTCCTCGAGTCTCGGATTAGAAGGTCCGGTCGGAGCCGTCAACTGAAGAAGGTGTTACACGCGCTCGAAGCACAATCGCAGGCACCTGCAGGCTCCGCCGTCATGGTGTGACACGGACTGCGCGCACCAATCCCTGGCCGACGTCACCCGGACCCGACACCAACTACATCCCCTCAGGCGGCGTCAGTCAAGCCGCCATAGCTGGTGTGACAGAGAGCCTGATGCGGCTCGTCGAATCGTCGTCGAGTCGTGGTTGGCGACCTCGCCCACCAGCTCGGGACGGGTGAACTGGTGGGCGTGGCGCCACGCTCGCCGACTCCCGAAGGGGTCAACAGGTGGTTGTGTACACGGCCGCCCGTCCACGGGAGGACGCCGTGAAATTTGTTTACACCGGCCCGCTAGCGACCCGGCGGACACACTTTAGGACTACGTTCACCTCGTGAACGTGCATACCTGGATTGAGAACGACGTGGACAGTGTACGGACAAAACTCTGGGACTCCGTACTGAGGGTGGTTCCGAGGCAACGCTGGGTCGAACAAGTTGACGACGGAGGGTCGTCGATCGCCCACTTGGTGCTGCATATCGCCCGTCATCAAGACCTCGCCGTGACCACCGCCATCCGCGACCGGACACCGTTGTTCGCCGCGCACCGCGCCGCGCTGGGACTGGCCGAGGCGCAGTCGTCGGTTGGTCTCCCGGAGCGCGAGGACCCGGCCACAAGTCGCGCCGTCGCCATCGAGCCACTCGTGACATATCTCGAAACCGTCTTCGATGCGACGAAGGCATGGCTCGGCGATGTCGGCGCCATGGCCCTCGACACGATCCCCGACACAAGCGACCGATTGGCCACCCATGCCGAGCTCTCGGTCGACGAGGTCGATTGGCTCCACCGCATGTGGGCCGGCAAGCCGGTGTGGTGGCTCGTGCAGTGGCCGGTCGTCGGGCACGGCCACGCCCACGTCGGCGAGGCCATCTCGGTGCGCAATCGGATGGGGCTCAGCCCGTTCTAGCGACGCCTCCGCCGATCGGCAGCACGCGCAGCAGATGGTGCCACCGACACTCGGTGCATGCCTCGACGACGTAAGCCGTCAACGGATCGGTTCGGGTGTTGAGCTTCGAGAGCTCCGCCGCAGTCGAGACGCACCGCCCATGAGAGGGCAGCCGCGAACCGAACACGTATGTCACCAGGAACAGCTGGGCCTGGCGACAGATCGGGCAGGCCATCGACGCCGGGGTACCGACGTTGCGCGCCGCCCGGATCAGTTCGGGATGGGCGTCGCACACTTGGTCCTGACGTAACCGTCCGCGGTGGTACTCGTTGATCAGATGGCGCCGCGCCAAGCGATGATCGACGATCGCCCGCGCGCCGCGCAGAGAGTCGATCCCAAAAGCCATTCCCGCAAGGCTAGCGAGTTACGCATCCGCCAACGCCGCAACTCGAGCGGGCACACTGTTGTCCTATGAGCATCTGGTATGGCGACAACGTCGCCGACGACAGCGAGCTGCGCTTGTGCGGTGACATCGTCGGCAAACGGGTACTCGAACTGGGCGTGGCCCCGACATCCAACGCCATCACCGTGGCGGCCGCCGGGGCGAAGGCCATCGCCCTCGATCCATCGGCCGACAAGATCGCCCGCCTTCGCACCGCGGCAGAAGCTGCCGAGGTCGAAATCGAGTGCCACCACGGCGAGCTCGCCGATCTGGGCATGGCTACGAGCGGCTCGATCGACCTGGTCATCGCGGCCCATTCACTGGCCAACGTCGACGATCTCCCGCGGCTGCTTCGTCAGGTCCACCGCGTGTTGAAGCCGAGCTCGGCGTTCGTCGTGGCCATGCATCATCCGGTAGCGGCGATGTTCGACGGAGCCGATCCAACGGCACGACGGGCCTACGGCGCCGACGGCATCACCTTCAGCGAGCTGTACATGTCGTTCGAGCGGACGAACTTCCACTTCGACACCGTGCACGAGTTGCAGACCCGCCACGTGCGCGATGCCGTGGCACCCTCGGTGCTGGTGCTGCGTGCCCGCAAACAGGGCAACTAGTCCGACCGAGCAGGATCACGTCAACGCGTACTCCGACTCGACGAGCTCGGCCGGACGCGGACGACCGAACACGTAGCCCTGGCCGTGGTCGCAGCTGATCTCGCGTAGCCGTGCCAGTTGAAGTGGCGTCTCCACTCCCTCGGCGACGACAAGCAGACCGAGTGAATGACCGAGCTTGACGACGGCTTCGACGATGGTGGTGTCTTCGGGGTCGATGCCGAGACCACTGACGAATGATCGATCGACCTTGATCGCCTCGACCGGGAAGCGCTTCAAGTACGTCAGCGAGGAGTACCCGGTGCCGAAGTCGTCGACAGCGAGGTGCAAACCGAGGTTGCGCAACTCGCGCAGCGCGACGGTGGCCGCTTTGACATCGCTCATCAACGCCGATTCGGTGATCTCCAACCAAAGCGCGTCGGCGGTGAGCCCGCTCTCGGCCAATGCCTCGGCGACGGTTCCCTGGAACGCTGTGCTCATCAACTGACGGCCGCTGACGTTGACGGCGACCGTGAGATTGGCGAAGCGCGGCAGCCGGCTGCGCCACTGCCCCAGCTGCGAGAGTGACGAGCGCAGCACAGCGGCTCCGACCTCGCCGATCAAGCCCGTCTCCTCGGCCATCGGCAGAAACTGCTCGGGCCCCAGCAGACCGCGGTCGGGGTGTCGCCACCGAGCCAGCACCTCGAACCCGATGAGGTGGCCGGAGTCGAGACGCACGATCGGCTGGTAGTACGGCACGATCTCGTGACGCTCGAGCCCGCGACGCAACTCGTTGGTCGTTCGCAAGGTCAACACGGTGGCATCGTGGGTTCCCGGTGAGAACACCTCGACGCAGTCGCGGCCACGGGCTTTGGCTCGATACATCGCCGCGTCGGCATCGCGAAGCAGGTCTGTCGTCGTCACGCCGGCGCGATCTGCGACGGCGATCCCGATGCTGGCGGTGACGAAGAGTTCGGCGCCGTCGACAACGAGTGGCTGGGCGATCTCGGTACGCAAACGCTCGGCGATCTCGACAGGCGAGACGGTTGCGCCGATGTCGCGCAGCATCACGATGAACTCGTCGCCACCGAACCTGCTGAGCATGTCGCGGTCGCGCACGACGGCACGAAGGCGTTCGCTCATGCCACGGAGCAACTCGTCGCCCACGCCGTGGCCGAGGCTGTCGTTGATGACCTTGAAGTTGTCGAGGTCGATGAACATCACCGCAACCGCCCCGGGGTCGCTGGTCTCGAGGAACCGGGCGAGTTGATCGAGGAAGCGGAAGCGGTTCGGAAGACGGGTCAACTCGTCGTGTGTCGCAGCCCACTCCAGCCGCTCGGCACTGTGCCGCTGCTCGGTTATGTCTTCGATGTGAGTGATGGCCAGGGTGCTGCCATCACCATCGTCCATCACGGTCACCCAGGTCCGTGCCCACATGACGCTGTGGTCCTTGCGGATGTAGCGCCGCTCCATGTGGTACGAGTCGGCAGCGATCCCGGCGGTGTGCATCTCGCCTCGCTGCCAGTCGTCGGGGTGCGTGATGGATTGCATGTCGCGACCGAGCAACTCGTCGCGCGTGTAGCCGAGCATCGTCGCCAGTGATTGGTTTACGTCGATCAACGTGCCGGATACAGCGAGCGACAGCGACATCCCGGTCGGCGCACCGTGGAACGCCAACCGGAACCGCTCCTGGGCGAGATCGAGATCGTGCGCCTCGCGGAGCCGGCCGGTGATGTCGCGCAACGTAACGACCACTCGTTCGGGATCGCGCACTGGCATGTGCACGTCGACCTCGAGAAGGATCTCGTCGCCGCTCGGATGGTCGAACGGGAAGACAGGGCTGCTCACACCTCTGCCACTGCGCAGCCTGTTCCACGCCTCGATCAGCATCGGCCGATCGGCGGGGCGGACCAGCGAATCGAACGTCTTGTTCAACACCGAGGCGTGCGAACGGCCAGTGATCTCGAGAGCGAGTTTGTTGGCCTCGACAATGCGGCCTTCGCCGTCGAGCACGACCACCGAATCGGGCAGATCGTCGAGCAGGGCGCGGAGCTCGGACTCGGTGTGGCGCAGGTTGGTGATGTTGACCTGAAGACGATCCGACAGCGTCGAGGAGTGGTACCACGTCGCCATCTGTTCGAGGATGAGCAACAGACCGGCGAGCGCGCCGATCACGACCGTGACGGTGGTCGCTTCGTTGTGGCCGAGCATGTAACGCCACGCAGCCAGCCACACTGCAGCCACAGCCGGAATGTGCACGACCAGCAACCGCGACATGGTGGGCCGGGTGTAGCGGACGATGTCACCGCTGGGCAGACCGGCGGTGACGGCGACGGCGGTGAAGCCGAGCGCCCACGCCGGGAACGACACGGCGTACGACACATTGTCGGTCGAACCGACTGTCGCCGAGTAGGCGATGTCGCCGATGGTCACGAAGCTGGCGGCGATCAGCAGGCACACTCGGGCCGGTGACCGACCGATCATCAGCAGCAGGCCGAGCATCGATGCCACGGCGATGTCGGTGAGTGGATAGATCAGCATCGCCAGCTGAGCTGGCAACGAGAACCGCGCCGGATCGCCGACGCCGGAACGGATGATCAGCTCCCAGGCGATGAAGCTCAGCGCCACGGCCAGCACCATCGAATCGATCATGAACATGATGCGTGTCGAGCGCTCGAACGGGCGGATGTGCACCATGACTGCAGCGATCACGCCGACCGGCCACATCAGGTACCCGACGTCGGCAAACGACGGCCACATCGTCGAGCCGGTCACCGTGATCTGGATGATCCACAGCAACTGTCCGGCGCCCCAGCCCAGTGAGCCCAACCCGATGAAGAGCCATTCGAGACGAGGGTCGACCCGATAGCGAGCCAACATCAGCAGTCCGCCCCACGCGGGGACCAATACCAGGGCGCTACTGGTGACCGTACCCCACGACTCGACATGCATTCCGTGCAATGCGATCTCGACGGCCGTCGTGGCCACGATCAGGGCCAGGGCAATGAGCCCGATCTTGATCGCCGACGAGCGCGACGGCGTAACGAGCACATCGATCCGGCGACGTGTTGCGCGGAGGTTGTATGCGATGTCGTTCACTGCGTGCCGGTCACTCCCGTCGTCGCATCGTATCAGCGCCCTTCGTGGTCAGTCCGCCACTGATCGAGCCGCCCATTGGTCGAGCCGTTGGCGGATCTTGGCGTCACCAATCATGCCTTCCTCGAGCCGGATCTCCAACAAGAACGCGAGGGCCTTTCCGACCATCGGACCGGGCCTGATGCCGAGCTGCTCCATCACCTGTTCGCCGTCGAGCTCGGGCCGGATCGACGCTAGTTCTTCGCGCTCGGCGAGCTCGGTGATCCGTTCTTCGAGCTCGTCCATACGCTTCGACAGCATCGCCGCCTTGCGCTCGTTGCGAGTCGTACAGTCGCATCGCGTCAGCACGTTCAGCTCGGTCAGCAACGGGCCGGCATCGCGCACGTAGCGCCGCACGGCCGAGTCTGTCCAGCCCATCTGATAGGTGTGGAACCGGAGGTGCAGGGCGACGAGCTCGGTGATCGCTTCGACGTCGTCGTTCGAGTAACGCAACGCAGTCAGGCGCTTGCGTGTCATCCGCGCCCCGACGGCGTCGTGGTGATGAAAGGTGACCCCCTTGCCACGCTGGATGCCGCGGGTCCGGGGCTTGCCCACGTCGTGGAACAACGCTGCCAAGCGAGTTCGCCGAAAGTCGAAATCGAGGCGAATGTCGGGGCGAACGTTCTCGACGACCGCGATCGTGTGGGTGAGCACGTCTTTGTGACGGTGGATCGGGTCCTGTTCGAGCCGCATTGCCGGCAGCTCCGGCAAGAAGTCGGCGGCGAGGCCTGTCTCGATCACGAACCACAGCCCGGCGCTGGGGTGATCGACGGTGATCAACTTGTCGAGTTCGTCACGAACCCGCTCTGCGGAGACGATCTCGAGGCGGGCATGCATCGACGCGACCGCGGCCGTGAGCTCGGCGACGGGTTGCAGGTCGTAGCGAGCGATGAATCGGGCGGCGCGCAGCATGCGCAACGGGTCGTCGCTGAACGAGACCTCGGGTGACAACGGCGTGCGCAATGTGCGCGTGACCAGGTCGGCGGCGCCGTCGAACGGGTCGACGAGGGTCGGCGTCGGGGCAGTGACCTCGAGGGCCATGGCGTTGATCGTGAAGTCGCGACGCGACAGATCTGCCTCGATATCGGCGGCGAACTCGACATGTGGCTTACGCGACGCGTCGGTGTAGGCCTCGGCACGGTGGGTCGTGATCTCGTAGATGCGGCCGTCTTTCGTTGCCCCGATCGTGCCGAAGCGCTCTCCCTGCGTCCATACAGCGTCGGCCCATCCGGCGAGGCAATCCTTGATCTCGGCCGGGCGCGCCGACGTCGTTGCGTCGAAGTCGCGCCCGTCGCGCTCGTCGCCGATCAGGAGGTCGCGGACCGTGCCACCGACCAGGTACAGACGGTGCCCACGGGCGGCGAAGCGGTCTGTGAGTGGAGAAAGCTCGTCGAGGGCCGGTCGAAAGCGATCCGGAATCACAACCAGCCCTGCTGCTGCCAGTGGCGTGCCACGGCGGCGACGGCATTGGAGCCGGGGCCCGCGGTTGTCGGACCCTCCACGTCGCCGGCAGATTGGCCCGCCCGTTGCCCGGCCGGCGCCGTTACGCCGGCCAGCTCGCGCATGACCTCGGTGGAGCAGCTCGTCAAGGCGTCGAGGTCGTACCCACCTTCGAGCATCACCAGGCGGCGACCGGCGGGCACCAACGACAGCACCCGACGAGTGAGCGGGCCGTAGTCGCCGGCCGCCAGGCCCATGTCGGTCAGGGGATCATCGCGGTGGGCATCGAAGCCGGCCGACACGATCACCCAGGTCGGCGCGAACCGTTGGGCGACGGGGGCGACGATCTCGTCGAACGCCTTGAGGTACACGTCACCGGTGGCGCCGGCGGGCAACGGGATGTTGATGGTGGTGCCCGCGCCGGCGCCTTCACCCGTTTCGTCGACGTTGCCGGTGCCTGGATACAACGGCCACTGGTGGTAGCTCACGAACAACACGCGCGGATCGTCGTAGAAGACGGCCTGGGTGCCGTTGCCGTGGTGGGCGTCGTAGTCGAACACCATCACCCGTTCGCCTGTGTCGGCCAGAGACGCGGCGACCACGGCGACGTTGGAGATCATGCAGAAGCCCATCGACTCGGTCGCCGAGGCGTGGTGACCGGGAGGCCTGACGGCACAGAAGGCCGAGTCGCCACGCCCCGAGCGCAGCGCCTCGACGGCGGTCAGGCCGGCGCCGGCTGCCAGCTCGGCGGCGCGGAAGCTGCCCGGGCTGGCGAACGTGTCGGGGTCGAGGCGGCCGCCGCCACCGGCACACATCGTCTCCATCCGATCCAGGTACCACGTGGGATGGACCCGTTCGAGGTCGGCGCGCTCGGCGGGTCGCGGCTCGAGCGCGGAGATGGCGTCACCGAGACCGGCTCGGCGCACGCCTTCGAGCACGGCATCGAGGCGCTCGGGGCGTTCGGGGTGGCGCGGGCCGGCCAGATGATCGAGATATGCCGAATGGGTGACGAACAACACGCTCACGCTGCTGGACGCTACCCCGCGCCACCCAAGTCGGAGCTACCGTTCCACCCGTGAAGCCAGTGACGCAGTCCCTCGTCACCGCGCCGCTCATCCTGCGCGGCGCAGGTGTTGTCGCCCGCGTGCGACCGTGGGCGTTCGAACCCACCGTGGCCCATCTGGTGCTGTACAACCAGAGCCGCCTGCCAACGCCGTCCGACATCAGCTCATGGATCCGCGATCTGCGTCTCGCCGGGTACGACACGATCCGCACGGGCGCGCTGGGCATGCAGGCCGGAGCACGATTCGAGCGACTCGGGTTCGAATCAATCCAGAGCCTGGTGCTCCTCGAGCACACCGCCGTCGCTTCGGGCGCCGTCTCCTCGCTGTCCAGCGTGGTCCGCTTGGCGACCGACGACGACGACGCGGCGAGCCGCGTCGATGTCGCCGCGTTCGGTCCGGGATGGTGCATCGATCGTGTCGGTATCGGCGACGTGCGTGCGGCCACCCCGCGACATCGTGCCCGCTGTGTGCGGATCGACAACGAAGTCGTCGCGTATGCGGTCTCCGGTCGTGACGGCAGGAACGGGTACATCCAGCGGCTGGCCGTGTTGCCCACCCACCAGCAGCTGGGCCACGGCGCCGCGCTGGTCGGCGATTCATTGCGTTGGATGGCCCGTTGGCGCGTACAGCGCGCCCTGGTCAACACCCATGTCGGCAACGAGGCCGCGCTGACCCTGTACCACCGCTTCGGCTTCACGGATCTCAGCGATCGGCTGCACGTCCTCGAACGGCGGATCGAGTGATTCGAAGCTGGGGTGTGCTCGCCCTGTTCGTGTTCATCTCATCGTTCGCCGTCATGCTGCCGGCCCACGTCGATGCCGCGCCCTCCGAGCTGCAACTGGTCTCGCAGAACTTCAACATCGCCGCCGATGGCGCGTTGACCGCCACGGTCGCACTACCGGCCGAGTTCGCCGGGGCCGACCTGTCGACCGCGCTCTTCGCAGTGACGGTCTACCAACGAGTCGACAAACGCGAAGACCTCATGCCCATCATCAACGGCACGCTGGCGCACCCCGACGACACGGTCGCCATTTCACCCATCTGCTGCGCCGGGGCACAACCGGGTCAACTCACGATCTCGATACCGTTGGAGATCTCCGAGGTACTGCCCAACGCTCTCAGCATTCCGCGGGCGGGCCTGTATCCCGTCTCCATCGCCGTGCAACGCGATGGCCAGGTGCTGTCGAAGATCATGACGTTCATCAACCGCTTGCCGGCCGCGGAAGAACCCACCGACGCCGATGCCATGTCTGTCGCCGTGGCGATCGGCACACACAGCGAAGTCCACCTCGACAGCAAAGGAACGACCAGCCTCGACCCATCGGCGAGCGAGGAGATGACCGGCCTTGCCGACGCGCTCGACGCGCTCGACGCCAGCAAGTTCCCGGCGACGGTTCGGGTCGCCCCCGCCGTGCTGACCGGCCTGCAGCAGGTCGATCAGGCACTGTTCGCCCGACTCATCGCCTCGCTCCAAGACCATGAGGTCGTCGCCGATCCCGAATGGCCGCTCGACCCGTCCGCCGCGGCATCAGCCGCACAAGCCCCGCTGTACACGACGTGGCTGCGCAATGGTCAGGACCGCCTCGTCTCTCTCGGTCTCGGCCCGGGCATCATTACCAGATCGACGATCTTCGTCGACCACCCGATCGGCTTTGAGGGCGCCACACTGACACGCAACCTCGGCGCCGGCTTGATGGTCATGACACCCGAGATCTACGACGGGCTCGACGGCTCGATCGCCGCATTCAGCGACTTCCGGGGCGAACTCGTTCCGGCCGACCTACCCAACGACACGGTCTTCGACATCGCGGTCGTCGACCACACGATCTCCGACCTGCTCGTGCACCCGCTGGCCACCGCCGAGCAGACCCGGATCTACGCCGTCGCCCAACTGCTCGCGTTACGGCAGGGTCTCGAGATCTCCGGCGCCGACGTTCAGCGCCACTCCGTCGTGATCGGCGCGCCGGATCTCGGCGTGCCCGACGCGGCGTTGCTCGGATCGATCGCCTCCCTGGTCGCCGAGACCCCGGGACTCGCGCCGCGACGATCGACGACGTGGCCCTTCGAACCGATCGGTTGCTCATCGACGGCGACGAACACCCGGTCACCCTGCCCTCGATCGGCGGAGTCGCGTTGGAGCAGCGGGTGTTCGAACAAGCAGTGTTGAACAACGACATCGACAGCGTCGCGTCGATGCTGCCCGATGACGACGAGCGGCCGGCCGACTGGCGCGACCTGTCGAGCCTGTTGCCCACGACCGCGCTCGCCGACGCCGACGCCGAGGAGATGATCACGACCATCGAGTCCCAACTCGATGCGGTCAAAGCGGCCGTACAGCTGCCGACGGCGTACACCGTCAACCTGGCCGGCAGACGCAGCACGGTTCGCGTGCGCTTTGTCAACACCTCCGACGTCCCGTTGAAGATCAAGGTCCAGCTGACATCGCCGTCGGGCAAGCTGGTGTTCGCCAACGATCCACAACCCGTGGTGCTCCCGCCCGGCGTCCCGTCGAACGTCGAGATCGGCGTCGAGGCCCGCTCCAACGGAACCTCGGGCGTTTCACTCGATGTGTCCACGCCCAACGATGTTCGCCTGGCCGACACGGTGCCCCTGAAGTTTCGGGTCAACGCACTCGGTGTCGGCAACGTGTTGACCGCGGCACTGTTCGGGCTGGTGCTGTTGTGGTGGCTACACCACGTGCGATCGGCGTGGCGAAAGCGTCGGCAACATTCGCCAGCTACCCTGCCTGCTTCGTGAGCACCAATCGCGTCCGCATCGTCACTGACTCGGCCTGCGATCTCCCTCAGTCCGTCGCCGACGAGTTGAAGATCGAGATCGTCCCGCTGACCATTCGCATCGACGGCGAAGAGTACGTCGACCGCCGAGACCTCACCCCCGCCGAGTTCTGGGCGAAGTGTGCGGCCTCACCAACGCTGCCCGAGACGGCCGCGCCGTCGCCGGGCCAGTTCGAGCAGATTTACCGACAACTCGCTGCCGGCGGCGCCACCGCTGTGGTCACTGTCTCGTTGAGCGGCGCGCTGTCGGCCACCATGCAGGCTGCCGACCTGGCCGCACGTTCGGTTGCCGACGTCATACCGGTTACGGTCGTCGACAGCCGATCCGTCACCCTGGGGCTCGGCGCGATCGCCGCCTCGTGTGCCCGGTTGGCGGCCGCTGGGGACGGGCCCGACGAGATTGCCGCGCATGCTCGCGACCTTGCCGACCGCACCCGAGTGTGGGGAGCCCTCGATACCCTCGACAATCTCAAGAAGGGCGGTCGCATCGGCGGCGCCAAGGCGCTGCTGGCCTCGGCGTTGGCGATCAAGCCGATCATCGAGGTCCGCGACGGCAAGGTCGAGCAGGGTGGCAAGCAACGCACGCGCAGCAAGGCCTTGGCATTCCTCGTCGAGAAGGTGGCCGCAGTCGAAGCCCTCGACCGGGTCTACGTGGCGCACGCCGATTGCCGCGATGTCGACCAGTTCGTCGACATGCTGCGCCCTCACGTCGCCGGTGAGATCGTCGTCGGCGACATCGGGCCCGTCGTCGGTTCACACGCCGGGCAGGGCACCATGGGAGTCGCCTTTTTCGCTCACCGCTGAGCTATGCCCGGTTTCCTCGGCCGTGCGCCACTAGCGTTTGCGGGCGGACATGTCAGCAACGATTCCTGGTGCGGCCAGCCCTCAACCGATCTCAGCCACGATCCTCGCCCAGCGCTACCAGCTGGAGCGCAGGCTCGCGCAAGGCGGCATGGCAGAGGTCTGGTTGGCAACCGATCTCGCCCTCACCCGACAGGTTGCCGTGAAGCTGTTGAAGCCGGCGCTCGCTGCCGACCCTGTCGTTGCCGAACGCTTCCGTCGCGAGGCAGTTGCCGTTGCGCAGTTGAGCCATCCCAACATCGTCGCCGTGTACGACGCCATCGAAGACACCGCCGGCGACAGCCGGCGACTCGCGGTCGTGATGCAACTCGTCAACGGCAAGAGCCTGCGTCAACTGCTCGATGAGCAGCGGCGGTTGAGCCCCGACCTGACCATTCACATCGGCTCGTGCGTGGCTGCCGCACTCGATGCCGCGCACCGCGCCGGCCTGGTGCACCGCGACGTCAAGCCGGGCAACATCTTGATCACACCCGACGGGCGCGTGCTGCTGACCGACTTCGGGATCGCCAAGGGGCTCGGGGCGACCAGCGACGATCTCACCAGTGCGAACGTGATGATGGGCACTGCCAAGTACCTGTCGCCCGAACAGGTCCGCGGCAAGAAGCTCGATGGTCGGGCCGATCTCTACTCGCTGGGTCTCGTGCTCTACGAGTGCCTCGCCGGCCGGGTGCCGTTCCTCGGTGAGACCGACACCGACACGGCGCTGGCCCGACTCAATCGCGACCCCACCGACCTCGCTCGGTTGCGCCCGACGCTTCCCTACGGCCTTGCCGAACTTATCCATCGCCTGCTTGCCCGGCGCCCGATGGATCGCTATGCGACGGGCTCAGAGCTCCGCGCCGCCCTCACCAAGATCGCCAATCGAACCGCCGACCCGACGTCGGCCACCCCGCCCGCGGGGGCCGCCAGCCATACGCCGACCGACGCGAACGCTGCGGTCTCCGAATCGCAGGCGGCCACCATCGGCGGGTATCGCCCGGTGCCGCGTAGCGGCCGTCCCGCCGGCCCGGCGCACCGCGGTGACCGAACACCGACCAGCACCACCCGACCACGACAGCACCCGAATCGCACGTTCGAGGGACGTCATGGACCATCGCTGATCCTCGTCGGCGGCTTGCTGGCCGCGGCGCTCGTGCTCGGCGGTCTGCTGTGGACCACGTTGCACGACAGCACCCCCGACAGCGGGTTCGCTGCCCCGCCGACCGTGGTGCCGACCAGCTCGACTGCCGCGCCTCCTGCTCCATCCTCGAAGATCGTCCAGGTCACCGCCTATGACCCCGAAGGCGACGACGGCCACGAGAACGACAACCTCGCCGCGTTCGCCATCGATGGCAATCCGGCCTCGATCTGGTCGACGTTGTGCTACGGATCGAGAACGCTCGGAGGCAAGCAAGGTGTGGGTGTTGTCGCTGATCTCGGCGCGGCGACGATGGGAACGTTCACGGTGTCGATCGCCAGCGCCCCGTATCAGATCCAGATCCTGACGGCACCCGACGGCTCGATCCCCGCCCAGATCACCGACTGGGGTCCACCACTCAAACGGGCGACCGGTGCCGACCCCGAAGCCATCACCGTGTCGATCAGCAAACCATCTCGGTATGTGCTGGTTCTGTTCAAGCAGCTCGCCAAGACACCGGAATGCACCAAGAACCCCTACCGCGGCGACATCTCGGAGATGAGCTTCCTCCCCACCTGACGGGCTGTAGTCTCGCCGCCATCGCAACGCAGCTCGCCGACCACGAGCTGGTGACTGCAGCCCAGGGGGGAGACCGTGGGGCACTCGACCAGCTGCTCCGCCGACACTACGACCGCGTGCACGCCGTTTGCCGAAGGATCACCGGGCACGACGCCGACGCCGCTGACGCAACGCAAGACGCGATGATCGCGATCGTGCGCAACCTCGACCGATTCGACGGCCACTCGTCATTCGGCACATGGGCGTATCGAATTGCCACCAATGCCAGCGTCGACGAGCTACGTCGCCGCAAGCGGCGCGGCGTGCCGACGAGCGACGACGACGACCAACGCCACATCGACCAGGCCGATCCGGCCAGCGGCCAACGCATCGAGGCCATCGGCGATCACATGGCGCTCGACGCGGCGCTGCGCAATCTCAGCGACGAGTACCGCCTGCCGGTGGTTCTCCGTGACGTCGCCGACCTCGACTACGCCGAGATCGCGGCGGTCCTCGACATCCCGGCTGGCACGGTCAGGAGCAGGATCGCCCGCGGGCGGGCGGCCCTGGCCAAGGCTCTCTCCCCAGACGTCGGGAACCAGCAGGGCGACCCCGAACGTCCAACCAGGGCACCATGAACGACGACGAACTGCCGATGCGCGCCGAAACGGCAAGCGCCTATCTCGACGGTGAGCTCGACGCGGCCGAACGCAACTCGGCCGCTGCCGATCGTGACACGATGGCATTGGTCGACTCGTTCGCCCAGGTCCGCGCCATATTGGCCGACGTGGCACCGGTCGACGACGACACCCGATCAGCGACCATCGCCGCAGCGCTCGCCGAGTTCGACGTGCGACAGTCGGCTGCGCCGATCGCTGCTGCTGCCGTGGCCAGCGTGACCCCGTTGCAGAAGCGCCGCATGCGGAGCTACCGCTTGGTCACAGGAGTCGCCGCGGCGGTGCTGATCGGTGTGGTCGCTGTCGCCGCGCTCAACTCGACCGGCAACGACAGCAACACGTCGTCGGCCAACGAGGCGGTCGTGCCTCTCGGCGCGGCGACAGCCGAATCGACACAAACTCCGGCGCTCAAGGTGGCCGACACCGAAGCCGCCGTCGCCGCCGAGTCTGCCGAGAACGCGGCGACACCGGCCGCCGGCGGCTCGTCCGCCGACAGCTCGGCAACCACAGTCCCCGCAGTCGACAACGCGGCGGAATTGGCGCAGTATGCCTCCGAGCTCGGCAGCGACGTCAACGCAACCGACGCAGCACCGGCAGCCACTGAAGCTCCGGCCGCCGCTGAAGCTCCGGCAACCACCGTTGCAGCCGCGGCCACCGCCACACCGCAGGTCGCGCCGGCGTCGGCCGCGGCGACTTCCTACCAGGTGCCGGCTTGCCTACCGTCGTACGACACCGTCCTCGGAGCCATCAGCGTCAAGGGCACGCCCGCATTGGCCGTACGGGATGTGTCCACTGGCATGCTGCAGGCCATCGACGCCTCCGACTGCCAGGTGTTCTTCTCCGTTGCCGGCCCGTAGACCGCTAGTCCGTCGAATGACGGTGCCGGTCCACAGTAGGCTCGATGCCATGCCGGGTAATCCGATCACCGACCCCAACTGGGCCGCCAGCCTCGCCGACCTCATCGATCGCTACGTCAGCTTGGTGCGCACCACCGTCACCGACCGAGCCGTCCTCGCCGTACGTGCTGTGGTGTTCGGCATCGTCATCGCCATCGCCGCACCGGTCTCAGTGGCCTTCCTGTTGATCTTCATCACCAAGCTCGTGCAGGCAATCGTCAGCATCTGGACCGATCCCGATTCGGCGATCTGGATTTCGTACCTGATCATCGCTGGATTGATGCTGGGCGGTGGCGCGTTGGCGATGCGCAAGCGTTTCGTCGCCCAGGAACCATGAGCCACCATCACGTCGTTGTCATCGGATCCGGTCCGGCCGGTCTCACGGCGGCGATCTACACGGCCCGCGCCAACCTCCACCCCCTCGTCATCGAGGGCGAACCGTCGAGCACTTCAGATCAGCCCGGCGGGCAACTGATGCTGACCACGGATGTCGAGAACTTCCCCGGCTTTCCCGACGGCATCATGGGCCCGGAGCTGATGCTCAAGTTTCGTGAACAGGCGTCGCGATTCGGCGCCGAATTCCTGACCGAGAAGGTCACCTCCGTCGACTTCAGCGAACGGCCGTTCAAGATCATGGTGCGCGAGCGTCAGTTCACCAGCGACGCTGTGATCGTCTCCACCGGTGCACAGAGCCTCATGCTCGGGCTCGAAGCCGAATCCAGGCTGTTGGGCTATGGCCTCTCGACGTGCGCGACGTGCGACGGCTTCTTTTCCGCGGTCAACAGATCGCCGTTGCCGGTGGTGGCGACAGTGCCGTGGAGGAGGCCACGTTCCTCACCAAGTTCGCATCCAAGGTCTTCCTGATTCACCGTCGCGACACGTTGCGGGCCTCGAAGATCATGCAAGACCGGGCGCTGAACAACCCGAAGATCGAGGTCCTGTGGAACACCGTCGTCGACGATCTCGTCGGCGAGTCGAAGTTGGAAGGTGCCATCATCCGCAACGTGATCACGGGTGAGGTCGCCACACTGCCGGTCACGGGGTTGTTCGTCGCCATCGGCCACCGACCCAACACCGACTTGTTCAAGGGTGTACTCGACATGGAAGACAACGGTTACCTGATCACCCAGCCCGGCTCGTCGTACACCAACATCCCAGGTGTCTTCGCCTGCGGCGATGTTCAGGATCACACCTATCGCCAGGCAGTCACCGCCGCCGGCTCGGGCTGCATGGCTGCGATCGACTGCGAACGGTGGCTCGAGTCCCTGACTTGAGCCTGGCAACTGAACCTGGCACTCGAACCCGGTCGCCCGGGCCCGTGCCGACCGTCACCCGCACCCGGGGAATGCATGTCGCGGCGCCGTCGTTCAGTGCGGATAGCATCACGATTTCAATCGAAAGGACCCGCCATGACCGCTGGCATCGTCACCCTTACCACCTCCACGTTCGACGAGACCGTGAACGCGGCCGACAAGCCGGTCATCGTCGACTTCTGGGCCGAATGGTGCGGCCCCTGCAAGATGATCGCCCCCATCCTCGGTGAAATCGCCGCTGAGCAGGGTGATCACCTGACGATCGCCAAGCTCAACGTCGACGAGAACCCCGAGATCGCCATGCGGTTCAACGTCATGAGCATCCCGACGCTGCTGATCTTCGACGGTGGCGAGGTTCGCAAGCGCCTTGTCGGCGCCAAGGGCAAGGGCCAACTGCTTCAGGAGCTCAACGAATTTCTGCCTACTTCCCGCTGACACCCGGTCAGCGCGGCGAGGCCATACGCGATCTGCAGCGCCGCCTCGGTGCCGCCGGGTTTCCACCCGCCGCCGGCGCCGATGCGGCGGTTTTTGTCCTGCCACCGAAGCTGCCGTGCGCGCCTTCCAGACCGGGCGCGGGTTGCGATGCGACGGCCGTTGCGACGAACAGACGTGGACGGCCCTGGTCGAGGCCAGCTGGAAGCTCGGTGACCGCCTGCTGTTCCTCACCTCGCCCAACGTACGCGGCGACGACGTCGCCGAGCTTCAATCGTGGCTCGGTCGGCTCGGGTTCGACTGCGGGCGCGTCGACGGCATCCTCGGGCCCAGCACTGCGCGGGCGCTGGAGGAGTTCCAATCGAACTGCGGCACCGCACCCGACGGAGTGTGCGGGCCCGACACCGTGCGGACCTTGACGGTCATGAGCTCGCAGACCGGTGCGGGCCCCGGGATCGCCGCTGTACGCGAGCGCGACCGCCTGCGCACCGGCTTCGGCTCGATCGCCCAGTGCCGCATCGTAGTTGGACAGTATGGTGGTCTGAGTGCTCTGACCAGGACACTTTCTCGCGAGTTGCGACTTCGAGGGGCGACGGTGATGTCGCTCGACGAACCCGATGCTGTTGCTCAGGCGACAGCCGCCAACCACTTCGCCGCCGATGTCTACCTCGGCTTCGAGAGCCAGACAGAGCCGTGCGTCGCCGTGCAGTTCTACAGGGTGCCAACGTTCGAGTCGGCCGGTGGACGCTCGTTGGCAGAGCTGATCGCCGGTCGATTGAGCCGCTTCGACGATCTCCTACCCGAAGTTGCCGGCATGCGCCTACCGATGCTCCGCGAGACACGCATGCCGGCGGTGCAGTGCGTCTTCGGCCCGGTCCGGATCGCACTCGAACGTGGTCCGGCCATCGCCGCGGCCATCATCGAGGCCGTCGAGCTGTGGGTCTCACGGTCTACCTAAGGGTTTATCCACAATCTTGTCCACCTGCTGTGTGCAACCCTCAACTTGACATTCGGCTGATACCACCACTCTGCGTGGTATTGTGGGTTCTGTCGGCGTTGGCGTTCCCTCCTGAGTGGCACCGCCACAAGGCTGAGCGCGTTGCCGCAGTATCAGGCGATCGAGTCCGGTGGGTTGGTCATTGCGTGGTAAATGCGCTCGAGATCCTCGAGGTCGGCGAAGTCGATCACGACCTTGCCGCGCTTGGGGCCCATCGTGACGCCTACTCGAGTCTGGAGATGTTCGGCGAGGAGTTCCTCGAGTTCGAGCAGTCCCGGCGCTCGCAACCTGGTAGCAGGGGTCAACCCGGCGCCGTCGGCTGGTCGGATGGGCAGTCGCGTCACTGTCGAACCCGGCTCGCCCTGATCGCGGACCATCTCTTCGAGCATGCGCACCGACCAGTTCTCAGCGACGGCCCTGCGGGCGAGTTGCTCCTGAAGCGTCCGATCGGGAGTGCCGAGTAGTGCTCGGGCATGACCTGCCGACAAGCGACCGTCAGCGAGGAGATGCTGGATGCCCGGCGGCAGCGACATCAATCGGAGGGTGTTGGTGACCGCTGAGCGGCTCTTGCCGACCCTGCTGGCAACTTGCTCATGGGTGAGGTTGAAATCCTCGATGAGTTGTTGATAAGCCGCTGCCTCTTCGAGTGGTGTCAGATCCTGACGATGCAGGTTCTCGACCAGTGCCCGTTCGACCAGACCGAGGTCGTCGGTGTTGCGCACAATCGCCGGAATCGCCGCCAGACCCGCCCGGCGGGCGGCGCGCCAGCGGCGCTCGCCGGCAACCAGTTCGTAGGCAGCATCGCCGATCGGCCTGACCAACACCGGCTGCAGCACCCCGATCTCGCGGATCGACGAGGCCAGTTCGGCCAGCGACTCCTCGTCGAAATGCACGCGTGGTTGGTGCTGGTTGGGGATGATGCTGTCGATGGGGAGGTCGACGAGCCGCGGCACATCGCCCTCGATCATGCCTGCATCCGATGGGATCAGAGCGCCGAGACCCTTACCGAGACCGCCGAGTCGAGCCATGACTGACCTCCTTTGCCACGCTGCGGTACGCCGAAGCGCCGCGTGATGTTGAGTCGAATGTGATGATCGGCTGCCCGAAGGATGGGGCCTCCGAGAGCCGAACGGTGCGCGGCACGACGGTGCGACAGACCTTGTCGCCGAAATGCTCACGCACCTCCTTGACCACCTGATCGGCAAGTTTGGTGCGGGCGTCGTACATCACGCAGACGATGGTGGTGACCTCCAGCGTCGGGTTGAGGTTGCGCTTGACAAGGTCGACGTTGCGCAGGAGTTGACCCAATCCCTCGAGCGCGTAGTACTCGCACTGGATCGGGACCAACACTTCGTCGGCGGCGTTGAGGCCGTTCACGGTCAGCAACCCGAGCGACGGCGGGCAGTCGATGAGCACGAAGTCGTAGTCGTCGACCACCGCGTGAATCGCCTTGCGCAACCGATTCTCGCGACTGAACGCCGGGACCAGTTCGATCTCTGCGCCGGCGAGATCGAGGCTCGCCGGGGCGACGAAGAGGTTCTTGACCGACGACGGTTCGATGCAGTTCTCGAGAGGAACCTCGTGCATGATCACGTGGTACATCGACGTTTCGATGCCGCGGTTCTCGATGCCGAGCCCCGTCGAGGCGTTGCCCTGCGGATCGAGGTCGATGATCAGCGTGCGGAAGCCGAGTTCGGCAAGACAGGCACCGAGGTTGATGGTGGTGGTCGTCTTGCCGACGCCGCCCTTTTGGTTGGCGATGGCAATCACCCTGGGCAATGGGCGGCCCTCGGCAGAGTCGGTTGCGGTCATCGAGGAAGAGCTCCTGTTCACGCTGGTCTACGTCGGATCGACGGCACCGCATGGTAGCGGACGGGGTCGTCGGATGGGGGGATGCGCCCGAGATGGGTCACGGTCGATGTTTCACGTGAAACGTCGGGGGCGGGGGGACGGTCGTGGTCGCGGCTGTTTCACGTGAAACATGGTGAGCGTCTCACCTCCGCCGCAGTACGCGAACCCCCTGGTGAACACCCTCGTCGCTGAGTGCCGGATGGTCGGCGAGGACGAGTGCCCAGGCCGATGAGCGGTCGCTTGGTGGCTCGCTCACCAGCGCCAGGCCACCGCGGGGCGAGGAGTCGATCGATGTAGCCGGCGGTCGTGCCAACGTCGGCAAAGCTCCGGGCCGTCACCACGTCGAAGCCTGAACCGGACTCGAGGCACACGCTGCTGACATCGGTGTTCATCACAACAGTTCGTTCCCCCAGCTCCAGCGCGCTGACTGCCCGACGCAGCAGATCGGCGCGTGTGGCCCGACGTTCCACCATGGTCACCACGAGATCGGCACGACGCCACGCGATGACAAGGCCCGGTAGTCCCCCGCCCGAGCCGAGATCGATGACCGCGCGCCGACCTGCCGGGAGCAAGTCGACGAAACGATCGGAGTGAGCCACGGCGTCGATCAAAGATCGTTCGCCGATCGCACCACGCGCCTGAATGACCGCCAGCGCGGCAAGCAGGGAGGTGTCGTCAGTCATTGGCCGGCGTGATGACCACACGCCGGTACGGATCGTCGCCTTCGGAACGGGTACTGATCCCATCCATCTCGCTCAGCGCGTCGTGCACGACCTTGCGGTCGGCCGCCGACATCGGCTCGAGGACCCGGGCAACGCCTGACTGCTTGACCTCTTCGGCCATCTGCACGGCGAATCGATCGAGGGCTTCCTTGCGTCGCTGGCGATACCCGCCGATGTCGACCCGCAGGCGCGTGTCGTGATCGCCCAAGCGACGCTGTGACGCGACCCGGGCCAGATCTTGCACGGCCTGCAGAGTGGTTCCACGAGGACCGACCAGCAGCCCGAGGTTCTCGCCGTGAACGCGAACCTCGAGATCGTCACCGTCCTCGATGAGCTCGGTGGTGCCGGTGAACGCGAACGCCGCGACCAACTCGTCGATGAACTTGCGGGCCTCGTCGCCAACCTGTCGTGCATTCACGTCGTGCTGCTCCTTCGTTCGTTGCGGGATCGCTTCGTCTACTGCGGTGCTCGTCGTCGCCTGCTGACGCGATCGAGACGGCGGCTTGGGTGAAGTTGGTGATCGTGGCTTGGCCGCCTTGTTCGCCGCCTCGCCGCCCTCTGACTTGCGCGGTCGGCGCTCGCGACGGTCGACCTTCTGGCGCGCCTGCGCCGGACGCACGCGTGCCCGCACGCGAGCTTCGCCACGCAGGCGGCCGAACAACCCCGGCTTCGGCTCGGCAAGCACCTCGAACTCGGCGTCATCAGCGGCCACACCGAGCCGATCCAGGGCCAGGTCCTTGGCTTCATCGAGTGTGCGTGCAGTGAATTCGACCCATTCCATGGTGTGCCTACTTCTTCTTGGGACGCGCGTCGTTGGGGCGCGTCGACTTGCCGGTCGAGGCCGGACGGACACGGCCGCTCGTCGGCGTCGGACGATTCTTCGGGGGAGTGACGCGCTTGCTGGCCGTCGGAGCGGGTGGTTGCTTGCTCGCCGCCGGCTTGCCCGCAGGTTGCTTGCCCGTTGAATCCTTGCCTGCGCTCAGCTCGCGCTTGGCCTGGGCAAACAGGCCACCGCCACCTCCCCCATCCTTCTTGGAGATCTCACGTGCCCGCTCGCCGGCAGCCTGGGCTTGCTGGCCGAGCGAGTGCTCACCTTTGTAGAACCGGTGAGTGATGTAGTACTGCAGGCCGATTCGAAAGATCGCCTGAGCCATGTAGTAGATCACCAGGCCGGTGAGATAGAAGACCAAGAAGACGGCGAAGACCACCGGCAGGTACTGCATCAGCTTGGCCTGGGCCTCCGACATGTTCGGCGCAACCTGCGCACGGGCCGCAACCATCTTCTGCTGCACGAAGTACAGGACCCCCAGCGTCACCACGAGCATGGCGTAGGGCAGTCCGACGACGAACCCTTGGGCGATCATCTGCGACGGTCGTTTCGACAGGTCGAGGCCCCACGACAGCATCTCGGTCTGGCCGACCAGCGACTGGTACAGCTCCGAGCTCTTGGAGACGTACTGTGGTGTGAATCCCGGGTATCCCGGGAGGCCCTGCGTGTGGTTGGTCAGGCCGTGCAGGACCCGGTACATGATGATGAACACCGGCATCTGCAACAGCAGCGGGAAGCACGAGGCCATCGGGTTGACCTTGTGCTGCTGGTACAGCTTCATCATCTCTTCGTTGAGCTTCTGGCGATCGCCGCGGTGCTCTTGTTGCAGCTTGCGCATCTCCGGCTGCAGCTTCTGCATCTCCAGCATTCCCTTGGTGCTCTTCAGCACCAGCGGAGCCGTGAGGATCATCACCACGAGGGCGATCATCGAGATCGCCAGGATGTAGTTGTGGGTGATGCTGTAGAACCAGGCAATCAGTACTGCGGGCGGTTCGAAGAGGCCGGCGATCATGGAGTCATCTCTTTCCTTCGGGCACAGGGTCGTACCCGGACGGGCCGAACGGTCGGCAACGGACGAAACGGCGAAGTGTCAGCCACAGACCACGGGCCGTGCCGTGAACCTCGAGCGCCTCGCGGGCATAGGACGAACACGATGGCGTGAATCGACATGGTGAGGGTCGGCCCTCGAATGCCCGCTGATAGCTGATGACCAGGGCAATCAGACGACCACGGAGGCCGCCAGGCGGGTCAGATCGAACGCCAGTTCGCTTTGCGATCGCCGTGCGGCGACGGGTTGGGCGCCGATCAGGTACAGCCCCGGCGGCAACGAAATGTCGGCCATCAATGCCCGCAGTCGTCGACGCAGACGATTGCGCACGACGGCCGGTCCGATGGCGCGACCGAGTGCGTAGGCCACCCTCGGTGGCGTTGCAGCAGGATCGGGAATGAACGTGCACCAAAGTACTCCGGCCCGGGTTCGCCGGCCCTCGCGGGCCAAGCGCGTGAATGCGCTGCGTTCCCGGATGCGCCAGATCAAGCCGACAGGCTGTGCCGGCCCTTGGCGCGACGTGACTTCAGCACGGCTCGCCCGGCGCGGGTGCTCATCCGGTGGCGGAAGCCGTGCTTCTTGGCGCGGCGACGATTGTTCGGTTGGTAGGTGCGCTTCACGCAACCCTCCTCGGCCACGCACACATGGTGAGCAGCACTTTCGATGGCAAGTGAGAATCTGGAAAGGAACGCCGCAACTTCTCGGCTAACCCGGCCAACCGACAAGGCTAGGGCTGTGCACAGGTGCATAGCAACCGAGACGCCTACGAGCCGCCGGCGTCGGGCTCGGGCTCGAGTCGAGGTGGTGCCGTCGGGGCGCCCTCGCTGAGCCTGCTAGCGTGCCTTTCTCCCGCAAATTTGGATTGTCCACATGATGTGGACAATTATGTGGACAACATTCGATGCCTTGAATGGAGGTGCAGGTGAGCGACCATGATCAGTTGTGGACAGCGGTAGCCCAACTGCTGCGGGCGCAGGTCTCCGAGGCGGTGTGGTTCTCGACCTTCCAAGACGTGACCGCACTCGACAGCGATCCGTCGATGCTGCGCGTCGGCGCGCCCAACGGGCACACACGCGATCGAATCCTGTCGCGTTACCTCCCACTCGTTCGCGATGCGCTCGAAGAAATCGGTGCCGCCAACCGCCAATTCGTCGTCGAAGTGCAGGTCGCCGACGCCGCCGAGCAGGAATTCGTCGAACAGATCCCGGATCCAGCAGCCGAACAAGCCAACACCACCGGCCGCAGTGGCTCGGCGATCCCGATCTCCAGCGGGGGGATGAACCCACGCTACACGTTCGAGGCGTTCGTCAAAGGTGCATCCAACCAGTTCGCGCTCGCCGCTGCCCTCCGCGTCGCCGAGACGCCGGGGCGTTCGTACAACCCGCTGTTCATCTACGGCTCGGCCGGCCTCGGCAAGACCCACCTCCTGCACGCCATCGGGCACTACGTGCACAGTCATTACCAACACGACATCGTTCGCTACGTCAGCACCGAGACGTTCCTCAACGAGTACGTCGACGGCATCCGCACCAACACCATCGCCAACTTCAAACGGCGCTACCGCGACATCGACGTGCTACTGATCGACGACATCCAGTTCATGGAGGGCAAGGAGGGTCTGCAGGAAGAGTTCTTCCACACGTTCAACTCGCTGCACGGTGCCAACAAGCAGATCGTGATCTCCAGCGACCGAATGCCCGACGCCATCCCCACCCTCGAAGAACGTCTGCGCGGCCGATTCAAGTGGGGTCTGATCACCGACATCCAGCCGCCGGATCTCGAGACCCGCCTGGCGATCTTGCGCAACAAGGCCGAGCGCGATCACAGTCCCGTTCCCTCCGAGACGTTCGAGCTCATCGCCTCTCGCATCACGACCAACATCCGCGAGCTCGAAGGCGCACTCATCCGTGTCACCGCCTACGCCAGCCTCAACCACGTTCCCATCAGCACCCACCTCGCCGAGCAGCTGCTCACCGATCTGATGAGCGACACCTACGTCAAGCCGCGCACCGACGACGAACTGCTCAGCGAGATGGCGGTCATCCTCGGTCACAGCGTCGAGGCGCTACGCGGCAAGAGTCGTCAACGACCTCTCGTCACGGCCCGCCAGATGGCCATGTACGTCTTTCGTGAACTGACCGATCTCAGCTACCCGGCCATCGCCCGACTGTTCGGCGGCCGCGACCACACCACCGTCATCCATGCCGTCGACAAGATCCAGCGGCTGATGAAAGAACGCAAGCAGGTCTACGACCAGGTCACCGATCTCGTCCAGCGCCTGAAGAAAGCGTGACTGTGCACGTCATGTGGACGACGGGCGACAAAGCGGGGACAACGACCACACTGTCCACCGAAGCACATTGGTGTCATTTCCGACCTGTGTACGGCGGGGGATACGCATGGGGAAGCACTTCTTGCCCCTACGCTGGCCGATCAACGACTTATGCACAGTCCACAGCCCTTATTACCTCTATTACTTTCATACATCACCTCATTGTGAGAAAGGCCTCCCTGTGAAGTTCCGTTGCGAACGCGAGTCCCTCGCCGAAGCGCTCTCCACTGCAGGACGCGCGGCGACCGGACGAACCGGTGCTCTCCCGGTGTTGTCGGGGTTGCGCCTCGAACTGCTCGGCGATCAGCTGAGCGTCACCGGCACCGACCTCGATCTGACGATCCAACTCACCCTTTCCGTCGGTGGCGACGGCGACGGAGGTGTCGTGCTGCCGGCTCGACTCGCAGCCGACATCGTGCGATCGATGGGCGCCGGCAAGGTCGAGGTCGCGGTCGAGGGCGACGAAGTCAGCATCACCGGCGGGCGCTCGCAGTTCAGCGTGCGACCACTGTCGTTCGACGACTATCCGAAGTTGGCCACACCGACCACCTCGTCGGTCACGTTGCCCGCTGCAGCCGTCGGTGAAGCGCTGCGGCAAGTCGTCCGTGCCGCCAGCACCGATGAAGCCAGGCCCATCCTGACGGGCGTGTTGTTGACCGCCGAGAACGGAGGGCTGCGCATGGTGGCCACCGATTCGTATCGGCTGGCGGTCCGCGATCTCGCCGACCACCAGGTGCTGGGAGCAGATCAGAAGGTGCTTGTTCCCGGCCGGGCGCTCAGCGAACTGCAGCGACTCGTCGGTGGCGGCGAGGAGCTGACGATGCGTCTCGGCGATCGCGACGCAACCTTCGAGGTCGGCGGTACGCGTCTGTCGACGCGGTTGATCGAGGGCGAGTTCCCGAACTATCGCCAGTTGATCCCGTCGAGCCATCCCAACACGCTGACGGTCGAGCGCGAGCCGCTGCTCGAGGCAATTCGTCGCGTCAAGATCCTGGCCAAGGATGCCACACCGGTGCGTCTGCAGATGGGAGGCGACACCCTGCGTCTCACTGCCATCACCCAAGACGTCGGTAACGCCTCGGAAGAGCTCGATGCCACGTACGAAGGGGCCGACCTGACGGTTGCGTTCAACCCCGAGTACTTCGCTGCCGGCGTCGAAGCGTGCTCGACCGATTCGATCACGCTGTCGACGCTCGACTCGTTGAAGCCGGCGGTCGTCCGCGGTGTCGGTGACGACGACTACCTGTACCTGTTGATGCCCGTTCGCGTGCCGTAACACATGGTCGGGTCCGGCGTCCGCCTGTGATCATTTCTCGGCTCGAGCTCGTCGACTTCCGCAACTATCTGGCGGTGACGTTCGACTTCGACCCCGGTACCACGGCAATCATCGGGCGCAACGGCCAAGGCAAGACCAATCTGGCCGAGGCCATGGCCTATCTGGCCACGCTCGACAGCTTTCGGGGCGCTCCGCTCGATGCCTTGATCCGCGTCGGGGCCGACTCTGCAGTCGTGCGCGCCACGGTGGTGCACGACGACGGGCGCGAGGTGCTGGTCGAGTTCGAGCTGACCAGCAGTGGCCGCAACCGAGTGCTGGTCAACCGGCAGAAGCTCGGTCGGTCTCGCGATCTGCTCGGGGTCATGCGCGTGACGGTGTTCTCACCCGACGACCTCACCGTGGTCAAGGAGGGTCCAGGCGAACGTCGCCGCTTCCTCGACGACGTGCTGGTCGCCCTGGCCCTGAAGTACGACGCGTTGCGCCTCGAGTTGGATCGCATCGTCAAGCAGCGAAACATGTTGTTGAAGCAGCTCGGTGGGCGGATGGATGACGACGCGGCCGTGACGCTCGATGTGTGGGATTCGAAGATGGCCGACGTCGGTGACCAGTTCGGTCATGCCAGGGCCGTGCTGGTGGCACGCCTGACACCGTTGGTGACCGAGGCCTACGAGCAGTTGGCCGATCGGCCCACCAGCATCGAGCTCCGTTACGAGCCGCCGTGGCGTCAGCGAGGTCTCGGGGTGGCACTCGTCGAAGCGCGGGGCGACGACGTGCGCCGCGGGGTATCGACGGTCGGCCCGCATCGTGACGATGTCGAGTTGTTCATCGATGGCCTGCCGGCGCGCACGCACGCATCGCAGGGCGAGCAGCGCACGCTGGCGTTGGCATTGCGACTGGGAGCGCATCGGCTGGTGACCGACAAGGCCGGTAGCGCACCGGTGTTGGTGCTCGACGATGTGCTCAGCGAGCTCGACCCGCAACGCTGTCAGGCCCTGCTGCGCCACCTCCCGCCGGGACAGGTCGTGCTGACGACTGCCGGTGTGCTGCCAGAAGCTGCCCATCCTGACGCGGTTGTGCGCATCGAAGGTGGCATGGTTGTGTCGTGAGTCGCGATCCGGTGCCGATTGGAGACAGCCTCAACAGCGTCGTGCGGTCACTGCGTAACGACCCGTCCGATGCGGTGTCGTCGAGCCAGCAGATGGGGGGCGTGTTCGGTCGTTGGGCCGAGGCCGTCGGTGACGCGGTTGCCGCGCACGTCAAGCCGGTGAAGCTCGACGGAACGAACCTGATCGTCGAGGTCGACGACCCGGCGTGGGCGACCCAGTTGCGGTTCTTGGAGGAGTCGATGAAGCGCCGGCTGCTCGAAGTGGCGGGAGCAACCATCGAAACCATCGAGGCCAGGGTCCGCCGCTTCTGATTGGCTCGAGTTTGGCGTCGCCAGCTGGGCCGATTGCCGCCTTTGTGTCACACCCTTCCGGTAGGATGGATGGTGATCGCGACAGCAGCTGAGGCGCAGGAAGCCAGCCCGTTGGTCGCCGACAGAACCGCAGGTCAAGCAAGCTTTTCTTGCCGATAGATTGAGGTGCGCGTGTCGTTCGACACCAACAAGCCAACTGCCGATTACGGCGCCAAGGACATCCAGGTTTTAGAAGGCCTCGACCCGGTCAGAAAACGGCCGGGAATGTACATCGGGTCGACCGGTTTGGCTGGTCTCCACCACCTCATTTGGGAGGTCGTCGACAACTCTGTCGACGAGGCGATGGCCGGCTTCTGCACGCGCATCGGCGTCACCCTCATGCGCGACGGCGGCTGTCGAGTCGATGACAACGGCCGCGGCGTTCCGGTCGATCCGTACCCGTCCGGTCCACACAAGGGCAAGAGCGCTGTCGAGGTCGTGCTCACGGTCCTGCACGCCGGCGGCAAGTTCGGCGGTGCCGGCTACAAGGTCTCCGGTGGTCTCCACGGTGTCGGCGTCAGCGTGGTCAACGCGCTCAGCGAGCGGCTGATCATCGAGGTCGACAAGGGCGGCAAGCGCTACCACCAGGAATACGCGAAGGGCGGCAAGCCGCAAGGCAAGCTTGCCGTGGTCGGCGACACCCCTGCACGTGGCCCGCTGACACGAAAGACGGGTACGTCCGTCTCGTTCTGGCCGGATCCCACAGTGTTCCTTGCCGAGGGCACCGAGTTCGTGAGCCGAACGGTGCTCGAACGCCTGCAGACGATGGCCTTCCTCAACAAGGGGCTCGAGATCGTCTTTCGCGACGAGCGACCGGATCGCGAGTTCGAGCAGACCTTTCAGTACAAGGGCGGCATCGTCGACTTCGTCAAGCACCTCAACGCTTCGAAAGAGGCGCTGTTCTCCAAGGTCGCCCACTTCGAGGACGAAGACGAGACCGACGGTCAGACACTCGACATCGCCATCCAGTGGAACACGGGGTACTACGAGGGCATCCACGGGTACGCCAACGGCATCTCCACCATCGAGGGTGGCATGCACGTCGAGGGCTTCAAGACTGCGCTGACCAGCGTGGTCAACAAGTACGCCCGCGCCAAGAACCTGCTGAAGGAAAAAGACGAGAACCTGCTCGGCGAAGACATTCGCGAAGGCATCACGGCGATCGTCTCGGTGAAGCTGCGCGACCCGCAGTTCGAGGGGCAGACCAAGGCCAAGTTGGGCAACGTGCCCATGCGTTCGTTCGTGCAGAAGGCGACCAACGAGCGCCTGGCCGAATGGCTCGAAGAGAACCCCGTCGAGGCCAACCGGTTGGTCAAGAAGGCCCAGGCTGCCGCACAGGCTCGCCTGGCGGCCAAGAACGCCCGCAACGCGATCCGCCGCAAGACGGCGCTCACCGGTGCCGGCATGCCCGACAAGTTGAAGGACTGCAGCAGCGGCAACCCCGACGAGAGCGAACTGTTCATCGTCGAGGGCGACTCTGCAGGCGGCTCGGCGCTCAACGCCCGCGACCCGCGCACGCAGGCGCTGCTGCCGATCCGCGGCAAGATCCTCAACGTCGAGCGAGCCCGCCTCGACAAGATGTTGAAGAACAACGAAGTGCAGAGCCTGATCACTGCGATCGGTGGTGGCGTCGGCGAAGAGTTCGATGCCGGCAAGGCCCGCTACCACAAGGTGATCCTGTTGGCCGACGCCGATGTCGACGGCAGCCACATCCGCACGTTGCTGCTCACGTTCTTCTATCGACAGATGCGACCGCTGGTCGAGGCCGGCTACGTGTACATCGCCCAGCCGCCGCTGTTCTCGACGGTCGTCGGCAAAGAGAAGATCTACCTGAAAGACGACCAGGCCAAGACGGCGTGGGTCGAGGCGCACCCCAACCACAAGAAAGAGTTCCAACGGTTGAAGGGCCTGGGCGAGATGGACTGGGAAGAGCTCAAGCCGACCACGATGGATGCCGCGACCCGCACGCTGTTGCAGGTCGAGGTCGAAGAAGCGGCACTGGCCGACGAGATGATGAGCGTGTTGATGGGTGACGACGTCGAATCGCGCAAGAACTTCATCGTCACCAATGCCCGCGACGTGAGGAACCTCGATTTCTGATGAGTGACACCCCGATTCCCCCCACAAACGGAGACGACGCCGGTGACGCCGCCGACGACCCGTCGCTGTCCGTGCAGCCGGTCGCGTTGCAAGACGAGATGGAGCGCAGCTTCCTCGACTACGCGATGTCGGTCATCATGTCGCGAGCCCTGCCCGACGTGCGCGACGGGCTCAAGCCCGTGCACCGCCGAATCATCTGGGACATGGAGGAACAGGGCTTCCGGCCCGACCGCCCGTTCGTCAAGTCGGCTCGCGTCACCGGCGACACCATGGCCAGGTATCACCCGCACGGCGACAGCGCGATCTACGACTCGCTGGTTCGCATGGCCCAGCCGTTCTCGCTTCGCCACCCGTTGATCGACTTCCACGGAAATTATGGAAGCCCAGATTTTGGACCGGCCGCAGCGAGATACACCGAATGCCGTTTGCATCCGCTGGCGATGCAACTGCTGTCCGACATCGACGAAGAGACCGTCGACATGCAGCCCACCTACGACGGCAGCCGCGAAGAGCCGACCGTGCTCCCGTCACGGTTCCCCAACCTGTTGGTCAACGGCAGCCAGGGCATTGCCGTCGGCATGGCCACCAACATCCCGCCGCACAACCTCGGCGAAGTGATCGATGCCGCGTTGCACCTGCTTGCCCACCCCGAGGCGACCGCCGACGACGCTCATGCAGTTCGTCAAGGGCCCCGACTTCCCCACGGGCGGCAGCATCCTCGGGCGAGCCGGCATCATCGACGCCTACCGCACCGGTCGTGGCAGCATCAAGATGCGCGCCAAGGCAGCCATCGAAGAAGGCAAGCGCGGCCAGATGCAGATCGTGGTCACCGAGTTGCCGTACCAGACCAGTTGCTCGGCGATCGCCGGGCGCATCCAAGAGCTGGTCGACGGTGGCGATCTCGACGGGCATCGCCGACGTCAACGACGGCTCGGCCGGCGGCAAGACCAGCCTGGTCGTCACGCTCAAGCGCGACGCCAACGCCAACGTGGTGCTCAACAACCTGTTCAAGCTCACGCAGCTGCAGACCAGCTTCGGCGTCAACATGGTCGCCCTCGTCGACGGCGTGCCACGCACACTCAACCTCGTCACAGCGTTGCAGGGTTACCTGCGCCACCAGGTCGATGTCATCACCCGCCGCTCGGAGTACCGTCTCGACAAGGCCCGCGAGCGCGAGCACATCCTCGACGGTCGCCTCAAGGCACTCAATGTCATCGATCAGATCATCGCCCTCATCCGCGGCAGCGAGAATCCGGCGGCGGCCAAGGTCGGGCTGATGGCGGCACCGTTCGAGTTCAGCGAGCTGCAGGCCCAGGACATCCTCGAGATGCGTCTCGGCCAACTCACCAGGCTCAGCCGCATCGACCTCGAGCAAGAGATCATCGACGTGCGTGCACGCATCGTCGAGCTCGAAGTCGATCCTCGCCGACCCCGCCGTTCGCAACGAGGTCATCCGCTCCGAGATGACGGCGATCAAGGAAGAGTTCGCCACGCCGCGGATCTGTCAGATCGGTCTCGACGACGGCGAGATGACCGACCTCGATCTCGTCGAGGACAAAGAGCTCGTCATCGTCATGACCGAGGCCCAGTACGTCAAGGCCGTCACCGCCGACAGCTTCAAGACGCAGGGCCGCGGTGGCCGTGGCGTCAGCGGCGCCAAGTTGAAGACCGACGACATCGTGCATCACGTCATCTTCACCACGGCGCACGCGTTCCTGCTGTTCTTCAGCAACCGCGGCCGGGTCTATCGCTTGCGGGCGATGGACATCCCCGAGCGCGAGCGCACGGCCAAGGGCATGCCCATCGTCAACCTGCTGCCGCTGCAGGCCGGCGAGACCATCCAGGCGATCATCGACACCCGCGACTTCGCCGGCGAGCGCAACCTGTTCTTCGCCACACGACTCGGCGTCGTCAAGAAGACCTCGTTCCACGAGTACGACAACGGTCGCCGCGACGGGCTCATCGCGCTCAACCTGCGCGACGGCGACGAACTGGTCAAGGTCATCGAGACCACCGGCAACGACGACATCTTCATGGTCAGCCGCAAGGGCGCGACCATCCGCTTCAGCGAAGACGAGGTGCGCCCGATGGGTCGTGCTGCGTCGGGCGTGCGCGGCATGAAGATGAAGACCGGCGACGAGGTGGTGTCGGTCGACGTCGCCCGCGACGACACGGCGATCTTGATCATCACGTCCACCGGCTACGGCAAGCGCACCCAACTCGACAAGTTCAACGTGCAGGGTCGCGGTGGCCAGGGTGTCATCGGCATGCGCTTGACCGGCAAGAAGGGCCAAGTCGTTGCGGCGTTCATGGTCGGTCTCGACGACGAGATCGTCGCCGTGGCCAGCAACGGCGTCACGATCCGGATGGGTGTGCGCGACATCTCGTCGCAGGGTCGCGATGCCACCGGTGTTCGGGTGATGAACGTCGACGACGGCCAATCGGTTGCGTCGGTCGCCCTGATCATCGCCAACGACGGAGTAACGACCCGTCCACGCCCGTCTGGGCGATAGAACCGTCCATCGAGCCACGCAGGCTGCGAATCGGCGTCACCGCCCATCACTCGGGCAGACGGGGATGTGTCGATGCATTCGAACAGAAACGATCGTGGGCAGGCTGTTGTTCTGCTGCTCGCGGTCGTGGTGATGACCGCATTGGCGGTGTGGCTGTCGGCACGTTTGGTCAGCGCATCGTCGATCGAGGCCGGGCTCAGACGGCGGCCGACTGCCGCGGCGCTGGCGGCAGTACTCGGTGGTCGTGCGGCCGCGGCTCGTCTGGCGGGTGACAACGGCGGGCAGCTGGTCAGTTTCGATCAGGACGGCGATGTGGTCACCGTCGTCGTCGACGTCGACGGCGAGCGGGCCACGGCCCGGGCGACCGACGGCCCGTGACCGACCGACCGGCGCAGGGCGCGTGCGGGGTGCGCTGCCCTTGGCAGCCAGCAGCGCCTACACTTGCTCGGGTGGATAGTGGTGCGCCCCAGACCTCCAACCGTGCCGGATCGCGCGCCGGTGGTGGCGGCGTGGGCAAGCGCCGGCGACGCCAAGAGTGCCGCGGCCAAGACGAACGGCAACGGTTCGGCTCGGCCCGGCCCGGTCGATCCGCGCACCGAGGATCCGAGTTCACCGCCGGGTACGCCTCGGGCCGGCAAGACGCTGTGGCGCCGGCCGGGTGCGCTGATCCCACGAGCTGCCAAGCATCGTGAGGTCGGCAGCGTCGATGCACCGATCGAATTCTCCGTCGATCTCCCGTTCTCGTTGGCGCTCGCCGACCCGTTGGTTCCCGCACCGGTCGACACCGTTGACGACGTGCTCGTCGACGACGTGCTCGTCGACGACGTGGTCATCGCCGCCGAAGCGGTCGCCTTGGCTCCGACCGTCGAAGTGTCGACGTCGACCGAACCACCCGAGGCGCTGGTCCCGACCGAACTGGTCCCGACCGAGCTGGTCCCGACCGATTTGCGCACCCTGCCCATGCCGCTTCCTGCGCCGACCCCACCGATCCTGTACGACGAGGCGGCGACGATCGACGACGTCACCAAGATCGGCCCTATGCTCGAGACCCGGCCGCTTCGCCGGCCAGTCCACTTTCGCCGGGCACCCAAGCCACGCGTGCGCCGTGTCACACGCGTCGTGCGTCACGTCGACACGTGGAGCGTGTTCAAGGTCGCGTTGGTCTTCAACGTGTTCTTCTACGCGGTCGCCATGGTCGCCGGTGTGTTGCTGTGGCAGGTGGCCTACGCAACCGGCACCATCGACAACGTCGAGAAGTTCTTCGAGGGCTTCGGTTGGGAGTCGTTCGACTTCAACGGCGGGCAGATCTTCCACAATGCCTGGATCGCCGGCCTCTTCGTCGCCGTCGGGCTCACCGGCCTGGCCGTGCTGCTGGCAACGCTGTTCAACCTCATCACCGATCTCGTCGGTGGAGTGCGGTTCAGCGTGCTGGAGGAAGAAGTGCGCACTCGTGCCGAACGCGGCACCGAGCAGGTCTACGAACCGCAGCCAGCGGTCACGGTCGAACCACAGTCCACCGACGATTGTCACCGAATTCGACGAGTCGCTGGCCGCGCCGCCGGATGAGGCGATTGCCGGTTGAGTCCGGTGGAAGCCGCCCGATAGCCTGACGACTCCGTCGTTGACGGGGCTATAGCTCAGTTGGTTAGAGCGTCACACTGATAATGTGAAGGTCGCTGGTTCGATTCCAGCTAGCCCCACGGTGAAAGCACTGCGTCGAGCCTTTGTGGCACTCTCTCTGGCCGGTGCGATTGCCGGTGTGCTGCGAGTCCGCGGCAAGGGTGGCGTTCCGCCGCAAGAGGGCGGTTGGCGCGAGCTCAAACTGCCCCCGACATGACCCCATCCGAGTGCCGCCGATCGTCGGTGTCGTCGGTTACGGCGTCACCGGGCGACGCATCGGGGCGCATCTTGCTCGGCGAGGGAACGCGGGTGCCGGTCTACGACCCGGCGGTGTCGGCACGCCACGAGGCGCCGTCACGGTCGCCCACACCGCGGATCTGGCGGTCACCGATGTCGTCGTGCTGTGCCACCCGCATCCGCACTCGCAGCTGGCCGCCGAGTACCTCGCGGGCGGTGTCTCGGTGGTGTCGATGTCGGCCGACATCGACGACGTTCGGACCCTCGTCGAGCTCGACGACCACGCTCGTCGCCAGGCGCGCCGTACTGATCGTCGGTGCGGCGATGAGCCCGGGGTTGTCCGGCCTGCTCGTCGATCACCTGTGGCGACAGCTGCATGTCGCCGAGGAGATTCACGTCGCTACGCACGGCACTGCCGGGCCGGCGTGCGCGTGCAACACCACGATGCGCTCGGCGACACGGCGATCGGTTGGCACGACGGCGCATGGATCGAACGACCCGGCGGCAGTGGCCGCGAGCTTGAACTGGTTCCCCGAGCCGATCGGTGCACGCGATTGCTATCGCGCCGCGCTGCCGGACCCGTTCCTGCTGCACCGGATGTTCCCGACCGCGTCGCGCATCAGCGCTCGGGTTTCGGGCACCCGCCGTGACCGACTCACGGCTCGGTTGCCGATGCTGACCCCGCCGCACGCGGCCGGCGACGTCGGCGCCGTGCGCGTCGAGGTGCGTGGCGCGGCGTCCGACGGCGCCCGGGTCACGCTGATCGCCGGCGCGTCGGGCCCGACGGGAGACCTCGCGGCGGCCGTCGCGTCAGCATGCATCGAGGCCTGCCTCGCCGGTTCGCTCGAGCCCGGCGTGCACCTTGTCGGCGGAGCGACGCATCGACGCGCCGTCGCTGTTGCGGCGAGCGGTGGAGCTTGGGTGTTCAACTTGCAGGAGTTCACCGGTGTTGCCCGATCGACCGCCTGGTAGGTCCGCTGCGCCGTCTTGCCCCGATACCGTTTGGGACCGTGAGCGACACCCCCACCGACTCTGTGATCCCGTGGCTCCCCGAGGGCCACACCCTCGTCGTGCCCGGCCGCGGCGAGTTGTTCTACCGATTCCACCGCCACGCCGATCCCGACGCACCGATCGTGCTGTTGCTGCACGGTTGGACTGCGAAGCGGCGATCTGCAGTTCTTCACGGCATACGAGGCGTTGGCCGCGCAGTGCTCGTTCATCACGTTCGACTATCGCGGTCATGGCCGTGGCTTGCGTCTGCGACCAGCCGCTTCGAATTGGAAGACGTTGCCGACGACGCGGCGGCGCTGCTCGAGTCGCTCGGCGTCGGTCCGGTGATCGCCGTCGGGTACTCGATGGGTGGCCCGGTCGGCATGCTGCTGACGCGGCGTCACCCGCATCTCGTTCGCGGCATCGTGATGGAGGCAACGGCGCTGGAATGGTGCGCGTCGCGCCTCGACCGCGTGCGCTGGAAGACGGCTGCGCATCATCGGACCGCTGTTGCGATCGTTCGCCTACCAACGCTGGCTGAGCAACGGCATCCGCCGTCTGCTCGGGCGAGGACCATCCGCTGCAGAGCTACGTGCCGTGGCTCAGTGGCGAGATGCGCCGCAACGATCCGCAGAGTGTCGTGCAGGCCGGGCAGGCGTTGAGTCGCTACGACGCCAGGCCGTGGGCCGCCGAGCTCGGCAAGCCCGCAGCGTCGCTGATCACGACTCGCGACCATCTCGTGAAACCGCGCAAGCAACGGGCACTCGCCGCGACGCTGCGTGCCGAGGTTCGCGAGTTGGCCGGCGACCACCTCAGCGCCTGGGTGCACCCCAACGAGTTCGCTGCGGCCACCGTCGAGCTGGTCGAGCCACGTCGCCGCGCAAGTCGTCGACCGCGCTGATCTGACTAGTCAGTCGTCGTCGACGGCCTTGTCGGCGCGGGCTTCGAGCGCGTCGAGCCGATCAGCCAGCCGTTCGACGGCGCGACTGATGCGCTCGAGGTGATCTTCGAGCTCGCTGGAGCTGGCGACATCGGCAGGCCCGAGGCGCACGCCGGCGAACTCGCGGGCGAGGAACTCGGTGTCGGCCTGGGTGCGTTCGGCGACGCGGCGGTCGATCTCGGTCTGCACACGGTCGCGCTCTCCTGGCGATTCTGGGCGAGCAGGATCAGCGGGGCGGCATAGGCGGCCTGCAGCGACAGCAGCAGCGTGAGGCCAACTGAACTGCCACTCGTCGAAGCGCGCGTCGACGTGGTCCGAAGCATGATCCACAGACCCAGACGACGCAGAACACGCTCTGGAAGACGAGGAACCGTGCCGTGCCCGATGAAGCGGGCGATGCTCTCGCTGAACTGGCCGAACGCGTCGGGGTCGTAGTGCACGCCGAGGCGACGGCGCTGGCGTGGCGTGGTGAGGTCTTCGCGGCGCTTCATCGCGGTACCGCCCCTGTGCTCACCCGCCTGCGCTGGCGCCAACCGGTCGGCAACGTGCGGTCCAGCACGTCGTCGACGGTGATCGCGCCGAGCAACCGACCGGCCTCGTCGCAGACACCGAGAGCGAGCATGTTGTAGCTCGCCAGCCGCTCGGCGACCTCGCGCTCGGGAAGATCGGGTGTGATCGTCGGCTCCTGCTCGATGCACCGGCCGAGCTCCATGCTGGGCGGCTCGCGCAGCAGCCGCTGGAAGTGCACGACGCCGAGGTAGGTACCGGTCGGCGTCTTGTACGGCGGCTGCACGACGAACACCTGGGCGGCGATCGACACCAGCCAGTCGGGGTTGCGCATCTCGGCGAGGGCCTCGGCGACGGTGGCGGTCGGGCCGAGGATGATGATGTCGGGCGTCATCAACGCACCGGCGGTGCCTTCGTCGTAGCTCAGCAAGCGGCGCACCTGGTCGGCGTCCTCGGCGTCCATCGCCTCGAGGATGCGAGTGCGCTGCTCGCCGGGCATCTCGGCCAGCAGGTCGGCCAGGTCGTCGTACTCCATCTCCTCGAGCACGTTGACGAGGCGCTCGAGGTCGAGCCCTTCGATGATCCGCAACTGCTCGGCCTCGGGCAGCTCCTCGAGCAGGTCGGCGAGTCGCTCGTCGTCCATCGCCTCGGCCAACTGCTTGCGCTGCGCGAGCGGCATCGACCGCACGACGCCGGCGACGTCGCTGGGGTGCATGTCGCGCAGCCGGGCGACCTCGGCGGCGACTTCGGACCCGTCGGTGTGGAAGAGCTCGGGCACCTCGGCGACATCGACCAGGCGATAGCTCGGTCGGCGGCGCAACGCGCTGCGCCGCGGCGAGGCGCACCTTGGCGAGCTGCCACCAGGTCTGGCGGCCGTCGCCGCGCGGCGCGCATGGCGACATCGCTGACGGTCTCGTCGCCGATCTTGCGATCGATGATGTCGCGACCGATCAGCACCTCGCCGGCCTTGGGCTTGAACGGGTTGAGGTCGACGTCCCAGCTGCGCAGGCGGGCGCCGTCGCTGTCGATCCCGGCGAGGCGGTTGGCGTTGACGAAGATCCGCCGACGCTGGCTGGTGGCGACGAAGCCGAGCACCCGTGGAGCGACACCGGGGCGGCCCGGAATGACGACGATGTCGTCGAGGCGGCCGATGGGCGCACCACCGGCGTCGAGCAGCGGCAGGCGCATGACTCGAAATGCGTAGATCAGCTCGCCTGCCATGCCGCAAGGCTACCCCCGCGTCCCTGCTCAGGCGGGATGCATAGCCGATATCGGTCCCGACGGGCGAGCCGATCAGACGGCGCTGACTTCGACCAGAGTGTCGTAGAACGCCACGCCGCCACCCCATTCGGTGAGGGTGTCGTTGGTCAGCGAGTTGGCGACCATGCCGTCGGGATGATGACGGCTCCACCAGCCCCACGGGATCGACACCACGCCCGGCCGCACCCGATCGGTGATCCGCGCCGGCACCTCGACCGATGCCCGGTCGTTGAACACCCGCACGCACTGCCCGTCGGTGATGCCACGGCCGCGGCATCGTCGGCGCACAGCTCGACGAACGGCCCGGCCTCGCGGCCGCCGTGGCCGGGCAGGTGCGAGTAGCTGCTGTTGAGGAACCGGTTGTGCTGCTTCGGGGTCATCAGCTGCAGCGGGTAGCGCTGGGCCAGCACCGAGCCGGGCCCCTCGGCGGGCGGGACGAACGTCGGCAGCGCCGGTTGACCCATGGACGACCAGCGCCTCGCTGACGAACTCGACCCGGCCGCTGGCGGTGGGGAACACACCATCGCCGAACGGCCGACCGTCGTCGGGATAGGGCACACGTAGGAATGCCGACGCGGCGCAGTTCGTCGACATCGATACCGGGCAGCGAGTCGCGGATGGCGGTCATGTCGTCGTCGAACAACGCCGGCTCGGTGTAGCCCATCGCCCTGGCGAGCCGACGGAACAGCTCGCTGTTGCTGACCGACTCGCCGCACGGCTCGATGGCGGCTCGTTCCAGCTCAACCACAGGTGCCCCCACGGCGGCACGACGTCGACGGACTCGATCTGCGTGGTCGCCGGCAACACGATGTCGGCGTAGCGCGCCGTGTCGGTGATGAACTGCTCGTGCACGACGGTGAACAGGTCGTCGCGCAGCACTCCGGCACGGATCTTCTCGCTGTTCGGTGTGATCACCAGCGGGTTGCAGCTCCAGACCATCGAGCGCCTTGATCGGTGGAGCTGGTGGTCTCGGTCAGGATCTCGCCGAGACGGCTCATGTTGACCCATCGTGGCCGGCGACCGCCGAGCAGATCGGGACGCTGCAACGCGTTGTCGTCGACGACCGAACCGGTCCACACGCCGATCGAGCGGGCGAGGCCGCCGCCACGGTCGCGCCATGCGCCGACGAGCGCCGGAAGGCAGGCCAGCGTGCGGAAGAACATCGCCCCGTTCTCGTGGTGCTCGGCGCCGACCAGCGTGCGGATGACCGCCGGCCGGATGGTGCCGTACATCGTCGGCCAAGCGCTCGATGTCGGCGGCCGGCACGCCGCACAGCGGCTGCTGCTCGTTCGGGTGTCCAGTCGGCGACGTGCAGCGGCCAGCTCGTCGAAGCCGAGCGTGTGATCGGCGATCCACTGCTCGATCGGTGAGGCCGTCGCGAATCAACACGTGCATCACCGCCAGCATCAAGGCGATGTCGGTGCCGGGCAGCGGTTGGATGAACCAGTCGGCGGCGTCGGCGGTCGTCGTGCGGATCGGATCGATCACGACGACCTGGGCGCCATCGGCGCGGGCCTCTTCGATGGTCGGCCAGAGGTGACGATTGGTGAGCTTGGTGTTGGTGCCCCACAAGATGATCAGCTTCGAGTGGCGGATCTCCATCGGGTCGAGGCACTTGGTGGTGCCGTTGGTCATCTTCACGCCCGGCGCCGACGGTGGGGCCGCAGATCGACCGCTGCACGCGGGTCGCGCCGAGCCGGTTCCAGAATCGCTCGGGGAAGCCCATCGCCAGCAGGCTCTGGTTGCCGGCATCGCTGTACGGCATGATCGCCTCGGCGCCGTCGCGATCGATGATCTCGTGGAATCGTGAGGCGATCTCGGCGAGCGCCTCGTCCCACGTGATCTGCTCGAACCGGCCCTCGCCTTTCGGTCCGACGCGGCGTAGCGGGTGCAGCACACGCTCGTCGCTGTACACCCGGTCGAGGAACTTGTTGACCTTCGGGCACAGTTCGCCCTTGCTGTACGGGTGGTCGGGGTTGCCGCGCATCTGCAGGGCGACCGGCGTGGGCCCGATCGGTCGACGGTGACGTGCCAGCCGCAGGTGTCGGGACAGTCGTGATGGCAGCTTCCGGTGACGATCTCGCCCGTGGTTCCTGCGGCGGTGCTCATGGACGTACGTTAGACCCGTGTCGACGATTCAGTTTCAGCAGGTGGTCGGTCGCCGAGGGCGTGATCGACCTCGGTGTCGGGCAGCCGAACAACGCGATCCTGCCGGTCGACTACGTGCGTCGCGCGGCGGAGATGCAGTTCAACGACTCACCCGAGTTCTTGCAGTACGGCGCTGAGTGGGGCGACGGATATCACCGTGTCGCGCTCGGCGAGTTCCTGACCGAGGCCTATGCACTGCCGGTCGCACCTCGAGCAGTTGTTCTCGACCAACGGCAACTCGCAGGCGTTGGAGATGTTGTGCACGGTGTTGACCGAACCCGGCGACGTCGTGATCGTCGAGGAGCCCACCTACTTCCTCGCCTTCCAGATGTTCCGCGATCACGGCCTGGAGATTCGCGGTGTGCCGATCGACGCCGACGGTCTCGTCGTCGACGCGCTCGTCGACGAGGTGGCTCGGTGCACGTCCGCAGGTCAGCGGGTGGCCTTCGTCTACACGATTCCGGCGTTCCAGAACCCGACCAGTGTGACGATGTCGGCGCAGCGCCGCCGCGAACTGGTGGCCGCGGCAGCCGAACACGACGTGCTGATCGTCGCCGACGAGGTGTATCACCTGTTGCGATTCGCGCCAGGGCCGATGCCTCCGCCGATGTCGGCGTACGTCGACGACGGACCGGTGCTGTCGATCGGCACCTTCTCCAAGATCCTCGCTCCAGGGATGCGCCTCGGATGGATCCACGGTTCGGTCGAGCGGCTCGCCGCCTTCGCCGACTCCGGGTCTGATCCTCAGTGGTGGCGGGCTCAACCCGGTCACGTCGACGTCTGGCGACGGCGATGATGCGCATGGGCTGGCAGCAGGAGTACCTCGAATGGCTGCGCGCCACGTTCGCGCGGCGATCGGCGACGATGGTCGCGGCACTCGTCGAGCACATGCCGGCGTGGGTCGAGTACGACGTGCCCGAGCGGCGGGTACTTCGTGTGGCTGCGACTGCCGCCGAACGTCGACGGCGCCGCGCTGCGCGATCTCGGCAAGCAACACGGCGTCGACGTGCGTCACGGCGCCCAGTTCTCGCCGACAGGCGGGTTGGGCAACCACCTCCGCCTGAGCTACGCGTTCTACGACGACGACGACATCGCCGAGGGCGTCGCTCGACTCGGGGCTGCGCTGCACGTGGGACTGAGCTCGATGCGCTGCATCTGGGTCGCTGCGCGGAGAGGTCGCGCCGCCACCGGGTGTAACCAAATTGCAACCCTCTCGATATCGACTCGCAGGGCGAGATAACCGACTACGTGTCAGGATTCTCGGCTTGTCAGGAGCCGTGAATCGACGGGGGTCGGCAACTGGTGGGTACCTTCGACATGCTCATTCGCGGTGGCACCGTGGTCGACGGCACTGGTGCGCCGCCGCGAGTCGCCGACGTGGCGATCGTCAACGATCAGATCGTCGACGTCGCCCCCAACATCGTCGGCACGGCGACCAGGGTGATCGACGCCACCGACCGTGTGGTCACACCGGGCTTCGTCGACATCCACACCCACCTCGACGCGCAATTGGCGTGGGATCCGATCGGGTCCAGCAGCTGCTACCACGGCATCACCAGCGTCGTGATGGGCAACTGCGGTGTCACCTTCGCACCGTGCAAACCCGAGGACCGCGAGAACTTGGCGGCGATGATGGAGAGCGTCGAGGACATTCCCCGCGATGCGATCCTCGAGGGGCTGGCGTGGGATTGGGTGACGTACGGCGAGTACCTCGCACAGCGTCGGCCCGGCTGCCGAAGGGGCTCAACGTCGGTGGCATGGTCGGGCACTGCGCGCTTCGCCAGTACGCGATGGGCGACCGCGGCATCGAACGAGAACCGCCGACGCGCCGACGATCTCGCGATGATGACCGATCTGCTCGCCGAGGCGATGCGCGGCCGGAGCCTTGGGTTTCAGCACCAGCCGCACGTTCCTCCACAAGGTGCCCGACGGTCGCCCGGTGCCCGGCACGTACGCCGAGCCCGACGAGCTGTTCGCGTTCGCCGACGTGCTCGACGTCACGGCGCCGGTGTGTTCGAGAGTGCCAGCCGCATCGGCGAAGGTGAACGCGACGATGCCGAGATTCCCGCGACACGCGCCGAGATGGCGTGGATGGGTGAGGTCAGCCGGCGCAGTGGACGACCGGTCAGCTTCGGGCTGTTGCAGCACGACAGTCGACCCGACCTGTACGCGCAGGTCATCGAAATGGCCAAGCACGAGAACTCGCGGGGAGCCATCGTGCGGCCGCAGACCACGGCGCGCAGCGTCGGTGTGCTGTTCAGTCTCGACACCCGCAGCCCGTTCGATCGCGCCGACTGCTGGCGCGAGCTCAAGGGGATGCGCAACGGCAAGAAGCTGGTCGCCCTGCGCGATCCGGTGACGCGGAGCCCGGCTGATCGAGGCAGCCGACGCCACGCCGCCGGGGCTCGATCTCGCCCAGTTGTTCGTGGTCAACGGCTCGAGACGGTTCGAGCGCACCGTGGCGCGCGCTACGACCTCGACCCGTCGACGTCGATCGCCGCGATCGCCACACGAACGCGGCATCAGTGCCGCTGCCGCCTACATCGAGTTGCAGCTCGAGAGCGACGGCACGCTGGTGTGCAGCTTCCCGTTCCTCAACCAGCAGTTGTCGGCGGTCGAGCACATGCTCGACGAGCCACTCGTCACGCTCGGTCTGGCCGATGCCGGCGCCCATGTCGGTCAGATCCTCGACGCCAGCCAACCGACGTTCCTGCTGTCGTACTGGATCCGCGAGCGGAAACGATGGAGCCTCGAGGAAGGCGTCCGACGGCTCACCAGCGACACCGCCGATCTGTTCGGATTGGCCGGTCGGGGTCGACTGACATCGGGTAGCTTCGCCGACGTGAACGTGATCGACTTCGATGCGCTCGACCTGCCGGTCCCCTCGTACGTGTACGACTTCCCCCACGGCGCAGGGCGGTACGTGCAGGGCGCAACCGGTTACGACTACACCGTCGTCAACGGTCAGGTGTTCATGGATCACGGCGAGCACACCGGTGCGTTTGCCGGGGCGATGCTCGAAGAATCCGTCGGCGCGGTGAGTGACGCCGACTCGTTCGCCTGTCCTCGTTGCGGCACCACCGTCGACGAGCAGTTCTACGGTCCGTGCCAATCGTGTCGCACCGATCTGCGCGCCAAGTATCTCGGCGAAGGTCGTGTCGTCGATGTGGCCGAGTACGAACCGAAGATGAACGTCACGCCGAACGCGGTGGCATTGAAAGACGACTAGCCCGACTGCGCTACGTCGAGTTAGGCAGACCGGCGCCCGGACGGAAGGTCGGGTCGTTGGCGGGCCCTTCGTTCTTGGCCTGGCGGGCCGCAGCGCGCTCGCGCCATCTGCGACATGGTGGTGGCCATCGCCGCCGAGGCGCCCTCGTGAGCCAGGATCTTGTTGAGCACAGCGGCCGACGCCCCGCCGATCAGCTCGGTCTTGTTGGCTTCGACGTAGTCGGCCGACGCCTGCATCGAGCGCAGCGAACCGTTGAGCGCCGGGATCACGTAGCGGGCGACCATGTCCCATGAGCGCCGGCTGTTCTCGCGGTTGGCCCAATCGTGGGCGAAGCCCAAGACGACACCGAAGCCCCCTGTTATCTGCTGCAGCTGTTCGATCGCCTTGATGAGATCGTCGGGTGTGCCGATGACAGCCGCACCACCGCCGTCGGAGCCGCTCTCGGTGACTTGCTCGAGCAGGTCCCACTGGTCGTCGACGTGGATTGCACCAGGGCGACCGAGCACCTTGACGTTGTATTCGTTGTGCCAGCGCTGCAAGCCCTGCGACCGCTTCGCGCTCGGCCTGCTCCTTGGTCTCGGCGATGTGCCAACTCATCAGCACCCGCCAATCGGCCCGATCGACCGTTGTGCCGTGAACAGCGGCAGCCTCTTCGGCGAAGCCCCACTGCGTCGGCAGTGCTTGCAGTCCTTCGATGCTGTTGGAACCGATCGACAAAGCACCGATGCCGTACTTGCCGGCCAGCTGCATGCCGCTGGGGCTGATGCTCGACGCGGTGGCCATGGGCATGCGCTCCTGGATCGGCAGGATCTGCAGGGCCGCGTCGTGCAGCGTGAACCATTCGCTGTCGTAGCTGAACCGGTCTTCGCCGTTGAGCAGGCGGATGATCACGCCCATCGCCTCGTCCTGCCGATCGCGCAGCAGCATCGGGCTGATGCCCATCGTTCGGGCGTCGCTGGGTAGCGCGCCAGGGCCGCTGCCGAACATCGCTCGACCTCTGGTCATGTGGTCGAGTTGCACCATCCGTTGGGCGACGTTGAACGGGTGGTGGTAGGGCAGCGACACCACGCCGGTGCCGAGCTTGATGGTGTGGGTCACCTGCCCTGCGGCAGCCAGGAACATCTCCGGTGAAGCGATCATCTCCCACCCGGTGGAGTGATGCTCGCCGCACCAGAACTCGTCGTATCCGAGGTGATCGAGATGGGTTGCGAGCTCGAGATCGCTCTGGAACTGCAGGGTCGGGCTCTCGCCGAGCGGGTGGTGTGGCGCAAGGAACGTGCCGAACCGGAGTCGTGGTGACCGCATCCCGTCAGACTAGATACCGGCGCCGCACAGGTTCGGCTCGGCGCAATCATCCGCCGAAACGGCCCGGCGAATCCCGAGGGAGGTCCGCTATCCTGATGGCTCCCTTCGGGGACGTAGCTCAGTTGGCAGAGCGCTACCTTTGCAAGGTAGATGTCAGGGGTTCGATTCCCCTCGTCTCCACCCGAGAATCACCTGGTCAGAGCGCTGATGTGCCAACACCAGCCGCCGGATCGGGGGGCCAGGTGCACACCAGGTGCACAGAACACAGCGGTATTCTGCAACATGGTGTGGACGTGGACGAACCAGCTGGACTCCAAGCCTGTCGGCGCCGAGAGTGCACTTACACCCATCAGCCGTCGTCGGCGGGGTCGTAGACGCCCCTCGGCTCGTAACACCCCTCTGTCATTGTTGACCCATCGAGGCCGATGGCATCGATAGGTCGGAGGTCGCCTCTACAGCCTCCCAAGTTTCAACGGTGTAACTTAAACCTGTGGGAGCCGACGTCATGCCTGTCACCCGGCAACTTTCGATACTGCCGACCTCAGTGCTCAGCGACTGGGCTTCAGAGCCCGACGCTGACTTCGGCGAGGTGTTCACCAAGCGTTGGGTCGTGGACTTCATTCTCGATCTCATCGGCTACGCGCCCGAGAGGGATCTCTTCGCTTGCACCATCGTCGAACCCTCATGCGGCAGCGGCGCCTTCCTTGTGCCGATCGTCGAGCGTCTCATTGCATCGTGCCAGATCCACGGGCGAGACGTTGCTGATGCGCACAACACGATCCGCGCTTTCGACCTTCTCGAGGCAAACGCTGCGTTGTCGCGCAAGTCCTCGATCGTCCAACTGATTGAGCACGGCGTGGAGCATGACGTGGCCACGGGGATTGTGAACTCGTGGGTGCAGGTCGGAGATTTTCTCCTGACCGAACACGAGGCAGCCTCTGCTGATTTCGTTGTTGGTAATCCGCCGTACATCCGTCTCGAGGGCGTGCCGATGGAACTGACGGACGCCTATCGCAGAGCATGCCCCACGATCCGCGGACGCAGCGACATCTACGTCGGCTTCTTTGAGGTCGGGCTCGAACTCCTCAGACCGGGGGGCTCGCTGGCGTTCATCTGCGCTGATCGGTGGATGCACAATCAGTACGGAGCGTCGTTGCGTGAGTTCGTGACGAGCAAGTTCGCAGTCGATGCGATCGTCACCATGCATGACGTCGCGGCGTTCGAAAATGACGTGTCCGCCTATCCGGCGATCACGGTGTTGCGAAACGACAACCAGCACGTCGCTTACGTGGTTGATGCCGCGAGGGAATTTGGAGCGGAGGATGCCGGTGTCATCAGTTCGTGGATCAATGGAAGCAGCCAACGAAGGACACCAAGCTCGAGGAACTTCCAGGCCTCCCGCGTCGACAGATGGCACACAGGCCCTGAACTCTGGCCGGCCGGGAGTCCGCCACAGCTCGCGTTGCTCGCCGATCTCGAACGGCGCTTCGCTCCCCTCAAGAGCCGGGCTACCGGAACACGCGTAGGCATTGGCGTCGCCACCGGCTGCGATGACGTGTACATCACACAGCGGTCCGATCTCGTCGAGGCGGACCGTCTATTGCCGCTGCTCCGAGCAAGCGATCTCACGAATGGTGAGCCGGCGTGGTCTGGCCACTATCTCGTCAACCCATGGGAAGGACGAGAGCTGGTGGATCTGGCTGCTCACCCCCGACTTCGCCGACACTTCGAGGCGCACTCCGATCGACTCAGGATTCGCCACACCGCCAAGAAGCAACCGGACCGCTGGTATCGGACGATTGATGCGATCGACCCGACGCTCCTCGCGAGGCCGAAGATCGTGCTTCCGGACATGAAAGCCGCGGCGCATCCCGTTCTTGATCGAGGCGAGTTCTACCCGCATCACAACTTGTACTTCGTCGTCTCAGATGGTTGGGATCTGGAGGTGCTCGGCGGCATTCTCCTCTCCGATGTGGCGAACCTCTTCGTCGGTGCCTACTGCGTCAAGATGCGTGGTGGGTGCTACCGATTTCAAGCGCAGTACATCCGACAGATCCGAGTGCCAGAGCCAGATCAGGTCACATCGGATATCACGCGATCCTTGGTCGATGCTTTCCGACGACGAGACCGCGCTGCGGCAACGAACACCGCTGCTGCGTTGTACGGCATCGAGGTTGGCGCGCTTGGGATTCGTCCCGCAGCGTCAGCGGTCCCTCGATCCTCTGCTGTGATCGGCGAGAATCGTGGATGTGATCAACCCGGCTCCGATCGTGCGACGAACAAGTGGCTTGGTTGCAACCAATCCGCGCTGCAAGCCGCTGCACGACATGTATCAGTCGGCGGTAGGGCACGGCGCCAAGAGTTGGAATCAGGTTGAGGCGGAGTTCTTGGCAGCAATGTCTACCTTCGACGCCACGATCGCGTCGACGGCCGGGCGCCAAGACATGACGGACACGGAGAAATCATCGCTGTCGGCGGACCTCCAGAATGGCAAGGGTGACTTCTTCAACGACCTTCTGGCCCTACTCCTGGAGAACTGCTCTGGAATCGAGACCTTCTATTGCCGGAACGTCGTCCCCGGCCTGATCGTGCGGAACCACAATCTCGATGGCGTCTATCCAGCTTCGGGACCCATCGAGTTCTTGCTCGAGGCCAAGATGATGGGCACGCCTCGACACGTCAACAGTCCACGACAGAAGGAATCGGGTCGGCCAGGTTCGGCGGACCTCGACAAGCGGGTGAAAGAGCTCGCGTTCAAGTCAATCGACCTCAAGGGCGAGTACAGCCGAATGCGTACCTCCGAAGGCAGCACGCCGGTACACGGTGGCCCTGGTGGGGGCGACCTGACGACCTGGCTGAGGTCGACCGCGCCGAAGATCCATTTCTTTCTGGCGGTGCGGGTCACGAGTGCGTCCGACTTCGCTCGCACCCTTCAGTGGGCGCGCACCGCACAGCAGGTTGTCGATGCCGTTGGCTTGTACTGCTTCGAGCCCGATGGGTCTAGCCAGACCAGCTATCGACGCACTCCGGGAGTGCCGGCGGACTTGGAACTCGAGCGAGTGCTCTACCGCGCATGCACTGACCTCCGAGCGATCTCATCGAAGCTGACGCCACCCCCGCGTTGAGACACGTCTGCTGCGCAGGTAGAAGTCCTGAAGGTTGGCCGGCGCGCCGCGCACCGACGCCAATGGGCAAGGAGGTGCTAGAGACGCCACCCGCCCAACCCGTCCGATCATCGGCGGACTTCCGAGCCACGACATCAACGCTCTGGCGAACCAAATACGCTGGCGTCGTGTCGATCTCGATCGAAGAACTCGCTTCCCGGCTCAACGCTGAAGCTGAGCGTCGCGGGATCACCAGCGAGCAGGTCCTCGACGAGTTAGCAGCGCGGCTCGATGACTCTCTGGAAGCGTTCATCGAATGCGGCACGTCCGGACCGACCGAGCCATTCGACATCCACCAGGAGCGAGCCGACGCCGCCAGCAAGAAGCTTGCTCAAGGCATCTGACGTCCGACCGTGCTGCTGATCAGCAGATTGGCCGATGGTGGCCGAAGTCCACGGCGAGATCCTGGTGCTCCCGCTCGCCCCGTCCAACTCGAATGATCCGACTCGCTGCCGCCCGATTGGCTGCTACGTCGCTGCCACGCACCTCGCCGACCGATACCTGGAGGACCGATGACCAAGAAGATGACTCGAACCGAGGAACACGACTTCTACGCCGACGCCGAGAACCAAACTCCCCTCGGCCCGGCCCGACGCAGCGCTTCGAAGCTCACTGAGCTCGTGCCGGTCCGCTTCCCACCCGAAACCCTCGACAGGATCCGCAACGCCGCCGGCGCGGACCATCGGTCGATCTCATCGTGGATTCGCCGAGCCGTCGAACACGAACTCGAGCACAACGCCTCTTGACTTCGGCCTGGAGTCGCGGTCATGGACTACCGCGCACCCGTCCGACGCCTATTGCCGCGGTGTGTCAGCGTCACCAGCAACCGTGTCCTCAAAGTTCGTACAGCAGTGTTGGGTGTGAAGTTTGTCACGGCCAATTGTCCGTTGAGTACCACTGAGATCCACTGAGTATCACCACGTACCGTCTGGTTCGCCTCGCCCAAAAACGCTTTGACGGTAACCCCTTGCGGGGTGAATGACAGAGGTGTAGTTAGGACAGTCCATGCCTTCATTGGACGCCTACATCGAAGCAGACGAGCCCCCTCAACTGCTCACGGTTGATGAGGCGGCGCGCCTGTTGCGCATCGGTCGATCGCGTGCGTATGAGCTCGCCAACGAGTATCTGAACTCGGGTGGCACGACGGGAATACCAGTGTTCCGCCTCGGGCCGGCGTGTCTGCGAGTGCCTCGCTGGGCGCTGATCGAGCTCGCGACGACCGGACGTGTGGTCAGACTGTGCGACGCCGTTGTGCAGACGACAGGAGCGCCTGTTGGCCACTGAGGCAACGATGCGCTCCGTTGTTGTCGGAGCCGCGGCGAGCGAGTTGCGGCGCACCATCGGGCCGACGTCATGGATGGTGCTGGAAGAGTTGCTGATGCGCTCGACCGGCCCCGCCGACGGATGCGTCTCCTCAGTCTCGGTCCGAGCATTGGCTGCGTCGCTCGGTCTGGCGAAAGACACCGTAGGCCGTGCGATCCGCCGGCTCCGCGCTGCCGGTCTGGTGACCATCGCACAGCAGCGAACCGTCGGGGGCATCTTCGACACCGGCACCTACCGCATCGCTGTTCCCGACTGCATCACTCTCAACGCGCCAACCCAATCCTCTCGACCGCCACGCGCTCGAGTCGACCGCCGCCACTTCTCACAACTCTCACTCGCGATCGAGTCCTGAGAACCATCCGTGATGACTTCCCGACGGAGCCACCCATTGATTGACAGACAGGTGCCCGCTCGCGGCGGTGTGTGGTCATGTTGCGGGTGACGACGCTGTACGCCGGGTCGGCTGCGGCGACGGCGAAGTACTACACGAAGTACTTGACGCGAGCACCGGGCGAGGAGGCGGGAATTTGGCTCGGAGGGCAGGCTGCCGGGCTCGGGTTGTCGGGTGAGGTGTCGACCGAGGCATTGGAGTTGTTGTTGTCGGGCCGTGACCCAATTTCTGGGACCGTGCTCGGCTATCCGCTTGTCGATCGCACGCTGGCCTCCGGCAAGGTGGTCAAGGCGGTCGCCGGGTTTGATGCGACGGTGTCGGCGCCCAAGTCGTTGTCGGTGTGGTGGGCGCTGACCGGCGACCCTGGTTTGGCCGAGTGTCACGATGTTGCCAGCCAGGCTGTCGTCGACTATTTGGAGCGGTTCGGGGCGACGACGCGGATCCGGTCGAACGGTGGCCGGCTGCACCCTGACACCCAGGGTTTGACGGTGGCGGCCTTCCGCCAGACGACGAGCCGGGCCGACGATCCACAGTTGCATACGCATCTGGTGATCTCCTCGAAGGTGCAAACCGACGACGGCCGATGGCTGGCCCTGGACGCTCGAGTGTTGAAGGGACATCAGCGGGCCTTGGGCGGCCTGTATCAATCGGTGCCGCGCGCCGAACTCACCGATCGCTACGGGGTCGCGTTTACTGACATCGTCAAGGGGCAGGCCGAGATCGCTGGGGTGCCCGCCGAGTTGTTGGAGCAGTTCTCGAAGCGCACCGCCGAAGTCGACCAGGCCCTCGAGGCGAAGGTGGCCGAGTTCTACGCGGCGGGAGGGTCGTGACCCATCGCGGTTCGAGCGTGCGGCGTTGGGACGTGAAGCGGCTGTCGACACCCGGGCTCACAAGACCGGCAACGGTGTCCCAGATTTGAAGACACGGTGGCTGACCGAAGCCGCAACAGTCGGCGTCACACCCGAGACCTTGATGGCTTCGATCGCTGAGGCCGGGCGCTCGCCGGTGCCTGCCGGGCAGGTGACCGTCGGCGAGATCGTCGAGGAGTTGTCCGGGTCGAAGTCGGCGTGGCATCGCCTCGATGTCCTGCGTACGGTGTGCGACCAGGTGCGTCCCCAACCCGGCGCGAACGGACAACGGTGGGTGGGACTGCTCGACCGAGCCGTCGACACGGTGCTCGAGCAGTGCATCGACCTCGACCCAGCCCTCGACCAACACGCCATGAGACGTGTGTCGGATGGCCGCTCGATGTGGATCGAACCCGCCGCTTCCCACGTGACCAGCGAAGTGGTCCTCGCCCAAGAGGAAGCGATCCTCACGTGGGCGCTCGACGCCCAAACCGACGAACCTGCACCGTCAGGAACAGTGCGCCACGGCGGGTTGGATGTGCTGCAAGCCGATGCCGCCGCGGCAGCTGCCGGCGACGACCGGTTGGTGTTGATCGTCGGACCGGCCGGTGCGGGCAAGACCACCATGTTGCGCGCCGCGGTCACCGATTTCCACGATGTCCAGCACCGCCCGGTGTTCGGTTTCACCCCGACCGCCAAGGCAGCACAAGTCCTCGAACGCGAGACGGGGATGCTCGCTGACACCGTCGCCAAACTGCTCCACGAATGGTCCCGCCCCGACGGCCCTGACATGTCGTGGCTGCTGCGCGGCGCGACGATCGTGGTCGACGAAGCCGGCATGCTGTCAACCGCCGACCTGTACCGGTTGACCCGCCTCGCCGACGATCAGGATTGGCGGCTCGTGCTTGTCGGTGACCCCCGCCAGCTGCAAGCCGTCGGTCGCGGTGGAATGTTCAACGAGCTGTGTTCCATCGGAAGAGTCATCGAGCTGCAACGAATCCATCGTTTCACCAACCATTGGGAAGCAGCCGCGTCGCTGCAGTTGCGACACGGCGACCCGCGAGCCCTCGACGCCTACGAGGCCCACGGACGGATCATTCCCGGCACGCTCGTCGAACATCTCGACCGGATCGCCAACGACTGGATCGAACACCACACGCACGGCGACACCACCGCGATCACGACCACCACCAACGACCACGTCGACGCCATCAACCAACACATCCAACAACGACGCGTTCAACTCGGTGACCTCGACCCGACCTGGTCGGCGCCGATCGCCGACGGCTCCGACGCCCTCGTTGGCGACATCGTCGCCACCCGCCGCAACGACCGCCACCTGCACACCAGCAGCGGCGACATCGTCCGCAACCGCGAACTGTGGATCGTCACCGACATCGGTACCGGCGGCGATCTGACCGTGACCCAAATCGGCGCACACGGCACCGTCACCTTGCCGGCCGACTACGTCCGCGAACACGTCCGCCTCGGCTACGCCGCCACCGAACCCGGCAACCAATCCGATAACCAAACCGTCAGCATCACCCTCGCCACACCAGCGACCACCGGACGCGGCCTGTACGTGGCGATGACCCGCGGCCAACAAGACAACCGTGTCCTGGTCGTCACCGAAACACACGACATCGCCGAAGCACGCGACATCCTTCAAGCAATCATCGCCAGCGACCGCGCCGACACCCCAGCGGTCACCCAACGCCGACGTCTCGCCGAACAAGACCACCAACCCCGCCTGCAACCCAGATGCCCGAGCCCCGACTGGTTCAACGAACTACACCAACAAGCCGCCAGCGAACTCGGCGAGGCCCAGCGAGCACTCGAAGATTCCCGAGCGGGGCAACAACAGCGAGCGGCCGCTGTTCAAGAAGCCGAACGTTGCCTCACCGCAGCCACCGCAATGTGTCGACCCTTCGACGACGCCGTCGATGCAGCGGCCGACAGCGTCAAACAAGCCCTAGACGCCAGACGCCTCGCTCAACGCGACCTCGACGACTCGAGCATCTTCGGTCGACGTCATGCTCGCTCCCAACTGGGCATCGCCGACGCCCGTCTCGCCGACGCAAACCAAACCCTCGACGTGGCCAACGAACTTGCCAGACCGACCAATAACACCCGAACGGCCGCCAGGACGAACCTCGCCACTGTGCGCAGCGACAATCAGAGCCACCAACAACTCGACCGCTGGCACTTCCTCCCCGAACGAGTCGATAATGCCCAACGACGAATCGACGCTCTCAGCGGCTGGCGCGACTGGGCCCAAGGCAAAACCCTCTCGGACCGCAGAATCATTGATGCGGTTCACGGCCTCAACGCCGACTCAGCCATCGATGAGACCGGCGCCTACGCGGCGGTCGCAAACGTCATCCACCAATGGGCACGAACCAACGGCCTCGACGTGTCCAGGCCGGCACCGACCATTGAACCCGCAGGCATCGAAATCGACCTTTGACGCACGGGGCAGCACAGGCGATTGCCCTCCCTGCGGCGCAGAACAACGTGCGCGAGATCACTGGCAGCTATGCGCTACTTCGGCAAGCCCGGTCGGATTCACGTTATATGGTTGTCATCTTGATGCGCCGGGGGGCGCCTCGAGACGGGAGGGGCCATGCAGCCGTCAGAGTCCGAACAGGTCATCCAGATGATGTTCGGAGCGATCCTGAGTAACGCGATCGCGAGTGTCGGCGAAATGGGTGTCGCTGACAGCATCGCTGCCGACGGTTCTGCCTCGATCGATGAACTCGCAGCGGCGGCGACGACGGGCTGTCACCCCCGTGCCCTCTACCGCACGATGCGGTATCTCGCGAGCAACGGAGTGTTCCTTGAGCTGGACAGCCAACGGTTTGGGCATACGCCGTTGTCACTCACGTTGCGGTCGGACCATCCGCAGTCAATTCTGCCAATCGTCAGGCTGGTGCAGCGTCTCCACGTTGCGCATCCGCATTTCATCCACTCGTTGCGGACTGGGGAGAGCGCGCTCACCGAAGCGTACGGTGAACCGCTGTTCTCGTACCTCGCCAAGCATCCCGACGATGCGGCCATCTTCGACGCCGGTATGCCCGCCCTCCACGGCAACGAGACGGGTCCCATGCTCGATGCATACGACTTCTCGAACGTCGCCACGTTGATGGACGTCGGTGGCGGCGGCGGAACGCTGATCGCCGCGACCTTGCAGCGCCACGCGTCGATGCGTGGTGTGTTGTTCGACCTTGATCACGTTGTCGACCGGGCACGAACTCATCTTGTGCAGTGCGGGGTCGACGATCGCTGTGACGTTGTTGGCGGCAACTTCTTTGAATCGGTGCCGACAGGTGCCGACGCGATCGTGATGCGCCACATCGTGCACGACTACCTCGACGAGGACGCCGTTCGCATCCTGACGAACTGTCACGCTGCGCTGCCCAACAACGGACGAATCCTGCTCGTCGAGGCGGTGATACCGCCGGGCAACGATCCATCGCCATCCAAGGTGATGGACATGGCGATGATGCTCTACCCCGGTGGAATGGAACGCACCGCCGACGAATACGCGACCTTGTTCCACGCCTCGGGATTCGAACTCGCGGGTGTCACGCCGACGTCGTCGATGGTGAGTGTGATCGAAGGTCATCCCATCTGACCAACGCCATCGGCGGTTGACGGACCGCCCCGAATGCCCAGTCGGTCCGGCGCGTCAACGCAAGAGCGATTACGAGCGCAGAACAACGTGCGCGAGATCTCACTGGCAGATCTGGCGCGCCTCCCCAAGTACTGTCAATGCATGACGGCACTGTCGACGCGCACGTTCATGCGGCTTGCCATAGCCGTCGCGCTCAGCCTTGTCGCGATCGTCGCAATTCGCGACCTCATCGGATATCGGGTTCTGACCAGCGGTCCAGACGAGTACTGCCGAGTCACCGACGCTTCCGCCGGAGCTCGTCAACTGGTAGTGCCGGGAGACCTCATCGACGGTACTTCCGGATGCATTGGTGACGAGGACCATCTCTGTTTCTATCCGCGGTGGATTCTCCCTGACGTCGTTGATATCAGGGTTCCGTGTTCTTGAACGTGCCGATCGGCAGTTCGGGCGCAGGTTCTGCCACGCAGCTGTCCTCTGTGCTTGCTGGCGCGAGCACCTCGGCCCGGGCTGCCACGATGCACGACGACCGGGCCTTCCAGTCGCTGGACCGCCATACCATGCACATCGTCGCCGCGTTCGTCGACGGCGCCTCGCGCCGCGTGACCGCCCGCCGAGCCGGGTGATCGCCGGTTCCGCCCGGCACCGCCGGGTATGCGTGCGCCGCCCTCGAAGGCGGTGTCAGGGCGAGCGCAATGTGCGTCGATCCGGAGTTTGAGGGACGGGGTCGACTGACCACGCGACGCCAGTGCATCACTGAGCGACCGGTTCACCTGTTGATGTCTGACCCCGACCGTCCCCGATCGTCAGGGTGCCGGGTAGCAGCGCTGCATGGCGTCGGCGACGATGGTGTCGACGCGAGCGGCGTCGGTGCCGATCCGCGGAGCATCGACCCGAGCATGCCCTCGGTCAACGACCGCACGGCACTGAACTCGTGGTGGATGTCGATCATCCGCGACAGCCCGAACTCGCAGATGCCGCGCGTCACCACGACCCCGACCTCGACGTCGCGCAGTGCGAATTCCCCGGCCTCGATCCCGTGCCGCAACGCCTCCGTCAGCACCTCGTTGCCGGGGTGCGAGGGGTCGCCGGCGCCTGGGCCGTTCACCATCAACACGCGCGCGTTCGCGCGGCTCGTGTAGCCGAAGTGCATGAGGGTCGCCATACCGCGCGCCATCGACGTCGCTACGTCGGGGCTGTCGGCGATTGCGGCGCGGATCGACGTGTTCAGCTGCGCCTGTACGAGCGACTGCGTCGTCGCGACGAGTTCGTCGACGTCGGAGAAGTGGTTGTAGAACGACCCGCGGGCGACGCGGGCTTCCCGCGTGACCTCGTCGATCGAGAAGCCGCCGAACGGTCGCAGGACGAGCAGCGTCTTGGTCGCCTCGATCAGCGCCGCGCGCGCCGGGTTCATGCGCTGCGCACCACCCACTCTCGCTGCGATCCCTGCCATGCAACCGATTCTGACGCATCGCAGCGCGATTGACAATCATGTTCAAACTTGTTCAAATATGTCATCACGCTGGCAAGGCCCGGCGTCTGACGAGGGGGAATCCATGCCCGCACCGATCTGTCCGTTCGACCACCACGACCCGTCGCTGACCGGTGACGTGCTCGACACGGTGTACGACGAGTTGCGCCAGCACGGTCCGATCACGTGGAGCGACGCATACGGCGGCTTCTGGATGGTCAACGGGTGCGAGGACGTGCGCTCTATCGCGCTCGACACGACCACCTATTCGTCCGCGCAGGGCGTGTTCGTGCCGCGCGGCGAGGGGCAACTCTTGTCGGTCGCCCTCGAGCAGGATCCGCCCGAGCACACGTGGTTCCGGAAGCTCTTCAACGAGCTGCTCGGGCGCCCGGTGGTCGCGGCCAGCGAGGCGTTCATTCGCGACACCGCCGATCGGCACATTGGCAGGTTGGTCGAGCGCGGCGGTGGCGAGTTCATGGCCGAGGTCGCCGGGATGATCCCGGTCGAGGTGATCTCACAGCTGCTCGGCCTGCCTCCCGAGATCAGCGGCCGGCTGCGCGCGCTCAGCGAGGAGGCGTGGGTCGACAAGTTCGGCGATCCCGCGGAGGTGCCGATGAAGATGGCGGGGCTGCTCATGGGCGAGGCGATGAAGCGCTTGGCCGAGCCGCGCGACGACTTCCTGACGCACCTGGTGCAGGCCGAGATCGAGGGGCGTCCGATCGCGCCCGACGAGGTCGTGAACTTCCTCCTCGGCGCGTCGATCGCCGGGCACGAGACGACGATGAACGCGGCCGGCAACCTCTGCTACGAGCTGGCGATCGACGCCGCGCTCCAGGAGCGCGTGCGCGCGGACCGGTCGCTGATCGCTGCGCTGGTCGAGGAGACGCTGCGCCTACGGGCACCGGTCCAGAACTTCTTCCGCGTGGTCACGCGTGAGCGCGAGCTGCACGGCCACACGCTGCGTGCCGGCGACCGGATCATGCTCGTGTACGGCGCCGGCAACCTCGACCCTGAGGCGTTTCCCGAACCGCACACGCTGCGGCTCGACCGCGGCGCGAACCGTCACCTCAGCTTCGGCTGGGGTATCCATCGGTGCGCAGGCGCCCATCTCGCCCAGGTCGAGCTGCGGTGCATCACCGACCGCCTGCTCGACGCCGCACCGTTCGAGCTCGCGGGCGAGGTGCAGTTCGGCCACATGATGAGCGGCGGCACGTTCGTCGGGATCCGCTCCTTGCCGATCCGGTTCTGATGGCGAGCTCGACGGAAGCGACATGACCGGCGCACCGACGACCCACATCAACCCCCGGTCCGACGCTACTCTGCTCGACCCGTAACCCAGCGCAAGCCGCGCTGCGCGCGCTCTGGCCGCGGGTCTGGGTCGAGCGGTACCGCGCGTTCGTCGTGTGCGGCTACGACAAGAGCGCGCGCCCACACTGAGCGCCTGGCCGACCTACGCCTCGGGTCGCTCGAGCGCGCACCGCACTTCGGCCCTTACGAGCGGGTCCGAGCCCAAGCGACAGCTGCGGTCAAATGCGTCAGAGGAAGTCGCGCGCTTGCTCGCGAGCGCTCCGATTGCCCGTTATGGAGCGCGTTGGCAAGAGCTGGAGCAAGGAGGAGCGGCGCACCGGTTTGGGTGGCGAGTTCGGGCATGTTGGTATCGACCGGGTTGTGGATATCGGCTGTGGGGCCTTTGTAGCGGTCGGTATCAACGGGACTTGACGAGTCCGAAGCTTCCGATCAGACTCTATGAATTGCCGGGGTCTGAGCGTCGCCGTCGTTCCAGCCTGAGGATCAGGTCATCGTCATGCGCAGGATAGAGATGGCCGTAGCGGTCGAGGACGACAGACACAGATGAATGGCCAGCGAGAGCGGCGACCTGCTTCGGGTGTGCGCCGTCAGCGATCCACAACGAGACGGCGGTATGTCGAAGATCGTGGATTCTCAGTGGGGCGAGGCCTGCGCGCCGGACGGCAGGCTCCCAGAACCTGCGTCGGAACAGCGCTGGCCGAATTGGGTGGCCCTCTGGTGACTGGAAGACGAGGTCGTCCGGATCCACGTCACTTGGCTTGAGCGCGGCAAGCGCTTCACATACGAAGGACGGCACAGGTACTGACCGGATGCTCGCCTTCGTCTTCGGCGGTCCGAAATGGATACGCCCTTCGACGTCGACAAGTGTCTCGGTGACCCGGATGCGTTGGTCCTGCAGGTCGACTCGTGACCACCGAAGTCCGAGGAGCTCCCCCAAACGGAGACCGCCGAATCCGCCGACGAGCACAAACGCTCGATAGCGAGGGTCCATCGAATCTGCGAGCCGCCACAACTCGTCCGAGCTCAGGAAGCGTATCTCCTTGTGCTCGATCTTCGGCAGCGGCAGCTTCGCGACGGGGTTGTGCGGGATCAATCGATCCTCGAACGCGGCGTTGATGGTTTTGTTGAGGACTTGCACGACCTTGTGGATGGTGGCCGGCGCGAGATCGCTGCCACTCGGTGACCCGAGCCGCGCCAGCCACGAGCGCAACGATGTACGGTCGAGCTTGCCAAGTGGAGTGTCGCCGAACACCGGGCGGATGTGCGACTTGTAGAACTGAGCATCACGAGCGCGGGTGCTGTCGCGGAGGTTGGTCACCGTGGGCCACCATTGATCCCACCACTCGCCGACGGTGATCCGCCCGAGCCTCGGGTCGATGAGCGCACCGCTCATCCGGTCCACCTCGACAAGGCTCACGTATCCGTCGGCCTCTCGCTTGCGCTTGAACTGCTTCGATCGCTGGTGGCCATCGGCAGTGCGAAACCGCACGAGATACGCCCTCGAACCATCGCTTAATCGCTTCTCCACGATCGACGCCACGACCACAGATTATCGAGCCAGGTGCACACCAGGTGCACAGAACCATCAACACCGACCGGACGGAGGCGGATTGGACGGACGGAAAAGTCCTGGTCAGAACGCATGTCAGCCGGGCTAGGCTCGTTGGCTGAGGCCTCGATTCACCTTTGCAAGGTAGATGTCAGGGGTTCGATTCCCCTCGTCTCCACCAGATAATCGTGCTCCTGCGGCGCGTCGAACTTGCGCGCAATATCGATGCAGTTGTGGCGCGGCACAGTTCTGCTTCAGGGCAGGGGTGCGCCGAACTGAACGACGACGACGCCAACCGCTCCGAAAACGAGCAACGTGAACACGACGCTGCGGCGCAGGACGAACAAGGAAAGCGCCGCGCCGCCGAGAACCGCAAGCTGCCATGGCTGACCCAGCGCGAGGGCGAGTGGGATCGCGACCCCGATGATCGCACCGATCGCGGCGGGTCCGGCGCCGTCAAGGAATGATCGGGCGGCGGCATTGTGGCGGAGTGCCTGGAAGTGTCGTGCGCCAGCTAACACGAAGACAAACGACGGTGAGAACGCGACGGCCGCAGCAAGCAGACCGCCACCGATGCCGGCCGCCGCGTAGCCGACGACGGCGACGGTTTGGACGACGGGGCCAGGAGTAATCTGGCCGAGCGCGACGGCGTAGAGAAACTGGCTGTCGCTCATCCAGTGGTAACGCTGAACGGCGTCGTGCTGCATGAGTGGGATGATCACGAAGCCACCACCGTATGAGAGCGCCCCGACTTTGAGCGCGACCCAAACGATCGCGAGGAGACCGCCGCTGGTCACGGTCGCCGCAGGGATTAGCAGGGACGGGCTCGCGTGCATTCCCAGACGATCGGCCTGCCCAAACTGGCGTAACCCGAGTTCGATGGCTCCGCACCCCAGCAACACGACCACCAGCCACGGTCCGACGGTCGCGGCGGCGACGCCGCCCGCGAGCGCGTACGCCACCCATCGGCGGTGGACGCGAGCGCGCCGCCAGCTCGCTGGGAGGAGTCCAGCACCGGCGTGGACGGCGACCGCCGCTACGGCTGCACCCGCACCAGCGCCTGCACCGAGCACCCACATCGGCGGTGACGCCACAAGAAACACCGCGGCCAGGCCCAAGATGACAACCAATCCAGGAGCAATGAACGCCATTCCGCCCACGACGGCGCCGATCGGCCCGGCGATAATCCACGCACACAGGATGGCGAGCTGTGTCGAAGCCGGACCCGGCAACAGATTGCATGCCGCGATCGCGTCTTCGAACTCGGTCGAATCAAGCCAATGCTTCCGATCGACACACAGATCGCGAAGCAAGGCGATGTGCGTCGGCGGCCCACCGAACCCAATGCAACCGATACGGCCCCACTGCACGAGCACCTCGCGCAGTCCAACCCCGGAACCGTTCGCCGATGGGTCAGCCACCGCCACCCACGCAAGCTACAACGGCCAGCAGGACCCGCTCATACTGCCCCGGCGCGCCGGCGCACCGCGAATCAGATCACAGAACCGCGGATACACGGGTGATCGCGGAAGGTGCGCGAGATCAGCAGTTCGGGGCTCCTGATTCACAATCGCACACTCCGTGGGGAGTTCGTGAGATCTACAGATATGGGTCAGTCGTCGCTGCATTCCCGGAAGGGTTGCTCGGCCTCCGCTCGTACCGGGTGAGAACCCGGCTCTGCCGGATGTGGGCAGTAGCCCCGTCTCTCTGCTACCACATCCCTCGCTTGGACTGCCAACGACCGTAGAGCCAACCTCCTCCCGATGTCGAGATACGACCGGGGTTCGCTCTCGGAGCCAGGACCACAGCCCGGAGGACGGCACCGCGCCAGATTGCCGATATGGAGCGGGTTGGCAAGAGCTCGAGCATCTGACGTCTGACCGTTTTGCTGCTCGACCCGGGCATCTTCGTCTCCGATGCCGACCCCAACGACAATGTGCCGAATGACCTATTCGAACCGGCTGCCTGGCGCGGATCGCACCGTTAACCTGGGTACACGTTGTGACCAACCACCCCTTCTTGCCCCTTCGCCATCGAGCGGTGCGGTTGCTGTGGGGTGCTGCGGTGGTCAGCGACATCGGCACGTGGGTGCAGTTGATCGTCGTCGGCAGCCTTGTTGCCGCGAGCACCGGGTCGGCCATCCAGACCGGTTTGGTTGCGTTGGCCACGTTCACACCCCAGGCACTCGCCTCGCCTGTGGGCGGGTTGCTGGCTGACCGCTTCGATCGTCGCAAGGTCTTCGCCACCGCGCTGATGGTTCAGGCCACGGTCACCGTCGCGCTCGCGGTGACACTCGGCGTCGGCATTCGAACTCCGGCCGTGTTGATCGTGTTGATCCTCCTGGCCAGTGCCGCCGGGGCGACAGGCGCACCCGCATACGCCGCCATGCTTCCTGACCTGGTGCCTCCGGAGGAACTCCTGGCGATGGCTTCGCTGGGTGTCTACTCGTGGAACAGCGGCCGCATCATCGGCCCTCTGTTGGGTACCGCGCTGGTGCTGACGGTCGGTCCGGCGTGGACGATCGGGTTCAATGCGGTCTCGTTCGTCGTGCTTGCCGCGGCTGTGGCTTTGGTTCGTCGGGCATTCCCACCGGCACGTAGTGACGGCACGATCCTCGACCGATTCGTCGGCGGGGTTCGATCGGCCCGCTTCACGCCGGGCTGCGTGCACGGCATCGCCCTCCTGGTGCTGTTCAACCTGACGATCGTTCCCTTCATGGGCCTCATTCCCATCTACGCCCGGTCGGAGTACGGCGGAGGCACCGGACTGGCCGGGATGGTCGCGTCGGCGCAAGGCCTCGGCGCCATCATCGGCGGCGTCACCGTCACAGTGCTGGCCCATCGTCACCCACGATCACTCCTCGTCGGTCGGCTGATCTTGATGTCGGCAGTCGGGCTCGTTCTCTACGCAGTCGCCCCCAACGCCGCGTGGGTCGTCTGCGCGTCAGCACTGTTGGGTGGCGCTGCCGCCGCGTTGTACATCTCCTCGTCGACGATCGTTCAGCGGGACTCACCCGCCGACAGTCGAGGCAGGGTGATGTCGATCATGCAGTCGGCGCAGGGCGTGTCGTACGGCGTCGGATTGCTCTTCATCGGCTCGATCGGTGATGCCACCAACCTGCACCTGGCCTTCACCGTTGGAGCGATGCTGCTGCTTGCCGGCTTCGGCTTGCTGACGCTGCGGTCGCGCCACTGGCGTGCCGCGGTCGATGGTCACGAGGCTGGTCGCCGACCGGCAATCGCCCTGGCCTGACGCTCGCCGGTTCCGGTTGGCGTGCATGCGATCGGGCGCATCTCTCGTCAACGGGCAAGCGCGACCGCCACGGCGTGACCGACGTTCAGCGAGTCGACACCGTTGCACATCGGGATACGCACGTTGGTGCACCGCGCCAGAGTTTCGGCGCGTAGGCCCGGGCCCTCTGAGCCGACCACCAAGGCCCACCTCTGCGGCGTGGTCATTGTGAAGATGTCGTTCGCCTCGGGGGAAGGCGTCAGCGCCCAGATGTCGAACCCCGCCGCGGCGACCTGGTCGAAAGCCCCGGGCCAGTCCTGGCAGCGCACGATGGGCAGATGCAGCAACTCGCCCATCGAGACCCGCACGCTTCGGCGGTAGTACGGGTCAGCGCATGTCGGGTCGAGCAGCAGGGCATCGGCACCCAACCCGCGCGCCGTGCGGGCGATGGCGCCGAGGTTCTCGTGGTCGTTGATCCCTTCCAACATCACCACCCGCCGCGCCGCGGGCAGCACGGCGGCGAGTGATGGGGATGGCAGCCGTGCTGCAGACGCCACCGCGCCACGGTGCAGGTTCACGCCGGCCACCGACGACATCGCCTCGACGGAGATCACGAAGATGGTCACGCCGTCGACACGATCGGTCAGGCGGGCAAGCGTGGCCGGTGTCAACAGCACCGACCGCACCGGATACGGCGAAGTCAGCAGGCGCTCGATTGCAGTCAGTCCCTCGACGATGAAGTATTCGTCGCTCTCGTTGCGACGTTCACGCAGCCCCCTGTAGTCGGCGAGCCTGGGGTCGAGCGGGTCGTCGATCTCGATCACCACGACCGAACTGTACGCGGGTCCGGACACCACGACGGATTGTCACTTGCGAACAGACGTTCGATTCGCGATGCTGTGGAGATGCACCAACTCGCCGAATCCGACCTGATCTGGCAGCAATGCCTGTTTGCTTTCGAATCGCCCTGCGTCGACGCCGATTTCGGCGCCGTGAGCCGAACATGGCTCGACGACCGCTCGTGGGTCGACTACGCCCCGCGCTGGTTGCGAGGTGCCGACCTCGTGTTCGCCGAACTGATCGCAGTGCTGCCGTGGCGTCAGCGCGAGGTGACGATGTACGACCGCCGGCTACCAGAGCCCCGGCTGACAGCGTGGTGGAGCACGGCCTCGTCCGATGCCGAGGTCTTGCCGGTGCTTGCCGAGGCCCGCCGCGTGCTGACCGATCACTATGCCCGACCGTTCGACTCGATCGGCTTCAACCTGTATCGCGACGGTCACGACTCGGTGGCCTGGCATGGCGATCGCGAGCGGTACGACCTCGAGGATCCGACGGTCGTCATAGTCAGCACCGGCCAGCCACGCCCATTTCACCTCCGCCCACGTGGTGGTGGCACGTCACACTCGTGGCAGTTGGGTCACGGCGATCTGGTCGTGATGGGCGGCTCCTGTCAACACGATTGGGAGCACTGCGTGCCCAAGGTCGCCGCGGCCGGACCGCGATTGTCGATCATGTTCCGCCACAACTTGGCCGATACGGGGTGAGAGACTGACCCGGTGACCGACGCCCGATATCACTTCGTCCCCAGTCCCGGCAACGAACCGACCATCGTCGGCGGAGAGGGGTGCTGGCTGTTCACGGCCGACGGTCGACGCATTCTCGACGGTGCCGGCGGGGCCATCGTCGGCAACATCGGCTGGGGCCGCGCCGAGGTTGCCGACGCCACTCACGCAGCGATGGTCAACGGCGCATACTCGGTGCCGATCTGGCCCAGCGAGCAGCGCCTGCTGCTGCGCGATCGGTTGGTCGAGCGTTGGTTGCCGCACGGCTTCACCAAGGTCTTCTTCACCAGTGGTGGCAGTGAGAGCACCGACTCGGCTCTGCGGCTGGCCCGCAACTATCAACTCGGCAAGGGTCGACCCGATCGGTGGAAGGTCGTCGGCCGTCACCCCAGCTATCACGGAATGACGCTCGGCACGATCGCGGTCGCCAGCCACTCGACCCGTCAGCTCGGGTTCGAGCCATTGTTGTTGCCGTTCCCGAAGGTGCCGTGGAACGACCCTGACGCCGTGGTGGAGGTGATCGAGCGTGAGGGCCCCGAGACCATCGCCGGGTTCATCGCCGAGCCGATCACGGGCGCAGCCGGGGCGTGCCTGATCGCCAGCGACGAGTACTGGCGGACCGTCACCGACATCTGCCACCAGTACGACATCTTGTTGATCACCGATGAGGTGATGTGCGGGTACGGCCGCACCGGCTTGAACTTCGGGTTCCAGCACTTCCCGTTCGAACCCGACGTGATCGTCGGCGGTAAAGGCCTTGGTGGCGGGTATGTGCCCATGGGGGCGGTTGCCGCACGCAGCGAGGTCGCCGATGTGCTCACCGCAGCCGGGCTCATGTACTTCACGTTCGGCGGTAACGACGCGGCGTGTGCGGCCAGCGTCGCTGTGCTCGACATCATGGAGCGAGAAGGCTTGGTCGACCGAGCCGCCAAGATGGGCGTCGTGCTGGGCGATCGGCTGCATGCCGCTCTCGACGGCCATCCGGCCGTCGTCGACGTTCGCGGGCGAGGCATGTTCTACGGCATTGAGCTGCGCATCCCGCAGCAACCGGTCGTCGCCGAGGCGTTGTCGCGCGACGTGTGGATCTACCCGGCCGGGTCGGGTCCTGTGCCGAGCGCAGTGATGATCGCCCCGCCATTCGTCATCAGCGATGACGAGCTCGATCTGGTCGTCACAACGCTGCGAGCCTCGCTCGACGCCGTGATCGCCACGTGAGGCGCGCCGCCACCGTCGCACTCCTGCTGCTCGGGGTGATCGCGGCGTGCTCCGACAACCCGTCGAACCCTTCAGCCGTCGGCGCGACGGCGACGACAGTCGAACCGACCACCACGCTCGACGCGCCCGACACCGTTGCCGCAACCACCGAGGCACCCACCACTGAGGCCACGACCACAGAGGTCGCCACAACCGACACCCCCACCACGACCGACACGCCCAAGACCACGGGGCAACCGGCCGCTAGGTGGCTACAAGTCACGGCTCCCAGCGATTGCATGTGCGCCGATGGCAGCTCGTACAGCTACTGGATCCACCAGGCTGACCCCCACAAGGTCGTGTTCTTCCTCGAAGGCGGCGGCGCCTGTGTCGACGCTCTGACGTGCACCATCGGCAGCCCCGCTTACCGCTCGGCGTTGGGTAACGAGGACGACCCCAACGGGCTGTCCGGCATCTTCGACTTCGGCGATGCCCGCAATCCGCTGGCCGACTACTCCTTCGTCTACGCGCCGTACTGCACCGGCGACGTTCACCTCGGTACGGCGACGCATCAGTACAGCGCGGATCTGACCGTGCAGCACAAGGGCTCGATCAACGCCACGACGGCGTTGACGGCGCTCGCCGCGCAGTTTCCCGACGTCACCCAACTCGTTGTCACCGGCGAGAGCGCCGGATCGGTGCCGGCGCCGATGTACGCCGGGATGGCGCACGACCTGTTACCCGGCACGGCAATCACCGTGCTGGCCGACGGATCCGGCGCGTACCCCGACGACCCAGCGGTCAACGCCAAGGTCGGCGCCCTGTGGGGTACTGCTGCCGCGATTCCACCATGGCCCGAGAACGCCGGGCTGACTGCCGCCGACTGGGGCGCCCCGTCCCTGTTCGTGCAGGCCGCCAAGCACGACCCGCAGATCATCTTCGGTCGGCACGACTACGCCTACGACTTCGTCCAACAGATCTTTGCCGCGCTCCTCGGCTATCCGGCCACTGACCTGTTGTCGGTCATCGACGCCAACGGCACCCAGATCGAACAGAGCGGCGTCGATCTGCACGACTACATCGCCCCCGGCCAGGGACACACGGTGCTCAGCCGTCCGGGTTTCTATACCGAAACGGTCGAGGGTGTGCCCCTGGTCGAGTGGGTCGGCGACCTCGTGCGTCGTCAGCCCGCCCCCGACGTGCACTGCACTGCCTGCGCGCCCTAGTCGTTGCCCGAGTCGTCGTATACCTCGGGATGCTCGAGGGGATAGTTGAGCCACGAAATCATCTGCCGGAGTTGCTCGAAGGCCGCGAGGCGTGCTTCGGGCGATGCGTCGGCCTCGGCATCGACACACACGGATTGCAGTCGTCGCGACATCGTCGGGCCGAGCTCCAAGAGACCCGAAGCGCCTTCGCTCGCCCAACGGGCCAGCACGTAGTGGACGATGGCCCCGATCGGCACATTGATCGATGCAGAGAGCCCGCGCACCGTGCGCAGTGGGTCGACGTGCGCGTAGAGGGCGATATCGGCCTTGAGGTTGGCGTCCTTGTCGTCGTCGGGCCACGGGCCACGCCAACCTTCGAGGGTGATCGTGTCGCTCATCGTGATGATCGTAGGTTGATGCGCGAAGCTGCACACGATGGATCGAATCGTTGTCGTCGGCGCATCGTTGGCAGGGCTTCGTGCCTGCGAGTCGTTGCGCACCGCGGGCTACGCCGGCACGGTCACCCTGATCGGCGCCGAGCCGCACATGCCGTACGACCGGCCGCCGCTCGAGCAAGGCCTTGCTGAAAGGCGAGTGGGAGCCCGACCGCATTCAATTGCGCAAGCCAGCAGAGCTGGCTGGGTTGGAGCTCGATCTGCGGCTCGGCGTCACCGCGACCGCGCTCGACGTTTCGCGCCGGGCAGTGACCCTCGGGACCGGCGAGGTCGTTACCGGCGACGGCGTCATCATCGCCACCGGCAGCGCGCCTCGACCCCTGCCCGGCCAGCCCGACCTCGATGGGGTGACGATGCTGCGCACCCTCGACGATTCGCTCGCGCTGCGTCGCCGGTTGGTCGACCGAGCGCGGGTGGTCGTGATCGGCGCCGGGTTCATCGGTCTCGAAGTCGCCGCGACCGCGGCCCAGACCGGTTGTTCCGTCGTCGTGCTCGAAGGTGCCCCGGCCCCGCTGATTCGCGGCCTCGGCGCCGAGATGGGCAACGTCGTCGCCCAGGTCCACTCCCGTCACGACGTCGAGGTTCGGTGCGGCGTCACGGTTGCGGCGATCGAAGGCCACGAGGGCCGAGTGACCGGCGTGCGCCTCGGCGACGGCGAACTGGTCGACGCCGAAGTGGTCGTGGTCGGCATCGGCGTGTCTCCGGTCACGGCGTGGCTCGACGGCAGTGGGCTGGAGATCCGTGATGGGATCGTCTGCGCGTCGACGCTGCGCGCCGCCGATGGGATATTCGCCGCCGGGGACTGCGCCCGGTGGGTCAACCCGCTGTTCGGTGAGTCCGGCGAGGAGATGCGCGTCGAACACTGGACCAACGCCGCCGAGCAGGGTGCGGCGGCGGCAGACAACCTGCTTGCCGAGTTGGCCGGTGAGTCGGCGACCCCGTACGCGCCGGTGCCGTTCTTCTGGAGTGACCAGTTCGACAGCCGCATCCAGTACATCGGCCGGGCGCACGGCGACGACGAGGTGCGTGTCGTCGCCGGCGACATCGACGGCAACTTCGTCGCCCTGTACGGCCATGCCGGCCGGTTGCGCGGTGTGCTTGGCGTGAACATGCCCAGGGTGGTCATGCCATACCGCAAGTTGGTTGCATCGCGATCGACCTGGGACGATGCCCTGCGGCACGCCGCCGAGGTCGCGCAGCAAAGCTGAGTAGTAGCAACTCAAGTTTTGTGTTGTTACCCTCCCCAGGTATGACCGAACTCGACACTCGCCAGCTCACTTTGCCCCTTCTCGCCGTCCCGGCAGTGGTGCTGCCCGGCACGGTCTTCACGCTCACCTTGTCATCCGATGCAGCCCGCAGCGCGGTGCAGGCTGCGGCGGCCGGCGACGGCCGGCTCGTACTGCACAACGAGGCCGCCGGTGACATCGGCGTTGTTGCCAGGGTCCCCAATTCCGGGGCGATGCCCAACGGTGAGATGGCTGCGATCGTGCAGGCCGACGTTCGGGCGCGCATCCTTGCCCGTCACCCGAGCGAGCGTGGCGCCGACCACGTCGAGATCGTGCTGCTCGCCGATGCCCGGCCGACGCCGCGGGTCGAGTCGGCGGCGCGCGAGTTGCGCGTCGTACTCGAAGAGATCGCCAAGCTGCGCGGCAGCCGCCGCCTGCCCGAGATCCTGCGCAGCGTCGTCGATCCCGGCCAGTTGGCCGATGCCGTCACCGCATGGAGCGAAGCGCAGCCCGACCACCAGGCAGCGGTGCTCTCGGCTGTCGACATCGGTGAGCGGGTCGATCTGGTCGGCGCGTGGGCCAAGGCTCACCTTGCCGAACTGCAGGTCACTGCACAGATCCGGGCCGATGTCACCGAGGGGGTCGACAAGCAGCAGCGCGAGTACCTGCTGCGCCAGCAGTTGGCAGCGATCCGACGCGAACTCGGCGAAGGTGACGACGACATCGTCGAGCAGTATCGCGCCACGGTTGCCGAGCTCGGCCTGCCCCAGAAGGTGGCCAACACGGTCAACAAGGAGATCGACCGGCTCGAGCGGATAGGTCAGCAGTCGCCGGAGCACTCGTGGATCCGCACCTGGCTCGACCGCATCATCGAGCTGCCATGGAACACCCGCAGCGAGGATCAGCTCGACCTTGACGCGGCGCGCCAGGTCCTCGACGCCGACCACTACGGTCTCGACGAGGTGAAGGACCGCATCGTCGAGTTCCTTGCCGTCCGCAAGCTACGGGTGACGCGCGACGAGCAGGGCGTCGACGAGACCCGGCAATCAGGCGTGGTCATGACGCTGGTCGGCCCTCCCGGCGTCGGTAAGACCAGCCTTGGCGAATCCGTCGCCCGGGCAATGGGTCGCAAGTTCGTGCGGGTCGCGCTCGGCGGTGTGCGCGACGAGGCCGAGATCCGCGGGCACCGCAGAACCTACGTCGGTAGCCAGCCGGGTCGCATCGCCCGGGCGATCATCGAGGCCGGCACGATGAACCCGGTCGTGCTGCTCGACGAGGTCGACAAGCTCAGCGCCGGCGGGTGGAGCGGCGATCCAACGGCCGCCCTGCTCGAGGTGCTCGACCCCGCGCAGAACCATACCTTCCGCGACCACTATCTCGAGGTCGAGCTCGACCTCAGCAACGTGGTGTTCATCGCCACCGCCAACGTCATCGACACAATCCCGGCGCCGCTGCTCGACCGGATGGAGTTCGTTCGCCTCGATGGTTACACCGACGACGAGAAGGTGTTCATCGGCCAGCGCTACCTGCTGCCCCGTCAGATCCAGCGGGCCGGTCTGCATGTCGACGAGATCACTGTCACCGAGGCGGCCCTGCGGGCCACCATCTCCGGGTACACGCGCGAGGCCGGCGTGCGATCGCTCGAGCGCGAGCTCGGCAAGTTGACCCGCAAGATCGCGGCGAAGGTGGCAACCAATCAATACCCGACGCCGGTGGAAGTCGACGCCGACGATGTGCGCACGTGGCTCGGCAGGGTGAAGGTCGACGACGAGGTTCCCGAACGCACAAACGTGCCCGGTGTTGCCACTGGCCTGGCTGTGACGGGAATGGGCGGCGACGTGTTGTTCATCGAGACCACGGCGTTCCCGCTGGCCGTCGACGGCGAGCCGTCGCTCACCCTCACCGGCCAGCTCGGCGACGTCATGAAGGAAAGCGCCCACATCGCACTGAGCTACGTGCGGTCGCACGCCGAACAGCTCGGCGTTGACCCGACGACCATCAATAGGCGGGTGCACGTTCACGTCCCGGCCGGCGCCGTCCCCAAAGACGGTCCGTCGGCGGGCATCACCATGACGACAGCGCTCGTCTCGCTGCTGACCGACCGCCCGGTCAAGCCGACGGTCGGCATGACCGGCGAGATCACGCTGCAGGGCAAGGTGCTGCCGATCGGCGGGGTCAAGCAGAAGGTTCTCGCCGCGCACCGCGCCGGTCTCACCGAGGTGATCCTGCCGAAGCGCAACGGGCCAGATCTCGAGGACCTGCCCGACAACGTCCGCGACGCCATGACGTTTCACCTGGCCGACACCTACGCCGACGTACTGACAGCAGCGTTCGACCGCTGACAGCCGGCCTCTCGACCGGTTGTCACGGGCGGCGTAGCATTAGCCGCATGACATCTCATCTGTCCAACGTGTGGTTCTCGGTCACACCGCTGCAGGTCGTCAGCGGCAAGGGTTGCTGGGTCACGACGACCGACGGCGCGGAGTATCTCGACTTCGCCGCGGGCATCGCCGTCAACTCGACCGGGCATTCGCACCCACACGTCGCCAAGGCCATCGCCGAGCAAGCGCAGCGGTTCATCCATGCTCAGGTCAACGTGTACAGGCATGATCTGCTCGAGCCGCTGGCCGCCAAGCTCGCCGAGCTGTCGCCGGGCTCGATCGACACGTTCTTCTACGCCAACTCGGGTGCCGAGATCACCGAGGCGGCGATCAAGCTGGCCAAACAGGTCACCAAGCGCCCCAACACCATCGTGTTCAGCGGCAGCTTCCACGGCCGCACCCACATGGCCATGGCCATGACCACCTCGAAGACGGGCTACCGCTCCGGCCACTTCGCCCTGCCCGCCGGTGTCTTCGTCGCCCCCTACCCCGATCCGCTGGCGGCCGACCAAGATGCTGCGGTGACCGATGCATTGAAGGGTTTCGACCATTTGCTGAAGTCGATGACGGCGCCCGACGAGACGGCAGCCGTGATCCTCGAGCCGGTGCTCGGCGAGGGTGGGTACATCCCGGCGCCGCAAGCGTTCATGACCGGCCTCGTCGAGCGCTGTCGCCAGCATGGGATCTTGTTCATCGCCGACGAGGTGCAGAGCGGCTTTGGTCGCACCGGCAAGATGTTCGCGATGGAGCACTATGGCATCGAGCCCGATGTCATCTGCATGGCGAAGGGAATCGCCAGTGGTTTCCCGTTCTCGGCGCTCGGTACTCGGCGCGAGCTCGATGACAAGTGGCCGACAGGAAGCCATGGCGGAACCTACGGCGGCAACGCCATCGGCTGCGCCGCAGCATTGGCCACGATCGAGGTGATGAGCGAGCCGGGTTTCCTCGACAACGTCGTAGCCCGCGGTACGCAGTTGCAGGCCGGTATTCGTGAGTTGCAACAAGAACACGATGTCATTGCTCAGGTGCGTGGCTTGGGCCTGATGGTCGGCACCGAGTTCCACGACGCGGCCCGTGTCGCGGCGATCCAGAAGCACTGCCTCGAAGAAGGCCACATGATCCTGATGAATGCCGGCACATACGGCAAGTGCCTGCGGTGGATGCCACCGCTCGTGGTCAGCGAACGAGAGATCGACCTCGGTCTTGCGGCATTCGCTGCCGCGCTCAAAGCAACCGCCTGATACATGCCGCGTCTCGACGCCGGGCGGGTGGCGACGTGGCGCGCCTTCACAGGTGCCGCCACTGCACTGCACCGCAAGGTCGAGGCCGGTTTGATCGAGGACTACGACCTGCCGTTGGCCTGGTTCGAGACGCTCGCCGCGTTGCAGGCTGCGGGCGGATCGCTGCGGGTCGGTGAGCTCTGCGAGATCCTGCACGAGCTCCCTTCCAGCCTGTCGCGCCGGCTCGATCGACTGGAGGAAGCGGGCTTCGTGAATCGCCTGGCCACCGCCGTGCTCGACGACAAGCGAGCCGTCACCGTCACGTTGACGCGCGACGGCAGGGCCGAATGGCGAGACGCCAACATCACCTACCGACGCATGGTGCAACAGCACTTCGCGAACGTGCTCACCGATACTGACATCGCAGCGTTGCAACGGATCTTCGGCAAGCTCGGCAGCTAGTCGAGTCCGGCGTACATCTCGTCGATCTCGTTGGCGAACCGCGCCGTGACGCCACGACGCTTGAGCTTCGACGTCGGCGTGAGCATGTCGCTGTCGGGTAGCCACTCCTCGCCCACCAGCGTGAACTTCTTGATCTGCTCGACCTGGGCGAACTGTTGGTTGATGTCGTCGACACCTTTTGAACCTCGGATCGCACCGCCGGGTCGGCCGCCAGCTCCTGCAATGAAGCACCCTGCCGTCCGTTTGACTTGGCCCACACGCTGGCCGTCTCGGGGTCGAGTACGAGGATCGCCGAGCAGAACTTTCGGTTGTCGCCGATGGCCGCGGCCTGCCCGATCAGTGGAATGGTCTTCAGCGCCGCTTCGAGGTTGGCTGGGCTGATGTTCTTGCCTCCCGAGGTGATGATCAGCTCCTTCTTGCGGTCGACGATGCGCAGGTATCCGTCGGCGTCGAGTTCACCGATGTCGCCTGAGTACAGCCATCCGTCGACGACCGTCTCAGCCGTCTTGTCGGGCTGCGCGAAGTAGCCCCGGAACACGTTGCCGCCCTTACAGGTCACTTCGCCGTCGTCGGCGATCACCACCTCGCACCCCGGAATGGCCTGGCCGACGTACCCGGGCCGGTTGGCCAATGGGCTCCATGTCATCGGACCGCTCGATTCGCTCATCCCGTAGATCTCGCTCAGCGGCACACCGATCGCGTTGTACCACTCCAGGATCGGACGCGGAATGGCGGCAGCGCCGGTCACGCCGGCGACGACGGCGTCGAGCCCGACCAGCGCGCGAACGTTTGCAAACGCCACGCTGTCGAGAAATGCCAGAGTGTCGAGTTGTTCGTGGGTGGCCGTGCCTTCACGTTCGCGCGGCCTGGATGGCGACTGCCATGGTCACGCCCTCGTCGAACTTGGCTTTGTTCTCGGCGTTGGCGGCGAGGGCGGCGTTGATGCCGTTGTAGATCTTCTCCCACACGCGTGGCACACCGAACACCACCTCCGGCCGCACTTCTTTCATGTAGGCCGAGAGCTTGTTGGCGTCTGGGCAGCAATAGACGCTGTAGCCGAGGATGAGGGCCTGGTAGTGGCTCATCATCCGCTCGGCGATGTGTGCCATCGGCAGGTAGCTGACGACGCGCTTGCCGAGAAAGTTGTCGATCCCGAAACAGATGCGCAGCGACTCGACGGTGTACACCACGTTGTACTGGCTGATCATCACGCCCTTTGGCGGCCCGGTGGTGCCACTGGTGTAGATCAGCGTGGCGATGTCGTCAGGCTGCACTTCGGCTGCCAAGGTGTTGAGGTCGGCCGAGCCGTGCTGCATCAGCACCGATGTGGGCTGCACGCCAGGGGGGCAGCCATCGGATGGGGGATCGATCACGTAGATCCGTTTGAGCGCCGGGAGCTCGTCGCGGACCTCGAGCAGCTTGTTGAGGTAGCCGGCGTCTTCCACGATGGCGATCTCGGCTCCGGCGTGGCCGGCGAGGTATTGGATCTCTTCGGGCGACGACGAGTTGTAGATGCTGACCGGTGTGGCCCGAAGGAACTGGGCGGCCAGGTCGAACCAGTGGAACTCCGGCCGGTTGCGTGTCATCAGCAACAATCGCTGCGCCGGCGCGAGGCCGGCGGCCCGGAGGCCGGCAGCGGCCTTCGCCGTCAATTCCGCGAACTCGCTCATGGTCCACGAGTTCCACGCTCCGGGAGCATCGCCGCGCATCGCATGAAGGGCACCGAGTTGTGGATGCTCACTCGCCAATTTCAAGAACAGTTGCGGCGCGGTCGTGCCTGCGACGGCATTGTGGACCTCTTCGATCGAGACGTGTGACATGCGACCAGTCTCTCACGTCGTGACGGGGTTCGATCCGAGTGGTCGTCCGGTTCGGGTCTCGGGACCGACGCGTTGCAGACTGCAACCCATCCACCCATCGAAGGGGATCTGCCATGCCCACAGCCGTCATCGTCGATGCAATCCGCACACCTCTCGGTCGTCGCAACGGCAAGCTCAAGGACTGGCATCCTGTCGATCTTGCTGCGGAAACCATGAATGCCCTGATCGAGCGCACCGGCATCGACCCGGGGATCGTCGACGACGTCGTCATGGGTTGCGTGATGCAGGTCGGCGAGCAGGCAGTCAACGTCGGTCGCAATGCCGTTCTCGCGGCCGGGTGGCCGGAATCGGTGCCTGGCACGACCATTGATCGCCAGTGCGGCTCGAGTTCAGCAGGCCGCCCACTTCGCGGCTCAGGGCGTCATCGCCGGTGCCTACGACGTGGTCGTCGCCGCCGGTGTCGAGGTCATGACACGCGTGCCGATGGGGGCTTCGATGGTCGACGGCAAGTTCGGGTTTCCGTTCGGCCCGAAGGTAGGTGCTCGTTACGCGTCGAGCGGCGGTCTGGTGCCGCAAGGTATCTCCGCCGAGCTCATCGCCGAAAAGTGGGGGCTTTCGCGGGAGGATCTCGATGCCTTCGGAGTGCGTTCGCAACAGTACGCAGCGCGGGCCACGGCCGAAGGCCGGTTCCAGGCGGAGATCCTTCCGGTGCTCGGCGCCGACCGAGAAATGGTCTCGGTAGACGAGGGATTGCGGGAGACGACGGCAGAATCGCTGGCCAAGTTGATGCCCGTCTTCCGCTCCGAGGAGGAAGGCGGCCGGGTCACGGCCGGCAACTCGTCGCAGATTACCGATGGCGCCTCGGCCTTGCTGATCATGAGCGAGGAACGCGCTGTCCAACTGGGTCTCACGCCGCGCGCCCGCTTCGTCAACTTCTCGTTGGCAGGTGCTGATCCGCGGATGATGTTGACCGCTCCCATACCGTCGACGGAGAAGGTTCTGGCCCGAGCCGGCATGTCGATCGACGACATCGACCTGATCGAGATCAATGAGGCGTTCGCCTCGGTTGTATTGGCTTGGGAGAAAGAACTCCACCCGGACATGGAGAAGGTCAACGTCAACGGGGGAGCGATCGCTCTCGGTCACCCGCTCGGCGCGTCAGGTGCCCGGCTGATGGCAACGCTGCTGAACGAGTTGGAGCGCACTGGCGGCCGCTACGGGCTGCAGACGATGTGCGAAGGTGGCGGCATGGCCAACGCCACGATCATCGAGCGCCTCGGCTAGACATCGTTCCGGCAGCCCGGCAGCCCGGCAGCCCGGCAGCCCGGCCGGCGACAGGCACAGCCCGACTCGGCGTGTCCACCCCCCTCTTGAATCGTCCGTGACGATATTCGTGCCGGTCGGTGCTCTGGTCGGGCCCGTCGTGAATCGTCTGTGACGAAACGGTGGCGGGTCGATTGCGTCACGGACGATTCACGAGGGGTGAGCGCGGTGAGGTGGGGTGACCGGGGCGCCGGGTGGGCCCGGGGTGTGCCGGCCTGGGGGTCGCCACGCGCCGGCGCGCTGTGAGCCGTGGGGAGCTTGGGTGGCATGGCTGTCACACCCACGGCGTACAACGATGCCATGCCGATCATCTCCCAACCTTGCCCGACACATCGGGCCTGTTCGTGGTGCGCGACAGAGTTCACCGTTGCTCGCCGACCAGGCCGCCCGCGCTTGTATTGCCGCCACGCCTGCCGTCAACGCGCCTATGAGCACCGCCACGGGTTCGAACACGAACGCACGGTACGGCCGCTCCCAGCGCAGGCCCGCGGCGAGACCTGGAGTGGCACCGGATACGAGCGCAGCGTGTCCGGTCTCGTTGCCCGGCACGGCAAGGTTCACGCGCTGCGAACATCCGTGCGTCCCGAGGGTCGTCGACGCGAAACGCTGTGCGGTCTGCTGGCCGCACCTCTTGCCGGCCATCACTTCAACGCCCTGCATCGAGCGGCGTGCAAGACCTGTGTCTCGGTCGCCGCGTCGAACCCGCTTCGCTTCGGTGTCGTCCCGTCGAACGAGCTCGCCCGGTTACGTGCCATGCTCGACGAAATCAGCGAGCACCGCATCGACCCCGCCGACGCACTCCGGTGGATCACCGCCAACGACCCACTCGCCGCCTAGGACTGCGCGAACCTCATGGGTAGCCTGAGGGTGATGCCGGCGCTGACGACCATCTTGTGGGTGCTCGGTGGGCTCACCTTCGGCTACATCCTGTGGAAAAGCGGCATTGGCCTGCTGAGAAGCTTCATGACGCCGATGCCCGCACCTCCACCTGTAGGTGAGCTGCGCAAGGTCAACGTTAGGTACCGATGCAGCGTGTGTGGCCTGGAAATCAAGCTCACGCTGGCTCCCGACGAGGATCCGCCCCCGCCTCGACACTGTCTCGAGGACATGGAAATCGTCGCGCCGCTCTACGACTGATCTCCACAGCCTGTGGATAAGTATGTGCGGAAACTACAAGAGTGTGAGTTGTGTCAACGCCATTTGGTGGCGACCCACAGCCCTGCCAACAAGAACCCGAGACCGATCAGCACCGGCGTGTTCGTGGTGTCCCAGATCACGTAGCGCGACAAGATCGCCAACACACCGATCGCCAGCAACGTGAGCATGAGGATCGGCACCCAGCGCGGGCTTTCGTAGAAGTCCTTTGGCGTCGGTGGCGTGTATCGCGACGAAGCGGACACTGCTGCGGACGACGAAGAGATCGGCTCGTGCGTCGCTGGCGCCTGTCCTGGTCTGGTGCCCTTCGGGGTCACCCGACCCGATGTCTTACGTTTCGGTGGAGCCACGGCGTGAGAGCATAGGCCAAAGAACATATTCGACACGACCGGGCGTGCCGCGACAGGCTGACGCGGTGACAATTCAGCGCGTCCTGGTGATCGACAGCTACGACAGCTTCGTGTACAACCTCGTGCAATACCTCGGCGAACTCGGTGCCGAGCCGATCGTCGTCCGCAACGATCAACTGACGATCGATGATGCGCTGGCCATCGAACCCGACGCGTTGTTGCTGTCGCCGGGCCCCGGCCGACCGGAGGACGCAGGCATCATCTGCGCTGCCGTGCCGGCGTTTGCCGAGCGAGGCATACGCGTGTTGGGCGTGTGCCTCGGTCTGCAAGCGATCGGGCACGCGTACGGAGGAGCGATCGTTCGCGCCCCATCGTTGATGCACGGCAAGACCTCACCGATCGAGCACAGCGGTGTCGGGGTGTTCCGCGGCCTGCCGTCGCCGCTGACGGCAACGCGATATCACAGCTTGGTGCTCGATCCGGCCACCGTTCCGGCATGTCTCGAGGTGACGGCGACATCGGATGACGTGGTGATGGGAGTTCGCCACCGTCAGTTACCGATCGAAGGCGTGCAGTTCCATCCCGAGAGCATCCTCACCGGCGTCGGTCACGACCTGCTGCGCAACTTCCTCGAGCCCGACCTGAACTAGGGCGTCAGGGGGAGCGAGCGGTTATCGGTGGCCGAGTTGTTCCCCGACGTCGGATCCGTCACACCGCTCGGTGGGGCGACAGTGGCGGTGTTCGACAGGGTTCCTGTGGCGGTGGCGCTCACCGTTCCGGTCACGATGAACGTGACCGTGCCGTTGACCTGGAGATCAATGGTGAAGGCAGTGATGTCGCCGCTGGCACTCGCCGGACAGTTCGGCGCGTCGCAGGTCCATTTCACACCACTGAGCGCGCTTGGCATCGCGTCTGTCACCTTTGCGGCGTTCGCCGCTGATGGGCCGGCATTCTTGACGATGATGGTGTAGGTGACGGTCGTTCCCGAGACACTGCTGGTCTTGGTGATCGACAGGTCGGCGGTCGGTGGGGCGGTTGTCGTCGGTGGAAGTGTGGTCGGGGGAATGGTGGTCGTCGGCAGTGGCGCTGCCTTGCCGACCTTGAGTCGGATCGTGGTTCCTGGCAGCACCGACTCGGTCGGCGGAATGCTTTGCGAGATGACATGGCCATCGTCGGGTGAACCATTGGCGACCGTCACGAACTGAACGTCGGCGAGCAGCCCGACGAGGGTCAATTGATTTCGTGCCGCCGCCTCGGCGAGACCCTCGACCGGTGGCACCTTCACCTTCGCCGGACCGGCAGACGTGACGACCGTGATCTTCGAGCCCTTGGCGAGCGGCGTGTTGGCCGTCGGATCGGTACGTACCACCACGTCGGCGGCCACGCTGGCACTCGGCTCCGATGTCATCGTGACCACAAACGTGTACGGCTCGGCCTCGAGGAGGGCCTTGGCGGCGGCGCCGGTTTGCCCAGTGAGATCAGGAACGCTGACCTGATCCGGTGCCTTCGACACGGTCAAGATGACCACGGTGCCCTGCTTGGCCGATTGTCCAAGCGGAGGGTTGGTGCTCAGCACTGTGCCTGGCGCGATCGTCGAGTCGACGACGAACACGGTGTCGGGCGACACGGTGAAACCTGCACCCGTCAAGATGCTGGTCGCCTCGTCGACCGTCTTGCCCTGCACATCGGGGATCGGCACGGGAGCCTTGATCGGGTTGTAGTACACGTCGATCGCCTGGCCGGTGCTTACGATCGTGCCCGCCACGGGCAAGGTGCGCACGACGGCGCCTTCGACGGCGGCAGGTGTCGGTTCCTCGAACTTGTTGAACGCCAAGCCAGCGTCCTCCAACTTCTTGGTGGCTTCGTCGAGCGGCAGGCCGACGACGTCGTCAAGTGGAAACGACGACGTCGCCTGGGTGTCGTTCTTCAGCACGTTGAACAGCACGATGCCACCTGCGACGAGCGCCAGCAGGGCGATGAACGCAACGATGCCGTACCAGTTGTTACGACGTGGGCCATTGTTGAGCTGCTGGGGCATCGTCGTGGTTCGGGCCATGACCGTGGTCGAACCCTGGGTCGGGTTGGCGGCCGTGCGCGGCATCGCCCGGGTGACGTTGGATGCCGAGCCGGTGTCGCCGGTGCGCGGCGGCGACGCCGCAGCTGCCCCAGCCACGGCCGCCAGCGCCAACACCGGCTCGCCGCTTCGGTAACGACGCAGGTCGTCGCGCAACGCCTCGGCGTTGGGGTAGCGCATGTTGGGATCCTTGGCCAGCAGCTTGGCGACGATCGCCTCGAACGGGCGAGGAACGTCGGCCACCAACTGGTTCAACGGCTGGGGAAGGTCGTGCACCTGCTTGTAGGCGATGCTCACCGGGTTTTCGCCGGCGAACGGCGGCTTGCCCGCGACCATTTCGTACAGGACGATGCCGAGCGAGTAGAGGTCGCTGCGCGGGTCGGGCTGGGCGCCTTGGGCCTGCTCGGGAGAGAAGTACGTGGCCGTGCCCATCACCGAGCCGACCTGGGTGAGGTTGTTCTCGCTGCCCGCGTTCATCGCCCTGGCGATGCCGAAGTCGGCGACCTTCACCTGGCCGTTCGCACCGATCAGGATGTTTGCCGGCTTGATGTCGCGGTGCACGACGCCACTGGCGATGGGCGTTGCCGAGCGCAGCAGCGACCTCGTTGGCGATCTCGGCGGCCTGTACTGAATTGATGTGGCCGTTGGCCCGCAAGATGTCGGCGAGGGTGCGACCCTGCACGTACTCCATCGCCATGAAGTAGGTGTTGGCGTACTTGCCCCAGTCGTAGACGGCGACGATGTTGGGATGGGTGAGATTCGCCGCCGACTGGGCCTCGCGGCGGAAACGCTCGACGAAGTTGGGGTCGGTGGCGAACTCGGGGAACAGCACCTTGATGGCCACCAGCCGGTCGAGCAACAGGTCGCGCGCCAAGAACACGTCGGCCATGCCACCCCGCCCGATGCGCTGCTGGATTTCGTAGCGGTCGTTGAGAACCGTCCGCTCGCCGTTGTCTGTCACGTGCTGCCTACGCTGCTTTCCTGCGCCTCGAACGCGCCACGAGGTTACCTATGCATCGTCGGTGATCTGACGTCGCCACCTGTCAGCCGCCCGCCAACGTCGGATTTGCGAACAGGTAATCGAGCACCGTCTTGGCAATGGGACCAGCCAACTTCCCGCCGGTGCTGGCGCTGATCTCGTCGTCTGGACCACCTTCAAGACCACCGCGACGGCGTATTGCGGAGCCACCGTCGGAGCGAAACCGATGATCCAGGCGTTCGATCGTTCCGGACCGGTGGTGTTCAATTGCGCGGTGCCGGTCTTTGCTGCAGCCTGGATGCCTCCGGCGAGTTGCATCGTGCGTCCGGTGCCCTGGTTGACGACCCCGATCATCAGGGTGGTCAAGGTGTCGGCCGTCGCCGGTGAGATCGGTGTCTTCCAGACCGTTGGCGTGGTGCGAGTCAGGACTGCGTCGTTGTGGTCGAGGGTGGCGGCGACGACGTAGGGCTTCATCATCACGCCGCCGTTGGCGATGGTGCTCGCGATCATGGCCATGTGCAACGGCACCATCGTTGTGCTGCCCTGACCGAAGCCGCCGATCGCCAGCAGCGGCAGTTGATCGGTGAAGTCGGAAACCTCGCCGAAGCTGCTGGCCGCCGCGCCAGGCAGATCGATCGGCACCTTCTCGCCGATGCCCCACTTCTTGGTGCCGTCCACCATCTTCTCCGGGCCCAGTTCGACAGCCAACTGGGCGAAGGGGATGTTGCAGCTGCGATAGAAGACCACGACCATCGTGCCGCCACACAACGAGCCGCCGTAGTTCTCGATCGGGTCGGTGGTCTGCGGTGGTATGTACTCCTTCGAGTCGGGGAACACCCGGTCGAGTGAGGTGACGCCGTTCTCGAAGGCAATTGAGGTGGTGATCACCTTGAAGGCCGAGCCCGGCATGTAGCGCTCCTGGTAGGCGTTGGCCAGCAGCGGTTTACCGGGGACAGCGTTGAGGAACGTCAACACCTCTTCGGCTCGCTTGGAGTCGTGCACTGCGACGTCGGCTGGGTCGAAGCGCGGGTTGCTGACCATGGCGAGGATCGCTCCGGTGTGCGGGTCCATCACGACCACCGACCCCTCGCGGTCGCCCAGTGCATCGGCAGCGACACGTTGCACGTCGGGACGCATCGTCAACACGACGGTGCCGGTGTCGTCCGAACCGCTGAAGAGCCCGCCGATCGCCCGCAACTTCTGCTCATTGGTGTCACCCATCAAGACGTCGTTCTGGGTCCGCTCGATCTGGGTGGAACCGAAGCTGTACGTGTAGTAGCCGGTGATGTTGCCGAACAGGTCGCCGGTCGGGTACTCGCGTTGGTACTTGAACGAGTCGCCTGGCAGGGTCGGCACGCTGCGGGCGAGCACGTGCCGTCGGCGGCCACGATCGTGCCGCGAGGCCGGTTGAAGTCGCGATTCGGTCTGGCGGTTGTTGCGTGGATCGGCGTTGAGCTCTTGCTGCCGGCCGACGGCCAGCACGTTCAACTGCACGAACAAGACCAAGTAGCACACCAACAAGGCGACGGCGAGGCGGCGAATCTGCTTGTTCACCCGGCGGCTCTCAGTGCCGCTCGTCGATGCCGGAAGGCCTCGAATCGCTCTTGCGAGGGTGAGCTCGTTCGGCATTTCACCGAGACGTCTGGCGGTCGAGTCGCTGACTCGCGACCAGGAGCGCCAGGAGGATGTAGTTGGCCAGCAGACTGGAGCCGCCGTAGCTGACGAACGGCAGCGTGATGCCGGTGAGCGGCACGACGCGGGTGACCCCGCCGATGATGATGAAGGCCTGCATGCCGACGATCGTGGTGAGGCCGGTCGCGAGCAGCTTCTCGAACGGCCGATCGGCACGAACGGCGATGCGCAGGCCGGCTGCCGATGATCAGCACGAACGCGATCAGGATGGCGGTCGTGCCGACCAGACCCATCTCCTCGCCGATCGCCGCGAAGATGAAGTCGGTCTTGGCGACGGGGATCTTGTTCGGGCTGCCCAGACCGAGGCCGGTGCCGCCGGTGCCACCGTTGGCGAAGGCGAACATCGCCTGCGACGATCTGGTAGCCCTTGCCCTCGTACTGCGACCATGGGTTGCGCCAGATCGCGACGCGGGTCTTCACAACGTCGAAGATGTCGCCAGGCGACGTAGGCCGCGCGCGGCGAACAGCAACGAAGCCGATCAGCAGGTAGATCGCCCGCTCGGTGGCGACCCACATCATCACGACGAACAGGGTGAAGAACAGCAACGACGAACCGAGGTCTTTCTCGGCGACCATCACCACGACCGCGAAGCCCCACGCGAGTGCGATCGGCATCAGCGTGACGTAGTTCGGGAAGATGGCATCGGCCCGATCCGCCACGCGCCGGCCGCGATCAACTCACGGTGGTCGGCGAGATAGCCGGCGAAGAACAGGGCCAGGGCGATCTTGGCGAACTCGCCGGGTTGGAAGTTGATCGGGCCGACGCTGACCCAGATCGTGCGCCGCCCTTGCTGGTGCCGAGCCCGGGCACCAAGGGCAACAGCAGCAGAGCCGCCCCGATGACCAGGAAGCGTCCACTTGTAGCGGGCGAGATCAGGTGGCCGTTGGATGACCAGCAAGTGTGAGGACGAAGGCGACGATCGCGATGAACGTCCACGTCGTCTGCAGGCCGGCGCGGCGCTCGCTGAGCCTGGCAATCATCACGTATCCGACGCCGTGCAGCAACGCCGCCAGTGGGAGGATCGTGCCGTCGGCGCCCTTGGCGAACATGCGGTTGGCGACGTGGGCGACCACCAGCAGGCCGAGGAGAGCGATGAGGAACGGAACCAGGATCGGCGGGATCTCGGCGTTCTTGCCGAGCGAGGCCAGCGTGTAGGCCGCGCCGGTGATGCTGGCAGCCATCACGATCAGGCCGAGTTCGGTGCGACGTCGAGCCGATGCGATGGGCGATGCGCTCATGGACCCGAAGTGCTCGTGCCCACGATCGCCGTTGTCGATGTCGTGCTGCTGGTCGAGCTTGTCGAGCTCGTCGCTGGAGCGGTGTTGGGCGTCGTCGCCGGCTCGGTGACGGCCGGTGTCGTCGGTGTGACCTCGTTCTGGTTGCTGTTGTGGACCGCGACGGCGATCAACGTGGCGACCAGCGTGATCAGCGCCGCTGCCCCCAGCATAATCAGGAGCCGGCGGGCTCCCCAGCGGCTCGGCGGTGAAGGTTCGTCGGGCCCGGCGATGTTGACGATCGGTGGCGCCGGGTCGCCCGGATCGGCGATGATCCCGACGGTGCTGAGCACGCTGTTGGCGTCGGCGTCGATCATGGTGCTCGTCGAATCCGAGCCCGGCCAGCCCGGCTCCGACTCGAGTTCGGCGTCGGCCTCGGTCGGCTCGACACCCTGCAGTACGTCGACCACGACGACGGTCACGTTGTCGCGCCCACCGTTGGAGTTGGCCTTGGCGACCAACTGGTCGGCGGCCGACTGAGGGTCGCTCGCGGTGACCGCGATGGTGGCGATGTCGTCGTCGTGAACCTCGTCCACGAGACCGTCGCTGCACAAGATGAACCGATCGCCGTGAACCATCGGCACGAGCCAGGTGTCGACGCGCACGGTGGGTTCGATGCCAAGGGCGCGCGTCACGATGTTGCGTCGCGGGTGCGTGCGCGCCTCGTCTTCGCTGATGTGGCCGGTGTTGACGAGCTCCTGTACGTAGCTGTGGTCGACCGTGGCGCGGTGCAGCACGCCGCCGCGCAGCAGGTATGTGCGTGAGTCGCCGACGTTGACGAGGGCGAAACGAGCGACGTTGGCTTCGTCGGCGCGCAGCACGACCAACGCTGTCAGGGTCGTGCCCATCCCGTGATGGTCGACGCTGGCGTGTGCCGCCTGGTAGATCGAGGCGTTGGCCTCGACGACCGAGGCGACGACCACACCGACATTGCTGGCGCCCGTGCCGAGCCGGTCGCGGATGATGCGGGCGGCGATGTCGCTGGCGACCTCGCCGGCTTGATGCCCACCCATGCCATCGGCGACACCGAAGACCATCGGTTCGCAGACGTATGCATCTTCGTTCCCGGCGCGCACCAGACCGACGTCTGTGGCCGCGCCCCAACGTACGGCCGGCTGGTCGGTGAAGGCGACGTGATCGCTCATCACTCGGCCTCGAACACGGTGCTGCCCACCTGCACCCGATCGCCCTTGGTGACGTGCTCGGGAGTGGTGAGGCGCTTGCCGTTGAGGTAGGTGCCGTTGGTCGAGTCGAGATCCTCGATCATCGTCGAGCCGGCGTCGCGGTAGACACGGGCGTGCAGCTGCGACACGAACGAGTCGTCGGGCATGCCGATCGTGCACGTCGCGGCGCGTCCGATGGTTATCTCCTCGCCGAGGGCGAACGTCGCGCCGCTGGTGGCCTTCGGCTCGATGATCACGAATCGGCCGACGTTGCCGCGCCTGCCCCTGGGGGCGCGCACTGCGCGCCGACCCGGCTTGACCTCGGGCGCGGCGGGTGACGACGCGGCGACAGTGGGGTCGGTCGGAGCGACGCTGACGTGAGCGGTCTGCGGTAACACCACACCCTGGCGCGGTCCGCGGACTTCGCTCCATACTGCCCACAACACACGCGCGAAGAACAGATAGAGCAGCGCCAGAAGTACGTACTTGAGAATGCCGAGGAGCGGCTCGGTGGCAGCTGCGATCACGTTGCCTCGAAGCGCAGGTGCGTGCTCCCCACGCTCACGATGTCGCCGTCGCTCAACGTTCGTTCGCCGTCGATGCGTATTCCGTTGATCTTTGTGCCGTTGGTTGACCCGAGATCGACGATCACGAAGGCATTGCCGCGGTGGTGCACCTCGGTGTGCTTGCGGCTGACGTTGGCGTCGGGCAAGGCGATCGTGCAATCGGGTAGTCGCCCGATGGTGACGACCCTGTCGCTCAGCTGCCACTCGCTCGCCCGACGGCAGCACCAGCGTGGCAGCGTCGCAGGAGCCGACCTCGCGCATGCGCGACTGTGACGGTGAATCGGCCCGGCTTGAGGTTGTTGTCGACCGTCATGGTCACCCTCACCGGGCCCATGAACTGGAACCCTTCGGCGCGGGCGTACTCGCGTGCCGTCTCGCACAACTCGGCGTTCAACGCCTCGTCGATGTCGGAGAAGCCGGCGTGATCCTTCCCGCTCAGTTGGAAGCTGAAGTCGTTGGGGACGATGCGCTGGCCCTTGACATCGACACTGCGATTGTCGTCCATCTCGCGCAAAAGACGCCGGCCGAGCTCGACCGGGCGAATGCTGGAATGAGAACCACGTGAGAACACGCCCTCGACCATACGCTCTAGCGACCGCTCGAACGATTGCAATCCCATAACTTGGCGAAAGGGTACTGGCGTTCACCCGCCGTTCGCGTTCGGCCTCGCCGCGTGCCGGTCACGCAAGGTCGGGCGCGATTTCGGCACTCCCACTTCTCACACCGCGCCCACACCGCTGCGGCGGGCGCGACATCGGAACTGCTGGTTCCTGTCTCGCGCCCATTGAATCGGTGTTGGGGGTGGGAGTGGCGATTGCTAGCGTGATGACCTCTACTCGGGCGAGTGGCGAAATGGCAGACGCGCTAGCTTCAGGTGCTAGTATTCGAAAGGATGTGGGGGTTCAAGTCCCCCCTCGCCCACCGTAAGGCCTCTGCTGAGCAGGGGCCTTTGTTGTTCGAATGAACCAACGACCGAGACCTTCGGCACTTCTGCCCGCCACCAGGCCCTGGCTATGCTGCGGGCGCTTGTCGAGCTCGTGGTAGATCACCCCGGTCTCGGCTCGCAGCACGCATCAACCCAACGAAGAAAAGAGGCCGACCATGGCTGAAGACACTCCCCTCCTCGACGCCCTTGCCGTGATGACCGCGGCGTCACTCGAAACCAGCCTCGAGCCGCGCGAATGGATGCTTGCCCGCCTTGCTGCCCTGGCCTCAGTCAATGCGCCAGCGGCGTCGTATGTGGTCAACGCCGGCACCGCCGCCGACGTCGGCATCACGCTCGAAGATGTGCAAGGCATCCTCATCGCCATCGCGCCGATCGTCGGCACGGCTCGGGTCGTGTCAGCGGCGGCCAAGATCACCCAAGCCCTCGGCTTCATCATCGCGGTCGCCGAGGCCGAGCTCGAGGCCGAGCTCGAGGCCGACGCAGACTGAACTGCCGGGATCTCGCCCGGACGAACCTCGCCACGCGGCGAGGTTCGTTCGAAGGCGGGTACCGCGGTTGCGCGGGTCGGTCGGTGGACTAGGATTGACCAAGCCCTACCACACGACAGATGCAGGCTCCACCCCCCAATGTCGCCACCATCACTTCCCAAACTGTCGTCCCGCCGCCAGGTGCTCGGCGCTGGGCTGATGGCTGCACTTGGTTCGGTGGTCGCGCTCGAAGTCATGGGTCAGCACGTCGCCGGCGCAGCACCTCCGTCAGCGACCACGGTCGGAGGCCGAATCGCGGTGGTCGGCGATTCCCTGACACAGGGCACGGAGCGCTTCCAGCCCGATGCGTGCTCGGCCGTCGGCTGGGCGGAGACCACGATCGACGCCCACGTCAGTCGCGGTGTGCGTACCAAGGTGAAGTCGGATCCACATAACGGTCTCAACGCGGTCGACTTCCTGCGGGAGACGTCGGGCGAACCCGATGTTTGGGTCGTTGCTCTCGGCACCAACGACGCCGGCATCTTCTCGAAAGACAAGCATGCCGACCTGATCCGCGAGATGATGGATCGCATCGGCAGCGGGCACAGCGTGATGTGGGTCAACATCTATCTGCCCGGCACGCGCACACGGCAAGAAGCCTGGAACTCGGCACTCAATACAGTCGCCGCCGAGCGACCTCTCGATATGTCTGTGTTCGATTGGGCATCGTTCGCTCTGAACCAGCGTTGGTTGGCCAAGGATCTCATCCATTGCACGGGCAAGGGCTACGAACATCGGGCGACCGCCATCGCTCAGGCCTCGCGTACGATCGTGCCGCTGGTTGAGTCGAGTCCGCCTCAACCGCGGCAGCCGTGGTTGAAGGCATTCGGCATCTGAGACTCGGCCGAACACTTCACTCGTTGCCCGCCGATGGGTCGGGCTAGGTTCGCGCGGTGGCCCATCTCCCCGACTCCGACGTCGCAACCGCAGCTCAGGCCCTTTATCAGGCCGAGCTCGACAACGCGCCGATCACACCGATCTCCGAGACCTACCCGACCGCCGACGTCGAAGACGCCTACCGCATCTCACAGGCCGTCACCGCGCTCAAGGTGGCGGCCGGTCGGGTGATCAAGGGTCACAAGATCGGCCTGACGTCGAAGGCGATGCGCGCCCTCACCAACGCCACCGAGCCCGACTACGGCACGATGTTCGACAACTGGTTCGTCATGGAAGGCAGCATCGTGCCGCGCAGCACGATGAACCGCCCGCTGGTCGAAGTCGAGCTGGCGTTCGTCCTCAGAGAGCCGCTGCAGGGACCGGCCGTCAGCGTTGCCGATGTCATCCGGGCCACCGAGTTCGTGTTGCCGGCCATTGAGATCGTCGACACGCGTCAATTGGGCCGCGGGCCCAACACCTTGATCGACAGCATCTCCGACGCCGCGGCGTGCGGCTTGGTGATCCTCGGGGCCAACCCTTCGCGGTTGGAAGACATCGACGTGCGCAACGTCGGGGCCACGCTGTCGATAAACGGTGACATCGAGGAGAGCGGTATGGCTCGCGCCGTGATGGGCAACCCGATCAACGCGGTCGCCTGGTTGGCCAACAAGTTGCACGAGTTCGGTGTCACCCCCCAAGCCGGCCACGTGATCCTGTCGGGGTCGTTCATCAAGGCGATCCCCTTCCAGGTCGGTGACAACGTCGAGGCCTTGTTCAACGGCCTCGGAGAAGTCACCTTTCGCGCCCGCTGAGACTTCAGTCGTCGATGAAGGCGATGAACTCGCAGGTGGCGAGCTTGGCGCCGGCGACGAACTGGGTGTGCCGCGCCGGGCGCGAGTCGGGATCGGGGAAGTGTTCGACCCAGATCGGGTTGCACGAGTCGCGGTACGAGATATCGGGTACGTAGAACGTGATGCGGGCAACGTGACGCCACTCGGCGCCCGCTGCAGCCAGGATCTGCCCGATGTGATGAAACAGGTTGACGTACTGGGCCTCGGCACCCTCGGGCACCGTGGTCGCGCCCGGGTCGCGCCCTGCGATCACGCTCGACACCAGCAGCGGGCCGATGCGCGATGCACCGGGGATCGGGTTGGTGTGGGTGAAGCTGGTGATCTCGATCGACTGCCTGGCCATCGTCATCGGCCCTTCTCGTGCTGAGCTCGGCGGGCGGTGTACCACGCGTCGAACTCGGCGCGCCGTTCTTTCGACACCGGGAACACGCCGACCGTGCTCTCGCCGGCGTCGACGCGCTCCAACGCCCAGGTCTCTTCGGCTTCTTGTTGCACCGATGCGGCGGCCAGCTCGACGACGAGCGACGGTGGGATCACCACCGCACCCTCACCGTCGCCGACGATGATGTCGCCGGGAATCACCGTGACACCGGCGCAGGCGATGGGGATCTGATGCTCGAGCGGCATGTGCTGGCGCCCGAACGTCGAGGCGTGCGACGCCCCGTGATACACCGCGATGTCGAGATCGGCAACAGCGGGCGTGTCGCGCACCGCGCCGTCGGTGATGATGCCGGTCGCCCCCTTGCGCAGGGCGCGCGAGTGCGAAAACATCACCGAACGTGCCGGCGTCGGGAACCCCGCGGGCCTCGATGACCAAGACCTCGTCGGGGGCCATGCTCTCGATCGCCCGCCGCTGGGCGTTCTGCCCCGACGTGTATTGAGCGTTGAGATCCTCACGCAGCGGCACGTACCGCAACGTGTGTGCGTACCCGAGCATGCGCTGGCCCGGCTTGATCGGCTTCAACCCGCTGAGGAAGGTCGAGCGGATCCCTTTGCGTTGCAGTTGGCCGGTCAACGTCGCGGTCGACACCGAGTTGAGCTGCTGACGCAACTCGTCGGTGAGTAGTACGGGTCGCGGTGCCTCGTCGCTTGACATCGACCTAGTCAAGCATGACGCGGGGGCGAGGTCGCAACCGCGACCTGCTGTCTCAGCCGGCGACCGCCTGCTTCACCAGGGCGTCGAGCTGGTCGACGGTGAGCTCGCCCGACGATCGCACCTTGACCTTGCCGTCGGCTCCGATGATGGCGAAGGTCGGGAACCCGGCGACGCCGTACGCCTGCGCTGCGTCGGAATTCACGCTGTCGGCCATGGCCGGCCATGCCCAGTCCTTGGCCTTCAACCATTCGCTGGGCGGGTAGTTGTCGCGTTGCGAGCTGACCGCCGTCGACACACCGATGATGTCGAGATCGGCCGGCACACCGCCCGATGCGGCCCACTGCTGCAACACCGGGATCTCGCGATTGCAGTGGGGGCACCAATGGGCGAGGAACACGACCATCTTGGCGCGACCGCCCGGGGTGATGTCGATGGGGGAGCCGTCGAAGGTGAAGCCCTGCAGGGTGGGCGGCGTGAGCCCGATCGCCGGATCCGCGCCGGAATCGGGCGGCGTGGGGAGTGCGGCGCCGTCAACCGTGACCGGCTGGGTCTCGGCTGCCGAGCTGCTGGAGTTGTCGGTGGCAGTCGTTCCCTGGCTGACGGCTGTATCGGAGCCCTTCGAGGACCAAATGGCGATGCCGAGCGCCACGACGATGAAGCCGGCGATGCCTGCCCACAGCCACCAAGGTTTCTTGGACGAACGTGATGGTTGCGTGGTCATGATTCCTCGGGTGAGTGGTCGGGATGATCGCCTTCACCCAGGGTGAGCAGCGAGATGATCGCGGCGAATCCGCACAGGGCCATGAACGCAATCGTCATGAAACCGAATTGCCAGAACCAGGGCGCGTTGCACGGGGCGAGGAGGTCGCACGATCCCTTGCTGAGCGACGGATTCTTCTCGATCAGGTAGTGGTAGGACGAGACCAACCCGCCGATCACCGCGAGGGGAACGGCGTAGATGCGGATTCCGCGGTCGCGTCGAACAGCGGCGATCAGCAATATCAGCGCCAGTGGGTACATGGCGATGCGTTGGAACCAGCACAGCTTGCACGGCGGGAAGTTGGCGTTCTCGCTGAAGTACAAACTGCCCGCCATGGCGACGGCGGCAATGAGCCAGGCCAACCACAGGCTCGCCGGTCGAACCATGTCAATGAGCGAGCGTCCGGCGGGAACCAGCCGGGCAATCACGAGCACGATCGCCAGAGTGCCGGCAAGAAGGGCCAGCAGCGCGAAGAACCGCTCCATCGCGAGCAAGGAAATTGCGACCATCTGTGCCCAAGCTACCGACGGTGTCACCCAGAAGTAAGGCCCAAAGGTCCCGCGGCCATACCTTGATCCGCAGGAACGTCAGCTCAGTTCGTCGGTGTTCCAGGTCGGGCGGGTGTCGGATGCCTTCACGTACTGCTCGGCGAGGCGGCGCAGTAGGTAGCTCTCGAAGGCCTCCTCGGGAAGCGCCGGTGCGTACAGGTGGCCTTGCTGACGTACGCACCCGAGGGCGATCAACGCGTCGGCCTGGGCACCGGTCTCGACCCCGTCGGCGGTGACCTCGAGACCGATCTCACGAGTCAAGGCGATGATCGAACGCACGATTGCACGGTCGTGGGGATGAGTTGTGATGGTGTCGATGGAGATCCGATCGATGCGCACCTCATCGAGCGGCAGGCGCCGCAGCATGCTGAGCGACGACACGCCCTGGGCGAAATCGTCGAGGCAGACCCGCCCGCCACGAGCACGGAACTCGGCCAGGTTCGCGGCCGCAGAAAGAAGGTCGACCGTGACGAACGATTCGCGAATGTCTACGGTCAAAAGGCGCGGGTCGATTCCTTTCACGAGCAGGTCGATCGGGTTGTCACGCCACGGCCGCTCGGTCGAATGAGGCGCCAGGTTGACGCGGAAGCGGAACCCCTCGGGCAAGCCGAGTACCGCGAGTCGGCGGATCTGCCGGCGAGCCCCGCCGAGTACACGCTCGGTCACCCGGTCGAGTAGGCCGGCTCTCACGGCGAGGTCCATGAAATCATGCGCGGCCACGACCGTGCCGTTCGGCTGCACCCAACGGGCGAGCAGTTCGGCGCCGACGATCATGCCGGTGCTGGCGTCGAGCTCGGGCTGGAAGAACGGCACGATGTCACCGTCGTCGATCGCTCGGCGCAGGCGCAGCTCGAGGTCGATCCGCTTCTTGTTCTCGTCGGCCAGTTCGCTGTCGAAATGCGTTGCCCTGCTGCGACCATCCGACTTGGCCCGGTACAGCGCGACGTTGGCGTTGGCCAGCACCTCGCCGACGTTGGCCCCATGCGTCGGAGAGTGGGCGATGCCAATGCTGACCGACGACGGCAACTCGCGACCCGCGGCATGGATTGCTTGGCCGAGTATGCCCTGCAACTGGTGGGCGACGGCGACTGTCGTCCGTTCGTCGGCGCCGGGCAGGGCAACGACGAACTCGTCACCGCCGATGCGCCCGGCGATGCCGGAGGGTTTGATGCAACGCTCGATCCGATCGGCCACGATCCGCAGGAAGTGGTCGCCCCCGCGATGCCCGAGGGTGTCGTTGACCGCCTTGAAGCGATCGAGATCCAAGAAGAGCACGCCGACGGGTTGACGCTCGTTGCCATCGCCGACCAGCGCCTCCAGGGCTTCGAACATGCCGCGGCGATTGAGCAATCCGGTGAGCGCGTCGTGTGTGGCCTGGTGGGTGAGCTGCTCGATCGAGCTCGCCAGCTGCGCGTTGGTCTCGGTCAGCTTGATCTGGTCGAGTTCGATCTCGGCGAGCAGGTCCTCGCTCGTCTTCTGCAGCAGGATCGCGGTGCGCACCGTTTTGCTCAATGTCGAGTGGATCACTGCCAGCGATGAGAGGTAGAACACCCACAGCAATGCCAGGCCGCGCAGCTGGAAGTCGGGCGAGAGCGCCAGGGTGAACGCCGAGACCCCGACGATCGGGGCCAGCAGGCTGGCAAACATGTCGCGACGGCCTGCCGTGAGCATTGCCCCGATTGCGCTCGCTGTCGTGGGGAAGACAGCGAACAGCATCACCATTTCGGTGGGTGCCGTGCTGGCCACCCATGTCGAGATGCCGAACACCAGTCCCATCGCCGACATGCCGGCGCGTAACAGCAACAGGATCCAGGGCGACGTCGGCCCTTCGCCTCGGTGCCGATATGCAGCAACGCTGGCGGCGATGACGATGGTCGCCAACACCGCCGATCCGATCCACCACTTCAGGCGGGTGGCGTCGATCTCGTCGCGTGTGAGCAGGCTGACGAGAACGGTGAACGGGATCAGCCAGAATGGACCGATCGAGGCGTTGGCGACAACCGGGCCAAGAGCTCGTTCCCGGACGTAGGCCTCGAGCTCGTCCTTGGTCGGCGATTCCGCCTCCGCCACCTTGTTCTCCTTGAATTTCCGGGCGCGTGGTGCGCACCTCTGTTATCGGTCGGTCGAGGTTGCCGCGTGAGGCCCAATCCAGCAGTCTTCGAGGCGTTGCAACTTTCTCGGGGCGAGAATAGGCAGGTGCGCGGTCGCTTTGCCCCATCTCCCACCGGTTCGCTGCACCTCGGCAACCTCCGGACAGCGTTGGTGGCCTGGTTGATGGCCCGGCGAGCCGGCGGCGGCTTCATCGTGCGCATGGAAGACCTCGATCGGGTCACGTCATCGTTGCAGCACGAGGCCGATCAGCTTGCCTCGCTGCGCAGCATCGGTATCGATTGGGATGGCGACGTGTTGCGCCAGTCGGAGCGTTTCGGGCTGTACCGGGAGGCCATCGACCGGCTGCGTGCCGAGGACCTCGTCTACGAGTGCTATTGCACTCGACGTGAGATCCGCGACGCCGCCCAGGCACCGCAGGGCTCCGACGCCGAGGGCAGGTATGCGGGCACCTGCCGCGGCCTGACCGATGGCCAGCGGGAGACACATCGTCGTGCCGGCCGGCGGCCGGCGTTGCGGTTGCTCAGTGACGGCCGAACGGAGTCGTTCGACGACGAGATCTGTGGTCGGCAGGCCGGTCGAGTCGACGATGTTGTACTGCAGCGCAACGATGGCGTGCCCGCTTACAACCTCGCGGTGGTCGTCGACGATGCAGCCCAGGGTGTCACCGATGTGGTTCGCGGAGACGACCTGCTGGCCACGACCCCACGGCAGATCGCGTTGCACCGACTGCTGGCCCTGCCCATTCCGAGCTACGCCCATGTGCCGCTCGTGATGGCTCCCGATGGAACCCGTTTGGCCAAGCGCCACGGTGCGGTCACGCTGGCCGACCTCGCCGCTCGCGGCTTTTCACCCGGCGATGTCTGTTCACGGCTGGCCACCAGCCTCGGTATCGACACCGGTGGCCGAGGCGTGCTGGCCGGGGATCTGCTCGATGCCTTCGATCCGCAGATGCTGCCCCGGGCTCCATGGCTGCTCGCTCCCGCTGATCTCTGACACGATCGCGAGATGTTCGACGATCTGCAGCAACTGTTCGGGTATCGGGGCGCCATCGACGAACGCGCCGGTGTCACCGAAGTCGCCCCGGATGTCTTGGTCGTGCCGTGCTGGACACCGCAGTTCTGCGCGACCGTCGTGCGCGCCGCCGAGGCCGTCGGGGCTTTCGAGCCTCAAGCGGACGATCCCGTGCCGGGTCACGAAGTGTCGTTGGCAGTGATCAGCCCGCGACTGTTCGAGACGGTGCAAGAAGACTTCGGCATGCGAATCTGGCCGCAACTGATGTCGGTGTGGCCGTACGTCGACTACTACGGGCTGCGCGACGCGTTCGTCATTCGCTACGCGCCCGGCGGGCAGGAGGCGCTGCGGATCCACCACGACGTCGCCCAGGTGTCGGGCTCGATCAAGCTCAACGACGGCTATGTAGGCGCCGAGTTGGTCTTTCCACGGCAAGGTTTCGACAACGCCGGCGTTGCTGTCGGTGAGATGTTGGTGTGGCCGTCACTGGTCACTCACCCGCACGAAACGTCTCAGCTGAGCAGCGGTGTGAAATATGCCCTCACGGTCTGGTTCGAGTTGCCGTCATTCTGAGTGGTCCATGGAGTAAATTTGGCCGTGCGATGAATCGGCGAACTGGATCTCAGTCCTGGCCGCTGCTGATCCCTGTCTTCGTACTGCTCCTCGCCTCGTGCGGTCATCGTGGTTCGTCGGCCTCCGCCGAGACAATCCCACCGCCGGTCACGCTCTCGGGCCTCCCGGCTCCCACGGCTGAAGATCTCGTCACGACCCCGACAACGACCGAGGTACCGACCACCACAACCGAGGCGCCGACGACGACCACCGAGGCGCCGACGACGACCACCGAGGCGCCGACGACGACCACCGAGGCGCCCACCACCACGATCCCGCTGCCCTCGAACGTCGAGATCGTCGGTGTTGCCGAACAGCCACTCGAGGCAGTCGGTGGCCACAGTGGCGCAGCGACCGCGGTGGTGCAGGCCCGACTGCTGCAACTCGGCTTCTGGAACAGCGGTCCCGACGGCAACTACGGCTTCACCACCAAGCAGGCCGTGATGGCCTTCCAGAAGTACATCGGGTTGCCCGCCGACGGCCTGGTCGACACGGCCACGGCCGACTTTCTCGCCAACTTCGTCGAGAAGGCCCACGCTGCTGCCGACACCGGCACTCTCGTCGAGGTCGACAAGGCCAAGCAGTTGCTCTTCGTCGTTGTCGACGGCAAGACGGCCTGGGCGTTCAACACCTCGACCGGCAGCGGTATCGCCTACGAGGCACCCAACCACTTGGATCCGACCAAGATCGAAAAGGGCGACGCGGTTACGCCCGAAGGTCTGTTCCACACCACCCGCGAACGTCCCGAGGGCTGGTGGGAAGGCGACCTCGGCAAGATCTACCGGCCGAAGTACTTCCGCGGCGGCATCGCCATCCATGGCATGACCAGCGTGCCCAACCATCCGGTTTCGCACGGCTGCGTTCGCGTCAGCACGGCAGCCATGGACTTCATCTGGGACCAGAACCTCGTACCGCTGCACACGACCGTGTGGGTGCACAGCTGACAATCGGGGTCACCCGACCCACTCACCCCACCAAGTGATGCAAGCGGCGGTCGAGGTCGATCGTCGACGCCGGCAGTTCATCGTCCCACACGGTCGGATCGGCAGAACGGGTGATGGGAGCCGCGGCGCAGTCTCGCTGCCAAGGTCGCTGCCCGGTCACGAGTGGAGTCCGACTTGCTGGCCAGCACAACGACCCGGCCGCGATGACGAATCACGGTTTCGCCGTTGTGGAAGACATCGCCGACGACGCCCGCCGTGGTGATCATCACGGCGTCGCGCTCGAACGGGGCAAGATCGTCGGTGGCCGCGTCGACGACCACCAGGCAGTAGGCCTCGGTGGGTGCGATTCCGAAGGCTCGGCAGTGCTGGTAGATCTCTTTCAGCCGCATGCGAAGCACGGTCGGGGTGCCAAGGCCGGTGACGGCGTCGATGCACGCGCCCGAGTGGCCACTGCGCACGTACCGCTCGGCCCACCCCTCGGTGAGGGCGGCGACGGACTCGAACGAACGCAACTCGGCGCGGCGTGAGCGGGTGGTCAGGGTCGCCAGCTCGGAGATCCACACGTTCAACCGTTCGAGCGGCCAGCCGAGGTCGCCGAGCGTGTGGCCGAGCCGGCGCAACGATCCGCGCAACCCGCGCCTGCGGGAGTGCAATGTCTCGACGACGCTGGTGGCGGCGTCGACAATGCTCAGGTCGAGCTGCTGGCCTGCATCGATCTGTATCGCCGCGAGCCAATCGTCGAGGATCGTTCGCCAATCGGTTCCGATGCTGGCCACACGACCACGAGCCCTTCGCATGATCCGTTATCGGCAGCGCTACGGCCGCACTTGAGTCAATCGTCGGCGCGGCGGATGCGAAGCCGGCGATCGTCGGCGGTGAAGCAGCGTCCCGTGTGGAGATCGAATCGCCAGCCGTGCAGCGTGCACACCATCTCGCCCTCGTCGATCTCGCCGAACACGCTGAGGTCGGCCTGGCGGTGGGGGCACAGCCGCTCGACGATGTAGTCACCGATTCGGACCTCCTCGCCGGCCAGGTCGTCGCGCCGCGGGTCGAGCCGTCGCTGGGCCTCGGCCTCGGCCCGCCGCATTCGTTCGGGTGACAGCGACTTGAAGAAGTTGTAGATGTACTCGTTGAACGACCCGAAACGCCACGCCCGGAACCGGCACGACAGGAACAAGGCGTTGCTCCAGTCGACTGCCTGCCGGGCGACCACGGTCTCGACCAGCTCGCTCTGGATCTCGAAGCGGAACCCGTACGACTCGCCGGCGTACTCGCGCACCGCACCATTGGGGAAGTCGATGATCACCGCCAGATCGCCGGCGCGGAACAGGCAGCAGTCGCCGATGCCACGTCGCAGCGTCGGTGCCATGGCCAGCAACGGCTCCCACCAGGCTTTCAGGGTGCTCAGCAGGTCGGTGCTCGGCTGGTTCCAGCTGCGATGCATGTCGGTGAGCCACGGCATCCAGTCGGCCTGGTAGCGGTAGAGGTAGTCGGCCTTGTGATCGAAGATGTCGGCGACGGCCTGATCGTCGATGGGGTGGGTGACAGTGATCGAGTCGGTGGTGACATCGATGGCCGTGCCCGGAATGGCCAGCACGCCACGATGCCCAGCAGCGGCGAGGCGGGTCATGAAGGTTCGCTGATCGGGGAAGATGCTCAGCTCGTTGCCGTCGATCACGTTGAAGCGGAACAGCTCGGGATCGAGGAACGCCGGCGGACCGGCGCTGGGTACCACGGCCCGAGCGTGGAGCGCCTCGACGTATCGCATGGCCCTGGCGAACTGGCTGGCGACTTTGGCGTCGACCAGTTCGCGCATGCGTTTCGGGGGCTCCTCGTAGACCATCGGGTACCAGATTGCGCCGCTGTATTGAAGCCAGTGCAGGTCGACCGGGCCGTGGGCGCGCAGCGCGTCGAGGTCGTCGGTGCGGCAATCGTTCTGATTGACCAGCCGCGCGCGACCGTCGCTGACCACCAGTGCGGAGTCGCCGCCGGGTCCGTCGGTGATGCTCGTCTCGACGTGGATGGCGATGCGTAGATTCGGCCCGAGCGCCAGTTCCTGACCGTCGGTCGTGCGGACGACGTTGTCGAACCCGAACGAACGAATCCTGTGCTCCAGCTCGCGTGTGGGGAAGCCGGGGATGAGCACGGTGGTGTTGCGATCGACGTGGTCGGCGAGCCACGGCTCGTCGAGGTGGTCGGCGTGGAGATGGGAGATGTAGAGGTACGTCGGGTGCTCGATGCGCTCCATCAACTCCGCCGGAAGCTGGTCGTTGCGCGGGAACACGAACCACGACCCGAAGAACGCCGGCAGGAACCAAGGATCGCACAGGATCGATCCGTCGACGGTGTCGATCAGAATGCCGGCGTGGCCGACGGAGGTGGCGCGCATTCGAAGCCGAGGTTACTGAGCGTCGTTGGTGATCAGGCCCGGCGGTTCAGCCTCGTGCGAGGATCGGTCACTGGATCGTCCTGAATCCCAGGTGACCGGCCTCAGGCGACCGGCGGATCGGTGAACTGTTGGCCGGCGCGCGACACGTGCTCGGTCCAGGTGCTGCCATCCCAGTAGCGCAACTCGAAGCGACCGGCCGGATCGGCATACCAACCGGCCGGAACAGCGGGAGTGGGTGCAGGCTCGGGTGTTGCAGCCGCCGCCGGAGTTGCCGCGGCGGCCGTGGCAGCGGCCGCTGCGGGCTGGTACGAGGAGGATGGCTCGTAGCTCGGTGTGGGGTCGATGACCACCGCTGCCGCGGCCGCCGCAGCCTCTGGTTCGGCTGCCGGACTGGCCGGCTCGGGGGCGATGGCCCACCCTGAGGGCTCTTCGACGGCCTCTGGCGTCGTCTCGGTCGTGGCAGCCAGCACGGGTATCACGGCCTCGTCAGGTGTCTCTTCCTCGGCCGCAGCGGTGTCGGTCGACTCGGCTACGCCGTTCTTCTCGCGAGTGACGAACGCTGTGACGTCGCCGCCGGTGGGCACGATGGCCACGACCGACCAACCCTCCGCAGCCTTCGCGGTGAGCTTGGTGGCGAGAGCCGACGGATCGTAGGAGGACGCGCTGATCGATTCGAATTCCTGCATGGTCGGAGAGCGTAGTGTCCGCGACGCCCGTTGCGATCACGTCAGGTGAGAGGTTCGTGAAGATCGTTTGAAGACGGTTCTCAACTCGGCAGGACGAGGGCGTGCACGTCGGTATCGGCGGGCGCACCGTCGTACACCAAATCGCCGTCTCGCAACGCCAGCAGGCGGCCGACCTGCTTGACGAAGGTCAGTTCGTGGGTGGCGATCACCAGCGTTGCACCTCGTCGGGACGCAGCGTCGAACATCTTCAGCAGGGCCTGCTTGCCGGGCTCGTCGAGGCCCACGAACGGTTCGTCGACCAGCATCAACTTGAACGGTCGGATGAACGCCAGAGTGATAGCCGCCTTCTGACGCAGACCACGGCTGAACGTGGTGGGGATGTCGTCGCGCCGGGCGCTGAGGCCGATCTGTTCGAGCAGTTCCTCGGCGGGTTTCTGCCATTCGGCGACGCCGTGCAGACGGGCCACGAATTCGAGGTGCTCCCACAGCGACAGGTCGTCGTAGAACGTCGGCGTATCGCTGAGCCACGACAGCAGCCGGCGGGCCTCTTGGCTGCCGGCTGCGTGACGACCGATCAGCACCGAGCCTTCGGTGGGGTCGAGCAGACCGGCGGCCATCTTCATCAACGTCGTCTTGCCGCTGCCGTTGTGCCCGACGAGGGCGACCTTGGCGCCGGAGTCGACCTTCAGGGTGAGCGGTTCGAGGGCCGGCCTGTCGCCGTAGGTCTTGGTCAATTGGCGTGTCGCCAGTTCGGTCATGCCGGAGTGCTCCGCTGTTGTTTGGTGTAAGACTGGCCGTCGGACATGAACTTGCGGATCGCGCGCCGCCATTGGTCACGTTGGCGAACCCAGTAGGTGACCAGAATGGCCAGCAGGGTTGCCCCAACGGCCCCGCGCAGTGCCCCGCCAGTTGTGGAAGTGCCGAGCCGTTCTGCGTGGCGGGCGAGCAAGACCGTGCTCGCTGCGAGGGCGCTGACCAGGATTGGTAGTCCGACTCGCATCGCGCTGGAGATGCCGGCCATCTCCGGCGGCACGAATGCCTGCGGCGGTGCCCTTGGTGGGATCGGGTGCGTCGCGGACGATGCTGACGACCCCGCCGGCAGCACCGGCGATGACCGTGGGCAGGGCGAGGATTGCCGCAGGCGCGATTGCGTTGGTGCCGAGCACGGCAACGGCGCAGGCGGCGGCGACGACGGCGAAAGGAACGAGCGCGATCGCCGGGGCGATCAGATGTCGCACCAGCAACTCGCCGCGTTCGATCGGCAAGCTGTCGGTGCGATCAGGCTGGTCGATCTCTTGTGACAGAGGTTCCATCACCTCCAGGCCGAGCATGAACAACATCAGTGCCGTGCCGATCAGCGCTGGTGTTGTGCCGCGCACGACCACCGCCTGCAGCACCCCGACCATTGCCGCGAAGGCAGTCATGCGCACCAGCCGTGTCGCCGGGAATCGGGCGACGCTGGCGATGCCGCGGCGCGCGATGGCGGGCGTGACCCATCGTGGCACCGCAACCCACGGCGTGCCCCTGGTCTGTTCTTGGTTCAGTTGCCGGCGCAACAAGATGACGGTGCGCAGGTCTTGCATGGTGACGGCGAACCGCAGTTGGGCGACCAGGCTGCTGCGTCGTGCGAGGGCGTCGAGCGATGTGCGCTGCAGCATGCCGAGACCGGCGATCAGCACGATGACCGAGATCAGTACGGCGGCAATGTCGATGGGATTCTGCTGCCATCCCCACAGCGCCAGGCTGCCGTAGATGTTGGCTGGGCCAGGGATGTGCCAGGCCAGCGCGGCGCCCTGCCAGGCGACAACGGCAAACCCGATCGACGTGGCGATCCACAACGGCAGGCGGATGGCGTGAGCAACGAGGGCGGCGCCGGCCCACAGCAACGCAGTGGCGATGCCCCAGAGTGCACCACTCGCTGCCCACGCCAACGGCGTGCCGGGCAGGCGTCGACCGGCAAGCTGGCCGACGATGGCGCCGCACGTGGCAGCCGAGAAACGCGGCACTGCGCACTCGCTGGGTGACGGGTCGCATCAAAGCGCGCATGCGATCAACGGGCGAGAGCATGACATAGGCGACGTCGGGTGCCTCGAGCGCCAGCGGCCCACCCTGGGCACCACTGCGCAACGCGGCCATGAAGGCCAGCGCAGTGATCATGCCGATCAGCGCCGGCCCGTTCTTGGTGATGTTTGCCATGGCCTCGTCCGACACCGGGGCGTCGGTGACGGAGCTGCTGATCCACAGCACCGTGCCGCCGCCGAACAAGGCGACGAGGTACACGCGGTACGCGGCGTCGAACCATTCGATGTCGCCGAGGCGATGACGTTTGCGGCGCCGCCGGAGATCGTGCAGGACGTCGAGCGCTGTCTCACTCACCGGTCGCAGCCTCACGGTTCGGGTCGGCGGACCAACCCGACCAGCTGGCCACGTACAGCAGCGGCGTGCCGAGCCCGGCATGCTCCATGGCCAGCATGTTGAGGCACGCGCTGACCCCGGAGCCGCAGTAGGCGACGACGTCGTGGTCGTTGTCGACGCCGAGCTTGCCGAAGTAGTCGCGGAGATCGTCGACGGATCGGGGCGTGGTGTCGGAGCCGAGTACCGCCGACCACGGTGAGCTGCGGGCGCCGGGGATGTGTCCCGGTCGTTTGTCGATCTGCACGACCTCGCCGACGAAGCGCTCGTACGAGCGGGCATCGAGCACCGCGCCGCCGGCGGCGGCGATCCGTTGCACGTCGTCGGCGGTGGCCAGGCGATCGTTCGGCCAATCGGTGGCGACGAACTCGGCCGGCAACGGCGTGTGTCCGCTACCGGTCTCGACCGCGCCGGTCCAGGCGCCGAGCCCGCCGGCGAGCACGGTCGCGTCGCTGCCGATCATCCGCAACATCACGGCGAGCCTTCCGGCAGTCAGACCCCCGGTGTCGTCGTAGGCGATGACGAGCGTGTCGTTGGCGATGCCGAGCGAGCCCATTGCATCGGCGAAGGCAGCAGGAGACGGCAGCGGGTGACGTCCCTCGGTGGCCGGACGACCGCCGGCTGCCAACTGATGGTCGAGGTCGACCCACACCGCGCCGGCGATGTGACCGGCCTCGAACGCGGCCCGACCGTCGCGGCCGTCGAGATACCAGCGCACGTCGGCGAGCACCGCCTGGGGATGGGCAGCCGCGAACTCGGCGTCAACAAACGGCGGGATCATTGGATGTCTCGTTCTGCCAGGGCGGCTGCCTGGGCGAACACGTCGCGCAAAGGGCGTCCGAGGGCGGCCGCGGCTGCGGCGGCGTCGTCGTATTCGATCTTGACCCGGCCGAGCGCCACCTTGGCGCGCACGACGTGACCGTCGACGATCACCTCTTGCTCGGTGCGCTGCTGTGGCCAGCGGCGCATCTCTGTGCCGCGCAGACCCAGCGAGCCTGTCTCGCGCAGCATCACAGCGCCGATCAGGGTGGCGCCAGAGGGATCGCACAGTGCATGCACAGTGTGTGCTGGCCGACCCTTCTTCATCACGATCGGCGTTGCCCAGGCGTCGTGGGCGCCGGCGGCGATGAGCGCGGCGATGGTGTGGGCGATCACCTCACCCGTAGCGTCGTCGACGTTGGTCTCCAAGAGCTGCACCGGCTGGCCGGGCTCGGGCAAGGCGCTGGGTGCCGTCGCGTCGCCGACCACGACCTGCACGACGTTGGGGCGGCCGGGGATGTCGGCGGAACCCGCCCCGTAGCCGACCGAGGTGACGTTGATCGCCGGCATCGGGCCGAACTCGTCGGCCAGGGCACACATCAAGGCCACACCGGTCGGTGTGGCCAGCTCCTTGCGATCGTCGATGCCGCGGCTCGGGGCGTTTCGACGGGCGAGTAGTTCGGTGACTGCAGGAGCCGGGTTGGGCAACTGACCGTGGGCAGCCAGCACCGTGCCTTCGCCGACGGTGATCGAGCTGCAGACGATGCGCTCGATGCCGAGCGATTCCAACGCCGCGCAACTGGCGACGACGTCGATGATCGCGTCGATCGAGCCGACCTCGTGGAACTCGACGTCGTCGGCAGGTACCCGATGCATCGCTCCCTCCACGTCGGCGAGCAGGCGGAACGTGCGCTGGGCACGATCGCGAATTCGCTCCGGTAGGTCGGCAGCGTCGATCAGTTCGCGGATCGCCCGGTAGCTGCGGTGGCCGGGGTGGTGGTGGCGACCGTGATCGTCGTCGTCGCCACCATGATGGTGATCGTGGTCGTCGTCGAGCACGGCGACGTGGGCGTGGGTGGCGGCGATGCCGCAGCGCGTCACGTCGTCGAACGTCAAGGCGTATCCATCGAGATCGAGCCGGCCGATGATCTCGGCGATCATCAGCGGCTCGGCGCCAGCGTCGACCAAGGCCGCCATGGTCATGTCGCCGGCAGTGCCGGCGAAGCAGTGGAACCACGCGGTTCGTGTCACTGCATCATTCTGGCGATCGCGCACGCTGCTCCAAACCCGTTGTCGATTCCGACCACCGTGACACCACTGGCACACGAGGCGTGCATCGCCAGCAGTGCGGTGATGCCGTCGAGGCTCGCTCCGTAGCCGACGCTGGTCGGCACGGCGACCACGGGCCCGCTGGTGAGCCCGCCGATCACACTGGCCAGGGCGCCCTCCATACCGGCCACCACGACGACAGCGTCGGCGGTGGTGACGCGGTCGAGGTGGGCGAGCAACCGGTGCAGGCCGCTGACCCCGATGTCGGTCAGCCGATCGGGTTCGAACCCATAAGCCCGCAGCGTGAGCACGCATTCGTCGACGACCGGTCCGTCGCTGGTACCGGCGCTGGCCACCAGCACGCGGGCGCGCCGATGGGTGGCCGGCCTGCGCCACAGCACGGCGCCGGTCGCCTGCTCGCCAGAGCCATGGGCGGCGCGTGCACCTTCGATTTGGACTGCATCGGCGCGGGTCAACAGCACCGGGCCGGAACCGTTGGCCAGCAACTCGCCGACGATCGCGACACACTGCTCGACGGTCTTGCCCCGGCCATAGATCGCCTCGGGCATGCCCTGTCGCAAGGAGCGGTGGTGATCGACCAGGGCGTCGCCGACCTCGGCGAACGGCAGCCGGCGCAGTTGCTCGACCGCGGCGTCGGGGTCGACCGTGCCGCTGCGGACGTCGTCGATCAGTTTCCGCAGTGCGGCTTCGTCCACCCGACCATTGTGGCGGTGATCAGCTCCCGGTATCGAGCGCGTCGAGAAATGAATCGCCGGGGATCCTCAGGATGTGACCGGCCGACGTGCAGCGAACGGTCGCGGTGCGGGGCACGTCGTAGAGCACACTCAGCTCGCCGAAGGCATCGCCGGCCTGAATGCCACGGATGTAGTCGGCAGCGTGACCGAAGTGGCTGATCAACACCTCGAAGTCGCCGTCGACGACTAAGAAGACATCGTCGCCGTCCTCGCCTTGGCGGATGATCGTCTCGCCGGTGGCGACGGCTTCGCGTTGTGTCACTTCAGCCAGTGCCCGCAGTCCGTCAGGCTTGACGAATCGCAGCGACGGGATCGTGCCGAGCAGAGCAGCCACGGATTGCGCCGGGTGGCTGAGCGTCGCGGCATCGTGTGTGTTCGACATCAGTTCGACGTGTGGCTTGGCGAACGCTGATCGCACCTGGCCGTACCACGTGCGTGCGACCACGGCGCTTCCGGTGACGCTCATGGTTGCGGGACTGTCAGTGTTGCCGGTCATATCGCTCTCGTGGAGAGAGTGCGTACCAATAGCCTGTGATACGTGATTGGACCAACAACTCGTGTCGGCTTCCTCGGCCCCCTCGGCACGTTCACCGAGCAGGCACTGAAGTCGCAGAACGATCTGGCCGCAGCCGAGCATGTGCTCTACCGCACGATGCCCGATGTACTCGACGCAGTCGAGGCCGGACTCGTCGATGTCGGATTTGTGCCAATCGAGAACTCGATCGAGGGCATGGTCAACCTGACCCAAGACGAGCTGGCGTTCAGTCACGACCTGCTGATCCAGCGCGAGGTGGTGCTCGACATCGAGCACTGCTTGCTGGCCAAGCCGGGCACCACCCTGGCCGACGTGAAGACGGTGCTGTCGATCCCCGTTGCTACGGCGCAATGCCACGCGTATGTGCGCACCGCCCTGCCCCAGGCTGAACTGCGTGCCGCAAACTCCACGGCCGAGGCGGCGCGGATCGTCAGCGAAGAAGCCGGCTCGGGGTCGGCGGCCATCGCCCCGCGCATCGCCGGTGACGTGTACGGCCTGGCCGTACTGGCCGACGACATCGCCGATCACAGCGGTAACCAGACCCGCTTCGTGCTCGTTGCCCGTCATGGTGTGCCGGCTCGTACCGGTCATGACCGCACCGGCCTGGTGATCTACCAGCGCGCCGACGAGCCCGGCAGCCTGATCTCCATCTTGCAAGAGTTCGCGGCACGGCGCATCAACTTGTCGAACCTGCTGTCGAGACCGACCAAGGACGGTGGCCTCGGCGACTACTGCTTCGTGGTCTACGCCGACGGCCACATCGCCGACGAGTTGGTGGCTGATGCCGTGCGTTCGTTGCGTGCCAAGCAGGGCAAGGTCAAGTTCCTCGGGTCGTACCCCGCGGCGGGCGAGCACGCCCACACGGCCCGCGAACATGCCGACGCTCGCTGGCGTGAGGCCGACGACTGGGTCGAGTCCCTGCGCGACCAAATCCTCTAGCGCCGCCGTCCATACGATTGTCTCCGGACCACACCGGCGCGACTGAGACACTGGGATGCGCTGCCGCGGTTCGCTAGCCTCGAATCCGGAACGGTGGCAGAGCGGCCAAATGCATCCGCCTTGAAAGCGGAAGCCCGCAAGGGCCGGGGGTTCAAATCCCTCCCGTTCCGCCAACGATGTTTCTGGACGTTCACCAACGATCACGGAAATGCAAGGTGAGCAGGGATGATGTTCAAGGGTGCTCTTGCACGTCTACTGGCGCCCAGCGGCCATCAGCTTGGCGTCACCGGCAACGACCGCGGGGCCTTGTCAAGGGCCGAGCGACGCCGGCTCGAACGTGAACATCAACGCCGAGAGCGAAAGCAATGACCCGTGTGCTGTGCATGATGTGAGACTTCCGCCGCCCCGACTTCAGCGCGTCAATCGCCGGGAGACAGTCGTTGACCCCGGCGACTGAACCGCGCATTCGGCACGCGCCGATCCCAGACGACGCGCTGCTTGTCGTGCATGGCCACGACCTCGACCCTGAGACTGCCCGTGCCCAAGCCCTCGGCTTCCGGCGGCCGTTTTTGGACTAGCAGCGGTGGGGTCTGTCGGCCTACTACGCGCGTTCCGAAGCCGATATCGAGGACCTTGCCGCCGATCAACTGGAACGGCTTCCGGTGCTCGTGTGTCCTTCGGATCGATGAGTTGTTGGCCGCAGGCTTCGAAGTTGTGCCGGCGTTCCACACACGCGGCCTGCGTCGGTCGCGCCCGCGAGCCCAAGGGAAGGGAACAACCATTTCCGATCACTGGCAGTTCTGCGTGGCTAGATCCCATGTAGAAGAGCGCTCGCACAGTCGCGAACGAACAGCCAGGCCCGATCGACTGATTCCGTCGACACACCGGCTTGGCCCTTGGCATTGTGTACCGGGGCGAGCTGGTCGCCCGTGATCAACGCGCCGAAGCGGTACATGCCGATCTTGAGGGTCTTCGCGGCATCAAACTGACTCACCCACTCAGCATCGGCAACGGTGGGCACTCGAAAGGCGTAGCCCTTGTTCTGTCGTCGAATCACGGCATCGTGACGACGGTTGGACGACAGGAACACTTGGTCAGAATTGCTCATGCTCGTGGTCCCTGCTCTGTCCCCTGTCCAGCACGCGAGATCGGCAGTTCGACGCGCTCTGATTCACAATCGCACACTCCCTGGGAAGTGCGCGAGATCTCACTGGCAGCTATGGCGCGCGTCTCCAGACGCATACGCCACCGCGTGAGGGTTTACATGAGCCAGTTGACGCCGTCGACATACCAGCCATCTGGGAAGCCAATGAGGTGCGGACGGTTCTCGTGGACTGGTCGATGAGAGTCGAGGAGTTCGCGTCCAGAGGCGAAGTTCGATTCCCATGTCCGATGAAGTCATCGCCACCGGCCCCGGTGGCTTCTGGCAAGACATCGATCTCGAATCACTACTGGCTGGGGTGGAGCCATGCGGAGGTCCGACCGAGTTCCACGACTTCGATCACGACCCGAGGATCGATTCGAGCAACACCGCGTCTACCCGTGGGAGGGGTTCGATGGCGCCGATCCATCCAATGCGCGATACTGGCAGCGCGTCCGACGCTGGCCTTGTCGCCATGAACTGACGCCATAAGAATGCAACACCATTCCCACCACATACGGGACGCGATCTGAGCCGAGGGGACGCCATGGAAGTCAGGGACCTTCGTGAACGGCAGCCCACGACGCCGCATGCTGAATTCGCAACCGACGCTCACCGCCAGTATGTGTTGGGCGAGTCGAGCCTGCACATTCGGTTCGGTGATCTCACGACGAGCACCGCGCAGGTGCTCGTCAGTTCGGAAGATACCGAGTTGAGCATGAGCGGCGGGGTCTCTGCGGCACTCCGGTTGGCGGGCGGACCGGAGATCGCTCGGGACGCCAGCAAGCACATCCCTGCCGTCATCGGAGATGTCGTCGTAACGACAGCCGGTCACTTACCGGCTTTCCACATCTTTCATGTGATTACCCGGCTGCCCGGGCCGGCCGAGCCGCCGGCGAGCGCCGGCGATGCGGTACCTGACCCGGAGGTGCTGCGTTTGGCAGCCAACCGGTGTCTCGACCTCGTCGACGCCCTGGGGCTCGAGTCGATCTCCTTTCCCGCGCTCGGGGCGGGGACTGCCTCGTATCGGTACGAGGACGTCGCGCTCGTCATGGCCGAGGTGATTGCTACACGACTCGAGGCAGCGCCGCGACCGCTCGACGTCTCGATCTACCTGCACGACCCCAGCCGGACCGTGGGTCCGGTCCAGTTTGCTGCTTTCTTCGACGGATTTACTCGGGCGTTGCCCAAGTTGCGTGCCCTCCAGGTTCCCGCTCGGTCGGAGGCCAAGACGCCGATCTTTGTGACCTATGCCCACAAGGACCGCGACTGGCTCGAGGAGATCACCACGATGCTCACACCGCTCGTCAGAAACGGTGAGCTCGACCTGTGGGACGACAGTCGCATCGGAGCGGGAAGCAACTGGCGCGATGAGATCGCCAAGGCGATCGCCGACTCCCGCGTAGCGCTCGCTCTCGTGAGCAAGAACTTCCTTGGCTCGAAGTTCGTCCTTGACGAGGAACTTCCGGCCATTGCCGAAGCGGCGGCGCAACGAGGCGTCAAACTCTGTTGGGTCCCTGTATCGGCATCGCTCTATGACCAGATCCCCGAGCTCGAAACGAAACAGGCGCTCCACGACCCAGCGCATCCCCTCGACACGCTCGACACCGGCGCCCGCAACCAGGCTCTTGCGGAGATCTGTCGAAGGCTGAAGGTGGCGATCGAGCAACCAACGTGATGGTCGTCCGGAGGCGCCCGCGTTCGGTCGGCGTTGGGAAGGCTCGGGTCGTCGAGCCAACTAGTGTCACGGCCGCCTGAAGACATTCGTTTCGCGTCAATAGCGATCGTGACATCGTTCCAACTCCGCTCGGAGGTCGTAATGCGCATCTTCGTTTCCTCGTCGTTCGAAGACCTGCGTGAGCATCGTGCCGCGGCGATTCGTGTGCTTCGCCAACTCGGCCATGAGGTGGTCGCGATGGAGGACATGGTCGCCGGTCCAGCGGCACCATTGAACAAGGTCCTGGAGATGGTCGACCGCAGCGAGGCGTACCTCGGACTGTTCGCATGGCGATACGGGTACGTCCCGGGATCAGCGTCGTCCAGTTCTCGTCGCGCAGCCAAACGTGTTGCCGAACCGGGAACGACGAAGAGCGTCGACGAGCTCCCTGACGTCACCGACGCCACCTACGGAAAAACCTCGATCACGCACTACGAATACCTCCGCGCCAAGCAGAGAAAGCTGCCGATTCTGGCTTTCCTGCTCGACGAGAATGTCCCCTTGCCGCCAGGTCTCGTGGACGGCTTCGACGGATCCCGGCCGGGTGCACCTGCCAACGCGTCGCGTATCCGTGCCCTGCGCGATGAGTTGCAGACTGCGAAGGTCGTGTCGTGGTTCTCCACGCCTTCCGATCTGGAGGCACGAGTGGCTGCAGCCGTCACATTGGTCGGTCTGAGCCGCCAGATCGACGTACAGCCGGCGGCTTCGCTCGGCGGTGGTGCCGGTGATCAGTCCGTCCTCGATTCGGCCGGTGACACCATCGCGAACGCGATCGCCGAGGCGAGCTCACGGCAACGGGTGTTCAAGATCGACCTATGCGATGTCTGGTGGTCCACGCGGCTCTACCTCATCGCCGTGCTCGCCGAACACCTCACCGAGGTTCGGCGCCTGCTCGTGGTGCGCCGATCAGCGACGCTCCCGCCCTCGCGAACTGGTTTCGTGCCAGCGGCATTCGTCGGTCAGCTGTCGACGACAGCGGTGGTGAAGACGATCGGACCCATGGCACCCGCATTCGGACGCTTCCAGGACTGGTTGCGCAGACAGGCACCCGAGCAACACGACGATGTTCGGGCGATGAGTCACCGCTATCTGACCGAAGGTTGGGCGCGTGCTTTCGGGACGCGCATCGACCCACATGCGGCCGAGCGGAAGGTCAAGGTCGACGTCTCGGCTGATCGGTTGCGTCACTGGTTCGGCGACGCGATGTTGCAGCAGCCCGTGGAGGTCACCGACCTCAAGCGCGCTTCCGTCGTTGACCTCATACGTCTGCTCGACTACCCAAACGACTTCGTACCGGTGCTTTGCGACCGCGTTCCCGATCTTGACGAACCGACCGGCGACATTCACGTGATCGACAAGTCGGCCCTCACCGCCCGGCTCGCGCGCAGCTACCTCGATGAGCTGAAGGAACGCGCCCGCATCCTGTAGCTCGATGCGCAGCGACGCGGCGGCAGCCAGTCCGTCGGGGCTCGACAGTCAAGATTGTTCGCATCGGCAAACCGGCCAGCCGCCGGACAAGGCGCGCGTATGTTCGGTCTTCGCGCGACGATCGTTTAGGCTTGGCGTGGCTCTCGTGGAGGATGATGAAAGAGCGACGACGAACGACGACCTCGAACTTCGGTGTCGGCGCACGCGAGAATCACGACGCGACGCCGTTCTACGAACGGTTTCGAGCCCCTGAGCTTTCCGACGATGAGGACGTGCCACAGCCCGAGCCGGTAGCCGAGCCGTTCGTCCACGGCGACGCCCGACACATGGAGCGTGTCGCTGACGGCTCAGTCGCTCTCGTCGTGACCTCGCCGCCCTACTTCGCCGGCAAGCAATACGAAGAAGAGCTCGAGCGCGAGGGTGTGCCGTCGTCGTACCTCGAGTACCTCGAGATGCTGACCGACGTGTTCGCCGAGTGCGTCCGCAAACTCGAACCTGGCGGACGGATCGCCGTCAATGTTGCCAACCTCGGTCGCAAGCCGTACCGCAGCCTCTCGGCCGATGTCATCCGCATCCTCGAACATGATCTCGGTCTGCTCCTGCGAGGTGAGGTCATCTGGCAGAAGGCTGAGGGTGCAAGCGGTTCGTGCGCCTGGGGTTCGTTCCGAAGCGCTGCCAACCCGGTGCTTCGCGACATCAGTGAGCGGGTGATCGTGGCGAGCAAAGGAAGGTTCGATCGCGCCCGATCGGTGAGGCAGCGTGCCGCAGAGGGCCTGCCGCACCAGAGCACCCTGATGACCGACGACTTCCTCGCCTTGACTCTGGACATCTGGTCGATCCCAGCAGAGAGCGCTCGGCGAGTCGGCCACCCAGCTCCATTCCCGGTCGAGCTGCCCGAGCAGCTCATCCGCCTGTACACGTACAAAGACGATCTCGTCCTGGATCCGTTCATGGGCAGCGGATCGGCACTCGTTGCTGCGGCTCGCCTCGGGCGTCGCTATGTCGGTTACGACCTCGACGAGAGCTATGTCGACCTTGCTCGCCGCCGCGTCGAAGAGGCACTTCAGCCCAGCCAACAGCAGACACTTCCGATCGTCCTGGATGAGGATGACGACCGTCAGAGCCACGCGACCATAGAAGGCAAACCAGCACTGAAGCTGGCAGAGCAACTACTGCAGGACGCTGGCTTCATCATCGGAGAACGCAATCGGCGCATTCGCAAGACGGGAGTCACCGTCGATCTCGTCGCCACTGACATGGACGGGGCATTGTGGTTTTTCGACGTAGCCGGTGCATTCACAAGTCACAGAGGCGGCTTGCTGCGCACCGACACCGTGTGGAAGTCCCTCGGGCGGGCCTACGCCCTCAAGAACGCGCGCGGCCGGGTGCCGCTGGTGTTCCTCACCAGCCATCTTCCACGCCAGCCGAGCGAGGGTGACACGGCAATGCGGGCGGCCGGTCCGGATGCCTTCTTCGATGCCATTGAGATGCTCTCACCTGACAGCCTGGAGCGGCTCGAGCGCTACGCAAAGGGCGGCTTCACCGACAACCCACAGCCCGGATTCTGGACGCCGCAAGATCTCGCCCCGAGGCGCAAGCCGGCATAACCAATTCTTTCCTTGACGTATCAGGGGGACCCCCCGTACGGTCTCACCCACTGACCGTGACGTGTCGGGGATGGGGGGTCTGCTGGAGTTCGAGCTACATCGGGGGAGGCTCATTACTTCGTACATCACGCGTTCCCAAGTACGTCAGCAATCGAACCTACCCAAGGGGCACCATGCCATCAGACGACCTGTGGCGGGCGGGGCACTTTCAAGGGATCACTCGCCTCGAGCGGCTCCGAGACGACACCAAGGACGGCAAGACACGCGCCGGCCAGACAACCAAGCCGGTCTTCATGCCGCTCGACATGGTCAAGCGTGCACTGCGCCGCAGCCTGCTCGTGGCCGCAGGACTCGACCCGGTTCGAACCCCCGACCCCATCCCGCCGGTGCTCTGGGACGACGGCAGCAACCGCCTCCTCGTCCACCTCGCTGAGGCCGAGGTCAACTGCGGGCCGTCGACCATCGACCTGACGATCGGCGTCGAATGCGACGAGATCGGACATGACCGTGTGGTCTGCACGTTCGTCACGTCAGCTATCGATCGCCCGGCCGGGTTCATGTGGGCGACCGAGAGCCGGCCGAGGGGCCCGGCCGCGGTCGTCGAGGTCTGGGGCGAGGCACTGGTCGCCGTGTGCTGGCGGGCGCTCGTCGAAGTCGCCGGGCAGGGCGCCGCCGCAACTGGCAACGATTCCCTCGGCCAGCCGTTGCTCGCCTCGACGGTGGTCGCCACTCCCGACGGGCTGGCCATCGTGCCGATGGCGGCCCACCCGTTCATGCGTCTCGCAGGACGCCCGTCGTGAACCCGACATCGGTTCTGTCCCCCGAGATCGTCGACCTCGGACTGGCCATCGGCCTACTGCAGAAGACGAGCAGCTCCGTCGATTTCGACAGCGATTGGTTCTCCGACCCCGGGTCGCGGGTGTCGACGGCGTTGGCCGACGACGATCGACGCGCCGCGCTCGTGCGTTTCGTCGATACGGTCAACGGCGACTCGCCGGTGATCAACGCCGGCGGGGTCAAGCTGCTGAAGATCTTCGACGCCAGCGAACTCGGCCTGCACCGGCGCCCCGAACCTCAGCGTGATGCTGTCGATCGACGACCGCCCGGCCGGCTACGTGGAGGTCGGGGTGGCGGTGTCGTTCGCCACGACTGCGCCGATCACACAGACCGACCTCGTCGTGCCGCTGTACCGCACTGGCAAGAAGTCGGGCTCGACCGTGCAGCCGGTGGCCGAACACTTCGCCTTGGCTGCCGGCTCGCCGATCCGGGTGACGACCTCGTTGCCCTCTCCGGGCCACCCGATTCATCCGGCTTCGGCCTCGGCGGCGTCGACGTGTCTGCCGCCGTCTCTGTCACCGGCGCCGCCCCGACGGTCGAGATCACCCTGACCGACTTGCTGTTGCCGGGCGCCACATCGCCGACCACGATCCACATCGGTGGCCCCGATTCCAGCATCGAAGAATCGCTGCTCTCACTGGTGCTCGGCGTGGTGCGCGCCGGTGCGGCAGCGTTGGGCAACGCCGGTGACGAGGCCCTTGCGGCGCTCGACCTGATCGGCCTCGGACCGAGCCCACAGCTGACGCCGATCGACGTGGGCGACCTCGCCGCCCACGGTGTCGGAGCCTTGCGCGACTGGTTCACCACCACGATGGCCGACCCGTCGGCGCGCCTCGCCTGGCTGGGCGCTTTGCACGACCTGATCGGCGGCAGCGTCGCCGATGGCCTGCTGAGCATCCCGCTGGCCGGCGGCGTCGCCCTGACCATCGGCCTCGCCGCCCAACCGGGCCCTGGTGGACACCTGCGCGTCACGCCGCAGCTCGGTGTCGAACTGAAGACGACGGTCGGCGTCGGTCCAGCGGCTGTCGACATCAAGGCCCGCGCCGCGATCGATGTCGTCACGGTTGACCTGGCGGATGGCTCTCTGGTCGCAGTGCCGGCCGCCGAGCTGGTGGTCGATGTCGCCGGCCACAGCGCTCGCCTGATTGCCAGTGGGCCAACGCAGATCGGTGCCGTGCACCTCGGAGTCGGCGTCGACCACGGCCAGGTCGTCCCCGTCTTGCGCCTGCTCGACGTGCTCGCCGGCGTCGGCCCGGCTCACCCGGTCGTCGACCTGTCGAGCGCCGATGCCGTGGTGGCCGCGGCGGGCCAGATCGCCGGCGATCTGGTGCGCACCGCCATCCAGGCGCTGCCCGCCCACGTCGACCTCGAACCGCTGCTCGGTCTCACTGCCACCGGTGGCAGCGGAGTGCTCGACTCGGCGCATCTGCTGGTCGACCCACTCGGCACCCTTGCGGGATGGTGGCACGAGTTGCTCACCACGCACGCCGCCGATGTGCCCGACGTGCTGGCCCACCTGCGCGACCTGATCGCCCACGACAGCAAGGCGGCGGTCAACGGCAACATCGTGCCGCCCATCGGCGGAACCGGTACCGCCACCGACCCCTGGACCGTGCCGATCGTCGATCGAGTCAGCCTCGACGCCTGGATGGCCGGCGATCGCCTGACGCTGGCGTTGACCGTGGGGTTCCGCGTCGACACCCTGGCCGGCGGCTGCACGTTGGTCGAGACCCACGCCCGCGCCGAATTGCTGAGCGTCGATTTCGCCCATCACAGCGCCAGCTTGCTGCCCGCCGCCGAGCTGGCCGTGGCGATGCGTGGTAAAGGTCAGCCGCAGGCCCGGCTGGCACTCGGACCGGTGGCCGTCGCCGCCGACTCGCTCGGTCTGCTGGCACGGTGGACCGCGACGACCGGCTTCGCCGTCGGTCTTGCCGCGCCCGGTCTGGTGGCGGAGGTCGACGACGTATCGGTGCCCTTGGCCTTCCCCGCGGGAGGTGACTGGCGCAGCGCCGTGCTCGACGACGTCGAGCGCCTTGTCGGCGTGCTCGCTGCGGCCCAGTCCACCGGCTGGCTGAACGATCTGGTCGGGTTGGTGGGCTGGTCGCTCGACGCCGGCACGCATCCGCACCGGCTGTCGCTCGCCGGGCTGGCAACCGATCCCGCCGCTGAGCTGAGCGGCGTGGGGGCAGGCGCTGATCCACGATGCAGACCTGGTCGCCCGGGCGACCACTGCCGCCGCGAAGGTGTTGACCGGCTCGCAGACCGGGCTGGCCGGGTCGATCCGCGGCATCGGCTCGGTCGACGACCCGTGGGTGCTCGACCTCGGCATGGGTGCGGATGGGCCGTCGCTGTCGTTGGGCATGTCGCCCGATGGCCCGGCCCGCGTGGCCACCACCACGGCTTCGGCGCTGATGTCGTGGCGACCCGGCCTGCCAGGATTGCCGCCCGCCGGGTTGGGCCAGTCGGTGCTGGCCGAGGCCGCCGCCGGAGCCGATGTGGCAGCGCTGGCCCGGGGCCGCCAGGGGCTGGGCGACGGCCTCGCTGATCTGGTCAGCCGGGCGACCGACACCGATGGTCTGGTGATCGGACCGCCGGCTCCGATCGCCGGCGTCGAGGTCGTCGTCGATCCCAACCGCACCGCCAGCGACTGGCTCACGCTGCCCACGAACCGGGCGCTCGGCAACGCAGCACCCGCCGGCGCCGCCGTCGTGCACGTTGCTGTGGGTAACACCGCCGCCAACCCGTGGTCAACCGCGCCGGCAGACCGCATCGTCGACATCAGCGCGCCGGGTCTGGCGCCGGAATCCTTCACCGTCGCCGCGCCCGCCGATGGCGAGTGGTTCGTCGTGCTGGCACCGCGGGCCGACGCGACGCTGGGCAACAGCGATCCCAGCGGGGTCGTCGGTCAGGCGGCCCGATTGAGTCGCGTGCTCGGTGCGCTGGGCACCGGCCGCGCCGTGGTGGTCATTGCACTCGGCGGCGCCGGCCACGCAGCCCGGCTGGCCTGCGACGCCACGGCAGCGGTCACCGATCTCGTCACCCTCGGCACGCCGTGGAGCCCTGTCGCTTTCGATACGTTGCGCAACGGTGGCTCCGGCGACGCGGTTCGTGCCTTGCGGGTGCTGCTGCCGGTCGTCGACCTCGCCGATCCCGACGACGATGATCTGGCCCTCGGTCGGGCCCTGGTGGGCACCTGGCTCGACCGGCCTGCCCAGTTCGAGCTCGATGCACCGCGGCCGACGGTCGCGGTTCGCGCCGGGTTGCGGGTGCGGGCGTGGTTCGGCCGGCTCGATCAACCACGCGTTCAACGAGCGCTCACCGCGATCGTGGCCGCCGGCCTGTCGCTGCGGGCCCAGGCCCGCGAACCACTGGCCAGCGCTGCGCCCACCAGCGCGCACCTGGCCCTGAGACTGCCCCATCCCGAGCAGGGCCGAGCCGTCAGGGCACGGCGTGCAGGTGTCCGGTCACGTCGAACTCGGCTTGGCGGCCACGCCGTTCGGTACCGACGTCGTGGCGCCCAGCCTGCGCGTGCACCTGATCCTGGCCGACGCCGACGGATGGTTGATCGGCGGTCCGGGTACCACGCCGCCTCCCGGCTCGGCGCCGCTGGAGGTGCGCTTCGTCGAGGTCACCGTCGACGTTGGTCTCGGCGGTACCAACCACAACGTGCAGGTCGTGCTGCACGAGGTCGCCGCCCTCGGAGCATGGCGCGACCGGATCGTCGTCAGTCCCGGCCTGGCGTCGGGCACGATCGAGGACCTGCCGTTCCTGCCCGAGGCACGAGCCGCGTTGAACGCCGTGATCCAACGGATGCGCGCCGCAGACCCGTTGTCGATTGCTGCCGGTCTGCTCGCCGCGCTCGACGGCATCGGTCTGTCGAGTGACCTCGGCCTGGTCCCCGACGCGCTCGACCCACCTGCTGCACGATCCGGCCGACTTCGCCACCTTGCAGCTCACGTCGCCGGCGGCACGCACGGCGATGGCCACTGCGTTGGCGACCCTGGTGCCGGGTGCGACGTGCACCGGCGATGTCGTCACCGTCACGTCCGGCCCGGCGACAGCTGTGCTCGACCTCGTCGCCAAGCGGGCCACGTTCACCGCCACGTCGACGGCCGGTGTGCTCCCGTGGCAGGCCACGGTGGCCGGCATCGGCGGGTCACGACCTCAAGTCACGCTCACCGTCGGCTCGGCGACGGTCAATGCCCTGGCACTCGAACTCGACGTGCTGCCCGGCAGACGCGACACCGTTCGCCGCCAAGGTGCTGACCCAGTCGAGCAGTGGCGCGCCTGCTGCGGTATCGCTGTGGCCCGCCCCCGACGCCGACGGATTGGTCGGGTTGCTGCAAACTGCACTCCCGGCCGAGGCCACGCGACTGGTGCTCGACGGTGTCCGCGGCATGGACGCGACGGTGGCCACCGCCATCGATGCCGTCGCCGACGCCCTGGGCCTGCTCGGCGCGGCCGACGCCAACGGCCACCATCCGATCATTGCCCCGGTCGCCCTGTTCCGCGACCCGGGTGGATGGTTGCGCAACCAGGTTCTCGGAGATGGCGTCACCTTGCAGGCCGATCGGGTCATCGACCTCTTCGAGGCGATCAAGCCGTTCGTCGGGCTGGTCGGCACGGATCGTGGCGTGTGGCCCCTGGTACCCGGGGTCAGCTTGCAGGCGACCTCGGCATCGGGCGGTGCGTCGTTGTCGTGCTCGCTCGATCCCACCGTGTGGTTGGGCGGCGTCGGTCGCCTGCCTTTCGCGGCCGGAGTGACGGTCGGGTTGACGATCGGTGCCGGCGGGGCACCACATCCCACGGTCGAGCTGTTCGCTGGGGCGCCCGAACAACCGGTCGGCACGCATCGCAGGGCAGTCCACGCCGTGCTCGACGGCACCGCCCTGACGGTCTTCCTGCGGCCGGCGGCAGGCGCCGACATCCCGATCTTCCCCAACGCAGCCGGTCTCGGTGCGCTGCTGGCCACCGGTACGGTCGAGCTCCTGTTGCCGATGGCGCTCGACGCACTGGCCGAGATGTCGGGCGACGCCGACCCGCACCCAAGTGGCTGCCCTGGTCAGCGCGTTCGGCAAGGGTCTCGACGTCGTCAACGACGCGAACGCAGTGCCGGTCACCTTCAGCGGCACCAAGCTGCACGACCTGGCCGACCACCTCACCGATCGGCTGTCGAGCCGGGCCGTCGATCTGGTCACCGAATGTGTCGCCGCCTTGAACCCACTGCTCGGCCAGTTGCCGGGCAGTGTCAGCGCAGTCATGTCGGTCGGCAAGCTGGTCGTCACCGTGCACGGTGTGGTCCTGACGGTTCAGCCGCAGCCGCTGGAGATCGGTATTGCCGGCAGCGTCGGTTCGCTGCCGGTCGTCGACCACGTCTCGGCCGCGTTCACAGCCGGTCCCGACGGGATCCACACCTGGAGCTTCGGCGTCGGGCCGGCGGCCTTCGACCTCGGCGGCCCGGTGTTGCGACCGGTGTTGCGCGGTGGACGCACCGTGACCGGGTGGGAGGTCCACGCCGGCCTGGCCCTCGACGGCGACTCGCCCACGACCGTCGGTCACAAGGAACTGTTCGCACGGTGGCGTGAGCCCGGCAGCTTGGACATCGTCGCGCGTACCCGCGGGGCCAGCACCGACGACGACTCGACCGACCCCGGCAAGGTGGCGCTGTTCGCTGCAGATGCGGTTCTCGAGCTGCTCGGCAACTACGTCATCGAGATCACCGAGGTCTCGGCGATGCTGAACCGCACCGTCAATGGGCACACCGTCCGCGAGTTGCTGCAGGGGTCGCTGTTGTCGTCGATCGACGACCATGCCATGGCGCCGGCGCCCATCAGCAACGTGCCGCACAACCTGTTCGCCCTGGCCCGCAAGTTGGCGGGCGCGCTGCCGGCGTTGCCGCTCGGCCCGATCAGCCTGGCCGCTCATCTCGACGGCGACCTGGTCGGTCTACGGGTCAACGTCACCGACCCGGTTGGTGGCATCGTCCTCAACCCCGGCGGGTCGACGCAGATCTCGCTGGTCACGGACTCGTCGTGGATCCAGCCACCCAGCGGACCTGCCCCCGACCCCGGCGTGATCATCGACCTGGTGCGCATCACCAGCTCGACCACACCCACTGTCACCCTTGCTCCGGCGTTCGCGGCGAACGGGGTGGGCGTGCACATCAGTTCGGCCAGCGGACCGCTGCTCGACGCCGGCCTGCGAATCGAGTCCGTCGCCGTGCACCTGTTCGGTCGGCTCGAGCCCGGCTCGACCGGGGTCGCGGTCTCCGGTGGCGTGCATGTCGAATTGGCCGGATTGGCTGTGCCGCTCGGGCCTGGCGGCGGCGACAACACCGTCGCCCAGGGCGTGGTCGCCGACGCCGGTGGATCCGGCGCCCCGCCCACGCCGAAGTTCAGCCCGGCCCTGGCGATCCAGGCCCACCACGGTGGCGACGGCATCATCGTCTCGCTCAGCGCCGGCAGCGGCGACGGGCCGTGGTATCTGCCGATCCAGCGTGCGTTCGGCCCGCTGTACCTCGAGCAGGTCGGCCTCGGCACCGGGTACGCCGGCTCACCGCGCAGCCTCGACTGGATCTCGGTGTCGCTCGACGGCAGCGTGTCGTTGTTCGGCATCACCGCCAGCGTCGACAAGTTGCGTCTGACATATCACGTCAATCAGCCGTTCTTCGACGCCCACTCGTGGGAAGTCGACCTCGACGGGTTCGCCGTGTCGAGCAGCATCGGCGGGCTCACCCTGGCCGGTGCCCTGTTGAAGACGAAGTTGACCGGCAACCAGACCGGCGTCGACTACCTCGGCATGCTCAAGATCGGGTTCAACGGCTACGGCATCGACCTGTTCGGCGGATACTCCAACCCCACCGACAGCAGCGGCGACTTCGCCTCGTTCTTTGCCTTCGGCGCATTGCACGCCCCGCTCGGAGGACCACCGGCGTTCTTCATCACGGGCATCGGCATCGGCTTCGGCATCAACCGCGAGTTGAAGGCGCCGACGATGGAGACCATCACCTCCAACCCGTTCCTGGTGGCGATGAAGGCCCTCGGGCCGGCACCCGAGCCGAAGCAGCAGTTGTTGCAGATGCAACAGAACATCCAACCCAAGCGCGGCGAGTACTGGGTTGCCGCGGGCATCAGCTTCACCAGCTTCGTACTGATCAGTGGCGAGGTCGTCGTCACCGTGGCGTTCGGCGACGGGCTGGAGATCACCCTGCTGGGACTGGCGCGCGCCGAGCTGCCGGCGCCTGTGCTGAAGCTGGTGTCGATCGAGCTCGCCCTGCTGGCCCGGTTCTCCAGCAAGGAAGGCACCCTGTTGGTGCAGGCCCAGCTGACCGAGAACTCGTGGCTGCTCACCGAGTCGGTGCGACTCACCGGTGGGTTCGCCTTCGCCACCTGGTGGAAGGGCCCCAACGCCGGTCAGTTCGTGGTGACGATGGGTGGGTACCACCCCAAGTTCCACCACGACGGTTACCCCGTCGTGCCCCGCCTCGGGTTCCGCTGGCAGCCGATCGACAACGTCAGCATCATCGGCGAGAGCTACTTCGCGCTGTGCTCCGAGGCGCTGATGGCGGGCACACGCTTCGAGGCCAGTGCCCACTTCGGCCCGGCCTACGCCCGGGTGTCGTTCGGCGCCGACGGCATCGTCTACTTCGATCCGTTCTGGTTCTCCATCTCGGCGTACGCCGAGATTGCCGCCGGCATCAAGCTGTGGCTGCTGTTCGGCACGGTCACCATCGAGTTGTCCTTGGGCGCCGAGATCGAGGTCTCCGGGCCGCCGATCCATGTCGAGGGTCGCTTCGAGATCTGCGGCTTCGAGGTGCCGTTCGAGTTCGGCGACACCGGCAACCCCGCCGACAAGGCGTTGAAGGCGAGCGAGTTCCGCGACAAGTATCTGCGCGCCTCGTCCGACGCCCAGGTCCTGCAGGCCTCGGTGGTGGTCGGGTCGGTCGCCGCCGGTCGCAAGACCGACGGCTCGCCTGCGAAGGTGCCCGACGGCAGCGTCGAGAACCCGTTCCAGGTCGTGCCCGAGTTCGAGGTGGTGTTCATCACCACCGCACCGGCCATCGACATGAGCCTGCGCCACGAAGCCGAGGCCAACCGGTCGATGCACCATCCTGCGCCCGACGTGGGTGTCGCCCCCATGCTGAGCCACGACCTCAGCTCCGACTTCCACATCGAGCTCATCAAACTGGTCGCGCCGAAGGTGTTCTCGATCCAGGACATCACGGTCACGCCGCGTGCCGATGCGGCATTCCCGAAGGGTGTGTGGGGCGAGGCCCAGGACATGAAGGCGAAGACCGTTCCGGCCGGCGAGACCGTCAACGCCGCCGATGGCTTCTCGATGAGCACGTCGCTCGGTGAGCTGACCGGGGCGCCGCCCATCGACTACCACCAAGTCGAGATCCGCATCGACCGCAAACGCAAACCGTTGCCGTTCGTGACCAACTCGGCCAATGCCAACGGGCGACGCACTGCCGCACAGCAGGCGTTGAAGAGCGTGGCCGATTCGGTGCGCCCGGCCGATGGTGACGTGGCCGCCCGCTTCGCCGTCGCTGCCCGGGTGCTCGATGCCGGTGGGTACGGCGCAATCGGAGTGGCCGCGCTGCGCGGCGAACGCGCGTCGGTGCCCACATTCGGCTCGCTCGCCGACGACCTGGCCGTCGCGCCCACACCCGAGTCGCTCGTGGTGTCACCGACGATTGTCGATCACACCAAGGCCGCGGCAGCGTTCGTTGCCCCGCAGGTGATGTCGCTGGTGTCGATGCCGGTCACCACTGCCCTGCCTCGACAGCCGAACACGACCGTGTCCGAGTCCGGCCGGGCCGTGGCTCGTCTCGTGCCGACGATGCAGTCGATGCGCGCCGAAGTTGCCGGCGTTGCACCCGCATCGCTGGTGCTCAGCGAACCTCGATTCGTCGTCGGCGACAGCCGGTCGTTGATCACGGCCGGCAGCGCCCCGTTGACCAGATTGGCGACGTCTCCTGTTGCCGCCGTTGCCAACGCACGGCCCGACGCCTCGACGTTCGATCGTCTCAGCGCCATGTCGGCCGCCCTGAACGATGGACTGGTACTGCGCGATGGCGATGTCGCCATCGTGCATCCAGGGTCGCGCCCGCAGACGCAAGGTACGCGAAGCATGAACATCGCCGGTCGACCGTGCCGGGTGGTCGCTCTGGCCGCCGGTGGCAACGTGCTCGTCGACGAGATGGTGGCGTCGGCCTGCCGGCGCCGGCGCCGGCCTGACGGTCGTCGAGTTGCCGTACAAGACCGAGCGCGTGGTGTTGGCTGCGCCGGGCGATCTGAGCGCCGTCGGTGGCACGCTCGACGGGTGGTACCGCGGCCAGTCGTTGCCGTTGATCGGCTGGGACATGGCGCTGGCAGCGGGGTCGATCGTGCGGTTCGAGTCGCACAAGGTGGCCGACAACAGCCAACGCAGCAATGGCGGGTGGGCCAACACACGCGAGCTGTCCGCGCGGCGCGCGTGGTCACTCGCTTCGACCGACCGGTGCAGTCGATTGCGGTTGCGATCGACGACCTCGCCGGCCTCGACGCCGCGTCGGCAGTCGAGATGCACCTGATCGGCGCGGAGCGCATCGCGGGGTCCGATGGCGAACTGCTGGATCCCGTCGTCCTGGTACAGGGGTTGCGTTCGGTGCTCGTCTACGGAATCACCCCAATCCACGACGAGACGGTGTTCGACCCCAACGTCACCGTGGTCGTCGAGCACTGCCGCAACGGTCAGTTGGCCGGCGTCGCCGCTTCGCTCGGCTCCGTCGATCAGCTCGTGCAGGCCGTCAGCCTGGCCGGCTTGGATGCAGCCATCGCCGCGGCGTTGCCAGGTGGCACGGGCGAACGCTCTGTCACCTGGATCCCCGCCAAGCAGCCGGACCCCCCCACCAAACCCAAGGCCCCGCCGCGTAAGCGAACCCGTGCCGGCGCCGCGCCGCCGCCCCGTCGTCGAGCAGGAGGTCGTTGATATGCCCGAGAAGGGCTTCTTCGAGTTGTACCCGTCGGCCCGCCCGATCCTGCCGGCCGGTTCGTACGTGCTGGCCGCCGATCACGAGCTGCACGCCACACCACCCAACAACGAGCCCGGTGATCTGGCCATCGACGGCACTGACTTCACCCTGAAGATCATCTCGCCGCGCTACACCATCCCACCGAATCAGATCCTGTCGACGTTCCCGCCGGCCGCAGCGGTGGGTGACTGGCGCCAACGCCTGCCGCAGATCGTCTTCAAGCGGCGCACGCTGCCGTGGGAACGCGACCCCGACACGGTCGACCCCCGGTTCAGCAACGACCCCAAGACCCGCCCTCCGTATCTGGCTCTGGTGGTCTTGGCAGAAGGTGAGGCCACACTCAGCGGCGACACCGAGATCTCCAAGTGCGTCACGCCTGGCACCCCGATGCTCGACGACTCCGACACCTCGACCGGCAAGTACCTCGAGGTGCGCCAGTCGATCGTCGACTCGATCTTTCCGACGGTCGCCGACCTGCAGCTGCTGGCCCACGTTCGCAAGGTCAACCTGGAAGACACCGAGCTGGCTCTCGGCGACGACGACGGTTACCTCTCGGTGGTGGTGTCGAACCGCCTGCCCCAGCCGGGCCCGGTCGACAACAGTGATCCCGACAACCCGCGTCACGTCGGGCGCCGCTACACGGCGTACCTGCTCAACGTCGAAGGGCAGCTCCACAACCTGCCCACGGTCGAGCAATCCGACCCGGAGTTCCAGTTGGGATTGGATTTCACGCTGGCCGAGTTCATGATCGAGCCGCCCAACGAGCCGATCGACGTCGTCACCATGAAGGCCGGCACGGCCAGCGCCATGCTGCAGAAGCGGGCCGCCAATGCTCTCGGTGACGTCGCCGTAGAGCGCTCGACCAGCAAGGGCATCGAGCTGGCGGCGAGCGGGTTCGCCAGTGGCCCGGCCCAGACGGTCGCGGTCAGCGCCGACGACAACGCCGCGACTGCCCGCTGGGTCAACGGGTCCGCGCTCTCCGACGTCGCCGAGATCGGCGGCTTCTTCGTGCTCGATCCCACATACCGGTTCCCCGTGCTGACGTCGTGGGACTTCGTGTGCACCGACGACGGCACGTTCGAGATCTTGATGAACGGTCTGCACAGCGGCATGCTCGCCACAGAGGACGAGTTGCTCGATCCCGCGCTGCGGCCCGAGATCACCGAGACCGGGCACATCAGCCTCGATCACCGCACCCGCCGAGGCGAGCCTGCCGAGGCCTGGTACCGCGGCCCGTTCGTGCCGCAGCCGACGGTGCGCACGATGCCGGTCGCCGGCAACGCTGCCGCTGGCGCACACTGGCGATCAACTGCGCCGGGTCGTGCCCGACGGACACGAAGACCTGTCGCAGGCGGCGGGCTTCGAGATCGGTCGGCTGCTGGCGCTGTCGAGGCCGGGTGTCGTGGCGGCCCTCGCTCGGTGGCGTCAGGAGCTGTTCGGTGCGGCACGAGTGCAGCAGTTGGGTGTCGCCTTCATCGATTCCATCCTGGCCGGGTTCTCGGCAGCGGCCATCGCCGCCCCCGGCTCGCTCGACGCGTTGATCGCCGACCGGATCGTCAACCACTACACGGCTGGGGTGATGAAGCAGATTCTCGACGACCACTGCGTTCCCGGTGCTCGCGGCAGCCCGGTGTCGTCGAAAAGGTGCGACCACAACAGGTGTTGATCGGGTTGGGACTGGATCCAGCGGTGGTCAAAGAGGCCGTCGGTGCGGGTGGCCTGGCCGGACTGTCGGGGATCAACGTGGTCACCGCCGACATGTCGCGCGAGCCGCTGAGCACCAGCAAAGTCGATCTCCCGCTGGTTCGATCGGCGCTGTCTCCGCACATCGACAGGTGGCGGTGCAGGCCATCGGCAAACTGCAGCCGGGACCGTTGCAAGACGCGCCCAGGCAGTGAGGAGACGTGCGTGCTGAAGGGGAAGCGCCGTGCGGCGAGACGCAGTTGAGGTCGGCTCATCGGCCCAGGCGGCCGCTGCTGCCGCCGAGCAGGAGGAACGGTCATGACCATCTACAACGCAGCATCACGATGGAGATCCTCAACCTGGCGATGGCACAGATGGTCGACGTCGCCGGCACGAAGGTGCCGACGGAGCCCGAAGACAGGGTCGATCCCGAACGGCGTCGTCCCACCCGACGTGGTGCGCTTCCTGGCCAGGCTGCGATTGCTCGAGGGAGTCCCGTTCAACTACCTCGTGCCCGACGCAACGATGTTGCCGCTCGAGTCGATCCGCTTCTTCTACGTCGACCGCAACTGGCTCGACGCGCTTGGTCGACGGCGCACTGAGCGTCGGCACTGTCAACTCCGCCGACCGCGAACAGCTCGCCTCATTACATGCCGTCGTGCGCGCCGAGGTCGACACGGCCGAGCGCATGGTGCGGATGAAAGATGCCGACGTGCCCGCGGTCGACGCCGCCGGCAGGCCGATCGCCGTCGCCGGGCCGATGACCGGCTTCGTGCTGCGCTCCAAGTTGGTGTCGGGTTGGCCGGGCATGCACGTTCGCGGCCTACTCCACCGATACTCGACCAGACGACCAGACGATTCCCGACATGGACACCAGCACCGATCGTGTGCGCATCTTGCGGATGGAGCGCCTGGCGCCGGCCGTGTTGCTGGTGCTGTTCGACGGCGTGCCGGCGGTGGTGCATCTCGAAGAGCCACGCTCAGGCATCCAGTTCGGTGTACGGATGAAGGCCCGCAGGCGACACCACGGCAACCGCCGTGCTGCCGCTGCGCGACGTGGCCCATCCCAACGCCGGGTTCCTGAGAAACCCAACAAGCAGGACCGCACGGTCGACGTGCCGTTCCGCGGGTGCGCCGGGGTGATCAACATCGACGAGCTCTCGAAACGACTGATCAACGCCACCGGCACGGGCATCAGCGGCACGATCGATTCCGCCCAGTTCGCCATGGAGCTGCTGCGCTTCCCGTTCCGTCAGGTGTTCGGCGACACCGAGGTCGACACCGGCTACGACGACTTCGTCGCCACGCTCGTACGGCAGCGTTGGCCGTGCGATTCCAACTGGCAGTGCGGGCGATCGGAGATCAGCCATGAGCAACCTCTCGAACGACGAACTGCTGAAGGCGGCATCGAGCGCCCGGTTCGTCGCCTTGTCGCAGCTCGATGCAACCGTCACCGACTTCCACAACTGGGATACGTTACTGGTGCGCGAGTCGCGCCTGTTGGTGCCGGTCGACGTCAACGCCCTGGTGGTGCGCGCCGGCGACGAGGCCATGATTCGACTGCCGTTCCGCAGGAGGACGGGCGATCCACCGACACCCGATGACCCGGCTCAGCACGCGCATCCCGGGGTGCATCTGATGTGGACAGTGCCGGCCACGTTCGGGCGTGGCACCATCGTGACGGATCCGTCGCCCCCGACGATCCGTCGCGCAGCACGTTGCACTTACGACCCTTGCCCGACCGATGGGTGGTGCTGCGATTCGCTGTTCCGATCGGCGCCTCCCACCTCGTGCGCGGCTGGGTGCTGCGACGCCGCCGACGGTTCCGTCACGCCGTTCTCCGACTATCCCAAGTCGGAGTGCAACGACCGAGAACGTTGGCCCTCCAGTACCCGCCGACCAGGTCAACGTCCACGTCGGCGGCCCCGGATGGATGAAGTGCTACGACGCCGCACTGGGTCGGCTGGCGATCTTCGACCCACTCGACGACCTCGACGGGTGGCACCCGAACGGCATCGTCGGCGACTCGCTGACCTACGTGGTCGGTGGATGGTGGGATCAGGTCGAGAACGATCCACTCGATGGTGTCGGGTCGATCTTCGGCTATGCCGATCTGCTCCGCCAGCTCGGCTGGGACGACCCCGATCACCCCGAGCCGGAAGACAAGCGGTCGCGCGACGAGAGCTCGAGAGCCAAGGTGGAACGCACGTTCAACTCGAGGCAGCGACTCGCTACGCCACGTCGTCGCCGGCGCAGGTCGATTACCAACCGTCGCGCAGCGGGTTCGTCACCGCCGGTACCAAGGTCGCCACGTTGCTCGATGCACCGACGCGCACCACGCTGTTGCATGGCCGCATTCACGGGGTGCCGTGGCAAGGTGCGGCACCGCCCGACGATCGGCCACCGGTGAGCGCTGTGGCGAGTGGCTTTCGGGCCTACTTCGCCCTCGGTGTCGGCGCTGCTGGCCAGTGGGGCGATGGTGCAGGCGACGACACGCCGACCAGCAAGCCGACGCCGAGCGCCTGCTCGGCGGCGTTCCAGTCGGGCCTGCTCGCCCGCATCAGCGAGCCCGACGTGTGGCCCGAGATCGACAACTACGAGCACCTTCAAGGCTTCGGCTCGCTGCCCGGTGGCATCGAGGCGATCGACCGATTCCGCGAGCTGCAGCGATCGACCACCGATCCTGGTTCCGGGTCGCGGCTCGGACGCCGCTCGAAGATCCAGTACGAGGTGCTCACCGTCGACAGTGCCTTGCTGTGGTCGACGCAGAAGTACTTCATCGCCACGCCGCAGTCGAAAGCAGCAGCGTCGTCGCGCGTCCCTACATCGCCTGTACGCGAAGAGTCGCAGCACGCCGTGCAGGCGCCGGGCGTGCGCACCGCGGCCCCGCCCGGCGGTGCCGTACAGCTATCCGGTGTCTCCGGTGTTGGCGATCAACGGCGCCGGTCGGCGCATACGTGCCGCCGAACGCGACGAGGCCGATGGAGTGCTGCTCGTCCGCACCGCCGATCAGATCGACCCGGTTCCGACGGCAAGGTCACCGGGCGAGATCTGCTGGCGTCGGTCGGCAGCTGGAGCGCTTCCCGACGAGTTGCTGTCGTTGGCTCGGGAGGCACTGATGGCTGATCCCTTCCTGGTCGACTGGCGGGCCTCACTGGTCGCCGGCGATCAGATCTACGTCGCCGCCGCCCGGCGGCAGTCTGCGCAGCGAGGCAGTGGTCAACTACGCCTATTACGCGGGTGACCAGGCCACGCTCAGCAAGACGACGGGTACCCCGGTCACCACGGCCGTCCAATCGCCAGATCGCCGTCGAGGGCATGATGAAGCACGCCTCGGGTCGCGGGGTGTGGACCCACCCCGAGGGCGTCACGATGTGGGGCCAGCCGTGGCGGCCGCAGTTCTGCGAGTGGACGGCCGAGCTGACGCTGGCCGACGTGGCGCAGCTTCTGGCCGGCGAGTGGACCCTGGGCGAGCAGGATCTGCATCGTGAGCTGCCGTTCGGCGGAGCCGAGACGGTCACCCTCGCCGGTCGCAGTCCGTTACATCCTGGCATCGCCAAAGGGCTGGCCGCAGCCGTCGACAAGTGGCTGACGCAGGAACGCGAACGCAACAAGACCGGCCCGGGCATCGCCTCACCGCAGACCGAACAAGCGATGGCCACGTTGTCGCAACACCTCGCCGAACTCGACATGCTTGTCGATCTCGCTCGACGGTGTGCGCGAGCAGTTGCTGGGGTTGCGTTACGACCGCGGGTTGATCCACGAGACTGCCGATGTCGCGTCCGACGGCACGGCGCGCGCCCTTGCCGTCGCGTTGCCGCGCCTGGTCGCGGCCGGCCGGTTCCGCGTCGCCTCGGCCCGCCTTGTCGATTCGTGGGGCCGCTTGCTCGACCTCCCCCTCGAGCGGGCCGCGGTGGTCAGCCGTGCCGCAGACCCCGACGCCGGCCCGGCAACGATCCAGCTTCCACCGCGGCTGACCGCGCCCAGCCGGGTGCATCTGCGACTGGTCGATCCGCAGCCGACCGACAACTCGGCACGCACGGCTGTGGTCGATCAGGTCGATGCCACGCTGATGGTCAACCCGGTCGCCGGGTTCATGTTGCCCGACCACATCGACGAGGCGTTGGAGCTGTTCGCCGCCGAACGGCACCCCACTCGGCCAACTGAGCCACGACGCGTTCGGTGACGCCGTGTTCTGGGAGGGTGCGCCCGGTCGGGTCGACATCGGCCCAGCGGCCGGACCACTCGACGACGTCGACCCGGCCCATCAACGACTGGGGTGGATTGCCGCCGGTCTGGTGAGAGCCGACGCCGAGATCCGCCAGGCGCTGCCCGGGCGCCCCGAGGTCGAGTCACCGTTGTCGGCGATGTTGCGAGCGATCGACACCACGCTGTGGAGCGTCGACCCATTCGGCGCGCTGGGTACCGAACACATCGCCGGCCTGGTCGGGCGCCCGATCGCCGTGGTGACCGGCGCACCTCACGCTCGACGTGCCCTCGGACCTCGACGACCTGGTGTATGCGACTGGCATGACTCGGGAAGACCGACGGGCAAGCCTTCGCCGACCTCGCCGCCGTTCCCTTCGCCGTGCGCCTGGGCTCGTTGCTGCGCAGTGACGACGGGCTGGTCGGCTATTACGTCGACGACGATTTCGCCCATCTGCACGTGATCGACCGACAGGTCACCGAGCAGGCCCGCGAGAGCGGACGATGCCGTGGACAGCTGGGTGTCGACGGCAGCCCGACGTCGAAGCAGATCGATAACCCCTACGTCGTCGACGCCGGCTTCGTCACCATCCGTCACGGGCAGACCCGGCGGTTGACGTTGCTCATGCATCCGGGTGGCAAGGTCCACGTCACCAGCGGGATCGCACCACGATCGGCGCTGGCCCTGGCCCGCGACTGGGTGCAGCCCGGTCTCAGCGTGATGGCACCCTCGGTACGTGTCGGACCACTCTTGATCGACGCCGACAAGGTGCGCTTGCCCAAGGTGTCGTCGTTCCCTGCCGACCAGTTGTTCACCCGGCGGGAGAGCCCTGGGGCGTGGCGCGACGACCCCATCCTGGCCGCCACCCAGACCGCCTACCTGCCCGACCAGCCGTCGATGCTGCAGGAGGGTTGGATCCGGATCAATCCCAACCCGACGCCGGAGGGCGGTACCTGATGGCCCGGTACGACTGGCCGGCCGGCCCGGTCAGCACCGACGACGCGCCGGGTAGGCAGGCGTTCAACCTCGCCTATCGCCCGGCTGCCAACGAGCGCCTCGCCGACGGTTCGCTCGCCCCGCTGCCCGATCTACCCAAAGGCCGGCGGTCGCGTCGCGTGCTGAAGGCGCCCCCGCAAGGCGGCGCCGATCTGTGGTTGCCGATCGGGCCGACGACGGTGATCTCTGGTCAGGCCACGGGCCGACCGCAGGTCAGTGGGCGCGTCCGCGATCTGGCGATCGAGCCGACGACGGGCGACCGGGTCTATGCCGCCACGGCGGGCGGCGGCGTGTGGTTCTCGGCCAACACCGGTGCCAGCTGGCGCCCGCTCGACGGTTTCGTGGTCTCCCCAAATCGAACGAGCGTCACACCCGTGGGTAGTGCCCTGTCGTGTGGTGCGCTCTACGTGCGGTTCGGTGGTGCAGCCACCGGCGCCGACGACGAGATCTACGTCGGTACCGGTGAACCCGCCGGCGCCAGCCCCGGCGGTAACCCCGGCGGCAACTTGTTGGGTGTCGGAATCCTGCGGCGCGAGCAATTCGACGGGGTTGTGGCAGGTCGATCCCGGCGGCGAAGCGCTGCGCGGGCAGTTCGTGTGGCGCATCGTCGCCAGCCCGCTCGACGACAACCACCTCTTTGCGGCGACCAGCAACGGTGTGTACCACCGTCCCCTCGGCATGCCGTGGATGCAGTTGGTGGTGCACGACGACGTCGTCGATGTGCTGGTCACCAGCAACTCGGCGACCACGTTGACGGTCTGGGTGGCGACCTTCAGCGACGTTGCGGTCGGCACACTCAACCTTCCGGTCGCGGCACCGCCCGCGCCACCGGCCACACCGCCGCTTCTGGCGGTGACGCCCGTGACCCTCGACCATTGTCTGGCGACGACGTGTAAAGCGTTCGCCCTCGGAGCACCCGATCAATTGTGGGTGCTGGGACGCCGCGACAAGACGGGCGACGAGAAGATCGACCCGGCGCACCTGTGGCGCATCGACCCAACCGTCTCTCCGCCGGTCGCCGTCGAGGTCACCGGTGCGCCGCCCGACCTGTTCGGGGCAACGCACGACCAGTCGACCTACGACATGTGCATTGCTGCGCATCCCGAGGCGACCAACCGCCTGTTCGTCGGCGGCAGCGGCATCACGACACACGGCGCGTGGAACGCCGGGCTGTACAGCCTGGCGGTCTCAGCAAACACGGTCACGCCGACACACATCGGCGTCGGCGTTCATGCCGATGTGCACATCATCCGCGTCGGACCTCGTGTCTCGCCGCCGGGTACCGATCACGCCGTTTGGGTGGGATGTGACGGTGGCGTGTTCGAGTCGGCCGGTGACGGTCGGGCCGAGACCTTCGTGACGCGCAACAACGAGTTGGCCACGTTGGAGCCCGGCTACGTGGCCTGCCATCCGACCAACGACGGCATCGTCGCCGCCGGCATGCAAGACAACGGAACTTGCGAACGACGTGGTGACTCGATCTGGGCGCTGACACAACTCGGTGACGGTGGCGGAACGGTGTACGACCCGGCGCATGAACACCGCTTCTTCCGGCAGTACATCAAGGCCGACTGGGAGGCCAGCGACAGCGCCGACACGCGGCCGGTCAAGCGCCGCTACGACGACGGCGAGAACTCGTCGGAGACGATCGAGAACAATGCGTCGCTGTTCTACAGCGGCGCTGCCGCGCTGGCTCACGGAGGCACGACCCATCTGCTGATCGGCACCGACCGACCGTGGTACTCGGCCGATTGGGGTCGCCATTGGGTGACCGTACCCAGCGGTCGCGACCCGAGGGCGACCGACAACGTCGACCTCTCTCTCGACCTGATCAACCCGGGCGCCGTCAACGGTCAGTACACCGACTCGGTGCCGACCTTCCTGTGCTGCCACGGTGACGTGCACGGGCAACGCGTTGCCGGCTCGAAGGTCATCACGACCCGACTCTCTGCCGCCGACGACGGCGCGACCACGCGCGTGCGGGCCCATTGCTTGTGGGGTGGTGGATTGTCGATGTTCCTGGGCACCAAGCCGGCAACGGTGGGTGCGGCGTGGACCTGGACGAAAGAGGTGGTCGAGACGATCCGCCCCATCGCCACGCCGGCGGAACACACCGTGATCGACAGTGGGGTGCGCACCCAGTTCCTGCCGGCCGCCGGTCTGGTCACCGATGTCGCCGTGCACCTGCCCGGTCGCGGGGCGCATGGGTCGTGCTACATCACGACGCTGGGAAGAGTGAGGCAGACCGATTTGGTTGGCGCGCTCACGGCTGCCTCGGTCGACACGGTGTGGTGGTACGACGGCGTCGGAAACTTCGTGCCGTGCGGCGTGCGCAACACCAACGCGCACGGAACATGGACCGGGGATCGCATCATCGCTCCGGCCATGGCCGTGGTCGTAGATCCCGTCGACCCCAACGTAGTTTTCGTCGGCACCAGCATCGGGGTGATCCGTGGCGAGCTGTCGATGCCGATCGTCAACGGCGTCGAGGAGCCGCATTGGGCATGGCGCCCGTTCGACAACGGGTTACCGGAGTCGGCCGTCAACGACCTCGCCATCTTCTCCGATGGCTCGCTGCACCTGCTGCGCGCGGCACTGCATGGTCGTGGGGTGTGGGAGGTCGACCTCAACACGGTCGTGGCTCAGGCGCGTACCTACCTGCGCGTGCTGCCCACCGACACACGCCGCCGTCCGCCGCCGACTCCTCTCACCGGACCGGCGACGCATGGCGACACGAACCTCCGTTTCGACGCCAGCCCCGACATCGTGATCGATCGCACCTCGATCGTCGACGTCGCCGACGGCCCGACCGAGGCCGATCTGTTCGAACGGGGTAACGGCTTGCCCGTCGGCCAGCACACCTCGGTCGCGTTGTCGGAGCGCAGCTTCCGCGTCCACGTGTTGGTACATCATCGCTGGCCCTTCGAGGCCACCCCTGGTGAGGTCAAGGTCGTGCTGTTGCGCAAGGACTTGGCCGACGGCGTCGATGATCCACCGCTCGGTGGCATCTGGTCGACGATGGTCGACCTGGCCAACGGAACACCAGCACCGACGCCTCTTCCGGGCAGTTGGGAGAAGGCCGGCACACAGTTGGTTCGTCCCATCGTCGCGGCCACCGATGCGCGGCGGCCTCGGGCGGCGACGTTCGACATCAACCTTGCCGGGCACGACGATGGCCGGGTGATGTTGATGGCCGTGGTGATGTCGGCGCCCGATCAGATCGGCTTGCCCGAGGCCGTGAAGCCTGACACGTCAGTGTGCACGACGGTCAGCGAACTGGTGTTGCACTCCCGCCACGTCGGGGCGCGCTCGATCGAACTGACCTAGCTCCGTGTCAGACAACGTTTGCCGCGCTCAGACACGAGCCGAGCGAGCGCTGGCGTCAAAGAGCATCAGCGTCAGCTCATTGAGCAACGGTCGTTCATTGAGCAACGGTCGTTCTGTTGGCTTACACAGAGCATCAGCGTCGCTGAACTGGGCAGCCCCAGAACGATGCGTACGGTTGTGGGGCTGTCCAGTTGCTCGCCGAGCCCTCGCCCGGTGCGCCACTAGCCGCGAGCGCTCTTGCGGTAGAGGCGCCGAGCGGTGGGCGCCGCGCCTGCTTCGGTTCTCACGACCACCACCGCTCGACGACGAGCCGAGCCGGTGAAGGCGACGTGGTAGCGCTCGGGTGCCACTGCCGGGCCGCTGTCGGGCGAGGCGATCGCCATCGGGGGCTGGTCGACGTCGAACGTGCGGATCTGCAAGGCGGCGATCTCGCGCGGTGTCAACGCCGCGGCTGCCCCGAAGCGGGTGCGGGTGATGGCGGGTCGCAGCAGCGCTTCATCGCGGACTGCGCCCACCGTGGCTGCCAGACCTGTGCCGATGGAGCGCAATGTGGCTCGCCGTCGACCGACCCCTGCCGGCGGCTCGGCAGCCGCGGCGATCGGCGTGTCGGGGTCGGTGCGCACTGGTGCAATCGGGTGCACCGACGGATCGCCCAGCAGGTCGAACTGGGCGAGGGTCTTGAGGTCGACCGGATCGAGGCTGACGGCGTGGGCGACGAACCGCTGGCGCGCCTCGAGCCCGGCACGGCCCAGCGAGCCACCGGCGACCACCGTCTCGAGGAACATGCGAGTGGTGATGTCGGCACCCGAGTTGCCGACGGCTGGTCCGTAGCTGGTTGTCGACGAGGCCCACACGCCGTAGGCCCCCTCGCCCAGCAGGGTGGCCGCCACGCCGGCCTGCCCGCCCGCCTTTGCGGGGTTCCAGTGCATCGACCCGTAGCAGCACTCGGCGGCAACCACGGTGCCCCGGCGGACGATGCCTCTCAGCCGGGCGGCGTCGACGGCGTGAGGCAGGTTGACTTGGCCGCGACTCTGTTCGCCGTACCAGGTGGGGTCCAGCTGGCCGCCGTGGCCGTTGACGAAGACCAGCGGGTGGTTCCACGTGCCCGACGGCCACGACGGGCCACCAGGCGGGGTGGTCAGCACGGGCCCGGCGGCACCGCTGATCGCGGCGATCGAAGTTTGCGTCGAACGGCGCCACGTGTGAGTCGAGATCGCCAAGACCTCCAATGGTCGCGGCGCGTCGAATGACTTCCAGCTGGTCGCCCGAGTCAGCAACCTCAGCAGGTAGCCAGGGTCTTTGTCGCCGACGAGATCCGGCAGCCTGCCGACCACGCGGGTCGGGCCGCGGTACGCGGCGATCGACGCGCCCAGCGGAGCATCACACGCGTACGGCAGGTCGGTGTCGACGAACCGGTCGGGATCATCGTCGGGGTTGCCGGTCCATAACGGGTTGTTCAGACGGACCTGGGCGACGACATCGGGCGCCCCGAGCACCAATAGGTAATCGGGCGCCGAGGTCGAGAACAAGGCGTCGACGTGCTGCTTGGCAGCCGCAGCAGTGGCACCGTCGATCAGCACCAGCTTGGTTGTGATGCCGCGACCCCGATCGGCCGTTATCAGGGCACGCACCGCGACGCGGATCTTTGCCCACCCCGGCTGGCCGTACTTGGCGCGCATCAGCGTGCGATCGGTCACGATCAACTTCGTGGCCTGCGCCATGACAGCAAGATTAGTGCGGCGCGCTGCTGGCCAATGGGCGTTCGTTGCCCGACGGCCATCAGCCGGCGGGTGCGGCGAACCAGCCGTTGACGTCGGCCAGGAGGCGGGCGTCGACCGACGAGTACAGGCAGATGTCGCCGTCGGGTGACACTGGTGCTATCACTGCGTTCGGTGCGACCTCGCTGGTGACGTAGTTGAGGCTCGACGCGAGTGGGCGATTGCCGCACGGGTAGACGGTGACGAAGCCGGAGCCGACGGAATCGACCACGGTGACGTTCAGCGACACAGCACCGACGCCCGATGTCGGTACGCCAGCGGCACCGGCGATCTTCACCGTGAGCACGTTCGCGCCGCCGTAGTACTCCTGGCTCACCGCGACCGCTCCTTGCGCCTCGTCGGCGCGGGTGTCGAAGACGCGCGATGGCGCCAAGGCGATGAACGCCGGTCCGTCGGAGAACCAGCCGTTGACGTCGGCGAGCAGATCGGCGTCGACCGACGAGTAGAAGCAGACGTCGCCCTCAGGTGACACCGGTGCGATGACAGCGTTCGGGGTGATCTCGCCCGCCACGTAGTTGAGGCTCGACGTCAGTGGGCGGTCGCCGCACGGGTACACCGTGACGAATCCGGGGCCGACCGGATCGACCACGGTGACGTTGAGCGAGACCGCGTCGACACCCGACATCGGTACGCCCGCCGCCCCGGTGATCTTGACCCGCAGGTCGGCGTGGGCCTGCCTGTTCACGCCGACCACGCCCTGGGCTTGGTCGGGGCGAGTGTCGAACACACGCGTCGGGTTGAGTGCGGTGAACCCTGACCCCGTTGAGAACCAGCCGTTGATGTCGGCGAGCACGTGGGTTTCGACCGATGAGAACAGGCAGATGTCACCGTCGGCCGACAGGGGTGCGATCACGGCGTTCGGCACGATCTGGCCGGCGACGAAGTTGAGGCTCGAGGTCGGTGGGCGGTCGCCGCAGCGGTACACCGTGAGGAACCCGGGACCGACCGGGTCGACCACCGTGACGTTCAACGACACGGCACTCACGCCCGAAAGTGGTACGCCGGCGACACCCGGGATCCTCACTGTCAAGAGGTTTGCTCCGCCGAACCGCATCTGCTCGACAGGCACGACGCCTTGAGCTTGGCCGGGGCGTGTATCGAACAGGCGCACCGGGTCGAGCGCGGTGAACCCTGCACCCGAACGTGGCATCAATGCAGGTGACGGTGCCGTCGTCGTCGCCCCGGCATACACGAGCTCGTTCGGGTCACCGGCGCGTGTTGCCTGCACGACGCCGATCGTCGAGGCCGCGTCGAGTGCGGCCCACACCTGGGCCGGTGAATCCGATGGTCGAGCTTGGAGCATGCGAGCAACAGTGCCGGTTACGTGAGGCGTCGCCATCGACGTACCGCTGAGCGTGGCCGATGCCGAGTCGCCGGTGTTCCACGCCGACAAGATGTTCGAGCCGGGAGCGAACAGGTCTATGCAGGATCCGTAGTTCGAGTACACGGCAACGCTGTCGTCGACCTGGGTCGCTCCCACCGTGATCGCCGCGGGAACGTGGGCCGGGCTGTAGTTGCAGGTGTTGGACGACTCGTTGCCGGCAGCGACCACGACCGTGACACCATCGGCAATCACCGCGCTTACTGCGGCGTCGAATGCCGAGGAGAACCCGCCTCCGAGACTCATGTTGACCACTGCCGGCACGCCGGCAGCGTGGTCCTTGACGACCCAATCGAGACCGACGATGACACTGGACGCAGTAGTGGTGCCGCTGCAGGCGAACACCTTCATGGGAACCAGCTTCACCGACTTGGCCACGCCGTAGGTCGTGCCGCCGATGATCCCGGCGACGTGGGTGCCGTGACCGTTGCAGTCCTCGATCCCCGTGCCGTCGCCCCAGTCGATGAAGGCCCCACTGGCGATCCTGCCGGCGAACTCGCTGTGTGTGGTGCGAATGCCGGTGTCGACGATGTAGGCGGTGACCTCGCTGCCGGTTGTGCCGTACGTATAGGTGTTGCTCAACGGCAGTGCCGCCTGATCGATCCGGTCCAGGCCCCACGGTGGATTGGGCTGGTCGTTCGTCAGCGATATCGCCGTGTCCCGTTCGATGGCCACGACGTTCGGATCGCCCCGCAGGCGTCGCACGTCGTCGCCCGACAGGGTGGCGACGAACCCGTTGAGGGCATTGGTCATGACCGCGCCGATCCCGGCACCGCCGGCCGATTCACCGACCACAGCGGTGTCGAGCGCCCTCCTGGTCCTCAACCGAACGATGTATCGCGGCAGCGGTCCGGGCGAGGAGGTGTTCTCGGCAGCGGGCTTGCCCAACGACACGAACCGTGGCGCCACTTCCCGTGCTGGGCTCTGGTTGTAGGCCGCCCCCGCGTCGGCGCCCACGGCCGGACCGACGAGAACGGCTGACATGCAGGCCGCGGCAGTGATCAGCATGCATCGCCTCGCACCCGAGGCGAGCATGTGCGAGGAGGAGAATGGAAGGCCGCTGGGCCCCCGTAGACCCCTCATCGCGCACCACTTCCTCTCTGGAGGGCGAAGACCCCCGCTCGCGGTCTCCACCGAAGTCCATGATGAGCCGATCCGGTCAGGCCAACGGGGGCCCTTCGGCACTATTCCGACCGGCAACAGTCCCGCTCTCAGCGGTGATCTCAACACTCTTCGTAGTCATCGTTCGGTGGTCGTCACCTACGGTGCGATCGCCACGCCCCGTTGCCCAGGACCTAGTGTCTCGCCATGTCGTACGTCGCCGATCCTGCCCGCTACGAGTCGATGGTGTACCGCCGCTGTGGTCGCAGTGGCTTGCTGCTGCCGGCCCTCTCGCTCGGCCTCTGGCACAACTTCGGTGACGATCGACCGTGGGAGACGCAGCGCCAGATCTGTCGGCGGGCGTTCGATCTCGGCATCACCCACTTCGACCTGGCCAACAACTACGGGCCGCCGTACGGCGCGGCCGAGACCAACTTCGGACGCATCCTGGCCGCAGATCTCGCCGGCCACCGTGACGAGCTGGTGATCTCCACCAAAGCCGGCTACGACATGTGGCTGGGGCCGTACGGCGACCTCGGGTCGCGCAAGTACCTGCTCGCATCGCTCGACCAGTCGCTTGCCCGGATGGGTCTCGACTACGTCGATATCTTCTACTCGCACCGCTTCGACCCCGACACGCCGCTGGAAGAGACGATGGGCGCGCTCGCTACCGCGGTGAAGCAGGGCAAGGCGTTGTACGCCGGCATCTCGTCGTACTCATCGGAGCGCACGCGCCAGGCCGCCCAGCTGCTGGCGGAGCACAAGGTTCCGTTGCTGATCCACCAGCCGTCGTACTCGATGCTCAACCGCTGGACCGAGGGCGATCATCTGCTCAACTCGCTCGACGAGCTGGGCGCCGGCTGCATTGCCTTCTCCCCACTCGCCCAGGGACTGCTCACGGATCGCTACCTGCACGGCATTCCCTCCGACTCGCGGGCCGCAACCGGGGGAGCGTTGAGCGCCGACTCGATCACCGAAGAACGACTCACCCAGATACGCGCGCTCAACGAGATCGCAGCGCGACGTAGCCAGTCGCTCGCTCAGCTGGCGCTGGTCTGGGCGCTACGCGACCCACGGATGACATCGCTGGTGATCGGGGCAAGCAGCGTCAAGCAGCTCGACGACAACGTTGCAGCCCTGGCCAACATGTCGCTGTCTGCCGACGAGCTGGCCGTGATCGATCAGTACGCGACCGACGCCGGGATCAACCTGTGGAAGCGATCCAGCGACCAATGAACGGTGTGTCCGATGATCGCGGTCCGATGATCGCGCACGAAGTCACGACTCGAGCGACTGGTAGGACAACCGCCAGAAGTCGTTGAACACCTCGGGTGGTTGCGGCGAACTCATGCGAGACCGCTCTGGGACAAGCCGCTCGCGTTCACCCTCGGTAGGGTACCGACATCGCCGCGCCGGCCGAGTCAATCGGAGTTGCACCCATGTCGAACGACCTCCCCACCACGATGCGACAGATCCGATCGCTGGTCACCGCCGACGGCCACCTGGAACTGTCGATCGCCTCCGTCGACCTTCCCGAACCGCTAGCGCACGAAGTGCTCGTGCGCATCGAGGCCGCCCCGATCAATCCGTCAGACCTCGGCTTGCTGCTGTCGACCGCGGATCTCGATACCGCCACCGCGTCGGGCACTGCCGACAACCCTGTTGTCACGGCGACCATCCCACCGCAGACCATGCGCGGTCTCACCGCTCGCCTCGGCCAGTCGATGCCCGTCGGCAACGAGGGTGCCGGCATCGTCGTTGCCGCTGGCTCGTCGCCCGAGGCTCAGGCACTCGTCGGTCGTACGGTGGCGATCGTCGGCGGCGCCACCTATGCGGAGTACCGCTGCTTGCCGGCGGTGATGTGCCTTGCCCTTCCGGATGGCACCGAGCCGGCGCAAGGTGCGTCGTGCTTCGTCAACCCGCTCACCGCGCTGGGCATGGTCGAGACGATGAAGATGGAGGGCCATCGAGCGCTCGTGCACACTGCGGCAGCGTCGAACCTCGGGCAGATGCTCCTGCGCATCTGCCTGGCCGACGGCGTCGCGTTGGTCAACATCGTGCGCCGACCAGAGCAGCAGGAGCTGCTGCGCAGTCTGGGTGCCACCCACGTGTGCGATTCCAGCTCGCCGACGTTCATGGAGGATCTCACTGCGGCACTCGTCGACACCGGCGCGACGATCGCCTTCGATGCGATCGGCGGCGGGCGGCAAGCCGGCCAGATCCTGGCAGGCATGGAGATGGCGATCAACGCCTCGGCCACCGAGTACTCGAGGTACGGATCCGACGTGCACAAGCAGGTCTACATCTACGGCGCGCTCGACCGCGGCCCGACGGAGCTCATCCGCAACTTCGGGATGGCCTGGTCGATCGGAGGTTGGCTGCTGACCCCCTTCCTCGGCAAGATCGGCCCGGCCGGCCTCGAGCGCTTGCGCGACCGGGTGGTGGCCGAGTTGACCACAACCTTCGCCAGTCACTACACCGACGAGGTGTCACTCGCCGGTGCGCTCGACCTCGACGCCATCGCCGCCTACGCCCGTCAGGCAACTGGCCAGAAGTTCCTCATCCGCCCGTCGATCTGACCCCATCGAGTGTTTCCGGTCACCCCGGCCGGTCGCACGCACTCGACGGGTTCGCGCCGTCTTCCGTCCGTGGCAGGCTTTCGGGAATGGACATCACCGAGCTCTCCGCCGCGCGAGCTCTCGGAGTCCATACACGGCCGTGAGGTGTCGTGCCGGGAGGTGATGGCGGCATATCTCGATCGCATCGACGAGCGCAACCCGGCGGTCAACGCCATCGTCAACATCCGCGACCGCGACGAGCTGCTGGCCGAAGCAGCGGAGTGTGACAACGAGATCGCCCACGACTTGTCGCGGGGCTGGATGCACGGCATGCCACAAGCCATCAAGGACCTCGCCGAGACCAAGGGGCTGCGCACCACCAAGGGCTCTCGTCTCCTCGAGGGGTTCGTGCCCAACTTCGATTGCTTGATGGTGGCGCGGATGAAGGACGCGGGAAGCATCGTCATCGGCAAGACCAACGTCCCCGAGTTCGGGCTCGGCTCGCACACGTTCAACGACGTGTACGGCATCACTCGAAACCCATTCGACCTGAGTCGGTCTGCGGGTGGCAGCAGCGGGGGCGCGGCGGTGGCCCTGGCCACGCACATGTTGCCGGTTGCCGACGGGAGCGACTACATGGGCTCGCTGCGCAACCCGGCGGCGTGGAACAACGTGTTCGGGTTCCGGCCGAGTCAGGGCCGGGTGCCCAGCTGGCCAGAACGCGATGCCTACCTGGCCCAGCTCGTCACCGAAGGCCCGATGGGGCGCACCGTCGTCGACGTCGCCATGCTGCTCGGCACACAGGCCGGTTACCACGCTGGTTCGCCGCTGTCGCTCACCGGTCGCCTCGACGAGTTCGCCACCGTGGCCCTGGCCCGTAGGGAGCTGCAGCGCAGACCGGCCGGAGCCCGGGTGGGATGGCTCGGCGACCTCGACGGCCACTTGGCGATGGAGCCCGGAATCCTCGAGCATTGCGCCGACGCGCTGAAGCGAATGGAATCGTCGCTCGGGTGCACCGTCGACCCGACGGGCCTCGGGATGTCACCCGAGCGCGTCTGGGCCGCCTGGCTGGTGTGGCGATACGTCCTGGTCTCGGCCACGTTGTCGCCGTTGATCTCCGACTCCGCCCACCGCAACCTGATGAAGCCGGAGGCTCTCTGGGAAGTCGACAACGGGTTGCGCGTCACCGGACCGCAGTTCAGTCAGGCCTCGGCCGAGCGCACGGTCTTCTTCTCCCGGGTCAATTCTCTGTTCGACCACTTCGACGTGCTCGCCATCCCGTCAGCTCAGGCGTGGGCGTTCGATGTGGCCGAGAGATGGCCGCGCCGAATCGGCAACAGGGCGATGGACACCTATCACCGATGGATGGAGGTCACCTCGTACGCGACGTTCGCCGGCCTCCCGGCGATCAGCGTGCCGGTTGGTTTCGACTCTCGGGGTCTGCCCATGGGCATGCAACTGATCGGTCGTCCACGCGGCGATGTCGAATTGCTCCGGCTCGCTCACGCATATGAAGCGACACTCGACAGATGAGCGAACCCACTGCGCGACAGCTGGTCGAGCACCTCGGCATGGCTCAGCTCCCGGTCGAGGCGACGTACTTCCTCAGCACCTACCGCAGCGTCGAGAACACCGAATCGGGCGGGCCGGTCGGCACGGCGATGATCGGGCTGTACAGCAATGACCCGCCGAGCCGGTCGCTCTTCCACCGGTTGACGTTCGACGAGGTGTGGCACTTCTACCGGGGTGACCCGTTCCGCCTGGTGCTGCTGCACCCCGACGGCTCCAGCGCCGACGTCGTGATGGGTCCCGACCTGCTGGCCGGGCACCTCGTCCAGCATGTGATTCCCGCCGGTGTGTGGCAGGCCGGCGAGCTCGTCGCCGGAGGTCGCTGGGCGCTGTTCGGCTGCACGATGGCCCCTGGCTTCACCGGCACGTGTTTCGAAGGTGGCCGCATCACCGAGTTGCTCGTGTCGCACCCCGACCGCGATGCAGACATTCGCAGACTCGGGATCCCCGGTGGGCACGACACGGCGATGCCCGCCGGGTTCGCAACCTGATGCACAGCCGGGGCCGTGACGCGACGGTGCCCCCGCACGAGGCGGGGGCACCGGAAGGGTAGACCTGGGTTCGGCTACTGGGTGGCGATCGCTCCCAGTACATCGAGTCGGGCTGCGCGGCGGGCCGGCAGCACCGCTGCGGCGACACCGGCGACGGCCGCGATCACGGCGACCACCAGCAACGAGCCGGTCGGCACGACGAACGCCGTGAATCCCTGCTCGGCAAGGGCGTGAACGATGCTCCAGCCGAAGAACAACCCGATCGACAGGCCCAGTGCCGTGCCGAAGAGGGCGATGATCATCGACTCCCAGCGCACGGTGGCCCGCAACTGACGACGGGTCATGCCGATTGCCCGCAACAGGCCCAGCTCCCTGGTGCGCTCGAAGATCGACAGCGCCAAGGTGTTGGTGATGCCGATCAGGGCGATCACGATCGCCAGCGCCAGCAGGGCGTAGATGAGGTTGAGCAACGTGTTGATGTCGCCGGCCTTGGCGGCCTTGAAGTCGGCGTGGTCCATCACCTCGACACTCGGATACGTGGCCGCAGCCTGGTCGAGCACGCTGCGAGCCGTCGCCGCGTCGATCGAGTCGGCATTGCGAACGTAGACCTTGGCGTCGAGCGGATCGATGCCGAACGAGTTCGAGCACTGCGTGGTCGACGAACGTCGAACCCGTCCAGGTGCCATCGCCGTAGATCGCCGCGACAGTCAGGGTCGTGTCGCCCTGGGCGAAGGTGACCGGCACCTTCGAACCGAGCGTCCAACCGTGGTCGGCGGCGTACCCGTCTTCGACGGCGATCCCGGTGGAGCCCAGGGTGGTGACGTCGCCCTGCTGCGGCTCGATGTCGAAGATCGAGGTGAGCGTTGCGGTGTCCCAGCTGCTGAGCTCGGTGACAGACCCGTCGATCGCCGCATCGGCTACTCGTGAAGCGGTCACGGCGCTGAACTCCGGACGGTTGGCGAGGTCGTTGGCCAGCGTGTGGCTGACTCCGCCAATGCCGTAGGTACCGGTGTCGAGCACGAAGTCACCGTGGAAGTCGCGATCGATGGAACCGTTGATCGACGCCTTGGCCGATGCCGCGAAGGTCATGATGAAACCGACCAGGGCGACACCGATCATCAGCGCGGCAGCGGTGCGAGGCCGTCCGCTTCGGCGTGCGCATGGCGTTCTCGCGGCCCAGCGTTCCGCTGACACCACCGAGACTGCGCCATCGGTGCGCCGATGACCCGAGCCACCGGACGAGCCAGCACCGGAGCCAGGACGGCGACGGCGACGAATGTCACCGCAGCACCGAGTCCGACGAGGGCGATCGTTCCACCGCTGAGACCGGCGACCAGCGAGCCGACACCGGCCGCCAGGATCGCGCTGCCGACGACCATCCGCCGGCGTGAGCCGGCGGCGCGGTCGATGGCGACAGCCCGCATGGCAGCGACCGGTGGCACACGACCGGCCCGGCGAGCGGGGATCGAGCGCCGAGGCGACCGTCACGATCGTGCCGATGGCCAGGCAGGTCAGCGACCGTGCTCAGCGTGACGACGACGGGACCGGCGGGAATGTCGATACCGAAGGCCGACAAGCAGCATCTTCAGCAGCTTGGGCCACACCGATGCCGGCGCCGACGCCGGCGAGCGACGAGATCAGACCGACGATCGGTCGCCTCGACGAGCACCGAGCGGGTCACCTGTCGATTGCTCGCGCCGAGCGCACGCAGCAACGCCATCTCCTTCTGCCGTTGGGCGACGATGATCGAGAAGGTGTTGAAGATGATGAACGCACCGACGAACAGGGCGATCACGGCGAAGACCATCAGGAACGTGTTGAAGAACGACATGCCGTCCTTCACGTCACCTTGTGTCTCGGCGGTGATCTGCGCTGCCGGTCAGCACCTCGGTACCGGTGGGCAGGACCTTGGCGATGTTGTCGCTCGACCTGCTGTTCGGACACGCCGTCGGCGGCGACGACAGCAACGGCGTCGACCTGGCCGGGCTCGGCAACGAGGGCTTCGGCAGTCGGGGCATCGAACAGAACCGCCGAGGCGCCGCCCATCGAGTCGGCGTCGCCGAACGTGGCGATGCCGGCGACGGTGAACTGCTCGGCTGCCCTGCTTGGTCAGCACCGTCGGCGATGTCGCCGACGTGGATGCCGCCGGTCTTCGCCGAGTGCCGGTCGATGACGATCTCGTCGGGTCGGCTCGGGGCGTGACCCTCGGCGATGCGGTACGGGTTGAGCTCGGCGACGGTCATCCAGCTCTCGCCGAACGTCGGAGCACCCTGACCGGGGTCGCCGACGGGCTTGCCGTCGGCGTCGACGAGTTGTGCGTAGCCGGTGACCTTGCCCTCGGCGGCGGCGACACCATCGACGTGGCTGGATCGTGTCGACGATCGAGGCGTCGAGACGGGGACGCTGCGCGCCGAACTCGGGGTTGATCTCGGAGGTGCCACGCACGTAGGCGTCGGTGCCGGCGTAGCCGTCGGCGAAGAGACCGTCGAAGGTCTTGGAAATGGTGGCGGTGAGCACCAGGGTGCCCGCCATGAAGGCGACGCCCAGCATCACTGCGATGGCGGTCGTCAGGAGTCGCAGCTTCTTGGCGGCGCAGCTCTCGAAGGGTGAGGTGCAACATGATGATCAGTTCCGACGTTCTCGTGGTTGGTTGATGGCGTTGGCCGAGACTGCTTGATCCGGTCGAGGACCATGTCGGAGGTCGGGTTGGCCATGTCGTCGACGATCCGGCCGTCGGCCAGGAAGAGCGCCCGGTCGGCATACGAAGCGGCGACCGGGTCGTGGGTGACCATCACGATGGTCTGACCCATCTCGCGGACTGCGCGGCGCATGAACGAGAGGATCTCGGCGCCGGTCTGCGAGTCGAGGTTGCCGGTCGGCTCGTCGGCGAAGATGATCTCCGGCCGGCTGGCCAGTGCACGAGCGACCGCGACGCGCTGCTGCTGCCCACCGGAGAGCTCCGACGGACGGTGGCGGACGACGGACCGCCGAGACCGACGGTGTCGATCACCGACTGCAACCAGTCGCGGTCGGGCTTGCGACCGGCGAGCGTCAGCGGCAGCGTGATGTTCTCGATGGCGGTCAGCGTCGGGACGAGGTTGAAGGCCTGGAAGATGAAGCCGACCCGGTCGCGTCGCAGCACGGTGAGTTGGCGGTCGTTCAGCGTGCTGAGGTCGGTGTCGCCGATGTACACCTGACCGCTGGTCAAGGTGTCGAGACCGGCGACGCAGTGCATCAGCGTCGACTTGCCGGAGCCGGATGGGCCCATGATGGCGGTGAACTGCGAGGCGGCGAAGGTCGACGTCGACGCTGTCGAGCGCGCGCACTTCGTTGTCGCCACGGCCGTAGACCTTGGTTGCCTGGTAGGCCATCGCTGCGGGACGGCGTGCGTGTGATGTGCGCCAGTGTTGAGGTCAGGTGACGGAAGTGTGGTGGTTGATGTCATGCCGCCACAATGCGCCGGGGCGCCCATCGCCACATCGCCCCGCGGTTGCTTCCGTCGAGTGGCCGCAGCGGGTGATCTGAGATAGGCACTTCGCGACGCGGCATGTACGACTGGGGATGTACGCGGCAGATGGCGCCGAGGCTGATGCGCGACGGGTGCGGCGGGTCTACGGTCATCGTGTGGCCGTGCACCGAGGATGCCGATGATCAAGGAGCTCGTCCGACGGGCCCGTGCCCTGCCGATCGTCGTCCAGGACGGTGCTCTGGCGTTGCGTCATGATGGTGCTATCGGTCATCAGCCTCGTCGACTCGCAACCCGGACGATCCCAAGACCGACTTCTGGGCGTACGTCATCGTCGTCGTCGGGATGGGTGCGCTCGACCTGGCGTCGCACCAACCCTCTCGCCGCCATGGTCGTCGACGGTCGGTGCCGCGGTTGCGCTCAGCAGCCTCGGGCTACGGAGAAGCCGGGTCTGCCGTTCGCGGCCGATGATCGCCTTCTACTCGGTGGCTGCATACGCCCGCCGGCGAATTCGTCTCGTCGCCTTCCTGCTGCTTGGGCGTGGCGTTCGCGATCCTGCTGCTCAGGAACCGAACCAGCGACTTCCACCAGGTCGACCTCTTCGCCGAATGCGCTCGCTCTTCTCGATCGTGTGGATCATCGGCGAGAGCAGTCCGCTCCCGCCGCGAGCGGCTGGCCGATGCACTCGAGCGTGCCGCGCGGCTCGAACGCGATCGCGATCGCCGATGCTCGCCAGGCAGTCAGCAGCGAGCGACTGCGCATCGCCCAGGAGCTGCACGACGTCGTCGCCCACGCGATGAGCGTGATCGCCGTGCAGTCGGGCATGGGCGCGCATGTCATCGACACGCAGCCCGCCGAGGCCAAGAAGGCGTTGCAGGCGATCGAGACGACGAGCCGCATGCGCGCTCGACGAACTGCGTCGAATGCTCGGCGTGCTGCGCGAGGAAGGCGACCGCGGCGGTGCGCTCGCGCCGGCTCCGCGAGCCGACGACGTCGAGACGCTGATCGAGACCGTGCGCGCCGCCGGTGTGCCGGTAGAGCTGCGGTGGGATGGCCTGACCGCCGAGGTCATGCCGCCCGACAGCGTGCTGTTGAACCGCTACCGAATCCTGCAGGAGGCGTTGACCAACGTGTTGAAGCATGCGGGAACTGCGTCGGTCGTCGTGACGATCGTCGAGCGCGTCGGCGAGACCACCATCGAGGTCGTCGACGACGGGCGTGGACTCGCCGCCGGCCAAGGCTCCCGGCGCACCCGGTGGTCACGGGCTCGTCGGCATGCGCGAGCGCGTCGCCCTGTTCGGCGGCTCACTCGAGACCGGCGCTCGTCCCGGCGGCGGGTTCCGGGTGTTCGCCAGGCTGAAGTGGGTCGACACCGCCGATCGCGAGCCTTCGTCGCTGGTGGAGCAGAAGTGACGCATCACCGTCGTCGTCGCCGACGATCAGGCGCTGGTGCGCGGCGGCTTCAGCGTGCTGTTGAACTCGGCGCCCGACATCGATGTGGTCGGCGAGGCAGGCGATGGCTGCCGAAGCGGTCGAGGTGGTGTTGCGCGAGCGACCCGACCTCGTGTTGATGGACATCCGCATGCCGATCTTCGACGGCATCGAGGCGACCCGGCGGATCATCGCCGACCCGCGCACGGCATCGACGAAGATCCTGATCGTGACCACGTTCGACCTCGACGAGTACGTGTACGACGGCTTGCGCGCCGGCGCCAGCGGGTTCCTGCTGAAAGACACCCGCCCCGACGTGCTTCTCGACGCTGTCAGGGTCGTCGCCGCCGGCGAGGCACTGCTGGCACCGCAGATCACGCGGCGGCTGATCGAGGAGTTCACCACACGCCCGGCCCCGACAGCTCCGGCAGCGTCTCTCGACATCCTCACCGAACGCGAGCGTGAGGTGCTGGTGCTGGTCGCCCGGGGCCATTCGAACGCCGAGATCGCCGAGATCCTGTACATGAGCCCGGCGACCAGCAAGACGCACGTGTCGCGGCCTGCTGATGAAGCTCGAATCCCGCGACCGGGCCCAACTGGTGATGCGTGCCTACGAGGCCGGTCTGGTGACGCCGGGAGTCGCCTGACGGGCCGAGGATTGCTCAGGCGCGGCGGCCGCTGTGGGCCAGCAGCTTGGTGAGCGCAGCGGCGTCGCTGTCGACCTCGTACGGCGGCCCGAACAGGCCGGCGGCGCGGCAGGTCGTCGTTCACGGCCACCTGGAAGAAACCGTACGACGCCTCGACGAAATCGGTCGGGGGATCGAACGGCTGGCCGGTCGCCTGGGCCAGATCCCACGAGTGCACCAGCAGATCGCCGGCGGCCAGCTGCAGCGCCGCCACCGCCGGCAGCGTGCCGAAAGGAAGGCTGACCGGTTTGGTGAGGTCGTCTGTGTCGGCCAGTGCCGCCGAGAACTCGCCGATAGCGGTCCTGAAGGCGGCCCGATGATCGTCACCGACGAGGTCGGTGGGGCCGCCGCCTTCGAACTTCTCGCCGCGCAGGCCTGTGGCGAACATGTGGCCGCCACCGATCACGTGGTTCAACAGGTCGCGGACCTTCCACTCCGTGCACGGAGTCTGGATGTCCAGCTGGTCGGCGCGGGTGCCCTCGACGAGCGGTGTGAGTATGCCCACGGCGGTCGTTGCCTGCGTCTTCGGGTCCATTCGGTGCCTCCCCCACTAGCGCGACCGGCGTTCGCCGTGCGAGGCAAAAACAGTAACACCGACGCACTGGACCGCGGTAGGGTCGGGTTCGGACAGAGGAGGGCTCCATGCCCAGCAAGTCACCACAGAAACCTTCGGCCAAGAAGCCTGGGAAGACCCTCAAGGAAAAGCGCGAGGCCAAGCGCGAGAAGAAGGAAAAGCGCCCCCCGCTGGGCTGACGCCAGGCTGGTCACGTTGACACACCAGCGCCTGTTGCCACCGTCGCCGTTCGAGCGGATCGACGACTACCTGGCTGTAGGTGGCGGAACAGGGCTCGAGAGGGCCCTGTATCTCGGTGACGTCGCGACCATCGACATCATCACCGCCGCCGGGCTGCGCGGCCGCGGTGGTGCCGGCTTCTCGACCGGTCGGAAATGGGCCTCGGTCCGCGGCGCCGGTGCGGGCCTGCGTTTCGTCGTCGCCAATGCCGCCGAGGGTGAGCCGGCCACCTTCAAGGACCGCATGTTGATCCGCATGGATCCGTACAGCATCATCGAGGGCGCGGCCATCGCTGCGCTCGCCGTCGGCGCCGGAACCGTGTACGTGGCGACGAAGCGTTCCTATCGCCGCGAGGTGCAAGCGCTGACGCGAGCAGCGGTCGAACTCGGTGCCACCGGCCTCTTGCAAGAGCTCAGTGTCAACATCGTGGAGGGGCCCGACGACTATCTCTATGGGGAAGAGAAGGCACTGCTCGAGGTGATCGAGGGCCGCGACCCGTTGCCGCGCCTGTTGCCGCCGTACGAGCTCGGGCTGTTCGCCACCGACTCGGCGATCGGCTGGGAAGCCGGCGCCCGCCCTGTGTCGGGACGCGCCGAGTCGAACCCGACCGTCGTCAACAACGTCGAGACGCTCGCGTCCGCCGCGCACATCATGGCGAAGGGTGTCGAGTGGTTCCGTTCGATGGGAACGGCCGAGTCTCCGGGCACACTCATCGCCACGGTGGTCGGCGATGTCGTGTATCCGGGCGTGCACGAGGTCGAAATGGGCACGCCGTTCTCGGCGCTGTTGCAACAGTGCGGTGGGCCGCTGCCGGGTCGGCGGTTCAAGGCAGCGTTCTCGGGCGTGTCCAACGCAGTGTTGCCTGCTGCACAGTTCGATGTGCCGCTGACCTACGAAGACTTCGCCGGGCGCGGTTCGGGGCTCGGTGCTGCCGGTTTCGTGGTGTACGACGATTCCGTCAACATGACCGTGGTCGCCCGCGCCCTGTCCCGCTTCCTGGCCCGCGAATCGTGCGGCCAATGCCCGCCGTGCAAACAGGGATCGTTGGCGATCACCGCCGGCCTGTCGGCGATCTGCAACGGCGAGGGCAACGATCAGACTCTTGCCGAGCTGGCTGCTCGCCTCCGTGGGGTGACCGATGCCAACCGATGCTTCCTCGGTACCGAGGAACAGGTCGTGGTGTCGAGCGTTCTTCGTGAGTTCCCCGAAGACGTCGCCGAGCTGCTCGAAGGCAGCGGGTCGTCGACCCGAGTGGTGCACGTGCCGCTCATCCACGACATCGTCGAAGACGGCACGGTCGAGTACAGCACCGTCGATTACGACACGAACGATTGACAAGGTCAGCATTGGCTCGGGCGACACGACGTCGCTCGTGTAGCACGGGAGACTGGCGATGTTCTTGTTTCGTGTTCCGACGGCCATCGTTGCCTTGATCATCGGCGTCAGCTCTCAACGATCGCATCCCGACGAGCGTGTTGCTGCTTCGCGGGAGGGCCGATCCTCAACTGACCGTCGGTGCCGGCATCGGCATCGGTCGGCGGCCGATTCCGCCATCCTGCAAGAGCATGTCGGTCATCGTGCGGTCGAGGTTGCGCGATCGCCAGCTCAACATGGCTGCAGCTTCGGTCAGCACGATCTCGGGATCGGTGACTTCTGTCTGCCATGTCGGATCGCCGGCAAGGTCGAAGCATTGCCAGGACCCATCGCCGAAGTGGACGAACGCTCGATCACGGCTGCGCCGCACCGCCAGGTTCTGGCGCTCCAGGCGACGATCCCACGGCCACTCGTGATCGCCACGTGCGATGAAGACGTCACGCCAGTCCCACTCGTAGTACGCCGCGTCGCGCCACGACGCCGGTCGGTCGCCGCGTAGGAAGGGGGTCAACGGGAAGCCGTCGCACTGCGCTGGCACGGCGATGCCCATTGCCTCGCACAGCGTCGGCATGATGTCGACGTTCTCGGTGAAATCGTCGATGACAGCGACATGGTCGAACCGTGGGTCGCGAACGATCCCCACCACGGCATAGCTCGACTCGTAGAACCCGGCCTTTTGTACCAGACCCTGGTCGCCCAACTGCTCGCCATGATCGGATGTGAGGGCGATGACGGTGTTGTCCCACTCGCCGCGGTCCTCCAACGCGGCCCAAACCCGGGCCAACTGGGCGTCGACCTCGCTGATCATGCCGAAGTACTGCGCCTGCAGCTCGGCGATCTCGGCGGGGTGTTCGGGCGCGGCGGCTGGGCTGCGTAGCAGGCTGTCGACCAACCGGTGTCGACTGGCCGGGATCGGCAACGGTGGTGGGCACGACGCCGGCTCGTACATCGTCGAGAACTTGCCGGCGGCGCTGTAGGGAGGGTGTGGTCGCAGGTACGAGAGGTGGGCAAACCACGAAGGCCCCTGCTCGGCGAGCCAGCCGAGAAAGCCGTCGGTGAGGAACGTCGATGTCGACAGCACAGCCGGTCGTTGGTGCTCGAGGTGCAGGGCGGCGACCGGGTCGGCGAAGTCGTAGCCGTGGCTGTTCAGCCAGTGCAGCCACGGAAGTTGCCAGCCGCTCATGTCGAGCACCGGGTCGAGCCCGGGCAGAACTCCCTCGTACGTCGACAGTCGGGGATCGTCGGGTTCAAGAATGGTCCGCGGATCGACACCCTGGTCGGTGTATCCGAACAGCGCCGGCTCATACCCAGCCCGACGGGCGGCCAGGGCGATGTTGTCGAGCCGGGTGTCGAGCGGTGTGCCGTTGGCCACAACCCGGTTGTTCATCTGATAGGTCCCGGTGTACAACGCGGCTCGCCCGGGCGAGCAGGGTGCCGCCTGTGAGTAGTGATGCCCCAGCCGGATGCCGTGTTCAGCCAGGTGATCGAGGGCGGGTGTTCGCACCACGGGGTGGCCGGCACACGACAAGCAGTCGGCCCTGAACTGATCGAGCGTGATCAGCAAGATATTGGGTGGCGCGGCGTTGTCTCGACCCATCTACGGCAGAATACGTGGGTGAAGCTGCGGCGCCGGGCCTTGACGCTGATGGCCGCGATGTTGCTTTTCAACGTGGCGCCGTCAGCCACACCCATCGCGCGCGCCAACGTCCCCGAGTTGGCGTGGTGCACCAGCGACGCCGGATTGGCCATCGGTTCCAGCGGATCCAGCGTCGCCTGCCTGCAGTTCACCCTTGCGGCGCTGGGCCTGTATCACGCCACCCTCACCCAGAAGTACGACAAGCCGACCGCCGAGGCAATGGCCATCTTCCAGTCCGACAATCCGCCGCTGCGTGTCGACGGCGTCGGAAGCCCATCGGTGCTGAGCCAGTTGGGCATCTACTCCGGCGTCGACAACGAGCCGCCCCCGATCTGTCTCGCCGATGCCCGCCTCGGCGTGGGCTCGAAGGGCCCGTCGGTGAAGTGCCTGCAGGACAAGTTGATCAAGGACGGCTACATGCAGGAGAAGGCCACCGGCACGTTCGACAAGGCCACCTCCGAAGCCGTGCGGGCCTTCCAGTTCGCCACACCCCCACTCGAGACCGACGGAGGTGCCGGTCCCTCGACGTTGGCGGCGATGGGCATCTGGAGCGGCAAGACCACTGAGCAAGGCGGTGGGCAGGCGGTCCCCGCTCTTGCCGCGGGCGGCCCCTGGCCTGCGGGCCGCGAGGCCTTCCCCAACTGGAACCTGACCCGCGACGGCATCCCGTACTACGGCAATCACGTCGCCTGCACCAAGGCAAACGCCGACATCATCGCCAGCGAGTTCGCCAAAGACGGCGCCGACGACGCCACGCAGCAGTTCTTCGCCTACATCGCCTCGCGCGAAGGAGGCTGCAACTTCGCTGCAGTCAATCTGAACCTCGCTACTCGCGACGACTCGCATTGCACGTTCCAGCTCAACGCCCTGGCCGGGATGTTCGAGCCACACGGCGAATTGGGGCGGCGCGGCTGGAGCGTCGACAGCGTCAAGCAGTCGATGCAGAACTGCGCGGACGCCGCCAGTGATCTGTGGGTCTACTGCGGACGCGGCCCATGGACCCCGCCGTACGCATGTGCACCTCCGTGGGCCGGCGACCTCGGTTTCGGCGACGCCTGACCCAGGTCGTTGCCGCCGGCACGGCCCTCGGACGCGTCGTAGCGCGTACGAGTACCCGACCAGAACCGCGGGTCCGTACCACGGGGCTCCCGGTTCGGTCGCAGGACTTTTGCCTTAAGTCGTAATGTGCTCGTAACATTGCCGTGGAAACCAGGGCGGATTCCGCGGCGATGGATGACCGATGTGTTGCAGTGAACCCCTGGAGGAGTTCGAATGAGCCGACTACGTACCGTCCTGGCGGCACTCGCCGTGCTGACGATCCATGTCGTGGTGCCGACCGTTGCCAGCGCGGCGGGTCCGGCGACGATCGACGGGTTGTACTCCGGCATCGGCCAGATCGGTGCCGGTGCCGTAACAACGATGACCGTCGTGGCTCGCGGAGGCGTGCCCCCGACGGGTGTCGGCGCCGTGGCGCTGAACGTCACGGCGACCGAGCCGACGACTGCATCGTTCCTCACTGTCTGGCCGACCGGGGCCCCGCGACCATTGGCATCGAACCTGAACTTCACTGCTGGGCAGACGGTGGCGAACGCCGTGATCACCAAGGTTGGCGCCGACGGCACGATTTCGATCTTCAACAACTCCGGCGCCGTGCACGTCGTGGTCGACGTGGTGGGTTGGTTCCCCGACAACCAGTCGTACGTAGGCGTGACCCCGGCCCGTCTCGCCGACACCCGAAACAGCCCCACCATCGACGGCAGGTTCTCGAACACCGGCCCACGAGGGCAGGCCAACGTGGCCGACGTAACGGTCGTCAACCGGGCCGGCGTCCCGGCCTCGGGCGTCGGTGCAGTCGCACTGAACGTCACCGCCACAGATCCGACGACTGCCTCGTTCCTCACGGTCTGGCCCACGGGCGCAGGCCGGCCAACCGCATCCAATCTCAACTTCGTCCCTGGCCAGACGGTCCCCAACATGGTGATCGCCAAGGTCGGTGCCGGCGGGCAGGTGTCGATCTACAACAACAGCGGCAACGTCGACGTGGTGGTCGACGTGCTCGGCTGGTTCCCCTCCGGGAACACGTTCACCCCCCTTGTTCCGGCCCGCCTGCTGGACACCCGACTGTCGTCGTCACTCGTCGGTGGAACGACCACCGACGTCACGATCACGGGTGCGCCTGGCGGCCCGCCGGCGGGAGCGGGGGCGGTCGCCCTCAACGTGACCATCACCAACCCGGCCGGCTCATCGTTCCTCACCGTCTGGCCCAGCGGCGCCGCCCGTCCGTTGTCGTCCAACCTCAACTTCGGTGCAAGCCAGACCGTGCCGAACATGGTCATCGTCAAGCTCGGTACCAGTGGGAAGATCTCGCTGTTCACTCCGGTGGGCGCCGATGTGGTGATCGATGTGCTCGGTTGGTTTCCCGCCACCGGCTCGTTCACCGGCCTCGTGCCGGCACGACTGATGGACACGCGCGGCGCACCGCCGACACCTGGCCCGCCTGCACCTGCCCCGCCCGCACCGGGTGGGCCGCCTGTCAGTGCACTGACGCCAGGGACGTCGTGGCAGTGGCAGATCGACGGGAACGCCATCAACGAGACGGTCCTCGACGCAGTGACCAATCCGAAGAAGATGTACGACATCGACATGTTCGCCACTGACAGTGCGACCATTCAGCGCCTGCACGCCAAGGGGATCTATGTCGTGTGCTACGTCGAGACCGGGAGCTGGGAGAACTACCGCAGCGACGCCGGCGCGTACCCGGCGAGCGTGCTGGGAAACGCCTTGGCCGGATTCCCGAACGAACGACTCGTCGACATCCGTCAGATCGCGGTGCTGCAGCCGATCATCGCCGCCCGCTTCGACATCGCCAAGGCCAAAGGCTGTGACGGCATCGAGCCCGACCTCGACGACACCTACAACGGCTACAACTCGGGCTTTCCGCTGACGATGCAGCACCAGCTGGCGTTCAACAAGGCAGTCGCCGACCTCGCCCACGCCCGGGGAATGTCGATCGGCCTGAAGAACGGGGCGTCGGGCGGGGTGTTCGAGCAGGCAATGGTGCAGTTCACGGATTGGGCACTCAACGAAGAATGCAACCAGTTCGGCGAATGCGGCGGATACAACGTGTACATCGCCGCGAACAAGGCCGTCTTCCAGGTCGAGTACAGCGCCTCGGGCACCACCACGTCGCAGTTCTGTCCGGCCGACAATGCCGCCAACTTCGACGGGATCTTGAAGCTGTCGAGTGAGTCTTTGGGTGCTTTACCGCGCACTGCCTGCCGCAACGGATGACGGAATGGCGTGTCGGCGAGGCCTGATCCTTAGCCGTAACACAAGGTTGGCGCAATGATCTGCTGATCGCGGTGGCGCGACACTTTCTCGTCAGTGAAATCGAAAGGGACGGCGATGTTGACAGGGATGTGTGGTTGGACGGGACATGCTCGAGATGTCATTCCACTGAGTGGGACTTCCGGCCCTAGATGACCGGCTGTATCCAGGGCTTGACTCAATTGCAAACCCGCGGAGGTGGACGGTGACAGCGGCAAGGACTGAGACGGTGTCTGAGATCTGCGTCCTTGTCGACCGCCGCCAGGGCGACCCTCGGAGGCACCGCGGCAATCGGCAATTGGCGGGTTCGCCCGGTCGACGGCTTCATGAACGCGACGCCGCGCTCGCCGAGATGCGCGGCGTCCTCGGTGGTACCTTCGACCACCCGTGGGTCCCCATTGTGATCGAAGGTCGCACCGGTACCGGAACCACGGCACTCCTCAATGCCATTCTGGAAATGGGGCGTGAGCTCGAACTTCGCATCGGCCGGGCGCGATGTAATCCTTCCGAATCGTCGGCACCGTTCGCGGTGGTTCGTCAGGTGTTCTCGTCGATGCGTCACCATTCGGCCTTCCCTGACGAACCGATGCACGATGGCGCCGACCTTGCCCGACGGGTGCTTGGAGGCGGCTTCGTCGAGACCGATGACCCGGTCGAGGTCTACCAGAGCCTGATTCTGCTGCTCGAAACGATCGGCGAAGGACCCACGCTGGTCGCCGTCGATGACGTCCAGTGGGCCGACTCGATGTCGGCGGGTTGGTTGCAGTTCCTCGCCCGCCGGCTGAAGGCCGCATCGGTGCACCTCGTTGTGACGACGCTGACCAGGCGTGCGGCGGTGCCTTGCCCTGCCGATCCCCTGATCCTCGATCCGGCTACCCGTCGATTGATCCTCCACCCTCTCGGCCTCGATTCGACGGCGGCAATGCTGAGCGAGCACTTCGGAGCGAACATCGACCAATCGGTCAGCGCCGCCGCTCATCGGGTGACGGGCGGAAATCCTCTACTGATCGCCCGATTGCTGAGCACCATCGATGATCGCGGGATCGCCTCGTCCGTTCTGACCGAGCGTCAGATCGCCACACTGGCCTCCCCGGTGGTGGCACAAAGGGTGTTGTCCCTGGCGTCGACACTCGGCACCGGTGCGCTCGAGTTCGTCGAAACGGCGGCGATCCTGGGCTCGGTCGACCTTTCGGTGGCCACCGCCGTGGCCGGAGTCGAAGCCGAACGAGCCGGACGTCTGGCCGATGCACTCGCCGATGTCGGTGTGCTCGGTTGGGGAAGCCCGATCGAATTCGTTCATCCCCTTGAGCAATGCAGCGTCGCAAAGGAGATCCAACCGGCGCGTCGGGCCGAGGTGCACGCGCATGCCGCGCACGTCTTGGCGGTGCTCGGTGGGCCCATCACCGAGACGGCCACGCATCTGTTGGAATCCGATCCACGCGGCGACCCATGGGCTACGTCGGTACTCCTCGAAGCAGCGCAACACCACATCAAGTCGGGTGATGCCGAGCTCGCCGCCAGGCTGTTGGAGCGTGCCGATCGCGAGGCCACAGGGGATCAGCGTCGGGCGGAGATCGCCGGGCTTCGCGCTCGGGTCGACGGGCAGCGCGGCCGCGAGTCGTCCGTCGAGCACCTCTGTCGTGCGGCCCGGCTCGGATTGGATCCGGCCATCGTGGCCGTGCTCGCCCTCGACCTCCTGGACCAACAGCGCGATCCTACGGCGTCTGCGGAGATCCTCGAGGTGGCGCAGCGCACGGGCGATCATCTCCCGGAGGTGCAACCTCACGTCTATCGCCTCTTGCTTGCGGAAGCTGTGCTCGTCCCGGCCCGTGCCCGACATCGAGACGAGGTACGCCCGATCCCGTACGACGATCCGGCGTTCGCCTCGTCGTCGACAGGTCGTCTCCTGACTGTGCACCGGGGGTTGTGTACCGCCGGGCAACTGAACTGCACCCACGACCAGTTGATCGACATCGTCCGGAAGTCGCTGACATCGGATGCCTTGTTTGGTGGCGGGTTCGTCCAGTCGGCGATTGCCGTCGCCGCGCTCAGCACGCTCGTCCGGATCGGTGCGTACGAGATCGCTGATCCACTTCTCGGCGCAGCCATGACTGAAGCGAGAACTGCTGGGCGCCGATTCGACACCACGACCTATGCCGTGATCCTGGCCGAATCGCTGGCGATGCAGGGTCGCATCCTCGCTGCCGAGCGACTGCTCGCCGAGGTCGAGTTCGGCGACCGAGATCGCCTCGAGCCTTGTGCCACCATGCAGCGTCGGTGGTTTGCCGCACTGCGTGAGCGCCCGGTTCACCAACCACCCTCCACACAGGTCATCCCCAGCACGGTCGCCCTCGGGCTCGCCGAAATCGGAGTTTCGGCAGCGATGTTCGTCACCGAGACGCTTGCCCGGGTGCAACTACTCGAGGGCGACTTCATCGGTGCACTGGCGAACTTCGACAGACTCGGCTCGGCGGCTGCGCAGTGCTCGGTGCGAAACCCGGCGTTCGTGCCCTGGCGCGCTGGCCGCAGCGCAGCACTCGCCGGGCTGGGTCGCTCGAGCGAGGGCGCCGCCGCGGCCGAGGAGAACCTCGAACTGGCACGAGCATTCGGTTCTCCGATCACCATCGCCGAGGCGTTGGCCTGCGTTGCCAGATTCCAGCCGCCCGAAGCCCAGGTCGCACTGCTCAGTGAGGCCATCGACGCGATCTCGCACACTTCGGCTGAGCTGCTTCGATGCCACCTGCTGATCGATCTCGGCTTCGCCAGGCATCACGCCGGCGACGCACACGCCGCCCGAACCGCGTTTCGTGACGGTGCCGATCACGCGACACGATTCGGCGTCACCAGGTTGGCCGGTGTGGCCGGCCGCGGGCTCCTCGCCTGTGGCGCCCGGCCTCGCCGGCTGCAGACGTCGGGTTTGGAATCATTGACGCCGGCCGAGCTGCGGGTCGTCACCCTGGCCGTTGCCGGCCACACCAACACGGCGATCGCAGAGTCACTGTTCATCAACGTCAAGACTGTCGAGAGCCACCTCACTCGCGTGTACAAGAAGCTCGGTATCAGCGATCGTGCCGAGCTCAAGGCTGCGCTCGAGTCAGCCGACGTCGCCGTGCCCGAGGTTCCCCGGGCCGGCTAGATGAAAGCCTGGCGGCTGACCCTCGGGGCCGGAACCATCGTCATCAGCCTCGGTTGCATTGGTCTTGGGGTGTCCGGGTGCTCCTCGTCTTCGCCGACAGCCGTTCCGTCGACCGCGGTTTCGTCGTCCGCTGTTTCGTCGACCGCCGTTCCGTCGTCCACGGCACCGCCGGGAGGGCTCACGCCCGGCACGAGTTGGCAATGGCAGCTCAGTGGGCCGATCGATGAGACGGTGCTCGACGCCGTGGACAACACGAGGAAGATGTACGACGTCGACATGTTCACCACTGATGCCTCCACGATCGGTCGTCTACACGAGAAGGGCATCGTCGTGATCTGCTACATGGAGACCGGCGCCTGGGAGGACTATCGACCCGACGCAGGGCAATACAAGGAGAGCGTCCTCGGCAAAGGAGTCGAGGGCTATCCCCACGAACGCTTCGTCGACATCCGCCAGATCGAGGCAGTGTTGCCAATCCTCATTGACCGGCTCGATCTCGCTGTGTCGAAAGGCTGCGATGGGATCGAACCGGATCTCGACGACACCTACAACGGGTACGACACCGGGTTCGCGCTCACCCAGGACGACCAGTTGGCCTTCAACCGTGCCGTCGCCGACGCAGCGCACGCTCGAGGGCTGTCGATCGGTCTCAAGAACGGAGCGTCTCCTGACGGTTCCTTCGAGCGGGCGATGGCTCAGTTCACGGACTGGGCCCTCAACGAGGAGTGCAACACCTTCGACGAATGCTCCGGCTACTCCGTGTACATCGACCAGAACAAGGCCGTCTTCCAGGTGGAGTACATGAAGCCGGATGGCACTGGGGTGGAAGACTTCTGCCCGGCGGACAACGCTGCGAACTTCGATGGGCTGCTGAAGGATTCGAGCGACTCGCTCACAGCGCTACCACGAGTGGCCTGCCGATCCGGATGATCACCGAGGTGTGACGAGGCCCAGCGAACCGGGCTGCCACTCGAGACCCCACGCCTTGGTCGGCCCGATCGACAGCAGGCCGTTCAAGCCCAGCTCAAAGGTGACCATCATGTTCCGGTCGTAGCCTCTCTCACGCAAGAGGTGGGCGCGCACGACGAAACGGTGGTCGACGGCGTTGCTTCCCGGAGCACCGCGACGCTGCTCGTACACATCGAAATGAAGCGGTGCACCGTCGTTTGGTCCCAGTTCGAACACCGGGCGAGTCGTCGAAGGGAACAGGGCGTGCTCCTCGGCAACGACGTACATCGCCAGCCGCTCGGGATCACCATCGGCTCGCACAGTCAGGGCGTTCGCCAGTGCCCCGACCGAGTGCCCCAAGGTGTCCGAACGACCGAGCATTGCCTCCTCTCCCTCCACGACACACCGGGAGCCGTCGACAGCGACCTGGCATTGCGCCCAGGGATGATCACTCTGTCGAATGGCATGCTGAATGAGATCGGCCCGATCACCGGCATCGTCGATCACCAGCACCGCTCGGATCGGGTCGACGTCGACGATTGCCGATGCTGCGACGAACAGATGATCCACCAGCCACGGGGAAACGACAGCGTCATCGAGGCGACCGGCAACCTCGTGGGGCCCGATTCCCCACGACGCGATCTCGGTGAAACCATCCGGTTCGACGCGAACGAGCCCGGCGGACCAACCTCTGCGGACGTCGAGACACAAAACGGTCGACCCCGGTAACTGACTGATCGCGGTGGAGTGGTGACCGTAGACACCTGCCAGCGTCGACGACACCAGGCCGACAGGCCGAGCTTCGGAGGGATCGAGATAGGTCGCCAGTTGATGGCGGTCGGCCATGCCGAACCATGCCGGCACGGCGACCGCCACAGGAGTCTCGGTGTCCGTCCGCTGCAGCGACTTCCTGGACGCCTTCACGCGAAGGCTTCCGGCCACGTCGAGCACGAGGCCGACCGGCGTCGTCATGTGGCCCTGGGTCGATTCGCATGGTGATACAACTTCGAGCGACCGTGCCTCACGGTCCGAGACTGTAGGGGCCAGAGCCGTCGTCACGACGCCGTGGCGGCCCTCGTTGCCGAACGCTCAGCCGGGTAGGTAGCCGTTGACATCCACGATCAGGTGGGCAGGAGTGGAGTTGAACAGGCAGACCTTGCCGTCGGTTCCGACTTGGACGATGGCAGCGATGGCGACCGTCGTGTCGACGCCGTAGTTGAGGTTCGAGGCGAGCGGAGTGTCGATGCCGCACGGGTAGACGGTGACGAACCCCGGTACCGTTGGCTCGGTAACCGTCACGTTGAGCACGACGGTTGCGGCCCGAGCGGGCATTCCACCGCGGCCGGTGACCGTCAGCTCGGTGATCGTGCCAGCAGGCCGGATACCAGCGCCGACGAACTGCCCGTCGACCGTGGTGAACTCCGGTCGAGTCTCGAGCAGGCGGGCAGGGACGAGCGAGTCGTAGGCGGTGTCGCCGGGGAAGTAGCCGTTGACATCGACGACCAGATGGGTGCCTTTGTTGGTGAAGACGCAGACGCTGCCGTCACTGCCGATCTTCGACATGACCAGGTTGGCCACGGTCGAACCAGCGGCGAAGTTGATGTTCGAGGCTGTCGGAACGGCCGTGCCGCACGGATATACGGTGACAAAGCCCGGGCCTTGCGCTTCGGTCACGGTGACGTTGAGCACAACCGAGGTTGCGTCCGCCGGAACCGATGCTCGGTTGGTGATCTGCACGGTGGTAATCGAACCCGGTGTAGGTGCACCCTCGCCCTGCCGTAGCCCGTCGACGGTGGAGTACCCGTCACGGGTGTCCAACACGCGAGCCGGATTGATCGATTGATAGCTCGACGTGCTCGGGAAGTAACCATTGACATCAATGACGAGGTGGGCGTCGTTCGACATGAACATGCAAACCTTGCCGTCGACGCCGACCTTGGCGATCACTGCGTTGGGAACCACTGCGCCCGACGCGAAGTTGACGTTCGATGCAAGCGGCCGTTCGGCGCCGCAGGGGTAAACGGTGACGAAACCGCTTCTCGTCGGTTCGACGACTGTGACGTTGAGAGTGACGGCGGCCGCATCATCGTCAACCCCACCACGACCAGCGACAAGCAATTCCAACGTCGACCCGCGAACACGGATTCCTTCGCCGGCGAACAGCCCGTCCACCGTCGCCTCGCCGGGACGGGTGTCCGCGAGGCGAGCGGGAGTCAAGGACACCAACGCCATGTAGTCCGTGGTAACCGTGAGCACGAACGCCTGCGTAGTGACCCCGAACGAGTTGCTCGCCGTGAGAGTGATGGGATAGGTGTGTCCGGCCTGCTCCTTCGATGCGGTGCCCCACAGGGTCGCCGAACCATCGCTGTGGGGGGTGATGGCGATACCTGCAGGCAACGTCCCCGAGACGGTCATCACCGGTGTCGGCGACCCGACAGCGACGGCGGTGAACGTGAACGGAACTCCAGAGACAGCAGTCGCCGAGTAGAGGGTGGTGAACTGCGGAACCCGCGTGACCGCGAGAGTGAACTGCTGCGTTGTCACGTCGGCCGAGTTGGTCGCCGTGAACGTCATCCGGAACTGCTGGCCGGCCTGCTCAGACGATGCCGTGCCTGCCAGCGTCGCTGTCCCGTTGGGATGTGCAGCGAAGGTGATCCCGGTCGGCAGCACACCCGACAGCGCGATCGTCGGTGTTGGCGAACCGGTGCTCGTGACCAGGAACGAGAACGGGTTGCCCGACAGGGCAGTTGCAGAGGCTTCGTTGGTCAACGCCGGCACGCTGTGAACGGTGAGCGTGAAGCGTTGCGTGGCCGTACCGGCGGCATTGGTCGCCGTGAACGTCACCGGGAACTGCAGACCGGCCATCTCTGCCGTTGCCGTGCCCGACAGCGTGGCAGTGCCGTTGGCACCGGCAACAAAGGTGACCCCGGCTGGCAACGCACCCAAGGCGTCGATCGACGGAGCCGGAAAGCCATTGGCTGTCACGGTGAACGAGAATGGTGCGCCAGTTACGGCGGTCGCCGAGGTTCCGCTGGTGAACGACGCCACGCTGTTGATCGTGAGGGTGAAGTCCTGGGTGCTCGTACCGGCGGAGTTGGTCACTGTGAATTTCATCGGGAAGCTCTGCCCGACATCTGCGTCGGACGCGGTACCCGACAGCGTCGCCGTGCCGTTGGCGCCGGCGACGAAGGTGATCCCGCTCGGCAACGCACCCGACCGAGTGATCGTTGGGGTCGGCGAACCGGCCGTGGTGACGGTGAACGAGAATGGAACACCCGCAATGGCTGCAACCGACGAGGCACTGGTGACCTGCGGGATACGCGTGACCGACAGTGTGAACTGTTGTGTGGCCGTACCGGCGGGGTTGGTTGCCGTGAAGGTCAGCGGGAACTGCTGGCCGGCCATTGCCGTCGTTGCCGTACCCGACAACGTCGCCGTGCCGTTGGTGCCGGCGACGAAGGTGATCCCGGTCGGCAACGCACCCGACCGTGTGATCGTGGGGGTCGGCGATCCGCTGGCCGTCACCGTGAACGAGAATGGAGCGCCAGTCACCGCGGTCGCCGATGTGGCGCTGGTGAAGGCGGGCACGCTGTGAACGGTCAGGGTGAACTGTTGTGTGGCCGTACCGGCGGGGTTGGTTGCCGTGAAGGTCAGCGGGAACTGCTGGCCGGCCATTGCCGTCGTTGCTGTGCCCGACAGGGTCGCCGTGCCGTTGGTGCCGGCGACGAAGGTGATCCCGGTCGGCAACGCACCTGCCGTCAGGGCGATTGTCGGGGTCGGCGATCCGCTGGTCGTCAGTGTGAACGAGAATGGTGTGCCAACGACGGCGATCGCCGATGTGGCGCTGGTGAAGGCGGGCACGCTGTGAACAGCCAGTGTGAACTGTTGTGTGGCCGTACCGGCGGGGTTGGTTGCCGTGAAGGTCAGCGGGAACTGCTGGCCGGCCATTGCCGTCGTTGCCGTACCCGACAACGTCGCGGTCGCCGTGTCGAAAGCGACGCCTGTCGGCAGCGGCCCACTGATCGCGATCGCGGGTGCGGGTGCACCACTGGCCGTCACGGCGAACGAGAATGGTGCGCCGGCGACGGCGGTCGCCGAGGTGACGCTCGTAAAGGCCGGCACGCTGTGAACGGTCAGGGTGAACTGCTGTGTGGCCGCACCGGCGGAGTTGGACGCCGTGAAGGTCACTGGGAACTGTTGACCGGCCATCGCTGCCGTTGCAGTGCCCGACAACGTCGCCGTCACAACGTCGAATGCAATACCGGTCGGCAACGTCCCCGTCATCGCGATCGTCGCGGCCGGCGAACCGCTGGCCGTCACCGTGAAGGAGAGCGGTGCGCCAACTACGGCGATCGCCGATGTGGCGCTGGTGAACGCCGGCACGCTGTGAACCGTGAGCGTGAACTGCTGCGCGGCCGCTCCGCCGACATTCGTCGCCGTGAACGTGACCGGGAACTGGAGCCCTGCCATGTCTGCCGATGCCGTGCCCGATAGCGTCGCCGTGCCGTTGGCACCGGCATCGAAGCTGATACCCGTCGGCAGCGCGCCCGACATTGCGATCGAGGGTGCCGGTGAACCGGTGGTGGTGACGGTTAACGCGAACGGAACGCCCGTCACGGCGGTTGCCGAGGCGGCGCTTGTGATCTGCGGTGGTATCGACACGATGAGCACGAGGTCTTGTGTCTGGAAGCCTGACCCGCTGATCGTCGTGATTGTCACCGGGTACGAGCCGGCTGTGCCGGCGGCGGGGGCTCCGGCGATGGTGACAACACCTGCGGTCGCCGATGATGTCAGCCCAGCTGGCAGGGTTCCGGCGACTGACACGGTGGGTGTCGGGATTCCGTTGGCGGAGATGGTGACAGTGCCGCTCTGACCGATGAGGAAGACCGAGTTGCCGGCAATGTCGACGACGGTTGCGGGCAACGTGCCGGTTGTCGATCCAGGTGCGAGCCACGCGGAGACCTCGCCTCCGTACGGCTCGAGCGTCGCGCCATTGACGGTGCTGCCGGCGGGAGTGGTGAGTGGGACCGAGACTCCGGCGGTGTTGGTGATGGTGATCCGACCGCTTTGGACGTACCCGGTTACGGCTCCGGCGCCTGTCGTCGCCCACTGCTGCTGATTGATCAGTTGATTCGCTGCCTCGGTCAGGGTCAGGTTCATCACCGGCGTGGTGGCTTCGGTGAACACGTTCCGGTACGTGCCCAAGATCGCGTCGAGAAGGTAATAGGCCAACTTGTCACCGGTCAGGTTCGAAGCGTGGGCGAAGAAGGGTCGCGGATCGTTGCTGAGGATGAAGCCGAGGTCGAAGGCGGCATCTGTGGGAACGATGTACGACGTGAAGCCAGTCGCCGGGTCGAGTGTCAACGAGTAGATGAAGTTGTACTCATCGACGGCCTGTGCGAGGAAGGACGTGTTGTAGTACAGCGCCGTCGGGTGCCGTGGAATCGTCGTGGTGCTCGTGGCGCCGCTCCCGACCACTCGGGCGTTAGGTTCCCGTGAGGCATCGGATCCGGTGACCGTGACGCCGGCCTGCGCGAGAGCTGCGATGAAGTTCGGGTTATCGCTTTGCGCCTGCCCGGCGACCGCCGACGAGTACTCGAGGCCGGAGTGCTCACCGCTGAGGTACTCGGTTGCGGTGAAGGTCAATCCAAGCTGCTGACCTTTGACGATGTTGTCATTTATCTCGTTGTAGATGTCTGGCTGTGAAGCCCACACAGGGTTCAGGCCGGCGTCGCGCAGGCAGACCCACGGCGACACGCTGAAGTCCTGCTGGCAACCCTGGTAGATGTGCTCCGAACCGTGGTTCAGCCAGCGGAACGCCGATTGCTGCGCGACGAACGACTGCGTCAATGGGTCGGACGGTGCGTTCGTGGCGTAGAAACCGTTGAACGCCATGGTCATCTTGTAGTTGTTGGCTGCCATCCAGGCGACGGCGTAGTCGACATCTGCGGGGACCATCCGCACCGGTTCTCCGGTCGCGGGCGAGCCGGGCGGGCAGTCCTCGCCCGGTGTGCAGTCGTAGTCGCTGTTCCACTGCGCATCCTCTGCGAAAGCGTCATCGATGTTGAGCGTGAAGTTGTTGCGGTTGTATCCGAAGTGGACGCCACGAGTCATCCAGGTGATGATCCCGTGAGCCAGGTACTTGAATTGCGGCTGGTAGAAGTTGAATGCCGCAGTGATCACCATCTGCTCGACACCGGCGCTCGAATAGACGCCGATCAGCGAGCCCGTCGCCCCGCTCGGCAACGGCTCTCCAACCAGTGTGGTGTAACTCGCTCCCGGGAGATGCCGCGGCCGGAGCCAAAGGTTCGGCTACATAGCTGTAGCTCCCTGGCGAGAACGGCACTGGCCCGTTCAGGTACCCGAACCCACCCTTGAGGCCGGCCGCGGTCACTGTGGCAGTCGTGCCACCGATGTCACCCGACACTGCGGCGTAGTTGAGGCCGACCGCCGGATTCGCCCAGTTGTAGGCATCGACCTCGCGGATGCCGAACTTGGCCTCGTACGTCCGCAACGCCGTTGCACCCGAAAGACCTGCGAGTGTGGCATCCGGTACAACAACAGCCTGATAGAAGGCCGTGTTGCCCGAAGAGAGAAAGCCGTCGGTGATGATCGCACTCGCTGGAGAAACCGCGGTGTAAGGCACACCCTCAACCTGCATCTGCGACACGATCGCGTCGACCCACGGCGAATCGTCATCGAGGACGAGCACTTTCAGATCGATCCGGTACGGCATCAGCCAACGCCGAGGCCGGAACCGACATTGCCACGCTGGAAATTATGAGCATCACCACAGCCGGCCACAGCCGGAAGAAGCGGTGTTGCGGTGAGTGATTGCTGATTCGATCTGAGCTGCCCATGGCGCTCGACCTACTTTCGGATTCATCTGACGATCAAGGTGAAGGTCCTCGTTGCGGTGCCGTAGGTGTTGGTGGCCGTGAAGACGAGGGTGTACGTGCCTGCCGTACCACTCCTGGGTCTGCCCGACAGGCGGGCCGTGCCGTCAGTGCGGGGGGAGAAGGTGATGCCAGTCGGAAGAGTGCCTGACATCGTGATCGACGCCGTCGGGGTTGCCGTCGTGCGAACGGTGTAGCTGAACTGTTGGTTGACGGTTGCCGTGGTCGACGTGCCGCTGGTGAACGAAGGCACGCGGCCGACCGTCAGCGTGAACGATTGCCTGACGGTGCCGGCGGAGTTGGTTGCCGAGAACGTGATCGGGAAGGTCCCGCCTGTCGACGGCGTACCCGACAACGTGGCAGTGCCATTGGCGCCCGCCCGGAACGTGATGCCATTCGGCAACGATCCCGATCGTGTGATCGTCGCTACGGGCGATGCGATGGTCGTAACCGTGAACGAGAACGGCGTACCGACGAGCGCGCTCGCCGAGGCGGTGCTGGTGAATTGCGCTGGTTGCGCCACGGTCAGCGTGAGTTGCCGGGTGCGGATCGTGGACCCACTGATTGCCGTCACGGTCAGCGGGTAGGACCCCACGGTACCCGCCGCTGGGGTACCGCTGATCGTGCCGGCTCCGGGCGCCGGTGTGAAGATCACGCCTGCCGGGAGTGCACCGGCGAGTGACACTGTCGGTGCTGGGACACCGGTGGCGGTGATGTTGATCGTGCCGGCCCTACCGACGGCGAACGTCGTGCTTCCGCTGATGTTGATGGCCGAGCCCGGCAGGGTGCCGGTGGTGGATCCTGGTGCGAGCCAGGCGGAGACTTCACCGCCGTACGGCTGAAGTGTTGCGCCGACGACGGTGGTACCGGTTGGGGCAGTGAATGGCACTGCTTGGCCGGAAGGGTTGGTGATCGAGATCTGTCCGCTCTGGACGTATCCGGTCACTGCGTTTGCACCTGCTGCTGCCCAGCGGGTCTGCAGGTTCAGCTGGCTGGCGGCCTCGGTGAGGGTCAAGTTGGCCAGCGGGGTGGCCGGCGTGAACACGTTGCGGTACGTGCCGAGGATGGTGTCGAGCAGGTTGTACGCCAGTCGGTCGCCGGTCAGGTTCGAGGTGTGCGCGTAGAACGGCCGCGGGTCGTTGCTGAGGATGAAGCTCATGTCGAAGGCGGCGTCGGTCGGCACGATGTACGACGTGAATCCTGTTGCCGGGTCGAGCGGCGCGATGCAGGTCGCGGTTGCCGGGTTGTCCTCGCAGTAGCCGCTGCCGCCATTGGCGCGGGTGGTGTACAACCAGTTGTACTCGTCGACCGCCTGTGCCTGGGTGGAGGTGTTGTAGTACAGCGCGGTCGGGATGGCGTGGGATCGTTGTCGCCGTGCCGACCTGACGGGAGACGTTGTCGCGTGATGCGTCGGATCCGATCGTCTTGATCCCGGCCTGTGCCAGCGCGGGACCGAAGTTGGGGTTGTCGGTCGGCTGTTGCGGCAGGAAGAACAGGCCCGAGTGCTCACCGCTGAGGTACTCGGTGGCATCGAACGTCAGACCGAGGGAACGACCAACGGCGATGTTGTTCTGGATCTCGTTGTAGATGTCTTGCTGCGATGTCCACACGATCTGTCCGTTGGCGTCGAGCGTGCACCGCCACGGCACGACAGTGAAGTCTTGGACGCAGCCCTGATAGATGTGCTCGAACCCGTGGTTCAGCCAGCGGAAGGACGCGGCGTTGGCCACGAGGGCCTGGGTGAGGGGGTCGGCCACCGGGTCGGCGTAGAAGCCGTTGAACGGCAACGTCAACTGGTAGTTGTTGGCCTGTTCCCAGTTGACCGCATACGTGACGTCGTCGGGAGTCATTCGCGCCGACGCGTCGGGAGCGGTGCAATCCTCGCCTGGCGTGCAGTTGAGGTCGACGTTCCAGCTCGCGTCGGAGTTGAACGCATCGTCGACGTTGAGCGTGAAGTTGTTGCGGTTGTAGCCGAAGTGGACCCCGCGAGTTGCCCACGTGACGATCCCGTGAGCTAGATACTTGAACTGTGGCAGTGTGGAACTGAAGGCCGCAGTGATCACCATCTGCTCGACACCGGCGTTCGTGTAGTCACCAAGCAGCGAGCCCATCGCACCGTTCGGCAGCGGAACGCCGACAAGAGTGGTGTAGCTCGCGCCTGTCGGCAGCGACGCCGCCGCGAGGGGTTCGGCGATGTAGCTGTAGCTCCCCGCCGAGAACGGCACCGGACCGTTCAGGTACCCGAATCCACCAGCCAGACCGGCCGCCGTGACCGTGGCTGTCGTGCCGTTGATGTCACCGATCACTGCCGGAGGGTTGAGGCCCACGGAAGCGTTCGGCCAGTTGAACCCGTCCACCTCGCGGATGCCGAAGCTCGCCTCGAACGCCCGCAATGAAGTGCGCTCAGGGTCCGACAACTGACTCAGCAGATAGTCGGGCCCGACTACAGCTTGAAAGAAGGCCTCGTTGCCCGAGGCCAAGAAAGCATCGGTGATCACCGGACGAGAGGGCGAACCGAGCTGCACCGTCGTGTACGGCACACCTTCGATCCCCAGCTCCGACTCGATGGCGCCGACCCACGGCGAGTTGTCGTCGAGGACCAGCACGCGCAGGTCGATGCGCAGCGGCAACGTTGCCGCCGTCGTCGACGCGACACTCGAGGTGACGAGACCCGCTATCAGTAACGACGCGACGACAAGGCCGCGCCGCAACGAGCGGGAAGATGACATTGAGCGGGGACGGTGATCTGAGCCACTCATAGTGGTCGACCTCACTTTCGGCACGCCTGCCGCGCATGACGGCCGGCAATTTCGATGGTATGAGTCCGATGCCAGGGCGAGAACCCCGGTTTGCCCCGCTGGCAAATGTTCGGGGGATGGCGGCAAGACAGCCGGGGGAAGCGAGTCGACTGCTCAGGGTGTGGCACTGCAAAGACTCGGGCTGCGTCTCGTGGCGAATCTCTTTACGATCGGAAGCGAGGGATGGATATGACCACGATGCCCACGATCACAGCGCTGCCCGAACGGAGCCCGGCGCCGAGGATGATCTACCCGAAGGTGGTATCACCGCGGCCATTCCACGTTCGTTCGGCCGACCGCTCGTTGGACATCTCGCTGATCACCGAAGGCACCTATCCGTACCACGAGGGCGGCGTCAGCGTCTGGTGCGACCAGATCGTGCGCGGTCTTGCTCCCGATCGGTTCCGCATCGATGCCATCACCGGCAATGTCGGCGAGAAGGTGTGCTGGGAGTTTCCCGAGAACGTCATCGAAGTGCGACGGATCCCGCTCTGGGGCCGCACCGGTCGTCGTCACCCCTCGCGGCATCTGGAGGGCTCTGTCCGCCAGGCATTGGAACCGTTCCTGTTCGCCGTCGCAACTGGCGATGCCGGCGGGGCGTTCCTCCCCAGCCTCGAGGCACTTGCTGCACACGCTCGCGACGGAGTGCTCCCTCGTGCGTTGTGCACCAACGATGCGGTCGAGTTGACCATCGAAGCCATGAGAGCGACTCCAATCTGTCGTCGCGTCGAGGTAGCGCCGCCTGTTCCCACCATTGCTGACGCCTCCGCCACGTTGAGCGTGCTCGAGCACCTCCTTCGGCCGCTCGCACTCGCCCCTCCGGAAGTCGACCTGTGCCACGCCTCATCGAATGGACTCTGCGCGCTCGTCGCCATGTCCGCGAAGTGGACTCGCGGAACGCCGTTCCTCCTGACCGAGCATGGCATCTACCTCCGTGAGCGGTACATCGAGTACGCGCCCGGCAGAGCCCCGCAGGCCCAGCGATCGTTCCTCCTCGGCTTCTACAAGCGTCTCGCCCTCGCCGCATATCAAATGGCCGACGCCATCGCTCCCGGCAGCGATTACAACCGTCGCTGGGAACAGGCCAACGGCGCAGACGTCGACAAGATCGAACCGATCCACAACGGCATCGATCTGAACGGGTTTGCGTCGACTGCAGCCAACACCGAACACCCGACGCTCGTCTGGGTCGGGCGCATCGATCCGCTGAAGGACGTGAAGACGATGCTGCGAGCTTTCGCACGCGTCATTCGGGTGATCCCCAACGCAAGGCTGCGAATCTACGGCGGAACGCCACCTGGAAATGAGGCGTACCTGCGCGAGTGCCACGATCTGCGCGACAAGCTCGGCCTCGAGACGAGCGTCACATTCGAAGGGAGGGTGCGCTCGATCTCAGATGCGTACCTCAGCGGCGATGTCGTCGTCGCCACCAGCATTTCGGAGGGCTTCCCGTACGCAGTCCTCGAAGCGATGGCTTCAGGCAGGGTGATGATCGCCACCGATGTCGGTGGTGTATCGGAGGCGATCGACGACACCGGGATCCTGGTGCCGCCGCAGGACGAAGCGAGTCTCGCGGAGACCTGTATCTCATTGCTCGGGAATCCTGGGCTGCGTGCATTTCTCGCAGTGCGCGGGCGAGAACGGGTGCGATCGCGGTTCATGGTCGAGCTGAGCAACGAACGATACGGCGAGCTGTACGACGACCTCGTCGACGCCGCCCGTGCATCGACGGAGATGCGGTCATGAGCGCGCGAATGCCTGTGATCGTGGAGACCCCCGACAGCGGCGCGGTCGACGTGCACGAATGGCTCGCGCATGTGGCGGACGGGACCGACCCCGTCACGCTGGGCTCATCACCGCTGGCCGCGGTGTGCTCGGCGGCGGTCGATCCCCTGGAGATCGCTGTGGCGCTCGAGGTAGCGGGAATCAGCCATGCCGTCGTCACAGAGCGATACGACCGGGCCGACGTTTTCTCTCTCGCCGACACGCTCTGGAACCGCATTCCGCTGCGACCGGTGCCCTCGAGAGCAGTCGAGCTGCCGCGATCCGGTGATCGGCGAGACCTCGCTCGGGGGCTCTTGTACGCATTTCCTGCGGTGATGCTGCTGGCTCTGACGTCTGCCCTCGATCTCGAATTGGCGCGATGGGTGCTGCCGCTGGCAATCAGCTGGGGGTGGGGTTTTGGGCAAGTGGCCGCCTTTGTCGGGTACCGAGTGCAGGGATTTCACACTTCCGGTCGAGACGCCACCATGGTCGGGCGAGTCATCGTCGGCGCGGTGGTCTCGACGTGCGTGTTGTCGACTGCCGCGGCACTCACTCTGGGAGGAGGCGCCACCGCGGTGCTGGCAGCAACGGCGCTCGTCACCTACATGGTTGCGAGCGCGATCCTGCTCGTGCGCGCCGAGGAGCGGTGGCTGGCTCTCATGTTGCTTCCCGGGATGCTTGCGTCGCCCATCGTGCTCGTCGCGCCGAGCGGGTCGGTCATTTCCCAAGCGGTCGCGATCGTGATGATCGGCGGGTCGTTCGTCGCCGTTGTGCTCCGTGCACTTCGAGATACAAGCCTGCGTTCACATGGCGGCGGCCCGACGACCTTCGCTCGACGCGACTTCGTCCTCGCGTCCGGCCATCTGCTCCACGGTGTGTTCTGCGGTCTCGCCATCTCGCTTGTGGTGATTCAAACCGGCCCTGCCTCGCCGGAGAACGCGTTCGCACGCCTCCTGCTGCCTGTCCCGATGCTCGCAACCCTCGGCGTGCTGGAATGGCAGCTCCACACATTTCGCGCACGCGTGGCAAGGCTGATCCATACGCGCGAGAGCTGTCGAGAATTTCCCAAGCAGGCGTGGCACCAGTTCCTCCGCTCCTTGGCAATCTGTGTCGGCTCGAACGCGACGGTTGCCATTGCAGTCGTCGTCGCTGTCCGGGTCCACGGCGGAAACTTCGCTTCCGGCGCGATGGCCATCCAATGCGCCCTCGGTGCGGCCTTCTTCACCGACCTGATCATCGTGATGTTCGACCGCCTCGACCTCGTCCTGCGCTCGTGGCTCATCGGCTTTGCCGTCGGCCTGGCGTCTCTCGGCAGGTTGGTGCTGATCGACGACGACACGGCTCTTGCAATTCGGTGGGCGGCGTTCGCGCTGGTCTCCATCGTGCTCGTCTCATTACTCGTCCACGCCCGCACCGTCGTGTCGGCCGCCATGAACTACTGATCGCCATGTCTATTCGGCCACGACCCACTCGGTCTCAACACAGAAAGGCTCAAACGAAATGACCATCACCGCCGTCACCGGCTCCGAGGGATTCATCGCCTCGCATCTCGTCGAGGCTCTCGTGCACCGCGGGCACTCGGTACGCGCCATGGTCCAGTACAACTCGTTCTCCTCCGCGGGGTGGTTGGACCAGCTGTCACCGAGGGTGCTCGAGAACGTCGCGATCCACATGGGCGACGTACGTGACCACCGATCGGTCATGGACCTGACCGACGGCGTCGATGCGGTGTTCCATCTCGCCGCGCTCATCGCGATCCCGTACTCGTACCGGGCTCCGGAGTCATACCTGGCGACCAACGCGGCAGGAACGTTGAACGTTCTGGAAGCCGCGAGAACTCACTGCACTCCACGGGTCATCCACACGTCGACGAGTGAGGTGTACGGATCCGCTCGCAGTGTCCCGATTTCGGAGAGCCATCCTTTGCAGGCACAGTCGCCGTACTCGGCGTCGAAGATCGCCGCTGACAAACTCGCCGAGAGCTACAACCTCAGCTTCGGCCTTCCCGTCGTGACGCTCCGCCCGTTCAACACCTACGGACCTCGCCAGTCGGCGCGGGCGGTCATCCCCACCACCATCTCCCAGATCGCCGCCGGCAGGCGCGAGATCCTGCTGGGCGCGCTCGATCCGACCCGCGACTTCAACTTCGTGCTCGACACGGTGAATGGCTTTCTCTCACTCCTCGATGCCGATGATGCGGTGCTGGGCCAGACCTACAACTGCGGCTCCGGCCGGGAGATCGCCATCGCCGATCTCGTCACCCTCATCGCCACCGTGATGGACGCCGATGTCGAGGTGAAGCTCGACCCCGACCGTGTGCGGCCGGCCGGGTCAGAGGTCATGCGCCTGGTCTGCGATTCCACTGCGCTGCAGGCGGCCACGGCATGGAAGCCGGAGCACACGCTCGAAGACGGCCTGGCCCACACGGCCGCCTGGTTCTGCGATCCGGCGAACCTCGCCGCGTACCACACCGATCGATACAACATCTAAGGGGCACCTCTCATGTTCACAGATCTGAAGTCGACAAATGGGGGGCATTCGCCCAACGACCACGTCGCCCGCAATGGCGCCAAGTCAGCACCGGGTCTGCTCACACTCGAGCGACCTGCTGCGGCCAGGAACAACCTGCCGAAGACCGCCCGACGGGCGCTGATCGTCGCCGGCGGCCTCGGGATTCGTCTGCGTCCCTACACGACGCTGATCCCGAAGCCGCTCGTGCCGATCGGAGAAGACCATTCGCTCCTCGAGATCGTGCTCCGGCAACTCGCCGAGCAGGGGTTCGAGAAGGCCACCCTGGCGATCGGCCATCTCGGCAGTCTGATCCACGCATACGTCGGCGATGGTTCGCAGTGGGGCATCGAGGTCGAGTACTTCCAGGAGGAATCTCCGCTCGGAACCATCGGTCCTGCGTTGATGGTTCTCGACGAGTGCCCCGAGAACTTCCTCGTGATGAACGGCGACATCTTGACGAACATCGACTATGCCGATCTCTTGCAGACCCACATCGACTCCGAGGCCCCGCTGACGATTGCCACCTACGAGCGCGAGACCCGCATCGAATTCGGTGTGCTCGACGTCTGCGGTGATTCAGTCACCAACTTCCGTGAGAAGCCCACGATGACGTACGCCGTGAGCATGGGTGTGTACGCCGTTGCCCGTCGCACGCTTCGTGACTACACGCCCGGAACGCCGCTGGGATTCGATGGCCTGATCACCGATCTGTTGACACGCGGCGATCCTCCGGCCAGCTACCCGTTCAGCGGATACTGGCTCGACATCGGTCGACCCGATGACTACGACCGGGCGAACCTCGAATTCGATTCCATCAAGTCGAGCCTGCTTCGAGACCTGTGATGTCTCGGCGGATGCTCGTTCTCGGCGCCGGCGGCTTCATCGGCCGTTCGCTCGTGGAGTACGTGATTGGCCACGGCGGCGTGGAGCCGGTGCTCCACTACCGCGACACCAGTGAGCGGTTGGCAATCGGCAAGAACCTGGAGGCACATGTCCTTGACGTATTGATGTGCCCGATGGCTGCGCTCATCGAGATGTTCGACCGCACATCTCCTGACGTCGTGGTGAACTGCATCGGCCTGACAGACGGCCAGCCGGACGAGTTGAGAGCCGCCAATGTCGACGTGGTGACCCGGCTGATCGACGTCGTCGAGGGGCGCCACGGCGTGCATCTGGTGCAGCTCGGTTCGGCAGCCGAGTACGGGGTGCAGCGTGTTCGGCGCCCGGTGTCCGAGAGTGTGTTCGCAATGCCGAGCAGCGCATATGGACGCAGCAAGTTGGAAGCCACCGAGCGGCTGATGTTTGCAGCGGCGCGGGACTGGATCTCGGTGACGGTACTGCGCCTGTTCAATCCCGTGGGCAGGTATTCCCCCTCGAGCACGCTTGCCGGAAACGCAGCTCGCAAGATCGACGAGGCGCTTCGAAATGGTGCCGACAGCGTCGTCCTGGGAGCACTGGATTCGTGGCGCGATTACATCGACGTCAGGGACATCGCCCGGGCGGTGCTTGCAGTCGCCAGTTCGAGGCCGCCGACCAGCTCGGTGCTGAACGTCGGCCGTGGCACTGCCGTCGAGAGCCTGCACCTGGTCAGGACCCTCGCGGCGATCGCCGGGTACCACGGCGACATCGTCGAAGGCGATGTCGGCTCGGCGAGATCCGACCACGTCAACTGGCAGTGCGCAGATGTCGAGGCCATACGAGCGACGCTCGGGTGGTCGGCCGTCTGCAGCATCGAGGACTCGCTCGCCGACCTTTGGAGCGAGATCGTCAAGAGCAGGGAGTGCGCAAATGGGTGACACGCTTCAACGTCAGGCTGTGCCCGCTTATTTCCATCCCGATGACCGAGCCGAGGATTGGTCCCGGTTGGCGATGGCCGCGAGTGTCGAGCTCGTCGTGGCGAACGTCTCCGATGGCCCTGGGCTGGTCAGGGAGGAACAATGGGCCGACGCCCTGCGAGCGGTACGCGCCGCGGGCACGCACGTCGTCGGGTACGTCGACACCGGCTACCTCGGCCTCACCGGGCTGGGCACTCGGCTCGGATCGAACTTCATCGACGACTGGATCGAGCAGATCCTCCGCGACGTGACCACCTGGTACTGGTTGTACGGCGATCAGCTGACCGGGATCTTCTTCGATCAAGTTGCCGAGTCAAGTGATGGGCCATCGGTAGCGCCTGTCCTTCGCCGCCTGCGCGAGGACGTTCGGCATCTGGCTCCCGATGCCATCACCGTGTTGAATCCCGGCATGGCGGTGCCTCCGGCCTTCGCCGATCTCGCCGACGTCCTGGTCACGTTCGAAGGCCCGTGCGACGCGTACCTCTCCAACGGCGGGCCCAACGGCGGCTACGAGCCGCTGTCGTGGCAGCCACGGTCAGACCAGGCGATCTGGCACATCATCCACCACACGCCGACTCGGTCTGCAGCGCGGGAAGTCGTCGAGCTCAGTCGGCAACGGGGTGCCGGTCTGCTCTATGTGACCGATGGCGCCGGGACCAATCCGTATTCGTCACTTCCATCCGAAGAGATCTGGGAGACGGCGGCTTCTGCGAGCGCCGATTGCACGATCGCCCGGTCGACTCGGTCACCACTTCCCCTCGACCACGCGGCCCAGATCCTGCCCGAGGACCCGCTGATCAGCAACCCGACCCTTGTTCGCAAGCAGCACACGATCGAGGCGAGCGCCGACTTCGTCGTACCGTCCGCCTGCCGGCGGGTCTTCCTTGCCAGCAGCCGGCGCGATGTGCCGCGTTGGTGGACGGGGAGCTCACCCCAGATCGCCGCGGATTGGCTGATCGAGAACAACCGTCTGTACGCCTACGCCGGACAAGGTACCGACTGGAGGTGGACGCCGTCGGGCCAGGTGACGTTCGAGCCGCTCGGCAGGCGGGTTCGCTGGCGCCTGGACGCCGACAGGGTCGGGCTCGGCTACGCCGATGCAGGCGCCGAAGCGGAGGCGGAAGCGGCGTTCCACGTCTGCGCACCGGGCTATCGCGAGTACTCCGCAGTCACCGTCGGTTTCCGCACCAGCGACTAGCGGTGCGGACCTTTGACTCTGACCGAGAGCGCCCAAATGCCCCATTGTGGAGTTGATGACTCGTGAACGACTCATGCGCACGGCCTCGCTCGACGTGGCAATCGTCGGGCTCGTCGGCGGAGCGGTCGCCGCAGTAGCGGGGGCCGACGGCGTTGCGTCTATTTGTTGGATCGTGATCACGCTTGTCGGAGTGCTGCTCTCCACGTGGTGGGTGATCACGGCGCTCGTTCACCGGCGAGTCGGCGTGGATCTGATCGCTCTCGCTGCGTTGCTGGGCACGCTCGCGATCGGTGAGTACCTTGCCGGAGCGGTCATCACCGTGATGCTCACGACGGGGCGCTCGCTCGAGGCGTGGGCTGCCGGACGCGCCGAACGCGAGCTGCACGCCCTGCTCGAACATGCACCTCGGATCGCTCATCGACACCAGCCTGACGGGCTGGTCGACTGCCCGCTCGACGGCGTAGCGGTCGGCGACGTGTTGCTCGTGCGGCCGGGCGAGGTGGTGCCCGTCGATGGCACGGTGCGAACCGGGGCGGCGGTGATCGACGACAGCGCGCTCACGGGTGAATCGCTCCCGGTCAAGCGCGAAGCCGGCGATGTTGTGCGCAGCGGAGCGGTGAACGCCGGTGGGCCATTCGACCTCGTTGCGACCACAACCGCTGCCGATTCCACGTACGCCGGGATCGTGCGGCTCGTCGAACAGGCCTCGGCAGCCAGCTCTCCCTTCGTCCGACTCGCCGACCGGTTCGCTCTCGGCTTCCTCGTCGTGTCGTTCGTCGCCGCCGGGCTGGCCTGGCTGATCTCCGGTGATCCGGAGCGCGCCGTCGCGGTGCTCGTGGTGGCGACCCCGTGTCCGCTGATTCTGGCTGCCCCCGTAGCAATCGTCGCCGGGTTGTCACGTGCTGCCCGCCGTGGTGTGGTGGTGAAAGGTGGTGGCGCGCTCGAGGCCCTCGCTCGTGCCGATGTCCTCCTCTTCGACAAGACAGGCACGCTCACCGTCGGACGCCCGGCGATCATCGAGATCGTGGCCGCTGACGGCTTCGCTGACGCCGATGTGCTGCGCTTCGCGGCGTCACTCGACCAGGTTTCGCCACACGTGCTGGCATCAGCAATCGTTCGCAGCGCTCGCCAACGAGGCCTCGATCTGACCATGCCGTCGGGCGTCTGCGAGCAGCCGGGGTCGGGTATCAACGGCATGGTGGCCGAGCGGGATGTCCGAGTCGGCACCGGGCCGTGGGCGGGTGTGCACGGCGACGAGACGTGGGTTGTCCGAGCCCGCTCGCTCGCCGAGTTCGAAGGTGCCGTCTGCGTGTTCGTGGGCATCGACGGTTCGCCCGCCGGCGCACTGATACTCAGCGACCCGATCCGTCCGGATGCGGCACGGACCATCCGCAACCTCCGTCGAAGCGGAATCCGTCGGGTCGTGATGGTCACCGGCGACCGCGCCGAAGTTGCTGCCTCGGTCGGGGCGATCCTCGGCGTCGACGACATCGCCGCACAGCAGACGCCGGCCGGCAAGGTCGACGTGGTTCGTCGCGAGACGGCCCGCGGGGAGACGATCATGGTTGGTGACGGCATCAACGACGCACCGGCGCTCGCCGCGGCGAGCGTCGGCGTCGCCATCGGAGCCCGCGGATCGACGGCCTCATCGGAGACGGCCGACATCGTCCTGACCGTTGACCGGCTCGATCGTCTGGGTGAGGCTCACTTGATCGCCCGGCGCACCCGGTCGATCGCGTTGCAGAGCGTGGTGGCCGGTATGGCGCTGTCGCTCGCCGCCATGGCTGTCGCCGCCGCTGGTCGGCTTGCACCGACCTGGGGAGCCCTTCTGCAGGAGGTCATCGATGTCGCGGTCATCCTCAACGCGCTGCGTGCGCTGGGTCGGGGCCGTGGCGAGTTCCGCCTCGATGAACCCAGCGCGACGATCGCACGCCAGTTCACCGCTGCGCATCGCACGCTGCGCCCCGACGTGTCGTTGTTGCGCTCCGCGGCCGATCAGCTCGGCACACGATCAGGACCCGAGGCGATGGGTGCCGTGCGCGCTGCCCACCGACTGCTCGTCGACGAGATCGGGCCGCACGAGCAGGCCGAAGATCGCCTGCTGTACCCGGCGATCGCCGGTGCACTCGGTGGAACCGATCCCACCGGCACGATGAGCCGTGCCCACGCTGAGATCAGCAAGCTGACCGCGCAGACCGGGATGATCATCGAGCGCGTCGGTGACGATGCGCCGACACCCGGCGACGTGCTCGAGCTGCAGCGATTGCTGTACGGCTTGTACGCCTTGCTCGAGCTGCACTTCGCGCAAGAGGACGAGAGCTTCCTGTCACTCGCCGACGACGTGTGCGACGCACAGCGCTGACTTTGGGCTGGACTGCCGCGATGGTGCCCGCACCACCGCCGACAACCTCGATCCGAGTCATTCAGGTTGCCGTCGTCGCGACCATCGGCACACACCGCTCGCTGCGATGACGGGACACGCCTCCGGTTCACCACGCCTCCCTTCCGCTCTTTGGGTGAGTCTTTGACGTCCCTTGGATCTGTTCCGCATGCCCCTTGGATCACGTCCGGTTGACTCATCGCGGCGGGCATTCGACAACCACCAAGGAGACTTCGATGAATCGCTCATGGATCACAGGATTGACCCTGGCAAGCGTCGCGGGGTCGGGTGGCGCCTTCGCTGCCGCCGCAAGTAGCAACGACGCGCCGGTCGTCGCCCAGGCACAGACGTTCGTCAAGGCCAGCGAGTTCGTGCAGGCCCCACAGAGCCGATCGATCAACTACCAGGTCGGCGCAGCCGGCACCGTGACGCTCACCGTCACCGACGGCGCGTTGGCCGTCACCAACGCAACCCCCGGAGCAGGCTGGACCACCGCCACCACGACGGCCCTCGGCACTCATGTCGAGGTGCAGTTCACCGACACGATCCAAGTCGTCACGTTCGGGGCCGACCTCGTATCCAACGAAGTAGTCGTCGCGCTCACGAACGTTCCGGTCCCCGGGGCCGTTGCTCTTGCGGCGCCTGCCCCGATCGACGTCAGCGTGATCAGCCCACCGAGCACCGCAAGTGCCACGCCGCACCCGCGGCCGGCGACACCCCAGCCTGCTGCCGTTCAGACGACCACCAGCCCGACCGCCAGCCCGACCACCACGCAACCGCCCAAGCCGTCGGCCACCACCGCTCCCTCGGGTAGCGGAGACGATGACAAGAGCGACGACGAGCACGAGGAGTCCGACGATGACTGACCAAACCCAAGCAGCACGTATCGCAGCGATGCGCGCCAAGCGCGGCCAGGCCCCGATTGCGATCCCAACGGTCGACGCGTCTCGCCCACCGAGTGCACTCCCGTCGAACTGGGCTCCGCCGACAGCGGCCGCCGCGTTCATCATCGCCCAACCTCCAGGACCGGCGCCCACGCAGCGTACGACTCGACCGACCAGGGCCAAGCGCTCGCGGCACCCCCATGCCGCGGCCGGGGCACGCATCCTCGTCACTGGGCTCGCCGCGTCCGGCGTCTTCGGGATCACGACAGTGCTCGCCGCCGCCAACAGACCGGCGGCACCAGCGGCCATCGCCCCGACGGCAGCCGCCGCGGTTCCCGCGGCGGTCATCCCGACGACCGCCGCGCCGGTGGTGGCTCAACCCCAGACCGTCGTGCTGAGCGTTCCGACGATCCCCGCGCCCACCACGGTCGCGACGATCCCGGCCCCTGCTCCAGCCCAGGCAGCACCCGCCCAGACGGCACCGAAGGCCAAGACATCCGCGCCCGCTCCGGCACCGGCAGCGGCTCCTGCCCCGGCACCAGTGCCGGCACCGGCACCGGCACCGGCACCCGCTCCCGTCCCGGCTCCCGCCCCCGCCCCGGCACCCGCTCCGGCGCCAGTGGCAGCACCGGCCCCGCCACCGCCCGCCCCTGCCGCCACGACTGCGCCGAGCGCCCCGTAGCCCGCCGTATCCCATCATCCGAAGTCCGACCCCGATTGCACGAGGCTCAACCATGCAGACACTGAACGCAACCGCGACGGATGACCACGAGGCGACATCGGCGACGGACGAGCCGACCGAGCCGCTGCAACGCGACTTTCGGGTGATGGGATGCAGGGCGCACATCGTCGTACACGGCGGCACGACGGAGATGCTCGACATCGCCGAGCAGCGGCTTCACGACCTCGAGTCGTTGTGGAGCCGCTTTCGCGACGACAGCGACATCACCCGCGCCAACCAGGCTGCCGGGCGAGCCGTGCGCGTGCACGAAGACACCCTCGCCGTGGTCAGCCGGGCCCTCGACGCCTGGCGCCAGACCAATGGTCGATTCGACATCACCATGCTGCCTGCGCTGCTCGAGCAGGGCTACACCCACAGTGCCATCACCAAGGTTGCCGCTCCCAGCGTGCCCGGCACGAACGTCGGGCTCAGCGCCGATGTGAGCGTCGACTATGCCGAGTCGACCCTCACGGTGCCCGCTACGACGGCCATCGACCTGGGCGGCATCGGCAAGGGCTTCGCCGCAGACATCGTCGCCGAGGATCTGATCGAAGCGGGCGCGCGCGGCGCACTCGTCAACCTCGGCGGTGACCTCGTCGTTCTCGGGCGACCGTCGAACGACACTTCGTGGTACCTCGGCATCGAGGACCCCGGTGATCCTCCCCGGCACACTGCTCTGCTTCGTCTGGAGTCAGGCGGTGTGGCGACGTCGGGCACGACGGTGCGACGCTGGACGAAGAACGATGGCGCAACGGCGCATCACCTCATCGACCCGACCGGGTCGACGCCGTCGACGACCACCCTCTTGACAGCGACCGTGATCGCGGTTGACGCGGCTACCGCCGAGACGTTCGCCACGGCCGCCATGATGTTGGACGGTGCCGCAGCAGTGGCGATGCTCGAAGACGTCGGCCTCGCCGGACTGCTCGTCGGCACCGATGGTCAGGTGTTCCGAACGTCGACGTTGCAGGCCTTCGAATCGCCCAACGCCGGCGACGAACAGCACCACTAGCGTGGCGATCTTCCGAGCTGTCTGACGCGATGGCACTGCCGGCCGGCGACCGCTTAGGGTGAATCGGGATCGGGGTGATTGAACGATGCGATCCCACAAGTTCGTGCACGATGTTCCACAATCGATTGGCGCGGGGATCGTTGAGAGATGACTCTCGTTGTCAGCACCCCAGAGCAGGTCGACGAGGATCGCGTCACACCTGAGCAGGTCACACCACGACGCTTCCCGATTGGTGTGGTGTTGGCATCCGTGGTCATCTCGATCGCACTGCGGGCCCGGTTCGTCACCACACCGTTGACCTCCGACGAGGGCGGCTACCTCGCCGTTGCTCGCGCCTGGGCCTCGGGAAAGGGGCTGTACACCGATGCTTGGGTCGACCGGCCGCAGGGCTTGCTCGTCCTGTTCCGGGCCTGGGACGCCGCGACCGGCGGTTCGCCCGCTGCGATTCGGTTGATGGCCATTCTCTTCGGCTGTCTGGCAGTGGTCGGCGTGGCCTACACCGTGTATGCGCTTGCCGGCCCACGCGCCGCCGCCATCTCGTCGGTGTTGGTCGCCGTCGCCTCGTCGAACGCACGGATCGAAGGGTTCATCGCCAACGGAGAGTTGCTGGCCGGGGGCGTCGCCGCGGCCGGCGTGGCTGCAGCGTGTGCCTACATGTTCCGTGGCCGCGGCCGGTCATGGTTGTTGATCAGTGGGGTGCTCGCGGGCTGCGCGATGTCGATCAAGCAATCAGGCTTCGATGGCTTCCTCGCGGTGATGGTCTGCCTCGTGGCCGGCGGTATCACCGGCGAGCGCACGTGGCGTCAGGTGACTCGCGATTGCGCCATCTGTGCGGCAGGGCTCGCATCGGTTCTCGCCGCGCTGTTGCTGCACGGCCTGATGCTGGGGTTCCATGCCTGGTGGTACGCATTGGCCGGCTACCGGCTGGGTGGGATCAACGCCACGTCGCGCTCGAATTGGCACCGATTCGGGGAGACCTCGCACATTGCTGCGCCGACGATCCTGCCACTCGCTGCCGTGGCCGTCGCCGGCCTCGCCATCTGGCTGGTCCACAGCCGGCGAATCTCACGCTCGACCGTTCTGGTCCCGGCGTGGCTCTGCTTCGCCGTATTCGGCTTCATGTCGGGCGGTTTGTTCCACCGCCACTACTGGGTGATGTTGACCTTCCCGCTCGCCGCCGCAGCCGCGATGGCGCTGGCCACGCTCACGTCAGGGATCACCGGTGCCGCCGATGGTCGTGCATCGATCGTCGCCATCGCGTGCCTCGTGGCGATCCCGTCGTTGATCAGCACGATGCGCGTCGTCAGGCTCGATCGAGCAGACGTGGCAGTGGTGGCCGACGACGACCCGCGCCTGGTGTACAACGAAAAGGTCGGTCAGTGGTACGCCGAGCACCGAACGCCCGACTCGACCTTGTACGTGCTGTGTGCCAGCGCGGGCTTGTACGCGTCGGCCGACGTCATCGCCCCGTATCCATACCTGTGGCAAGACGGCGTGGTCAACGCCGAGGGAGCCCAGGACCGCCTCATCGGGCTCTTCGCCGGCGACAACCCTCCGACGTTCGTCGTCGCGTTCCAGAACGCCACGACGTGCAACCCGACCGGCGAGGTCGAAGCACTCTTGCGCCTGCGGTACGTGCGCCGAGCGGTCATCGACGGCCTCAGCATCCTGATGCTCGGCGATGTTGCTGGTGGAGCTCTGCCGCCTTACGGGTCATAGCGGTGCGCGGCCATGACATAACCTGCGGCTCGCAATCCATATCTACGACAGGGGGCAGGCATGGCGTTGACCACTCAGACGATGACCGACGAGCAGCGCAAGTCGGTGGCGATCGAGTACTTGAAGGCGTTCGATAACGGCGGGGTCACCTCGACCGGCGGCAGCATTCTCGACCTGTTCGCCGACGACGCCCAGGTGTACTTCCCCAAATGGGGCCTGGCCAACGGCAAGGAGCAGATCGGCAAGCTGTTCGGCGATGTCGGTGCCACGCTGAAGGGCATCACCCATCACTTCTCCCACTTCAACTGGGTCTTCTCTGGCAGTGACACCATCGTCGCCGAGGGCACCAGTCATGGCGAGCACCAAGACGGCCCTTGGCGGGCCGGGGCACCCGAGTCGGGTGCCGGGCGCTGGTGCGACGTGTTCGAGATCCGCGACTGGAAGATCCAGCGGGTGTTCATCTACCTCGACCCCGACTACGCCGGCAAGGACACCGCCCGCTACCCGTGGCTGGCGAGCTGAGCAATCGCCCGCGACCGGCCGCCGATCGACAGAGTGTTTCCGGCCCCACCCGGGGTGTCTTCTGACACTCGTCCGCTGGAAGGGTTCACCGATCGCCCAGCACCCTGGTGGCGGTTGCCGGGTCGGGGGGCCCGTGCCGCTCGGGGTGCAGGATCGAGGCGAACATCTCGACGCCGTCGACCAGGCGCGGGCTCGGACGCACGACGAACGCGTCGGCATCGACCGCCCAGACCTCTGCGGCGCCGGGAAGAACGCCACGGGCCACGACCTGCTCCGCGAGCGCGGTGGCACCGTCGAGCCGGAACCCGCATGGGGCGACGATCACGACGTCGGCCCGGCAGGCGCGGATTTCGCTCCAGGTGGCACCCTGCGAGTTGCGACCGGGCCGGCCCATCACCGATCGCCCGCCGGCTGCAGTGATCATGTCGGGCACCCAGTGACCGTCGGTGAAGGCCGGATCGGTCCATTCCAGCAGCAGCGTCGGCCGGGCGGTGACGCCATCGAGCCTGGCGGTCACGTCGGCGAGTCGCTCACGGCAGCTCGCCATGACCTGCGCTGCCAATTCGGTCGTGCCGGTGGCGGCACCGATCACCCCGACCGAGTCGATCACCTCAGCGAGTGTCATGGGATCCAGTGTGAGCACCTCGGCGTGGCAACCCAGGTAGGCCATGGCGTCGTCGACCTCGGTGACATCGACTGCGCACACGGCGCACAGGTCTTGGGTGACGACGAGCGTCGGGTCGATCGTCGCAAAGGCGTCGCGATCGAGGCGGTACAGGTCGTCTCCGGCGGCCATCCGTTGCTTCACCACTTCGTCGATCTCCGCCGGCGTCAGGCCCTCGGGTAACGCCGAGGTCGACACGATCCGCTTCGAGCGGGCCTCGGCTGGGAAGTCGCACTCGAAGGTCACTCCGACCACTTGGTCGCCGAGCCCGAGCTGGAACAGGATCTCGGTCGCCGACGGCAGGAGGGAGACGATGCGCATGCCCGTCGATGCTATGCAGGCCCGTCTCGGATAACGGGCGGTTCGACGTTGGCTTAAGCCGATGGGCCCAAGAATGTGCCGTCCGTCTCATACCACGGACCCTGATATGTCCTGGCAGACAGCACTGTTTGTGAGTTCGTGCGATCCGTACCGTGCAGGGAGAAGGAAAGGACGCCTCCCCATGAGAACGTCGAATCGCACAACAGCGGTCACAGATTCCAGCCGGACACGGCTGGTCTCTGCAATCGTCGGCGCACTGGTCGCCGTCGCCACATGCGATCTGAGGTTCAACCGCGGGGGACCGGAAGTCCCGAGGCAGCAGCACACACGCCTCTATCCACTTCTGCACCACCGGACGTACGTTCGAGAAAGGCAAAGGAGGGTGCAATGAAAGCCCTTGTCGTATACGAATCCATATTCGGAAACACCAGGCACATCGCCGAGGCGGTCGCCGACGGGCTTCGACAGTCGATCGACACCGAGTTGATCCGTGCCCACGATGCGGGCGAGATCGATTTCGACGACGTGCGGTTGATGGTCGTCGGCGCACCCACCCACGCCTGGAGCCTCAGCCGCGAGCACACCAGAGAATCGGCATTTCTGGATGCGCGCGAGCACCCCGATCACCTCCTCGAATCGGCGTTGATCGGTACCGGTGTCCGCGAATGGCTGCATGGCCTACCACGGTTGGACGGCTGCCGCGGCGTTGGCTTCGACACCAGGTACGACAAGCCGAAATTGCTCACCGGGTCAGCCGCACGGTCGATCCAGCGTGGCCTGTGCGCTGCCGGGTTCTCGCCGTTCGGTGAGCCTCACAGCTTCGTCGTCACGGGAACTGCCGGCCCGCTAGCCTTCGGCGAGATTGAACGAGCACGAGAATGGGGCGAGGCCATGGGCCACATGATCGTCGGGATGAGCGTTGGGACGGGGGCTGGGCAGGCGATGCCCGCGAGGGCCCATCAGTGACAGGGCAAGCAGTCGCCGACCAGCCGACGACCTACCCGAGCCAATGGGAGTGCGACGTTGTCCTGATCGACGGCGGGACTGCCCACATCCGACCGATCCGGGCCGACGATCTCGAACAGCTCCGCTCGCTGCACAGCCGGCTCTCGCCGCAGTCGATCTACTTCCGGTTCTTCTCGCCGATCCCGAGGGTGCCCGAACCCCAGCTGCACCGGCTCGTCGAGGTCGACTATCGCGACCGCTTCGCGCTCGTCGCCGAGCTCGACGGCGAGGTCGTGGCGGTCGTTCGGTACGACCGGGGCCACAACGACACAGCCGCCGAGGTCGCCTTCGTGGTCGAGGATCACCACCAGCGCAGGGGACTGGCCACCGTGATGCTCGAACATCTTGCGGCAGTCGCCCGCAGCAATGGCATTGAGCGGTTCGACGCCGAGACGTTGCCCGACAACCGGGCGATGATGGATGTGTTCCGCCACGCCGGTTTCGATGTCAGTAGCCACTTCGACAGCGGGGTGATCGATGTCAGCTTCCCGATAGCGCCGTCCGACGAGCTCGACCAGCGGATCGACGACCGCGAACGGGCGGCAGTGGTGGCGTCGATCCGCCGTATCCTCAGCCCGACATCGATCGCCGTCATCGGTGCCAGCCGCACCGCCGGCACGATTGGCTTCGAAATCGTTCACAACCTGGTGCGTGGTGGTTTCACCGGACCCGTGCTGCCCGTCAATCCACAAGCAGGATCCGTCGGCGGCATTCTCGCCTACGCGAGCGTCGCCGACCTCCCGATGGCGCCCGATCTGGCCATCATCGCCGTGCCCGCCGACCAAGTGGCCGCCGTGATCGAGGAGTGCGGCAAAGCGCATGCCGGCGGAATCGTCATCATCAGTGCCGGCTTTGCCGAACTCGGCGCTGACGGCCGCGCCATCGAGGCTGCGCTCGTCAAGTCGGCACACGGTTACGGCATGCGCGTCGTCGGCCCGAACTGCATGGGACTGGCCAACACGAACCCTCTGGTGAGTATGAACGCGACATTCGCACCGGTCGACCCGATCCCTGGCAACGTGGCGTTCATGACACAGTCGGGGGCACTCGGTATCTCGCTGCTCGATGAGAGTGCCCGGCGCGGCATCGGCATCTCCAGCTTCGTGTCGGTCGGCAACAAGGCCGACATCTCCGGTAACGACCTGTTGCGCTACTGGGAGACCGACGACTCGACCGCGGTGATCGCTCTGTACCTCGAATCTTTCGGCAACCCCCGAAAGTTCGTGCGAGTCGCCTCGCGGGTGGCCCGAGTCAAACCGATCATCGCCGTGAAGTCGGGCCGCAGCCCGGCAGGCGCCCGCGGCGCGTCGTCGCATTCGGCGGCGCTGGCGACGTCCGACGACGTCGCCGAGCTGGTGCTGTCGCGGTCTGGCGTCACCCGTGTCGACACTCTGGAAGAGCTGTTCGACACGACTCAGGCCTTCGCCAGCCAACCGGCGCCGGCGGGCCGCCGAGTGGCGATCGTCGGCAACGCCGGAGGCCCGGCCATCCTTGCCGCCGACGCAGCCACGGCGAACGGTTTGATCGTTCCCGAGCTCAGCGAGGCGACGCAGCAGCGGCTCAGGAGCTTCCTCCCGGCAACGGCGGCGACACGCAATCCCGTCGACATCGTCGCCGCCGGATCCCCGTCGGCGTTCGAACAGGCCCTCGACGTCGTGCTCGACGACCCGGACATCGACGCGGTGCTGGCCCTCTACGTCCCACCACTTCCCGATCGTGATCGCTCGATGCTCGATGCGATCGCCACGGCCGCAGCGGCTCATCCCGACAAGACGATGCTGGCCACGGTTCTGGCCGGGAACGAGACCGTGCAGCTCGGTGGGCTGACGGTGCCGACGTACCGGTTCCCCGAGTCGGCCGTACGAGCCCTTGCCCACATGGCCGGCCGCACCGAGTGGCTGCGATCCAGCGATGCAGAGGTGCCCGAGCAGCTGATCGACGAGGTCCAGGCCCGCAAAGTGGCCGGCGACTTCTTGCGCGCGGTTCCGCAGGGAGGCTGGCTCGACGCGACGTCGGCCGCCGCACTGGCGACGGCAGCTGGCGTACCACTGGTCGAGACAGCGGTGGTCGGCGGCCTCGACGAGGCCGTGGTGGCCGCGAAGCGACTCGGCTTCCCCGTGGCGCTCAAGGGCGCTGGTGCCTCGATCCTCCACAAGACCGATGTCGGTGCCGTGAAACTCTCCCTCGGCGACGAGCAGGCCGTGATCGAGGCCGGTTCGTCGATCCGCGAGGCCCTCGGTGACCAGCTCGAGGGGTACGTCGTGCAGAGCATGGCGCCGTCGGGCATCGAGTTGCTGGCAGGTGTCACCACGGATCCCGCCTTCGGGCCGCTGGTGATCTTCGGCGCCGGCGGTACGGCCGCAGAGCTGCTGAAGGATCGCGTCGTGCGCCCCGCCCCGCTCACGGCCGCTGACGCCAGGCAAATGGTTCGCGGGCTGCGCATCTCGCCGCTGCTCGACGGCTATCGCGGCATGCCCATGATCGATCATGCACCGCTGGAAGCACTGCTGGTGCGCCTCGGGCAACTCGCCCACGCCGTACCGGAGGTCCTCGAGATCGACCTCAACCCGATCATCGCGACACCCGACGGGCTTCACGTCGTCGATCTCCGAGTGCGCGCCGTGCCGAATGTCCCCCACCCCGAGTTGTCCGTACGGAGGCTGCGATGAGTGCTATGTCCAATCCGAGGGTCGATTCGTCGAACGAGACGATCGTGGTCGGCGTCGACACCTCCTCCGAGTCGATCGCGGCACTGCACTGGGCAGCCAACCTCGCGTCCCGCATCGGCGCACCGCTGCTTGCCGTTCACGCCGAGGGACTGCTCGAGGAAGGCTCGTACGTGCCCCGCGTCGACATTGCTGACCTGATCAAGCACACCCTCAGCGGCTCAGAAGCGGCGGCAGTACTGACCTCACTGGTCGAACCGGGGCCACCCTGTGAGACCCTCATGCGGGTCGCCCATCGCACCGGCTCTCGTCACATCGTGGTTGGGCACCGCGGCGCGGGTGATACGGGCTCGGACATCGGTTCCACTGCACTGCAGCTGGTCAGCCGTTCGACCGTACCTGTCACAGTGGTCCGCAGTGACGAAGCTGGTTGATCATCGCCAAATATGATCTCGAACTCCTGGTGGGGGTGAAGAACCAGGAGTTCGAGATCAAGCCCGCGCCGCGACGTCAGAAACCTTGCGTTCGGCGAGCCGTGCCCGCAGGAACTTCAGCACCGTGATGTGCTTCTTCGTGTCGGCAATCACCAGTTCGACGAGCATTCCCCACAGCGTCGACGTGCGTACCTCGCGGATCTCGCGACGCAGGCTCTGCGAAGTGGCGAGGTCAGCCTTCTCGAACTTCAACAACCGATCGACCATGGCGATCGTCTCGGGTGGAACGGGGCGATAGTCGACGTGGGGAATGCCGTCGGGGGCGTTGCGCAGCTCGGCCAACGCCTTGATGGTCTCGATCCACTCGAGGAACAGCCGGTGGTGCCGGGCCTCGTCCTCGGCGATCAGATTGGCCACGTACGCCACGTACGGATGGTCATCATGCGCGAGCGCGTCGTACAGGCCCATCATCTCCTTCTCGGACTCGACGTGGCTGGCAAGATGTTCGATCAGCGCTCGGTCAGGTTCGCTGAGATCGTGTGGGATACGACTGGTGCTCATTGTCGAAGTTTCGGCGATCGCGAGTCCCGGCGACAGGGCACTTCGAGGTATGTCGCCGGGTACTTCGACCCTGTCGCGCGGGACTCAAATGAGGCAGGCTTGGACGATGAGCGAGTTGACTGCGACGAGCCAGGCCCGCGATGCAGCCAGGGCCTTGAGCTGCCTCGACCTGACGAGCCTGAACCTCGACGACACGGCAGAGCGCATCGATGCACTGTGCGATCGGGCCCTGTCGCCGGCGCCCGGCATCGATCTCCACCCCGCCGCAGTCTGCATCTATCCGGCATTCGTCGCCCAGGCCTCTGCTCGCCTGGCCGGCTCCGGCATCGCCGTCGCCGCCGTTGCCAACTTCCCGCTGGGGACGGCGCCTGTCGACGATGTCGTCGACGAGGTCGAGCGGGCGCTTGCTGACGGAGCCGACGAGATCGATGTCGTCTTCCCGTTCCGCGCCTATCTGGCCGGCGATCACCTCGCCGCCGGCGAGCTGGTGCGACGAGTGGCCACGGTGTGCCACCGCGATGGTGATCCAGCGAGATTGCCGGCGAGATTGCCAGTGAGGTTGAAGGTCATCCTGGAAACGGGGGTCCTCGACGACACCGATGTGATCAAGGCTGCTGCCGCGGTGGCCGTGGCCAACGGCGCCGATTTCTTGAAGACCTCGACGGGCAAGTTGGAACCGGCCGCCACACCCGCTTCCGCCGAGGCGCTACTCGAGGTCATCGACGCCACGCGTCGCGCCGGCCACACGATCGGCCTCAAGGTCGCCGGTGGCGTCAAGACAGTCGGTGAGGCCGCGACCTATCTCGAGCTCGCCGATCACCACCTGCAGCCCGACACGGCCGAGCCCGGCAACTTCCGCTTCGGCGCCAGTGGTCTGCTGAACGACATCATTCGAGTACTCGGCAGCACCCACGACTCGCAGTTGCCGTCGGAGTACTAGGTGGGCGCGGCCAGCTTTCTGCCGCAAGAGATCATCCGCTCCAAGCGCGACGGGTCACGGTTGACCGATGGTCAGATCGAGCAGTTCGTCGGTGGTCTGACCGATGGCAGCATCGGCGACGGCCAAGCTGCGGCGTTGGCCATGGCCGTGTTCTTTCAGGGTATGGACATCGACGAGCGTGTCGCCCTGACGCGGGCGATGTCGCAATCGGGTGACACCATGCAGTGGAATCGCACCGACCTGCACGGACCCGTGATCGACAAGCACTCCACGGGCGGCGTCGGCGACAAGGTCAGCTTGATGCTTGCTCCGCTGGTCGCGGCCTGCGGCGGCCACGTACCGATGATCTCCGGTCGAGGCCTGGGGCACACTGGCGGCACACTCGACAAACTCGAGAGCATCCCCGGGTACAACACGCGGCCCGACAACGAGTTGTTCAACGACGTCGTCGCCAAGGTGGGCTGCGCGATCATCGGGCAGACCTCGAACCTCGCCCCCGCCGACGGTCGGCTGTACGCGATCCGCGACGTCACGGCCACGGTCGAGTCGATCCCGCTGATCACCGCCTCTATTCTCGCCAAGAAGCTTGCCGCCGGTCTCGACGCCCTGGTCATGGATGTCACCTTCGGCAACGGCGCCTTCATGTCGGATCTCGTCCGCGCCGAGGAACTGGCGCACAGCATCGTCACAGTTGCGCGCCGCGCCGGGCTGGTCACCAGACGCGTTGCTGACCGACATGAACCAGGTGCTGGGACGAACTGCCGGCAATGCCCTCGAAGGTGCGCGAAGCGATCGACTGGCTCACCGGCTCGAGCGACGACACCAGGCTGACCGAGGTCGTCCTGGCTCTCGGCGCGGAGATGCTTGTGCTGGGTGGTCTGGCCGCCGACATCCCGTCGGCCACCAGTCGACTGTTCGCCGTCGCGCGAGGCCGGTACGGCTGCGGAACGATTCCAGGAGATGGTGACGGCGCTCGGCGGGCCCGGCGATCTCATCGACAACCCGACCACACACCTACGTGCAGCCCAGGTCACACATCGCGTCGCGGCAACCCGCGACGGCTTTGTCGAGTCGATCGACACTCGAGCCGTTGGATTGGTCGTTGTCGCCCTGGGTGGCGGGCGTCTGCGGGTCGAAGACGAGGTCGACCATTCCGTCGGGCTCGCCGATGTGGTGGCCATTGGCGAACACGTCGACAGCGGTCGGCCGCTGGCGGTAGTGCACGCTCGTACCGAGTCAGAGGCAATGATCGCCGCCGAGGCGTTGCGTGCCGCCTGCTCGATTGGTGATGTTGCTCCGCCACTCAGCCCGGTCGTCGCTGCGCGGATCACGTCCTAGCTGCCGAGATTCGGCTGGACGCCGTATGTCACCAGGCAGAGTCGAAAGTCCCTTCCCGGTGCAAAGCAGGGGCGCGACAATTGCTGTGCTGAGGGGAGCATGGTGGACCGTCACGTCTTGTACGACCGTCGATCGGCGGGCGCGTTGCTGGGGATCGAGGTGGCCAAGGCCAACATCGACAAGCCTGTCGTGTTGGGTCTTCCGCGCGGTGGGCTGCCAGTGGCGGCCGAGGTCGCCGAGGCCCTCGACGCCCCGCTCGACGTCATCGTCGTACGCAAGCTTGGCGTTCCCGGCCGCCGCGAGCTTGCGATGGGCGCCATTGGCGAGAACGGTGCAATCGTGCTCAACGACGATGTCATGCGCGGTGCCGACGTGACCGATTACGAGCTGCGCCAGGCCGAGTCTCGCGAGCGAGCGGAACTCGAGTCGAGGCTGCGACGGGTGCGGTCGGTACGTCCCCGCGAGTCGCTGGCCGGGCGCTCGGTGGTCATCGTCGACGATGGCATCGCCACCGGAGCGACCATGCGTGCCGCGATCCGCGTTGCCCGGGCCAACGACGCCCGAGAAGTCACCGTGGCCACCCCGGTTGCTCCGCCCGATGTCGTGGAGATCTTGAGGTCGGAAGCCGACAGGGTCGTGTGCCTGGCCGAACCGGATCCGTTCTGGGCCGTCGGCAACTGGTACCGCCATTTCGACGCGGTGAGCGACGACGAGGTCATCGCCCTGATCACCGCAGCGCTGGCTCGTCAGGAGGTCGACGACTCGTCTGATTGGCCCCCACGACCGTGACTTCTCGGGACAAATGGCCGTGGCCACCACAGATGGCGGCAGCTGATACTGAGACGATGAAGACACAGACTCCGGAACTTGCCAGTGCTCGTGGCGGAGCTGTCAGCTACACCTCGGATGCCTTCTTGTCGATGGTTCTCGATCGCACGACGGATGGCGTCGTGATGACCGACGGTGACGGTGTCGTCGTGTACGCCAACGCGCCGCTCTTGAAGCTGTTCGGCTACGACGCCGAGGATCTGATCGGTCAACCCGTCGAGGTGCTACTGCCGGAGTATCTGCGCGACAACCATCGCCATCACGTCAAGGACTTCCTCGCGGAACCCAAGCCGCGCCCGATGGGCCGGGAGGACCTCGACATCGAAGGTCGCCGAGCCGACGGATCGGTCCTGCCGATCGATGTTCAGTTGAACGCCTTGCCCGGCACGTCACTGGTCGTGGCGACAATCCGCGACATGACAGAACAACGCCAGGCGGCTGTCGACAATGCGATCCACAGGATCGATCTGGCGAACGCCAAGGGGCAGATCGATCAACTGCAAGGCGCTCTCGATCTGGTCATCCAGCGCCTCTTTGCCCTCGGCACGTCGATCGCGGCAAGCGCGGCGAACGAATCGGTGCTGTCCGAGCGCCTGGCGGCGGCTCTTCACGGGATCGATCAGGTCATCGAAACCGTCCAGGACGGGCGCCAGGCTGTTGGTCCTTGACGGGCAGGACATCTGGCCCGTGACCACGTTGGGCAAACGAAGTTCGCTGAGGTCATGACCACCTTCGCCGGACTGAACCACGAGACCATTTGCACACTGGCCGATTGGCACTCGCCTCTCCTCGCCAGTGCCTTCGTTCCAGTTGATTTCTCCCAGCCACAAGCGGCCGACTCACTGACCAAGGCGCTCCGCCACGTGGCCCAGACAGCGATCGGCAAGTTGACGGATCAGCATCTCGTCGAGCCTGGCGCTGCCGCCGCGTTCGTCGCACCGATCTCGGCCGAGACCGTTCTCGAAGAGGTGCCCCGCTCGGCGCGGGGGCTGGGGATGTTCCTGTCGTCGGACCGAGCCCTGTTCGTCGCCATGCCGATCACGATGGGTCTGGCCGCCGAGGTCGGTGATCGAGCCGACCTGCTCCGGTTGCTTCCGGCGTTGGTCGACGACATCGACTTCTTCGCCGTGACGATCGACAAGAAGGGGGCCCAGCTGTTCCGAGGCAGCCGCTTCGGCTTCGACGTGGTTGCCGTGCCCGACATGCCCGGATCCATCGACGACGCCTTGTGGTACATCCGTCGGGAGCCGATGTTGAGCCGCCAGGGTTCGGGCGCGATGCGCGGCGCCGGCGGCGGTGAGGATCTGCGCAAGGACGACGTGCGCCAGTACATCCATCTCATCGACAAGGCCATCGCGCCGGTGCTCACCGGCGCCGTTGCGCCACTGGTCGTCTTCGGGGTCGAGTACGAGGCGGCGATGTTCATCAATCACACCCACTATCGCCACACGATCGACATCGCCATCTCGGGGAGCCCGGAGTCGATGTCAGCCGAAGAGTTGCACCAGCGATCATGGGAATACGTCCAGTCGTTGGCCCACTCGTCGGCCGCCGACGCCCTCGAACGGCTCCGACGGCTCGACGGCACGGGCAAGACGGCGACGGATCCCGACGACGTCGTCGCCGCCAGCTCGAGCGGTTCGGTCAGTGACCTGCTGGTCGCGCGGTCCATGACGGTCGGCGGCGAAACCCCACCGGCGGCAGCCGATCGGCGGCGCCGAGTCGTCGTCGCCGTCAACGAAGGCTTTCGTCACCGGGCACGCGTCCATGTGGTCGACGACGACGAGCTGCACGGGGGAATCAGCATCGCCGCTGTGTTGAGGTACTGACGTTCGCCAACTCAACTGTGCACAACACATGGACCTTCGTCCCCTGGCCACCGGGGCTCGCCCGATGCACACTGCAGTCACGGAGGACGCGGAGGTGTCGCATGCAAGCACACAGCGGAGATCAGGTCGTCGTGAAAGGTCACCGGATCGGTGTACCTGACCGCAAAGGGGAAGTTCTCGAAGCCCGTGGCCCCGACAACTCGGCGCCGTTCCTAGTTCGCTGGGATGACACTGGCCACGTGACACTGCTGTTCCCCGGCACCGATGCGGTGGTCGAGCATCCCGAACGGAAGGAACCGACATGAAGGTCCAGGAAATCACGATGCGACCACCGGTCACCGCGACGGCGGACACGACCGTCCAGCAGGCCGCTCGTCTGATGTCGGGTGACGGGGTCGGGTCGCTGATCATCACCGAGGGCGAGCGACTGATCGGCATCGTGACCGACCGAGATCTTGTCGTCAGGGCACTCGCCAGGGGGTTGCCTCTCGACACCAGGATCGATGACATCATGAGCATGAACGTGGTCGCGCTCGATGCCGGGGCCGACGTGCGCGACGCCATGAGTGCCTTTGGTCACCACGCAGTGCGGCGGCTGCCGATCGTCGACCATGGCAAGGTCACCGGGTTGTTGTCACTCGACGATCTTGTTGTCGCTCTTGCCGGTCAGTTCGCGGAAGTCACACACGGCCTCACCGCGCAGCTGTTGTTCCCTCATGCCGCCGACGAGGCGAGCCATCCGGCCTCTCCGCAGTGAAACCGGCCAGCGGCCTCAACGGGCGACGGCGCGCTTGACCTTGGAGTTGTCTACCGTCAGGATTCCAGCCCGGGCGGCAGCAACGACGGCATCCAGTCGGGTGTGCACGCCCAGGTGCTTCATCGCCCGGCGGATGTGGTTGCGCACGGTGTGGGTCGACAACTCCATGCAGCCGGCGATCTCGGCGACGCTGCGCCCGTCGGCCAGCAGCTGTAGAACCTCGCGCTCGCGCTCTGACACCGTGTGCCCACCACGTGGGGTAGACCACCGCTCGCGCAGGAGGCGGGCGAGTTCGGCTGTGGGGAAGTAGGCGTGGTCATCGGCAGCCGACGAAACGGCGCCGAGCAACTCCTCGACGCGAGCGGCCTTGTGCACGTATCCGATGCACCCCATGTCGACGGCGATCGCCAACGCCTTGTTGTCGCTGGCACCGGTGATCACCACGATCTTGGAGCTCGGCGATACTGCTCGAATCCGCCGGATGGCGGCGATCGCGTCTCCGTCGGGCAGGTCGACATCCATCAGCACGACGTCGGGTGGAGTGGCGAGGCACGCCTCGACCGCTTCCTTGATGCTGCCTGCAGTGGCCACTGCACGCATCGTCGGCTCGCCGTTGACGACCATGGCCAAACCCTTGGCAACTATGTAGTGGCCGTCCACCACCAACACATCGATCAAACCTTTGCGTTCCATATCCGTGCCCCTTGCTCCGTTCAAGCATCTCTGCCACAAAAGGTTGTTGACACCAGATCACCCGATCTTGATGCAAAGCGGTAGGGGAGAACGTCCCGTCCTGAGCCGGCACTGACGGCGTTGAGGGACCTTGGTCCTTGGTAATTGGCACGAATTGTGTTCCCATAGAGACATGGACGAAGTTCCCCAGAAGGTCACGGTGTTCCTTCTCGACGATCACGAGTTGGTGCGCGAAGGCGTGCGTCAATTGTTGGAAGCGGATGGCACCATCGAGGTAGTCGGTGAGGCCGGTACCTGCGCCGATGCCGTGACCCGAATCCGAGCGACCCGACCGCAGGTCGCAGTTCTCGATGTGCAGTTGCCCGACGGAAGCGGCGTCGAGGTCTGCCGCGACGTTCGCAGCCTCCGCCCTGATCTGGTGTGTCTGATGTTGACGTCGTTCTCCGATGAAGAGGCTTTGTTCCAGTCGGTGATGGCCGGGGCCGCCGGATACGTGCTGAAGCAGATCCGAGGCAACGACCTCGTGTCCGCAGTGCATCGGGTGGCGCGTGGCGAGTCGCTGATCGATCCCGCGGTCACCGGGCAACTGCTCGAGCGGCTGCGCAACCCACACCAGGATCAGGATCCGCGTCTGGCTGCACTAACCGACCTCGAACGGACGATTCTCGACTACGTCGCAGAGGGTCTGACCAATCGCCAGATCGCCAACAAGGTCAACCGCGCCGAGAAGACCGTGAAGAACTACATGTCGTCGATCCTGATGAAACTCGGCATGACCAGACGCACCGAGGCTGCCGTTTTTGCCGTCAGGGCCAAGACCGAGCACTGATCAACGCGTATCGGAAACCGTCAATGTGCTTTTCTGGACCGCGGCACGACCCAGCGCACTTCGGTGCCCCGAGGGTCGGCTGCGGAAAACGCAGCGTGACCGCCGAGTAGCGCCGCCCGCTCGCCGATGTTGCGCAGCCCGAGCCCACCCGTTTGTGTAGCCGGGGCGATGCCGACGCCGTCGTCGGAGACGATGAGCGTGATGGCATCGGTACCGACATCGAGCGACACCTCGGTCTTGGTCGCCTGAGCATGCTTGGCGACGTTCATCAACGCCTCGCGCAACACGGTCAACAGTTCGGAGCTCAGCTCGTTGGAGACATTGCCGAGTATCCCACCGAGCCTCAACGTCGGACGGTGCCCGAGGAGTCGAGCGGCCTCGTTGATGCTGACGCTCAACGCGGCGGCCAGCCCGCTGTCGAGCTGCGAAGGCCGTTGCAGCGTGAAGATGACCCCACGGATCTCGCGGATCGCCTCGTCGATCTCGTCGACCACGGCAGACACCCGCTCGGTGGTGTCGGGGCGACCCGTCGATGCCTGCAGGTGCAACCCGGCGGCGAACAGCCGTTGGATGACGCTGTCGTGCAGCTCGCGGGCGATTCGGTCGCGGTCGTCGAGTACCTCGAGGCGAGTCTTGGCCTCGAGGAGTTGCGCCGAGGTCTCGAGTCGTTCGGTGACATCGCGCACTGTCGCCACCGTTGCCGCGACCTCGCCGCTCAGCGGGCTCAGAGCGATTTCCACCGGTACTTCGCGGCCCGTTCTGTGCAGCGCCGTCAACAGCAGTCCGCTTCCCATCGGCCGAGCCTTGGGACCGTGCGCGTACGCGTGGCGATGCGATCTGTGCACACTGTGCAGCCGGTCGGGAATCAACACCTCGATCTGCCGGCCGACCAATTCGGAAGGTGACCAACCGAGGATGTCGAGGCAATGTGCGTTGCAATACAAGATGATGCCGTCGTTGTCGACGACGACGACGACCTCTGGAATGCTCTCGAACAACGCCCAGGGATTCACAGACGCGTCATCCACCATCGAAGTTCTAGCCCATGATTGCGGCAATGACTACTTACTGCTGACGAGATCTTCGTGCCGTCGTGGTCGGTCGTCGAGGTCGTGACCGCCATCGGCCCGTACGACGGCCACAGGGCTGACTGCGTTGTGAAGCACGGTCCGACTCACCGAGCCGAGCACGAGCGACCGCAATCCACCCCGACCTCGTGAGCCGACGACCAGCAGATCGACGCCGACGGCTTCTTTCAACAAGGCCTCTGCCGGGTCCTTCTCACAAAGCGTCGAATGCACGACCACCGAGCCGTCTGTCAACCGGCGGCCCAGCGAATCGAGGCTCGACTGCAACACTTTGACAGCGGCGAACTCCATCGGCTTGCGCACTTCCAAAACCGAGGACTCGGAAATCGTGTACGGGCAGATCCAGGCATGAACGACGTTCAACTCCGCGCCGCTGGCCAGGGCCTCGCCGTACGCCCACTCGAGCGCCCGCAGCGACTCCGGCGAACCGTCGACGCCCACCACGATCGTTTTCATCGCCTCGGCGACGTCGCCCGACGCCTTGGACGGCACCACGATCACCGGCACGTGGGCGCGATGGGTCACCCCGGTCGTCACCGAGCCGACGATGCCGTCGAGCACGCCGGAATGGCCGGCAGCGCCGACGACGATCTCGTCACCGGCCGCTGCGGCCGCGGTGATGCCGACAACTGGCGTCGACATCAGGGTCACTCCTTCGATCACCAGTCGCGGGTCAATGGCTTCGACGACATCGATTGCTTGGCGAACGATGGCTGCTGTCTCGTTCTTCAATGTGTCGACATCGACCGAACTCGGATAGATGGCGCCGTCGAGACCTCCGTATGCGGGGACGCTATAACACGACACAACCTTGATCTGGGCCTTGCGCCGCTGCGCTTCGTGCGCCGCCCACCGCAACGCCTCGAACGACGTCTCTGACCCGTCAACGCCCACAATGATCTTCATCGTCATACGTTGAGTATCCATCCGACGTGAGTCACGGAACAGGGGAGAAAGTCCTAGCTGTTTCGCGTGGCCGCTGGCAGAAGGGGTCAGCCGATGCGCATCTTCATCCACGGAGCCGAGTTGTGGAAGTTGGCAACGGCGCTGCCCGGCGCGCAGATGGAGTCGCAGGACGCTGCCAGATCGGCTGACACGACCATCTCCATAACAGGGATCAGGTGCTCGAGTTGGTCGACGGTGCGTGGGCCGATGATCGGCGCGGTGACCGCTGGTTGATGCATCACCCAGGCGATCGCCAAACGCGCCGGATCGATGCCCGCATCACGCGCCAGCGTCACGAACTTGTTGCCGGCCTCGACCGCCCCTTGGCTGACCCGGTCTGCGTAGATGCCGCCGCGCAGCGAAGCTCGCGATCCCGTCGGGCGGATGTCGTCGGCGGCGTATCGGCCGGCCAGGACACCCATCGCCAGTGGTGACCACGGCAGTAGCCCGAGGCCGTACTGCAGCGCCATCGGCACCAGCTCGTTCTCCACACGCCGGTCGAGCAGGTTGTAGGGTGGCTGTTCGGTCACGAAGGGCACCAGCCCTTTCAACTCGGCGACCAGCACGCCTTCCAAGACCTTCCACGCCGGCGCCGTGGAACTACCGATGTAGCGGACTTTGCCTTGGCGAACGAGGTCGGTGAGCGCGCCCAGCGTCTCGTCGATGGGCACCTCGAAGGCCGGACGATGCAGTTGGTAGAGGTCGATGTGATCCGTCTGCAAGCGGCGCAGAGACTCTTCGCAGGCACGCATGATGTGCACCCGCGAGTTCCCTCGGTCGTTCGGGCCAGGGCCGGTCGGGTAATGCACCTTCGTGGCGATCAGGGCCTCGTCGCGCCGTCCGCTCTCGGCAAGCACTCGCCCGATCACCCGCTCGGCCTCGCCGGCGCCGTAACTGTTCGACGTGTCGATCAAGTTGATGCCGGCGTCGAGGGCAGTGATGATCATTCTGCTCGACTCGTCTTCCGGCGTGGGGTTCAAGATGTTGTCGGTGCCGAGCGCCAGTGGCGCCACGCGGGCACCGGTGCGACCGAGCCGTCGGTACTCCACGGTCACCTCGCCCCGTACCCGGCATCGACGCTGACCATCGCCCCGGTCATGTAGCTGGCGTCGTCAGATGCCAGGAAGCAGACGACGCGAGCGATCTCGTCGGGGTCGGCAAGCCGTCCCATGGGCACGGTGGCGGCGATCTGGGCCAGCAGTCGGTCAGTGACCGCCTCGGTTCGCTCAGATTGCAGCATCGGGGTGTTGACCTCGCCTGGGCAGACCGCGTTGATACGGATCCCGTCGGCGGCGTGATCCATGGCCAGCGCCCGGGTGAGGTTGTGCACGGCGCCCTTCGACGCGCAATACGCGGCGACGCCCGCCGAACCGAGGTCACCCCAGATCGAGCCGAAGTTCACGATCGCGCCACGACCGACCGGCTTCATCATCCGCAGCGCGGCGCGGCACATGTAGAAGGTCCCGCTGACGTTGATCCCCATGATCCTCGCCCACTGCTCGTCGGTGGTGTCTGCACCGCTCGCCCGCACGATGACCCCGGCGGCGTTGACGAGTACGTCGAGCCGGCCGTGCGCGTCGACAGTGGCGGCCACCACACGATCGCAGAACGACGAGTCGGCGACGTCGCCAACCGCAGATGCTCCGCCGATCTCGGAAGCGACGGCCGTTGCCAGACCGGTGTTGCGGTCGACGATCACGACATGGGCACCAGCCGCCGTCAGCCGCCGCGCCGTCGCTGCGCCCATGCCCGAAGCGCCACCGGTCACGATTGCAACACGCTCGGCGAAGTCCACGACCTCATCTTGGCTCACGACCGAAGTCCCGAGGCGATCAGAATGAGGCCGAACACGACGAATGTGATCGCCGCCCCGATCTTGATCACTCGCGCCGGAAGTCGCGATCCCAGCTGCTGACCGACCAGAATCGCCAGGGCGTCGGCGGCGACCATTCCCAATGTCGACCCCAGCCAGGTTCCGACCAAGCCGTTGTTGGTGGCGAGCGTGACCGTTGCCAACATCGTCTTGTCCCCGAGCTCGGCGAGGAAGAACGCGATGCCGACGGTCCACATCACCGACTTGTTGCTCTGCTCGGCACGGGAACGCTCGTCGTCGCCGAGCTCGTCGCCACGCAGCGTCCAGGCGGCGAAGACCGAGGAAGGCGACACCGGCAACGATGGAGATCGCTCGTGTCGGCAGCGCGACGCCCAACGCCGCGCCGAGCAACACACTGAAGAGGTGGACCAGGGCCGTGGCCGCGGTGATGGCGATCAGGATCGTGATGGCCCGGTACCGGGCGGCGAACGTCATCGCCATCAGCTGGCTCTTGTCACCGAGCTCGGCCACGAAGATGATGCCGAAACTGATCAGAAACGCTTCCACTCGAGTTCCTCCGGGTCCGGCCCGGAAGGAGGTTGAACGCCCTCGACCGGGCATCCAATTGATGCCTGGTCGAAGGTCTTGCTCACCCGCCGGAGCGGGCCTGGGGACCGGGGCTCATCACCCAGCATGTCGATCTCCCAGCGGTGAGCTACTCCCCTTCGCCACGCACGAGGCTACCGGGCCGCAGCGGCGAGTAACCCCCGGCGGGCAGAAATGGCGCGGTGCCGCGGGTCGTTGGGGCCCGAACTAGTTCTGCTTTGGGGCGAGACAACGTTTGCCGCGCTCGGACCCGAGCCGAGCGACGCTCTGGCGTCAAGAGCATCCGCGTCAGCTCATTGAACAACAGTCGTTCTGAGAGCTGACGCGAAGTGTCAGCCCCGAGCCCTCGCCCTGGTCGCACGCCAAACGCGCACGTCGCGTTCGGTCGAATGAGCCCGCATCTGTGCCTTGGTGCTCAACTGGCGGGCATGGAGCTCAAGGTGGTTTTCGAAGAACTTCTGCCGAGGATCAGCGACGCCCGATTGAACGGACCGGTCGAACGGTTGCGCTCCAACTTCATCAGCGGCATCACGCGGCTGCCGATCGCCGGGACACAGGCATGAGCCGGCGGCCGCTCATCGGTCTCTCGGGCCGTCGGTGGCCGGTCGAACGTGTGCCCCACCTCCCGCAGGGCGCGCTGCAGGGCGAGGAAGTGGATCTGCACCTGAGTGAGTATCCGAAGGGAATCGCGGCTGTCGGCGGGCTGCCCGTGCAACTGACCCGCGACGCGGACCCGGTCGACATGGTCGGCCGCCTCGATGGCCTGGTGATGACCGGCGGCGCCGATCCCGATCCGTCCCTGTACGGCGAGGATCCACATCATGAGCTGGGTGAGATCGAACCTGGTCGCGACGAGTGGGAACTGGCGCTGATCCGCGCCGCGCTGCAGCGACGATTGCCGATGTTGTGCGTGTGCCGAGGCGCGCAACTGCTCAACATCGCCCTCGGAGGAACGCTGGTGCAACACCTCGACGAATTCGATACCCACGCCCTGTGGACCACCCTCCGAAGTGATCGTTGCCACACCGTTCGCGTCAGCGCCGGCAGCAGGCTGGAGTCGCTGTACGGACCGGAGGTGGCGACCAACAGCCTGCATCATCAAGCCGTGGGGCGCCCCGGCACCGGCGTTGTCGTCACCGGTACCGCCGAGGACGGGGTGATCGAAGGGTTCGAGCTCGAGGGACGGCCCGAGGTGCTGGCCGTGCAATGGCACCCCGAGATGCTGGCCGAGCAACCCGACCCGGCGTTGGCGTGGCTGGTCGATGAGGCCCGTCGCTTCGATGGCTGATCGAGTGTTTGCGGCTACCCGTGTCAGTGCCGCAAACCCTCGGCATCAACAGGCCTTCATCAGCGCCAGTTCGTCAGCGATCACGGTGTGCACGCGATCGCGTAGCACCGGCACGTCGTCGAGCGTGAGCCCGGCAGTCTCGATCGGCTGGAGCACGCGCACCTCGGCATCGGTCACTCCGAATCGCCAGTCCCCCTTCTGGAGCGCAGGGAAGGTGCCGTCGAGCACCAGCGGGAGGATGGGCGCGCCGGTCTCGATGGCCAGGCGGAACGCGCCGTCCTTGAAATTCTGCAGCTCGCCGTCCCTGCTTCTGGTGCCTTCGGGGAAGATCATCACGCTGACGCGCTTCGACAGGCGGTCCTTGCACGAGTCCATCGCGGCAATGATCGAGTCACGTTTGCCCCTGATCAACTTGATGTCGCCGGCCATCCGCATCAGCCAGCCGACCAGCGGGTACTTGAAGAAATCTTCTTTCGACAACCACTTCATCTCCCACGGCAGCTGCGAGATCAGCAGTATGTCGACGAAGCTCTGGTGGTTGGCGACGACGACGTACGGACGACGCGGATCGGTGATCTTCACGCCCGAGGTGCGGAACCTCCACAGTGGGTTGAGCCACTGATGCGCAACAGCGAGCTTGCGGAACATGTACCCGGCGGCGTACCGACCTTTGTCGAACGGTGCGGTGACCAGGCGGATGACAGCGACGAGCGGCACCCAGACGACGATGACGACACCGAGTACGAACCACGCCCACATCGACAATACGGTTCGTACCATCGAGTTGGTGAGCAGTCGATGGCGGAAGGGACGAGTGACCATCAGCACATCGTGTCACGGATCCATGGCATCGCGCACATAGCCTCTCGGGGTGCGACGCACGTGGTTGGTGGGACTATTTGCAGTGGTTGCCTGCAGCCAATCGCGCGCCCAGATGCCTCCCGCAGTGCAGGCTGTGGTCGATGCCGGTCGGCGCACCGAGTGGATGAGCAAGGGCGACGATCCATGGGAGGTCTTCGTGTGTCACGTTCCGCCCGACACCCAGTCGATCGTGTACGCGGGGTTGCCGCTGCGCACTCCACTGCAATCGGAAGCCGTCACGGCGGTGCTCAACACCAAGGTCACCGCCTACTTCGACGTACTGTCGAACGGCGACTACCGCCCCCACTTCGTCGCCGGCGGTGACGTCTCGATCGGCGCCGTCGACGAACCCCAGGCCTGCGTCGACCTGGCGCTGGCAGCGGCCGACGACAGGGCCCGTGGCGTCATCGTCGTTGCCGACGCCGAACACAACGCCGGGCAGCCGGGCGGTTTCGGCAACCCCGGCAGTGGATGTCCCACGCCGCCATGTAGCGCGACGTCGAGCAGGCGGTCGGCGTACGTCGGCGCCTCGGACTTCAGCACCGAATGGGGCGATCAGCCACCGATGGATCTCATCGAACACGAAATCGGCCACGCAGTCGGTTGGCCGCACAGCGGCTACGACGGATCATCGAGCGAGCCCAACCGCAGCTCCCTCGACCTGATGAGCAACAGCGCCGCGCCGCGAGCCGTCAACCCGGCGCGGCGTGACGGCCCCGACACACTCGCTATCAACCGTTTGGCTGCCGGTTGGCTGCCCACGTCGGCCGTGGCCGTCGTCCCGGCGTCGGGCAGCACGGTCACGCTCGCGCCGTCCAATGACTCGACGGCGAACGGCTCGACCGGCACACGCCTGGCCGTCATCGAACTCGACGATCACCGGTTCATCACCGTCGAGCTGCTCACCGCCGAGGGTTTCGACGACCACCTCCCGACCAGTGGGGTCGCTGTGCACCTGGTCGACGGGAGCGACTCGACACGCACGCAGACACCGCTCGTCGGTCTGGCGCCCTACGACGATCTGCTGACTGCCGGCGAGACATTTTCCGGCAACGGCTGGAGCATCGCGGTGGGCGACGGGTGGAGGGTGACGATACATCCCATAGGAGATGCACCTACTGTGGACTCGGGATGAGGACGGAGACATCATGAGGCGGAACCGGTTTCTCGTTGGCGTGGCAAGTGCGTGCCTGCTTGCGACAGTCGCGACGGCATGCAGCGGCAGCGACAGCGCTTCCAACGGCACCGACTCCACCGGCGCGTCGTCGGCCACGGTCGAGGGAGGCACGACAGCCCCGGGCGCGACGAACGCCGACGGATCTCCGGCCCCGAGGGCTACGACCGCAGACGGCTCGCCGGCGCCGGCTCCGACGGTTGTCGGCGGTGCGCCGGCTCCGCCTCCGACGGTTGTCGGCGGTGCGCCCGCGCCGGCTCCGACTCTCGTCGGCGGCGCGCCCGCTCCGACTCCGACCGTGGCGGGGAGTGCGCCGGCTCCGACCGTGGCGGGGGGTGTGCCGGCTCCGACTCCGACCGTGGCGGGGGGTGCGCCGGCTCCGACTCCGACCGTCGCCGGCGGCGCGCCGGCTCCGACATCGACGCTCACGATCGAGAACAAGACGTTCTCCGCAGCATCCGGCTTCGCCGGTGCTGCATTCTCGATCATCAACAACGACGCCGTGGCACACACGGTGACCGACAGCGCCGGCGCCTTCGACCTCGATATACCGGCCAACGGCACTGCGTCGCTCACCATCACACAACCGGGCACATACCAGATCCACTGCAACATCCACGGCTCGATGAAGGGCACGATCATCGTCGGCTGACGACCAGACCGGCCATGCGTCGGGGGCGACGATACATCCGATCCGAGATGTGCCTACTGTGAGTGCCTGATGACGCCGGATGTCGATGAGCTGCTGGCCGCGGCCAGAGCAGTGCAGGCCAATGCTCACGCCCCGTACTCGCATTTCCGCGTCGGCGCCGCCGTACTGACCGCCGGCGGGCGCATCTTTTCGGGCTGTAACGTCGAGAACGCCGCCTACCCGCAGGGCTCGTGCGCCGAGGCCGGGGCGATCTCGGCGATGGTGGCTGCCGGCGAGCGCGAAATCGTGGCAGTGCTCACGATCTGCGACGGCGAAGCCATCGGCACGTGCTGCGGCGGCTGCCGTCAGCGGATCCGCGAATTCGCATCTGGCGATACTCCCATCTACGCGGCCGGCCCCGATGGTGTGCGGGCGACGTTCACCCTCGACGGGCTGCTGCCGCAATCGTTCGGGCCACAACATCTCAGTGAGTTTCAACGATGAGGAGGGAGAGATCATGGCTAAGAACAAATTGCGCGCTGTCGTGGGAGGTGCGTGCTTGTTGGCGTTCATCGCCACTGGTTGCGGCAGCGACTCCAAGAGTTCCAGCGCGACCACCGCACCGGTGGGCACGGCCGCTGGCGCGCCCGCCGGCACCGCAGCAGCCGGCACGGCGGCGCTGACGATCGCGAACTCGACGTTCGGCCCAGCCTCGGTTGCGGCCGGAACCGAGTTCACCATCGCCAACAGCGACAGCCGGCCGCACACCGTGACCGACGACGCCGGCGCTTTCAGCGTCGACGTTCCAGCCGGTGGCACCGCGACGCTGAAGATCGACGCACCCGGGACCTACAAGATCCACTGCAAGATCCACAGCTCGATGCACGGCACGATCACCGTCACCTGACCGCCTACGCTCGCGACGTGTCATCAGCACGTTTGCCCCATCTGACCGCCAAGCTCCAGGGCTTCGGTACCACGATCTTCGCCGAGATGAGCGCGTTGGCCATGGCGACCGGCAGCGTCAATCTCGGCCAGGGCTTCCCCGATACCGAAGGGCCCCGTGAGGTGCTCGATGCGGCCATTGCGGCCATCAACAGCGGGGTCAACCAATATCCGCCGGGGCCTGGCATGGCGGTCTTGCGCGAGGCGATCGCAGCTCACCAACAACGCTTCTACGGATTGCAGTACGACCCCGACTCCGAGGTGTTGGTCACGACCGGCGCAACCGAGGCCCTCGCCGGTGCCTTGATGGGGTTGCTCGACACCGGCGACGAAGTGGTCTTGTTCGAGCCGATGTACGACAGCTACCAGGCGTGCATCGCTCTGGCCGGCGCCACGGCCAAGCCGGTCACGCTGCGGCCGCCGACGTACGGCTTCGATCCCGACGAGCTCCGCGCCGCGATCACACCGAAGACCAAGTTGCTGTTGATCAACAGCCCGCACAACCCGACGGGCCATGTTCTCGGCCACGCCGAGTCACAGCTGGTCGCCGATCTGGCCATCGAACACGACCTCATCGTGATCACCGACGAGGTGTACGAGCACCTGGTGTTCGACGACGCCCAGCACATCCCGCTCGCAGGCCTGCCCGGCATGCGCGCTCGCACGCTGGTGATCTCCAGCGGCGGCAAGACATTCAACACAACCGGCTGGAAGATCGGCTGGATCTGCGCTCCGCCGGCGCTGCTCGCCGCGGCGCGCACCGCCAAGCAGTTCCTCACCTATGTCAGCGGTGCTCCCTTCCAGCCGGCCATCGCTGTCGGCCTCGGCCTGCCCGACTCGTTCTTCGCCGCGTTCGCCGCCGATATGCAAGCCAAACGCGACCGGCTGCTGCCCGGTCTGCACGCCGCCGGGTTCACCGTGTACCCGACGCACGGCACGTACTTCGTGACTGTCGACATCCGTCCGGTGCAACCCGACGGCGACGGCATGGCCTTCTGTCGTTCGCTGCCCGGTCGATGCGGCGTGGTGGCGATTCCCAACGAGGTGTTCTACGCCAACCGGCACGAGGGCCGGCACCTCGTGCGGTTTGCGTTCTGCAAGCGTGGCGAGGTGCTCGACGAAGCAGCCGAGCGACTGGCCAAACTGGCGACCGGATAGTCTGCGTCGATGCGCGTCGCCGCCATTCAACACGACATCACCTGGTGCGACCGTCAGGCCAACTTCGCCCATCTGGCACCGATGATCGCCGGCGCTGCCACTTCCGGAGCGCGCCTGATTCTGCTCAGCGAGACGTTCTCGACCGGCTTCGCAACCGATCGCGACGACCTTGGCGAGCCAGAGGGTGGACCGTCGTCACAGTTCCTCACTGAGCAGGCCCGACTGCACGGTGTGTGGGTCGGCGGGTCGTGCCCTGAGATCGCCGCGGATGCCCCCGCCGACGACCAACGTCCCTACAACACGTTCGTGCTCGCCACACCCGACGGAGTGCAGCACCGGTATCGCAAGATCCATCCATTCACGTACGGCGGTGAGACCAAGCACTTCCGCGCCGGCGATCAGTTCCTCACCGTCGATGTCGAGGGCCTGCGGGTCACGCTGTTCGTCTGCTATGACCTGCGCTTCGCCGACGAGTTCTGGCAGTTGGCCAATGACACTGACGTGTACTTGGTGCCTGCCAACTGGCCCGAGGCGCGGCGGTTGCCGTGGACCGCGCTCCTTCAGGCCCGAGCCATCGAGAACCAGGCCTATGTGATCGGGTGCAACCGAGTCGGCACCGGCAACGGCCTTCCGTATAGCGGCGATTCGCGGATCATCGACCCGTTGGGCGAAGTGTTGGTCGGCGCGGCACAGACCGAGACCGTACTGCTCGCCGACATCACAGCCGAGCGCGTGGCCGAGGTGCGCGATCGGTTCCGGTTCCTGCAAGATCGTCGATAGCCGGGCGATCGGCGAACATCGTGATGGTGTCTGCCGCGACTGTTCCCGACGTGATGTTCGGATGTTGGAGGCGTGAGTGGATCGAGCTCGCCGATGGATCGATCGACGACACCAGCACGGTCGTCTGGCTGCAGACGAATTCGCTGATGGTCGATGTCCGCGTTGCTGCCGACCGTCCCGACCTCACGCGTCGGGCCGGCCTGCACGAGTGCACCGTCGATGAACTGCATGCCATCGCTCGAAGCGATTCCAGCAGCGGTTACACCGAGTGCGGGCCGGTCGTCGTCGGGCCCGACGGTCTGCGCGCAGCCATAGCGTCGTGGCACACCCGCGGCCACGGGGTGAACTTCCAGCCGGTGTCGGCCTTCCCCGAGCCGGGGCTGATGACATGGAGCGAAGACGGCACGGTGATGGTCGAACGGGCACCGAGCGGCGCGTATGTCGAGCAGTGGCGACTCGTGCCCGGCAGTGGCGACCCGCTCAGCGTCACCGAGATCGACGGCGACGTGATCTACCGGGCCGGCGATGTTGCCGTGTTCGTCCGCGATCGAGCCATCGGCATCCCCCGTCGGGCGCGGTTGCCCGATCTGTTGGTGGAGTACCGAGCGCGACCGGGCGGTGATGGAAGCCCTGCTCGACTGCGAGTTCAGCGTGGCCCAACTGACCGGCGACGCATGGATTGTCACCACGTCGACGCTGCCGTGGAGGGAGGGCGCGGTGCTCGATGTCGATTTGGACTGAGCTGGCCGACCACGCACGGCTGCCGTTCGCCGACGCCCGCATGTTGCCCGCAGGCGCCTACACCTCCCCCGACGTGCTAGCAGAGGAGCACCGCCGCATCTTCGCCCGAGAGTGGTCGTGTGTCGGCCGGGCCGCCGATCTACCGGGTCGCGGCGACTACATGACTGCCGAGATACCCACCGCGGATCCGCTGCACCCTGGCGAACACCGCTCGATCGTCGTCCTACGCGGCGACGATGGCAGGTTGTCGGCACTCGACAACGTCTGCGTGCACCGCGGCTCGCCGCTGCTCCATGGCTGTGGCAACGAGACCCGCATCACGTGTCCGTATCACGCCTGGGTCTACCGCCTCGACGGACAGTTGATCGGCGCGCCGTACATGAACCGCACCGTCGACACAGCCGGCAGGGCGTTCGATCCGGCCGACCACCGTCTCACGGCGCTTCGGCTCGAGGCAGTGGGAGGGCTTCATCTTCGTAACCCCGCACCCCGACGCCGCAGACTTGCATGCTCGGCTGGCTGGGCTCACCGATGTGGTCGGTCGCTACCGCATGGCCGGGTACGTTCCGGTGCATCGTCAGGTCGATGTGTGGTCGACCAACTGGAAGCTGCTGTACGAGAACTTCATGGACGCTTACCACGTGTTCAAGGTGCACAAGAACAGCTTCGCCAAGAATGGCGACAACACGCTGCTGACGACGATGCACGCCGGCACCGACCACTACGCCTATCACCTCGTGGGACACGATGCCGACGCCGCGTCAGGCGTTGCCCACCCCTCCAACATCACCCTCGACGGAGCGTGGCGGCACACCATCGTGCTCGGCGCTGCGTTCCCCACGCACGTCATGCAACTACAGCCTGATTGGCTGTGGTACCTGCAGCTGAGCCCGCTCGGCGTCGACCACGTACGTATCCGTTGGGACGTCTCGGTGGCGCCCGAGGTACTCGCCGATCAGGCCGATCCCGGTGCGTACATCAGCCGGTTGCTCGACCTGCTCAACCTGGTGAACTCCGAGGACCGGCCCATCGTCGAAGGAGTGTTCCGCGGAGTGCAGGGACGTGATCCGGCTCGGGGCCCGCTGTCGTACCTCGAACGCAACGTGTACGACTTCGATCGCTACATCGCCCGAACCCTCACGGGCGGTCCCGGCATCGAGGAGCCGGGCGCCGACTGAACTCCGGACGGGCGCGAACTAACCTCGACGCATGTCCATCATTCGCACTGTCGCCGAATTGGAGGCACTGTACGACATGCCCGTACCGACGTCGGTCACCAAAGAGATAGACCATCTCACCGACCTGCACAGGGCGTACATCGAGGCTTCTCCCTTCGTCGTCGTGGCCACGTCAGGTCCCGGCGGCGTCGACTGCTCGCCACGTGGTGATCCGCCCGGCTTCGTTCGCGTCGCCGACGAGCGCACGTTGCTCATGCCCGATCGGCGTGGCAACAATCGGCTCGACACATTGCGAAACATCGTGGTCGACCCACGCATCGGGCTGCTATTCCTCGTTCCGGGCGTCGGCGTGACCTTGCGGGTCAATGGCACCGCCCAGCTCTCGACCGACATCGGGCTGCGCCGGTCGTTCGCCGTCGATGGCAAGTTGCCCGCGACTGTCGTGGTCGTCACGACGACATCGGTGTACACGCAATGCCCCAAGGCCTTGATCCGATCACATCTCTGGGATCGCCAGCCGCCATCGCGACGCGTCCGAACTGCCGTCGGTCGGCGAGATCATGGAGGCGATCACCGCCGGCGCGTTCGACGGCAGGGCCTACGACGACGCCTATCCCGAGCGGATCCGCCAGACCATCTACTGAGTAGGGTGAGGCGGTCGACCAGAGGGGGGTCACATGGGGCGAATCTTGTTTGTCGGCGGTGGAATCGTCGGGACCTGCGCGGCGATGATGCTGGCCAACGACGGCCACGACGTGACGGTGCTCGAACGCGATCCCACGCCGCCACCGCCACCCGACACCGCGTGGGACGAGTGGGACCGACGCGGTGTCAACCAGTTCCGATGCTGCACTTCTTCCTCGCCAGGTTCCGCGAGGTCGCCGATGCCGAGCTGCCGGGACTGACCGATGCGATGGTTGCCGCCGGGGCTCTGCGGATGAACCTGCTGATCGGCATACCCGACGAGATCACCGGTGGATGGCGCGATGGCGACGAACGCTTCGAGACGGTCACGGCGCGCCGACCAGTCGGTGAGTCGGTGATCGCCGGCCATCGCCGCTGCGACGTCCGGGCGTCACGATCCGCCGCGGCGTCGGCGTCGCCGGGTTGCTGACCACGGCCGGAGCCGACGGCATCGTGCACGTCACGGGTGTTCGCACCGACGACGGCGAGGAAGTCGACAGCCGATCTCGTGGTCGACGCGGGCGGGCGACGATCGTCGATGCCGACGTGGCTGCGCGAGGTCGGCTCGCCGGGGCCCCACGAGATGATCGAGGACTGCGGGTTCGTCTACTACGGCCGCCACTTCCGATCCGCCGACGGGTCGATCCCGCCGGCGTTCGGAGGCTTGCTGCAGCACGTACGGGTCGATCTCGATGCTCACGCTGCCGGCCGACAACGGCACGTGGGGAGTCGGCGTGGTCGACCAGCTCGAAGGATGCGGCGCTGCGCGGCCTGCTCGACGTCGACTGCTGGGAGAAGGTCGTGCGCGCCTTCCCGCTCGTCGCCCACTGGATCGATGCCGAGCCCATCACCGACGTGAAGCTGATGGCCAAGATCGAGGACCGCCAGCGCACCTACGTCGATCGACGGCACGCCTGTCGCCACCGGCGTCGTGCCCGCTCGGCCGATGCGTGGGCATGCACCAACCCGTCGCTCGGGCGCGGCATCTCGATCGGGCATCATCCACGCCGCCGCGCTGCGGTCGCTGCTGCGCGAGGCGCCGCTCGACGACCCGCGGGCGCTCGCCGTGCGATGGCACGAGCTGACCACGCGAGCACGTCGAGCCGTTCTTCGCCGACACGCTCGCGTTCGATCGTCACCGTCTCGCCGAGGTCGAAGCGACCATCGAGGGCCGTCCGTACGAGACCGACGACCCGCGGTTGGGACTCGGCCAAGGCGCTTGGCTACGTCGATCATGAAGGATCCCGATCTGCTCCGCGGGTTCATCGAGGTCGTCTCGTTGCTCGAACGCGGTGTCGACGTGCTGTCACGGCCTGGCCTGGCCGAACGAGCCGTCGCCCTGGCCGATCCGACGCCGCTACCGGGCCCCGACCGCGCCGAGCTGCTCGCCTCGTCGGCGCCTGAGAAGGGACTCACCATGAAGAACATCACCCTCGGCGATCTGACGTTTGCGGTGCAGGACGAAGGCGACGGGCCACCGGTCGTGCTGCTGCACGGCTTCCCGGATTCGCACGCGTTGTGGCGAAATCAGGTACCGGCGCTGGTCGATGCCGGGTACCGCGTGATCGCCCCCGACCTGCGCGGTTTCGGCGAGTCGTCGAAGCCGGCCGAGCGTCGAGCAGCTACGGCATCCTCGACATCGCCGGCGACGTGATCGGCATCCTCGATTCGCGTCGGCGTGCGAGCGCGCCCACGTCGTCGGCCACGACTGGGGCGCGGCACTGGCCTGGGCGATGGCCGCCTTCGCGCCCGATCGGGTCGACCACCTCGCGGCGCTGTCGGTCGGTCATCCCTCGGCGTTCCGCGACGTCGGCTTCGACCAGCGCGAGAAGTCGTGGTACATGCTGCTGTTCCAGTTCGAGGACATCGCCGAGCAATGGCTGTCGGCCGACGACTTCGCCAACATGCGGGCGTGGGCCCAGCCATCCCGACATGGATCAGGTCGCCGTCGATCTCGCTCGGCCCGGCGCGCTCACCGCCGCGCTCAACTGGTACCGGGCCAACGTGCACCCGCGCACCTGGATCGAGCCGCCGCTGGTCGTTCCCGCAGGTGCAGGCGCCGACGATGGGCGTGTGGAGCACCGGCGACTTCGCCCTCGCCGAGGCCGGCATGACCGGCTCGCAGCAGTACGTCGACGGCACCGTGGCGGTACGAGCGCATCGAGGGTGCCGGGCCACTGGATGCAGCTCGAAGCACCGGATCAGGTGTCGGCGCTGCTGCTCGACTTCCTGCCGAAGCCGTAGCCGCGTCGACTACAGGGTCGGGGCCGACAGCCGCGTTCGTAGAGCGACCTTCGTCATCGGCCACGCACCGTCCATGTCGTTGGCGATCACGGTGTGCGTGAGACTGATCGACGGATGGTGCCAGCTCCGGAACGACACGCCGGCGTCGCAACCCTCCAACCGCACCGCCTCGCCCGAACCGGCGAGCCAGAACCCGAGCCCGTACCGCTCCTCGATCGGAGATGACACTGCGGGGTCGAACCATCTCGGCGACCCATTCGGCGGGAACGATGCGACCGTCGAAGAACGCCAGCCAGAGCCGGCGGATGTCGGCCACCGTCGTGTAGATCCCGCCGTCGCCGTTGCCTCGAACCGGGAGGTGAAAGACGTTGCTGCGCCACACTCCGTCGATCTCGAGGTAGCCCATCGCGGCCCGACCGGGCAGCTCGTCGCTACGCAGGAACGCGGTGTCGATCATGCCGGCCGGCTCGCAGACGCGTTGGTGCACGAGTTCGTGGAACCCGACGCCGCTGGCCCGTTCGGCGATCAGCGCGAGGACGATGAAACCACCGTTGCAGTACGAGAACTGCTCGCCTGCGGGGAACTTGGTCGGGAAGACCATCGAGCACGACGAGGTACTGCTCGGTGGTCGCCAGCTCGTGCACCGGAACCGGCATCAGGTAGTCGGCATGGTCGTGCTCGATGTCCTCGTCGAGATAGTCGCCGATGCCCGACCGGTGTGCCAGCAGGTGCTCGACGGTCACGCCATCGTCGATCAGCGGCAGGTCGGTGCCGAGGACCGCGCGAGCGGGTGTCGACAGCTCGAGCGTGCCATCGACGATCAGACTGACGACGGCGAGCGCGGTCATGCCCTTCACCGCGCTGGCGAGTCGCGAACTGGGTGTCGACGGTGTTGGCGATCTCCAGGCCCCGGTGGGCCAGGCCGTAGGCCTTGGCCAGTTCGACGTCGTCGCCGCGATCGACACGGACCACGCCCGAGAAATCCGACTCCGCCGCGATGCGATCGACTTCGGCTTCCAGCGTCTCCATCGATGGCAACGCTACAGCCCGATGCGATCGAGTAGCCCGCAGGCTGCTTCCAGAGTGAGCTGCTGCATGGTGCCCGGCGTCAACCATGCGAACCAGGTCTGGTCGCCGACGATGCCGTCGACAGCGACACCCTTGACCGCCTGGAGGTCGCGCAGCGAGGCATCGGTCATCGGTCCGAAGATGCCATCGATCGGGCCGGCATAGACAGCCCAATCCGGGGCGATGGCGCTGCCGGCGAGAACCTGCTGGAGCCACGCCACGATCGGGCCCGTCGAGCCCATTTGGACCCTCGTCGACGCCTCTCGGTACGGCGGCAGGTGAGACCACGTGATCGGCCCGACGATGCCGTCGACAGCAAGACCTTCGGACGACTGGAAGTCACGCACCGCTGTGTCGAGTGAGGCATCGAAGACGCCGGTGATCGGTCCGAACGGTGATGTGAACATCGAACGGGCCATCACTCGCTGCAGACGCTTGACGTCGTCACCGACAGAACCCAGCTGGACTGTTACTGGCATGGAAACACCGCCCTGTGATTGGCAACCAGGGCGATCTTAAGCCCATCGGTGAGAGGTGGTTCGCCGCCGAGACAATGGTTGTGCCTAGCGTACGGACGTGGCAGACATGGTCGGAGAGATGGTGGAAGACCGGGTGCGGGCGATATGCATGTCGTTGCCCGAAGTCACCGAGAAGCTCAGCCATGGCGCTCCTGCCTTCTTCGTGCGGAAGCAGTTCGTGATGCTGTGGCCGTATGGCCACCACGATCATCAATTCCCCCACCTCTGGTGTGCCGCACCGCCAGGTGCCCAAGACGAATTGGTCGACACTGAGCCGGAGCGCTTCTTCCGACCGCCCTACGTGGGCGGTCGTGGATGGCTGGGCGTTCGACTCGACGGACAAGTCGACTGGGAAGAGCTCGCTGTGGTCTGCAGTGATGCCTACCGGGCGGTGGCCCCCCGAAAGCTGATTGCGGCACTCGACAATGCGGAGTGATGGGGTGTTCTTCGAGCGCCGGTGCAGCTTCGCCATCACTACTTGACCGATTGAATCCGGCATTTCGATGCACCGAGATCCGTCGACGGGGCCCGAGCGCCGTCGATGCACCGCGGTATGTTCGGCCGTGCGGGATCGCCAGGACGATGTGGCGCGCCGAAGACGCATGGAGGGCTGAGTTGGCGGCGGTCACCATCGCCGACATCAACGGCGAGCTTGCCACCAACGTCGATCCCGAGCAGATGGCCAAAGCGGTCACGTGGTTCCAGGAGGTGCTGTGATGGGCCAGCGCGTGTTCGTCACAGGAGCGACTGGGGTGCTCGGACGTCGAGTCGTCCCGGCCCTCGTGTCGGCAGGGCACGAGGTGACGGCCGTCGTGCGATCCGGGGTGAAGGCCGACACTGTGCGCGCTGGCGGAGCCACGCCGGTGCAGGTTGATCTGTTCGATCGCGCCGCGATGCGAGTCGCCGTCGAAGGTCACGACAGCGTGGCTCATCTGGCGACCCACATCCCGACAGGACCGTCCGCAGCTTTGCGTTCGGGATGGCGAACGAACGACTCGCTGCGTCGCGACGCAGCTGCGGCAATTGCCGGCGCGGTCGCCGATGCGGGAGTCGGGCGGATGATCCAGGAGTCGATCACCTTCCCCTATATCGATGGCGGCGACGAGTGGATCGCTGAGCAACACGAGCGCGTCTACCACTGGGGCAATCGAACCACGGTCGATGCCGAGGCCGCGGCGGCCGGCGTCACCGCGGCCGGCGGAATCGGGGTCGTGCTCCGGTTTGCTCTGTTCATGGCTACTGACAGCGATCACACTCAACGCTTCGTCAGCGCCGCACGGCGGGGGCTGTTCGCCCTTGTCGGTGAGCCGGAGGGCTACATCTCGTTCGTCCACATCGACGATGCCGCCGCGGCCGTGGTTGCAGCTCTCGATGTGCCGGCGGGTATCTACAACGTCGCCGAGCCGGAGCCCGTGCGACGTTCGGCGCACCGCGACGCCCTCGCTGTTCACGTCGGACGGTCTCGGCTGCGCGCGATTCCGAACGTGGTCGAACGAGCCGGTGGCGATGCAGCCGCCAGCCTGGCCCGATCGCACCGTATCTCGTCGCAGAGTCTCTGCGCCGTATCACGATGGGCGCCGGGCATCAACTGCGTTGATCGATGGAAGGAGTCGCCGTGACCTACCGAAGCTGGACCCGTATCGCGCTTGGGTACCTGATACTCGTCTCGCTCGAGGTCGGTGTCTGGGCGCAGTTCGCGCCGCGATCGTTCTATGACCACTTCCCCGGTCTGGGGAGGGCGTGGGTGCGCGTCGACGGCCCGTTCAACGAGCACCTGGTGCGCGATGTCGGTGGGCTCAACCTCGGAATCACGGCGATCCTCATCGCCGCCTTCATCACGCTGTCGCGACCGATGATCATCGCCGCCTCGGTCGCCACGCTGCTGTACGGGATACCCCATCTCGTCTATCACATCGCCAACACTGCGCACCTGGCCACCAGCGACGTAATCGTGAGCATCGGCGGACTGGTCCTGTTCGCGGCCGTACCGATTGCATTGATCGCAGTATCGAGCAAGACATCCGCCGAGGCCGTGAAATAGTTTCGGCGCGATGAACGACGGTGAGATCGGCGCGGGTCTGGCGCAGAACGTGGGGCAACTCGTCGACGTCGACGCCGTGATCGAACGTGGGCCCTTGTTGATTGGTTCTAGTCCACAGTTGAACGGATGAGGGCCAGCAATGCGTCGCGTTCGTCAGGTGTCTCGACCCGGTAGCGATCGAACTCGACGCCGCGCCTGACATCGGCATGTAACCCGGTCACGTCTTCATGGAAGTGAAGGAACGCCTTCGACTTCCTGTAGAACACGCCGCGGCTCTTCTCGACGAGACCTGGCACCGAGCGGATCTCGCCGAGCAGCGAGTCGAGATTGTCGAGCGCGTCGGGACCGGCGTGCTTCACAAGCGGATCGTACGGCCCGTAGCACCCCCGTGTAAAGATTTCTGAGGGAAGTGTTGACATGTTGAAAGAGACGAACTAGTGTTCGATCAATGGATTCGGAACAGTTAGCTGAGCTGGCTAGCAATGTTGCTTTGCCGAACCTCACTGTGTCTGATTCTCGACAATGTGCCGAGCTACTCCGGCAACTGAACCAGCTTCGGTCCTGGGTCGAATCTCGTACGCTGGCGGTAACGCGGCGGCTCGACCAGCTGGCCAAGGAATCGCCGGGAATCTTCCCCGAGCAGATCGTCGCCCAAGCCACTCGCGTCACCCTCACACAGGCGCTCCAGCCATTCCGACGAGCCGAGGCCGTCGAGCTGCTTCCCGAGTTCGGCGCGGCCCTGACGGCCGGAATCGTCAATGTCGATCACGTCAATGTGCTCGCCAAGAGCATCGCCGGGCTCGACGCCCAAACGAAGGGGCGGCTGGTCGATCGGGGCGGATTCTTGACCGAGATCGCCTCGCGCACCACGTCGGCCGAGTTCGGGCGCACGGTGCGTGCCGAGATCCGCAGGGCGCAGACCGACGATGGCATCGACAGGCTCGAACGCCAGCGCCGCAACACGAGGTTGCGCACGTGGATCGACCACGAGACCGGCATGTGGTGCATGCGCGGCGAGTTCGACCCCGAGTCGGGTGCGATTCTCGACAACCGGTTGCGCAACACACTCGAAGCGCTCTTTCACGACGCCACGCCCACGACGTGCCCGACCGACCCACTCGAGAAGCAGCATCATCTCCGAGCCCTGGCTCTGATCGAGCTGACCGCGGGCAAGCTCGTCGGGCGAGCGGCAACGATCGACATGTCGATCCTCGTCGACGCCAAGACCCTTGTCGAAGGCGGGCACGACAAGTCCGTGATCGACTGCGGGTTGCCCATCGAGGTACCCGTCGAGACCATTCGCCGCATGGCCTGCTGCGCCGATATCACACCAATAATCGTCGGTGTCGACGGGGTGCGAATGGAGCTCGGTCGTACCACTCGGCTGGCCAGTCGCGAGCAACGGAGGGCACTACGGGCCATGTACCGCGGTTGCGCGATCCCGGGCTGCTGCGTGGCCTGGGATTACGTGGTCATCCATCACCTGAGGTACTTCCGCAATGGCGGCCCGACCGACATACAAAATCTTGTGCCGTTGTGCACCAAGCATCATCACCTGGCCCACGAAGGTCGATGGAAGCTGAGCCTCGACTGGGCTCGCAACCTCACGATCACCCAGCCCGATGGCACCACGATGACCACGGGCCCGCCGAAGGTGCTGGCGGCATGATGCCGTTGCGTGTTGCGCCGTCACTCCAGTCGCAGGGCCAACAGACTGACCGTCTTGTTGCCGCCGTCGGTGTCTTGCTGGCCGACTTCGCGAAAGCCGATCGAATGGTGAAACAGCAACGACGCCTCGTTGCGCGGGCGCACGTTCACTTCGCACAACAGATGGGCGAACACTCCGGTGAATCGTTCGACGACGTGGGCGTAAAACGCCCTGCCGATGCCGAGTCGGCGGTAGATCGGGTCGACAGCAATACGGTCGAGGTAGACGAAATCGTCGAAGTTCCGACTGAACCAGCCGTAGTTCAAGCTGGCGTAGTCGACGCCTGGTGGAAAGGTGATGCAGAACCCGGCAAAAGCACCCTCGACCTCGGCGGTCAAGGCCGTCGCGGCCATGCCGAGCAGGCGTTCGATCTCGGCCTCGTCGAGTTCGTTGAGCGCAGGGATGCTGCCATTGTTCAGCGCCAACGCAGCGGGCAGATCGGCGGCAGTCGTTTCGCGGATGTTCACTGCCCGAACGGTATTCGAAGCGAGCGATTCGTCGTAACCTTGAAGCATGATCTTCCACAAGAAGCAGCAGATGGTCGGCGCCGACGAGGCGCTGGCAGGGCGCACGGCCCAGATGCCCGTGCCAGATCAGCACTTCGTCAACGGCAATCCGTTGGTCGGGCCGTGGCCAGAGGGGTTCGAGGTCGCGGTGTTCGGGCTCGGTTGCTTCTGGGGCGCCGAGCGCAAGTTCTGGCAGACCGATGGCGTGTACACAACCGCGGTTGGCTACGCCGGTGGCTACACGCCCAACGCCACATACGAAGAGGCGTGCAGTGGTCTCACCGGCCACGCCGAGGTCGTGCTGGTGGTCTTCGATCCGTCTCGGGTCGGCTTCGATCAGCTGCTGAAGTTGTTCTGGGAGAACCACGACCCCACGCAGGGCATGCGCCAAGGCAACGACCAAGGCACGCAGTATCGCAGCGCCATCTACTACTCGTCCGAGGCCCAACGCTCGGCCATCGAGAGCTCGCTGGCGATGTACCAGCAACGACTCAGCGCCGCCGGGTTCGGCGAGATCACGACCGAAATCAAGCCGCTCGGCGACTTCTACTACGCCGAGCCGTACCACCAGCAGTACTTGGCGAAGAACCCCAACGGCTACTGCGGCATCGGTGGCACTGGCGTCAGTTGCCCCATCGGGCTCACGGCGTAGGCAGGTCGGCTGCGAACATCGTCCGCAGCACATCCGGTAGCGCGTCGAGCGAACGAACCAGCAAGGTCAGTGAACATTCGATCATCAGGTTGACCACCTCGTGGTCGAACCGTCGGCGCCAGTCGGTGTGCAGCCCGACTATCGGCTTGCCATGGGCAAAGGCGTATCCGAGCTCCCATGCCGTACCGTCGTCGGTGATCAGCCCGTTGAGGCTGGCCACCACGACATTGCATTCATCGATACCGCGACGGTCGTTGGCGAAGATCTCGGCGACGTTGTGTTGGTCCTTGGGCGGATTGTCGCGATGCGGCAAGAACGTCGTGAGCCCGGTATCTGCAACCACACGCTCGACCCGTTCTATCCACCACCGCTCGCCCTCGTCGAACAGCGGCCCGGCGATGTATGCCCTGACGACCGAGCTCACAGCACGACCGGGCTCACTGCAGGTCCCAAGCGTCGCCCCAACCCTTGGCGCGAATATCGTCGCCATCGGCGTCGAGGTCACGTCCCTGCCATTTCAGGGCGCCGGGAGTCGCGCTCGAGGTGGGCAATCAGGCCCTGCATCGGTGTGCCGTCGACCTCGACGATCGCCTGGCGTGCGGCGTAGTGAGGGTCGGCTGCTATGTCGGCCATCGACATCACCGGCCCGATCGCTGCCTCTGCTGCGGTGAACGCCTCCATCACCTCGGTCTGCGTGCGCTTCGAGCACCACGTCGTCATCAACGCTTCCAGCGCTTCGCGGTTCTCCATCCGCGCCGCGAACGAGGCGAACCGCAGGTCACCGCCGACGCCGAGCAGGTTCAGCACACGCGCCGCAACCGTGTCGCTCGACGTCGAGACACCGATCCATCGCCCGTCCTTGCACTGGTAGGTGCCACGGGGCACCGAATAGGGCAGCCCAGAGCCGAGCCGTTCCTGCATCTGACCAGTCAGTTCGTACAGCGAGATCAGCGGCCCCATCAGCTGGAACAGGCTCTCCAACAAGCTGACGTCGACCACCTGCCCGACACCGCTGCGCAGGGCGACCATCGTCGCAAAGGCCGCGACGACACCGGTGACCTCGTCGGTCAGGGCGATCGCCGGCAACAGTGGCTGCCCATCGGGCTCGCCCGAGATCGCCGCCAGGCCAGACATCGACTCGGCAATCGTGGCGAAACCCGGCCGATTTCGGTACGGCCCGGTCTGACCGAAGCCCGTCACCCGAGTGATCACCAGCGAGGGGTTGAGGTCATGCAGCACATCGGGCCCGAGACCGAGTCGCTCGAGGGTTCCAGGCCGGAAGTTCTCGATCAGCACGTCGGCGTCGGCTACCAGACGGCGAAACAGATCGAGGTCTGCTTCGGCCTTCAGGTCGAGGGCGACGGTGCGCTTGTTCCTGTTCACCAACTTCCACCACAGTCCCTCGCCGTCGCGCGGGTCGCGCCATGCCATGTTGCGCAGGCTGTCTCCGCCGTCGGGCCGCTCGATCTTGATCACATCGGCACCGAAGTCGGCGAGATACCGAGCGCAGTTGGGACCGGCAAGAACGGTTGACAGGTCGAGCACACGCAATCCGTGCAATGGGGCTGGGGCCATGCGCTCTATCGAACCACGGCGGCCCCTGAACAACTACCTGAGGACGTTGTAGTCGGTCGGAAGGGCCCCACGGCCGGTCAAGGCCGACAACAACTTGATCGGGTCGGCAAGCTCGGCCATCAGGCCGACCACCATCGACGACGTGGCCGGCGGCATCGTCAGCGGCTGGCCGGTGGCGCGCTGGATATCGAGTGTGTGCAGCGACACCTCCGCGGCGCGCGTCGCCAGGTACTCGATGAACATCATCTGCCCGACCGACGTGTCGATCACATCGTCGTCGGCAGTGGAGGCGACGAGCGCCAGCACGCGCTGGGTGGTCGCCTCACATTCGCCCACTGGATCGGTCAACTGGGCACCGGCAGATCGGCCGCGGTCGGCCACACGGGAGTGAACGTTGGGATCGGCCAAGGCGATGCGGTAGTAATCGGTGGCATCGACGATGACCCGGTCGACGGTCGGCTCGGCGGCCAGGTAGTGCTCGATGGTGGTGAAGCCGCGCAGTGTGTGTGCAGTCAGCTCGCGCACAGTCCACACACCGAGGCCCGGTAGTTCCCACTGATGGGGCCGGACGCGCTCGATCGTCGTCAGCAGCGACGCCGCGGCGTCTTCGAATGCTGCCCTCACCGCAGCGGGATGTTGAAGCACCGATCCTCCAATTTGCCCATCGCGTAGTTCTCGTAGTCGATCCCGAAATCCGACAGCAGGTGCCTACAGCGATCGCTCCAGTTCAGTGCCGCGGGCGACGACATGCGGTGCACGATCTGCGTGATGCCACCCTCGTACACCCGATACTCGGCCCATGTGCCGGGAAAGTCCTTCACGCAGCCGACCTCGATCGAGGGCACGCCGCACGACATCATCCGGACGCGGTGGCGGTGGGTGTGCCCGGCCGTGTAGGCGACGATTCGCGATCGCCGGGCGGCGACCTCGGCGAGACCGTCGCTGCTGTCAGGGTCGAGGCCGAAGTAATCGTTGTGGCGCCGCCCATTGATCCACTGCTGATGATGGCCCATCACCACCACCGGGCGATCGGCACTTGCCGTGAGATCGTCGAGCCATTGGAGCTGCGCAGACGTCACAGATCCCGGCGTACGTTCGGGCAGAACCGTGTCGAGCACGGCGATCGACACGCCGGGCAGGTCGATCCACTCATCCCCGGCGTACAGCTGCTGGCCGCGATAGGCGTCGTGGTTGCCGCGCACGACGTGCAGTCGCTCGCCGAACGCGTCGCGATAGCAGGCCTCGAACGAGGCGAATTCGTCGTCGTCCCCGTCTCTTGTGAGATCACCCTTGACCACCACGGCAACGAGGTCTGCAGCGACCATCTCTGCAACGGCGGCGCGATTCATCGTCTCGGGATGGGGCGGCTCGCCGGCATCGACGCGCTGGATGGGTCCACGGGGATCGTCGTCGATCTTGCCGCATTCGGTCTCGCCGAGGTGCAGATCGTTGACCGTGCCGAACCCGCACAACAGCTGGCCATCAGGGCGCGACAGCGTGCGCACCTCGTGACTTCCGATGTGGTGGATCGAGTTCGGCTGGAGGTCTGTGAGGCGCACGACCGCACCGCCTGCTGCCGGGTGGGCGACGATCAGATCATCGGCAACGGTCGTGATGTCCACGTGGCGGAGAGTACCCCTACCGCTGGGGTCGCTCGCGGCGGCTGGCCAGCGGCCTGATCCACCACCGATTGCTGAACCGCCACGTAGGGACGCGCTGGACCGGTGCCGACTCGACGAGGACCGGCCTGGGCCACAGCGCCTCGACCGCACAGGCGATGGCCGCGACCTCTTCGTCGGTGGCTCCCGGCGACACTTCGAGATTCACTGTTCGGCCCGGGAGCAGCAAGCCGGGAGGGTGCAGTCGAAGCGAAGCGGAGACGGCGAGCAGCGACCCGGGAGGGAGCAGTCGAAGCGAAGCGGAGACCAGTCCCGACCATTCATAGAGGCATGTTGCCGTGTTTGCGGCGTGGAAACTCTTCGCGCTTGGTGCGCAGCATGCGTAGTCCGGCGACGATCTTCTGGCGGGTCTCGGCGGGGTCGATCACATCGTCGACGTAACCACGCTCGGCCGCGTTGTACGGGTTGGCGTACTTCTCGGTGTACTCGGCGACCAGCTCGGCGCGCCGCATGGCCGGATCGGCAGCTTGTTGGAGCTCGCGGCGGTAGACGATCTCGACCGCACCTTGCGGGCCCATGACGGCGAGCTCGGCCGTCGGCCAGGCGTACGCCAGGTCGGCACCGATCGACTTCGAGTTCATCACGACGTACGCACCGCCGTATGCCTTGCGCGTGATGATCTGGATGCGCGGCACGGTGGCCTCGCAGTAGGCGTACAGCAGTTTGGCGCCGTGGCGGATGATGCCGCCGTACTCCTGATCGACGCCGGGCAGGAAGCCTGGCACGTCGACGAAGGTCAGCAGCGGGATGTTGAAGGCGTCGCATGTGCGCACGAAGCGGGCCGCCTTCTCCGAGCTCTCGATGTCGAGCACGCCGGCGAGCATCAGTGGCTGATTGCCGACGATGCCGACGGGATGACCGTCGACGCGGCTGAACCCGCAGACGATGCTGCGGGCCCAGTGTGGGAAGTACTCGAAGAACTCGCCGTTGTCGACGACTTCGCGAATGACGGCTTTCATGTCGTACGGCTGGTTGGCGCTTGCCGGCAGCAACTCGTTGAGCGCCGGGCACAGCCGGTCGGGGTCGTCGTCGGTCTCGACGTGCGGTGGCTCCTCGAGGTTGTTCGACGGCAGGAAGCCGAGCAGGAAGCGCACGTCTTCGAGGCACGCCTTCTCGTCGGCTGACACGAAGGTCGCCACGCCGCTCTTCGAGGCATGGCTCATCGCCCCACCTAGCTCCTCCAGCGTGACTTCCTCACCGGTGACGGTCTTCACCACGTCGGGCCCGGTGATGAACATGTGGCTGGATTCGCGGACCATGAAGATGAAGTCGGTCATCGCCGGGCTGTACACGGCTCCGCCGGCGCACGGCCCGAGGATGACCGAGATCTGCGGCACCACGCCGCTCGACAGCACGTTGCGGTAGAAGATGCCGCCGTAGCTGGCCAGCGACACGACACCTTCTTGGATGCGGGCGCCGGCACCGTCGTTGAGGCCGATCACCGGGGCGCCGACCTTCAACGCCAGATCCATCATCTTGTGGATCTTCTCGGCAAACACCTCGCCGAGAGCACCACCGAACACGGTGAAATCCTGACTGAACACGAACACCTTGCGACCGTCGACCGTGCCCCACCCGGTGATCACCCCGTCGGTGTACGGCCGCTCCTCGAGACCAGCGGCCTGTGCACGGTGACGGGCGAGCAGGTCGAGCTCGTGAAAGCTGCCCGGGTCGAGGAAGCAGTCGAGCCGCTCGCGGGCCAGCATCTTGCCCTTCTCGTGCTGGCGCTCGACGGAACGTGGCGAACCGGCGTGATAGGCCTGGTCTCGGCGTAGTCGAAGATCCTCGAGCTTGGCGTCCATCGGATTGCTCATTGACGCCCACGCTACTTCGATGGTCCAGTCAGCCTCACACGCGCTGGACCACCGACTCACCTGTTCAGATCAGCTCGTAGACAACGGTGACCGAGACGGTGAGATCTTGCGTGCCCGTCTCGATCGGAGTCGACGCGGCGCCCGCGGAATCGGCGGCGGCCGCATAGAACTGCGGGACCGGATTGCTGATCGACACCTCGCTGATCTGCAGCACACCACCAACGGTGACTCCGGCGGCGTTGGCGTATTCATTGGCCCGCTTGCTGGCGTTGGCGATGGCGTCGGCACGCGCCGCGCCGATCAGCGCCTCGGTGTTGTCGACGTAGAACGACACTCCGCCCACGGTGATGTGATCACCGGCTGCCGCCGCGGCAGCGTCGATCACGGGGCCGGTCTGGCTGATGTCTCGAACGGTCACCGTCAGGCTGTTCGCCGCTTGATAGCCGGTGATCGTCATCGCGCCCGAGGCGTACTGCGGATAGACCGAAAGGCCCGATGTGGCGATGTCGTTGTCGCTCACCCCGGTGGCTTTGACAGCAGCGATCAGCGCCGCGGCGCTCATGTTGGCCTGTGCCAAGGCATCGGTTGCCGTCGCGGCCGTTGCCTGCACGCCGACGTTCAGCGAAGCGGTATCGGGCTTGACTTTCACCTTCCCGTCGCCGGTGACGGTGATCGACTTGACGATCGATCCGGCAGCCGGAGTTGGCTTGGGTGCAGCGGTCGACGACTTCGGATCATCGCGCCCTATCCAACCGGCCCCCGCGACCGCCATCATGCCGATGACTGCGCCGCCGACAACTGCTCCAACCCAACGAGTGCTCATCTGGACTCTCCCTTGTCCCATCGCTCACCGCGGTCCTGCTCACTTCGTTGGACGGCCGGGCGACGCCCCTGGTTCCCGGGCCTCGCCGGCTTCCTGGCAAGCTGGAGCCGATGACGCTGTCCATGACGTTGCCGATATCGCCACCGCTTTCGCCGATGCTCTCCAAGGCGGCAACCGAAATCCCGACTGGCGATGGATGGCACTACGAACCGAAGTGGGACGGCTTTCGCTGCATCGTCTTCCGCGACGACGATCAGATCGAGCTGGCCAGCCGCAACGAGCGCCCGTTCACCAGGTACTTCCCCGAATTGCTCGAACCACTGCTCTCATCGCTGCCGAGGCGATGCGTCGTCGATGGCGAGATCGTCGTGCCGGCGACCGATGACCGTGGACTCGATTTCGATGCCCTCCTGCAGCGCATCCACCCGGCCGAGTCGCGTGTGCGTCGCTTGGCGTCCGAGACGCCCGCCTCGTTCGTCGTCTTCGACCTGCTCGCCCTCGACGACGAGTCACTGCTGGCTCACCCGTTGGAGCATCGTCATCGGCTCCTCATGGAGGAGCTGGCCGACGCTGCGCCACCCGTCTACCTGTGTCCGCACACGCGCGACGCCACCACCGCCCAACGCTGGTTCACCGAGTTCGAGGGCGCCGGTCTCGACGGCGTCGTCGCCAAGCGGCTCGGCGATGCGTATACGCCCGACAAGCGCACGCTGATCAAGGTCAAGCATCAACGCACCGCCGACTGCGTCATCGCCGGCTACCGGATCCACAAAGACGGCAATGGGGTCGGCTCGCTGTTGCTCGGTCTGTACGACGACAGCGGCGATCTGAACCACGTCGGCGTCGTCGCGTCGTTCACCGTCAAGCGCCGGGCCGAGTTGCTCGCTGAGCTCGAGCCGTTCACGCACGATGCGCTCGACAATCATCCCTGGAGGGATTGGGCTGAGTGGATGGCCCGAGCAGAGGACGGCGGCACACGGATGCCGGGCGGCGGCAGTCGATGGAACGCCGGCAAGGATCTCAGCTGGGTTCCATTGCGTATCGAACGGGTCGCTGAGGTGACCTTCGGTCAATTGCAGGAAGGGCGGTTCCGGCACGGATCGCAGTTCGTCCGCTGGAGGCCGGATCGTGAGCCCGAGTCGTGTCGGTACGATCAGCTCGACGTCGCCAGCCCCGTACCGTTCGCCTCGGTCGTCGGTCGAGCGAACACGTCCTGACTTCTGGGGGCCTGACTGGGACTAGGGCGTCACAGGCGGCAGCGTGGTGTCCACAGTCGGGATCGTCGAACTGTCGGTGAGCAGCACGGTCTTCGAGCCGATCGGCGTGTCGCCGAATCGTACGGTCACGGTCCACACGCCGGGTGAACCGAGCGGCAGGCCCTGGTCGAGCGGCAGTTCGGCGACGCCGGCAACGGTGAGCGGCACGTTGAGCGTGACCCCAGGAACCGAGGCATCGACCGGCGGGCTGAAGTCGACCGCCAGCGCGGCGATCCCTGTCTCGGGCTGAGCCACCTCGACGCGAACGGCGTTGGGGCCGACCACAGCGCTGAACTTCACCGTCACGTCGGCGACTTCGTTGGTGATGTGCAGGCTCGCCCCGAGATCTTTGGCGTCGTCGACTGCTTCGGCCACCTTGGGTGGCGCCAACGACAACATCCACGCCGTGAGGGCCAACACCAGCACGCCGAACGCGGCCTCGATACCGACGGCACGACGCAGCCTGACGGCCAGTTGACCGGTCATCGCATCGACTCTGGCGACGCGCTCTTTGATGAACTGACGTGCCGCGACGCCGAGAAAGACCATCGCCCCGACGGCGATCGACTTCAAGAACAGCACCCGGCCATGACTACTGGTGAAGATCTCGCCCCAATCGAGGCGGTACATCTGGATGAAGCCGGTGAAGATCGTGATCGCCAGGGCCGAGGTCGAGATCCTGGCGAAGCCGCGCACCGCGTGGACGAGATCCTCTTCGCCGGGGCCGGCGAGCACCACTCGTGCCAGCAGGATCAATCCGCCGAGCCAGACAGCCATCGCCAGGGCGTGGGCGATGCCGACGGCGTAGCCGAGCAAAGCCAGCTGGCCGCCGGCACGGCTGAAGCCGATCGTTGCAACCGCGAGCCCCGGGAGCGCCAGTGCGGGGAGCTGTGTGGCCGGATCGATGACACGCTCGGGGCGCATCACCACCCAGCCGGTGAGGAGGACGAAGATCACCCTGGCCAGCGCGGCGATACCCGGCGTCGTGTCGGTGAGACTGCTCCACGCCGTCGGCGACAGCGAACTGCCGATGCTCGTGCCGGAGATCTGTGCCGCGACGCATGCAGCGTTGAAGATGGCGAACGCGAGGGTCAGCAACCATGCCGACCGCAGGAAGCGGACGGTCAGGATGTACTCGACACCTTCCGGCCACGCCGTGGCTATCAGCACCAACGAGCCGAACAGCACGGCGACGCCGAGCCACACCAACAGTCGCGACAGACCCAAGGGCCCGCCAGACCCCGATTCGGCAGGTGTCGTGTCGGCGGTCGGCGTGATCGGGGCCTGGGCGGCCGACCCCGTTGCAGGTGTCGAGCCAGTCGGTCGCAGTCGTGACAGGAGGCGCAACAGTGGCCACTGTGTCGTTGGCGATCGTGAACGAGAACGTCGAACTGCCGCCGCCCACCCCGTCGGGCTGGGTGACCAGCCAGGAGACCACGCATTCGCCCTTCGGCAAGGGATTCGGCACCGACACGGTCAGGGAGACGCCGTCGATTCCCACCTGCGGGGTGCCCACGGCAATCGGCGACCCGTTGCACACGACTTCGACGGTGTTCGTCACCCCGAGCGGGTTGGCGAAGTTGAGCAGTAACGATGGCGGTGAGGCGTCGACGGTGCTGCCGGCGGCCGGCGTCGACGAGACCAACGAATTGTCTGCCGCATCGGCGTGGGGGAGGGCGAATGCACCGATGCCGGCGATCGCGGCGAACACGGTGAGCGCGCGACGAAAGGCGCGTATGGGCGGGGAGGTCCTCTTCATGCAGGTAGCTCAACGCTAGAGGATGGGCGTGAGCCGCTCACGCCACCCCGGCGAAGGCTCGACGTTCACCGGCTGTCGGCGAACCCAATGTCGCGCCCCCTGAGTAGGCTCGACGTCGATGGCTACCCAGTCGCTCTACCGCCGCTATCGACCGCGCCGCTTCAGTGAGGTGCGCGGTCAAGAGCATGTCGTTCGCGCCCTGCGCAACGCAGTCATCAATCAACGCGAGGGTCAGGCATACCTCTTCTCGGGTCCGCGTGGCACCGGTAAGACAACCTCGGCTCGCATCCTCGCCAAGGTTCTCAACTGCGAGCGGCCCGTCGATGGCGAGCCATGCTGCGAATGCGACTCGTGCCTCGCCGTCGAGCGCGGCACGAGCTACGACGTTCACGAGCTCGACGCGGCGAGTAACAACGGCGTCGACGCGATGCGTGATCTGATCGAGAAGGCGTCGCTCGGCACACCCGGCCGGCACAAGGTGTACATCCTCGACGAGGTGCACATGCTGTCCAAGGCCGCCGAGGCAGCGTTGCTGAAGACCCTCGAAGAGCCGCCTCCGCACGTCGTGTTCGTGCTGGCCACCACCGATCCGCAAAAGGTCAGCGAAACGATCCGCAGCCGCACCCAACACCTGCAGTTCCATCTGCTGCCGATGGACGTGCTCGAGCAGCACATTCGCTGGCTCGCCGCCGACGCCGGCATCGAGCTCACCGATGCCGCGTTGCAGGCCGTGCTGCGCCAAGGCGGCGGCTCGGCGCGCGACACGATCTCGGCGCTCGAGCTCGTCGCTGCCAGCGGCGGCGAGGCACCAGAGGCCACCCCGCTCGACGAGTTCGTCGAGGCGTTCATCGAACACGATCCGGGGCGGGCTCTGGCCGTCGTCGCCCATGCCGTGCTGCAAGGTCGCGACCCGCGCACCCTGACCGAAGAGATCATCCGCCATCTCCGCGACTGCTTCCTCGCGTTGATGGCACCCGAGCTGGTGCAACTTCCGGCGCAGCGCGAAGAAGAGGTGGCATTGCAGGCCACCCGCCTCGGTGCTGCGGCGATCGTGCGGTCGATGGAACGGCTCGGCGAGATGCTCGTCGAGATGCGCCACGCTCCCGACCCGCGTCTGCTGCTCGAGGTCGCCTTGGTGCAATTGACTCACGACGCAGCTGGTTCTGATCTGCACAGCCTGATGGCCAGGCTCGAGCGTCTCGAGCAGGCTGTGGCCGCGGGGGCGACCGCTGCACCCGCTGTCAAACCGGTTCCCACCGACCCCAGCGGGCGGGCCACCATCGGGGGCCGCGCCCGGCGCGATGCCGGGCCTGGGCCGGCACCCGCGCCAACGAGCACCCACCCATCGCAGGCGTCGAGCGACAGCCCAGCGGGCCGCTATCCGGCTGGCGTCGCTCCCGCGGCGACGACCTCGATCGACGACGGCCAGATCCCGGCCCTCTTCGAGAAGCAGGTGCGACCGGCGCTGCGCGGCATGACCAAGGCGATCTACATGGGCGCCCACGTCGGCACGATGTCGGGGGGCGCGCTGGTCATCAACTTCGCCGGCGAGCCGCATCGGGCTCGCGCCGAGGAGTACCGCAACGAGGTCGAGCAGGCGTTGGCAGCGGCCGCCGGCCGTTCGATTCCCCTGTCGCTGGTGGTCGACCACGCGGTGACGCACGACGACAACGTCGTCCAGATGAAGCGCGCCGAGCCGATGCCCGCCGACGAAGACGTCGATACCGGCGATCTGGTCGATGTCCCTCCCGATGCTGTGGTGTCGCCGATCGACCGCCTGACCCAGGCCTTCCCTGGCTCCGAGATCATCGAGGAGCGCACCTGATGGCGGTCTACACCCAGCCGGTTCAAGCTCTCATCGACGAACTCGGCCGGCTGCCCGGCATCGGGCCGAAGTCGGCGCAGCGCATCGCCTTTCATCTCCTGAAGTTGCCACCTGACGACGTCACCCGACTGGCGATGTCGATCACCGACGCCAAGGCCCGGGTGCGATTCTGCGTTCGCTGTTGGAACTTCGCCGATGGCGAGCTGTGCCCGATCTGTCTCGACGATCGGCGCGATACGACAACCTTGTGCGTCGTCGAGGAATCCCGTGACATCGTGTCGATCGAGAAGACCGGCGAGTTCCGTGGCCGTTATCACGTGCTGCTCGGGGCGATGAGCCCGCTCGATGGCATCGGTCCCGAGCAGTTGAAGATGAAAGAGCTGTTCGCCCGCCTCGAGCCTGAGGGCGTGCAAGAGGTGATCGTGTGCACAAATCCCAACACCGAGGGCGAAGTCACCGCGATGTACCTGGCGCGAATGCTGCGCCCGTTCGGCATCCGTGTCACCCGTATCGCCAGCGGTCTGCCGGTTGGCGGCGACTTGGAGTACGCCGACGAGTTGACACTCGGCCGGGCGCTGGAAGGTCGCCGCGAACTGACAGCCTGAGATTTCGGTCGAGTCCGGGGAATTCGTGCGCGAAAAAGGGCTGGGGTACCACTCCTGGACCTGGTAGCGGGCGGACGGGCCAGCTCCAGAGGCGGTACCCCAGAACTTACGTCGGCAACGGGACGGTGTCGCTGACGTGTATGTGACGTTTACATTACGGCAATTGGGTCGCGATGTCAAGCAATATCTACGAATAGTGTTGGCCGACTACTTCTCGCCGAACTTAAGCCCTAAAGGTTACGAACGGCATACAACGTTACGAAACAGCTTAGGACCAGTCGGGCGGCACCACGAACCGCTACGAGCAGCTGCGCACGACCAGCGCATCGCCTTGACCTCCGCCACCGCACAGCGCGGCGGCACCAAGGCCTCCGCCGCGGCGGCGCAGCTCGTGCAGCATCGTCAGCGCCAGACGATTGCCGCTCATGCCGATCGGGTGTCCGAGGGCGATTGCGCCACCGTTGACGTTGACGATCTCGTCGGTGATCCCGAGGTCGTGCCATCGATGCGATACCGACAGCGGCGAATGCTTCGTTGATCTCGAACAGGTCGACGTCGGCGACGGTCTTGCCGGCACGGGCCAGAGCGCGCGATGATGGCGCGGCTGGGCTGATGCAGCAGCGACGGGTTGTCGGGCCCGGCAACCATGCCGTAGCCGACCACTTGCCCGAGCGGGGACAGACCGCGGGCTTCGACCGCTCGGGCGCTCATCATCACCAGCGCGCATCCGCCGTCGCTGATCTGCGACGCGTTGGCCGCGGTGATCGTGCCCTCCTTGTCGAATGCCGGCTTCAACGTGGCGAGCGATTCCATCGTGGTGCCCGGCCGCACGCCTTCGTCTGTCTCGACGAGTATCGGCTCGCCACGTTTCTGGGCGATGCTGACCGGAACGATCTCGTCGGCGCAGACGGCCATCCTTGATCGCGTTCGCGGCCCGCTCGTTCGACTTCATGGCGATGTCGTCCTGTTGCTCGCGGGTGATTCCGCCGGCGACGTAGCGCTCGGTGCCGAGCCCCATCAGGCAGGCGTCGAAGGCGCACCACAGACCGTCCTTGATGATGGCGTCGGCGAGCTCGCTGTTGCCGTAGCGAAACCCGCTGCGGGCGCCGGGGGCGAGGTACGGGGCGTTTGTCATGCTCTCCATGCCGCCGGCAATCACGATGTCGGCGTCACCCGCGGCGATCATCTGATCAGCGAGATAGATCGTGTTGAGGCCCGACAGGCAGACCTTGTTGATGTTGACTGCCGGAACGCTCATCGGGATTCCGGCCTTCACGGCGGCCTGCCGTGACGGCACCTGACCCTGACCTGCCATCAACACCTGACCCATCAACACGTGCTCGACTTCTTCAGGCGATACGCCGGCGCGCTCGAGGGCGGCCTTGATGGCAACTCCACCGAGATCGGCGGCGCTGAGCGAGGCCAGTGCCCCGCTGAGCTTGCCGATCGGTGTGCGTGCTCCGGCGACGATGTACGACCCTGCCATTGCTCTACCCCTTTTGCTTGTTTCGTGTTGTGTTGTTGTCTAGCTGAGTGCGACGACGTTCACGGCGTCGTGTTGGCCAGCGCGCTGTACACGTCGGCCGTCTCGTAGCCGAGCGCCCAGAGGATGACGCCCGACCAGCCGGCATCGAGCGCGGCCTGGGCGTGTTGCTGAATGGTCGTGGCGTCGGGGAAGTAGACGAAATGACGCACGGTGCACGACAGCTGTGTGGTTGGTGGCGTCAACCGGAGGGCCGGCTGTAAACCGCCGGACGTGCCGGCAGCGGACTGCGTCACGGTCGGGACGACGTGCAGAGGCGGCAAGTACGGCGGCGCCGGAATCGGCGTCGTGCGGTACCCGGTGTCGACGACGTCGTAGGTGAACGTCATCTCGCCGGAGAGGTGGCGCACGGGCGCCGCCCCGTGGGCGGCGATCAGGTTCGGCATGTTCTGCAGCTCGATGCTGGTGGTCTTCAGGGCCCCGTCGGGGCAGGCCTCGGTGGCGTTGACCTGTCGACCCCAGTCACGACCGTACGACGGGATGCCGAGCTGCAACTTGTTGTTGGGCACGATCGGGTCGTTGTAGGCGATCACGAGGTTGAGCCACGACATCGGCGAGATCGGGACCCGGCGAACCGACGCTCCAGTCGTAGACCATCAGCCTGACCCGATCGGCAACTGCGCCGATCTGCTGCGGGGCGTAGACCGGGTACCCACGCACGACGTTGACATCCATCCACGTCGGCGGGATGGTGACTGAAAGCAGCTTACCGTTGGCGTGCAGCGCCGCCGCCAACTCGGTGACGAAAGCGACCCACACCGGCTGCGTCGTCGGCCACGACGCGACTCCGTCGGCGAAGGCGAAGCCCTCGTAGTCGAGATCGATGCCGTCGAAGCCACTGCGCGAGCGACGAGGTTGACGATGTTCTGCACGTGCTGAGTGCGGCTGGTGGTGTTGGCCAGGATCACCGTGGCCATCATCCACTGGCCGCTGCCATCGGTGATCGACGGCAGCACCAGCGAGGCCCTGTGCATGAGCCGCGTCGACCGTCAGCTTGAGCTGGTTCTCCGAACCGACGAGACCGATCGTTCCGTCGGGGAGGGCGCTGAAGAAGAAGGGCGAGATGTCGCTGAACATCGACGTGGCCGGGGTTGGTGAAGCCGGCCCGACCCTCTGAGGCGTTCCAGTAGGGAACCCAACCGCTGACGAAGCCGGGTCGGGGTGCAAGCGCTGAGCCCGATCATCGCCGCAGCGACCAGGGCGGCGCGCCAGTAGCCGCTGTCTGCGTACGGTGGCCACTCCGTCAGGGTACTCGCCAGGGCGGCGGGTGTAACGACGGCGATGCGTTTGGCCAGGCGTAGCTACCGGTCGGTAACGTCAGTTCATGGAGCACATCGTCGAAGCCATCGAGCATGGAGCCACGGGCGACGAGCTCGCCGAGCTGCCGATCCCCGAAGAGTACCGAGCGGCACACGTACTGAAGACAGAGCAGGACATGTGGGACGGCGTGGGCTCTGTCGACAAGGATCCGCGACGCAGCCTGCACGTGGGTCCGGTGCCGACACCGCAGCTGGCGCCCGACGAGGCCTATGTCGCAGTGATGGCCAGCAGCATCAACTTCAACACCGTGTGGAGCAGCATCTTCGAGCCGGTCAGCACATTCGGGCCGCTGGCCCGGCTCGGCCCGCGAGAGCGAGTGGGCACGACGCCACGACCAGCCGTATCAGGTGGTCGGCAGCGATGCTGCGGGCGTCGTGCTGCGCGTCGGCGCGGCTGTGCGCAATTGGAAGGTCGGCGATCGAGTCACGGTGCACTGCAATTACGTCGACGATCAGGACCAGACGAGCCCACGACGACTCGATGATGGCCAGCAATCAGCGGATCTGGGGGTACGAGACCAACTTCGGCGGGCTCGCCGACCTCGCCGTGGTCAAGGTCAACCAACTGCTGCCGAAGCCCGCCCACCTCACGTGGGAAGAGGCCGCCGTCAACGCTCTGTGCAACTCCACCAGCTATCGCATGCTGGTGTCGCGGAACGGAGCGGCGATGAAGCAGGGCGATGTCGTGCTGATCTGGGGTGCTACCGGTGGCATCGGCGCCTATGCCGCGCAGTACGTGCTCAACGGCGGCGGCATTCCGGTGTGTGTGGTGTCGTCACCCGACAAGGCCGAGATCCTGCGGGCGATGGGGGTCGATGCCGTCATCGACCGGCGGGCCAACGACTACCGGTTCTGGAAGGACGAGCACGTTCACGACGAGAGCGAGTGGCGCCGGTTCGGCAAAGACATCCGCGAGCTCGTCGGCGAAGACCCCGACATCGTGTTCGAGCATCCCGGGCGGTCGACGTTCGCGGCGTCGATGTACGTCGCCAAGCGTGGCGGCACTGTCGTGTCGTGCGCGGCAACGAGCGGATTCATGCTCGAGTTCGACAACCGCCACTTCTGGATGCGGCTGAAGCGACTCATCGGGAGCCACTTCGCCAACTACAAAGAGGCGTGGGAAGCCAACCGGCTCATTTCCAAGGGCATGATCCATCCGGTGCTCTCGCAAGTCTTCCCGCTCGAAGGGACGGGCGAGGCGGCGTACCAGGTGCACCACAACCTGCACGAAGGAAAGATCGGTGTGCTCTGTCTGGCGCCGACCGAAGGTCTCGGCGTCACCGACCACGAACTTCGCGATCACCTCGGCGACAAGCTGCATCGCTTCCGGCGGTCTGGTTGACTAGCGCCATGCTGCTCACCGAGATCGACCACATCGCCATCGCCGTTCGCGACCTCGAGGCGGCAATCGAATACTACCAGCGGGCGTTCGGGGCAGAGGTGTACCACCGCGAGACTGGTCGAGCGTGACGGCGTCGACGAGGCGCTGTTGAAGGTGGCCGACAGCTACATCCAGCTGACTGCGGCCACCAGGCCGGATTCACCGATCGCTCGATCGATCGAGAAGCGCGGCGAGGGGTTGCATCACGTCGGGTATCGGGTGAAGGACTGTGCCGAGGCGTTGGCGGCGATGGTCGCCGCAGGAGCGACGCCGATCGATGCGGCACCTCGTCCCGGCAGTCGCGGTACCACCGTTGCCTTCGTGCACCCCAAGGGCAGCTTCGGCACGCTCATCGAACTCGTACAGGAATAGACCGCGGTCAACTCTCAGCGCAGTGACAGCGCCTCGGTCGAGCCACTGCTGACCAGCCAGCCCTGTTCCTGCATGCGGTGTTCGATCAAGGTGGCGACCTGAGAGCGGAGTTCCTCGTTGTCTTGCAGGCATCGCTCCAGCGCGGCAGTGGCCGACGCCAACTCGTGCTCCAATTTGGCCAGCCGCGACGAGCCGTCGGCCGACAGATCGCCTCCGCCCGAACGCCGCTCGAGACCGTCGAGTCGCGTGTTGACCTCGTTGCGGAGCTTCTCGGTGAGGCCGATCACTGTGGCCTGCGACCGATCGAGGTCGGAACGAGCCTCGCGCTGCACGCCCTCGACGTCTTGCTTGGCGATCGTCGCATACGCCGCCATCGCCGTGTACTGCGCCATGACCTGTTGTTCGAGCTTGACCAGTCGGTTGCGGAACTCGACCGCCACAGCGGTACCTGTCTCGGCGCTCTCTGCAGGAAGGAACGGCTCGAGCAGCTCATCGAGTTCCATCCAGTTGTTGTCGTTGCGTCGCATCGCCATTCCTTTTCGCCATGAGGCACGCACGCGGCGTACATAAGACGTATCGGTACGCGGGCCTTGACTCTTGAACCGAAAAGCCTTGAGGAACGCTTGCGAATTTTCCTCTCAAGGAATCGACCGATCGATCCGATCATTGATTTGCGCTTGCGGGGACAGAGATCCAAAAGCGTTCACAACGTGGATTGACACCCTAAAAAGCGGGAGGAACGCTAATCATGGAAAACCACATCGAAATTGAAGAGACCAAGCAGGACAAGGGCTTCACGCTCGTTGAATTGCTGATCGTCATCGTGATCCTCGGCATCTTGGCCACCGTTACGGTGTTCGCAGTGACCGGCATCACCAGCCGGGGCAAGGACAGCGCCTGCAAGGCCGACATGAAGGTCATCCAGGTCGCCGAAGAGGCGAACAATGCCAACACGGGAGCGTACGACTCGCTGGCCAACCTGGAGGCCAACGGTCTCCTGCACGACACGCCGACCAACTTCACGGTCACCGTTGGTGCCGGCGTCGGCGCTGCAGCCTCGTACACTGTTGACGGCGTCGTGGGTAGCGACTGCGAGACCTTCCACGGCTGATTCAGCTGCTCATCTCGAGAGCTTCAAGGAGCCGGGCCTTCGGGCCCGGCTCTTTCGCGTCCGCTCCGAGATCACCCACGTCCTTGACCACTTCGGGTTCGGCGTCGCTCCCAGCGTCCAGCCGTACAGGGCAGATCAGGGAGTGCGGGACCCGATGAGCGTCCAGGTGCTGTGCACGTGGGATGGTTTGCCGCCGGTCGGCAGGCAAGCCGGTCGAGGGGGGTCTTCGCTGTCATGACGCATGCGGTTCGGGGTCAGCCGCTTCCCTTCCTCCGCAACGCTGTGCGTTTGGTGCTACAAGAGCTGATCGAGTTCGAAGCCACGGAAACCAACGGCGCCGACCGATACGAACGCACCGAGAACAGCACCAACGAACGCAACGTTCACTGTCCAAGGCTGCTGGCCACGCGGGCCGGCGATATCGAGTTGAGGATCCGAAGTTGTCTCAGGGCACCCGTTCCCCAAGGTGAAAGACGTGATGGACTCCGCCAAAGGTGTGAGGTTCTCGGGTTCAGCGGGTTCTAGGCCGATCACTGGCCACAAAGATCTGCTCGAACAACCCGCTCGAGTGATTGAACAAAGAGATCAAGACGGAAGACCGACGTCGTGCAGATCTTCCCCGACAACGCTGCACCGTGCGGTTGGTCGGAGCCGTGCTCGCCGAGCAACACGACGACTGGCCAACGCACCGCATCGCGGGACGTCGACGTACGGTCTCAGCTCGAGGCTCCCGGGGGCGGCGGGCCCGAGGGGCCTCCGCCAGCGGCAGGTCTAGCGCACGAGCTCCATGCGCATTCCGGCGTCGTCCCACGTCGGGTCCATCGGCAGCCGGCTCATCGCCCGCGCAGCGGCCCGACGGGCGGTCCATACGAGCGCACAGGCCTGCATCAGATGCACTTGTCCTGCGCCGGCGGGTGGCAGGCGCACGATGATGTCCTCGACGCCCGGCAGCTTCTCGCGCAACAGCTTCATGCGCTCCAGCACACCGTCTTGATGGTAGGGAGACGTGGTCAGGGGCAGGTCGCCGTTGAGGCTGGTGTAGCTGAGATCGGGGTGAGCGGCAAAGAACATCCGCTGGTGGAACGGCTGGAACTCGCGCTCGGCTTCGCGCCACCACTTGAACCGCCGGAAGTCGTCATTGGTCAACCACGGCTCGATCAGCCGGGCCTCGTCGCGCGACTTGGCTCGCAGAACGGCGCGCGATGGCATCGGCTTCACCCCGACGACACGTGGCCAGCCGATCATCTCCCGGGCTTCGTCATCGCAGGGGCGATATGGGCCGACGGGTTGCTCGAAGAATCCGACGGGCGCGTAAATGGCTGCGGCATCGAATTTCGGCTTGTACTCCAGCACGTCGAGCAACGTGCGCGCGACCTCTGGTTCCTCGGCGTTCACCGTGACGCCGGCGAGCCGCGCCGGCACGATCAGCCAGCCACCCGGGCACGGCACGATGCCGCCCAGGGTCTTGTACGGGAGCTTGGAGACGACCATGGTTCGGCCGTCACACGCCGATGAGCTGCCCGGAGCCGCTGGTCGCGGCCTGGCCCGCGGCCACGGTCGCCTGGGCCATCATCTGCGAGCGTTGCGTGGCCGCCTGGGCCATGATCTCCTTCGGGAACGCGCTGGCGCTGGCGGCAGTCTCGAAGCTGATGATGCCGCTGGCCACCAGACGGGCAAGGTCCATCTCGATGGTCTGCATGCCCTCTTGCTGGCCGGAGATCATCGTGTTGCGCAGTTGGCGCGACTTGCCCTCGCGGACGAGGTTGCGTACGGCGTCGTTGGCCATCAGCACCTCGTAGGCAGCCACACGACCGCCGCCTTCGGCAGGCAGCAGGCGCTGGCTGATGACGCCTTGCAGCGAACCGGCGAGCATGATCTGGATCTGGTCGCGACGTTCGGGTGGGAACACGTCGACGATGCGGTCGAGGGCCTGTGACGCGTCGTTGGTGTGCAACGTGCCGAACACGAGGTGACCGGTCTCGGCCAAGGTCAGGGTGATGGCGATCGAGTCGAGGTCGCGCATTTCACCGAGGAGGATGACGTCGGGGTCTTCACGCAGGGCGCTGCGCAGGCCATCGGTGAAGCTCATCACGTCGGTGCCGACTTCGCGCTGGTTGACCATCGCCATCTTGTGACTGTGCAGGTACTCGACGGGATCCTCGATCGTCAGGATGTGCACCGGGCGCGTCGCGTTGATGCGGTCGATCATCGCCGCCAGGGTCGTGCTCTTGCCGGAGCCCGTTGGACCCACCACGAGGACCAAGCCGTACGGCTTGTTCAAAATGTCTGTGCACGCTGCGGGTGCGCCGAGCTCTTCCAGCGACCGAACCCGGAACGGCACGACGCGAAGAGCTAGTGCGTATGTGTTGCGCTGTTTGTAGGCGTTGGCGCGGAACCGGCCGAGGCCCTCGAGGCCGAACGAGAAGTCGACCTGCTGCACCTCGTCGAGCTCCTTGCGCTGAAAATCCTGTAGCAGGGAGAACACGATTCGCTCGGTCTCGGTGGGTGTCAGGATGCTGACGCCCTCGAACGCCACGAGAGTTCCGTCGCGGCGTGCCGTCGGCGGGCGACCCACCGACAAGTGCAAGTCGCTGGCTCCCGCTGCGACTGATGCTTGCAGCAACGTGACCAACATCGGGTCTGGATTGAACATCGGACTAGCCTCCCTTTGCCCGCCGCCCCGAGGAGTGGCTCAACTTCTGATGACTCTTGATCTATGACGATTGCTATTGCTGCCGCGTACGGCCTGATCATTGGTTCGTTCCTCACCGTGGTTGTCGACCGGGTGCCGCGTGGCGCATCGATCGTCTCCCCTGGCTCGGCATGTGGAAACTGCGGCCTGCGCCTGGGCTTCCGTGATCTTGTTCCGGTGTTCAGTTGGCTCGCGTTGCGAGGCAAATGTCGCCGCTGTCGTACAAATATCGGCACGGAACCGCTGATCCTTGAGCTGCTTACCGGCCTGCTGTTCGGATTGTTCGCGTGGAAGTTCGGGCCCACCTGGGCGCTGCCGGCCTACTGCGTGCTCGGCGCCGGGCTCATCGGGCTCAGTTGGATCGACCTGCGGACCAAACGTCTGCCGAGGCAGATCATCTACGTCACGGCAGCACTGGGAATCCCGCTGCTCTGTGTCGCTGCGCTGGTGATACACGAGCCGCGCCGAATATGGACGATGCTCCTGGGCGGCGGTATCGCTCTTGCGTTCATGGCGATCGTGTACCTCGCAAGTCGGGGTGGCATGGGCGACGGAGATGTCAGGCTCTCACCGTTGCTCGGCGCCTACCTGGGTTGGCTCAATCCCGGCTTCGTTGCCGTCGGACTGTTCCTGGGGTTCTTCTTCGGAGCGATCGTCGGCGTGGCGATGATGGCCACCGGCAAAGCCGGACGAAAGACAGCGGTGCCCTTCGGGCCGTTCCTGGCCCTCGGTACGATCGTTGCCATCTTCATCGGTCAGCGCTGCATTGACCTCTTCATGCGCCGCTGACTTCGCGACGTTCGGTGACGGACAGTCTTCTCGAGGGTGAGACGGCACGCCGAAGGTGTGTTGGCTCACGCGCCCTTGGCGCCGTCGAGGACGCCGTACATGGCCTGAACCAGGGCGACGGCGACGAAGCCGACGATGAGCCCGACGAAGATGATCATCAGCGGCTCGAACATCGTCGTGAACTTCTTGATCCGGCTCTCCAGCTCACGATCGAAGTACAGACTGGCGACCTCCAACTGCTTGTCGAGGGTGCCGGTCTCTTCACCGACCTTGAACATCTGCTTCGCCGCGCCGGGGAACAACTCGGTTGCGGCTAGCGGCTTGGAGAACCCGCCGCCTTCGACCATCTCGATCTGGGCCAGCTCAAGCCGCTCCCGGAACACCGTGTTGGTGGTCGATTCGGTCGTCGTCTTCATGCCCTCCGGCAACGGAACCCCTGCTTTGACCATGGCGGCCAGAATGCGGCAGAACCGTTCGAGGATCGAGTACTCGATGATGCCTTTGATGATCGGAATTCGGAGGACCAGTCTGTCTTTGACCGGTCGTCCGCTGTCGGTCTTGAACAACCAGTACAACGATCCCATGAAGGCCGAGAAGACGGTGAACGGGATGTACCACAGCGTGCTGAACAGCGTCGCCACGAACAGCAGACTGCGCGTCGTCAGCGGTAGATCAGCGTTCAGCTCCGCGAACAACGGCTTGAACTGCGGCAGCACGTAGCCGGCCAGGATCACCACGGTGATCATGGCCATGCCCATCACGACGCCTGGGTACGACAACGCCGACACGACCTTCGAGCGGGTTTCCAGCTCACGCTCGAGGTAGCCGGCCAGGCTCTCGAGTGTCTCGTCGAGGTTGCCGGTGAGCTCGGCGGACTGCATGATTCCGATGTAGTAGTTCGGAAAGGCCTCGGGGTGCTTGCCGGCGACCTCCGACAGGGTGCCACCGTTTCTCAGGTCGTCGACCATCATCGTGATCGTGCGTTGCAAGGCGACGTCTTCCGTCTCGTCGCCGATGATCTGCATCGCCTCGGTGATGGGGATGCCGGCCTTTACGAAGACTGCGAGCTGACGCGTGAAGTGCATCAACTCCTTCTTCTTGACCTTTTCCTTGGTCAGTTCGAAGTCGAGCGCACCGCGCTTCTCTTGGATCTTGACCGGGTAGAGATTCTGATCCAACAGAGCGGCGCGAGCGTCGCCGATGGTGTCGGCTTTGGTCACCCCTTCGACGGACGTTCCAGTGGCGTCGATGGCGGCATATGCGAACCTTGGCATTGTCGTGGCTCCTAGTTGGCGTACAGGGTCTTGATGACTTCGGGGACTGTGGTGATGTCGTTCTCGACCAGCGCCATGCCTTCGCGAAGCATCGTGCGCATGCCTTGGGCGACGGCGAGCCGGCGGAGCTCCTCGGTGGTCGCCCAGCCGACGATGAGTCGGCGGAGCTCGGGGGTTATGCGCAGCAACTCGTACACGCCGATGCGGTCGCGGTAGCCGGTGCCGGCGCAGAAGTTGCAGCCGGTGCCGTGGAAGAACTGCGACTTGTCGCTGCCACCGCTGTGCTGACGGAACGCGGCCAGCTCGTCGGCGCCAGGGGTGTACGGCTCCTTGCACGAATCGCAGATTCGACGCAGCAGACGTTGACCGATCACACCGACGACGGCTGACGCGATCAGGAAGGCCTCGATGCCCATGTCCAAGAAGCGGTGCAGCGCGGCAACGCTGTCGGTGCCGTGGAGCGACGACAGCACGAAGTGACCGGTGAGAGCAGACTGGACGGCGATACGTGCTGTATCGGCATCTCTGATCTCGCCCACAAGGATTACGTCAGGGTCTTGACGAAGAATTGCCTTCAGGCCCGTGGCGAAGGTCAAGCCGGCCTGTTCGTTGGTCTGGATCTGGTTGATGCCCGGGAACACGTATTCGACCGGATCCTCGACCGTGGTGACGTTGGTGCCGTCGTTGTTGACCTCGAGCAGCGATGCGTACAGCGTGGTGGTCTTACCGGCGCCGGTCGGGCCGGCGCAGATGACCATGCCGAACGGCGAGTGGATCATCTTCGAGTAGTGAAGGTATGTCTCGCGCGGGAAGCCCAACTCTGACAGCCCGATCATCGACCGGCTCTTGTCGAGAATACGCATGACGATCTTCTCGCCGAACACCGTTGCCACACTGGCGACGCGGACGTCGACGTCCTTGCCATCGATCACGGTCGAGAACTGGCCGTCTTGCGGTTTGCGCTTCTCGACGATGTTCATGCCGCTCATGATCTTGAGACGGCTGGTCAAGGCCGGGTGGGCGCTGAGTGGAAGGCTGAACGCCTCGACCAGATGGCCGTCGATGCGGAACCGGATGCGCATCCTCTCGTCGAGCGGTTCGATGTGGATGTCGGACGTGCGATCGCGCATCGCCTGGCTGACGATGCGGCTGACCAGCTGGATGATCGGTGCCTGGTCATCGAGGCTCACCTCGGCGGCGACAGCGGCGGCCTTGCTCTGGTCGTCGCCGACTTCGAACACCTTGACCAAACGCTCGATCTCGTCATCGGCTCGGTACGTGCGGTCGATGAACGTGCGGATGGTCGCCGGGTCGGCAACGGTCCAGCGAACAGGTCGACCGGCTGCAGCCTCGACGGCGCGCCGGCGAGCCGGGCTCGGGTCGGCGGCGATGACGACGATCGCTCCGTCCTCTTCGGCAATGCCGATCACGCAGTGGGCGCGGACGATCTTCTCGTCGAGGAACTCCTTGGCGTTGGCCGGCAGCTCGATCACCCTCGAATCAAGGGCAGCCACCTCGGTGACCTCGGCGATCGCCTTCGCCAGTTCGGCGCGACCGACACCGAAGCGGCCGATCATGCTGTCGGCGAACTGCAACAGATCGCCGTTGGCGGCCGACAATGCGCTCGCCAGGTTCTCGGCGCTGAGTTGCTCGGTCTCGACCAGTATCTGACCGACACGCATGCACTCCGCGGCAGCCTCGCCCTGCACCACCACCGGCGCCTGTGGGCGCGGCAGCGACACTGGTGCGTCAGGTGAATCCTTCGTCGTCTTCTGGAACAATGCCATGATGCCCGTCTCCCGCCAGTGGCGGTGTTACCAGCTCTGCGTCAGTACGACGAGAAGCTGGGCTCCGATGATGTGCTTTCGCTGCCCGCCGGCAGAGTTGGGTTCGTGCTCGGTGACGGGAACCCGCCTCCGGCAGCGGCGTCGACCTTGCGGACGAATTGATTTGGGTCGAGCTCGATCAGGGCGCGCTCGATCTCCTCGAGCCGCTCGAGCTGGACCGCCTCGCTGACGTCCATCGTGTCTGCCAGCTGGGCTTCGATCTCCGACATCCGCAGCGCGGCGGAATCGAATTTCTCTTCTTGGGAGGCGATGAACCGGTCGACTTCGATCCGCACGAGCATCGCCTCGCCAACGGCGCTGGAGAGTTGCTCCTTCACCGCGTTGATCGCCTCTTCGTCGACCTTGGCGACGTCGGCGGCGAGTGCGTCCATGCGATCGCCGGCCTCGAGCAGCTGAGCCTCGAGATCGACGATTCGCTTCGACAACGCGCCCATCGCGTCGTCGAATCCCGCTCCGACCCGGCCGATCGTGGCCTCGAGGTTGGCGACCTTCACGCCATTGGTCTCGTTGATCCGTTCTTCCATCGCCATCGCCCGATCGACCATCTTCATGTCGATGGAGTCGACCCGCTGCGACAGGATCTGGCCGTGCTCGGCAAGTTGGCGGGCCACGTCGGCCGCGGATTGGTCGACCATTCCGGCCACTTCTCCGACGCGATGTTCGACCGATCGCATCACTGTGTGATCGCCCTCATCCATCCGCTGGGAGAGGGCGGCAACGGTCTCGTTGATGTGGCTCACGATCGAGGCTGCCTGTTCGTCGAACCGGCGGCTGGACTTGTGCAGTTCGTCGATCTGTGTTTCGACTGCGGAGGTCTTGTGTTCGAGGTACTCGCGCAGACCCTGGCTGACCACGGCGAACTGGGCGGGCAACTCGGCCTGCACCAGTGAGGGCAAGCCGGCCAGCTTGTTGTTGATCGTCGTCAGCGTCTGATGCTGATGGTTGGCGAACTCAGCGAGGCGTTCTTCCAAGGCCGCCTGAAGCGCGGCCTGGTAGCGGTCGTTGGCCTGCTGGTTGGCGTCGACGCGAGCCGTCAGTGCCTCCAACTGCTCGGCGAACTCCGCACGCATCTCGACACGCGCTTCTTCGGCCGATTGGCGGGTCGCCTCGACCTGCTGCGACATCGTCGACACGTACTGCGTGAGCTGACGCTCGACTGCACCTGCGATGGTCGCTGCCAGGATCTCTGTCGACGACGGAGCCGCCGCGGCAGGTTTCGGCGGCGGTGGTTCGGCCGGCGCCGCCGGCACCCACGCCGGTGTGTTCGGTAGTTCGTTCGCCACGGACAATGCATCGGCCGAACTTGCCCCAATCTTGAGAGATCTTTGCCGACTACGGTGGCACTGTGCGCGTGCATCTGATCGACGGAACATACGAATTGTTCCGCCAGCATTTCGGCCAAGCGGCGCGTCACGCCGACGCCGGACCGTACGACGCGACGGTCGGGGTGGTGGCCTCGACCCTGCAACTCGTCAGCGATGGCGCCACCCACCTCGGTGTTGCCAGCGATCATGTGATCGAGAGCTTTCGCAACGACATGTGGGCCGGTTACAAGACCAGCGCAGGCATGGATCCGGTGCTGCTCGACCAGATTCCCGTCATGGAAGAGGCCCTCATCAGTGCCGGGTTCACCACCTGGGCGATGGTCGAGTACGAGGCCGATGATGCCTTGGGTGCTGCCGCAGCCGTCGCCGACGCCGATTCTCGTGTCACCCAGGTGATGATCGTGACGCCCGACAAAGACCTCGGACAATGTGTTCGCGGCACCCGTGTCGTGCAGTACGACCGACGCAAGGGTGAGATCATCGACGAGGACGGCGTGACCCAGAAGTTCGGCGTCGGACCGGCGTCGATCGCCGACTATCTGGCGCTGGTGGGCGACACCGCCGACGGCTTCCCGGGACTCGCCGGCTGGGGTGCCAAGAGTGCCGCCACCGTGCTGGCCAAGTTCGGCTCGATCACCGAGATTCCGAGGTCATCGGGTGATTGGGGCCTGCCCACCCTACGCGGAGCAGACAAGCTCGCCGTCACGCTCCGCGACAATCTCGAACTGGCGTTGCTGTTCCGGCGGATCGCAACGATCGAGACCGATGTTCCGGTCGGGGTGGTCGACGACTGGCGTTGGACCGGCCCGACCGGCGATTTCGCCGCGGTCGCCGACCGCATCGGGGCACCGCATCTGGTCGAGCGCGCGCACAGGCTGGCCGAACGGCGTACTGCTCGGTGAGCGGCACCCGCCGACTGAGGTGACGGCCAGGCTGCCTGCGGCACACAAGCGTTACCGTTGAAGGCTGCTACCTCCCGGTCCTGACCTGATTCCCGGACGCCCGTCGCACAGGGCCCGACCGTCACCTCACCCGGCGGGTGCCCTGGATTGCGACACCAGCTTGGTGGTGCAAGCCTAGCGGTCACCGCTACCCTTGCGCTTCCCCGGGAGGGGTGCGAGAGCGGCCGAATCGGCACGCTTGGAAAGCGTGTGAGGGGCAACCCTCCGTGGGTTCGAATCCCACCCCCTCCGCTGTGACGGCACCGCTCACCGACCACGACGCGATGCAACTGGCGCTCGCCCAGGCTGCCGAGGCCACCAAACACGGAGACGTGCCGATCGGCGCTGTCGTGGTTCGCGACGGCGAGTTGATCGCCGCCAGGCACAACGAGCGCGAGTTGACCGGCGACCCGACCGCGCACGCCGAGGTCCTTGCCATCCGCGACGCGGCGCGCCGGGTTGGGCACTGGAGGCTGCACGACTGCACGTTGTACGTCACCCTCGAACCGTGTGTGATGTGCGCCGGTGCGCTGGTCAATGCTCGGATCGGTCGAGTGGTGTTTGCCGCCACCGATCCCAAGGCCGGCGCAATCGCCAGCTTGTACCAGGTGTGTAGCGATCCCCGGCTCAACCACCGGCCGCCGGTTGCAGGAGGGGTGTGCGCCGACGAGGCGGGCGCGTTGCTGCGGGCGTTCTTCGCCGACCGTCGCGGCCGGCAGGCCCTGTGACCGCTGCGCTACAGGCCGGCGCCCATGCCGGCGAAGGCCCGCTTGATCGCCTCGGCGACCTCATCGGCGATCGCCGTGTGGTCGACCTCGTTCGACGCAGTCGCCGACTGGGTCACGGGGATCTGGGTCGTCGGGGCCGGCATGGTCGTGACCGGCACCTGCGACGTGACAGCCGGCGTGACCGGCACGGCCTGGGTGATCGGTGGCGGCGGCGGCGACGGTGTCGCCACGGGCCTGGTCACCGGCACGGCCTGGGTGATCGGCGGCGCGGTGAGGCTGTTGCGCTGTTGGGTCTGCGACTCGGGCGCCGGTGCCGGGGCTCGTTCGGGCGCTCGCTCGGGCGCTCGCTCGGGTCCAGGTGCCGTGTGAGGCTCCGGTTGGTGGTGCTTGGGCTTGGCCGGTGCCTTGTGGGCCGACGCGGTGTCGGCGACCTGCGCCTTGGGAGCTGGGGCTGGCGCCGGCTCAGTCGTCTGTGGCTCGCTCGATCTGGTCGGGAGCGGCACGTTGTGCGGGTACCACCGATCGATGCCGCTGCTGTGTCGCCGGTACAGGTACAGCTCATAGCTGTTGACCACGGTGTTGGCCACACTGATCATCACATCGTCGGTGAACAGTTCGGCACACAGTTCGACCGAAGCCCGATCGATCGAAGGATCGGCGTCGAACATCCGCCCGACATGCTCGACACCGTTGACGATCACGGTGGCTCGTTGCATTTGCGCCCGGGTGATGACGCCTTCCATCATCAAACGCACCGGCAATGTGCCGTCGGAGCTCCGCTCGGCGAAGTACACCAGCCCGTCGCGCAGGAAGATCCTGGTCGCCGGATTGGTCGGCAATGCCAGCTCGCCGGTCAGGTACTGACGGCGCGCCGCTTCGATCACCTGCCACGCAGGTCGAGGGGTGAAGCCGGCCTCGTCAGGAAAGAGATTGGTGTCCGCCACGAAGGTTCCATCGGCACCCTGGGCGGGCGTCTTGAGGAAACATTGCCGGATGGCGAGACCCGTCGAAGCCGCTAGCCTGCCAGCCGGAAGGATGCCAGAGTGGACGAATGGGACGGTCTCGAACACCGTTGAGGTCTTATGGGTCTCCGTGGGTTCGAATCCCACTCCTTCCGCCACAGCAACCCAGGATCGGTAAAACGGCCCGGCGAGTTTCGTCACTGACGATTCGCGAGGGCTGAGCGACCGCACAGGCTCGCTGTCGTTGCTACCCACATCGAAGGCCGGGCGCGGGGACGTGACCGACCGGGTCGATCAGGTAGTCGTCGACCGCCGCCGACGAGCATTCGTTGACGCCATAGCCGGTGTGCTGGTTGCCGACGACGACCACCAGGTGCCCGTCTTCGAGGGCGTCGGCCATCTTCTGCGCCCCTGCGAGCGGGGTCGCCGGGTCGCCGGTGGTCCCCACCACCACGATCGGGCCCGCGCCGTTCCCGGTGATGGCGGTCCGCGGGTCACTGGTGGCCGGGAAGAACGTGCAGGAGTAGTTGCCGACGCTCCTCCTCGCGAATCGGGGGGCGACCGCTTGGAACTTGGCCACGTCGGCATCGTCCTGCTCGACCGTCGGGCGATCCGGCGAATCCATGCAACTGATCACCTGGAAGGCCTCGAGCGAGTTTGCATAGGTGCCATCGCGCCCGCGCACGTAGTACTGGTCGTACAGCTCGAGCAACCCGGCGCCGTCGCCGTTCTGCGCTGCAGCCAGGGCCTTCGCCAGCTTCGGCCAGGTGCGGTCGGAATACATCGCCTCGCCGACCCCGGCGAGAGCGACCTCGACCGACACCGGTGGACGGCCGGTCACGCTGGGTATCGGCGACGAATCGAGCGAGTCCATCAGGCGATCGAAAGCTCCCTCGGAGTCACCGCCATTGTTGAATGCGCACTCCGCGTCGGCGCTACACCCGGCGAGAAACGTCGTCAGGCTGTCTTCGAACCCTTTGAGCTGCTCCACCAACCGATCGACCGAATCGGCGCCGGGATCGACGGCACCGTCGAGCACCGCGGCGCGAACCGTATCGGGGAACAGGGTCGCCCACGTTGCACCGAGCTCGCTGCCGTAGCTGAACCCGAGATAGCTGATGGTCTCTTCACCGAGTGCTGCCCGGATCGCGTCCATGTCGCGCGCCGAGTTGTTGGTGCCGACGTACTGGTAGTACCCGGCGTTCTTGTCGACGCAGTCGTTGGTGAACTCCGAGGACAGATCGATCAGCTGTTGGCGCTCGGCCTGGTCGTCGGGTGTGATGTCGCCGGCGGCGTAGAAGTGGTCGTAGTCGTCGATGCAGTCGATCGGCGGGTTGCTCGACCCGGTGCCACGCGGATCCCAGGCGACGATGTCGAAGTGGTCGAGCAGCGCTTGACCGAAGTTCAGCTCGGCGAACACTGCGAAATCGGTGCCGCCGAATCCGGGGCCGCCGGGGTTGACCAGCAGGCTGCCGATCCGCTCGTCAGGTTTCATCGCCAGATGGCGGGCGATGTTCAAGTCAACCGAGCCCTTCGAGGGATCGGAGTAGTCCAGCGGTGCCGTGAATGTGCCGATCTCGACCTTCCCGGTATCACCGATCTGCGTCCATCCGAACGGATCGGCGGTCGGATCGAAGGAGACATCGCTGTGCTGGGCGTCGGTTGCGGTCACGCCCGGGTCGGCGGCACAACCGGCCAGCAGCACGGCACAGCAGATCATCGAGAACAGTCGCCGCATCAGCGGGCCAGCGTATGGCAGCCCGAGCCCCGTCGCTCGGCGGCACCCCTATCCTCGACCACATGCGAATGGGACCTCACATGATGTTGCCGGGCGACACCGACGCAGTGAAAGGTGCACACCTGCAGAGAAGCGCGGTGCGGCGAGCGTGGGGCTTCGCCCGGCCGTACCGAACGATCATCGTCATCTTCCTGGTGACCATCTTCGCCAGCGCGCTGATCGAGCTCATCCCCCCGTTCGCGTTCAGGGCCATCCTCGACAAGGCCATCCCGCAGGGCGATTCGTCGATGATCAACAAGCTCGCCGCGCTGGTCGTCGCCGCGGCGATTGCCGACGCCGGGCTGGCGATCGTGCAGCGGTGGTGCTCGGCACGGATCGGTGAGGGCCTGATCTACGACCTGCGCGCCGCCCTGTTCGCCAAAGTGCAGCGGCTGCCCGTCGCCTTCTTCACCCGCACCCAGACCGGCGCGCTGACCAGCCGGCTCAACAACGACGTCATCGGCGCCCAGAACGCCGTCACCAGCACGCTCGGCAGCGTCGTCAGCAACGTCGTCGTGCTGATCACCACGCTGATCGCGATGTTCGCGCTCGAGTGGCGGCTCAGCCTGTTGGCGCTCGTGGTGCTGCCGTTGTTCATCATTCCCGCGAAGCGCGTCGGCAAGCGCTTCCAGGCCCTGGCCCGCCAGCAGATGAACACCAACGCCGAGATGAACTCGCAGATGGCCGAGCGGTTCAACGTTGCCGGTGCCCAGCTGGTGAAGTTGTTCGGCAGATCGAACGACGAGACCACGCTCTTCACCACGAGGGCCGCCAAGGTCCGCGACATCGGCATCAAGTCGGCGATGTACGGGCGGGTGTTCTTCGTCGCCCTCGGGCTCGTCGGCGCTCTGGGTGCGGCTGCGATCTACGGCCTCGGTGCACATCTCGTGGTCAGCGGCGACATCCAGACGGGAACACTTGTCGCTCTCGCCGCGCTGGTCACGAGGGTGTACCAACCGCTGACCGGGCTGACCAACGCACGCGTCGACCTGATGACGGCGATGGTCAGCTTCGAGCGGGTCTTCGAGGTGCTCGATGCCCCGGAGAGCATCACCGATCGGCCCGGCGCCGTCGACCTGATCGAGCCCAAGGGGATGGTCGAGCTCGACAACGTCACCTTCCGCTATCCAACGGCCGCCGAGGTGACGGTGGCCTCGCTCGAGGCGCCCAGTGCCGTCGGGGGCCAGGATCCCGACCGAGACGTGCTCGTCGGGCTCAGCCTGGCGCTGCACCCCGGAGAGACGGTTGCCCTCGTCGGCTCGTCCGGAGCCGGTAAGACCACGCTGGCTGGGTTGATCCCACGGTTGTACGACGTGAGCAGCGGCAAGGTGATGTTCGATGGCCATGATGTGCGCGATCTCACCCAAGACTCCCTGCGTTCTGCGATCGGTGTCGTCACCCAGGATCCCCATCTGTTCCACGAATCGATCGGTGACAACCTCCGCTACGCCAAGCCCGACGCGACCGTTGCCGAGCTCGACGCTGCGTGCCGCGGAGCTCGGATCTACGACACGGTTGTGTCACTCCCCGATGGCTACGACACGATGGTCGGCGAGCGAGGGTATCGATTGAGTGGTGGCGAGAAGCAACGTCTGGCGATTGCCCGCCTGCTTCTCAAGAATCCCGTGGTCATCATCCTCGACGAGGCCACCAGCCACCTCGACAACGAGAACGAGGCATACGTGCAGGCTGCGTTCGAAGAGGCGCTGCGGGGCCGCACCGCGCTGGTCATCGCCCATCGCCTGTCGACGATCCGTGACGCCGACCGCATCGTGGTGCTCGACGCCGGCCGGATCGTCGAAGAAGGCACACACGACGACCTGATGGACCTCGACGGCTTGTACGCCGCCCAGGTGCGTGCCGGCGGAAAACAACCTCTTACCAGGGTAATCACAACTTCATCCCGCCCATCCGCGAACCCTGTCACACCCGTTCGTCATGATGGTGACCATGGAGATCTTGCTCGTTGTCTGCCTCGGTGTCTGCCTCGCGACCGCCGTCGCCGCGCTGACCTGGCTGGTGGCTCGCCGCAACCCGGTTGCGGTGGCGCCCGTTGCCGCGCCGCAGGTCTCGGCCGATGTCATCAGCCAGGCCGCGATGCTGGCGGTCGAGCAGGCCATCACCATGAGCCGCCAGCAACTCGGCGCCCACACCCAGGCCAGCGACGCAGCATTGGCCGGCCGGCAGCAGTTGATCGATCAGCGCCTCGGCGAGGTGCAGACCGGTGTGCGCACCGACATCGACCGGCTTGCGCAGCTGGTGCAGCAACTCGGGCAGGCAACGTCCGAGCGGTTCGGCCAGGTCGACCGCTCGTTGCAGGTCCACAGCGAGATCACCCAGATGTTGTCGACAACCACCAACAGCCTGCCGCGAGGCATTGGCCAGTTCCAACGCTCGTGGCCAATGGGGCGAGCGCATGGCCGAAGATGTGCTGCGCCTCGCCGGCTTCCACGAGGGTGTCAACTATCGCAAGCGCACCGCGGTCGTCGGCGAAGGCAGCGGCATCCCCGACTTCACGTTCCTCCTGCCGAAGGGTCATGTGCTGTTCATGGACGTCAAGTTCCCGATGGCCGCCTACCTCAAGTATCTCGATGCCGGCACCGAGGCCGAACGATCGGCGCACCGGGCCACATTCGTACGCGATGTTCGTGCCCGCGTGCGCGAGCTCGCTCGGCGCGAATACGCCTCGACCGACGACCGCTCGACCGTCGACAACGTCTTGTTGTTCGTGCCCAACGAAACGGTCAGCGCCTTCATCCACGAGAGCGATTCCGGGTTGATCGAAGAGGCCATGGCGTCGAGTGTGGTCATCTGCTCGCCACTAACCCTGTTCGCCTTTCTCGGGGTCATCCGCCAGGCGTTCGACAACTTCGTCATCGAAGAGACCAGTCAAGAGATCCTTCAACTGCTCGGCAAGTTCGGGCAGCAGTGGTCCAAGTACACCGACTCGGTCGACAAGGTCAAGCGTCAGTTCGACGCGGCTGAACCGGGCGTTCGACGAGTTGGCCACCACCCGCCGGCGGGCTTTGGAACGGCCGCTCAACGCCATCGAAGACCTTCGTCGCAAACAACGCCTGCCGATCGATGGTCAGTTGTTCGGCGTCGACGACACAGGTCAGCTCGACGGCGAGCTCGACAACGTGCGCGAACTCGGCGCCTGACGCGCCAGACTCTCGCCGATGAGCCAGGTGGCGTTCGACTTCGACCTCGACGACGGTGGTGTTCCCACCTATTCGGTCGGAGAGCTGTCGGAGGCGATCAACTCCGCGCTGCGCAGGCGGTTCACCGATGGGGTGTGGGTCCGCGGTGAGATCCAGGGCTGGAGCGAGCGCGGACCGCACGCCTACTTCCGTCTCGTCGAGGAGACCGACGACGGCAAGGCGGCGGTCAACGTCCAGTTCTTCGCCAATGCCCGCATGCGACTACGCCCGATCCTGACCAAGCATCGGCTCCGGCTCGGCGATGGACTGAAGGTCCGCATCTTCGGTCATCTCGACTTCTTCGCCCCGTCGGGGCAGCTCGGTCTGAAGATGAGTGGGCTCGACCCTCGTTTCACGCTCGGGGAGATGGCGCTGGAGCGCGACGATGTCGTCAGGCGGCTGGTCGCCAGCGGCCTGTTCGACGCCAATCGGCGCACCACGGTGCCGGCCGCTCCGCTCCGTGTCGGCGTGGTCACCAGCACCGCAAGCGCGGCGTGGGCAGACTTCACGCACGAGCTCGACCGCAGCGGCCTGGCCTTTCGCCTGCGGGTGGTCGATGTGCGCGTGCAAGGCGAGTGGGCGGTCGACATGGTCTCCGCTGCGCTGCGCACGCTGACACGTCACGACGACCTCGATGTCGTCGTGTTGATCCGTGGTGGTGGCTCGAAATCCGATCTGGCCACCTTCGACAACGTTGCGATCGCCACCGCCATCGCCACCTCACCGCTGCCCGTGTTCACCGGACTCGGTCACGAGATCGATCGCAGCATCGCCGACGAGGTCGCCCATAGCTCGCTGAAGACCCCGACGGCGTGCGCGACCGCACTGGTCGAGCTCGTCAACGCCTTTCAGTCCGAGGTCGAGCGTGTGTGGGCGGCAATCGATGGTCACACGGCGCGTGCCTTGCGCGAGGCCGGCAACTCGTTGGTCGGTCTGGCTCATGGTGTTCGCCGGGCGACCGTGTCGGCGGTCGAGCGTAGCGACGACCGGCTCGGGCATCGTCGCCATCGCCTGGCAGCAGTCACCGACCGGGCTCTCGAGCGCTGCGCCGACCGTCTGGCCACTGCGCAGGTGTCGCTGTGCCGGGTGCCGGGGCGACTCGACGCCGAGATCCGTCACATCGACGCCGTCGCGGCGCGGGTTCGCTTGCTCGACCCGGCCCACACCATGGCCCGCGGGTGGAGCATCACTCGCGACAGCGATGGCACGATCGTGCGTAGTGCCGTCGATCTCGTCCCCGGTGCCACGATCACAACCACATTCGCCACCGGCAGCGCCCGCAGCCGCGTCGAGGAGACCAGCACATGACCGAACCAGTCGCCACCGGTTACGCCGCAGCGCTCGCCGAGCTGGAGATCATCCTCAGCGAGCTCGAACGCGCCGATGTCGACGTCGACGTGCTGGCCACCAAGGTCAAGCGAGCCGCCGAATTGATCGGTTTCTGCCGCGATCGCATCGGCAATGCCAGGCTTCACATCGAACAGGTGGTCGCCGACCTCGCCGACCCGGGCGACGACTCGACCTGATACTTTTTCGGTCATGTCGGCAACATCTTCGATTTCCACAGACGTTGTGGTAGCTGCCAAGCACGAGCTCGCCGCGGCGTTCCGCGCCGCAGCGTTCCACGGTTTCAACGAGGGGATCGACAACCACTTCTCGCTCGCCGTTCCCGGCCATGACGACCTGTTCCTGCTCAATCGCTACGGCCCGCACTGGTCCGAGATCACGGCCGACGACATCTTGACGATCGACTTCGATGGCCACGTCGTCGATGGCGAAGGCGAATGGGAGACGTCGGCGTTCATGATCCACCGCGGTTGCCACCAGGCCAGGCCGTCGGCGAGGGCCGTGTTCCACACGCACATGCCGTACGCAACCGCGTTGTCGTTGACGGTCGGCGGATTCGACAGCAAGCTCAGCCAGAACGCGATGCTGTTCCACCGTCGCGTCGCCCACTTGGCCTACGGCGGCCTGGTCGACGCCGCCGACGAGGGCTGCCGCTTCGGCGAGGTCATCGGCGACGAGATCACGGTGGTCATGCTCGAGAACCACGGCGTGATGGTGATCGGCGACGATGTACCCGACGCGTGGCAGAAGCTGTACTTCTTCGAGCGTGCCTGCCAGGTGCAGGTGCTGGCGCAGTCGACCGGTCAGCCGCTGATCCGTGTCAGCGACGCCATCGCCGAGCACACCGCGGCGCAGTGGTTGAAAGAAGCACCGAAGGCCGCAACCCAGTTCGCGGCCGTTCAACGGGTTGTCGACGGCACAGCGGGCCGGCTTCACGCCTAGCCTGCGGGGGTGCCTGCAGCAGCTCCGCCTCCGTTGCTCGCGGTCATCGCGGCCGCCGTCGAAGACAGGTTGCGCCGGCTGCTCGACGCCGAAACTGCCCGCTGGGCAGCGTTCGACCAGGATCTCCGTTCACCGATGGAGCACATCGCCCGACTCGTGCTCGGTGGAGGGAAACGGCTGCGACCGTCGTTCTGTCACTGGGGTTTCGTCGGCGCCGGAGGACTGCCCGACGATCAGCGGGTCGTCGATGCCGGCGCCGCTCTCGAACTGATGCACGCATTCGCCCTGTTCCACGACGATGTCATGGACGACGCCGTCAGCAGACGCGGCACGCCGACGACGCACACGGTGTTCGCCGGCGCGCACGCCGATGCCGGATGGGCCGGCGAGTCGCGCCGATTCGGTGAGGGTGTCGCCATTCTCGTCGGCGACCTGGCCTTCGTGATGGCTGATCAGCTCTTGCTCGACGCTCCTCGCGACGCCTGGGTGATCTGGAACGAGCTGCGCACCGAGCTGAACGTCGGTCAATTGCTCGACATCGTCGGCAGTGTGCGCCGTGATCGCCGACTCGACAAGGCCGAACGGATCTGTCGCTACAAGAGCGGCAAGTACACCATCGAACGTCCGCTTCACCTCGGCGCGGTGCTGGCCGCGCCCGAACGTGCCGCCGAGTTGCTGCCTGCTCTGAGCGCGTACGGGTTGCCGCTCGGCGACGCGTTCCAGATGCGCGACGATGTGATGGGCGCGTTCGGCGACGAGGCGGTGACTGGAAAGCCGGTCGGCGGAGATCTGCGCGAGGGCAAACCGACGCCGCTGCTGGCCCGCGCCGTTGCCGCGGCCACGCCGGCACAGCGGGCCGTGCTCGACGGTGTCGGCGCACCAGACCTCGCCGACGATGACATCGTCAACATGCAACAGGTGATCGTCGAGACAGGCGCCCTGGCGGCGTTGGAAGCACAGATCGCCGCGCTCACCAACCAGGCGATTGCCGCGATCGAGAACGCACCGATCACCGCACCCAGCCGCGGCGCGCTGATCGACCTGGCCAACTACGTGAGCTGGCGCTCTACCTGAGCCCTGAGGCCTGAGCGGAGGGCCCCCGGACCGCTTGCAACTCGGCGAGCAGCTGGTCGACCTCGATCACCTCGACGGCGATCTCGACAGCGGCTGCGCCGTCGGGCTGAGCAACCGCCAGCCAGGCTTCGCTGACGCGCATGCCGGTTGCTCGCTGCAGCGCAGCGACGTAGCCCGACATCTGCGGCTGGTACCGCCGGGCCAGCTCGGTCGGCGAGGTGACCAGCGTGTCGGTCTTGAAGTCGACCAGGGTCAACAGGCCCTCGGCATTGACGAAAACGGCGTCGACATAACCCCACAAGGTCAGCTCGCCGAACTGGGCGCCGACGTACATCTCGCGACGGCAGCGCGGCGACGCCCGCATCTGGGCGAACAGCGTGCCCTTCAGCAGCGACTGCACCATCACCTCGATGTCGCGGCGGCGGTCGAGCACGCCTTCGGCCTCGGCCGCGACGTCGACCAGGGTCGCCAGACCGCGGCCAGGATCATCGAGAGAGACCTGTTGCATGACGGCGTGCACCGCGCTGCCCTTGGCTGTGCCGAACCGGCCGCCTCGCCGGCTGGGCCGATCGTTGGGCCCGGGCTCTTTGCGGTTTCCCGGATCGCTGGCCTCGCGGTCGTCGGTGTCGGGCTGACGACGACCGACCGCTTCCCCGAACCGTTCGCCTGGGGCAATGGCGTCGTCGTTCGCCTCGTCGTCTTCGACTGCGAACAACGAGCCCTGCACCAAGCTGACGTCGGAACTCGGGCCGGCGAGGTCGCCGAGCGACTTGGCGATGCCGCTGGGCGTCCAGATCCGGCGCACCTGACCCGACGTGCGGTCGAGCTCGGCGGGCTCGTGGTCGGAGCCGTCGGTCGGCTCATCGACGAGCGATCGTTCGTGGCTGGGCGGGTGGGCGACCGGCAGTTGCGGCTCGATGCACACGGCAAGCGCCGCTGCCTGGCCGGCCGTGACCGCCTCGAACAGCCGGCCTGCGGCGCAGTTCCCGGCCTTGTGGTGCATCGATACGACGAGATGATCCTTCGCCCGGGTGAAGGCCACGTAGAGCAGGCGGGCCTCCTCGGCCCGAGACCGCTGCCGTTCGACCGCCGTCATGTCGGCCAGACCGGCACTGGTCAACCTGCCGAGACGGATCAACGGCCGGCCGTGCTGCCAGTGCAGACCCGTTGCCGAGTTGGAAGCATCGGCGCCGCCCAGCCCGGCGATGACGGTGATCGGGAACTCGAGGCCCTTGGCGGCGTGGACGGTCATGATGCGTAGCGAATCCTCACCTTCGTCGGTGCTCAGCTCGACGCGATCGACGTCGTCGATTCGCCGATCGACCCACGCCAGATACTCGGCCAAGGTGCCACCCGTGGCGTCGCTCCAGGCTCGAGCCTCGTCGATCACGTAGCGCACCCTGCGCCACGTCTCGCGGGCCACCTGCTGGCCTTCGCACAGTGCTGCGGCGACCCCTCGCCATCGGTCGTACAGCTCGGCGATCAGTTCTGCTGGAGTGCGTTCGTGCTTGCGCCGACCGAACTCACCGAGCATGCGCAGCGCGTCGCCGACGATGCCTGGTTCTGTGGCGAAGACCCGGAACTGCTGGCGGAACCTGCCCGGCTCGCCTTCGCCCGCACCGTGGCGGTACCGCATCAACTGGCGGTCGTCGATGCCGAACAGCGACGTGCGCAGAGCGGTGACGACCTTGAGCTGATTCGTCGGATCGTCGACTGCGCGGAGCACTCGGAGCAGCTCGTAGACCTCGCGTGATCCGTAGATCAAGGTGCCGCCCTCGACCCGATAGGGGACGCCGGCTTGACGGAGGGTGTGTTCGAGCACGCCGAGCCGAGTTCTACTGCGGATCAGCACGGTGATGTCGCGGTAGGCGGCCGGCCGTTGGGATTGATTCGGTCCGTTGTCGCCGATCATCCACGGCTCGTCACCGGCGACCACCCGTTGCGCGAGTGCCGCGATGTCGGCGGCCTCGGCCCGGGCTGTGTCATCGGCGCTCTCGTGTTCGATCTTCGACCACCCAGGCATGCCCAACACGACGACGCCGGGACCGTCGGCTTCGATGTTGGCCGATCGTTGCGGTTCGAGGGGGGCAAAGTCGACCTGGTGGTCGGTTTCGGCATCGTCGTCGACCTGCACGAATCGATGGGCCAACACGGCGTTGATCCAGGCACAGACGTCGGCTCGAGTTCGGCGATTGACCGTGAGCTGCTGACAGTCGGGATCTGCCGCCAGCAGACTGGAGAACAGCCCGACATCGGCGTTGCGAAAGCCGTAGATCGACTGCTTCGGATCCCCGACGGCAAACATCGCCGAGGACGTACTTGCGGGATCGGGCGATGTGAGCTCGGTGAGGACGTCGAACTGCACCTGATCGGTGTCCTGGAACTCGTCGACGAACAAGTACCGATGGCGGGAGCGCACGGCATCGCGCACTTCGGGCTTGGTCTGCAGGAGCCGGCGGGTCAGCACCAGGAGATCGTCGAACGACAGCTCGCCGCGGGCGATGCGCTGGCCTGCCATGTCGACCACGATCGGCGTCAGCGTCGCCATGAGTTGACGCAACGCCGGTTCGAAGCAGGCGAAGCGCAGTGCGGCCCGCAGCGGAGCCCATGCTGTGCTGGTGCCGCTGTGGCGCTCGTCGACCGCTCGGGCCGCGGCAGCCAGGCTCGGCATCGATTGCACGAACTCCAGCGTCGCTCTGGCGTCGGCCACGGCTGCGTCGAGTCTGGCTTTCATGCCCCGGTTCGCCGACAGGAAACGCTCGTCGACGCTGACCTGATCGAGCATGCGCATGACCGTTGACTGAGCGACCGCGACAGACATCGGCGATTCAGTCGGCAGATCGGCGAAGCGCAGCCAGTCGTTGTCGATGGCCTTGATCAGCTCGGGAAGGAACTGCATGGCTCCGAACGAGGCGATCACGACCAACGCTTCTTCGATCGCCTGGCTTTTCAACGCCATGTTGTAGAGAGTCTGGACTGCCTGCTCGGCTCGTTCGTCGGCCATCGCACCCGAGGTCAGTTCGTCGGCGGTTGTGAACTTCGGGGGCAACCCGGCCTCGATCGGGTAGCGACGCAGCAACGATTGGCAGAATCCGTGGATGGTGCCGATGAAGGCCTCATCGAGCGGCACCGAGTTGTCGAGCGCCGCGACGCAGCCGGTGCGAGACCTCGCGCGCCGCCTTTTCGGTGAACGTGATCACGACGATCTGGTCGAGCCGCACGCCCGGAGTCGCCACCAACGCCGCTACCCGGCCCACCAAGCTCGTGGTCTTGCCACTTCCGGCGCCGGCCGACACGGCCATCGAGCGTCTCGGGTCGGATTCGACCCATGGCGGCAGCACCACGGAGTTGATCTGATCGTCGGTCGACGCGCTCACCCGGCGTTCGCTCCCTGAGCACCGGCGGCAGCAGCAGCGGCGCCGGCGGACTCGAACAGGCGTGCCCGCTCGGCGAGTTCTTCGACGCCGAGCGAGTCGACGCAGCACATCAGGCAGCGACCGTTGGACGGATGTGGACGCGGGACGAAGCGCCCGTCGCCGATCTCGGCCAGCAGCCGTGCCACGTAGGCCTCGAACTCGGCGATCAGCGGTGGGTCCAGTTGGATCGGTCGTGAAATGGCTTTGGCGTCGCGGATGTGCAGGTAACGCGCCGTAGCGGGGGAAGCCCCTGCCCGATGATCGCCGGTGAGCACGGCGCGGTCGTGGTCGGCGGCTCGTGCGTACAGCGGCAGTTGCAGTCGGTGGCCGCCGTCGAGCGGGTCCTTCAGCGACATCACGGCGCTGGTCTTGAAATCGGTGACTCGAAGCCCGTCGTCGGGCATCAGGTCGATGCGGTCGATCTTGCCGGTGAACGACGCGTCGGCGACCAGCACGCTCGAGAAGTTGTGCTCGCAGGCGACCGGCTGCGATCCTTCGGCCGCCTCGGCGTCGATCGTGGCCGCGATCGAGCGCAGGATGTTTGCCCGCTCGGCGGCCCACGCGCTGACGTGGCCGAGTCGGTGCTGCACGCCGATGTCGGCAGCCAACTCGTCGAGAATCTCGATCGCCCGTTGATGCATCGCCGGCAGGTGCTCGCCGCGCAACCATGGCGGTCGTCGGTCGACCGCAAGGGTCAGCCACTCGCCGGCAAGCCGCTCGAACACGGCATGCACCAACATGCCGCGCTCGGCAGGCTCGATCGACATGATCGCTGCCGCATCGGTCTCTTCGCTGACGTCGAGCACGAACTGGCCGAAGTACCCGAGTCCGCATGCCGCCTGCCGCTCGAGAGCGGTGATCGACCACTGCTCTCCGGGTGGGACAAGTGCCGGATGCGAACCGACGATGCCATCGAACTCGGTGGGTTGCGGATCGAGACGGGCCCGGATCGCGTTGGCTCGTCGAGCCAGCCGCAGTGATGTGCGATGTGAATCGGGTGCCCGTGCCAGCTGCTCGGATGATGTCAGTGGATGGCCGCCGAGCAGGCCGACGGCGTGCGACTGGTGGTGAACGACGGGCATGCCGACGAGCAGAGGTGACGGATACAGCTCACCGCCGCGGCGCAGGTCGGTGCGTGCGAACGTCGCCGTGAGAGTGGCGTCGCTGCGCAGCAAGGCCTGCCAGGCCCGCTCGGCACGTGACGACAGTGCCCGTGGTCCTTCGATGACCGCTGCAGCGGCATCGGGAAGATCGCGACCGAGCAGCAGATCGTCGATCGTCGAGGCCGGAAGCACACCCTCGTTGAGCCCGACGATGAACACGTGGTTCGCGTCGAGGCACACCGCGGCGCCGATGTCGACGATCGACACCGCCCCGGCGGCATCGCCGCGCCGACGTACCGGCGTGTCGAGCAACGTGCCGATGACCTGGCGCATCGTCGCCGGAGTGAACGGCACCTCTACCCCGTCGTGATCGAGCTCGGAAAGGCCGGCGACGATGCGTTCGACGTGATCGGCGGCGTTGCGTTGCCATGCGGGTGCCTCGGCCCACGCCCGCTCGCGCCACGACGGCGCGCCGATGTGGTCGGCCAGGATCGCGAACAGCGCATCGGATGCAGCGGCCCATGTCGATGCTCGGCGCAGCCGCTTTGACTGTCCACGCAACCGTTCGACCAGGGCGAGCAACTTCTGCAGCGCCTCGACGTCGGCGAGCTCGCGCCGGGTCGGTGGGCCATCGATGTCGTCACCCGACCGCCGTCGACGCCTCGCCAGGTTGGCTTGGTTCAAGGTGTCTTCGGCGTGACCCCAGTCGTCGTCGGTGACGAGGCCGAGCTGGCGGCACAACGAGGTCCACTGACCGACACGTCGCGGTGCGCCGAACTCGCCGATCGGATAGAGCGGGGCGACCGACAACAGCCGGAACACGTTGGGACGATCCCATCCGCCGACGACGCCGTCGACCACGTGCCGTAGCACCTGACCGGCCACCGACCCGCGTAGTCGCTCGACCGCGCCGCCCGACCAGGCGATTCCCGCCCGCTGCAACTCGTCGCGGATGGGACGTCGGTACGCCGGGGCGGCACAGACCATGGCGATGTCGTCGGCAGGTGTACCGGAGTCGATCAACAGCGCACAGTGGCGCACCGCCTGGCGGACCTCTTCGTCGGGGTCGGGGCACGAGATCACCGAGGGTGTCGATGTCGGCAGCGGCTCGGGCACCTCGTCGTCGCCCAAGGCACGGAGCTGGCCACGGAGCGCAACATCGCCCGGTGCAGGAACACTGGCGACCACGCGGCACGATCGCTGCGAGGCGAGTCGGGCGAGGAACGGAACCTGAGCAGGATGGAACGTGTCGGTGACGACGAGCACCATCCGAAGCCCACCAAGCACGGTCTCGTCGACGGAATCGAGCGCGCTCAGCGTGGCACTTTCATCGCGTACATCCAGGGCGACCAACCGTTGCCGGGCTCGAACCACGACGCCGACCAACGCGGCGCGCACCGAACCGGGATCGCCGGCGAGCGACTGCAAGGCGCCCGGCGCAACATGAGCGGCACGTAGTGCCACAGCCATGTCGACCAGCGCATCGATCGTGGCCGGATGGCCGCGTACCTCGCGCAACGCGAGTGGGCACTCGTCACTGCTCAACACCGAGGTGATTGCCGCCAGTTGCAGTTGGGTGGTGACGGCGCGTTTGGTGCTGACGGTCGAATCGACCAGCTCGACTGCCAGGTCGATGGGCGTGAGGAAGCGGATTCCGGCCACCCCGCCGGAGACGCGCGGCAGTAGACGGCGCAGAGTGGCTGCCGTGGCGCCGGGCGGGACGACCACGATGACCTCGCCGAGCAGATCGTCTCCCTGCAGTTCGGTGATTGCAGCTGCCACGCCTGCTGCTGTGCCGTGGCCCGGTCGCACCCAACGCGTGGTCATCGAACCCCTGTCGCCCTGGTTGGATGACTCGGGCCGCGTGGTCGTGACGTTGACGGTTGCGTTGACTGCTGCGGTGACGGTTGTGCGTTGATGATGATCACTCCTGCGGGTGCATTGTTCCAGATCGGTGTCACAGAGTGGTCGAGGCGGGCCCAGGTCGGGCCCGCCGCCCAGGGCCAAAATGGGAGCTGACCAGGATCGTTGCCTCCGTGTTGGACCGCGGGCGTTCCTCTCGCACATCGCGTCCAGGGTGTGTCGCCGTGGAAGTGGGCCTTGCACCCGCATAACATCACCCACAGTGAACGGGGCGAGGTTGGGGGTACTGGTCGGAGTGGCGGCAATCTTGCCGATCGCTGCTGCCGCGTGCGGCGACGACGGTCTGTCGTCGGGCACACTGCCACCCATCGTCACCGTCTCGACGACCACGACGATCTTCGTCACCACCACGACGATCCAGAAGTACTACACGGTGCAGCGGGGCGACACGCTGGGCAAGATCGCCAAGGCCTTCCAGGTGCGCCTGGCCGACATCATGGCGATCAACGGCATCACCAACGCCGACGACATCCAGGCCGGCCAGGAGTTGCAGATACCTACGGGAGCTGTGGTGTACAGCACACTGCCTACACCCGCCACAACGCCCGCGACCACGTAGGATTGGGGCCATGAGCTTCTGGCCCACGAAGGAACACTGGAGCGTGGAGATACCGCTCCGCACCCCCCACTTCCGCGTGAAGTCACTCGTCGAGACCGGCTTCGTCGCCTTGGCTCCCGCCGACTTCGACGTGCCCGAGGAAGAGTTTCTCGGCCTCGAGTACATGGAGTGGAAGAGTGGCGGCGACACCAACTTCGCCCCGCTGGCCTCGGCCGACGGTCAACTCGACTGCCGCGGCTTCTGGGACAAGGGCAAGACCGACAAGGACGCCTTGTGGACCACCAACGCCGACAAGGCCCCGACCCTCAAGGCCTACGTCGACTCGATCGGCGCCAACTTCGGCCGGGTACGCATCATCAAGCTCGAACCACAAGATCATGAGACCGCGCTGCGCAGCTTCCACCGCGACGACAACAACCGCTTCAACCCCGACAACGAGGGTTGGGTCGTACGCACGTGGGTCGAGCTCACCGACAATCCCGACAGCTACATGCTGTTGATGGATCTCGACGACGAGCATCTTCCGATCCCCAGCACCGAGATGCGTGTGCCGCTGCACCGCGGCGCACGGTTCGTGGTCGACACGCAACGATTGTGGCATGTGGTGGTGCACAACGGCGACGCCCCCCGCTACGCCCTCATCACCAGCGTCGAGTCCGACCCGGGTCTCGAGCACTGGATCGACGCCAACCTCCCGGTTCCCGCCACCCGGTAGCAAGCCCGTTGGGCGCGGGAATACGCAGCGGGCTGCCGGAATCGCGCCCGACCGACTCGTGTGGGCGCGAAAATACCCGGCGGGCTGCCGGAATCGCGCCCAACAGGCCGGGTTTGGGCACGGGTCAGCCGGCGCGGTGGGCGGCGGCCAGATCGGCGATCTCGGCCATGATCTTGGCCAACTGGAAGTTCGTGGGGGTGAAGATGGCCGCGACGCCGGCGGCCAGCAGCATCGCCCGATGCTCTTCGGGGATGATCCCGCCGACGATGACGGGCGCGTCGACACCCTCGGCACGCAGCGATTGCACGATGGCCGGCACCAGCTCGAGGTGTGAGCCGCTGAGGATCGACAGGCCGACAACATCGGGGTCTTCATCGCGTGCCGAGGCGACGATCTGCGCCGGCGTGAGGCGGATGCCCGAGTACACCACTTCCATGCCTGCGTCGCGGGCTGCAACCGCGATCTGCTCGGCGCCGTTGGAGTGACCATCGAGGCCGGGCTTGGCTACCAGCAGGCGGGGCGGACCACCGGGCATCGCCCTCACCCGCTCGGCCACGGCGGCCAAGTCCGCACCGCGGCGCCCGATCGCTGCGGCGACGCCGGTCGGGGCCCGATACTCGCCGAACACCCCGCGTAACGCCGTCGCCCATTCGCCGGTCGTACCCCCCACCTTGGCCAGGGCGATCGACGATTCCATGATGTTGGTCCCGTCCGCCGCGGCGGTCGTCAGTGCGGTGATCGCAACCGCGACCGCCTGGTCGTCGCGCCCCGCCCGCCAGGCGCGAAGGTCGGCGATCGTCTCGGCCTCGAGGCTCGGATCGACCGTCAAGATGTTACCGGGCGTGGCCAGCGGCGATTCGGCCGTCTCGGTGAACACGTTGACGCCGACGACCTGCTGTTGCCCGGACTCGATGCGGCGAGTGCGCTCGACCATCGAGCGCACGAGCCGTCCCTTCAACTCGTCGATGGCCTCGAAGGCGCCACCGAGAGCGAGCACGTCTGATAGTTCGGCCCACGCCGCGTCACGGAGCTCGGTCGTGCGGGCCTCGATCACGGTCGAGCCGTCGAAGATGTCGTCGTACTCCAACAGGTCGCTCTCGAAGGCCAGTACCTGCTGCATGCGCAACGACCATTGCTGGTCCCACGGCCGGGGCAACCCGAGTGCCTCGTTCCACGCCGGAAGCTGGATGGAACGTGCCCTGGCCCGCTTCGACAACGTGACGGCCAGCATCTCCAGCACGATGCGTTGCACGTTGTTCTCCGGCTGGGCCTCGGTGAGGCCGAGCGAATTGACCTGCACCCCGTAGCGGAAACGGCGGGCCCGCTCGTCGGTCACGCCGTAGCGCTCGAGACCGATGCGATCCCAGAGCTCGGCGAACGCCCTCAGCTTGCAGACCTCCTCCACGAAGCGAATGCCGGCATTGACGAAGAACGAGATCGACCCGTACACCTGGGCGAACTGCTGGGACCCGACCTGGCCGGAGTCGCGCACTGCGTCGAGCACACCGATGGCGGTTGCCAGCGAGTAGGCGATCTCTTGTACCGGTGTCGCTCCGGCTTCTTGCAGGTGGTAGCTGCACACGTTGATCGGGTTCCACTTCGGCGCGTGGTCGGCACACCAGGCGACCATGTCGACGATCAACCGGCGCGATGCGGCGGGCGGGAAGATGTACGTGCCCCTGGAGAGGTACTCCTTGACGATGTCGTTCTGGGTGGTGCCACGCAGCGCGTCAGCGGCCACGTCGCACGACTCGGCGTTGGCGACGTACAGGGCCAACAGCCACGCGGCCGTGGCATTGATGGTCATCGACGTGTTCATCTCGGCCGGCGGGATGCCGTCGAGCAGCGTCTTCATGTGCCCGATGTGCGCTACCGGGACGCCGACCTTGCCGACTTCGCCGTGAGCCAACGGGTCGTCGGGGTCGTACCCGGTCTGCGTCGGCAGGTCGAAGGCGATCGACAGCCCGGTTTGTCCTTTGGCCAGATTTGCCCGGTACAGCTCGTTCGAGGCCCTGGCCGTCGAGTGCCCCGAATAGGTCCGCATCAGCCATGGCTGATCGCGGCTCGGTCGCTCGACTCGTTCCGGCATCGCCAAAGTGTGGCCGCTTCACCACAGCGGACGCCATTTTCGTGGCCGTCGAAATTCCTCAAGAACGTCTCAAGTCAGCCACGGTGCGTTCCGATGATTCAATGCACGGTGCGAAAGGTTCGGCGGAACTTTCCTAGCGGGCGGAGTCAATCGGTGGTGTCGAGGTACGGCGGCGAACCTTCGGCACAGCGGTTGGGCGCCGGTGCCGGTGAGGCAACTCACCGGCACCGCAGCACCGTGCAGGCTTTGACTTAGCGTTCGGCGATCGAATCTGCCAGCAACCCCAAGTAGGTCGAGCGGGGCACATCGACCGCACCGATCGAGGCCAGATGTGGTGTCGTCCATTGCACGTCCAGCAATGTTGCACCGGTATCGACCAGCCAATCGACCAGCCACACGAGGGCGACCTTCGAGGCGTCGGTGGCGTCGCTGAACATCGACTCCCCGGCGAACAGCCTGGCGATCCTCACCCCGTACAAGCCACCGACGAGGCGGCCATCGAGGTACGTCTCGACGCTTTGCACCCATCCGAGATGGTGAAGTCGCTCGTAGGCGTCGACGAACTGCGGCGTGATCCAACCGTGCGGTCGGTTCGGGTCGCCGCACCGTTCCATCACATCGCGGAACCTGGTGTTGAACTGCACCTCGTATCGTCGGCAACTGCGCCGCAGCGAACGAGAAACCTTGAGGCCGTCGAGCGGAATCACACCTCGCGGGTCGGGCGACCACCATCCCAGGGTCTTCTTGCGCAGCGGCATGGGGAAGATCCCACTGCGGTAGGCGGCCAGCAGCGTGCCCGGCGCAAGATCCGCGCCGATTCCGCACAGGCCATTGGCGTCGGCGAGCTCAGGAGCAGGAAGCCTCCAGCGGTTGGCCTCCGGCTCGATCGGTGCCCGGACCGTTTCCATGACGCCAGTGTGGCCACAACTTCAGTAGGTGTAGAAGCCGCACTTGGTCTTGCGACCGAGGTGACCGGCCGCAACCATGTCGAGCAGGGTCTGTGCGGGGGAGTCGCCGGGGTTGCCGAACGAGGCATGCACGGTTTCGAGAATGGCGACCGACGTGTCGAGACCGACCAGATCGAGCAGGGCGAATGGGCCCATCGGGAAGTTGCAGCCGCCCTTCATCGCCGTGTCGATGGACTCGATCGTCGCCGTGCCTCGTTCGAGCATCTTCACGGCATTGTTGAGATAAGGAAACAGCAAGGCGTTGACGATGAACCCGGCATGATCCTGGACCTCGACTGCGTCTTTGCCGCAGGAGACAACGAAGGCCTTGGCAGTCTCGATGGTCTCGGCAGATGCGGTGAGCGGTCGGACCACCTCGACAAGGTTCATCACCGTTGCCGGGTTGAAGAAGTGGATGCCGCACACCTGCTCGGGCCGTGAGGTGGCCAGAGCCAGGTCGATGACCGGCAGCGTCGATGTGTTGGTGGCCAGGATCGCCGAGGGTTTGGTTGCTGTGTCGAGCTCGGCGAACAAAGCCAGCTTGACATTGATCTCTTCGATCACCGACTCGATCACCAGGTCGCAGTCGCCGAGCGCCGCGGTGCCCTGTGTCGCGGTGATCCGCGCCATGACCTCGTCACGGCCGTCGCTGGTGAACTTTCCGCGCTCGACGGCCTTGGCCAGTCCGGCGTCGATGGTGCGCAGGACGCAATCGGCGGATTCTCGGGACCGTGACGCCACGATCACGTCGTGCCCGGCGCGAGCGGCCACCTCGGCGAGTCCGGAACCCATGATCCCCGAGCCGACTATGCCGACGGTGCCGACGGTGCGTATCCCATTTGCCATCTTTCGACCTTAGCTACCCGTGGGTAACTTCGGCAATCCGACTACGGTCGCATCATGGTTCCGGAAGGTCTCGAAGCTGCTCTGACGTTCTTCATGGAGGCCGACCGGCTGAAGGGGGTCGAGCGCCGCAATCGACTCGCCGACGGCTCGCGTCGCGAGAACACGGCCGAGCATTCGTGGCACCTCGGCATCGCCGCGTTGGTCATGGCCCCGTTTGCGACCGAACCACTCGACGTGGGCAAGGCCGTCGCCATGGCGCTGGTGCACGACATCGTCGAGATCGACGCCGGCGACACGTTCGCCTACGACGAGGCCGATGCGGCCGCGACCAAACAAGCGCGCGAAGAAGCGGCTGCCGACCGATTGTTCGGCATCCTGCCCGTCGAAACCGGCCGACGATTCCGTGAGCTGTGGGACGAGTACGAGCGCGGTGACACGGCCGAGGCCCGCTTCGTGATGGCCATCGACCGGCTCGCGCCGATGATGCTCAACCTGGCCGAGGGCGCTTCGACGTGGCGGGAGTACGGCATCACCCGCTCGCAGGTGATCGCCCGCAACGGCCGGCACATCGAGCTGTCACTGCCCGGCGCGTGGACCGCAGTGCTCGCCCAACTCGACGCTGCAGCGGCCGCGGGGCATGTGGACCCGACGTGACCGAGTTCATCCGCAGTTCATCCGATCGAGCGGGCCCGGCCACGATCGTTCGGTACCCTGACATGGTGACCACTGAGCTACTTCCCGACCTCGCCAACGACCCGGATCGCCTGGTCGCTCTCGAGGCCGTGCACAACTTTCGCGACCTCGGCGGCTATGCAACCGCCGACGGGCGCACGACGCGGTGGCGCACGCTGTTCCGCGCCGATGGTCTCTACCGCTTGACACCGGCCGATGTCGTGCTGCTCGAACCGCTCGGTTTGCGCACGGTGATCGACCTGCGCAGCGGCCCCGAGCTCGACGAGCGTGGTCGGTTCCCCGTCGATGTCCACCCCGTCGTGTTCCACCACCTGCCGATCGTCGACACGACGTGGGCGCAGGACGACCGGCCGGAATACGACCGCGACGAAGACTTCCTGATCTGGGCCTATCAGGAGATGCTCACGATCGGCGCACCTCGATTCGCCAAGGCCTTCGACGCGTTGGCCGAGCCCGATGCCCTCCCAGCGGTGTTCCACTGTGCAGCCGGCAAGGATCGCACCGGGTTGCTCGCGGCACTGCTGCTCGGATCCCTGGGAGTCGGCCACGACGACATCGTCGCCGACTACACGTTGACGGTCGAAGGCATGGCCCGCTTTCGCGTATGGGCAGCCCGCGAATGGCCGGAATGGGCCGAGCGGATGAAGTCGATTCCGCCGGCATTCACAGCAGCGCTGCCCGAGGCCATGCGTCACATCGTCGACGAACTGTGCGCTGAGCACGGCTCGATACGCGACTACGTGCGCTCGATCGGCGTGAGCAACGAAACGCTGGTCGCCCTGGAATCCGTATTGCTCGACTGAGCCAGCGTACGCTCGCCGCGATGAACGGCATCCTGGCGCTGCAAGGTGGTGGCCCGTTCGCCGCCAACGACCTCCTCGACCGTCGGTTGCTCACCGAGTCCGGCGCCACCAGAGCGGTGGTGCTGCCCACCGCCGATGCCTTCGAACGTCCTGATCGGCTCGTCGCCGCAGCGATGAACTGGGGAGAGCGACTCGGCGTCGAGGTCGAGGCTCTGATGGTGATGCGCCGCGGCGAGGCAATGGAGAGCGGCGCCGCCGAGGTCGTTCGCCGCGCCCGTGCCGTGTACCTGGTCGGCGACCAGCCCTTGCACTTGCGTTCGGTGCTGAAGGGCACACCGCTGTGGAATGCGATCACCGAGGTCCTGGCCGCGGGCGGAGTCGTCGTAGCAACCGGTGGCAGCGCCGCGGCGATGTGTGACCCGATGGTCGATCCGCGCGGTGGCGCGTTCACCCTCGGGCTCGGGTTGGTGGTCGGCCTGGCCCTGGTCACCGAGGCCGAGACGTGGTCGGCCGACCGTCTGCATCGCACGTTGAAGTTGGCCAACACGCCGCTGGTCGAGTTGCCCAGTGGTTCCGCCCTGGTACGTACCGATCAGGGTTGGGAACAGATCGGTGAGATGACGGTGCACGGCGAGCTGCCGTGACCGTTGGATCTCGATGCCTAACTCTCGGTGATCGTCACCGATTCGACGATGATCTGCTCGAGCGGAGGCACGCCGTTGGTGGCCTGGTCGGGGTTGCCGAGTGCGTCGAGGGCTTTCACGGTGGTGTCGAGCCCGTCGGTGACCTGGCCGAACAGCGTGTAGTTGGGAGACAACGCCACACCGGCGTCGCCGGTGATGATGAAGAACTGGCTGCCGTTGGTGTCGGGACCGGAGTTGGCCATGGCGATCGAACCGACCTTGTAGGCGCCGGCTCCGGGTAGCTCGTCGGCGAACGTGTAGCCCGGCCCCCCGCTTCCCGTGCCCGTCGGGTCGCCGCATTGCACGGCAAACCCAGGGATGGCTCGATGGCAGATCGTGTTGTCGAAGAAGTGGTAGCGGGCCAGTGTCACGAAGTTGTTGACAGCGATCGGCGCAGCGGCCGGGTCGAGCTGGATGGAATATGCACCCTTGTTGGTCGTGACTTCGGCCGTGTAGGTCTTGGCCGGGTCGATGCAGTTCGGTGGGGCCTTTTCGAAGGTGATCGTTCGTGCCGAACTGCCGTCGGCGGCGGGGCACGGCGTGTCGCCGGTGATCGTCGCACCGGCGATTGTGCTGGGGAGCGGGGTCAAGGTCGTCGTCGGGGCGTTGGGGTCGAGCGTGGTCGTCGAGGCAGGGGTGCCGATCGTCGTCGTGGTGGTGGCAGTGGTCGCGGCGCCGTCGTTGCCTTGGTTGACCGCCCAGACGATTGCGGAGATGCCGACCGCGACGAGCGGGATCAGCAGCACGTACATGCCGGTGCGTTTGCGCTTCTCGGAGCGGGCCTGGCGGGCAAGATCTTCCAGGCGTTGCTGGCGATTGGCTTTCTGACGTTCACGTTTAGGGGTTCCCACGAACAGGTGAGGCTAGCGGGCGGCCCGGCCAACACGGTTGGCAGCTGGGTCGTTGCATCGCTGATCTCTCGCGTCCCTGATCTTCGAACGGCGGTGCCCACTCAAGTCGCCACGTTGTCGTGCCGATCCCCATGGTGAGCAGGAGAACGGTCACTGCGACAACTTCGACCCAGCAGGAACGCGGCTATGAATCGACGGACGCACACAATCGGACGTGGGCTGACCTGCCTCGGCCTGCTGTCGACCGGCGCATACCTCGGCTGGAGAATCGCCACACTGCCGAGCAAACCTCCGTTGTGGCTGGTTGCCGTCGCACTGGCCGTCGAGATCGCCGCCTTCGTCGGCTCGGCGTTGCTGACGTGGGCGCTGTGGCACGGCCCGCGTCCGGCGCCCGACGACGCCGATCTCGATGCGAGCCAGGTCGACGTCGTCGTGCGCGTCGATCAGCAAGCAGTTCACGACGTCAGGGCGACGCTGTTGTCGTTGCGGTCGATGGTCACCAATCGCCAGGTCGTCGTCGACCTTCGCGCCCGTCTCGAGATCGCAGCACTCGCCGCCGAGTTCAAGGTCGGCTATGCGGCAACCGATGTCGCCGACCGCAACGGACTGAAGACATGCGGCGCCGCTTCGGAAGCACCGGTCTTGTTGTTGCTCGACGCCGGAGACATACCCAGGGCCGACGCCATCGACAGGCTCCTACCGTTCATGAACGACGACCGGGTCGTCGTGGTGATCGGCCAATCGGTGATGACCGACGACGATTCCGCCGAGCACGGCCCGAACGGTCTGCACGAGCTGACATTCGAACGGCAGACCCTCAACCCTGCGCTCGGAGCGCGCGGCTCTGCCATCCTCAGCGAATCCGGGGCACTCATCCGGCGGGCTGCGATCGAAGCGGTCGAGGTCGGCGACGAGGAATTCCTCGAGGCTGCGGCCTATTGGTCGATGGCCTTGATGGCCGAGAGATGGAAGGTGGTCGCCGCCACCGGCGCACCGGTGCTGGTGCGCCAGGTCGTCCACTCGCAAGACGCGGTGTACGAGCGGCGCGTGCTCCAGGCCCGTGCGCTGCGCACCATGGTGTTCGGTCCCGACGGGATCGTCGGATTGAACTCTCTGCGCCTCGGTCAACGCCTGGCGATCGCCGCCTCGGCCGTTCGACCGTTGTCGGGTCTGCGCCGAAGCGGGTTCATTGCCGTCGTCGTCGGCTCGCTGCTCACCGGTCACATACCGTTGCGGCCGGACCCGATCGTGTTCGCGGCAGTATGGGCACCCGGGTGGGTGATAACAGCCCTCGGCCTCGCCCTGATGAGCGGTTGGACATTGCGTCCCGGCGACCGCGCCCGATGTTCGATGCGCAACCTCGGAGCGTCGTGGCAAGGGCTGCGACACCCGATCGCCTTCGACCAACGCCGGGCACCGATCATGACCCCACACACGTTGCAGCACGGCGGGGCGCTGGTGGCCTCGGTGGTCGTGCTGAGCTCGGTGATGACGCTTCGTGGTCTCAGCGAGCAGTGGACGCACGCCCTGGGCAGAATGCCGCACCAGTGGCTTGCCGGGCTCGTCGCCGTCTCGCTGTGGTCGCTGGCCATGTCGCTCGATGTGTTGCGCATGTTCGGCAAACGCAACCAACTTCGGCGAGCAACGCGTGTCGTCGCCTCGATCCCGGCGGAAGTCGCCGGCAACCCGGTAGCAGTGTTCGACGTCACCGCTCTGGGGGCTGGCTTCGAGACCAATCACGAGGTGGCCGTCAAGCAGAAGCTCGTGCTCGAAGCGACGATCACCACCTCGGGCGGTTGCGAGAACGTCAAGTTGCCGATCGTCGTGCGCAATGTCCGCAACGTGACGTCGGTCGATCATCCCGAGGGCGACGAGCGCTGGCGGGTCGGCGTCGAGTTCGTCGGTGCCCGGGCGCAGGCCATCAATCCGCTGGTCGAGTACTGCATGGTGGAACCGGCGAGGCACCGATTGAGCTGGGGAGTCGATCCATCGAACGTCGATCACGGGGCGCTCGTCGAGGCGGTCACCCAACCAGTGGTGGATGGCCGACGGCTGGCGCTGAGGTTGATCTCGCTTGCCGCAGTAGCGGGTGCAATAGCCAGCGCCCAACCTGGCCATGGCACGGTGGTCACGTCGTTGGTCTCGGCGGTCTCGGTTCTCATCGCCGCCGGTGTGCTGGCCGGGTCGGCGCGACCACGCCGGGCACCGTGGGCCGCCGATCAGTCGACTTCGTCGCCGTCACCTGACTTGGCGATCAGGTAGCCGATCGCTCGTTCTGCTTTCGGATAGCGATAGACGAGTCGCCAGAACTCGTCGGAGTGCCCGGCGACCTCGAGGTGGGCGAGTTCGTGCACGATCACGTAGTCGACGACCCAGTCGGGGAAGGCAGCCAACCTGGTGGAGATGCGAATGGTTCGAGCGGAAGGCGTGCACGAGCCCCAACGCGAACGCATGTCGTCAGCCCACCGGATGCTGCCCGGACGCGGCAGGTCGTGTCGCCGCGCCAGAGATTGCGGCGCGCTCCGCCAGACGCAGTCGGTCGGCCGACATCTTGCGCAGGAACCGTCCGCTCATCTCCCCAATCCAGTGGGCCTCATCCGCCTTGCTCATCCACGAGGGCAAGGAGATCCGCAACACGCCGCCTACCAGGTGGGCGCCGACGGTCTTGCGCCGCTTTGCCGAGCGGATCACCTCGACCCGGAACGGCGGGTCGGCGGTTGCCGCGATGGGCTCGTCTTCTGGACCGAAGCCGGGTAGGTGCGCAGCATCGCTCACGGCTTCCGGAGGGTATCGCCCGTGCGAGCTTGCTGATCGTTGGCCGACTCGGCATGAACCGGCCGGTACGCTGGAATCAATGGCGACGCTGCGAATGTTCGCATCGGCTCGCGAAGCCGCCGGCACGGGCCGGGCGGAGTTCGCCGGCGCGACGGTGGGCGATGTGTTGGCTGCTGCCGTTGCATCGTACGGCGACAGCTTCGCCCGAGTTCTGCCATCATGCAGGGTATGGGTGAACGGCGAAGCAGCCGACCCGGCCGATCCGGTCGGCGCAGCTGACGAGGTGGCGGTCCTACCGCCCGTGAGTGGAGGATGTTGATGCCCGAGATCGTAAATCCCCGGCAGCTCTCGTTGGCCGAGCTGCGTGCCCTGCGTGCCAAGTTGCAGAACGACGATGATGCCGTGTCGTATGTTCGCCGACTCGCTCAGGCCCGACTCGACCTGGTGCAGGCCGAGAAGCGCCGCCGCCTCGACGGCGGATCCGAAAGCCTCTCCGACGACTTGCCGTCGATACTGTCGACCCACCTCACCGGGGGCGCACCGCGGCCCCCACGCCCGGCCGAGGACTTCAGCAGCCACCCCTTGGCTGAACAGTTCGAGGAGTTGCAGGATCGTGCTGGTGATCATGATCTGTCGTCGCTCAGCTCCGAGGAGTTGGTCGCCTACGCCGACGCTCTTCATGAGTTCGAGCAGGCTCGTTCGCACGAGCGGCGCGAGTTGTTCATCCGAATCGACGAACTGAGCGCCGAGCTCGTGCGCCGCTACCGCGACGGCGAGGCCGACGTCGAAGGCCTACTCGCCGCCGACGACTGAATCGACCGTCTCGTGCCCTCGATGCGCGACGACCTCGACAAGCGACTCGCCGATGTCGGCGAACTGATCAAGTCGCAGCGCGAAGTAGCCCGGATGAGCGTGCGCCGCCTTGCCGAACTGGCCGGTGTCAGCAATCCGTACCTGTCGCAGATCGAGCGCGGCCTGCGCAGGCCATCGGCCGAAATTCTCCAGCAGATCGCCAAGGCGTTGCAGATCAGCGCCGAGTCGCTGTACGAGCGGGCCGGGTTCCTGTCGCCCGACGACAGGCCGCGGATCGGCGTTCGCGAGGCAATCGCCGCCGATCAGGCCTTGACCGCCGAGCAACGCCAAGCGCTGCTCAACGTGTACGAGAGCTTCGTCTCCGCCCAGCACTGAGCCTGCTTGAAATACAATGTTGATCAATTCGATAGCATTTCACTCTCCGTGCAACGCGTCGCAGTGCTCTCACTCCACACGTCGCCGCTGGCCCAGCCGGGCTCGGGCGACAGTGGCGGCATGAACGTGTACGTGCGCGAGCTGGTTTCCGCGCTCGCCCAGGCCGGTGTCGAGTGCACGACGTACACGCGAGCGTCGCGACCCGGACTCCCTGAGGTGGTCCAGGTCGAGCCGGGGCATCGGGTGGTGCATATTCCCGCCGGCCGCTACGACCTCGGCAAGGAACAGCTTCCGTCGGTGCTGGCCGAGTTCGGCGACGCCGTGATCGACCACATCAAGAACGACTCGCCCGCCGACGTGCTGCACGCCAACTACTGGCTCAGCGGTCTCGTCGGGCATCGCATCAAGCACGAGCTCGACCTCCCGTTCGTCAGTACGTTTCACACCCTCGCCAAGGTGAAGGCCGAGGGCGGCGACTTCGAACCGGAGTTGCGCGAGCGTGCCGAAGCCGAGATCATCGGTTGCGCCGATGCGATCTGCGTCAGCTGCACCGAGGAAGAGCGCCAGTTCCGACGCCTGTATGGCGACCCCGCCGGAAACATCGAGATCATCGCTCCCGGTGTCGAGCACGCCTTCTTCGCGCCCGGCGATCGCGCCGGGCGCGCGCAAGGCACTCGATCTGCCCAACGATTGCCCGGTGTTGCTGTTCGTCGGTCGTATCCAGCCGCTGAAGGGCCCCGACGTGGCTGTGCGTGCCCTCGCCGCATTGAATCGGCCGGATGCACTCCTGTTGATCGTCGGCGGTGCCAGCGGTCTCGATGGCGCCGAGGAGATGCAACTCGTGCAGGCACTCATCGCCGAACTCGGCGTCGAGAGCCAGGTGCGATTCGTCGAACCGCAGCCGCACCACATCCTGAGCACCTACTACCGCGCCGCCGATGCGGTGATCGTGCCGAGCCGCAGCGAGAGCTTCGGGTTGGTGGCGCTCGAGGCCTCGGCGTGCGGCATCCCCGTGGTGGCCAGTGCTGTCGGTGGCTTGCTGACGCTCGTCGATCACGGCGCCACCGGGTTCCTGGTCCCCGAGCGAGACCCGGCGACCTTTGCCCACTACCTCGCCGAGATCCTCGATCATCCCGCCCAGGCAGCGACGATGGGCCGGCGTGCCGCGCTTCGCGCCCAGAAGTACACATGGGGCTTTGCCGCGGCGCGATTGCGGCGGGTGTACGCAGATCTGACCGTACGCGAGTTGGTGGCCTGCGCGTGAGTGACGTGCACGACGACGCCAGGTTGTCGGAGCTGACGCTGCAGATCGATCAATGGCTCGCCCAGTTGATGGCGACGAACCCGGCAGTCGAGGCGGTGGATCACGCCGACGGCGACGAACATCGGTGGTACCTACGCCTGCGCGGCGACGAGAAGGAGCACATCACGGTGTGGCTCACGCTCGGCCAACGCACCTTGCGTTACGAGGCGTACGTCATGCCCGCGCCGGAAGAGAACATTGCCGAGGTGTACGAGATGGCACTGCGTTGTAACGAGAAGCTGATTGGCGCACATTTCGCGATCGGCATCGAGGACGCCCTTTTCCTGCGCGGCGAACTGCCGGTCGCTGCCGTCTGTGCCGCCGAGGTCGACCGCATCGTCGGATCGATTTACGCATACGCCGAACAGTTCTTCCCGACGTTGATCCGCCTCGGGTTCGCCAGCCGCTTCGTGTCGTGAGTGCTGCCGGCGAATTTCCGCTTGGGCGATCTCGCTGCTCATCCCTGTAGATGCCGGACGGATGGAGCTCTTCGGGGAATGTCGCAGCGCCATCCGTTCGGCGCCAACCAGCGCTGAGCCTCGTCGCTCCGAACCTGCCCAGCATGTGGCGGGGTCGAAGTTCCGGCGCAGCGACGTGATTAGCCTGCGGCCATGACCAACTACCGAGTGGCCGTGGTGGGCGGCGGCAACATGGGAGCTGCCCTGATCGGGGGGCTGCTCGCCGGCGGCTGGCCGGCTGCCGAACTCGCCGTCGTCGAGGTCGTGGCCGAGCGGCGCGAGGCCCTGAGCGCGATGTTCGCAGGAGTCACCATCGCCGCGAGCTCGCCGCCCTGCGATGCAGCCGTGATCGCCGTGAAGCCGCCCGACGCGGCAGCCGCGGCCATGGCGGCGGTCGACGCCGGTGCACGGCGCGTGTTGTCGATCGCTGCTGGGGTATCGATCGACACGCTTCAACAGGCGTGTGGCACGGGCGTCGCCGTCGTGCGTTCGATCCCCAACACCCCGGCGCTGTTGGGCAAGGGGGCGGCGGCGATGTGCGGCGGAACGTTCGCCACCGACGACGATCTCGATTGGGCGGAGGGCATCCTCAGCGCAGTCGGCACGGTGGTCCGTGTGCCCGAGAAGCTGCTCGACGCGGTCACCGGATTGATCGGTAGCGGGCCTGCGTATCTCTTCCTCGTCGCCGAAGCATTGATCGACGCCGGCGTGCTGGCAGGGCTGACCCGACCGATCGCCGACGCCCTCGTCCGCCAGCTGTTCGTCGGCTCGGCGGCGATGCTTGCCGAGCACGGTGATCCGGTTGCCTTGCGGTCGATGGTCACCTCGCCGGGTGGCACCACTGCGGCCGGGTTGCGCGCCCTCGAGGGGCGCGGCACTCGATCGGCGTTTCTCGAAGCTGTCATGGCAGCGACCGAGCGCAGTCAAGAACTCGGCAACCCGCACTAGCTCATCTCACGAAGAGCGCTCGCCGCATCACACAAGTCTCAAATTTCTTTGTGTGACTCTTTTCTCATGGGTCCTCGTGTGTCTAACCTTTCACCCAGGTCAAACGACCGCCGCGTGAAAATCACACGGAGTCGCATCCGTAAGGGTGCGCCGACAGGGCTGGTGCCATCGGGGGGTTGGCATCGGCCCTTGTCGATTTTTGGTCCGGCTCTCGGCGACCCTGGCTAGGTTGTCGCCAATGGGCCGCCGTTACGACACTGTTTCGTTGCTCACCGACTACGGCCTCGTCGACGAGTTCGTCGGCGTCGTCAAGGCGGTGATCCGCGACATCGCCCCGCATGCGGTGACGATCGACCTGACCCACCAGATCGCTCCGTTCGATGTGCGTGCCGGAAGCTTGGCCCTGGCTCGTTGCATCTCCTACGTACCGAGCGGGGTCATCCTCGCCGTGATCGACCCAGGAGTCGGTGGTAGCCGCAAGTCCATCGCCATCGAGGTCGCCGACGGCGAGGGCGTGTTGGTCGGTCCCGACAACGGTCTGCTGGCACCGGCGGTTGCCATGGCCGGTGGTGCCGGCCGCGCTGTGGTGTTGACCAACGACCAGTACCACTTGCCATCGCACGGCGCCACCTTCGCCGGCCGCGACATCTTTGCGCCGGTCGTCGGCCATCTCTGCAACGGCGTCGATCTGGCCGAGCTCGGTGACCTGATCGACGCCGACGAACTGCTGCCCGGCATGGTGCCGCTGCCGCGTGAGGAGCCCGAGGGCCTGGTCGGCGAGGTGTTGTGGGTCGACCATTTCGGTAACTGCCAGCTCAACGTCGGCCCCGACGAGATCGCCGAATGGGGCACACAGCTGCAGATCTCGTTCGGCGAGACAAAACGTGTCGTGACCCGTCAGCACACGTTTGCCGATGTCGCCACTGGTGCAGTTGGTCTCGTGGTCGACAGCTGCGGCATGTTGGCGCTGGTGCTCGATCAACGTTCAGCGGCGGTGGATCTGGGCATCGGGCCGGGCGATCAGATCACGTTGGCACCGCTCACCGATGCGCCTGCGGGCGGGGTGACCAGCACGGTCACCTTGCGGGCCCGCTAAGTTGGCCGAATGCGCCCGGCAACAACGCTCACCCTTGCTCTCCTGCTGGTGCTCATCCTGACCGCCGGCGTCATCTCGTTGCTGCGTCTGTAGTCGGGTCAGGGTTGAGGGATAGGGGGCCGGTGAATCTCGCACACATCATCGATGGCCATGCGGCCGACCATGTTGCGGTCATCAGCCGCGGCGTCGAGACCACGTACGGCCAGCTCCGTGACCAGGTTGCCCGGGTGCGCGGCGGGTTGGCCGGGCTCGGCGTCGGTAGCGGTGATCGTGTTGTCCTGTTGTGCGGCAACGGTCTGTACTTCGTCGAGACCTACCTTGCAGTGCTCGGTCTTGGTGCGGTCGTGGTGCCGCTCAACCCGACAGAGCCCGGCACCCGAGATCGAGCAGCAGATTGCCGCAATTGGTACCTGCGTGGCGTTGGTCGAGCCGGCGGCGGCCGCGGCGTGGGCTGCAATCGACCCGGCCGTAGCCGCGACGGTGCGCAAGGTCATCGCCACCGAACCAGGCAGCGTCGAGACCGATCTCTCTTTCGACGATCTCATCGCCGCCGATCCGCTCGACATCGCCGAGGTCGACCCCGCCGCGCTGGCGGCGCTGATCTTCACCAGCGGCACCGCCGGTTTCCCGCGGGCGGCGATGCTCAGCCACGGCAACTTGCTGGCCAACATCGACCAGGGTCGCTCGGCCGTCGCCCGCATCAACTCCGACGACATCGTCTACGGCGTGCTGCCGCTGTTCCACATCTTCGGGCTCAACGTCGTGCTCGGTCTCGGGCTTCGCCAACGGTGCCACCCTCGTGCTGATCCAGCGCTTCGATCCGTCGACTGCGCTCGACACGATCCGCGACCGCGGTGTCACGGTGATCCCCGGGCGCGCCACCGTTGTGGCTGGCGTTCAGCCATTTCGACGGCGCACCGGCCGACAGCTTTGCCAGCGTTCGACTGGCGCTCACCGGCGCCGCGAAGATGCCCGAGGAGGCGATCCGTCGCCTTCAGCATCGGTTCGGGCTCCAACTGGCCGAGGGCTACGGCCTGACCGAGGCATCGCCCGTGGTCACCAGCTCGGCGGGGTTGCCGATGAAGGTCGGTTCGGTCGGCAAGGTGCTCGACGGCATGACGGTGCGGCTGGTCGACAGACGGCGACGACGTGCTGCGCGGCGACGCCGGCGAGATCTGGGTGAAGGGCCCCAACGTGTTCAAGGGCTACCTCGACGATCCCGACGCAAACGGCACGGGTGCTGACCGGCGACGGCTGGCTGCGCACCGGCGACATCGCCATGACCGACGACGACGGCTACCTGTACCTCGTCGATCGGGCCAAGGACCTCATCATCGTCAGCGGGTTCAACGTCTACCCCGCCGAGGTCGAAGACGTGATCGCCCAGCACCCGGCGGTCGCAGATGTCGGCGTCGTCGGAGTCGCCGCATCCGCACACGGGCGAAGCGGTCAAGGCCTGGGTGGTGGTGCGCGATGGCATGACCGTCGACGAAGACACCCTGATCTCGTGGTGCAACGAACATCTGGCACGCTACAAGAGCCCGTCGAAGGTGTTGTTTGTCGACGAGTTGCCGCGCAACGTCAGCGGCAAGCTGCTACGCCGCTCGCTGACGTAACGCCTCGACAGGCCGGCGGCGCATCGTCGAGGCCACCAGGAAACCGGCGAACAGAACCGCGATCCCGATCAGCAGTGTCAATGCGAACGCGGGTCTTTGCCGAGCCGCCCGGCCATCGTGCCGCTGGCCGACAGCACGAGGGTTCCGGTGGCAATCAAGAGGTTGCCGACGACGAGATGGCTCGGCGACGACGACACGTGGCGCACGCCCGGCAGCGCCGGCTCTCGCCGCCGCGCCAGCCGGTACACGCTCCACAGCGCGCCGGCGACGATCACAACCGCGGCAACACCCGACCCGGCTGCAGCAAGCACTCGTGGGGCGACCCCGAACACATCCTTGCCCGTCGGTAGGTCCTTGCCTGACACGCCAGTGCGGGTCGGGGCGAACAGCACGACGCCGACACTGAGACCGCTGAGCAGCACCAGCCACCAGCGCACGCGATCGCCGGCCGGTCGCCCGGCCAGCAGGTAGACGGTGCCGAGGGCCAGCCACGGTACGTTCAGCACTGCGCCGGCAAGGTAGAACACGCGGAACGTTGCCAGGCTCCAGCCACGAGTCTCGGCCCACCACAATGCGCCGGCGCCGACCGCGAACAGGGCCAGCGACACCGACCAGGCCAGCTCGTGGGGGCGGTGGCGACGCAGCCAGCGATCGATCGTGCTGAGCGCGAAGCCCAGGGCGACCAGGGTCGCAGCGGCGGCCAGAGCGGCGTTCATCGACCCTCGACGGTAGCGGGCATCACCGTTCAGACCCAGCGCGGGCCGGCGACCGAACCCGCGGCAGAGCCGGCCGCGTGACAGAAATCCATCAATATGCCGTGCTGCTTTGTGAACACACGCACGAGTGCCTAACGTTTGGGTCCAGGTATGGCTCCCGAACGAACACGTCGACGCATTCCCGATGCCACCGTTGCCAGGCTTCCGGTATACCTGCGAATCCTCACCGAGCAAGGTGACGAGGGTGTCGACAGCATCTCGTCCGAACGGCTCGCCGAGTTGGGCGGCGTCAATGCTGCGAAGGTTCGCAAAGATCTCAGCTACCTCGGCAGCTACGGCACCCGCGGCGTCGGGTACGAAGTCGCCTATCTCGTCTATCAGATTCGGCGCGAGCTCGGGCTGACCCACGACTGGCCGGTCGTCATCGTAGGTGCCGGCAATCTCGGTCAGGCGCTGGCGGGCTACGGCGGATTCGGCGAGCGTGGTTTTCCTGTTGCCGGCATCGTCGACATCGACGAGGCCAAGGTCGGTTCGGTGCTCAGCGGCGTTCGCGTGCGCCACATCGACGAGTTGCCACAGATCGTGCAGACCAAGCGGGTAAGCATCGGTGTCGTCGCCACCCCGGCTGCTGCGGCACAAGATGCGGCGGATCGTCTCGTTCGCGCCGGCGTCACCAGCATCTTGAACTTCGCACCCGTGGTGCTCGCCGTGCCGAGAGCCATCGAGGTACGCAAGGTCGATCTCGCCGTCGAGCTACAGATCCTCAGCTATCACGAGCAGCGCCGGGCCGGTGGCGCCATACACGCGGTCGGTGCAGCACGACCGGCGAGCGCATAGGCGGCCGTCATGTCGATCGTTGTCATCGGAGTCAACCATCGCACCGGTTCGCTGGCGTTGCTTGAACGACTCGCCATCGCCCCGGATTCCCAAGGCAAGGCAATTGCCGGGCTGATCTCGCGCCACAGCATTCGCGAAGCGGTCGTGCTGAGCACCTGCAACCGCACCGAGATATACGCCGTCACCGAGCGGTTCCACGGCGCCTACGCCGACATCCGCGACTTCCTCTGCGATCTCGCCGGTCTCGGCGCCGACGAGTTGCACCCGCACCTCTACAGCCAGCACGACGACGCTGCCGTGACCCATCTCTTCGAGGTCGCCGCCGGGCTCGACTCGGCTGTTCTCGGCGAGAGCGAGATCCTCGGCCAGGTTCGTTCGGCGTGGGAGCTCGCTCAGCACGAAGGCGGTGCCAAGGCGACGCTCAACCTGTTGTTCCGCCACGCCATCGAGACCGGCAAGCGGGCGCGAACCGAGACATCGATCGGTCGTGGCACCGCGTCGGTCAGCTACGCCGCCGTCGAGATGGCCACCGAACGCCTGGGATCACTCGCCGGCCGTCGCGTGCTGGTTGTCGGCGCCGGCGAGATGGGCGAGGGCATTGCTGCCGCTCTGGTGCACGCCGGCGCCAACATCATCAGTGTCACGAATCGTACGGTCGAACGTGCCGTCGAGCTCGCCACCCGCATCGGCGCCACTGTCGTGCCCTTCACCGACCTGCCGGTGGCTCTGGCCGACGCCGAGGTCTTGCTCACCTGCACCGGCGCCGGCGGCACCGTGATCGACTTTGATCTGCTCGACACAGCACGCCGTGGGTCCACCGCGCCACTGCTGATCGTCGACATTGCCGTGCCCCGCGACGTCGCCGGCGAGGTAACCAGGCTGCCGCAGGTCACGCTGCTCAACCTCGACGATCTGCGCGACTGGGCCGGGCGTGCGTTGATGCTGCGCGCCGAAGAGGTCCATCGCGTCGACGAAATCGTGTCGCAAGAGGTCGAGCGTTTCGGTCTCGAGGCAGCGGCGCGACAGGCCGCGCCGCTCGTTGCCCAACTGCATCAGAACGCCGAAGACATCCGTTGCTCGGAGATCGAGCGGTTCACCGCACGACTCGCCTCGCTCGACGACGCCCAGCGCGCCGCGGTGCAGGCAGTGACCAAGGGCATCGTCGCCAAGCTGTTGCACAAGCCGTCCGTGAAGCTCAAAGACGACGCCGGAACGCCCAAGGGCGAACGCAACGCCGCCGCCGTCCGCGATCTGTTCGACCTCGGCTGAGACGATGCACGGCGACAGGCCGCTGCGTCTGGCCACCCGAAGCAGCGCCCAGGCCCGTACGCAGGCACAGGCGGTCGCCGATGCGCTGATGATGGCCGACCCGGATTGCCCGGTTGAGTTGGTCTTCATCGAGACGTTGGGCGACAGCAGCCAACAGGCCGGGGTACCACTGCACACCATCGGCGGCCTGGGCGTGTTCGTCAAGGAGGTGCAGACAGCCGTGTTGCGAGGCGACGCCGACATGGCCGCACACTCCGCCAAGGACCTGCCATCGACCGTCGCCGATGGGTTGCACATCGCCGCATTCTGCGAGCGGCGAGACGCCCGCGACGCGTTGATCGGGGCGGCCCTCAGCGAGCTGCCGCCAGGAGGCCAAGTCGCCACCGGGTCGGTACGCCGTCGAGCCCAACTCGCCGCTGCCCGGCCGGATCTCGACTTCCTCGAACTGCGCGGCAACATTCACACCCGGCTCGGAAAGGTGCCGCCCGGGGGCGCGATCGTGATGGCGGTCGCCGCGCTCGACATCCTCGGCTTGATGTCCGAGATCGCCGACTACCTGCCGCTCGACTCGTTCGTGCCCAGCCCGGGGCAGGGTTGCGTCGCGGTCGAGTGTCGAGCCGACGATCACGACACGATCGAACGACTGAGCGCCATCGATCATCGACCCAGCCGGGAAGCGGTAGAGACGGAGCGGGCCTTTCTTGCCGAGCTCGGCAGCGGCTGCTCGCTGCCAGTCGGCGCGTACGCGACCGATGCGACGCTGACGGCGTTCTTGGCCGACGCAGACTGCAGCCGACATCTCATCGAGACGATCGACCTGCCGGCCGATCACGATGCCGCCATCAGCCTCGGCGCGGCGCTGGCCCGATCGATGCGTGACCGATTGTAGTGAAACCGCTCGCCGGTCGACGTGTGGTCATCACCCGCGCTGTCGACCAGGCCGGCTCGACGGCCGACTGGTCACGTCGTTCGAGGCAGTTCCGGTCGTCGTGCCGCTGATCGAGGTCGTCGACGAACCGGATGGAATGGTCCAACTGAGGGCACTCGATCTCGCCGATCTCGACTGGGTCGTCGTCACGTCACCGAACGGTGCCCAGCGCGTCTCGCCGTTGCTGCATCCGTCGGCTGCCACGCCGCTGGTGGCGGCCGTGGGGGCCACGACTGCGGCGGCATTGTCTCGCTGTGATCTCATCGCGTCGACGCAGAGTGCGGTTGGACTGCTCGAAGTCTTTCCAGCAGGGCCCGGAAACGTCGCGGTGATCCAGGCCGTCGACGCCGCGTCAACGCTGGTCCACGGGCTGATCGGCAACGGTTGGGACGTCGTCGCCATCAGCCCGTACCGCACCGTGGCGACCATGCCGTCGGCCGAACAGCGGCTCGCCGCTCTCGAAGCCGACGCCTTGTTGCTCGCCAGCGGCTCGGCTGCCCGGGCCTGGGTCGAGATCTTCGGAACCGAGACCCCTCCGGTCGTGGTTGCCATCGGCGAGCAGACTGCGGCGGCCGCTGAGCACGCCGGACTCAAGATCACCGTCGTGTCTGCCGATCATTCTGTGTACGGGATGTTGGTCTCGCTCGGAATGTATTTGTCCAACGGACACTAGGATGAGTAGTGCGTTGGGTTGACGGGAGTAGTGCGCAACATATGAAAGGGACACCGGTGATTGGACGTTGGCTGTTTCCAGCCGTCGCGAGCGCTGTGCTCGCGGCCGTCGGAATCACGCAGGCGTTCGCCAGCGGTGCAGCCCCGGCCAGCCTTTGCCCAGGGTCCCACGGTCGCCGTCGAATCGCAGTCAGGTGCCAACCCATCGGTGTCCGGCGACGGTCGATTCGTCGTGTTCGCCGGCCCTTCGGCTACGGCCGACGACGGGCGCACCAGCACGGTGTGGCTCCGCGATCGCTCGAACGGCGGCGAGGTCGAGCTGACTCAGCCACAGCCAGGTGTCCGCCTGGGAGACAGCACGTTCCCGGTGATCAGCGGCGATGGCTGCTTCGCGGCAGTGCTCACGGAGATGCCGTTGGACCTGTTCCGCGACGATGACACCGGCGAGCGGTGGGATGTGTATCGCATGCGACTCCCGAGTTGCGGCGGCGACGCTCAACGGCTGGGAGCTCATCTCCACCAACGCCTTCCGAGGTAACGATCTGGCGGCCGCCGACGACATCGACCCGCGGTTCCCCCCGGCGATATCCGGCGCCGGGTCAGTGATCGCCTACACCCACAAGTACGACGCCGCCCAACCCGACCTGGTCGGAGTGATCGTCGTCGATCTGACCATCCCTGTCGGGCAACCCGGACACGCCCTGCCCGTGGCGGGCACGCCTACCTCGGCGCCCAACACCACGTACCACTACGTCGGCCTGCGCGAGCCGTCGGTGTCCGACGACGGCCAGTTCGTCGCCTTCACATCCGACGCCAACTCATCGAAGACCGCCCCCGACTGGGGCACCGGCGAGAAGCCGGGCGAGTTCGCCAGCACGCAGGTCTACGTCTGGGATCGTCTCAATCCCGACCCCAACACTGCGGTCAAGCGAGCATCGCTCAGCCCCGACAGCACCGCCAACGGCAATGCGTCGTCGCCGGCCATCTCTGCCGACGGCACATATGTCGCCTTCAGCTCCACTGCTGTCAACCTGGTGATCGGCGCCTCGCTGCCGCCGTGCATCGACAGCTGCCCGCCGCAGGTCTACCGCTACAACCGCATCGACGGCACGATCGTCCTCGTCAGCAGGGTGCCGGCCAGCCTCAGCACGCCGATCATCGGCAGCGACCTCGGTGCCACGCAACCGGCGATCAGCAGCGACGGCAGCCAGGTCGCCTTCGTCAGCCGGTCGACCAACCTGTTGACGACGCGACCGGCTGTCGGGGGTGCAGCGGCTGATGGCGACGTGTTGATCTCCAACGTCGACCAGGCCGAGATCTACCGAGCTTCGGTGTTGCCCGACGGTGTCACGCCGGCGCCCGCCGCCAACGCCCACCCGAAGCTGTCGGCAACCGGACGTGTCGTGGTCTTCGACACCCTCGCCGGTGCGGCCTACAGCCCTCTCGCAGCCGCGGGTGCCCACCTCGATCCGCCAGGTGGTGGGCATCACTCAGCAGCCACAGCTCTCGATCGCCGACATCGATGTCGGCACCGGCATCGTCGGCCTGGCCGGCGCCGAGTGGTTCGTGCGGTTGTACAACGCCGGGCCCGGATCGTTCGTGCCCAACAAAGTGCAGTCGACCAACCCCGACTTCGGCATCACCTTCGGTGAATGCATCGAAGGATACGCGGTGCCGCCGGGTAAGTCGTGCGGCGTGGCAGTCATCCTCACACCGAGTCGTGAGGGCCCGCTCAGTGGGTCGATCAAGATCTCCGAGACCGGCTTCGATGCGCTCAACGTGCAGTCGCAGATCACCGGCGCCGGTGGATTGCCGGCGCTGTCTGCCGATCAGGGGAGCTATCACCACTTCGACACCTTGACGGTCCGTGACCACAGCGACCCGAACACGTTCACCGTCTCCAACGTCGGCCTCGCCCCGGCGTGGGTCACCAGCGTTTCGATCCAAGGGGCCAACCCGAAAGACTTCAAGGTCGTCAAGACGCAGTGTCTCAATGCGGTCCTCGAGATCAGCGCCGGGTGCACGCTCGATGTCGCCTTCGCTCCCCAGGAAGCGGGCCATCGCTCGGCGACCGTGGTGGTGGGCACCGACACCGGTCAGTACACCAGCGTGCTGGTCGACGGCGATGCTCACTACACCCCGACCATCCTGGCGGGGGCGACCGACGTCGTCGCCGGCAACGAGATCGGTGTTGGCGGGTCCGGCTTCGCCCCCAAGACGACGGTCACCCTGTTGTGGGCTGATGGCTACGGGCAACGCACCACCGTGCAGACCGACAACGGCGGCAACTTCTTGATCTCGATGCTCGTGCGTGGCAACGAACGCCCCGGCGATCGCCTGCTGGTAGCCCAGACGCCCGGGACTGGCACCGAGCCTGCCTCGGTGGTGTTGCGGGTCATCGGCCGACCGCTCGACGACCCCGACGCAGCCTCGCCCGATTGGCCCGGCAGCTGACCCACTAGCAGTGCCGGCCGTCCAGCCATCGCCGGCACCGGAATGGTCCGGATAGGACCATCTCGCGCCCAGCGATGCGACAACAAGGCTGTGACACCCGTGGTGCACACTTCGGCGATGGACGACCGTTTTCACAGGATTGCGGCTCTCGCCGCCACTCAACACAGCGTCGTGTCGAACGCACAGTTGCTGGATCACGGCGTGACGGCCTCGAATCGCAGCAAGTGGGAACGACGTGGTCTCATCAGCCGGATCGGGCCACGATCGTTCGCCATGGCCGGATCCGTTCCGACATTCTCACGGGCGATGGCCGGTGGGCTTGCCGATTTGGGGGGCTTCGGCGTTGCTGCCGGTCGTGCTGCAGGCCGGCTGTATGGCCTCGACGGCTTTGCCGGCAGCCCGATCGAGTTTCTCGTTTCCCGAGAGCACCGCAGGTACTCGACCGATGGATTGGTGTGCTCTACCGGCCGACCGCTCGACAAGACCGACATCGTCACCGTCGAGGGGTTCCGATGCCTGACCGCCGAACGGCTGATCCTCGAGGCGCCGCTCTTCGGGTTCAGTCGTGCCGAGATCGAGAACGCGATCGATTCGGCCATCAGATTGCGGCTGGTTGCCGAGCAGCGATTGCGCACGCGGGTGATCAGCGACCATTGCAGTGGCATCAATGGCAGCCGGACGCTGCTCGACGCGTTGGTGGACAGCGGCGGTGAAAGCCGGCTCGAGCGCTGGTTCTTGCGGTTGGTTCGTCAGGCCGGAATCGCTCGGCCGGTTCTGCAGAAGACCTTTCGCAGCGGAACCCGCACCGTCGCCCGCGTCGACGCCTACTTCCCGGGCGGCCTGGTCGTCGAGGTCAGCGGTCACGGCACGCATGCAACGCGCCGGCAACTCCAGACCGACGCCCAGCGACACACCGAGTTGACGCTGCGTGGTCTGCGGGTGTTGACGTTCACCTACCAAGACATCCGCGACCGACCGGCCTGGGTGATCGCCCGACTCTGTGAGGCGATGCGTATGGCCGCTTAGCTCATCGCTGGCACCGGGATGGTCCGGATAGGACCAACCCGCGCCCAGCGGTCAGCCTGCGGGGGTGGCGGGAGTGGCCGGGACCATTCGGCCCGAGACCAGCATCGACGTCGTGCAGTTGCCGGAGACGTCGTTGGCTCCGCTGCAGTTCACCTGGAACACCAGCGACGTACCGCCGGGCACCTCGATGGGGGACACCCACGAGACCCGCTTGTCGCCGATGACATCAGCCAGGGACAGCTTGTAGATCTCTGTCGTGCCATTCATCAGCACGGCCAGACCGGCGTCCTTGTCGGGGTTCTGCAGCGCGAAGTCGGTGAGCTGGAACGTGGTGCCCGCCGGAACGTCGACAGTGACCGCGGCCGTCTGACCGGCCGGCGCCGCGGGGGCGAGGAGCTTGCTGAACAGGCTGCCCTCGTCGACCGGGGCCTGCGGTGAGCTCGCGACAGTCGTGACCGTGACCGGATCGTTGGGGGTCAGCGGAACGCTGACCGAGGAGGTCGACGATATGGCTGCCGGGAGTTGCTCGGCCACAGCATCGTCGGCAGCACTGTTGATCGCCGGCTTGACCATTCCGAACCAGACGAGCGCAAGCGCGAACACGGTTGCCGCCACGGCCAGCAGCCGGCCGATGAGTCGGTCGGGAATCATCGAGGCCTGCACGAAGGTGACCGGAGCGCTAGCCGTGGGGCAACCCGGCTGATCTGCGTCGATGGTGAACTGCACCGTGCGCGACCGACGATCCCACAGCAGCCGATTGGCGTGAACCTTCAAGCGGATGAGCGAACTGGCCCCCGGCTCGACACCTGCCGCGGGCGGATCGAAATCGCCATCGACCCGCCCGGTCGGGTCGAGCAGGTGCAGCCGGCACGAGGCCTGTGTGTTGCCCTGGTTCTCGAGCATCATCTCGTAGACCGCGGTGCGTCGAGCACGCAGAGCAGGCTGCAGCATGTGCAACCGGCGGGTGAACGTCGGACCGACCTGCAACGTCGTCTCCGACGAGCCGACGTCGTCGGGATCGCTCTGCGGCACGATGCGAACCGTGAGCGCCGTCGGTCCAGCCGTTGTCGATGGCAGCAGTGGCGGATGCACCTCGACGTCGACGACGTCTTGTGACCCACCGAAGAGGGTGACCGAGCCGGGGCGGATAGTGGTCCAACCGGCGGCCAGACCGACCGGCGCCAGCGAGAATGTTTCGGTGGTCTCGCCAAGGTTGACGATCGTCAACTGGAACACAGCCGAGGTACCCGGGACGACCTCGATGTCACCTCGCGAGAACCATGCCTGGGCAGCCATCGCAGCAACGCTACTGGCGGCTGCACTTCCGTGGGCGTCAATCCCGCCGCGATGGGCGTCAAAAGTCGATGTGTTGGTGGGATGGTCGGGCAAAGCCGCCTCAGGCAGCGTTGGAGATGCCGAACCTAACGGAAGCTGATGCGGTCGCCACCCGCGGCTTTGGCTTGACGCAAGGCCTCGTTCGCCGCTGCCATGAGCGTGTTCGAGTTGGTCGCGCCGCTGCCGACGGTCACGCCGACCGACGCACTGAGGTGCACGTCCACCGGCAACGCCGACCACGATCTGGCGGCAATCAGCTGACGAACTCGTTCGAACACGACCCGTGCGTCGCCGGCGGAGACATCACGCAACACAATGACGAACTCGTCGTCGCCGACGCGCGTGACGGAGTCGCCGCGGCGACAGATCCTTTCGAGTACCGACGCTATTTCCTGCAACACGCTGTCACCGGCTTCGTAACCGTGCCGCTCGTTGACGGATCCGAAGTTGTCGAGGTTCAACGCGGCGATGCAGACGGGGGAATCGTCAGAGAGCGCTTCCGGCAACCACCGGCCGAGGAACTTTCGGTTCGGCAACCCGGTCAACGCGTCGGCCTCACCAACACACGACTGCCGGAGCCGGTCGACGCCCGCGCGCACGTTTTCCCACCGGTCAGCGGTTTGTCGATGCAGTCTGATGTGCAGACGCTCGGCATCGCGTTGCATCACCGCGCGAGCATCGGCGTATCGCCCCATGCTCCACAACACGTCGACCTCGACGGCGACCAACGGACGCAGCAGATCGTCGACATCGAGATCGTCAGCGGTTCCTTTGACTTCCTCGATCAACGACAAGACAGTCGTGTCGAGCGCCGAATGCCAGCGGGCGAGGATCTCGCCGATCACGGCAACCACGTACTCGCGGCGCATGTCGAGGTCGATTGCCAGGGCGCGGGCTCGGCGAGCGTCGGTGAGGGCCGAATCGTGATGACCGATCTCGGCGAACAGCACGGCGCGGTGAGCGAGTGCAATACAGGTCGGCCGAGCCAATTGGCTGCCCTCCGGGTCGAGCGCGGCGGTCGCCGCATAGAGGCCGTCGTGCAGGTAGCGATTGCGTTTCGCCGGATCCGGCTCTGTCGCCGCGGCAGCGTGGTATGCCGCCGTGAGGTTGGCGTATGTGGTCTGCAGATCCTCGTCGGAGATCGAAAGCCGCAGGCAACGGTCGTACAGGGCCAGGGATGATTCGACGAAGCCGGATTGCTCGCACGTCACGGCCAGGTCATAGATCGCTGAGTAAGCCGACGGCTCGAGCGGGAGCTGCTCGACGGCATACATCACCTCGGCGAGGAGATGTGCGCCGGGTGTCGAATGGTCGTGCGCTGCATTGTCCTCGATCACCGGATGAAACCTCCCGCATACGGCCTACGATGCCCGTCCGTGGCCGGCAATTTTCCTGTTTCACGCCCCCGACGATTGCGCACGTCGACGGCGCTGCGACACCTCGTCGCCGAGACCCGACTCGACGTCGCCAACCTCGTGGCACCACTGTTCGTTCGCGAGGGTATCGATCGACCGCAGCCGATCGTGTCGTTGCCCGGGGTCGTGCAGCACACGCGCCAGAGCGTGCGTGCCGAGGTCAACGAGTTGGCCGACCTCGGCATCGGCGCCGTGATCCTGTTCGGAGTGCCTTCCACCAAGGATTCCATCGGCACGAAAGCCTTCGACCCTGAGGGAATTGTGCAATTGTGCCTAGCGGATCTTGCCGCCGATGTTGGCGATCGTGTGGTCCTGATGGCCGATTTGTGCGTCGACGAGTACACCGACCACGGCCATTGCGGCGTGCTCGATGGCCCGGCCGACGATCCGCGGACCTCGGTCGACAACGACGCCACCTTGGAGATCTATGGCCGCATTGCCGTTGCCCAGGCCACAGCGGGCGCACACGTCGTGGCCCCCAGCGGCATGATGGACGGCCAAGTCGGCGCTATCCGCACCGCGCTCGATTCGGCGGGGTTCACCTCGACGGCGATCCTGGCCTATTCGGCCAAGTACGCCAGCGGTCTGTACGGCCCATTCCGAGACGCCGTCGACGTGCAGATCGCCAGCGGTGGCAACCGCAAGGGCTACCAGCAGGATTTCCGCAATGCCCGCGAGGCGTTGGTCGAGATCGATGCCGACCTTGCCCAGGGTGCCGACATGGTGATGGTCAAGCCGGCGCTGTCGTACCTCGACGTGATCGCTGCCGTGCGTGCCCACGTCAACGTTCCCGTCGCCGCGTACCACGTCAGCGGCGAATACGCGATGCTGAAAGCCGCCGCAGCCAACGGGTGGATCGACCACGACGTGGTGGCCGTCGAACACCTCACGGCGATCAAGCGGGCCGGTGCCGATGTGATCCTGACGTATCTGGCCCGCTGGTTCGCCGAGACCCGTCAATGAGCACCAACGCCGAGTTCTTCGAACGAAGCTGCCGGGTGATCCCCGGTGGGGTCAACTCCAGCATCCGGGCGTTCAAGGCTGTCGGCGGCACGCCGTACATCGTCGAACGCGCAGAGGGGCCGTACGTGTGGGATGTCGAAGGCCGCCGATACATCGACCTGGTGCAGAGCTACGGGGCGATCATCCTCGGCCACGCGCACCCCGCGGTGACCGCAGCCGTGTCTGCCGCGGCCACCAACGGCACCTCGTACGGCGCACCGACGCCCGGCGAGATGCTTTTGGCCGAAACCATGACCGAACGGGTCCGCAGCTGCGACATGGTGCGGCTGATGAACTCCGGCACCGAGGCCACCAGCACGGCCGTGCGATTGGCCCGCGGGTTCACTGGTCGCGACCTGCTGGTGATCTTCCACGGCAACTTTCACGGCGCCACCGACGCGCTGCTGGCGGCCGGAGGCAGCGGCGTTGCCACCCTTGGCCTGCCCGGTACTGCCGGGGTGCCTGCCAGCGCGGTGGCCAACACGATGGTCGTGCCGTACAACGTCGTTCCGCAGCTCGATCAACACGTTGCCGCTGTCATCGTCGAGCCTGTTGCCGCCAACATGGGGGTGGTAGCCCCGTCGCCGGGGTTCCTGCAGGGCCTTCGAGCCGAATGCGACCGCGTCGGCGCGCTGCTGGTGTTCGACGAGGTCATCACCGGATTCCGGCTCGGCCACGGCGGCGCCCAGGCCAAGTATGACGTGTCCCCCGACGTGACCACGTTCGGCAAGGTCATCGGCGGTGGCCTGCCGATCGGTGCCGTCGGCGGGCGGCGCGAGATCATGGAGACGTTGTCTCCGCTCGGACCCGTGTTCCACGCCGGAACACTGGCCGGCAACCCGCTGGCCACGGCAGCGGGTCGCGCTGCTCTGCACGAACTGAACGACGATGTGTACGAGGTGCTCGCAGTCCGTGCGGCACGCTTGGCCGCGTTGCTGGGCGAGGCCTGCGCGGCAGCGGGCATCGCCGGCGCGCTTCCCGGTCGTCGGCACACTGGTGGGGATGTACTTCGGTAGCGGCGGCGCGTTGGCCGGCTCTGCTCCGGCGAACTTCGCCGAGGCGAAGACGACCGACGAACAGGTCTACCGCACCTTCTTCCACGCCATGCTGGCGGAGGGCATTGCCCTGGCGCCCGGAGCGTACGAGGCGCTGTTCGTCGGGCTCGGCCACACCGACGACGTGCTCGACGCGATCGGCGAGGCGGCCAGCCGCGCCGCGGCCGCGACCGCCAGCCGGCTCGGCTGACCTAACCTCGCCACGATGCGGCAGTTCGTCTCCTTCCGCTTCTGGCTCGCCATCGCCGCTCTGATCGGTCTGACCTACGGCTTGTGGTACGTGTTGGTGCGCAAGGACGACAGCGTGGCCGTGATCGGTCAACCTTCCCAGCCGGCGACGGTGGAGCATCGCGTCAACCTGCTGCTGCCGGTGTACAGCATCGCCGCCGACCCGGGTTTCGCAATGGTCAACGGCGTGGCCAGTGGCGATATGCAGCTGGTGCTCGACGCGACCCGCACGATGGTCGTCAAGGTCGGCACGCCCGGCGACGATCACCTGCGGCAGGCTCGCCGAGATCAACCAATGCGTCGTTGCCGCCGATCTGCTCGGTGATGCCGTGGTGTGGTTCTCGCTGATCCCGAACCCGCAACGAGCCAGCCTGCTGCTGCCCGGCATCACCGAGGTCCGCAAGGACAACTGGGTTCTGCTGTCGAACGGGTGGGAGGTGGCCCGCGGCGAGGTCGTCGAACGCAACTGCGATGCCAACGGACTCGACGATTTCGTGCACCAGTTCGGCGGCAGCCTGAGCACGTCGACTTTCAGCTTCGAGCAGCAGGAGATCATCAAGGTGACGTGTCTGGAGCAGCCGGAGAACTCGACCACGACATCGACATCGACGACGCTTCTGCCGACGCCGCTCGTGCCGATCGGTACGGCCGTGGTACCCGAGGAAGGCGTTCCCGAGGAAGGTGCGACAGTGCCGGCACCTCCCGTCGACACCACCGCCGGCTAGCGACGCTTCGTCGACACCGCCTGCATCGACTTGGCGCTTACGGCTTGCGGCGCTGACGAGCGATCTCGTACGTCGCCAAGGCGGCAGCGGCGCTGACGTTCAGCGAACTGAGCCGGCCGAGCATCGGGATGCTGACGATCAGGTCGCAGCGCTCGCGGACCAGACCGCGACAACCCGGCGCCTTCGGCGCCGAGCACGAGGCAGACACCTTCGACCGCGAGGTCGCCGAGGTCGAACAGATCGCGCTCGGCGTCGTCGTCGAGACCGACCACCCAGATGCCGGCCTCCTTCATCCGGGCCAGCGCAGCCGGCAGCCCGCCGACGACCGCCATCGGCACGTGCTCGATGGCGCCGGCCGCCGCCTTGGCGACGGTCGGCGTGACGTGCACGGCGCGATGACGGGGCAGCACGACACCGTCGACGCCGGCGCCGTCGCAGCAGCGCAACAGGGCGCCGAGGTTGCCGGGGTCGGTGACGCCGTCGACGGCAACCAGGAACGGCGCCCGGCCGGGGCGGCGCTTGAGCAGCTCGGCGAGGTCGGTCTCGAGCAGCGGCGCGGCGAAGGCGATGACACCCTGCGGGGCCTCGCTGCGGCGCTGGCTCGAGCGCTTGCGGGTGACCTCCTGTACCGGGACGCGCACGGTGCGAGCGATCTCGACGATGTCGCTGACGATGTCGCTGGCCGATTCGCCTTCGAGCAGGTCGGTGGCCACCCACACCTCGCGGACCTTGCGCTTGCCGGCGATCAGCAGCTCGCGCACGGCTTGGCGACCCTCGACCTGCTCGCCGCCGAGGGTCTTCTCCGGCTTGCGGCGTTCCTCGCCCGTGGCGACGATGCGACCGGTGCGACCGGCACCGCGCGAGGCGAACTGCCGCGACGATTGTGTCGCCGCGGCGCGGCCCTTGGCCACCGGAGCAGCCCGACCCTTCGGAGAAGCCGACCGCGGCGCTGCACCGCGACCCTTCGCTGCCGGAGCAGCACGACCTCTTGTGCCGGGCACCGCGACCCTTTGACGCCGAGCGCTGCGCGACGGCCGCCACCACCGCTTGCCTGTCGTCCTGCCATCAGTCCTGCTCCTTCGTGATCACGGCAACCGCCCAGCAGGCGATGCCTTCCTCGCGCCCGAGAGCACCAAGCCCTTCGGCGCGTCGACCCTTGACGGTGACCGGGCGCCCGCGGCCTGGCTCAGCGCTGGCTTGCATCGCGCCCGATGCGGCGCCAACTTCGGCGTCTCGCACACCACCGAGCAGTCGACGTTGCCGATCGTCCAGCCAGCGGCTCGCACCAGCGTGCCGGCATGCGCGAGCAACACCAACGAGTCGGCGCCCTTCCACTGCGGATCGGTGTCGGGGAAGTGCTCGCCGATGTCGCCGAGCCCGGCCGCGCCGAGCAGTGCATCGGTGACCGCGTGGGCGACCGCGTCGGCGTCGCTGTGGCCGTGCAACCCACGAGCACCTTCGAACACAACACCACCGAGCACGAACGGTCGCGCGGGATCGTCGCTGAAGCGATGGATGTCGAAGCCCTGTCCAACTCGGACGTCGTTCATCGCTCGTCCTTCTCGCCGCCAGCTCGCGGGCCCACGCAAGATCGTCGAGGTCGGTGATCTTACGGTTGTCGTGCTCGCCAGCCACCACGACGACCCGCCCACCGCCAGTCTTCGACGAGCGCGGCGTCGTCGGTCGCCTCTCGCCCGCTGGCAGTGCGCGGCAGCGCAGGACCGTGCCCGAAAGGCTTGCGGCGTCTGCACGGCCACGAGCGCGGACCGCGGCGGTGTTTCGACCACGACGTCGTCGGCGTCGATCTGCTTGATCGTGTCGGAAACCGGTACGCCGGGAACAGCGGCATCCGCGCCTTCGGTGACCGCCGCGATCACCGCTGCGAACAGCTGCGACGAGGCGAACGGGCGAGCACCGTCGTGCACGCAGACGATGGTCGCGTCGACTGGCACCGCGGCAAGTCCGGCACGGACGGATTCGCTGCGCGTCGCACCACCGGCGACGCCACCCTCGGTCGTCGTCGCCCGGCGGCACCACCACCACGACTCCGTCGCTGACAGCCCTGGCGGTCGTCGACGCAAGTCGAGGACCCGTCGGTGCCGAGCTGCTCGTATTGCTTGGCGCCACCGAACCGTGAGCCCGTGCCGCCGGCGACCACGATGGTCCAGACGATCTCTGCTGCGTGGAGCGACACGCCGGCGAGGGTAGTACCGTTCGACGACCATGGCTCACGAAGAACTCCTTGCCCAGACCGATTTCTTCGCCGATGCGCCGCACGAGGTGCTGCGCGATTGCTGCGCCGGGCATGAGCTGCCCCTGATCCGCGGCGACGTGTTGTTCCGCGAGGGCGACATCGCCGACTCGCTCTACCTCGTGATCCGCGGTCGCGTTCGCAATCGCGATCGCCAACCCGATCGATCATCGCGAGACGGTCGTCGCGTTGATGGAGCCGGCGATCTGTTCGGCGAGATGGCCATGCTCGACGACGGTCCGCGCTCGGCGATGGCCCGGGCGCTGGAGCCGTCGACCGTGTTGACGATTCCGTTCGAGCCGGTGATGAAAGCCTTCCGCAGCGACCCCCGCCTGCTGTGGGGCGTCACCCGGCTGCTCGCTCAACGGCTGCGAGTGACCGACGAAGCGCTCGCCGACAGCGTGTTCCTCGACGTCACCGGCCGCACCGCCAAGCGACTGCTCGAGCTGTCGGAAGGCGTCGACGAGTTCATGCTGCCGGTCACGCAGGAAGAGTTCGCCGGCATGGTCGGCGCGTCGCGCGAACGTGTCAACAAGGCGATCGCCAGCTTCATCCGCCTCGGCTGGATCGATCAGCACGAACGCAAGTACACGATCCTGAAGCGCGACAGCCTCGACATCCGCGCCCGCTGACGAGCCTTGGCGATCTACGTACCGACGGTGCCGGTGAACTCGCTGGCGACGACTTCTGGTGACGCCCCGTCGACCTTCAGGCGTGTCATCAGAGCACGAAGCGAGTTCGGTCGTCAGATTGACGCTGGTGATGTCGAGCACCGACAGCACGTCATCCGATGCCGTGGCGGCGGCCACCAACGGCAGGATCACGTCGTTGGGCACGAGCGCCTTGTCGTCTGCAACACCGTGAACGGGTTGCCGCCGCCAGCGCCGGATCGCCTGCGCGGCCGACACCACAGTCGGCGGTGCCGGCGTTGACGGCGTCGAGGGTCTGTGTCGACCGGTGTCGGCACGACCGACTTGAAATCGATGCCGTAGAGGTCCTTGCAGAGCCGGCCGAGCCCATCGGCGTCGCTGTGTCGAAACCTTCGGGCGCGGCCAACGTTGCCGGTACCGGGCTTCGAACCGAGATCGGTGAGCGTCGGCAACGTGTTGGCGTCGGTGAAGGTCTTGCCGCAGAACACGACGTCCTTGTCTTCCGCGGTACCGAGGTACGCCCATCTTCAGATTGGCGGGCAAGCAGCTTTGACGATGACCTCGGCCTGCGCCGTCGTCGGTGTTCGGCATCGAACATCCGTGCTGGCGGGTCCTGCACAGCGGTGAACAGGTCTGAGAACTGATCCCCGTCATCTGCACGTCGCCGCTTCGCCATCGCCGCCAGCAACTCGGCGGTCGTGGCAAACGGCTGCTTGCGGGCGACCCTGAATTCGGCCTTCTCCAACGCCTGGCCGTAGATCTCGGCGATCATCTCGCTGACCGGATCCGTCGTCGAACTGATCGTGATCTTCGGCTTCAGGGCAACGGAGTCGGTACTGGCATCCGAGCCACCGCACGCGGCGAGGAAGACGACGGTGACAAGGGACAGCTTGAGGGTCGACGAGGCACGCACGACGCAAGATCGTAGGCGGCAACTCTTGAGTTCGGACGGCAGGCCTACTCAGCGGGTCACGCGGACGCAGCCGCACCCGGCCATTCCGCCGTCGACGGCGAGCGATGTTCCGGTTGTCGCTCCGGCGGTCGGACCCGCAAGGTACAGCACCGCGGCAGCGACCTCCTCGGCTGTCACCAGCCGACCAGACGGTTGACGGGCGGCGAGCGCGGCACGCTCTGCCGCAGGGTCGTCGGCACGATCGAGAAGCCTGGCAACCCACGGGGTGTCCGCGGTGCCGGGATTCACGCAGTTGACGCGGATCCCTTCGTGAAGGTGATCGGCGGCCATGGCCAACGTCAGCGACAACACTGCGCCCTTGCTCGCGCTGTACACGGCACGATCGGGCAGTCCTGCGGTGGCGGCGATCGAGCACACGTTGACGACTGCAGCATGATCTGAGCGACGCAGGTGCGGCAGCGCCGCACGCATGACCCGGACGATGCCGAACACGTTGACCTCGAACACACGACGCCACTCGTCGAGCGAGTTGCTCTCGACCGTGCCTTGGGCGCCGATTCCGGCGTTGTTGATGACGATGTCGATGCCACCCATCGCCTCGGCGGCGTGTGCCACGGCGTCGGCAATCGAGGCGTCGTCGGCTACGTCGGCGCGATGGCAGATCGCACCGCTCGGCGCGGTCGATGGATCGAGGTCGAGCACGGTCACCTGGCGCGCCGCGTGCGAGCGCCGCCGACGCGACCGCGTGGCCGATCCCGGAGGCGCCCCCGGTGACGAGCAGCCTGAGACCTTCGATAGTCGGAGCGTCATGGTGCCTCCTGAAGAGTCGTGTCGAGTGAGTAGAGTTCGGCCGCGTTCCCGCCGAGGATGCGGGCACGCTCACAGGTCGAGAGCCCACGAGACGAGGTGATCGGCGAGATCGATGATTCGTCGGTACGAAGCGGCGAGCGTGCACACTGGCCAGTCACTGCCGAACAACAGACGCTCGGAACCGAAGACGGAGAGGGCGTGATCGACGTACGGTTCGATGTCGCCCACCGTCCAGTTCGACCAATCCGCCTCGGTGACCAGGCCGGAGATCTTTGCACACACGTTGTCACGTTCCGCCAGCTCGGCCATCTTGGTGGCCCATGGCTCCCAGCTGGAGGAGGCGACCGCTGGTTTCGCCAGGTGATCGATGACGAACCGGCTTTCGGACATCTCGCCGACGGCCGTCAGCACCGCATCGAGTTGGTGCGGTAGGACCAGCAACTCGTTGCACAGTCCGCGGGCGGCAACCTCGGCGAGGCCGACGATCACCGAGCGCCTGGCGAGCCAGGCGGGGTCGGGCTCGTACTGTACGAGGCTGCGGATCCCCACCAACCACGATCCCGTCGGCCGAGCCAGCAAGCCGTCGAGCTGATCGCCGACGTCGTCGGCGGTGACGTCGACCCAACCCACGACGCCGGCGACGAGCGGGGTGACCGAGGCGAGATCGAGCAGCTCCTCTGTCTCGGCGACGTCGGCGACGGTCTGAACCACGACACTGGCACTCACGCCGCAGGCCCGAGCGACCGAGTCGAACTCGTCAACGCCGAAGCTGCGCCGTATGGGTGCCATGCCGTCGCTGTCCATCCCTTCGCTGTTCATCCAGGGTTGGGGGCGGACTGCAAGATCCCACAGGTGGTGGTGGGCGTCGATCCGGCGCTGGATCACTTCGGTGCTGCCCAGGCTGGACCGTCGGGGAAGCGAAACTCGGCGATCGAGGCGTCGAGTAATCGTGCCCCGCCGCCCGGACCGGTGGGCGGCATGTAGCGGCCTCCGACGACCGCCACGGGCTCGGTGAAGTGTTCGTGCAGATGGTCGACGTATTCGATCCACCGGTCCTGCGATGTCCCACTGACGGCCACGAAGTCGAACATGGCGAGGTGCTGCACCATCTCGCACAGACCCACGCCGCCAGCGTGCGGGCAGACCGGCACACCGAACTTGGCGGCGAGCAAGATGATGGCCAGGTTCTCGTTGACACCGCCAACCCGGCAGGCATCGATCTGCACGACGTCGATCGCCTGCGCCTGCAGCAGCTGCTTGAAGATCACCCGATTCTGCACATGCTCGCCTGTCGCGACCTTGATCGGCTGAATGGCCTGACGAATGGTGCGGTGCCCCAGTACGTCGTCGGGCGATGTGGGTTCTTCGATCCAATATGGATCGAAAGGGCTGAGTTCTTTCATCCAGCCGATCGCCTGGTCGACCCCCCACCGCTGGTTGGCGTCAACGCCAATGCGGGCATTGGTGCCGGCGGCGAGGCGAGCGATGCGCATGCGACGGATGTCGGACTGGAGGTCGGCGCCGACCTTCATCTTCAGCATCGTGAAGCCTTCGGCCACGGAGTCGCGTACGAGACGATCCACCTTCTCGTCGTCGTAGCCGATCCATCCGGCCGATGTCGTGTATGCAGGCAGTCCGTTGGCTTCGAGCATGCGCAGCCGAGCCTGGCGTCCTGGTTGCGCCGCTTCGAGGATCGCGAGCGCCTCGGCGGGAGTGATTGCGTCATCGATGTAGGTGAAGTCGACCTGGCGAACGATCTCGTCGGGGCTCAGCGCGGCCAGAACGCGCCACAGGGGTTCGCCATCGAGGCGACAACGCAAGTCCCAGGCCGCGTTGACCACTGCGCCGATGGCCATGTGCATGACCCCCTTCTCGGGGCCCAACCAGCGAAGCTGTCCGTCCCACGTCAGGTCGCGCGCCAGCACGCCGACATCGGCGCCGAGCGTGGCCACGTTCCGTCCGATGACGTACGGCGCCAGAGCACGTATTGCTGCGCAGGCAACGTCGTTGCCCCGTCCGGTCGTGAACAGAAGTGAGTATCCGGCAACGTCGGCGTCGCTGGTGCGCAGCACGACGTAGGCGGCCGAATAGTCGGGTTCGGGATTCATCGCGTCCGACCCGTGCAAGCCTCGAGAGGTCGGGAACCGGACGTCCACGACGTCGAGCGCAGTGATGCAGGTCATGTGTTTCCTTGATGGGGTCGATGGTCGTGACGTGAGTCATCCCCGGTGAGCCGGGGATGACTCACCGGGGACCCGCATCGCCTCAGCCGCCGAAATCGGCGGCGTTGTCCTTGGTGACCATCGCTGTACCAGTGTCGATGTTCGCTGCGACAGTCTTGCCCGCAGTGATCGCGTCGAGCGCAGCCTGCGCACCCTCGGAGCCCATCTTGGCCGGGAACTGGGCGACCGATGCCAGCTGAGTGCCGGCAACGATTGCAGCGACCTCGTCGGGACCGGCATCGAAGCCAACGAGTAGTGCCTTGGAGTTGGCGCTCTTGGCCGCCTCGGCTGCACCGATGATCGGCGGGCCGCAGGCGCCGTAGATCACCGTCACGTCGGGATTGGCGGTGAGAATGTCCTGGGCTGCGTTGAGACCCTTGGTCTGATCACAGTCGGTCGGCAGCGACGCAACGATCTTGAATCCGTCACCGAGCCCGGTCTTGAAGCCATCGACACGCTGCTGCAGCGATGGAGCACCGGCCACGCCTTCCAAGATGGCCACGGTGTCGCCGGCCTTCAACTGTCCGGCGAGGAACTTGCCGGCGAGCACGCCTCCGGCCAGGTTGTCGGTAGCGACCAGCGATGTCTTGCCATCCCAACCGGGGATGTCGTTGTCGACGAGGATCACCTTGATGCCGCCGTCGACGGCCTTCTGCAACGCATCCTGCACGTTGGGGCTGGTCGGGGTGATGACGATCGCCTTCACGCCCTGCGTGATCATCGATTCGATCGCGGCGATCTCACCTTCGTCATCGGTGCCGCTCGTTCCTTGTGCAAATACCAACTCGACCTCGGGGTGATCCTTGTTCCATGTCTTGGCCGAATCGACCATTGTGTCGTAGAAGTCGACTGGGAACTTGGTGATGAAACCGATCTTGCTGGTCCCTCCCGCCGCCTCGCTGGCGGCCGGTCCGGCGGTGGTGGTAGCAGGCGCTGCCTCAGTAGCCACAGGTGCTGGTTGCGTTGCGGCCGGCGCCGCTGCTGTCGTGGCACTGCTGGACGAATCGCTTCCGCAGCCTGCGGCCACGACGGCGATCGTGGCGCACAGCAGCAGCGGTGCAAGTCGGGTCCTTCGCTTCATGGTGGTCCTTCTCCTTGTGATGGGCGGCGGGTGCCGCATAGGCCCGCCCTCAGACGGGTGGTCTGGGTGACGTGCTGTCTCTGTGCGGATCGTTGGTCGCTGAGTCGCTCGTGGCCGAATTGCTGGTGACTGGCGGAGCGACGCCCTCTGCCTCTGTGCCGACGATCAGCGCGACGATCCGCTGCTGGCTGTCGCGGCTAGGGATCTCCTCGCCGACCTTGCGGCCGCGTCGCATGACGACGGCCCGGTCGGCCACCTCGGTCACGTGATCCAGGGCATGCGAGATCACGATGACCGCACGACCCTCGCCACGTAGGCGCAAGATGAGGTCGAGCACGCGGCGGGACTCGCGCAGGCCGAGTGCAGCGGTCGGTTCGTCGAGGATGACGACCTTCGAGGCGAACGCCGCGGCTCGTGCGACCGCGATCACCTGGCGCTGCCCGCCCGACATCAGCCCGACGGCGGCAGACCGGTCCGGCAACGAAACCTGAAGACGCTCGAGCACGTCGACGGTCGAGTCGATCATGGCGCGGGCACGCAGGACCCGCATCGGTCGTGGCAGCCAGCGCGGACCGGCCTGTTCGCGTCCGGCAAAGAAGTTCGCAGCCGGCCCGAGATTGTCGAACAGAGCGAGGTCCTGGTAGACGGTCTCGATCCCGAGGGCACGAGCTGCTGCAGGCGAGTTGATCGTGGCCGGTTGTCCATCGATCTCGATCTCACCCATGTCGAGTCGGTGCACGCCGCTGATGCATTTGATCAGCGTCGACTTGCCGGCGCCGTTGTCGCCGAGGATGGCGACGACCTCACCATGGTGCACCTCGAGATCGAACGAGTCGAGCGCAAGAACCGCGCCGAACCGTTTCGTCGCCCCTCGAACGGCCAGTGCCGCAGTCACGCCAGAACCTGTCATGCCAGCGCCGCCTGCATGACCCGGAAGCGTTCCTCGAGGCGGCCGCGCACGACGTCGGCCTCGACGGCCAGCACGATCACCACGCCGATCACGATCGGCTGCAGGAAGGCGCCGATGTTGAGCAGGTTCATGCCGTTGCGGATCACCCCGATCATGAGCGCACCGATCAGGGCGTTGGTGACGTTGCCGCGACCACCCAGGAAACTTGCACCGCCGATGACGACGGCCGCAATTGAGTCGAGCTCGGCGAGGCTGCCCGCCGTCGGAGAGCCGGCGTTGAGCCGCCCAGATGTGATGATCGCGGCAACACCTGCCAGCAGACCGCACAGCACGTAGACCGAGATGAGAACCGAGCCGACAGGGATTCCGGTGCGGCGAGCGGCCTCGGGGTTGCCGCCTGTTGCGTAGATCCAGCGTCCCCAGACCATTCGCGCCAGGACGCCGGTCGCCAGCAGGGCGATGCCACCGACAAGAAGCGCCGAGTACGGCACCCAGTGGAACGACGAGTTGCCGATCGTCCTGACCACCGGGGGTACGCCACGCTTGGGCTGACCGCCCGAGATCTGCAGGGCGAGACCGCGGGCGATGCTGAGGGTTGCGAGCGTGATGATGAACGGGTGGGGCAGCCGTCCCCACACGTACACGGCGCCGTTGACGAAACCGACAGCCGCACCCGTGGCGATCATGACGACGATCACGACGGAACCGGAGTTGCCATGTGAGAAGACGATCGCTCCGACGACCGAGGCCAGGGCCAGCGTCGCGCCGACCGACAGGTCGATGCCCCTGGTGAGGATGACGATCAGCTGACCGATGGCGAGTACGGCGATCGCGGCGGTCTGGGCGAGCACGTTGTTGACGTTCCCTGTAGTGAGGAATACCGGCGAGAGCAGAGTCATGGCGATGACCAGGCCGATCAGCATGAGGAGTGGACCGAGACGAATCACGGCCAGGCCAACCCGCAGGAGTCGAAAATGGCGACGCTGCCGGTCATCCGACGAATCGCCCGAATCGCCCGAGTCGCCCGATGACACCTGTGCGACCGCAGGCCCTGAGACGATTGCCGACGGGTCGGATCCCGGGCCCACATCCTGGCCGCCGACACTCGCCAAGCCAACACTCGCCAACTTGGTCATCGTGGCGTTCCCCCCGGTACGGTTCCCCATCGCGTCGCCCAGCAGCGACGTCGTTGTGGCGTAGAGTAAGTCATCAAACATCGGATGTCTAGTGCCAAACTTTGAAATTGTGTGCGGGAGGTGTGATTCGCCGTGGCAGCGCCCTTGACCGAAGCAGCTATCGAGCAAGTACGAAATCTCATCTCCGCGGGCGACCTCGTTCCAGGACAACGCTTGCCTCCCGAAGCCGAGTTGGCCGAGTCGTTGGGCACCAGTCGCAGCACCGTCCGCGAGGCTGTCCGGGCCTTGGTTACCGCCCGTGTACTGGATGTTCGCCGTGGAGACGGCACCTTTGTGACCAGCCTGCGGCCAGAGTTGCTGCTCGCCGGCATCGGTGCGGCAGCCGACCTGCTGCAGCAGGGCTTCACCCTGGAACTCGTGCAGGTCCGACGAATCCTGGAGCCGGCGGCGACGGCGATGGCAGCTACGCGTATCAGCGCGGCGACGTTGGCCGAGCTCGACGCCTGCTTACATCAGATGTCTGTAGCTCCGTCACACAAGGAGCTGGTGCAGTTCGATGAGGAGTTCCACAACCTCGTGGCGACGGCCAGCGGCAACGCCACGCTGGCCTCGATGTTGAACGGCGTTTCGAGCCGTACCACCCGCGGTCGAGCGTGGCGCGGTGTCATCGAGGCGGGTGCGACCGAGCGGACGATCTCCGAGCATGCCGGCATCCTGGCCGCACTCCGCGCTCGCGACCCACAACTCGCCGAGGCAGCGGCGCTGCTCCACGTGTCGACGACAGAGACGTGGTTCCGAACCGTGCTCAGTGCTAACGATGCTTCGCCGAGTGCCGGTGGATGATCACCAATCGACCGATACGCATCAGTCGCCGGTTGCGAACTTGTGGCGCATCGGCAGCGAGGTGCGCCACAGACCGTCGTAGTCGCGAAGCGCGGCGGCGACTGCCGGCGCGGTGGGCACGAGTCCGATCTCGCCGACACCCTTGATGCCGTACGGCGATTTCGGTTGTGGCACCTCGACGAGTTGCACCTCGATCGGTGGCACGTCTTTGGCCCGCAGGATCCCGAGCGAGCGCAGCGTCATGTTGGTCGGGAACCCCGTCGCCGGGTCGGAAGGGAAATCCTCGGTGAGTGCGTACCCGAGTCCCATGTGCACACTGCCTTCGATCTGCCCTTCGCACAGCACCGGGTTGACCGCCTTTCCCACGTCGTGGATCGCCACGACCCGCTCGACGTCGCCGCTGGCACGATCGATCACGACGAGTTGCGTCGCGTAGCCGAAGGCGGCATGAATCGTCGGGTTGGGATTGTCAGGATCGCCGAGTTGTTGAGTCCAGTCGACGAGGTGCTCGCCCTCGTAGTCGACGTCGAGTTGGCAGCCGCCGGTCAGCGCCGCCGCGCAGGCGTTGCGCACCGAGCCGGCAGCCATCAACGTCCCGCGCGAACCGGTTGTCTGCCCGAAGCCGAGATCGCGGGTCGTGTCGACGATCACCTCGATGCGGTTCGGATCGATGCCCAACTCCTGGGCGGCGACCTGGAGCGCGACCGTGTGCACGCCCTGACCCATCTCGGTCCAGCCGTGGCGAACCTCGACCACCCCGTCGGCACGGAATCGCACGACGGCTCTGCACAGCTCGCGAAACCCGTTGCCGAGACCGGAGTTCTTCAATCCAAGGCCGAGACCGATCGCCTTGCCATCGGACCGCGCCGAGTCGTAGTGCGGCTTGATCGCATCGAGGCACGCTTCGGCGCCGCCACAGCCATCGTCCATGATCTGCCCGGGGCCCCACACCTCTCCGGGATGGATCACGTTGCGCTTGCGCATCTCCCAACCATCGATGCCGACCAGAGCTGCCAGTCGGTCGATCACACCCTCCATCGCGAACTGCGCCTGGTTGGCTCCGAACCCGCGGAACGCGCCACAGATCGGATTGTTGGTTCGAACCGCGACGGCTCGCACGTCGATCGCCGGGATGCGGTACGGCCCGCCGGCGTGACCGGCGGCGCGTTCCAAGACCTTCATCCCGACGCTGGCGTATGCCCCACTGTCGCCGATGCCGCGGACGCGCACGGCGGTGAGGTGACCCTGAGCGTCACAGCCGGCCCAGTACTCGAGGCGAATGGGGTGCCGTTTGGCGTGGATCAGCAGGCTCTCCTCCCGCGACAGCGTGCACTTCACCGGTCGGTCGAGCAGCCAGGCAGCCAGCGATGCGTGGGCCTGGTTGCTCATGTCTTCCTTGCCACCGAACGCGCCGCCGTTCGACACCAGCGTGACCGTTACCTGGTCGTTGCCGACAGCGAGCGTGCGAGCGATGTCGTCGCGATCGTCCCAGACACCCTGACCACCGGAGTACACCTGGAGGTGGCGAACGCCGTCGATCGTCGAGGGTACCGCCAGCGAGCTTTCCGGCTCGAGGAACGCCTGCTCGATGCGTTGTGTTTGGAACACTTCGTGCACGATGTGCGCGGCAGTCGCCAGACCATCATCGACGTCACCACGGGCGTACTCGCTGACGCTCAGCACGTTGTCGTCGGTACCCCACACGGCCACCGGCGCACCGTCGGCAAGCGCCGCTTGTGGATCGGTCACGGGTTCCAAGACGTCGTAACCGACCTCGACCAATGCCGCAGCGTCGCGCGCCTGCTGCCGGGTCTCGGCAATCACGATCGCCAGCACGTCGCCGGCGTAGCTGGTGCGCCCCCCGATGGGGATCATCACCGGCCAGTCCTTGTAGATGATGCCCACCCTCAGCTCGCCGGGGATGTCGGCCGCGGTCAAGACCGCAACCACTCCGGGTGCAGCCTCGGCAGCTGTGGTGTCGAACGAGGTGATCTCGGCGCGGACGTGCGCGGTCAGGTGCAACGCCGCGTGCAACATGCCCGGCACGCGCATGTCGTCGATGTAATCGCGATCGCCCAGGGTCAGCGCGCCGGCCTCGTACCTGGCCCCGGCCCCGCCCACCGTCGCTGCCAGCGCCGGCTCGAAGTGCTTGCCCTTGGCGACGGCATCGATGGCCTCGAGGATCTTGACGTAGCCGGTGCACCGACACAGGTGGGCGCCGAGATGGCGGGCCATGTCACTGGGCTGCAGGTCGGCGCCCTTCTTGTCGATCTGGGCCTTGGCGCGCATCACGATCCCGGGGATGCAGAACCCGCACTGCAGGCCTCCGCACGCCGCGAAGGCATCGGCGAAGGCAGCGCGCTCGTCGACGGCAACCCCCTCCAGCGTGGTCACTGACTTGCCGGCCGTCTTTGCCAGGGATTGCTGGCAGCTGACGATCGCCTTGCCGTCGACGTGCACCGTGCAGCAGCCGCACTGGCCCGACGGTGAACACCCATCCTTCGGAGACGTCACGTCGAGCTCTTCGCGGAGGGCGGCGAGCAGGTGCGGATGGTCCTCGCGAACCGTCACCGGCTTGCCATTGAGTTGGAAGTCGATGGTCACAATTTACATTTTGTCAAACTCGGCGGAGATTTGAAAGCGGACGCCTCACGCTCCTCAGGTCTCAGCCCAAGTTGTTGTGAGTCAACTGGCGCGATCTGGCGCGAAATCGGGCTCAGGCCGCAAGGTTCACCGGCGCAATCCACCGCGACTTGGGTTAGGGCGATGTCGCCATCAGCGACTACCCAGACCAGGCCGGGTCGGGGTGCGATCGGCGTGCGCCGCGGCAAAATGGCCCCGAGGAGATCGCCGTCGAGATCGTTGGCCGCTGTGGTGACAAGGCCCAGGCGGCTGCGCCGCACGACCGCCGTCCAGTGACCGTAGCTCTGGCGCAACGAGTCGGGCTTGCCGGCAGCGATGATCATCAGCCCATGCCGATGCGAGGCGGCCAAGGCGGCCAGCGCACCACCGATGTCGTCGACCAGTTCGGCGTCGTCGACGACGATCAGCACTCGGCCGGTGATTGGAAGGGCGTCGATGATCTCGTCGAGTGCTCGATGACGGTGCTCGTCATCGAGCACTGTGCGCCGCGGCGCGACGACTCGCCACCAGCCATCGGGATAGGCGTCGCGCCACGCCCGAACCATCCGTTGCAGTGCCGTGCTGCGACCGGACCGAGGCGGGCCGACGATCAGTAGGTGCTCGCCGTCGGGTACATCGATGGTGCACACCCGGCCATCACCGAAGTTCAGGCCGACGGGTAGCAGTGTGTCGTCGCCTCGCCCGACGCCTCGCGGAAGGTCAGCGGCGTCGAGCATGGCCGGTAGGCATTGCACCGGCGGCGGGACCTCGCCGCCGGTGCAGGGTGGCAACAACAGTGAGCCCGTCATCAGCTGCGCCTCGAGGCCGGTGCCGGCGACGACGATCCTGCCCGGCTGCGGCCCCGGCACATCGGCCGGGGAGATCCCCAGACTTGCGGCCTCGATCGGATCGGTCAGGTGGAATACCCATCGATGGGTGCTCCGCGCCAGAACGGTCGACGGAATCGCGGCGACGCGATCAAATGTGCTGACGACCACGACGTCGTGCGCCGCGCCGAGGGTGACGATCGTTTCGAGCATCTCGAACTCCGCCGCGGTCTCGAGATCGTCGAGCGAACAGCGGACGATGTCGAGGCCGTCGACGAGCACGACAACCGAGTGTCGAGGTGACGTCGGGTCGGCCTTCCTGCGGGCGATCTCGTCGGCCAATCGGTTGATCAACCTGATCAGTCGCTCGCGTTCGTGGAGGCGAACGACGCCGCCACACCACGGTGAATTCTCGAACCCGGACAGTGCGTGGTCGCCGCGACCATCGATCACGTAGAGGTGGCAGTCGCTGCCGTCAGTGGCGGCGACGGTGCCGAGCAGCATCAACGCCGACGTCACCCCGCTGCCGGCCGCGCCGATCAGTAGGAGGTTGCCGTCGCATCGGTTCCAAGTCAGCGGCGTGACTCGTTGCCCGCTGGGATCGTCGACCAGACCGACGATCCCTCGGGCGACCGACGGTCGGTCCACCGGGAGTTGCGTCGGAAGCGGGGCAAGCCATGGCGAGACCGCGGGCCGGGCTCCGACCAGGATGGCCGCGCCGCGAATCGCGGCGACAAGCACATCGAGTTCGGTTCCGGCGGTGGCCAGCGGTGTCGTGCAGCGTGCCGTCTGGAATGTCAGCACCTCGTCGGGACCGAGTCGCATCACCGCCCGCCCGGCCAAGCTGCGCGGTATCGATGCCGGGGCACGGTCACCTACGACGTCGATGGCATCGGCCGTGTCGTGCAATCGCAGTGCCAGTCGCAGGTTGGTGTTGGCGCGGATGTCGTCGCTGATCACCCCGCTCGGACGCTGAGTTGCCAGGATCAGGTGCACGCCCAGGCTGCGGCCGCGCTGGGCGATGCCGACCAGCGCATGCAGGAAGGCGGGCTGCTCGCTGACGAGCGCGGCGAACTCGTCGATCACGACCACCAGGCGAGGCAGCACCTCGTGCGTCGCCAGGTGACGGTAGGCGGGTAGGTCGGCAGCGCCGGCGGCGCGCATCAACCGCTCGCGGCGGCGCAGCTCGGCGTGCAGGCAGCGCAGGGCGCGGTTGGCCAGGTGTTCGTCGAGATCGGTGACGACGCCGACCACATGCGGCAAGTCGGCGCAGGCGTCGAACGTCGAGCCGCCCTTGTAGTCGATGAGCACGAAGGTGAGGTGATCGGGGCTCGAGGCGACCGCCAACCCGACGACGAGGCTGCGCAACAGTTCGCTCTTGCCTGCGCCGGTGGTTCCGGCAATCAGCGCATGTGGCCCGTCGCGGACGAGGTCGACATCGACGATGCCGTCGACCGCTACGCCGATCACAGTGCGAGGCGATGGATCGAGGCCGTTGGCGACCCACGCGGCTGCGATTGCCACCGGCTCGTGTGACGGCAGGAGCGACAGCATGGTGACGTCGTGGGGGATGTCGCCGGCACCGCTGAGGGGATCTTCCGGGTCGACCAAACCGCTGAGGCAGTTCACCAGCCGCGTCGCGCTGCGTTCGCTGATCCCGCAGCAGCGGGCCTCGACCGGCAGCGATGCGAGTGCAGCTTCGGCATGCCACCTGGCCTTCATCGCGCCGCACAGATCGAGCAGTGACGAGCAGACGTGCGGAATCCCGCCATCAGCGTCGACCAGCACGATCAGCGCCGTGGAGCGTTCCGACATGACCACACGGCGCAGCGGGCTGGTCCGCGCCGCCAACAACTCTGGCGCGTCAGTGATGACCACGAGGTGGACGTGTGGAGCGAGGTCGAGCTCGGCGACGGTCTCGAGCAGCTCCGACTCGGCGACGACGGCGACAAGCCCAGATGTCGTCGTGGCGTGGGGCATCGCTTCCAACCAGCGCCACTTCGCCGGCTCGTGGGTGACCACCGTGAAGCGAACGTCGGCCGGCCCGCAGTTCGCGGCGAGCTGCAACACGATCGAGCGGACGCTCGACCTGGCCCTGTCGCTGTCGCCGCGGACCGCCAGCCGGCAGCCGGGGCCGACCTCGGCGATCAACGGCAGGTCGGGAAGGAGGGACGTCGTGCTGAGGCCGGCCGTCACCCGGTTGGCGCACATGCCGTCGTCGAGCGTCGGCGTCCAGGCGATGCTTCCCAACCCGATCGATACCGCGAAGCCATCGGGATGCGCCCCGCGGCGGGCCCACAGGTCAGCTGTGCGTGCTTCGATCGCCTGCCTGGCCGAGACCGTTGTGGAGTCGTTCGCCAGATGGTGTGCCACGAAGCCGAGGCGTTGGCCCTCGACGGCGCGCTCGAACTCGGCGACCTCCCGCTCGCGCGCTGCCTTGTCGCGCCGGCGGCGATGGAAGACCGTGATCCTCTGCCCGCCCCACGTGCCCAGTGCGACGATGGCGCCCAGCGCTCCGAACAACACGAACATCGGCTGATGCAACAGTACGGCGATCAGCCCCGAGCCGGCCAGGGCGAGAAGAGCCGGAAGGACACCGCCGCTACCCGTTTCGCGCTCGGGGTGCTCGGCGGGTGGGGTCGCAGCGCCCGGAGTCCAGACTTGCGCCGCCCTCGGACGGCGCACCACGACACTCCCGGTGAGGGTCGCCGTGATATTGAGGCGATTTGCAGCCTGACCAGGTGCTGTGAGATCTCCGGGGCAGGCGGTGAGCACGCTGTGCCCGATCTCCAGCCGCGCTGGGGTGGTGATCGTCGACGTATCGATCATGGCTTCGCCTCCGACTCGCACCGGGATGCGTCCGGTCAACTGGTGCAGCGTGGCGCGGCCACTGGAGATCTCGATCAGCACGTGGTGGGGCTCGAGGGCGCCATCGTCGCAGCGCACCGCGGCGCCGGAGGCTCGGCCGACGATGTGCCGGCCGCAGCCGAGCACGCTCGACCCGCCCGTGTCCGGGCCTGCCACCCACGTGAACGTCCAAGTGTCTGTCATGCCACAGGGAGTGACGCCGACGGAGCCGGGGCGGAAGATGAAAATTGGACGATTTCAACGAAAGTTCGGTGGCAGAACTCGGCAGTGAGGGATCCGGTGAGACCGGTGATGAGAGGCAAGGCGCACCCTGCCGGCCATGACACCTCCCCCCAACCATCGGTACCTCCTCTCCAGACTCCAGCGTGAGTGGAACCTGCTCAACAACCGACCCTCTGTCGTCCGCCGCGCCGCCGCCTGGAAGTTGACTCCCGTGGTACTCATCTCGCTCGACGATCTTCTGGTGCTCACTGGTCTGGGTCCCGGCCCGATGCAGGCGTCGAGCGACGAGACCATGCGCCGGTTGGTCGCGTTGGCACAACACGACGATCTGGCGGCGCGGGTGGTCCTGCAACGCATGCTCCCCGGGCTGAGCGCGTGTGCCAAGCGCAACTCTCAGAGCTTTGACACCCGCCTCGACGCACTCGACGAGCTGCTCTCCGAGGCGTGGACCGTGATCCGCTCGTTCCCCATCGAACAGCGCAACCGCTATGTCATCAAGAACCTGCTGCGCGATTGCGAGTATCGGGCCTTCGTGAAGGTTCGCCGCAGGATGTTGGTCCACGAGCTCACCGACCCCGCCCACTTCGATCTGGCAATCGAGCTCGACGAGTGCGACGCCGAACCGTTGGCCACTCTGGTCGAGCTGCTCGCCCGGGCGCGAACGGCCGGCATGAGCGACGACGATCTGGCGATGGTCACGGCGTTGCTGAACACGTCGACGGTGAAACAGGCGGCGGCAGTGCTACGGGTGACCGACCGAACCATCCGCAACCGCCGGCATGGTGTCGTGCGTCAGCTCCAGGTGATGGCCGATGTGGCCTGATCGTTCATCCGCTTTCGCTGACCAACCACTCCAGGTGTTCGATCAGCGGCGGGATCGAACGCTCGATCACGTCGAACATCTCGCCGTATGCCGCTGGCGGTCGACCCCACGGATCGGCCAGATCCTCGTCGCCGGGCATGGCGAACGGATCCCACCGTCGCAACAGCTGGATCTGCACCGGCTCGACCGGGGCGTAGCAGCCGCGGCGCGACTCTTCACCACCGCGCAACCGCTCGAGGTCCGATGCGTTGTCGCGGTCCATCGCGATGATCAGATCGCAGCGCTCGAAATCATCCGGGTGGATCTGTCGGCCGACGTGACCGACGTGGTAGCCACGCAACCCACCCTCGTGCGATGCCAGCGGGTGGGGCAGGTCACCGATGTGGTCGCGATCGGTGCCCGCCGAGTCGAAGGTGATGTGCTGCGTGCCTCGCAATCGGGCGACGTGGCTGGCGACGGCCTGCGCCGATGGCGAACGACAATGGTTGCCCAAACAGACAAAGAGCACGCGGAGTGGTTGCGGCATTGTTGTCGATTCAACCGATTGGCGTGAAGCGGCGCAATCGCAGGCTGTTGCTGACGACGAACACACTCGACGAGGCCATCGCGGCGCTGGCGACGATCGGCGAAAGCAGCCACGCCATGGCCAGCGGGATGGCGGCGACGTTGTAGGCGAATGCCCACACCAGATTGCCTTTGATGACTGCCAGCGTACGGCGGCTGAGACGGATCGCATCGGCCGCGGCGCGAAGGTCGGGTCGCATCAGTGTGAGGTCGCTGGCCTCGATGGCCACATCGGTGCCGCTGCCCATGGCGATGCCGAGGTCGGCCTGGGCGAGCGCCGCTGCATCGTTGACCCCGTCGCCGACCATGGCGACCACTCGACCTTCTGATTGCAGCCGGGCGATTGTGGCCACCTTGCCGGCCGGCAGCACGTCGGATATCACGTCGACGTCATCGATCCCGACCTGGGCGGCGACGGCAAGGGCAGTTGCCCGATTGTCGCCGGTCAGCAACATCGGGTGCAGGCCGAGGCCGCGCAACGACGCGAGGCCGGTGGCACTGCTCGGTTTCACCGTGTCGGCCAGCACGATCAGGCCGACACATTGGCCGTCGGCGACGACCGTGACCACGGTGCGTCCTTGGGCTTCCTGCCCGGACCTTCGCCTCGGCGAGTGTGCCGGCGTCGAAACGACCGACGCGAACCCCCAGGCTGCCGAGTCGACCGCTGGCGCCAACGCCGGCTTCGGATCGACAACGACGCCGCTGCCTCGATCGGTCCGAATTGCTCGGCTGCGCTGCGGGTGATGGCCGAGGCGATCGGATGCTCGCTGCCGGCCTCGACGGCCGCGGCCATCCGCAACACGTCGTCATTGGTGCACCCATCGGCCGCGATCACCTCGACGACGCTCATCTGCCCGGTCGTCACCGTGCCGGTCTTGTCGAGCACGATGCGTGTCGACGGTGCGGGTGTTCTCCAGCACCTCGGGCCCCTTGATCAGGATGCCCGAGCTGCGCGCCACGCCCGGTGCCGACGAGCAGCGCTGTCGGCGTGGCCAGCCCGAGTGCACACGGGCAGGCGATGATCAGCACCGACACTGCTGGGGCAAACGCATCGGCCCAGCTACCTGTGCGAGCGAACCAGAACCCGAGCGTGGCCGCGGCAAGGACGATCACGATCGGCACGAACACCGCAGCGACACGATCGGCGAGACGTTGCACGGGTGCCTTGCCGGTCTGCGCCTCCTCGACCAGCCGAGCCATCTGGGCCAGCGAGGTCTCGGATCCGACCCGGGTGGCACGCACGATCAGCCGGCCGGAGATGTTGATCGTCGCGCCGGTCACGGTGCTGCCCGCGTCGACGTCGACGGGCACGCTCTCGCCGGTCAACAACGAGGCGTCGACTGCCGACGCGCCCTCTTCGACGACGCCGTCGGTGGCGATCCGCTCGCCGGGCAGCACCACGAAGCGATCACCCACGCGCAGTTCGTCGATCGAGCGCTCGACGTGTTGACCATCCGGCAATTGCACGGTCGCCGTGGTGGCGCCGAGCCGCAGCAGAGCGCGCAGCGCTCCACCGGCGCGACGCTTGGCCCGCGCCTCGAAGTACCGACCGAGCGAGGATCAGGGCGACCGTCGTCGAGGCCACCTCGAAGTACAGGTGATGCGTGCTCACCGCGGCTCGGCACCAGTGACATCGGCATCTTCATGCCCGCGTCACCCGCAGCGGTGAAGAACAACGCGTACACGCTCCAGCCGTAGGCAGCGAGCACGCCGACCGAGACCAGGGTGTCCATCGATGCCTCGGCCTGACGGGCGTTCTTCCACGCCGCACGGTGGAACGGTGCGGCCGCCCACGTCGCCACCGGCGTCGCCAGGACGAGCGCCACCCATTGCCAGTAACGGAACTGAGCCGCCGGGATCATCGACATCACCAGCACCGGCACGCCAAGCACGATGGCAACGGCGAGTCGTCGCAGCACAGCTTGGCGGCGGCGTTCGTCAGCGTCATCGTCGTCGGGTGTAGCCGCTGTTGGCACCTCGGCGCCGTAGCCGATCGACTCGACTGCTGCACGCATGTCGGTGGTCGTCACAACCGACGGGTCGAAGGTGATCGAGGCCCGTTCTCGGTCGCGTAGTTGACCGTCGCCTGTACTCCGTCGAGCCGGTTGAGCTTCTTCTCGATGCGTGCCGCGCACGCTGCGCAGGTCATGCCGGTCAGCGACAGGTCGACGTGCTCGGCGGTGCTCGTCGCTGTCATGGCTGGACCACCGTGAACGGAACGGTCAGGCGTCTCGCCGTGAAATCCGAACTGCAGGAACAGGCGATACGTGCCGGCCGAAAGGGCACCCGTCGAACGTGAACATCGAGGCCATCGCGTCGGACGGGTGCAGGTGGCTGTAGGCGAGGTCGCCTTGGCGGATGGCGATCAGGTGTGCGGCCTGCCCGAGGTACGGCTCGAGGCCTTGCGCAGGCGACCCGTCGCTCGCGGTCACCATGAAGCTCAGCCCCGTCGCGGTGACGGTGAGGTCGCCGATCGACACCTGGTCGTCGGGACCGGCAAGAGCGACCGTATCGACGGGAACCTCGTCGTCGACGTTGGTCGCCAGGACGATCGGGGCTGCGGCGCCGGCGGGCCGGGCGTCGATGACGACGTGCCACTTGCCGGGCTGCTCGATCGGTACGACGAACGACCCGTCGGCGTTGATGGTCGGGTGAATGTGCTGGAAGCCGCTGAGGTCGGGACGGACCAGCACGACGTGCAACTTCGCACCATGTGCGTTCGGTGTAGTCGTGACGCGTTGACCGTCGGGCCCACTGACGTGCAAGGCGAGTGTGGTCGTCGATGGTTGGCTGGGCCTCGGTGACCAGCACGTAGCCGTCGACCTCGAAGCCGGCCTGGGATCGGGCTGGCGGTCTGCTGGCCGTGCGTGTGCAGTTTGGTCTCGGGGTTGCCGGGCAGCTTGCGACCGAGTCCGTACGCCGCGCCGAAGGTGCCGGCGATGACCAGCACGAATGCAGCAAGGCGGACTACAACGGGGCTGCGCATCACGGAACCTGGCGGTATCCGGCGACCTCGTAGCCTGCTTCGTCGATCGCTGCGGTGATTGCTTGTAGGTCCAGGTCGGGCCCCGTGACCGTCACCAACTTGGTTGTCAGGTCGACGCCGACGCCACCGACGCCGGCAAGCTTGCCGACCTCACCCTTGACCGCTGCTTCGCAGTGGCCGCAGGTCATGCCCGGTACCTCGATGATCAGTTCCATGGTCGTTCCTCACGCTCGCAGCAGGCGTTCGACAGCCTTCGATGCCTCGTGGACGAGGTGCTCGGTGCGATCGCTGTCGCCGCTGGCTGCTGCGCCGGCGACGCAGTGCTGGAGGTGCTCGTCGAGCAGTTGCACGCCGACACCCTGCAGGGCCTTGCTGACTGCGGCGACCTGCGTGAGCACGTCGATGCAGTAGGTGTCGTCCTCGATCATGCCGCGCCAGGCCACGGACCTGGCCCTCGATGCGGCGGAGTCGGGCGAGGAGCTGCTGCTTGTCGTCGGAGTATCCAGGAAGGTTGTCCACGGGATCACGATACCGACAATCTCCGATACCCCCCTGGGGTATTGAAAATCAGTTCGAATCATGGACGGTCGGTGAAGCTCGCCCTGCGCTTCTCGAGGAACGCGGCGATGCCTTCTTGGGCGTCATGGGTGGTTGCAGACTGCGACATAACCGCGACCGCGTACGCATATGCGTCGGTCTGACCGAGCTCGGTCTGGGCGTAGAAGCCACGCTTGCCGGCCGCCTTCGAGGCGATACTGCCGCGCGTGGCTCGGCACAGCAGGTCATGCACGGCAGTGTCGAGCTGATCGTCGGGTACGGCGTAGTTGATGAGCCCCCACGACGCGGCAGTTGCGGCGTCGATGGGATCGCCGGTGAGTGCCATCTCCAGGGCACGCTTGCGGCCGACGTTGCGGGCCACGGCGACGAGCGGGGTGTGGCAGAACAGCCCGCCCTTGCCGCCGGGGATGGCGAACGACGCGCTCTCGGCGGCGATCGCCAGGTCGCACGAGGCCACGAGCTGGCAACCGGCGGCCGTCGCCAGGGCGTGCACCTGGGCGATGACCGGCTGCGGGATCGACTGGATGGTGTTCATCATCTCGGTGCACACGTCGAACAGATGTGTGATCTGGTCGAGGTCGGCACCAGCCATGTCGGCGAAGTTGTGGCCGGCCGAGAACACCGGGCCGTTGGCGGCCAGGATCGCGCCGATCGCGTCGCTCGAGCCGACCGCGCGGAACGCCTCGGTCACTTCGAGCATCACATCCAGCGCCAGCGCGTTGCGCTTCTCCGGCCGGTTGAGGGTGATGGTGGCGAACGGTCCGTCGCAGTCGACGATCACATGGTTGTAGCTCACGTGGTCAGTGTGCCACGAAAGTCAGCTGGCGATCGCTGCGCTCATGCTGATGGTGTAACCGTCGTTGACACTGCCCGTGATCGTGGGTGTCTCCAACTCAGCACCGTCGCGGAAGACGTTGTCGGTCGCCAGGCTGACCTGAGCGAGGTTCTGCGTGCTCTGCGGGTAACCGTCGCCGGCATAGACCGCCTCGCTGGCGCCCTTGGTCAGCGCCAGCTGCGACGTGGCCAGGCGGTTCGAGCCCGATGTGGCGTCGGCAAGGCTCGGGTAGACCTCATAGTGGATGTGAGGCCAGCGACCGGAGTAGCAGGCTGGGTAGATGCTGGTGAACGTCACGACGCCGTTGGTGTCGGCTTCTTGCACGCCGCGGAGGTAGTTCTCTGCGGTCGCGCCCTGCGAGTACAGCGAGTACAGCCCATTGGCGTCGCAATGCCACAGGTAGACGGCCGCGCCCGGCAGTGGTGCGCCACCGTTGACGTCGACCAGGGTGAGCTCGATGGTCGTCGGCACGCCCGTTGCAACGGTCGAGCTGGAACCGAAGCTGGAACGGATGTCGCTGCGGACGATGCCGCTCTCGGACAGCACGTTGATGCCGTTGGAGCCGTCAGCGGGGTACGGCCCCGCCGTCTCTTCGGGCACCACCGGCAAGACAGAGCCCGCCGAGCCCGCCGAGTCCGATGCGGCCGGCGAGGTCGTCGTGGCCAGCGAGTCGGGTGAGCTGGGGGTCGGTGAGCTCGCGGCCGTCGACTTGGCGTCGGATCCGCAATTGGCTACTACAGCGGCCAACCCTGCGCCGGCGAACAGTGCGAGCAAGCGGCGCCGGGCGATCAGTGTGGTCAGATCGACGCTCAGCCCCCTGTCGTGATCGTGCAGTTCTTCATCCATGTTTCGCTCCCTTGTCGAAGTGCCGGCGTGCAGGCCAGCAGGTACGGATCGATGATCTGCTGCCGGCCTCAGTCGCGACTGGGCTGACCCTTGGAGATCGCTGGGACTTCCGGGACCACTGATCCGCTGACGGGCTCCGAAAAAGGTCGAGTGACCCTGTGACATGACGTGGTGTCGCGGCCACTCTAAGTATGTGTCCATAAGCGCGCCGGTGCGTACGCCGCCGGCAGGCGCTGGTCGCTCAGCTCGAACTCGTTCGGGCGGCGCCAACAGGAAGCGTTGACGGCACCCTAGGCGGGGTAGCAGCGGAGCTCGACGGTGTTGCCGTCGGGATCCGTGATGTACAGGCTGGAGGCATACCCTTGGGCCCCGAACACTCTGTCGGCCCGACGCGATCCTGGAAACTCGGCGGCGACCGAATCGAGATCCGTCGGCTCGAGCACGAGGCAGAGGTGGTCGAAGTTGACACCATCGGGTCGCTCGGGGAAGAGGTCGATGATGGTCGTCGGCGAGATCCGAGCGGAGGGAAACGGAGCTTCACCTCGTCGCCATTCGTCGACGCGCACCGGCTCGAGACCGAGTGTCTCGCAGTAGAACTTGATCGATTGCTCGACATTGGAACAGCACAACACCGTGTGGTCGAGGCCCGTGACCCGTAGCTGAATCGTCATGATCGAAGAGTAACCGCAGAGCTTCGGGGATGGCTCGCCCAACATCCGCGACCACCCGATCGCCCCGTCTGATTCCCGCTAGTCGATGGCCACTGATCGCTTCACACTGACACCATGACAGACACCGTGACACACACCGGCTTCGTTGTCGGAGGGATCGATCCAGCGCACGCAGACGAGCTACGCGCCGCCGCCGGCATCACCTACGTCGCCGACGACACCGGCTACCCGTGTCGGCAGTGCCTGCGCGACGCGGAGATCGGCGACGAGCTGATCCTCGTCTCGTACGACCCCTTCACGGGCTCATCGCCGTATCGATCGGCCAGCCCGATCTTTCTGCATCGCTCACCCTGCACCCCCATCGAGTCGGGCCCCATTGAGTCGGGCGCGGTGCCAGACCAGCTCGCTCGACGCACCCTGTCGGTGCGCGCCTTCGACAGCGCCGAAATGATGGTCGATGCTGCGCTGATTGATGGGGCCGACCTGTCGGGCACGATCCACCGCCTGCTGTCCAACGCCGACGTCCACCACCTGCACGTTCACAACGAGCCGAGAGGCTGCTGGGCCGCACGCGTCGACCGATCACAATGAGCGAAGTCGCGCCCCGTGGTCGGGGCTTCGACGTCGCCGCCGAAACCGATTCAACGGAGCAGCCTCAGTTCGGTGTCAGCGACGGTTCGGAGCGCTGCGGCGACGCCCAGATCGTGCAGTCGGCGCTAGTGGCGCACCCGGGCAAGGGCTCGGCGAGGAACTGGACAGCCCCGGAACCGTACGTATCGTTGTACGTATCGTTCTGGGGCTGCCCAGTCCAGCGACGCTGACACTTCGCGTCAGCTCTCTGACCGACCGTCGTCGAATGAGCTGACCCTGATGCTCTTTGACGCCAGAGCTGGCAGGGCACACGCTCCCAAGTGCCTGGCGTGCGTTCTGGCCTTGTCCCCGCTCCTACAGCGTCTCGGGACACAACTGGAAGGGAGAAAAGGTGGGGTCGACCCTTCCGGGGAAGGTGACACGTCTGATATTCCCTAGTGTTGTAGGTGGTTATGTACCACCCGTGAGGAGTGCCAAGGTGACCCAGCGAATGAGTCCAGTCGGATCGATCATGTGGGGGCTCGGCCAAGACCCGTCGATGCGCATGATCGTGGGAAATGTGATGATTCTCGATCGGCCACCGAGTCGCGAGGCGTTGATTGAACGTCTCGCGATCGCCGGTGCGGTCGCGCCGCGGTTGCGCCAACGACCCGACGCCCCGCCAGGAATGCGAACTCGTCCATCGTGGATCGACGACGAGTTCGACGCCGGCGTTCACGTCCGGACGATGGCGGTGGCCTCACCCGGTGACCAGCGCCAGGTCCTCGACCTGGTCGCGTTGCTCGAGGCATCTCCGTTCGACCCCAATCTGTCCCCGTGGGATGTGACCGTGATCGAGGGCCTCGAGGGCCTCGAGGGCGGGCGCACCGCTCTGTACCTGCGCGCCCATCATGCGCTCACTGATGGGTTGGCTGGCGCCAATATCGTCCGCTTGCTCCTCGACGACGCGGTTGGAGCCGCCGCAGCGTCGGAGCCAGTAACGGCGGCGGCGCCGGCCGACGCTGTCACTTCGGCCGACACTGATTCCGCCAACGACACCGTCGAGATGAGCGCCCGTCGACGACCGGGCACCGTGAACCTGACCATCGATCTCGCCGGTGCAATCCACCCGATCGCCAACGGCGTTGCCGCGGCGATGAGGATCGACCCCCTCGATACCGTGGTGCGTGGCGTCCAGCGCAGCCTCGATGTCGCCAACTCGGTGTCTCGACAGGTCGTGGTAGCGGGCGGTCCGTTATCGCCCCTGCCGACTTCACGATCGATGAACAGCCGCTTTGAAGCCATCACCGTGCCCGGGGCTCGTACCACGGCGCTGGCCCTCGGTGGGAGCCGTAACGATCTGCTCGTTGCGGGGGCCGCGATCGGTCTCGGCCTCTATCACCAGCATCTCGGATTGCCCTGCCCAGAGCTTCGCTTGGCGTCGCCTTCGAGGTGGCGAAGCCACGCACTCGGTGGCGGATCGGTCGTGCCGACACGTGTCGAGGTGCCTGCCGAGAGCGGGCACCCCGGCCCAGTGTTCGGCGTAGTCGCCGAGCGGTTGTCCCGAGGCCGGCGCGAGCCGGCGCTGCACGCGACCCAACTGCTCGCGTCCGCTGCCCGTCGCTTGCCTCCTCGCCTGTTCATGTCTCTGATGCGAGGACAAGCTCAGTCTGTGGATTTCGTCGCGACCTCGTTGCCCGGGCCTCGGAGTGCCCGGCAGATCTGTGGAGCCGTAGTCGAAAAGAGCTTCCCGTTCGGTCCGCGTCTGGGCAGTTTGATGAACATCACCGGCTTCGGTGTCGAGGACCGGCTCGACATCGGAATCTGTCTCGACCCCACCGCTATCGCTGAGCCGGACCTCTTGGTGCAACTGATCCAGACGGCGTTTGAAGGGTTTGTCTCAACACATGGCTCGTGACAGGCGGCGCACCACTACCTGGGCGCCACCGCGCCCGGGTCGGCTGGGAACGTTCATCGACGATGCCAGTGCGATCTTGCAGTCGGTGGTCATCGAGGTCGCCCCGGGAGTCGTCAGGGCAATCGACATCGACGACATCGTTCAACAGATCGACATCCAAGAGATCATCGACAGAGTCGACATCCAAACGATCATCGACCGAGTCGATCTTGATCAGCTTCTCGAACACATTGATGTCAACACTCTCCTGTTGCGGCTCGACCCCAACGTGCTCGTCGCCCTGCTCAACATGTTGATGACGCAAATGGATCTGAACGCCGTAGTGAGCCGGCTCGACCTCGATCAGATCATCGAGAACGTTGACATCAACGCGATCGTCGAACGGGTCGACATCGACGCCCTGGTGCAACGCACCGAACTCGAAGCGATCGTGGCACGGGCGAGTGCCGGCGTCGCGACCGACCTAGTCGACTCGGTACGAAGCGCCGGCGTCGGAATCGACAGCTTTGTGCACCGCCACGTTGATCGCCTACTGCGACGCGACCCTTCGAAACGCCCGACTGGCCCGCCCTCCCTCGTGCCACAGTTGAGGCACGAATCCCCGTGACGACTCACGTCGACTTGGAGACAGACCGCGACCTCGGTCTGCAGGGCCACTATGCCGGCATCGCCACCAGGCTGGCGGCCTTCGGCATCGATGTCCTGGTCGCATCCACCCTGTTCACAATCGGAGGTCACGTCATCGAATATGTGTGGTCATCCTTGCTCGGCGGGCCAAAGCTCCTCTCCGACGCACCGGTGGTGTCCGCGGTGATTCTCGCCATCTGGCTGCTGGTCTACTTCGCATATCCTCTCGCCATCGGTGGCCGAACGCTGGGTATGGCAGTCGTCGGCTTGCAGGTCGTCACCAAGGACGGTGGCGACATCGGCGGCAAGCACGCCGTCATCCGCACCCTGGTTCTTCCATTCAGCGTCGCCTTCGTCGGGATCGGGGTGCTGATCATGCTGATCAACCGGGATCGACGAGCACTGCACGACCTCATCGCCGGAACAGCGGTCGTCTACTCATGGAACGCGCGCGCCGCACGCCTGCGTTTCCTCGCCAAACGGACCACCTAGCACCCCGCGACCTGGCACAGATTGACTCTCGACCAGGTCGCCGGCGACATCGACGCGTGGGTGAATGCGCGAGCGGCGGTGCCCCGAACAGGTCGTTGATGTGGTCATGCAGATCGCAATCCATCGGCCTTGTCCCGACGATTGGCTCGATGAGAACGCGGTGATGTTCATCCCAGTTGGCGTCGGAGCCGGTTCCGAGGATCGGCGGCCAACGCTCGAGGTTGGCAAGGTACGCGTCGTCGCGCAGCCGATGATGTTCCTGACGACGCGATGTCCAGCGCCCCTGTGCGGCTATCTGCTCGGTTCGTTAGCGTCAACAAACGCGCGACCTTGGCCACTGGAACAGCAGTCACGGCCGCGACACGCTTGTGGCATGGTGACATCTGGGCGTTGGGTCGCCGGGTTCGGATTCCTGGCAGCAGGCGTGTACGCGCTGGCTTTGCGCCCTCGGCTCGTTCGCTGGGGCGCCAGCGACGAGGAAGTCGCTCGAACCTATCCAGGGGCGGACCTGATTCCCGGCGGCACCCGAGCCTCGACCATGGCCGTGACCATCGACGCGACGCCGGCCGAGGTCTGGCCGTGGCTCGTGCAGATGGGCGCCGACCGAGCAGGCTGGTACTCCTGGGATCGCCTCGACAACGGAGGCCACCCGAGCGCCCAAGATGTCCACCCCGAGTGGCAGAACCTCTCCGTCGGAGACTGGTTGTCGGCCTGGTCGCCACGCGGCCCGATGAAGGCCTGGGAGGTTGCCGCGTTCGAACCGAACCGATTCTTAGGGTTGCGCGGCCTCAGCGATCTCCGCGGCCAGATCATCGAACCGACCCAACCACGACCACCAGCCTACGTCGAGGGCCTCTGGGGCTTCCTGCTCGAGGAGCTACCCGCTGAACGCACTCGCCTGGTGGTTGGCGGCTACCAATCCATGCATCCCCGCTGGCTCGAACGATTCGTCAACTTCTGGGTTTATCCGCCTGTTCACTGGATCATGCAAGCGCGCCAGTTCTCGAACCTCAAACGCAACATCGAAGCGAACCGGACACCGCCGGCAGCGCAACATCAACAACTGCACGCCTGAATCCCTCGAGGCAGCTCTGGTTTCGGGCGGCGCATCGCCACGCCATCTCTGCTCGGCTTCCGACATATGAGATCCGCACTCTCGCCTGTCGTGGCCGGCGACTGACCTCAAACAACCGTCTCCATCTCATGCGAGCTGCGCTCGCCGCAAAGTTGTTGCCACCGGTTGTGGCCTGATCAGTCGGTGTGTCGAAGGTGCGACGCGCAGTGCGATTCGACGAAAGGGCGTGCGGCCCGCGCTGCGCCCTGCCGACTTCGACCTGGTTAGGTGCACAGAACTCGAAGAGAGGAGGCACCACGTGGCTCGATCGACTTCGGCGACGGTTCGCCGACCTATCCCCGGCGGCGTCCAGGACAACGGGGCTCGTGTCACCTCCGGTTTACGGCTTTGTCCCCTGTCGGGCGACGTCGCACAAGCTGAGCACCCCGTGAACGCGGGATGTTCGTTCGACGGGACGTCCTTTCCGCTCAAGATCGGCTGAGCGCACGACGGTCAGTCGACGGTGTAGTCGATCTCCGTCACGACCACCGACGTGATGTCAGCCAGTTGAATACGTCGTCGCGTGGTGGCGTCGCTGAACGTTTGCGGCTCATACAAGCTCACGATGCCGACCTGTTCGTCGACTTCATGCACGCCTGTGAAGAACTTCTGGCCGTCGAACAAGGTCACCTCGACCGCCACCCGAGCCTGTTGGGCAAATCGTAGGTCCTCGACGAATCCCGGCACCGCAAGAGTCTTGCACCGACGCGTCTCCGCCGTCGTACGGTGTCAATCGAGATGGTAGGTGCCGAAGTACCGTGGTCTGTTTGTCGACAACCTGTTCACCAGCGGCCAGCAACTGTTGCGCCAACAGATAACCGAGCCCCGGCGGACTCGATCGTCTCCGCGGATCCCAGGGCGTTCATGGGTCGGACGTCGCTAACGTTTTGAGGTGGATCTGAGCGGGCCGTCCTGATGGTCGGCCGCATCGTCCGGTTGGTGCTGGCAGCGGTTGGTCTCTACTTTGTGTGGCCTTCGTTGGTCGAGGTCTTCGGGTCGTACGACGAACTGGCGGCGATCCGGCCGTGGTGGTTCGCGGTGATGGCTGTGTTCGAGTTGGCCAGCTTCGTGTGCGTTTGGCTGCTTATCGGGATCTCAACGGCGAGCTCTCATTGGGTTCTGATCGCGACGTCACAGCTCGTGGGTAACACCGTCAGCTCGGTCGTTCCGGGCGGCGCCGCTGCTGGAGGCCCCTTCCAGTACAACTACATGGTCCGCGCTGGGGAGGAACCGGCCCGCACGGCGTCTGGGCTCGTCGCGGCTTCATTGCTGACGACCACCGCGCTCTTCGGGTTGGCGGCGCTGTGTGTTCCACTCAGCTTCCGGCTCGCCAACCTCGATGCCCGTCTCGAGCGCGCCGCGTGGCTCGGTGCCGGAGCGTTCGTGTTCCTCCTACTCCTGGGATTCGCGGCGTTCACGACCGACGGTCTGCTTCGCACGAGCGCGGGCGGCGCCCAATGGGTGCTGAACCGCGTCCGCTGGCGCAGGCCGCCATCCAGGGACCTTCCCGAGCGCGTCCTCGAACAACGCGACCGGGTGCGCCAGGCGCTCGGGTCACGTTGGCCATGGGCGGTCGTGACCGTGGTCAGCAAATGGGCGTTCGACTACTTCGCGCTCGTCGCCACGGTCGCGGCCACCGGCGCCCGCGTCGAATCGGTTCCGTTGCTCCTCGCGTACATCGCCGCAAGCGTGCTCGGGATGATCCCGATCACGCCAGGTGGCCTCGGGTTCGTCGAGGCCGGCCTGGCGGTCACGCTCGTCTGGGCCGGGCTTTCGGCGGCCAACGCGACGCTGGCCACGCTCGCCTACCGGCTGGTGTCATATTGGCTGCCGCTCATCGCAGGTGTCGCCGCGGCGATCGTCTACCGTCACCGGTACTCAGCAGGAAACACTTCCACGGCACACCCAGGCGAGCGCGAATACTGAATATCTCCGACGGTCGCCGCCATCGTCGCCGCGAGCCCCAATCGACACCACCGTGACATCGTGAGCCGCGAGCTCGTCGCGGACAGAATGCCTAGAGATGTGGTGCCCCCCCGGGGTCTCGAACCCCGAACCAACGGATTAAAAGTCCGCTGCTCTACCGTTGAGCTAGAGGGGCCGGGTACGCGGAAACCAACCCGACAACGCGCCAGACTAGGGCGGAGTTGCCCGGTCGGCGCCAACCGACTCCTGAAATGGTTCGGGTGCGATCCTCCATGCAACTCGGCGCTGAAGGGTTGCTCGTTGCCATGCACGCGGGTTCCGGCCCGATGTGGACGTACGCTCGGTCCATGACCGATGGTTCGTCCAACCAGCACCCCGAGCCCGTTGTGGTTGCCATGTATCCAGATCGAGGCGAGGCCGAGGTCACCAAGGCCCACCTCGTCTCGGTTGGCATCGAGGCGTTCATCGTCGACGGCGTGGAGGGCGGCGCCTGGCCGGTCGAAGGCGTGAGTGTGGCGGTCCTCGTCCAGGCGCACGACGCCGAGGTGGCCCGGCAATTACTCGAGCCCGACGACACGATCTGACCAGTCGATTCAGGGTGGTCGAAGTTCGGTAGTCGATTCCGACAGAGAGCGCGCCTCGCAACGCCCTCCGCTAGAATCACTTTCCGTGGCGCCCCACACACCTTCGCCCACGCAGGCGCCCGCCGAACCGTCCGTCCATCACCGCCCGTCGCGGACCGGCTTGCATGTCGTGCTGCCTTCGTCAGTTGTGACGCCTTCGACAGCTGTGCCGGAAGATGTACCCGCCGAGCCACCACAGCCCGTCACCGGCTCGATCATCGAGCAGCACCCGGTTGCGTCTCGCATCGAGATCACGCACGAGTTGACGATCACCGGGCAACATGCCGAGAGTCTGTGGAAGGCGTACGAGGAGAACTTCGGGCCACTCCAGGACCTGGCGATGCTGCGGCATGTCGACACGCGCGACGAGATGCTCGCCCAATTGGCGAACCCGCGGATCGTGAAGATCGTCGGCTGGAGAGGCGACGAACCGGTGGGCCTGGCGATGGTCACGAACAGCCTCGAAGACGTCACCGAGATCTCACCGCAATTCCTGCGGGCCCGCTTCCCGGAGCACGCGGCTCGTAATGCCATCTACTTCGGCACGCTCGTGATGGTCAGCCAGCCACTGCGCGGCAGGACTCTGTTCAGCAGGTTGACCACCGAGCTCTGGCAGATACCGGCCAACGCCGGAGGAGTCCTCATCTACGACGTCTGCGAGTTCAACCGGACGACGTTTGACACCGACCTCGTTTCGCAGCGGATCGCAGACAACTTCCCGCGCTCCAGGGTTCAGGTCGTCGATCGCCAGACCTGGTATGCCGCCGAACTGCCCGAACCGATCGTCGGCCGTCGATCCCGCTGAGATCAGGGGCGGTTCGACGACGTTGTGCACCGGCGGGGCCGGGCCGAATGTCGCGCACCGCCGGCAACGCCCAGACGCGCGAGGGTCGACGGTACTTCGTTGGCCGGGACGGCCTTGCTGAAGAAATAGCCCTGCGCCTGCCGGCAACCGAGGCTGAAGAGGTGTTGAGCTTGCTCGGTCGTCTCGACACCCTCGGCGATCGCCTCCAAGTCGAGTGCTGTCCCCATCGCGATGATCGCGGCCACGAGCGACGAGTTCATCTCGTGGCCGCCCAGGCCGGACACGAACGACCGGTCGATCTTCACGCTCGAAACGGGGAATCGTTTCAGGTATGACAGCGACGAGAAGCCGGTACCGAAGTCGTCGACGGCGAGCCTGACCCCGAGCAAGCGCAATCCCGTCATCACACCTGCCGTGACGACTGAGTCCTCCATCATCACGCTCTCGGTGATCTCCAGCCACAGCGCGTCGCCGGGGAGTTGATGACGTTCCAGTGTCTCGGCCACCGTGTCGACGATGTCGCTCTCGCGCATCTGGCGAGGTGAGAGGTTCACGGCCATGCACAGTCGATCGCCACCGGGGATCGTGCGCCGCCATGTCGCCAGTTGGCGGCAAGCTTCGTCGAGCATGAATGCGCCGAGGGGCACGATCAGTCCGGATTCCTCGGCAACCGGGATGAACTCGGCCGGGGAGATCATGTGCCCGTCTTCATTCCATCGGGCCAAGGCCTCGAAGCCGTGCACGCGGCCGCTCGGCAGCGTGACGATCGGCTGGAAGTAGGCGGCGAAGTGGCGTTCGTTCAGCGCCCGGCGGAGGCGGCGCTCCAATTCGACACGGCGGGCGACGCGATCTCGCATCGACGTGTCGAACATGGTGACCCGGTTTCGGCCACCGTCCTTGGAACGGTACATCGCCGTGTCGGCCTCTTGGATGAGAGTCGCGGCCTGGGCACCATCATGACTGTGAGCAATCGTCACACCGATCGATACGGAGACGAAGACCTCTCCAGCATCTAGGTAGAAGCTTTCGCCGAGCATCCGGCGGATCCGTTCCCCGAGGCTGATGGCGCCAGCCTCGTCGACCGCGACGGCGACGATGAACTCGTCGCCTGAGATGCGTCCGACGACGTCGTCGGGCCGCACGCACGACGAAATACGTCGAGAGGCGAGGACCAACAACTGATCACCGACGCCGTGACCCATCGAGTCGTTCACGAGCTTGAACTGGTCCAGATCGACGAACATCACCGCCACCGGTACGCCGGTCGCCTCCGACCTCGCCAACATCTCATCGGTCTGTTCCAGGATCAACGAACGGCTTGGCAGACCAGTGAGCTCGTCGTGGGTCGCCTGGTGCGACAGGCGTGCCTCCGAGGCTGCCTGCTCCTTCATCGCCCCGGCGAGCCGCGCGATTGCCGTGATCGCCAGGACGAGGCACAGGCCAATTGTGACGGCCTTTCCTCTCCCGAGGTCGCTCTCGGCAACTATCACGATCGGGGCGAGCAACGCGCCGGCGACGGCAGCCAGGCGGCTGCGGCCCATGGTTCCACCACGGCGTCGGCTCGCGCGAGCGATGAACCGTATCGACGGATGTAGGACGGCCGCACTGATGCATGCCGGGACCAGCAAGTAGGGCACTTCGAGGATCGCCTGCGGTAGAACGAAGGTGCCAACTTCACCAAGCGCGTAGACGACGTCACCGATCAGCAGGCTGAGCGTGCCGACAAGTAGCAGGTGGAACGCAGGCGAACGGTCGCCGGCAGCGAAGGCCAGGCGGGCGGCGAGGACGAGTAGGCACATCGACACTGCCGGATACACCGACACGGCGATTCGCGCCATCACCCATGTCCCCTTGATGTCCATGGTGGGGGCGATCAGTAGTTCGTTGACGATGAGCAACGCCCCGGCACCGAGCATGACGCCGTCGAGGAGCGCCCCTCTCTCGCCGTGCCCGCGCCTGGCCCGAAGGAGACCATAGAGCGCGACCCCGAAGAGCGCGTAGCCTGGCAGTGCAAACAAGTCCGGCAGCAACGAGCGGTCGGATGTCAAGTCTCCCATCGACTGGGAGACGTCGCCGGTCACGCCGGCCGCGGTCCACAGGACTCCGGTTGCGACCATCGCCCACCACGGCCACTGCACGGAGGGGCGGTGCCGGCGCAACCCGACGGTCGCGCAGACGATCCCCACGATGGTGATCAGTGGATAGGCCACGGCGCCGAGCTGCCCAGTCGCGTGTGCGGCGATGACGGCGCAGAAGATGGCTAGTGATATCCACGTCGTTCGACCAGACGCGCTGGTCGACGACGCTGTCACGGTTCCATCGCCGTCCATCCGTCCTGTTGGCCCGCTATCGGCACCGTTGATATCGATTCGGGCAACTGGAGCGCTTATCGCGTCTCGAGCTTGCCGCACGACTGTGTATCGGTATCACTTGACGCAGACTTGAGACTTGAATGCGGATAGTCGTCATTCCCCGGCTAATCGGCGGCGGTGCCCCGTTCCGCCAGACTGCCTCACCATGAGGTTGACGAGTGAGCCGAGCACCAGCAGGCCGATCCAGAACAACGGATTGCCGAGCAAGCGCAGTGTCCACTCGGTCGCGCCTGACCAGGCCTCGACGCTGCGTCCGACGAAGGCCACCGCCGTCGCTGCGGCGGCCAGCGATCCGACGATGGTGCCACACAACAGCGCGCTGCGAACCACGACGGATGCGTGCCGGCGTACGCCGGTCTCACCGGTCGACATGATCTGGATCAACGCGACCGCCGTCGTACCCAGGCCAAAGACGAGCGCGCACCGTGCGCCGAGACCGAGCCTGTTCCACTCGCTCGGCGCAACTGAGGACGCGCCCCTGAGCCGCTCCCACGCCGCGCGAGACGTTCGGTCGAAGATGGAGAATCCGGCGAGTGCGGTAAATCCAGACACGAGTTGTTGGGCTGTGGTCAAGGCGAAGCCGATCGCGGCGGTCATCGGAACGGCGACGACGCCGGAGTGGTTGCTGACAACGTTCGCCAATATCCACGGGGTGATCGTCTCGTTGCCGGGTCCCCACTCGTAGACCAACCAAATGACGACAGCGATCAGCGCGAACCGCCGACGCCATGGTGCCGTACGGAAATCCGACGCAAGCGCCGAACGGAACGATGACGTGCTGACCCGCTCGATGGGCACGTCGCCACCGCTTCGCGTCAACGCATCGTGCACCTCATCGATTACAGCCCGAAGGTGTCGCCGTCCCAAGAGGCGAATGGCCCGAACCGAGCAGGCCCTGGTCGTGGCGGCTCGTACGAACCCATGACGACGTCATGACTACGATTCGCTCGTGGCAACTGGACTACAGCTCGAGGTCGCCCACGCCGTGTTGTACGTGCACGACGTCGCGGGAATGATCGAGTTCTATTCGAATACCCTTGGGTTCGAGGTGACCGATCGCGGGCCGCTCGGTCCCGCCGAGATCGTCTTCCTCTCGCAGAACGCCAACGATCACCACCAGGTCGCCTTCATCACTGGACGCGAGAAGCCGGATCCGTCGAACAGCGTGCATCACATGGCATTTCGCTCAGGCGGGACGCTCGACGATCTCCGGGCGCTGAAGAAGACACTCGAGACCGACCCACAGGTCACCCAGATCATTCCGCTGACCCACGGCAACGCCTGGTCGGTGTACTTCCGTGACCCGGAGTTCAACGGCGTCGAGGTGTTCATCGACACCCCTTGGCACGTGCGTCAACCCCAGGGCGAACCACTCGACCTCGGCAAGTCGAACGACGAGATCATCGAGACGACGCGTGCCCATTTCTCGAGCGAGCCCGAGTTCGGCCCGATCGACGACTTCTACGCTCGTCGCGCCGAGCACATCGCCCAGCGCTGACGGTCAAGACCTCAGGGTCAGCGATCGGCGGCGAGGTGCGGGTGGTCATCGGGGAAGGCCGGCGAGTGCTTCTTGGCGGCGAGCGCCCGACTACCCAGTTCGGCCAGTTCGTCGGGGCCGAGCGCCGCCTTCATCCGGGCGAACACGGTCTCCTCCTCGAGCTGGAAGTGGCCTTTGACCTCGAGCAGCAAGGCGCTGCCACGCTTGGTGAAGGCGAAGCAGTCGGGGGCGAGGCTGCGCATCTCGGCGAGCAGCTCGTTCAACTCCTCGTGCTCACCCATGCGATGAACCAGCGTGTCGCTGCCGGCCGCCTCGAACTTGGCTCGGAATGCCGGGAACACCACCTGCTGCTCGGCTGCCTCGTGGGCTGACAGCTCTTCGACGATGCGCATGTACAGGCGACGGATCTCGAGGGGGTCATCCGCGGCGTCGAGCTGCTCGGCGAGGCCGTCGATCAGTCGGTGGTCGCGTTCGAGGAGCTCGATGACGTCGATCTGGTTGGTCATCACGGGGTCCTTTCGTCGGCGCTGAACCGCGCATCTGTCGCACTCATCTTGCCGCGCCGGCGGCTCGGGCGACAGTGCCGAAAGTCCGTGCACAACGAGGCCACCGGCCGAGGACCCGCGGATCAGGGCCACAAGTCCTGGCACGAGGTCGACGTGTGTCTTTACCATCCAGGAAGGTACAGCAGACAAACTACAAGTGGAGCACGCCCGATGAGCGATGACCGGACCACGAGCACGCAGGGGCACGAGGTGCTGGCGAACACCCAGTTGTCGAGCGATGTACATCGCCTGGTGGTGCGTGCCCCGCGTGTCGCCGCGGCGCGACAGCCGGGTCAGTTCGTCATCGTTCGGCTTGGCGCCGGCGCCGAGCGCATACCGCTGACGATCGCCGACAGCGACTCTGCGATCGGATCGATCGATCTCGTCATCCAGGCGGTCGGCAAGAGCACGTCGGACCTCGTGGCGCTCGTTCCTGGTGACGAGCATCCACGACGTCGTCGGCCCGCTCGGCCGCCCGTCTGACCTCGTTGCCTCGGGCACGGCGGTCTGCGTTGCGGGTGGGGTCGGCGCCGCTGTGATGTTCCCGATCGCCCGCCGCCTGTCCGAGCTCGGCGTCGATGTGATCACCGTCATCGGTGCGCGCACCAGCGACAGCGTGTTGTTCGAGGACGAGTTCGCCATCGTTCGCCGAACTGATCGTGTGCACCGACGATGGCAGTGCCGGGCGGGCGGGCCTCGTCACCGACGCACTCGCCGACGTGCTCGCCGCACGCTCGGTGGATGTCGTGTACGCCGCCGGACCGGTGCCGATGATGCGCGCCGTGGCTGCCGCCACCCGACCGCTCGGAGTGCGCACGATCGTGTCGCTGAACCCGATCATGGTCGACGGCACGGGCATGTGCGGCGGGTGTCGCGTCACCATCGACGGGACGATGCGCTTCGCGTGTGTCGATGGTCCCGAGTTCGACGGCCATGGCGTCGACTTCGATGAGTTGTCGGACCGGCTCGGCACGTACGGTGAGGCGGAGAAGATGGCCGCTGGCCACGTGTGCCGGGGGCCCGGATGACGGCCGGCACAACCGACGGCGCGAGCGGCCAGCCGCTCTCCAAGCGTGAGCGCATGGCCATCGACCGACAGGAGATGCCGACTCGTGACCCCGGGCAGCGGTCGGCGACCTTCGACGAGGTCAACCTCGGGTTCACCGAGCACCTCGCGCTCCTCGAAGCCCAGCGCTGTCTGGCGTGCAAACGGGCCACGTGCGTCGAAGGTTGCCCGGTGACGGTCGACATCCCCACGTTCGTTGCCCACATCGAGCACGGTGATCTTGCCGCGGCGGCGCGGACACTGTTCGGCGACAACGCCCTGCCGGCTGTGACCGGTCGGGTGTGCCCGCAGGAGCACCAGTGCGAAGCGGAATGCGTCCGCGGACGCAAGGGCGCACCCGTCGCGATCGGCCATCTCGAGCGCTTCGTCGCCGACTGGGCGGGTGGCCATCTGCACGACGAAGTGCCGGCGGTGGAGCCGTCAGGCCAGCACGTGGCCATCATCGGCGCCGGTCCTGGTGGGCTGACGGCCGCCGGCGAGTTGGCAAGGCGCGGCCACGACGTGACGATCTACGAAGCCCTGCATCTGCCCGGTGGGGTGCTGTCGTACGGCATTCCCGAGTTCCGGTTGCCGAACGAGATCGTCGTCGCACGAGGTGCGTCGTCTCGAAGCCCTCGGCGTGCACATCGAGTGCAATGTGGTCATCGGCCGAACGTACACGCTCGACGAGTTACGCGACCGCTTCGATGCGATCTTCGTCTCGGTCGGTGCCGGACTGCCCGTCTTTCTCGACGTTCCCGGTGAGGGACTGAAGGGGGTGTACACGGCGAACGAGTACCTGACCCGCGTCAACCTGATGCGGGCCTATGCCTTTCCGGATGCCGACACGCCGGTGCTGCACGGCGATCGGGTGGTTGTGATCGGCGGCGGCAATGTCGCTATCGACGCGGTGCGCACGGCGCGCCGTCTCGGCGCGGGACAGGCGACGATCGTCTATCGCCGCAGTCGCCCGGAGATGCCTGCTCGCGAGGAGGAGGTCCACCACGCCGAGCAGGAGGGTGTGTCGTTCGAGTTCCAGGTGAACCCGGTGGCCATCGAAGGCGACGGAGATCGCTGGGTCACCGGGTTGCGTGTGTCGACACCGAGTTGGGCGAACCCGACGCGTCGGGCCGACGCGCGCCCGTGGTGATCGAGGGCTCTGAGCGGGTCATTCCGTGTGACACCGTGATCGTCGCTGTCGGAACCCGTGCCAACCCGTTGCTCACATCGTCGTCGCCCGATCTCGCTCTGACGGAACGTGGCTACCTCGCCGCGGACGAACACGGCATGACCAACCTCCCCGGTGTGTTCGCCGGCGGCGACATCGTGCGCGGGTCGGCCACGGTGATCCTGGCAATGGGCGACGGCAAGCGCATCGCCGGCACCATCGATGATTACCTCCGCGGAACCAGGGTCGCCCTGACCTCACGACGTGGGGCCGGCTGAACGCGGAACGACCAGCTTCGGACGAGCGGTTGAGGTCGCCACGGGCCGACAGACCATAATGGTGTCATGGGTGATGGGCGAGCGACGGCAGTGATCGGTCGCCGTACCGAACTCGATCTCTTGAGCGGTGTACTGCGCAATCTGGATCGTGGCTCAGGGATCACGATTCGGCTCCGCGGCGAGGCGGGCTTCGGCAAGACGACCCTGCTCAACTGGGTGACCGCGCAAACGCAGGCTGCAGTCGTGCGAATCACGGGCTCCGAGTCGGAGGCCGAGTTGGCCTACGCCGCGCTCGCCGAGATGCTTCAGGCTTTTCCGCGTTCTGCGCGTCGAGTTGCCCCGTGCCCACGCTCGGGTGCTCAACGACGCGGTCGGCTGCGGATCGACCCAGGGCCAGCTGGCGGTGGGCGGTGCAACCCTGGCTGCGATCGCGGCCGCCGGCGAACACACGCCACTGGTGCTGCTCATCGACGATGCCCAATGGCTCGACGAACCCTCGTGCTCGGCTTTGGCGTTTGCGTTGAAGCGGCTGTTCGACGAGCCGGTGGTGGCAATCATCAGCGAGCGCGCCGGCGTGCCGTCGATGTTCGACAACGCCGGCTTCGAGACCATCGAGCTCAAGGGTCTCGGCGTCGACGATGCCTTGGAGATCTTGGGTGAGGGCACCGATCGCGCCGTTGCGCAACGTTGCGTCGATGCAGCGGCGGGCAGCCCGTTGGCGTTGCTCGAACTCGCCCATCGCCTCGACGACGACCAACGCTCTGGGCGTGTGCCGTTGCCCGACGACCTCTCGGCGGGCAACACGTTGATTCGCTCGTTCATCGATCGAGTCAACCCTCTCGATACAGCTGCGCGGCGTTGCGCCGCTGTCGTTGCTGCCGCCCTCGACCCGGGCGCCGCCGACATCGAGGCGGCCGCCGGGCGAGTCTCGGCCGGTCGTGCGGATCTTGCCCTGTGCGAGGAAGCCGGCATCATCCACCTGTCGCCAGAGCGGATCGAGCTCGCCCATCCGCTGATGCGTACGGCGATACGCGACGCGGTCGGTCCGGCCGCCATGCGCGACGCACACGCGGCCCTGGCCGAAGTGGTCAGTGACGCCGACAAACGTGCCTGGCACCTGGCAGCAGCGACCACCGGTCCCGACGATGCGGTCGCCGAGGCGCTCGAACAGGTCGCACTCCTCGCCGACCGTCGCGGCGCCTGGGCCGCAGCTGCGGCGACGTGGGAACGCGCCGCAGCGTTGTCGACCTCCGTTCCCGAACGTCATCGCCGATTGTTGGCTGCTGGTACGTCGCGGTGGAACGCCGCGGATCCCTACGCGGCAATCGTTGTTCTCGAAGAAGTGGTGACGAACTGCGAAGATCCGCTGGTTCGCTGCGATGCGATCGGCATTCGATCCGAAGGGATCGCCTGGATGATCGACGAGGACCGCGGCGTCACCGAGCTCGCCGACGAGGCGCAACGGATCTCGACCGTCGATCCACTGCGTGCCGTCGGCCTGTTCGTCCGCGCTGCGTTGCACAGCGGTCTGTCGGGCAGACCGGTCGATTGCCAGCGGCATGCCCAGTCGGCCGTCGACGTCGCTGAGCCGATGGGGATGCCGTTCATCGTCGTCGCCAGGGCAATTCGGGCGTTGTCGTCGCAGCGCCTCGGCGACCGCGAGGCTGCCGAGGCCGACTTCGAGGCGGCGAGCATTCTCGGATCGCTGCCGGTCGAGATGCTCGACGCCAGGTTGCTGCCCATCCTCCAGGCAATCGCATTGGCCCGGCTCACGCAGGAGCGCTGGGCCGAGGCCAACGAGATCCTCGATGTGTCGATGGTCGCGGCCCGCCATCACGGGCTGGCCTCGGTGCTCGGCTTCAGCAGCGCCTTGCAGGGCGAGCTGTACCTGCGCTGCGGAAGGCTGACCGACGCGTTCTTGTCGTCGGTCCTCGATCTCGACCTCAACGACACGCCTGATCTGCCGACGGCATCGTTCGGGCAGGCTGTGCTGGCGCGAGTCGAGGCGGTGCTCGGTCGAACCTTCGACGCCCGCACGCACGCCGACGCTGCCATCGCCCGAGCTCGACGAGTGGGGATGACCGTACTGGAGGTCTGGGGGCTGTCGGCGCTCGGGCACGTCGCCCTCACGATGGGCAGTTACGACGAGGCCGCCGAGCACCTGCGCCGCGTCCACCGTCTGCACGCCGGCGTGCTCGATGCCGGCGATCTGTGGTACCAGGGCGATCTCCTCGAGGCGCTGTTCGCGATCGGCGCGGTCGACGAGGCCGCCGCGGTCCTTGCTGATGTCACTCAGAAAGCCCAACACAGCAACTCGAAATGGGGTGCGGCCGTCGCCCGACGGGGTCAGGGCATGCTCGACGGCAACCCGTCAGATCTCCGTGAGTCCGCTGAACTCCTCGGCGCACTCGGTGCCCCCTTCGAACAAGCCAGAAGCCTGCTGCTGCTCGGTGAACGCCACGGCGATCACGAGGCATCGCGCGCCGCTTTGCGGCTGTTCGAGCGGGTGGGGGCCGAGCCGTGGGCCGCCCAGGCGCGGCGCATAGCCGGCCCTGTCGCCCCGACCAGCTCGTCGTTGGCATCGCAGTTGACGAACGACGAGCTGCGGGTCGCTGTGGCGATCGCCCGCGGCCGCACCGATCGGCAAGTAGCTGACGAGTTGTACCTCAGCCCGAAGACGGTCGATGCGCTGGTGCATGCGATCATGCCCAAGCTGGGCGTGCGCGATCGCGAGGAATTGACCGTCCTCGTCGCCAGCGACATCGAACAGGCCCCCGTCTGAATCATCTCATCGCACGAGGTCGGCCAAACGGGTCAACCCGTCGAAGACGTCGGTGAAGCGGGTCGTCAAGGGAGAGCAGCCGACGCGGACAATGTCTGGGGCGCGGTAGTCGGTGATCACTCCAGCATCGGCGAGCTCGGCCACCAGGCGTCGGGCGTCGGAATGATTCACGGCGATGTGGCCACCGCGCCGGGCGGGCTCGGCAGGCGTCGACGAATGCAGACCGATCTCGGCGCCCAGCTCCAGACCGAAGCCGGTGAGGGCCCGCGCCTTGGTCTCGATCGCCTCGATCCCTGCCTCGACACTGAGAGCGATGCCTTCGTCCGCGGCAGCGAGCGCAAGGATCGACGGTGTGCCGAGCAGCAATCGGCGGATGTCGGTCTGCGGCGCAAACGGTGAACCCATGGCGAACTGGTCGGTCTGGGCGAACCAACCCCAGATCGGCTGCGGCAACGTCGGCTGCAGGCCGGCCGACACGTAACTGAACGCCGGAGCGCCCGGGCTGCCGTTGAGGTACTTGTAGGTGCACCCGACGGCCAGTTGCACCCCGGCCGCGCCGAGGTCGATCGCCAGCACCCCGGCGGCGTGGGAGAGGTCCCACACTGCGATCGCTCCGGTGCTGGTAGCCCGTGCGGTCTCACCGGCGATGTCGGCAACCTGTGCCGTGCGATAGTCGACGGCGGAGCGGACCATGACGGCCACATTGTCGAGACGATCGAACTCGTCGACCACGGTCATGCCGCGGGCCTCGGCGATACCGGCGACGACATATCGATCGGTCGGGAAGTCGATGGCGCTGATGGCGATCGCTCGACGGTCGGGTCGCAGCGCGCACGCTGCGTCGACGAGTTGGTAGAGGTTGACGGTCGTGGAGTCGTGCACGACCACTTCCCCCGGCGCCGCGCCGATCAGTGGCGCCAGCCGGTCACCGACGCGTTGAGGAAGATCGACCCAATGGCTCCACGATCGGATCAGACCACCAGCCCACTCGTCGTTGAGCACTCGCTCGAGCCTGGCAATGGTGCGTCGCGGTGTCATCCCCAGTGAGTTGCCGTCGAGATAGATCAGCGACGGGTCTGCAATCACGAATTCGTCGCGCCAGGCGGACAACGGGTCGGCGTGGTCGAGCTCCAGCGCATCGTCGCGGGTCGGCATGGCGTCAGTCGATCAACCCGATGAAACTGGAGTGGCGCACGTATCCCTCGTTGGTGAACTCGGCGATCTCGACGGTAGCCCGCAAGTCGGGGCGCACCCAGACGGCGTTGCGCGAATACTCCCGAGGGGGCAGCGAGGTGAAAGGGCACGTCTGGCTACGGCGACTGGCCAGATTACCCGACAGATCGTGCAGGGTTGCCTGGCTGAAGCCAGTGCCGACTCCGCCTGCAAAGCGCAAGCCGTCGTCATCCACCACACCGACGAGCAGTGCCCCGAACGTGCCGGCACGGTTGCCGGTGCCGGGTGTGTACCCCCCGATGACCACTTCGACGGTGTGCCTGTTCTTCACTTTGCGCCAGTTCGGTGACCGCTTGCCCGGGATGTAGACGCTGCCGAGTCGCTTGGCCATCACGCCCTCCAAACCACGCTCGATCGTAGCCGTCACCAGGGCTTCGCCGTCACCGACCCGGTGGGCGGGCACCATCCAGTTGGCACCGGCCTCGAGCAACCCACCGAGCAATTCGCGGCGTCCCTCGTACGGAAGGTTGATCGTGTCGTGGCTGTTCACGGCCAGTACGTCGAAGGCGTAGAAGGCGACCTGCGTGGCGTGCTGCTGCATCATCTCGAAACTCGGCCGGCCGTCGTCGTCGAGCACCACGAGCTCGCCGTCGATGACTGCCCTGTCGGCGTTGACGGATGCGGCGAACTCGGCGAGTTCGGGATACTTGGCCGTCACGTCGAGCAGATTGCTGCTCTGCCACCTCGTTCGGCCGCCGTCGACGAATGCCAAGGTGCGATAGCCGTCCCACTTGATCTCGTAGGCCCACGAGCCGTCGTCGGGCGGCAAGGTGCCGATGGCGGCCTTCATCGGCGCGACCGGAAAGTGCAGCGTCATCTGCGAGGCATCCTGCTGGAGATCACCGCGGTCGTCTCCAGGTGATCGATCTCGGTATCACCGAGCCCGAGCAGTTCGGTGAGGACCGAGCGGTTGTCCTCGCCGCGATACCGCGGTTCTCCGCGGACATCGACATCGCCACTGGCGAAGCGCCACGGCGAGTTCGGCAGCCGCAACATTCCACCGCCTCGATCGCTGACCTCGACGACGACGCCGCGCTGGCCGGCCCAGTCGGTTTCGCACACCTCGCGGATCGACCGAAGCGTGCCGGCAGCGAGTCGATGATCGCTCATCGCAGCTTCGATCGCCTGCGGGGTGGGAACGCCGGTAGCCCAGTCGACGATGATCTGCAACAGCTCGGAGAGGTGGGCGAGTCGCATCGGAACATCGACGAAGCGCGGATCGTCAACCAACTCGGGTCGGCCGATTGCCGCGATGTACCGCTCGAACGTGCCGCGCTCGGCCGGGTGACCGCTGATCATGACACTCTCACCGTTGGCCGCGGTCAGCACCGGGATAGGCCTCGGTCCCGAAGCTGCGGATCCACTCCGGCGGAACATCGCCGTCCCAGAGTTGATCGTGGGCATGCTCGTTGACGTAGAGCATCGTCTCGGCCATCGAGACCTCGATGCGATCACCGCGCCCGGTGCGCTCGCGGTTGAACAACGCGGCAAGAACGGCCGATGCCGCCTCGAGCGCGGTGTACACGTCGGCGTGGCTGAACGGGTCGTTGACGTAGTGGCCGTTACGCGCATCACCCTGTGTCTTGGTGATGCCGGTCTCGGCTCCGACCACCGCGGCATAGGCGCGACGTGACGCCCACGGCCCGTTCGATCCATAGCCGCTGATCGAGGCGTAGACGATGCCGGGGTTGCGGGCCGCAACCACCTCGTAGCCGAGGCCGATGCGATCCATCACTCCTGGCCGAAAGTTCTCGATGATCACATCGCAGCGCTCGGCAAGGCGCAACAACAGGCCCACGGCCTCGGGCTTGTCGATGTCGAGGCTGAGGCTTCGCTTACCCACGTTCTGTTGGACGAAGTAGGTGGCCAGACCGTTGATTCGTGGGTTGGTCGTTCTGGAGATGTCACCATCTGGCGACTCGACCTTGATCACCTCGGCGCCGAGATCGCACAGCATCCGCGTGGCGTGCGGCCCGCTGAGCACTCTGGTGAAGTCGAGCACACGGATACCGTCGAGTGGCCGCTGCGTCATGCGGCCAGGGTAATTGCCGGGATCACTAGCCTCGCATCGTGCACAACGATCTCAAGCTCGTCGAGGCTCGCATCCGACGCGAGTTGCACGAGCGGGTCCTGCCCGCCGTCTACACGGAATCGATTCCGCTGATCGCCGCGGCGTGGGACGTGCCCGGCGAGCCGGTGTCGTTCGACGAGGCGATGGCGGGTGATTACAGGTCTTTCGCCGTCGGTGGCCACTGGAGCCGGCCCTGGGGCACGACGTGGTTCCGCTTCTCGGTCGACGTGCCTGCCGAGTTGGCCGGCCCGCAGCTCGAAGCCGTGATCGACCTCGGATTCCATCCCGACGCTGCCGGCTTCCAATCGGAGGGCCTGGTGTGGATCGATGGGCAGCCGGTGCAGGGTATTCACCCTCGTCGAACCGGTCTTCCGTTGCCGAACATCGGGCCCGGACCGTTCACGTTCTTCGTCGAAGCCGCCTCCAACCCGGCCTTCCCGGGGTACCGGCCATCCCCGCTCGGTTCGCTCGCCACCGCCGGCGAGAGCCCGCTGTACCGCTTGCGGCAGGCGTCGATCGGCAGGCGCGACGACGCTGTGTTGCACCTGTTGCTCGACGTCGATGTGTTGCTCGGGTTGGCCCGTTCGCTACCGGCCGACGATGCGCGGCGGCATCCGTCGTGATGCGCCAGCTCGAGGCAGCGTTCAACGTCCTCGACCTCGACGACGTCGGGGCGACAGCGTCGGCGGCGCGGCGCATACTGCAACCGGCACTCGCCCTCACGGCTCGCTCCGGCGCCCATCGCGTCGTCGCGGTCGGCCACGCGCACATCGACTCGGCCTGGCTGTGGCCGATCCGCGAGACCCAACGCAAGTGCGCCCGCACGTTCGCTTCGGCGATCAGGCTGATGGACGACTACCCCGACTACCACTTCACCTGTTCGCAGGCCGCCCAGTACGAATGGATCGAGCACACTCACCCGACGCTGTTCCGCCAGATCGGCGAGAAGGTCGCCGCAGGTCAGTGGCACCCGGTCGGGGGCATGTGGGTCGAGCCCGACATGAACCTGCCGAGTGGCGAGAGCATCGTGCGGCAACTGGTGTTCGGGCAGCGCTACTTCGAATCGAGGTTCGGAACGCGCAGCTCGGTGGTGTGGATCCCCGATGTGTTCGGCTATCCGGCCACGCTGCCGCAGATCTTCCGGCACGGCGGGTGCTCGCGGTTCGTCACCCAGAAGCTGAGCTGGAACAAGCAGAACGTGTTTCCTCATTCGACGTTCTGGTGGGAGGGTCTCGACGGCTCACGCGTGCTGACTCACTTCCCGCCGGTCGACACCTACAACGCCGAGATCACGCCGGCTGAGATGCGCCACGCCGAGGACAACTTCAAGGACCACGGTTGGAGCAACTGGTCGCTGATGCCGTTCGGTCACGGCAACGGTGGTGGCGGACCGACCAGAGAGATGATGGAACGGGCCAGGCGTATGGCCGACCTCGACGGCATGTCACGGATCTCCGTTGGCACATCCGAGGAGTTCTTCGGGCATGTCGAGGCCGAGATCGCCGCCGGTGCACCGATCCCGGTTTGGTCGGGCGAGCTGTACTTCGAGACGCACCGTGGCACGTTGACGTCGCAGTCGGCGACCAAGGTCGGCAATCGTCGTTGCGAGCGGTTGCTGCGCGAGGCCGAGCTGTGGTGGGTTGCCGCCGGTGGGGCCCCACACGAGATAGCCGATGAGATCGAACAGCTGTGGAAAGAGGTGTTGCTGCAGCAGTTCCACGACATCATTCCCGGGTCGTCGATTGCCTGGGTCGCGGCCGATGCTGCGACAGCCCACGCACGCGTTGCCCATCGCCTGGAGACGATCATCGCGGACGCAATCAGCATCGCCGCGCCACCCGACCTGTCGGTTGCCAACACCGCGACCCATGCTCGCCGCGAGGTGATCGATGTCGACGGCGAGCCAATGATGGTCGCGGCACCCGGTTCGGGAATTGCGGTCCTCGAATCGGCACGTGCACCAAACGACCATCGGGTCGTGATCACCGAACATTCGATGAACAACGGGCTGATCGCCGTCAGTTGGAACCTCGACGGCGAGGTCAATCTCGATCATCGACGTCTTGCGGGGCAGGCAGTTGCTGCCCGTCGGTCGGCGGATCACGCTGGAGCTGGCGCCCGATCATCCGGTCGAGTACGACGCGTGGGACCTCGAATCGTGGACCACGTCGCTTGGTTCGGCGATCACGGCGACGAATTCCGTCGAGCTCAGGCCATATAACCAGTTGATGGCCGCACTCGTCGTGCGCCGCCAGTTCGGCCGGTCCGCCGTCACCCAGACGTACACGATGCGTGCCGGCTCCCCACGCCTCGACGTCGCCTTCGACATCGACTGGCACGAGGACGAGAAGCTGCTGTCGCTGATGGTGCCACTCGATGTGCGCGCCCAGCGAAGCAATCTGTGACGTCCAGTTCGGCCAGGTCAAGCGTCCGACACATGCCAGCAGCTCGTGGGACGCTGCCAAGTTCGAGGTGTGCGCTCATCGGTATGTCGACATGACCGAGCCGTCGTTCGGTGTCGCCGTGCTCAACGACGGGCGGTACGGCCACGGCGTGCAGGAGGGCGGTGTGCGTGTTTCGTTGCTGCGGGCGGCCAAGTATCCCGACCCCGGGGCCGATCACGGCCGTCACTCGGTGACCATCAGTGTGCTGCCCCACGGACCGGGCCAGCACGACGTGCTGCACGAGGCCGAGGCCCTGAACCTGCCGCTTCGAATCGTCTCGGGTCACGCAACCGCGGCGCCTCGGCCGGTGGTCACCATCGACCATCGCGGCGTGCAGATCAGCAGCGTGAAGCACGCCGACGACGGCTCCGGTGACCTGATCGTCCGGCTCTACGAGGCATGCGGCGACCGCGCCACGCGTGACGGTGCGCACCCCTCGGTCGATTCGTGATGCTTTTCGCTGCAACCTGCTGGAGGAGCCCACCGACGGGATCGAGTGCAGCGACGGAATCGTCTCGATCACCATGCAACCCTTCGAGCTGCTCACCCTGCGACTGATGGAGGCGCCCCCGCGTCTCAGCAACGCAGGTGGTTGAGGGCCATGGCGGCGTACATGGCCGTGCCGGTGACCATCGCTTCTTCGTCGAACACCACACGGTTGGAATGGTTCGGCGCAGCGGTGGCCAGGTTGCGGTCGGCATGTGTCCCGCCGAGAAACACCATTGCTCCGGGCATCTCTTGCAGCACGTAGCTGAAGTCTTCTGCCCCCATGATCGGGTTCGGGAGTCGAATCGTCTTGTCGGCGCCGACCAGCTCGTTGGCCAGATCAAGCACAACATTGGCCTGGGTCTTGTCGTTGATGGTCACCGGGTACCCGTCGACGAGATCGACGATCACTTCGGCATCGTGAGCCGCGGCGATCCCTTCGGCAACCCGGCGAATTCCGTCGTGCACCGCACGGCGGGTGCGTTCGCTGACCGATCGGATGGTGCCTTCGATCTCGGCGGTCTCGGGAATGATGTTGTTGACGGTGCCGGCGGCGATCTTGCCGACGGTGACGACAGCGGGATCGAAGACGTCTATCCGCCGGGTGATCATCGTCTGCAGCGCCTGCACGATCTCGCAGGCAATCGGAATGGGATCGAGGGCGCGATACGGCTCGCTGGCATGCCCGCCCCGACCTTTCACCGTGATGAACAGAGTGTCGGCGGCAGCCATGATCGAGCCGCCGCGACAACTCAGCCAACCTGTGGGGAGTGCCGACGTGATATGCAACGCGAACGCGCCGGTGACCGGCGAGGCGGACCCGTCGGGTCGCGCCGGAAGGTCGAGCAGACCCTCGTCGAGCATGAACCTGGCACCGTGGTTGCCCTCCTCGCCGGGCTGGAACATGAACAGCACACGCCCGGCGATGTCGGTGCGTTTGGCGCTCAACAACTTGGCAGCACCGACCAGCATCGAGGTGTGCGTGTCGTGGCCGCATGCATGCATGCATCCATCGCTTCGCGACGTGAAGCCGAGGCCGGTGTCTTCTGTCAGCGGCAGGGCATCCATGTCGCCGCGCAACAGAACGGTCGGGCCCGGCTTGCCGCCGTCGAGCAGCGCGGCGATTCCGCTGGTCGTCTCATGAAGCGTCACGTCGAGCGGCAGCCCGTCGAGCGCCTCGAGAACGTTCTCGCGGGTGATCGGCAGATCGTTGCCGAGCTCGGGCCACTGGTGCAGGGTGCGGCGCAACTCCACCATGCCCTCGAGCAGATCGTGGGCTCCGTCGCGCAGCGTGTCGAGTTCCATGGGCGAATGGTAGACCTCCATCGATGATCGCTGAGCTGGTCGACATCGTCGACGACGACGACAACGTGATCGCTACCGTTACCAGGGCTGAGATGCGAGCCGGCAGGCTGCAGCACCGCTCGGTCGGCATTGCTGTGATGTCGACCGATGGTCGGCTGCTGATACATCGACGCAGCACGTCGAAAGACATCTGGCCCGGCTGGTGGGACATCGCCGCCGGCGGGGTCGTCACGGCCGGTGAGACCTACGACGATGCTGCTCGACGTGAGCTGGCCGAGGAACTGGGCCTGGTGGGCACCGAACTCGAATTCCTGGGCCAGGCGCGCTACGTCGACGACGAGCTTGCGGCGATCTGTCGCGGCTATCGGGTCGTGCACGATGGGCCGTTCAGCTTTGCCGACGGCGAGGTCACCGAGGTCCGCTGGGTGACGTTCGCCGAGCTCGAGGTCATGCGGGCGACATATCCATTTCCTCCCCGACAGCATGACCCTGTTGTTGCCGTTGCTGACCGACGCCTGACCCCACCCCACAGCGACACGATTGACGGCGTTTCCGCTTTCGACAGATGCGCGTACCTCTATGTCGGTGAGCAGTCAGCTCGCCAGGAGGAGACACCATGAGCATGTACGGGGCCAATCCCGAGCAGTTGAGCAGCCTCGGCCGCTCGATGAAGCAACAGAAGACGGCGATCGACGGGGTGATCGGTGCGGTCAGCTCGGCGCTCGCCGGCACCGTGTGGGAGGGGCCGGCGCGCCAGCAGTTCGAGGGCGACTGGAACACCACCTTCAAGAACGCTCTCAACAGGCTCAACGAGGCGTTCGAGGTGGCGGGCAGCGATTGCATCAATCGCAGTTCCGACTTGCAGCGGGTGATGGGCGCCCGCTGACGACCACAGCGCGCCGGCTCGGCCTCCCTACCCGTCCCCGAGCCGGCGCAGCTGCATCCCTGGCTACAGTTCAGTGGCGTGTTGCTGCTCGAGTTCACCATCGAACCGTTCGTCGAGGGCCATCCCGGTCCCCATGTCACTTCGGCGATCGAGGCGGCCAAGGCCCTCGGCTACGAGATCGACTTCGGTCCGTTCGGCTCCAGTTGCAGCGTGCCGGCTGGACACGCCGGTGAGGTCGCTCGGGCAGTGCTCGACGCCGCGTTTGCTCACGGCGCCACCCACGTCAGTCTGCACACCGAACGCCTGCCGGAGACCCCATGAGCGGCCTTCCACGCCATCCGTTCGTGTTGGCGGTAAAACCCGTGGTCGAGGCCCTCGGTGCAACACTTGTGCCGGCCGACGAACGCGAGCCCGGCGACATGCCCCTGCGTTGGGAGGGCACGATCATCGCTGCGGTGCGCATGGCGCCCTTGCACGGGGCCCTTGATCGACTGATCGACTCCGTCGAGCGCGAGTTCGGTGCCCCGCTGCCGTCGCTGGCCCGTGAAGACAAGCAACGAGCCATTCGTCTGCTCGACGAACGCGGTGCCTTCACACTGCGTCGTGCTGTCGAAGACGTGGCCGATGCCATGGGTGTCAGCCGCATCACGGTGTACAACTACCTCAACGCACTGCACCGATGAGCAACCCGATCATCGTGGTCGAGCCCGACCCGCAGTGGGCCGAGAGGTTCGCGACGATCCGCCGAGAGTTGCAGGCGTCGTTGGCCGGTGTACCGGTGATCGCGATCGAGCACGTCGGCTCCACGTCGGTTCCGGGTCTCGCTGCGAAACCCATCATCGACGTCGACATCGTGGTGGCGCGACCGTACGTCCGCATCGCCACGGATGCTCTCGAGTCGAGCGGCTACGTCTCGTTGGGCGATCTGGGTGTACCCGACCGGATTGCCTTCCGGGCGCCGAACGAGGGGATACGCCGCAACGTCTATGTCACGGTCGAAGGCTGTCTGTCGTTACGCAACCATCTCGGCCTGCGCGACGTGCTGCGCGGAGACCCCCAACTTCGCGACGAGTATTCGGCGGTCAAGCGTCGTCTGGCAACGGAGACGGGCGACATCGATGTCTATGTCGACGGCAAGACCGCCATCATCCGCCGAATACTCGAGCGAGCGGGGCTGTCCGACAGCGACCTCGACGAGATCGAAGGGATCAACCGACAATGAGCACGTTCGACGTGATCGGCTTCGACGCCGACGACACCCTGTGGCACAGCGAAGACGGGTTCCGCTCCAACGAGGAGCGATTCGTCGACTTGATCGCGCCGTACGCGCCGGCGGGCGTCGATGTGAAGGCGGCGCTGACTGCGACGGAACGCAAGAACCTGGCCGCATTCGGATACGGCGTCAAGTCGTTCGGGCTGTCGATGGTCGAGGCCGCGGTCACCATCAGTGGCGGCCGAGTTCCTTCGAGGACAGTGGCCGAGATGGTCGAGATGGTCAGAGCGCAGCTCGAAGACCCGGTGCGGCTGCTCGACCACGTTCCCGAGGTGTTGGCCGAAGTCGGCGCGACGCGGCGGTTGATCCTGATCACCAAGGGTGACCTCATCCACCAGACCCACAAGGTCACCACCAGTGGGTTGGCTCACCACTTCGAACACGTCGAGATCGTGCTGGAGAAGGATCCCGAGACCTACTCGACGGTGCTGTCGCGGCTCGGAATCAACCCGGCCCGGTTCTGCATGGTCGGCAACAGCGTACGCAGCGACATCTTGCCCGTGCTGGCGCTCGGTGGGCACGGAGTGCACATCCCGTACCCGATCCTGTGGGATCTCGAACACGTCGACCACGACCAGCACTTCGTCGAGCTCGCCTCACTGGCCGACCTGCCCCCCTGGCTCGCCGGTCGCTGACCAGGATGTCTAGAGGCGCCGCAGCGACACCTCGGTCACACGGTGATCGGGTCCTTTGCGCAGCATCAGCGCGGCCCGCGACTTGGTGGGAGCGATGTTCTCGCTCAGGTTCTTGCCGTTGATGTCTCGCCAGATGAACTTGGCGACGTCGACCGCCTCGTCGTGCGACAGGTCGGCGTAGTGGCGAAAGAAGCTGTCGGGGTTCTGGAAAACCGTGTCGCGCAGCTTCATGAAGCGCTGCACGTACCAGTCCTCGATGTTCGCCTCGTCGGCGTCGATGAAGATGCTGAAGTCGAAGTAGTCGCTGACGAACTCGGTCGCGCTGTCGGCCGGTCGGCCGACCTGCAGCACGTTGAGGCCTTCAAGGATGACGATGTCGGGTTGGCTGACGACAATCGTCTCACCCTCGATGATGTCGTAGACGACGTGGCTGTACACAGGGGCGTGCACGGTGGCAGTGCCGCTCTTCAGTCCGCGGAGGAACTGCAGCAATCGCCTGGTGTCGTAGCTCTCGGGAAACCCCTTACGATTCATCAGGCCGCGTTCGTCGAGCACCTTGTTGGGGTACAGGAATCCATCGGTCGTGACCAGATCGACCTTGGGATGGTCGGGCCACCGGGCCAGTAGGGCTTGCAGGATGCGTGCGAAGGTGCTCTTGCCGACAGCGACGCTGCCGGCGACGCCGATGATGTACGGCACCTTCGGCGACGACGTGCCCAGGAACTCGCCGGAGACCTTGTGCAGCTTCTGCGTCGCTGACACGTACAGGTTCAACAGCCTGGTGAGCGGCAGGTAGATGGCGGCGACCTCGTCGAGCGCGATGCTCTCGTTGATGCCGCGCAGCGAGGCGAGATCGTCCTCGTTCAACGTCAGCGGCGTCGCAGCGCGCAACTCGGCCCACTCATCGCGGCCAAACGTGAGATAGCGGCCCGGTGCGTCGGTCACGGGTTGGCACCCTACGCTCGGGTGATGCCGGTGTCACAACGAAAGGTCCTCGGCGCCTGGTACACCCCACCGGAGTTGGTCGACGCGGTCGTCGCCGAGGTGCGCCGCGACTTCGTTCCCGCGCCACGTGCTCGACCCGGCATGCGGCGACGGCCGTTTTCTGGCCCCCTTCGCCGGCATCGCCACGGTCACCGGCGTCGACATCGATCCGACGTCGGCGTGGACCCGGGCCGATTCGCTGACGCTCGACTGGGGTGACCGACGATTCGATGCCGTGGTCGGCAATCCACCCTTCCTCAACCAGTTGGCGACGTCGACCTCTCGCGGCGGCCGCTCGAAGTTCGGCGGTGGGCCCTACGCCGACACCGCCGCCGAGTTCCTGGCCTTGGCGATGCGGCTGACCAGGCAGGGTGGTCGAGTCGGCCTGGTGCTACCCCTCTCGCTGCTGTCGACGCGTGACGCCGCGGCGATCCGCGACGAGGTCGACCGCCGCGCCGCCCTGCGCTGGATGTGGTGGTCGCCGACCCTGATGTTCGATGCCAATGTGCGCGTGTGGGCGGGTGTTTGGGAGGTCGGCGGGACCCAGCACGCGGTGCACCGCGCCTTCGGCCCGGCGTTCGAACCGCGGCCATCGATCGCGATGCCCGCGCAGTGGGCCGGCCTCATCGCCGATACAACAGCGGCGGCCAACGACGGGCCGGTGCTCGGCGACATCGCCACGTTCACCGCTGACTTTCGCGATCAGTACTACGGCCTGATCGGCGCCGTCGATGATTCAGTTGACGGCCCACCTCTCATCACCAGTGGACTGATCGAGCCGAACGAGTGTTTGTGGGGTCGCCGAACGGTTCGCTTTGCCAAGCAGCGATTTGCCGCGCCGCGTGTCGAAGTCTCGTCGCTCTCACCGGCGCTGCAGCGGTGGGCGACGCGACGGCTGGTACCGAAGATCCTGATCGCCAACCAGACACGCCGGATCGAGGCCGTCATCGACCGTGATGGGGCCTGGCTACCGAGTGTGCCGGTGATCACGTGCGTCACCGATCGGCTCGACGATGTCGCCGCCGTGCTGCACTCCGACACGGCGACCGAGTGGGTGCGCTACCACGCCGCGGGCAGCGGCTTGAGCGCGATGACCGTTCGCCTCACGGCGCGATTGCTGGCGTCGATCCCGCTGCCCGAAGCCATGGTCGCGACTCCCACCGACGCCAGTTGACAAGGGCGCGCATCGTCATCCACGACAGCTCCGCACCCCACAACCCGGCGAGCCCGAGGCGCGGGTATACCAGCGTGGCGATCGCCAGCGGGGCGAAAGCGATCAGGTTGATCACCGCCTGGCGGGCCAACCATCGCTCGTCGTGCGCTCCGATCAGCGCGCCGTCGAAGGCGAAGGCGACGGCCCCGGGGAACTGCATGACCGCCAGGATGAGCAGGCCGGCGGTGAGCCGGGCCTGAACGGCGGGGTCGCTGCTGAACACCTGAGGCAGCACCGGGCTGAGCGCGGCAAGCACCAGGGCCAACACCGTCGCGCACCACAGTGAGAGGCGGTTGCTCGTGCGGCCGACGAACAGCGCCTGGTTCGTGTCGTCGGCCCCCAGTGCTCCGGCCACCAGTGACTGTGCCGGTATCGCCAACGCATCGAGCATCAGGGCGAGGAACATGAACAGCGTGGTCAACACCTGATGGGCGGCGAGCGTCGGCGTGTCGACCCGGGCTGCGACCGCTGTGGCCGTGTTCCACACTGCGAACATCGCCAGCGAGCGAACCGCGAAGTGCACGCCGCTGCGCAGCAACCTCTGCATCCGCTCGGGCGAGGGTCTGCCGCGACTGCGATGTGGCCGCAGCACCCGTAGGAACATGGCCGCCGCACCAATTTGCACGAACACCGTGCTCCACGCCGACCCGGCGACGCCGAGGTCGAGCCCGTAGACGGCGATGATCTCCAAGATCACGTTGACGATGTTGGCGATCACAACGATCTGCAACGGCTTGCGCAAGTCGTTGACCCCGCGCATCACGCCGTGCCCGACGTAGGCGATCAACACGAACGGCAGCCCGACGCAGCTGATTCTCAGGTAGGTGACCGCGTATCCCAGCACATCACCGCGTCCACCGAGCAGCCAGGCCAACGGCTGGGCCGCAGCAGCGACGATTACGCCCATCGGCACACCGATCATCACCGCCAACCGCAACGCCCCGTTGGCGATGTCGCGCGCCTCGGGCGAGCGGCCGGCCCCGTGAGCGAACGCGACGTCGGGCGTGACTCCGTATTCGAGTGATGCAGTCAGGGAGATGACGGTCAGCAACACGGTGGAGGCGATGGCAAGGCCACCGAGCTGGGGAGTCCCGAGCCGACCGACGATCGCCGTGTCGACGAGGACGTACAGGGGCTCGACGGCCAGCGTCCCGAGGGCCGGGATCGCCAGGGCGATGATCCGCCGGTCGAGCTCGCGGCGGGCGCCGAGCGCTGGATCCGCGAGCTTCACCCGCTCAACGATGCCAGGGCGCCGACGGCGACACGGCACCGGGGGCGGTGAGCACATCGAAGCCGTCGTCGGTGACGAGGATGGTGTGCTCGTACTGCGCGGTACGTCGGCCGTCGGAGGTCACCGCGGTCCAGTTGTCGTCGAACACCATCTTGTGCTGCCACGATCCCATGGTGATCATCGGCTCGATGGTGAAGGTCATGCCCGGGCGCATGATCGTGCTGGCGCGCTCGTCGTAGTAGTGCAACACCTGGATGTCAGTGTGGAACTGCTCGCCGATGCCGTGACCGATGAAGGCCCTCACCACCCCGTAGCGGTACTTCTTGGCGTGCGACTCGATGGCCTTGCCGATGTCGCTGATGGGACGGCCGGGCTGCACCGCCTCGATCCCGTGCCACATGCATTCCTCGGTGACCCGCACCAACTGCTGGCTGGCCGGGTCGACGGCTCCGACGAAGAAGGTGGCATTGGTGTCGCCGTGAACGCCTCCGACGTAGGTGGTGACGTCGATGTTGACGATGTCACCGTTCTGCAGGGCCCGCGAGTCGGGGATGCCGTGGCAGATGACCTCGTTGACGCTGGTGCACACGCTCTTCGGAAAATGGTTGTAGTTGAGCGGGCTCGGGTACGAGTTGCGTTCGATGCACAGCTCGTGCACGTACACATCGATCGCATCGGTGGTGACCCCCGGTGCCACCATCGCACCGGCCAACCGCAACACCTCGGCGGCAACGGCGCCGGAGTGGCGCATGCGCTCGATGATCTCGGGTGACTTGACCCGCGACTCGGCCCATCTCACCGGCACCCCGGTTTCGGCGTAGGGCGGCCGCACGATGTGATCGGGGACGGGGCGCATCGGACTGACGGCCCCTTGCAGGACCCGGCCTTCCAGCGGCTTGTGGCAGCGCTTGTACTTGCGGCCGCTGCCGCACCAGCAGGGATCGTTGGCCTGGGGCAACGTGGCCGGTGGTTGAACGGTTTGCAACATCGTTGCCAGTGTACCCGAGCCTCAACTTGAGCTTTCCGGCGAAATCAGGTCGGCAGGCGGCGGCTCCGTTGGAATAGCGTTGGCGACCACAATGGGATCGATCCAGGTGAGCCACGTCGGATGGCGGCGTCCGGGTGGCGCCGAGCTGCTGCGCGACGTCAGCTTCGCCGTCGGCAACGGCGAGCGTGTAGCGCTGGTGGGCGCCAACGGCGTGGGCAAGAGCACGCTGCTGAGGCTGATCGCCGGTGAGGCGGCCGCCACGACCGGGACCATCTCGATCGACGGTCGGGTGGGTGTGATGCGCCAGATCGTCGGCGACACCGAGCAGACCGTACGCGACTTGATGGTCTCGCTGGCCCCGCAGCGTCTGCAGGATGCCGCGGCACGGCTTGCCGGCGCCGAGGCGTTGGCAGCCGGCGAGCCGATGCGGTATGCCGCTGCGCTCGCCGAGTGGGGCGACGCCGGCGGGTACGACGCCGAGGTCTTCTGGGATGCGTGCTGTACCAAGGCCATCGGCGAACCATTTGCCGACTTGGAGCATCGGCCGTTGCGCACCTTCAGCGGCGGCGAGCAGAAGCGGCTCGTCCTCGAGGCCTTGTTGCGAAGTGACTACGACGTGCTGCTGCTCGACGAGCCCGACAACTTCCTCGACGTGCCGGGCAAGCGTTGGCTCGAAGCAGAGCTGCAGGCAAGCCGCAAGACGATGCTGTTCGTCAGCCACGACCGCGAGCTGCTGGCGGCGACCGCGACCAAGATCGTCACCGTCGAGGCCAGCGGTGCATGGACTCACGGCAGCGGATTTGCCGGATATCACGAGGCCAGGCAGGCTCACCTGGAGAACCGCGAGCATGCGCTGGCGATGTACGAAGACGAACGCAAGAGACTCGAGGAATTGGTTGCAGAGATGCGTCGTCGAGCCAAGATCAGCGAGAAGTTCGCACCGCGTCTCAAGGCTGCCGAGAGCAGGCTCCGCCAGTTCATCGAACGCAGCGACGTCCCCGAGTTGGTGCGCGAACAGCGCATCGACATGCGGCTGGGCGGGGCGCGCACCGGCAAGCGGGCGTTGGCCGTGAGGCAACTCGAGCTCGACGGCCTGACAGATCCGTTCGACCTCGAACTGTGGTACGGCGAACGGGTCGCCGTGCTGGGCGGGAACGGCGCCGGCAAGAGCCACTTCCTGCGGGTGCTCGACGGGGATTCGTCGGTGGCGCATCGCGGTGAGGTGCGCCTCGGCGCGGGTGTCGTGGGTGGTCTGTTCAACCAGACCCACGAGCACCCGGATTGGAGCGGTCGCACGTTGCTGCAGATCCTCCACGACAACGACGTGGTCCGCGGGCCTGCCATGGGCATGCTGCGGCGCTACGAGATGCAAGGATGCGCCGACCAGACCTTCGACACCTTGAGCGGCGGCCAGCAGGCGCGATTTCAGATCCTGCTACTTGAGTTGAGTGGGGCGACGCTGCTGCTACTCGACGAGCCGACCGACAACCTCGACCTGGTCTCGGCCGAGGCGTTGGAGGCCGGCCTCACCGAGTTCCAAGGCACGGTCATTGCCGTCACGCACGACCGCTGGTTCTTGCGCGGTTTCGACCGCTTCGTCGTGTTCAACGACGACTGCACTGTGACCGATCACCTCGATCGTCCAGCCGAGTGGCGCTGATGCTCAGCCCGGATCAGCGCGCTGGCCGGCGGTGAGCGGTACCCAGGCTCAGGTACGCGCTACGAGGATGCCCTCGCCGCCGGCTGCTCTCAGGTGGTCGGTGCGCCCCGTCAGATAGCGGTCGGTGAGGTCGGCTGTCGAGACGGTCCGGGCGTCGACGAAGCCTGCGTCGCGGGCGACCGCCATCATCTCCTCCGGCGAATAGAAGCTGAGCCACGGCGTCCCGGAGGCCTGTGCACCCCGCGCCGCCGCTTCGAGTCCGGGTCGGTCGGCCTCGTCGAGGAGTTCGAAGGGAAGCATGAATGTCATGAACACGATCGAGCCCGGCGCCAGACCTGTGAGCCGGCGCAACGTCGCCGCGGTCGCCGCCTTGGTGATGTACATCGATACACCGCTGGAGGACACCAGTGCCCTGGCATGCGTGTCGAGGCCCTGGTCGAGCAATGCCTGCCACCAATCGTCATCAGCCTCAAAGTTGACGGGGATCAGCCGTAGCGAGTCGGCCACGCCGTAGCCGAGAGCTTCCAACCGCTGGCGCTTCCATGCCTGAGGACCGGGCTGGTCGATCTCGAACACCACCACCTGAGTCGCCAGCTCCGGGTGTCGCTGTACGAATGTGTCGAGGCCTGCACCGAGGAGGATGTACTGGGCGATGCCCTCCTCGACGAGCAGATCCTCGACGAACCGAGTACGAGCGACGATCGCCGCCCGGTAAGGACGCGTGCCGATCGGGTGCATGTCGGGACGGTCGCGCCAGCCTTCGCTGGGCGATGCCAATGCGAGGCCGATCTCGTCCTCGATGAGGTGCGGCGGTTCGTCGATCTGAACATGCATGGCGCGCCACAGCGCGGTGCGCACGGCGCTGCTGTCGGGAGCGGACTCGTCGAAGGCAGATGAGGCTCGTTGATCGGCTTCGTGCCGGAGCGGCCCCGGCTCACCGCTGTGCGACATAGCGCTAGGTTGCCCGCCCCGACGGGCCGGCGCAAGGCCTCACGCAGCGCAGAGCACCTGGCACCGAGCGAAGCCTGGCTGTGTCAAGGAGCATCAGCGTCAGCTGATTTGAGCAACGTTCGATGAGCTGTTCTATGAGCTGACGCAGAGTGTCTGTGTTGCTGTCCAACTCGGCGCTGTTCAGCGCGGGGGCCGCGGCGCCCAGAAGCTGTCGAGTGAGGCACCCGCTGGTTGCGGCAGCGCGCTCCATGGTCCCTTGACCGACAGGACTGCGACCGCGGCGGTCGGGAACTTTTCTACCCCCGCTCCACCGATCGACGTATCAGCGGCGAGAAGATCCACGAGGTCGGCAAACCCGGGGTTGTGCCCGATGAGATAGACGGTGGCGACCTCGGCGTCGAGGTGGCGCAACACGCGGACCAGTTGCTCGGTTCCTGCCTCGTACAACTCCGGGTTCAACTCGACACGCAACTTTCGACCGAGCGCCGGACGGATCCCGTCGAGCGTCTCGCGTGTTCGACGCGAGCTCGAACAAAGGACTAGGTCGGGGCGTAGCCCGAGACCTGCGATGTGATCGCGCAGCAGAGCGAGCGCCTTGCGACCGCGGTTCGACAGCGGTCGGTCGTGGTCTGCTATCGACGGATCGTCCCAACTCGACTTGGCGTGACGGATCACGACGATGTGCCTGCGCTTGGGATCCTTCGAACTGGTCATGAGCTGACGTCCTTTGCATGGTGCTCGCTGCGACGACGCGGACGGAGTGCACCGGGCGGGACCGCCTGATGCTCAGGTGGAGCATTGCCAAGATCTCTCACGCTCGCCCCATATCGTCGGGCGAGGGGGCCGGCTGTGATGCCGTGGAGGAAGACGCTGAGCACCACCGTCAGCAGCACGATCGAGACCATCGTGTGTCCCTCCGCGGCCGGCAACGAGTCGAGTGCCATGATGCCGAAGACGATCGAGGCCAGCCCGCGGGGACCGAACCAGCCGATGAAGAGGACGGTGGTTCTACTCAATCGGGTGCCGACCAGCGCCAGCGCGACCGGCGCCATTCTGAGCACGGTCAGGGCGAGTACAGCGAAGGCGATCATCCCCCAGGTGACGTTGTCGAGCAGACCGATGATCAGCGCGCCGACCATCAACCAGACCACCAGGCCGAGGAGCTCGCCGAGTTGTTCGCCGAACTCACCGATCTCCTCGTTGTCGCGTTGGGTGCTCCCGAACGCAAGCCCTCCGACGAAGGCGGCGACGAAGCCGTTGGCGTCCAAGTAGAGCGCGGCGAAGTAGGCAAGTAGGGCGAGCGTCGGGAACACCACGGCGGTCGACGCGGGGGTGTTCCAGTTCCGGCTGCGGGTCACGGCCAACAGTTGCCCGCCGAAGTATCCGACGGCAATTCCCACGAGCACCCCGAGCGTGAGCGCGACCAGACCCGACGCGGGTGCGAACTCCAAAGTCACCCCTGCCTCGGTGACAGCCCCGGCAAGGAAGAAGGTGACGATCGGAGTGACGATGCCGTCGTTGAGGCCGCTTTCGACGTTGAGCGTGCGCCTGATGCGAAGCGGGACGTGCGGATCAGCCACTACTGGTGCGCCGAGCGCGGCGTCGGTTGGGGCCAGCGTCGCGGCGGCCAACGCGCACAGCCACGGGTTGAGGTCCGTGAGGAGTGTGGCGGCAACGAAGCCCAGCGCGATGGTGAGCGGCAGTCCGATGAACAACAGCCTGGCCGGCAGCCCCTTGTCGGAGCGCAACCCACCAAGGTTGACCCGGGACGCATCGGAGAACAACACCAGCACGAGCGCCAACTCGGTGATCACCCGCACCGTCTCGCTGCGTGGGGTCAGATCGACGAGGTCGAGCGGCCGGTTGGCGACCACGAGACCGAGCATCACCATGGCCATTGCCGAGCTGATGTTCCACCGGGCCAGCCGCCGCGCAGTCAGCGCCCACAGGACGATGCAGCCCGCCCCAACGGCGAGCGCTCCCATGTCGAACCCGTGTTCCTGCACGTCAGGCGCCTCCCGTTACGTTCGATCAGCCGCGCCACCGTACCTGTTGGCGATCAACGACGGTGGGTGCCGTCATCAAGCGTCAGAGGAGATCGTGGGCGAGCGCGTCGACGGCGACTGTGATGGCGAGGATCAACACCGTTTCGGTTTCGTCGAACACATCGACACCGTAGGTGTCACGCACCCGGAACCACTTCTTGGAGATCTCGGCGATCTTGTCGCCGTCGCGCTCGATCTCGTACTCGTGATCGACGATGTTGCCGTGCGCCTTCATGTCCGGTCCGTCGTCGACCTCGATCTGGAACCGGTCGCGGATGCCGACGAGCGCCTTCTTCACGGTCGCCGAGCGGCCACCGTCGAGATCGATCTTGATCTTGTCGCGGACGGTGAGCTTCTTCTCCTGGATCTCGGCCGCGGTGTTGCCATTGGCGTCTTCGAGCTTCCATGTGTCGCGGACGCGCAGTGCCTTGCCGTTGACCTTGAAGACCTTGGCACCCGACTCGTCTTCGATCCAGTAGTCGTCGCCGATGGCGATCATCTTCTCGCGCATCTGGAATCGGAGGTGTGGAGCGTCATGATGTCGTAGCAGTCCCATCAAGTTCTCGCTTCCTGTGATTGTGTGAACGCCCGGTCGGGCTGGGGCAACCGGATCGGCACCCTGTGGCATCCCGTTGGTCCATGTGTACACCACATGGGTGGGAACAGTCGAGATCGGGCGCTTTCAAGTCTCGCTACCACGGAGATCCTTTTCGAACCAGTGGTGCGCGTACGGGTTGTCGTTGTATCGCTCGATCGCGACGTAGCCGAGCGCTCGATACATCGAGATCGCCTCGGTGAGGCATTCGTTGGTGTCGAGCACCACGCGCGTTCTTCCCGACGATCGCGCCACCCCTTCGAGATGCACGAGCAGACGTTTGCCCAGACCGATGCCCCTACGACCGGAATCCACCCACATCCGCCTGATCTCCGCGGTTGCTTCGTCGGTCCACTCGATCCCGCCACACCCGACAACGTCATCTCCGAGCTTGGCGACCACGAACAACCCTGCGGGTGGGTTGAACGAAGGGGCGGCCTCGTTGAGGGCCTCAGTGGTCTTGAATCCGCCGACGAATCGCCGATCGAGCTCATCGAAGTATTGCATCAGCGCCCACTCGGCCTCCGCCGATCCGGCATCGACCGTTGACAAGATGACGTCAGGTGACCCAGTCACTGACGCAGATTGGCTCCTCCGGCGCCCCGCCGCAAGTGCGATCCGGAGCGCCTCATCCTTCGGGTGACGCAATGGAACCCGATTCGGCTGCCCGCGGTCAGCGAAACTCCAGCCGGATCGGAGAAGCACGCGACGGGTCGTTGCTCCTACGATCGTCGCATGGCAGTCACCGTCTCCACCATGTTCATCCCCGTCCACGACCCCGACGCCGCACTCGGCTTCTACCACGACGCGCTCGGCTTGGAGGTCCGCAACGACGTCGCTGCCGACGGCTTCCGCTGGGTGACCGTCGGCGCCCCGGGGCAGAACGTCGACATCGTCCTGTCCCAGCCGCACGGTGGTCGTTCGCAGGCCGAGGGCGACGCCCTCCTTTCGCTCGTTACGCTGGGTTCGCTGCAGGCTGCGATCTTCCGCTCCGACGACCTCGACACCACCTTCGAGAAGGTCCGGGCGTCGGGCGCCGAGGTGCTCCAGGAGCCGGCGTCCCAGCCCTGGGGCGCGCGTGACTGCGTGTTCCGCGACCCCTCGGGCAACCTCGTCCGCATCGCCCAGGCCTGACCGTTGCACGACGCCGACAGCCACGATCTGATCCGCGTGCACGGCGCGCGGGTGAACAACCTCAAGGACATCAGCATCGCGATCCCGAAGCGCCGGCTGACGGTGTTCACGGGCGTCTCCGGCTCGGGCAAGAGCTCGTTGGTCTTCGGCACGATCGCCGCGGAGTCGCAGCGGCTGATCAACGAGACCTACAGCGCCTTCGTGCAGGGCTTCATGCCGACGCTGGCCCGGCCCGAGGTCGACGTTCTGGACGGCTTGACGACGGCGATCATCGTCGACCAGGAGCGGATGGGTGTCAACACCCGCTCGACGGTCGGCACCGCGACCGATGCCAACGCGATGCTGCGCATCCTGTACAGCCGACTCGGCAAGCCCCACATCGGCTCGCCCAACGCGTTCTCCTTCAACACCGCAACGGTCAGCGGAGCCGGTGCGATCACGATCGAGAAGGCCGGCGGGAAGACCAGGGAGAAACGCACGTTCAGCCGCGCCGGCGGCATGTGCCCGCGCTGCGAGGGCATGGGTTCGGTCACCGACTTCGACCTCTCTGCGCTCTACGACGACAGCAAGTCGCTCAACGAGGGCGCGCTCACGATCCCTGGCTACAGCATGGAGGGATGGTACGGCCGCATCTACCGCGGCTGTGGGTACTTCGACCCCGACAAACCGATCTGCAAGTACACCAAGAAGGAGCTGCAGGACCTGCTCTACAAGGAGTCGACCAAGATCAAGGTCGAGGGCATCAACCTCACGTATGCGGGACTGATCCCGACGATCCAGAAGTCGTTCCTGTCGAAAGACGTCGACGCGATGCAGCCGCACATCCGGGCGTTCGTGGAGCGGGCGATCACGTTCACCGCCTGTCCTGACTGCGGCGGCACCCGTCTCAACGAGGCCGCTCGATCGTCGAAGATCAAGGGGATCAACATCGCCGAGGCCTGTGCGATGCAGATCAGCGACCTGGCCGATTGGGTGGGCAGCCTTGACGCGCCGTCGGTGGCGCCGCTGCTCGCCGCGCTGCGGCACACCGTCGACTCGTTCGCGGAGATCGGTTTGGGCTACCTCTCGCTCGACCGGCCGTCGGGCACGCTGTCGGGCGGCGAGGCGCAGCGCACGAAGATGATCCGCCACCTCGGGTCGTCGCTCACCGACGTCACCTACGTGTTCGACGAGCCGACGATCGGGTTGCACCCCCACGACATCCAGCGGATGAACGACCTGCTGCTGCAGCTGCGCGACAAGGGCAACACCGTGCTGATCGTCGAGCACAAGCCGGAGACGATCGCGATCGCCGACCACGTCGTCGACCTCGGTCCACGCGCCGGCACTGAGGGCGGCGAGGTGGTGTTCGAGGGCACCGTCGACGGGCTGCGGGCCAGCGGCACGCTGACCGGGCAACACCTCGACGACCGGGCCTCCCTCAAGGAGACGGTGCGGACGCCGTCGGGGGTGCTGGAGGTGCGCGGCGCCAGCACCCACAACCTGCGCGATGTCGATGTCGACATCCCGCTGGGCGTGCTAGCGGTGGTGACCGGCGTGGCCGGGTCGGGCAAGAGCTCACTGATCCATGGCTCGGTGTCTGGCCGGGACGGGGTGGTGTCGGTCGACCAGGCAGCGATCAAGGGCTCGCGGCGCAGCAATCCGGCGACGTACACGGGACTGCTCGACCCGATCCGCACGGCGTTCGCGAAGGCCAACGGCGTGAAGCCGGCGCTCTTCAGCGCCAACTCCGAGGGCGCTTGCCCCAACTGCAACGGCGCCGGCGTCATCTACACCGACCTGGCGATGATGGCCGGCGTCGCCACCGTCTGCGAGGAGTGCGAGGGGAAGCGATTCCAGGCCGAGGTCCTGGAGTACGAACTCGGCGGGAAGAACATCAGCGAGGTGCTCGCGATGTCGGTGACCGAGGCCGAAGAGTTCTTCGCCGACGGCGAGGCGAAGACACCGGCAGCGCACAAGATCCTCGACCGGCTCGCCGACGTCGGGCTCGGCTACCTCAGCCTCGGCCAGCCGCTCCCTACGCTGTCGGGTGGCGAGCGGCAGCGGCTCAAACTGGCCACCCACATGGCCGAGAAGGGCGACGTCTACGTCCTCGACGAGCCGACCACCGGCCTCCACCTCGCCGACATCGAGCAGCTGCTCGGCCTACTCGACCGGCTCGTCGACTCCGGCAAGTCGGTCATCGTCATCGCGCACCACCAGGCGGTCATGGCACGCGCCGACTGGATCATCGACCTCGGCCCCGGCGCAGGCCACGACGGCGGCCGGATCGTCTTCGAGGGCACACCGGCCGACCTCGTCGCCGCGCGCTCCACCGTCACGGGCGAGCACCTCGCGGCCTACGTCGGCACCTGACCGAGGCCCAATCCCGGCGAGCCCTGCCCACCGCGTACCCGTTGAGCGCCGCACGCACGCCTCATTGGAGATTGCATCGTGCCAGCTCAGATTGGTCGTAGCACCATTGGGCGACCACCACTTCGATGTCCCTTGGATGTTGTCGGGACGTCCGTTGGCAGGCGTCCTCGTACCGTGCCGACTACCTCATCAAGTACCCCTCAAGGAGACAACATCATGAAGAAGTCACTCATCTGGATCACCGCCGGAATCGCCACCGTCGGGTTCGGCGTGCCGGCATTCGCCGCTCGCGGCGACTCGCCCGAGCACATCGCTCCCGCACCGGTCACCGTGGCGACAGCCACACCGACCACACCGACCATGGCGACAAGCAATACAGTCAACTCGGCGACAGTCGTCCCCGTTGCATCCGCCGACGACGGCATTGCCCACGACGCCAACGATGACAACGGCATCGACGACAACGCCACGAGCAACAGCGTCGACGACGCCACGACGAACAGCGTCGAAGACATGAGCGGGCCGTGCGACGAAGCCGAGCACGTGACGGACCCGACCTGCACCGGCGTCACCCTTGCGTCCGCCGACGACAATTCCGCCCACGACGCCAACGACGACAACTCAGCACACAGTGGCGGAAGCGACGACTCAGGCCACCGCGGCGGCAACGAAAACGACGGGTGATCTGACACTGATCCCTCAGAATTCGATCGACGGAGCGGGCGGCGCGATTGCGTCGCCCGCTCTTCTCGCGTTTCCACTACATCGCGCCACGCCTCCATCACCGCAGCCTTGGACGGCGGGTACCGCTGCGAGCTAGCCAAGCGACGTCGCCATTCTGCGCTCGCTGTTCGGAGTGCACGACATGTGGATCGCGTACTTCCTGACGCGACCAGATCTCAACCAGGCAGTTCTCCGCGCCCACAGTGGACGTGGAACTAGCGTCGGGTGACGTGCCGCGAGAAGTTGAACAACTCCGCGCAGAACTCGATGCTCTGCGAGCGAGTGTCCTCAAGAAGCTGACAGGACTGAGCGAGGCGGATGCTCGGCGCAGCACTGTCGACTCGGGCACCAACCTGGCCGGACTGATACAGCACCTCACGTTCGTCGAATCGAAGTGGTTCGAACAAATCGTCGCCGGCCGCACGACCGACAGAGGTGTCCGGTCAATGCAGGTCGATCCCTCGGTCTCGCTGCGGACCATCCGAGCCGAATATCGAGCTGCGTGCGCTGCGAGCAACGAGATCATCACGGCAATCGGCGACGCAAACGCTCCGGTAACTCGAGATGGGATGACTCGCAACCTCCGGTGGGCGATCCTCGCCGTCATTGGCGAGACCGCCCGCCACGCCGGTCATGCCGACATCCTCCGGGAGCAGATCGACGGCCAGACCGGGCGTTGACTCGCTTCGCCAGGCCGACTGTCCGCTATTCGGGTTGATCCAAGATGCCTCCGCGTTGGATCTGCGACAGTTCGCCCAGTGCCACGACCGGCGGATAGCGCTGTGTGCCGTTCGCCGTCATGACATCGAAGCGTTCGCTCGCCATCTCGAGGATCTCGGTCGGGCACGGCGACGATCTCGCGACGGTTGTGCACGATCACCTGCTTGTACTGCCGTCTAACCGCGATCTGGCGCGCTTCCCAGGGAGCGTTCGATTGTGAATCAGGAACGTCGAGATGTCGGGCTGGGTCTGCCGGAGGCCTCTGACTGTCTGAGCCCGCGGTGCTGGAGCAGTCATCTGACGGGTGGTGTGCACTTGTAGTTCGCATAGCGGCCGACGGCGCCTTGCGGCGGCCGCGGCGTGGGCGCCAGGCAAGCCATCGGTGCCGCCGCTGTCGAGGTAGCGGGTGGCATCGCCCATCACAACCCAAGCAAGAATCTGGCGTACGGACGGTCTTCGGGTGGGTAGGTCTCGTCGGCCTCGGCGAACACAACCCGGCTGAAGGCAATCAACGCGAGATTGGCCGAGTGGACCAGCTAACGAACAGTTCGTACGCCGTCGCGTTGCCTTTCTGCGAACAACGATTCCGTCAGCACCCGAGCGAAACCCGATCGCCGGTAGTCGGCTCCCACGGCGACGACCATGAGATAGCGGTGCTCGGCGACTGGCCCGAGACGCTCGTGCTCGACGCGCTCGTGAGCGGCCACCGCGACGATTTCTCCCTCATTCTCTGTGATGACGACCTGACGGTCGAGCGGATGGTGCTCGACGTCGTCGCGCCAGGCGATGAGGCCGAAACGATCTCGCCCACCTCGTCGAGCCAGGGTGACCGGGTGTCGCCGAGATCGAATGCTTCGAGGGCCGATTCGTCGTCGGTTGTCGCGTGGCGAAGGATCACTTCTTGGCGCTGTTGATCTCGATTGTGGTGCCCTTGGCTGACCATTTCTTGGATGGCGGCGTCGGTGTCTGCGCGACCATAGGTCCGTTGGCAAGAGTGCGTGGTGGTCTCGCCTGGGTGACAGCGAGCGCGGCAGAGATCCGTTGGATCGTCGACCACCGTGCGTCGAGCCGGCCATTCTCGATCCGAGAAATGTCGGCCTGTGGGATGCCGCTGCGCTTGGCGAGCTCTGCTTGTGTCCAGCCGAGTTCGATTCGCCGCTCCCGGATGGAGTCGCCAGGATGGGAGAGTTCGGCGAGCGCGGACCAGGCGGGCATGCCAACCATCCTTTGTGGTTTAACACATTTCTGCATCGTCACCTCGGCTTGCGCGGATCGGCAGTTCGGCGCTCCCTGATTCACAATTGCACACTCCATGGGGAGTGCGCGCGAGACTGTTCGTCAAGGCCGGATCGCCAAACCACCGTTGAGCGCATCGCTCGGTACCTGCCGATTTCGGACGTTCTTCGCAACCTTGGATTCTGCACCTCCTGGGTCGGGCTACGGTCCGGACATGACAGACGACGAAGTTGCGGCGATGTTCGCGCCGGGCCGGAGGTCGAACTGTTCGCGTCTCTTCGGATGGCACCTCCTGGGCCACGACGAGGCAAGAGGTTGGATCAGGGTCGGGTTCGAGGGAACATCTGAGTTCTTGAACCCGGCGGGACGAATTCAGGGCGGCATTCTCGCGGCGATGCTCGATGACACCATGGGTCCGGCTGTGTTGGTCAAGTCGGCTGGAGCGTTGTACCCGTCATCGATCGATATGAACCTGAGCTTCCTCGGTGCTGCGAGACCCGGTCCTTTGGCGTGCGAGGGTGAGGTGCTTCGTCTGGGCAAGACGGTTGGTTTCGTCGAGGGTCGACTCATGGATGCCGATGGTCGGATTCTCGTTCGGGCTACTTCCAGTGTGTTACTCGTCCCAGCTGAGAAAGCCTCCTGACGCTCTGAGAGCCTGCGTGGTCGTCCGGCCGATTTGTCCGATCATCAACCAGGCAGCTATGCGCCGTTGTGCTTCGTCCGAAGTACGTCGGCTTCGTGGCGCTCAATGAAGGCCACCTCGCGGCTGTGGCGACGATCGCGAAAGGACCGTGCCATTGAATTCCGGTACAGCAGGCGGTCGAACCACCAATCGGGTTCGGGAGCGGGTGGGACCCAACCGGGACTGTGCCCCGTGAGGCAGGGTTCACAGAGTTCGCCCGGTCGCGGCGCCGCGAAAAGCACGGAGTCGCCCGGACTACCCGAACTGCGTTCCAGCGGACCACCGCAGCGCCGACACCGTTGACGCGCCGAGCCGGCATCGTCCTTTCCGTGCATGAGTACATGGAAGAGCGGAGCCGCCACCGACGTATCGTGCCCGCTGCATGACGCCCACGCAAGAGGAAATCATCAGCGCGGAGCGTCGCTAGCGCATCACGGCGGCACGGGCGTCGTCCATTACGTCGTTCGGTCGCGACGCAGCGGCCAACGTGCCAGGACAAATCACGTCAAGCCGTAACTCGGGTGGGCCGGTATCGCAGGGCGACCGCCCCCGACCGGAACTCATGGCGATCCACCAGCTCGAGCTGGACGCGCTCGCGCAGACCGGCAAGCAACGTCGGCCCGTGTCCGGCAACGACCGGCTGCACAAGGAACTCGTACTCGTCGATCAGTCCCAGATCTGCCAACGCCAATGGGAGCGTCACGCCACCCACGAACAGGCCCTCGCCTGGCTCCTGCTTGAGCCGCTGAACCGCTTGCCCCACGTCGCCTCGCACCAGCTCGGCATTCCAATCGACCCCGCTCAGCGTGCTCGACACGACGTACTTCTTCGCCCGGTCGATGGTCTCGGCGAACGGGATCTCCCACTCACCCATCCAGTCAGGCCACGTGCCCGTGGCCGGCTGCCGCCACGCCGACTCCATCATCTCGTAGGTCACCCGGCCGAAGAGCAGGGCATCGGCTCGTTCCATCTGAGCGGTCCAGTAGCGCATCGACTCCTCGTCCGGGGGGAGCCCTGCCTCGTGATGGCAGCAGCCGTCGACCGTGACGTTGATCGAGTATCGAAGTGGTCTCATCTCGTTGCTCTCCCTTGATACGCCCGCCCAGGCCTGCAGCGCGCACAGATTGCCCGATCGCGAGTCGGCTGTCCAGCACACCGATCGACGGCAGCTATGGCGTTAGTTGTCAGCGCGGCGATCGCGCTCACGGAACCTTGAACCGAACGCCGCAAAGATTGCGTAAAGCCGCTTGCCCGCTCAGGCACTGCAGCGCACGATTGCGGGCGGCGTGCTCGACGCGATGTCCACGCGAGGACGGAAAAGGGGGTCCGTGCTATGTCGTCGACCCGACGGGTGGCGCTGTTTCTTCATGGTCCCCGTTTCGTCGCGGTTGCGCTGCTTCTGGGTGCTGCCAGTTCTTGCGGTGGCTCGTCGTCGGACGCAAATAGCGGGACGACCGCAAACGTGCCCGCGTCCAGCGCCGCCATATCGAGCGTCGCTTCGAGCCCCGTCGAGGCAACAACATCAACGACCACGGCGCCGACCGCAAAGGAGTTCGTCTCGGACCATTACGACTTCGCCGTCACGATGACCGACGCCTGGGCGGAAGTCGATGCGACTATCGATTGGGACGGCCAGCACATCAGCGGTCCCGGCTCACCGCAATTCGCCAACATTGCCGACTTCAACACAGACCGCACGTTGATGGGCGCGTCAGCCGCAGTACCGCCCGGCACGGAACTAGCCGACTGGCAGGCGACCATGGTTCGTGGCACACCGGACGAATGCCCCGCACCCACATCTGTGGAGACCACGACCCTTGGTGGCGAGCCTGCTCTGATCTGGACGGTGAAGTGCAGCGACGGGCTTGACGCGACTCACGTCGCCGCCCTGCACGGCGATAAAGGGTACGTGTTCTACATGGGGTCAGCGGCGGCGAACGACGATGCCGAAGATCGGCAGATTTTCGACGGGGCCCGTAAATCCTTCCGCTTCATAAGTTGACCTTCCTCGAGCAGATTGCCCTGATATGGATCGGGTTGTCCAGTGTCGAAAGCTGTGCACCGATCCGGCGGGTTCGGCCGCGAGACTGCAGGCGTGGATCAGCCGATGGATGAGGCAGCGCGTGGCGCGTGGCTCGCCCGCCAGCCCCCGCCTGAAGCGACACTCGCCTGGCTTGTCGATGAGCTCGACGCGTCCGCCGTTGTCGAGGTGCGTCCGATGCCTGGCGGATCGACAGCTGCGATGCATCGCGTGACGCTCGTCGATGACGGCGACGACGAGCGCGATGTTGTGCTGCGTCGATATGTCCATCCAGAAATCCTCGCCGAGTCGCCCGACGTGGCCTCGGTGGAAGCGCGGGCCTTGCAGCTCGCCGAAGATCTGCCGGTGCCCACCCCATTGCTCCGCCCTCGACGCGACCGGTGACCGCGCCGATGCGCCCGCGTTGGCGATGACGCTGCTCGAGGGTCACCAACCAGCACGAGGCGCCAATCCTGACGGTCAGCGAGACGGGTCAGTTGGTGGAGGTCGGCGGTGTTGAGCATCCCGGCTTCGTCAACAACGATGGTCGCGCCGGGGAGCCGCCACAACGGGTCCGGCCCGTCAGGGCGCGCCCATTCGTGAAGCAGTTTGGCGACCGTGTCAGCAATTGTCCCGGTCTCGCGTTCGAGGACACGGGCTGCTTTGGCGGTCGGGGCGAGTCCGAACACAGGGCGGTGCTGGACATCGTGGAAGTCGGCGACCGCGGCGCGCGGCGTGGGCGCGACCTGGGTGTGCGCGACTGGCTGGTTGGCGCGGCGGTGAGTTGGACGATGCCGCCTGTCGTGATCAACTCGCGCAGGGCAAAGCCGGGCACGCGCAACACGCCACCAAGTCGCAAGACCGGCAAGCCATCGGTGCCGCCGCTGTCGAGATAGCGGGTCGCCAACTGGTACGCCAGCGACCGGCCGATGCGCAGAACACGCGCCGCTTCCTCGACCGTCAACATCGCCGGAAGATCCTCCAGCGACCCGTCGAACACCATCTCGGACCGCATCAGGGTGTCCTCACTACACCGATGTCATTTGCATGGCAACCCCCTTCAAACCGGTCGTCCAAACGGCTCTGGACTGTGCAGTACCTCATGGACTCCAACGGACAGCAGCGGACACGAACGGCCAAAACAATCGGCGTCCTGTGACGAATATCACACAGTCTGTCCGGCCTGACGGGATCCCCGACTGGCACACGCCCCCCAGACGCGATATTGACAACCCGGTCGACATCTACCTACCCGAGATCTGGCCCCGTCGCGCCGCGGACCGGTGGTGGGTTGCAATGAGGTCTCGGAGGGCGCATCATGGGAGATGTCCGCGGCAGTAGCTGCGGGAAGTACACCCGGTGAGCGCTCCGGACGGTGGGTAGCCGGGTGCTGTGCGTTACGGGTGCACGTCCACGAAGTTGACCAGATGACGGACGCGGTCAAACGTTGATCCACCGTCACGACAGCCCACACGATTGCGTCGATTGCCCAAAGCAACGGCTCGTCGTGGCTCGGCCGATGGTCGTACGAAACGTCTGCCTTTCCGGCGATCGCATGATCGATCGCGCGCGTCGGTCTCGCGCGGCCGCACCGGGTCCTGGTCGTCGAGCACCCAATTGGTAATCGCGCGCGGCTCGAGGGCCGCGGCATGCGGCTTGAACCAGCAAATCTCTCGCACTGGTTCGGTGCATTCGTGCCGGGCGGCGAAGTCGGAACACGACCGCTTCGACGTCGAGCCCGCCTACGACATCGAGGAGCTGCCGGCGGCGTGGCGGTGACTCCTTGGCCGTGTGCACTCGCCGCTGGCCTCGCAATAGCAGAGCGCGTAGCTCCTTACGTGCGCGAAGCACTTCGGCTGTGCTTACCGTCTCCTTCTGATACATCGGCGATACATGGAGCCGAAAATGCCCGAGGACCCCGCCAATCAGCGGGGTCCTCGTACCTTATCACACCAGCTAGATCTGCACATCTGGGCAGCGCGCTCGGGATGACTCGAACATCCAACCTTTTGATCCGTAGTCAAATGCTCTATCCATTGAGCTACGAGCGCCTGTGTCGGCGGGCAGTGTAACGGCTGGGCAGCTACACCAAAACTGTGGTGGTGGTGGTGGTGATTGTTGGCGTGCCCCAGGGGGCCCAACCGCTGGTGTTGTACAGCGCCAGCGCCGCGGTCGCATTGACTCGCGGGTCGTACAGCTGGGAGGCGCTGGTGACGCCGATGCTCGCCAGCCAGGCTCGGTGGGCGCTGTAGTGGATCTGGAAGAGGCCGTAGCAGCACGAGTTCTTGACCGTGGGGATGAGGTTGCTCTCGCGGGTGGCGATGCGGATGGCCTCGTCCTCGAGATCGTCGGGCCACACGTCGCGGATGATCTGGGTGACCTGCGACTTGGTGTAGGTGTTGGGCGGCGGTTTCGGCTGCGTCGTGGTCGGCGCCGACGTGACCGTGGGGGTCGGCGGTTGGGTCGTGGCCGGCGCAGTCGCCTTCGGTTGTGTTGTCGCCGGTTGTGTCGATGCCGGTTTGGTCGTCGGGGTCGCCGGTGCCACGGCACCCGTCGGCAGGCAGATGTCCTTGCCCGGCAACAGCAGTGTCTGGGTGCTGGCGTTGTTCACAGCGAGCAGGTCCTTCATCGACACCTTTGCTCGCGAAGCGATCGTCGACCAGGCATCGCCCTTGACGACCGTGTAGGACAGGGTGCAGACGGCAGCGGCAGCCGACTGCGTCGCAGCAGTGGGCGGTGCCGAGACAGGAGTCGTGGTCTTCGGCACGACTTTCTTCGTCGGTTTCGCTGCCGTGGTGGGCGGCGCGGTGGGCGCAGGGGTGACGACCACCACCTCGGCGAGCGCAGGAGCTGTGAAGGTGGTGGGGGCCGCGGTGGTGGTCACGACGATCGTTGTGGTCGGTGCCACCGTTGCGTCGGTCGGCGCCGGTGGCAGCTGGCCCACCTCGATCGGCTCGACCGCTTGGATCTCGGCGGCACGGACCTGTGGCTGGTCGTCGCGCAGGCTGAGGGCGACCGGTACCAGCAGCAACATGGCTCCCACCAGCATGCCGACGCGGGTCAGCAAGGGGTTGCGAATGTGGGGCTCGGGCATCGCCCGGGTGCGATCGGCGCGAACAACGGGAACCATGCCGGTCTCGCCGTGTGACCTGGTGCCGACCTGCGTTCGCTTCAACTGACGAGTTGGCTCGTCTTGCCAGAATCCCCAGGGATCGTCGGAGTTGTCGTGTTGCATGGTGAGTAGTCGACCTCTCCGGGGTACCGCCAGGGACCCTTAAGGTGTCGGCCGGAAGTGCTCTGTCTACTCCTGTTGTCACACAATTGCAACATAAAGGGGCGGGGCGCGGCGAACGGGCCGGCGGTTGAACCGCCGGCCCGTCGTGGCGGAGAGGGTGGGATTTGAACCCACGGACCACTTGAAGGCGGTCCCCGCATTAGCAGTGCGGTCCATTCGACCTGGCTCTGGCACCTCTCCTAGCGAACGCTGAGGCTATCGCAGCCGCGGTCGCCGACCCCACTACGAATCGTGTTCGGACATGTCTTCCAACGGCAGAGCTGATTTCCGCTCGGCTCCCGCCGATGTGCATCTGTGGACCGAGGGAGGACGCGATGCACCGATGGGGATTTTCCAGCGGATTTGCCGGCGCATTTGACGGCGGGGGTCGACACCGGCCATGTTGGGTATGCATGGGTGCATATGGGTGAGGTGGCGGAGTCTGTCTATTCGGCGCGCACGGTAGGCCCGCGGGCATCCACTGCGACGCCGCCAACCGGCTTTCGGCCGTCTTCGCGGTCGCGGCTGCGGCTCACGATCGGCACGCTGTTGTCGCTGGTCGCCGTCGCTGTCGTGCTGCTCGTGTTCTCGACCGTCGACCGACGGGTGGCCGTGCTGCAGGTGGTGCACGATCTGCCTGCCGGTGCCCAGCTGACGGCTGACGATGTACGGCCGATCGAGCTGTCGACCGATCCGTCGCTCGCCGTTGTGAGGGCGACGGATATGGCTTCAGTCGTCGGTCAGTACACCAGGGTGCGCATCGTCACCGGGGGATTGCTGGCCCCCGGCATGCTGCAGGCCGCACCGTTGGTGGCGCCGGGCTCGGCGGTTGTTGCGGTGACCGTGCCATCCGGCGAACTGCCTGCGGGGCTCCGCGAGCGATCGCAGGTTCAAGTGGTCCTGTTGTCCAACGGCGGCGATGCCGTGGCGCCACCGCCGGTCGTCGGCCGAGTGGTCGGCCTACCGCTCGCGCCCGATTCGGTGACCGGTCAGATGTCGATCTCGCTCGAAGTGGCATTGGCCGATGCTGTCGGGCTCGCCAGCGCCACCCGAGTCAGGGTGGTCCTGCTCGACCCGGGCATCGACCTCAGCGGGAGCACGCCGTGAGCCTCGTGGCCGTTGTGGGTGACGGCTGCACGACCACTGCACTGGGGCTCGCTGCGGGCTGGCCCCAAGATGATCCGTGCATGCTGGCCGAATTCGATCCTGCCGGCGGATGTCTCGCCGCCTGGCTCGACCTACCCCGCTCTCCCGGTCTGGCTGAGATCGCCGCGTCGTCGTCGGCGGGGTCGTGGCCTGCCATCGAGGCTGCCATGCAGCGCGCCGCGTCGGGTGTTGCTGTGCTGGTCGCGCCGACGAGAGCGGTCGAGGCCGCCGCGGTCGTGCAGGCGGCCACGACCTCGGTGCTTCCGGTGCTCTCCGGGCTCGACTCACTCGTCGTAATTGCCGACGGGGGTCGCCTACGCGGTGGGCTCTCGGCGCTGGTCAGCCAGGCCGGCCTCGTCGTCGTCACCCATCGACAGCACCGCGGCTCAGCTGCGGCGGCCGCACTCGGCTTCGAGCGCGTCGCCGAGCTGGCTGCGCAGTTGGCGGTGCGCTCGATCCCGACCGTCGTCGCGATGATCGGCGCGAGTCCGTACGGCGTCGACGAGGTTGCCCGGTTCATCGAGGTCGACACGGTCGTTGCGATTGCCGACGACCCGTGGGCAGCAGCAGTGCTCGCCGGTCGCGCCGGCTCAGCCGTGCGCTTTCGCCGGTCACCGCTGATGCGCTCGTTCATCGAGCTGGCAGCTCGAGTGTCGGACGGCCTGCGTCACGTGCGGCTGGGCGACGGTTGGCAATCGATGGGCGACCGGTCGTGAACGTCGACCGGGTGATGGTCCGCGAGTTGACGGCGAGCCTTTCCACCCGACTTGTCGAGGCCATCGAGGCCGACCGGTCTTCGACCAACGTCGCCGGGTTCGCCGCGGCGGACGGACAACGACGCATCGGACTCCGCGAAGACCGCGCTCGCCTCGAGCTGTTGATGGGGCGGTGGATGGCCGAGGAGATCGCCCGGATCAACCAGGTGCGGCTCCAACGCGGCGATGCCCCGCTCGACGAACACACCGAGCGCACGCTGCGGGCCGCGGCGTACGCCGAAACGGTGGGCGTTGGTCCCCTCGAGTCCTACATGCACGATCCCGACGTCGAGGAGATCGACGTCAACTCGCACCGCGTGACGTGGGTGTCGTACTCCGATGGACGCAAGGAGAACCTCGGCCAGCTGTGGGATTCTGCCGACGATCTGTACGCGTTTCAGCGCCGGCTGACGTTGTCGATGGGCGTTGCCGAGTCGCGACTCGACGAGCAGTCGCCGATGGTCACACTGCAGGCCCCCGATGGGTCCCGAGTGGTCATGGTGCTCGGCGGGCCGGGCCGCAGCGGCGTGTCGTCGGAGCCACGAATCGCCATCCGCCGCTTCACCGTCAACCAGGTCGGCCTCGATGGGTTGGCGCTCCGCGGACTGTTCCCCCTCTGGCTGGTCCCCCAACTCGAAGCGCTGGTGCGCGCCGGGATGACGATCCTGATCTCCGGCGGACCAGGCGCGGGCAAGACAACCCTGTTGAAGGAGCTGCTCGGTGCGGTGTCACCGCTGGAGCGGATCGTCACGGTCGAGAAGGGCCTGCTGGAGTTGCGTCTCGAAGACGATCCGCGTCACCCCGACGCGCCGGCTCTGTTCACTCGTCAAGCAAACACCGAGGGTCGGGGTGCGGTGTCGGCGCGCGAGCTCGTCGAGCTGACCCGCCGGCTGAACCCCGACCGGGTGATCGTCGGCGAACTGGTCGAGGACGAGGCGTTGGAGATGCTCGATGTGGCGTCGATGTGCAAGCGGGGGTCGATGGCCACCATCCACGCCCACACCGTTGAGGCGGTGCTCAGTCGGCTCGCGTTCTACGTTGCCAAGAGCAACACCAAGCTGCCCGAGTACGCCGTGTGGGCGCTGATCGCCGAGACGATCGACTTCGTCATTCACATCGATCTCGTTCGCAACGCTCATGCCGGCGCGCCTCAGCGTTGCGTCACCTCGATCGTCGAATACGGCGGTCGTGGTGAGAACGGTGGCGTGCGCTCCACCGAGACATGGGGCATGAACGAGTTCAACCAGCTCGTCCAGCACAACCCGTTGTCGGAACACCACGTGCGCCGCTTGCGTTTGGCTGGCGTTCCCGACGGGTTGTTCGTCCCGAACGACGCGATGTTGGTCAGATGAATCACGACCAGGCGCTGCTGGCGGTGGCCGCCGTGGTGTTCGTCGTTGGAGTGGCCGTTGTCCGATCCGGGATGCATCGCGGGCCGGCGCCGGCTCGGGCGAAGTGGACCCCGCGGTTGCTCGTCGTCGTTGCAGTCGTCACCGGTGCGCTCGTCATGGTCGTCTCCGGTTGGATCATCCCGTCCGTCGTGATCGGCGTCATCGTCGGATGGCTGGCCGATTCGATGCGCCGACGCCGCGCCGGCGACGACGATGGTGTCGAACGAACCGAAGCCTTGGCGTCGTGGGTCGAGAACGTGCGCGACGTGCTGCGTTCGGGCAATCAGCCGGTCGGTGCCATCGGGGCGACTACCGACACCTGCCCACCATCGATCCGCCCGCAGGTGCTCTCGCTGTTCGCCCGCCTGTCAGCGGGCCAGCCGCCCGAGGTCGTCTTTCGGCGCTTTGCCGACGACATGAACGAGCCGCTCGCCGACCTGGTTGCCGTCGGTCTGCTGATTGCGGTTTCGCGTGGCGCCGAAACCGAAGATGTGCTGTCGGCGCTGGCGGCACAGGCCCGCCATCAAGCCGACCGGCGACGCGTTGTCGAAGCAGAACGCGCCCCGATGCGCCGCGAGGTGTGGATGGTGTCGATGGTGATGTGCGCGCTGTTGGCTGCGGTGTTCATGTTCGCCCGCAGCTCGTACCTCAACGCCTACGACGACGTCTCCGGTCAACTCTTCCTCACTCTCATCCTCGTCGGCTACGGGGCGTTGCTGGTGTGGGTCGGCCGCCTGGCGACGTTCCCCCGACCATCACGGTTTCTCACGCTCCGTCAGGCCGAATGATGCCGACCGTAGTGCGATTGATCGTCGCCACACTCATCGGCTGTGGAGGTGTGTGGATGCTGTTCACCGCAGCCGCGCAGCGTCTGCCGTCGTTGTCGAAGATGTCGACCCACCTCGCCCGTCCGCCGGCGCCGGCCTCCGCCGATCCAATCGACGGCTGGACGCGACTCGGCCGGCCGCTGGTTCGACGCATGCGGCTACCGTCGGGTGCCGTCGCCGACCTCCGTCTCATGCGCCGGCCGCCCGAGGTGCATGCGGCATACCTGGTGGTGGCGTCGCTCGCCGGGTTGTTCGGGCCGTCAGTGCTCCTGGCAACCGGCCAGGCAGTCGGGGTGTTGTCGATCGGGATGTTCGCGCCGCTCGTCCTCGCCGTCGTCGGTGCCATCGCTTGTCCGTTGCTCGTGCACACCTCGATGCGATCTGCAGCCGCGGCGCAGCGCAACGACTTGCGCTACCAACTCTCCTCGTACCTCGATGTGGTCACGATGTTGCTCGCTGGCAACGTCGGCAACGAGGGGGCTCTTCGTCAGGCCGCGCAGGCCGGTGACGGGCGGCTGTTCGTCGAGCTGCGCAAGCGGATCCTGGTCGCCGAAACGTCCAATCGCTCGCTGGTTGCCGCGCTCGCGCAACTCGGCGACGACCTCGATCTCGTCGAGCTGCAGCAAATCTCCGCCTCCGCGTCGCTGGCCGCTTCAGCGGGTGCGCCTGTCGCCAAGAGCCTCGCCGCCAAGTGCGCCACCTTGCGCAGCGCCTTGTCGGCCGAGCAGGAAACCGATGCGCGGGTACGCACCGGGAAGATCACCGTTCCACTCGTCGGAATGTCGCTGTTGATCATGGCAGCGGTCGTCTATCCAGCCCTCAACTTCTCACGATAGGAGCACGATGAACATCGAACTGATGCTGTCAGCCATCACCCACATGGTGTACGGCCAATTGCGTCGCGTCACCAGCGACGAAGCGGACCGCGACCGAGGGGCAGTGTCGCTCGAGCAGGTGCTGTGGTTCGTCGCCGCCGGTGTGGCGGTCGCCGTGATTGCGACGATCCTGTGGGGCAAGATCAAGGCCGAGGCCGAGAAGCCGATACAAGCACCGTCGGCACCGTGACGTGATGGCGTCGATTGAGGGTGGCGGCCCGGCTGAACACGACCAGGACATCGGTTCTGCGTCGCTGACGATCGTTCTGCTGGCGCCGTTGCTGCTGGTCCTGATGTTCGCCGGCTTCCAGGCGGCCATGTGGAATCACACCCGAACCGAGGCACGGGTGATCGCCCGCGAGACCGCAGTGCTGGTCGCTCGCGATCGCCTTCCGGCGCCGCAAGCTGCTGCAGCAGCCTCAGCGTCGCTGGCGAACGACAGCGTGTTGACCGCGGTCAATGTTTCGGTCGACAGCACTGCGACCCTGGTCGTCGTCACGATCACCGGCAACGCTCCCGGAGTGCTGCGCGGCACCTCGGCGCCGGTCAACGTCACGGTGGCGGTACCTCTCGAGGGATGGGTGCCCCTGTGAGGTGTCACCTCGATCGCGGTGAAGCAAACGCTCTCGGGCTTGTGTTGATCGCACCCGTGGCGATCGCGCTCGCGATTCTCGTCTTGTGGCTCGGCCGCAAGGTCGACACCGATGCACAGGTACAAGCGGCCAGCTCGGCCGCGGCGCAGGCTGCGGCGCGCCAACGAAGTCCGGCATCCGCCATCAGTGCCGCGCAATCGGCCGCAGCGGCGATGCTCATCGATGCCAAAGAGTGCTCCGGTGACCCGGAGGTGGCTATCGACATGTCCAACTTTCGTGCCGGGGGACACGTGACGGTGTTGGTTTCGTGTTCTCCGCAACGTTCCGACCTTCTCCTCGGTGGGTCGCACTCGGCGACCTTCGCAGCGACAGCGACGGCATCGATCGACAGCTACCGGGCCGGGGAATTGCCGTGAGTCGTCGACACGATTTGGGCGACCGGGGTTCGGCGACCGTGTTGATGATCACGCTCTGCTTCTCGTTCCTCGCCGGGTCATTGGTGTGGTTGTCGCGCACCGTCGACCAGTCCCTCGACGATCGAACCAATGCCGCCGCGATCGCCTTTCAAGCGGCACGCGCCGGCGCCCAAACGCTGGACCTGGCGTCGACGCGCGTTGGTTTGCTCAGCGTTGATCCTGTGGCTGCGCGACGGGTCGTGGCCTCGACGGTTCAACACCTTCTCAACACCAACGGCGATACGGGCTCGCTTACTGCTGTGTCGATCGACGGCACACGGGTGACGGTCACGGTCACCATCACCACGACGGGTCGCCCCGCTACGGGTACGGGCTCGGCATCAGCTGTGTCCGGTGTCGACGCACCGCTGCCGTAAGGAGCACGTCATGTCATCTCACATTCCCAGTCGATCCGGCGCACGATTCATCGGCGCGCTGACAGCGACCATTGCGGTCGTCGTTGGCCTCCCGACCTTGCTCGCTGTTTTGGCGGTTCAACGCTTCGATCACGCCTCGCCGTTGTACGGCGTCAACGCCCCTTGGCGATGGTCGCTCGATGATCTGCGGTCGTGGGCCGAGCGGCTCGCCGACGGCCTCGACTCGTCGGCACAGCTGGTCGACCTGTTCTTGCGCCTTGCCCTGCTCGTCGGGTGGATCTGTGTGGCGATCCTGGTGTACACGGTGGTCGACGAGGTCGTGTTCCAGGTGCGCCACGGAATGCCGTCGGCGCACCATCGTCGTTTCGTCGGACTTGGGTCCGTCGGCCGCAAGTTGGCGTCGGTGCTGGTTGCGGTGCTGCCGCTCGTCGTCAACACCACGCCCTTGTTGGCCGGAGCGTCATCCGCTCGGTCGGCAGCGAGTGTTGATCGGCATCACACGGCCACGCCCGCCGCGCTGCTGCCGGCGCGCGGAACGGCCGCCCCCGGTCCTGTCAGTGGCTGGTCGCTGGTCGAGGTGCACCGTGGCGACTCGGTGTGGTCCATCGCCCAGCATGTCGCCGATGGGCGCGATGTCGCCACCATCGCCGGAGAGATCGTCGGCGCCAATCTCGGACTGGTGATGAACGATGGCCATCGATTCTCGACGCCGGCTCTGATCGAGCCCGGATGGATGCTGAACGTGCCGGCTGCCGTGGCCGAGCCCCAGCACGTCGCCGAGATGAGCGAGATTGCGTTTCCGCCCGAAGACAGCTACGTGGTCGTGCGCGGAGATTCGTACTGGAAGATCGCCGAAGATCATCTCGAGTCATCGGTCGGCGCGGGAGCGGTCGCCACCTACACCGACCAGTTGATGACCCTCAACGCGCCGGTGCTCGGATACCCGGACGAACGCCTCATCCGGCCGGGCGACGTCGTCCGACTCGGCTCGGAAGCAAGGAGTGCCGTCGATCCTGCGCAGGTGCAAGCCCTGCCGGCGCTCGACGTGGCACTCGCCATCGTCGACCCGGTGCCCTCGATTGCGGTCGACCCGGCACCGGTTACCGAGGCGCCGCCGGCCACGGCCGCGATGACACCGACATCGCCCTTCCCGCCGCCGGCACCAACTGACATCCGCGAGAGCGCGGCGATCCAACCCGCCATCGTCACTGTCGACGATCTCTTGTCGGGCGACGGCATCCCGGTGAAGCGCGGTCTGGGCGCAGCCCTGCTACTGGCCGGTGGGGCGATCGCCGTCCTCGACGCCCGTCGTCGGCAGCAGCTCCGCGGCGCTCAGGTCGGTGCTCGTTTCGCGCCGCCGACCGACGAAGCAGTCGCGACCGAGACGTTGTTGCGCTCGCTGAGCCCGGCCGAGCAACTGGTTCGCCTCGACCTCGCCCTTCGTTGCTCTGCGCCCAGACTGGCCCGTCAACACGCCCGTGCGCTGGCGGCGGAGATCACCGACGACGGTGAGATCCGGTTGTACACGGATCGACCTGCACCGATGGTCGCCGAACGTTGGCTGCTCGATGTCGAGGCAGGTGTGTGGTGTCTACCGGCCGGCGTGTCGCTCGTCGATCTGGCCGACGGCGCACGCGACGTCAGTCAACCGTGTCCGGCGATCGTCCACATCGGTGAATCGGCGGGTGGGCAGCTGTTCATCGACCTAGAGGCGATCGGGGTTCTCAGCATCGAGGCTCCGCCGGCCGTGGCGGCGTCGATCGTGCGATGCGCAGCGGCGTCGTTGGCAGTGTCTCCGTTTCTCGAGTCGAGCCGAATCTTCACCGTCGGACTCGAGCTCGAGGTGCAACTCGGAAGTCCCAACGTCGAGTCGCACGATTCGCTCGCCGCGGCCGCCGCAGCCGTGGGCGACACCGTCGGCAGCATCGCCGCGGCGACCAGCGGCACCGTCACCACACATGCGCTGCGATGCGCGGCCCACGGCGGCGAGGCTCGGGAACCATCACTGCTCCTTGCTGTAGGAGTCGACGATCTCGCTGAACCGGCTGCCCTGGTACCACTCGCCGGTGGCGGTGGGCGCGGTGTCGGCGTGATGATCGACCGTCCGCTCGTCGGCAGCGGCGCCGTGCTGCGCGCCCGTGATGACGGCTTTGTCCTCGAGCCGCTCGGCCGGCAGGTCAGCCCTGTCGGCTTGTCGTCCGGCGAGCTGTGTGCCGTCGACGACCTGCTCGAGCGCGCCAAATGGCCGTTGCTGGCCCCGGTCGGCGACGTCGTCGTCGCCGAGGCGCCACCGATTGCCGCGACTCCCCCTTGCAGCAGGCCGGCACGAACTCGTCGTTTGCATCCTCGGCCAGGTCGCCGTGCAGTCGGCCGGTGGCGCGACCGTTGGGTTCGATCGATCGAAGGCGCAGGAGCTGGTGGTATGGCTCAGCCAGCATCGCCACCATCCGACGAGGGCCTCGGCGCGGACGGCGTTGTGGGAGCTCGCCGTGCGCGACGCCACCTTCTCCAACGTGGTCAGCGACGCCCGCCGGGCAATGGCCAAGGTTGTGCCGCCGCCGGCTGGACAGGAGTGGATCGGACGGACGATGAACGAAGACCTACCCCTGCACGACCTGGTTGTCAGCGACACCGAGCTGTTGGCCGACCGATTGGGTGCGGCCCGCCTACTCGACGACCAGGGCGCGATCGCCATGTTGCGACCCGGTGTGGCGCTGATCCACGGCATGCCGTTCGAGGGCACATCGTACTTGTGGCCCGATGCCGAAGGCATCACATCATCGTTGGTGCTGCTGGCCACGTCCGCCGCAGCGACGCTCGCTGCTCACTACCTGGCGATCGGCGACGTCGACGGTGTGTTCTGGGCAACCGGGCAGGGGCTGAAGGTGCTGGCCGGCCACGAGGAGCTGATCGCCTTGCGCATGCGGGCCCACGCCGATCGTGGCGATCTCGCTGGTGTGCGCAGCGAGTGGGAGAGCTACGAGCGAGCCGTGCAGGCTGACACCTGGGCCGCATCCGAGCCCTCACCCAAACTGGTCGAACTGCGCCGCAAGCTGCTTTCGCCGTCACTGGCGTCGTGATGCCGTAGGTGGCCGAATCGCCGTCCGATGGGCGACGGCACGTAGCGAGGCGTCCCGTTGGAAGGGGTTTCCGCGCCCGATCATATATGGGCGCGATACTGGCGCTCCCAGGCGTGCCTTTGCGCCCAATCAGGAGAACAATGGAAGTTCGAGTTGGCCCGCTGAGCGTGACCATCCACGACGACGACGAGTTCATGGTTTGTGACCTCAATGGCGAGATGTCGTCGACGAAGGAGCAGGGCTACTTCGCGGCCGACACCCGGTTCGTGTCGGGTTACCGCCTCAAACTTGGAGGATCGCGGGCGGTTCTTTGCAACGGCTCGGCAGTCGAGCACCACTCGGCGCGATTCGAGTTCACCAATGCCGGTTCGCTCGGCGGGAACGGGCTCGTCATTCCCGAACACAGCCTCCATCTGCGCTTGGACCGCACGATCGGCCACGGGTTGCACGAGGACTACGAACTGACGAACTACTGCGGCCAACCCGCCGTGATCGAGTTGGAGGCGAGTCTCGAATCTGACTTCGCCGATCTGTTCGATGTGAAGAGCCGCCGCACCATCCGGCGCGGTTCTGTACAGAGTCAATGGGATGCCCGTCGGGGCCGACTTGTGACCCGCTACCGCAACGGCGAGTTCGAACGGTCGCTGACCGTCGCGATCGACAACGCCGACTCAGCTCCGCAGTTCGCCAACGGTGGGATCCTGTTCCAGATAACGCTCGATCCGGGCGAATCATGGCACTCGTGCTTGTTGTGGCGGCCGGCTCTCGGCCACCGCCGGCCAGAGCATGGTCCCCGCGTCTGCCACGACCTCACGGGGAGCAGCCCGCGAGAATACGTCTCGCGAACGCTGGATGACACAGGTGACGACCTGCGCGACGAGTGACTCATCGATCACCGAGATCATTCGGCAAGCGACCGACGACCTGGCTTCGCTGCGTATGACCCGTCACGATCAGGCGGCATCGGGCGGCGTGTCGCGCCGGCAGAACCGAGGCGAGGATTCCTGGGTGCCGGCAGCCGGCATTCCCTGGTTTCTCAGCCTGTTCGGCCGCGACGGCGCTTGTCGTCTCCTTGCAGACGATGTCGTTGTCGCCGCGGTTCGCCCTCGGGAGCCTGCGCGCCCTGGCATCGCTACAGGCCGACGACTACGACGACGCCCGGGACATGCAGCCGGGCAAGATCGAGCACGAGGTCCGCCATGGTGAACTTGCCGCCCTCCACCTCATCCCACACACCCCCTACTACGGCAGCCATGAAGCCACCAGCCTGTACGTGCTCGTCGCCGCGCAGGCGTGGTCGTGGCACGGTGACCGCGAGGCGCTCGATCTCGTGCGCCCGAACGTCGAGCGGGCGCTGTCATGGATCGACACCGACGGCGACCTCGACGGCGACGGTTTGCAGGAGTACCGCACTCGCTCGGCGCAGGGCTATTACAACCAGGGTTGGAAGGACGCGGGTGACGCCATCGTCGATGCCGGCGGCGAACTGGCTTCGCTACCCATCGCTTTGTGCGAGCACCAGGCGTTGGTCGTGGCCGCCAAGCGATCGTGGGCGTCGGTGCTGGAATCGGTCTACGGAGACAGGTCGCGGGCGACACGCCTGCGCGCCGAGGCCGACCGACTCGCCGAGGCGTTGGAGACCCGTTTCTGGTGGGAGGAGCAGGGCACGTACTACCTCGGTCTCGACGGTGACAAGCAGCCGATCGCCTCGGTGACCTCGAACCCCGGTCACCTGTTGTGGCTGCGTGTCGTCTCGCCCGAGCGGGCTGCGGCCGTCGCCCGCCGCTTACTCGCTGCCGACATGTGGAGCGGTTGGGGCATCCGCACCCTGTCGGCCGACCACCCGCGCTACAACCCGTTCTCCTACCAGCTCGGCTCGGTGTGGCCGCACGACAACGTCATCGCCGCCGCCGGGTTCCGTCACTACGGACTCGACGACGAAGCCGCCGGAGTGGCCAGAAGCTTGTTCGATGCTGCCAATCAGTTCGCTGCCCACCGCCTGCCCGAACTGTTCGCCGGTCTACAGCGCGATCCCGGGGGCTTTCCCGTTCAATACCTCGGCGCCAACGTCCCTCAGGCCTGGGCCGCAGGTGCGGTGATCCAACTCATCTCTGTGCTGTTGGGTCTCGAGGCCGATGCACCGTCGCGATCCCTGGTCGTTCGACCGGCGCTGCCAGAATGGCTCCCCGAGATACGACTCGAGCACCTCGCTGTCGGCAATGCGACGATCGACCTGACCGTGACCCGGCAACCCGACTCCACCCACACGCTCGATGTGGACCTACGTCGAGGCCACCTCGACGTCAGCCTGGAGTAGGTGTCGGCGAGAGCAGGTAGTCGACGACGTCGGAAGCCGAGTACCCGTTGCCATCGACGGCGAGGGCGCGCACGGCCCGCTCCAGGTCGTCGCCCGCCGTGACGATGGGAAGTTCGTCGCCTTCTTCACGGATCTGTCCGAGCCCGACCGTCGCGAGGAGGCCGTTGCACAGACACTTGCGTCCCTCGGTGTCGTCGAGCTCGCCGCCCTTGCCCACGTAGTCATCCTCGGGCTCCGCGGGGCAGCGATAGCCGACCGTGCCGCCATCGCGGAGGTACGCGGTTCGCAAGAAGCCGAGATCGCACACCCGCGGACGCGAGGCATAGGCCTCGGGATCGGAGACGGTGTTGTCGAGCGCGACGACCTTGAACGGATAGCCGCTCGGTGAGGCACGCGGATCGGTCCGCACGGACAACGAGTCGGTCAGGGCGCGCTTGACGATGTCTTGTTTGATCGAAGGATCGATAGCCGATTCCTGGCACAAGGCGAAGGCCGAGCCGACCTGAACCCCCGCGGCACCCGACTCGAGTGCCTCGCGCAATCGATCGGGCGATCCGTATCCGCCGGCGAGCCAGAACGGAATGCCGAGCGCCGCGAGCGCGTCGAGGTCGACGTGGTCGCGCGGCCCATAAACAGGTTGTCCTTCGTCGTCGAGCACGAGCGCCGCACGCGGTGGTGCGTTGTGACCGCCGGCGATGGGTCCCTCGACGACGAAGCCGTCGGGTCGCCCGTGAACACTCTTGGCGAGGAAGCTCGCCAACGTGTTCGAGGCGATGACGGCGACAAAGAACGGTCGAACGAGCGGAGGGGCGGACCTGTCACCCAGGAACTGCACAGGGTCGAATCGGGTCACCCTCTCGTCGTTCGACGCGGCGCCCACCACGGAGATGCGATAGGTCGCAGGCTGTCCCGCGGCCAGCAGGTCGAGGACGTGCGGGATCTCCTTCGGGATGCCGGCTCCCATCAGAACTGCGTCGACGCTGGCCAGCATTGCGCCGTACAGCGCATAGAGCATCGGGAGTTGGACCTTCTCGAGATAGTTGATGCCGACGACGCCGTCGTGGCCTTCCTTGGCGAGCCAGACCTCGGCGAAGTTGGCGAGCACGGTCAGGTCGACGAGTGAACCCGGTGGATCGAGTCGCTGTGCCGGCACCATGAGGTAGCGCGCACCGGGTGACCTGCCGCTGGTGCGGTAGTAGCGACGCAGCACACGTTCGACGACGTCGGGTCGCACGAACTGTTGGTAGGCCCGGCGCAGGTGTCCGCCGGGATCGCCGTCGTTCAAACGGCGGGCGTGCACGACGTCGAGGGCGACCCCCGACACCACGCCCAGCTGGCCCTTTCGGGAGACGGCCCCCGCCAACTCCCACGAGGAAACCCCGACACCCATCCCACCTTGGATCAGTTGCGGCATCATCATTGGAGACGAGCCTACCTACAGGTAGGTAGGGGGACAAGGGACTTGGGTCCGGTTTCAGCAAGGCCGCTCGGCCGGAGGACATAGTCTGCGTGGCCGATGACCCAGCAGCCGAACATCCTGCTCGTGATGGCCGACCAGCTGGCGGCCTCGTTCCTGCCGAGTTACGGGCACCCGATCGTGCAAGCGCCGTCGCTCTGCAGCGCTCGCCGACCGCGGCGTGCAGTTCGACGTCGATGTACAGCAACAGCCCGCTGTGCGCGCCGGCGCGCTTCGCGATGATGTCCGGACAGCGCAACTCGCGGATCGGCGCCTACGACAACGCCGCTGAGTTCGCCGCGTCGATCCCGACCTTCGCCCACTACCTGCGCGCCGCCGGCTACCAGACGTGCCTCGCCGGAAAGATGCACTTCGTCGGACCCGATCAGCTGCACGGCTTCGAGGAGCGCCTGACCACCGACATCTACCCGGCCGACTTCGGTTGGACACCGAACTGGGACGACGCCGAAGGCCGCTTCGACTGGTGGTTCCACAACATGGACAGCGTCCTCAACGCGGGCATCGCCGAGGCCACCAACCAGCTCGACTACGACGACGAGGTCGGCTTTCGCGCGGTGCGCAAGCTGCGCGACCTGGCGCGAGCTCGGCGACGAGCGACCCTGGTTGCTGACCGTGTCGTTCACCCATCCGCACGATCCGTACGCCATGCGCAACGCGTACTGGGACCGCTACGACCACGACGACGATCGATCTTCCCCGCGTCGAGGCGCTGCCGGCGGCGACAACTCGATCCGCACAGCCGCCGGCTGCGCAACGTGTCGGCCATGGACGCCGTGCCGAGATCACCGACGAGCACATCCGCAACGCTCGGCACGCCTATTACGCGGCGATCGCCTACGTCGACGACTGGGTCGGCGCCTCGTTCGACGGCGTCGCGGCGTGCGGCATGGCCGACGACACCGTCGTCATCTTCACGGCCGACCATGGCGACATGCTCGGCGAGCGTGGCCTCTGGTACAAGATGAACTTCTTCGAGGGCGCTGCCGGATACCGCTGCTCGTCGCCGGTCCGGGCATCGCCCGGCGCCGCGTCGGAGAACCCGTGTCGCTGCTCGACGTGTTGCCGACGCTGCTCGATCTCGGTGGAGCGCCGAGCGGCGGAGGCCGTCGATGGCACGCAGCCTGCTGCCGCTGATCGGCGGCGAGCGCAACCCGAACGGACGGTGTACGGCGAGTACCTCGGCGAGGGCGCGGTCGCGCCGATCCTGATGATCCGTCGCGGCGGTCTCAAGTTCGTCTGGTGCGAGGCCGACCCGCCGCAGCTGTACGACCTCGCCGCCGATCCTGACGAATTGGACAACCTGGCCGCCCTGCCCGAGCACGCGGCCACTGTCGCCGAGTTTGAAGCCGAGGTGCTGGCCCGGTGGGATCCGGCGGCGCTGCGGCTGACGAGGTTGTGGCCAGCCAGCACGCGCGGCGTATCGTCGACTCGGCCGTGCGAATCGGCCGGCACACACCCTGGGATCACCAACCGCTCGTCGATGCGTCGCAGCAGTACATGCGCAACCACCTCGACCTCAACGAAGTCGAGTCCTCACGACGGCTTTCCTGAGACCGATGACCGGTGGGCAAGAGGCGGCGGTGCCCCATGCGACTCGTTCTGGTGTTGGAGTCGGGTGTGAGAATCGAACTCACTTGGCTGCATCCATCCACATCCACACGCCGAGATCCTTTGTGAATCGCGGATGGCCGTGTGCGGCCATCCGCACCCGCCCACGACGAGGAAGCGCACATCATGGTTGATGAGTGATGTGAAGAACTCGTAGAAGTCTTGGTTCAGGTCCATTCACCCACCCGTAGTAGATACGGCGGAGTTCCTCAACCTCTGCCCAGCGCTCAGCAGCGGGACGCGCCAACCAGTATTCGCTGTCATCGTCCGGCTCGTGCATCGACCGCTTGGTCACGACTCGCTCCACATCTCCATGTTTACCCTGACATCTTCATTACAAGTGCGTTTGGGAGCGTGATGCCCCGTGCCGGGCGGTCATAGGGCGTGCGGGGGAAATGCCCGTTTACTGACTTCCTCCGTCAGTCGTGCTGCCCTGTGCAGCTCGGTTGTGCTTAATCCGTGACCAAACCGTGACCGAGTTCCGGGAGGTCAGTTCGCCTCCCTGGACCAACAGGTTTGGTAGGGGCGTCGACGGTGTAGACGAACGACTCGTCGTTGCCGTCCGAGTCGAACACACCGATCTGCAGCACCCGTTGTGGTTCACATTGCCTCCGTCGTAGCTTGCATCTTGGCCGAGAGCAACGCCATCTGGTCGGCGCCTCTGGTGATCGACGTCGCCGCTACCGAGAACTCGCCGCCAGCGCACAGACCGAACCCGGCTCGGTAGTAGTTGATGAGGGTCGTGTATTCGGCGGGGGCGTTCGGGTCGGTTGCCGCGGGACCAGCCAGCGTGTCCAACATCTGGTCGGAGTAGGTGGCGCATTCGGCTTTCGAGGCGTCGCGCTCGTTGATTTTGGCGATGTCACGGTCGATGCCTGCGATGGCGTTCGTGGCGTTCGGGAACTGGGCGACGACCTTGTCCCGCTGGGCTTGTAGGTCTTCCAGGGTGATGTGTTCGCTGTCGCCCCACGAGTTGTCGAAGATCGTCGTGATCACCGGCCCGGCATCGTCAAGGGTCGTCAGCACGCCCGTGATCTCGGGCTGGTTGGCCAGTACCCATTGGGCGAGCGGTGGGAGGAGCGACGCAGGGTCCGGCCCAGGCACGGCCTCAGGCACGGGCACGGGCACGGGTGCGGGTGCGGGTGCGGTCGTGGGCGGCGTGGTCGTGGTCGGCGTGGTCGTGGTCGGCGGCGGCAGGGTCGTGGGCGGCGGGGTCGTCGCGGTGGGGATGACCTCGCAGTGGGTGCGGGTGCTGTTCAGGCTTGTCCCGGCTCCGCAGGTGAGCGCGTAGGTCGTCGTCGGCGTCGGGGTGGCCTGCGCGGCGTCGGTGGTGGTGTTGCTGCCGATGCCGATACCGATGAGGACGGCCAGGGCGGGGACGATCACGGCGGCGGCGCCGGCGGCGATCCACAGGCCCTTGCGCTTCGGCGGCGTCATCGCCAGCGGTACACCAGTCGGTGCGGGCAGGTTCGTGTAGTCGACACCCTCGGTGAAACCTGTGCGGGCAGGCTCAGGGTTGGTGCGGTCCTCGATTGGCGTGGACGGCAGCCGCCAGTATCCAGCGGCGGGCTCAGGCGTGGGCAGCGGGATCACCGTGTAGTCGATGCCCTCGGTGAAACCGGCGCGGTCAGGGAGCGGGTTCTCGTTGTCGTTCATGGTGTTTCACTGCACTTTCAGGTTGGGAGACATGCCGGAAACGGCGTGTCCAGAGTGTCGGGCGTCATTTCTACGAATTGATCGTCGCCAGGTCCTGATGCCCGGACCGTCTGTGTTGGCCGTTCCGGCTTGGCTGCAAGCGTTGGATCGGTCATCCGCATTGGCTTGTCTCTCCGTACTTGACGACTGACAATTCAGCGTCGCCTTCACCGAAGGCTGTTCCAGCCGCCGGTGACTGTCCTACAACGACCCAGTTGGAGTCGATGACCTGGTGACGTCCTTTGCCGGTGGCGTCAACACTGCCGGAGAAGAACACACCGTGATCCTGGATCTCATTTCCGCGTCTTGCAGGTTCATGCAGATCACATTTGGCATCAGAGAGTCCTCCGCCGCATTGCCGCCAAAGGGGTTGGCGCCGGAGTCGGACGGACTGGCTGTGTCGGGTTGCGGTGAATCGCTCGCCGGCAAGTTGTCGACGGTCGACGATCCCGCCGCGAGTCCCTTGCGGCGGCTGGCCGGTCGTCGATTCGTAACCGAACGCCTTCATAACCAGCCCGATTGGAACCAGCACAACGAACGCGATCGCCAGCCAACCCTTGCCAGAGATCTTCGACCATTCGACCTGACGGAGGAACGACACGATCTGCGCACCTGCCCCCGGCGGCTCTTGCGCCCTGAATGGTGCGGACGGTTGGATGCCATCGTTGGACGGTTGATCTGTAGCTGACTCCGCGGCCGCTTCGCTGCACGCCTCACTCGGGACCTGCGTGTGTGTCATGGACTGCTGCTCCTTGTCGGGCAGACATTCCGAATCCGACCCTCGCAAGGGAGGTATCGGCCTTCGACCCTCGTTCTTGAGAAGGGTCGCCCATGACACCCGTCACCCGATGCTCGAACCCGACTCGTTTGGCGCACACGTCATTCCAATGCGACGGCCGCGCTCGTTCGGGTCGGGCCGAGGCGCAGTCGCCCGGCTCGTCGCCAACGAGCCGTGCAACGGGTTGGATCCGCAACGTACGTCAAGGGCGACGCTGGTACCTACCCTGCGCTCGGGGGAGACCTTTCGGGGCCCGTTTGCTCCATTGGAGCTGGCGATTGGGCATTGCCCGGGGTGTCAGTACGTCAGCGTCAGATGCCGCAAGAATGATTGAATCCGTCCCGGAAAGGTCAGGCGCCGGGTTATCGATCGGGGCTAAATGATGAGTGGAGCAGTCGGCCAGGGTCTCCTTGTGGGGGAGGGCTTCGCGCCGACGGCGTGCTCATTCATGCCCCGCCACCGTTGGGAACCCTGTGATTCCCTTTGAACGAGCGGCTCACTGTGCTCTATGGCCGAAACGGCGCGGGTAAGACCACCGTGCTGCGGGCAATCGCTGGGGCCCTGCGTGGCATCGCGATACACGACTGCGGGATCTCGGTGCACGTCTCACCCGTTCACGATCTGGGCGGCTTTGACTATCGTCCTCGCGTCTCTCCGTCATTGGGAGATCGACGAGGAGGCTGGCCGCCGCGAGACGCTCGACGACGTGGCAGACACCGAGGATGAGGAACGCCTCGACGAGAAGCTGGCCGAGGAGGTGCAGGGCCTTGAGGATTACCTCAAGTCGGTGGCAGAGCAGTACGGGTTCGCCTCTGGACTGTGCCATACACCCCGCCTGTCGCTGGTCGCGACTGGAACTCTCGGCCGTCCGCGGTGGGAACCGTTTGTATCAATTGTTCCGACCGACCTTGATCTGTTCGCCACAGCGCTCGGGTTCCCGGGTTGGGCTTGGGACCCCGCTCGCAAGCGTGAGCTGAACATCGGCCCCGGAGGCATTTCGTGGTCCGTTCTCCGCTGCACGCGAAGCTTGCCAAGCAACGCACCGAGGCCGGATGGAGAGAAGTCCCTCCGCCAGTGCACGTCGACAACATGCCGTTGACGGACTCTGACTGGGACGAGGACGGGATGTCCACGCGCGGCTTGATCGCCTGCCTCGTCGGCAATGATCGCGTCAGCAATGATCGCGTCGCTCGTGGACGCTCTGTGACCACTTTGTGACCACTGGGGCGTTTTCGCGAGTGTTTCCACGGGTTGCAAGGTGCACAAGTGCAGGTCGCAGCGGAGCCGGGTGTGAGAATCGAACTCACGACATCTTCATTACAAGTGAAGTGCTCTGCCGACTGAGCTAACCCGGCGGGGGTTCGACAAATGGTAGAGGACTGGAGTCGACTAGAGGTACGGGAAATCGTTCGGCCGGCATGCTGCCCAGGAGCACTTGGGTCAGACCGGTGGTGCTCAATCCGGCACACTGGTCGTGATGGCAATGCTCCTCGTCGTCCACCACACGCCCTCACCGTCGTTGGACGCGATGCTCGACGCCGTGCTGTCCGGGGCGAGCGACCCACGCATCGAGGGCGTGGAGGTCGTCGTGCGTCCCACGCTCGCAGCGGCGATTCCCGACGTCCTTGCGGCCGACGGCTACCTCCTCGGCACGCCCGCCAACCTCGGATACATGTCGGGTGCTCTCAAGCACTTCTTCGACCAGATCTACTACCCCTGCCTCGGCGCAACCCGCGGTCGGCCGTATGGCGTCTACATCCACGGAAACAACGACACCGACGGAGCCCTCGTGGCGATCCAGAAGATTGTCACAGGGCTCCAATGGCGTCAGGCGACGACCCCCGTGCAAGTGATCGGCGAACCCGACCGTGCAGTTCTCGACGGCTGCTGGGAGCTGGGCGCCACCGTGGCCGCGTCGCTCACGCTGGGCGATCGCTGACGCGGCTGGTGCGAGCCCGGATTCATTTCGCCGCTTCCAGCTGCACGAGGTCACGCTGCCGCGTAGCGGTTGTGCCAGAACTCTTCCTCAAAGACGGTGTAGATGCACTCTTGCACGGGGTTCGTGCCGTTCTCGAGCACATCGACGGGTCGTGTGAGGTCGGTCGTCGCAACCGATGCCAGATAATCGCGAAAGCGCCTGGCTCGATCTGCGCGCACGGATAGCGCGTCCGAGACAGAAGGCGTCAGACTGTAATCGAGCCCGGGCCACGGGAAGTCGATGGAGCCGGTGTTCGGCAACCCGATCGGGTGGAAGCGTGCTCCGAGGATCGGCGCCGTGAACCACTTGTCCATCGCGAGAACCAGATGTCGCAACGTCTGGACGAAGGACCACTCGTCGTTGACCGAATCATGCAACCTGTCTTCGGGGAGAGCCCTCGCCAGGGTGACCGTCTTCGACCACTCGTCTTCGAGGGCCGCCCACGTTGCGCGCATGCCCTCCGGGTTCGAAGGACGGAGCATCGCCCGCAGCGGGTACCACGGGTCACGCTCGTTCACGTATGCCGTGACGTCGACGCCGTTGATGACAACCGTGTCGACAAGTGCGTCGATCTCGACGTTGACAAGCCAGGCGTGGCTGATCTTCGCATCGGTGAGGTTGACGTCGCGGAAGCGCGCGCCGCTGAGATCGGCGCCCCAGAACACGGCTCCTGCGAGATCTCCCTCGAACTCTTCCGGCATGTTGCCTCCCGTGCCTCGCTGTCGTTCACTTACGATCGTGTCGCTCCGGACGTGTCCAGCCTGTGGCGGGAGCGCCGAAGTTCGGTTATCAGCCCCTGGCGGCGTCGAACTGTGGTCGGGTGTCAGCCGGGACGCAACATGTGATCATCCGAGCGAACAACTGCACCGCGTTCGCCACGCCACCACCCTGCAGTTCAACCTCCACAACGCCGGTTTCAGCCGTGAAATTCGGCGATGTCCTCGCGCGACACCTGGTCGGGTGTCTTGCCCATGATGATCATTGCGAGGACCTCGTCCTTGGTCACATCGGACTTGTTGACGGTGCCGACCAGCTTGGCCTGGAGCATCACGCTGATCCGGTCAGCCAGATCGAACACGTCGTGGATGTCGTGGCTGATCAGGAAGATCCCGATGCCCTCCGACTTCAGCCGCGAGATGAGATCGTGCACCTGGGCCGTCTCTGCCGGGCCCAATGCCGCGGTCGGCTCGTCCATGATGAGGATCCTGGCGTTGAAGTGGACGGCCCGGGCGATCGCCACCGATTGTCGCTGCCCGCCCGACAACGACCTGACCGCCGACTTGAGGTTCGTGAACCTCGGGTTCAGTCGCTGCATCACCTTCTGGGTGGCAGATGCCATCGCCGAGTCGTCGAGCGACCCGGCACCGTGTGTGCAGTTCGCGCCCCAGGAACACGTTGCCGGCTGCGTCGATGTTGTCGGCGAGGGCGAGCTTCTGGTAGATGACCTCGACCCCCTGCAGTCGCGCGTCGCGAGGGTTGTGGATGGTGACAGGCTGGCCATCGATGAGGATCTGCCCCGAGTCGGCGGGGTGAGCCCCCGACAGGGTGTGCATCAGCGTGGACTTGCCGGCACCGTTGCCGCCGACGAGGCCGACGACCTCGCCCGGGTACAGGTCGACGGTGACCCCGTCGACGGCGTGCAGGCCACCGAACGCCACACGGATGTCGCGCAACTCGACGAGAGGGACACGCGCTGCCGTGCTCGGCTCGGTGACGATGGAACTATCGCTCATGGTGGTCGGCCCTCCTCTCGCCTCAGCTGCGTCCGGTTTGGATGACGATGGCCGACACGACCAAGCCGGTGGTCAGTGCGGCGATGGCGCTCGTCCTGCGCCGCAGCCGGAGCGCTGAATCGATGGCGACGGCGGTGACCAGTACCACGCCGACCACGATGTCCTGCGATGGTGAGTCGATCCTGAGCAGGACCATTCCTGATCGCAGCGACTGCATGATGACGGCTCCGAGTACGGCTCCCGGGATCGTGCCGATCCCGCCCGAGAACGACGTGCCACCGATCACAGCGGCGGCGATGACGTCGAGTTCGTTCTGCACGCCGAGGTTCGTGACCGCAGCGTTGAGCCGAGCCGTTTGGACCGCAGCGCTGAGCGCACACAGGACGCCCATGAGGACGAAGGTGAGCATGATGGTCTTGCGGGTGTTGATGCCACCCAACTCAGCTGCCTCTGGATTGCCGCCGTAGGCGTAGACGTAGCGGCCGAAGCGCCGACGGCGGGCCAGGTAGCTCATGGCCAGGGTCACCAGAATCAGGATCACCACCGGGTAGGCGACTCCGGTCGGCTTCCCGGTGATCGGCGAGTCATAGCGGTTGGCGACGAGCCCGATCCCCACGATGACGGCGAGACATCCGAAGACGCCGATCCCGACATCGACTCCGATCGAGCGGACGGGCAGGTCGTAACGGCGACGGTTGCGCCGAGCCAGTGCAAGGCTGGCTGTGATACCGAGGCAGGCGACGAGCGCGAGCACCCAGCTCTTCCAGTCGCCGAGCGAGCCCTTCGCCCCGCCACCGAGCAGCTGGAAGTTGTGGTCGAGTGGGGCAAGCGTTTGGCCCTTCTTCCCGAGCCGGAAGATGAGGCCACGCCAGACCAGGAATCCGCCGAGCGTGACGATGAACGCCGGCACACCTCCGTAGGCGATGATGAAGCCCTGTACTGCCCCGATCAGCTGCGCCGAGGGCGATGCCGACAGCGAGTGCGATGATCCAGGCGTACGGTCGTTCGAGACCGAGGCCGAACGTCTTGGGGAGCCAGTCGTGTCTGGACGATCGCCATCGTGTAGCCGAGGAAGCCGAGCAGCGACCCGACCGAGAGGTCGATGTTGCGCGACACGATGATGAGCACCATGCCGGTGGCCATGATCGCGATGGAAGCGCTCTGGACCGACAGGTTCCAGAGGTTGCGCGACGTCAGGAAGGCGCCGTGCGACATGACGTGGAACCCGATCCAGATGAGGACGAGGGCCACCACCATGCCGAGCAAGCGGGTGTCGATCTCTGTCGAGGCGATCACCTCACGCCAGGAGCGTGCCGAGGTTTCTTTGGGGGTGATCGCCGGCGGTGTCTGTGCCTCAGTCATCGTCACGCTTTCTCATCGAGACTTCTCCGGGACAGAACGTAGCCCCTTGTCCGCAGACTCGCGGACAAGGGGCTACGTCTAACGTTGCTTGTCTAGGATTGCCCTTACTAGCAGCCTTCGACCGAGCCGGCCGTGACTCCTTGGCAGAGCGTGGCCTTGTCGGTCCAACCGGCGTCGAGCACGACGTTGAGGTTGTCCTTCGTGATCGGGATGGGCTTCAGCAGGATCGACGTCACGTCGACCCCACCAGGGGTCGTGAACGGCGCCGTACCGGCCACCTTCGTCACGTCGCTGTCCTTGCAGAGCGCTGCTGCTGCCGTTCCGGCGGTCTTGCCGAGCTCGCGGGCGTCCTTCCAGACGTCGACGGTCTGTGTGCCGAGCGCCACCCGGTTGAGGGCGGGCTGGTCGCCATCCTGACCCGACACCGGCACCTTGCCGGCCAGGCCCTGAGCCGTGAGCGCCGCCACGACACCACCGGCCATGCCGTCGTTCTCGGAGAGGACGGCGTCGACCTTGTTGTTCGCTGCGGTGAGGAACTGCTCCATCTCGGTCTGGGCCTTGGCGGGATCCCAGTTGTCGGTGTAGGTCTCGCCGACGATCTTGATGTCGCCCGACTTGACGGCGTCACCGATGATCTCCTCGTGGCCGGAGCGCAGGAAGTCGGCGTTGGCGTCGGCCTTGTTGCCCTTGATGATGACGTAGTTGCCCTTCGGCACGGCCTTGAAGACCTCGGCGGCCTGCATGCGGCCGACCTCGACGTTGTCGAAGGTGACGTACAGCGCTTTGGGGTCTTCGATCAGTCGGTCGTAGGCGATGACCGGAACACCGGCCGCGGTCGCGCTGGCGACAGCCGGCTTGATGGCTGTTCCATCCTGGGCCAGGACGATGAGCACCTTGGCGCCTTGCGACATCAGGTTCTCCAGGTTGCTGGCCTGTGTCTCGGCCGACGACTTGGCGTCGTTGGAGATGTAGGTGCCGCCTCCGGCCTCGATGGCCGCCTTGAGGGCCGGCTCATCCCACTTCGCCCATCGCTCTTCCTGGTAGTTGTTCCACGACACGCCGACTATGCAATCGCCTCCAGCCGCAGCGGTGGTACCGCCCGCGGCAGTGGTGGCTGCCGCGCCTGCGGCGGTGGTAGCGGCTGCACTGGTGCCAGCGGCTGCAGTGGTTCCAGCCGCTTCTGTGGCGCTGCTCGACGTGCTGTCGCTGCCACATGCTGCAATCAGCAGCGATGCCATGGCGGCAACAGACGCAACTCGTCCGATACGCATATCTTGACTCCCCTCGAGTATTGGCCCGCGGCCATAGCTGGCCGCGGGTACGACACCATACATCGCGACCTCGCGACCAGACAGGGTCCTACGGCCCGACAGCTGTGCCGCCGGGTCAGCTACCCGCCTTCGGTGGCAGTACGGCGACGTTGAGCCAGCGTCCGCCGGTCGCCCTGCGGATGGCGAACGTCTTGGCGAAGGGGGATGACGCCCGCGACCGCAGGTGACCGGCGGCGTCGTACGTCTCGTTGGTCACGGTGCCTCGAGACTCGAGGCCCAGGCTCAAGCCGTCCTGCCTCCCGAAGGGCACCAGCAGGGTCACGTTCACGTCATCGATCTGGTATCGCTCGATGACGGTCGTGCCGGTCGCCGCGGAGTCGCCGAGCCGCCTCTTCATCTCATCGAGCCGGTCGCCGTGGTCGACGGCGGTGAGGATCGTCGGATCCGCTTGGAGCAGAGCCTGGTTCTCGAGCTCGAGGTTCTCGACGAGGGTCAGGACGAGCTCCTGGGCCACGGGTCCGACGATCTCGTGGTTCCAGTCCAAGACACCTTGCTCGACGGAGATCGCGGGGAACGTCGCCGGGTCGACGTCGTGGGGCACACGGCCCAGGATGTCGGCGGCCTCGGGGACGATGACCCCGCGTGCCGGAGCTCCGGCGGCGACGATGCCGACTCCGACGGTGAAGACAGCGCTGCCGATCAAGGCCACCCGAACGACACTGCGCAGGACTCCGGCGCCGGCCTGACCGCCGGTCGCCAGCCGGGCCGCGTACCGCCCGAAATGGTCAGCGACCGATCGTGGCTCTGGTACGAGTCGGTCCAGGATCGGACGACCTGCGCAGACGACGACCAAACCGGCGAGCAGGGCAACCTTGGTGCCGAACTCGGTGGTCTGCGCGGCCATCAGCAACGTGCTGACGACTGCAACGAGCAGGCCGAACAGGGTGCGGCCGACCCGCCCAGCCGGCAATGTCTTCGGGTCCGTGATCATGAAGAGCATGAAGATCAGCACTTCCGGCGACGTGACGATCACTCGCCAGAAGTCGAACCCGCAGACAGGCGCGAACGCCCAGCGCGCCGTCATGCAGTGTCCGGATGCCGCGAGCACCCCGACGCCTGCTGCCAGGGTGATCCAGAATGTCGCGGCCACGGCGAGGAGTCGCAGGCGTGCGGTGATCAACAGCCCGCCCACCAGGATCACGGCGTAGGCCGCGATCATCCAGATCTTCAGCGGAGCCCACCAGAAGTCGAGCGGTTCCATTCGTGTGCTGCCGAACACGATGAACGCGACGACCAGTCCGATGTTCGACGGGTTGAAGACATGGGAGCCGCGGTAGCGGATGAGGTACTTCGTCAGGAGAGAGAATCCGGCGACGCCCGCGAACACATACCACCGATAGGTGCTCCAGTGGTCGTTGGTGGGCGTCCCCGGAACACGGAGGATGAGTGCGACGCCGCTACCGGTCAGCATCGCGCTGGCGGGCCACACGAACGACCGGGTCCTGTGGAAGGTCAGCGCCACTTCGAGGATCGCGCATGTCAGGATCGCCGCGAGGATCTGCGGCACGCTGACCTGGAAGCGCAGCCGGACCTGCCCCAGGACGTGGATCGTGATGATGACAGCTGCCACGTGCAACCGTGAGTCGCGAGCGTTCGGCAGGATCACGGGATACGTGCGCCCGCCGAGCGTGAGCGTCGGGTTGGTCACATCGTCTCCCACTGCGGCCTCGTCGGTTTGGCGCATTCTACGACCCGAACCCTCGCAACGCCGCGGCGAGCCCCGCCACTCGGTGTGGTTCAATCCTTCCGTGCCCGACGTGCCGACCCCCACCACCGAGGACCGGCAGCACCATGCCAAGCGCTCACGTCCCCGACGGTTGCTCCTCGCCGTGCTGACGGTTGCGCTGGTCGGCACAGGGATCGCCCTGGTGCTGCCGCGGCTGAGCATCGGTCAATCGGCACAGAGTGCGGCCGCCGACCGGCCTCCGAATTTCGTCGACGACACGACGGCATCGGGTATCGACCACTCGTACGCAGGAGAGTCCGACTTCTTCGTCGGAGGTGGCGTGGCGGCGTTCGACTGCAACGACGACGGACGCGATGAGCTGTTCTTCGCCGGAGGCAGCGAGCCGGCGGCGCTCTATCTCAACGAGAGCCCGGTCGGCGGCGCGCTCCACTTCACCCGGCAGATGTCGCCGATCACCGACCTGACGGCGGTCACCGGCGCCTACCCGCTCGACATCGACGGTGACGGGCACCTCGACCTCGTCGTTCTGCGTCGCGGTGGCAACGTCGTCCTGCGCGGAGTGGGCGATTGTCGGTTCGAGAGCGCCAACGACTCGCTCGGCATCGACGGTGGTCAAGATTGGACGGTTGGGTTCAGCGCGACGTGGGAGGGCGCCGATGCACTGCCCACTCTGGCGTTCGGAAGCTACCTCGTGCCCGGCGGCGACGTGTGTGGCGACAGCCGGCTCGTTCGGCCTGCACCGATGGGCGGCGTCTACGCCTCGCCGATCGCGCTGACACCCGGATACTGCACCTTGTCGATGCTGTTCAGCGACTGGAGTCGGTCCGGCCGACGCGATCTGCGCATGGCGAACGACCGGAACTATTACATCGACGGTGAGGAGCAGTTGTGGCGGGTCGCGCCGGGTGAGGCGCCGCGCCGGTACACCGAGGCCGACGGGTGGCAGCGATTGCAGATCTGGGGTATGGGCATCGCCAGCCAAGACCTGACCGGCGACGGCAATCCCGAGGTTTTCATCACGAGTCAGGGCGACAACAAGCTGCAGACGCTCGCCGACGGCGTGGCGCAACCGACCTACCAGGACATCGCGCTTCAGCGCGGCGTCACGGCGCAACGTCCCTTCGTGGGCGGCGACGTACTCCCGTCGACCGCCTGGCACCCGGAGTTCGAAGACGTCAACAACGACGGATTCGTCGACTTGTTCGTCACCAAGGGAAACGTCGAAGCGCAACCGGACTACGCGACCCGTGATCCGAGCAACCTGCTGCTCGGTCAGTCCGACGGCACGTTCAGGGAAGGAGCAGAGCAGGCCGGAATCGTCGGCTTCAACCGGGCCCGCGGGGCGGCGCTCGTCGACCTCAACCTCGACGGCATGCTCGATCTCGTGGTCGTGAACCGAGCGAAGAACGCCACGGTGTGGCGAAATGTCGGGCGGGGCGATGCTCAGCAGCCGGAGCCGATGGGCCATTGGATCGACGTACGCCTGCGACAATCTGCGCCCAACGTCGACGCGATCGGCGCCTGGGTCGACGTGCGGGTGGGCGAGCGCACTGTTGTCCGTGAGGTCACCGTCGGGGGCGGACACGCCGGTGGGAAGATCGGTTGGCTCCACACGGGCCTCGGAAACGCTGACGGCGCCGAGGTCCGTGTCCACTGGCCGAACGGCGACACTGGTCCGTGGATGCCGGTGCGCGCCGACGAGTTCGTGACCATCGAGCGAGGCGCGACCCGGCCCGTACCGTGGGTGCCGACGGGCTAGCCGTCGACGCTACGTCAACGTCGCGAAGCCATTTCGGCGGCACCCATCCGAACGATCGTCGACTCCATGTCGTGGAGCCGCGACGCGGGGTATCGCGCACCGGTGCCGTCTGCCAGCCGGGTCATCATGTGGAAGTTGGCCGCCACCGCTGCCGCGTCGACCATCAACGCGGGCCCGGCGATCGTGACCAGCACCTGACGGGCATCGCCCATCTCGGTGTCATCGCCGCGCAAGTTGGCCGCCGCGGTCGCGAACCGCAGCAGCTCGCGACCAAGCGGGATCCCGACTTCGCCCCGGCCGGCGGCAACTGCAAGCAGGTCGACCTCCGCATCACTCTCGTGGCTGCTCCAACTGAGCATGCTCGCATGTGCCGTCGTTCAATAGAAGCATTCGCGCAGCTGAGACACCCGGGCGGCCACGAGCTCGATCTGCGATCGTGACAGGGTGCCTCGTGTCCAGTGCGGATCGATCATTTCGAGGTTCGGGATGTATTGAGCGTCGGCCAACATCCACAGCCGCTGATGCTCTGCCGGCACCGACGAGAATGCCTGGACCACCGCTGCTGTCTGATCCGCCGGGCTCCTGACCCGCACCCAGTTGAGCTCCGCGGTTACCAAGTCTGGTGGAACCACTCGAGACGGCTCCCCGTCGACCGGTCGAGGCAGCTCCCACGGTTCCAGTCCTGCCGCCCGACGAAAGGCCACGACCGCCGCGACGGTGCAAGCGATGCCCACAACCTCCACATAGGCGAGATCACCGAGCTCGTCGGAGACACGCCCATACCAGGACTCCGAGAGAGTTCCGGCGTGTGTCGCGATGCGGTACACGGCATCGTGTGCCACCGCAGGCGCCGCGAGATCGCCGGCCAACCAGCCATCGACGGTGGACGGCGCAGTCCATGGTGGTAGCGGGCTGTCGTCGGTCATCGCCGCAAGGGCGGTCGCTGCCAGCTCTACTCGTTGTGCCCCCGTCCACCAAGTTCCCGCACAGGCAAGCGCATCCCAGGCCTGCAGGTGAGCAGCGGCCAGATCGGAGCGCACCACGACGTGCATGATGGTCAGACTAGGCGGGGCCTCCGGTGCCCAGGCCGATCGGTTGCAGCCGGGCGTGGTAGTCGAGCCACTCGGTGATGAGGCGTTCCGGCCACAGCATCAGGTGCGCGTCGCTGACCGTTCGGGCCTCGTCTGCTCGTCCGAGCAGGATCAGAGCCGAGGTGAGCCCGAAGTAGGCGACGTGGGCGGGGGTGTTCTGCCACTCGCTGTCGGGCAGGGTCCCGAAGAAGCAATCCGGGAGTGCGCGCTCGACGCTTCTGACTGCACTGGCATAGGCGTTGGCAGCGCGGACGGTGAATTGGAGGCGTACCTCGCCGGCCGCGTCGTCGGCTGCGTCGTCGTCGCGGTCGTCGGCGAACAGGAACAGCGGCGTCGCCGGGGCGATCTGTCGGTAGAGCCCCATCCCCGCCGGTGTCACCGACGTGATCATCGGAGATGCGCTCTGACGGTCGTCGTGGTCGTTGACGTCGTCGGTGAGATCGGCGGCGGTGATGACCCACGTCGGCCGGCAGCCGGCTGCTACGACTCGCTCGATCGGTTCGGCGATCAGTTTCTGGACCGCAGGTGATCGCAACGCGGAATGGATGCCGTCGAACACGTTCGGCTCCAGCAGTCGTGACACGGCATTGCTCGTCGGGTCGAAGGTCCGTCCTGTTGATTCGACCATCAGTTGCGGTTGATCGCCGGTGTGCTGGCCGAGGTCACCGGGCACGACGGTGTGCGGATACGTCCATGCGGGCTGAGCCTCGGCGTCGTGGGTGGTCTGGCTCGACGTGTCGGAGCGGGCGAGTGTGTCGATTGGCATTTGTCTGGGTCCTGACTCATGGTCAGGCCGGCCGATTTCGGTGGTGCAGCGTCGTCTGACTCGCCGGCCCCCGCGGTGGTGGGGTCTGCGCTTCGTGCTGCCAGGGTCCAGGGCGGCGCTGTCCCGCAGGGATCGGCTGCGGTCTGTGCCGACACAACGCGTCGGTGCGGGGAGCCTACATCGTCGCGGTGGCGCCGTCAGGCGCGGTGGGTCAGTTCGTGGACACGCGCCAGCAGTAGGTCCAGGGCCGGCTCGTTGAGCCCGCCCTGCGGCAGGATCACGTCGGCACGCCGTTTGCTCGGCTCGATGTACTGCTCGTGACCCGGTCGCACGGTAGTGAGGTACTGCTCGATGATGCCTTCCACCGTTCGGCCGCGTTCGGTTACGTCTCGCTTCAACCGGCGGATGAACCGCAGGTCGGCGTCGGCGTCGACGTAGACCTTCAGGTCGAAGCGTTCACGCAACTCCGGTTCGTGCAACACGAGGATCCCCTCGACGATGATCACCGGCGCCGGGCGGACGACGCGAACGATGTCGCTGCGGTTGTGCACCATGAAGTCGTAGGTCGGCGCCTGCACCGTCTCGCCGGCCACGAGCCTACCGAGGTGATCGTTGAGCAGCCTCCAGTCGTAGGCGTCGGGATGGTCGTAATTGGTCGCGACGCGCTCGTCCCACGTCTGATCGGAATGATCGACTTGATACGAGTCGATCCGAATCAGGGCCAACCGGTCTTCCCCCGCCAGGTCGGCCAGCCGTTCGCAGATCACGGTCTTACCGGCACAGGTCCCACCGGCGACTCCGATCAGGAATGGACGGCGCTCCGTGGGCATCGGCGAGACATTAGTTGTGGGGGTCCTTGTAATCACCCTCCTCCACCGGCAAGGCTTGGCAGCGTGACTGACGGATCTCCCACACTCAGCGAGCGCGATCAGGCGATCATCAGCTTCGAGTCGTCGTGGTTCACACTCGACGAGCATCGGTACGACGCCATCAGGTCGCGTTTTGCGTGCTCCGTGGAGGAATACAATCTCGAAGTGAACCGGGTGATCGATCATCCGGCGGCACTGGAGTTCGATCCGCTCACGGTTCGTCGGCTGCGACGCCATCGTGAGCGGCGCCGTCGGGAAATGATCGAGGGCGCGGCAAGCGGTGACTAGCCCCACAATTAGGAGCACACATGAGTAACGAACAGCCCAGCCGTCCGCGGAAATCGGGCAGCAGCGCTTCACCGATGGGCTCCACGCTGGCCATCGTCATTGCCATCGCCGCGGTCGTCGTGGGCTTCTTGATCCTCAAGAGCATTCGCAGTGACGATGGCGACAGTTCGTCGGCCTCCACACTCCCGCCGACGACCACGATCGACCCCAACCTGTCGCCGACATCGATCCTCCCCATTGCCACCCAGCCACAGGTCACCGTGTTCACACCGACCACCACAGGCGCGTCTGTGATCGTGGCCAACTCGTCGCACCAGAACGGCGTGGCCAAGACCCTCAGCACTGCGCTGGAGGGCAATCAGTTCACGATGGTTGCTCCCACCAACGGCGCGACCAAAGAAGCGGTCACCAAGGTCCAGTACGTCGACGGCGATGCGGCCGCCCAGGCAGTTGCCCAGTCGGTCGCCGTGTTGATGGGTGTTTCCGCCATCGAGGCCATGCCCACGCCGGTTGCGCTCGTCGATCCAGCCACGCTGGGCGGTGCAACGGTGGTCGTGCTGCTGGGCGACGACAAGGCAGGCAAGACCTTGGCGCAGATGACCGGTGCCGAAACGACTGCCACCACGACGGCCGGCGGAACTAGTACGACTGCGTCGCCGTAAGTCGCTGCAGCAGCGTCGCTGCGGCACGCTCGATGCACCAAAGAGGCTCGTTCATGGCTCGCTCCGAGCCGTACGCGTCAACCAGGCTGACATGCTCGATGCACGATGCGACCTCTGGTGCTGCGTCACCGACAACTGCCCCCACCGCCTTGCCCGCTGCGTCGGCCAAGGCCTGCATGCCGCCGACGACCTTGCCCTCGAAGCTCTGTTCGTCGAGGTAGCCCTCGCCGGTTATCACCACGTCGGCGGCGGCAATCGCGTCGTGCAGGTCGAGCTCATCGGCGACCAGTTCGAACCCCGGCAGCAAGCGGCCACCGAGGGCCACGAGCGCCCCGGCGATTCCTCCCGCCGCACCGGTTCCGTCGATCTCGCGCACGTCGACGCCGTAGTCGTGCTGGTAGATCTGCGCCAACCGGCGTAGCCGGCCGGTCAGCAACTTGACCTGCGCCGGCGAGGCACCCTTCTGCGGTCCGAACACCTCGGCGGCGTCGAGGAAGCGGGTGCGCACGTCACAGGCGACGAGCAACTGGACGGCGCGCAGCCGATGCGGCGCGTGGATGGCGCGCAGCGCGCCGTAGCCGCCATCGGTGGTGGCGGACCCGCCGAGGCAAACGATGATCTTCTTCGCCCCGGCATCGAGAGCCATGTCGATCAACTCCCCGGTGCCGATGGTCGATGCTGCCATCGCGTCGTTGTGGGCTGCGCCGCCCACCAGTGTGAGCCCTGAGGCCCGCGCCATCTCGATCACCGCCGTGCCGCGATGCAACCGCCACTCGGCCTTGACCGAGTCGCCCAGCGGACCCGTCACCGTCGAGTTGCGGTTCGGCCCACCGAGAGCCTCCAACGTGCCCTCGCCGCCGTCGGCGACCGGCAGTTCGACGCAATCGTGACCGAGCTCCCAGCAGGCCGAACCGACTGCGGCGGCAACCTGTGCGCCGGTGGCCGTGCCCTTGAACTTGTCGACCGCTGCCAGCACGCGCACCGCCGCAGCCTAGGGTTCGACGCCATGGGAATCGCCAACGACATTGCGTCTCTCGACGCTACGGCTCAGGCGGAATTGGTGCGCAACGGCTCGGTTTCCGCTACCGAATTGGTCGAAGCTGCGATCGAGGCCGCGCAACGGGTCAACCCGCAGATCAACGGGATCATCCACCCCCGTTACGAAGCAGCCGTCGCCGAAGCGGGCTCGCCCGGTGATGGTCCCTTCGCCGGCGTGCCGATGGTGGTCAAGGATCTCGGGTGTGTGATGAAGGGCGAGCCGCACCACCAGGGTGTGCGAGCGTTGAAGGCCATCGACTACCGCTCGCCGGTCGATTCTTCGCTGTATCGCAGGTTCCGAGCCGCCGGATTCGTCGCGATCGGGCGCACCAACGCTCCTGAGTTGGGTAGCACCATCACGACCGAGCCGTTGGCATACGGCGCGTCACGCAATCCGTGGAACCTCGACTACTCCACCGGCGGCTCGTCGGGCGGATCTGCCGCGACGGTTGCGGCCGGCATCGTCGCCGTCGGGCACGCCAACGACGGTGGCGGGTCGATCCGTGTGCCGGCCTCGGAATGTGCGTTGGTCGGACTGAAGCCGAGCAGGGGTCGCGTCAGTCAGGCGCCACTGATCGGCGAGAGCTGGGCTGGAGCCACGATCGATGGATGCGTCACCCGTAGCGTGCGCGACACCGCGGCGGTGCTCGACGCCATCTCGGGCTACGAGCCCGGCGATCCGTACGTTGCGCCGCCATTCGCCCGCCCGTTGAGCGACGAAGTCGGGGCAGATCCCGGCCGCTTGCGCATCGGCGTGCTCGATCGCTCGCCCAACGTGCCGTCCCATCCCGGCTGCGAAGCGGCCGTTGCCGCCGCGGTCACACTGTTGGAATCGCTCGGTCACCATCTCGATGATGGTGCTCCGGCGGCCCTCACCGACCCCGCGTTCCCTGACCGCTTCGTAACCGTGGTCGCTGCGGCGACGGCCCAAGACGTGCGGTCTATCGAGGGGATTCTCGGCCGGCCGATCGCCGAAGGTGATCTCGAAGCCGACAACGAGTTCTTCGCCGAGATCGGCCGGTCGGTGTCGGCCCCCGACTATCTGCTCACCCTCGCGGCGCTGGCCTCGTGGTGCCGCGACATGCTGTCGTGGTGGCATCCCGCCGACGGCAGCGTCGGTCACGACCTGTTGCTGACCCCGGTCATCACCACGCCTCCGCCGCCCATCGGATACCTGTCGGGGTCGGAAGGCGGAATGCGGGTGCGCCAGCTGCTGCAGTTCACCGCCCAGTTCAACGTCACCGGCCAGCCGGCGATCAGCCTGCCGCTGTACTGGACTGCCGAAGGTTTGCCTGTTGGCGTCCAGCTCGTTGCCGGATTCGGTCGGGAAGACGTGCTCGTGCGTGTTGCCGCGCAGCTCGAGGCTGCCCAGCCGTGGGCGTCACGGCGGCCACCCGTCAGCGCCTGATGGAAGCCAGCCTGACGCGCAACGCGTACTGCGACGCGGCGGCTTTCGCCGATGAACAGCGCCAGGCGATGGCTACGTCGTGGGTCTGCGTCGGTCGCCACGATTCGGTCGGCTCGCAGCCGGGCTCTTTCCGCTTGGCGTCGGTCGCCGGCGAACGAGTGCTCCTGGTCCGCGACTCCGGTGGCGCCCTGGGTGCTTTTGCCAATCGGTGCATGCACCGTGGCACCGAGCTGGTCGACTCAACTTCACGGGCACCTTCGACATGCTTCGACACGGTGATCCGCTGCCCCTATCACTTCTGGGCCTACGGGTTCGACGGTTCACTCCGAGCCGCGCCGTGGGTCGATGGCATCGACCCAGCCGACTTCACATTGCATCGTTTCGCACTGGCCGAATGGGGCGGGTTCGTGTTCGTCCGACTCACTGTCGACGGGCCGACCCTCGCCGACGAGCTCGGCCCGATAGCCGATCGGGTCAGACGCTTTCCGCTCGAGCAACTCGTCGTCGGCCGGGAGATCAACTACGACGTGGCCGCCAATTGGAAGGTGATCGCCGAGAACTACAACGAGTGCTATCACTGCGGGCCGGTGCATCCTGAGCTGTGCGATGTCGTGCCATCGTTTCGCGTGCGCGGCGGCGCCGCCCTCGACTGGGAGCACGGCATCCCGCACCGACCAGGGGCCGACACCTACACGATCACGGGCACCAGTAGCCGGGCGTCGTTCCCAGGTCTCAACGAGAGCGAACAGGTGAACCACTTCGGTGAGCTGATCTACCCCAACCTCATGCTGTCGCTGTCACGCGACCACGTCGCCGCGTTCATCCTCGAACCGATCGACGTCGATCGCACCACGATCCAGTGCCTCTTGTTGTTCCATCCCGATGAGACCGCCAGCGACGACTTCGACCCGTCCGATGCCGCCGACTTCTGGCACATGGTCAACCAGCAGGACTGGTCGATCTGCGCGCGGGTGCAGACGCGGCATGGCCAGTCGCACGTTCGTGCACGGCTGGTATGCGCCCATGGAGGACCCCAGCCTCGACATTCGTCGCTGGTGGACCGCCAAGATGAAGGCGTAACCGCTGGTTTGAGGCGCTCCTGGTGTGGGTAGAGCACGGACATGAACATCGTCGTTGTTGTCATCGTTGTTGTGATCGTCTTGATTGGTGTCGTGGTCCTGTCGAAGCGCCGGAGCGAAGCCACCAAGGTCGCCCTCCGCAAGGAGGCCAGCGACACCCGCGACCTCGCCGCGGCCAGCCGACTCGAAGCCGAGCGGCAATCGGCCGAGGCTGACGAGCGCGCCGCACGCGCTAAGCGTGAGACGGCCGCCGCCGAGCAGCAGCGTATCGCCGCCGCGGCGAGTCGCTCCACGGCGGCTGACCTTCAAACGCACGCCGATCAGATCGACCCTGACGTGAAAGCGCAGCCCTGACTAGACCAGCCAGTTGGCTTCCCACGCCGGATCGGTCAGTGCCGGTCGGTCGAGGCGGAACGGGGTGAGGTCGCAATCTGGGTCGCCACCAGCCGCCAACGCTGCGAGCGTTCTGCCGAACCAGGCGACGAACTTGTAGCCGTGACCGGCGCCGAGGGCGACGTGCACATTCGGATGGTCGGGCAGTGAATCGACCACGAAGTCGCGATCGGGCGTGAGCGTGTAGAGGCACGTGGTCGTCGACAGGGCCGGGCCGAGTCGGCGGGCGAATGCCGCCGCGCCGAAGGCATCGGTGCGTGCCAAGATCGCCGGATCCGGTTCGAAGCCACGCAGATCGGGATCGACGGGCAGCCCGCCGCAGTCCTGGGCGATCTTCACACCGGGCCGCCCGAAGGTGGGGAAACCGTAGAACGAAGGGTCGTCCATCCAGATCCACACCGGGAACCTGCCCTGCTCGAAGTCCTGTGGCGAGTCGGTGTGGTAGTACGTGACCTGCTCGCGGGTGACGGTGAGCGGCAGCGATGTGCCGAGCGGGCCGACCAGCGGCGCCGTCCAGGCGTCGGCGGCAACCACCACATGCTCGGCGTGAACCACCTCGCCGCGGGCGAGATGAACGGTGACCCCATCGCTGCTCGGCTCGATCGCCGACACCTCCGCGTTGCCGCGCAACTCTGCACCGCGATCGGCTGCGTGGCGTTGCAGCACCGGCACGGTGATCGCCGGTGAGACGATGCCCGTGTTGGCCTGATACAGAACCTCGGTGTCGGCTGCGACGTGCCACACCGGCCAACGAGTCATCACCTCTGCCGGCGTCAGTTCGTCGAAGTCGATCCCGCACGCCTGCATCGAGTTGCGGTACGTCGCCACGTCGATCGCCGCGCCGTGGGGGAACAGGTCGATGCCGCCAGTGATGTGCACACACGTCTCGTGGGTGTCGGCCTCGACCTGGCGCCAGGCGTCGTAGGCGAGATGGGTGAGGCTCACGTAGTGCTCGGTGTGGTAGCTGTGGCGAATGATCCGGCTGTGATCGTGCGAAGCACCGTGATGATGACCGCCGAGATCGAAACGCTCGAGCCCTATCACCGATCGTCCCGACCGGGCTGTGAAGTAGGCAGTGGCGCTGCCGATGCCGCCGAGTCCGATGATGGCCAAGTCGTAGCGCTGCACGAGATGCCACCGTAGGCGGTCGTTGTACGCTCGACCCATGACGGACGAGCGGTCGCAGCAGCGCCCTCGCCCGCGTGACTGTGGCGTCGAGATCGGGTTGCTGCCAACCGGCGTGCTGAACGCCATCACCGATGTGCCCGGTGTGCGCGTCGGCCACGCCACCATCGCCGAGCACTGCACGGGTGTCACCGTGATCGTGCCCGACACGTTGCCGGCATTGTTCGACCGACCGATGGCGGCGGGCACCTCGGTGCTCAACGGTGCCGGCGAACTGACCGGGTCACTGACCATCCGCGAATGGGGCATCCTCCAAACACCCGTGGTGCTGACGGCCACGATGAGCGTCGGGATGGCCTACCAAGGCGTCGTCGCGGCCTCGTTCCGCGATGTGCCTGCGCTTACCGACGACGTTGTCGCGCCGGTGATCGGCGAGTGCGACGACTCGTGGCTCAGCGATCCTTCGGTCATGGCGGTGCAGCCCCATCATGTTGCTGATGCACTCGCCGCAGCCGTCGACGGCGTCTTTGCTGCCGGCGCGGTCGGCGCCGGCTCGGGCATGACATGCCTCGGTTGGAAAGGTGGCATCGGCACCGCCTCGCGGGTCGTTGATGATCACGTTCTCGGTGCGCTCGTGCTGACCAACTTCGGCTCGCTCGAACGATTGACCGTCGCCGGTTCCCCCGTCGGGAAACGCTTCGCCGAGCTAGGCCGACATGGTGAGCGCGAGGCACCGGAGGGCAGCTGCATCGTGGTGATCGCCACGAACGCGCCCATCCTGCCGGCGCAATGCCAGCGGATCGCCCGCCGCGCCGGGCTCGGGCTGGCCCGCACCGGTTCGGTGGCCACACATGGCAGCGGCGAGATCTTCGTCGCGTTCAGCACGGGGTGCCGGTTCGAGCGCGACGGTCGCGGTCGGGTCACCCACGACGTGCTCTCCGATCGCGATCTCAACGAGCTGTTCGCAGCTGCGGTCGAGTCGACCGAGGAGGCGGTGCTCGACAGCCTGTTCCGGGCGACGACCACCACCGGTCGCCACGGTCGCGTCGCCGAGGCGCTGCCGATCGACGAGATGCTGACGTTGATGTGACCGTGGGCAGTCTGTCGATGCCCGTGGTCGTCGCGCCCGATCATGTGCACCATGACGTCGCCACCGGAGTGTGGTGCGGCGTGACCGAGCCGACCGACGAGTTGCCGGCTCGTGCCGAGATCCTCGCCACTGCTTGCGCTGCGGCCCGTGCTCCGCTGGTCGAGGCCGCTCATCACGGGCTCGACACACTGCGTCGGGTGCACGACGAGCAGTACCTCACGGTCTTGCAGACCGCCTACGAACGTTGGGTTGCCGACGGTCATCTCGAGTCTCCCGGGATTCCCTACGTCACGCCGTACTTCTTCCCGCCGGTTGCCGGCCAGCACGGTGGTGATCGTCACCGCCGCACAGCGACGATCAGGGCCGAGATCGGCTTCTACGCGATGGACACCCTGACCTGCATCGGCCAAGGAACCTGGATCGGGGCCAAGGCAGCCGCCGACGCCGCGGCGACCGCTGCCGGTCTCGTCGCCGCAGGGCAGCGTGCGGCTTACGCGGTGTGTCGCCCGCCCGGGCACCACGCCGGCCCGGCGTTCTTCGGCGGGAGCTGCTATCTGAACAACGCAGCGATAGCCGCCGCCGAGTTACGAGCCGGCGGTGCCGGCCGCGTCGCCATCGTCGACATCGACGCCCACCACGGGAATGGCACGCAGGCCATCTTCTGGAACGACCCTGCGGTGTTCTACGGCTCGGTGCACGTTGATCCGGCTGCGGGCTGGTTCCCTCACACCGTCGGTCATGCCGACGAGGTCGACGACACCGCCACGAACTGGAACATGCCGGTGCACACCCTGGCCGACGACGGCGACTGGCTCAACGCCTGCACCTCGTTGCTCGCGGTCGTCCGCCGGTTCGAGCCAGAGGCCGTGGTCGTGTCACTCGGTGTCGACGCTGCCGCCGACGATCCGAACAGTCCTTTACTGGTGACCGATCGAGGGTTCGACGCGATCGGTCGGCTCATCGCCGACCTCGATCGTCCCACGGTCTTCGTCCACGAAGGCGGATACGTTCTGTCGTCGCTCGCCGAGCACACATTGGCAGTGCTCACGGGTTTCGAATCCTGACCCGCTCGGTAGGCTTTCGCCCATGGCCGTGAACGTTCGAATCCCCACCACGATGCGTCCGATCGCCGGCGGTGTCTCCACCGTCCAGGTCGAAGGGGGCACGCTGGCCGATGTGCTGGCCAACCTCGAGATCGCCCACCCCGGGTTCCACGAGCGCCTGTTCGACGACACCGGCGCGCTGCGCAAGTTCGTCAACGTGTTCGTAGCCGACGACGACGTGCGTTACCTCGACGGCGTCGGCACCAAGGTGCCCGACGGCGAGACCGTCAGCATCATCCCCGCCGTCGCCGGCGGCTGACGCCTGCTGCAGGCAGGAAGACACGTCACGGGATCTGGACCGTAAGAGACCGCTGACGGTGGAGCGGCCCCTCAGCGTCAGCTCTCACAACGACAGTCGTTCAATGGGCTTACACAGAGCATCGATCGCGGATACGCCTTCTGAGGCCCGCGACGCTGTCGGTACGCATCAGGTCCGCGGCTGCTAGAACGCGAAGAGGACCCGCATCGCTGCGGGCCCTCCTTCGACTTGACGTGTTGAGTGCTGCTGGGGACTAGAAGTCCTCCATACCTCCGCCGCCCATTCCGCCGCCTGAGTCCTTCTCCGGCTTGTCGGCGACGACTGCTTCGGTGGTGAGGAACAAGGCAGCGATCGATGCCGCGTTCTGCAGCGCCGAGCGAGTCACCTTGGCAGCGTCGATGACGCCGATCTTGACCAGGTCTTCGTAGACGCCGGTTGCCGCGTTGAGGCCTTCGGCGCCACTGAGGTTCTTGACCTTCTCGACGACGACGCCTCCTTCGAGGCCGGCGTTCTCGGCGATCTGCTTCAGCGGGGCCTCGAGGCTCTTGGCCACCAAGCGTGCACCCGTGGCCTCGTCACCTTTCAAGCTGTCTGCGACGGCATTGACTGCGGCCTGGGCACGCAGCAAGGCGACGCCGCCGCCGGGCACGACACCTTCTTCGATGGCGGCCTTGGTGGTCGACACGGCATCTTCGATGCGGTGCTTCTTCTCCTTGAGCTCGACCTCGGTAGCTGCGCCGACCTTCAGCACGGCGACGCCGCCACTGAGCTTGGCGAGACGCTCCTGCAGCTTCTCACGGTCGTAGTCGCTGTCGGTGTTGTCGATCTCGGCCTTGATCTGGTTGATGCGGCCCTTGATGTCGTCTTCGGAGCCGCCACCCTCGACGATGGTGGTCTCGTCCTTGGTGATGATGATCTTCTTGGCGCTGCCGAGCAGATCCAGGGTGGTGTTCTCGAGCTTGAGGCCGACTTCCTCGCTGATGACCTGACCACCGGTGAGGATGGCCATGTCTTGCAGCATCGCCTTGCGGCGCTCGCCGAACCCGGGAGCCTTGACGGCTGCCGACTTGAACGTGCCACGGATCTTGTTGACGACCAGTGTGGCCAGGGCCTCGCCCTCGATGTCTTCGGCGATGATGACCAGCGGGCGACCGCCCTGCATGACCTTCTCGAGCACCGGCAGCATGTCGCGCACCGATGAGATCTTCGACGACACGAGCAGGACGTAGGGTTCGTCGAGCGACGCTTCCATGCGCTCCATGTCGGTGGCGAAGTACGGCGAGATGTAGCCCTTGTCGAAGCGCATGCCCTCGACGAGATCCATCTCCATGCCGAAGGTCTGGCTCTCCTCGACGGTGATGACGCCGTCCTTGCCGACCTTGTCGATGGCCTCGGAGATCATCTGACCGATCTCGTCGTCAGCGGCCGAGATCGACGCGACCTGGGCGATCTGATCCTTCGAGTCGACTTCCTTGGCCAGGTCCTTGATCGATGCGACAGCAGCGTCGACGGCGGCCTCGATGCCCTTCTTCAGGGTCATCGGGTTGGCGCCGGCGGCCACGTTGCGCAGACCCTCGTGCACCATGCTCCAGGCCAACACGGTGGCCGTGGTGGTGCCGTCACCGGCAACGTCGTCGGTCTTCTTGGCGACTTCCTTGACCAGCTCGGCGCCGATCTTCTCGTACGGGTCTTCGAGGTCGATCTCCTTGGCAATCGACACGCCGTCGTTGGTGATGGTGGGCGCGCCCCACTTCTTCTCCAACACGACGTTGCGGCCCTTTGGCCCCAGGGTGACGCGCACAGCGTCGGCGAGCTTGTTCATGCCGGCTTCCAGTCGCGCGACGAGCCTGCTCGTCAAATGCGATCATTTTCGCCATTACTTGTGCCTCCACGATGAGGGGTTGATGTCATTCGCACTCGAAGTGCGAGAGTGCTAGCACTCTAGACGGTCGAGTGCTAATCCGGCAACCCTACTAGTGGGCCTCACTCGCCTCCGCTGCGCTTCGGCTCTTCGGCCTGGGCCTTCGGCGTGGGTGTCACGCTCTCCGGGTCCCACTCGCCTCCGCTGCGCTTGGGCTCTTCGGCCTGGGCCTTCGGCGTGGGTGTCACGCTCTCCGGGTCCCACTCGCCTCCGCTGCGCTTGGGCTCTTCGGCCTGGGCCTTCGGCGTGGGTGTCACGCTCTTCGGATCGGACTCGGCGGGAGCGGAGACCGGTAGGGTCGGGACGGTGGATGTGGCGGTGGTCGGAGGTGGAGTCGCCGGTCTCGGGGGCGCGCTGGCGTTGGCTCGACGCGGCCACACCGTGACCGTGTTCGAGCGCGACGACACCCCGATGCCATCCTCGGCCGACGAGGCATTCGAGTGGGATCGCCGCGGCGCCCCACAGGTCCGTCACAGCCACGCCTTCCTGGCCCGCCTGGTGTGCCTGTTGAAGTCGGACTACGCCGACATCTACCAGCAACTCCTCGACGAGGGTGCGACGGAGATGCGATTCGGCGACGACCTGCCGGCGACGATCACCAACTTCGAGCGTCAACCTTCCGATGACGAGCTCAACATGTTGGCGTGTCGCCGCACGACGTTCGAATGGGTTTTGCGCCGCGCCGCGCTGGCAGAGGGTCGGGTCGAGTTCCGAACCGGCGTCGCGGTCAACGGATTGGTCGCCGAGCACGGATCCACGATTCCGCGGGTCATCGGGGTCCGGCTGGCGGATGGCGGTGAGGCGCGATCCGACCTGGTGATCGTCGCCGCCGGCCGCCGCAGCGCGTTGCCCGATTGGTTGACCGAGATCGGCTGCGCGCCCACCGGCGACGAGGTCGACGACACCGGCATCGTGTACTTCAGCCGGTTCTACCGCCTCGGCGACGGCGCCACCTACCCGCCGCGCACCGGTCCGATCGGGGGTGATCTCGGCTATCTCAAGTACGGCGTCTTCGTCGGCGACAACCGCACGTTCTCGGTCACCTTGGCGACACCGACCGACGACCAGGAACTGCGCAAGAAGCTGATGCAGCCAACCACCTTCGACTCGTGCGCTCGTCAGCTCGTCGCCACAGCACCTTGGCTCGATGGCCGCGGCGTGCCAATCACCGAGTCGGTGCACGCCATGGCCGGCCTGGTCAACCTGTGGCGGCAGCACGTGGTCGACGGTCGTCCGGTGGCAACCGGGTTCATCCCCATCGGCGACGCCGTGCTGTGCACCAATCCGCTCTACGGACGGGGTTGCGCGACGGCCTTCTGGGGAGCGCACTTGATGGTCGCCGCGATCGAGGCTCATCCGGGTGATCCCGAGCGCATGCTGCTGAGTTACGACTCGGCACTGCGCGCCGAGATCCATCCGTGGTATCGGGCCAGCGTCGAACAAGATGCCGAGGCCCGTCGAGTGGCCGCCGCGCTGCTGGCCGGCGAGGACCCCGACGGCGACTCCACCGACCAGCGCACCTTCATGCGCGCCGTCTTCCGCGACGGTCTGCTGCCGGCGCTGCGTCGCGACGTCGTGGTGTTGCGCGCCTTCTTCCGCAGCCTCAACCTGCTCACCGCGCCCGACGCGATGGTCAAAGACCCCGACGTCGGCGCGCGTGTGCTCAGTGTGTGGCTGGATCGCGACAACCGTCCGCCCGAGCCGGCACTCGGGCCCAAACGCCGGGCTGATCTACTCGGCTTGCTTGCCTGAATCGTTGGCGACGCCGGAGATGTTCTGAAGAACGTCGCGTAGCTCGGCGGCGCCCGGTAGCTCGGCGAGCTCGGTGTCTTCCAACCGCGAATCGTCGAGCATCAACCAGACGATCACGCCGAGCACACCGCCGATCATCGGGAAGACGATGAACGCCCAGAGCTGCTGCAGCGCCTGCGTGTGCCTGTCGGCGAACAGGGCGGTGGCGAGGCTTCGTAACGGGTTGACCGAGGTGTTGTCGACCGGGATCGAGATCAGATGCACCACTGTCAACGTGAGTCCGACCACCAGACCTCCCATACCTGGGGCGAACTTCTTGGTCGTAGTGAACAAGTAGACCATCACCAGCAGCGCTGTCAGCAGGACCTCGACCACGATCGTCGAGCCGAGGCCGTAGTACTTCCCGGACCACAGGTTGGCGTCGAACTGACCTCGTCGGAAGCCGTCCTTTCCGCTGGCGATTCCATAGATGACCGCCGCACCACCGACTGCACCCACGACCTGACCGATGCAGGCGTACACCGCGTGGGGCCTATCCACCTTGCGTGCCAGCAGCATGCCCAGCGTGACGGCCGGGTTGAGATGACACCCTGAGATCGGCCCGACCACGTAGAACATGATCATCAGCGAGAGCCCGAAGCCCAAGGCGACGATCAGCAGCTTGACCAGGCCGGCACCGGTCGACGCGTCGCCTTCGGGGAGCAGGCCGAGTGTCGGCAGCAGGATGGCCACCCCCGGACCGCCGAGCATCAACACCATCGTGCCCACCAACTCGGCGGCGAGGATGCGACTGTTGTTCCGCGGTTCCATGCGCCAGACCATATTCCTTCGTGCACCGCCGAACGGCTGATCGTCGGGTACCTTCCTGTGGCATGGCTCGTCGTCGCAGTGAGTCACTGCTCGTCACGGTGTACGAAGGCGGTGCCCTGCGACGCCAACCCGACGAACTGATTGTCGAGGAGCCGATGACGATCCAACTCGACGGTGCGATCGTCAGCACCACGATGCGCACACCCGGTAACGACTACGAGCTAGCTGCCGGGTTCTGCTTCAGTGACGGGCTTCTCGGTGGAGCCCGTGTCACCGGCGTGCGGTACTGCGCCGATGGTGCCGCCAGTGAGAGCCAGTTCAACGTCGTGACGGTGGAAACCGGCGGACGCGCCCCGGTGCCCAGCCCCCGGCTGGGCACCACGACGAGCAGCTGCGGATTGTGCGGCAATGACGCTATCGACGCACTCTGCGACCGACTGGAACCGCTGCGCCCGACACCGGCGATCCCGCTCGATGTCCTGGCCGCGATCCCATCGGCGGTGCTCACCGGCCAAGGCCTGTTCTCGACCACCGGTGCGGTGCACGCCGCGGCTGCGTTCTCGCCGAGCGGCGAGGTGTTGACGACCCGCGAAGACGTCGGCCGACACAACGCAGTCGACAAGGTCGTCGGCCGCATGCTGCTCGATGGTCAGCTCCCTGCGACCGGCCTCGGCCTGTTCGTCAGCGGTCGGGCCAGTTTCGAGCTGGCGCAGAAGGCCTGGGCTGCGGGATTCGGCACCTTGGTGGCGGTCAGCGCGCCAACCGCGCTGGCGGTACAGACGGCGCGCCGCGCCGGGCTGACGTTGGCCGGGTTCGTTCGCGGCCAACGCCTCAATGTCTATGCGCCCGAGCGAGTGCAGCCCTAGCCTGAACGCATGAGTAGCGAACCTGTCTCGCCGTCCGCCGGTGTCGGCGTGCTGCATCTTTTCTGCAAGCCGACCCCGATGTTCGATGGAGCCGACTTGGTCGCCGCGGTGAAGTCGGCCGAGGCCGCCGGGTGCCAGGTCGTGACCGTGGCCATGCTCGGCCACAAGTGTGATGCAGCGGTGATGGCCGTGCACAAGAACCTTCGCGAGCTGCGCACCCTGCAGACAGCGGTGCAACACGCCGGGCTCGATGTCGTCGATTCGTACGTCAGCATCAGCGAGGTCAGCGAATACGCGGCGCAGATGCCTGAGGAGATGAAGCGACCCCGGCTGTACCCGACCATCCCGCCCAGCCACGTCGACTACGCGATGCCTGCCTGGTGCTTCTACCCGATGAGCAAGCGGCGCGAGGTCGAGGTCAACTGGTACACCCTGCCGTACGAGACGCGCAGCGAGTTGATGCACGAGCATGGCGCAAGTGGCCGCAAGTTCGCCGGTCGGATCGCTCAGTACATCACTGCGTCGACCGGTCTCGACGACTACGAGTGGGGCGTAACGTTGTTCGGCGTGCATCCCGACGATCTGAAAGAGGTGGTGTACACGATGCGTTTCGATCAGGGATCCGCTGTGTATGCCGAGTTCGGGCCGTTCTACACCGGCATGGTGACACCTGTCGAGGAGCTGGTTCTCACGCTCTAGTGATCCACCACTAGTAGTTCGCTTGGACCGTGCCCTGCGTATGGTCTCGGCCGATGTCGTCGAACCCGAAGAGCTCGAACACGGCGGAAGAAACATCGCCATCATTACCCAGGGTCAATGTACCGGCCGGGCCGTCGTAGTTGATGTTGCTGCCGGCATCGATGTCGGCGTGGCAGTCGGCGAACGTCATGCACGGTGAGCCACTGTCGCTCACGTCTGGGATCTGAGCGGCGATCAGCGCCGGCTGGGTCGAACCGGCCGCCAGCGCAGCAAGGGCGATGAGGTTGACGCAGTTGAACGCATTGGCAGCGTATGGGCTGGGGTTCTCGGGCGTGTCGCCGAGGTCGGCGAGGAATTGAGGCTCATTGCTATAGGCGATCGGTGAGATCCCGGTGACACGGCCTGCCAACGAACCACTCATCGGCTCTGCAGAAGCCGTCGGCCGGCGCATGGCATCGTTGACCACGTAGTGCGGCCGAGATGTCCCCGCCGCCTTGTCGATCGCCCCCAGCATCACGGGACCCGAGGTCGCGTCACCGATCACCACCACGGTGGCGGGTGACTCGCCGGCGACCTTGCCGGCGGCCGTGCCGATCGACTGGTTGTCGGCTGAATACGGGATCGAGTCGTTCTGGACGATGCCCTTCCTTCGGAGCGCTTCACCGACCGAATCGGCGAAGGCCTGTCCGTAGGCGTCGTCGATGTAGGCGACCGTCGCTCTGCTCGCCCCCGTTTGGTCGACTGCTTCGACAATCGCGATCGCCTGGAGTGAATCGGACGGGATCGTTCGGAAGAACAGGTTCTTATCGGGGAAGTCGTCGAGAAGGCCGGCCGACGCCGTCGGCGAGCATGCCACCACGCCGGCCTTGACGATCTCGCCCAGCCCGGCCAGGGCGTTGAGCGACGACGCCGGGCCGACGATCGCATCGACCTCGGAATCCAGCAGGCCGGCGATCGCCGGGTCCACACCGACCCCTGTCACTCCTTCGTCCCTCTCCTCCAATCTCACGGGGTTGCCGCCGTAGCCACCGGCAGCGTTGATCTCCTTCTTGGCGAGACGCACGGCACTGCGAATGGACTGACCGATGTCGGCGTTGGCGCTGCCCTGTGGGATCAACACCCCGATGGTCAAGATCCCGTCGTCGACCCTGGCGATCGGTACCGTCGTGGTCGGGAACGTCGATGTCGGACGTGCTGCATCGGAGCTGCACCCACCGGCCGCTGTGATCAGCCCGGTCGCCATCAGCGACGCGGCCCACAGCGAGGATGAACGCGGCATGGGTCGGATTGTAGGGGTCAAGCCGGCGAACGCGGAGCGGATGGGTGAAGGCCGACCGTGACCGACCCGTTTCACCGAGCCGAGATCGAACGGGCGCTGTTGCATGCCGTAGGGTCGCCGTCGTGAGCGACGCCGCGCCCAACGACTTCACCCGAGATCTGGTGCGCTGGAGCGAATCCTTGGCAGCGATCGCCCGCACCGGCCTCGGCTTCACCGAGAGCTTGTACGAACGTGAGCGTTTCGAAGAAGTGCTGCACGTCGCCGGCGATATCAAGGCGGCGGCCGACGAGGCGCTGGAGGTGCGCCGCGAACGCGACCACTTCGTGCAGGAGTGGATGGAGTCGATCGGCGAGGGTGTGCCCGGCTACGTCACCCCGAAGGTTGCCATTGGCGCGGTGGTCGGCAACGAGGCCGGCGAGATCCTGCTGGTGCAACGCGCCGACAGCCGCATCTGGCTGTACCCGACAGGATGGGCCGATGTCGGCTACTCGCCGTCGGAGGTGGTGGTCAAAGAGGTGCACGAGGAGACGGGAATCCACTGCGACCCGGTCCAGTTGCTCGCCGTCATCGACGGGCAACGGATGGGGTTCACCCGGTTCGCGATGTACCTGCTGTTGTTCCACTGCACGGCAACTGGTGGCGAGCTCGCCGCTCATCCGCTCGAGACCGCCGGGGTCGGGTGGTTCAAGCGCGATGAACTGCCATGGCCGTGTGCCGGCGCCGAGTGGTGGGGGCCGATGGCGTTCGCGGCCATCGATGGTCATCCCATGACGACCGTCTTCGAGGCACCGCGCTCGCCGATGTGGCGAGGCCAACCGAGGTAGGACCTACGAAGAGCTGTCGCCGTGGTCGCGGCAGGAAGCGCTCGACCTCTGCCATCAACTCGTCGCTGTTGAGGCGGGTGTCGTCGATTGCTTCGGGCGTGTTGATCCCGGCTCGTCATCGTCATCGTCGTCACCATCCTCGTCCTCGTCGTCGTCGAGTTGGCCGCTGTCGGCAAGCGATTCCAGTCTCGAGACATAACCGATCAGATCATCGTCGTCACCGACGAAGGCAGACACCCGGGCGTCGTACTCGCTTGCGTCGGCCACCAGCCGGGCGGTCGACGCCGGGCACCCCAACATCTCGCAGGCTCGTTCGACAAGTGCCAGCGCGGCCTTGGGTGAAGGCACCTGCGACGCGTAGGCAGGCACGGCAGCCCACAGCGAAGCCGAGGCGAGGTCGGCATGCGAGGCCGCGTCGTGCAGCACACCGACGATTCCGGTCGGACCCTCGTAGCGCGATCGCTGCAGGTCGAAGCGGTCGATCATCGTCTGGTCGGTAGCGGTGCCCATCAGTTGGACGGGGCGCGAGTGGGGAACGTCGGCAAGCAGCGCGCCTAGCGTGAGCAGCACCGACGCGTTGAATTTGGTGGCCACCCCGATCACCTGCTCGCTGAACAGCCGCCAACGCAGGGCCGGCTCGGGGCCGAGGAGCAAGATCACGTCGCCGCCCGGCGTCGACGCGCTCCACAATCCGACGGTCGGCCACACGATCGACCGAGTCATACCGGCGCTGAGGCGCACGTGGGGTCGAACGGTCGCGAAATCGGTGAACTCCTCCGGATCGATCTCAGCCAGCGGCTGGGCGTTCCACGCCTCGATCAGGTGACGCACACTGTTGCTGGCAGCGTCGCCGGCGTCGTTCCATCCGGTAAACGCGGCGATGATGGTCGGCCGGTGCAACACGGGTTGGGCCAGCCAGTGAACGTGGTCCATCGCCGTCAACACTACCGAGGTACGGCAAGCGCCTTACAGCCCTACATCGACGGGTAGGCCGTCGTGGCCGACCGGGACGTCAGTGGTGGGCGCTCAGCGTCGGCGTACGGCGTGAAGGAGCGAGGATCTCAGCTTCGAGCGTCTGGGGGTCGAGTGGCCTGGAGAGTAGGAAGCCCTGAGCTTCGTTGACCCGCTCGATTCGGAGGTGATCCATCTCGCCGGTGGTCTCGACACCCTCGGCGAGGGTCTTCAGGCCGAGATCCCTGCCGAGTTGAACGAGCGTGCGGATCAGTGCTTTGGATTCCGGTGAAGTCGTGATGGCGTGGGTGAACCTGCGGTCGATCTTCAAGCAGTCGACTGGGAACTGCTGCAGGTACGCAAGAGATGAGTACCCGGTCCCGAAATCGTCGACAGCGATCCTGACACCGAGTTCCTTGATGGCCCTCAACCTCACGGCAGTTTCGGCGGCGTTGAGCATGAGCGCGGTTTCGGTCACCTCGATGATCAACGAGAGCGGGTCGAGGCCGCTAGTGGCCAATGCCTCGCTGATGTGGGCGACGATGCTGTCGTGGTCGAGTTGGCGCCCCGAGACGTTGACCGAGATGTCCAGCGTGTCGCCTCGGGAATGCCAGGCGGCCATCTGTGCGCATGCCTGATGCAACACCCAGCGGCCCACCTCTTGGATCTGTCCTGTTTGCTCGAGGATGGGGATGAACTCGTCAGGCTCGATCGCTCCCATCGTCGGGTGGTTCCAACGCAACAGCGCTTCCACGCCCACCAGGGCGAGGTCGTCGAGGTTGTATATCGGCTGATAGGCGAGTCGGAACTGATTGCCCTCGATCGCCGACCGCAGATCGAACTCGAGCTCGAGGCGGTGGCTTATCTCAGTTTGCATCTCCGGATAGAAGATCTCGTAACAGTTCTTCCCTTTGGCCTTCGCCTGGTACAGCGCCACGTCAGCATCGCGCAGCAGCTCGCCACCCGTCGCTCGGTCACCGATGGCGATGCCGACGCTGGTGTTGACAGACAGCGGCATCGCAGCTTCGTCGAGATCGAATGGCTGGCGCATGACGTCGAGCAGCCGTTCGGCGACGAGCTCCGGCGAGACCGTCATCGATGCACCGTCGATCAGCACGACGAACTCGTCGCCACCCATCCGTCCGATCGTGTCGGCATCGCGCAGTGCGCTGGTCAGTCGGGCGGCGACGGCCATCAGCAGGTGGTCGCCCGCTTCATGCCCGAGGGTGTCGTTGACGTTCTTGAAGTCATCGAGATCGATGTACAAGGCGGCGCCGATGGTGCCGTTGCGCCGATTGCGAGCGAGCAGCTGTTCGATGCGATCCATGATCAGCGCACGGTTGGGCAGCTTGGTCAACGAGTCGTGTAGCGCCTGATGGCGCAACTCGTCGGTTCGCTCGCCGACCAGCCGCAGGGCAAGCGCCCGGCTGGTGCCGAGCACCAGGACCAGCGCCGCCAGCACCAGACTTGTGGCGATGCCTGTCAACAAGACCAACAGCGCGCCCCGATCCCTGAAGATCCCGGCATCGACCACCCCGGCAAAGGTCTCGACCGTCCATCCGTTGCCCAGTTCGTGCGCCGCGCCCTGGGCGTCGCTCGGCATTTGTCCACTGGTGAACTCGGCGTCGGACGAGGCGTCGTGGAAGCGAAGTGACACTGCCGTACCGGGTCGATCGCGCAGGGCCAGGTCGAGCACCACCTTCGGATCGAAGCCCAACCCGACCCACCCGGCGAACGCCTCGCGGCGAGCCTCGACCGTCGTCGGCACGACGCCGTCGCGGTAGAACGGCACCTGCACAGCGAGGGTCGGCTCGCCGGCTCCGGTGTCGACGGACTGATAACCGCTCCGGCCCGAGTCGCGGGAAGCGAGTGTCAGTGCCCCGTTGGCCCCGGCGCAGTAGTCGAAGCCTGGCGGAGCGCCGGTCTCGGGATTGCGGCTCTGCCCGACCACGAACAGGCAGTAGAACGGCCGTTCGCCTGGCGGAATCAGCTCGAAGGTTCCGGCGGCGACGACCTGGGCGGGATCCGCGGCGGCCAGTGCCATGTATGCCTGGAGCTGTTGCGAGGTGACCATCACGACCTCGCCCCAGCCGAGTAGCTCGGGATACCGCTGCATCGCCTGTATGGCGTTGGCCCAGGCGAGGAACTGGTCGTTCGAGGGAATCGGGTTGCCGAGGAAGAATCCCGTCGCGCTTGTCGCCAAGTCCTCTTCGCGTTGAATTGCCAACCGCAGGGTCGAGGCGACCTCGACCGACGACAGCGACAGGGCATCTCGTGCCTTCTCGGAGTTGCGACGTGCGACCGAGCCCGCGGTCATCGCGGATCCCAGCACGCCTCCGGCCAACAACAGCACGGCCAGCACCACGGCAACCCACAAGTTGTTGCGTCGTGGATCGATGTCGACGCTCGGTGTGTGCACGGGTGGGTCGGCCGACATTGACCGTCGCTCGGAAGAAAGTGCTCCGTTCGTCCGAACCTGCATGTCGTCGTGCCCTTCGTAGCTGCTATCACTCTGAGTATCGACACAACCACCCTTCGCTACAGGGGCCCAAGGTCCCTCGCTCCAAGGTCGTCTCCCATCGTGGCGGCTCGGTCCATTCGATGGGTTGTCGTTAGGTTTGCGGCTGTGACTGCCACCATCGAGATCGTCGACCAGCCGACCGAAGAGGTGGTCGAGGCACTGCGCCGCCTGCTGCCGCAGCTGTCATCGGCCGTGCCGCCCGACGCGTCGGAGCTGGCGGCGATCATGTCGGGCGGTGCAACCGTGTTCGTCGCCCGAGTCGACGGGGTGATCGTTGGCAGCCTGACCCTGGTGCTCTACCGCATCGCGACCGGGTTGAAAGCGTGGATCGAGGACGTGGTCGTCGACGAATCGGCGCGTGGTCACGGTGTGGGCGAGGCGCTGAACAGGGCGGCACTCGATGAGGCAAGACGTCACGGGGCCAAGGCGGTCAGCCTCACCAGCCGGCCGTCGCGCCAGGCGGCCAACCGCCTGTACCTGCGGCTCGGCTTCTTGTCCCGCGACACCAACGTGTACCGCTACGACCTCGGCGACTGACGACTCGTGATCCCGCGACGACCAGGCCGGGCTATGGCTCGTGAGCTTCGCCGTCGGGGCTGGCGATGACGACGGTGTAGCCGTCGGGATCCTTGACCCAGATCTCGCGGTGACCCGGCCCGTTGCCTTGACCCTCGGGAGGGTTTCGATGGGGCGGCAGCACGACGGTGGCGTCGAGTTGTTCGGCGCGTTCGACAGCGGCATCGAAGTCGGCGACTTCGCCGAACCACAACAACATGCCGTTGCCAGGTTGGATGCTGGGGTCACCGATGCGTCCGTGGTCGTGTTCGGTGTCCCACGAGTGGAGCTGAAGCACCAGCAGACCGTTTGACAGGAGCCGTTCGTAGTGAGGACCGCCGTGGTCGCTCTGGAGACCGAGCAGGTGTTGGTACCACTTGCTGGATGCTTCTACATCGCCAACGGTGAGAAGGGTCTGCGGCTGCACAGGCTGGACGGCTGCAACGACACCGATGCGGTTGCCTGCGGGGTCGTTGATCTCGGCGAGCCAGCGCTCGCCGTTGTCGAGCTGAGGTGTCTGGTGCACGGTGCCGCCATGCGCTGCGACACGCTGGAGTGTCGGCGCGATCTGGTCGACACAGATCCACACGACGGGCCCGGAGGTGCTGTCCGCCGCCCGGTCGGTCACCCATTGACCGATCATGCCCGGTGCTTCGAAGCCGGCGAACGTGGAATCGACCTTCCATCCGAAGATTGCGTTGTAGAAGTCGGCTGAGCGGGCAACGTCGAGCGCTGGGAGTTGGAGGTAGCCGATCTGGCCGTGCGCCGGGTGTTGCCCCGAGGGTGGCTGTTCGCTGCTGCTCATGTTCCGTCCATTCTGGCTACTCGAAGCGGCCCTGTCGACAAGCACCTATCGGAGTGCCGGCGGCCCACCCGGGGTGTGGCGGTTCAATCGGATGGACGCCGAGGTGCTCACGCCGGCAGCAACACAACCGTGCCCTCGGTCAGGCCGTCGCCGCGCAGGGCGACCTTGCCTCCGCTGACGCCGAGCAACTCGACGGCCAGCCACTTCGTACTGCCGTCAGAAGTCTGCAACTGCACGGCATACGTGCCGTCGAGTCGCGACACCAGAGCTTCGGCGGGTGCAGTCAGCACGCCCGTATCGTCCTGAAGCGTGAGGGTGACCTTGACCGCGCTGCCATTGGTCGCGCTGTCGATCGGCGCTTCTGGCGTGATCACCGCCTCGACGATCACCGAGCCGTCGCGATCGGCGGATCGCAATTGCGACACCGTCCCCTGTACGTTGCCGATCCTGACCTGCAGCCCTGGCACAACCTGCGCTTCGTCGCCGGCCGGCACGTCGATGAGCACCTCTTGAACCGGCGTCGCCAGCACGAGCATCTTGTCGCCGTTGCCCACCGTGTCGCCGACGGCCTGGGCCACTTCGCTGACCGTTGCCGACGTTGGGACGAAGACCACCGACCCAAGCGGCACCGTGCCGGTGGTTTCGATTCCGAGGCCCTGCTGCCATGCCTTGACCATCGTTCGCGTCGCCGAGTCGAAGTGATCGTCGATGGCGACCTTTTGGGCCGGGTCGTAGCCCAATGCCACCAGGCTTGCTTCGAGTTGGGCGATGTCAGCGCCGTCGGCGGACGATGTCGACAGCGTTCGCCAAGCCGGCAGAACTCCATCGAGGGCCACGACCGGTGCGCCGTCGATCGTGTAGAGCACGTTGCCCGAGTGGATCTCAGTCTTCACCGCGACGATCGACGTGACCGTCTGGGTGATGCGGGCAGGCGAGGTCGCAGCGCTCGTGCCGCTTGGCGCTGAGCGCGCAGCGCCTGTTGGGGCGCCGCCCACCCGCGCCCCGCCGCTGTTGGCTGGTGTTGCCACCGGCGTGGTGGTGGTGGTCGTCGGGCATGGTTCCGTGACCGGCGTGACCACAGTGGTCGGCGGTTCGGAAGGAGCGACAGCCGTCGTCGTTGTGGTCGCGATGGCCGGGGTCGTGTCGGGTGTCGAGATGGTCGTTGTGCTCTCCGCCGGCGCCGGCGGCGCCGGCGTGGCTGTTGGCGCGGTGGGCGGCGTGGGCGCCGTGGTGCTCGAGCAGTCAGCGAGAGGCGCCGACGGAGCGACGATTAACGGCGACGACAATGAGGCGGCATTGGTCGAAGGCGCGGCCGGTTGTGTCGCCTCCGATGTCGTGGGAGTGGAGGTGGTCCCAGAGCTGGTCTGGCCCTCGATGCGATGGAGCACTGTCAAGGTCGACGGCAGTTGAACGGAGCCGTCGACGCTCTCGGTCGTGGTCAGGTCGCCTCGGGTGACAGTTGCGGTCTTGAAAATCGACGCAGCGGCGTCGGCGGTCTTGGGCTGTGGCCGGCGAGCGATCATCGCCGCGGCTGCCCCGCCGGCGAGGGCGACGCAGACGACGCTCAGGATCACGACACGATGCCGGTGATGGTGCGTGGATGACGACATGTCAGTTCCCCCGCAAAGCTTCGGTCGGGGGTAGACGTGCGGCCCGTGCCGCCGGATACAAGCCGGCGATGGCGCCGATCGCCAGTGCCGCGACCAAGCCGCCAACGAGGGCAATAGGCGGGATGACGACCTTCCAGTGCTTCGTCGATGCGTAGATGGCTGTCAGTGCGGCGCCGAGGCCGACACCGACCACCCCACCTGCTCCGGCCAGCAGGATCGCTTCGGTCAGGAACTGTCGGCGGATGTGCGCCCGGGTGGCGCCGAGCGCCCGCCGCAAACCGATCTCGCTGCGGCGCTCGATCACGGCGATCACCATGACGTTGGCGATGCCGATCCCCCCGACAAGCAGAGCGACGGCACCGAGACCGAGGAACAGCGACGTGAAGGCAGTGCTGGCAGCGTCTTCGGCGGCAAGCGCGTCGGATGGTCGCGTTGCTTCGACCTCTTCAGGGGTCTCTGGATTCACGGTGGGTGCCAGCACGCTGCGAACGTTGTCGATGGCGCCTTCTTGCGTGCGGACGTAGATCCGCTCTGGCGCGATTGTGTCGCCCACGACGTAGGTCTCGGCTGCGGGGATGCCGATGATGGCGCCACGATCGAGCCCTTCGGCGGCGGCGACTGGATTCAAGATGCCGATCACGGCGAACCAGTCGTCACCGATTCGGACTCGTAGCTCGTCGCCGACATCGACGATCCCCAGCTTCTGGGCGGCCACCGAGCCGAGCACGACGGCCGGATAGGTGCTCGTTGCCGCGTCGAGCCACTTGCCATCGGCCAGCGACAAGTTGAGGGTGGTCAGCAGGCCGGTGTCTGCTGCGAACACGGTGATGCCGCCGTTGATGCCCTCTGAGATCGCGTCGGTGCGGCGCACGGTCGCCGAGACCGTAGCGATCGAGCTCACCGCCGTGACGGGCCGGATCCGGCTGACCATCTTCACGGCGTCGGAGGGCAGCGTCTGGCTGCCGCGTCCGAAGCCTTGGCCGGCCTGCACCTCCAACAGGTTCGTGCCGAGCGCCCGGATACGGGTCTGCAGCTCTTCGCGCGACGAGGCCGACAGGCCGAGCACGCCGACCATCGCGGCGATGCCGATGGCCACGCCGAGTGTGGAGAGACCGGTGCGCAGTCGCCGGGTGCGCAGGCCGAGCGCGCCGACCCGCAAGATGTCGGCCGGTCGCAGTCGCGATCGGTACGTCGCAGCGACGGCGGTCATCGGGTCGCGCTCGTGGGGACGGTGCCCATGGTGACGCCTGCGGCATCCTCGATCGACTCGATGGAGCCGTCGTGCATCGAGACCCGGCGCGGCAACGACGCCGCCAGCTCGCGGTCGTGGGTGATGATCAGGATGGTTCGTCCTTCGTCGTGGAGCTCGCGGAGCAGATCCAGCACGGCTCCGCCTGACCGAGAGTCGAGGTTGCCGGTCGGCTCGTCGGCCAGGACGATCGACGGGCGGTTGACGATGGCCCTGGCGATGGCCACACGCTGGCGCTCGCCGCCCGACATCTGACTGGGGGTATGCGTCATCCGTTGGCCGAGACCGACCCGTTGGAGTGCCTCGGCGGCCGCGTCGCGACGCGCGACCAGGCCTAGACCCCGGTACAGCAGACCGTTGGCCACGTTGTCGAGCGCGGTCATCCCCTCGAGCAGGAAGAACGACTGGAAGACGAAGCCGATGAGGTGCGAACGCACCCCCGAGAGCTGGCGGTCGCTCATCACCGACGTGTCGATGCCGGCAACGCGGACGATCCCGCTGGACGGTCGGTCGAGGGTGCCGATGATGTGCAACAGGGTCGACTTTCCCGAACCGGACGGGCCGACGATCGCCGTCAGTTCGCCGTTCTGCACCTCCAGCGACACCGAGTCGAGGGCGCGCACGGGAGGCGAGCCGGCGTACTCCTTGACGACGTCGATCACTTCCAGTGCAAGATCAGTCATGACAGCACTTTCATGACGGCACGACCACGTCGGTGTCTGGCTCGAGGTCGCCGTCGACCTGCACGAAGCCATTGGTGAACAGGCCCGGTTTGACGCCGACGAGCTTGGTCTGGTTCGTGCCGTCGGCGTTCTTGCCGGTCACCACCTCCACGGCGTAGCCGCCCTCCTTCAACGCCACGAGCGCGCTCACCGGCACGACGATGGCCTGGGGCACGTTGGCCGACACGACGCGGAGGGTGACCGGGATCTCGACGAACGAGTCGACGGTTGCCGGGATGTTCTCGACGCCGATCGTGATGGGCACCGTTGGGGTGTCGCCAGGTGCGCCGTTGGTGTTGGTGGCGACGTTGCCGACGTCGACGACGGTGCCGGGTTGAACGGTGCCGTCGGGGAACTCTACGTCGATCGTCGCGCCGAGCGCGAATGTGGCGTCGCCGATCGGCGCGGTCGTGGTGACCTGCCGTGCAGGCGCAGTCAACGACATCACCACGGTGTCGCCTTCCAGAACGGCGCCGTCGGCAACCAGTGCGGTGCCGATCGACAAACCGGCGGGAACGACGACGAACGATCCGGGCGGCATGACGATGCTTGCCGGGTCGGCGGTCACACCGAGCGAGGCCAGCCAGGCCCCGGTTGCATTCGCTGTGGCCGCGTCGAAGTGGTCGTCGACGGTCATAGTCGCGTCCGCGGTGAACCCCTGAGCACTGAGCGCCTGCTCGAACAGCTTCACGTCTGCGCCGTCGGAGACGCCGTCGGACAACGCCCTCGAAAGCACCGGAGTCGCCGCGGGGTCGCCTTCGATGGCTATGACAGGCAGGCCGTTGCTCCAGTAGAGAACCGTGCCTGTGGTGACCTTGCCGCCAGCGGCCGCCTGTCGATCGATCGTCGTCCCGGCGAGAGCCGAGATCAGGTACTTGCGTTCGGCCTGCCGTCCGACGACCAAGGGCGAGCCCGCACTGACTGAGCTACCGATCGCCGCCGACACGGTGTCGACGAGCAGACGACCGGGAATGAAGACGACCTCGCCTTTGGTGATCTTGCCGTCGCCGGTCAGGCCGAGGCTGTCTTCCCATGCGGTCACAGCGGCCTTCGTCGCCGAGTCGAACTTCTCGTCGATGATGATCTTGTGGTTGGGATCGAACCCGAGTTGCACGAGGTTCATCTCGACCTGGCGGATGTCGGCGCCATTCGTCGACGAGGTCGACAGGTCGCGGTACGTCGGGATGTCGCCGATCATGGCTACGACGGGTGCGCCGTCGATTGTGGCCACGACTGTGCCCGCGTCGACGGTGTCGCCGGCGGCGACGATGCTGGTGACGGTGCCGGCGAGCGGCGAGGAAACGGTGACCGACGTGGTGAACCCCAGCGTCGCGGTCGTCTCGTCGTAGGTCGACAGGTCGAGTTGTTGCACTTTGGCGGTGCTCAGCGTCACTGGGGCAGTGGTCACAGCAGTCGCGTCGACCTGTCGCGAACCGATGAGATAACCGCCGCCGGCTACTGCGACCAGAGCCACGAGACCGAGCGCCGTTGACGACGCGCCGTCTCACGGCGTTGTCGTCGCGGTCGTCGACGGCTGGAACGCAGCGGTGATGATCGGCTCGCACTTGGCGAGCGCGGCGACGACGGCGGGGTCGGTCTTGTCGAGACCGAGGCGCTCGATCATCTGAGCGGTCGGGTCGAAGCCGGCTCCACCGGGTCCGCCTGGCCCACCCGCGGCGCCGGTGGGAACGCTACCGCCGGGCGGCGGTCCGCCGAAGCCGGGACCCGGGCCGTTGGCGCCGGCCGGGACCGACCCGCCAGGGGCGGTGGCTGCACCGTTTGCACCACGCGGCGGCCCGAAGGTGATGTCGTCGACCTGCAGTCCTTGGTCGCGGAGGCAGGCGGTGAAGTCGTTCAGGCTGTTCTGGATCTGCTCGCGGTCGATGGGGTTGCGGCCCCGACCACCGAACTGCACGCCTTGCAGCAGGTCGCCGCAGGCCGTCTGGGCCGCTTGGAAGGCATCCGAGCGCGGATCGATGTCGGAGCCAGGGCCGAATCCGCCGCCGGTTGGGTTGCCATCGGCGTCGAACGTCGGGTCGGCCATGTTCACGCCGTTCTCGCGCATGCACGCTGCGTACTTCAGCAGCGCCTCCTGCGTGTTGGCGGGAGAGGTCGTGTCGGGCGCGGTTCCCGTTGTCGAATCGAGCGAGGCGACCTCGGCGGAGGCGTTACTTCCGCTGCCGCACGCAGAGGCGATGAGGGCGACCGAGATCCCCAGGACAGCGATCGTCAGGCGTGGATTCATTCGAGTGTTCACGCTATTGATCTTGACGGCGGCGGCCAAGGAACGTGTCGGCGGAATCCTAGAATTTGGTGAGAGTGTGGCCTCAGCCGTTGCTGGCGCGCAGCACGTCTTCGGCCGCCTGTCGCACCTGCCAGTCGCGGTCGGCGAGCGCGGACTGCAACGCCGTGTCGACCTCGTCGCCGTCGAATGGCGCTAATGCCAAGACGGCTCGCCGTCGCACGGCCGGCTTGTCGGCACAGCCATGAAGAATGGTTGGCAGACCCCGCGGATCACCGATCGCCCCGAGGGCAGCCGTGCATGCTTCGCGAACCAGGGCATCGCCCGAGGTGACACCCAGGTCGATCAGCGTTTCGAGTACGTCGTCGTCGACCAGCTCCCGCTCGCCGCAGGCCCACGCCGCTGCTTCGACGACGGTCACGTCGGGGTCACGGAGCACAGCCACCAGCGACACGCTGCGGCGATGTCCGGCAATCATCGCCGCCCGGCGGCGGACCGACGGCGCGTCGTCTGCCAGCGCGGTTCGCAGCTGATCGTCGGTCAACACGTCGAGGCGGAGCAACGCACCGAGTCCCAGTTCTCGCGCCACGGGGTCGTCGTCGACCAGAGCGTCGTGTGCGGCGGTTGCATCGCCGGTGTGCCCGGCGACGGCGATTTCCCGCCACCGAGCGGTCATTTCTTGAGCATGTGCGACAGGGTGATCACGATCCACGACGCGCCGAAGCCGACCAGGGTGGCGGCGATCAGGCCGGTTACGACCGCCATCGTGCTACCGGCGACAAGCGCCCAGAGTGGCCTCCACAAGTTCACCCGGCGGGTCAACGGAGGATCTTCTTCCACCAGCGGCAGACCGACCCGCGCCCGTTTCACCCGCAGGGCGCGTGCCGGATTGGCCGTCGCTCTGGCAGGCTTACGCCAACCTGCCGCAATGAGTGCCACAATGGCAAGGACGGCGATCCACACAGTAGCGATGGTGAGTTCCCTGGTCGACACGCAAGAATCAATCGTAATCGAGCCGTCCAACGGCGTACGGTCGCCCGGCCGTCGCAACCTGTGGTGGGCCATACCTCTGGCTGTCATCGGGTTCGCGGCGGTCCTCGGCGTGGCCGTGACTGCCCTACTGCCCAGCACCATCGTCGCCAGCAAGCGTGATTGTGCCGAGCGCGACAAGGCGAACGCCTGCGTGAAGAAAGGGCCTTCCGAACAGGTTCAGTTCGCGGTCGTGCCTGCCGACGCCCAACCCGTCGAGCCGCGCCTGACGATCGATGGTCCCACGACCTACGACAGCAACGGACAGGTTCTGTTCGTCACTGTGCGCACACCGGAGCTCAGCCTCCTCGACTGGTGGGTAGGACGCAACAACCCGGCGGTCGACGAGAAGAGTTACGCCGACCTCTACGCCACCGAGACACCGCAACAACAGACCACCCGTGGGCAACGCGACATGCGTACCGCCAAGGAAACGGCCGAGTTCGTGGCGCTGCAGCGGCTCGGATTCGACGCCAAGTTGACGCCTGGCGACGTGATCATCGACGAGCTCGTCTGCCTGAAGGCCAGTGACGACGGGCGCAAGTGCGGTCAGACAGCGCCGTCCGACGAGTTGCTGAATCCGGGCGACAAGCTGTTGAAGGTCGATGGCAAGACGCTGTCTGTTGTCGACGACATCGCCCCGATCCTGGCCGAGCACAAGGCGGGCGACACGGTGTCGATCGACTTCGAGCGCGACGGTAAGCCCGGCAGCGGCACAGTCGCGTTGATCGCCGCGCCGAACGAGCCCGAACGCGTGATCATCGGGTTCATCCCCAGCGACACCGCCACGATCAGCCTGCCCGACGACGTCAAGATCAACATCGACACCGAATCGATCGGCGGTCCCTCGGCCGGCTTGGCGTTCACGTTGACCGTGATCGACCAGCTGTCGCCCGGCGACTTGCTGGGTGGCAAGCGAGTCGCGGTGACCGGCACGATCAACATCAATGGCGAGGTCGGTGCCATCGGCGGGTTGTCGTCGAAGGCGTCAGCCGTGCTGCAATCAGGGGCCAAGTACTTCCTGGTGCCTACTGCCCAAGGCGAGCAGGACATCGCCAAGGCCCGTTTGGTGGTCGGCGACAACGTCGAGATCATTCCCGTGGCCAACATCGACGAAGCCCTGGCGGCGCTGCAACGGATCGGTGGGCAGGCTTTGCCCGCCGCACCGGCCACCACAGATTCCACCCCGTAGGCCTCGCCGACGTCGTCACGGGGCGATTGCCACGTTTTCCGAGGGCTGCCGACCTACGCTTTCGCTCAATGGCACTTTCGTTTTCACGTCCTGATCCGTCGTCACCCGACGCGATCGCGTCGGCGGCGTTCTCGACGTCACGTCGCGGCTACGACCAGACAGAGGTGCGCGATCTGCTCCGGATGGTTGCCGCCGAGATGGCACGACTGCAGGAGCGTGAGAAGTTCCTCGAGCGCGAGTTGCGTACCGCCCAGCGCGGCACCAGTTCGATCGTGGCGCTCGACGAAGAAGTCGTCACCCGAATGCTCGGCGAAGAGGCTGCGCGAATTCTGCAAACGGCGCGCGAGGCGGCCTCGCAGATCAAGATCCGCTCCGAGGACGGCGCCTCGCGAATGCTGCGCGAAGCCACCGACGAAGCGCAGCGGTTGCGCGAAGAGGCCGAGGTCGAAGCAGCCCGACGCCGCCAAGATGCATCGGCCGATGCCGAGTCCGAGCTCGTCATGGCCAAGCAACAGGGTCGTGAGATGGTCAACGAAGCTCGTGCCTATCGCGAGCGTGTGCTCAGCGAGTTGGCCCGTCGACGCGAATTGGCGCGCCAGCAGATCGAGCAGTTGATGCACGGCCGCGATCGTCTTCTTCAGGCGTTCGAGCGGTCGCGGCTGGTGGCGGTCGATGTCATGGCCGAGCTCACCCCGCTGGGCGAGCCATCCGAGTACGTCAACTTGTCGCCGACCACCGGTCCCGTCCCGTTGATGGTCCCCAACCAACGCCAAACCGAGGCGCCGCCACAGGAGCTCGAGCAGCTACCGATCGCTGTCACAGTTGTCGAGCCCGACGACGAGGCAGTTGCCGACGTGCAAGCCGACGAGCCGGTGGAGATCGATCCGGTCGAAGCGCAGCGGGATGTCGCGAGCGATGCAGAAGTAGCGGCCGAGCCCGAGGTCGAGATCGAGGTCGAGCAGACGGCCGAGGTCGAGGTCGAGCAGACGGTCGACGACGACAACACCGTGCTGCTCATGCGAGACGCGCACGAGGTCCACGACCACGACGATCGCGACGATGCCCGCAAGGCAGCACCGGTCGTGGCGCTGTTCGGCGACGACGCCGAAGACGACGCCGAGTCGATCGATGCCGAATCGATGCCCGACGGCCAGCGGGGTTCGGTCGATGATCTGTTCGCCCGACTGCGGGCGTCGCGCGCCGACGCCGTGGTCGAACGCGCATCGCGAGACGAGAACGACGCGACCGGCGAGGCCGGCGAACTGGCGGTCCTCGACGAGCTTGCAGTCTTCCAAGCGTCACCCGAGGCGCCGGTTGTCGAAGAGGAGCTCGACGACACGCTGTTCGGTCGAGCGCGACGCCACGCTGACGCCGGTCATCGTCGCGTGTGCCCGCAAGTTGAAGCGTGTGCTCGCCGACGAGCAGAACGAGGTGTTGCACACGCTGCGACGCAACGAGCCGGTGCGCACCCTCGACACCATGCTGCCGTGGGAGACCGAGCAAGCGCAGCGCTATGCGGCAGCGATCGGCGCCGAACTCGAGAAGGCCGCTCTTGCCGGGGCCGCCAGCATCGACAGCAGTTCAACGAAAGAGCATCGCGCCGCCATCACGCGCGCCGGTGCCACCAAGGCCGCTATCGAGGCCATGACTGCCACGATCATCGCCCCGTTGCGCGAGCGGCTCGAGCGCGCCGTCGGCGACGCCGGTGGCGACAACGAAGAACTGGCGACCATGGTGCGCGGTGTGTATCGCGAGTGGAAGACGCAGCGAATCGACGAACACCTCGACAACATCGCCCGCGCCGCGTTCGGTCGCGGCGCGTTGGCTGCCGTGCTGCCCGGCACCAGAGTCTGCTGGATGGTCGACCCACATGGCCCGGCGTGTCCCGATGCCGAAGACAATGCTCTCGCCGGCGAAGTTGCTGCTGGACAGCCGTTCCCCACCGGGCACGACAGCGCGCCGGCCCACGAGGGATGCCGCTGCATGCTTGCGTTAGCACCCCGCTAGTCTCGCCAGGGTGCGGAACCCGAGCGACCTTCCACCTCGAAAAACACCCTCGATGCGGTCGAGTCGATTCTCCGACAAAGGCCGGATCGTCCTCATCGGTTTGGCGGTCGTCCTCGTCGGGATCTTGTTGTTCGGTCGCTTCTTCGCCGGGTTCTACACCGACTACTTGTGGTTCGACTCCGTCGGCCGAGCCGGTGTCTTCTCGACGATGCTGCGATCGAAGCTGCTGTTGTTCTTCATGTTCGGCGGCACCTTCGTTGCTCTCGCCGTGCTCAACCTGGTGATCGCCGATCGGTTGGCGCCGTCGGCATTCTCGGCCAACACGCATCCGTTGGTCGAGCGGTTCCACGAGTTCTTCGGCCATCGGCTGCGGCTGCTGCGCGTCGCGGTCGCTGTCATCGTCGGCATGTTGTTCGCCGCGCCGGCTGTCAGCCATTGGCAGGACTGGTTGATGTTCCGCAACCAACAGCGTTTCGGGATCGCCGACGCGCAGTTCGGGCACGACGTCGGTTTCTACATGTTCCGCCTGCCGTTCATCGCCTTCGTGATCGACTGGTTGTTCGCCGCCGTAGTCTTCATCACCCTGCTGGTCGTCGCCACCCACATACTGAGTGGTGGGATCATCATCCAGCCTCCGCGACCCAAGGTGCGCCGGGCCACAAAGGCACACGTGGCTGTGTTGCTCGCCGTGTTGGCGGTCCTGAAGGCGGGTGACTACTGGCTGAAGCGCTTCGAACTCACCAACGACTCGCGGGTTCGTGCGCGGCTTGCTCTACTCGGCGGCCCACGCCCAGTTACCGGCGGTTACGTTGCTCATGTTGATCGCCCTCCTGGTCGCCGGGCTGTTCCTGTCGACCCTGCGTACCAACTCCTGGCGCATCCCGGTGGTGGCGTCGGCGCTGTGGGCCGTCATCGCGCTGGTCGCCGGCATCATCTACCCGGCCGCTATCCAGGCCCTCGTGGTCAATCCCAACCAGGGTGACAAAGAGGCGCCGTACATCGTCCGCAACATCGACTCCACCCGTCACGCACTGGGCATCGACGCCGTCGCGGTCAAGCAGGTCGCCTTCAGCGACATCACGACGCAGGCGCTGAGCGACGACGTCACGCCGCTGAAAGACGTGCGCCTGTTGAAGCCCGATGCCATGGTTGGCCGATTCCGCACGGATCAGAGCCAGAAGGCCGGGTTGACGATCAATGATCTCGATCCCGACCGGTACGTGCTCGACGGGCGCGAGCAGCAGGTGATGGTCGCCGCACGCGAGCTCGATCTGTCGACAATCGCAAACAAGTCGTGGCAGGGTCAGCACCTGATCAACACCCACGGCTGCGGTATCGTCAGCGCCCCGGCCGGGCAGATCAAGGATCGCCGTCCGGTCTATAGCGAGGTCCCTCTCGACCGGCCCGAGCTGTACTTCAGCGACCGGATCTCCGGTTACGCGATCGTCGATTCCGGTGTGAAGGAAGAGATCTGCCCGAACTACCCCGAGCCGGGTGCGTACACCGGCGTGGGTGGGATCAAGCTCAACTCCCTCTTCAAGCGCATGGCGTTCGCGCTCAGCTACCTCGACTACAACATGATCGGCTCCCGGGCGATCGACAACAACTCCCGACTGATGTCGATTCGCGGAGTGGAGGAGCGAGCCAAGAAGCTGGCCCCGTTCCTGTCGTTCGACAACGACCCGTATCCCGTTGCGATCGACGGGCGAGTGTTTTGGGTGATCGACGCCTACACCACATCGGATCGCTACCCTTATGGCGAGAGCGGCGATCGCGGTCAGCTGAACCCCGGCAGCGGACTGGATCACCCGTTCAACTACGTCCGCAACAGCGTGAAGGTCGTCGTCGACGCCTACAACGGGACTGTTGACTTCTACATCATCGACAGCAATGACCCGATCGCCAAGGTCTGGTCGTCCGCCTTCCCAGGCCTGTTCAAGACCCAGCGAGCAGATGCCGAAGGGACTGGATGCCCATCTTCGCTACCCGGAGGAGCTGTTCCGAGTGCAGACCGCGGCGTACTCAAAGTATCGGCTGAGCCCCGAAGCCTTCTTCGGCCGAACCGGGGCATGGTCGGTGGCCCAGGCACCGATCGGCCGTCCCAAACCAGGCGTGTCGGCCGTGACCACCAACAGCATCGCCGACGAGTCGGCGGCGCAGGCCGACCTGGCGACCGAGTCGGGCACCGAACGATTTGTGCCGTATTACTCGATGTTGCGCTCACCCGGTGAGTCACAGGCATCGTTCAAGCTCTTGCGACCCTTCGTTCCCTTCTCCACCGACGACAGCAAACGCAACCTGCAGGCGTTCATGACTGCCAGCAGCGACCCGCAGGACTACGGCTCGCTCGTGGCCTACGAGGTCACCTCGGCAGAGGACGGACCGTTCACCGTGTCCAACACGATGAACAGTGAGTCGAGCGTTTCGCAGCAGATCAGCCTGCTCAACATCGAGGGCACCGATGTGGTGTTCGGCGATCTGCAGATGGTGCCCCTCGCCGGAGGATTGTTGTGGATACGACCCGTCTACGTGCAGCCGGCGGTCGCCAACGTCATCGACTCGCAGCCCACCGTCGAGCTCGTACTCGTCTCGCAGAACAACCACGCCGCCTTTGGCAGTTCGTTGGGCACTGCACTGGCCAAGCTGTTCGTCGGCTCCAACATTGATATCGGCGACGTGGTGGGCAACGCCCCTGTCGACAATGGCACAGTGACTCCCGCACCCACGACCGACCAGACGCCGGCCGATCTGCTCGATGAGGCCGACAAGTTGTTCGCCGAGGCCGACAAGGCGCTCGAGGCACACGATCTGGCCGGTTACCAGGCCAAGGTAGACCAGGCTCGTGACCTTGTGCAGCAGGCGTTCGACGCCCTCAATCAGGGGTAGTGGCGGCGAGCCTCACTCGTCGTCGCGGGCGCGGCGCAGTTGCTCGGCCAGCGCGGCCAGGTCTTGGCGGAACGCGATCTCGTAGCGGGCCTGCTCGTTGGCCAGCTTGACCTGACTGTCGCGCAACTCGTCGACGACCTCCTCGCTGACACCACCCTCGGCGCCCTCGGGCGTCCGCTGTGCGAGCCCGTCGATGTCGCGCCCAGCTCGCTGAGCTGATTGGCGAGCTCGGTTCCGACGTTGGTGACCCGCTGGTCGAGCATGGACATGTGCTCGCGCACGGCACGGGCTTCGGTTTCGCTGATGGCGACCCGGGCGGCGAGTAGCTCGACCTCGGTCTGCACGACCTCACCGGCGCGCAGGCGTTCACCGATCTCTTGAAGCTGCAGCCGGATGTCATCGTCGGCGCCACGGGGCTGGTCGGTCAGCTGGGTCATGCGGTCGCGCAACGCAGACACCTGTCCACCCAGCTCGGCCTGGGCGGCCACCCGGGCGTTGAGCTGTTGAAGTTGCGTGGCCATGCCGTCGATCAAGGCGAGGCGGATCGCCACGTCGTCGAGTTCGCCGACGCGTTCGTGGAGGCTCTCGACGCCCGTCACACGCTCTTGGAGCTCATCGAGCTCGCCGACACGTAGCTTGAGGTGGTCGATCTCGCCGAGGCGATGGCGGATCTGGTCGAGTTCATTGATGCGTTGTTGCACTGCGGCGATCCGCTCGAGGGTCTCGGGGTCCGGGCCGCTTGCGCTCGGCGGGGGCGGGGGCAGCGCGGCGGCCTCGGCTGCCGCCGCGGTTGCAATCTCCAACTCGCTGGTGAGCTGAGCGAGCTGGGCCTCGAACTCGGCGATCTTCGGTGCGTGATCCTGCAGACCGAAGAGCCGGTTCTGCAGGGCGTCGACCTTGGCCGACAGCTCGTCATGAGCGCCGGTGTTGACCGTCGCATTACCACCGCCGCCCCCTGCAGCGGGCAGTTCGGCGATCTGCTGTTGGAGCTGCAGCACCATGTCGGCCACTTCGCTGATGTCGTTGCGCTCGGTTCCGAACGCTGCCGCCGTGGCGTCGAGCGAGCTCAGTCGAGCCTCGACGATCGCCCGGGCCTGCTCGCTCTCGTCGAGCCGGGCGCGCATGTCGATGAGTTCAGCACGCAGCGCCAGGAAATCGACGACATCGACGGTCGCCTTCTTGTTCTTGTTGGTCGGCTTCGGGGGCTTCATCGGCTTCGGCGGAGGATCGAGCCTGGCCGGTGGCGCAAGCTTGGGCAGGTCGTCGACCTTGGGTAGGAGATCCTCCAACCCGTCCATCGGGTCGACGTCAGACGAGGCCCCGGTAGCCGGCTTCTGCACGATGATCGACTTCGGCTTCTTGCTGAACAGACCCATCGGTGTCTCCACGCTTCTTGGGGTTGTGATCGAAATGGCTGTTCGCTACCGTACATGTTCTACTCCGACGCGGGGTGGAGCAGCTCGGTAGCTCGTCGGGCTCATAACCCGAAGGTCGCAGGTTCAAATCCTGCCCCCGCCACCAAGAAAGCCCAGGTCAGGCCCTATGCCGGACCTGGGCTTCGTCGTTCACGGCGTCGACTTCTAATGGTTTTTCTAATGGACTTCGCGGAACGCGGGGCGCGAGACGCGATTTCGCGAAGGGTTTCGCGATCTTCGTCCTTGCTGTTGCGAGGCGTGTTCGGCGATGGTCGTGGAGAGTTCGGCGATCGAACTGAGAGGTCTCCTCAGCTATGACATGACGACGATGGAGCGTGGCGTACATTGCTGCTGTGGTATTGACCGATTGGCACGGCACGCAAAGTCCAGCCACGTTGGCGCTGTTCGACGGAACACCCACCGAAAGCGTGCCAGAGCGCACGCCCCGTTTGCCGATAAGGATCCAGGGTCGGAGCCTCTACCCGAGCGCCGTATTCAATACGTACTGGCGATTCGCTTCTGTGCGACAAGCGATCTATCTCGCTCGCCTGCGGCGCGAACCGTCGCCGTCTGACCAAGACGCGATCTTACGAGACCACCGATTCACGAACGTGTTCCGAGCATCAGATCGCATTTCTCAGTTCTTGATTTCATCGGTGCAGCGCGGGGCACCGAGCGAGCCGGCTGATGTCATCTTTCGCACCCTGTTGTTCAAGATCTTCAACCGACAAGACACCTGGCAGCACATTGAAGTCTCGAGTCGGCCCAATCCAGTGGTCCACATATGACTTCAGTGCGTACCGACAAGCTCTCGACGAGGCAGCCGAACGCGGTCCGATCTACTCAGCCGCGTATCTGATGCCGCCGCCCCGGCTAGGAGAAGATCGCAAACACGCAAACCACCTTCGGCTCGTTGAGGCGATGATGGATGATGGGCTGGTTGAGAAGCTGGTACAGGCCCCCTCATTGCGATCGGTCTTCGAGTGCCTCGTGTCCTACCCGGGTCTCGGCCCATTTCTGGCGTTCCAGTACGCGATCGACCTGAACTATTCCGATGTGCTGACGTTCGACGAAGACGACTTTGTCGTCGCAGGGCCGGGGGCGAAGGACGGAATCCGGAAGTGCTTCGGCGAGGCGGCTACCGGGATCGAGGCGGACGTTATCCGATACGTGGTCGACAATCAGGAGCTGCACTTCGATCGGCTGAATATTTCGTTTCCGGGTCTGTTCGGACGTCGACTGCACCTGATCGACGCGCAGAATCTCTTTTGCGAGGTGGACAAGTATGCGAGAGTGCGGCATCCGGAAATAGCCGGCATCTCCGGCCGGTCAAGGATCAAGCAGAAGTTTCGCGCCGCCGGGCCGTTGTTGGCTCCCAGGTTTCCTGGGCGATGGGGGCTCAACGTGCAATTGCGGAGAATCTCTTAGTCGCTGATGACCTGGACAGTGCGACGATCGAGGTCCACGCTCACTCGGCCCCCGCCGTTGTCCCGCAGGTGTCGCCACGCCGCGTAGCCCGTCAGGATCGCTTGTTCCCACTCTGAGGCCGGCTGTACTCCGACCTCGAGGCGAGCGGTGACGGCCTTGGCCGCTCGAAGGATGCCGTCGTCGACTCGTTCGGTCTCGTCGAAGTAGTTCCACACAGAGGCGAGCTCGAAGATCATCGCCGTGACTGCCTCTTCCGTGGCGATCGCTCGCGCGCCATCCTCAATGCGGTCGGTGTCCTTGTCCATGCCGCGCTTTGCCTTGATCAGTGATCGAAGAACCGGCGACCAACCGAGTACGGCGGCGTGCGCGATGTGAAAGATGTCGTGGTACTGGTAGTCGTCTTGGTGGCGTGCGTTGTCGTCTATCAGCGCTCCGAAGACCTCGTCGTCGATCCGCAAGCGGCATCTGCTGATGCCGTCCTCTTCGTGGGTTGTGAAGGTGGCCACGAAGCGACGCGGAAGTCGTTGATCATCTGGGAACCCGTCGTCGAACGAGTAGGCAAGCGTGCCATCGGTCGTGACGTATCGGTCGCGGGTCTTGGAGAGGTTGAGATGGGCGACCTCGCTGAGGGTGAGGTGGGCTCGACGGGCGAGAGTCGCCAGGTACCAGAGAATGTCGCCGAGTTCGATCGGAACCACGTGCTCGAAACCGACGTACGACGCCCCGCCCGGCCGCACTCGCTTCTTGTATTCAGCGGCCAACGTGCCGATCTCGCCAGTCAGACCGAGCAAGGGAATCATCGGGTCGTCGGAGTCCGGATCGAGGTCGGTGCGCGCGGCGAGCTGTTGGTACTGGTCGAGGGTGAGGTCCGCGCCACGTCCGGCCTCGGGATGATCCCCCTCATTGCGCCCCAGTGAGTCGACTCAGACCAGTGACGATCAGCGAGGCGACCTCGCTGGCTCGGTAAGTGATTGCGAGGCGCTGGTTCTCTTCGTGAGTGAGCCCGTTGGTCTCGACGGCCCATGCGCTCTCGGCTGCGGCGGCGCGAAGTTCGTCGAGATACTCGTTGGCAGACACATCGACGCCCAGCCAGTTGACACTGTCTATACCGAGGGCGACAGCCATATCAGCGGCAGCTCCTCCATAGCCCCCGGCGATGAACATCGGCTTGCTGTTTCGAATGGCCAGGATCGATTCCTCGATAACGCCAGGTATACGTCCGAGATGGCTATCCCGGCTTCCCCCAAGTGCGACCCTGCCGTCGATGACTCTGGACATCACCACCCGGGCCGCCGATAGACACGTCCGTTCCGTCTCCTCATCAACGGTCCCCGGCTCAGGTGGCCGATCCGCACGGGGATCGATTGTTGCCCCGTGCTCGTCGAGGAACACATAGGTACCAAGCACACTGATGTCGTCGACTCGTGCATCGATATCGGCGACGGACATCCGGCGATGCTCGGAGTACGGGACGAATCCAGTGAAAGGCCGATTGCGGCGACCGAACCGCTCGATTTCCTGAACAAGAAAGGTCGTATACCCTCCTTCCCGAAGGTGACCCCCGTAGGTCAGTCGCCCGTCGGCAATCAACACTGCTCGTGCGATCTCGCCAAGCGCCATGTGCACATGGGTCTCCGTAAGTCCAAACCGCCCCAGATCCTCGCTTCGTGAAACCGAGATTCCGACGTTCAGACCTGCCCGCACATCACGTAGTTCTTGATCAACCACCTCGAACCGCCAGACCTCGAGGCGTCAGAAACTCGAATGGGCCTTCGAGGCCAGAGAGCCGCCCGATCTGCCTCAGAACATCTCGCTCGTCATCGCCGAGCGGAGGATCAGGGTGCAGAACGATGATCGGCTCCGTTCGTTTGGAAGCCCGGTCGACCTTGTTCTCAAGCCAGTCGGCGAACGTCGCCGGTTCGGGGGCGTGATCTGCCCACCAGTCGATGTCCAGGGTGAGGGCGTCCTTCGCGAACTGACGCTGTGCCGTCCACAGCGCTCGCTTCAGACATTCGTCGACAAGCTGGTTCAGTGCTCGGCGGATCACGACCTCGTCAAAGCCACCTGATCCCTTTCGGCCGGCACTCCGCGGTACGTGGTCCATCAGAAATGACCCTCGCTCCTCGCCGTAGCTCAGCGCATCAAGAACAACGACTGGCATCCCGTGCCGTTTCGCCGTGACTACCTCCCGTTGACACCACGTTCGACTGCTGTACAGATCAGTCCGAACCGCAAGTAGTGCGCCGGTCGCCGCTGCGGCAATCAGCGCTGGGGCCCAGTCCTCTCCAGGCTGAAGATCCGATGCGTCGAAGAACTCGCTGAGGCGGGTTTCCGCGATCACGCTGCGCACGAGATTGACGAGACTGATGACGTCGCCCGTCTCCGTCACCGAGAGGCGGTTTGTATGGCTGATGAAGACCGACAGGCGTTGGTGCGCCGGGTCGATCATCTGCGCGATCCCCTGCCCGAGGTCTCGACATAGTGCCTCATCGAAGTCCGTCTCGCCCCACTTGTCGGCCGCGATCTGCTGGCGAGTCCCGACGAGCTCACCCAGGTGTGTGCCATCGAGCGCTAGTTCCGACACCTTCACCGGAAACAGGCCGATCGAGCTTGGGCTCGATGCAGCACCGCGCTAGTTGCTGGAGGTAGTCCCGCCACGCGCCGGGTTCCTCGACCGCTGAGGCGAGTTCGGAGCCAGCGACCACCACCAATCGCCGTAAAGGCTGGGACGGCGAGCCCATACGGCGGAGGATCGAGCGCAGGGATCGCGCCGGGGGGGTCTGCCATGGTTCGCAGCTGGTCGACGGACCGGATGTATACGTCGATTGCACCACCGATCAAGCCCGAGTAGGCAGTTCCACGAAAATGCTCGAGCAGCAAACCAGCGATTTGGTTCCCAGCCGCATCGCCAGGGTGCCAAACCACGTAGATCTCAAGAATCGGCGGAAGCATGTCCGTCCTCTCCAACGACGAATCGCCTGTCACACCCCGGGCGTATCCTACGGGCACGTACTGACCTTGCCCCACAGGAGATGACATGGCCCCGCGACGAATCTTCGTTCCCCACGTCCACGAGGACGACGAGCACGTAGACAAGCTCAGGCAGTTCCTGAATCGAAGCGGACGCGAGGTCGATGTGTCGGCGATCGACAGCTCGAGCCCAAACAACACGAACAACCCCGACTACATCATGTCGACTCACATCCGGCCCAAGGTCGAGTGGTGCGAGGCGATCGTCGTCCTGATCTCTCCAGCGACCCAAGACAGCGATTGGGTCGACAAGGAGATCGAACTCGCCAAGCGTCTCGACAAGCGAATAGTGGGCGTGTGGATCCCGGGCTCGGAGGGATGTCCCATCCCCCAGGGACTTCCAGGACTACGCGAACGCCATCGTCTCCTGGAACGACGACTCGATCCTCGGGGCCATCGACGGGGCGATCAACAACGTCACCGACGCCAGCGGCATCCCGATCGCACCCAGAAACATCGCGCGCCACAATTGCTAGCTGCTGGTGAAGCTGTATTCCTACGTCGTCGTCGCGACTACGGCTTCGCCCCCAACCCGTTCCATGGGATCTGCACCCTCGCCACCTGCAAACCCGTCATTCGAAGGGTAGCAAGACGGGCGACTGGGTCGTCGGTACCGGATCAGCCGTCTACCAACGAACGGGCCAACTCATCTTTGCGATGCACGTCAGCGAAACCATGACTTTTGATGACTACTGGGCTGATCCTCGATTCCTTGAGAAGCGCCCCGACCTGACGGGGAGCACGATGCAAGCGTACGGCGACAACATTTACAGCCGCGACGAAAACGGCCAATGGCGACAGCTCGATTCGCACCACAGCCGTCCTGGTGGCGAGATCAATCCCGACAATGTCACGAACGACACACAGACCAATCGTGTCCTCGTCGCAACCGAGTTCTCGTACTTTGGGGAAGACGCCCCCCTCATGCCGGCCGCTCTCCGCGGCGAGGGGAGCCGAACATCTGCGCACACCGAGGGCACAGGTCACAATTCGCCCCCGGCCTCGTTGAGACGTTCCTGGGCTGGCTGAATCAGCAGCCGTCTGGATGTCTCGGCCGCCCTGACCGTTGGCCGTAGTGACACACGATATCACGCACCGGGCGTTCTTCGGCCAGCCCGCTCGGCTGGTGTGAGGGAGCGCGGCCGTACGTCGGTGGCTCCGGAGCGTCCTTTGGAGGGTTGGAGTCACATCACGATGTTCTGTGGCGCATCGTTAGTCGCTGATCAAGTGAGACCGAAGACTGCCGCGCTGAACGCCGCGGCCGCGTCGGCCTGCATGCCGGGCAGGACGTGTTGGTACACGGTCATCGTGAACGCCGGGCTGGAGTGGCCGAGGCGTTCGCTGACGACCTTCACCGGGACGCCGGCCTTCAGCAGGATCGTGGCGTGGGTGTGGCGGAGGTCGTGGAGGCGGATGCGTCGGAACTCGCTCGTCGCGCATCAGGCGCTCCCATGACTGCGAGAAGAAGTCGGGGTGGATCGGACCGCCGTCGGCGCGGGTGAACACGAACTCGTCGTCGCTTCGCCGGCCGGTGCTCATCTTCTGCTCGAGCTGGTGACGCCGCCACGCCTTCAGCACGGCGACGGTTCGCGGGTCGAGGTCGATGGTGCGGCGGCTGTTCGTGGTCTTCACGTCGGCGACCCTCGCCTCGTACTCGACCGACAGGATCTGCTGGCTCACCGTCAGCCGGCCGGCGTCGAGGTCGACGTTGCGCCACGTGAGGCCGAGCACCTCGCCGCGTCGCATGCCGGTGTTGGCGGCGAGGAAGATCGGCACGTACCACTCGCTGTCTTCGATGCTGGCGAGGAAGTCGCGCAGCTCGTCGGCCGACCACACCGTCATCTCCCGCGATCCGCCGAGGCGGACCTTGGGCGGGTCGGCGAGGTCGGCGACGTTGCGGGTGACGGTGCCCTTGCGCTGCGCGTCGGCGAGCGCCTTGCGGATGATGCCGTGGATGATCCGCACCGTCTTCGGTGCGAGCCCGCCGCCGGCACCGTTGCGCTTGCCGTCGCGCAGCAGCTGCGCGTAGAACGTGTCGAGGTCCTCGGGCTGCAGCTTCTGCAGCGGGATCGAGCCGATGCGAGGGAGCACGTGGATCTCGATGTTGTTCTTGTAGGAGCTGAACGTCGACGGTCGCAGCTGCGCCTTCTTGGTCGGCAGCCACCGCTCGAGCAGGTAGTCGCCGAGCGTGATCCGCTCGGGCGCGCGGTAGTCGCCGTCGTGCATCCGCTTGACGAGCTCGGCGAGCAACTTCTCGGCGGCCTTGCGTGTGTCGCCGGCTGCGTGCCAGCGGTACTTGTCCTTGCCGGTCGACGGCATCGAAGCCTTCGTAGACGACGGCGTAGTAGCGGTTGCCCTTCTGGGCGACGTGGCCTCTCATGGTGTCGCCCTCCGGTGGTTGGTGACGGTTGGTGTCAGTTGGTGCGCCTTGCGGGCTGGGCACGAGTGGCGAATCTCAGCCACCCGGTCGCCGACGGTGTCGCGGCGCAACAAGGTGGCAGCGGGCGTTGCAGCCGGCGCCATGTGGGGAGTGTACGCCCGGGCGCAAGAGCCGAATTTCTGGGGTTTGGTGCTGCGCCTTGGCAAGTACGTCCTCTGTATCAGTCGGAAGAATTCCGCGATTTCTTTCGCCCATTTGGCGTCGAGCTGTCCGTTGGTAGTTGAGGGGCGTCACGAAATCGGCGTTCGCGAGGCATGTACGGATAAAGAAGGACTTTTATGACGAACAACCGAAGGTCACCGGACGAGCCCGCCGACTTCGCTCACCGCCGAGGAGCGGCCATCCTGGGCATCGCCTGCGTTGAGGAGCGTCACGAAATCGGCGTTCGGCACCGGTGTATTTGGTGAGAGCGATGACGAACAAGCCTGAACATCACCGGACGAGCCCGCCCGACTTCCTCACGGTCGAGGAAGCGGCCGACGTCCTGCGCATCGGGCGCACCTCCGCGTACCGACAGGCTCGCCGCTATCTGGCCACCAACGGTGCCGAGGGATTGTGCGCCGACCGATTCGGCAAGCAGATCCGTATCCCACGCGGCCACCTCGAGCAACGGATCGGCGCACCGATCACCTGGCCCATCGTTCCCGACGACACCCCAGTCGCGTCACCGATCGCGTCCGTGACGTCAGTGCCAACGCGAAAGCCCGCTACCCGACGCGCTACCCGGCCACCCGACCAAGACACCCTGCCGTTCTCCGCGTGATCGCCATGATCCAACTCCACCTCTCCCGACCTCACGACATTGCAATGACAGACGAGTGCACACGCACGCGATCGGGCGGTGTGTGATGACCGTGCGCGTCACCACCCTGAAAGGCGCCGACGCCGGCGCGTACTACGTCGAACGGTTGCCGAACTACTACCTCGACTCCGGTGAGCCGAGAGGCATCTGGCACGGCGACGGTGCCCGGCTGCTCGGTCTCTCCGGTGAGGTCGACGACGACGCGTTCCTGGCGGTGATGGCCGGCATGGATCCGCAACGGCCGGATCGTGATCTCGGTCGCCGCTACGACGACAAGTCGGTGCGCGGCTTCGACGTGACCGCCTCGGCACCGAAGTCCGTGTCGCTACTGATGGCTCTCGGTGACGCCGACGTCCGGCGCGCCGTCCTCGATGCACACGACACCGCGATACGCGAACTGGCCGGGTGGATCGAGGCGCACGCCCACACCCGCTACCGGATCGGCGGCGAGGTCGCCGTCGTCGACGCCGAAGGGATCGTGGCCGCCGCCTTCCGCCAGCACACCAGCCGAGCGCTCGACCCGCAACTGCACACGCACCTGGTGATCCCGAATCGAGTGAGGTCGCCCGACGGCCGTTGGTTGGCCCTCGATGCCCGTCTGATCAAACGCGACCAGCAAACCCTGTCGGCGCTGTATCACGTCGTCGCTGCGGGCGGAGCTGACGGCACGGCTCGGTGTCCGCTGGAACGAGCCCGAGCACGGGATCGCCGAGATCGCCGACGTCCCCGAGACTCTGCTGGCCGAGTTCTCGACCCGTACCGCAACGGTGACTCGTCGGATCGACGAGAAGCTCGACCGGTTCGTCGACACGATGGGCCGCGAACCGACGCCACGTGAGCGGTGGCAGTTGGAGCGCGAAGCAGTCACGGACAGCCGCCCCGCGAAGGCACACGCCGTCGACGCCGAAAGCCTGCACGAGGGATGGGCCGCGCAGACTCGAGCGCTCGGACTCGAACCCGCCGACGTCATCGAGCACGCCATCGATCAGGTCGCCGGGCGAGGCGCACCCGATCGAGCAACCACACAGTCGATGATCGACCTGGCGATGGCGAACATCTCCGAGAAGCAGTCCAGCTGGCGGCCCAGCGAGCTGTTGCGCGAACTGGCAGCGGTGGTACCGACGGACACGGTCATGCCGACGCCTCGGCTCGTCGAGTGGTTCGAACAAGCTCACCGATCACGTCGTCGCCAACTACTGCGTCGACATCTCCAAGCCGATCGAGGCCGATGCGTTGTTGCGCAAGGACGGTCGCCCAGTCAGCGAATCGGTCGTCGACCGTGCGCTCACGACCCAGGCGATCCTCGACCAGGAGGCGGCGCTGATCGACTGGGTCGACGGTCGTCTGGCCTACGACGGCGTCGACGAACCGCAGGCCGTGACTCGCAGCGGACTGGACCTCAACGCCGCCCAAGCCGAAGCCGCGGCCGCTGTCGCCGGCACGGCCGACATCGTGTTCGTCGTCGGCCCGGCCGGCACCGGCAAGACCACCGCCCTCGCTCCGGCCGTCGCCCAGTTGCGCGCTGATGGGCGAGCCGTGTTCGGCGTCGCCCCGTCGGCGACGGCGGCCGAGGTGCTGTCCGACGAGACCGGGCTGGTGGCCGACACGCTCGACAAGCTGCTGATCGAACACCGTCTCAACCGTCCACCCGACCACCGCTACGACCTCCCGGTCGGCGCCACGGTGATCGTCGACGAGGCCGGCATGATGCCGACCACCAAACTCGCCGAACTCGCCGATCTGGCCGACCTGAAAGGCTGGCGGATCGCGTTGGTCGGCGACCCGCTGCAGTTCTCCGCCGTCGGCCGCGGCGGCATGTTCGGACTGCTCGTCGACACATTCGGCGCGATCGAACTCGACCGTGTCCACCGCTTCGACAACGACTGGGAGCGCGAGGCCAGCCTGCGACTACGCCGAGGTGACGTCACCGTCGTCGAGGTCTACGAAGAACACGGCCGGATCCACGGCGGCACCCGTGATCAGATGGAACGAGACAGCGTGGCCGCGTGGTGGGAACGCCGACAGGCCGGCGACAAGAGCCTGTTGATGTCGCCGACCAACGAAGCAACCGAACGCCTCAACCAACGCTGCCAACGAACCCGGATCAAAGCCGGCGAGATCGACCCGACGAGCCGGCATCTCACCATCGGCGCCTACGAGGTTCACGTCGGCGACGACATCGTCACCCGCCAGAACGAGCGACGGCTCAGGACCGATCGCGGCGAGATGGTCCGCAACCGATCCGTATGGACCGTCGACCACATCCAAGCCGACGGCTCCCTCACCGCCACCGGCAAGACACGGCACCATTCGTCTCCCCGACACCTATGTGGCCGAGCACGTCGAACTCGCCTACGCGCGGACCGTCATCGGCGCCCAAGGCCGCAACGTCGAAGCCGGCGCCGGCTTCTTCGACAAGCCCACCGACGTCCGCAACCTCTACGTCGCCATGACCCGCGGCACCGGAATGAACGAGGCGTTCATGGTCACGACCGGCGAACAGACCGCGGCCGATGTCTTCACCCAATCCATCGCCACCGACTGGATCGACCTACCCGCCCACGCCCGGCGGGCCGAACTCCGCGAGGAGAGCCCTCATCGACCCGGCCTCCTCGACGGAGGGCAACTACGAGAACTGCTCGAGTCGCGGTTCGCCATCACCTCCACCATCGAAGACGCCGAGCACACCCTCGACCGGCTGCCTGGTGAATGGCAACAAGCGGAACGGGCCCACGCCGCCGCCGAGAACGCGATAGCCGAAAGAGGCGCCGCGTACCGGCGCGCCGAAGACATCCTGGAGCGCTACGACCGCCCGCTCCACCGCCGCAAGCACGAAACCGAGATCGCCACCGCAAGACGCGACATCGAACGCATACCCCGCACCGTGCAACAAGCCCTCAACGATTCGGACGCCGCGACCGACCTGCTCGACCGCCTGCGACAAAACGCAGCACAAGCCAACGAGAACCTGCGCCGACGTCCCGAGTTCGAAGCGAAGATCGCGGCGATCGACGAGCGAGTGGACCGCGACCTGCGAGTCCGAACCCGAATCATGCGAGTCGAGCGACCCGACGCGATCGTGAACGTCCTCGGTGATCGACCCGCACCCGGCCCGGCCGCACGACAATGGGACGCCGCCGCTGGACAACTCGCCCAACACCAAGCCGCCTTCAACATCACCGACGACCTCGGCCCGCAGCCGGGCTACTTCGACCACAGCGCCTACACCGAGAGCCATGCCCTCGTTGATGATCTGATCACTCCGATGCGTCGCACCATTCAGCCACGTCACGCTTGAAGTCGAGCCACCGGGTATCGAGATGTGAAGACGGCCGCTCCCCGCCGTACGGCCGTTCCTGAACTGCCCAGGCCGTACGCTGGTCTCCGTGGCGGTCGAGCCGAGAGTCCGAACGCGTGAGTGAAGGCGCCGACACCCCGGCTCGATGGACGTGTCGGTCTTCCGAAGGCAACGCAACAATAGAATTGCGTTCGTACCGCTGCGGACGAACATCGTCGGCTGGCATTGCTAGTCACCAGTCAATGATTCAGCCCACGGCGTCGTAGATCGACCGGAGTTGCGGGCAGGCAATATTCCTACGGCCTGAGCACCGCATCGTCGAGCCTCCTCCGGAGGTGAGACATGAGGCTGCAGGGCGTCGAGGCAGTCATGGTGGCTAATCACGCCGAGGGACTTGATTGTCTCCATCGGCTCGTGTGAGAGCGGATTCCGAAACGCTGTCCAGATGGCCTTCGACAGCTCGCGCTGTCCGTTCTCTGAGATTCGTGGCGGAGGCCCCAGAGATGGATGGTGTGCCGGAGCGGAAAGGGGATGTGAAGTTCAGGCGCCCGGAACCGTCGCCCAGCGCCTTCCCGAAGAGGGAGGCCTCTGCTTCGTCAGGCAGGTTTGCAGCGAGTCGAAGATCCGCAACGTACTGCTTGCAGGCCTCCAGCAGCGCTTGGTAGTAGTCGCCAGCCTTGAAGTAGGTCTCGCAGGCAGTCTGGATGCTGGGATGGAGGTGGCGCCAGATCAGATCTGCGTACGGAGGGGCGATTTCTCTCAGGCTCTTGACAGCTTTTCCACGGTCCTCGTCGCTCATATCGGTGTCGTCCGACCCGATGATCTTGATGAGGTCACGCAGGGGCTCCTTCTCGGGACCCTGAACGGTGTCGGCCCAGCCGTCGGGGTCTACCCCCGTTTCCTCTTCGATCTGTTTCATCTTCTTGGCTGCTCGAAGTTGTCTGCGCAGCTGCGCAACCTCCTCCACCATGCGCTTGAGCAGCACACGAACCCTCGCCGCATCGGGTTGGTCCCAGTTGACGGCTCGGCGGTCTGTGGCAACGACGTCTGGTTTGATGGCGTCCAGTCCGTCGATGGCTATGTAGCCGGTCAGATATGCATAGGCATAGCTGGAGTCCGACGCGCCAAAGAATTCGGGCTCGTTCACGAGTCGCCCGTTGGCATATACGGCCACACCACGCATCTGCGTGGGAAGTGGCTTCTCAGCAGCGATCAAGATGCCGAGGACGCCGGTGCTCGATAGGTCCTTCGAGCTCTCCGGCAGGTCGGAAGGGATGTCCCACTTGAACTCGCTCGCGACACTCGAAACCCTGAGCTCCCGGTTGACCGGGATCTCCGAGCCGTCGCGGCCGATTACCTTGAGGTCGACCTCGCTGTCGCTGTACTGGAACAGCCGAGAGAGGCTTTCGGCAAGCTCTGCGGGCGAAATATCACTAGAGCGAGTCAATCGCGACACCGTCACCGACGTGCCATGCGTGGACAGCTCAGCGGGCTCAGACCGTGAGGCTGGCTCGTAATCTCCGTCCTCGGTGCCGATCAGGGCTTCCCAGTTCATCGTCACGATCAGGCATTCTGGTTGGGCTTCACGGGTCGTCGAGACTTGAATCTCGTGGCCGATGCCGAAGAGCGCCAGCTTGCCCAATCCCTTCTTGCCAGAGACCGTTCGCTTTCCGCCCTCGGACGTGGCCGTCGCCAATGTCCCGCGCCGGTTCCGGCCGATTCGCAGATACTTGTCACGGACATCAAACCTTGACATGCCATGCCCATTGTCTTCAACCGCGATGCGTTGCGACTCTCCGTTGCCGATGACGCGAACGGAGATCTCTGTTGCGTCGGCGTCGTAGGCGTTCGCTACGAGTTCGGCGACCGCGTTCGGGAGGCGTGAGTACATGTTCGACCCGAGATGCTCGATCGTGCGCGGGTCGAACTTGAGAACGAGATCGTCGGGGGCCAGATTCGCAGGAGTGACGTCTGCCATGCCGGTGCGAGGGTAGTCGAAGGCCGAAGTTTGTTCGGCGCCGAAGGCCGTAAGCCGGTGCCGCCGATGGCGTTGCCAGTGTGATCCGCCCTGCGTTCCTTCGGCCTGGCGAAGGCTGTCTTGGGCCCACCCGACGTGTACGCGTCACGTAGTCTTTGATTGGCCCGCTTCCTGATGCGTGACACCGCGCGATGTTCCGATGGCTGGAGGTACAAGAGTTCAACATCTACCGTCTGCGAGCGCGTTGTGAGCATGAGGTACTTCGGCTCGCGTTGAACCGCCTGGAGGACCTGGCGGCGTTGGTGCCCCAGAGCGCAACATCTCAGATTTCCGCTGTACGTGGTTTCTTACAGCCTGTGTTGGCGAGCTCAGGGCCATCACGTCCGACATCCTCGCCTACGCCGACCCGGTGGTATTCGCTCGCTCCAATTCTTCGTACCACCGTGCCAAGGCCCTCACTGCCATGGCACTCGGATGGGTGCATGGTGATCTCGGGCAAATTGGCGAGGTGATACGAGGGAGGGCGATCCGGAGGTGGCACGGGCGGTCCTCTGGCGCTCGCCGCGAATCGGCGGGCCGGACAAGCCCGCGGCCGCAGCGGCGGCCGTTTCTCTGGGATTGATGCGACACCGGAGTGACTCGCGGGTTTGGCGAGCTTTCGTCCCGCGTGTTGCATGGCGCTCGGATGCCTATCGGCAAGCACTGATGTGGGCATAGTTCCGCCTGCTCGAAGCGAACTTGTTGCTTCGAGCGACACACGATCTCCTGTAGCACCCCTCCTCTACGCTGGTGGACGAAGTGTCGCCCAGCATTGCAGCAGGTGCAGATTGAACCGCAGACTCGACCGGAACCAGAACGACAGCCTTGGCGAGTCCGCGGTCCGAGCGCCGGGTACGCCGCTCCAGCGAGGCCGCGGTCGACGCAAGCAGTCGTACTCGGCCCCTACCGAGCGGTCCGTCCGTCGGCCAACGAATGGCTCGTCAACGAACGCGTGACACTGGTCCTGAGGTCGCGCTTCGCCGGGAGATGCATCGCCGAGGCATGCGTTACAGATTGTTGTGGCCGGTCCCTGGCGCGAAACGCCGAACGATCGACGTAGCGCTTCCGGGTCGCCGCGTGGCGGTGTTTGTCGACGGATGCTTTTGGCATGGCTGCCCCGTTCACGCAACCTGGCCCAAGGCCAACGCTGAGTGGTGGGCCCAGAAGATTCGTCGAAACTGTGAGCGGGATCTCGAGACGAATCGGCTGTTAGGAGATCAAGGGTGGCGAGTAGTGCGCGTATGGGAGCATGAGGCTGTGACAGACGCCGTCGGTCGGATCGAGGCGTGCTTACGCGAGTTGAGAAAGTCGGAGGAACAACGGTGAGCAGGCCGCACAAAGCAGCGTCGGCTGCCAAGCCACTTCGAGTTGTGGACTTGTTCGCCGGGTGTGGTGGCCTGACACAGGGCTTCGCGATGGCACAGGGTCCCCGCCGTTTCGAGCCCATTGCGGCTGTTGAGCTGGATCCGCATGCTGCGGCGACGTATGCCGCCAACCACGGGAAGCACGTATACGTAGGCGACATACGAGAGTGGCTGAAGGGAGACCTGCCTGATGCCGACCTCGTTGTCGGGGGTCCACCGTGTCAAGGCTTCTCAGCCCTGGGAACACAAGATCCCGCCGACCCGCGCAACTCGTTGTGGGAAGCATTTGTCGACACCGTCGCGAGGATTCATCCGACCGTGTTCATAATCGAGAACGTTCCTCAGTTTCTCGGCTCCGTCCAATTCGAACGCCTCCAACGGGAGACTCGAGGAGGCAGATTGACCGGCTATGAAATCGAGCCCTTTGTTCTCAACTCGGCGGACTACGGAGCCCCACAGCTGCGCCGGCGCGCAGTCGTGATCGGGCGCTTGAGGGGAACGAATGCGTTCGGCGAACCCGAGAAAACAACCCCTGAGCGCAACCGGACGGTGGCCCACGCGCTCGCGGGCCTGCCAGCTTCGGTGACCGGAACAGAACCACCCGACCGGCAAGAAGTCGTACTCGGGGTTTCCATGCCTGGGCCGTTCTCTTCGACGGAGCTCCACATCACGCGCAACTTCCGGCCACTCTCGTTGGAACGCTTTGAGCACATTCCTGCCGGGGGGAACCGACACAACCTGCCCCGGCGGCTTCAGGCGCCCTGCTGGATTCGCCACCACACGGGCGCTGGGGATGTCATGGGGCGACTTCGTTGGGACTCACCTTCGGTGACCATTCGCACGGAGTTCTTCAAGCCGGAAAAGGGTCGATATCTTCACCCCGAAGAAAATCGGTCCATCACTCATTTTGAGGCAACACGCCTGCAGGGCTTTCCCGACGATTATCGGTGGTTCGGCTCGAAGTCGTCGATCGCCCGCCAAATCGGCAATGCAGTCCCCATTCAGCTGGGCCGATCGGTTGCCGAATACATCCTCGACCGCTGGCCCGCGGAAGGTGACGTGGCAGCAGCGTGAGCTTCAATCCTGACCACTCCGATGACGGCGTCTTTGACCTCTTTGCCAACAACGCCCGTCGATACGGCGCGGACGACGCGATCGTTCGTCTCACAAGAATGGGAGTTGACGCGGACCGGCTTGCGGGCCTGCGCGCGGACTACGAGCGGCGCGTACACGAAGCGGAGGTCGGTTACCCGCCGGCGATCATCGCACTTCCTCACGAACCTTGGTATCCAGGGCCACTCGACGACGATCGATACTGGCCGCGACTTCTCTCCCACTTAGCGGATGACCTGGCCTGGCCGGACGATCGGATCCGTCTCTTGAACGAGGCGTCGACGAAGGTGATCGCCTACACCCCAAACCCGAAGAAGTCGTCGTGGGGGTGCAAGGGCCTCGTCATCGGCTATGTGCAAAGTGGAAAGACGACGAACTTCACCGCTGTGATTGCCAAGGCAGCAGACGCCGGGTACAACCTCGTGGTGGTGCTGTCCGGCATCCACAATGGCCTACGCAGGCAGACGCAGGAACGCCTTGATGCGCAACTCAAGGAGCTTGCGCCGGATCATTGGGTCACAATGACGTCAGAGGAATCCGACTTCAAGCGCCCAACCACGACCCTCGGCTCGCTCCTGGCGAATGACCGCGCAGTTCTGTGTGTCGTGAAGAAGAACGCCTACGTGCTTCGCAAGCTCCGCCGATGGCTGGAGGACACGCAGCGCAGTGGCGGACTCCGAGGCGTCAAGGCGTTGATCGTTGATGACGAGGCCGACCAGGCGAGCGTCGAGACGAAGACGATCAACCCTCTCCTGAAGGCCATTCTCGCCATCTTCCCTAGCTGCACCTACGTTGGCTACACAGCGACCCCGTTTGCAAACGTTCTCGTCGATCCATCCGGTGATGACCTCTATCCAGAAGACTTCATTCTCAATATCCCACGCCCCGACGGCTACTTCGGGACCGAGATGATCTTTGGGCGCGACGAGGTTGAGGCCGCTGGCGAGGCCGGCGCTCCGATCGACGGCTATGACATGGTCCGGCTCATACCCGACCTGGAGGCGGAGCAATTCCGCTATCGCCGCAACGTCTTGTACGAGCCAGGGCTCAGCCCGTCTCTGCGGCATGCCCTGATGTGGTTCTGGCTGGCGACTTCCGCTCGACGTGCCCGAGGTGACGACGGCCATTCGACGATGCTGATCCACACGTCGATGCAAACCGCGGCTCACCAAGGTTTGAAGGAACCGATCGACAGGTTTCTCGCAGAGACAGCGTCTCTGCTCGACAATCGCGATCCCGCGCTGCTTGCTGAGTTCGAGGCGTTGTGGGAGGACGAGTCAAGCCGGGTCGCTGCTTCGGAGTTCGGGCTGGCTGTCTTGTCGGCTACGAAGGTGATGGCTCAGCTCTCGCAAGTTGTCTGGCAGACAACTGTGGTGCTTGACAACTCACGCAGCCTGGAGCGCCTCTCGTACGGAGACGAGCCCGTTACCGCGATCGCTATTGGCGGCAACACCCTCTCGTGCGGCCTAACTTCTCGAAGGGCTCGTCGTGAGCTTCTTCGTCCGAGGGGCTCAGGCATACGACACGCTTCTGCAGATGGGCCGATGGTTCGGGTTTCGGCAGGGCTACCAGGATCTGCCAAGGATCTGGATGACCGCGGAGCTACGTGACTGGTTTCGCCATCTGGCATCGGTAGAGCACGAGATCCGCCTCGATGTCGACCGGTATGAACACACGGTTCAGACGCCACGCGAGTTCGGTGTTCGCATTCGCACTCACCCAACGCTTCTCGTCACCAGGAAGATGGGCAATGCCATCGTCGCCTACACCTCTTACGGCGGCCGCAGAGTGCAGACCAGGTTCTTCAAGCACCGCGATCTCGAGTGGCTGTCCACGAACAAGGAGGCGGCGAATGTCCTGCTGGCTTCAGTCAGCCATGTGGAACCGGAACACGTCGCAACCGAGGGTGCAGTGCTGTACCGGGGTGTGGACGTTTCTGCTGTCCTTCGGCTTCTGAACGAGTACCGAAGCCACGAGGATTCCCCGGACCTGGAGGCGAGGCTGCTCGTGAACTACATCGAGAGTGAAGTCGAAGAACGCGCCCTGCTCAAGTGGAACGTTGCTGTCATGGCTGCGGAGGGCGACACGAACGGAACGGTCACCCTCGGCGGCAGAAGCTATGGCCGCATCGTTCGCGCGCGTCTTGACGACGACCGCGCCGATCGCGCCGACATCAAGACGTTAATGAGCAAGGAGCACCGGGTGGTCGATCTTCCGATCGCCCCTGCCGACGCCCGCAGATTGGCCGAGGCAGAGCTCGTGAGGCTACGTGAGGAAGATCAGGTTGGCCGTGAACGTGGCCTGTTGCTCCTCTACCCCATCGATCCAGGATCCATGCCGAGCTCGGCAACGGAGCGGAGCCGCACCGGCCTCGACGCAATTGCCGATGTGATCGGGCTGGCACTCGTGTTCCCAGGCAACGCGGACAAGACTGTAAGCAGCAGCTACATCCAGGTCGATCTCTCGTGTGTCGCGGTTGAGGACGAAGTCGACGATTTGTCGGAGAGCATCGAGAACGACACCGAGGAAGTCGTTCCGGACCAATCGCCGCCGATCGATGAGCCGTTGTGAACGTGGCTTCGCCAGATTGGAGAAGCGAGCTGCGACGAAGCTGGGCCTCCCTCGGTCCTCGCGGCGGCGATGCGAGCGGCCTTAAGGCCGTTGTCCTGACCCGAACCACTGATGATCGACCCATACGTGTTGGCGTTGACGGGCTCGAACGCCGATGCCTTCTTGTCTCCGTCGCCGAGAATGATGCTCCGGAACCGCCTGGCGTCGACTCAGCGCTAGGGCTCGACATCGAGCCTCTCATCTTCGGCGGACAGGTCTCGCAACAGTTGGTGGTGAGATGCCGGCGATCCGACCTGTTCGATCTCTTCGATGATCTCTTGGTAAGCGTGCTCGAGGAAGTTGCTTCGTCGAACACGCCAGCGACCACGATCGCGTCGGCGGTCGATCGATGGCGGGAACTTCTCCGCGCACGCTCGGAGACAGGGCTTGACGCTCGTCAGGAGATGGGGCTTTTCGGGGAACTCCGAGTGTTTGAGGTGATTCTTGAGACACTCGGCCCGCTGCCAGTTGACATTTGGCGGGGGCCGTTCATGGAGCCGAAGGACTTTCTACTGGACGACCGATTTGTCGAGGTTAAGAGCTGTGGTCCCGCGCAGTCGACCGTCTCGATACACGGCCTGGACCAGCTCTCGCTGGCCGACGGGCTACCAGGGCTACTCGTGATTCTTGAGGTCTACGAGGCTTCGTCGGGCCGCTCGATTGAAGATGTTGTGATATCCCTGGAAAACCATGGCGTGCAGTCAACGGTGCTTCGCGAGCGGCTCCTTGAGGTGGGTTCGGGCGCCAGCGTCGGGGCCGCGGCGCTGGGAGGTGGCCGAAGTCGTAGTGGCTCAGATTGCGGACATCCCGCGGCTCGTCCCAGAAGGAATCGTCGGCGGAGTTCCGTTGGGTATTTCTCGCGTTGAGTACCAACTCGACGTGGCGGTCGTCCGGGCCAAGTGTCGCCTGGGCGTTGCGGCCTTGTCGGCTTCGTTGACGGGCTCGCCTTGATCGAGCCGAGGTGGTGGGCCCAACGTTTTCCACCCGAGGGTGGCGCGGCATCCGACGGCATCCGACGACAGCTCGGCACCCCGAGCTTGGACCCATTGACGGTGCTGGTGCGAGAGATGGCTCAGAACAGTTGGGATGCCCGTGTGTCTGAGTCGTCGCCGGTTCGCTTCTCGATCGCCATTGACACGTTGGACGGGGGCCAGCTTCGTGACTGGCGACAGTGTCTCAGCAACGGCGTCGAAAGCGTGAGCTTCGATCTTGACTCGATTCTTTCCTCGGAGAGTGTGCTGCTGGTAACGGTGTCTGACCGAGGCACGACCGGCCTTGGAGGACCAATTCGAAGCGGCGTCGACAGTGCGGAGTCGCCCGACTTCGTGAACTTCGTTAGAAACGTAGGTGAGCGTCGAGACCGCGAATTCGGAGGTGGCACCTATGGATTCGGAAAAGGGAGCCTGTACCAGATCTCGGGGTCTCACACAGTTCTCGTCAACACGCGGTGCCACGTGGATGGGGGGACTCAACGGCGATTGATGGGCACAGCACTTGGGCACTCGTTCTCCCAGAACGGTGCCAAGTACACCGGCCGCCACTGGTGGGGGCTCGTCAACGACAATGTGCCCGATCCACTCCTGGATGGTGACGCACTCGACATTGCCGGACGACTCGGGCTGCCGATGTTCACTGGGACCGACACCGGCACCGATCTGGTCATCGTCGGCGCGAAGCTCGGAGCTCTCACAGAGGATTCGCTAAGGGCACCCCACGATGCGGCCGAACATGTAGCGAGCGCACTCGCCTGGTATCTGTGGCCGAAGTTGATCGACCGCGGTGCTGGCGTGCCCTTGCAATGCTCCGTCTCGGTAGACGGCGAGGCAATCGAGGTGCCGGACCCGGAACGAGATCCGAGAATTGCTCCCTTTGTGGCAGCATTGCGAAAGCTCGACCTCGGCGAGGCGAAGCGTTTCGAACGCCGGCGGCCGCCGTTCGTCGCTGGGTACTTCGCAAGTGAGGTGACAATTGCGCCCTTGCGAGCAGCACCCGTGACTGACCTAGCGGCACCATTTGAAGGACCTTCACATCACTGTGCTCGCATGCGTCACGTTGAGTTGGTAGTGGACTACCTGGCCGGCCCCGAGCTGCCCGACAGCATCGCTCAGTATGCCGCAGTGTTCAAAGCTCATCGAGAAGCCGATGAGTACTTCGCCGAGGCAGAGCCGCCGACACACGACGCATGGATAACCCGACATTTACAGGCAACTGCATTGGGTGTAGTTCGTGACGCCACATCGTTTGTTCGCGCTCGGATGCAGGAGTTGCTCCCGTCGTCATCAAGCGGCGGCCAGGCGAATGACGGGGTTCCCCTCGGCGGGCTATCGCAGAGGCTTTCCAAAGCGATCCCAGGAGGGCCCGGGAACGCCGGAAGTGGAAGCGGTGAGCGGAGCGGCGGAGGGCGTGGTAGTAGGCGAGTATTCCGCGTTGTGTCGGGACCGAGGTTGACAATTATCGACGGGGTCCCCCGCGTTGTCGCTGACGTGCAGCTCAAGCCTTCGGCCGAGCGGCTAACGATTCAAGCGGACGCGTTCGTAGCGACCGACTCCGGACGCGAAGCATCGCCACCGGTTGGCGCAGCTTTTCCCACCGTGCTCGGGTGGGTAGGCGAAGATGGGGCACGGACAAGCGGCGAGAAACTCGTAGTCGACGCAGGTTCTGTTCGGCGCTGGACCGTCGTCGTCGCCCCCGGTGACGAGACGGCCACGCGCGTCGAGATCCGCGCCATTGATTCCGACGGCGGAACTCGATGAAGGCGGTTCCGCCATTCCTTCTGGTTCCTCCGGAGGCCGTGAGCTTCAGCTCGTGGGAGCTGTGGTCGGGTGGAGATTGGTCACCACTTCCTGACGTCATGGCGGAGTGGGACTACAACACCGACCTTCACCTGAGGCGGGTCGCGCGCATCGATTTAGCGGCAGCCCGCTCAGCGGCTGCGCTGCCCGACGATGCACCGCTTAACTGGCTGGTCTCCTGGAGGGCGACAGACTCCAAGCTGGCCGGCTCAGCCCCACGACACCCGGTTGTCGACGGCGCGACCATGATCACGGTGATCCTGCCAGGTCGAGAGCTTGGGGCCGCTCTCGACCTATTCTCCCGGCTTCTCCTCGCCGCAGACATCCCCGGCACCGTGTCACCTGGCGCGGCTCGACACGCAGGGAGCATTCTTGCCGAGCATGTGCAGCGTTTGGTGCTCCAGGGACAACTGGGTCAGTTCCCAGTTGCGCTGGTCGATTTCGCCGCCTGCGGACTGGATGCTGAAGCAAGCTTTGTGGTGGAGATGGTCGACGATCCATCCGCTCCTGTCCTGGCGGGCCTTCAGCTGTTGATCAACAAGGCAGATCAGGCTCTCGTGGCCGCCGTGTCTGGCTACGACACTTCGCCAGCGGCGTCTGGGCTGCTTGCCGTATTGGAGGAGCAGGTGGCAGTCCAGGTCATCGATCACGTTGTTCGTCACGCAGAGGAGTTCCTGTTCCAGGAGTGGGACGATGACACAATCGGTCAGGTCGGCCTTGAGCTCGTGCGGAGGATCGACAGGGTTCCGGGCCTTCGAGCGCTGGCCGAGCTTCGAGAGTCGAGCACGTCTGCATACCTGACACTGCTCGTCGGGGAGGCTCGGCGGAACGGGCTGGGGAGGAGGATCTCTTCGTGAGCCGACTTTGGCCCCGACTTCCCGACGCCGCCGCCGATAGGCGGTACGACGAACTCCAACCGCTATCCGTGTCCGAGCTTTCGCAGCGCGCCGGCGACGCGTGATCCCGCTCAGATCTATGCCGCCACGGGTGGGATCCGCGCTACGGATCAAGAGATCAAAGCGTTGCGAGCCGCTGTTGTAGAGGCCGCGAGAACCCATGGATTCCCCGGTGATGCACTAGCTCCGGTCACCTTTGACCGACTGCTTGCGGCTCAAATGGTCGATCTCATGGGCATCGTGCCCGCCGAGGCCGCGAACCGGCAGGTGTGGTCATTCCTCTCGCTCGTTGTCGCTCCGGATGTCACCCGTTGGCGATTTCCGGGCTCGAACAGGGAACGGTGGATCGCGTCCGATACGACTCGCCATATGTTCTCGCGCCTTTGGTGGCAGGCGTATTTGCTGATCGAGGTTCATGGTGGGGTTCAGGACACATCCTTGATGGATTCTCTTGCTGAGAGCGACCTGAACCAGTTGCTGGAGCGCACAACGCTCGGCGGATCCCGCCCACTCGTTCGGCATCTCGCACATGCGGTGGTCAACTGCCGTCACCCTCTGAGCCGACGAGAGCTGATGCGGGAATCTGCGATTCGAGTGCGTCGGCGAATGGCGTTCATCGACCATCTGGCGCTTGACGACGTTCAACTCGAACTAGAGGTTTCACAAGTTGTCGCAGCTGCTGCAGATGCACTGATGGCAAGGGGTGACGCCTTAGATGACACCGCGCCGGAGAACTCGCCGCTTCTCTCCGTTAGCGAGATCATTCGCCGCCGGTGTGGCGTCGAGGTCGGAGCGCCAAGGAAGTTCGGTGAATCGTTGTGGGTGTACGCGGGCCGCTCCGATGTGCAGTGTCCCGACTGCACCACCACTTCCCTTGAGGTTTGCAGGGAGGGCAGGCAGGAGCGTCCAGAAGGCTATGACGGCCGACCCTGGGCAGTCGTCTGCCCAACGTGCAATCGCGTTTCACGACTCCGCGAGCTGGACGAGCGCGACCGGACGCGCTCCGGATCTGGGCACATGTCCGGCCGGAACCTCGATTGTGATGTGCGCGGATAAGACTTTGGTCAGGCCACTGCACCACACGCCAATCGTCCGAGGCCGTGGACGACGAGGCCGCCGTCGGGCGCACAGGCGTCCTTGGCAACAGCCCAGCTGAGGACAGACGCGCGGTGAGTGATGTATCGAAATGCAGCGGTCGCCGAGTGAGCCAGCCTTCTATGTTGGCGTCATGTTGACGTCGCCGGGTGCCCCGAGCCAAGCGCAGATCGAGGCTGCCGTCGAGCAGACCTTCGTGAGCTGGGTCGCACACGCCCTCGATCTGGAACTCATGCCGGCGCAGCTCCTCACACAGGTGGAGTACGTGGCCAACAAGATCTGGGTCAACTCATCGCTGACGCTGGTAGCCGGATAGCCGACGATGCGAGTGCTTGGAATCGACCTCGCTTGGGCGACCAACAAGAAGTCCGGCGTTTCGAACGAGACCGGAGTCGTTGCGGTCGAGCTCGATGGAACCGTTGTCGATGCCGGATGGACTCGTGGGCTCGACGAGACGCTTCAGTGGATCGACGCCTACTCGGGTGCCGAATCGTTCGCGATGATCGATGCACCGTTGGTGGCGACGAACGATTCCGGACAGCGCGCCTGTGAGAAGCAGACGGGACAGCGCTACTGGAAGTGGAAGGTGTCCGCGAACAGTACCAACAGCGGCTCGCCGAACTTAGGTGGCCAAGAGCTCCGGCACCTGCTCGAGGAGCGTGGCTGGAGCTACAGCTCTGGCTGGGCCGGGCCACCGACAACGGGCCGACACTTCAGCGAGTGCTACCCGTACACGACGCTGGTCGGTGCGAGCGAGCTTCGTTACGACGATGAACGCCCCGTGTACAAGCGAAAGCCCAAGGGAATGCCAACGGCAGCGTTTCGGCCACATCGGGCGGCCGTCTGCGACGATCTGATCTCTCGCCTCGATTCGCTCGCAGACGGGACTCCATCCCTGCGGCTCAGATCGCACCCCTTGACCGCAGCGCTTCTTAGTGAGCCGAGTCCGCTGCTCGATCGTGACTACAAGCATCGCGAGGACCTCATTGACGCAGCCATCTGTGCGTGGACGGGTTTGCTCTGGCTTCAACACGGACTGGCCCGCTGTCAGGTCCTCGGCGATGCGGAGCTCTCGGCGGCGACCATCATCGCCCCAAGCCGCCCGAGTCAACGTGGTAGCGGTGACTCGCCGCAACGCGTCGGCGGCGGCGCTTCGACCTCGTGATCGGAACGGCCCCGCCGGTGCGCCCGGCGCACCATGGACGCTTCCGGTGATGCCTATCCTCTTCGAATGGAGCCAACCGCTGTTGACGAGACGTTTGGGTCACTCTGGGACCGCGTCGAATCCGAGCTTCGAGCGAGGGTGGTTGACCAAAGTCTGCACGGCCAGCGCCTCGTGAACAAAGCCTGCACCGAGCCTGCTCTATCCCCCTTAGAGCCTCATCTGAGCAATCTCGTGAAACTGCGGAACTTGTTGAAACACAACGAGCACGTCCCGTTGGCCGAACCGACTCAAGCTGCAATCGAACTCGTTCGGTCCGTACTTGCCCTGCTGCGCCTGAGTGCGATCGAGATCGCTGCCAAGCCGGTATATACGATCACCGAAGATGAACGGATAGACGTCGTGACGTCGATGATGCAGACCAACGTTTACACGGCCGTTCCCGTGATGCGCAAACACCGAATCATCGGTGTGTTCTCAGAAGCCACTGCAGTCCGGCTGCTCGCTCGATCCTCCCGCGACGGTGTCGCCGTCGCAGGCCGCGTCGGGGACATGCTTGAATTCCTCGATCAACCCGATCAATCGGACGACTACGCGCACTACCGATGCACCGGACCTAGCACTGCGGCCACAGACGTGGTTGATTGGTTCGGTGACTCCACCACGGCCGGAATCCGACTCAACGCCGTTTTCGTCACAGCGACCGGCGCTGTCGATGACCCGCCCGCCGGAGTAATCACAGCATGGGACTTGCGTAACGTCGCCAAGCGTTGATCCGTAGTGCGGAAACGGCTCCCAACCATCGAGCCTCGCCCCTCGGTCCGAAGCCCGAGCAGTACGCTCAAGATCTTCTATGTCAGGGCCGAGGTTCTCTTTGGCACGGAGATCAGCGCTCACCGGGTGTCGCCAGCCGAAGACCCACCCTGTGTCGGCCTCGGTGATCGATGCACTGCGGCGAAGCTTGGCCGAGCCGGAGGTGAACAGCGGTCAGGGACGGCTCCCTCATCGATCGAGAGGTCAACCCGACTCATGCAGCCCTCTCACAGTGTCCGCGATTCGCAGGTTCCTGGCCACGGTGAACTTGATCGACCTTCGTCGGAACTCAAGGTAGGTGTCGCGATCCCTGGGGACGGCGGCCGAACGGAAGTCCTCGAAGTTGATGAAGAACCGCACTTCGTCGTCTGTGACCAAGTCCTGCAGGAGGAAGAAGTCGACGTAGCCACGGAAGTCTCGGAACAACGCGAAGAAGTCGGCATAGCGGCCGAGCACCTCAGCGAGCGGACTCCACTCGCTGAGGTAGTGGCGGCGGATGCACTCAAGAGTGAGGTTCATCCGGTCAGCGATGGTCCAGCGGTTAAAGCCGCGTGCGACGTTGATGGTGATCTTCCCATCGACCTTGTTGCTGGGGAACAGCATCATGCCGCCGATGGTGTACCCGATGGCTCGAAACGCCTCGTTCTCGTCCAGCGACGGGTCCCCGGTGATCGCCCTCATCGATTCCCACCTGGTGAACGTCTGCATGACCGCATCGCTCCCAAGTTCGAAATCGCGGGCCAACGTCTTGTAATGGAGGTAGACCTTGGGCTTGTCGTCCGAAAGGGCAAACAGGTCGCCGTTCGGCAACGGTTTGCTCCAGAGCTGCCGGTGATAGCGCTGCAGTGTCCGGCTGTACCTGTCCGGGTCAACCCCCTTCGGGGGTGTCGGTGCGGAAGTCGAAGGTGATGTCGATGCTCATGGTCCAGTCCTTAGCTCTGACCCCAGATCGACCTTATGCGGGTCAGTACCTCGCTATCCCCGTCGCGTTTGCTTGAGGCCGCCGGGAGATGCGAAAGGCGCCGCCCGATTAGCAGACTCAGTACACGAGAGTGAAGGGGCACGCGACTCGCCACCCAGCGCATGCGCTGGAGCACCAGCCAGGTCTGACTGCCCTGCCACTCGAACTATCGCACGGTGACAGACCGACGTCGGCGCGTGAACGCATAGCAAGTCGCTACTGCTCCGTGAGGTCGTAGATACCCTTGATCTCTTACTGGTCCGAG
>CAWEOL010000013.1:0-137809 GCA_963810675.1 Ilumatobacteraceae bacterium
GGGGTGACCTGAAGGGTGCGCTGAAGCTGATGGAGCGCGCCGGCGACGTGCCCAAGAAGGTTCGCGAACATCACCTGCGTCAGTGGTACGTGCTCGGTGATCTTCACGACCGTTCAGGTGACATCATCAAGGCCCGTCGCCTGTTCGGCATGATTGCCGCGGTCGACCCGCAGTTCGCCGATGTCTCCGATCGCCTCCGCGGCCTGGGCAGATGACGGCGAGCTCAGTGGCTCGCAGCACTGCGTGACACGCCGCTGGTACCCTCGGGAAAGGTAACTCGATACTGCGACTTCCCCCGAACAATTCACTCGAGTGCGCCAGAGGTGGCGTGTCGGAGGTCGTGCATCGTGAACGTTGTCTTCTTGCAGGGTCGCTTGTCGAGCGATCCGGTGCTTCGAGAGTTGTCATCCGGTAGCCGGTTGCTGTCGTTGGAGGTGACCACCTCCACCGATGTCGGCACGGCCAACGTTCCGGTCGCCTGGTTCGATCCGCCGACGATCCCCGACTGGGGGGCGGGTGTCGATGTGGTCGTGCGCGGCGTGGTCAAGCGGCGTTTCTATCGCGGCCCGTCGGGCACCCAGAGCCGTACCGAGGTCGTGGCCGTCGAGGTGTGCGCGGTCACCAAACGGCGTCAGGCACAGCGCCTGCTTGAACGTGCTGTCAACGCCCTCGGTGCTGCGTAGTCCGGCCGGATACGATCAAGGTGCCGTACCACCATCTGGTGGTGCCGACCCGCGACGGGTCGTGAACAATTTCGAGGAGTGTCGTGGACGTGTCCACCCTGCTCGGCGCCGACGCCGAGACGTTGCTGAACCATGTGTGCACTGGTGTGCTGCGCGAGCAGTTGATGCTCGCCGGGCCGGACTTCCTTGATCGGTCGCTCGCCGTCTCCGACCGGTCGCCTGCCGTGTTGCGCAGCCTTGGGCAGCTGTACGGTCACGGACGTCTGGCGAACACCGGGTATCTGTCGATCCTGCCGGTCGACCAAGGCATCGAACATTCGGCGGCATCGTCGTTTGCTCCCAACCCGTTGTACTTCGACCCTGCCAACATCGTCGAACTGGCCATCGAGGGTGGGTGCAACGCGGTGGCGACCACGTTCGGTGTGCTCGGTGCGATCAGCCGCAAGTACGCCCATCGCATTCCGTTCATCGTCAAGGTCAACCACAACGAGTTGCTGACGTATCCCAACAAGGCCGATCAGGTGATGTTCGGTTCGGCTCGCCAGGCATTCGATCTTGGTGCCGCAGGCATCGGGGCGACTATCTACTTCGGGTCCGACAACAGCACACGGCAGCTACAAGAAGTGTCGAAGGCGTTCAAAGAAGCCCACGACCTGGGCATGTTCACGGTCTTGTGGTGCTACACGCGCAACAACGCGTTCAAGGTCGACGGAGTCAACTACGAGGTCTCAGCCGACCTCACTGGCCAGGCCAATCACCTCGGCGTCACGATCGAGGCCGACATCATCAAGCAGAAGCTTCCCGAGAACAACGGCGGGTACAACGCGCTCAGTGGGCTGGGCACGAGCTCGTACGGTAAGACCAATCCGCTGGTGTACGACAAGCTGACGACCGATCACCCCATCGACCTTGCCCGTTGGCAGGTTGTCAACTGCTACATGGGTCGCATCGGCCTGATCAACAGCGGTGGCGAGAGCAAGGGTGACGGCGATCTCGCCGCGGCGGTGCGCACGGCCGTGATCAACAAGCGAGCGGGTGGACAGGGCCTGATCTCGGGGCGAAAGTCGTTCCAGCGCCCGATGGCCGAGGGCGCGGCGTTGCTCAATGCGATCCAGGATGTCTATCTCGACGAGTCGATCACGGTTGCCTGATCTCCGATCGGTCGCAGTACCAGACCGGTTCGCAACTTCGGAGTGAAGAACGTCGACTTCGGCGGCATCAGCATGCGTTCGATCGCCGTGCGCCGGATCTCGTCGATGCTCGTCGGACGGATGAGCACTGCCGCGTCAGCGCTTCCTTCGCGCATCAGATCGATCACATTCTGCACCCCGTGCTGGTAGCTGACGTCGATCGATCCAGCATCGTCGCCCGCTGGGTCGGCAAGCACATGTTCGAGGTAGGCGCCGTCGAGTGCACGCACGTCTTCGAAGGCGTCCGGCCGCGGCGTGAACCACGTGCCGCTGCCGTCGCCACGCACGATGCACATCGCTTCACGATCGATGGTCTCGGCGGCGACACGCGTCGTCACGGTTCCAGCATCTTGGAGGGCGCCGTAGGGGGCCAAGCGAGCGGCGAGAGCGTCAGCGCTGATGCCCCGGTAGACCCGGTGGATCGGGTCGATGCTCAGCTGCTCGTCGACGAGCTCGGCGACATAGGTCATCGTCAACTCGGCCTCGGTGTCGAGGCGGCCGGTGGCTCGGCGCCTTTCGTCGCGATACGAGCGGCTGATCGCGTATCGGTGATGGCCATCGGCGATCAACACCGGGCTGGCGGCCACGGCCGCGCTGATCGCGGTGATTCGAACCGGATCGGTGACTCGCTCGACGAGATGCACGACACCCTGCTCGTCGACGCACCGCCCGATCGGCTCGCCCTGGTTCTCGAGGAGTTCGCTGAGCCCACCCGTCAGCGACAGACCCCAGATCGGCGAGAGGTTGGCGTGCGTGGCCCGCGTCAGATCGAGGCGGTCGGTCTTGGCCTTCGGTGTGGTGCGCTCGTGGGGCAGGACCCCGTCAGCTCCCTCGTCGACGACCTCGAGGGCTCCGATCACTCCGACGGTGCGTCGCCGGCGGCCGGTCTCGTCGGTGAACTCCATGCGGTACAGCGTGAGCGACGGCGATGGGTCGCCGACCACCACGCCGTCGTCGATCCAGGACGTCAGGCGGTCAGCCGCAAGCTCGTAGCGACCGGGACCGTCGCGATCGAGGGGCACATCGATGGCCACGATGTTGTGCTCGTGGCGCGCCAGGAGGATCTCGACCTCGGCGGTCGACAGCACGTCGTACGGCGGAGCGGTCACCTCGTCGAGAGGCTCGAGACTGGCGTAGCGCAGAGCGGCGAACGGTTCGAAGCGTGGCACCCGTACAGGTTGTCATCTGGCGTGCCAACATGGCCAAGTGCAGCAACAGGCCGACGATCCGCAACCGGAGGACGCTCCGTGCGTCGTGCTCTGTGATCTCGACGGCGTCGTGTGGTTGGCGCATCAGCCGATTCCCGGTTCGGTCGACGGCAATCGCCGACCTGCGCGCCGCCGGGCACCGGGTTCTGTTCGTCACCAACAACTCGTCGGCTCGGGTCGAGGTTCAGGAAGCATGCGCTGCTGGCCATTGGCATTCCGGCGGCAGGTGACGTGCTGACATCGGCGACAGCTGCCGCCATGTTGGTCGAGCCCGGTGAGCGAGTGTTGGTCTGCGGCGGTGAAGGAGTCGTTCAGGCAGTGATCGGTCGTGGAGCGATCGTCGTCAGCGAGGGCGCTGCGGATGACGATGTCGATGCAGTCGTCGTCGGCTTTCATCGCACGTTCGACTACGAGGCGATGCTCCGCGCCAGTCGAGCGGCACGCAACGGTGCCCGGCTGATCGGGACCAACGACGACGCCACGTATCCGACGCCTGACGGCCCGATCCCCGGCGGTGGTGCGATTCTGGCGTCGATCGTCACCGCGTCGGGTGTCGCTCCGATCATCGCCGGCAAACCGCACGAGCCGATGGCCGCATTGGTGCGCGCGATCATCGGTGATTCGGCGGCGCGACACGCAGTGATGGTCGGAGATCGCCCCGAGACCGACGGACTGATGGCGGCGACGCTCGGTTGTCGCTACGCGCACGTCGAATCCGGGATCACTCCGCCCGGAACGATCGTCGTTCCGCAACCCGACCTGACCGCCCCCGATCTCGCGGCAGTGGCCAAGGTCCTGATCGCTCTAGGAGCAATCAGCGATAGGCTGGCTGAATGAAAGGTTCCGATACCCTCAAACGTCTGCTCGACAGTGGTGTGCAGTTCACCGAGATGTCACAGAAGAACGCCGAAAAGATCGTCAACGACTTCGTCAAGGCCGGTGAGGTGCGTCGCAAGGACGCCGAGAAGACCGTCCAGCATCTGGTCGAGCGTGGCCGCGAGTCGACCGAGCACTTCGTCAGCCTGGTCCAGGCCGAGGTCTCCAAGCAGCTCGCCCGATTGGCCGATCGCCTCGACGACGTCGAAGCTCGACTCGAAGGCGTCGCCGGCAACTTCGGAATTGCCAAGAAGGCTTCGGCCAAGAAGGCACCGGCCAAGAAGGCACCGGCCAAGAAGGCCGCAGCCGCTGGACCTTCGGGCGTCGCCAAAGTCACCGCTCGCAAAGCTCCCGCCAAGAAGGCTCCGGCCAAGAAGGCTGCAGCGAAGAAGGCACCGGCGAAGAAGGCAGCAGCCAAGAAGGCACCTGCAAAGTCGTAGAACATGTCGAGGCGCCAGCGGCTGGATGCCGACATGGTGCGCCGCCGGCTGGTACTCAGCAGGGTCGAGGCGGGGCGGGCGATCGCGGCCGGGCTGGTCCTGGTCAACGGTTCGCTCGCCGACAAACCCGCCAGGCTCGTCGATCCAGGCGATGCAGTCGTGTTGCAAGGACCGCCGGCGCGGTTCGTCAGCCGCGGCGGCGACAAGCTCGATGCCGCGCTCGACTCGTTCGGGATCGACGTCACCGGTCTTCGAGCGCTCGATGCCGGCGCGTCGACCGGCGGATTCACCGATTGCCTGCTGCAACGCGGCGCGCGCCACGTCGTGGCAGTCGATGTCGGTCATGGGCAGTTGCACCCGAAGATCCGCAACGACGAGCGGGTGACCGTGTTCGAGCGGTTCCACGTCCGCGACCTGACAGCTGTGGCCATCGGCGGTGAAGTCGATCTGGTGGTCGCCGACCTGTCGTTCATCTCCGTCATCCGGGTCCTGCCGCAGTTGATCGGCGTGTGCAATCCGCACGGTGAACTCGTGCTGCTCGTCAAGCCACAGTTCGAGGCGGGCAAGGCCGAGGTGGATCGTGGCAGCGGCGTCATCCGCGATCCTGCCGTTCACCAACGGGTCTGCGACGAGGTATCGGCTGCGCTTGTGGCCTGCGGCTGCGACGTGCTCGGTTGGATCGACTCGCCAATCACCGGCGCGCAGGGCAACCGAGAGTTCCTTGTGCATGCCCGCCTCGGTCGACCAGGATCTGCTCCATGACCGATGTGCTGCTGGTGGCCCACCACGACCGACTCGAGGCGGCCGCCCTCGCCCGGCTGGCGGCGACTTGGTTGGCCGAGCACGGTCACTCGGCGTGGATGACGCCCGACGACGCCGAGCCGCTCGATCTGCTCGATCTGGTCAGCGAGCGACGACCCGAGTCGGCCGGATTGGCGTTGAGCCTCGGCGGCGACGGCACGATGCTGCGAGCGGTCAAGATGCTCGGCGACGCGGCAGTGCCGATCATCGGCGTCAACGTCGGCCTGCTCGGCTATCTCACCGAGGTGGAACCCCCTGCGCTCACGGCGGCACTGCAGCGTTGGTCCGCCGGCTCGGCGGCCGGTGAGTGGCGGATCGAGGAGCGGATGATGCTCGATGCAACGCTGCGCCGTCTCGGCACCGAACAGCGACGAGACGTGGACGGCGCTCAACGAGGCGGTGTCGAGAAGCAGGAAGCCGGCCACACGGTGCGGCTGCTCGTGCGGATCGACGGCGCGGCGTTCACCTCGTACGCTGCCGACGGGTTGATCATCGCCACTCCGACTGGCTCGACCGCATACTCGCTGTCGGCTCGCGGGCCCGTGGTGTCGCCGAAGCATCGTGCGTTGCTGCTCACGCCGGTGTCGCCGCACATGCTGTTCGATCGCTCGCTGGTGCTCGACCCCGACGAAGAGGTCGAGGTCGAGGTCATCGGGCACCGGTCCGCGACATTGTCGATCGACGGCCAGGCCGCGGCAAGCCTCGCCGAGGGCGACATCGTCGCCGTTCGCGCCTCACGATGCGTTGCCCGATTCGTTCGCTTCGGCGAGCGGCGCTTCCATCAGATCCTGAAGACCAAGTTCGGGCTGTCGGATCGCTGAGATGCTCCACGAGTTGCACATCGAATCGATGGGTGTGATCGAGACGCTCGACCTCGTGCTGCTCCCGGGATTGACGGCGTTCACCGGCGAGACCGGTGCGGGCAAGACGATGCTGGTGGAGGCGATCAACCTGTTGGTCGGCGGTCGCGCCGACCCGGCGATCGTGCGGCCGGGTGCGGTCGAGGCGCGCGTCGAAGGCAGGTTCGTGGTCGGCGACGACGAGTACATCGTGTCGCGGGTGATCCCGACCGACGGTCGATCGCGAGCCTATGTCAACGGTCGCCTGGCCACAGCGGCCACATTGGCCGAACTGGGGGCGCAGACCGTCGATCTGCACGGCCAGCACGCCCACCAGAGCCTGCTCTCGACCACAGCGCAACGCGAAGCTCTCGACCGTTTCTGCGCCACGGATCTCGAACCTCTGCGCTCCGCACGAGCGCAACTCACCGAGATCGACGCCTCGCTCGCGGCGTTGGGAGGTGACCAGCGCTCGCGGGTCCGTGAGGTCGATCTGCTGCGCTTCCAGGTCGGTGAGCTCGCCAGTGCGGCGATCGTCGATGCCGACGAGGACGACCGGCTGGGCGCCGAGGAAGACGCACTCGCCGACGCTGCCGCTCACCGCGAGGCCGGTCAGGTCGCGCTCGAAGCGTTGACCGGCGACCGCGGTGACGGCGGTGACACCGCGGCAGCAGATGGCGTCGGTGCAGCACTTCGGGCGTTGACCGGTCGCGCGCCGTTCGACGACTTCAGCGCACGTCTGCACGCCCTGGCGGCTGACCTGAGCGATGTCGGTCACGACTTACGGACCTTCACCGAGAACCTCGAGGAGAACCCCGAGCGCCTCGCGGCCATTCGCGAGCGACGTCAGTTGCTGCACGACCTGAGGCGTAAGTACGGCGATTCGCTGGCCGACGTGATCGCCTTCCAGCTCGAGGCCCAGGCGCGTCTCGCCGAGTTGGAGAGCTACGAGCAGCGTGTCGCGGCGTTGGAGCAGCAACGCGCTGCGGCCGTGATTGCCGAACGGCGGGCCGCAGAGGTGGTCGCGGCGGCGCGGCGCGCCGGTGCGGCCGCCCTGGCCGCCGCCGTTCGCGATGTCGTGCGGGCTCTGGCCATGCCACACGCCGAGATGGAGATAACCGTGGGCGACGAGGCACCGGGCGACGACGTCACGTTTCTCATCGCAGTCAACCCGGGTCTGCCGTTGCTGCCGCTCTCACGCGTCGCCAGTGGAGGTGAGCTGGCCAGGACCATGCTGGCCTTGCGGCTGGTCTTGACCGAGGCGCCCGAGACGCTGGTGTTCGACGAGGTCGACGCCGGGATCGGTGGAACTGCGGCGACGGCCGTGGGAGAGTCGCTGGCGCGACTCGGTGGTCGTCACCAGGTGCTCGTGGTCACCCACCTCGCCCAGGTGGCAGCGCTCGCCGACACCCAGATCATGGTGACCAAGACCGTGATCGAAAATGTGGCCCGCGCCGGAACTACTACGACCACGACGGCGACAGCGACGATCGTCGCTGGCGAGCAACGGGTCGACGAGATCGCTCGGATGCTCAGCGGAGACCGCGGCGGAGATTCGGCCCGAGTTCACGCCGCCCAACTACTCGGTGATCGGTTGCGACTTCGCTAGACGTGGTAAACGCAGTCGGCGCAACAGCTGGCTGGCGACGACAAAGATCACGGCACCGCCGACCGCGTCGAGCCAATAGTGGTTGGCCGTGACAACGATGGCCAGCAGCGTCAGCGCCGGGTAGATCACGCTGAGTGCCCGCACCCAGCGACGCCTGGCGAATGACCACAACAGCGTTCCGCACCACAGCGCCCAGCCGAAATGCAGGCTCGGCATCGCTGCAAACGGATTGGCGATGGCCTTCGCCGCGCTGGAGTGATACGACCACAACCCGCCGACGGTGTCGAGCGTGTCGACGAAGCAGGCATGACACGGATACATCCGCGGTGGTGCCAATGGGAAGGCGATGTAACCGATCAGGGCGAGGGCCGTGGTCATGCCGAGGAGGTTGCGGTACTGCCGGTAGTGCTCGTGCCGGCGCAGGTAGACCCACAGCAACAAGCCGGCCGTGATGATGAAGTGCAGGGTCCCGTAGTACACGTTCATGACCTTGATGAACCAGGTTGCCCCGAGGAAGGCTTTCTGCACCGCTGACTCGGTGTAGATGTGCAGCGTTCGCTCGAGTTCGGTGAGATGGATCTGATTGCGGAAGGCGCGGGTGCGAACGTTGCCGAGGTGGACGAAGCGGCGGATCAGTTCGTAGCTGTAGTAGAAGGCGAGCACGATCACGAGTTCGCGCAACCAGTGCGATCGTGGGGCCGGACTGGTCTCGGTCAGATCACGGTGCGCCTCGGAGGGAATCCAATCCCTCAACTGGCGGCTTTCCATCTTGGGCAGCTTAGGCAGATCGGGGGATTCCGAGGTCTCCGCCATCTGTCACACCCGTCGCTGATATACGGTGACACCGTCGACCACGGCGACCTGCTGGTATCCGTCGTGGATGAATCGATCGAGCTTGGGCAGCAGCGTGGTCGGATACTTGCTGTATCCGAGGTTCGGCGCGGTCGAGGTGTCGAGTATCAGCTGTGGGGGAGCGGCGGCGAGCGATTCGAACATGATGTCGGAGGCCTCCGGGATCGCACTTGCCATGGTGACTTCGGGGTCGTTGCGGCCGCCAGAACGACCGACCACGAAGTCGGTGTGCACAAGCCCGCCGGCAGGTAGTCGTTCGGCCGAGACCAGCACCTCTGGATACGAGCCCCAGATGAAGACCCGATCGCCGCTCGATGTGTGCGACCTCACGTAGTCGGCCACGAGCGCAGGGTCTGGCCGATGATGGAACGATCCCGGCACGAACAACAACGTCCAGGCCACTGCGGCAGGAACGGCCACGCCGGCGATGGCTGCCGTTCGAGCACGGCCGGTCCAGCGGGCCACGACCGGCACGGCCAGCAGCGTGAGCGGTGTGAGGACCTGCAACCAGTAGTGACCGAAGAACCGTAACCCGGCAGCCCATGCGGCGACGCCAGACAGCACCCACAGCCAGAGGTCGATGTCGGCCGGCAGCTGCCGGCTCCTGCCGGCTCTGGCAGCGACCGCGACGCTGATGCCGGCGGCAACGATCACGACCGGGTGGAAGGCAACGAACCCGGCGATCGAGGCCAGGCCCTTCCCGGTTGCTACCCAGGTGTTGGCACCGGCGAACACGAAGCCCGGGCTGTTCGTCACGTTCCACTGCCAGAACTGGCCGAGCGGTGCGTAGAGGCCCGTTGTGGCGACGGTCAATGCGCACGTCACCACAAAGGGCACGACGTTGCGCCAACGGCCCTTGAGGCCAACACTGACACACGCCGGCACCACGCCGAGCAACCAGCTCTGCCGGCTGAGAATCGCCAGACCCAGGGCGACACCGGCGAGGGTCGCGCTGGTCAGCGTGCCACGCCGCGACCAGATGATGGCCGCCGTGCCCGGAAGCAGGGCGAAGTGGGCATAGTTGGCGGCGCCGGCGTCGGCGGGAAACAGGGCCATCGAACCTGCCACGATCAAGACTCCGCCCCACCATGCGGCGCGGAGGCCATATCGCTGCAGGCTGTCGAGTGCTACGAGCAGCCCGCACAAGGCGAGCATGATTGTCACCAGCAACCGCATCAGGCGAACGTCGGTCGAATCGGTCAACCAGAATGACGCGGCGAAGAGAATTGGGGGCAACGGCGGCTTTCGGTCGAAGATGTCCTTGTACAGCGTGCCGCCAGCACGCACGACCATGCCCTGAACGCCGATGGCAGCCTCGTCAGGATCGAACAACCTGCTCACGAGCGTCGGAGCACGGAGTGCAACCGCCAGCGCAGCCAGCGCCGAGTACATCGTGAGCCTGCTCGTACGCCACTTGTTGCGCCGACCGTTCCCGGTATCGCTGACTGAGCCGCTGGGCGGGGCGCTGATCATGATCCCGGCAGGCTAGTTCTACGCTGCATTTGTGGAGGTTCGTGGAGTGTTGTTCGATTTCGGTAACACGTTGTTCGCCCACGCCGATCTCTCGGTCACGATTGCCGAGTGTGCGCTGCAGCTCGGTGCCCCGATGAGCGTGCAGCAAGCCGTGGCGATGGCGCGACGGATCGACGAAGCGGCTATGGAACCCGGAGAACTCGCCCATCCGCGAGATCTCGACCCGGACGTGTGGAAGCAGCGATGGTCGGTCATCTACGGCATGGCCGACGAGTGGGTCGATGGCCTCGGTGCCGCAGTCGACGAGAACATGCATGACCCCGAGGCGTGGGTTCCGTACCTGAGATCGGGCGCGACGCTGCGTTCGCTCCAAGCCCACGGCCTGGCGGTGGGGATCATCTCCAACACCGGATGGGATGTTCGCGCGGTCTTCGCCGCCCATTCGATGGCGGATCCGGTGACGTCGTTCACGCTCTCGTACGAGGCCGGAGCAGTGAAGCCGGACCGCCGGATCTTCGCGGTGGCCTGCGAGTCGTTGGGTCTTGCCGCAGATGTGGTGCTGATGGTCGGCGACGACCCGCGCGCCGACTCCGGTGCTGTTCTGGCCGGGGTCCGTACGCTGCTGCTGCCGGCGTATCCTACGCATGCAGACAACGGAATTGCCGCGATCCTCGACCTCGCCGGCATACGTGACTAGTAGGGATCCGCGCGAGCGGCTCGCAGCGCGGTATGCTGCTGTCCCGTTGTCAGTTCGCCTGAGACGGAGGTCCTCGCCCAATGCCGAAGCACATTTTCGTGACCGGAGGCGTTGCCAGCTCCCTCGGAAAGGGTCTCACCGCGTCATCACTGGGACGGCTGTTGAAGCTGCGCGGCCTACGGGTGACGATGCAGAAGCTGGACCCGTACATCAACGTCGACCCCGGAACGATGAATCCCTTCGAGCACGGCGAGGTCTTCGTCACCGATGACGGCGGCGAGACCGATCTCGATCTCGGTCACTACGAGCGCTTCATCGACGAGCCCCTGTCGCGGAACTCCAACGCCACCACCGGGTCGATCTACCAGGCGGTTCTCGCCGCAGAGCGCCGCGGCGACTACCTCGGCAAGACGGTGCAGGTCATCCCGCACATCACCGACGAGATCAAGCGGCGCATCCACCGGCTGGCCAACGACGATGTCGACGTGGTGATCACCGAGGTGGGTGGCACCGTCGGCGACATCGAGATCCTCCCATTCCTGGAGGCCATCCGCCAGTTCCGCAAAGAGGCCGGGCGCGACAACGTGTGCTACCTCCATGTCACGTTGGTGCCGTTCATCGGGCCTTCCGGCGAGCAGAAGACCAAGCCGACGCAACACTCGGTCACCGAGTTGCGCAGCCGCGGCATTCAACCCGATGTGATCGTGTGCCGCAGTGAGGAACCACTGAGCGACAACCTGAAGCGCAAGATCTCCAACCTGTGCGATGTCGACGAGCGCGCGGTCGTCAACGCTGCCGATGCCCGAAACATCTACGAGCTTCCGTTGATCCTCCACGACGAGGGCCTTGACGATGTCGTCTGCGACGTACTGCGTCTCGAAGCAACGGTGGACCTCGCACCCTGGCAGGCCGTCGTCTCGATGATCGAAGACGCATCCAAGCCCGTCAAGATCGGCCTGATCGGCAAGTACATCAGCCTGCCCGACGCCTATCTGTCGGTGGTCGAGAGCCTCAAGCACGCCGGCTTCCATCACGGGGCGAAGGTCGAGGTCGACTGGATCCAGGCCGAGGATGTCGAAGGTCTGCTGGCGGCCGGACGGCTCTCCGATCTCGACGGCATGTTGATCCCCGGCGGGTTCGGCGAGCGAGGCTTCGAAGGCAAGATCGCCGCGGCCGGTTACGCCCGCGAGAACGACATCCCGTGCCTCGGCATCTGCCTGGGGCTGCAGGCGATGACCATCGATTTCGCCCGCAACGTGATGAACCTGACCGGCGCCAACTCGACCGAGATGGATCCCGACACGCCGCATCCGGTGATCGCCCTGATGCACGATCAGCGCGACGTGGTCGACAAGGGGGGCACCCAGCGCCTGGGTGCTTACTACGCCATCCTCGAGCCCGACACCCGTGTGTACCGGGCCTACGGCGATCCTGTCGTCAGTGAACGGCATCGCCATCGCTGGGAGTTGAACGCCCAGCTGAAGCCGAAGCTCGAGGCCGCAGGATTGCGCTGCAGCGGGTTGTCACCCGATCGTCGCCTGGTCGAGTTCATCGAGCTCGACGATCATCCGTTCTGGGTCGGAACACAGGCCCACCCTGAGTTCAAGAGTCGGCCCGACCGTCCCCACCCGCTGTTCCGTGAGCTGGTGTGTGCGGCGTTGGCCCGCCGCGAATCGCGCGCCCCTCATCTGTTCGTCGTCGACGAGACGAGCTCGTCAGTCGCATGAACGCCGCCTGAACCACGTGAGCCCACCATCCCCAGCGTTTCGCCATCTCGGCGATCGGCTCGTGCATCAGGGTTACATCTGGCACGTCGCCGTGGGCACCTTCGAGGCCCCGGATGGGGAGTTGTTCGAGCGCGACGTCATCCGTTCGCCCGGCGCCGTTGGCGTGGTGCCGTTGCTGCTCGATAGTGGTGTTCCGACGGTGGTGATGGTCCGTCAATATCGCGGTCCGCTCGATCGCTACCTGCTGGAGGTCCCAGCGGGCATGCGTGACGTACCCGACGAGCCGCCCGAGGTCACTGCAGAGCGTGAGTTGGTCGAAGAGGCCGGGTTCTCGGCCGGTCACCTCGAGTTCCTCACGCACTACTACTCGTCGGCCGGCATGACCGACTCCGGGCTACACCTGTACGTCGCCACCCAGTTGACGCCGGTCGAACGCGACCTGCATGGCCCGGAAGAGAGCCATATGGATGTGCTGCGGCTGCCACTGTCGGACGCCGTCGACATGGTGGTGCGCGGCGAGATCGACGATGCCAAGACTGTGATCGGGCTGCTGCTGGTCGAGCGTCGCGTGCGCGACGGCATTCTTTGCCTGCGACCGTGATGTCGGTCGCGACGACGATGCTCCCGCTGGAGGCGGAGGAGTTCCTGTCGTGGATGGCCACCGAGCGGGGTCGGTCGGCGAACACCCTGGCGGCCTATCGACGAGACATCCGCGGCTATTGGGCGTGGCTGGTGAAGCGGGGTGCAACCCTGCACGATGTCGACCGCGTTGCGTTGGATACGTTCGTGGGCGAGCGACGGGCCGCCGGTGGTGCTGCCTCTTCGATCGCCCGCCAAGTCGCCGCAATACGGATGCTGCATCGATTCCTCGCTGAGGAGGGGCTGCGACGTGACGACCCGACGGTCGACATCGAAGGCGTGCGCGTGCCAGCCGGCATCCCTCACCCGTTGACAGAGGCAGAGGTTGCTGCTCTCCTGGCGGCCCCGGCGACGAACGATCCGGTAGGCCTGCGTGATCGGGCCCTGCTGGAATTGCTGTACGCCACGGGTGCGCGGATCTCGGAAGCGTGCGGATTGTCGCTCGGCGACTTCGATCGCGACGAGCAACTGGTCCGCGTGTTCGGCAAGGGGTCGAAGGAGCGGATCGTCCCGTACGGCCGACACGCCGCGGTGGCCCTGGCGGATTGGCTGGGACCCGGCGGGCGTGCCCATCTGGAACCTGCGCGCTGGGCTCGCCGAGGCGATGCCGAGGCAGTGTTCTTGAACGTGCGCGGCGCTCGGTTGTCGCGCCAGGCGGCGTGGGCGATGGTCAAGAAGTACGGCGACCGCATCGGGCTCGGCAACAAGCTGTCACCGCACGTGCTGCGGCACTCGTGTGCAACCCATCTCCTCGACCACGGTGCCGACCTGCGCATCGTGCAGGAACTCCTCGGGCATGCCTCGATCTCGACGACCCAGGTGTACACCAGGGTCAGCCAGGAGCGGTTGTTCGATGTCTATCGATCGGCGCACCCGCGCGCGCTCGGCCGATGAGTGCAGTGACGGGCAGCGCCGGCCTTGCGAACCTTGCCCATCTCGCCCGTCGTTTCGTGTCGTCGTTGTCGCGTAGTGAGCCCGCGGCGGACGAAACCGCTTGGGCCGAGTCTCAATTCCTCGGTGGCGAACTGCAGCTGTGGCATCAATTGACCGCATCTGACCGACGCCACGCGATCCTGGTCGGGCGACGCTTCGAATCACTGGGCGAGAGCTGGTCACGCGACGAGATGGCCGGCGCGCTGTTGCACGATGTCGGCAAACTCGACAGTAGTCTCGGCACCTTCGGTCGCGTCGTTGCCACGATCGTCGGTCCACGCACCGATCGCTTCCGGCGCTATCACGACCACGAGCGAATCGGCGCCGAGCTCCTGGCCGCAGCAGGTTCGTCGCCGGCCACCGTCGAACTCGTGCTCGGTCGCGGACGAGCAGCCGCGGCACTCGTCGCCGCCGACCACGTGTGAGCAGTCAGCGTGGCCAAATCAGCGTGGCCAAATCAGCGTGGCCAAATCAGCGTGGCCAAATCAGCGTGGCCAAATCAGCGTGGCCAAATCAGCGTGGCCAAATCAGCGTGGCCAAATCAGCGTGGAAGGAAGCCGATCGCGGCGTAGGCCCGATCCAACGTCGCGGCGGCAACGGCGCCGGCTTTGTCGGCCCCTTTGTGCAGAAGTGATGCGAGCTCGCCACGATCGGTCATCAAGTCGTTGTAGCGCTCCTGGATCGGGCGCAGCATCTCGGCCACTGCTTCGCCGGTATCCGTCTTCAGCTGACCGTACTGGGTGTACTTCCCGGCCAGCTCCTGGGGAGTCGACTCGGTGCACACTGCCAAGATCTCGAGAAGGTTCGACACACCCGGCTTGGCCGCATGGTCGAAGCGCACCTCGGTCTCGCTGTCGGTCACGGCCCGCTTGAACTTGCGGGTCACGGTGGCGAGGTCGTCGAGCATCATGATGCAGCCGGCGTCGCTGTCGGCTGTCTTGCTCATCTTCGACGTCGGGTCCTGGAGGTCCATGACCCGCGCTCCGGCTTTCGGCGTGACGGCTCGTGGTATCACGAACGTGTCGCCGAAACGGTGGTTGAAGCGGATCGCCACATCGCGCGTGATCTCGATGTGCTGGCGCTGATCTTCTCCGACAGGCACCTCGTCGGCGTCGTACAAGACGATGTCAGCAGCTTGCAGCGCCGGATAGGTGAACAATCCCGCCGAGATGAAATCGCCTTCGCGCTTGGCGGACTTGTCTTTGAACTGGGTCATACGGCCCAGCTCGCCGAACGACACGGTGCATTCCATGACCCAACAGAGCTGGCTGTGCTGCACGACATGGCTCTGCACGAACACCGTGGCCACGTCGGGATCGAGCCCAATGGCGAACAACATCGCCGCCAGCCGCAGCGTGGCGCCGCCGATCACACCTGGCTCCTCGGTGACCGTCAGGGCATGGAGGTCGACGATCCCATGGAAGGCGTCGGCATCGTGCTGGCCGTTGACCCAGTTGCGCAAGGCCCCCAGGTAGTTTCCGAGATGGACATCACCGGTGGGCTGGATGCACGACAGTACGCGGGTCACGGCGCGCCAGGCTAGTGGCGAGCTAGCCTGAAGACGTATGGCATTTGCGGTGGCAACCCCCGTCTTCGAGGGGCCATTCGACCTTCTCCTCCACCTGATCCTCAAAGAGCAGGTCGACATCTACGACATCTCGTTGAGCCGTATCGTCGACGCCTACTTGACCGAGATCGAACATTTGCAGGTGCTGGATCTCGACATCGCCACCGAGTTCCTGCTGATCGCCGCGACGCTCGTCGAGATGAAGGCGCGCCGGCTCCTGCCTGGTCGCGACGACGTCGATCTCGACGACGAGTTGGCGTTGTGGGAAGAGCGCGACCTGCTGCTGGCCCGGCTGCTGGAGTGCAAGACCTTCAAAGACGTCGCCGGAGTGTTCAGCCGATTGGCCGACGACGCCGATCGCACCTACCCACGCACGGCGGGCGCTGACGAGCGCTTCGACGAGGTGATGCCCGACCTGCTCGAGGGTGTCACCGGCAAGCGCCTTCTCGCCGCCTACGTACGCGCCGTGACTCCCAAGCCGGTGCCGCGAATCGATCTGTTCCACGTCGCGCCCATTCGGGCCAGCGTGGCCGACGCCGTCGCCGAGCTGGTCGACGAACTGCCACGTGTCGGGCGCATCTCCTTCCGCCGTCTCACCAGCGGCCTGGTCGAGCGACTCGATGTGATCGTGCGTTTTCTGGCGCTGCTGGAGCTGTTCAAGCAGGGTGTCATCGAGCTCGACCAGGACGAGCTCTTCGGCGAGATCGACGTGCTCTGGACTGGTGGGCTCGAGCCGGTCGCGGCAGGGTCGATCGCCATCGACGACTATGACGGTTGAGATGGGACAGTTGAGATGGGACGGTTGAGATGGGACAGTTGAGATCATGATGAACGAAATCGACAGCGAGACGGTGCGGGCCATCGAGGCCATCGTGATGGTCGCGGTCGAACCGGTCGCGCCCGACCTGCTCGCCCAGCTGCTGGAGCAACCAACGGCCGTCATCGAGCGGGTGTGCGTCGAGTTGGCTGCCGCCTACGACGAAGCCGGCCACGGTTTCCAACTCGTCAAGGTGGCGGGCGGGTATCGATACCAATCTCATCCCGAACTGGCTCCGTACGTCGAGCGCTTCTTGCTCGACGGGCAGCGGGCGCGGATGAGCGCCGCAGCGCTCGAGACGCTGGCCATCGTGGCCTACAAGCAGCCGCTGTCGCGTGCCCAGATCGCCTCGATCCGTGGTGTGGATCCCGACGGCGTGCTGCGCACGCTGCAGGCACGCGGGTATGTCACCGAAGTAGCGCGCGACCCCGGCCCCGGCCAGGCGATCTTGTACGGCACGACTCCCTCGTTCCTCGAGAAGTTGGGCCTCAACTCGTTGGCCGACCTGCCACCGATCGCTGAGTTCGTGCCGAGCGCCGACGTCGTCGAGGCACTCGAATACGGATTGCGTATCGACGTGCCTGCTCCCGATGCCCCAGCTTGAACCTCCGCTTTGGGAGCAGTTGGCGGCCAAGAACGCGGCCCTTCCACAGGGTGAACGCCTGCAGAAGGTGCTGGCGGTGCGCGGATGGGGCAGCCGACGGGTCTGCGAAGACCTGATCAGCGCCGGTCGGGTCACTGTCAACGGCGACGTCGCCGTGCTCGGGCGGCGGGTCGACACCGATCACGACCTCGTCGAGGTCGACGGCGTGCCGCTCGGTGTCAAGCCCGGTCTCGTGTACTACCTGCTCAACAAACCAACGGGTGTGGTCACCACCGCCAGCGACACCCACGGCCGACCAACGGTGATCGAACTCGTACCCAACGAGCCACGGGTCTATCCGGTGGGCCGGCTCGACCTCGACACCGAGGGGCTACTGCTGCTGACCAACGACGGTGAGCTGGCCCAACGCCTGACACATCCGAGTCACGGTGTCGACAAGGAGTACCTCGCCGAGGTCTCGGGCGGCAGCGTCGCCCAGGGCCAGCTGCGCCGGTTGCGCGAGGGGATCGAGCTCGACGACGGGGTGACAGCACCGGCCAAGGTCTCGCAGCCGAGTCCAGGGGTGTTGCGCCTGACGATCCACGAGGGCCGCAACCGGCAGGTGCGGCGGATGTGCGAGGCCGTCGGACATCCTGTGCAGCGGCTCGTGCGGGTGCGGATCGGTACCCTGCGAGACCCCGCCCTGCGTCCCGGAGAGTGGCGCGTGCTCACCACGAGTGAAGTCAAGAGCTTGATCGAAAGCGTGGGCACCGCCGGCTCGCAGCTACGCTGACCGCCCGTGAACACAGCGCGTCGGGCAAACGTGGCCGGTCTCGGCCTGATCGGCGGCTCCATCGCGCTGGCCCTGCGAGAGCGCGGCTGGCACGTGACCGGCGACGATCTCGACCCGCTGCGGATCGACGGGGCACTCACGCTCGGTGCGATCCATGCCAGCGGTTTCGACCCTGGTGCCGAGATCACGTTCGTCGCTACCCCGGTGCTCTCCATCGTCGATCAGGTCAAGCGCGCCCTGGCCGACTCGACCGGTCTGGTCACCGATGTCGGCAGCGTGAAGAGCGGGATCACCGCCGCGATCGACGACCCGCGCTTCGTCGGGGGCCACCCCATGGCCGGCAGCGAGCTCGACGGATTCGATGGGGCCGACGCATCGATGTTCGAAGGAGCGGTGTGGGTGCTCACGCCGTCGGCCACCACAGCGGACAACACGTTCAGCGAGGTGGCCGCTGTGGTCGCCGAGTTCGGCGCCGACGTCGTCGCCCTGCCTGCTGACCGCCACGATCAGGTCGTCGCCGTGATCAGTCACGTGCCGCACCTGGCCGCGGCGACGTTGATGGGGTTGGCCAGTGATCGTGCCGAGGAACATGCCGCGTTGTTGCGCTTGGCCGCCGGGGGCTTCCGCGACATGACCCGCATCGCGTCGGGTCATCCGGCGATCTGGCTCGACATCTGCGCCGAGAACCGCCCCGCGATCCTGTCGGCACTCGATGGGCTGATCGACGGACTGGAGTCGATGCGCGACGTCGTCGATCGCGACGACCGCAGCGCGTTGTTCGACCGACTTCAACACGCACGTGACGCCCGGGTCAACCTGCCCAGTAGGGTCAACCAGCCGAGCGAACTGGCCGAGGTGCGTATCCCCATCCCCGACCGTCCTGGTGCCGCAGCCGAGGTGTTCACCCTGGCTGCCGAGCTGGGCGTGAACATCGCCAGCTTCGAAGTGGTGCACAGCGTCGAGGGTAACCGGGGCGTGGCCGTCGTGCTTGTCGATGTCTCCACGGCCGAGCTGTACCGCGGTGGCTTGATGGCCCGCGGCTATCGTCCGGCAGTTCAACGGTTGGGATAGTGACGACCCATCCCATCACACCGCTGCTCCACTCGATCGACGCAGTCGTCGCCGTGCCCGGCTCGAAGAGCATCGCCAATCGCGCCCTGATCTGCGCGGCTCTGGCCGATGGGGCCTCGACTCTCGCCAACCTCCCCGACGGCGACGACACACAGGCCATGCTGAACTGCCTGGAGATCTTGGGCATCGGGATCGATCGCGCCGACGGGCCGCAGGACTCGACGACACTCACCGGCAGCGGTGGCGCGTTGCGACCGGGGCCGGTGCGGCTGCCGACCCGCCTCGCCGGCACGACATCACGATTCATCACCGCTGTTGCTGCGCTCGGGTCGGGCGAGTACGTGATCGATGGAGATCCACCGCTGCGTGCCCGTCCGATGGCACCGTTGCACGAGGCACTCGCTGCGCTCGGGGCGACCCTTCAACCCGAAGGTCGACCAGGCCATCTGCCGGTTACCGTCCACGGGCCGTTGCGTGGTGCCGGCCACATCGACGTGCGCGGCGACATCAGCAGCCAGTTCTTGACAGCGTTGATGTTGATCGGTCCATACGTGCCCGGTGGCTTGCACATCGCCGTCACAACCCCCCTGGTGTCGCGCCCGTACCTGGAGATGACGAAGGCGATCATGGCCGACTTCGGCCACGACGCGGTCACGATCGGCGAGCGCGAGATCGAGGTGATCGCAGGCCGCTACCACTGTCGCGACTACATGATCGAGCCCGATGCGAGCTCGGCCAGCTACCCGCTCGCCGCAGCCGCGATCTGTGGCGGACGGGTCGAGATCAGCGGGTTGACCAACGCTTCGGTGCAGGGCGATGCCGCCTTCTGTGATGTGCTCGCGGCGATGGGCTGCACGTCGATGCGTGACGACGAGGCGACATGGATCGAAAGCGGTAGCCGGCTCGATGGCGTCGACATCGACATGGTCGACATGTCCGATCTGGTGCCGACACTCGCTGCGGTCGCGGCGTTTGCTTCCAGCTCGACGCGCATTCGCGGGGTCGGGTTCATCCGGTCGAAGGAGAGTGATCGACTCGGTGATCTCGCCGGCGAGCTTCGTCGCCTGGGGGCCACCGCGGCCGAAACCGACGACGGCCTGGCGATCGAGCCGGCGGAACTGCACGGATCACGTGTCGGCACGCATCACGACCACCGTTTGGCGATGGCGTTCGGCCTGATCGGTTTGCGCGTCGCCGGTGTCGAGATCGACGACCCGGATGTAGTATCCAAGAGCTGGCCGGGGTACTGGGCCATGCTCGGGCGCCTGGGATCAGTGAGACAGTGAGTGACGCGGTAAACGACAGAGTGGTCATTGCTGCATTCGATGTCGACGGCACGCTGACCACGCGCGACTGCGTTCGGCCGTTCCTCGAACGAGCTGCCGGTCGTCGTCGAATGATCACAGCCTTGTTGCGCCGCCCGTTGGCCACCGTCGCCGCCGCGGCGCGACGAGATCGAGATCGGTTCAAGGAGATCATCGTCGGCGGGGCATTCCGCGGCAAGCTCATCACCGATGTCGAGGCGATCGGCGAACAGTTCGCGCAGTTTGTGCTCGTCAATTGGGTGCGGCCCGACACACTCCGACGCTTGCGATGGCACCAACAAGCCGGTCATCGAACGGTGATCGTGTCGGCTTCGTTGGCGGCCTACCTGCGACCGCTCGCATTGCGGCTCGGCATCGACGACGTGTTGTGCACCGACTCGACTCGCTCGGGCGATCGCTACGGCGACCGGCTGGTCGGGCCGAACTGTCGAGCCGACGAGAAACGCCGCCGCCTCGAGCAGTGGATGGAGGAGCGGCACTGGGTGCACGCGGAGGTGTGGGCCTACGGTGACAGTGCCGGAGACCGAGAGTTACTGGCCCGCGCCAATCACGCCGTGTGGGTCAATGGTGCGACCATCTCGGAGATACCCGAGGTGGTTGCTGGATGACGGCAGCCCTCCTCCGGCAAGCACGACCGAAGCAGTGGGCAAAGAACCTCTTGGTCTTCGCCGCACCCGGTGCGGCCGGAGTGCTCGACGACCCGTCTGCGCTATGGGCGACGATCGTCATCTTCGTGGCGTTCTGCCTGGCCAGCAGCGGGACGTACTACTGGAACGACCTTCTCGATGCCGACAACGACCGCAACCATCCGGTCAAGCAGTACCGTCCCATCGCCAACGGCGACGTACCACTCGGCGTCGCCCGGACCATCGGCACCCTGTTGCTGATCGCCGGCATCGGGCTCGCCGCGACGACGCGGTGGCAGGCGGCTGTTGTCGTCGCCTCGTACGTCGTGCTGACGTCGCTGTACAGCACCGTGCTCAAACACATTGCAGTGGTCGATCTCGTCGCTGTAGCGGCCGGTTTCGTTCTACGGGCCATGGCAGGTGCAGTAGCGACCGACGTGCAGATGAGCAAGTGGTTCTTGTTGACCACATCGTTCGCCTCGCTGTTCATCGTTGCCGGCAAACGGTACGCCGAGTTGCGCGATCTCGGCGACGAGGCGCAGACGCGATCGACACTCGATGACTACTCGCTCGGCTTTCTGCGAATCGTGCTGTCGGTCAGTTGCGGCGCCGCCTTGGTGACGTACTGCATCTGGGCGTTCGAGACACCCGAGCTGGCCGGCGCGAGGTGGCCGTTCTACGAGTTGTCCATCGTGCCGATGGGCACCGCTTTGCTGCGATACACGCTGATCCTCGAGCAGGGCCACGGGGCAGCCCCCGAAGAGATCTTCGCCCACGATCGCGTGCTACAGGTGCTCGGCCTGATCTGGCTGGCGATGTTCGCGATGGGCGTCTACTTCGTATGACCGGTCGATCGCTCGACGAGGTGCTGGACGTGATCGCCGACGTCGACGGCTGGATGTCGCCGGATCAGGCGGCGCGGCTGTATGCCTCGGCCACAGCTACTCGATCGGGCGACCAGATCGTGGAGATCGGCAGCTTTCGCGGCCGCAGCACGATCGTGCTGGCGTCGGCGGCGCCGACGGGTGTGGCGATCGTGGCGATCGATCCTCACGCCGGCACCGACCGCGGTCCGCAGGAGATCAGCGGTTTCGCGGCGCAGGCCAGTGACGACCACGCGGTGTTCATGGCGAACCTCGTCGCCGCGGGTGTGGACGATCGAGTGCGTCACGTCCGCGAGTTCAGCGAGCAAGCACATGCCGCCGTGAGCGGTCCGATCGCCGTGCTGTACATCGATGGCGCCCACCGGTACGCGCCGGCGCGCGCCGACATCCGAAGCTGGGGTGCCCTGGTCGAGGTGGGTGGCACGATGTTGATCCACGACTCGTTCTCCTCGATCGGAGTGACCATGGCGATCGGGCGCGAGTTGATGTGCGGTCGCCGCTTCCGATACGTCGGTCGCTCCCGTTCGCTGGCCGAGTACCGGGCCGATCTGGGCAGTGGGCGACGAGCCCGGGCGGGTAACGCCTGCCGACAGGTCGCCCAGTTGCCGTGGTTCGCCAAGAACGTCGCCCTCAAGGTGCTGCTCACGCTGCGCCTCGGAGGGCTGATCGCGAGGGTCGTCGGCCATCGCCCGGAATGGCCGTACTGATCCGTCAACCAGCCGCTTTCACGCCGGTCCAGGTGGCGATGAGGTCGGCGTATGCCTGCTTCGCTGCCGTTGTCTTCAGGTGAATGCCGTCGTTGGCCATGCCAGGGACCGATGGTGCCAGGTCGCCCCAATACCCGATCTGGACATTGGGGTACTTGCTCGGGAGGCCGATGATCCGGGCGTTGTTACCGGCGATCCAGGCCTGGTCGGCGCGGACCGTGAGAAACCAGACCGACTTCACCTCTTCCGGCGGCAAGTTGGCCATGATCGCGGCGAATGTCTCGTCGGTTACGTCGCCGTTGGTGCCGATGTGGATCACGACCGTGTTACCGAGCCGGCCCGCGGCGCGCAACTTGGCGACGATGTCGACGACGCCGGGGCCCTGGCGACTTTCGGCCGCGTCGACGACGAACCCAGCCGCTTCCAACTCCGGCTTGGCTCCGAGCATGACTGACTCGCCGATCGCGATCGGGGGTCGTTGGTCGAGAGGGAGCGTGGTACTGGTCGTTGTCGACGCGGCAGTGGTTGGAGTCGTGACGCCGATGATTGCCGAGGACGCTGAGGTGTCGACCGGCCCTGAAAGGGGTTGCGAACCCGCCGGCGGCACCGAGTCGGATGTCGCGGTTGCCGCGGCGAGATCGCATTCGACCGGGCCGACACACAGATTGGGGGCCACGGCAATGCTGACACCGGCGAACACCACCAGACCGAGCCCGACGAGCGAGAGGCCGACGAGTCGCCGCCGGCGGCGGTAGACCTGCGCAGTTCGCCGGTGCCGGTCGTGCATGATCTCGGCAAGCCGACCCTGGCGGATGGGCACCTCGACGAAGCGATAGCTCGCCTCGGTGATGGGTATGGTGATCACAATGGCGAGGACGAACTGCGTCAGTGTCAGCGGCTGACCCGCCTCGCCGCGAATGATCTGATAGATCGGCCAGCTGAACAGGTACAGGCCGTAGCTTCGTGTGCCCACCCAGTTCAAGGCCGGAGTGCCGAGCAATCGACCCAATGAGCTGCGCTCGTGCGTAACTGCGGCGATTGCGGCCACAGTGGCTATCGCGGTCAGGAGGAACCCACCGCGGAACAACGCCGGATCGAACCGGATGCCGAAGTGGACGCCGCCTTCAGACAACCAGAGGCTTGTCATCAGCCAGCCCAGCACCAGTAGGCCGACGACGCCGAACACGTCGAGCAGGCCCGCTCTGTGACGCATCGACCCGCGCATCAGTGCTTGCGGGCGCCAGACCATGGCGAACGCTGCACCGAGCAGTAGTCCACCGGCCCGGCTGAACGTGCCGAGGTAGAGCGCTTCGTTGATGTTGATGCATCGGCCGAACAACGACCAGTACCCCTGCCGTTGGTCGGCCGTGCACGATGCGGCGACATCTCCGGCATGAAAGAGCACCGCCACGATCAGGGCGACCGCGACACTGGCCCCGGCAAACCACAACGCCAGACGTGGCCGCCGGCGGCCGGAGAATCTCATCAGCACGGCGACCATCACCAATGGCCAGATGAGGTAGTACTGCTCTTCGACTGCCAATGACCACAAGTGACGGAAGGGGACGAACGCTTCGTTCGCCGTGTACCCCTGTCCGACCGCGATCTGGTACCAGTTGCTGATGTAGAAGATGCCGCCGGCGAAGTCGCCCCGGGTGCGACCCATGGGTGTTCGCCTGAACAAGGTCATGAACACGGCCATCCCGGCGAGCATCACGAACAACGCCGGCAGCAGCCGACGGAACCGGCGTCTCCAGAACTGGCCGAGGTCGATTCGGCCTTGCCGTTCGTGCTCGCCGACCAGGAGCAAGGTGATGAGGTAGCCGCTGATGACGAAGAACATCTCGACGCCGAGGAACCCGCCGGGGAGCCATGCGTGATTGGCGTGATAGACCATCACAGCCATCACGGCGATCGCCCGCATCCCGTCGAGCCCGGGCAGATACGGCAGACGGCCGCTCTGCAACGACGGTGTCCGCGTGACCGAGGTAGACATCGAGCCACCAGTATCTCTGACGAACGGCTCGACTGGCGGCATAGGGGCCAAGACCGTGCGCAGGTCGGGTTTGGCGGTGATGACCATGGGGTACCGGGGTTCCATGACCACTTCAGTCGACATTGCACTGACCAGGGTGTTGCCTTCGGAGCCATACACGTCGTTGTCCGAGTACGTCGCTGATGGTGGAGGTGAGGGCCTGACCGCGGCCCGTGCCGTGTCGCCCGACACGATCATCGAGGAGCTTGCGGCCTCTGGACTGCGCGGTCGTGGTGGCGCTGGCTTCCCGACAGGCGTGAAGTGGCGAACGATCAGATCGTTTGCTTCGCCGGTGTTGCTGACCTCGATCGTGGTCAATGCGGCGGAGGGGGAGCCGGGCACCTTCAAGGATCGGGCGATCATCGCGGCGAACCCGTATGCCGTCATCGAGGGCGCTCTGATCGCGGCTCGGGCGATGGACGTCGAGATCGGTCGTCATCGCGACGAAGGCCGGGTTCACCGATGAAGTGGCTCGCCTGCGGGCCGCCGTCGCCGAGATCTGTGCGGCCGACTGGGCAGGTGACGTCGAGGTTCGGATCGTCGAGGGGCCCGCCGAGTACCTGTACGGCGAGGAGACAGCTCTACTGGAGGTGATCGACGGTCGGCCCCCGTTCCCGCGCATCGCTCCGCCGTTCCGACGAGGGATCGTCGAGGTGGTCATGTCCCGAGACGACGCCGACTCCGGGAGCGGGCAACCCTCGAACGTGCAGATGGCGGCAACTGAGGAATCCAGCGTTGCACCGCCGGTGCTGGTGAACAACGTCGAGACGATGGCCAACGTGCCGGCAATCATCGCTCGAGGCGCCGGCCTGGTTCAGATCGGTCGGCACGACGGAATCCCCCGGAACGATCGTGTGCACGGTGACCGGTGCCGTGCAAGCGTCCAGGCGTCGCGGAACTGGCCATGGGCACGTCACTTCGAGAGGTCATCGACCGGGCAGGTGGCGGCGTGGAGGCCGAGCAGCGCGTCATGGCCGTACTCGTCGGTGTTTCCAATGCCGTGCTCACTGATGGGCCAACTCGACACCGAGCTGAGCTACGAGGCGATGTCCGCGGCCGGCAGTGGTCTCGGATCCGCTGGGTTCATCGTGGTCGCCGAGCGACACGCATCCGGTCAGCGTCGCCGCCGGAGTCTCGCGATTCCTGGCGGTCGAGTCGTGCGGTCAGTGCACGCCGTGCAAGCAGGATGGTGCGAGATCGCCCGACTACTCGCGGGCATGGCTCGTGGTGAGGCCGGTGCCGAAGATCTCGATCACCGTGAAGGCAAAGCTCGAAACCATCACCGACGGTTCCATATGCAGCCTGGCAGCGCAACATCAGATTGTCGTTGGAAGCCTGCTGGACACGTTTGCCGAACAGATGAACGCCCAAGTGGAATCGGACGCCTCTGCACTCGAGCCTCAGCTGATATCGGCACTCGTCAGGCTTGACAAATTCGGTGAGCACGTTGGACACCGCATTCGCTGACAAGCAACTTGACTGGACACATGAGGACTCCGACAGCGGAAAGACACCCGTCGAACGGGTTCACCGATCATCGAGAACATTCCTCGACAACCACGACGGATAGCATTCTCCAACGTGTCGACCCCATCTCGTGCCCGGCTCTGGGGCTGGGGTCACACCAATCCCACGGTGGCCGATGAGTTGGCCGTAGCGAGTCATCAGGGTCGCGGCAGCGCTGAAGGAGGTCGGTGTCCGGGGGGCGTTGGCCAGAGGGCTCGGACGCAGCTACGGCGACGCCGCGCAGAACGGCGGAGGACTGGTGCTTCGCCTCGAATCCGGCGCCGGCGACATCGTGCTGGACCCCGCAACCGGGCTCGTCACCGTCGGTGCCGGGGTCAGCATCGACGACCTCCTGCGGGTGATCGTGCCTCGAGGTTTCTTCATACCGGTAACGCCGGGCACGAGATTCGTGACGATCGGTGGGGCGATCGCCAGCGACATCCACGGCAAGAACCACCACGTCGACGGATCGATCGGCAACCACATCGAGTCGATCACCATGCTGCTCGCCGACGGCTCGACGACGGTGATCGGCCCTCACCACGATCCCCAGCTGTTCTGGGCGACGGTCGGCGGCATGGGCCTGACGGGAGTGATGCTCGATGCCACGATCCGACTGTTCCCGATCGAGACCAGTCGTATGCGAGTCGACACCTCGCGGGTCGCCGACCTCGACACGCTGCTGGCCACGATGAGCGACGGCGACGACGAGGTGCGCTACAGCGTCGCCTGGATCGACCTGGTGGCCAAGGGCCGTCATCTCGGACGCAGTGTGTTGAGTCGTGGTGATCATGCTCGCCTCACCGAGCTCGACGCTCGTCAGGCCATCACTCCACTCGCCTACGGTCCGCACCAAGTGATCTCGGTGCCACCGATCGTGCCGCCGATGGGCGTGCTCAACCACGCCACGGTCGCCGCCTTCAACGAGTTCTGGTTCCGCAAGGCCCCGTTACGCCGAACCGGTGAGATCCAGGGCATCGGCGCCTTCTTCCATCCGCTCGATCTCGTCGGATCCTGGAACCGGCTGTACGGCAGCCGCGGCATGGTCCAGTACCAGTTCGTCGTTCCGTTCGGCGAGGAAGAAGCGATGCGCACCGTCGTCGAGCGGCTGTCGGCCAGCGGCGCGGCCAGTTTCCTGGCAGTGCTCAAGCGGTTCGGCGCCGCCAATGCTGCGCCGCTCGGCTTCCCGATCGCCGGTTGGACGCTGGCCCTCGACGTGCCCGGCTCGTCGCGGGGTCTCGGCGACCTTCTGCACGGCCTCGACCGCATCGTGCTCGATGCCGGCGGACGTCACTACTTCGCCAAGGATGCGCACATGACCCCCGACGCGGTGCGTCGCGGCTACCCGCGCCTCGACGAATGGAAGGCGATCCGCGACCAGGTCGACCCGCATCAGGTGTGGCAGAGCGATCTCGGCCGTCGCCTCGGCCTGATCTGAATCCGAACGACACGGGAGTCCCATGGAGAACGCACTCGGCGAACCGCAAACCATCGTTCTGCTCGGTGGCACGCAGCGACATCGGCCTGGCCATCGTGCGCCGGCTGCTCAACCCGACGACCCGAACCGTGGTGCTTGCCTGTCGCGACCTCGACACGGGCGAACAGGCCGCCGCCGGCTTGCGTCACGATGCCCTGGCGGTCGACGTCGTTCCGTTCGACGCGGCTGCCACCGACACCCATCCCGAGTTCGCCAGCTCGATGTCGACGCGATACGGCGACATCGACGTCGCCATCGTCGCCTTCGGCCTGCTGGGCGACGCTGCGGTCACGTTGGTCGACTCTGCTGCGGCGGTCGAAGTCGCCCACGTCAACTTCACGGGGGTCGTCTCGAGCACGATCGCCATCGCCAACCAGATGCGCCGGCAAGGCCACGGCTCGATCGTCATGCTCAGCAGCGTGGCGGCGAGCGGGTGCGCAAGGCCAACCCGGTCTACGGCGCAACCAAGGCAGGCATCGACGGGTTCGCCCAAGGTTTCGGCGATGCACTCGTCGCCGACGGTGTGCACATGCTGATCGTGCGCCCCGGCTTCGTGCACTCGCAGATGACGACAGGGCTGAAGGTCGCACCGTTCGCCACGACCCCTGAGAAGGTCGCTGAAGCCACGGTCAAGGCGCTGCGTTCTCGACGACGCATCGTGTGGATCCCTGGGATGCTTCGCGTCCGTGTTCTCGGTGCTACGTCACCTGCCCGGGCCAGTTTGGAGACGCCTACCTCTTGGCTGACGGCGCCGATCCGCCCATCCAGCAGCTCGCCGACGAGATGATCGCCGTCGGGTGTTCGCCGCGTGCACGTCCTGGCGTGGCGCGACCTCGACGACCCCGATGCCGGCGGGTCAGAGGTGCACGCCGACGAGTTCATGCGGCGCTGGGCTGCGGCCGGACTCGACGTCACCCATCGCACCTCGGCCGCCGTCGGTCAACCGAGCACTGCAACGCGGCACGGCTACCGGGTCGTTCGCCGCGGCAGCCGCTACTCGGTGTTCCCGCGAGCGGTTGCCAGCGAGTTGGTGCGCCGCATGGGTGGCTACGACGTACTGGTCGAGGTGTGGAACGGCGTGCCGTGGATGAGCCCGGTGTGGTGCCGCAAGCCACACATCACGTTCCTGCACCACGTGCACGGCCCGATGTGGGACCAGCTCCTGCCAAGACCGCTGGCGGGAGTCGGCAGGGCACTCGAAGCTCGGTTCGCGCCTCCGTTCTACCGGCGGACGATGACCCTGACGCCATCGGAGGCGACGCGCCTCGACCTGCTCGGTCTCGGGTTCCACGCCGACCGGGTCATCGCCGTCAACAACGGTGTCGACGAGATGTTCCGGCCCGGCGGTCGACCTTCGCCATCACCGCTTGTGGTGTGTGTCGGTCGTCTGGCCCCCGTGAAGCGCCAGGACGAGCTGATCGAGGCCGCCGTGATCGCCCGCCGACGCCTGCCCGACCTGCAGTTGGTGATCGTCGGTGACGGCCCGCTGCGCCCGTCGTTGGAGGCGCGCGTCGCCGCTCATGGCGCGGGGGAGTGGATCACCTTGGCCGGTCGCCTGACCCACGCCGACCTCGTCGCCGTGTACCAGCGAGCCTGGTTGGTCAGCAGCGCATCGTTGGCCGAGGGCTGGGGCTTGACGATCACCGAAGCAGCAGCGTGTGGCACACCTTCTGTCGCCACCGACGTCAGTGGTCATCGCAGCAGCGTCGTCGACGGGGTCACCGGAGTGTTGGTGCCACTCGACCGGCTCGGCGAGACGTTGGCCGACGTACTGCTCGACCATGACCGCCGCACCGCCCTCGCCACCGCAGCGCTGGCCCGTGCCCACACGCTGACGTGGGAGGCGTCGGCGCGTGGGATCCTCGCCGCGGTGCATGGTCAGGTACGCCTTCGCCACCCCGAACTGGTCGCTCAGTAGGATCGTCCGATCGACGCCGAGATACACCCGTTCAACGACAGGTTGACCACTCGGGCGACAATCGTCGTGTTGGCCGCCATCGCTGTGCCGCTCGTCGTGGCGTTGGTGAGCGTTAGCCGCGAGACGTGGTATCCCACCGGCGACATGGCCCAGGCCGAGCTGCATGTTGCCGGATTCTTCCGCCATCCGCCGCTGGTCGGGGCGGCCGGACGAATCGGTGAGATGTTCAGGCCGTATGGACAGGGCTCGCATCCCGGCCCCGCACTGTGGTTCGCCCTGCTGCCGGCCTACCTCCTCACAGGTCGCTCATCGTTCGGGATCGAACTGGCGATGACGTTGCTCCAGTTCGCGTTCATCGTCGCGACGGTGCTCGTCGTCCGCAAGCTGTACGGCGCCATCGGCGGTCTCGTCGTTGCGTCACTAGCGTCGGTGCTCGTCTACGCCCTGGGACCGGCGCCCTTCATCGAACCGTGGAACCCCTGGGGCGCTCTGTTCGCGTTCTTCTGCTTCATCTCCTTGTGCTGGGCAGTGATGTGCGGGCGCCACCGTCTCTTGCCCGCAGCTGCTTTTGCGGGCTTTTTCGCGGTGCAGTGCCACACCGGTTATGCCGTGCTCGTCGGAGCGGCCCTGGCCGCGATGGTCGCATACGTGGCTTGGCAGTGGCGCCACGCCGATCGCGACGATCACGAGGGTCGTACATCCCGATCAGCAATTCTTCGGTCGTGGTGGCTGGCGGTCGCTGTGACGGTTGCAATGTGGCTCCCGCCCGTGATCGACCAGCTCCGCCGCCGGCCGGGCAACCTGCGAATCTTGTGGCACGATCTCACGACGAGCACCGAGGCGGATGGTTCGCGGCGCGTGTTCGTGGGCCTGTCATCGGCGCTCAAGGCATTCGCCAGCGAGTTCGCCCTGCCAGGTCCGTGGATCCGCGGCGCGTTCCGAGATCGACCCGACCCACCGAACCTGTTCACCTTCCTCCTCGCCGTGGTCGTCGTGGCGGCCATCGTTGTCGTACTGATCCGCCGCCGCGCCCTGCCTCAGCGGGACGCGCTGCATCCGATTGTTCGAGCTGCTCGGCGGATTGACTGTCGTGGGCATCATCTCGACGTCTCGAATCTTCGGGGACTTCTTCGAGTACCTCATCCGCTGGTGGTGGATCATCGTCGCCTGGGTCTTCATAGCCTGCGTACTCGCACTCGCCCAGATGCTCCGCGAACGGTCGATCGCCGTGTCAGCTCTCGTCGTGGGGCTACTGATGGGCGGACTTGCCACAGCGAGCGCGTTCGGCGAGCAGAACCCTGGAGCGCGCAACTCCCGGCTGGTGGGCGGCGTGGTCCCCCAGGTCGCCACGAGCCTCGATCACGGTGATCATTACCTGATCCGCTGGTACGACCCTGCAAGCCTCGGCGGCGTGCCGTTCGGCACGCTGCTCGAATTGGAGAAACAAGGCTTTCACGTCGGCGTCAACGCGGACAACAGTGCCGGCGCGCTGCCACATCGGGTCCTGCCCGAATCGAGCGCCAACGCGACCCTGTGGGTGGTGCTCGGTGAACCCAACATCGAACGCTTTCGGGCACAGCCCGAGGCGCTGGAGCTCGGATACTTCGACCAGCGCTCGCCCGCTGATATCGCCAAGTCCGATGCCCTCCGCCAGCGCTTGAACGCACGCTTGAACGAGCTCGACCTGGCATGCATGGTGCCGACGATCGACGCTCAGTACGGGCAGGCGAGGTTCGCTCTCGGCAGAGCACCGGTGCCGCGCGACGTGGTCGAGACTGCCCGTGACTACAACGCTCTCGGGCTACCGGTCGCGGTGTTCGAACTACCCACGTCCGTCGCCCCGTTGCCGCCGCCCGACGCGGGGTGCTAGCCAACCCCGCGACAGTCGTGCGGGCCGGTACAGCCAACAGAAGGCTACGCTCGCAGCCCGTGCGTGCCGTCGTCGTTCTGCCGACCTTCAACGAGGCCGAGAACATCGTCGGGTTTCCTCCGCGCCGTTCGCCAAGCGGTGCCCGACGCCGACGTGCTGGTGGTCGACGACAACAGCCCCGACGGCACCGCGGCACTCGCCGAGGAGACCGCCTCGGAACTGGGCCGGATCAAAGTGCTCCACCGGGCCGGCAGGCACGGGCTGGGCGCCGCGTACCGCCACGGCTTCACGACCGCATTCGACGAGGGCTACGAGGCGATCGTGTCGATGGACTCCGACTACTCCCATGATCCCGACCGTGATCCCGACGATGTTCCAACTGCTCGACGACGGCGCCGACGCCGTGATCGGATCTCGCGCTACGTGCCCGGTGGCGCGACGGTCGACTGGCCGATGCGTCGCCGGCTGCTGTCGCGGTGGGGCAACCGTTACACGGCGGCGGTGCTGCGGCTGCCGGTCAGCGACTGCACGTCGGGCTTCCGCGCCTATCGTGCCGACGCGCTGCGGGCAGATCGATCCGGCATCGACGAGCGCCGAGGGCTACGCGTTCCTGACCGAGTTGGTGCGCAAGTTGATCGCCAACGAGCGCCACGATCGTCGAGACGCCGATCATCTTTCGTGATCGCCGGTTCGGAACGTCGAAGATGTCGGGGCGGATCATCGCCGAGTCGATGCTGCTCGTCACCAAGTGGGGCGTGCTCGACCGCACCAAGCGCCGATGACGCGGGCTCAGTCAGGCGATAGACCTTGGCGCGTCAGGATCTCGCCGCTGCCGGTGCGCAGGTCGGGACGTACGATGTCGTCGTAGTGGATCGGGCCACGGTGCTTGCGGCGGCGCAACGGAACGGTGAGCAGCGCGGTGAGCGACCCGTGCCGAGCAGTGGTCTCGCCGCCCGGTGGTGGGCCTCGGCTCGAGCGGCGGCGCCTCGACCAACGCATGCGACGGCGAACCGATCAACTCGACAGGCAACGGTGCCTCTCCAGGGCAACTCGATGACGCGATGATCGAGGTGCTTGTCGAGCAGATCCGCCAGCGGCTGGCGCATCCCGCTTTCGGTGAGGTATCGATCGATGTCTGCATCGAAGTACGGCGGCCGACTTGGCGGTGAACACCAACACGCCGTCGTCGAGCGTGACCCACCACAGGTGACTCGGGAAGTCGACGATCTTGGCGCTCGCCGCTTCCGGCACCTCGATGTACCCGGCCTTGGCAACGCGGGCCAACTCGGCGATCACCGCATCGGGGTGCTCGACGTGCTCGAGCACGTGCGAGCAGATGACGTAGTCGAAGACCTGATCGGCGAATGGCATGTCGCTCGGCGTTGGCGTCGAACATCGGCCGATCGACTCGTGCCGCCGATGCGCCCGAGCGTTGGCCGCCATGCTCGTCGCCGATGTAACGATCGAGCAGCACGTCGGCTCGCCAGTGCGGCTTGTCGCCGCTGCCGACGTCGAGCACGAGCGCGGTGTGATCGACCGGTATCGAGATTCGTCGCCGATAGAACGAGCGCAGCTGCGGCACGAGGCTCATGGCGCGCACCGATGGAGCAGTCGCACGAGCCCGTCCTGGTAGCTCTTGACCTCGCAGAAGTTGTCGCGCAGCACCTGGTTGGGCACGTCCGATCCGAAGTCCATCGAGCTGTTCGGCTCGCGCCAACCATCCCAGAAGCTGGTCAGGATCACCCAATCCGACGACGCGACCTCCGACGCCAGCCGCGAGCCCGGGGCGTTGGCCAGACCCGGGATCCATCTCGATGAAGTACGTCGACGGCGTCAGCTCGGGGAACATGTAGTAGAAGAACGCATCGCTGTACCAGGTGCGCCGCAGGTCGCTCGGCCCGACCAGCAGGCGCTGCGCCCGGTTTCGACAGCCGGTCGAGATCGGCGATCACGTCGCGGCTGGCCAGGTACGGCCCGAAGTCGCCGAGGTAGAAGCGGCGACCGTTGCGCGACACGGGAAATGGCGTCTGCACGTTGCCGGCAGCTGACCCGCGCGTGCAGCAGGTAGTAGCGGAACGTGAACAGGGGAGCGACGACCAGCGTGAGGCCGACTGCCACGGCGACGCCGGCCGCGACCCGCTGACGCACGGTGCGTGCGCGGCCGTCGGTCGTGCGACGAGCTCGATCGACGGCGAGGATCAGCAGCGGAAACGAGATGCACGTGACCCACGAGAGGTGCGTGGAGTCGGGTCGCTGCAGCGCCTGCGGGCATGACACCGAGGCTGAACAGACGCACCGCAGAGCAACGATCGCGGCTCGTGCGGTGTGCTCCCGACGCCACAGCCGGACGGCGACCCACAGCAGGACCAGCGGCACGATGAGCATGGCGAAGAACCACAGGAACAACGACTTCTCGGCCGACAGGGCGGGAAGCTTCCACCACGGCGGGACGAGCTCGGCGATGGCCTGGAGCGATCCGTCGAGATGACTCCACGATGGTGGCCGTGGCAGGGCGCGACCGGCGCGCAGCTTGAAGACCGGATCGATGACCATGCCACGGAACGCGGTGCTCGGGCCGACCAGGGCGACGTGCACCCACATCGGCAGCAGGCCGACAACGGCCGCCGGCAGCACCGTTCGCCAGTGCGGTTGCGCCACAGATACCAGCCGTAGACGAGGATCAGCGCCAGGCGCCAGATCAGGTCGGTACGTCAGCGCCAGACCGGCCAGGACGCCCGGCGGCGATCAGCGATCGGCGAGGCGTCGGCCGATGCTGCGGGCGCGCAGGGCGAAGACGATGCTCCACAGGCACAGGGCGATGCCTCCGTTCCACGCCATCGCCGTCAGACCGATCGGCGTGAGCACGTAGAACACCGCCAAGCCGGCAACCGCCGCGGCGGCGATGCGACCCCACGGGCGGGCCAGGGCGAAGAGGGCGAAGATGATCCCCAGATGCTGGATGAGGCCGAAGGTGCGTTCGGACTCCAGTGAGATGCCGACGAGCTTGTACCAGCCCATCAAGCACCTGCAGCGCCCCGGGGCCGTAGAGATGCAGGAAGTCGCGGTTCGGCAGGTCACCTTTCAGCATCCGCTCGGGGAAGACCATCATGAACGCTTCTTCCATCGTGCCGCCGGTCGTGTGGTACAGACCGCGCAGTGGCAGGGCGATCAGGGCGCCGACGGATCCGATCGCCGCCCACGTCGCCAGCGCAGCCGCGCTGCCATGCTCCGTTCAATCGCGGGCGCAGGCCACCTGAACCGCCGAGCACGAACGGTGTGCCGTCGGCGTCGGCAGCGCCTCGCCGGCCCGCGGGCCAGCCAGCGACGGGCCACCGCGACCACCGGCACCAGGCCGACCGCGCCGAGCACGCACAGCGCTGGTTCGGCCGGGGCGCGGAACCGCACGGTGCCGTAGGTGTACGCCGCGGTGATGGTGATGCTGAGGAACTGCACGCCGATCGGCAGCAGGGGAATTCGTCGGCGGCGCATCGAGACGGCTCCGACGATCGACAGCCCGGCCAGGCCGTAGAACATCAGCAGACCCATCGTGCCGGCATCACGATTGCGTCCCTCGATGCCGCCGAACTCCACGTTCTGCAGCGGGCGGAACAACTCCCACTGGCGCAGCACTCGCAACGTGACGACCCGCGGCAATTCCCCGATGTGTTCGCGTGCGTAGTCGAAACCGACCGATCGCCAGTACAGCGCGGTCTGCGACTCGTCGCCCGGTGGATCGCCCTGCGCCTCGCGGACGGTCTGCTCGCACCCGAAGTCCCAGTAGCCGACGAACTTCCCGTTGTACACCGAGTCGCAGTTCGCGTAGACCATCAGCTCGTTCCCGTTCGTCGACAACGGCACGAACTTCTCGAACGTCGTGGCGTTGCGGATCATCCACGGCGCGAGCACCGCAGCGCATGCCAGCGCGGTGACGAGCGAGGTGCCGGAATCGCTCGCGCACGCGTCAACGACTCGGGTGAGCAGCATCCACGGCAGCGCCAGCAGGGGCAGCAGCAAGATGCCCTCGCCACGGGTCGAGGGCGGCGAGCCCGATGACCGCGCCGAACAGCGCCGCAGTCGCCAGGCGCGGTCGATCGCGCCAGCGGTAGGCGACGATCATCGTCACCGTGACGAGCAACGCCATCAGTCCCTCTGGGTACAGCAGGCTGTCGATCAGCCAGAGGTTGGGGTAGACGGCGGCGAACGCTGCAGCCGACCAGACCGACCGACCGGCCCGCCGATGCGCCTGCCCAGTAGGCCGACGGCCAGCACCACCGCCGTGCCGATCACGATCGACATCATCTTGTGGTCGAAGTAGGTCGTTCCTCCGAAGCGTGAACTGATCGACAGCACGACCGGATACAGCGGACCGTGGAACGCGCTCGGCCGGTGGATCTCGAAGGCGATCCAGTTGCAGCGGCTCGGGGAATCCGCGCCCACGGGCGAGCACGTTGGCGGTGGTGTGGTAGAAGAGCGGGTCGCCGCCGTCGATGCGCTCCGGCGCCACCGTCAGCAGCGTGATGACCCGAACGAAGAAGCCCATGCGCTACGATGGCGGGCAGCGCCAAGCCGCGATCGTGACGAGCATCCGCCACTCGCCGCGCCGCACCAGACCGAGCAGGCCGACGGTGGCGACGACGACGACACCGAAGGCGCCGGCGATCAGCAGCGACCAGACGAACGGGAGCAACCAGGTTGCCGTGCAGGAAGACGGCGCCGTCGAACTCGAACACCCGCTCGTGGTACTGGCGGGCAACCAGCGTGAACGCCGGTTCGCCGGCCAAGCAGGACGCCAGGCGCGACGATCGCCAGGACGCGTGCGACACGGGGGCGCTGCGGGTCGTGAACATCGGGGGCAGTAGGCACGCCGCGCACAGACACGCCGGCGGTGAAGATCACGGCGGCGATCGCGTACAGGTGCACGTCGATGCGCCGAGTCGAGCAGCGGCGATCGTGGCAGGCCAAGGGCGAATGCCGCGACCAGGAACGACGACGACGGCGACCGCCATCCCACCGATCCGCAGACGTCGCCGGGTCGCCGGATCGGTGATCGCACGGTCGGTCGACGAGGGCAACGCGAAGACCGACAGCGACGAGGTCGAGATGGTTCGGCAACCAGCTGAGCGGACCGAACAAGGTCGATGTGCCCGGTGGCCGTGCAGATCGTCCGGTAGGCGAACGCGAGCGACGGCGAGACACGCCGGGACGAGCCACGGTCTTGCTCGGCCCGGCGTCGTGAGCCATCAGGCCCACCAGCACGGGCATCAGAGCAATCGTCAGCACGACGCTCAGCAGCAGCGGGCCCACGCCGAGCCCGCAGCGGGAGCGCCGACGGCCACGGAAGAAGACCAGCGTGGTCAGCAGTCGTGCGCCGGAAGTTGGACGTGCAGGGCGATCTTGGCGAAGGCGATTGTCAGCGACCCAGCCGACGTACACCGCGGGGATCCACGCAATTCCCGTGGCGAGCGCGGCGACCGGCGAGGCACCGTCGTGCGGCGACGAAGGCGACGAGGGCGATCATCACGGGCGCGTGCGAGGTCGAATCGGGCGAGCATTGCGCCCACTGGACCACCGGTCAGCGTGTCGCCGGCAATGGCCACACGCTGCACCAACAGGGCCATCGCGGCGAGGGCGACGATCACACCGGCGCGCAACGGCCATCGCGTCGCAGACCAGTCTCCCACGGGTGCCGACCATACTCGCCTGCTACCCTCGCCACCTGGTGAGTCCTGCACGACGTTGGGTCCAGGAGCTGCGCTCCTCACCGGCCAAGATCGTGTCGTGTCGGTCGCGCTCGTCGCGGCGTTGGTGTGGTGGCAATGGCCGACGATCGCCGGCCACGACGACGCGAACCGACGTCGTGCTGATGACCGATGGCTTTCTCGACGTCGACCGAAGCTCCGGTGACATATCGCATCCACGAGGACGGTCGCAGCGTGCGCTGGGACACCGGCGCAACATCGTGGTGCGACGCTGCCGATGCCGTGCGCAGGGTCGACGACGAGTTCGATCCCGCCGCCGATCGTGCTGTCGTTCGCCGATGCGACCGGTTGCGACGCAACGCGCTGACCGACGCGGTGCGCGCTGCGCAGCGGGCCGTCGGGTGCTGATCGTCGCCCAGCCGGTCGCAGCGGGATCGAGATCGCCGCAGATGGCGCCGGGGCGACGCTGATCGACCCGACGCGGTACATCGGCGATCAGACTGGTGGCGACGTCGATGCCGTGCCAGTGGTGGGAATCCTGCACGCCGACGGCACGGTCGCGGTCCGCGACGCCGATGGCTCGCTGACGGCGAGAGGGCGGTCGACCGTGTCGCTCGAATCATCGTCGCCGAGCTCTCGTGAGTGTCGAACCAGAGCCTCAGGACAGGTTGGCGCAGATGCCCGCCGGGTTGATGTAGCGAGGCTCGTCCACCCAGTCGCCTGTTGCCCACTCGGCAGGTGGCGACGGAGTGAAGCCGGCGAATCGCTGCTGCAGCTCGTCCATCAGCCACACCGCGATACATCGCGGCGCCCGGATGGGCAGACATGGACACCATCGGGCTTGCGTTCGGGAACCTTGTCGCCGTTGACGTCCTGATCGAACACGGGGCCCCACGCGCCGTCGCTGTCGAGCACGATCACCTGACCGGGGTGCTGGTCGGCGATCTCGTGCATGACGCCGGTGAGCGTGCCAATTCGGGCGTTGCGCTGGTCGGCGCGCAGCGGCGGAATGGTGATGAACGCCAGGCGGGCACCCTTGCCCAGCACGAGGTCGGTGAAGCGCTGGTAGGCGGCACGTTGCTGCGTCGGGCGTGCCGAAGTCCCACAGCGACCCTTGGTACAGGACCAGGTCGGGGTGGAAGTCGAGCACCGACTTGTCGATCGCCGTCGGTCGAGTCGTAACTTGGTGTCGAGCAGCCCGGCGCCGGGCGACACGTAGCCGGCGATGGCGATCTTGCCGGCGTACATCGCCGCGGCCACCGCCGGCCATTCGTCGAACGCCATCGAGTCGCCGACCATCAACACCCGCGATCGTCGGGGCGAGCAGGGTCGTGGTGGTCGTCGTCGGCGGTCGTGGTCGTGGCCGTGGCCACCGACGTCGCCGGCTGCGACCGCCGCGGCTGTCGCGACAGTGTCGTGCAGCGCGGTCGTCGTGGTCGCCGGGGCGGAGGTCAGCGGCAGTGGTCGACGCTGAACTGGTCGAGCGAGAACGCGGCCGGCGCGGTCGTCGGGTGCGGAACCACCACCCAGAAGGCGGCGACAGCCACGGTCACGCCGATCAGGGCGACCACAGCCGGCTCGGCCGCGTGCCCACGTCGCCGTGAACCGAATCGGGTCCTCGATGAGTCGCTTCGAGATCGCCGCGGCGGCGAACGACACGGCGACGCCGCAGGCCGAGCAGCGACCACCCCGACATGCCCGGTGCGCTGCTGGCGACAGCAGGTCGTAGACCGGCCAGTGCCACAGGTACAGGCTGTACGACAGCACGCCGATGATACGCAAGCGGCGCCCAGCCGATCCATCGCGACGATCGGCCGCGTCGGGTCGAGCGGCGCACGCCGGCGACGAGCAGTGCCGCGAGCAGCGAGTGGGCGAAGAGGCCGCCACGGAACAGCCACGGCGAGCTGGGGCCGTCGACCAGGAACCAGACAGCCCGATGACGACCGTGATCGCGCACACGCGCGACCCCGTCGTGACGATCGCCGCCGAGCCGTCGACGTGAACCGACACGCCGCGGCTCGCAACGGTGCAGCGGCGAACAACGCCCCGAGCAAGCAGGCTGCTGGCCCGGGTGTCGGTGCCGATGTACACCCGGGTCGGGATTGGACGGGTCGAACAGTCTGATCATCTGGGCCAGCGACAGCAACGAGGCGCACGACGCAGACGATCGATGACGGTGCGGTGCAGCGTGGCGGCCGCGCCAGGCGATCAGGCGCCACGACCAGCGGCCAGACGAGGTAGAACTGCTCCTCGATCGCCAGGCTCCACAGGTGGCCGAACATGCGCGGCAGTTCGAACGATGCCCAGTAGTCGCGGTGACCGGCGATGGCGTGCCAGTTGGCGAGGTAGGCCTGCGCCCACGGCCCGTCGCTCGATGCGTCGCCGCCCGTTCGGGCACGGTCGCCACGATCGTGGTGATGATCGTGACGGCGACCAGCAGCGAACAGCACGGCGGGCAGCAGCCGCCGGAGCCGGCGACCCCAGAAGGCCGAACAGGTCGACGCGACCCGGTTGCTTCGACCTCGGCCAGCAGCAGCGACGGTGATCAGGAAGCCCGACAGGGCGAAGAACAGGTCGACACCGAGGAAGCCGCCCTGCAGCTTGCCGGCGTGGAAGACGAGCACGGCGATGACAGCCAGCCCGCGGAGCCCGTCGAGGGCGGCAAGGTGGGCGCGCGCGCTGTTCGCCGTCTGCGACCTGTTGCGGTGGCGCCGCGGTCGACAGCGCCATCTATGACCGCTGAGCGACGACCAGCAGTGACTGACCGATCGGCGGCCGCACGACCCGCTCGACACGGCGGATGACCGGGATGAAGTAGCGGTCGTAGATCGCCGCCAGCCGGCCGGCGGTCGGCGTTCGCCCGAGCACGCGCACGACAAGCCACCAGGCGAAGAACCCGGGCATGTTGGTGTACCGCGCCGTGACCTGCTGGAAGCCGACGTTGTGGACGAGCGCCAACAACTGGTTGCGGCGGTACCGGCGGTAGTGACCGATGCGCTGATCGAACTTGCCGTAGAGCGCCTCGAAGGCCGGCACCCACAGCACCATCTTGCCGCCGGGCGCCAGCGATTCGTAGATGTCGCCCAGCGCCTGGTGATCGTCGGGGATGTGCTCGAGCACGTTGAGCAGCACGACGGTGTCGTACGAGCCCGGCGCGGCGGTGCCGTCGAGCTGGGCGGTGATCACGACGACGTTCGGGATAGTCCTTCAACCGCTCGCGCAGCGCCGCGCTGTGGGCCTCGGACGGCTCGAGCGCCGTGAGGTGTCCGTGGTCGGCGAAGTACTGCGGAATACGTGCCCCGGCCCGGCGCCGACCTCGAGGATGCGCCCGTTGACGTGCGGACCGATCAGATCGAGGATCCACGCCGAGTAGTTCTTCGACTGTTCGAGGTCCTCGAGCACTTCGAGCAGGTCCTGCGTCGGCGGCGTCGAACGTCGCCGGTGTGCGGCGATCGGCTCGCGCCGCGAACGGGTCTCGCGCATCAGCTAGCGGCGACGAAATCGGTCGCCGACCCTCGAGTAGCGCACGATGCAGTACAGGGCGCGAACCGCGTCGCGCCTGCCGATCTTCTTGCCGTCGGCGTACGTGCGCCCGTTGTAGGAGATGCCGACCTCGTAGATCCGCCACCCGCCCTTGGCGACCTTGGCGGTGATCTCCGGTTCGAACCCGAACCGGTCCTCCTCGATCGTGATCGACTGGATGACCTCGCGGCGGAACAGCTTGTAGCACGTCTCCATGTCGCTGACAGGTTGAGGCCGGTGAACATGTTGGAGGCGAGGGTCAGCATCCTGTTGCCCATCGAGTGCCAGAAGTACAGCACCCGGTGCGGGCGACCGGAGTGGAACCGCGACCCGAAGACGACGTCGGCCTTGTCGTCGAGGATCGGCGGCAGCAGATCGCCGAACTCGTTGGGGTCGTACTCGAGGTCGGCGTCCTGCACGATGACGTAGTCGGACGTCGCCATCACGGAACCCGGTGCGCAGCGCCGCGCCCTTGCCCTGGTTGTGCTCGTGCAGCACGACTCGGACCGTCGGGATCGTCGACTTCGCGCGAGGATCTGGCGCGTGCCGTCGGTCGAGCCGTCGTCGACGACGATGATCTCGCGTACCCACGGCGAATCGGCGACGTGCTTGAGCAGCGTCAGGATCGTGCCCTGCTCGTTGTAGCACGGCACGACCACCGACAAGCACGGTCGCGGGGCGTGTGACACGAGTCTCAGGTTAGTTGCTCGGGCTCGTCGCCCGGACACTCGTCGTCGATGGGCACATCATCGACGATGGTGGCAGGCCAGCAACAGCACCACCACGAGCAGCCCGAATCGATGCAGATCGTCGAACGCTGCGGGCCACGATGGATTGGCCACCAGCCGGTAGCGGATCTGTCGTCGCAGGATCAGGGCAGCGAGCGCGGCGATCAGTGCGAGCGACGCCGACCCCGGCAACTCAGGTGCGTCTGCAAGACGACGACGGCCACACCCGACCGCAGCGCCAGCACTCCGTACTTCGGGGAGATGGTGACCACCGCGAGCACGACCAGCACGATCGCTGCCAGCGATCAGCGCACGGCGGCGTGCCACCGGCTCGATGGGCCAGTCCGGCACGGGAGCCGCCGGCGTGCGCATCTGCGGCGATGGCCTTGTCGCGCCAGATCAGCACCGCGCAGGCCACGACGGCCAAGCGCAGCCAGCGACCATGCCGATCCACATCGTTCGCTGCGGCGTCCACGTCATCGTCACGGTCACCGGCGACGTCGAGGCCGGCAGCCGCCAGCCGTTGAACCCGCCGGAGATCTGCCGCGGCGCGCCGAGATCGGGCCGCCGACCGTCGCCTTCCAGCCGTCGTTGTAGCCCTCGCCGAGGATCAACCAGCACCCGGTCGGGCAGCCCGTCACGGTGGCCGTGCGCGTCGTGCGGGCGCGGCCGATCGACACCGTGGGTCGCGGCTGGTCGCGGCGAGCGATGACTCGCGCACTGCGCGAGCACGATCCGATCGACGTCGATCCCGGTCGTCAGGCCCATCGGCGGTCGTGAGGCGATGCGGCCGGCCGCCAGGTGAGAGCGAGCGATGCCGTCGCACGGTTGCACGTCGACCGCCTCTCCCGTCAGCAGGCTGGACGACGCGTCGCCGAGTCGACCGAGATCGGCAACGGGCTCACCGTCGATCTCGACGAGATCGTTTCGGCAGACCGGCTGAGCGGCCGCCGGACGTGGCGCGGCGATCGACGGTGCCTCGATCTCGCTGATCGCCACGGGAAGCACGGTGGTCTCGCCGTACCGTCGGTCGACCGTGGTGCGCGGCGTCGATGTCGTCGACGGTCAACGACAAGGTCTGCGGCGCTGCGCCGGCGGGAACGCTGATGCGTGCTGCGACCGTTGCTCGTCGGGAGCGGGTACGTCGAGCGCGCTGGACGACCGCCGCCGATCGTGACGGTGACCCGGGTGATGACGCTGTGTTGCTCGTCGACGGGTTGCGTCAACACCAGCGACGAGGTCGGCACCGTCGGATCCAGCGGGATCGTCAACGTCGACCCGACCACATCGGAGAACGGCGAGGTCCACGCCGTGGCCAGGTCGCCGTCGATGGCCTGCGCGGCGGTCGAACCGCGGATCACCGGTCAGCCGTCGGTTCGACGTCGCCGTGTCGACCCCGGCCAGGCGGTTGAGGACCTCATCGGACGCCCGATCGTTGCGGCGCAACGGTGAACGTCGGCGCGAGGTCGCGGCCGAGGCCAGGGTGAACTGCCGGACGAGCTGTGGTTCGGGGTCGCTGCGCCAGCGGTTGAGCGGGTCGGTGCGCAGCCGGGTGAGGACGATGGCCAGCGGGCGTCGTCGGCGAGACATCGGTCGTGTCCGACGGGACGGCTGACCACCTCGCGGTGCGCGCCGAGCCCGAGTTCGGCGAACCCGACAGCCGACGGCCCGGGGTCGGTCGCACCCGGGACGGGCTGCGACCGCGGTGATCGTGATGCGCACGAACGTCGCCCCGGCAGGCACATCGATGCGTCTGGCCGGCGCCGTGCAACGACGTGTCGTCGAGGTCGACGACCTGCGGAGGGGCACCGTCGAAGTCGAGTCGCACCGACGAGATCATCCGCGATGCGCCGGACTGCTGCGACTGCAGCAAGCGACAGCGTCGGAGACATCGCCGGACACCTCGATGCCTCTGCCCGATCGGGTCGAACCGGTCGGCCACCAGCCACGCAGTCGCCGGGTCGCCGTCGACGGCCATCGCCGGGCGGTCCTCGGGGCGGTAGGCGAACGGCTCGCCGTAGCCCGTGGCCCGGACCTCCAAGCCCGTCGACGGCTGCCGTCGTCTGATGCTCCGCGGACTGATCGGCGAAGACCGGCAGGCGTTGATCGGCGGTGTCGCGGCGCAGCACATCGCTCTGTCGGCCCGCCCGTCTCGGTGAAGCCGACGACGTCTTGCGTGCCGCGCCACTGGTGGGCACGGTCCCGATTCGAGTCGGTGACGATGACGAGGTCGGCGTCGTCGAGTCGATCCGCTGGCCGCAGGTCCGCCGCGTAGAGGATCGCCTCGTCACCGCGCAGCAGACCGGCCGCCGCGGCATCGACCACGCCGTCGCCGCTGCCGGCCAACACGACGAGGCGCGACGCGGCGCGAACCATCGCGACCGGCTCGTCGACGCCGGACGAGCTCCACGGGCGGCAGCGGTTCGCCGATCGTCGGCATTGGCCAGACGCAGTCTCGTCGAGCATCGCCACGTCGGGCACGTTCGGAGTCGGTGTCCCGAACGCCGTCGGCGTCGCCCAGACCGTCGGGCTGGGCGGCGAACATCGCGTGGGTGAGCTCGGGACGCGGCGTGCGGAACCGGTCGAAGGCCATGTCGTTGCTGACCCAGATCGTGTCGGCGCCGAACAGCCGGGCAACCGGGGCGATCGCTGCAGGATCGAGGGTGTTCGACTGGGCACGGTCGTCGAGGGCGTACAGCAGGTCCATCGCCCCCGGCGAGCCGAGCGGCAGCAGGTCGCGGGTGATCAACGGCTTGGTGCGTCAGCCCGGGCAGCGGCGGATCGACGGTGTAGCCCCATCGGAAGGCGCCGAACTCGGCACCCGGGCAGCTGCATGACCCGATTCTCCATCGAACCGGCGTCGAGCGCGGCCGCAGCCTGACGCCACGCCGCCGGTGGTTCCTCGTCGCGTTCAAGCGCAGGGTCGACGAAGCCGCCGTTGAACAGCGCCGGCAGGTTGAGGACCGCCAAGCCAGATGACGATGCAGCGGCACGAGCAAGCCGGAGGCGTGGCCGACGTCTGGGCGATCAGCGCCGACGCCGCCGTGGCCAGCGCGCCGGCACCGAGGGCGAGGCCGAAGTTGCTCAGCGGCAGCGCCCGGGTGCTGCTGCGAATGGCGAGCGAGAGCGTCGAGCGCGACGATGTCGCCAATCGCGACATCAGCGGCGAGGGATCGGCGATCGGGTGGACGCCGACGGCCAGGACGATGCCGACGAACACGAGCATGGCCGCATAGCGGCGCTGGCTCCATCGGGTCAGGGCGATCCCCGCCACACAGCAGGCCAGCAGGGCGAAGCCGATGGCGATGATGCGGCCGGATTCGAGGTAGTCGACCGACGCACTGGTGGCGAAGCCGAACGGGTCGCGGATGTAGAACAGCCAGTAGCCGAGGCCGCGCAGCGTCTCGGTGCTGACCGAGGTGAACGACACCGCCTCGAGCGTTTCCGAGTACGACAGCACGTCGGCGCCGTGGCGGCCCTGAACGGCCAGCATGGCGATCCACCACAGCGACACGCCGAGGCTCAACCCGCCGATCCGCAGGGCCGCGGTGACGGCTCGCCGCCACGTGATCGACCGCTGCCAGGCGGCATGCACCAACCACAGCACCGGCGCCGGGGCGATCATCGCCAGCGCCGTCGCGTTCGGCGATCCGACCGTGAAGATGACCAGCGCGAAGATCGCCGGATCTCGCCATCTCGTTCGGGTCGCCGAGCGGATCGTCAGGCCGACCAGCCAGCCCACCGCCGCCCACGGCAGCAGCATCAGCGAGGTGCGCGAGAGGTACGGGAGGATGTACGGCGACAGTTGGTAGACGAACGCGGCAGTGATCGCGCCGACTCCGGCGAGCCCGAGATGGCGGGCCGCCCACCGCACGCCGAGGCCGCCGACGAACAGCAACGTGCCGATCCACAGGCGATGGGCGATCCAGTCGGGCACGCCGAGGTGCTCGAACACCCAGTACCACGGACCCGACGGCCACAGGTAGGTGACGGTCTGGTGCGGCACCCATCCGGCGAACTGGCGGTTGTCCCACGTGTACGGGGCGTCGGAGATCAGCCGATCCGGGATCGAGGTACAGGTAGAGCTTGGTGTCGCTCGGCATCCGACCTGGAGCCGCGAGCAGCGCCGGAACGTAGGCCAGCAGCGCCAGCGCCCACACGCCGAGCCGCTGGCCCGACATGTGGCGGCGCCACGTCACGGAATCGCCCCGAACACCCCGTAGAGCGCCGTGAGGGCGACCAGACCGGCGCTGCAAGCGCCGATGACGTACGGCCACCAATCACGTCGCTCGGAATGCAGGTAGGCGGCCGCCGAGATGAACAGCGGAAAGGCCGTGTACAGGAATCGTGGACGGGCCGTGACCGTGTTCGGCAGCAGCATCAAGGCGAGGATTCCGACGCTGTAGGCGACCATCGGCAAGCGGCAGGCGCTTGCGGTACAGGAAGTAGATCATCAATCACCATCGTCATGACCGAGGCCGCGGTGATGATGTTGGTCGGACGATGTCAGCGGGCTGGCGAACGCCTCGAACGTCTTGCGGATCGCGGTCAATCCGTAGCTGGCGCCCTCGCCCCACGCCTCGCTCTGCACCCGGAACCAGACGCCGGCCTCGCCGGTGTGCTGACCGAGCCAGACCTGGAAGGCGATGAATCCGAGCGGGGCAAGAATGGGCGCAGCGAGCGACCTCCAGTCGCGTTCGTCGCGAATCGCGATCACCGCGGCGACCGCGCAGGCCAGCACCAGTGCCAGCCCGTTCGGTCGTGTCGCGGTACCGAGCGCGGCCAGCACGCCGGCGGCAACCCACCGCTGCGACATCAGGCACCACAGGCACGCCATGGCGAACACCAGCAGCAGCGCCTCGGTGTAGGCGAACGACAGCACGAAACTGCCGGGGAACAGCGCGCCGAGCACCATCGCCTTGGCCGCGACCTGTTCGCCGTACAGCCGCTCTGGCCAGCACTCCGAGCAGGAAGATGGCGATGGCGCCGAGCACGAAGTTGATGAACAATGCCGCCGTCGTGTCGCCGCCCGGCAGCACCTTGTCGACGGCCCTGACCAGCATCGGGTAGGCGGGGAAGAACGCAGCGCGGGCATCGGCAACGTCGTAGGTGACGTCCGCCTGAACGTGGCGCGGATACCCGAGACGAACGATGCGCAGGTACCAGATGCCGTCCCATGACGACAGGACGTCGAGCATCGGCGACAGCGCCGATGTGGAGAGCGGTCGACCGGCGATGTGCGGGTCGGCGAACGGGACGTTGGGGATCCCCTTGACCTGGTTGACGTCGGCGCGCAGCTCGGCAGCGACGATCGCTGCACCGGCGAGCACGCAGAGGCGCGAGTAGATATAGACCAACCCGACCTTGCGCAGGATGCGATACCAGGTTGCCGACGTTTCGTCAACGGCCGCGAATTGTGGTACTGATGGTCTCTGTCATTGTTGGGTCGGCGGACCGGAGGGCCGTCCGTGAAGCTAACAGAGGCGGCCGATCACCACCGTGCCATCGGCAGGATTCGCTGACGGGGACCGAATGCCGGCGGCGCGTGGCCGTCGAGCCTGCAGCAACCGCACGACCCTGCCGCGTTGGCCCGCATACGGCGCCAACAGTTCGAGCATGCGCTCGTCGGTGCCCCGAGGCTCGCCCGCCAGGGCGTACGACACCAGGTTCTTCAGGTGAAAGTCGCCGACCGCGACGGCGTCGGGGTCGCCCATGGCCGACGCCATCACCGAGCCGATCGTCCACGGGCCGACGCCAGGCAGCAGCGCCAGTTTGGCCTCGACCTCGTGCATTCGGTAGCGCTGTCCAGCCCCACAGCTTGTCGGCGTGCTTGGCCACGGCCCGTAGCGCCTGGGCCCGCTTGGCCTCGATGCCGAAGGGGTGGAACCACCACGCCGGACGCCCGAGCGATGGCAGCAGGCGAAGGGGGCAGTAGCAGACCTGGTACCGGCCCGGGCGCCGGTTCGCCGAGTCGGCGACACAGCCGCGTGCCACTGGCGAATCGCCTCGCCGGCGGTGATCCGTTGGCCGAGGATCGTCGGCACCAGTTCGTGGAACAACATGTGACTGGCCCCGAAGCGCACATCGGGATGGTTGCGTTGGGCACGCTGCACGGCCGGGTGCGCGTCGTGCGAACTCGAATCCGGTGTCGAGCGCGCCGGTCATCGCCTGCGACTGCGCCAACATCCAGTCGCGACCCGCGCCCCACGCCTCGGCATCGACCCCGTCGATGCGTCCACGTGATGCGAACGGTCGCCGGGCCATCGGGGGTGAACGACGCCCGCCAGAACTCACCGTGGCCCAGGCGGGTAGCCAGCCGGGTCGTCGGATCGCCCGCCCCGAACCGATAGGCCGACAGACACGCAGCGATCGCCCCGCCGCCCCGCTGCGCTCACACCTCTGGCCATGCGGGCGACGGTAGCAAGCGGGTGTGGCGCGGTGAGCGAGCACTAGCCTCGCCCGCTGTGGGGGAGATCGGTACCGAGCGTCGGCTTCGGTCGGAATCTGGCGATCGTCGTGTTGCTGGGTGCAGCGTTGCGAATCGTTCGGTTCGTACGTGAGCAAGTGGAATCACGGTTGCTCCTCAACGACTCGCTCTACTACAGCGCTTCAGGCCAAGCCAGCTGGCCCACGGCGTCTGGTTTCGCGAGGTGTTCACCGATCAACCCGGCGCAGAACACGGCCCGCTGACGTCGACGTTGATGGCGGCCGTCAGCTGGGGAGTCCGGCCGTTCAATCGGCAGCGGATGGTCACGGTCGTCTGCGGAATCGCCACCGTCGCGATCATCGGACTCGATCGGCCGGCGAGTCGGTGGCTGCCGAGTCGGAATCATCGCCGCCGCCCTTGCCGCCGCGTACCCCAACCTGTGGGTCAACGACGGATTGGTGATGTCGGAGAGCGTCAGCTGCCTGATGGTTTCACTGGCTCTGTGGGCCGTGCTCACCTGGACCAACAGACCACGATTGCGCACGGCCGTCCTGATCGGCTTCGCCACCGGTCTCGGGACGTTGGCGCGCAGCGAAGTCGTGCTGTTCGTCCCGGCTGCTGCGGTGGTGATGTGGATGGTCGCGCCGGAGCTCGGCGCTTTCGGGCATTGACACATCTCGTCATTGCCATCGGCATCGCCGTCGCGATCATGCTGCCGTGGATGATCTTCAACGCCGCCCGTTTCGAGGCGCCGATCTTGTTGACGACCAACGAGGGCTCGGTGTTGCTCGGCGCCAACTGCGACGACACCTATTACGGTTCTGAACCAGGCGGGTGGGAGCTGCAATGCATCTTGGATCCTGCGGGGACGGTTCGCAACGAAGACACCTCGCAGCGGTCGGCTCGCCAGCGCCGCGAGGCCATCGAGCTACGTACGTCGATCACCTGACGCGAGTCCCGATCGTCGAGGTGCAGCGGGTGGCCCGGTCGCTCGACCTCTTCGCACTCGGCAGGCTCGTGCGTCAAGACGTCGGTGAGGAACGCGAGCGGTGGGCATCGTGGGCCGGCATCGTCTCGTTCTGGCTGCTGGCGCCGATGGCAGTTTTCGGGGCGAGGATGACTCGCCGCCGCGACCGCGCCGTGCTGCTGATCCCGGTGATGATCGCCCTGGTGACGACCATCGTGACGTACGGCGGCCATCGCATTCGATCGTCCGCCGAGCCGTCGATCGTCATCCTCGCTGCTATCGCAATCGGATCGGCTGGACAGGCCCGTCGGTCAGCTCAGCGGGTTGCTGCCGAGTTGCCCGACGGCCACCGGGATGGCCTCGTCGTCGCCGTGGATGGGGTGATGGCAGGCGACGAAGTGACCGGTTCCGATCTGTGCGCAGCTGCGGTTCCTCGTTGCGGCAGACGTCGCTCGGCCGCCGGGCAGCGGGTGTGGAACCGGCAACCCGGCGGCGGCAGCACCGGCGACGGTGGCTCGCCCTCGATCGCCGTCCTGGTCGCGGCGACGTCGGGGTCGGGGACCGGGATCGAGTTCAGCAGCACCTGCGTGTAGTGGTGCGCCGGCGCGCGGTACAGGTCGTCGGACGGAGCGACCTCGCAGATCTTGCCGAGGTACATCACCGCGACGCGGTCGCTGATGTTCTTGACGACGGCGAGGTCGTGGGCGATGAAGATCAGCGTCAGACCGTGCTTCGCCTTGAGGTCTTCGAGCAGGTTGAGCACCTGGGCCTGCACGCTGACGTCGAGCGCGCTGACCGGCTCGTCGCAGATGATCAACGTCGGATCGAGCACCAGCGATCGGGCGATCGAGATGCGCTGGCATTGACCGCCGGAGAACTGATGGGGCTGGCTCTCGGCTGCACGCTGCGGATCGATGCCGACTTCCTCGAGCAAGCGCGTCGACCTTGGCGCGCTGCTCGGCGCCGTTGCCACGCTTCCAGATCGTCAGCGGCTCCATGACGATGTCGCGCACCTTGCGACGCGGGTTGAGCGACGAGATCGGGTCCTGGAAGATCATCTGCATGCGCGTGCGGGCCTCGCGCATGTCGTCGCCGCTTCATCTCGGTGAGCTGTTGCCCGTCGAACACCACCGAGCCGCTGGTCGGCCGCGGCAGCTGCATGATCGCCCGGCCGGTGGTGCTCTTGCCGCAGCCCGATTCGCCGACGACGCCCAGCGTCTCGCCGCGCAACACGTCGAGGCTGATGCCGCTGACCGCGTTGACCTTCAAGCCCGGTGCGACCGACCGGGAACTCGACGACGAGGTCCTCGACGCGCAGCAGCACGTCACCGTCGATCGCGCAGGTGCGCCTTGCCGGTGCCGGCCATCAGGCCGCCACCTCGGCCTCGCGTCGACGGCGCTCGTTGGTCTCGTGGTACTCGGGCGAGCCGACCGGGTACCAGCAGGCGTAGGTGTGGCGCGGATCCTCGACGGTGGCGATCAGCGGTGGCTCCTCTTCGCGGCAACGCGTCCTGGGCGTACGGGCAGCGTGGCGCGAAGCGACAACCCGACCGGCGGGTTGACCAGATCGGGCGGTCGACCAGCGATGACGTTGAGCCGCGTGTGGCTGGGGTCGTCGATCTTCGGGATGCTCTGCAGCAGCGCCTCGGTGTACGGCATCTTCATGTTGGCGAACAACTCGGTCGTCGGCGCCATCTCGACGAGCTTGCCGCCGTACATCACGCCGATGTCGTCGGTGTGGCCGGCGACGACACCGAGGTCGTGGGTGACCAGGATCAGCGACATGTTGCGATCTCGGCGTTGCTCGCCGAGCAGGTCGAGGATCTGTGCCTGCACGGTGACGTCGAGCGCGGTGGTCGGCTCGTCGGCCAACAGCAGCGTCGGGCCGCACGCCATGGCGATGGCGATCATGATGCGCTGGCGCATGCCGCCCGACATCTCGTGCGGGATACTGATTCAATCGGCGGCCCGGCGCCGGGATGCGCACGTCCTGCATCAGTCGCTCGGCCGTCGCCCAGGCGTCGGCTTTCGACATGTCGAGGTGCAGGCGCAGGGGTTCGGCGATCTGCGCGCCGATCTTCATCAGCGGGTTCAGCGACGTCATCGGATCCTGGAAGATCATCGCCATCTCCTGACCCCACACGTCGCGCATCGCCTTGCGTGACAGCCCGCCGATCTCCCGCCCCTCGAACCGGATGCTGCCTTGGCGGATGGTGCCCCGTGGTGGAAGCAGTCCCATGATCGAGCGAGACAGGATGGTCTTGCCCGAACCGCTCTCGCCGACGATGCCGAGCGCCCGACCGCGCTCCAGACTCAGTGATACGCCGTCGACCGCTCGCACGACGCCGCGCTGGCGTCTGGAAGTAGGTGCGCACGTCTTCGAGTTGCAGGAGCGGACCGTCGGTTGCCCGAGTCGATGCCTGGATGGTGATGCTCATATCGCCGCCTCGCGGATGTCGAACTTGCGTGCCAGGCGATCACCGATGAGGTTGAAGCTGAGCACCGTCAGGAACAGGAACAGGCACGGGAAGATCGTCGCCCACCAGGCCTTGCCGAGGTCGTCGCGGGAGGCGTCGATCATCTTGCCCCAGGTCTGCGGCCGTTCGACGCCGAGGCCGAGGAACGCCAGTGTGCCCTCGGCGGCGATGAGGAGGCCGAGGCCGGTGACGGCCACGGTGACCATCGCCGGAACGAGGTTGGGCATGATCTCGCGCCAGATCACCCGCCGGTTCTTGGCGCCGAGACTGCGCGCTGCCAGCACGAAGTCGCGCTCGCGCAGGCGCGAGCGTCTGGGCCTGCACGATGCGGGCGAACGGGGCGATCGACAAGATGCCCAGGGTGATCATGATCTCCTGCGTGCGGGTCAGCCAGCGCGAGGCACGGTGATCGACTCCTTGATCTGATCAGACCGTTGGATCAGCAGCAGCGCCAGCAGCAGCGCCGGCATGGCGAGCAGGCAGTCGACGATGATCGACACGACGCGGTCGGTCCAGCCGCGGTAGTAGCCGGCCGAGCACGCCGAGGCAGGCCGCCGACGGCGAGCCCGATGATGGTGGCGCCGATCCCGATGATGAGGGTCTGGCGGGCGCCGTAGATGCACCGGGCGAACACGTCGTGGCTGGAGTTGTCGGTGCCGAACCACGCCGTCCAGCCCGGCCCGAGCCCGTACTTCTTGGCCCTGCCGTCGACCTGCACCTTGGCGTCGTAGGTGCGGATGAACGGCAGGTAGTCGGCGAAGAGCGCGCAGAAGCTGAGCAGGACCAGCCAGGCAGACGCCGATGATCCACCCGAGACTGTGGGACCTTCTGCGGGCTTGCCTGGACACTCGCACGGCCGGGGTCGGCCGCGGGAGTGAGCGACGCGGTCATCGTCGCGGCGTCACGTCAGTGCCCGGGCGTGGCGGATGCGCGGATCGATCACCGCGTACAACAGAGTCGATCATCAGGTTGACAACCGAAACGACCAGCAACGACGATTGCCGTGACGGACTGCACGACGAAGAGATCCTTGGACAGGATCGAACTGATCAACAGCGACCCCATGCCCTTCATGTTGAAGTACTGCTCGACGACGATCGCTGCACCGACGATCGCCGCCGAGTTGGATGCCGACGATCGTGAGCAACGAGAACAGCGAGTTGCGCAGCGCGTGGCTCCACAACACGCGCCTCGGCGGCACGCCCTTGGCGCTGGCCAGGGTGATGAAGTCGCTCTGCAGGGTCTGCATCATGTCGGCGCGCAGCACGCGGGTGAAGATCGCCGCCAGCGGCAGGGTCAGCACGAGAACCGGCAGGAAGAAGTTCCTGAAGTGCGCGCCGAGGTCATCCCAGGGCATCACCTTCTCGCCGACGCGAGGAAACCAGCCGAGCTTGACGACGAACACGTAGATGATGAACGGGGCAAGCACCAGTGCCGGAAGCGACACGAACAGGAACGAGAAGAAGTTGCCGCCGCGATCGAAGCTCGAGTCGCGCTTGTACGCCTGGTACACGGCGACCGGGATGGCGATGATCAACGCCCACATCATCGCGTAGACGCCGAGGAAGATGCGTCACCCAGTACCCGACCGCTGAGGTACTTGGCGACGGTGGTGTTCTGCTGGATGCTGAGGCCGAAGTCGCCGCGAAGCATGTTCCTTCAGCCAATAGGCAGTACTGCACGAAGAGGTTGTCGTTGAGGTGGTACTTGGCGTTGACGGCCTCGGCCTCGTCGATCTTGACGGTGCCGCCGAGCATCGTCAGCGCAGGGTCGCCCGGCTTGTTCATGCCGATGCGCATGAACACCATGACGCCGAAGGTGACGAGGAAGAAGACGATGGCGAATTGCAAGAGCCGTCTGAAAGACGTAGCGCATGCGAACCCTGTTTGATCGTATTGGGTTGATCGTATTGGGTGTGATCGGACTGGGAACCGATGGGGTTGGGCCGGCGTTCACCGGCCCGACCCCATGCAATCATGTTCAGCCCTGGTCGACCCAGAGGACGTTCACCCAGAACTGCCCACCGAAGCCGGCGCCGTCACGGGCCTTGCCGTGCCGTCGGGCATCGTCGTCTCGCCGATGCCCGTGCAGCGTCGGGTCTGCGCATCACCGCCCACGAGCGTCCAGGAGACCGGGATCTGGTAGCACTGCTTGGCCATCTGCGTGTTGATCGCCTCTGCCGCAGCCTTACGGGCGGCCGGATCGGGGTCGGAGCGGGCCGTGGCCAGGTTCTCGTCGACGATCGGGTCCTGGATCCGGGCGAAGTTCAGCGACAGGCCGCCATCGGGCGCGAACGACCTCGAGTTCCACCAGAAGTTCTGCTCGTCGACCTTGAACCCGGCGTGTTGACGCCACCCGTAGATGAAGAAGTTGGCGTGCACCGAACAGGGCGTTGGTGATGAACTGGTCCTGCGGGATCGTCTCGACGGTGGTCTCGACACCGATCTGCGACCAATAGCCCTTGAACAGTTCTGCTTGCTGGTCGCCGGTGCGGTCGGCGGTGTGACCGTAGGTGATCTGCACCGGGCCCGGGTTGTCCTTCTGGTAGTCGGCGATCAACGCCTTGGCGCCCTCGATGTCCTGGTCGGTGGAGAACCCGTTGTCTTCGAGGTAGCCCTCCTGACCCGGCGAGAACACACCGTTGGCCGGCTGCAGCAGATCCGCCGGCGGTGAGATCGATGACCTCCTGACGGTCGATGGCCATCGACAGCGCGCATCGGACCCGGGCGTCGGAGTACGGGCCGGGCTTCGCAGGTGTCGACCAGCAGGTAGTTGGTCTCGCCGTACTGGTCTTGCTTGGTCATCGGGAAGTCGGTGTCGTCGACGAAGTCGGCGATCACCGCTGCCGTTCGAGTCGGCGAAGAGGTCGATGTCACCACTTCGCAGCGCACCTTCAGCGGTCGTCGAGTCCTCGATCACCTTGAAGGTGATCTTGTCGAGGTACGGCAACTGCACACCGTTGGCGTCCTTCTGCCAGTAGTTCGGGTTCTTGGTCACCACGAGGGCGTCGCGCGTGGGCATAGCTCTGGACGATGAACGGGCCGGATCCGACCGGCTGAGTCGCCTTGGTGGGATCGGCGTCGACCGCCGCGAGCCAGGTCGGTGAGGCGATGAGGCCGAGTTGCCCGGTGAGGAAGAAGTCGAAGCCCGGCCACGGCAGCGGCTGCGCAGGATCGCCGTCCTTTCCGGTGAAGATCGTGAAGGTCTGATCGTCGACCTTTTCGATCTTCAACTCGTTCTTCGTCGGGTCGGCCGCGTCTGGGAACTTTGGCGATATCGGTCAGCTGCGTCGCGAGCAGGAGGCCGAGGCCGGATCGCTGGAGGTTCTCGATGACCGCGTCGGCGTTGACCGGCGTGCCGTCAGTGAACGTGATGCCGTCGCGGACCTTGATCGTCCACTGAGTTGCATCGGCGTTGGGCGTGATCGACTCGGCCAGGTACGGGTGCACCTTGGTGTCTTCACCGATTGCCGCGATCGGGTCGAAGAACGAGCGGGCCCGCTGCTGGCAGTACGAGTCGCACTGCATCGCCGCGGGTGTCCACGGGTTGGCGACCTCGGCCTCGCCACTGATGGTGATCTCACCGCCGGGCGTCACCGTGGGAGCCGGGGTGGTCTCGGGTGGGGTCGTGCCGGCCAGCGTGGTGTCGGGAGCGACCGTTGCATCGGTGCCGCCGGAGGCTGCCGTTGTCTCGGCCGCGGCAACGCTCGTTGCTGTGCTGTTGTCACCGTCCTTCTTGCCGCAGGCCGCGGCGATCAGGCCGAGACTGAGCACTGCTGAAGCGAGGACCCGCCTCTTCGATCGTTGCCTTTGTCGCACCACTTCCCCCTTGTGATCGGTGACGTGTGTCGTCGACGTGACGGTTGCCTTGTGACCCCCATCACACGCCGACTGCAGCGCACCTTAGTCACGCCACGAAGTTTGTCAACGCACCCAGCCGATACCGTTGGCAATCGTGGCACAACTCCGCGACGACTACCTCGCGCTGGCCTGATCCGCGCCGCTTGTCACCTCGGCACGCGCGCTTCGCGGCCATCTCGGCACTGCACCTGACCGCCGTCGACGCTGGCGATCCGTGCTATGCCGACCCCGACACGGGCCTCAGCGTCTTCACCGCAGCCTTTCTCGCCGAGCGTGGCTATTGCTGCGACAGCGGATGCCGGCACTGTCCGTTCGTGGTGGGCTGAACTACCGTCGCAGCCCATGGTCGCCGATCGAATCGCTGCGTTGCGGGTCTCCAGCCCGAAGTCGTTCCAGCTCAACCAGTACAACCCGTCCGACAGCCTCGGCTGGCACAAGGACGCCGCGGCGATCGAGCTCGAACAGGTCAAGTTGAAACTCGACGAGATGCAACAGCGCCTGGCCGCCGAAGCGACCCGCAGCGTGTTGCTGGTGCTCCAGGCACGCGATGCTGCAGGCAAGGACGGCACCATCCGGACGATCCTCTCCGGCCTCAATCCGGCCGGCGTGCAGGTCACCAGCTTCAAGGTGCCGGGAGGTCGCGAGACAACGCAGGACTACCTGTGGCGCGTGCACGCCTCCTGCCCGGGTCACGGTGAGATCGGTGTGTTCAACCGCAGCCACTACGAAGACGTGCTCGTGGTTCGGGTCAAGGGATACGCGTCGGAGTCCGTCTGGAGCAAACGCTTCCGGCACATCAACGAATTCGAACGGATGCTCGCCGATGAAGGAACAAGCGTCGTGAAGTGCTTCTTGAACGTGTCGAAGGCCGAGCAGGCGCGGCGCTTCCAGGACCGCATCGATGATCCGGCCAAAGGCTGGAAGTTCCGCGAGGGCGATCTCGCCGATCGAAAGCTGTGGCCGAAGTACAGCGCGGCCTACGAGGATGCGATCGTCAAGACGTCGACGTCGCATGCCCCGTGGTACGTCGTGCCCGCGGATCACAACTGGGTGCGGAATCTCGCTGTCGCCAAGATCCTGCTCAGCACGTTGAAAGACCTTGACCCCAAGTTTCCCGCACCCGACCCGGCGATCAAGAACGCCAAGATCGTCTGATGCCGGCGCCCGGGCTCATCGGGCCGCTGCTGTGGGTGGTCCCGTGGTCATGATGGTTCCGTCGGGGTAGGTGATGGTGAGGGTGCGGCGGGGGTCGAGGGCCAGTTTCCAGCGGCCTTCGTGGACGCAGTGATGGTGCTTGTGGCACAGAGCGGCAACAGATTGTCGATGTCGGTCTTGCCGAGGTGGCGGAACCATGTGAGGTGGTGGATCTGGCAGTGGTCGAAGACGGCGGTGCAGCCGGGTATGGCGCAGTGGCGGTACATCGCCCGCAGGGCTCGGCGCTGAGCGCGGTTTGCGTTGCGGGTGGTGCGGCCGAGGTACAACGAGACACCGTCGGCGGCGATGATGATCGGGGTGATGTCGGCCATGCATGCCCAGCGGCGCAGGGTGTCGAGCGGCAAATCGACGGGCAGTCCGTAGTCGGCGACGGTGTGGGGGTGTTCGCCGTGCAGCAGTGTGTCGGCGTCGATCAGCACGGACATGTCGATGCGCCCCGACGTGCCGCGCCCGCTGGTCAACTCGACCAGGGCGAGGGCGCGGAGGTGGTGTTGCTTCAAGAGCGGATCAGTGGGGCGGGTGTCGGGTTGGTGGTCGTGGAAAAGTGCTTCGATGGCGCTGCGCAGGCGACCGTCGAGCAGGGCGCCGGTTTCGGGGTCGAAGTCGCCGCGCAGGCACCACATTCCGGTGTCACGGTCGATCCAGCTGCGCAGACTGGTGTTGCGTCGTTGGCGTTGCAGCCGGTCGATGCCGTCGTCGCTGTGGATGCGGCGGACCTCGGCACGAACCATGCGGGTGAACTCGTCGCCCGGCAGTTGTGTGGCGCCCACGTCCAGCACGTCGCCGCGGGCGGCGAGACGCCGGCGCTGATCGACGGTCAGCGGGCGCAAGGCGCGGGTGACGACATCGACATGGCCGCCGGAGGTGTCGCCGCGTTGCAATGCCGCACCGAGTTGCGGGAACGCCGCGGTGGTCTGGGCGCGGTCGAACCGTTTCGAGGCCTCGGTCAACGTCACCCGGGCGGCCTCGGCGACGATGTGCTCGGGGAACATCGACGGTGACTCGGCACCCAACTCGCTCAGCCGGCGAGCGGCGGCGACCTCGATCGAGTCGAGCCAGCCACGTACCCGGCGGACATCACCCACCACGGCGCCGACAGCACCCTGATCGGCGATCGACAGATCGACCGCGGCGATCGCCTCGACCAGAGACACCACCGACACCACCGACACCACGCACCCCCTTCCAACCAGCAAACACTCGATCTCAGGTGGGGGAAGCCGCTACCGACAACACTACCCAAGGGGTGTCGCACGGTGGAGGTGCCCACCTCGGGCCTTTACGAAATGTAAGGTCGGAGGACCATGAGCGTCCTGATCCCGACATCGCTGGCCGAGGCCTTGCACGCGCTCGGCAGCCAGCCGTCGTCGATGGTCCTCGCGGGTGGTACCGATGCGATGGTCGAGATCAACGGTGGGCATCGCCGGCCGCATGCCGTGATCGCGGTCGGTCGTGTCGCCGAACTGCGCTCCTGGTCGTACGACGCCGTATCGGCGACCCTTCGTATCGGTGCGGGAGTCACCTACGCCGAACTGGAAGGCGAGCACTTCCGCCACTGGGTGCCGGCACTCAGCCAGGCGGCGCGCACGGTCGGGTCGCCGCAGATCCGCCACGTCGCCACGATCGGCGGCAACGTGGCCACGTGCTCGCCGGCCGGCGACGGATTGCCGGTGCTCGCCGCGCTCGATGCGCATCGTCCACCTGGTCTCGGCCGACGGTGCCCGATCGATGGCGTTCGCCGAGTTCATGACCGGCCCGAAACGCACGGCATTGCTGCCGGGGGAGTTGATCGAGGCGGTCTCCATGCCGGTGTTCGCTGGCTGGCAGGGTTACGCCAAGGTCGGGGTACGCAACGCGATGGTCATCTCCAACGCGGGCGCCTGCCTTGTTGTCGACGACATCGGCGGCGTACGTCTGGCGCTCGGCTCGGTCGGACCGACGATCATCCGCTGCCGCGATGCCGAGGCGTACGCGGCGAGTGTCGTCGATCATCGGGATAGATCGGTGACCGACGCGCAGGCTGCCGAGTTCGCCCGCCTGGCCGCCGCGGCGGCCCGACCGATCGACGATCACCGCTCGACTGCCGAGTATCGCCGCCACGCCGTCGCAGTGTTGTCGCGGCGTCTGCTGCGAAGGGCGTTCCCCAATGGGTGAGCACCTCGGCTACGTGCTGCACGTCAACGGAACGCCACACGAGGTCCGCGACGCCTGGCTGGGCGAGAGCCTGCTGTACGTGCTTGCGCGAACGACTCGGCCTGTTCGGCAGCAAGGGCGCGTGCGAACAGGGCGAGTGTGGATCGTGCAGCGTGCTTGATCGACGACGAGCTCGTCTGCGGCTGCCTCGTGCTGGCGGCATCGGCGGTTGGTCAGGCCATCGTCACCATCGAAGGCATCGCCCCCGTCGGGTCGCCCAGCGACGTGCAGCACGCCTTCGTCGATTGCGGGGCGGTGCAGTGCGGGTTCTGCACACCCGGGCTGATCATGGCGTCGCACGCGCTGCTCGAACGCATCACCGAATCCGACCGACACCGAGATCCGCGAGGAGCTGTCGGGCAACATCTGCCGTTGCACCGGCTACGGCCGGATCATCGAAGCGGTGCAGCGCGTCGCCATCTCGCGAGCGAGCGCAGCGATGACCATCGCGACTCGCGACGATGTGGCTGAGCGGGCGTCTGGGCGACAGCCCTCCGCGGCCCGACGGCATTCCCAAGGTGCAGGGCTCGTTCGCTTTCTCCGGTGATCTGTCGGCCGACGGATTCCTGTGGGGCGCGACGCTGCGTTCGCCACACCCACATGCCCGGATCGTGCGTATCGACGTGTCGCCGGCGTGGAAGATCGACGGCGTCGCGGTCATCGTGACGGCCGACGACGTACCCGGCAAGCCGACGTACGGGCTGATCAGCAGCGATCAGCCGGTCTTCGCCGGCGACGTCGTGCGCTACGTCGGCGAGCCGATTGCCGCCGTGGCGGCCGATCATCCCGAGACCTGTCGGCGGGCACTCGCGGCGATCGTCGTCGAGTACGAGGTGCTCCCGGCACTGACCGACCCGGAACGGGCCATCGACGGCAGCCACCCACCGATCCATCCAGCCGGCAACGTGATCCGCCACCAACGGATCGTGCGCGGCGATCAATCGCTGCGTGGGCGACGTCGTCGTCGAGGGCATCTACGAATTGGGGATGCAGGACCAGGCGTTCCTCGGGCTCGAGGCAGCCCTGGCCTTGCCCGACCCGGGCGGCGCCGGCGTCGAGCTGTTCGTCGCCACCCAATGGCTGCACGAGGACCGCGGCCAGATCGCCGCCTGCCTCGATCTCGCCGCCCGACAAGGTGCGGCTGACGCTCGGCGGGGTCGGTGGTGCGTTCGGCGCTCGCGAAGACATCAGCCTGCAGGTGCACACGCTGTCTGCTGGCGCTGCGCACCGGTCGACCGGTTCGCATGGCCTACAGCCGACGAGGAGAGCTTCCTCGGACACGTGCATCGGCATCCGGCGAAGATCTGGATGCGACACCACGCCACGACCAGACGGTGTCATCCAACGCATCGAGGCCCGCATGGTGTTCGACGGTGGGGCCTACGCCTCGACGTCGTCGGCGGTGTTGATCAATGCCGTCACCCACACTCAGGGTCCGTACAAGTGCGTCAACGCAACCGTCGACGGGTATGCGGTGCGCACCAACAACCTGCCGTGCGGGGCGATGCGCGGCTTCGGCGTCGTGCAGGCCTGCTTCGCCCACGAGGGGCAGATGGACAAGCTGGCGGCGGCCTGCGGTCTCGATCCCGTCGAGATCCGCCTGCTCAACGCGATGGAGACCGGTGACACGTTGATCACCGGACAGGTGATCGAGAACGTTGCCCCGGTCGCCGAGTGCATCCGCGAGACTGCGGCGCTGCCGCTGCCCGACGTGCCGGTCGGCGGTCCGATCGGCGATCCGATGCATCTCCCGGGCGGTGCCGGACTGACCGCCGATCGCGCCCACATCCGCCGCGGGATCGGCTGGGGAGTGGCGATCAAGAACCTGATGTACTCCGAGGCGTTCGACGACTACTCGACGGCACGCTGCCGGCTCGCCGACGGCGTCGCCTCGCTGAAGTTCGCGACGGTCGAGGTCGGCCAGGGTTTCGTCGTGCTCGCCCAGCAGATCGCCCGCACGCGTGCTCGGTGTCGACGACGTGGTGCTGGAGCCGATCGACACCGACCATCGGGTCCGCTGGGTCCACGTCGGCGTCGCGCCAGACGTGGATGAGTGGCGGCGCAGTCGACGGCGCCTGCCGCCTGGTGCGCGAGCGGCTCTTCGAACACGTCGGTGCGCTCCACGACATCGATCCGATGCGGCTGGCGATCGACGGGCGCGACGTCGTCGACACGCATGGGCACGCTGCGTGTCCCTGTGGCCGATCGCTACCGCCGGCGTCGACGTTCGACGAGACCTTCGAGCACCACCACCGACCGACCGAAGACCTCGACGAGAACGGCCAGGGCAACTGCCACACGGCGTTCGCCTTCGTCGCCCACCGGGCGGTCGTCGACGTCGACCCGGAGCTGGGTCTGGTCAAGGTCGTGCAGGTCGCGACCGCTCAAGACGTCGGCATCGCGCTGAACCCGATGAGCGTCATCGGCCAGATCGAGGGTGGCATCGCCCAGGGACTCGGTCTGGCGGTGATGGAGGAGATCATCCTCACCGACGGTCGGGTGCGCAACGCCAGCTTCACCGACTACCTGTTGCCGACCATGCTCGACATGCCGCCGGTCGTGGCGACGCTGATCGAGCATCCCGATCCGATGGCACCGCTCGGCGCCAAGGGTGTCGGCGAGCCACCGATGCATCTCGTCGACACCGGCGATCGTCGCTGCAATCCGCGATGCGATCGGGCGTGACCTCATGCGCGTCCCGGTGCGCCCCTCCGACATCTGCCTGCCGTAACGCATGCACGAGCCCGGGGTGGCGGCAAACACTCCGTCGGCTAGCTTGGCCGACGTGTCGAACGAGCGCGAGATCATGACCTGGGAGATGTTCGGAGAGGCGTCACGCGAGCTCTCCCAGATGGTGGCCGACGACTACGAGCCCGACATGATCCTGTCGATCGCCCGCGGCGGTCTGCTGATCGGTGGGGCGATGGGCTACGCCCTGTCGGTGAAGAACGTGTACACGATGAACGTCGAGTTCTACACCGGCGTCGACGAGCGGCTCGAGGTGCCGCGGATCCTGCCGCCGGCGCCCGACTTCGTCGACGTCAGCCACGCCCGGATCCTGATCGCCGACGATGTCGCCGACACCGGCCACACGCTGCGCAGCGTGCAGCTGTTCTGCGAGGGCAAGGTGGCCGAGGTGCGCACCGCGGTGCTGTACGAGAAGAGCCACTCGGTCGTGAAGTGCGACTACGTGTGGAAGCGCACCGACCGTGGATCAACTTCCCGTGGAGCGACAAGGACCCCGTCGCCAAACGAACCTGGGCCGTCAAGGACGCGTGATCAGCAGTTGACCGATCACGTCTGCGGCAGCGGAATAGCGCTGCGGCGACGTCTGCCCAGTTGATGATGTTCCAGATGGCTTCGACGTAGTCGGCTCGGCGGTTGCTGTACTGCAGGTAGTAGGCGTGCTCCCAGGCGTCGATGGCCAGCAGCGGCACGGCGCCCAGCGTCGTGTTCTGGTGGTGCACCTCGAGCTGCTCGATGATCAACCGGTGGCCGATCGGCTCGTACGACAGGATGCCCCATCCAGAGCCCTGGACGAGGGTGGTCGCCTGGCTGAAATGCGCCCGGAAGGCGTCGAACGAACCGAACTGATCGTCGATCGCCGCGGCGAGCTCGCCGTCAGGCTTGCCGCCACCATCGGGCGACAGGTTGGCCCAGTACATCGTGTGCAGGACGTGTCCACCGAGGTTGAAGGCCAGCGACTTCTCGAGCCCGACCAATGCGTCGTACTTGCCGGCAGCGCGTGCTTCGGCAAGCTTTCGAGGGCGGTGTTGGCACCGGCGACGTACGCGGCGTGGTGCTTGCCGTGATGCAGTTCGACGATCTGCCCGCTGAGGTGGGGTTCCAATGCACCCGGGTCGTAGGCGAGGTCGGGAAGGGTGTATTCGCTCATGCCGTACGGTACCCAATCGGACGCGCCCGTGCTAACCCAGGTACCGCGGCCGGAGGAATGCGCAGTGCCGCGTTGCGGCCGCTGGCACCCCAGATGCCGGCGCCGGGAAACGTGGCCGCACCGGTGAGGTACAGGCCCTTGATCGGGGTTTCGTAGCGGGTCAGCTCGGGGTTCTTGTTGCGCAGCGCGGCCAGCGGTCCGCCGGCGAAGCTGGTGGCGTGGCCGTGCGGGAGGTGGAACTCGCGCTCGTACCGATCAGGTGTCATCGCCCGCCATTCGATCAACGAGTCGAGGAACCCCGGCGCCAGCACGGTGGCGACCTGGTCGAGCCAGCGACGTGGCTCGGCGCTGTCGGCCCATCCGCCGGCAATGGCGTAGGGCGTGTACAGCACCTCGAGGCTGAACACGTGGCTGACCGTCCGGGGCAACCGTCGCGTCGAGCGCCGACGGCGAGTTGACGAACATCCCAGGCCGCTCGAGCACCTGACCGCTCGCCATCAGCGAGTAGCCGCGATGGATCTCGTGCGAGCGACGGCGAGATCACCGTCGTCGCGCCGAGCGGTTCACCGCCGGCCAGACATCGGCTGGCGGATCGGCGATGGCATCGATCTTCGACTCGTAGCCGTCGTCGTGGGGGATCGACTCTCCACCGCTCGACCAGCGACCTGGCCTGCGGCGGCGGGTTCTTCAGCCAGGCCAGGAACGTGTCGTGCGGGTTGCACGCCGAGACGACGATCCGCGCCGTCACCTCGGTGCCGTCGGTGCACACCATGCCGCGGATCGAGTCGCCCTCGCAGGTGAGGTGGGCGACCTTGGTGTTCAGCATCAGGATGCCACCGGCGGCGTCGAACGCCCGACGAAGCGACTCGGGCACCATCCCGCTGCCGCCGACCGGTCGACCGACGCGACCGACGTGGCGCATCGCGTACGTGAGCGCACCGAGACCCGGTGCCCGGGCAGCTCCGGCGAGACACCCCACACCATCGGACCCGGTCACCATCGCCGGGCCGCGCAGCGCTTCGGCGGTGAAGAACCCGCGCATCACGTCGGCCGCGCTGCGCCGGCTCCAGCGCAGCAGCGTCGCCGCGCCGCGGCCGCGGCGGGCGAGCACCTTCCTGGCGATCGTCGTGACCGACGGCGGATCGTTGGCATTGTCGAGCACCATCCGCACCGCCGGCATCGCGGCCTTCACGTACCGCCGGTAGCCGTCGACCTCGGCCGGGTAGGTGTCGAGCGAGCGAGTCGATCGTCTGCTCGACGTCGTGGTAGATCGTCCACGACCGGCCCGCCGTCCCACGCCATGTTGCGCTGCGCCGGGTCGATGTCGACGTAGCTGCAGCCCGTGGGCCGGCGAGACCGAGCTCTTCGATCACCGGAGTGGTGCGGAACGTGATGTGGTCGCAGTTGCAGATGTTGACCGTGCCACCGGCGAACGACTCGCTCGACGCGGTGCCGCCGACCGACGATCGGGCCTCGACCAGCAGGGTGCGCAGACCCGCCTTGGCCAGGTAGGCGGCACAGACCAGACCGTTGTGACCGGCGCCGATGACCATGGCGTCGTAGTCGGGCAGTCGGGCACTCGCTGTCATTCTGGCCGATCGGCGCGTGCGGGTAACGTGCCCGTGTGACATCGAGCGCGCGCTACTTCCCGAACCTCACCGGTCCCGCAGGTCGGCGACGCGGCTGAGCGATGCGCAGCATCATCGTCCAGCCGCTCGGGGCGATCGAGCAACACGGCCCGCATCTGCCGCTCAGCACCGACTCCGTGGTCGCCACGGCGGTGGCCGAGGCAGCGGTCGCCGAGGTCGGCGACGAGCTCGACGTGTGGCTGCTGCCGACGCTGCAGTACACCAAGTCGAACGAACATGCGTGGTCGCGCCGGCACGGTGTGGCTGTCGGCCACCACGCTGCTGGCGGTGCTCGACGACATCGGCCGCTGCGTCGCCACGACCCCGGCGAAGCGGCTCGTGTTCCTCAACGGTCACGGTGGCAACAGCTCGCTGCTCAGCGTCGCGCAATCGCGAGCTACGACTGGCCCACGGTTTGATGACGTTCCTCGCCCACCCGGGCATGCCCGTCGATCAGGGCGGCACGTCACCGGCCAGCGAGTTGGGCATGGGCGTGCACGGCGGCACCGACGAGACCTCGGTCATGCTGCACCTCGCGCCCGAGCTCGTGCGACATGAGCATGGCGCAGCGCCGCGTACCCGACAAGCTCGCCGACAACACGTACGTGCGCTTCGGTGGGCGGGTCAGCTTCGGGTGGCTGTCGAACGACTTCCATCCCGGATGGGTATCATCGGCGATCCGACCGCGGCCACGGCCGAACGTGGTGCGCGAGCTGTTCGCGGCTCGGTGCGCTCGTTCTGCGAGGCGCTGCGCGAGATCTCGACCTTCGACTTCGGGCGCTGACGATGACCGACTGGCGACGACGCTGCGCATCGACGGCGACCGGCTGTGGCAACGACTCGAGGCGCTCGGCGAGATCGGCGCGGTGCACGGGCCGAACGGCGAGCGTGGCTGCGCCCGGCTGGCGCTGACCGACGCCGACCGCGAGGGCCGCGATCTGGTGGTGTCGTGGATGCGTCGACCTCGGCATGCACGTCTCGATCGACGCGATCGGCAACGTCGTCGCCACCCGTGCCGGCAGCGATCCCACCGCGGCGCGCGGTGATGGTCGGCTCGCACATCGACACCGTGCGCACCGGCGGGCGCTTCGACGGCAACCTCGGCGTGCTCGCCGGGCTGGAGATCGTCGAGACCCTCGCCCAGACACGGCATCACGACTCGGCGGCCGATCCAGGTGGCGTTCTTCACCGACGAGGAGGGCGCTCGGTTCGCCCCCGACATGCTCGGCAGCCTGGTGTACGTCGGCGGTCTTGCGGTCGAGGAGGCGCTCGATGTGCGCGCAGCCGACGACGGCGCCCGGCTCGGCGACGAACTGACGCGCATCGGCTACGCCGGCCCCACACCCGTGCCCGCCGCGCTCGTTCCCGCACTGCCTACGCCGAACTGCACATCGAACAGGGTCCGGTGCTCGAGGACGAGGGCATCACGATCGGTGTCGTCACCGGGCGTGCAGGGGATCTCGTGGACCGAGGTGACGGTGACCGGTCAGTCTGCCCATGCCGGCACGACACCGATGCAGTTGCGCCACGATCCGATGGCGGTGGCGGCTCGCGCATCATCCACGAGGTCCGCCTGATCGCCGGCTACCTCGGGGCACCGCAGGTGGCGACGGTCGGCCGGCTCGACGTGGTACCCAACCTGGTCAACGTCATCCCGTCGAACGTCGTGTTCAGCGTCGATCTCCGCAACACCGACGAGGCACGGTTGAAGGAGGCCGAGGCCGAGGTGTTCGCGGCGTGCCGTGCCTACTGCCGGCGACGAGGGCTGCGAGATCTCGATGCGAACGCTGGCCCGCTTCGAGCCGGTCGAGTTCGACAGCGGCATGATCGATCTCGTCGAGGCCACGGCCCAGCGCCTCGGCCATTCGACCAGGCGGATGCCGTCGGGCGCCGGCCACGATGCGCAGATGCTGGCCCGGGTGTGCCCGACCTCGATGGTCTTCGTGCCGAGCGTCAACGGGCTGTCGCACAACATCGCCGAGTACACGACGCCCGACCGACATCGACGGCCGGCGCCAACGTGTTGCTGCAGGTGGTGCTCGAGCGGGCTGCCGAAGTGCACGCGAGCAGCGAAGGGCGCCGGCCGAAGCCGACGCCCTTCAGTACTGCAGCCCGATGTACAGTCGCGAACTGTACCGTAAAGCGATCCTACTGTCCACTGGTCAGGGCGACGAACTTGTCGCTGACCATCAGAGGCGGATCGACTCGTCGATGAACTCGTTGGTGACGATGTCCTCGGGCTTCAGGCCGTCCTTCGGCGGGCATGCCCTGCGCGGTGTAGACCGGGATCGCCTTCGTGATCAGGTCGGCGACGCGGGTCATGTCGAACTTGCCCATCACGCCGTCGGGACCGTTGGCGACCAGGCCGTCGGCCTTGATCGTCTTCACGGCGTAGTCGGCGGCGCCGGCGTGTACGTCCAACCAAGTCGTCACCGAACTGCGGCGACGGCGTCGAGGATGATCTCGTTGGCGCGCGCCGGGTCATTGACGTAGTCGACGCTCGCCTGCTGGATGATCGGGACCAGCACCTTGAAGCAGTCGGCGTACTTGGTGATGTTCTCCGGCTTGGTGGCGATCGACTCGGCGTAGTTCTTCCAGCCGATGTCGTTGATGTACTGGTACTTGACCGGCTTCCTCCAGGTCGGGTACACGTTCTCGTACAGGTACGGCTCGGCCGAGCCGAAGCCCTGCTGAGCGGCCTTGCCCTCGTCGGCGATGAACAGCGTTCGGGTCACCGTCGTACGAGCCGTCGACCTGGCTGGCCTTCAGGACGCCGGTGCTGGTGAGGAAGTCCATGTACGCCGCGCCGCCGAAGTAGCGGATCGTGATGCCGTTCGTTGCCGAGATCGGCGATGCTCGTGACGTCGGGGTACGACGGCCGGATCCCACATGATCATCTGCGGGTTCTTGTCGAAGCCCGACTCGATGGCGACCGTCGGGAACTGTCGCCGAGTTCTGGATGGCCTCGTCGGTGTAGACGTAGCCGAGGAGGATGTCTGTCGTCGTTGTACATGATCGTGGTACGGGCTGTCGAAGCTGATGTGCCGGACCGCCGGAGCGGATCTGCAGCTTGACGCCGGTGTCGTTGCCCGTCGCGTCGATCAGCGGACCGGTGACGTAGGCCTTGTCCTTGTCGACCGTGTAGCCGTCGCCGATCAGCTGGTAGAGGAAGCCGTGCTCGGCCTCGGGCATCCAGTCGGTCTGGATGGTGACCGTGGTCGGGGCAGACGCCCTTGCAGCGACGACTGCGGCCGCCGCCTCGGTCCGCGGCGCCGGCCGTGGTGCCTGCCGTCGTACTCGCGGCGGCTGTGTCGGCTGACGTCCTTCGGTCGCAGCCGCAGGCCGACGGCGATCAACGACACGCCGACGGCGAGGCTGAGCAGCGAAGTGCTGCGTCGGTTCTTGCATGTGGTTCTCTCCCTTGTATTGGTTGTTCACGCTGTTGTTCACGAGGTGGACGACTGCAGGCAGCCGTACGGTGGATGGGATGGTGTTCACGTCTTGCGGTTGCCGGCCTCGTACCAGTGTGCCGACGACGAGCTTGCTGATCCAGCCGAAGAGGAGGAAGACGACGATGCCGAGCAGGCAGGCGAGGATGAGCGCCCCGTACATCGGCGGCGTAGATGCCCTGACTCGGTAGATGTCCATCACGATGCCGACGCCGGGCTTGTTGCCGGCGCGGAAGAACTGCTCGCCGACGACGGCGCCGATGACCGACAGGCCGGCCGAGATGCGAAAGCCGGTGAAGATGTACGGCATCGCGCCGGGCAACTGCAGCTTCGCAAGCCGGGTCCAGCGCGAGGCGTTGCGCAGCGTGAACAGGTCGTGCTGATCGGGGTCGGCCGAGCAGCAGGCCGAACAACGTGTTGGTGACGATCGGGAAGAACGCGATCATGACGCAGACGAAGATGCGCGGCGTGAGACCCCCACCGAAGACCGAGTAGATCATCGGGACGACGGCGAGGATCGGGATCGCCTGCAAGGCGACGAGGTACGGATAGATCGAGCGCTCGACCCAGCTGGCCTGCGACATCAGGACGGCCAGACGACATGCCGATGCACGATGGTGATGGCAAGCCCGACCGAAGGCGACGATGCTCGTCCACTTGAGCCCTCGATGCAGCGCGTTGCGGGCGATCGGTTGGCACGAATCGTGCCGTCCCACGACCTGCAGCGGTGTGGGCACGAGGACGTCTGCCGTCTTGTCGAAGAAGAAGCGCAGGCCCCAGTAGTGCATGCATGTACCAGATGCCGATGAAGATGGCCAGCAGCGACGAGCGGGGCGACGATCTTGCTGACTGGCACCGCGCCTCGCCTGACGCGGCTTGGTCGTCGGTGCGGGATCGTCCGGCGGTGACTCGCGCTCGGCGGCGGTACCGGAGTCGATCGGAGGCGGCGCACGGTTGTCGGGGTGCTCATACGTGGGCTCCTCGCAGCTCGGCGAGATCTGGCCGCACGAGCTCGGCGAACGCAGGCTCGAAGCGCAGCTCGGGCGAGCGTGGGTACTCGAACGGAACCGTGAAGTCGCCGACGATCCGACCCGGCCGAGCACACATCACCAGCACCCGCGTCGACAGGAACACCGCCTCGTAGATCGAGTGGGTGATGAACAGCGCGGCGAAGCCCTTGCGCTGGAAGAGCCTGATGAGCTCGTCGTTGAGCCGCTCGCGGGTGATCTCGTCGAGCGCGCCGAACGGCTCGTCGAACAGGAACACCTTCGGATCGAGCACCAGCGAGCGGGCCAGCGAGGCGCGCATCTTCATGCCACCCGACAGCTGCTTCGGGTACTTCTTCTCGAAGCCCGTCGAGTCCGACCAGCTGCGATGGCCTCTGCGGCGCGCCGGCGCGCGCTCGGCCTTGGCGACGCCCTCGAGCTCGGCCAGCAGTTCGACGTTGCGCTGCACGGTGCGCCACTGCAGCAACGTGGCGTCCTGGAACACGTAGCCGACGCTGCCGCGGTCGACGGCGACGGTGCCGGTGGTCGGCGTGGTCGAGACCGGAGGCGATCCGCAACAGCGTGCTCTTGCCGCACCCGGATGGACCGACGACGGTGACGAACTCGCCGGCGCGCACGTCGAAGGTGGTCTCGCCGAGGGCGTGGGTGCCGTCGGGGAAGACCATCGACACCCCGTCGAAACTCAATGCAGGAGCAGTCCCTACGTCGCCCATCGGCACCACCGTAGTCGCGTGCGCTGGACGTCGGAGATCTCTGGCCGTGCTCAGTGCATCACCATTCCACCGGTCACGTTCATGGCCTGCCCGGTGCAGTACGAGGCCTCGTCGGAGGCCAGGAAGACCGCCATGTTGGCCACATCGGACGGCTCGGCGAGCCGGCCGAGCGGCGACTTCGACGACCACTCGCGCGACCATCTCGTCGGTCCGCGTCGCCGCGCCCATCTCCGTGAGCACGTAGCCGGGGCAGATGCAGTTGACCGTGATCCCGTACGGGCCCGAGCTCCATCGCGGCGACCTGGGTGAGCGAGATGACGGCGGCCTTCGACGCGGCGTAGTGGGCCTGGTTCGGCGCGCCGATCTTGCCGCCCATGCTGGCCATGTTGATGATCGTGCCGCCGCCCGTTCGGGATCATCGCCTTGGCCGCGACCTGGATCGTGAGCAACATCGCGCGCACGTTGACGTCGAACGTCAGGTCCCAGTCGGCGGGGTCGATCTCGAGCAGCGGGGCCATCTTCAGGATGCCGGCGTTGTTGACGAGGATGTCGATGCCGCCGAGGTCGGCGATCGCCTGACCGACGACATCGCGACGTCGCGTCGGCGTCGGCCAGGTCGACGCCGTACGACGGCGCATCGACCGACCTCGGCGACGTCGTCGCCAGGCGCTCGCCGTCGATGTCGATCAGGGCGAGCTCGGCGCCCTCGCGCCGGAACGCCGCGGCGATCTCGGCGCCGATGCCACGGGCTGCGCCGGTGATCACGGCGCGTCGGCCGGCGAGCCGGCCAGCGCAGGTCGCATCGGGGTTCGGTCCCCATCGGCGCCGGAGTGTAGGGCAGCGCACCCGGACCGCTCAGTCGCGTTCGTGTGAACGCTCTGTTTCCAATCGCGATCCGTCACGGACGACCTGCCGGACGACGACGCGATCGGCCGGGCCGAAGGCGATCGCCTCACGGATCGAGCAGCCGCCCGAATCGCCACGTGGTCCGCGGCTGGGACCGAGCCCCATGGCCCGACGGGCCGCGCCGCTGACCATGTCGAGGGCATCGGCCGGCAGCGACGTGGGCGGTCATGATCATCAGCCCCGCCGTCTCCAGCGGGTCGCCACGGCCGACCGGGTTGAACGGGTCCTGCAGGTTGTCGGCGCCGGCGGCCACGTTGACGCCCGCCGCACGCAGCGCCCTGACCGCGGTGACCGCCCGCGGCATGGCGACCGGGTAGTCGCGGCCCTGCAGGAACAGGTTGGTGTGGGGAAGCGCGATCACGCTGATGCCGGCCGCGGCGACCTTCTCGGCGACCTCGCGCTGGCGGTGCTCGGGCTGCAGCGCCAGGCTGACGCAATGGCTGGCGGTGACGCCGTGCGGGAAGCCGGTGGCGACCACCCGCTCGGCGAGATCCTCCAAGCGCCAGCATCGCCGGGTTCGAGCGTCTCGTCGGTGTGCAGGTCGACGGGCAGTCCGGCCTCGGCGGCGATGCGTCAGGAGGTTGTCGTTGGCCGCCGCTGGGTCGGTCTCGAGGTGCGGGCACCCGCCGACCACGTCGATCCCCATGGCGATCGCCTCGCGCAGGAGGGCCCGCTGGTCGGCGCCCTCGGCACCGATCGACGGCCACGCGCACAGCGGCGACGACCTGGATGTCGACGAGGTCGCGCAGCCGATCGCGCACCTCGATCAGGCCTCGCACCGACGTCAGACCGCTGGTCAGCGGTGAGGTCGACGTGCGTGCGGATGGCCGTGCAGCCGTTGGCCGACCAGCAGCCGCGCGGCGCGCTCGGCACGCTCGATCGTGTCGGCGACGGTGATCGAATCGCGGGCGCGCTCCATCGCCAGGATCGCGCCCATCAGGTCGCCGGTCGGGTTGTCGACCCGCTCGGCGAGGAACGCCTTGTCGAGGTGGGCGTGCGGCTCGGCGAACGCCGGCAGCACGAGATAGCCGTCGTCGGCCAGAGCCTGCGCAGCGGGCGGCGAGCGGGCTCACACGAGCGGCGAACCGGTGATCGGGCGGCGCTCGATCGGCTCGCCGAGGCGGGGGAACACCTCTTCGGCGACGAGGTGCATCTGCTCGGTCATCTCGTCGCGGGTCAAGCCCGGGGTAGTCGAGGAAGAAGCAGATGTGCTTGAGGTCGAGCAGGTCGCGCCAGAAGCCGATGGCGTCGACGGCGTCGTCGATCGAGCCGACGATCTGGATCTTCTGCTGCGTTGCTCTCCTCGACGGTGGGGCAGTGGTTGAAGGCGACCTTCGAGCCGTCGGGATTGCGGTAGCTGCTGAACCGGCCGTACGGCGACAGGAACTTGTTGAACTCGTCCTGTCCGGGCCGACCCTTCACCAGGGCCTGCCTCGCGTGTCGTGGCGACGTGCAGGTTGAGGACGAGGCAGCGATCCTCGCCGGGCCCGACCGGCGTGCCGCACGCCTCGCGGATCTCGGCGTAGCGGTCCCACTTCTGCTTCTGGCTGTCGGCGTTCTGCAGCCAGTACACGGCCTTGTGGCCGGCCCTGGGCACGTACTCGATGGTCTCCGGTGACGTGACCGGCTGGTAGATGTCGACCTTGCGGAGCGGCTTGGGGATCAGCGTGAGGTCGTTGACCATGGTGCCGCGATCGGGCACGTCGTCGGGCGGGAACACCAAGTGCTTGCCGCGGTAGGCTGAACTGCTCCTGGTACCAGGCGAGCTTGATGACCTCCATCGACTCTTCGAAGATCTCGCGGTTGATGCGATCGTGCTCGGCCGACATCTCGTTGTCGCCGCTGGCGACCACCGTGCCGAGCGCCCACGCCTCGCGGGGCACGGTGCCGCGACCGACGCCGAACTCCATTCGCCCACCGGTGATGATGTCGGCGATGGCGAAGTCCTCGGCCAGGCGCAGCGGATGCCATTGCGGCACGACGTTGAACATCTGCCCGAGGCGCAGACCCTTGGTGAGCATGCGCCAGGTGCTGACCGAACAGGATGAGGTTCGGCAGCACCTCGTAGCCCTCGTACTGGAAGTGGTGCTCGGTGAGCCACATCGTGTCGAAGCCGAGTTGATCGGCGGTCTTGGCCCACTCGACGAGGTTCTTGTAGCACTCGACGACCGCGTCGTTGCCGAAGCGCCGTGCGGTGGCCGCGATCGACGGATCGCCGGCGTCGGGCATCGGAACGGTGCAGAAGAAGTTCGAGTCGACGCGCATGGCGCGAATCGTACTTCCGGATCAGATGCCCGCGGCTGTGCCGACCATCGTCCGCGGGTCCGCGGCGCCCGCCCGGAAGCCGTCGGCGTCGATGACGATCGCGTGGGCGTGCCCGAAGCCGCTGTCGTACGGCGGCAGCGCCGCGACCTTGTGGCCGCGATCGGCGAGCCCGGTCATCCACTCGTCGGGGGCGTGACCCTCGATCGTCACCGTCGGCGCCCGACCGCTGGTCCACGTGTCGAACCCCGTGACCGGGCCCGTGCAGCGCCCACCGGCCGGCGTCGATCGCGGCGGCGGGTGACTGGCCGTAGTGGAACAGACGCGCCGCCACCTGCAGCAGGATCTGCGGCTGGGCGTCGCCGCCCATCGTGCCGAACACGGCGCGCAGCGCGCCATCGGCCGTGGCCATGGCCGGGCACAGCGTGTGCGGCGGACGGTGTCCGGGCCGGAACTCGGCCGGATGACCGCTCGCGCAGGTTGAAGCCGAGACCACGGTTGTGCAGGTTGATCCCCGTGTTCGGCTCGACCAAGCCGGACCCGAACCCGGCATGCATTCGACTGGATCAGCGAGACCCCCATCCCGTTGCCATCGATCGGTGCACAGGTACGTCGTGTCGCCGTCGCGGCCGGGTGCCCAACGATTCGAGGCCCGCTCGGTGTCGATCATGTCGATCCGTGCCGGCGATCGAGCGCAGCAGGTCTTCGCCGTCAGCCGTGTCGCTGAGCACGTCGGGACGGTCGAACCCGGCAGCCGTCGCCGCCTCGATCAGCAGGTGGGCGAAGCGGACATCGTTGGGGTCGGCCGGCAGGTCGAGCCGAGAAGCCAGCTCGGCGGCGCCGAGCGTGAGGTAGCCCTGCGAGTTCGGCGGGATGGTCCACAGGTCGACTCCGAACGCGTACGCACGTCAGCGGCGTGACCCATTCCGCGAGCGGCGTGGCGAAGTCGTCGTCGCTGTAGAACCCGGCGCCCAGCGCCTTCAACCCGCGCCGAACTCGCCTTCGTAGAACGCCTGCTCGGCCGCCTTCGGCGATGTCGGCGAGCGCACGCGCCGCACCGGCGCGGCGCACTCGCGCACCCGGGTCGAGCCAGCTGGCCGATCAGCTCGGCGAGGTTCTCGCTGGCTCCTTCGTCGGCGCGGACTGCCGCGCCGACGAGCAGCGGGCTGGCCGGAAACCCGTCGGCCGCCAGCCCGATGGCCGGTTGCAGCAACACCGACAGCGGCAACGTGCCGAACCGCTCGTGCAACGCCATCCAGCCGTCGACACAGCCGGGCACGGTGACGCTGCGGATGTCGTGCCGGAACGGCATCTCGGCTCGACCCTCGGCGCGCAACGCCGCGCATCGGCGCCGGCACCCGCACGCCCGGTGGAGTTGAGCGCGAAGACCTCGCCGTCGCGGTGAACGAGCGCGAACAGGTCGCCGCCCATGCCGCACAGGTGTGGAGCCGTGACGGCGATGGCCGCGTTCGTGGCGATCGCCGCGTCGACGGCGTTGCCGCCGAGAACCAGGGCCCGCAGCCCGGCCTGTGTCGCCAGCTGATCGGCGCTGGCGACCATGGCCTGCGGGGATCGGACAGAGTGAAATCGGAGCGAGGCCATGACCGGAACCTACGCTGCCGCGGTGCAGCGGATTCTCATCGGGCGACTGGTGGCGACGCTCGGCGCGGTGGTCGCCGTCGGCGGCACGTTCCTACCGTGGCTGCGATCGGGCACTCGCCGACGCAACAGCTACGAGATCTTCTCGCTGGTCGATCGGCTCGGGTTCTCGCCGTCGAGCCTCGTCGGGTGGGGATTGCGGCTGTGGCCGATCGTGCCCTTGCTGCTCACCGCTGCCGCCACGTTGCTGTGGTTCCCCCGAAGGTGGCTCTCCGGCGTCACGGTCGCCGTCGCGTCGATCTACGCCGGCTCGGTGTCGGCAGCGGTCAGATCCGCTCCGTCCACAACGCTGATCGCCGTCGAGATCGGTCCCTCGGTCACCCTGCTCGGCGCCGTCACCCTCGCTGTCGGATCCATCCTCGCCACCGTCAGGAACTCCACGCTCCACGGGATTCGAGCACCTCGCGGAGGATGACCGGGCGATCGGTCATGATGCCGTCGACGCCGAGGTCGAGCAACCGCTCCATCTCGGCGGCATCGTCGATCGTCCACACGTGGACGTGCAGCCCCAGCCGATGGGCACGGTCGACGAAAGCCTCGGTTGACCACGGTCACCGGACCCTCCTTCACCGGAACCTGAGCAGCAAGACCCGGAGGATTGCGCAGCAGGCCGAACCGCAACAGGGCTGTCTCGATCGGTCCGAGCGCAGTGCACAGCTCTGCCCCGAGCGCCTTTCGTAGACTCGTCGCAACCGGCGATCGCTGAACGCCGCCACACACACCCTGGCCAGCGAGTTCGGTGCGGCGCAGACGAGGCGATCAGGGCGATCGACGGCGGCGTCGGACTTGCAGTCGATGTTGATCCGCACGTCGGGCCAGGCGCCGAGCAGGTCCTCGAACAGCGGGAATGGGCGCCTTGCCGTCGACCAGCAGCGTTCGACACCTCGGACCAGGGCAAGTCGCTGATCTTGCCGGCCCGGCCCGTCGTGCGCTGCAGATCGTTGTCGTGGAACGCCACCAGCACCCCGTCGGCGGTGACCTGCACGTCGGTCTCGAGGTAGCGGTAGCCGAGGTTGACGGCGTACTCGAACGCCTGCATCGTGTTCTCCGGCACGTCGCTGGCCCCACCTCGGTGGGCGAATGGCAGCGGGCCGTCCCAGTCGAGATACGGATGACGAGGGGTGCTCATGGGACAAGTATCGTCGGTCGACATGGCTCAAACGATCACTGTTCGCTCACCGTACGACGATTCGGTCATCGGCGAGATCCCGGCCCAGACAGAAGACGACGTGGCGTCGGCCGTCGCCGTCGGCAAAGGCGGCGTTGAAGACGCCGCTGCCACTGTGGAAGCGCGCCGCCATCCTCGACAAGGCGGCACAGCTGCCTGACCGAGCGTCGCGACGAGTTCGCCACGATCATCGCCAAGGAGGCGGCCAAGCCGATCAAGACGGCCCGTGCCGAGGCCGAGCGTGCCGTCGGCACGTTCCAGTTCGCCGCGGCCGAGGCTCGCAAGCTGTCGGGCGAGATGATCCCGCTCGACGCGATCTCGGCCGGTGAGGGCAAGCTGGGCTTCACGCTGCGGGTGCCGATCGGTGTGGTCGGCGCCATCGCCCCGTTCAACTTCCCGCTCAACCTCGTCGCCCACAAGCTCGCACCGGCCATCGCCGCCGGATGTCCCGTGGTGCTCAAGCCGGCCAGCCAGACACCGTTCAGCTCGATCGCAGCTGGCCAAGATGCTGATCGACGAGTGCGGGCTTCCGGCGGAGTACCTGCACGTCGTCACTGGCGGAGGCGGCACCGTCGGCAACGCCATCGTCGATCACCCCGACATCGCCCTGATCACCTTCACCGGTTCGCCCGAGGTCGGCTGGGGCATCCGCGCGCGTGCGCCGCGCAAGCGCGTCGGCCTCGAGCTCGGCAACAACGCCCCGGTCATCATCGAACCCGACGGCGACTGGAAGACCGCGGCCGCCAAGATCAAGATCGCCGGCTTCAGCCACGCCGGGCAGAGCTGCATCTCCACGCAGCGCATCTACGTGCACAGCTCGATCGCCGACGACTTCACCGCAGCTCTGGTCGACCACGTCAACGCCCTCGTCGTCGGCGATCCACTCGACGAGGCCACCGACGTGTCGGCGCTGATCTCGCGCAACGAACGCGACCGCGTCGTCGCCTGGGTTGCCGAGGCCGAGGCGGCCGGCGCCAAGGTGCTCACCGGTGGAGCACTCAACGACGACGGCGTGCTGCGTCCCGACCGTCATCACCAACGCCAAGCCCGACATGAAGGTCTGTTCCAAGGAGGTCTTCGGGCCGGTGGTCGCCATTGCCACGTACGACTCGCTCGACGACGCGCTCGAGCTGGCCAACGATTCGACGTTCGGCTTGCAGGCGGCGATCTTCACGAGCGATCATCGGCAAGGCGCTGAAGGCCGTGCACGCGCTCGACTACGGCGGCGTGCTGGTCAACGAGGTACCGACCTGGCGAGCCGATCAACAGCCGTACGGCGGTCTACGCGACAGCGGCAACACCCGCGAGGGGCCGGCGTATTCGATCAAGGAGATGACCGAGATCAAGATGGTCGTCCTCGGCGCATGATGCGCTGGGGGGTGTTCGGCGGCTCCAGCCGCATCTATCAGAGCGCGCTGCAAGCCGGCGTTCGACGAGCTCGGCCACGTCGTCGTCGACGCACCGAGCAGGCGCGGCGACGACTTCGCGCCGTACGCCGACGATGCTCGCCCGCGACGACATCGATGCGGTGTACAACCCGCTGCCCAATCACCTGCACGCCGAGTGGAGTCACCGGGCCCTCGATGCCGGCAAGCACGTGCTGTGCGAGAAGCCGTTGACGCTGTCACCTGCCGACAGCGCCGGGCTCTTCGACCACGCCGAGTCGGCTGGGCTGACCATTCTCGAGGCGTACATGTGGCCCCATCATCCGCGATCGCGAGCATTGCTCGAACTCGTCGGTGGCGGTTCGTTGGGGATGCTGCAGTCCGGCCGGGCATCGTTCAGCTACCCAATGGACATGTCGGCCGGCGATCACCGCATCGACCCGCGCGGTGCCGGCGCGCTGTTCGACATCGGCATCTACTGCATCGCCCCGTTCCTGCTGATGGCCGACCGTGAGCCGGTCGGGATGGCAGCCACCGCGACTCGCAACGAGGTTGGCGTCGACACATCGATGGCCGGTTGGATCGACTGGGGCAGCGGGTTCAGCACGACGTTCGACGTCTCCTTCGACGCGCCGGTGCGCAAGCAGATGGCGTTGTCGGCAAGTCTCGGCCTCGTCAACGTGCCCGGCGACCACGTGCCCGGTCCGCTCGACGCCAGCGAGATCGTCGTCGAACGCCGCGACGGGTCCATCGACACGATCACCTGTGCCGGGGCGAACGCCTACGCCGGGATGGTCGCCCAGTTCGAGTCGGTGGTGGCGGAGAAGGAACAGCCGGTGTTCGGAAAGAGAGAGAGCCTGCGCCTCGCCGACCTGCTCGACGGGTTGCATCGGCTGACGGCTTGACCTGCCTCGCCGGCGGGACTGTCAGCATCGACATCGGCTGATCCGGCCTCGCGACCGCTCTCATTGCTCAGTGTTCCTGCAGGTCAGGGCGTGAAATTAGGCCCCGCGTGCCGTGACCACTGTGGGGGTCGACCGCGGCGACCTTGCTGAGAGGTAGATGACAAATCTGCCATCTTCCACACAAGACGCCGCAGATCTGTTCTAAATCCCGCCCATGGATCCGGGACGGGAACCAAGCCTGTCTGGTGACTCATGTACACGGAGGCAGGGGATGAAGGGTCTACTGAAAGTCGGCGGTCTGGGGACTTTGTGGCGGCGGACACCCGTCCTGTTTGCTGCTGCGAGCTTCCGCGGCGACGCCGGGCTCGTTCTCGCCGCCGACGTTTGCTCGCAGGCGTTGGGAGCCCGGTCTGCCGGGCATAGCCGGGTTGCCGTCTGATGGACACGAGGAGGCCGAGAATGGTCAGGCATGGAGTGAAGGGCGCGATCTCGAGGCGTCATCCGCTGATGGCAGTGATGCTTGCCGCGGTCATCGGATTCCCAGTGGTGCTCGTGCAGTCGAGCGTGGTCCATGTCGCCTCCGCGGCGACAAGCACCGACCTCCGGCTCGACGTGATCTCTGCACGTGACAGCAGCCTGCGCCCGGTGCGCGGTAGTGACTGGTGCGCTCCTGATCGGGGCATGCAGTTGTTGAACCCGGTGCCGGCCAATTGCGCATTCGCCGGTCGGACCGACTCGACCGGTACCAGTTATCCGGCCAACTCGAACACAATCCATGACACCCATGTCACCCAGTTCGACCTAGGGTCGACGATTAGCGGAGTCGGGATTCCCGCCGGAGCCACGGTTGTCAGCGTCCACGTCGACGCCACTGCGAGCCTGCGAACGCTCACCATCAGCGAGACGACAACTTCCGCTGGCACGTCGATCACACTGGGTAGCCGGTCGAACCCTGCACCGTTCACGTACAAGTGGATCATCAACGAGGACAACACCGGTAACCCGCACCAGTCGAGCAGCGAAGCCGGCATCGACGCCGGCGACTCGACGATCGATGGCTCCGATGTCTGTCGTCCGCAGACCGCCACCAATCCCGACGGCAATCCGCTGTTCCCCGCGAACTGCGACTGGCCGTCGGTCCACCCTGTGGCCGCCAGCAGGGTCATCGCCTCGGGCGACTCGAGCGAGTGGAACCTGACTGCCGCGATCAACACGCTCGGTACCGGCAAGTACCTCGTCTCGGTATCGGCAGACGGGTACGAGATCGGTGGCGCCCATTTCAGCGTTCCGATGCCGGTGGTCTCGCCCGGCCCGGCGATCATCAAGGTCGGTCTCAACCCGTACCCGATCCCTCTCGGCACCATCCAGGTCAAGGTGTTCGAGGACAGCGCGCCGGCTGACGGCACATTCGATGCCACAACCGAACACGGTCTCGAAGGCTGGAGCGCAACGGTCAACGACATCCTCGGCGGGGTGTCGACCGACTGGTACGTCAACCCGATCTGTACCGAGTACTACCGCGCCGTTCCTCAAGGCCTCGCAGCCCTCGCCCCGCCCCAGTACGCCGCACCGACTGACCCGATGAGCCCGGTGGATGCGATCAACTTCTACGGCCCGGGCGGAACTGCGGCTGCACGGGCCGATGCGGCCACGTACTACGGCGGCGGCAATCCCGACTACGTCTTCACCTACGACGATTACGTGACCTGGGGTGTAGCCATGCAGGACGGTGCCCCGATTCGCGTTCCCGGCACGGGTGGCAAGTGTCTGAGTGACGCCAACGGGATCGTCCGCATTCCCAACATGGGGACCAACCGGTACTCGATCACGGTCGCACCACCTGGAGACTCCGACAACGAGGGCCGCTGGTCGCAGACGACCACCCTCGAGGGTGGTCACGACTGGGACTTCTGGATGATGGCCAACGACTCCGGTGTCGATTCGGAGTTGGTGCAGGCGGGCGAGCCGGTGCCGTGGGCGCAGTTCGGCTTCGTCGACACCTGGAACGGCGACGTGGCCACCAGGGGCCAAACCCCCGATTGGCCGATCACCGTGGGCGCAACCGGTGGCGAGATCAAGGGCACAGTGCTCGCTGCCGAGCCATACGTGCCGGGCCAGGGCGGTCTCGCCGGCCAGGGCGGCGCCAATGGCCAGTCCGGCATCCGCTACCCACGCAAACTCAGCCGGGTGATGATCGGCCTCAACGACTTCGACAACGGCGACCAAATCGGCTACTGGACCCAGAACAACGACGACGGCACCTTCGACATCCAGAACGTCAAGGACGGCACCTATCTCATGTCGTTCTGGGACATCGACCAGGGCTACGCCTTCGACGTCTTCAACGTCTCGATCGTCGGTGGCAACGTCGTCGACCTGGGCGACGTGCCGCTGATCGGGTGGTTCACCCGGATCACCGGTCACGTATTCGTCGACACGAACGGCAACGGCAAGATGGACCCCGGCGAGAAGGGCGTGCCCAACTTCGACGTCATCATGAAGGGCCGCACGAACGACATGGCGGTCTCCGGCCAGAACGTGGCGACGACCGACTTCTGGGGCGGCTACCACAATCAGGAGAGCTACCCGTGGGGCGCGTTCGTTATCGAGGAGTTCTTCAACACCCGGTACAAGACGACCGGCGTCACCTACCAAGCCGACAACGATCCGCAGGAGCACACCGTGTTGACGGCAGCGGTCGACATCAGCGTGCTGCCGATCATCGGTCAGGACGGGCGAGTCGACATCGGCGTGCTGCCGTACGACACAGCGCCGGCCACCGACAACAACCCGCTGACCCCGTGCGCCGACGCCTGCCAGGGCGGCATCGTGGCGACGGTGGCGTACGACGCCACTCGTAACGAGTTGCAGGCCCGCAAGGCGGCAACAGAACCCTACGAGCCGGGCATCCCGGGCATCGACGTCAACATCGCCGGTACGGTGCCGTGCGCCGGTCCGGCGGATGACTGCGACGAGACTCGCACGTATCACCTGGCCGCCGATGGCTCGTTCGCCACGTCGGACCTTTCGGTAGGCGACGATCCCGTCAACAACGACGTGGCCCCCGGCAACGTCGACCCCTCGACGGCTACGTACGAAACCGAGGAGTGGCACCGGCCGGCGAGCTGCATCCCGCGCGACTCCAACGGCATTCCGGTCGTGCAGGACGCCGTCTTGAACACCAACCTCAACCGTCACGCTCAGGACTGCGTCGAGGCGACGTTGCAGGCGACGACGTTCGGCTTTGCCGATGGTGACGTCGGTGCTGCCGACGGCCAACAGGTCGACGGCAACTACGGTTTCGTCACCTGGCACCCCGGTGACTACCTCGTCAGCGTCGACATCCCCGCTGACCAGCTCCACCCCGACCGGCCGCTGTACAAGGTGCGCACCGAGGACCCGATCAACGTGTTCACCGGCGATGCGTACGTGCCGCAGGGCGCCGACCTGTCTGGGACCTTGTTCCAGGATTACCTGAAAGCCAATCGCGCCGATCCGGGTGTCACGCAGCTGACGCCGAACATCGGCCTACGCGAGCCGACCAGCACAACGTCGCCGTACCCCGATGGGAAGTGTGTCGGCCCGCTCGTGCACATCGAAGCCGACAATCCGGCGCTCCCCACGTACAACCCCGACCTCCACAACGTCGGCGGCAGTCCGTACGAAGGCCAGGACGTGCACTCGTGCTCCGTGAAGCTGATCCACGTCCAGGCCGGCCAGTCGGTCGCCCCGAACTTCAACCTGTACACCGACGTTCCGATCCCGGCGAAGTACTGGGGCTACGTCACCGACGACGTGTCGGTGTCGACGGACCGTCGCTCGACGTCGCTCGGCGAGGTGCAAGGTGTCGCCGATGTTCCCGTGGGTCTGTATGACTGGACGAACCGTCTGCTCACCACGGTCGACACCGACTACAACGGTCTGTTCGAGGTGCTGATGCCCTCGACGAACAGCTACAACTGCCCGGTTCCAGCGGGCCCGTGCGCCGGCATGTACCGCTTCGTCGGCAACGACCCCGGCCAGCCACAACGGCCGAACCTCAACTACAAGCCGATCTACCGGACGATCGCCGCCAACTTCCAGGCCTGGCCCGGCGTCTTCACGTCGGCCGACACGGCGCCGACACGGGCCACCATCCAGATCGAGGGCCCGGCCTCGCAGTTCGCCGCAGCGATCGTCTGCAAGGCAGACGTCACCGAGCCGCAGCTGTTCCGGGTCGACTACCCGTACTTGCCGAACCCGAACACGTATGTGGCCAACAACAGTCAGACGTCCGGCCGCATCGAGATCGACGGCCTGGGCTTCGGCGCCTCGCCAGGAAACGTCACGCTGACCAGTGAGGCAGGCGTGGTCACGACGATCACCCCAAGTGCGGGACAGTGGACCGACACGCACATCACGCTCACAGTCACGATGGCCAGCCTCGCCGGCGGCGCCTACCAGCTGCACGTCAAGCAGGCAGGCGCGACAGGACTGACCACCGTCAACGGTCTCACCGTGCATGTGCTCAAGTCGGGCTACACCACAGTGGCGACCGGCGCAAGCCTGACCTTCGTGCAGCGCTACCCCGACGTCATTCACGTCGGACCACTGTCCACGCTGCGCCGCATCGACACGTCCGGTGTCAACGAACTCAACCAAGCCACCAACTGGGGTGAAACGAACCGGCCGAACATGTTCACGCCGACCGATCCGAACCAGTTCCTCTTCCCCGGTCCGATCCAGAAGGCGATCAACTACGGGTGGGGACGTTGGCTCAATCTGAGCCCGACGTTGAACGCGGTGATCAACGCGCTGTTCGGCCCACTGGATCCAAATGGGCCGCTGCTCAAACAAACTGTGGCCAAGACGGTCCTGAACCGGGCGTTCTTCCCCGAGCTCCATCCGCTGGTCATCGTCTACCCGAGATTCGACACACTCGATCCAACGTTCGATTACGACAACCCTGCGCTGGCCTTCAACGCCAGCGGCGCCTACTACGAGAGCCCGGTCATGTTCTACCCGGTGAAGATCCAAGGAGCAGGTCCTGGAGGAATCCTGCCGGACGCGAGCGGCGGCGCCACGGGGCCGACCCCGAAGTACGGCTCTGTCGTCGACGGCCAGTACTACAACGCGGCGACCAACAAGCCCGAGGGCAGCACCAGCGACCTTCCCGACGCGACAGTGGAGATCCCGTTCGATCCGTCGTTGTTCGCCGAGCCGTATGCCGCACTGTGGGAGACCTTCGTGGTCTTCCAGTTGGGGGCCGGCGCCGCGCCAGGGGAGCCGACGATCCCACCCGCGCCGTCGCCACTTCCTTCGTGGTTCGGCTACGGATGGGACGGCCAGCAGGCACCGACAGAGGGTGAGGTCTTCTACATTCTCGCCCACAACGGTGACTACAAGTCCTCCTACAAGGCCGCCATCGACGGTCTCACCATCACCGGTGGCGACCAGAAGGGCTTCCCCGGCAACCGCAACGAGGTTGGCGGCGGCCGTCTGACCAACGCTCCCGGCGAGACCGGTACTGCACCCGACGAGAACTTCGTGCTCGACATCCAGGGTGGCGCGATCATGGCCAACGCCTACGCTCGGTTCCTGCAGATCACCAACAACTCGGTGATCGCCAACAGCGGTGCCTCAGGTGCCATCCGCATCGGCACACCGCAACTCGGTACCGACACCGAGGACGGCAATCCCGAGGGTGACCCGGTAACGGGTGAGACGTTCCCGGCGTACGACCAGCAGAACACTGACCTGCGACTCGCCTACAACAGGATCACCGCCAACGGCGGTACGAGCCTCGGCGGGGCGTTGGCCCTGTTCAACGGCAGCGAGCGGTACCGGGTGGATCACAACGAGTTCTGCGGAAACTTCTCCGCGGAGTACGGCGGCGCCATCAGCCACTTCGGCCTCTCCAAGAACGGCGTGATCGACCACAACAGGATCTACCTCAACGAGTCGGTCGATGAAGGCGCGGGGATCATGATCGGCGGCGAACCACATCTCGACCCGGCGACGGCGATCCCGTTGCCCGGCAAGTTGTCGAACGGCTCCGGCGCGGTGAGCATCCACGACAACTACATCGCTGCCAACCTGGCCGGCGACGACGGTGGCGGCATCCGCTTCCTGCAGTCGGGCAACTGGCCGGCTGACGTCTACAACAACATGCTCACCAACAACGTGTCGACCCACGAGGGTGGTGGTATCGCCCTCGACGACGCCACGAACGTTCGGATCTACAACGACACCATCGCCAAGAACCTCACCACGGCCACCGCCGTGACGAGCCTCGGTGAGCCGGCCCCCGCCGGCATCTCGACGGGAGACAACAGCAGCCAGCTGATGGCGTGTGTTTCGCCGGCACCCGCAGGTTTCACCGGGACTGGACGCACCGTCACTGGACAGGCGACGTTCACCCGTCAATCGGGCCACACGTTCACTGCCGCCGACATCGGAGCAACTCTCGTGTCTACGCCGAACATTCCGGCCGGCGCACAGATCGTTGCTGTCAATGGCAACGTGGCGACGCTCAGCGAGGTCGGAACGGCCACTGCCAATGGTCAAGCGTTCTCCGTCTACCAAGCCTGCAGCGGCATGCCACCGCAGGCAGCCGGGCCGACCGCCTTCAGCAACCCGCTGCTGTTCAACCTCGTCTTCGACGACAACAGGGCGGGCAACTGGCAGAGCACGGGGACGATCCCCGGCGTTCACGGCATCGGACTGGTCACCGGCGAGATCATCAATCACTGGGACATGGGAGTAGTCGGCAGCCCAGGGCTGTTGAGCCCGACCAACTCGATCATCAACGACGACACGTCGGCGCATCCGATCAACGCCAGCGCGACCAACTACGTGGCGAACGGTCCTCCGGGCACGAACTACCCGTTGTTCACGTCACCGTACGACATCAAGGTCAGCGTGTCTCCATGGCGGGTCAACCCACGATTCCGCCCGACCGCGATCGTCGGCGTCAGCCTGCCGGCCAACGCCATCGGCGACTACCACCTGCAGTCCACATCGCCGGCGATCAACTTCGGAGCAGCGAACAAGAACGTCGCTCCGTTCGGCATGGTCACTGCCCCGACAACGGACATCGACAACGACGCTCGCTTGGCCCCGGTCGACGCCGGCGCCGACGAGGTGAAGGCGCCGACCGCTGATCTGACGATCACCAAGACGCACAGCCCGTCGGGCTCGGTCGCCTTCGGTGCCGCCGTCAACTACACGGTCACGGTCCACAACAACGGGCCTGATGCCGTCACGGGCGCTCCCGTCACCGACAACTTCCCGGTTGGAGTGAACGTCACTTTGTGGAGCTGCACGACGACAGCCGGGTCGTCGTGCACGGCCACGGGTTCAGGCAACAGCAGAGGCGGCACGGTGACTCTACTCAACGGAGCTACGGCGACGTACACGGCGACGACGACAGCATCGCCGGCAACGAAGCCCCTTCCAGCGCTGACAGCACTGGACTCATTCAACGTCAACGGAACCACTTTGGGGGCGAACTGGTCCCAACCGAACACAGCCCTCCGTGTGAATGTCAACCAGGCGCAGTGCAACAGCGCCGTGCTGTGTAACACCCTCGGCGTCGGAGTGGGGTATTGGAACGCTGTCTTCGGTGCCAAGCAGGGCGCCGGGTTCACCTTTGTGAACACCGGCGGATCCCCGGCAAACCCGCTCACGGGTTCCGAACTCCTCCTGGCGGTGGGCGGTGCCCAGGTCTTGGGCGTCTATACGAACGGCGTCAGGGTTCAGTACGCCACAGGAGGTACGAGCGTCGTCAACACGGCGTCTGTGGCAGTCCCGGCAGGAGTCGTTGATCCGAACACGGTGAACAACTCGCAGAACGACACGCTGAACTTCAGTCCCAACAGGGTGTTGGTCTCGACGACGACAAACGGTGGGCTCAGTTGGACCGACTTGGGTGCAGTGGCGATCCCGTCAGGTGGGTTCGCCACGGGCACCTCGCTCGCAGCAGTGCTCAACAACACCACGGGCACTGTCGACATCTGGAAGGTCAACGGTGGAACCACCTACCTGGGTTCCGTAGGCGGTCTGGCGGCGCCAACCTTCACCAGTGGTGGCCGCATCGGAATCCTGCTGCCCAACACAGCCAGGGTCGACGAATTCAAGGGAGGGACGGTCCCGTGAGCATGCGACGAGACGAACACACCGAGGCGATGGACGAGAACGGCAACAGGAGGCCAGACGTGGACAACACAATGAGGAGTCGCCTCGGACGACGCTCCTTCCTCAAGCTCGCGGCCGGCGGCGTGGTTCTCGGTGCCGCAGGCGCCGCCGGCTTCGGGCAGCTCAGCCGCTCGAGCACACCACGTCGGCCGGTGCGCCTGGCCGCCACGTTCACCGGGCGGGTGAGGGAGTGGCACTTCGTGGCCACCGACGGTTACGTGGCGATGCCCGACCCGAGCATCGTCGCCCCAGTGGGCGTCTACTACCCGGATCTGCTCGCGCCCGAGGGCCAGAACCTGTACATCTTCGGCTTCGACGACGTCACCGACATCGAGGGCTTTGCAGCCTCGAACCTCAGCGCCCCGTGGGACCCGTCGTCGCTCACCTCACCGATCGACTTCAAGACCCTGGCCCAGATCAGTGCACCGTTGCTGTACTGCGACGACGGCGACGACCTGCGCATCACGCTCGAGAACCTCGGTCTCGGCGTGCGGCCCGATCTGTTCGACCCGCACACGATCCACTGGCATGGCTTCGCCAACCAGATCCCCTACTTCGACGGAGTTCCCGATGCCTCGCTGTCGGTCCCGTCGGGGTCGGAGCTCACCTACCGTTACCTGCCGGTCGATCCGGGCACGTACATGTACCACTGCCACGTCGAGGACGTCGAGCACGTTCACATGGGGCTCGTCGGGATGGTCTTCATCCGCCCGAGCAGCACGGCGGTGACGAGCACGAACGTCAACAAGTTTGCGGCCGCGGGCCTGAACCCGGCGAAGAAGTACGCCTACTACGACGCCTCGACGCAGTACGACCGTGAGTACGCCATCATCCTCACCGAAGCCAACGTCGAGAACCACTGGAACGACGGTCACATCCAGGAGAGCGATTGGAGCGAATACCGGTCGACGTTCGGCCTCATGAATGGACGCTCGTGGCCTGACACCATCGAGCCGAACGGTTCCTTCTTCGATCGAGACTTGTTCATCGACTCGGATCACCAGAACGGAACCTGGCGCGACTCGCAGCTGTCCGCCTCAGTCGCAGCTCGCCTCGCCCACCAGCCGAACTCGTCGTTGATCCAGGCCAACGCCGGCGAACGCGTGCTACTGCGGATCTCCAACCTCGGGTTCGACGAGCACAGCATGATCCTGCCCGGCCTGGAGATGACGATGGTCGGGCGCGACGCCAAGTTCCTCGGCCAAGGCCGTCCCGATTACTTCCCGACCGGCGACCCGCGTGACGACATCACGCAGAAGACCTACCGGATCGACATCGGGCCCGGCGAGAGCCGTGACCTGATCTTCACGGCGCCGTCCACACCGGTGAGCGCTGATCACGACGTCTACCCCTTCTACGACCGCGAGATCCTGTTCCGAAAGAAGGATCCGCTTGCTTCCGACCCGCTCGACGGCTTCGGGGCGATGCGCACCGAGGTGCACATCTACCCGGCTGCAAACGCTCGCCCGTCGCAGGACCATCCAAACCAGTTGTTCGTGTGAGAGAGGCGGACCCATGGAACACTTCGAGAGGACCGAACACGTGAGCAGCCCGACCACTCGCCGGATGCACCGCCGGCCCAAGACCCGTTGGCTCGCGGTGCTGGGCAGCGCAGCCTTCGCCGCCATGTTGCTGCCGCTCGGCGGATCAACCCCCAGCCATGCCGCAGTGAACGGAGGGCCCGAGGGCCTGATTTGCGAGAACGCTCGCATCGACGGAACCCTGAACCCGAGCGTCGTGCTGACGGCCAAGGCCGGATACATCCTGACCCCCGACAACAACAGCGTCTACATGTGGAGCTACTCGGCGGGCAACGACCCGTTCCAGTTCCCCGGTGCGACCCTGTGCGTGACAGAGGGTGACGCCGTAACGATCACCTTGAAGAACACGTTGAACGTGCCGACGTCGATCATGTTCCCCGGAATGACGGGCGTGCTGGCTGACGGTGCGCTCGCAGTTCCCCAAGCGGGAACCGACAGCCTCACCACGCAGGCAGCTGCTGGTGACTCGGTGACCTATTCGTTCACCGCCACCCACGCCGGCACCTACCTGTACGAAAGCGGTACCAACAGCCAGTTGCAGGACCAGATGGGCCTGGTTGGCGCGCTGATCGTTCGCCCGCAGGGCTTCGACCCGGCAAACCCGCATACCTACAACCGTCCCGACGGCCCCGACCTCGACACGCACTACAAGGTGGGCAAGGAGTTCCTCAACCTGTTCTCCGAGCTCGATCCCGACCTGCACCAGAAGGTCGAGTTCGCCCCCGACCAGAACGGGTACGTCGTCGACTGGAACAGCTATCGGGCGCGCTACTGGATGATCAACGGTCGCGTCTTCCCCGACACGATCGGTGCCAACAACTCGCAGTCGTTGCCTTCGCAGCCGTACAGCGCACTCGTGCACATCCAGCCCCGCGACGCCTCGAACCCCGATCCTGCTCTCGTACGCATGTTGAACGCCGGGTCTCGGACGTATCCGTTCCACCCGCACGGCAACCACGACAAGCTGATCGGCATCGACGCACGTCCGCTGCGTTCGACCGACGGCTCCCTCGATCTCACCCGAGACGAGTTCAGTCGAGTCATGGTCCCCGGCCAAACGTCCGACGTGCTGGTGACCTGGGTCGACGCCCAAGGCTTCTCCGGTAGCGACATCGGAGTTCCCGTCCCGCCGCTGCTCGGTCGTGAGAACGGTGCATATTGGAGCGGAAGCCCGTACCTCGGTCAGAAGGGCGCACCGAAAGCCAACGAGGTTCAGCTCAACGAATGTGGTGAGTACTACCACATGGCCCACAGCCACGCCCTGTACCAGGTGGCGACGTATTCGGCGTCGGGCTCAGGGATGCTCACCTTCACCCGAATCGATCCACCCGGCACCGACAACGGTTGCCACCCGGCAGGAGAGCAGTAGGCCATGGGAACGCGCGACATCCACCGATCTCTGATCGCCAACCAACACGGAGGCGCCACGATGCAACAGAGCCGACACCGCCGCCATCTTCTGGCCGTCGTCGCCGTCACGGCGATCGTCGGACTCGGTGCGACCGCGCTGCCCAACGGGGCTACTGCCACCATGATTCACCGTCGCGCCCTCGGCGCCGCTGTCCCGAACTCGACACCGCCCTCCTCGCTTCCGGCCGGTCCGGCGCCTGCTGGCTGTGTCTCGGGTGGCGTCGACGTCGCCTGTGGCCTGTACGCCAAGGCCGGCACGGTCACCGCCGGTACGGTCTCGGGCATCCCGATCTGGGGCTTCACGACTGACAGCGCCGGTGCCGGACTGCTTGGTGGCGACCCGCTCAACACGATCATCATCAACGACACGAACACACTGACCCTCAACGTGCACAACTGCCTGCCGGCAGGTGCGGGCGATCTCTTCGTAGAGGTCCCGGCCGCCGAAGGGCCGCCGCCGCTGACGGTGGCTGCCGACGATCCCACTTGCGCCGCGGCCCCGACACCGCAGACGTTCGGGCCACTCGATGCGGGCACGTACGTGTACCAGGCGGGCTCAACGGTCGAGCAGCCTCGCCAACTGGCCATGGGCCTGGCAGCGATAATCATCGTCCGGCCAACGAACTCGGCCATCGTCGATACGACACACGCATATCCTGCGGGTCTCGGCTCGTTCAACGACGAAGCGCTCGTGGTGATGAACGAGATCGACCCCGCATTCAACAACGCCCCGCTGACCAGCGACGTCGAGGACTACACACCGCACTACTTCTTCATCAACGGCAAGGCCCACCCGCTCACCGACGACATCGCAGCCAATGCCGGTGACACGGTGCTCTTGCGTGCCGCCAACCTCGGCATCCGTGATCGAGCCCTCGGCCTGATCAACAGCCGCCTGACGCTGATCGGCGACGACAGCCATCAGATCGCCGAATCCAACAAGGTCGACCTCGAGTCGAAGTTGCTCACGCCGGGCCAGGTCGTCGACGTCACCACCATGATCGACCCAACTGCTCCTGTTGGTGCGCAGTTCGCCATGCTCGACCTCGATCGCCATCTGAACAACAGCGGCGAGGCCGGTATCGGCGGCATGTTGACGTTCATCGACGTCGTCGGCACACCGGTCGCCAGTGGCGCGCCGGCCGCCAAGGTCACCAGCTTGACCCCGCCGACCAACGACGGCACCGTCACCGTATCGGTGGACTACGAGATCACCGGAACGGCGACCTCGGCAAGCTGGTTCTTGGACAACCTCGGTGGCACATGCACGGGCATCGTTCCGGAAGGCGCCGGACCGCATACCGTCACCCTCACACCAGCCGTCCTTTCGGCAGGGGTCTGCGGACCCCTGTGGATGACCGGCGATCACGTGCTGTGGATCCGGCCGGTGGACGGCGCCTCGATCGGCAGCGCCTCGGGCGGCGTGTTCACTCTGGCCAAGGACGGCCCGAGCGTGTTCGCACTGAGCACCGACCCGCAGTTCGCCAACTTGACGCTCAACAAGGTCGACACCGACCCGACCAGCACCGACATCGTCCTGACCGGTTCGGCCCAGCCGTCGTTGCTCGACTTCGACATCGACGCAGCCGAAGCGTGCCTCACCGACCCGGCCCTCAGTGCCGGTACGTGTCCCTCGCCCATCGTGGTCGATACCGCCGATCCGGTGGTGCCATCACACACGTCCGCGCTCAGCGTGCACATTCCGGTCGCCGCGTTCCCGCTGCCCAGTGCCGTGCACACGATCTATGTCCGGGCTCACGAGATCCCGACGACGACCGGCGTAGCTCGCTGGTCGGCATGGGGCAGCCCGAACTCGACCGTCGACGTCACGATCGACCGTCTCGGCCCAACGGTGGGCAACTTCACCGCAACGCCGAGCCCGGCCGGCATCGGCAACTACCCCGGCAACTTGAACTTCCTCGAATCGGTCCGGATCCAGGTCGACATCACCGATCAGCTCCTGGCGGACGGAGGATCGCCGATCGCCGATGCTGAACTGTTCCTCGACCAGGTCGAGGCCGACGGCACCGGGTCACAGATGCGCCCGCTGGCCGGGCAGTGGCTCGACGACCTGACTGTCAACACTCGCACGGCGTACCTCGAGGTTCCCGTGTCCGAGTTGCAGGCTCGCCCGCAGGGCGATGTGAAGGTGTACATCCATGCCAAGGACGCAGCCGGGAACTGGGGTGCAATCGACCCGACCACTCCGTTCATCCTGCAGCTCGACAAGACCAACCCAGTGATCGTCGGCACAGTCGTCGATGCCGGAAACCACGGGTTCCTGCCTGACGAGACCGGTCAGGCTCTCGCTTCAGGCGACATCACCATCAACGCAACCTGTGATCCGAACGGTGTGACGGCCGTCGGAATCTGCCCCGCAGGCGGGACGACTGCAGTCAACCCCGTGACAAGCGGCATCGGTGAGATCCGCTACCACGTCAGTGCGGTGACCGGCCAGGTCGGCGCGGCGGGCGCCGGCATCTTCTACCAGACAGCCCAGATTGCGCCGATCAACGCCGCGACAGTCACCGACAACGGCAACGGCACGGTGAGCATCACGTTCAACTGGCACATCGTTCCGCAGCCGCCGTTGCCGATCGAAGCAGCCTCGTCGGTCTGGGTGTGGGTTGTTGACGGTGCCGGCAATCCGAGTGTTCCCGTCGAGGTGCCCGTTGGGCCTCCGACGCCATGACCGTGACGACTGCAACCATGGAGCCCGGGGCCGAGCAGTCCGCGGGCGCGCCAGCAGGGCGACGTATCTTCCGTCTCGTCGCCCTGCTGGCTGGCGCAGCCGCGGTGTTCGGCACCACCGTGGCGATTCGCAGCTTGGTGTCGGCAGACACGCACACGACGCCGACGACGTCGAACGCTGAGGTGGGGATGCCGCGAAGTGCCGAGATCGAAGACACCTGGGGGGTGCAGATCAAGTCGATCACCTTGCTTGCCTCGACCGGTGTGGTCGACGTCCGATACACCGTGCTCGACGACGGCAAGGCAACTCGGCTGCACACCGATGGTCGCACCGGTCTGCCGTCGTTGCGCACGCACGACCACGGCACTGTGAAGCCTGACTCGGTGATGTTCCACTTCCACTCCAAGGCGCAAGAAGTCGCCGGCCAGGGCTACGACATCATCTACGGCAATGCCCACGGCGCCGTTCACGCCGGAAGCCTCGTCACGGTCGTGATGGCCGACGGCCTCGAGCTGGCTGATGTTCCGGTCAAGGAGTAGTCCGCACGACTCCGACGACGAGACTCGAGCGGCACATCGGCCTGCGGGTCGGACGCAGTCAGCAATCGTTGCCTTCACGGCTGTCGCCAGTGGCGTCGTGCTCGTACTGTCCGGAGCCCTCGACGACCCCTCACGGGTCGACATCGATCCTGCGAGCGTGAGCAGCACCGTGGTCGAGAGCCCGGCGAGCCAGGCTGCAGATCAGGTGATGCTCGACTACCTCACCGCTGCGAAGGCCTGGACCGACTGCATGTCGCGTCAGCCGCCGGACACGACCGCCGACGTAACCTCCTCGGCATGCGGAACTCTGCCAGAGCAGCCGGACGATCCGCAGCTGAACGCCTACCTTGCCGACGTGCTCGACTGGAACAAGTGCGCCGCTCCTCGATTGCGGCACGGTGGCATGGAGCAGGCGGTCATTGCATGCGGTCCGCTGCCGGCATCGCCGCTCGAAGGCTGAACGCCGCCGCATCGCTGATCATGGCGATGCTGCTGATCGCCTGCGGCGATCCAGCGACTGGTGGTGGTCTGCCTCCGCCGGACCGAGCACTCCTCGAACCGGCGATCGCCGCCGCAACTCCTTCGACGGTCAAGATCACCGGAGCAGCATGTGGGCTGGCAACCGCCGGGTCGGGAGTCGTGGTCGCCAATCATCTGGTGCTCACGGCTGCGCACGTCGTCGCCGGCGCAACGGAATCACACGTGCTCGACTCGGCCGGCGCGCATCGAGCGATACTGGTTGTCTTTGATCCGGCATCCGACCTCGCGGTGCTGTATGTCGAAGATCTCGCCGACGAGCCGTTGCCGATAAGCGATGATCCGCCGAAGCGTGGCACCGTCGGCGTGGTGCTCGGGTATCCGCACGCAGGTGGCATCGAGGTCTCGCCTGCCGTGGTGCTCGAGAGCTACCGCGCCGAAGGTCACGACATCTACGGGTGGCAACGGACCGTTCGCCAGATCATGGAGGTCCAGGCTCGCGTCCTGCCTGGTTCGTCGGGTGGTCCGCTCGTCGATTCGCACGGAATGCTGATCGGTATGGTGTTCGCTCAGTCGGAAGACGACCCTGACATCGGCTACACCCTGACATCGCCGCCGATCAGAGACATCGTCGACGATGGCCTCGGCCTGACGCAGCACGGCGTGACCGCTGTCTCGACCGGGGCTTGCTGGACGCCGAGGTAGAACATCGCGAGCATGTCAGCGGTTGGTCGTGCCACTCACGAGGCGACAATCGGCTCCTGAACATTGATCGCGTCGAACTGCAGAATACCGGGGTTGCACGGCAGCACGATGCTGACCGTCGTGCCATTGTAGGGCGTGGTGTGCATTGCAGCATCACCGCCGTGAGCGAGCGCGATGGCCCGTACGATCGAGAGTCCCAGACCAGTGCCGCTCGGTGCGTGGCGAGGCCGGTATGGGCCTTGTTGGAACGCATCGAACAGCTGCTCGGGTTCGACGCCGTCGACACCGTGGCCGTCGTCGATCACCGAGAGCACGACGGTGTCGCCGTTGATCTCGGAGCGAGCGGAGATCGCTCCCCCCGGGTACGTTGCCGCCAGAGCGTTCTCGATCATCGCGTCGAGCGCTTCCGTCAGCGCCTCGGGGTCGGCCATCAGCCTGCAGCCGTCAGACCGGGCATCGGCCAACCATGTCCTCGGTGCCGTGGGCCGCCATCGTTCGACCGTCGAGGTGATCAACTCGTCGACGTCGACCGGCTCGAGGCGTTGTGGATCGATCTCGCCGGCAACGGACAATCGCAGGATCCGATCGGTTGCCCTAGTCAGCCGATCGAGCTCTTCGAGTACAACCCTCATGTCAACCTCGACGGCGGGACTGGCGGCTTCCTCGAGCGCCAACTCGGCGTGGCCGCGAGCGACGGTGATCGGTGTGCGTAGGCCGTGCGAGGCGTTGGCGAAGAACGCCCGCTGCCGTTCGTTGCGACGTAGCTCAGCGATTGCCGCGTCGTGCTCGGCGGCCAGCGCGCGGCGGTGTCGGCGGGCGAGAACCACAAGAGCCACGAACGCCAGGAGATCGAGGACGAGCTCGATGAGGACCTCCTTACCTTCGTCACCGGAGCGGACGTCGTCGATCTCGATGACGGCCGCGAGCACTGTGACGAAGCCGACGAGCACCCACGACTGAAAGCGCGGCGGCGGCGTTCGCAGGGCGATCACCGCCAGGCCGATCCAAACGGCGTGGAACACCACCAACTCGGCGCTGGGGTACTGCCAGAGCGTCGCCAGCACCGCGGCGAGGACGGCGAGCGTCGCCGCTGTCGCCCAAGCGAGGTTACGCCGGGATTCGGTAGCCGACACCACGCACCGTCTCGATGATCTCCGGACCGAGCTTGTGACGCACACGGCCGATCGTCACCTCGACCAGGTTGCTGCCCGGATCGAACCACATCCCCCAGACGTCGGCGAGCAACTCCTCGCGACTGCAGGCCTTGCCGGTGCGGTCCTTGAGATGGCTCAGCAACCGGTACTCGCGATCGGTGAGGTGAACCGGGCCGCTACCCGTGTCGACGCTACGGGCGTGAACGTCGACACGTATGCCGTCGTTGTCGTAGCGCTCGACGGCGGCACCCGCCTCGCGAACGCGGGCGCCCACCCGAGCGATCAGCTCGGCGAGGGCAAACGGCTTGGTCACGTAGTCGGCGGCGCCGAGCTCGAGGAAACGAACCCTGTCGGTGATGTGGGTGCGCGCCGACAGGATCATCACTTGCTGGTTGGGGCGCTCGTCGAGCAGCTCGGTCAGCACTGCCTCACCGCTCAATGACGGCAGGGTCAGGTCGAGAATGACCAACGAGTAGATCCCGTTCAGTGCCATGTTGAGGCCGGATCTCCCGTTGTCGGCCACGTCGACGCCGTACCCGGCTGCCTGCAGGGCGCGGGCAACGAAACTGGCCAGTTTCGGTTCGTCCTCGATGATCAAGAGACGCGTCATGAGGGCGCCCCTGTCGCCGTCCGGCGCCGTTCGGTAAACCGCTCCACGCTCCGTCCCTTCCGTCCACTCCTTGTAGCCGTCCGCTATCCCGAGCGACGCGATCATATGCAAGTCTTAAGACCTGCGCAATAGTAAAATCGGCCTATCGGCCCTAGTGGTCGTACGACTCTCCGTCAACCGTCGATCGTCGCGCCGAGACTCGTCATCTCGTCGCCCGACGATACGTTGCAGCAATGGACCCGACCACACGACGGTTCGCAGATCTCGTCAACGGGGTCGGCACCGATCGACATCTCGATCTTCTGTGCGCACTCATCGCCTCGTCGATCGATCACACCGCCGACGTCGGTTCGATCATCGTCGGTCTCGACAAGGTCGCCGACGACGTGTCCGGCGTCGTTCGACGGAATCATCGACACGCTGTTCGCGTCGGGCATGTTCGCCGGCGACAGCGACGACTATCACGATCCGCGCAACTCGCTGCTGCACGAGGTGCTGGCGCGGCGCATCGGCATGCCGATCACCCTGAGCGTGGTCGCGATCGAGGTCGGCAAGCGACTCGGACGTGCCGATCGTCGGAGTCGGCCTGCCGGGCCACTTCGTGGTCCGCGACAAGACAGTCGGGAACGTTCGCCGATCCCTTCGGGCAGGGACGTGCGCTACGACGAGACCGGGATGATCACGTCGTGGCAGCGGCGGATGGGCGACGATGCCTCGTTCCGGCCGTCGATGCTTGACGCCGACCGCCGCCCGCGAGATCGTCCTGCGCATCCTCAACAACCTCAAGCACAGTCTCGTCGTCGGGCGACGATGCAGTGCTCCTGGCCCGATTGGCGCCGCTGCGCGCCGCGTTCCCGGAGCTGGCCGACGAGGGCGACGAGCACCGTCGATGGATGCGACACTTCAACTGATGATCGACCCCACCATCAAACGCAGCCTCGGGCAGATGATGAAGGGCGTGCAGGTCGTCGGCGCGCACCACGACGGCGTCACCCGCGCCTACTGCAGCCACTGGGTGTGCCAGGTCAGCTTCGAGGAGCCGATCGTGATGGCCAGCGTGTCGCCGAAGCACGACACCTACCCGCTGCTCGTCGCCAGTGGTGAGTTCGCCGTCAGCATCCTCGCCGGCGACCAGGTCGACGTCGGCCAGTACTTCTCGTATCCCGGTCGCAAGTTCCGGTACATCGCCGACGAGTACCTCGAGACGATCCCGGGCACGCAGCTCCCGGTCGTGCGCAACTGCATCGCCTGGCTGCGCTGCACGATCGTTCGAGGTCAAGCCGATGGTCGATCACGAGCTGTTCTTCGCCCGGGTCGTCGAGGTCGGCGCCGGGCGACTGAAGGAGCCACCGTTGCTGTACTCGAGCCGGCTCGGCTGGCGGGTCACCGGCGACAAGGCACGCGCCCCCGGGCGGAGCGTTCGCGACGAGCTACTGCGAACGGCTGGCTGCGGCCGGTTTCGACGCACTCGACGACAGCGACGACGACGACGACCGACTAGGCGCCTCGACCCCGGTGCCGCGGTAGTTGTACGGCGCCAGTATCGTTGCGGCCATGACGGCCACTGACATTCACGCACTCGGAGCAGACAGAACTCGTCGACGACCTCGTTACCCGAGTTGCTCGACGAATGCGATCCCGAGGACACACGACTCGGTCACGTTCCTCGGCGCGCAGTTCGACAAGGGACTGGCCTGGGTGCACTTCCCGGTCGGCCACGGCGGCCTCGGCCTCAACCCGAAGCTGCAGCGGGTCGTCAACGAGCGGTTGTTCGCCGCCGGCGCACCCAACCCGGTCTACCGCAACCCGATCGGCCACGGCATGTGCGGACCGACGGTGGTGGCGTGGGGCAGCGAACAGCAGAAGCAGCGCTACCTGCGGCCGCTGTTCACCGGCGAGGAGATCTGGTGCCAGCTGTTCAGCGAGCCCGGCGCCGGCTCCGACTTCGCCGGCTTGGCGTCGAAAGGGGTCCGCGACGGCGACGAGTGGATCGTCAACGGCCAGAAGGTGTGGACGACGCTGGCCCATCTGTCCACGCTTCGGGCTGCTGGTCGTGCGCACCGACGCCGAGGCCGTGAAGCACGCCGGGCTGACCGCGTTCGTCGTCGACATGCACGCGCCCGGCAGTCGACGTGCGCCCGCTCCGACAGATGACCGGCGAGGCCGAGTTCAACGAGGTGTTCTTCACCGACACCCGCATCCCCAACACCGAGATGCTCGGCAAGCCGGGCGACGGATGGCGGGTGTCGTTGACCACGTTGATGAACGAGCGCGTGTCGATCGGCGGCACGATGCCCGCAGAAGGGATCCGGCACCATCCAGGCCCTGACCTCGACGTGGGCCGACCTTCCCGACGACCGCAAGGATCCGGCATCGCGCGACGAGGTGATGAAGCTGTGGTCGCGCGCCGAGGTTCTGCGACTCACCAACATCCGCGCCAACCAGAACCGCAAGATGGGCGACCCGGGCCCCGAGGGCTCGATCGGCAAGATGGCCTTCGCCGATCTCAACAAAGACATCTACGCCAAGGTCATCGACCTGATGGGTGCCGAGGGAATGCTCTACGGCAGCTACGAGATGATCCGCCCGGAGACTGCGATGATCTTCGAGACGATGCAGAAGGCGTTCCTGCGCAGCCGGGCCAATTCGATCGAAGGTGGCACCACCGAGGTGATGAAGAACATCCTCGGCGAGCGCGTGCTCGGTCTGCCCGGCGATGTCCGCGTCGATCGCGACGTGCCCTGGAGCCAGGTTCCGCGCAACTAGCGCGCTGTTCGGCTCAGAACCCCTGACGGCACGCGCCCCGACCCGGCCTCGGGACCCGGTCGGGCGCGGAAACATGCCTGGGAATGCCGAAATCGCGCCCAAGGAACCTGGCTGAGGCGGGTACCAAGAGCAGCGCAGTGCTAGTGGCCGGTGCGCAGCAGGATTCCGAGGTACAGGGCGGCGAGCGAACACAACGCGCCGAGCGCTCCGCCGAACGCCAAGGCGAGCTTCGTCTCGCCCAGCGAATGGATCAGCACGAACACTGCCGACGCCGATGGCGACGGTGATCTTGACGAACACGGTGACCTGGTAGGCAGGTCGTGGTGTTGGTCGAGGTCGATGCTCGGTCAGGTTCCAGATGCCGGTGACACAACCAGCACGCCGAACGCCGGCCAGGCCAAGCGGGCGAAGGCTCGAGCCGACGACCGCGCGGCGCCTCGGGCGATTGCCGGCGAAGCGTACCGACCAGTCCGGCCAGGACGAACTGACCGCCGACCCACACCGTCGCGGCCAGCACGTGGAGGAACAGACCGGATCGTGGCGGCGGTGGGGGAGAGCACGAGCCGGAGGCTAGGAAACGCGCAGCGCAGCCAGCACATCGCTGGCGGCGAACTCGTGATCGTTCATCGTCGCCGACAGGGCCACCGATCCACCGAGCATCGCCGCCGAGGCCGTGCCGATCGCCGCCTGCAGCTCGCGGATGTTGCGCGGCGGCGGGAAGTACTCGTCCTCGTCGGTGACCTTCACGGGCTCGACGCCATGGCGCGGCGCGAGGTGAGCGGACGATCTCGTCGACCAGTTCCTCCGGCGCCGATGCACCGGCGGTGACGCCGACGGTGCCGTGCAGATCGTCGGGCAGCTCGTCGGCGTGGTTGACGCGGAACACCCGCGGACACCCGGCCTCGATCGCCAGCTTCTCGAGCGCACGCGTGTTGGACGAGTTCGACGAACCGATCACGACGATCGCATCACACCTCGACGCCATCGCCATCAGCGCCGACTGCCGGTTGGTGGTGGCGAAGCACAGATCGCTGCGACCGGGCGTCCACACGTCCGGGGTACTTGGCGGTCACGGCGTCGGCGACACCCGACCAATCGCGGTGCGACAGCGTCGTCTGGGCGAGCAACGCCACCGGTTGGTCGAACTGCGGCAAGGCATCGACCTCGGCGACGCTCTCGACACGGCTGATCGACAGTGGGCGCGACGGCCATCGTGCCGACGGCTTCCTCGTGACCCTCGTGACCGACGTAGACGATGCGGAAGCCCTTCTTGGCCCTGACCTTCACCTCGTGGTGCACCTTGGTGACCAACGGGCACACCGAGTCGACGACGTAGCTGCCACGAGCGCGAGCTGCGGCGACCACTTCGGGTGCGGATCCGTGCGCCGAGAGCATGATGGGGCAGCCCGGCGGGACGTCGGCGATGTCGTCGACGAACACCACGCCCTGCTCGACGAAACGGTCGACGACGATCTTGTTGTGCACGATCTCGTGGTAGCAGTACACGGGCGGCTCGAACGTGCGCACCATCCACGCCAGGGCCTTGATCGCCATCTCGACACCTGCACAGAACCCACGTGGTTCGGCCAGCAAGCACCCGATCGACGTCCACGAGCGCAGGCTACCCGGGCATGCCACCGATAGCCTGGAGACCCATGTCCGCACCGGTGGTTGTCAGCGTCGCGCCCGGGTCCGCCGCTGAGCGGGCCGGATTGTGCGCGGGCGACGAGGTCGTGACGATCAACGGCATCGTGCCGCGCGACATCATCGAGTGGCGCTTCGCCGCCGACGAGGCCGAGATCGAGATCGAGCTGCGCCGCGGTGGTCTGCAGTCGTCGATCGAGATCGTCAAGCGTGCCGGCGAGCCACTCGGCGCCGAGGTGTCGAGCGCGGTGTTCGACCGCGTGCGCACCTGCGACAACCATTGCGAGTTCTGCTTCATCTACCAACTGCCGCCGGGCATGCGCCGCAGCCTGTACCTCAAGGACGACGACTACCGGCTGAGCTTCCTGTACGGCAACTTCACCACGTTGACCCGCTTCACCGAGGCCGATCTCGAACGGGTCATCACCGAGCGACTGTCGCCGCTGAACGTCAGCATCCACGCCACCGACCCCGATGTGCGCAGCGCGGATGTTGAAGAACCCGCGCGGCGGCATGAGCCTGCGTTGGCTGCGCGCACTGCTCGATCACGACATCATCGTGCGCGGGCAGATCGTGCTGTGCCCTGGCGTCAACGACGGCGAGATCTTCGATCGCACGATGGCCGGCGTGCTCGACGAGTATCCCGATCTCGAATCCGTGGCTGTCGTGCCGCTCGGGTTGAGCAGGTTCAACGCCGAATCGGCGATGCGGCTGCACACGCCGCGCCGAGGCCGCGGCGATGGTCGACGCCATCGAGGACTGGCAGGACGTCTTCCTGCACACGCTCGGTCACCGCATGGTGTTCGCTGCCGACGAGTACTACCTCATGGCCGACCGGCCGTTTCCGACCGCCGACGCGTACGAGGACTTCTCGATGCACGAAGACGGCATCGGCATGGCCCGCACGTTCGAGATGGAGTTCAACGGACGGGCAACGGCGCCGACCGGTCCACAGGCCGGTTTCTTCGCGGCCGTCGACGCTGCCACCGAACCCTGCCGCGTACACCGGCCTGCGCGCCCGTGCCTGCGGCCAGCGACGGCACACATCGCTGCGATTGAGCGCCCGCCGCGACGCACCGATCGGAATCCTCACCGGCGAGTTCGGGGCGCGGGTGATCGCACCGCTCGTCGACGAGCTCAGTCGCCCCGACGTCCGGGTCATCCCGGTCGCCAACGAGTTCTTCGGTGGCAACACCGCGGTCACCGGGCTGATGGTCGGCCCCGATCTGCAGCGTGTGCTGCTCGCCGCAGCCGACAGGCCATCGGTACCTGCTGCCCGATGTGTGTCTGTCCGAAGGACGCTTCCTCGACGGCACGACCGTCGACGAGCTGCCACGAGCCGTCGAGGTCATCGCCACCGACGGCATCTCACTACGCAAAGCCTTGGAGCCCTCATCATGACGTTGCCCACCGTTGTCATCGTCGGTCGGCCCAACGTCGGCAAGAGCACGCTGTTCAACCGGATCGTCGGCGAGCAGGTCGCCATCGTCGAGGATCGCCCCGGCGTCACTCGCGATCGCAAGGAGACCGAGGCCGAATGGCTCGGTGTCGAGTTCCTGCTCGTCGACACCGGTGGCTGGCTGCCGGGCGGCAACGATCTCGACGCCAAGGTCAGTCGGCAGGTCGAGGCTGCCGTGAAGACCGCCGATGTCGTGCTGTTCCTCGTCGACTCGACCACTGGTGTGACCGAAGACGACGAGGCGCTGGCCCAGTTGGTTGCGCCGGATCAAGGCGCCGGTGCTGCTGGTCACCAACAAGGCCGACAACGAACGGCGCGAGAACGACCGTTGGGAGTTCCTGGCGCTCGGCGCCGGCGAGCCGCTACCCGGTCAGCGCGTTGCACGGCCGCCGCGCCGGCGACCTGCTCGACGAGGTGATCTCGTTGTTGCCGGTCACCGAGCGCGACGAGCCGATGCCAGGCGTCGACCTCGAGGACGCGACCGAACTGTGGAAGGCCGGCGACTCAGCCACCGCCACGCGTCGCCATCGTCGGGCGCCCCAACGTCGGCAAGAGCACACTGTTCAACCGCCTGGTCGGCGCGGATCGTGCCGTCGTGCACGACATGGCCGGCACCACCCGCGACGCCATCGACACCCTCGTCGACACACCCGACGGCCCCATCGTGTTCGTCGACACGGCCGGCATGCGCCGCCGCAGCCGAGTCGACGATTCGGCCGAGTACTACTCGGTGGTTCGTGCGCTGCGCGCCATCGACGGCTCCGACATCGCCCTGCTCGTCATCGACGCCACCGAGGGTGTCACCAGCCAGGACCAGCGACTGGCCGAACGGATCGACGCCGCCGGCTGCCCGATCGTGGTGATGCTCAACAAGTGGGAGCTCATCGACGATCCCGAGCAGCGGCTGCAGGTGCAGGCCGATCTGAAGCGCAAGCTGTACTTCGTCGGCGACGCGCCGATCCTCAAGATCTCGGCGCTCACCGGCAAGGGGGTCAACAAGCTGCGCCCCGTGCTGCAGGAGGCCATCGAGCAATATCACCGACGCGTACCGACACGCGATGTCAACCGGGTGATCTCCGACGCGCAGCAACGGCAGCCGGCCGGTCACGGCGTGCGGGTGCTGTACGCGCTGCAGGGCGCCACCGATCCGCCGACGTTCACGCTGTTCGTCAACCGCGAGCTGCCACAGACGTACATGCGATACCTCGAGCGCAGCATCCGCGAGGCATTCGAGTTCGGCAGCACGCCGTTGAAGCTGCGAGTCAGGAAGCGGACCGACTAGTGCCCTGGTGCGAGGACTGCGCCAAGTACTGGACACCGGCAGCGATGAACGACGACGGCACCTGCCCGACATGCGGTCGTCTGGTCGAGGCACCGAGCGGCAGCCGATCACCGCCAAGAACCTCGATCTACGCAAGTTGGCGGCGGGTGAGGAAGGCGAGGAATCGGCCAGGGCGCCGTGGCACTTCAAGCTGCTGATGGTGCTGCTCGTCGCTGTACCTCGGATGGAGAATCGTCCAACTGTTCACGTGACAGGCCGATAGGCTCGCAGCCGAAACAGTACGGGCTGTAGCGCAGCTTGGTTAGCGCACTTGTCTGGGGGACAAGGGGTCGCGAGTTCAAATCTCGCCAGCCCGACGAGAAGTACAAAGTCAGAGCCGGTCCAACAGGACCGGCTCTTTCCGATTTCGGATTTCATGAGCTACCCCATGTGCTACGTGACGCTTGTGATCACGTGCCGGGTGCCGTCTGAGAGTTGCTGACATACTGGCTCGGTGTTGGCCAAGTCGATCGATGGTGCATTCATCCGCCGTGCACGCGCCGAGCTGGTTGCCCGCGACGACTTGTCTGGTAGGGGATTGGCTCGCCGGTTGTCCGACCAGATGGACGGATGGTTCGACGCTCTGGCGCGTGGCCTTCCGGCAGGCTGGTCGATCGTCGCCACCGGCGGCTATGCGAACGGCCTGCTTTGCCCGGGCAGCGATGTCGACGTCGTCTTGCTTCATCCGCAACGTGCCGGTGCCGAAGATGTCCGCTGCCTGGCCGAACCGCTGTGGTACCCGATGTGGAATGCCGGGGTGAAGCTCAGTCCATCGGCCCATTCGGTCAAGTCCCTGCTCTCGTTGGCATCGTCGGACCTCGTTACGGCGACGGCAATCCTGCGTTTGCGGTGCCTCGCCGGCGGCGAAGGAGATATTGCCGAACTGCGGGTGGGTGGTCTCGATCAGTGGCGCAAGAAGGCGCCGAGCTGGCTCACTCAATTGAGGATCGTCACCGCTGAGCGCTGGGCGAAGACAGGCGACGTCGCGTCGCTGCTCGAGCCGGACCTGAAGGATGGCCACGGCGGCCTGCGGGACTACGACAGCCTCCGATGGGCGCTGGCCACCGATCGCCCGGAGGTCCTGGCCTCGTTGGAGGCTCCCATCGAAGATCTCGCCGCGCCGGCTGAGACGTTGTTGGCGACACGCTGCGAATTGCACCGAGTCACAGGTAAGACGACGAACGTCTTGCTGCTTCAGGACCAGGATGCCGTTGCCGATGCAATGGGCTTCGCCGACGCCGACGTGTTGATGGCCCGGGTCTCCGAGGCCGCACGGGCGATCGAATGGGCGAGCGAGCGTTTCTGGTGGCGTGTCGAGCGAGCCGCCAGAAAGGGGAAGGCCTCGGTGTCGACCGGGCGGGTCTCGGCGGTGCTGCAACCCGGTGTCACCGTGGTCGACGATGAGGTCGAGGTCGACGTCGACTCGGCGGTCGTCGACCAATCGCTGGTCTTACGCGTCGCCGCCGCCGCCGCCCACGCCCGGTATCCGATCAGCCGGCGGGCGCTCGTCACCTTGTCGGCAACGATCACCGACGACGATGCCGACTGGCAGGAAGGAACGCGGCACGCGATGGTCAGCCTGTTAGGCGCCGGTTCTCATCTCGTCGATTCCGTCGAGGCTCTCGAGCGGTACGAGCTGTTCAGCCGGATGGTGCCCGAATGGCGTCACGTTCGAAGCCTTCCCCAGCGGAACGCGTTCCACATATACACCGTTGATCGACACCTGTTGCAGACGGTCGCCAACGCCGGCGAGTTCGTGCGCACGGTGGCACGACCGGACCTGCTGTTGATGGGCGCCTTGCTGCACGACATCGGAAAGGGTTACCCGACCGACCACACCGAGGTCGGCATCACGCTTGTTGACCGCATGGCGCCACGTATGGGGTTCTCTGCCGAAGATGTGGCCGTGATCCGTTCTCTGGTCGAACATCACTTGTTGCTCTCCGAAACTGCGACGCGGCGCGATCTGAGCGATCCGCGCACTGCCGAGAACGTCGCCGCGCTCGTCGGTGACCCGTTGCGTCTCGAGCTGTTACGCGCCCTCACCGAGGCCGACAGCCTGGCGACCGGCCCTTCTGCTTGGTCGGCATGGAAGGCAACACTCATCGACGATCTGACAGCAGCGGTCTCCGCGATCTTCGCCGGTCGGCCGAAGCCGACGCCCGAGGCTGCACCCGACGACCGTTTCCGCGATCTGATCGAGGAGGTCCGCGGTAGCGGTCAACTCCACACTCGCCGCGAGTGTGCCGGTGATTTCGACCTGTGGGTGATCGCCACGCCGGATCAACCGGGTCTCTTCGCGAAGATCGCCGGAGCGTTCGCGATGCACGGCGTCGACGTTGTGGCAGCTGAGGCGTGGACGAGCACCGAGGGCATCGCCGTCGACCAGTTCAGGGTCTCACGGCCTGTTTCCGGCAGAGGCGACTGGAGCAAACTCGAACACGACCTGCGCGGTGTCGTCCGTGGAACCGTTGACATTCGCGCCCGACTCACCCAGCGGATCCGCACCTACAGCCGAGACCATCGCCGGGCCATCGCCGCAGCCCCACCGCGTCTCGAGGTGCTCGTCAGCAACGAGGCGTCGGCATCGACGACAATGATCGACGTTCGCGCCCCAGATGGGATCGGCGTGCTGTATCGCCTTGCAGCAACCCTCGCAGGGCGCGGTCTCGACATCCGTTCGGCGAAGGTGGCGACACTCGGCCACGAGGTGGTCGACGTTTTCTACGTCCAGGAACCCGGCACAGACGGCAGTTCTCGCCAGATCGATGTCGAAGATCACGCTGCGCTGCGCCACGACCTGAGGCTGGCCCTCGCCGAAAGTTGACGCTCAAACGCGCAGGAGTCCGGGACCGCATCCCGGGGACTCTGCAATCGCCGGCGATCAAAGGGCGTCGTTGCCCATCTCGCCGGTACGGACCCGGAGCAGCGAATCGACGCTGTACTTCCAGACCTTTCCATCGCCGATCTTGTCGGTCTTGGCAGCTTCCCCGATCACCCCGATCAGGTGATCGGCTGATTCGGCCGTGACGATGATCTCGATCTTGAGCTTCGGGATGAAGTCGGTTGTGTACTCCGAGCCACGGAAGTTCTCGGTCTTGCCGCGCTGGCGGCCGAAGCCGCGCACCTCGGTGATCGTCATCCCCTCGACGCCGTTGGCAAGGAGTGCCTCCTTCACATCGTCGAGTTTGTGCGGCTTGATGATTGCAGTGATGAGTTCGAGCATGATCACAGTCCCTTACCCGTGTAGGCGGCTTCTGGATGGTAGGCCGGCGCACCGTGCTCGTGGATGTCGATACCCTCGAGAGCCGGCTGGCACAACGGCGACCCAACCGGCGAAGGCACGGCGCTGCATCATGCCTACTTGCAGGCCAGCACGATGATCTTCCTCGGGCTGTTCACCAACCACCTTCGGCTGTGGGCATAGCCTTCGAAATCGTCGTCGCCAACGCAGTCGTCGCCGTGCCGCCCCCTGCAAAGCGCGTTCAAGTTTGCCGTGCCCGAGCCTGCCGCGCTCGCTCTGATCATTCCATTCCTCTTCGTCGTATGGGGCGCCGACGAGATCCACCGCTCCTTCTTGCGCCGCGCCGAACGCCGAAATCCCGCGGCAACCGTCCGCTCTTACTGCGGGCTCATTGCCGCCTGCCTAGAGTCGCGCCTGATTGCTCGGTATGGGGTGGCTATCACGTCACGGGTGGCGGAACTCGCGCCCGACCAGGCGTATTGGGTTCGATTTCATGCCGCGGGTGGCATGAAATCGCGCGCCCGTGCGGTCTGAGCAGCAAGTACACAGAGCCGGCAGAGATCTGGCTCCGATCGAGATGCCCCATAGCACTCGCCCGTTCACTGGTACAGCGCATCACAAGTGCCGGGTAGGCAGCGCGTATCTCCTGCGCATCCGACCAGGTCCAGTGCTCAGATGACCATTAGTGCAGAGGCAGATGACCGCCAGTGGGCAGATTGCAGCGGCCGCCAACAACGGCGTCTACGTGTCACCCGATCCGGGTTCGGTGACGTCTGTAGGAGTCGACGTTCATCTGAGACCGCACGAGATCGAGCTGGAGCGACCATGATCGAGCCCGCAATACCGACAGGCACCGGACCCCGGGCAGCACGCCCGCCCACGATGCCCGCGTTGTCGATCGGATTGTTGGGCGGGTTCGCGCTCGGTGTCGTCGCCCGAGCGTGGATGCGCCTGATCGCTGAGGACCCCGGGTTCACGTGGAACGGGACGATCTTCATCGTTGTCGGCTTCACGTTCTTCGGTCTCACGCAATCGATCGTCGCGGTCGTGCGTCGCCGGACAACTCGGTGGTGGAAGCTGACCGGTGTTCGCACGATCGGCACTGTCGGGATGCTCCCGTTGTTCGTCGCCGCGGGAGCGTTGATGTTCCCCACGGTCGCAGGCTGCGGACTCGCGTCTGTCCGCTCGGAGTGGCCCAAGGTTGTCCGCGGGCTCTGCCTCGTCGTCGCGGCCGGTCCGGTGTTGTTCGTCGGTACCGACCTGGTCGGCTCGTTCGGATGGTCGTTGCGCACGCTGGCGGGGTTCGTGATGATGCTCGCCGTCTACGCCACGATCATCTGGGCCACCCGGTTCACATTCGCCGCCCAGCACGCCGACTCGCCTGCACCCCCGAGGGCCAAGACGACCATCTCGCTGGTCGCCGTGCTGTTGTTCTTGATCGCGTCCGTGGCAGGCGGGGGAATCAAGTGAGCGGACATGTGGCCGGCCTGCATCGGCCATCCGCCAACGGTGTGAGATCGTGCTCCACCCGTAATCAGGTTTCGGCTGCTCGGTAGTGAAGGAAGAGTGTGCCCTTCGGCGTCTTCTGAACGTCGAGGAGCTCGAATTGTTGGAGGTCCATGTCGGTGTCGGCGGAAAACAGACGCCGTCCGTGTCCGGCGATCGTCGGCGGTACGACCAGTCGCAACTCGTCGACGAGCCGGGCCGCAATCAAGGACCGGGCAAGGCCCGTGCTGCCGTGGATTCCAATGTCGCCGCCCGACTCCTGTTTCAGGTGTCGGACGTAGTCGGCGACCGGTGATGCGATTCGGACCGTGTTCGTCCAGTTGCCGGTGAGGTCGCTGGAGGTCGCGACGTGCTTGCGGACGGTGTTGATGAACGACGCGAACGGTTCGACATCGGAGGTCGGCCAATAGTCGACCCAGTATTCGTAGGTTCCTCGGCCCAGCAGCACGTCCTGTTGCGTCTCGATGACCCGGGCAATGAGTTCGAACAACTCCGGTCCGCTGTCGAAGAACCAGTCGCTGGGTTCCTCGGCGACGCCGTCGAGCGAGAGCCAGTGAAGGAGAACAATGTTGCGCATGCTGATTCTCGTTTCCCGAAGTGTCCCGAGAGAGGACGATTCACAGCTGGCTATTGTTGTCGAGAACGCCTCGTCGTTCGCTCAACGGCTGGCGCCGGGCAACGAAACACTCGATACGGGCTCGTCTCAGTCGGCGGAGACAAGCGGTGCGTACTGGTCGACGTAGTCCTGCCGACAGAGTCGACGGATCTCACTCATGAGCCGGTCGGTGAGTTTCGCGTCGAGCACGATTCGTACTCGACGCGAACCCAGCGTCGGCAGCAAGGATCGGCTCACCGAGGCGGATCGTGGCGTGTCGGAACGGTCGCACCAGCCGAGCGCCGGTAGGCAGGATCCGGTCGGTGCCGATGATGCCAACCGGCACGATCGGGGCACCCGTGGTGAGCGCAAGATGGGCGGCACCGCAGTGCCCACGGTGCAAAAGCCCATCTCGTGATCGGGTTCCCTCGGGGAACAGCCCGACTACCTCACCGCGATCGAGGACATCATCAACTTGCGCGAACGCGCGGACCAGATCGCCGGGGTTCTCGCGCCGGATCGGGATCATCCCGGCACCACAGAACAGCCACTTCGTGATCCACCGCTCCGTGTACTCGGCCTTTCCGAGCACCGACACGGGTCGCGGCAGGGCGAACATCAACAACACGGAGTCGAAGAACGAGCGGTGGTTGGCCACCACGATCACCGGCCCGTCCGTTGGCAGGTTCTCGGGGTGCTCCACGGTGAGGCGTACCAGCCCGCGCCGAGCCGGGGCCGTGAGCAGCCGGACGATCTCGTAGGCGCTGCCGTGCTCGTGCCACTCGCGCACGATCGGCGTCACCCATCGTCGGGCGATGTCGTGCACACCACGACCATCGCTCAGCTGACCGCTCGTTGCCAGAGGCCAACGTCCCGGAGCAGGTTGGCGACCGTGAACGGGCAAGTTGATGCAGCGGCTATGAGCCGAGCGCCGGGCGTCCAGGCCATCGCCTCGAGCGCAACGGCCATGCCTCGCGCAGCCACCGGTCGATCTCAACGGCCAGATCCAGGTCCCGCTCAGCGCGTGACGCTCGGACCCATGACCGAACCATCGCGTCGGCGGCACCGCTGCCGTCGGGGTCGATGTAGACGCATCCGATCACGTCATCGCCGTCCAGCACGCTGTACGCGAACGCCTCACCGGCGACGAACTCACGCTGATGTTTCTCCAGATCGGCGAGGTTCTGGTCCAGCGTCATCGGCGTCGGCCAATCGTCACCGCCCCAGTCCGGCTGCGCAAACCCCGCTGTGGCGTGAATGTGCTCGATACTCGACATCCACGCCTCGTGGTCGCGTTCGTTGTGCACCGGCGCCAAGACCTCCAGCCGGAACCATGTTGTCACGAGCGCTACCGGTGGGTCGACGACGCGCTCGAACACATCCTCAGTCTCCCTGAACGCGGTCGTAGTCATCGAGATGAGCGCTCCGTCCGTCGGGGAAGAATCCGGCCGGCAGTCGACTCGCTCCAATCAGGCGCATCGGTCGCGGTCAGGAGGCGGCGGTGTAGGGCCTAGCGGCAATTGGCTGGCCGGGTGTCTTCGCCGGTCAGTAGAGAATGTCGAGCGCGTATCGCAGGGCTCGGTCAAGTTCCGATCGCTTGCTCTCGTCGAGATGGCCCACTGGGTCTCGGTCGAGCACCTCGACGGGCACAGTGACGATGTTGTCGCAGTTGATCACGCACGGCTCGGGGAGACCTTCATTCTGTCCGATCTCGACCTCGGAGCGGATGCCGCGGGTCGTTCGAGTGATGGGTGCACACGTGATCGCCGTGAGCACTGCGGCAGCGGCGTCGCGGGTAATGACACAAACGGGACGTCGACCCGCCGGCGGTCCGAGGTCGGCCCAGAAGATCTCGGTGCGAGCTACCACTCCGGTGCCGTGCGAGCAGCGAGCCGAGCGGCGGATCGCACGACAGCGGGTTCTAATGGCTGTCGTCTATACGCGGCGACGAGGTCGCGGTCTGCAGCGATGGTGTCCTCGGCGTCGATGACGGCTTGGGCGCCGCGCCGGAGGAGCTCGGAGCGGTTCGTGCCAAGAGTCTTGGCGAGCGTGTCAAGATGGTCGACGAGGTCGTCGTCGAGTTGAACGAGCACTTCACGTCGAGCCATGACCATATGGTAACCCATATGTGGCAATCCTCGGCGCGACGGAAGGCTTGTCACAAAACGAAACAAGCGTACCTGGCCGAAAGTGTGGTCGAGATCGCCCCGATCATCCGGCCGGCGACCGCTTTGCGGCGCCCGGGCCGAGCGTGCGGCCTTTCGACAGAGTGCGACGTATGCCCGCGTGGTGGAGCGTCGATCGATCACCCCGTCTCGGCAGCTGCCAGGGCGGGCCGCGACTGCCGGATCAATCCAAAAGCGATTGCTGCTGACACGGCGTAGAAGATCAGCGCCAACAGGTACAGCTTCCGCAGACCGATGATGAGGGAGAGATACTCGAGCAGGCCGCCGAAGACAGCGCCGATCAGGTTGGCCCCCAGTGCCGCGCTCGGCGTGTCGGTGCGTTCGAACCAGTGGGCGAAGACGATGCCGGCGAAGAACATCGGCGCCGCCACACGGATCCCGGCGGCGAACACCTGTGTTCCGAACGACAGCCCCAGAAGACTTTGGAGTGGGAAGAGGAAATCGATGATCACCACGCCGAAGAGTCCGGCGTAGACCCACGTCAGGGGCGGATGCCATCGAGCCACGACCATGTTGGCGAGCAGGATCATCGTGAGGACGGCGCCGATCACGATCGTGTTGGTCACCCAGGTGGAGCCGAAGACCAGCGCGATCTCGGTGATCCCGCGTGTCTCGAGCAAGGCGAACGCGGCCCCGAGGGCGAAGAAGTTCCAGTTGGACGAACGCTTCATGTCGATCGACGGCACCATCCGCCATACCAGCAGCAGGGTCGCCATGAACGTGAGGACCAGGGCGAACATGTAGTTCGGCGGGATTGACCGAGACCGCATGTAGAGGAACGGCCAGTCGTCGGTGAGAAGCTCGGCGTGGTCCGAGAACAAGGCCGAGTCGAGGTACCCCTCGGTGTCGGAGTAGCGCCAGGTGATCTGCTTGCGGTCGGCGAAGACTTCATCCTTGGCCGAAGCCAGGTCGATGACGGTTGATGACACCGGAGCGCTCAGCTGCTTCGGGCCCGTCAGGAAGGTCGTCCCATACCCGTTGATGTCGCCTTGGTAGACGAGCGGCGGATGGCCGAATGCCTCGGTCATCACGGTGAAGATGCGATCGGCGATCCATTTCTCGTGGATCGTGAAGGTGACCGCGACAACGCCATCGTCGGTCAAGCGTTCCTTGACCCGCCGGAAGTTCTCGAGTGTGTAGACGTAGTTGTCCATCCGGACGCTCGACATGTGCGAGAAGAGGCGATGCGAGTCGAGGAAGCCGAACACGATCAGGTCGTACCGCCGGTCGCTCTTCTGTAAGAAGGAGCGGGCGTCGTCGATGACCACGTTCACGTTCGGGGCGTCGTAGGGATGCTCGGGATGCAGCGACGATCCCAAACGGGCGATCACCGGATCGATCTCGACTGCGTCGATCTGTGCCGCCGGCGCATTGCGGAGCGCGGCGGCGGTGTCGTTGCCAGTGCCTGCCCCGACGACCAACACGCGCTGGGGGTTCGCGAAGTTGTAGGGCAGGTTGTACAGACGGGCGCGTCCGGCAATGTAGCGATCGGTCGTCGCCGGCTCCGACAGATCCAACGCCTGCTGGTGGCTGTCCTTGTTGACGGTGATGTTGCTCCCGATCCGAACTCCGCCGCGAATGATCGGCGTCGCCTCGATCTCGTAGTAGGGCGACCAGTGGCGTTCTACCCCGCTCGCCGACGAGTCGCGTTCGACGATCAACACGGTCGCGAGCAGCCACACGGCGGTGAGCACGAGTCCCATCTTCGTGTGGTCCGTACTGCACATGTACGCGAACAGCACGACACCGCCCACGCCGAACCAGACCGGTGGCGGTGCCTCCATGAAGCTCACCACAGCAAAGCCGGCGACGCCGAGCAAGCTGCCAACTATGTTCAGCGAGTACGCCTTCAACGAGGCGAACGGCCGCAGGGCTCGACCAACTTCTTGGCCGATGAGCGCGAACAGCCCTGCGACTGCGAGGAAGAAGGCGACCAGAACGCCATAGGCCAGAAGCCCCGACGCCTTGATCCCGGCGAGATAGTTCCAGATGAACTGACCCTCGGCGACGAGCGGCACGACGAAATCGCTTCGCTCGAGAATGAGGACAGCGACCACCATGACGGTGAGCGCCGCCGGAAAGAACACGAGCAGCCGGCGTGACTTGTCGGCCAGCATCATGCCGAGGCCCAAGCCCAACAGCGCGGCAATGAGCACGTAGTTCGAGAAGTACGCCAACAACCGGACCTGCATCGGAGCCCAGCGGATGAAAGTGAGTTCGAGGTAGAGGCTTAGGAAGCTGATGAGTATGAGGCGTCCAGCAGCGCCGGACACGTACGACAGGAGACCTGTCTGGGTCGTTTGCGAAGCGGCTGTGTCGTCGGTCCATGCAGCAGTGGTCACCTCGACATCACCTCACTTTCGGCCGAGACTGTAGATCGCCCGCCGGCACCCCTTGATCAAGCCCCATCGCCAGATCATGTGACCAAGGCATGAGAAGCCTCCGGCCTCAGTTCAGCAGCGCGCACAACACCGACGGACTCCCGTGGCAGTTGTGGTCACCCGGCCACTCATTGTAGGCTTCGGTTACAGGGTTACTGCTCCTCACCGGCGCCGCCGCTCGCAGCCTTGACCGCTCTTCGCCGTGGTGAGAACGGCACAAGCTTCGGATGTGGAGTGCCCGACAAACCCTGCTTACCCGAAGGAGCCATGCAACATGAAGGTCAAATGGAAGAAATGCATTGCACGCCTGATCCCCGCCGCGACGACAGTCGCTGCCCTTGTGGTAACCATCGGCGCCCGGGCCGGTAACGTCAAGTGGGGTTGATTCAACAATGACCTGGGCCGGGCTGTTCTGAGCCCGGCCCAGCCTCAGGGCTGGAGAGTGGGCGTCAGGTGAGTCGTGGGAGTGGCTTGCGTCAAGAGACGATTCCGGTGACGATCTTCGTTGGCGGCGTCATCTTGGCTGCGGCGGCGGCGGTGACCGCGCTGATCCGCGTAGGGCCTGTCTCGACGATTGGAGACCGATGGCTCGAGCTGGCTCTGTTCGCGTTCCTCGTGTGCGCGTGCGAAGTCAAACCGGTGACGGTTGCGCGAGCCGGGGGAATTCAGGAGGTCGTTGCTTCGGCGACCTTCGCGTTCGCCATCTTCCTTGCCTTCGGGCCGTTGCCGGCCATCGCGGCGCAGGCGATCGGCTCGCTCATCGGAGATATTGCCGGCAAGAAGCATGCGCTCAAGACCTCGTTCAATGTTGCCCAGTACGTCCTCGCGTGGGCATTGGCAGGCCTGCTCTTTCAAGCGATCATGGGCGGCCGGATCCCGCTCGGCGAGACGGCGTTCACATCGCGATGGGCTATAGCGCTCATCGTTGCGGGTGGCACCTACTTCGTCTGTAACAGCGCCGTAGTCGGGATGATCATCGCTCTGGCCACTCGATCCTCGTTGTGGAAGGGGGTCACCGGAATGATCACGGGGGAGGCGAGTTCGGATGTTGTGTTGCTCGCGCTCTCCCCGATCGTGATCGTGGCCGCGGAACGAAGCCTCGTGCTGCTGCCCGTGTTGCTCTTGCCCGTGTTGGCGGTCTACCGGAGCGCGCTGCTGTCGGCCGAGAAAGAGCACCAGGCAACGCACGATGCGCTGACCGATCTTCCGAACCGGTTGCAGTTCTCGTCAGTCATAGAACGGCGCTTCGAGAACCCGCGGAGCAAATCGACTTGCGGAGCCGTGCTGTTGATCGACCTCGATCGCTTCAAGGAAGTCAACGACACGCTTGGTCACCAAACGGGTGACGCCCTCTTGTGCCAGATCGGCCCCCGGATACAACCTGTTCTGCCGGAGGGCGGGGTGATCGCGCGTCTCGGCGGGGATGAGTTCGCGGTGATGCTTCCGGACGTCGAAGCAGACGGTGCCCTCCGAATCGGGGAGGCGATCGTCGCGGCACTCGAACCGCCGTTTCAGCTCGATGGATTCAATCTCGAGGTCCAGGCGAGCATCGGTATCGCAGTGTTCCCCGAGCACGGCACCGCTGCCGACGTTCTCATAAAGCAAGCCGACATCGCGATGTACTTTGCGAAGGGACGCAACTCCGGTATCGAGATCTACAACGCCGAGCAGGATCAAAACAGTCGACGCCGATTGAGTTTGCTCAGTGAACTCCGAACCGCTCTCGTAAACGGAGATGTGGTGCTGTTCTACCAACCGAAGCTCGATCTCTCGACCGGCGCGGTGACGAGCGTCGAGGCGCTCGTCCGATGGCATCATCCTCTCTTCGGGCTGATCCCCCCCGCTGAATTCGTTCCATTCGCCGAGCACACAGGGCTGATCCGGCCGCTGACGAACTTCGTGCTCCGCACGGCTGTTACGCAAGGGCGTGCCTGGCTTGACGCCGGCCTCGACACGGCCGTCGCGGTAAACCTCTCCGCTCGTAGCTTGCACGACGGTGCGATCAGCGACGAGATCGCGCGACTGCTCCTCGAGTTCTCCCTCCCTGCGCATCGGCTACAGCTGGAGATAACAGAGAGTTCGATCATGGCGGATCCCGTGCGTGCAAAGCGGGTGCTCGAGCAGCTCGACGCCATGGGATTGCATCTCTCCATCGATGACTTTGGCACCGGTTACTCCTCTCTCTCCTATCTGCAGGATCTCCCGGTGAGGGAAGTGAAGATCGACATGTCGTTCGTGACCCACGTGCTCGAAAACCCACGCGATCGAGTCATCGTGCGGTCGACGATCGATCTGGCACGTCATCTCGGCTTGCGATCAACGGCAGAGGGGATCGAGAGCACCGCGGCCCAGGAATGGCTGAGGCTGGCTGGATGTGATCAGGGCCAAGGATTTCACATCGCCCCACCCATGCCTGCGCACGAGGCCACGATCTGGCTCAGCGAGGCCGCCGATGCGGTGAGCCCGGCAACTGGCGAACGGCTCGCCGACGCCCTGCCGCTCGGTCGAGCCACCGACGTTGACCTTCATCGCGTGCGCGACGAGGGATCCCGGGCGGTCGACGAATCTCGCCCGTAGCCCACCGAACTGCCTCGCGACTCCCGGTCTACGACTCACAAGCAGAGCCGCGGCCCGATATCCTCTCCACCGTACAGAACCTCCGATAGCCCAGCACCCAGGGCAGTCGGAGGTTCTGTCGCGTCGCGCCCGTCGAAGTTCGAGCGAGCAAGGGCCCGGCTCCGCGACGAGAGTCTCAGCAACCGTCGGTGAGCTCCAGAGTCCAGGCCTCGCCGAGCACTGATGCCGTCCTACCGAGCACCCGCGTCTGCGCGGCCTGCTCTGTCCATTCTGAGACGTCCACCTCGATGCACACCGAAGATTGCCCCACCGAGTATCCCGTTATGGTGCCACCGACGTCGCTGCAAAACAGAAGCATCGCTACCACCGCCCCGTCGACGCCCTCGGGACCGCGTGCGTTGACCGACACCCGCCATGCCGCCTGTTTCATCACTCGACCGTAACGGTTTGCGATGGTTCTGGCCATGGATCAAACGGCTCATTTGATCCAGCCGACATTATTTTCTTTGAGCGGCGACGCTCGTCGCCAGATCGTCAAGATTTCGTCAAGTGTGGCACAAGGGATACTTCGATGGTACGTCGTCTTGACAGAATCAAGACATTGGATGGTCGGTGGTCGACCGAGCGGTACGACTACGGACTGTGTGCCCGATTGCAGCGCGTTCTCGAGCCCCACCAGTGCCATGACCTGGGCTAGTCCGTGTCGAGTCTGAGTTGTCCGCCTACGCCTGGAACAGTTCGACCGGCTTGTGTCATAGTCCGCTACAGATGGTTCGAATGACCTATGGTCGTCGTTGTGTTCGGTGGATAACGTTCTGAGTGAGAAAGCGCAGCACAAATGGACGGGATCATGACAAACAATGGCGGGCGTACGTGGATGGGTATCGTCGCTGTGATCGGCGGCGCTCTCTTGATGGTGGCGGGTTTGCTGGTGGCCCCAGGAAGCGCCTCGGCACAGCCGGTGCCGACGCAAACGGTGGCCCTCCACAACAACACCGCATCGGCCGGGTCTCGGTCCCAATGTCCTGCCGACACAAGCATCGCGTACTGGCACTTCGTGATCGCACCCAACAACGGGGCGTTCGCTTTCACATCGATCACCCTCAATCTCGGGTCTACCAATCCTGCGTACACGGTCAGCGGATCCGCAATCATCAAGAACGGCGTCCAACAGGACAACGTGTTCGTCGCTGTTCCGAACGGATCCGCCCTCACGGACCTGGAGGTGTCGGGGTCGTCGGCCGAGATGACGCCGAGCGGAGGAAGCCCGAAGTTCAACCTCTCGCACACATGCGGGTGCGGAACCGATACATCGACCACGTCGACCACTGACGACTCGACGACAACTTCGTCGAGCACCACCTCGTCGACGACCACGTCGACGACCGAGGCACCGACCACCAGCTCGTCGAGCACCACAACGACGACCGACGACACGACCAGCACCTCATCATCGACGACGTCATCCACGACCACGTCATCGACGACCACGTCGACAACCGAGGCACCGACCACCAGCTCGTCGAGCACCACAACGACAACCGACGACACGACCAGCACCTCGTCGACCAGCACCTCGTCGACCAGCACCTCGTCGACAAGTACGTCGTCGACGACCACGACCACCGATCCGGGCAAGACAACAACGTCGGTGGCCAGTCTGTCTCCGGCGCCCCCGACGACGCCTTCGACGACGGTTCCGCCGCCGGTTCCGCCGCCGGCGAGCGTGCTGTCGGCGCTGCCGGTGACCGGCACCAACAGCACGTCGTGGTTGCTGTTGGGCGGCTTCATGATCCTGTTCGGGCTCACCCTGTTGACGCTCGCTCGCAAGCGCGCGGCTTAGACCCCATCAGCCGGGTCTACACACTTGACTCACCCGATCTGAGGCACAGAAGTCTTGTGGAACACCTGAGCAAAGCTTGACGGTTTTTCGCTCAACCACGCAGCACACTGCACCGATACGTCAGTGAGGCATGGACCGACCATGTTGCGGGCGAGATCGAGCGGGCGGGATGAACCGACAAGGTGTCAGGCGACGGGACAGGGTCGAAGACTCGGCGACGACTGCCCCGGATCACGGTTTCTCACTCGTCGAGGTGGTCATGACCATCGTCTTGATCGGCACGGTCCTGCTTGCGATCATGAACGCCTCGATCGCCGGAATCAAGGCGTCGTCGGCATCGACCAATCTCGCCCAGATCGAGACCGTGCTCCAGAACGCGGCCGACCGTGTCAACCGTGCGCCACTGAAATGCGACTACGGCCAGTACATCGCTGCGGCGGCGCAGGCGGTGGGCTGGCCCCCAGGGCAAGCGACGGCGACATATCGCTGGTACCAGCCCGGAGCAGACGCAACCGCGACCGGAAGCTGGCACGACGGCGCGTGCAGCACCCCCGGCGTCGCCGGCCAAGACGTCCAACTCGTGACGATCACGATCGTCAGCCCCAATGGAAAGGTGACTCGTTCGATGGAGGTGGTCAAGAGCAATGTCTAAAGCAAGACAACCCCGCGACTCAGGCATGACCCTGCCCGAAGTCTTGATCTCGGTCCTGATGACAGGGCTCTTGGTCGCCACGATCTCGATGTCGATCACTGTGCTCTACAGGCAGAGCGACAACACGTCCGGCCGTGCCAACAACGCCCGATCCGAGCAGAACGTCAACGTCTGGATGCCCACCGACCTGGCGTCGGCCGAGACCGTTGACACCTCGCCGGGGGCCTCACCATGCGCACCGACTTGTCCGCCGGGCGGCGACATCGGCGGGACCAACGCCCTCATGCTGTCATGGAGCGGGACGGTACCGGGTGCCGGTGGTGTTGCTGTTCCGACAATGACGAAGGTGTCGTACCGCTATGTCCTCGTCGGCAGCGAGTACCAGATGATCCGCGTCGAGTGCGTCAGCGTCGATAGCGCGCTTCCGACATGTCGGGCGAACACCGTCCTCCACGATCTCGATCCGCCTCCGATCAGCGCCAACTACATCGTCGGTCAGACGCCACCGACCTGGATCATGGTGGTCAGTCAGGCCCTCGACCCGGCCGACACCACTGGCAGCACACCGATTCCTTCTGACGACCCGACGTTCAAGAACAAGAACGGACAACGCGTCGTCGTGACCATCAACGGCGGTGGCGATGTGGCCGGGGCCGGCGGTGGTAAGAACCAGATCAGCCTGAGCGCCGGCGGCACCGAGCGGAGCTCCGATCTGGCGACCAACTCCGTGTCGTTCAACCAAGCGTTGACAGCGGCTCGCACGCGGTGTGGTGGAAACTTCGGATTGCTCGTCGACACCTCGCTGTCCATCAGCAGCGCCGACATGGCGACCGGCCGTACAGCGATCGCCGGAACCGGCGGGCTGATCGACACGTTCGCCGGCACGCCGGTGAAGCTCCAGGTCGACAAGTTCAGCTACCGCGGCCAGAACCTGGGTGCCGGCGCAACCGGCTCTCGGTACTTCGACATGCTCAAGGAGAGCGATGTTGCCGACCTCAAGGCATACATCAGCGGGGGTGCGCTCTCGACCGGCGGTACCGCCACTGCGATCGTGCCTGACGGCTCGACGAACTGGGAAGACGCGCTGTACCGCATGTTCCGCAACAGCGACGGCACGATCCAAGCCAATCTTCCGTCCAAGGTCATCTTCTTCACCGATGGTGTGCCCACATACGACCGTCTCGTCACCGGCTCGCAGCCGGGTACCACGGCCCTGCCGGCACCTACTCAAAATCCCGACGACACCGGTCTCGCGGCACCCAGCGGCAGCACCTACAACCAGCGTGGCTGGAACCGGGCCAACCGGATCGCCCGTGAGTTCGGTGTGCAGGTCGATTTCATCGGCGTGTTCGTCGGTGCCGACACCACAGCCAGCTCCAACTGGACCGACGTCAACGCCGGCTACCACCTGACGAACTGGCAGAAGGGCTACCACGACGTGTGGGAGCGGGCGTATCACGACACCTACCAGCGCGGCAACAACGTCGTCTATCAACGCGGCTATCACACCGACTATCAACGCGGCAACAACGTCAGCTGGCAGCACGGCTATCACACCGACTATCAACGCGGCAACAACGTCAGCTGGCAGCGCGGCTATCACCTCGACTATCAGCGCGGCAACAACGTGTCGTGGCAATACGCCAAGTCGGGCGTCGCCTTCGAGAAGTGGAATGGCAGCGCCTGGGTATCAGAGACGGACATCACCTATCTCAGCCAGAACACGGCACCCGGCTCCGGCGACAACCACCGGATCCGCGTCACCGGCACCCCGAGCAACTGGACCACCATGACGCTCGCCCAGTACAACCAGAGCAACTCTGCGGCGGGCCCGAGCGAAGGTGTTCGCACCTCGACCAGCGGCTCGGCCACGCCGTGGACCTCGATCACACTGGCCGACTACAACCTCAACAACACCACACCCTCTGATGCAAGCGACGGCTTCCAGATCGTCAACGCCTACTCATCGCCATACGATCTGTGGGGGACGGCGACCCAGTCGGCCTACAACACCGGCAACACAACGTCGGCCTCGACAGATGGCTGGAAGACGATCGTCACCGGCTCCGCCACATCGTGGACCTCGATCACACTGGCCGACTACAACCTCAGCAACACCACACCCTCTGACGCTACCGACGGCTTCCAGACCGCAAACGCGTACACATCGCCATACGACTTCTGGGAGACGGCGACGCAGACTGCGTACAACACCGGCAACACAACGTCGGCTTCCACAGACGGCTGGAAGACGATCGTGACCGGCTCGGCGACGTCGTGGACGTCGATCACGTCGTCGGACTACAACCTCAGCAACACGACCGCCTCTGACGCAACCGACGGCTTCCAGATCGTCAACCTCTACAGCTCTCCGTTCAGCTCGTGGGAGAACAGCACCCAGGCTGCCTACGACCCGGCAAACACCACGGTGGACTCGAGTGACGGCTGGCGAACGACTACGTCGGGTAGTCGCCACGCCCTGGACAACCGTGACGGCAGCTCAGTACAGCGCCAGCAACACGACCACCGACGCAACCGACGGTTGGCAGATCGTCAAGACCTACAGCTCGCCGTTCGTCACGTGGGAGACCACCACGCAGGCAACGTACAACAGCAACAACAGCACGTCCGACGAGAGCGACGGGTACCGCACCTACCGGGTGTACACGTCGCCGTTCAACTCGTGGGAGAGCACCGACGAAGCGACCTACATCGCCCACAAGACAGCCGGCCTCGACCCCACCAACACGAGCGATGGCTGGATCGCAACCAAGGTCTACGTACCCCCGTACACGGGCTACGACGCCACCCGAACCTACAGCAAGGCCAACCGCGCAATCCTCGGCGAGTTGATCGATCCTGCCGGCCTGGTGGACCCGATCAAGGATGCCGGTGGCAATGTGACCAACGCCGAGCTCGCCAACATGTATTCGAGCACCAACTGGTCCGACGTGCGCGATGCCTTGAAGGCGATCGCCCTGGGCCAGTGTGGTGGCACCTTGACGCTGCAAACCCGTGTCGGTGGCACGACCCCCGCAAACGACACCTTCACGTACACCAACACGATCGACAACACCAAGGTGGAGACCAGCGGCTCGAAGCGCAGCGGAACCTTCGACTTTGCCATCCCGTCCGGTGGCACGATCACGACTGACATCCAACAGCAGAACACCAGCACCCTCGACACCCACTACGCACCAGCGGGATGGTCGTGCAAAGCGGGTGGCGTGCCCGTGGTGCCGACCATCGTCGACGTCCCCGGAGCGTGGGACACGATCCGACTGAACATCGCCGCCAACCAGGCTGTGTCCTGCATCCAGAACGTGACGTACATCCCATGAGGCACGGCGGCTCCCCAGCTACCCCCGAAGCAGTCCATGACCGAGATCAGGGCACGGCGTTGATCCTCGCGCTGGTGATGATGATGATCGGGGCAATGATCGTCCTACCGTCGCTCAGCTACACCATGGCCGTCACCAGGACGGGCAGGAGCGTGCAAGACAAGGTGACGCGAGCCGAGGCCGTGAAGGGTGGCCTGCGCACGGTGCTGGCCGACGGCAAGGGCTTGTACCACGCCTGCCAAGATGCCGATCTTTCGTATCCCCGCACACTGGCCTCGCCAGGACTCAACATCGGCGTCACCACCACGTGCATCAAGACACTCGACACATTCGCCGAGAGTCCGGCCAACCTGTGGTACGCCGCGGCCAGCACGTGGGTCGGGTCGGTGCTCCCAACGGGAGTGAGCGGCACGGTGTACCCCGGGTCGGGAGCAACGGACACGCACTACATGTGGACGAATGATGTGAGCATCAACTCCGACGGCGGCAAGGTGTGGACGCCGCAGCTCCCAGTCATTCCGACCGACCTGCGCAGCGTCGCGGGCTACGGGATGCCCAGTGGCTACGGTGCCTGCCGGGTCTTCTTCCCCGGCAAGTACACCGACCCACTGATCCTCACTGCCAACTCCAACTACTACTTCGTTTCGGGTGTCTACTACTTCGAGAACACGTTCCGTGTCAGCGGCGACGCCAAGGTCGTGGTCGGCCTGGGAGCGACCGAAGGGTGCACCGACGACCTCGATGCGGTGAGCTACGCCGACTACTCTGCGCCGTTCAATCACAACCAGAGCGGGGCGGGCGCAACCTTCATCTTCGGTGGTGCGGGTCGGCTTGTCGTCGACGACGTGTCGACGAGCACCACGGGAACCGGCGCCAAGCTGACGTTCAACAAGCGTCTTGTCGCGCCGACTGAAACAGGTGTGTTGAGCTCTGAAGGCGTGTCCATCATGTCGGTCAACGGTGTGCTCACTGGCAGCGTGATCGGCAACTTGGACCAACCTGAGATCTTCGTTCCGGCCCCGATGGTGGCCAGCACACCTCCTACGCCGGCGAGCGGAACCACCTTCAAGCCCTCGACTCTCGTGCCGACAGTCGCGCCTGCGCTACCAGCGCCGGCCATCGTCGACATCAACCTCAGTGGAGCCAGCCCGACCACCGTCGACATCGAGAGTTACATCGCCACGCCGCAGGGTACGGTCAACGTGACGACAGCACCCGGCGCGACAGCGGGCAAGAGCGTGTCGATGCTCGGCGGCGTCCTCGGCGCGAACATCAACGTGTCGGTCGACCGACCGGCCACATTCGTCATGGGCCTGGTCAACCAGGTCGTCCAGAAGACCTTCAAGATCGTCTCGACGACGAGCAGCGGCGCTCCGACGGTCAGTGCGACCGCCATCGTCAAGGTCAATGACACAGGCGACTACGCCATCGGTTCGTACGTGGTGCAAACGATCTGACGGAGACATCTACGCTGACGGCCGATGTGCGGCCGATTCGTGTCCTCCAGTTCAGCCGAGCGGATCGCCGAGTACTTCGGCGCCTCGTTCGATCCGCAAACGACGCTTCCCGACAACTACAACACGGCCCCCACCAACGACGTCTACGGCGTCGTGGCCGGCCCCGACGGTCAACCGACGTTGCAGGTGTTCCACTGGGGCCTCGTGCCCGTCTGGGCTAAAGACGTCAAGATCGGCTCGAAGATGATCAACGCCCGCTCCGAGACCCTCGCCGAGAAGCCGGCCTTCAAGTCGATCTTCAAGAAACAGCGGATCATCATCCCGATGGACGGCTTCTACGAGTGGCAGCAGGGGAGTGAAGGCGCTGCGCTCACCAAGGCAGGCAAGCCGAGCAAGCAGCCGATGTTCATTCATCGGCTCGACGGCGAGCCGCTCGCCGTCGCCGGGTTGTGGACCACATGGCGAGACAAGACTGCCGGCCCCGATGCATCGTGGTTGCACAGCTGCACCATCGTGACCACGTCGGCCAACAAGACGATGGAACCTGTGCACGATCGGATGCCGGTGATGCTCCCGCCGGCGGCGTGGCACGAATGGCTCGATCCGTCGAATCAGGACATTGCTGAACTTCAGCGCCTGCTGGTACCCGCGCCCGACAACCTGCTGACCATGCACAAGGTGTCGACCGACGTCAACAATGTGCGCAACAAGGGTTCGGATCTCACTACGCCGCTCGACTAGTCAGTCGAGCGAGTCGCGGATGGCCGCGGCGGCAGCCTCGAGGTCGGCGTGAACGACGGATGTCGCCGCGTTGGCGAACGACAACTGGCCCATGTGGTCGGTCGGAATCACGTGGATGTGGGCATGGGGCACCTCGTAGCCGGCGATGATCAAGCCAACTCGGGCGCAATCGAAGGCCCGCTGCTGGGCCCGGCCGATGCGATGGGCGACGTCGAAGAGGTGATTGGCAAGATCGGGCGGAGCATCGATCCAATGGTCGATCTCGTCGATGGGCACCACCAGCACGTGGCCGCGAGCCAATGGGTTGATCGACATGAACGCCACGCATCGCTGATCGCGATGCACGAACGTGCCGGGGATCTCACCGGCGATGATACGACTGAAGATCGTCGTCACGAAACGAACCCCCCGCTGGCGGCGAACACGTCACCCGTGCAGTAGCTGCTCTCTGGGCCGACCAGGAAGCGCACCAACTCGGCAATCTCCTCAGATGCGCCCAGGCGCCCGGCCGGTATGCGCATCGTGATCCCAGCACGCATCATCTCGTTGTATTGAGCCAGCAGTGGTGTATCGATGAAGCCGGGGCAGACCGCGTTGACGCGGATCCCGAGATGAGCAACTTCCTGCGCGGTCGATTTGGTCAGAGCGATCACAGCCGCCTTGGCGGCACCGTAGTGCGCTGTACCAGCCGACGGGTGAAGACCGAGCACCGAGGAGATGTTGACGATCACACCGCGGCGCGCCGGCTGCATATGACGAAGTGCTGCACGTGTTCCGTAGAACGCTCCATAGAGGTGCACGCGAATCATTCGGTCCCACTCTTCGTCGGTCATCGAGGTGAGGAAGTTCGACGGCTGCATTTCTGCGAGCCGTCCCTCCATACGCAACATCTGGTTGGCCATGCCCGCTTCGAATCGCTCGTCGGAGAACGCCGGGGCGATACCCGCGTTGTTGATGACGATGTCGAGCCGGCCGTGACGTTCGACGGCCTTGTCGACCTCGGCGTCGAAGGCCGCCGAGTCGCAGACGTCGAACACTGCGGCGTCGCCTCCGACCTCGACGGCAACGGCGGCCGCAGCGGCGGCGTTGATGTCGTTGACGATGACCGTTGCACCGTCAGTTGCCAGGCGCTTGGCGAAGGCCGCGCCGAGCCCAGAACCACACCCGGTGATGAACGCAACGTGGTCCTGCAACGCGCCGTCAGACATGGCGAAATCGTAGGGGCGCCACGGGGTGGCGACCGAGCCGCGGGCCCGCTTGTACGCTCCACGCGATGGAAGCCGCGGCATCGAACCGCTATCTCACGATCCCGAATGCATTCACGCTGCTTCGGTTGTGCTGCATCCCGCTGTTCCTGTACATACTTTTCGGCCAAGACAACCGCGCCGGCGCGGCGTGGCTGCTCGGGGCGATCGGCGCCACCGATTGGATCGACGGCTGGCTCGCACGCCGCTTGAACCAGACGAGTGAGTTCGGCAAGATGTTCGATCCAACCGCCGACCGCCTGCTGTTCATCATTGCCGTTGCCGCCATCATCATCGACGGATCCGCGCCGCTGTGGTTCGCCTGGGCCGTGGTGGCACGCGAGGTGCTCGTCGGCGGCACGGTGGCGATCGCCACGCTCTTCTTCGGGATGAAGCGTTTCGACGTGACGCGGTGGGGCAAGTTGGCGACGTTGCTGTTGATGTTCACGTTCCCCGGATTCATGCTCGGTGCGTCCGATTTCCTGGGCCATCAGCTGTTCCAGATCGCGGCGTGGATCGTCGGCATACCGGGTCTGGTCCTCAGCTACTACACCGCTGTGACGTACATTCCGACCATACGCAGGAGTCTGCGCGAGGGGCGCAGTGCCGCCCGCTAGTCTGCGGGGCCATGACGGTACCTGCGCACCTGCTCTATTCCAGTGATCACGAGTGGGTAGCCGTCGACGGCACTCGGGCCCGCGTCGGAATCACCGATTACGCCCAAGAGGCGCTCGGCGACGTGGTGTATGTGCAGGCCCCAACACTCGGGTCGACCGTTGCTGCGGGCGAGAGCTTCAGTGAGGTGGAGAGCACCAAGTCGGTCAGCGACATCTATGCCCCGGTCGCCGGCACGGTCGTGGCGGTCAATGATGATCTGGTCAACGGTCCCGATGCGCTGAACACGGATCCCTATGGCGCGGGTTGGATCTGCGAGATCGAGATGAGCAATCCAGCCGACATCGAGGACCTGCTCGATGCCGTTGGCTATCAAGCTCTCATCGACGGTTAGTCTCTCGTTGATGGCGTACGTGTTCTGCAACCAATGCGGTCACCGGAACCCACCAGAATCCGGGTTCTGCTCGTCATGCGGCAGCGTGCTCGACAGTCTTGCCGACCACACGATCACGCTGGCCAAGGTCGATCCCCTGCAAGACGCCCCGGGAGCCGACGACGACGTGGTCGTCAGCGTCGGTGATCTCGCTGCGGGAGTCGCCTCGTTGATCGTCCGGTCCGGCGCCCAGGCCGGCGATGCGTTTGCCCTGCACGATCAACTGACCCGTCTCGGCCGCCATCCCGACAGCGAGATCAGCCTCGACGACATCACCGTGTCGCGCCGCCACGCCGAAGTCGAGCGCACGGCCGGCGGCTATGTCGTTCGCGACGCCGGCTCGCTCAATGGCACCTACCTCAACGCCGAGCGGATCGACGACGAAGTCGTGCTGCATCAGGGCGACGAACTGCAGGTCGGCAAGTTTCGTCTGGTCTTCTTCGAGCGCGCTGATGGCTGAGTCATGATCATGCAAGAACGGCCCTACCTGTCCATCGGAGAAGTGCTCGGACTTCTTCTCGAAGAGTTCCCCGACGTCACGATCTCCAAGATCCGCTTTCTCGAGAGTCAGGGCCTGATCGACCCAGAGCGCACCGCCAGCGGCTATCGCAAGTTCTACGACAACGACGTCGATCTGCTGCGGGTCATCCTGCGCGAGCAACGCGAGAACTTTCTGCCGTTGCGGGTCATACGCGACCGCCTCGAGAGCGGAGCGATCGAGGATCCGACCGGGCCGACCACGCCGCCGCGGGGCATGCACAACCCTACTGATCTCGACGGGCGCGGGTTCGACGACGATCACGATCTCGGCCAACCGACACCCATCGAGCACAGCACGTCGAACCATCCTTCCGAACAGCAGCGCGGCCCAGATGTTCGCGACCCACGCGTAGACGAAGCTGCCCAGCAGCCAACGACTGCAGTCTTCACAGGTGCCGACGTGGACTACCGCCACGACAGCCTCGCCGCCGACGAGCTATGTCTTCTGGCAGGTCTCACCGCGCCCCAACTCGCCGAGCTCGAATCGTACGGACTCTTGGCGGGGAAGGGCAGCGGCGAGGCGACGGTCTACAGCGCGGGAGACCTGGCCATAGCTCAGGCTGCCGCCGGCTTCATGCATCTCGGAGTCGAGGGCCGGCATCTGCGGGCCTGGCGCCAGGCTGGCGAGCGCGAGGCATCGTTGTTCGAGCAGATGATCCTGCCGCTGCTGCGCCAACGCAACCCCCAGGCGCGACAGCAGGCAGTGTCCACTCTCACCACGCTCACCGCGCTCGGGGGCCGACCTGCGTTCGGCGATCGTCCACTCCGCCCTCAGTCACCATCTCGACAGTTGACTTGGCTCGACAGTTGACTTGGCTCGACAGTTGACTTGGCTCGACGGTTGATTTGCGTGCCGACCGCCGTCGGCCAACCGTCGCGAGGTACGCTCCGATCGTGATCGCTATGGAGTTGATCGGCGTCCGTGTGGAGGTGCCCGCCAACACACCAGTCGTCATCTTGCGCGAACAGCCCGAGCCGCACCGCGTGCTGCCGATCCTCATCGGCTCGCCCGAAGCCTCGGCCATCCACACCGCGCTGTCAGGCATCGTCGCCCCACGACCGATGACTCACGACTTGATCGTCGAATTGTTGCGCAGCACGCACGCCACCCTCGACAAGGTGGTGGTCACCGAGATTCGTGACCACACCTACTACGCCGAACTCCACCTGCGTGTCAGCGGCAGCGAATCGGTCGTGTCCTGCCGCCCGTCCGATGCCATCGCCGTTGCCTGCCGAACCGGCGCGACGATCTACGCAGAAGAGACTCTCCTCGACGAGGTCGGCATGATCGCCGCCGATGGCCTGGCCGAGGAGGAGCCCGAGGATGAAGCGATCCTCGACGAGTTCCGCGACTTCCTCGACGAGATCAAGCCGGAAGACTTCGAAGCCTGATCGCGCTGTACGCGCGATCGCACGCGCGGGTGGTGTTTGACCGCACCTCATTTCTGGCCTAACCTGGCTGTCCTTACAATGCCGTAGTTACGCGGGTGTGAGTCGGAGGCAGAAGCATGAGCGAACGCGAGACCATGAGCGAACACGGATACAGCGGCACCAAGGCGGCGACCATCGTCGGCATCACCTATCGCCAACTCGACTACTGGGCGCGCACCGATCTCATCCGGCCGTCGTTGGCCGATGCCAGTGGCAGTGGCAGCCGCCGTCTCTACAGCTATCGCGACCTACTCGAGTTGCGGGTCATCAAGAGCCTGCTCGATGCAGGCATCAAGCTCGAGTCGGTACGCACCGCGTTCGAGTACCTGCGCACCCACGTCGACACCGACATCGCCAGCGCCCACCTCGTGATCAGCGGCAGCGACGTCATCTTGTGCGACGGCGAGCAGTTGATCGATGTCATGCGGCGCGGTGGCCAAGGCGTGCTCAACGTCCTCGCCATCGGCGGCGTCAAGTCTGGCCTCGATTCGACCATCATCGAACTCGGTGGCACGTCGGCGGCGGCAGGCTCTGCTCGTCGCGCTATGTGATGAGCGACATCGAGTACAGCCCGCTCGATGCCGTCCACCGCCGGCTCGATGCCAAGATGGTTCCGTTCGGCGGCTGGGAGATGCCGTTGTCGTATCCACTCGGCACGATCGACGAGCACCTGGCCTGCCGCAACGATGCGGTCGTGTTCGACGTGTCCCATCTCGGAACCGTGCGCGTCGAGGGCGGCGATGCCGACGAACGGTTGCAGTTCGCGTTCACCAACGATCTGTACAAGATCGCCCCCGGCCGCGCCCAGTACACGCACTTGCTCGACGAGCTCGACGCCTCGGTGCTCGACGACATCATCATCTGGTGGGTCGACGACGAGGTCTTCGATGTCATGCCCAACGCATCGAACACCGATCGGGTCCGTGCCGCCATCGGTGGGGTCGAAACCACACACGATCGGGCAGTGCTGGCCGTGCAGGGCCCACGTGCCAAGGAGCGGTTGGCCACGGTGTTCCCAGAGGCTGCGGCGGTCGGCCGGTTTCACGTCACCGCGTTGACGTGGGAGGGCGTCGCGTGCGTCGTCGCCGGCACCGGCTACACCGGCGAGGCAGGCGTCGAGATCGCCGTTCCCAACTCCGCCGCCCCAGACCTGTGGGCCGCCATCCTTGACGCGGGCATCACGCCGGCGGGCCTCGGTGCCCGCGACACGCTGCGCCTCGAGGCCGCGTTACCGCTGCACGGCCACGAGCTCGGCGGCGGCATCACCTCCCTGCAGGCCGGTCTCGGCTGGGTCATCGCCTGGTCGAAAGACGAGTTCCACGGACGCGAGCCGCTGGCCGCAGAGCGCGCCGCTGGCGTCAGTCGTCAGTTGATGGGACTGGCCACCGACGGGCGCCGTCCGCCGCGTGCCGATTGCGGGGTGTTCGTCGACGATCAACCAGTTGGCTTCGTCACCAGTGGCAACTTCTCACCCGTGCTGGGGCATGGCATCGCTCTCGCCTTCATGCCACCGGGCACCGAAATCGGCACCGAGGTCATGGTCGATGTGCGCGGCACCGGCCTCGCCGGTCGCGTCGTGGCAACACCGTTCGTCGCCAAGCACTGATCAGCGCTTCTTGACTGCTGCCTTCTTCGCCGGAGCCTTCTTCGCCGGAGCCCTCTTCGCCGGAGCCCTCTTCGCTGCTGATTTCTTGACTGCTGATTTCTTGACTGCTGATTTCTTGACTGCTGCCTTCTTCGCCGGAGCCTTTCTGGCCGGTGCCTTCTTGACCGGTCTGGATCGGGCCGGCGTCACGGCTCGCATGGGTGGTGCGGCAGAATGCGGGGGACTGGGGCGTAACGCCGACAACGCCCGCATGCCGAACATGGCGCCGGCCGTCTCGGCCATCTGACCCAGCGGTTGCAGGCGGCGGGCAAGGTCTGAGAGCACGCCCATGAACTCACCGAGGTCGGCCGGTAACGAAGTCAGTGCCGGAGAGGAGAGCACGTCGGCCAGCCTCGACAGACCCGGTGCCACCCGCTCGATCGGCGCACTCAGCTGCTCGACCATCGCATCAGCCGCCTTGATGGTGCGGGTGACCTGAGGCACGAACGCTTTGATCGGCTCCTCGACCGTGTCGAGCAGGTCGTTGACCCGATTCGCCATTCCGTGCAGCTGTTCCATCGTCTTGTTGAAGTTCTCGACGGCGGAGAGAAAGTCGGAGACCCCACGTTGGAACTGACCGATCGACTTCGAGATCGCGCCGAACGGTAGACCGAGAAGGTCGCCGAGGCTTGGGGGATTGCTTTGGGTCATGGGGCGCACCGTAGCCGCGGCCGGGCTCAATCTGGCGTTACAGCGAGCGCTTCCAACGGTTCGCAATTGCACACCAGGTTGCGGTCGCCATAGGCGGCGTCGATCCGCGACACCGGCGGGAAGTACTTCGCGGCACGCAGCGCGGCCACCGGGTAGGCGCCCAGCTGCCTGTCGTACGGTCGCTTCCAGACGCCGATCAGGTCTTCGGCGGTGTGCGGTGCGTTGCGGAGGGGGCTGGACTCCAGCTCCCACGTGCCCGACGCAACGGCATCGATCTCGCCCTTGATGGCGATCATCGCCGCACAGAACCGATCGAGCTCGAACAGCGACTCGCTCTCGGTCGGTTCGATCATCAACGTGCCCGTGACCGGGAAGCTCATCGTCGGGGCGTGCAACCCGAAGTCGATGAGCCGCTTGGCAACGTCGTCGACCGTCACGCCGGTGACTTTGGTGGTGGGCCGCAGATCGATGATGCACTCATGGGCTACTCGGCCGTGGTCGCCCGTGTAGAGCACCGGAAAGTACGGATCGAGGCGGGTGGCCACGTAGTTGGCGTTGAGGATGGCCATCGCGCTGGCATCGGTGAGACCGGCGGCGCCCATCGAGCGCGATGTACACCCACGAGATCGACAAGATGCTGGCCGAGCCGATCGGAGCCGCGGCAACGGCGCCAACCGCGGCGCCGACGGATGAGAGAGGGTGGGCCGGGAGGAACGGCGCGAGGTGAGCCCTGACGGCGACCGGCCCCACACCTGGGCCGCCGCCGCCGTGCGGGATGCAGAACGTCTTGTGCAGGTTGAGATGGCTGACGTCGGCGCCGAACTTGCCGGGCTGGGCCAGCCCGACCATCGCATTGAGGTTGGCCCCGTCGACGTACACCTGCCCGCCATGGCGGTGCACGATCTCACACAGCTCACGGATACGTGACTCGAACACTCCATGGGTCGACGGGTAGGTGACCATCGCCGCTGCCAGCGAATCGCCGGCCGCAGTCGCCTTGGCCTCGAGGTCGGGGACATCGATGTTGCCATGGTCGTCGCAACTGACGACGACCACCTTGAGCCCGGCCATCACCGCGCTCGCCGCGTTGGTGCCGTGGGCGCTCGACGGGATCAGGCACACATTTCTGTCGGCTTCACCGCGGCTGCGGTGGTAGGCACGAATTGCCAGTAGGCCTGAGAACTCGCCCTGGCTCCCGGCGTTGGGCTGCAAGCTCACAGCGTCGTAGCCGGTGATCGCCAACAGCATGGATTCGAGCTGGGCGATCATCTCGCGGATCCCGACGGTCGATTCGGCGGGAGTGAAGGGATGCATGTCGGCCAGACCCGGCCAGGTCAGCGGCTCCATCTCGACGGTCGCGTTGAGCTTCATCGTGCACGATCCCAACGGGATCATCGTGCGGTCGAGGGCGAGATCCCTGTCGGCGAGACGACGCAGGTAGCGAAGCATCTCGTGCTCGGTGTGATACCGCGAGAACACCGTCTGGGTCAGGAATTCGTCGGTACGACGTCGCGGCAGGCCCTCGGTCTCGGTATCTGCTGTCTCAGTATCGGCTGTCTCGGTATCGACGGCGACTTCGAAGGCGGCGAGCACGGCCTGGACCGTCGACGGGGACGACGTCTCATCGAAACTGATTCCGATTGTCGAGTGGTCGACGAACCGCAGATCCAGACCGGCATCGGCGGCGCGAGCGAGCACAGCCGCGGCATCGCACCGGACCTGAAGCGTGTCGAACCACGTGTCGTTGACCAAGCCGAGCCCTGCGGAGCGCAGCCCGTCGGCGGCCAGCGATGTCAGCCGATGGACTCGCTCGGCGATCCGCCGGAGACCCTCGGGACCATGCCATGCGGCATAGAACCCGGCGATGTTCGCGAGCAACACTTGGGCGGTGCAGATGTTGGAGGTCGCTTTCTCGCGGCGGATGTGCTGCTCGCGGGTCTGCAGGGCCAGACGTAGCGCCGGCCGGCCCTCGGTATCGGTACTCACGCCGACCAGTCGCCCGGGCAGGGCGCGAGCGACCGTTGCATGGGCAGCGATGAAGGCGGCGTGCGGGCCACCGAAGCCCATCGACACACCGAACCGCTGAGCGGAGCCGATGGCGATGTCGGCGCCGAGTTGTGCCGGCGGCACCGTGAGCATGCAGGCCAACAGGTCGGTGGCGACGATGGCCACACCGTCGACCTGGTGTACCGAGGCAATGGCCGCTGTCCAGTCGGTGATCGCCCCACTCGATGTCGGCAGGCTGAACAAGGCACCGAAGCAACCAGCGGCGACGTCGTCGATGTCGCCGACGACCAGCTCGATGCCGACAGGTTCGGCGCGGGTGGCCAGCACGGCCAGGGTCTGAGGATGAGTATCGCGATGCACGACGAAGCGATCGCTGTCGGACTTCGACAACCGTCGGGCCATCGTCATCGCTTCGGCCGCGGCGGTGGCCTCGTCGAGCAGCGATGCGTTGGCCAGGTCGAAACCTGTCAGCTCGGCGACCATCGTCTGGAAGTTCAGCAGCGCCTCGAGCCGGCCCTGGCTGATCTCGGGCTGATAGGGCGTGTACGCGGTGTACCACGCAGGGTTCTCCAGCACGTTGCGGACGATCACCGGAGGCGTGATGGTGCCGTAGTAACCCATCCCGATCAGGCTGGTCCTGGCGACGTTTCGTGCTGCCAACTGACGCAGTTCACCGAGCACCGACTCCGGCGATCGCGGCCCGTTGAGCGCCAGGCCTTCGGCCATACGTATGGTCTGCGGCACCGTGTGAGCCAGTAACGACTCGATCGAGGATTCACCAATCACCCCCAGCATGTGCCGGCGTTCTGCCTCGGTCGGCGACGAGTGCCGCCTGGCGAACTCTGCCGTGTCGATCAACTCATCGAGGTGTGCTCGCATGACTACTCCCAAGGATCGCAGGATAAGGCTTCGTCCCCAGCTGTCCTTGGTACCTGAGAGCTTCTCCGCCGAGCGATGTTGCTCGGCAGGTTTCCCCGTCGGCGAGCGAGCATGATGCCCGCTGCTTTCCAGCGTTGCCTTCCCGATCGGTCCGTTTGCCTGAGAGATTCCGGGGCGGTTGCTCCTTCGGCGCGGCAACGCTGGCTGCGTTGCAGGCTCTCCCGATCGAGTTGTCGACGAACATCACTGTAGCGGTTCGACGCCACAGCCCGAATGATCCCGTACAACGGGGTGCGGACTGCCGTGCTACGCGAGCTGCGCGGCAGCGCACATGTCGCTGCCGTTGTCGCCACGGGCATCGCTCCGCTCGACGCCATGTTGGTGTCTCGCGGCGAAGGCCGGGCGAAGCAGTTCGGATGGGCTGAACCGTTCCCAGACGTCTCCCACCTCGTCGAACTTCGGGCCAACACCGAGCTGCTGACCGACAAGATCATGACTCGGTTCTTCGACCGCGCCCTGAACGCCGATGAGTCGGCCGAGCTGCTCGACCTGGTGTTGGCGATGAAGTCACACATCGACGACAGCCGGTAGCCGGTGCGCTACTCGATGGTGCCGTAGACGCCCGGCAAACCCCGAGACCGCTTACCTGGCCGCGGTGCCGCGTCATGGACCTCGGCGATGCTCGACCGGAGATCGGCGACGAACGCCTCGATCTTGCCGTCGTGCACAACGCTGACGGTGCAATGCAGCGACGGCGGGGGACCTTGCCGATCGACGTACCAACCGCGGCGCCACAAGGCGTCGGCAACGGCGAAGACGTCGAGTCGATCGTCGTCGGCGGCGCCGAAGGCCACCAGCGTCGCGTCCGGTTCGGCGCGGATGGCGAGCTCGGGAATGGTGCCGAGCGCACTTGCCAGCTGCAGACACGCTCGCCGGGCCGCGCCCGTCAACTGCAGGTATCCGTCGTCGCCGAGGTGGTGCATCACCGCCCACGCCGCAGCCATCGAGCCCCCGCCCTTGGTACCGAGGATCCCGGACGATCCGTACAGACCGCCGAGCCAGTTGTCGGTCACGTAGGTCTGGTAACTGCGCAGGTGCTTGGTGCGATACATGATCACCGAGGCGCCCTTGGCGGTGTAGCCGTACTTGTGCAGGTCCACCGAAATGCTTGTCACACCTGGTACGACGAAGTTCCACGGCGGGATTCGTTCGCCCAGGCGGGCGAGGTACGTCAGGACCACGCCACCCATGCACGCGTCGACATGGCAGTTGATCTCGCGTTGGGCGGCGAGCGCGGCGATCTCGGAGATCGGGTCGATCACTCCTTGCGGATACTGCGGTGCCGACCCGACGATCAACACCGTGTCGTCGTCGATCGCTGCGTCCATTGCCCTGACGTCGGCACGCCAATCGCCGCCGACGGCGATGCGACGACTCTCCAGACCGAAGTAGTAGCAGCCCTTTTCGAACGCGGCATGGGCGCTTGTGGGCAGCACCACATTGGGCCGGGTGATGCCACGTTCCTTGCGGCCGCGTTCACGCGCGGCCTTGACGGCCAGCAGGATGCTCTCGGTGCCACCCGAGGTCATGAAGCCGGCACCCTCGTCGCCGACCTCCAGCCAGTCGCCGACGATTGCCACGACCTCGGACTGGATCGTGCGCAGGCTCGGGAAGGCATCGGTGTTCAAGGCATTCTCGGAGGAGAATCGGCGATACGCCTCTTCGGCTACTGCCAGCACGTCGGCGCCGCCGTAGTAGACGAGGGTGAACGCCCGCCCGTCGCGCCAACGCACGTCGGCGGTCTTCAAGTCGTCGAGATGCGTGAAGATCGCCTGCGGCGACATGCCCGTGTTCGGAAGGACCATGACGGTGAAGGTAGCCGGTGGTCCTAGGGAGAAGTGCTGGCCGCCACGGCCAGATCGATCACTGCGAGCAGATCGTCGGAGATCGTCGGATACTTTCCACTGACGAGCACCGCGATGGTGAGCCCATCAGGCCGGTTGACCACGATCGCGTGTGTCGACTCGATGGTGCCTGTATGCCCCCACGAGCCGTCGGCGAACAAGATCAGCCCGAGGCCGTAGCTCCACCCACTCACGGGCGGAGGCACCTCGACGGGCACCGGCACAGGGACGCGCATGGTGTCGACGGTGGCCGCATCGAGCAGGTGCGGTCCCGGCGATTCGGCGCGCAGCGCTGCGGCCAGCTTGGCGATGTCGAGTGGAGTCGCCACCCAACCGCCCGCTGGGCCGAGGACTTCCATGTAGTTACGCCCCGGCGCCGAGACGTGCAGGGCGTCGCCGGGTTCGGTATCGACCGTCGGTGCGAGGTGAGCCTCGGCGCCGATCGGCTCGAGCACTCGTTCCCGTACGGTTGCCTCGAACGATTGTCCGGTGACCGCCTCCAGCAGGAGGCCGAGCAAGCAGTAGTTGGTGTTGCTGTACTGAAACGCGGTTCCAGGGTCGAACTTCAGCAGCTGGCCCAACGCAGCACCGGCCGCCTCGTGCCAGTCGTCGGCCCCGTGCCCGAAGAATATTCCCCGTGACACCGCGAAGCCCGAGGTGTGCGAGAGCAGTTGGCGCACCGTGATCGTGGCGATGCGCGGATCGGTAAACGGCCCGTCGAGGCCGAGTTGACCGGCGAACGGCTGGTCGAGCTCAATCGATCCGTCGTCGACGAGCTGCATGATCGCCACCACTGTGAGCATCTTGGAAACGCTGGCAATTCGAAAGCGAGTATCGACGGTCGCCACTTTGGACTCGAACGGGTTCTCCACGCCGAAGGCCGCGGTGTGCAGCACATTGCCGTTGCGAATGACGGCAACGCCCGCCGCCAGATCGCCGAGATCGACGGTCGCGCCGGCAATCACGGCATCGAACGCGTCGCCGTTGAACGGGGTGTCGTTCAAATGCGGCAGCGTTGTCGTAGTCGCGATCGTGGTCGTTGGTGCGGTGGTCGTCGTGCTGTTCGTCGAGGTCGGAGGCTCGGTGGTGGTGGTCGGCCGCGTCGTCGGCGGGGTCGTCGGCCGCGTCGGTCGCGGTCGCACGGTCGTGTCGGAGGAAGCCGAAACCGACTTCGCCGCCGTCTCATCGGACGAGTTCGTCACCCACACGAGCGCCACGACGGCCACGACGGCCATACCGATCACCCACAGACGCCTCGCCATCGTTTCATTCTCGCCGCTGCGACGCCCGAATCGGCGGCACCCGCTGCGTCACGGGTACATTCCGGCGCCATGAGTGTGGTGACCGCTCAGATCAACGACTTCCTGGGAAGCGTGCTCATCAGGCCGATACAGTCGGCTTCATGGCCGAGCGACCCACCATCACCATTTCCGACAACGAACCACCAGCCGATCTCGTCATCGAAGACGAGATCATCGGTGATGGTGACGAGGCCGTGATCGGCAAGCGAGTGTACGTGCACTACGCGGGCGCGGCGTGGAGCAATGGACAGGAATTCGATGCCAGTTGGAATCGCGGCGAAGTGTTCGACTTCCGCCTCGGCGCTCGCGAAGTGATCGAAGGGTGGGACAAAGGTGTCGCCGGTATGCGTGTCGGCGGCCGCCGCCGCCTGACGATCCCTGCGCACCTCGGCTACGGCAGCAGGGGGGCGGGAGGGGTGATCAAAGGCGGCGAGACCCTGGTATTCGTCGTCGATCTCGTCAACGTGCGGTAGCGATAGCGCTCAACGCGACGTTGCTGACGTTGGATCAGCGATTGGCCGCATCACGCGGCCCTCGATGCCGCATCGAGGTCGTCGACTAGAGATCGTCGACACCGACAGTCAACGGCCGTGGCGGCCTTCGCCGGCCGCGAATCGGGCGGCGCCCTGTTGCGTCTCACCCGACAGGATCGTGGCAAGACCGAGCTCGGTCTCGTTGGCCAACGCCTCGTCGGCGCTCAAGGCCCACTGGTCGTAGCTGCTGCGACGATCCGACCGCAGACAGCGCTGGGGGAGAGCGCCGATCTCGGAAGCCAGCGCGACGGCTGCATCGAGTGCCGCCCCGTGGGCGACGACTCGATTGATCAGTCCCATCCGCAGCGCCTCGTCCCCCGAGACGCCGCGTCCGGTCAGGATCATGTCGAGGGCATGGCTGTGCCCGATCAGGCGGGGGAGTCGGATGGTGCCGCCGTCGATCAGCGGGACGCCCCACCGCCGGCAGTACACACCGAACACCGCGTCAGAGGCCGCCACCCGGAGATCGCACCACAGCGCCAGTTCCAGTCCGCCGGCGACGGCGTAGCCCTCGACAGCGGCAATGACCGGCTTGTCGAGCAGCATCCGCGTCGGACCCATTGGTCCGTCGAGCGACATGTCGCGCTCCACCCGGTTGCCATCACCGGAAACGATCTGCTTGAGGTCGGCACCTGCACAGAAGGTGCCCTCGAGCCCATAGAGCACAGCGACATGCAGATCGGGGTCTGCATCGAAGGCGCGGAACTCCTCGGCCAGCGACCGTGCGGTGGGGCCGTCGACGGCGTTGCGCGCCGCCGGACGGTTGATGCCAATTGTCAATACGTGGTCGGCGGGCTGATCGACGACAATGCTCATCGACTCATTGTGCCCCGAACACGGTGTTCACGAGTCAATGTCGTCGTGGTGGTCAGCCCAACGCCAACCCGTCGAGGTCGGCCGATGGCTTGATGTCGGGGAGTCGCATCATGCGGAACGAGTTGAGGAACCCGAGGAGCGAGGCGAGGATCGGTACGAGCATCGCTACCTGGAGGGCGGTGTCGCCCGCGTCGGAGTTGATGCGGATGATCTCGTCCTGGATCTTGTCGGGCTGATTGGCGAGCAGTTCTTCGAGCTGCGTGGTGCTGATGAGTTGGGCATTGTCCTCCAAGGCGTCGGCGATCTGCTCTTGCTGTCTGGCCGGGATCACGGTGCTGTCCTCGGTCATCTTGATGAAGCTGAACGACAGGGCCGCCAGCATCAGGCCGCCCGCCAATGCCAGTCCGAACGACAACCCGAAGGACTGGCCGGCGGAGTTGACCCCGGCTGCCTCGCTGACCCGCTCCTCCTCGATCGGGGCCAGGATGTAGTTGTTGAGCTGCGAGACCAGCAGGCCCAGCCCGGATCCAGCGATCATCAGCGGGACCAGCAGCGCCCAGCCGGAGTCGGCGCGGGGGATGATCGGCACGATCAACACCATCCCGATGAGTGTGAGCCCGAATCCCAACCGGATGATGCTGCTTGCGCGTCGATTGCCTGCCTTCTTCCCGGCGAGCAGCGCGACGCCGAACATGGTCAGCGACAGCGGCATCATCGACAGGCCGGCCTGCATGGCGTTGTACTCGAGGGTCACCTGCAAAAAGAGCGGCAGCGCGATCATCGCCCCGCCGAGTGTCGTTTGTTGGAGCACCATACCCAGGGCACCGACCCGGAAGTTGGGGAGCTTGAACAGGTCCGGATCGAGCAGCGTCACCTTGCCTTCGCGCTTGCGCCGGACGAGCCAGCGGGCAAGCACGGCGAGGGCGACGGCACCGACGGCCATGATCAGCAGCACGTATTCGCCGCCTTCCTGCCAGACCAGGATGCCCAACACGACGCCACCCATCCCCAAGATCGACAGGGCGGCGCCGACCGTGTCGATCTTGCGGAGGCCCGTGAACGGCACGTCCTTGATCAGCTTGCTGCCGGAGAGCACGATCGCGATGATCACGATCTCCATGAGGAAGCCGACACGCCACGACAGATAGGTGGTGACGAAGCCCCCGATCAGCGGGCCGATCGCGGCACCGACGGCAGCCGCGGCACCGACCAGCGCGTAGGTCTTCTTCTGCGCGGCGCCGTGGAAGTTGCCATGGACGAGCGATTGCATGGCCGGCAGCAGCAGCGAGGCGCCGAACCCGCCGATGATCGCCCAGAAGATGACGATCGCGGTCATGCTCTGGGCGAGGATCATCGCCAGGGCGCCCGTGGCGTATGCGAGTAGGCCCAAGATGTAGGCACGCTTGCGCCCCATCAAGTCACCGAGCTTGCTGCCGATGAGGATGAACGCAGCAGATACCAGCGCCTCGAGGGCGATGGCCGACTGGACACTGCTCACCGACGTGTCGAGATCGCGTGCCACTGCGGTGATCGACACGTTCATGATCGAGGTGTCGACGACCAGCACGAACATCGCCATCGCC
>CAWEOL010000014.1:0-221057 GCA_963810675.1 Ilumatobacteraceae bacterium
CTACCGTGTCAACCCGTCCTGGGTCGGGTACAGCAGCTCGCCACCGGGTTCCTCGGCGCCACGAACCTCACCCTCGCACCCCCACGGCGACATCTACGTCACCGGGCTGTTCGGAGGCCGGGTGTCGAAGGTCGTCAACGGTGGACCGGAGATGCTCATCGAACTGCCGGCACCGGCGGGCCTCGAGTACGCCAACGGCAAGCTGTACGTAGCGTATGACGTGTTCCCTCCGGAGAACGCACCGCCGAACGGCATCGTCGCGACCATCGACATCGGCCGCGACTACTCAGCCGAATCGAACCTGCAGCGGCCGCCGGGACATCCCCCGGCGGCCGCTGCCGCGTCCTCGAGTAGTTCCAACGAACGTTCGCCATGCCCAACGCCTGGACACGCGCACGGGTGCCCCGGCATCGAACTGGATGAGCACGCCAGCACCAATCGTGGCTGGTGATCACGCCATGGTTCGCGGCGAGTGACCGGTTGCGACACGAGCTATACATCGACACCGAAGACGCCGAGCGCAACCTCGCCATGTTCCAGAGCCTTACTAGCCAGTCGAACATCCATCGAAGACGCCTACGGGCGAGGGCTTGATTCGGACGAATTCGCCGACCGGCGCGCTTGTCGAATTCCCCAATACCGCTCAGGCTCGGTCGAGAACGACGCGGCGCACGTCGAATACATCGATTGGTTCGAGGATTGCGGAACGCGGCTTCGCCGGGCCCTCGCCCTGGTCAATAGGGAGAGCTAACGAGAGCTAACGAGAGTCAACGAGAGCTAACGACGAGCCAACGGATGGCCGGACCCCTCGCTCCGGTCCAAACCTCGCATCGACCGAGGATGCCTACCAGACTGCCACGTTCGAGTTTACGAACACAGATTGCTCAGCGTGCTTGCCACGACCTCTACTGCAGCGTCATCCAACCGGCGATATGGGACACCTTCGCGACGGTACGTCCCGTCTTGCAGAGTCGCCATCCGCTCCGTCGATGCTGATCTCTGGCACCCCGGACATGAGGTCGGCTCCCACCCGGACGTCGTGGAGGTGAGTCGGCGTGTAGCTACGGCGTGGCTCCGCTGATGGCCGGGCGCAGCGCAGCCTCGCTAAACCTTAGGAGGAGGCGCTTAACTTTCGATGCGGCACTGCGAGGGCTCGTCAAGGTGGCGCTATCGGGGTGTCGGCCCAGCCCTCCCAGTCGACGGGATCGCCGGTTGCGGCGTCCGCGAACACACGGATGTCGTCGACCTTCACTGTCGGGTACCAATCGTCTGGTGGTACTCGTCGGGATCCTCTTCATACTCCAGGTCGGGAAGTCGATAGTGGGTGTCGCCCACGAGGACTCCGGTGACCTCCTCGAGCAGCACACGAAGTGCGGTGAGTCGCTCTGAGTAGCGGTCGCTCTCCGGGCCGGACGGGAGGTGCTCTTCGATCCCAGTCGCTCGAACGCTTCCCTGGGACGCGGGACGATGGATATGCATGCGGTCCGGCGATCGACCAGGGCGTCGAGTCACGGCCACGCTTGCCGGAGTCGCTCCCAAGCGATTTCATCGCCTACGGAGTCCTCGAACTCGACCGGGGTGAGCAGCAGGACATTTCGGTTCTCGACCGCGGCCGAGCAACCGGACTGGTACCCCGATCTGCTGACCATGACCCCCTTGTCGGCTCCGGCGTTCTCTACGTCTTCGGCGAAGGCGCGCACGATGCCTTTCTCCACCCGGCGGGACCAGTCCTTGCACTGGATGACCCACGTCCAGAAAGACCAACCGCGGTCATGTCGACGACAACGTCGAACACGTGGTGGCCACACACGCCCTCGATGGACTTACGCATGCGGGGTCGCAGCCCGGCGTGGCGAAGCAAGGCCTCGACGTGCCGCTCCAGAGCCGAGCCGTCGTTCACGCCTCGCATCATGCCACGGTTGGCGTTCGGCTGGCGGCGGCACGAGGCTGTGGGTGCGTAGTTCACCTGCTGGGTCTGCGCCGCAAGATCGACGCCGGCATCGCTCGAAGCCGATTCGGCCTAGTCGTGCTGTCCCCAGCGTTCTTCGCAGAGGTCGACCGGTACGAGCTTGGGCACGGGTCAGCGCAGCTCGTTCTGGGAACCTGGCGACCCCGTGCAGTGGCCGCCGAAACCCTCGCGTGTTGAATTTCGTTGTGATGGTTTCGTGGAGTGGCCACGTCAACACCCCGCCGACACTGAATCTCGACGACCGGAATAACCTGATTGCCCCTTGACGGATTGCCGGATTAACTGCCGCTCGGTGTGGTGGTCGTCGAGTTGGGAGCGATCGAAGGTATGTTGCGAGACTGCTCGGGAGGATAGGGGTGACCTGGAACTGTGCTGCAATCCGCTGGCGGTGACGCTCCGGCACAATGCGTAGGTGCTCGGATCGTGTCGTTTTGTCCAGGTCGGCGCTAAGCGCTGCGTGGTTTGGGGTTGTTGCATCTCGCAGAGCAGCGCTATGGGCACATTGAACACATTGCGCCACAATGGTCGGGCACGTGACCACGGGTCGGTCATCATGCTGAGCGGTTCGTCGAGGTCTGGCAAAGCGACGCTTGCCGCTACGCTGGAACTCCACTCCACAACTGGCTATCACGTCGGTTGGGCAACCGACTTCTGGAACAGTGCCCGCACTGCGGGACGTTCAGCGATACACCAACCGAAATAGATCCAACGGGTGCCGACTGTGGAGGCGAACCCCACGACGCTGCCGGTCGCGCCACTAATCGGACTGCTGATAAGCGGCCACCACGGATATTTGACGGTATTCACCTCGGACATCCGTTACGCCGAAGATCTTGGCTAAATCCTCGAGTCGCTGTTCCCACCACGGATATGACCCAGTCTGCCAGTTTCTGCCTGGTTCTACCTCGTCTCGGATTTGGCCGAGCACGCGAAGCTCCGGGGGCCATTGCCATACCTCCAGTCGGCGAGGCATGAGCCGCTTTACCTCCCCCACAAAGTGCTCGCGTGAGACCGTCCCGAAGAATCCATATTCTTCGGACCCCCGCAGCCGAACGACAAGGTCCGACACGTCGCCAGTCTCTCCAACCTCTCCTGGATTCCGAGTTATCCGCCTCAGGCCTGCAAGGACAGGGGCTCGCCGCGGGACTCGCCCGTGAAGCTCAAGAAGCTCACCCACCTTTAGCTGATCCCAGATGTCAGCATCCAGCGCTTCAAGCCACTGCAGTTTCTCGCCTTCGCATAGATGGCGATGCAGGCGCCCGAACTCGGATGCGGCGGTCTGCACCATATCTCTTGTCCGTTCGGCCGTCCGCTTCTTGCCTAGACGTCCACTTATGTGTAACCCTGGCGGACTGATGTTTGTCTCAAGTCCTCGATCGGTGTTCTCTGCGTCAGTTGCTGCTTCGTTGTCGTAGATACCGCCTTCAAGGGGAGCAAGAAGCTCGCGAACGAGCCTCCGGTTGAGATATACGAAGTGTCGGATCCCGGTCACAGCCCGAACTTACTCCTACTCGCGCCAAGTGCGCATCCGTCATTTCGCGTCCAAAGTTACTTGTTACGCGGGAACTCCCGCTGCGACGAAGCGAGGCTAAGACACGCGCCACACCAGGGGGTCGTTGGCCGTGTCTCGTACAACGGTCCAATTGATCAGATCAGCTACATGTCCGTTTGTCCATTGTCATCCCTGCGACAGGTTGATCCGACAACCTTCCAAGCAGAACGAATGATCAACTCGACGGGCGCTCAGCGTGACGCCGCCACCCAACGAGATGCGACATTCAACCGGCGTTTGGTGGCAGCCTTCGCGTTCAGGATGGCGCCACCTGGGTGGTGACGACCCAGCGGTGCATGCCGATCTTGCGGTCCGGGCGAAACCCGGCGCGTTCGAAAGTGGAGAGCACACCGTGGTAGAGAAAGCCGGCCGGTACGTCGCCGGCGGGTTCTGGGTAGCCCTCGACCGTGCCACCGCCGAGACTGGCGATCAGTTCGAGCGCGCCGGCGAGTGCGGCGGCGGCGACTCCTTGGCGGCGATGGCCCTTACCGACGTAGCAGCAGGCGATCCGCCAGTCGGGCAGCTCGTCCAGCTGCTTCTCGTACTCCTTGCGGTTCTTGATGCGCGGTACCTCGTGAGGCGGCCCGAACTGGCACCAGCCGACGCAGTCATCGCCGTCGAAGACCAGCGCCGCGTGCGCGGTGCCGGCCCGGACGCGGTCGAGTTTCTGCTCGCGGTGCGGTTGCGGGGTGTCGGGGTGGGTGGCTTCTTCGGGGTGGAAGCCCATGCACCAGCAGCCGCCGAAGATGCCTCCGTTGGCCTCCACCAGTGCTGCGAACGCATCCCACGTGGACAGGTCGAGCGCCTTGGTCGTGAAGTGGTTGGTCTCCATCGTTCCTCCTGGTCGGATCGCCCGCTCAGGCCCGGTCCCGCAGTATCAAGAATAAACGCAGCCACGCGATCGAAGGCCGAACTCATCCGGCGATATGGGACACCTTCGCAACGGATACGTGCCGTCTTGCAGAGTCGCCATCCGCTTCGCTCGATGCTGATCTCTGGCGCTGCGGACATGAGGTCGACTCCCACCCGGACGTAGTGGAGGTGAGACGGCGTATAGCTACGGCGTGGCTCCGCTGATGGCCGGGCGCAGCGCAGCCTCGCTAAACCTTAGGAGGAGGCGCTTCAACGTTCGGTGCGGCACTGCGAGGGCTCGTCAAGGTGGCGCCAACAGGTTGTCGGCCCAGCCCTCCCAGTCGACGAGATAGCCGGTCACGGCGCACGCGAACACACGGATGTCGATCCGAGCCACTTCGAATGCTCAGTCAAATATTCCCACTGACCTGGTGCTTCTTGGTGCGCCCCCTGGGTTTCGAACCCAGAACCTGCGGATTAAGAGTCCGTTGCTCTGCCGTTGAGCTAGAGGCGCATCGCCCGGGCCGGAGCCGGGACCCGAGCAGTGTAGGGGCACGGAGTGTGCCCCCAACTGTTCGATTGGGGTGACCGACGGGGCTCGAACCCGCGACATCCAGTACCACAAACTGGCGCTCTACCAGCTGAACTACGGCCACCATGTAGGCCGCCCAGTGTGCCACATCGCCGACCGAGTTCCACACCCCGATTTGGTGTCCGGTTGGCTTACGGCGCTCGTCGCCGCAAGGTGAGTGCCTTGTCAGCGTGAAGGATCGCGCTTGCCGCGAAAGCCGTCGCGATTGCGTAGGCGACGAACATCAGCGTCGCGAACAGCGATTCGCGCTCGAGGGCCGCCAAGGCCTCGGGCGTAGTCGTGTTCGCGGTGCCGGTTGCCAGGAAGAAGAAGACGTGCATGAACGTGACTACGTACAGCGTGACGAGCCACCGACTGAGGCGGTGTGTCGAGTAGTCGGTGCCAGACACCGACTTGCGCAGCTCGCGAATGCTTGGGACGATCCCGAAGAGGGGGATGAACCACATCCACCGTGCCTTTCTCGGGCTGACCGGCATCCCTCTCGATCGGGCGTTGGCCACGACGCGGCCGGCCCACACGCTGACTGCCACGGCGCCGAGGACGATTGTCACCCAAGTAGACCGTGCGGCCAGCACGTACAGATGGTCAGCGTCGCGTGCCGCATCGACGGTCGCCCGGCGGCCCACGGCGTCCGCCCACGCGGTCGTGCGGGCTCGCGCGAACCAGGCAAAGCAGCCTGTCGATAACGTGTACACAGCGAAGGCGGCGACAGCAGCGTAGGCGTACACCCTGGTGGTGCATTGCGGTGCACTTGCTCCGGGCTCGCTGAATTCTGCAACTCGAGGTCTGGCCGGTGGACCAGCGGGAGGGCCGAATATTGGGGGTGATGTAGGCATTGTCATGGTGACTCGCATGTTCATCGGCAGGCCGCGGGCGATCCTGAACTGCGACGTGCCGACGGCCGTTCACGATGGATTCCGTGGTGAGCTAGGCTTGCCAGAACGAAATCCGCCAGGAGAATCGAATGAGAGCAATGGAATCCATCGACACCCGTGAACTTGCCAGCAGAGCCCGACAGATCACCCAGCGCGAACTCGGCGAATACGTCAAGCGCACCTCCGGTTCGATGAAGGCCACCGAGCGGGCCCGCAAGGTCATGCCGATGGGCGTGCCATCGAGCTTCCAGTCCTACGATCCGCATCCGATCGTGGTCCGTCGCGCCCAGGCGGCGTGGATGGAAGACGTCGACGGCAATCGCTACATCGACTTCGACATGGGCTTCGGCGCGTTGTTCTCCGGCCACTGCAACCCGATCGTGCGCCGCGCGGTCGAGCGCCAACTCGACGACGGCACGCTCTTCGTGACGCCGTGCGAGTTGAACGCCGACGTCGCCGAGATGCTTGCCACTCGCTACAAGCTGCCGATGTGGCGGTTCACCAACAGCGGCACCGAGGCGACGATGGACGCCATTCGCGTCGCCCGCGGTGTCACCGGCCGCGACAAGATCGTCAAGGTCGAAGGTGGCTATCACGGCCACCACGACGAGGTGATGATCTCGATGAAGCCGCCGATCAGCGAGGCCGGCCCGGCCGACGAGCCCCGTGCCATCCCGGCCACGGCAGGCATCACCCGCGCCGTGCTGGCCGATACCAAGGTCATCCCGTACAACCGTCCCGAGCTGCTCGAGAAGGCACTCGCCGGTCGCGACGTGGCGTGCTTCATCGTCGAACCGGTCATGGAGAACATCGGCATCTGCCTGCCGCAGCCCGGCTACCTGCAGGCCGTGCGCGAGATCACTCGCAAGTACGGCACGATGCTGATCTTCGACGAGGTCAAGACCGGCATCACTGCCGGTTGGAGTGGGGCAACCGGGCGCCGTCGGCGTGCAGCCCGATCTCGTTGCGCTGGCCAAGAGCATCGGTGGTGGTCTGCCGCTCGGCGCGTTCGGCGGGACCGCAGGAGTGCATGGACCAGATCACCAACGGCAAGGTGTTGCACCTCGGCACCTACAACGGAAACCCGCTGTGCATGGCTGCGGCGAAGGCGGTGCTCGGCGAGGTGTGCACGCCCGAGGCCACGCAGGCGACGATCGATCTCAACCGTCGCGTGCTCGACGCGTGCCAGAAGACCATCGACGACGCCGATCTACCGGCGCACACGGTGCAGTTCGGTGCAAAGGGTTGCATCACGTGGGCGCCCGAGCAGATCGAGAACTACCGCGACTACAAGGCCACCGACTTCGACCTCGCCTTTGCCCAATGGATGCATGGCATCAACCGCGGCGTGCTGTTGCCGCCGGGCCTCGACGAGCAGTGGCTGATCTCGGTGATGCACAGCGAGTCCGACGCGATGCACTACGCCGACGTGTTCGCCGAGTTCGTCGCCGAGCTGGTGAGCTGACGGAGCCGACCGAACCTCGACCTAACCGTTCCGACCTAACCGTTCCGACCAGCCCCAGCGGCGCTCTTCTCGATAGCGATAGGTGCTGACCGGCGCGTTCCACCTCCGGCGCCGCCGAAGCAGGCCCGATGCCCACCAGCAACATCATGCCGCCACCGCCGAACACGATCGCCAAACCGACGAGCAGGGGCAGCGAGTCGTTGGCCAGCCGTGCCGGCACGTCGGCCCACATGTTGTCGCTGAGGGCCGGCAGCACGAAGCGCGGCACGATGTAGCCGAGTCACGACGATCAGCAACGCCAGCAGCACCATGCCGTAGCCGAGGCTGTGCACCAGCGCCGATCGGTTGGGGTGCAGCATGAATCCGATCACGAAGAACCCGACGGCGAAGAGGACGCAGAACGGGATCGTCCAACGAAGGACGCGGCGGATCCTGTCGAGCGCCGTGACTCGTGGTACGGGCAGCGTGATCGATGGCATGTCGGCCACCACTTGATTGCGTACGACGAGCACCATCTGCTCGCCGGTGATTCGCACTGGTCCCTTCAGCTTGACCGATCAATCGGGCATGAGCGTCGTGTAGGACCTTGCCGAGGAACGCCGCACCTTGCGGTGTGCTGGCCACGGAACTGACGGTCTGACGCACGGTCGCCTGGTCGAGCCCGCGTTGCGAGGCCGCGGCATCGGCGATGGTGTTGGCGATCTGGGTCTTGATGCGGTTGTCCTGCAACACCACGGTGGCCAGGTCACCGGTGCGGTCCGGGTCGAACGCGCTGCGCTGCAGCAACCACCCGCTGATGGCGAGGCTGGCGCACACATAGGCAAGACCAAAGATGAGGCCAGCGAGGGTTCGACGCACGTCGCTAGTTTGGCCGATGAAGTGCGGAATGTCTCTAGGGTGGCAGAGATGCCCTCGAAAGATCCGTCGTTCGGTCGGATGGTTCGTCGAGCGCTCGTGCTGCATTGTCCATGGTGCGGGTCGCGCCACACGTTCATTCGCCGGTGGCTCGGCAAGCACGATCGTTGCCGAACGTGCGGCATTCGTTGGCGGCGCGAGGACGGCTTCGAACTCGGCGCCGTCACCGTCAACACGGTTCTCACGTTCATCGTGTTGACCGCCGGCATGACGATCGGCTTCGTGATGACGTCACCCGACATCCCGGTCGCACCGATGGTGTTGTCACTGATCGCCGTTGCAGTGTTGATGCCGATCGTGATCTACCCGTTCACGTTCACGCTCTGGCTGGCGTTCGATCTTGCCGTGCATCGTCCCGAGGCCGCCGAACTGGCCGAAGCCGCGGCGGCGCTCGACTCGACCGCTGTGGAGCGTTCGGCGTCCCAGTGAAGGTTGACCGTGATGCTCGATCAAGGTGGTGCTTGATCGAACGACTGTTCGTAGTTACACTGCTGTTGTTCGAACAACGCCAGACGCTCACCACGCCCAGGTACGGTGCTCGGGAAACCGTGTCACACCCCTTCTCGTATGGTGCCCGTCATCGCAATCGAGGTCGTGCAACTCGGCCTCCACGTCAGCAAGACCACACATGCACCAGGCAGGAAACGGAGAACAACAGTGAGCAACGATCGCGAAAAGGCACTTGATGTGGCATTGGCGGCCATCGACAAGCAGTTCGGCAAGGGGTCCATCATGCGGATGGGCGAGAAGAGCTCGATGGCCATCGAGTCCATCCAGACCGGGGCACTGTCGCTCGACCTCGCCCTCGGCGTCGGCGGGTTGCCGCGTGGGCGCGTGGTCGAGATCTTCGGCCCCGAGTCGTCGGGCAAGTCCACGCTGGCCATGCACGTCGTGGCCGAGGCGCAGCGCAACGGTGGCATCTGCGCCTACATCGACGCCGAGCACGCCATGGATCCGGTGTACGCCAGCGCCATCGGCGTCGACATCGACCAGTTGCTGATCAGCCAGCCCGACACCGGCGAGCAAGCGCTCGAGATCGTCGACATGTTGGTGCGTTCCGGTGCAGTCGACGTGGTGGTCATCGACTCGGTGGCCGCGCTCACGCCCCGCGCCGAGATCGAAGGCGAGATGGGCGACACCCACGTCGGTCTGCAGGCCCGCTTGATGAGCCAGGCACTGCGCAAGCTCACCGCCAACCTCAGCCGCACCAACACCATCGCCATCTTCATCAACCAGCTTCGCGAGAAGATCGGCGTGATGTTCGGCTCGCCAGAGACCACCCCTGGCGGTCGGGCGTTGAAGTTCTACTCGTCGGTGCGCCTCGACATCCGTCGCATCGAGAGCATCAAAGATGGTGCCGAGATCGTCGGCAACCGCACGCGGGTCAAGGTGGTCAAGAACAAGGTCGCCCCGCCGTTCCGCCAGGCCGAGTTCGACATCATGTACGGCAAGGGCATCAGCCGCGAGGGCACGTTGCTCGACATCGCCGTCGACATGGGCATCATCAAGAAGTCGGGTGCCTGGTTCACGTACGAGGGCGAGCAGCTCGGCCAGGGCCGCGAGAACGCCAAGAGCTTCTTGTCCGAGAACCCCGAGATCATGGTCGAGGTCTCCGAGAAGGTACGTGTCGAGGCCGGTATCGGCCAGCAGGATGCTCCCGAGTTCACACCGGCCGACGAAGAACCGATCGTGATCGACTGAGCCGATGTCGGTCCCGGCCGTCTCACGCTGGTCACCCTCGGTGTCGCCGACGTGGCGCGGGCAACATCGTTCTACGAGGCGCTGGGTTGGCGACGATCCAGCGCCTCGAACGACGAGGTGTCGTTCTTCCAACTGGGCGGCTTGGCGCTTGTCGGTGTTCGGCCGCCAGGCGCTGGCCGACGACGCCACGGTGCCCTCGGCGGGCGGCGGGCTTCGCCGGCATCTCGCTGGCGATCAACCTCGAGTCCGAGGCCGAGGTCGATCGGGTAGCGCTCGAGTGGGTGTCGTGCGGCGGCACGATGGTCAAGCAACCGCACCGTGTCTTCTGGGGTGGCTACTCCGGCTACGTCGCCGATCCCGACGGCCACCTGTGGGAGCTCGCCCACAACCCAGGGTTCCCGCTGTTGGCCGACGGCTCGATGCAACTCCCTCGTTGACGGCTCGATGCACCGCACCGATAGCCTTTCGCCCGTGACCCGCGGCTACATCGTTCACACCTTCGGGTGTCAGATGAACGAGCACGACTCCGAGCGAATCGCCGGCCTGCTGGAGGACGACGGCTACGTCGCGGTCACCGACGAAGCCGACGCCGACGTCGTCGTGCTCAACACCTGCTGCATCCGCGAGAACGCCGACAACAAGCTGTACGGCACGCTCGGCTGGCTGAAGCCGTGGAAGGAACAGCGCGAAGGTCGCCAGATCGTGGTCGCCGGTTGCCTGGCGCAGAAGGATCGCGATCTCGTTCGGCGCAAGGCGCCGTACGTCGACGTGGTGCTCGGCACTCACAACGTGCATCGCACGGCCGAGCTCATCGATCAGGCGCGCCATCACGGGCCGATCACCGAGATCTTCGACGAGGCGGTGCTCGACGATCAGGCGATGTTCCCCAGCGCACTGCCGGCACGCCGCGAGACCACGTACAACGCCTGGGTCACGATCCAGATCGGCTGCGACAACTCGTGTGCGTTCTGCATCGTGCCGGCGGTGCGCGGTGTCGAGATCAGCCGGCCGTTCGACGATGTCGTCGGCCGAGGTCGCCCGCCTGGCGGCCGAGGGCGTCAGCGAGGTCACGCTGCTCGGGCAGAACGTCAACAGCTACGGCCGCGACCTGCAGCTGGCCGCCCGCCAGGCCGGCGACGACGAGGCTCGACTGCGACCGATGTTCGCCGAGCTGCTCATCGCCGTCGGCGACAGTCGACGGGCATTCGCCGAGTGCGATTCACCAGCCCGCACCCCAAAGACATGCGCGCCGAGACGTTCGCGGCGATGGCGACCACGCCGTGCCGTGTGCGAGCACCTGCACTACCCGTTGCAGTCCGGCAGCGATCGCGTGCTGGCCGCGATGCATCGCGGCTACACCGCTCAGCGCTACCTCGAACGTCTTGCCGCCGGTCGTACCGCCGTCGACGATCTGGCCGTGTCGACCGACATCATCGTCGGGTTTCCCGGCGAGACCGACGACGACTTCGCGGCAACGCTCGAGGTCGTCGCCGAGGCCCAGTACGACTACGCCTACACGTTCATCTTCTCGCCGCGACCCGGTACCGAGGCAGCCGAGATGACCGATCAGTTCGTCGATCCCGGCGTCGCCGCCGAACGCTTCCAGCGGCTGCGAGTCGTCGTCGAACGCAGCGCGCTGGCCAAGCACGAGGCCAGGGTCGGGCCGCATCGAAGAGGTCCTCGTCGAGGGTCCGAGCAAGAAGGATCCCTCGGTGTTGTCGGGTCGTACCCGGCAGAACAAGCTCGTGCACTTCACCCCGCCGCAACCACTTCGCGCCGGTGCCTACGCCACGGTCGAGATCACCCGCGCCGCACCCCACCACCTCGTCGGCCGATTCGTCGAGTTGCTGGCCGAGCCACAGCACAAGCGGCGCATCGCCGTGCTCGCCGGGTGACCAGCCCGTCCTGCCACTGGTCATCCTCGGGCCGACCGCGTCGGGCAAGAGCGACGTCGCCATGGCCCTGGCCGCGCCGCCGCGCCGACGTCGAGACTCGTTGCCGTCGATGCGATGCAGGTGTACCGGCGAATGGACATCGGCACGGCCAAGCCGACTGCCGCCGACCGCGCCGCCGTGCCGCACCACTGCCTCGATCTCGTCGAGCCGCCGACGAGTTCACCGTCACCGACTTCGCTTCGGCAGCCGCGGCACGCCCTGGCGGCGATCAGCGCCCGCCATCATCGCGCCGTGCTCGTCGCCGGCACGGCCTCTACCTGCGCAGCATCACCGACCGATGGAGGTCCCGGGGCGCTGGCCCGAGGTGCGCGCCGAGCTCTGGACACAGCGGGCCGCCACCGAGGGCGTCGAAGCCTCCATCGGCAACTGGCCGCAGCTCGACCCGGTCGCTGCGGCAAAGATGGAGCCGACCAACGTTCGTCGCGTGGTGCGTGCCCTCGAGGTGACCGTCGGCAGCGGCCGCCCATTCAGTTCGTTCGGTCCCGGCGTCGACACGTACCCGCCGGTTCCCTTCGAGCAGTTCGGCTTGCGCTGGCCGCGCCCGATCGCTGGCCGACGCGTATCGCCGAGCGTGTTCACCGAATGATCGACGCCGGCCTTGGTTGCCGAGGTCGAGTCGCTCGCCGCCGGTCCGATGTCGCGCACCGCCCGTCAGGCGCTCGGTTACAAGGAGTTGTTCGACGTCTCGACGGCGCATGCACCCTCGAGGCGGCGTCGAGACCATCATCACCCGCACCCGCCAGTTCGCGGTGCGACAGGAGCGGTGGTTCCGCCGCGACCCGCGCATACGCTGGATCGACATCGAAGACGATCCGGTGGCCGACCGTGCTGCCGGTCCTGGAACAGCGCATGGCAGAGCTCGAACTGACGAAGCACCACGGGTTGGGCAACGACTTCCTGGTCGTCGTTCCACCCGCACGTCGACGATCTGCGCGGCACTGGCCCGACGAGTGTGCGACCGGCGCCGCGGCATCGGTGCCGACGGGTTGCTGGTCGGCGAGACCGAACCCGGTTACGCGGCGCGGATGGTGCTGTACAACGCCGACGGATCACGCGCCGAGATGAGCGGCAACGGCATCCGTTGCTTCGCCCAGGCGCTGGCCCGGCGCCGCGGTGACCTGGCGCCGCAACGGGTCCTCACCGATGCCGGCGAGCGTCTGGTCACGCTGTACGCCACCGACGATCCCGACGTGATCGAGGCCGCGGTCGACATGGGCACGGTCTCGTCGATCGGCGAACCCGACGAGCTGGCACCGCATCGGCTCCGATCCGCTGCGCCCGGTCAGCCATCTCAGCGTCGGCAACCCGCACGCGGTCGTCGCCGTCGACGACGTGTCGCGGTGGTCGACCTGCTCGACGCTCGGGCAGATCGTGCCCGACATCAACCTCGAGATCGTCGAAGCCGGCCCCGAGCCGCACGCCATCACGATGCGCGTCCACGAACGCGGAGCCGGGATCACCGAGGCGTGCGGCACGGGCGCCTGCGCCAGCGCCTGGGCCGCGGCGTCGTGGGGGCTGGTCGCCGCCGGCCTCGAAGAAATCATCGTGCACATGGACGGCGGAGATGCCAAGGTACGTTTGCACTCACCTCAGAACGGGCACGTCACCTTGGTCGGTCCGGCCGTGTTCATCGGCTCGATCGAGGTTCGTGTCTGAGGGGCGGGTACAGCAAGGGAGCTATGTCGACGCCATACAACGAAGCCCTCGGCGCAACGCTGATCGAGCGCACCAAGCGCGAGCAGATCGTGCTTGGTCGGTGTCACCCTGCCGGGGCACACCGACGCTGACACCGATGCCAGCCTCGACGAGCTGGCGCTGCTGATCGACACTGCCGGTGCCGACGAGGCCGGCCGCATGGTGCAGCGTCGCGACACGCCCGATCACACCTGGTTCATCGGCAAGGGCAAGGTCGAGGAGCTGAAGGACATCTGCCTGGCGGTCGACGCCGACACGGTCGTGTTCGACAACGAGCTCGCCCCGGCCCAGCAGTACAACCTCGAGAAGGTGCTCGGGCGCACCGCGATCGACCGCACCGCGGTCATCCTCGACATCTTCGCCCAGAACGCGCACACCCTCGAGGGCAAGGCCCAGGTCGAGCTGGCGCTGCTGCGCTACCGCCTGCCGCGGCTGCGTCGCGGTGCCACCGCCAAGCTGTCGCAGCAGCGCGGCGGTGTCGGCTCGCGGTTCGGTTCCGGCGAGACCAAGCTCGAGGTCGATCGCCGGCGAATCATGCGTCGCATCACCAAGCTCGAATCGCGATCTGAAGGACCTCTCGGCCACCCGCGCGATCTGCAGCGCAAGAGCCGCTAGCCGCAGCGGGCTCGCCGCGGTGACCATCGTCGGCTACACCAACGCCGGGAAGTCGACGCTGCTCAACCATCTCACCCATGCCGGCGTGCTGGTCGAGGATCGATTGTTCGCCACGCTCGATCCGACGACCCGCCGACTGTCGCTGCCCGGCGGCGAGCCGGTGCTGATCACCGACACGGTCGGCTTCGTCCGCAACCTGCCGCACGGATTGGTCGAGGCGTTCAAGAGCACGCTCGAGGTCGCCGGACGCGGCGACTACCTGGTTCACGTCGTCGACTGCACGGCGCCCGATCCCGAGGGCCAGATCGCCGCGGTGCGCGAGGTGCTTGGCCGAGATCGGCGCCGCACATCTGCCGGAGCTGCTCGTGTTCAACAAGTGCGACGCAGCGCCCGACGTCGCCGAAGGATCTCGTCGCATCGGCACGAGGGTTCGGTGGCCGTCAGTGCCCTCACCGGCGACGGCATCGACTGCTTCCTGCACACACTCAGCGATCGACTGCGGGCACTCAGCAAGGTCGTCGAGCTGCTGATCCCCTACGATCGTGGCGACCTGCTGGCGGCGGTGCATCGCGAAGGCGAGGTCCTGTCGACACACCACGACGACGATGGCGTACGCGTGCGGGCCCGTCTGGCCGATGCATCTGTCGGGCGTCTTGTCCGAGTTCGTCGTCGTCCACAGCCTGAGCGCGCCACTGGTGGACGGCCGATGACGATCGGGCAGGATGGTGATTCATGGCTGAACCCGCCGGCTTCGTCCCCCCGCCGTATCCCTACGATCGACTCGATCGGCTCGCGCCGTTGGCAGGCGCTGCACGACGGTGGCGTCGTCGATCTGTCGATCGGCACGCCGTGCGATCCACCGATCGACAGCGTGATCGCCGCGCTGTCGACATCGAACGCCGAGCGTGGGCTATCCGCCGAGCATCGGCACCGATGTGCTGCGGCAGGCGATCCGCGTCGTGGCTCGCTCGGCGATTCGACCTCGACGTGCCGATTGGTCAGGTCGCTGCATGCGTCGGGACCAAGGAGTTCGTGGCCACGACGCCGCAGTACCTGCGCCTGCGCACGCCCTCGAAAGACACCGTGTTGTATCCCGGCGGTCGCCTACCCGACCTACGAGATGGGGGCGACGCTGTCGGGCTGCCGCGGGTGCCCGTCCCGTGTCGAGCCGATGGCGCTCTCGATCTCTCGGCGATCGCCGCAGACCGACGCCGCCCGTGCGTTGATGCTGTGGGTCAACAGCCCGTCGAATCCCACTGGCGCGCTCACCGATCTGGGCGAGGCCGCGGCGTGGGGACGTCGTCACGGCGTGCCGGTGTTCAGCGACGAGTGCTACGTCGAGTTCACCTGGGACGGCCCGGCGAGCACGATCCTGCATCACGGGCTCGACGGTGTCGTCGCCGTGCACTCGCTGTCGAAGCGCTCCAACCTCGCCGGCCTGCGCGTCGGCTTCTACGCCGGCGATGCCGAGCATCGTCGACTACCTCAAGGAGGTCCGCAAGCACGTCGGCATGCTGGTGCCCGGTCCGGCGCAGGCTGCGGCCGCGGTCGCCCTCGGCGACGACGCATCACGTCACCGTGCAACGCGATCGCTACCGCGGCGCCTCGAGCGACTCGGCAAGGTGTTCGCGGCGTGGTCAGGTGTCGACATCCCGATGCCGGCCGGGGGCTTCTACCTGTGGTTCGACGCCGGCGACGGCTGGGAGTTCGCCGAGCGATTGGCCCGAGAAGGAGGGGCGTTGGTGAGCCCAGGAGACTTCTACGGCGCCGGCGGTGCACAGAACGTGCGCGCCGCCGTGGTACAACCTGATGATCGAATCGAGCTGGTCGCTAGGCGACTGGGGGTGTTGTGATGTCGTTTCAACCTCAAGTCACCGGTCATCTCGCCAGGAGCCGCCACCCCCTCCGCCGCACCGCGGTCCCACGCCGAAGGGCAAGCGGCGCAAGGGCTTGATCGTGTTGCGGGCTGATCCTGCTGGTCGGTGGCGTGCTCGGCGGCGGGGCGATGGTGGCCAAGAGCATGTCGAACTACGAAGACGCGGTGAAGGCACTGGCCCGCGCTCCTGTGGGCTGCACGACGACGCTTGGTGTTCGACAAGCCGGCGACGTTCACGATCTACATCGAGACCAAGGGCAAGCTCGGCGATCTCGGTGGTGACTGCGAGGCCAACGGCGCCGACTACGAACACTCCGGCGACAAGCTGCCGAAGGTCTCGCTGACGTTGGTCGACAGCAGCGGCGACGAGGTCGATCTGCAGCGCGGGACGACGGCCTCGTACGACGCGGCCGGCTTCGTCGGCACGGCGTATCGAACCGTGAAGATCGAGGAAGCCGGCAACTATCGATTGAACGTCGAATCCGACGAAACGGACTTCGCCGTCGCCGATCGGCAAGGACCCCAAAGACGACAGCGAACTGCTGAAGACGATTGGCGGCGCGGTCGCCCTCGCCGGGTTCGTGCTCGGTTTGACTGTTCTTGCTGCTCGGCCTGCGCCGTCGTCGACCCGAGGCAGCGCAGCCGATCTGCGGCACTCCGGTCGGACCGATGCCCGGCTGGCCTCCTGCCCCGTACGCTCCGGCGCCCACCGCGGCCACCGGCGCCACCGGCATATGGCCTCGGGCCGCCGCCGGCAGCCGCAACCTATCGGCGCTGCCCGGCCAGCCACCGATCCGACTGCCCGAGCAGCCGCCGGGCGGCGGGTTTGCTCCACCGTCGGTTGCGCCTCCACCGCCACCGCCGTCGCCGGCGCGGCGTTCCGCCGCCAGTCCCTCCGCCGGCGCCGCCGACGTCGCCGCCCACAACGGCGCCTGGACGGTGTCGGACGAACCTGGACGACGACTAGAGACGACGCATGACCGTGACGACCCGCCCGAACACCTGCACCTGGTCGGCGTCGAAGACCATCGGCTGAAGGCGAGCATTGGCCGGGATCAGCGAGATCGTCGAACCTTTGCGCTGAAAGGTCTTGACGGTCGCCTCTTCGCCGGGAATGCCGGCGATGACGATCTCACCATTGACCGCTGTCGCCTGAGCGCGAGCGACGACGAAGTCGCCGTCCATGATGCCGACGTCGATCATCGAGTCGCCGCGGACCCGCAGCATGAACAGGTCGCCGGTACCGGTGAAGTCTTCCGGTAGCGGGAACAGCTCTTCGACGTTCTCTTGGGCCAGCACGTCGGTGCCGGCGGCAACGTCGCCGACCAGGGGGACGTGACGAACCGGGCGGCGCTCGATGGCTGCGCCCGACGAGGGATCGAAGCGCACCTCGATGGCCCGCGGCTTGGTGGGGTCGCGCTTCAGGAAGCCCATCCGCTGCAGCGACGCCAGGTGGCTGTGCACCGTGGAGGGGGAGGTGAGCCCCACCGCCTCGCCGATCTCGCGCACGCTGGGCGGGTAGCCGCGTTCGCGCATGCTGGTTTCGATCATGTCGAGGATGCCTCGTTGACGGGCGGTGAGTTGTTCGGACATGCGCATAGCGTACGCGCGTTCGTGGGCCCAGGTCAAACATTCGTTCGTGAAACAAATGTTCGATCAGAGGTTGACGTCGAACAACTGTTCGTGGCATGCTACGAACAGTCGTTCGGGCAACATGTGTTCGATCCAGCCATCCAGAATCCACGTCAAGAAGGGATCGGAGAGCTCATGGCCATCGCAGTCGTCATTCCCGGCCAGTTCGGCGAGTTCCGCTCCGCATCACGGCGCTATGCCCGCCGCCGGCTGATCGTCATGCTCATCGTTGGTCGGCGATCGTGCTGGTGCTGTTCGTCGGCGCCGGCCAGGTCGTGGCGAATCGTGGGGGCGCTCCTGCCTCCGCCTCCACGATTCGCCCCGCAACTTCATCGGCTGCAGCCGGCCGCGCGATCCCCGCCAACGTCTACATCGTCCAGGCGGGCGACACGTTGTGGTCGATCGGCCAGCGGTTCCACGGCCACATCGCGCTCGTCGACTACGTCGACGCGCTGGTGTCAGCCAACGGCGGTACCGATCTGCAGGTGTCGCAGGCGCTCAGCGCTTCCTTGACCCATCCGGTAGCCTCGGCGGCAGTGCGTTGCCCGAGATGCCATACCGACGACACCAAGGTGATCGACTCGCGCGAGGCCGAAGAGGGCACCTCGATTCGTCGTCGACGCCTGTGTGCCAGCTGCCAGCATCGCTTCACGACGTACGAGCGTCTCGAGGAAGTGCAGCTCGTCGTCGTCAAGAGCCACGGTTCGCGTGAGCCCTTCGATCGGTCCAAGATCGTCGCCGGTGTGACCGCGGCCTCGAAGGGTCGGCCGGTGACCGCCGAGCAGATCGAGCAGCTGAGCATCGAGCTCGAGGATCACTCCCGTCTGCAGGGCAACGAGATCACCAGCGCCGAGCTCGGCCTCGAGGTGCTCGAGCGGCTGCGCTCGCTCGACGTCGTCGCCTACCTTCGCTTTGCCAGCGTCTACAAGAACTTCGACGCCGCCGCCGACTTCCAGCGCGAACTGGTGCTGCTGAAGAAGCTGCAGAGCACCTAATCGTCCAGCGGTGCCCGCAGGTACCGGGTGAACAGGAAGCCGTCGTCTTCGAGGACGTGCACCAGTCGCATCCGGCGCGAGAGCTGTGTGGCCCCACCGGTGACCCGCGGTCCGTCGCCGCCCGCCATCAGCGGCGAGATGGTCAGGTTCAGCTCGTCGATCAGGTCGGCGGCGGCCAGGGCGCCGTTCAGCAGCGCACCACCTTCGGCCTGCACGAAGTCGGCGTCGAGCTGGGCAAGCGCACCGGCCAGATCGACGTCGCCGCGGCCGGCACGCACCGAGTCGATCGACGTCGGCGGAGCATCGTCGGGAAGGATCAGGAAGCCGGCCCCACTGGTGAACAGCGCGACTGCTCGCGTCGACGTCGCCGCGGCGACTGACGACCCCGACGCGTTGACCCGCCTTGCGAGGCGGGCCGTATCCCTCGATGCGAACCGTCGCAGCGCCGACGATCAGCACGTCGGCGAGATCACGGAGGGTCAGCAGGACCTCCTGGTCGGCCTTGCTCGACAGGCCGCGGGAGTTGCTGTCGACGACCGTCGAACCGTCGATGCTCGAGACCATGCACACACCGAGCCAAGGTCGGCCGGCGGGGCGGGGTCGTTCGACGTCGTAGGCCTCGCGTACGGTCACGTGATCCGTCGGTTGGTCGAACAGCCGGCGCATCGCTGCGATGATACGGCGGCACGCAGCTCCCGGCCGACAAACGTTCATCGTTCGCGAATCTTCAGAGCCGCGGAGATACGGCATGACAACGGCATCGATCATCGGTGTGAACCACTCGGCGGCAACCGTCGTGAGGTGGTTGACGTCGCGGAACATCAAGATGTCGCCGATGATCAGCGGGCAATCGGTGTCGGTGCACAGCCAGTCGGAGGTGTCGACGAAACGGCTCGCGCTCTGCTCGGCGACCGCTCGCTCGATCATCGAGCTTGCCCGACTCGATCGCCTTGGCTCTGCTGTTCACGCAGGCCCGGACGTCGTGGAGGTGAGCCGACAGGCAGGTGGCCGGGTCGTCGCGCGAGTCGGGGTTGTCGCCGAGCACCAGGAGCCGTGGCGTCAGCCCCTTCAGCCGCTCGAGCGTCTGTTCGAAGCCGTCGCGCCACTCCTGATCGGTGTTCGGGTAGTGCCGAGAGCCGGTGACGATCACCAGATCGGGATGCTCGTTGGCGATGAACTGCACGGCCTTGTCGCGCCAGATCGGGCACGTGCGGGCCAACGTCGCCGTCGGGATCGACACCGACGCCGCGGGCACCCTCCTTTGGCGAGAACGATCAGTTCGAGACCATTGCGCTCGGCGACGGCCTGCAGCGGCGGGAACCACTGGGCGGCATGCGAATCACCGAGCAGCACGATCTTGATCGACGACGACGTGTTGCCGTAGCGGCAGGGATTGAGGTGATCGTCGACACCGATGGCGACGCATCCGTCGGGGTAGACCGCTGGGCGATCGTCGAACAGCTTGGCCAGCGAGGGTCGCATGTTGCTGGGGACGACCGAAGTGGTCAGGCCTCGCTGGAGCACGACCCGGTTGGCCGCGACGAGGCCGGCCAGATCGGTGCCGGCCAGGACGGCCGGTGTCGCTGCCGACGCGGGCTCGGTACGACGACCTGACCCGGCGTCGTGGTCGTGGTGGTCGTCGTCGACGGCTCGGCGAGACCCAGCACCGGCGCGGCGGCCACTGTGCCGGCGTCGAGCTGTCGTGGCATGCCGAGCGAGATGGCACCGACGACGAGCACGGTCGCACACAGGGCCGCGCCGAGCACCAGACCCCGGCTCGGACGCGACGCGATCCACGTCGAGCGGCGCACGGGATCTTCGATCAGCCTCAACGAGCCTGCCGCGAGGACGATCGCGACCGCGATCGCGACGGCTCGTTGGGCGAGCGAGAGTGGTCCCCACTTCGCCTCGGCGAGCACCAGCGCCGGCCAATGCCACAGGTAGATCGCATACGAGCGGCGCCCGATCCACTGCAGCGACTCGTGTCGCAGCAGGGCGATCGGAGCGAACCGCGCCGCGTCACGGCCACCGGCGACGACGATCAGGGCGGTGCCGAGCACCGGCAGCAACGCGGCCGACCCGGGAAAGGCGACCGACCGTCGAAGGTCGTCGCCGCAACCGCAACGCCGGCGACGCCGACCCACCCGGCGACTGCCCGAGCCGTGGGGGACACGAGCCGCCAGGCGCGGCCGGCGACGGCGACGAGCCCGCCGACGGCGAGCTCCCACATCCGCGCCGGCAGGAGATAGAAGGCTCCGGTGGGGTGGGTGCGAGTCATCCACCGACAGATGACGAACGAGATGACCGCGACGGTGATCATCATCACCGTGACCAGCCGGCGGTAGCGACGCGGCCGGCGGTGCAGGGCCAGCAGCGTCAGCGGCCAGAACAGGTAGAACTGCTCCTCGACCGCGCAGCGACCAGAAGTGCAGCAGCGGAGAGGGCGTCTGTCCGAGTTGGGAGGCGAAGTAGTCGCCGAGCCGTGGCGGCGAAGACGAAGTTGACGACGAAACCGCCGGCCGCGACGGCGTCGGTGGCCAGTGGCCGCTGGGCGATCGGCGCCAGCAACATCTGCGAGGCCAGGACGGTGACGACGACGACAACGCACGAGGCCGGCAGCAGACGGCGGGCTCGACGGGCCCAGAACCGAGGCAACGAGATCGTGCCGGTCGTCGTCGCCTCGCGCAGCAACAGCCTGGTGATCAGGAAGCCCGACAGCACGAAGAACACGTCGACACCGACGAACCCGCCGGAGAATCGGGAGATCCTGGCGTGGAACAAGATGACGGCGATGACGGCCACGGCCCGCAGGCCTTCGATGTCGGGTCGGAACGTCGTCGTCGACCACGCTCGGCTTCGCCGTCGGTGGACTTCCTCCGCGATCAAACACTAGATTGCCGCGACCTGCCGGAAGCCGTTGATCACCCGCCAGATCGGCTCGTCCCTGTGGATATCTGTGCATAAACACTGCCTATTCACCTTCTGTCCCCAGAGAATTCAGCTCAAATTCAGTGGTTTTACCCCTTCCTCCCCACAGGCGAGACCCTTTAAGGTTCACGCCCGTAGCTAGCAGCGGTGTGAGGCGCGGATGGGCAGTGATGGTCCGATTGCGAAGCGGGCATCGCTGCGGGGTAGGGAGACTCTAAACCTGTGACCTCGCACCGCCGCTGGCCGTCCGGCTCGGACAGATTCGACGAGAACTTCTGAACGAATCTCACCGATAGCATTGACACGGGTGTAACTACAGTGCTGTAATCTTACAACTGCTTGTGGTGGGCGCAGGCAAGGGGACGTCCGCACCACCACATCTTGTGGTTCGATCCAGCATCAAATCGATACCGTCTCTTCGCCTCCCAAAGGAGCTCCACATGTCACTGGCGCCAGATCGTCTCGCCATCGGGATCACCCGCCATTTCACGTCGCCGGGCACGCATCCCGTACGAGCAGGTGCAGTGGGAGCGCCGTGACGCGCGGATCAGCAACTGGAAAGACGGCACGGTCGCCTTCGAGCAGCTCGGCGTCGAGTTCCCGGTCGGCTGGTCGCTCAACGCCACCAACATCGTCGCCCAGAAGTACTTCCGCGGCACGCTCGGCACGCCCGAGCGCGAGTCGTCGCTGCGCCAGGTCATCGACCGCGTCGCCGACACCATCACCACGTGGGGCGTCGAGGGCGGCTACTTCGTCGACCAGGCCGAGGTCGAGGCGTTCAACGACGAGCTGAAGTACATCCTCGTCACCCAGCGGGCGGCGTTCAACAGCCCGGTGTGGTTCAACATCGGCGTCAAGGGCGTGCCGCAGCAGGCCAGCGCGTGCTTCATCCTCGCCGTCGACGACACGATGGACGGCATCCTCAACTGGTACCGCGAAGAGGGCGTGATCTTCAAGGGCGGCTCCGGTTCGGGCATCAACCTGTCGAACATCCGCTCCAGCTACGAGCTGCTCAACGGCGGCGGCACCGCCAGCGGCCCGGTCAGCTTCATGCGTGGCGCCGACGCCTCGGCCGGCACGATCAAGAGCGGCGGCAAGACCCGTCGGGCGGCCAAGATGGTCATCCTCAACGTCGATCATCCCGACGTCGAAGAGTTCGTGTGGTGCAAGGCCAAAGAAGAGCGCAAGGCCCGCGTGCTGCGCGACGCCGGCTTCGACATGGATCTCGACGGCTCCGACAGCTTCAGCATCCAGTACCAGAACGCCAACAACTCGGTGCGCGTCAGCGACGAGTTCATGCAGGCCGTCATCGACGACACCGACTGGGATCTCGCACGCGGTGACCGACGGCTCGACGGTGCGCACCGTGCGCGCCCGCGACCTGTGGCGCCAGATCGCCACGGCGTCGTGGGAGTGCGCCGATCCCGGGCTGCAGTTCGACACCACGATCAACAAGTGGCACACCGCGCACGCCACCGGCCGCATCAACGGCTCCAACCCGTGCAGCGAGTACATGCACCTCGACAACTCGGCGTGCAACCTGGCGTCGATCAACCTGCTGCACTACCTCGACGAGGACGGCAACTTCGACGTCGATGCGTACATGCACACCATCGAGGTCATCTTCACCGCGCAAGAGATCCTGGTCGGCCGCGCCGACTACCCGACCGAGAAGATCGCCGAGACCAGCCGCAAGTTCCGCCAGCTGGGCATCGGCTACGCCAACCTCGGCGCGCTGCTGATGGCGCTCGGCCTGCCCTACGACTCGGTCGAGGGTCGTGCCTGGGCGCCAGCGCTCACCTCGCTGATGACCGGTCACGCCTACGCCACCAGCGCCCGCACCGCCAGCCGCATGGGTCCGTTCGCCGGCTTCGCCGACAACGAGCCGTACATGCTCAACGTGCTGCGCATGCACCGCGACGCCAGCTACCAGATCGCTGGCGCCGACGCCGTTCCGGCCGAGGTCATCGTCGGCCAGCCAGCAGGCATGGGAAGTCGGCCGTGCGCGACGGCGAAGAGTACGGCGTGCGCAACAGCCAGGCGTCGGTGCTGGCACCGACCGGCACCATCGGGCTGATGATGGACTGCGACACCACCGGCATCGAGCCCGACCTCGGTCTGGTCAAGTTCAAGAAGCTGGTCGGCGGCGGCACCATGCAGATCGTCAACCAGACGGTGCCGCGTGCGCTGCGCAAGCTCGGCTACACGACGGCGCAGATCGACGACATCGTCGCCTACATCGACCGCGAGAAGACCATCCTCGGTGCACCGCACCTGGCCGCCGAGCACGTGCCGGTGTTCGCCTGCTCGATGGGCGACAACACGATCCACTACGAGGGTCACGTGCGCATGATGGGTGCGATCCAGCCGTTCCTGTCGGGCGCGATCTCCAAGACCGTCAACATGCCCGAGGAAGCATCGGTCGAAGACATCGAGGCGCTGCACCAGCTGTCGTGGGAGCTCGGCCTGAAGGCCGTCGCCGTCTACCGCGACAACTGCAAGGTCGGCCAGCCGCTGTCGACGGCGAAGAAGGACGGCGAGGGTGTCGACACGCCGACGTCGATGGCATCGACGCAGACGGTCGAGCGCATCGTCGAGCGGCTCGTGCACCAGCCGATCCGCCAGAAGCTGCCGCGCACCCGCAGGGCGCGCACGTTCGAGTTCCGTGTCGCCGACTGCAAGGGCTTCGCCAACATCGGCGAGTACGCCGACGGTCGTCCCGGCGAGATCTTCCTCACCGTGTCGAAGCAGGGCTCCACGCTCAGCGGCATCATGGATGCGTTCGCCAAGAGCATCAGCTACGGCCTGCAGTACGGCGTGCCGATGCGTGCGTTCGTCGAGGCGTTCACCAACATGCGCTTCGAGCCGGCCGGCATGACCGACGATCCCGACATCCGCTTCGCCTCGTCGATCATGGACTACCTGTTCCGTCGCCTGGCGCTCGAGTACTTGACCTACGACGAGCGCGCCGAGCTCGGCATCTTCTCGATCGACGAGCGCCTGCAGCCGACGCTGCCCGGTGTCGAAGAGAGCGTCATCGAGACTCGCACCGGCAGCGAGATCGCCGCCGATCCGAAGAGCGTGCCGTCGGCCGACGAGCTCGTCCGCCCAGCTCGATCTCGGTATCGCCCCGAAGGCACCGAACAACGACATCACCAATCCCGGCGGCATCGTTCGCCCGGCCGCCGCAGCGCCGAAGGTGCGCCAGAGCGATGCGCCGATGTGCATGCAGTGCGGCGTGCAGATGATCCGCGCCGGCTCCTGCCACGCCTGCCCGAGCTGCGGCACCACCAGCGGCTGCAGCTGATCCGAGGCGTCGACACGCTCACTCGGCCCGATGCGGTCGCGCGGACGAGGATCCAGCGGTCTGTGAAACGGGTCGTTTCGGCAACTGGCCATCGAATGGGCAACCATCGCGGACATTCCGCCTCGGCGACGCCGGCACGGAAACGGCCACTCCTGCATGCCGTCGTGGTGACGTGCGTGAAGAACTCGATCGTCGCTGTCACGAGCGTCCGACCGTCAGATCGGAGAGCCCGAGACCGACGAGCGTGTCGAGCCCAGAGCCCTTCTCGGCGTACACGTCGACGTTCGGGAAATGGGCGGGGTCGCTGAACGGCACGCCGCCGATGTAGTAGTCGGCGATCGGCTTGACCCATGACAGTCCGGCGTCGTCGAACAACGCTGGGTAGTCCTGCGGCGTGTAGTCGGTGCCAGTCGACTGGTCACGGATGACGATCTCGTCGTTGCCGAAGATCTTCGGGTCCGATGCGGTGAGGAATGTCGAGGGATGCGACAAGAACATCCGCGCACTGCTGACGCCGTTCTCCGCGGTGGATGGGAACAGAAGGTCGGGGATGTTCACGCCGACGAACATCAGCGCATAGCCGAGTCCCTGACCGGGGAAGTTCCCCGCCAGCGGCGTGAAGCCGTGAATGTACTTGTCCTTCCACTCCTGGCTCGTGTGCGTCAGCAGGTACTGCACGTAGATGGGACCGTTGGAATGGCCGACGAGATGCACTGGGCGGCGTCCGTTCTGGCGGTACGTCTCCTCGATCAGATGTTTGGAGCGCTGCAGGAACCCGCCCATGTCGGGCGTCAGCCGGGCGTCATAGCCGGCGATGCGAATGTCTCGGTTGCGTGTGTAGCCGGCTGCCTCGAGAGCTTGATACATCGGCTCATACGCCGGGGCACTGGAAGTCAGGCCGTAGTCGGCGATCCTCACCTTCACGCCGCGCTGCTCGGAGAACCGTCGCGGCATCGGTTTGTGCGAGTCGGTGTCATAACGCAGGGTGAGCAGTTCGTCCCGGCACACCTGCGAGAACGTTGGTCCGGGATCGAAGAAGACGAGGTCTTCGAAGGTCCCGGTGCTGGGGCAGTTGGGATCGACGTGCTGGTTGTGCACGGTCACCTCGAGCCGGGTGAAGTGCCATGCGGGAAACAGGACGATGGGCGTGAGCCCATCGGGCGAATTGTGGTGTGCCGAGGCCGCATGTGGTGTCGGCACGATGACCGTCGCTGCCATCAACGTGGCAGCCAGGATCGTGCGCGTCAATCGTGTCGAGCCGTGGAACCGCTTCATCACTGGCCTCCTTCGCCCCGCCCGCGAACCCTACGCTCGCCTGCGCCATTGCACAAGATCGTCGTCACTGAGATCGAACGCGCCAACTCGAACCGGCCAGCAGGCTGTTCGCGGCGGATGAGTTCTGGCAAGATTTCGAGTCGGAGGAGTCATGATGTCAACTATCGAAGAACGCCTGACGGCTGGCCACGCACTCGACACGCTGGTCCTCATCGGGACCACGCAAGGGTCTGTTCACGCTGCGCGCCGGGCCGGAGCGCGACACGTTTGCGCTCAGCGGCCCGACCTTTCCCGGCGAGGAGATCTACTCGACGTGCATCGACAATCGCGGGCCGCAGACTCGCGTGTTCGTGGGCTCGGTCAGCAACCACTGGGGGCCCGTGCTACGTCGCTCGGACGATCTCGGGGCCACCTGGCGAGAGGAGGATCGCGCCGCGCTGGCGTTCCCCGACGACACCGGCGCGTCAGTGGCCCGGGTCTGGCAGTTGACGCCGGGCCCGGCGGACCAGCCCGAGGTCTTCTACGCCGGCGTGGAGCCCGCCGCGCTGTTCCGCAGCGACGACGGCGGCCGTACCTTCTCGCTGATGCGCGGCCTGTGGGATCATCCCCACCGGTCCCAATGGGTTCCGGGCGGCGGAGGCATGTGCTTGCACACGATCCTCGTCCACCCGACAGATCCGGCACGGCTCCTCATCGCCGTCTCGGCAGCGGGCGTGTACCGCAGCGACGACGGCGGCGACACTTGGACCGCGAGCAACCGCGGCATCGTGGTGCCGTTCATGCCGGACGCACCGACTCCGGAGTTCGGTCAGTGCGTGCACAAGGTCGCACGCGATGCCGATGATCCGGACCGCCTCTACCTCCAGCACCACGGAGGCATCTACAGCAGCGACAACGGCGGTGACTCGTGGGAGCCGATGACGAGCATCGCCGGGATGGACTTCGGATTTCCGGTTGTCTCGCATCCGGCGCGGACAGGCACCGCGTATCTGCTGCCGTTGGAGAGTGACGAGTACCGTTGCACGCCGGGTGGGCATTGCATCGTGTGGAAGACCGAAGACGGCGGTGAGACGTGGCGCGCCTTGACCAACGGTCTGCCGCAGCACGACGCGCATCTCACGATCCTGCGTGACGGTTTCACGACCGACGGCCTCGGGCAGTGCGGGCTGTACTTCGGAACCCGGACGGGCGAGCTGTTCGCATCGACCGACGATGGCGACAGCTGGCGTGAGCTCGCGTCGCACCTGCCGCCGATCATGTCGGTGCGGGCAGCGCCTGTTCACTGACGACGATGCATGTTCGAGTTCGGATTCCGACTCAGCTGCGGAACCTCGCCGCAGGCGCCAGCTCTGTCGTCGTCGTCGTCGACTCGACACCGGTGACGGTCACTTCGGTGCTCGATTCGTTGGCAGCGACGCACCCTTCATTGGAGCGGCGGGTCCGCGACGAGACCGGCCGCACGAGAGTCCACGTCAACCTGTTCGTCGACGCGGACAACATCCGCGATCTCGACGGTGTCGAGACGACGGTCGCCGAGGGTTCGGACATTTCGATCATCCCTGCCATCTCTGGCGGGTGACGACGCGCATTGGTCGGTCTCTCATACCAGCCGGTCCTCTACGATTCCCCGACGTGACGGACGCCGGACTCGAGTTCGCTGACGACGCTGTGCTGTTGGAACTGGCGGCCGGCCGGGCGTATTTCGCCGCGGACTATACGGCGGCGCGGACCCATCTGGAGGCGGCATTCCGCGCCTACCGCGATGCCGGACGCACTACCACGTCGCGGAGCATCACGATATGACTCGGTGGGCCGCCGAAGCATCTGGTTGCCTTCCTTGCGCTGTTCGTCACGACGCCGGTGGTCGAAATGCGGGCTGGAACAGTTCGATCGGGTTCCCGGACGGATCGTCGAACACAGCCTGACTGCCGCCGGGGCCGGTGACGATGTCGCTACGAAACTCGATGCCGGCCGCGGTCAGTTGATCGATCTGGGTGCGGATGTCGGTAACGATGAGATGGATCCTGTTCCATCCTCCAGGAGTAGGTCGGCGTCCGTCGGGTAGAGCGCGCCCGGCTGAGCTCGTCGGGCCACTGAGCAGGAGTCGTAGATTGCCACGCAGGACGTCGGCAAATGCGGGTGATGCGTTGGTCAGCTCTGTGAAGCCGAGGTGTGTTGTGTAGAAGTCGAGGGCGGCGTCGACGTCGTCGACGAGGTAGCGGACGCTGACGAGCTCATTGTCGGGCATGGTTGGTGGTCTCCTCTGGTTGTTGTGCGTTGATGACTGCGATCAGGTATCGGATACGTGATTCCAACTCCGTCGCGATGGCGCGGAACACCGGATAGGTCGCGCGACTTCCGCCTGGAGCGCGGCTCGGGTCCTCGATGCTCCAATGGACCGCCTGCGCACGTGTCGAGAACTCTGGACAGGCTTCGCGAACCTTGTCGCAGAGCGTGATGACGTAGTCGAAGTGTTCGCCGTCGAACTGCGCCAACGGTTTCGACCGACAGTCGCTGATATCGATGCCGAGCGTGGCGAGCACTTTGATCGCGTTCGGATGGACGGGCTTCGGATGGCTGCCGCCACTGACCACGTCGACACGGTCACCGCCAACGTGGCGGAGGAGCGCCTCAGCGATCTGTGATCTCGCGCCGTTGCCCGTACAGGCGAACAGGACTCGCACTCGCTCCGGTCGATGTCGGGTCGACGCTGCAGCCGAAACGACTCGCAGCGCCAGGCCGGGGTGGAGCGACGCCCCGGTCGCGGAGATGGCGTCCGCGCAACGCCTCAGATCGACGCTGTAGTAGCTGGCCCGCCCGTCGTGAGAGCTTCGCCGAGATGACACGAGCCCACCCTCGCGAAGTCGACCGAGGTGGTACGAGATCAAAGCCTGCGGCTGATCGAGCAGATGTGTGAGCTCGTTGACATGGCGGTCACTGCGCGACAACTCGGTCAGTAGGCCCCATCGAACCGGATGACCGGCCAGCGTCATGAAGCTCGGCACGGGTTGCCGGGCGGTTGGCTGCGTGGTGAGCACGGTCCAAATATAGATCAATCCATATTGATGTATCAACGGTCCACTGGGACAGAGTCTGCTCATCGGCCGCGGGTCGTGCAATCTCGTGTGTCGTCAGCAACACACATCGGGAGTCCGGTGGAGGCGGTGAAACAGCGCCCGAATCGGGTTTACAGGGCAGCGGCAGAACCCACTGCCTCGCGGGTGGCGCCCTGTTCGACACGCAGCGAAGCAGCGGTCAGGGTCAACCCTTCGCGCGCCCCCGTGGCGACGAGGATCTTCTCCGGTGCAACGCCGAGCATCCAGTCGACCGATTCGAAGTGATCCTCGGCGATCAGCCGCTGCAACACGGCGTTCTCGATCAGACGACCGGGGGAGTAACGGGCCCAGCGTGTGTCGAAATGGCCGTCGAACACGCAATAGGTCCTGTCGTCGCGTACTCCGATGACATACGCCACAATGAGGCCATCGATGCCGAAGGTGGCGACCTCAATCTGCTCGCCGACCGTGTGAGCCAGGATCAACTGCCGCCAGAGTTCGCGCACGTTGGGGTCGTCGAGATCGCTGGCCCGACCAGCTGCGTGGTCGCGCTCGATGTGGATACGCTCCAGTTGCGGTAGGAGCAGCCTGATCTCGGGCTCGGTCCGAGCGAACTGAATATCGGGCCGCAATTCATCGGTCGCCAACCGGTTCTCTGCCTTACGGAGCTGTCGTCGCATGTTGTGTGTGTACGGGTCGGCACCGATTCGGAACGTCGTAAGGTCGACGAACGGGATACGTGCAACGGGTGTTGCGTTCGCGTTGGGCAGCAGTTCGGCCAACAACTGCCCGACAAGGTCGTCTTCATCGAGGTTGTCGAGAGAAAGAGTCCAGGCTCCATGTAGTGCGGCGATCTGGTCCGCCATGGCTCCAGCGAGCACATGCGCGCTCAGCAGATCACGTGCCGCGAGGCGCGTCGTCCCGAACGCACCGTGACCCATGGCCACAACCTCGTGACCCTGCGGGGTCTGGCGTCGAGCAAGCAGGGCCGCGGCGCTCAGCCGTCCTGACTCCCGCTCGCGCACGGTGATTGCCCAGGGTGTCCAACTCGTCTCCACGGATGACCAGGTCTGCAACCAACGGAGGCGAGCATTGACCGGGACATCGAGCTCATGGTGCAGCGCGCCAACCTCGGCGCCGAGGTCTGTCAGGGCGCCCTCGACAACGTCGACGTCGAACTGCAGAGGGGGGCTGTCAACCAACGAAGTCTTCCTATGCGGGCTGAACAGCGCTTTGATCTGCGCGGCCGGCTGTGGCCGGGCGAAGAAGTAGCCCTGGCCTTCGTCGCAGAGGAGCGTCGAGAGCTGCTCGGCCTGGGCCTCGTCCTCGATGCCTTCGGCAACGGTGCGAAGATCGAGCACCTTGGCGAGATCGATCACCATGCGGACGAGCGCTTCGGCCGTCGTGGAGTTCCTCATCTCGGCCACGAACGAGCGGTCGATCTTGATGATGTCGACGGGCAGCCGACGGAGATAGCTGAGCGACGAGAATCCCGTGCCGAAGTCGTCGATCGCGATCTGGACGCGACTGGCCCTGAGCTGCTCGAGGATTCGGCTGGCGCGCTCGAACTCGTCGATCATCATGCTCTCGGTGAGTTCGAGCGTGAGTTGCCAGGGGTTGAGCCCTGAGTCGGTGATCGCGGACATGACATCTTTGACCAGGTCTGGATCGTGGAGCTGGCGGGCAGACAGGTTGACACTGACGGTGCGCGGCGCGGTGCGAGGCATCTGCCGCTGCCACCGGCTGAGCTGCTGGCAAGCCTCGCGGAGCACCCAGCGGCCGATGGGGACGATCAGGCCGGTCTGCTCGGCGAGGGAGATGAAGCGATCGGGTGTGATCAGTCCCCGAGTCGGGTGATGCCAGCGGATCAGTGACTCGATCGAAACGATTCGCTCGTCACCCATGTTGACGATCGGCTGATAGAACACCTCGAATTGTCCGCGCTCGAGGGCGACTGCGAGGTCGCCCTTGAGGTCGAGGATCTCGAGCTGTTCTTTGTACATCTCATGGTCGAAGATCTCGAACCGGCCCTTGCCCTTGCTCTTTGCCCGGTACATAGCGACGTCTGCGGCCTGTAGCAGCGCCTGGGGGCGCTCGACCAGTGCGCGCGGCTCGACGACAAGTCCGACGCTGGCCGATATGAGCACCTCACGACCGCCGACCACAACCGGCATCCGCATCTGTTCCTGCAACCGGCGAACGACAGCGATCGCATGTGCTTTGTCCACCGCACTCTCGAGCAAGACCGCGAACTCGTCGCCGCTGAGTCGGGCGACCAGGTCCTCGCTTCGCACACATGATTGCAGCCGCTCGGCGACGGCGATCAGGAGATCATCGCCCGCCTGATGGCCGATGCTGTCGTTGACCACCTTGAAGTCATCGAGGTCGACGAACAACACAGAGATGACGCCGTCGCCACCGCGTTCGACCGATCGAGCGACGTGTTCATCGAAGAGCAGACGATTCGCAAGCCCGGTCAAGGTGTCGAGTCGGGCGCGCTGCTCGCTGCGAAGGACTACTCCCATGAGGCCCGCCAGCCGACCGAGTACGAGCACGAACATGAACATCGACGTCAACCCGGTGAGGATCTTGTCGGCCGGACCGCCCCAAACCAAGTCGATGGTCGGAACGGCGAGCGTCATGAGACAGAGCATCGCCAGGCGAGATCGCGAGAGCTGACTCGACGAGGGGCCGCGCGCGTGTACAGAGTCAGGTCTCGCCGGCTGCAACGCCGCCGCGCCGATCAGGACGTAGAACCCCAACCAGAAGAGGTCGGCAAACCCTCCGGTCTCGAAGGTGCCGGCCGAGTTGAGAATCCCGTAGATCGTGTCGGCGACCAACAGGCTGCACAGTCCTGCTGTCAACAGCGCGTAGGCGGGTCGTCGAAGCGGGACGACGCCCACGAGGCGCACGGCGACGGCGACGAGGAGGACGTCCATCACGGGGTAACAGACGGATATGACGCGGCCGGCGAACTGCATCGAGCCGTCGGCGACGTAGGTGTCGATCACCAACACTCCAAGCACCGCGAAGGTGCCGACGGCGGCGATCGAAGCGTCCAACAATGATGGCCAGTCGCGCCCCGGTGAGATCTGGCGGATCAGGCGCAGGAGTCCGCAGATCACCAGCGGGTACATCCCGAGGTACAGCGCGTCAGCGGGCGAAGGAAACGGCGTCGTGTCACTGGTCGCGTCGAGGATGTAGTAGTACACGTCACCAGCGAGGAACGAGATCAGTCCGGCGACGATCAGCATCCACGCTCGCCGGTTCCCGGCGCGTTTGTGGCGAAGCCCTACCAGGGTGGCGATCACCGCTGCCAGCCCGATGCCGTTGTACAGGAGAAGCTTGGACAACGGAGTCGTTGGCAGGATGAAGTACGCCACTGCAGCTGCTGACGTGGTCAGCAGGTAGCCAAGCGTGATCCTCCTCATCGTCCGTAAGATCGGCGCACGCCATCAAGACTTGAGACGATCTTGTCAATGCCTTGGGTTCACAGTGTTCGGGTCGGCATCGGGCGCCCTGGGTACGAAACACGCCTGAGCTGGCCGTGTGCTCTTGAGCTGGCCGGAATCGCGACCGAGGACAATGTGCAACCGACCCGAGAAGGTACTAGCACGAACGCGCGATAGCGGCGTCGACCGTCCTGCTATCAACATGGTCAACGACCGGCCCGCCCGTCCAGGTACTTGGTCTCCCTAGCTCACGTCGAGTCCGATCGTTGCCCGAGCGGTCGGACTCGACGTCTGGCGTTTCCTGGCCGTTCGCGGACCTGGCAACCTTGCGTCATGGAACAACTCGAGGGACGCATCGCCGTTATCACCGGCGGAGGCTCGGGCATGGGGCGCGAGCTGGCCCGTCAGCTGAGCAACTGCGGATGTCATGTGGCGATGTGCGACGTGTCGGTCGACGGGCTGGCCGAGACGAAGGCACTGTGCGCGGCCACTGCGCCCGACGGAACGCGCCTCACCACGTTCGTGGCCGACGTGGCCGACGAAGCGGCTGTCGGCGCCTTCGCCGCATCGGTGGCGACTGAACACGACACTGACCACGTCAACCTGCTGTTCAACAACGCGGGGATCGGTGGCGGGGGTAGCTTCGTGCTCGACGAGCGTCGCGACTGGGAGACGACGTTCAACATCTGTTGGGGCGGGGTGTACCACTGCACCAGAGCATTCATGCCGATGCTGCTGGCCAGCAGCGAGGGGCACGTTGTCAACACCAGCAGCGTCAACGGGTTCTGGGCCACGCTGGGGCTCGGCCTTCCGCACACGGCGTACAGCGCGGCAAAGTTCGCGGTCAAGGGGTTCACCGAGGCATTGATCACCGACTTCCGTCTCAACGCACCGCACCTGCGGGCATCGGTGGTCATGCCCGGCCACATCGGCACGTCGATCTTGATCAACTCCGGCAAGGTCCTCGGCCGCGAGCCGAAGGAGCTCACCGCCGAACAGGTCTCCGACCTGCGAACGCGCTTGGAGCGAGCCGGGATCGACGTCGGCGGGGCAAGCGACGACGACATCCGTCTCGGAATGCAGTTCCGCGGCGAGATGTTCCGAGACAACGCGCCGATGACCGCAGCCGAGGCGGCGACCGTGATCCTCGATGGCGTTCGTGCCAATGAGTGGCGCATCCTCGTCGGCGACGACGCGTTGGCGCTCGACGAGTTGGTGCGTGAGCGGCCGGGCGAGGCCTATGACGAGTCGTTCGTCGAGTTGTTGAAGACCCGTCAGATCTTCAACTTCGGCCGTGAGGTTGCCACGTGCTGTACGGCGATCTGGTCGCGGCGTCGCAGAGGGTTGCGGCGACTTCGAAACGATCGGAGAAGGTCGCCGCGCTCGCCGCGCTGTTGCGGACCGCGGAACCCGCCGAGATCGCGGCCGCGATCGGTCTATTGGTCGGCGAGCCACGTCAGGGTCGGCTCGGTGTCGGCTGGGTCACGATGTCGAACCTGCAGGTCAACCCGGCACGCGAATCGTCACTGACGATTCACGACGTCGACGAAGCGCTGACTCGGGTGGCTGCCGCCGAGGGCAGCGGCTCGCAGGGTGAACGGGTCAGGGTGATGACGGCCCTGTGGTCGGTCGCCACCGAGCCCGAGCAGAACCACCTCTACCGGGTGCTGACCGGGGAACTGCGGCAGGGCGCCAACGAGGGCGTTGTGGCCGATGCCGTCGCCAAGGCCAGCGGCCAACCGATTGCCGCGGTACGCAGGGCGGCGATGCTGCTCGGCGACCTTGGCGACGCCGCCCGCCTGGCCATCACCGGTCAACGTCTCGATGTCGGCCTGACCCCGCTCACAGCGGTCCAGCCGATGCTGGCCGGTACCTCCGCGAGCGTCACCGACGCCATCACCGAGCTCGGTCTCGCGAGTGTCGAGTGGAAGCTCGATGGCATCCGGGTGCAGGCCCACAAGCATGGCGACGAGGTGCGCCTGTTCAGCCGTGGCCTGAACGACATCACCGCAGGTCTGCCCGGCGTGGTCGAGGTGGTCAGGCGGCTGCCGGCGAGCTCTGTGGTCCTCGACGGCGAAGCGCTCGGGGTCGACGAGACGGCCAGCCGCGCATGTTCCAGGAGACGATGAGCGGATTGGCGACGACGAGTGCGTTCTTCTTCGATGTGTTGCACGTCGACGACTCGTCGCTGATCGACGATCCGTTGGGACGTCGTCGAGAAGTCCTCGAGGCGCTGTTGCCATCGGCGGCCACGTTGCCGTCGATCGTCACTGCCGACGCGGGACAGGCCGAAGCTTTCGCTGCCAACGCGGTTGCGACCGGTCACGAAGGCGTCATGGTGAAGGCGATCGGATCGACGTACGAGGCCGGCCGGCAGAGGTACGGGGTGGCGCAAGGTCAAGCCCGTGCACACGCTCGATCTCGTCGTGCTCGCTGCCGAGTGGGGGCACGGTCGACGAACCGGGTGGCTCAGCAACCTGCATCTCGGCGCTCGGGGTGCGGATGGTTTCGTGATGGTCGGCAAGACGTTCAAGGGGATGACCGACGACTTACTGCGCTGGCAGACCGACGAGCTGCAGCGGCTGGCCCTCGCAACGGAGGGTCACACCGTGCACGTTCGCCCGGAGTTGGTGGTCGAGATCGCCCTCGACGGTGTGCAGCGTTCGACTCGGTACCCCGGAGGGGTCGCCCTGCGCTTCGCCCGGGTGCGCCGCTACCGTCTCGACAAGGCGGCCGCCCAGGCCGACACGATCGAGCGGGTGCAAGGCATGCTCGGCTGAGTCGCGACGGGTAACGTCGCATGCGCCATGGCGACCTTGCGCTTCAACTTCGGGACGATGGGCTCGGGCAAGAGCACCATGGCCTTGCAGATCCACCACAACCTTGCCAGCCGCCAGCTCTACGGATTGCTGCTCACCAAGCTCGACCGCGAAGGCGCCCAGGTCACCAGCCGCCTCGGGGTCGCTGCTGAGGCCATCGAGGTCGTCGCCGATCTCGACCTCTACAAGCTGGCCGTCGACCACTGGCCGATCCACTATCTGGTGTGCGACGAGGTGCAGTTCTACACAGTTCGGCAATGCGATCAGCTCGGCCGCGCCGTCGACGATCTCGGCGTCGACGTGTTCGCCTTCGGCTTGATCACCGACTTTCGTGGCGAACTGTTCGACGGCACCAAGCGCATGTTGGAGATCGCCGACGAGCGGGTGCCCATGCAGGTCGAGGCTCGTTGCTGGTGTGGAGCACGGGCCACCCACAATGCGCGGGTGGTCAACGGCGAGGTCGTCTACGAGGGAGACACGGTGGTCGTCGGCGATACCGGAACGTCCGGCGAGCAGCCCCTCTTCGGCGACGTCGTGCGCTACGAGCTGTTGTGCCGGCTGCACTACCGCCAGGGCGAGCTCGGCACCTAGGCGTTCGGATCCAGGATCCAGGCCAGGCGGCGCATGTCGGCCTTGCGTGCCGGGAAGCTGCCGACGCGATCGGCGACCTGCTTGCGTAACCAGGGCATCGACGACGCCATCCTGGTACCGGGGCAGAGGGTGGAGCCGACGCCGCGATGTCCGACGATGTTGGGGAACACCAGCTTCGTCGAATCCGTGGCGATGAACTCGTCACTACCGAGCGGGTCGATCTTGTGACGTTGTGCCTCCCACGCGACGAGATGCAGGAGACTTTCGATTGCCGCACTCGACGGCGCGGTCTTCATGAAGTTGCCGATCAGGGCGATGCCGCATGTGCCGGCGTTGCGCCCCTTGGTGTGCCCACCGATGATGGCGTTGCCGGAACCATCCTCGCCCGTGTGCAACTCGCCCTTTCCGTACGCCCGAGCACGGCGTCCCTCGAAGATCTCTCCGTCCGGACCGATCAAGAAGTTGTAACCGATGTCGGTGAAGCCCCGACTCACCACGTGCAACTCGTACCCGAAGCGCACCGTGGCAGCGGGGTCCTTCACGATGTTCGGGCTCGCCGTGTGGTGCACGACGATCTTGCGGAACGGCGCCCAGCCGACGATGTGGTTGTCACGGATCGATTCGTCGGCACCCCATTGGGCCCGAGTGACGATCGCCGGGGCCGGGACCCGACCGAACTTGGCGGCCTTCGCCGCCGGAGTTGGCTTCGGCTTGGCCTCGGCGACCTGTGCATCGAACGAGGCACCGGCAGCCATGGCAACTGCGCCCGCGGCCGCAAGTCGGAGGAAGCGGCGGCGTGGCAGGGCATCTTCGGCGATGCAGTGTTCGCACATAGGAGTCTCCTTCGGTTGGGACTCCACCCGCGACCAGCCGCACAGGTTAACCGCGGCTCGCCCACTTCGACAGGCATGATCCGCCTGCGGCGCAAGGTTGTGGCGCGACCTCGATCCGACCAGGTACGATTCCTGAACCGTTCGGGCCAGCGTCGTCCCGTGCGCCACCTAGCCGTACACCGACTCCGTGGAGCCAAACAGATGCGCAACCAAATTCCAGCGGGTCTTCCCGCGCCGTACGGTCTTTACGACCCTCGGTTCGAGCACGACGCCTGTGGCGTCTCGTTCGTCGCCAACATGAAAGGCGAGGCCAGCCGGTCGATCGTGGCGATGGGCCTTGGCGCGCTGTGCAACCTGGAGCACCGTGGTGCGACGGGTGCCGAGGCCGACACCGGCGACGGCGCCGGCATCTTGATCCAGGTGCCTGATCGATTCCTACGCGATGTCGCCGGCTTCGAGCTGCCGTCGGCCGGCGCGTACGCCGTTGGCCTGGCGTTCTTGCCGCTCGACACGACCGATGCCGAGAAGGCGCAGGAAGCGATCGACACGATCGTCGTCGACGAGGGGCTGACCGTGCTCGGTTGGCGGTCCGTGCCGGTCAATCCCGACTGCCTCGGCGCCAGCGCACGCGCTGGTCATGCCGATCTGCAAGCAGTTGTTCATCTCCGACCCTGGCGGCTCCACCGGTATCGACCTCGACCGCAAGGTGTTCATCGCCCGCAAGCGCCTCGAACACGAGCTGCCCACCGAGCAGCAGACCTACTTCCCGTCGCTCAGCAGCCGCACGCTGATCTACAAGGGCATGCTCACCACGCCGCAGCTCGGCTGTGTTCTTCCCCGACCTCGGCGACGAGCGCGTGGAGAGCGCGCTGGCGCTGGTGCACAGCCGCTTCAGCACCAACACGTTCCCGTCGTGGCCGCTGGCCCATCCCGTACCGGTACATCGCCCACAACGGCGAGATCAACACCGTGCAGGGCAACCGCAACTGGATGCGCACCCGCGAAGTCGATGCTGGCCAGCGATCTGCTGCCCGGCCTCGAGCGGGCCTACCCGATCTGCACGCCCGGCGGCAGCGACTCGGCCACGTTCGACGAGGTGCTCGAACTGCTGCACCTCGGCGGGCGCAGCCTGCCGCACGCGATGTTGATGATGATCCCCGAGGCGTGGGAGAACCACGACACGATGGACGCGGACAAGCGTGCCTTCTACCGCTTCCACTCCTCGCTGATGGAGCCGTGGGACGGTCCGGCCAGCGTGGCGTTCACCGATGGCACGGTGATCGGCGCGGTGCTCGACCGCAACGGCTTGCGGCCGAGTCGCTACTGGGTCACCGACGACGACCTGGTCGTGATGGCCAGCGAGGTCGGCGTGATCGACATCGACCCGGCCAAGGTCGTTCGCAAGGGTCGCCTGCAGCCGGGCCGCATGTTCCTGATCGACACGGCCCTGGGCCGGATCGTCGACGACGACGAGATCAAGCGCACGCTTGGCCGAGGCGCAGCCCTACGCCGAGTGGCTCGAGGAAGGCGTCGTCGAGCTCGATGAGCTGCCCGAGCGCGAGCACGTCGTGTTCAGCCACCAGAGCGTGCTGCGTCGCCAGCAGGTGTTCGGCTACACCCACGAGGAGCTGAAGATCATCGTCGCGCCGATGGCGAAGGCCGGCGCCGAGCCGATCGGTTCGATGGGCACCGACACGCCGATCGCCGTGCTCAGCGAGCGATCGCGGTTGCTGTTCGACTACTTCCAGCAGCTGTTCGCGCAGGTCACCAATCCACCGCTCGACGCGATTCGCGAGGAGGTGGTCACCTCGGTCGGCGGCTCGGTCGGGCCGGAGGCCAACCTGTTGCAGCCCGGACCGGAGAGCTGTCGACAGCTGACCCTTCCGTTCCCGGTGATCGACAACGACGAGCTGGCCAAGATCATCCACATCAACGACGATCCGGCTCGAGGAAGGCCTACCCCGAGCTGTCGGCGGTCGTGATCAGCGGGTCTGTACCGAGTCGCCGGCGGGGGATTGGCGTTGAAGCGGGCCCTCGATGCGATCTGCACCGAGATCAGCAAGGCGATCGCCGACGGCGCGCGCATCGTCGTGCTCAGCGATCGCAACAGCGACGAGGTCTACGCACCGATCCCCTCGTTGCTGCTGACGGCGGCCGTGCACCATCACCTGATCCGCGAGAAGCAGCGCACCAAGGTCGGCCTGATCGTCGAGTGCGGCGACGCCCGCGAGGTGCATCACATGGCGCTGCTGATCGGGTACGGCGCCGGCGCCATCAACCCGTACCTGGCCTTCGAATCGATCGAGGACATGGTCCGCGAGGACCTCCACGGTCTCGGCGGGCTCGACCCGCACAAGGCGGTCAAGAACTACATCAAGGCCGCCGGCAAGGGCGTGCTGAAGGTGATGAGCAAGATGGGCGTCAGCACCGTCGCCAGCTACACCGGCGCGCAGATCTTCGAGGCGATCGGTCTCGGGCACGAGCTCGTCGACGAGTACTTCACCGGCACGGTCAGCCGGCTCGGTGGCATCGGCCTCGACGAGATCGCCGCCGAGGTCGCGGCGCGTCACAAGGTGCGCTCATCCACCGCGACCCGCCGAGCGTGCCCACCGCAAGCTCGAGCTCGGCGGCGAGTACCAGTGGCGACGCGAGGGCGACGTGCACCTGTTCAATCCCGGAGACGGTGTTCAAGCTGCAGCACTCGACTCGCGCGAAGCGCTACGACATCTTCAAGCAGTACACCGCGTTGGTCGACGATCAGTCCAAGAAGTTGGCGACGCTGCGCGGTCTGTTCGAGCTGAAGGTCGGCGAACGTCAGCCCGTGTCGATCGACGAGGTCGAGCCCGTCAGCGAGATCGTCAAGCGCTTCTCCACCGGTGCGATGAGCTACGGCTCGATCAGCTGCCGAGGCGCACGAGACGCTGGCGATCGCGATGAACTCGATCGGCGGCAAGAGCAACACCGGCGAGGGCGGCGAGGACAGCGATCGGCTGTACGACCCACAGCGCCGCAGCGCGATCAAGCAGGTGGCCAGCGGCCGCTTCGGCGTCACCAGCGAGTACCTGGTCAACGCCGACGACCTGCAGATCAAGATGGCCCAGGGCGCCAAGCCCGGCGAGGGCGGCCAGCTGCCCGGTCACAAGGTGTATCCGTGGATCGCCGCAACCCGGCACACCACGCCCGGTGTCGGTCTGATCAGCCCGCCGCCGCACCACGACATCTACTCGATCGAGGATCTCAAGCAGCTCATCCACGACCTGAAGAACGCGAACCCGAGGCCCGTGTGCACGTGAAGCTGGTCGCCGAGGTCGGTGTCGGCACGGTGGCCGCAGGCGTCAGCAAGGCCAAGGCCGACGTCGTGTTGATCAGCGGTCACGACGGCGGCACCGGTGCCAGCCCGCTGACGTCGCTGAAGCACGCCGGCGCGCCGTGGGAGCTCGGTCTGGCCGAGACGCAGCAGACGCTGTTGCTGAACGGTCTGCGCGATCGCATCGTCGTGCAGGCCGACGGGCAGCTGAAGACAGGTCGCGACGTCGTGATCGCCGCGTTGCTCGGTGCCGAGGAGTTCGGCTTCGCGACCGCGCCGTTGGTGGTCAGCGGCTGCGTGATGATGCGCGTCTGCCACCTCGACACCTGCCCGGTCGGCGTCGCCACGCAGAACCCCGAGTTGCGCGCCAAGTTCAGCGGCAAGCCCGAGTTCGTCGTCAACTTCATGGAGTACATCGCCGAGGAGGTCCGCGAGCACATGGCCGCTCTCGGCTTCCGCACCATGCAGGAGATGATCGGCCACGTCGAGGCGCTCGACACCAAGGCGGCGATCACCCACTGGAAGGCCAAGGGCCTCGACATCAGCCCGATCCTGGCGGTGCCGCAGAACCCGTACGGCCAGACGATGTACCAGTCGGTCGGTCAGGAGCACGGTTTGCACGAGGCGCTCGATCAGCAGTTGCTCGCAGCGTGTGCGCCGGCGATCGAGCGCGGCGAGCCGGTGCAGCTCGAAGTTGCCGATTCGCAACGTGAATCGCACCGTCGGCACCATGCTTGGGCAACGCGGTGACCACGCGTTACGGCGGGCGCGGTCTGCCCGACGACACGATCGACATCCACTTCCGCGGCTCGGCCGGGCAGAGCTTCGGCGCCTTCGTGCCGTCCGGCATCACGCTGCGGCTCGAGGGCGACGCCAACGACTACGTCGGCCAAGGGCTTGTCGGGTGGTCGGGTGGTTGTTCGACCCGATCGCCGCGCTCACGTTCGCCGCCGAGGACCACACGATCGCCGGCAACGTGATCGGCTACGGCGCGACCGGCGGCGAGATCTTCCTGCGCGGCGTCGTCGGCGAGCGCTTCTGCGTGCGCAACTCGGGTGCCACCGCGGTGGTCGAAGGAGTCGGCGATCACGGTTGCGAGTACATGACCGGCGGACGTGTCGTGGTGCTCGGGCCCACGGGTCGCAACTTCGGTGCCGGCATGAGCGGCGGGATCGCCTACGTGTACGACCCGCACGACGTCTTCGCCGCCAAGCTGAACATCGAGATGGTGCAGATTGCAACAACTCGACGACGACGATCGCGACGTTCGTTCGCGACACGGTGCAGGCACATCTCGATCACACGGATTCGGCCGTGGCGCGGCGATCCTCGACGGGCTGGGAGCACGAGGCGGAGAACTTCAAGAAGGTGATGCCCATCGACTACAGCCGGGTGCTCGGCGTCATGAAGCAGGCCGAGGTCGATGGTCTCGACGAACAGCAGACCTTGGATCGATAATGGAGGCGGCCAGGGATGAGTGCAACATGGGTCTCGCCGATCGAGACGGAAGCGAAGCGGACGTTGAGGAGGGCATCAGGTGGGTGAGGTGACCGGGTTCTTGAAATGGCAGCGCGAGATGCCGTCGCGGCGCGATGTGCCGGTGCGGCTGCGCGACTGGAAGGAGGTCTACAACGACTTCCCGTTCGACAAGGTGCAGGTCCAAGCGGGACGGTGCATGGACTGCGGCATTCCGTTCTGCAACAACGGTTGCCCGCTCGGAAACCTGATTCCCGACTGGAACGACTTCGTCTATCGCGAGCACTGGCGCGACGCGATCGACCGCCTGCACGCCACCAACAACTTCCCCGAGTTCACCGGTCGGCTTTGCCCGGCCCCATGCGAGTCGGCCTGCGTGCTGGGCATCAACGCCGACCCGGTGACGATCAAGCAGGTCGAGGTGGAGATCATCGATCGGGCGTGGGACGAAGGTTGGGTCGAGCCGCAACTACCCAGCGTCAAGACCGGCAAGCGTGTCGTCGTCATCGGCTCGGGACCGGCCGGACTGGCAGCGGCGCAGCAGCTGACCCGCGCCGGTCACGACGTCGTCGTGCTCGAGCGCGCCGATCGCATCGGTGGCCTGCTGCGTTACGGCATCCCCGAGTTCAAGATGGAGAAGCGTCATCTGCGATCGGCGAATCGCCCAGATGGAGGCGGAGGGCACCGAGTTCCGCACCAACGCAGTCGTCGGCGACGGCGTCGACATCGAGGTGTTGCTGGCCTCGTACGACGCGGTCGTGTTGGCCTGCGGTGCGACCGCGGCGCGAGACCTGCCGATTCCCGGACGCGAGCTCAGCGGCATCCATCAGGCGATGGAGTACCTACCGCTGTCGAATCGCGTGCAGGAAGGCGACATCGATGTCTCGCCGATCGACGTGCACGGCAAGCACGTCGTGATCATCGGTGGCGGCGACACCGGAGCCGACTGTCTCGGCACGGCCCACCGCCAGGGCGCGGCCAATGTGACTCAGCTCGAGATCATGCCCCGCCCACCCGACTCGCGGTGCGGAAGCAACCCCTGGCCGCAGTGGAGCCTGGTCTATCGCGTCTCATCGGCCCATGAAGAGGGTGGCGAGCGGATGTTCAGCGTCAACACCGAGCGGTTCGTCGACGACGGTAACGGCAGGGTGCGTGCTCTTCTGCTCCACGAGGTGGAGATGGTCGACGGTCGCTTCCAGAAGATCGAGGGCACCGATCGCGAACTGCCCGCCGACTTCGTGTTCCTGGCGATGGGGTTTGTCGGGCCCGAGAAGGGGAGCTGGCTGGATCTGCTCGGCGTATCGTTCGACGAGCGCGGCAACGTGGCTCGCGACGGTCGGTACATGAGCAATGTGCCGGGCGTGTTCGTGGCCGGTGACATGGGCAGAGGGCAGAGCCTGATCGTGTGGGCGATCGCCGAGGGGCGGTCGTGTGCCGCCGGTGTCGACGCCTGGTTGATGGGCGAGACCCAGCTCCCGACACCGATCGCACCGACAGCGCGACCGCTCACCTGACACTGCCGGGCGCGACCACTCCGACGGCACCAGCGCGTAGGCTGCAGCCCATGAAATCGAAAGCGTTGCTGGTGGCGGTGTCGGCCGCGGTCTTGGCCTCGTGCGGGGCAAGCGGCTCGGCATCCGACCCGACCGTGCTCGGTCTCACGTCGACCAACTACGTCACGGTCACCCAGACGCCCACGACGTTGCCCCCCACGACCATTCTCGGGGGAAATCCCGGCCAGGTGCATCCCGAAGAGGGCGCCTACGTGATCGTCGCCGGCGACTTCCCGTCCCTCATCGCCAAGGCGTACAAGGTGCCCTTCGCCGATCTCATGGCCATCAACGGTTGGACGCTGGTCGGCGACCAGGTACCCGAGTTCCCGGCCGTCGGCACGACGATCAAGATCCCACCGGGCTGGACCGAGCCCGGCACGGCAACCGCACCGTCGACCCCAGCGTCAGGCAGCACGCCACCGACTGCTACGACGACCACCATTGCTGGTGGCCAGTCGGCCTGCGCACCTGGCGAGTACACGATCCTGGCCGAAGACACCAGCCGCTCGAAGGTCGCCAAGAAGCTCGATACGACTGTCGATGCACTCGATGCGGCGAACGCCGCGACCAACGGCTACAAGAGCTTCTATCCGGGGCTGAAGATCAAGACACCGCCCAAGGCCAACTGCTAAGTCACACCAGCCGCAGCGTCACCTGGTCGAGGGCGACGGTTCGCCCGACGCAGTCGCGATCGGTGGCCACCAGTTCGATCTCAGAATTCGCCCCATCGACGAATCGCACCCCGTGGAGCAACCCGAACTGCGCCCAGCGGGTGGTCACGGCGACAGGGTCGTCTGCAGCGATCGTATAGCCGGCAATAGCGCTGACGACACCGTTGTGGGTGTGGGCGGTCCAGGTCGGTCCGGCCCAATGCCACGATCCGGGGGGATTGGTTTCGTCGAGGCTGACGATCGCCCCGCCGATGTCGCCGGGATGCAGATGGCGGCCCCGAATCATGTCGAGGTTGCCGCTCCACACGATGCGCACCCCGCCAGCGTCGAGCGCCGCCATTCGCCTGTCGAGGTCATCGACCTCGAACATCACCATGTACGCCGTGACGGTTGCCTGACGGCGGTCGAGGAGCCGCGCTGCGGCGCTGCCGTCGATGACCGGTGACACGACTTCTATGAACTGATCGCCGACCGTCAGCAGCGCATTGTGCAGGCCGAACTCGGCGACACTCGGATCGTTGAAGCAGACGCGGAGACCGAGATCGGCGCTGAGACAGTCGACCGTCTCTTCGAGATCACGAGCGGCGATGACGACCTGGCGAAGGCGGATCACACCGTGCACAGTACTTGGGCATGATACGTGGGCATGGTACGTGTCTCCGCCGGCGGTAGGTTCCACTTCATGCTCACCGTGATCGAAGGCCGTGTGCTCGGCTGTCTGATGGAGAAGGAACGCATCGTCCCTGATCAGTATCCGTTGTCGATGAACGCGCGCGTCTCTGCGTGCAACCAGTCGTCGTCTCGTGAGCCGATCATGGCCCTCGACGATTTCGAGGTCGAGGCAGCGATCACATCGATGAAATCGCAGGGGGTCGTGCGCATGGTTCACCCGTCGCACGGCCGCAGCGTCACCCGCTATCGCCAGGTTGCCGACGAGAAGCTCGAGCTCGACGACGCCGCCGCGGCGATCGTTGCTGTGTTGCTCGTCCGCGGTCCGCAAACTGCAGCAGAACTGCGGTCGCGGACCGAGCGGCTGCACTCCTTCGAGTCTGCAGCCGAGGTCGATGGGTGCCTCCGCAGCCTTGCCGACAGCTCTCTCGTGCGATTGTTGGATCGCCAGGTCGGTCAGAAGGAGCAGCGGTGGCAGCAACTGCTGGCCGACGAGGCTGATCCCGTCGCCGCGCCCGCTGCCGTGGTTCCCTCCGGGGTCGCCGGAAGCATGGCCGACCGAGTTGCCCAACTCGAGGAGCGCGTCGCCAAGCTCGAGGCGGCCCTCGCCGACCTGCTGTAGGCGACGACGTGTACGTCCCCGCCGCATTCGTCGAGACCCGACCGGATTTCGTGGCACAGTTCCTCGCGTCACACCCGATGGCCCAGCTGGTGACGATGAGCGACGACGGCCTGGTGGCGACACCGCTTCCGCTGCTCTACGAGCCCGCCGTCGATGGTCTGGGCTCACTGGTCGGCCACGTCGCCCGCGCCAATCGCCAGTGGGCGCAGGCATCGCCGACCGTCGAGGCGCTGGCCATCTTCACCGGCCCCAATGCCTACGTCTCGCCGAACTGGTATGCCTCGAAGGCTGAGCACGGCAAGGTCGTGCCGACCTGGAACTACGAGACCGTGCACGTCCGCGGTCGGCTTGTCGTGCACGACGAGGCGGATTGGAAGCGCGCCCTGGTGACGCGGCTGACCAACCACCACGAGTCGCAGTTCGACGCGCCGTGGGCCGTCGGCGACGCACCGCCCGACTACATCACAGCGATGCTCAACGCCATCGTCGGCCTCGAGATCCGCATCACCAAGCTGCAGGCCAAGCGCAAGCTCAGCCAGAACCGGCCGGCGGCCGACATCGCCGGAACGATCGCCGGTTTGACCCAGCGTGACGGTCCCTCCGCCCTCGTCGCCGATGCCATGCGAACCGTCTGACAGAGCGCCGGCGGAGTGTCTCGCGCCCACCCCGGGGTGGCGCCAAACACGCGATCGAGGTGGTCAGCCGAGGTTGGGCCAGCGTCGCTTCTGTCGGCGGCGCATCCCGGCTTTGCCGAGCTTGCGGTGCTCGGCCAGCGCCCACTGCCGTCGCCAACCGTTGTAGTCGGGACCGGTCAGCTTCGGGTTGGTCCCGGCGGCGCGACGTTGGCGAGACGTCCAGAAATCGGTCAGCGCTTCATCGCCCAGCGTGCTGACGGCGGCTTCGATGCGGGTGTTGAAACGGCGCGTCGATTCCCCTTCAATCGGCGGCATCGGCGAGCCGAAGACGACTTTCGTCTTGCCCGGCTTCGGCCGTTTCATCCCCTTGCCGAAGATCGCCCCCGACCCATCGATGAACATGGGCACGACGGCAGCGCCGGTGCGCGACGACAGATAGGCCGCGCCACCCTTGAACTCCTGGCCCCACCCGTCGGGTGAACGGCCTCCCTCGGGGTAGATCACCAGGCTCCAGCCGTCCTCGATCAGCCGCTTGAGCTGGTCGCTGGTCTTGCGACCGGTGACTTCGCGATCGATGGGGATGGCATTCAGCGACAAGGCGGCGATCATGCCCTTCCAACGAGTATCGAAGAAGTAGTCGGCCGCTGCGGCGATGACCAGCTTCGACCGCCATGGCTCGGGGATGGTGATGATCGACAGCGGCGTGTCGAGGTGACTGTGGTGGGTCGGCGCAAAGATCAGCGGTGGCGGTTCGTCGCCCAACCGCAGGTCTTCGAGTCGATCTGCGCCGTAGATCTCGGGGCGGGCCAACCCGTGGATGATCATGCGCAACGGCCCATAGGTGATGACCTTGCGGGCGGCTTGCGCAGGCCCTTTGCGGGCCCAGGCGGTCTCGAAGTTGGCGCCGAGCGTCGAAGGTTCCACGGGAACCACGACACCCTTGGGCACGCTGGGGCTGCGATATGGAAAGCCGACGTTGCGCACCGGCTTCAGGGCGCGCTGCAGCGTTGTGCTCGCCACGTCGCCGAGACGGGTGGCGCGACGCAACCCGACGAGCGAATACGGCACGGTGCGCTTGCTCATTGCCCCTCGCTCATTGAACGTCGGCCACCAGGAGCCCCGGAACATGAAGGTGGCTGATCGTCGGGGTGCGGCCGACGACGTCGCTGGCGATCTCGAAAGCGTCGTCCATCGTCGAGGCCGGGGTGAAGCCGAGGCGGCGAACGGTCGGCGGATCGCCGCCGACGATGATCACCTTGCCGGCGTGCTGCAATCCGTGTGCCCCCCAGTACCAGGCATAGAACGGGTGCACGCCGTGATAGGCGTTGCCGGTGCGGTACAGATGGCGATACCACTCGTCCTCTGCGTACTGCTTCTCCCACTTGCGCGACATGGTCGCCGGGTCGGTCGTGTCGGCAAGTACCTGCTCGAAGAAGTCGATGTAGCTCGGGTGGTGCACCGGGTGGAACTCGCGATAGGTGGGATGGGTCATGATGATCACACCGCCCTCGCGTACCAAGGGCTTGTTGCGGTACATGTTGAACAGGTAGCCCAGGCCCATGCACATCACCAGCACCGGGTTCATGATCCCGTCGGGGTTGTACGGGCACACGTAGGGGATGCCGAGGGTCAGGATGTCGGTCTGCCCGTGCACCTCGACCAACTGCTGCTTGTGGATCCACTCGAGCGTGATCTTGTGCACTGCCTCGGTGTCGCCGGCCTGCACGCTGGTCATCTGATGCGGGCCTTCGATGGCGTGGAAGATCTTGCGGGCGAGGCGGCTCGGCGTGCGGTTGAGCGACTTGGTCGTGGCCAGAAAGGTGGCCCGATCCTTCGCCTTCCACTCCCACTCGCGCTTGAAGAGGAAGTCGAACGGTGACGGGAACATGTCGGTGTTCAATGTCGACTCGATCTGGAACACCTTCGGACCGTGATCGCGCATCACCGAACCGAGCCGCCACACGCTCTTGTGCAGCTCACTCTTGTGGCGGTCCATCAGGCTGCGCGTGTTCTGCAAGGTCTCGGGGTTGTGATGGAAGCTGAGGCTGCGGTAGCTGGCCAACCCGGTGGTGATGCTCTTCCATCCGCCGTCCATCGCCACCGAGTTGATGTTCACGTAGACGATGAGATCGCTGTCCGCGGCCCGCTTGGAGATCTCCAACACCTCGCCCTCGGGAGTCGTGCCGATCACGGTGAGGTTGTCGAAATCCTCGGCGTCGTGCTGGTACAACGTCCCTCGTGGATGGAAGGCGTCGTAGATCCGGTCGCCGAGGGCGTGACGCAACTCGTACTCGTGCATCCGCCGGTGCAGGCCGAGGGCGGCAATGATGTGCACGTCGTCGACGCCGGCCTCGGCGGCCAGGTCGAGGACCGCCTCGATCACCCGCTGGCGAACGTCGGGCGTGCGCATCTTCGGCAGCGGCAAGCTGACGTCGTCGAAGGCGATGGTCAGCTTCATGCCGGCGAACAGCTGTGCCGGCAGTGGATCCTGGTCGTGAGGGTTCAGCAGGGCATCGCGGATCGCGCCGTCGATGTTCTCGATCGGGTCGAGGGGCTCGGGCGGGTAGATCACGCGACTGCGCCCTGCCGGCAGCTTTTCCAGGCTGAAGTTCTCGCCGCGCCAGAACATGATCGGAGGGGTGGAGCGGTCCACTTCGAGGACGAATCCGGGGCGAGGCATGGTTCAGCTCTCTCTCATGTCGAAGGCGATCTTCACTGCGCCACGGCGGCCGGCCGAGGCGGCGTGAGCGATCGCATCCTTGTAGTCGTCGAGGTGATAGGTGGCCGACACCAGCCGGCCGAGGTCGAAGCGGCGGACGACGTCGATGGCCGCCACGAAATCGTTGCGGGTGTACGCATAGCAGCCGCGGATCGCGACCTCGCGGTGCCACAGCGAGGTCAGTTCGAGCGAGACGTTGCCGGGCATTCCGACAAGCAACACCTCGCCGCCGGGTGCGGCGACACGAAGCGCTTGCTTCAGCGATTCGCTCGACCCGACGCAATCGACGACGTGACGGAAACCGGAGGTCAACTGGTCGCCGACCACCATCGACTTCGTCGCCGAGCGGACCCAACGAGGTAGCTCGTCGGGCTCACACACGATGTCGGCGCCGAGCTCCTTGGCCAGCCGGCGTTGCTCGGCGTACCGGGCCGTAACGATCAATGGGCCAGTGCGGTCCTTGTCGCGGGTCGCCGCGATCGCCGCCAACGTGAGCAGTCCAACGGTGCCCGCCCCGATGATCACCGTCTCGTGGCCCTGGTAGCGCAGTGCGGCATGGGCGGCGCACGCAGTTGGTTCGATCATGACCGCGGCCTCGTCGCTGAGGTCGTCGGGCACTTCGACCAACTGACTGGTGTGGGCGACCATCCACGTGCTCCAGCCTCCGCCGGTGTCGGTGCAGAAGCCGCTCTGCAACCCGGGTTCGAGATGTCCGAACGCGACTCGCTCGCACAGGTTTGTGCGCCGCGCTGCGCACTGCTCGCAGACCGGGTTGATGCCGCGTGTCACGCACGACAGCACCGGAACCAGGGCGACTCGTCGCCCGCGTTCGGTTGTGGCGACGACCTCGTGGCCGGGGACGAAGGGGTAACTGACAACTGGATCGAAGTACGCCGATGCGGTGCCATCGATCATCGCCAGATCGGATCCGCAGATGCCCGACAGTCGAGGGGTCAGTCGCACCCAGTCGGGGCCTGGAAGGGGTAAGGGCTCGTTCGATTCGATCCGCAATGGCCCGACCGCCGCACCGCGCCCCGGTGACAGGGTTCCTGCCAATCTGGCCGCGGCGAACTTCACCGGCTTGCGCTCGAAGATCAACCGGCTCATACGAACTTCCGCCCGCGTTCGCGTTCGTTGAGGAGCGGTCCGATCGGCAGCAGAGGTCGCGGGCCTCCTGCTGCTTTCGACCAGTGCTCGACCAGCCAGCCACGCTTGCGGGCGATCGCCGCCAGCCTGGTCTCGGGGTTGACGGCCACGGGAAAGCCGACGGCTTCGAGCATCGGTAGGTCGCTGGTCGAGTCGGCGTAGGCGATCGACTGCTCGAGCTTCAATCCTTCGGCCGCGCAGTAGTCGGCCAGGATCTGGGCCCGTGTCTCGCCGGTCGGCGGCACTTGAGACAGGTGCCCGCTGTAGGTCCCGTCGGACTTGACCGTCATCTGAGCGGCGATGATCTCGTCGAACAAGGGCCGCAGCCCTTCCACGGCGAAATCGAGCGCGCCGGTGATCAAGATGGTGCGATGACCGAGTGCTCTGTGCTCGCGCACTCGTCGCATGCCACGCGGGAAGCTCTTGGTGAGGATCAGATTGGTCAACAGCTCTCTCGAATCCTCGTCGATCTGACTGACCGGGGCATCCTCGTAACGTCGGTAGAAGAACCGTAGGAAGTCGCCGCGGTCCTTGCGATCCAGGGCGCTCAGGCCGGGTGCCTCGGCGAGCGTGCGCAACACGTAGCGCACCCGCTCGGGTGTGTTGAGCCGCCGGGTTGCCAACCACGAGTAGCTCTCGACCACGTTGCTGGCGATCAGGGTGTTCTCCAGATCGAAGGCGGCCACGTGTCGCTCGGCCGACAGCACACTGCGTCGCAGGCGATCGGTACGGTCGTTTCGGCTCTTCCCCGGCTTGGTCTTGGCCCGCGAGTGATGGACGATCGACGGCAGATGGATGGTGCTGACGTACGTCGGCCAGTCGACCGTGCGCGGATCGATGTTGAACTCGGCACGGTCGGTCGCGTCGAGTCCGTCGTGGATGCTCATCAGGTGGTCGACCTGGTAGATGGCCTCACACTCGGTGTACAGGCCGTAGAGCTGCACATATTGGAAGGCGCGGTCGATCTCGGTCTTGGACTCGTCGAGCTTGGCCGCCCACGTCGCCTGCTTGCCGCGCAGTGGGAGGGACTGCAGCACCCGCTCTGTCTTCTCAGCCACCATCTTGGCCCGCTGCAGCTGCTTCTTGACACGGCCGCGGGCCGGGAACTGCCACTCCGGCACCAGGATCGGTTGACCCTCGGCGTCGTACAGCGGGTGCTCGGTGAACCATGACCGCACGTTGTCGACCAGCGTCTTGTAGCGCAGCGGATTGATTCCACCGCTGGCGACGTGGGTGATCTTCGGTGCATCGACGGGGCCAAGGGCAGCGACGGCGATGATCGCGGCCACGACGATGTCGACCGGGATGACATCGACGGTGCCTTCGGGCACGCCGGGGAACTCCTTGAGCAATCCCCGGGCGTAACTGAGGATCACCGGCTCGGCCATACGAAAACCACGGATCCAACCCGGGAAGGGCTCGGCGAGGGCCGACTCGATGATCGACGGGCGCACGATCGACACCGGCACATTGCCCTTGACCTCGGTCAGCGCCTGTTCGCCGAGCGCCTTCGTGTACGCGTAGGCGTCGGGCCACCCGACGCTGCCGGCCCGCGCCCTACCGGCCTCGACCAGCTGGGCCTTGAGCCAGTCCTCGCGTACGCTCTCGGTCTTGGCTGCCAGGGCCGGTGCGCCTGCGGCGCCGAGCTCCTTGTGTGCTTCCTTGCGGAAACGGGTGAGGTTGTCGGGCTGCCGGCTGATCGCTTCGGTGTCGCTGCGTAGGCGTCGCGCCGCGGCCACTTCTTTGCGCCAGTTCAGACCGAGGTCGAACGGACCGTCGCTGACGAGCTCCTCGGGCGCGTTGCCGCGCCGGTTGCCGGCGACATAGCACGTGCTGACGGCGACCAGGTGAGGCGCCACTCCAGCGGCGTTCAACGTGTCGGCGATGCGGGTGGGCCCGAGGAGGTTGATCTCGACGGCCGAGTCGAGCGGTGAGTCGAAGGCGACGGCCGCAGCCGAGTGGATGACGATGTCGCAACCGGTGAAGGTGGCCCGGTCGGCCTCGCTGAGACCGAGACCGTCACTGCTCACATCGCCACCGATCGCCACGACGCGCCGGGCCACCATGGCATCGAACGGTTCGGCTGTGCTGGCCAACTCGCCACGCAAACGATCGAAGGCGTCGTTCTTGAAGATCTCCCGCCTTACCCGTTCGGTGACGTCGTGTCGCTTGCTCGGACGCACCAACAGCACCAGCTCGCACTCGGGGACCGCGCGCAGCAACCGCTCGACCAGCGCCGTACCGACGAAACCAGTGCTGCCGGTGATGGCGATGCGTTTGTTGGCAAGGTTCTGGCGGATCATTCGGCGAACTGTCTAGCACATTCGTCTACCATTTGGTAGAGAGACGGCTGGGTTGGTAATGTGATGGCATGTCGTCTACCATTGACAAGGCAGGTCGTCTGGTGATCCCGAAGCCATTGAGAGCCTTGATCGGGCTCCCCGATGGCGGCGAGGTCGAGGTTCGCGAAGAAGACGGACGGCTGGTGATCAGTCCCGCTCCAGTGACGAAGCGAATCGAGGAACGCGACGGCATGCTCGTGTGTGTCCCTGACGGCGAGGTGCCGACGCTGACCGCCGACACAGTGCGCCAAGTGCTCGAGTCGATGCGTCGCTGATGATTCGAGCGCTCGACAGCAGTGTCTTGGTTGCGGCCTTCGCCGAGTGGCACGAGGCTCACGAGTTGGCTCGTATCGCGTGCAAGCGGCGAGTGCAACCGATCGGTCATGCGCTTGCGGAAAGCTATTCGGTTCTCACCCGATTGCCCGAGCCACATCGCGCCGGCCCATCTCTCGTAGCCCAATTCCTCCAGCAGAAGATGTTCGGCGACCCACTGCTGCTCGACGTGGCCTCGACGCGACTCCTTCCGGCTCGACTTGCTGAACTCGGGATATCCGGAGGTGCCACCTATGACGCGGTCATCGCACTCACGGCAGCCAGCCATGGTGCGGTTCTGGTGACCTTGGACCAGCGGGCGATCGCGACCTATCAGCGGTGCGGAGTTCGACACGAACTGCTTGGGACACAGGACCGATAGCAGTGGCCTCGACCCGTGACCGCATCCTCGACGCGGCGACCGATCTCTTCGGCACGCGCGGGGTCGATGCGGTGTCACTCGACGTGATTGCCGCCGAGGTCGGCGTCGCCAAGCAGACACTGCTGTATTGGTTCCCCAGTAAGGATGATCTGGTCCAGGCCGTTCTTGTCGCCGCCGCCCACGAGCTCTCGGTGGTGATCGACGCCGCGGTCCGCGCCACCACCGACGATCCGCTCGATCGCATCGAAGCGGTCATTCGTGCCGTGTTCCGCTCGGCGGTGCGCAGGCCTGCGCTGTTGGGACTGGTGCGCGAAGTCAGCCGTCTCCCTTCGGCTGCCGGCGATCGGCTGACAGCCGATCTGACCCCTTTGGTCGATCGCGCTGTGGCCTATCTGCAACACGAGATGAATGCAGGGCGGCTGCGACGAGCCGATCCGCGCCTGGTCGCATCGCTGTGCTATGCCACGGTCACCGGCATCGCCACCGAGCCCGAAGCGCTTCGCGTGGTCGGCTGGCAACCGTCGACTGCCGGCCTGCGACGGCTGCGCAGCGAGCTGCTGGCGTTCCTACGCGCCGCACTTGCGCCCTGATCAACGCGGATCACTGCCAAAGCCCGTCTCCCAAGATGCCGTCGGGCGTCTCACGACCGCTGCTCAGTGACTGGTGTTGCGGCGCTGCCGGCCGTGGCGCTCGATCGCCAATCGAACCAGCTCGTCGATCAACTCGGAGTACGACAGCCCGCTGGCGATCCACAGCTTCGGGTACATCGAGATCGGGGTGAAGCCGGGCATGGTGTTGACCTCGTTGCACAGGAAGCCGCGCCCACCCTCTTCGAAGAAGAAGTCGACGCGCGCCAGACCTTCGCACCGCAGCACAGCGAACACTTGCAACGCCATGGCCTGCACGGTCTCGATCTGTTGCGCAGTCAGCGGAGCGGGCACCACGGTCTGCGAACCGTCGTCGAGGTACTTGTCGGCGTAATCGTAGAACTCGGCACCCGGCACGATCTCGCCCGGAACGCTGGCCCGCGGTTGGAGGTTGCCGAGCACGGCCACCTCGATCTCGCGCCCGACGATCGCCTCTTCGACGACCACCCACTCGTCGTAGGTCAGCGCCGCGTCGATTGCGTCGCGCACCGCCTCAACGGTCTTTGCTTTCGACACGCCGACCGAGGAGCCCATGTTCGCCGGCTTGACGAACAGCGGAAGGCCGAGCTCGGCAGTCAGCGTCGTCGGAAGGCCGGGGGTGATCTCGTTGGCTCGAAACGCCTGGTAACGGGCCTGGGCGATGCCATTGGCCGACAGGACCTGTTTGGCCATTGCCTTGTCCATGGCGAGTGCCGACCCGAGCACCCCAGACCCTACGTAGGGTACGTTGGCCAGCTCCAACAGGCCTTGCACCGTTCCGTCCTCGCCCATCGGCCCGTGCAGCAACGGAACGACGACGGTGTGCGTCGTACCGACGATCACGTCTGCAGGCGCGATCACCGAGCCTGTCGGATCGAGCCTGCCGGGCAGGGCCGTCGGACCCGAGGCCAGCGCGGCACGAGCACCCTCGGCGATCGCCCAGGTGCCATCACGGGAAATGCCGACCGGGGTGATGTCGTACTTCGACGGATCGGCAGCGCGCAGGACGTGGGCCGCTGTCGTGCAGCTCACGTCGTGCTCCGCGGATTGCCCGCCGAACAAGACCACCAACCTGATCCGGTCACCTGTCGCCATGTCGCCCCGACGGTACCGTGTGCGACGATGCGATTCAGGGCAAACGATGTGGCCGGAGCGACCGGTGGCCGGTTGGTGGGTCCCGATGTCGGCATCGACGGAACCTGCTTCGATACGCGCGCGCTGCGCCCCGGTCAACTCTTCGTGCCGCTGATCGCCGAACGCGATGGGCACGATTTCATCGACGCCGCACTCGCCGCCGGCGCCGCCGCGTACCTCACGGCGCGACCGGCGACCCACGGATCCGCCATCGAAGTCGCCGACACGTTGCAGGCGCTGATGGATCTGGCAACGCATCGACGACGCCAGTTCGGTGGCATCGTCATCGGCATCACCGGCTCTGTCGGCAAGACGAGCACGAAGGACATGGCATGGGCGGCATTGGCTGCCAGCCGCCGCACCGCGGCGAACGAACGAAGCTTCAACAACGAGCAAGGCCTGCCGACGACGATCCTCAACACTCCTGACGACGCCGAGGTGATGGTGCTCGAGATGGGGATGCGCGGCTTTGGTGAGATCGAGCGGTTGTGCCACATCGCCTCACCCCACATCGGCGTCGTCACCCGTGTGGCCGAGGCGCATAGCGACCGGGTCTCGGGCATCGACGGTGTTGCGCTGGCCAAGTCCGAGTTGATCGCCGCGTTGCCCGCCGACGGCACAGCGATCCTCAACGCGGATGACCCTCGGGTGCGCGCCATGAAACGAGTGACAATGGCGAGATGTCTGCTGTTCGGCGAGGCGCTCGATGCCGACGTGCGCGTCAGCGACCTCGTGCTCGACGACCTGGCGCGCCCATCGTTCGTTGCCAATACACCGTGGGGGCGGACAGACGTTCGGCTGGCGATCAGCGGTCGGCACATGGCGGTCAACGCCGCGGCGGCGCTGGCTTGTGTCGGGGCTGTCGGTGGAGAACTCGCTGCCGGCGCCGCCGCGCTCGAAAAGGTGACGCTGACGGCGATGCGCATGCAGATCGATCGCACGCCATCGGGCGCGCTGATCTTGAACGACGCGTACAACGCCAACCCGACCTCGATGCGCGCCGCGATCGACGCGCTGGTCGATCTGCCGGCTATTCGCCGAGTGGCGATCCTGGGTGTGATGGCGGAGATCAGCGATGCTGCAACTGAGCATCGGGCAATCGCCTCCTACGCAGCCGATCGCGGCGTCGAGGTCATTGCCGTCGGAACCGACCTGTACGGCGTCGCCTCGTCCGCCGACCCGGCAGCAACTCTCGGGTCAGTCTCCGGCGACGACGCCGTACTCGTCAAAGGAAGCCGCGTGGCCGGGCTCGAGAAGCTCGCTGCCCTCTTGATAGCCGGTTGACTCGTCGATCTTGGCGATGTCGCACCACCACCACAAGAAGGCCGCCCACAGCGCGCCGCCGAGCAACACCCAGCGGGCGCCGATCGCGTCGACAACAGGACCGAAGATCAACAGACCGATCGTCACGGTGCCACCGAAGGCCATGAACCACAGGCTCATCACCCGGCCCCGCTCGTAGTCGTGCAGCCGGCTCTGGAGCACTGTCAGCATCGATGTGGTCGTGCAGAAGTAAGCAACGCCCAGGAAGAATCCGGTGATGAACGCGCCGATCGGTTCGCGGGCCAGCGCGAACCCGGTCATCGACACCGCGAACAGGGCGAACCCCAATCGGATCAGCCGGCGCTTGTCCCAGCCGACGAACACCGTTCCGACGGAAAGACCTCCCAGACACGCACCAAGCCCCCAGGTCGCGTACAGCCAGTTGTACTGCGGTGACCGTTCGACGATGCCGAAGTTGAGCCGGGCAATGGCAGGGAACAGCCCGACGTACGGCAACGACAGCAGCGAGAACGTGGTGAGCGTGAGGAGGATGCGAGTTGACACGGGGCTCGCCCTGACGAGTCTGATCCCAGAGGTGAAGAGCCGTCGGCCGGTCTCGTGCGGCACGGCTGTCGGTGTAGGCAAGTGCACCGACGCCAACGCGGCGATCACGAACAGATACGTGACGGCGTTGATGAGGAAGAACTGCGAGGTCGTGACACCCATCACGCTGAGTCCGGCGACGATGATCGGGCCGATGACACGTGACGCGTTGATGTTCGTCGAATTGAGTGCAATCGCGCCTGGCAGGTCCTGCCGGTCGACGAGGGTCGGCAGCATCGCCGCCCATGCCGGCTGGTTCAAGGCGTTGCCGATGCCGACGCCCATCTGCACCAAGAACAGCGCCCAGATCGCGGCGTCGTTGGCGACCAGCGGGGCGAGCGCCGCCGAGAACACGAGCTGAACGCCCTGCATCGACATCAGCCACTTGCGGCGGTCGAAGCGGTCGGCGATCACGCCGCCGGGGATGGCCAGGATCAGCAGCGGGCCCAACTGGGCGAAGACCAACAGGGCCACCAACGATGCTTTTCCGGTGCGCTGGTAGATGTAGGCGGGCAGGACGACGTTCTGCATCCACGTGCCGATGTTTGAGGCGAACGAGCCGATCCACATCGTGCGGAAATCGGGGTAGGACAGTGCCGCCCTGGCGCTGCCGGGGCGATGGCGATGTTGTGGCAATGGTGTGGGGGTTGTTGCCGTCATCCGTGTGACCCGATTCACCAAAGGGTACGCCCCGATGCCCGGCCCATCCCAACTTTGTCGCTCTCGACACGCTCAGCATGTGGGGAGCGACAAAGTTGGGAACAGGGGCGCTCGTCGAAGCGTTGTCGCCGTCATGGAACTCTCTGAAGCACTGAGCTTTGCCGCGGCCCGCCGCAATGGTGTGCTCGTCACCCAGAAGCGCGACGGTCGCCCCCAGTTGTCGAACATCTCCCACGCAGTGGTCGACGGGGTGATCAAGATCTCGATCACTGCCGACCGAGCAAAGTACGCCAACCTCGTGCGCAACCCGCATGCGTCGTTGTACGTCACCCGCGAGGACTTCTGGGGCTACGTGGTCATCGAGGGTGACGCCGACCTGTCGGCGATCGCAACGAAGCCCGACGATGCCGGCGTCGACGAGCTCGTCGAGTTGTATCGCACGATCGCCGGTGAGCATCCCGATTGGGATGACTATCGCCGAGCGATGGTCGCCGACAGGCGTGTTGTCGTGCGTCTCCGCCCGACGCACGCCTACGGCATGCTCGGTGCCTAGTGACCGGCGGCGCCTACTGACCAGCGACGCCTACTGACCAGCAACAAAGGTGATGGGCATGTGCTCGGGACCGAAGATGCCGACACCCTCGGGCTTCCAGGTGATGGCGCCGTCGACGGTGAGCTTCGGCATTCGCTGAGCAAGCAGCGGTAGCGCCTCTTGTAGTTCGGCGCGCGCCAGGGCAGCGCCCAGGCAGTAGTGGATGCCCGAGCCGAACGTCAGCTGCGGTTGGCTCGACGCGACCGCCGTGATGTCGAAGGCCTCGGGCCGGCTGAACACTGCCGCGTCGCGGTTGGCCTCGGCCAATCCGACAGAGATGAACGTGCCCGCCGGAAACACGACGTCGCGGTACTCGATGTCGCAGCTGGCGAACCTCGCCGTGCCACGCACTGCGCCGAAGTAGCGCATGGCTTCCTCGACGGCACGAGGCGCGAGCTCGGGCTGTTCGGCCAGCAACGCCCATTGATCCGGATGATCGGCGAACAAGGCGACAGCACAACCGAGTTGGTTGCGGGTCGTGTCGGTGCCGCCGACGATCACGGCGTTGACCATCATCACCAGTTCGTCGTTGCTCAGCTTGTCGCCGGCTTCTTCGGCGGCGATCAGATCCGTCAACAAGTCGTTGGCAGGCTTGTCGCGCCGTTCGGCGATCAGTGCCGCGGCTGTACTCGCCGAGCTCTTCTTGCGCTCTCATGATCACGTCGAGCTTGTCGACGACATCGATCGAGAAGATCTCGAGGATGTCGCTGGCCCACCGGCTGAACAACTGCCAATCCTGCTTCGGCGCGCCCAGCAGCTCGCAGATGATCGGGATCGGATACGGCTCGCAGATGTCGGTGGTGAAGTCGGCGCGACCGGAGTCGGCAACGTTGTCGACCAGCCCGTTGATGACTTCGCGCATGAACGGGCGCAGGCGATCAGCGGCGCGAGGCGAGAAGGCGGGGGCGACGAGTCGGCGCAATCGTTGATGCACGTCACCCTCGGCCGACAAGATGCTGACCTGCTGGCGTTCGAGGAACGCCGGGTTGGTGATGCCCATCAGCTCAGGGATCTTGCTGGTCGCGCTGTGCCAGCGCTTGTCGCGTAGAACCGCGGTGGCATCGTCGTAGCGCAGCACGGCGTACCCGAACACGTTGCGAACGAGCCACTGATCGTCGCCGAGCGACAGCCGCAACGCGTGACGCTGGTCGTAGTTGCCGTCGGCGAGGGTGATCTGCGGTAGATCGAGTTCTGAACGCAAGCGTTGCCATGAGGAGACGCTAGGGCTGTACGGATCAGTTCAACGCAGCGAGCGGTTCGATGAACGACGTCCCGAGGAACTCGGCAACAGGGGCGTTGGTCACCTGACCTGCGAAGGTGTTCAAACCGTGCGACAGTGCTGGGTCGCGTCGGCAGCCGCCTGCGGCCCCATGGATCGCGACCTCAAGTTGATACGGAAGTGTTGCATTCGTCAGCGCGTAGGTGCTGGTGTGCGGTACGGCGCCGGGCATGTTGCCGACCGCATAGTGCAAGACGCCGTGCAGCTCGTAAACAGGTTCGTTGTGTGTGGTCTCGTGGATGGTCTCGATGCACCCGCCCTGATCGATCGCCACGTCGACGATGACCGCACCCGGCTTCATCGTGCGCACCATGTCTTCGGTGACGACGACGGGGGCCCGCCCGCCGGCGACCAGTACGGCACCGATCACCAGGTCGGCATCGGCGATGTTGCGCTCGAGGGCGCCGCGGTTCGACGCCATCGTGACGATGCGGCCCTTGTTGATCTGGTCGACCCAGCGCAGGCGGTCGAGGTTCTTGTCGAACAGAACGACCTCGGCCTCCATGCCAGCGGCGATCCAGGCAGAGTTCCAGCCGACGTTTCCGGCGCCGAGCACGACCACCTTCGCCGGCTGCACCCCGGGCGCACCGCCCATCAGCACGCCGCGGCCTCCGTTGTGACGCTCGAGGTAGTGCGCACCCATCTGCGGTGCAAGTCGGCCGGCGACTTCGCTCATCGGAGCCAGCAGCGGAAGGGCACCGGTGTCGAGTTGCACGGTCTCGTAGGCGAGGGAAGTGCACCGCGACTCGAGCAACGCCTCGGCGACGACGGGATATGCCGCGAGGTGCAGGTAGGTGAACAGGGTGAGGTCGGCGCGAAGGAAGCTGAACTCCTCGGCCTTGGGCTCTTTGACCTTGACGACCATCTGCTGTGCCCATGCGTCAGCCGCAGTGGGCACGATGTCGGCGCCCGCGGCGCGGTAGTCGGCATCGCTGAAGCTGGCACCAACGCCCGCCCCGGTCTCGACAAAGACCTTGATCCCCAATCGTTCGAACTCGCGGACACCATCGGGTGTCATCGCCACCCGGTACTCGTTGTTCTTGATCTCCCTGGGCACGCCGATGGTTCGAATAACGGGTGAGGTCATGCTTGGATCTTGCGCCCAGGGGCACCGTTGATCAACGCCCAATCATGCGGCAAGATGGGTGTATGGCCAATGAAAACATGGCAGTTGACTCACTTGACCGTCGAATCGTCGAAATCCTGCAACATCACGGTCGAATCAGTTGGCGCGAGTTGGCCGACACGGTACACATGGCGTCGAGCTCGGTCGCCGATCGGGTCCGCCGGTTGGAGACAGCCGGTGTCATTCGCGGCTATCGCGCCAACATCGATCCCGGCTCGCTCGGCCGCGATGTGCGTGCCGTGATCGACGTCAGCCTGCCGGCCGGCGCCGATCCGGCCGTGTTCGAGGCTCGCCTCGCCGAACGCGACGAGGTCGAACTGGCGCTGTACGTCACCGGGCCCGCCGACTACACGGTCATCGTCGATTGTGTGGGTGCCGAAGGACTCGACGCGTTCATTCGTTGGTTGAAGGCCGAAGGCGGCGTGGCCCGAACCGAGAGCAAGTTCGTGTTGCGTCCGGTAATCGGATAGGTCAAGATCGTCACCCGTTCGCAACGAGGCGGACGCGTCCAAGGGCCAGACCCAAGGGCCAGACTCAGGGGGATAGAGACGAATGAAGGCGTTCCGCAACTTCATCAATGGTCAACACGTCGACGCAGTCGATGGTCGCACCACGGCAGTGATCAACCCGGCCACCGGCGAGCAGTACGCAACGGCGGCGCTGTCGGGCGAGGCCGACATCGACAATGCGATGAAGGCCGCGGCATCGGCCCACGAGACATGGCGCGACACCACGCCCAGCGAGCGATCGCTCGCCCTGTTCCGCCTCGCAGATGCCGTCGAGGCCCGAGCCGAGGACTTGATCGCCCTCGAGGTCGAGAACTGCGGGAAGCCGATCCATCTCACCCGCAGCGAAGAGATCCCGCCGATGGTCGACCAGATCCGCTTCTTCGCCACGGCTGCCCGCCATCTCGAGGGCAAGAGCGCCGGCGAGTACATGCGCAACATGACGTCGTTCATTCGCCGCGAATCGATCGGGGTGTGTGCTCAGGTCGCGCCGTGGAACTATCCGATGATGATGGCCGTGTGGAAGTTCGCGCCCGCGCTGGCCGCAGGCAACACGGTCGTGTTGAAGCCGAGCGACACGACCCCGGCCAGCACGACGTTGCTCGCCGAGATCGCCGCCGAGTTCTTCCCCGCTGGAGTGTTCAACGTGGTCTGCGGGGATCGCGACACCGGGCGGGCGATGGTGGTGCACGACATTCCCGGCATGGTCAGCGTCACCGGTTCGGTGCGCGCCGGACAAGAGGTCGCCGCGGCGGCCTCTCAAAGCCTGAAGCGCTGTCACCTCGAACTCGGTGGCAAGGCACCGGTGGTGGTGTTCGACGATGCCGATGTCGCCGCCGCGGCAGAGGGGATCGCGATCGCCGGATACTTCAACGCCGGCCAGGATTGCACCGCGGCGACGCGCGTGCTCGCCGGTCCCCGGGTCTACGACGACTTCGTCGCGGCCCTGGCCGAGCAGGCCAACGGCACTCAGACCGGTATGCCCGACAACGAAGACGTGCTGTTCGGCCCTGTCAACAACCCCAACCAACTCGAACATGTCGGCGGCATGGTCAGCCGTGCCCCGGCTCACGCCACCGTGTCCGCGGGTGGCAATGCGGTGGGCGGCAAGGGTTTCTTCTTCGAACCAACTGTCATCAGCGGGTTGCACCAGAACGACGAGATGATCCAGCGCGAGATCTTCGGCCCGGTCATCACCGTGCAGAAGTTCGACGACGAGGACGAGGCAGTGCGTTGGGCGAACGGAGTCGAGTATGGCTTGGCGTCGAGTGTGTGGACCAAGGATTTCGGTCGGGCGATGCGCATGGCCAAGCGGCTTGACTTCGGCTGCGTGTGGATCAACACCCACATCCCGCTCGTCGCCGAGATGCCTCACGGCGGATTCAAGAAGTCGGGCTACGGCAAGGACCTGTCGGCATACGCTCTCGACGACTACACCCGCATCAAGCACGTCATGGCCAACCTGGATAGCTGATGAACGAGTGTTTCCGGCGCTAGTGCGCGCCCCAGGCGAACGTCTGCTTGACGAGGTCGAGATAGATGAACGTCTCGGTCGAGATCACACCGGGCACCGAACGGATGCGGTTGGTCAGATCGAGCAGCGAACCGTCATCTTCGACCACCACCTCGCACATGAAGTCGAATGAGCCGGCAGTGACGACCAGATAGTCGATATCGACCATGGCTTGCAGAGTCTTGGCGAGGTCGTCGGTCGGTCCGGCACTGCGCACACCGATCATTGCCATCCGTCGTAGACCGAGTGACAGCGGGTTGGTCACTGCGACCACCTGCATCACGCCCGCATCGGTCATCCTCTGCACCCGTTGCCGTACTGCGGCCTCCGACAACCCGACCGCTGCGCCCAGTCGTGTGTAGGGGGTTCGACCATCGGCTTGCAGCCGTTCGATGATCGCCCGGTCGATGTCGTCGAGTTGCGTACCGGATCGGTCCATGACTACGGATACTGGCGTCTACGCCTGCCTTGTGCAAGGAATCCGTGGCGCGCGGACTGGAAACATACGCTTTCCTTGCTCTGCTAGCGTGCCGCGTGCAACGGTGTGGGTGTGGGGAACCATTGAGCGAATATGGTGTGTCGAACAGTATGGGGGAGCATTTGTGACTGACATCTCCGCACCACCGATCGGTGGCGGGTCGGAGCGCGGCGCTGTCGAACTGACCAACGTCACCAAGCGGTTTGGCACCATGGTCGCCGTCGATCAACTCAACCTGTATGTTCAGCCAGGCGAGTTCCTGTCGTTGCTCGGGCCTTCCGGCTGCGGTAAGACGACGACTCTGCGCATGTTGGCCGGCTTCGAGCAACCCGACGAGGGCTTCATTCGCATCAGCGGCGAGTACGTGCAGGGCATCCCGCCGTACAAGCGCGACGTCAACACCGTGTTCCAGGCCTATGCCCTGTTCCCGCACATGACCGTCGCCGAGAACGTCGCCTACGGCCTGCGTCAGAAAGGCGTCCACAAGTCCGAGATCGCCACCAGAGTCAGCGAGGCTCTCGACATGGTCAAGATGACCAAGCTCGCCGCCCGCAAGCCTCGGCAGATGTCGGGCGGTCAGCAACAGCGCGTTGCCTTGGCCCGGGCGCTGGTCAATCGGCCGAGTGTCCTGTTGCTCGACGAACCGCTCGGCGCCCTCGACCGCAAGTTGCGCGAAGAGATGCAGATCGAGTTGAAGCTGTTGCAGAGCGAGCTCGGCATCACCTTCATCTTCGTCACGCACGACCAGGAAGAAGCGATGAGCATGAGTGATCGCATCGCGATCATGCTCGAGGGTCACATCGAACAACTCGGCGATCCCGAGACGGTGTACGAACGGCCGGTGTCGGCGTTCGTCGCCGGGTTCATCGGTCGCAACAACTTCTGGCGAGGCATTGCTCGCGGCAACAGCGTTGTCGCCGACGATGGCACGGTGTTCGTCGCGAGCCGGCCGGAAGAGCAGGTCGCTGACGGTGACGATGCTCTGGTTGCCGTGCGGCCCGAGACGTTCACGATCCACACTTCCGACCCTCTCATTGACACGAACATGCTCGCCGGAACGGTCGGTGCGGTCGCCCACTTCGGCGACGCGTTGCAGTACGTGATCCGTACGGCCGTGCGCGACGTGCTCGTTCTTTCGCCGCGTTCGGGTGCGCCACGCCTCGAAACCGGCGATCAAGCTTGGCTGACCTGGCGCAGCGAAGACATCTACGTCTTCTCCGCACGCCAGGCCGACCTCGTGATGGCCGAACCCGCCGCCGAAGCCGTCAACTAGTTCAACCCAAGGAGATCCGCCCATGCCATCCCGACCAGATCCAATCCGCATCCTCGCCCCCGAGAGCTTCCGACGAGCGATCTCGCGTCGTTCGCTGTTCCAACTCGGTGGAGCTGCCGCCGGCCTGGCCATTGTCGCCGCCTGCGGCGATGACAGCGTCGCCACGAGCAACTCCACAGCCGCCGCGGCCTCCAGTGGTACCACTCCGCCGGCGTCCTCAGGTGGTGCGACTCCGGCGGCGTCGCAGGGCGGAGTCGCCGGTTACAGCGAGGTGGTCAACAAGGCCAGCGGAACCCTCTCTATGTTCACCTGGGCCGACTACAACGACCCCGACATCATCGGCTCACTCGCCGACACCGACCTCGGCGTGCAGATGCGGGTCGACACCTACGAGAGCAACGACGACTTGATCACCAAGCTGTCAGCAGCGAACGGTACCAGCGGCTACGACATCTGCGTGCCCACCGGGCCGTACGTCCCGCAGATGATCCAGAAGCAGCTGCTGCAGAAGTTCGACAAATCGCTGCTGCCCAACCTTGCGAACGTGGACCCGCTGTACCTCGGCCAGGCCTGGGACCCGACCAACGACTACACGGTCTGCAAGGACTGGGGCTCGACCGGCTGGTTCTATGACACGACCAAGATCAAGGGCGACATCAAGACATGGGCCGACTTCGTCGCCGCCTGTCAAGGCGACGGCAGCGGCAACTGCTCAGTGCTCGGCACGGCGGCCAACGTCTGCGGGATGTACTTCTTCGCCAACGGCATCGACTGGAACACCGACAAGAAAGAGGATCTCGACGCCTGCGAAAAGTTCCTCGTCGACGAGTTCGCCCAGCACATCAAGGGTTTCGACAGCTACCCGAGCACGAAGCTGGCCGAAGGTGCGTACACGCTCGCGATGATCTGGAACGGCGACGCCCGGCAGGCGTTCTTCCGCATCAAGAACGGTGGCGGCAAGCCCGAGAACTGGAAGTGGGTCCTCGGCGCGCCGGACACCGAGCTGTGGATGGACAACTATGCCGTCGTCGCCGGCTCACCGAACCCCGAAGCTGCCCACGCCTGGATCAACTGGTTGCTGACGCCGGAGATCTCGATCAAAGACCTCGAATACCACGGATACCACACCGGGATGAAGAACATCGACAAGCTCATCCAGCAGCTCGCACCCGAAGTCGAATATCCAGAGATCATCTTCTTCGACGACACGCAGGTGAAGACGATGCACACCGAGGTCATCAACGACGCCCATCAGCGCAGGGTCGACATCCTCACCAAGGTGATGGCCAAGGCCGGAGGCTGATGCCGTGGCGACAACGGCTGCCCCGACGCTGAAGAGGAGGTGGCGAGCACCGAAGTTCTTGCTGGCCATCCCCTCGATGGCCTGGTATGCGCTGTTCTTCGTCGCCCCGATCACCTTCATCGTGCTGTTCTCGTTCGGCGCCAAAGACATCACCAAGCGCGTCCCGGTCGACCTCGGCAACCTGAGCTTCCACAACTACCACGACGTGCTGTTCGAGAAGACGAACCGCGATGTGTTCGTGTCGTCGATGCGCATCGCCCTGATCGGTACGGTGCTGTGTCTCCTGATCGGGTTGCCTGTGGCGTACTTCATCGCCTTCAAGGTGCGCGAGAAGTGGCGCGGCGCCGTGCTGGCCGCTGTCATCATCCCCAGCTTCACCAGCTTCCTCGTGCGCACGGTCGCGTGGCGCATCCCGCTGGCGGCGAACGGCAACCTGTCGCGATGGCTGCAGGACTGGGGGTTGATGAACCATCCGATCGCCCTGCTGGAGACGAAGACGGCTGTGCAGCTGGCGATCGTCTACAACTACCTCGGCTTCATGATCCTGCCGCTCTTCGTCGCCTTCGATCGCATCGAACACGGGATGCGCGAGGCAAGCAAGGATCTCGGTGCTGGTCGAATCGCAACCTTTGTCGGTGTCACCTTGCCGCTGGCCGGGCCCGGGATCGTGGCCGGCACGCTGCTGACGTTCATCCCGATGTGCGGTGATTACGTCACCGCCGTCACGTTGGGTGGCGCCAAGGGCTACATGATCGGCAAGACGATCGCCGAGCAGTTCGGTGCGGCGCAGAACTGGCCGCTCGGTTCGGCGATGGCTGTGCTGATGATCCTCGGGGTGCTCGTCGTGCTGATCATCGCGGGATTGATCGTTTGGGTGGTCCCCAGAGTGGCTCAACTGTTTGCCCCCGTGACCCGTGCGGCGCGGGCGAGGCTGTACCGACGCAACGTCGCCCTCAGTCAACGGCGCGGTAGAGACTGGTTCGGCGCCGTGTTCCGTGTCGTCCTCACCGCGTGGTCGACGTTGGTGCTGGTGTTCCTGTTCTTACCGATCGCCCTCATCATCCTGCACTCATTCAACCGCGGCGACCAGCTGACCCTGTGGTCCGGCCACACCTCGCTCAAATGGTGGCAGCGTGTCTTCAAGTTCGACAACCTCGCGTCCACGCTCCTCCTGATCGGATTAGTGATCGCAATCGGTGCTGTGGCGACCTGGTTGGCCCGACGCGGCCGCAGCGACGGCGCCAAGCTCGCCGCGCGGTGGCTTCCGGCGGTCACGATCATCGGCGCGTTCGTCATCGCCGGTAAGCGTTCCGATTGGTATCGCGAGATCTTCCGCGACATCAATGTCGGCGACCCGGTGCGCAACTCGGCCATCGCCGCTCTTGGCGCAACTTTCATCGCGGTGGTTCTGGGTGGGCTCTCCGGCGTGGCACTGGCTCGTCATCCAGGTGGATGGTCGAAGTTCTTCATGGCAACGATCTTCCTGATCCTGGTGACACCGGAGATCATGGACGCCATCGCTCTCGTCGGGTGGGTCCAGCGCGTCGGAGGGCCATTTCGGCACAACGTCGGGCCGATCAAGTACGGCTACATCCGGTTGTGGATGGGGCAGTCGCTCTATGCGTCCGCAGTGGTCACGCTGATCGTGCGGGCCAGGCTGGCCGGTGTGGACGCCTCGCTCGAAGAGGCTGCGGGCGACCTCGGTGCGCCGCCGAGTCGGGCGTTCCGGCAGATCACCTTGCCGCTGATCTCCTCCGCTCTCGTCGCCGGCGGTCTACTGTCGTTCACGCTGTGCCTCGACAACACGATCATCTCCAACCTGCTCGCTGACGCCGGCACCTCCACCTTCCCTGTTGTCCTGGTTGGCGCCGTTGCGAAGGGCGCTCCCAAGCCGTTCTACGCGGTTGCGGCAGTCCTGCTGTTTGTGATCACCATGGCGATTCTGGCGTTCCTCGGCCTGATCTTGAGGAAATCCGGTGAGTCGTCGACTCAGATCGCGGCGACTCTCGGCGCGGGCTGACTTCGCTCGCAACATGCGGATCGTTGTGGTTGGTGCCGGCCTGGCTGGCCTCGCCGCGACGCGGCAGCTGTCGGTCGACGGACATGAGGTCACCCTGATCGAGGCAGGTTCGCGACTCGGTGGGCGGGCGCGCACGGTCCGATCGCCGTTCATCGACGGCCAGTACGTCGAGAGCGGCGCCGAGTGGATCGACACCCACCATCACCGCATGCGCGGCTTGCTCGATCGCCACGGGATGCATCTCCAGGGCGAGGGCCAGCAGTGGACGACGATCCGGCGCTGGTTGCACCGCGACGGCCGGTTGCAGAGCCCTGCCGATCTCGGCGACTCGGTGTTCCGGCAACTGGAGGCGTTCGAGGCAATCGTCCATGACGCGGCCATGGCGGTCGACGATCCGGCGAATCCACAAAGGTGTGCCGTGGCAACCGAGCTCGATGCGCTGTCGCTGGCCGACGCCGCCCGGCGGGTACAACTCGATGAACTTGCCGCGCTCTTCCATCATCGCGACAGCCAGGGCGAGTTCGCCGCCGAACCTGGCGAGGTGTCGCTGTTGTTCGTCGCCCAACAGCGGGCCCTCGGTCTGGCGAGCCACGCCGACGGGGCAATCCGTGCACACCGCATCGCCGACGGCCTCGACACCCTGGTGCGCAGAATGGCGGCCGATGTCGCCGAGGCGATCTCGCTCGACGAGTCGTTGGTCGCCGTGCAGCACAACTCCGAGTCAGTGACCGTCGCGACCTCGAGTCGGCAGATCCGCGCCGACCATGTGGTGCTGGCGTGCTCCCTCGTACCACTGCGGAGCGTGCGCTTCGATCCGCCGCTGCCCGAGGCGTTGCAACGGGCGATCGACGAGCTCGGCTACGGCGCCGTCACCAAGACAGCGATCCAGTTCGCCGCCCGGCAGTGGCCGGCCGGCTACGCGACGACCGAGGGTGTGACCCAGCGGGTGTACGAACCGACCGTCGATCAACCAGGCGCGGCAGGCGTATTGATGTCATACGCCGGTGGTGACGGCGGCCGCTCGCTGGCCGACCGCTCGGTCACCGATCGACTGACGTTGATCGAGTCGGAGATGCGTGCCATCCACGACATCACCGCCGCGTCGATCGGCGGGTTCTCACGAGCCTGGTCCGCCGCGCCGCGCTACGGCGGTAGCTATGCGGTGTACCGCCCTGGCCAGGTCACCGCCTTCTGGGAGATTCTGCGCCGACCCCACGGCAGGGTCTGGCTGGCGGGGGAGCATGTTGCCACCCACACCGGTTACCTCGAAGGAGCCGTCGAAAGCGGTGAAAGAGTTGCTGCCGAAATTGACGCTGCGGACTAGCCTCGCTGTCCATGCCCCCAAGTAATCAGGCCCGGTCGCGCAGATCCCGTGGCGCCGGGCCTCCACGAATCGCACTGGGTCCCGACGCCGGCCCGGCGTGGATGCACGACGCCATCGTCGCCGGGGGTGGACAGGTCGTGCCCGTGGCCGATGCCGAAGCGCTGGTGTGGTTGGAACCTCGCCACGCCGATCGCCTCGAGGACGTGCTCGATGAGAACGACCACATCACCTGGGTGCAGCTGCCGTTCGCGGGTATCGAACCGTTCGTCCATCTGATCGAGAACGACCGCACGTGGACGTGTGGCAAGGGCATCTACGCCGAGCCCGTAGCGGAACTCGCCCTGTGCCTGGCGATCGCCGGGCTGCGCGGGCTGGGCACGTACGCCCGCTCGACTACGTGGCTGGGTGAATCGGGTCGCAATCTGATCGGTGGGAACGTCACCATCCTCGGCGGCGGTGGCATCACCGAGGCGCTGCTGCGCATGCTCAAGCCGTTCGACTGTCACACCACCGTGGTCCGCAACCGCATCGAGGAGATGGACGGCGCCGACGAGGTGCTGGCTGCCGAACGGTACGTCGACGCGCTGGCCGGTGCCGACCTCGTGGTGCTGGCGCTGCCGCTGACCGCCGAGACCGAAGAGATGATCTCGCTCACCGAGCTGGAGATGATGGAGAAGCACGCCTGGCTGGTCAACGTAGCCCGCGGCAAGCACATCGTCACCGACGATCTGGTGTGGGCATTGCAGAACGGGGTGATCGGCGGGGCGGCACTCGATGTCACGCACCCCGAGCCGCTGCCCGATGGTCATCCGCTGTGGACCCTGCCCAACTGCATCATCACACCGCATGTGGGGGCGACGTTGGAGATGGGTGATCCGCTGCTCGCCGAGCGGATCACGGCCAACGTTCGATTGTTCTCGCATGACCGACCGCTGCACGGTGCGGTCTATCCCGACCTCGGCTACTGACCATGGGCGAGCTCGACGCAACCGCGCTCGTCGGGTTGCTGGCCGATGCTCATCGTCGGCGTGTCTTTGCCGCAATCGAACTGGGCGCGCGACGAGTCGACGAAGTCATTGCCGCAACCGGACTCAACTCCACGCAGGTTGCAAAGGCGTTGGGGCGACTCGTCGACACAGGTCTGGTCGGCCAGAGCGCTGAGGGTCTGTCACTCGACAGCGAGGCTTTTCAACGGGCTGCTCGACAGGCCAACATGCGACCGGCTTCGACGGAGTTCGACGACGCGCCCGACGAGACGCGCAAGATCCTGCGTGCATTCGTCGCCGACGGCCGGTTGCAGTCAATCCCGGTGGCGCCCGCCAAACGGATGGTGATCCTCGACTGGGCGGCTCAAGCGTTCGAGCCGGGTCGGAAGTACAGCGAGAAGATGGTCAACCTCATCCTCGGGCAGCGATACGCCGACACCGCGGCGTTGCGCCGGCAACTGGTCGACCACGGCTTCCTCGATCGCGCCGAAGGCCAGTACTGGCGTATTGGTGGCGCGGTCGAACCGTGACCCACTACGAGGTGCTCGGGATCAGCCGCGATGCGTCGCCGGCGCAGGTGCGGGCGGCGTTTCGGCGCCTCGCTCGCGCCCACCACCCTGACACCAGCACGTCGGGTTCTGTCGAATCGCTGGCCGCGATCAACGGGGCGTGGCGAGTGTTGGGCGACCCGGAATCACGCCGGGCGTACGATCGCACGCTCGACGGCGACGTCCGGCCGCAGCCCGTCGACCACTCGCCAACGAGTGCGACAGTGGTGCCTGAAGCGGTGCCCGAGTCGAGCTTCCCGTGGCGGTTCCTGATGGGCCTTGCCGTGGTCGGAATCGGGATCGTGCTGCTCGGCGTCTTCACGTACAAGCCATCGAAACCAGGGCCGCCCGACAACGTTCTCGAGAAGGGATCGTGTGTGGTGATCCAAGACAACGGCGACGCCGCGGAGGTCAACTGCGACACCGATCACGACGGCGTCGTCGAGAGCCTCGTCGGAGCCGACGAACTGTGTCCGGCAGGCCTCGAGCCGCACCGAGACCAACAGGGCCTCGGCGTCGTCTGCGTTCAATTCGACATTTGAACGAGACATATCACGCTGAGGTTGAAATGGTCATCACTGCTAACCTTGCGACACCGTAAGGGCGTTTAGCTCAGTTGGAAGAGCGCCACGTTCACACCGTGGAGGTCAGGGGATCGAGACCCCTATCGCCCACCAGTTCAGAGCTCAGTTTTTCGACTGATTACGTCGACGGTTCGTGAGACGTGTGAGACGATTTGGTCGGTGTCGATCCAGAAATTGCCCTCTGGCAAGTACCGGGCGGTTGTCCGTCAGGCCGGCGCTAGACGCAATGGCAAGGCCTACGACACCCGACGCGAGGCGGTGGCCGAGGAGGCGCGCATCCGCTTGGAGATGGGCGCAACGCCTGACGAGGAACAGATCACGATCGGCGCGTTGCTCACGGATCAGATCGAACGGGGCAGGTACGCGGTGACGACCCTGGAGGAGTTGCGTCGTGTGCACCGCAACCTCCCCGCGCCGTTCCTGGAGCGCAGTGCGCGAGACGTGACGCCGTACATTCTCGATGGCCTGTATCGAGAGCTGACGAGCCAGGGTTGGAGTGCTCACCGTGTGCGCCGTGTTCACGAGTTGATCGGGGCGTCGTACCGTCAGCGGGCGATCCCGTTCCGTTGGGCCTCCACAAATCCAGCGCGCGACGTCAAGCCACCGACTCTGCCGTCTCACCAAATCGCGCCTCCAACGGTCGCGGAGGTGCAGCGGCTCCTCTCCGCCGCGCCGAAGGGGCTCGAATTGTTCTTAAGTCTCGCCTCCAACACGGGCGCGAGGCGAGGCGAGGTGCTGGCTCTTCAGTGGCAGGACTTCGATCTGAGAACGGGGCGTGTCGTGATCCGTCGGTCGGTGTCGCATACGCCTGCCTCCGGCCTGGTCGTCACGGAGGGCAAGACGGGTCACAAGGGTCACCGTTGCAACGGTCTCGGAGCGTCGATCGTGCAACTGCTCGTGGCCTACCGGCAGGAGCAAGAAGCTGTCGCCGCCGTGAACGGACTTCCCACGCCGCGCTGGCTGTTCAGCCACGACGGAGGCGTGACTCCCTGGAGGCCGGACTACGTCACATTGGCGTTCGGAAGGCTTCGCAAGACGGTCGGTTTGGGGAGCGTGCGGCTGCATGACCTCCGCCACTTCGTCGCGACCAGCATGCTCTCTGACGGCGTGCCCCTCGCCACCGTGTCCAAACGCCTCGGCCACTCGCGTTCGTCAACGACACTTGATCGCTACACCCACTGGATGCCGCAGCAGGATCAGGACGCGGCGGACAGGTTGGACGGGCTGTTCACGTAGGGTCGGCGGCGCGGTTGCCAGCTCGGCTCGCTCGATGGCAGCTCTCGAAAAGAACCACTTGCCGTAAGGAAGGATCGGCTTGACCGGGCAGGTTTCATTGCGCACGGCTCGCTTGATGGTTTCGGGGTGACATCCCCAGCGCTGTGCCAGTTGCTCGGTGGTGAGGGTCAAGCAGGGTTCGGTGGATTCGGCCATCGCGCCTGGGGTCATGACGAAACTCTGAGCGCCACATGTCACGGATTGCTACCCGAGTTCGATGCTCGGCTGAGCAACTTCCATGGTCGGTGTCGGTGTCGCTGGCCAGATGGCGGGTAGTTGGCCGTGGAGGTCGTGGTGTGCCGCCGCCTGGATGATCTGGGTAGCGAGCTCGGCTACGTCACGGCTGCTGAGCTGGTGGTTGTCGTGGAGCTGGCGGATGTGGTCGACGACCCAGGTGGGTTGGGCGGTGAGAGTGTCGTGGGCAAGGGTGGCAATCCGGGTGGTGCGCGCTTCGTCGATAGCGGTGGGTAGGTAGCGGTCAAAGGTCTGTTGGACGACTTGTTCGCGGCGTGCGCTGCGGAGCCGGTCGTTGAGGTCGGCCAGCTCGGTCTCGATCGCTTCGCGCTCGATCGGAGACGTTGTACGGGCTGCGAGTTGGCGGAGGTGGGAGCGTCGGGTTTCGAGTTCGAGGATCGGATCGTTGGCTGCTTCTGGGCGGTCGAGTTCGGCGAGGGTGCGTTCCTCGCGAGCGTCGAGGGATGGGGCGAGTTGTCGGAGTTGTTCGAGGACATCGCGAACCTGGTCGGGCTGAGCGTTTGGCCAGTGGGCGAGGGGCTGCTGGGCGGCGATGAGCTGGGTGATCTGTTCGAGTTCGACGAGGTGTGGCCAGTTGGTGAGGATCCACGTGCGGCGGTCGTCTTGGGCAGCGGTTGCTGCTGTGAGGTATTGGTGCATTTCGGTGGGGTCGAGTCGTGAGTGGACTAGGCGGTCGATGAACTGGCGTTGGTTTGCTGGCGCCGCGGCGAGGAGCTGCTGCAGCTCCTGTCGTCGGTCGACGACTTCGGTTGGGGTGGGCATGATGAGTGCGGAGATGCTCGGGGCGGGGTGGTCGGCGAGCCAGAGGCGGTCTTCGAGGAGGCGGATCATCAGGCCCTGCCAGCGGCCGCTCTCGACGGCGTCGGCGGGTCGCGGGCCGAGGCCGGGTTCGTTGTCGGTGACGCTGTTGAGAAGTCGATGGTGGGCGATGCGGGTGGTGGCGTCGTCCCACACCGAGGCCGCGGCGGGTGTCTCGGGTCGCGGTCCGAGCCAGGTGCTGAGCCAGCGGGGTGGGTTGCGCTTGGAGCTGGTGGGCTGCTTGGTCTGCGGCGGTGTGGACGGCGCGCCGGTACAGGTCGGCGTCGCCGGGGCGGACCCCGTGGCGGGCGAGGGCGATGGCCCGGCGGTGTTCGGCGTCTTGGACGTTGAGGGCGCGTCGGGCGAGGGTCGCTGCGGTCGACCTCGTAGGCGCAGTCGAAGACCCGGAACGGCTCGACAACCCAACGTCCGGCGAGGTCGTCGTCGAGCGAGATGGGATCACGGGCGATGGCGCGAGGGTTGTTGACCGCGTGTGATCGGTTGTTGATCGCGATCGCTCCGAGGTCTTCGCATGTCGAGCCGTAGACGTACTGGTGCCGCTGCGCCCACATCGCGAACCACTGCGGCGGCACCATGTACCCGTGCGGGGCGGCGAACTGCTCCGGACCACCGACTCTCACCTCACCGGTGACCTTGCCCTAGCGCACGCTGGCGTCGAGCACGCGATACACCACCACGACGTCGGCCTGGCCGGTGATGATCGCTGCCGCGGCGTTGGCCGCGACCTGGTTGCCGCCGGCCAGCGTGTTGACCGACCATCCGATCTCGTCGAGACCGATCGCATAGGCGACCCGCAACGGGCTGGCGGGGTCGCCGGTGGAGTAGCAGGTCATCCCGTCGACGTCGGCCGGCGCCGGCCCGGCGTCGTCGAGCGCGGCGCGAACCGCCTCGGCAGCCATCGCCAGACCGGTGCGGCCGGACTTGCGCGTGTACGCGGTGCGGCCGATGCCGACCACTGCGGCTCCCGACAGATCCATCACCTGACGGTGCCGTCAACTGGGCTTCGGCCGGAAGTCAGGAGACGACTACCGTCGCATTCGGATGACCACGGCCTGGTGGCGTGCCGGCCGGCTCGGCTTCACTTGTGCACTACTGCTGCCGACGATGATCGTCGTGGCTTCGAAGTCCGGCGGTGGCAGGTACTCGAGTCGGACTGGTACCGTCGGTCGGCCATGGTGATCACGTGTCCTTCCTGGATCTTCCAGTCAGCGCGTGGCCGAGATGATCGTGACGATCCGGCCGCTCCCCGTTCGATCATCCCCGGAGCACGGCGCGGGTGACGTACATGATGTGGACCATGATGTCGAGCGGTCTGGCGCGCTGCACACGTGCATCGACGAAGGACCCCGGCGCCGAGGAGTGGGCCTGTGTTCGCGTCCAACGAGATCGCCCATCCGCTCGTGGCGCGAGCGGCGCTGCCGCACCTGTCGCCGGGTGGAGTGAGCGTGTTCATCCCGTCCGAGACGGTCGGGGCGCGCCTACCGTGGGCGGTCCCGTATAGCGCGAGCATGGCGACGCTGGAGGAGTGAGGGCACTTCGCCGGCGCCGTCGCCTCGCTCGTCGCCGAGTTCGACGACCAGCACGAGTTGGTGTACGGAGTCTCGTTCTTCGGGCTTGATGTCGTGGAGTCGGCCGATGCCATCGAACCACAGGTGGCGGGCCCGGTCGGCCCATCCAGCAGTGGACAGACAGCCGAAACGTGGTGTCGGTTATGGTTCGAGCCGTGAGATGGGTTCATTCGATCTGACGGGAAAGGCTGCTGTCGTCACCGGCGGCGCCATGGGCATCGGCTACGCGTGCTGCGCCCGGCTCGCGAGGCCGGGGCTGACGTAATGGGCGCGGCGTCCGATGTTGCGGCGGGCCCGGAGACGGCGGATTGAGGGTCACGGTGCCACAAGAAGAATCGAGGGAAAACATGCGCATGCAAGGCAAAGTTGCCTACGTGTCCGGGTCGACGAGAGGCATCGGGCGCACAATCGCCGAGTTGTTCGCACGCGAGGGGGCCAAGGTCGCGGTCACGGGTCGCACGGTGGCCAAAGGCGAGAAGGTGGTCCAGCGCATCCGAGAGGCGGGCGGCGAAGCCGAATTCTTCCGCCTCGACGTCACCCAGGAAGACAGCGTGCGCGGCGTCATCGACGCGGTCGTCGAGCGTTTCGGCAAGCTCGACACGCTGATCAACAACGCAGCACCCACCGACGCCGTCAGCACTTCTGTCAAGCCCCTCTCGGCGTACACCACCGCGGAGTGGGACCACATCCTGTGCGGCACCCTGACCGGCAACGTCTTCTGGCCGTGGAAATACGGGGTGCCCCACCTCAAGCAGGCCGGGGGAGGCAACGTCGTCAACATCTCGTCCGGGCACGCGATCGTCGGTATCGGTGGCTTCGCTCCCTACGCGGCGGCCAAGGGTGGCATGAACGCCATCACCCGCGTGCTCGCTGTCGAAGGATCGCCATACAACATCAAGGTCAACACCATCATCGTCGGACGCGTCATCTCGCACGCTGCCGACACGGGCGTCGGTGTCGGCGGTGGTCATCTCACTCCCCGGCTCGGGACCCCGCATGACATCGCCTACAGCGCACTCTGGTTGGCCTCGGACGAAAACGGTTTCGCAACAGGTTCGCTCGTCACCGTCGATGGTGGCATGACCATCAACGGCAGCGCGATCCTCGGATTCCCACCGGAAGGCCCCGCCGATCCATCGTGAGAAGCGTTCACGCCACCGCCCTCGGCGAACCTGCGCACGTAGACCGCGAGGGCGTCGGCATGGTGTCACGCTCGCCGGCCATCGCTCACGTGGCGAGGAAAGACGCTCGACTCTGGCGTGTTCGCCGACCGTGCTGCGACATTCGCCGGCTGGCACGCCGAGTCGGCGCGGCGGGAACTTCTGACATCGATGACAACAGCCGTCCGTTAACTTGACACATGAGTCGAAACCGTGGCCGCGGGTACGTGGTGCTCACTCGTCGGCGGTCGGGTCGAGCATGTCGAGCCGGTCGGCCGGCAGCATGTTGGCCCAGCCGCTGCCGGGCCAGTTGAACCAGCCCGCGCTGGCCCATGTGCCGCCGTCGGGATGGATGGTGGTGCCGGTGATGTACGACGCCAGGTCCGAGGCGAGGAACACCACGACGCCAGCGATGTCGCTCGGCACACCGAGCCGCCCCATCGGGATCGCGAGCTTGACGTTGCCCTCGTGGAGCATCGGGTGGGTGGATGCATCGTGGTCGCCCGAGAGCCCGATCATGTTCGGCGTGGGGGTGATGTCGGGGGCGACGTTGTTGACCCGGATCCGGTCGGGACCCAGCTCGACGGCCAGCGTGCGGGCGAAGTGGGTCGCGGCCGCCTTGGCCGCCGAGTACACGGCGAACCCGGGAGCGGCGCGGTGGGCCTCGATCGTGGTGATGTTGATGATGCTGCCGCCGCGGCCGCCGGCGCGCATCGCTGGGATCGCTCGCGAAGCGGTGTGCATGATGTGGCCGAAGTTGGCGCGGCATGAGGGCGTCCCATGCGCGCGGGCTTTGCGTCTCGAACGGCGCCCGGAAGGTGCCGCCCGCGACGTTGACCAACGTGTCCAGCCGGCCCCATCGGTCGTCCACGGCTGCGAACAACGCGTCGAGCACGTCGGGCTGGCGGGCGTCGCCGTGCCAGATCAGCACGTCGTGGCCGGCCAGTCCGACGGTGATGCGTTCGATCGCCGCCTCGTCGCTGTCGAGCACGGCCACGGCGACGCCGTTGGCGGCGAGATCGACGCTGATCGCCTCGCCGAGACCTCCGGCGCCACCGGTGACGATTGCCACCGTGCCGTCGAGGCCTGAGCGTTGGGCCCACCACTCGCGTGCGTCGGAACTCATGCCGGCACCCCGTGCGAAACCAGCCGCCGGCGCCGAGCGACTCCGCTTGTCAGGATTGTGGTCAGGACGGTGCCGTCCAGTTCGTCACATTACGACCGCCGCCCAGCTTGGCGAGCATCCACGGCGGTAGGCGCTTGGGCATCGGGAGTGGCACCGTCGTGGCGCCGCGCGTGGCGAGCAGTGCTTGGAACACGCCCGGGTCTGCCGAGAAGGGCGTGCCCTCGCCGGCGATGAACCCGTACAGCTTGCAACCCTGGGGACCTGTCTCCCACGGCCCGAACAGGTCACCCCACTCGAGCATGATGTGCGTTCCCTCGCCGCAGACCACCTCGCCGCAACGGATCTCGCCTTTCAAGATCAGGTTGATGTGGTCGCCGGTGTGCCCATGGAGCGGGCTCATCGCGCCCGGGTCCCAGCGGTTCGAAAAAGCGACGTAGCGGGGCGACATCTCGATCCACTTCTCCCAGATCGACGCCGTGCGACCGTCGGAAAATTCGAAGCGGAGCATCTCCTGCATCGGCACGTCGTCAAGATGGGTGTTGCGCGGACCGCCTTGCATCTCGTCAGCTCCTCGGGAACTTGTATTCGCCGTGGTTGGTCTCGACCAACGTAACGGACCTCGTCGTCGGGCACGTCCTGCATGTCGTACTGGAGCGGCATCGGACACAGCCCTTTCAGTCATGCTTCGCCGATCACAGCGAACTCAGCGAACCACGATCTGACGAACCTGTCAAGGAGGCGTCAGCTCGCGACAGCAGAGCTCGCACCCGACATGACCCGACGAGCGGGCGCGAGAGGTACGAACCGATGGCACACCAACGAGAGCTACCCACCGTCGAGGACGAGACTCGCGAGTATTGGGAGGCCCATGTACTCGGCGACGTCGACCGGTGCGATCGTGCCGAGTCCGGTGGACGCGAACCCCTCGATCTCGGCGAGCTGCAGACCGGCGTCGCAAGCGCCCGGCGCGACGCCTGTGCCATCAGCGCGTACGGCGTGACGCCGTCGACCCGCCCGACCTCCGACAGTGCGACCCCTGCGACAGCGACCCTGCGAGGCATGGTCGCGAGGAGCTCGACAACCCCCAGCAGCTCAAGTCGGTGCCGGAGTCGTCCCGCGATTCTCAACCCGTGGTCGCCGATGTCGCATCCCGACAGCTCGCGAGCACCGGCGTGGGACATGAGCATCACCGTTCGGCGAGAGCACCGCCGCGAAGCCGGTATGACCCGCCAGCAGGCCGACGAGTGGGCATACCACTGGCACCAACGGGCCGCGGCGTCCGGGCGATGTGCGCCGGCGGCGATGGGTTTGGCACTGGTTTCGTGAGCGCAGTCCGCACTGGGGATTCAGTCGAGGTCCGCGAAGTTGACGTGGTGAGATCTTGAGAAGTGACGCGGACGTCAGACGGTGCTAGGTTGGTGACAGCAAATCTGACAACAGTGTCGCTTGGGAAAGGACGTTGCAACGAGTCCCGCATCCGACGTCGTGCGCCCACCGTCGGTGGCGGTGGTTGAAGGAGATGCTGACAACCCGTCAACTCAGCGGGTCAGGGGAACAGGACTTGGGAGGTCGTCATGGGTCGATTGGATGGCAAGGTCGCGGTCGTCACCGGCGCTGCGATGGGGCAGGGCAAGAGCCACTGCCAGCGATTGGCAGAAGAGGGCGCGGACATCATCGCCCTCGATCTGTGCGAGAACCTCGACACGGTCGAGTATCCGCTCGGCTCGAAGGCCGATCTCGATCACACCGTCTCGCTGGTGGAAGCCACCGGCCAGCGGATCTTCGCCGCGAAGGCCGACGTCCGTGAACGCGGCCAGTTGCGCGACGCGCTGGGTAAGGGCGTGGCGGAGTTGGGCAAGGGTCTCCACATCGTGTGCGCGAACGTGGGCATTCTGCCGATCAAACCGCCCCACCATGCCCAGCAGTTCGTCGACGCGATGGACGTCGACTTCGGCGGCGTGCTCAACACGGTCGCCGTCACGCTGCCGTACCTGAAGGAGGGGGCGTCGATCATCCTCACCGGCTCGACCGCGGGGCTGATGCCGGGCACGCTCAACAACCCGGCGCTCGGACCTGGCAGCGCCGGCTACGGGCTGGCCAAGACGTTCGTCGTGCAGTACACCGAGATTCTTGCGCTGCAGTTGGCGACGCAGTCCATCCGCGTCAACGCGGTGCACCCCACGAACACCAACACCAACCTGCTGCACAACGACCAGCTGTACAAGGTCTTCCGGCCCGACCTCGAGCGACCGGGACGTGACGACGTGATGCCGGCGTTCAACGTGTTCCAGGCGATGCCGATCCCGTTCGTCGAGCCGCGCGACATCTCCAACGCGATCTTGTTCTTCGCCTCCGACGAGGCTCGCTACGTCACCGGCATCAACTTCCGCGTCGACGCCGGCTCGCTGATCAAGTGGCCGAACGGCCCCACGGGCTGAGGGGATCGACCGATGACAGATCTGGCATTCACGCCCGAAACGCGGATGTGCACCGATGGCGAGCTGATCGCCGCCGAGAGTGGGAAGACGTTCGACAACGTCAACCCTGCCACCGAAGAGGGGCTCGGCCAGGTGGCCGACGCGTCGCCGGCGGAGATGCAGCGGGCGATCACCGCCGCCCGGCGTGCGTTTGACGAGACCGATTGGTCGACGGGCTGATCAGTGCCCGCGACGCTCGAACTGTCCGGCCGCGCGGCGCTCGTTCGCTCGGGGAACCAGAGAAGCCGCCCAGGCAGTCGACAGAAGCCCGACAACTGCTCATCAGTAGGTTCTGCCACGTGACCGGCAGCATCGAGTTCGACGAGATCGCCGTCGAACGTCACGGACCCGTCGTCGAGATCCGTCTCGACCGCCCTGAGCGGCGCAACCCGATTTCGGCTCGCGAGGGTGGCACCCGCGATCAGATCCTGGCAGCCCTCGTGGCCGCCGAGGACGACCCCGAGATCGGCTGCGTCGTGCTCACCGGGGCCGGGACGGCGTTCTCGGCGGGGGGAGACCTGACGGGCAACACGCCCCGCGAGACCGCCCTGGAACACGCCGCCTTCCTCGCCAAGGCCGACGCCTTCCACGTCCGTCTCCGCAACTCGAAGGTTCCGGTGATCGCCGTCGTGCACGGCTTCTGTCTTGGCGCCGCGGTCACGTTGGTCGCCAGCTGCGACATCGTCGTGGCCGGAGAATCGGCGACGTTCGGCCTGCCCGAGGGCCGGCTCGGCTTGTCCGGTGCCAGTCCGTTGGTGCCCGTCATCGGCACCCAATGGGCCAAGTTCCTGATCCTCACCGGAGAGTCGATCGATGCCCGCCGCGCCCGGCAGATCGGGCTCGTGCTCACCGTCGAACCGGACGTGGTGGTGCGCGACCGGGCGTTCGATCTGGCGAAGCGCATCGCTCGGATGCCGCGTCAAGCGGTGTTGCTCAATCGGCGCGCCGTCAACGCCGTCGCCGACGCAGTGGGCGGTGCCGCCGCCCGCGTTCGCTGCGCTCGCCGCCGACACCGAGACGCTCGCCGCCGGCAAGTTCGCCACGGCACCCGACGGGCGCACCTTCCGGGAGATCATCGCCGCCGAGGGCGTCGCCGGACTCAAACAGGCCCAGTCTGCCCAATACAAGTCGCCCTGGCTGTCGCCGGACAAGTAGAAGGAGTCGCTTTCGTGGATCGTGTGACCAACCTGATGCGCTTGCTCAACCCGCGCTCGATCGCCATCGTGGGGGCCAGCGAGCGGCGGCAGATGTCGAACGTGGCGATGGCAAACCTCGAGGTCGCCGTGGCTGCCGGTGGCGTCGATCTGCATCTCGTCAATCCAGGCACCAGCGAGGCCTACGGTCGCCCCACATCACCCTCGTTGGCGGCGATCGGCGCGCCGGTCGACGCCGTGCTCTCGTTGGTCGGTGCCGACCGCACGATCGATGTCGTCCAGGAGGCTGGCGTGATCGGAGCGGCCGGCGTGGTTGTGGTCGCCAGCGGGTTTGCAGAGGCGGGTGTCGACGGCGTCGCTGCGCAGCAGCGACTGGTCGACACCGCCGGCAGGCACGGGCTGGCGATCGTCGGGCCGAACTGCACCGGCTTCGCCAACATGACTGCCGGGATCAGCCTGTTCACCGGCACCGCCGTCGATGTGCGTTCCGGCGGCATCTCGATTGTCTCGTCGAGCGGCTACCTGATGAGGGCGGCGATGGTCGCTGCCCGCGAGCGCAACCTGGGCATTCGGCTGGCGGTCTCCGCAGGAAACGAGGCGGTGACCACACTGGCCGACTATGTCGACGCCTTCATCGCGGACCCGGAGACGACCGTGATCTGCGCCATCGTCGAGAAGCTGCGTGAGCCAGTGGCGTTCTTCGAACTGGCCGCCAAGGCGCGGTCAGCGGGCAAACCGGTCATCGTGCTCAAGCTCGGCCGCACCGACCGCGCCCGCGACATTGTCAAGTCGCACACCGGGGCGATCACCAGCGAAGGCTGGCTGTACGACGTCGCCTTCCGGAGCGCCGGGGTACTGGTGGCGGTCGGCCTCGACGACCTTCTCGACCTGGCGGCAATGTTCGAACAGTTTCCGGCCACCGATCGGTCGCCGGTCGACAAGATCGCAATCCTGACGTCGTCGGGCGGGGCGGCGGCGCTCGCCATCGACACATTGTCGAGCGACGACGTGCACTTGCCAGCGCTGACCGAGCTGGTCGAACCGCTACGCCAGTACATCCCAGGCGTCGTGGTGGCCAACCCGCTCGACCTCACCGGTTTCGCGGGGTCGGATCCGGACGCGATGGTCGGCGTGTTACGGCTGCTGATTGGTTCGGCCGATGTCGACGCCGTCGTTGTTACCTGGTGGATCGGCGACGACGACGAAAAGCGCGCTGAGTTCCTGCTTGACCCGATTCGGCGCGTCGCCGGCGACAAGCGGATCGTGATGTCGACGCTCGAGTCGTCGCGCGTCGGCCGCTGGACCGACCACGTCGAGATCCCTCGGTTTGGCTTCGGCCGCGGTGTCGCCGGCACCGCACGTGGGCTCGGCGCGCTGCGTCAGCATGCCCGGCCGCTGGGCGCGCTGATGGCGGTCGGGCGGCCGTCGATCCCGCGTCCCACCGACGTGGTGATCACCGATGCCGGCCAGATCGTCAGTTTCGAGGCGACGATGCGCCTGCTCGACGACGCCGGTGTGCCGGTCGCGCGCTGGTGCCTGTGGGACGAGCAGTGGGCCGGCGATGGTCGCTACGTCGTCAAGCTCGCTGACGTCCCCCATCGGACGGAACTGGGCGCTGTGCGGGTCGGCGTCGACGCCGCCGACGTCGCCACCGTCGCCGCTGAGCTGGTGGCGGTCGCCCGGCGCGGCGGGTGTCAGCGACAAGGTCGTCGTGCAGGAACTGGTCAGGGGCTCGGGCGAGGCCTTCATCGGTACCCAGAACGGTACCGAGGTCGGCGATGTCGTGGTCGCCGGGCTGGGTGGTCTGTTGGTCGAGCTGACCAAGCAGGTCGTAGGCCGCAGGCTGCCGTTGCGGGCCGGTGACACCGGCGACATGCTCGACGAGTTCGGCGGCGACACCGTGTTCATGGGAATCCGCGGGGGAGCGGCGTGGGACCGCGTCAGCGTCGCAGCGGCGATCGAAGCGGCTGCCGATCTCAGTCAGCGAGCCGGCGAATGGCTGGTGTCGATGGACATCAACCCGCTGGTCTGCGACGCCAACGGGTGCGTTGCCGTTGACGCGTTGTTGATCGTGCGACCCGACTGACCCGTCACTCGCGAGGTTCTGAGGTCAAGTCCTTCGCGGGAACCACAAACCATCCCGCTGGTCCTCCGTCAGGGTCAGGTCTCGATGATGATTGCTTGTTCGGGGCAGGTTGAGGCTGCTCGTTGGGCGGCTTGGATCACCTCTGGCGTGAACTCGCTTGTTGTGACGTAGGCGTGGCCGTCTTCGTGGCGTAGCGCGAACACTTCTGGTGCTCGACTGAGCGCGGATTTCATGACGGCCGCGCCGATCACGCAGGCGTCGTCGGTGTGGCTCGCTTGACCCGTCCGGGTCGCCCCGAGCGACGCGCATCTCTACATGAAGCGGGTGCTGCTCTGGTCGCACGTGTTCGGCGGTACGTCAGCCCAACTGGCCCGGTTGCTCGATCAGCCCGCACCATTGTGACGACCGTGCTCGAGTGAGGATCGCGATGCCGAACGAACCGGAGCAGCTCGCATCGATGCTGCTTGCGCGGGTCGGCTTACCGCGTCGGTTGATCAGGTCAGCCGCAGGCCGGGCGCTCTGGTCTTGAAGATCTCGGTGGCGAACAGGTCGCCGAGCTGCTCTGCGTTCCACCGTGTGCCACCGTTGCTGACCGTGACCTCCTCGGTCCAGCCACCCATCAGGTGGATGTGCTCGCGCATCGCCCTGATCACCTGACCACTGACGTAGCCGGCCTCGTCGCTCGCCAGCCAGGCCACGACAGGTGAGCCCAGCGACGGGTCCAACTGATCGAATTCGTCCTCGGGAATTTCGTCGGGTTCGCGCACCGCTTCGGGTCGCATCGTGCCGGAGATGCGGGTCATCCCGCCGGGTCCGATCACGTTGCAGGTGACGCCGAGTTTGGCGAGCTCGAGGTTGAGGGTGAGCGTGAGTCCGACGATCGCCGCCTTGGCGGTGGCGTAGTTGGTCTGTCCGAAGTTGCCCAGCAGCCCGGCACCCGACGTGGTGTTGATGATCCGGCCGCCGACGTTGCGTTCACCGGCCTTCGAACGTTGGCGCCAGTGCTGTGCGGCGGCGCGTGACGTCAGCCAGGTGCCGCGCACGTGGACCTTCATCACCAGGTCGAAGTCGTCGGCCGTCATGTTCCATACCGCTCGGTCGCGGACGATGCCGGCGTTGTTGACGACGATGTCGAGCTTGCCGTAGGTGTCGATAGCCTGATGCACCATCGCATTGGCCTGCGCTTCGTCGCTGACGTCGCCGTAGTTGGCGGACGCCGTGCCGCCGCGTGATTCGATGATCCCGACCACCACGTCGGCGTCGCGCCCGCTGCCCTCACCGCTGACGTTCGATCCCAGGTCGTTGACGATCACGGTGGCGCCGTGCTTGGCGAGCTCGAGCGCGTGGCCGCGCCCGATGCCGTGGCCAGCGCCTGTCACGAGGGCGATCTTGCCGTTCAGGAGATCAGACATTCGGGGCTCGCTTTCGATGTCGTTGGCGCGGCGTCGGAGGCCGAGTGGGATCTGACACTAGCGTCAGTTCCCGTGAGCGACATAGGGGAGCGCGATGACACCGACAACCAGACCGTGCTCGCGGTCGAGCGCAACGCCACGGCCCTGGTCTCGACCACGGCCGATCGGTACGAGGTTGGTGTGGCGCGGTTCGTCGAGCGGCGTCGGCCCAACGTTGTCGGCGACTGACCACCACCGAAAGGAGTTCCGCGCGCTGCCGATCGCACTCACCGATGAGCGACGCCAACTGTTCGAGGTGGCGCGCCGCTTCGTTACCAGCCGTGATCTGCTCAGTGCGAGCCGTGCGCTGCTCGAAGCCCCCGACGAGCCGATCCCGGCGTTACCTGCGTGAGATCCGGGTGTCAAGGTCTTTGTTGCTCGGGTGGTTCCGACGCGGGTGGACGGCCAAGCCAAGTGAACTAGATCGTCGGATGTGGTGTGGGGGCTGAAGGGTTGATCTGGCCGAGTGCGAGGGCGAAGGTGGCGGTGGCGGATCGGAAGAATGAGGTGCTGGTGAAGTCGAATGATTGTCGGGCGCGTCGGACCAGGCCGATGTGGCCCCAGACGTGGTCGCCGAGGAAGAGGGGTATGAACATGTGTGCGTGGTAGTCGCCGTGGGTGGAGTGTTGGGCGGTGGAGGAGAATCGTTTCCCGGCTCCGGCCATTTCGCCGACGATGACGGTCTCTCCTGTCAACACGCTGTGGGCGCTGGCGTAGCTGTGCCGGAGGGGAACTCCGGCACTGACTTCGTCCAGCCAGCGGCCGGGCATGTGTCGTTGTCCGACGAGTTGCATGGTTTTGCCCTGGACCCGGAACACTGCGAGCGCGTCTGTGTACCCGGTCTCGTCCAGGCATGTGAGCAGGTGTTCGGTGGCAGCTTCGACGGTGTGACAGCAGACAAGCCCGGTGGCCAGTTTCTCGAGTGCGTCGAGGAGCGGCGCGATCGCCGGTGCGTCTGCAGCTGTCTGGCATGAGTCGCCGATCTCGGCCACGTTGCCGACGAAGCGGTATCCGGTTCCTCGCACCGATTCGATGTAGGAGGGGTTGCGGGGATCGTCTCCGAGCTTGCCGACGCAACCGGTTGACGAAGATGCGCAGGGCGTTGCGGCCGTCGGTGGCCGGCCATTCCCAAACCTTGCGGACAATGGTTTGCGTCGCGAGCGCCTGGCCGGGGCGGCTCATGAGGAACGTCAAGAGCGCGTACTCGGTTGGCGACAGGTGCAACACTCGGCCGTGGCTCTCGCAGACCTGCGACCGTAGGTCCACTCGTAGGCCATCGGCCACCAGGTAGCGGACACCGGGTTTCCAGCTGTCCTCGACGCGGCGCAACAACGCGACTACACGGGCGGAAAACTTCGTCGGGGCCGCCCGATGGGCTGATGACAGCGTCCACCCCGGCCGCCACGAGCGCGATGACGGCCGGGGCCGGGGGGTCGGCCAGCACGACCAGCGGTGAGTTGGTGACCGGACGGATGGCCTCGATCAGAGGCCAGACCGTGGCGGTCTCGCCCACCGCCACCACCACCATCGAAATGCGTTGGATACAGGCCAGCCATTTGGCGCGTTCCACGTCGCCGGCCAACACCGACGGCCACGAGTACTGCTCCAGCCAGGCGATGACCCCGGCCCGGTCGAAGGCCGATCGTGGTCCGACGAGCAGCACCGGCTGGCTTGGTGCCGACTCGCCCGGGTGACGCCTGCGGCCGACTCCCGCCGGCTCCACCGCGACGCGGATCTTCTCGTCGAGCTCGACCTCGATGGTTGCGTTCACGCGCCCTCCCCAGAAGACTCCGAACACATTTCTAACACAAATGTCAGCTGGGCGCCAGTGCGCCGATCAGCCGAGCACATCTCGCGCCCTGAGCTCAGCGATCGAATCGGGATCGAACCCAACTTCGGCGAGGATCTCGTCCCTCGATCCACGTCACCGTGTGCAGGTTCTGACACCTGACCGTGCGCCCGGAGGGGCCCACGATCGGCCAGCCGACAAGTTGGAGCCCGCCGATCCGCTCACGCCGCAAGATCCCCGCCGCGACTGCGCCCGCGATGGCCACCGCCTCGAGGTCCTCAGGTGAGCAGGCAGGAGTGGTCGGGCAACGGGCGTAGACCAACTCCGGGTTGGCGCTGCGCAGATCGGGGAGGTCGATGCGGAGGCGCCCGTCTGACCTCATCGTCCAAATCGGTGAGGAACACGTCTGCTCCGCCGATCAGTTCCAGCAGCACGGTGTAGCCCTCCTCGCGGGCCACGTCCACGAAAATCCGGCGTCGGGATCCGCCCAGTCCCGACCGCTCACCGAGACCGGCCCGCGGTGAAGCGTCGATCACGTCAGCGCTCCAGGCGGCGAGCACCGAAGCGGCAACCGATCCGCCCTGCCCCGCCGTCATCTGCACGACCCGCACGCCCTCCATACTCCCAGCCACCAACGAACTCTGGTACGGGCAACAACGAGTCGGCCGGAAAGAAACGGTCCGGACGAACGAACCCGGCCAGCCCCTGGCTGACCGATGCGCTCGTCCAAGCCGCATGGGCAGCAACACGAACACGGGACTCGTGGCTCTCGGCGCGATTCTGGCGATTGGCCCGCAAGATCGGCAAGAAGAAAGCAATCATCGCGACCGCACACGCGATCGTGATCCGCGATCTGGTACATGCACGCCGAGCAATGCGACTACACCGATCTCGGCGATGACTGGTGGGACAAGAAATCCAGCACCACGAACGAGGCGGCGCGGCTCAAACGACGACTCGAAGCACTCGGTCACCACGTCACTATCGAACCAGCAGCCTGACCGCCCACCGTCAACGACACTCGGGGCCGCGCCCCGACTTTGACGCGCCCACGCCCCCGATAGTGCCGAGTATTCACGTCTGAGTGGCGTGGTCTGAGCGTCCGCGGCTGAAGCAGCCGGGACGGAAAGGATCACTGCCATGGTTTCTCGAGGGATTGAGACGGGGGGCGAGTTGGTGCCGGTGACGCGTAGCGTGCCGGTGGTGGCCGACTCGTCGGAGATGCGTGACTGGGCAGAGCAGCTCGTGGCCCGGGCACGCTCGGAGCGGATCGAGCTGACTGCTGACAACGGGTTGTTGACGGCGATGGTGCGTCAGGTGATGCAGACCGGTTTGAACGTCGAGCTGGCTGAGCATCTCGGTCACGAAGCGTACGATCCTGCCGGGCGCGGGTCGGGCAACAACCGCAACGGGTCCTATCCGAAGACGGCCACGACCGAGATCGGCGAGGTTGAGCTCGACATGCCGCGTGATCGGCTGGGGACGTTCCAGCCGGCGACGGTCCCCAAGCATGTGCGCCGCCTGGACGGAGCACTTCGCGCTGGAAGCCGAAAGACGCTGCGCCCCTCTGCCCGCAGAGGCATTCGACGTGAGCGTCGTCGTCGGTCACCGCGTCGACCGCAAGAGCCGGGTCTCCGTGCGCGGTTGTCTCTACTCGGTCCCCGTCGCCCATGTCGCCGAGCGGCTCGATGTGCGCGTCGAAGCGGAAAGGATCGAGGTCTTCGACGGGGCACGAGTGGTGGCCCGCCACGCCCGGGCGGTCAAGGGCGACGAGGTCCTCGTGCTGGACCACTACCTCGAGGCCCTGGCCGTCAAGACCGGCGCCTTTCCCGGGGCCAGGCCCTGGCCCAAGCTCGAGCCGGTGGGGCCTTCAGTCCAACCCACGAGCCGTTCTGGGCCGAGGCCCGCCGCCGCCTCGGTGACCGCGACGACACCCGCGCCCTACGCTAGGTCGACGTGGCCACCCGCGACAGTGCGGTGAAGGGCAAGGCGATCCGCTCCGGTTGAGCGATACGCAAGCACACCAGAATGAGAGGGGGTCTGCGACATGGGCGTGTTGGACGGACGGGTAGCGATCGTGACAGGCGCGGGTGGTGGGATCGGTCAGGAGCACGCATTGGCGTTCGCCGCGGCCGGCGCCAAGGTGGTCGTGAACGACCTCGGCGTCGACCTCGACGGTGGCGGCGGGTCGAGCGGGCCGGCGGAGAAGGTGGTGGCCGAGATCCAAGGGGCGGGCGGCACCGCCATCGCCAACACCGACTCTGTGGCCGACTACGAATCTGCCGGCGCGATCGTCAACTCGGCTGTTGCCGCCTTCGGTCAGATCGACATCCTCGTGAACAACGCCAGCGTGTTCCGCGACGGGCCGTTCGAGACGTTGACACCCGACGACTTCGCGGCTGTCGTGGCGGTGCATCTGTTCGGCACGTTCAACACGTGTAAGCACGCCATCCCGCACATGGTCGAGCAGGGACGCGGTCGGATTATCAACACCACCTCGAGCACGTGGCATTCCGCCAGTGGGCTCGCCGCCTACGCCGCGTCCAAGGCCGGCATCGTCGGCCTCTCGCTCGACCTCGCGGCCGAGTACTACCGCAACGGCGTCACCGTCAACATCCTGTCGCCATCAGCGCTCACCGAGCACCGCAGGGTGCAGGGCCAGAAGTGGATCGACAAGCTCCGGGCCGTCGGCCTCATGCCGGACCTCACCGCCGCGGCCGAGGGGCCGCCACCGGCGCCGGAGCCACCCGACCACGTGCCGCCGATCGTGGTGTTCCTCGCCTCCGACGCCGGCGCCCAAATCTCCGGCAAGGTCTTCGACGCAGTGGCCAACCAGGTTGGGGTGTTCGCCCACCCCGAGGTCGTCCGTCGAGTGTTCAAGGACGCCACGAGGGAACCCTGGACGCAGGACGAGCTGGCCCAGTCCATCCCCGCCCTGCTCGCAGGCGACCTCCGCGCACCGCACATCCGGGACTGAGCGTCGGTCGAGGACGTTGACATGTTCGGGCTGATCCCACCCTCGTCCAGCAGGCCTGGACAACAGCCACCCCAGCGTCTCGGTCGTCTCCGAGGGTGTCGCCTGCGCTCAGCGGCCGAAACCGTCCGGACATGAAACGCGGTCCTACAGTGGCGTTGAGCCCTTCGAGCAGGACGTGAACGAGATGACGACAACGATCGTGCAATGGACCACCGGAAACGTCGGCAAGCGGTCGGTTCGAGCGGTCGTGGCACATCCTGACCTCGAGCTGATCGGCTGTTACGCCTGGTCGCCGGACAAGGTCGGACGCGACGTCGGCGAGCTCTGCGGCATCGACCGCGTCGGCGTCACGGCATCGAACGACATCAAAGGCCTGCTCGCCCTCGATCCGGACTGCGTTGTCTACAACCCGATGTGGCCGGACACGAACGAGCTCGTCCAGATCCTCGAGGCCGGCATCAACGTCGTCAGCACCGCCGCGTTCATCAACGGCCGTGGCAATCCGGCCGACAGCGAGCGCATTCTCGATGCGTGCAAGCGGGGAGGCGTGTCCATGTTCGGAACGGGCATCAGCCCGGGGTTCGTCGAGCTGATCGCGATCGCCACCGCAACCATCTGCGACCGCGTCGACAAGATCACCATCGACGAAGCGGCGGACTCGACGGGGTACGACTGCCCCGAGGTCGAGCTGGGGTGCGGATTCGGTCGCCCCATCGACGATCCCGAGCTACCCGGCATGGCGGCCCAGGGCACCGCCGTCTTCGGTGAGGCAGTGGCTCTCGTTGCCGACGCGCTTGGCGTCGAGCTGGACGAGATCGTCTGTGAAGCCGAGTACGCCAAGACGACCGAGGACGTCGTCATGGATTCGTGGACCATCAAGGCGGGCTGCGTCGCCGGCGTTGCCACCAGCTGGCAGGCCCGTCGCAACGGGCGAACGATCGTCGAGCTCAACGTCCGCTGGAAGAAGGGCAACGCACTCGAGCCTGACTGGACCATCCAGGAAGGACACGTGATCACCGTCGACGGCCGCCCGACGGTACGAGTCCGATTCGAGTACTTGCCACCGCCGGACTTCGAAGCCACGACATTCGCCGACTTCATGGTGCTCGGAATGATCATGACGGCGATGCCGGCGATCTACGCGATCCCGTACGTCGTCGCCGCGCCACCCGGGATCGTCACCTACAACGACCTGCCCCTACCGCTGCCCCGTGGACTCGTGGCGACGTAGTCCGCACTGCTGCCGGTCGAGGACCTGATTGTCACCATCGCCGAACGCGAACTCGAGCCCAGCGCACGAGCTATCCGGCGACACACTGCTCGCCAACCCATCAACATCAAAGGAGACCCGCCATGGCGCGTGGACTTATTGACGTGCACCATCATGTCATTCCACCTTTCTACTTCGAGTACCTGGCGTCGAAGGGAGTCGAACATCCAAGCGTCTATCAGAACGCTGAGGCGAGTCATCTGTCGATGATGGACGAATATGGAATTGAACGAGCAATCCTGTCCGTCGCGGCGCCTGGCGTCCACTTTGGTGACGACAAAGAGGCTCGAGGCCAGGCCCGGCGAGCCAATGAGTTCTGCGCCGACCTGGCCGCTCGGTACCCGGACCGCTTTGGCTACTTCGCCTGTTTGCCGTTACCAGACGTCGACGGCGCCATCGAGGAGGCCCTGCTCGCTCTGAAGGACGGCGGTGCTCAAGGGGTGGTTCTGCTTGCGAACATCCAGGGACGTTATCTGGGCGACCCAGCTTTCGATCCGTTGATGGAAGAACTGGCCAACCAAGGCGCCTTGGTTTTCGTGCATCCAACCATAGTGCCGAGCATGCATCATCCCCGCTTTCACCCAGCTGTGGCCGACTTCTTGCTGGACACAACCAGAGCGGCCATCGGGCTCGTGACTTCCGGAACGGTTTCCCGCTTTCCGAGTCTTCGCTTCATTCTTTCGCATGCTGGCGGCTTCCTGCCGTATGCCGCCCACCGCATCGCGTGGCTCACGGAGGAGTTTGATCATCGATACGACGACGGACGAGGAGGAATGTCTGCAGATGAGATATTGGCGGGCTTCCGGAGCTTCTACTTTGATCTTGCACTGGCGTCAAGTGGACCGCAGCTCTCCGCCTTGCTGAACTTCACCGATTCGCGCCATGTGCTCTATGGGAGTGATTGGCCGTACGCCGGACATCCCTCGGTCAGGCACTTCATGGAGGAGTACGACGGCTTTGGTGGCCTTACGACCGATCAACGTATGCAGATCGCCAGTGAAAACGCGGCCGATCTGGGCCTGAACTGATTGTCGCGGGAATCGCCGGGTAGCTCGGCCGAGCCGGTCAGGTCGTGCCGGCCCGCGGCCCGGACGTTCGCGTGACAGGCTCGGCCATCCGCTGGTCGTCGACGACCCGCTGCCAGTGGGCGATGGTGTCATCGAAGTTCGGACCCAGCCGCTCGCCCGGAGCGAATGTGGCCGGCAGGTGCTTCATCCCGTTGATCATGCCCACCGAGTCGTAGTGCACTGCACCGGCGGGATCGCACTCGTAGTCGGGAATGCGCTCGAGGACGGCGGTGAGCATCGTCTTGAACACTGCCCGGGCCACGTTGGAGCCGATGCACCGATGCAATCCCAGCCCGAAGCTGGTGTGACGGTTGTGCTTGCGGTCGAGGAGCACGGCGTCGGGATCGGGGAAGACCGACGGATCGCGGTTGGCCATGGCCCAGGACAGCCAGAGCCGGTCTCCGGATTCCAACTTCTGGCCCGACACGTCGTATTCGCAAGTAACGGTGCGCCCATCGCCGGGCGCTGGCGTGTACACCCGAAGGAACTCCTCGGTGGCCGAATCGATGAGACCCGGGATGTCGGCGCGGAGCCGAGCGCGTTCGGCTGGGTGCTCGCTGAGCCACTCCAGGGAGTGCGCGGTCAAGGCCGTTGTGGTGTCGAATCCGCCGCCGATGAGCAGAACCATCGCGTCGCGGATGTCGTCGTCGCTCGCGGGATCTCCGCAAATCGAGGCTTCGATCAAGGCGTTCACCATGCCGGGACGGGGGTTGGCCCGGATATCGGTGATGCTTTCGGTCATACGGGCACCGGCTGCCAGGGCAGCTGCCATGACCCGCGGCATATCCGGCGAATCCGGCGGCGTGTACAAGAAAGCATGAGTCGGCTCGCAATAGACAACCCAGTCCGAGAGAGGAAGGCCCATGAGCGCCAGGGTCATCACAGCGGGGACCACGTTGGCCAGGTCGTCGACGAAATCGATCCGGCCGGACTCGATCTTCTCGTCCAGGCAGGCTCGGGTCAGGTCCTCGGTCATCGGCTTCCAGCGGGCCACGGCGGCGGGCGACAGATATGGATCGAGAGCCCGCCTGTAGTCCTGCTGGGCGGGTGGATCCATCTCCAGAAAGCCGGCCACGGGGCCGTCGGGGTAGTTCGGGATGGCGATTCCCACGTATCCGTTACGCTCACCCTTCGGGTCGCGGTCGTTGGACAGAAGACCAGCGTTGCGGGCGAGCTCGAAGACCTCTTCGTAGCCGCTCGCCACCCAGTGCCCCCCATAGGTCTCCGTCCACGCGACGGGGCAGGCTCCGTGCAGCTGATGGGTGATCTCGGTGAAGCGGTTGATGTAGTCCGGACTGTGCCGGTCGAAGTGAACGGGATTCTGCTTGTCCCCGACTCGTTGCCATCAGCGGTTCCCCCTTGTGGTGCCGGTCTTCATTGAGTGACAACGATCGCCTGCTCGGGGCATGTCGCCGCGGCGTCCAGCACCGCCTCCTCGAGGCCGGGCGGCACCTCCTCGAGGCGGGCGGTGGCATGACCGTCGAAATCGCTGAGCTCGAAGATCTCAGAGGCCCTCATGGCGCAGAGCGTGTGGCCCTGGCACTTCTCCGGATCGACTCGAACTCTCATCGGCCGCTCATCTCATCCCTCGTCGCCTGACCAGTCATGGTCCGACATCTAGCACATTGTTGAACCGAGCCCAGAGACGAACGTGTCACCTGGAGCATCGACCAGCCGTCGATCACTGCCTCCATCGAGCGAGCATGGCTCCCCGTTGCTGTCGGTCTCGTTTCATTTGGTCCGACACCTTCGGCGCACCTGGTTCACCGTTTACTCTTGGTGGCATGCCGCTGCCTGCCGACGTGCAAGTCTGCTCGGTCGACGACCACGTCGTCGAGCATCGTGATGCCTTCAAGGACCGCTTGCCGTCGAGGTTCGGCGACCGGGGCCCGAAGATCGTCGGGATCACCGGCGAGAGCGTCGACCCGCTCGGCAACGTGCACACGGGCACCCAGCAGGTGTGGGAGCTCGACGGCACCCGCTACCCAACCATCGGACTGAACGCCGTCGCGGGCAAGCCGAAGGAGGAGATCGGTCTCGAACCGGTGCGCTTCGAGGACATGCGCCCGGGTTGCTTCAACATCGATGAGCGCATCAAGGACATGGACCAGGACGGCGTCCACGCCCAGCTGTGCTTCCCATCGCTACCGGGCTTCGCCGGCTCGACGTTCTTCAACATGCAGGACAAGGAGCTCGCGCACGCGTGCGTCCAGGCCTGGAACGACTTCGCCATCGACGAGTGGTGCGCCGCGTACCCGGGTCGCCAGATTCCGTTGGCCATCCTTCCCTACTGGGACGCCGACCTGAGCACCGCCGAGCTGCAGCGGGTGGCGGCGAAGGGCGCCAAGGCGGTGTCGTTCACGGAGAGTCCCCACGCCGCGGGCCTCCCGTCGTGGCACAGCGACCACTGGGACAATCTCCTCGCCGCTCTACAGGACGCCGACCTGCCGCTGTGCCTCCACTTCGGCAGCGGTGGCGCGCCGAACGTCGCGCCCGATGCGAACTTCGCCGTCGCGATCGCCCTGTTCGGCACGAACTCGCAGTTCACGATGACCGAGATGTTGCTCTCACCGGTGTTCCACAAGTTTCCGCGCCTGAAGGTCGCCCTCTCCGAGGGTGGCATCGGGTGGATGCCGTGGCTGCTCGAGCGCATCGACTACACGTGGGAGCGCCACCGTCACTACACGGGCTGCAACCCCCACGTGCGGCCGTCGGACCTGTTCCGCCAGCACATCTTCGGCTGCTTCATCTCCGACGAGACCGGCATCGAAGTACGACACCGCATCGGCGTCGACAACATCCTGTTCGAGAGCGACTACCCGCATTCGGACAGCAACTGGCCGTCGAGCAGGGTCGTGCTCGAGAAGCTGCTCGCCGACGTCCCCGACGCCGAGGCCCGCAAGATCGCCGAGGACAACACCCGACGGGTCTTCAACTTCCCTCGCCACTGAGCCACCGCAGCTTCAGGGGTAAACGCGAAGATCAGAGCGTCGTTGAGGCGCGAGCAGCCACCCGAGCCAAGGTGGCGGGCTCGGTGCACACGAACCTGTAGGAAGTTCCGCCGGGAACCACCACCCCTTCGTGTGCCCCGAGGTCGCCCAACAAGACCCCGTCACGGGAACGGAACGTGGCCCGGCCGCGCAGCACGAACCAGAGGGCGTCGTCGTCGTGGTGGTGGAGCCCGTCCTCGCCGCCGCCCTCGCCGAACGTGCGCACGTACATCGCGAGGTTTTCGGTCCGCGCCAACACCTGCGGCCCGCCGGACGGGACGTCAGCGGCACGGACGACGTGGCAGCCTGCGACCTGCATCGAGCGTTCACCATCGATGCGCTGCTCCCAGGAGATGCGCTCGGGAACCAGTCCGTAGTCCTTCTCAGTCATGGGGCCTCCAGATGGCAGCGACGCTACTGCGCGCGGTCGCGCGCTGGTGGGCGAACGGTCGGGGAAAGCTCACCGAAATGTTGCGCGGCATAGCCTTTCCCGATGGCCGGCCAGCGACGAGTCGGTGGGACGCAACGAGCACTGCCAGGAGGCCGACTGTTGGAGGTTCAGAGCTACGGTGTCCACCGCGATGTCGAGATGCGGTCCGCCGACCTCGACGCTGGCGCGCGGGAATCGGACACGACCATGGCTCCTGAGCGAGCCACCCGACGGGACGTACGACACCAGCTACGGCACACTTCGGGAGGGCGACCGCCTGGATGCGTCCCCGCTGTTGCCGATCTGTTGGCCGCCCCCCGGATCATGACCGACGCCGCGGCCGGCACAGCGCCAGGCGCCAGGCTGCGATCGCTGCTGGATTCCACGCCAGGAGCCCTCTCGGTCGCCGGCGGCGGGACGCCACTCGAGGCGCTGTGCGCCGAGCAGGCAGGCTTCGAAGCGTTCTACGTCAGCGGGTACGCGGTGGCCGCCTGGCGCCACGGCATACCCGACGTCGGCCTGTTCGCGATGGCCGAGATCGTCGATGCCGTGCGCACGATCGCGGCGGTGGTCGACCTGCCGCTGATCGCCGACGCCGACACCGGCTACGGCGACACGGCCAACGTCCGCCGCACGGTACGCGAGCTCGAGCGCGCCGGCGTCGCCGCCATCCAGATCGAGGATCAGACCTGGCCCAAGCGGTGCGGCCACATGGACGGCAAGCAGGTCGTCGACGCCGCCGACATGGCGCGCAAGGTGCGTGCCGCGGTCGCCAGCCGCCGCGACGGCGACACGCTGATCATCGCCAGGACCGACGCCCGCGGCCCGTACGACATCCACGAGGCGATCCGGCGCTGCGCGCTGAACCGGCAGGCGGGCGCGGACATCCTGTTCGTCGACGCGCCCGAGAGCGTGGATGAGTTGAGGATGATCGCCGAATCGGTGCCGGGACCGCTCCTGGTCAACATGTCCGAGAGCGGCAAGACGCCGATTCTCCCGTCGCAGACGTTGGGCGAGATGGGCTACGGCATCGTCATCTACCCGACTTCCGCGCTGCGGCTGGCGGCAGGGCAGATCCTCCGCCTGTTTCGCGAGCTTCGGGCCGAGGGCTCCACAGGAGCCTGGCCGGAACAGATGCTCGCGCTCGATGAGCTGAACCCGTTGCTCGGGCTCGACGCGCTGGCGGCCTTCGACCGCGACGTGACCTCCTCGAGCTGCGACCGTGGACGAGGTGTTGGTCGACGGGTTCGACATCGATTCGACAACCATCGGCGGATACGGTCCACGGCCTCGAACGAAATCACACTGAGAAGCAGGACAAGATGATGGACAGCCAGCTCGAACGGAACCTACTCGCGGCGCCTCTTCTCACGTCCGGCGGCCCGGTCGACGTCTACTCGGGAGTGGCCAGGCTTGCCGCCACCGTGTGGGCCAGCGAGGTCAAGGCGCGCGACGCCGACCGTGACACGGCGATCATGTTCGTCCACCCGACCTCGAACTTCCTCGGCCACTACATGCTCGTGCCGCTCGCCGAGCGTGGCTACGGAGCGATCGGCTTCACGTCCCGCTACGTGGGCGCAGATGCCACCGTCGTCACGGAGAACTGCCTTTTGGACATGGCCTCGATGATCGGCCACCTGCGCGAGATCGGATACCGCAAGGTCGTCCTCGTCGGCAACTCGGGTGGCGCCGGGATCGCGCCGTACTACCAGGCGCAGGCCCAGAACGCGACCGTCACCGATCCGCCCGGCGGCGGCCCCGACCTGACCAAGTACGACCTGCCCCCCGTCGACGCGATTGTCATGCTCAACGCCCATCCGGGGCGGGCGACGATCATCTGCGATTTGCTCGATCCGGCGATCATCGACGAACGCGACCCACTCCGCCGGAACCCGGATCTGGACATGTTCGACCCGCGCAACGGTCCGCCGTACTCGCCCGAGTTCGTCGAGGCGTACCGGGCGGCGCAGGTGGCTCGCAACCGGAAGATCTCCGAGTGGGCGCTGCATCAGTTGAACGAGCGGCCGGACTGGCCTGAGGGGTTGACGGACCTGCCGTTCGTCGTCTACGGAACCAACGCCGACCTGCGGTTCCTGGACGGCACGCTCGAGCCCAGCGAGCGCGAGGTCGGAGTGTCGCTGTGGGGCACCCCGGCAGAAGCGAACTACCTCCCTGCAGGACCTGGTCGGTTCACGACAACGCGCTCCTGGCTCAACCAATGGTCGCTCGACCACAGCAACGGCAATGCGCTCCGATGGATGCCTGAACTCGAGGTCCCGCTGCTCGTCGTCTACGGCTCGGGCGATCCGATCTGCCATCCGAGCCACGCTCGGCAGATGCACGAGGCGAGTCGCGGCAGCGACGACGACATCGTCTGCATCAAGGGCGCCAATCACTACTTCAAGGACCAACCCGAGCTCTTGGTCGAGGCGTGCGATGCCATCGAGCAATGGTTGTCCAAGCGGCTCTGAGAAAAGGAGATTACTCGGATGGATCTGCCCAAGATCATCAGCGTCGACGACCACGTCGTCGAACCGGCGCACGTGTTTGAGCGTTGGCTGCCGGCCAAGTACCGCGACCGCGGGCCGAAGGTGGTGCGTCGCGGCATTGAACGGATCGACATGATCAATCCGGGCAACTACAAGGAAGTGTTCAACGACGATTCGCCGACGAAGGTCGACTGCTGGATCTACGAGGACCTGGAATTCACTCTGAAGCGCCACATCGCGGCGGCCGGATATCCCCCGGAGGAGCACACGCTCACTCCGGTGACGTACGACGACATGCGGCCGGGCTGCTTCGACCCCAAGGCCCGTCTCGAGGACATGGACCGGGGCTGGGTGGAGGCGTCGATGTGCTTTCCGACGTTCCCCCGGTTCTGCGGTCAGACCTTCGCCGAAGCTCACGACAAGGAACTCGCCTTGGCGTGTGTGAAGGCCTACAACGATTGGATGGTCGAGGAGTGGTGCGGCGACTCGAACGGTCGGCTGGTGCCGCTCTGCCTGATCCCGCTGTGGGATGTACCCGCCGCCGTCGACGAGGTCCGGCGCAACGCAGCTCGAGGCGTTCCGGCAGTCTGTTTCAGCGAGTTGCCGTACCACCTCGGCTTGCCCACGATCCACTCCGGTTACTGGGATCCGTTCTTCGAGACGTGTGCCGAGACCGGCACGGCGGTGGCGATGCACATCGGCTCGTCGTCGAAGATGCCCGTCACCACGCTCGATGCCCCCGGTTCGGTCAGTGCCACGTTGGCGTTCGGCAACGCCATGTTCTCCCTTGTCGATTTCTTGATGTCGGGGGTGCTGGTGCGCTACCCGGCGCTCAACTTGTTGTACGCCGAGAGCCAGATCGGCTGGATCCCGCACGTGCTGCAGCGCATCGACCAAGTGTGGGAGGACAACCAGGCGTGGGCGCAGACCAAGCACATCCCCGAGCCGCCCTCCACCTACTACTTCCAGAGCGTCTACGGGTGCTTCATCAACGACGCGCACGGGCTGTCGTCGCTGGATGAGATCGGGTTGGCAAACGTCACCGCTGAGACCGACTACCCCCACAGCGACTCGTCGTGGCCCGACACCAAAGAGGTGATGACCAAGCTGACGTCCGGGCTGTCGGACGCCGAGGTCCATCAGGTCCTCCGGGGCAACGCGATCAAGTTGTTGCGCCTGCCCTTCGCCTGACCTCGGCCACGATCGGCTGCGGTCGGCTGCGCTACGAGCAGACAGGCGACCGAAAGGGCGCCGACCGCGCGCAGGTCATGGGCAATGACGGTCAGCGCCCGCTGTGCTCGGCGGCCGCCTCGCCCGCGATACGGCCGAACACCGACCCGGCGGTGAGTCCGGTACCGCCGGGATAGTTGTGGAAGAACAGTCCGCCCACGATCTCGCCCGCTGCGTAGAGTCCGCGGATCGGCCTCCCCTCGTTGGACATCACCTCCGCCTTGTCGGGCGTGATGCGCAGACCGCCGAAGGTGAACGTGATGCCGCATGTCACCTGGAAGGCCACGAACGGCGGCTCGTCGAGACGGTTGGCCCAGTTCGACTTCCGCACTGCCAGCCCACGGGTCCCCCTCCCGTCCTTCACGGAGGGGTCGAACGGCACCTCGGTCATCACCGCCGCGTTGTACTCCGCGATGTGGGCGAGGAACTCCTCACCGTCGACGCCCTCCAGCTTGATGGCCAGCTCCTCGAGCGTGTCGGCCTGCACCTTGGTCACCTGCCGGATCCGGTACTCATCTCGCAGAAGGTGCAACACCCTGCCGTCGAAGACCTGCCACGCGAACTGCCCCGGCTGGGCCAGGATCCGGCTGCCGTACTTGGCGTAGGTGTAATTGCGGAAGTCCTCGCCCTCGTCGACGAAGCGGCGGCCCTCGGCATTGACCATGATGCCGAGCGGATAGCTGTGCTTCTGGAAACCGTCCCCAACCGCGAGGTCGCCGAACTCCGGGGCATTGCGGTCCCAGCCCACGGCGTGGCAGCCGGACCAGTGGCCGGCCGGGGACGCCCCGACCTCGAAGGCCATGCGGTGCCCCTCGCCGGTGTTGAACCGCGTGCCGCGCACCTTGGCGAGGTCCCAACCGGGCCCGAGATAGCGCGTGCGCCACTCCACGTTCGCCTGGAATCCGCCGCACGCTAATACCACGGCTGCGGCCGGCACATCGACGATCCGCCCGTCGATCATCGCCGTCACCCCGTGCACCCCGTCACCGTCGGCGAGCAGATGTAGCGCCGGCGCGCCGTAGCGGATCTCGATGCCTGCCTTGGCCGCCAGGGCGTGCTCTGCCTCGACGAGCCCCGGCCCACCACCCGAGGCGTCGATCGTGAGTCCACCCCAGAATCGCAAGATGTCGCCCACCTTGAACGCCTGGCGGCCGTAGGCGGGGACGAACCGGATGCCGAGGTCAGCCATCCACCGGAGGGTGGCGTGGCTTCGTTCCACCAGCACTTCGACGAGGTCGGGGTCGGCCCGGTACTGGGTAACCCGCGCCATGTCGTCGTAGAAGGCCGACGCCGGGTAGACGCCGAAGTCCGTGGTGGCCAGCTCGGCGTCGCTCAGGTCGCGCACCAGTTCCTGCAGCTGATCGACCGACTCGTAGACGACGCGCATGGCGCCGGCGGTGAACGCCGTGTCCCCGCCCCGCTCGTGTTCGGGCGCCCGCTCCAGCACCAGCACGTTGGCACCGCGCTCCCGGGCGGCGAGGGCGGCACACATGGCGGCGTTGCCGCCGCCGACGACGACGACATCGGCGGCCAGGTCGTCCGACCACGGCGTGACCGGCGGATCGCCCTTCAGGTGAGTGTCAGCCTTGGTCATCAGATCGCGCCGCTCGGGAGATTGCGGCGCAGGTCGCGCCGTGAGTCATCCACGCCGGTCACCGCGCTCGACGATCATGCACCGCTCGACACACACCCACGTTGATGTTCCTCCGGTTCACCAGCTGCGACGAAGCGAAGGACACCGTGGCGCAGGTGGGATCGACTCGACCTGCCGGCGACCATAAGCAGCGGCTCGGACGTGGGTCAATCGCCACGCACGATCGAAAGGCACCCGAAATGGCCGCTCCGGCCATAGTGGCACCATGATGCGACCGCTCGATCGTCACGACCGGCGGAACCGGCACGAGGACCAGCGCCAGCTCGAGGACGCCCGCCCTTGCTTCGGTCTCGACTGCGGTGGGACGCGGTGACGGTTGCCGCCAGGGCCCTTCTGCGGGTCGGGATGCACATCGGCGGCGAGGAGGTGTCGGCCGTCGGCGGCCGATGGTTCGACACCATCGACCCGTTCACCGGCCAAGCGTGGGCCGAGGTCGCTCGGGGCGATGCCCGCGACGTCGAGCGAGCCGTCGCCGCCGCGCACGCCGCGTTCGCCGACGGCCCATGGTCCGAGCTGACCGCGACCGACCGGGGCCGGCTCCTGCATCGAGTCGGCGACCTCGTGCTGGACCACCTCAACGAGCTGGTGGCAGCTGAGAGCCGCGACAACGGCAAGTCCTACACCGAGCTGCGAGGGGCGCTGCGGACGATGGCCGGCTGGTACCACTACTACGGCGGCCTGGCCGACAAGATCCAAGGCGACGTCATCCCGGTCGACCGGGCCGACGTGCTGAACTACACGCTGCACGAGCCGTACGGGGTGGTGGCCGCGATCCTCCCGTGGAACTCCCCGCTGCGGCTCGCGTCGTGGAAGCTGGCGCCGGCCCTGGCCGCCGGCAACACGGTCGTCGTGAAGCCTTCGGAGCACACCTCGACGTCGATCGTCACGATGATGGACGTGCTCGCCGAGGCCGGCCTGCCGGACGGCGTCGTGAACGTCGTCAGCGGCTTCGGTCCCGACGTGGTACCGCCGCTGGTGGAGCATCCGCTCGTCCGTAAGGTTTCGTTCACCGGCGGGGCGGTCGCCGGCGCCGCCGTGGCCGAGCTCGCCGCTCGCGCTGGCAAGCCGGTCACGCTCGAGCTCGGTGGGAAGTCTCCGCATCTCGTCTTCGCCGACGCCGATCGGCCACGGGCGGCTGCCGGTGTCGCTGCAGGCGTGTTCTCCTCCGGCGGTCAGACGTGCCTCGCAGGATCACGACTCATCGTCGAACGGTCGGTGCACGACGAGCTCGTCGAACGGGTAGTCGCTATCGCCGAAAAGGTCCGCTTCGGCGATCCTTCCGATCCCGCCACCGACGTCGGGCCGGTGGCGACCGAGCAGCAGTTCGAGCGCATCATCGGCTTCATCGACCGAGCCCGCGCCTCAGGGTCCGCGCTCGTCACCGGCGGGCGCGCGGTCGAGGCGGCCGGGTGCCCGCGCTTCGTCGCACCGACGGTGTTCACCGACGTCGACCCCGCCAGCGAGCTATTCCAGGAGGAAGTGTTCGGTCCGGTCCTGGCCGTGACGGCGTTCGACAGCGAAGCGGAGGCGGTCGCGCTTGCCAATGGAGTCGCCTACGGTCTCGCCGCCGGCGTCTGGACGCGCGACCTCAGCCGGGCCCACCGGGTCAGCCGCCGCTTGCAAGCGGGGACCGTGTGGGTGAACGGCTACCGGTACACTTCGCCACAGTCGCCGTTCGGCGGCTACAAGGCCTCGGGCCTCGGCCGGGAGAGCGGTGTCGACGCCATCGGCGAGTACCTGCAGACCAAGAGCGTGTGGATCGACCTCGGCGACACCTGAGGGCCGGAAGGGACCAGCCATGAGTGAGGATGTGTATGAGTTGTACGCGATCCGGTACGGCACGAACTTGCGCCGGCGACGAGTGGAGAACCTCATGTGGGTCGCACCCGACGATCCCCACGACACGACGATGCCGATGGACTTCTTCGTCTGGGCGGCCGTCTCGCCATCACGCGCGGTCGTCATCGACACCGGCGCCGACGAGCGCACCTGCGTAGCCCGCGGGCACCAGTTCCTCCGTTGCCCGGCCGACGGCCTCGCTCGCATCGGCATCGACGCCGCCGAGGTCCAGCAGGTGGTGACGACACACCTCCACTGGGATCACGCCGGCAACCTGGCTTCGTTTCCGAAGGCGCAGCTGCACGTGCAGCGGGCGGAGATGGCGCACGCGTCCGGCCCGTGCATGACCCGGGCGTTCCTGCGACGGCCGTACGATCCAGAACAGGTCGCCACCTACCTCCGACGCGTCTACGCCGGGCGCGTCACCTTCCACGACGGCGCCGACGAGATCGCGCCGGGGCTGTCGATCCACGCGGCAGGCGGCCATACCCCCGGGATGCAGGTGGTGCGGGTCAACACCCGCCGAGGCCAGGTCGTGCTGACATCTGACGCGGCCCACTACTACGAGAACCTCGACGCCGAGAACCCGTTCCCGGTGCTGGTGAGCACGATCGACTACGTCGAGACGTTGCATCACGTGCGTGATCTGGCCGACGGCCCCGACCACCTGGTGCCCGGGCACGACCCGTTGGTGCTCGCGAGCTATCCGCCGGCTCGACCTGAGCTGGCGGGCGTGGTCGCCCGCCTCGACGTCGACCCGGTGAAGCCTGCGGGAACGGTGCCGGCGTGAAGGTCCGGGCCGCGATCCTGTGGGAGCAGGGACACCAGCCCCACGAGAACGGCCCACTCGTCGTGGAGGAGGTCGACCTCGACGGTCCCGGCCCCGGCGAGTTGCTGGTGCGGATCACGGCTGCGGGACTGTGCCACTCGGACTTGTCGGCCATCACCGGAGACCGACCGCGCACCATGCCCGCCGTCATCGGCCACGAAGCGACCGGCGTGGTGGAGGACGTGGGAGCGGGCGTCGATGGGCTGGCCGTCGGCGACCGGGTGGTGATGGTCTTCGTCGCCAGCTGCGGTCAGTGCGCGTTCTGCGCATCCGGCCGGCCGAACCTGTGTCAGTCATCGTGGTTGGCTCGCACCGCCGGGACGCTCCAAACCGGGAGCCGTCGTCTGTCGATCGGCGGCCGGTCGCTGCACCACTACAGCGGGATCTCCGCCTTCGCCGAGCGGGCGGTGGTCGTGCCGAGTTCGGTGGTGCGGATCGAGCCGGACGTGCCGCCGGAGGTGGCCGCGATCTTCGGCTGCGCGGTGATCACCGGTGTCGGTGCAGTGGTCAACACGGCGCGGGTACCGGCCGGTGCGTCGGTGGCGGTCGTGGGGCTCGGGGGCGTCGGCCTGAGCGCACTGTTGGGATCGGTCGCCGTCGGCGCAGGACGCATCGTCGCCGTCGACACCAACCCGGCGAAGCTCGAGCTGGCCCGCACGCTGGGGGCCACCGACGTCTTCGACGCCACCGATCCGTCATGTGCGACGGCGATCGTCGATGCATTGGACGGCGGTGTCGAGTTCGCGTTCGAGATGGCGGGCGCGGCGGCTGCCGTCGAACTGGCGTGCGCGGTGACGAGACGAGGTGGCACCACGGTCACCGCGGGCCTGGCGAAGCCGAGTGAGCGGCTCTCGGTCCAGCTGTCCGCGATGGTCGCCGACGAGAAGGTGCTGCGCGGCAGCTACATGGGGAGCTGCGTGCCGCGTCCGCGACATCCCTCGCTACGTCGAGCTCTACCGGCAAGGCCGTCTGCCGGTCGACCGGTTACGCTCCGCCACGTTGGCACTGGACGAGATCAACGTCGGCTTCACTCGGTTGGCGGCCGGTCAGTCCGTGCGAGACGTGGTGGTGCCCTAGCAATTCGGGGCGGGGCCGGCGCGATCGAGACCACATCGTTCGGACATGTGCCGAGCCGTACCTTTGTCACAGGTCAGACGACACCCCGGAGGTGGACCATGAAAACGATCCAATCTGCGTCACCAGACGGACAGGCGGCACAGCCGCAAGCGGTGCTGCCACAGATGCTGAGCCATGCGGCGTTCATCTCGAGCGACACTTCCGCGACCGTCGAGTTCTTCACGAAGATCCTCGGCATGGAGTTCGTCGCCGCTGTTCTCAAGGACGAGATCCCCTCCACCGGCGAGAGCGTTCCGTACTTCCACTCGTTCTTCCGCATGGCGGACGGGTCAACGCTGGCGTACTTCGAGGCCCCGGACCTGCCGCCAATACCCGATCCGCCCCACCCCGCCTACGACACGTTCCGGCACCTCGCCATGCAGGTCTCCTCGATCCAGGAGGTCGACGCGTGGCATGCGCGGCTACTGGCCAACGACATCGACGTGATCGGTCCGGTCGACCACGGCATCATGTACAGCATCTACTTCCGTGATCCGGACGGCAACCGGCTCGAGATCGCGACACCGACCGACGACCGCTGGAACGACGATGCGCCCGCGGCCCACACCGCCCTCGCCGAGTGGAATGAGATGAAGGCCACTGCAATGAACACCGGGGCCACCCTGTCGTCGGCACTCGCTGAGCTGATCCATCGTCGCCGCGGGGATGCGACCGAGGCGGCACTCTGACCCTCCCGGTCTGCAAGCCGCCTGGTCAGTCCGAGGCCGGTGCCACGTTGGCGACGCTCTGGCGCAGCGTCGAGCATCGAGTCGGCCCCCGATGAGCGCCGACGCCCTCCGCGTCCTGTGGGAACGGGCGCTCCAGGACTCCGCCGCCGACGAGGTCCGGTGGCGAGCGGTCGACTGCCTGCGGGTCGGCGTGATGGAAATGGTCCGTTCGGCTCGTGTCCCGCGGTGGCGAGATGTCGCCGGGGGGTTGAGCGCCGGTGAGGGCGACGCCAAGGTCAGCGGGCTCGAGCGGCGCACCGACACCACGTCGGCGATCGTTGCCAACTCGCTGCTCATGCACGCCTTCAACCGGGAGGACTCCTACCGCACCGCAGCCCACCCGGGGCTCGTGGTCGTACCGACGGTGCTGGCGCTGCGGCGCTCCGAGGATGCCGCACAGCTGCTGCAGGCGGTGGCCGTCGGCTATGCGATTGCCGGAAGCCTCACCGATGGCCTGACGCCACGAGCGTCGGAAGCAGGCTGGCGACTGGCGGCACTCATTGCCCCCGTGACCGCCGCCTCCGTAGCTGCGGTGCACCTCGACCTCGATGACGACGACGCCGTCTCAGCGTTGCGCATCGCGGCCGCCTGTATGGGTGGCGATCTCCGAACGCTCGCCGGAGACGACTGGCGCCTCCAGCCCGGTCTGTTCGCGCTCGCCGGTGTCTATGCCGCCCGCGCTGCCATCGGCGGGGGCGTGCGCGGCACCGTGGGCGCACTCGAATCCATGGCGGCGAAGGTGCTCGGGGAGCCCTGGAACCCGACCGACCACGACCCGATACCGGCCATCATGCGCGTGACGTTCAAGCGGTACGCGGCGCCGATGTTCGCCCAAGCCATCATCGAAGCGCTCCAGGGAGCCGGGGAGGTCGACGAGCCGGTGAACGGTGTCGTCGTTCACATCGCTCCCTTCGCAGCGGGATACGCATCGGACGGAACAGGGCGCCAGCTCGGGGTGGCCAACATTCCTGACCTTGTCAGTGCCGCCATCGCGGAGCCGCCCACACGTCGGCGGGTCCCTCCGGAAGCCGTGGTCGTGCGCCCGGCCGCTGAGCTCACTGCTCTCGAGGCGCGGCTCGAGTTGCATCTGGCGGGAGGGCGTGTACTTCAACTCGAAGGCAACGGCGACTCGAGTGGCTGGTCGAGCGACGACATCGCCGAACGGTGCCGCACCTGGGCACGCGCGGAGTGCCCCTCCCTCGTCGAGGCGTTCGACTCGATGCCGTCCCCGGCGGCGGCCGTCACCCTCCTGATCGAGGCGTGGGACGCGACCGTCGTCGCCACCGCGGCCGGTTGACACCAAGGGCCACGCGCTCCGCGTCGACCGGCCCACGCCATGTTCGCGCTTGGCATCACCGCCGAACGTGAAGTCGTCGAGCCCCGCCGGCCGATGCGAAGGCGAGGACAACGCCCGCAGCCGGCGGTCCGGAGATGGCCGATCTCGGCATTTTCTCCTGCCCGCGCAAGATCAGCGCCTGTCCCCGCACTACCTGAGATCGGTCACCGACCAACTACGATCACGGCGGATGTGCGGCACGTCATCGAGGGAGACAGGTGGATCTAGGACTCAATGACAAAGCAGCGCTGGTGACCGGCGGCGGTCGTGGCATCGGCCAGGCGATCGCGGTGGCGTTGGCACGTGAGGGCGTTCACGTGGCGGTGTGCGGACGCACGCGGGAGCCGCTGGAGGCGACCGCCGAACTCGTCGAGGCTCAGGGAGTCAAGAGTGCGGTGATCGTCATGGATCTGCTGGACGCCGACGACTGCCGGCGTGCGGTTGACGAGTGCGCGTCGTCGTTCGGTGGGTTGGACATCCTCGTCAGCAACGCATCGACCAACGTCGACTCTCACCCGGCCGACCTCGAGGTGGTCACCGACGACCAGCTCATGGAGAGGGTCAACGGCAAGGGCCTGACGTCCGTGCGTGTGACTCGTGCGGCCTTGCCGTACCTGCGAGCGTCCGGTCACGGCAGGGTCATCCTGCTCGGCGGTACGTCGGCTCGCTTGGTGGCCGGGCCAGGAAGCGGGTTTGCAAGCGGTCTGGGCAATGCCTTCGTCGCCAATTTCGCGAAGCGCCTGAGCGCCGACGTCGCATCGGATGGCATCACCGTGAACGTGATCCATCCTGGGGTGACGAACACGGATCGCCACCGACCGCGCATCGAGGCGCTCGCGGCGCGCCTGGGCGTGAGCTTCAGCGAGGCCGAGGCCGCACGAGCCGAGGAGGTTCCGATCGGACGGATGGTCGAGCCAGCCGACGTCGCCGCCGTCGCCGTGTTCCTCGCGTCTCCACTGAGTGGAGCCGTGACGGGACAGGCCATTGCCGTCGACGGCGGGGCGACGCCGTGCGTCGTCTACTGATCGCGATCCCAGGACGTCCCTGTCCCCGTTCGACGAGCTGATGCGCTGCGTCGTGGCGGGGGGTCGAGCCCGACGAGCAGACGGGCCAGCCAGCGCCCGCTGACGTTCGATGTCGGTCACCTTTCGGCCGTCCTCGACGTTTGTTGGCTGGTTCCGGAGTTCTTAGAGTGATGATGGCGGTCGCCGGAGATTCTGAGCCTGTGACGCTTCACGCCCCTCAGGAGATCACATGCCCACGATCGTCATTGTCGGTGCCGGACCAGGCCTCGGCCTGTCCATCGGCAAAGTCTTCGGCCGCCACGGCTTCACTGTCGCGCTCGTTGCTCGGGACCAGGCCAAGCTCGATGCGCTGGCCGGGCAACTCGGAGAGTTGGGCATCGATGCCGCCGGCTTCTCCGCCGACATCATGGACCGACCGTCGCTGGTGGAAGCCTTCAAGCAGATCGAGCAGCGTTACGGAGCCATCGACGTGTTGGAGTACTCGCCGGCACCGCACACCCCTGTCCCGGGCATCACGATGACGGGTCCGATCGAGGCAACGGTCGAGAACCTCCAACCCCAGATCGAGTTCTACCTGTACGGGGCGGTCACCGCCACCCACCAAGTGCTTGACGCGATGGTCGATCGCGGTGCCGGCACGCTCTTCTACACGACCGGCGCATCGTCGGTGAACCCACGCCCGATGATGGGCAACGTCGGCCCGGCCGCCGCCGCACTACGCAACTGGGCCCTCACCCTCCACCAGGCGCTCGCAGACACCGGTGTCTACGTCGCACACGTACCGATCAACCACTGGATTGGTCACGGCGGTCCGGAAACCCAGCCCGACACGATCGCCGAGCTGTATTGGACCCTCTACACCGAACGCGCCGTCGCCGAACACCTCGTCGCCTGACGGTCCGCGGCAGCTCGTCGACGATCACGACCCGGTCGGGCGATCGATTTTCCAGCCGATCGCCGCCTCGCACGGAGGCTTGACAGGTTCGTCAGGTCGTGGTTCGCTGAGTTCGCTGTCATCAGCCCAAGCATGACCGAAAGGATCGCGCCCGATGCCACTCCACGCCACCGAGGTGTTCCCCGACGTGCCTGACCACGTCGGCAGGATGGTCGAGACGAACGCCCGCAGCCTCTCCAACTTCCCGAGGGGCTGACTGAGATGAAGGGCGGTCCGAACATCAAACATCTCGACGACGTGCCGATGGAGGAGATGGTCCGATTCGAGTTCTCCGACGGTCGAACGGCGTCGATCTGGGAGAGGTGGATCGAGATGTCGCCGCGCTACGTCGCCTTCTGGAACCGCTGGGATCCCGGTGCGATGAGCCCGCTCCACGGGCACACCGGCGATCACGTCAACCTGATCTTGAAAGGCGAGATCCGTTGCGGTGAGATCGTCTGCGGTGCCGGCACGCACATCATGCTCGAGTGGGGCGACCTGTTCGGGCCGTGGGAGGCCGGTCCGGAGGGCTGCGAGCTGTACGGGTTCATGGCCGGCGACGGCGCGCCCTTCTCGGGTGACCCGGCCGTGTACCAAGCGCTGCTCGACGCGCGCGGCGCCAAGTCGGTTCCACTGCCGATGCCAACACGCCTTCCGCCGTGGTACGGCTCGGAACGGTCCGCAGTGCTCGCCAAGGTGGGGGGCGGCGGCACCGTCACCAACTGGACCGCGCCGTCCTGACCTGGGCGTACCAGACGAGTCGTGGTCGAGATCGAGGCGGGCGCAAACCGACAGCGATCCGACAGGTTGGGCGACCTACTGTGAAAGGCATGCAGGCCGCCCCGATCACGCACGCGTCGTCCGCCGAGGCTCCGTCGGCTCCTCCTGGGCGCCCCAACATGCTCAGCCATGCGGCGTTCATCTGCAGCGACACGTCGGCGACGGTCGCCTTCTACTCCGGGCTGCTGGGCATGGACTTGGTGGCGGCCGTGCTCGACGACAAGATCCCGTCGACGGGCGAGGCGATCCCGTACTTCCACTCGTTCTTCCGGATGGGCGACGGCTCGACGATCGCGTTCTTCGAGGCGCCAGAGCTGCCGCCGCCCAGCGAGGACTCGCATCCTGCATATGGGACCTTCCGTCATTTTGCGATGGAGGTCGATTCCGTCTCGCTCGTCGACGAGTGGGCCACGTGGCTGAGGGCGAACGGCGTCGACGTGCTCGGACCGGTCAACCACGGGATCATCTACAGCGTCTACTTCCGCGACCCCGACCACAATCGCGTCGAGATCGCGGCAGTGCTCGACCCGAAGTGGAACGACAACCGCGAAGCCGCACGGGCATCGCTCGCCGAATGGGAGCAGGTCAAAGCGGACGCCCGGGCCACGGGCCGCGACATGGCATCGGTGCTGGCCGAGCTCACGCGCCAGCGGAGCCACCGCCGCGCCAGCGGGCTCGACCCAGCCGGCTCGGCGGTCGGCGGGCTCGAATCCGGCGCGTCCGTGTCGGACGAGCACTGACGAAGCGAACGAGAGACTGCTCCAACACCAAGCACGGATACCCAAGATCATCAGCGTCGACGATCACGTCATCCAACCGCCCCGAGTGTGGGACGTCCGGCTGGCCCGCTGGACGCCCGTGACAATCCGCAGCGTCGGCGAGAATCCTCAGGGGGTGTCCACATGGGTCCGTTCTCCGGGCTGCGCGTGATAGATCTGTCGCCGAATCGCGTCGGCGCCCAGGTCAGCCAATTGTTCGCCGACTTCGGTGCCGACGTGATCCAGGTCGAGCCGCCTGGTGGAGTGGTCATTCGCCGCCATGCCGCCTACCCGTTCTGGGCGCGCGGCAAGCGGAGCATCGTGCTCGACACCGCCGACGAAGACGACCGTGCGGTGCTGGCCGACCTTGCAGCCGGCGCCGACGTGCTGATCGAGACCCACCAGCCGGGCGTGCTCGATCGGCTCGGCCTCGGCTACGACGACCTGGCGGTGCGCAATCCGAGCCTCGTGTACACGTCCGTCACCGGATTCGGCCGCCAAGGACCATACGCCGACGCCCCTGGCTATGAGGGCGTCATCGACGCCAAGCTCGGCGTGTTCGCGCTCTTCAAGCGGATGAGCCCGCACGATGCGCCGCCCTTCGTCAACGTGCCCTTCGCTGCCTTCGCCGCCAGCCAGGTCGCCCTCCACGGCACGTTGGCGGCGCTGATCGAGCGTGAGTCGAGCGGCGCAGGGCAGCATGTCGAGACCAACCTGCTGCAGGCGTTCACGTCGCTCGACACGTGGGCGTGGTTCGAGCACCTGGTAGCCGATCGGTGGCCCGATGCTTTCGTCAAGACGGACTCCTACGACGACAACGGCATACCCGGGAGCCCGCTCACGTTCATGCTGCTCGTCTGCCTCACGAAGGACGGGCGCTGGCTCCAGTTCGCCTCGGTGGCGCCGCACCTCTTCGCAGCTTGCATGACGGCGCTCGGACTCGACTGGATGTTCACCGACCCCGAGTGGGCCGGTCTCCCCCTGTTCGGCGACAACGCCGCCAAGCGGCAAGAGCTGTGGACGCGCATGCTCAACGCAGCCCGCCAGAAGTCGCTCGCTGACTGGGAGAAGATCTTCGACGCCGACCCCAACGTGTTCGCCGAGCCGTTCCGCAACGGCCCGGTCGCGCTCGAGCATGCGCAACTACTGCACGACGGTTTCACGATCGATCTCGTCGACGCCGAGCGCGGCCCGGTTCGCCAGCCGGCGGCGATCGTCAAGGCGGGAGGCACGCCCGCTGGTCTCACACGGAGCGCACCCAAGCTCGACGAGCACCGCCACCAGCTGCTCGAGCTGGCCCGCCAATCACACGGTCGGTCGGCACCCGACCCGACTGATCCAACCGCCGGCGGACTGCCGCTCGATGGTGTCACCGTGCTCGAGCTGGCAACGTTGTTCGCCGCCCCCCACGGCACGACGATGCTGACCGACCTCGGCGCCCGCGTGATCAAGGTCGAGCCGCTCGAAGGCGACCGGATTCGCACGATCATCCCCTTCCCCGAATTAGGTGGTGCCAAGGTGATGCAGGGCAAACACAGCATTGCCATCGACCTGGCCACGCCCGAGGGTCTAGCGGCGATCCAGGAACTCGCAGGCCACGCCGATGTCGTGATCCAGGGTTACCGCGCAGGCGCGATGGCCAGGCTCGGTCTCGACTACGCCGCCGTCAAGCAGACCAACCCCGACGTGATCTACGTCAACGCTCCCGGCTACGGCGTCGACGGTCCGTACGGCTCCAAGCCGGCCTATGCCCCGAGCATCGGCGCGGCCGCCGGGCTTCCGCTCGCCAACGTCGGGCGGACCGTGCGGGAGAGCCCCGACCTCACGATCGAGGAGGTCCAGGACGGTGCTCGCCGGCTGTCGGCGGCGGGTGTCATGGCCAACGGCCAGGCCGACGGCGTGGCCGCCCTCGGCGTCACTACGGCGATCCTTTTCGGCCTCCACGCTCGCCAGCGTGGAGGCGGCGGCCAGGAGCTGTTCTCATCGATGCTCAACACCGGCACGCACGCCATGTCGGCCCACGCGGTCACGTATCATGGCGCTCCCAAAGAGCCGGCACCCAAAACGGATCTGCGCGGTCTCGGGTCCTTGTATCGCATCTACGACGCCGCCGAAGGGTACGTGTTCCTGGCGGCGCCGAGCGATCGGGAATGGGTGGTCTTGGCCCAGGCGTTGGCGCCGTACGCCGACCTCGCCGGAGACGCGCGGTTCGCCGACGAACGGGCGCGCAGCACCAACGCGACGGCGTTGATCGGCGAGCTCGCGGCGGTGTTCGCCTCCAAGCCGGCCGACGAATGGGAGCGCGAGCTGTTGCCGAAGGGCGTCGGCTGCGTGGCCGTCAACACCGGCTCGATCGAGTCGAGGCTGTTCGACGACGATTTCGGTCGAGCACACGGCTACGTCGTCGATGTCACCCATCCAGTCTTCGATGATCATCCGCGCCTGGCGCCATACATCCGGTTCTCACGATCGAGCACACAAGCGTTGCCGGCGGTGCTGGCCGGCCAGCATACCGACGAGATCCTCGCCGGTCTGGGCCGCTCCCCCGAGCAGATCGCCGATCTACGGGCCCGTAAGGTCGTCGCGTGAGCCGACCGACGTGCCCGCTCTCCCGCGTGGCGGTCCGACCCTCGATCACGCGATGTGGTTCCGGGCCCCGATCCGCGCCGACGAGTGGGTATTCCACCACATGTTGCCGCTGCAGGCCAGGGGAGCGCGGGGTCTCGACGCTACGTCGATGTACCAGTCCGACGGACCGCTCGGCGTCACGATCACCCAGGAGTCCTTGCTACGTCCCTGCCGTTCACGATGCCGGCGCGACCTGTTGCCGGAGCAGGTGCTTGAGCACCTTGCCCAGCTGGTTGCGCGGCAGTTCGTCGACGATGACAAGCTGCTCGGGGATCTTTTGCGTGGCCAGGCCGGCGGCCCTGCAATGCTCCGCCAGCTGTGGGATGGCGACCGACTCGTAGCCGGGCGCGAGCACGACGATCGCGCACGCCCGCTCGCCGGTGTTCGGGTCGGGCACGCCGACTACGGCCACGTCGGCGGGCTGCGTGACGTTGGGCATCACCGTGACCCCGGGGGAAACTCGATCGGCAGATGCTCGATCTCGCGGAGTCCGCGGCTGTACGTGACGGTGTGACCGTCGGCGAGCCCGTACGACGGGATCCGGCGGTGCCACTCGCGCAGCGCGACCCGCAGCTCGAGCCGCGCGAGGTGGGAGCCGACGCAGCGGTGCACCCCCGCGCCGAAGGCGAGGTGCTTGTTCGAGGGACGCGCGAAGTCGACGGCGTCCGGATCGGCGTGCAGGGCCGGATCGATGTTCGAGACCGCCAGGATCGGTTTCACCCGTTCGCCCGCCGCGATCGGGCAGCCCTCGATCTCTGCGGGCCCCATGGCGACCCGAGAAACAGTCGCGACCGGGGTCTCGAACCGCAGGAGCTCCTCGACTGCGCCGGCGGCCAGGTCCGGATTCTCAGCGAGCTGGCGCTGGTGCGCCGGGCTCTGCGCGAGAAAGGCGAAGCCGCACTCGAGCGTGTCGGTGACGGTGTCGAGCCCGGCCGCGAGCATGAGGAGGCAGATGTTCAGCGTCTCGTCGCGCGTGAGGCGACCCTCGCGCTCGAGTTCCAGGAACGTCCCCAACACGTCGCTGCTGTCGTCCCCTGCATGGGAATCGAGCGCGGTCGTGAAGTACTCGAAGATCCAGGCGCCCGTCTCCTTCCGGATGGCCAGACGCTCGGCGTCGGTCTCGCCGACCGGTCGGATCATCCCCTCCTTCGCGATGAGGAACTCGTCGAGCCTGTCGGTGGGCAGGCCCATCAGGCGGAGGAACACGACCGACGGGAACGGGACTGCAAACTCGGTGCTGAAGTCGCAGCTCCCGCGCTCGACGAAGCCGTCGATCAGTTGGTTCGCCAGATCGGCGACGTCCTGCTCGCGCTCGGCCATCCGTCGCGGGGAGAACAGGGGATCGAGCATCTTGCGGTACCGGGTGTGCTCGGGGGGGTCGACCTGGAGCGGAATCGCTCCGGTTTCTGACCCGAAGTACATCGCGTCGGGGTTCGACGAGAACACCGCCGGATCGTGGAGGACCTGCTCGATACCGGCGGTCGAGGTGACGACGGCCAAACCCGGCTTCGGTCGGATGACCGGCCCGGCGGTGGCCAGTGCCCGCCACACCTCCTGGGCGTCGACGCCCCAGATGGTCTGGTCGAACTCGGAGGCGAGGACCGTGCCTACCGACGTACGCGGGGGTGATCCTCGTAGCTCAACGATGCCATGAATCGAACATAGGCCACCGGAGTTGTACGTTGGCTGTCTGATCCGGGTCGGTCGGCGGCACAACCGGGATTGAACACCAACAGCCCGTGTGGCGACCGTCAGGTTCCTGATGCCGAGGTGGCCGTCGTGGCCAACGGGCTGGGCCCACAGTGCGGTGCCATGGTGCTCACCCGGGGCTGACCCGGTACACAGGGCCCGGCGTGCCGACGCCCGGCCCCGAACTGGACCGCCCGATCAGACGATGGGAACCGTCTGCGGTACCGAGAACGCCCGTGTCGGGATCATGAGTGAGTGCCATCCGGCGACGCCGCCGGCCACGAGGATGTGCACGCGGTCCTCGGGCATGGGGATCGTCAGCGGCGGCTCATGCGGGTCGCGGCCGCGGTTGATGAGCTCGAGCTTTTCCGCGATCGACGGCAGCTCGATGTCGTAGTGGTCGTTCATGACCGCGGTCAGCTCGTCCTCGACGCGCTCCTTCGTCCACCCTTCGGCGGCGAAGGCCCGCGCGTGCTTCGGGGAGAGCACGAACAGAGCGCTCGTGTCCGGCCAAGGGCCGAGCCGGTTGCCGCGGACGTAGTCGAGGCACTTGCTGAGGATCAGCAACAGCTCCTCGACTCGCTGCGGCACCTGGTGGTAGTTGACCGGCATGGTGCCTAAGGCTGCGAATACGGTGACAGCGCTACCGCCCCCGGCGAACGGCGCCCACGGGCTCTCTTCCTCGTGCTCGCCCATCACCATCGCCGTGCGCCCGGGCATCCCGAACTGCACGTCGAACAGGCGGTCAGGTGTGGCGCCGCCGATGTTGCGCAGAACCAGACGTACCGCCCGGCCGATCGTGGCATTGGCCCGGTGCACCATGCTCAACATCTCGTGACTCGAGCTGATGCCCAGCTCCTGGCGGACGGGACCGTTGAACACGAGCAGCGGTGCCGAGCTGGCGAGGAAGTTGGCCCCGTTGCCCGACGCCGTGATGGCCTGGAGCGAGGCGAGAACGGCGGGAAAGTACTCGCGGTCGGCAGCCGGCCATGACTGCGTTGGCGGCGATCTGGCCGTTGGTCGCAGCAGTGCCGACGTTCCCAAAGCTGTACATCGCGCCGGGCTCGTCGCCGCCGAGGGTCACGTGCACCTGGCTCGGATCGCGTCCACCGAGCATGGCCTCGACGCGTTCTGGCGTCGGCGGCACGACCGGCAGGCCGTCGGACCAGCCCTTGTCGAGGATGGCCTCCCAGAGAACGTCGAACCCGTTGCCGTCGACGGTGAGGTCGACCGTGTTCATCGCCGCGGTCATGGCGCTACTGCCCAATGGGCGTGGTTAGTGCCGCCATGATCTCCTCGTACTTCTCCCCTGCGAGCATGCGGACCTCGTCGTCGGTGAGGTCGTCGAGGAACTGTGGCAGGGTCACGATGCGCAGGTCCGGCCACCCGCGCTCCTCCGCGGTGCGTCGACCGAGTGCGACGAGGTCGGGCGTGATCAGCGTCACCGTCGGCACGCCACGGGCTTCCAACTCGCAAGCGTCCATGACGGCCCAAGGTGTGCAACCTCCGCACCCGCCGAGGCCAGAGATCGCCCAGTCGACGGTGCGCCCGAACTCGTGCCACCGCTCGAGCACCGCCCCGGAGCGTGGCCGGGTGCCGTCGACCCGCTCCGAGCCGCGTAGGTCGTACTTGGTGGAGCTGAGCTCCTCGAACGCCCGCGTGAACACGTCGAACTTGGGCCAGAACTCGCGGAAGCCGACGACCATGCCGTTGACGGTGGTGGGACGATCCGCCATCTGATGGCGCTCGACGGTGACCCGCGGTGCGGTCGGGTCGACGACCTTCAGGCTGGGCATCTCGCTCCTCCCCTCGAAACAGACGTGACGACCATCGTATGCCTGCGTCCTCGCCGGCGGCGAGCGGGTCGAGCTGGCCCACGTGGACCGTCAACCGCGGCCAACCGGCTCCGGTGGGGGCTCAGAGGCGGTAGGTGCGTGTGGCCGTTCCCCGCATCAGGTCGTCGCGTTCGGCGGCCGAGAACCCCGCGCTCACCTTCTTGAAGGCGTTCCACAGCACGACGTAGCTGAACGACATGCGGTCGACGGGGAAGTTGGATTCGAACATGCACCGCGACGGGCCGAAGGCGTCGATCACGAAGCGCATGCCGTCGCCCCACAGGGCCACGACCTCGTCGGATGTGGGTGGGCGCACGGCGCCCACCCAGCCCGTGCCGAACATCCTCATGCCGTGGCCACCCACCTTCAGCACCACGTTCGGGCAGCCGGCCACCTCGGCCATGCGCGCCCGCCAACGGGCGTGCTCCTCATCGCGGTGGGCCTTATAGGCACCGACACCAATGGGCCCGCCGAGGTGGTTGAGCACCATCGTGGTCTCCGGCACCGCCCGGGCCAGGTCGACGATCTCCTCCAACTGGACGTGGAAGATCCACACGTCCAGGCTCAGACCCCTGGCCCCCAGCCGCGCCGCACCGACCCGGAAGGCGGGGTCGGCCATGCGGTAGGGGTCGGGCTGCGGGACCTCGGAACCGAAGGCCGACCGGGTGGGATCGTGGATGACCCGGTCGCGGATGCCCCGGAACCGGCCGGCGGCGGCCGCCTCGTGGGCGTCGAGCACGTCGTCCAGCCGATCCCCCAGCGTGAGGTCGGCCGTTCCCACGATCCCCGCGATCCGGGGCCCGCCCAAGGCCAGCACCTCGGCGGCCTGCCGCGCGGCGAACTCCGATTCGCCGACCACGCGCAGCTCCTCCGGACCCTCCGTGCGGTAGCCCGAACCGCATTCGACGTACACCGTGGTCTCCACGCGGTGGCCGGCCGTGGTGTCGGCAACGAACTGCTCGGCCAGGTACGGCTCGTAACCGCGGCGGACCCACAGGTGTTGGTGCGGGTCGCAGATCACGAGCTCGGGTTCGATGGCAGCTTCGGGGGTGAGCGCCAGCCAGGTGTCGAGTTCCGATGGCATGCCCGAGAGCATCCCATCCCGGCAGCGGCGTCCGCAACGCCTCGATCAGCTCCGCGCGGCCCGGTCAGCTCCGCAACGCCTCCATGAGGGTGGCCACCGGATCGAGGTCGAACGGCGCGTCGGTCATCACGATGATGTGGTCGGCGCCGGCCTGCACGTAGGCGGCCCAGTTGCCCACCTCGCTGGGCCTGATCGCCACCGTCCGCTCCACCGCCGCCCGATCCCGGCCGAGCTCGTCGCACCACCGATCGACCAAATGAACCTCGCGCTCCCCGCTGCCGACCGCCACCCGACGAGCTGGTCGAGTCAAGTCGATCAACCCGAAGGACCGCCACGGCCTCGCCCTCGCCGTCGAGATCGAGGCCGATTGCATGTCAGGTTCGACCTCGGCGACATCGCGGTCATGCTGTGCGAACCGAACGGCGTCGACCGCTCCACCCCGACAAACTACTCGATGTGCCGACCTGGATGATGACCGGGCAGTCACTTCGGGCCGCGACACGTGCCAGGTGCTGGACCCACTGGGTGTTTCCGTGGGTGTCGCCGGCGATGAGGACGCGCTGAACCTCGTCTCGATAGGTGAAGGCGCGGTCCATGACCACGATTGTGACCGTTTGGGTAGCCCCCGCCGCCGCCCGATTTCGCCACCCGCGGCTGAAGGATCTGTAATCTGTCTGAAAGATCGATCTGTCTGGCGCAGACAGATCGGCGATCTAGACAGGTCGATTCACCTGTGCTCGGTCACAGCGCGCCCATGAGGTCGCCGGTCAACGTGATGAGGGTGAGGGTGAGCTCCTCGGGGTCGATGATCGCCCTCGTTGCCCGAACCGTCAGCTCGATGCCCGCGCCAGATCTGGCCCCGAACAGGAGCTGGAGGTGGTCGATCGCCACGCTGAAGTCGGCGTCGATGGTGAACTCAGCGACGACCAGATCGGCCGCGCCCGTGTGGAGGTAGATGGCCTGGGCACCGACCAGGATGATCGAATCGAGCGACCCAATCATGTCGGGTCGATGTGCGTGCCCAGCGTTCGGGTGGGGAAGGATCGACGTACGAATACATTTGAACGGGCGTCGGGCCTGTCGGACTACTTGCAATGTATGCGCCGCATGACGCCGGGTGGCCGAGGGGCGGGAGGCAACAGTGGACATGTGGGAACTGGAGGCACGTGAGAGCATCCGAGACCTCGTCGCCCGATACAACGCCAACGGAGACAGCGGACGTTTCGATCAGGTCATGGCCCTCTTCGCTCCCGACGCGGAGATGCAGGTCGGTGAGGGTCCGATCCTCAGCGGCCTGGACGCCATTCGCACCATCTTCACCAGCGCACGGGAGCGCGTCGACGAGTTCGGCCCGCGTCCGAAGTACCTGCGCCACATGACGTCAACGCTTCAGATCGATCTCATCGACCGGTCGTCGGCGACGAGCCGGTGCTACTACGCAGTGATCACGCACATCGGCCTCGATCAATGGGGCCGCTACATCGACCGGTACCGGACTGTGGACGGTGCGTGGCGCTTCGCCAACCGGCGGGTCACCCTCGACGGCCGAGGTGAGAACGCAATCTTCGCCGATCCCTAGCCATCCCTCGCCCGGGCTCCGCTCGATCCTCGACGGGCTGATCGACGAGCCGCGGCCGGGACAGCCGCGCAAGATCACCGACGAGATCGTCGAGCAGGTGATCGTCACGACGTTGGAGACGACACCCGATGACGGTTCGACGCAGTGGTCGACCCGGTCGATGGCAGCCAAGGTCGGGCTGAACCAGACCGCGGTCAGCCGGATCTGGCGGACGTTCGGGTTGAAGCCGCATCGGATCGAGGACTTCAAGCTGTCGACCGACCCGCAGTTCATCGACAAGGTCCGCGACGTCGTCGGCTCGTACCTCAACCCGCCCGACGCGGCGGTCGTGCTGTGCGTCGACGAGAAGACCCAAGTGCAAGCGCTCGATCGGACCGCACCGGTGGTGCTGCCCGGCACCCCGACCCGCCAGACCTACACCTACGTCCGCAACGGCACCTCCGATCTCTACGCCGCGCTCGATGTGGCCTCGGGCCAAGGTGCTCACGCAGATGACCGACCAGCATCGTGCCGTCGAGTTCCGCACGTTCTTGAACCTCATCGACCACACCGTCCCCGACGGGCTCGCCGTGCACGTGATCTGCGACAACGCCTCGACGCACAAGGCCCCCGAGATCGTCCGTTGGCTGAAACGGCACCACCGATTCACGCTGCACTACACGCCCACCTACAGCTCGTGGCTCAACCAGGTCGAGCGCTGGTTCTCCGACTCACCACCAAGAAGCTGCGCCGAGCAACCCATCACAGCGTCGCCGAGCTCCGCCGCGACATCGACGACTGGGTCGAACACTGGAATGCCAACCCTCGCCCGTTCGTCTGGCGCAAGACCGCCGACGAGATCCTCGACAACCTCGCCGGATATCTCCAACGAATCAACGACTCACGACACCGGGGAGATCGTCCGGAGTGCAGAACGTGCCGTTCACCGCCGTTGCCGCGGCGACCGCCGGCGAGACCAGGTGGGTGCGGCCACCCCGTCCCTGACGGCCTTCGAAGTTGCGGTTGCTGGTGCTCGCCGCCCGTTCGCCGGGTGCCAGCTTGTCGGGGTTGATCGCGACGCACATCGAGCATCCCGGCTCGCGCCAGTCGGCGCCGGCGGCGATGAACACCTGATCGAGCCCCTCGGCGATCGCCTGCGCCTTGACGGCGTGGCTGCCCGGCACGACCAACACCACTCGGACCGTGACGGTCCGGCCGGCCAGCACCGCAGCTGCCGCTCGGAGGTCCTCGATGCGGCTGTTCGTGCACGAACCGATGAACACGGTGTCGACCGCGACGTCACGGATGCGTGTTCCGGCTTCGAGGCCCATGTAGTCGAGGGCACGGGCAACGGTCTCCTGGGTGGTCGGGTTGTCGAAATCCCTCGGCGACGGGACGACGGCGTCGATCGAGGCAACCTGGCCGGGGTTGGTGCCCCACGTGACGTGGGGTGTGATCGTGGCCGCGTCGAGGACGACCTCCTTGTCCCAGACCGCGTCGTCGTCGGTGAACAGGGTGCGCCAGTCGGCGACGGCGGCGTCCCACATTTCGCCCGACGGCGCGTGCTCGCGCCCCTTCAGGTACTCGAAGGTCGTCTCATCCGGGGCGATCAGGCCGGCCTTCGCGCCCGCTTCGATCGACATGTTGCACACGGTCATCCGACCCTCCATCGACAGCGCTCGGATCGCCGATCCGCGGTACTCGATGACGTGGCCGATGCCGCCGCCCGTGCCGATCTCACCGAGGATCGCGAGGATGATGTCCTTCGCGGTCGAACCCTCGGGCAATTTCCCGTCGACTGTCACCGACATCCACTTCGGTCGCTCCTGCGGCAGGGTCTGGGTGGCGAGCACGTGCTCGACCTCACTCGTGCCGATGCCGAACGCGATCGAGCCGAACGCGCCGTGCGTGGCGGTGTGCGAGTCGCCGCACACGATGGTCATGCCCGGCATCGTTCGGCCTTGCTCGGGGCCGATCACATGCACGATCCCCTGACCGGGATCGCCCATCGGGAAGTTGACGATGCCGAACTCGGCCGTGTTCGCCCGCAGGGTGTCGATCTGTTTGGCCGAGATCGGATCGGCGATCGGCTGGTCGATGTCGGCCGTCGGCACGTTGTGGTCTTCGGTTGCAACGGTCAGCTCCGGGCGCCGGACACCTCGACCGGACAGGCGAAGACCGTCGAAGGCCTGTGGGCTGCTCACTTCGTGCACGAGGTGCAGGTCGATGTACAAGAGATCGGGTTCGCCGGGCGCCGCGTGCACCACGTGCCGTTCCCAGACCTTCTCGGCCAATGTCTTCGCCTCGGAAGGTGCCTTGGCCATGTGGATGCTCCCGAATACGGCGTTCTCCATCCCAAATATTGGGATATGGGATCTTGCGATATGGACATCGTAACGGTGTCGACAACGATGGGAGACACCGTTGGGACAGCGCGGCCGGCCGACGGCTCAGATCGTGTTGAGCGACGAGCCCGCTGTCGACCCGAGGACGGAGATTGGGACGTTCGTCACCGGCCGCGCCGTCGGAGCGGGGCGCTGCAGCAGCTGCCCCACGCTGGAGCAGAGCGAGCCGGCACTCGAGTCGGGCGCGAAGCGATCCCACTCCTTGTTGCGTGTTTCACGACGTGTACAGACGTGGCGTCGACGGCCTCGACCACCGCATCATCGACCACCTCACGCGGGACGGCCGAGCGACGTACGGCGCCGTCGGTGCGGCCGTCGGCCTGTCTGCTCCCGCCGGGAAGCGCCGGATGGACGGCCTCGTCCACGACTGGATCATCCGCCGGTTCACGATCGATGTCGACCACGTCCAGCTCGGGATCAGTCTGGAGGCATTCACCGAGCCGACGTTCTCGGGCGAGACGCGCGTCGACGTGATCGCTTCTGTCGGGCCGCGGCATCCACGAGGCGCAGCGCGTGTTCACCATCGCGGGCGACCCGGACGCCGTCGCGTGGATGCGCATGCGCGATGTCGCCGACCTCCAGCGTGTCGTCGACCTTCTCCGGGCTGGGGGTCACGTCACCGGGACGACGACGATGATCGTGCTGCAGTCGTCGGCCGGCGAGCCTGCGTGATCGCGACGAACGACCCTCACCTCGGCGTGTAGCGCTCCTCCAGGGCGTAGTGGCCGTCGAGGTCGACCGTCGCGGTGAAGTCATCGAACTCCGCCACGAGCTCGAGCTGCTCTCGCAGCGACCCGTCGCGCCGCAACACGCCGTACGCCTTGGCCATCGCCCGATGGGCGGCGAGGAGACCCGTGAGCGGCGAGACGATGAGGTCGAAGCCGAGCTCGTGGAGCTCCTTGGGGCTGCGAAGGGGAGTGCGCCCGCCCTCGACCATGTTGGCAACCCGAACGCAGCCCGGCGTGGCCGCCGCGATCGCCTCCAGCTCCTCCACCGACTCCGGCGCCTCGACGAAGATGGCGTCGACGCCCAGCTCGGCGGCCGCCTGGACGCGCGCGCACGCCTCGTCGAGATCGACGGCGGCGCGGGCGTCGGTGCGGGCGACGACGAAGAGCTCGTCACGCACGTCGACCGCGGCTCGTAGCTTGGCCAACCAGTCCTCACGTGGCACGACCTGCTTGCCCGCCATGTGCCCGCACCGCTTCGGCCACACCTGGTCCTCGAGGAAGATGCCCGCGGCGCCGGCGTGCTCGTAGAGCTGGATCGTCCGGATGGTGTTGAGCGAGTTGCCGTAGCCGGTGTCGCCGTCGACGATCACGATGCTGTCCGGGACGGCGTGGCAGACGCGCCGGGCGGCGTCCGCCATCTCCGTCTGTGTCAGGTAGCCGAAGTCCGGTACCCCGAGGAGGCTCGCGGACGTTGCGAAGCCGGACAGGAACATGTCGGTGTGGCCGGCCTCGCGAGCCAGGAGCGCGGACAGGCAGTCGAATACGCCGGCCAGCACGACGCTCTCCCCGGCGGCGAGGCGACTCCGGAGACCGGCGGCCGTCATGGGCGCGCTCATGCCGCCCCGTCGAGGTCGCCGAGCCGGGGGATGAGCTCAGTGCCGACGCGCTCCACGAACGCGACGGGATCACCACGCGGGACGAGGTCGATCGTGGTGACGCCCAGGCGGGCATAGCCGGCTGCGGCGGCGACGAAGGCATCGACATCGGCGAAGGGGTTGTGCACGAACACGATGGTGCGCTCGACCGAGTCCGGATTCCGGCCCACACTGAGGCAGTGCTGCGTCAGCACGTCGAGCTTGTGGGCGATCTCATCGGCATCGTAGGCGAAGAGGTTGCACGCGTCGGCGTAGCGGGCCACGAGGCGGAGTGTCTTCCGCTCCCCGCCGCCGCCGATGAGGATGGGCGGCCGGGGCGCACTGATCGGGCGCGGTGAACACATCGTCTCCGCCAGCTGGTAGTGCCGGCCCTCGAACGGGCCATCCTCGGCACTCCACATCTGTGCGCAGATCTGCAGCGTCTCCTCGAGCCGCTCGAAGCGCTCGGCGATCGGTGGGAACGGCACGCCCAGCGCGCGGTGCTCCCGCTCGTACCACCCAGCGCCGATGCCGAGTTGCGCCCGGCCGCCTGACAGCACGTCGAGGGTGGCGACGATCTTGGCGAGCAGCCCCGGGTGGCGGTAGGTGACACCGGTGACGAGCAGGCCGAGTCGCATGGATTCCGTGTGGGCGGCGACGAACCCGAGGGAGGTGTAACCCTCCAGCATCGGGTCGGTGGCCGGTGCCATCTGCTCCATCTGGAACCAGTGGTCCATCAAGGTGAACCTGGACACGCCCGCGTCCTCCGCAGCGCGGGCGGTGGCCGCCAGCGTCGGGCCGATCGACTCGGTGCCCTCGGGAGTCTTGTAGCTTACGGCGTGGATTCCGATGCGCATGGCGTTCCTTTCCTCGGTTCGGGAATGTTCCGTCCGGCGGACGGGGTGGGTGTGACGGTCTGTCGTACTTCCGGTGTCAGAGCTCGCGGGAGCTCGCCTCGTCCGTCGGCATCAGCGTGATCGAACGGGAAACTCGATCGGCAGGTGCTCGATCTCTCGGAGCCCGCGACTGAACGTGACGACATGACCGTCGGCGAGACGGTACGACGGGATCCGGCGGTGCCACTCGCGGAGCGCGACCCGCAGTTCCAGCCGGGCGAGGTGAGAGCCGACGCAGCGGTGCACGCCCGCGCCGAACGCGAGGTGCTTGTTCGAGGGACGGGCGAAGTCGACGGCGTCGGGGTCGCCGTGCACGTCGGGATCGATGTTCGCGATGGCGAGGATCGGTCGCACCCGTTCGCCCGCCGCCACCGGGCAACCGCCGATCTCGGTGGCCGCCATCGCGATGCGAGCGACGGTCGGCACGGGGGTCTCGAACCGCAGGAGCTCCTCGACCGCGCCGGGGGCCAGGTCGGGGTCGTCGGCGAGCTGGCGCTGGTGCGCGGGGCTCTGCGCCAGGAACGCGAAGCCGCACTCGAGCGCGTCGGTGACCGTGTCGAGCCCGGCCGCGAGCATGAGGAGGCAGATGTTCAGCGTCTCGTCGCGCGTGAGGCGACCCTCGCGCTCGAGTTCCAGGAACGTCCCCAACACGTCGCTGGTGTCGTTCTCAGCGTGTGCGTCGAGCGCCGAAGTGAAGTACTCGAAGATCCAGGCGCCCGTCTTCATCCGCACCTCCTGACGGTCGGCCTCCGTCTCACCAACCGGTCGGATCATCCCCTCCTTCGCACTGACGAACTCGTCGAGCCTGTCGGTGGGCAGGCCCATCAGGCGGAGGAACACGACGGACGGAAACGGGAGGGCGAACTCGGTGCTGAAGTCGCAGCTGCCGCGCTCGACGAAGGTGTCGATCAGTTGGTTCGCCAGGTCGGCGACGTCCTGCTCGCGCTCCGCCATCCGTCGCGGGGAGAACAGAGGGTCGAGCATCTTCCGGTATCGGGAGTGCTCGGGGGGGTCGATCTGGAGTGGGATCGCTCCGGTCGCGGACCCGAAGTACATTGCGTCGGGGTTCGACGAGAACACCGCCGGATCGTGAAGGACCTGCTCGACACCGGCGGTCGAGGCGACGACGGCCAGACCGGGATTCGGTCGCACGACCGGTCCGGCGGCAGCCATCGCCCGCCACACCTCGCGGGCGTCAGCACCCCAGATGCACCGGTCGAAGTCGGAGGTGAGGACCGTCCGCGCAGAGGTGGGCGGGGGGTTGTCCTCGAAGCTCAGCGACGTCATGTGTCGACCTTAGGCCGCCGAAGTTGTACGCCAGGTGTACGTTTCGTCGGCCTCAGCGAGGCCGCGCCCGACCGCGACGGTGAGAAGCTGGCGGATCGCCGAGCGGATCAACGTCACCGTGTCCTGGGCGGCGACCGCATCATAGAGCGGCGTCGAGTCCAACACCCGCTTCGCGGCTCGGAACCTGTCAACCATGTCAAGTGACGCCAGATAGGACACCGGCTCGAAATGAAGGCGTCGGTACGGTCGATTCCGTGACAACCCAAACCTTCCGCTCCTTCCTCGCCGATACGAAGGGTGATGGCGCGAAGCGCGGCGTCACGACGCGTACGCTCGACGACCTACCGACCGACGGTGTGCTGGTCGAGGTGCACTGGTCGAGCGTCAACTACAAGGATGGGCTGGCATCGACGCCGACGGGGAGGGTGGCGCGGATCTCGCCGATCGTTCCCGGGATCGATCTCGCCGGTGTGGTCGCGGAAACCGACGATGACCGGTTCCCCGTTGGCACCGAGGTCCTCGCCCACGGGTACGAACTCGGTGTGTCGCGCCACGGTGGGTTTGCCGAGTACGCCCGAGTACCGGCCGAATGGCTCGTTGCCGTGCCGTCCGGTCTGACGATGCGCGACACGATGGTGATCGGCACCGCCGGCTACACAGCTGCGCTGTCCGTCGTCGCCCTGGAAGAGCGCGGCCTCACGCCAGTCGACGGGCCGGTGCTCGTCACCGGCGCGACCGGCGGCGTCGGCAGCACCGCGGTCGGCATCCTCGCCAATCGTGGCTACGACGTGGTCGCCAGCACCGGCAAGGCCGACGCCGAGCCGTACCTACGGGCCCTCGGTGCCAAGGAGATCCTCGACCGCACCACGCTCAGCGAGGGAACGGGCAAACCGCTCGAGACCCCGATCTGGGCGGCGGCGATCGACTGCGTCGGGAGTACGACGCTGGCCAACGTGCTGCCGAAGATCTACTACGGCGGCGCGGTGGCGTGCAGTGGCGTCACCGGCGGCGGTGACCTGCCCACGACGATGATGCCGTTCGTCCTGCGTGGTGTATCGCTGCTCGGCATCGACTCCGTGCAGACGCCGATCGATCGTCGCCGCCGGGTGTGGACGCGGCTCGGCGGTGACCTCAAGCCCATCGGCCTAGAGGAGATCGGCCACGACGTCGGTCTCGACGAGCTCGATGCAGTGCTGAACGGCATCCTGACCGGTGCGGTGACCGGTCGCACGGTGGTCGACGTGCGCAGGTGCTGATGAAGCGCTGGCGCAGTCGTGCGGCTTGACGGCGCTCGCCTTCCTCGATCACCCGCCCCGTCGGCGCGCTGTTCGTGCTCGGCGCGGTCGGCGGGCTTGCCTACTGCACGAGGCGGAGCTCGAACGGCTCGTCCGCCAGCCGTAACACCGCCCCTTCGCCCGCGGCGCTGTGGCCACGAGGCCGAGACCCTCACGAGGAACTCGGCGACCTCCTGGTCGTCTGAGCGGCAGTAGCAGACATGTAGGAAGCGGCGCGCCGGGCGCTCGATCGACGCCGTCGAAGTGGCCTCTGAGGTACCGGTGGACGTTGTCCGCAGGGTAACCTGACACATATGTCGAGTTACCAGCCGGGGCTGGAGAGGGGGGTACCCGGTGGCACGCATCGAACCGGTTCCGTTCGACGACCTGCCTACGGCGACTCAGGAGATGATGGTGGCCGGTACAGCGACCGGCATGTACACCACCATCGTGCCGATGCAGATCGTCGCCTACAGCTCGGCGGCGATGACCGCCATGCACCGCAGTTACGAGGCAACGTTCCGCACGGGCCTGCTCGAACCACGTCTCGTCGAACTGCTGCGGCTGCACAGTGCCAACTCGGCGGTGTGCGTGCCGTGCTCGGCCTCGCGCAAGGACAGCAGCATCTCCGAGGATGACGTCGCCTGTCTGATCGCCCCCGACCCTGAGCGGTTCACGCCCCGCGAGTACGCCGCGCTGACGTTCTACGACCAGCTCGCCGGCGACCACCATGCGATCTCGGACGAGACGTTCCGCGCCCTCAACGAGGTGTTTACGACGGCAGAGATCGTCGAGATGGCATACATCTGCGCGAACAGCCTCGGCGTCCACCGCCTGATGCACGCGATCGGCGCCTTCGCGTCATTGGCAGGCGCCGGTGACGAGCACGTGATCGCCTACTCGCCGGGCGACGTCGATCGCTCCCACGTCACGGACCCGTGACGCCGCCCGGGTCCACCGTCACGATGCCGAAGAGAACGCGATGTGGTCACCCAGCCGCAGCTGGTGGGCGCGCACCTCGCGGGTACCGAGTCGCCGGCTCAGTGACTGCCGGGCGGCGAACGGTTCGGGCGACCTCGCGGTTCTTCGAGGATCTCGATCGTCAGCTGCCAACCGAGCGTGGCCCGAACGGTGAACCATCGACCAATGACTTTCAAGTGCTTGACCTGTTGCGCATCATCGAGCACTTCGCCGTCGAGTGGGACGATCTCCCGGAACTGACATCGGGTCGGTCTCAATACCGAATTCTCATCGCGGCGGGCAATTGTCGTCGCCCGCTTCGCCGTAGTCGGACAGCTGGGGCCAGACGGAGCCGTCGAGTTGGTTCAGCTCGACATCGGCACTGAGTCGACCTGGTAGCAGTTCGACCTCGCCCTCGAACGCCTCGACGACCTTGCCGACCTCACCACCGGCGCCGTGGCCGTATCCGGGTAGTGATCCGGGTACTACCTGGATCATCGACCGAGACCGGGTGGTGGTGTCTGATGCGGCCAACACCGCGTCATCGCGCAGATACGTGGGTAGGGACACCAGCCCGCGCCGCTGTGATCGCCGGAGACCGCACCGCACCCGACTTGTGATCGGCAGCCAATGTCGACTCCTCGCCTTGCGCGGAGAACGTCCTTCGCATCCTCCTCGGCTGGTAACGACGCCGTACACGGCGCGGGTCTGGCGTAGCCGCGCACCAAAATCGTCTGCTCCGTGAGACGGCTGTGAGACGAAACGTGGCAACAGCGGGCAACATCGGTGTGTCCGGAGTGGTCGTGAGCTGCTGTTTGTTGCCAGCGGTTGCCGCCTGCAGCCCCTCGATCAGGTTCACACCGTGGAAGTCGGGGGATCGAGGCCCCCATCGCCCACCAGGTCAGCCATGGTAAATGGCTGACTACCCGTGAGTCGCGGTGAAACGATTCGGTCAGTGTCGACCCGAAACCTCCCTGATGCAAGTTCGGAGCAGTCGTCCGTCACGCTGCGGTGAAGCGCAACGGCAGGCCCACCACACCGGCGGGATACCTTGGCTGCTCGGCAGCTTGTCCGGTTGGAGACACGCGCAAACCGGTGCGAAGCCCATCAACCTCGACGCCTCGATCACGAGCCACGGTGATCGCAGCATCGTGCGCGGGTTAGGGTAGAGCGGGAGGCCGGGTTCTCAAGTCGCGGAGGGACAGTGGAAAGACGAATCTTTGTCAGCGTCAACTCTGACCGAAGCCTCGATTCTCGTCGGCAGGGCCTGAAGCGTGCGATTCTGGACCGGCTCGTCGACGCACGCTTTGCTCCCCAGGTGTTCTTCGAAGCGGGGCTGCCGCAGACGCTGTCGTGGTCGTTCGACAACGTCAACACCGTGATGCGCCGTTGCGTCGGTGCAATCGTGGTCGGGTTTCCGCGTTGGCGAGCGACACCCGAAGGTGGCGCACCCATCAAGCTCGTGGGTGAGTACTCGCACATGGAGGGGGCCATCGCCCTCGCTGGTCGACTCCCCACGCTCATTGTGTGCGAGGACGGCATCGAAGACCGGGGGATCGTTTACAAGGGCGGTGGCCAGGTCATCGTACCCATCCCGGCGGACGCGACACCCGAGTCGCTGTTCGCGGGCGAGTTCGGCCGATCGTTCGAGCGGTGGCTCGAAGAGCTCCGCGAACAGCGCGACATTTCCTCGGCTACTGCAGCAAGAGCGTGGGGACAGCCGCGCAGATCCAGATCCTCGTGGAACGTGCCGGGGCCACGGTGCACAACTGGGCGATGGACTTCCGAGCGGGTGCCTCGATCCTCGGGGAGCTTGACGAGGCGCGTGATCGGTGCGCCCGCGCCATCTTCATCTTCAGCGAAGACGATCCGCTCGAAGGACCATCCGAGCAAGCTGCACCGCGGGACAACGTGGTCTTCGAGGCCGGGTACTTCATCGGGACGAAGGGACCGCGGAACGCTCTTATCGTTCGGGTTGGCAACGCCAAGATGCCCGCCGATCTCGGCGGCGCCATCTACCTCAGCCTCCAACCAGGCGAGGACGTCTCCCACATCCAGGCCAAGCTCCAGCAGTTCATCGAAACGAGCGTGGCGTAGCAGACGACGATGGCACAGTTCTTCAGCTACTCAGAGATCGTGCTCGATCTGCCCGCTCCGGCGCCGGATGTACTCCGCATCACGGGCCAGATCACGCAGTTGCCGGCATTCGCCGACCGCTTGGCCGTGCTATCGGGCTCGGCCGCCTGGGGCGACGTGTCGTGGCGGAGCGACATCGACATCATGGCATACAGCTGCGATCGCACGGCTGCCCTAGGCGAGCAGGTCGAGGCCATCCGGAACGTCTACGTCGAGTCGTCGCGGCATCAGGCACCCCACATCGACATCACCCTCGTCGGTGCCGAACATGAGGAGCTGGTAGAGCGCGACAACCTCGTGTCGGGCAGCGCCGCGATCCTCGAGCCAAGAGTGGTCAGCGAGATCTTCGATCGCGTCTGCGTCCGCCTGATCGACCACGTCTCGGCGCTCGCCGATAAGAAGGGCGAACCGTGGCGCACGTTTGCCGAGCGATACGTCAGCCGTTCGGTCGCCGATCCCGCCCTGCTCCGGGACGTCATCCGTGAATACTGCAGCTCGGTCGCCGCCCGATGGCGCCAGTGTGCGTGGAATAGTGGAGGTGCTCCGGATCTCGAGCTGAACGAGGACGAGTTCGCTCAGCTCGGCTTCGCCGAGGGCTTCGCCAGCCACGTCGCTCGCCTCGTGCTCAGTGATCTCGGCGCGTACCCACGTCCCGATCGACGGGCCGATGTGCGACGGGCGCTCGACTCGCTGGGCGCACCTTGGGGCGCGAAGTTGCGCGCCGTCCTGCAGCCGTACTTCGATCTCGGAGCCCGCTACGAGTCGCTCGTCGCTGCCATCAGGGCAGGGACGAACCGACCTTCGGAGTCCGAGTTCTCTGCGAGCTTGCGAGACGCTGCTGGCGCCATCGATGTCACCGCCGTGGAGGAGCTCATGTGGGCCTACCTCGCCGCTCCTCCGCATGCCGACTGACGGCTTCGCCGTGCTCACGGTCACACGCATCCTGATCGTCGGACCCACAGGAGCCGGGAAGACAACGGTCGCCGAGACGCTGGCTCGTCGCTCTGGGCTACCCAGCGTCGAGCTGGACCGGCTCGTGCTGCAACCGGGGTGGACGCAGCTGTCTGACGAGGAGGCGAGGCGCCGGGTTACCGTTGTCGTCGCCGAAGAAGCCTGGCTGCTCAACGGGAACTACGCAGCGGTGCGGGACATCGTGTGGCGGCGTGCGCAGCTCGTCGTCTGGCTCGACTTACCGAAGCGAACGGTGTTCCGCCGGCTCCTGTGGCGCACTGGCCAGCGGCTGGTGCGGCGCGAGGACCTCGGGTCAGGGAACAGAGAGACGCTCGGCCGCCTCCTCAGCCGGCAATCCATCCTGCTCTGGGCGGCGCGCTCCCACCGACCGCTTCGTGCCGAGTACGAACGCGCAGTCGATGTGTACGGGGACCGCCTGCACATCGTGAGGCTCAGGACCGCCTCAGCGGAGCGTCACTGGCTGGCATCCACGCGCGGTGCGACCGCAGCCGAGCTGCCGGTCGGCGTCGAGCACGCGCTCGTCTGCGCCCCTGCGCCCTCGTAGCGTCGAGCAAGGGTCACCCGGCCCCGATCGTGCTCCGCGGCGTCAGGTCAGGCTCAGCGGTGGCTACGGCACTCGATCCGAGCCAGCGCACGAGTGCGGCGCGCTCGTCGGACAGGCAGCCGTGGTGGCTCCTTCTGGACCGGTTCGGTGGCATGCCGGACCGATGGCGCACTCGGCGCGGGGACCGCGTGCGGCGGGCTCAAAATCGTCGGGTCCGTGAGACGGCTGTGAGACGAAACGTGGCAACAACAGGCTACGTATGGTTCTGGGGCTGCCCAGTTGGTCGCCCGGTACTTCCTCGACGACCGAGACTGGCGCTATGAGGCCAACGCGCATTTCGGTACGATGCCAATCGGCCCGGTCCTTGGTTGGCAACGTTTCGCGGGTCACAGTTTGACCCTGGTTGCCACTCGGTGGGACGACTGCTGTTGCCATGTTGACTTGGTCTCGATGCCGGACTTGGCACGGACAGCAGCGACACTCGCCGGAAGCGCGACCCAACGACTGATCCAGGACGCGCTTGTCCGCCCGGGATTTGAACATTGTCGGCGTGACGATTTCGGACACGGCGGATCACACGATGAAGCGACCCGCCGACAGTTCGACGACGCGCTCGCACGCCGGGGGAGGCGTCGGTGCATCGACGCTAAGATCGGCCGTATCTTCACCGATGGCGCCCTGTCGCAGCCCCTGGCATTCGATCCAAGACGGCTGGAAGGCGACTACGCGCTGTACGACGACGGCTGGCCGTGCCGGCTCAGTCTGCTGTCGCGGTCCGACGGGGGGTTTGACGCTCGCTTCGTCAGCTACGACCGCACGACGGGCGTTTTTCCGGCTCGCATCACGCTCGATGCGGTTACGCCCTATGCCCTCCAGCTCGTCGTCACTGACTTCAATGAGCTGACTGAGCAGGCCTACACGGGCTACGCGTTCGCCCGTGGGCCGGCTGGGCTGGCGGGCGTCACCGACTGGAAGGGGGAGACGTTCGGGTTCTTCGCCCGCCGGCAGCCGACGTGGACGATCGGGCCACCACAGCCGGGCCCGGTGACGGTGGCCGACTTCAAGGGATCGTTCCAGCTGTGGTGCGATGGCACGTGGGCACTGCTGGAGCTGGACGAGCCCGACGGCGATGCGCTGCACGGCCGGCTGCACGAACGCACGGGAGACGCCCTTCCCGTGACCGCCACCATCGACAGCAGCGTCCCGCACCACGCCGTGATTGCCGTCGACGGCGTTTCGACGGTGGCGCCCACGCTGCACGTCTGGATGTTCGTGCGACCTCGGACGGCACTGGCCGGATGGCTTGACTGGGACGGCACGCGCGTCGGGTGCTATCTCTCCAGGTGCGCGTGACCTCCCTCTTCGTCAGCCACAGCAGCGAGGACTCAGCCCGCACGGGCCGGCTCTGCGACCGGCTGCAGGCCGAGGGGATCGAGGCGCTGTTCGTCGACTTCGATCCCACGCTCGGCATCCCCGCGGGACGCAACTGGGAGCGGGAGCTCTACGCCCAGGTCCGCAAGGCGGATGCCGTCGTCTTCCTCAGCAGCTCGGCGTCGGTGGCGTCACAATGGTGCTTCGCCGAGATCGCGCTGGCCCGCCTCCTGGGCAAGGTCGTCGTCCCTATCGTCATTGCCGCCGGAGGGGCGCACCCTCTCCTGGCCGACACGCAGCACATTGACGCGACCGCCGGCGAAGACGTGACCCTCGAGCGGCTATGGGCCGCACTTCGGGCCGCTGGCCTCGACCCTAGAGCCAGCTTTGCGTGGGACACAACGCGCTCGCCTTATCCGGGCCTCACGTCCTTCAGCGAGGACGACGCCGCGGTCTTCTTCGGGCGCGAGCCCGAGACCGAGCGGCTGTGGCAGCTGGTCCAGCCGTCGGTGCGCAGTGGCGTGATCGCAGTCATCGGTCCGTCCGGCAGTGGCAAGTCATCTCTGGTGCGCGCCGGCCTCGTGCCGCGCTTGCTGCGCACCCCCGAGCGGTGGCTCATCGTCCCTCGGATCGTGCCGACCACGCACCCTGTGCGCCAGCTGGCCCGCAGCCTGGCCCAGGCCTTCAAGCAGCGTGGCGTGGAGATGGCGCCACTGGAGCTCGTGAACCGCTTGGGCGAGGAATCCGGTGCGCTGGTCGAACTGGTGGAGGAGCTGCGAGATACGGCCAGCGGCGAGCCGCCGTCGGTGCTGCTCATCGTCGACCAGGCCGAGGAGCTGGTCACGTTGCGCGACGCCACCGAGCGGCGGGCCTTCCTCGACCTCCTTCGCGACGCCGTCGTCGGGACGCCCGGGGTGCACGGTCTCTTGACGGTGCGGGCCGAGTTCCTGGGCCCGCTCCTGGCAGAGCCGAACATGGGTCCCCTCGTCGGCGAGACGCTGCTGGTGAGCCCGTTGGACCGGTCTCGCCTGCCGGAGGTGATCGAGCAGCCAGCCCGCCGCGCCGGCCTGGTGTTCGCGCCCGGCCTGGTGGGGCGGCTGGTGGAGGACACGCGCGGCGGCGACGCGCTGCCGCTGCTGGCCTTCACGCTTCGGCAGCTGGCCGACCGGGCTGGGGTCGACGGGGAGGTCGGTCTGGACGACTACGACGCCATCGGGGGAGTGGTGGGTGCGCTTCAAAGGACAGCCGATCAGACTGCGGCACAGCTCGCTTCGTCTGGACGCGGCGACGTGGTGCTGCCGACGTTGACCCGACTCGCCGCGGTCACGCGCGCCGCCGAGCCGACGCGCCGGCGGGTGGCGCGCCGGAGCCTAACGCCGGCCGAAGACGACGTGGTCCAGGCGTTCGTCGACGCTCGCCTCCTCGTCAGCGGCGAGGACCAAGGTGAGGCTGTCGTCGAGGTGGCGCACGAGGCGCTTCTGCGTCAGTGGGCGCCGTTGCGCGATGCCATCGACGCCCGCCGCGATGAGTTGCGGGTGCGCGACGACATCGACCGCTGGGCGCTCGACTGGGAGCAGTCCGGCCGCGAGGCGTCGTACCTCGTCGGCGGCGAACGGTTGGCTGTGGCGCGAGCATGGGCGGCCGTCCATCCGGAGGAGCTGGCGCGATCGCCTCGCGCCAGCGCGCTCATCGTCGCGAGTGGTGACGTCGAAGCGCGCGCAACGCAGGAACGGCTGGAGGCCGAGCGGCAGCGCCAGGTCGCCGAGACCCGCGGGCTCATCCAGCGCTTGCGCGCCGACGCTGAGAAGGCCGGCGTCCTGCTCGCCCTCGACCCGCCTCGTGCGTTGGTGTCGGCCGTCGCGGTGACCGCGGCGAACCTCGACGAGCTCGGTGGCCCGCCGCTGGACTTCGTGCAGAGGACATTGTGCGCCGCCGTGCGGACTGTCAAGGAGCGCAAGGCGCTCGCCGGCCACACTCAGCCGGTGACGAGCGTGGCCGTCGATCCGGCCGGGCGCTGGATTGTCAGCGCGGGGCGCGACCGGACCGTGCGCCTGTGGCCGACAACCGAAGGCGTCGCGTCCGTCGTCTTGGGCGAGCACGACGGCGACGCCTTGTGCGTCGCGGTGAGCCCGGGCGGCGACCTCGTCGCCAGCGGCGGTAGCGACGGTGTGGTCCGGCGCTGGAGGCCCGACGGCTCGGTGGCCGGGCCGCCGCTCGACGGCTCGCGCGACGCCATTTTGTGCGTCGCGTTCGGCGCGGACGGCACGATTGCGGCCGGGTCGGGCGACGGTGCCCTCTACCTCTGGGCCGACCCGACCCGGCCGGCGAGCCGGCTCGTCTCCCGGAGCTTCGTCGCCGCGCTCGCCTCCGCCGATCGAAACCGGTTCGCAGTCGGCTGTGGCGACGGTCGCGTTGTTATCTGGCGGGTCACCCCCGGCGGCTTCGAGGAGGTGACGCTGGGCCACCACGACGACTTCGTCACGAGCGTGGAGTTCAGCGGTGACGGTCAGCTCGTGGCCAGCGCAAGCCGAGACGGCACCATCCGGCTTTGGCGAGCGGTGGGCGGTGGCGGGACCGACAGCCAACCGGCCGTGCTCGCGCCGGCCAGCGCGAACCGCGGCAGCCTGGTGACGTCGCTGGCGTTCGGCCCGGACGGTGCCTCGCTTGCGTACGGCGACGAGAGCGGCAAGGTCGAACTGGTCGACCTGTCGGGTCGCCGGATCCACCCGCCCCTGATCTGCCCGGGCCGCGCCATGGCCAGCTTGGCCGTGGGCGCCGACGGCCGCACCATCGTCGGGGGCGCCGGAGCAGTCGTGCACGTCTGGGACTGGGTGCCGCGCCGCCCCGTGCTCGCGACGGCAGCGACCAAAAACCAAGTCCCGCGGTGGGACGTCAACGGCGACCAAGCCGCTCCTGCGTGGATGGCGCCCGAGTTCGTCGCGGCCGTGTCCTTCACTCCCGACGATCACGGTGTGGTCAGTGTCGGCGGCGATCGGTCGCTGCGGATCTGGAACCTGGACGGTGCGCTGCGCACCCTCCTGCCGAACGCCCACGAGGCCGCCCTCACCGCCGTCGCGTGCAGCGCCGTTGGCGGCGGCAGAATCGCCAGCGGAGGGCGGGACAACATGGTGCGGCTCTTTGACCTCGCCGGCCAGGCGGTGGCCGATCCGTTCGCCGGGCACGAGGCGGACGTGATGGGTGTGGCCTTCCGTGCGGACGGGCAGCTGATCGTGTCGGGGAGCCGCGACGGCACGGTCCGGCGGTGGCGAGCTGACGGCAAAGCCGTCGGCTCGCCCATCACCGCTCACCAGGGCGGCGTCGAAGCCGTCGTTGTCAGCCCGGACGGAACGCTCATCGCCTCCGGCGGCGATGACGGTACGGTCCGGCTGTGGGACGCCGACAACGGCGCGGGCCGGGGAATCCCGCTGGCCGGCCATGTCGGATCGGTGTGGGACGTGCAGTTCAGCCCCGACGGGCGCCAGGTCATGAGCTGCGGCAGCGACCGGACCGTGCGCCTGTGGGATCACAGCGGCGATACGGTTGTCGGTCCCTTCCGAGGCCACACGGCGGCCGTGCGGGCGGGGCGGTTCCACCCGTCCGGACAACAGATGCTGACCGCTGGCGAGGACGGGGTGATGCGCCTGTGGGCGACCGAGGACGGCCAGCTGATCCGCCTCATGGAAGGGCACCTCGGGCCTGTGTTTACGCTCGCGGTCAGCAGCGATGGCCTCCTGGCGGCGACCGGCGGCGAGGACGGCACGGTTCGGTTGTGGCGGTTGGGCGACTGGCGGGCGTGGCTTGATGAGGCGTGTGAGCGTCTGCGCCACCATCCGCTCCTGGCCGACGACGCCGACCCGGTGGCCGTCGCGGCGCGGCTCGCTTGTTCGCACGCCCCCTGAGCGGTGCCAGAATGGTCGTCCCGACTGATCGGAGAGCCGTGCGCCGTGTGTCCGGAGAACAGCTGGCGGTGGCCAAGGACGAGATCGCGACGCTCTGCGTAACTGCCCCCGGGCTGCTGACCGGCCGAGAACGCCGGGACCTGCTGACCGAGGCGACCGCAGCCCGAGCCGCGGCCCGGCGTACGGATCGGCCCGGCTGGGAGGTCGTCGATGGGCACCAGTTCCTTGGGCCGGCGCGGTACTGGTACGGCCTCGAAGGCGGGATGCGGCTGGCGCTGCAGACCCATTTGGCGGCGCGTGTCTCAGCGTGGATCGACTCGCCGCTCGTTGCGGTGCAGTCCAACTACCTCTACTACGAGGCCGGCGACTTCCTCGGCTTGCACCACGACCAGGCGCGTTGCCCATTGACGGTGATCGCCCTCCTCGATGGTGACGCCGAGCCGCTCTGTGTGCATCGGGAGCTCATCGGCGTCCCGGCCGCCGAGCTGGGTTCGCTGGTCGATCCGGACGGCCATCGGGGCGGTGAGTCCATCGACCTGCACGACGGCCCGGTGGTCATTTCTGGTCGCGTGGTACCGCACCATCGCACCGAGCATGGCGTTGGTGGCGCATTGACGATCGCCACGTTCTGCTTCGCGCCCGTGTCATGATCGAAGCGCCTCCAGTCGCCGTCGGGCTGGTCGGTGCCGGGCCGTGGGCGTGGCGGGCGCACGCCCCGGCGCTGGCGGCCGGACCGCACACGCGTCTCAGTGGCGTGTGGGCGCGGCGGCCCGAGGCGGCGCAGGCCTTGGCGGCGCGGTTCGAGACCGTCGCGCACGCCAGCTTCGACGAGCTCATCGACTGCTGCGAGGCAGTGGCATTCGCGGTGCCGCCGGCGGCGCAGGCGGAGCTAGCGACCGAGGCGGCCGAGGCCGGGCGGGCCGTCCTGCTGGAGAAACCGCTGGCCGCGGATGTCGACGGCGCCCGGCGTCTGGCGGCCGCCGTCCGAACCGCACGGGTGGCGTCGCAGATGGTGCTGATCATGCGCTACTCGGCCCCGGTGCGGTTGTTCCTGGTCGAGGCGGCCGAGCTGGCGCCGATCGGCGCACAGGCGACGTGGGTCTCGGGAACGCAGCTAAGCCCGTCTCCCGGCTCATCGTGGCGGCGCGAGCGGGGCGCGCTGCTCGATGTCGGGCCACACGTGATCGATCTGCTGCAAGCCGCACTCGGGCCCATCGGCCGCCTGCGCGCCAGGGGCGAGGTCACCGGCTTCACGGCACTGGTCATGGACCACGACGCGTCCGTCGTGAGCACTGCCGCGTTGTGCGCACGCGTCCTGGGCAGAGCGGCGCGGGTTCGCTTCGACGTGTTCGGCGAACGCGGGATGGCCACGCTCGAAGGCGCGCCCGTGCCGCCCGGAACCTGGACGACGCTGCTCGGCGAGTTCGCCGCTGCGGTGCGCCGGGGCGGCGAACACCCGCTCGACGCCGAGCACGGCCTTCGTCTCCAAGAGCTCATCGCCCGGGCCGAAGCCCAGCTCAGGGACTCGGATTAGAGGTCGAACTCGCCCGACTTGACCCCGTGGAGGAACGACATCCACTCCTCCCGGGTGAAGGCGAGCAGGCCGCCGGCGGGATCCTTGGCGTCGCGGACCCGCACGACGTCGCCGATGGCGACTTCGACGCAGCCGTGCGCGTCAGTGCAGAACGACGAAGTGCGGAATGTGGTGCCTTCCATGCTGTCCTCCAAGGTGTGGGTTGTAAGAGATGTCGTCATCGGGCCGTGAACGTGATGGGCAGTTGTTCGGGTCGCCGCAGGTGCGGGTTGGGACGCCACGTCAGCTCGGACGGATCGACGGCGAGCGACAAGTCTTCCAGACGGTCGAACAGTGCTTGGAACGCCACACGCGCTTCGGTCCGTGCCAGGTTGGCGCCCAAGCAGGCGTGGGCGCCGGCGCCGAACGAGAGGTGGCCGCCCGCGTCACGATCGAGGTCGAGCGTGTCGGGCGCCGGGAACCGCGCCGGGTCGCGGTTGGCGGCGCCGAGGGCGAGGATCACCGGCTGCCCGTCGCCAGGTATCTTGACCTCGCCGATCGTCGTCTCGTGAGTGGTAAAACGTATGGTGGCAACCTCCATCGGGGAGTCGAAGCGCAGCAGCTCGTCGACCAGCGCGTCGATCCGAACGGGGTCGGCCCGCAGCGCGTCGATCCGGTCGGGTTCGAGCAGCAGGGCCAGCATGCCGTTGGCGATGAGGCCGAGCGTCGTGACGTGCCCGCCCTGGAGCAGCTGGAAGGAGCCCGACAGGAGCTCGTCCTCGCTCAGGTCGCCCGCGACGTGAGCTGCGACGAGGCGATCGAGCAGCCCGCTCTCGCCGTCCTCGTCGCCTGCGCCACGGGGCTCGGCCTTGCTCTGAGCGAGGTCGGCGAAGTACGTCCGCATCTGCATCAACGTAGCGGTGATCATCGCCGGCGTGGCGGCAGAGCCCGACGAGAGGATGTCGGACCATCGGTGGAGCTGCGCCCGGTCGTCGGACGGCACACCGAGGACCTCCATGATCAGCGTGAGCGGGAGGGGGAAGGCGTAGGCCGAGATCAGCTCGACACGGCCTGCACGGGCGAAGCCGTCGATCAGCTCGTCGGCGATGGCCCGGGCGCGGTTCCGCACGACCGCAACGTGGCCGGGCGTGAAGGCCGGCGCCGCCAGCCGGCGGATGCGGGAGTGGGCGGGAGTGTCCGATCGCAGCATGTGGTATTGGAGGCCGAACGCCTCATCCGCGAACAGCCACGCCGCAGAGCGGGCGGCCGGGTTGGCGTTCTCGCGATCGTGGCTGAGGGTCTCGTCGTTGAGCGCTTGGCGAACATCGTCGTAGCGGGTGACCATCCAGCCGGTGAGCCCGTGCAGAACGACCTGCTGGACCGGGGCGTGCTCGCGCAGCTCGGCGTAAATCGGATACGGGTTCCGCGTGTAGCCGGGATCGAGTGAGGCGAACTCAACGATGCCTGGCTGCATCCGTCACCTCCCGAGTCCGGAGCAAACGCCACGATAGGCGGTGGCCAGCAGAATATCAAGGCTTGGCGATGGCCGACGGCGCTGCGTTTGGTTCGGCTAGCCCGCAAAGCTTGCCCGAACGTCCCAACGAATCGTGACAACGAAGCCGGGCGAAACGAGCGTGGCGCGTTGGCGGACCTGTTCGTTCGACGTGGGGGCGACGTCGATCATGCCGAGGGATTCGGCCCGACCCGCCAGCCGAGCTCGCCCGGGTCTCGCATCTTGTCGATCAGTGTCCGCTGGGGTATGCAGGGCCTCGACGGCGAGGAGCCAATGTTTGATCGTGGCAGAGTCCGGGGCGGGCCGGGTCCGGCGTCACAGGGCGCATACAGTTGGTGCTCAGTCGGCTCGAAGCTCGTCGAAACTCAACGCAAGTGCCGGCGAGACCACCATCGGCAGACGTTGTGAAGCGCCCTGGGTCCGATGACCGGTTGCTGAGACGCGTGAGACGATTTGGTCGGTATCGATCCAGAAGCGGCCCTCCGTGAAGTAGATACAGGCGTCGTCCGTCAGGCTGGGATGGGCAACGGCAAGGCCCATGACACCCGCCGCGATGCGTTGGTCGATGGGGGGCGTTTGCGCAAGGGAATGGGCGTAACACCGATTGGGAGTAGATCGCTGTCGGCGTCTTGATCACGAGCCTCCACCAAGCAAAGCCGGTGATCCTTGCCAGGGTCAGCTGGCGTGGAGGTAGCGGCGGAGGGCTTCGCGAATTACATCTGATGTGGATACTCCGTCCCGCTTCGCTCGCTCGGCGACCTCATCGTTGAGTTCGGGATCGAGGCGGACAGATTCGACGGTGGATGGGCCCGCGCCGCCAAGTGTGGGACGTCCGCGCTTGCCGCGGCGGGCGATCAGATCGGCGGGGTCGTATCCGCGTTCGGCTTCGTCGGCGAGGGCTTCGATGTCGGCATCGGTGATGATGCGTCCGGTTGAGGTTCGTCGTGTGGTCATGGTTCGAGCAGCTTTCGGTACTTCGGTCTCAGGGGCATAGCGTGGATGATGATCTCGTCGGCTGTGCTGGCGATGAGGACGACGATCTCCAGCATGTTGCCGGCGCGATCTGGGCCGATGACCAGCCAACGATCCGGGTCCTCGCCGAGGTCATCAACGACAAGTGGGTTGGCGACTGCGTGCAGGATTTCATCGTCGTCCACGCCGTGGCGTCGCGCAGACGGATGGATCTCCACACATCTGAATCGTACTACGAAATTGATGATCCATGTGGGTAGTGATCTGGGTACTACCCGGATCATCGACCGAGACCTCCTTCTCAGCTCCGAACAGCGCCGTACTCGGCAGGGGATTCGCGTGGGCCCGCGCCGAAAGTCGTTGGGTTCGTGAGACGGCGGTGAGACGAAACGTGGCAACAGTGGGCAACAACAGTGTGTCGGGAGTGGTCGTGAGCTGCTATTTGTCGTCGTGTGTTGTCGGTTGCAGCTCCTGGATCACGTTCACACCGTGGAAGTCGGGGGATCGAGGCCCCTATCGCCCACCAGCTCAACCATGATAAATGGCTGATCACAGATGACGGTTCGAACCATTCGCCGACCACGCCGTCTACCAATCCCTCGTGCCGCGCCGAGCGCCGCTGCACGGCTAACCCACCATCAAGTCCGAACTCGAACAGCAGTTCACGCGATACCACGAGTGCGTCTGTGAGATCGTTGCAATCGCATCAAACGATCGCTACGTGTTCACCGAGCGCCGCGATAACGTCACCATGAAAGACTTCGACCGGCGCCGCTCGGCATCTCCGTTCAGGGTGCCCCCAACAAGGCGTGCTTTCGAAGTCCGCTGATGACCGCCCGGATCGGTGCTTGTCGAACGTTGTCCGGCGTCCGTCGTCGTGTATGGCGCGTGATCTGAGCCAGCGGCTTGATGCAAGTGGGACCGATCCTTCATGCATGCTGTATACTCATGCTGTATGTCAGCGACCCGAACTCAGATATATCTCACAGACGAGCAGCGCCGCCGCATCGACGCCTTGACCGCCGCGGAGGGGGTGCCGATGGCAGAGGTCGTTCGCAGGGCGCTCGACGCCTACTTGCCCGATGACGCCGATACCGACGCCGCTCTGGCTCGAACATTCGGTGCCCAACCCGACGCCGCCGTTCCGGCGCGTGACAGTTGGCAGCGTGGCTGACCTTCTCGTCGACACAGACATCTTCATCGACCACCTCCGTGGCGCCCGACAGCTCAGGCCTGGCCGTCACCGACTGCACTACTCGGTCATCAGTCGAGCGGAGCTCTTCGCGGGCAATACAGCGACGAATCTGACGGCCGAACTGCTCGCCCCATTTCGCGAGCTCCTCATTGACCGCGCCGTAGCTGAAAGGGCTGGTCGATTCGCGAGAGAGTTCGGATTGCGTCTCCCGGATGCCTTGATCGCGGCCACGGCCGTTGAACACCAACTGGGACTGGTGACGCGAAACTCCAAGGACTTCGCCCGTGTCCGCGGGCTCCGAATCCGAAACATCGCCTGAGGCGCCAACTGAGCAGGACGTCGCACACGGCGCGGCGATTCCGTCCGGCGCGTTAAACAATCGCCTGCTCCGTGAGACGGCCGTGAGACGAAACCCGGCAAACAGGGAGCAACATCGGTGTGTCTGAAGTGGTCGTGAGCTGCCGTCTGTTGCCGTGTGTTGCTGGCTCTGCCCGTCACCGTGAACCGCAGCCGCCCACTCATTGCGGAGGCCTGGACCTACCGACGGAATCTCATCGTCCAGGACGCCGTCTATGTCGCGTTGGCCACACACCTCAACGCCCCGCTGTTAACCCCTATCAACCCAAGCTGTTCGGTAGTGGCTGGGGGCGGTGGACCACGTGGCCGACGCTGATCTGCTCGATCGCGAGCGTCAATCAGGATGAGGCGATCGGCGGTTGGCGGCATGCGTCGACGGCAGCCTCCACTGTTCCGTGGAAGCGGTCAGCGCCGATGGCGGCGGTCAGGCCGACCTCATCAAAACGCAGCTGCAGCTCCACCGTTGCCCTGGCGACGTGGAACTCGATGTTCCGCTCGCGCAGACCGTCGATCACCTCACGCAGCGCCACTTCGGCGCTCGCGTCGATGTCACTGATGAACGAGGCGTCCAGAACCAGATGACGCACAGGCTTGGGGGCTCCGTCAACGGCAGCCCACAAACGCCGTTTGAAGAAGTGGGCGTTGGCGAAAAACATACGATCCTGAATGCGATAGACCACAACTCCACGATTGATGCCGGCGTCGAGATGGTCGCTGACATCGACATAGCGGTTCTCGTCATCTGACCATCCGAGCACCGCGTCGGCGGGTCGTGCGGCTCGACGGACGACATCGGCCACCGACAGAACAACGGCCACGACGATGGCCTGCAGCACACCGATCGTGATGACGAACAGTGTCGTAATGACAGCGATGACGACCTCAGCCCTGCTGCTACGAGCGAGCGCACGCCACTGATCGGGCTCGATGAGCTTCGCCGCGGAGAAGACGATCACCGCGCCGAGCACCGCGGACGGCAGGTACTGGATCGGCGCCGTCAGGAATACGAGGATCACCGCAATCATCGCGACTGATGCGAACCCACTGACTTGGCTCGTCGCACCCATGTCGTCATTGACGGCGGTGCGCGAACCACTGGTCCCCACCGGCATGCCCTGGGTGATCCCAGACGCCATTTGAGCGAAGCCGAATGCCAGCAGCTCCTGGTTCGCATCGACGACCTCGTGATGGCGGGCGGCGAAGGAACGGGACGTGAGGATCGAGTCCGAGAAGGGTGAAGCGCAACGGCGGTGCCAACGGCTCCCGGCCGAGGCGCTCGAATCCGTAGAGGCAGTGCTCGTCCATGACGCCACTCCTTTCATATGTGAACTGGATCCGACGTCGGCGGACGAGGTGCCTGCCAGGCTGTATCCCACTAGCCTAGATCATGTGGTACGCTTGAACAATGAGTGGGACATACACCGTTACGATGGGGGACCGTGGGAGATTGGTTGTACCGGCCGAGCTGCGCGAGCGTGCCGGGCTCGTCGAAGGCGAGACTCTGACACTGGTTGAAGCGCCAGGGGGTCTGGTTCTGCTGACCAGACAACAGTTGCGAGCGCTTGTCCGTGCCGATCTTGCCGGGTTCGATCTCGTCGGTGAACTGCTGGCCGAACGCCGCGCTGAGGACGCCTCGGACAGTGCCGCGTGAGCGTGTTCGATTCGTCGGCGCTGCTCGCATTCCTTCAGGGTGAACACGGCGCCGACGTCGTCGAAGCAGCCCTGCAGTCGGGCGGGTTGTGCGGGGCGGCGAACTGGTCCGAGGTTGCCCAGAAGATCCTTTCCCACGGACGGAATTGGGACCTGGCGCGTGCACTCTTGATCTCGTTCGATTTGCATGTCGAACCGGTGGGCGCCGACGACGCAGAATGGGCGGCGCGGCGGTGGCGTCCCGGAGAAGGGCTGGCGCTCGCAGATCGCTTGTGCTTGGCGCTCGGGTCACGTACCGGCGGTCCGGTCTGGACAGCGGATGCCCAGTGGGGGACTGAGGGCGATATCCACCAGATCCGCTAGGTGCGACCGAGTTGCTCCGGTTCGCGACACTCGAGTCCAACTGTCGCGCTTGCTTCCTCTCAACGCGGCGCCTCCCCGATCGCAATCGACTGCGACCGATTTCGACCATCCGCTCTCTCATCGAACCCTGATTTTCGCCTGGGCGGTCGCGCCGCAGCTGGCTGCGCCCAAAACCGTCGGGTCCGTGAGCTGGCCGTGAGACGAAACCCGGCAACACCGGGCAACGTCGGTGTGTCGGGAGTAGTCGTGAGCTGCTATTTGTGCCGTGTGTTGCCGTGTGCAGCTCCTGGATCACGTTCACACCGTGGAGATCGGGGGATCGAGACCCCTATCGTCCACCAGATCAGAGTGGCAAATGGCTGATCACCGATGAATATCCGTAAGACGCGTGAGACGCTTCGGTCAGTGTCGACCCAGAAACTCGCCTCCTGCAGGTACGGAGCGTTTGGTGGGTGAGCCTCGGCGATCAGTCCTCGACCTCGATGTCGACCATGAGTCGGTCCGCCAAGGCTTCCAGCTCCGTGCGGATGGTCTCGATGCCGACCGACGCAGGGAGCGCAACCGTAGCCGTGGCCTGGAACAGCGAACCGCCGGACATCGGAGCATTGACGGTGTCGCTGGTGAGCTCCTCGATGCTGGCTCGAACAGCGGCCAGTGCCGTCGACACGGAATGCAGAAGACCGGGTCGATCGGAGCCGACGAGGTGCAGCACGAAGCGCCGCCCGGTCGGCGCGGGTGCTTCACCGGTGCGATCGACGCTGACCTGCAGCACGCCGTCTTGGCCGAGCGCTGAAAGCGCGTCGCGCAACGCCTCGGCGTCGTGGTCGGCAACGCTGACCTGCACGATGCCTGCGAACTTCCCGCCGAGCCGCGCCATCTGACTGCGCTCCCAGTTCCCACCGTGCGATTCGACGACACCGGAGATGGCATCGACGAGGCCGGGACGGTCGTCACCGACGACGGAGAGAACGAGGGTTGCCACGGCGCAACCCTACTCACCCGTCGGGAAACCGGCGTGCGCCGGGTCGGCACCTACGTGTTCAGGTCGAGAAGGTCGGCGTAGACAGAACGCGGCTGCGCCAGACCGGCATTGAAGGCCTCGATCGGAGCGGTGGTCTGCTCGTCCGGCTCGACGTACCCGCTCCGCTCCATTCTGCAAAGTCGTCGAGGCTTCCAGGTCGCACTCGTAGACGACGGTGTCCAGTGGACCGGAGTACGCGAACCGCGCTGGCCGAGATAGACGCCCCACCACACATAGCGCGCACCGGTCTGCTGCGAGCAGAACGCTCATCCCGACAGACGCCGAGTGTTCACGCCGCACAGAGAACAGCGCACAGAGCCGGCAGAGATGATGATCACACCCCCCACAACTGCCCATCGAACTCGGGGCGCCTCGGTCCGCTTCCTGATCGGTCCCGGCTACGACGGGGTGCGGATGCGTTCGAGCTTGGTCCACCCGGTCCAGCCGCGCTCCTCGAGGAGGCGCAGCAGCCGCCGGGCGACCGGCACGGCGTTGACGAACACCTCGTCGAGCAGTGCGACCAGGTCGTCGTCGAGAGCGAAGTCGGCGATCTGGTCCTCGCTCCAGTGCTCGGCGTCTTCCTCGAACATCGCCACGAGCCGGTCGGCGACGGCCGGCAGGCGTGGATCATCGGCGTCCCAGTCGGCCGCCTCGACGAGGTCGAGGTAGATCGCGATGACGGCAGGGTCCTCGATCTGACCGCGCTTGAGCGCCATCAGCGCCGGCATCTGGGCGGGGATCTGCGCGGCCACGAGGATCCAGGCGTCGCGCTCCATCTCGATCGCCCGCTCCGGGACGTCGAGCTCGCGGAGCCGGTCGAGGTAGGCCACCGCTTCGGGTGGCAGGGCCAGGCTGTCGCCGGCGGCCAGCTCGGCGACCCGTTCGCGGTGGCGCTGGCGCTCGCGGATCTCGGCGCGCAGGCGGCGATCGATGTCCTCGATCGCCGCGGCGAACTCCTCCTCGTCGGCCGTCGAGCAGCTCCTGCACCCGCGACAGCGGCACGCCGGCGTCGGCCAGGGTCCTGATCCGGATCAGCTCGACGACGGCTGCCGCGTCGTAGCGCCGGTACCCCGAGTGGTCGCGCTCGGGCTCGGGCAGCAACCCCTTGGCGTGGTAGTGGCGAACCGCCCGCACGGTCACGCCGGCGTACGCCGCGAGCTGGCTGATCGTCAGCATGTCGAGACCGCTGTTCATCGTGGTCAGTGTGCCGGGCGATTCAGGCGAGCTTGCGGTGGTAGGTGCGCACGGCGAGCACGTAGGCGACGACCAGGAGGCCGACGCACCAGGCGAGGGCGGTCCACACGTCGTTGCCGAGCGGCCGTTCGGCGTACAGGTTGCGGAGCGTGTTGACGATCGAGGTGACCGGCTGGTGCTCGGCGAACCACTTCACCGGGCCGGGCATGCCGGCGGTGGGCACGAAGGCCGAGCTGACGAACGGCAGGAACAGCAGCGGGTAGGCGAACGCGCCCGCGCCGTCGGGCGACTTCGCGACGAGGCCCGGCGATCACTGCCAGCCAGGTCAGCGCCAGGGTGAACAGCACGATGATGCCGAGCACCTCGAGCCAGGCGACGACGCCGGCTCCCGAGCGGAACCCGATCGCCACGGCGACGAGGACGACCAGGACGAGCGAGACCAGGTTGGCGATCACCGAGGTCAGCACGTGCCCCCACAGGACGGCCGAGCGGGCGATCGGCATCGACTGGAACCGCTCGAAGATCCCGCCGGAGATGTCGGTGTAGAGCCGCAACGCCGTGTAGGCGACGCCGGACGCGACCGTGATCAGCAGGATCCCTGGAAGGAGGTAGTTGACGTACTTGGCGCCGCCGGTGTCGATCGCTCCGCCGAAGACGTAGACGAACATCAGCAGCATGGCGATCGGCGTGATCGCGGTGGTGATGATCGTGTCCGGGCTGCGCAGGATGTGACGCAGGGAGCGGCCCAGCAGCGCGGTGGTGTCGTGGAGGAAGTGCTTGTTCATCGTCGGACCTCAGTTGTCGGTGGCGACCGGGACGGCCGCGGTGTCGTTCAGGGCGCTTCCCGCAGCGGCGCGACGACCGACGAGGGCGAGGAAGATGTCTTCGAGGCTCGGCTGCTTCTCGACGTACTCGACCTGGGCCGGCGGCATCAGCGCCTTGAGCTCGGCGAGCGTGCCGTTGACGAGGATCCGGCCCTCGTGGAGGATCGCGATCCGGTCGGCGAGGTGCTCGGCCTCGTCGAGGTACTGCGTGGTGAGCAGGACCGTGGTGCCGCCGTGGGCGAGGTCGCGGACGGACTGCCACACCTCGAGGCGAGCCTGCGGGTCGAGGCCGGTGGTCGGCTCGTCGAGGAAGATCACCGGCGGGTTCCCGATCAGGCTCATCGCGATGTCGAGACGGCGGCGCATGCCGCCCGAGTAGGTCGCCACCCTCCGTCCCCCGACGTCGGTGAGCGAGAAGCGGTCGAGCATGCTCGTCGGCGATCCGGCCCGGGTGGTCGAGGTGCCGCAGCTTGGCGATCAGCACGAGGTTCTCGCGCCCGGTGAGGATCTCGTCGACGGCGGCGAACTGGCCGGTGAGGCTGATCGACTCGCGGACGTCGGCGGCCTGCGTGGCGACGTCGAACCCGTTCACCAGCGGCGCTGCCGCCGTCGGCCTTGAGCAGCGTGGAGAGGATCTTCACGACGGTGGTCTTGCCGGCTCCGTTGGAACCGAGCAGGGCGAAGATGCTGCCCGGCGCCACGTCGAGGTCGACGCCGCGCAGCACCTCGAGGTCGCCGAACGACTTCATGAGTCCGGCGATCCGGATGGCTGGTGTCGTGGTCATGAGACCAGCTTGAAGGGTTGACCCCGCGTCAAGGTCAACCCCCCAATTTTCGAGTGACCGCCCGCCAGCGCGACCACCACCGCCGAACGCCCGATTGCGTCGCGTCCTATCAGTGGGTCAAATGCTGGTGCACGCGAGAGAAATGTCGGGGCAAGCCCGAGTCGTATCACGCGGCGGTGATGGCGGCGTTCTAAGCTGTAAGCCCGATTGTTGCCGGGCAGCAAACAGAAATGGGTCTCATATGACTGAGGTTGCGAAACCGGAGCCCGCTCAACCGGCTGCACCCGAACCGCCCTGGGTTGCCTGGAACGTCGCGGACAAGTCGGGCTTTCAGGTGCGCCACAAGGCTGGCCGCTTGGCGCTGATGCAGAAAGACTCAAAGAACTTCTGGGTTGAGCGCGAGTTCCGCTTTGCCGACGACGCCGTAATCGCGATGTTGACGGAGCGGCTCGTGAGGCGCGGATGGAAGCCAGACGCCGCTGCGGCAGCGGTGGAGGACGCGCGGAAGTTCACGCCGACGGACGAGAACCCCACTGATCTGGCCTCGATCCCTAGATTCATGCGCTGGTTCGAGACCGCCTATGGGCTCCACACGCTTGCTGCCATCATCCACGACAACCTCATCGTGAAGGAGCCGAACGGCGGCGCACTCAAGGACGACACGCTGTCGGATCGGTTCTTCCGAGAGATGATGAAGGCGGCGGGCGTGAAGTGGCTCAAGCGATGGATCATCTGGTCTGCAGTGGCCCTTCGCTCTCGTTGGGCCGTCGGAGGTTTGCGACGGTGGGCAGTCATCGTGTGGTTGTTGCTCGCCGCCACCGGCATCACGGCATTCGTGTGGTCGATCGGGACAGCAACCCTCAGTTGGGCCAGTCCCCTCGACGCCTGGGTGCTCTTGCTTGTCGCGCTCGTTCTGCCGTTTGCTGCATCGGGCCTTTGGGGCAAGCAGTACGGGGGAGGGCTTGTCGCCACCGTCGCGGCGCTGTGGATACTGCCCGCGGCCGTTCTCGCAGGTGTTGGCTACGCCGTGTATGTATGCCTTGAGTGGCTCGCGGAGAAGGCTGGTCTACGGTAACCCTGCGGCTGTGGACCGGTCATGGTCATGCGAGTGCCGAGGCGAGGGGTTCTCCTGGAGCCGGGTCCATGTCAGTCAACGCACATGGGACGCCGGACACGTCCTCACGGTGCTCGACTTCCAGATGGCCGCCTACATGAACAAGGCCGCTGCCGAGGCCAGGGACATTGACAGCGTGCCGTGGCCTCCGTGAGGATCGACCGCGAGTGTTCGATGCAAGGTTGGCCACAGGCGTGGGCGCCGCCATTGACGATCGTGGAACGCGCGCCGGAAAGGGTCAACCGCAAGCTCAACATGCATCCCGCCACCCCCGCGCCAGAGGCTTTGATCGGATCGGCGCGTCACGTCGCGAGCATCCGTCGATCTGTGTGAACGTTTGCGTCTCCCAGGTCGGCACACCTCGGGGGCGCCCGTCTTCTACGATCTGACCGTGTTGAGGGCCGCGACCGTCACCCTGGAATCGGGCCTGAACCTGTCATACGCCGAGAAGGGCACGGATACGGGAGCAGCCGTTCTCCTGCTGCCGGGCCCAACCGACTCGTGGCGGTCGTACGAATCGGTACTCGACCGCTTGCCGCACGGGATCCGTGCCATCGCGCTGTCCCAGCGCGGCCACGGGGACTCCGACAAGCCCGGAACCGGTTAGGGGTCCAAGACTTCGCCGGTGATGCTGTGGAGTTCCTGAATGCCCTCGAGATCGATCGGGCGGTGCTGGTCGGCCATTCGGGCTCGTGCCTCGGCGCGCGGAACGTTGCCCTTGGTCATCCGGAACGGGTCGCCGGCCTGGTTCTCGAAGCCTCACCGACCACCCTCTGCACCGACGCGGCGCGCCAGTTCGTGAACTCCGTCGTCCTGGGCCTGGTCGACCCGATCGACCCAGACTTCGCGAGGTCGTTCGTAGCCGACACATCCTCAAACAGTGTCGCACCCGAGGTGGTCGACATTTTGGTCGCGGAAATCCTCAAGGTTCCCGCCCGTGTCTGGCACGCGATGTTCTCGGATTTGATCGATTACGACGACACGACTGAGCTGACGACGGTCGGCGCTCCCGCCCTTCTCATATGGGGCGATAACGACGCTCTCGTCTCCCGCGAGATGCAGGAGGTGCTGACCGATCGCATTCCCCACACGGAACTGATCGTGTACCCGGGCGCGGGACACACTCCCCGGTGGGACGACCCACAGCGGTTCAGCGAAGACCTAGCGGCGTTCGTCGAACGGGTGTAGGCGATGCCGTAGCCGCAAGCGCGGGCTGTTGCCGAACGCCGACCGGGTTGCTGGGCATCTGGACTCGTGAATCGTCAGCCGGTGGCGAACCAGCCGTTGATGTCGGCGAGGAGGTGGGTGTCGGCCTGTGAGTACAGGCAGATCTCGCCGCTGGGGGAGACTGGGGTGATTACCGAGTTGGGGGCGATTTGGCCGGCTTGGTAGTTGATGTTCGAGGCCAGCGGGCGTTCTCCGCACGGATAGACAGTGACGTATCCGGCGTCGGCGGGGTCGACGACGGTGACGTTCAACGACACCGCACCGACACCGGTTGCGGGCACACCTGCGACGTCGGTGACTTTGATGGTCAAGATGTTGGCGCCGCCGTAGCGGTGCTTGGCGACGGGCACGACACCTTGGGCTTCGGTCGGGCGGGTATCGAAGACTCGCTGCGGCGACAACGCCGTGAACCCGGCACCGGTGGCGAACCAGCCGTTGATGTCGGCGAGGAGGTGGGTGTCGGCCTGTGAGTACAGGCAGATCTCGCCGCTGGGGGAGACTGGGGTGATTACCGAGTTGGGGGCGATTTGGCCGGCTTGGTAGTTGATGTTCGAGGCCAGCGGGCGTTCTCCGCACGGATAGACAGTGACGTATCCGGCGTCGGCGGGGTCGACGACGGTGACGTTCAACGACACCGCACCGACACCGGTTGCGGGCACACCTGCGACGTCGGTGACTTTGATGGTCAAGATGTTGGCGCCGCCGTAGCGGTGCTTGGCGACGGGCACGACACCTTGGGCTTCGGTCGGGCGGGTATCGAAGACTCGCTGCGGCGACAACGCCGTGAACCCGGCACCGGTGGCGAACCAGCCGTTGATGTCGGCGAGGAGGTGGGTGTCGGCCTGTGAGTACAGGCAGATCTCGCCGCTGGGGGAGACTGGGGTGATTACCGAGTTGGGGGCGATTTGGCCGGCTTGGTAGTTGATGTTCGAGGCCAGCGGGCGTTCTCCGCACGGATAGACAGTGACGTATCCGGCGTCGGCGGGGTCGACGACGGTGACGTTCAACGACACCGCACCGACACCGGTTGCGGGCACACCTGCGACGTCGGTGACTTTGATGGTCAAGATGTTGGCGCCGCCGTAGCGGTGCTTGGCGACGGGCACGACACCTTGGGCTTCGGTCGGGCGGGTATCGAAGACTCGCTGCGGCGACAACGCCGTGAACTCGGCACCGGCCGGTGTCACGAAAGGCGATGGGTCACTTGCCGCGCTGGTGCCGATCGCGTTGGTGGCAGTGACTGTGAACGTGTATCCGACCCCGTTGGCGAGCCCGGACACGGTGCATGAGGTAGCGCCGGCAGTGGTGCACGTCCTGGCCTCGGGGTCCGAGGTGACCGTGTACCCGGTGATGGGACGCCCGTTGTCAGAAGGAGCGGTCCACGACACCGTGACCTGGCCGTTGCCGGCCGCGCCATTCACGCCAGTTGGCGTCGCCGGCGTGCCGGCTGGGACGTACGTCGCTGATGGGTCACTTGCCGCGCTGGTGCCGATCGCGTTGGTGGCAGTGACTGTGAACGTGTATCCGACCCCGTTGGTGAGCCCGGACACGGTGCATGAGGTAGCGCCGGCAGTGGTGCACGTCCTGGCCTCGGGGTCAGAGGTGACCATGTACCCTGTGGGCTCGCTGCCACCATCATCGCCCGGAGCCGTCCACGACACCGTGACCTGGCCATTGCCGACCGCACCATTCACATTGGTCGGCGGGCCGCTGGCGAGCCGCTGCTTCAACTCGAAGTCGATCGCCTGCGACTCACCGGCGACAGCCACGACGCTGTCCGCGGCAGCAAACGTCGTCTTGTTCTGGTAGTACTCCGTCGCGTAGTAGCCTGCTTCGTCGAGTGCGTAGATCTTGTAAGTACCGGCGGGTACCTGCAACTCGTACGAGGAAGTTCCCCACAGATTGCCGGAGTATGCCTGTGAGGTCGCCAGGTTGACGGCCTGGATCGAGACGGACTCTGAGGTGATCGGGGCGCCGCTGTCATCGCTCACGGACCCGGTGATCACCGACCGATAGTCCAATGTCGCGTCGATGTTGTTCAGTGTTGCGCCGAGGGCGACGGTCACCGGGTCGGCGTCGGCCTTCGTCGTCTTGTTGTTGAAGTACTCGCTCATATAGCCGCTGCCGAACACGGGAAACATGGTCGTCGGGCCGCTGAAGAAGAGCTGGTGAGCGACGGGGGTCACCCCTGTGATCGTGTACATGCCGGAGGTGTCGGTGCAGTCGTACGGGCTCAGATACGAAAGGTCGCCGGTTTGCGCGTAGACGCACGCGTTGGCCAGTGGTGTGTTGTCGGGGCTGCGCACGGTTCCGGTGATGGTGCCGCCGATGTCGAGGGCGAAGTCGAAGCCGGACCGGACGGTGTTGACGTCTACCGTCAGAAGCGCCGACTCTTCTGGGGTGTACACCCCGCCAAGGAACTCGGCTGCGTACACCGATCCTGGAGGGCCTGCGGCGGCGATGCGGTAGTCGCCGGGTTGCAGGCTGATCGAATAGTTGCCATCGGCCGCGATGGGGGAGCTCTGTGCGAGAAACGTGCTGTTCTCCGCATAGGCGTACACCGTGCCCCCAGTGAGCGCGGATCCGGTCGACGCGACGCGCACCGTGCCGGAGAGCACTCCGAGCCGGTCGAGGGTGGCGTCGATGTGGCTCAGAGTGGCGCCGAGGGGGACCGTCACTGCGTCAGCGTCGGACGCGACTGTCTTGTTGTTGTAGTACTCAGTTCGATAGCCGATGCCCGATCCGAGCGTAGTGGTCGGCCCGCTGAACATTATCTGGTGAGCGACGGGGGTCACTCCGATGATGGCGTAGACACCGGAGGTGTCGGTGCAGTCATATGACGCGCTGAGGTAGTAGTTGCCTGTGGTTTGCGCGTTGACGCAGGCATTGGCAAGCGGTGCGTTGTCGGGCCCGCGTATCGTTCCGGTGATGGTGCCGCCGATGTCGAGGGCGAAGTCGTTGCCGGAGGCGAGGTTGTTGAGCGTCACGGTCACTGGTGTCGATGCCGCTGCGGTGTAGACCCCACCCAGGTACTCGGCCGCGTATGCGGATCCCCACCCGCCGTTGGCGGCGATGCGGTAGTTGCCGGCGGGCAGGCTGATCGCGTACGTGCCGTTCGGCGCGATGGCGGCACTCCAAGGAAGGGGAAGTCCCGTGTCGTTGAAGGCATAGACGGTGCCGCCGGTGACGGTGGATCCGGTCGCCGCGTCGGTGACGGTGCCGGTGATCGCTCCGAGCCGGTCGAGCGTGGCGTCGATGTTGTTCAGCGTTGCGCCGAGGGCGACGTTCACCGGGTCGGCGTCGGACATCGTCGTCGTGTCGTCGTAGTACTCGCTCCGGTAGCCGGGGACGGCGCTGGACGGCCCCGTGAAGTACAGCCGGTAGCCAACTGGCGCTACTCCGGTGATGGTGTATATCCCGCTGTCGTCGGTGCAGTCGGACTTGCTCATGAAGGAGTCTGTGGTTTGCGCGTTGACGCAGGCGTTGGCCAGTGGTGTGTTGTCGGGGCCGCGAACGGTTCCGGTGATGGTGCCGCCGATGTCGAGGGCGAAGTTGTTGCCGGCGGAGATGGTGTTGAGGGTTACGGTCACTGGTGTTGATGCCGCTGCGGTGTACACCCCGCCAAGGAACTGGGTTGCGTACATTGAGCCTGACGGTCCAGCGGCGGCGACACGGTAGGTGCCGGCGGGCAGGCTGAGCGCATACGTGCCGTCGGCTGCGATCGACGAGGTCTGGGAGAGGAATGGGCCGCCATCTGCGGTGGCGTAGACGGTGCCGGCGGTGACGGCGGATCCGCTCACTGCGTCGGTGACTTTCCCGGTGATCGCTGCGAGCCGGTCGAGGGTGGCGTCGATCGTCTGGGTCGTGCCGAGGGCGACGGTTACCGGGTCGGCGTCGGACATCGTCGTCTTGTTGTTGTAGTACTCGCTTCGATAGCCGGGCACCGCGTCGTATGGCCCGGAGAAGGAGAGCCGGTAGGCGCCGGGGCTGATGCCGGTGATCGTGTAGATCCCGGAGGTGTCGGTGCAGTCAGATGGTGGGCCGAAGGAGTTGTAGATGTTGTCTGTGGGTTGCGGGTAGACGCAGGCGTTGGCCAGTGGTGTGTTGTCGGGGCCGCGAACGGTTCCGGTGATGGTGCCGCCGATGTCGAGGGCGAAGTTGTTGCCGGCGGAGATGGTGTTGAGGGTTACGGTCACTGGTGTTGATGCCGCTGCGGTGTATACGCCACCGAGGTACTCGGTCGCGTAGGCGGATCCCCACCCGCCGTTGGCGGCGACACGGTAGGTGCCGGCGGGCAGGCTGAGCGCATACGTGCCGGTCGTGATCGGTGCACTCGCGGTCGGATACGAGCCACCGTCGGGAATCGCATACACAGTGCCGCTGAGGAGCGCGGTCCCCGCCGCGTCGGTGACGGTGCCGGTGATCGCCCCGAGCCGGTCGAGGGTGGCGTCGATCGTCTGGGTCGTGCCGAGGGCGACGGTTACCGGGTCGGCGTCGGACATCGTCGTCTTGTTGTTGTAGTACTCGCTCCGATAGCCGGGCACCGCGTCGTATGGCCCGGAGAAGGAGAGCCGGTAGGCGCCGGGGCTGATGCCGGTGATCGTGTAGATCCCGGAGGTGTCGGTGCAGTCAGATGGTGGGCCGAAGGAGTTGTAGATGTTGTCTGTGGGTTGCGGGTAGACGCAGGCGTTGGCCAGTGGTGTGTTGTCGGGGCCGCGAACGGTTCCGGTGATGGTGCCGCCGATGTCGAGGGCGAAGTTGTTGCCGGCGGAGATGGTGTTGAGGGTTACGGTCACTGGTGTTGATGCCACTGCGGTGTATACGCCACCGAGGTACTCGGTCGCGTAGGCGGATCCCCACCCGCCGTTGGCGGCGACACGGTAGGTGCCGGCGGGCAGGCTGAGCGCATACGTGCCGTCGGCTGCGATCGACGAGGTCTGGGAGAGGAATGGGCCGCCATCTGCGGTGGCGTAGACGGTGCCGGCGGTGACGGCGGATCCGCTCACTGCGTCGGTGACGGTGCCGGTGATCGCTCCGAGCCGGTCGAGGGTGGCGTCGATCGTCTGGGTCGTGCCGAGGGCGACGGTTACCGGGTCGGCGTCGGACATCGTCGTCTTGTTGTTGTAGTACTCGCTCCGATAGCCGGGCACCGCGTCGTATGGCCCGGAGAAGGAGAGCCGGTAGGCGCCGGGGCTGATGCCGGTGATCGTGTAGATCCCGGAGGTGTCGGTGCAGTCAGATGGTGGGCCGAAGGAGTTGTAGATGTTGTCTGTGGGTTGCGGGTAGACGCAGGCGTTGGCCAGTGGTGTGTTGTCGGGGCCGCGAACGGTTCCGGTGATGGTGCCGCCGATGTCGAGGGCGAAGTTGTTGCCGGCGGAGATGGTGTTGAGGGTTACGGTCACTGGTGTTGATGCCGCTGCGGTGTATACGCCACCGAGGTACTCGGTCGCGTAGGCGGATCCCCAACCGCCGTTGGCGGCGACACGATAGGTGCCAGCGGGCAGGCTGAGCGCATACGTGCCGTCGGCTGCGATCGACGAGGTCTGGGCGAGGAATGGGCCGCCATCTGCGGTGGCGTAGACGGTGCCGGCGGTGACGGCGGATCCGCTCACTGCGTCGGTGACGGTGCCGGTGATCGCCCCGAGCCGGTCGAGGGTGGCGTCGATCGTCTGGGTCGTGCCGAGGGCGACGGTTACCGGGTCGGCGTCGGACATCGTCGTCTTGTTGTTGTAGTACTCGCTCCGATAGCCGGGCACCGCGTCGTATGGCCCGGAGAAGGACAACGAGTACTGCCCGTTCGGTAGTCCGTCGACGGCGTAGGTGCCATTCGGCGCGGTGCACGAAAAGTATGAGGGTACCGTGCTGCTGATCGAAGTGACGGTGACGCACGCGCCTTGGATCGGGCCGTTCGAATCGCTCACCATCCCGACGATCGAGCCGTCAGTGGCGCTGGCACTGACGCGATGCGCCGAGAGCGGAACGGCAACTAGTGCGACGAGCAACGTGAGGCTCGTGCACGTACTGACGATTCGGCTCGAACCCTTCATGACCGCCTCCTCGATAGGAAACCTGGCCGGTGTCGGGTTCGCCTTTGGCTCGCTGTCGAAGGTTGGCGATCCATATCTTCGACAGGTCAACGCCCCACCGCGTTCTAACGCAGTGTGACATCTCTCCGCCAGAGCTGACAGGGGCGTAAGTCCTCGCGACGGCGGCCTAGCGACCCATTTCGGGCGGACTTGGGGCAACCTCCGTTACAGGTCACCGAGGCTCATGCGTTGCTCGAGCTGGGAGACCCGGTTGGCGCGATCTGATGGTTGGCTACTGTGCCGGCGCAAGGCGAGCCGGTGGAAGTGGTTTCAGTAGCCTTCTCGATGTTGGCGAGGGAGCGAGCCGCCGCAGGGGTCGTCGGGGTGCGGCCGAGGAATACAAGGCGTTGTTGACACTTCTGTCAAGATTGTCGGCATGGAACGCTACGACCTCGTAATCTCGGGCGGGCGGGTGCTCGATGGCACCGGCTCCCTCGAGCGCGCCGTCGATATCGGTGTGCGCGGCGACCGGATCGTCGCCGTGCGGCCGTCGCTGGCAGCTGATGTCGATCCGTCGACGACGGTGATCGACGCCACCGGCAAGCTCGTCACGCCAGGGTTCGTCGACGTCCACACCCATTTCGACGGTCAAGCTACGTGGGACTCGCTGCTCGATCCGACCACCGGTCACGGCGTGACCACGGTGATGATGGGCAACTGCGGGGTCGGCTTCGCCCCCGTGCGCACCGGGGGTGAGCAGCGCCTGATCGAGCTGATGGAAGGAGTCGAAGACATCCCTGGTACTGCCCTCTCGGAGGGCATCGACTGGCGCTGGGAGACGTTTCCGGAGTACCTCGACGCGCTCGAGCAGCGGCGCTGGTCGGTCGACGTCGGCACCCATGTCCCGCACGGCCCGATCCGCGCCTACGTCCGCGACGCCGATCCTGGTGGCGACGCGGCCGACGCCGAGGTGGCGGCGATGGCCGCCCTCGTGCGCGCCGGCATCGAGGCCGGCGGCTTCGGGTTCTCGACGTCACGGACGATGGGTCATCGATCGGTCGATGGCAGCCCGGTGCCCGGCACGTTCGCACCCGAGCACGAGTTGCAGGTGCTCGGCGATGCCGTCGCCGAGGCGGGTGGCCGGATCTTCGAGGTCGCTCCGTCGGGGCTGGCGCGCGGCGACGACCCGGCGATTGTGGCCGGCGAGATCGACTGGATGGGCCGGCTGGCCAAGCGGACCGGGCTCGCGGTGACGTTCATCCTGCTTCAGGCCCACGACCACCCTGACCGCTGGCGGACCGAGCTCGACGTCGCCCACCGGTGGCGCGCCGAAGGTGCCGGCGTCGTGCCGCTCGTCGCTGCCCGCTCCGCCTCGGTGCTCTACGCCTGGGACATCCGCCACCCGTTCATGGCGCGCCCGACCTATCGCGAACTGGCCGGCCTGCCCCTCGCAGAACGCCTCGAGCGCCTGCGCGAGCCGGACGTCAGGTCGGCAATCCTCGCCGAGGACGACGCCGTCGCCCACGGTCCGCTGGCCAACGAGCTGCGGTTCCTCCGCAATGCGCTCCCGCTCGCGTACGTGCTGGCCGGCGACGACCCCGACTACGAGCAGCCGGTCGAGCAACGGCTCGATGCCCGTGCCGCCCGCCTCGGCTGCAGCCTCGAGCAGGCTGCATACGACGCATTGCTCGAAGCCTTCAGGGGCGATGCTGCGCTACCCGCTCTACAACTACGCGTCTGGCGATCACTCCGTGCTGTACGAGCACCTCACCGACCCGAGCACGCTGATCTCCCTTGGCGACGGTGGTGCACACTGCGCCTTCATCTGCGACTCGTCGTGGTCGACGTACATGCTGACCTATTGGTTGCGCGATCGGTCGCGCGGTCCGCGGCTCGATCTCACCGACGTGGTACGCCGGCTGACCTCCCAGCCGGCCGATCTGTACGGGCTGCACGACCGAGGCCGCATCGCCGAGGGCCTGCGTGCCGATCTCAACGTGATCGACTTCGACCACCTGTCGCTGCAGATGCCGGTCGCTGTGCACGACCTGCCGGCCGGAGGAACTCGGCTGATCCAGCCGGCGGTGGGCTACGACGCCACGATCGTCGCCGGTCAGATCACGCGGTGGGCGGGCGCCGACACGGGCGCGCGGCCGGGCCGCCTTCTCCGACGCAGGTGAGTCCAACGAAGGAGACGGGCACGCTGCCCGATCTGCGGCGCCGTTCGGTGCTGCTCACCGGCGCCACGTCCGATCTCGGCCGCGCCTTCGCCCGCTCCATTCACGCCGCCGGCGCCCGGGTCGCGCTCGTCAGCCGCCGTGGCGATGCGCTGGCGGCGATTGCCGGCGAACTGACGGGGGCGGTGCCGATCGTGTGTGATCTGGGTGAGCTCGGTGCCGTGGGGGCGGCCGTCGAGCAGGCCAGAGTCGAGATCGGTCCGATCGACACGCTCGTCAACGCCGCCGCCCTCGGCGCTACCGCCGCGGGCGCCCAGGATGAACGGTTGGAACAGATCGTCGCCACGATCACCGTCAATCTCGCAGCCCCGCTGGTGCTTGCGCAGAACGTGTATCCCGACATGCGCGCGGCCGGTCGGGGCTGGATCGTGCACGTCGGCTCGATCGCCGGTGAGGTCGGTATCGGACGTGTGCCGCAAGCGTCGTATGCCGCCAGCAAGGGCGGTCTTCATGCGCTGACGCGTGAGTTGGCGGCACAGTGGAGCCGTCACGGGATCCGGGTCAACACACTCGTGCCCGGGTTCTTCAGGAGTGCGATGACGGCCCCGCTCTTCGACTCGCCGAAGCTGTCGGCGTGGATCGCAGCCGGGCAGATGCAGCCCAATCCGGCCGTTCCCGACGACTTCGTGGCGGCCCTGATGTTCCTGATCTCCGACGCCAGCGCGGCGATGACCGGTCAGACGCTCATCATCGACAACGGCTGGACCGCGCGCTGATCGCCGCCGGGTGGCAGACGCGAGAAGTGACCTTTGCCCCTCCCGTCCGACGGGGCTGCGGCGTACTTTGGTGTGAATCCCTCCGGGTAGGTCCGGGGTGGCATCGCGATGGAGTGCACACATGACCGACCAGGCTCCTCAGACGACCATGACGTGTCGGGATCGCGTGCTGACTACGTTCGATCACCGCGAACCCGACCGCATCCCCGTCGATTTCGGGGGAACCCCGGTGACCGGGATCCATGTCTCCGTCGTCGCTGCCCTCCGCGACCATTACGGGCTCGAGCAGCGGCTGGTGAAGGTTCACGAGCCATATCAGATGCTCGGGGTGATCGACGACGATCTGAAACGGGCGATGGGTGTCGACGTCGAAGGAGTCGCCGGCAGGGAGACCATGTTCGGGTTCCGCAACGACCGCTGGCGGCCGTGGACGATGCCTGACGGCCTCGAGGTGCTCGTCTCCGACGACTTCCATACGACCGTCGACGATCGCGGCGACACCTTCATCTATCCGAAGGGCAACCTTTCGGTCCCACCCAGCGGTCGAATGCCCAAGACCGGCTTCTTCTTCGACACGATCATCCGACAGGAACCGATCGATGCCACTCAACTCAACCCGAACGACAACCTCGAGGAGTACCACGTCGTCTCGGATGAGGACCTCGACGATCTCGACGTCGACCTGTCGGCGGCCGAGGCGACGGGGAGGGCGGTGATCGCGGTGCTGCCGGGGATGGCCTTGGGCGACATCGCGTTCGTGCCGGCGCCGGGCCTCGAGCGGCCACGCGGGATCCGCGACATCACCGAGTGGTACATCTCCATCAAGAAGCGCCGCGAGTACGTCCGTCACGTGTTCTCGGCCCAGGTCGACATCGCCCTGGAGAACCTGGCCCGGATCCACGGACGGGTCGGTGATCGGTTCGATGCCGCGATGACCTGCGGCACCGACTTCGGCACCCAGACATCCGCGTTTTGCTCTGTCGACACCTTCCAGGATCTGTGGGCTCCCCACTACCGGCGGGTCAATGACTGGATCCATGACCACACCAGCTGGAAGACGTTCAAGCACTCCTGCGGCTCCGTCGAGCGCTTCATGCGGTCGTTCATCGAATGTGGGTTCGACATCATCAACCCGGTCCAGTGCTCGGCTGCAAACATGGAGGCCGAGCACCTCAAGCGCGAGTACGGGCGCGATCTTGTGTTCTGGGGCGGAGGTGTCGACACCCAGCACACCCTGCCGTTCGGCTCGCCCGGCGAGGTCCGCGACCAGGTGCTGCGTCGTTGCGAGGTGCTCGGCGCCGGCGGGGGGTTCGTGTTCAACACGATCCACAACGTGCAGGCGGGCACGCCTCTGGAGAACATCGTTGCGGTCATCGACGCTGTGCACGAGTACAACGGAAGGAGCTGATCGGCCATGACAGTGCTCGACGACCTCTACGAGGCGGTGTTGGAAGGTGACTTCGACTTGACTCCCGGGCTGACCCGTCGAGGTCTCGACGTGGGGTTCGACCCCCAGACACTGATCGACGACGTCATGATCCCGGCGATGGCCGAGGCAGGCCGTCGCTTCGAGGACGATGTGTACTTCGTCCCCGAGCTGTTGTCGTCGGGACGGGCGATCACCGCCGGCCTCGACATCTTGCGCCCGCTGTTCACGGCCGGGAGCGCCCAACGTGCCGGCCGCGTGGTGATCGGAACTGTCCAGGGTGACCTCCACGACATCGGGAAGAACCTCGTGGCCGTCATGCTCGAAGGAGCGGGTTTCGAGGTCATCGACCTCGGTACCGATGTCTCTCCTGCAGAGGTGGTGGCCGCGATCCGCGAACATCGGCCTCAGGTGGTGGCGCTCTCGGCGTTGTTGACGACGACGATGCTGTCGATGCCATCCATCATCGACGCAATCGCCGCGGCCGGTCTGCGTGATGACGTCAGGGTGCTCGTCGGTGGGGCACCGATGAATGAGGCCAGGGCCAAGGAGTTCGGCGCAGACGCCTACGCCGCCAACGCCAATGCCGCTGTCCGAGCCGCGCTCGAGCTGGTCGCCGCCGAACCTGGTCGCTGACACCATGGCCGGCGACCTCATCCGCGATCTCCTGGCTCGGGGCCCGGTGCTGACCGACGGCGCTTGGGGAACACAGCTGCTGGCGCGTGGTCTGCGACCAGGCCAGCTTCCCGATCTGTGGAACCTGAGCTATCCCGACCGGGTCGAGGCGGTGGGAAAGAGCTACGTCGACGCCGGGAGTGAGATCATCCTCACCAACACGTTCCAGGCAAACCGCTTCGCCCTGCGTAATGCTGCCCGTGACGTCGTCGCGATCAACCGGGAAGGAGCGCAGATCTCGCGGCGGGCGGCGGGAGAACGTGCCAAGGTCTTTGGCTCGATCGGTCCAACCAACACGATGTTGGTCAGCGGTGACGTCGACAAAGACGAACTACGTGCCGCGTTCAGCGAGCAGGCGACAGCGCTCGCCGATGGCGGCGTCGACGCCATCGTGATCGAGACGATGTCGGATCTCAACGAGGCCGTGCTCGCCATCGAGGCGGCGCTTGTCACCGGATTGCCCGTCGTGGGATGCATGACGTTCGACTCCGGCAAGAAGAAGGATCGGACGATGACGGGCGTGACCCCGGCCCAGGCCGCAGAAGGCCTCGCCGCCGCCGGCGCCGACGTGATCGGAGCCAACTGCGGTATAGGTGTCGATTCTGCTGCCCCGATCTGCGCAGCGCTCGCCAGCGCGACGGACCGTCCCGTTTGGATCAAGGCCAATGCAGGTCTGCCCGAGCTGGTCGGTCGAGAGGTTGTGTACCGGATGACGCCGGCGCAGTACGCCGGTCACGTCGGGGCCCTCCTGGCTGCCGGCGCCGATTTCGTCGGAGGATGTTGTGGCACGACCGCCGAGTTCATCGCTGCCATGGCACGCATCATCCGCTGAACGAGGGTGCTCCAGCTCGGCGACCATCCACGCATTTGGGTCGACAAAGGTCTGTGCCTCACCGGCTGCCGATCCCGCATTGCGGGCTAAGCTGCGTCCCAGCCGGGCCGGCGGCGGACCCCCGCGTTGATCTGATCCAGCAATGCATCGTCGAAATCCATCGCGAAGCGCTTGTAGAGGCGTGCCGCGTCGGGATGCGGCAGGATCAGCTCCTGCTCGGCGAGGATCCCCTCGACCGACAACCGCGCCACCGTGTCTATGACGTCGGGGCCATTGGCTGCTTGATTGGCGACGACCAGATCGCCGGCGAGGCCGGTGTCCAGCGCAGGCGGGAAGATCTCGATGATCTTGACGTTGCTGCTGCCGAGTTGGCGCCGTAGCGCCAGCGTGAACAAATGGAGCCCGGCCTTGGTCGCGCAGTACAGCGGGTTGGCCTCCAGCGGGAACAGCGACCCGGGAGTGTTCACATACACGATGGAGGCAGCCGAGTCCTCGCGTTCCGATGTCCGACGCCAGGACAGGAACATGCGGGTTAGCTCGATCGGGCCAGCGAAGTTGATCTCCAGCTCGTCGCGTGCCCGGTCGCGCTCGAGCGTGAAGTCGTTCATGTAGTCGTGGGCCCGCGTAACTGCGGCGTTGTTCACCAGGATGTCGAGCTCGCCGCCCGTGCGCGTGATCTCGTCGAAGAGGGCTTCGCGATCGCGGGCGTCGCCGACGTCGGCCCGAATCGCCCGCACACCCGGCAGATCGTCGGCCACCTGTCGCAGGGTGCTCTCGGTGCGGGCACATACGATCACATGATGCCCACGATCGCAGAAGTGGCACGCCATCGCGAGACCGAAACCACCCGCCCCCCCGGTGATCAGGACCGTCTTGGTCGACGCTGAACTGCTCATACTCGTACTGCCTCTCCGTGAACCGTCCTACCTCGAGGAACCAAGCCGTCGATCCGGCCGACGGTAACCCATCTTGACGACTCGAAGCGACGCGCGAATGTGTGGCGGCCGGTCCTGACGCCGAGGAACGTCGGTGGCGAGCAGTGATGCCGGCGCCGTTGGCGATCGGCTGCGGACAGACTGAGGATTACGATCTGGAGATGGGCCGCCGCGGTGATGACTTCGGAAATGAAGCATCGATCGCCGTCGTCAATCCGCAATGCGACACGTCGCTGGAAGCGTTTTCGGCCTGGAACGCCGATGTGACGCCTGACGACTGCCGGAGGGAGTCCAAGACGTGAGGGACATCGTCGTGCAATACCTGTCGGATTGCCCGAATCTCTCGGTGGTGCTCGATCATCTCGAGGATGCTGGAGTAGATCGGAGAGCGATCCAGCTACACGAGATCAGTGAGGATGGACCGATCCCGAGCGGGTTCGCAGGCTCACCGACGGTCCTGATCGACGGCATCAACCCGCTCGGGACTGCAAGCACCGAGACCAGCGCGTCCTGCACGTTGCGCATCCCGTCGGTAGACCTGCTTCGGAAATTCCTCGACCGAAACTGACGTGGGGATCGAAGTTCGTCGTGTATGCATCGGATCTGCATGCGGCGAGCAGACTGTTGGGGCGATGGCCTCGTTGGCGTTCGAGTTGCCGGTTGTGGGTGTTGGTCATGGTGTTGCGTTCTCATCCAGGTCGATACAGAACGAGCGGCAGCCTGAACACTGCGAGTGCGAGCTGACCTCGTTGCCGTCGAAGGCCGAGGAGTGGCGTGGCTGTTCTGCGCCCGGCGGCTCGCGATTGGCTGGCGCTGCGCATTGGCATCACCCCCGGCTCGGCACGTCACCGAGCACGCTGGGAGTGGGTGGACTGGCCGCGACGATCTGTTCGACGCGGGTGCGGAACACGCGCCAACGTCGTTCGTTGTCGTGCACGATCCCGGCGAACTCGCTGAAGAGATCAGCGGCGTGGTCGATCATCTCCGCGGCGGAGTAGAGGCGTCGGGCCGACACGTGCTCGCCGGCAAGATCGGCACGTATGGCTGTCGGGCTGAAGTCGACCCGGTCGAGCAGTTCGGCGGCGCGTGTCAGGATGCGTGCTGCGAGGCTCATCATCGAAGCGCCCTGCCAGTTGTTGGCGATGATGCGGTGCCGTTCACCGAGCAGGTCGGCGAGTGGCTCGATGTCGAACAGCACCGTCGCCATGTCCCATGACGATTGCATCGCCGCACGCCAGCCACTCACCGGCGCCTGAGGCGTCGTCGGCGAAGATGCGAAGGTCGCGCTTGAGGTGGCTGATCTCGCCCGGTTCGTTTTCGACTTCCATGAACAGCACGCCGTCGAGTTGGAGCGCAACGGGGGCGTTGAGATCGGGGGCGCCTTCGTACGGGCTGAACACGGTCGGGTGATCGGGCGGTGTTGCCGTCCACTGGTCGGCGAGGGCGTGGAGCGTTCGCGAGTGGCGCTGCAAGACGACGCTCTGCTCGCGAGGAGAGGTGGAGTAGAACTTCTCGTGCTCACGGTGGAACGCCGACATGTTGAGCATGGCCGTCAACAGCGGTGTCAGGCTGGGCGGCGAGGTCGATGTCGTCATGACGTGCCCTTTCGGCTGGCGATGCGTGTCTCCACTGTCGTGGGCCATCATCGTCAACGTCTCTGCACCCCATGGTGCCCTCACGAGTGCGTGTCTCGCCAGGGACGTCCGTCCCGACGTCAGCAACGCCACCCGTGTGCGCTCGCAGATCGGATCGCACGGTTGCTCGAGAGCGCACGATTCTGGACCTTCGGCCCTATGTTGAGTTCGTGGGCGAGTCCGGTCGTGTTGCCTCTCAGCGGAACGGGTGGGTGTGGTGTGCGCTTGCCGCTGTGCTGTTCGGGGCGGCGACACCTGCAACGAAGCTGCTGGTCGACAACGTCGGCACGGTGAGCCTGGCAGGACTGCTGTATCTCGGCGCAGCTGTTCGCGATGGCCCCCTTCGTGCGCCGCGGCCCGTCGTCGAGACCGTCGCGACGTCAGCGAACTCGTCTACTCGTCGCTGTCGCCGTCGGTGGGGGTATCGCCCCGATTCTGCTGGTCCTGGCCCTCGACCGCACACCGGCGGGACAAGTTTCACTGTTCCTCAATCTCGAACTCGTCGCGACGACCGTGATCGCCCGAGTCTTCCTTCAAGAACAGATCGGACGACGTGCAGCCGCGGGAATCGTGCTGGTCGTGCTCGGCGGTGTGATCCTGGCAGGCACGTCAGAGGGTGGCGTCGCGGCCGGGGCGCTGCTCGTGGCGGCCGCCTGCGTGTGCTGGGGTGTCGACAATGCAATCACGGCCAGCCTCGACAGTTACAGCCCGGCGCAGATCACGCTCGCCAAGGGTGTCATCGCTGGGTCGGTGAACCTGGTCGTCGGCTCTGTACTGGCTGGTGTCCCTGGCTTTGGGTTCGATCCTGGCTGCGTTGACGATCGGCGCCTTCGGCTACGGGCTGTCGATCACGATGTGGATCACGGGGGCCCGGCTGGTAGGCGCCGCCCGTGGACAGGCGATCTTTGCGTTGGCGCCGTTCGTCGGGGCACTCCTTGCCTGGCCGATCAACGGCGACCAACTGTCGGCGACGACGATCGTCGCGTTCGTTGTGTCGTTCACCGGTGTGATCATCATCGGTTCGGCACACCACAGCCACCGTCATGCCCACGCCGCTTTCGAGCACACGCACCCGATCGACCCTGATGATCCGCACCACCAGACAGGGGCCGTCGAAGTGCTCTCTGGGCAGCATCACCGACACTTGCCGTTCACGCACGAGCACGAACACCTGCCCGACATCCACCACCGCCATCTGCATGATCCCGACTTCCTCGAGTGTGGAGAATGACGGCACCGAGTCCAAACGATTCGTCGTCGGGACGGGCGCATACAGCCGGGACCGATCGAAATGGAACTGATCGCCTCAATGAAAGGTCATTTCGGGCGCGAGTCCTGGCTCGTCGCTCATCGGAGGGCGAGGCCGGAGCGAACGGCGGTGTAGGCGGCGACGATGACGAGCAGTCCGACGAACCAACGTTGCAGCGAGCTGGAGTCGCGGGTGCTGGCGAGGCGGCTGCCGACGATCACGCCGAGCAGGCTGGCGATGGTGAATGGGATCACGGTGCCCCATTCGATGGCGCCGGCCTGCAGTCGTGTGGTGAGCGCAACGGCGGAGTTGATGGTGATGACGAGCAGCGATGTGCCGATGGCTTCGGGCATCGAGAACCCGAGGGCGAGCACGAGCGCGGGGACGATGACGAAGCCGCCGCCGACGCCGAAGAACCCGGTGAGGAACCCGACGATGGTGCCGGCGACGATGACCTTGAGGGTGGTCATCGGGTCGATCCGCACCGATGTCGGGCTCGCAGTCGGGGCGGCGGCAGCGCCGACCGACTGCAACATCTCGGTCTTCGGTGCGCCTGTGACGCGGCGCCACATGCCGTAGGCCGCGACGAGCATCAGGCCGGAGAAGGCGAGGAGCAACACGTCGGGGTTCGCGGCCTTGTTCCAGTGCGAGCCGAGGAGCGAGCCGCCGATGCCGGCGAGCCCGAAGATGGCTCCGGCCGCGAACCGCACCCGACCGGCACGCCAGTGGGGCACCATGCCGATCACGGCAGTCACGGCGACGAGGACGAGTGAGGTGGTGGTGGCGTGCTTGGGGGTTTGACCGGCGGCGTAGACGAGCGCCGGAACGGCAAGGATCGAGCCACCCCCACCGAGCGCGCCGAGTGAGAGGCCGATGAGGAACCCGAGTGGGGAGGCGAGCAGGGCGCGCATGATGGTCTCAGATCACGACCCGGCTGGGCTGCCTGATGGGCCTGCCATGCGGTGTAGCCACCGACGAGATCTGACACGTCGGAGAACCCGTGGGCGCGCAGCAAGCTGGATGCGATGGCCGATCGGTAGCCGCCGGCGCAGAACGTCACGGTGGGCGCGGTCCGGTCGAGCTGATCGAGGCTGGTCAGCAACGCCGGCAGGCTGATGGCGCGGGCGCCGGTGATGGTGCCGAGTGCGACCTCGGCGGGGTTGCGGACGTCGATGAGTACCAGATCGGGCACAGAGCGGATCCGGTCGGCCAGCGCGTCTGCGGACAGCCGTGACAGCGGTTCGACGAGCTCGGGATGGGCGACGAAGGTGTCGACGGGGTGTTCGAGCGCACCGAGGACGCGATCGAATCCGATTCGGGCCAAGCGGACCTTCGCTTCGGCTTCGTGGCCAGGTGGTGTCACCAGCACGATCGGTGTTTGCGGTGCCATGACCTCGCCGGCGTACTCGGCGAATCGACCACCAAGGCCGACGTTGATCGAGCCGCGCAGATGCCCGGCAGCGAAGGCCATGTCGTCGCGGGCATCGATCACGACCGCCCCGTCGTGCTGATAGGCGAGGACCTCGCTCATCGTCAGGTTCGGAACGTTGATGTCCTCGGTCGAGGAGCTCGCGCCGTTCCCGGTTGCGGTTGGCGGCGAACGAGAAGTACAGCGGGGCCACCGACTGGCCCTGGGTGACGGCTTCGACGAACTCGTCTTCGCTCATCGGAGCGAGCGCATAGTTGGTGCGGCGTTGTTCGCCGATCGTCGACACCGTCTCGGTCGACAGGTTCTTGCCACACGCCGATCCCGCACCGTGAGCCGGGTAGACCTTGGTGTCGTCCGGCAACGTCAGCAGCTTGTCGTGGAGCGAGTGGAACAGTTGCCGGGCCAGTTCCTCGGCGGTGACACCGACCGAGGCGAGCAGGTCGGGGCGACCGACATCGCCGATGAACAGCGTGTCGCCGGTGAGCACGCCGTATGGCTGGCCCGTGATGCCGTGCGGGTAGACGACGATGCTGATCGACTCCGGTGTGTGACCGGGGGTCTCGCGGATCTCCAAGCTCGACTTCACCCAACTGGATCCGATCACCGTCGGCGTACGTCTCGATCGGGAACTCGGCCCGGCCGGCCGCGGCCCGGCCGTATCCGATCGTGGCACCGGTCCGGGCAGCCAGCTCGAGGTGGCCGGAGAGGAAGTCGGCGTGGAAGTGCGTCTCCAACACGCTGACGATCGAGAGCCCGTGCGCTTCGGCGTCGGCGAGGTACTCGGCGACGTCACGCTGGGGATCGACGACGACGGCGCGACCGGTGGTGGTGTCACCGATCAGATAGCTCGCGTGGGAGAGGCAGTCGAGGTAGTACTGGCGGAAGAACATGTGGATCGCGCTCCTCGTTGCGTGTGTTCGTCAGACAACACCATATACCCCCAGGGGTATTATTCCCAGTCTCAGGTTGCGGGGGTCGAGCGAGTGAAAAGAGCGAGGTCGGCACTCGGTGAAGCCGACCTCGCTCCTCATCTCAGGTCGACCGATGCGGTCAGGTGAAGATGATCTGCCCGCCGGCGGCGAGGTCGTAGAAGTCGCCGACGGTGATGATGTCTTGGACCTGTTCGACGAAGTCGTTCTTTTCCATCCCGAACATGTCGACCGATGCCTTGCAGGCGTACATGCCGCAGCCGGTGTCGGCGATCATCTCGATGAACTCGTGGATCGGTGGGATGTCGAGCTCGTCCATCTTCTTGCTCATCATGTGGGTGGCGATGCCGCTCATGCCGGGCAGGCCACCGATCAGGGTGGGGATGTGCATGCCCGGGTTGCCGACGGTGGCGACCTTGATGTGGTCGATGCGCTTCTGGTGGATGGCGTCGAGGCCGAAGAACGTGAAGAACAGGTTGGCCTCCATGCCCTCGGCGCGGGCGCCGTTCGCCATGATCAGCGCCGGGTAGATCCCTTCGAGGGAACCCTTCGACACGATGATCGAAACCTTGGTGATCTTGCCGTTATCGTTCATGATCAGATGCATCCTTTCGGCTTCGGGATGCCGGCGATGCGCGCTGCCATCTTCGCCGGACCCTTGGGGAACAACTGGTAGAGGTCCTTCACGCTGACCCCGGAGGTCTTGCCGAGCACTCGCACCGTGGGGCCGGTGCCCTTGTCGAAGTACTCCTTGCGCATGAAGTCGACGACCTGCCAGTGCTGATCGGTCATCGGGTCGATGCCGTCTGCTGCGGCGATCTCGACGGCGATGTCGCGGGTCCACTGGTTCGGGTCGACGAAGAACCCTTCGTCGTTCAATTCGACGGTGGTGCCGGCGATGGTTGCGGTACTCATACCGATGCCTCCTCAGGGGCACGGTCTGTTGTTTGGATCGGTGTGGGGGTGGGTGTTGCTTGCCGTGTTCGGGCATGTCGGCGCCGATGCCGGGTACGTCGCGGCCCTGCAGTAGGGCGTGCCAGTAGAACCACTGGAACATCAACTTGCCCAGGTGGTTCATGCGGCTCTGCTTCAGCAGAGGCATGCCGACGCGTGACGGGAAGTGACCGGGCAACGGCTCGGTCTCGTAGTTGAAATCGATGAGCAGGGCCTTGCCGAACCCGGTCTCGATGAAGCAGTTGGCGTGCCCGTCGAACGTGCTCGACAGGTCGCGACCGTCGAGGAAGCGGATGATGTTGTCGACCAACACCTCGCCCTCGAAATGGGTGACCGACCCGGCCTTCGAGGCCGGAACGTTGGTGGCGTCGCCTATGGCGAAGATGTTCTCCTTCGCCACCGTCTGCAGGGTCGACTTGTTCGTCGGGACGAAGTTGAGCTCGTCGCCCAGCCCCTCGCTGCGACCGACGTAGTCGGCTCCGCTGTGCAGCGGTACGACGACCGCCAGGTCGAATGGCAGCTCGCGGCCGTCGTAACCGACGAGTCTGCCGCCTGTGCCGTCGACCTCGCCGGTGTTGAACTCGGTGACGAGGTGAACGCCTTTCTCTTCGAGCAGGCCAGCAAGCGTCGCCGATGCGACCGGCTTGGTGAATGCCCCGTCGAGCGGCGTGGCGTAGGTGATCTCGACCTTGTCGCGGATGCCGCGCTCGGTGAAGTACCAGTCGGCCAGGAAGCAGAACTCGAGCGGTGCGACCGGGCACTTGATCGGCATGTCGACGACGTTGACCACCAGCCTGCCACCTTGGAAGTCGGCCAGTGCCGCTTCGAGTGCTGTCGCACCGGCCAGGTCGTAGAACGTGAACACCTTCTCGTTCCAACCGGGCCCGGTGAGGCCCTCGGTCTCGTCGAGCGCCAGGTGTGAACCGGTGGCGATCACCAGCAGGTCGTAGCCGATCTCACGACCACCGGCCAGGACCACGATGTCCCGTTCGCTATCGACACGGTCGATGCCCGACTCGATGAACTCGACGTCCTTGTGCAGTTGCTCGTGGCGTGGACGCACGATCTCCTGCTCGTTGGCCAGCCCGAACGGCACGAACAACAGCCCCGGCTGATACACGTGATGGTTGTCCTGGTCGATCACCGTGATGGCAACGTCGCCGTGGGCCTTGTGGAAGTGGCGACGCAGGCGATTGGCGACCAACGTTCCACCCGTACCACCGCCGAGAATCACGATTCGTTGGGTCATCGAAGTCCTCCCATTCTCGCTCCACTCTGCCTGGCTTATACCCCAGGGGGTAGAGGAAAACGTCCTGAATCGCCCGGATCGGAACGGTACCCCTGGGGGTTTCGGTAACCTGTCCTTTGACTGCAAGGGAAGGACCGTCATGGAACTGCCTCAAGAAACACTCGCCGATCTCAAGAAGCGACTGCGACGGGCAGAGGGGCAGGTTCGCGGCGTTGGGGTGATGCTCGACGAAGGTCGCGACTGTCGAGAAGTCGTCACTCAACTGACAGCCGTCACCAAGGCGCTGGAGCAGGCCGCGTTTCTCCTGGTGGCAGCCGGTCTCACGTGGTGTGTCTCGGACCCAGAACGGGCTGCCGAAGAGGGCTACGCCTTGGCCGACGTCCAGAAGATGTTCATGAAGCTCGCCTGACCAACCACCAATCGGTGCATTCACGATACCCTATGGGGTATGTGCAGACGAGTGACGTGCAAGGTGTGCAAGCGACCGACATGGGCCGGATGTGGCGCTCACGTCGAACAAGTCCTGGGCAATGTTGCGCCCACTGAGCGCTGCACCTGCCGCAGCGAGCGAAAGCCGCCATCGACGACGACCAGGCAGCCCCGCCGATCCTGGCTGAGCCGGATGAGTGGTCGTTGATCAGAGGCTTCGAGCACCGACAGTCGCCTCGATGACCACGTCGGCGCTCGACGGACTACTACTTGACGATCGGCGCCCCAGCCGCTTGCCAGACTGAGATGCCTCCGTCGAGGTCGTTGACGTTGGTGAAGCCGAGATCGGCCATGACCGCCGTCGCTTGACCGCTGCGGTTGCCGGAATGGCAATAGACGAGGTACGTCGCCGAGCGATCAAACTTGGCGATCCGGTCGCCGAAGCCTGGAGCGTCGAAGTCGACCAGCACGGCCCGATCGATGTGGCCCTCGGCGAATTCGGCAGGCGTGCGGACATCGACGACGATGACCGAGGGGTCCGCGGCGAGCGCCTGGGCCGTGCCGACATCGACCAGATGAACCGCGAACGGCGTTGTCACTCCGATCGGCAACGTCGTGGTCGGATCAAGGCGTGCGACCTGGGTCGAGCCAGCGCCACTTGCGGCATCGTTGTCATTGCCGCTCCGCCCTGAGGAGCACGCGGCAAGCCCCAGGACGACGATCGCGGCGACAGCCATCCGATCCAATTTGTGCCCTGTTCGATCCCGCATGATCTTCTCCTTCAGATACCCATCAGGGTATGCCTGAAGGAGGTGGCCGGCTAACGCCAAAGGTCCCGACCCAAGCCGTCAGCCGTCCGCCGCTATACCCCCATGGGTACTGCAAAGATCGCGTAATACGCCGATGTTCGAACTGCCTTTCTGTGCACAGCTTTTGCGGCGAAGGTCCTGGCAGGTCGTTGCCTGTGACCCTAGGAGACCAAGGCGGCAGGCCCAAGTGTGAAAGCACAGGCCACGTCGTGGCCACAACAGGGAGGTTGGACCGCCATGCGTAAGGTCCTGTGGATTATCGGTGTTCTCGGAGTGCTCATGATCGCCGCTCCGTTCGCGCTCGGCTTTCCATCCAAAGCCAGCCACGGCCAGGAGATGCTCGACAACTTCCACCCGCTGATGCAGCAGGCAAACGTCGACAAGACCGCTGCCTACTACAACGATGTGTTCGTGCCGCTCGGCGCTGTCGTGCCGGCGATGAGCCAGGAGAACGTCACGAAGTTCAACGCATACCTCGACGGCATCAAGGGCATGCAGACCGATTCGACAAAACTCGTCCCAGGGCTGGCCCAGGCGCTCAACATGACTCCCGAACAGGTGCAGCAGTTCCTGGCCACGAACTACCCCGCAATGTCAGCAATGCTCGCAGGTCTGCCACAAATGCAGACCGACTTCGGAAGCCTGCTCGGCGTGATGTCGAGCAACGTCGACATCTTCGCCCAAGTACCGGCCGGCCTGAAGCACTACGAGCCACTCGTCTCGACAATGCAGAACAACGTCGACAACTACAACCGAGCAGACAGCCTGCCCAACTTCCGGCTCTTCACCTGGTTCTTCGTCGTCCCCGGCCTGCTGATCATCGGCCTAGCCGGATGGGGTCTGTTCTTCGCCGGCCAACACCGCATGACCTTGCCGCACCGTCACCCGCAAGTCCCGATGGCGGGCGCCGCCCACTGACGGCGCTCACACGTCGAATGAGATCACCCAAGCTCAGGGTCGTCGTGGACTTCGACGAGCGCGACGCACGGATTCTGCATCTGGGGAAGACGTCAACGCTTGGTGCCACACGTCCGTGCACGTCCCGCTGATTGCCCGGCACGACTGCCGGAATCACGTTGCTACAGTCGCTGTTCGTCGCCACTACAACGGCGATCGAGGAGGTGGTGATGGGAATCTACGCCGAGCAGGTGCTGCCCCGCATGATCAACGCCGCCTGCGGTATGAGGTCCTCGAATCCCTTGCGAAGCCGGGTGTGCGAAGGCCTTCACGGTCAAGTGGTCGAGATCGGCTTCGGCTCGGGGCACAACATTCCGTTCTACCCGGCAGCGGTCACTGGCGTTGCCGCGATCGAGCCGGCCGACCTCGGTTGGAAGCTTGCCGGCAAACGCCTTGCGGCGTCGACGGTCACTGTTGAGCGCTCCGGACTGGATGGGCAGGCCCTGCCGTTGCCCGACGACAGCTGCGACACAGCGCTTTCGACGTGGACCCTGTGCACCATCCCCGACGCAGCGGTGGCGTTGGGTGAGGTGCGGCGGGTTCTCAAACCTGGTGGAACGCTGCACTTCGTCGAGCACGGTTTGGCCCCCGACGAGAATGTGCAGCGCTGGCAAAACCGTTTGGAACCCGTGCAGAAGCGCCTCTTCGGCGGGTGCCACCTCACCCGTTCGATTGCGGATCTGCTGTCGGACGCGGGCTTCGCGATCACCGAGGTCGAGGTCTTTTACGAGAAGGGCGCTCCGAAGTTCCTGGCCGCTGATTCCCTTGGCGTAGCCGTCGCCTCCTAGCGAGCTTGTTGGCATGCGGTAGGGCACGCTCGTTTAACTCGTGGTCCATGAGATGGCTGTGAGACGAAGCGCGGCAACACCGGGCAACATCGCGAAGTCGACCGGAGCGTCACTGCAGTTCTTGAGAGGATTCGGTCAATGATCGGTCTCCTCGCGCCGGCTCGACCGGGCGAAGCCAGCGCGTCCGGAAGGCCTGTGATCGGCTGCGTAACTGCATCGAGACCGCAGCGGCCGGATTGGTCTACGTTGGGCGGAGATGCGATTCGGACACTTCGATGACGCCGCTCGGGAGTACGTGATCACGACTCCCGAGACCCCCGTTCCGTGGATCAACTACCTGGGGACCGACGAGTTCTTCGGCTTGATCTCGCATCTGGGCGGCGGGTACTGCTTCTACCGCGATGCACGGATGCGGCGCCTGACCCGCTACCGCTACAACAACGTGCCGACCGACGTGGGCGGCCGCTACTTCTTCATCAACGACGGGGGCGACGTTTGGACCCCGACATGGGCGCCGGTGCAGGCCGACCTCGATCACTTCGAGGCGCGGCACGGACTCTCCTACACGGTGATCACCGGTGAACGCAACGGGGTACGGGCGGAAGCACTGTTCCTCGTGCCGCTCGCCACGACCGCGGAGATCCACCGGGTTCGACTGACGAACACGGGGAACACGGCAAAGTCGCTGCGCTTGTTCTCCTTCGTCGAGTTCAATCTGTGGAACGCGTTCGATGACCAGACCAACTACCAGCGCAACCTCTCGCTGGCAGAAGTCGAGGTGGACGGTTCGGACATCTTCCACACGACCGAATACCGGGAACGGCGCAACCACTACGCCGTTCATTCGGTGAACGCCCCGATCGCCGGCTTCGACACCGACCGCGAGGCGTTTTTCGGCCCGTACACCGGATGGAACGGTCCCGACGCCGTGGTCGAGGGTCGCTGCCGCAACTCGATCGCCAGCGGCTGGTCGCCGATCGGCGCCCACCAGATCGACATCGAGCTGGCCCCTGGGGAACATCGCGACCTGGTGTTTGTCCTCGGCTACGTGGAGAACGACGTCGACGCGAAGTGGGAGTCGCCGGGCGTTGTCAACAAGACGCCCGCCCGCCGGCTGCTCGGCCGGTTCCGCACGAGCGAACAGGTCGACCTGGCGATGGCCGAACTGCGTGCGCACTGGGATCGGTTGCTGTCCACATTTACCGTTCGTACCGGTGATCCGCGGGTCGATCGGATGGTCAACATCTGGAACCCCTACCAGTGCATGGTCACGTTCAACATGTCACGTAGCGCTTCGTACTTCGAGACCGGCATCGGCAGGGGCATGGGGTTCCGCGACTCGAACCAAGACCTTCTCGGCTTCGTGCACCTCGTGCCCGAGCGGGCTCGTGAGCGCATCCTCGACATCGCCGCCACGCAGTTCCCTGACGGCAGCGCCTACCACCAGTACCAGCCGCTGAGCAAGCGCGGCAACAACGACGTCGGTTCGGGGTTCAACGATGATCCCCTTTGGCTGATCGAGGGTGTGGCGGCGTACGTCAAGGAGACCGGTGACATCGAGATACTCGACATCGGGGTGCCGTTCGACAACAATCCCGACGACTCGGGCAGCCTGTTCGAGCACTTGCGGCGATCCTTCCACCATGTGCTCGACCACCGCGGTCCTCACGGGTTGCCCCTCATCGGCCGGGCCGATTGGAACGACTGTCTCAACTTGAACTGCTTCTCCGAGACACCGGGCGAGTCGTTCCAGACCACGGAGAATCGGTCCGGAGGCGTGGCAGAGTCGGTGTTCATCGCCGGGTTGCTCGTGCATTGTGCGCCCGACTATGCGGCTCTCGCCGAGGCCGTCGGTGACGTCGACGAGGCGGCGCGTGCCCGCCGCGCCGCGGCAGAGATGACGACGGTAGTGCTGTCTGACGGCTGGGACGGCGAGTGGTTCGTCCGCGCCTACGACTACTTCGGGAACAAGGTCGGGTCGCAGGAGTGCACCGAAGGAAAGATCTATATCGAGCCGCAGGGCTACTGCGTGATGGCGGGGATCGGCGTCGAGACGGGTGAAGCGGTGCGGGCGTTGGATGCCGTGGGCAGGATCCTCGACACCCAGCACGGCATCGTCATCCTCCAACCCGCTTACACGACCTACCACCTCGAGCTCGGCGAGATCAGCACCTACCCGCCCGGCTACAAGGAGAACGGCGGCATCTTCTGCCACAACAACCCGTGGGTGGTCATCGCCGAAACGCAGGTGGGACGGGGCGACATGGCGTTCGCATATTGGAAGAAGATCGCACCCTCGTTCCGAGAGGAGATCTCGGAGGTCCACCGCATGGAGCCCTACGTCTATGCACAGATGATCGCCGGCAAAGACGCGGTCCGCCATGGTGAAGCCAAGAACTCGTGGCTCACCGGTACGGCCGCATGGAACTTCGTGGCGATCTCCCAGCACATCTTGGGGGTCAAGCCCGAGTTCGATGGTCTCCGCATCGAACCCTGTCTGCCGGCGGAGTTGACCGAGTTGACGATCACCCGGCGCTGTCGCGGGGCTGAGTACCGGATCACGGTGACGAACAGCGGATCGGGAGGATCGCCACGGCTCACGGTCGCCGGCGTTGCAATCGACGGATGTGTGCTGCCATACGCCGCGCCCGGTGCGGTGGTCGACGTCACCGTTGGGGTCTAGCGATTGTGTGCTCCGCCGCTCGGCTTGGCGCCGGCGCCTTTGAGGGCGCCGGCGCCACTTGGGTGGGTTGACGACTCATCTCGCTTCGCCGTCAGGGCAGTCGGCGTGGGGCTGCCGCGCCCGTCCGGGCTCGTGCCGAGTCAGCAGATGACGATCAGATGGAACGGGCGATTGACGAATCCGGTCAAGTCACCGGTCGCGAGAACCACAGAGTTGGGGTCGGGTATCGCAGCGGGTGGTACGACCACGGCGAAGCCGATCAGAGGGCTCTCGACCAGCGCGGAGTAGGCGCACTTGCTGACGTCACGGTCGAACTGGACCCGGTACGTTGACGCCGTCGGGTTGCTCGTCGCAACGACGTGTGAGCCGCGGACCAGGTCACCGTTAGCCTTGACGATTGCGTACAGCGGGGTGACGTACTCACCGTCGTGATTGTGAGGTGTGAAGTAGCCGACGAGATCGACGATGATGTCGACGGTGCCACCGTTGTTGAAGAAGCTGAGCTGGCCGGTTGCCGAGAGGTCGGACGTCACCTGGTTCGGCGTGGGAGGCTGACCGGCGACCCAGTTGAGGCTTGACGCGAGCGGCTGTGGTTGGTCGGACGGCCACACCGTCAGAAAGCTGTCGACGGTGCCGTTCGTGACGGTGACGTTGGCGATCACGCCCAATGCTGTCGATGGGATCGTGCACTGGCCGTTGGTGCCCCAGACGGTGGCGGTGAAGGTTCCGGCGATTGGCGTTGTCCGGGTTCCGACGGGGTTCGACGCTCTGGTGTCCAGCAGGCGGCACGGAGTGATGGTGGTGAGGACCGGCGCAGGGTTCGGATCTGATGCGGCCGCGATCCCGAGTGATCCCGTGAGGCCAGCGGCCAGGGATACTGCGACGCCAAGCGCCGCCCAGCGAGATCGGTTGAAACGGTTGATGTTCATGGGGGGTTTGCTCCAATTGGTGTCGGACGACCACAACCGGCGGATGACCGGCGGTGGGCGAGTCGGTATGACTCGGCAACCCGATCCTCGATGTCGGCCTTGGATACGACGACTTCTGGTCCTTACCGCATCTGTCAGGATTGCCGAGTGGGAGGCGAAGCACACTCGGCGACTGGTTCAAGGCCGACCGATGCACTGTCGCCCGACCTGATCGAGTTGGCGCGGTCCCATCGGGTCGCTACCGAGTTCTGGGACTGGCACGGCGAGTACCGCGCGGTGCCTGTGCACACGATCATCGCTGTGCTCGGCGCGCTCGACGTCGATGCCAGCACCCCCGAGGCGGTGGAATCGGCGCGTGTCGAAGTCGAGGCGCGACGGTGGCGCCGCCGGCTGCCGGCCACCGTGGTCATGACCGGCGGGATGGGGGCGAACCTGATGGTGCACGTTCCACACGGCGATCCAGTGAACGTGTGGGTTGAGCTCGAGGACGGCGACGATCGTTGGTCGCTCACGCAGGTTGATCGCTGGGTGGAGCCGCGACTGGTCGACGGTGAGGTGATCGGTGAGGCGACGTTCTGGCTCCCGCCCGAGCTCCCGATCGGCTACCACACGCTGCGCGCCGAGCACACGAGCGGCGCGGACACATGCCTGCTGGTGGTCGCCCCGGCCTGCTTGGAGCTGCCGGCCGCGCTGCGTGATCGGCAGAGCTGGGGGTTCATGGCGCAGCTCTACGCGTTGCGGTCCGGCAGGTCGTGGGGGCTTGGTGACCTTGCCGATCTTGGCGACTTGGCAGCTTGGAGCGCGGCTGAGCACCAAGCCGAGTTCGTGCTCGTCAATCCGCTGCACGCCGCCGAGCCGGTGGCACCCATGGAGCCGTCACCGTATCGGCCCACGTCGCGACGATTTGCCAACCCGATCTACCTGCGTATCGAGGACGTGCCCGAGGTTGCCTACTTGTCTGCGACGGACCGCGCCGCCGTCGAGGCGCACGCCGCGGACATGCGATCGCTGAACCTCAGCGCAGAATCGCTGGATCGCGATCGGGTCTGGGCGGCCAAACGTGCCGCCCTCGAGATCGTCCATCGCCAGCCCCGGCACGAGTCACGACAACGCGGTTTCGACGCGTTCCGTGCCCGCGAAGGAGATGGCTTGCGCGATTTTGCCTCGTGGTGCGCACTCGCCGAGCACTTCGGGTTGCCGACTTCGGCGTGGCCCGATGATGTGCGCGAGCCGACGTCGCTTCGCGTCGAGGTGTTGCGCGACACGCTGGCCGACCGGGTGAACTTCTACGAGTGGCTGCAGTGGTGTCTCGACGAGCAGCTCGCCGGCGCCCAGCGCGCCGCGGTCGAGGCCGGGATGGTGATCGGGGTGGTGCACGACCTGGCCGTCGGGGTGCACCCCGACGGTGCCGACCAGTGGGCATTGTCGAGCACGCTGGCGAGCGGTGTCTCGGTCGGCGCTCCGCCAGACATGTACAACCAGCTCGGCCAGGACTGGGTGATGCCGCCATGGCGGCCCGATCGCCTCGCGGAACTCGGCTACGGCCCGTACCGCGTCATGCTGCGCACCATCTTGCGCCACTCCGGTGGGCTGCGCATCGACCACGTGATCGGCCTGTTCCGGTTGTGGTGGGTTCCGCCAGGTTGTCAGCCCTCCGAGGGCACCTACGTCGGGTACGACCACGAGGCAATGGTGGGGATCCTCGTTCTCGAGGCCCACCGCGCCGGCGCGGTTGTGGTCGGCGAGGATCTCGGCACAGTCGAGCCGTGGACGCGTGATTACCTCCGCCAGCGCGGCATCCTCGGCACGTCGGTGCTGTGGTTCGAGAAGGGCACGACCGGGGAGCCATTGCCGCCTGCCAAATGGCGGGAGATGTGCCTCGCTACGGTGACCACCCACGACCTGCCGCCGACGGCCGGCTATCTCGACGGCGAGCACATCGACCTGCGCAAACGACTCGGGTTGCTGACCCGTCCGGTCGACGAGGAGCGACGAGCCGCCGAGACCGATCGCCGAGCCATGCTCGCCGAGTGTTGCGATCTCGGTGTGCTCGACGACGACGACGTTTCCCAGCGGGACCAGATCGAGGCATTGCACCGCCTCTTGACATTGACCCCGGCACGCCTGATCGGGGTCTCCGTTGCCGACGCTGTCGGCGATCGCCGGACGATCAACCAGCCCGGCACGATCGACGAGTACCCGAACTGGCGGGTGCCCCTCGCCGATGGCGACGGCCGCCCTCTGCTGCTCGAAGACGTCGTGTTGTCGGAGCGGGCCCGGTCGTTGGCAGACACGATCAAGAACCGCATCCGCTGAGATACGGGTAGGCATCGCGCCGTTGGCGCGTGCACGGGTCGAAAGCGCACCATGATTGTGTGATGGCCTTTCGCACCATCTTCGAACCGTTCCGAATTCACTCCGTCGAGCCGTTGTTGATGACCACAGTCGATGAACGGCGACGTGCGATTCAAGAGGTCAACTACAACCTGTTCGCTCTGCGTTCCGAGAGCGTACTCGTCGACCTACTCACCGACTCCGGTACCGGGGCGATGTCACGCGATCAATGGGCGGGCATTCAGAGAGGTGACGAGAGTTATGCCGGTTCGCCGTCGTGGTTCCGGTTCCTCGACAGTGTGCAGGATCTGTTTCCCTTCGAGCATGTGATCCCCACTCACCAGGGTCGGGCCGCGGAACGAATCTTGTTCAGCGCAATCGGAGGACCTGGCCTCGCGGTCCCCAACAACACCCACTTCGACACGACTCGGGCCAATGTCGAATTCACGGGTGCCGAGGCCGTCGATCTCGTCATCAGCGAAGGCCGGGATCCGTCATCACTCCACCCGTTCAAAGGGAACATGGACCTCGAGGCGTTGGACGCATTCATCACCGAACGCGGCGCAGAGCGTGTGCCAGTGGTGTTCGTCACAATTACCAACAACTCCGGTGGCGGCCAACCGGTCTCGCTCGAGAACCTGCGCGGCGTGCGCGCGATCTGTGACCGTCACGGCGTGCCACTGTTCCTGGACGTGTGCCGGTTTGCTGAGAACGTGTGGTTCATTCGAGAGCGCGAGCCGGGCCAGCAGGATCGAGACGTGCGCGACATAGTGCGTGAGATGGCCTCGCTCGCCGACGGCATGACGATGAGCGCGAAGAAAGACGCGATCGCCAACATCGGGGGATGGCTGGCCATGCGCGACGGACAGCTCGCCGATAGGTGCCGGACGCTGCTGATCCTCACCGAAGGCTTCCCGACCTACGGTGGTCTCGCCGGGCGCGATCTGGAGGCGATCGCCCAAGGTCTACGAGAAGTCGTGCAGCACGACTACCTTCGCTATCGGATCCGCTCGACCGCGTACCTCGGCGACGCCCTACTCGCTGCGGGTGTGCCGCTCGTTCGGCCAATCGGTGGTCACGCCGTCTATCTCGACGCCGGAGCCCTGCTGCCCCACATCCCCCCGCACGAGTACCCGGGGCAGGCGTTGGCCGTGGCGCTGTACCAGAACGGAGGTATCCGCGGCTGTGAGATCGGCAGCGTCATGTTCGGCCTCCAACCCGATGGCAGCGAGGCACCCGCCGCGATGGAGCTCGTGCGCTTGGCCATCCCGCGGCGCACCTACACACAGAGCCACATCGACTACGTGATCGAGGTATGCGAGATGGTTGCCCACAACGCCGGCCAGCTGTCGGGCTACCGGATCGTGAGCGAACCGCGTTCGCTGCGACATTTCACCGCGAGTTTTGAACCGGCCAACCCGCGCTGACACCACAGGCACCGACACGACGAAACCTGCTCGATGCGGAGGCAACTACCGGGCGAGTTTGTAGCGGGCGAGCAGCTCGACCTGCTCGAGGAATGCCGGGCTGCGACGAAACCGGCTGGCCAGGTCGGCGAAGTCAGCGCCCTCGTCGCGCCACCGCAGCACGCACCGCTCGATCGGCCGTAGCCCGCCGGGTGTCGCCGGCGGGGCATCACGTCGTGGGAGCTGTGCGCAGGCGATCACCTGGCGCACCCCCTTCGGGGTTCGTCGGAACCGCCAGGCGATCTCGATGTCGTCGGCGCCGGCCTTGGAGAGCTTGAGCATCCTCCGTTCGATCGGCCGCAGTTCTGCGTCGTCGTTCATGTGTTCCTCCAGAACGGAACCTTACCCGTGCCGAAAGACCGACGTGTCGTTCCGCGTCGCTCATCGAGTATCCGGCGTTCTGGGATGCCGGCCAGCGTCTTTGGGACAGTGGTTATCGGACGCTTCGCCGGCGCCGATGCGCCTGTATCGGGGTCGCTATCACGCCCCGGGAAGGTCCACCGCAGGATTCGATCAACGGTTGGAGCTGACGTGAGTGGTATGGTCGCCGCTGCGTGGCCGCCAGTGGCTGCGAGATGACTATCGCCTGATCGAGGAGACATAAAGAAATGACCGCGTACGACTATCCGATTATGGGTGCCTTCTGGACCATGTTGATATTTTTCATCTGGATCGCATGGTTGATGTTGCTGTTCAAGATCATCTTCGACATCTTCCGCAGCCACGACATGGGCGGCTTTGCCAAGGCTCTCTGGCTGATCTTCGTCGTAATCGCTCCGTTCCTTGGTGTGTTCGTCTACCTGATCGCTCGCGGCAGCGGAATGGCCACACGCGATCTGGACGACGCCAAGAAGCAACAGCAGCAATTCGATTCGTATGTGCGTGACGTGGCGGCGCCGACGAGTTCCGCCGACGAACTGACCAAGCTGGCAGACCTCCATGCAAAGGGTGTCATCAACGACGCCGAGTTCCAAGCACAAAAGGCGAAGCTGCTCGCTTGAGTTTGATTGCCGGCACCTCGGCGGCCGTTGGCCGCCGAGGTGCATCGGTTCAGATATCGCGTTGCACCGCGATGCGGCCGTCTTTCTCCGCTTGCACCAGGGCGTCGTAATCTCGTTCGTTCTGGTCGGCGTACGACTCGGAGAACTCGGCGATGGCGCGGTCGAAGACGTCGCCGCTACCGAGGTACGAAGCCAACGCAATGCGATCACCGCTGCGAGCGTGGGCCCGAGCGAGCGTCCATGCGCAGACACGGGCATACTGAGACATCGTCGCAGGCGTCATCGTCTCGACCATCGCCGAGCCCTTCCAATCATGAAGCTGGCGGAAGTAGTCATCGCGACTGACACCATCGACGCCGATGGTGGTCGTCCAGCCGAGGAAGATGTCGCTCTCAGCTTGCATCAGGTGCTGACCGTGCACGACACGTTGGCCATTCGACCTGTAAGGGTTTGATCCCACCAGACCCTGCAGCACGGAGGCCTGCGCCTCTTTGATCTGCAAGAACAGCGGATCACTCTGGTCACGCCCGAACATCAACGCGATCCAGGCCCTCGTGCCGACGCTGCCGACACCGACCACCTTGCGGGCCACCTGCACCAGTTGGAATTCCTCCAGCAGGTGGCGGCGGTCGCTCTGCAACGTCTGGCGATACTTGCGCAACTCGGTCCGCAGCCATTCTGAGATCTGGTCGAGCTCCATTCCGGCAAAGATCTCTTCGACCGGCTGGATCAGCGGTGGGGCGCTGATGATTCGCAGTTGGCCGTCGACGACGTGGGTGAGCTTGCCGAGGGCCTGCAGGCTGTCTTTGGTTCGTGCCTTGGCCAGGTTTGCCTCGGCACGCTTGCGAACGTCGGCCGTGGCCTCTTTGGTCAATTGTCGCATGAGCGATTCGGCATCGGCTGTCGCATACCACACCCCGAGGTTGGTCATGGCGGCGAACTCGCTCATCGCGACCCGGTATGCGCCGACAAGGTCGAGCAAGACACCCTGGCGCTGCTTCGCGGAATACCCGTTGTCGCGTCCACCGATCGCGAAGCTGGCGGCCAGGCGTTTGACGTCCCACTCCCACGGCCCGGGGAAGGTCTCGTCGAAGTCGTTGATGCTGAAGACCATCCGCCGTTCGGGCGAGGCGAACACACCGAAGTTCAACAGGTGAGCGTCACCGCAGACCTGCACGTTGATACCCGACCGCGGCACGCCGGCCAAGTCGTTGGCCATCAGCAGCGCCGCGCCGCGGTAGAAAGTGAACGCCGAGACCAGCATGCGGCCGTAACGGATCGGCACCAACTCGGGCACCCTGGTGACGCTTTGGCTCTCGAGCAGCTCGACCGGGTCGTGTCGCGCCGCGGCCGGTGCAAAATCTGCGTGACTCGCCCGTGGCACTTCCTTGCGAGCGGCCTTGCCGCGCGGCGCGTTCGGCCGCGGTGAGGTGTGGGACGACCTTGCCACGCGGCGCACGCTTCGCCGTCGAGCCGACCTGCGCGCTGTTGCCTGCGGGCTTCGTAGTTCTGGTTGCCATGTGCTGCATCTCAGTTCTCTGGTGGTGCACCGACAGTAGCCCTTCGGCCGAGCATCCTCGCAGTGGTGAGGCGGCGAGCTACAGTCCGTGCGGATGATGTCTTGGTACGGCGGAACGACAGAAGGCGAGCACACAATCACGTGACAAGTTCGGCTTTGATCTCGCTGCTGATCCTTGCGATTACTGCGGCGGCATCGCCGTTCAGCCTCGTCGCGTTCAGCCTCGTGCTGGCGACTGATCGTGGGCCGCGCAACGGTATTGCCTTCATCTGTGGCTGGGTCACGACTGTCACGCTCATCGGCGTTGCGATGGCGTTGATCGGTGAAACTCAACAGTGAACTCATCGAATACCGCCGGCAAGTGGACGTTGGCGCTCGAGATGGCGCTGGGCGTGGTCTTGATCTTCCTGTGGGCGCGACGCCGATTCCGACCTCATGTGAAGACGCAGGTGGTCGTCGAAAAGCCGCCCAAGCCAGAGCCGGCGTGGCAACGGCATCTGGCGACCATGCACTATCCCGGGGCATTTGTCACCGGAGGCGCCGTGCAGACCTGGCCCGTGATGATCGCCGCCGCCACGACCATCTTGCGTCTCGACCTCAGTGGCGCCGCGAGCTTGGCATGGATGTTCGCGTTCGCGTTGTCGACGACTGCCGGCATCGTCGTGCTCGAGGTGCTTGCCTGGCGGAATCCGAGCAGCGCGGTCGAGCGTCTCAACGAGCTTCGCAGCTACATCGACAGTCACCGCGACAGCGTGATCAACATGCTGTATCTGGTCGGCGGATTGTGGTTGTTGTTCCACGCCCTTCTCACACTCCTCTGAGGTCGGCGCCGCGAGAATCACTGCTCGCCAATGACGATGCGGTAGGTTCGGCCGGGTCGCCGAATGCGACTGACACGATTTGTAGGAGAGCAACATGTTGGCGATGTCTGGGTTTCTCTGGTTCGGCGGGCTGCTCGGCCTCATCATCTGGGTGTTGATCGCCTTCTGGCCGGCGCGGGTCGCCCGACGCAAGGGGCACAGCTTCATCGGGTACTTCATCCTGAGCCTCTTCTTCTTCCCGCTGGCACTGATCATGGCCTATGTGGTGAGAGACCGGCGACGGCTCGTCTGAGGTTTCGCTGTTCAGACTCCGTCGAGGAGCATGCCGATGGTCTTGGCAATCCGCCGTTGCCGTGTTTCAGCGGTCTTGGCATCTTCGATCGCCAATACATGTTGACGTCGGTGGCTGTACGAGAGCTTCTCGAAGCGCTCTCTCGCGCCGGGGTCGGCATCGAGCGCTGCCGCCAGATCTTGGGGGACGATCACTTCTCGGGGCTCGGTGTCGAGCTCGATCCTGACGTCGACCTCGTCGCCGGCCGAAACACGGGCACTCTTGCGGTTCTCGGCGCTGACACCGATCAGGAACACACCACCCATCGGTGCGATCGTGCTGCGGTAGGTGAAGTCGCCGATGGTGACGCGCACCGGTGGCCGCTTCCCTGCGCCGAGCGCCGTGACGATGTCTTCCGGCACCTCGAAGCCGGTCGCGGTCTTGCCGTGGAGTACCAGCGTTGCCCGAAAGTTCATAGGGCTCCAACTCTGTCGCTTCGACGAGCGCGGTGCAACGCCCTGCCATGAGGGGCCGTCGGCAGTCACATGCCTTAGCGTTCCGACCATGACAGGTCGGCGATTGTCCTGGGCGTTCGTGGTGATCCTCGGCACGACGGCATGCGGCAACTCCGCCGTGGGAGCGCCCGGATCCTCGACCGCCACGGTGGCGCCGGTCGTCGAGCTCGGGTCCATGCCCACGCAGCAAACGACATCCACGCTCACCGGGTCGTCGTCGGCTTTGCCGACGCATGTGCCGACGACCTCGCCAACGACCTCGGTTCCCAGATCCCCTTCGATTCCCAGCGCCACGTCAACGGCCGCCAGCAGTACGCCGACGACCGGGCGCACCGCGCCGACGCAGACTTCGTGCACCGACGTCGCGTACATCGGCGATTCGATCTCGCTCGGGATGGTCTCGGCCACGACGCCCCAGCGTCCGACTGTCCAGTTCGAGACGCGAATGGCCGAGATCGGGGTGACCGACCTGCAGGTCGAGGTCTCCGGTGGCCGCTCGATCGTCGAGACCCTCCCGGGTCAGGAGAATGCCGTGACCGTGGCGACCCGACTTCGCAATGCCGGATTCGTCGGGTGCTGGGTCATCGCCGTCGGCACCAACGATGCAGCCAACATTGCCGCCGGTGCCGCCCGCCAGGCCGACGACCGCATTGCCGCGATCATGTCGGTGGTCGGTCGAGACCCGGTGTTGTGGATCGATGGTGCTTCGGCGGCGCCCTCGGGATTCTGGGCCACGGGCAACATCGAAGCGTGGAATCGTGTGCTGACGGCCTCCGCCACGTCGTATCCCAACGTGCGGATCGCCCTGTGGTCGAGGTTCGTCCGACCGGAGTGGTTCGAGTCGGATGGAGTGCACGTCACCCCCGCTGGAGCAGCCGGCAGGATGCAATTCGTCGCTGACCTCCTCGTCGCCGACTTCCCCGCCGAGGTGACCCCGGGATGAAGCCGGACCGGGGAGCGTTCCTCGGGTACGTTATGGGAGATGACGCGACTGTGTGAACGCCCTGGATGTTCGCAAGTCGCCGAGATGACGTACGGCTTCGACGCCGAGCATCTGATGGTCTGGATCGACGCCTACGAGCGGGTCACCACCGAGCGGGCGGGTGTGCTGTGCCGCCGGCATGCCGATGCGATGGTGGTGCCGCTCGGGTGGATGCTCGACGATCGACGCGATCCGGTCCCACGGCTGTTCAGGGCGCCTGCGCAAACCACGACGGTCGCACCGCGACGGCGACGCACGCCGAGTCATCATCGCGACGACACCGAGCAACTCGAACTCGTCGCCGACCTGTCGGTGCATGGCGTTGCCGACGATGACGATGACGAAGACCAGAACGGTGTCACCGCCGACACCGACGTGTTGCCGTGGAAGCCGACCTTTGATCAGACCGACGATCTCGACGGTCTGCTCGAAGCACGTGGCCCGCTCTTGGCGAGAGCATTCGGCGGCCAGGATCGCCGCCGGCCGACCAGTTAGCCACATGGACGTCACCGCGTCGCTCGAGGCGCCGTGCGCCGCCGAGGTGCTGTTCGAGCTTGATCGATGACCTGTCGACGTATCCGCAGTGGAACGGGTTGGTGCACAGTGCGGTGAGCGAGCCCGGCGACGAGCCGGCGTGGGACGTCGAGCTGCGAGCACGGCTCGGTCCGTTGGCGAGGAGCAAACGATTGCGAATGGTCCGTACCCTGCGCGACGCCGAGGCGTTCGCGGTCACCTTCGAACGCGATCAGGCAGACGGTCGCAATCATTCGCCATGGGTGCTCGGCGCAACGATCGTCGAACGAAGCGGGATCAGCACCCTGACCATGCACCTGCACTACGGCGGCTCGCTGTGGACCGGCGGGGCGCTCGAGCGGGTGCTGGCCGATCAGATCATCTCGGGTCGCGAGCGACTGTCTGCAGCTCGTGGCGACCACGCACTGAATCGACCGTCGTCTCGACGCTCCAGTGTCAGCGGCATCCCGAAGCATTCGCTGAGGCTGGCCGAGGTCAGCGCCCGGCGATCGGGCCCGCAGGCCACGACCTTGCCCTCGCGGAGCATCAGTACGTGCGTCATGCCTGGCGGAACCTCGTCGAGGTGATGGGTCACCAGGATCAGCGGCGGTGCAGCCGGATCCGTGGTCAGTTCGGCCAGCGCCTGCACGAGTTGCTCGCGGCCACCGAGGTCGAGACGTGCGCTCGGTTCGTCGAGCAGCAGGACTGCCGGCTCGTTCATCAAGGTGCGGGCCAGCAGCACTCGCTGCTGCTCGCCCGACGATGTCGTTGCCAGCGGCCGTTCGGCCAGCCAGGCGACGCCCATCCGCTCGAGGCAGTGGTAGGGCTCGGAGCCTCGTCGGCCGTCGTCGTAGCGATGCCACCACGGCTCGAGCGCCGCGTACTTCGCAGTCATCACGATGTCGAGGCAGCGAAGCTCCGGGCGCAATTGCACCGCGAGCGACGGTGACATGTAGCCGATGCGACGGCGCAGCACGCGGACGTCGGTGCGCCCCAGCCGTTCACCCAGCACGCGCACGTCGCCAGCTGGACGGGTGCTCGTACATCGCCGCGATGCTCAGCAGCGTGGTCTTGCCCGAGCCGTTGGCGCCCGAGCACCAACCATCGCTGGCCGGGCATGACCTTCCACGTCAGCGGCGCCAGGATCGTGCGATCGTCGCGCACGAAGCTGACGTCGACGAGGCGCAACACCTCCGCGCGAAGGATCCTAATGACGACATGAAAATGTGACGATATCGCCACGGTGAGTAAGCCGATGCCGGTGAACGGCCAAATCCACTGGTACCCTCGCATCGGGATGCGTCGGATTCTGGTGATTGTGTGGGCGGTGTGCTTTTTCGCGCCGCTTGTCGGTCGACCACGGTCGGCCGCGCCGAAGACACCGAGGCCGAGAAGGCGGCCAAAGAGATCGCCGACGCCCGCGAACGAGCCAACGCCGCAGCCGACGCCTACTTCGCGTCGGAGTCGCGCATCGACCAGCTCGACGCTGCAGCAGAACCAGCTGCAGTCCGAGATCACGGCGCTCGAGGGTGACGTCAAGGCGCTGCAACTTGGCCGTCGAGAACGTCGCCATCGGCCGTTACACCAGGTCGGGCAGCACCGGTGTGCCGTTGCTCACCGGTTTCCAGTCGCCCGAGGACCCGATCAAGATCGATGCCCTGATGGAAGTGATCTACGACTCGTCGGCCAACGACTTCGACCGGTTCGACGCCCTCAACGCCGACCTCGCCGACAAGCGGCTGAAGCTGGCCGACAAGAAGGAAGAGGCCGATCAAAGAGCGTGCCAATCTGGCGTCAGTTGAAAGACGCCGCAGTCCGCCGAGGTGCAGCGGTTGAAAGATGTCGAGGCCGATCGGCTGAAGGACGAGGCAGTCCGCACCGCGCTGATCGCCGAGCAGGCACGACGCAAACGCGAGACGGATCGCAAGAGGCTGCTCAACGCCCCGACACCGACGTCCCGGCACCGGTCGATTCGGCGACCGTCGACACCGGTGCAGCCATCCGACAACGGCGGTGATTCCGGGACGACGCGGCCGATCGCCGATCGGGCGCGGCGACGCGACCCTCGCTGCCCGAGCGGCGGCGGTGGCCAGACCGGTGGCGGTGGGAACGGCAGCTTCCCGGGCGGCGGTGGCAACGACTACGCCGGTCCCGGCTGGGTCTGTCCCACGGGAAGCTCGCCCGCACCGTTCGCCGACACGTGGGGAGCGCCGCGCAGCGGCGGTCGCCGGCACCAGGGCGTCGACATGATCGGTCAGCGAGGCATCCCGGTGCTTGCAGTCGTCGATGGCGTCGCCGAAGCCGAAGACCAACGTTCTCGGCGGCACCACGATCTGGTTCACCGGCGTCGACGGCAACAGTACTACTACGCCCACCTCGACGAGCTACGGCCAGCTCGGGGTCGGTCACGGCCGGCACGCCGATCGGGTACCTCGGCCAGACGGGGAATGCGCAGTTCAGCATCGCCGCACCTCCACTTCGAGATCCATCCAGGCGGCGGCCCGCCGTCAACCCGTACCCGACTGTCGCGGCCCACTGCCCCTCGTTCGCCGGCTGATGACCGATGACCTCGTCGAGGGGCTGGCAGTCGTTCTCGGGTGCTGCCGAGATCACCAATCTGACCGATCTGTCGGGTGGCGCTTCGCGCGAAACGTGGCGGTTCGAGGCCGACGGCCGACCACTGATCCTGCAACGTCAGCGTGACGGCGACGTTCGCGACATGGCCGACCGAGGTCGCCGCCATCCGCGCCGCCGGCAGTGCCGGGGTTCGGACTGCCACGCATCGTGACGGCGTCGACGGATCCCGCCGACCTCGGCGGCGCGTACATGATCCTGAGGCACGTCGCCGGCGAGACGACACCCCGCAAGATCCTGCGTGAGAGCGTCTACGAGCACGCCCGACGGGCGCTGCCCGACGCAGCTCGCGCGATGCGCTTGTCAGGATTCACAACATCGATCCGGCGACCATCCCCGGCCTCGTCGACACCGATCAGGTCGACCACTATCGCGAGGTGCTCGACACCCTCGGCCAACCGCATCCGACGTTCGAGCTGGCGTTGCGCTGGCTCGACGTCAATCGGCCACCGACCAGTTGGCAGCGTCGTGGTGCACGGCGACTTTCGCCTCGGCAACCTGATCGTCGGTGCCGACGGACTGCGGGCGGTCTTGGATTGGGAACTCGTGCACATCGGCGACCCGATGGAGGATCTGGGCTGGCTGTGTGTCAAGGCCTGGCGATTCGGGTCACCCGAGCCGGTCGCCGGGCTCGCGGATACGAGCGCTGTTCGCTGCGTACGAGGCTGCCGGCGGCGGCCCGGTCGACCGCGAGATCGTTCGCTGGTGGGAGGTGTTCGGCACGCTCAAATGGGGGATCATCTGCATCATGCAGGCCAACGTCCATCTCACCGGCGTGACGCGCAGCCACGAGCTGGCCGCCATCGGCCGACGGGTCTGCGAGAACGAACACGATCTGTTCCTGGCGCTCGAGGGTCATTGGTGAACCCTCACGACGTTCCCTCGATCGGCCAGCTCGTCGAGTCGGTCCGCGAGTGGCTGCAAACCGACTTGTTATCGGCGACAGAAGGTCGCTTGCAGTTCAACACCCGTGTGGCGATCAACGTGCTGGCGATCGTCGAACGCGAGTTGGTGCTGGGGGCAGCACACGAGGCGGCCCACCTCGAGCGGCTGCGGTCGCTCGGCGTTGCCGACGATGCATCGCTCGCCGCAGCGATCAGGGCAGGTGAGTTCGACGATCGGCTTGCCGAGGTGCGCGCCGTGGTCTGGCAATCAGTTCGCGACAAGCTGGCAGTCGCCAACCCCAAGTACCTGACGTCACCGTGACGGGCCGATCGTCACCGGTTGACCGGCGGCCAACTGGCCACAGGCGGCATCGATGTCGGTGCCCCGATTTCGGCGCACTGTCGCGTTGACATTCCAACGACTCGAGCGTGTCACGGAACTCGTGAACCCGCCTCAGCGGCGAACCCACGGTCGGGTAACCCGGCGTCGGGTTGAGCGGAATCAGGTTGACGTGCGCCGGTAAACGGAATTGACGGCACAGGGTGGCGAGCTCGGCGGCATCGCCGGGGCGGTCGTTGACGCCGTCGATCATCGCCCATTCGAAGCTCAGCCGTCGCCCCTTCACGGCCAGATAGTCGGCGCAAGCGGCCATCAGACCGTCGATGGGATAGCGCTTGTTGATCGGAACCAGCTCGTCGCGCAGTCGATCGTTGGCGGCGTGCAACGACACGGCGAGGTTGACGGGGAGTGGCCGTTCGGTGAGGCGGCGGATTCCTGGCACCAGGCCCACGGTCGAGATCGTCAACTTCCGCGCCGACAGGCCGATGTCGGTGTGCATCCGCTCGACCGATTCCCAGACGACGGTTTCGTTGGCCAACGGCTCACCCATCCCCATGAAGACGACGTTGCCGAGCCGTCGGTGCATCGAGCGGGCCTCGCGGGCAGCCATGGCGACCTGTTCGACGATCTCGCCCACCGTGAGATGGCGCGTGAAGCCGGCCTGCCCCGTGGCGCAGAAGCCGCACCCCATGGCACATCCGACCTGGCTGCTGATGCACACCGTGACGCGATCGGGATACACCATCAAGACGGTCTCGATTCGCTTGCCGTCGTGCAGCTCCCACAGGTACTTCACCGTGTCGCCACCGTCGCTCACCCTTCGAGCGACGACGTGCAGGGCCGGGGTCAGCTGCTCGGCCAACGTCACCCGCAGGTGCCTTGGGCAGGTTGGTCATCTCCGCCGGGGTCGAGTAGTGCTGGTACAACCCCTGCCAGATCTGATCGACGCGGTACCTCGGCTCACCCGTCAACAGTTCGGCCAGCTCGTCGCGGCTCAGTTGGTACAACGACGGCATCACGCGTTTGATGTCAGTTCAGGGGCGGCCAGCGCCGTGTATTGGTCGATGTGGCCGCGCAACACATCGAGACTCGCCGTCCAGAACGACTGATCCGTGACGTCGAACCCGAAGTCGGCGCCGAGCTCTTCGGCGGAGTTCATGCCGGCACGCGACAGAACGTCGTCGTACGACTGCTGGAAGTGCTGGGGGTCTTCGCGGTACTTGACGAACAGGCCGAGCCCGAACAGGAATCCGTACGTGTACGGCCAGTTGTAGAAGTGGGATCCGTAGTAGTGCGGCTTCACGGCCCACATGTAGGGATGCGCAGTCGACTGATCGAGCCCATCTCCATAGGCGTCGGCCTGCGCCGCCAGCATGATCTCGTTGAACTCCGAGATCCCGATGGTGCGGCGCTGGCGGCGTGCCATGACCTCGGTCTCGAAGATGAGCCGGCTACGGATGTCGACCACGGTCTGCACCGCATTGAGCAGGTTGACATCGAGCAGGGCCAGCCGCTCGCGACCGGCGAGGTAGGACAATCCTTCTTCGACCACCAGCGTCTCGCAGAAGATGCTCGCCGTTTCGGCCAACGCCATCGGCAAGCGCCGCTGCAGCGCGGTGCGCTGGGCGAGTTGGGTGTTGTGGTACGCGTGCCCGAGCTCGTGCGCGGTCGTCTGCGCAGAATCAACGCTTCCGCTCCAGTTGAGAAAGACCAGCGAGCGGTCTTCGACGAACGGCATGCAGAAGGCCCCGCCACGCTTGCCGGCGCGAGGACCGGCGTCGATCCATTGCTCGTCGACAGCGCGATCGACAAGCCCGCCCAGACGCGGGCTGTACGACCGGAACGCCTCGCGGACGACGCCGAGACCGTCCGTCCACGAGATCGCACTCGGTGCGAAGGGCAGCGGCGCAGACAGGTCGTACCACGGAAGCGCTCCGGGGCGTCCATGCAGCCGAGCCTTGGCATGCATCCATCGGCGGAAGTCTGGAAGCGACGAGTCGACCGCCGCCTGCATGGCGTCGAACGTCGCCCGGCTGACGTTGTTGGCGAACAACGAAGCGTCGATCGGGCTGCTCCAATGCCGTCGACGGTTGATGACGTTGGCCTCACCTTTCACCGCATTCAGCGCCGCTGCGCAGGCCAGAGCCACCGTCGGCCAGGCACGCATCTCGGCTTGGTGGGCGGCCTGGCGGACGTTCGGATCGGCGTCGGTCGCCAGACCGCGGATCGCAGCCATCGGCAACGTCTGGGCACCACCAGGAAGTTCGACAACTTCGCTGAGTTGTGAGGTGACGTCGGCGTGCAACCGCTCCCAGGCCGTCGAACCCGTCGTGCTGAGCTCGGCGTAGAGACCTTCCTCGGACTCGGCCATCTGGTGGGCGGCCCGCGCCGCGAGGATGTTGAGGGGCCCGCGATGCTCGGCGACTTCGGAACTGACGCCCGCCAGAGCATCGACGCCGAGTGAGCTGACCCAATCGGCGAGGCGGGCGATGAGCGGTAGTTGCTGTGAATCGACGACATCGAGCTCGCTGGCCAAGCCCTGGGCGGTCTCGTTGAAGCTGTCGGTGGTGACCGTGGCATAGATGTATGCGGCCATCTCGTTGGTACGCATCTGGGTCTCGTTGACCGCGCGTATGACAGCGTCTGCGACCCGGCCGTCGGTCTCGCTGACCGGGCGAGTCTCGCATCGGCGAATGTCGAGCTCGTCGAACAGGGCAGTCAGTCGAGTGCAGTCTGCGGCGACCTGTTCGAGAGCGTCGACGAACGAGCGTGACTCGAACGATTCGTGCACGTCGGACACGTTCCAGCGAGGAAGCGTCTCGGTGTCGTTCATGGTTGTACTGCGGTCATGATTGCGCTCCGCTGATATGTCGCGTCGGCTACGTGGCCGACGTAAGCGTTGTCGGTGTGATGAATCGAGAATCCGAGTCGCTCGTAGAGCGAGTGGGCCGCCGTGTTCGAAGCGTCGACGTGCAACATGCCGACGGTCAAGCCCCGATCGGCGAGGTGGGTGAGGCCGGCGACGGTCAAGGCGCGGCCGAGTCCGAGGCCGTGAAACTGCGGATCGACGGCGATGACATAGATCTCACCCATCGGCGGGGTGGTGTCGCTGTGCACCTTCGTCCAGCAGAATGCGGCTAGCCGACCGTCGCGCTCGTGGAGCCGAAAACCGGCCGGGTCGAACCATGCCTCGGCCTGACGTTGCCGCAAGGTGTCGGTGGTCCAGCCGCCCTGCTCGGGATGGTCGTGGAACGCGGCGTTGTTGACCCGCAACCATTCGGGCTCGTCGTGCCCGACGACGAAGGCCCGCGTATCGACCGATGTCGTCTCGCCGATCGGCAACGTCCGGCGCATCTGCATGAGGCGCCGCCCCAGGGTCAAGCCGACCTCGGCGGCGATCGCGTCGGCGACGGGCTGGGGACGGTGGACCCACCAGTGAACCGTTCCTCCGCCATCGGCGGCCACCGAGGCCAATGCGGCTCGAAGCAGTTGAGGTGCAAGATCCGGTGCGCCTGCCCGGTGATCGGGAGCGATCACCAGCTCGATCGTCGTCGACAGGTTGGCCCTGGCAAGCTGGGCGTAGCCAAGGATCCGGTCGCCCTGGTCGATCGCCAGCATCGCCGCGAACCCCGCACCCCGGCGCTCGAGGAGCTCGAGCCGCAGATGGTCGGACAGCGGGCGAAATCCGTCGTGATCGGCTGCGTCGGCAAGGAACCGCTCGACGAGGTCGAACTCGTCGTCGTCGAGCTCTCGGCGGGTCTCGATGCGCCACATGCTCGCTCAGCCTATTGCCAGCCCGCCGCGGCAGCGCCCTGGGCGCGGTGTGAGCGTTGGGAGTTCCGGAATCGCGCCCGCGCAGTGGGCGTGGGCGCGGTGTGAGCGCTGGGAGTTCCGGAATCGCGCCCGAGGGACAGCGGGTCGGCAGGTCGACCTCGATTGACCAGACCCCAGTGAATAGTGTCGACGCATGGGAACGCCGCGCACACCCAAGGGTCGAGCAGTCGAAGTTGCCCGTCGCCTCGCAGTTGCCTACCCCGACGCTGTGTGCGAGCTCGACCACACCAACGCGTTCGAACTGCTTGCGGCAACCATCCTGTCGGCGCAGTGCACGGACGCTCGGGTCAACATGGTCACGCCCGAGTTGTTCGGTCGATACCCGAAGCCCGACGACCTTGCCGCGGCCAATCCTGCCGACGTGGAGGACATCATCCGCTCGACAGGGTTCTACCAGAACAAGACCAGGAGCCTGATCGGGATGGCCCAGGGACTGCTCGATCGATTCGACGGCGAGGTGCCGACCGGACTCGACGATCTGGTGACACTTCCGGGTGTCGGCCGCAAGACCGGCAACGTCGTGCGCAGCGTGGCGTTCGGCCTCCCCGGCCTACCGGTCGACACGCACGTCGGGCGGCTGTCGAAGCGCCTGGGACTCAGTGAGCTCGATGACCCGGTGAAACTGGAGCTGCAGCTGAACTCGTTCCTGCCACGGTCCGAGTGGGGCCCGTTCAGTTTGCGGATGATCCTTCACGGTCGCCGGGTGTGCGACGCGAAGAAGCCGCGGTGCGCCGAATGCACGCTCGAAGACATCTGTCCGTCGTCGTTGGTCCCGCGCCGAGCGTCACGAAAGTAGCCAGATATTCACGCAGTGTGGCCGCTTGCGCAGAGTTCGAATCGGAGTATAGTGACCGTACCAACCAGGTTCCCGCCACCTGGTTTGCGGGCGATGCCGGGATCCGCCGCCTGGCATTGCAGAGTGACGGCCCCGTTTCACGGGGCCGTCGCCGCGTCTTCGCCAATGTTTCGGCGGCTCAGCCAGCCAACTTGAGTGCTCGGCGCAACAGCCGCTCGGCATTGCGCAGCCCCTGTTCGGCCTCGCCCACCGCGGCCCGCAGATCCTCGCGCCCGGCAGGGATTCCCAGGGGGCCGACCTCTGCGAGCTGTTGCCGATATCGCTCTACGTGTTCGGCGATGACCGCCAGTGTTGCCGCGACGGGGTCGTTCATGGCGCAAGTCTGGCGCGTGCGGAGATGAAATCAAGGCTCACTCGTTGTCGGAGCGGTCGATATCGTGACCGCCTGTGCATACCGTGTCAGTTCGCGACGACTTGCGAGCCCTCGAGGGCTATCACTCGCCACAAGTCGACGTGCGCGTCAGGCTCAACACAAACGAGGCGCCGTCGCCGCCGCCCGCGGCGTGGCGCGACGCGTTCGCCGCCGAGTTGTCGCGGGTTGAATGGCATCGCTACCCCGACCGCAGCGCCTCGGCACTTCGCGCCGCGATCGCCGATTTTCACCACGTGCGCCCCGACCAGGTGTTCGCAGCCAACGGGTCGAACGAGGTGTTGCAGACCCTGCTGCTGGCCTATGCCGGCCCGGGACGACAGGTGGCCACGTTCGAACCCACCTACCAGCTCCACGGTCACATCGCTCGGCTCACCGGCGCAGCGGTGATCGAGGGCGAACGAGGGCCCGACTTCCGCCTCGACGTCGAGTCCGCGATCGAGCTCATCAGCCGGCACAGACCGGATGTCACCTTCCTGTGCTCGCCGAACAACCCCACGGGTTTGGTCGAGCCGGCCGCCAACGTGCACTCGGTGCTTGCTGCACTGCCGGGCCTGCTCGTGGTTGACGAGGCCTACGCACAATTCGCCGATTGGACAGCCCTGACCCTGATCGACGAGTCGACAGCACTGGTCGTCACTCGGACGTTTTCGAAGACATGGTCGATGGCCGCGAGCCGCTTGGGCTACCTCGTCGGTCCCTCATGGCTTGTCGCCGAGCTCGACAAGGTCGCCCTGCCATATCACCTCGACACGGCCAAGCAGATCGCCGGCCGGTTGGCGCTGCAGTTCACCGACGAGATGGATGCCCGCGTGAAGCTGATCGTCGCCGAACGCGAACGCATCTCGGCGACCCTCGCCGGCCTGCCCGTCGACGTCTTCCCCAGTGGCGCCAACTTCATCCTCTTCCGACCGTGCGGCCGATCCGGTCGGCAGACGTGGCAAGAACTGCTCGACCGCAGCATCCTGATCCGCGACTGCTCCGGCTGGCCACGCCTGACGGACTGCCTGCGGGTCACCGTCGGCACCGGCGACGAGAACGACGAGTTCCTGACAGCGATCACGGAGATCCTGCGATGACCCGGTCGGCCACGGTGCACAGGGCGACCAACGAGACCTCGATCGATCTGACCATCGAGCTCGACGGTACGGGCGCGACCGAGATCTCGACAGGGATCCCGTTCTACGACCACATGCTCGACCAGGTCGGCAAGCATGGCGGGTTCGACCTACGAATCGCCGCTACCGGCGACCTGCACATCGACACGCATCACACCATCGAAGATGTCGCCATCGCACTCGGCCAAGCCTTCCGGCAGGCGCTCGGCGACAAGTCGGGTGTACGTCGGTTCGCCAGCGGCCTCTATCCACTCGACGAAGCGCTCGTCGAAGTGGCCCTCGATCTGTCCGGCCGACCGTACGTGGTCTGGGAGGTCGAACTTCCCGAATGCCTACCTCTCGGCACGCCCGCCTTCGACCCGCAACTCGCCGAGCACGCTGTCACCTCGTTTGCCACTGCCGCCAACATCACTCTGCACGTCACGCTGCGGCGCGGTCGCAACGTTCACCACATCATCGAGGCAGTGTTCAAGGGTCTGGCCAGGTGCCTTCGCGAGGCGGTGCGGGTCGAGAGCGCCCAGGTTCCTTCGACGAAGGGTGTGCTGTAGACCGATGAGCCGGCCGCCCTTGATCGCCGTGCTCGACTATGGGATCGGGAACTTGCGTTCCGCCCAAAAGGCGCTGCAACGATGCGGGGCCGATGCCCGTCTCACGGTCGACCACAGACTGATCGCCGATGCCGATGCCGTGGTGCTTCCCGGTGTTGGAGCCTTCGGAGCATGCATGGCCGCGCTGCCGCGACGCCGATCTCGAAGATGCGGTCGAGGACGCTGTCGACTCCGGGCGGCCGTTCCTCGGAATCTGTGTCGGGATGCAGATGCTGTTCGATTCCAGCGCCGAGGACGACAGCGCGGTCGGGCTCGGCATCATCCCGGGCAGCATTCGTTGGCTGGGGTCAGAGTTGCCTCGACCGCAGATGCAATGGAACCTGTTGACCCTTGCTCAGCCACAGGATCCGATGTTCGCCGGGCTGTCGCCTCAGGCATGGGTGTACTTCGTCCACTCCTTGCATGCCGTTCCGGCTGATCCCACTGTCGTCGCCGCGACCTGCACGTACGGGGGCGTCGTCAACGCAGCGTTCCGGCAAGGCAACGTGTTCGCCACTCAGTTCCACCCGGAGAAGTCGGGGGCATGGGGCGTGGCGATGCTCGGCAACTTCGTCCGCCTCGTGTCAGAGACCTCGACGGCCTGATGATCGATCTGTTCCCGGCGATCGACCTGTGCGACGGTCAGGTGGTACGTCTGATGCAGGGCGACTACGACAACATCACCGTGTACGGAACCGATCCCGTGGCTGTTGCCTGCTCGTTTGCCGACGCCGGTGCGGTGTGGATCCATGTCGTCGATCTCGACGCGGCACGATCGGGATCGCCACAGAACCGACCTGTCGTCGCGGCCATAGCCGCCGCGGTTGCCGGTCGCGCCCGGGTTCAAACTGGGGGTGGCGTGCGCACGCTGGTCGATGCCCAGCAGCTCGCCGACGCGGGCGTGGCCCGCGTGGTCATGGGCTCAGCGGCTGTTCAGCACCCCGAGTTGGTCGACGTGGCCGCGGGCGTCGTCGCGGTGGCGGTCGGTCTCGATCACCGCAACGGTGAGGTCGCGGTGCACGGCTGGACGCAAAGCGCCGGCGTGTCGCTCGAAGAAGCGTTGGGCTGGTATCCGGCAGCCAGTGCCTTCGTCATCACCGACATCAGCCGCGATGGCATGCTCGAGGGACCCGATGTCGAAGGTCTCGCAGTCGCGGCGGCGCGTGCACCGGCACCGGTCATCGCCAGCGGGGGAGTGTCGTCACTGGCCGACATCGCCGTCCTGGCCGGCGTCGCCGGGATTGCCGGAATCATCACCGGGAAGGCGCTGTACGAGGGACGCTTCACCGTCGCCGAGGCGTTGCAGGAGCTGAACCGATGAGAGTCGCTCGCGTCATCCCGTGCCTCGACGTGACCAGTGGGCGCGTGGTCAAGGGGATCAACTTCATCGGCCTGCGCGACGCTGGTGATCCGGTCGAGCTGGCCGCCCGCTACGACTCCGAAGGCGCCGACGAACTGGTCTTTCTCGACATCACTGCCTCGTCGGACGGGCGCGACACGATGGTCGACGTCGTCTACCGTACGGCGGAAGAGGTGTTCATCCCATTGACCGTCGGTGGCGGCATCCGCAACGTCGACGATGCCCGACGCATGCTGCGCGCCGGGGCCGACAAGGTCAGCGTCAACACCGCCGCTGTGCAACGTCCCGAGTTGATCAGCGAGATCGCGGCCGAGTTCGGGTCGCAGTGCTGCGTGGTCGCCATCGATGCCAAGCGACGGCCGGGTGGCCTCGGCTTCGACGTCTACCTTCACGGTGGGCGCACGCCGACCGATATCGACGTGCTCGACTGGGCGGTCAAGGCGGCCAGACTCGGCGCCGGCGAGATCCTGCTGACCTCGATGGATCGCGACGGCACTCGTGCCGGTTACGACCTCGACCTGACATCGGCGGTCGCCGACAATGTCAACGTTCCGGTCATCGCCAGCGGCGGAGTCGGTACCCTGCAACACCTCGTCGAGGGAATAATCGACGGCGGCGCCACCGGCGTTCTCGCAGCGAGCATCTTCCACTTCGGCGAGCACGTGATCGCCGACGCCAAGGCCGCGATGGCGGCAGCGGGTATCGCCGTGCGACCCGTCTCGCTCGAGTGAACATCAATCCAAACGCAGCAACGGAGAAAACGATGAGCAACGAATCGCCCAGGAAAATGGTGTACCGCAGGTTGGGTCGCAGCGGCCTACAGGTCTCGCTGCTGTCGTTCGGGAGTTGGGTGTCGTTCGACAACCAGATGAAAGACGACCTTGCGCTGGAATGCATGCAGACGGCCTACGACGCCGGCTGCAACTTCTTCGACAACGCCGAGGTATATGCCGGTGGCGAGAGCGAGGCGATCATGGGCCGCGTCATCCAGAAGCTGGGGTGGAAGCGGCACACCTATGTGCTCAGCTCGAAGTTCTACTGGGGACTCGACGGCATCCCCAACATGGCCAACACGCTCAATCGCAAGTACCTCGCGCATGCCATCGACGGATCTCTCGAGCGCCTGGGCGTCGACTTCCTCGACCTCATCTACTGCCATCGTGCCGATCCGAACACACCGATCGAAGAGACGGTCTGGGCGATGCACGACATCATCTCGGCGGGCAAGGCTCTGTACTGGGGGACCAGCGAGTGGACGGCCGACGAGATCCGCGCCGCATGGGAGATCGCCGAGCGTCACCATCTCCACAAGCCGGTCGTGGAGCAGCCGCAGTACAACCTGCTCGACCGCCGTAAGGTCGAGAAGGAGTACGCCAGGTTGTACACCGACATCGGCCTCGGTCTGACGACGTGGAGCCCGCTGGCCTCGGGGCTGCTGACAGGCAAGTACAAAGACGGCATTCCGGCCGATTCCCGTGGTGCACTTGCCGGCTACGGGTGGCTTGCCAAGTACGTCTCCGACGCCGCCAACCTGGCCAAGGTCGAACAGCTCCGCCCGATCGCTACGGATCTCGATTGCTCGCTCGCCCAGATGTCGTTGGCGTGGTGCGCGACCAACCCCAACGTCTCGACGGTCATCACCGGCGCCAGCCGGCCCAGCCAGGTGGTCGAGAACTTCGCGGCCATCGACGTCGTCCCGTTGCTGACGCCCGAGGTGCTGGCCCGGATCAGCGCGGCGGTGGCATAACCAACTGCTCGGCGGTACCCTGCCGCCGTGGCCCTGCACGACGAGAAGCTGCCGATCAAGATGCTCAACGATCGGCTGCTGGTGCGCATCCCCGACAAAGACGGCGAACGTCGTTCGTCGGGTGGCATTCTCATTCCGGCCACAGCGCAGATCTCCAAGCGGTTGGTGTGGGCCGAGGTCGTCGCACTTGGTCAGAACGTGCGGTCCGCCGAGGTGGGCGATCGTGTTCTGTTCAGCCCGGAGGACCGCTACGAGGTCGAGGTCGGCGGCAGCGACTACATCATGTTGCGCGAGCGCGACATCCACGCCGTGGCGGCCACCCGCATCGAGGCCAGCACCGGCTTGTATCTGTAGTGAAGATCCAAGCGACTCCAGAACAGCTCGAGGCCGTCAAGTACGACGCGTCGGGTCTGGTGGTGGCCATCGCCCAAGAGTTCGAGACCAAGGCTGTGCTTATGGTGGCCTGGATGAACGCCGAGACACTGAAGGCGACGTTGGAAACTGGTCGTATGGTGTACTGGAGCCGCAGTCGTCAAGAGGTGTGGCGCAAGGGTGATACCAGCGGTGACCGGCAGTTCGTTCGCGAGGCGTACTACGACTGCGACGCCGATGCGCTGCTTTTCCTGGTCGAACAGGAGGGCAAGGGCGCCTGCCACACCGGCGCGTTCTCGTGCTTCTTCCGGCGGTTCGGCGAATGAGTGCGTTGACCATGCAGCCGAGTCGTGACGAGTTCCGCGCTCTTGCTGCTCAGCACACGGTGGTCCCGGTGTGGACCGAGGTGCTCGCCGATCTCGAGACCCCGGTTGCGGCGTACGCCAAGCTGGTCGGCGGCGGCTCCGGGTTCCTGCTCGAATCCGTCGAGCACGGCGAACGCTGGAGCCGATACAGCTTCGTGGGGCGCGACCCGGTGGCGACGCTCGAACTCCGCGACGGCCTGATCACGACCTTCGGCCAGGTTCCGGCATCAGTGCCGCTCGACCGCGGCATGCTCGCTGCCCTCGACGAGTTGCTGCTCATCTACCGTGCCCCGATCATCGCCGATCTGCCGCCGTTGCAGAGTGGGGTGATGGGTTATCTCGGCTACGACATCGTCCGTGAGGTCGAGCGGTTGCCCGATGTGCCCCACGACGACCGCCGATTCCCCGATGCGGCGATGAGCGTGATCGGTTCGTTGGCCGCCTTCGACCACTGGCGGCAACGGGTGTACCTGATCGAGAGCGTGCCGGTACTCGGAATGGATCGCGACGACCTCGACCGGGCCTACGACGCGGCGATCTGTCGTGTCGAGCGGGCCGTCGCCGATCTCGCCATGCCGCTCGCCTATGTGCCCGTGGCACCACCGCAGCCTGACGACGTGTTTCCTGCGGTGCGTAGCTCGATGCCCAACGGCGTGTATCAACAGGCCGTCGAGGTCGCCAAGGAGCACATCGTCGCCGGCGACATCTTTCAGGTCGTGCTCTCGCAGCGTTACGACGTCGACCTCGACGCCGATCCGTTCGACTTCTACCGCGTGCTCCGCCAGGTCAATCCGAGCCCCTACATGTACTTCCTACGGCACCCCGACATCACGATCGTCGGTAGCTCACCCGAGCCCATGGTGCAGGTGCTCGGCCGCAAGGTGATCAGCCGTCCGATTGCCGGTACGCGTCGTCGTGGACGCGACGACGACCACGATCGGCGCATGGCCGGTGAGCTGAAGGAGAACCCCAAGGAGGTTGCAGAGCACATCATGCTGGTCGATCTCGCCCGTAACGACGTCGGCAGGATCGCCAAGTTCGGCACGGTGCACGTCGACGAACTGATGACCCTCGAGCGCTACAGCCACGTCATGCATCTCACCTCGCAGGTCAGTGGCGAGCTCGTCGACGGCAAGACGCCGATCGACGTGCTGCGCGCCACCCTTCCCGCTGGCACCGTCAGCGGCGCGCCCAAGGTGCGGGCGATGGAGATCATCGACGAGCTCGAGCCGGTGAAGCGTGGGCCCTACGCCGGCGTCGTGGGCTACGTCGACTTCAGCGGCAACCTCGACACGGCAATCGCCATCCGAACCATGTTCGTCGGCTCGCATGGCGCGTCGTTCCAGGCCGGAGCCGGCATCGTTGCCGACTCGATTCCCGACGACGAGGATCTCGAATGCCGCAACAAGGCTGCGGCGTTGCTCGCCGCCGTCCCCGCGGCGCGCCGCATGACCGCGCAGCGCATCGCAGTCGGCACCCCCGCCTGAACGTCAGTCAATCAGGCCGCCGATCAGCAGGATGGTGCCAAGGGCACCGACGGCGAGCGTGCCGAGCACGGCGATGGCCGCCAGGGCCGGAACTGCGGTGATGGCCCGCACGCTGACGTACAGCGCGGGTAGGTCACGGCGGCGGCTCTGCAGGTCGGTGCGTAGGGGTTCGAACGATCTGGCGGTACTGGCCAACGGCTGGCCCGTGTCGTAGTCGATCAGCACGTTGGCAGGGGAGCGCGACTCGTTGAGCAGGGTACTGACATCGCTGAGCAGGGACGATGAGACCTTGACCGTGCATCGCACGTAGAACCAGGCGAGCAATGCCGCAGCGGTCGGAATGAAACTGATCGTTCCGCCGATGACTATCCACGCCGGGTGGCTGCCATCGAAGATCCACCACCCGGTGGCGAAGGTGGCGAGCCCGATGAACGCAGCACCGGCAGCAACACCGAGAGCCAGCGCGCTGACTCTCGACAACGTCTTGCGCAGGCCGTCGGCGATCCGGACGGCCGTGCGGTCGAGATCTGCCATGCCACAGTGTGGCATCTCGCGACGGCGGTGCGACACTGTGAAGATGGACACAGATTGGCTCGGCGATCGACGTGACGTTGTCGTGATCGCCGGCCCTGATGCGGCGACCTATCTGCAATCGCAGGCTTCGCAAGACCTGCGTGGCATGGTCGTCGGCGATGGGCGATGGACCTTCTTCCTGCAACCGACCGGCCGCGTCGACGTGCTGGCCCGCGTGACGATGGTTGACGCGGAACGGTTCGAGCTCGACACGGATCCGGGGTTCGGCGCAGTCCTCGAAGCCCGGCTCAACCGTTTCAAGATCCGGGTGAAGGCCAGAGTCGACGCAGTCGACGGCCCGGTCGGGTCGATCGAGCCGACCGACGACGAACGCATCGCCGCGGCGTGGCCGAAGATGGGTGTCGAGATCATCCCCGGCGAAACGATCCCCGCCGAGACGGGCTTGGCCGAGGTCGCCGTCAGCTTCACGAAAGGTTGTTACCCGGGTCAGGAGTTGGTCGAGCGGATGGACAGCCGCGGTTCCAGTGCACCGCGTCATCTCACGGTGTTGCCCCGGCGGCCGGGCGATGCACCCGGCGTGGCAGTGATCAGCGCGGGCGTCGAGATCGGTACGATCACCTCGGTGGGGTCGACGCAGGTCTTGGCCTACATCAAACGTTCACACGACGGCGCCGTGCGAGACTGAGGCGATGGCTTCGACGGCGAAAGCTCTGGCCAGGAACCTCGACTGCATGCGCTCGATCGCGCTGGCCCTGCCCGAGGCGACCGAGGAGATCACCTGGGGTACAGACATCAACTTCCGGGTGCGCAAGAAGATCTTCGCCTTCCCCGGTCAGGGCGGCAGCCTGACGGTGAAGGCGGATCGCGACGAGCTACCGGCCCTGCTCGCAGACGCTCGCTTCTCGCCGGCGCCGTATCTGGCGCGAGGTGGCTGGGTGTCGATGGATCTCACCGGAGCAGCGCCGGACTGGGTCGAGGTCGAAGAACTGATTCGCACCTCGTACTGCTTGATCGCCCCGAAGAAACTGTCAGCGCAACTCGGTTGAGCTGCTCAGCGCGACCCGGGATCGCCGGCGGTGGCAGCGCCCGCGAGTTGGGCGAGCTCGGGTGCCTGGCGCAGCGCCTGGACGATCCACGCCGGGCTGGCAAGGCTCTCGGCGGCACGGAGCCAACCGATGGCGGTCTCGCGGTCGCCGAGTGCCGCCGCGCTACGAGCGACGGTCAACGCGGAGATCGGTGATGCCGAACGACGGTACGAACCGGCGGCGTAGTGCGCTGCCTCGTCGTACCGACGGAGCCGCAACAAGATGTCGGCAAGCGTTTGCTCGGCGTGGGGGTTGCCGGTCGGCAATGGTTGAGGAAGCAATGCAACGAGCGTCTGCAGCGTGGCTTCGTCGGCAGCATCGGGCGGCATCCATCGCGGCGGGCCGGCGGACGCGAAGGACTCGAGGAGCACGGCGCGAGCCAGGTCGGGACTGGTCTGGTGAAGCTGCTGGTTGGCGCGGAACCATGGCGAAGGGATCTGGTCGGGCAACATGTGTGACAGGTCAGCGTCACGCCACGCAGCCGTCTCGGCGAGTGCGGCCGCAGCAACCCCACTGGGCGGCCCCTTCGATTCCCGATGGGCACGCAGAGTCTTTCATTTCCGTGAGCTGCAGTTCCGCGCCGCCCTCAAGCAGATCCTGCGACAGCTTTTGCTTCGAATCCATGAGCGCGTCTATCTTCTCTTCCATGGTTCCGCGGCACACGAACTTGTGGACGAGCACGTTCTTTGTCTGACCGATGCGGAAGGCGCGGTCCGTGGCCTGATTCTCGACAGCCGGGTTCCACCAGCGGTCGAAGTGAACCACGTGCGACGCCGCGGTCAGGTTCAGGCCGAATCCGCCGGCCTTGAGCGAGATCACGAAGAACGGCGCGGCCTCGTCCTGCTGGAATCGTTCGACCATGCGCGCGGCGCTGCTTCACCGGAGTCTCGCCGTGCAGGACGAGTCCGGACCGTCCGAACACGGATCCCAGAAAAGACGCCAAGCGGCGCGGTGTTTCGCGGAACTGCGTGAAGACCAGCATCTTCTCCTGACGGGCGCGCGACCACTTCGGCAATGTCGCGCAGCCGCGCGAGTTTGCCGCTGCCGGACTCGCTCCAGTCGCCGTCGCCGAGCCACTGCGACGGATGGTTGCAGATCTGTTTGAAGCGCATCAGGAACGCCAGGATCATGCCGCGGCGCTGAATGCCTTCGTCCGCGCGATCGAGTTCGCGTCCGAGTTCGTCCACGGCCTCCTGATAGAGGGCCGCCTGTTTGCGCGTCAAATGACAATAGGCCTTCACTTCGGTCTTGTCCGGCAGATCGGAGATGACCGTCTTGTCGGTCTTCAGCCGCCGCAGGATGTAAGGACGCAACAATTCGCGCAACGGCCCATAAGGATTGTGTTCGCGCGCAGCCAGACGCTTCGTGAACCGGCCGAATTCCTTCGCGGACCCGAGCAATCCGGGATTGATGAAATCGAAAATCGACCACAGATCTCCGAGCCGGTTTTCGACGGGAGTGCCCGTGAGGGCGATCCTCGCCTTCGCATCGATCTGCTTGGCGGCGCGGGTCTGCCGCGCGCCCGGATTCTTGATGGCCTGAGCTTCGTCCAGGATCGCAAGCCGAAACGGAACTTTCAGAAGGCCGGGAAGCCGCAACAGCGTTCCGTAGGTGGTGAGGACCACATCCACATCGGCCAGCGCGTCCGCGCCGATCTCTTGCAACTCGCGAGCCGGCATCGCCGAGGGATGCGCAACGAGAGTCTTGAGGCCGGGCGCGAAGCGTTCGATTTCGGCCTGCCAGTTCGCCAACAGCGGATGCCGGCGCCACGAGCAGGCTCGTGCGCCGGCGGTCCGCATTGCCGTCTGGATGCCCGGCGCAGAACGAGCAGCAGCGCCAGCACCTGCATGGTTTTACCGAGTCCCATGTCGTCGGCGAGGCAGGCGCCGAGACCCAATGACGAAAGCAGGTGCAGCCACCGCAGACCGGTCTGCTGATAGGGACGCAGGGACGCCTTCAGTTCGCTTCCGGGATCGATCGCGGCAAGAGCCTCCGGACGCCGAAGGCCTTCGAGGGTTTCGGCCAGCCACGGGCCGGCGGTAATGCGTGACCATTCCGGCGCCTCGCCAGCCCGTCGTCCCTCGACATCCGCGCCGGCGAGGAGCCGCGCGGCATCCGCGAAACTAAGGCCGTTGTCCAGCGCGGCGGACTCAATCTTCCGGAAGCGGTCGAGCATGCCGCCGAGCTTGTCGCGATCGACTTCGACCCAGCGGCCGCGAATCAGATGGAGCCCGGTGGAGCTTGAAAGCAACTGGGCGATTTCGGCGTCCGTCAGCGGACCGCTTTCGCCGTCGAGCGTGACTTCCATGCGGAAATCCAGCAACGCATCCTGGCCAATACCCGCAGGCTTTGCGCCGCCCACGGTCGCCGTGACGCGCGGCCGTGGCGGACGATTCGCTCTCCAGCCGCCGGGCACGCGCACGATGACGCCGCAAGCTTCGAGGCGCGGCAGGTCCGACAGCAATTGGAAGGCTTCGGCCGGCGTCCATCGCAACGGGTGATAGATCTCTCCCGCATCGACCATGGCCTTGAGCCATGCGCATTGTTCGGCCGCCCGCTGCACGGGAAGAAGCAGCGAGAGCAGCCGCTGCTTGTTGGCGCTGCCCGCGTATTCGCTGAGCGCGCGTGCCAGGGGCAGGTGCTGCGCCTTTGCGCCGGCAGACAATCGCGTGGTGTAGGTCGCCAGGAATGCAAATGGCGCGGCGTCATCCCGGCGGTTTTCGGCAAGATTGAAATGGACGCGTCCCACCAGATTCCAGGCGGGATTCTTCTCCTTGAGAAAATCCTGAATGGAAGCCTTCGATCGGCGAGTTCTGCGTGGAAGGCCGCATCGAGCGCGTCCCACAATCCTTGAAGACATCGGCCGGAGGATACTCCGCGCCTGTCATCGGCGGCGCGGCGGCGGCGAGCACTTCGAGTTCGAGCGGCAGGGGCGGGACGCGCAGCGTCTGTCGGTCCTCGAGATCCGGCAGCGTGCAGACCGCCGTGACGTAACGCGACGCAAACTCCCGCCAGTAAGCGAACGCGGGAGGCAACTCCGTCCTGACTTCTCCCGCTCCGAGTTGCAGAAGACCATGACCGTGGCCGCGCGCGAACGCGGCTTCGAGACGTTCGGCAATATCCTCGGCGAGCGGATGCGCTCGTCCGTCCCTTTGAGCGTCAGACGGCCATGGGGGGTCAACGGTGGAGCAAACGGAATCATTGGTGCGGCCTAAGGGTCTTGTTGGCGCCGCGCCGAGTCCCTGTCGAGCGCTTCTCGAAGTATTCGTTCCGCGACACGGAAATCCGTTTGGCGGATTCGTTCAAAGGCGTCGTTGAGGTCAAGCAAATTGCCGACGGATGCCAATTCCAGGACCCCAATAGCTCCGGTTACGATGAGACCTCGCTCCTCTGCGATGCGCCGAGCCTTTCGGTCGTCCGCGAGCAAAAGATCCGCCTTGAGTTCCAATGCCAGGCTGATGGCTTCGGCTTCGCCGAGCATCGTCAAGTTGAAGCGTTGGATCGATGTGAGATGGAGCTTTGATGGCTAACCAATCATGATGCGCAGTCATCCATGCGCGGACAACGTCTGGCGTATTATATGAGACAACTCGGCCGCGACCGCAGGCGGAATTACTACAGAATTGAAGAGCGCACGAAGAATGTCCGCATTTCCGATTCTCACGAGCAGGTTTAGTGGGCTTGAGTCGGATACAACGAGCATCAGCGCATGTTAGGGAAGAGCTTCGAAAGGTTTTTGCGATCTGCGTGGAGATCTTCTAATGAATAGTTCGCTTCAATGCCATGTGCGGCAAGCCATGTCTGCGCCGCGAGAGAAGTGTCCAGTCCGAGGACGCGCGCCACTTCGCCCGCGGTGAGTTTGGCCGCACGGTATCCTTCGATTGCGAGCGCTTCAAGGGCAGCTCGATCAAGGTTAGGGCCAAATGCACGTTCGAGTGTTTGTGAGGCCTCGTTTGGCAGATGCAATGTGGACATAGGTGACGATTATATGTCCAACGACGGGCCGCCTGACCGGATTTGGTGCCAAGGAGTAAGTTTTCGCCAGGCAGGGCAATCCCAGCATCATCACCCCATCAACACGTGTCGACTAGTCGCCATCCCGTACGCGTCCGGCCAGGGATTGCAGAAAGGCTATTAAGTCCTGTTTCTCGCCGTCGGTGAGGTGGAGCGGGCGAATTTTGGCGTCGAGACCGGGGTTACGTTGTCCTCCACCATTGTAGAATTCGATCACGTCTTCCAACGTGGCGAGACTGCCGTCGTGCATGTAGGGAGGAGTGCGGCTCGCGTCGCGGAGAGTCGGCGTCTTGAAGGCGCCGCGGTCTGCGTCGGCATGAGTGACGCCGGCGCGCCCTTCATCCGTAACGATTCCCGTTCGCCAGGCGATGCCGGTATTGTGGAATTGCTCGTCCGTGAAATTTGGCCCTGCGTGGCAGGCGCTGCAGCCTGCCTTGCCGCGGAATAACGCGAGCCCGCGTTGCGCGGGTTCGCTAAGAATACGGCGGTCGTATGGTGAATCTCCAGAGAGGATCGTGCGCATGTAAGAGGCAAGCGCGCGGGAAGCGTTGTCCAGCGAGGGTTCATCGCCGAAGGTTGTGAGGAACTCCGAGCGATAACGGCTCGATCGCAAGAGTTCCAGAATTGTTTCCGGAGTCATGCCCAGCTCTTTCGGATTGAAGACTGGTTGAAGCGCCTGTTCTTCCAACGTGGCCGCGCGTCCATCGAGCAGAAAACTGGAGCCCCACGCTCGATTGACAATGATGGGAACGTTTCGCTCGCCACGCGCGCCGCCCACACCCTCGGCAACCCTCCGCCCATCGGTGAATGCTTTTCGTCGATCATGGCAGCCCGCACACGATAGCGATCCATCTCGTGAAAGCCGGCGATCGTTGAACAACCGCTTTCCCAAAGAATTCTTGCGGGCGTGAGACGGTTGTCTCCGGCACTGGACGGTAAAGATAGAAGCCCCAGAGGCCACCGTGGTCCTGCAGCATCCAGGACCACGGCAAGGCACAATATGACGGCAAACCTCATCATCACTTCGTAGCGGAGATTTGCGGAAACAGGTTCTGAAGTTTCCGAACGGCGTTACTTGTTTTGTGCACAACAAATGCGATGCGGCTGCCGTCCGGATGAACACTAGGACTCCTCAGGCCAACCATGCGAATCCCAGTGCTATACGCCTGGCCGCCATCGACGGGCTGCACCCAAATCTCATCCGAGCGGACAAACAGACACTGCTTTGCCATCCTGAGTCCAAGCTCTGCCCATCGTGAAGAACTTCCATGCGGAAGTGCACGCGGCTCACCCCGGATAGCGGGAATACAAAACGGACATCGATCGTGGATTGCCTCGCAGGTAGGCAAACGATAAGTTGCGACCGTCCGGTGAGGCCGCCAGAAAGGCTCATATCCGCTTCACGCTTCGATGCGATACAACTCCTTCTCGTCGCAGTTTGAAGGTCGCGACGGATGAGGATGAGATGAACGGGTCCGTCGGCCAACGGCTGTCCGCAGTACGGAGCGCCGTGTCGTCGCTTCTTGAAGTAGAACAAGGTACTTCCCATCGGTTGACGAGATCACCGGCCCGCTCACCATAGTGAAGCGGATCGCTCGCGCTTGAGTTTCTGTATCGAACAAACGCGCGCCGGTTGGCGGTCCGGAACACGGATCGACAGGTCCGCCAACAGAACCGATTTGCCGTCCGGCAACCAGCCGCGGAGCTCATCTCGGTCACATCGGTCGGAAGCTCGCGCTCGTTGCGCGGAATCGAGGTCATGGATGACGAGCTCTGTTCTCATCGCAAATGCCAGAAGCTTCCCATTGGGCGACCAGGCCGGTTCCACGGGAGGTTCGTGCCGGAATGGGGCGGAGATTTCCTTTGGGGAATTCTTCAACTTCCAGGTTGAAGCATCCACTTCCGCGACGTAGACTGAGTTCTGACTTTCATCCTGGAGCAAGTATAAGGATCCATCTCGGGGAAATCCCAGGCGCTCACGGAGATCCTGAAGACAGGTTCTCCTTTACGATCTCGGAGAGACCATCGGTTTCCCATCGGCGACAGGGATCGAGTCGAGCTTGCGTTCCCACTTACAAAGACGACTTTGGAACCGTCGGGGGAGAAAAACGGTATGTTAAGGCGCCAGTTGGGCCACGAGTTCATTTTCGACGGAACCATCCACCGCGATGGCGTATATGGCGCTGTCATTGCCTTGCCACCTTCAGATGGGTAGGTAAGCCAACGACCGTCGGAGAGAAGTTGCCAACGTAGGTGTCGGCCCCGCACCACGGCGTTAGGATGTTTAGGTTCCCGGTCTGGAGCGATACGATGCCGATTTGCCAGAAGAGATCGATTGGAAGCCGAACGCAGCCGAACCAACGGGCACGCACCAAGGGCAGCCAGCTTTCCATCCGGACTGATCGCGGATATCTCGAAGGACGAGTATTCGGTGCTATTAGGAGAGATCGTCTGCTCGTCTGTTCCATCTATATCGATTGTCCGGATCTCATGAAGGCCGTCCTTGCCTACTCATAGACGACCCGCTTACCGTCCGGGGTAGAGTGCGGGAAGGTCGATTCCGCCGTCCGAGGGAGAGGGCGTGGCCCGCAAGTTGCGGTCCTTCTCTAAGGAAACATCATGAATCCAGAGTCCAGTCTTAGACGCCGTCACCAGGTAGCGGCCATCCGGTGAAGGCCATCACTGTATGGTCGGCGCCCGGGGTATTGCCAGTCCAGATCTTGCTGAGGACGATCGGTTTGGATGCAGACCGTACATCTCCCCCGAGCCGTGTCCGCGCAACGGACACCGCTTCCTTTTGGTCGCTGTAGTCTTTCAGCACACGGTCATATGCTTTCTTCTCATCTTCCCCTTTGCCAAGCTTTCCGTACAATCGCCCCATTTCGAGGAGCGCCTTTCGCTCCTGCGGTGTGATTGGCTTCGGCGTTGTCCACAATCTTCTGATAGAGCGCGATCGCGCCCTTCGGGTCGCCATCAACGAGTTCCTTCTGCGAGGCTGCCTTTAACTGAACGTTCAGGTCTGGCTTGGTCTTTTGCTGAGCCGCGATGACCGCAGCGAACGTGACCAACGCCAGGGTTACCATCGACCACCATCTCTTAGTTATGCGCTTCTCCATGATCTTGTCCTCCTGAACGAGCACGGTAAGGCCGTGGCGTACCGGAGGAATCTTCGCCTTGTCACGGGTTTGTCTTTGTTCATCCATCGAATCGATATCCTGCGCCGCGAATACTGAACAGATAACGCGGTTCCGCCGGAGTAGGTTCAATTTTCTTCCGCACGTTGGCAATCTGGTTATCCACGACGCGGTCGGTGACGAAAGTGTCCTGTCCCCAAACGTCATCCAACAACTGTTGCCGCGTCAGGACGCGTCCGCGCTGCCGCACGAGAGCGGCCAGAAGTTTGAACTCCACGGGAGTGAAACTCACGGCCGCTCCGGCACGGCGCACCTCATGCCGCGTGAAATCCACTTCGACATCGCCGAACCGATAGATCTCCGGAAGCTCTCCCGACGCGCGGCGCAACGCTGCTTTGATCCGCGCTCGCAGCTCTCTCGGACTGTAGGGCTTCGTGACGTAATCGTCCGCCCCGATCTCCAGGCCGAGCACTTTCTCGGCTTCCTGTGAGCGTGCCGTCAGCAAAATGATCGGCAGGCGCAAACCTGCCCGGCGAAGATCACGGCAAACTTCGAAGCCGTCTTTGCCGGGCAGCATCACATCCAATAGGAGGAGGTCGAAAGCGCCTTCGCGGGCACGGCGCGCGGCTTCGTTGCCATTGTCGACGGTTTCCACGGCGTATCCCTCCTGCTTGAGATCGTCTTCCAGCGCCATGGCGATGCCCGTCTCATCCTCCACCACCAGAATGCGCGCGGTCTTTCCGGTCATCCTTTGTTCACCCGATCTGCCATCGGCAATTGAATCGTGAATGTTGTTCCCCTGCCGGGGGCGCTTTCAAGAACTACCTCGCCCCCGTGCGTGCGGACGATGTGCTGTGCCATTGCGAGTCCGATGCCGGTGCCGGAAACGTTCAGCTCTTTCGACGCGGCGCCGCGTACGAATTTTTCGAATATGGTCCTTTGCTCTTCGGCAGGAATACCGAATCCGTCGTCGTGAACATGAATCGCCACGCCATTCCCATGCCGTGACAAATGGACGCCAACGACTAGAGAGTTCGGCGAATACTTCACGGCATTCTCCAGCAGAGTTCCGAATCGCGCGCGAAAGCGCTTCGCGGTTGGCGCGGATCGTGGAGGATTGCGGTTTGACGCCGTTTGAGGTGAATTCCACACGGTGCGCGCCGGGATCCTGAGCGAGGCTCGATTCAAACTCCGCAACTGCAGCCTGAGTCAGTTCGACAGGATCGACGGCCTCAAGAGATTGCGCCGTTCGTCCCGCTTCCATGCGGCCGAAAGCCAGGAGCCCTTCGACGAGCCGGTGAAGACGTTCGGTTTCTCGCGCCATGACGGTGTAATACTGACGCCGGCGGTCGTCCGCGAGGACCGTGTTGTTGGCCAGGAGTTCGGTCATGTGCCGAAGGGCGGTCAGCGGTGTTCGGAATTCGTGGGACACGGCCGACACGAAGTCCGATTGAAGTCGCGACACCGCAAACTCGCGCCCGGCCGCTCGCAGCGTGAAGTAGCCGCCGAGCAGCGTAAGCAGTGCCATTAATGCAAGTCCGGCCGACAGAAGACGGCGGCGTGCCGTGATCTGTGCGGAATCGGCATCTGGATGTGCGCTGGCGACTTGAATGGTCCAGGGAAGACGTGTTTCGCCAGCGCTTCGTGTGGCCGCAATTGTATTGGAAGAGAAGACGGGACCGAAGACAGGATGCTTCTCCGTGTCCGCGAGCGAAAGGTTGACTCCCTGCTTCTCCCAGATATCCTTCCATTGCGACTCCACATAACCGGGGCCAACGACAAAAGCCGTGAGCGTGTTTCCTGAAGCTCGCTCGAGGGCCGTCACCGAACGATCGCCGATCCAGATGCTGCGCCATTCTGCTTCCTGCGACCCGGCTGACGGCCCTGACTGCCAGCGGGTCCACAGCTCGTTGACGTCCTGTGTCAGAGCCAGCTGATCGGGAGATGGCGCGCCAGGCTGCGCTTCCGATGGGAATCGGCGCGGCGCGTCCTCAAGATAGAGTTTGTAGGACTCGCGGTCCAGCAGCCAGCGTCCGTTCTCGAAGTCGGTGTTCAGAGCCCTGGACGCCTGCAGCAGCTCGGCAGTGAGTCCGAGTTCGCCCAGTACGTCACACTGTCTTTCGCGTGCCAACAGGTCCACCGGAGTCCCGGCGATGTTCATCGGCCCGAATCGCTCCAATTCCCGGTAGGCTGAAAGCGCCTCCTGGAGCTGGTAATTCTTTCTATAGCTCCGTGCAAGGTGCAACCAGGCTCCGGTGCGCGTAAGGAGATCGTTGGAGCGGGTGAGCTCGCGATACACACCGATAGCGCCCGCGTAATTCGCTTCGTATTCCAGCGCTTCGCCTGCATCAAAGACCCCGGGCCGGGGGCCACCCGCGGCAGGCAACGCAGGAACATAGAGAACCCGACCAGACGGCTGTGCGTGAACGCCATCCAAGCTGAACGTGACGAGGACAGTGTCATCGGGCAGCTTTTGAGGATCGCTTTCAAGTTTGGCGAATCGCTCACTCTCGCCTGCAAGACGCTCTCTGAGAGCCGCGGCAACGACCTCCGCAGATTTCTCAAGCCTGTCATGCAGCCGCTGAGTCTCCAGTTCCTGATCCTGTTCGAGCAGTTTCCAGCTCAAGACGCCGAGCGCCGCCACAGGTATCAGGGTTACGATCAGGAACAGAGTCAACACGCGGCGCGGTGCGCGCGTTAACCGTCCGAACTGCATGCCGAGACCTCCGCCACAGAGTTGGTGAGAGTCTATATCGCGCCTGTCACGGCGTACTCATGCAATTGTCACGAGTTTGTCTGCGTCTGCAGGCGGGATCGCTCAAAGTTTGCCTTGTGCGAGCTTCTTGCGAACTGCGCGATTCCACACATCAGCGCACCCGTCAGGATCATCTTGATCGCAGAGGCCGGTGCGCGGTTCCTGTTCGGCATCGTATTGCTCGGAGCGCGCGTTTATGCCCGAGTTCAAATCGTGAGGTCCCTTCACTTGCCTGAGCGATGGCTTGGACCAGGCGATTTCCGAATGCCATGAGTTCCGGTTTGCCGCCATGTCGTTGAAGTGTTTCCGTCAGACGCGCGAATCAAGATGGCTAGGTCAAAAACTCCAAAACTCCGCAGTGTTCTTTGATTCTTCTTTCAGTGACGACGGGGTAAATCTTGTCGGTCGTCGTAAGGTTCAAAGCCCAACCTCGCTGTTGCAATCACTCGGGTTAAAGGCATTGGTGGCCAATTGGTGGCCGGTAATTTTCAGATTGTTGACCACCAAAGAGTGCGGGTGATTTTGATTTCTTCGTTAACGCAAAGAAAAAAGGCCGGTTGTTCACCGGCCTTCAATTGCGGGGGAGGATTTGAACCTCCGACCTTTGGGTTATGAGCACAGTTTAATGATGGCCGGTCCTTTCGTTTCAAAGCAGTTGGTGGCTGTTGATGTCCGGTTTTACCTCTTGTTCTCGAATTTCTGTGAGCATTTTGTGAGCAATAATCGGCAACAAATGGACTTTCATAAGGGTGTGTATTTCGGCGTCGGTAGGCTGAGCTGCTATTCGGCCATCCTTTATATATAAGGATGGCCTACCGGTGGTGAATTTTGAATACTCCGTTTGTTCCTTGAAGAGACGAAAACAAGCCTTTTTGCGACTATGGCGTCGCATCGACCTCTCGCAACTCTTCAGTCGCTGCATTGCCTTTTTTCGGAAGGCCTTCGGGCACATCCGACGCCCACTTGTACCGCTTATCCGCAAGTCAGAAACTGATGCGAAGTTGTCCCTGCAGCTCGCGAGTCAGCGTGGACTTGCCGCTGATCACGCCAAAGTTGGCGTTGTTGATATTCAGATTCGGACTGTTGGGCTCGGGATGGTTGAGTACATTCGTTGCGTCCACGCGGATTTGCAGGCTCTTGGACTCTCGGATCTTGAACGACTTGCCCATGCTCGCGTCAAAGCGCCAGCGCCCCGGTCCGTCCACCACACGCTGGCCCAGAGTGCCCCGCGTTCCGGGCAGGGGATTCTGAAGAAGAATCTGGCCGGTCTTGGCATCCGCGATAGCGTTGAGGGTGCATGCGTCGCGGAGGCCCTGTTGCGTCGTGACCCTGGCGCACTGCGGATCGTGGACCTGCGTGAAGCTTGCCGTATCAAAGTAAGTCCCGCTGGGACCGCCGAGGAACTGAACCTTGCCGCCCTTCAGGTCGAAGGGTCCGACAATATCCGCAGTTCCGTTGTTGTAGAGCATGTTCTGGGCGGCGATGTCCAGCGGCTGCTCCGCTGTTGAGGTTCACGATCCAGCTCATCTGCCAACCCTCGATGATTCGCGCCACAACTCCCGAGCTGTTACCGAAGAAGAACTTGTTGGGTCCGAATCGGCAGCGCGAACGTTCCGTTGGTGCGGAAGTCGTGCACGCGCGTGTCCGGCAAGCACTGCATAGTCGGCGTGCCGGTCCAGCGGGTCCGTGAACACCTGTCCAAGCCGGTCGGCACCAGGGAAGCCCGCGCCCAGGTTCTTGCTCCAGGTGTAGGTCGACTGAGTGCTGACGCCGTGCACCGGCCGCAGCGTGACCTGCGCGTTCAGCGAGTGGTAGTTGTTGCTGAAATTGTTCGTCATGAGGTTTACGGCGCCGAACTGCGGATTGGTCACGATGAAGTTTTCCGGAAATCCGTTGTGCCGGAGCACGCTGCCCTGAACGCGTGCCGGAATGACCGGCAGCGTGGGATTGCTGGCGGTCGCGTAGTTCAACGTGTTCAGCGAGGCGGCGAGCGCCATGTAATTTCCGTTGGCAAGGTTGGATTTAAACGTGGTGGATTGCCGCATGTGCATTCCGGCCGTCTGCAGAACGCCATTGAACGGCTGTTCCCACCGGTCCGAATCCCGCGCCCGCGATGTTGATTCCGTTGAATATCTGGTCCAACAACGGCGATTCATCGCCGCTTCGCACCGCGTCGAAGGCTTCCTTCAATCCGTTGCTCCGGAAGTTGGGCACATTGATGTTGTTCGCCGCGCTGCGCTGCTTCCTGCCCAGCGTGCCGATGTAGCGCAGGTCCACCGACACTTTCGACCCGACGCTTCGCGTGACCGACAGCGTGAGGTTCTGCGCGTAGGGAGTCACAAGGTTCGGATCCGGAATATAAATCTGCTGGCTTCGCTCCGTCAGGGGAATGGGCTGCATTGGCTTGTAGTAAGATTGGGCACCGGAATCAACGACGGCAGCTTCGTGAGATCGAGATAGGCATTGGCGCTGCTGTCCCCGGTATACGTGACGTTGTTCGTGCTGCCCGGCGCGTTGGTTTCCTGCACCATGGAACTGTATCCGTCCCCAATCTGATACGTGATCTGATATCCGCCGCGCACGGTCGTCTTCCCCTCGCCAAACCACGGAACCTGCCAGGCAAAGCCAACGGCGGGACCAAAATTGTTCCAGTCGTTCGGATACCACGCGATGCCGGGATTCGGGGAGTTCTTGCCGACATACTGGAACACCGTCGGGTCGGCGCGTACTCCAGGGCTCATCCAATCGTCGAAGCTTCGTCCCGAAATTCCGAAAGCGGCGTTGCCTCCTCCAACCGGGAGCGGCATCAAGCCGTTGGCTTCGTACGGCACGCCATAGTAGTCGTAACGCAGGCCGAGGTTGAGCGTGAGACTCTTCATCACCTTCCAGTCGTCTTTGAAGAAGAAGGCTGAACTCATTGATCCGCATATCGCGAACCTTGCCCGGGTACGTTCTTGTAGTCGTCGAATGCGTCCAATTTCTCGGGGTCTTGCATGTAGTAGTACTGCGTGATGCTGCCGACCGATCCGGCAAGGAAACTCAGCAGATTCCGCATTCTCACGTTGTTTCCCGTGGCGGTCGTGCCGGCAAGTCCCGGGCATGTTCGTGCGTGCTGATTGCCGCTGGCGATATCTGGGAAAGCGTGAGGTCGCCCCCCGTGACGCGCGGGATGGCGGTGGTGCCGATGCCGGCGTCGAGTCCCCAGGAGCCGCCTCTGCGGATTTCACCGCCGAATTTGAAGGCGTGTTTGCCTTTCGTCCAACTGAGCGTGTCGCCGTACTGCCACAGCACCGTGTGGTCCGAGAAACGTCCGCGTATTCCCGCCGCCGAGCGGCTGGTTCGCCTGGAAGTTCACCTGGCCAAGTCCCAGTCCCACGAAAACCGGGATATCCGTTGAAGTTGGGAAAGAACTGCCTGCACGGCCTCGCTGGGATTCGGGATCGTCAGCCCGTTCCACTCTGTGAACCCGGTGCGCCGCATCCCCACACGGGCTTCATTGACGAGCGTCGGCGACAGCGTCGATGTGAAAGTGACGGAGAGGTGCTGCGGATGCCGGTAACGGCTGCCCGAAAAAGTGTCCGGCCACGTCATCAAGTTCGCACCGCCGGCGGACCGTTCATAGGTGTAGGTTGCCGCCGACCTTGTGCGACGCGTTGAAGTTGTGATCCAGCTTGACGTTGATCTGCTTGCGCGCGACGCCGGTCCCGCCAAATCGCGAATATGCCTTCGTTGCCGCCTCTCACGCGCGAACCCACCGGTAGCCCGCCGTATTCAAGCCATCGCCGATCTCGTAGTTGTTCGGCAGCGGCATCTTGCCCAGGAGCTTGCTCACAAATCCGGTCGAATCCATGGCCTTCCGGTTTGTGTCCCAGGGCGCGCCCTGCACCACGGCGTCGGAACAGTCCGCTTTGGTAGGGACGTGTTCTGCAGCGGACCGAATACGCTCGCGTACCGGAGAGTGCCGGTAAACGGGTTGGTCGTCGGGTTCTGGTCCGCTCCGGATTCGTTGCCGGCCTGAGCGGATTACCAACTCCATCCACCACCGCAATCGTCGGAGTAGTGCCGGTGGCCTGAGTAACTTGAAATGCGTTTCCGTTATTCCACGTGTCGAAGTACCGGAAAATGCCATTCCGCGCGCACGGCGTCAGCACCGTAGGGTTTTGAACCAGGCGCTCATTGACGATCATGCCGTCCCACAGCGCGAAGAAAAACGTTTTGTTTTTGACGATCGGCCCACCGAGGCTGCCCGTGTACTGGTTTCTGTTGATCCAATCCTTGGGAGTGGGCTTCCATGCGCCGGTTCTTGGATCGACGGCCCTGTTGTTGGCCCAGGTGTTGGCGTCCAACGCGCTGTTTCGGACGGACCACACGGCGCTGCCGCTAAACTGGTTGGTTCCCGATCGCGTGAAAACCTGCATCTGTCCGTTGCCGCGCCCCATTTCGGCATCCACGGGCGCGACGATCAGGCGCATTTCGCCGATCAGGTCCGGACTCATGTACGTGGACGGCGTCATACCCGCTTGCATATTGCGCGCCGCGCCGCTGGACTCCATGCCGTCCCGCGTCACATTGACGCTGCGCACAAACAGGCCGGCAAAGGTTCCGGTCACACCGTTGGCGTCCATGCGCGTCCCCGGCAACGTATCCAGCAGACCCATCACGTTGTTGCCGACGATGGGCAGGTCCTGCACCCTTTGTTCGGAAAGCACGCTTCCAACCGACGAACTCGATGTCGCCAACAGCGTGTCCACCGCGACAGTGACGTCAACCGACGTCCCTACCGAACTCAGGCTCAGCGTGAAGTTCAACCGGATCTGTTGATCGTTTCCAAGTTGAACGTCACTGTAAGTCTTGGTCTGAAAACCAGGCAACTGCGCGCTGACCTTGTACACTCCCGGCATCAGACTGGCAAAGTTGTACGCCCCCGCTTCGTTGCTCAACACGGTCCTGACGATTCCGGTCGCATTATTCGTTGCGGTGACCGTTACGCCGGGCAGCACCGCGCCTGTGGCGTCATCAATTGTTCCGCTTATCCTGGCAACGCCGGATTGAGTGAACGCCGGCATGGGTGCAATTAGAATTAGAAAAAGCAACGCTGCCGTGAGGGCAAAGAGATTTCTCATGGTTCCTCCCAGTCCTGATTGGGTTTTCTTGAAGTGGTGCGGGCGGAACTTAACGTCATCGGCCCATTTTTGCAAGGATTTTCGGATCTGCGGTCAGCAAGATCTAGGGATTTAGAGGGAAATTGCGGGGGAGGATTTGAACCTCCGACCTTTGGGTTATGAGCCAAAACTTTGATTGGACGCGACTGTCATTTCAACCACTTCAGTGTCGTCCTTTGGAGTCTGTTTCGGCCCCTTCAGGCGCGTTTGCCCCCGATTTTGCCCCCGGCTTTGCCCCCGAGTCCGGATGCACGTTCTCCTGTTACCGCTTGCTGGGCGTGCATGCACTTCTTATACTTGATGCATGCAGTACACCATCCGTGGCATCCCTCCGAAAGTGAACAATGCGTTACGCGCGCGAGCGCGGGCAGCCGGCAAGAGCCTGAATGAGGCAGCCATCACCGCGCTGGCGGAGGGGACTGGCGTGATTGGAGGTCGTCGAAAACGGCGAAGCCTCGCGGATATCGCCGGGACCTGGAAGCCGGACAAGCGCTCTCGAGCCGTTCTCGCCGCACAGGACCGCGTGGACAGGAATCTCTGGAGGTGAAGGTCGCGCTCGACACCAATCGATACGTCGATCTTTGCAAGGGTGTCGCCGGGACCGTCGCGCTCCTGGAGGAAGCTGAAGAAATTGCATTGCCGTTCGTCGTGCTCGGTGAGCTTCGAGCAGGTTTCGCTTACGGGCGACGGCAGGCTGAAAACGAGCAGATACTGCGGAGATTCCTCCTGAAGGACGGCGTAAACGTGCTTTTCGCCGACGACCAAACCACACACCACTATGCGTCACTGTTCGGCAACTTCGCAAGCGAGGCACACCTATTCCAACGAATGACATGTGGCTTGCGGCCGTGGTCTTGCAGCACAATCTGGCCCTCCATGCACGTGACAAACATTTCGATCACCTGCCGCAACTTGTCCGCGTCTGAGAAGTCGCAACGTTACGACGCGCCATCGCCCCATCGCCGACGGGTAGACGGGTAGATACAGAAGTGAAATAGATATTGGTTCAGCCCTGAACGCTGTTTGCGCATAACAGGCAGGACGGCGCGGGTTACGTTCATCGGGCCGACGAGACTGGTCGACAACTGTTGCTCCATCTGCTCGGGCGTCGGCTCTTCAAAGAAACCTGCATAGAAGTCTGCGGCATTATTGACCAGCACTACTATTCGGCCAAACCGATCAACGGTCGCCTTAACCGCGGACTCCGCATCAGTAGGTTTGGTGATGTCCAGTTTCACGATCAAGAGGGCTGAGGATTCCCCAACGGCCTTGGCCACCTTTTCAATATTGCGGCCGGTAGCGACCACTTCATGGCCAACGGCAAGAGCCGCCTTAGCGATATCCACCCCCATGCCGCGCCCGGCACCGGTGACGAACCAAACTTTGCTCATGTTTCTGTTCCTCACCATCAACTTAACCCGCTTTTGACCGCTCCGTCGCACTTGTCCATTTTTTAACGATATCCCTGGCGCCTCACACCAGCACGTTCTGATGAAGTCTTGATCCTAGATGCAGGAAAGTCCCTGATACTGGGGAGGCTCTGAAGGCGAAGAAGTATCCCGTTGTCGAGATCAAGGCTCGCGCACCAGGCAGGACTGGTGCGCGACATCTATTGCGCTAGAGCTAATCGGATCGAGAAAATCCGAACCTCAGACTTCCTGCGCACAAGGCGATAGCCAAGGTCTCACTCTAATAATTTGCGCCCCTTCAATTTTCGTTGGTCGATGAGCTTTTCGGGATGACCTACAGCCCAGGTTGCGCCCGCGCCGCCCTCGTGTCCGTTATCGGTCGCAGCGGTCGCATAACCTCGAGTCAGCGGATCGACCATACTGCGATATCCAATGCTCCCGGCCCAGCCGCCGGTTCCTACTTGCTGATACTTGCCGTTCCAGCCGGCAACGGGGTGCCATACCGCGGCCTTGATCTCGGAATCGTTAGTGGGGTGAATTGTCAGTTTCACTTCGCAGTGCGCCGGAACAGTAGCCACCGCGTTCGCCGCTCCGCCTCGGTTGGCCGGGCCTGCGAGCGCTGCCGTGACTGTCGCGGCAGATGTTACTGTCGCGCCAGTAAGCTTCAGAGTGGCGAGCGTTTAACACGACTGCTGAGCGAAAACCCGCGAAGTAAAAACCAACGTCACGACGCCCGCCAATAAAAGTGTTCGGTTCGACACCGGAAGCCTCCTTACGCTGTTTGCTCGACGCTGAGACCAAGTTCGCTCAACATTTGTTCCCGCATTCGGAATTTTTGAATGTTGACCATGATCGCGCCAACTTTCGCGAGGGCGTATTGTGCGATCAACCACTCCGCACAATTCGGACTCCATACGCCAACCCGATCACCTTTCTCCACGCCGATCGAGATCATTCCGCGGGCAGCGTTCTCGACTTCCAGCTTCGGTACCCGTGCGTCTAGCGGAGCCCCTGTCTAACGGGATCTCAAGTTCTCGGCCGAAGTGTTCGCAAATCCGATCGAGACACGTTCCGATCGTCTCCCCGAGTAAAGGGGTGGTCGAACAGCCGTGCACATAGGAGGCAATCACGCGGGCAGATTATACAGGCTTCAGGGATACGGCGTCTTGCCGGAGCTCCCAGGCTGACTCGGCCTCGCTTGAGACTCCGACGCTACTGGTTGGGCCTCCATCTTCCGCTGTGTTGGGGCAGTAACCCAACGAGAAATCACTCTTCTGTCGCCAGATTGTAATGTGATGCAAGAGGATGCGTGACAAAGTCGATTCAGTTCGGGGGCAAATCGGGGGCAAAAACAATGTGAGTTCTTGCCCCGAGTCGCTTCTGCTTTCGGCACACGTTTTTGCAACACGATGAAAAAGGCCGGTTGCGTAACCGGCCTTGATTGCGGGGGGAGGATTTGAACCTCCGACCTTTGGGTTATCAGCCAAAAATTTGATTGGACGCTACTGTCGTTTCAACCAGTTGATTGTCGTCCAATGTAGTCTCCTTCGGCCTATTCGGGCCCGTTTGCCCCCGATTTGGCCCCGGCCTTGCCCCGATTGCGCTGTCGGGGACGCACTCCTTAAAGTGAGACGATCGCT